>CAXXOA010000001.1:0-2601597 GCA_963666275.2 Oceanispirochaeta sp.
GAAATCAATTGAGATTCCCTTAGTAGCGGCGAGCGAACGGGGATTAGCCCAAACCATACTCATTTCGGTGGGTATGGGGTTGTAGGGCGTGTAAAATGCATTCACAAGAGTTAGCGGAACGGTACTGGGAAGGCCGACCGGAGAAGGTGAAAGTCCTGTATGCGAAAACTTTAGTGAGCTGGCACGTACCTGAGTAAGGCGGGACACGAGTAACCCTGTCTGAATCTGGGGGGGCCCACCCTCCAAGGCTAAATACGAGATAGCTACCGATAGCGAATAGTACCGTGAGGGAAAGGTGAAAAGCACCCCGGGAGGGGAGTGAAATAGAACCTGAAACCGTGGACCTACAAGCGGTCAAAGCCTCCTTGAGAGGTGATGGCGTGCCTTTTGTAGAATGAGCCTGCGAGTTAATGTAGTAAGCAAGGTTAAGGCATAGAAGTGCCGGAGCCGGAGGGAAACCGAGTCTGAATAGGGCGCTTGAGTTTGCTGCATTAGACCCGAAGCCGGGTGATCTACTTATGGTCAGGTTGAAGCTTGGGTAACACTGAGTGGAGGACCGAACACTAGTCTGTTAAAAAAGGCAGTGATGAACCGTGAGTAGGAGTGAAAGGCTAATCAAACCCGGAGATAGCTGGTTCTCCTCGAAATGGCTTTAGGGTCAGCGTCATATGTTTAATAGCGGAGGTAGAGCACTGATTAGGCTAGGGCCTGTCACAGGGTACCAAACTTAGTCAAACTCCGAATGCCGTTATTCTATAGTATGGCAGTGAGACTACGGGTGATAAGATTCGTGGTCGAAAGGGAAAGAGCCCAGACCGTCAGCTAAGGTCCCTAAACTATGCTAAGTGGAAAAGGAAGTACGATTGCACAGACAGCCAGGAGGTTGGCTTAGAAGCAGCCACTCCTTTAAAGAGTGCGTAATAGCTCACTGGTCGAGTAGTTGTGCGCCGACAATGTAACGGGGCTAAGCATAGTACCGAAGCTACGGTATGGCGGAGATTACTCCGCTGTAGGTAGAGGAGCATTCTGTATGTCGATGAAGGTGTCTTGTAAGGGATGCTGGAGATATCAGAAGAGAGAATGCAGGCATGAGTAACGAAAAGGGAGGTGAGATCCCTCCCCGCCGAAAATCTAAGGTTTCCTGGGTAAAGGTAATCTTCCCAGGGTTAGTCGGCCCCTAAGGAGAGGCAGAAATGCGTATCCGATGGGAAACTGGTTAATATTCCAGTACATCCAATAATTTCGATGGGATGACACTTAAGGAGATCTGCTGCCAGGCGTTGGTTGTCCTGGTCCAAGCATTAATCCGTTGATCTGTGTAGGCAAATCCGCACGGAGAGGAGAGATGTTAAGGGTAGCGATCCTACGGGTGAGCGAAGAGTAGTGATTCATCGAGTCGAGAAATAATCTCTAAGGCTAGGTTATTGGGTACCGTACCGCAAACCGACACAGGTAGATGGGATGAGAATTCTAAGGCGTACGGGAGAACTCACGTTAAGGAACTCGGCAAAATGCATACGTAACTTAGGGAGAAGTATGGCTTAACGCGTGATGGCGAAGTTGCAGAGTCCAGAAGAGAGCGACTGTTTACCAAAAACACAGGACACTGCGAACCTGCAAAGGGAAGTATAGTGTCTGACACCTGCCCGGTGCCGGAAGGTTAAGAGGAGCTGTTAGCTTTTAGTGAAGCAGTGAATTGAAGCCCCGGTAAACGGCGGCCGTAACTATAACGGTCCTAAGGTAGCGAAATTCCTTGTCGGGTAAGTTCCGACCCGCACGAATGGTGTAACGACTTTCTTACTGTCTCAACGTGAGACCCGGTGAAATTGAAGTATCGGTGAAGATGCCGATTACCTGTGGTTAGACGGAAAGACCCCGTGAACCTTTACTGTATCCTGATATTGAACTATGGCTGATGATGTGTAGGATAGGTGGGAGACGTAGAAACATGGTCGTCAGGCTGTGTTGAGTCGTTGGTGAAATACCACCCTTTATCAGTTATATTTCTAACGTTGCCCGTTATCCGGGTAATGGACAATGTCAGGTGGGCAGTTTGACTGGGGCGGTCGCCTCCTAAAGAGTAACGGAGGCGCGCGAAGGTTACCTTGGTATGGTTGGAAATCATACTGTAAGCGCAATGGCATAAGGTAGCTTGACTGCGAGACTTACAAGTCGAGCAGGTACGAAAGTAGGTCATAGTGATCTGGCGATACCGAGTGGAAGGGTCGTCACTTAACGGACAAAAGGTACTCCGGGGATAACAGGCTGATTTTGCCCAAGAGTTCATATCGACGGCAAAGTTTGGCACCTCGATGTCGGCTCATCGCATCCTGGGGCTGGAGCAGGTCCCAAGGGTATGGCTGTTCGCCATTTAAAGCGGTACGCGAGCTGGGTTCAGAACGTCGCGAGACAGTTCGGTCCCTATCTGCCACAGGCGTTGGATGTTTGAGAGGATCTGTTTTTAGTACGAGAGGACCGAAACGGACGAACCTCTGGTGTATCAGTTATCGTGCCAACGGTAAGTGCTGAGTAGCTAAGTTCGGAAGGGATAACCGCTGAAAGCATCTAAGTGGGAAGCCCTCCTCAAGATGAGACATCCCTGGCACTTTAAGTGCCCTGAAGGAATCTTGAAGAATATAAGTTTGATAGGCTGGCGGTCTAAGTGTGGAAACATATTCAGCCGACCAGTACTAATCTTCCGTGCGGCTTGACCATATTATTATTTATCCCTTGGTTGCAGAGGCGAGCAGTAAATCTCTGATTTACGACCAGCCTTTGAGATATAATTTTTATTCTGCTTTGAATTGCAGAAATAAATTATATCGTGTTATTTATAGAAATTAGCAGTTAACGCTGTTGATTATATATAGTGTGCTTCTGCACACAATCTGGTGGCTATTGCGTTGAGGTTATACCCGTTCCCATCCCGAACACGGAAGTCAAGCTCAACTGCGCCGATGGTACTGCTACGGTGGGAGAGTAGGTCGTCGCCAGTTCAATCGCCCCCTGTCTTCGGACAGGGGGCGTCTTTAAGAAAAATCAGAATATCAGAATAATTCGCATTAGATTTGATACGGCTTTTGATGTGTTTCATGTTATTTGCTATATCAGGATCCCGATGCTGTTACTCAGAAAGCCCGTCTGTAAAATAACCGGGAAAACCGGTTTGTTCAGGCAGAATGGACTGTTTCTGTAATATTGCGAAAAAAATCCTGAAAAGGGTTTACAAAGGAAGTCATATTCAATATGATCATCCTCGCGCCTCAAGAAATTGATGCGCAAATGGAAATGATAAATAACTGCCTTGAAAAGATTTAAAATATTTTTTTTGAAAAGCGGTTGACAAGAAATAGTAGTAACTGCTATAACTTGTATCACATTGGCACGGAAGTTGCTAATGGTTCTTTGAAAGAGTAAATAGAGAAGGGAAATTGAAGTATTTGACGAAAGTCAAGTCCATTGCGAATCACAGGCACTTGTGCCGGGGATCGCAATGATTGGTAGTATGTTCGGATCGCTGATCTTTTTAGATTGACGGTCCGCCCACTATGGTTCGGTTAAGGTTTATCTGAAGCCGTGACCATTAAGATTCCGTTCCTCGGCACTAGTGCCTGTGGTACGGAATATCGTTAGTTTTCTTTTAGAGATAAAGGGAATCTGACTCACTTTGAAGCGGATCAGGATGATTACATTCGACAGTATCTGTTTTGAAGCTTTGATACGAACTTATCCACTTCGGTGGATAAATTATATCATGGAGAGTTTGATCCTGGCTCAGAACGAACGCTGGCGGCGCGTTTTAAGCATGCAAGTCGAACGGTAGAGAGGTGCTTGCACCTCTTGAGAGTGGCGAACGGGTGAGTAACGCGTAGGTGATCTACCCTTAAGTTGGGGATAGCCCATGGAAACATGGGGTAATACCGAATGAGCTGTACCATTTTGCTGGTATAGGAAAGGAGCGTTTGCTTCGCTTAAGGATGAGCCTGCGTATGATTAGCTTGTTGGTAGGGTAATGGCCTACCAAGGCGACGATCATTAGCCGGCCTGAGAGGGTGACCGGCCACATTGGGACTGAGACACGGCCCAGACTCCTACGGGAGGCAGCAGCTAAGAATCTTCCGCAATGGACGCAAGTCTGACGGAGCGACGCCGCGTGTGCGAAGAATGTCGAGAGATTGTAAAGCACTTTTATACGTGAGGAATAACCGTGTCAGGAAATGGGCATGGGATGACGTTAGCGTATGAATAAGCTCCGGCCAATTACGTGCCAGCAGCCGCGGTAACACGTAAGGAGCGAGCGTTGTTCGGAATTATTGGGCGTAAAGGGCATGTAGGCGGTTAACTAAGTCTGATGTGAAAGCACGCAGCTCAACTGCGATGTTGCGTTGGAAACTGGTTAACTTGAATCCGAGAGGGGTGTGTGGAATTCCTTGTGTAGGGGTGAAATCTGTTGATATAAGGAAGAACACCAGAGGCGAAGGCGACACACTGGCTCTGGATTGACGCTGAGGTGCGAAAGCGTAGGTAGCGAACAGGATTAGATACCCTGGTAGTCTACGCCGTAAACGATGTACACTTGGTGTCTGGGGTTATGACCCTAGGTGCCGTAGCTAACGCGTTAAGTGTACCGCCTGGGGAGTATGCCGGCAACGGTGAAACTCAAAGGAATTGACGGGGGCCCGCACAAGCGGTGGAGCATGTGGTTTAATTCGATGATACGCGAGGAACCTTACCAGGGCTTGACATATACAGGACGATTCTAGAGATAGGATTTTCTCTTCGGAGACTTGTATACAGGTGCTGCATGGTTGTCGTCAGCTCGTGCCGTGAGGTGTTGGGTTAAGTCCCGCAACGAGCGCAACCCCTGTTGTATGTTACCACCATTAAGTTGGGGACTCATGCAAGACTGCCGGTGACAAACCGGAGGAAGGTGGGGATGACGTCAAATCAGCATGGCCCTTATGTCCTGGGCTACACACGTGCTACAATGGCCGGTACAGAGTGATGCGAAGCAGCAATGTGGAGCGAAACGCTTAAAGCCGGTCTCAGTTCGGATTGGAGTCTGAAACTCGACTCCATGAAGGTGGAATCGCTAGTAATCGCGCATCAGCATGGCGCGGTGAATACGTTCCCGGGCCTTGTACACACCGCCCGTCACACCACCCGAGTTGGGGGTACCCGAAGTCGCCAGGCTAACCTTTTAGGAGGCCGGTGCCGAAGGTATGCTCGGTAAGGGGGGTGAAGTCGTAACAAGGTAGCCGTACCGGAAGGTGCGGCTGGATCACCTCCTTTCAGCGTGAAAGGTATAAAGACCTTGAGTTTGTACACTTAAAGGCAGTGAGTCACTGAGCAATCGGTGCACTACTGATCATATATGGCTTGGCTTTCGTCAACTACTTCAAATTTCCCTATGGATCATCCTGCAGGTATTTATGCCGGTGAGGAATCCGACTCTTTTTATATAAAATCCGTCTTTGGACGGTCGTTTTATCCGGTTTGACTGGATGGAATGCTTTTAAATAGGTAATAGCGAAGGGATAAATAATAATATGGTCAAGCGACTAAGGGTCCATGGTGGATGCCTTGGAGCTATCCGGCGACGAAGGGCGTGGTAAGCTGCGAAAATCCTGGGTTAGGAGCAAACATCCTGCGACCCCGGGGTTCCCGAATGGGGTAACCCGGCCGTTTTTATGACGGTCACTGTGCAGTGAATACATAGCTGTATGGAGCGAGACTCAGGGAACTGAACCATCTAAGTACCTGAAGGAAAAGAAATCAATTGAGATTCCCTTAGTAGCGGCGAGCGAACGGGGATTAGCCCAAACCATACTCATTTCGGTGGGTATGGGGTTGTAGGGCGTGTAAAATGCATTCACAAGAGTTAGCGGAACGGTACTGGGAAGGCCGACCGGAGAAGGTGAAAGTCCTGTATGCGAAAACTTTAGTGAGCTGGCACGTACCTGAGTAAGGCGGGACACGAGTAACCCTGTCTGAATCTGGGGGGCCCACCCTCCAAGGCTAAATACGAGATAGCTACCGATAGCGAATAGTACCGTGAGGGAAAGGTGAAAAGCACCCCGGGAGGGGAGTGAAATAGAACCTGAAACCGTGGACCTACAAGCGGTCAAAGCCTCCTTGAGAGGTGATGGCGTGCCTTTTGTAGAATGAGCCTGCGAGTTAATGTAGTAAGCGAGGTTAAGGCATAGAAGTGCCGGAGCCGGAGGGAAACCGAGTCTGAATAGGGCGCTTGAGTTTGCTGCATTAGACCCGAAGCCGGGTGATCTACTTATGGTCAGGTTGAAGCTTGGGTAACACTGAGTGGAGGACCGAACACTAGTCTGTTAAAAAAGGCAGTGATGAACCGTGAGTAGGAGTGAAAGGCTAATCAAACCCGGAGATAGCTGGTTCTCCTCGAAATGGCTTTAGGGTCAGCGTCATATGTTTAATAGCGGAGGTAGAGCACTGATTAGGCTAGGGCCTGTCACAGGGTACCAAACTTAGTCAAACTCCGAATGCCGTTATTCTATAGTATGGCAGTGAGACTACGGGTGATAAGATTCGTGGTCGAAAGGGAAAGAGCCCAGACCGTCAGCTAAGGTCCCTAAACTATGCTAAGTGGAAAAGGAAGTACGATTGCACAGACAGCCAGGAGGTTGGCTTAGAAGCAGCCACTCCTTTAAAGAGTGCGTAATAGCTCACTGGTCGAGTAGTTGTGCGCCGACAATGTAACGGGGCTAAGCATAGTACCGAAGCTACGGTATGGCGGAGATTACTCCGCTGTAGGTAGAGGAGCATTCTGTATGTCGATGAAGGTGTCTTGTAAGGGATGCTGGAGATATCAGAAGAGAGAATGCAGGCATGAGTAACGAAAAGGGAGGTGAGATCCCTCCCCGCCGAAAATCTAAGGTTTCCTGGGTAAAGGTAATCTTCCCAGGGTTAGTCGGCCCCTAAGGAGAGGCAGAAATGCGTATCCGATGGGAAACTGGTTAATATTCCAGTACATCCAATAATTTCGATGGGATGACACTTAAGGAGATCTGCTGCCAGGCGTTGGTTGTCCTGGTCCAAGCATTAATCCGTTGATCTGTGTAGGCAAATCCGCACGGAGAGGAGAGATGTTAAGGGTAGCGATCCTACGGGTGAGCGAAGAGTAGTGATTCATCGAGTCGAGAAATAATCTCTAAGGCTAGGTTATTGGGTACCGTACCGCAAACCGACACAGGTAGATGGGATGAGAATTCTAAGGCGTACGGGAGAACTCACGTTAAGGAACTCGGCAAAATGCATACGTAACTTAGGGAGAAGTATGGCTTAACGCGTGATGGCGAAGTTGCAGAGTCCAGAAGAGAGCGACTGTTTACCAAAAACACAGGACACTGCGAACCTGCAAAGGGAAGTATAGTGTCTGACACCTGCCCGGTGCCGGAAGGTTAAGAGGAGCTGTTAGCTTTTAGTGAAGCAGTGAATTGAAGCCCCGGTAAACGGCGGCCGTAACTATAACGGTCCTAAGGTAGCGAAATTCCTTGTCGGGTAAGTTCCGACCCGCACGAATGGTGTAACGACTTTCTTACTGTCTCAACGTGAGACCCGGTGAAATTGAAGTATCGGTGAAGATGCCGATTACCTGTGGTTAGACGGAAAGACCCCGTGAACCTTTACTGTATCCTGATATTGAACTATGGCTGATGATGTGTAGGATAGGTGGGAGACGTAGAAACATGGTCGTCAGGCTGTGTTGAGTCGTTGGTGAAATACCACCCTTTATCAGTTATATTTCTAACGTTGCCCGTTATCCGGGTAATGGACAATGTCAGGTGGGCAGTTTGACTGGGGCGGTCGCCTCCTAAAGAGTAACGGAGGCGCGCGAAGGTTACCTTGGTATGGTTGGAAATCATACTGTAAGCGCAATGGCATAAGGTAGCTTGACTGCGAGACTTACAAGTCGAGCAGGTACGAAAGTAGGTCATAGTGATCTGGCGATACCGAGTGGAAGGGTCGTCACTTAACGGACAAAAGGTACTCCGGGGATAACAGGCTGATTTTGCCCAAGAGTTCATATCGACGGCAAAGTTTGGCACCTCGATGTCGGCTCATCGCATCCTGGGGCTGGAGCAGGTCCCAAGGGTATGGCTGTTCGCCATTTAAAGCGGTACGCGAGCTGGGTTCAGAACGTCGCGAGACAGTTCGGTCCCTATCTGCCACAGGCGTTGGATGTTTGAGAGGATCTGTTTTTAGTACGAGAGGACCGAAACGGACGAACCTCTGGTGTATCAGTTATCGTGCCAACGGTAAGTGCTGAGTAGCTAAGTTCGGAAGGGATAACCGCTGAAAGCATCTAAGTGGGAAGCCCTCCTCAAGATGAGACATCCCTGGCACTTTAAGTGCCCTGAAGGAATCTTGAAGAATACAAGTTTGATAGGCTGGCGGTCTAAGTGTGGAAACATATTCAGCCGACCAGTACTAATCTTCCGTGCGGCTTGACCATATTATTATTTATCCCTTGGTTGCAGAGGCGAGCAGTAAATCTCTGATTTACGACCAGCCTTTAAGATATAATTTTTATTCTGCTTTGAATTGTAGATATATTGCGAGAGCGAAGCGGAAGCATATTCAGCAATTCAAAAATTGCAGAAATAAATTATATCGTGTTATTTATAGAAATTAGCAGTTAATTCTGTTGATTATATATAGTGTGCTTCTACACACAATCCAGTGGCTATAGCGTTGAGGTTATACCCGTTCCCATCCCGAACACGGAAGTCAAGCTCAACTGCGCCGATGGTACTGCTACGGTGGGAGAGTAGGTCGTCGCTGGTTTATTAAACCCTCAGTTTTAGGACTGAGGGTTTTTTCTTTTATAAGATTATTCTTTGGGGAGGAGAGTTGTAAGCGTCAAATAAACACAGGCCCTTTATCAGCCGTAATGTTATCTTTTAAATTCCATGGTAATAATTCTTCCCATTCTTGTTCATTATTGATGAACGGAGCTTTAGAGAAAACATAATGCAGATAATCAAAGGGATTCAAATTATTTTGTTTTGCAGTCTCAATCAGAGAATACATCCCGCAGGAACTGTCTGCCCCTTTGGGATTCCCGGAAAATAGCCAGTTTTTCCTCCCCAGAACAAAAGGACGAATAGCATTTTCACTGCCATTATTATCCGGAGTCAGATAAGGACTTTCCAGATATCGGATCAAATAATCCCATTGATTCAATGCATAATGAACAGCCTTACCTAAAGCACTTTCAGGTAAAACATTTTCAGCCCTTTTATCCAACCATTGTTTAAATTTTTCAAGAATGGGTTCGGCCTTGCTTTTCCGTTGTTCCTGGAACTCTTCAGGAGATAATTTCTTACTCCTTAGATCATTTTCCAAGGCATAGAGCTTCTTGATATGCTTGATTCCTTCCAGAGCACTTTTAGATTTTTTACTGGCTTTATCAGCCTCAAAGAACTTCCTTCTGGCATGTGCAAAGCAGCCTACCAGATGTATATCGGGATTGCCTTCTACCGCGGTTTTGTATCCTTGATATCCATCGGTTTGCAGATACCCTTTAAAACTAGTGAGAAAATTCTTTGCATATTCCGATGCCCGTGTTGGATGGTACTCATAATAAACAGCTTGTTGTCCCGGAGGACCGCCTCTGGACAGCCACATATAGGATTTCTGTTTGTTATCCCGACCTGGTTCATTCAGAACCTGTACGGTTGTTCCATCCATTTGGATCACCGGACCGGATTTTATGTGGGTTTTCAGCAGTTCAAAGAGAGGGAGAAGAGCTTCATAAGCCTTTTTCTGCCAATTACTCATATTCTGACGGCTGATTCGGGCTCCCATACGCTCAAACCGCTTTTCCTGTCGGTAAAAAGGAAGATGGTCCACGTACTTGTTTACCATCAGAAATGCCAACAGACCGGGAGTGACAATCCCTTTGGGGATAATGGTAGGCTCCGGAGGGGCAATCTTTACAGCAGGAACATCTTCATCGGCGGTTCCTTCGCAATTACCACAGGCATATTTTAACCGGACAATCCGTTCTACCCAGATACGGGGAGGGATCACATGCAGTTTCTCAGAGATTTCTTCTCCGATTTTTTTCAGTTCTGTTCCGCAGGCACAGTTTTTTTCATCTTCAGGAATATCAATAATCCGTTCTTTGCGGGGAAGGTTCTCATCCAGAGGCTTTCTGCCTGTTTTCTTACGCTTGTAAGAATCTATTTGCTGTTCTTCCGAACAGTCTTCCTCAGGAGTCTGTGGTTCATCAGAATCAAATAATTCAATCTGATCAGGGATATTTTCTGCTCTTCGACCGAATTGACGATGCAATGCCAAGGCCAACTTCTCTTCAAGAAGCTGATATTTCTTTTCCCAGTTCTGATTCTGGGCTTCTGATTCAGCAAGTTGCTTTTTCAGAGATAAAAATTCTTTTTGTGCTTCCAACGGAAGAGAGGAAATATCCATAAGAGAATTTTAACAAAGACTGGAATTTGAGTAAATTCCTTTCAGGCAATTTCTGAATATTTCAATGTTTCGTGGGCTTTCCAGAAGTCTATACCCTTCAGAAGCATAGAGAGTTCTTCAAAGCTGATGGCTTTAGCAGCTTCTTCCGTATCTGGCCAGGGGAAGCGGTGCTTCTCCAGACGCTTCTGCCAGAGGCAGAAGCCTGTCTGATCCCAGTAAAGGGCTTTCAGAATCCGTCTCTGTTTATTACAGAACATAAAAAGAGAGCCGCAAAAAGGATCAAGAGACATTTCATCCTGAACTTCTACCGCCAAACCATTAATAGCTTTCCGCATATCGGTAACACCGGGTCGGATAAATATCTTGATTTGAGAGAAATCCTTAATCATTGCACTGTACCAGGGTCTGAAGCAGTTTTTTCAATGTGATTGTATCAAAGTTCCGATCCAGTTTTATCCGGTAGGCATTCCATTGTAACTCAATGGATGAGCCTTTGACTGTTTCCTTGGGCAATTTAACAGGAACTTCAACCAAGGATGGAGTTTTACGGTCATACCGCTTTTGCCATCCGTGGAAAGTCGTTGTTTTCAGTTTTTTATCCCGGCAGAACTGACTTACAGATTTTCCGGACTGTTTCCACTCTGCCAAAAGAGCGTAGCGCTGATCCATTGTGTATTGTTTCATAGTAATTCTCCTGATGGAGATTGTACCGGGATGACTTGGAGATTTTTAGATGCGGTTTATTTGACGCTTACGGATGATCAGGAGCTTTCTGCCGGAAAAATTTATGACCAGAATCTTTCTGGCACTGCTGCTCAGCGGATTGATACAGGTCCTTCTGCTGGGAGGAATTTCCATTCTGTTTTCCAATAAAATGATAGAAGACAGCCTGACCCATCAGTCATCGGGAAGAATGGAACTCCTTGTTTCGCGTCTGAATCTGTCGCTCCAGGAATACAGGGAACTGGGGAACAGGCTTGTGAAAAATCCCCTCTTTGAAACGGCACTTTTTGATCCTGTTTATCCTGAAAAAACCGTCCTTTCTCCTATGTATCAGGCATTATACAGAGAGATTGCCGGCAATCTGGAAACCTTGTCGATTCATCTTGTTGAGACAGAGGGCGTGAGGAAGTTTTCCACCCATATCCTTCCGGATATTTACAATCCCGGTTCAGTCAATGAGTCTCTCTCCACCTATAAGAAACTGAAAGAAGACAGCACTTCCATTACCGTGGTGGATGGATTTCTGAATCCCAAAGGGGAAAGGGTGGCTTTCTCTGTTATTACCAAGTTAGAGAAGGATACTGATCGGGAAGGGCTGATTATCATTGATGTGAATGTACAGCAGATTCTGGAGCTGACAGAAAAGATCAATTCGGATTTCTTTTCCGATCTCTATCTTATCGATCATACCACCCATAAGTACGTGAATCTGTTCAGAGAAAATGAGGCGGGAAATTTTTCAGGAATTGACTGGCGGGTGCAGCCGGGAATGAACGGTTCTTTTAAGAGCAATGATACTCTAGTAGTTTTTGAAACTCTCTATCCCGCCGATCTGATGCTCGTGGGGACACTGAAACTGAGTACAGCGGCCGGCAATTTCCTGCCCCTTATCCGACTAATCTTCCTGGTCTCCCTGGCGGGACTGTTTATCTCTTCCCTTTTCTCTTTCAGTCTGGCCAGGATGATAACCCGTCCTGTGAACACTCTGGTAGAGGGCATGAAAAAGGTGGAATCCGGTGATCTGTCTGTCTCTCTTGAAGAAAAGAACGGTGATGAATTCGATATTCTTATCAACGGCTTCAATGATATGGTGTCTCAGATGCAGACTCTGGTACAGGCGCGGATAGAAAAAGAAAAGGCTATCCGTGAAGCCGAAAGACAGGCTCTGCAGGCTCAGATCAATCCTCATTTTCTCAACAACACTCTGAATACAGTGAAATCTCTTGCCAAGCTTCACGGCGTAAAGGATATCGCTGTGATTATCACACAGCTGGGAAAGCTTCTCCGGAATGCCATGGATGGGCAGAGGGAACTTGTCACCATAGAAGAGAGCCTTGCTCTTGTGGAAGGGTATCTGCAGATTCAGAAAATACGTTACGGGAGCAACTTCAGCTGGGAGATCCAAATGGATCCGGCATGCCGGACATTGCTGATACCCCATCTTCTCATTCAGCCTATTGTAGAAAATGCCGTCATTCACGGTACGGATCAACTGATGGGTCCCCGACGGATCTCGGTTCAGATCTGTAAAGAGCCTTTTCTTGTCAAAGTATCAGATAACGGACCGGGAATTGATCCAGAGGTCTGGGAGCACTCTCTGAACAGCCGGAACGCCATCGGACTGTACAATGTAAATCAGCGAATCCGGATCTACTTTGAGGGAGACTCGGGGTTGAGCTATAAACGGGAGAATAACTTATCTGTTGTGGTTTTAAATCTGGGGAAATTGCGTAAGGAGTACTATCATGTTTGATGTTCTGATAGTGGAAGATGAAGAACCGATGCGGAAGGAGTTGATCCATACAACACCATGGGAAGACTTCTCCTGCAGTGTTGTCGGTGCCGCATCAAACGGGATCGAGGGGGAAGAGATGATTCGCCGCCTCTGTCCGGATATCGTGATAACCGATATCCGAATGCCCGGACAGAATGGTCTGCAGATGCTTAAAAAGGCACCCTGTTCCCATGCCGTCCTCCTGACGGGCTACAGTGACTTCGATTATGCAAGAGAGGCTATAAAACTGGGCGTTACAGACTACATCGTAAAGCCTGTGGACGATGAGGAACTGTATTCGGTTCTGAAAGGTATTACGGATAAACTGAAAGAGGAGAGAGAAAAATCTAATCCCTCACCTTTTGAAGAGTATATCAATCCTCCTGCCATGGATAAGCAGGAACACTATGTTGATCAGGCAGTCCGGTATATAAAGTCTCACTTTCAGGAGGATATTTCTCTGAATGAGATTTGCCGGACAATCGGGATTACGGAAAGCTATATGTCCCGGCTGTTCAGGGAGAAAACAGGTTATACCTTTCTGGAATATCTGAGAAATCACAGGCTGACAGTCGCCCTGGAACTGTTGAAGGATCAGAGCCTCCGTGTAAATGAAATAGCTCACATGACGGGATTCCGTGATATGAGCTACTTCTGTGCGATATTCAGAAAACACATAGGGACTACACCCGGCAGGTATCAGAACGGGAATCGATAATCCCCAGAACCTCTGTTTTCAGTGTCTCAAGGTCCCGGTAATGGACCGCGTTTATACCTACGGACCGGGCTGCCTGAATGTTTTCTGAGAAATCATCGATGAAGACAGTTTCTTCAGGCCTGCGGTGCTCCTCTTCCAGAATTATGTTCCAGAATTCAGGGGCGGGTTTTGCCCAGCCCATCAGATGAGAGGCGTAGACCCTGTCGAAAAGGGCATAGTCTCCCCGTTCGATGCTGACCTTCCAGTGGGCGTCGAATGTATTGGTTCCGCAGACGACTCTATGGTCTTTTCCCAGTTCTCTGATATAGGACTCCATCTGACTGTCTCTGACAGGGCGAAATGTTCTGCCCCATCGGGGAGAGGATACCTTTGTATGATAGCGCCGGTTGAACTGTGCCCAGTACTCGTTTTCGCTGATCAGGCCGGCAGAGAAGTCGTACATCAGATTGTCTCTGTACATATCTCCGGGGGGGGAGCTTATTCCCTCCTCCCGGAGAATTGTCTCCATTTCAAATACATTATGGAGAAGGACCCCTCCCATATCAAAAATAAAGAGCATTATCCCTTCCTGGACGAGTAGACTGCCGAGCCGCCCACAAAGTATTCAGACAGGGTGAAAAAGAGCACAAACATGGGGATACTTGCCAGCAGGGCTACCGCCATCATGGCTCCCTCATCGCTGTGCTTTTCCGCTGTGAACTTTACAATATACAGGGGAATGGTTTTCATCTTTTCACTCTGGATGACTAGCAGGGGCCACAGCAGGTTGTCCCACTGGGAACGGAAAGCCAGGATCGCAAGAGTCGCTATGGTCGGACCGCTGTTGGGGAAAACGATAGACCAGAAAATCCTGAATTCTCCCATTCCGTCGATACGTGCCGCTTCCAGAAATTCATCCGGAAAAGTAATCAGGTACTGCCTCATCATAAATACACCGAAGGCGTTCACCATAAAGGGTATGATCAGGCCGCCGTAACTGTTCTGAAGCCCCAGTTTAGTCGTAACAAGGTAGAGGGGTATCATAATCGCTTCGAAGGGAATCATCATGGTAGCCATAATCATAAGGAATACAACGATCCTTCCTCGGAATTTAAACTTTGCCAGACCGTACCCTGTCAGGCAGGCCAGTATGACAGTGGATACAGTTACTGTGATGGCGATGAGCAGGGAATTGAATATAGCCCGGGGAAACAGGTATCTTCCGTCGTTCCCGGCAATGGCTTTGGCAAAGTTAGGCCAGTGGATTGTATTGGGTATCCACCGGTAGGGCATTTTTACTATTTCCTTTGAAGGCATAAACGACGCTGTTGTCATAAACAGAAGGGGGGCGGCAATAAAAACCACCATGATTATCAGAAGGAAATACAGGATAAACATAGAGGCTTTTTCTTTCAAATGGTTTTTTTCAATCATACATATACCTCTATTAATAGCTGGTTTCATCGGATTTCGAGAGTTTAAACTGAAGCCATGTGAAAAAGAGCATAATCAGGAAAAGAAGAATACTCATGGCACTGGCTCTGCCGATTCGGAAATCCCTGATACCTGTATTGTAGATATTCAGCGTGATAACATTGATCGGTGCCTGAGGGGCGCCGGATTGTGTAAACAGATACTGGGTGGAGAATGTCTTCAGGCACTGAAGCATACTCATGATGGATACCAGAACCACCGTCGGTCTGAGAAGGGGAAAGGTAATTGCCCAGAAGGCATCCCAGCGAGTGGCGCCGTCAATATGGGCCGATTCGTACAGACTGGGAGGTATATTGGCCAGTCCGGAAATAAAGATGATCACAAAATAGCCTATGTACTTCCAGAAATAGACAATCATGGTGGATATGCGCACTGTAACGGCGCTGGCCAGCCAGCGATGGTCAATGCCGGGTGTTGCCATGATGAAATTCATCCACTGATTTGCCAGACCCCGGGGATCGAATATGAGCAGCCATATGGAGGCTGACACGACTGATGAGATAACAGCCGGAGTGTAGTAGGCCATCTGGAAAAACCGGCCCACCTTTTTGGATATATTCATAATAAATGCTGCGAGCATCAGACTCAGGATCAGCAGGGGGAGAAAAGTCCCGATTGTAAAAATGAATGTGGCTTTGACGGAATTCCAGAAGTCAGATGAAGTCAGCAGGTACTGGTAATTTGCCAGGCCGATAAAATCGGGTTTTTTCAGGGACAGCAGGTTTTTTTTGAAAAGACTGGTGTAAAGGGCTGTCAGGATAGGATAGAAACTGAAAATA
The DNA here is from genome assembly GCA_963666275.2 of Oceanispirochaeta sp. Lineage (GTDB taxonomy): Bacteria > Spirochaetota > Spirochaetia > DSM-2461 > DSM-2461 > Oceanispirochaeta. Next base: position 15,932 of record CAXXOA010000001.1, read on the forward strand.
GAAAAAAATACAATGGAGGGAATCACAAAGATGACCCCCCATCGGGAAAGTTTTCTCTCAATTTTTCCTCTGGGAGAAGATTTTCTCATAAGACATAAACTCCTGATTCAGCCGGCCCCCGGGCCGGCTGAAAGTTCAATTTCAATGTAAAAATTTCGATTTAATACTCGTCGAGAAGTTCCTGGGCCTTTGCTTTAAGGGTAGCATGAGCCTGAACAGGAGATATGCCGGAAAGCATAACCGATTCAATGGCTTCTTTTACAAGTTCTTCCATTTTTGCACCATTCTCAGCAGTGTATACCACATTGGCTCTGGCCAGGTCGTCTACGAATACATCTGAATAGGGCATATTCTTGAAGGTCTCTGATTCCATCAGTTTTTTGGTGGGAGGAATGATGTTCACTTCTTTCAGGTACTCTTCATCATGGCTCATCATGAAGGAGACGAACTCCCAGGCCATGGCAATCTTTTTATCTGAATTCTGGGCGTTAACCATATAGTACTGACCATAATAGTTGGAGGCCACATCATTGACGGCATCTTCAAAGGTAGGGAAGGGAATGATCATCCATTCTCCCGAATCATAGAACTCTTTGTTATCGCTTCGGATTCTGGCTTCCTGATAGAGGCCGGAGAGGCACATGGCCATGTCGTTGTTGTCCATGTTGAAAATCTTCCGGGCATTCTTGTAGGTGGGAGATCCGAGGTTTCTGCCGTTGGGTCCCCATTCCTGCATGTAGGTCAGAACTTTGATCCAGGCGTCTTCATTGATAATGGCAGTTTTTCCGTCATCGCTGACAAGTTTACCGCCCAGCTGTTCTACCATGGGGATCACAGAGATCAAATAGTAGGGGTACCGGAAGTCAAATCCTCTTCTGGTGATGATTTCGCCCTCTCTCAAAACAAGTTTTTCAGAAATGTCTGCCATCTCCTCCCATGTTTTGGGATAGTCTGTTTCGGCATTGAGACCCGCATCGGCAAAAACCCTCTTGTTCAGGTAAATGGCCCAGTTGTTCAGCTCAAGGGGAATTCCGTAGATCTCATCATCCACAGTGACCGAGTCCAGAGAGCCTGTCATGTACTGATCCACCATCTCTGCCGCATCCGCATAACCTGCCGCTTCATAATTGACAGGGGCAACCCGGCCGTTGGAAATATACGAATAGGCCTGCTCTATCTGCATGTTGAAAATATCCGGTCCGGCATTGGCTGCAAACGCTGTCAGAACCAGTTCGAATATCTTTTTGGAAGAGTGGGTAACCCGGTTGATGGTTACATTCGGATGTGTTGCCATAAACTCTTCGACATATCTGGTTTCAATGGCGTCACGGTTGGGGTCTTCATGGGTCCAGAACTCCAGGGTAATGGGTCCGTCTTCTGATTCACTCTGCTGTCCGTTGGCACTGACATTAAAAGTCAGTACTGCCAGAAGAGCTAAAGTGATTAAATAGGATTTTTTCATTTTATCCTCCATTGGATTGTTCTATTTATTATGGCCGGGGAAAAAAAAACAGGCTATATGAGATATTTTAAAAAAATAGGACAAATCTGATATCCCCCGGCCGGGGATGCCGGGGGAGAAGGAGGGGGGGGCTAGGCCAGTAGGTTTTTTCGGATGTTTCCTTTTACAAGAGTCAGCAGCACATTGTACTGTTTGTCAAAGACGGTTATATCAGCACTGTGCCCCGGGATCAGAGTTCCCTTACGGGAGAGTCCCAGAAGCCGGGCAGGATTACTGGTGGCCATCTGAACGGCATGTTCCACAGGGACTTCCCAGGAAATCAGGTTCTTGATGCTCTGGATCATGGTAATGCAGCTTCCCGCCAGGACGCCGTCTGTTTTCTTGAAAACTCCTTCGTCCTGCCTGACCTCTTCACCGTTGGCCAGCAGAGTGCCCTCTTTCTGGGAGGTGGGTTTCAGAGCATCTGTCACAAGAACGACTTTGCCTACAGGTTTCTCTCTCAGAAGCAGACGGATCAGTTCAGGATGAACATGAATTCCGTCTGCAATGATTTCGCAGGACATTTCGGGATGAATCATAATGGCCCCGACGGCTCCGGGGTTCCGGTGATGGAGCCGGCTCATGGCATTGAAGAAATGGGTGGAGTGCAGGATTCCTGCCTGCATGCCTTCAACCATGTTTTCATAACCCGCATCGGTATGCCCCGCCTGAAGGACAATGCCGTTCTTAAGGCAGAACAGTGCCAGTTCCCGCATATTCTTAAGCTCTGGAGCCACTGTCATATTGGTGATCAGGCCCTTTCCCCGGTCAAGGAACTTTTTCATAAGCTCCATATCAACAGGTCTCACGCCCTCTGCATTCTGGGCGCCGATCCGATGGGGGGAAATAAATGGACCCTCCAGGTGTATGCCCAGTATTTCTGCCCCCTTCTCATTACCACGGGCCTGGACTACCGCATCTATAGAATTGAGCATGGCGTCGGGGCTGTTGCAGTACACGGTGGGGCAGAAAGAACTCACACCCTGCTGGGCCAGGATCCCTGACATTTCCAGAATAGCCTCGGAGGACTGATCTTCCGTACCGTAACCCCCGACGCCATGGATATGGGTATCGATGAATCCGGGAGTGATCCAGGCACCCTGAAGATCAAACACCAGGGTGTCAGAAGGGATCCTTTTCTGTTCGAACCGCTTGAGGCTGATCACATCACCTATCTGCCCGTTTTCAATATAGACGCAGCATTTCTCCTGCTTGATATATCCTGTTACGGCTGTACCGTTAATTAACCAGATATTCTGCATAGTTTTAACTGAGCTCCTTTCTTTATGAAGCGTTTCCGATTTTTCTGGCTCTAACAGGCCTGTCCAGGTCAATATTGAGAACAAGCCCTGTTTCTACAAGTAAATTCCATCCTGCAGCCAGCTGCAGATAGTGCGGGAATTCCGTATTGACGGGAATCCGGATCCCCGGAAAAGGGGTTTCTCTGTCCGAAATGGCGAAGACTCCGGCTCCGGTTCCCGAAACTATACACTTCTGAATCATTTCATATTCACCGGGAAAGGGATCTATCAGAACCACCGCATCTTCCGGAGTCAGAACTTCTTCAACCCCATGGAGAAGGTAGGTTCCCTCCAGGTAGGATGAAGGCTTCCGGGCGATCTCGTTTGTTTTGAGAGTCAGCTCTTCTGCCACTCCCGTATGGGGCCCGGCAAAATAGATCTTTCCGGCCCCTGCCAGTCTCTGAGGGATCTCCGGATCCACAGACATTGTCAGAACCTTTTCCATGTCCTGGGCAAGCTGATCCAGTCCGGTCAATGGGATTCCCTGTCTGGCCGCGGTGAAAGCTTGGAGCACAAGGGCCTGTTCCACTACGCTCTTTGTCGCAGCTACAGCCTGTTCCTTTCCTCCCGACAGGATAATATGAGAATCGGACAGCGGGATCAGGGGGGAGTCCTCTGCCGATGTGACAAGGCACAAGCCCCGGCACCTGTTTCTCTCCTGAGAAGAAAGGTGATCAAAGAGGACTGCCAGTTCCTTGGTTTTGCCTGAATTTGACAGGCCGATGACGGCCGTATCGCTTAAATCATAGGGGATGGCTTCGTAGGAACCGGAAGTGTAGATGAAATCCTGTTTATGCCTCATATTGAAATGGATGGCATTTCTGCCGGGGAAAATACGGCTGCTTCCTTCGCCGGTAAACAGGACTTTTTCTGATGATCCCGTCTTCTCCTGAAACGGGGCGGCCGCATCGGCAGAAAAGCTTCTTATGATGCCGGCGGTTTCAAGCATCTCCCGGCAGAGACTGAAGCGGTTATATTTTTCTTCTGTTGAATTCATTTTTCCTCCTCTCTATCTGGATGACCACAGATCGGCAGGATAGATTCCCTGCTCAATGTTTTTCAGGATATGCTCCTGCACTGAGGGTTTATCCTCCTGATAGGTCACGCCGTACCAGCGGCTGTCTGTGGGGATCACATCCACTGTGGTTTTCCGATTCTGAATGAGCTGTCTCACAATGGTCGGTATATAAAACTCCGAAGTCAGATTCCCATGCTCCTGTTTCAGAAAATTTTTGAATTCCTCCCGGGCAAAGTCAAAAACCGGAGGGGTGAAGAGCCACATATTCATTGATACTGTATTCTCCGCCTCCAGGGGAAAAGAGGCCTGTGAGATAATCCGGTTCTCTCCGGCTTTTTCAATTCCCAGAACCTCTTCGATATCGGTAAGGCTGTTATTGCCGTCGGTTTTACAGATACCTCTGGCAACGGATCCGTATTCGGAAAGGGTGTTTTTAAGTTTGTACCCTATCATGGCCGCCTTCAGTTCCCGGGATGAGATCTTTTCCAGATAGGCTGAGGCCGCAACGAAGGCCTCCCTTCCGTAAAGATCATCCGCATTGATTATCGTAAAGGGGGTCTTTACTTCTTGCCGGGCTGCCAGGAGAGCCTGGCCTGTCCCCCAGGGTTTTGTTCTTTCTTCAGGACCTCTGAGTCCATCCGGAAGATCCCTGATATCCTGAAATACATAGGACACATTGACAAGACTGGCAAACCTGCTGCCGAATCTGAGGATAAAATCTTTTTCAATATCCCTTCTGATGATCAGGACCACATTGGTAAAACCTGCCTGAACCGCATCATACACAGAGTATTCAAGGATTGTTTCCCCTCCGGGCCCGACGGCGTCAAGCTGCTTCAATCCTCCATAGCGGGATCCGAGACCGGCAGCCATAATGACGAGAGTTTTCCGCATATTCCTGCTTCTCCTTAGAAAAGGAATACTAGACCTTTCCATCAGAGGAGTGAAATAGTGAAATCCGCTGAATATATGGACAAATCCGTAAAAATGGATGATTATATCTCCATGTTCAGCCCTTCAGATGTTGTGTATTCAGATGAAATGGTAGATATTCTCAAACATATTACCAGGGTAATGGGGCTGAGGATGTCTCTGCTGGATCTTTCCTACCGTGAAATAGCCCCTCTGGACAAACTGCTTCCCTGCGATTTCTGCAGAATAATTCAGAATGACCTGAATCTGTATGATTCCTGTGTCCGGAATGACAGGACCTACTGCCGCCGGGCCATGGAGGATCAGTCGGTTGTTCACTATCACTGCCATGCCGGATTGAGAGAAGCTGTTTTTCCCCTGTTTATTGAGAAGGAATGCATCGGTTTTTTTCTGATAGGGCAATTCAGAACAGGAGAGGATCTGCCTCATGATATTCTGTTCAAAGCTCCTTCTCCTGTCCGGGAAAGTCTGATCCGGGCCCATAAAAAGCTCCCGGAGTACAATGGGGAGAAGCTTGAAAGTATCATTGAAATCCTCAAGATCACAACAGACTATATTCTGGAGCATCACTATCTTTCCCTCCGCAAATCCCTTCTGGGAGACAAGATCTTTGAGTACATGCACCGGAACAGGGGACTGTCTCTTACCATGAAAGACCTTGAAGAGATATTTCACAGGTCTGCCTCCACTATTAATCAGGCTCTGAAACTGAAGACCGGGAAGAGTTTCAAACCCCTGCAGCTCACTCTCAAAATCGATTATGCGGCGGAACTGCTGTGCAGTGCTCCCGAGCTGTCCATTAGAGAAATTGCCCAGAGGGCCGGTATGGAGGATCCCCTCTACTTTTCCAGAATTTTTAAAACCTACAAAGCCGTGTCTCCCTCCCGGTACAGAAAAGAAAGAGGGCGTAAATATAAGCTCTAAACGGAAATGTCGGTATATTTCCGGGGAAGCAATTGCATTTACCCTGTATTGTCATTAGTATACAACTGTGTTACTGGAGCGATATCTGACGGCTGACTTAAGTCTGTTTCTCTTTTTTATTCTCCTAATGATTTCCATCGTTCACTGGAGAGTCAGAGGGGGCCGGTCTTTTCAGGTAACACTTTTTGTCGGTTTATGTAACTCCACTATGCTCATGATGCTTCTGGATGTGCTGTTCCGGTTTTTCAACGGAGGAGAGAACAGAGCTCTCATCAATATCATCACCTGGCTGTATTTTCTTGTAGAACCGGTTCCCATGCTGTTCTGGCTCTGTTATCTGGATTTCTACCTGCATAAATCGCAGAAACACCTGCAGCGGAGGTTCTATTACATCCCTGTCTTCTTTGTTATTTTGATCGTTCTGCTGGCAGATCCTTTTACACACTGGGTGTACTTCATTGACGGGAATAATTCTTACAGGAGAGGGCCGCTGGTCCCTCTGGTTGTGTTCTTTAACTTTTTTGTTCTTTTTATCACTATGGTTACTGCTTTTATCAGGAAAAGGGATGTGGGGAGACGGGTGTTTATCAGTCTTGTCATGTTCAGCCTACTGCCCATAGCGGGCAATCTTCTGCAGTTTATGCTCCATGGAACTGTTATCCTGTGGCCCACAGTCGCTATGGCTGTCATCTTTCTCTATATTTTTCTTGAATCCCAGAAGGACAGGAAAGACTATCTGACAGGACTTATGAACAAACAGCAGATGGATGACACCATTCAGAATCGCCTGAGCTCACTGGACAGAAAAAGACCGTTTACTCTTGTGATGATAGACCTGGACGATTTTAAATCCATCAATGATACCTACGGGCACAAGGAGGGGGACCGGGCGCTTGTAAAGGCGGCAGAGCTGGTCTATCACTCCCTTCGCTCGGTTGATAAGGTTGCCCGGTTCGGCGGGGATGAGTTTCTTGTTCTTCTTGAAGAGGATCAGAAGGAGGAAGTGGAAAAGGTTATCTCCCGTCTCTATGAGGAAATTCGGTTTTTCAACTCCAGAGAAATCGTTCCGTATGCCATAAATCTCAGCTGCGGTTATAAGATCATTACCCGGAATGAAAATAAATCTCTTTATGATTATATTCATGAAGCCGATCAGGATATGTACAGGAATAAACGCCGGAGGAAAGAGTCCCGCCTTCCGCTGAACAGATAGTTTCCGCCTCTGTTGACGGCCCCCTCTCCTATCACTATATTTTTCATAGGATTCGACTTTTTTCTTTGACTCGATTAAAATTATCCATAGATATACCGGTACAGTAATAAAAGGTTCCCTCTGGGCTTCTCTCCTTTTGTATCGTTGATTGGGAGATAAAAGGAGTGTTTATGCCTTTGTCAAATCTTGTAAAGTCATCTCTGATACCCATGTTTCTGATTTTCATCCTCTCCTGTAATGGAAAAGACAAGGAGCTGATGCTCAGAATCGGAACAGCAGAATCGGAGATGAAGGAAGTGGCAGGAAATATTAATGAAGACTTTACTGACCTGCGGTCTCAGGTCGGATTCCTGGCTTCGTTCATTGAAGGGCTCTACGAAGAAGAGTCAATCCGGGAGACTCTGAAAAGTGTGGATACCTCTCTGTATGCTCTGCATCCCGACGGCGTTTTCTATAAGCCCCAGGATGACGGGAAATCAGCCGTGTTTGTTTCCGGGTATTATCCGGTAACAGAGGAAATAAAACGACATGTTTATTTTACAGAACCGGCGGATCAGGTTTTTATGGAAATCTGCCGCAGTTTTCCCGCGGTGGCACAGGCCTATTACAATGATAAATACAGCTATAACAGGATCTATCCTTTTTTCGATGTGATTACCCAGTACGAGCCGAAAATCAATATCCCCTCCTTCAATTTTTATTTCCTGGCTGACGAAGAGCACAATCCGGACAGAGATGCCCTCTGGGTCAACGAACCCTATATAGATCCTGCCGGAAGGGGATGGATGGTTTCTGCCATTGCCCCTGTCTATGTCCATGACAGTCTGGAAGGGGTGGCGGGACTGGATGTGACAATCAATACAATTACAGACCGGTACATAGGATCCGAACTGAATGATATTGCTATACTGGACTCTTCAGGAACTGTTGTTTCCATACAGGACTATCTTGTGACACTGTTCTCCCTGCCGGGACTTCAGAACCATAAATACCTGGAAACCATAAAGCAGGATTCCTATCTGGCGGATGACTATAACCTGCTTCTCAGCAAATCCAAGGAGATCCGAAGAGTGGCGACAGATATTTTTAAAAACCGGCAGAACCGGGTAACCTTCTCCAAAGGGGACGAAGAGTACATTGTTCTGGTAGAAGATATTCTGGAACTTGACTGGAAAATCTTTAAAGTTCTCAAGAAGTAGGGGCTCTCTCATTGAAACGGTCAATTGTTGTTACAGTGTCATTCATACTCATCCTCTCGGTATTCATTGGAATTGTGGCCTACCATTTCAACGGTATTCTTGAAACACAGAAAAGATTCACCAATGAGATGCTGATCAATCAGACCGTCCTCAGCGGGAACAATCTGCAGAACTATATACTGTCTTTTGAAGAGGAGGCAAAACATCAGCTGACCGTAACGCCCTATCAGAATATCATACGGAATGAAGAGATCGATTCCTACCTGTTTAATCAGATTCGCCGCTTCTATTCCAAATATCAGAATATTATCAACTCGATCCATATATTCGATTCGGAAAGATCCCGGTATCTTCAGAAAAGCGAGGAGAACTATTTTACTATTACTGATATCCGGGAAACCCCTTCGAATTCACAGTTCGTAGACGAGACATCTGTCAAATCCAGACAGGGCCGACTCTTCTATCTTCTCCCCATCCGGGAAGGAGGCAGGGTGGTCGCCAATATGGAGATCGGCCTGGACCTGCCCGGTGCGGTCGGTCAGGAACTGCAAAGGTTTCACTATACCGGAAGACGGTCCTGGTACTGGTGCATCGATGCTGAAGGCCGGATCGTCTATTTTCCCGAACTGTCCGGCCGGGAGACTCTGCCTTCTGAATCAATGGATATGATCACCCGTGATATCAGTATGAATTTTGAAGGACTGATTGAGCATACTCTGCCCCTGGACGACGATATTTCCGTGTTCTCCGCCTACTATCCCATACAGATTTTCAACAACAGATACGGAGTTGTGTTCTCCATTGACCGGAAGGTCTGGTTCGGACAGATCAAATCGAAAACTATTATTATCATCATCTGTTTTATTATCCTGATCGGCCTGATCAGTATCTATTTTTCCCTGATCATCCGGCAGAGGAGAAAAGTCGAAAAGAAACTTGTTCAGAGTGAAGGTCAGATCAAAAACATCCTCGAAAATCTTCAGGTTGGTGTCGTTATTGTCAACAGGGAAACCCTGCAGATTGAATTTGTGAATAAGAATGCCGCCGATATGGTGCAAACGGAAGTTTCTGAGCTTGTGGGCAGCAGAAGCAGTTACTTTTCCTATTCGGACGGGTGGAGGAGTTCTCACGATGCGCCTCCGGAAGAGATCCTTATTACAAAAGAGCAGATCATCGACAGCTCCGATGGTGCCACAATGAATATTCTCAATACGATTTCGAGCATGGAGTACAGAAATCATCCCTGCCTGCTGAATGCTTTTATTGATATTACCGACAGGAAAAGGGCTGAAATCGAACTTCTGAAGATGAATGAAAGCCTGAGGGAACAGTCGGAGCTTTCAGGGATCCTGGCATCGAAAGCCGATGCCGCCAACAGGGCCAAGAGTGATTTTCTTGCCAATATGAGTCATGAGATCAGAACTCCCATGAATGCCATTGTCGGATTCAATACTCTTCTGAGGCAGACGGAACTGACGACTGATCAGCAGGAGTATATGAATTTTATCGAGGAATCCATAAAGACCCTTCTGAAAATCATTAATGACATCCTGGACTTTTCAAAAATTGAAGCAGAGAAACTCTTCCTCGATGCAGTGGATTTCAATCTGGATGAAGTGCTTGATAACATCTCCAGGATTGTCGGGATCAATGCTTTTCAGAAGGGCCTTGAATTTATTCTCATCAGGAATAAAAGTACTCCTGTCAATCTTGTAGGGGATCCGCTCAGACTGGAACAGGTGCTTCTGAATCTTACCAATAATGCGGTCAAATTTACAGAAAAAGGTGAAATCATAGTCAAAGTGGCGCTTATTGAGCAGGATTTCAGCCATGTTACCCTGAACTTTGAAGTCCATGACACTGGGATAGGCTTCAGTCCCGAACAGCATGAAGGACTCTTCGGAGCCTTCTCCCAGGCGGATACATCCACAACAAGGCAGTACGGAGGAACAGGGCTGGGGCTGACCATTTCCAGGCATCTTGTGGAACTCATGGGCGGGAAAATGACTGTGGAAAGCTCTCCCGGCAGAGGCAGTGTTTTCTCCTTTGTTGCGGATTTTCAGATCAGTCAGAAACGGGAGGAATCCAGATCCAGGGACCTTATAAAGCTGGGGAAACTGGATCTTGTCATGATTGTGGATGATAACAGCAGCGTACAGCAGGTTGTCAGGAATTATCTCAGTGATCTGGCCGAGGATTTTACAGGCGCGGACTCAGGGGAGCAGGCGGTTGTACTCTACAGAGAACTGCTGGCCGGGGGCAGAGTCCCGGATCTGATCCTGTTGGACTGGAGTATGCCCGGACTGGACGGAATCCAGACCTGGAGAAAAATACGGGAACTGCACCGGGGAGAGCCTCTCCCCCGGGTTATTCTGACAACCGCCTACGGCTTCAATGAACCTCGATCCACCGCTGAAGAGGAAGGAATCCACAGCATTATAATGAAACCCATTACCCGGTCCTCCATTTTTGATGCTATCCTGAATGAATTCGGCGGAAGCATGGTGATAAAAGAGGCCAGAAAAAGCTCCCGACTCCCCGATTCGGGGACTGATGATATCCATATTCTTATAGTTGAGGACAATCAGATCAACCAGGATGTTCTGTTTGCCATGCTGAAGACCAGCGGATACAGGGTCGATATTGCCGGAGACGGGCTGGAAGCCATAGAGCATCTGAAGCAGAACTCCTATGATCTTGTTCTTATGGATCTGCAGATGCCCCGATGTGACGGATACGAAGCCACCAGACGTATAAGGCATGAACTCCAGATGACAGAATTACCTGTTATTGCTTTAAGCGCGGATGCCATGAAGGGAACAAGGGAAAAGGCACTGGAGTCGGGGATGAATGCCTATCTGACCAAACCTCTTGATGTGGATGCCCTGTATACAGCAATCCAGCACTGGATCGGTTCGGGCCGCGAGACAGCGGATGGAGCGGAGTCTGTTCCCCCGGAGGAGACCTCTCTCATTCAGGATCTTGAGCTGGAAGCCATCGCCTGGGAAAAGGGGCTGCAGAATGCTTCGGGGGACTGGGCCGGATATGCTGAAATTCTGAGGGACTTCAGGAAGGAAACAAGGTCTGTCACAGAACAGATCGGGGTCAGTATCAACAGGAAAAAAACGGAACAGGCGGAACAGATGCTGCGGTCACTCCAGGAAAAGGCATCCCTCATCGGAGCGGATATCCTTACGGACGCCGTAAAATCTTTCGAGCTGGTTCTCCGGTCCGGTGTCTTTGACAGGGAGCAGAATCAGCTCCTCCTGAACGGCATTAAGGACTTTCTGGTACTGATTTACTCGGATATTGATATGATACTCGACAGGGTCGGTAAAACGGTATAGCCGGGGGAGTTCTCTCTTCTGGAGAACTCCTTCCAAATCAGAATCGTCAGGAATATGGGATTTATGGGTGAAAGCGGAAAAAAGAAGAAAACCTCCCGGGATATTCAGGCTGAGAAATCCAGAGAACGGATATATAAGGTGGCGTCTTCTCTCATTTCCCGGAAAGGATTTTATGATACAAGTATTTCCGAAATCTGCCGGGAAGCCCAGTGCTCTGTTGGGGCTTTTTATCATCACTTTTCCTCAAAAGACAGTATCCTGGAGGAGACATTCCGTCTGGCCGATATCGATTTTGCGGAATGGGAAGTTCCGGATCAGCAAATCCTCGACGGTAAGGAACTTGTTCTGCTCTATATGACTTCCTATGCGGACCTGATAGAACAGACAGGTCTGAATTTTATCAAACGTTTTTACAACAACGGGAATAAAACCTTTATTAAACAGGGCAGGCCTATGCAGACCCGTCTTGTTGAAATTATCGAATCTTCCGCACAGAACGGAAAGCTTGCAATCAGAGACACTCCTGCGGTGGTCTGTGAAAAGATTTTCATTGCCGCCCGGGGTGTTGTCTTCCACTGGTGCCTTCATGAAGGCGGTTTTGATCTGAAAACCCTTCTCCTGGACATGGTGAGTTGCGTCCTTGCAGACCAGGAATACAGGCCGTAGACCCGGCGTAACCCCGCCTTTCCGGCTTTCGGGGATTTTGGTGTCACTGTTTACTCTTACCTCATTACAAAAGGCAGACGAAAAAAAAGGCCGCTCATCTGAGCGGCCTGAAAGTATTCTGTTTAGGACAGATTATTCTGCAGCAGCATTGGCTCCGGCAATTTTACCGAATACATTGATGTCAACAAGAGCATTTCCACCGAGTCTGTTAGATCCGTGGATTCCTCCGGTTGTTTCTCCCGCAGCATAAAGACCAGGAATGATGTTTCCGTCTTTATCAAGAACCTGAGCTTTCTCATTGATTCTGATACCACCCATTGTGTGGTGTACAGTGGGGATTCTTCCTCCGGCAAAGTAGGGAGGAGTGTCCATTTTGTGCTGGAACAGGGTTCTGCCGAAAGAGTCGGGTCCGCCGGATTCAACTGCTGCATTGAACTCGGCAACAGCGGCTTTCAGGTTTTCAGCATCCACATTCATTTTTTCGGCCAGTTCGTCCAGAGTATCAGCCATGAGAGCTCTGTCCTGGTCTACCAGTTCCTGAATGGTTTCATTGAAGTTGTTTTTGGTATCCATTGTAGGATAGTTATGGGAATCCAGAACAATCCACATGAAGTTGTCTTTCTGTTCGAACAGGGCGCGGGTCATAACGTCCCGTCTTTCTGCTTCATTGACAAATCTGTTTCCGTCTTTATTGATGAAAATTCTATTTTCAACAGCCTGCTCGATGTTACCGGAAAGGCTTCCTGTTACAGGATCACCCATGGGAAGGAGCTGAATGTGTTCCAGACCGATAAGTTCGGCGCCGATGTTCTCAGCCAGAGCCAGACCGTCACCGGTGGCGCCGGGGTGGTTTGTTGTTCCGACAGTGGACAGGGAGGGCCAGATCTTATTGTATTTGTCTCTCATTTCCTTGTTGGCACCGAAACCGCCGGTGGCAACGATCACAGCTTTATGACCCTGTGCTACAACAGTACCGTTAGGTCCTTCGGCTTTCACAACATTGGCTCTTTTCACTCCATCCACATCTTCGAGGTAGATCTCGGTGACTTTTGTGTCTGTCAGGACTGTAATTCCGTCATGGGAGCTGATGTAGTCGGTATAGGTTTTGATATAACCTGTTCCCAGAGGGAGAACCGGTTTATGAGCTCTGGGCCAGAGACCGCCGAGAACAGTGAAAACATGATCCTTGAACTCCATTCCGAGGCTTTCAAGCCACTGGAGTGTAGGGTAGGAGTTTTCTACAAGGGTACGGACCATAACGGGATTACCCAGGTTGTCTCCCCCTTTGAGGGTCTGTTCATAGTGCTTATCCACAGAGTCTTCAATTCCCTGGGGTTCCTGACGGGAGGGGTCAACCGCATTGTAGGCAGATCCTGAAATGATGGTATTACCACCGACCTGGGGCATCTTTTCCAGTACGATAACGCTGGCGCCGTTCTGGTTGGCAGAAACCGCAGCGGCAAGACCGGCTCCACCGGCTCCGATAACAACGATATCCGCATTCAGAACTTCTGTTGCAGCCGATACAGCATCAGCTTCTGTTTCTGTTTTGGTTGCCAGTGCCTCCATATCAGCTCCGGCTTTGCCGAGGGCTTCTTCAACGGCTCCGATGATGGCGTTACTGGAGTATGTGGCTCCTGCCACAGTATCTACATCCAGGGTCTGACCATCGATAATGGCTTTAATAATTCTATCGAAAGCCGCATCGGAAACACCGGGAGTTTCATGGTTTTCAATGACTTTGATTTCTTTGATAGATGATTTGTCCACGGTTACTTCGAGAACAACATCTTCTCCGTGAATACCGGGAGCGCCTCCCTGGTAGGTACCGGGTTCGAATTTTGCTTTGTTTCCGCATCCAGAAAATGCGAGGACCATAGCAATGACCATAAGAAATGGGATTAGTCGTTTCATTTTTCTTCCTTCTTTAAAACTATTTCACCGAGTGCCCTCTGTGAAGTGGGCAAAATATATTATATCGAGAAAAAAATATCAATACTTTGTTATCGGTTTCCGGCCAGAAAATCGACTGTTTTATGGCGGGGCAGAAGGGATGTTCCGTCTGAAATGAAACCTATTGATTTAAGAGCATAAAGAAGAGATTTTTAAAAGAATTGCCGTCTATCTCCCGGCAGAGTTCTACGGGAGAGTCCTCTGCTCCTGCCCAGGAGACTTTTCCGTAAAGTTCCCCCTCTTCTGTATGAACTGAAGGGGAGGCAGCCAGGCTTGCCCGTATGAGAGATCTGTCGAGAAGCACTGCCAGGGCTACAGCATCGGGAAGAGAAAACCCTTCGGTTGAGGTTTTCTCCTTCATAAACTGACGGAGCTTGCGGGTGCTTTTGAAAAGGAATTGAGACTCCCTGTTTTCCGCTCCTTCCAGAGCGGCAATATCCGAAGCGGTAAAGAAAGCTTTTCCCCTGCAGACATCAAAACCGGTAACACACAGAGGGATGCCCGAGTCCAGGAGAATCTTATAGGCAGGAGGATCGCAGTAGACATTGAATTCCGCATGGGCGGTAATATTGCCGGGGCCGAATCCTCCGGAGCTCATGGAGTAGATCTTTTTGACTTTTTTCATTGTTCCCGGGGATTTTCTGATGGCAGAGGCCAGGTTTGTGGCCGGCCCGATGGAGAGGATTTCAAGTTCCCCCGGATAGGTTTCCGCCAAGTGCAGAATGGCATCCACCGCAGGGAGAGTTCCGGGAGCTGTTTCAGGATGGATCAGGCCGCAGTCTCCCATGCCGTCCCGCCCCTGTATTCTCCCCATGGGGCTCGAAATCCCGTTCAGAGTGGACGGGGCACCACTGTAAACCCTGGGCGGCTCTCCGGGGGCTCTGACTATTTCCAGGCACATCAGGGCGTTTGCCGTTGCCTGCTCTACCGGAACATTTCCAAAAACGGAAGTCACGGCGCATAAATCCAGCTCGGGGGACTTCATGGCCATGATCAGGGCCGCCGCATCATCGCAGGCTGTATCGGTATCAATAAGGATCTTTCTTGCCATAGGATTGTCCCGGATCAGAAGAAGAAGTTCAGTCCTTCGGCTTTCATGTCTTCCAGAAAGCTCTGGAAACTCTTCATTTCGCTGATTCCGAAGAACTGTAGAACCATGTGATTCAGATCATCAAAGTCCCGTTCATTCCTGGCATAATAGTAAATTTCATTTCCCAGATAGACCGCATAGGTTATGACTTTATACTCTTCCACAGACTCCAGGGGGGTGTGGTGGTGCTGAATGGTCTGGATGAATTTGTCCGGAAAATCCCATTTCCTTGCGAGCTGGGCTCCTATGGTTGAATGATTAAAACCGCTTGCCAGATC
Organism: Oceanispirochaeta sp.; assembly: GCA_963666275.2. GTDB lineage: Bacteria > Spirochaetota > Spirochaetia > DSM-2461 > DSM-2461 > Oceanispirochaeta. The sequence goes on from CAXXOA010000001.1 coordinate 31,355, forward strand.
ATCCAGGATCGCAATGGGTATATGTTTTTCCCGGCAAAGCTGCTCAAGTCTTCCTTCCAGTTCCCTGTTGAGCGAGTTCACAATGATTTTGCCGAAGTCGTGAATAAGAGCGGCTGTATAGATATCTTCTGCCAGCCGGTTTAACCCCTTGTACTGAGCCAGGAAACTGGCAATCAGAGCAACATGAAAGGAGTGTTCGTTGATCTCATCAATGGCCTTTTTGTTGAATTTCTTTTCAAAAACCTTCCGGGCGCCATAGTTATAGAGGATGGACTTGACCCCCAGCATCCCAATCATTCTTACTGCAGCGGCCACATCGGATATCTGATTTTTAATGCGGTAAACCGGCGAGTTGGCAATCCTGAGGATCTCCGCCACCAGAGAGGGGTCGGATGTTATTGTGTCTGCAATCGATTCAAATGTGCATCCGGGATTGCTCAGTTCCTTCTGGAGCATCTGGATGTTCTGGGGAAACTGGGGCATCTGTTCAATGGAATCGATGATCTCCCGGGCGAGAAGTTCTCCCTGTTCCCCGGAGATATGGGCCAGGGGGATCTGAATTGTGGTGCAGCCCCGGTTGTCTCTGTTCTGAAATGTGAGGACCCTTTCGTCCAGATTGGCTTTCCGCATCATCAGCAGGATCACAATCAGGCCGTAACCGGCACCTTCTGTTTCATCAAATCCGTATGCCAGGACTTCCGCAAGGGATTCAAACTTCCGCGCCTGTTTGAGCCTTTCGGCAATACGGATTTTCTCCTCCTGAAGAAGGGGGCTGTTATTGAGAATCTCAATTGTCAGATTTTCATCGGTTTTTGCATAGTTTATGGTGACAAAGGTCTCCTTTTCCCTGTGGAGACGCGCGTACTTTTCAAAATTGCCGAAAACATCTTTTTTGAATGTTCTGATCCCTCTGGCATAATCGTCACTGTTTTCGATATCCAGGCCGGAAGACTCGAAGTAGAGCCTTTTGGAATTGGCTTTACTGGCATTCATGCTCAGTTCGTTCTGAGTATACTCCAGGTAGGAGTAGAGTTTGTCCTGATTGATTTCAGATAGGATCGCTTTTAAAACCCGGGAAAGGGAACTGTCAGTCTCCCGGTTCACATAGGGAACTGTGCAGCTGAAGACGCCATTGCTGCTGAACTCCTCCCGGATTTTTTCTTCCGGGAGGGATTCGAAATTTGTGTATTCCATACTAGCTCCAGAGGCATTGTGCCTACATATTCACTCTGTTCTTACCCTGCTGTTTGGCTTCATACATTTTCTTGTCAGCCAGACTGATCATTTCAGCAAATGTATCTTTCTTCTCCAGACAGAGTCCTATGCTGGCTGTAATCTGGAATGGTTTGAAATCAGTGTTAAATTCAATTTCCTGAATTTTGTATCGCAGCTCCTCAAACAGGAGTACCGCATCCTTGGGATGCATATTGTTTCCGACTATACAGAATTCCTCTCCCCCGTACCGGCAGAGTATATCGCTCTCTCTGACATTCTCAGAGAGTATCTCAGAGACCTTTTCAAGGACCGTATCGCCCATGTCATGGCCCAGACTGTCATTGATGGCTTTAAAATTGTCCAGATCGATCATGGCAACCACCATGAACTGTCCCGTCCGCTGGGAGGTTTTGAAAAGGAGATCTCCCGTTTCAAAAAGGTAGCGTCTGTTATGAAGTCCTGTTAAGTGATCAATCAGAGCTTCTTCCTTGATATTCTCGAAACTGTCCACCAGACGGAGATTCTGATAGATCCGGCAGAAAAGGAGGTCGCTGATAAAGGGCTTGGTGAAAAAGTCATTGGCCCCGTATTTGATGAATTTTATCATCATCGTATGGTTTCCCCGGGCAGAGATGCCTATGATGGCAAGTCTGTCGGTCGAGTAGGACTGGCGGATCCGTCTTGTCAGTTCAAAACCGTCACAGCGGGGCATACTGTAATCCGTGAGAACCAGCTTGATATCCATGTGGCTTTCGAGAATTTCCATAGCTTCCAGTCCATCTCTGGCTTCATAGACTTTGAACTGATGAATCTGAAGGAGCTGGAGAAGGTGTTTCCTGGCGACGGAAGAGTCGTCAACAACCAGGATTCCCAGATCCCGGTTACGGAAAAATCTCTGAATCATATCGATCAGATAATTGATGCAGTTACTGTCCTCTTTGAGGATATAGTCAATGACTTTCCGGGACCAGGTGGATTCCTGAACATCCGGTGAAAACCTTCCGGTCATAACGATGGAAGGAATATTCTCTTCGTTACAGAGGTCTACGATCTCTCCCTCTTCCGCATCGGGAAGGTGGAAATCCAGCAGAGCAATAGAATATTCTTTTTCTGTTTCAAAAGATTTCTTTGTTTCTTCCAGAGACTTGAACCAGTGAACTGTATAGCCCAGCCTGGATTCTATATTGTGTTTTAACAGTTTACCGAAAAACTGGCTGTCTTCAACGACGAGTATTTTAATATCCATTATCTCTATTGAAGATATTACGAAACAACCTTATTTTCAACATGAAACGGTATTATAGAGGCCGAATAGAGGCAAAAAATCCCTTCCTGAGGGGGATTGTGCTGTTTCTCCTGCTGAAGGAGTTCCGGAGGCTGTGAATTAATACTCGTACTGCAGACGGATATAGACGTTGTCTGACTCGTCTCTGCCTGTGAAAATATTTTCTTCCGCCCCTCCCGTGTTGATATCGGCTCCGGCTTCTACAAGCATCCTGTCTGAGAGGCCGTAGCTGATGCGCGGAGCAATGTAGATATCCGGATAGAGAAGGCCTGTGTTTAATCCCAGATAGAGCTTCTCCCTCATAAACGAGCGGTGCAGATGAAGGACCGCAAAGGCGATATGCTCCCGGGGCTGAACGGCGAAGCTGTTGTATTCTTCGGCCAGCTCCTCAAACAGAGCGCTGTCATAGGGCTCCTCCAGGGCATCGTAGTTGATAAAATACTGATACACCAGGCTCAGCTGGGCAAAGGTTCCATTCAGAATAGAACCGGTAATCTGGGTATTCGCAGAGAAGCTTGAATTGGCAATCCCCGGATCTGTTCCCTCAGGATCTTCTGTCAGGGTAAATCCCAGATCCTCCGAGAGGATCGTCTCTCCCAGGGTGGTGCTTACAGCGGCTCCGAAAAGCTGGTTTCTGGTGTAGAGCGGCTCAATCTCTCCTGTCAGGACCTGGCCGTCCGCGTCCAGTTCCGACAGGTCGAATCCCGGTGTCTGTTCCGTATACCAGGCGTAGACAAGCTGGAGATCAAAGGTATCGGAAAAGTGGTAGTACCTGAAAAAAAGGGACTGGGCCTGATCTGTCAGATAAGCCTGGCTGTCCCGCTCCAGAGTCAGATCCCATTCATCGCTCCGGAGGGTTTCCTTTGCAGAGGGATCATAGTCCGGACGGGGAAAGGGGACATAGATCAGTTCAAAGGTATCGCTGAAATTGGGATAGTACAGGATCTGGACCATCCCGTCGGGGCGGCGGCCGTCCACACTGTCATCCAGGCTGAAAATGGTCTGATCCGAGGCATTTATGATGTTCAGAGGGCCGTAGACATCGGAGAATCCGAAAGATGCCAGCTTCTGCCCCAGGACTATGTCGAAGTTCCCCGCCGGCAGAGACACATAGGCTTCCCTGAGTATATTTTCCGGGGCTGTGAATTCCTCTTCTCCCAGGGGCTGATACCAGAGGTTGGCTGAGAGGTTCACATCCGCAAGATAGCCGAACAGGGATGCCTGGAACTGGGGCTGCAGATAGTATCGGTTCCGCAGAGTCTCATAGCTCTCATCCGGTTCGACCGCTCCGTAGTAGTCTGCAAAACTCAGGAGCCGGAACTCCCCGTCCGCCGGAAAGAGCTGGAAAGAAAGGAGCAGGGTTAGCAGAATGAGGATCTTTTTCATCACCGGTTCCTCAGGTATCTGGTTGTAAAAATGTTCTCGGGGATCTCTTCCAGCGAATAATCATGAAAATCCAGAATGGACTTGTGGTCGGTCTGGACATTGTGCATGACGATGTTGGTCGGATAAATGGCGCCGTTGTTGTTGAGTGTCTCCTTGACTCTGTAGGTTTTCAGCAGGTTTTCGGAAAGATCGTAATAATCCCGGGCATAGAGGAAATAGTCTTCGGTGCTGTAGTAGTTGATCTGGTAGGCATAGCCCCTCTGCTGCCTCTCCTCCAGGCTCTTGGCCCAGTCTTTGATGACATGGCAGGTCCTGCCGTCTATAACCTGAGTCCCCAGATACTCTCTTTCATAGTTATCCTGGGTTTTCAGAATAAAATCGGAATAGGTAAAATCGCTGCCCATGAAATACCCGCCGCCCGACTGCTCCAGGGCCACCCTTTTTATACGGCGGACCGCCGGAAGATAGATCCACATATTGCTGTCATCGCCGTTGAAGAAGGTATGAAGCAGGATTCCCGTATCCCTTACCGTGGGGGGGTAGCTGAAGAGAAAGAGCATGTTTGTCTGATCGTTTCCGACAATCTTCTGATAGGCCTGGGCCTCCACCTCGCGGACATCTCCTTTTTTGGAAATCATTTCCATCCGGATCGTTCCGCTCAGATTGGGAAATGTGAGGGTATCGCCGAAATTTTTCAGAATCTGGTCAACACTTACCTGGGCTGAAAGGATATTTAAAGGGATCAGAAAGATCAGTACTATAAAGAATTTCTTCATTTTGTATTCACCTCGTTTGTGGATTTATGGGGCAGTGCCAGAAGAGGCAGCAGGATAACACTCAGGAAAAAGGAAATGATAAGAGACGTAATAAGGAGGATCCCCAGATTCCTGGCTCCTTTGAAAGAGGAGAGCAGGAGGACCGAGAATGAGAAGAGGGATGTGAGGAAGCTCAACAGGATGGGAATGCCGCTGTAGTTCAGGATAAAACTGTAGGCTTCCTCCAGGGAGACCGCCTCTTTGAGGGATTCGATGGCTGTCAGGGTATGGATACTGTAGTCAATCACAAGGCCGGTGATGATGGCGACGAATATAATGGAAAAGGCGTCAATGCTCAGGGAGGCACTGGAGATCATCCCGAAAGAAAAAATCATGCTGAAGATGGCCGGAACCAGGCTGAGAAGAGCCAGACGGAGATTCCTGTAGAAAATCAGGACCGTCAGAAAAATGAGGACGCTTCCGATCAGGAAGGAGACTATCCAGTTATTCCGCAGTTTTGACTGCTCCTTTTCCAGGTCCTCCACCATGCCGTGAACTGTCATGGTCCATCCGGTGGGGAGAGTCTCCCTGATCTCTTCCATGGTCAGGGAGAAGTCGTTCAGGTTGTCAATATTCCTGTAATAGACCATTCCTCTGATTGAGAAATACCGGTAGGAAGAGTCCAGCAGGGATTCGTATTCCAGAGGATCCACCGAAGAAGAGTAGTAGAGAAGATACTGTTCAATCAGCATGGGGAATATATCCGCAAGAAAGGGATCCGTCAGAAGGGATTCTTCGGATCCCTGAAAATAGAAATTCATCCTTTTCAGGACAGACAGGAATGAGTAGGCGTAACCGACGGACTCCCCCTGTTCCAGCCGGGAATGGATGGCATCAATGGTCAGTATGCTCTCCCTTTCCAGGAGGCTGTTGTTCTCACCGGTATCCACTTCGATGAAGTAGGGGACCGTTCCGAAAAAGGAGGAGTTGATAAGATCATCCGCCAGTTTCACCGTGTTGGAGTCGGGGAGCTGTTCGATGGGATAGGGTTCTATCCTCAGTTTCGGCAGCTGCAGCATTCCCCAGACCGTGAGCAGGGCCAGAAGCAGAAACAGGATGAATCTGTGTCTTGATATGAAGGTGAATACCCTCAGCTGTTTGCCTGCAAACAGCGGGAAAAGGGCCTTGTCCGATGTGGGAAAGCTCTGGTAGGGGAGCCAGAGGAACACCCCTGCAAAGGTCACGCTTATACTGATGGAGACCAGAGTGCCCAGCTGCCTGTGACCGGTTCCGTCCAGAAAAAGAAGGGAAAGGAAACCTGTCAGGGTGGAAATTGCCGTGAGCGACAGGGGGAACAGGAGCCGGCTTCTGATGGTGCCGCTTCCCTGCTGATGGGGCTCAAACCTGTAGTGATAGAAGTAGTGAATGATATAATCGCTCAGCAGTCCCATTCCGAAAACCGGGACCAGCAGGATCAGGGGAGAGTCCTCCATACCCAGGAATTTGATGAAAAAATAGGAGAGTCCCACCGAAAGGAGGATGAGCGCCCAGGAGATCAGGATAATCCTCAGATTCCGGAAGCTCAGAAAAACAAGGGTGATCAGAAGGATCAGAAGGGGAAGGAATATGGTTATATCCTTGGTGAGCAGATCTGCTGTCCTGGCCAGGATGGGGGCCCTTCCCGTATAGTGAAAGGGGATGATCCGGGAATAGGCCTTCTGAACCTCCGCCAGACTGCTGTTGATTTCTCCGGGAAGGCTGTTGTTTGAAAAATAGATATAGTAGAGGATCCTGTCCCGGGAGGCGTTCACATAGGGCTGCAGTTCAGGGTATGTTCCGATTTCTCCCGTAAAGTTTCTGATAAAATCTTCTGAAATTTCCGAGGGGTTTCCGGGGACCAGGGAGCTGACCAGGATATCATCGCCTTCGGATTTGATGACACTCGTACTGAACAGAGAGTCCACCCTGTTGACTCCCTCCATCCCTGCAAAGGATTTTTCCAGGTTTATGAGATCTTTGAAATCCCCCGGATCCGATAGTGAGAGATTTTCCCCCCCCAGATCAACTGTAGCCACAGCCACATTCCTCTGAGGGACCAGAAGGTGTGTTTCCATATCTGCATATATTTCAAGCTTTTCAGTTTTAGCCGTAGGTGAAAACAGAAGGAACGCAAGGAATAGCAGCAGAGCAAAAACCGGAAAACCGTATTTTTTTATCATCGATTACCCTTTCAGCACATTTGGCGAATCCTGGTTGCAGACAATCCTATAATCATGAATATTACTTAATCAGTATAAAATATTGCCGGGGGAATCTCAAGTTTTCCGCCCGGTTCCGGGAGTCATCCCGGTTCTTTCCTGTTCTCAGATTTTTCCCTCTTTCGCCTTGATGGCTATGACCTCTTTCAATTGAATATCCCTGCTGCTGTTTCCCGCCATGATCACAAATTCACCCGGTTCCAGACGCCAGTTTCCCCGGTAGGGATCAAAATACTGAAAGGCTCTTTTGCCCAGTGAAAATGTCAGATGCTCGGATTTTCCGGGGAGCAGAAAAATTTTCCGGAAGGCTTTCAGTTCTTTGGGCGGCCTGATCAGATCGCTTTCCGGGTCCCGGATGTAGATCTGCACCACCTCTGCTCCCGCCCGGGTCCCTGTATTTTTGACTTTCAGAGACACTTCGCAGGAAAAATCTCCCTTTGTCTCCACTTTTACCTTCAGACCGGTCAGGCTGAAACTTGTATAGCTCATACCGAAACCGAAGGGAAAGAGGGGGGGGATTCTCTCCCGTTCAAAGTGGCGGTAACCTACAAAGATCCCTTCAAAATACTCCATGTCGTGAATCCGGCGCAGATAGGGATTCCCCTGGCCCATGGAGATCTGCCTGACCGATGTTTTATCCGGATTGGTCACATAGTGGGCGGTGGAACCGAAGTCCTCCCAGTGTTCCGACATGGTAAAGGGGAGTTTTCCCGATGGATTGATCTTTCCGAACAGGATATCCGCCAGAGCCGGGCCGGCTGTCTCTCCCAGGTAGAAGCTGTGGATAAAGGCCCTGACCCTGTCGATCCAGCCGGTGGTGTTCGCGCCTCCACCGGCGGTCATGACCACAAGGGTATTGGGGTTGGCACTGGCAATGGAGAGAATGCTGTCTGACTGTCCGTAGGGAAGATCCCAGGAGCGGTCCCAGCATTCGCTCTCCTCGGTATGACTGAATCCGGCGCAGTAGACCACCGCCCGGGCCAGTTTTATCTTTTCCAGATCTTCTTCGGAAAGAGAGTTTTCGCTCCAGGGCAGATACTCCACTTTCAGCTTCCCCGCCGCCTCCTGAATGCCTGTGAGAAAGTCTATGCCTGCAGAGGTCCTGACATAGCTGCTCCCGCCGCCTCCTGTTTCGGTGTCTTTTGCCATCCGTCCTGTGACGATGAGGGTGCCCTCTTCCTCCGGATCAAGAGGAAGGAAGTCATTGCTGTTTTTAAGAAGGATCATGCCTTCGGCTGCCACTTTCCGGGCCAGTTTTATCTGGTCTTCCGAATGAACGGGCTTTTCCGGAGCTTTCTGCGGACGATGATAGACGCCCTCTTTCAGGAGGGTTCCCAATAGGTTCCTCACCATCCTGTTCAGGTCGGATTCCCGGATTTTCCCTTTTTTCAGAGCTTTCCGTATCCTTTTGTCGGAGAACCATTTCCCCTGGGGCATCTCCAGGTCAAGGCCGTTCTTTACAGGCCCCGCGGTGCTGTACAGACTGTTCCAGTCACTGAGGACGAAACCGTCAAATCCCCAATCTTCTCTGAGAATCTCCTGAAGGAGCTTTCCGTTTTCGCTGGCGTAGGTTCCGTTCACAGGGTTATAGGCTGTCATGACAGCCCGGGCGCCGCCCTCTTTTACAGCCATCTCAAAGGCGGGGAGGTAGATTTCCCGGAGGGCCCTTGCATTGACTACGGAGTTTGTCTTATGTCTGTCGTATTCTGAATTGTTGCAGGCAAAGTGCTTTACAGCAGTGATCACACCCTCTTCCCTGGCGCCCCTGATATAGGAGGCGGCCATTTTTCCCGCAAGGAAGGGATCTTCTCCCATGTACTCGAAGTTTCTTCCGCATGTGGGAACCCTGTAGATATTGACTCCCGGTCCCAGCAGAATCGAGACACCCCTGTTTCTGAACTCCTGAGCCAGGGCTTTCCCGGCCTGGCGGATCAGCTCTTCATCCCAGCTTGCCGCCATGGCCAGAGGCGCGGGAAAGGCTGTTCCTCCGGGAAAGCTTCTCAGGCCGGCTGTAGCGTCACTGCACCAGATACTGGGGAGGCCCAGCCGCGGGAGGCCCTGAATCGCCAGATCCTGATAACCGCTGATATACTGGATTTTTTCATCCAGGGTCATCGAATCCAGGAGCTGGTCCGTCAGTTCTTCCATGGAAATGTCAGAAGAGGGAAGACCCTGGAAATCTGCATCCTCCACATCCTGCTTGTGCATTCTGCGGACACCCTTTCCGGGATCACTGATGCTGTCCATCTTTTCGCTGATCTTTTTTTTCAACCCTTTGTTCTGAACCATGAGCTGCTCCTTGCTGATTGCCCCCTATTATACTATAAGTCGAGGATACGTGCCAAAACCAATAGAGAATGGTTGGTCTTTTATATCCTTTCATTCTATAATATATCCATCTTACTATCCATGAAGCGGGGTTTTATGTCCATGAGACGCAGCTTTTTCCTGATCGGTCTGTTTTTTCTGGTCTCCAGCGGGCTTTTCGCCCTGGATCCGGGAGAGGTCTTTCCCTCTTTTTCGGTTGTTTCCGGTGACGGGAAAATCCTGATCTCCCCCGATCTGGAGGGAAGATGGGGCCTCGTCTTTTATGAAGACAGAAATGAAACGGAAAAAAACAACGCTCTGAAGAGTTATTTTCAAAATCAGAGCCTTGATGATGAACTGGTGGCTCTTGTCTTCATTGCCGACTGTACCGATGCGGGACTCAGAAAAAAGATCTGGGAAAATCAGCTGAAAGACAGCAGCCGCAGGATGGGTGTCACTGTGTACGGCGACTGGAACGGAAAACTCAAGAGAGGGCTGGGTGCCGTGGAAGGGGAAGCCTTTTTTTATCTGATTGATCCTGAGGGTATTATCCGCTACTTTAAAGAAGGGACTGTCCCAGAGGGGGATTTTCAGGAGATTCAGGCGCTGCTTAATCCCTGAACGCTATTCCATATTCAGATGAAAAGACAAACTCTATCTAACCGCCAGCTTCTGTTTCTCTATTTTTCTTCGATTATTCTGGTCGGGATCCTTCTCCTGTCTCTGCCTGTCTCCTACCGGTCCGGTTCTCCCCGTCCCCTGATTGACAGGGTTTTCACTGCGGTCTCAGCCGTCTGCGTGACCGGTCTGGCAACCTTTCCCACAGAGGAGCTTTCCCGGACAGGGCAGGTGGCTCTCCTTTTTCTGATTCAGCTGGGCGGCCTGGGGTATATCGCGTTTACCACGCTGTTCCTCTTTTTTCCGGGGTTGCGCTTCACCTTCCGGGATTCCTCCATTATCGAGCAGTATTTCGGTGACAGCCGTGTTCTCAAGCCTAAGAGAATTATCCGGAATATCCTGGGAACAACCTTTTTTCTGGAGCTCGCAGGAGCCCTGATCCTTTGGGGCGGGATGAGGCGGCAGGGGGTGGATTCCCCCATTTTCTCCGCTGTGTTTCATGCGGTTTCCGCCTTCTGCAATGCAGGCTTTTCCCTCTATCCCGACAGCCTTACCCGATTCTCCGCCAATCCGCTGGTCATGGGCGGGGCGTCTCTCATGATTGTCACGGGAGGACTGGGGTTTATGGTTCTCTGGAACCTGGGGGGCAAACTGAGGAATCCCGGTGAGGTCAGACTGATGTATCACTCCCGGGTCATGCTTGTCCTGACACCCCTGTTTATTCTGGCGGGGTTTTTCTTTTATCTTATACAGGAACGCACCGGAGCCTTTTCCGGAATGGACGCCGGAGAAGCGGCGGGAGCGGCTCTGTTTCAGTCCATTACCACCCGGACAGCCGGGTTCAATACGGTAGATCAGGGGGATCTCTCTCTGCCCTCGCTTTTTATCACTCTCTTTCTCATGATTACAGGAGGCGGTTCCGGATCGACCGCAGGGGGGCTGAAGGTGACGACGATCTTTCTGCTTTCCCTGATCCTCATCAAAGGGGTGGATGATCACGGGGAGGTTACTTTTCTGCAGAGAAGGATCAGCCGGGATCGTCTCAACCGGGCCGGGGTGTACCTGATGAAAGCCATGGCTATACTTTTTATATCCATTCTGCTGATCCTGTTTGTGGAGGATTCCCCCTGGGGCAGCTCCCCGGGCTTTATGGAGATCCTTTTTGAAGGGTTCTCCGCTCTGGGCACTGTGGGCCTGAGTATGGGAATTACTCCGCAGCTCCACATTCTGAGCAAGATCATTCTTATTTTTACCATGTTTGCCGGGAGGATCGGCCTTTTCGCCATGATCATGCCTCCGGCTTATGAACAGGAAGTTCAGAAATATATCCGCTATCCGAAAGGGGAGGTCCTGATAGGATGAAACAGTTTGCCATAATAGGATTGAGTTCCTTTGCCAAAAGGATCATTGAAGAGCTGGAGGCGTATCCCTGCGATATCCTTCTGATCGATAAGGATCCTGCCGCTATAGAGCTCTACAAGGACAGGGTTTCCCGTTCTTTTATAGCGGATGTTCTCAATGAAGAGACCATCCGCCGTCTGGTTCCCCCGGATATCAACGGCGTGGTTCTGGATCCGGGCGACAGGATCGAAGTGTCAATTCTTGTCACCAATTATCTGAAAAAAATGGGTGTGAAGAATATCTTTGTCCGGGCCGAAACCAATGAACATGGCGAGATCCTGGATCTTGTGGGGGCGGATCATGTGATTTTTCCCAACAGGGAGGCGGCTATCCGGATCTCTCCCATGCTTCTCACATCCCATCTGTTCAACTACCTTCCCATCAGCGACAATCTTGTCATTGCCGAGGTCAAGGCGCCGGACCCTCTGATAGGGAAAACCCTGATTGAGGCGGATCTGCGGAAGACACTGAATCTGAATGTCATTGCTGTCCGGGAGGGGCAGGAGCAGGACTTCCTTTTCCGGAAGGCCGAATACAGGATCCAGCCGGGAGACATCCTTCTGCTGGCGGGGAGTCAGGATAATATCCACAGTTTTGCCGGAACCCAGAGGAATGAGAGTCCCGAAGGACTGAAACAGTTCTACAGGCGTCTGTTCAAATAAAAGTCTCCTCTCCTCCGTCCGTATTCTCCGGAATAAAAGAGGAATCGGGAAAACCTTATATTTTGGTCATACCTGACTCCGGTAATATTCCCCTGCCGGGGGAAAATCCATATAATGGCGATCATGAATAAATTTTTCAACGGAAGGTCCCTGGAGTTACTGGCTCCTGCCGGGACTTTTGATATTTATAAGACTATTATTGATTCCAAATGTGATGCGGTCTACTGCGGAGGAGAAGTTCTCAATATGAGACTGATCCGCAAGGGCTACAATTTAAGCAATGAAGAGCTGAAAGAAGCGGTTTATCTGGCCAATGAGCGGGATAAAAAAGTATACATAACAGTCAACAGCCTGCTGGATCCCTCGGAACTCTCTCAGGCGGAGGAGTACCTCTCCTTCCTGGAGGAGATTCAGCCCCACGGTCTGATCATTCAGGACGCGGCTGTTCTGGACCTTGTAAAACGGAAAAAGCTGAACCTGACCCTGCACGGTTCGGTGATGATGAATATCCACAATCTGGATATGATCCGCTTTTTTGAAAAACAGGGTGTCAGCCGGGTGGTCCTCTCCCGGGAGATGTCTCTGAAGGATATCCGGGAGCTTTCGGCCCGTACGGATATGGAACTGGAGTACTTTACCCACGGGGATATGTGTGTGGCCCATGGGGCCCAGTGCCTCTACAGCTCCTGGCTTTTCGGTATGTCCGGCAGCCGGGGCCGCTGTCTCAAACCCTGTCGCTGGCCCTATTCCCGGCTCGGAACGGATGAGGACAAACCCTTTCCCCTGGCCGTGAAAGACCTCAGCATGTACAGCTACCTGTCCGATATGATCCTGGCGGGAGTCTCATCCTTCAAGATCGAGGGACGTATGCGGGAGAAAGAGTTCATTGCCAGTCTTGTGAATACCTACGGAGAGGCTCTGGAGCGTTTTCTGGATGATCCCTACGGAGCGTCCCATGGGGATCCGGAAGACATGGAACCCTTTAAAAAGCGGGATTACTCGACAGGCTATGCCTTCGGTACCCCCGGCATAAAGAATATCAATACCCGGGGAGAAGGTTCCGGGAAGTTCTATTCAACAGGAAAGATGTTCAGCACCCCCACCCGGGAGAGGGAGATCAACGGGGAGGAATCCCTGCCTGCGGGAAGTCCCTCTGATAGCGTCCCTCTGGAAATGGCCGTTAAGGTAAACTCTCCCGATCAGGGCCGGCTGGCTCTGGAATACGGAGCCAGACGGATCTATCTGAGCGCCGAACCTTTTGCTCCGGATCTTCCTGTCTCCCGGAAAGATCTGGCAGAACTGGCGGATCAGTGCGGGCAAGCCGGTGCAGATCTCTATTTCAGTCTGCCCCGTATGATGTCGGCTCAGCAGAGCGACCTCTTCAGAGCCTACTTTTCAAGGCCCCTTCCGGTGAAAGGCGTCCTTGCCGGCCAGGCGGGAGTCCTTGAGTTTTTGAAAAGCAGCGAGTATTCTCTTGTCTGCGATACCCCCATGAATCTGTACAATGCCAGGGCAATCCGCTTTTATGCGGATCAGGGTTTCCAGGGTTGGACTCCTTCCCTGGAGCTTCCTTTTGACTCACTCCTTTCCCTTCCGGAAGATCTGAAGGCTCTGGGTTGCGAGGCCCGGGGGGAGGTGGTTCTCCACGGTCTGCCCACTGTGATGTATATGGACCACGATGTGAGCCGGCGGCAGGAGGATCGGGTGGAGCTGGACACTCCCGAATCCCGGCTGACCATACGGCGGGACTGGTGGAACCGGTATCATCTGCTTCCCCACAAAGAGCTCTCCCTGCTGCCCCGTCTGCCCGAACTGGTCTCCGCGGGGTACAGTCGTTTCCGTCTGGAACTCCAGGGCTACGGGCCTGCGGAATCCCGGGAGGTTCTGAGGGCCTGCGGAGAGTCTCTGGCTGACCCCGCTTCGGGAGGGGGTATCCTGAAAAATCTGAAACCCATCGGAGGAGGCTTTACCTATGGCGCACACCATTTCTGATACTAACCGGTCCGATTATATCGGTCCCGAGGGGATCATAGAAAAGAAACAGGAGTATCTGATGCCCTGTTCCTTTCATTTTTACAAAGACCCTCCCCAGCTTGTAAAAGGGAAAGGCACAAAGCTCTACGACAGCTCAGGGCGGGAGTATACCGACTTTTTTGCAGGGGTTTCGGTCATGAGCTGCGGCCACTGCAATGAGAAGATCAATGCAAAGGTTATGGAACAGCTCAATACGCTGCAGCATACCACTTCGATCTATCTGACTCAGCCTGTGGTGGATCTGGCGCAGAAACTGGCGGAAGTCCTCCCGGGAAATCTGAAGCAGAGTTTTTTCTGCAACTCCGGATCCGAAGCCAACGAGGGAGCCATGCTGCTGGCCCGGGTTGCGACGGGAAAGCGGGAGTTCCTGGCTCTGGAGAGAAGTCTCCATGGAAGGACCTTCCTGACCTCGGGAGCCACGGGGATTCCCATGTGGCGGACCGACCCTTTTGCGGATGAAAACCCTGTGCATTTTGCCTCTGATGCGGATCATGTCTGCCGGATCCTGGAAGAAAAGGGTGATGCCATCGCCGCTCTGATGGTGGAACCCATTCAGGGCAACGCGGGGATCCGTCCTCTGGAGCCGGATTTCTTTGAAAAGGTGGGCCCCCTGCTGAAGGAGAAGAAGGTGCTTCTTATCAGTGATGAGATCCAGACGGGGTTTGCCCGGACAGGACGGATGTTTGCCATTGAGCATTACGGGATCGTTCCGGATATCCTGACAGGAGCCAAAGCCCTGGGGAACGGATTTCCCATCGGTTTCTTTGCGGCCGTCCCCGAGGTTGCCGCCTCTTTTACAAAGCCCTCGGCTTCCACCCTGGGGGGGAACCCCGTCTCCTGTCAGGCCGGACTGGCTGTCCTGGATTTTATCCGGGAGGAAAAATTGATGGAAAAGGCGGATACACTGGGTGGAATTCTGAAAAAGGGACTGACCAGGTTCAGCGGTTTGACTGACCATCTGGGTGAGCCCCGGGGCATGGGCCTTATGCTGGGGATTCCCGTGCTGCCCGAGGGAACTTCCCAGGCGGCGGATATCACCGACAGGATCCTGGAAGGGATGAAAGACCGGGGATTCCTTATCGGAAAGAACGGTATGGGCCGGGATGTTCTGGCCTTTCAGCCTCCTCTTGTCATTTCAGAAGAGGAAATAAAAGAGATGCTTGCGGCATTGGAAGAACTATTAACGGAGTTATGATGAAAAAGATTTTTACTGTTTTATATATTGCCTGCCTGACCCTTTCGGTTACGGCGGGAGGTCAGAAGGAAGGGGCTCCGGCGGATCAGCCTGTGCGGATCGGTGTTATGCCCGATGCGGGAGCTCTGCCTCTGTTCCTGATGGAGGGGGTCGAGACAGTTCCCTTTATGAGCGCCAAAGAGCGGGATACGGCTATGCAGCTGGGAGAACTGGACGGGATTATGACCGACATGGTCGCGGTGGTTTCCTACGGTCAGCGGGGCATGCCTCTGAAAGTCATGACAATCACAGAAAGCCGGTTCCTCCTGGTGGGGCATCCCGGTTTTTCCGAAGAGGACACCTGGAGCGTGGGGCTTTCGGAGAACACAGTGATTGAGTTTATGGTGGATCAGCTGGCTCAGGGGATCGATGTTGAAAAAGTCGGTATTCCCCAGGTCCCGGTGCGCATGGAGATGCTCCGGAACGGAAAAATCCCCCTGGCCTGTCTGACCGATGCCATGGCCTGGCCCCTACTGAGCCGGGATTTTCCCATTGTAAGAGATCAGGCCGATACAGATCTGGAACCTGCTGTCCTGGCATTTTCTGCCGAGTATGCCGGAAAAAACAGTCACAAACTGGCGGATTTCAGCCGCCGATGGGATGAGGCGGTGGATAAGATTAACGCCAGTCCTGAAGAGTACCGGTCCCTCCTTCTGGAAAAAATCCGCCTCCCCGAGGACACAGATCACCCCTATCCCATGCCTGTATTCAGATCCATCCAGCTGCCTCCTGAGGGAACGGTGGAAAAGGTTTTAACCTGGTTTGATGAAAAATACGGACTCACCTCTCCGGTCTCCTACGGAGATCTGATGCTGCAGGGGGAGTAGTCCATGTCCTATAAAAGTCTGCAGGATTTTATCAAGCAGCTGGAGAAGGAGGGAGAGCTGAAACGGATCAGCCTTCCTGTGGATTCTCATCTTGAAATTACCGAAATTACAGACAGGGTCAGCAAGCAGAACGGTCCGGCCCTTCTTTTTGAAAATGTGAAGGGTTCTGAATTCCCCGTGCTTATCAATGCCATGGGGAGCTACAAAAGGATGGCCATGGCTCTGGGGGCCGCGTCCCTGGACGAAAAGGCCGCTGAACTGGAAGATCTGATGGAGTGGGGTTTTTCCCAGATGCGACAGCTGGACATTATGAGCTTCTTTCCCAAGATCAAATGGGCCCGGCTCTTTCTGCCCCACAAGGTCCTTTCCGCTCCCTGCCAGCAGGTGGTGGATCATGACCCCGATCTGGGGACACTGCCTGTTCTTACCTGCTGGCCCGGTGACGGGGGCCCCTTTTTCACACTGCCTCTTGTGATTACAAAAGATCCCGAAACGGGGGCCCAGAATATGGGAATGTACAGGATGCAGGTGTACGACAGAAACACAACGGGAATGCACTGGCACCACCACAAGGACGGAGCCCATTTCTATCAGAAATACAAGGACCAGGGAGAGAAAATGCCCGTAGCTGTGGCACTGGGTGATGACCCTGCGGTGACCTATTCGGCCACAGCCCCGCTTCCCGAGGGAATCTCGGAGCTCTTTTTTGCAGGATACCTCCGGGGAAAGCCGGTGGATACCGTTAAGTGCATCACTTCGGATCTTCAGGTTCCGGCCAATGCGGAGTTTATCCTGGAAGGCTATGTGGATCCTTCGGAACCGCTGCGCCGGGAAGGCCCCTTCGGGGATCATACGGGTTACTACTCCCTGGCCGATGACTTTCCCGTCTTCCATGTGACCTGCATTACCCGGAAGAAAAAGCCTGTTTTTCCGGCTACCATCGTGGGACAGCCTCCCATGGAGGACTGCTATATGGCTAAAGCTACGGAAAGGCTCTTTCTGCCGCTTCTGAAGAAGATGCATCCCGAGATCATCGATATGAACCTTCCCCTGGAAGGGGTTTTTCACAACTGCGCCATCATCTCCATAAAAAAACGCTTTGCCGGGCATGTCCATAAAGTTCTGAGCAGCCTCTGGGGGCTGGGGCAGATGATGTACACCAAAATGATCATTGTGGTAGACCACGATGTGGATGTGCAGGACCTGAGCCTCGTGATGTGGAAGGTCTTCAACAATATCGATGCCGAAAGGGATCTGATCATGAGTCAGGGCCCCCTGGATACTCTGGATCATGCTTCCCCCCGGGCCCGGTTCGGTACCCGCCTGGGCGTGGATGCCACCCGGAAAGGGCCCATGGACGGCCATCACAGGGAGTGGCCTGAAGACATTGTGATGAGCGATGAAATCAAAGAACAGGTAGACCGCAGATGGAAGGAGCTGGGTTTTGAATAAGCTCATCACCCTGGCGGGACGGGAGCTGGAAAGGGGAAAGGGGATCAGCCGGGCCGTGATGCTGGAGCATACCCTTTTCTCCCTGCCCCTGGCTGTGAGCGCCTTCCTTCTGGAAAGCAGGGGCCGTCCGGCTCTTATGGATGTGGTCTGGATTCTCCTGGCCGTATTCGGAGCCCGCAACGGCGCCAATGCGCTGAACCGCCTGATTGACCGGAAAATCGATGCGGCTAATCCCCGGACAGCCGGGAGGGATCTGCCCTCAGGGAAGGTGAAAGCCCTGGATCTTTGGCTTTTCACGGCTTTCTGCGGCATCCTCTTTATAGTGTCCGCAGCCATGCTGAACCCGCTCTGTCTGGCCCTTGTGCCAGTCGGTGCCGTTCTGATCGGAGGCTACTCCTTTACCAAACGGTTCACCTGGCTCTGCCATTTCTGGCTGGGCGTCACCTGCTCCGCCGCGGTGATGGGCAGTTATCTCGCCCTGACCGGCCACTTTGAGATCCGGTATTTTCCTCTGACCATCGCCGCGGCCCTCTGGATCGCCGGTTTTGATATGATCTACGCCCTTCAGGATATTGAGCACGACAGAGCCCACGGGATCCATTCGGTTCCCGCCCGGTTCGGCCGCAGCGGCGCTCTTGTGATCATCGCTTTGTGCCATGCCGGAGCGGTTTTGTTTTTTGCCCTGAATGCCCTGTTTTTTCCGGTCCGGATCTGGTACTTCCTGGGACTGGCCGGGGCGTCTCTTCTCCTGATCGCGGAAAACCTGATCGCCCGTAAGGGGAGCGTCAAATGGATTCCCCTGGCGTCCTACCATCTGAATCAGATCCTTTCGCCTCTGTTTCTTCTCTTTGTCCTGCTGGATATCTATCTGCCCGGAGGACTGTATGGGAATTGAAGGACAGGGCCGGAGATGATTGCCTTCAGGGACCTCTCCTACTGTTACGGCAGCGGCAAAGCTGTGATCCCCTGTCTGAACGGCTCCTGGGAAGCCGGCAGGATCCACGGACTGATCGGCCCCTCGGGCTGCGGAAAGAGCACGCTCCTCTATCTGATCGCGGGACTTTTAACTCCTTCGGGAGGGGATCTGCTTGTGGATTCTGAGACTCCGGTTCCGGGAAGGTATAAAACCGCTGTGATCCTGCAGAATCACGGGCTTTTCCCCTGGAAAACAGCCTGGGAAAATATTGCTCTGGGCCTCAAAATCCGCAAAGAGAAACCGGCTGTGATCCGCCGGAAGGTGGCGCAGGTTCTGGAGGAGCTGGGTCTTCAGGGAAAGGAGAAATCCTATCCCCGGGAGCTCTCGGGGGGAGAACAGCAGAGGCTTGCCATCGGGCGGGCGCTGGTGCTGGATCCGGAACTCCTTCTGCTGGATGAACCCTTTTCCGCTCTGGATGCCATGACCCGGGAGAGACTGCAGGACAGCCTCTGGATGCTGAAACAGAGGCGTTCGGAAGGGACGGGACTGACTGTTGTCCATGTGACCCACAGTATTGAAGAGGCTGTCTTTCTGAGTGACCGCATTCATATCATGGATCAGGCCGGTGAGATCCACAGCACGGAAAATCATACCCCCGGCCCGGGATACAGAATGGAAAGCTCCTATTTCGAACGCTGTGTGGCCCTGAGAAAGGCCTTTGATCTTCATACGGGAGGGGAGATGTGAAAAGACTGATTCCTCCGCTGCTCTTTTTTCTTTTTCTCTGGTGGGTGCTGGCCCTTGTTCTGGCCATCCCGTTTCTGCCGGCACCGGACAGGGTGATACTGGAACTCTTTGATCAGTTCCGTCAGGGGCTCCTGGGGCCTCATCTGGCGATTTCCCTCTACAGGGTTCTCACGGCTCTGGCTCTGGCGTTTATCCCCGCCCTGTTTCTGGGAATCCTCTCGGGCGTAAACCGGAAGATCGACCGAGTTGTCAGCCCCGGAGTATACCTGCTCTATCCGATTCCCAAAGTGGCCCTTCTGCCAATTATCCTCCTCTTTCTGGGGCTTGGAAACGGCTCGAAGATCTTCTTTGTGGCTCTTATTATTTTCTTTCAGTTCTATCTGAACTTCCGTGATGAAACCGCCGGGATCAATCAGCGGTACTTTGATTCCCTGACCACTCTGGGAGGGGGCCGTATCGATCAGTGGAGACACATCATTCTGCCGGCTCTGCTTCCGAGGATCTACTCTTCCCTGCGGATGACCCTGGGAACCGCCATTGCCGTCCTGTTCCTGGCGGAAACTTTTGCCACCAGGCAGGGAATCGGCTGGTACATCATGGATGCCTGGTCCCGGTTCGCCTATGTGGAGATGTATGCGGGCATTGCCGCTCTGAGTCTGTCGGGGCTGGTTCTCTTCCTTCTGCTGGATCTGGCGGAAGCTTTGAGCTGCCGCTGGAAGTGAACTGAAGGTGGAGAAGGAAATGATAGATCTTTGCGGGAATTGTCAAACAGCTGCAATAATGTATTCTCAAGGGGAAAAGAAGTTTTCCTATCCCTGAAATATATAATTATTTAGCCAAAGTTCAAAAACCGGATCCAGAATGGTCAGGGATGATGATGTTATATCAATGATGTCATTCTCTTCCAGCCGTTTCTTATTTTTACTGACGTTCCCGGAAGTTCCCAACTTGTATTTTTGCAGGATCGATGCAGAGTTCAGCGAGGTTTCTCCATTACATAGTGCCCTGAGTAGATTTATCTGACTTGGACTGAAGCCTTCGAATTCCCTTGTAAAGAAAGGGCGGTTTGTATTGATTAACTGGTCTATTCCTGTATGAAATATTTCTTCGGTGACAATCTTTTCTGTCAGTGTCCAGATGATATGGGACAGTTGTTGAACATAATAGGGGTGGTTTTTCATATGATCGGCAATTCTTCCGCAAAGAGCAGATGGAATGTCCTTTCCTGTTCTCTGAAAAGAATCTCCGATGAAATCCACCCAGTGCTGCCGATCAATTTTTTCAAGAAAAAGAACTGTACCGAATCGATAGAACGGACTATTCTGGTTGTGGAAAATATGACTCATCATATGACGTTTACTGCCATACAGGCAGTAGGTCGTTAAACTGTGTGTCTGCCAGCGGCTGCGCAGCTCTTTCAGCAGTTCTTTGGGCTGTCCATATTGTGAGAGATTCTGAAATTCATCGATACATATCAGAAATTTTATTTTCTTCCTGCTAGCGATTTTCTCGGGTAAATCGAGAATCTCATGACGATGTTCTGAGACTTCACTAATATTGAAACTGAGAGATATATCTCCTCCCGCTGTATCAGGAGCAAGGGTAATCTTTGGGACTATGTTTTTCAGAAATGTTTTGGTATTCTGAATTATTTCTTCCAGCTTTCCCGATGACGCTTTAATAACCTCTTTGGCATAAAGTTCCAGAAACTCCTCTTCAGTTCTTATACTGAAAAGATCTATCATTATGACACGATATTGCTGATTTGGAATGAATGTCTCATCCATATACTTTTTTATTAATGAAGATTTGCCCCAGCGACGGGGAGATATAAGGATGGTCGATAAACTGCTGGACAGGTTGGATTTGAGTAATTTCATGATCTCTTCCCTGTCTGTGAAGGATCTTCCTGATACAATTCTACCGAAAGAAAAGGGCGAAGTCATTTGAAACTCCTTGGTATGATACTCGATAGTAGCATACCAAGAGGTATCATGCAATTAATAATTTATCTGAGAGAAGCTGGATATCAGTTCAGATCTTCGATCCTGACGATTCCGATTTTATTCAGAACAATGCAGAAGTGGTAGATCTCTTCCTCTTCTATCTGACTGTCTTCCCTGAGGCTCATAATCAGATGGATTCTGTAGACCCGGTTTCCTTTGATTTTCAGTTTTTTCCGGTTCTCCAGGCGGTAGAAGATGTCTTTGGGATCATCCATCTCCTTGAGCCAGTCCTGAATGTTGATCCGGATTATTTCGGTGATACTGCTGGTCCGGCTGTGATGGTCCCTCAGTTTCCGGGACTTCAGCTCTATGATCCGTTTATAGTGAATGATATCCTGTTCCGGCAGGATCGAGCGGAAAGGGTTGGGCTGCTGATACCGGGCTTTCAGGATCTTCACCGGGACATCTCCGGCCTTTTCAAATCCCGCATATCCCCTGCTGACACCCACTTTTTTCTGCTGGGCCCTGTCAAAAAGGAGCGAGAGCTGATCCGAGGTAATCCGGGGCATCAGTTTCTTCATCCACTCCCGGAGGACTTCCTTGATTCTGTCTTTGAACACATAGGACATGACAATCAGCAGTATCCAGGGAAGGCTGTTGGGAATGAACATCTTTCCGGCGAAGATCGTCACAAGCACCGCGAAAATCATAGCCACACCGGCGGCGATTCCCGCTATGATATGGCCCACTCTATGAGGGGTTCTGCTCTCTTCCAGGTTCATGTACATGGCTGACTGGGACCACTTTTTGAGGATACTCTCCCTGTAGGCCATCCTTTCCCCCGAGTAGGGGTCGTTTTCCCTGTAGAGGTACTCGTATTTCATGCTCTCCCTGTAGACTGTTTCCGCCCGGGTTATCTCCTCATAGGAACTGAGCAGTTCCTCAGGGTTCTCCAGGGACAGGCTGTAGGTAAACAGCCGGTTCAGGGCCCTCTCCGTGGTTATGCTTATGGATTCATCCGCCCAGGCCAGGGCGGTTCTCTGGACTTCTGAAACCCGGGGATTGATAAAGGCTTCGTGGAGTTTCCGGAAGGTTTTGAGAAAGGTCTGAACCTCATCCAGAAAGACATGGATCCTTCTGATACACATACTGTCCATATTGCGTTTCTGGATCTCATTGTTTATCAGTTCTACCGTGTTATCCACTTCCACCTTATAGATATTCGCAAGAATCTGAAGCTCATGGAGGAGGACATCCCTCCTGCGGGGCTGCTTGATTTCAGGAATTTCCATAAAATTGAGGATCCGGGTAATCGGGCTGAGTTTGTTTTTTTTATCCACCAGCATTTTCAGAGAAAGCCCGGGGGTGGAAAACCTTGTATAGACTTTAATGTTTTCTATAAAACGTTTTACACCTATACGCCTTCCTGTGACATTCAGCTGGTTGGGGAAGAAAAAGTAGAAATCCATCTGGTAGTCGGTGAGCTTTTTATCCTTCAGGAGGGGATATTCCGATTTCAGTTCAAGGTGATGGCGGCTATGGACCCGGATGGAACAGTTGTATTCTTTCATATTTTTTTCTCAAATGTTAAAAAACTAACAATAAACTAACATAACTGTGATTGCAAGGGCCTCCCTCTGGAGGGGCGGCGGCCGTTATGGGGCAAAAACTATTTTTTATACAGCCGCAGCTGGGTCTTGTCAAAACTCAGATAGGCTTTCTCTCCGGGAAGAAAATTGTGCCTGTCCGGCCCTGTATTGGGTTTATGGATATTGAGGAATGATCCGTCGAATTCCACTCTGTACTCGGTATGGGAACCCAGAAAGGATTTCACATCCACAACCGCACAGTAATCTCCAGGCTGCCGGCTTATACTGACCGCTTCGGGTTTGATGGAAAGATATACCTCTTCGCCTTCATGGAAATACCGGGCGTGTTTTTCGACCTTCAGAACCAGGAGTTTCTCCTGCAGCCTCAGGGATATGCGGTGCCCCTCAATCTCTTCTATGACGGCTGTGAGAAAGTTGGTGTTCCCTATGAAATCCGCTACAAAAGGGGTAGCCGGAGAGTTGTAGATCTCTTCGGGGGATCCCGACTGAATCATCTCTCCCCGGTTCATGACAATGATCCTGTCGGAAAGGCTCAGAGCCTCAGACTGGTCGTGGGTCACATAAATGACTGTGATTCCCAGCATCCTGTGGACCCTTTTGATCTCTGTTCTTGTCTGAATCCGCAATTTGACATCCAGGTTGGACAGAGGTTCGTCAAACAGGATGATATGGGGTTTCAGAACCAGGGTTCTGGCCAGAGCCACCCGCTGCTGCTGTCCTCCCGACAGTTCCGAGGGAAAGCGGTTTTCCAGTCCGACAAGATTCACAACCTGACAGGCCATGGCCACATCGTTGCGGATCACTTCCCGGGACATCTTTCTGGCCCTCAGACCGTAGGCTATATTTTCGAAAACAGTCATATGGGGGAAGAGGGCGTAGCTCTGAAACACCATGGGCATGGACCTTTTGTGAGGGGCCAGGGCGTTTATGTTCCTGCCCTCCAGGAATATCTGACCCTCCGAGGGGGCTTCCAGGCCTGCAATGATCCGCAGTGCCGTGGTTTTTCCGCTCCCCGAGGGGCCCAGAAGGGTCAGGAATTCCCCTTTCCGGACTTCCAGGTTCAATCTGTCCAGTGCAGATATTTCCTTCTCGGTACCGGGGAAATATTTTTTACTGATGTCTTTTAAAACAAGATACTCTTTCATCAGGACTTCCTAAAACTGATTTGTGGTCAGGTACAGACCGGTTCTGCCTCCCCTGATGATCCGGGAGAGGATAAGAACAAACAGAGCTGTAATCACAATAAGGGAAAATGACATGACCGATGCCACTCCCAGGCGCATTATCTCTGTCTGGGCCAGTATCAGAACCGACATATGATTCCATCGGGCCGATATGAGAAAGATGATGGCACTGATGGCTGTCATACTTCGTATAAACGCGTAGGTGGCCCCGGCGAAAAAAGCCGGTCTGATCATGGGAATGGTGATCCGCCGGAGAATATAGGCGCTGTTCCCTCCCAGATTGGCCGCGGACTGGTCTATCTCCGGGGAAATCTGGCTTAACGCGGCGATGCCTCCTTCCACCCCGATGGGGAGATTCCGGAATACATACACAGCAATCAGGATAAAGGCTGTGCCCGAGAGCTTGAAGGGGCTGTGATTGAAGGCCAGCACATAGCTGATGCCCACCACTGTCCCGGGGATCGCATAGATCAGCAGGGACAGGTACTCGGGGATCCGCTTGCCCGGAAATTTACCGTTGCGGCTCAGAAAGGCAATGAAAACCCCGAAAACCGCGGTGACCGGGGTGGAGACCAGCGCCAGGAGCAGGGTGTTCAGGAGGGTTTTGAATCCCACATCATAGCTGTAGATAAAATGCTCCAGAGTCAGGGACCAGTCTTCTCCCCAGAGTTTGATAAAACTTCCGGCCATGATGGTTCCGTAGATCAGAAGGGTCAGGGCTGCCACAAGAGAGCAGAAGAGAAACAGCGCTGTTTTTATCTCTCTGCTCACAATATCACTGCTGTTCCGCCTGAAGTTTCCCGAAACAGTGACAAAATTCCGTCCTTTCAGTAAGCGCTTCTGAAAGATGAACACTCCCGTGGCGGGGAGTATCATCAGCAGGGCCAGGGCCGTCCCTCTCGTCAGATCTCCCATTCCCGTAAACTCCAGATAGGCCTGTACGGAGATCACGTTGAAGTCTCCCCCGATAATGATGGGATTGCCGAAATCCGTCAGGGATCCCACGAATGTAAGGAGCCAGGAGGCTGTGAGCCCCGGAGTCATCAGTTTCAGGGTGATGGTCCGGAATACCCGCATTTTTCCGGCTCCCAGGTTCAGTCCTGCCGCCTCCAGATCCGGATTTATGCCCTGAACGATTCCCGAAAGGGTCAGGTAGGAGATGGGAAACAGGCCTATGGTCTGCACCAGCAGCAGCCCCTTCAGGCCGTAGATCTCCAGGTTGTCCAGGCCGAGCAGCCCCGCGGAGATCAGGCCGTTCCGTCCGAACAGCAGGATCGCCGACAGGGCGAACATGAAGGGCGGGGATATGAGGGGAAGGATGGCCATGGCCTGAAAAAGGCGCCGTCCCGGGATCAGCGCTTTATGGATCCCGTAGGAAAAAAGGAATCCTGTTATGGTAGCCAGGGTGGCGGTCAGCCCCCCCAGGAGAAGGCTGTTTGTCATGGCTCTCAGGTTCTGTGACTGATGAAAAACCTCTCTGTAGACGGCCAGACTGAAGTTCTGCCCCTCATGTAGGGTGATCCTGACAGCCGAATAGAGAGGATAGAGGATAAAGAGGATCAGCAGCAGAAAGAGAAGGGCTCCTGCCGCCGGAAGGAGCAGATCCCTCCGGGGGGACCGGAATCTAATTCCCATCGCCGGATCCGATCGTTCTGTTCCACCGTTCCACGAGCCTCTGTTTATTGGCGGCGCTCCAAAGGTCATCCTGAAGAACCACATTCACATCTTCGATGGTAAAGGACTCGGATTCCGAGGGGGTCCTGTGAAAGGGAACCACATAGTGGGAGGCAAAAATTCTGGCCGCAGAACCGCCCAGGGCCCAATTGAAGAGGGTCTCCGCCTGGGGCCGTTCACTCTCCGGTCCGTTTTTTATGAGGGATATAGAGGCAATCTCATACCCGGTTCCCTCCCGGGGAAAGGTTATCACCACAGGATAGCCCTCGTTTTTCAGGTACAGCGCATCATGGGTGTAGCCTATGGCAATGGCCACTTCTCCTATGCTCATATTTTTTCCCGGAGCCAGGCCGGAACGGGTGTAGTGGGTTATGTTTCTATCCAGTTCCTTCATGTAGGCAAAGGCTTCCTCTTCTCCGTAAATATGGATCAGGGTGGTGAGGATGCTGAAGGAGGTTCCCGAGGACCCGGGATTGGACATCTGGATATGGTTCCTGTATTCGGGACGGATCAGATCCTCCCAGGAATCCGGCGGCGACAACCCGTACTGGTCAAGCTTCTCCCTGTTGCTCTCAAAACAGAGCGGGCTGGCGTAGAGGCCCGTCCAGTAGTACTCGGGATCCCGGGAGTAGGGGAGGTCCGAACCGTTGGGAGAACGGAAAGGTTCGGTGAGCCCCTTGTTTTTGGCTTCTATATGGCCCAGACCGACCCCTCCGATCCAGAGGCTGGCATGGGGATTGCTCTGCTCCGTCTCCAGACGGGCCACACACTCTCCTGTGGACAGGCGTATCCAGTCCACCTGAATGCCAGTCTCTTTTGTAAAGGCTTTGAAGAGTTTCCTTGCCAGTTCCTCATCCAGGGTGGTATAGGCTGTGACCCTTTCGGGACGGGAGCAGCCTGAAAGGAAGAGAGTCAGAAGGATCACCGCAGCAAGGAGATGCCAGGGCCGGAATGCGGATGTCTCAGTATTTCGCAAGCTTATAGCCTCTCCCTCTTTCGGTCAGAAGATAGACCGGTTCCGACGGGTCGGGTTCGATCTTTTTTCTCAGTCGCCGGACATTGACTTTTACCATCTCCCGGCCCCCTTCCCAGTCTTCATACCCCCAGACCTCCCGGAGCAGGACCTGCCAGGACATGACCCAGTCGATCTTACGGCCCAGAACTTCGAGGAGCCTGAATTCCATGGGCGTCAGCTTGATCTCCCGGGAAGAGAAAAAGACCTCTTCCCTGTCCGGATCGATAGAAAGCTCTCCTGTTCTGATAACAGAGTGCTCTTCCGTATGATAGGAACGGACCAGAAGTTTTTTGACCCGCAGAGTCAGTTCCTTATGGTTGAAGGGTTTTCTTATGTAGTCTTCCGCACCAATCTCCAGACCCGAGATAACATCGCTGTCCTTGTCCCGGCAGCTGAGGATGATCACAGGAATATGTTCCGAGATCTTGATCCTGTTGCAGACTTCCAGTCCGTTGATTCCCGGAAGATTGATATCCAGAAGAACCAGGTCCACTTTCTCTTTTCTGAGCAGCGAGAGCCCGTCTTCTCCCGAAAGAGCCGAAAGGACCCGGTAGCCCTCATCTTTCATGAGAAATTCCAGAATCCGGACCAGATGGAGATCGTCTTCAATGATCAGTATGGTTTGTTCCAGAAAAAACTCCTTTGTATCGGGGGAGAGTGAATGATACGGTGGTACCGCTCCCCGGCAGAGAGCTGATATAGACCTCTCCCTTATGCTTTTTTATGATATCCCTCACAATTGTAAGCCCCAGGCCGGCCCCTTCGTTCTGATCCCGGCCGGGATCGCTGGACTGATAGAACTCGTTGAATACATGGGGTATCTCTTTTTTTTCAATCCCGCTGCCCCTGTCGTGAACCGAGACCACCAGGCACTGCTCGTTCTCCTGAAGCTGAACCGTAATTTCAGAACCTTCCGTGCTGTTCTTGCTGCCGTTATGGATCAGGTTCAGCAGGACCTGTTCCAGCCAGCGGCGGTCTCCCAGTGTCTTTGAAAGGAGAGAGGGATAGTTGTATCTGAGAGTCTGTTTTTTCGAATCCAGAAAGGGTTTGATGTCGACCGCTGTCTTCCGGATGATTTTTCTCAGATCCAGAGGCTGCCGTTTCATGTCAAACCAGGCGAATTCCACCTTTACCTGGGAGAGGATATTCTCCACCAGGTCATTGAGCCTTTTGGTGTTTTCCAGGGAGGAGGAGACAAGGGCCTTCTGGGTACTGTTCAGCGGCCCCGGTCTCTCTTCCATGACAAGTTCGTTGGAGGTCCGTATGACCGCCAGAGGGGTTCTCAGTTCGTGAGTCAGGGTGGAAAGGAGTTTGTTCTTGTTGTCCACAAGGTTCTTCATGTATTCATAGGCCCTGCGGGTTTCCTGGGCTTTGATTCCCACCATTTTCACAAGGAGAAAGATGCCTCCCCCCAGGGGGGGCAGGAAGAGCAGTTCCCTGCAGGTTCCTCTTATCAGAGCCCCTGTTGTCATGGTCAGCACGGCGAAAGAGAGGAAGAGTCCCGTAATCAGCCGGGGACGCTCGTTAAGAACAAGCTGTACCGCATACAGGCAGAGGAAGGGGAGGAGCAGAAAAGGGGATGTAAAGAGAAGCATCAGGTCCAGCAGGACGAGCTCGGAGATCATCAGAACAGGATTTTCAAAAATATGCTCCCGGGAGGAGCTCAGACCGTAGGCATAGAAAAGGACTATCAGGGAGAAGGCCGTACAGATCCCCCATAATGCGTGTACCGGCTCCTCTCGGGTGAAAAGATCCATGACCGCTGTCAGGAGTAGCATTAGGGATGTGAATAGTCTTGTTTTTTTCACGGGAGTTCTTGATCTCCGGGGACTTCAGGTGCTCTGTACTGCTTCTTCCATTGTACTCCAATTCGGGAATATGTCTATAAAAAACCCCGATGATCCCGGCTTCCCCGTGACAAATGGACAAATATGCACGGATCAATAAAAAACGCAAGTTACAAAATGGTTACAGTTGCGTAACAGTTCGGTAACAATCCCCGGACTGAGGTTTTCAACTGCCCGGTCCGGGCTTAGAGTAGAATCATACAAAGACTCAAAGGAGATATCAAAAATGTTAAAAAAATCCCTTCTTCTTGCTGTCGTACTGGTTTCTTGTACCGGTATGATCTTTGCAAGCGGTTCTCAGGACGGAGGAGCTGAAGACAAAGGAAGCCTGGTGTTCTATGCGGGACTTCAGGAAGATCACGCTGCCATGATCGCAGAGGAATTTGAAGCCCAGACAGGCATTAAAACGGAATTCGTCCGTATGAGCAGCGGAGAAATCCTTGCCAGACTGAAAGCGGAAAAAGATAATATGACTGCCTCTGTATGGTACGGCGGACCCGTAGACGGTATCGTTGCAGCCAATGAGGAAGGCATCATTGAACCCTATGTTTCTCCCGAAGCTGTGAATATCCGGGAAGGTTTCAAGGAACCCGGCGGAATCTGGACCGGTATCTATATCGGTTATCTGGGATTCGTCGGAAACAAAGCCATTCTGGAAGAGAAAGGCCTTGAAATGCCCACTTCCTGGGCGGACTTTCTGAAACCCGAATACAATCAGGAAATTGTCGTGGCACATCCCGGTTCCTCCGGAACAGCCTATACCATGCTGGCCACAC
Organism: Oceanispirochaeta sp.; assembly: GCA_963666275.2. Taxonomy (GTDB): domain Bacteria; phylum Spirochaetota; class Spirochaetia; order DSM-2461; family DSM-2461; genus Oceanispirochaeta. The sequence continues at coordinate 60,504 of CAXXOA010000001.1, forward strand.
TGGTTCAGATGATGGGTGAAGATGAGGCCATGGAATACTTCAAAAAATTCAGTCCCCAGGTACGGCAGTACACCAAATCCGGAACTGCTCCCGGTAGAATGGCGGGACTGGGCGAAACCACCGTGGGGATCACATTCCTTCACGATGCCATCAAATACAAAAAAGAAGGATATGAGGACATCGTCATTTCTGCTCCCGCAGAGGGAACCGGATACGAAATCGGCGGTGTTGCCCTTCTGAAAAACGGCCCCGACCAGGAAAATGCCAAGAAATTCATCGACTGGGTTCTGACCAAAGAGGTTCAGGAAATGGGCAAAACCGTAGGATCCTTCCAGTTCCTTACCAATAAAGATGCCATGCCTCCCGAAGAAGCCATGCCTATCAGAGATACCAAGCTGATCGACTATGACTTTCAGTGGGCCGGTGAAAACAAAAGACGGCTTGTTGAGCGTTTCAGCCAGGAAACTTCTACAACCGCACCGACTGAATAATCTTTCATAAAAGGGGGCTGCTCCCACGGGGCAGCCCCTCTGTTTCCGGTTATTTGAAATAGGAGCTTCCATGACCAATACAAAAAGACTGAAGTTCCAGAGTAATCTTAAAACACTGATTAATCTTAAAAATGATCCCGCCCTGCTGGCGGTCATTTTGTTTACTCTGGCTCTTGTTACTTTTTTTATACTCATCCCCCTCTACAACGTATTGATTGAAAGTTTTACCACCGATTCGGGGAGCACTTTCGGAAATTACAAAGCTGTATTCTCTATGCACGGGAATTTTAAAATCCTCGTCAACACAATCATGCTGGGAATCGTCACAGCTGTTATCTCTGTTGTGGTCGGCTTTATTTTTGCCTACGTCACAACCTATATGCGTATCCGTTTCAAGAGGATATTTGATTTTATAGCTATACTGCCTATTATCTCTCCCCCCTTTGTGGTTGCTCTTTCGGCAATCCTGCTCTTCGGCCGGGTGGGACTGATTACAAGAGGGCTTTTCGGAATTCGCGATGCTGAAATCTACGGCTTTCACGGACTGGTTCTGGTCCAGTCGCTGAGCTTTTTTCCGATCGCCTATATGATGCTGGTGGCTCTGCTGCAGCGGATTGATCCCTCTGTGGAGGAAGCCTCCCGGGACCTCGGGGCCTCCCGTTTCCGGGTTTTCACCTCTGTCACACTGCCCCTCATGGTTCCCGGCCTGGCCAACGCCTTCCTTCTTGTTTTTATCCAGTCCATTGCGGATTTTGCCAACCCCGTTGTTATCGGCGGCAATTTCACAACCGTGGCTGTAAAGATCTATCAGGAAGGAATCGGTAATTACCAGTTCGGTATCGCCACGGCTCTGGCCATGATTCTGCTGACCATATCCATTACGATCTTTGTCCTGCAGAAGTATTATGTCAGTCAGAAGTCCTATGTGACCGTGACTGGTAAGGTATCCCGTCACAGGGATCTGATCGATTCTCCCCGGATCGTGGTTCCCTCAACGATCATTCTGCTGATATTCACTGTGTTTGTTATTATGATGTATATCCTGATTCCCATCGGTTCCTTTGTGAAACTCTGGGGAGTCAACTATACACCCACGCTGGAACACTACCGCTACGTGTTCAAACCCAAGCTGTTCCAGCCGGTACTGACTACCTCGTCTCTGGCTCTGATCGCCACTCCCGTTTCGGGATTCCTGGCCATGCTGATTGCCTTCCTTATTGTGAGAAAGAAATTTTTCGGTAAATCCTTTATAGAGTTTACCACCATCATGGCTCTTGCTATCCCGGGAACCATCATCGGTCTGGGATATGTTATAAGCTATAACAAAACCTACGGGATCGGAGGGCTGACAATCATTCCTCCCATTACGGGAACGGCCTTTATCATTATAATGGCCTTTATAATAAGGAGCCTCCCTGTGGGGGTCCGTTCGGGGATTACCTCGCTGCAGCAGATTGATCCGTCCATTGAGGAAGCGGCCAGTGTCCTGGGAGCCTCCAGCAGGAAAGTTTTTACAAGCATTACAATTCCCATGATTAAAAATGCCTTTCTCAACGGTCTGATCTTTACATTCGCTCGCAGTATGACTCTGGTCAGTACGGTTATTTTTCTCATTTCCGCCCGGTACAAGCTTCTGACCACTACCATTATGGCCCAGATTGATGTGGGGAAAATGGGCGTGGCTTCGGCCTACTGTACGATCCTGATCATTATTGTCAGCGCTGCCATGCTGATAATCAAACTTCTGGTAAAAAACATCAGTGCCGAGTAAACCTGTAAGGGGAATGGGATGCCTGTTCCCCTGCGGCATCAAGGAGAACATTCATGAATGAAAAAATAAAAGTGGAACTTCGCAACCTGACTAAAACTTTTGTGACCAACAAAAACGATCAGGTCAAAGCAGTAGACAATATTAATCTGACAATCAATCCGGGAGAGTTCGTCTGTCTTCTGGGGCCTTCGGGATGCGGAAAAACCACAACCCTGAGGATGCTGGCGGGATTTGAAATTCCCACTTCCGGCGAGATCCTGATCGGGGATAAGAACGTGGCCAATCTGACCCCCGACAAAAGGGACACGGCCATGGTCTTTCAGAACTACGCCCTGTTTCCCCATATGAACGTGTATGACAACATCGCCTATGGGCTGAAGCTGCAGAAACTCCCTAAAAAGGAGATTGAGAGCCGGGTGGACAAGATCCTGGGGCTTATGAAAATGGAGGATTTCACCCATCGTGTTCCTTCGGAAATGTCAGGAGGACAGCAGCAGAGAGTCTCTCTGGCCAGAGCGCTGATTATGGAGTCGGGAGTCCTTCTCTTTGACGAGCCTCTGTCCAATCTGGATGCCAAACTGAGGATTCACATGAGAGATGAAATCCGGAAAATCCAGAAACAGGTCGGCATCTCCTCCATCTATGTGACCCATGACCAGGAAGAGGCCATGGGCCTGTCGGATAAAATCGTGATCATGAAGGACGGCGCCATACAGCAGGTGGGATCTCCCAGGGAGATCTATCAGAAACCTGTGAACGAGTTCGTGGCCCAGTTTATAGGCCGGGCCAATATTGTGGAGGGGAAAATCGTCGGAGAAAACGATGGAACCGTACAGCTGGATGTACACGGCGTTGTGTATGAAACAGAAAAAACCACCGGACATTCCGTGGGGGATGCCGTGAAATTCATGATCCGTCCCGAGTCTTTCCTTATCGGCGGAGGGGATTTCAGAGTGCCCGTGACAAAGAGCGTTTTTATGGGATCCCATCATGAATATGAGGTTGAACTCATGGGGAAGGTCTTTGAAATTTCTGAAAACAATCCCATGAGAAAAGAGGTCGTGGATGTGGGAGAAGAGCTTTCATTCTCTATGGATCCCAACTCCATTCATATTCTTGAGGAGTCCTGAGGTTTTTGTGTTTTCCGGTTGAATTATCCTGATCCCCTCTTTTTCTGAGGGGATTATTTTTCTTTCATAAAAAGAAATACTATGCTCTGTGCCTCTTTCTTCCGGAGAGGCAAAAGGGCTCTATGCCTGCATTGAGCAGATCCATTTTCACTTTCGGTAATTGACATTTCCTGTATTTACCCTATTCTTAAAAACATCAATTGACTGCAAAATAGTGAGAATCAATGGCTGTCACAATTAAAGACATAGCCCGGATTGCCGGGGTTACCCATTCCACAGTCTCCCGTTGTCTCAATGACAAGCCGGGGGTCTCGGATGCCAAAAGAGAAGAGATAAAGAAAATAGCCCGGGATCTCGGCTTTGAATATAATGCCAATGCCAGAAGTCTGAATACAAGTAAGACAGGGACAATTGGTATCATCCTGAATGATGATGCCGACGACGATCAGCCCCATTTCTATACCAATACATTTCTCGGTCATATCAGGCACCAGCTGGAAGAGGAGGATCTGGATATCCTCACAACATTCACAAGGAATAATATTTCCGGAAAGGATAATGTGGTCAGGCTTGTGAACCGGAAAAAGGTGGACGGCTTTATTATCCTCAGTTCTTCGATTGATAAGAAAACAGTTGAATTCCTCAGGGATCAGAAAGTCCCGTTTGTTTTTTCCCATCAGATTCCCTCAAAATCTCTGGGAAATGTTAACACTGTTTACTGCGACCATGCCAACGGAGGGTACCTCGCCACCAGACACCTTCTGGAACAGGGCAGAAAAAGGATCCTCTGTCTGACCAGACCCGAAAAACGCTCGGAGTTTACCCAGAGGACCCTGGGGTATAAATCCGCCCTCATGGAGTTCGGGCTGGCCTATGATAAATCCCTTGTTGTTCATGGTGTGAATGATCTTACTGCAACTGACAGGATGGGAGAGATCCTTACCCCGTTTATCGGAAAAATCGACGGGATCTTTGCCCATACGGACATTATGGCCATTGCGGTGGAAAAGGCCATGGAGAAGAAAGGCCTGAGGGTTCCCGACGACATCGCACTGGTGGGGTATGACAATATCAGCCTCTGTACTTTTGCTGAGCCGGCCCTGACCTCGGTAGCTCAGCCTTCCAAAACCATTTCGGTGAAAACCTGTGAGATCCTCATTAAACTGCTGGCAGGAGAAGAGGTGAACAGCAAAATTATTGTTCCCCCCTGGCTTGTTATCAGAGATTCTGTCTGATCTTATTGTTTCTTCCCCTATAAAAAGAAAAAACTTTACAAACTCATGATTGTGGAAGTATTATCAAAAAACACGTGTGTGCAATAATAAAAGCACACGTGTGAACAAAAAAGTTTGAAATATTATGACGTCTGTTGTTTCAAGCTTTCCTGTTTTATTTTCCGGAAAATACTCGGATATGTCAGGCAGCTGCATTTCTGGCTGCCATTGCTTTACGTTTCTTTTCTACCAAATAAAAAGGAGATAGATTTAATGAAACGGATAATTCTTTCATTTGCATTACTGGTTCTTTCTTTTTCACTGTTCGGCAAAGGGGCTCAGGAAGAGTCCCTTTATCTTGCCTCAAAGACTCCATATCCCTCACCGGCAGAAATCTCTGTTACGGCTCCGCCGGCAGGCTATGAACCATCATTCATATTTACGGTTAACAGGCATGGGTCAAGAAGCCTTTCCGGTTTCAAGTATGACAAGGGCTGGCTTGATATGCTTGCCGATGCTGATTCCCGTGGAGCCCTGTTGGATGAGGGGAGAAAACTCTGGGAAGATATCAAAGTGATTGCGGCTTTTGAAGAAGGAAAATACGGCCTGCTGACTCAACTGGGAAAAGACGAACTGTATGGGATCGGAAGCCGTGTAGGTGATGTCTATGGTGAAATGCTGACAAATGACACTCTGATCAGAGCAGAGGCTACCTATAAAGAAAGAACTCAGGAATCGAGAGATAGTTTTCTTTCCGGCCTTGTTTCTGCCGGATATAAGGGAAATGCAGATATCATGGCGTATGATAAAAAGAAAGATCCCTATCTGAGACCAATGGATCTGGCTACAAACTATAACAGATTCCTGGATGAGGGAGACTGGAACGACTATCTTACCGCTTTCAGAGAGACTCCTGAGGCCAGTGCCATGTCCTACCGAATCTGTTCCCAGTTCTTTACAGATGAATACCTGAAGCTCCTTGATTCAGGAGAGCTGAAGTTCTACAAGGAAGGAGGAGAAGATGTTGTTATAAATAGTGTGGCAACGGCGGGATCCTGTCTTTTTGAACTATACATAATTCTTCCTTCTCTGAGAGAGGACGGCTTTGAAGGTATGAATCTGAGGAAATATTTCACTGATGAAGAACTGGCCATGTATCAGGAAGTACAGGGAGGAAAAAACTTTTTCAAATACGGAGCCGGAAGACCGGAATATAACAATATTTCTCTGAATATTCTGGCACCTCTGGCCAAACGTTTTATAAATGAGACAGATCTGTATCTAAGCGGTGAGTCTCCCTATAAAGGTGTTTTCCTCTTTGCCCATGCAGAGACTGTTGTTCCCATGGAAGGATTCATGGAGATTGAAGGCAGCAACAAGGCCTACAGCGATCTTTCTGAGGCTCTGGAAAACTGGCACGGTTACTATTATGGCCCCATGGGCGCAAATCTCCAGTTTATCCTGTTTACTTCTGAGGAGGGGGAACCTCTGGTTAAGGTCATGCTTAATGAAAGAGAGAGCACACTTTCTCCTTCACTGGAACCTGTTGAAGGACCATATTACAGTTGGAACGAAGTAAGAGCTTTTTATGCTAACAAGGTATCCACCCTTGGTATCTTTCTTGACAATACTCTGGAAGAGGATATTGAAGCTCTGAAAATAAAATTCTAGAAATCTGATATAATTTTTTACTCGGGTGTGCTGAAATTAGCTTTCAGTACACCTTTTTTTATAATTCAAGTTGGGATTATCAGCGCTTTGAACAGGATATCAGGAGTAGAAACAGCAGTTTGTTCAGGTTAGGGGCTGTTCTGAATAAACATTCCCGAAATCCGGTTTTCCTCTTCTCAAATATTCAGGAACTATTTATGAAAAAAAAACTTTACAAATCATGGGAGGGGGCGTATTATCAATAAAACGCACACGTGTGAGTTCTAGAAAAGGTGTATCGTGTGCATCGCAAAAATGGAGGTCTTATGCGAGTTAAAATTATTGCTTTACTGTCAGTTTCTCTTGTAGCTCTGGCATTGCTGATCGGGTGTATGGACAAAAAAGGAGATGCCGCCGCTGCGGGTGGAAAAAAATCCACACATCTGACCATCTACTGTGCTCTTCCCGAAACTGAAATCCCTTCCTATATCGAAGCTTTTAAAGAAGATACAGGTATTACTGTGGATTTTGTCCGACTCTCTGCAGGAGAAGTCCTTTCCAAAGTTCAGGTGGAAAAGAACAACCCCCAGGCCAGTGTCTGGTACGGTGGAAACTGTGACACTTTTATTGCCGCAGCTGGTAATGATCTTCTGGAACCATATGTTTCCCCTGAGCTGAAAAACATTCCTGAAAGCTATCAGGATCCCGAAGGATTCTGGTCGCCTGTCTATGTGGGAGCCCTTGCTTTCGCCGTAGACCGGGACTGGTTCAAAGAGAAGGGAATGGACTATCCCTCTTCCTGGAATGATCTTCTGGATCCCGTTTACAAGAATCAGATTTCCATGGCTCATCCCGGATCTTCGGGAACCGCCTATACCATCCTGGCCACTCTGGTTCAGATGCTGGGTGAAGACGAGGCGATGGATTATCTGAAAGAGCTGAATGCCAATATCCGTCAGTATACAAAATCCGGATCAGCTCCTCCCAAAAATGTGGGACTCGGTGAAGCCGCAGTAGGTCTCTCATTTTCCCATGACTGCCTGAAACCGGCTCTCCAGGGGTATCCAGTGGAAGTTTCTTTTCCCGAAGAGGGAACCGGATACGAAATCGGTGCGATTGCTCTGATCAAGGGCGGTCCCGAAGATGAAGTGGAAAATGCCAAAACTTTTATTGACTGGGTTCTCAGCAAAAAAGGCCAGGATATCTATTCCCAGAACGGTTCCTTCCGGCTGCCTGTCAATGTGAACGCTCAGGTTCCCGAAGGGGCTGTGAATATCAAGGATCTTCCCATCATCGAGTATGATTTTATCTGGGCCGGTGAAAACCGGACACGACTGATTGAGAAATTTTCCGCCACCATCGCGGGGAAAGATAATCTGAAATAATTCCTTTTTCGTTTCTTCCGGAGTCTACGCAAGGGTTCTCCGGAATTCTGCTCCGGAAGAAACACCCCAATATAACGACAGGATTTACTATGACCAACTCTTTAAAAGATTTAACCTGGAAACTGAAAATGCTCGGGAAGGAACCGGTCCTCCTGGCTTTTATCATTATCCTTATAGCCCTGCTGACTCTCTTCGTCATGTTTCCGCTCTTTATGATACTGCGTTACAGTATCTCAACCGAAGAGGGCAGGCTTTCTCTGGACACTGTTGTGTCTGTTCTTAAAAACAGTTCCTACAGAACCACTTTTTTCAACAGTATCAAGCTGGGTGTTATCTCAGCGGTGATTGCGACAATAATCGGGTATTTATTTGCCTTTACCATAACCAGAACAGAAGCCCCTTTTAAGGGATTTCTCAAAACCATGGCAACCCTTCCGGTTATCTCACCCCCCTTTGTTCTCTCCCTTTCCATTATCTTCCTCTTCGGAAGAAAGGGACTGATAACCAATGGCCTGCTGGGTATAACCGATTTTAATGTCTATGGCATGCACTCTCTCATTCTTGTGCAGTCCATCTCGTTTTTTCCGGTAGCCTATCTCACCCTTTCGGGGATCCTGCAGGCCATAGATTCTTCTGTGGAGGATGCGGCTCTGAACCTGGGTGCCTCCCGGTGGAAAATTTTCTGGACTGTCACCTTTCCCCTCTCCCTTCCAGGGATTTTCAGCGCCCTTCTTCTTGTTTTCATCCAGTCCCTGCAGGATTTCAGCAATCCCGCGGTTATCGGCGGGGGATTCCCCACCCTGGGGGTCGAGGCCTACAGAGTCATCACCGGAATGTACGACCTGAGAACCGGAGCAATCCTTTCGATCATGCTCCTGGTTCCCAGTCTGATCGCCTTTCTGCTGCAGAAGTACTGGGTCAGCGGCAAAGGGTTTGTTACAGTCACGGGAAAGCCCTCCCAGAACCGGACCAAACTGGACGAAAAACACATTGTCATTCCCCTTGTGGGATTCTGCCTTCTCTTTAGCGGCGTGATCGTTCTGTTTTACGGTACCGTGATCGGAGGGGCCTTTGTAAAGGTCTGGGGCGTGGACTACTCTCCCACGTTCAATCACTTCAGATATGTTTTCTCCATAGGGTTCAAACCTCTGAAGAATGCGGTACTTCTGGCTGTGATCGCCACCCCGCTGACGGGGCTCGCCGGTATGGCCATAGCCTTCCTGACAGTCCGTAAAAGCTTTATCGGTAAAAAGTATATGGGCCTGGCCTCTCTTCTGACTTTTGCCCTCCCGGGGACCGTGGTGGGAATCAGTTTTATCCTTGCCTTCAATGACAGGCCTTTCCTGCTGACAGGTACCGCACTGATCCTCATCTGTGTTTTTGTATTCCGGAACCTGCCGGTAGGTATCGAAGGAGCGACGTCCGCTTTAATGCAGATAGATCCCTCCATTGAAGAGGCTGCAGTGAACATGGGGGCCAACAGCTTTCAGACATTTTTCCATGTCACTCTGCCTCTCATAAAAGGGGCATTCTTTTCGGGACTTGTCTACTCCTTTGTGCGGGCCATGACGGCGGTCAGCGCCATCATCTTTCTGGTTTCAGCCCGGTGGAATGTGGTTACCACAAGAATCTTTTCCCTCTTTGAAGTCAGTCAGTACAGCGATGCCGCCGCGTATATCGTCATCATGATAGCTGTGATTATCACAGCCATTTATATTCTCAACAATCTGGTCGAGCGCATCAGTCCGGATCAAAAAAACAAATAAAGGAAGACTTGAAAATGAAAGATCATTTTGAGGAAGAAATAAAAGCCAAAAGCAGCGGATTGAAAATGGTCAATCTGACAAAGAAATTTTCCAGTCACGACGGGACAGGGGAGTTCACAGCTGTGGATTCAATCAACCTGGAGATCAAGTCAGGGGAACTGACCACACTCCTGGGGCCTTCGGGCTGCGGAAAAACAACCACCCTCCGTATGGTGGCGGGGTTTGAGAGCATCACTTCCGGGTCCCTCCTTCTGGGAGATGAGTCCATTGAGTCGGTTCCTCCCAATAAAAGGGATATGGCCATGATGTTCCAGAGCTACGCCCTTTTTCCCCATATGACAGTCTACAACAATATCCGTTACGGACTGAAAATTCAGAAACTGCCGGAGAAGGAGATTGAGGAAAGGACCAACAAGATCATCGATCTTATGCAAATCCGGGGTATGGAAAACAGACTCCCTTCAAAAATCTCCGGAGGACAGCAGCAGAGAGTCGCCCTGGCCAGAGCTGTGGTGATTGAGCCCAAAGTCCTGCTATTCGACGAACCCCTTTCCAATCTGGATGCCAAACTGAGGGAGTATATGAGAGACGAGCTCCGGTCCCTTCAGCAGAGGCTGGGAATTACAAGTCTCTATGTCACCCATGACCAGTCAGAAGCCATGGCCATCAGCGACAAGGTCGTCCTTATGAATGAGGGACGGATTCAGCAGGTGGGATCTCCCGCGGAACTCTATAACGAACCGGCCTCTCTCTTCGTAGCGGATTTCATCGGCAAATCCAACTTTCTGCCCTGTCTGGTGGCTTCCCGGTCCGCCGATGGAGCTGTCGCTTCCATACTGGGGGAGAATTTCCTTCTGAAAGCTCCGGGTAAAGCCTATACGGGAGAAACCGGAGAGATGACCGCCGTCATAAGGCCCGAAGCTGTCAAACTGGTCGATCCGGAGGAGGAAAAACTCACAGGTGTGGTCCGGAAGGCCATTTTCTTCGGCAATTTTGTGGAGTATGAGGTCCGGGTAAAGGACAGAAATTTGCGAATCGAATCCTACTGTCCCCAGGAACAGAAAATCTACAGGGTCAACGATCCGGTGGGTATCCGGTTCAACCTTGAAAGTATCCGTCTTCTGGAAGAGTCGGAAAAGGACTGAATCCTATGAAAAGCGCATATAAACTGGTGGTCTGTGATCTCGACGGAACTCTGGTCAATGAGGAAAAGCAGATCTCCCGGAAGAACCGGGAGGCCATTGAACAGTTCCGGGAGTGCGGAGGTGAAATCACTTTTGCGACCGGCAGGATCGAAAAATCCGTCAAAAAGTACGCCACTGAGCTGAATGTCCGTGTTCCCATGATCCTCTATAACGGTGCCAGGATCTATCATCCCGAAACAGGGGATGTGGTCCGGGATCTGACCCTCTCGGCATCAGAAGTCGGAAAAGCGGTTGAACTGATGGAACAGTTCCCCTTCGACTATATTTTCTACTCCGCAGGAGAGGCCTATATTCTGAAGTCCACTGAAGCCGTCCGGACCTATGAAAAAGGGGATGGATTCCAGTGCGTAGTGGATCCGGACATTGAAAAGATATCCCGGCTGAAGATAACCAAAATCCTGATGATCGGGGATAACAGATATTTCGAAGATTTCAGACGGCAGTTTCAGGCCGATCCGGAATGCCGGGCCAATCTGGTCCAGTCTGAGAATACCTACCTGGAAATACTCCCCGAAGGAGTTAACAAGGGAAATGCCCTGGAGGTCCTCTCTGATCATCTTGGTATTCCCATGAAGGAGATCATCTGCTTCGGAGACAATCTGAATGATCTGGAGATGATTGTCAGAGCCGGAGTGGGCGTAGCCATGTCCAACGGGCGTGAGGAAGTCCGGGCTGCCGCAGATATTGTGGCCCCAAGCAATAATGAAGATGGAGTGGGAAGCGTTCTGACTTCCCTGATGGAGGAATCGTAATGAAGGATATTACAATGGTAGGTCATATATCCAGGGATATCATGATCTATGAGGAGGAGACTCAGCGTTTTACAGGAGGGCCGGTCATCTACTCTTCCGTGGCTGCGGCCCGTTCGGGAGCCCGGGTGCAGGTGATCACGGCCTGCAGCGAAGAAGACGACAGGTCTCTGGATGTCATGAGAGATAACGGAGTGGATGTGGTCCGCCTGGAATCGGAAACTTCCACGAGTATTGAAAATATCTATCTATCTGCCGACAGGGAGAGGCGGAAAGTCACACTCCTGTCCCAGGCTGTTCCCTTCAGCACGGAGAATTTCCCGGAAACAGAGAGCCGGATCTATCATCTGGCAGGGCTTTTCCGGGGGGAGATTCCCGATGACTTTATTCCCTATTTTGCAGCAAAAGGACGCCTGGGGATTGATGCGCAGGGACTGCTGCGCTGCAGTGAAGAGGGCAAGCTCCTCTTCCGGAACTGGGAGAATATGGATGACCTGATGCCCCATGTCTCCTTTTTCAAGGTCGATGCCGCGGAAGCCGAGATCCTGACAGGATTGAATAACCGGGAGGAAGCGGCAAAGGTTCTTGCCGGGAAGGGCGCTGATGAGGTCGTCCTGACCCATAATAATGAGGTCCTTGTCGTGGCGGAGGGGAAGGTTTTCCGGGCGCCCTACAATCCGTCGAATCTGTCGGGAAGGACCGGACGGGGAGATACCACCTTTGCCGCCTACATGGCCAGGAGGCTCAGCGCCGGACCGGAGGAGAGCACCTATTACGCCGCGGCCCTCTGTTCCATCAAAATGGAGCAGCCCGGTCCTTTTTCCGGAACTGAAGAGGATGTGTACAAGCGGATGGAGGCGATAGGGTTCAGAGCCTAGGAGTCTTTCCCTTTGAGGGCGGTAAAATTGTGAAATAATCCGCCTGAAAGGGAAAGAAAAAAATTGACGGATCCTTTTTACCGTAGTACTATTACTTAAACGTTTTAGTAATGAGGGTCAATTGAGAGTTACCATAAAGGATATTGCCAGAAAAGCCGGAGTTTCTCCGGCTGCCGTATCCAAGGCATTGAATGGTCAGCCTGATATAGGAGAGGCCACCAGAGAGAATATCCTGCGCATAAGCAGGGAGCTGGGGTACACGCCGAATATGATCGCCAGGAACCTTGTGAAGAAGGGAAATAAAACCGTAGGCGTTCTGATTCCGGATATCTCCACTCCGATCTATCCGGTGATCTATAAAGGGATCAACGAAAGGGCCATGGAGTACGGGTATACTCTCTTTCTGGGTGATACAAAAAGGGATCTGGCAAATGAGCGGAAGTATATTGCCACCATGATGGAAAACAGAGTGGCAGGACTACTTGTCAGTCCGGTGAGCAATGATATTTCCCATCTTGAGGAGGTTGTACAGAATCAGATACCAGTCATTTATTTCGGCGGTAAAGTCAATGAATCCATGAATGATTACATTGGTATTGATAATTTGCGGGGAGGAGCTCTGGCAGTTGAACATCTGACAGAACTGGGGCATCAGCGGATTACCATGATCTGTGATGACCTGAATACCAGAACCCGGCATGACAGGGTGGAAGGATACAGAAAGGCGATGATCCAACGCGGTCTGACTCCTGATGTCTTTATCGACGATGAAGGCCTGAAGGGGAGAGAGTGCGGCAGTGCGGCTATCAACAGGATTCTGAAACGGAATCAGAAAGTTCCCACGGCGGTTTTTGCCCTGAATGACCTGATGGCTATCGGGGTCATGGAAGCTCTCAATACAGCAGGATTGCGGGTTCCCGAAGATATTTCTGTAATGGGTTACGATGATATCCCTTTTGCATCCCTTCCCATGATCGGTCTATCCACCATCTGGCAGCCCAAGTTTGAGACAGGTGAAATGGCTCTGGAGCAGCTGCATCACAGGATCATCAGAGATAACTGGGAGGGGGAGAGACAGGTGGTACTGCAGCCGGAGCTGAGAGTCCGGACATCGACCTGCAGGGTCTGATATTTTTTTTAATTTGTTACTAAAACGTTTAAGTATATGTTTAATTTTCCTGAAAGGAGTCCCTATGGGGAAGTATAAGTATGAAATTCACGCCCATACGGCGGAAGTCAGCAGCTGCGGTCATGTAAAGGCGGCAGATGCTATAGCCCTGTACAAAGAGGCAGGGTATCAGGGCATTGTTTTTACAGATCATTTCAACCGGGAGTATTTTGACAGGCTCGATGGAATGGGCTGGGAGGAGATGATCGATGCTTTTCTGGAGGGGTACAGAAGTGCCCTGCCGGCGGCGCAGGCCCTTGATATGGATGTTTTCTGGGGAGTGGAACTCCGCTTTACAGAAAACGATAACGACTATCTGGTTTATGGCCTGGAAGAGGATTTTCTGAAAAGTCTGCCCTTTGTTCACACAACTTCCATAAAGGAGTTTATGGAGCAGATCAGCAGCAGACCGGATATCCTTGTCTTTCAGGCTCATCCCTTCAGAGACGGCTGTTCTCTGGTGGATCCTCTGATTGTTGACGGACTGGAAGTTCATAACGGGAATCCCCGGCATGATTCCAGAGATGCACTGGCCGCGGAAATCGCCAGGGAGAATAACCTTCTTATTCTTTCGGGTTCGGACTTTCACAGGACGGGAGATCTGGCAACGGGAGGAATCATTTTACCCGAAAGAGTTGCATCCATGGGGGAATTTGTCTCCCGTGTGAAAAAACTGGACTGGGAATCACTCATAGTAAAGGAACGGGTATGCAGATAAAGACAATTCTTTTTGATATGGGAGGGACCCTGGAGGACATCCATTATTCCGATAATGTCCCCCAGATCATAGGGAAAAGGATGGAGGAGATCCTTGAAATTCCCTTTGAAAAGATTACGGAGAAAAACGGCACTGATTTTTACAGTCACCTCCAGGGCCGCTATAAAGAGTATCGGGATTTCAGGGAGAAAACCTGTATAGAGGTTCATCCCGCCATGGTATGGAAAGACTGGATTCTCAAGGGCCTGCCGGTGCCTGACTCCATTATTTTCGATAATCATGAAAAGCTGGCCTATTTCTGGGAAACCGAAGTGATCCAGCGCAGATGCCGCACAGAAGCGGTGGAAATGCTGAATGAGATCCGGAAAAGAGGAATCCGGATGGGAATAATAAGCAATACAGGCAGCTTCACCCAGGTTTACAAATCCCTGGATAAATACGGTATCCGGGATTTCTTTGAAAAAATTGCCCTTTCCGCAGACTACGGAATCAGAAAGCCTCATGGTTTTCTTTTCCGGGACATTATTAATCAGATGGGATGCGAAGCGGAAAATACACTTTATGTGGGTGATACGGTTTCCCGTGATGTAGTGGGCGCCAGGAACGCCGGACTGTACGGGTCTATTCAGATCTGCTCAGAGTTCACAAAACTGAGTGATCAGGAGCACAGTCCCGGAATCAAACCCGATTACATCATTCATGATCTGATGAGTATTCCCGAAATCGTGGACCGTATTAATCAGATCTGAAAGGAGGAAATTGTGAAAAAAAGGAGATATCTATGGAAAATATAATCCAATCGGCAGTTTATGATAAATGGACAGGCAAAATCCGCTGCTCCATAAACAGAGCTGTCAATTATATACGAGACCCTCAGAATCTTCTGAGTGTGGTTTCTATCATTCTGCTGATCTATCTTGTGGCTTTTCCCCTCTGGGAAATCTTAAGTACCACATTTCAGCTTCAGTTCCGGGATTCCATGAAAACAGGCATTCCCGAAGGGTCATTCACGCTGCGCTACTGGGCATCCACCTTTGCCAGCGAAATCAGTAAGGCCATGTTTTACAAACCCCTGATGAATTCTCTGATGATTTCATTAAGTGTTTCGTTTTTCGGCATTATGATCGGAGGAATACTGGCCTGGCTGGTTTCCAGGACCGACCTGCCCATGAAGAAATTCTTCTCGTTCATCCTGGTGGTAGCCTATATGGTTCCCTCCTGGTGTAAAGCTCTTGCCTGGCAGGTTATGTTCAAGAACGACAGGATCGGAGGACATCCGGGGATGTTTCAGGCCATTACCGGAGTCAGTCTTCCCGACTGGTTCTCCTACGGCTTTGTTCCCATTGTGGTGACCCTGTCGCTGCACTATTTTGTTTTCTCTTTTCTGCTGATCTCTTCCGCTCTGGCTTCCATCGGGGGAGACCTGGAGGAAATGGCAGAAATTACAGGGGCCAAACGGGGAACCATCCTGAGGAAAATTACTTTTCCCCTGGTCCTCCCGGCCATTCTGTCCTCATTTATTCTGACTTTTTCAAAAGCCATCGGTTCTTTCGGCGCTCCCGCTTTTCTGGGGCTGAAAGTAAACTATTACACTCTTTCCACCATGATCTATGCCAATATCAGGAACAGAATGACCACTCAGGCATTCACCCTGGGAATCGTTCTGATGGTTGTGGCCAGTTTTACTGTCTACCTCAACCAGAAAGCTATCGGTAAAAGGAAGAGTTTTACCACCATCGGCGGAAAAAGCACAAGAAAGAACTTCATCAAGCTGAAAAAGCTGAAACCGGTGATTACGGCTCTGGTTCTGCTCTTTGTTATTCTCGGAGTGATCATGCCCCTGGTGGTGCTGGTCCTTCAGAGTGTTATGCTCACCGAAGGAGTCTACAGCCTGGATAATCTGACCCTCCATTTCTGGATAGGCGATGGAAACCCGGCTATTGCCGACGGAGAAGCCGGTATCTTTCATAATCCGCGTATATGGAAAGCCCTTTTCAATACCCTGAGGCTTGTCTTTATTGTGTCCATTATAGCAACTGTGGCGGGACTGCTTCTGGGGTATCTCATATCCCGGGGAAGAAGGAAAATGAGCGGCAGATTTATTGAACAGATCTCTTTTACGCCCATGCTGATTCCCTCTATTGCCCTGAGTACCATTTATCTCTCCATGTTTTCCAAACCCCAGCTGTTTCTGCCGGTGCTCTACGGAACATTTGCCCTGCTTGTGCTTATCAGTATTGTCAAATATCTGCCCTTTGCGGTCCGTTCCGGAACCAGCAGCATGATGCAGATCAATACGGAGCTGGAAGAGGCGGCCAAGATTGAAGGAACCCCCTGGGTGAAAATCTTTTCAAAGCTAATCCTTCCCCTGGCAAAGGGCGGTGTCTTCAGTGCTTTTCTTCTGATCTTTATCAGCGGAATGAAAGAACTGGCGCTGATTATGCTTCTGGTTACTCCTGAAACAGCCACCCTTACCACTTTGACCTACGCCTATACAGAGTCGGGGTTTGAGCAGTTTTCCAATGCCATTACTACACTGATCATTTTTATCATTATCACTGTGAACTTTATTGCTCGGAAAGTGAGCAAAGCGGACATTTCCAAAGGAATAGGAGGTTGATATGAGCCGGATTGAATTGAATAAGGTAAATAAATTTTATGATAAAGTGCATATCCTCAAAGATGTGGACCTGGTAATAGAACAGGGCGATTTCATGACCCTTCTGGGCCCCTCTGGCTGTGGGAAAACCACCACGCTCCGGGTCATTTCGGGACTGGAGAATCCCCAGAGCGGGACTGTTGTTATCGACGGTCAGTCTGTGGCTGATCCTGTGACCGGAAAATTCGCCCCTCCCTCCAAAAGGAATCTGAATCTTGTTTTTCAGAGCTATGCGCTCTGGCCCCATATGACTGTATTTGACAATGTGGCATTCGGTCTGACAGTTAAAAAAGAGCCAAAAAGTGAAATAAAGAAAAAAGTCATGGCCGCTCTGGAGAAAATGCAGATAGCCGAGTACGCCGAAAGGTATCCTTCCGAGCTTTCAGGAGGTCAGCAGCAGAGGGTCGCCATTGCCCGGGCGATCGTTTCCCAGCCCAAGATCCTCCTGCTGGATGAACCTCTTTCCAACCTGGATGCCAAGCTCCGGGTGGATATGAGAGCCGAGCTGAAAAGGCTGCATAAGGATCTGAAAACCACCATTATCTATGTGACTCACGATCAGGTGGAGGCTCTGACCCTCTCTTCAAAGATTGCTGTTTACTTCGAGGGGGTTCTTACCCAGTGCAATACCCCGTCGGAAATCTATAACAATCCATCCACCCTCAAGGTGGCGGAGTTTATCGGTAATCCTAAAATCAACTTTATCAAAGGGGTCGTTAATGACATGGAGAAGGGGCAGCTCAAGGTGAAAAGCTCCTTCGGAGAGATTTCTCTCAAAGATATCGATGCCAGAGACAGTGGGATTGTAAAACTCTTCAGTGAGAATAATCCGGGATCCGAGGTGACCCTTGCCATCCGTCCAGAGGACATTCTTGTTTCCAGAGAGAAGGCGGAAGGGGCTTTCCCCTGCACAGTCGTTTCCATTCTGCCCGCCGGATCGGAAACCCTTCTGGAACTGGAAATGGGAGATTCTCTGCTCATGGCCAAAGAGATTGGTCAGCACCGGTATGAAATGGGCGATGTCCTGTTTGCCACGTTAAAGCAGGAGAGGATGAATGTGTATGAGAACGGAGAGGGATCCCTGGTGGTTCGTGCCGTTGACTGAGACCAATAAGGGTTAGGTTCGGGAAACTCCCCGCAAGGGGATTTCCTGATAATAATAGATTCTATTCTAAAGGAGCGTTCTATGTTGAAAATGAGAAAGGTCGGATTTTTTCTATTTACCGCACTTCTGGTATTGTCTTTTTCCGGATGCAGTAAAAAAGCCGCGGACACTGTTCAGGCCGTCGAAGAAAAAAGTTGGGACGAGCAGGTCGGTCTGGCCGAAAACCTGAGCACCGAGGAACTGTATGAGAAAGCCAAGGAGGAAGGCACAGTTACAGTTTATTCCATGTCCAGCAGATTCAACGATGTAAAGGAGACTTTTGAAGCTCAGTATCCCGGGGTCGAAGTTGTCGTTTATGACATGAGAAACTCGGAAATTCTGGAAAAATTCCAGAGAGAGCATGAGGCGGGCATTAGAAATGCGGATCTTCTTTTTGTGAAAGATACGGATGGCGCCGTGTACAATGAGTTTGTCAGAATGGGACTGCTGAAAGAGTTCGTCCCCCAGGATATGATGAAAACCGCCCCTGCCAGTTTTCAGAAAGGCGGCTATGCTCCCTATTTTGAAATGAAGCAGGTGTTCTACAATACCGAAGTCTATGATTCCTGTCCTATCGACAGCTGGTGGGATCTGACCCGGCCTGAATACAGGGGAAAAATCATACTGAGAAGTCCCATTGAAAACTCTGAAATCATGGGTCTTTTTACAGCGATTGTGAAAAACAGTGACGAAATGGAACAGGCTTATAAAAAAGAGTTCGGCCAGGACATTGTGCTGAATGACACTAAAAATGCCGGTTTTGAGTTCCTGAAAAGACTGACAGACAATGACCTTATCGTGATGACCAGTGATACGGACATCGTCGAAGCCGTGGGAACTCCCGGACAGATTGATCCTCCCTTCGGAATCGCCACTTCCAGTAAAATGCGGAAAGCCGGTCCCAACCTGATGATCAATGTTGCGGAAGATCTCTCCCCCCGTCTTGGTATTGTCGATCCGGCCTACCTTTACATCGCCGATCACTCCGAGCACGTGAATGCGGCCAAACTGGTTATGAGATGGGTCGGCGGAGAAGCTGATGGATCCGGAGCCGGATTCAATCCCTTCCATGTCAGGGGTTCCTGGCCTTCCAGAGCGGATGTTGAACCTGTTCAGACTCCTGCCCTGGCGTCTCTGAATCTCTGGGATCTGGACCTGGAATACAACTACAGCGTTCTGGATGATATGAGAAATTTCTGGATTACCCTGCAGTAAGTTAAAAAAACGGGACAGCCTGAGTGCAGGCTGTCCTATCTGAAAAGGATATTTCACAATGCAATATGATATAACTATGATCGGCCATGTCTGCAAGGATACCCTGGAGGATATGGGACAGATCTCCCATAGTCTGGGAGGGGCGGTCTATTACTCCTCCATCGCCGCAGCAAGAAGCGGTTCCCGAATCCATGTGGTCACAAAGGCATCCCTTCAGGATGATCTTCTGATGGACGTTATGCGCAAGAATGGCGTTGAGGTCACACGGCTTGACGACGATAAAACTACCGAAATCAAGCTGATTTATGATTCTCCCGACAGGGAAAGACGGCAGGTCATCCTGGAGCAGCAGGCCGAACCATTCGCCACAGCGGGATTCCCCGCCTCGGAAAGCAGGATCTATCATATGGCAGGACTGTTCAAAGGGGAAATCCCGGATGATTTTATTCCCTTCCTCGCCGAGAGGGGAGAGGTGGCCATGGACGTGCAGGGGGTTCTGCGATGCAGTGAAGAGGGAAACCTGGTTTTCCGTAACTGGGAACTGGCCAATGAATACCTTCCCCGGGTTACCTATCTGAAAACCGATGCGGCGGAAGCGGAAATTCTGACAGGCCTGAAAGACAGGGAAGCCGCCGCCCGGGAGCTGGCAGCAAAGGGTGTGAGGGAAGTGATGATCACCCACAATGAAGAAGTCCTTCTTCTGGCAGAGGGCAAAATGATGAAGGCTCCCTTCAATCCGGCGAACCTTTCGGGAAGAACCGGTCGGGGAGATACCACCTTTGCGGCCTACCTTTCCAAACGGCTGGAAGCGGGGCCCTATGAATCCCTCTTTTACGCCGCCGCCCTCTGTTCCATAAAAATGGAGAGTCCCGGTCCCTATCTGGGAGGGATTTCCGAGGTATACAAACGGATGGAGCAGATAGGATACAGGCAGTAAAGCCTGTACGGGGAAAAACACTTTCTTTTACAGAAAGGTCTCTTTAATGAGCCCTTTCTGTCTCACTATTTTCACCTTCTAATATCAATTTCCCGCTGTATATCTGGATATTCAGGAATAATCAGTTATCAGGATAATGAAATACTGTTGAGAACACCCATCTTTACTGCAATGACTTTTATAAGCGGATTCCTCCGAAAAGAGTGGCATCCAGAACCGTTGCAGACATTTGCAGGTTTTCCTTCGGATTGGCTATATCAGTCACATCAAGGTATGCATGAAAACCGCAATAAAAATTGTTGAAATTCATTCCAGTAGCCAGGCGGATGTTGTATTTCATCATCAGGATCTGTGCTTTGATTGTCTCGCTGCTTACACTATAGTCCCGGGCATCCTTGCTGAGAGTCTCATAGCTCTGCCACTGATAGGCCGGACCGGCAAAAATTACGGGTGTAAAATAGAAGTGTGACAGGACAAAGCTGTATCCGAACCCGGGCAACAAGCTCACTGAGTGGTAGCTGGATTCGCTGAATGCCGCTGCCTGGCCATAGTAGGATATCTGTTCTTCCGGGATGAGGGGTTTGTCGTTTGAAAAGCTGATATAATTGTAGGATGTCATCAGCATCATCGCCCCGGCTCTTTTCAGTTGGACGGCAGAATTTTTAAAGGCGCTTTTCAGGGAGAAATTGTCTCCCGCAATGGTATAGAAAAAATCGGCCCCGATATTGTAGCACTCCATATCGCCCTGCTGAATCATTACCCCATTCTCCGGAGGTGAGGAAACCAGATCGGAGGTATTGGAAATATAATAGCCCTTGTACCGCATATAGTAGGTATCCAGGCCCCAACTGTCGCTGTAATAGGTAAGATTTATATCCTGATAATCTGTTTCTCCGTATTTGGTGCTGTCTCTTCCGTTCAGTAAACCATAGGAAGCACTGATTCCCCACTGTTTGTAGGAAGCCTGCATTCCCAGGTTCAGGGGGACATTCGGTCTGTATTCAATGGAGGTGCTCTCTGAGTCGGATGAGGAAAAGTTCAGAAAAAACATCCTGGATGAAACAGATGGCTGAATAATGAGATCGCTGTCATAGGACATATAGTAGAGTGAGTCATCAGTGCTCTCGGGTTTCGGAACTTCCCCGGAAATAAAAAAGGCAGTTAGAAGTAAAGCCGTGATAAATAGTCTCAGTTTCAATTCAGCCATGGAAAATCCTTATATGGTTGGAATCATTTTATCATATCAACTCATAGAAAAAAGATCATTAAAATCCTCGAGTCAGCCTTTAATTCCAGAAATTCAGACAAAAAAAGCCCACCCGAAGGTGAGCACACTAAATGTAACAGAAGAGTATCCTGAATTCGACTGATCATACTGACAGTTCTATTATGAGTATCTTTCTTGATCCAGTATAAAAAGAACGCTATTATATAATCAGAGGTTTATATGCATCCTTTAGAAGAAGCTGCCGAAAAAATCAGATCTCATTACCATGATGCCAGAGTTCTGTTATTCGGATCTCAGGCAAAAGGAGATGCTAACGAGGATAGTGATATTGACCTCTGCATTATCATTACTGATCCTCAGAAGCGGTTACTGGAAATAAGCCGAGAAATCAGAAAAGATATTTATCCTATACTCAGAAGACCTCTTGATATTCTGGTGTATGACAGTAAATCTTTTGAAGAACGTTCATCTTTCCCCCTGACCATGGAATCAGAAATACTTGAGTATGCAAGAGACTTATGAATAAGGATGACCTTGTTAAAGAATGGCTTGATTACAGTCTGAAGGATCTGGAATCAGCCAAATTCCTGACAGCGATGGTTCCTGAGCCATTTGAAATTATCTGTTTCCATTGTCAGCAGTCCGTCGAAAAAGCATTGAAAGCTGTTTTGTATAAAAAGAATGTGCGGCCGCCGAAAACACATGATCTGGATGAATTAATTACTCTTTGTGCTATAAAAGAGGTGGAGGATTTCAGAGAATCAGTACTGCCCCTTAATGACTATTCTGTCATGATTCGCTACCCCTCCCTGGAAACTGTAGAAGAGCAGGATACCCGTCAGGCAACCCATGCTGCCGAACAATTCTTTTCAATGGTTTCAGATCTTATCTCAAAATAAATCTTTTTCCTGAAAGATAATCAGGTCTTTTGAATCAATCCGGGGAAATCAAATATATTCCGACTTAATAAAGAGAAAATTTCATTTCAGCTGCACAAAAAAAAGCCCACCCGAAGGTGAGCTCTCTATATGTAACAGAAGAGTATCCCGTGGAACACTCTTCCGATTCTCCCCATTATCGACTGCCTGAACCAGTGATTCAGGCAGCGTCTAAATCAGAGATTAGATTACATGATTTCTCCCATTTTCTTGAAGAAATCCCATCTTTTCTTGGCATCTGCTTCACATTCCGCGTAGAGGCCTTCGGCTTCTTCGGGAGCAGTTTTAAGCAGCGCGGTGTAACGTCTTTCGCTTCTGATGAACTCCTGGAAATCTCCGGTAGGATCTTTGGCATCCCAGCTGAATTTCTTTCCTTCTTCCAGAGCGGGGTTGTAGCGGTACATAGGCCAGTAACCGCAGTCTACGGCTCTTTTCTCTTCGACCTGAGTTTTCATCATGTCGATACCGTGGGCAATACAGGGCGCGTAAGCGAAGATGATGGAAGGTCCGTCATACGCTACAGCTTCCTGGATGGCTTTCTGAGCATGGTTCCTGTTGGCACCCAGAGCGATAGAGGCTACGTAACAGTAACCATAGCTCATGGCCATGAGGCTCATGTTCTTTTTACCCAGTCTCTTACCGGCGTTGGCAAACTTGGCAACAGCACTGATCTGGGTAGATTTGGAAGCCTGTCCACCGGTGTTTGAGTAAACCTCGGTATCCAGAACAAGGATGTTTACGTTTTTACCGGCAGCCAGTACGTGGTCTACACCACTGAATCCGATATCGTAAGCCCAACCGTCACCACCGATGATCCATACCGACTTATCTACAAAGTAGTCCTGGAGTTCGATGATTTTGGCCATGGTTTCGTCGCCGGCGGCATCAGCAGGAAGAGCTGCTTTTACAGCATCCTGAGCGTCGATGGCTTTCTGAGTTGTATCATCCCACAGCTCCAGAGAAGCTTTCAGGGCTGATGTCAGTTCGGGAGTGGTTCCCGCAGCCAGAAGTGCGTCGACTTTTTTCTTCAGCAGAGTTCTGTTGGAATCTACAGCCAGTCTCATACCGAAACCGTATTCCGCATTGTCTTCGAAGAGTGAGTTACCCCAGGCGGGTCCTCTTCCCTGTTCGTTTTTACAGTAGGGAACTGTGGGGAATGTACCACCGTAGATGGAGGAACATCCTGTTGCATTGGCTGCCAGCATGTGCTCACCGCAGATCTGGGTTACCAGTTTAACATAGGGAGTTTCACCACAACCTGCACAGGCTCCGGAGAACTCGAACAGAGGTCTCTTGAACTGAGTTCCCTTGACGTTGTCTTCGGAAGATCCGTCGAGAGCTCCGTAGGGAAGGGGTTCGAAGAATTTTTCATTTTCGTGTTCACCCAGCTCTCTTTCTTTTTCAAGAGTAGAGAATACAAGGGCTTTTTCTTTGGCGGGACAGGTTTCGATACAGACACCACAACCCTGACAGTCGTCAGTGTAAACCTGAACTTTGTATTTCAGGTCAGCGTCTTTATCTTTGGATGCTTTCAGGTCTACAACGTTGAAAGTATCGGGTGCACCGGCCAGGTCGGCAGGTCTGATCTGTTTTGCCCGGATAGCCGCATGGGGACAGGACTGTACACACTGGTTACACTGGATACAGTTGGCACTCTGCCACTGGGGTACACGGGGTGCAACACCACGTTTTTCCAGTTTGGTGGTTCCTGTGGGGAGCACACCGTCAAAGCTCATGTGAGATACGGGGATATCATCACCCTTCATGAGCATGGATTTTTCAATGATGTTTTTGGTGAAATCATCTGCATCCGCGGGGATCAGAGTTTCGGGAACGTAAGATTTGGTGATGGAAGAAGGAACTTCAACCTTGATCAGGGCGGCAGCAGATTTATCTACGGCTTCCCAGTTCATCTTAACGATATCTTCACCCTTTCTGCTGAAAGTTTTCTTGATGTAGGATTTCATCAGGTCGATGGCCTGCTCTTCGGGCAGTACACCGGAGATCTTGAAGAAAGCAGCCTGCAGTACAGTATTGGTTCTGTTACCCAGTCCGACTTCTTCGGCAATCTTGTAGGCGTTCATGGCGTAGAACTTGACTTTTCTGTCGATGATAATCTGCTGTTCCTCTTTGGTGAGGCTGTTGAAGATCTCATCAGCGGGAACTTCAGTGTTCAGCAGGAATACTCCGCCTTCCTTGATAGGACCGAGCATATCGTAACGACCGATATAAGCGGGGTTTGAACAGGCTACAAAGTCGGCTTTGTTGATCAGCCAGGGCATATTAACGGAAGATTTTCCGAATCTCAGGTGAGAAGTGGTAACACCACCGGACTTTTTAGAGTCGTATACGAAGTAGGCCTGAGCGTTCATGTCGGTGTTGTCACCGATGATTTTGATGGAGTTCTTGTTGGCTCCGACGGTACCGTCAGATCCCAGACCCCAGAACATACCGCTGAAAATATCGTCTGCGGCTACGCTGATCTCTTCTTTGATTTCAATGGACTTGTTGGAAACGTCATCGGTAATACCAACTGTGAATCCGTGGAAAGCCGCACCGTCGAGGTGATCGTAGATGGCTTTGACGTGAGAGGGGTTGAACTCTTTGGAAGACAGACCGTAGCGTCCTCCGATGATTTCAATACCTTTTCCGTTCAGAACAGTCACAACATCTTTGTAAAGAGGTTCACCCAGTGAACCGGGTTCTTTTGTTCTGTCCATAACAGCGATTTTCTTAACACTGGCGGGCAGGGCATCGATAAACGCTTTGGCAGAGAAAGGTCTGTAAAGTCTTACTTTGATAGCACCGACTTTTTCACCTTTGCTTACAAGGTAGTTTACAGTCTGTTCTGTTGTGTCACAGGCGGATCCCATGATGATGATAACTTTTTCAGCATCGGGAGCACCAACGTAATCAAACAGGTGGTACTGTCTGCCCACTTTGGAAGCCAGCAGATCCATATATTCCTGAACAACTTCAGGAACTGTATCATAAATGTTATTGGTTGTTTCACGACCCTGGAAGTAAACGTCGGGGTTCTGAGCTGCCACTTTTACAACGGGCTTTTCAGGTCTCATACCTCTGGAGCGGAATCTTTCGATATATTCAGGCTCGATCATGGATTTGATCGTATCGTAGGAGATTTCCTCTACCTTCTGGATTTCGTGAGAGGTTCTGAATCCGTCAAAGAAAGACAGGAAAGGAACCTGGGTTTTCAGAGTTGCCAGATGAGCAACAACAGCCATATCCATTGTTTCCTGAATGGAGGAAGCAGCGGTCATGGCGAAACCGGTAGCCAGACAGGACATAACGTCTGAGTGGTCACCGAAAATAGACAGAGACTGTGCCGCCAGTGAACGGGCGGAAACATGGAAAACTGTCGGAATCATTTCACCGGCAATCTTGTACATGTTGGGGATCATCAGCAGAAGACCCTGAGACGCGGTAAACGTGGTTGTCAGGGCACCACCGGAAAGGGCTCCGTGAACGGAACCGGCTGCACCGGCTTCAGACTGCATTTCTACAACATCGACTTTTTTGCCGAAGACGTTTTCCCGGCCCTGGCTCGCCCAGGCGTCGGAATACTCACCCATCGGTGATGAGGGAGTAATGGGGAAAATTGCGGCTACTTCACTGAAAGCATACGCTACATGAGCTGCAGCGGCATTACCGTCAATGGTAACCATTTTCTTTTCATTTGACATATGAGAAATCCCTTATAATTAGAATAGTTTTGACCCCAACATCATAAAGGTTATGCCAGAAGTGGGCAAGGGCAATTCTCCAACCCTTTCTTAAAATAGGTAGGGAAATATCGAATAATTCGCAATTCTATGATGCAAAAAATCCAACATAAGAATTTTAGGGGAATCCTGACAAAATCCTAATATAAATGAATCAGAATAGACGGAAATATCACCACTATAGGACCTTATTTACTAATATTAGCTCCTTTCAGGGGGTATATAAGTGACTTTTGGAGAAAAATTATGGAAATACGGGAAGAAATCCTCGGAAATGTCCGGGTGTGTCATCTATCAGGGGAGTTGGATCTTTATACCTCCGGAAGAGTGAAAGAGGCTGTGACCGGCCAGATAAACCGGGGAGCAAGGAAGGTCATTCTGCACTGCAAAGATATGACATATATTGATTCCAGCGGGGTGGGAGTTGTCATTTCCCTTTTCACATCCCTTAGAAAAATGAAAGGAGATCTGTACCTCTGCGGACTTCTGCCGCAGGTCCTCTCGGTCCTCTCCTTTACAAAACTGGTGGGATTTCTTCCTGTTGCGGAGACCCTGGGGCAGGCTCTGAAGGACATCGGCCAAACCGCAGAGGATGAAAGGGAGAAATTTTCCGCAGAACATAAATACAGAGAGATTATTCAGGATGATGAGCATGTACTTCTGAAGACAGATAAAATGAATCATAAGGACTTCAATCTGGATCTGAGAAAGGTCCGCCGTCTGAGTCAGCTGATTGTGCAGAAGGCTCCCCGGGAGATCCTGGAGATTAACCTTCTGGAACAGCAGATCTGTGAAATCATAAAAAATGCCGTACGCCACGGCAACAGGAATGATCCCAATAAAAAAGTGAGGATATGGTACTCTTTCAGTGAGAAACACGCCCATCTGGTGGTCCAGGATGAGGGCGAAGGGTTCAGGAATCTCGACCGATGGAACTCTTTCTACAGGAAAAAGATGAAAGCCTTTGAAGAGAAAGACTTTGATACCATGATGGATTATCTCTCCTACAGAACCGCCGACAGTAATGACAATGACGGGGGGAATGCCCTTTTTGCGGCTGTGGAATTCTGGAACCGGGGTGTGGTTTTTTCGGAAAAAGGAAATACAGTGGCTGTGAAACGGATCTATAGCTGATTTCAGGCTCCCGCCCTTTATAACCTGATATCTTCGGCTTCATCCGGATGGGGGTAGCGGATCAGCAGGAAGGTCATATCGTCATGATAGGGCGTGTCCTGCCGGAAGGTTTCGAAATCCAGAAGCACCGCATCGCGGATCTCCTCCAGGGAGCAGTCTCTGTAGATTTTGATAAGGTCCTGGAGCTGCCGCATCTCATAGCATTGTCCCGAAGCATCCTTCTGCTCCACAAGACCGTCTGTAATGGTCATGATAATGTCGTTGTATTTCAGAGTCAGGGCTCCCGCTTTAGGTTCCAGGGATTCTGTGACCCCCACCGGGAGATTGTCCATTTCCGATGCGATCCTGTTGGACTTCCCCTCCCTGATCAGAGAGAGATAGGAGTGGCCCATGTCCAGAATAATCACTTTGCCGGTGAGTTCGTTGAACTGCATGAAGACTCCTGTGAGGAAACGGTCCCCTTTGAAGGTTTCAAAGATGATGCGGTTGAGATCTCTCACAAAGGCTTTCAGCCCTTTCCGGAAATCATAGGTCTGGGCAATGCCGTAGAGCATGGCTGTCACAATAGAGGCCGCCACCCCTTTGCCTGAGACATCGCAGAGCATGAGGATCCAGTCACTGGTGTTGATCTTCTTGGTCAGGTAGAAATCTCCTCCCACGCCCTGTGCGGGGGTGAAGGATGTGGCCACTTCTACACCGAAGGCCATGATATTATGACGGCTCTTCACCATCCTGTTCTGAACTTTTCTTGCAAGCTGCAGATCTTTCCGGCTCTGTTCGGACAGGTGTATCAGAAGGTTCCTTGTAGAGAAAATCCCGGCAAAACCTCCTTTTTTATCCAGAACCGTATAGTAGCTCTCCTTCTGAAGTTTCATTTCATGCTTCAGTTCCTCGCTGACTGTGAGGAGAGGGGTTTTCAGTTCGAATTCCCGGGGCATCACTGTGACTTTGCTGACCGGTCTTTTTTTAAGCACATCCAGGCCGAAAGGGCGGCTGACCAGTTTCATCAGCTCTTTCCTTACTATAATGCCTCTGTAGGTTCTCCTGTCATCGCTGACCACGCCAACCGCATTGATCTCCGAGCCGGGGCCGTTGAAGAGATTGACAAGCTCCTGGATCGGCAGATCCTCCCTGATATAGGAGCGGCTCGAGATGAGGCGGCACACCGAATAGCCCGAGTCCATCAGCTCGTCGGGAACCCTTCTGAGTATAGTCGTCTCTGCTGTATTCATATGATCTCTCCTTTTTTCGTATGGACAGAGATCAGAGTATCAGCGGAGTATGAATGTTTTGTTAAATCCCGGAAATTCAGGAGTAGAGCAGTCTCAGATATTCCAGCCTGGTGAAGTCCCTGAGAAGTGTCTCGCCGGGATCCCGGTTAAGACTGAAAGTTCTGCCATCCTGAAAAGAGTCTAGTATTTTCTGAAACGCACTGTTATAGGCATCAAACCCATAGTGCCTGAAAAGCTCTTCCCTGTGGGAGTCCTTCTCCACTTTTTCCATGGATGTGATGGATCTGATCAGAGAATGATTCAGCTCTTTGAGTTCCTTCCGGTAGCCCTTGTCCTCTTTCTGTGTCTGCAGCGATGAGTACTGATCCAGAACGGAGAGGAAGGAGAAGTCTATTCCTTCCTGATTCAGCAGGGCATCCAGTTCGCCGATCAGTTTTTCCTTCAGTGCTGCAGAAGGGCCCGGATTCAGGGCGTCAAAGCGGAGTATATACTCTTCCCGGAGGGACTGTTTCAGCTGTTTTTTACCTGGGACTTTCACCTGCCTGTAGAAATGGGAGGGGTAGGTCTCAAACAGGGGAAGGAATCCGCCCATTATGTCCAGATAGCGGGCTATCAGGGGTTTGTTCCAGAGAATCGCATTCAGATACATATAGCCGAATCCCTCCTGAACTGAGGAAGAAAAAATCCGGTCGGCATGCCGGATCATACCCTGATAGGTAATTCCCGATTCTTCGGGAAGAATTCCGGTTCCCCAGAACCCCGGGATAAGCCCTTCCAGAAAGGCCCTCTCCACTGTTTCCGAGTACTCTTTCTCCTGTTCTGATATGCCCGGCAGGGTCACAATCAGGTTGGCCGGGGAGTCAAGAAGCCGGCAGATCAGTCCCCCTTCGAGGATATTCTTTCTGCGTATGGTTCTGACAGGGTACAGCCAGAGTTCACCCTGGGGGAGGAAGCTGCCGTGATCCGGTGCATAACGGGACAGATTCTCGATCAGGACAGCCCTTTCCTCCGGAGAGGGAAGGGGGGCGGCCGGTTTAAAGGGGAGAGGGTTCTCAAGGAGGAAAATCTGATTCTCCGGCAGGCCCGCCTGAATCATAAGATCGTAATCCCGCTGGTTGATGACCGAGTACCTGACAGAAAGGGAGCCTGTGTAGAGGCTTTTTTTCAGATTGTCTCTCAGGATCTTCAGGTTTTCATATCTGCCGCATTCTGGGAAATCATGAACCTGAAAGATCATTTTCTGATCACCCTTTTCGGCCAGCTGAAGGAGCGCGGCTGTAAAAATCCAGTTTTTTCCCAGATGGTAGTTGTGAATCAGCCAGACCGACTGCTCTGAACCGAACTCTCTCTCCAGTTTTCCGGCCAGGACCGCAGGCTCGTCCGGGGGGGAGTCCCGTTGGGACAGATAGTCTATAGCGGGGTATACCCTGACCTCTATGTCCCTCTCGGGATCTGCGGCATACTCCCTCAGTGAATCCAGGTTTTCATCTCTCCCGCAGACGATTGTTATTTTACCTACCGAAGGCCCCGGGTTGAAGGCCTGCAGAGAGAGGCGCACAACATCGGTCACACCTCCCGGCAGAAGATGGTAGTGGAATATGACAAGGTTCACTGGCTGGTTCATGACGGCTGCTCCCTGATTCTAATAATAGGAAAAAACAAGGGGGATTCGCAAGAGAATACCAACATGGGGCTGTAATATTGATAAACCTGTACCAATGAAATATATTCTAAGTTGTTAGACATCATTGATATCATTATATAATACAAAGAAAAGTAGGGCTGTTATGAAGAAGATTCTGTTGTTATTTCTTTCTCTTCCTCTGCTGTTTACTGCATGCGGACCGAAAACCATTACACCTGATATTCCGGTTCAGAAGGAGCAGGCTTCCGCCCCGGCTCCGGTCACTTCCACGCCGGCAGAATCTCCCCGGTCGATCCAGATGGAAGCCCTCAGTGAGGGACTGGTTGTTTTTACTTCGGGAGATGTTTTTGTCAGGAGAGACGGAGAGGAAAATTATCTTGATATCGGAGACATGCTCTTCCAGGATGATATTGTCGGAACAGGACCGGACTCCTACTGTGAGATCCAGCTGGGAGAAATAGCGGTTGTCCGTATGGAGGCAGAGTCTCTTATCACCATGAGTTCTCTTTTCAGCTCCGAATCCGGCAGCCGTATGGGGGTGGATCTTGAGGAGGGACAGGTCCTCTGCAAGGTGAAAAAGCTCCTGGAGGATGATTCCTTCAAGGTCAAAGCCGGGACTGTTGTCTGCGGTGTCCGGGGGACTGAATTCGGAGTCTCCTCCAGAGGGGATGAAAAGGTTCTTCTTGCAGTCAAGGAGGGCGCCGTGGCTGTCACTCCTGTTTCTCTGGAAAAAGTCTCGGAACTGTCCCGGGATGAGGAGTCTCTCAGGGGCGTTGCTTCTCTCATACAGGAAGCCTCTCTTGTGGTCGGAGCTTCAGAAGAACTGAATATCGAAGATGAAACCTTCAAAGATCTGGAGGAAATTGCTCCTGTCCTCGAGCAGGTTGTTCAGAAAATAGAAGAGAAAAATACAGCCAGAGAAAAACAGGAGGCCGCCGGCGAGGCCGGTACGGAAGAGCAGGCCGACCTGGAAGAGGCTGTGGCAGTCCTTGAACAGGAAGTCAGCCGGCAGGCCCGGGACATCCTCACTGTCATTGAAAGTAAACCGGAAATTGTGGCACCTGCTGTGCTTGAGAAGAAAGAGATTTCGGAAGAGTCAAAGAAAGTCCTGGAATCCACCGATCAGATGGAACTGATCACCTTCGCCGCTCCCGAAACGGAAGAGAAGGCCCGGAGTGAGTCATCGGCGCCAGCGGCTCCTGTTCTTCCCACTCTATATAAGGTTGCTGTCCGTGTGGTCCCCGCAGACGCTGAGATCATCAGTGCGGGAAGGGTCATTGCCAGAGGAAGTCTCAGTAAGCTCTACAGCGAGGGAAAGACCCTCTCTCTTGAGTTCAGGCTGGAGGGGTACAAAGCTGAAACTCTGAATATCACAGTGGATGAAAATATGGAGGCCGAATACGCTGTCGAGCTTAAACCAGAGGAAGATCAGAACACCTCTCTGCCGATCCAGGCTCCTGAAGAAAATATGACGGCTCCCATCGCGGCTGCAGACCCTGCTGCTTCAGTACCCGGTTCCGTTGATACAGCGGCTGAACCGGTTCGGGTTGCCCTGACGACAAGTCCTGCAGACGCCGCACTGAAAATTGACGGATCCTCTGCGGGAAAGGGATCCTGGGACGGTAAGGTTAAACCGGGGGATCAGATCCGGGTTTCCGCCGAAAGGAATGGTTATGCTCCCGCTTCCCTGACATTGACAGTGCCTCCGGAAGGACTGGAACGGGTCATTACTCTGGATCCCCGGCCGCTGGAGGTCTCAAATGATCTTTCTTCTGCCGGCCTTGTGGGGGTTCTGGCAGGAGATCCTTCCCTGATGATCGGTGCAGATACAGCGGGAAAACTGACCGCCTTTGACAGAAACGGAAAGCTCCTGTGGCAGTATGCTTCTGCCAACAGTCCCAATGCCAACTCCTCTGCGGTTCTTCATAATGGTAAGGTGTATTTTTCAGGCGGTTCAGAGCTTGTTATTCTCAGCAGTAAAGAGGGCAGTCTGGTTTCCCGTATTCCCCTGGAAGAGGAGCGTTCCCATATCTACGGGCGCCAGGTGATGCCTCTGGACGGGGATATTCTGTATCCAGCCAACGATGAACTTGTACTGATGGACTCTTCAGGCAATGAACAGGCCTCATACTCTCTTCCGGAAGGATCCAGTATGTCTCCTGCTCTGTGGGAGGGGAAAATCCTTATTGCCGACAAGAAAGGCGAGCTATTAATAATGGATCCTGCTGACGGCTCCATTATTACGTCCGTTTCGACAGGATCTCTTCAGTCTGTCGCCCAGAGCCCGGCTGTACAGGGCAATATTGCGGTTTTTACCAGCCGGAAAGGAGTTGTCTCTGCAGTGGATCTGACAAATGAAACTGTCCTCTGGGAACGGGATCTGGACAGTACGGTCTTTGCCAATATTGTAGCTTCGCCCGAGGGCTGTTACGTGTTTACCACAAAACGGGAAGTATACCCTCTCTCCTGGGAGAGCGGTGAAGACCTCTTCTCTCCTCTGAAAGATATAAGTTCCGCTCCCGGCTATGCTCAGGGGCAGCTCTACATCACGACGACCTCGGGGATCATGCGGATTCTCAACGCCCGGACAGGAACTGTGGCCGCCGAGATGGATCTGGGAGATTCTTTTTCGGCCCGGCCTATCATCCGGGAGGGGCTTGTCTTCGGAGTGGGACGCAAGGGGAAATTCTACAGAATAAATCCGGCGGGTCTTGAATAGGAATTGTATCAGGAATCTATGGAGGGGAATCGGGTAGGATTCCCCTTTTTTTTACGGCGGCATCTGTTACTGTAACAATCTCATCTGTAACGGTAACAGACGGGGAAGCCCGGGATTCCGTGCTATCTTATGTATATGACACATTTAAAAATACAGAAACAAATACATAAGAAGGTACTCTATGAAAAAAATCCTATTGCTGCTGGTCCTTGCCGGAGCCGGCTCTCCGGCCCTCTGGTCCACCCAGAATTCCGCAAAAGTTGCTATTATTTCGCAGATGGCAGGCTCTGAAGATCCGGAACAGAAGCTTTCCGCCCTCTCTCTGGTTCGGGAGCAGTTCTCCACGGGCAGACTCAGCCGTCCGGAAGAAGAGGACCTCATCGGCATTGTGGGTTCCCTGGCGAGAGAAGGGATTGTGTTTCTCAGTTATGACAGCAGAAAGGTGGGAAACAATCACACCCAGGTAAGGCTGGAAGCCAACAGAATCCTCAGGACCATAGGGAATCCGGGTTCATACGAAACAGTCCTGGATATCCTGGAGAATGAACCTCTTTCCTACATCCTTTCCGTTGCTGTTGAAACCTCCGGTGAAATCGGTGAAGTGACTGAGGAGCTGGAGCAGCTCTATTATAATATCCTCACAGGAAGAGAGCTCCGTTTTAAGGATGAGCTTCTGGTTTCAAAAACAATGGGTGCCATTGAGGCTCTAAAAGAGAAGGATGAAGCCATTCTTCTGTCAGACAGAATCCGGGGCGGGCTTATCTATGTTTTCAATCCCATGAACGGATGCAGCAGAAGGCTCCGGGACCAGGCGGGAGATATCCTTAAAAACTGACAGGCCCTTTGCCCGGGGAAGTCTTTTTTTAAACCGATTGATTTCCCGACTGGGCATAGCGGTTCTTCAGGACATAGTCCGCCGGTTTGTTGTACACCACGCTGTCCGCCGGTATGGAAGATGTAATCCAGACATTTCCCCCGATGACCGAATTGGCTCCCACTGTCGTATTTCCTCCCAGGATGGTGGCTCCCGCATAGATGGTGACATTGTCTTCCAGGGTGGGATGGCGTTTGACATTGGCATCCTCTTTTTTAACGCTCAGAGCACCCAGGGTGACTCCCTGATAGATTTTGACATTTTCGCCGATGATGGAGGTCTCTCCGATAACGACTCCTGTCCCGTGGTCGATAAAAAATGATTCACCGATAGAGGCCCCGGGATGGATATCAATTCCAGTTTTCCGGTGAATGTGTTCATTCATCATACGGGGAATCAGGGGAACATCCATATTGAACAGTTCATGGGCCAGGCGATGCACTGTGATGGCTTCCAGCCCGGGATAGGCCAGGATCACTTCCTCTCTGGACCGGGCGGCGGGGTCGCCTTTCAGGGCGGCATTCACATCCTTCAGCGTTTTTTCTCTGATGGCCGGGAGCTTATCCATAAAATCGAAAGTCAGTCCTCTGGCTTCCTTTCCGCAGTCAATTTCGTCTCTGTCTGTGAGTTCCCGGCAGCGGAACTCTATGCTTTTGCGAATTTCCACCATAAGACGGCTACCCAGACTCAGGAGTTTTTCGCCCAGATTGAAGGGAAGATTCTCTTCGTCGACCTGCTCGTTTTCCTGATACCCGGGAAATATGATGGATTCCAGAGTCGTTATTATATCAATGATACTCTGCCTGGAGGGAAGAACCGGACCGTTCAGATGGTTGATCCCCTCTTTGATCCGATAGGTCTTCATAATCTCTTCAGTTATGGTATCGATTTTCTTTATCATACGCTTATGGTCCTCCGTCCTGTAAATGGGGCATGTACGGCTCTTTTTATGGCCCTCAGCTCTTTGAGCGCTGCCTCTTCTCCCGATTGAATAATTTTTTCCGCATCTTCAAAATTGAAACTGGTTGAACCGGGCTTTCCAAGATGAAGAGTTAAACTGGCTTTATCAAACTTTGTGCGTCTCCGGGTCTGGCAGGAGGTGACAAAACTCCTGAACATCACCGCCAGAGCGTTATCTATTTCGGATGAGGGAATCCGGCTGTAGTGTCCCACATCCACACCGATGACTCTTGAACAGCCGAAACGGCGGGCAATCCAGACGGGATAGTTGTTCAATACAGAGCCGTCGCACAGGAGCTCTTCTGCCCGTTCGAGAGGTTCGAAGAATCCGGGATACGCCATGGAACTGTAAACCCCGTCACTGAGAAGCCCATCGTGGAGTATCATTTCATGCCCTGTCAGAAGATCTACCGCATTGCAGTAGAAGGGGATCTCCGTCTCCTGAAAGGTCTTGCCTTCAAAAAGTGTATCCAGGTAATTCCTTACTTTCAAACTGCTTATGAGTCCTCTTTTGGTCAGCATATTCCCGAAAGCCTCCTCGGCCTGCAGGAATTTGATAAGCATGTTTTCAAAGGGAATCTTGTAGGTTATCCCCTCCATAAAATCGGAGATCTTAAAATCCAGGGCTATGCGGATCATCTCCTCACTGCTGTGACCGGTTGCCCATAGGGCTCCTACTATGGCTCCCATGGAGGTTCCGCTTATGGCACAGGGCCGGAGGTTCTCTTTTTCCAGTACTTTCAATACGCCAAGGTGAGCCAGCCCCAGGGCTCCTCCACCGGACAACACCAGTGCCCATTTCATGGGTTAACCATAGAATTCGGTTTATCAAAAGTCAAGGTTCCGCTAAGATGGGACCATGGTGAATAAGGACTGGAAAACTCTACTGAAAAAGAGCTGTCGTCAGGAAGTGTCCCTCAGGGAAACAATAACCCTCTCAAAAGAGGAGGAAACCTGGTTCGACGCCGGCTCTCCGGGGCTGTCTCTGCTTGTAAATCCCTATTTTCTGGAACAGGCAAAGCACTCCCGGCCTCTCAGGTCCCAGTGTATTCCTACAGGGAATGAGCTGAAAAAGGCGGAAGGGGAGAGCCCCGATCCTCTGACCGAAGCGCCCTATTCCCCTGTTCCCCGGATGATTCACCGCTATCCCAACCGGGTGGCCGTTCTGACTACCGACCAGTGCGCCATGCACTGCCGGCACTGTTTCCGGCGGAGTTTTACAGGCAAAGGGAATCCTCCGCTGAAAGAGGCGGAGCTGAAACCCATGGGGGATTACATTACCGCCCATCCTGAAATCCGGGAGATTCTCCTGACAGGAGGGGATCCTCTGACAATGGAGACCGGGCTTCTTCTGAGGATGATCAGGCAGTTCCGGGAACTGTCCGACTCCCTGGTGATCCGCCTGGCCACAAGGACTCCCTCTGTTCTGCCCGGAAGGATCGATTCCGAGCTCGCCCGGGGACTGGCCGGATGCGGGCCTCTGTGGGTCATCACCCAGTTCAATCATCCCGACGAACTGACACAGGAAAGCCGGCAGGCTCTGAAACATCTCCGGGAAGCGGGACTCCCTCTGCTGAGTCAGACTGTCCTTTTGAAAGGCATCAATGATGATGCGGAGGTCCTGGGTGAACTTTTTCAGATGCTGCTTGTGGAAGGGGTGAAGCCCTACTACCTTTTTCAGGGAGATCTGGCGGAAGGCACCTCCCATTTCAGAACGTCCCTGGAAAAGGGATGGGAGATTATGGCCCGGTTGAGACAGACCATTTCCGGGCTGGCCATGCCGGTTTACGCCGTGGATCTGCCCGGGGGGGGAGGGAAGATCCCCCTGAGTGAATCTCTTCTGGTGGAAAAAAATGCTTCCGGTTATGTCTTCAGGAATCCCGCGGGAGATCTGTATACCTATCCCGATGAAAGGAGTGATGTGAATGAACGGAACTGATGAGAATAAAGCCCTTGTCTGGAAAGAAACAGGAAAAAAAAGGGTTGTCTATAAAGGACCTATCTTTGAAATAGATCAGGTGGAGAGAGTCTCCCCCGAAGGGAATTCCTATCCTTTTGTGATCTGCCGGACTCCCGACTGGGTGACAGTCATACCCGAACTCCCCGGGGCAGAGGATTTCCTCATGGTCCGGCAGTTCCGACATGGATCGGGGGAGCTCACAATGGAGTTTCCTGCCGGTGTGGTTGATCCGGGGGAGGAGCCTTTAACCGCTGCCATAAGGGAACTCCGGGAAGAAACGGGATATGAGGCAGAGCAAATGATCCTGATCGGCAAAATCAATCCCAACCCGGCCTTTATGAGCAATACCTCCTGGACTTACCTGGCCCGGGGACTGAAGAAAACCTCCGTCCTGGATCTGGACGACTCCGAATTTATCCAGGGAAAAACCGTTGACAAGACCACTGTGGACCGGGAGATGGGACGGGGTGAGTATGACAGTGCCATTATGGTCCAGGCCTGGTTCTGGTACGGGAAGTTTACTGAACAGGAGAGCTGAAGAGAATCAGTACCTTTTCTGTTTGAGGATTGCTTTGCCCTTCTGAATCTGGCCGGAACGCATCTTGTAGTCGCCGGCCACAATGGCAATCTGGATAAAACTCAGAACGCACAGTTCACTGATCCGCGCCGCCGGGAGGTCGCTCATTTTTTTCGAGTCCCAGGCTCCGGTATAGAGAATAATGTCGGAATGTTTTGTAATGGGCGACTGGGAATAACCGGTCAGGCAGATGGTTGTTGCTCCTGATTCCTTTGCTTTCTGCAGAGAATCAACCGTGTTGATACTGCTCCCGCTGTAACTGATGGCCAGGGCCACATCACCGGGTTTCAGCTGGCAGGCGGCGGTCATTTCCATGATCGGGTCCTTGTAGTACTTGCAGTTGATGCCGATCTGCATCAGCTGGTTTATGAAATTCTGAGCTGTAATTCCCGATCCGCCTTCGGCGTATATGTCGATCCTGTTGGCCTGAATAATGGCGTCAATCGTTTTCTGGAGAGCTTCGTCATCCAGGATGTTCTGTGTTTCTTCGATGATATGGCGGTTAAACCGGAAAATCTTCTCTTTCAGTTCCGGGATACTGTCGTCTTTATGGATTTCAATGATTTCAGATGACGGAGAGAGCAGCTCCTTTTCTATATAGAATTTCAGATCCAGGTAGCCTTTAAATCCCAG
This sequence comes from Oceanispirochaeta sp., assembly GCA_963666275.2. Lineage (GTDB taxonomy): Bacteria > Spirochaetota > Spirochaetia > DSM-2461 > DSM-2461 > Oceanispirochaeta. The sequence continues at coordinate 98,227 of CAXXOA010000001.1, forward strand.
TGTCCGGCAGAAGCGCACAACCGCGGCGGCGCTGGTTCCTGTGGCTCTTCCCACATCCTGGGTGGTTTTATTCAGGATCTCACCTTTCAGTTCCATTACATAGCGGGCTATCTTTTTTTCTGTGCTGTTCAGTGAGTCGAACTGGCTGTATATATGGGTAAAGTCACTGTAGGTTTCCAGAGCTTCTTTCTTTTCCATGAAATGCATTTTACCATATTTTAAAATTAATGAAACAAATTTCAAAAAAAAGTTGACAGCTCAGAAAAGTGGGTTTAATGTGGTCCTACGGTTGTGAAATGCGTTTCAATAAACGCTCAATTCAGCTGATATATATTTCATTGGAGAAAAGTATGACATTAACTGATAGAGTTGCCATTGTAACAGGCGCCGGTTCTCCCAAGGGGATCGGAAGAGCTATCGCTCTGACCCTGGCAAAATACGGAGCCAACATTGTAGTCGCCGACCTGGATCTGGAAGGGGCGGAAAAAGTGGCCGCAGAGATCAAAGCTCTCGGACAGAAAGCTCTGGCTGTAAAGGTCAATGTAATTGATAAAAAAGCCATCGATGAAATGATGGATAAAACAGTCGCCGAATTTGGAAGACTGGATATTCTTGTGAATAATGCCGGTATTACCCAGCCTGTCAGTGTAGCCAACACCACGGAAGCTGACTGGGACAGAATCATTGCGGTTAACCTGAAGAGTACTTTCCTCTGTTCTCAGGCAGCTGTAGAGATAATGAAAAAGAACAAGTACGGACGGATCGTCAATATGAGTTCCGTTTCGGGAAAGCAGGGCGGCGGCGTTTTCGGCGGTGCACACTATTCTGCAGCCAAAGCGGGGATCCTGGGATTTTCCAAAGCCCTTGCCAAAGAAGTGGTTCTGGACGGTATTACAGTGAACTCAGTCGCTCCCGGTGCCGTGGCTACAGAGATCCGCAAGGGAATCTCTGATGAAAAAGAAAAGGCTATCGCCGATGGGATTCCCATGAAGAGAGTGGGAAAGCCTGAAGAGATTGCTTTTACAGTCGCATTCCTGGCAGCTGATGAAGCCGCCTACATCACCGGTGAAGATATTGATATCAACGGTGGATCTTTTATCGATTAAGTAATAATTTTTGACCAAATTAAAATATAAACAGAAGGACTTTAATACATGAAAAAAATTACAGCACTACTTTTGACAGCTTTTTTAATGACAGGAATCATCTTTGCCGAAGGTCAGCAGGATAGCGGATCCAAGGTGATAAAACTGAAATTAGGCTATGGAGGTCCCACATCCAATCCCCGGCATATCGTAGCTGAGCAGTTCGCTCAGTGGGTTTCCGAAGAGTCTGAAGGCCGTGTGCAGATCGATCTCTATCCTTCTGAAATGATCGGAACAGATAGACAGATGGCAGAGATGGTTTCCATGGGAACTCTGGATATGTCGATCAATGCTCCCGGTGTGGTTGCCAGCTATGAACCTAAGCTGGCTGTTATTGAGCTTCCTTTCCTTTTCAGCTCTCCCGATAAAATCGGTCCGGTTCTGGACGGTCAGATCGGTGAACTGATCGCTCAGGATCTTCCTTCCAAAGGGATGAGAATCCTGGCGTACTGGGAAAACGGTCTGAGACAGATCACCAACAGTGTTCGTCCTGTAGAGGCTCCTGCGGACCTTGAAGGTCTGAAACTGAGAACTCCCGAGAACAAAATGACTCTCTCCATTTTCAAGTCTCTGGGAGCCAGTCCTGCCCCCCTGGCATTTTCCGAGCTTTATATGGCCCTTTCCCAGGGTGTCTTTGATGGTCAGGAAAATCCCATTACCAACATCCACTCTGCCAAGTTTGATGAAGTTCAGGGATACATTTCCATTACGAATCACAAGTACGAAGCTCTTCCCTTTATCATAAGCGAAAGTGTGTATCAGAAACTGCCTGCGGATATTCAGGCCATCCTGAAAGAGGGTGCAGTGAAGTTTGCCCAGGCTCATAGAGCCATGGTTCAGGAAAATGAAGCCAAACTGCTGTCTGACCTGGAATCCAAGGGTATGAAAGTTTCCCGTCCTGACATCGTTCCTTTTCAGGAAGCCACAGCGGGAGTCTATAAAGAATGGGAAAGTGTTCTGGGAGCGGATCTTATTGAGATGATTCGCGCTGAGGCACAATAATATAAGTTTTGAGCGCTTATCAGGTTTATTTCCCTGTAAGCGCTCAACAACTAAGGAAGTAGATATGAATGTAATACATAAACTGAACGACATTGTTATTAAGATTGTCACAGCTATCAGCCTGAGTCTCCTTAGTTTGTTAACCATCGGCACCATGGGCGGAGTCATATTCCGGTATGTACTGAAGAGTCCTGTTGTCTGGCTGTATGAGGCTGTTGTGCTGATTTTCGCCTGGGCTGTTTTCAGCGGAGTTGTTCTGGCCTATTCCAAAAAGGAACATATCCATCTGACCTTTGTAATGAATGCTCTTTCTGCAAAAGGAAAAGCAGTTCTGGCTCTGGTGATTGATATTATCAATTGCGCTTTTATTCTGATGGTTATCTTCTATGGGTTCAAACTCGTCAAGAGTACGTCCATGCAGACCTATAACACGATTCCCGTTTCCCTGGGATGGTTTTACGCCTCCTTTCCGGTTATGGGGATCCCTATGGTTATCACACTGATAGACAGGTCTATCCGGCGGTTTGAAAAATCTGAAATGCTAAATACAAATGAGGAGGCCGCCTGATGGGTTTTATTCTTTTAATCTGTTTCGCCGTTCTGATGGCCATAGGAGTGCCCATTGCGGTATCCCTGGGACTGAGTACGGCCCTGTCGATCATGATTACCGGTCAGTATAACCTGATCACGGTATTTCACCGGGCTATCAGCGGTGTGGATTCCTATATCCTGCTGTCTATCCCCTTCTTTATCCTGGCGGGACAGCTTATGAACACCGGGGGAATCACCCGGAAGATCTTCAAATTCGCCACCTGCCTTGTGGGGCGTATCCCCGGAGGTCTGGGGCATGCGAACATCGTTGCCAGTATCATCTTTTCGGGCATGTCCGGTTCGGCCGTTGCCGATGCGGGCGGTCTGGGACAGATCGAAATGCAGGCCATGACCGATGAAGGGTATGATCCCGAGTTCAGTGCGGCGGTCACCACCGCTTCGGCCACCATAGGTCCGATCATTCCGCCCAGCATCCCCATGGTTGTCTACGGTGCAGCCGCAGAGGTCTCTGTGGGAGCCCTGTTCCTGGGCGGTTTTATCCCCGGTATTCTCCTGGGGCTGACCTCCATGGTTCTTGTACTGATCATATCCCTGAAACGGGGCTATCCCCGGAGCGATTACTTCAGTTTCAAGGAAGTTGCGATCTCCTTCAAAGAGTCCTTCCTGTCCCTGCTGACGCCTGTGATCATCATCGGAGGAATCCTGGGGGGAATCTTTACTCCCACCGAAGCCGCCGTTGTGGCCACAGTCTATGCCTTTGTACTGGGAGTGTTTGTCTACAGAGAGATCAAACTGAAGGATCTGGCGCAGATCATGATCAGTACGATCATCACCGCCTCTTCGGTTATCTTCATCATCTCGGCGGCGACCTCTTTCAGCTGGCTGATCGCCATGGAAGGGATCACCATGAAGGTGGCCAACTTCCTGCTGTCTGTGACCACAAACAAGTATCTGATCCTGCTTCTTCTGAACCTGATTTTCCTTGTTCTGGGAATGTTTATGGAGAGCCTTTCGATCCTGCTGATTACGGTTCCCTTCCTGATGCCCCTGATCACCCAGGTGGGACTGAACCCTGTTCATATGGGAGTTGTACTGGTACTGAACCTTATGATCGGTCTGTCCACGCCGCCTGTGGGAATGTCGCTGTTCGTTTCGAGCAAGATAGCCAAGGTGAGTCTGGAGAGCCTGTACAAGGAGATCCTGCCGTTCCTGATTCCCCTGATTCTGGTACTGCTTGTGATTACCTATGTGCCTGACACGGTTCTCTGGCTGCCCAGGGTGGTTTTCGGATACTGATAGATTTCCGGGATTCCCGGGGAGGCTGCCGAGAGGAGGTTCTGACGGAAATCCCGGATGATATATTTTTTGAGATGGTAAACAAAGTTATACGATATTGATTGGAGAATAATTATGAACAATGAAGAAAAAGTTGCCTACCTGAAAGGTAAGGCCAAAGAGCTTCGAAAGACGGCATTGACCATGATTCATACCGCTCAGTCAGGACACCCCGGTGGATCCCTGTCTGCTGCAGACTTTATGGCGGCCCTCTATTTCGATGAGCTGAATATCAATCCCAAAGACCCCAAATGGGCCGACCGGGACCGCTTCGTCCTTTCAAAAGGGCATGTCTGTCCCATCCTGTACTCCTCTCTGGCTCTGAGAGAGTACTTCCCCTATGACACCATCTACACCCTGAGAAAACAGGGCTCCATTCTGCAGGGCCACCCTGACATGAAGGTCTGCCCCGGTGTGGATATCTCCACAGGATCTCTGGGACAGGGCCTGTCCACCGCCGTGGGAATGGCCATAGCGGGAAAACGGGACAAAAAAGACTATCGTGTTTTCTGCCTTGTAGGAGACGGGGAGTGCCAGGAAGGTCAGATCTGGGAAGCCGTGATGACCGCTGTGAAATACAAACTGGACAACCTGGTGATCCTTGTGGACAACAACAATCTGCAGAACGACAACACCTGTGACGTGGTTATGCCTACGGGAGACCTGAGACTGAAGTTCGAGGCCTTCGGCTGTGAGGCAGTACGGATCAACGGACACGAAATGTCTGAAATCGTGGATGCCCTGGATATGGCAAGAAAGCAGAAAGATAACGGAGTTCCCAAAGTGATCGTGGGAAATACAGTGAAAGGCAAGGGCGTTTCCTTTATGGAAGGTGTTGTCATGTGGCACGGTGTTGCCCCGGACAAAGAACAGTTCGCCCAGGCAGTAGAAGAAGTGGAGGCCATGTAATGGAAGGAAAAGCAACCAGAGACGCCTACGGAGAAGAAATCCTGGCCCTCGGAAGAGAAAATAAAAATATCTATGTCGTAGACGCGGACATCGGAAAGTCCTGTAAAACCGTTCCCTTTTCACAGGAGCTGCCTGATCAGCATGTGAATGTGGGAATCGCCGAGCAGAATGCGGCGGGCGTGGGAGCCGGACTGGCCACCACAGGAAAAATCCCCTTTGTCACCACCTATGCAATCTTCGGCTCCATGAGGATGGGCGAACAGATCCGACAGGAAATCTGCTATCCCAAACTGAATGTGAAGATAGCCTGTTCCCACGGAGGATTCACTCCCGCCAACGACGGTGCAAGCCATCAGGCCATCGAAGATATGGGAATCCTCAGAACCATTCCCAATATGACAGTCATCATGCCCGCCGACTACTATGCGGCAAAGAAACTGGTAAGAGCGGCGGCCGAGTACTACGGCCCTGTCTACCTGCGGTTTACCCGGGACCCGATCCCCTTTATCTACGACGAAAGTGTGGAACTGGAAATCGGAAAGGCCCACCAGATCAAAGACGGAAAAGACGTGGCCATCATTGCCAACGGCGATATTATGAGCCGGGCCGTGAAAGCGGCGGAGGAGCTGGAAGCCAAAGGGATCTCTGTAAGAGTCCTGGATATGCACACCATCAAACCCCTGGATGAGGAAGCGGTGGGAGCCTGTATCGATGAGATCGGTAAGATCATCACCGTGGAGGATCACAACATCCTGAACGGTCTGGGAAGCGCCGTCTGTGAAATGGTAGCCGAGAGAGGCGTGGGACAGGTGACCCGGATCGGAATCCGGGACCAGTTCGGAGAGTCCGCTCCCTATGACTATCTGCTTGAAAAGAACGGCGTCACCGTAGAGAATATAGTCGCTTCCGCAGAGGCCCTGCTGAAGTGATTTGGCATGTTCCCTCTCCCTTTGGGAGAGGGCAAGGGTGAGGGTTGGATAGAGGCTGTTTCATTTGGCCGGTTCCCCCCCCTCTCCCCCCTTAATCCCCTCTCCCAGAGGGAGAGGAGGAGATTCTTTATAAGGATAGAAACATGAAAATAGTAGTATTAGACGGATACACTCTGAACCCGGGAGACCTTTCCTGGGAGGGAATGGAAGCTCTGGGTGAGTTTACCTGTTATGACCGGACCAAACCTGAAGAGATCTTGAGCCGTATTGGAGATGCCGATGCGGTGATTACCAACAAGACGCCTCTCAGCAGAGAAACCCTGGAGGCCTGTCCTTCCATTAAATACATCGGAGTGCTTGCCACAGGGTACAATGTGGTGGATGTGGCAGCTGCCGCTGAGAAGGGGATTCCCGTGTGCAATATCCCCACCTACGGAACCACCGCGGTGTCCCAGTTTGCCTTTGCTCTGCTGCTGAATATCTGCCACCATGTGCAGGACCACTCCAATTCGGTATACGCCGGAGACTGGGCGAACTGCAGTGACTGGACCTACTGGAACTTTCCACTCACCGAGCTGGCGGGTAAGACTATGGGAATCATCGGTTACGGCCGGATCGGCCAGGCAACGGGAAAGATTGCTCAGGGATTCAGCATGAATGTGCTGGCCTTTGATGAGTATCAGAACAAGGATCTGGAGTGCGAGACCATGTCCTACGGGACTCTGGATGAAGTTCTCAGTCAGTCCGATGTGATTTCCCTGCACTGTCCTCTCTTTCCCTCAACCGAAGGGATTATCAACAAAGAGAACATTGCCAAAATGAAAGACGGTGTGATTCTTCTCAATACCTCAAGAGGTCCTCTTGTGGTGGAACAGGATCTGAAAGAGGCCCTGGACAGCGGCAAGATCCGGGCGGCCGGTCTGGATGTGGTCTCCACCGAGCCGATTAAGAGCGACAATGTTCTTCTGAAGGCAAAGAACTGCTTTATTACTCCCCATATCGCCTGGGCTCCCATTGAAGCCCGTTCCCGGCTGATGAACATCGCCGTGGACAATCTGAAGGCCTTTGTGGATGGTAAGGTTATCAATAAGGTGAATTGAACCTGAAATTATAGGAATCTTTTTACAACTCAGGCTGCAGGCAGTTTTCCTCCTTTCTGTCTGCAGCCTCTTTTTATTTGTATTAACAGAATATTTTTCAGTGAAGCCTGAATGACCTCTGATGAACTTCTTGCGTCTTACTTAAGAAAATCAAGGATATCCTGAACTTTTTCCGGAGGAACCAGCTCATAGGGAACATCCACATAGGAGGGGAGGGATTGTTTCTGAATCAGCTGATAGGCGGACTTTGCTGCTGTATAACCCTGCATCAGCCCATTCTGAAACACGGTAACATTCAGACGGCCTTCCTGCATCATCTTGAGAGCAGCCTCTGTTGCATCAATTCCGCCGAACAGCATCTGTCCGGCCTCACCGGCTTCTTCATAGGCTTCCACCGCTCCGATAATCATCTCGTCGTTGTCTCCCATGACAATATCCACATCCAGATCAGCATCGATCCAGGAACGGGCGATGTCTCTCCCCCTGTCCCTGTCCCAGAAACCTACGATTTCAGCGATGATTGTCATTTCCGGGTACTGGGCTATCACCTCCCGGAAACCATCGGTCCTGTCTCTGGCGGCGTCATGGGATGGGTCTCCCACAAGGATGGCAACATTCCCTTTGCCTCCGGATTGTTCCGCCAGATATTTCGCCTGTGCCACTCCCATGGCTTTATTGTCTGAACCAACGTAGGTGTCACTGGGAGAATTGATTTCTGAATTCACAGCAATAAGGGGAATCCCTGCTTCCATACAAGCTTCCGAGATGGGTTTTGTCGCATCCGGGTCGGTCGTTTTTATGATTACCGCATCAAATCCTCTGTCTATAAAATCTAAGGTGTGCTTTACCTGTGTTTCGGCATCATAATCGGCATCCAGGACCTCAATCGTCAGGTTTGAGGTTTCCCCGGCGAATTGCTGCAGTCCCTTATCAACGTAGGCTAAAAATGCGTCCTTTGTTTCCAGGGTGACTCCTATACGGATCTGCCCGCCCCTGCCTGAGGCTTCCGTGCTGCCGCCGGCAGAAACGGGGAAAGGAAATGTGATTGCCATGAAAGCAATGACTCCAATAAAACGGAAACTCCTTAACATTTTAGCCTCCTTTAGAATGGTAATTCTGATTCCCGGATACTTATCAAAAAATACGACACTCTGGAATGTGATTTCAAGAAAAAACGAAATATTCATTTTTTTTCTTTTATTAAAATGCTATCTGTGCATTTTTTACTCTATTGTATTAGTCTTTAAAATAATTAATCGTATTTGGAATTCGAAACGTTGAATAAAAGGAGTTGGGGTATGTTTCAGGAATGGAAAGTTCGAACAAAACTGCTGGTCGGTTTTTTTCTTTTGGTTGCATTTACTCTCTCCGTGGGCATATCAGGTATTTTCGGGATAAACAGAATCATTCATCAGATGAATATCAGCAATCTTTCCAACAGCAGTATTGCGGATGCCCAGGATGCCCAGACTAGCTCTCTGCGGTATATGATTTATAACGATTTTAAATATTACATTCAGGTCAAGGATAAATACCGGACCGTCATGGAGCAGGCTAAAGAGGTGGAATCTCTCATGCGGGACGAGGAAAGCAGAAAAATTACCCAGGACTTGATGAATAACATGGTCTCCTATAATCAGGCAAATCAGAAATATTTTAATAATACCTATCAAAGGAATTCTGCTGAAAGAATCCGCATGGAGACGTTTTCCCGTATGCAGCAAAAGCTGGAATCCATTGTTTCCATAGGGAATTCAGCACTTAAGCAGGAAATGCGATCCCCTGGAAATAATCTTATGCTCCTTCAGATGGATCTGGCAAAAATGTCTAACCTCATTACCCGGTTAAATACCAATGCCCTGATGTATAGCTTGAACTCCCAGGTTTCCGATAAAGACAAGTTTGTTCAGGACTGGGTGGAGGCCTATAAGAATTCCTCGGAAACGATTGCCGATATCATTCCAGAATTTAAAAATGACTCGGAGGTTCTAACAGTTCTGGAATCTATCATCAGTGATCTGAAAACCTATCAGTACAATCTGGAAGTTTACAGAAATCTGGATGCCGAAATGAGCAGCATTCAGGATGCCCAGATGAATGCCGCCCTCTCGGTTGTAGAGAGCTCCCGGGAGGTTCAGGGTTCTGTCGCTTCTGTGATACAGGGGATAACACGGCAGAATACTGTTATCACTATCGTCTTTTCCCTTGTCGCCGCTCTCCTCGGGCTTCTTGTCGCCATGCTGATTACCAACTCCCTTGCAGTGCAGCTTGGAGGCGAACCACACGAAATCCAGCATATTACGTCACAGATCGCCAGCGGTGATTTAAATCTGATTTTCCCCGATCGGAAACTTACGGGAGTATATGCGTCGATGAAGGTGATGACAGAAAAACTCTCCGAGATCGTCCGCCATATCATTACCGCGGCTGATCAGGTTACTAATGGGAGTCAGCAAATCTCCGCCTCATCACAACAGATCTCATCCGGAACAAGCGAACAGGCCTCCAATATGGAGGAGGTCTCTGCATCCATAGAGCAGTTGAACTCCAATATTCAGCAGAACACATCAAATGCGCAGCAGTCGAATGCGATGGCTAAAAAAGTTGCCGACGACTCACAGGAGGGAAGTCATGCCGTTTCCGATGCTGTAGAGGCTATGACTGAAATAGCTGAGAAAATATCGGTTATTCAGGAAATCGCCCGGAGTACCAATATGCTCGCCCTGAATGCGGCCATAGAGGCGGCCAGGGCCGGAGAAGCGGGTAAAGGTTTTGCTGTTGTGGCTTCAGAAGTCAGGAAGCTGGCCGAGTCCAGCGGTGCGGCAGCAAAGGAGATTACGAATATTACCCATGACAGTGTAGAGCGTGCGTCTGTTGCTCAGCAGAAAATTACAGATATCGTCCCGTCAATGCAGAAAACAGCCGATCTGGTGGAGGAAATTTCCAGTGCCAGTATGGAGCAGAGTAAGGGGGCTGAGCAGATCTCTTCGGCTATCAATCAGCTGGATATGGTGGTACAGCAGAACGCCTCTTCATCGGAAGAACTGGCATCCATGTCGGAAGAGCTTTTTGCCCAGGCCATGTCGATGAAGGAGACCATCAGTTTTTTTCGTGTAAGAGGTTCCGATTTGAACTCCGGCTACGACGTTGAAAGAAAAGCAGCCCCTCCGAAGGCATTGTCGCAAAGGCCTTTCAGGAAATCAATTCCTCCGCAAGGAGTGGAAAAAGCGGATCCGTACAGGGACGCTGATAGACTCCTTTCCAAACCCGAAAATGTAGATGGGGAAGAATTTGAGGAATTTTGAAGCACCCGGGAAAGGGGGGGGATACCCGAGTGAAGTGGGACCGAGGGAGCCTAGTACCTTTTCAGTTTAAGGATTTCCTTCCCCTTCTGTATCTGACCGGAATGCTTTTTATAATCGCTCACAACCAGTGAAATCTGAATCACACTGAGGATGCACAGTTCGCTGATCCTGGCAGCAGGCAGATCGCTCATGACATCGGATTTTCTGGCACAGGTATGAAGGACTATATCGGAGCACTCTGTTATAGGGGAGTTGGCAAATCCGGTGATACAGATTGTTGTGGCTCCCTGTTTTTTGGCTTCTCTGAGAGAATCCACAGTATTTTTGGATCGTCCGCTGTATACCACAGCCAGGGCCACATCGCCCTTATGAAGCTGTGATGCCGCTGTGATCTCCATAATAGGATCATTATAATAGTTGCAGTTAATACCTATCTGCATAAGGAGATTGAAGGCATTCAGGGCAGACGCACCTGATCCTCCTTCTCCGTAGATATCGATCCGGTTGGCATGGATAATTGCCTGGATTGTTTCTTCCAGAGCCTGATCATTCAGTATGTTCTGGGTTTCATCTATCACCTGTTTGTTGAACTGAAAAATTTTCTGCTTCAGCACTTTGACAGAATCGTTCCTGTTGATCTGGATCACTTCGGAAGAGGGAGACAGCAGTTCCCTTTCTATATAGAATTTGAGTTCCGTGTATCCCTTGAAACCCAGTGTTCTGCAGAAACGGACAACCGTAGCGGCACTTGTCCCTGTTTCATCTGCAATATCCTGAGTTGTCATTTTAAGGATTTCAGTCTTCTGTTCCATCACATAGTCGGCAATCTTTTTTTCTGTTTCGCTCAGATTCTCATAGTGACTGGTGATCCTCGTCATATACTCATATTTTTCAATAGGTTCGTTATCGCTCATGAAATGCATTTTACAATGGTTTTTTGGATTTAGAAACAGATTTCAGAAAAATACTGAAGTACATGGAATGAAAATAAATTTCAAATAAACAAAATAAAAGTTGAAAAAACTTTCATACTGGAGTATTCTGTTTGAGAAAGCAGCATTTAAAGGGTATTTCTTCCCGGTAAATCCGGACTTTCCGGTGCCGTGAAGTTCTGTAATGAAATATGTTTTATGAGACTTCGAAATATGAGGAAATATATTTCAAAAAAAAGTTGACAGCTGAAAAAACTGGGGTTACTGTAAACATAAGACACATGAAATACATTTCATAAAAATAAAAAATTACTGATATATAGTTTCATATAACTTGAGTAAGTGAGGAAGAGGAAAGCTTATGACACTGACTGATAGAGTAGCTATAGTTACCGGTGGCGGATCACCTAAAGGCATCGGGCGTTCAATTGCTCTGACCCTGGCGAAATACGGCGCCAGCGTTGTCGTTGCAGACCTGGATCTGGAAGGGGCACAGAAAGTGGCTGAAGAGATCAAGGCTCTGGGCCGTAAAGCCCTGGCTGTAAAGGTTAATGTAACAGATAAGAAAGCGATAGACGAAATGATTGCCAAAACAGTGGCTGAATTCGGCAAGCTGGACATTCTGGTTAACAATGCCGGTATTACTCAGCCTGTCAGCGTAGCTGATACGACAGAAGCCGACTGGGACAGGATCATAGCGGTCAACCTGAAGAGCACATTTCTCTGTTCTCAGGCTGCTGTTGAGGTCATGAAAAAGAATAAATACGGACGGATCGTCAATATGAGTTCCGTTTCGGGAAAACAGGGGGGAGGCGTTTTCGGCGGAGCCCATTATTCGGCCGCTAAAGCGGGAATCCTGGGATTTTCCAAAGCCCTGGCAAAAGAGGTTGTAAGCTACGGAATTACTGTGAACTCTGTTGCTCCGGGTGCGGTTGCCACAGAGATCCGGAAAGGGATCTCGGATGAAAAGGAAAAGGCTATTGCCGATTCCATTCCCATGAAAAGGGTGGGGAAGCCGGAAGAGATCGCTTTTACAGTGGCATTTCTTGCAGCTGATGAAGCTGCCTACATTACAGGAGAAGACATCGATATTAACGGTGGTTCTTACATAGATTAGGAAATTATTTTTTTTAAAGGAGAATTTTATGAAAAGATTGTTAGCATTGGTAGTAATGGCTGCAGTTCTGACAGGTGGTGTATTTGCCGCTGGTCAGCAGGAAGGCGGAGCTTCCGGTGGTGGAGATGAGAAAATCGTTCTGAAACTCGGATACGGTGGACCTACCACCAACCCCAGGCATATGGTTGCAGAACAGTTCAAGGCTGCCGTAGAGAAAGAAAGCAATGGTAGAGTTCAGATCGACCTGTTTCCTGCTGAAATGATTGGTACTGACAGACAGATGGCTGAAATGGTTTCCATGGGAACCCTGGACATGACCATTAATGCTCATGGTGTTATTGCATCCTACGAGCCCAAGCTGGCTGCCCTGGAACTTCCTTTCCTTTTTACCTCCAATGAAAAAGTGGGACAGGTTCTTGATGGACCCATGGGTGAAGAAATTGTAAAAGATCTGCCTGCCAAAGGGATGAGAGTTCTGGCATTCTGGGAAAATGGTCTGAGACAGATCACCAATAGTGTAAGACCTATCGAAAAACCCGAAGATCTGAAGGGACTGAAACTCAGAACTCCTGAAAACCCCATGACACTGGCTATTTTCAAAGCCCTTGGAGCAAGCCCCGCTCCCCTGGCTTTCTCTGAACTCTACATGGCTCTGTCTCAGGGTGTGTTCGACGGACAGGAAAACCCCGTTGTAAATATTCACGCAGCCAAGTTTGACGAAGTTCAGAAATACATTTCCATTACTAATCATAAATATGAAAGCTGTCCTTTCGTAGTGAGTGAAGCTGTATGGCAGGACCTTCCTGCTGACGTTCAGGTTATCCTGAAAGAAAATGCGGTTGAGTTCGCCGGTGTTCACAGACAGACTGTAGCTGATGGGCAGGCTAAACTTCTGGCTGAACTGGAATCCAAGGGAATGCAGGTCAGTCGTCCTGACACCGCTCCTTTCCAGGCTGCTACTGCCAGTGTATATGCTGAGTATGAGAAAAAACTCGGAAAAGATCTGGTTGACGGCGTGAGAGCTGCAGCAAAATAATCAGCTTTAATCAGGGAAAATATTTGATGGGGTTGTTTCTATTACTTATAGTTTTAGGAAACAACCCCATTTTTAAGGAAAAAACACACAATGAGTTTCATTCATAAAGTAAATGAGCTGGTGATCAAAGCTGTAACCGCTCTAAGCCTTGTTTTACTCGGAATACTGACAGTGGGTACCATGGGCGGAGTCATATTCCGGTATGTACTGAAGAGTCCTGTGGTCTGGTTATACGAATTTATAGTTCTTATCTTTGCCTGGACTGTTTTCAGCGGCGTTGTCCTGGCATACTCTAAAAAAGAAAATATACATCTGACCTTTGTTATGAATGCTCTTTCCCGCAATGGAAAGAGGATTCTGGCTCTGATCATAGATCTTATAAATATGATATTTCTCTTCATGGTTGTTTTCTACGGTTTTAAGCTTGTGAAAAGTACATCCATGCAGACCTATAATACAATTCCCGTTTCGCTGGGATGGTTCTATGCCTCCTTTCCGGTTATGGGGATTCCAATGATTATTACCATCATAGACCGGGCGGTTAGCCGGTTTGAAAAAACTGACAGGGAGGCCGCCTGATGGGTTTTATTCTTTTAATCTGTTTCGCCGTTCTGATGGCCATAGGAGTGCCCATTGCGGTATCCCTGGGACTGAGTACGGCCCTGTCGATCATGATTACCGGTCAGTATAACCTGATCACGGTATTTCACCGGGCTATCAGCGGTGTGGATTCCTATATCCTGCTGTCTATCCCCTTCTTTATCCTGGCGGGACAGCTTATGAACACCGGGGGAATCACCCGGAAGATCTTTAAGTTCGCCACCTGCCTTGTGGGGCGTATCCCCGGAGGTCTGGGGCATGCGAACATCGTTGCCAGTATCATCTTTTCGGGTATGTCCGGTTCGGCCGTTGCCGATGCGGGCGGTCTGGGACAGATTGAAATGCAGGCCATGACCGATGAAGGGTATGATCCCGAGTTCAGTGCGGCGGTCACCACCGCTTCGGCCACCATAGGTCCGATCATTCCGCCCAGTATTCCCATGGTTGTCTACGGCGCCGCCGCAGAAGTCTCTGTGGGAGCCCTGTTCCTGGGCGGTTTCATTCCCGGAATCCTTCTGGGGCTGACCTCCATGGTTCTTGTACTGATCATATCCCTGAAACGGGGCTATCCCCGGAGCGATTACTTCAGTTTCAAGGAAGTTGCGATCTCCTTCAAAGAGTCCTTCCTGTCCCTGCTGACGCCTGTGATCATCATCGGTGGAATCCTGGGGGGAATCTTTACTCCCACCGAAGCCGCCGTTGTGGCCACAGTCTATGCCTTTGTACTGGGAGTGTTTGTCTACAGAGAGATCAAGCTGAAGGATCTGGCGCAGATCATGATCAGTACGATTATCACCGCCTCTTCGGTTATCTTCATCATCTCGGCGGCGACCTCTTTCAGCTGGCTGATCGCCATGGAAGGGATCACCATGAAGGTGGCCAACTTCCTGCTGTCTGTGACCACAAACAAGTATCTGATCCTGCTTCTTCTGAACCTGATTTTCCTTGTTCTGGGAATGTTTATGGAGAGCCTTTCGATCCTGCTGATTACGGTTCCCTTCCTGATGCCCCTGATCACCCAGGTGGGACTGAACCCTGTTCATATGGGAGTTGTACTGGTACTGAACCTTATGATCGGTCTGTCCACGCCGCCTGTGGGAATGTCGCTGTTCGTTTCGAGCAAGATAGCCAAGGTGAGTCTGGAGAGCCTGTACAAGGAGATCCTGCCGTTCCTGATTCCCCTGATTCTGGTACTGCTTGTGATTACCTATGTGCCTGACACGGTTCTCTGGCTGCCCAGGGTGGTTTTCGGATACTGACAGGAGGGGCTGCGGATCTGCATTCTCTGTCGGAATTTTTAATTTTAATTGCAGAAGGGGACGCAGATCTGCGTCCCGTACTGCATAGGTAAATCGAATGGACAGGTAATTCCTATAAATTGATGATTTCTGAAAGTGAAATGTTATGCGAAATCATTATGGCAAAGGCTGCCGATCTGCAGCCGTAAAGGAGAATAATATGAATAAGGAAGAAAAAGTTGCCTATCTGAAAGGTAAGGCCAAAGAGCTTCGAAAGACGGCATTGACCATGATTCATACCGCTCAGTCAGGACACCCCGGTGGATCCCTGTCTGCTGCAGACTTTATGGCGGCCCTCTATTTCGATGAGCTGAATATCAATCCCAAAGACCCCAAATGGGCCGACCGGGACCGCTTCGTCCTTTCAAAAGGGCATGTCTGTCCCATCCTGTACTCCTCTCTGGCTCTGAGAGAGTACTTCCCCTATGACACCATCTACACCCTGAGAAAACAGGGCTCCATTCTGCAGGGCCACCCTGACATGAAGGTCTGCCCCGGTGTGGATATCTCCACAGGATCTCTGGGACAGGGCCTGTCCACCGCCGTGGGAATGGCCATAGCGGGAAAACGGGACAAAAAAGACTATCGTGTTTTCTGCCTTGTAGGAGACGGGGAGTGCCAGGAAGGTCAGATCTGGGAAGCCGTGATGACCGCTGTGAAATACAAACTGGACAACCTGGTGATCCTTGTGGACAACAACAATCTGCAGAACGACAACACCTGTGACGTGGTTATGCCTACGGGAGACCTGAGACTGAAGTTCGAGGCCTTCGGCTGTGAGGCAGTACGGATCAACGGACATGAAATGTCTGAAATCGTGGATGCCCTGGATGTGGCAAGAAAGCAGAAAGATAACGGAGTTCCCAAAGTGATCGTGGGAAATACAGTCAAAGGCAAGGGCGTTTCCTTTATGGAAGGTGTTGTCATGTGGCACGGTGTTGCCCCGGACAAAGAACAGTTCGCCCAGGCAGTAGAAGAAGTGGAGGCCATGTAATGGAAGGAAAAGCAACCAGAGACGCCTACGGAGAAGAAATCCTGGCCCTCGGAAGAGAAAATAAAAATATCTATGTGGTAGATGCGGACATCGGAAAGTCCTGTAAAACCGTTCCCTTTTCACAGGAGCTGCCTGATCAGCATGTGAATGTGGGAATCGCCGAGCAGAATGCGGCGGGCGTGGGAGCCGGACTGGCCACCACAGGAAAAATCCCCTTTGTCACCACCTATGCAATCTTCGGCTCCATGAGAATGGGCGAACAGATCCGACAGGAGATCTGCTATCCCAAACTGAATGTGAAGATAGCCTGTTCCCACGGAGGATTCACTCCCGCCAACGACGGAGCGAGCCATCAGGCCATCGAAGATATGGGAATCCTCAGAACCATTCCCAATATGACAGTCATCATGCCCGCCGACTACTATGCGGCGAAGAAACTGGTAAGAGCGGCGGCCGAGTACTACGGCCCTGTCTACCTGCGGTTTACCCGGGACCCGATCCCCTTTATCTACGACGAAAGTGTGGAACTGGAAATCGGAAAGGCCCACCAGATCAAAGACGGAAAAGACGTGGCCATCATTGCCAACGGCGATATTATGAGCCGGGCCGTGAAGGCGGCGGAGGAGCTGGAAGCCAAAGGGATCTCTGTAAGAGTCCTGGATATGCACACCATCAAACCCCTGGATGAGGAAGCGGTGGGAGCCTGTATCGATGAGATCGGTAAGATCATCACCGTGGAGGATCACAACATCCTGAACGGTCTGGGAAGCGCCGTCTGTGAAATGGTAGCCGAGAGAGGCGTGGGACAGGTGACCCGGATCGGAATCCGGGACCAGTTCGGAGAGTCCGCTCCCTATGACTATCTGCTTGAAAAGAACGGCGTCACCGTAGAGAATATAGTCGCTTCCGCAGAGGCCCTGCTGAAGTGATTTGGCATGTTCCCTCTCCCTTTGGGAGAGGGCAAGGGTGAGGGTTGGATAGAGGCTGTTTCATTTGGCCGGTTCCCCCCCCCTCTCCCCTTAATCCCCTCTCCAGTGGTTGCATTGGCGAGCAGGAAGCTTGCTTCCGACCAGCCCAAAGGGAGAGGAGGAGATTCTTTATAAGGATAGAAACATGAAAATAGTAGTATTAGACGGATACACTCTGAACCCGGGAGACCTTTCCTGGGAGGGAATGGAAGCTCTGGGTGAGTTTACCTGTTATGACCGGACCAAACCTGAAGAGATCTTGAGCCGTATTGGAGATGCCGATGCGGTGATTACCAACAAGACGCCTCTCAGCAGAGAAACCCTGGAGGCCTGTCCTTCCATTAAATACATCGGAGTGCTTGCCACAGGGTACAATGTGGTGGATGTGGCAGCTGCCGCTGAGAAGGGGATTCCCGTGTGCAATATCCCCACCTACGGAACCACCGCGGTGTCCCAGTTTGCCTTTGCTCTGCTGCTGAATATCTGCCACCATGTGCAGGACCACTCCAATTCGGTATACGCCGGAGACTGGGCGAACTGCAGTGACTGGACCTACTGGAACTTTCCACTCACCGAGCTGGCGGGTAAGACCATGGGAATCATCGGTTACGGCCGGATCGGCCAGGCAACGGGAAAGATTGCTCAGGGATTCAGCATGAATGTGCTGGCCTTTGATGAGTATCAGAACAAGGATCTGGAGTGCGAGACCATGTCCTACGGGACCCTGGATGAAGTTCTCAGTCAGTCCGATGTGATTTCCCTGCACTGTCCTCTCTTTCCCTCAACCGAAGGGATCATCAACAAAGAGAACATTGCCAAAATGAAAGACGGTGTGATTCTTCTCAATACCTCAAGAGGTCCTCTTGTGGTGGAACAGGATCTGAAAGAGGCCCTGGACAGCGGCAAGATCCGGGCGGCCGGTCTGGATGTGGTCTCCACCGAGCCGATTAAGAGCGACAATGTTCTTCTGAAGGCAAAGAACTGCTTTATCACTCCCCATATCGCCTGGGCTCCCATTGAAGCCCGTTCCCGGCTGATGAACATCGCCGTGGACAATCTGAAGGCCTTTGTGGATGGTAAGGTTATCAATAAGGTGAATTGAACAGGCTTTCGGCGCCCCGGAGAAACCGGGGTGCCCGGCTGTATCAGATTTTCCGGCTGTCCAGAGCTGTACGGGTCTTTTTCATATTGGAGAGGGCCTTATCATAGTTCTGAAGGACCGTTCCCATGAAAAGGGCATCAATTATGGTCAGCTCTGCAATTCTGGAAGAGAGGGCTTCTGTTTTGAATTCCGTTTCGGCAGACGCTGTGAACAGGGGAATGTCACTGTACTTCAGGATCGGGCAGCGGCTGTAGTTGGTTATGGTTATGACTTTGGCTCCCGCTTCCTTGGCAATGGAGGCGACGTCAATAGTTGTTCCCGAAGCTCCCGAGTGGGAAATAGCTATGACCACATCGTTCTTTCCCAGTATAGAGGCGGCCATGGCCTGTATGTTGGCATCTGTTGAAGAGATGGGAGGATAACCGATCCTGACAAATTTATGCTGACCGTCCTGGGCTATGATGTTGGAACCGCCCACACCGAAGAAGAGCAGCCGATCCGCCTGGATGATCAGATTTACGGCTTTTTCAATGTTCTTTTTATTTATCACCGAAAGGGTATCTTTTAAAGCCTGCATGTTCGAGTGAAAAACTTTTTCAACAATAGTTGGGACTGTATCACCGGGTGCCAGCTTTTCAAAAATCTGCATGGAAGGTTCAATGACATCCTGAGCGATACTGATTTTCATGGCCTGGAACCCTTTGTATCCCAGTTTCTTTGCCAGTCTGACAAGTGAGGCTTCACTGGTGCTGCAGAGTTCAGCAACTTCTGTGATAGAGGAGTGGATAACATTTTTGCTGTTTTCCTGAATATAGGTACAGAGCTGTTTCTCCTTTGTACTCAGACTGTTCTGTTCCATAGAGATCCGGATGGCGAAACTCACTTTATCTGTCATGGCGTAAAGATCCTTCTAATATGAAAATTATTTTCAAGATTTATTCTTTTATATGGTACTGTCTCGAGGGATAGCTAAAGAAACTGTAGCTTTATTTCCCGGTTTTGACAATAAAAATCCCCGGGCTTCAGGGTATTTCTCCGGGATTTTGTAAAAAGGTGAAAATTTGAATCAGAAATAAGTGAAAAAAACTTTCGTAAAGGATGCCTTGCTATTGAAGAAATTTTAGTTATGATGTAGCTTTATATCAACAAAAACCCAGTGAATCTAATTTTAAAAGGATGCCCAGGAGCATTCTGTAGGAGATATTTATGAGTGTTGGAAAGAAAGTAAGATTAGCAAGGCTTCTTCATGAAGAAAACGGCCGACTTCTGGCTATAACAATGGATCATCCCATTACCAGGGGTGTCCTGCCCGGTCTGGAAAATATCAGAAAAACGATGGAGCTGGTTGTCGCAGGCCGCCCCGATGCCATTACCATTCAGAAAGGAATCGCCAGGAGCGTATTCCCTCCCTATGCCGGTAAAGTGGCTCTGATTATGAAATCCACCAGTTACTCTATCCCTTATCACCCCAATTTTGATACACCTGTAGCGGATGTGGAAGAAGCTGTGGAACTGGGTGCCGATGCCATTTCTGTGGGTATGATTATGGGCGGTCCCGAACAGGCTCAGCAGCTGTCCAATCTGGGACGGATCAGCAGGGAAGCGGAAAAAGCAGGAATGCCTCTGGTGGCCCATATCTATCCCAAAGGGTCAATGGTTCAGAATCCCAATGACGCGGATGCCCTGGCCTACTGTGTAAGAGCCGGTGCGGAACTGGGAGTGGATATTATCAAGACTCTCTGGAGCGGTTCTGCAGAGACTTTTCAGAAAGTTATTGAATCCTGTCCGGCAAAGGTCTGTCTGGCCGGAGGATCTGCCGGAAACGACCTGAAATCCTATCTGCAGATGACCCGTGACGGTCTGGATATCGGCCTTGCCGGTGTTACCTACGGACGGAGCGTCTGGCAGGATCCCAACCCCACAGCGGTTGTGAAAAGTCTGAAAGCCATGATCCATGACGATGTGACTGTAGAAGAAGCATTAGAAGTATATAATCAGAATAAATAATACTTTTCAGGAGTAGAAAACTGCCTATGAAAGCCGGTGTATTTACACAAATAGATAAAATGGAAGTTCAGGAGTGGAAGAAACCTGTTATTGAATCGGGGGATGTCCTGATTCAGGTCAAAGCTGCGGCTCTCTGCGGCACAGATCTGAGAATCTTCCACGGGAAAAAGACAAAGGGCGTCCGGATGCCATCCATTATCGGTCATGAAGTTTCCGGTGTGGTTGTTGAAGCCGGAAAAGATGTTAAAACCCTTTCCGTCGGAGACAGAGTCTGTGTTGATCCTGTGCTCCCCTGCGGAGAGTGCGCCTATTGTATGAACGGAATGGAAAATGTCTGTCAGAACAGGGTCGCCATTGGATATGAGTACGATGGATGCTTTGCCGAGTATATGCGTATACCCGGTCAGTTTATCAGACGGCAGAATGTACAGAAACTCCCCGATTCGGTTTCCTGGATCGGCGGGGCTCTGGCCGAACCTCTCGGCTGTGTTATTAATGGCCAGAGAAAACTGAATATCACTCCCGGGGACAATGTGGTTATCCTGGGAACCGGACCTATCGGCCTGATGCACTGTATGCTGGCAAAAGCTTCCGGTGCGGCTAAAGTCTTTGTCAGTGAGCCGGCGGAAATGCGCCGGAATATGGCTGCCGACTTTGGAGCGGATATTCTTGTAGATCCTCTGAAAGAGTCTCTGGAAGAGGTCGTTCTGGCTAATACCTCCGGATTGGGAGCCGACGTGGTTATTATGGCCATCGGGATTCCCGCTCTGGCTAATGATGCCCTGAAAATCGCAAGAAAGGGCGGAAGGGTCAGTTTCTTCGCCGGCTTTTCCAAAGGGGATATGCCTCCGGTGGATGTGAATCTGATCCATTACAATGAGCTGTATGTCTCCGGCTCCTCTTCTCTACAGAGGAAGGACCTGCAGACCGCCCTGGCTCTGATTGCCAGTAAAGCCATAGATGTGGAAAAACTGGCAACCCATAAGTTTCCTCTGGATAAAATCGAAGATGCCTTTGCCGCTGCAGAAAGCGGGCAGGCTCTGAAGGTGATTCTGGAAGGATGAAAAAAAAGGCCCTCCTCGGTATTGATGCAGGCAGCAGCAGTGTAAAAATCTGTTCCTTTGCTCCGGACGGATCGATGCTTCAAAGCATTAATCGACCTGTTACGCTGCAGTTTGAACCGGGAGGGTCGGTTTCGTTTGAACCCGAAGCCTACTGGCATCTCTGCTGTTCTATTATAAAAGAGATGCTCTGTCCGGGTGATCTGGATGTTCAGGGAATCGGGTTCTCCACAGCCTGTCCATCCATGGTCTTTATGGATCATCGATTTGCTCCCGTTCGGCCCGGAATCCCCTATCTGGATAACCGGGCTTCCCGGCAGGTGAAGAGACTCAGGGAGAAGGGACTCCGTCTTGATAATCCCTACTCAGTCTCTTCCTGCAGCATAGCCAATGCCATGTGGGTCCGGGAGAATGAACCTGAAACCTGGGGGAACACTGATTCGGTCGGAATGCTCAACAGTTACCTTGCCGGTAATCTTACAGGACAGGCCGCTGTGGACTGGACTCAGGCTTCCTATTCGGGGATTTTTGATCTGAAAGCCCCCGGTCTCTGGGATCAGTCCTCTCTTGCCCTAACGGGAATCGAAGAGGAAAAGCTCCTTCCCCCGGCAAAGCCCTTTGACAGGATAGGGACAGTGAACTCTGCCGCCTCCAGGCTTACGGGGCTTCCCGAAGGCTGCCCTGTAGCCTTAGGTGCCGCAGACACGGCGGCTGCCGCGTTTGCGGTGGGGCTGGAGGAACCCGGATGGGCCTTTGAGTCTGTGGGGACTTCGGGAGTTCTCACTTTTGTTCTGGATAAACCGGATTTTGATCCGGTCTTTATGAACCGCTGTCATGTCTATCCCGGAAAATGGCTGGCCCACGGGGCTATGTCTCTTATGGGCGGAGCACTCGAGTGGGTGAGGAAAAAAATATGGGATGAGTATTCCACACCCTCCGAAATGGACGCGGTCCTCTCCGAATCCCGGCCCGGTGCGGGAGGCGTTGTGTTTCTTCCCTATCTGGCTGGAGAAAGGTCTCCTGTCTGGGATCCTGATGCCGTGGGAGTCTGGTACGGACTGACCCTGGCCTCGTCAAAAGCAGATATGATTGAGGCTGTTTATGAGTCTTCCGCCTACGGAATGAAGCAGATCCTGGATATAGCTTCAGAGAAGTTCGGCTGTCAACCGGGATCAATACTGGCTGTGGGAAACGGTACAAAAGGAGAATGCTGGAACCAGATCAAGGCGGATGTCCTTCAGGTGCCGTATTATCCCGTTCAAAATGCTGATGCTGCGGCTTTTGGCGCCGCTATGATGGGGGGAATTGCGTCCGGCCTGTTTTCGGGGCCTTATGATCCGCAGATACCCCAACTGCAGAAAAGCGGTAAAGAATACCTTCCCTGCGGCAACGACTTGTTCAGAGAGTATGAAAAGTCCTACAGGGTATACATCTCCCTTTACCCTGCCTTAAAGTCTATTCACGGGAATCCGGAAGAGCCGACTTCATAGATAA
Source organism: Oceanispirochaeta sp. (assembly GCA_963666275.2). Classification (GTDB taxonomy): domain Bacteria; phylum Spirochaetota; class Spirochaetia; order DSM-2461; family DSM-2461; genus Oceanispirochaeta. Next base: position 121,113 of record CAXXOA010000001.1, read on the forward strand.
GTGTTATCTCTGGGGAAATGTGAGAGTCGCCAGGCAGCCGTTTTCGCTGTTGATAATGGAAAAGTTCCCTTTGAATTCCTCTTTCATAAGAATCTCAACAGCTGTCAGTCCCAGTCCTATATGATTTTTTCTTGTTGTAAAGAAAGGCTGGGAAATCCTATGGGCATTGTCTTCGAGAAAGCCTCCCCCATTGTCCTGGAGGGTTATTTTCAGTTCCTTGTCGGCCCTCTCCATGGAAATCACAATGGCTGGCTCGGTATTGCGGAACCGGGCCGCATCCATGGCGTTGTCAATCAGGCTTAAAAGAACCTGCATAAACCTCTCTTCCGATCCGACCACATAGGGGTTGGAAAACTCATCAGGCTCAAAGTTTATATTCTCTGGAAAAGCGGAAACAAGTGTTTTCAGCATCGAGACAGGAAGTACATCCTGAACACCCGCCGTATAGTCTTCGGCTCTTATTTCTGAAGTCAGGTCCACAATTTTAAACTGATTGTTCTGCATATCCTCATAGAGGGTATGCAGGATTCCGGTCAGATCCGGATTTGTTTTATCCTTGTTCACTTTATTCAGCTTGTCTTTTACAAGATTCTGAGAGTTCGTATCCAGACTGAGAATCAGCTCCTCCATGTGGCTGATGTAATCAGTCAGGAGAGGCAGCGTCCGGGTGATGGTATTCAGCTGATCTTCCAGGTCATCCAGTTTTTCGCAGGTCCGGTTCTTGAAAAAATCGAAATAGAGTTTTGTGTTCTGGGTTCTATTATCGCAGAAAAGAGGGCAGTTCGCTGTATCAGACACGGCTCTTCCCGCAGTGGCCGTAGACGTTCCGGGGAGTACTTTTGCAATTCTCTCAGTGACTTCCTCTTTTTCAAAAGGTTTTAAAATATACCCCTGTCCTCCCAGTTCGTAACTTTTTATAACACTCTGTTTGTCTGCCTTGGCTGTAATAAACAGGATAGGAATAGGGGCCAGGACAGGATTGCTTTTGATCCTTTTACAGACTTCGAAACCATCCATTCCGGGCATCATAATATCGAGCAGAATGAGGTCAGGACGGGATTTCTCCAGAATTTTGAGGGCTTCGGCCCCGCTTGTGGCAAAACTCAGAGAATAGATATCCTGAAGCATATTCCCCAGAAGTTTCAGGTTGGGAACAGTATCATCAACAAGAAGCAGCTTTTTTTTAGGCATGCATTTCTCCCCTTTGGTTTTCAAGATGTTCTGCCAGTTCATCCATCCTGGCATTCATTATCTCAATTTCAAATTCCTGCAGGGCATGGGATAGTTCTCCGGCAAACTGACGTACCTGATCATCCTTTTTCTCCATAAGTTCGATCATTTCCATTATATCACTGCTGTCTCTGCTGTCGAGAGCCCTTCTGACAATGGAAATCTCCTCTTTGCTGAAGCTCTGCAGATTCATCCTGTTGCGGGCGTTCATCTCAGGACGGAGTTCTGACAGGTAGGATCTGACTTTGGCTAAAAATTTGTATTTCGGAATGCCGTCGGCAATGGTCTTTGTATTTTTTGTGATTCTGATGGCGTCCTTCTCGCTGTCCGAGCAGACATAAATAACCGGTATTCCCGCCGGAAGAGTCTGTCCCTTTCTGTATCTTATAATAAGAAATCCGAAATTGTCTGGAAGGTTTTTCAGTCCCGGGATATCCTTTTCGTCAATTTTCCGGATGGAGAAGTCCCAATCTTCCGGCCGGGAGTCGGTTCCGCTAAAATCCAGAGTGCTGTAGCAAACCGGTGAATCCAGAAAGATCTCAGGCATGGATTCCCATTGTACTCCGGGGAGTTTGTTTTCTGAAGGCTCTTCTAAAGGAAGGGTCAGGTTAAAAGAGCTTCCTCTGTTCAGCTCGCTGCTGAGGGATATTTTCCCCTTCATAAGACTTATAAGCTGCTTTGTAATAGCCAGACCGAGACCGGTTCCTTCAAAATTCCTTTTATCCGCTTTTTCCTGCTGTTCAAAAGGATTGAAAATCATTTCATGGTCCGATGGGGGGATACCGATTCCTGTATCGATAATCCTGATTTCCAGCAGCCTGTCACCGTCCCGGTAGGACAGTTCCACCGAAACAAAACCGCTGGGTGTGAATTTCAGGGCATTTCCCACAAGGTTTATCAGGATCTGTCGGATTCGAACAGGATCATTGAGAAACGTTTCGGGAAGTCCCGCTTTCATCAGGATCCGGAAGGAAAGATGGCGCTCTTTTGCCTGGAAGCTGAACATCTGGTAAATCTGCTCAAAGAATGTACGGGTTTCTATGGTGCTCCTGCTGATGGTCATCTTTCCCGCTTCAATTTTTGAAAAGTCCAGAATATCTGTGATCAGGCTCTTTAGAATTTCACTGCTGGATACCAGGTTTTTCAGGTATCCCTGTGCTTTGCCTTCGGTAATTTCTTCCGAGAGAAGTTTGGAAAATCCGATGATGCCGTTCAGTGGGGTCCGGATCTCATGGCTCATGTTGGCAACAAAGGAACTTTTCATGATAGAGGCTTTTTCGGCGTGATCTCTGGCGGAAATAATGGCCCTGCGGGCCTCTTTCATCTGGGTTATATCCAGACAGGTAAAGGCTATCCCCTCCGGATTAAGCGGATCTTCCCCATACATAACACTGTTCATTATGACAGTGAAGGGTTCCTGCATCATCGAGAGAAGATCCATTTCAATCTGTCCGGGACTATGATCGCCTCTCTGGTAGGATATTCTGACGGACTCTTTGAGTTTTGCAAGGTTCTCACTGTCAAAGAGGATTTCAAGATTCTGTCCAGTCAGTGAGTATTCGGGGTACTCGAAGAGTTCCTCCCAGTATCTGTTGCAGTAGTGGATCTGCCATTCCATATCAGTTATCAGGACTCCGTAGTTGGCGCTGTCGGCTACGGTTTTGAAGCGCAGGGCTTCTTTCTCACTTCTCCTCAGATCTGTGGTATTGATGAGGATAATCGTTACTCCGCTGATCTCTTTTTTTTCCGAATACAGGGGAGATATGATGGCGTCGTAGTACTGCTCGCTTCCGTTATCCAGAACATAGGAGAGCTCCGTATTGATAATCACCCCGTACAGAGCGTTCTGCAGATAATTTTTCATGTGGTTGTAGAAATCGGGATATCTCTGGATGCTTTCCAGATAGGAGGTCCCCTTTTCGGTTTCCACATTGAACTGCTTCTTCATAACATCCTGATGATAGTGGTTGAATACCCGGTACCGGAAGTTCCTGTCCAGGGAAAAAATGCTCACTCCGATGGAGGTGTTCAGAATTGAGGATATTTCCGCTGTTGTCTCGTCCAGCTGCAGAGAGGTCTTTACAAGATTCTGTTCCAGTTTCTTTTTGTATTTTTCGAGTCTTCTGTCCTCAAGTCGCTGTTCTGTAATATCATCCATAATACCCAGAATATTATTTATCTCGCTGGAGTCCTGTTTGATGGGGACAAGGTTCAGATTGAAATATCTTACTTTGGAATCGATGACAATTGTCAGTTCCGGCAGTTTGTATATCAGCCCTGTCCTTATGACTGATGAGATGGCATCGGAGATCTCATTGATTACACCTTCAAACGCAGGAACCTCAGCGAGGCTCTTTCCGAAAAGATCTTTCTCTTCAATGCCGAAGTATCTGACCATGGCAGGATTCCAGTGAGATATCTGAAATTCCCTGTCCAGAATGTCAATCAGAAGCACTCCGAGAGGGGTATGCCTTATGAGCTGGGAAAAAAACTGGATTTTCTGATTGAGTTCTCTCTTCTGAAGTTCCCTGTCGGTGATATTATGAAGAATTATGATGCTATGATCCACCACGGTCTTCTCGTACCGTGGAATGATCACCATATCCAGATAGGCCGGAGTGGAGAAGAGGGTAATCATAACCTTCTGATGCATTACTTTACCCGACTGGAAACACTCTTCAATGGGGGGGATAATCTGTTTCAGCTCATCCGGCAGGACGTCTCTGAGATCTCTTCCCGAAAAATCTCTACTGTCCTGAACCGTCAGCATCAGGAGGGTTTCAAAACTCTGATTTCCATAGCTAATAGAATATTCTCTGTTCACAACCAGTATGTGGTCATGAATAGAGTTTAATATATCCTGGTAGAAATCCTGATGAGACATCTTTTACTTTTCTTCTTCTTTTCAAAAAAGTCTAATTGTTCATAGAGGGGAATGCAAATCCTCTCTTCAGATTTCTATACCGATAAATTCCTTGATGAGGATCCCGATCAGAAAGGACAGTGCGGCAATTCCCAGGGATATGCCCGCCATCTCAAGAAAGCGGCTTCTGAAGTTGTAATCTTTTGCAACAGAAATATAAAAGTTGAAACAGAAAATTATGAATACAGCCAGAAGGAGAGAGATCCCCAGGCAGATGAAAGGATTGAGAGACAGTGTAAAAGGAAAGACCAGGACTATGACTGTAAGGACATAGGCTATCCCTGTATAGAGGGAGGCCCTCCCCGCGTTTTCTCCCCCTTCATGGCGTGTCGATAGGTATTCGCTGGCCGCCATGGAAAAGGAAGCGCTGATTCCTGTAATGAGACCTGTCAATCCTATCAGTTTGGTATCCTGAAAGGCTATGGTATAACCGGCCAGAGCTCCCGTCAGTTCCACAAGGGCGTCATTAAGACCGAGGACGATAGATCCCACATATTTGAGTCTGTCCTCGTCGAGCATGTCAATCAGCTCCTGTTCATGCCTCTCCTCATCGGCTATCACATCGTTGAGATAGTTCAGGTTCCTGTCATGATCTCCATAATTCTCCTGGGCTTTTCCTTCGGCTTTTTCAAGCATTTTTAAGCCGAAGGTCAAGCCGAAAAGGCGGACAAACCAGAAATGGAGCCAGACAAAAAATTTTCCAGGTTTCAGTTCCACTCCAGTGAGGGTTTTCAGCCTCTGGTAGTGTTTCATTTCATCTTTTGCAATATGTTCCAGAGTTTTCCGGTTATGACTGTCTTTTGTGACTCCGGCGATCCTTGTATACAAATGATAGGCATTGATTTCATCCTGCTGATCCTGGAGCAGCCATTTCATTACTTCCGGTTTTATATCCATTCTAACAAACTCCCGAGGCAGAAAGCTGCCGTCTGTCAATATTTGTTTTTTATTAAACGGGATTGAGATCTTCTTGGCAACCCCTCAGGGGGGCGGAAAAAAAGGGACCACATGGTGTGATCCCTTTTCTCATTCTACTGCTGACTGGAGCAGAAGATCAGACTGATTCCGCTGCCAGTTTCTGTTTCTGTCCGAAAAGGATCTTGTAGGATTCCTTGATAAGGACAAGAGCCAGAATGAAAAGGACAACCGCAAAGAATACAAGCACATAGTTTCCGGCGGCAATGTTGTTTTTCGCCAGAATCACAAGTGCTGTCAGGGTCACAAGGAACATAAAAATCATGGGTATTTTTACCATTCTGTTGTCTTTTCCTGTCTGAGCGAGCCAGGCTCCAATGGCCAGCAGGGCCAGTGCGGAAAGCAGCTGGTTGGCAGATCCGAAGATCGGCCAGATGGTGCGCCAGTCTGTAAAACCGACAGCTCCGCCTATGGCGACGGAAATGGCTGTTGCCACATACATGTTTGAAAGAACTTTTGCAGTGGCACTTTTCTCCTGCTCTGCCGCTTCCATAAAAAACTCCTGGAATACAAAGCGGGCAAGTCTTGTGGCTGTATCCAGACTTGTCAGAGCAAAGGCGGAGATTGCCAGGGCTACAAAGGGAACACCCACAGACATGGGCAGACCGAAGGCATTCATAAAGGTTCCGACACCCACAGAGAAGGTCTTAATCGCTCCGCCCTCCTGCATACCTACCGCACCGATGGCAATAAGGGCAATAACGGCCAGAACACCTTCAATCAGCATACCGCCGTATCCGATGAGTTTGGCATCGTCTTCCTTGTCTATCATTTTTGATGAAGTTCCGGATCCAACGAGTGAATGGAAACCGGAAATGGCACCGCATGCTACTGTTACAAACAGAATGGGGAACATCAATGAACCTTTTATATTAAAGGCTGTGAAAGCAGGGACTTCGGTCATGCTGGGGGCTGCTATAAAAAGACCTAACAGAGCACCGCCGATCATCGCATAAAGGAGGAATGAGTTAAGGTAATCCCTGGGCTGGAGCAGGATCCATACAGGAGTGACAGAGGCTACGAAAATATAGGCCAGAAGGATCCACATCCAGGCTGTTACAGACAGGGAAAGGGGAAAAAGCATTCCTATCCATATACAGATCACAAGGAGGATGGCTCCGATAATGCTGCTTATTATCAGATTGGTTTTTCTTCTGTAAACGGAAAAACCGAAAAGAACAGCAACAATGATAAAAAGCATGGAGGCTGTAGCTGCCTGGGGGGTGGCGGCAAAGGTGACGGCAACAATATTCAGAAAAGCCGCAACAACAAGGATCAGAGTCAGCCAGGCAAAAATGGCGAAAAGTCTTTTGCCTCTTTTGCCAATATTCTTTTCTATAACTTCACCAATGGAATTCCCGTCATGTCTGATGGAGGCAACCAGAGCTCCGAAGTCATGAACGCCTCCGAAAAAGATGCTTCCCACAATAATCCAGAGAAGAACAGGTACCCATCCGAAGATGGCTGCTGCGATTGGTCCGGTAATAGGGCCGGCGCCGGCGATGGATGCAAAATGGTGACCCAGAACAACCCCTTTTGAGGCCGGTACATAATCCACACCATCTTCTTTCTCATGAGAAGGTGTAATCCGTTTGGGGTCGATACCCCACTTTTTGCAGAGCCAGCCGCCGTAGAAAATGTAGGCGACAACAAAGGCAGCTACAGCAAAAAGGATGATAATTAAAGAATTCATTCAATCCTCCAGTTAAAACTTTTTTCTATGATAAAAAGGATCCATCAGGATAGATTCCTTCAATCATTCATCTGATGCCGCATTCATTTCGGGATGAAAAAATGCAGCGGTGCTCTGTATCTTTCTATTTGAGAAGACCCTATTGTCCTTGAGAGACACTGCGATAGGGGCAAGATCTGCCCATCCTTTGAATCCCAGCAGAAATCCCTTCTGGAAAAAATAGCGTTTTATGACTTTTTCCACTTCCCGGGTAAGAGGCTCTTCTGTGATGAAAACAGGAGAAATGTGGGTGGACATATGATCTTTGCCGGGGGCTGCGATATCCCGGATGCGGGATTTCAGAAATGAAAGTTCTTCCCGGATGATTTCAGCGGAAAGAGCGCCAGTCTTCTTAATATAGAAAATTTCGTTATTTTCAAAACCGTAGAGTTTGATATCCGGAGATAAAACAAATTTCTCATTTCGGATATTCATTACAGCTTTTATGTCGTAATGGCGCGTATCCACTTCATGATTCTGCTGTAAATCAAAGGATTGTTTCAATCTGCTGATTAATGTTTCAAAATAGGAGTCAAAATCGGCCATGACAGGGATGATAACACGGGTTTTTTCCCGGTTCAAATATGAGCAAATGACAAGTAATTGGCTTTAATAGGAATAAAATAATTATTTCTGTAAAAAAATATTTATTTTGTCTGAAAAAGATGTGAATACCAAAATAGGGAGTTCTTGTGTACTAGAATATCGGCCAGTTATTATTATGAGAGGTAGAATGTGGTGGGTCCTGATTTTATTTATATGGAAAAATAACAAAAAAAATACTGTTAATCGATTAAATAAATATTTTATAATCTTTTTCAGCCCTTGAAGGCCGTAAACCAGTCCGAACTCCGGGATCAGCCCTTCGGATACGAAAAACACCTGTTTCAAAGACTCATTTTGCTCAATCGGGAGAATCTATACCGGAAAAGTGAGGAATCGCGGCTTTTTGACGGGGGAGGCTGTGATAAAAAATAGAAGGTTCAGAACCAACTGTACTTTTTTAGTTTTTCAAGGGACCGAGGGGGACTCGCCATCCCTGGCCAGTTGCGCGGCAGGGATTCGCGCTGTAATACCGTTCTTATTGCTTATAAAATAAAAAAGTCCAGCCTGAGCTGAACTTTTTTGTTTTTGAGAGGCGCCGAGCGGACTCGAACCGCTGAATGATGGATTTGCAATCCACTCCCTTAGCCGCTTGGGTACGGCGCCGTCTTGTGGGATGAAATATAACAAATGCGGTGATGTTTGTCCAGCAGGATAGGCGAGTTTTTTTATAGACACATAATTTGTCTTGGCATATGATGATGCCCATGACAGAGAAGGAACTGATTCAGATTTTAACAGAGGCGAAAGATGCCTATTATAATACGGATTCTCCCGTTTTAAGCGACGAGGAATTTGACCGGCTGGAAGAGGAACTGAGGATTTTAAACCCCCGGAGCGACTATTTTGCTGTTGTAGGCAGTGAAACCGCCGGAGGAGGAAAAATCCGTCATGAGGTTCCCATGCTTTCCATGGGAAAGGCCAAGAATATGGGGGAAGTGAAAAAGTGGATTACCCGGCTGAAAATTTCTGAAGATACCAGGTGGACGATGCAGCCCAAAATTGACGGGCTCTCCGCTTCCTGCTTCTACTCGGGGGGGGAGCTCCAGTATGTGGCTACAAGGGGCGACGGGGTTGTGGGCCAGGATGTGACATCCATTGCCTCCTATATTGATGATATTCCAGAGACAATTGATACAACAAAAGAGGATATCGAAGTGCGGGGCGAGCTCTATCTGCCGAAAGACACATCCTACGATACAAAAGGAAAGCCCCTAAGGAATAACTGCGTAGGCCTGATAAACAGAAACGAAAACAGAGAGGATCTGAAGTATGTCCGTTTCGTCAGCTATCAGACAGCCCGGACACGCCCTTCGGGAAGTGAAGCCGGCATAATTGACTGGCTGAAAAGTTCAGGTTTTCATACTGTGGAATACTTTTCTGTCCGGGGGCTGGCCGAAATCGAAAAGGTCTACGACGCCTATCTGGAAGAGAAGAGGGATCAGTGGCTGTATGAAACCGACGGCCTGATTCTGACAGTGGATGACAACTCTCTCCATGAGGAAATTGACAGCCGCTGGGTTGTGGATCACCATCATCACTACGCTCTGGCCATAAAACCTCCGGCGGCATCGAGAAAAACCCGCCTTACGGGAGTGGAGTGGCAGGTCAGCCGTCAGGGGGCTCTGGTACCCGTAGCGGTTTTTGAACCCATCCTATTAGGGGGAGCCACACTGAACAGAGCCTCCCTTCACAATTATGCCTTTGTTCAGTCCATGGGGCTTCAGCTGGGGGATGAACTGCTCATAGAGCGGGCGAATGATGTGATTCCCTATGTAAGAGAGAATCTCTCTTCAGGGAGAAGGGAGGGGGAGCTGTTTTTCTCAGATGTTGCCCCTGATGCCTGTCCCGTCTGCGGCAGCCCTGTGAAAGAGGAGGGGGTGCATCTGAAATGTTCCAATTCAGAATGCCCTGAAAAGGAGATTCAGACCATAATCTACTGGGTCAAAGAGTCGGGAATGGAGCAGGTCGCTGAAGCGACGATCCGTCAGCTCTATGAAAAGGGGATCGCCCGGTCTGTGGGAGAACTGTACAGTGTGAGCCGGGAGGATCTATCCGGCCTGGAAGGATTCGGAGAGAAAAAAATAGGCAACTTTCTGGAACAGCTCGAAAGGGTCCGGGAGCTGACGGCCCCTGAACTGATCAGCCGCCTGGGGATTCCTCTTGTGCAGCAGAAAGCTCTGAAAAAACTGGGAATCCAGAGCATGGAGGATTTTCAGAATTTTTCCGACGAAACCTATGTGATCGGTCAGAATATCATTGCCTGGAAAAAGAAAGAAGAGAATCAGAAGCTTCTGGAGGAGCTGCTGGAGGCCGTGTCCATACAGGATGCCGGCTCCGGAGAGTCTCGGGGGCAGGTCTCTATGACAGGAAAAGGGCCTATCGGGCGCAAGGAGCTTCAGAAGATTATTGAAGACAGGGGCTATGAGTTCTCTTCTACAGTGACAAAAACAACGGATATCCTTCTCTGTGAAGATCCGGAAGGCACCAGTTCCAAACTTCAGAAAGCCAGGAAAAACGGAACCACCCTCATGTCCTATGAGGATTTTCTCTCCCGGGAGTAGGGGGGCTTAAACTCTCTGTAGAATCTCCCCCCCCCTTATCTCATGGAGGGATTGGGGGGGATAATGATCAGCGTTTGAGAATCTCTTCCACCCGTTGGATATCTTCCGGGCGGATCCTGTTTTTATACCGTTCCAGAAAAGAGGGGTAGAGGGTTTCTCCCCCGGCCAGAACATAATGGGAGCTTATCGCTCTATTGGCGTTCCGGGAGCTGCTCTGCTGCTCTTCGATCAGAGTTCTGTACCGCCTGTAGGCCATCATAATGGAAGACTCTATCTCCTCGGCCTGACCGCTTATATCGGGACGGGGCGGTATGAGAATGCTGTCTCCGGGATGAAGAAAATCCGGATCCGGGTAACTTTCCCGGTTGGTCCTGTACAGGTAGGGCCACAGATGGATGTTTCCCCACATGTCCCTGGCAATCACACTGAAGGAATCTCCGCTGCTAATGCTGTAAGGCTCAGAAGGCAGAGGTGCTGCTGTTTGGCTCTGTACCGCTACCGCGGGGTTTTCTGGTTCTACAGGCTCAGCCGCGGCCGATACCGGAGGCTCTGATTCCTCCGCCGGGGCTGCCCTTTCCGGCGGTGCTTCCTCCCGGGCTGTGTCTACAGGGGGCTCCGCTCTTTCTTCTGAGACTGATTCTGTCTGCTGAACCACGGTCCTGACCTCTACGGGAGCTTCCGTTTCTGATGAGGTCCCTCTTGTTCCCCAGTAGATTCCTCCCAGAAGGAGGACTATCGCCAGCAGGGCTCCGGCAGTATAGTAAATGCCTTTGCGGCTCTCTTTTTGGGATGTGGATGAAACGGCGTCAGCCAGGGCCCGGGTTTCTTCGTCCTGCTCCCGGCTTACCACTGTCAGAGCCGGCTGGGTTCCTTCTTCCACAGGGGCAATCACAGAGGTGCCGTGCACCATCGTATGGGGCTGAGTCATGGCGGCTTCACCGGAACTCTTTTTCTGATAATCCAGCTCATACTTCATGGCTTTTATAAGCAGGCCTTCGTGTTCCTCTTCCTCATCCTTCAGAATCTCATCGTCCAGGATGACAGGCTGAAGATTGCTGTACTCTGAATTGATCCGTACAGCCAGGGCGGAAGCGGGTGAAAACTTGACTCTGAAGTGAGACGGGATAGTCAGGGGTTCTCCGGTCTGGGGGTTCCTGCCTGTGGACTCTTCCACAAAGGTTTTTTTAAAGGTCCCGAACCCGTAAAGGGCCATCCTGTCTGAAACTTTCAGCTGTTCTGTTATAACTGTAAAAAGCTCCTGAATCAGGTCTCTTGTGGTATCATGATCGGTTTCGACTTTATCAAGGATTCTCTGGACCAGTTTCTCCGGCGTAAGGGCATTACTCATTGATCTGCTCCTTCAACTTGCTGGATGGTCTGAATTTCACTTTGCGTTTCTTCGGCAGGAGCATCTTTTTTTTCACAGCGGGATTGTAACTGATCCGGCCTTTTTGCAGATCAGTTTTGAAGGATCCGAAACCTGTCTGGCTGTAGCTCTTGTCTTCTTCCAGTATCAGAGTGATCTCTTCGAGAGTTGTATCAACTACGTTTTTTACGGTCTTCTGGGAGAGGGACAATCGTTCCGCAAGCTCCCTGACCAGCTCCTGTTTTGTCATATCCTGTCTTTCAAAAGGGATAATTCTATATTTAATAAGGAGATCCCTTTTTTATTACAATACATCTTTCCCCGTGGAACTTCAATCACAAAAAAATCAGGAGAAAAAAAATCTAGAAAGTCACACCGGAATAGAGGATTATGTTGGCGTAGGGCTGAATTTCACCGGTTCTGACAACTGCCTTTGTCTGAGCCGTCGCCTTTTTGAAATCCTCGTGGGAAACAAAAATCATAGCCGGTTTGTATCCCGATTCCTTTTCGTAGTCCGCCAGAATCTCAAGGATCTCCTCCAGGCCTTCGGGATTCGCCTCCCGGATCTCCTCGGCAAGCAGGACTTTCTCTACGCAGAGTTCTTTCAATACCGCTCCCAGGACCTGGGCAAACCGGGGGAGCTCCGGCTGGACCGCCAGATCAATCCTTTTTGTGCTCTCCGGAATGGGAAGCCCCGCATCGGCAATGGTCAGTCCGTCGGTATGTCCCATCCTGGAAATAACGGCGGAGATTTCAGAATTCAGTAACAAGCCTCTTTTCATCGGTACTCCTGTTTCGGGGGATTTCTGATTGGAATTCCTCCTGTAGTTATAAGTATAACGCATTCTGTGAAAAAAAATCCCCGGGAAGTCCTTATCAATCTCCTTTCCCCCTACCGATAATAGAAATATCCACATAATTAATGGGTCTGCCGGAATGTGAGCATCATAAGAAGGGAGACAATTATGGATTTCGTTACCTATCTTGTTTATAAAGACTACATTCCCTTTCAAGTCGGACTGAATCTTCTGAGGAACTGTATAGCCGAAGAGCATCTGAATCAGGTGGTCGATGAGCTTGTATTAAGGAATATCCTCTCTTCCGAACAGGTGGAGGTTCTGCATCACGAATGGGAAGAGGTTGAGATAGAAGAGCAGTAGAATTAAAAAAGTATATATTTTTGATCTGGCTATCCTGAAGTGCTTTTGGGAGAAAAATAACAGGGAATTTGAGATCCTTCCCGGGCTCTATTATCCTTAATAGTGATATTTCTGTAAGGAGTCCTGTATGTCAGATGTATTTAGTCCTGTTTACACTATTGTATGGCTGATTTTCACCGTCATTCTTGTGGTCGCCAACTGGAAAATCTTTGTCAAAGCGGGAAAGCCCGGCTGGGCCATTCTCATACCGATCTACAATGTGATTGTTATGCTGCAGATTGTGAAAAAGCCCTGGTGGTGGCTGCTGCTTATGTTCATTCCCGTTGTTAATGTAGTGATAGCGATTCTTATCATCTACAATTTCGTCACAGTCTTCGGCAAACCCGGCTGGCACGTTCTCCCGGCCCTTTTTCTCAGCATCATCTATTATCCCTATATTGCATTTTCTGACGCCCGATACGTGGGATAACATTTTGGGCATAAAAAAAGAGCAAGCTGATTGCTTGCTCTTTAAGCTCCCCCGAACAGACTCGAACTGCTGACATGGTGGTTAACAGCCACCCGCTCTACCGACTGAGCTACAGGGGAAAGTTAATTCTTGAAGAAATATATCTGTTTTGAACTTTTATGTCAACAGGGTTTCTGTATTAAATACCCGGGAGCATATCTGATGAATTAAGTGGGGATAAAAAAACCGCTCCCGAAGGAGCGGTTTTTTATTAACTCTTTACCTTGTGGGAATATAATCCTACAGGTTGAAGAGCATATCCTCGTAGGAAGGATAAGGCCATCTGGCTTTATCTGTAATCTTTTCGAGGGTATCAGCGCAGGCTCTCAGCTCATCCATGGCAGGAATAACTTTTTCTCTGTAAGCCTTGGCCTGAACCAGAAGATCCTCTTCCAGTTCCAGAGCAGCTTCAATTTCTTTCAGCAGCACGGCATTGGTTTTGATCATACATTCGACCTGACCGTTGATATTGTCCAGCAGAGATTCCTGTGCGGAAGTATCAGCAGTGGGCACAACAGCTTTAATAGAAGCAATGCCGTCGGCAATGGATTTTGCGTAGTCCATAACTGCGGGAAGGATCATTCTTCCGGCCATTTCATAGGCAACACCGGCTTCGATATTGATCTGCTTGCTGTAGTTTTCCAGGTAGGTATCGACACGGGAATCCAGCTCTTCCTTGCTGAGTACTTTGTATTTACCCATAAGGGCAACAGAGGATGCGTCGTTCATAACAGGCAGGGCTTCTACAGTAGACTTCAGGTTGGGAAGTCCCCGTTTTGCAGCTTCTTCCAGCCAGTCGTCAGAATATCCGTTTCCGTTGAAAACAATTTTGCTGTGCGCAGCATAGGTTTCTTTCACAATGGCCTGAATTTCGGCATTGATGTCAGAAGCTTTTTCCAGTCTGGAGGCAAACTCGTCCAGGATTTCCGCAACAGCTGTGTTCAGTACTACGTTGGGTCCGGCGATGGACTGGGTGGAACCGACCATTCTGAACTCAAACTTGTTACCTGTGAAGGCAAAGGGTGAGGTTCTGTTTCTGTCGGTCATATCCATGGGGAGGTCGGGAAGAGAAGTGGCTCCGATTACCATTTTCTTACCGTCTTTTGCTTCCACAGTTTTACCGGCAGCCAGTTTTTCCATGATGTCAGTCAGCTGATCACCCAGGAAGATGGAGATAACAGCGGGAGGAGCTTCATTGGCTCCCAGTCTGTGATCGTTTCCGGAGCTGGCAGCGGATGCTCTCAGCAGGGCTGAGTATTTATCTACCGCTTTGATGGTGGCAACACAGAAAAGCAGGAACTGGGCGTTCTGGTGAGGAGTATCGCCGGGGTTCAGTAGGTTGATGCCGTCGTCGGTAGCGATAGACCAGTTGTTGTGTTTACCGTTTCCGTTAACACCTGCAAAGGGCTTCTCATGAAGAAGACAGGCCAGACCGTGTCTGTCTGCAATCTTTTTCATCATTTCCATGGTGATCTGGTTCCAGTCAGTTGCCACGTTGGCTGAAGAGTAGATAGGAGCCAGCTCAAACTGGTTGGGAGCCACTTCGTTGTGCTGTGTTTTTGCACTGATTCCCAGTCTCCACAGCTCTGTATTGAGTTCTCTCATGAAATCGGCGACTCTCTCTTTGATAGCACCGAAGTAGTGGTCATCCAGTTCCTGTCCTTTGGCGGACATGGTTCCGAAAACAGCTCTTCCTGTCAGTTTCAGGTCAGGTCTTTTCAGGAAATATTCTTTGTCGATCAGGAAGTATTCCTGCTCGGGTCCTACAGAAGATACCACTTTTTTGGAAGTAGTATTTCCCATAAGTTTCAGAATCCTCATTGCCTGGTCGCTGACAGCGTCCATAGAGCGGAGAAGAGGAGTTTTCTTATCCAGAGCTTCTCCTGTATAGGATACGAAAGCTGTGGGAATTGTCAGTGTCAGTCCTGTGTTATCCACTTTCAGGAAGGCGGGTGATCCGGTATCCCATGCGGTATAACCACGGGCTTCAAAAGTCTGTCTCAGTCCGCCGTTGGGGAATGAAGACGCATCGGGTTCTCCCTGAATCAGTTCTTTACCGGAGAATTCCATCAGAACGGTTCCGTCGCCGACAGGGGCTATGAAAGAGTCGTGTTTCTCTGCGGTAAAACCTGTAAGAGGCTGGAACCAGTGTGTGAAATGGGTAGCGCCCTTTTCAATGGCCCAGTCTTTCATGGCAGCTGCGATAACTTCTGCTACTTCCAGAGAAAGCTCGATTTCTCCGGTCTGTACTTTCTTGAATTCTTTGAAGACTGATTTAGGCAGTCTCTGTTTCATTACTGCTTCGGAGAAGCAGTACTCACCGTAAATTGATTCCAGCGGTGTTTCTGAATAATTAATGCTCAAGACTTTCTCCTTGAATATAAATTGCTTGTATAATATTTGCATATAAATAATGCATTTTCTATGCCAAAATTAGAAAAAGCTGCCTGTGTGAAAGTTAAGTCTATTTATTATATGAAAATAGTCTGTTTTGTTAAGTTTGCATAATAGAGTTGTATGATCAGGGAATTTCATAATATCACATTAATGTATAAAAATATTTAAAAAATCACACATTTGTAGGCAAATGCTTCTAAAAGGGAGAAAAAAAGGCCCGGTTCAACCGGACCTTTTCTCTGTAAATGGGGTTTAGCCGATAGCGGCTTCGCCTCTTTCTCCGCTTCTGATTCTGATGGAATCTTCAATGGGAAGTATAAAAATCTTTCCATCTCCGATTTCACCGGAACGGGCTCCGCGGATAATGGCATCAACGGTGGGCTGTACAAACTTGTCAGTTACCGCGATTTCAATTCTGATTTTTTTCAGAAGGTTCACTTCCACATCTACACCACGGTAGGTTTCTGTATAACCCATCTGCTGACCGCATCCAAGAGCATTGGTTACAGAAATCTTGTGGATTTCATCTTTAAACAGTTCCTGTTTTACTGCATTCAGTTTTTCAGGCTGTATATAGGCAACAACTAATTTCATTTAAAGGATCTCCTTGTTAGGTTTTTCCGGGGGCGATTAAACCTGCCCCCTGGTTAGTTCTTCTTGTCCGAATTACATATTCTGGAAAATCTGGAAACCTGAGTAGGATTCCATTCCGTGTTCTTCGATGTCCAGACCTCTCATTTCTTCTTCTACAGATACTCTCAGTCCGACAGTTTTCTTGATAATCATGAACAGAAGACCGGTAGTTACGGTAACCCATACGAATACGGCTACAATACCCAGTGCCTGAACACCAATCTGACCGCCTCTGGAAAGACCGGATCCGATCATATCGAGATCTCCGAAGATACCTACAGCAAGGGTACCCCATACACCGCAGATACCATGTACAGATACAGCACCGACGGGATCGTCAATGTGGAGAACCTTGTCGATAAACTCAACAGAAGCAACAACCAGGATACCGGCTACAAGACCGATGATGATGGCAGCACCGTTTCCAACAACCCAACAACCGGCAGTAATACCAACCAGACCTGCAAGAGCACCATTCAGTGACATGGATACATCGGGTTTTCCGAAAGCAATCCAGGTAGTGAACATAGCGCCGATAGCACCGGCAGCAGCAGCCAGGGTCGTGGTTACAGCAACAGCAGTCATGCTCAGGTCAGTACCGGAGAGGGTGGAACCGGCATTGAATCCGTACCAGCCGAACCACAGGATGAATACACCCAGGGCTGCCAGAGGCATGTTGTGTCCCATAATAGCTTTAACAGCAACTTTTCCATTTACTTTAACATATTTACCGGTCCGGGGTCCCAGGATGATCGCTCCCATAAGACCTGCCCATGCACCGACAGAGTGAACAACAGTAGAACCGGCAAAGTCATGGAATCCCATAGCACTGAGCCATCCGCCGTTCCATATCCAGTGACCGGAAATGGGGTAGATCAGACCGGAAATTACAACAGAGTAGATCAGGTAGGATGAAAATTTTGTTCTTTCAGCCATAGCACCGGAAACAATGGTAGCAGCTGTTGCCGCAAAAACAACCTGGAAGAACCAGTTCATTGTGTCGCCACTGGCCAGGAAGAAATCACTTGTTCCGATAAAACCGCCTGCAGATTCACCGTACATAAGACCCCAACCGATTGCCCAGTAAAGGATCGCTCCTGCGGAGAAGTCCATCAGGTTTTTCATAATGATGTTTCCAGCATTTTTAGAACGGGTAAGACCGGTTTCAACCATAGCGAAACCTGCCTGCATAAAGAATACCAGAGCTCCGCTCAGGAGCAGCCAGATTGCATCAAAGGCCGCTGAATATAAATCCAGTGAATCAGTAATTTCATCAGCATGTACGCTGACGCTTAAGAGTAAAGCGAGGATTGTGAAGATCAACATCTTCTTGCTTTTTTTCATTTAGGATACCTCTCCTGTTTTGTGTTCTGCCTATACTATTGCAGGAGTTGTGCCAAAAATAGAAAAGATGTGAAAAGGGCGGTTTAAATACATATGTATAAATGAAATAAAAAAGATAAAAAAAAGGGGGCCCCCGAGGGACCCCTGTGCAAGTGTAACTTTTTGGAAAAGTAAAAATACCAAAATGTAGTTAAAACATTCCCTGATTACATATTTGTACGATAATTCTTGTAGTCTATGTCGTATTTCTTGACCCGCAGCCCCATTATCCTTTCGGTAATGCCCAGTTTACGGGCTGCTTTTGCCATATTTCCTCTATTGGACTTCAGTGCCTCACTGATCAGTTCCTTTTCAAGATTGTCCACAGCATCCTGAAGGGTTGTATGAAAGCCCGTATTGGAAGATTCCGCCGATTGAAGGCTGGGAGGAAGATGGTAGGCATGGATCACCTGGTCTGTACTGAGCAGGGCCGCCCGTTCAATACAGTTTTCCAATTCCCTTACGTTTCCGGGCCAGTGATAGCTCATGATAAGGTCGATGGCGGAACTGGAAATCCTTCTGATATGTTTCCTGTTTTTCTTGCTGTACTTTTCGGTAAAAAAATCTGCCAGGAGCATCAGATCAGTTTTTCTTTCTCTGAGAGGGGGTATGTGTATGGGAAATACATTGAGTCTGTAGTACAGATCTTCCCTGAATGTATTGGCGATGATTTCCTCTTCCAGGTTCCTGTTGGTAGCGGCGATCACTCTTACATTAATCTTTATGGTCTCTGAACCGCCGACCCGTTCAATCTCTCTTTCCTGAAGCACCCTCAGGAGTTTCACCTGGGTCATGGGTGTGAGTTCTCCGATTTCATCCAGAAAGATTGTTCCGCCGTCGGCCATTTCAAACCGTCCTTTCCGGGTGCTCATGGCACCGGTAAAGGCCCCTTTCTCATGTCCGAAGAGTTCGCTCTCAATTACACTTTCAGGAAGAGCCGCGCAGTTTACCTTTATAAAGGGTTTTTCCGCTCTCAGGCTGTTATAGTGAATCGCGTGAGCCACAAGTTCCTTTCCGGTTCCGCTTTCTCCTCTGATCAGTACAGTGGCTTCACTTCCCGAAACCTGGGATATAAGATCGAAGACTTCCTGCATGGCCGGTGAATTTCCCACCATATTGTCGGGCTGGAATTTATCACGTAATTCCTGCTGCAGGCGGGAGTTCTCCTCCAGAAGCTTCATCTTTTCCTCTTCTGACCGCTGCCGGAGCTTTACCGCCCGGGCGATCATACTGGAAACAATAGTCAGCAGCCTCACATCATCATCCAGGTCCATTTCCGCTTTCTGATGAGGACGGTCAACACTGAATGTACCGATCACTTCGTTTCCGCTTTTAATGGGAACGCAGATGAAGGAGGTTTTCCTGTTCCGCCTGGCACCTGTTCTGTCCAGAAAGGAGGGTTCATTTTCTATGTTGGGGATAATCCGTGGCTGACCTGTCTCTACGACTTTACCCGTGATACCCTCACCGATTTTATAGCGCCCTTTCTGCATTTCCGAATCGGAAAGACCATAGGCCGCTTCAATGGAAAGCTCTCCTGTCTTCCGGTTCAGAAGGGTGATCGTACCCCTTTCCATACCGATGTTTTCAGCCATGGATTCAAGAAGGGGGTAGGTTACTTCTTTCAGGTCGATATCTTCGTCCAGGATCTGGCTGATTTCGAATAAAAGAGTGAGCTCTTTGATTTTTCTTCTGTAGTGCTTTGAGTTTAATGCTTCGGACATAGATGGATCATACATTTCTGTAGGAACCTGTGCAAGGGAAAAATGGTACATTTGCGTAATTAATAGGCTTCAAAGAGAAAAAAAGGACGGAAATGTGAAAAAAGAGCCTTTTCGGAGAGAAGAATGGAGGCCAGAAACAGCAGCAGGGTGACAAAATATATCATATCCCTCCGGCAACTCCGGTTTTCGGGAGGCGTAGCCTCTTCGGAGAAAAGCCTGCTCTCCATGGCATCCGAAAGATCCTCAGCTTTAACAAGGATTCCCTCCAGAAGCGGCGTCCCCAGAAGAATCATATTCCTGACCGGGTTTTTCCGGTTCTGACCGCAGCGGGAGTGCATGGCTTCCCGTATTTCTCCTATCTGATCAATGATGAGCGGAATCATAGTGAGGGTCAAACCCAGGGTTGTACTGATATTCCGGACAGGAAGAAAGGGGATATATTTCAGGATATGATAGACTCCGGAACTGATGGAGAGCGGATCTGTTGTATAGGTGAAAATCAGTGCTGCCCAGAGAATAAAGAAGAACCTGGCCGTTTTTGCGGCTCCATTGAGCCAGGATCCGGTTCCCAGACGGTTGAAAATAAGAATAATCAGTCCCATGAAAAAGAAGAAAGCCCCTTCCTTCAGAAATGGTCTGATTCTCATGGCTGAACTTCTGTGAAGATAGACAAAAAGCGGGAGCAGGACGAAAAGACGGTAAAAGCTGACAGGAAGCAGAATCAGGCTGATTCCAAGGAGACCCGCCAGTTTCAGGGGCACAGACATTCTGTGTATCCGGCTGCTGCCATGCTGATAGTGAAAAATCAGGGTTTCAGCCATGTCATACTCTCAAGGGTGCGCTCTTTTCCCCAGGGACGGCGGATGCCGTAGTCTTCAAGCCGGTCCAGCAGGGATTCGGGTTTGCCAATGGCACAGATTTCTCCCCGGTTGAGAATGACAAGCTGTGTCGCATGGGCCAGAACTTTTTCAAGGTCGTGGGAGATCAGTATGATTGTCCTCCCTTTTCTGTGGAGCGAGACGATATCCTTGAGAATTTCCTGTACACCCGGATAGTCCAGGCCTGTAAAAGGTTCATCCAGAACAATAATACTGGGATCCATGATCAGCACTGCCGCCAGGACCGCCCGACGCTTCTCTCCTCCCGAAAGGGTGTGAGGGCGGCGGTCTTTCAGATGAGTCAGACCCAGTTCTTCTGTTATTTCGGCTGTCTTTCTTTTGATTGTCTCCCGGGGCCACTTCAGGTTTTCCGGGCCGAAGGCAATATCCGAAGAAACTGTCTGTCCTACGATCTGGGCATCCGCATTCTGGAACACCAGGCCGATATTCTGACGGGCTCTGTTCAGGTCCTTATGGATATCCTCTCCCCGGAAGAGAACCTCTCCCTCCTGGGGTTTTATCAGGCCGTTCAGGTGGCGCATTAGCTGTGTTTTGCCCGAACCGTTCGGTCCGGCAATGACAGTGAATGAACCATCGGGGAATGTTACATTCACATCGTTGAGAACTTTTTCGCCTTCCCGGTAGCTTCGACTGAGGCCTCTGACTTCCAGCATGGGTTTATTCCGCCTCCAGGAACATCCGGAATCTCTCTTTCATGGTAAATCCCAGGGCAGCGGCGGCTGCGGCTTTCAGGATATCTCCCGGGATAAAGGGAATCAAACCGATCTGCAGGGCCCTGGTCCACTCCATGGAAAGTGAGTATTTGAGCCAGGGGAGTCCGGGGATATACACCATGACCGCCCCGATCAGTGCGGCTGCCGCCACCAGAATCCCTTTGAGGGCTAAGGGTGTTTTTTTGCTGCTTCTGTAGAGAAGACCCGCTGTGACTGAGGCGAGGAGATAGCCTATCAGGTACCCTCCTGTAGGTCCGGCAAGGACCGCAAACCCTCCGGCTCCTCCCGCAAAAACTGGAAGTCCCAGGACTCCCAGCAGAAGATACATGCCCACACTGTAAAGACCGATCAGTGCCCCGCCTAGGAGGCCGCTCAAAAGGACAAAAAAGGTGGTCAGTACAATAGGTACGGGCCCGATGGGAATAGCGATGTAGGCTCCCGCGGCAATCAGGGCTGTGAACACAGCGGTCAGGACTGTTGTTCTTATCTGTTTTTTATTCATACAGTTCTCTCCATTTTTTTCTGTATTTTCTCTTTTACCGTTTCCGGTGGAAGCTTCAGTATTTCTTCCCAGATCTCACTGAACCGTCTGATAAACTCCTTCCGGAGGATCTTCCGGCCGGTGAGATCTGAAATTGAGAAGAGCGGCGGCTGTTCAGATTCCACTGCGGCAGGCCCGTTGTCATTCAGGTGGATTCCTATTCCCAGTATGTACCAGAGGATTCCTTTTCCCCGTACCCTGTAGTCTTCCAGAATCCCCCCCACTTTTTTTCCTTTCAGGAGGATATCCCCGGGAGGACAAAAGCTGAGGCCTTCCATCCCGCAGGCTTCCAGAGTTTCAAGGGCAGCCATGGCTCCCCTCAGGGGAATTATCTCAGCCTCTGAAAGGGGCAGGGCTCTGTTCAGAACACAGGACATATAGATGCCTCCTTCCGGAGAAGACCAGTTGTCACCGGTCCTGTTTTTACCGGCCATCTGATGATCCGCCAGAATAATATAGTCTCTGCTGTTCTCTTCTCCCTGAAGAATCTTACGGCCTGCCTCATCCATCGTGGATTCAAGCTCCCTGTAGAAATGGATTTTCTCATCCTTATAAAAATCCAGGGCAGAGAGATTGTCTTTGACCCCTGCAATCCGGTAGCCTCTGGGACCGGACTGTATCGGGTACCCTTCCTCCCTGAGAATTTTGATATGTTTCCAGACTGCTACCCGGCTTATCCCGATCCGACCGCTCAAAGACTCTCCCGAGACCCAGCCGTCTGTTTTCTGCAGAGCAGTCAGTACGGATGATCTTTTATTGTTAACCATCTATGAATCAGAAGGTTAACGAAGGAGGCAAAAAAAATCAAGACTTCCCGGGAAATACGCGGAATTTTCCCGGGGGAGTCCTGCATTAATCGCCGATTTTAAAGCTGTCGATCATCTCAGCCAGTTTTTCAATCCCTTTGCTGTTCTCCTCGCTCAGATGATGGACATCCTGCATGGATTCCATTATCTCCCGGGATCCCAGGCCTATCTCATTGATGCTTCCCGAAACATTGTGTGTTACATCCCTGATTGTTTTTATTGATTTTTTAATTGTTCCCGAACTCCGGGTAATCTCTTCGGAGGATCCTTTGATATTCATGGTTACGCTGTTGAGCTGTTCCGACGAGTGGACAATTTCATTACTGGATGCGGAGAGTTCCTCCATGCTCCGGTTTATCTCATTCAATGCTCCAGTTAGATCGTTAAGACCTGCCGACATCTCCCTGACTGCTGAGTAGCTGTCAGAACTGGCACTCATGGCCGTTTCAATCTCCTGGGAGATTGTCTTGAGAGTGCTGTCAATCTGATAGGCGTTCTGTGACGTGGATTCTGCCAGGGTTCGAATCTCTTCGGCCACCACGGCAAATCCCTTGCCGGCTTCTCCCGCATGGGCGCTTTCGATGGCCGCATTCATGGAAAGAATATTTGTCTGGTCGGAAATATCGTTGATGATCTTTGTAATTTCCATAATGCTTTTCACGCTTTTGGATACTTTTTCAATGATCCTGTGGGATTCCTGTACTTTTTCCTCCCCTTCGCTAAGGTTTTCCAGGAGGCGGGAGGAACTTTCTTTTCCCCGTCCGGTCAGGCTGGTGACATTGTTTACAGACGATGAGATCTGATGAATTGCCGCAAGGTTGGATTCAAAGTGTTTGAACTGGGCCCTTATATTTTCATCAAGCTGTTCTATCTGAAGAGAAATCTGACTGATCGATGTATCTGTTTTGTCAGAATCGCTCTGGAGAGATTCTATGAGCCGTTCCAGGCTTGCTATATTCCGGGTTATTTCCTCAAGAGCTGCCAGAGACTGGGCTGTTCCCGATGCCAGAGACTCTTTCAGGTTTCTGGTCTGATCGGAAACTGTCATAACCTCCCTGACAAAGAGAGTCAGTGAGGAGGATACATTATTCATATTCCGCCCCAGTTCCCGGATCTCATAGCTGCCTTTCAGATCTGTCTGTATAGAGAGATCCTTACGGGAGAGACTGTTCATGGACTCAACCAGATTGTTCATGCTTCCTGTTATCTTCCTGCTGAAAATCAGTATGTAAATAATGGAAATAACTGTTATAAGAGCTATCTGAAGGATCATCTGGAGCATGGTGATCCGGTAATGGAATTCTGTATATTCAATAATCGTCCCTTCCAGGGTCCGCAGATTGCCGTTGATAGTGGAAACCCACTGTCCGGCTTCTTTTATGGCTGTCTCCAGACTGTTTAAATTGTCTTTCCATCGGGGGATCTCAGAGTCTTTGTGGCTGTTGAAGAAACGGAATATCCCGCTGTATCCCAGAAGCGACAGAAATTCACTGTCCTGGAGCATCTGCTCCATGGCTGATTCCACCGGGGGGAGATAGGTTTCCGACATACCTGCTGCACTCAGGAAAGAGGAGATGGATCTTTCCACGCTGTCTGTAAGGTTCAAAGAGTCCGCCTGATCAGCCAGATCGGATATTCTGAGATTAAAATCTTCGACAGCCGAATTCCAGTCTCTCCGAAGGGTTTCCAGCTGGTTCCGTTCCACAAGGATGCTTAAAGTCCGGCTTTCCAGATTATTGCTGCTTGATGTTGCCAGGGTGGTCATCTGCATCAGTTTCTGTACTTCCCTTAGCGTGCCGAGCTGGAGAAATATCAGGGAGAAAGATATTGTAAAAAGCAGAATCACAATTAGTGTATTCAGTAATAATTGCGTTTTCAGTTTCATTTCAGTACCTGTATTATGATTTTTGTAATGATTCTTATCCTAGATGAGGTTTTATTATGTGTAAACGTAAAAAATTTGAAATAGGAAAAAATGCTTCAATAAATGAAAGAAATCATGACCTTTTTGTACAATAAGGTATAAAGAGCATTTTCAGAAGGATGCTTCTCCCACACATTTTCTGTTTTTTGGCACTTATTAGATTATGAACTATCCTTGAATTCACAGGAGCTTCTGTGGTTCACAGTGTAAAACTTTGATAAATTCTTTAAAAAAATATCACTTTTAGTTCTAAAAGGTGTTACAGGTTTATATGAAAAAAATACGTGTTATTACAGTTTGTCTTTTCTTTCTCTCTTTTGCCCTGAATGCGGAAGTCCTGCGGGAACTTCAGGTGGAGGGACTGAATAAAACCAGGATCTCTACTGTGAAGGGGATCATCGGTTATGATATCGGGGACCAGATCGATAAGGCCGGGAAAGAGGATATCCGGCAGAATCTCCTGAAGTCGGGACTCTTTATAAATGAAACAATTAAGGTGGATCTTACAACAAGCGGTGACGATGCCTATCTGAGAATATCTCTTCATGACAGGATCACCCTTCTGCCCATTCCCATAGCCAGTGTGAGCGACGGCAGCTACAGCGGAGGCCTTTTTGTCATGGACAGGAATTTTCTGGGGCTGGGGCATCAGCTGTTTGCCGGGGGGATGATCAGTTCGGATGACAGAATGTTTATGCTGGGCTACACAAATCCCTCGCTGAAAAGGAGTGCTTTTCAGGCGGGAGGCAGTATGAGTGCTTTTATGGCGGATGAAACAGTGACAGATATCAGCGGAAAGGATGATCTGGCCGAATATGAATACCAGACTGTGAGCGGAGGGATCTCTGCCGGCTGGGAATCCGGTTCCATACGCCTGGGGCTGCAGTCCAGGGTGTATTTTCTGGATGTTTCTTTTTCCGATCAGGATGCTTTTGTGTTTCATCCCGAAGTATCAGCGGAATACAGCAACTTATATTATGATACCTACTTCGATAGGGGTGTGAAAGCGTCGCTCTCCTATGGGATTGACAGCTATACGGATGTATTTGATTTTACCCAGACGGCAGAGGCTCAAATCTCCTACCATCACCTGCTGCATCCGAAATGGCAGGTTCAGTTCAATGGAGATATGGCAATTTCAGAAGGAGATCCTCTTCAGTCTCTCTCCCTGGGCCAGGGCTCCTGCGGCTCCATTCTTCCTGATACTGTTCTGGCTGACCGGTTTGTACAGGGAAATCTCAAGCTGATGTATGCGGCTCTGGATTTTTCCTGGGGATACATTGCCGTTCCTATGGCCTATCAGGTGGGGATCCTGGATGGGATGAGCGGAGACAATGCGTTCTATCACGGGCCTTCAGCAGGAGTGTCTCTCTATCTGAAAAAGGTTGCGATTCCGGCTATGTCCATTCAGTATGCTTCAAATATAGAGACAGGGAAGGGGCTTTTTTCCTTCAGTATAGGAATGGAGATGTAATTTTCCTTTCTAGTTGTGTATGAAAAAGAGGTTATAAAAGCTAAAGGGACCCTTGCGGATCCCTTTGGTTTTCTCTTTTTAGCAGGGGTAGGACTCCTGTCCAGTCATTGGATCGTGCCGATTCCTTCCCAGCCGGCTTCATAGACTAAATCGACGTCCTGTCGATTTGCGCTCCAGGTATTCGCGCCGTCTATTCCGCTTCGAGTCCTACCCCGTAAATTGGTTATAAAAGCTAAAGGGACCCTTGCGGATCCCTTTGGTTTTTTCTTTTTAGCAGGGGTAGGACTCCTGTCCAGTCATCGGCATCGTGCCGATTCCTTCCCAGCCGGCTTCATAGACTAAATCGACGTCCTGTCGATTTGCGCTCCAGGTATTCGCGCCGTCTATTCCGCTTCGAGTCCTACCCCGTAAATTGGTTATAAAAGCTAAAGGGACCCTTGCGGATCCCTTTGGTTTTTTCTTTTTAGCAGGGGTAGGACTCGAACCTACGGCCTTCGGGTTATGAGCCCGACGAGCTGCCAACTGCTCCACCCTGCGTCGTGTGTCACATGAATATATAGATAATAGGAATTCTCGTCAAGAGAAAGTTTGAAAAAAGTTTTTTCTGCTGATGAAAGAGAGATCTAAATGCATATTCAGATTAAAATTAAACAATAAAAAAAGTGCGACTCCCCTGCTTCAGGAAAGTGCACTGATTCTGTTCTGTGAAGACAGATTACTTGACTATCGTATCAACATACAGTCTGTGGAGGCATTGTTGCTTTCATCATCATTCATATCATCATTCTCTGAAAACACATGGGTGTCATAAGAAACAAGATTCCCATCTTCAAAATAATTATTTTTGCTGTTATGTGATGATGAAGAAAAACCCCGGTCCCTGAACGGAGCCGAAGGGCTCTCTGTTTTTATTATAAAAAGCAAAAGGGACCCTTGCGGATCCCTTTGATTTTTTGTTTTTAGCAGGGGCTTATTTTATGGTTTCGGCAAAGGAATTGCAGACTCGCTTTTATTCGTCGGCATCGTGCCTCCTCATAAAAGCCGTCTCCGGGGTATTCGGCCATCCCTGGCCTCAGCGCTCCAGTGGAGATCGTTCCTCGGTGCCCTGCGGTACGACTCCTTTTCGCGCAAACCCCTCCGCTTCGAGTCCTACCCCTGGGGTTGGTTCTAAAAGCAAAAGGGACCCTTGCGGATCCCTTTGTTTTTTTGTTTTTAGCAGGGGTAGGACTCCTGTCCAGTCATCGGCATCGTGCCGATTCCTTCCCAGCCGGCTTGATAGACTAAATCGACGTCCTGTCGATTTGCGCTCCAGGTATTCGCGCCGTCTATTCCGCTTCGAGTCCTACCCCGTAAATTGGTTATAAAAGCAAAAGGGACCCTTGCGGATCCCTTTGTTTTTTGTTTTTAGCAGGGGTAGGACTCGAACCTACGGCCTTCGGGTTATGAGCCCGACGAGCTGCCAACTGCTCCACCCTGCGTCGTGTCTGGAGAGGGTATAGGTTTCGGCATTTTTAGTCAAGGGTTCTGAGTTTTTTCTTTTCAGGACCGGAAAAACCGGTGGTCTTCGTCGATCGCTCCCTGCAGTACTTTTTTGGCATGAAAAAAGAGCACCACAAGGAGGGGGAGGCTCAGCCAGGCAAGGGGGCCGCCATAAAAGAGAAAGAAATCATACAGTCCATGGTAAAGAACCGCCAGAAAGAGCCCCAGAGGGATGAGGGGAAGATTATCCATTTTGGCTTTGCCTATGTAATATCCCATCAGGCCGGAAGTCAGGCCGTGAAGAGGCACGGCGGTAACCCCTCTTGTGAGAAGCACGGCAATGGAGTTGTAACTGTTCATGCTGTATATGATATTTTCCAGAAAGGCAAATCCCAGACCTGCTGCCATGGTGTATATGATTCCGTCGGTCACCTCATCGAACTCCGGATGAGGGTAGATATACCTTTTGACGACAAAGAGTTTACAGCTCTCTTCCACAAGGCCGGCTACAATAAAGGCCCGGAAGGCAATGAGCATTAGGGGAGACAGGCCGTAAGGGGTCATCCTGCCCAGCATCAGTTCAATGATGATAGCCGGTATGGTGGAGAGGATCCCCAGGAAGAATGCTTTCATGACGATGCGTCCGGGTTCCGGCCGGGGATCTCTTTTATAGAAATAGTTCAGAAGCAGGAGCGCAGGAATCAGAGCGAGGAGGAAACTGATTACCTGCGGGAGCAGGAGCAGGTAAAGGAGAAAAGTCATTGACTCTCCTTAAGGCACTGCTGCAGTATGCGTATGAATTCCCTGTTCTGGTCTTCCGTCCCAATGGTATAGCGGATCCACTTGTCCATGGTAAATGATCCCAGGGGGCGGATCGCCATGCCCTGATCAAGGAAGTAGTCAAATACACCCTGGCTGTCTATTCCTGTTTGAATACAGAGGAAGTTTGCCTGAGTCGGGTAGTAGAAAATGCCCATCGCATCCAGTTCTCTGTAAAGGTACTCCTTTCCCTTCCGGCAGAGTTCCATGGTCCTTTCGATAAAATTCCTGTCCTCCAGAGCGGCGACTCCTGCCGACTGGGCCAGTTTATTCACGTTGAAGGCCTGTTTTGTCCTGAGAATCTGATCGATGATCTCCGGATGAGCCATTCCGAAGCCGATTCTCAAACCGGCCAGACCGTAGATTTTGGAAAAGGTATGTGTGACGATGATTCTTTTATTTTCCATAATGAGTTCATCCCCGAAGGGGAAGTCTCCGGCTGTTACAAATTCACTGTAGGCTTCATCCAGGATAACGAGCACATGAGAGGGAAGGGCCTTCAGCAGTTCATCCAGTTCTGTCCTGTTCAGATAGGTTCCTGTGGGATTGTTCGGATTGGCAATAAAAAGAAGCTTTGTTTTACTGCAGACAGCTTCCCGCAGAGCTTTCGTGTCAAACCTGCCCTCTCTGAGAGGAACTTTTTTGACTGTACCGCCGAAAAGGAGCCCTGAAAAATTATATTCTGAAAAGGTTTCCACTGCGGTAACAACTTCATCCCCCTCTTCCAGATAGGTTCCGGAGATCATGGCCAGGATCTCATCAGAACCGTTCCCTGCAATAAAACACTCTTCGGGTAGTCCATAGTGCTTTGCCAGAGCCGACCGAAGATCTCCTGACATCCCGTCGGGATAGCGGTGGAGATGATTCAGTTCCTGCGTTATGGCGGATAGGGCCCGGGGAGATGGTCCCAGGGGATTTTCATTGGAAGAGAGTTTGACAGCTCCCGGACGGGATTTACCCGGGCTGTACAGCTTTACGGATTCAAGAGTTCTGCGGATTTTCATATGGTCTCCCGGATGGTCTGGATTATTTTAAGCCATTACATATTTATGCAGGATTTTTTTAAGGTCAATAGGGCTCACGGGTTTCCCCAGAAAATCATCAATTCCCGCATTGAGAATCTTTTCCTTGTCTTCCGCCAGTGCCAGAGCTGTCAGGGCTATAATGGGAACGGGGGTTTTCGTCTGTCCTTCGAGCTTCCGGATTTCTCTGGCCGTGTCATATCCATCCATAATGGGCATCTGAATATCCATCAGTACAATATCCGGGGAATTTTCCCTGTAGAGCTGAAGCCCCTCTTTGCCGTTTTCCGCTGTGATCACCTGATATCCGGCTTTTTCCATGGTACGGACTGCAAGGAGCTGGTTGACCCTGTTGTCCTCCATCAGGAGAACCAGGGGGCCGTTCTGGTGGGAGTGTCTGATCTTTTCCTGTTCCAGTTCTTCCTTATGGGTTACGGGAAGCAGATCACTCTGTACCGGTCCGGGGGACTCCAGGGGTAGAAAAAACCGGAAGGTGCTTCCTTTATTCGCCTGGCTGCGAACGTCGATCATGCCTCCCATGCTGCTTGTTAAATAGGCGCATATGGCCAGTCCCAGTCCAGTCCCTCCGTATTTTCTTGTGGTGGAAGAGTCCACCTGAGTAAAGGACCGGAACAGCAGATGCTGCCTGTTCAGAGGAATCCCTATCCCCGAGTCGGCGATGTAGAAGTAGAGGCGGGGAGGTTCTGTTTCCGGATCAAGACAGGTGGATATCTCTATGTACCCTTTTTTTGTGAACTTCAAGGCATTGCTCAGAAGATTCATAATGATCTGACGGATCCGGACAGGGTCTCCTATCATCTGCCGGGGTATATCCGGAGACGGGTTGTAACGGAATTCCAGCCCTTTGGATTTCACCTGGGGGGTAAAAATCCTGATAATGTCATCCATGAAATTTTTATAGTCAAATGGAATGCTTTCAATCGTAAGTTTGCCTGATTCAATTTTCGAATAGTCCAGAATATCATTTATAACCCGCATCAGCGAATCAGCCGAAAGCCGGATGACTTCCATATACTCCCTGAGGACGGGGGACATCTCCTCTTCCATCGCCAGGTCTGTCATGCCGACAATCCCGTTCATGGGTGTCCGTATCTCATGGGTCATGGAGGCGAGGAATGTACTGCTTGAATTTCTGTCTTCCGTCGTGGTCGCCCCTGATTTCTGAAGGCGCCACATAATGAGTCCTCCCCCCCCCTCATGGGAGATCTCCTCCAGCTGTATCTCTCCCTGTTTCGGAGTGAGAAGAGCATGAATGTGCCTGTCTTTCAGATCCTTTTTACTGATATTCAGCAGATCCTGAGCATTGGAGTTAGCTATTTTTATTATCCCTGCTTCGTCGGTAATCATCAGGGCTTCTTTCATTTTATCAAAGAGTTCTGTCAATTGATGAATCTTGATCAAAAACTTCCTCCGTATTTGAATATCTGGTAGGTAAAATAGACCGCAGCCAGAGTATTGGACGGATCTGCCAGTTCCAGATTAAAATTTTCTATTGCCTTTACCAGAGGCAGCCGGGTCCCCGAGAAATCGGCCTTATTCAGTTCCTCCCGGCACCAGATCCAGATGCCCGAATAATCCTTCTGACTGAAACACTCATCCATCCAGGATCTTTTATTATGAAAAAACTGCATCTCTCTGGCTTCGTCCAGCAGAATTGCCATTCCTTCTCCGGGAACATCGTTGTTCTTCTGATAAATCCATCCCAGCGGGGGATTCAGATTTATCTGCCGGGACGCCAGGGTTGTCATATTCTGAAAATAGGTTTCTCCCTGTCTGAGGCATCTTTCATCAAACAGGATTTCAATCCAGTCTCCCTTAGGTTGTATTTTATGCAACGCGATCAGATAATTCAAATCAGATTTCAGAGACTTTCCCAATCCTTTGAGGAATCGTTCCCATATATCCCTGTAGTATTCGTTCACTCCGATCCTTGCCAGGGATTTGGCTGCATTGGAGGCCATCAGGTTGTCCGGATCACCAAGTAGTCTCAGAAGCAGTTCTTTTACCCGGTCATCAGGGTAGGCTCCCAGGGCAAAAAGAGCCTCTTCTCTGTTAAAACCCATGGGATCTTCCGCTTCTCTCATCAGTTCCGGGAGGAGATCGGGTCTCTTTTTTTCAAACAGGGTCTTGATGATCTCTCCCCGTTCATCCGAAAGGGGCTGAAGGAAGATCTGCCGGATCTCATCATCCGCCAGGGAGGACCCGGAATACCCCAGGGAGAGGAGAAGGGACTTCCGTTTCAGAGTGGAATTGTAGGTATTCAACCGGTTAATATCCCGGAAAGTCCGCAGATGATCCACAGAAAGGAGCATCGTCCAGGCCTGCTTTAATGAAACGCTGCCGGCTTCTTCAAACCGGGATGCCGTTATGGTAATGATCAGGCTTAAAATAACGCCGATGAAGAAGGTCAGACCGTAAACGTTCAGAAACGGGAGAGTTCCCAGTTCGGAAAAGTCCGCCAGGGCCCCCCCCAGGAAGCCGAGGATAAAGGCCAGGATTGAGGTGATAAAAACATCCATAGAGGTAAAACTTATGGAATCTGTTTCCGGTATGGACTGAATGAAGAGCCTGGAAGCCAGCAGAACCAGCATGTTCTGGGCCATCACG
This sequence comes from Oceanispirochaeta sp., assembly GCA_963666275.2. Lineage (GTDB taxonomy): Bacteria > Spirochaetota > Spirochaetia > DSM-2461 > DSM-2461 > Oceanispirochaeta. The sequence goes on from CAXXOA010000001.1 coordinate 152,616, forward strand.
GACAGGAACCCCATAATGTAGAAAAACTCAACACTTCTGTCGGTATGAGCAGTCATCCAGATAATCCAGAGCACAGACGTGGCAACCGCTGTGGGAAGAATGAAGGGACGGCTTCCGAGCCTGTCTGCGAAAGGACGGATAAGCTGGGCTCCTATGATGGCAGCCAGGGTGATGATGATGGAATAGAGGAACACCATAGGGGCGGAAAAGCCCGCGTATTTTCTCAGAAAGGGGATTGTCATGCCTCCCAGGATCTCGATGCCGACACTGCACCAGCGGATAATCAGGATCCTTCTCTCCCGGGGAGATTTCATATTCTCCAGGAAAAGGCTTCCCACATGACGGCCTTTCTTGTGCTCAATAATTTCCCGGCTGGGAATCTTTTTGAAGGCTGCAAAGGAGAATGTATTGGAAATGAAGCCCAGAACCTGGAGGAAGAGGATCTCTGTCAATTCGGAAAAGTAGCTTGTCATCGTTACCAGATAGCTGAAAATCCTTGAAAAAATTGCCACCGTGTTGAACCGGGTTGAGGAGGTCATGACAACCTCTCCCCTGGTTCTGCTTGTGGAGATCATCTGCTGGATATTCTGCTGCACTGCGACGCCCAGGGTCCTTGAAATACAGAAAAGGGTGTAGATCGTCAGAATCAGGTAGACCGCTTTCTGACCGGAAAGGAACGGGAGGGCAAGGTAGCCCAGAGCGGTGGTCCCCCGGAAGAACCAGGCGGTTGTTCCGACGGATTTAATGGATTTACCGTTAAAAATCCTTGTATAGAAGAGCAGGGACAAGCCTGTGATAAACATAACCGAAGAGATATAGCCCAGCTGGGTATTATTGGCACCGTAAAGTATGGCCATCAGGTAAACTGTTGTATTGCCCAGAAAACTGAAGCCCATACCGTTCAAACCGGCAAATCTGTAAAAATACCGTCTTCCTGTCTCACGCTCAGCCTGAGACAGGTATTTTGTTTTCTTAATCATTCCCTAATCCATGAAATTGATTGATAAATGGTTGTTTTACAACTATAGGTTGTCCTCACTTCCGGGTAAAGATCATTTTTATTAAAAAATTATGTAACCCCCTGTGGTGAGAACAGTTTTTCTATTGAGAGCGCAGCTTAAGGCTCTTAAACAGCTTTTTTTCTTTTTTGATGAATTTCTCCAATTCAAGCCCCCGGTTTTCCTCCTTTTCCGGGGGCACTTTTTTTATAAGTCAAAATAAACGGCTGCCAACGGGGACTGATTGGAGATTCAGGCTGTTACAGGATTCTCCGATAGGCCATACAATATTTTTACCGGATTCACTGCAGGGGGGGGCAATTTTTCTTTCATTTTTCTCTTTTTATTCTGTCCCACTCGGGAGGGATATTTTCTGTCATTAGAATGGGGCAAAAAAAGCCCCCGGGAAAAGGAGGAAACCCGGGGGCGAAGAAAAAAAAATGAAACTACAAACCCAAAAGAAATCTTTGCTATTTAACCCTAAAACAGAACTCTCCCCGGGAGGGTTACACTTTTTTTTCAGTTTTTTTATTTTCTTCAGTCCGCGGCGGAGAAGAAATTCTGGAACTCATCATCGGCCTGACGGATATAACCTGCCAGGCATTCGTCGCTGCAGGAGGCCATCTCCTCGAAGGTACAGCTGATATCCGTATTGATATCTTCACTGTGCCGGACATAGGTCGTCTGATAGAGGGAAAGCTTTTTTGTCCTGTGTATTCCGATTTCAAGGAGTTTCCTGGCTCCCTGACGGATAAGTTTCAGTTTTTCCAGCAGGTCTTCATGGGATTCGATGCTCCAGACCCCCAGGAATATAGGCTGGTTGTCATTGTTGATATCTCCCAGAAATTCCCCTCTCAGGCATTTGTTCCGGTCGCTTTTCAGGTAGGGGACAAAATCAAGATGTTCCGCCAGTTTTCTGTCGGTTGCAAGGAAGTCCCCAGTTGCGGGATTCAGGGTAAAGATAATCACATTTTCAAGGGCCTGGCCGTAGCTTTTGAACAGAGCTCCCAGGTAGTCTTTCCTTTCTATCGCCAGGAAGAGTTTATCCCTTTTTTCTTTGATGGCATCGGCTATTTCAAGGAGCCACTGCCTCATCGCATCGTATTCACAGCGGTAGGTTTCCACTTCGCCTGCAAAGGCTGACCTGTCTACAGCTCCCTGCAGATAGGAGAGAACGGTCCTGTAGATCATTCTTATGTTGTGAAATTTGCTGAATTTGAGTATAAGGTCAAAAAGGAAAATCTCCATTTTCCGGAGCTGCCAGATAGAGGCTATATAATCAGTCCTTTCAGCATCATCATTTTTTACAGGCTCCTCCCAGAGTATCTTGAACTCATTGAGCCTTCTGTCCATCTGAATATACCATTTATCCATGGGGCCGGAGACTTTGGTGAGTGTGATATACCAGGTGGTGCCTTCTCCCTCGACACTTTCAATCTGAATGTTCCGGGCACCGAAGGTGGAGTAGATCTGCCGGGTTCCAAGGCCCTCTCCCGTCTTTTTTCCTTTGGTGGTCACTCCCACAAAGGCGGGAATCCCTTCGGCATTCCTGACTAGCTTTTCCGGGGGGATCCCTTCGCCGTTGTCTTTCAGCATAAGGTGTACCAGGTCCTCTTTCCGGCTGATGCTGATCTCAATGACCCCTCTCCGCCCTGTTTCGCTGATCGACTCCAGGGAGTTGGAAACCATATTGATCAGGGCTCTTCCCATATCCATGTAATATCCCCTCACCATGGGCATCCTTGAGCTGAGCTTCAGGTGAAGTTCGCAGGGGATGGTGGAGGCCTCAATGTAGGGAACGATCCTGTCCAGGATCACTTCCTGAATATTCACCTTATGGACTATCTGCATGGAGTCGCGGAAAGAGTTGAGCATATTGATAAGGGTGGTGGTTTCCCTGTTGATATCCTCGATGATCCTGTCTCCGTTGTCCACCGAAAGCATATCGACCATGCTGCTCATGAGCCGGAGGATCTTGCGGGCATCATGTCTCGTCTTCCCGATCTCCTCATCGGATTTCTGAAAGCCCTTCTCTTCTGTGGACGTCTGGACAAGGATCGCCTCTTTTTCCGCATACAGATGGTTGTATATCAGGTTCCTGTAGACAATCGGATCCTCTGAGAGAAACCCTTTGCTGTGGAAGAACTCTATGGTATCAATCTGTTTTTCCCATATGTAGACGTAGACTCTGGACTTCTCGGGGATGCTGCGGGAGAGGTGCTCGATGAAGCTTGTTCCGATCCCTCTGCCCCGGCCGAAGGGACTGGTGACTATTTTATAAATCAGGAAGCTTTTCTTTTCCCGGTCCGAATAGACAATCATATACCCCAGGATTTCGCCTTCATCGATCCAGACGGCACTGAATTCCCTGTCTTTGCTTATTTCCGGGTCCTGTACGTAGGGGGAGGGGATAATGAATGTGTCGATATTCAGCAGAGGATTCTGCAGAACCTGATCCTCTATCTCCTGTGTGAGGGGCCGGATATGATGGTGCTGACTCATGGTTCCCCGGCCAGGTCCAGTTCGGCGGCGGCTTTCCGCATTCCCTCAATGGTCATGGTTATGAGTTCGGTCAGTTCCATTCCCAGCATTTCAGCGCCTTTTTCAATGATCCCTCTGTCGACTCCTGCAGAAAACTGTTTGGCTTTCCATTTCTTTCTGACCGATTTCGCTGTCATATCCAGAATGCTTCTGGAAGGGCGTACCAGAGCCGTGGCTGTGATAAGTCCTGTCAGCTCGTCTGTGGCAAAAAGTACTTTTTCCATCTCCTCTACCGGTTCGACATCACTGCAGATTCCCCAGCCATGAGAAACAACCGCATGAATATACTCTTCCGGCCATCCCCTCTCTTTCAGGATCTGTTCGCTCATCGTGCAGTGCCGGTCCGGGTACATCTCATAATCCAGATCGTGGAGTAGCCCTATGACGCCCCATTTTTCAGGATCTTCCCCTTTTATCTGCGCCGCATGCTTCATCACGGCTTCAACTGCCAGGGCATGTTTATACAAACTGTCGGATTTGTTGAACTCTCTGAAAAGTTCCAGTGCCGCCTCTCTGTCAATTTTCACTGCTGTCCCCCTGTTTCTGACGCATTTTCCTCTCCTTATCCAGAAGATCCTTTATCTGTTTATCTGTAAATCCGCCTTCGGTCTGCCAATCCTGAAGATTCAGATCCTCCAGCTTTACAAGAGGTTCTTTTTCAATATACAGGAGCATTTCATCAGTCAGGCTGTTCATCCTGTTTTTCTCTTCAGGGTTCATTATCTTTTTGTGAAAAGCCGGAAATCTGTTCTGCCTCTTGCTCTGGGCCGGGGCATCATTGAGCTTTATGAACACCCCGTCCTGCAGGCAGCCCTCAGGGCCCCAGTCCTTTTCAAACTGCATCAGCCGGGAGCGGAGCATCTCGCAGACCTCCTGTATGGCCGGATCCTCCCGGCTCTCTCCAAAGAGGATATTTGTCTGCTCCGAAGGATCTTCCTTCAGGTCAAAAAGCTCTTCGTAGCCGCCGTTGTAGTAGTAATTGTATTTGTAGAGCTTTGTTCTCAGAGAAATCCATCTTCTCAGCCCGGCAGAGTACTCCACGTATTGAACGGACCTGTCCTTCCGGACCTGATCCGCTCCCGCAAGAAGGCTTTCTCCGGGAAAGGTTGTGTTCTTATAGGATATGTTGATCCCCGCGGCATCCATGATCGTGGGAAATACATCGTTCAGGTCGGCAAAGCTGTTCTCCACTTCTCCCGGAGGGATGGTTCCGGGAAAGCTGAGGATAAACGGGATCCGGGTACAGCTGTCATAGGGTAGCCCTTTTTCAAGGGCGCCGTGGTCTCCCAGCATCTCGCCATGATCGCTTGTAAACAGGATCAGTGTATTGTCTCTCTGGCCTGTTTTCTCCAGAGCATCCAGTATCCGGCCCAGGTTGTAATCCATCTGGCTGATAGAGGAGTAATAGAGCTGACGGTACCGTTTCTGAAGTTTATCCGACAGCCCTTCCGTTAGTTTCACATTTTCCATGGTCGGCTTGGAAAGAGGCGTGTTGGACCGGATCGGTTCGGGAAGTTCCACGTCCGTATAGATATCGGCAAACCGGGCGGAAGGATTCTGGGGAGGATGGGGGGAGAGCCAGCTGACCTTCATCAGCCAGGGATGACGTCCACCGTTCTCTTTCAGAAAGTTTATGGCCCTGTCGGCAACCCAGGTATCCCCTTTCAGTTCTTCGGGGATGATGGCCTGCTGGGGGATGTGAAAGAGGAGGTTCTCACAGCCGTGGAGATTCAGGATGTGCCCCCATCCGGCTTCTTTCAGAGACAGGGCATAGTCATCCTGTTCCCTGTATTCGGGACAGCTCTCCATAAGGAGCATTCTGTCATAACCGTGATGCCTCCGGGGAGGGAGAAACTGGTTTTTTCCGATGGTGACCGTTTCATAGCCGTGGTCCGACAGAACTTTGGGAAAGGTATTGATCCACCCGGGCATGCTGTAGCCCTTGTTGTTTTCCGTATAGCCATGAACTTTTCCCGTCAGTCCGGTCAGAATGTTGTGTCTTGCGGGCATGCCGTCGGGAACAGGGGTATAGGCATGGGTATACAGACGGCCCGATGCTGCGAGTCTGTCCAGGTTCGGGGTGTACATGTGGGGATTTCCCGCTGCGGCGATCGTATCAAAACGCATCTGATCCGTCAGGAGAAAGAGAATATTGGGACGGTTCTCATCGCGGCTTATCTCTGAATGCTTTTCGTCGTAGGGTATTGTAACAGTTCCGTTGTCTGCAGGGTTTGCCATATGATCCTCCCGGGAGTGTGCTGACTCTCCGTAATTGTAACGCCTTTTCGCCGGATCATTCAATCATTCCTCAGGAGCCTTAAAAATTCTCATAGAAACCCGGGAGAAATTCCATTAGTATAAAGATTCTATTAGTATAATGATATTAATAAACCAGCATAAAAAAATAAATAAACGAAACGAAAAAAGGGAACTGATTATGACAATAAGAGGGAAATCGATTGCATCTGTCGTTTTTACATCCATTGGGGGAACAGCCTTCCTGTGGCTATTCAATATTTTTTATGTTTTGAGAAACTGGTCTCTTTTAACAGAGGGCCTGGCCGTATTTGCTTCTGTGGTTATCGGCCTTATGATTGTTGTGTCTCTGGGGGTGGCAAGATTTCTGCGGCCTCTCCTTGAGGCACAAAAGCAGGTGGAATCTTCCGGAGTCCTGACAGAGGATACAGACAGGAAACTGGGAAGGATTATCAAGAAACTCCCTGTTGTCCTTACCGTCATAAACGGGGTTGCCTTTTTTCTGGGGCCCCTTGTCAAACATGTGATCTCGCGCATCGCCGTGGGTGAAAATCCATTCAATTTCGGCATGCTTACATCCATTCTCTATTCCGTTTCTATCGGTGTCTATGTGGCTTTTATCGAATCAAGGCTGATTGAGATGTACCTTCACCCCCTGAAAATGGCAAGGAAGAGAAATTTTCTGGATAATGAAAACAGGAAGAAATGGCTGGTCCGGCAGCTGCTGCTCAGCTCAACAATCCTGGTTCTTGCTTTCGGATTGTTCTTTTCCGCAGGAAAAGGGTATCTGACGGAGGAACTGCTGGCTCCTTCCAAAATGGATGCTTTATCGGGAGCATCTGAAGCGAATGATGCCCGTTCCGGCTACTGGGCGTCCGCACTGGAGGGCCGCTCTGTAAACCTGACTGAAAACAGCCCCTATATCCTGGCCAGGCAGGGGGAATATTATCTGAAAATGTTCATTCTGGGCCTGATTGTCACAGCCGCTTCTCTGCTGGCGGGATATCTGGAAAACCGCCCGCTTGAATCACGGCTGTATGAGATGAACAGACGCCTGAAGGAACTGGCCCGGGGGGAGGGGCATTCGGAAGAGAAGCTGGTGATCCTTCAGGATGATGAACTGGGGGAAGCTGTCCACTGGATAAACACCTTTATAGACAGGCAGGCCGAACTCATGAACACCATCAGAAATTCCATCTCCAGTCTTGCCGCCATATCCAGTGAATTGTTTGAAATGGATCAGTTTGCCCAGTCCCTGGGGGAGGGGATGTCCCGGGGCGTTTCCCTGGTTCAGAAAAACCTGGAGATTCAGAGGACCGCTCTGGAAGGGGTCAAAAGCGATGTGGAGAGTTTAAGCTCCAATATCACCTTTACGGCCGGGAATATCCGGGAGCAGAACGATGCCATGAGCAGCAACTCCACCTCGGTTGAAGAGATGACAGCCAATATCGGTTCGGTTTCCAAAAACGCCCAGGGTGTTTATGACAGGACTCAGAACCTGAAGATCAAAGCCGAAGACAGCAGCAGGGAGATGCTTGAAATGATGAACGGCATCCGTAACGTGGTAGCGTCGGCGGAAGAGGTGGCCCAGAGTGTGGGACAGATCGGAAAAATCGCGGCTCAGACAAACCTGCTGGCTATGAATGCGGCCATCGAGGCGGCTCATGCGGGAGATGTGGGGGCGGGATTCGCCGTGGTTGCCGCGGAGGTCAGGAAGCTGGCTGAGGATTCAGGAGTCACAACAAAGCGCATTTCCGAGCATATCGGCAGGATGAACGAACTGAGCGGAAGCGGTCTTGTTCAGGCTCAGAAAGCCCAGGAGAGTTTCGGGGAGATCAGTGAGGATGTTAAAAAAAATGCGGAGCTTATGGCTGAAATTTCCCAGGCCATGAAGGAGCAGGAAGCGGGGAGTCATGAGATGCAGTCTTCCATGGAAAGGCTGGACAGCCTGAGCCGGGATGTCCTGAAGATTACCCGGGATCAGGAAGTCCAGAGCCAGCATATGGGGGAGAGTATGGGGCATCTGAACCGGGCTGCCAACGGCATCCAGGAACAGATGGACTCTCTTGTGGATCTGAACAATCAGGTGGAAACTTTCATTGCCTCATTGAATGAAATCATCAAACGGAATACATCCATGGTTGAGGATCTGAGACGGGTTTCCTCTCTGAGTCAGGAATAGACAAGTTCTGTAAAGGCTTTTCGCAGTGAACCCGTCAGGTCTCCTGGTGTTCCCGTACCGATCGGGCGGTTGTCTATTTTTACCACAGGAATGATCTCTGCTCCCGTGCCTGTCAGGAAGCACTCATCCGCCGTATACAGATCAAACCGGGTCAGGGTGGTCTCCGCAAAGGGGACTCCCTGTTTTTCTGCCAGTTCCAGTATGCTGCTGCGGGTAATGCCTTCCAGAATTCCAAGATGCGGGGCGGGTGTAAGGAGTTTTCCTTCCCGGATGATAAAGATATTATCGGCAGTACACTCTGTCACATAGCCGTCCCTGTTGAGCAGAACCGCCTCCAGGCATCCTGCCGCATGGGCTTCCATCTTGGCCATTATGTTGGTCAGATAGTTCAGGCTTTTGACCCGGGGATCAAAGATATCCGGCGAGAGCCTTCTTGTCCCGGCTGTGACGACAGCTATGCCTTTGCGGTAGAAATCTTCCGGATACAGGGAAATCCCGTCCACAATGATGATCACCGAAGGAACCGGACAGCTGCCCGGGTCTATTCCCAGAGATCCTTTCCCCCTTGTCACCACCAGGCGGATGTAGCCGTCTTCCCGTTCGTTGAGATCTACGGTTTTCTGTACCAGCCGGCCCATCTCTTCCGGGGTCTCCCGGATCATCAGATTCAGGGCTCTGGCACTCTGATAGAGCCTTTTGATATGCTCCTCCAGTTTGAAGATCTTTCCGCCATAGAGCCTGATCCCTTCAAAAATACCGTCACCATAAAGCAGGCCATGGTCGAAAACGGATATTTTCGCGTCATCTTTTTCGTAGAATTCTCCGTCAATATACACTTTCATTTCTTTACCTCCCGGTTATGAAAAATGTCTCTCAGATAGGTGTATCCCTCTCCGAATGTTTCTGTCATCTGGGGCTCAAACCGCTCCACGATTTTCATGATGTAGATATCATGCTTGATATAGTCTTCCGCCAGAGTGACAAAGCCCCGGTTCCGGCTCCAGGCCCCTTCCGGGCCGCTTTCCGAAATAGTTCCGGCCAGGGCGGATGCCGAGTCGGTGACAAGGGTAAATCCCCGGCCTCCCTTTTCCTGGTAGAGGGTGTCTTCAATGGGATGCTGGAAAAGATACTCCATTTCCGACGATACCGGGCCGAAGTGGACGACCGCCGTTCTGATCCCTTCGTCTCTTTTTTTGTTGACCAGCGGGGCCAGCTGCCTGAATTCCTCTTTCCACAGGGACAGCAGGATCGTGTTTTCGGCAGTGAGGATCATCCTTTCGGCTTTCTCCATCATCTGGTCCATATCTTTCAGGTTCCATATGAAAGAGAGGTTTTTGCTCTCCCGGGGCTTCCTGAGTTCAGAGGACAGGGCGCTGATCCTTTTGTTCATCTGATAGCGGTAGGCGCTGAGAAACTCTTCCGGTTCCTGGGGAACATAGCGCTTTTTTGACTGATCCTGAATCTCAAGGATCATCTGTTTGTCCAGGAGCTTTCTGACCACACCGTAGATTTTGGATGTGGGAATCCCGGCCTGTCCGGCGGCTTCGTAGGCCGTGAGAGGATGATCTTCCAGAAGGGCCAGATAGGTCCGGGCTTCATAGTCGGAGAGACCGAGATTCATGAGCTCTGTATTAATATTAACTACCATGGTAGTTAATATAGGGGCGTAAGAAGATTTTTGTCAAGAATTAAAAACACAAAATCAGTCTGTCAGGGGGAAAAGATCCGCTTTTTCAGCTTCCAGTATCAGTCCCAGAGCCTTCTCGGGGGAAGTGGAATTGATGAGATCTCTTATAAGATCCGTATCGGTGGCGATCCGGCTGACCCGTGAAAGGATCCGGAGATGGATGACTTCGCTGTCTGTGATAATGAGAAAAAACAGGTGGGTGGGGTTTCCGTCAATAGCATCGAAATCACAGCCTTCGCGGCAGATTCCCATAATGATTTCCGGTCCGGGGATAAGACTTTCCTCAGGACGTCTCAGATGGGGTATGGCGATAGACTGCCCTATGGCGGTAGAGCTGAGGCTCTCTCTGTGCATCAGCTTTTCAAGAAAAACCTGACGCCCCTGGGCTCCCAGTTCCAGAGGAGCAATCATACTGTTGAGGATGGCCTCTTTGGATCCCGGTTTAAGGTCCAGGAGTATCCGCTCCTTTTTGATGAGTCTTGAAAGGGGGACCAGAGATCCCTCTTTTTCAATCAGACTGGACAGATCATTCTTCGGCAGGACATTCATCCGGGAGATCAGCCAGTCGTCGATCATGGGTTTCATGAAGCGCCACTGACTGGCTACTTTGGCGCAGGGAATCTCCTTTTTCTGGATCATCCGCAAGACGGTTTTCTCCGCTACCTTCAGGTATTCGGCTACCTCACTGAGAGTCATAATCTGGTTATCAAAAGAACTGTTTGTCATCAGGAGTACACTATAGTCTTTTTTATACCTCCATGGCAATGTATTCTTTCCTGCATCTTGCCGGGATCTCCGGAATTTAAACCCTCCCTGAGCGGAAGGACGCCGCCCTGATTGATTGACTAAGCTCCTGAAGCTGCTATAGCATGATCCCGGAGGAGAGCAGTGAAAGATTTTATCGTCAAGGTTGCCAGAGAGGCGGGAGAACTGGCGCTCTCCTACCGGAAAGATATCGATGCCATCCGTATGGTACGAAAAAGAACTGAAAAAGACCTGGTCACAGAGGCTGATCAGGCGGTGGAGGCCTATATCCGCAGACAGGTCGAAGAGCGCTATCCCGGCCATGCCTTTACGGGAGAAGAACAGGGTTCCACGGGAGAGAGCGATTACCGCTGGATTGTGGATCCCATCGACGGAACCATTTCCTTTTTTCACGGCCAGCATTTTTTCAGTGTCTCCATTGCACTTGTGCACAAGGGTGAAACCACTCTGGCGGCAGTCTACGCTCCTGCTCTGGATGAACTTTTTTTTGCAGAAAAGGGGAAGGGCGCCTTTCTGAACGGTAACAGGATCTCTGTTTCCTCAACCCGGGAGGTAAAAGATGCTGTGGCTGCGACCGGGTTCTGCTGTATCCGTGACGGAAAAGAGACAGACAGCATGGAGATCTTTGCCCGGATGGTTCCGGTTCTCAGAGATTTCAGACGCAGCGGTTCCGCTGCATTGGATCTGTGTCATGTCGCCTGCGGCAGGCTGGATGCCTACTGGGAGAGATGTCTGAATATCTACGATGTGGCTGCGGGATTGCTGATCGTGGAAGAAGCCGGCGGGACTGTTACAGACTACAGGGGGAACCGGGAGCAAATTCCTTCGGAAATTGCCGCCACTAACGGTCTGATACAGAAAGAATTTCTGAAGTCCCTCTATGCCTGATTTCCTTCAGGACAGATTTTCCTCAGGCAATCAGAATCTCCACACCTGCTTTTTCCAGAAGGGTTCTGATCTCCCCGGGAATGTCTTCGTCGGTTATAAGGCAATCCACTTCTTCCGCCCGGCAGTAACGGGAAAGGGCCACTTTGCCGAACTTGCTTGAATCGGTCAGAATATAGGTTCGGGGGCTGCGGCTAATGATTTCATGGTTGATTTCAGCCCGCATCATGTCCCGGCCTGTAAAGCCGGTTTCCGGTGTAAAACCGTCGATTCCTATAAAGGCTTTGGAAAAATTGAGAGCATTCAGGCAGAGTTTGACAAGGTTTCCCACCATACATTCACTTTCGGGCTGATAGATACCGCCCAGGAGAATCACCTTTCCCTCCGCTTCCTTCCCGATCTGACGGGCAATGAAGGTATTGGATGTTATAATTGTGGTTCCCGGAATCTTTGCCACTTCCTTGGCAAACAGGGCATTGATCGAACCCGATTCTATATAGATGATCTCCCCTTCCGAAACATTTTCAGCCGCTTTCCGGGCAATTTGAAGTTTTTTTTCATAGTTGATACCCATGCGGTGGGAAATATCATCGCTTTCATCCAGTACGGCCCCGCCGTGAACTCTTCTGAGAAAGCCATTATTTTCAAGCATTGTAAGATCCTGTCTCACCGTGGCCTGGGAAACCCCAAGCTGCTGAGCCAGGGCATTGACGGAGACTTTCCTTCCGTCAGACATGATGCTCAGGATCTGTTTATGTCTTTCATTCATATTATTACTATTCCTATATTCTTTTTGTTATGTCTCTATCATATCTGTATTGTCTCTTTCTGAGAAGTATTCAGGTAGTCTCTTATCACATCAACGGCAAAATCATGATCTTCTTCATCTGTCAGGCCCGATACAGTAAGAGATCCGATGATCCCTCCGGAAGAGAGGAGGATGGGAAAGGCTCCGCCCCAGGGTCTGTACTCCGTGGGATCCAGGAAATAACTCTCCACATTCTTGCCCCTGCTTTTCATATGACGGGACACATAGAGAGAACTGTGCTGGAAATAGGCACAGATCTTCTGCTTCCCTTCAATCCAGCGGCTGTTGTCCCGGGTGGTTCCCTCAAGAAAAGCTGTAAACAGAAGCTGTCCGTTTCTATGGATCCCGATAGCTAGAGGAAGGGATTCTTCGGTTGCCTTTTCTACGGCTGATCTGCCCAGTTCCCAGGCAATGGTGTTGTTGAATTGCGGAAAAGTCAGTTCTTTCTCCTCCTGAAGGAGAGTAGGGAGGTCTTTCATGGAAAAACCTTGTCATGCTGTTTCAAATGAAGAAAAATGATATTCATATGAAAATATTATGGAGGGAATTTTTCTATCTGTCAATAAAATCTCCCAGGCCGGCCCTGCTTATATGATCACCTGCCCGGAGCCCCTGGGCGGCGATTGTCAGAGCGGGATTGACAGCTCCGGAGGTGGGAAAGAAACTGGCATCCACCACAAACAGATTGGGATGGTCCCAGCTCCGGCCGAAAGGATCCAGCGGTGCTTCTTCGGCGGTTCTGCCGAAGCGGATGGTTCCGCACTGATGCTGAACCGCCCGGATATCCCTTTTATCAACAAAGATCAGAGGGTATCCGGCTTTTCTCATCATCCGGGAGGCTGCTGAAATCAGCTGCCTGTGGGCTTCTGTATTCCTGTGTTCTACAGAAAGCTGAATCCGGTTGTCCTCCCTGAGGATGATTCTGTTTTCCCTTTCAGGGGGATCTTCGGTCATCAGCCAGAGATCAATGCTTCTGGGAGCAATGACGCCGGCCAGGGATTTCAGTATTCCTCCCGATCGGGTCTTCAGCATTTCCCTCTGAATCTTTCCTCTGAGCTGGATATTGCCCCAGCCTCTTTCATAGAAGTCATTCAGCCCCAGGGTTTTCTGAAATACAGTCGGGTTTTTTTTCAGAGGGGATAGGGCCAGCATGACCGAATTGATATGGCTCATATAGTTCCGGCCCACCAGGTCGGTCGTATTGGCCGCCCCGGATTTATGCTTTTCATCCCGGGACCGGAGCAGGAGGGCGGCCGAATTGACTGCCCCAGCGGACACCACTACCAGACGTGCCTTCTGATCGTATTCTTTCCCTTCATGCAGAATCCTGGCTCCCTCTATCAGGTTTTTCTTTCCGGCATAAAGGAGTTTTACCGCATAGGCCCCTGTGAGCAGTGTCAGGTTGGAGTCTGTTTTCAGATACAGCGGCCGGAGGAACCGGTTCTCTCCATCCCCTTTGGCCCGTACCATGCAGGGAAATCCGTCGCAGGGACTGCCCTTTCTGCACTTTCCCCCGGGCCCCTGATCAATGGCGATGGGGAGATGAAAAGGGTGAAGCCCCTGTTTTTCAAGATCTACCGCCAGATCGGTTATAACCTGTTCATGCGAAGCGGCGGTGAAAGGGTATTCCTTCCGGGGCGGCTCTGTGGGATCCTCTCCGGATTTTCCCCTGACCCCCAGGAGTTCTTCGGCTTTTTCATACCAGGGGGCGAAGTCGCTGTAGTTCACAGGCCAGTTTCTGAAGTCTGATTCCCGCAGCCTGAAGGCGGTTCCTCCGAAGAACTTGCTGTTTCCCCCCACGTTGTAGTACATCCTGGGCGTAAAGGACTGCCCCTGCCTGTCGATCCAGATCTCCCGGCTGGCATAGCGTCTGTTCTCTACAATCTCATGAACATCCCAGTTCTCTTTTTCCTGCTTTATGAAATCTCCCCGTTCGACCATCAGGACTGAGAGTCCCGAATCCTTCAGGGCGTAGGCGAGAGCACTTCCGCCCATGCCGGAACCTATGATCAGAACGTCGTAGGTGAAATTTTTATTCCAAATATTTGAATTCATAAGTATAATTGTATTATATTGTCCATATGAAATCAAAAAAACTTTCGAATGAAAGTTAAAAGAGGTTTATATGGATAAAAGAAGTATAGGTAATGTTACTGATAAAGTAAAAATCGCTGCCGGGCTTTTCTGGGCGGATTACGGAAATCTGGCGGGGACTGTTAAGGAACTGGAAGAAGCCGGGGCGGACTGGATCCATCTGGAAATGCGGGACGGACAGTATATGAACTTCAATGCTCCCAGGGGGGGGCTGGATATCCTTATGGGGATCCGTCCCCATACGTCTCTGGAAATTGAGGTGCAGCTGCAGATGGTCAGGCCGACTTTCGACCTTTACAGGCAATTGAAAGAGGCGGGGGCCGATCTGATCACGATTCCTCTGGAAACGGCTATGGAAAACACAATGCAGGATATCACCTTTATCAAAGATGCTCTGGGGCTGAAAGCGGGCGTCTGGGGCTGGCAGGGTATGCCTCTGAATTTTTTCTATCAGTACATCCCTTTTGTGGATATTATTGAATACGAGAGCCGGGCCCGGTTCTGGGTGGATGAAAAGGGAAAGACTCCCCATCTGATCGATCCCATCATGGTGGAAAGCATCGGGGAACTGAAAGAGATGATCCGGAAAGCCGGAAGGGAAGGGGAGGTGGACCTGATGGAAGACGGGGGGATCAACGCAAAGAATTCCGCCCCCTTCGCCAGGGCCGGAATGACTGTGGGGGAGTACTCTTCGGCTCTGCTGAAAGGACCTGACGGTGAAGGTCCGGGAAACCGCTATGTTCCGGGATCCGGCAGGATCACTAGAGCCGTAAAAGAACTGCGGTCCGCACTGGACCGGGCTGTCTGAAACAGGCCGGCGGAAAAGGGAAAATACATAATCTGTTCTGAAGGAGAATTGGTAAATGGATAAAATCGGCGTAGCTATGGCAGGTTTCGGAGGAATCGGCAGAATCCATCTGCTGGCGTACAGGGAGATTCCTCACTTCTATCCGGGAAAGCTTCCGGAAATACGGATGACCGGAGTTCTCAGGTCTGGAAAAAGCGCTTCGGTAGAAACAGCCCGGGAAAACGGGTTTGACAGAGGCTACGGCAGTTTCCGGGAAATCCTGGAGGATCCCGAAGTGGACGTGATTGATCTTGTCACTCCCAACTATCTCCATAAGGATCAGATTATAGCCGCTCTTGAAGGGGGTAAGCACATTCTCTGCGAAAAACCCCTGGCCCTGAACGCCGCCGAAACGGATGAAATCCTCAGGGCCGCGGAAAAATCCCGGGGAAAAATCGGGATGATTTTCAATTACCGCTTTGTTCCGGCCATTATGAAAGCCCGGGAACTCATTGACCAGGGCCGTCTGGGAGAGGTCTACTCCTTCCGGGGAGAGTATTTTCATACAGGTTATCAGGACCCCTCCCGTCCATACAGCTGGCGGATGGATTTTGACAGGTCCGGCGGAGGGGCTCTGGCGGATCTGGGCGTCCATGTTCTGGATCTGCTGAGCTATCTTCTGGGGGACTTCAAAAGTGTCAGAGCCGATCTGGAAATCTACATAAAAGAGCGGCCCGTCCCGGGACGTGAAGGCGGGATGGCCTCTGTTTCTGTGGACGATGCGGCCTGGCTTCAGTGCCGGCTGACAGAGGGGGGCCGGGGAAGCGTGGAAGTCTCCCGTTTTGCCACGGGGACTCTGGATGATCTGAATATAACGGTTTATGGCAGCAGGGGGTCTTTTCAGTTCCGTCTGATGGATCCGGGCTTTCTCTACTGGTTCGATCAGGACCGGAAGGAGGAGGGGTGGAAACGGCTGGAAACCCTGCAGCACTACCCGGAGGCGAAAATTCCCAATCCCCGGTCAGTGATCGGCTGGAACCGTTTCCATGCGGAGAACCAGTACAGATTTCTCAAATCAGTTGTAGAGGGAACTCCCTTCTCCCCGGGAGTGGAAGAGGGAGCCCGGGCCCAGTATGTCCTTGATGCGGCCTACCGGAGTGCTCTTTCGGGCAGGGAGGAGGAGGTTCAGCAGATCTCTTCTGCCTCGTAGTCAAAGACCAGAACCCCTTCAAGAAGGGGACCGGCATAGGCAGAAAACGCTTTATGGTCCGGATGGACAAGGTAGGAATCCCTCTCTTTTGTTCCGGCGAAAGAGAGGACATAACCGTCGGTGAACCCCAGGTTCAGATTCTCGGGGCTTATGTTCACACCCCACTCAAATCCGAGTATTTCCGGTATCATCCCCTTAAGGGCGGCAAATCTTGCATGCAGCTCCTCCAGTTTCTCTTTTTCCGCATTCTCCGAATAGTTGAATAGAACAATATGACGTATCACTGTATTTTTTTCTCCTTTTCCTATGACAGTATAATCTAAGTAATCGCATCAATAATATCTGTGTATACGACAATAATAATCTTCATATGAAAAATAAAAGTTTACAAGTGAAAATTGCGATGATAAGATTATTATAAAATCACTGATTTATCCACGTTCTTTTTCGCGTGCGATAAAGGAGGAAAAATGAAAAAGGTTTCTATCAGTCTGTTGGCAGTGCTGCTTATGTCATCTCTGATGCTTTTTGCAGGCGGTCAGAAAGAGGGCGGAGCCGGCGAAGAAGCTATTGACGGAAGCAATGTAGAAGTTCTGCACTGGTGGACCTCAGGCAGCGAAGCGGCTGCTTTGAATGTATTGAAAGAAGATCTTGAGAAAAAAGGAATCACCTGGACCGATTCTCCCGTAGCCGGAGGCGGTGGAGATCAGGCAATGACAGTTCTTCGTTCCAGAGCGACAGCAGGGAATCCTCCCGTCGCTGTTCAGATGCTGGGATTTGATATTATCGACTGGGCCGAGCTGGGGTTCCTGGCTGACCTGAATGATGTGGCTAAAGAAGAAAACTGGGATGCCGTTGTTCCTGACGCTCTCAAATTTTTCTCCAAATACAATGGTGTTTGGGTTGCCGCTCCTGTGAATGTTCACTCTACCAACTGGGTATGGGCCAACAAAGAGATCATGGACAGTCTGAATATTTCCGAACCCAAAAACTGGGACGAATTTATGGCTGCCATGGAAAAAGTAAAAGCCGCCGGATACACAGCCCTGGCTCATGGCGGACAGGCCTGGCAGGACGGAACCATGTTCGACGGTGTTGTTGTTTCTACAGGCGGACCTGAATTCTACAAGAAAACCATGATTGATCTGGACGATGCGGCGCTTCGTTCCGACACAATGGTGGAAGTTTTCAGCAGAATGCGTCAGCTGAGATCCTTTGTGGATGACAACTTCAGCGGAAGGGACTGGAACCTGGCTTCTGCCATGGTTATCGAAGGAAAGGCCGCTTTCCAGATTATGGGTGACTGGGCAAAAGGCGAGTTTAAAAACGCCGGTCTGGAACCGGGAAAAGACTTCTATTTCTTCCGTGTCCCCGGATCACAGGGCACTGTTACTTTCAACTCCGACCAGTTTGTTATGTTCGATGTGGATCCTGCCTACCAGGATGCCCAGAAAGAGCTTGCAAAATCCATTATGCAGCCCAGTTTTCAGATTGCCTTCAACCTGGTTAAGGGATCTGTTCCCGCCAGAACCGACATCTCTGATGCGGAGTTTGATGCGGCCGGTAAAAAAGGTATGAAAGACCTGGCTGAAGCCTCCAGAAACGGTACCCTTTTCGGTTCCATGGCTCACGGACACGCTGTCCCCGCCGGACTGAAACAGGCTATGTTTGATGTCATTACCGCTCATTTCAATGATGAATCCTACAGCGACGAACAGGCCGCCCAGGATTTGGCAGATGCGGTTGCTGCTGCAAAATAATAGTACTATAATTTAATGAATCCCACCGGCCGTTTTGAAGCTTCTTTTTTGAAACGGCCGGTTCATCACTTTTAAAAAAAAGGAACAAAAATATGACACCACACAGCAAGTGGCGATTGACGAAGGATGATGTAACCGCCCGGTTCGTGCTGATGCCGACCCTTATTCTTACCTTTGTATTTGTTTATGCCTTCATCATTTTTACCATCTATATTTCATTTACCAACTCACGTTTAATGCCCTCTTACGACTGGGTAGGATTTCAGAATTATGTTAAAATGTTCAAACTTCCCCACTGGCATACAGCTCTGAAGAATTTTGCGATCTTCAGTGTTCTCTATATAACTATCTCCACCTTTCTGGGGCTTTTCCTGGCCATCCTGGTGGACTGGAGCAAACTGGGGGAACGGCTGTTCCGCCCTATCTACCTTTATCCCATGGCTATCTCCTTTATCGTTACCGGTACCGCATGGAAGTGGTTCCTGGATCCCGGAATCGGTCTGGAACAGATCATGCATACCTGGGGTTTTACAAACTTTACATTCAACTGGATAAAAAGTGCCGATTATGCCATCTATACCATTGTGATCGCCGCGGTCTGGCAGGTGACCGGTTATGTGATGACCATGTTCCTGGCGGGGCTGAGGGCTGTCAATCATGCCACCATAGAGTCGGCGGTTGTCGACGGTGCGGGTATGTGGACACTTTACCGGAGGATTATCATCCCTCAGCTGGGGCCTTCTTTCACATCAGTCTTTGTTATTCTGGGGCATATGGCGATCAAGTCCTATGACCTTGTCATTGCATTGACCAACGGAGGGCCGGGCAGGGCGACAGAGCTGCCGTCAACATTCATGTACTCCTATACTTTTACACGAAATCAGATGGGTGTCGGAGCCGGTTCTGCAGTATTTATGCTGGTACTCTTCGCCATCATTATCATTCCCTACATCAGAACCATAGTGAAGGATCAGTAACGATGACGATTAAAGATACAATGCGAATGAAAAAACAGACAGGGTATGTGGTAACTGTGCTGATGGTACTGTTTGCCGTCTTTTTTCTGACTCCCCTGTATGTGATGGTTGTGAATTCCTTTAAACCTCTGGCAGAGATCCGCGGGGGCAATATGCTTGCCCTTCCCGAGGATTTTCAGATCATTCCCTGGCAGAAAGCCTGGTCGGAAGCTCAGATCGGTGTGCAGGCCACGGGTTTGAGACCCTATTTTTTCAACTCTATTAAAATGGTTATTCCCGCGGTTTTCTTCTCCACGCTGCTGGGGTCTCTCAGCGGATTTGTCCTGTCCAAATGGCATTATCCCGGGGATAAATTCCTTTTCGGCCTGATCCTCTTCGGATGTTTCATTCCCTTTCAGATCGTTCTGATACCCACCGCCCGTGTCCTGGGATCTCTGCATCTGGCAGGAACCACTTCGGGTCTTGTGCTGGTCCATACTGTCTACGGTCTGGGATTTACCACCCTGTTCTTCAAAAATACCTACGACAGTTTTCCCGCAGAGCTGGTTCAGTCCGCCCAGGTGGACGGGGCGCATTTTTTCAAGATTTTCATGGATATCATCCTGCCCAATTCCACTCCTATCATTGTGGTGTCGGTCATCTGGCAGACGACAAATATCTGGAATGACTTCCTCTTCGGTGTGTCCTTCGGAGATGCCGCCTCTCAGCCTATGACTGTGGCTCTGAACAACCTTGTCAGCTCCTCGACCGGTGTGAAGGAGTACAATGTTCACTTTGCCGGTGCTCTGATGGCTGCCCTCCCGACTCTGGCGATCTACCTGGTTTCGGGTAGGTACTTTGTCAGGGGACTCATGTCTGGTTCTGTAAAAGGTTAAAAGGGGTTTCAAATGGAAAAGCTTCTCTGCGGTGTCGACCTGGGAGGCACCAAACTGGCGGCCGCTCTCTTCTCTCAGGAGGGGAGTCTGGTCGCCAGTGAAATTGTCTACGATCATCATAAATCCACCAGTGATGAGATTCTCCTTGCGGTGGTGGATCTGCTGAATACTCTTCTCAGGAACAACTCCTGTACTCCCGGGGATCTACTGGGAATAGGTGTGGCTCTGGCGGGACATGTCAATTTTAAAGAAGGGAAAATTATCACCACAAGCAACTTTCCCATAACCATACGGGATTTTCCTCTGGTGGATAAACTGAAAAGCCATTTTCCCGGCCTCAAAATTGTTATGGACAACGATGCCAATGCCCAGGCCTACGGGGAGTTCAAATACGGTGCTGCCAGAGGGTATAACTCATCTGTTTTTGTCACGGTCAGTACAGGAATCGGCGGAGGCATTATCCTGGACGGAAAAATGGTCCGGGGCCGCAGCGGTACCGCCGGAGAAGTGGGGCACTCCATCATTGACTACAACTCGGATATAAAGTGCACCTGCGGTAACTACGGCTGTTCCATGGCCCTGGCGTCGGGGCTTTTTTTTCCCAGCCTCTACAGAATGCATCTCCGCAAGGGGATGAAAAGTACCATTGGAGTCACCGAAGAGAGCGCCGCCGGCATGGACGGCAAAAAGATTGAAGACGGAATGAAAGCGGGAGATCCTATCTGCCGGAAAATCGTGGAAGATTCCGCCACAGCCGTGGGAGTCTCTCTCTTTAATATCCATCAGATGCTCAATCCCGAACTGGTTGTTCTGGGGGGAGGGCTCATGGCCTTCGGTGAAGAGTACTTCCAAAGCATCCGCCGGGAATTCCTCTCTCATACCCATGAAATGATGATTCAGGAGATGGAGATCAAGCTGGCCGAGACGGGGGCGAATGCGGGGCTTCTGGGAGCGGCGGCGCTGCTTCTGGAATAGGCTTTACAGTAATTCTGCAGGATTTCCTGTCATTTCGAGCCCTGCCTGTCTGCCCTGTCCCTGAAACAGGACCTTTCCGGCAGGGTCTTTCATAATCACCGACACGGGGGTATCCACCCTCTCTCGGATTGTACGGGCCATATCTCCCTGAACGGGAGCCTGCAGGGTCCCGCCTGATCCATCCAGATCTGCTTTGACCTCGATGGCAAAATCCTTGGCCCTGATGTTCAGACTCAGTTCCTTCCTGTTCAGGTTTTCAAGGATCACCCGGCTTTTGAGATAGCTGGCAAAGCGGTGATACCTTCCCCCTGTGTAGAGAAAGCCCAGATGTCCTGTAAACTCTCTCCCCAACCAGGGAACCCGGGCCACCGAGAGCATAAAACTCGTTCCTGCTTCCTCAAACAGATTGCAGTGGATCCATATCCACGAGGAGGGCATGGAGTGACCCCAGTCCTTTTCAACGTATCCTCTTCCCTTGTCTAGGAGATACCTGGTTCCGTTCCAGCAAATCTCACCGTCCACTCTGTGGTCGGCTGAAACCACCCCATGATAGCACTCCAGAAAAGGGGCGTATCTATAGGGGCCCATGATCCCGGGTGACCCGAGTGTCACAGGAAAGGGAACTGTCCCTGTAAAAATGAGCTCCCCCGACAGAGTGTGGCTGTCCCGGGTTTCTCTGAGTTCTATTCCCCTGCTGCTAAACCGGTTTGCTCCCAGAGAAATATCGAATTCTTTTTTACTGTATCCGAAGTCACGGGTTGCGAAACGGATGTAGGCTGTTTTATGCTCTGCGCTGTCAATGATCTGAATAAATCCATGGGAGTCCTTTCCCAGTGACACTCCCGGTATCAGAGCCAGAGTCTGTCCTGACTGGGGATTGGTGGATTTTATATACCAGCCTTCAAAGTAGGAGCTTTTTTTAAGCGATCCCTGGAAGGCGGAGGGAGTCAGAAAACCCATTCAGATCTCTCCTGTTTATTTTCCGGTCAGAGACTGGTCAGATCCATGATACTTTCTCTGATTATCAGTTTACCCCCGAAGACGACTTTTGCGGGAGGGGCTTCCGGATCTACCAGAATTCTATCCATAAGCAGCTGTATGGCCATACGGCCCATTCTATTTTTACACACATCTATGGTTGTGAGGCCCGGCGTCGACATGGATGCGATAGGCAGGTTGTCGAATCCCGCCAGAGATACATCTTCGGGGACTCTTATTCCCGCCTCGTTAAAGGCTTTCATACAGCCGCTGGCAATGATGTCATTGGCGCAGAACAGGGCCCGGGGAAGCTTTTTTCCCTTTTGAATGAAAAGCCTCATATCGTCACAGGCTCCGTTAAAGGTAGAGTCCACTTCGATAATCCGGGACGGTTTGAACTCCAGCCCATGGCGGCCCAGCCCTTCTCTGAAGGCTTTTTCTCTGAGCTTGAAGTTGGGGGTCGGCTGGGTACTGCTTATCATGCCGATTTCCCTGTGACCCAATTCGATGAAGTGGAGGAGAATCTGGTTCACCGAATCCTCATTGTTCATGTCGATAAAGTCGAAACGCAGTTCCTGATAGAAACTGTCCAGAAAGACAATCGGTTTCTCCAGGCCCGCAAAAGCCTGAATGTCCTGAAAGCTGAGTTCGGTTCCAAGGATAACAAAACCGGTGTCCTCACTTGAACGGATGGTATGGGCAATCTCCTCGATGGGAGTTGTTTTATAGGTCATGATCTTCAGGCTCATATTTTTGGATTTAGCTTCCTGACTCATACCCCGTATATAGTCGGCAATGAAGACA
This sequence comes from Oceanispirochaeta sp., assembly GCA_963666275.2. GTDB lineage: Bacteria > Spirochaetota > Spirochaetia > DSM-2461 > DSM-2461 > Oceanispirochaeta. Next base: position 175,198 of record CAXXOA010000001.1, read on the forward strand.
TCGTGGTCTCGGTTGAGAGTATGTCCATGCCGGGTTATCTGAAGGAAGCTGATGGATCCGATAGAATCCTGTCCCGGCTGTTTTGTCGAGGGGCCTTCGTATGCCAGGTCTTCGATGAGGGTGAGTATCCTCTCTCTTGTCTTCTTTCCCACACCGGGCTTGTTATTTATGACGAGAGATACCGTTGCAGGAGACACTCCTGCTTTTGCAGCGATATCTTTTATGGTTACGCTCATGATGTTTCCTTGATTACTACTGTATCTTTCTTTTTCAAGTATGACAAGAAAAACTAAACATTACTAAAATAAACTAAATAATAAACGGATTTTATCTGATTTAAAATAGGTTATTTCGCGCTAACCCTACATGTATGGTGAAATTTACTAAAAAATACTAAATAAATTGACAGCTGTTCAATCGATGTTACAATAAAATTAATCACCACAAAAAAAGGAGTTTCTTATGGATTGGAAAAAAAGTGTTGTGCTGTTCCTGGTCCTGACAATGGCGTTTTCAGCTGTCTTCGCAGGTGGACAGTCTGAACCGGCCGGACCCAAACCTGAATCGGAATGGAAGATCGCTCTGGTTCCCAAGGACAGTACGAATGCCTGGTTTGTACGGATGGAAGTGGGAGTGAAAGAGTTTGCCGCAGATACCGGGCTGAATGCTTTTCAGAAGGGCCCGGCTAAAACTGATGCGGCTATGCAGGTTCAGGTTATACAGGATCTGATCGCCCAGGGCGTGGATGCTCTGTGTGTTGTCCCTGTTGATCCGGCAGCACTGGAACCGGTTCTGGCTGAAGCCCTGGATAAAGGGATTGTGGTTGTGACCCACGAAGCCTCTTTTCAGGAAAATACCATGTACGACATAGAAGCATTCAACAATGCCGACTATGGCGCCTTCATTATGGATAACCTGGCTAAGGCCATGGGAGAAGACGGTGTGTATACCACTATGGTAGGACATGTTACCAATGCGTCCCATAACGAGTGGGCCGACGGGGGCGTTGCTCATCAGCAGACTGCCTATCCCAATATGACACTTCTGGCGGAGGAACCCCGGGTTGAGTCGGAAGACAATATGGAAAGGGCTTACGAAAAAGCAAAAGAGCTTTTCAAAAAGTATCCCAACCTGAAAGGAATCATGGGGACCTCTTCCAAGGATGCTCCCGGTGTTTCCCGGGCCATAGAAGAGCTGGGTCTCAAAGATAAGGTCTTTGTTGCAGGAACCGGTCTTGTTTCAGAATGCGGTCCCTTCCTGGAAAGCGGAATCCTTCAGTATATAACTCTCTGGGATCCGAAAGATGCCGGCTATGCCATGTGTTCTCTGGCCACCAAAATACTGCGGGGTGAAGAGATCGGTAACGGACTGGATCTGGGACTTCCCGGATACGACAATATGCAGTTTGCCCCGGGATCGGATAAAGTGCTGATCGGATCCGGTTGGATTGTCATGAATAAGGACAATATGCTCGACTATAACTTCTGATTATTGCAGACATCATCGACTGCCTCTCTCCGGAGAGGCGGTTTTTTTAAAAAGGAAGGTCTCTATGTCTGACTATATTCTGCAGGTCGAAAATATCAAAAAATCTTTTGGGGGGGTAAAAGCCCTGAAAGGTGTCTCTCTGGCAATCAGAAAGGGAGAAATCCACTCTCTTGCCGGTGAGAACGGCTGCGGGAAATCTACGCTGATTAAGATTATTTCCGGCTTTTACGAAGCCGATGAAGGCCTCATCAATCTTGATGGGAAAGAATTTAAAAAGATTCATCCTATGGATGCTATTCACAGGGGTGTTCAGGTTATCTATCAGGACTTTTCGGTATTCCCGAATTTAACAGTTATGGAAAATCTGGCGTTCAATATGGAACTGATGAACCGCCATAAAATTGTCAATTATAAAAGGATGAGGGAGATCGCGGAGACAGCCGTTTCCCGGATCAACTTCAACATAGATCTGGATGAAAGGGTAGAGAATCTGCCTGTTGCGGATAAGCAGCTCATCGCTATCAGCAGGGCTCTTCTGTATGACGCCAGGCTGATTATCATGGATGAGCCGACAACGGCCCTTACGAAAAAAGAGGTGAAATCTCTTTTCGGAGTCATAAAGAATCTTCAGCAGCAGGGCATTGCCATACTGTTTGTTTCCCATAAACTGGATGAGGTCTTTGAGATCTCCGAAGGGTTTACAATTCTGAGAAACGGAGAAAATGTTGTAACAGGACGAACCTCCGAGCTGGATAACAGAAAATTTGCCTATTATATGACCGGACGGGAGTTTAAGGAGGAATCCTTTCATGCGGCTTCAGCGGGGAAGGATCCTCTTCTGGAGGCAAAGAATCTTTCCCTTTCGGGGGCTTATGAAAATATAAGTTTTGCCCTCAGACCGGGAGAGATCCTGGGGATTACAGGCCTCCTCGGTTCAGGGCGAACCGAGCTGGTTCAGACCCTCTTCGGAATGAAATTTCCCGATTCGGGAGTGCTTCTCGTTGAGGGGCGGGAGAAAGAACTCTCCTGTGTGAAAGACGCCGTAGACAGCGGGATCGGATACGTTCCGGAAGACCGTCTTACGGAAGGTCTCTTTCTCCCCCAGTCTATTACCTTGAATACAATCGTCGCCAAAATTGACAAACTCACTGGAAAATCCGGTTTCCTCCAGACGGAAAAAATCGATTCAGAGGTTTCCCGCTGGATTAAAGAACTTGCTGTGGCTGCCAGTGATGCGGACCAGCCTGTACAGACCCTGTCCGGGGGTAATCAGCAGAAAATCGTGCTGGCCCGATGGCTGGCAAATGATCTGAAGGTTCTGATCCTCAACGGGCCCACAGTGGGAGTGGATATCGGGTCTAAATATGATATTCATGCTCTGTTGAGAAATCTGGCGGAACAGGGCATGGGCCTTATCGTCATCTCCGATGATCTGCCGGAGATCCTGTCCACCTGCAGCCGGGTCCTGGTCATGCGGGACGGACAGGCCGTCGGGGAGCTGGATCCGGGGGTGGCCACGGAAGAGGACCTGAACCGAGTCATAACCGGAGATCTTCAGGGGGCCGTGAAATGAATATTAGTATAAAAAAAATGAGAAAAAGCACTGAACCCTATGTGCTGGCCGCCATCATACTGCTGAGTTTTCTCATACAGTTCCGGAGCGGGCAGTTTTTTACAGGGAATAACCTGGTAGATCTCAGCCGGTCGATCATTGTCCCCGCCCTTTTTGCCATCGGGGCGCAGATTGTCATTGTCTCCGGGGGGATCGATGTGTCCTTTCCGGCTATAGCCTCCCTGTCCATGTATATTACCACCCGGGTTCTTCTGAATGTCGATTATGCCGGTCCTGTGGTTCTCCCCTATCTGATGGGAGCCGTTTTCGGCGTGATTATGGGCCTTTTCAACGGATTCCTGATCGGGTTTTTCCGCTTTCCCACCCTGGTCGTGACTCTGGGAACATCCAGCCTTTATATCGGCATTATGCAGGGGGTCCTGGCAGCACACGAACTGCCTGTCCCTCCGGCCATGTTTGAACATGGCAAGGCCAGGCTCTTTTCGGCCTACAACGCCGGCCTGGGGCTGAGCTCGGATATGCCTGTGACAATATTCATTCTGATCTTTTTCCTGGCCCTTACCTTTTTCCTGCTGAAGTTCACCATGCTGGGCCGGGGGATCTATGCTCTGGGAGGAGATGAAGTTTCTGCTCAGAGAGCGGGATTCAATATCCTGGGAATCAAACTGTTTATCTACTCCTATGTGGGGCTGATTGCCGGGATCGCCGGAATCGCCCGGGCTTGTATGATGAGAAACTGTCATCCCACAAACCTTCTGGGAATTGAAATGATTGTGATTGCCGCGGTTGTCCTGGGGGGAACCCGGGTCACAGGGGGGCTGGGAACTCTGACAGGGACCATGCTGGGGATGGCTCTGATGACGATTATGTCCAACAGTCTGATTCTGCTGGGGATCTCCACATACTGGCAGAAAGTCTTTACCGGTATGATCATTCTCATCGGGACCGGGGTTTCGGCCTCCCAGGTTATGACTTCAAAGAAAAAGAAGAAGTCCCATAAACCGGAACGCAAGGAGGCTCTGTCGTGATTCGGAAAATGAAAATCACAACCAATTCCAACAACTTCCGTCTCTTTATGATGCTCATTGCGGTATTTTCCCTAATGAGTCTGATGGAACCGGAGATATTCCTGCGGTCCTGGAACCTCGTGTCCATGCTGAAGCAGTTTCCCGAATACGGTCTGATGGCCGTAGGGATCAGCCTTGCCATGATGACAGGTGGTATCGATCTGGCGGTGGTGGGAACAGCCAACCTTTCGGCCATTGTGACCGCCCGGTTTCTGATAGCCATGGTGCCCAAAGGCTCGCCGGACGGTTATGTCCTTCTAATGGTTTTACTGGGCATTCTGATTGCCCTGCTTGTGGGAGCCTGTGCGGGAATCTTCAACGGAATACTGATTTCCCGATTTAATATTCCCCCCATCCTGGCGACCCTGGGAACCCAGCAGCTCTTTACGGGATTTGCCATTGTGATTACAAAGGGGAGGCCCATCAGCGGTCTGCCTATCCTGTTTTCAAAGATCGGGAATAAAACCCTCCTGGGATTTCTTCCCGTACCGTTTCTGGTGTATACAGCGGCGGCCATTGCGATAGGGATCCTGCTCTCCCGGACAAGATTCGGAAAGCAGATTTACCTGATCGGTACCAATCCCACAGCGTCCCTTTTCGCGGGAATGAACAATACCCTGATCATCATTAAAACCTATATGATTTCGGGGATCCTCTCTTCGGTGGCCGGACTCATTATGATGGCCCGTGTTAACTCGGCCAAAGCGGACTACGGATCATCCTATACTCTGCAGTGTGTGCTTATCGCCGTTCTGGGAGGGGTTCATCCGGAAGGGGGCTTCGGAAAAATTACCGGAGTCACCATGGCGATCCTGATCCTTCAGATACTCTCTTCAGGGCTGAATATGTTTGAAAATGTCAGCAATTTCTACAGGGATGTTATCTGGGGCGGTGTACTGATTCTTGTTCTTATCATGAATTATGTCATCTCCCGGAGGAATACAAGAAAAGCCCTGCAGGCAGGCAGATAAAAAAGGAGTTTCTATGCAGAGAGTAGGTTTTAAGATGCGCCTCCATCCCGGTATGGCAGAGGAGTATAAAAAAAGGCATGACCAAATCTGGCCGGACCTGAAGGAAGAGCTGCGCCGGGCCGGTCTGAGAGAGTTCAGTATATTCCTGGATGATGACGGGATCACCCTGTTCGCCTTTCATCTTCTTACACCCGACCGGACCGATGAAGGGCAGCCGGGGGGGGAGGTACAGCGGAAGTGGTGGGCGTATATGGAGCCCCTGATGGAGTGCAACGAGGATTCTTCACCCAGAATCTGGCCGCTGAAAGAAGTTTTTTATATGGAATAACAGAAGGAGGAATCAATGATAAAATATGCAGTCATTCTGGGGAATCTGGGAAATACCTGTGACCGTTTTCTTTCCAGCGGCTATAAGGATGTGGAGTCGAAAGAGAGCCTTATCAGGCAGGCTTCGGAAATTGACGGAGTGAAAGGGATTGAACTTGTGGGAACATGGGATGTCTCTCCGGACAATGTCAATGAGATGAAGCAGATGCTGGACCACTACAGACTGGAGTGTGTTTCTATCATTCCGGATCATTTCAGCCAGAAGCAGTGGGGACGGGGGACCCTTTCGGCCAAAGATGAAGCAACCCGGAAGGCTGCTATGGATTACACCCGTGAGTGTGTGGATATGGCCCGCAAGCTGAATTGCGGTGTCCTCAATATCTGGCCGGGCCAGGACGGTTTTGATTACTCCCTTCAGAGCGATCTGGTTCAGGAGCGCCGTTGGCTTAAAGAGAATCTTTATACCCTGGCGGAAGAAGCTCCGGATATACGGTTTTCTCTGGAATATAAACCCAAGGAACCGCGGAATTTCTGTTTCATGGCCAGGGCTTCGGATACCCTTCTGATGGCCAAGGAAATAGGCCTGGAAAATGTGGGTGTCACCATAGATACGGGTCACTCTTTTGTGGCGGGAGAGAATGTCTCCGAAGCGGCCGTCATATTGCAGGAGTACGGAAAAAAACTATTCCATATGCATTTCAATGACAATTATAATAGTTGGGATGATGATATGATTGTGGGGAGCGTCCATTTTCCCCTCTATGTGGAACTCCTTTTCTGGCTGAAGGAAACGGGATACCAGGGCTGGTACTCTATGGATCAGTATCCCTATCGGGAAGACGGGAAGGGAGCCATTGAAGCCAGTATTAAATACCTTCAGATGATTGACAGGATCCTGACGGAAGAGAAGCGTTCGGAGATAAAGGAACTTCTGAAAGACGGGAATGCCGTGAAAGCCCAGAACTGGCTGAGGCAGACCTTTTTCAAATAAGATCCCATTCAACAGAACAGAATAAAAACGGTCTCCCCCGGCAAAAAGGGGAGACCCTAAACGAGATGATCCCCGATGAATTTTCTGTCTTCTTCTGAAAAGTCAGAAACAAAGCCCCTGGCCCCCAGCCAGTAGAAAGCTTCTTTATCGGTCAGGAAGAACCGGGGCATGATGTGGGGTGTTTCGGCAAAGACCCGCTCCCACTGATTTTTTACCATTCCCTTGCCACCTGAAATGTGTTCCACAGACCAGGCTGTGCAGCGGCAGTTCTGTTTTTCCGCCCACAGGGTAAAATCCAGGACCAGATGTTCCGCCTCCGGGCTCATGATCGCTGTATTCAGGGCGACAAAGAGAAGTCCCCAGGGTTCTGTTCCCGATTTCAGGACAAGGGTTTCCATGTCCGATAGGAATCGCAGAAAGCTCTCCATATTATTGGGGCCGGCCAGAATGGCAACCACAACCCTGTTGGTAATTGAGAGGTGGTACTCACCATGGGCCAGGAATATCATATCTTATATTCTAACGGAGATTAGCCCATTTTCAAATTATATTCCCTGACGCAGCGGCTTATGCCCTCCATGGTTTCGGAGAACTTTATGTCTCCGGACTGGATCAGAGAGGTATCCAGCCTGGCATCCCGGGGATGATCTGAGTATTTTTCCCTGTCCGGTATAATCAGTTCCCCGATCCGGTTTCCCAGTCCCATCTCTCTGAGGATATGACAGACTACGTCGTATCTGTTATTGTCATTTTTTGCTCCCGTATGATAGAGGCCGGGAGCCAGGTCCAGGATCCTGTCAAACTGATCTATGAGCTCATTCACATAGGTCAGTCCCCTGTATTCGTTGACAGGAACTTTGAAGGGTTCCCCTTTCATCACGGACTTCACTGTATCCCAGAAAATATTGTTCACTACCGGCCGGTTCCTGTCGGGAACTCCGAACATCCAGGTAAACCGGAGAATGATCAGGTTTTCAAGAACTTCCCGGATCTTTCCTTCGGCTTCGTATTTGTTTTTACCGTACATTGTGTCGGGATCGGGGATATCCGTCTCCTTATAGGGGCCGCTTTCCCTGTTGCCGTTAAATACCTGCTCTGTGCTGAGAAAGATCATCCGGGAACCGTACTCTCTGCAGGCCCTGGCAATATTGACGGCTCCGTCCACATTGATGGCATGGCATTTTTCCGGGTTCTTATTACAGAAATCCGTCAGGGCGATGGCCGCAGCATGGATCACGTAGTCGGGTTTGAAAAGCTTGAAGGCGTTCATGACTTTGTCTTCTTCCAGGATATCCAGTTCCTGTACATCCGTGGACAGTATGGAGAATTTCCCCTGATAGGTTTCCCGGAGCCGGGTACCTATAAAACCATTGCCGCCTGTAAGCAGAACTCTTTTCATGTTTCACTCCTATTGGCTATTAAAATTTTTCATATTTTCGATTATTATACATTATCTGAAGATATAGCGATAGATGTAATTTCATATGATAATATATAATTATCATATGAAGAATATACCCTTTTAAAGGAGCCGGCCGTTATGGAACAGTTAGATCATCTCATGTCTCTCTCTCTGGATGAGGAGATCCTGAACTATAAGAAAAAAATTATGGAGGAGGAGCGGATTGTTTCGGTCGATCAGGCCCTCAGTATAACCCGTTCCTACAGGGAAAATCCCCATGATTCTGTGGTCCTGCAAAGGGCGAAGGCCTTTGCTCTGTCTCTGAAAGAACTGCCTATCCGGATAGATCCGGAAGAAAAGCTGGTTGGAAACAGAACACCCGGGATCCGAAGCGGCGTGATCTTTCCGGAAGCCGGACTGTCCTGGCTTGAGAAGGAGTTTGATATTCTGGATACAAGGGACCAGGACAAATTCCAGAAATCCGAGAAAGAACGTAAAGCCCTATTTGAAGAGCTGATTCCCTTCTGGCAGGGCAGAACTCTGGAGGACTATATCGGCCGGGAGCAGGGCGGTCCCATTAAAGAGATTGGCCGGGTTGTTAAAATCAATCAGAAGGACCATGCCCAGGGGCATATTGCTCCGGACTGTGTGAGCTGGCTTCATAACGGACCAGCTGAACTGGCGGCCAAAGCCCGGAAGCTTAAACTGGCGGCTCCCCGGGATAAACAGGACTTCTATGAAGCCCTGGAGACAGCCCTGGACGGGGCATCTTCTTTTATCCTGCGCTATGGAGACCTGGCGGAAGAGCTGAGTTCCCGGGAGGAGTATAGAAAGGCATCTGATGAGATGAGGGAGATCAGCAGAATCTGCCGGAAGCTGGCCGTGGAACCAGCCGGAACTTTTCATGAGGCCCTTCAGTCCCTCTGGTTTCTGTTTGTTCTGCTTCAGGCCGAATCCAATGCGTCCTCCTTCTCTCCGGGAAGGCTGGATCAGTACCTCTACCCCTATCTGGAAAAAGACCTTGCTTCGGGTGTTCTGACACTTGAGGCTGCGCAGATCCTTCTGGAGCACCTCTGGCTGAGCTTTAATAAAATTGTCTATCTCCGGAACTCCGAAGGGGCCCGGTATTTTGCAGGATTCCCCATAGGATTCAATGTGGCCGTAGGCGGGCAGGACAGGGAGGGGCGGGATGCGTCGAACCTCCTGTCCTGGATGTGTCTGAAAGCCCAGGAGCATATCGGGCTGCCCCAGCCCAATCTCTCTGTCCGGCTCCACAGGAACAGCCCCGATGATTTTGTGGACTACTGCTCCTTTGTGATAGGCAAAGGCAGCGGTATGCCCCAGATCTTCAATGACGAAAGTATCATTCCCTCCCTTGAAAACGTGGGGATCAGTCACGATGACGCCATGAATTACGCGGTGGTAGGCTGTGTTGAACTGACAACTCCCGGGAACAATCTGGGCTGGAGCGATGCGGCCATGTTCAATCTTGTAAAGGCGCTGGAGATGACCCTGAACAACGGCGTCTGCCTTCAGACGGGAGAACAGATCGGTCCGGGCTTCGGGTCTCTGGAAGAGTATAAAACCTTTGAGGACCTGGAAGAGGCCTTCCGGAAACAGATGGACTACTACATTGATAGAATGATCGGTATCTGTGATTTTGTTGACCGGGCCCATGCGCAGATCCTTCCCTCTCCCTTTCTCTCTTCGGTGATCGATAACTGCATGGAAAAGGGACTGGACGTTACCGCCGGAGGAGCCCTGTATAACCTGTCGGGGATCCAGCTGATTCAGGTGGCCAATGTGGCAGACTCTCTGGCTGTAATAAAAAAGCTTATCTTTGAGGATAAGTCTCTTACTCCCCGGGAGCTCATGGAGGCACTGAAATCCGACTGGGAGGGAAAGGAAAAACTCAGACAGAGGGTCCTCCATCACGTTCCCAAATACGGTAATGATGTGGAGTGGGTCGATCAGCTGGGAAACAAGTGGGTTACCTACTTTGCGGCTAGACTGAAAGAGTTCCGCAATGCCCGGGGCGGCCCCTATCACACGGGTCTGTATACGGTTTCAGCCCATGTGCCCATGGGGAAGAATGTGGGAGCCTCTCCGGATGGCCGGTATTCCGGATCCCCCCTGGCTGACGGGGGAATCTCCGCCATGTACGGAAGGGACGAAAAAGGTCCCACAGCCCTGTTGAAATCTGTCAGCCGGGTCAGTTCTCTTCCTGCCAGCAACGGCACCCTGCTGAACATGAAATTCCTTCCGGACTTCTTCCGTTCTGCCGAAGACAGAAAGAAATTTTCGGCCTTGCTGAAGAGTTTTGTCCGGTTGAAAATCCATCATGTCCAGTTCAATGTGGTCCGGAAAGAGGATCTCCTGGCAGCCCAGGAGAATCCGGAAGACTACAGGGGACTTACAATAAGGGTGGCCGGTTATACCGCCTATTTTACAGAACTGGCCAGGGACCTGCAGGATGAAATCATCGCCCGGACCGGTTACGGAGCCTGAAAGGACTGAGTATGAATGCTGTAATTTTTGATATCAAACGCTTTGCTGTCCATGACGGTCCGGGAATCCGGAGCTCGGTTTTTTTAAAGGGCTGCCCCCTGAACTGCAAGTGGTGTCATAATCCCGAAGGAATTTCCGGAGCCATTCAGCTCTGGTATTTCAAAGGGCGCTGCCTTAAATGCGGTGACTGTGTAAAGGTCTGCCCGGAAGGGGCTTTGAGTCTGGATAAGAAAACAGGCATCTCCATTGACAGGAATCTCTGCACCGACTGCGGAGCCTGCACCAAAGCCTGCCCCACAGGTGCCCTGACGTTTATAGGGTCTGAAGTTTCCATAGATACAGTCGTGGAGGAACTCCTGCTGGACAGGGTTTTCTATGAGGAGTCGGGTGGGGGAATTACCCTGACAGGAGGAGAGCCTCTGGCTCAGGGGAAAGCCGCTCTTGAGATCCTCAGGCGAATGAAAAAAGAGGGGATCGCCACGGCTGTTGAAACCAGCCTGCAGATTCCCCCAGAGACCCTGAAAGCAGCGACGGAGGTCACGGACTTTTTTATGTGTGATCTGAAAATCATGGATCCGGAAAGGCATAAAAAAGCTATAGGCCGGAATAATATCAGGATCCTTGAAAATCTGAAATGGCTTGCTGCTTCAGAGGCTCAGATCCTGGTGAGAGTACCTCTTATTCCGGGATTTACAGACAGCCGGGAGAATCTGAACGGCATCGCTGAGTTTCTGGACTCCCTTGAAAGGGCTCTTCCTGTGGAACTGATGAACTTCAATCCCCTGGCAAAGGAAAAGTTCCGGGTCCTGGGGCGGCCCTATGAACCGGCGGGAGCGGATTCTCCCTACAGCCCAGAGGATATGGATGAGTTCCGGGATATTTTCCTATCCATGGGACTGGAAGTGAAGTAAGGAGAAATAAGCATCAGATGTTGGCTTCCTGAACCAGGCAGTTTCGTCCGGAGCCTTTGGCTTTATACAGAATGGTATCGCAGATCCTGAACAGGTCTTTATTCAGGGTCTCTTTATCACAGAATGTGGTGTAGACTCCCAGGCTGATTGTCAGATAGTCCGAAACAGCGGACGTTTTATGGGGGATCATCAGGTCCTCCACTTCCCGGCGCAGTTTTTCTGCAATGATTCCCGCTCCTTCCGGCGGTGTTTCAGACAGCAGGCAGGTAAACTCCTCTCCGCCGTAACGGGCCGCCAGATCATCGGGTCTGCGTACGATCCTTTTTATAAGCTGCCCCAGCGTCTGAAGGACTTCGTCTCCCTGTACGTGTCCGTAGGAATCATTGTAGTTTTTAAAGAAATCCACATCCATCAGAATCAGCGAAAGAGGGTTCCCCGAACGGGAATGGCGTTTTATCTCCATCCTCAGTTTTTCATCCAGATAGCGCCGATTGGCCAGTTTTGTCAGGGGATCCTGTCTGGTTAAGGTGACAAGCTCCGTGTTGATGGACTCTATCTCTCTTGTGGAAGTTTCCACAAGCCGGTGGAGCACCCGCATGGTTCTGAACTGTCTGGATTCCTCGGGATAAGTTCTTGATACTTCCGGTGCGTCATGGGCTGTTCCCTCCAGGTGGCTCTCTGAAAGAGACAGGGCTGTCTGGGTCTGACTGAACATGTAGGTCTGGGAATTTTCATGGCTGTAGTACTCTCCATAGCAGTAGCTTCCCGCGGAATGGGAAATCTGTTTCACAGCAGAAAGATCCATGGATATATCCGCCCCGAGGACCCATTTTCTGGAGACGCAGGCATAGAGAAAAATGGCCTGTGGTTGGAGGGCTCTGATCTCGTGACGGAGTTTTTCCGCCCCCAGGCTGATTAATCCGGCATTGCAGTAGCAGAACTGAACCTTTTCGCCCTTCTCGAAATTGTGAATATAATCAAAGGTCCCGTCGGGATGGATTTTCATGGGATGAATGGCCACATTCAGCCCTTTCCTGTCTATCATCAGGGGAAACTCCGCTCCGGCCAGGGGGAGATCCCGGGCAATTTCCTCGCCCAGGTAGTAGCTGTAAAGATCATAGGGCGTCTGGTTTTCGATGGATATGACATGGTTTCCTTCGGCTTCGGTTATTTCCAGTTTTTTCCCGATAGGAATCCAGCTGAGATTGAAGGCATGCCCCGCTCTGAGATCAGACCCGCTCAGGGAGGCTCCTACGGCTCCGTGTTCGGTAATCTGCTCCCTGGTAAAGACGAAAGTCCTCTGGCCTATGCCGTTATCCCCCGCCTGACCTCCGGCAATCAGCACATCTCCCAGGCTGTCTTTTATACCGGCCAGGAGGGGCTCGCTGTTGATGAACTTTTCCTCTTTCAGTCCGCAGCCGAAGAGTATTACCGCCTTTATCCTGTCCTGAGAGAGTTCCTTCCCCATCAGGGTTCCTGCCGCATAAAGGTTGTCATTCTGATCCACAAGATATGTTTTCACTCTGGTTGTATCAAAAAAACAGAAGCTCAGGACAATGCTGTTCTCCGAAAATCGTCCCTCCAGGATCTCTCCTGCGGTACTCATACCCATTACAGGAGCTAGGGGAAAGATTTCATTCAGCTCCTGCTGGAGTTTTCTTATTATTTTCTGGTTGAGAACACCGGAAAAAACCTGAATCAGAGTATTTTCAGCCTTCCAGCCGGGGTATTGCTCTCTTACTTCCCGGATATTGGCTTTTGTCCTGTATACGATATTCCGGCATACCATTTTCTGTTTATTACCTCACTACTAAGTGTAGAGTATGCCTGAGGGGATTGCCATGTCCGGAAAGGATAACTCAGGGGACTGAACAGCTTTTTTCCTTTTTCAGATTTCACCTCATACGTTTTTCCACTATAATCAAATTTTACAGGAGGCTGGAATGCTCGATTTTATGAAACAGTTCGGACCTGTTACACAGGCTCTTATTGCAACTCTCTTTACCTGGGGTGTGACTGCTCTGGGTGCCGCCATGGTCTTTTTCTTTAAGACAATAAAAAAATCTGTTCTGGACACTATGCTGGGATTTGCTGCCGGTGTGATGATCGCAGCCAGTTTCTGGTCACTCCTGGCTCCCTCAATCGACCTTGCCGAAAGTATGGGGATTATCCCCTGGGTCCCTGCCGTGGTGGGATTCCTTCTGGGCGGGGTCTTTCTGAGGCTGGTAGACCGGGTGCTTCCCCATCTTCATCTGGGAGAACCCATTGAGAATGCAGAAGGCGTACACACCACCTGGAGAAAGAGCCTCCTTCTGGTTCTGGCGATTACACTGCATAATATTCCCGAAGGTCTGGCCGTGGGAGTGGCATTCGGTGCCGTCGCGGCGGGTATTCCCTCGGCGTCCCTGGCGGGGGCTGTTGCCCTGGCTCTGGGTATCGGTATTCAGAATTTCCCCGAAGGCGCAGCCGTATCGGTTCCTCTCAGAAGGGAGGGGCTTTCCCGGACCAAATCCTTTGTGTACGGTCAGTTTTCCGGTATGGTCGAGCCTATTGCGGGTGTTCTGGGAGCCGCCATGGTACTTGTCATGAGACCGATCCTTCCCTATGCCCTCTCTTTTGCCGCGGGGGCCATGATCTTTGTCGTGGTGGAAGAGGCTATCCCCGAATCACAGAACTCGGGAAATACCCATGTGGCGACCCTGGGTGCCATGCTGGGGTTTGCCGTTATGATGACACTGGATGTGGCCCTGGGGTAAGTGCTCTTATACCTTAATTAAAAGATATACTCCCAGACAGGCAAATACCGGGGAAGCAAAATATTTCTGTAAATGTGTTTTTTTTCCTCTTTTCAATGCTTTGACAATCTTTTCAGAAAGAGTTGCATAAAGCAGATCAAATAGAAATCCTGTTAGTACAAGAATTAAACCCAGAAGGAAAAACTGGTGAATCAGTGGTATTGACTGGGAGTAGAGAAACTGGGGCAAAAGAATGCTGCAGAATATTAAAGCTTTTGGATTCAGAATGTTGGTAATGAAGCCATGAAAAATGAATCTTTCTTTTTGGGATTCAATTGTGGTTTCAGACTTCTCAAGACGGGCACTTATAGAAAATTGATAAGCCATCCAGAAGAGATACAGAGCTCCTGCTATTCTCACAAAATTATATAAGACTGAAACACGGTCAAAGAGGGTCGCCATCCCAAGTCCCGAAGCGAAAACATGAATGAAACGGGCACAGCCAATTCCTATGGCAGTGGATATCCCAGGTCCTCTACCTCTTTCAGATGAAACTGTCATTACAAGGACCATATCCGGTCCCGGTGTAAGATAGGCTGTAATTAAAGCGGTAAGAAAAAGAAAAAGGGACTTCCATTCGATCATTTTATTTTTTTCACTCCATTCCAGAAACTAATCAAATTATAGCTGTCCTGGAAAGAAATATCCTTGCTATCTTTTCTTCTGGAGTTTAAAGTTTGAGAAGAAAACACTAACAAATACATAATATGGAGAAGAATATGCCACAAGAATCTGTTGATGAGGTTGATGTGACTCTTTTGAGATTTCTCCAGGAAAATGGGAGGGCTTCTAATGTTCAGATTGCAGACCATCTGAACTTAAGTGAAACTCCAAGTTGGAGACGATTGAAAAGACTTGAAACGGAAAAAATTATAGAAGGATATCATGCCACCTTGAACAGGGAGAAACTGGGATTTGATATTCTTGCTTTTGTACAGATCATGTTTTCTGTACACACAGACGATACACCCAGCCGGTTTGAGGACGCTGTCCAGGAAATACCGGAGATTCTATCCTGTTTTAATGTTACAGGTGATGCGGACTACATGCTTGTTATAGTTGCCGAAAATCTCAAATCCTATGAAGCCCTCCTGCGCAAAAAGATCCGCTGTCTGCCGGGAGTCAGATCCCTCAAAACAATCATTAGTATGAGAGAAGTGAAGCATTCACAGAATTTACCTCTCTATCCAATCATCTCACCTTAATCACCCAGGCAGGAGAGAACAAAAGAGAGCCGAAACGGTAACGTTTTTCCCAGGAAAGAAGACTGAAGTGCGGCTGGCTGATTGCCTAAAGCTTCTGCTCTGTCCTGGCGATGATATCGTTCTGGGTTTCCAGGGAGAGATTGGTAAAGAACGCTGAATACCCGGCCACCCTGACCACCAGGTCATGGTACTCTTCGGGCTTCTCCTGAGCTGCCAGGAGGGTTTCTTTATCCACAATGTTGTACTGGATATGCCAGCCTTTCAGATCATCGAAGAAGCTGTGAAGCATGCCTGCCAGTTTCTCTTTTTTCTCCCGGTTTACAAGGACTGCGGGTGAGAGTTTCTGGTTCAGAAGGACTCCACCCAGGATCTTTTCTGTGGGCAGTTTGCTTATGCTTTTCATTACCGCTGTAGGGCCTTTCAGGTCCGCTCCCGAAGAGGGAGAGGCTCCTTCCGCCAGGGGCTGCCAGGCTTTTCTTCCGTCAGGAGTGGCGGGGACCACAGATCCGGCGGGAACATTCCCGGAAATGCTGGAGGTTCCCGCATAGTACCGGCATCCTATGGAACCGCTTCCCCGGCGGATCGTATATTTGTCACTGATTTCATCTATGTAGCTGTTATAGGCCTGGACCAGAAGCTGATCCACATAATCTTCGTCGTTGCCGTATTTGGGAGCGTAGTTTTTCAGAATCAGCCGGAGTTTTTCTCCTGCCGGGCCGGCAAAGTCCGATGCCATGGCTTCCATCAGCTCCTGAGGACTGATCCTCTTCTCTTCAAAGACAAGTTTTTTAATGGCAGCCAGAGAGTCTCCCAGATTGGCGATCCCCACCTGTAGTCCCGATTCAAAATCGTATTTGCTGCCCCCCTCGTGGATGGTCAGTCCGGTCTCCAGGCAGTTGTCGGTAAAGGCGGAACAGAGAATGTCCGGGGCTTCATCCCGGAGAACAATGTCTATGGCTGCATCGATGGCGATTCCCGCCCGGGCATAGAATCTGACCTGATCATCCCAGGCTTCCATGACCTGTGAGAAGTCGGTAAAGTCGGTGAGCTTTCCTTTCCCTTTATGAAACTGCCGACCGCTTACAGGGTCTACCCCGTCATTGATGGCCGCCAGAAAAACCCTCATAAAATTGAGAAAGTGCTTGCCCGTACAGCGGTAACCCCATTTGCCGGGAACAGCCGTTTCGATACAGCCGATAGCCGAATAGTCCCAGGCGTCCTCTTCTTCCACGCCCAGTTTCCTGAAGGAGGGAATTACGATGCTGTCGTTATTGAAGGCAGGCATACCGAAGCCCAGCTGAATCACATTGATGCATTCCTGCAGAAACTCCGGGCTGATTCCCGGATGAAAGCGGACGGACAGGTTGGGCTGGGTGAGCTTTGTCTCTCCCACAGATTTCAGAATGAGAAAACTCAGATCATTGACCGCATCCGAACCGTCTCTGAGCTGGCCACCGATAGTCACATTCTGATAAAGAGGTCCTCCCGCAGAAAAACGGGTGTGCGACCAGGAGCGGATTTTTTTGATACTCACCAGTTTGAGCCAGGTATTTTCCAGAACTTCCATGACAAACTCTTGGTCCAGGATTCCCGCTTCTCTGTCCTTTTTGTAGAAAGGGTAGAGGTACTGATCCATCCGTCCCAGCGAGAGGGAGTGGCCGTTGCTCTCAATCTGAAGTACCACCTGGAGGAAAAAGGTGAGCTGCAGGGCCTGGTAGAAGGTGTCCGGGGCATCTCCGGCCACAAGTGCACAGTTCCGGGAAATCAGTTCCAGCTCCTGTTTCCGGGGCGATCCTGTTTCCTTTTCCGCCGTCTGGGCTGCCAGGGCTGAATAGCGGCGTATATAGGTCTGCAGCGCTTTCACAGAGATGACCACGGCTCTGTAGAAGTGCTGTTTCCGGATACCCACTTCGCTTATCACGTCCACTTCTGCCAGTTTCTTTTCCGTTTCGGCTATATACCAGTTCAGTCCTTTGGTGAGAATCGTTCTGAAATCCACGGCTATATGGGCGTCTCCGGAGGTAAGATTGCCTTCGGCTTTGATAATGGCAGTTTCATGGATTGCCAGGAGGTCTTCCGACATAAGGGCCCGGCCTTTGTCCAGGGTGGTAATGCCGTCCCAGTAATCACAGATTTCCAGGAGTTTCTTCTTGGTTGGCTGATCCGGATAAAAGGCATCTCCCTGACGTTTTTCAAAGTCATCTATCTCCTTGCGGATCCACTCTACCGCATATTCGGGAAAGATCGGCGCCGCATAGATAGCCGAGGAGTGGTTGCCCACGATCAGATCTTCCGGTTCTATCTTCTGTGTCATCCCCTCCAGGGTATCTTTCAGGGCATAGGCCCGTTTCATGATCACAGGTTCGGCCCTGTGTTCCCTGTAGGCTCTGGTATAGAATTCAGCCCTTTCTGTGCATATGGTGGGGCGGGTTTTCAGTATCCTCTCTTTGTAGAGGGCAATCCTTTCTGTCATATTCAGCCTCCGGCAGTGACGATTAAATCTCTCTCCCGGGCCATGCGCACATAAGGTTCCAGTTCTTCCGCGGGCATGGCTGTTTCGGGATGGGTATATTCTCTTTTCAGATTTCGGTATTTTCCGGCTCCCAGGGGATGGTACGCCATAAAATCCACGGCATAAACCGCATCCAGGGGCGCCAGAAAATCCAGAATGGATCCGATGGTTTCCCTGTGGTGATTGAATCCGTCAATCACGGGAATCCGGGCTCTTATGGGAGTTCCTGCGCGGGAGAGCCCTTTCAGGTTTTCCAGGATCAGATTAAGATCTCCTCCGGTGTGACGGGCGAAGATTTCAGGATCCCTGTGTTTGACATCGCAGAGAAACTCATCTGTCAGGGGTATAAGCTTTTCAATATTTTCCCAGGGAACATGAAGGCAGGTCTCTATGGACAGGTGGATCTCCTGTTTTCTGACTCCCTCCGCGATTTCCCGGCAGAGGCTGCTCTGCATCAGAGGTTCGCCTCCCGAAAGGGTGACGCCGCCCTTTCCTGTGTAGAAAACCCGATCCTTAAGAACCTCCCGGACAATCTCATCTGCCGCTTTTTTTTCGCCTATAACCTGGAGCGCCCGGGAAGGGCAAATGTCTCTATAGGCTTCAGGATTGCCCGTCTGCCCGGGGAGGAACCTGATTTGATCATTTGCTTTCTGCATGGGGCCGTCGGGAAAGACAGCGGTACAGTCGGCGCATCCTATACAGAGAGAGCTCTCCCAGGAGAGTTCACTTGTGTATTTCTGGCTTTCCGGATTGCTGCACCAGCTGCATCTGAGGGGACAGCCTTTCAGAAATACCGTGGTTCTCAACCCGCTTCCGTCATGGAGGGAGTATCTCTGGATATTGAAAATCACTCTTATCTTATCTCCTTGACTCTTATCCTATATATATTTCGAACGAAAGTCAAAATGCTTTGTATCGAAAATAAAGGAAATCCCTAAAAATCCCTTTTGCAAGGGATAACCCTGCTTTATACTGATACCCATGATTGAACGGCATGAAAAGATTCTTCAACTGATAGAGAGGGAAAAAGATGTTTCTGTGAATGATCTATCTGAGCAGTGCGGCGTCTCTCTTGTAACAATCAGGAGCGATCTGAGGGCTCTGGAAGAACAGAACCTGCTGATTCGCACCCATGGCGGAGCGTCCCTTCCTTCGGTGGATGATATCAGCAGGCGCATGGGGATCAATCATAAGGCAAAACAGCGGATTGCCGCTGCCGCCGCCTCCCTTGTGAAAAAAGGCGACACCATTCTTCTGGAAGCGGGATCCTCCATTGCCCTTATGGCCCGGGAACTGGCTGTAAGGGAGGATATCAATGTCATTACCAACAACGCCTTTGTGGCCAGGCAGTTCAACGGTTCAAAGGGTATCAATGTGATCCTCCTGGGGGGGAAGTTCCAGCAGGAGAGCGAAACCATGGTGGGCCCTATGATTGCCGAGTATCTGAAATATTACAACTTTTCCAAAGTGTTTCTGGGGCTGGACGGATTTACCCTGGATAAGGGCGCCATGTGCCGGGATATGGAGCGGGGAGAGGTAATGAAAGAGTTTATCCGGCAGGGCAGGGAGATCTGCTTTCTCTCGGACTCCTCCAAGTTCGGTAAGACCGCCGTGAAAACAGTGTGCCCCCCCGAAGGTATGGATTATCTGATCACCGACAGGGATCTGGCTGTGGATTATCGGGAGTATTTCAGGAGTGGGAATGTAGAGCTGTTGTGTCTCTGATATAGTGTAATGATCCACTGGTAAATATTCGTAAAATGGGTTTAAAAAAATAAGATTTCAATTGACAAGTCTTGATATCTGACATATTATATGAATGTAAACGTTTTCAGTTTTTGTTTACATTTTCTTCTCAAAGTGTAGCTTGAGATTTTATTTATGGATATAAAATAATGAAATATTAACTGTAATATAATGCCTAAATGGTGTATAATTCAGAGATGATAGGGATATTGAGAAATGAATCAGAATTTTCCCTACTTTTTATTTTAGTTAAAATGTAAACGTTTACGGTATTTCTGAGGGTTTTATGGATAAAAAAAGGGTTGATATAAGGAATGTTGCCAAAGAAGCTGGAGTCTCGATAGCAACGGTTTCAAGAGTGTTGAACAACACAGAAAAAGTGCGGGAGTCTACCAGAAAAAAGGTTTTGGAAAGTGTTGAAAAACTTGGGTACAGGCAAAATGCTATTGCAAAGAGTCTGAGGAGTAAAACAACTCAGTATATTGGTATTATAGTTCCAGAAATTGAGCACGAGTATTTTACTATAATTGCAAAGTGGATAGAAAACCTACTTCAGCAGTATGATTATGGTGTTTTTATAGTTTCTATTGAAGGAAATAATGATAAGGCTATCTGGTATACGAAACTGTTTTTAGATCATGCGGTTCAGGGAATTGTTTCATTAGTAGATAATGCAGATGTTATCAAACTAATCCAGAAAGCCGGAATTCCTCTGGTCATTGCAGACAGAATTGAAAAGGTTGAAGATCTTGGTCATGTCTCGTATGTAGGCAGTGACAACGCAGAGGGCGGTAAAATTGCGGGCTTTGAGATGGCAAGAAGAAAGGTTAACAAGATTGCAATAATGCGTGATAAGAGAGAAATCCTCAATGTGAATGAGCGGGTAGAGGGGATTCTTTCGGCGTTAAATGATTCCGGATATCAAAAAGGAAATATACGGATCCTGAATACAAAAATTGACAGGGAGTACATTTCAGAAGTATTGAATAAAAATTATGAACAGTGGCCTTTTGACGGTTTGATATGTACATCAGATTATATTGCACTCACCGCTATGGCCAGTCTGCTTCATCGGGGATTAAAAATTCCTGAGGATGTCCAAGTGATAGGTTATGATGGAATACCTTCGGTTAATTATTTTTATCCAACTTTGTCGACAGTTACTCAAGATCTTCAGGCTATGGGAGAAAAAATTGGTCAGATTATGCATAAAATGCTGCTTAACAGTAGTTATACTGAGTACTGCAAAATACCGGTTGAGTTCGTGAAAGGCGGATCAATACTCTAATTTCAAGATATATCAGACATAGTATCTCAATATCGTAATCAATGGTGCGTTATGCGCTATTAAATATTAAGGAGGAAGTTTAAGATGAGTCTTAAAACTGCCAGAATTATTAAAAAACTAGTTGTTGTTAGTGTTGTCCTGTTGGCGTTTGGATGTACGAAACTTGAAACGGGTCAAAAGCAGGCTGCTTCTGCTGCTCCGGTAGCTGAAGGTGAAAAAGGTTCCCCTGAGGGGCTGGTAATTGGTGTATCCAACCGAGATATGAATGAGTATTTTGGTACAATTTCCAATGCGATTAAAGCAGAAGGAGAAAAAGCTGGATTTAAAGTTATTCTGACTGACGCTCAGAATGATTTGACAAAACAGCTTCAGGATTGTGAAGATCTTATGTCTTCAGGCATCGATTTCCTGGTATTCAATCCTCAGGATCCTGCTGCGGGAACGCAGATAGTCAAGAAAGCAAATTCCCTTGGGATTCCGGTTATCACATTTGACAGTGGTCTTCAGGGAGAACCAGAAATCCTTACTCAGGTGAGAGCTCAGAACTATGAGGGAAGTGTTCTGACTGGTGAATATGCCGGAGAGATTATGGGAGCAGAACCCGTGAAAATGGCTATTGTCAGCGGTTCTCAGGGAAATGTTGTTTCGCTGGATAGAAGAATGGGGTTTCTTGATGGACTTAATGAATATAGATTGAGAAACTATGGTTCTTCTGACGTTGAAATTGTTTCCCAGCTGTTTGGTGACTGGAATCAGGAAGGCGGCCGGAATGCCATGGAAGATATCCTCGTCGCCCATCCCGATATCAATATGGTGTATGCAGAAAGTGATGCCATGGTTATCGGTATGATCAGAGCCATCAAGAGTGCAAATAAATTGGATCAGATTAAAACATTCAGCTTTGATGGAAATAAATTTGCCTATAAAGCGATTATGGACGAAGACCTTCTGGCAACAAGTGAAAATAGTCCTTACTTAATCGGTAAAAAAGCAGTTGATATACTGCAGGAGTATGTTGTTGATGGCAGACGTGCTTTCCCCGGCGTAACATATGTTAGAAAGCTGCTTGTCACCGAGGATAATGCTGCAGACGTGTACGATCCGGATTCTCCTTTCTGATTGTATTCAATGATATATGCAGCGGTATGTTTTATATTGCTGCATATGCTCTAATTTTGTCATGGAGAACATTAAGTAATGATTCAGAATGCAATAGAAATTGATAAAGTAAATAAGCACTTCGGCGGAATAAAAGCGTTAAACGGAATCACTCTTTCTGTAAGAGAAAATGAATTTCATTCTATTATTGGTGAGAATGGTGCTGGTAAATCGACACTGATGAAGATCCTTTCAGGGGCCTACAAAAAAGATTCTGGCTTAATCAAAATCTTCGGTAATGAAACTGATATCGGGAATCCGATTCTCAGTAGAAAACTGGGTATCGGAATTATTTATCAGGAATTTTCTCTTGCCAATGATCTCAGCATTGCAGAGAATATCTTTCTTGGAAATCTCAGTAAAGATTCAAATCCTTTAACAATAAATTTCAAAGCTCTCTATAAAAAGTCAAAAGAACTTCTGAACTCACTGGGCTTTGACCTGAATCCTAAAAAACAGGTAGGCACTCTACCTGTGGCATATCAGCAGATTGTAGAAATTGCCAAGGCATTAAGCCAGGATGCGAAAATTCTTATTCTGGATGAACCGACAGCGGTTCTGACAGATCCTGAAATTGACAAATTATTTGAGTTACTCAATCGTTTGAAAGAACAGGGTGTAACAATAATCTATATATCCCACAGACTGGACGAAGTATTCAAACTTTCAGATAGAGTTTCTGTCTTGAAAGATGGTAATTTCATTGCCACAAAAGAGATCAGTGATATTAACAAAGATATTGCCATCTCTTTAATGACAGGGCGGGATTTTTCTTCTCTATTTCCTCCTAAGTCTGAGAAAACTCTGGGAGATGAAATCCTTTCAGTAGTCAATCTCTCGGCCAGTAATGGTATCCACAATATTAATCTGAGCCTTCGGAAAGGTGAAATTATCGGACTATCAGGACTTGTGGGTGCTGGAAGAACAGAGTTTGCAAAAGCACTGTTCGGGATTGATAAAATCACCTCAGGAACAATCAAAATTAATGGAAAAGAGGCTCTTATAAGGAATATCATTTCAGCCAAAAAATATGGGATTGGACTCATCCCGGAAGATAGAAAAAAACAGGGGCTTATTCTGGAGATGAGTACAGCAGAGAATATGACGATGGCAAAAATATTTGATGTCCTCAGATTCAAGTTGCTTCTCAATAGTCAAAGGGAATCCGCCATTACCAGAGAATATATTGAAAAGGTAAAAATAAAAGTTCCCAGTATTAAATCATCAGTGGGATCGTTGTCCGGTGGTAATCAGCAAAAGGTTGTTATCTCCAAATGGTTAAATACAAACAGCCAGATTCTGATATTGGATGAACCGACAAGAGGTGTGGATGTCGGAGCTAAATACGAAATCTATCAGCTTATCAACACTCTTGCAGAACAGGGGTTTGGTATCATCTTCATTTCTTCGGAATTACCGGAAATCATAGGTATTTCGGATAGAGTTCTTGTTTTCAATGAGGGAACAATTTCGGGAGAATTGAATGGTAGTGAAATAACAGAAAAGAGAATTATGGATCTTTCCATACCAACGAGCAGGAAATCAGGAGGAGTCGAAAAATGACCGCTACATTAAAAAATACAAGGAACTTTCTGTTTAACAACATCGTTCTTGTTGTATTCTTTTTTATGATAATTTTTGCTGGATTTTCATCCAGAAATTTTTACACTTACACGAATATTATTAACATTCTTAACCAGGTTTCCTATCTTGGGATTATTGCCTGTGGTATGCTCTTTGTCATCTTAACTTCAGGAATAGATCTCTCTGTCGGTTCTATTTTGGCGTTAAGCTCCATAATTATAGCTGTGAATCTGGAAAATCTGGGACATAGTCTTCCTTACAGTATTCTTTTAGCTGTATTTGCGGGTGCAGCAGCAGGACTCATTTCAGGGTTTCTTGTTGCAAAAGCCAATATCGCTCCTTTTGTCGTAACTCTAGCCATGATGACAATAGGAAGGGGTGTTGCATTGATCATTTCAAAGGGAAGACCAATACTTGTATCAAATGATTTCCTGGCCAATTTTGCACTTATGGGAGTTTTGGGGATACCTGCTCCGGTAATTGTGCTAGCTGTTTTTGTAGTCTTTTCCTGGTTTATCCTTCAGAAAACTGTTATCGGTAGAATCATTATTGCTATAGGCAGCAATGAAACGGCAACTGAGTATGCGGGAATCAAGGTCTCACTGTATAAGATCTTTGTATATGTCTATTCGGGAATTGCCTGTGGTATCAGTTCTATCATACTGGTTTCGAGGACTGGTGTCGGATCCCCCATCCTGGGAGAGGGACTTGAATTGGACACCATTGCCGCCGTTGTCATTGGTGGTGCCAGTCTGGCCGGTGGAAAAGGTAAAGTTCTCAATACTGTTCTGGGAGCTCTTATTCTTGGAATTATATCAAATATCATGAACCTGCTCGGCATTCCCGGATATAACCAGAGGGTTGTGAAAGGATTAATCATTCTTGCGGCAGTTCTTGCAGAAAGTCTGAAATCAAAAAAATCCAACTAGATAAAAAAGTAAGGAGTCTAAATTATGAATAATTTTTTGAATAACCTTTATAAACTTGAAGGCAAAACTGCCTATATCACCGGGGGAGCCCAGGGAATCGGCTATACCGTAGCAAAAGGTTTTGCCAACTGCGGTGTTAATATTGCCATAGTTGATCAGAATCTTGAAAAGGCTGAGACAGTTGCCCAGGAGATTGAAAAACTCGGTGTTTCTTCAATTGCTGTGAAGGCAGATGTCACTTCCCAATCAGATGTCGATAAAATGATTGACACAATTGTAAAGAAATTCGGAAGTCTGGATATAGCGGTTAATAATGCAGGGATCGGGAAAAATGTAGAAAGTGAAAGCATCGAATATGAGGACTGGCAGAAAGTTATTGATGTCAATCTGGCCGGTGTTTTTCTGACCGCAAGAGCAGCAGGCCGCTATATGATTTCCAAGGGTAAAGGTTCCATAATCAACACAGCTTCTATGTCAGGCCATATCGTTAATCGCCCTCAGCCTCAGAGTGCCTATAATGCGTCAAAAGCGGGCGTTATTATGCTGACTAAATCTCTTGCCGTAGAATGGGCGTCAAAGGGTGTGAGGGTAAATTGTATCAGTCCCGGATATATTGAAACAGAATTGACTGTCCATCAGAAAAAAGAGTGGATTGATTCCTGGATGGATCAGAGTGTTATGCCAAGACTGGGACAGACTGAAGATCTGGTCGGTGCCTATCTTTATCTGGCAGGAGAGGCGTCTCTCTTTACTACAGGAACAGATATTGTTGTTGATGGCGGATTTACCTCTGTCTGACAGTTACCCGGGAGTTCTAAATGAAAGCTTTATATTTACTTGAAAAAGGAAAACTATCCATTGACGAATATTCAGAAGAATCTATCTTGGGTACTGATGATGTAAAAATCAGAATTGAGAAGGTTGGTATCTGTGGTAGTGATATCCACTATTATAAGAACGGGCGTATTGGACAATACATTGTCAATCAGCCCATGATATTGGGGCATGAAGCATCAGGAACAGTGATTGAGGTTGGGAAAAATGTATCAAATCTAGCTGTCGGCGACAGAGTTTGTATGGAACCGGGAATCCCTGACTTTAAGTCACGGTCCACTCTCATCGGCGCCTATAATCTTGATCCTGCATTAACTTTCTGGGCAACACCGCCGGTTCATGGATGTCTGAGAGAAACTGTTATTCATCCGGCTTCTCTGACATTTAAGCTGCCCGATCATATGAGTTTTGAAGAGGGCGCAATGGTAGAACCTCTTGCTATCGGTATGCAGGCATCTGTTAAAGCTGAAATCAAGCCTGGTGATATTGCGCTTGTAACAGGAGCAGGGACAATTGGACTTATGTCTGCGCTGTCTCTTCTGGCAGGCGGATGTTCTCAGGTTGTTATCACGGATATCTCAGAGAAGAAGCTTAAAATCGCTGGCGCTTTTGAAGGTTTGATACCGGTTAACAGTAATGAAAAAAATCTTTCAGAAATAAAAAATGAGTTTACAGATAACTGGGGATTTGATGTTGTTGTTGAAGCCAGTGGTTCCAAATCCCTGTATCCATCGGTGATCCGGGTCTGTGCTCCTCTTGGAAGATTTGTCATGGTAGGAATTCCTTCTGAAGCAGTACCTATTGACGTCTCGGACGCTCAGGTTCGGGAAGTTGAGATAAGGGCGGTGAACAGATACTGCAACGTCTATAACCGGGCAATAAATCTGATTGCATCTGGAAAAATTGATGTAAAGAAAATGATTGGAAAAACTTTTTCCTTAGATGAAGCGATACAGGCCTATGAGTACGTTTCATCCGGTGGAGAGGGAGAAGTTAAAGTAATGATCAGTTTAAGCTGACATTGAATCAATATTATTGAAATAAGTTATTAAAATATTGGGGAGAAAAGTTAAATGAAGCATGGAATATATTACGCATTCTGGGAACAGGAATGGGATGGCGATTATATACACTATATAAAAAAAGTATCAAAAATCGGATTTGATATTCTGGAAATAGCAGCACACCAGATCCTGAACTATTCTGATAGTCAGCTTTCAGATATAAGGAAATGTGCTGAAGATCATAATATACAGCTTACTGCTGGAATTGGTCCGACTATAGATAGAAATCTTTCATCAGCGGATGATTCTGTGAGAGAAGCAGGAAGAGAGTACTTTAAAAATACTCTGCAGCAGATTGCAAAGTTAGATATAAGTATAATTGGAGGAGCTCTGTATTCCTATTGGCCGATTGATTATACAAAACCTGTAGACAAAGAGGGTGATCGGGCCCGTGGAATTAAAGAGATTCGGGAGCTGGCAGATTATGCCAAAGGTTTGGGAATAAACCTCTGTTTGGAAGTTCTAAACCGCTTTGAAAATCATATTCTTAACACCGCAGAAGAAGGTGTCGCCTATGTCAAGGAAGTGGGAAAAGACAATGTGAAAGTGATGCTTGATACATTTCACATGAACATTGAAGAGGATAGTATTTCCGGTGCCATACGGACTGCCGGTTCTCTTTTGGGACATTTCCATACAGGTGAGTGCAATAGAAAAGTCCCCGGGAAAGGAAGAACTCCCTGGAGAGAAATCGGAGAAGCCTTAAGGGATATAAACTATGATGGTGGGGTTGTGATGGAACCTTTTGTTAAGATGGGGGGCACCGTCGGAAATGACATCAAGGTTTGGAGAGACCTCAGCAATGGCGCTGATGAAAGTGTTCTGGATAAAGCAGCCTCGGATGCCTTGATCTTTTCCCGGTATATGATGGACTAGCTCCGGAACAAATCCACAACTAACATTAGATTGCCCTGTTCCGGAAGGAAAAAAATGACAATGAGGAAATTATGTATATTCTCGGTATAGATATAGGTACGACAAAAATTGCCGGAGTCTTGCTTGAGGTTCCAGAAAGCAGAATTGTAAAAGTAATCTCAATGAATACTGATGCGAATCTTTCTTCACAGTTTGAATGGGAGAAAACTCAGGATCCATCTCTGATTATTAAACATGCTCACTCGATAATTTCTGAACTCAAAGAATCTGTTAATGAGAAAGTGGCCTGTATTGGAATTAGCAGCCAGATGCATGGTTTCCTTTATGTCAGTAATGAAGGCGGGTCTTTGAGTCCGCTTTATACCTGGCAGGATAACAGAGCTGCAATTCCAACTGGTGATTCGGGAGAATCTGTTCAGAGAATTATAAAGAGTAAAACTGGAAAGGAAATCTATTCCGGTTATGCCCTGGCAACTCACTATTATAATACTATTAACGGGAAAGACCCGGATCAGCCCTATCAGATTGTATCCATAGGGGGATTTCTGGGTATGCAGCTCTGTGGGTTGAAGACTGCTTTCATTGATCCGAGTGAAGCAGCCAGTTTCGGGTTGTATGATCTGGAGAAGAAAGATTTTTTTCTTGATGATCTGAAGGCTCTTTGGGGGAATGTTGATTTTCTTCCCCAGAGAGTTCCTTTTTTTGCTCGGATCGGATTTGATGGGGACGGCATCCCTGTATTTCAGTCAATGGGAGATAATCAGGCCAGTTTTTACGGGGCCATGCAGGGTAGGGATGAAAAGCTATTATTAAACCTGGGGACAGGAGGGCAGGTTTCTCTATTATCAGATCAGATCCCTTCCAGCTTAAAAGGATTGGAAGTAAGGCCTTATCCTGAAAAAAATCTTATCGTAGGGTCTACTCTGGCAGGGGGGAAGTCTTTCGATCTTCTTGTAGATTTTTTCAGTGAAGTGCTGTCTTTTTTTGGAAAACCCATGGCTAAAAGCGATATGTTCCGTATTATCGACTCACTGGAATCTACTGATCCGGTTAATCCTTTAATTGTTAACCCCTATTTTAACGGAACGAGACTGGATCCTGCAATCAGAGGATCTATTACAAACATTGATCTTGATAATCTTACAACCAGTAATCTTCTTTCAGGTTTTGCTGTAGCTATGGTAAAAGAGCTTAAAGATCTTCTCCATGTGAACAATCTGGATCAGGCTGCTACGATATCCCGTATTGTAGGTTCAGGGAATGGTATTAGAAGGAATCCTTTAGTTTGTCGGACAATTGAAGACTTTTTTCAATGCGAACTTTATAAATCCGATCTTAAAGAAGAAGCTGCCTGCGGTGCTGCATTCTATGCATTCTATAGTTTGGAGAAACTTTGATGCTTTCCGGATGTGACCTTTAGTCCATAGTATTCATTCCAAATTCGGTAAGACCGCCGTGAAAACAGTGTGCCCCCCCGACGGTATGGATTATCTGATCACCGACAGGGATCTGGCTGTGGATTATCGGGAGTATTTCAGGGGGGCAGGGACTGAGCTGGTGTGTACGTGATTACCTATCTTTCATTCTTCTCCTTTTCATTTTGAGGAAAATTATCGGTTTTTACCTCTCTGAAAACCTGCAGGGCCTTATCAATTTCTTGCCGGGTGTGAGTCGCCATAAGCGTTATGCGCAGAAGTTCGCTTCCTTTGGGGACAGCCGGGGATACCACAGGATTCACAAAGACACCCCGGTCGAAAAGTTTCCTGTACAGAGCGAAGGTGAGTAGTTCATCCCTACAGTAAAGAGGTATGATCGCTCCTTCGCTGCGGGTCACTTCATAGCCCAGGGATGCCAGCGAGTCCGCCATATAGGCTGTGTTCTGGATCAGTATTAGTCTCTGTTCTTCCTCTCTGCCTATAATTTCAAGAGCTTTGGATACAGCTCCGATAAGGGGAGGTGCCAGACTGGCTGAAAAGATATGGCCCCGGGACTCATGTTTCAGAGTGGCAATGAGGCTGTTGTCAGAGGCTATAAATCCCCCCTGGGCAGCCAGTGATTTACTGAAGGTTCCCATAAGAACATCAATCCTTTCAGAAAGCCCTTCCCTGGCAGCCAGACCTGCTCCCCGCGGGCCTATGACTCCGATTGCATGGGATTCATCAATCATCAACCGGGCATGGTACTCTTCTTTCAGTGATACAAGTTTTTTCAGGGGCACAGTTGTTCCTTCCATGCTGAAAAGACTGTCTGTGACAATTAAGAGAGAGCTTCCCCGGTGCTCCCTGAGTTTTTTCTCCAGAGAGGCCATGTCTGTATGTTTATAGCGTATCAGCCTTGCACGGGACAGCAGAACCCCATCGATCAGGCTGGCATGGCATCTTTCGTCCATCAGAACAACAACCCCCGGCTTCGCCAGGGTAGACAGGGCTCCCAGATTGGCCTGGTAGCCCGTACTGTATAGAAGAGCATCTTCCTTGCCTGTATACTCTGCCAGAGCTCCCGCCAGTTTCTGATGAATATCCAATGTTCCGTTCAGAAGGGGAGAGCCTGAACATCCCGTACCGTATCTGCTTATGGCTTCCCGGGCAGCATCCCGGACTTCTTTTCTTGCGGCCAGACCTCTGTAGGAGTTTGATCCCATCATGAGGATCCTTCTGCCCTTATAGAAAACCTCTGGAGTCTGGGCACTTTCAAATTCAGGGAAAAAGGTATAGAGATTCAGAAATTTCAGAATATGGGAGCGGCTGAAACTGTAGAGTCTCTCAAAAGGATCAGGTCGGGAGGGCTCGGGGCTTGGAGAGGAGGCTTCCTTTTCCAGGTCAGTTCCCGGGTATGCCACTTCTTTGAAGCTGCTGTGACTAGTGATGGTCCGGGGAATAGAATCTTCCAGATATTTCTGAATCCCCCGGGTTGTTTCCGGATCTCTCCAGCTTTTGACATAGTAGGTCTGAGGAATCAGACGGCATCCCATGAGCTGTTTGAAATCGTAGGAGGTAATTCCCAGGTTTATCCTCTCCTTTCCCCGTCTGAATCCCTCCTCCAGTATTTTCAGATTCAGGATAAAATAGCTGTTTCTGCTCTGAGAGTACTCATAGTCCAGACCGACATAGGAACAGAAAAGTTCTTCCGGTGTTTCGTGGATCAGTGAGAAGCCGAGCAGCTTTTCTTTTTCAAACAGACCCAGAATGAAAGAATCGGTGCCGGGGGTGTCCTGGAGCCGGGCAAAATAGGGAGCTGTCAGTTTTTCATGGTGATAGTCGCTGCGCGATTCCACTTCATTCCATTGCTCCAGGAGCTGGGGAATATAGTGGTCCCACCGGGTAAGGAGACGAACCTCCATACCGTAGGTATCCAGTTTCCTGAGTTTTTTCCGGAATTCCTTCCGCCGCCCGGGTTTCAGTGTGTCATAGTATTCTTCAAAACTCCCCCAATGGAGATCGAGTACCGCCAGGGGATAACCCCGGAGGGGCAGGAAGCCCCTCTTTTTCATCTCCCTCATCTGCTCTGCTGCTGATTCGGGTACGTCCCTCACAAGAATAATGTCTGCTCCATTGTCCAGGGCAAGCTCTTCCAGCGCCCGGGTGAGATTCGTCATGAATGTGTGAGGTTCTCCTCCGGATCTATGGAACCCTTTACCCAGAGCGGTTAGAAAACCGCATTCCAGTACTTTGATCTGCATGATTCCGGGATACCACTGGTTCAGAACTTTATAGACCGATTCCGGATGGTCCCGGTCAAAATGGGAAAAATCCATGGTCAGAGTGTAGGCCACGGCCAGCCCTGCCAGGTCTTTCCCGTTGGTATGGAATATCAGGTAATAGGGATCCTCTTCATAGAGGGATGAGTCTTCCAATGCCTGTAGAAAGGACCGGTTGAATCCGAAGATTGCGGGATCTGAAAGTTTGTTCCATACTTCCGGAGGGATTTGGGATATCTTCCTGCAAATACTGAATGTGAGTTTTTTCTGTTCTAAGGTTTTCATTCTATACTCTCCTTATAGTAAATGAAAGTATATCATTAAGATGCGTCAGGGCTGTTCTGTCCGATAAGCTGGAACCGTATATCATGTTCCCATCCTGTCCCCGTAGAGTCAGACTGCCCCAGCAGGTCATTTTCTTGAAGACTGTCAAAAAAGAGATTCTGCCGGAAATTCTGATCTTGAAGTTCCCGGGACAGTACGCAGAAGACCAGATTGCATGCTTTTACCAGACATCTTTTTGTTCATTTAAAAAAACCATACAACTTAGTTGCAAGATTGGGTAAATATGTATTGATTTCTCCTTTATGAATGCTAAAGTAGATTAACTTTCAAACCTATTAGGAGGGATCTATGAAGAAAGTAATCTGGTATCTGCTGATTTTAGTTTTTGTTATTGAAGGAGTTTCTGCCAACGGGCAGTCGGATAGCGTCAATGTAGAGGACTGGCCGGAAAATCCAGTAACCGTCATCTGCCCCTGGGCTGTAGGAGGGGTTGCGGACATGGTTAACAGAAAAGCGGCCACTTTTGGCGAAGAGTATCTGGGAGTTCCGATTCTGGCTACCAATGAGTTAGGGGCCGGAGGAAATGTGGCCTTAACAAATTACCTGAAAAACGGGCCGAATTCTGAAAATCTGATTTTCGGAGGGGAAGGAGCCTTCTCTATTGCCCCCAATCTTGATGGATCCGATGCCATCCGTTTCACCTATGATGATTACGAACCTGTGATCAATCTCTACTCTTCCATATTTGTTCTGACAGCGGATGTTTCCTTAGGCATTCAGGATCTGGATTCTCTCAAAGAATACGGCAAAGGGAAAAAAGTGAAAGTGGCTGTTAACGGGATTGCCGGCTCCGAAGCGTTCCTGGCAAAGGCTCTGTTCAAAGAACTGGGTGTAGAACTGGAACTTGTAAGTTACAACGGGGCGAACCTGGCTCTGGATGCGGCTGCCAAAGGGGAAACCAGTTTTGCCATTTCCCATCAGTCTCAGGCAAAGGGGAGTGTTGAGGGAGGAATCCTGACTCCTGTGGTTATGTTCGACCAGGAAGGGGTGAACAATGCCATTTTCAAAAATGTAAAAGGCGTTGGTGAATACGGCTATAATACCTATTTCAGAAACAGGTGCTTTATCATGGCCAGGAAAGGAACGGATCCCCAGGTGATCTCAAAAGTCAAAAATGCCTATCTGACCATTCTCAATGAACCGGAGATTATCGATTTCTATAAATCGCTCATGATTGAAATTGATCCTCTGGATCAGACTGCCATGGACAAGCATGTCTCTGATGTAGCTGATATCGTAAAAAATAATCTTTAAATATGTTCATCCGATGCAGCCTGGATTTTATTCCGGGCTGTATCCGGAAAAAGAGGTAATTGCATGAACCTGAAAAGCTCCGGAAAGAGAGAGTTGGGGCTCTTTGTCAAACTGGACCGGATTTATGAAAGGATTGAATACAAACTGCAGAAAAGGATATTGCGGATCTATCCATCCATTGCGGGCCCGCTTTTATTTGTGATCCTTTCTCTGCTTATCATTTTTCTGATGCCCTCCCAGATCAGGATTGTGGATGGACAGATGATTACCGCCAGAACTTTTCCGTTCTCTCTGGCTGTGGTGATGCTGGGAGGATCGGTTCTCATCCTTTTGAGGGAACTTGTCAAAGTGTTCAGAAAGGTTCCCCTCGAAACAGTTGAGTTCCATCTTCTGACAGAGCTTCGCGCTTTCATACTGCTTCTGGATCTGATTGTCTATGCCCTTTTAATGCCCCTCATCGGATTTATTGCCAGTTCTGTGGTTTTCGGGGTTCTGATGCTTCTCTATTTCAGGATTAAAAACTGGAAATATTATGCCCTGGTATCAGGTTCCGCCATTTTGATAGGAGCTCTTTTTAAATACCTCCTGCATGTCAGATTACCCTAATGAAGGAATGTTTATGAATCTTTTTCTGGAAGGCTTTTCCCAGCTGTTTCATCTTTCAAATTTTATAGCCATGAATATCGGACTTCTTCTGGGGATGATATTCGGTGCCGTGCCCGGGCTGACGGTCATACTCTGTATTGTGCTGTTTCTGCCTTTTACCTATTCCATGGGAGCCATACAGTCTTTTATGTTCCTTCTGGGAATGTACTGTGCGGGCAGTTACGGAGGATCGATTTCCGCGATCCTCATTAAAACCCCCGGAACGCCCCATGCCACAGCCACCATGCTGGACGGCTATCCCCTCTCCCGGAAAGGACAGGCTCACAAGGCTTTGAAACTGGCCCTGCAGGCTTCAACTTTCGGCGGCATCGTCAGTGCTCTCATTCTTCTTTTTCTGGCGCCTCAGGTCAGCTCTTTTGCCCAGAAGATGGGAACACCTGAATATTTTCTGGTTTGTCTTTTCGGGCTGACCATCATTGCGGGTGTATCGGGAAAAACACTGGTCCACGGCCTTGTCTCGGGAGCTCTGGGTCTTTTCATAGCAACCATCGGGCTGGATCCCATGACAAGCAATACACGATTTATTTTCAACAATATCAATCTGTATTCCGGTTTCGATCTGGTTATCTGTCTCATCGGTCTATTTGCTCTCAGCGAAATTCTGAATAAGAGCACTTATACGGGCAAAATCGGTGACTCCAGGCTGCATGAGGAGAGTAAAGAGAGCAATGCCATTACAAAAGCGGACTATAAACGGCTGATAAAGCCCGGGATACTATCTTCTCTCATCGGTGTCATCATCGGCATTATCCCTGGAACAGGCGCGTCCATGGCATCCTTTGTCAGTTATGACCGGGCCAGAAAGATGAGCCGCTTTCCGGAGGAGTTCGGAAAAGGTTCCATAGAAGGCATCGTGGCGGCGGAGACTGCCAATAATGCTGTGACCGGAGCGACCCTCATTCCGCTTCTGACTCTGGGGATTCCCGGTGACGGATCGGTTGCCATCATGCTGGGAGCCTTGATGATTAATGGGCTGACTCCCGGTCCGAAACTTTTTGTGGACCATGGAACGACAATGTATGCCATCATGCTGGGACTGATTTTTGTGAATCTCTTTATGTTTCTCCAGGGAAAATATCTGACAAGGCTTTTTGCCAGAATTATTAAGATTCCCATTGCGATCCTGACGCCTTTGATTGTCATGTTCTGTTTTGCAGGAGCCTTTTCTGTTAAAAGCTCCATGTTCGATATCTCTGTCGCTATTGTGTTCGCCGTCTTTGCCTATGTACTGAACAAGCTGAATTTTCCCACGATTCCTGTTCTGCTGGGACTGGTTTTAGGTCCGATCACAGAAGAGAATTTCCGCAGATCCCTCATCCTTTCCGACGGCAGCTGGAGCATCTTTTTCGGCTCTCCTATTGCCATCGTCTTATGGATCCTTGTGGCTGCATCCGTCTTTGTCATCGTCAAAGGAAGAACCGGAGAAAAAGAATTGGGAGAGATCAATGAGCAGGCCTAATATTGTTTTCTACTTTTCCGACCAGCAGAGGGCGGATACATGCGGATGCTATGGCCAGGAACTGGATATCACACCCGCACTGGATGCCCTGGCCGACCAAGGGATCCGGTTTGAGAATGCTTTCACGCCCCAGCCTGTCTGCGGACCCTGCCGGGCGATATTCCAGACTGGTTTATACGCCACCACTTCCGGGTGTTTCAGAAACAACATAGCCCTACCGGCGGACGTGCCCACCCTGGGGGAATACTTTACGGAAAAGGGCTATGAAACCGCCTATGTCGGGAAATGGCATCTTGCTTCAGAGGGCGATCTGGAGTCGAAGCCTACCGTGGATTATCACAGGAAGGCTGTACCACTGGAAAGGAGGGGAGGATATCGGGGGTTCTGGAGAGCCGCTGATGTGCTGGAGTTCACTTCGGATGGATACGGAGGCTATGTTTTTGATGAAAACATGGAAAAGAGATCTTTCCAAGGGTACCGAACCGACTGTATTACAGATTTTGCCCTGGAATTTCTGGATACCAGGAATCGGGAAAAGCCTTTTTTTCTGACAGTTTCCCATATAGAGCCCCATCATCAGAATGACGCCGGCCACTATCAGGGGCCTCCCGGTTCGAAAGAACGGTTCCGGGACTGTGCTCTGCCCGAGGATCTTCAGGCCCTTGCCGGGGACTCTCTGGAGGAGTATCCCGATTATCTGGGGGCCTGTGAAAAAATTGACTGGAACCTGGGGAGGCTGATTCAAAAGCTGAAGGATCAGGGCATCTATGAGGATACGGTGATCCTTTTCACATCCGATCATGGTTCCCATTTCAGAACAAGAAACAGGGACGGTCATTTACACGGCTATGACGATTACAAAAGAACCGGTCATGATGCGGCCCTGCGGGTTCCCCTTGTGATCAGAGGAGGCCGATATCTGGGAGGGCAGGTCGTAGATGATCTTGTCAGTACCGGGAGCATTCCCAGGACCCTGATGGCTGTTGCGGGCATAAAGGAAAAATCCCCTATGATCGGGGAGGATCTGATCGATGTGGTTCAGGGACAAGGGCAGAGGGATAATGCGGTTTTTGCCCAGATTTCTGAGAGCCGCGTCGGAAGAGTTGTACGGACAGCAGACTACACCTATGCGGTTTATGCTCCGGATAAACAGGGGGGGCTGCACAAAGACAGTGATGTCTATGCTGATGACTATATGTATGATCTGCGTAAGGATCCCGGTCAGCTGACAAATATTGTCGATCATCCGGATTATGCTGAAGCGAAAGAAGCACTCCGGGAGAAACTGCTGAACTGGATTCATGAGGCGGAATACCAGGGCCGGCACAATATTGTCCGCATTGTCTGAAAGAAGCTTTGATTTGCCGTGTCAGTTTTGTTTGACCGGCAAATATGACTCTGTTATTCTGAATCATCGTGGAAGAACTGGAACAGTCCATCAGTAATATGAACCAGCGTAAGAAATATCTCAGGATCTATGATTATCTGAAAATTTTTATTGATCAGAATAAATTCACTCTGAACAATAAGCTCCCTTCAGAAAATTTTCTCTGCGGGAAATTTTCAGTCAGCCGCGAAACAGTCCGAATGGCGATGAAGCTGCTTATGGATGAAGGTCTTGTTTACTCCCGGAAGGGAAGCGGGACCTATTTTGACAAATATGCAGCAATTTCCGCTCCTGATATAGGGGATACCGATAAGACAAGAATCGCTTTTATAACACAGGGAAGGGACTATAACACAAGCTCCAATCTTGTGCGGGGGATTAAACAGGCTCTGGACAGAGACTCGGTTGAATTGAAGATCTTTATGACTGACAACAAACTGTCCAATGAGCGGAAGTGCCTGGAATCCTGCTATTCCGGGTATGACGGATTGATCGTGGATGGAGTGAAAGCCAGCATCATGAATCCCAATCTTGACTGCTATTCCTATATAGATAAAAAAAACATTCCCATTATTTTTTTCAATAACTACTACATGGGAACCCATTACCCCAGGGTCATCATCGATGATGCCGCCTGCGCCGACGGTCTGATAAGGCGATTGACAGAAAAAGGTCATAAACATATTGCCGGAATATTTATGTACGATAATTATCAGGGTCAGGAGAAATACAACGGGTTTATGAAATCCCTCATAAAATACGGGGCGGAATTCAGGGATGATTATGTGAAGTGGTGTATTTCCGATGAGAGCTATGATAAAAAAAGCTTCCCCCTGAGCTTATGGCACTTCCTTAAAAAGCTTCCGAAAGTCACAGCTGTCGTTTGCTGCAATTATATGATCCTGAATATGATGCTG
This sequence comes from Oceanispirochaeta sp., assembly GCA_963666275.2. Classification (GTDB taxonomy): domain Bacteria; phylum Spirochaetota; class Spirochaetia; order DSM-2461; family DSM-2461; genus Oceanispirochaeta. The sequence goes on from CAXXOA010000001.1 coordinate 212,152, forward strand.
GAGCTTTTTGAAGAAAAAGGCATCTCTGTTCCCCGTGACTACTCTATTGTGGGGTTTGACTATTCCTGTTCGGACTGGCCGAACAGGGGGATCACCGCATCCATTCACCCGGGGTTTGATATGGGAGTGTACGTGGGGGATACCATCCTGCAAATGGTAGAAGACAATAACTTTAGAAAGAGAGATTATTCCTATGTCTTCCCTCCCAACATTTTTGACGGGACCTCTGTGAAGGATCTTAATCGTCAGTGAGATCCGGAAAGTTCATTCATAGGCGAAGATATTAAAATATTTAATGATCTCCGTTACGGGGGTAATTTTATGGGGTATGGAAGATTTAAAATAGAGGCCCTCACCGGATTTCACTATATAGGTGCTAGTGCCTATTGAGCACTGGGCTTCTCCCTCCAGTATGTATATGAATTCCTCGCCGTCATGCTGAAGGACTTTTTCTATGAATTCTTCCCTTCTGACTTCGTAGTAGAACGGTTGGAGTTTTTTGCTGTAGAAGTTGGCCGCAATAGGGACGTAAGAGTAACCTCTTTCAGTAGGAACAAGCATATTCTTGAGCTTATCCAGTTCAAAAGTCACAATATCCTGTTTGTTACTGGGTTCTTCCAGTAGTTCTGTTACCGTGCTTTCGAGTACTGTCGCTATTTTGTAGAGCGTGGATATCGGAGGCGTGACTTTCCCGTTTTCTATTTTTGAAAGTAGACTTTTTGAAAATCCCGCGAGATCCGCTGTTTCCTGCAGGGTATATCCTTTATTTGATCTTGCTCTTTTTATCCGTATTCCCAATTCTTTCATTACTATAAATATACGTGTGTGTTGAATTTTGCTCAACAACTATTTTAATATATTGAAACATTTTTTGTTATATCAAACGCCTGGTACACTTTTTTGTGCTGTTGGTTGAATTCAGATCTACTTTTTCAAGGTCTGGTGCAACTGCATAACCTCCTGATCTTCTCGGATGATCAGGAGCGGACCGGAGGTTTAACCCGCAAGAAGGCCGGGAAGCCACAGGGACAGTTCAGGAATATAGGTAATCAGCATAAGCAATAGGAACATGCCGATAAAGAAGGGTATAAATCCCCGGAATGCCTGCTTCATATTAATTCCCGCAATTGAGCAGCTCACAAACAGACAGGATCCCACCGGTGGTGTGAATAGTCCTATCCCCAGGTTTGTTACCACAATAACCCCGAAATGGATTGGATCCACACCAAGATGAAATGCTATGGGTGCAAGGACAGGGACAAATATGATCATAGCCGGAGTCAGGTCAAGGATGGCTCCTGCCACCAGAAGGATCACGTTGAAAAACAACAGAATCAGAACCTTGCTGCTTGTAATGCTCAGAAGAAATTCAGATATGATTATGGGAAGTCTCTGACTGGTAATGATCCAGCTGAATACATTTGCCGTACCTACCATCAGCATGACCATGCCTGTGATTTTTATGGTTTCCACGAACATCGCCGGGAGATCTTTCAGTTTAATTTTCTTGTAGACGAAAAAACCGACGATAAAGGAATAGATTACAGCCAGTACCGCAGCTTCTGTAGGTGTTACTATCCCCGAAATAATCCCGCCCAGAACAATGACAATCGACATTAACGGGATAATACTGTCAAGTGTAATGAGTACCGCTTCTTTGAACGTGTAGGCTTTATCCCGCGGATAATCTCTTTTCTGGGAAATGAGACCGCTGATAAACATCAGAACGAGTCCCACCAGCAGGCCGGGAATGGCTCCGGCAATGAAAAGGGTTCCTACGGATTGATTCATGAGTATTCCGTAAATAACCATGGGAATGCTGGGGGGAATCAGTATTCCTATGACAGATGAAGTGGCAGTTACAGATACCGAGAAATCTTTATCGTATCCTTTCTTTGTCATGGAAGGAATCAGTATCGAGCCGATGGATGAGGAATCTGCTGTGGCTGATCCTGTTATTCCCGCAAACAGCATGCTGACAACGATGTTTATGTAGGCAAGCCCCCCTTTGAAACGCCCGACCACTATAGAGGAGGCTTTGATCATTCTGTTGGAGATCCCGCCGCTGGCCATGATTTTTCCAGCCAGGATAAAAAACGGTATAGCTAACAGGGTGAATGAGTCCAGGCCTGAATAAAGCCTCTGCGGGATCATTATGAGAGGTGTTATATTGGTTGCTTTCAGCCAGATGGCAGATGAAATACCCAGGACGAATCCCACCGGGACAGAAAGAATGACAAAAAGCAGAAAGCAGATGAAAAGCAATCCGAGCATCATGATTGAGTTTCTCCTATCTGGTAATCGAGTACAGCAAAGACAATATGGAACAGAGAATAGACGGCCATAAGAAAAAAGGCAAAGGGGATAACCGAATAGACCACGCCCATGGATATTCTTGAAACCGGGGCGACCTGCTTAGCTGCAATTCCCAGCAGTTTAAGTCCCTGTGCGGTAACAACAATACTGAAAACGAAAATGAGAACTTGTATAAAGATATTCAGTATCAGAACCCCAAGGGGGCTCAGTTTTTCCGAAATGATATCAAGGCGTATATGGCTGTTGTCTTTCATGACCATGGCTGCCCCCAGGAAGGATATCCAGATGAACAGAAAACGGCTGATTTCATCGCTGAAGGCGATGGGGAACTGAAAGACATATCTGGATAGAATCTGTATTGTCGTAAATAGTATGACTATCAGGAACAGGAATACGGCAACAATATTTACCGTAACATCCATTATATCCCTGACTCTTTTTATGATGGGTCGAATCCTTTCCATTTTTACTCCTTGAAAAGCTGGACGGGAGCCTGTTGAGGCTCCCTTTCGGTTGTATTATTGAGTAACTTTCATTGCCGCATCAATAATTTCCTTCCCAACCAGATCGGCATTCTCATAGATAATATCCTTTACTGCCATTCTGAAATCTGAAAGGTCCAGATCATTTATTTTCATACCTTCCGCTGTAAGATCTCCCAGGACACTTTCTTCGAGTTCATTCCAGAGCTCCCATTCGTATTTCTGAGTCTCCTGTGCTGCGGCTTTTACTGTTTTTTTCTGATCATCCGTAAGGGAATCAAAAACCGGTTTGCTGATGATGACCACATTCAAGTCATAGAAATGGTTTGTCATGGAATAGTAATCGGATACTTCGTAAAATTTCTGGGCAAACAGGGCAACGGGAGGTTGTTCTGCTCCGTCGACAACCCCCTGTTTCAGGGCGGAATACAGTTCGCTGTAGGCAATGGGGGTAGCCAGGGCGCCCAGGGTGTTTATCGCTTCAATCATGATGGGATCATTCATAACCCGGATTTTCAGACCTGAAAGATCTTCCAGGGATTCTATCGGTCTTTTTCCGTTGAAGATACTTCGGAATCCCGTATCGTAATAGGCCAGAAGTTCAAATCCCGCATCATTAAGGCTGGACTGCAGTATTTCGCCGACTTCTCCCTCCAGAGCGGCTTTTACTTCGTCTTTGGAGACAAATACATAGGGGAGGCTGAAAATGCTGAATTCCGGACAGAAGGAACTCAGGGCTGCGGCTGATACTTTTGCAATTTCTATAGTACCGCTCTGCATACCTTCAAGAGATTCCCGTGCTCCTCCCAGCTGGCTGTTGGGGAAAACCTGAACTTCTAGATCTGATGACTCGTTCTGGTTTATCAGATCCGCAAAATAATTGTCTGCCTGTACATGGGGATTGTCTTCGGATACCTGGTCCGAGAACTTCAACAGCACTTTGCTCTGTTCTGATGACCCGTTGGCAAACAGCCCGGTTGCGACTAATGCCATTACCAAAAGGACGCCAAAAAAAAATTTCCTATTCATCAATATCTCCTTTTTTAGTGGTCCAACCACTTTGATTGTATATTAATTTCCCTTTTTGTATTTACCAGGTTATCCAGTTTCAATCACTGTAAGCATTCGCCCGGGATCTTCTAAAGGAATCCCATCTATCACCGGTGAAACTGTTATTGAGAATCTCTTCTCAACTTCCCGCAACCGCCTGTCATATTTGGATGAAAAAAATCGTAATATTCGGTACTTTAAGGTTTCATGTGCGGTTGAATTATGGTTTATTTAATTGATTTTATTTCAACAACAGGAAGATAGTCAAACCTAATTATGAAAAAATATTTGAGTATAAAATTATAAATATATTTCCTGTGAAATTAAATTAGTTTTATATAAATACTTATATTAAAATAATATAGAATTTTTATTTTGAGAGGGTTTTAATTGTTTCAATATAATTCAACAATGTTGAATAGTAAGAATCTTTTGGTCTGTTTGGTTTAGTGGTTTATCCTGTTCTTTTACTCATAGGCAAAAATATTGAAATATTTTATGAGATCCGTAAGAGGGGTAATTTTGTGAGGTATCAGGGAATTGAAGAACAGACCTTCTCCAGATTTCACGATATATGTATTGCTGCCGATAGAGCACCTGGCTTTACCGTCCAGAATGAATATGAACTCCTCTCCTTCATGCTGAAGCACTTTCTCAATGAATTCCTCACGGCGGACCTCGTAGTAGAAGGGCTGAAGCTTTTTACTGTAGAAATTGGCGGCGATCGGTACAAAAGAGTATCCCCGCTCTGTGGGGACAAGGAGGCTTTCGAGTTGATCGAGCTTGAAGGATACAATGTCCTGTTTGCTGCTCGGTTCCTCCAGAAGTTCTGTAAGAGTGCTATCCAGGACTGCGGCAATCTTATGGAGTGTTGAAATCGGGGGAGTGACTTTTCCGTTTTCAATTTTAGAGATAAGGCTTTTGGAATACCCAGCCAGATCTGCTGTCTCCTGCAGGGTATATCCCTTTTTTGATCTTGCTTTTTTTATGCGTATGCCGATTTTCTTCATAGTTTTCCGGAATGTATTTTGCCGATAGGGAGCCTGCAGCCCGATTGATTCCAATAGAGTCTGTTCTCCCGTCGGATGAATATCAGTCCGACGGAAGAATGCTGTATCTCTCTATTTCCAGTGCTTTTCCATTCTTTTTCTGAGGTCTTTTTTATACTCTTCCCAGTCGGATATAGGCTCTTTTGCCAGTCCTTCATCACAGGCTGCTTTGGCAACAGCAACAGCTTCCCATTCGATGACTCTGGGATCGAAGGGTTTGGGCACTACGTAGTCTCTGCCGAATGTAAAATCCCGGCCGTAGGCTTTTCTGACTTCATCCGGTACAGGTTGTTTCGCCAGCTCCGCCAGGGCCCTGGCGGCTGCCATTTTCATTCCTTCGGATATCTTTTTTGCCTTTACATCCATAGCTCCCCTGAAGATAAAGGGAAATCCCAGGACATTGTTTACCTGGTTGGGGAAGTCGCTTCTTCCTGTTCCCATTATGATGTCATCCCGTGTGGCATGAGCCAGGGCCGGATCGATTTCGGGATTGGGGTTTGCCATAGCGAAAATAATAGGTTTGGGTGCCATGGATTTGATCATGCTTTCGGTCAGGCAGTCAGCTACGGACAGTCCGATAAAGACATCCGCTCCTTCGATGGCTTCTTCTAGGGTTCTCTTTTCAGTTTCCGCAGTAAATTCTTCCTTTTCCGGAGTCATTTTTCTGGTTCGTCCCTTATAGATCACCCCGGCTGAGTCCAGTAGGAGCATGTTTTCTTTTTTGATCCCTGCGGCTAAGAACATTTTTGAACAGCTGATACCGGCAGCACCGGCTCCGTTTACCACAATTTTCAGCTCGTCCAGTTTTTTACCCTGCACTTCTGCTGCATTGATCAGCCCAGCCGTCGCAATGATCGCCGTTCCATGCTGATCGTCATGAAATACGGGGATATTGCATTTCTCAATGAGAGCCTGTTCTATTTCAAAGCATTCGGGAGAACCAATATCCTCCAGATTGACTCCCCCGAAAGTGGGCTCCATGGTTTTTACTATTTCAATAATTTTTTCCGGATCTTTCGTGTCCAGTTCTATATCAAAGACATCAATATCGGCAAATCTTTTAAAAAGGACACCTTTGCCCTCCATGACAGGTTTGCTGGCCAGGGCTCCTCTGTTCCCCAGTCCGAGGATAGCAGTTCCGTTGGACACGACGGCCACGAGATTGCCCTTGTTGGTATAACGGAAGGCATCGCTGGGATTTTCCGCTATTTCAAGAACGGGATGTGCCACTCCGGGAGAATAGGCCAGTGTCAGGTCGTCGGAAGTTCTGCATGGCTTGGAAGCTATGACTTCCAGTTTTCCCGGCTGGTTGTTCTGGTTGTGGTATTCCAGTGCCTTCTTTTTCATGTCGTTCATATTTTATTCCTTTGAGTCTTGTTTCTTATTGTCTGTTCAATTTGATTTTAAGTTCAGATTTCAGAGTCCTGTGAACTCCGTATAAAATTACAGAGCCGTCATTCCTCCGTCTATAACCAGTTCCGATCCTGTCATGAAAGAAGATTCCTCCGATGCCAGAAACAGAATCCCTGCTGCAATTTCAACCGGCCGAGCAAATCTGTTTAAAGGGGTCTGGCTGAGTCTTTTTTCTCTGATTTCCGGATCGGAATGGATGTCTTTTGTCATCGGAGTGTCCGTAAAGCCGGGAAAAACGGCATTTATCCTGATATTAGATGAGGCATACTGTATAGCCGCTGTACGGGAAAGGGCTCGGCAAGCCCCTTTACTCGCCGAATAGGAGGTCGTTTTCTGGGTTCCCACCAGGCCGTATACGGATGAGACATTGACGATAGAACCTCCTCCCGTTCTGACCATTTCGGGGATGACATGCTTCATCCCCAGAAAAACCCCGGTACTGTTGATGCTGAATACTTTATCCCAGGCATCCAGGGTTGTCTCCGTAAGAGCTGGTCTTACCAGCGGGCCGCCCACGCCGAAAGCGTTCACCAGTACATCGATCCGTCCGAATCTTTTTACCGATTTTTCCACGGCCTGAATCCAGTTCTGTTCCGCAGAAGCGTCGCAGTCAAAGAATTCTGAAGGAATTCCGGTTTCCGTAAGTTCTTCCGCTACCTTCGTCCCTTCAGGTCTTTTGATATCCAGAATCGCTATCCCGTCAGGATTCTCTGTGGAAAAGAGGCGGCATGTTTCGGCGCCAATGCCTGTAGCCCCTCCCGCGACAAGAATGATTTTGCCAGTTAATCTTCCGTTCTTCACACTCTTCTCCCTTGTCAGTTCATTTCGTATCCGCCGTCTACATTCATGGTCTGCCCGGTAATGAAGTCGGCTTCGCCTGAACAGAGGAATGAAACGGCCGCTGCAATATCTTCGACGGATCCCGCACGCTTCAGGGGAATCTTCTCTATCATCTGCTCTGTTGCTTCTTCGATGGAGATCCCCATTGTTCTGGCTTTTTCTCTAATGCTTTTTTCCCACATGGGGGTAACCACCACGCTGGGGGATACGGCGTTCACATTGATCCCGTAAGGAGCCAGAGCCATGGCTGCAGACTGGGTGATGCTGATTATGGCCGCCTTACTTGCTGCGTAATGGACCTGGAAAGAGCGTCCTCTTCGTCCTGCAATAGACGAGAAATTGACAATTTTTCCGTAACATCTGTCGGCTCTTCCTCTGGCTTCCACGTCATCCGGGATATTCCGGATCATTAGTCTGCCCGCAGCCTGGTTTGTGAAGGCTGTCCCTTTCTGATTGATGTCTATGATTCTGTCCCACTCGCTGTGATCGACTTCCAGGAAGTCCTTGGATTGGACTATTCCGGCTGCATTGACCAGTATGTCCAGGGCTTTCCGCTCCCGGTAAATAGTTTCAGCGGCATCTTCAATGGAATCGGGATCAGAAACATCGCATCTAAGGGGGATCGCCATGCCTCCGCAGGTTTCTTTCAATTCTTCTGCGGTTTTCTGCAGTTCTGAAGTGTTGATGTCGCTTATATAGACGAGGGCTCCGTCCTGTATCAGCCTTCGGGCCGAGGCTTTTCCTATACCCGACGCCGCTCCTGTTACCCAGGCTGTTTTACCTTCAAGTTTCAATGACACTGATCCTTTCTCCTTTTGCTGATAAACCGGAGCTCCTCCCGCAGAAGAAGCTCCTTATGTATTTAGTTGGAGCTGTTTGCTACAGCTTTGACCTTCTCGATAAACTCTTTACCGATCTGATCTTCATACTGGGCGTAAACCGGCTGCACTCCTTCCTGAAACAGTTTGTGCTGGGCGGGAGTCAGTTTTGTTACGGTCATTCCGGATTCCTCCAGTTCGGATACGTACTGATCTGTCAGATTTCTGGTCAGGTCTCTCTGGTAGAGGGTGGCTTCCTTTCCGGCTTCCAGAACGATTTTCTGTTCTTCGGGGGTGAACTTATCAAAAGTAGCTTTGCTCATAAGAAGCATATGGGGCTGCCAGACATGGCTTGTGAGGGTCATGTAATCCTGAACCTCGAAAAATTTCTGACTGGAAATGATGGAAACCGGGTTTTCCTGGCCGTCAATGGTTTCCTGCTGCATGGCGGTGAAGACTTCACTGAAGGGCATGGGGGTCGGGTTTGCTCCCAGAGACTTCCAGGCTGCAAGATGAACCTCGTTTTCCATGGTTCTGATTTTCAGTCCATCCAGATCTGAAGGAGAAATAACGGGTTTGACGCTGTTGGTCAGCTGTCTGAATCCTCCGTCGAAGTAGGCAATTACGATAATGCCTTTCTCTTCAAGGCTTTTAGAAAGTTCCGCACCGATCTCTCCGTCGAGTACTTTGTCTGAAGATTCCGCATTCTGGAACAGAAAAGGCAGGTCGAGAACCTGGAATTTGGGAGCCAGTCCTACGATGGGAGAAGAAGATGTCGTACACATCTCCAGAACGCCCATGCTCACCTGCTCGGTTACGCGGACATCATCCCCGAGCTGAGCATTGCCGTACATCTGCACATCCACGGGAAGTTTTGCCTCCAGAAGTTCTCCGAACTTCACACATCCCAGATAGGTGGGGTTGGATTCATTGACACCTGTAGCCACTTTCAGGACCCTTGTCCCTGATTCCTGCTGACCGCTGGTGTATGCATTGGTGATTACCAGAAGCATAGCCAATCCTAAAATAAGTGATCTCATTTGCTTTTTCATAAAGTCTCCTCCTGACATTTATTAACAACTAAAACTCGTTTAGTTAGAAACCAGATTGGGGATGAACGTAACGATACCCGGTATGTAGGTTATGATGAACAGGGTTACGATCATGATGATAATGTTGGGCAGTATGGCTTTGCTGATCTGGGCGACCGAAAGTTTGGATATACTGCATCCCACATATAGGATATTGCCCACGGGGGGGGTGATCAGGCCTATACAGAGGTTGACGATCATGACAACTCCGAAATAGACAGGGTCCAGACCGAACTGGGTCGTTATCTTGATAAGAATCGGTCCCATGATCAGGAGAGCCGGAGTCAGATCGAGAACGCAGCCGATCATCAGCAGAAGTATGTTGATGAAGAACATGAGCAGGATAGGACTGTCTCCTGCCAGAGACAGAAGAGATCTGGACATGAGAGCGGGAATCTGGGCTGTGGTGATGCTGTAGGCTACGGCCGTGGCGGCGCCGCAAACCAGCATAACCACAGCTGAGTTTTTGGCCGTTTTTACAAGAATGGATCTCAGCATGCTGATCTTCAGGTCCTTGTAAACAAACAGTCCGATGAAAAAAGCGTACATCACAGCGATAACCGCTGCTTCGGTCGGCGTGTAAGCTCCTCCGATAATGCCTCCCAGGATTATCAGCGGAAGCAGAAGAGCCCAGAATGCGCTTTTGGCGGCTTTTCCGAGCTGTCTTAAGTTCAGCTTTCCTTCGGCTTTGTAATTTTTCTTTTTAGCATGAAAAAACCATCCGAGCATCAATCCGAATCCGATGAGTATTCCCGGGACGATTCCTCCCAGAAAGAGCTTTACAATGGAGACGTTGGCAATAACGCCAAAGAGGATCATGGGGATGCTAGGGGGAATTATCGGTCCGATCGTCCCGGCGGCGCAGAAAAGGGCTGTCGCCTTTTCCGGGTCGTAATCTTCTTTTTCCATAACCGGATAAAGGATAGAGCCGATGGCGGAAGTGTCTGCAACAGCTGAACCGGAGACTCCGGCGAAAAGCATGCTGGCCATGACCGTGACATAGCCCAGGCCGCCTCTGATATGGCCAAGCATGGCTCTTGCAAAGTCGACGATTCTTCTGGATATTCCACCGGCGTTCATGAGTTCTCCTGCCAGCAGGAAGAATGGGACAGCCATCAATGGAAAATTGTCGATCCCTCTGACCACGCTCTGTGTGAGCAGTATGGGAGACAGGTTTCCCATGGCATTCATGAGGACACCTCCCGTCAGAATCAGAGAAAACGAAATAGGGATGGATAATGCGATTAATGCGAAAAGGGTCACCAGGAAGAGCGCTAGCATAGGACGGCCTCCTTCCGGGCGGAGATGATGTCGGTAAATGAGTTGGCTATCTTTCCAAGGGCCATGATGACCAGGCAGACCCCTGTAATAGGAACAATCATATAGATTATGCCGTAGGGTATGCCGCTGGCGGGAGCTGTCCAGCCGCTCCGGAGAGTGTTTCCTGTAAGAAGGATCCCTCCGTAGGTGAGCAGGGAAAGCGCTGCCGCAGACAGGATGTAGGAAAGCAGTACAATGTAGCGGCTGGCTTTTTCGGGAAGAGCCTTGACCAGTACGTCCAGGCCCAGGTGGCCGTCATCCGTATAGGCCAGAACAGCTCCGATAAATACCACGAATATCAGGAGAAACCTGGATCCTTCTTCTGTCCAGGGAATGGAAATGTTTAAAAAATAGCGGGAAAGGACATTCAGAAAAACAATGAGTGTCATCCCGGTCATGAGAACAGCCAGAACAGTTTCCAGGAAAAATTCGAGTTTCCGGATTATCTGTTTCATAAAATTATCCCCCTTTTTGTCTGTCAGATTTTTTTAATCACCCTGAGATCCAGTTTCTGTCTCCATAGGAAGCGCTCCAGGCTTTCTGGAAGGAGTCCCAGCGGTCCTGAGTAAAGTTGTTGTTGAGAAACTGTTTCCATAGTCCGTAGGCGCAGGTGGATTCATCTGCTCCGTAGATGTATCCGTCCACTATCTGGCTGATGCTCCTGGCTGCGGTCATTACTTTGGTATTGAGTCCTCTTTTTTTGTATACCTCAACAGTGTTCTGCAGCAGATCTCCTACGGGTTGTTCGCTTACCTCTCCCAGCAGACCGACGAATATGGCTACATGGTCTACGCCCACTGCGCCGACGGCAATTGCCTCAATGACCGAATGAACACAGGTTGCACAGACCGGAATTCCTGCCTGTTTCAGCAGTTTCATACCTCCGATTCCGTTTTCATTGGTGATGACTTTTACGGTGATATTGTCAGATACGGAAGCCAGGGCTTTCCCTTCCTCCAGGATTTCCCGGGGGGAGTCTGATATCACCTGAGCGAATACGGGAAGGTCGGGCACCATGCGGCATATTTCGGTTAATGCATCCTTGAAATTGTATTTTTCTTTTGCGACCATCGCAGGATTCATTGTTATACCGCCCAGATGGGCCCACTCTTTTGCTTCTTCGATTTCGGATAAATTGCAGGAATTTAAAAACAGCCTCATTTTATTACCTCTTCTCTTCTTTTTTTTGGATTTACAGGAAATTGCAGATAACCCTTTTTTTATAGTTGCATGAAGGTTTCATATTGGTTTATCTAATTTGATTATATTTCAACAAAATTGAATCTGTCAAACTATATTTTCAAAAATAATTTTTGTTTTATATCAGATCTCTTATTCTGATACATTATGATTGTATTTTATATAGTATTATATTGTAGATAATTAAAGTTGTTTTCGATTGGGATGGCTAAAAAACGTTGACAGTTCAACAATGTTGAATCAAAATATATCTCATAGATTTGTTATATGAATGATCCACAATAAAAGGGAGATAGGAACCAATGGATATTGAAAAAATGATTGCCAATGCGAGAACTGCCCAGGCTCAGCTGGAAACATACAGCCAGGAGGAACTGGATCTGCTGGTAAAAAGGATTGCCAAGGTTGTTTTTGATAATGCGGAAGTCTTTGCAAAGATGGCTGTAGAGGAATCGGGAATGGGCACCTATGAATCCAAGGTGCTTAAGAAAAAGGGCAAATCGAGAATCCTCTGGCATAGTCTGAAAGGAAAAAAGTCGGTGGGTGTTTTATCGGATGATCCAGAAACAGGGATTATCGAGATTGCAAAACCGGTGGGGATAATCGGTGCTATTCAGCCCTGTACCAATCCTATTGTAACTCCCATGGCCAATGCCATGAATGCTGTGAAATGCGGCAATGCCATCATTATTGCTCCCCATCCCCGGACTGTTAACTGCACTCAGGTCTATGTGGACATGATCTATAAAGCCTGGGAAGGTCTGAAATATCCGGAAAATATCATACAGTGTTTTGTTCCCCGTAATGTTGAGGAAACCCAGACCCTGATGAAAGCGGTCGATGTTATTGTTGCCACAGGTGGACCGGGAATGGTGAAAGCTGCCTATTCCAGCGGTAAACCTTCATTCGGAGTGGGACCTGGAAATGTACAGTGCATTCTGGATCGGGACATCTCAATTCCCGAGGCGGTGGAAAAAATTATTACAGGCCGTACTTTTGACAACGGCATTATCTGCTCGGGAGAGCAGACTATTATCTATCCCGGGGAATTAAAAGATTCACTTTATGAGGAACTGGGCAAGGCGAACTGCATAATCCTTACAGAGCAGGCAGATATCACAAAGCTGGAAAGGGTTCTGTTTGCTGATGGGCATATCCATAAGGATGCTGTTGGAAAAAGCCCGGTCTATCTGGCAGAGAAAGCGGGAATTTCCGTAGATCCCGCCACGAAAATTCTCATGATCCCTGTGGATAAGGAAAATACATCCAGCCTGTTCCGGAAAGAGAAGATGTTTCCGGTCATTGCTCTTTTCGAATACGACGATTTTCAGGAGGCAGTTGATACAGCGGTTTACAATCTGAATATAGAAGGAAAAGGCCATTCGGTTTCCATTCATTCCCATAACCCGGAAAATATAACTCTTTTTGGAAAACAGGCTCCGGTGAGCAGAGTCGTGGTAAATGCCGTCGCGGCAACTACGGCCGGTGGAGCTTTTACCAACGGACTGAATCCCACCAGTACTCTCGGATGCGGCTCCTGGGGAAATAACAGCATTTCGGAAAACTTTTATTACAAACACTGCATGAACGTCACAAGGATTGCCAGACCCATCGACGGGAATATCCCGTCAGATGATGAACTCTGGTCTTAAGGAGTTTCTATGAATTTGATGGAATACAAAGCTCAGGAGCTTTTTGGAAGATTCGGTCTTCCCGCCAATAGGGGAGTCCTGGTTCAATCAGTGGAAGAGCTGGCAAAGACCATGAACAGCCTGACTTACCCCCTTGTTCTGAAGGCCCAGGTGGAGACGGGAGGCCGGGGAAAGGCAGGCGGTGTCAGGATTGTAAAAAACAAGGACAAACTGCTTGAAGAAGCGGATGCCATTCTGAATCTCAATATAAACGGCTTTGATGTAAAAAAGCTTTATGTTGTGGAAGCTCTGAATTTTCAGAGGGAAATGTATGTCAGTATCATTTTCGACCGGGCCGAGAAGGTGCCTCTTCTGATCTTCTGCGGAAACGGCGGGGTGGATATCAATGAGATCGCCGAAGAGCACCCGGAAGATATTATCCGCTATCACCTGATGCCGGGCATGGGAATCCGGGGATACATGACCGATTATATTCTGGATAAAAGCGGTATGAGCCGCAATTTGAAGGAGTCTCTTCAGGATATTCTGGAAAAACTCTACGCGCTCTTTCTGGAAAAAAATGCCCTCCTTGTGGAAGTGAATCCTCTGGTTCTGACAGATAAGGGTGAACTTGTGCTTCTGGACGGAAAAATCACGGTCGATGACAACGCCCTTTTCAGGCATGAAGATCTCCTGGCGTATCGGGACGAAATGGAGGACAATCCTCTGATCCTCGATGCACGGGCTAACAGGTTCCTTTATATACCCATTGAAGACGCTGGTACGATCGGTGTCATCAGTAATGGTTCAGGTATGATTATGTCCAGTATCGATCTGATCAGCCGGAAGAATCTGACTGTGAAGTGCGCCCTTGATCTTGGCGGCGGCGCCACGGCGGAAAGGATCAAGGAAGCCGTCAGGATTGTATTAAGCAACCCCGATGTGAAACTTCTTTTTATCAATATTTTCGGCGGCATAACCAGATGTGATGAAATCGCCAGGGGAGTCAAACTGGCATATGCGGAGGCCGACTATACGATCCCCCTCGTTCTGCGTCTGGAAGGGACCAACAAGGAAGCCGGCCTTGAGATTATAGAATCTCTCCCTGTCAGTTTTCAACTTTCTGACGATCTGGTAGACGGCGTAGAGAAAATTGTGGAAATAAGCGCAGTGGGGGAACAGCTATGAGTGTACTGGTAGATGAAAAAACGCGTCTGATCGTTCAGGGCATCACAGGAAGGGAAGGCCGTTTCCATACGGAGCAGATGCTGGAATACGGAGTTGCTGTTGTTGCGGGCGTGACCCCCGGCAAAGGCGGTACTTCCGTTGAGGGAGTACCTGTCTACAATACGGTCCGGGAAGCTATGGAACAGCATGATGCCAATGCCGTGGTGGTGTTTGTTCCTCCGAAGGCAATGAAAACGGCGGCGCAGGAGTCTATAGAAACGGGCGTCCCTCTTGTTATTACCATTGCAGAGGGTGTTCCTGTTCTGGATATGTATTATCTGTCCCATCTGGCTAAGCAGAGGGGGGTAAGGCTCATCGGGCCGAACTCTTTCGGGATTATTTCTCCGGGAAAATCCAAAGCGGGATTTATGTCCCATCGGATCTTTTCTCCCGGCAGAGTGGGGATCCTTTCCAGAAGCGCCACCAATGCATATGAAACCGTATTCAGGATGACCAATAACGGTATAGGTCAGTCCACGGTTATCGGTGTCGGCGGGGATATGATCCCGGGGAGTACTTTTTCTGATCTTCTGCCTCTGCTTGAGGAGGATGACCAGACCGACCTTATTGTCATTATCGGTGAGATCGGCGGCAGTGAGGAAGAAAAGGCCGCAGAGTATATCAAATCTCATGTAACCAAGCCGGTGGTGGCTCTTATAGCCGGAAAAAATGCCCCGAAAGGGAGAAGTATGGGACATGCGGGAGCTATCGTTTCTCCCAATGGAGAAGGAAGCGCCGAAATGAAAGAGGCGAAACTGACAGAGGCAGGAGTCAGGATCGCAGAAAGTACGACGCATATTACGGATCTTGTGAAAGAGATCCTGGCCGGCTGAATAAGCCGGTATTGAACACAGTAAATTAAGGAAGGTTCCATGACGATTGATATCCCTTACAAAAAAACGGTTTTACCCATAACTCTCCCGGATAGTATTGATTTTCAATGTCTGGAGCCTTCCTTTTTTCCTCTCGAGACCAGCCTTGAGCAGATGATCGAAGATTCTCTTGAATCTCCTGTTTCCAGCGTTCCGTTCAGGGAATTCCTGAGAGGTTCGGGAGACCTACTGGTCATAGTCAATGACGGAACCAGACCGACTCCGACAAGGCTTATACTTGAAGAGATTGCGGATGATCTGGAAAAGTATGGTGCACAGTTCATTATCGCCACGGGAGTGCACAGAGCTCCTACGGATCAGGAGTTCCGGTATATCTTTGGTAATACCTATGAGCGGTTCCGGGAAAGGATCCTTGTTCATGATGCCAGAAAAACAGAAGATCTGGAGTATTATGGCGAATCAAAGCAGGGAACACCGATTTATCTCAATAAACATTGCGGTCTTTCCGGAAAAATCCTGGTAATAGGATCGGTGGAACCCCACTATTTTGCGGGATATACAGGAGGGAGGAAAGGTTTTTTCCCGGGGATAGCCGGTTTCGAAACCATCGAAGCCAATCACAAACTCGCCCTTGATCCCTCTGCAAAAACCCTGAAACTGAAAGGGAATCCCGTCCATGAGGATATGATGGACTGCCTGAAATGCCTTGAAGGCAAAGAGGTTTTCGGCATTATGACAGTGCTGGATAAATTCCATCAGATATATGCAGTCTCATCAGGTGACCTGATAGAGTCCTTTTACGGGGCAATAGATAAGGCAGATGAAATTTTTGTTACTCCTGTAGAGAAAAAAGCGGATATTGTGATTTCCTGTGCAAAGTACCCTATGGATGTGGATCTTTATCAGTCTCAGAAAGCAATCGATAACGGGAAACTGGCATTGAAGGAGGGAGGGATCCTCTATGTGGTATCCTCATGCAATGACGGTTTGGGAGAGAAAGCTTTCTCCCGTCTTCTCAGCTCTTCTGATTCTCCTCAGGGAGTTTTGGAGCATATCGAAAAGGAGTATCGTCTCGGGTATCACAAAGCTGCCAAAATGGCTGAAGTGTTCACCTGGGCGGATGTCCGCCTGTATTCCGATTTGGATGATCAGACAGTCCGGGATCTGTTTATGACTCCCCTGGAAGATCTTCAGAGGGATATTCTGAAATCCATAGAAGACTCAGGTGAAAATGTTTCAGTTATTTTCATTCCTGACGGATGCGTGACTGTTCCATACAGCAATTAGGGTTTTCCTGTTATCCTTGCAGCGGCAGGGAATCCCTAAAACGGCCCGAACCCGATCCCCACAGCTCCCATCAGAAACAGCAGGGACAGCCCCGCTATGCCCACCTGTATCTTCCAGGTCCTCCAGAGGCACTATGATGGGCATAACAAGAAAGGCTTTGGCTGAGACGCTGCTTATAAAGATATTCAGTGCTGGAGTCAGAAAGTATATGTAGAAAGAACCGGTTGAGATCGAAGATTGCGGGACCTGTCAATTCATTCCATAATTCCGGAGGGGTTTGGGATATGTTGGGAAAGATTGTAATATTCTCACAATTGGGACTACTCATAATTGATTTTAAGGTAAACGAGAGATCCTTATAGGTGGTTAGGATAAAGAAATCTATTTTTTTAACCAGATGAGCAGTGTGAGGTTGTATAGATGAGTACTGATCGCCCAAAGTTCTTCTAAAAGATGAAACGACATAAATATCAGAGCTGGCTTATTATAAACCAGCCCGATTAGGGTGTAATGTCTGGTTGAGCAAGAATCACCGGCTTATGGTCTGCTCCAGAGCATCAATCGAAGTCCTTATTCCCGCTTCCACACTCATTGTCAGGTCTTCCATCTCCAGAGAGATAATGCCATTGTACCCGGTCATCCGGACCACTGAAAAGAACTCTTTCCACCACTGAAGATCCTGTCCGCATCCGACGGCAACATAGTTCCAGGTCCGGTTCAGCGTATCAGTAACAGGCTTGTATTCCATCAGACCGTTTACATCACAAAGTCCCCGTTCAATCCGGGCATCTTTTCCGTGTATATGGTAGATCGCTTCTCCTGTCGCTCTTGCAGCGGCGATGGGATCGGCTCCCATGGCTATCAGATGTGAGGGGTCCAGGTTCATTCCGATAAGCGGGCCAACGGCATTCCGTAGTTTCATCAGTGTTTCGGTATTATAAACCAGCTGGCAGGGAAATTCCTCCAGAGCAATTTGTTCCACCCCGTGTTTTTCCGCATGTTTAACAAAATCTTTCCACCAGGGGATAGCAATATCTTCCCACTGGTAGCGGACCGTTTCTACCATATAATCCGGCCAGGATACGGTAGAGGTGATCCAGTTGGGGGTTGCATCTCCCGGTGCTCCGCCAGGAAGACCGGACATCATTACAATTTTTTTTACCCCGAGTCTGCCGGCCAGCTCAACGGTCTGATAGGAAGTCGCTGTATGCTCTTCTCCTATTTTACCCGGAGCCAGAGGGTTGCCCGAGCAGTTCAGGGCGGCAATTTCCATACCCCGTTTGTCCAGTTCCTGCCGGAATGCCTTAAGTTTATTTTCATCCTTCAGCAGTTCTGTGGTTTTTACATGAGGGCAGGCCGCCCAGCCGCCCGCTGTCATTTCCACATAGTTCAGTCCATAGCTTTTTACTTTATCCAGCATTTCCGGAAATGAAAGATCTCCCAGAACATCGGTACATAAAGACAGTTCCATTCTTCTCTCCCTTACTTAGCATTTTTTTACTTTTTATCAGCCCTGTCTCCTCCCGTTCCCACCGGTCCCGGGAGGGGCTCAATTACTCAAAATCCACCCAGGCGCTGTCCGCATCAGCTGACCTGACACAGTTCTCCACCCACTTGATTCCTTCTATACCATCATCAATCCCCGGATAGATCAGATTGTTCAGGGTTACTTCATCGGCCCGTTTTTTTGCATCTATGGCAATGGCAAACTTCAGATAGATATTGGCCCAGGATTCCAGGAGTCCTTCTGCATGGAGGGCTCCCAGACGTTCATCCGCATTGCACTGGTCGTACAGATAGGGCATGGCGCGGATCATGGTCTGTACAGGTTTACCCTGCTCCTCAAGTATCAGTTCATTGGGCTGGTTATCCCGCCATTCAATGCTGGCTTTGGAGCCCACAATTCTGATCCGGTGTCCATTCATGCATCCCGCATTCACAGCAGATGTCCATAAACGTCCTACTGCTCCATTATCATATTTCATCATCACATACGCGTTATCTTCCAGAGGGGCCCTGTTTGCAATAAAACTCTGTCTGTCGCACATGAGTTTTTTTATTTTTATATGAGGGCAGATCAGATGAGACATATAGTAAGTATGAGTCGAGAGATCGCCGATCACAAAGGTAGGTCCCGAGACTTCCGGGTTCATACGCCATATTTTCCCGTTGTCTTCATTAAAAAAACCGTGGGTGTACTGGAGTTCCACCATCCTAACTTCTCCGATATCACCGTTCAGAACCATCTGACGCATCTGGAGCATCAGGGGATGACCGCTGAATCCGTAGGTAACACCGATAATCAGACCCTTTTTGCTGGCCAGTTCTTTTGCGGCATAGCCCTCTTCTCTTTTAAAAAACAGCGGTTTTTCACAGATAACATGAATTCCCGCTTCAAGAGCGGCCATTGTAATTTCAAAATGGGTGCTGTTAGGAGTGGCTATGGATACCACTTCAATACCGTCTTCCCGTTCCGACTCCCGGGCAAACATGGTTTTATAGTCAGGGTAGCATCGTTGAGGATCAACTCCCAGGTTTGTACCGAAATCCCTGCCTCTTTCAGCATCTATATCGAAAGCACCGGCAACAAGACTATAGGCAGTATTATCCTTGAGAGCACCTGATCTGTGCTTGTATCCCACTGCACCTGTCCTGCCTCCTCCTACCATTCCCCATCTGAGGGGTGTGTTTATTTTCCTTTCACCATTCAACATATTGATTCTCCTTGATCTGAATAATCCTTGATAACTGGTATCTCTTGTAGCATCTGAATAAAGGATAGACCTGTCTTTTAGTTAATTGAATGCTCTTCCTTGCTGTGTTTTATATTGATCTTGCTCTCAATGTCAGGCCGTTTTATACTTGAGTTATGATTAGTAAAGAGCCGGGTGTCATGCCGGGATCCCATTACTTTTTTCTCACTGCAGCGGACACAGTAAGAGAGTTTTATTATTACCTGGTCTGGTGCGGGCATTATTTCTGTAAAAGAGGGTATTCCATTAAAAGGGAATTCTTCCCGCATCTCCTTCTGGCCTATGTACAGAAAGGGATAATGAAACTGGTTTACCAGGAGGAATCCTATCAGGCAGAAGAGGGCACTGTTATGCTTATAGACTGTCAGCTTCCTCATCACTATTATTCCACCCCCGGACTGGAGTTCTCCTATTTCCATTTTGACGGAGCCAACTCCCATGAGTTCTGCAGGCATCTGATCAGTGAAAACGGATCGCCCGTATTCAGAACATCTGCCAATACGGGGATTGGGATCAGTGTGAATGAAACTGTTGAGAGACTCATAGAAAAAGAGGAGATACCTTCAGCGGAAACATCCCGCATTATCTATGAAATTTTGATGCGCATAGCCCAGGGCAATGAAAGCCCGGAGGAGCACTCCCATTTAGTGAATACTGCTGTCAAATTCATAAATGAGAACGTCCAGGCCAATCTGACTCTGGATGAGATAGCAGAAAAGGTGAATCTCAGCGCCTATTATTTTTCCAGGCTTTTTAAAAAACACACAGGCTTTTCTCCTCTGGATTATGCATTGAAATGTAAAATGGACAGAGCTATATTTTTCCTGAAAACCTCAGACCTTTCTGTTGGAGAGATCGCCTACCGTTTGGGGTACAGCTCGGAAGCGGCTTTCGGGAACGCTTTTAAAAGAAAAGTGGGGCTGCCGCCGGGAAGATTCAGGAAAATGACAATTTAAGAACTCAGGATAGTTGTAAATCTCTCCAATATCCCGGAAAGAGCTCAAAATAGAGCCTATCCATATTGATTTCTTCAAATCGCTGGAGAAATAGGTACTATTCAAATTGGAATAGGCATTTTAAATATCCCCGAATATTGAGTATCGTATGGGAAAGCATTGCCGGGATATTCATGTACGACAACTACCTGGGGCAAGAGAAATACAATCCTGAGAATTGTGGAAGATCAAAATTTCAGAAAGTGAGATTATTCTTTTGTTTTTCCCCCAATATTTTTGACGGGACCTTTTTGAAGGATCTTAAAAAATCTTGACGTGTGAGATTTTCATTGGTCTGTAGACTGCCTGTCAGTAGCATCTCACTAATAAGGTCCGAACCCGATCGCCACAGCCCCCATCAGAAACAGCAGGGACAGCCCCGCTATGCCCACCTGCATCTTCCAGGTCCACTTCATCCACTGGGGATAGCTCACCACGGTAAAGCTCAGCCCGATCAGAAGCAGTGCATTGGTGGGGAAGATCATATTGCTGAATCCGTCTCCCAGGTCGAAGGCCAGGACGGCGGTCTGCCGGGTCAGGCCCACAAGATCCGCCAGGGGGGCTATGATGGGCATCACAAGAAAGGCCTTGGCGGAAGCGCTGCTTATGAAGAAGTTCAGGGCCAGAGTCAGAAGGTAGATGTAGAAAGCCGCAATATAGGGATTGGTCCCTTTGATTGCTTCAGAGGCATAAAAGAGGATGGTATCCATCACCTTGCCCCTGGTCATAATATGGGGAACGCTCATGGCCATCAGGATCAGCAGGATTCCGGGGAACATATTAGCCGCTCCTGAGCCTAGGACTTTCAGAAGCTCCTTCCAGGAGTAACCGATGATACGCCCCGCACCGGCTCCGCCGATGAGAAAGAGCAGGGCTACCGCCGGGAACGCCGCGTCCGAGGGGAGGGCTGGAATGAGCCCTGCCAGGATCATAAAGACGATGGCCACTCCCAGGCAGGAGCCGAACCATAGGGCGGCTTTGCTCTTCCGGGGATCAGCCGTTCCGGCGCTGTCTATCAGGTTATCCTCCTGAAACCGGCTGCGGATTTTTTCATCCGCCTCAAACACCGGAGAGAGGGTAGGATCCTTTTCTATTTTCCGGGCATATTTTTTCACTGCCAGAAAGGAAAAGAGGTAGATCACCATAAAAAAAAGGATCCGGAACCAGGTGCCTGAAAAGAGGGGCAGATCCGACAGTTTCTGGGCCACCGCAATGGTAAAAGGGTTGGTCACAGCTGCGGCGAAACCGAAGCTCAGGGCCAGCAGGCTCATGCCCAGGCCTGTGAGGGAGTCCCATCCCAGAGCCAGAGACAGGGGAACAATGATCACAATCAGGGGGACCAGCCCCTCATAAACCCCCACAAAGGCGGCCAGAAACATCATGACAAACATAATCACCCCCAGGAGCCTGTATTTATTCTTTTTAAACCGGGCGGCTGTGACTGTCAGGAGCTCCTGCATGACGCCCCCTTTTTCAAGGACCGAAAAGGATCCTCCCAGAAAAATCATAAACAGGGAAAGAACCAGAACCATCAGCCAGTTGTCTCCCCATATTACTTCTACAGGAGCGCTGAACCATCGCCAGGCGGGATAGCCCGAGTCCTGTATATATTCAAACGAATTGGCAACCACTGCCATCCGTCCTTCCGTAAAGGTGCGTTCGTAGGCTCCTGCGGGGATCCATATGGTGAGGAAACCTGAAAAGATTATAAGGAGAAAGAGGATGGAAAAAGCTGTCAGAAAGGGTTTTACACCGATCTTCAGCATGGAGTTGTTTTCTTCTTTCTCTATGGCTGGCTGTTTAAGAATTTCTTCGCTCTGCATGGGGGCTCCTTGTCTGTGTTCTGTTTATAGCCGGGAGAATAATCGGCAGTAGAAATCCAGACCGCGGTCCAGATTTTTGAGGGATACTCGTTCGTTGATCCCATGTATGGTTTTCAGATCCTGCGGTGTCAGCTCCAGAGGGGTGAAACGCAGGATCTGGTCCGACAGGTCTCTATAGTACTTGGAATCGGTCGAGCCGTTCACCAGAAAGGGAACTGCCACTGCTTCGGGATGGGACTCCTCCAGGACCTCCCTGAGCAGAGTGAAACCCGTTCCCGAAGGATTGGTCGCCTCTATGGGGTCATTGGAGGGCCAGTTTCCGGCGTCTTCGACTTTCAGGGATCTGTCCCGTAGAGTCCGTTTATGCCGTTTGTGCATGCGGGAGATCGAATCTCCCGGCAGGATCCGGTGATTCACCATACAGGCCGCTTCGCCGGGAAGGATATTCTCCTGCTCGCCGCTGTTGAAGACGGTGACAGCCTGGGTTGTCCGGATAAGACTGTCGGTGGTCGGGTTTCGGGAGAAGACAAAGCGGATCAGGGGCGCGCTGATCCAGAGGTTGGCAAAGAGAAAACCCAGAGCGGGGTTTACCCAGGGAACAAATCGCTCCAGCATATTCCTCATAACCGGTACCAGACGGGAGGGGAAAAGTTTCCGCTCCAGCCGGACAATCCCCCGGGAGAGCCGTCCGATGGCCGTGCCTTTCTTTACGGGCATCGAGGAGTGGCCGCTTGTGCCGGGGCTTGATATCTTAAAGGTGACAAAGCCCTTTTCTGCCATCCCGATCAGAGCGGCAGGTTTTCCTTTCAGAAAAGCGAGCTGATCTCTGGCGATAATGCCCCCTTCGTCCATAATAAACTCAAACTTCAGGTTCCGGGAGGTCAGCTCCTTTGACAGGACGCCGGCACCTTCCAGCCCGGCAATCTCCTCATCTCCTCCAAAGGCGAACCAGATATCCCTTTCGGGCTGAAAGTTCTGCTCCAGCAGTGCTTCGGCGGTTTCCATCAGTAGGGCAAGCTGTACCTTTATGTCCAGAGTTCCCCGGCCCCAGAGTTCTTCCTCTTCGATCTCTCCGCTGAAAGGTGGCTTCAGCCAGACTTCCTCCCCGTTCTCCTCGGCGGGAACCACATCGTAATGGGCCAGAAAGAGTACAGGCTTCAGGGAGGGATCCGAACCCTTCCAGTGATAGAGCAGGGCGAAGTCGCTGAGTTTCTCCACAGCCATATTTTTATGTACCACAGGGAAAAGTGTTTCCAGCTCTTTCTGAAACTCCCTGAACGAGGAAAGATCCCTTTTGGTCCTGTCGGTCCAGGATACTGTGGGAATCCTGATGAGCCGGGCCAGTTTTCCGGGAAACTCTTTCCTCTCCTCTTCTGGAATGGTCTGAACCTGTTCTGTATCCCTGATCTGCTCAAATTCCCCTCCGGGAGAGTACTTTCTCCGGATAAAGTGGTAGCGTGTGATCAGTATCAGCAAAAAGAGGATAAAGAGGGGGAATAGAGCCATTTATGAAGTCTCCCGATTGTGTTAACCTTAAGGGTAAAGTATCTATGGATGTAAGGGCACCGTCAAGAAAAACCGGAAAGCCCTGTAGGATTTTATGACAGACGAACAATTACACAAACTGGACCACTATCTTCAGGAACTGGAGCTTCCCTTCAGATCCTCTGTGGTGATCGCTCTCATTCGAGACGCCCTGGCCGGAACAGGTGATCCTCCGGATATAATCTCCCGGAGAATCTATCAGATCGCCGGTGTTATCCTTCCCGGGGAGGAAGCGCCCCTTCTTTTCGAACAGCTTATTTTCGATCTCTACAAGGATGTGGAAAAAGGGTTCGATAAGGATGAAGACAGTACGTTTTCACCTATGAGAAGCCGTATACTGGACCTGCTAGATAAATGGATGCAGCTTTCCGACTTCCTCTATGAGGAAGAGCAGAACCAGCTCAGCGGAAGGGATGAGATTCAGCTTGAAATGAATGAACTTCTCAAATTCCTCCACTCCCTGCTGGACCGCCTGAATGATCCCGAACATGAAACTCCCGATTCGGCCAAGGAACTGAGCTTTCTGCTGGACCAGAGCGAAGAGGTTTTTACCCGCTTTATGCACCAGGTGGAAGAGCTTCTCAATCCCCATACCTCGGTAACCCCCGTGGAGGACGGTTCTGAAAAAATCCTTCATCTGCGGGTGGAACTCAAAGATGCGGGACATCCTGTGTGGCGGGAGTTTACTGTATCGGGTTTACTGCCCCTTTCCCGGTTTCATCTGGTTCTGCAGAAAGTCATGGGATGGTGGGACCTGTACGATCACAGCTTTGAGCAGGGAGGTTCCTTCTGGGGGACCTCGGCGGAAGACGATGACTCTGTTATCTATCAGGACGAAGAGGAGTGTCCGGTTCAGTCTCTTCTGACCGAAGAGGATGATATGCTCCACTACTGCTATGACCTTCCCGAGGGATGGCATCATGTCGTTCTGGTTCAGGATGCTCTGGACGCGAGTGCCGGGGCTGCTCCCCGCTGCCTCAAGGGCCGGGGAGCCTGTCCTCCCGAAGACTGCGGCGGTCCCGAAGGGTTCCGTATGCTCCTGGCTTCTCTGAAACCGGATGCCCCGGCGGACCTGAAAGAGGACTTTGCCTGGGTGGGAGATTACGATCCCGATGAATTTGATGCGGATGCAGTCAATGAGGAGCTGGGGAATCTGATCCTTTAGGGTGTTGAAATCAACTCTCCGGAACTTTTTTCCGGAGAGTGATTGTCATTTTCAGAAAAAAAGAGGATCAGCCTGTTACCTCCCGGGCCAGTTTCACCCATTTTTTTACATTTTCCGAATTGTTTCCGATTGTATGGTTGTCTTTCATAATAATCTCAACGCAATTCCTGTCTTTTGCCACAGCGAATTTTTCCTCTAATTCTTTCCGGGCTGTTTCCACATCCATTTCATGGGTTGCCAGAGGGGAAGGTGTCGGTTTCAGTGAGAATATATAGTCTTTTTTCAGAGCATCGCTCATTTTTTCGACATCTGCCCAATGCGATACAGAAACTCTTCTGAGGTTTTTGCTCTGTTTAACAGTTTCAATCCGAGATTCCAGGCCTTCACAGCATCCGTAACACCCCAGTCCGAACTTTTCAAGAATCTCTTTCTGATAGGGCCAGATGAATTCGGCAAACATATCGGGAGATACTCCTACTGTAATCTGGCTTTCCGTGAGGCCCCACATTTCACTGAGCATTGACGGTTCTCTGCCGGGCAGCTGATCTGTATATCCCAGTCCGCCGGATCCTACAAAGGTATAATTGTTATTGGGGTAGTAGAGATTTTGTTTTTCAAGAAATTCCATTCTCTCTATTGTTCCCTGCTGAAGCTTTTGCATCAGGGCATGGACACCATCGGGATCGTCATAGAAATCCATCATCATTTTATCCATGCCCCGTAGCTGGGAAAATTCATCCGTCAGGCCCACCGACCAGTACCATACTGTCCTGTTCTGAACAGTAAGAATACCGTCGAAAATGGACTGGGCCAGGTCCATAACCTTTTGTGATGTGTCTTTGTCTACAACGATCTCCTGAGGCAGAATTGATTCAATCTCTTCATATGAGTCCATGACCGAATCAATATGGTAGGCACCGCCGTCAAGCTGTGTGGTAAAGGCATGGCTTTTCTCTTCTTTCCCTTTGATCCGCCAGGGCATTTCCCTGTATACATGAGCTATGTCAATTACAGGCTCAATCACATAATCATCTCCCATTTCCCTGCCCCAGAAAATCTGTTTCTTCATGGACAGTTCCCAGTGCCTTGCCAGGTCATTGGTACATTTCAGGTCAGTTTCCGGAATAATTTCATGCCACCCGTTTTCGGGATCACAAAAAATCATGGGTCTTTCTCCTTCCAGGTTGTTGTGTTTGACCCAGAGCCGCTTTTTCTCTGCCATTTCGGGAGACTCTCCCATTTCCCGAACCTCCTTTGCCAGCGACTGGAGCTGCTTTTTATCATCCCCGGAAATCCTAAGGTCGGAATAATCTGTATCCGTTGAGTCCACCCTTACATTCAAGTGTTTATACATACTCTCTCTCCTTTTTCAAATTTTTGAACCGCAGCTTTCCCGGATAATCAGGGAAGGCTGTAACTTTAAGTCCTTTGGTTTCAGAAAACTTTTGGAATGGATTTTTTCAATGAGATGCTGACAGGCCAATTCGGTCATTTTTGCCAAAGGCTGATGGACAGATGTGAGATGGGGTTTGAAGTAGGTGCAGAACTGAATGTCATCAAAACCGACAAGAGCCATATCCTGAGGCACTCCGATGCCTAATTCATTAAGAGCCTCTTTTGCCCCCAGAGCGATCATATCGTTCTGAGCAAAAATGGCAGAAATCTCTTTCAGGCCCTTTTTATGGTTCATAACAGCATGGTAGCCCGATTCAAAATAGCTGGTGCCGCCTTGAAAAATCAGCTTGTCATTTCTCTCAATTCCGAAATGGTTCAATGCGGTCCGATAGCCTTCGGTTCTTAACTCATACTCCTTTCCCTCATAGTTTTTAACCGTTATGGTGGCAATCTTTTTGTGACCGAGTTTCAATAAATGTTCCGTTGCCATATACCCCCCCGCCAGGTGGTCTGTATAAAATTTATCCGCCTCGGCAAAATCCGGATCATCCAGGAAATGGTGCAGAAACACATAGGGAAGCTTTGTGGATTTCAGAAATAGTTTTGCTTCCCGGGGCAGAGTGGGCCGGGCAATAAGAAGTCCATCGACTTTTTTGCCAATGATGAGTTTTTTTATATTGCTCACATTGGAAAATCTGTTATTGGCAAAAGCAACGATCAGATCCAGGCCGGCTTTTTCCATGCTTTTCTGAAGCTGGCCATGGAAGGCTCCAAAATAAAGGTTGGCATTAAAATCCATAAAGTCTTCCGGATATATGATACCGACAGTATTGCTCCGGTTTGTGATAAGGCTCCTGGCGTTGGCATTGAATTCAAAACCCTGTTCTTCTGCAATCTTCCAAATCCGATTTCTTGTCGCTTCTGAGATTAGAGGGCTGTTGTTGAGGCTACGCGAAACTGTAGACTGACTGACCCCTGCCAGAAGGGCAAGGTCTTTTGTCGTTATTGACAATATCTCTCTCCGGAATGGAAAAAATTGTTAATGCAATCGTATGCATTAGCAATTATACAAGCTGATGGTTTAATCGTAAAGTTTTTTCTGCATTTCAGAAAAAATGGACCTGAACCTTCTTCTTTCCCTTTTTTTCAGAAGGAGAGAGTCCAAAACTGAGAATTTTCTTTTACGTTGAGTAAGATTTTGAGACTATTGATACACTATTGGGTTTATGCAACCGTATGTTTTAAGAGGGCTGCTGCATTTGTCTGATCGATTCTACAATACAGGCGTGATCCTCCAGATCATCTGGTAGGCCGGAAACGCAAATGGATCCGATCATCCCCGTGCCTTCCAGGAGAAGGGGAAAACCGCCTCCGAAAGTGGCATAATCCTGAGGGTTCAGCAGTCTTTCTTTCAGGGTCTGTCCGAAAACGGCAAGCCAGGACCGGAAGCGGAGGGAGGACATTCCCATGAGTTCCACGCTGTTCCTCTTTCTCTCCAGCCAGTACTCGCTGTCAGCCATTGAACCGTCTGTAAAATGCCGGAATACTACCAGTCCGTTAATAGTTATTTCCACAGCAATGGGATCGCTGAATTTTTTGGAATAGTCCAGTATGGTCAGACCCAGTGAAAGAGCATCAGCCCTTGAGAAACTTTGGAATGTCAGATTCTTCTCCTCCTGGCCCAGCCTTTCAAATTCCTGTCTGTCTGATTTACTCATATCCTGTCTCCTTTAGAATTTTATCTGTCTTTCAGTATGCGGTATACCTTATAGTTGTAGTGAATTATATCCGGTTCCACCAGATCTCCGACAAACTGTTCCAGAATCATGGAAGATTCTCTTTTTCTGTTCCGGGAATTCCGGGAATAGGGAACAATGACGAAGTCATAAAGATCCAGTGTTCCGTAGGATTCCATATTCTGGATATGGGTGGATATAAACTCATGCTTGGTCAGGATCAGGACTTTCTGTCCTTTTGTCAGTTTCAGAATATCTTTTTTCTGGGCATTCTCTTTCGGAGAATCTACATAGAGTTTTCTATCCGCAATATAGGTGGCCGCCTGAATGATATAGTCAAATGTCTCTGCCAGATAGTGATCTCTGCCTGTGGCTATGAGAATATTGTTTACAGGATCAACCCATTCGTGACGGGTGAACAGTTCAAGTCCTTCCAGATGGGGAAGCTCTTCCATCAGATAATTGAGGACTCCCAGGTTGTGGGTATAAATCTCGAACCTCAGCCCATGATCCCTGATTCCAGTCACCAGAGATCTGGCAACATAATATACTTCCGTTCCCGCTCCCAGCAGAACCTTTAATGGCCTGGAGGGCGTATTTTCTTTTTCATTGAGTATTTTGTCGAGGACGGCATTAGCGATTTTAAGTTTCTGGGTGATGTATAAAAGCTGTTTCTGTTTAAAACTATCCAGTTTATCCTGGAGGGTAATGGAGAAGTCCTCCGAATCGCTGCCGGGTTTTATTTTCCGGAAAAGGGGTGCTCCCAGTTCGTCTTCATAACTCCGCAGCTGATTGTATATATGCTGGTTGCTGGTATAGGAAATAGCATATTTCTCATTGAGAAAGGAACGGATTTCTTCCAGGGGTACGATTATATGGTTTATAGATACTGCATCACTGAGCTCAAATTTCTGAGAAAAGTAGAGAAATACCTCAGTCACAAGATCCTTCATTCTGAGTCTCTGCTTAGCCATTGCCTACCCCGCGATTTTTTTATCTTAATATGCTGTTTCAGCCTAATATCCTATTTTCAGGCTAAAATCATTTTCTACTATCTTAAGTGGGAGAGCAAAAAAAATCGACAACTTTCAGTGCGGGTGATACTGTTTTTTCAGAAATCAGAAAAGGAGGCTGTTATGTCACAACCCTTAAATGTCGGTGTCATCGGAACAGGCCGTATCGGGGCGTTCCATGTGGAAACTCTGACAAAAAGAATTGATGGAGTGAATGTCAAAGCTGTCTGCGATGCCTATCTTCCCGCTGCGGAAGAGTGTGCAAAGAAGTTTAATGTTCCTCTGGCATCATCGAAAATTGAAGATATTATTGATGACCCAGAAATAGAAGCGGTCATTATTTGTTCCAGTACAGATACTCATGCGGATTATATTCAGGCTGCCGCAAAAGCGGGAAAGCATATTTTCTGCGAAAAGCCAATAGACCTGGATCTGGACAAAATCGATAAAACTCTGGCGGTAGTAAAAGAGTGCGGTGTGAAATTGCAGGTTGGATTCAACCGCAGGTTTGATCCCAATTTTGCCCGGGTCCGGGAAGGTATCGAGAAAGGGGAAATCGGAGACCTTCACTTTCTCAGAGTGGCCAGCCGGGATCCCGCTCCACCCCCCGCAGAGTATGTTGCCAGGTCCGGCGGTCTGTTCAGAGATATGACCATTCACGATTTTGATATGGTCCGTTTTATTTCGGGCAGCGAAGTTGAAGAGGTCTATGCTTCCGGAGCAGTCCTTGTGGATCCTGCAATCGGTGAAGCTGGTGATATTGATACAGCTGTGATCAACCTTAAGTTTGCCAATGGTGCCCTGGGTATCATAGATAACAGCCGGAAAGCCGTATACGGCTATGATCAGAGGATTGAAGCCTTCGGTTCGGGGGGAATGCTGGAAGCAAAAAACGTTGACTCCAACACTGTTGTCCTCAGCAGCGACAAAGCCATTCAGACAGATCTGATTCCTCTGTTCTTTGTGGAACGGTATACAACAGCCTATGTGAATGAGTTTAAAGCATTTGTTACAGCCATAGCCGAAGACAAACCTGTTCCTGTCACTGGAAACGATGGAAGGATGCCTGTTATCATCGCCCTGGCAGCCATGAAATCTCTGAAGGAGAACAGGCCCGTCAAGCTGTCCGAGGTTGCCGGATGAAAACGACAGCCTGTATAGAAACTCTGTATACAGAGCTTCCCTGGGAAGAAAGGTTTCTGGCGGCAAAAAAAGACGGATTCGACTATGTGGAGTTCTGGAGCTGGACTGATAAGGACATTGATCAGATCAAAGAGCTTGCGGAAAAGGCGGGGATCGGTATCAGTGGTTACAATGGCGATGCTGATTACTCCCTGGTTGATCCTTCCCATAAAGAAAAATACCTTGAATTTCTGAGGCAGTCTCTGGAGACAGCTGTAAAGTTGGGTGCTCTGAGTGTTACCATTCACTCCAATGCTCTTGGCGATGGAGGTATTGTTGTGGATCACTACACCGAACTTTCCCATACAGTGAAAATCTGCTCCATGTATGACATGCTGAAAGAGGTTGCTGTTATGGCCGAAAAGTTTGGGGTCAACTGCAATCTGGAAGGTCTGAATATAACAACAGATCATGTGGGCAACTTTCTGGAAAACACCCGTATGGCCGCGGAAATGGTTCGACTGATAGGTTCTCCCAGGTTGAAAATCCTTTATGATGTGTATCATATGCAGCTCAATGAGGGGAAAATCTGTGATACCATTACTGAGTTTGTGGATACTTTCGGGCATGTGCATATTGCCGATGCTCCCGGACGCCATGAACCAGGTACAGGAGAGATCAATTATCCCAATGTGATAAAACACCTGAAAAAAGCAGGCTATGACGGTACAGTGGGTTCTGAACTCTTTCCTGCAAAAGATACTCCTACTGCTGTGAAAGCCATAATGGGAATCTTCTGAAGGTTTAACCGGCCGGTAGATACTGCCGTCCGGCCGGTTATCATGAAATTTAAATCTTTTCCCGGCTGTCAATAGAATTTATTAATCTTACAGGGAAAAATAAAAGTAAATATTATAGAAAGTTATTGTGGAATCTTCTTCGGTTAGGGGAAGTATGTAAACTTATTTGACTAACTCCTGGGCCGAATGATATACTCCTGAAAACAGGAGTTAGGTATGAAAGCAAAAACCAATGGTCACAATCAGTCTTCCGTGCGGATCAGTAATCGTTCTCTGGTGCTGGATTTGCTGCGGAAGAACGATGCCATGACTGTCAGTCAGATTTCTAAAGAGGTCAGGTTAAGCAAAACAACCATATGGAAGATCATTGACTATTTTCTCTCCCTGAATCTTGTTACCCTCATTGGAAAAGCGGAAGCTTCGGATGAAGGGGGAAAAAAGCCGGAACTGTACAGATTTAATGAAAACTGCGGGTATGTCATAACAGCCAGTTTTCTGGGAGATGCCATTCATCTTGCCCTGACTGATGCCCGGGCAAGCATCTTTTATAAAGAGATAGTCCATATTACAAACGATGAAAAGCTCGAAAATATCATTATAATCATTTCGGATTTTATACGGAAATGGCAAGAACCGGGCTCCCTGGTAAAAAAAGAAGCAAAACTTGTCGGGATTGCCATAGCGGCTTCCGGTGTTGTAGACCCTGAATCCGGAATGAGTATCACGGCGTCCCGGTTCAACTCCTGGAGAACCTTCTCGCCCATTCAGAAAATGATTGAGGAAAAGGTGGAACTTCAAGCGCCTTTTTATATAGACAACTACAATAGATTCCACATTTATGCTGAAAAAAGTATCGGTCAGGTTAAGGATAAGGACAATATCATCCTTGTGAACCTTAATGCCGACGGAGTGGGCGGGGCTATTATCGCCGACAGCAAGTTGAAGAGGGGGCCCCGTTTTCTGACAGGGGAGCTGGGGCATATGTGCCTGAATCCGGAAGATACAGAGATCTGCCACTGTGGAGGCAGGGGGTGTTTTGAGCAGCTTGTTTCCATTCCCCGGTTTCTGAATACCGCCAGGAAGGAAATCTCCGAACATCCAGAGACCGGTTTATCTGAAAAAGGTCTGACCCTGAAAAGAATTTTCCAGGCGTCTAATGAGGGCGATACCCTGGCTCAGGATCTTCTTGATTCAATTTTAAAATGGTTTTCCATTGCTCTGTACAATGCCAATCTTGTGTTCAATGCGGAGACAATTATTATATCCGGCGATTACAGGGTGGCAGGAGACTATTTCTACTCCAGGCTGTCAGATCTTGTTGAAAATAGAGGTTTTTTAAAAATCGCTAAAAATTTTGACATCAGATACTCCGTCTTTGATGAGGAAGGTTCTCTCCGAGGGGGAGCATGTTATGCCCTCAATGACTATTTTGCAAAAAATTCTGACTACTGACTTTTCTTAAATGGAATTGCGTTGTTTGTTTCTTAAGTGAATATAGTGTCAGTTTTGTCTGGCAATATTGAAAAAAAGCACTTTAAGATGTAAAAAATAAACCCATATTGGATAATAATATATCTATATAACCCAGCAAGTAAACTTAGTTAATAAATTAACTTGACATACCGGGGGAGGGTGCTATAATTGAATTTATCAAACGGTTTGAGATGAGCAAATCATCAGACAAACTGACTTAAACCAGCAGCATTCATAAATAGGAGGATTCAATGAAGAAAGCGGTATTGGTAATTTTAATGGTTCTTATGGTAATAGGAGGGATTTTTGCCGAAGGACAAAAAGATGACGGTAAGATAACAATAGGTTATACTTTTCATAGTGCACAGGATGTATTTCAGAATCAGCTGAAAGAAGAGTTTGTGAAAGCAGCAGAAGCTAAAGGCTGGGAAGTGAAAGTAATCGATCCACTTCTGGACATTGAAAAACAGGTTGCCGCAGTAGAGACTTTTATTTCTCTTGGCGTAGATGCCATCGGAATTAGTCCTCTGGACTCTCAAGGCTGTATTCCTGCGGTTAAGATGGCCAATGACGCGGGAATCCCCATTGTTTCTGTTAATGCCAGAATAGATCCTTCTGCGGGAGAATTTGTCTATGTCGGTTCTGACAACTATGATGCCGGTAAAATGGAAGGAGAATATATAGCTTCAATTCTTCCCCAGGGAGCCAATGTTATCTATCTCCAGGGAACACCCGGAATGGACCATTCTATAAAAAGACGGCAGGCTATTATGGATACTGTTATCGATGCAAGACCTG
Source organism: Oceanispirochaeta sp. (assembly GCA_963666275.2). Classification (GTDB taxonomy): domain Bacteria; phylum Spirochaetota; class Spirochaetia; order DSM-2461; family DSM-2461; genus Oceanispirochaeta. Next base: position 245,327 of record CAXXOA010000001.1, read on the forward strand.
ATGTGACATTGCTTGCGGACCAGACAGCCAACTATGACAGAGCGGAAGGTATGATGGTTATGGAAGACCTGATTCAGGCTTTCCCCCAGTTTGGAGAAGGGGATGCTTTAATCACAGCAAATGACCAGATGTCTCTGGGAGGGCTGGAGGCTCTGAAAGGTGCAGGAATCTCAGGTGTGATTATCGGAGGTATTGATGGAACTGACGAAGCCAAACAGAATGTTAAAAACGGTACTTTTGCTATTACTGTTCTTCAGGACAAAGCCGGACAGGCTCAGACTTCCATTGATACAATCGAAAAGATTCTAAATGGTGAAACAGTAGATGGTGATGTAATGGTTCCCTTCGTTCCTATTACAAAAGAAAACATTGACGAGTTCATGTAATCATTTCTTTTAAGTAATTTTTATCGACTGGAGCGTGTGCGCTCCGGTCGATTCGCCCAAAACCCCTTGTATTTTAAAAAAGGAGGACACCATGAGCAGTAATAGTGAGTTTTTGCTTGAAATGCGGAATATAGTGAAAACTTTTCCCGGTGTGAAAGCTGTCGATAATGTCACTCTGCGCGTTCGTCCGGGTACTGTTCACGCCCTTGTCGGAGAGAATGGAGCGGGGAAGTCGACCATGATGAAGATTCTGGCTGGAGAACACAGCCCGAATGCCGGTGAAATATGGTTTGACGGAGAAAAAGTCGAAATCAAAACAACTCAGGATGCATTTGATGTGGGAGTCTCCACAGTCTATCAGGAGCTCAACCTGGTAAATGAAATGACAATTGCCGAGAATATGTTTCTCGGAAGGGAGCCCAGGCAGAAGAATAAACTGTTTGTTGATTCCCATTATATAAACAGCGAAACAGCAAAATATCTGGAAGGTATAGGACTCGGGAGTTTTACTCCCAAAACAAAACTGAATAAACTGAGCGTGTCCCAGCAGCAGATGGTGGAAATTGCCAAAGGAATCCATAGAGGGTCCAGTCTGATTGTTCTGGATGAACCTACTTCTGCCATTACAGATGCCGAGGTAGCCACGCTGTTTAAATTGATTAACGAACTGAAAGCAAAAGGGATTACCTTTATATATATCTCTCATAAGCTGGATGAGATTTTTGAAATCACCGATGAGGTAACCGTTATGCGTGATGGACAGTATGTAGATACTGTTGCAACAAGTGATCTTACAGAAAAATCTCTGGTTTCCCTAATGGTTGGTCGGGAGCTCACGCATCTTTTTCCCAAGACAGAAGTTGAAATCGGTGATGTGGTCTTTGAGGCTAAAAACCTGACACGGAAAGGGGCTTTCGAGAATGTCTCTTTTCAGATCCGTCAGGGAGAAATTGTAGGTCTTTCCGGTCTGATGGGTGCAGGGCGAACGGAAGTGGCTCGGGCCATTTTCGGACTGGATCCTCTGGATGGGGGAGAGATGTTTCTTGACGGGCTTCCCTATGAAGTGAAAAAGCCGATTGATGCTATCCGTCATGGGATTGCCTATGTTCCGGAAGATCGAAAGGAAGTTGGACTGTGTCTGGGGCGCCCTATACTTGAAAACATTTCCCTGGCAAGTCTGGAGATGTTTACAAATAAAGGATTTCTGGATCTCAAGTACGAAAGACAGGAGGCTGAGGAGATATCGAAACAGCTTCAGACAAAGACTCATAGTCTTGATGTCAATGTAAATACCCTATCCGGTGGAAATCAGCAGAAAGTTGTTCTCAGTAAATGGCTGATCAGGCCTCTGAAGGTCCTCATTCTGGATGAACCGACCAGGGGGATCGATGTGGGAGCCAAGTCAGAGATCCATAAGCTTATGTGTAAGTTTGCAGCCAAAGGTATGGCGGTGATTATGATCTCTTCGGAGTTGCCGGAAATTCTCGGAATGAGCGACAGAATTCTGGTTATGCATGAAGGTGAGTTTAAAGGAGAACTGAGCCGTGAAGAAGCGACTCAGGAAAGTGTCATGACTTTGGCAACAGGAGGAAAAAATGAGTAATGAAGCTGCTCTTTCTAGAAAATTTGATGCAAAAGCTTTTTTAGCTAAATACGGGTTTCTTGTGATTCTTGCGGTAATGGTTATCGCTTCCACAATTTTGAGCCCTGCTTTTCTGACAGGACGGAACATTATGAATGTTCTGAGGCAGATGTCCATTATTACGATTATCGGTTTTGGTGTAACAATGATTATCATCAGCGGTGGTATTGACCTGTCTTCCGGTTCCGTTGTAGCTCTTACCGGTGTGCTTGCTACCAGTATGTATGTTGCAACAGGGAGCATCCTGCTGGGGCTGCTGACCGGTTTGGTCGCTGGTGCTGCAGTGGGTTTTTTTAACGGATTTTTTATTACCTATTTTGATCTTCCACCGTTTATTGTTACGCTGGCCATGATGACCGGCGCCCGTGGGCTCGCTCTTCTTTATACTGGAGGTTATCCGATTATCAATATCGGCGACTTCACAGTTTTCGGCCAGGGCTATACCTTTGGTATTCCCAATCCGATCCTGATTATGCTTCTGGTTATGTTTATCCTGCTGGTTCTTGTGAAAAGGACCCGTTATGGACGGTATATCTATGCGATTGGTGGGAATGAAACAGCCGCTATGGCTTCCGGTGTTAATGTTAAAGGGATTAAGATCATGACTTATACCCTGGCAAGTTCTCTGGTGGGACTTTCAGGAGTGCTTCTTATGTCCCGTATCAATTCCGGTCAGCCCGCTGCAGGACTTATGTTTGAGCTGGATGCCATTACCTGTGCGGTTATCGGTGGTACCTCCCTTTCTGGAGGTGTGGGAACTATCGCGGGGACTCTTGTTGGTGGTCTGATAGTCGGAATCCTTCAGAATATTCTGAATCTGACCAATGTTTCCCCCTACTGGCAGCAGATTCTTAAAGGTGTTGTTATTATGATTGCCGTGATTATGGATATCAAAACCAAAAGTGTTAAAACTTCAAACTAGTTTTTTATTAGGATTTATACTATTTCCGAAAAAGGTCCCTCCGGGGGCCTTTCTTTAGTTATAAGCCGATAGAAAAGGTTTTATCCGGTATCTGAAGAGTTTTGGTACAGGAACTGAGATTTCTGTTTGCAGAGGAGTCTCTTCGTGAAAAACCAGGTTCTCTTTGTTTTCGATATAGAGATCTTTTAAATAGAGGAGTTGCAGCCGGCTGGTATAGGTCCTATATGTAGACTTGTTTGATACGATTAGTATATCCATTATGTTTTTCTTGCTGATATTCTGGGCTGATATTCTGGCTTTACTGGAAAATGTTGCGAAAGCAGACTTCGGTATTTGCAGTGCCTGAAGGTGGTTCTTTTTATATGGGACGGGGCTGGGTCAAACAGAAGGAAAGGTCGTTTTGTAATGCCGGGAATCAGTGGGCGGGGTATGTTTCTTTTGTTTGATGGTAAAGTTCTACAAGAGTACTATCAATTGGTTTTTTAATATCAGAGAGGGGAAGGGGGGGGAAGACCCCTGAACCGGTTTGCGAGCAGTTCAGGGGGAGGTGATGGGGGTGTTTAGTCCCGGAGGAAAACCTGAAGACTACACAACCCATGCATTTGTCAGTATGTAAGAGAGTTGACGACCTCATACATGGCGGTGATGTTTTCAGGCGGAATTCCTGGCAGCATGTTGTGGATGGTTGTAAACACGAAACCGCCGTCTTTCATGAATATTTCACAATTTTTTTTCACTTCATCTCTTACTGCCTGTTCATCTCCGAAGGCCAGGAGGTTCTGTGTGTCTACTCCGCCTCCCCAGAAAACCAGATCTTTACCGAACTCATCTTTCAGCTGCTGAGGATCCATATGGTCGCATTGGGTCTGAACTGGATTGAGGATATCCAGGCCGGCATCAATCAGATGAGGAATCATGTCTTTGATAGAGCCGCAGCTGTGGATAAAAGTCTTAAGATTGGAGTTTTTGTGGACATAGTCAAAAACAGCTTTGTGATAGGGGAAGATAAGTTCTTTGTACATATCGGGTGAGATGAGTGGAGCCGATTGCATGCCCAGATCGTCTGACATTATCAGTACATCCGCGAACCCGTCGACGGCTTTCAGATATTTGTCCAGTTTTTCGTAATGCCTTTCCAGCATTGTATCGAAGAGTTTTTTCACTTCTTCAGGTTCGGCAAACATTTTCATAAAGAATTCATCATTCCGGTAGAGCCACTGTCCCGGCTCAAAAACGATATTGCTGTAATTGGCTGTGATGCAGTAATCAGTCGTTTCATACAGGTTCTTTGCTGCTTCATTGACTCTCTTGTAGAAATCGGGCTTATCCGCAAGGTGAAACATGGGATCCGGCAGGGAGAGCCAGCTTACCTTTTTCATTGCTTCTTCAAGGTCTTCAAAACTCTCTTTGGATTGGCCGTAGTATGGGTAGATCTGCTGGTCAAAGTAAAAAGCCCCTTCGACCATGGATGTCAGAATCTCTCCCTCTTTATCCTTTACCACCCATTCAGTTCCCTTTTTTTCTAGTGTCATCCACCCGGGAAACTTGGCTTTAGACCCATCGGGGAGTGTCCAGTCCTGCCAGTCCGATTTTTCTGTTCCGAAGGTTCTTGCCAGATCAACAACGTCTACCTTGAACCTGTCCAGATACCACTGTTCCGGCTGAGCCAGCTGTTGATTAACATCGTAAATCTTTGTTACGCCCTCTGTGATTCCTAGGTACTTTTTTAAGTCATTGTACAACATGGCGCTGACTCCGGATGAGTGCATGCCTCCGCAGTCAACAGCAATTTTATCTGCTTCCCTGTGATTTAAGACGGCTCTGACCCGTTCTCTACTTGTCATCCTTTTTGTCTCCTTTGAAAAAACAGTATCAACTGTGTGATTATTTAGGATCTATAAAAATAATAGCATTGTATGTTTTATAAGTCAATAAAGTTTACAAAATGGTAATAAATTGTGGTTGTATCTAATTAAAGTGTTTTAATGTAATGTAATAAAGCTTGTCAATAAAGTGATTGTAAGTTATTATAATAAGGTAATTATTCCTTGAATATTTTAAATGTAATTATAGTTTAAAAAGGAGACATCTTTGTCTTATAATGCCGGGCACAAACAGTCGTCTATTAGAAAGCACAACCGTCAGAAGGTTCTGGATATTATCCGAGCCTGTGAGGTTAGGACTGTCCCGCAGCTGTCAAAAGAGATGCATTTGAGTAAAACAACAGTTATGAAGATTGTTGAGCATCTTCAGGCAGAGGGGGTGGTGATCAGTGCCGGGAAAGATCCGTCTGTAGAGGAGCGGGGAAAGCCGCCTGAGTTGTACAGGTTTAACAGTTCCTGTGGTTATGTCATAAGCATTACGATTTTCGGCACCTTTATTCTAGCGGGGTTGTATGATGCGGGAGGTCGTATTTTCTATAAGGAAAAAATCACTTTTCCACCTAATGAGTCTCTGGATACTGTTGTCGAGCTGATTGCCGGTTTTATCGACACCTGGCAGGATCCTCAGGATTCGCACAACCCTAAACTGGAGACTCTGCTTGGTATTGTGCTGGCTTCAACGGGGGTTACTGATTGTGAAAACGGGGTATGTTTTACTGCCTCTCTTTTTAACTCATGGCCGACAAATGCCCCCATTAAGAAAATGATCTCTGACAGGGTGAATCTGAAAGGGACCTTTTATATAGATAATTACAACAGGTATTTTGCTTTTGCGGAGAAACATTTTGGCGGGTTTGAAGAGTATGAGAATCTTGTGGATATTGTAGCCAATGATGACGGGCTGGGGAGCGGTGTTATCGTGGGGGGTGAAATTCTCAGGGGGGATATGTATCTTGCCGGAGAGATCGGGCATATGGTTCTTGATCCTTATTTCGATAGGGTCTGCGGCTGCGGCGGCAGGGGGTGCTTTCATCAGTTGATCAATACCCGGCGGGTTTTAGATTGTGTTATAGAGTACAAGGATTTTTATCCGGATTCTCTTTTGTTTTCTTCCGTTTCAGGAGATTTGTCGATAGAGAAGGTTTTTAGTTGTGCTGATAGAGGAGATCTCCTTTCCAGGAAGGCTTTGGGTGAGGTCTTGAAGTGGTTCTCTCTGGGAATTCAGAACATAAGTCTTATGTTCAACCCCGGCGTCATTGTTATTTCAGGAATCTACAGGAATGCGGGAGACTATTTTCTTGAGGAACTTCGCCGGCAGGTGGAGCAGGTAAGTCTGGCACGAATGAAGAAAGACGTGAATATCCACTACTCCCTATTGGATGAAGAGGCTCCTTTGAGAGGAGCGGCCTGTTATGTTATTGAAGACTATTTTTCCCGTAAGCGGGATTATTAATAAGCCGGAAATGTGTTTTTTCATGTGAAAAATTTTAAACACAGGAATCTGATTTTCATATAAAGGAGAAAGTTATGTATAAATTTCTGATTACAATTACGCTTCAGCCGGGAAGTCTGGGGAAGATTCTGGAGAAAGTCCCGCTGGTGCAGGAGAAAACCAGGGCGGAAGAGGGGTGTATTTCTTATGATTTTTTTACCTGTACAGATGATGCTGACAAGCTCGTTTTTATTGAATGCTTTAAGAGCAGGGAAGCTCATGAATGGCATGTGAAGCAGGATTATACTCAGGAATTTATTCAGTTCCATGAGCAGTTTCATGAAAGTCTGGTTTTTGAAACTGTAAATATCGAAAGTTAGTTTATGATCTAAACAATGTTCATGTTTTAAGTTTGATTAAAGAGCTTAAAGATCTTTATATTGTCAGTTGTTTAAAATTATGTAAAACTATAATATATAATAAAATATAATTTATTGTCATTTTGAATTGCCTATTGTTTTTATCTAGTAAGAAAACTTAGTTGACATACCGAATTCAAAGTGATACAATTTTTACAATGATCAAGTAAGAAATAACCTGTAAAAAAGAATAATGTCATCCGGTGAGGTTCGTCCGGCCGGAGTTTTTCAGGGGATAATTTAAAGAAGGAGAGGCATGATGGATAAAGAGTTAAGAGTCGGGCTTATCGGTACCGGTGCTATTGGAAGGACTCATATAGAAAGGATCAACGGGAAACTGCAGGGAGCGAAAGTTGTAGCCGCTGCGGATGTTAATACCGATTTCGGAAGAAAGGTTGCCGGGGAATATAGCCTGATGTCTTTTGATTCTCCCGAAGATCTGATCACATCTCCCGATGTGGACGCCGTGGTCATCTGTACTTCCGACGAACATCATGAGCCTTTGACAGTCTCAGCCGTAAAAGCGGGAAAATTCGTGTTTTGTGAAAAACCGCTGGCTCCTACTGCGGAAGGGGCCAGACGAGTTGTGGATGCCGAAGTTGCCGGAGGCAGAAAGCTGGTTCAGGTAGGATTCATGAGGCGCTATGACCCGGGATATGTTCAGCTGAAAGAGATGATTGACAGCGGGAAGATCGGAGAGGCCCTGATGCTTCACTGTGCACACAGGAATCCTGAAATACCCGGTAGTCTCGGTTGGGATGATTCCATGGCTGTGGAAAACTCTATGATCCATGAGATAGATGTTCTCAGGTGGCTGCTCGGGGAAGATTATGCCACAGCGGAAGTGGTATTTTCTAAAAAATCAAAAAATGCAGGTGAAGGCTACCAGGACCCGCAGATCATGATTCTTACAACGAAATCCGGTGTCCGGATAGATGTGGAATCATTTGTGAACTGCAGATATGCCTATGATATTCAGTGTGAAGTGGTGTGTGAAGAAGGGGTAATACGTCTTCCTGAGCCGAATAATGCCCCTGTTCGTATGAATGCTTCTATTGTGAGTCCCATTTGTGAAAGCTGGTCTCAAAGGTTTGTCGATGCCTATAACCTGGAGTTTCAAGCCTGGATCAATGCTTCAAAGGCCGGTGTTGTTGACGGTCCGACTGCCTGGGACGGTTATGTCGCTGCTATAACAGCAACGGCAGCCTCCAAAGCCCGGGTAGTACAGAAGCGGGTAGGTATTGAAATGGACGAGACTCCGGAATTCTATAAATAACAATTCCCAGGAACTTTAGGAGGTTTGAAATGGAATTATCTATTTGTACAGATGTTTTCGGGGAGCTTTCTTTCCCGGATATGCTGGATAAAGTTAAAAGCTACGGCGTAAATTATGTTGAAATGACTGCAGGAGGATGGTCTTCCTGCCCTCATGTTCGAACCCGGGAACTTCTGGAAGACCAGGAAAAATTGAATGCTTTCAAGGCTGAGCTTGAAAAACGGGACATGAAAATCGCCGCACTGAACTGTTCGGGAAATCCCTTGGTCAATAATGATATGGGAGAGGCTCATAGTCAAAGCGCCTATATGACGGCTGAACTGGCGGGAAAACTGGGTGTGCAAAAAATTGTCATGATGTCCGGCCTCCCTGAAGGGGCTCCCGGCGATAAGACTCCCAACTGGATTACATCTACTGTTTCCTGGCCGGACTACATGGTGGAAACTGTCCGTTATCAATGGGAGGATGTGGCCTTCCCCTGGTGGAATAAGTTTGTAAAACATGCCGCAGCCCATGGGGTGGAGCAGATCGCTCTGGAAGAGTTCCCCTGCCAGCTTGTCTACAACACCGAAACTCTTTTTCGCTTGCGGGATGAAGTGGGTTCCATGATTGGAATGAACCTGGATCCGTCCCATCTTATTGCCATGGGTGCCGACCCTATCGCCGCTGCCAGAGCAACCGGAGATGCTATTTATCATATCCACGGTAAAGATGCCCGCATTGAGCGCGGGCTCTGCGATGTGAATGGATTGATGGAATACAAGCCTGTAACAGACACCGCTGAAAGGACCTGGAACTATGTGGCTGTGGGATGCGGCCAGGATCTGCAGTGGTGGAAGGAGTTCTTTTCTGTAGTCAGAATGACTGGTTACAACGGAATTGTCTCTCTGGAAATGGAAGATCTGACTATGAGCGTGGAAGCGGGAATGGCCACTTCCGTGGATGCCTTGAAACAGACTATTAGCCAATAGAAAATCTTAGGAGGATATTATGAAAATTGCATTTGATGTGGATACTCTTGCCAGAGCGATGAATATTACCGATATGGTTCATCAGGTAGCCGACTGGGGATATAAATATATTGAACAGTCCCCCCATCCTCAGATTAATCCGTTTTACAAACACCCCCTTTTTTTCAGAGAGGTGGAAGCGGAGTATAAAAAAGCCCTGAATAAAACGGGAGTCGAACTCTCTTCGTTTATTGTTGTTTACAGATGGTCCGGTCCGACGGAGGTGCAGAGACAGCATGCTGTAGCCAACTGGAAGAGGATTCTGGAAATTGCCGATTCCATGGGAGTCCGGGTTATTAATACGGAACTGTCGGGAGATCCCAATCAGCAGGAAATCTGCAATGGTATGTGGTTTCGGTCGATGGAAGAACTTCTTCCTCTGTTTGAAAAGTATGATATCAGAGTGGAGATTCAGTCTCATCCCTACGATTTCTGTGAATTGAATAATGAAACATGTGATATGGTGAAATCCTTCCGTTCCGATTATGTGAAGTATGTGTATTCGGCATCGCACGGCTTTTTTTATGATGAAGGAGACGGTGACGTCAGGAAGATGCTCAAATATGCCGGAGACGATCTCTCCCATGTGCTATTGGCAGATACCTATAATCAGACAGCAAAAGCCGGTGCCGGTTTAAGGTATATTGTGAATCCTCCCGGTGTAGATGCCACTATCCATCAGCACACACCCATGGGGTATGGCGATGTGGACTTCGATGGGATTTTTGAAACTCTCAGAGGAATGGACTTCGCCAACAGAAAATTCAAAGTAGGAGGGGATTCTATTATCTGTGTTTCCTATTTCGGTTATCCAGAATTGATGGCAAAAGAAGCTCCGGCTGCCAGAGAGAGGATTGAGAAGGAACTTCTGTAGCACTTGCGTATTTATGAAATGATTTAACTCCTCTTGCCTAAATTATTTCTATCCGATTTCAGGTCAGGATCCATGGATTCTGACCTGTTTTTTTATCCTCCCCTTTTTTTTCACAGGTCCTGGGTGCTATTGCTGTATCAGTCAATAGTGTGTCATACAGGAAATATGATTGTTACGTTTAAGTAGGTTTTGATTTATTGCTCTGAGAAAATTGCCAAAAGTCTCTTATAAAATTCCTTTGAAAAGTAATATGGAAGAGTTTCAGATCTGAAGGTTCGGATCCTGACGAAAAAAGGATTGTCTTTTTCCCTTCTATCTCCGATGCTTATGCTATGTTTCTTTCACGTTCGGACAAACAGAAAGGGCAGAAAAACTATCTGACCTATACCTTCATAAATGGGCTTGGTTACAGCTTTATGGCTGAAACTATTATATATCTGATGGCGATGAATTTCGGGGCCGGGAACATGGCTCTGGGGTATATCTCCTCCGCTGTGTATCTGACCGGTGTTGTGATCTTTTTTGTTCCCCTGTTTTTTCCGGGGGTGAAAATCGTAAACCTGTTTTTTACAGCCTGGATGTTCAGAGGGGTCGTTGGCCTGTTCTATGGATTCACCCCTCTTGTGTCCCCTCACCTGGCTGTTTTCCTGATTGTACTGATCTATACTCTCTACTGTCTGCTCAGGAATGTGGCCTATCCCCTGAATCCAGTTATTCAGGGCATCATTACAAAGCCTTCCGAGAGGGGGCATTTCGCCTCCCGGGTTATGATCTTCCTCTACAGTTCCATGACCCTTTCCCGGTTTATCAGTTTCAGTGTTCTCAGTTCCTTTGATACACGAGAACTGGATGGAATCCTGGTTCTGATCGCGCTGGGGATTGTCCTGAATACCGGTGCTTCCGTGGCCGTTAAACGGGTCCCTGTGCAGAATAGAATTGAGAAGCGGAGTCTCCTGGAAGCTCTGAGGATTTTTACTTTTTACATTAAAAGCCCCCAGCATCTGCTTTTCATTCTTCTCTACTGCGGGGGGATGTCCCTTATCGTGCTTTTCAACTTTTCCATTCCCTTCCTGAGAAAAGTTTCCGGAGTTCCTTCCAACCTGATTTTTATATTTACAACCATCAATTTTCTGGGGGTAATAATCTCCAGCCGTCTGATCCGGCCTTTTCTGGACCGGTTCGGCAGTAAACCTCTTCTGACTCTGGTGAATCTTGTTATTTTTCTCCTCTCTCTCCTGTGGATTCCCGGGGACGGAGGTCTGGCGCTCTGGATCTACTTTCTGATGGGGTTTGTATCCATGTTTTTTATAGGTATGATCCGTCTCCTTGTGGAGAGGCTGGTTGTGAATACAATCCCCGAGGACGACCGGATCGGGTTTTCTTCGGCCATAGCGGTTGTCTTCTCTCTGGTTTCTCTTCTTGTGGGACTGAGTGGAGGAGCTCTGGCGGATGTGGCAGCTCTGCCGTCGGTGAAGGTTCCCCACGAATACTCTCTGACTTTCGGCCTGATGGGTCTTCTGGCACTTTTAAACTTTACCCTTTCCCTTTTTCTCAAGGAGAGGGGGAGTCTGACGGCCAATCAGTTCCTGACGGTTCTGGCCAATCCAAAGAATCTGAAAACCATCCATAATATCGACCTTCTCAAAAGGGTGAACAACCATGTCAGGAAGGAAGCGATCATGATTGAGCTGGAGTCGGACCAGAGCCATCTCGCCACGGAAGAGATCCGGAAACGCCTTCATCTTTCCACCTTCCGGGATAAGGAGATGGTCCTGCGCTCCCTGTTCTCCCATCCCCGCCCCGAATTGGAGGAGGAACTGATCCGGGAGGCCCTGGATCCCTTCTCCTGGTGGCGCCAGTCTGCCATTTTTGCCCTGGGGGCGTACCCTTCCCTTCAGTCTCAGAAGGCATTGCGGAAGATCATGAAGGAAAAATATCCCTATCTGCGCTCAGTGGCGGCCAAGTCCATGGCCCGGATAGGAGATTTTTCCTGCCATGAACAGATACTGGAGGCTCTGGGCACCCAGGGGCTGGACGTGAGGACCTATCTGAATATGATGATAGCTCTGTCTCTGATAGAGCGGGACGGACAGTACTGGAAGACCATTTTTCAGATGGCTTCCTGGAAGAGCAGTCACAGATTTATTCAGAGTCTGATGATTATAGGTTCCACCAGACAGAACTTTCAGCCCCCTCTGGCGGAACTCTATTACGAATTGAATCTTTCCGAGAAGGGGGGATTCGATTCTCTTCTGGAGGAGCTGGCGGATCTGAAAATGCCCGAAGAGGAATTTGACGGGATACTCAAAGACATCCGGGAGAAAAATTTCCTCTCCCTCTGGGGGTGGTGCCGCAGCCGATGCAAGATGTTCTCGCTTCTTGAGCCCTATGAGTGTCTGAGAAAGAGCATTGTGGATTACAGGAAGCGCTCTCTGAATCCCTCTCTGGTTCTGGCGGGGCTCTATTTTACCATGCAGCTTGAGCTCATCCATGAGAAGCACCTGAAGTCGTTAAAACATATGCCCGAATAGATGGGGGAACCCTACCTGGTAGGAGTTCCCTTCCTATTTATTCAAACAGATGGATTCTGCTTTCTATAATTCCTTTTTTGAGTTCTTCCAGGGGGAGGTTCTGAATCTTTGAGGAAAAAGGCTCATAGGAGAAAATAGCCTCGCATCCCAGTTTCAGGAGTTCTGTAACCTGGGCTTTATTGTCCATGATATCATTTCTGTCCACAAGGACACGGTCCTCATCTGTAATTTCTTCTTTAGACTTACCCGGATATACTCCAGATACATGTACAAGACCTGTATGTTCGGGAAAAAACTCTTTTTCATTACTCAGATAGTGATGGAATGTGTCGTGGGTCACTTTGTAGAGATCTTCCAGATCGGTAGCTATAATCGCATCTACAGCCTGCTTTTTGTACCTCACACTGCAGATTTCAAATCCCAGAGGTTCAATAAGGCCTGTTGTTCCGGTTTCTCTGAAAAGGGGAGCATAGGTTTTAAGAGAGTCTTCCAGATCTTTTTTCTGATCTTCCGGGGATCTGTCATCATCCGGATCATTGACAGGGCAAAGTACAATAACTTTACATTCTATACTGAGAGCTTCTTTTATAAGATCCTGAAGCTCTTTTTTCTTTTCCGGAAACAGCTTGGGGTCATTAAATCTCTGAAGAGCATTGATAGTCAGGATGCTGATTCCCTTTTCCTTCGCTTTTGCCCTGATTTCCTCGGCAGACTGTCCTCCTTTGATGGTAGGATCCTTGAGATCGTTCCGCAGTTCAATGCCCCCGAACCCTGTATCTGCTGCAAATTCTATAAAGTCTGTTACAGATATGGCAGGGCTGGCAATCCTGTTTACAGATAGTTTTTCTGGTTTCACGGTGGTTTATCCTCCTTTATTTTCTGTTCTATTGTAGCATAGTCAGTAGGTATGTCAACTTAATTGAAATACTTAGTTTTCAAACTGATTAAGCATTGTCATAGTTTGTAAGATGAAGGATTAATCCATCAGAAAATACTTGTCTATTCCGTAGGCCGCGGCGCCGGTGAGAGTATTGATGGAGTCTTCGCTTTTAAAGCGTATTTCCGTTGTTCTTTCCGCAAGCCGGGGAAGGGCTATCTCCCCTATGTTTTCCAGAAGTTTCTGTTCGAAGAAGCGGCTGCCGCAGGCGTAATCGCCTTCTATCAGAATCATGTCGGGATCAAAAAACATGATCACCTGGGAGATCGATAGAGCCAGCCACTGGGCCGCCTCGTCTGTGAGGGCCATCCCCAGGGGGTCCTTCCTGTCGGCGGCTTTCAGTATAGTACAGATGCCTATATTGTCGGGTGAGAGATCTTTCAGGGAAGAGCCGGGAAACTCCGGAGCCCTCTGGATCAGATTCTGTTTCAGCCGGTCAAGGCTGATCTGCTGTTCCAGGCATCCTCTGCTCCCGCAGGCGCAGGTCTCCCTGTCCTGCCTGTTGACCCTGATATGACCGATTTCACCGGAAAGATAGTGCTTACCCAGGTAGATCTCACCGTTCATGATGACTCCCGAACTGATGCCGTGCCAGCCCGCATCGATAAGTACCACCGTATCGTGACCCCTGGCTGTTCCCAGCCGGCTCTCGCCGAACACTTTGTATCTGGTCCAGGAATCGATATGGATGGGGCAGGGGAGTTCCAGTTTTTCCTGAAGGATCTCCCTGAGGTTGGTAAATGTTCCCCAGGAGGGGAAGTGGGTGGACTGGATGCAGATTCCCGATTCAGGATTCACATTGCCGTGGATTCCCACAAGGCAGGACAGTATCTTTTCACTTGATGGATCAATCTGATCCTGCCTTTCCAGAATCCGCTTCATTTTGTCGGCGATCCCGGGAAAAGGATCGTTCAGAGCCATAGGCTCGCTGTCGCTGTAAATGGTGCGGTATTTCAGATCTGTAATACAGAAGTCGATGGAATTGTATTTTACATGGAAGGCCAGGAGGAAATTCCTCCGGGAATTGAAACGGAAAATGGCCGGCCTTTTACCGCCCTCTTCTGTGGAATCCCCCTTGCCTGCGTCAATAATAACCTCTTTTTCAAGGAGTTCCTCATTGATCTTCATGACAGTCGTCCGGCTGAGTTTTATGATTTTTGCAATCTCTGAAACTGACAGGATCTCCTTTTCTCTGTAGAGATCCGTGATGATCTGGATGTTACGGGACCGGATGTTTTTAGGCTTTCTTCCCAGGGTAGGACTGTTCATCGTTTCATCATAAAGGCAAAGGATTTTTTGCGTCAAGTTAAATGTGAAACAATGTAACGTAACATAGAAACGAAATATTGTTGACAAACTGAAAAGGCAGGCCTAGAATGACTGACAGGAAAGGCTTTTTCCGGTCTTTCCTCCCTGAAAAATGAGAATAGAATTAAGAGAGGATTTTATATGTCTGAGAAAGTTGTCATCGGCATAGTGGGAGCGGGAAGAATCGCCCATGTTCATGCCAAGAGTCTCTTCTTTCACATTCCCGATGCGGAAGTGAAAATGATTGCCGACCCCTACCTGTCTCCCCAGGCGGAAGAGTGGGCTGCCAAGTTCGGTATTAAAAATACAAGTAAAGACTACAAAGATATTATTAATGACCCTGAAATCGATGCTGTTCTTGTCTGTTCTTCTACAGATACACATGCTCAGATCACTCAGGAAGCCGCCAAAGCGGGAAAGCATGTTTTCTGCGAAAAACCGATAGATCATGATGTCAAACAGATCAAGGAAACCCTTGAGATTGTTAAAAAGGCGGGCGTTCAGCTTCAGGTCGGGTTCAACCGCCGGTTTGACCACAACTTCAAAGCTCTGAGGGATGCGGTTGTAAGCAAGAAAATCGGAGATCTCCATATGGTGAAGGTCACCTCCCGGGATCCCGGTGCTCCCCCCATCGAGTATGTGAAAGTTTCCGGCGGTATGTTCATGGATATGACTATCCACGACTTTGACATGGTTCGCTTCCTTACGGGCAGCGAAGTCAAGAATGTCTATGCTTCCGCCGCTGTACTGGTAGACAAGAAAATCGGGGAAGCCGGTGATATCGATACTGCCGTGATTACCATGGAAATGGAAAACGGAACCATCGCTGTGATCGACAACTCACGGGAAGCTGTCTACGGTTATGACCAGAGAGCCGAGGTCTTCGGTTCCAAAGGGGCAGTTGCCACCGGCAATGATACCCTTAATACGGCTGTGTTCAGCTCTGCCGACGGTGTTACAGCAGAAAAACCCCTCTTCTTTTTCCTGGAGCGGTATGAACAGGCTTTTGCCGATGAGATGAAAGCTTTTGTAGACGCTATCAATAAGGGAGAGGAAACTCCTGTTACCGGTATGGATGGTCTGAGACCTGTGCTGATTGCCGAAGCGGCCAATAGATCTCTGAAATCAGGAAAGAAAGAACCTGTAGAATCTGTCTGAAAAACAGGGACTCGTTAGAAAGGGGGAAGAGGATGCAGAACTGCTGTGTTCTCTCCTCCTCTTTTTTTAAAAAGTAATGAAAAAGCGATTTTTTTCTTACCAGATATTATACTATAGGGTCTATGAACAGCTTTTTTCGACAGTTCCTGACCGGCAGGTTTTCCCGGTGCGGTAATCTCTCATGGTAATATTCAGGACTTTCCGTTCCAGAATCCTGTTTATTGTTCTGGGGAGTTTTCTGATCTTTTCACTGTTCTTATCCATTTCAAGCGTCTCTTTCAATTATACCCAGATCAAAATCGAATCAGAAGAAAAACTTATGAACATGGTCAGGCATCAGACTCTCCTGATTGATGAGATGTTCATACAGAGAAAGACCTCGGGGAATTTTCTGCAGAACTATATAAGTGATACGGTTGATCCCGACAGAATGCAGAAAGACAGAGGCTATTATCTTTCCTACAAGGAAGAGCTGGAACCGATTATTAATGCCCTGGCCGAAGAAAATAAGGATGCCTGGTTTTTCTTTAATCCCGACCTGAACGGAGAAGCCCATGATATCTGGTTTGCAGCAGATGAGTCGGGGAAGATGTTCCGTCTGCCAGAGAAAGATCTGGAATTCTATTCGGTAAGGGAGAACAGGGAGTGGTTTTTTGACGCCAGGGATCAGCGGAAAAATCTCTGGTTCAATCCCTATCTCTCCCAAACTGAGGAGTTCACAGGAGAATACTGGATCACTTACTCCTGTCCTGTTTATGTGGATGATATTTTTATAGGGGTCGGGGGGCATGATATCTATTTCAGCGATCTTGTCAAATCTCTGGAACAGATAAGCATCTACGGAACCGGGTACGCCATTCTTCTCAACGATCATCATGATTTTCTGATTCATCCCACCCTAACTCAGGATGTTTCCGCCAGTACCTACAAAGACGGTACCTACAGATGGATGAGTGACAGGATGGATATGGAAGCCACAGGCATTCTGGAGTATGTCTGGGAAGGGGGGGAGAATAAGTTAATGGCTTATTCCCGTCTCTCCAACAACTGGATTCTTGCGGTCACAGCCAATAAACGTATCATTTACGAACCATTATACAGGCAGATCTACAGACTGCTGTTTATGCTTCTTGTCTTTATGGGCTTTTTTATTGTCCTCATATACAGACTGACGTCTCACCTGGCTTCAGGACTGGAGCATCTGATCTCTGCCATTGCCCAGACAGGGGCCGGCCAGTATGAACTCCCCATACCGGAGGAGTTCTATACCGATGCTACCGAGGTGGGAATCCTGGCCCGGACAGTGGAAGCCATGAGGCAGAGGCAGAACCGGTCTTTCAATGAGATACAGAAATACAATGAAGAGCTGGAAAGTATGGTCCTGGAAAGGACGGATGAGCTGGAGGAAAAAAAGAGGCATCTTGAGGATTCTCTGGAAGCATTGCAGGTGGCTCAGAAGAAACTGATAGAGAGTGAACGATTTGAAGCATCCAATCATATCCTGATGGAACTGGCTCACAGACTGAATACCCCTCTGGGAAATGCCAAACTAACATCTTCGATTATTCAGGACAGAGTCGCTGAACTTATACAGATGGAACCGCAGAAGCGCTGTTCCTGGGTCGAGGAAAATAAAAATCTCCTTGAAGAGACTCTGGGGCATATACGTCATTCGATAGAACAGTCCATAAAAATCATCCAGGGGCTTCAGGAAGTCACAAAAGAGGCAGAACAGAAATCCGAAGAGATCCTCAGTCTGAAACAGTTCCTGAACTTCACCTTTTCACACTACAGGATTGCCCATGATGATGAGATTCCTGAATTCTCACTTGATTGCCCCGAGGATATAACGCTCCATACAAATCCGGATATCTTATTGAAGGTCATGAAAAATCTCTACACCTATTCACAGGAAGAGAGCATGAAAGGCAGTGATATAAAAGAGATAAATATCTTTGTGCGGGTTAAAGGCAGTACTGTGTTTCTGGAATACCATGACTCCTCTTCCCTGGAATATTCAGACATGAATGAGCATGTTTTTGAACCCTACTCTTACAGGTCTTTCAAATCAGATGAGAAAGGGATCGAAATGCATCTTGTCTATTTTCTTGTGAGAAGTGTTCTTTCCGGAGAAATTACCTGCCTTGAAAATGCAGAAGGGAAACCCTATTTTCTGATAGAGCTTCCCTCTGCTTCATTCTGATTAAACTCAGGAAAAAACGATCTTTTCCACTTCCTTGAAGGTTTCCACGGGGTGGAAGGTAATTCCCGATTTGACATTTTCGGGGATCTCATCCAGATCCCGGGCATTCTGCCTGGGAATGATTATATCTTTAATTTTGTTCCTCCGGGCGGCGATGGTCTTCTCTTTAAGACCGCCGATGGGAAGGACTTTTCCCGTCAGGGAAAGCTCTCCGGTCATGGCAAGGTTCTTTTTGATGGTCTTTCCCCGGATGAGGGAGAGCATTGCCGTGGCCATGGTAATTCCTGCGGAGGGACCGTCCTTGGGAGTGGCCCCTTCGGGAATGTGGAGATGGATCGTATTCTTTTCAAAGAAGTCCTGCTTGATGCCGAACTTTCCTGCAATCTGCTTCACGTGGGAGTAGGCAATGCTGGCGGACTCTTTCATGACATCTCCCATCTGACCGGTCAGCTGGAGACCGCCCTTTCCAGGCATTTTAATCGCTTCGATGATCAGGGTATCTCCGCCCATGCTGGTCCAGGCCAGTCCTATACTGGTTCCGGGAACCGATGCCCTTTTGATCTCATCTTCCGGAAAGAAGGGCTTTTTCAGAAATTCCTCCAGATTCTCTTTGGTAATCCTTATGGGAAATTCCTCCTGGCCGCTGACAATTTTCCTTGCCACTTTCCTGTTGATTTTATCGATCGCTTTTTCAAAGGTCCTCACGCCTGCTTCCCGGGCATAACCGTCCACAATGCTCCGCAGAGCCGTTTTGTTGAACATGAGCTGTCCCTTTTCGATCCCGTGCTTTTTCATGGACTTGGGAATCAGGTATTTCCTGGCAATCTCAATCTTTTCGTCAGTGATGTAACCTGAAAGCCGTATGATCTCCATCCTGTCCAGAAGGGGACGGGGTATGGTATCCAGTGTATTGGCTGTGGCAATAAACAGGATATGGGAGAGATCATAGGGCAGATCCAGATAGTGATCCCTGAAAGAGACATTCTGTTCCGGATCCAGTACTTCCAGAAGGGCTGAAGAGGGGTCTCCCTGGTAGGACTGACCCAGTTTGTCGATCTCATCAATCATAAAGACAGGGCCTTTGGTTTTGACAATTTTCAGTCCCTGAATGATTTTTCCCGGCATGGCACCCACATAGGTCCGTCGGTGACCTTTTATTTCCGCTTCGTCCCGCATTCCCCCTACGGAGAAACGGAAGAACTCTCTGTTCAGGGCATGGGCAATGGATTTTCCAATCGATGTTTTACCAACTCCCGGAGGGCCTACCAGACAGACGATGGATCCTTTGTTATCCTCTTTCAGTTTCCGAACCGACAGGTATTCTAGGATTCTCTCTTTCACATCCTCCAGGCCGTAATGGTCCCGGTTGAGGATTTTCTCACCCTTGGCAATGTCTATCTTTTCGGGGACCGGATCGTCCCAGGGAAGGTTGACGATTGTATCCAGGTAGTTTCTTGTTACAATGTATTCAGAGGAAGAGGGATCCATCAGGGCAAACTTTTCAAGTTCCCTGTCGACCTGTTCCTTGGCTTCTCCCTGGAAGTCCAGTTTTTCGACCATTTCCTTGAACTTGAGATATTCGCTGGATTTGGAATCCATCGGTTCTCCCAGTTCTTTTTTGATGGCTTTGATCTCTTCCCTGAGAAAGTACTCTCTCTGGCTTTTCTCGATCTTTTCATTGATCTGATTGGCGATCTTCTTCTGTATTCTCAGCAGATCCTGCTCTTTCTTGATGTAGACAAGGACCTGCTCCATTCTGGCCCGCACATCCAGCTGTTCCAGAACCTTCTGCTGCTGCTCCCTGTCGATGTTGAGGATCGATGTGATGAAGTCGGCGATTTTTCCGGGATTGTCTATGTTGACCATGTTAAGACGCATCTCTTCAGAAAAAAGAGGATTATCCTCTGAGATCTGTTTCATCTCGGATATCAGAGATCTTGTCATGGCCTTCAGTTCGTCTTTCTGTTCGTCAATGACAATATCATCCAGATATTCCACGGCGCCGATTATGGGGGCTTCGCTTGTGAAGAATTTCCGGATCTTGAAACGCTTCACTGTGGAAATGAAGATATTGACTCCTCCGTCGGGGAGGTTGATCTTTTTGACTATTTTTGCCGCTGTCCCGATCTTGTAGATATCATCCGGACCTGTCGCCTCGTCGCTGTCTTCCTTGAGGAGGACAAGACCTATGACTTTATCATTTTCCATGGCCTGGTTCACTATCTGAATATCATCATTGGAAGTGATCATAATAGGAGTGAAAATCCCAGGAAATATGGGTTTCCCCAGAAGGGGGACAATAAAGAGTTTATCAGGTAAAGCCTGTTCTGCTACGATTATTTCTCCATCTGCCATGTATATCTCCTGTGGTGTGTCTGTTTGTTCTTTATCAAACCGTCCGGTTATCTGACCGGAAGGCTATTAATACTTAGAATTTATTATTTCCGATCCTTAAAGGCAAGTTAATTCTGGAACTTGGATCAAATTGAGTTGGCCCGGCTGCTGTGTTGAGGTATGATGGGCTTTACCTGATGAATCGGCTTATCAAAGACAGCTACATACCCCTGGGGGCCCGTCCGCTGGGGGATAATCATAAAAGCGTCCAGATCCTGACCTCCCGGAACGGCCTTCTCTATGCGGCAGCCTTCGGTGCAGGGGGGAAACAGAGCCGTTTGCGTGCCCTTATCCAGCCCTTCTCTCTGTGCGAAGGGGAGCTCTATTTTGATCCTGTGAAAAATCTCTGGCGACTGAAAGACGGAAACTGTCTGGAGATGCGTGACTCCTTCCATGAAAACCTGAGTAAGTACTACGCCGCTCTTTTCTGGAGTGAACTTATACGCAAAACCGACGGGGGAGCCGGATCACACGATTTCTTCCAGCTGACCCGGACCTTTCTGCAGACCCTGGAACGGACGGATCACCCGAATGCTCCCACCATCCTTGTCACCGGGATCTGGCATTTTCTGGATCTGGAGGGAATCCGTCCTGATCTCAATAACTGCTCCCGCTGCGGCAGAACAGCTCCTGTAAACAAGGCTGTCTGTTACGATACAGAAGGCCATGTGGTCTGCTCCTCCTGCCGACTGGGACATCTTCCTGTGCTTTCTGCCGGGGGAAGGTCCTACCTGAATGGAGAGAGAGAGTTCCCCTCTCTCCGGTTTGACAGGGAGACCCTCCTGGATTATCTCCTCTCTATCCTGGTTTCCTCTTCGGGATTCCGCTTTGATCAGGCCGGTATCGATATCATTCTGGGGGCGTCCTGAAAGAGAATAGGGGCATATGGCTCTGTTTCTCTATCCGTCTGTCTCCAGTATTATAGGAAAATACCTTCTTTTTTTTAAAAAAATACTCCTTTTTTTTATTGATGGATTTCTATCAAACCAGTATGATTTAGTTCGTGGTTTAATAGAGGTTAACAATTTAATAAGACAAGTAAAAAGGACGGATTCATGAAAGAGGACAAATCGGCAGTGCATTTCAGGGACACTCTCACTTTTTCATTCATTAAATATTTTCTGATCTTTCAGATAATCATTTTTGCCGCTCTGGGACTACTCATGAGAAAAGTAGCCAATGAGATGGTGTTCCGAAGTCAGGAACAGCAGATGATGATCATTGCGGATTCTCTGGAAGACACTGTCAGCGGAACCATCAGAGGCATGGCCAATCTCGTGTATTCCTATGCGCAGAACACCGCATTCCGGGATGGACTGACCGGGGGGGATCTCTTTCAGTCTGACAGCCTGATCAAGCTCATTGAAGAGCAGGATATGTATATTGATTCTGTATTTCTGGCAGATAAAGAGGGGATCATAAGAGCTTCCAATCAGTTCAATATCCTGCGGGTGGATATTTCCGAACGGGACTACTTTCAGGCCGTTACAGCCGGCAGGGAACAGAAATTCGTGGAAAAGACCGCGATCATATCAAAAGCCTCGGGAGAACCTGTCATTGTCATCGCCGCCCCCATAATGAACAGGACTGAAGTTGTCGGAATGCTGGGGATCTCTATTGATCTGGGCAGTTTCGGGCGCATTGTGGTGGCCAACAAACAGATCGGCCAGACAGGTTATGCCTATGTGATTGATCATAGTGATCATGTTATCGTCCACCCGGATCCGGAGCTTATCTTATATGATGCGGGGCAATGGGATTTTATCACCCAGGCGAAATCGGAAGGGAGCAGTCATCTGTATATGCCCTACACTTTCGAAGGAGAATCGAAGCAGGCTGCCTTTGCCCGGCTGGATGGACTGGACTGGATGGTGGTTGTAACCATTCCGGATAGGGAGGTGGCCGCCCTTGCTGCCAGACTGACGGAGATACTGGTCCTGGCGATTCTGGTGACAAGCCTTCTGATTGCAGGATTCCTCTTCTTTCTGATTAAATTTAAGGTCACCGACAGGCTGAAAAACCTGGAACAGCTCATGGGACTGGCCGCTCAGGGAAGCCTGAGCGACCGGGGGATTGAGAAAGGGAAGGATGAATTGTCTTCCATCATCAGAAGTTACAATACCATGATCGAAGCTCTGAGCGGTTTCTGTTCGAATATCCATCAGCAGCTCCATGTTATGGAAGAGGGCGGAAGCGATCTGGCCGCCAATATGGAGGAGACCGCAGCCGCAGTGGAGTAGATTCAGGCCAATGTGGGCAGTTCGATGAGCCAGTTCCGTACTCAGGAAGAGAGTGTGGATGCCACGGTTTCGGCTGTGGAGCATATGACTGCCAATATTGAAGCTCTGGATCAGAACATAGGCCGGCAGAGCAGCAGCATCGTGGATTCTTCTTCGGCTGTAGAGGAGCTGATCGCCCAGATTCAGGCGATCTCAAGTTCTGCGGAGGATGCTCAGGGCTGTATGAATGATCTTGTGACCTCATCTGAAAGCGGTCGGTCCAATCTCCAGTCCGTTTCAGCTATGGTCACAACCATTTCGGACAAATCGAAGGAGCTGGAAGATGCCAACGCTCTGATTTCTGGAATTGCCGCCAGAACCAATCTTCTGGCTATGAATGCCGCCATTGAAGCGGCTCATGCAGGAGATGCCGGACGGGGATTCGCCGTCGTGGCCGATGAAATCCGGAAACTGGCGGAGCAGTCCACAGGCCAGTCCACCCAGGTAAAACAATCCATAGGTGAAATCAAAGCCTTTATTCAGGATGTGGTCCGGGGATCGGAAGTCTCGGACAGATCTTTCGAAGAGATACGCAGCCATATCAGCAGGATGGAGGGGATTACCCGTGAAATCCGCTCCTCCATGGCTGAGCAGGCTTCAGGAAGCAGTCTGATCCTGGGAACCCTTGAGGATATGCGGGAGAACTCCTCTCTGGTTCAGGCTGGCTCTGAGAAGATGACCCGGGACAACCGGGTGATACTGGATGCCGTGGGCAGGCTCAAAGAGGTGAACCGGAATCTGAATCTGGCCATGCGTGAGATCACAGGGGGGATCGAAGAGATCAACCAGTCTGTATTGAACATTACAGGGCTTTCGGAACGTAACAGGGAAAGCATTGAAGGGGTGCGCGATGACGCTTCCCGGTATACAATCTAGGGTATGAAAAGACTTTTTCTGGCCCTGCCTCTCTCTCCGGAGGGAGCCCGTGCTCTCTGGCATGCCTGGGAGCCTCTCCGTTTCAGCCGCATCCGATGGGTCCCTGCTGAACAGTTTCATATTACCCTTGTCTTTCTGGGAGAGACAGAGGAGCGGGAGATTCCTGTGATTGTGGAAAGTATGGAAAAGACGGGAGCGTCCTTTTCATCCTTTCCTGTTCTGACCGGAGGGCCCGGCGCCTTCCCCGGGAAGAAGGGCCCCCGGGTCCTCTTCGAATCCTTTCGGGAAGGCGGAGACCGGATCGCTGAGATCCAGAAGGATCTATCAGGACGGCTTTCTCCCTTTTTTACTCTGGAAAAGAGGAAATTCCATCCCCATATAACCACCGCCAGGATCAGGCCCGGCACAGGACTACCTTCCGGATTTATTCCCCACGGGGGGACTTCTCCTGTCAGGGATACACTGAACCGGATTGTCCTGTTCGAATCGGTCCTCTCTTCCCGGGGGGCGGAGTATTACCCCCTGCATGAAACACCCCTGAACAGGAGTTGAGGACTGACCTGTTCCTGCGAAAATGGACAGGGACTCTGACTGTTGTATAATAGGGATTGAGAGGAACAGGAGGCGCTCATGCGGGCAGCAGATTTGATTATGAAAAAACGGGACGGACAGGTCCTGAGTTACGGGGAGCTCCGGTTTTTTATCGAAGGGTATGTTGCAGGTGAAATACCCGACTATCAGGCCGCTTCCTGGCTGATGGCTGTCTATTTCAAAGGCATGTCTGCGGAGGAAACAGGAAATCTGACCAAACTGATGATGCACTCCGGAAAGGTTCTTGATCTGTCTTCTCTCAAAGGCCCGCTTGTGGATAAACACTCCACCGGAGGGGTGGGGGATAAAACCTCTCTGATACTGGCCCCTGTCGCCGCAGCCTGCGGAGTACAGGTTCCCATGATGAGCGGGAGAGCCCTGGGGCATACAGGGGGGACCCTTGATAAGCTGGAATCCCTGAAAGGGTACAATGTCACTTTCACCGAACCGGAGATCCTCAGGATCCTCAGGGAAACAGGGTACATTGTCATGGGACAGACCGAGCACATTGTGCCGGCAGACAGAAAAATGTACGCCCTGAGGGATGTGACTGCCACAGTGGAGTCCATACCCCTGATCACCGCCAGTATCCTGAGCAAAAAACTGGCCGAAGGGGCGGACTCCCTGGTGTTTGATGTGAAATGCGGTTCCGGGGCTTTTATGAAAAATGAAGAGGCCGCCCTGGAACTGGCGGATTCTCTTGTGAATACAGGAAAAGCCATGGGCCGGAAGATCATAGCTCTTATCACAGCCATGGACGAACCCCTGGGAAATATGGTCGGCAATTTCCTGGAAGTGGAAGAGGCCTGGGAGTGCCTGCAGGGCCGCGGGCCTGAGGATCTTATGGAGGTGTCAATGGCTCTGGCCGCCCGGATGCTGATGGCCGCAGGAGTCTGTACAAATCCTGAAAAAGCACTTTTCCTTTGCCGGGAAAAAATTGATAATGGGGAAGCTTCCCGGATCTTTCTGGAGAACCTGAAATCCCAGGGAGGAGATCCCGACTGGTTCCGGGAGAATGCCGGTTCCTGGCGGGCACCTGTGCGGAGAGTTCTCAAAGCGTCCGCTGCGGGATATATAAGCCGGATTGATGCCTTTCAAACGGGAATGGCCGGGATCAGCCTGGGAGTCGGCCGCAGCAGGGCCGGAGATCCTGTGGAACCCCATACGGGGATACGGTTTTTTGCCAAAACCGGAGATTTTGTTGAGAAAAATGAAGCGGTCTGTGAAATTTTCGCCTTAAGTAATCAGCAGGCGGATGAGGCTCTCGGGATTATGGAGAGGGCCGTGAAGACAGACCCTGAAAAACCCGAAGTCATTCCCAGGATCCTTCGGGAAATAACCTAGTATGAAATGGAATAAAAAAGATATAGATCCCCTGAGGGTCAGGAGTCTGTCGGAAAAGATGCATATCGATCTCCTTCAGGCCTCCATACTGGTCAGGAGAGGGATCAGCGATGAGGATTTCCTCTATTTTCTGGAAGATGATTTACGGTATCTCCACAACCCTTTTCTGTTCGGTCAGATGAGCGATGCAGTGGACCGGGTTCATGCCGCCATGGATGAAAATGAAAAGGTCATGATCTACGGCGACAGGGACGTGGACGGAGTGACTTCGACAGTACTGCTCTATGAAACCCTGATGGGTCTGGGGCTGGACGTGGAGTGGCGGGTTCCTGTGGGGAACGATGTCTACGGACTGAGCGAAGAAGCCGTTGAGGAATTCGCCTCCCGTGACGGGACTCTCCTTTTCTGCGTGGACTGCGGAATCTCCAACTACAGAGAGATTGAAAAGGCCAACTCCTTGGGAGTGGACACCATCATCCTGGATCATCATATTCCCCGTGAGGGAGATCTGCCCGATGCCTTTGCCATCATAAACCCCCGGGTCAAGGAGGATACCTATCCTTTCGAAGGTCTGGCGGGATGCGGTGTTGTCTCCAAAATGATATGGGCTCTCTGTTTCTCTCAGACCGAGCTTTACAATCAGGGCTATGCCTTTCTGAATGTTGATGCGGAAGCCCGGAAGTTTCAGATTTTCAAATATGTGAACCTTCTGGAGACAGACCGGCGGGAGTACTCTCTTGAAAGTTCCGTACCGCTGGATGAACTTTCAGCCTATCTGTCGGGTTGGCTCCTGTTTACCTATGGTCTGGCTGATCAGAAAGAGGGATTTTCCCGGATCTTCGGCAAAGCAGCAGATCTTCATATCGCTGATATCTCCCAGGAGATCTGCCGGGACTTTCCCTCTCTTCAGGGGCGGCACTTCCGGGAGCTGCGGGACAACAGCCGCTATGCCCGTTACGCAGCCGAACCCGATAACGGCCGGGCATTTCTCTATCTCTTTTCAGGTCTTATGCTCAAAAGGTACTCCCGGGAGTTTGATCCCTTTACAAAGGCTCTGGATCTGGTTGCTCTGGGGACTCTGGCGGATTTGATGCCTCTGACCGATGAAAACCGCATCCTTGTCAGAAAAGGACTGCCCTCCCTGGTCCGTCCGGATCGGCCGGGACTGCGGGAACTGTTTATCCGGCAGAGAATTCTGGGGCGCCCTCTGGAGACCTCAGATGTTTCCTGGCTGATCTCCCCCTGGATTAATTCAGCCGGAAGGATGGGGAAGGCCGACCGGGCCGTGGAGCTCCTTCTGACCCCCGATGATGCCAGACGCTCATCTCTTGCGGATGAGATGCATGAGATCAATGGGGAGAGGAAAAAACTGGGAGATACCCTCTGGGAAGAGGCCGCCGGTGAAGCCCGGGAGCAGATGGAGAAATTTCATAACAAGCTGATCCTTGTCAGCAGACTTGCGGTTCCCCGGGGATTGACCGGAATCGTGGCCTCCCGGATGGTCAACAGCTTCCGGATGCCTGCGATCATCCTCTCCAGACAGGATGACGGGACCCTTTCCGGATCCGTGCGTAGCCCCGAGGACTGCCCTGTCCGTCCCATCCTGGAGAGCATGACAGAGCTCTTCAATGACTTCGGCGGGCACGACTGCGCCGCAGGATTCAGTCTGGATGCCTCAAAGGAGGAGCTTTTCTACAGGAAACTCTCGGATTTTACAAAAGACTGGGAGCCCGGAGACCGGGAGGAACCGGTTCCCGATGTGGATGCGGAGATTCCCCATAGCTATCTCAATCCCTCCCTCTGGGAGATGACAGCCTCCATGGAGCCTTTCGGAGAAGGATACAGACCTCTGATTTTCTACAGTGCGGGCCTGCTTGTGGAAAAAGCCGATCATATAGGAAAGGATCCCCAGAATCATCTGAAATTCCTCCTGTCCGCGGGAGAGCATAAATTCCCGGCCCTGTACTGGAATGGAGCAGAGAAATTTCAGGATTTTATGCGGCCTGACAATAAGGTAAATATGCTTTATCATATTAAAAGGAATTACTACATGAACAAGGAAACCCTGCAGTTGGTTATCCTTGATATGGAGCCGTCTGAATGAAAAAAATCCTGTTAACCCCCACAATCCTTTTTCTGCTGTCCCTTTTCCCTCTCTGGAGTGTGGATTTCCATATTCCCGATCAGATCCATCCCGGTGAAATCCTGACCGTTCTTGTCAGGGAGTGCCGTCCTGACGATTCGGTCCGGTTCATTCTGGTTGATCAGGAGGGAAAGAAGCAGGCCCTTGTGGAGGGGATCCCTTTTAAAGATACAGATCTGACCGGTGAAAACCGTCTGGGACTGATCGGTATGGACTCCTCTCTGCCAGTGGGAAACTATACCGTCCGGGCGGAAGTGGAAAGCCCCGTCCGGTCCCTGGAGTTTCATAAACCCCTTCTTGTGAGGACCACAGATTTCCGCAGCGAAGATATTCCTCTCAATCAGGCTATGAGTGATCTCAGGAGCAGCGATGATCCTGAAAAACTGGCCCAGTCCCGGAAGCTCTGGTCCGTACTGGCGGGAGTGACCCCCGGGGAAGCCTCAGTAAGTCCTCTTATGATCTCTCCGGTGGAGGACTATATCATGACCTCATGGTTCGGTGACCGCAGGCGTTTTCTCTATTCCGACGGAGGAGTGGGCAGTTCTGTCCATACCGGTGTGGATATGGCGGCAGATACGGGGACTCCCATCCTGGCCCCCCTGGCGGGGAAGGTTGTGATGGCGGAGTTCCGGATCCTCACGGGGAACAGTGTTGTGCTGGAGCATTTTCCCGGCATCTATTCTCTCTACTACCATATGGATTCTCTGGATGTGGAAGAGGGGCAGGAGCTGGTTCAGGGGGACAGGATCGGTGATCTGGGATCTACCGGACTGGTGACGGGGCCTCATCTCCACTGGGAACTCAGGGTGAATACAATTCCTGTTGATCCCATGAAATATTTGGAGCGGGGACTTATTGACAAAGATGAAATTATGAATATGATAGATTCTACTATACAAGAAGGGAGGTGATTTCGTATCGCCAACATAAGAGTTAACGACGATGAGCCGCTTGAAAAAGCGATCAAACGTTTCAAACGTATGGTGGAAAAGGAAGGTATTATCCGGGAATATAAAAAACGGGAATACTATGAAAAACCTTCCACTATCAAAAACCGCAAGAAAAAAGCGATGGCCCGCAAACAGGCTAAAAAGCTGAGAAAACTGCAGGGTGGAAAATAATCGTTGTTTTTGTAAGAGAGAAGAGGTCTACGGGCCTCTTTTTTTATTTATAACCTTTTTCCGGATCCGGCGGTATATCCCTTCCAACCCCTATCATAGACAATAGAGACAAATACATTGTTGTCGAGTTTTAAACATAGTATACTAAATATTAGAGAACACTAAGGTATAATGGTTAATAGTGCAATTAAAGGTGTTTTAAACGACTAATCTTTGTTTGAGTTGGAAAAATATTGCCAATTCCAATTGACATAGATATAAATAATTATTAGGGTACAAATCAAATTAAGAGGAGAACTTTCATGGAATCCGACATTATTATCAGAGAACCCCACAGTACCGACGGATATGATATCTATCGTCTGATAGCGGAATGTCCTCCCCTGGATACCAATTCGTGCTATGCCAATCTTCTGCAGGCAACGCACTTTTTTCGTACTTCCGCCATTGCCTGCCGCGGCAGTGATGCCGTGGGATTTGTATCAGGGTATCTCATCCCGGGGCAGAGCGATGTGCTCTTTATCTGGCAGGTGGCGGTTTCAGAAGATGCCCGGGGTTGTGGACTGGCTGTCAGAATGATCGCGGATATTCTGAACAGGGAGTGGTGCCGGAAGGTCCGCTACCTTCATACAACCATTACAAAAGCCAATCTTCCGTCCCGGTCTCTTTTCAAAAAAGTAAGCCGTCTTCTGGGGACCGGCCTCAGAGAACAGGATTTCTTCGGCAGCGAGACCCACTTTGCCGGAAAGAAAGAGTCGGAGTATCTCTTTGTGATCGGTCCTTTTGATCATGATGAAGCTTCCGCCCTGCAGATCTGAATCCTTCGGGGGCCTTTTTTTAATCAAATTCTTGTTCCATGAAAGCCTCAATCTATCTGAACAGGAGTTATGAAATGAAAATTTTTGAAGAAAATGAATCTGAAGTGCAGTCCTATGCCCGGTCTTTTCCCAGGGTTTTTGATAAAGCCAGGGGAGAGTGGGTTACCGACAGGGAGGGGAACCGATATCTGGATTTCCTGGCCGGAGCGGGAACGCTGAACTACGGTCACAATAATCCCGTACTCAAAGAAGCCCTGATCCGCTATATCGAGGAAGAGGGAATCACCCACAGTCTGGATCTTCATACCAGTGCAAAAGAGAGGTTTCTCAAAACCTTCAATGATGTCATCCTCCGTCCCCGCGGACTTGAGTTCATCTGTCAGTTTACAGGTCCCACCGGAACCAATGCGGTCGAAGCGGCATTGAAGCTGGCCAGGAACGTGACCGGCCGTCACAATATCATCAGCTTTACCAATGGGTTTCACGGCGTCAGCCTGGGGGCTCTGGCCGCTACAGGGAATTCCCATCACAGAGGAGCCGCCGGTGTCTCCCTGACCGAATGCAGCCGCATGCCCTATGACGGATATCTGGGAGATCATGTGGATACCACAGCCTATCTGGACAAGGTCCTGTCCGATTCCAGCAGCGGGATCGACAAACCTGCCGCTGTGATTGTTGAGACGGTGCAGGGAGAGGGAGGCATCAACGCCGCTTCGATTGAGTGGCTCAGGAATCTTCAGTCTGTGTGCCGGGACCATGGAGTTCTGCTTATTGTGGATGATATCCAGGCCGGCTGCGGAAGGACAGGTACGTTTTTCAGTTTTGAAGAGGCCGGACTGAAACCGGATATTGTTACCCTCTCCAAGTCTTTGAGCGGGTACGGACTTCCCTTTGCCATGGTTCTCATTCGCCCGGAAATCGATCAGTGGAAACCGGGTGAACACAACGGAACGTTCCGCGGGAACAATCATGCATTTGTCACGGCGGCAAAGGCGATCGAAGTCTATTGGTCGGATGATGCCTTTTCCCGGGAGATAAAGGAGAAGGGCTCCTATATTGCCCGGCGACTGGAGGATATCGTCCACCGTTACGGCGAGGGAAACTTCTCTGTCTGCGGTCGGGGGATGTTCCGGGGGATGAACTGTATCAATGGGGATCTTGCCAGTAAAATTACCCGTAGAGCCTTTAAAAACGGACTGATCATAGAGACAAGCGGTGCTGACGACCATGTGGTCAAATTCCTCTGTCCCCTGACAATCGCAAAGAAAAATCTTGAAAAAGGGCTGGATATTCTGGAAGAAGCGGTCCGCTGGACCTGCAGCCGTGTTGACGATCTTCCTGAAACAGGAGATTATTTTGACGATGTCCAGGTTGTCACAGAAGATAGGACGGCGGTGTAATATGATTCTTACATCACTGGAGAAAGCCTGCCTGGACGGACAGGAAATTCACTCTCCCGGAGGGGGGTGGAAAAGTGTCAGGATGATACTGAAAGATCAGAACATGGGGTTCTCCTTTCATATCACCACCATTTTTAAAAATGCGGATTTTTACATGCACTATCAGAACCATCTGGAATCGGTGTATTGTATTTCCGGACGGGGAGAAATTACCGATCTGGAGACAGGCAGGGTGCATACTATTGAACCGGGAACCCTGTACGCTCTGGATAAACACGATAAACACCGTCTCCATGCTCTGGAAGAGCTGGAGCTGGCATGTGTTTTCAATCCTCCCCTGACAGGCCGGGAAGTTCACAACAAGGAAGGATCTTATGATATCTGACAGTAGAAACAGTCACAGCGTAGAGAAAATCGGCGGAACATCCATGTCTGATTTCAATGCTGTAAAGAATAATATTATACTCAACGACAAGTTTAAAACTGCCCCATATAACAGGATTTTCGTGGTTTCCGCCTATGCGGGGATTACCGATGCCCTTCTGGAGCATAAGAAGAGCGGAGACCCCGGTGTGTACGGTTACTTTGCCCGGAGCGATAATTCCAGAGGCTGGGAAGAAGCGCTGAAGGGTGTGAATCAGCTTTTTGTGGATATAAATCACCGCCTGTTTCAGGATCCCCTTGAGAGAGAAAAGGCTGACCGGTTTATTCTGGACAGGACAGAAAGCACCCATGAATGTCTGAGAGAACTGGACAACCTCTGCCGTCATGTTCACTTCAATCTGGGAGATCATCTCAGTACCGTCCGGGAGATGCTTGCCAGTCTGGGAGAAGCTCACAGTGCCTGGAATACCGCCCGTTTACTCCAGCTCCACGGAGTCAATGCCCGGTTTCTGGATCTGACAGGTTGGGAGGACGAGACTAAAACACCTCTGGATGACCGGATCCGCCGGGCCTTTGAGGGGGTTGATCTGGAAACGGAACTACCCATCGCCACAGGATACGCCCACAGTGACAGGGGTCTTATGGGGACCTTCAACAGGGGCTACAGCGAAATGACTTTCAGCCGGATTGCGGTCCTGACCGGGGCCGCCGAAGCGGTTATTCATAAAGAGTACCATCTCAGCAGTGCGGACCCCAAAATCGTGGGGGTGGAAAAATCCGTTCCCATCGGGTTTACCAACTACGATGTGGCGGATCATCTGTCCAATCTGGGAATGGAGGCCATTCATCCCAAAGCCGCCAAGGGGCTCAGGAAAAACGGGATCTCCCTGAGGATCAAAAATACCTTTGAACCGGAACATCAGGGAACCCTGATCACGCGGGATTACTCCTCCACCCGTCCCATGGTTGAAATCATTGCAGGCCGGCGGGATATCTACGCCTTTGAGATTTTTGATCAGGAAATGATCGGCAAGATCAGCCAGTACGAAACCCGGGTCCTGAATATCATCGAACAGTACCGGGTCTATCAGGTTTCAAAAACCATTAATGCCAATACGATAACCCACTTTCTCAGCGGCAGCCTCAAAAATCTGGATCGGATCCGGGTTGCTGTGAATGAAATCCTGCCGGCCAGTGAGATCACCCAGAGAAAAGTCGGCCTTGTCTCCATTATCGGTTCGGATATGAAAACACCGGGGATCCTGCTGAAAGCCCTCCAGGCTCTCTATGATAATAAAATCAATATAATGGGAGTTCAGCAGAGTACCAGAGAGGTTGAAATTCAGCTGATCCTTCAGGAGGAGATGGTTGATCAGGCTATCAGAGCTCTCCATGCTTCCCTGATCGAGGTGCATAATCACGGCAAAGCCATCAATCAGTGTGATCACAGAGCCTCCTGAGATGTAAAAGGCGGTTGGAAAACCGTCACTTCCATCTTTTAAACCCTCCGGGGATGTGGTACAATCCCTGCATGACTCAGGTTATTGCAGCAGCCGGGGCAGGTATCAGCCTCCTGGCAGGTTTAACATATTACTTCAGAAAGAAAATCAACCGGCGGAGGGAAGAGAAAAATGATCTGACCCTTCATCGGAATCTTGAACGGCTTATTGATCAGGATCAGTACGAATACTACCTGATCGATGTGCGTTCGGAAAACGAATACAGGAAAGGGCATATTCCCACAGCGGTCAATGTGCCCTACGGTGAACTGGGTTCCTTTCTCCCCACGGATAAACTTTTCTGCAATATCGTGGTCTACGGCAGATCTCCTCTTCAGTCCAGCAGGGCTTCGGCTATCCTGGAGGAAACCGGATATTTTAATGTAACCAGTTTCGGTCCTTTCTTCCGCTGGCGCGGAAAAGTGGCCCGTCCGGAGAGTCAAACCAGGGAATCAGCCGTAAAAAGCAGCTGAAAATCCTGTCCTTCCATTTTATGGCTTAGTATATTAGTGAAAGAACCTCAGATAATCTTTTGTGTTAGATTATTTTCCCACCAAGGAGAGACTAGTGTCTGAAAAATTTGAATATCCCGATACATTCCGTCTGATTTCAACAGACGAACTTGAAGAATACAGAGGCAGGGGCTACCTGTTTGAACATATTGCCACAGGCTGTCAGATCTACCATGTGCATAATGATGACCAGGAGAACCTTTTCTCCTTCAATTTCAGGACTCCTCCGGAGGACAGCAGCGGGGTGGCTCATATCCTGGAGCATTCAGTGCTCTGCGGATCAAGGAATTTTCCCGTTAAGGACCCCTTTGTTTCCATGATGAAGGGGAGTGTGAATACATTTCTCAATGCCATGACCTATCCGGATAAAACCCTCTACCCCTCAGCCAGTGTCCTGGAAAAAGACTATTTCAACCTGATGCATGTGTACGGGGACGCTGTCTTTTTCCCTCTTCTGAAAAAAGAGGTTTTCCGGCAGGAGGGGCATCGTCTGGAACGGGATGACGAGGGCAATCTCCAGAGGGTGGGGATCGTCTATAACGAGATGAAGGGCAACTACTCCTCACAGGAGAGCATTGCCGCCGAATGGTCCATCCGGTCTCTTTTTCCCGATACCCCTTACGGCGTCGATTCGGGCGGGGATCCCGAGTTCATCCCCTCACTGACCTATGAAAAATTTCTGGAGTTTCATAAAACCTACTATCATCCCTCGAACTGCCGGATTTTCCTTTATGGAGATATCTCCTCTCAGAAAAATCTCTCTTTCCTGGAGGAACACTTCCTTTCTGAATTTACCCGCAGAGAGGTGGATTCGGCGGTTCCGCTTCAGCCGGATTGGGACGCTCCTGTGGAGATGGAAGCTTCCTGGCCCAGCGGGGAGGACGACAAGTCCGGCGGGATGACCACACTTCTTCTGAACTGGAAAACAATCGGTCCCGAAGATCCTGTCCGCAGCCTGAGTCTGTCCATTCTGACGGAGATGCTGATGGGCAACAGCGGGGCTCCCCTTCAGAAGGCTCTTCTGGAATCGGATCTTGGTGATGATGTCTCCCATGTGAGCGGTATCGATTTTGATCTGAATCAGGCTGCCTTTACCATAGGCATGAGAGGTTCGGATCCGGATAAAAAAGAGGCCTTCAGAGAACTGGTTTACCGAGTTCTCCGGGAGCTGGCGGACAAGGGATTTCCCGAAGATCTGAAAGAGAGCTGCCTGCGGCTGGTGGAATTCCGCGCCCGGGAGGTAAAGGGGGGCGGACCCTTCGGTATGCGCCTTCTGAAGAAGGCCCTGAAAGGATGGAACTACGATCATCCCCCTGTGCTGACTATGGAATTTGCGCCGCATATGGAAACAGTCCGGAAGCTGGCCCGGCAGAAAGGATACTTCGAAGGCCTGCTGAAAGAGCTGATCCTTGACAATCCCCACTGTTCTCTGGTGGTTGTCAAACCCGATTCCACACTGACCAGAAAGCAGAAAGAGGCCCTGAAACAAGAGCTTGAAGCTCTGGACAGGGCCATGGGAGCGGAAGACAGGGAGCTTCTTGACAGGGAGAATCAGGCTCTGAGAGTTTTTCAGGAATCGGGAGACACCCCCGAAGCCAGGGAGACCATTCCCTCTCTGGATATCAGTGATATCCCCCGGGAGGTGGAAACCATTCCCTGTTCTGTGGAAGAAACCCCTGAAATGACCATTTACAGACAGGAGGTTTTTACCAACGGTATCCTCTATGCGGACATGGCTTTCGACCTGTCCGGACTGGATGAGGCCTATATGCCCTACCTTCCGCTCTTCTGCAAAGCCCTGACCCAGACGGGACTGCCCGGTATCTCCTATGATGTGATAACCCGGGAGCTTGCCATGAAAACAGGCGGGTTCGGCGCTTCGGTAGAAGCATCTCACAAGGTGGATTCCTCCCGGGATGATCAGCCGGAAAGGTATTTTTATGTCCGCCTCAAAATGCTTGAAAATCAGCGTAACGAAGCTCTGGAACTGGCGGGTAAACTGCTTCTCCAGGCGGATTTTGACAATACGGAACGTCTCGAGCAGCTCCTGAAAGAGAGCCTGAATGATATGAAAGCCTCGCTGGTTCCCGGCGGGCACTCCTATGTGTCCCTGAGAGCCAACAGCCGCCGTTCCCGGGCTTCTGCTCTGGATGATCTGTGGTTCGGCATTACCCAGGTGGAATTCCTCTCCCAGTTGAATCAGGCGGATAAAAAGGCTCTGCTTCCGGCTGTCTCCCGGGTTCTGAAGGGAATCCGTTCCCATGTCATCACTGCCGGAGGAGTCTCTCTGAGTCTGACAATGGATGAAAAATCCATGCCTCTCCACAGCAGCAGGATTGCGGGGTTCTGGAAAGATCTTCTGCCCGCCTCCGCGGGGGATGTTCCCTTCCCCTCCGGGGATCTGCCGGTTTCTCCGCTGCCTCCCGCTCCCGAGGAAGGGAGCTTCCAGGAGGGCCTCTCCATCCCCGCTTCCATCGGTTTTGTCGCCGCATCCCTGAAGGGCACCGCCCTGGGAACTCCTGAACATGCCGGTCAGATCCTGCTGAGTCATCTGATGAAAATCGGTCCACTCTGGGAGAAAATCCGGATGAAGGGAGGCGCCTATGGAGCCTTTTCCTCCCTTTCGGGGCTGGAAAAGACCTTTACCTTTGCCACCTACAGGGATCCTCATATTGAGGAAACCCTGAAAGCCTTCAGAGAGAGCCTGGAGGAATTCCTTGCTTTTGATGACAGGGTCGAGCTGGACAAGTCGCTGATTACCGTGATCGGTCGGGAGATGCGGCCCCTTTCTCCCTCGGAAAAAGGGATGATCTCACTGAAACGGCATCTTTACGGGATCAGTGATGAGCTGCGGCAGAGGAAACGGGAGCAGCTGATGGCAATGACTCCCCGGGAAATTCAGAAGGCCTCCCGATCACTTCTGGATCTCTGGGAGAACGCTGTGATCGAGGTTATGGCTCATCCGGATCGTCTTGATTCGGCTGCAGAGCAGTGGCCCGGTTTAAAAGACCGCCGGATCGAGCTGCCCCAGTAATTCTGCTTTTGAGTATAAGAGGAAGCAGAACGGCCTGAAATCCCAGGACAGGAAGGAATATGAGGAATGTTCTCAGATTATCCTGTCTGAGGGAGGGCAGGAAATTCACCGCGGAAGTGAAAAGCAGGACCCCCAGCTGGATCTGCCAGAACCGGATCATCACTTTTTTGCGTTTCTGCTGATCCGCCCGGGGGTAGAGGAATATAAAAAGCAGATAAAGAGGATGGATCAGGAAGGCATTGATATTCTCATGGGCTACCAGATGGTTGGAGAAGAAGGCCAGGAAGTAGAGAAGACATCCCGCCAGTCCCAGCGCCAGAAACAGCGT
The DNA here is from genome assembly GCA_963666275.2 of Oceanispirochaeta sp. Lineage (GTDB taxonomy): Bacteria > Spirochaetota > Spirochaetia > DSM-2461 > DSM-2461 > Oceanispirochaeta. The sequence goes on from CAXXOA010000001.1 coordinate 282,031, forward strand.
TTTCAGTACAAACCGGCTGAATCGTCTTAGATGGCGGGTGGAGGTAAGGGATCCGGTTTGCAGGAGCAGCAGGACAAATCCTGCAATCAGGCCGAGCAGAAGGGCCTGATTGCTGTTGGTCGGGGCTCTTTCCGGTATGGACTGGCGGCCTTCCGCCTTTATTCGGTATTCCGTATTCAGTACAAGGGGCTGTGTCCCTTCCGGGGTACTTATCTGCAGATAGGAGACCTGTTTCATCAGTTCATCCGGCAGGAACATGGTATCCCACTCGGTAATATCCCTGTCTATGCTCCGGCCCTGGAGAAAAGAAAGGAGCCAGTCTCCCCAGAAACTGTGGCTGCTGTAGCGGCGGAAGCTCTCTCTGAAACTGGTCACCCCTGAGATCTCTGTGGCTTCCCGGAGCTGCCCGTCTACGGCTTCATCTATGAGATCCCGGATTCTGGTGGAACAGTTGTCCAGATAGTGATGATAGAGGTAGGTGTTGTTCCCCGGCTGAACCTTCCACTGCAGATACTCTGCCATAGCGGCAATCTTTTCATCACTCAGATTCAGGGTCTGAATCGTCACATCCCTGTTCTCCCGGACGATATAGTTCATATAGGCTCTGGCTGATACCCCTACGGAAGAGTATACAAGCCGTCCCATGGCAAAGTTGCGGTAGAAATGGTCCGCTTCAAATGAGAAATTTCCGAAATCATAGAAAACCGCCCGGCCGGTTTGAGTATTTTCCAGGATCAGCCCCGTATGGCCGAACCAGACGTACAGGGGATCTCCCGGACCGACCGTAACAAGGGAACAGTTCCAGATCTTTTCCTCTGAAGAACCAAAGGCTGGAAAGAGAAGTAAAATCATAAAGAGAGCCAACAGCAGTTTTTTCACCGGAAAAAGTACCTCCAGGTATCAAATCGGAAAAGTTTCAGGATAATATTAATTGATGAGGGTTAATTTTTCTACCCTATTGATTTTTTCTATTTATCTCTGGTAAAGATTTATGTTAGAATAAGCCTCAATAAAAAGGCATAAGGAGCAATTTATGGCTGAAAAAGAAACCCTGGTAGTATCTTCCAAGGTTAAGAATTACATCAAAACCACTGGAGATCTGAAATGTTCTGCTAAAGTTATTGATGTTCTTTCTGACAAGATCCGCGAAATGTGTGACGCTGCTGTCGAAAATGCAAAGAATGATAAAAGGAAAACCGTACAGGAAAAGGATTTCTAATTTGCATTAGAAGCTGTAAAAAATGTATCAGGCCGCCCTTGTTGTAAAGGGTGGCTTTTTTTTGCCCTGATTATTACAGCTTCGGGAGATATGAGCGCGATTGCCTCTCCATATATTAAAATTGTAATTCATCTTTTTCTAGTTCAATTCTACATCATCCTAATAAATCATTTATTTCTTACCTTTGAAGTACTGTTGTATTTCTGCAAGTTAATTTTTTTATGAATAGGAATCAAACATACAATGAGAAATACAGAATCCCCTCTTCCAGAATGGAACATTGGGATTATTCCTCTCCGGCAGCCTACTTTATAACCATATGCACTAATAACCGTTCCCATTTTATGGGGCAGGTCTGCAAGAGGAAAATGCAATTGTCTGAGATCGGAAAAATGGCCTATAACAATTGGAAGAATATACCTCAACAGTTTCCCGTTATTGTACTCGATGAATTTATCATAATGCCGGATCATATCCATGGTATAATCCGCATCCCCCACCCAAAAAACAGGAATGGTAAAACCTCTGGTGATGGTAAAACACAGGGTGATGGTAATAAACAGGGTGATGGTAATAAACAGGGTGATGGTAATAAACAGGGTGATGGTAATAAACAGGGTGATGGTAAAGACGCGATTAATCGCGTCTCTACGGTGGATCAAACCAATACGGATGCAACCTGTCTCTCTGTAACGGCAATTATAAAACCTGTGGATGGACATATCGCTAATACCGGAACTGGTGGTGTAACCGGTTCGTATAATCCAATGATAAATCAGAATATTTCCAGGATTATCAGATGGTACAAGGGCAGGACTACATTTGAATGCCGAAAAATCAATAAAAACTTCGGCTGGCAGGAACGCTATTATGACCACATAGTCAGATCAGATATATCCCTATACAGGATCAGGCAGTATATCAGAAACAACCCGGCAAAATGGCTATCATAATCAATATATCCGGGTAGGGACGCGAATAATCGCGTCTCTATCCGGATATAATCAACGACATAACCACGGATATTTTCTATATATCCAATGGTTTTATGGATATAACAACCCCTTCCTAAGGTATGACCTTTCAGCTCTTTACTGGACAAATAGAATCACCCGCCGGATAATTTAATCAAAAGTTTATTTCAGGGGTAATCAGATGAGTCAATCCATACAGAGATCTGTCAGAAGAAAAGATGCCGTTGACAAGGCATCAGGAAGAATGAACTATCTGGCCGATCAGTTCCCTGTTTCCCCTTTGTATGGGCGGTTTTATTATTCTACCGTCGCCAGGGGACGGATAAAAAAGGTAAGCCTTCCGGATATTCCCGAAGGATACAGCATTTTCGGTGCAAAGGATGTGCCTGGTGAAAATGCCATTAATATGATTAAAAAGGATTGGCCTGTTTTTGCAGATACTGAAGTCCGCTATATCGGTCAGATCATTTTTATGATCGTAGGACCTGAAAAGGACAGGATTCTGGAACTCCGGGATGCTATCCGGGTTGAGTATGAAGAATTGACTCCCTGCTATACCCTGGAGGATTCTGAAAACCTTCTGGGCGGGGCTCAGCATGAAGACAATAATGTTTTTACCGAATACAGGATCAGTTACGGAAATACGGAAGATGTTTTTTCCCGGGCTCACAGGGTTCTGGATAATCAGTACTATACGGGGTATCAGGAGCATGTCTACCTGGAGCCCCAGAGCCTGTTCGCCCACTGGGAGGATAACTCGGTGGTCGTTCATGCTTCCGCCCAGTGTCCCTACTATATCCGGCACAGCATGACAAGCGCTCTGGGACTGGATGAGGAACAGGTCAGGATTATCCAGACTCCTACAGGAGGCGCCTTCGGAGGAAAAGAACACTTCCCCGACGTTCTCGCCTGCCCCCTGGGGGTGGCTGTGTATCATCTGAAACAGCCTGTTCTTGTGGTTCTGGACAGAAAGGAAGACCTGGCCTATTCGGTAAAAAGGCATCCCAGTATCACCCATATCAGGACCGCTCTGGACAGGGACGGGAATATCCTGGCCCATGATATTGATCTGAAACTGGACGGCGGCGCTTTTGAAAGCTGCAGTATGGTTGTGCTGCAGCGGGCTGTTTTTTCGGTTCCCAATGTGTACAACATCCCCCATGTGAGAATCCGGGGAAGAGCATTCTGTACCAATAAGCCCGCCTCCGATGCTTTCAGAGGATTCGGGGCACCTCAGGCTATCTTTGCCATGGAGTCCCATATGAACTATCTGGCTGCGGAACTGGGAAAGGATCCTCTCTCTTTCAGACAGGAGTATCTTCTGAAACAGGGGGATCCCACCGTCACAGAGGGGCGGATCCATGAAAACGTCATGCTTCCTGAAATGACGGAAAGAGTCATGGCAATGTCCGGTTACAGAGAAAAATACGAAGCCTACAAGAGCGAGCCCTATAAGGGAATCGGTCTGTCCTATTTTACCCACGGATGCGGATTTACAGGAAGCGGTGAACGGGATCTTATCAAGGCCCGGGTAAAGCTTGTTAAAACAGCGGATGACAGAATAGAAGTTTCAGGGTCCAACGTTGAGATGGGACAGGGCTTGATTACCACGTTCTGCAAGATCGCTGCCGAAGCGGCGGGAGTGGAACTGGACAGGGTGGAATACATGACTCCCGATACGGCTCTGGTACCTGATTCGGGGCCTACTGTGGCATCCCGGTCCATTGCCGTGGTGGGATATCTTATCAAAAAAGCCGCGGAAGAGCTTAAAAGGAACTGGAAATCCGGAGAAGAACAGACTGTCTATCAGGATTATACTCCCCCCTCCAATCAGGTTCCCTGGGACGGGGTGGCTCTCAAGGGAGACGCCTATCCGGCCTACAGCTGGGGAGTCAATGTGATTGAAGTCGAGGTGGATCCCCTGACATTCGAAATAGAAACCACCGGGATATGGGGTGTCTACGATGTGGGTGTTCCCATAGACAGGAAGATTGTGGAAGGCCAGATAGAAGGCGGTATGATTCAGGCCCTGGGTTATGCCAACCTGGAGAAGCTGGAAGTCAAAGACGGCCGGTTCCGGCAGGCCACCCTGGCGGACTATATTATTCCCACCAGTATGGATTTTCCGTCCATGGAAAGCGATATCCAGGAGAATCCCTACGAATATGGTCCTTTCGGAGCAAAAGGGGCGGGAGAGATGGTCTTTGACGGGGCCGCCCCGGCCTATACGGCGGCAGTGTCTCAGGCTGTGGATAGAGTGATTGATGAAATACCGGTTCTGCCGGAAACCCTTATGGAGTTGACAGATGAAGGAAGGTAATATTGTTTTCCGGTTGAACGGGAAAGAGACTGTGTATGACGGGTCTCCTTTGAAAAGACTGCTGGATGTTCTCCGGGAGGACTTTGAGATGACCGGAGCCAAAGAGGGCTGCGGAGAAGGGGAGTGCGGCGCCTGCAGTGTCCTTCTGGACGGAAAGCTTGTGAACAGCTGTCTTGTTCCCATGGGACAGCTTCCCGGCCGTGAGGTTACCACGATTGAAAGCCTGAGAGAGACCGATCAGGGGAAATGCATCATCGATGCCTTTGCCGATGCCGGGGCGGTACAGTGCGGATTCTGTACTCCCGGAATGGTCATGGCCTCCCAGGTGATCCTTCTTGAAAATCCTGATCCTGATGAACAGGAGATCCGGAAGGGCCTGTCGGGAAATCTCTGCCGCTGTACAGGTTACGATATGATTGTCGAGGCCGTCAGAATGGCTTCGGAAAGGGGGAAGGGGTTATGGTAGGCTTTTATTATCCCGAAACCCTCTCGGAAGCTCTGGATCTCCGCAGAGATACCCGGGTTCTTCCCCTGGCGGGAGGAACGGATCTGATGGTCCGCTATGAAAACTGGAGCAGTCTTCCTCCCCGGTTTCCGGGACATATTATGGGGATTTCCCAGCTGAAAGAGCTGAAATATCTGCGGAAAGAAGACTCTTTTCTGGCCATCGGTGCCGGAATGACTCTGGGGGAGATTCTGAAGGATCCACTTGTCCCGGATCTTCTTAAATCCGCAGTGAACGAGATCGCCGCCCCGGCCATACGGAACCTGGCGACCCTGGCCGGCAATATTGCCAACTCTTCTCCGGCGGCGGATTCCCTGCCTCCTCTGGTAGTGGCCGACAGCTCGGTAAGGTTGGTCTCCTCTATGGGAACAAGGGTGGTAAAACTGAGTGAGTTTATCACTGGTCCAGGAAAGAATGTCCTTGCAGTTGATGAGCTGATCGATGCGGTTCTGATTCCGCTGGAATTCATTGAAAAGGAAAAAGAGGGGCGCGGCTTCTACCGTAAAGTCGGTACAAGAAAAGCAAACGCCCTTTCCAAACTCTCCTACAGCGGCTGGGCAAAGGTTTCGGGAGATCATCTGGATGAGATTCGCCTCTGTGCGGGAGGTGTCGCTCCTGTGGTGGTCCGTCTGCCACTGGCGGAGTCGTCCATGGCAGGACATTCCCTGAAGGAACTGAGTGAACTGTGGCAGTCCGTGCGGGGAGCCTATGAGAGCAGAATCACTCCCATCGATGATCAGAGGTCAACAGCGGCCTATAGAAAGCGGACTGCTCTGAAACTGCTGGATCATATGATCGATCAGCTCTCCTCTTCGTAAGCCAGAGCCTGGGCCAGCTGGTCCGGGCAGGAGGTTTCCTTTCCATAACAGCGGATTCCCGAGAATCTGCTTATAACTTCCTGACGGTTCATACCGGTTACAAGTGTTTTTATGCCAATAAGATTTCCAGGGCAGCCCCGGTCGAAGTCTACATTTTTTATGGTATCCCCATCCAGGGTTATGGAGATCCTGCGGCAGCAGGTCCCCTGTGTGTCGTGTTCAATTAACATGGTTGATTTCCTGTGAAAAGTCAGAATTCGCAGATGCTGGAAGTATCTTAAAGTGAGGGCTTTCCGTGGTCAATCCGTAGAAATGGGATTTTGGACAAAAAGGGAAAAAGCCTCCGGCTTCCCTCTGTCTCCCGGAGGAAACTGAGGGAAGCGGATCCCGGAACGCTGTGATTATTCCGGGCTGTTCATGGCTTCAAAAACTTTGTAGAGCCCCTGGGTTCCCAGGTTTTCAAGACCCTGGGCCATGGCGGCGACATAAAACTGGTTTGCCAGAGCCAGTCCGGGAAGACTGAGATTCATGGCCCCCGCTTCCTTCAGGGCAATGCCCATGTCTTTGACAAAGTGTTTGATGAAAAAACCGGGATCGAAGTTGCCCGCCGCAATCCGGCGTCCCAGATTATTGATAGACCAGGAGGCGGCGGCGCCGCTGCCGATGACATCAATGATTTCATCCATATCCAGCCCCGCTCTGTAGCCGTAGAGCAGGGACTCCACTACACCTATCATTGTGCCGGCAATGAGGATCTGGTTGCTCATCTTCGTATGCTGTCCTGCTCCGGATTTTCCCATATATTTGATGTTCTGTCCGAAGGCCTCCAGCATAGGGAGTACCCGGTCGAAGGTCTCTTTCTCTCCGCCGCACATAATGGCCAGTGTCCCGTTCTTGGCTCCGATATCTCCTCCGGAAACAGGAGCATCCAGGGTTTGAATCCCTTTGCTCTCAGCGGCTTCTGCGATTTTTACAGCCAGGGAGGGTTCGCTGGTGGTCAGATCGACAATCACAGAACCTGAAGGCGCTGTTTCAAGCACGCCCTTGTCTCCCAGGATGACTGACTCCACATCGCTGGGATACCCGACTATGGTAAAGATCACATCGCAGCCTCTGGCTGCTTCGGCAGGGGAATCGCACCATACGGCTCCTTTGGCAATCAGAGCATCCGCTTTGGATTTCGTCCTGTTGAAAACTCTGAGGCTGTATCCCCTGTCCATCAGATGAGCGCACATGGAGGCTCCCATAACTCCGGTTCCTATCCAGGCGGCATTTTTGTCTTTCATATTCGAACTCCTTGAATTATAGTGGGCTTGTTACTATATTTAGCGATATTCATTCAACTGATTAAACCATACCCCCCTATTGTATACCATTTTCAAGGGTCTTTTAAGGTGTATGCATTCTAAAAAAAGAAGAGGATTAACGATGAGTGAGGATTACATTCAGCTTGATACCCGGATGATGTACATGGAAGATACCTTCCAGCAGCTGAACCGTATTGTGATGGAACAGGACCGGAAAATAGAAGAGCTGACAAATACGGTTCGGGAGTTGAGAAAAAAGGTCCGGGAGCTGGAAGAGAAGAAAAGGGAGGAAGGGGCCGCCCCTCTGGAAGAGCGCCCTCCCCATTATTGATACTTACTGAATTTCTTCTGTATACCAGTGAAACAGAGCTTTTACACGGTTGTAGAAGGAGTTGTTGGCCTTTTTCCTGAAGGCATTGATATTCAGGGAGTCCGCTGCGGTTACACCGTAGAAGAGCAGACCTTTGTCTGTGGGGATGATCACAAGATGTATCTGCATTTTATCCGGCCCGATCACCCGTATCAGGCTGTTGTAGTACATGGCGGATTTGTTGGTAATAACAGCGGCGATCACGGGACTCTCATAGTAGAACTCCATGATGGATTCATTCTTTCCGAAACTCTTGTCTTTCTGGTGAATGAAAAAACTGTCCCTTGCGGGAATGGACGTGACCAGGGGGTCGGGGAGCTTGTCTTTGGGGGAGTCTGCATCGGGAATGACCCAGGATTCCACAAAGAGGTCTCTCATCTCTTCTCTTGAGGCGGAATAGTACTGAGTTCCCTCGAGAGTGCTCACAGACCTGAGAGTATTGTAGAGCATAAGAGAGTACCCTTCAGGGTCCTTCCTGTAATCATCCATCGAGAAATCTTTGAAGAGAAACAGCCCCTCTATGCCCATATTCATCTGCTGGGAGGATATGTAATCCTCAATCCGGCTGCTCTGGGGAATCGGCGGCAGAAGTTCCGTATCGAACTCTCCGAAATGAAAAGCCGTAACCTCCCCTTTGCTCTGAAGCTCTGCCGCCTGATCCGCTGTGAGCAGGGATGTCACCTCTTCATAGGAGAGCAGCTGTGACTGGGCAGACAGGGAATAAACGGAAGCAGCCACTGCCAGAGTTAGTAAAATCTTCTGAATTCTGTACATTAAAACCTCATCAAAAATAAAACTGAATCTATCGGAAAACTCTATCAGGAGATCCTGAAAAGCAACAAGGTATAATATACACATAGATCCTGTATTTCCCAAGTTTTTTGGGAAAGGGAGGAAAGAAACAGCCCCTCCGCTCCTCTTTCTGTGTAGGAACCGGTATTACCCCCCCCCCGGATTTCAGCAGCTTTATGATGATGAGTGAAGAGCAGCTCAGTATTCTCTTTCCCTGACCCTTTCCGGATTATTCAGAGCAGGAAATTGACAAATATCCATTCCTTGTTTATCCTAGTGTTTTAGAACACTTTGAGGTGAGAAATGGATTTAATCATTGACCGGACAATAAGTATTCCTCCGTATCAGCAGATCGTGGGGCAGATCCGGGAACAGATCGGAGGCGAACTCCTTCCTGAACACGCCGCACTGCCTTCGGCAAGGGAGATTGTTCAGAAAACCGGCGTCTCCCTGGCAACGGCTCAGAGGGTTCTCAATGAGCTGAAAAACGAGGGGCTTATCTATAGCCTCCCCGGAAAAGGGAGTTTTGTTTCTCCCTCCACGGCCTCCCTGCCTTCGGTGATTCACATCTTTCTTCCCTCTGCGGGGCTTTCTTTCTTCATGGAAATCCTCAAGGGGATCAATGACGCTCTGGGAACCAGGAATATTGAACTGAAACTGCACAGCCTCAATACGGATAAACTGGTCTGGGGCTGGAAAACAATCGAAGAGCTGGAAGAGGCTGTGAAAAACAGAGAAGCCGTCATCTTTATAGAGGAAGCCTTCGACTCTGTCAGGGCCGCCTGTCTGAAAGCAGCGCGGCAGATCCCCTTCGTTACCATCGAGTGGGTTCTGGACGGAGCCTGTTCCATCATCAATGACTACAGGGAATCCTCCTATCATCTTATGGAATACCTTCACAGAGAGAAGAACTGCCGGTCCTTCCTGATCCTTAAGGGAAGGGACTATCAGTTCAATGCATCGGGAAAGCTGGCGGGTTTTACTTCCTACGCTGAAGATGCCGCTTTGAAAATACCCGGTGATATCCATTTCCTGGACACCGACTTCGATGCCTATACGGGGTATGAATCGGTTTCCTCCTTTTTGAATTCAAACAAACTTCCCGATGCGATCTGCTGCGGCAACGACTACGAAGCCATCGGCGTTGTCGGGGCTCTGACCGAAAAGGGGTATCTTCCCGGACGGGATGTGCAGCTTATCGGTTACGGCGATATGACTGATAAAACAACCATGTACTTTCCTCTGACAACGGTAAGGCAGAATCTGGAGGAGATGGGACGGCGGGCTGTTCTGCAGCTCCTTGAAAAAGCCGCAGGGGAGAGCACCCCCGCCCAGGATGTGGTTCCCACCGAGTTGATTATCCGAAAAACATGATCAGCCGGAAGGGGAGGTATTCTCGATTGACAAAGGAACTTTTTCCTTGTATTTTAGTGTTCTAAAACACAAGGAAATGTGTGCAGGCAAAGGAGGAGAGAGCATGCCGAAATACATTCTCAGCGTGGATTTGGGAACGACCAGTACAAAAACGGTTCTCTTTGATGATAAACTGAAGGTCGTTTCGTCTGCCAAAGCGGAATATCCGACCTTTTATCCCAGTCCGGGATGGGCGGAACAGGATGCCCATGACTGGTGGAAGGCCCTTGTCAGTACCTGCCGGGATGTTCTTGATAAAAGCGGTATAAACCCTTCTGATATAGCCGGGGTGGGTGTAGACTCCATGTCCAGTATGGCTCTTCCGGTGGATAAAGAGGGAATCCCCCTTCGCCGGGGGCTGCTCTGGCTGGACCGGCGGGCTCAGAAAGAATCGGACTGGATCAGGAAAACCTACGGAGATGTCCAGATCAGGATCAACAGCAACGATTCGGATCCCTCCAACTTTGCCCCCAAAATCCTCTGGATGAAAAACAACGAAAAAGAAATCTATGACAGAACCCACATGTTTCTTCACTGCAACGGCTACCTCGTCAATCGATTAACAGGAAAAATGACTATGGATATCTCCGAGGCGGGGATGTCCCAGCTTTGCGAAATCCGCAGCGGGCAGTGGTCGGAGGAACTGATCCATGCCAGCGGTATCGACCGGTCAAAACTGCCCGAGGTATTCGCCTGTACCGATGTGGTCGGGACTGTGACCCCTCAGGCGGCAAAGGAAACGGGACTTCCCGAGGGCACTCCCGTTATAGCAGGCGCCATGGACAATGTTTCCGCTACTCTGGGGCTGGGACTGCGTCATGACGGACAGGCCTATATTTCCGCGGGAACCGCAACCAACGCCGGAGCCTGTGTGGCTTCCGTTCCCTCTGACCCGAGCATGCTAAACTATCATCACGGGGTCCCCGGGCTCTACCTTGTAAACGGGGGAGTCGATTACGGCGGGGCCGGCCTCCGATGGTTCAAGGCTCTGATCGAAGAAGAGCGTTTTGAAGAGATAGACAAATTGGCCGAAGAAGCGGGGTATCAGGATGACATCCTTCTCTATCTGCCCTATATGGTGGGACAAAGGGCTCCCCTGTGGGACCCTCACTCCCGGGCGGTGGCTTTCGGCATGAATCCCGATACCAGCCGGAAAGCCATGATCCGTATGATCATGGAGGGCATCGCCATGGGGGTCCGGAATGTGTACCGTCTTATGGAAGAGAAGGGCTATACCATTGAAGAGATCGTCATGACCGGAGGCTGCGCCAACAGCCCCGTATGGACCCAGATTTTCTCGGACATCCTGGAGAAACACATCATCCTGCCCGGTGAAATGGATGTGGCTCCTCTTGGGACCGCCATTATGACCGCTGTGGGAGTGGGACTCTTTCCGGATTTCGATGCGGCTCTTGCTGTTCAGACAGTGAGAGCTTCCTATGATCCGGACCGGAAGAAGACTGCCTATTACCGGGATCTTTTCCAGGCATTTATCCATCTGTATGAAGCGGCCGGTCCGGTTTATGAAGAACTGGACCGGATCAGAACAAAATATAAAGATTAACCTGTAAGGAGAATACATATGAAAGCAGCCGTACTGTACGGAGATAATGATATCCGTTATGAAGAGTGGGAAAAGCCCCAGGCCGGACCCGGAGAGGTCCTTGTAAAAGTAAAAGAGTCGGGACTGTGCGGGTCCGATATCCCCCGGACCATCCACAGCGGAGCTCACTTTTATCCTATCGTCCTTGGCCATGAGTTTTCCGGAGAGATCGTTGCTTTGGGAGAGGGGGTCTCCACCCGTAAAGTGGGAGACCGCATTGCCTGTGCGCCGCTGATTCCCGACAGGAATGATCCCCAGAGCCAGAAAGGCAACTATTCCCTCAGCAAGGGGTACAAGTTTATCGGCTCCCGTATTCAGGGGGGATGGGCCGAATACGTGGCCATGCCCTGGGAGAATACGATTATCCTCCCCGAATCTGTCAGTTATACCGAAGGGGCCTTCTTTGAGCCTATAACAGTCGCCCTTCATGCTCTGAATATCATGAATTTTCAGGGCGGGAAAGATGTGGCTATTACAGGCATGGGAACTATCGGCCTTTTGACCCTGCAGTGCGTCAGAGCCATGGGGGCCAGGAAAATCACTGTTTTTGATATTGATGAAGAAAGGCTGGAAGTCGCAAACGAGTACGGCGCCGACCTCTGCCTGAATACCCTGAAAGAGGGGTTTAAGGACGAAGCCCTAGCTTTTACCGATGGCAATGGTTATGAGGTTTGCCTGGAAACCGGCGGGGTTCCCGTTACGGAAATCCTCTGTATGGAATTGGCCGCTCCCAAAGGGACGGTCATGTTTATCGGGACTCCCCATAAACCGGTTACCCTGCAGCCCCACGAGTTTGAATATATAAACAGGAAAGAGATCTTTGTGACCGGATCCTGGATGAATTACTCAGCCCCTTTTCCCGGATGGGAGTGGGAGATGGCTGTCTATCTGTTCAGTAAGGATCTGGTGAAAACAGAGAAGCTTATCGACAGGAAAATTCCCCTGAGTGAAGCCGCTTCGGCGGTGAACGATCTGACCATTCCGGGTGCGGTGAAGGGAAAGATCCTTTTTGACTGTGAAAAATGAGAAAAGAGAGGAACAGTAATGAGCGCAATCAATGATTTTCTGCAGCTAATGAAAGACAACAAAGAGGGAAAACCCCGGGGGATCTATTCGATCTGCTCGGCCCATCCCGATGTGATCAGAGCCAGTATGATCCAGGCTCTGGAAGACGGTTCCATCGTGCTGATCGAGTCCACAAGCAATCAGGTGGATCAGTTCGGCGGCTATACGGGCATGACTCCTCCCGAGTTTGTGAGCTATGTGAAAGACCTGGCCGGCGAAGTCTCTTTCCCCGAAGAGAAAATCCTTCTGGGAGGGGATCATCTGGGTCCCAATGCCTGGCAGAGCCTGCCGGCGGAAGAGGCCATGAAGAATGCCCGGGATCTGATCGAAGCCTATGTAAAAGCGGGGTATCAGAAAATCCATCTGGACGCCAGTATGTACTGCGCCGACGATGAAGGCGACAGGCATACTCCCCTGGCTGATGAGATTGTCTCCGCCCGGGCGGCAGAGCTCTGCGCCGTAGCCGAAGCGACCTGGGAGACCTGCTGCCAGGGGCAGCCTCAGCCTGTCTATATCATCGGAACGGAAGTGCCCATTCCCGGCGGCGCCCAGGAGGAGGAAGAGACCGTAACGCCTACCTCTTCTGCCGATGCGGCCCGGACCATCGAAGTCACAAAAGCGGCTTTTACTGCAAAGGGACTGAGCGACGCCTGGAGCCGGGTGATCGGCCTGGTGGTTCAGCCCGGTGTGGAGTTCGGAGACGATCAGGTTTTCCATTACGACAGCGCCGCCGCGGCGGATCTGAGCCGGATGATTGAGGGAACCGACCAGTTTGTCTACGAGGCCCATTCCACGGACTATCAGAGCGAAACCGGCCTGACCAGCCTTGTGAAGGACCATTACTGTATACTCAAAGTAGGCCCCTGGATGACCTTTGCCTTCCGGGAAGCCCTGTTTGCTCTGGCGGATATGGAAAAGGAGCTTCTGGGAGCATCGGGAGTTCAGCTCTCCCGGCTGAAGGAGACCCTGGAAGAGGTGATGCTGGACGAGCCGAAGTACTGGCAGAAGTACTACCCCGGCAGTGAAGGGGAGCAGCTTTTCAAACGGAAGTACAGCTTCAGCGACAGGAGCCGCTACTACTGGCCCGATAAAAGGCTCACCGCCTCTATTGAGCTTCTGAAGAAGAACCTGGATGGAAAGGGGATCCCCCTGAGTATGCTGAGCCAGTATCTGCCGAACCAGTACGATGCGGTGCAGGAGGGAAAGATTGCCCTGAAGGCACAGGACCTTATTATCAGCCGGATCCGGGATGTGGTGGGAATCTACGCCCGGGCCTGCGGGTTTTAAATAATTGGTATAGACGAAACAGCCCTCCATATAACAGGTAAATACCTCTGTAACGGAGGGTGTTTCGTGATTCAGCAGAATTTTGCGGGAAAATCTCGATTAAGCTGTATTGCATTGGTTCTGCACACTTCGGCATACCACCTGCCGCTGTCTTTTACATAGCGTTTTTCGCTCTCATAATCTGTGAAGACAATACCGAATCTTTTTGTAAATCCCAGAGACCATTCGAAATTATCAAGGAATGACCAGACAAAATATCCTTCCATTCTGACTCCCTCCTGGATCGCCTGCCAGACAGCGCCGGTATGACGGAATAAATAGTCAATTCGTTCCGGATCATGTACTTCTCCATTCTCCAGCAAATCCGGCAGGGGAGTTCCGTTTTCTGTTACCATCAGAACAGGATTATCATAATCTCTCTTTAATCGTTTCAGCAGATTATAGAGACCTTCCGCATTGTTTTCCCACTCTTCGTAATCCGAAGTGTGCATAAAAGGGTAGCGGACCTGACGGCATTTCAGAAAATTACCTCTGCTGTCATGACCGATGATACGCCTTGTATAGAAATTCACGCCCATGAAATCACTGTGAGCACTGATATCTTTCATATCGCCGCTATGGATTTCAGGGGCATCCTGTCCGTACCACTCCATCATATCCTGCGGATAAGAGCCGTAATAGAGAGGGTCAAGGAACCAGCGGTTAAAGGCGCCGTCATGCCTGGCCGCAGCGGCCAGATCCCGGGGGGCTTCCGTGGCAGGTTCAATCCATTCCAGATTGTTTACGATCCCGGCTCTGGCGTCCCTGGAATTCTCCCTTATCACTGGAAGAGCCTTGCCATGGGCCAGGAGCATATGATGCGCTGTCTGAAGTGCTGTCTTCAAATCTTTGACTCCCGGAGCATGAGTACCATAGAGGTTACCTACAAAGGAGTATACCCAGGGTTCATTGTGGGTCATCCAGTTTTTGATGCGGTCTCCCAGGGCTTTCGTTACGGTTTCGGTGTATTGCAGATAGTAATTGACGGTTTCTCGATCAGCCCATCCTCCCCGGTCCTGTAGAAACTGGGGCAGATCCCAGTGAAAAAGTGTGGCATAGGGGGTGATCCCTTTTTCAAGCACGGTATCGATGAGCCTGGAGTAATAATCCAGACCTTCGGGGTTAAGACTTTTACAGTCCCGGCTCATTATCCGGGGCCAGGCAAGGGAAAAACGGTAGTGCCTGATATTCAAGTCCCTCATCAGAGTCAGATCGTCCCGGAAGTGATGAAAGTGATTACAGGTTACATCTCCGGTGGATCTGTCATCGATATTACCGGGAGTATGAGAGAATGTATCCCAGATAGAAGGACTCCGTCCTCCTTCCTTTACTGCTCCCTCTATCTGGTAGGCGGCTGTGGCGGTTCCCCAAATAAAATGTTCAGGAAACTGAAATGTTCTATTGTGCATAGTCTGTCTTCCTTTTGGTTTGATATTGTTCAATTATCTTCAGAATCGGGCGAATAAAAAAATGAGTGGAATTCAGCCCATGCGGTTCTTCTGTCCAGATCGATCACGCACATCCCCGTAAAAGTTCCATCGAAGGCGCCCGGACCGTTATTGGTAAACTCATCGGATAAAACCGTGGCATCATAAGTCCCGCCGATTCTTACGGGAGGACAGCCGGGTCGCGAATAGGAGAAATTCAGTGACTGCTTCCGCAAAGAGGCTGTTAAAGTCCAAGGTCCCGCTTCAGGCAAAGCTGTTCTGGCTTCTTCGTACTTTGAGCCGTTCAAACTGATCATCAGCCCCAGACAGGGAATGCCGAGAGTCTCGCTGTAATAGCGGCGCAGAAAATAGAAGGTCCTGCTGCCTGTCAGGAGGATGAGCCCTGCCATCTGTCTGCTGGCCACGGGCTGAAAATCGAGCACCGTTTCCATACGGCAGGAGAAATGCTGGATTCTACGGGCAATCAGGGAAAAATCATGGGACGAATAGGGGGAGTTCCTCCCTCTGAGACTGAGGACTCCGGGGGTTCTGTCCAGAGAACACCATGTCTTTTCGGGCCTGTCTTTCAGACTGACAAATTCCACCGGCATTCGGCCTTCGGAAAAGCTGGTTCTGCCGCTGGCTGTGACATCAGTTGCATTGGTTTCCTTCATCATCAGATCTATTTTGTCCGAAGGGAAGGGCGGTGTCCGGGCCAGTTCGGGCCATCCCTCATGCCAGAGGATTTTCTGTACCGCCGTTTCACGGTTGAGTATACAGCGCTGCTGGGGCATGACTGGGCGGGCGCAGAGATGAAAGAGAAGGCTCTCTCCCTCTTCCGTATCTATGATCGATCCATGACCGGCTTTCTGAAGAGTCAGCAGGGGGTTGTAGAACCGGGGTTTTAAAAAATCAGGATCACTGTCTATTACTCCTGGAGCGGGATCCGGGCGGGAGGTCAGGAGAGGACCCCGGGGCGAGTCCTCATAGGGGCCGGTAATACTCCTGGAGCGGGAGATTTTTACAGCATGTCCGTATCCTGTTCCCCCTTCTGCGGTGATCAGGTAGTAGTAACCCTCTCTTTTAATGATATGGGGGCCTTCGGTACAGCCGAACAGGGGATCTCCCCTGTAGAGTATGACGGATTCCCCTGTGAGCTTCCTTGATTCGGCATCAAATTCCTGAAGTATGATAGGACCCGGATGAGAGTATCCCTGCCTGAACTCCCAGGCCAGGTTCAGCAGCCAGGATCTGCCGTCCTCATCATGGAAAAGAGAGGGATCGAATCCGCTGGAATTCAGATACACCGGATCAGACCAGGGGCCTGTGATCTCCGGGGAGGTTACCAGATAGTTGTTCAGATCAAAAAAAGAACTGCTCAGGGATTTTACATCCGTATATACAAGATAGAACAATCCGGTTCTATTGTTGAAACTAATCTGGGGAGCCCATATCCCGCAGGAATCGGGGTTGCCCCTAAGGTCGAGCTGCTCTTTTCTGTCGAGTAGATGCCCTTTGAGTGTCCAGTTTTTCAAGTCCCTCGAGTGATAGAGGGGGACTCCGGGAAACCAGTTGAATGAACTGGTTATGATATAATAGTCCCGGCCGACACGGATAGCCGATGGATCGGCATTAAAACCGGGAAGTATGGGATTTTTGATTGTGAGAATCTTTTTCATGGGACTAACCCTTTACTGATCCGGCAGTGACCCCGGCAATAATCCGCTTTGAAAAAATAAAATATAGAATAATGGGGATAACCGCTACGATAACCATACAGGCAAACTGTACCGCATAGTCCGAGGCATATTCCCCTTCAAAGCGGATGATGGAAAAGGGAAGCGTCCTTTTGGTTTCAGTCGCCAGATAGGTATTAGCCATAATAAACTCATTCCAGCTATTGATGAACGCCATGATTCCCACAGTCACAAATCCGGGTTTGGCCATTGGAGCAATGATCCTCAGAAGGATCGTTCCGAGACCCGCACCGTCCAGATAAGCCGATTCCTCCATGGCATAGGGTAGGGAATGGAGAAAACCTGTGAACATTAGTACACTGAAAGCAAGAAAGAATGCTGTATAGGGAATAATCAGTCCTAACCGCGTATCAATAAGGCCGAATCGCTGAAACCAGACAAAGTTGGGAAGCAGAGTCGTATGTATCGGTATAACCATTCCCAGCAGGACAAAATTGTAAATAACTTTTCTCAGTTTCCATCTCATACGGCTGCAGGCGTATGCTATGGTAAAAGAGAGAAACAGAATCAGCAGGATCGAAAAGCTTACCACAATGACGCTGTTTAAGAGGTACTGGGGAATCCGTCCGTCCGTCCAGGCTCTCAGATAGTTCCCCCATTGGGGAGTTTCGGGAATATCAAAAAGCTTCTGACCGAAAAGATTGGAACTCTTCTGAAGTGAGTAGTTGAACAGCCAGAAAAGGGGGAACAACTGGGCAAGAGCTATGAGTATAAGAAAGATAAAGATTATAATCTGTCCGATGGATAGTTTTTTCATGCCTTACTCCTCAAGATTCTCATTGGCCCTGGAGAGGTATTTCTGGGCCAGCAGGGTGATAGTCAGAGCAACGATCACAAATACAATAGAAATTGCATTCCCATAGCCGTAGCGGGAGTAGCGGAAGGCCTGTTCATAGAGGTGGTAGGCCACGAACTGAGTCAGGTTTCCCGGGCCGCCTTCGGTTGAAAGCAGAACAATTTCCATCTGCTTCAGGCAGGATGTTATGTCTATAATTATGACAGCCTGAATGACAGGCAGCATGTAGGGTATTATCACTGACGTATAACGTCTAACCGGTCCTGCCCCGTCCATAACTGCGGCCTCGTGAAGTTCTTTCGGGACTGTTGTCAGACCTGAGTAATAGAACAGAAGCGCCCAGCCGAAGCCGTGCCAGACTGTTATGAAAATTATAGATCCCAGAGCTGTTTTCGGATCGCTTATCCAGCTGTGCTGCCAGCTTTCCAGCCCTACAGATGCAAGAAGCTTGTTTATAAGTCCGTAATTGGGATTCATAATATTGGTCCACAGCTTTGTTATCACCACCACAGTTAAAATGGCGGGTATAAAATATATGGTTCTCAGAAAAAGTGAGTATTTTTCTTTCAATTGATTCAGAACAGACGCAAGGATAAATGCCAGGGGATTCTGTATGAATACGGTTACGATCAGCAACAGGAATGCGTTCAGAAGGGAACGCCAGAATGTGGCGTCCTGCAGGATTACTTCCCTGTAGTTTGCCAGGCCTGTGAAGTCTCTGGCCCCGAAACCCGACCAGTCGGTAAAACTGTAATACACACTCAGAAGTATGGGCGCCACTATGGCAAAGAGCATAATCAGCACTCCCGGGCCGACAAGCCAGAAAATGGTTCTCTTACTTGTAAATAATTGGTTCATTCTTTTAGCCTTTGAAAATCTTTAAAATAGACTTCCCTGCATTTCTGCAGGGAAGCAGAGGCCGGTTATTTAAGAGCTTTCTGGAGAGCTTCGTCCAGAGAGGTGCAGAACTGCTGAGGAGTAATAATACCGGCAGCAAGGTCTTTGCAGAGTTTTTGATGGGATTCCTTGAAAGCCGCATCCAGCATGTCCAGAGAAGTTGTCCCGCTGGTTGCGCGTGCGGAACCGCTGATACTCAGAAGATCTTTTGCCAGTTGATTGTCATCGTCGTTGGGTTCGATAGCCTGGGCGGGAAAACCGGCCTGAAGATCCCACATGATTTTAGGATATTCCCGGGCATATAATTCCAGATAGTCCATGGCAAGGTCCTCATAATCGCTGTCGGCTTTGACTATATAGTTTCCGCCGTACCAGGCAATCAGATTGTTTCTCTGATCCTCTCTGCCGGCTATCACTGGGAATTTGGCGGCTCTGACATTTGTACGAAACCTTTCCGAGAAGTTTTCATCGCTGGCCATACCCATTTCCCAGGGGCCCATCAGATACATGGCTGCCTGTTCCTGACCGAAAAGGTTCCGGGAGGCGCCATAATCCGTGGTGACAAGATCATTCCTGAAAATACCGCTTTCATAGAAAATTTCCTGGTAGAGCTCGGCAGCTTTCAGGAATTCAGGATCCGTGAAATGCCTCTTTCCCTGGAGGGCTTCAGACATGACACTGTAGTCTCCCGTGACTCTCCAGAGAATATTGTCGTAACTGATACTCAGGGGCCAGCCGTCTTTTCCGTCAGTAACCGCCGGGATGTATCCGGCTGCGGAGAGTGCAGCCGCTGCGGACTTCATTTCGGTAAATGTGGTAGGGACGTCTATTCCCACTTCGTCAAAAATCGCTTTATTATAAAACACAACCCAGAAGTCTGCCGTCAGGGGAATTCCGTACAGTTCTCCGCCGTAAACATTTCCCTCCAGAGCGCCGGGCATCCAGGGCAGGGACGCAAAACGCCTTCTGTCCAGGGGTTCCACCATCCTACTGTCAACTAGTGGTTTCAGCAGTGTGGAAAAACTCCAGTATTTCATAATATCCGGAAGCTGTCCGGCAGTGGCGTATATCTTGATTTTCTGCTGATAGGGCTGATCCTGATAGCTTTCCACATCAAATGATACTTCCGGATGCTGTTTAATGAATTCTCTGTTGATGGCTTCCGCTACCGCACCGAGCCCTACAGTTCTATCGGGCAGATTATCCCCCATTTTAATAACCACCGAATCACCGGCGGCATCACTCTGACCCGAAGCAAAAAGAAACCCTGTCGAAAGCAGCAGAACCAGTGAAAAGACTAGTGTTTTCATCCGATACTTCATTGAAATTCTCCTTTGTGTCACTGTTTATCCCAAGGCGGAAAACAGTAGAAATGATTTGATCTGTTTTCAGATTAACACTGGATTTCCTATCCAGAAATGAATCTGGTTATGGTTTCTTGATCTTTTGAATGATTAGTTCTTCCCTTGGGAGGCATACCTGTTGGGGGTCATTCCTGTGGCTTTTTTGAAAATCCTTGAAAAGTGCTCTACATTGGGATATCCGACATTTTCACTGATTTCATAAACTTTAAGATTGGTTGCCAGAAGAAGTTCCTTTGCCTGATCCACCCTTACTTTCGTCACATAATCTCTGAAAGTGATTCCCGTTTCTTTATGGAACTGAGAACTCAGATGGGGTTTGCTGACTTCGACAAAGGAGCTGACTTCCTCCAGGGACAAGGTGGAGGAGGCAAAGTTTTTTTTGATGAATTTTTTCGCTTTTCTTATAATCCTACTCTCGATGGCCGGGAGGGAGCGTACATAACTGTATTGTCCGGGAATATCCTGGAGGGTTTCGCACTGACAGCTTATAGCATAATCCAGAGAGATATCCATACCATTCTGTATGATTTCCAAAAAGTCCCGGCAAAAGGATTCGCAGGTGTTTATTGCGGATTCCAGGCCCTTTTCGACAGAGATTAGAAAAAAAAACTCGCCCTTTTCTGTCAGAAAAAATGTAACGGTCATCTCTCTTTTTTTCAGAAACTGGGATGCCTGCAGTTTGAGCATTTCCCTCTGAGTTTCCTGAATCGTCTCATTGCCCCACATATAGCAGAGACGGATCGGCGGCTGGATCCGGATCCCCAGATCTGCCAGGACAGGGAGGGTTATTTCAGGATTCCGGTTTTCAAAAAGGTCCATAAGGAGCCTTTGTTTCAGATAGTTCAGGTCTTTTGTATTTAGGGCTGATGTACTGATACCGGAGGGGGAAATCTCATCCTTTTTTCTATTCAGAAGGTCAAGAAGAGTCGTTTCATCCAGATCTGATTTTAGAATGTAATCAAGAGCTCTCAGTTGAAATGCTTCTCTCACATAGGAATAGTTGTCATTGGCACTGAGGACTATGACATGGGGAGGGTTCTCCCATTTTTCAAGTTCTCTTAGAAATTCCAGTCCGTCCATGACGGGCATTTGAATGTCCAGCAGGATCAGATCCACAGTATTATTCCGAAGTTGAAACAGGGCGTCTCTCCCGTCAGAGGCTTCACAGGAAAAGGTAAATCCGTGTTCTTCCCAGTTCAGAAAAGACTGGATCGAAGCTCTGACAAGGGGTTCATCATCTACGATCATCAGGGATAACATCAGAAATCTCCTTATTCAGCGGCAGGTAAATATCCGTGCGGGTATAAAAATCCGGACGGCTTCTCATTAAAAGACCGTATTCCTCTCCGTAATTCAGCTTGATTCGTCTATTCACATTATATATACCAATTCTCGTGAGGGTTCCCGCAGGGGAGGAGTCGGGTTTAACAGGGAAAGGATTTTCTTTCAGATCCACCCCGCACCCGTTATCACATATTCTCAAAAGCAGTTTCTTTTCCTTTCCTATGGCGTGGATTTGTATCAGTATATAGCCTTTCCCCTTTTTCCGGGAAAATCCATGGATAATAGAATTTTCAATGATAGGCTGAAGCAGCATTTTCAGAATGGAATAGGATGCCAGTTCCGGGGCTATGGAAAAGCGGAGCTCAATAGGAGTACTGAAGCGTACCTTCATAATGTGGACATAGCTCTCCAGGGATTTCATCTCTTCCTGCAGAGTCGTCTTATTTCCCTCTCCCCGAAAACTGTCATTTATGATCTGCATTAACGAAGATGTCATATTTTTAATGTTTTCATTTTTTTTCACCACAGCCATAAGTCGGATGGCATTCAGAGTATTGGCAACAAAATGAGGATTGATCTGATACTGTAGAGCCTGAAGTTCAAGAAGGCTCTTTTCCCTGTCTATACTGGTCTGTTTTTCTGTCAGTTCCCTTACCTGATTTATCATTCTGTTGAAACTGTGAAACAGATGATTCAATTCCGGCTGATCCGGAACCTGAACCCTGACAGCATAATCTCCTTTTTCTACAAGCTGCATTTTTTCAATAAGCATGTTGAGAGGAGATATCATGTTATGAAAAAAGAAAAACGTATACAGAATAAAAAAGATGAACAGAACAGCAAAAATAAGATAGAAGAAGCGCCGAATCCTGTAAAAGGGTTGGAGAAAGGCATGAATATCTATGACATGATGGAGAGTCCAATCGGTACTCTCTATTGTAGAGGTCAGAACCAGCCATCTTGATCTATCTGTTTTTCCATTACTTTCAGGATTTTCCAGAGAGTCCACCATGCTATTTCCTTGCGGTGCCAGAATAACATTTCCCTCAGCATCGGTCAGATAGGAAAACTGCTGAAGTGAGGAGCTGCTGTAAATCTTATTGAGTATTTTTATCTTATAGGCAAACAGGACTTTTTCAATGGAAAGCCCGTTTTCTGTCGGCCCCGGATGAACCGCCAGATAGAGGAGGGGATCTTCGGATTCCCCGGGACTATTCCTGTAGATATTGAAAAAATCGTCCGAGATATGGACTACACCTCTGGTTTCTTCAACTGATTTCAGCAGACGTTCATCCGGAAGCGGATTCTCCGGCAGATTCGCAATCATTGGGAAGTTCCGGAACAGAAAGACTGGTTTGTTCCTTGTATAGACGAAAACAATTCCCACTTTACTTGTGTAAAGGAACAGGCGGCTCAGTTCCAGATCCAGAGCTTCGCTCTGTCTGTATATATCCTGCGGATCCACGGCGCTGTCGTAAAGGTCGCAGACCACTTTAAAGTTATCATTATGGATCAGAGCACTGGAGAGTATAGAGACTGATGCGATTTCATTGTTGAGATTGGATGCTATCTGATTTACTGTTTCCTGCATTTGGATCTTTGTCAGATCACTCTGATACCGGCTGTATGTGACACTAGTGATGAAGGTGAAGATAAAAACGGGGGCAATGACAAGCAGGAGGAAACTGAGTAGGTATTTGATGGATAGAGTGTGAATCTTCAGGTTCATTTATGATTTGTCTCTCATAATATCATCCGATTTATGATTTAACAAATACAGTCTTTACTTTCTTTCCGGGCCTCCCTCTCAGAGGAGATGTATAGGCTTGATCTTAAAAAAAAAAGCTGCAACTAACCCTTTCGGATCTGTAGCAGCTTTTCTTAAATCAGACGAATTCCGATTAAAGTGAGAAATTAATCTTTCTTTTCTTTTGTTTCTTCAGACTTACCGTCCAGCTCGGATGAACCTTCTTCCATTCCGTCTTTGAACTCTTTCTTGGCTTTACCGAGATTTCTTGCAAACTTGGGAATAGCCGAAGCTCCGAAAAGGAGTACAACAACTCCTCCGATTACCATGACTTCTGTTGTTCCTAACATAATTATGACTCCTTCTGTTCATCCGGCTTCTCCCCGGATGAATCGCTTTTATTTATTATTGGGGACGTATCCTCTTTCTTTTCAGTTAAATCATTCGGGTTAAAGGATAAATCCTTTTTAAGGGCTGTATCAAAATTCGCGACTTCGCTCCGCATTCTTGCGTTCATCGCCCGGATCTCTTTCATCTCTTCATCGATCCCGATCTCTTTTTCAATATTCATGGCTTCTTTCTTCACCATGGTATAATAGTAGTAGACCCTTGCCCATACTTTTCCGATTTTCCGGAAGATCATCGGCAGTTCCTGGGGTTTTACAAATATGAGCAGCAAAGCTGCAATTATCAGTATTTCCTGAAAACCTATTCCGTTCATTGACTAACCTCTTCTCCTTCTCCGAACCGGAATATCTTGGCCACCAGAATAGCACAGAAATAAAGAATGATCAGCGGGGTGGAGATGATACACTGGGAAATAAAATCCGGAGGCGTTATGATGGCCGCTGCGATAAATACAAGGACAATCACAAAGCGGCTGGCCTTAAAAAGAGCTTTCCGGGAGAACACATTTAAAATCAGCAGAACCTCCAGAAGGATGGGGAACTGAAAACTCAGCATGATCATCAGGATAAACCGGAAAATATAGAGAACGTTTTTCTGATAGTTCAGCATAAATCCCACATTCTCGGGGAGAAAGCCGCTGCTTGTGAAAAACTTAACAGTCAGTGGCAGAATGTAGTAATAACCGTAGTAAAACCCTACAAGAACCAGCAGGGCCCCACAGACAAGAGCTCCGAAAAGGACATTTTTCTCTTTCCGCCTGAGGGCGGGCAGAGAGAACCTGACAATCATGAAAATTATAATGGGAGCGGCCAGGGTCAGTCCGGCCATAACCGATATTTTCAGTTTTGTCAGAAATCCTTCGAAAAGGAAGTTCACAAAAAGGGTATCTGATGTTTCCAGTCCTTCCATGGTGGAGAAGGGTTCATACAGGAAGTTGATAACCGGGTCGAAAAAATAAAAGGCTACCGCACTGCAGACAACAAGAGCGATGATGGAGACAAGGAACACATTCCTCAATTCCCTGATATGGGTCATGATGGGCTGTTCGATTAAAGTTTCCTCTTGAGGATTATTCTTTTTTTTCTTTTTCATGCCGATGTCGCATCCAGCAGGTAGAAGAAGGGTGAGGCACTCTCAATTCTTCCTATGATCTCTGCATTTCCTTTACTGAGAATGTCGCAGGCCCGGGTGGTGGCAATGCTGCGGCTTACAAGAAGAGGCAGCCTGCATACAGCGGCTTTTTCCGCAATTTCCGAGTTGATCCTGCCTGAAGAAAAATAGATAAGCCCCGCAGGGGAGACATTTTTCCTGACCGCAGCTCCGATGGCTTTATCAAAGGCATTGTGCCTTCCTACATCCTCATAGAGCGCCAGGATTTCCTTCCCGTCCGAGAGAGCCGCACAATGAATCCCTCCATGGTCCAGGTACTTGGACGCAGAGTTTTTTATCGTATCCGCAAGGCCCTTCACATCCTCCAGGGACAGATCCCCGGGAAGTGCATCCGGTACCGGCAAAGTATGCTGCTCCCGTTTCAGTTCTACCCGGATATTATCGTATACATGACCGTTTTCTTCGATTTTTTCAATTATTAACTGGTCTATCTGTTTTTCTGACTGGATCACATCCCGGCAGAAAAGGTGTCCCACAGCCAGCTCTTCCAGAGCCTCGGGGGTACAGAGGAAGGAATGGTATAAATCATCCCCCAGATAAAGATAGACTTCGCATTCCTCTACCTGAGGACGCATACATTTTGAAATGGAATTTTTTAACATCTATTGCGACTCCATACTGCCGACGGACTCCCATTCGGCAAGATATTCAGCCCTGGCTCTGGAAAGATACTTTTCTGAATACAGATAAACATCTCCATTTGAGGCTTTTGTCCTGAAAATGTCCTTGAACTGGTCATTGTCGGCGACAAGAGCTTCCATCGCTGCCTCAAGCTGTCCGGATTCCAGCCTGTAGGGAGGATCCAGAAACATATCAATTCTGCTGGGACGGGGATAGAGTCCGGACTCTTTCCGTACGGTCTCAGCAATGGTTCTGAGATTATCTCCTTCTGCGGCAAAATTCAATGCTTCCGCATAGGAGTCACTCATTATTTTTTCATCATAGCAGCGCAGTCTTTCTTTTCCCGAAAGGACTCTGACAGGAGACTGTCCGTCGGAGTTCAAATCCGCCAGAGACTGCCGTATCAGGGAGTTGGAATATTCCTCAGATTCCTGCTCGGCAAAGAGGTCTGTCAGTTCCAGGTCGTCTATAAGTCGCGACTCTGCAGAAGCGGCCGAAACCGCTTCTGCAAGAATCTCATTCACTGAGATACTCATAAACCTCAGGCAAGCAGACCGAGGCTTTCCAGCTCATCGGCTACATCTTTCATTTCATTTTTTTCCAGAGTGGCTCTGGTGGGGATTCCAGTCTCTTCATCCCATCCCATCTCTTTATAGAAAAAGGTAAGAGCTTTATTGTAGTCATCCCTGTCAAGTTTAATGGTTCCTTCACTGAAGGGTTCTTTATCCGGATCCATGGTGTACTGCCAGCCTGTCAGCTGATCATGGTCTTCTCTCAGATTTTTGGAGTTCATCTGTTTGGCTGTCAGGGCCCTATGAAGCTGGAATGTCCTTTCCGCATAGCCGTCAAGAGTTTCCTCATTCACATTAAATCCAGTAGCCATGGAGAAGAACTGGGCTTCCAGAGAGGTATCTCCCCTGTAATTCTGCTCTTTCAGAGGTGATGTAGTCATGGGCCACATCCAGTTACAGAGAGTCAGTGAGTCATGCAAAACATTTCTGACGATACTCCATTTGGTAAACTTCGCTTTTGCTTCATTGGCCGGAGTATAGGACGCAGGCTGATCAATGGCGCCTTCACCGAAGAGTTCTGCCGCAATCTCCTGCTGAATTTCCGTGGGAAGACCGCTTCCCAGCAGGTTCTGATGGGTATGGCACTGGGCGTCTCTGTTGAACATAGAGGAGATCACCGCTCCCACAACACCATTGGATTCATTGCTGTGGTGAACCGGGTAACCGACCTTTGTCCAGAGTTTGTTGCCCTTGTATGTCCAGTAGTCTTCAGGAAGGTCCCATTTTTCCGCCAGGTAGTGAGCACCCTCTCCCAGAGTTGCCAGTTCGCCCTCTTTAAAGGCTATACGGCGATAGAATTCCTGGAAGAAGCTGATGTCTCCGGCTTCCAGCTTTTCAAGCTGAAGTGAGTTATACTCTTCCCTGGGAAGAACCTTTTCCAGAATCCCGTGATGCAGGGTGTACTGAAAATCCCGTCCTATCTGGCCATAGTTACACCAGACACCGTAATCGTCGGCGATCTGAGCTCCCATTGTTCTTCCAATGACGGTCATTTCGTCTTTGGTCTTCCCTTC
The DNA here is from genome assembly GCA_963666275.2 of Oceanispirochaeta sp. Classification (GTDB taxonomy): domain Bacteria; phylum Spirochaetota; class Spirochaetia; order DSM-2461; family DSM-2461; genus Oceanispirochaeta. The sequence continues at coordinate 308,799 of CAXXOA010000001.1, forward strand.
CATTTTATAGTTTCCGTTCATAACGTAGTTGGGGGAGAAGAATCCCATGCAGGAGTTGGACGCGTTGGGGCTGACTCCAAACTGTTCCAGTTCGGGAACATAGGTATGGGAGTGACAGCGGATAGGACAGGAGGCGCATCCTCCCATTCTCACTGTATACTGAGGAGCAGCAGGTCCCAGGTCCTTGATAGCCTTCATGGTTCTGTAACCGATTTTGTTATGCTCCTGGGGAGTAATTTCTCCGGTTTCGATAGGATACTCGGCGGCTTCCCATGCCAGTCCCTTCTGGGCTGTCCAGCGGCTGCCGGGATGATGATATTCCGCCCAGGCCTGGGGTGTGGAGGGTACAACATGCTGGTTGTTGGCTCCAACAACTTTCAGAGCTGCTTCATTCAGGGCATGCCATTTCAGTTTATCCCCCGCAATCTTGACTGATCCGGTTCCCCGGATACCGATGGCTTTGAGCATCTTGGATCCCATAACACCGCCGTGACCGCCTGCTGAGTGGCTGGCTCCGGTTCTGATAACAGAGAGGTTTACCTGATTTTCACCGGCCTGTCCGATACAGGCTACCTGGGAATCTTTACCCATAAGGCCTGTTACTTCTTTCATGGTATCAAAGGTTCCGTGTCCCCAGAGCATGGTGGCATCTTCCAGGGTGACATCCTGGTCCGCAATACGCAGCCATACGGGTTTGTCAGATTTTCCTTCGATAATGATGGCATCATACCCGGCATATTTCAGTTCCACTGCAAAGTGACCGCCCATGTGGCTGTCGGAAACACCGTGGAAGGGGTTGGATGCCAGCAGGCTGGTAATGTTGGTCCGGCCGCTGCACATGGCGCCGGTTCCCGTCAGGGGGCCGACTCCGAAAATGATTTTATTTTCTTCGGCAAAAGGGTGTGTTCCTGTGGGAACTTCGTCCCACATCACTTTATATCCGATTCCCATTCCGCCGATGAAGTATGTATATTTTTCCGTGGATTCACGGGTTATTGATCCTGTACTAAGGTTTACGCGCAGGATAGTACCTGCCCATCCGCCATTAATTGCCATGGTTTACTCCTCCTATACCTGAAAGTGTTCTTTGTATTTCTGAAGTGCCTCAGCCCAGGTCACATAGGACAGGGCGCCGGTGGGGCAGGCTTTGACACAGGCTGTATAGCCGTGGCAGAGAATACATTTGGTTGATACATTGGTTTCGGGATCCAGAGTGGGGATCCCCCAGGGACAGGCTCTTGTACAGGTTCCGCAGCCGACGCATTTTTCCGCATCCACTTCACGGGCTCCTGTGGCTTCCTGCTGGAAAATAGCTCCCTGCGGACAGGCCAGACCACAGGCCGGCTGTTCGCACTGGCGGCAGGTGTCAGCTGTCATGGTGTAATTTCCCATTTCTCCGGCACCGTGAACCCAGTCGCCTCTGACCCCTTTGGATCCATAGGCCAGATTCTGGCTGACTTTGATTCTGGCTGTTACCTGGCTGGCTTTTCCGTCGTTTCCGACAGAACATGTGGATTCGCACATAAGGCAGCCCGTACAGCGGGGCGGTTCATGAATGATCATACCGTCTGCAGCTTCGAATACCTGAATATCTTTTGATTTACAACCCGGCAGCAGCCATGAAGCGGCTCCGGCTCCGATTGTTCCCAGTCCTGTAAACTTGAGAAAATCCCGGCGGGTAATTGCCGTGTTTAGAAGTTTGTTTTCTTTTACGGACACAATATCTCCTCCATTGTTTGTAGTCTCCTTTTCAAACACGGGAGGCAGCCATCGTTTCCAAGGTACCCAATGTCCGGAATCCATAGACGAAGAGATCGTCCTTAGGGGGGTCCGGATCGGAGCTTTATGTTTTTTATTATAGGCCCGGAAGTCTTATTCGTAAAGTATCTATCGATAAAAAAGTAGTTATTAAAAGCCTTTATAATTGGGTTGTTGATATAATTTCTTGCTGTCCCTGAAAATAGAGGCATAATTTTTTTTTAGAGGGAAATTCCCGCTTTTCACAGGCTCTTTCGGGTGAATAGAACATGAGAATCATGGCATTCCTTATGTAAGCTTGCTATACTCTATAGTATGAAAGAAATAAGCCTTAACGAAGCATTGAATAAACAGATTAAAAAAATCATGCCTTTCAAATTCCTTGAACCTGTTCCTTCTGACTTTCTGCTTGAACGGTCGGAAGTTTATGAATATGAGGAAGGAGAGATCATTATCCATCAGGGAGATGTGAACCAGTCTTTCTATTCGATTGTGTCCGGAACTATTAATGTCACTGTTCATAATGAGAACGGAACCGACAGCTATATCTGCTCCATCGGGCAGGGAGAAGTCTTCGGTGAGGCAGGAATGTTTCTGAAAGTTCCCCGGACAGCCAATGTCACAGCGGGAGAAACCACCAGGGTCGTTATGATCCCCAGGAACAGTATTCTGAAGCTGATCAGGGAATTCCCCGAAAACGGAAATAAGTTCCTTCTTATGATTATTTTCAGTCTTCTGAGGAAACTGAAGGGATCCAATCAGGAACTGGCCTTTGAGCGGCGCAGCGATTCTGATCAGGATGATATTGATGATCTTGTAAACAGTCTCCTGAGCTGAGAAAAAAAAATCTCCGCCGGGCAGGAAAAATCAACTGGACCGACGGAGACGTTACCGGGAATCGTAAACCGGAGATCTACATTTTATCTCCTGCGATTCGGTATTGGCAAGGGAAAGTTCAAAGAAAAAGTAAAGTTTTTACGGAATCATAATTCCCTTGAGGTAATCTTCGTCTCCCATCTTTTTCAGAGTATCCAGAAGACCGTCCAGATCGGTTTTATGGGTAAACATTTTATGGAGAGGGATTGTTTTGTGGCGCTTCAGAATCTGAAACGCCTTGTCAAAGGCTCCGGGATGGTTGGCGCTCATTCCGAGGATCCTGGCATGTTTGCTGCAGATCAGTCTGGCCGGATCAAATGAGATCTCTTTGCCCTGGTTCACCATGTTTCCCACTTCCACATAGGTTCCCAGGCGGCGCATCATTTCTAGTCCGTCAATAAAGGTTTCCACGTTATTGGAGCACTGCATAACCACGTCGGCCCCTCCGCCAGTCAGGTCTTTTACCATTTCGATCCGCTGGGAACGGCTGTATTTATGATAGTCGATGACATGATCCACCCCGGCGATCTCTTCTGAAAGATCCAGCCTTTTCTGACGGCTTCCTATCATAATCACCTGCTGGGCTCCCATAAGGCGGCAGTAGAGGGCTGTCAGTACTCCCACCTGGCCGGAACCGATGACAACCACCCGGGAGCTTGTTGTGAGGCCCTGTTCCATGATCCCCGGGCCAGTCAAAGCCAGTTCCACTGCCCTGACCGCTACAGCCATGGGGTCAAGGAGAACCGCAATTTCCGATGGCATATCCTCCGGAACTTTCCAGAGATAGGTTTCGGGGAATACATAGGTATATTCGGCGAAGCCGCCCATGAAATGGGGCCATCGGCTTATATCTGAACTGATGGTTTCCTTTCCTTCCAGCCCCAGTTTTGAATAGGGGACTCCGTATACAAAAGAGCTGTCGCAGGTGGTGCAGGTTCCCGGTCTGTTGCTCAGACATCCGGGGCATTTTCCGCAGGTTATCCAGGGGTACAGAACGACCCTGTCTCCCTCTTTGACGGGGCCCTCATAAATGTTCAGAGAACCCGCTGCTTTCGAGCCCATGCCGATTATGGTCCCTGTGACCTCATGGCTCATTATGGCGGGGTAGGGCGGCGTATCCTGAATCAGATGACCATCGGTACCGCAGATACCGGCGGCATCCACTTTTAAGAGGAGGCCGTCCTCCTTTACCTGGGGAACATCCAGTTCACGAATCTCTATGTCGTATTTTCCCAGCCAGACAGCGGCTTTTCCTTTTTTCTGCATAGTTATTCCTCCTTTGCATCCCTGTCATTATATTCTGCTTGACAAATTTGTTCTAGTGTTTTAAAACACTAGGATAATCCAATTCTGCAGGAGAAATATTATGCTGAAGGGTATACCTAAAATACTCTCTCCCGAGCTTGTAAAAGTTCTGATGGAGATGGGACATGGAGACGAAATTGTCATATCCGACGGAAACTTCCCCGCTGTTACATGCGGACAGCAGGTGGTCAGGGCCGACGGGCATGGTGTTCCCGAAATTCTGGATGCGATCCTGACCCTTTTTCCCCTGGATCCCTATGGTGAGGAAGTTCCCGTCTCACTGATGGAGGTGGTTCCCGGAGATACAGTGGAAACCCCCATCTGGGATGAGTACAAGGCCATTGTCAAAAAACACAACTCTGATTTCAAGGACTTCAACTTTATCGAGCGCTTTGAATTCTACGAAAGAACCAAAAAAACTTTTGCTGTTGTAGCTACCGGTGAAGCCGCCCTTTATGCTAATATTCTTATCCGTAAAGGGGTTGTGGTCGACTGATTCCCTTCCCCGGAGGAAGGTCGTAAGTGGATCAGACAAAAGACACATCTCAGCTCCCCCGCATTCTTATTCTGGATACGGGGGGGACTATCAGCCAGAAACCGGGCAGTCAGGGGGCACTGGAACCCTGTGCCACCGATTATATTGATCTGGTACCCCGGCTTCATGAGATAGCCCGGATCAATCATGTCCGTCTGGAAAGGATGGACAGCACCGATATGACCACAGATCTGCGCGGTCAGATTGCCGAAAAGATTGCAGAAGCCTACGAAGACCACGATGGCTTTGTGGTCCTTCATGGCACCGACACTATGGCGGATACGGCCGCCTCCCTGAACTATATGCTCCGGGGACTGGGAAAGCCTGTGGTCCTGACAGGAGCTCAGCTCCCTATCTTCGCTCCCGGTCCCGACGGGATGAACAATCTCTACTATTCCGTTAAAACCGCCGGTATGGATCTGGGGGAAGTGGTCATCTGTTTTGGAGACCGCATCCTCAGGGGGAGCCGTTCCATGAAAGAGAATGTCCACGGTTTCAATGCCTTCAGTTCCCTCCGTGTTCCCCCTCTGGGAGAACTGGGAGTTTCGGTTCAGCTGCTGGATCACAGGATCCCCCGCCGGGAGAGCACAGTGGATCTTTTTACAGCCTTTGATTCCGGGGTGATCTACCTTCCCATGACTTCCGGGACATCCCTTCCTCTTCTGGATAATCTGGCGCAGTGGAAGGATCTGCATGGTCTTGTTCTGGGGGGATTCGGAACTGGTAATATTCCCACCTCCCAGATGGAGGGTCTGAAAAAGATTCTTGACCGTCAGATTCCCGTGGTTGTTGTAACAACCTGCATGAAGGGCGAAACCAATCTGAACCAGTATCATGTCGGCCAGGCCGCGAAGGATCTCGGTGTCATAGAAGGGGGAGATCTTTCTCCTTCCTCAGCGGTTCAGAAACTGATGTATGCCCTGGGGCTTGTGAATGCCTCCCGGCCCGGACTCTCAAATAAGGACAAACTGCAGAAGGTCAGATCCCTTTTCCGGATTCCCATCGGGCTGGATATGGTTTCTTCCAGATAGCAGATTTCAAAGTATCCTCTTTTCATCCCATTTGTATCATTTATGAAATTCAAAAACTATATGAATATAATGCATAGTAAACTATCCTGCCTTGACATGTTACATAAAATTACGTAAAGATTGTTATTATATGTAATATAGGGGAATATTTGTGAGTCGTTCTGTCTATACAGTCAATGAAGCTGCCGAGCTCTGCAGACTTCATCCGAGAACTATTGTTAGAAAGATCAGAGAAGGCGAGATCAAAGCTCATAAGATCGGCCGTCAGTACAGGATGAGTCATGAAGACCTTGAGACCTTTATGGGAGTCCTGCCGGATAAGGGCTTTGCATCAGAGACTTCCGGGGCTGGGCCGGTTCTGGTTTCGTCTGTGGTCGACATGGATGGTATAAGCCGGGAGGAAAGTCAAAGGATCACCAATACTCTTATGGCAGCCATGAACTCGGAGCACTCTTCCTCCTCCCGGGTGGACTTTCTCTATTATGAGGAACTGAGACGGCTCAAAATCGTTATTAACAGCGATCTGGAAAGGACTTCCCGGATCCTGAAAGTTCTTGAAGTTTTTGCACAGCATTAGAGAGTTATATCCTTCCGTTATTTCGGTATAACGGTAGGATAAATAGCAGGGAATACAAAATAAATTGGATGGGGAGTTGGAAAATGGAATATACGCTTCATGAAAGGGGAGAAAAAACGGTTACCGAAATTCACAGACTGACCGAGGTTCTTGAGAGTTCCGGGGATTTTCTGGATCTTATGGCCAATTCCCCTTCACGGTACATCCTCCTGCATAAAAGGAATGTCTGCGAGGAATTTTTTGATCTGAAAAGCCGTCTGGCCGGAGAGATTTTACAGAAAGCTGTCAATTATCAGATACATTTCGGAATCATCGGGGACTTCTCTGTATATGAAAGCCCTAGTCTTAAGGATTTTATTTATGAAAGCAACAGGGGACGGCAGATCGTCTTTGTAGAAACTCTTGAGAAGGGCCTGTTGCTGTTCTCCTGATATCCAGGGAAGCCGGGGACAGTCAGGATTCAGCGAGTGCCAGAAGGTCTTCCACCAGATTGCCCGGATTCTCCTCCAGATAGACAATGGCGATCTCCCGGATGAGAGGGCCCCATTCAAAGGGAATCTCTGTCAGGGTTTTCTCAGCCAGCTCTCTTTCCACGGCTTTCCGGGAGATCACAGTCACTCCCGCTCCTCTGACGCAGAGTGTTCTGATGGCATTCAGGCTGCCGATCTCCAGGGATACCGCATCGGGAGACAGCCTCTCTCCATGCTGTTCAAGATAGGTTTCAAAGTATTCCCGCGTTCCTGATCCTGATTCCCGGATTATAAAGGGACATTCCCGTATTTCCATGGCGCCTATGTTTTTGTATTTTCCCCAGGGGGTTGCCGGGGCTGTTACAAAGATCATCTCATCCCTGCAGAGGATCCTGTGGGAGAACTCTCCTTTTCTGAAAAAACCTTCTATAACAGCAAGATCCAGATTTTCTTTTTTCAGTTCCTCCAGGATCCGTTCGGTATTCCCGATTTGAACCGTCAGCTTTCTCAGGGGATCCCGGTTCTGCAGGCTCTGCAGATAGGAGGGGAGGATATACTCTCCTACGGTGAGGGTGGCTCCTATGGTATAGGAGCGGCGTCCGCCCCGGAAGGAAGCCAGTTCCCGTCTTATCCGGCTCATCCGGTTTTCCTGCTTCTGGACTTCCTGCAAAAGGAATCTGCCCGCCTCGGTCAGTCTGAGATACTTTCCCTTTTTAGAAAAAAGCGGGACGCCGTACTCTCTCTCCAGAGCTTTGATCTGCTGGGATACGGCGGGCTGGGTCAGTCCGAGGATCTCTCCGGTTTTTGTGATATTCTCCGTTTCTCCCGCCAGGAGGAATGTTTTTAAACGAAAATCCATTCGACCATTATATATAAAATATTATTATAGATAAATAAAAATATATAATTTTTCATTATCATAAGATCCTGATAGTATCCGGGTATCATCAAAACTTCCCGGAGGTTTCCTTTGTTACGTTATATACCCGGCCTGAGTGCCTGCTTTTTTCTGGCTCTGATTTCCCTGGGGCTCAATCACCTCTGGGCTCCGGCGGGAGCTGCCGTGATCGCCATGTTTCTCGGTATGGTTTTCCGTTACTTCCGGAAGGTTCCGGAAAGCTGGGGTCCCGGTATGGCATTCACATCCAGGAAACTCCTGAAAACGGCGATTATCTTTCTGGGAGGAAGCATCAACCTGGCAGGGCTCCTTGCGGCGGGGCGGCCCTCCCTCTTTATCATGATTTTTACGCTGACCGCGGGATTCCTCTCGGCCTGGGTCTTCGGAAAGTATCTGCTGGGAATCCACTTCACCCAGAGGAACCTGATTGCCGTGGGAACGGGGATCTGCGGTGGAAGCGCCATAGCCGCCCTCTCTCCGGTACTGGAGGCGGATGAACAGGATATTGCCTTTGCCATATCGGCCACCTTCCTTTTTGATGTGCTGGCTGTCCTTGTCTTTCCCCTGGCCGGGCGGTTTCTGGGGCTCAGCGACTCAGGCTACGGCCTGTGGGCGGGTACATCTGTGAATGATACCAGCTCGGTGGTGGCCGCCGGGTATGCGTTCAGTGAAAAAGCCGGAGATTTTGCGGCGGTGGTGAAGATGGCCAGGACCACCATGCTCCTGCCTCTGGGGCTTGTACTCAACGGCGTGATGTTTATCCGAAAGCGGAAGCAGGGGAGAGAAAGTACCGGACAAATCCGGATCTCCCGGCTGATCCCCTGGTTTGTTCTGATTTTTGCCGCTGTTGCTCTCCTGAACACGTTTATGGGATTTCCCCCGGAAATGAGTCATCTTCTCAAAAGAATCAGTGCCTTTATCATCGCCATGGCTCTGGGAGCCATCGGGTTGAATACAGACCTGAGAACTCTGCTGAAAAGCGGTTCCCGCCCCCTTCTCCTGGGAGGAATTGTTTCTCTTGTGGTTGTCTTTGTCAGCCTGGCTGTACAGTTCCGGGAGGGCCTGGTTTAACCCCGGCAGATGTCTGACCATCTTCGGGAATCTCTGTTTTATCCCCTCCGGTCATGTTATAATACAGGTAAGATAATGCATGGAGGGGATGAATGAGCTCAATTCTGATCAGAAACTGCGAAGCCCTGTTTCAGTCGGCGGACAAACCGGTCTTAAGGCAGTGTGACATTTTTATAGAGGACAACAGGATCAGCCGGATCGGCAGGAACCTGCAGGTCACGGCGGAACGGGTGATCCCCGGAGAAAAAAAGGTTGTTCTGCCCGGGCTCATCAACACTCATCATCACTTCTATCAGACCTTTACCCGGAATCTTCCGGCTGTTCAGAACGCAGAGCTTTTTGAGTGGCTTGTCTATCTGTACGATGTGTGGAAGCATTTTGACATAGACAGCGTGTATCACTCCTCCCTCCTTGCCATGGGGGAGCTCCTTAAAACAGGATGCACCACCTCCACAGACCATCACTACCTTTATCCAAGGGATATCGACGGAGATATCATGGCGTCCCAGTTTGCCGCCGCGGAAACCCTGGGTATGCGGTTTTCGCCTACCAGAGGTTCCATGTCTCTCAGCAAAAAAGACGGTGGTCTTCCTCCGGATTCGGTGGTTCAGACCGAAGAGGAGATCATGAAAGACTCTCTGAGAGTTATAAAAACCTATCATGACAACTCTGAGTTCTCCATGAAGAAAGTGGTTCTGGCGCCCTGCAGCCCCTTCTCCGTCACCGAGCAGCTCATGAAGGATTCCGCGGCTCTGGCCCGGGAGTACGGTGTCCGCCTGCATACCCATCTGGCCGAGACCAGGGATGAAACAGCCTTCTGCCAGGAGATGTACGGCAGACGTCCGCTGAAACTGATGGAGGACTGCGATTTTCTGGGTGAAGACGTTTTCTTTGCCCATGGTATCCACTTCAACGATGAGGAACTGGATCAGCTGGCTGCCACGGGAACCCATATAGCCCACTGTCCCACATCCAATATGCGTCTGGGATCGGGAATCTGCCGGGTGACGGAAATGCTCCCTAAAGGGATCAATGTGGCTCTGGGAGTGGACGGATCGGCTTCCAACGATGCCTCGGATATGCTGGGCGAAGTCAGAAATGCCCTGATGCTGCAGAGGGTTCATTACGGTGCCGCCGCCGTTACCGCATCAGATGTTCTGAAAGTGGCTACTGAAAACGGAGCCAGGCTGCTGGGATTTCCCAAAGTGGGAAAACTGGAGATCGGTATGGCTGCGGATCTGGCAATATTCAATGTGGATAAGCTGGAATATGCCGGAGCTCTGAGCGATCCGGTAGCGGCACTTATCTTTTCAGGTTACAATCATGAAACGGAATATACCATTGTGAACGGCCGGGTCGTTGTGGAAAAGGGAAAACTGACCGGCATGGACGAAGAGAAACTGAAAGATTCCTGTATGAATCTTTCAGCCTCTCTCTGGAAAAAAGGGGGAGTGACAACTGGAGAGCCGTCCTAGGGAGACTCTCTATGCCGTCACTGCTTTCATCCGCTTTTTGAATATAAAAACGGAGCTAAAAATCGAGGAGGATTGCGCTGTGAGCAGCCACTTTCTAAAACCCAAAACTATTGAAGAAGCCCTGGAGCTGAAAAAACAGTATCCCGGCAGTCTGTTTCTGGGAGGAGGCACCGAGATAAACAATCCGGGTTCCTCTTCGCATGCAGATACTCTTATATCCCTGGAGGCTCTCAATCTGAAAGCCTGTGTCAGAGGGCAGCATCACTTTATCATCGGCGCTTCCGCCACATTTCAGGAACTCATTGAGTGGGATGAGTGCCTGCCCGCCCTCAGGGATGCGGCAGGATTCCTTTTCTCCAGGAATGTCAGGAATATGGCGACTGTGGGGGGCAATATCGGTGTGCATCTGAAAGAGTCCTATCTGGTTCCCATCCTGATGGCTCTGGATGCGGATCTCGAGCTGGGGGATGATCAGGTCATCTCTCTGGAGCAGTATGTGGAGGAAAACAGGTCCGATCTGATACTGAATATCCGTTTTGCTCACTCTCCTGCCAGATGTGCCGTGAAAAATATGACGCGATCCTCCGGCGGGGAGATGATTGTCTCTGCTGCGGTCTGTGTTGAATCAGAAGGGGACCGTATTACAAAAGCCGCCATCTCCGTGGGAGGTCTGTTCGATAAAGTGAAGAGGCTTCATGACGTGGAGGATGCCCTCGTCCGGGGTGATCTTAAAACCGGCGAAGAGATACAGGATGCGGTTAACAGCACTGTTGAGGCAGAAGATAACTATCTGGGCAGCGCTGCCTATAAAAAATATGTCTGCGGGATTATTGCAGCTGACTGTGTCGCCCGCTGTATGAGGGGGGATGTATGAGTCAGACCATAAGTATGGAGTGGAGCCTCAACGGAAAGCATCTTTTTTCAGAAGTGGATCCTTTTATCAATGCTCAGGTTTTTCTGAAAAGCATGGGAATGCTTTCTGTCCGGGACAGCGATGATCATGCGGGTTTTACCGGCAGTGATACCATCCTGCTGGATGGAAAGCCCGTGAATGCGGGGCTTCTGATCACAGGCCAGCTGGACGGTCATGAAGTGACTACGGGAGAAGCCCTTTCATTGGGGAATTCCATGGACCCCGTTCAGGCGGCCCTTGTGGACGCAGGAGTGGTTCAGTCGGGGTATAACTCCCCCGCGGCGGCTCTTATCATGACAGACCTTCTCTACCGCTGCAGCGAACCGACGGAAGAGGAGATCCGGGATGCCTTTTCGGGACTCTTTATCCGGGACGCCGGGTATATTCCTCTGTTTAAAGCTGTGGAACTGGCGATCAGCTACAGGGACAGAGTGTCCGAGCATCTGGCTATTGCACCGGAGTTCCGCTCCGACCTGAGAGACGTGGGAAAGGCCCGGAGAAAGGTGGACGGTCTGCAGCTTGTTATGGGCCGGAAAGCCTATGTGGATGACCGGATTGATGCGGCTCCCATGCATATGAAAATCCTGCGCAGCCGCTTTGCCCATGCCTACATAAAAACAATTGATACCTCCATGGCAGAGAGTCTGCCGGGAGTTTTAATGGTTATTACCCATGAAAACTGCCCGGATGTGTATTACGGATCTGCCGGGCAGGGATTTCCCGAGCCGTCTCCCTATGACAAAAAGATGTTTAACAGGAAGATCCGGCATGCCGGAGACAGGGTGGCGGCAGTAGTCGCCGAGTCGGAGCAGACCGCACTGGATGCTCTGGGGCTGATCCATGTGGAATACGAACCTCTTCCTGTGGTGCTGACTGTGGATGAAGCGAAAGCCGAAGGGGCGCCGATTATTCAGAACGGGATTCTCGAATACGAAGGCGGGGCTCCGGATGATCTGGAGGAACAGAACAGAACCGCAGATCCCAGGGACGGTAAAATTATCTATCAGTTCCCCATCGGTGCCAATCCAAGGAAGAATATCGCCGCCAGTGTTTCCGGCGGGATCGGAGATGTGGAAAAAGGATTTGCCGAAGCCGATGTCGTTCTGGAACGGGAATATGAAACCTCCCAGATTCAGTGTACTCCTCTGGAAACCCACAGAGTCTATACAAAAATGGAGGGGGACCGTCTTGTCATTCATGCCTCCACTCAGGTTCCCTGGCATCTGAGGCGTATTGTGGCCCGGGTTCTGGGTATCAAAGAGAATAAAATCCATGTCATAAAGGAACGGGTCGGAGGGGGCTATGGTTCCAAGCAGGATATCCTTCTGGAGGAACTTGCGGCCTATGTAACATGGACAACAGGGAAGCCCTGCTACTACCAGTATACCCGAGAGGAGGAGTTTACCTCCTGCTCCACACGGTTTCCCATGAAGGTGGGAGTGAAGGTAGGGGCAAAGAAAGACGGCTCCCTCACAGCCGTGCAGATGACTGTCAACGCCAACTCGGGGCCCTTCGGCAATCACTGCCTGACCGTGCCCATGAATGCCTGTTCCAAATCGCTTCCTCTTTTTCTCTGCGATAACTTCCATTTTGATGTGACAACCTACTATACCAATATTGCTCCCACCGGAGCCTATCAGGGCTACGGGGCTCCCAAAGGCTCCTATGCCATGCAGATGGCCATGGCCGAGCTGGCAGAGGAACTGAATATGGATCCCCTTGCCCTGCTGGAGAAGAACCGTGTACGGGAAGGGTCCATGCTTGAGATCCTCAAGTGTCTGGGAGAAGGCCGGGAAGGTGCTGCCGCCCGGGTTATGAGCTGCGGACTGGATGAAGCGCTCACTCAGGGTGCTGAAATGATCGAATGGGGCCGGAAAGAGCAGTCGGGCAATCCTGATATTAAAATAGGCAAGGGCGTTGTCATTATTCAGCAGGGGTCGGGTCTTCCCGGCCTGGATCACTCCAATGCGGATGTGAAACTCATGACAGACGGAACTCTTATCGTCCACACAGGTGGAACCGACCTGGGGACCGGACTGGATACGCTCTGTGTCAAAGTCGCTGCGGAAGTTCTCTGTACACCCATGGAGGATATCGCCATTGTCGCTGCCGACACGGACAATACATCCTTTGATACGGGAGCCTATGCCTCCAGCGGTACCTACTTTTCGGGGAATGCGGTCTATAAAGCCGCTGTCGCCCTGAAGGAGAAAATCCTGCAGGCCGCATCGGAAATGCTTCAGGAGCCTGTTGAGGACCTCATTGTGGACTTTCCCTCTTTTGTCAAAGGCAAAGCCGGTCAGGTCACCTTCGAAGAAATTTCAAGGGACTCTCTCACGGGAGAAGGGAGGGGGCAGCTCATCGGATTCGCCTCCTATACCACCGAAGATTCGGCTTTTCCCTATGGTGCCCATTACGCTCAGGTGGCTGTTAATACAAGAACGGGAGAAATCCGGGTGCAGAAGTACTATGCTCTGCAGGACTGCGGAACACCCATCAACCCCGAACTGGCTCTGGGGCAGATTTACGGGGGCGTGATGAAGTCTATCGGACATACTCTCTATGAGGAAATGGTCTACGATGAAAGGGGACGCTGTGTGAATCCGAATCTGAGATCCTACGGTGTTCCCATGATGAATGATCTGCCCGATGATCTGGAGGCCAGACTTATCTTCACAGAAGATCCTTTCGGACCCTTCGGAGGAAAGTCCATATCGGAAATCAGTGTCAACGGAGCCGCACCGGTTATAGCCAATGCGGTACATGATGCGGTTGGTGTCTGGATACGGGACTGGCCCATCACTCCCGAGAAGATTCTGAAGAGACTGGGTAAGATCTGATAAGTCTGTAGGGCTGAAAGGGCAGTAAAGGGCAATTCATGAATTGCCCATGTAGCCCTTACAGCCCTGACCTCACTCTAACATTTCTTTAGCCAACCAAATGTCAGATTACAGAATCAGCGGGTTCTTGTTCCTGACCAGGTTCCAGATTCTCCGTAAACATTCCATGCTCCGGTGATAGAATAACCGGAGATCGTACCTGTTCCTGAGTATGAACTTTCAATGACAAGGTTTACTGAGGAAGAGGAGATTGACCCGTAAAAACTACCGGTTCCAGGTGTTCCGGAATACACTCCTTCAATGTCGGTCTCCTCGATAATGAAATTCCATACTCCCGATTCGTCTCCTGCAAAGGTTCCTTCCCAGGCTTCCAGAAGTGCATCCGATTCTTCTTTGTCCGCTACAGCGACAATGGGAGTCCCATCCGCCAGCACTGTTACATCATTGACAGTACCCGTAGAACTAATATCCAAGTCGAACTCAAAAACAATCCCAATGATGGTAATGGTTATATCCACCAGAAAGCTGCCGTCCGCTTGTTCTGTTGCCGTACCGGTTGATGTCAGGGTTGTTCCCTCAACCTCCAGATACAGAGTCGCATTATACACATCTCCGTCCGCTCTGCCCTGGGCGACATTATCAATGTCGATCATGAAGGTCCCTGAGGTATCCTCATCAGCAATAACACCTTTGTAAATACCTGTTGCTTTTCCGTCATCAGCCGCCTCTGCATCCGGAGTTGTTGTTAAAGTGGTTTCGGTATCACTGCTATCTTCGTCATCACTGCCGGAATCAGAATTCAAGTCGCAGGCAAAAAATAAGAGCAGAGGTAGAAGAAGGATAAATAGTACTTTTTTCATAATAATAAAACTCTCCTGTTCAATAGTAACTTTTTAATATTATACGTCTGTTTTATTTTTTAAACAAAAAAAAGGGAGGAAAAAATCCTCCCTCATTTCCAGAGCTATATATTTCTCAGATAAACAGAGTCGACTGGGCTTCGTCGGCGGCGCTGAGCATAGAGGCGACTCCTCCGATTTCCACTCCGTCAAGCAGTTCTTCTTTTTTGACGCCCATCACATCCATGGACATCTGACAGGCTACCATTTTCACGCCGCTTTTCACGGCCTGCTGGATCATCTCTTCCAGACTGTCCACACCCAGAGCCTTCATACGGCTCCGCATCATGGAAGCGCCCATGCCGCCCATATTGATTTTGGAAAGGCCCAGTTTCCGGGAGCGGGAGGGGAGCATCATGCCGAACATTTTGCCCATAAAGTCTTTTTTAACCCTTCCCGGATTCTCTTTTTTGATCACTGAGAGCCCCCAGAAGGTAAAGAACAGAGTGACATCCTTACCGGCCGAAGCCGCACCGTTGGCAATGACGAAGGTGGCAAGAGCTTTATCCAGATCATCGGAAAAGACAATCATGGTCTGTCCGTTCTGACTGCCCCCTCCTGCTCTGGATGTGACAGGCTGACCGCCTTTTTTGATCAGAGCTGTGACTTTGGGGCCATTCTGTTCGACTGAAACAACAGAATTTCCTGTCATTTTTGCCCAGGCATAGACATCTTTGGCAAAACCGGGGTCTGTGGCCGTTTCCTGGATCAGTTCTCCCGGCTTGATTTTGCCCATTTCCTCTTTCAGTTTCATCACAGGACCGGGACACTGGAGTCCGCAGGCATCCACTTCCAGGGTTTTGATCTCTCCCGGGGCAATCATAGTGTTATGCTCCACATCGGTCTGATAGATCATGTCGTTTTTACCGATGTAGTCTTTTTCAAAAATATCTTCGTTGCTCTGTTTCTGGGTGGAGAGGCTGTAGGTTTTCATACCACCTGAAAGGTTGTAGACCTCATCGTAGCCGTTCTGACGGAGGATCCTCTCTCCCATATAGGCCCTTTTTCCTACACCGCAGAAGATAATGACTTTTTTGTCTTTCGGAACTTCTCCGATGCGGCTTCTCAGTTCATTGAGGGGAATATTGACCGAACCGTCGATTGTGTCGATGCCGAACTCTTCGGGTGTCCGGATATCCAGCAGGAAGCGGTCGTTTTCAGGAATATCAGCCAGCTGGTTCCAGCGGATATGCTTTGAACTGCCGTTGAGGATATTCTCTGCAATAAAACCGGCAATATTGACGGGATCTTTGGCAGAAGAGAAGGGAGGGGCGTAGGCGTGCTCAATTTCCTGCAGATCATCGATGGTTCCGGCATTTCCCAGGATAACGGCAAAAAGGTCTATCCGTTTATCCACTCCGTCGTAACCTACAATCTGGGCTCCCAGGAGCTTCCTCTCTTTATTGAATATCGTCTTGATTGTCATGGGAAGGGCATCCGGATAGTAGCCGGCATGGCTGGTTCCGTGCATAACCAGGGTTTCAAACTCTTTTCCCGCCCGGACAAGCTGTTTTTCCGACAGACCGGTAGAGGCCACTGTCAGGTCGAAGACCTTGGCAATTCCTGTGGCGATGGTACCGCGGTAGGTTCTTCTGTCTCCCTGAATGATATTGTCCGCTGCGATCCTGGCCTGCTTATTGGCCGGCCCCGCCAGGGGAACCCTCAGAGAATCTCCTGTGATGGGATTGGGGAACTCGGTGGCATCTCCCAGAGAGTAGATATCCCTGTCGCTGGTTCTCAGGTATTTGTCTATGACGATCCCGCCGGTCTGACCGATCTCCAGATCCGCCTCTTTAGCCAGTTTTATATCCGGTTTGACCCCGATGGAAAGGATGATCAGATCCGTTTCGATTTCTCTTCCGCTCTGGAGAGATATACTGACGGTTTCTCCCTTGTCATGGAAGGAGGATACGCCGTCTTTCAGGTAGAACTCCACCCCTTTGACTTTGAGATGCTGATGCACTTCTGCGGCCATTTCATAGTCAAGGATATTCATTACCTGATCAGCCGCCTCTACTATGGTCACAAAGATTCCCTTGTGATGGAGGTTCTCCGCCATTTCAAGACCGATGAATCCCGCACCGATGATAACAGCCCGTTTGGGCTTTTTCTCTTCCACAAAGGATTTGATCGTATCTGTATCAGGAACATTTCTGAGAGTGAAAATCTTATCGTTACTGATGCCTGGAATTCCCGGTCTCAGGGGTTCCGCACCGGGAGACAGAACCAGTTTATCATAGCTGTCCTGAAACTCCTCGCCTGTTTCGAGGTTCTTCACAGTCAGAGTTTTACTATCCCTGTTGATGGCAGTGACTTCATGATTTACCTTGACATCCACATTCAGAAGCTGGGAAAAACTTTCGGGTGTCTGGACAAAAAGTCTCTCTCTTTCGGGGATGGTATCTCCGATGTAGTAGGGCAGACCGCAGTTGGCATAGCTTATATAGGCCCCTTTTTCGTAGATCCGTATCTCCGCATTTTCATCCAGCCGTCTGAGACGGGCTGCTGTGGTGGCTCCGCCGGCAACCCCTCCGATGATAAGAACTTTCATTTTAGTCTCCTGTCTTTTATTTGAATAGAGAAATAAATATAGATATTAAAATAACAATATATAAAATATTGTATATGTGAGAAAATGACAACCCTTTCAGTAAAAAAATCTCTAAAAAAAGCATTTGTTCTGTTTTTCGGAATATATGTTTGATATTTACTCCTATAAATTCCGTCTATAATTGTAAGTGACAGTTACTGAACTATCATGTGTTATAAGAATAGATATCAATGACAAAGGGTTTAAATTTGAAAAAATACAAAGTCTTTCTGATAGGTCTTTTAGGACTCTCTCTGACGCTCAGCGCCAGAGACCTGAATCTTACCGTTATAGACAGGGATCTTGAAATTCCCCTGGAGGGAACCCTTATCACCGTAGTCGGGATAGAGGGGGAATTTTATACCGGCGTGGACGGAGCCGTTTTACTGAATGTTCCCGATGCCATGGAACGGGTCGTGCTCTTGATTAGCTATCCCGGGTATGAGGGGGTGCGTCTTCCTGTCAGCTCCGATCAGAATGACCTCTCTGTCTCTCTTGTGATTGCCGGTTTTATCGAAGGGGAGGAACTTGTTGTAGAAAGGACGGCTCCCGGAGAGAGTGATGAAGAGGTAGGCGTCTCCATTGTCATGGACAGGGAGGAGATGAACACCACCGCCAATATAGGGATCATCGAGGATGTGATGTCCTCTATCAAAACCCTTCCGGGAGTGGGGTATACCTCCAGCTGGGATGCCCAGCCCTCCATCCGGGGAGGCTATCCCGAAGAGCTCTCTGCCTCGCTGGACGGCTTTTATGTGACCTATCCTTTTCACTGGGGCGGCGGGTTCTCCATATTCAATCCCAATATGGTGGAGACGGCTAAACTCTCCCACGGGATCTACTCGGCCCGGTACGGCAGAGCTCTGTCAGGGCTCCTGGAGATTACAACCAAAACCCCGGATGAACCGGAGGTCCGGGTGGACGGCTCTTTTTCCACCTCTTCCACCGATCTTTTTATCCGTTCTCCCCTGGGGAAAAAGTCAGGTCTCTTTCTGGGGGGCAAAATCACCTATCTGGATACACTGAAACTGGTTCAGCCCGAAGAGCTGGAAGACATGACCACCATGCCCTTTATCAGGGACCTCTACGGAAAATGGTACTACCGTCCTTCCAATGAACTGGAGATCTATCTCAACGGATTTCTCGGGACTGACGGCGTCGGCGTCGATACCACAGCAGAAGGAGATGACGGGGTTACCACTGATATCTACTTTGACTATGACTATATAAACAGTTTCCTGGCGGGAGGTGCGAAATGGGCTCCTTCCAATACATTCTTTGTGGATTTTCTGACTGGATACAACTGGAACATTATGACCATGGAGTTTGATGTTTCCAATTCGGGAACAAGAGAATACAGTCAGGAGTTTATCGACCGGTTCGGCACTCTGCTAGGCCTTTCAGCGGGAGATTCCTATACCATCGACGGTTTACGAAGCTACGGTACCGAAGATCTGGATATCCGGCAGTTTCAGATGAAGATCACAGGAGAAAAACTCCTGAATCCCACCAATATTGTGGCCGCAGGGGTGGAGGAGGTTTTCAAGCAGACCAATGAAGCCTCCGAGTTTACCGGTTGGATGAGCTTTTCTGACAACAGCGGCAGTTTCAACCTGGAGGAGAGGAGTTTTTCCACCGATGTGGAGGGGAACAACTCTCTGAACAGTGCGGTGTTTCTCCTCTGGGAGAACGGCAGTGACCAGTCCCGTCTGAATACGGAGCTGGGCCTGCGGGGAGAGCTGTACCGGATCTGGCACGACGACTTTTCCATGAATGCCCTTCCTGTTGTGAATCCCCGGGCCAGTGTCACCTGGACAGCCCTGGAAGACCGCTACGGTCTGGATAAACTGAATCTCTCTCTGGGAAGCGGCATTTTT
The DNA here is from genome assembly GCA_963666275.2 of Oceanispirochaeta sp. Lineage (GTDB taxonomy): Bacteria > Spirochaetota > Spirochaetia > DSM-2461 > DSM-2461 > Oceanispirochaeta. Next base: position 327,914 of record CAXXOA010000001.1, read on the forward strand.
TCCTCCTTCCCCCTGACTGTGGAACTTTTTGAAGAGCAGTACGGTGTGGATGACTGGACTATCAATCCCGATCAGGCTCTGTTTAATGTGGCCGGAGCGGAACTGCACTGGCATGACCAGTGGAAACTGTCGGCGGAAACCTATTACAAACACTATCTGAACCGTCTGGTTCTGACCACCGAACAGGATGAAAACGGCGAGTCCCAGCTCTACTACAACACCGATGGCCGGGGCCGGGTAGCCGGGTTTGACCTGATGCTTCAGAAAAAGTCGGGAAGGAAGTGGGACGGCTATCTGACCTACTCCTTCATTTACGCCCGGTTTTATAATCCCTCCAATACGGGCACGGCAGAAGAAGCGGAAGATTCCTATACCAACTCGGGAGAACCCCTGGATGAGTGGTTCTTTCCCTACTATCACAGATTCCACAATCTGAATCTGGTATTGAACTGGCATTTTCATCCGGGCTGGACCTTTTCCGTTCTGGGTTCCCTGGCAAGCGGGGCCCCCCGGGAAAAGGTGGGAGATATTTCCATGTATCCTGCTGTCTATGAAGGGACCTATATTGAACAGTATGCCCGGTCCAGTTCCTATTCGGACAGCCTGAGAAACGGCATTTCCGCCCCCATTGATCTGCGGATAGCCTATGGTCATTACAGGGAAGGTTCCAAAGTGTACTGGGAGTGGTACGTGGCTGTGGAAGATATACTGGCCAATTTTTATGCCCCCTCGGCCAATTCCAGCTTCAATTCCTATACAGGAGAGGAGAATACGGATACATCCGCTGACTTCAACCTGGGAATTCCCGTGCCATCATTCGGGATTAAAGTGAGTTATTAGGGGGCTCAATATGAAATCGAGGAAAAATACAATGCCAATTAATAGAACTGTATTTCTATTCTGTCTGGGAGTCTCTCTCCTGTTCCTTGCCTCCTGTGCTACAGAAAAGGGCCTTTACTCCTGGGAAGGGGAGATCCCTTCGTCAGGATGGACACTGCGGGTGAATGACAGGAATCAGGCGTCTCTTTCCCTCCCCTATGGCGAGGGGATCTCCATCAGCGGCGAAGCCTTTCAACAGGACAGCGGGAGCTGGATCTTTCACATGGATTATCTGGAATGGTTTTCCAACTGGAGCGACGGGTGGACCGATGCCCGGTTCAGTATGGTCGGCAGTCTGGAGCTGAACTCCCGGGGAGACCGCTGGACTATTACAGTCCGGGAGACTCCGGAGATCCAATCGGTTCTTGCCGCGGAAATCCGATATAAGGAAACCCGTTTTTACGGTGACCGGTCCCGGGATATGATCAGCAGAAGATGGACCAGAGTGAAAGCCCTGGCTCCCTTTATCGAGGAGTCTCTGGAGCTGGAGGACTATGAATTCGCCCATAAGCGGAAAGGCTTCTATTCCCGGGATTTTATGGATGATACCGCATCCCTCCTGTTTCCCGAGCAGTACGGATATCTGGAGGGATTCTCTGAACAGGCGTCGGGTGACGGGGAGAGGTATACCCGCGAGGAAGGGATCCTCTGGGACCGGTATTACAGCCAGGCCTATCTGCCGGAAGAGCTGATCCCTGTAAGGGATTCAGGAACCCTGTTCCGGGACTTCGAAGAAGGGGCGGATCTCATAACCCTTTCTGTCACCTGGAATACTCTCTGGGAGACTTTTATTCCCGGATCGGAAATACACTTCACAGATAATACAAAAGAAGGAGCTCTCAATGACTGAACAGTGGAGCCTGATAAGATTTTTTGAAATGGGAGGGGTCTTTATGTGGCCTCTGCTCATCTTTTCCGTTTTAACAGTCGGCCTGATACTGGAGCGGGTTATTTATATCCTGCTTCATGATCTGAGAACCGGCAGGGTCCGCAGGGAACTGATGCCTCTTATTGAAGAGGGAAAACTGAATCCCGCAGAGGAGTATCTGAAAAGCCTGAAATCCCGGAATGTTCCGGGCAGGATCCTCAGGGAGGTGATGAAAAATGCCCCCTATGGCGAGCATCGCATGGAAAAAGCGGTGGAAGCGGAAGGGCAGGAGCAGATAAGGCGTCTTGAAAACGGATTCAGTTTCCTCTCCGCTCTGGCATCCATTGCCCCGCTCACAGGATTCCTGGGAACCGTATCAGGAATGATCGGCGCTTTCCGTTCCATTGCCGAAGCGGCGGATGTGAATGCCCAGCTTGTTGCCAACGGTATCTACGAAGCCCTGCTGACAACCGTTTTCGGATTGATCATCGCCATCATCGCCCTGGTGGGATATAACATACTGGCTCATAGGGTGGACACCTTTGCAGCAGATATTACTAAAGCCGCCAGCGATCTTGTGTCAGCCCTCAGTATTCATTCAGAAAATGAAAGTCATGGAAGGGGTTCCTCCCTGTGAAACTGAAAAAGTTTTTCACCCATAAAGCAGATGATCCCATGGGGGCGCTGAATGACCTCAGCTTCCTTCTGATTATCTATTTTCTCGTGATTGCCGGTTTCAATACCAATCTGGGATTTCTTGTCAATCTGCCCTCCAGGGAGAAACCCCGGATTGTCCAGAAAGAGGATCTGCTCAAACTGTCTCTCTCCTCTTCGGGGGCACTCTTTCTGGGGGATCTCATTCTGGATGAACAGGCCCTGGATGAGGCCATCCGGGAAAATCTGAAGGTGCATCCTAATCTTACGGTTGCCCTGATGATCGATCCGGAGGTGCCCTATCAGAGATTTGTCGACACCCTGCATATCATCAGAATCAGAAAGGTGGAGAACTTCTCTTTTGTCATGGCAGATCAGGAAGGATCGGAATGATTGAGCTTAAAAGCAGAAGAAAACCGCCTCAGGCCCCTCTCTCCGCCATGTCGGATATAGGATTCCTCCTGCTCATATTCATAATGCTCCTGTCCCTGATCAACTACCGGAAAGAGGAGAAAATAGAATATCCCGAAGCCCGGCAGGTGGAGAGAACAGAAGCGGAACATCAGCTTGAAATCTGGATTACCCGGGACGGGACGGTTTCTGTGGATGGACATCCCGTGGATGCGGAAGGACTGGAGTTTCTCATTGCAGAAGGAGTGCAGGAACATCCGGATCTGAGGGTCCATATCCTGGCCGATCAGGGAACCCCCTACAGGCATATCAACAGCGTGGTACAGATCCTTCAGCTCCTGCAGCACCGGGTTGTCAGCTTTGTGGTAAAGGAGGATCTGTAATGACTCTGCAAATGTCCGAAGCCTCATTCAACCGGATGCTCCGCTACGGAATTCTTACCGCCGCGGCCCTGGCCCATATTTTCCTTCTTCTCTATTTCAAGTTCAATCTGACTAGGGAATCCTCCGTCCCCGAACCGGAAGCGGAGGTAATCAAACTGGTGGATTTTCAGGAATATATTCCCCCGCCGCCTCCCAAACCCCAGCCGGAGCAGGAGGTTATTCAGGTCAGTGATCAGCCAGCCGTATCTGAAAGGATCATTGAAGTGGAAAAGGAGGTTGTAGAAGTGGAGGAGGCCCCGCCAGTCCCGGTAGAACCGGAGTATCTTCCACAGCATAAAATCTCCAAAACCCCTGAAATCCCTGTGGAGGAGATACTGGACAGGATCATCTATCCTCCCATGGCACTCCGTCAGAACCTGGAGGCTGTTGTTTTTGTAGAACTCTATATCGATCAGACCGGTCTGGTCAGGCAGGTTGTTGTCCTCAAAGATCCGGGGAATGGATTTGCCGAAGCGGCAGTCCAGGCTCTGGAGGGACTGCAATGCGTACCCGCAGAAGCCAACGGAACTCCCGTGGCTGTCCGGTTCCGCTATCCCATACGGTTTGTTCTGGAATGATGGAGGGCGGGGAATCTTTTCTTCATCTTCTTGATAGGGACGGAGGAAGAGTGGATGCTGGCGGAAGAAGTGAGTATGCTGGTGACAGGGAATGAAAGCTTTTTATAGAGGGACGGAGGAAGGAAAAAAGGGAAATAAAGAGAAATAGGGGCGTGGAATTAGGGAAAATCCCCTTTTCATCTATAAAAAACCAGCATTTTCTATCATAGGTGCAAACTAAATAGGAGAGATGGGAACAAAAAAAGTCGCCGGATTAGTCGCCGGATTGGAATTATTCATTCAAAAGAGGAAAATAGGCATTTTCAGAGGGAAAATCATAAGAAATGGCTGTTTTCTGAATAAACCTGTCTCCTGAGATCAGAAATATATGATCTTAAGGTGAGAATATGCGGTTTATTATGGAGAGAATCTGCCTTAAATAATCAGTTTTACCCATTCATCAGGCGGATCCAGAAGCCGAAACCGCCCTTTTTTCAGTTCATATAGCCCGCCCCAGATATAATCTGCCGCGTTCTTGCATATTCCGGCTTTAACAGGGTTCTCTGATATGTAATGGAATGTATTCACCAACTGCCGGAATGTACTGATAATTTTACTTTTAAACCGGTCATACCAGACATGACCGGTTAATCCGAAGAGCTTGTTGAACCTTATGGCAAACACGCTCAACATCCACTGCATCATAATGGAAAGGCTTATGCCTTTCTTTGGTTTTATGATAATATGGATGTGATTACTCATTATAGTATATTGAATTACTTTCTGATCGAACTTCTTTTCCGCATCCTCCATAACGCAGATAAACAGTTCTTTCACTTCATCCGTATACAGAATGAATTCCCCTCTGTTGGTTTTGGCTGTCACGTGATAGGTGGCGCCTTCCTGGATTATTCTTCTTTTTCTCATACCTGTCATACAGGAAAAATAGGGATGCTGCTTCAATTTTATTGGAATAATCCTCCGTCCCCCTTTTCGGGGAAAAATATTCCTGTGTGCCCATGCATCAATTAGTCCAGGCGTTTCCCTTTCATCCTCTCCCAGGCCGCGGTGGTGGTTATCAGTATAAAAACCCCCAGGGCTATGACCTGCCGGGGGAGTTCTGTCAGAGTGGCACCGCGGAGTACGATTCCCCGCATGAGCTCTATGAAGTGGGTTGCCGGAAGGAGCTGGGAGAGGATACGGGCAATCCGGGGCATTCCTTCATAGGGAAAGACGAATCCAGACAGGAGGATTGACGGGAGCAGGATGAATATTGTGACCTGTACCGCCTGGAACTGGGTTCTGGCAAAAGAGGAGATCAGGAGCCCCATAGACAGGGTGGCGGTTATGAACATGATCACAGCACCGGCAATATCTATAAATCTGCCGTTTATGGGCAGCCGGAATACAAGGATTCCCAGGATAAATACCAGGAAGGTCTGGAACAGGCCGATTCCCACATAGGGTATCAGTTTTCCCAGGATAATCTCTCCAGCCGAGATGGGGGTGGTGATAAGCATTTCCATGCTGCCGTGTTCCCTCTCCCGTACAAGAGCTATGGCTGTAAAGAGGGTCAGTGTCATGGTCAGGATGATGCCCACCAGCCCAGGGATCACATCCACGGCGGTGCGCTGCTCCGGGTTATACAGAGGAATTATCTGTATACTCTGCTTTTCATGGGCTTCTGCATTAATAGCATGTTCAGTTTCAATGCCCCCAGCGGGAGTATAGAGGGGGTAGGCTGCGAGACTTTTCACGGCTCCTGTTACGATGCTGCTGCTCCCGTCAGCCAAAATCTGAAATGCCGGGCGGCTGTCCTGCAGCCGGGATGTCAGGTCAGGGGGCAGAAGGATTCCCACTCTGACTCTGCCGCTGCGGATCAAATCCCCCAGTTCCCGGGGGGAGGCGGCCTGCACTGTGAGATCCAGGACCTGGGACTGTCTGATATCTTCCAGAATCAGCCTTGAAATCTGGGTTTCCGACTGGTCGCACCAGGCGGCGGGGATATGGCGGACATTGTAGTTTATGGCATAACCGAAAAGGAGCAGCTGCATCACGGGAATGCCGAATACCATTGCTGCGGTCAGCCGGTCCCGGCGGAGCTGCTTCAGCTCTTTTCGGATCATGGCATCAATTTTAGACCATCTCATCTGACTGTAGCCCTCACAAAGACATCTTCCAGATTGGGATAGGTCCGTTCCAGGGGGATCTCTTTCATAAAGGGAAAACTTTTTCGAAGCCAGGCGGACAGGTCCTTTTCCTCTGATTGAAGATCCTTATCCACCATTATTCTGAGACTGTTTCCGATTTGGGTACATCCGGGAATATGGGGATCCGCAACCAGGGCTTCCCGCCATCTTATCAATTCTCTGGAAGAGCCTTTCATCAGGTACACCTCAGCATGAAGACTCTCCATCAGCCCTTCCGGTTCTCCTGTGGCACTCAGTTTTCCCTCCTGAAGGATCGCTATCCTGTGACAGCGTTCGGCTTCATCCATATAGTGGGTAGAGACCAGGATGGACATGCCTCTCCCTATCAGTTCGAAAAGATACTCCCAGAACTCCCTGCGGCTTTCGGGATCCACAGCGCTGGTGGGTTCATCCAGGATCAGAAGATCCGGGTTATGTATGATGGAACCTGCCAGAGCCAGCCGCTGTTTCTGGCCGCCGCTCATGGTGCCTGCCAGCTGATCCTGTCTGTCCTCAAGGCGGAACAGAGTCAGAAGTTCTTTTATTCGGGACTGCCTGTCCCTGCGGGGGACACTCTGGATTTCCGCCAGGAACTGAAGGTTCTCCCGGACACTGAGGTCCTCATAGAGGGAGAACTTCTGGGTCATGTATCCCAGATGATTCTTCAGTTCCTCCGCCTTCTCGGGAATCGCATATCCCAGGGCTTCCACGTGACCCGAAGTAGGGGTGAGGAGTCCGCAGATGAGGCGGATCGTGGTGGATTTTCCGCTGCCGTTGGGCCCCAGAAACCCATATATCTCTCCCGGGGGTATCTTCATGGAGAGTTTGTCTACAGCTATAAGCTCACCGAATTTTCTGGTGAGCTCTTCTGTCCGGACGACCCAGTTCTTCATGGCTTTCCTTCCAGGGGGACTCTGACAGGAGTCCCCGGGGCAAGGTGTGCCGCGTCGGGGTCTCTGATATCAATGATCGCAAGATAGCTCAAATGGCCCCGGTCACTCTGGTTCAGGGCAAAATACGGTGTGTAGACGGGGGCAGAGGATAGGCGTCTGAGAGTTCCCTGAAAAGTTTTGTCATTGCCGTCTATCTGAAGGGGAAGTTCCATTCCTATTGTAACGCTGCTGATCTGCTCCTCGGGAATGTACACCCTGGCATAGGGGATCTCTCCTGTGAGAAGAACAGCCAGAGTTTGCCCGCTTAAGGGAGTGGCTCCCTTTTTCAGAGGGAGACTGTCGACGACTCCCTCTTCCGGTGCTTTCAAAGTCAGATCATCCAGAGCCAGAGCGGCAAGAGTTTCCCGGGCCTCCGCTGCTTCCAGGGCAGCTTCGGCCATTTTCAGATCTTCCGGGCGGCTCCCTTCTACAAGAAGGTTCAGGCGGGCTTTCAGTTCATTCCTGCTGCCCAGTGCCTGGATCCAGAGGGATTCGGCGGCATCTTTATCAGCGGTACTGCTAAAGTTCTGCTGGTTCAGTTTTTTAAGCCGCTCCAGATTCCGTTCCCTCTCTATCAGGATTCCTTCGGCGGCCTCCAGGAGGGCTTTTACCTGGTTTATCTCCTCCGGGCGGGTGCCGTTGCGGACTTTTTCCAGAGCGGCTTCCGCATTCATCCTGTCGGCCCGGGCGGACTGAAGGTTTGCCTCACTGCGGGCTGTATCCAGCTGAAGGAGGATCTGCCCCTGACGGACCTGTTCACCTTCTGATACAAAAATCTCACCAATCTGTTCCATCGCCTTTGCAGGGAGCTCTATCCGGTCTCTTTCCAGTATCCCCGATGCCAGAGGCATGGACTCTCTCTGACTCCGGATGACAGTGAATGTGACAAGGCCTCCCAGCAATAATGGGATCAGTACGCGGGGTATCATTCTTCGATTCATGCATCCTCCGGAAGCTGTACAGGAGTCGGGGGAATGGTGGAGTCTCCCAGAATTTCCGATTCCAGGCGGATCACAATTTGTTTCAGCATGTTCATGGTTTTTTCCAGTTCCGGGAGGGGGACATCTCTGGCTACCATACGGAACCACTCTCTGTTCAGCTTCAGGATCTCCACAGACAGTTCCTGACCTTTCTGTGAAAGGGAAATATAGTTGGCTCTTCTGTCCCGGGGATCATTCTCTTTCTGAACGTATTCCAGTTCCAGGAGTTTCCGGATGCTCCGGGTGGTCAGGGCAGGGTCCACCCGGAGCAGATGGCTGAGCTGTTTCTGTGTGAGTTTTTTATGCTGGATGATTTCAAGCATAAAGGGGAAGAGACTGCTTGTGAGGCCCAGGGGCTTCAGGTGCCTGTTCAGAAACTCCTGACGGGCTGTGATCATTCGGTTGATCAGGTAGTTGATGTTCTCCATAATTGTAATCTTAGGATTAATCGATTGACGTGTCAAATGATAGATCAATTGATTTGTCAAATATATTGCAAAAGTATATTTTTTCTGATGAGGAATCCTGAAAAGATGGGTAAGAGCGTTTATTTCCCGTGACAGTTCTTGTACTTTTTCCCGCTCAGACAGGGACAAAGATCATTACGGGAAAGCGTTCCTGCCACTTCGGGGGGAATTGTAAAAAATCTTTTGTACAGTGAGGCATGCTGCCGCTGCTGCAGGGCCCGGGCCATAGCGGCATAGACAGGCATGGTTGTCTTGTAATAGTATTTATACCCCTCGCAGAGCCAGTTGAGCTTTCCGGTGGGTTTCTGCACAAGGCGGTTTTTGGGGCAGCCTCCGTAACAGAGTCCCAGGTAGGGACAGTTTCTGCATTCCCCGGGCAGGGTTTCGAACTTGTCCTTTCCGAACCGAATCTGCTTTTCGCTTCCCGCCATATCTGCCAGAGGGGTTGAAATATTTCCCAGAAAGTTTTCGGGAGTGACAAAATGGTCGCAGCTGTAAACGTTCCCGTTGTGTTCAATGGCCAGGGCCTTTCCGCAGTATCTGCTATGGACACACAGAGAGGCTGGCTGCCCCATGTACTGCCCCAGGGTCAGGTCGAAGTGCTGGACAAAGACCCTTCCGATATCTTCTCTCAGCCATCTCTGGAACACGGCAACAAGGAACTTTCCCCACTGCAGGGGAGACACGGATCGTTCCCCGGCAATTCTGCTGCCTTCCCCGTAGTGGGGCTCCACAATGGGGATGAACTGGATATAGCCGGAGCCGCTCTCTTTAAGAAACTCATAGACTTCCACGGGATGGAAGGAGTTGTCATTCTGCACCACCGTAAGGGTGTTGAAATCCACATTGTGCTTTTTGAGATTCTCCATCCCCGCCATAACCCGGGAGAAGCTTCCTTTTCCGCTCCGGTCCAGACGGTATTTGTTGTGGAGCTTTTCCGGTCCGTCCACACTGATTCCCACAAGAAAGTTATTCTCTTTGAAAAATTTTGCCATCTCATCGGTGATCAGGGTTCCGTTGGTCTGAATGCTGTTCCGGATTGTTATATTGCGGGAGTTATGCTTTTTCTGCAATCGCAGAACATCCCTGAAAAAATCTATGCCCAGCAGGGTCGGTTCTCCTCCCTGCCAGCCGAATACCACCTCGGGAGTTCCCTCCGGCTGGGTCTGGATATACTCCCGGATATAGTCTTCTCTCACCCGGGGAGACATGATGAACTCTTTTTTTCTGTCGTGGGGGAAGAGCTGTTCCTTTGTCAGATAGAAACAGTAGGCGCAGTGGAGATTGCAGAGAGGACCTATGGGTTTTGTGATCATATTAAAGGGATAATCAGTCTGTTTTGTCTGCATGGGGCCCTCCCTTGGCAGCAGTATTGTAGGGGAAGTTTACCGGAATAGTCAAACAGCTGCAGGCAGGATAGGAAAATCCTGTTGAAAAAAGCAGATCAGGAGAGTGAAAAACCTTATCCCCTTAACCAGAGAGCCACAGGGGATAAGGCGGTCATAATTTTATACAGATTTCATCCGGAGATGACCGGTAAAATTCATTTTTTAAATAAAAAGTCTGATTAAAGTGCAAACCGTTCAAACATCTCTACAGGAGCATCATGATCTTTCATGATTTCCGACAGGCGATTAAGCAGCCGCTCTTCCACCTGGGGATTGCTGATCGGGTTGGATTCGGTCGGATCATTAAGCAGATCAAACAGTCTTGTCTCCATATCCTGAAATCCCTGAGCATCGTGGTTGGGAACCCTCTTCGAGTCATCCCGGCCCTTGATCTTCATCACAGGCATGCCCTTGGTGAAATTGAATCCCTGGTGCAGTTCGGTATTCCTCATCTCTTTTACGCTGAACTGTCCCCGCATATGGCAGGGATGGATTCTATATTCATAGAGCCCGGTGCTGTCCAGGTGTTTCGGAGTGTAGTGATAGGCGTAACGGCCGTCGGTTATCAGAACCTGACCGCCCAAAACTCCGGTACACACAACTCGTTCATTGTCGCTGTCTTCCTTCATAAGCGGCATTAGAGACCGGCCCTGAACCTCTTCGGGGATTTCGCAACCGTACCATTCCAGTATTGTAGGCATCAGATCAATCACTGAAGTGGTGGCAGTTCTTCTCTGTCCTGCCAGATTATTATAGTCCGGATGGTAAACCATAAGAGGAATATGGGATATCTCCTGATAATTGGGCATAATAACCTTGGCCCACCAGTCATGCTCACTCAGCAGAAAGCCATGGTCCGTAGACACGATGAGGGCTGTATCCTTCCACAGGTCCTCTTCATCCATCCTGTCCAGCAGGCGTCCCAGCTGATCGTCACAGTAGGCCACCAGAGCTGAATAGTTCCGCCTTATGTAGTCAATCTCTTCAGGACTTTCTACTGGATGGGAGTAGTTGGGCCAGTTCATGACAGTTTCTTTGTGCAGATGGAAGGCTTCCTTGTATTCCGGGGGAACATCAAAGGGCTCATGGGGATCAAAGCACTCCAGCTGGAAAAACCAGTTATCCGCACTGCGGTTGATATCGAGGAATTCCAGAGCCGAATCGAAACAGCGGGTCATGGGAAAATCCTCATTACTTTTCATCCGGAAGCATTTATTTTTGGCATACTGCAGTTTGTGACCGCTCCGGGCACCGTCTTCAAAGTTGAACTGCCGGGGATCGTACTGCCTTTTCAGAGCTTCCATATCGGGCTGTACATAGGGAATCCAGGGATCGTACTCCTGGCCTCTGTGAAATTCCCAGGTATTGAAGTTGCTGCAGTAGTTGGCACCGCCGTCTTCAAAGTAGTGGACATGGTCGGTCACTATATGGCTGGAGGTATTTTTTTCATCCCTCAGGATCCGGGGCAGAGAGTTGTCATAGGGCTCCATAGGACCCCAGGAGCTGTGGAAAAAGTTGTACCTTCCGGTCTGCTGGTCCCGTCTGGCAGGCATACAGGGCATACTGCCGGCGTAGTGGTTCTCAAAGGTCACCGACTTTTTCTGGAGTCTGTCGAAGTTGGGAGTCCGCAGAGAACCGCCGTAGGCGCTCAGAGCTTTTCTGTTTAATGAATCAAATAGGAGAAATATAGTTTTCATCTGATGTTTTCCTCAACTCTTTTCGGGTATTCTCTTCAGGGTTCTGAAAATCCTTTTAAAGGGAACCAGAGTGACAATCAATAGAATCATATTGATAGTAATGATCGAAACAGTGATGGGTCTGGTAAAGAAGATGGATGCCTTCTCACCTGACATGATTAATGATCTTCTGAAGTTCTCTTCCATGATAGGCCCCAGTACATTGGCAATCACAAAAGGAGACAGGGGATAGTCAAACTTCTGAAGGATGAAGGCTGCCACGCCGAAGACCAGAGTAATCCACAGGTCGTTGATGGAGGTTTCCATTCCATAGGATCCTACGGCACACAGAACTAGAATCACCGGAATCAGATACTTTTTCTTTACATTCAGAACCTTCACAAACAGAGGCAGACAGAGGAGCCCGATGATCAGAAGGAAGATATTGGAGCTGATATAGGCAAGAAAGATTCCTCCTACCAGATCCTGATTTTCCACGAACAGACGGGGACCGGGGATGTATCCCAGAAGCATCAGAGCCGCCAGAAGCATGGCCGAGCTGGGGTCTCCGGGCAGGGCCAGAGTCAGAGAGGGAATCAGGGTTCCGTCGCAGCAGGCATTATTGGCTGATTCAGTGGCAATCACGCCGTCGGGAATTCCCGTACCGAATTTTTCCGAGTGACGGGAACTGTTCTTGGCTACCGCATAGGATACAAAGCTGGCAATGACCGTTCCCGCGCCCGGAAGGGCTCCAATAAAGGTTCCCAGAGAGCTCGATCGGAGAAGGTTCCACCACTGTCTGAAATTTTCCGTTATGGAACGCAGGGGCGGGAGGAATGCCTTCAGATGGGGGCTGGTATCAAAATCCCCCTGTTCCACCTGGGAGAACATTTCGCTTATGGCAAAAAGCCCTATGACCATCGCCACTATCCCGATGCCGCCGGCCAGAGCCAGGGATCCGAAGGTAAAGCGGAAGTTGCTCATAAAGGGATCCATTCCTATGGTGGAAAGGAGCAGTCCCAGTACTCCGGTCATAAGCCCTTTCACAGTCGATTCCTTCGAAACCACCGCAATACAGACCACACCTGTCAATGCCAGGGCAAAGTATTCGGGGGGAGCGAATCTGAGTGCTACTTTTGCCAGCAGGGGAGAGAAGAAAATCAGGTAGAATCCGCCGATGATACCGCCTATGGCCGATGTTGTAATGGCAAGGCTGACAGCAAAGGGCGCCTGTCCCTTCTGAGCCAGGGGATACCCGTCAAGCAGGGTTGCCGCTGCAATAGGAGTTCCGGGAATTCTCAGGAGAATCGCCGATATGGCTCCGCCGGCTGTCCCTCCTACAAAAATTCCTATTAATAATCCCATTCCTGTGTAGGGATTCATATTCATAGCTAATGGTGTCAGCAGGGTTAGACCGAGAAGGGGGCCGAGTCCCGGAAGAATTCCGATAATGATACCCATAAAAACGCCGAAACCTGTTAAAAGCAGTTGAGAGAATCCGAAATAGAGAGGAGCTCCTGCTAATAATATTTCTGATAACATACTTTGTTCCTTAAAAATACAGTCCGAATTTTCCGACAGGCAGTACCACTTTCAGGAGAACACCGAAAAGGTACCAGATAGCCAGTGTGGTTCCCAGTGAAAGAGGGATAAGCATCAGGACTTTTCTGAGCCCCAGAATGAGAAAGAATGCTGCCAGAGCCAGAGGAGTCGCCGCATAGAAGCCAAGATTGGCCAGTCCCAGAATATAAAGGACAAAAATAATGAACATAGCGGCAGTCCGTTTTCTGCCGTCTGGCTCAAAGAGGTAGAATGAGTCTTCAGATTCTTTTCTGCCGTTTTTGTATGTATCGATAATGACGCCGGCGATTTTTGTTACTGCCAGAAGCAGCAGCAGAATGGAAAGGATTCTGGGAAAGAGTGCCGCATTCTGCTCTCCTCCGCCTGTATGCATCTCTTTCTCTACAAATTTTGTACCTATTTCGTGCAGGGCCACTATGGCTGGTATCATGAAGCAGAAGGCCACAGCCAGTTCGGATTTAGATTTTCGGGATAATTTCATAATTCACCGTATCCTGTAAAAAAAAGACACACTGCCGATCATGCCTGATCAGCAGCGTGTCATTTTAACGTTATTAGTTGTATTTTTTAATTTCTGATTTTTCCCACTCGATCGCATCGATGGCAGATTCGAGCTGCTGGGTCATCAGTGAGCACTGCTCAGCATAGTTGTCGGGATTGTATACATCTGTAGGCATAACAAGGTATCCCATCTCGGCCAGTTTCGCCTGAACCGCCTGGTTGTCCAGAGTTTTCTTCAGAGCTTCCCGGAGAACAGTTACAACCGTATCAGGAGTATCTTTGTGGACTACCCACCAGGTCCATCCAGTAGCTGCCAGTCCGTCCAGACCAATGGAGTAACCGAAATCTTTTACAAGAGGCTGGCCTTTGAAGGCAGGCTGGGGAAGGTCGCTGAGTACTGCCAGGATTCTGACTTCGTCTTTGTAGCTGTTGTAACCGCCGGAGTTCATGATATTGAAGTCCAGTTCTCCCGCCAGGAGGTCTTTGATTCCCACATTGGAGTCATTGTAGGGAATGTGACGTGTAACAGCACCGGTGTTTTTCAGCAGAGAGGCGGAAGACATGTGGGGCAGGGATACTTCCGGTCCGGCACTTTAGCTGAGTTCTCCCGGATTGGCTTTGGCATATTCAATCAGATCTTCCAGGTCCTGGAAGCGGTCGTCGTCTTTTCTGACAACAATGGTGAAGGCATTGGAGACAACACCGTAGAGGGGTTTGAAATCCTCATAGGTATAATCGGCTTTTCCAAAAAGGGGTGAGAGAATAAGAGGGGCTACATAACCGTCGAAAATGGTGTATCCGTCAGCAGGTTTGGACAGTACTGTCATGGCAGCTTTTACTCCGCCCGCACCGGTTGTTGAGGTTACGGTCATTGTTGTTCCCAGGTGTTCTGCCATTTCATTGGCTACGAACTGGGAGGCCGCATAGGTCGCGCCCGGATCCCAGGGGAAAATATTCTGAACTGGTCTGTTGGGGAAAGATTCGCCCTGACCGTTGGCAAATAGTGAGATGCTCATTACTGACATTGCCAGCAGGGCAAGTGCTTTTTTGAAGTGCATAAAGACTCCTTTGAATTAATGTTTCCTTAAGATAAATAATCATGATTATTTTCTGGTGTGATTCCATTAAACAATCAGTTTGTTATATTGTCCAATACAATAAATCTTGCTTGTTATAGAAAAAACTGATACCATGAAATCCGGAAAAAAACAAATCATGCTTCATAAATACCTGGAACATTTCAAAGCTGTCGCGGAAACCTCCTCCATGTTGAGGGCTTCGGAGATCCTTTTTATCTCTCAGCCCTCACTTTCCAGAAGTATAAAAATTCTGGAAGAGCTTATTGATACCAAACTGTTCGAACGGAAAAACAAAGGTGTAGAGCTCACTGAGTACGGAGAAGTGCTCTATGCGCAGGTCTGCTCCATGGGGAATGAGTTCCGTTACGCACTGGAAGAGATCGAGTATCTGAAAAACAGGGTTGTCAAAAAACTCCGTATCGGTTCGGGCCTGGCCTGGCAGTACGGCATTTTTCCCAAAATAGTCCAGCAGTATACGGACTCCTATCCGGACATACAGCTTACAGTGATTACGGGATACTCGAAAAAAGTCTATGACGGTCTTCTGGAGGGAAAATTTGACATCATTTTCTGTGATATCTCTAATCTCAAGCCTATGGCGGGGATTATCCAGGAACATCTGATGAATGTCTGCTTTTCCTTTTATGCCCATTGGAATCATCCCATTTTCAAAAAGAAAAATATCAGGGAACACGATCTGGATCAATTCGATTTTGCCGTGTTCTCCCACAGCAATCAGGTGGCCGATCAGGATATTGAAGATGATAATATGCTCAGTCAGAGCAGCCGGCGGAGAATCAAGTATATCAGCGGATCCATGATCAATCTTATGGAGGCCGTCAGTTCCACCCAGTATCTGACCGTCCTGCCCCAGCCTATCAGTTTTATAGCCGAGCAGTTCGGCCTGAAGGAGATCCATCCCGATCTGAGACGGGCTTCCTTTCCCAGCGGCATGGTCTACCATAAATCCTGTCTGGAAAAAGATCATATCAGGTCGTTTATTGAGGCTGTGAGGGATGTGGTTTAACCGCTGTCCTCAAAAAAAACCTGCCCGGTTAACAACCGGGCAGGTAAAAACCCTTTTCAACTGGAGAAAGTCCAGTTAATAAACTATTGCAATTTGTGCATTCCCGCTTCGATCGAGTTGATCAGATAGGGCCGGATGGTTTCGGGAGTGACCACATCGTCTATGGATCCTACTTCCTTGGCTCTGGCCACACAGTGGATCTGATCGAACTTCTGACCCAGTGAGGTCTGTTTTTCGTTATAAACCTTCTGGAACAGTTCATCATAGTCTTTCTGGGTACACATGCCGCTGTCCAGAAAGTTCCGGCATTCGGCGATCCGCGGATCCAGATAGGTCTCCCGTGAGACTTCCCTGGGGAATACAACCGCCGCTGCAGGAGCTCCACCCAGTACGGAGGCAAAAGATCCCTGTACCGCTCCGGCCCTCATATTGGGGTTCAGAGACTTGGAAAAGACAACATAGGCTCCGCCATGATACCGGGCAACCACCAGGAAGGCAATAGGCCCTTTGAAGTTCACAATAGCCCGACCGATTTCCGCACCGTATTCGAGCTGAAGGTTCCGCAGCGATTCGGGTGATCCGTCAAATCCCGACAGGTTCGCCAGGATCACAAGAGGCATCCGTCCTGAAAAGGAGTTGATCCCCCGGGCCACCTTTTTAGATGACTGGGGGAAGAGTGTTCCTCCGGTCCAGGTTTCGGGGCCGTCATGGGGAATGGAGCCGAACCGGGGGAGGGGACGGCTTTCGATTCCTATCATACCGGCGGCATAACCGCCTATTCTGGTTTCCCAGACAATGGAGGTGTCCGCATCTTTCATTCTCTGCCATCTTTCGAAGTATCCCGCATCCTTGTCGATGACAGCGCTCATGACCTGACGGATATCAAAGGGTTTCTTCCTTTCGGGGTTTTTGTACATGCTGAAGATGTCCCCTATGGTTTCAAACCCCTGATCCAGAAAGTCATTGTAGCTCTCTTTTGTTATGTCTCTGTCCGCAGGGTCATCTGTTTTCATTCTGGGAGGATAGGCCTGTCCCGGGGCTTTGTAGCTGTATTTATAGTGATCCAGGAGCATCCTGTAGCCATCTGCCAGAGTTTTAGCCCTGAGCTGACACTGCCCGTTGGGGGCCATGATCCTTTCGGCTCCTCCGATATCCAGGTTGGTTTCACCCGATACGGAACCGGAAAAGTCCAGAGCTCTCTTTCCAGTGAGCAGCATGGAGGCGTCGTCAGTCATGATCAGAATACCTTTGGTATGCATAAGCATTGTAGATTCGGCATTCCAGTAGGACTGGGCACCCACGTTCACTCCGGGAACAATTACGTTGATCTCTCCGCCGGCCTGGGTAAAATCGATGATCCTTTTCAGCGCCGCCGCCGTCCAGTCCAGGTTTTCCGTTCCGGTTTCCATATCGATTTTGGCACCCGAAGAGATGGGCAGCCATTCCACGGGAATTCCCTGCTGATCCGCCAGGTCCAGTGCGGCAATGACCCTGCGGCTTTCGGGCTCTGCCAGACTTCCCAGGTCTCTGGTGGGATCGGACAGAAGGATTACCCTTTCCATCTCGCTCTCACCGTCCGGATGGGGGTGCTTGATAATACCGAAAACCACATTGGCTGTATTTTCACCGTAGATCCTGTCTCTGACAGAGATAATTTCCTGACGGCCCTTTGCATCGATATCAATATCGAACTCTTCAAAATCTCCCCGGGGAAATCCCTTGTACAGGGGGAGTCCCGCATAGGTGATCATTTTCAGGAACTCATAGGGATAGACCATATTCCTCTGGCGGGCCCGTACGACTTTTCCCGTGTAATTGTCTGCCGGTTCGAGAGCATCAATCCGGGGCTTGCGGCTCCTCATGGAGTACTGATCCTGATAGAGGTTGCTCATGATCAGTTCCAGTTCCCTGATTTTATCTTCAGACCAGCGTTTCCGTCTTGTATAGACAACGACCTTCTCCAGGCCCAGGTCATGAGTCTGGGGAAGAATCTTATGGCCGTAGTTCTGCATCTGTTTCAGTTTCAGATTCTGAAGAGACCGGTTGTGCATGATGATCCGGTTCCACTGAAGGCGGAATTTGTATTTTGCCTGCACCGATCTCATGGCAAAGACCGCATCGCTGAAGGCGTTTTCAAAAAGGATCATCCGGCTGATATTGTTCTGATCCGCCCATTCGGCTTTGGGTTCCGAAAAGGAAGCCAGAGCGAAAAGCCGTTTTTCCTTGGGGTTTTCAATGGCTGACGATTCCAGCAGAGTCACCGTATTGGATTTATACAGAATTGTATGATCGAATTTCTGGAGGCGGATGACCCGGAGCTCTCTGAATTCCAGGGGGCTGAAACCTCTGGCCAGTCTGTACTCCTCCCAGCTGTTCTCATGGTTCATATAGGTCCGGTAGAACTGATAGGTTCCCGGTGCAAACCATCCCACACAGAGTTTTGACACCCTCTCGGAAACACTCCAGGGGGCCTGGGCCAGGTACTCTTCATCGGTTCTGTTTTCAGAGCGGATAATCAGGGTCACTGTTATCCGGGAGTCACCGCCGACCTGATCGGCCAGATCGCATATGATCCTGTGGTGCAGATCTTTTTCATCGATCACACAGGTCAGATCCCTATGGAGAAAGTCCATATCCAGATTCCGGCTCTCACAGTAGTAGGCCCGGATCTTTCCGGTTTTCAGAAGTTTGCCCGACTGGAAATCCCTGTCTCTGTTCAGCCTGCGTCCCATAGCTTCCAGGCTGAGGGAGCTCTTTTTCTCGTCCTCCAGAAGGGCCCGTTCGGCCAGTCTGTCCATGATATCTCCGGAAGAGTCGATGATCTCGTTCATCAGATCTTCCGATTTGTTCTGTTCCAGCATGCGGTCGACTGCTTTAATCTGGGCTGTCCGGATCTTTTCCACCGTAATGGAGTCGATGATTCTGTACCGGGCGTAAAGGGCCGCATCCGCTGTGGAGGGATCGATCATCTGAGTGAGACTCACAATCCTGCTGATCACATCGGAGAGTTTGGGATGGATATCCTGGAAGACAGGAAGATCTTCCAGAGCAAAAAGGATCTGCTTGAGAATATCATGTTTGTTCTTCAGCCTTCCATGGGAGTGGTAGATATAGTAGAGAGCCTGGTTCCGTGCGGTTTTATCCGCATCTTCCCCGTGATAGTAGTCGGTACAGCGTTTCAGATCTGCCAGGAAGTCTTCGGGCAGGCCTTTTTCCCTGTCTTTTTCCCGCAGAAAGTAGTGGGCCAGCAATTCCTGATAGCTCATGGGGCGGACGAAACTGTTAGTCAGAACCTCTTTGTCCGTAAAGAGCTGTTCCACCGCCGTGTAGGCGTCTAGGATCCGGATCAGCTGGGGAACCAGTCTGGTCAGATACTCCTGATGTTCCCTGGTAAAGTCCACAAGCTGCTGAAAGGCCTTCAGGCTGGATCTACCGTAATCGTATCCCAGGAACACGGCATTGAGTTTTCTGAGCAGATAGTTCCACTTCTCCTCACCGTCCACCTGGATCTCATCGAAGGAAACCGGCTCATTCGCCTGAATTTCCTCTTCCTCCTCCTGATCTTTCAGATCAAGGAGAACCAGAGGCTGTCCGGCGGTAATCTGAGCGCCCGGAGCAACGCAGATTTCAGTGACAAGGCCGTCTCCCGGAGATTCCACAAGCATCTCCATCTTCATGGCTTCCAGAACAAGAAGAACATCGCCTTTGTTTACTTTTTTTCCGACTTCCACAACCACGTTCAGGACAATGGCGGGGGAGGGGGATTTTACATAACCGCCCGAGTCGCTCTCCAGCATCACCGGATAGCCGTCTACTTCGCACTGGAGCATATCTGCCCGTTTCACCATGAGGATATTGTATCTCTCGCCGTCAAGGATCAGACGGGATTCCTGGTCTCCCTGTTTGTACCGGCAGATCAGGTCTTTCTCTTCATAACGGATATGATAGGTTTCTCCGCCCATGGAGCGCACCTGGAATTTATAGCTGTTGCCTCCGGTGCTGAGGTTTATCTCATAGCCCTCGGCAGATGTCAGGGTTCGGGGATGACCGATCCGGCTGATTTCATCTTCGAAATTCAGATAGTCTGTGGAAAAGTTCTGATTGTAGATTTCCACTGCTCCCGCCATCAGGGCGGCTCTGACTTTTCCCTCCTGGGGGACAAGGGTTCTGTTTTTCAGAAGCTCTTCTACAAAACCCGTATGAACTCCGCCGTCCTTTATAGCTTTATTGTTCAGAAGTTCCAGCAGGAAGGCCCTGTTGGTGGTTCCGTTCACTATGTTGATACGGAGAGTATTCAGAGCCTGTTCAAGCCGGGCCAGCGCCTCGGGTCTCGTCGGGGCGTGAGCAATAATCTTTGCCACCATGGAGTCAAACTCCGAAGGAATCGTACTTCCCTGTTCTATACCCGAATCCACCCGGATTCCCGGGCCTGCCGGAGCCTTGAAGAGGACCACTTCTCCCGGAGCGGGGCTGAAATCCCTGTCGGGGTCTTCCGCATTGAGTCTGACTTCCGCAACAGCGCCGAAGGGCTGTCTGTCTGACAGATCCACTTTGAATCCCCGGGCCACATCGATCTGGCCCTTCACAAGGTCTACTCCGTAGAGGGTTTCTGTAATGGGATGCTCTACCTGAAGTCTTGTGTTGACTTCCATAAAGTAGAACTCTTTCCTGTTCAGGTCATAAAGGTATTCCACCGTACCGGCACCCACATACTCTGCCGCCAGGATAAGCCTTTTTGCGGCTTCCTGCATCTCTGTGAGCATCTCTTCGGGGAGTCCCGCCGGCGGTGTCTCTTCGATGATTTTCTGATTTTTCCGCTGGACCGAACAGTCTCTCACTCCGAATGTGTTGACTGTTCCGTGGCTGTCCGCCAGGGCCTGCACTTCCAGATGCCGGCCTTTTTCCACAAGGGCTTCGATAAAGACAACATCGTTTCCTGTGATCCTGACAGTTTCATCCCTGGCGGATTTGAACTGGCTTTCCAGTTCCTCCGGGGTTCTGACAAAACGGATTCCCCGGCCTCCGCCGGCATTGGCTGCCTTGACTATGACGGGGTAGCCGATCTCTTCGGATATCTTCCTCGCATCGTCCAGGTCTTTAACGGCTCTTCTGCTCCAGGGCAGAATGGGAACATCCGCGGTTTCGGCCAGATCCTTGGCTTCTATCTTATCACCCAGCCGTGACATGGCTGTGCTGGAGGGACCCATAAACAGGATCCCTTTCTTTTCTATTTTTTCTGCAAAAACAGCATCTTCTGAAACAAATCCCCAACCCACCCAGATGGCATCACAACGGGTTTTTTCAAGGCCTTCCAGCATGAGTTCATGATCCAGATAAGGGGATTTCTGTTTACCCGGAAACCCCGGCAGGTCTGAGAGCAGGAGAATCTCATCGGCCATTTTGACAAAGGGAGCTTCCTCTTCGGCCTGAATGTAGAATGCCACAGTTTTGAAACAGGTCCCGTGCAAAATGTTGTATTCATTGACGGCCCGTATAAACCTGAGAGCCGCTTCTCCTCTGTTGATAATTCCTATTCTGGCATCATCTTTCAGAATGATAGTATCCTTCTGCATAATCCTTCCTTATTAAGTTGCTTTTCACGAGTCCGTTCCGGCGCTGCAGACGCCATATGCTGACTCCAGCAGAGGCAGTATCTGAATCTCTCTCCAGACCTGTCTCAGTTGAAAAAATTCGGTTTTGCCTTTATTTTGACATTTTTTTGGATTTTGTCAATATTGACCAATGAGGAATCCCTGTTTAGGAGATATAATCTTTCCATATAAGGATTTTCGGATTATATGACAATAGGGGAGCCGGGCTAGCAGACGGAGAAAAAGAGACAAAAAAACCCTGCCCGCAGGGACAGGGTAAATCTCATAGAGAGGGAAGGGCTACTGCTCTACAGCAGTTAATACTCCGTTAACAGCAAGGACATCATTTTCAAGAGTGACTTTCAGATCTCCGTCCCAGAGGTACATGGCATCTCTGCTGGCACCGGCCCACTGAACATCAGAGGAGAACACTTTTTCAAAGTCTACGCCTTTGGCTGTTCCGTCGCTTGTAAACTCGGCTTCCAGTTCCTGGGGTGTTCCGATTTTCCGGCTTTCAAATTTACCGTCAGGCAGGGCAAGAATTCCCTTTGTATCTGTGGTAAATCTGTAGGCGGTTCCTCTGTGAACATACTGGATTACAATGGAGCCGTCACTGTTTTTGATCGCATGGAGATTGTCATTGGCAGTCTGTGCTGCTGAGTTGACACCGAAAAGGAAGAGTCCTCTCAGACCGGATCCCATAGCTTCTTTAGCTTCCACATCATACAGATACATCATAAAAAGGTGGGTGGATCCCATGGCGGATGCTCCGGAAGCGGCATCGTAGGAATCTTCTGCAGCCATGTATCTTACATTCCCTTTCCAGTTGAAGTGGTTGATGCTGTCATCACCGGCCAGACTAACCTGGAAATCAATGGTAAGATCTTCGCTGCCGTCAGAAACTGCAGGAGCCTGTGCCTGAGCCTGGGGGGCTGCAACAGGAGCATCCTGTTTTCCGCAGCTCATGAGAAGAATTGCTGCTGCTGTGAGCAGTAAAAGTATCTTTTTCATAAAAAAAACCTCCATTTTGTTTTTCAATGAATGAAAAGTACCATTTAATATGGATTCGGTAAAAATATACCGATATATGAGTTATATACTAGTATATGCGGAACAATAAGTCAATTATATTTTGACATATTTAGCCAAGTTCAGTTTTCTCCTGTCTCTTTTGTGGAAATTCAGTCGGTGATGGCATAAAATCTTCTCTATGGAAAGCAAATATGATCATATAATTATCGGCGCTTGCCGGGCAGGGCTTTCGGCAGCTCTCACAATCCGGGAGCAGAAACCTTCAGATACAATTCTCATAGTCAACAGAGAGGACAGGCTCCCCTACAAACGGACAAACCTGACCAAAAAGCTTGCCTCCGGGTTCAGGAAAGATGATTTTGCTCTCTATCCTCATCAGTGGTATGAGGAAAACTCCATAACACTTCTGAATCAAACCTCTGTAGAAAAGATCGATGTCTCATCCCGTACCGTTTTGCTCAGCCGGGGGGGCAGCATCGGCTGGGATCATCTTCTGATCGCCACGGGAGCGTCCCCTTCGGAGATCCGGATACCCGGAAAGGAATATATCATGCACCTCAGAGAGGCTGCCCAGGCGGAACAGATTCGCCAGAGTATCCTCTCCAGCAGAAAGATTCTGATTCTGGGTCAGGGGGTGGAGGGGATCGAACTGTCGGAGCAGTGCCGGCTTATGAACAGGGATGTGGTTGTCACAGGGCTGGATGACAGGCTCATGAAGAAATGGCTGGATCCGGCCCTCTCCCAGAGGCTTCTGGAGCTTTTGAAGAAAAATGGCATCGCCTGTATTTTCAATGCTCCTGTTCAGAGTGTGGAAGTCCATGAAAAAGCAGATTATCCCTATACGTTGATCAGTGATGGGAGCGTACAGAACGGCGACCTCATCCTGGCTTCTGTAGGTATCAAACCCAATACGGAGATCGCCGCGTCCCTGGGAATCTGCGGTCCCATCGGTATTGCTGTCAATTTCAACATGGAAACGATTATTCCGGGCATATATGCGGCGGGTGACGTTCTGGAGCCGACAGGGCTGGGATCCTACGGCCTCTGGCATGCCGCCGAATATCAGGGGCAGGTGGCCGGCCTGAATATGGCGGGAACTCCCGCTGAAAGGGATAACCGGGCCGCCCGTCTGAAATGCGAAGTTTTCGGTGACTTCTTCTTTTCCATGTGTCTGGACAGGGTGCATCCGGAAGATCGGGAAACTGGCTGGCAGGGTGACAGGTTTACCGATGAGACAGGACGGTACCTCAAGCTTTTTGTGAGAGAGGGGAAAACCATTGCTGCGCTGATGGCTGGAATGCAGAAGGCCGGTGCGAAGATCCTTGAAAAGGGCGTTCAGGAAAATAGGCCTCCGGCAGAGATCGTGGAGGCCCTCTCTCAGGCTCGGTAGAAGCGCTGCAACAGCAGAAAAAGCATAAATAATATAAAATCAGTATTATTTATATTTACAAACACTAGTAAAATGATTAAGATACTAGACATGAAAGTTATCAGTATACCAAAAAAAGTCAATTCCTCTGTAGTACGGCTGGTGGCAGGACAGGTCTTTCTGCTTTCTCTGCTCTTTGTCTTTACCAGGCAGCCTCTTTTTGCGGGGATACTTGTGATAGATTTTGCCATAAGGGCGCTGGGATATCCCCTTTTCAGCCCTCTGGCTCTGGCAGGAAGGCTCCTGTCGGATTCCATTCATATGAAACCGAAGCCTGTTTTTTTTCATCCCAAGCGTTTTGCCGCTGCTATCGGTTTCTTTTTATCCCTGACTGCTTTAATCCTGCTCAGTGCGGGAGCCGTCTTCTGGTCAGTGGCCGTGACGGCGCTGCTGCTTTTCTTCTCTTTCCTTGAAAGTTTCTTCGGGTTCTGTGCGGGCTGTAAGATCTATGCTTTTCTGGTCAGGAACAGCTGGATTTCCGCAGGGAACTGCCCGGATTGTGTGCAGTAATCTGCCCCGTACAAGTGGGAGCAAAAAAAATCCCCTGCCCGGATGCGGAAGGGGATTTTTCTGCAGGATATAATTCCTAGCCGATGGCGTCGGCGCCGCGTTCGCCCGTTCGGATCCGGACGCACTCTTTCAGTTCGGTCACAAAAATTTTACCGTCACCGATATTTCCTGTTCTGGCTCCAGCCACAATGGCATCGATGGTTTTTTCCAGGTAGGGTTCTGTCACGGCAATTTCAATCTGAATCTTATTTCTCAGAATCACCTCGGAATGAACACCACGAAAACTTTCGGTGTAACCTTTCTGCTGGCCGCAACCCTTAGCAGAAGACACAGTCATTTTATGAACATCAGCCTTAAAGAGCGCCTGTTTGACGTCTTCCAGTTTCTGGGGCTGTATCAGTGCTGTAATTAAAAACATATTTTCCGCCTCTCTTTTTAAGTTTACTCGATGATCTGGAAACCAGTGTAGGATTCCAGCCCATGTTCGCCGATGTCCAGACCAAGATTCTCTTCTTCCTTGGTGACCCTCAGACCGATGGTCAGATCAATGACCTTGAAAATTGTTCCCATGGTAATGGCAACAAACAGGATGATGGACACAATCCCCAGGAGCTGGATACCGAACTGGGATAAACCACCTCCGTACAGAAGACCGTCATGGGGAAGACCAAGAGCGGCTTTTCCGAAAATACCTATAGAGAGGGTTCCCCAGATACCGTTCACACCGTGAACAGGGAAGGCTCCCACAGGGTCGTCGATATGGAGTTTATCCAGACCGATAGCCGCCAGAACGACAAGGACGCCTCCCACGGCTCCGATGGCGATGGCTGCCCAGGGATCAATGAACGCACAGGGCGCTGTCACAGCTACCAGACCGGCAAGAGCCCCGTTTAAGGCCATGGACAGGTCGGGTTTTCCCGACTGAATCCATATGGTAATCATTGCCAGTATACCTCCCGCGGCTGCGGCCAGGTTGGTATTGATGGCAACACGCGCAATCAGATCGCCGTTTCCGACGGACAGTGTGGATCCGGGGTTAAATCCGAACCAGCCGAACCAGAGGATAAAAACACCCAGGGATGCCAGGGGAATATTGTGTCCGGCGATCATGTTGGAAGATCCGTCGGCACGGTATTTTCCGGTTCTCGGCTTCAGCATCATCGTTCCGATCAGAGCGGCAACACCGCCTGTTGTATGAACAACACCGGATCCGGCGAAGTCATTGAAACCCAGTCCGGCGAGCCAGCCGCCACCCCATACCCAGTGTCCCACGATGGGGTAGATAAAGGCGGAAATCAGGAAAGAGTAGATCAGATAGGCTTTGAATTTCATCCTTTCCGCCATACCTCCGGCAACAATCGTTGCCGCGGCTCCGGTAAAGGCCGCCTGAAAAAGCCAGAAGGCGAAAAGGGGAACATCCGCTCCGCTTTCAGCACCTGACAGAAACCATCCCGACAGGCCCATAAAGCCGTTTCCTGTACCGAACATCAGGGCATATCCGAACAGGAAATATCCCAGAGATGCCATGCAGAAGTCCAGAAAGTTCTTTGTCAGAATGTTTGTTGTATTCTTGGCCCGGATAAATCCGGCTTCAACCATACCGAATCCGGCCTGCATAAAGAAAACAAGGAAGGCGGCTATCAGAACCCAGAAGGTATCGATGCCCCGGATTATATCTGCCATATTATTTTCGGCAGCGGTAAGGGAAAACAGGGGAAGCACCGCCAGAAGGAGGGTTATGATTCCCACACGGGATAAGTGTTTTTTCATTTTGTAGAAGTCTCCGTTTTTGGAAGTTTTCTATTATCTTGCAAAAAATGTACCAAAAAATACATAAATGTAAAAAAATAAATACAAAAAAATATAAAATATTCCTTTATATAGTTATATTTGAAATATACCAATAAGTATAAAATGAAATAAAATACTTAAAAGTAAAAAATAGCCATCCCTCCCTACAAATATGGCATTCTTGGTTGTTAAAAATACAGGAATGTAGGATAAATCTCCGGAAAGAATTCTTTCGTACTGCCCGGAACAGGGG
This sequence comes from Oceanispirochaeta sp., assembly GCA_963666275.2. Lineage (GTDB taxonomy): Bacteria > Spirochaetota > Spirochaetia > DSM-2461 > DSM-2461 > Oceanispirochaeta. Next base: position 354,131 of record CAXXOA010000001.1, read on the forward strand.
TATAATCACCTATCTCCCTTCCTGAAGAGGTTCTCCTTATGGAAAAAATGAACGATTTTGAATTTCATCCGACCCAGATCGGTTATATCACAGAGTGTGTGGAGCCCATAAGCGGTATGATTACCATCAGGGACAGCGGGCTGTACTTTGAAGATGATCCGGAACTGAAGGCTCTGCCTGTGGAGATGGAGCAGGGCGGATACGGCGTTCTGTCCAGAGATCTGTTCGAGCAGGATAAGGTCTCTTTCAGAAATGCTGGTAAATCCGTGTCTTCCCTGAACCTCTATCACGGCAAATACGAAAGCCTCAACAGCCGGGAAAATATAAGGAAACTTTTTGTTCAGATTGCCACAGGAGAAATCGACGAACTGAAATATTACATTGTTTATCATAACAACAACCTTTTCGGGGTCGTGAGCCTTCATCACATCCTCAGTCATATCTCTGATCTGCAGAGGAGGGAAGTGGCCAACTCCAGAGAGATGCGTCAGAAAATCCTGGAGAAAAATATCATAGAGGACTCCCTTTTTCAGATCCGGACCGATATACACTGGGCGCATGATCTGGGGGGAGATCACTACTATACAACCCGCATAACCGAGAGCCTGTCCATGATTGCCTGTTTTGATGTGGAGGGAGATCAGATCACGGCTTCCATGCTTACCATGGTCATTGATGCGTATTTCAAGACCAGAGAGAGGCTCCATGACCTGGACAAGGAAGATGTGGAAAAGCTGCTTCTGGGGCTGAATGCGCTCCTGCTGGAAGAAATTCCCGATGAGAGAGATGTTACAGGACTGTTCCTTTTCATCCGGAAGGACAAATCCCTGGTTTCCCTCTACAACTTCGGATACCCTTCGCCCTTTCTGATTCTCTCTGAGGAGGGAAAAATCCGGGCTAAACTGGTACCGCCTCAGTATGAACCGATGGGAAAGGAAGATATTGTCATATTCCGGGATGTTCCCTACACCTGCAGGATTGAAAATCTGAGGAACATCTTTATCTATTCAGACGGAATGGAAAAATGCCTGAACCCCTTCGGCGAAAAATTCGGGATAGAGAGGATTAAAAACTGCCTGGTTAAAAACTACAGAGAACTCAATGGAGGGTTCAGTACCATTTTGAATTCCGAACTTGATCAGTTCCGCAGTACTGCCCCCCTGTTCGACAGTATTTCCACAATGGTTGTCAGTTTTTCCTGAATTCGCTTTCCCGAAAGAAATCTTCATCCGGGTATCTTATTCTGCCAAAATTACCGGGACGTATATTTTTTCGGGAAACCCTGAGAAAAAATAAAACAGAATATTCTCTATTACTCCTTTTCCTGTAAGCAGATAGCTGTGATTTATTTCCGTAGCCGATCCTGGCATCATTTTTGCTTCTTTCTTTTCAAAGCAAGGAGCTGAAAATGAACCCATTGGAAACTGTCAGACACAGTATTTACACAAAGCGGAACGGCCTGGTTGAAGCGATACAGGTTCATGAAAAAGTGACCCTCCCCACCTCTGCGGGGGATCTGACCCCTCTCTACAAAACCGAGGATTTCGGCAGAAAAAAACTGATGCCTGTCCGGTTCGACAAAATGGGTAATATCCGTTCCGTTCCCCTCCAGGAGGCTGCGGATATACAAACTGCCTGCGGAACCTATTCAGCCGAACTGGTTACCTTTTACCCCGGTGGGGCCCTCTGCAGGCTCTTTCAGCTGAACGGAAAACTCTCGGGTTACTGGAGTGAGAATAATGAGTATGAACTGGCATCGGCCGAGACGATCCCCACACCCATGGGAGAGATCACAGTCAAACCGCTCTATCTGCATTTTTATGAAACCGGGGAGCTGAAGAGCATTACCTTCTGGCCGAAAGAGAGGGTGATGGTGTCCACGCCTCTCGGAGATATGATGATCCGTCGGGGGATCTCTTTTTACAGAAACGGAGCGCTGGCATCCTGTGAGCCTGCCTCTCCGGAAGTTCTGAGCACTCCTCTGGGGCCGGTTCGTGTCTTTGATCCCGACCCCAATGGCATGAACGGCGAAACCAATTCCCTTCAGTTTGATGAAGAAGGGAATGTGATCTCTTTTGCTACCAACGAAGCGGAATTTCATGTTCACGATCCTGTTTACGGAGATCTGGTTTTCCAGCCGGATCTGACTCCATCCATGTGCAGCGACACGGTTCTGGTCCGGCAGGCTCTCTATGTGGATATGGAAGAGGATCATCTTCAGTTCCGTTCCACCGCGGGAGTTATCGGCAGAACTTCACGGAAGAACAGAATCGACCTTGTAAAACTGGCCCCTGTGTTTGTTCCCGAACCCAGCTGTTCAGCCTGAAATTGAAAAAAAAGACTTTTTATCCCCTATAGATCGTCTATAATGAATTTCATATATGAGACTTAAAGGGTTCTGGATTTTTCTTATCTCACAGATATTTCTGTCTTCTATTCTCTTTGCTCAGGAGGAGGATATTGTACATATCCTCTATCTGAACTCCTACGATGCCAGGATGAGCTGGCCCCGGGAAATTCTGAAAGGGCTTGAAGAGCGTCTGCAGCCGGATCGCAATAACTATAACCTCCACATAGAGTATATGGATTCCAAGGAGTTTCCCTCCCGGGAGCAGCAGGACGCTTTCCGGGAGTACCTGGCAATAAAATATGCCCGGACAGATCTCTCTCTGATACTGGCTTCCGACAATAATGCCTTCTTTTTTTTACGGGACTTTCACGATACGCTTTTTCCCTCTGTTCCTGTCGTATTCAGCGGCGTCAATGATTTTGAAGACTGGATGATTGACGGCTATCCCGATTTTACAGGGATTGCAGAGATCTTCTCAGCAGAGAATACTGTGAATCTGGCACTGAAGCTTCATCCTGAAACAGAGGAAATCTTTATTGTAAATGACTACCTCAATACAGGCCGTGCCTGGAGGCGGGATCTGGAGCAAAGGCTCAAATACCTGGAGAACCGGGTGCATCTCCAGTATTCCCAGGACCTTCCTCTGCCGGAGCTGAGAGAAAAAATCGCCTCCCTGCCTGAACATTCCATAGTTCTCCTGGGGGTGTATTACTCTGACAGGGATGGAAAGTACTCCACCTATGAAAAAACAGGCGAGCTTCTTGTTTCAGCCAGTCAGGTTCCCGTGTACTGTCTTGTCGAATTCAATATTGCCTCCGGAGCCATCGGAGGGCAGCTGATCTGGGGAAATGCCCACGGGACGAAAATGGCAGAACTGGGGCAGCGGATTCTCAATGGCGAATCTCCCCGGGACATCCCTGTGGTCAAAGAGGGGATGAACCGGTATGTGTTCAATTATCCCCAGCTGGAGCGTTTCTCCATCTCCTTGAAGGATCTCCCCGAAGACAGCATTATTGTGAACCGTCCCTTTTCTCTGATGCAGGAGTACAGAACCGTGATTATTCTGGCTCTGGTGATGGCTTCCATACTTATCATGATTACAATTGCCCTGTTCCTCTCTGTTATAAGGAAACATCAGGTGGAAAGGACTCTCCGGGAGCTGGCGGAAGCCACCTGGGAAGGGATTGTCATTCATAGCAACGGGATGGCTATTCAGTTCAATAAAGTATTCCTCGATATGTTCGGTTACGGGGAAGAGGAAATAATGGGAAGGAATTTTCTGAGTCTCATTACCACGCCCTCATCCCTGAAAGAGCTTGAAAAGAGGGTTTCCCAGAACCTCATGGAACCCTACGAACTGGAAGCCCGGAAAAAGGACGGCTCCGTCTTTCCGGCGGAAGTCCGTCTGAGAACACTTGAGTACAGGGGACAGACCGCAAGAGTGGCGGCCATCCGGGATCTGACGGAACAGAGGAATATGGAGGCCCAGGCTTCGGAGGCTCAGAAGCTGCAGGCTATCGGTACACTTGCCGGCGGTATTGCTCACGATTTCAATAATATACTCAGTGCTGTTGTAGGGTATTCCGACCTGGGACAGATGGTGAGTGAGCCCGATTCGGATCATCACAAATATTTTCAGCATATTCTTACTGCGGGAAAACGGGCAAAAGAGCTCACAAATCAGATCCTTGCCTTCAGCAGGCAGGAGGGGAATGAAAAAATCTCAGTCAATTTCAGCGCTATAATCAAAGATACACTGGGAATGCTCAAGGCCTCCCTCCCATCCAATATCATTATAGATCAGCATGTGAATGAAGCGGTCTGTGTCCTTTCGGATCCGGCTCAGCTGCAGCAGATCATTATGAACCTGGGAACCAACGCGGGTCTGGCTATGGCCGACTCGGGGGGAACTCTGTATATCGGTTTGCGGGAAGTGCATCTGGCGGAAGCTGCCAGAGTGTCTGTGTTCACACTGGTTCCGGGAAAGTATGCCGAGCTGATTGTCCGGGATACGGGATGCGGCATGTCTCCTGAAACGGTGCAGAGAATCTTTGAGCCCTTCTTCACAACCCGGAGCCAGGGAAAAGGAACCGGACTGGGACTGTCTGTGGTTCATGGTATTGTTATAAACCAGAAAGGGGCTGTCAAAGTGGAGAGTCAGCCGGGGAAGGGAACCGAGTTTACCATCTATCTTCCCAGCTGTGACAAAAGCGGTCTATTCGAAGAAAAAAAGCACCCTTCCGTCCTGGAGGGAGGCAGCGAAAGGATCCTTTTTGTGGATGATGAAGATGTTCAGGTTAACCTTGCCTACGATCTTCTGAATCCTCTCGGTTATAAAGTAACCGGAGTGAACAGCAGCGTTAAAGCCTATGAACTTTTTTATCAGAACCCCGATTCTTTTGATCTTGTCATCACCGATGTTTCCATGCCTGAAATGCCGGGAGATATGCTTGTGGAAAAGATCCGGGCTCTCAGAAAAGATATTCCCGTTCTCATGTGTACCGGTTACAGCAGCCGGATAACCGATGAAAAAATCCATTCCCTTGGTATTTCTCATCTTCTGATGAAACCCCTGGTCATGAGGGATTTTGCAGAGCAGATCCGCAGGGCTTTAAAGCAGTAATCCCGGATCAGTGATTTCTTTCTGGATTGAGAATTGTACACGTGTACTTGATCTGTTTGAAGATATGCGCTATGCTCTGGAAAGAACGGTAGAATTACTGGAGAAGGAGTGTCTTATCATGGGGAAAATTCTGATCACCGGCGGTGCCGGCTATATAGCGTCGCATACCAATATTGAACTTCTGAAAGCAGGATATGACATTGTACTGGCAGATAATCTGTGCAACTCCTCTCTGGAAGCGGTTCGAAGAGTCGAGGAACTGACAGGGAAAAGCCTTCCTTTCTATGAGGTGGATCTGAAAGATATCGATGCTCTGAGAAAAGTCTTTGAGGCGGAGCCCTCCATTACAGGAGTTCTCCATTTTGCCGCCCTCAAAGCTGTGGGGGAGTCTGTTCAGAAACCCCTCATGTATTATGAAAACAACATCACCGGGTCTTTGAACCTGTACAAGGTTATGGATGAAAAAGGGGTGAAACAGCTGGTTTTCTCCTCTTCCGCTACGGTTTACGGTGATCCCGCTTCGGTTCCTGTCAGGGAGGACTTTCCCCTGCAGGCAACCAATCCCTATGGACAGACCAAGCTGATGATGGAGCAGATCCTCATCGATGCCGCCCGGGCCAAGGGCTGGGATATTACAATCCTCCGGTACTTCAATCCCGTAGGGGCACACGAATCGGGCCGGATCGGGGAGGATCCCGAGTATCCCAACAATCTGCTGCCCTTTGTTTCCCAGGTGGCTGCAGGGATCAGGGAAAAAGTCATGGTTTTCGGAAATGACTGGCCCACTCCTGACGGAACCGGAGTGAGAGACTATATCCATGTGGTGGACCTGGCAGTGGCCCATGTGAAGGCTCTGGATTCCCTGAAAGTGAAGAAAGGGGTTTCCATCTATAACATCGGTACCGGTAAGGGATACTCCGTTCTGGATATGATCAAAGCCTTTGAAAAGGTGTGCGGTCATGCCATTCCCTGGGAGTTCGGTCCCAGAAGGGACGGAGATGTGGCGACAGTCTACGGTGATCCTGCTCTGGCGGCAGAAGAGCTGGGCTGGAAAGCCGAGCGGGGCCTGGACGAGATGGTCTCTTCCGCCTGGAAATGGCAGAGCCTGAATCCCCGCGGGTACAGAAGCTGACGGTCTGTAAACGCTGCAGTAACGGGAGAAGGCATTATTTCGGGTAAAAACAACTACAACAGACGGAAACTCCTTAAAATCAGAAGAGAAGGAAAGGCTCTGGAAATTGATTTGGGACGCAGAGCCTTTATCATCCGTCGGAGATACGAAGCTCTCAGCGCTTTTAATGATTTTCTGATTGCTTTGTGGTTCCTGATTGGCAGTTTCTTTTTTCTCAGTACATCCCTGGAACTCCGGGGAACCTGGCTTTTTATTCTCGGGAGTGCCCAGCTTATGATAAAACCTCTTTTAAAGCTTATCAGTATTCTTCACCTGGGAAGGATTGATGTATCTTCTCCAGGTAAAAAGAGTACAAAAAGAGCCAATAAATTCTAAAGAAGACCTGAACCGGGCATTTCCGTCCTGCTATTCAAAATCATAGCGGAAGTTCCACTGTTGTCTGATCCTATCCAATACTTTCATTATAGCCAGAGTTTCATCCAGAGGCATAATGTCACTCTCTTTTTTCCCCTCTCTGAGGCAGCGGACGCACTCCCGGGCTTCACAGATAAATCCGTTTTCAGGGTTCGGTTCAATTACCTGCTGGGACGAGGTGACTTCATTGCTGCCGTTATGAATATTCACTGTGAAGGAATTGCCCGAAGGAAAGTCCGGGAATTCAATAAAACCCTTTGTCCCGTAAAACCCCGCTTTATTCTCTATTTTCAAGGCATAGCTGCTCACAACCTGTGCCATGGTGCCTGAGGGGAAGCGGAATTGATAGTTGACAATTTCATCCACTCCGGATTCGGAGAACCGGCACATGGACTGAATCTCAGAAGGAATCGCATCCAGCATATAGCAGAGAAAACTGACAGGATAGATTCCCTTGTCCAGGGTGACGCCTCCGGCCAGAGCGGGATTTACCAGGCGGCTTTTGTATTTTTCCGGAACATAGTCGGCAAAAAAGATCGAAACCTGCCTGACATCTCCTATAATTCCCGAAGCAATGATCTCTTTCATCCGGATCAGGCTGGGCAGGAACCGGACCCAGTAGGCTTCCAGAAGAAAGAGATTTTTCTCTCTGGCCAGCTCTATGAGCTTCCGGGCTTCTTCCGCATTCACCGTAAAGGGTTTTTCCATAATCACGGGTTTTCCGCTTTCCAGGATCTGTCTGGCATTTTCATAATGGAAATTGTGGGTCGTGGCTATGTAGACTATATCAACATCCGGATCCGCAGCCAGCTGATCGTAGGTCAGAGCTTTCGGTATGGAAAAGCGACTGGCAAAACTGCCGACTCTTTCGGATGATTTGGAAGCAACCGCCTCAATGCGGCTGTCCCCGTCTTCGATGAGGGCTTCTGCCATTTTTTCCGCGATGATTCCCGCTCCCAGGATTCCCCAGCGGATCAGCTCTTCTTTTCCCATACTCTCTCCCTAAAATTTTAATGTTTATTGTAACATATTCTCATGGAAAACAGTTATCCCTTCAATACAGGTTCTACAGTTCTCCGGGGCTTCCAGCCAGTTCTGCCAGTTTTCTGACTCCCTCCCTGATTTCAGGGGAAATAGGGGCTGCGAAGGTAATGCGCAGACAGCTGCCGTACCGGTCTTCTGCTGAGAAGGCCTGGCCGGGAACAATGCTGATGCCATGTGCCAGTGCCTGTTCGAACAGTTTCAGGCAGTCCATTTCCCCGGGAAGCTGAACCCATAGGTAATAACCTCCCCGGGGCCGGGATACGGCTGTTCCGGGAGGAAAGGACTCTTTGATAAGACTCCGCATCTCCATGGCCTGGCGGGCCATGGTTTTCTGGAGCAGGGACAGATGTTTTAAGTACCGGGGCGTTTTTATGTATCCAGCCAGAGCTTTCTGGAGGAGTCCGCTGCTGCCCAGGGTCTGGGCCATTTTCAGGTTCCTGCATTTTCTATGATAACTGCCTCCCATAAGCCATCCGGACCTGAGAGCCGGAGCCAGGGTTTTGGAAAAGGAGCAGCAGTAGATCACCCGTCCCTCTATATCAAAACTCTTCAGCGGTTTTTCTCTGGACGGGGCAAAGGAGCAGTCATGATAGATATCATCTTCAATGATAGTAGTGCTGTATCTATCCGCCAGAGTGACCGCACGACGTCTTGCCTCTTCACTCATAACAAATCCCAGGGGATTCTGGTACAGAGCGGTCATAACCACGGCCTGTATGTCTTCTCTGGCCAGAACCTCTTCCAGTCTGTCCAGGTCCATCCCTGATTCGGGAGAGGTCGGAATGGTAATGATTCTCCGTTTGAGCTCTTTGAGTATCTGAATGATCCCGGGAAAGACAGGGCTTTCCAGGGCAATGATATCGCCGGGACCGGAGCAGGCCTGAACCGCCAGGCTGAGGGCTTCGGAGCATCCGTTTGTCAGGAGTATATCCTCTTTGTCCGCAGAAACACCTCTCTGCCGCATCATCCGGGATATTTCATCCCTCAGGCCCGGATCTCCCTGTTCATCCGTGTAGTCCACCAGGGATTCGGGATTCCGGATCAGCAGCTGGTTGATCTCTTTTTTCAGGGAGCTCATGGGCAGATAGGAGCTGTCTGGCACCCCCGCGCCCAGGGGGAGAATGGAGTGATCATTGCTGGCTTCTACAATCCTTCCCATGATACTGACCGGCCTGGCTTCTCCGGAGAGGAGGGAAAAGTGCTCCTTCTGGGGAGAGGGGACGGGTGAGGCATCCTGCTGGTCGGCAAAGTAGCCTGACTTCTCCACGGCATAGATGTTCCCCCGGGCCTCCAGCAGGGCATAGGCCTGCATGACCACCGAAAGGGAGCAGCTGTAACGGCTCGCCATAACCCTCAGGGAGGGGAGTTTTGATCCCGGCCGGATCTCTCCCGCCTGAAGGGAGCGGGTTATTTCATCGGCAATCTCTTCGTATTTGTACTCTGTAACGGGGTTAACCATAACAGAACTGTAATCTGTTATGGTTCAAAAGTCAATTTTCTGATTCTGTTATTGTTTCTGTTTCCCCAGCATAATTTCTGAAAGAAGCCAGAGCTTCACACTTTTTTTAAGGAGAGTCTTATATGAAATCCATTCTGCTGCCGGTTATCCTTTTTGTTCTGTCCATGACCATTACTCCGGGTCCCAACAATATGCTCCTCACCGCTACAGGGGCCCGTTTCGGGTATAGAAAAGCCCTGCCCCTGGTGGCGGGGATCGTGCTGGGGCTGCTGAGCCTGTTGATCCTGAGTGCTCTGGGGCTGGGAATCCTGTTTCAGGAGTATCCTGTGATTAAAAGCATTCTGAAAGTGACAGGAACCCTCTATATCCTCTATCTGGCATTCAGCATTGCCTTTAAGAGGAAAGGACAGTCCCATAAAGAGGAGTCTGCGAAGCCTCTGAACATCCTGCAGGGTGCGGCGTTTCAGTACCTGAATCCCAAAGCCTATATCATGTGTATCACGGCCATGTCTGTGTTTCCCCTTTCCGGAGCGGACTACCTGCCTTCGGCGCTGCTGATTATCGCCTGCTTTCTTGTGATCACACCCTTCTCCGTATCGGTCTGGGCCTACTTCGGATCGGTTCTGAACCGGATCTTCCCCCCCGGCAGGAGCCGGAAAAGGATGGACTACTTTCTGGGTTCTCTCACCGCCGCCTCAGCTGTGTTTATTGTGTTATAGATGCCCTTGCCCGAGCTTCTGCAGGACATTTCACAGAGCCGGATTACTCATTTAAATTGAAGGCCAGCCTGTTCTGTTTTGCCTCCTGATCGGATTCAGGAGGCTTTTTCCAGTCCTCTTTCACATAGTCAATAAAATCATCCAGTTTGAGGGGTTCCGAATACAGGTCTCCCTGATATTTTTAACAGCCGATGTCCCTGAGAGTCATTCTGATCTCCTCATTTTCAACGTATTCCGCAATAACATCAAAATCCAGGGACCTGCCCAGATCGACAATGGATTTGATGATATCAATGCTTCTCTCATTTTTCTGAAGCTGTCTGACCAGGGAACCGTCAAGTTTGACAAAGTCAAATTTATTGCTCTGAAGGTCGACAAGAGAGGTATAACCGGTGCTGAAATCATCTATAGCCAGTTTAATATGGCTGGCGTGGAGAATTTCAAAAGCTTCCGAGAGGTGATCGTTATCCTTTAGCTCCGCCTCTTCTGTGATTTCCGGTTTAACCCCCTGCAGGGCAATATAGGATGCAATGGCCGTTATGCAGGATAATAGGTTGATGATGCCAAAACACCTTGTTCTGTTGGAGGAATATTTATAGGTCACAGATATAATCAGATACAGCGATGCAAGACCGAAGGTAGATTCAAAAATCAGATTCAGCAAAAGGGCTATTGTTCCATTTCCGGCGCTTGTAATAAAGTTTCCTATAATGGGTATGGGAAAGTAGAGTAGCATAAGGGACACGGCTCCTGCCATAAAAACCGGCATGAGAATGAGGAAACCCTACCTTATACTGACAAGAATCAGGTTCTGTTCTAGCCTGAGAAGGGTGCTGTACATTTTTCTGCTGATCTCCATGGAACTCCTGATTCTCCGTTTTATACATTCATTGTAAATTAAATCAGCATTTTTTTTTTCTCTATCAGACAATTCTTTTCCCTTTTCAGTTCTCCCGGCTGTACCATTTAAGAAAACAGGAAGAAATTATATAATTTCCCTGAAAATAAAATTTTTTACTGGAGGTAAAATCATGAAAGACAGGACAGAGTACATTGAGAAAATGTCTGCCAGGCTGAAAGAGTGGGATGCTGAAATTCAGAAACTCGAGGCTAAAGCAGAATCCGCCCGGGCTGATCTCAGGGATGAATATCTTGAAAAAGTAAGGGATTTACGCAGTAAGAAAGAAGAGGCGAAAGGGAAACTCAATAAAATCCGAGAATCCGGAGACGATGCCTGGAAGGAACTCAGAGATGGTCTGGAAACGAGCTGGAAAGTTCTGGGGGACTCAGTGAAAAGCGCGATGGAGAAGTTTAAATAGCAGAATCTTTACGGGGGGATACCTAACCCCTGTTAGAGGGAACTCACCCGAATCCGTCACTGTGGGATCCGGGTGATATTAAAACTGTATAAATCAGTAGGAATCGGCCAGGGCGGTCAGATAGGGATAGCCGTTGTTGATGGAACTGCTGATGTCCCAGATATCCTCGCTGCCGTTGGCGCTTTCACCGGCAAAATCCCAACCAGCCTGGGTAAAGGTCGCCTCTGTTTTCATCTCAGCTGTGGTTTTAGCTGTGCCGTATTGTGCCCACTTGTCTCCATTTCCGGATGCAACAGCCGCCTCATACCCTGAGGTTTGTCCATCATAGAAACAAGCTGTGAGAGACGCATCAATAACTTCAGGCGGAGCATCATAAGAACTTATAAGTCCTCCAAGAGTACCGTCTGATTCGCTTGCCCTGAGAGAACCATAGGAATAGCTTCTGGTGACTTTACCTGAAGTATCCCCTACCAGACCGCCCAGGAATCTCTGTCCTTCTATGCTTCCTCCTGCATAGCAGTCAATAATAGAGCCTTGAAGAAGATTACCAACTAACCCCCCAGCCGCCATTCCTGAAATGATAATGTTGCCTGTAGCATAACACTCTATGATTTCATTTGCATTGTCTTCACTCTTTCCAATCAGTCCTCCTGCCTCATAAGTTCCTGTGACACTGGCAGAGGAGGAGCAACCAAGAATGAGAGTTTCATCATCTATAAGCCCTATCAGTCCGCCAACAGACTCCCCTCCAGTCACATGGCCCGATGAATTACAGTCAATAAACAACCCGTTATCGCTTTCTCCGGCCAGGATGCCTGTATAGTCTCCTCCCTCAATATCTGCGTCCGTCACACTCAAGGAGGAGATAATTCCTTCATCAATTAAGCCGAACAGCCCCTGATAGCCATCACCGCTGCTGATGGTCAGGCCCCTGATGGCAAACCCGTTGCCGCAGAACAGGCCTGTAAATGGACCTCTGGGGGTGCTGAGGAATGTCCAGCCCGAGATCCCCGACAGGTCAATATCATTCATCAGAAGATAGGCACCCGAAAGATTATCCCGGACCTTGTCCAGTTCATCCGCAGAGGTTACAAAGGTATAGTCTGCGGTTTCTCCTGACCGGGCTGTCATAAGAATCAGGGTATGCTCATCGCCGATGGCGCCTGAAGCGGTAACGGCTCTCATGGTCAGGGTGTACTGGGTCTTTGCATCCAGAGAGTTCAGGGTGAGGGTTCCTGTTCCGGCAGACACCTGTGTCTGTTGTGACTGTCCTTTCCGGGGAGCATAGTCGATTGTGATATGGTCAATTGTTGAGGTTCCGGTTTCGGTCCAGGTCAGGGTAATACTCTCATCATCAGCCGCCACAGATGTTGCGGCAATAAAGGCATTGACGGTTTGGGGCGTCTCGCTGGTAGGGGAGTCCTGGCTGCTGGTATCTTCCTCAAGGACGTCTTCTCCTCCGGCCCCGGCGGAATCGCAGGAAGTAAAGAGCAGGAGCATCCCTGCCAGCAGGGTAAAGGCGGTCATTTTAAAAAACATTGATAGTTTGTCAGATTTCATTTTTTCCTCACAAAATAGGGGATTATGAGGTTTTTATACTCCCGAAGAGAAAAAGGGTCGTCCAGAAACGCGTTTTAGGACCTTTTTCCAAGAAAAAAAGAGACCTCAGAGATATTTTGCGCTGTTTCCGGACTTATTCAAGAAGGACAATAACTCATACTTGTAAGGGCTGTTCAGTTTTGGTGATTCACAAATCTTTTTCTTCGGGGTAAAATCATAGTTATGGAGTCAGCATTCAGCTCTTTTGATATTATCACCAGTTTCCTCATTGCTTCGAGTGGTATATTCTGTCTGCTCTTTGCACTGATTCAGGCTCTCTCCAACAGGTCTCACGAACTGATACACTATATTCACTCGGGTTTTTTCTTTGCCCTGGGAATCTGCATTCTCAGCGATCCTGTCTCCCGACAGGGGACCGAATGGCTGGCACCGGCTCTCCTCTATGTCAACTATCCCCTGGACTATCTTCTTCCGGTACTTCTGTATTTCTATTTTATTCTTGTTTTTGAAGATCATATTACCCTCGGGCGGAGGCACCTGCTTCTGCTGCTGCCATCCATCGCGGTTACCGGGGCTTTCATGCCTTTTTTCCTTCTTTCATCGGAAGAAAAACTGGGCATTTATCCTCTGAGTCATCACTCCTGGGGGTATCTGAGCCCCCTGAGTCAGTATATAGATTACGGTATTTTTATGTGGATGCTCTTCTGTATGATCCTGACTTTGAAGGCCATTTCTCTTTATCTGTTCGATAACAGAAAGCATATAAAATCTGTATTTCTTTTTCTGGTTGCCGGGGGAATCCTGGCGGCGTCTCTTATCTACTCCAATTTTACAGAGCACAATCTTCACTACAAAATCAATATGCTGGTTATGGTTGTACTGCTGGTAATCCTGGCAGCCATGACAGTCCGCAATCCCGACTTCTATCTGAAAGTCCGTCGGAAAAGCAGTGAAATCCGCTACAACAGGTCCCAGCTGGAGACGCTCAATGTGGATGGCGTTATGGACCGTATCAACGATCTCATGGCCATGGAGCATCTCTACAGGGATCCGGAGCTCAGTATTGGCACTCTCAGTAATATCCTGAATATTACTGGCAGGCAGCTGTCAGAGATTATCAATTCCCGATACGGTCAGAATTTCAGCTCTTTTCTTAACTCCTACCGTCTCGAGGCGGTTAAACAGGAGCTGAGAAATGATCCTGATTCAACAATCCTTGTGATTGCCATGAACTGCGGGTTCAATTCCAAATCCACATTCAACAAGGTATTTCAGGAGTCAGAAGGTATGACTCCCAGCCAGTGGAGAAAGAGCATGGCAGATAATTCCAGGAAAGGGAAAGGAGTCAGAACTCCCGGGAGAACCTCCGGTTGAATCCGGGGGAAGATTCCTCATGGTTCTCCGCTAATTTTAAATTCCCCGGGCGGGTTTTACACTTTTTTTCAATACTGTGCGAGAATACAGCCAGGGAAAATTTTTTACCCGGATTTATCCGGCAAGTAAGATGGAGTTAAAAATGAGTGTAAATGTAGTATTTCATATTGATGAGAAAGAGAAGTGGAAGCTGCTGATCGGGAATGTCAAAAATCTGTGCAGGACTATCAATACCAGAGAATCCCGGGTTGAGATCCTTGTTAACTCCCTTGCTGTGGAACTGCTGAAGAAGGGGAGATCCTCTTCCAGCAGAGAGCTGAATGAGCTGAACAGGTCCGGGGTTAAAATATGCGCCTGCCGGAACTCTCTGGAGGGAATGGATATCAATCCGGATGATCTCTATGATTTTATTCATATAGTCCCTATCGGAGTCAGAGAGCTGATTGACAGGCAGGCTGACGGGTTTGCCTACATAAAACCATAAAATTAATTATCCAGTGATTGGGACTCCCCCCGGTTTTCTGAAAGCATTTCATGTTGACATCCGTACAACGTACTAATACTCTCATAGAGAGAAGGTTTCTGATGAGGATAATATGGCAAGGAAAAAAAACTCTCCCGAACTCAAAAGGGACGTGATACTGGCAAAAGCTCTTGAAATGGCGGATACCGGGGGTATTGAATCCCTGTCCATCCGGAAACTGGCGGGAGAGCTGGATGCCGGAGCCATGTCTATCTACTACTACTTCAAGTCGAAGGATGAGATCATCGACGGGATGATCGACAGTGTTTTTGCTGAAATTGCCCTTCCTCCGGATGATCCTGACTGGAAAGAGGCTATCAGGATCCGCTGCCGATCTGTGAGAGAGGTTCTGGGCCAACATCCCTGGGCTTCGCCCTTTATGGAATCCCGGCGCTCACCGGGAGAAAGTATCCTCCGGCACCATGACAGGGTTATCGGCTGTTTTCTCAGAGCCGGATTTTCCATTGCAGTTGTTGCCAGGGCTGTGGCTGTGATCGATGCCTTTGTTTTCGGCTTTGCCCTTCAGGAAGCCAGCCTGCCCGGAGGCGGGGGAGAAGAGATGATCGATATGGGCCGGGATATGCTGGACAGTGCTTTTGCAGGGTATCCCCACCTGGCGGAACTGACCCGGTATGCCCTGAATCCGGACTATCGATTTGGTGATATTTTCGAAGATGGCCTGGATCTGCTGTTGGGCGGGTTTGATAAATACCTTCCGGAATAACAGGATTCTATGCCTGCCCGGGAGCTCGGGGACACATCTGTTTCACTTTTTTTTATCTGTTGCCATGGGAGGCTCAGAGTGATTACAATAGAGAGAGGATGAAAAAAAAAATCCGCCTGAATATTCACATCCTTCTGCCTCTGATGCTCATCGTTTTTCCACTGGGGTTATTTTTCATAATCAGACTGGATACAAATGCTGTTGATTTCATAATTGATGAACGAAGCGACTATCTCAAACATATCCTGAATACTGTCGATTACAGCTTCTCCTCCTACGAACAGCTAATTTCCACTACCGTGGAAATCGTAGAGAATCTCCCCCTCCGGAAGGAGGCTCATGAAGGGGCTCTGCAGATGGTTTTTGACTCATCCCGATCCGCACTGGTTTACGGTATCGGAATCTGGTACGAACCAGGTCTGTTTCAGCCCGGCGTGGAACGGTTCGGCCCCTATATCCGGCAGACCCGGCCTCTCAGTAAAGAAGGGGAGATCACCTATTTCTGGAATACTCCTGAATATGACTATCAGCAGCGGGAGTGGTATCATCTTTCTATGAAGGCGGAAGGGGATGATGCTGCGGTAACGCCGCCTTTTTTTGACAATGACTATACCTATATAACTTTCGGTAAGCCTTTCTACAGAGATGGCCGCAAAGCGGGAGTTGTGACTGTGGATATTATCCTTCCTCTTCTGGAAGACTACTTTGATCAGTTTGATTTTTCCTTTTTTTCGGGAATCTATCTCACCACTTCAGACGACAGTATTGTCATTTCCAAAACGGTTGCCGATTCCGAGGCTTTATACCGCTACTCTCTGGAGGGGGAACATCCGGGGCTTTTTGTGGACCGGACTGCCATCTATGACAGGGAGGAAATCCGGGATTTTTTCCAGGGACAGGGGCAGAAGCCGGCTATTCTGGATCATCAGACCCTGAACGGTGTGTTTAAGATTCATGGCTTTATGGATCGGAGGGCAATTTTCCGGAATATGGTCCGGCGGCATCTTTTCAATTATATTTTCTACCTTTTTTTCTGGACTGCCATTCTGATCGTTGTGCTGCTGGGAGCCACCTATCAGAGACGGAATTTTGAAAACCGGATCCTCAACTCAGAAAATGATCTTCTGAAAGAGGAGATCAAGAAGCGCCAGGAGGCGGAGAAACGGCTGGGATATCTGGCGTTTCACGATGAAATCAGCGGTCTTGATAATATTCAGTCCTTCCTGGCTAAGGAAGAACCTCCTGAAAAAGGACAGGATTCCCGGAGTCTTATTTACCTTTCCCTGACCAATATGAGGGAACTCTCTCTGATTATCTCGGACAGTCTTATCGATGATGTTCTGGAGGTCTTTGCCGAACGGCTCCGGAGTCACTGCCCCGAGACTGCCAGACTCTACAGAGGGCGGGGATTTTCTTTCTATGTGGTCTGTACCGAAAAGGGCGACAGGATTCTGGCGGATAATCTGCTCAAGGAGTTCCGGAAACCCATGCAGATGGGGGCTCGGGATATCAGGCTCAGGATCCGGACAGGTCTTGTCCGGTTTAAAGAGGCAGACACATTAAATCAGCTCCTTTCCATGTCCCATTCCACAGTTTCTGATGAGAGTGTCAGGAACCTTGATCAGGTCTCTCTCTATAACTCGAAACTGCAGAGCAATAAAACCCGGATCCTTATGCTGGATACCGCCATGAGCCAGCCTGAGTTTACCGAAGAACTTATGATGGTGTACCAGCCCATTGCAGGGACTGCCGACAGGAGGGCTGTAGGGTGCGAAGCCCTTGTCCGCTGGCACAGCAGGGCTCTGGAGAGTATCATTTCTCCGGTAGAATTTATTCCTCTGGCAGAGGAAAACGGCGTGATCATTACACTGGGCTGGTTTGTGATGGAAGAGGTTCTGAAAGTCCTGTCCGGACCTCTCGGAGACAGAGACTTTTTCATCTCTGTCAACGTCAGCCCCCTGCAGTTTCTTGAAATCGACTTTGCCGACAAACTGGACGGGCTTATGACGGAGTATAAGGTGGACCGCAGGAGGATTAAACTTGAGATTACCGAGTCTTCTGCGGCGGCAGTGATCGATTCGTTCTGGCAGATTGCTGAAGATCTGATTAAAAGGGGGTATCTCCTGGCAATTGATGATTTCGGTACGGGAGAATCCTCTTTCTACAGACTCTATAACATGTCCTTTGATTCACTGAAAATTGACCGTTCCTTTGTGGCCGGCGCCTTCCGGGGATCCCGGAATCAGGAGATCTGCCGCTCCCTTCTGGAACTGGGAAATACCATGGGGAGCTCTGTCATTGCCGAAGGGGTAGAGACGGAAGAGGAGTTTCAGGCCCTGAAGGAGATCGGCGTTTCCTATGTGCAGGGATACCTCCTTTCCCGGCCTCTGAGTCTGGAAAAAATGCTGGAGAGCCCCCTTCTGGGCTGAATTTCCTGTTATTCCCGTGACGGCAGATCAATGAACTGCCCGTAGGCCCATCCTATGGTATAATCGGCTGTTCTTAGCTTATACCAGGGATATTCGGCATCGCCGATTGTCTGTTTTTCCACAGTCATATCCAGAAGCAGGACTTTCTCTCCCGCAGTCAGGTATCCAAGAGTGTCACAGGATAGATTGGGTTCTTCCCGGAGCCTTACCCGGGAATCATTGAGAGTGGCCCAGTGGGGGAAGCCCTTCATATATCTGTAGCCCTCATTTTCCCTGTATCTGTAAAAGGTCGATACCAGGACAGAACTCTGTCCTTCCGGTCTGTTCAGATCCATGTCCAGAAGCATGCTCTCATGGATCTGCAGAATTTCATTGAAACCGTCCCTGTCCCGATCAAAAAAACGGAGAGAGCTGCTTTCTATATAGTCCTCTACAAGAACGCCCCCTCCGGACTCCCAGTAGGAGAGTTCTTCATTGAAAATATTGTCTTCCAGGCTGTACCAGCTGACCGTGTTATACCCATAGCCGTCGGCGTAGTAGAAGCCTCCCATATACTCCCCTTGCAGGATCAGTTCTTTTTTCCCGTCTCCATTCCTGTCATCCATTTCTCCCTGCAGCAGCCGGTTCAGACGGAAAAAGGAGGCGCCCTGTTCATATTCCAGAGGAACTTCCTTCAGAACCGTTCCGGTTTTATCCAGGAAAAGGAGATTATGATGTTCAAAATAATTGTCCCGGGCAAAAAAGGCTTCTGGAGTGTAGGCCGCGTAAATGGTTTCTGTTTCCGCCAGGATGGGAGAAATATCTCTGTGGGCAATTTCACACTCTCCCTTTTCTGAGGAGATTCTGAACAGCTTGAACGGTTCCTCTTCTCCCTGCCATTGTCCCTCTTCCAGAATGGATACTTTCTCACCCCGGGATAGCGCTATGTCTCTGCCCTCCGGGGTCTTCACAGTCATATTGTTCCGGATCAGTCCGAAATCTGCCGCAAAGGATGGAATGGCTGTGTACATGAGGAGGCAGAGAAAAGATAGCTGTTGAAGTTTTGTGTTCATAACTGTCAGGGCTCCTGAGAAAATCTGTCAGAAAACTGTATATCTGTTCACATATCACAGGATGTCTGCTATGATTTGTCACGTCTTTGAGAGAAACAATTGTTTTTTTATATCCCGGGAATCCTTCTCCCGGCAGCAGAAAGAGGTATGTCACTATGACGAAAGAACAGCCCCCGGAAGAGGTGGTTCCCCGGAATCCCTTCAGTCAATTTACCCGGAAGGACCATTTCATTCTGGTTCTCATTATTCAAGTCCTTCTGATGGGGGCATTTCTGTTTGAAACCTATCAGGCGCTCAAGATCGGAGATGAAGGGGTTGTGACGCTCTATCTGGTCTCCCTGGGGATTCTGGGGCTTGTGATTCCTTTCTTTTATACCAGAGCACGAAAGCTGAAACTCCGCATTGAAACCTGTGTTCTCGCTCTTGTCCCAGCCCTTGTGGTAATCCTCCTGTGGCTGGGGACTCTCTTTCTGAACGGCTATTTTCTGCCCGAAGAGAGGCTGTCCCGGGCAGTGAAAGACAAATCCCGGGTGAGAACGGAACACCTTCTGAGCCGCTATGATTACGAACAGGATCTTCTTCAGGACTATCTGCGCCTGGTGATCAGCAGCAGAAAGGTCAAACTTGTGGAACCCTTTGTGTTGGCCGGGGCGGATATCAATTTTCTTTATGAAGACGGAGAGACCCCCTACAGCCTGGGATACTTTGTCAGCTCCCGCCGGCAGCCGGAAGACAAGTTTCTTATGGAAGAGGAGCTCAAGCGCCTGGGGGCTCACACCTTTGCTATTGACGAAGACAGACGAAGCGACCTTCACGGGGCTGTAGCCCGGGGGGATCTGAAGGCCCTCGGGAACGCTCTGGCAGAAGGGATCATTCCCGTGGATTTTAAGGACCTTGAGGAGATGACTCCTCTTACGGAGGCTCTGATCCAGAAGGACCTGACAGCCTGGCAGATGCTTATCGAAGCGGGAGCTGACAGTGAGTTTCTATACCACGACCTTCCCCTGTCGGTCTGGGCTGCCGGGAAGGATCTGGAACCGGATTTCCTGAGCTATGCCCTGGAACATGGAGCCTATGACGGAGCCCGAAAAGAGAACTTTACCTACAGGGAGAGCCCCCTGGCCATGGCAATCCTGGCGGACAACCGGGAGGTGATGGACTATCTCTTTTCCCGGGGGGCCTACTTTGACCCGGACGAGTTTGCTCCTGTCCTGAACAGCGTGGATCCTGAGGCTGCCGCCTATGTATCCCGGCTCTATGGTCTTGCACCCTAGGCTATAAGATTTCCCGAAACAATCCGTTCCAGATCATATTCCTCCGTGGGAGATCAGGGGGATGGACGTTTTAATGCTGAGGAAGGAAGTCTCATCTATCTACTGATCCTCAGGAAGATAGGTAAAGCCCAGATTCAGTTCCATCAGATTCAATTCATCAGAGCCATAGGCCAGTTTATACTCTCCTGCGGGTATATCCGATCCCATATGAATTTCCAGATTGAAACGCCCGTCCCCTTCAGGAATTACCCGGGTGGCCAGCAGAGGTTTCAACAGAAAAGACAGATCATCATTCTGTTCATTGGTCCTGTTATAGATCACCAGATTGACAGGTTCGTCAGAGGGATCAAGCCGTCCATAGAGATAGAGGGACTCTCCAGGTTTCACTACGCCCCATGAGCTGAAGTAGAAGGGATCGGGATCCTTGAGAGAAGAGAAGCTGAACTTGTCGGGTCTTATATCTTTTTCGTACTCTCCGATCAGCCTGTCACCCTGGCTTATCCTGAAATGCCATACACCGGCGGGGAAAGCCGCACTGTTATGAAAAGTGAAATCCAGGCAGGGCGCCGGGAATTGCTCCCCCGTTTCATAGTCCTCTCTTCTGAATCCGAAGGAACGTGTGTGATCACTTCCCAAATACTGCCGGAATATCCTCCCTTCCGGATCTTCGGCTTCCACAAGGATTTCATGGGGTTCCATATCATCGGGCCAGAAGAGGAGCAGACTGTCGTTCATGCTGTCAAAGATTATTTCATCAGGACCCTTCGGAACCGGAGAGGGTGGATCAAAACCGTATATCTTCATTTTCAGATCCGGAAACCCCTCAGGGTCCAGGACTATTGTATCGCGTATTGTAGTCGGGGTATCCGGATTGGGATTCCAGGGGGCCGTATAGCCGCCGTAAATCCAGCCCTCCAGCCCGTATTCCCTCAGGGAGGTGACTTTGTACCAGTAGGCAGACATCCCGTCGATATCCTCTTTTTTCCGGCTCTGTTCGAGAACCCTCAAGACCGCTCCAGCCGGGAGGTGCCGCAGGACCGTTCCCTTCAGGCCGAATTCGGAGCGCATCCTCAGGCCCCCGCTAGTAATCTGAATAAACTCCGGAGGGAGTTCCCGGGGAGCCGGAGCCGCCTCTTCCACAGTAGAATCCTCTCGGGAGACTGCGGTGGGGGCAGTTTTCTCTGTTTCAGAAGGGCTCTCATTCGCCTGAATCTTCTGATCGCTGCATCCTGTCAACAGGAGAATTATCAATATAACGCCTCCCCAGCTGATCCTCTTCATTCTATTCTCCTTTTGCTGCGGGATCTCCTGGAAGTCACTATTCCTCCCTGTCAGACGGGAAGCTGTTTGCTTATGAAGAATCCTTTCAATCCTGATGTGCCAGTTTATTATTCAATCAGGATCGGATAAATCGTAGGGATTGTCAACATATGTTAGCGATTGTTTCTCTTGCGGGCCGCCTCACTATCCTGCTAGGATATTCAGGGTTATAGCCTGAAACGGGAGGAGAGGAAATGCGTCAGCTGGGGGAACAGACCTGGGTTCTGGAAGGGCCTACCAATATCGGTTTTATTGTCAGGAATAGAGATGTCCTTCTCATCGACAGCGGCAACGACAAAGAGGCGGGACGGAGGATCAACAAGGTTCTGAAAGAGAAGGACTGGACTCTCAAAGGCCTGATCAATACCCACTCCAATGCAGACCATATCGGAGGGAACGACTACTTTCAGCGGAACCTGAACTGCCCGGTTTATGCGCCGGTGCTGGAATACTGTTTTATCGAACACCCCGAGCTGGAGGCTGCCTTCCTCTGGGGGGGATACGCCGTAAAGGATCTGCGCAGCAAATTCTTTCAGGCCAGACCCTCGAGGGTGACCGGGTTTCTCTCTCCCGGTGATGACAGGGGGCTGGGGCTGGAGATCCTCTCTCTGAAGGGGCACTTCTTCAATATGATCGGCATCCGGACTCCCGATGATGTGCTCTTTCTGGGGGACTGCCTCTTCGGCAGCGCCATTCTGGAGAAGTACGGGATTCCCTTTATTTACGATGTTGCGGCTTACAAACAGACCATACAGGATGTCAGGGAGCTGGAAGCCCGGTACTATGTGCCTTCCCACGGCCCGGCGGAAGAAGAGATTGATCCTCTGGCACAAAACAATCTTGCCATGGTGTCGGCTATTGAGTCCCAGGTAAAGAATATTCTCTCGGGCCCTGGAAAAACCTTTGACAGGATCCTCAAGGATATCTGCGACCTCAGGGGAATTGTCCTGAATGCGGGACAGTACGCCCTTGTCGGGTCTACGATCCGATCCTTTCTGACCTATCTGAACGACAGGGGAGAGGTCCGGTTTGATTTTACTGAGAACAGGATGCTCTGGAGCCTGTCAAACTGAGGCTGCTGGCAAAGAGTAAACGCAATTTTACAGAATCTCTTGAAGCGCATAATCATCTCCTGTACACTCATACGTAAATTTTAATTTACTTAAAAAGCGTGGACCCCCCAATGAACAGAATTTTCCGGATTCTTCTTTTATTTCTGATGCCTGTTTCTGCCATGGCCCTGGATTCTCAGGATCTTTACAGGCAGTTTGACTTTCACTATGCCGTGGCCCGGGAGGATATAGCAGAGGCAGAACGTCTTCTGAAAGAGGGGGCGGACCCGAATATTCTTCCCTCCGATCTACTTGCTTCAGAGCTGGGCGAGGACTACTGGTACTCCTTTAATTCGGTGATGGAAAAATCCCCCCTGGCCGTGGCCCTGAGGGCGGGGAATACCCCGCTGGTGGAGATGCTCCTGCAGTACGGCGCTGATGGGGCAGCCAACAGAAATACCCTGGAAGCCGCCATGGACCGGGGTTTTCCGGATCTGGCTCTGGAGAGTCTGAATCATCTGGTTGAAAAGAACCGGGGGAACCTTCCCGAAGAGTACCTGGGGGGGGATCATCCACTTATAATAAAAGCCGCCCGGAACGGACAGGGGGAACTGGTGAGATTTTTCCTGGACCATGGTGAATCCCTTTCGGTCAGCGAAGACTACGGACTGGACCTCTTTTTCACGGCTATACAGGGAAATCTGCCGGGCATTGTTCAGAGGTTTCTGGATCAGGGGCGGGATGTCAATTCTGTCTCTCCCTTTGATCAGACCGCTCTGGATATGGCTGTCCGATGGGGCAGCCGGGAGGTGGTGCTTCTGCTGCTGGAGAGGGGCGTGGATTACGAGGCCGATTCCCTTTCCCGGCTCTGTGTTTATGCAGGGCTCTTTGATATAACCGAGAAAATATACTCTGACCATCCTGAGGTCAACTATGACTATACCAAGGCCCTCTGGAATGCGGCTTTGCAGGGGGATCCTGAAATCATTGCCTATTACAGGGACCGGGCCGGTGATGAAATTCTGGACTTTCAGTACAAGGGAAGGAATTTCCTCCACACGGCCGCAACCGGGGGAGACCTTTCCTTCATAAAAGACATTGTGGACTCCCGGCGCCTGGATCCTCTGGAAGTGACCGATGTAGCCTCCCCGGCCTATACGGCGGCTACACACTCCCGTAATCCCGAAGCGGTGAGGTATTTCCTCTCTCTGGGATGGGATCCTGACGAAGTCTCCCATGACAATACAGCTCTTGCCTCCCTTGTATTTCAGGACGACGATGAAGCGTCTCTGGAGATCATCAGAATCCTTCTGGATGCCGGAGCGGATCCCCTCTTCAGAATAGATGCAGACTCTGTCAGGAGCGATGCTCCCCTGAGTAAAGCTTTAGGCTATGGAAAGGCCCGGATCCTGGAGCTCTTTCTGGAAAAGGAAGCCGTCCGGGAGTATCTGCAGGAGGGGAAGAAGGTCTCCCGTCCCCTGTTTGGCAAGGAAAGCACTCTGGATGAACTGATTAAATCGGACTACGGGTATTTTCACAGGGACTATCTGGATTCCTGCCGCCTTATGCTTGAAACAGGGGCGGATCTGGGAAGTGATTACAGCGGCCGGTCCCGCATGACCGAAATGGTTCTGTTCCGGGATCTGACCCTTTTCTCTCTTTTTCTGGAATATGCGGACCGCCCGGGAGTCCGGGAGGGGCTGCAGCAGTCCATGATCCTGGCTGCCGGAATGGGTCGGCTGCGGTTCCTTGATATGGTGCTTCAGACCGGCATTTCTCCGGACTTCACTTTCAAAAACTACTCCCCCCTGGGCTCGGCGGTGGAAACGGGAATGACAGACGCCGTCAGGATGCTTCTGGAGGCCGGGGCTGATCCGAACAGGCGCAGTACAGACAATAAACTTCCCCTGGAACTCCTGGAGGAAAACTCCGATGAAATCCGGGAAGTCCTTATCAGCTACGGTGCTGAAGATCCGGCGGCCCTTCCCTTCGGAGCGGAGGATCTCATTTTAGCCGCCCGGAAAGGTGACCTGGAAAAGACAGCCCGTCTGATTGCGCTGGGGGCCGATGTGAATGCCTTCGGTGAGGAGGAGCTTGTCCCTCTTGAGATTGCCGCTGCCAATGGAAACAGGGCGCTGGCGGAGCTGCTCATCGAAAACGGCGCTTCCCTGAATGCTGTGGGGGACAGGTTCATCCATCTCCTGGAGAAGTCATTTATAAACCGTCACTACGATATGTACCGGTATCTCCTTACCAAAGGGGCCAGTCCGCTGGAGGAGAACTCCGAAAACAGCACCCTCATGTACAATGTGATCCGTTCGGGGAATTTTCCTCTCATAGAGGATACGGTAAACGCCATGACTCCCGGGGAGCGGGAGAGGATATTCAGTATCTCCCTGGGCGACAGGGGAACGCTCCTTCACATCGCCGCCTTTGCGGGAACCTATGAGACCCTGAATTTTTTTATAGGCCTGGGATATCCTGTGGATGTGCACAGCGAAAACGGCGATACCCCTCTGATCGATGCGGCTTCCCGGGGACATCTCCCCATGGTGGAGCTGCTTCTCGAGGCCGGGGCTGATCCTGATTTTCGGGGGAGTGAAAGGAATCGTCTCTATACCCCTCTTATGGCGGCAGCCTCCGCCGGCAGTTCACCCTGTGTGAAGAGGCTCCTTGACGCCGGAGCCGATCCTTCGGTGGTGAATAAAAACGGAGAAAATGCCAGGGATCTGGCATCGGGAGCCATGATTGTCTCGCTTCTGAACGAAGCCGGGGTTAAAGGCAACGTAGATCTGAACAGAGCCCTTGTGAACGGCGTCTCCTATTACGATTATGATGCTGTTCTGGAGGCCCTTGAGGAGGGAGCGGATCCTGATACTCTCTGGACTGACGGTTATCCTGTTCTCCTGACTGCGGTCAGCATGGGTATGTCCATGGTCAGCGAACCGGCTTTCCTTATCGTAGAGGCCCTCCTGGCGGCAGGGGCTGATCCCAATGCCCGGAGCCGGAACGGAAGTACGGCCCTTTTTAAAGCCAGTGCCTCTTTCCGTGGAGTGGAACTGGGGCTTCTCCTGCTCAGGTACGGCGCCGATCCCTCTCTGGAAAATCAGTTCGGGAAAACAGCCTATCAGGAGGAACCGGGTGAAAATAACAGCATCATGCTGCGGTTCTATCATGCCATCCTGGAGGGAAACCTGGCAGAATGCCGGAATCTGAGGGCAGAGTTTCCCGATTTTGATCTGAACTACGCAGACGTCTGGGGACGGACCCTTCTGATGCTGGCCTTTGAGGAGGAACAGGTCGGGATAGCGGAATTCCTGATAGCGGAAGGAGCTGATACGGCCATCAAAAGCCGTATCTTCCCGGGGTATCTGTCAGATATTTTTCCCGATGATCCGCTGCCGGAGAAGCTGAGCCGGTCCGGGACTATCACTCTGGAGATCCTGGCGCGATTCAATGAGACCGGTGAGCTGAAGGAGCTGCTGGAGGGAGCCCGGGGGGCGGACCGGTGATAAAACGATTCTTCTCTCTTATTATTTTTCTCATTCTCCTGTCAGATCTTTTCTCCTATGATCTGAGAAAAGATTTCGGCCGGCATTATGGAGAGGATGATCTGTTTCAGGCGGTTTACAGCATTGATGATTACAGGAATGACTGGAAGCGGAAAGAGCTGTTCCGTTTCTTTAACGATCAGACTCTCCAGCCTGAATCTCTGGATTCTGACGTGACAGTGACCGATCTTGTTCCCATGTCCCCGCAGGAGCGGCGGATACTCAGGAACGCCTACTATGCCCGCAGGGGGTACAGGTTCAGATCCCCCGAGCTGACAGAGTATTTTTCAGCCTTTGAATGGTACAGTCCCGTCACTTCAGATCCCGGAGAGATAGAGAAAGGGTTCAGTGACAGGGAGAAGGCCAATATAGAGCTGATCCGGAAGGTGGAAGCCGATCCGGAGATTTATGACCCTGAGGTTCTCTATGCTGCAGTCAATAACCGGGATCTCTACACCTTGGAGCATTATACCGCCCGGGGGGGAACCTTCGATTTTGTTTTCAGAAATACAACACCCCTCCTGAACTTCCTGGATCCCGATCAGTTTCATACTGTTGCCGGGGACTCCCGGATGACAGGCGACGGGGTGATCGATCCTGTAGAGGGGGAGGTTATCCGTTTTCTCCTGGAACACGGGGCCCAGGCGGATTACAATCCCAACCATGCGGGCTGGTCTCCCTGGTTCCTTATCTTTCTGAATCAGCTGGTCCGGGGAGATGGTGATTATACTCTACTGGAATGGATCCTCCGCCGGCAGCCCTCTCTGATGGAAGAGACTGAGGTGTTCAATTCGGAAATCTACACTACAGGCATGGGGAATGTTTTTCATTCTCCCCTGACAGTTGCCGCCGGATTCGGCGATACCGGGGTTATTGAACTTTTTTTCAGCCTGAAAACAGACCTGGATCCGCAGAGCATCTGGAATGAAGGACGGTTGAATGAGGCCCTGCTAAAGGCTGACTTTTACGATGAATCGGGAGCAATGGAGTTGCTTCTGAAAGCCGGGGCGGATCCGGGAAAGTCCCTGTTTAAAGAGAGACTGAAATACTTTTCCCCTGGACGGGATCTTCCCTTTCTGGAGCTCCTGGCGGCTTATGCTGACCACGGGGTGCTTCAGTCGGCTCTGGCCCTGGGAGCCTTTTACGGGGCCCGGGAGTTTCTGGAATCTCTCCGGATCTATCCGCTGAATCCGGATGCTCCGGAGTGGGTGGAAACGGGATGGACCACGGGAAAGGAGGCCGATCCCAATGCGGGGTACTCGGAAATCAGCGCCCTGGAGGCGGATCTTCAGTATCAGAAAGGAGCCAACAGGGATCTGCTCCTGCAGTTCCGGAGTTCCTCTGGAGAATAGGGTTTCTCAAATTCTGGCAGTTTGCTTTTCTCCTTAAACTCCATCTGCAGGAGCTGTCCTTCCGGGGTTCCGGGATCTTACCCTTTCTGATAAAAATAAGAGACGGTGCGGGGCAACCCTGTCATGGTATTCGTTTCCCCACCGGTATATAAATAAAACTGAGAGGCCCTATTTCCTATGTTATTTGTTTTTGATCTGGACTTTACCCTCTGGGACTGCGGGGGTACCTGGTGCGACTGTACCTCTCCCCCCTACAGGGTCGACAGAGGCCGGGTGCTGGACCGCTCGGGCCGGCATATCACCCTCTACCCCGATGTCCCTGAGATTCTGCAGACCCTGACAGACCATGGCCATCAGCTGGCGGCGGCCTCCCGGACCCACGAACCCGCCTGGGCCCGGCAGCTCCTGGCCCTTCTGGAGGTGGATCCTCTGTTTCACTACAAAGAGATCTACCCGGGGCCGAAACATCCCCATTTCAGAAGCCTGAAAAAGAAGAGCGGCCTGGCCTATGAGGATATGGTTTTCTTTGATGACGAGGAGCGGAACATCGAAGATATCAGCCCCCTGGGGGTGCAGGCCGTGTATGTGTACCAGGGAGTGGACTGGTCCCATGTTAAACCCTTCCTGTAATCAGGCTATAAGCTCTCTTTGTAAAAATTCAATACTACAGCATTGATATCAGGAGAGAAGCTGCCTCTTTCGGCAAACTGAAGGAGAGAGGAATCTACCTGGACTCCCTGTTCCAGCAGAAATTGAACCGCTTCCGGATTATTTAAATCAATGGCTTTTCTCAGGGCTGTATACCCCTGATTCATGGCATTGATATCGGCGCCGTATTGAATCAGAAGGGACACAAGCGGAAGAATCTCCTTCCGGTCCCAGGATAAGGTTAAAAGAAGAGGCTTCCCATAGTCATCTGTAATAGTGGGATCCGCCCCTGCTTTGAGAAGTATCTCAGCCATTTTCAAATATTTATCCTGATACTCGGGATTAAAGTTCAGACAGATTTGACAGAGGGGACGTATATTCTGAGAGTCAACTATTTCAAGCAGGATAGGTTGTGTCCTCAACACATCTTTCATGCCTTGAATATCTCTTTCTCTGATCCTGTTGTGAAGAGCTGTCATACCGCGGGAATCCCAGTCTATGGCAATGGCTCCCCATTCTACAAGTTGTGCTCTGGTGGTATCATCCAGGGCGTTCATATAAGGGACCCGGCCGAATTGGTCAATCAGATTAATGTCGGCACCATGGGCAATCAGTATTTTTATGGCTTCCCAGAAGTCATCCCGGTTCTCAGCTTTCTTCAGATAGGTCACAAGTGTATGTAGGGCAGGACTTTTGGGAGTACTGTCTCCTGTGATCAGAGGGGTGTCGGGATCAATACCCTGATCCAGAAGAAAATTCAGCATTTGAGAATCAAAAATTGAATACCACGGGAGAGCAGCAACCAGTTGCTGTCCTTCTCTGTAATGAATATCTGCACCCAGTGACACCAGTCTGCTATATGTTTCCGGTGAACGGCTGAAGACGGCTTCCTGGAGAGGAAAGGGAGAGGTTTTATCATAGTTGTTCAGGTCAACACCGTGATCCATAAAAAGCTCTACCATAGGCCAGTCTCCTTTAGCGACCGCCTTGCAGAGGCTGTCTTCCAGTGTTCCCATGGTTAAAGTGTCTGTAGAGTAGAAACTGCCATCTATTATACGATAGCGGTTCAGAACCTTTTCGACCTTTTTCAGATCCTCCTTTATTACAGCCTGAAACAAACGGTTGTCCGGGATTCTGTAGTTGGCCAGAAGAGTCCAGACTATCAGGCCTGAGAAGATCATGGCTGAAAATATGCGTATGACTCCTTCTCTGATTCTTATCCCTTTTTTCCAGGGAAAGAAAAGAGAAATTGATATGCCGGCAAAAAAGAGAGCCCCCAGGGCCAAATAGGCTGTATCATTATCCCCTTCCCGCAGGTTGTGAACGCTGTGAGGTAAGATAAAAAGACACAACAGTCCGTAAAGAAGAATGAGCAGGAAAGTCCGCAATCGATTGTTCAGAACAGGATCCTTTTTGAATTGGTGTTTATTATTCTGCATTTTATCTGGAGATTCATGCCTCTGTCAACGGGCTTCTTTTCGAACTGGAATACCAGCGCTCTCCTATGTTTCTTAAGCCCTTAACATTACAGAAAAATCCTCCCCGTCCCGTCAGGGCAGGTTCAGAAAATCCAGGACTGAGTCATCCGAAAAGAGGGAACTCCCCAGCTCCGCCGGCGTGTAGGAGTGATCATTTTCGGTAAGCGGATCCAGACCTTTCCGGATAAAGGTGTTCGCCAGAGCGGCCATGTTCTTCTGAGCCGGTTCATCCAGGACTTCCCGGTAGGCCCTGTCCACGATCAGGTGGAGCAGGGTGTTTTTCCGGTCGTCCCGGGCTTTCACGTCAGCGCCGTACTCCAGGAGCAGTTCCGGAAGCTCTGTTCCCTGGGCATTGTAGGCGCAGATCATAAGAGGAGTCTGGCTCCACTGGTCCCGCCAGTCCGGATCGGCGCCCCTTTCCAGCAGGAGACGGGCCGCTTCCGCCTGGTCTCCCGCCGCCGCATAAAAGAGGGGGGACCAGCCGTCTGCATTTCCCCGGTTCAGGGGGATCTCGCCCTGCCGGATCAGCTCTTCCATCAGAGGGATGTCTCCCTCCAGAGCGGCCAGATGGAGGGCTGTTTCCTTCGCCTTTCCGGAAACAGGAATATCTTCGGCTCCCAGGGCTTCCAGATCTTCCCGCCAGTCTTCCTGATCCGCCATATAGAGGGGAGGCTGCAGATAGTTATTGGGCCGGTTGATATCTCCTCCCTGGTTCTGAACAATCCGGATCAGCTCCAGGGGAGCATGATTTTTCACCGCATAGTGCAGGGGAGTGTTCCCCGAAGAATCTTCCCGGTTGGGGTCAGCTCCGGCGCCAAGGAGCGCCTCCAGGGTCTCCGGATCGTCCCTGTCATCTTCAAAAAACAGATGGAGGGCCGTCTGGTTAAGGGAATTGACGGGGATATTGACATCTGCTCCCAGCCGGACCAGTTCTCCCAGAGCCTTCCCTGAACCGAACTGTACTGCCGTGAGAACATAGTACTCTCTTCTGGTTAAGTAATCCGTATAGTCTGGATTGGCCCCGTGGACTATAAGATTCTCAATGACTTCCGGTTTATCAGCCCCCACTGCCGCATTCAGAGCGGCCCCCAGTTCGGGTGAGTCAAAGGATTTCTCACTCAGAGACTTTTCCAGCCTTTCCACCATCCCTTCCTGAGCGTACATCATGAGGTTGTCCCTGTCCCGGCTGTGGCTGTCGAAGTTTGCTGCAATGCTGGCCACTCCACTGATCATAAAGATTCCCAGTGGCGCTATGATCAGCCAGATTCTGTAGGGATTATCCGATTTCGCTGCCGAATAGTAGACCCCCAGTACCATAAAAAAGAGGCTCCCCAGCCAGGCCAGTCCCGCATCCTGATCAAAGGCATGGATCCGCTCAAAAGCCAGACGGAGGGCTATCACCGTATAGGCAAGTTCAAAGATAAGGAGAAACAGGGGGAAGGGTTTTTTCTGCGCCATGGAAGATCCTTTTTGTTTATGTCTATCTGTTTTTAATCAGAAGTGAGTATTGAAGAATACGCTCTATTTGTAAACCCCTGTTTGGAGATCTTTATTTTCCGGCGAGACTGATTGCTTTTAATTTTTGAAGAGAGAGATGATTTTTTTCAGTTAGGTTTTCTATGAAAAGAAAGAATGAAAACTGTAAACAACACCCCTCTCCCTCTGGGAGAGGGAGGAGTCTCCTGTAAAACAGAAACATCCCCCTTCCCTGAACCGAAAAATCTTCACCAAGTTGACAGAGCAATAGGGATGTGCTTGTATACTAATAATCCATAAAAAAGGAATTCTCACATGAAAAACTTCAAGCATTACCTTTTTCTCTGCTTTATTACCCTGGTTACAGAAGGCTATTTACTTCATGAAGCTTTTTACGCCCACCGGGCCCGGGAAAAGGATGCCTTTGCCATTATTATTCCTGCGATTTTTATTGTCTGGATTATTTTCGGTTACTTTTCCCGGAAATACTTCCGGATTCCCTGGAAGATCTTCATCCCTCTGTTTGCGATCGGGGCGGGGATTTTGATCTGGATTCGGCTGGCTTTTCTACAGCCCGGCTGGATCATCTAATCTCTTTTTATACATCATTATCTCAGGAGAACCATTTATGACCCATGAAAAAGCAAACCCGAAGAGTCATCCCCGAAACCTTGCTCTGGCCTGGCTCGCCCATATCGGAGTCAATGCGTATTCCTTTGTCAGGTGCCTGGAATACTTAAGGGAAGGGAATGAGCAGGTTTTACATATACAGCTCCTGGGAATCTGGCTTTTCGGTGTGATTGGAGCTTTTACAATAAAGATAGGTCATAATTTCCGGGCCCGACTCATATTTTTTCTTTTTTCCTTCCTGGCGCCCATGATCTTCGGGGGAATGTTTGTGGTTGAATCAATACAGGCATCCCTGGAACCGCAAGCCCAGCTGAGACGGGTGATAGAAGAGGGAAAAAATGAGCAGCTTGAAGATCTTCTCCATAAGGGAATAATGAAACAAAACGAGATTCAGTACTCTTTGCTTACAGCTATCAGGTGTGATAATACCGATGCCCTGGCGCTGCTGGCAGGGCAGGGAGCTGATGTGAATCTTGCTGTGGGTGGGGTTAATCTTCCCCTGAACCGAGCCGTTGAAGAGAATGTGCCCCGGGTGGTTCAGACCCTGCTGGATCTGGGAGCGGATATAAACGGCTCGGATATCCATGGGCAGACTCCACTCCATACGGCCGTGAAAGAAAGAAAACGATCTCTGCTCGGGCAGTTGCTGGAAGCCGGCGCCGACCCCAATGCTTTTGACAACAGAGGATATCCCCCGGCAAATTATACAGACGAAGAAGAGATCCTGAAGATTCTGGCCGATGCGGGGGGCCGGAGGGTGGAGATGATTGATCCCCGGGAAGGGATAACCAGTCTTCATGCCGCCGTGAAGGCCGATGACAGGGACCTGGTAAAAGAGATCCTGACAGAGGGGTTTCCTCCGGTGGATGTGGTGGATGCGCAGGATCGAACTCCTCTTATGTATGCGGCCCGGGAGGGGCTGACCGATATGGTACGAATCCTTCTGGACGGGGGAGCAGACGTCAATGCTGAAACCCCGCAGGGGAGCAGTGCCCTTTTTGCCGCTGCCTATTCGGGATCCGCCAATGTATGCCGCCTCCTTCTTGACCGGGGGGCTGATCTTTCGGTTTTTACAGAAGGCTATTCTCCTCTGAATATTGCCGTTGAAAACGGGCATTCCTCCCTTTTTACGCTTTTTCTGGAACAGGGTTTTGCCATTGCGGATGAAACAATAGAACTGGCCTATGAAAATGAGAACCTGGCCTTAAGGAAGCTGGTTCTGGAGGGGGCTATTCAGAGTCAGGAGTTTGATCTTAACAGTCTTATCTTTCCGGCTCTAAAGAATGGGGATCTTACGACCCTGTTCCATCTGGCAGAGAAGGGGGTAGACTTTAATACCAGAGGATCCCATGGATTGACTGCCGCTCATTATCTTTTTGCAGACAGTTCCTCCGATCCCCGTTTGATCCGGTTTATCCTGGAACAACAGACAGATCTTACAGTTCAGGACTATCAATCCTATACTCCTCTGGATTATGCTGTTATGAATGATAATCTGTCCGGTTTTAATACACTCTGGTCATTTATCGGGGAAGAGATCTCCCCGGAACAGCTGAATCTCACTTTTCTCCATTCCGTGGAATTCGCTTCTCCCGCAACTATGGCACGCCTCCTGACTCTGGGGGCGGATATCCATTTTGTGGAAACCGGTTCTACAGATCCAGTTCTGTTTCATCTGCCCGATTATTTTGATGGGATAGAAGTGGCTGTGGAAAGAGAAAAAGCTCTTGATGATCTGGAGCAGTGTATAGCCATCCTGGTTCAGGCCGGTGCCGATCCTGATGAGTCGATTGACAACTGGACCCTTGAGGATCAGTACGGAGAGGATAGTTCCGTTATGAATATTATAAGGTCATACAGATAAAGATTATGAAACAACAAACCTCTCCCTCCTTCGACTCCGCTCAGGAACCGGAGAGGGGCTAAAAACCTGAAACCCTTTCTCTTATGGGGTTAATTCTACTGCAAAATCATCGGGTGCCATGAAAAGCAGGATAATGGGAATCTCTATGACCATGGAGGAACCATAGATGTTTACGAGGATCTGGTCTGTTTCCTCCATGCCGGAAGAATCAGAATCGACTTTCACTCCCGCCTTTTTCATGTCTTTCAGGTCGCCGCTGAGATCAATGAGCAGCGTGTATTTTGCTCCCGACATAAAGGCCAAAGCCGTTTCATCGGTTTCTTCCTCATCACTGAGAGAGGGGATGACGATCTCATAGCCTTTTTCTGTTTTCACAGGCAGAAAGTAGGTCGTTTCAAGCCCGGAAGTGATATCACTGACTTTTCCGGAGACTTTGATTTCCGCCCCGATATGGTAGGGCGTATTCACAGGGCTTACGCTCGCATACAGCTCGTTGTATTCCCCGAAGATTTCGTCTCCGATCTCATCAAATTCGGAGTAGTCCATCTCCTCTCCGGAAAAAGAGCCGATCATGTCCATCATCGCTTTCTGCATTGTGTAGCGAACTGTTACATCCGCTTTGCCCTTATGGAGAGAGACTGTATGGAAAATATCAAGGCAGCTTGTCAGTAACAGGGTGAATGCACAGAGTGCTATTAGTTTGAATTTCATTTTGTTTCCTTAATAGGGAGAGATCGTTATACCCTATTATACAGAGTTCTCCCTGTTTCTGTCAGTTCATAAAACTTATCTATGAAATTAACGTTCTCTTGTCAGGCTGAGTAAACAGGTATCTGCCGGAAAGGGGTTTTACACGGTTAATTGAGGAGTTTCGGTTCTGAGAATTGTCAAAGTGTGGAGATTCTCCTTTTCATTCTCCTGTAAGGAGATGAAATTCCTTCCTTTTTCCAGGACAGATACCCTCTGACAGCCAGAATCAGAAGGATTACATAGAGGAGAGAAAGGAATTTCACCTCTTTAATCCAGTAAAGGCCGATGGCAATCACATCCACCACAATCCATATGAGCCAGCTTTCAGTCCGTTTGCGGGCCAGCAGATACATGGCGGCAAAACTGGCCACTGTGGTGAACGCATCCAGGTAAGGAAAGTCGGCGGCCAGAGGGAAGAGGGCCGGAAGAAAAAGGTGGATCCGGGCCATGAGAAAACCGCCGGTCCCCGACAGGAGAGCTATGGCCCCCAGCCAGAGCAGGTTATTCAGGCGGGTACCTCTTCTGACAGCGATCTCTCTGGTGTCTCTTCGCTCCCGACTCCAGTACCACCAGCCGTAGGTGCTGGCTCCCAGGTAGTAGATCTGTTCCAGGCAGTCCGAATAGAGCTGGATCTGATAAAAGAGCATACCGTAGAGGATCACCGAGGCTATTCCCACGGGCCAGTTGAGCATTCTTTTCTGCGAAATGAGCCACACCGACCAAAGGTAAAGAATCGTACCCACGAATTCGATATAGCTCATGGGGTACCCCAAAAAGGTGAAAAATATACTGTCTATGGAAAAGAAATTTACCATGTGCGATTCTCCTTGTAATGATTCAGTTCCCGGGCAACCCGGTCCATCCTTTCGTTCAGACTGCCTTCCAGAAGGACATAGGGGATTTCTCTCCTATCCAGATCCCGGCGAAACCTCCTTTGGAACAGGCTCCTATGGACTTCTCCGGAACGGTCCTCCGTATCGTCATAGGGAATATCGTCGCCGCAGAGAAAATGAAGGTCGTATCGGTCCCGGCAGTCATCGGCCAGAAGCTCCAGTTCCTTTACAGCCGATCCATGATAATCCAGAGCGAAATGATAGGTAGACAGGGCTCCCGTGTCAACAAAGAAGTAATCCCCCCCTATATAGGCCTTTTCTACTTCCTTTTTCCGGTGAATCAGAGCTAATTCCAGGAGCTGTTCACCGGTCAGACGACGATTCCTCTGGTGCTTTTCCCAATATTCCCGGCCGTACTCGGCCATCCAGGGGCAGGCATATTTTTCTGCCAGGGCTCGGGCCAGGGTCGTTTTGCCCGTGCCGGGGGCTCCGTGAAATACGGCTTTGATTATATGGTCAAAGTAGACCGGCGGGGGTAAGAATTCCCGAAATGCCGGGGGATTTTCCCGTATCATGGTTCCCGAAACAGGGATGTGGATTCTCCGGGGATCAACTTGGCGGTTTCGGCACTTAAGGGCGCGGCTCATGTGTTCCCCGTAGGGTTCGGAGGAGTAGAAACTGTGAATAGGAGTACCCTTGAGAACTTTAAGAACGTACTCTTCCTGACATTTCATTATCTCCGGTGAGTAGCCCGTCTCCTCCGGTCCGTCCGGGGCCGTAATTGGCTCAACCCGATGGGGGAAGCACTCCCTAATCCAGGCCGCCCTTTTATTAAGCGGTATGGATGTAAGACGGCTTTGGTAGATAATCACCTTAACCAGGTCCATCTCTCTAAGGGCCGTTTCGATGACATGGGCATGGCCCCGATGGAAGGGAGCGTATTTACCCAGGCATAATCCGATTTTTCTCATAGACTGTCGGGGACCTCCGTTTGGAAGGTTATGATTTTCCTATCCTCATCCAGGCCGATGTTATCGCCCATCTTAAGGGGGAGGTTTTCGGCTCCGTACCTCTTGAGTACATTCGTGAGAGAGGTGAGAACTTCCTCTTCCTTTCCCGTGTTTACGGGCAGACCTACTTCCAGTGAGTAATCAGCCCTCTGCACTATTTTATAGGCCGGGAGGGCCAGGGGCGCCAGGGCGCGGGAAAAATCCACCGTATTGATCCACCTCCCTTGGGGCAGGGAAAAACGTACCGGCTTTCGGCCCTGGAAATCTATCAGATATAACCTGTCTTCTTCTCTTTCAAACCGGCAGAAATCACCCGTTCGGTAGCGGATAAGGGGTAGGTAGGGATTATTGCCCCCGCTCAGGGCCAGCTCTCCCCACTCTCCGTCGGGAAGGGAGCGGTCCTCTTCAGGATCGAGGACCTCCAGATAAAGGTCGGGGCGCATGGATTGGGTCATCCCTTTTCTTGTCCAGGCGATGTTACGGCACTCGGTCATGGAATAGACGTCAAACAGGGGGCACTGAAAGTGGGCTTCCAGCCTATCGGCCAGTCCGGAAGAGAGGGCCATCGCACTGGAGATCATGGCGTGGGGTCTCAGGGGGATTCCCCTTTCCATCAGGGCGGCGAAGGCCAGGGGATCCCCGGTCAGCAGGGAGGGATTGAGCTCTGTCAGATACTCCCTGCAGTCATGCGGATCTCTCCACTGGCCGGGATGGAGGTTGATCTTTATAAAACCGGCCCCGTCCAGATAGGACGAGACAGAGGCGTATGTCAGTGTTTCCAGCTGGCTGCAGATCAGGGCTATGGCTGTTGTGCCCGGACCTCTTGCCAGGCTAATCCCTTCGGTTGAGAGCATTTTTTCTACCTGCGGCAGCCAGGAGGAGGCTTCTTCCGGTCCGAAGATCACATCCAGCGGGGCTCCCGTTGTTCCCGAGGTGGCGTAGCAGAGGATATCATCGAGGGGGGCACTGTCTCTCACAAAGTTCCAAGGCGCCCTTCGCAGGTCCTCCCGGGTAAAGGAGGGGGCTCGGGAGAAATCCGCCGGATAATCCCGGTAAGCGGGAACGTCGGAAAGGACATCTTGGTAGAACCCTTCTATGAAGTCTTCCGTAGCAAAATCCCCCCTACCGTCCATATAGTTTCTGTAGGCATTCAGGTTTTCAAGATGTTTCCCGGTCAGCCGGTCTCCGGACTTGAAATTGTACAGGGGAGAGTTGGGATGCTGGCGCAGAGCGTTAAGCCAGTTTAGATTTTCAGCGGCGGGGAACCGTTCCTCATCGGTGAGAACCGGCATAATCTCTTTACTCTCTGCCATAGGTATTAGCCGCTTCCCGGGCTCTCTTTTCCCGCATCTTCCTTTTTATTTCCTCCGCCCGGCTGTGGGCCTGGCGGCTCTGTTCTTCCAGTTCGGCGCGATAGAGAGTATCCAGGGCCTTCAGCCTGTCTTCCCCTTCACTGGGCGTTTCTCCCCGGGGGAATAGACCGCACCAGTGAAGGGCCAGGCGGCACAGCTCTTCCCTGCGGGCCGGGTTTCCGATCATCTGGGGAGGAGAGACAAGGCGGACTAACCTGTTCATATGATCGTACCCCCGGGAAAACCCCGGGCCCAGTACTTCTTTTCCGTGAAACCAGGGGTGGGAGTAGAGATAGGCCAGAACCTGCAGCCCCTGCCAGTGCCCGATCTCCCAGTTTTCCCAGCGTTCTTCCAGCCGGGATGCCAGTTCCCCGGGTATTTTCACTTCCTGGAAAATAAAGAGATCCTTCACAATCGCCAGGCTGTGAACCTTGGACCGGGAGTGGGAAGGAAAGGGGAGAGGGGATTCCAGAAACAGAGACGGGCACTCGCTGAGGTAATTCAGCAGCTCTTCAAGGGGCGGGCTGTTCATCCTTTTCCTCCAAATTTCCCGGCGGCAAATTTTTTCGCGAACCGGGAAAGCTCTTCGTCATTGGACACATAGTGAATCGTCCATCCCTCTTTTCGCAAAATATCCGCCTCCTTTTTATGATACTCCGGCCGGGAATAGAGGACCAGTGACCCGCCGCCTCCGCAATTCTCCAAAGCCTTCCTGGCTACATCCCAGGTTTTCTCTCCCTCTCCATTCCAACCTCCTCCCAGCATGGCAAAAATATCATCATCGGTAAGGAGAAGGATATGGGTCTTGCTTTTGCGGAGGCGGGAGAAGTCCGTTCGCAGCCGGGGGATGCCAAAGGCGTATCCGGTCCCGAGATAGGATACAAGGACATCCATTATTTTACGGGGATCCCGTACAAAGCCCTCCGTTTCCATGAAAGAGCCCGGTTCACCCGAAAGGGTTACTTTCACACGGGCTCCCCCACGCAGGGCGGATTGGGCGATGATGGTCCCCGCCAATACAGGCCAGCTGAAATTAATGGCCGGATTACCCATAGAACCGGAACAGTCTATTCCTATGTAAAGATCCAGGGGGGTGTCGGCCAGGGTATCCCCTTCATCAGGGGCAAAGACACGCTTTACCGTGGTCATCCCGGGAATAATTTCGGGGCTTCTTATGAGGGAACCGAACCAGTCTATTTCCCCCGGATTATCTCCCAGGTCCCACGACTCGAGCCCTTCGGGAATGACCCCTTCGGTCTGGGGAACCTTCTCTTTGGGGAAGGGTATGAGATAGGGGGCGGATATTTGCTTATAGTACCGGGCCAGAGCTTTGTTTATATCCAATCCCGCCGGGTCTAGCTGCCGTAAATAGTCCAGATAGTCCCGGGGAGATTTGTATCTCTGCCGGGGCCCTTCCCCTCTGGGGGACCTGTCGGGAATCCTATCGGCCGAATTTATCCCGTCCCGATCCCTCAGGGGCTCATCGTCAATGTCTTCCGGGGGGGCTTCCAAGTCTGCCCCGACTCCGGAACAGCCTTCGGAAGCTTTCAAGGCATCCATTATGAGAGTCCAGGTTTCGGCTTTACCCTCCTCCTCCCACAGATAGGGGTAAAATAGAATTGCATAGGAGTAGGCCCCTTCCAGCCAATCCCCCGAGTAGGAGCGTATAATATGAGCCCCCATTTCGCTATCCCTTTCCATCTGTTCCCCCCTGTCTTTACTGGGGCGGACTTGGGTCAGCTCCCCGGGCTGGAGGGAGTAGAGCTTCTCGTAAATGCCCAGATAAAGGTTCCAGACGGGGGAGGAATTAGCTCTTTTATCCCTTTTCTGAATCTTTTTGTAGATATCATCCATGCGAAGGCCCCGGCGGCTCTGGAGATGGTAGTTTATCAGATGATCGGCAAAGAGATTCATAATTCGGGGGGCATGCTCCTCCTTTTCGGTCAAGGCTTTTCTGACCAGGGTGAGCATGCGCCCGTTATCGGTGAGATTGGCCGGCACATAAACGTGGTGGCCAATCTCATGGGCCAGTATCTCCAGGGCATAGTCGTCCAGGCCGTACTGCTTTATGAGCGAGCCATCCAGGACAATGCGGTGATCCTTGAGCCTGATCATGGCAAAGCTGCCCTCCAGTCCCTGTTCCTTCGCTTCCTCCCGGGAAAAGCACCAGTGGGGAGGACGCATCATTACCAAGTGGCTCCACTGCCCCAGGGCTTCTTCCCATCGGTCGTCCCACATGCTGCGCATTTCATCCATCAGTGTATCACTTCTACCCACAGGTAATGGCTATCCTCCTTCAAATGGATTTTAAGTTTTCCCTTTTCCTTCCCCCCGGGAAGGCTAAAGATTTTTTCCTCATGGAAGGGATAGGGTACAAGCCGGCAGCCGAAGGAGTCGGCAAAGAGCAGAAAAGCCCTCTTCTGATCATGGAGAATGAGCCCGGTGGAACCATGAGTGTCTGTCCCTTTCAGGTTGCGGCAGTGGGGAGGTAGGAGAAATGGCCCGCCGTATCCGGCAAATCCGCCCAGCCGCCCCCCCGTATAGTCCCCCGGGATAGCCCAGGGATTCTCCCGGGCCGATTCCAATTGGCTGCGGCTATAGGGAAAAAGGGACGCCAACTGCCTATCCGAAAGCAGCTCACATCCATCCAGAGCTGGTATGCGCAATTCGGCCATTCCCAAGGTCCAGGCGGCCAAACGGCCCAGGGCAAAGACCTCTTCCTTTCGTTCGCATACCTTAAGGAGGGCTGCCATTTTATCGAGCCAGTCCCGCCGGGTCCGGGCATCGGGGAGAGAACGAATCCCGTTGTCCCAGGACGTAAGAAAGGGGCGTAATTCACCGGAAGTGAGGGCTCCCTTCCGGTTGATAAAAGGAACCAGGAGCAGCCAGCCTTTAAGATAATCCCCATTAAGCCTCATCTCTCCGCCCCGCACCAGAGAGGAGAGGGTCGTTTCAATTCCGTGGATCATCAGGTTGAGCAGATGGTCCGATTCTCCGAAGGCAGCATAGAGAGCGGTGAACAGAGGTGTCAGGTGTTTACCCAAATCGGCATCGGCCAAACGGGGATGGGAGAAAAGCAGCCCGTCCAGAACCGGCTGGATGTTCTCCTCTTCCCGGGCTAGAAAAGAGGCCAGACCCCTTTCTATTTCCACTGGAGCCACCTCTTGTAGTTTGTATAGCGCTGGTGGAAGTACTTCAATTTGAGAATATCGTCGGCCATATGCCCGTACAGTTTCCCGCTTCGGCTCATTTCGCTGAGGATCTGCTCAATCTGGAACATTCTCTTCTCCACCTCCGAGATGGAGAGACCCTCCATCCCTTTCTCAAAGAGTTCCTCCATCCTGGCCACCGGGTCGTATTCGTCCAGTTTCAGCCGGGCATACTCCTGGCAGGAGAGGTCGAAGCATTTTCGTATCCAGGTTATCCGGTCAACCCGGTATGGGGCGTTCTCCTCCTTCTCGAAGAAGGGCGATTCCAAATAGGGAGTAAGGGAGTCGTGCAGAACAAAGGGCAGAATCTGCCGGACATCTTCCAGTTCCACCTCATCCAGCCCTCTGAAGTAGGCCATGGCCTTGGCATAGAGCAGAAGGGTCATGAGCTTTCTTACGGAGAGGCCGTTTTTGGCCTGGCTTCCCAGATCACGGTTCATATCCTTGCCGCTTTCGAGTTCCATCAGTGATTGAAAGTCCAGGCCGGAAAGCTTGGCCGTGTCCTTTGTCATATAGTCCAGCTTCGTCGATGCCGGTTCGAAAAACTCAAACTGCCGGGCGAAAAATTCGATTTTACGGCGGAGCGGGGCGGGAATGGCAACGGCAAGGATCTCCTTATACAGGGTGTCCAGCTCCTCATCGGTAAAGATTATCTCCCGGGGAATGTTCTTTTCCGGCTTGTACCCCGTTTCTATTCTCCTTTGGAGATCCTCTACGAAGCGGGTATTGAAGTGGAGAGCCTTTATAACCACATCGATTCTGTCTTTGAGCGCCTCAATAACCTGATAGGTTCCGCCCCCGGCGTCATCGTTGGCGGTCAGGTACCAGGCTGCTTCGGGGCATTCGTAGATCTGATCCATAATTTCCGCATAGTTATCCGCCAGAACTGTGAGCAGGGCCGATTGGGTTCTGGTGGGGATCCGGTTGTACTCATCAATGATCTTAACCCTCATTTCCAGCCATTTCCGCCAGGAGATCCGGATTTTGGTGGGATCTTCCGACTTCATGAGATCACCGGGGAAGGGGTGTCCCAGCAGGTCGGCTACAGTCATTTGGGGCTGACCATGCTGAATGGCTCGTTTCATATCTTTTAAATCGTAACCGGCCAGGAGTCCCATGAGAATGGACGTGGCTGTTTTTCCCCGGCCCGGACCGCCGACAATCAGACAGCGTTTGCGCACCGCCAGGGTCAAAAGGGGGATCAGGACAAAACTGGAGTAGCACTGGCCGGTGGGAAGATCAACCTGAACCTTGGAGTCCCCGAAAAAGTAGGACTGGGGAGCCTTGTCGTTATACTCAATATCGTAGAAAGGGCTGATAATAGCCGTATTGGTAATCCAGAAATAGGCCTGGCGCAGTTTTTCATCCAGTCCCGGGGAGTCTTCAGATACGGAACTCTCAGGGGTGGGATCAAAGAGGTCCCTGATCCTGAAAGGGGATTTTTTTCCTCCCTTTTCTCCTGGATTGGTCGGTGCCGCCGGTATATGATAAGATGGGTTTTCCGGTTTCATGTTTCACTCCTGCCCTCAAATTGGGCATACTATAAATTAAATCTGATTATTTTCAAATATAGCTCATTAATAGCAGTGGATTTTTCTTCCAGTAGGGAATCGGATACTTGTTTATGTAAAATATTATAGAGGGTCAGAATATATTGAGGAAATACCTTCTGCTCAAAGATATTGGGTCCAGACCCTTCCCTATAAAATCTTCAGTCAGAGCGATCAGGTTTAACTGCGCTGTTTCATCCAGGACTTCATGCAAGGCTCTCTCCACGATAAGATGGAGCAGGGACAGGGGTGAGGGTAAAAAAAAATTAGCTCTAAAACTTTCCAAATCAATTATGTTTTTATGGGTATAACCATAAAAAGTATTCTATATAACTTGGAAATTATGATTATAACCAGAAAAGACACACCCTCATTTCTATTCAGGAGAGCCCAACAGGGAGGGAATCCTTGGGAATAGAGTAGTCTTGTTAGACGATTTCCGGGGCTTTTCCATCTCAGAAACGAGCCTAATAATGTTCATCATCTGGGAGGATTGATATCGTCCGGTTTATTAAATTTTACTGGGAGAACGGGAATTGTGAATCATCTTACAAATAGAACTAGAATCCAGTAACCAAGAGATCAATAGCAGCAGTAATTTGCAGTCTGAGATCTTTCAGATTACCGACTTTCGATCCAATCAGAGAAACAGGAACAGCAGCCATTTCAGACAGGAATATGATGAATTTTCTGTTTTGGATAATGCAGGGAATATGGATACGGGTCAGCATTTGATCTGAATATTCATCAGCCACTCTTAATGGTGCTACAAGTCGTGTTGCCAGAATATCCATAGCGTCCGATTGCAGATTAATCAGATAGGGTACTTCTCCGGAACTTTTAGGATTTTTGTTCTTATAGATATCAAACTGAGGCAATTAAAAGGTCCTCAAATCATCACTGAATACACCAGTAGTATCAATGTGTTTGTTGTAGCTTTTAATACTGTCTTTGTTTTCTGCTACCCAGGATTCTTCAGCAGCCTTTTTTAATTCTTCCCTGAGAGCTTTTTCCAGAACTGAGGAAATAACAATTTTCTTTTTTCTGGCAGCATCCAGAAGGTCTTTATCAATACTAACGTTGGTTCTGGCTTTCATGTGCATATTGTAACACATGGATCATGTGTAATGAAGTGTTTGGTAATAAATAGAAGAATTTTCCTACCTGTATGGATTTAATTATTTTTGTCGATTTCTG
Organism: Oceanispirochaeta sp.; assembly: GCA_963666275.2. GTDB lineage: Bacteria > Spirochaetota > Spirochaetia > DSM-2461 > DSM-2461 > Oceanispirochaeta. The sequence goes on from CAXXOA010000001.1 coordinate 397,399, forward strand.
CGTTGATCATAGCTTCAACAGGGCTGTCAGGTTCCGTATACTCCAGGACTGTCTTTCCGTCAGAATCAACAGCCAGGGGATCGGCCCCTGCCTGAAGGAGCAGTTCAACCACTTCTATATGATCGTTAGCTAACATCAAAGGGGGTTTACCTAAATTACTTCTTAGATCAGGAATGAATCCTTCCTTGAGTATCTGTTTGACCCTTTCAAGATCTCCTTCCAACGCAGCTTTATGTAATTCTGACTCACCCCATCTATCGAGGATTATCCTTCTAAATCCCAGAGATTTTAATTCTTCCGCCAAATCAGGATCTGCATATCTGGCAGGAGGATATCCCTGGTTATCAGTGGCATTGCCGTCGGCGTCAAATTCCAGCAGCAGATCAATTATCTCTCTGCTCATGTCGCTTCCGTTCTCATTCAAGGCATAGTGAAGAGCTGTCCATCCGTGGAAATCGCGAATATTCGGATCAACCCCCTTTTCCAGGAACAGTCTCAGATCCCCGGGCTCTGCTCCCGGGCCGCTTCATGTATGACTGTTTCTCCCTTGTAGTTGGGAAGGGAAAGAGCCGCACCTTCTTTCAGCAGGTACTCGGCTATCTGAACCGAATCATTTTCTATTGTACTGAAAAAGATGGGACTTCCGGGATCGTTTACTTCCGCTCCGGCATCAATAAGGAGTTTTACTATGGAAAGGTTTTCAACCCTGCAGGCAAAGTTAAGCAGATTATATTCGTAATCGTTAAGATCTACTCCCTGCTGAAGAAATAGCACAAGAGATTCCTGATTACCTTGACCTATGGCTCTCTGCAATAGCCATTTCCAGGAGTCAGATGATAACTCCTTTGTTTCCAGGATCTTTTCTATGGTATCGATTTCTCCTTTATCCATGGCTCGCGCTATCCGGTTGGTAGGATGGCCTTTACTTTGAGTGTTTCTGTCTCCGCATAAATCAATACCAGCCCAGATAAAAGGCTATCTGGTTTTCAGGGGTCATATACTTGGGGCCGCCCCGTTCCACACTGGCGTAGCCGCCGAAGATCCAGCCGTCGATTTCACTATTAAACCGGATTTTGATCCAGTGATCTTTCCGGCCATCTATGACTTCGGTCTCTTCAGTCAGAGCAAGGGGTTCAAAGTTCATCTGAGGAGAGGCTTTTTTCGGGGAGCGGATCTGGTTAATGACAGAAGAGCCTGCATAAACAGGGGAGTTGTTCGGTAGAGGAAGGATATAAATTGAAAAGCTTAACAGAAAGACAAGTCGTTTCATGGTATAGTCCCTGGATGAATGAGTGTTGACAGTACTATCATGAACATGTTCAATTTGAAAACTGTCATTTAATATTGGAGCCGGTAGCATTGCAAAAGAATATCAGTTTTGTCAGGACGATTCCCAGTTTGAAGAAATTTTATTTCAGGACGGTCCTAATGCATTCACCACGATTTTTCAGAGTTCCTTTTCTTTCATTTTTCCTTTTCACATCTTTCCTGACTTTCCAATCCTGTTCCAGAGAGTTGGAAACTATAGAACCAGTCTCCCGGAGTGTAGCCTCTCTACCGGAAAACAGTGAAGTCATCTGCGCCGGTACCTGGCGGTCCGATGAGGGCGAGGAAACTATTGCCGCACTGCTCAGGGAAAAAGGGACGGAGAAACTTTTCCTTTTCCCCAGCGGCAGGGAGGTCAATATAAGTGACTTTCAGGAAGCTGTTTTCGGGACTTCTCCGGGAGAGTTCCTCTGTTGGGGATACGGGGAAGACCAGACAATGGTTATTCAGAACTATGAGGGTGTAATAGAATCTATTCCTCTGGATTACTACCAGGAAAGGGTTATTCTCTGCTCCAACGGGAAGGATTATGCCTATCTGGACTGGGCAAAAAATAACTTTTTCCTCTATAAAAACGGAAAGCGAATTTATTCCAGTACGGTATATCCTCATGTCCTGTTTGACAGAAAGGGGCGCCTCTATTTCAGCTGTCATACAGATCATATTCCCCAGTCGGGAGAAAAACGGAATTTCAACGATCTGGTGTTGATGAATGAAGACAGGCAGATCCTGGTGCCGGCGGGTATCTACTCTACAGGTCAGGATAATCTGAAAGTCCGGTTCGACCCTTCCAACCGGCTGTTCATCGAATCTGTATTTACAATTGACTACGAAGAGTCTCTTGTTCTTCTCAGGCGGGCCGACTCCCACTATCCTGATGAGGTCGATGTCATGGCAGACCGGGAAGCTTACGGAGAATATCTGAAAAAGCACAGCCTCTTCTGTATCGATACGAAAACCGATGGTTCACCTGCCGAAGAAATCCAGCAGGAGTGTGTTATCTATAAACAGGGAGAAGAGTATGCCCGGGAACAGATTATTACGGAATATGATTTCAGTCCCCGGGGAGACTCCCTTACCTATGGGGCCTTTAATCTGAAGGAACCCGGTTTCTTTGACAAGTTCAGTAACACCAGCTATCGGGCGGCTGATGGCACCTACGGTCTGGATTACCATCTGGACTTCACCATAAAAAGGGACGCGAAGACTCTTTTCCAGGCGGAACTGGTCAAAATCCGCTCTCTGGCCCGCATCCTTGGTTTGCCTGCGGATAGGGCAATCTTGGAAGCAACGAAGCCGGTTTTTTCCCGGGGCGAACTACAGGAGGACGGTCTTGTCTCCTCTCTCGAATTTGCCGGTGACAGCCGGGTGCTTATGAATATCAATATGCCTGTCTCCGACTGGGATGATTACAAAAAAACAGAATTTGTCAGGGTCAGTCATAAATCCTTCTATTTTAAAACAAGTCATCAACTTTCCTTTAACAATACCCATATAGAGTCCCATTTTCAGATCAACCGGGATCCTATTGAGGGAATCAAGGGCTACCGGCTCCTGGACAGGGAAGAGGAGCTTCCTCCGGGAACCTTTATTCTCATCGGCCAGGATGAACGGGAGTACCCGATTATAGGGGGAAAAGTCAGCGCAACATCCTTTGATCGTATTCTGGGAGCCTCTTCCAATGGAAACGGCATGGTGGAGTTTACAGCCCTTGAGGGGAAAGAGCTCCGGTCTCTGACTTTTCATTCTCCCCTGAAAGAGACCCGGGAAGAAAGGAAAGAAGCTGCTCCCGATATAGAGGGTCTGACGATTAATGAGCGGGCAATGGATGATCAGGGGATTTATCTGGCTACAGATCAGGGAATGTTTATCTCCTTTGACGGGGGGAAGTCCTGGGAGCAGCATAACAGGAACACCGTTCTTCCTTCCCTGGATCAGGATAATATTTCAACTCTAATACTGAGCTCTGATGAAGGGTATCTTCTCTCTCAGGGTATCCTGTGGAAAAGGGTATCCAACGGCCGCTGGGAGCCTCTGAGTTTTCCCTTTGAGTCTCATGATATGATCAGTGATGGAACGTCCCTCTATCTGAGCAGCCTGGGGGAAAATTTCATAGCCCCCCTTACAAATCCTCAGAATTATGTAACCACCTATTATTACAACAATGAAAAAGCCTCCCTCTTCGAGGGAGATCCTGTAACGGCGGATCTGGCGGATGCCCGTTTCTACAAAAATACAAAATGGGTCCTGGACAGAAAAAGCCAGGTCTATTATCAGGATGATAATATCTGGACGGGACTGGGATTTCACAGGAGTGGAGATGAACGGCAGGAGAATATTTTCAGTTTCGCCTTCGGAGAGGACTCCATTTTCCTCGGTACCTGGAAAGGCTTGTTCCGCTCCCGTAACGGAGGAACTTCCTGGGTGGGATATGATGTTTCCCGGGGGGTAAGCGGGAACTTTATACGGGAAATTGCTCTTCAGGATAACAGGGTTTTCGCTCTGACCGGAACCACCGTGGTCATTATGGAAGACGGGATACAATATTTCAAATTTGTTGGAGACGACTATGGTTACCGCTGGTCTTTCCAGGGGGAAAATGCCGTATCCTATGAGCTGGGCGAAGAGCTTCCGGACTATGAAGTGCATGGAAACCGGGCCTACCGGGAAAAGGACAACTACTGCGGTATCTCCTACTCCTACGACGGGGGAACCACCTGGGAGAATATTCATCTGGAAGAGATCGCCGAAAGAAAGGATAACTCCTATTGGGGGGCCCATATTGTCAGCGATGAAAACTGGCTCTACTTGAGTATCGGATCGGAAATCTATAAGACCGGACTGGATGAGATGAATTGGCAGAGAATGGACAGCCCCGGTGATGAGTCTGTCCGGGAGATGAAAATCATGGAAGGAAAGCTCTATATAAGAACCGAATCGAAGGACACCAGCCGGTATTTCTTTTTTCAGGACGGCTGGCAGCCCTTTGAACCGGAGAGTATCAGGAGTTTCCCTTTTATGGACTGCCAGTCAGTTGAGTCTGACGGGGAGTATATCTACGCCTATCCTCAGGAGGGGGAGCCCATGAAGTACTCCAAGTCGGAACGCCAGTGGTTTGATAAGTGATTGTCATTCAGACAGCAGCTACCGGTGCCAATCATGTATTGCTGTTCTTTAAATAGTCGTTTATGCTGTGGCTTCTCTATAATTCAACCCGCCTTTACCGGAGTGTACACATGAAAGAATCCCGGCCGTTTCCCTGGCCTTTACTGCTGCTGATCCAGATTGCCTATGTGATCTGGGTTTCTCTCAAAACCTATCATCTGGACAATAACCACGACAGCGATGCCGCCGCCTTCTACAGGATCAGTCTGCTGCTCCTGCTGGGAGCGGGATTTTTTGTCAGGTTTGACGGGGCCGAAAAGAAGTTCCGGAAATACTTTCTGATCATTCCCGCTGCTCTCTGGATCATCTTTTTTGCAGGCGGTGAGATCCGGGACTATACCCCTGTAGGCAAGGGGGTGGAAAAACTCAATGCAGCCTGCCGGGACAGCAGTTTTTCCAGAACCGTCCTGAGACTCCACAAAAAATATCACTACTCCCGGCATCAGCTGGAAGAGGCCATGGGGAAGGCTGTCTATTATGACAATCCGGAGATTGCCCGGGCCCTTCTCAGCCTGGAAGTGCCCCTGGATTATCCCACCCGGGAATTTGATCCGGATAACTTCCGCACCTGGCCATGGATGCACCAGGCCGCTATTTCGGAATCTATGGATGTGATGGATCTGCTTCTGGAGTCGGGTGTTCCCATAGATATCACCGATGCCCGGGGCAGGACCCCCCTGATGTTAGCGGCCTTTCAGATCAAACCCCTGTCGATGAAGTATCTGCTGGATCACGGGGCAGATATGAGCGCCCGGGATGAGCAGGGACTAGATGCGGCTCAGGTTTTTCTCTCAAGCAATCTGTCTGTATCGGGCGATAAAAAGAGGGCCCTGCAGGATCTCCTGGCTGACGCAGGGGCGGATTTTTCTTGTGCAGACAGGGGAGAATAATAGGCAGGTGAAAGGTATTTTCTGACGCTGCGATAACAGCCCGTTCTTAAGAAATCCGGGGATTAATAGTGTATTGCTGTTCTATAAGTGAACGTGTATATTGTTATAGATTCCTGAATCTCAGTTAGACCGGAGTTTCCCCATGAAAGATAACAGAAAATTTTCCCGGATCCCAATACTCCTTCAAACCGCCTATGTGATCTGGATATTTTTTCAGACCTGGCAGCTCTCACAAAGCCATATCAATGGGGACGCTCTGTTTTTTGGTGCCAGTCTGGCTGTGCAGCTGATGGCAGTGGTTCTTATTTTCCTTGTGACCCTGAAAAAGGGGAGAATAGAGCTGCTTCTCCTGCCTTTCTTTTTCTGGATGCTGATCATGGTGGGAGGACAATTCGGGAATTACCACTCCCCGGCGGGGGGAACTCAGCAATTTGAACACCTCTCCGGGGAAGAGAAAAAGCTGTTACGGGCAGCCGGGAAAGGATCAGCCCAGAAGATTCTGGGGCTTCAGGAAAAGTATCATTACTCTCCGGATTTTCTGAAAAAAGCCATGCACCAGGCCCTGGTAAAGGATAATCGCGAAATGTTTCAGGCGGCGGAGGAGCTGGGAATACCTCTGGACAGGCTCAATCCAGAGGACTTATATTTCCAGCCCTGGATTCATCAGGCTGTGATGGAAGAAGCTTTAGATGTGATGGCCTACCTTCTGGAAAGGGGAATTTCTGTTGATTCAACAGGTCCCCTGGGGATGACAGCCCTTATGGTGGCGGCTTATGAGGGCAAACCCCGGGCAGTAGAGTTTCTGATCTCTCAGAGGGCCGACCTGGAAGTTATGAATAACCGGGGATTCCGAGCTATCGATCTCAGCGTCATGGATGAATGGGACGGGCCTTTGAATGACAGACAGCATATTGTAGAGGTGAAACAAACCATCTTCGATCAGCTGGTTCAGGCAGGCTCAGCTAAGGAAGCATTGAATCCCTATAGTCTGACACTGCTGGATCTGTCGGGGAACTGGCTGGGGGACCATCTGGAAAGTTTGGGGTATAAGCATGGAGCGGAAACCTTCGATTACGGAGAAACTCTCCTTCATCAGGCGGCAGAGAAGGGTGATCTTCAGCTGATAAGGGAGATTATGGATGAAGGGGCCATACCCATTGATTACGGAAGCTGGCAGGAATGGAGGTCCCCCCTCTTCTTCAGTCTTTATAACCAGGAGAATACAGCTGCACTGAAGCTCCTGGTGGACCGGGGAACCGATGTGAACCTGCCTGATAGAGAGGGACTTACGCCTCTGATGTACGGCTGCTCCCATATAACTGAATCCTCAGAGCCTCTTCAATATCTGCTGGACCATGGAGCCGATCCTTTACTGGAATCTGATGAAGGCTTAAACGCCCTGGACTATCTGACGGACAATCCCCATCTGGATTTCAGCCTCTGGAAAGAAATGATTCAAAGGGGGATTCCCGTTGATTCAGCTGTGATGGCGAAAGCGGTAAAGTCCTGGTTCGAAACAAAGGATTTTATCCTGAATAGGGATCAGGATCTTACCCCTTCTGAAAAAAAGGTCAAACTAAGCGCCAACGATGCCGGTCTGGCCTGGATCTGGGAGCAGGGAGAGGGGGCTATAGCTGAAGATCAGTGGGATGGTCTTCTTATGGCGGCAGCCAGTTATTCCAATCTGCCCTGTTTCCGGATAGCCCTGGCTCACGGCGGTAATCCCGACTTTGAAGACAGGGGTGTCTCTGTTGTTCAGAGGATACTGATTGAAGACGGGATAGAACTTATGAAGTCCCTGGTAGAGAATCACCCCCGGTGGCAGAATCTCCCGGAGGATCATGAGAGGCTGAACTGCCTTCAGGAGGAAGCGGAAGAGTACGTTTCCTTTGATCTGTTAGATTACTTTACAGATATGGGAGCATAGAGTTCTACTGCCGGTGAAGAATACTCTTGAAAAAAGACATTCCCTGAAATGAAAAAAAAGACGATGGGCTTTGACGGAGTTCGGTGTTTAATAGTATGCTCCTGTTTAATAAGTAAACGAATATCTTTGTTTTCCTTACATCCCAGTTTAACCGGAGTCCCCCATGAAAAAAGAAGCGAAACGTTTCCCCTGGCTGTTGTTCCTTGTTCAGATCGCCTATGTGATCTGGATCTTTTTTAAAACCTACAAGCTGTCCCGTGTCAATGACGACGATGCGGCTCTTTTTTACAGGATCAGTCTGATCGCCCTGCTGCTGACGGGATTTTTTATCAATTTTTCTGATGAAATAAAAAAATACAGGAAAGTGTTCCTCATAGTGCCTTTTTCTCTCTGGATGGTCCTAATCGCCGGGGGGATGATCAAAGACTACAGTCCCGAAGAGGCGGCCAGGGAAAAACTCTTCAAGGCCGCCGAATCCGGAAAAGCCGAAAAGATCCTTTCTCTTCAGGAAAAGCATGAATATTCCCGGGACACTCTGGAAACGGCCATGTGGTATGGCATCTATTCGGATAATCCCGGGGTGTTTAGGGCAGCAAATGAACTGGGACTCTCTCTGGATTCTCCTTCCCGCCCTTTCGATCCCGAGCAGACCCTCTCCTGGCCCTGGATCCATCAGGCCGCGGAAGAGGAAGCTCTGGATGTTATGACATACCTCCTGGAAGCGGGAATCCCTGTTGATAGCGCCGATCCCCGTGGAATAACTCCCCTGATGGTTGCTGCGGACCGTTCCAGACCCGGAGCTGTGGAGTTTCTGATCAGTCAGGGAGCCTATCTGGAAGCTGTAGATGACCGGGGTTACCGGGCTATCGAGATCGGTGTATTGAACAACTGGGGCGGCGACGAAGAGGAGGAGAAAAAGGTTTTTGATCTCTTTGTGCAGGCCGGCTCGGATACGGAAAAGAGGAATCGCTACGGCCATACCCTGCTGAATATGGCCCGGTATCCTCTGGATGATTACCTGGAGAGCCTGGGATATGAGTCTGGAGCGGAATTGGATTTCGGAGAAACTGACCTCCACAAGGCCGCCGAAAGGGGCGATCTGAAAGAGATCCGCCGCATCCTCGATAATGATGAGGTTTTCATTGATTTCGGCGACCGGGATGAGTGGCGGTCTCCCCTGTTCTACAGCCTGTATAACCTGGATAACACCCCGGCTCTGAAACTCCTTGTGGATAGGGGAGCCGATGTGAACCTGCCCGACAAAAACGGCATTACCCCTCTGATGTACGGATGCTACAACATCTGGAACTCTTCGGTGTCCCAGCTCTATCTGCTGGATCACGGGGCCGATCCCTTTATGGTCAGCAATGAGGGCTTTACAGTTATGGACTTTCTCATGGACAACAGCCTGCAGGATTTCACCCTCTGGAAGGCCCTTATTGAAAGGGGCGTTCCCGTGGATCGCCAGGTTCTGATGACATCAGTCTACTCCTGGTACCAGACAAAAGACTACACCCTCCATTACGAAGAGGATATTTCCTCCGCCGGCAGAAGGCGGAAGCTGGCGGCCCTTGATGCGGATCTGGCCTGGATCTGGCAGAAAGGGGAGAGTTCCCTGACCGGGGAGGAATGGGGAGGACCTCTTCTGGCTGCGGCGGAGTACAACAATCTGCCCTGCTTCCAGATCGCTCTCTCCCATGGAGGCTCACTGGATTATGAGTACGAGGATGTGTCGGTCACCCGCAGGATCCTGATTGAAGACGGCCTGGAGCTTATGAAATACCTGGTTGCAGAAGATAAGGCCTGGCAGAATCTGGCGGAGGATCAGGAGAGACTGAACCATGTCTTTCATGAGTCTGTGGTCTATGGCTCCATCGGCCTGGCTGAGTATTTTATGGATTTGGGAGCGGATATCCATTCCAGAGGCGATGTATTTTTTCACGGGGGCGAGGGGACGCCGGTTTTATTTGAAGTTGAACCATCCGAACCGGCAACAGGCTCGTCTTTCAGAGACAAGGAAGATCTTGTGGTGGCCCTCTATAAACTGCTCATACAGAGAGGCGCCGATCTGAAGGCTGTGGATAAAGAGGGAGATACGGTAAGGGAATCCCTCTCCTGGCGGAACAGCAATCAGGAAAAGCTGCTCCTCAGGGCTCTGGATGAGCTGGGGATCGATCCGGAGGATGTGTGATGTTTCACCGGAGAAGAGGGAGGAATAAAATGGGAAGAAGAGATTTGAAAAAATATCTGTTGCGGATCTGCCTCTGTGCTTTGCTTCCGTCTCTATCCGCTCAGTCGGAAAACCGCCTGCTGGAACTGACAAAACCCTATATGAACGGTCCGGATGTGATGTTCCTGCAGCAGCAGCTGATCTATCTGGGTTACGATCCGGGTTCAGACGGGGCTGATGGCTGGTTCGGCCCCAGAACCTCACAGATGGTGAAAAGCTATGAAGAAGATCACAGCCTGACAATAGACGGCCAATGGCCTTCCGGGACCCCTCTTACGGATATGAAAACGTCCTACTCTGTGAGTCCGCTGGAGACAGTTCCAGCCAGGATCAGTCCCCTGGCTACCTTCAGGAACCATCAGTTCAGTCATCTGGAAGGTTCCCTTAGCTATCATACCTATTTCGGTGCATTTACCGTGACATACCATACCCAGGGCGGTCCGGAACCTTACCTGACACTGGATGTGGGACGACGGGAATTTTATGTTACCAGTGGTTTTGAACTCTCTCCGGACGGACGATTCCTGCTGATGGAACAATGGGATCTTTCCAGCTCTTCCGGATCCCAGGGGTTCGATATTATCGATCTCCTGACAGGCCAGAATTTTTTTATATCCTACTGGAAACTGGATCCGGAAAAGGATCGGGGCCTGAGAGATACGGTTTACAGGGTGAACCTCAGGTGGATCGATGACAATACCATCGCCGCCAATCCGGAGTTTGATTACAGGCAGTTTGACGGCCATCCGGGGCATGAAGAGGCTTTGAAGGAGGAACTGGGAGAGCTGGCAGGAGTCAGTGATCCCCTGGATCTCGGCTGGTATGCCCTCTCCTTCGGTTCTCCCGAGGCCGGTGAAATCCTCGGTCCCGCAAGGTTTGTCGCAAAGGATTAGATCAGAAAGGGCTGGTTCTCATCAATCACGATAGGCTGCTTACAGGCAAAATACCTGAAGATTTTTCCCGGTGGCTATCCCGAGAGCCGGGGGCATAATCCTCTGGCTCCTTCAATCCTTCCGGGGTCTTTCCCAACGGTTGAAGGTCAGGTTTCTGTCATTCTGTGATGACCAGCCTTCATAGATGTCCTCTGTCCGTTTGAATAAGCTGAAATGGCCTGTTCCACGGGAACCCCAGTCGGAATCAAAGCGCCATTCCTCCCTGTCATAATCATATGCCACGTTGGTCAGTCCTGATGTAAAAATGAAGTTCACAGAATAGGAATTCATTTGGACATGCGTACCATCACGCCGTATGGACTGATGCATTTCCAGTGATCCGTCTTTTTCCGATACCACAAATGTTCCACCGTAAAGGAAATCCTGGTTCACAAGCATATACTGATTCCATTCACCGAGAATGGGGAGGGAGGTCGGCTCGTTTGTCTGTTCTTCCGGAAGATATCCCTGGGATAGGGAGGTACAGCCGGAGAGGAGCAGGAACACCAGGGAGATCAGTGTCATTTTGACAGGAAGAATCGGTTTTGATTGCGTTTGCACCATATAGTAAAATCCTTTTGATTTGATTATTGCTGACTGCCGGGAAATTCATAAGAGAAACTCCCATGTTATAGTATATGGCAGTTTTTTAATAGAGGAGTTTTATGAGACCAACGGACAATGACGTCTCATTCTTTTCCTTCCTTTTCCTGTCAGTACTTCTTCAGTAATTCATTAATTTCCGGCCGGAACCGGTCTTCCCGGGCCATCCGGATCCATTCCGGTTCCGGCCTGGCTCCCCGTTCCAGGAAGTAGGCCAGGGCCTCGGGGTTGTTGCTGTCTATGGTCCTTGTCAGAACAGTCCGGTCCTTATACTGCACATCCCATCGGGCGCCGTTTTCCATAAGCAGCTTTGCCAGGGGCAGGACATCTTCGTACCACATCAGATCCAGAATGGCATACCTTCCCGCAAGGGTCCTTTGATTGGGATCGGCCCCGGCCTCCAGCAGAAATCTGATAATCTCCAGGCTTTCGCCGGGGAGGGAAGGATCGTACTGGACGCAGGCTTTATAGAGGGGACGGATCCGGGCGTCGGCACTGACTTCCAGGAGCAGCGGCCGGGTCCTGAGAAGTTCCCGCACCTTTTCCAGGTCCCTTTCCCCTATGGCTCTATGAAGGACTGTTTCTTTGTTTTCGTCCCTTTCGATGGGAATCGCCCCCATCCGGACCAGTCTGTTCCGGCTGGCTTGGTCCTCCGTTTTCATATAGGGAGTTTCCCCTTCCCGGTCCGGCAGATTGATATCAGCTCCCAGAGCCGTCAGGGTTTCCATGGCTTCCCACAGCGCATCGGGATTCCCGGCCCATTCCAGGGAGGCCACCAGTGTATGCAGGGGAGGGTTGCTCGGCAAAGGCCAGCTGTCTTTCTCCCGCAGGTGGATATTCGGATTCACCCCGCGGTTAATAAGATGGGTGAGCATGTCCTTATCAAAGTCCCTGTTCAGGGGAAGAGCGGCAAACAACTGCTGACCCATGCGGTAGTGAGGGTCCGCTCCGAGCTCTACCAGCCTGTCGTAGGCGTCGGTCGACCCGATATCCACGGCGGTCTGCAGAGGGGATTCGTCGGTCAGGTGATAGTTATTCAGGTCCACCCCCTGCTCCGCAAGGAGCTCCACCATCTCCCATCGGCCGGCCCTGACCGCGCGGCAGAGGGAGGACTCCATCTGGCCAGGGGAGATCCCTTCGGCGGTATACCTGTCAGCCGAAACTGTACGGGGGTATCTTGTCAGGAGTCTCTCCGCCCTATTCAGGTTATTCTTCTCGACCGCTGCATAGAGTCTGTCGTCGGGAAAGGGAACAGAGTGGATCAGGGTGATCAGATAGACCGCCGTAAGAAAGAAGGCCGAAGCGATTCGGATCAGGATAGACTTTATGAGAGATCTTTTAGGCCAGGGGAACAGAAAGGCCAGCACCAGCAGGCCGGTAATGAGTATCCCCAGGGAGGCCCTTGCGGGACTCTGGATTCCCCGGCGCAGATTGTGAAAGCTGATGCTGAAGGTCAGGCCTATGAGGATCAGAGCAGCAGAAATGAGGAGAACGTATCTGAATCTGGAGGTCATGAGGGCTCCTTTTGTCCCTTTTTATCCCGGTCCGGCTGAGAAATCCGGTCTTTCATCACCAGTCTATGGGAAAGTAGTCTTTCAGGAATTTGCCGCACCAGTGTTCTCCTGTATTGATTCCGTCGAAAACAGGATCCAGGACCCGGGCCGCTCCATCCACTATATCCAGGGGGGGCTGAAAATCGTGGAGTTCTTCTTTGCGTTTTGAAAGCTGCGCCGGATCTTCATCTGTGACCCATCCTGTATCCACCGCATTCATATAGATTCCGTGTCGTTCCAGTTCCCCCGCAGAGGTGTGTGTCAGCATGTTCAGGGCGGCTTTGGCCATATTGGTGTGAGGATGACGCTCTCCCTTTTTAAACCGCAGGAACTTCCCCTCCATGGCCGAGACGTTGACAATGTGTTTCTGCCCTGTATTCTCTCTCTGCATAAACGGGGTCAGCTTGTTGCAGAGTACAAAGGGGGCTACCGCATTGACAAGCTGGATTTCGAGCATTTCCGAGGTTTGAACCTCCCCCAGTTTCAAACGCCAGCTGTTGGTGGTCCGCAGATCCACCTGCTGCAGGTCCACATCCAGTTCTCCCCGGGGAAAAACAGTTTCCACCGATTTCTCTTCATCAAAGTCATAGGGCACCTGGGAGAGCCGGGCGGATTCGCGCAGTCCTATCCCGGGAGCTTTTCCTCCCCAGGTGGCGGGAAGGGTGGATCCCTGGCCGATGGCAGGGCGGGAGAACGACTCCAGGCGGTCTGTGAAAATATGGAAGTTTTTCAGGAGTTCCGCCACGGGAGTTGCCATTTCGGACAGATCCATCAGTTCATTGTCCATAAGATGGGCGTAAAACTCCGCAGGGCGCCTGACGGTCTGGGCGGCATTGTTGATAAGGATATCCAGACGGGGATAGGTCTGTTCCACATGGTTGCAGAACAGTTCCACGCTGGGGGTATGCCTCAGGTCCAGGCCGTAGATATGGAGTCTGTGTCCCCACTGGGAAAAGTCTTTTTCCTTTGCATAGCGTATAGCGGAATCTACGGGAAACCGGGTTGTGGCAATGACCCGGGCGCCGGCTCTGAGGAGCATAAGAGTAGCCTGGTAGCCGATTTTAAGACGCGAACCAGTGATCAGGGCGACCTGACCGGTTAGATCGGCAGTCTGAAAGCGTTTCCTGTAGTTCAGTTCCGCACAGGAAGGACACATGGCGTCATAGAAAAAATGGAGACGGGTGAATTCAGTTTTACAGACATAGCAGTTCCGGGGGGACTGAAGAACCGGGGCATCCTCTGTATCCCCGGCAGGACCGGAAATCTGCAGGGGGGCTGTAAAGACTTTTTTTGTCCTTGCCCGGCGTATTCCCGTGGAAGCCCGGGCTTCTCTCTCTTTCAGGGAGGCTTCCTGTTTCAGAAGCTTTCTTTTGGCCTTGTTCTTTTTACGGATCTCCTGGGCATCCGGACGGGACAAACGGCCGGCCAGTTTCAGAATCTCTATCTGTTTTTCCCGGGGAATGGCAGAAAAGCCTTCCGGTTTTTCAACACACTCCCTCAGGAAGACTATGCAGTTTTCAATATCAATATTTGTCATTAGAACCTCTTATCATTTCTGCGGTTCTTATGCAATTCGCAAACCTTAATATATGAAAGATAAAAGGTCCTTTAGACCCCTTTCTCCAGATAGTCAAAGTATTTCTCCATCTCCCCGCTGAAGAGGGCAATCTCCTCGGCGTCCTGCTTTTCCAGCAGTGATTCGAACTGACCCAGAACCTTGCCGATCTTTGTCCGCTCCTCACCCAGATACTCTTCCCATAGCCTCTCTCCGCGCGCTATAAGGGCCTTGTTTTTTCCCGTCTCCCGGGGGTGGATTTTCAGGGCTTCCAGTTTTTTCAGCTGTTTCTCCAGTTCCTCCCTGGAGAGAACTCCGGGATTCTCCTCAATGATGAGGCTCTTTCTTTCACCTGTTTCAGGAATATGGACTTCCACCTCCAGAAGGCCGTTGATGTCGTAGGTATAACGGACTTCTACTGCAATGCGGCCCGCCGGGGCGGAGGGGATGTCCACACTGATGGTCCCCAGCCTTATGTTGTCTTTTACCTGCCTGTGTTCACCCTGGTAGACTTCGATCTTCATTTGCTTCTGGTTGTCTTTGACCGTTCCCAGCCGCTCCATCCGGGAAACAGGCACGGTGCTGTTCCGGTTTATAATGGGCAGGAACATTCCCGGGCGCCTCATCTCCCCCTGTACATCCATGACAGCAGTTCCCAGGGTATAGGGGCAGATATCCGTGAGAATCACATCCTCAAGGGCTTTGTCCCGGGCTTTGAGGCCCCCCTGGATTCCCGCTCCCATCCCCACTATTTCATCGGGGTTCAGGGAGAGAGAAGGAATTCGTTTGAATATTTTATAGATCATATCCCGGAAGATCGCCATTCGGGTGGCACCTCCCACCAGCACAAGCTCGTCGATCTCTCCGGTATCGACTCTGGCATCCCGTATGGTCCGTTCGATCGGTCTGTAGAGCTTTTCCAGCAGGGGAGCGGCCGCATGGGTGAACTCTTCCCGGGTGATAGTCAGGTCCCGCTTCCGGGCTGTCCCTGATACGGCCTTTCCAAGGGTAACGCTTATGGTAGAGGATTCCTTTTCGGAAAGGGCGAATTTACACTTCTCAGCCTGACGGTAGAGGATCTCCCTTTCCTTCTCCGTCAGAGAGGAGAGGGAAAAGGAGTGTTGATCCAAAAAAAACTGAACCAGAACCTCAGTAAAATCTTCTCCTCCCAGGCGGTTGTCTCCGGCTACAGCGTGGACTTCCATGATCCCATCGGTGAACTCCAGAAGAGACACGTCGAAGGTTCCCCCTCCCAGGTCCAGAACAAGAAACATCCCGTCTCCGAATCTTTCGTGCAGACCGTAGGCAATGGCAGCCGCGGTGGGTTCATTCACAAGCCTTTCCACCTTGAGGCCCGCCAGTATCCCGGCGTTTCGGGTGGCCTTCCTCTGAGTATCATTAAAATAGGCGGGAACGGAAATCACTGCCTCTTCCACTTTTTCTCCCAGAAAGACTTCCGCATCCTCCTTCAAAGAGCGCAGTACAAGAGAGGAGAGCTCCTCGGGAAGGAAGTTCCGGTTTCCCAGGGTAAAAACCTTTCCCGAGCCCATGTCTCTTTTGAAAAAAGAGGCCGATTCCTGAGGATGTGTTATCAGCCTGTTCCGGGCGCTTTCACCCACCAGAATTGTTCCTTCTGCGTCTACATTGATCACAGAGGGGGTCAGTGTACTTCCCAGGCTGTTGGGGATGAGCTGAACCTTCTCTCCGTTCCAGTAGGAAACCAGTGAGTTGGTGGTTCCCAGATCTATTCCTATAATTGCCATGATGTTTTCTCCCTGTTTAAAAAGAATACTCCCCGGGGCATCTCCTTATGGGCAAAACTATCCGCCATAAAGCTGAATTCCTTCCTATCTCCCTCCGTATCTTGAGAAAGGCTCCGGGATAGCAGCCGGTAGCCGAAATCGTCGTAAAAGAGGGCCACGAATATTCGCCGGCCATCAGCCCTCTCATTTAAAAAAGGAATTTTTTTTCCTTCTTCGTTCCTCTCGAAAAGTGACATATTCTCTTCGGTAAGTTCCAAAATTAAAATGCGGTAACCCTTTTCCCCCGGATCACTTAACAGCATAAGCTGTCCCTCTAAATCTTCCCACAGTCCATTGTATTGGGCGGAGAACTCTTCCGTTTCCCAGAGTATGACGGCGGAATGGTCTTCTCCCGGTGACCGGAGGGTAATGCGGCCCATCTCTTTTCTGCTTGCTGTATTTACAAGGGGGACGGATATGTCCATGGGGAAGGGGGGGATTTCCTCTCTCGGAATGACCGGTTTTTCCATGGTCTTTTCCCCGGTGGAGTATGAAGAGCTGTCTGAGGTATAGGTAAAAATTTTATGAAATATCAGTAACAGGGCCGGGATGGCAATAATCAGAAGAAGAACTTTTACCCACTCGGGCTGGGGCTCTGCTTTGGCCGTCCATATATTGACCGTTTGCCAGGCCTCTATTGTTTTTTTTGCCAATTCCAGAGACTTGTCATTCCGGCATTTTCGTTTAAGCTCTCTTAACCCCTTCCGGGCTTCTTTAAACCGGCCGGATTCTATTAAATCAATAACCCCGTCTCTCCGGATCAGATAGGCCTCCCGGTCAACGATTCCGGCGGGAGCCTGGTAGTCCAGGTCCCAGTGGGGCTGATCCATCCGCTTGAATACCTGGCTGAGAACTGCACTGTTCTGTTTGCTGTTAAAGTGAGAGTGGTTTTCGCTCAGGGAGAACTGTTCGTTCAGATATTTGAGAACATCCTGGGGGATATGGGGATGGGAGAGAAGAAAGATCAGGAGAACTTCCCGGTACTGCTCTCTTGCGTTTAGATTGAACAGATTTAAATCACAGAGAATCCTCTCCCAGCTTTCTTTTTGTATTCTGTCTGTATAATTATTGTATAGCCGCTGCAGTTCCGACCGGAAGGCACTGGTATCAACCTCTTCTTCGGATGAGGTATTCTCTTTTCTCTGCTCAGCAAAAGGGGGGCCTGATTCACTGGTTTCTGTTTTTCCGGGGAAGAGAGTCTCTTCTTGAGGGTCCTGCTCTTCCGTATTCAAACTGAACGGACGGCCGGTAGAGCTGTCCTGAGTCTCTGCCTGCTCCAAAGCCAGCTCATAGGCCCGGCGCAGCTCCTGGAATTCCTCAGGCTTTTCTTCCGGATTCGTAACCTTCAGTTTTTTGAGATAAGCTCTTTTGATGGCTTTTCGGTCTGCTGTTTTTTCAATTTCAAGGATTTTCCAGCATCGGGTCAGGCTCAGTAAGTCATTAAAATCCATGAGAGTAGAATACTTCCTATTTGAATATTATTAAACGGGTATTTTATTTTAAATATCAGTCTTTTTTCTTTTCCTGGATCAAAGAAGCTATGAGAACAATCCTCGGTTGAAGAAGGAATGAATATTTTATCAGTCAGGCAGATGAAAGGCCTTTTTCAGATCCTCAATATGCTCTTCCTCCATGATCCTCACGTTGCCCAGCTGCATGGCTCCCAGGACGGCTTTGGCTGTGTATTCGGAAACCTCCAGACGGTCGTAGGCGCTGAGCAGCGAATCGGATGTCACTATGAATCCGTTATTCTGAATCATAAGGAGAGGATGGGAAGGTGTCAGCTTTTCGGCAATCTGTTCCGGATCTTCTATGGAGGTGGGGTAGGGGACTGTATCCAGATCCCGCATCAGGATATAGGCTTCCGGGATGATCCGGGAGTTCAGCAGGGTCTCTGTGATATTGAAGGCCATCAGATTGGGGGGATGGGCGATCAGGATTGCATTAATACCCGGCTGTTTCCTGAATATCTCCTGATGGAGCAGGACTGAGCGGCTGGGGGTCTTGCCGATCTCCCGCATGCCCCTGGAAATCAGGACAATATCCTGAGGTACCAGGTACTTTCTGTCGTACCCGTAGGGGGTTATCAGAAAGGAGTCACCATCCAGACGGACTGCAAAGGTTCCTTCGGTACTTGTAAAAAGGTTCTGGTCGTAGCTCCGGTGGATCAGATCGCACATCTCCTGGCGCAGGGCCCGTTCCCGGCTTCCCGGGACGGAGGGAACAAACTCGGGCAGCTCGTTGCTCCGCTTCTTTTCGCCCGACTGAAGCTCCTCATCGCTGATCTGCCGGGGAGTTCCCAGTGTGCGCGCCTTGATTTGAATCCGGGCTGTGTAATCCAGGGTTTCAAACTGCATGAACGCTGTAAAAAGGTCATCCGCCCCGGTAACGGTTCCATGGTTTTCCAGAATCACAATATCCGATCCTCCGGCAAAGGCTGAGGCGATCTTGCTTCCCAGATCTTCGCTGCCCGGGACGCCGTAGGGAACGAACTCCACGGGGCCGCAGATCCTCCGTGTATTGGGCAGGATGTCTGTCCGGGGGCACATCCCTGCGGCCGAGAACGCCACCAGGGCAGGGGGATGGGCGTGGAGAACCGCCTTCAGGTCGGGACGGGCTTCGTATATGGCCTTATGAAAGGGATATTCCGACGATGGCTTATGCTTTCCATGAACTGTACCGTCCGGGGTAACCCAGACGATATCCTCCCGGGTGAGATTCCCCTTGTCCACGCCTCCCGGAGTGATCCATATAACCCCTTCTTCATCCAGAACGGAGATATTTCCCCCCGAGATGGTGGTCATATCGTACTCATACACCCGCTGCATAATCATTACAAGCTGATCCTTGGGATGGAGATAGCGGAATTTGCTGTCATTGTAGGTCTGATTCATGGAAAAACCTCTTTTAGTGTGTTTATAACTAAAAGGTTAGTCTCTCGACGGAGAAGTTTCCCGAAACTTTCGGATTATTTATGAAAGTTTTTTGAAAATTGGCAGGAAGAGTTTTTCTTCCCTCTCCTGTATTTTCCCTTATCAATTCTTTCAAAATCTCATAATTCGATGATGTTCCCGTCGGTGGTGACAACCTGATAGGGCTCTCCCCATTCGGGCCAGTCGCATTTGAAAAACAGGCTTTCACACTCCCGGGTCTTTCCTTCCGTATCCGTAAAGCGGATGGTGAACTTCTTCTGCCTGTAAAGTTCTATATTCCACTGCCCGTTCTCACTGATCCGGGTGATGTAATAGGCCCGTTTTTCGCTCCCGTCGGTCTGCTCATACACATGGGGATTCAAAGCTATAGTGATATTTTCAGGCAGCCACGGGAAGATGGCCTCATAGCTGTCCAGCCGGGCCTTGAACTGGAAAACATGGTCCCAGGGAGACCGTATCCAGGCGGTTTCGCAGAGGATGGGCTCATCGGTCAGTCCTTTGATGAGAAGGTCAGGCTCATAGATCAGGGTGGAACTTAGCTGATATTCGGAAAAATCATTCCTGATAAGGAGCCCTGCTGCGGTGGTATAGGTCAGTACCGTTCCGTCCTGGAGAGAGACATCTACAGGAATATCCTGGTTTGTGTAGATGCCCCCTCCGATAGAGACTCTCCAGTGATTGAACTCCCCCGAGCCGCCATAGGTGGAGGAGGCAAATCCTCCGGTGAGCAGCTCTTTCCCGTCGATCATCAGGGGCCTGTCTTCCCGCAGATAGGGTTCATAGGGGCTTAAGCTGTCAGATTCCGCTTCTTCGTAGGGTAATTCCGGCTTATAGCTGGTTCTTTCTTCCTCACTCATGGGGCTCCAGTAGGAGTAGATCCGGGGGATCGGTTCCCCCAGAAGGGTTATATCCCCTCCTATGCGGGAGCCATCAATGGAGGAAAAGGTATTTTTTCTTTTGTAGTCGATCCAGCCGAAGGGTTTGAGCTTTACCGGGCCGTATAGGGTCTCGATAGTATGGGGAAACAGGACGAACCCTTCCCCGCGTGTAAGAAAAATTCCAAAAATACTGCTCATATTGTAGATCAGAAATTTATCCCCGTGGGGGTCTTTAATCGGTTTGATATGAAGAGCAAAGTAGATAAGCATCACTGAGGCGGCCAGGATCCTGAAGTGCTTTATGGTGAGATTCCTTTTGCATTCTTTTTTTTTCATACCCTGTCACTGCCCTCCGGGTCATGGTACTGACGGATAAGGTTCATCAGGTCGGATCCGTCATTCTTAAATTCCCGGTTCCCCTTCAGAAACCGCATGATCCATTCATACTCTTTCGATTTCATCCGGGCGCCTTTTTCCATCAGATAGGCCGCATACTCTTCATTCAGACAGAAGACGGCGTATTTCAGAACGGTTATCTCTTTTATTTCAGAACTGTAGGAAAAATCCGCTGTTTCCCGGGTGTTCACATATTGGAGGTCAGCCCCCTTTTCCAGCAGATAATCGAGGATCTCTCTGTCTACTTTGTAATCAAAGCTGTCGAAGCAGAGACTCCAGCGGGTTTCCGCTCCATTCTCCACCAGCCTCCTGACCAGATCTCTGTCAGAGTTCCTGACGGCAAATTTCAGAGCATCTCCGGTTTCCCAGTCTATGTAGGGATATTCCCGGGAAAGGAGGGCTTCAATTTTGTCGAGATCCCCGGTTCGTACGGCTCTAGTCAGGCCTGTAGAATCAAAGCCGTCCAGTTCAGGATCGATGGCCCCCTGATCCATAAAGAGCTGCTGTATGGGGATTCTGGCATTGTTATGATTGTATTTGATCAGGGTAATCATGGGCAGGAAACCCTCATTATCCCGGGCATTCAGATCGGCCCCCTGCTGAATCAGGTATTCGACCACTTCGGGGCGGGTATTGAATTCGCTTGCATAGATCAGCGGGGTTTTTCCAGTTTTTTCATCCCGGATATCCACATCCACTCCGGCTTCCACAAGCACTTTAACAATGGGAAGAGATTCAAAATAGACTGCCCCATGAAGGAGAGTGGCACCCCAGCATTCGCCCCTTTTTCCGTCATACTGCCGGTTAAGCGTTGCTCCATGGTCGATAAAAACTTTCAGCAGATCCGCATAGTTTTCAGAGGTTTCAAGACAGGTTTTATAGAGGTCCGACTGGACACCTGTTTCGGAGAATTGTGCTCCCTCGTCAAGAAGAATGTCGGCCATACGGGGCAGGCCTTTTTTCACTGTGTAGGAGAAAGCTGCCTGTATCTGATCTGAAGTATAGCTCTTTCTCTCCAGAAGCCTTTCAAGGACCTGTGCATTGTTTTCCCCGATGGCCGAGTATAGGCGTCCCTCTCCGGATGCTTTATAAAGGAGCGCCTCCCCATACATACCCGAAAGCAGAACCGCCATAACAACAAAAGGAAGAGCCATCAGGATAAGATTGGCAATCCCTCTTCTGACAAGAAAGGAGACCATAAAAAGTATCAGCGAGAATATCAGGGCATACACGAAATATTTCCGGGCCGCCGGGAAATATTTCAGCTGGTGGGGCAGCTGCAGAATTTTATGGGAGGTAATGGAAAGAACAGCAATTTCCAGGGCAATAAGAGTCAGGAAGGCTATCTTTTTTATGCTCATAAATGAAAGAGTTTTCCTTTTTATAGTTTTCAGACTAAGTATAGGAAACAATAATTCACTATATTGGTCAAGTGCCCTCCCGGCTGTGGCAGGGGAGACCTCAGGGCTCCATGGTCACCGAAATATGCCTGTCTGCCGACAGGCCCCTATCGTCAAGGAGAATCAGATCGTATTCCCCCGGGCCGGGCTCCCAGTAGAGATCCTCTCCGGGGCCGGATTTTCCCAGGAACTGTCCGCCGGCAAACCAGAAAAGTTCCCGGGCATCACCGTCGGCGGATCCTATGAGGGGAATCCGTCCGTATCTGTCGTTCTGGGGACGGAGAATGTACTGGGCATTGGCCACGGGAGAGAGGATCCGGGGCGGCTGGGTAAAGCTGTCGGCTCCTTCCGTTCCGTAGGCTTCCTCGTACTCCGGGGGGACCGGGCGGGGAATCCCCGCCTGCTGGAACAGGATGAGCAGATCCGAAGGCCAGACCTCCCGGACAACCCTAATGGTATCCTCCCCGGCTCTGCGGGTTCTCAGCCCTGTGTCTTTACGCAGGAATACAGGACGGTGGACCCGGCAGGGCGCAATAGGGGATACTCCCGGGATAAACAGGGCCGGTTCGGTTCCGGCACAGTATTCGGTGGGGATCGCTCCCGATACAGAGCAGACCTCCACCAGTCTGATCCCTTCGGGCAGTCCGGGGGGAAGAGTCTCTTCCACGAGGGGTTTTAACTCCCGGCAGATGGAGAAGAGAAGGGGGCCTGCGGTTTCCCGTCCCAGAAAGGCCGGATTCCCCTCCCCGCTGAAATTGCCCACCCACACGGCCACGGCATAGGGGCCGTAAAGGCCTATGCTCCAGGCATCCTTGAATCCAATGGAAGTTCCGGTTTTGTAGGCTACCCGCATTTCTCCGGCAGGGGATGACCAGTCCTGAAAGGGAGGAAAGCCTTCGCCCGGGGGCGGATTCCGTTCCAGTATCCTCCGGACAATCCCCGCCGCCTGGGGAGAAAAGAGTGAACCCTCGGGCATATCCTGCAGAACTTCCCCATGGCTGATCATGATATCCTTCATCTCGCCCCCGTTCGCCAGGGCTGCATACAGGGCTGTGAGTTCCAGCATGGTCAGCTCCGCCGATCCCAGAACCAGGGACAGACCGTAGTAATCCCGGGGTTTGAGATCTCCCAGTTCCGCTTTTTCAAGCAGTTCGTAGAGGGAGGTCTTTCCCAGCAGGGCATTCAGCTCAACCGCGGGGATATTCCTGCTGTTGACAAGGGCATTCCATACGGAAACGGGCCCTTTGAAATCTCTCTGATAGTTGTCCGGCGCATAGGAACTGAAATTCACAGGCCGGTCATAGAGGATCGTATTGGAATGGATCAGGGAGTGATCCATAGCCAGAGCATAGATGAAGGGTTTCAGGGTAGACCCCGGGGACCGGCGGGAGGCCGCTCCATTGACCATTCCCTGTATGGACGCATTGAAAAAGCCAGCGGATCCGACCATGGCCCTGAGTTCCATGGACCGGGTGTCCAGGATCACAGCCGCGGCGTTTCTCACCCCTTTCTCCTTCAGTTTGTCCACATACTCTTTCACCTGCCGGTCCAGAAATTCCTGGAGTTCCCCGTCTATGGTTGTCCTGACTGTCCGGTTTACAGACTCTCTTTTATTCAGCATCTCTGTCAGATGGGGGGCTTTGTAGGCGGGACGGCCGATGACTTCCGGCAGCAGGGACAGATGGAAAATCTCATCCTCCCTCCGGGGATACATCTCCTTCCACCGGGCATAGAGAAGGTTTCGGGCATTCCGGGCCTCTTCCGTATTCCTTTCGTACCGGGGATCCCTGTTGAGAGGATCCTGGGGCAATATGCATAACAGCATCATTTCGTCCAGGTTCAGTTCCTCCGGAGGACGGTTGAAAAATATCCAGGACGCAGCGGCAAAACCCTGAATATTGCCGCCGCAGGGAGCCAGGTTTATATAGGCTTCCAGGATTTCCTGCTTGCTGTAGCGCATTTCAAGGGAGAGCGCCCGGATAATCTGGCGGATTTTTCCCGGTATGGAATGGGTTTCCAGATGGAAATACATTCTTGCCAGCTGCATGGTTATGGTGGATCCGCCGATCCTCCGGTCTTTCAGAATATAGGTATGATAGAAGGCCCGGACCAGGGCCCGGGGCTGGATTCCCGGATGGGAGTAGAACTGCTGATCCTCCTGAAGGAGGAGGATCTCAAGAAAATCCCGGGGGAACTCCGAGAGATGGGAGTACATCCTGTACTGTTCATCTCCGGCGGGATAAATTCCAAGGAGTTCTCCTTCCCGGGAAAAATAGGTCCGCGAAAAGGGGATCCTGTCCAGCAGGGGCGGGGCTTTTGTAATCAGGGCAGCCATTCCCAGAGAGAGCAGGGCTGCCAGAACCAGAATGACCGGAGTGCCTCTCCCTCCGGGGATGTTCAGCTTCAGCGCTCTATTCCTCCACTGTCAGAACAGACGAGGTCTGAAGCGCATAGGTATCCCTGTCGTACATGGCTTCGGCAAAGAGAGGGGGTACGGTAAACTCACCCGCATAGACCGCCCGGACAGGATAGACATACTCTTTGAGGTTTTCGTCGACAGATCCATAGAGAATCAGTCTGTCCTCACGGATATCCGTATAATCGGGGAGGAATTTTTCTCCCGACGGGGAGGAGTTGCCCTCCCTGATGCTCTGTGTATCAGGCTCCAGACAGGCTGGGAAGAGATCTACCACTGCCAGATTCGGAACTGTTCCCTTTGAAAGAGAGCGGACTCTCAGCCGGGCCTGATAGGTTTCACCCAGCTGCATCCGGTTCACGGGATTGCCCTCCCTGTCGGTATACTCCCTGAGTATCTCTATTCCCGATGAGACCTCCTGTTCAGGGGGATTCCTGTCAAAACCGCCCAGGATAACCTGATAGTACAGAGGCTGGGAACCGGAGTTCTCAATCTTCAGTTCTTCAGTCTCTTCGCTGAAGTCTGCGGTTTTGAGAATGTCCCCGGACAGAGACAGAACCCTTTCGGTTTTATCATTCAGAAGGGCCGTCACTTTTCCGAGGCCCGCATCCATTCTGCCCGCCCTGTCCGAATAGGACTGGATGGCCACCAGGGCCATGGACGCCGAGAAGGTGGTAAAATTGTTCTCCCCCAGTTCTGCGGCAATGCCGTCAAGAACCTCGGGAGAGACCTGTTTCATCCTGTCCGGAGCGTATCGGGAGAGGATGAGCAGATACTGGCTCAGATAGCTCAGCCGGTCGTGATAGCCTTCGGGAAGCTCCTCTTTCCGTATATCCCCCCGGACCTCCCGGAGGATCGAACCGGCCTGGGCATCCATCTGCAGAATACTGTAGCTGGAGGCCAGGTACAGCCCTGTCAGATCGGATTTCCAGTCGAAGGATGTTTCCTTCAGATCCGTTCTGAGTTCCTCCAGAAATCGGGTGGTTATTTTTCCCGAAGCTGTCAGGAGGAAGGAGGCATAGGAGCGGATCCTGAAATCCTCCCGGGATGTCCCCCCGTATGAGGCCAGGTCTTCCGCCCGGTCCTCTGCCATGTCATAGAGCTGGGAGGGAACAAACCGCCCTTTCTGTCTGGCCTCCTGAAGGTACTGGAAGGCATAGAGGTCGATCAGGGGAACCGAATCGGATTTGACCGTCCACATCCCGAAACCGCCCTCCTGATTCTGCCGGGCCATAAGGATCCCAATGGTACGCCCGTAATCGGCTTCGGCTTTTTCCCTGTCCAGCTCCAGGTTGGTGACATACCCTTCGAAGAGCTTGGGAAAGGCCATGCTCACAAGCTGTTCCGTACAGGTGTAGGGGTATTCTTCCAGGTAGAATCCGAGTCCTCCGGCCAGTCCCATGGGCAGGGAGGACACTCCCGCCCGGAGGGTTCTGAAATCGGCATACATCTCCCTCTCCACCGGGACGGTGTCGCTGCCCCTTTTGTTCACTCCTGTCAGAATCTCTGTCCGGAACGGTACGGCCGGTCGGATACTGAGAGAGTGGGACATCCGGGAGGTTTCCCCTCCCGAGGAGGCTTCCAGAACAAGTTCCGCCGGGCCCGGAAACTCGCCGACTTTCACAGGAAAGGACACGGTGCTGTCCTTGCCTTCCGGTATGGTAAGAACCTTCTCTGTTTCCTCCGGAGTCAGTTCCTCTCCTGTGGAGAGGGTCAGGCTGATCCGGGCGTTTTCTCCTGAACCTGTAAAATTGTTGGCCACAGTGGCCTGGAAGAGAAACTCATCTCCCGGGGTTACCGCCAGAGGCGCCGAGGGCTGGATAATAAAAGTATCCCTGGCAAAGGCTTCGGACTGGGTGGAACCGATCGCCTCCCGGGAGACGCAGACCGCCATGATTTTCAGGGAGCCGTTGAAGTAATCGGGAACTGTATAGTTCACAGACCGGACTTCCCTGTCCGCATCGAGGATCCCCGACCAGAAGACCACAGGAGCCCTGTCTTTTCTTCTGAAGGGGTTCAGATTGTTTGCCAGCAGGTCCGCCTCCATTCCGCCTCCCATCTCGGAGAACTGCCTGACGATTCTGTATTCGGGCAGAATCAGGTCCAGAATCTGGGCTGTTTTGACTTCCAGAGCCCGTTTTCGGAAAAAATAGGCCAGAGGGTCGGGCATGGTGTATCCGGCGACCTGCAGGATGCCCTGATCCACCGCATAGATAATGATCTTTCCCCTTCTGTTGGAGGAGTACTCAATGGTAAGCTCTTCTCCGGGTTTGACCACTTCCGGATAGTTCAGGCTTATCTTCTGGGTGCGGCTCTCCTTATCAAGGGAAAAGGGAACCGAACCGTAGGAGAGGGGAGACATGAAAATCTCACGGGAACCGGGGGACCGGATATAGGAGACTGTGACGTAACCGTTACCCTCCAGCTCTCCTTCGGGAAGGCGGATCCTCTGGACTGTCGAGGTAGAGTCGGTTTTAAACCACTTGTAGGCATAGACTTTATCCCTTTCTATGGTTATCAGACCCGCACCGGCATAGGGCGCCGCAATGGAGACTTCAATCGTCTCGCCGCCCTTATAGTCCTGCCTGTCCAGCTTGATTTCAAGCTCTGCCGACCGGTTGAGCGACCGGGTCAGATTGGTTTCTCCCACTATGGTGTACACCAGACGGGTCAGGACATTGTCCTCCTCATCCAGCACTTCCAGCTGATACTTACCGGGTTCGGAGGAATCCAGACTTACAGTCGTCCCGTCCGGGGCAATCGCAAGGGGTTCCTCTTTGACCTCTTTTGTCTGTTCAATGGACTGATATTTGTACACGCCGCTGGGCTGTTTCACCAGAGTGGAGACATATTCGAACCGTTTCAGAGACAACCTGGTTCCCTCCAGGGAAATCTGCTGAAGATCCGGGGCAATGGCGATGAGTTCCACATTTCTCAGGGAGCCTTTGTGTATGTAGTTCAGATCGCCGTCGGCTTTGTAGCCCACCAGGGCTTTCAGGGGGGAGATCAGAACCTCCGCTCCCGAGGAAACACTCCTTCCTCCGGCCTTCTCGAAGGCTTCTACACTGACACGCAGCCTGTAGGTGTCGGGAGTGAATTTCTCCATGGGCAGTTTGTAGGTATAGGATCCGTCCTCTCCGGTTGTCCCGTCGCCCAGGTCCTCCGAATAGGAGAGTCTGTCTCCCCGGGGCTGCAGGAAGCGGTAGTCCCTGTATTTATGGAAATAGAGGCTCGCCGGAGTCAGGGCCAGAGTGGCCGAGAGAGAGCTTCCCCCGGAAGGGGCTCCGTAAAGGTTCCGTACTGAGACAAGAGCCTGAAGGTCATCGGGAGATATCCATCCCTCGGAGCTCCTGTTGAAAAGGGTATTCACTTTCAGACGGTCCGGAAGGAATTCCTCCACTTTGATAAAAGTTCCCCCCAGGTAGACATTGCTGCTCTTCTCGTTGACGAGATAGAGGTTAATCTCATACTCTCCCGTAGGGGAGTAGCTCTGGGTGGGAAAGGAGAAATCGTTAAACCCGTCCGCCGACAGGGATATATTTTCTTCGTGGATATTCTGGCCCCGGGGGTCTATGACTCTCAGGAGAAGAGGTGTGCCCTGAAGAGGAACCTCCCAGTCTCCGGCTTTTATAATGAATGCTCCATTTACGGTGTCTCCGGGCCGGTAGAGTCCCCTGTCTGAAAAAACCTGGGTCATCAGTGTTTTGGGATCCCCTGAGCCGTAGAGTCCGCCCGTATCGAAACTGCTGTAGTCCAGATACCGGCCGGGAGCGCTGTAGGGGAGAAAAGAGAGGTCTTCCCCTTTGACCGCAATGAAGGCGGCAGGAGTATTCTCCGCCCGGGAGAACTGGAGGTCCGGGAACATCACATGCCCCCCGCTGTCGCTCATCCGCGAGGCCAGGGGAATTCCGTTTTTTCCCAGAACCTGCACCTCCACGTTCTCAAGAGGAGAACCCGTGGCAATGGACTGGACAAACAGATCCCGTGATCCGTCCTGGTTTGTTTTTACAAGCATACCCAGGTCACTGACCATAATCAGCCGGCGGTCTCTTACATTGAGATAGGACCGGTTCAGCTCTCCCAGTTCGATAAGGAACAGACCGTATCTCAGATTTTCCCGGGGAATTGTTTTCAGGTATTCCGCCATATCGATGGAGAAGTACTGCAGTTCCCGGGGGCTGTCCATCCCCAGTTCCAGGGTGGATTCATAGGTTTTTGAAATATTATCAATGGAGAAGTTGTAGTTGCGGAACTGGAAGTTCTCGATATTGCCGTTTGACTGGGTCACAAGATGGTTGATGTCTTTCGGCATGATCCGGTGGATTCTATATCCTACTTTCCGGATTCCCCGGGAATAGGCGGCCAGCCTTTTATCTCCCGAAAGGGAGAGGACATTCCCGTCCGATACGATTCTGAGTTCCGAAGGGTATTCGGGGATCTGGATAATCCGTTCATAGTCTTCCGCCAGATAGTAGCCGCCGTAGAAGGGCGTTCCCTGACGGATTCTGATATAGATATGCCGGGAAGGTTCCGCAGTGACGGAAAAACTGTTGAGATTCGAGTTCTCCTGTTCCGTCGGGAGCGCAGAAAATGGCAGCTTCCGGGAAAGGTCCAGTACTTCCCGGGTGACGAAATCGGGATCACCCCAGTTGTAATCCTCATATCCTCTGATTCCGGGCAGGTCGGGGATATCTTTTGGCAGAAGCCAGACGTCCATATTCTCTTTGAGGGTCTCTCCGGAAATGCTGCCTCTGGTGGCCGCGACAAGAACCTGGTCATAGAGCTGGGAATCATTTTTCACAAGTTCAAGAGACAGGGAATTGATGGAAACAAAAGAACTGATTCCGGGGACTATTACTGTCTGATCCTTCTCTTCCTCCAGAGGGACCGAACCCTCCCGGGTTGCGACTCCGTCTCCCAGCAGGATATGAACGTCCACATCTTTCAGGGGGAGTCCCAGGGGTTCTGAAATGAGATAGGCTTCTGTAAAAGTTTCATTGAACGTCAGCTCAAAGCTGTAATCCCTGTTCTCCAGGGTTCCCGAATCTTTCTCCAGGTCCGGATAGATTCTGATCTGCCCTTCGAAGGACACAGGATCCACAGGGTAATTGAATCTGTAGGTGTTCATCACTCTTTTGATGGATGAGTCGGTGGGATCAATATAGAATTCAGGAGTCTGAGCTCTCAGAAGGAGCCCCGGAACGGTGACAGTGAAGGTCTGTTCCTGAACTTTTATGTGTTTGGGAAAAAGGCTTTTATCCATTTTGATGCTGTATTCCCCGCCGATATCCCAGGGGCGTTCGGGCTGAAATACAAGAAGATCCGACTCTTCCCATTTCCACTCACCCGGGAATTCGGGTTTGATGGTAATCCCTTCTGACAGGACTTCCCCTGTCCTCTCTTTGGGAGCTGCTGAGCCGCGGAAACGGACTTTCAGGGGCTGAACCGGTTCTTCCGGATCCGCCACGCTGAGGATTTCCGAGACCGAGTAGTCTATTTCCAGATCCTGCGGCCGGGAACTGTCCCACAGATACCAGCCGAAGAGCCCGCCGATTCCAAGGATAAAAATTCCCACCAGAATCAGAAAGGCAAGGAACAGCTTTTTCATGTACCTTTTCACTCTCTCCCGGGAGGTTTCCCCCTCTTTGGCCCCTTTCTGCCAGAACCGGATCATATAGGCCGGAGGAGTATAGGAGAGGGAGCCGAAAAGGGTTCGTAATATCCGTCCTGCCAGTCTTATGACGGCCGGGGGTAACTGTGCGATTTGTGAAAAAATATTCCGTTTCTTTTTTTCTGACATGGTCTATCCTGGGTATCGGGTTTTGTGAAACAGACCGGATGATCTTAATGCTATTCCGGTCTTATCAGGGGCTGTCATATCAGGAACATGACTGTATGTTCCATCCTGACGTTTTCTTACTTTCTGGTAAAATCACGCCTATTATTCTCTTTTTATATATATTAATCAATGATTATTTTTTGGGATTCCGGATAGAATCCGTCCGGTCAGATCGAACTCTCTTTCCCTGAAATACAGGGATGTATTCCAGGAGCAAGTCGGAGGATCTCCGCCAGAGGAGTGCTGACTGATAAGAGAAATGGCAGAGACTATTTTATGGGATACCCCGCGCTGATATAGCAATCATACAGTTTTTCAGACAGGGCCTTCTTCTGGTCCGGAGTAATACTGTCGAGATCCATATCTTTCAGGTTAATCAGATCATACAGACCGGAGTAATCGGAAATACTGTTTTTATAAAGAAACAGTGTTTTCAGATTTGTCAGATTCTTCAGTTCCTCAATGTCTGTGATCCCGTTGTATCGCAGACTGAGATGCTTCAGATTTTTAAGCTCTCCGATATCCTGTAAATCTCTTATATGAGTGGCATCTGCGGTGAGATACTGAAGGGATGGAAAGGAGGAAATCCCTTTCAGGCTGGGGACCTCTGAATTCCAGAAATCAAGATAGGATAGATTCGTCACCGGAGGAATGCCTGTCAGATCGCTGCGTTGAAAATCCGAAATATGAAGACTATTCAGAGAGGGGAGGCGGGCTATAATATCCCAGTTGAGGGATTCCCCGTGAATATAGAGAGTTTCAAGAGATGGCAGGGCGAGAAGACAGGCCAGCTGTTCGGTATCAACCTGATAGGGGAGAACCAGCCATTTCAGATTTTTAAGATTTTGAAGCGGGGTCAGGTCATTGATGGGATTCTCTCCCAGGCAGAGTTCCTCCAGAGAGGTCAACTTTGCCAGGACATCGATGTTTTCAATGGCGTTGGATCCGATATCGAGGTTTTTCAGGTTCACAAGGCCTTCCAGACAGGAGATATCTGATATCTGATTATCCCCGATGTCCACTTTTTCAAGATAGACAAGGTCCTGCAGGGGCTGAATATCTGTTAAATGATTGTTCGGGACTCTGAGCACAGTCAGGTCTTTCATGGACTGAAAACCCGACAGATCCTTCAACGGTCTGTTATACGAATAGGGATTGTAGGAAAATGAAGTGGCTTCGGATATCATTCTGTCATTCAGTTCGCTGATGCTCTCCAGTCTGAAAGCTTCGGCGATAATCCTTTTTTTCATTTCCGTTAAACTGTCCACAACCGGATTGTCTGCCCCCCGGGATTCCATCTCTCCGATGGTGACCCCATCAGAACCTGAATCCGGCCGGGTTCCGGAACTCCCGTCATTCTCCGAATCAGAGGCGCAGGGAAAAGAGAGCATTAATAGAATCAGGGCGATCAGGAAGGGGCTGTTTTTCATCTTTATCCTCAGACTTATGTTTTTATAGTAAAATCCTGTCTATTATTACTGCTGGGGGAATATTAATCAATCATATCCTTTTCAGGGAGAGGAGAGAGAACAGGGCGGAGAATGGATGTCATCCAGGAGCTGTTATTCAGGCTCTTTCAGGCAATGGGGTTCATCCCGCTGTTCCCGGGTGGCTCCCATGCCGCAGAGAGTCATAACCACAGCCGCTCCGGAGAGGGTGATGAATCCCGCGTTCAGAGAGCCGCTGGCCTCCCTTATGGAACCGAGGATGACGGGAGCCAGAGAACTGAAGCAGTAGCCGATTCCCTGAACAAAAGCGGAGAAGCGCCTGTTTTCATCCAGATCGGCTGCCAGATCCATCACATGGCCGAAGATCACAGTAAAGCCGCCTCCTGAGCCGATGCCTCCCAGAAAGGTCCATAATATCCACCACCGGGGAAGAAAAAGGAGACCCAGGGCCATAAAAAGCCAGGGAAAGGAGACAAGGTAGAACTGCCTGCGGCTGTTCAAACCTGAAAAATGGGTCAATCCGGGAATGACAAAAGCGCCGATCAGCCCGGTGAGCTGAAAGACCGAAGCGGAGACTCCCGCCCGGGAAATATTCATCGAGAGGGCTGTCATCAGGTGGACAGGCAGCCAGGCTGTTATTCCGTAGAAAAGGAAAGAGTGGGCAATAAAAGCAAGGGCCAGGAGCCATATTTTTCCCTGCTTCCAGGGACGCCCGGGAGATTGACCTTTTTTCTGTGGACTGTTTGTTTCCCCCCGGGGGGAGGCCTTCTTTTTTTCTGCCGCTGATGTCCAGAGCCCCAGGGCTGCAACAGCAAAGACCACCCAGAGGGCCAGGGAGAATCGCCAGCCGGTTCTGAGGGCCAGAGGAGCCGTGGCGGCAGAGGTAATCATGGAACTCATATTGATGGTGGCCACGTATATCCCTGTCATCAGACTTTTCATACCCGGGAAATAGGCGGCAATAACCATCAGTCCCAGAATATTTCCCATGGTCAGAGAGAATCCCAGCAGAAATGTTCCTGCAAAGAGACTTTGTACCGGTCCGGCGGAGCGGAGGATCAGGCTGATGATGATTCCCCCCAGAGAGATCTGTATTCCCCGGATAAGGGATACCCGGGAGAGCAGATACGATGCCAGGGGGGCCAGCAGACCGAAGCAGAGCACGGGAATTCCCGTGAGAAGACCGGCTGCGGCATCATTGAAGCCGTAGGTTTTCTGAATCTCTCCGATAATGGAGGGAACCGCTGTTATGTGAGCCCGGAGGTTCATTGAGAAGGCCAGGAAGGCCAGCAGGATGAGGGGGCTGCTCTGAAGCGGCCTGTTCTTGTTATTCATGGGATTCCACCTGATGCATATCCGGCCAGTCTATGCCGAAAAAGGCCTCTCCGGGAAGAACCCTGTCGGCAGGTTTTCTGACAGTCACCGGAATCTCTGGTACAATGGGAGGCATTATGAACTACTTAAATCTGATTATTATTCTACTGGTGCTGCTCCTCCTGGCTCTGGTTCTTCACAGGATGCAGACATCGGGGCGGAAAACACAGAAAGAGCTCTCTGAGGATCCCGGCGATTCTCTGCAGGATCTGAATGAAAAATTCCTGGCTCAGGCGGAAGGCCGTCAGGTCATCGAACTTGTAAAGGTATACAATCATCAGGACAAGATGATCCTCCGGTCCATTCTGGATGCCCGGGGAATTCCCACATATGTAAAATCCAACAATTTCGGAGAGCTCTATCCCACATTTGATCTGAATAACTTTGCCACTTCGGTGATTTCCCTATTTGAAACGGACCGGGAGGAGGCTGTCATGGTAGTTAAGGATTATCTGGATTCTCTGAACAGTGAGACCCGGCCCGGTTCCGCCGGCGGTGCTCTTGAATCCGGTACTTTTGCTCCGGAGCTTCTGGTCTGAAAGGGGCCGGTTTAAGCGAAACGCTGTAAAAAAAACCCAGCAGACAGGGAGAATTGCTATGAAAACAATAGGTATGATCGGCGGCATGAGCTGGGAGTCCTCACTGGAATACTATCGGCTGATCAATGAAATCACAAGGAGAGAGCGGGGAGGCCTCCACTCGGCGAAATCCCTCCTCTATTCTGTGGATTTTGAGGAAATTGAACTCCTGCAGCATCAGGACCGCTGGGAGGATCTGACAGGGATTATGATCGATGCCGCCCGGAATCTCGAGAAAGCCGGAGCCGAATCTCTTCTTATCTGTACCAATACAATGCATAAAATGGCCGATCAGGTACAGCAGAGCGTTTCCATCCCCCTTCTGCATATTGCCGATGCGGCGGGAGAGGAGATCCGGGCCAGAGGATTGAAAACAGTCGCTCTCCTGGGAACAAGGTTTACCATGGAGCAGGATTTCTACAGGGAGCGCCTGGCCCGGAAGTTCGGCCTGAATGTCATGATACCCGAAGAAGAGGACCGGGCCTATATTCATCAGGTCATTTACAGGGAGCTCTGCCTGGGAGAGATCAGGGATGCGTCAAAAAAAGAGTTTCTGCGGATTATAGGGGACCTTGAACAGAAAGGAGCCCGCGGCGTCGTTCTGGGATGTACGGAAATACCCCTTCTTATCAGACAGGAGGATCTTGCGCTCCCGGTTTTTGATACCACCGCGATTCATGCGGAATATGCTGTCAGGGATGCTCTATCAGAAATATGAACTGAATGCTTTTGGACTGAAGGGGCCGCCGGGAGGACGTTCCGGGATTTACTCCAGAAATCCTTCTTCGGCAATGTACTTGCGCGCCATGGCCAGGTCTTCCGGGTCGATCATATCGGCATAGGTATCCAGAAAGTCATGATCGTATTTGGCGGCGCACCAGAGAAGGCTCCAGACGGAGTTGTTCTTTTCAGGTCCCAGTTTCTTGTAGATCCTGTATACCCTCAGATAGGATTTCATAAGCTCCTCTGTTTCCAGGGGCGTGTAGGAATCACCCGAACCGAGGCGGTTGTAGATATCCACTATCTCTTCGGGAAAGATCAGGTCAGGATCGTCGGTGCGCATGTCGTTCCGGACATACAGATCGGGCCAGAGAAAAATATCTTCCCAGTAGTATCCTGTAATCAGAGAGAATGACTCTCCCTCTTCCACTTCATGGCGGCTTACAATATACCTTTCGGGCAGGGAGGGGGCTTCCGGTTCTGCCGGAGCCGCAGTCATCTCCTGTGGTTCCGCCTCCTCTTCCATGGAAATGGCCGGTGTCCGGGATTCTTCCCTCCCGGCGGATTCAGAGGCTTTATCCTCCATCATGGCGGTGCCGGGAGTCTGAACCATCACTGAGTCGTTTCTCTCCCGTATTTTCTGCTGACGCATATTGATGAAGAAATAGGTTCCCAGCAGGAGAATCAACAGAAAGAAGAGGATAAACAGTATGTTCCGCAGCGACTTTTTTTCCATGTCTTATAATTATCGGTGATTCCCGACGAAAAATGAATCGGCGAAATGAAATTTTTTCATCCCGCCAGTTCTCCTGCCAGGGAGAGGCCGGTGGATCCGGAGATCCTGACCTGACAGAACTGTCCTATCAGGTTTTCGTCCTCTCCGGAAAATTGGATATTGATCTTTCCCTCGGTCAGACCGGAGAGTTTTTTCCCGTCCCGGGATCTGCCTGTTACCAGTACGGTCAGTTCCCTTCCGATCAGACTTTCATTGTACTCATGGGCGGATTTGATGAAAACGTCAGAGAGAATATGGAGCCGCTCTTTTTTGACATCCAGAGAGATATCGTCATTCCAGCGGGAACTGGCCGCACCGGGACGGGGGGAATAGGTGGCGATAAAGGCCATATTATACCGGAACTCCGCCAGAGCCCTGCGGGTATTCTCGAACTGCTCTTCCGTCTCATTGGTAAATCCCACAATGATGTCTGTGAATATGGTGGCATCGGGCATATATTTCCGGATATTCTGGACAATTTTCCTGTAGTCGTCCAGGGTATGATTCCGGTTCATCTTTTTCAGAACTTCATTGTCCCCCGACTGGAGAGGCAGATGGACCTGCTTTGCCAGACAGTGGTAGCGGGACATGATTTCAAGCACATCCTCGGTCATATCCCTGGGATGGGGGGAGGTGAAGTAGACCCAGAAGGGGGTCGGTGAAGTCTCACCCCGTTTTCCGATCTCTTCCAGCAGCTGCGCGAAGGTCAGCTCCTCTCCTTTTTTATCCAGGCCGTAGGAGTTGACATTCTGACCCAGCAGAGTGATCGATTTGTATCCCTTCTCCAGCAGCCGGTCCAGTTCTTTCATGATCTCTCCAGAGGGACGGGACACTTCCCTTCCTCTGGTATAGGGAACGGCGCAGTAGGTACAGAACTTGTCGCAGCCGTTCTGAATGGGAATAAAGGCTTCATAGGAGGAGTTGTACGAGGGAGAAATGTTCCAGAATTCGTTCTGGTCCCTGTGGTGATTCAGCCCCGTGGGTGTTACGATCCCGTACTGGCTGATCATCTCGGGAAGCCCGGCTATATCGTTTGTTTCAAAAACCAGGTCGAAGTTTTTCAGGAATTTCTTTTTGTCCGCCGGCAGAATACAGCCTGTGACAAAAGTGATAAGGCTTTTCTCTTTCTTCCATTTATTCCACAGATGAATCCTTGTATGAACCCTGTCTATGGCTTTCTGACGGACCGAACAGGCCACGATTCCCAGTATATCCGCTTCTTCTTCAATTTCTGTGGGGACAAAACCCATGGAGTCGAACACTGTCTGAAGACGTTCCGAATCGGACATGTTCATCTGACAGCCCAGGGTCAGTACGTAGTATTTCATTATATTAAAAAGCCTCTTTCGGTGTATTAATGCATTTTGAACCAGGCAATGACCTCATCGGCCACCTGTTCCCTGTCACAGCCGTCAACAATCACATGGGGGCTGTCTTTGAGAACAACCCTCTTCATCTCTGTGCTTTTTATATTGTTTTCAATCAGATCCGCTGCTTCGGGTGGTACCGTTTTATCTCCTAGGGAGACAATAGTCAAGGCGGGAGATGTGACATTCCTTAGTTTTTTTATAGACATTTTCTGAAGGATCAGCAGATCATGGACTTTTGCCGAGTCGTGGTACTGCCAGTACTCTTTTCCTATTTCTTTTCTTTCTTCCGACTCCTCCTCCCGGGGAGACCAGCCGGTTTTTACCCGTCTTATCACATATTTGAGGAAGGGCGTCAGATAGAAAACCTTATTCCGGATACTCACCGCAGGAGCCAGAAGAGCGATTCCATCCGGGGAGAACTGTTCCGCCAGGAGCAGGGTCAGGACGCCCCCCATGGATAAACCGGCTACATAGACATATTTAAACTGACTCTTCAGATTCAGATACTCATCTGTGACGCATCTGAGCCAGTCCCTGTGGCTGCTCTGATGGAAATCTCTGCCATTGGTACCGTGGCCGGGCAGACGGGGGAGGGAGACTGTAAAGCCTTCGGCAACCAGGCGGTCAAAAAGGTAGACCAGTTCTCCCGTATAGGCATGGTGGCCGTGAATCAGCAGGACTGCCCTTTCGCCGCCTCTGTGAAACCGGCTGAGAGCGGAAGGGAATACGACTGTATCGGATGGTATTTTTTTGAACTTCATACTTGTAAAATATCACGGACAGGCCCGGGAGAAAAGAGATATCAGCTCTTGTCTGATTTGTTTCCCTCTTCCGGCTCAGAGGAAGAGGGGATCCCCCCGGGGTTTTTCTCTTCTACGGGGAGTTCCTCCCCATCCATTTCTGCTGCAGCAGAGCTTTCCTCTTCCGGAGGGGCTGTGGTGAACAGATTGTAAAGGCTTCCTATAAGGCAGGCACTGAACTGAAGGGATATATGAACAATATGGTATCCATCCACCTCAGTAGAGCCGCAGAAATCAATAATGGATCCGTTCAGCATAAAGGGGATATGGTCCCTTTTCATTTCCACAAGGAAGGATTCGGGCATATTTTTCAGAACATCCTCTTCGATATCCATATAGAGGGAGAGCTTGTTCACTCCCAGGCTGATAATGCGGCCCCCATAGGATTCTCCCTCGTCCGTACGGATCCTTATATCCTTTTTCACGCCCTCTCCGTTAAGCTGCCGGTGATCGAAGCTCTGGGAAATGTAGTGGATCGACGAGTAGATCGTTTTGTAGAGATCTCTGGTTTTGAAGAAAGTCTCCAGAATGGTTCTGTAGTCGTTGGGAATGCTCTGATAGTCACCGGTAAGGAGGCACTGGTTCCGGCTTTTGTTCAGTTCCCTGAAATCTTTCAGAATGATTCTTATGAAAAGGGGTACCGGCTTGCTGTAGTCAGGATGATTGAACTCCATATGGAGCATCAGGTTACCCGATGCTTCGGTAATAATCTTCTGCTCTTTCTGGCTCAGAATCAGAAGGACCTTGCAGTCCTTCAGTGAGAGCTGATAGGGAACACAGGAGAGTTTATAGTCGTCTGTCTGGATACGGCATCTGTTGCGGATGATACCCAGGGTTTCAATCATATAGGGGTTGAGGGTTATGTACTGTTCTTCCAATTCCGTGCTTTCCTTTTCTGGCATTTGACCATTATACACAGATTTTAGAAAATTCAGTCAGAGAAAATTCCGATTCCACCGGGAACGCCCGGAGGAATCAGGGGGTTAATGAAACAATTCCCCGATGCTGTCGCCTGTATGGATCCGTTTGATGGCCTCTGCTATCAGCGGGGCTGCTGAAATAATCTGCAGTCCCGGCAGCTCTTTTTCCGGGGGAACATCCACTGTGTTGGACACAAGAAGACCCTGAATATCCAGATTCTTAAGCCGCTGGATCGCAGGGCCGCAGAGAACCGGATGAACCGCTCCCACCAGGATATCCCGGACACCCGCTTTTTTAAGGGTTTCCACCGTTTTGAGAATGGTACCGCCTGTGGATATTTCATCATCGAAAATCAGAACATCCCGGCCTTCCACTTCGCCCACCACATGACCCTGCTGGACCTCTGTGTCGCTGATCCGTCTTTTATCGATAATCGCCAGGGACAGTCCCGCCAGTTCGGCAAAGTGGGCCGCCCTTTTGGCTCCCCCCGCGTCAGTGGCTACAGCCACCAGGTTTTCCGTATCGTAATGGCTCTTCACATAGTCCGCCAGAAGGGGAATCGCTGTGAGATGATCCACAGGCATGCTGAAGAAGCCGTGTACCTGATCCGAATGGAGGTCCATGGTAAGAACCCTGTCGGCTCCTGATGTCTTGAGCAGATCCGCTATCAGTCTGGCTGTAATGGATATGCGGGGGGCGTCCTTTTTATCCGACCGGGCGTAGGAGTAGTAGGGGATCACAGCGGTGATTCTGCCGGCCGATGCGCTGCGCAGGGCATCCAGTGTGATCAGAAGGGTCACAAGATTATGGCTCACCGGCTCTGCCAGGGACTGAAAGACGAACACATCTTTTTCTCTGACACTCTCCAGGATCTGAACCGAAAGGTTGTCATTGGAAAACCGGGATATTGCCAGGGGGCTCAGTTCCAGTCCCAGACGGGTACAGACCTGCTCCGCCAGGTCGGGATTGGATCCGCAGCAGAAAATCTTCATGGCATTTTTCATACGTTTTTCCCCAGTACTTTCAGAGCCAGTTCCACTTTGCCGAAGGGGGCGCTGACCTGGAATCCCTGTACGTAGGTATCAATGGCTTCACAGATCTCCGTGGCAATCCTGAGTCCCTCGGCTATGCCCTCCTCCCGGGACTGGCAGCGGCTCATCCTTTCCATTACCGAGTCGGGAACTTCCACTCCCGGGACTTCGTTCCGCATAAACTCGGCATTTTTAAAGCTCACAAGAGGCCACACCCCGGCGATGACAGGGATCTGGCCGAAGGAAGAGGCCTTCTCCAGGAAATTCAGGAGAGCCATGGGGTCGAAAACGGGCTGGGTGATGGCAAACTCGGCTCCCGCTTCGATCTTCCTTCTGTAGCGGTCCAGTTCCAGTTCAGGAGAGACCGCACAGGGATTGGCTCCCACTCCCGTAAAGATCGAAGTGGGGGGGGATATGGGGTTGCCCCCGAAGTCCCGGCCGTAGTTCATATTCCGGACCACCTGGGTGAGTCCGATGGCATCCACATCAAAGACTCCGGTCACCTCCGGGTAGTCTCCCGACTTGGGAGGATCTCCTGTGATGACAAGGAAGTTCTTCAGCCCCGCCGCCACGCTTCCCAGTATATCCGACTGCATTCCCAGAAGGTTCCTGTCCCGGCAGGTGTAGTGAAGAACCGCTTCGATTCCCGCCTCTTTCTGTATCACCGAAGCGGCGATCATGGGGGAGACCCTGGCACTGGCCCGGGGGCCGTCGGGTATATTGATCGCATCCACGCCGTGGTAGGCGCAGGTTCTGGCTTTGGCAAGAAAGGCTGAAAGATCGGTGCTCCGGGGAGGGGTAATCTCAACGGATGTGACTTTCACTCCCTGCTTGATCAGGCAGGCCAGACGGGATTTGTCCTCCTGGGGGACAGGCTTGAAATCCTGGTCTTCCTGCAGGGCCGCTTTGACTTGGATATGCTTTTTGACAACACTGATGGCTTTGACAGCCCGGGAGGCATCCCGGATATGATCCGGTGTGGTTCCGCAGCATCCGCCTACCGCACGGACTCCCAGTTCCATGAATTTCTTGGCATACTTGGTAAAATAGTCCGGATTGGAAAGGTAGATCATCCTCCCGTCCAGTTCTTTGGGAAAACCCGCATTGGGCAGAACAATGACCGGTTTTTCCGTGAGCCCCATGGCTTCTCTGACCCACTCATACAGATGGGAGGGGCCGGTGCCGCAGTTGAGGCCTATCATCTGAACCGCATCGCTCCTGTTGAGCTTGTCAATGACGATCCTCAGACTCTCGCCTCCGGGGGTATAGCCCTCTTCGGTAAGGGTAAAGGAGGCGCACACAGGTTTGCCGCAGGAGGAAGCCGCCCGGGCGGCCACAAGAAGCTCTGCACTGTGACTGAAGGTTTCAAGAAGAAACATATCCACTCCGCCCTGATTCAAGGCATCCGCCTGTTCTCTGAACACATCAGAGAGTTCTTCTTTTCTGTCGGGCCTCAGGATCTGACCGGACTTGAGGCAGGGTCCCATGGAACCGGCCACATAGAGCTCCTCTTCCGCGTATTTCCTGGCCAGTCTGGCCGCCGCAAGATTGATCTCTCTGACCTTGTCCCCCAGACCGTGTTCGGCCAGTTTGATCCGGTTGGCACCAAAGGAGTTTGTTTCAAGAACATCCGCCCCGGCGTCTCTGTATTCCTGATGGATCTCTCCCACCAGGTCGGGGGAGGTCAGGTTCAGCTCATCGTAGCAGCGGTTCAGAAAAACGCCTTTGCTGTAGAGCATTGTTCCCATGGCACCGTCAAATACCAGGGGCTGTTCCTTGATTCTCTCGAGTATGGGCTTCACGACTTAAAAACTCCTTCTTCTGTGTTCTTTTTTAAAATAGCGGACCTGCTGTTCTGACTCAGTCCAGTGGGTCGAAATTGTCTTTTGTGGTGTAGCAAAGAGGGCAGACCCAGGTATCGGGAAGGTCCTCGAAAGCGGTCCCCGCAGGGATATCCCCCATGGGGTCTCCCTGGGCCGGATCATAGATGTATCCGCAGTTAATGCAAATATATTTCATTCAGGCTCTCCTTTTTTTATACGGCAAAGTACTTTGCCTGGGGATGATGCGCCACCAGAGCCGATGTGGACTGCTCGGGGACCATCTCATAGTTTTCCGTCAGGGTAATGCCGATCCTTTCGGGTTTCAGCATTTCAAAGACAGGACCGTGGGCTGATATATCCGGGCAGGAGGGGTAACCGAATCCGTACCGGGACCCCTGGTACTGCTGGGTTACATAGCCGTGTATGCTTTCCGGCTCTGACGAGGCAATGCCCATTTCCACCCGCATCCTCTTGTGCCAGTACTCCGCCAGGGCGTCTGTCACCTCCACGCTGAAGGCATGGAGCATCAGATAGTCGTGATAGGCATCCGCTTCATAGAGCTCGGCGGTCCGTTTGGAAACCTCGTCGCCGATGGTGACCACAAACAGTCCGGCCACATCCCCCCCCTCTTCGGCGCTCTTGTAATAGTCCGAAAGACAGAGGAAGGGAGCTTCTCCCTGCCGGGGAAAGGGGTAGTCATACTCCTTCCCGTTGTGCTGCATTACAAGGGTCTCCCCCCGGCTTTCGCAGGCGAAGTAGCCGTAGGCGGCGGCGGGTTTGATCAGTCCCTCATGGAGGAACTGCCGGCGGAACTCTTCGTACAGGGGTTCCACTTTGGTTTTGATCAGTTCGCTGTACTCTTCCCCGGTCATCTTGCCCCGTCTGTAGCCCCAGCGGCCCCGGAACAGGGCCTGTTTGTTGATCAGGGAGAGCACTTCCTCCAGGTCTATGTCGGTGACGATTCTGTCTCCCAGAAAAGGGGGATCGGGAACCGGATTATCCCGGAGGATTTCTGCATCTCTTCGTCCCGGCTTGACTGTTTCTCCCGTACTTCTGGCTTCCCAGGTGGTGGCTGCCAGTTTTCCCGCTTCAAAATCCCGCACCTTTTTCAGAGCATCAAAGGCATCGGAGTTATAGACTACAGGATGGGTGTAGCCGGGAACACAGCTTTCGGCCACAAACTTCTTTGTCAGGGCGGCTCCCCCCAGAAAGATGGGAACCTTCAATCCCGCTTCCTCGTACTGGCTCATGCTCTCTTTCATGACCATGGCGGATTTTACAAGCAGCCCGCTGAGGCCTATGATATCCACCTCTTTTTCCCGGGCCTGCTGGATGATGGTTTCCGCAGGGACTTTGATCCCAATATTGTAAACCTTGTAGCCGTTGTTGCTGAGGATAATATCCACAAGGTTTTTTCCTATGTCATGGACATCGCCCTGAACAGTAGCCAGGAGGATCTTTGTCTGGTTGCCTGATTCGGCCTTTTCCATAAGGGGTTCCAGGTAGCGGACCGAGGCTTTCATGGTTTCGGCCGACTGGAGAACGAAGGGCAGGAGGATCTCTCCCTTTCCGAAGAGCTCGCCCACATGCCGCATGGCCGGTATGAGCACATCGTTGATTATGCCGATGGGGGTGTTCCTCTGAAGGAGCATATCCAGAATGTCTGTCAGATCATCCCGGTTTCCCGCTACGATCTTGTCGTACATCTGGGTTTCCAGGGGTTTCCATTTTGTGTCTTTTTCATCTTCGTCGCTGATTTTGGCATCGGAAAAGTGATCGATAAACAGCAGAAGGGGAGACTTATCTTCGTTTTTCACCCTGTCATAGAGCAGATCCATACAGATCTCTCTGTCCTCCTCGCTGATCGAGGCCAGGGGGAGGATTTTGGCGGCGTCGATGATACAAGAGTCCAGTCCCGCCTCCAGGGCTTCATGGAGGAATACCGCATTGAGAATCCTACGGGAGGGGGCGGAAAGGCCGAAAGATATATTGCTCAGCCCCAGCATGGTCAGGCAGCCGGGGAGCTCTTTTTTGATAAGCCGGATGGCATCCATGGTTTGAACCGCCGCATCCCTCAGGTTTTCATCCCCCGCTCCGACCGTAAAGGTGAGGGGATCAAAAAGGATGTCATGGGGTCTGATACCGAACTCTCCGACCGCAATATCATAGATCCGGCGGGCCACTTCCAGCTTTTTCTCCGCCGTCATGGCCATCCCGTCTTCGTCTATGGTCAGGGCCACCACGGCGGCACCGTATTTTTTCACAACCTTCAGGACCCGGTAGATGTTCTTTCCCCCGTCCTCCAGGTTCACCGAGTTGACAATGCACCGGCCCGGATAGAGTTTCAAAGACTCCTCAATCACTTCCGGAGTGGTGGAATCAATCATTAAAGGGGTTTTCAGGGATCCCGCAAAGAGGGGGACCAGGGTGGTCATGTCCTTCATCTCGTCCCGGCCCGCATAGGCGGTACACAGGTCGATCACATGGGCTCCTGCGGCTTCCTGATCCCGGCCCATGGTCAGACAGCTGCCGTAGTCGTCGGCCAGGAGGAACTCCCTGAATTTTTTCGAACCGTTGGAGTTGCACCTTTCCCCGATGATTAGGGGCTTTATTTCCTGAACCAGTTCCACTGATTCATATAGGCTGGCTATGGAAGGTTTCACTGCTGCACCTCCCTCTGGGCCGGTTCAATTCCCGAAACAGCCTCTTTCAGCGCTCTAATATGATCCGGAGTGGAGCCGCAGCATCCCCCCACCAGGGAAACGCCCCATTTTTCCACAAAGGTTTTCATTTCTCCCGCAAAGTGTTCGGGGGTCATGGGATAGCAGGTCTTCCCGTCTATGATTTCGGGCAGTCCCTGATTGGGAAGGCAGGAAACCCTTCCGCTCCAGTTATGGCTGAGCCAGTGTATGGAGGACTGCATATCCTCCGGCCCGGTGGCGCAGTTCAGGCCGAAAGCGAAGACCGGAAAGGGCTCTATGATGGCAGCAGCCGCAGCTATATCCGAGCCGGCCAGCATGGTGCCAGTTTTTTCTATGGTTACCGAGATGATCAGGGGGAGCTCTTTTCCCAGTTCCTCCATCACTTCTCCAGCGGCTATGAG
Source organism: Oceanispirochaeta sp. (assembly GCA_963666275.2). GTDB lineage: Bacteria > Spirochaetota > Spirochaetia > DSM-2461 > DSM-2461 > Oceanispirochaeta. The sequence continues at coordinate 441,187 of CAXXOA010000001.1, forward strand.
AGATGTTTTGAGCTGCAGTACATCCTGGGCTGTTTCAAGCATCAGCAGGTCTACTCCCGCATTGATGAGGGCGCGGACCTGATCCTTGTAGGCTCTGTTGACTTCATCCACAGTGATGTGCCCCAGCGAGGGGAGTTTTGTCCCGGGACCGCAGGAGCCGGCGACCCAGCCGTGTCCGGAGAGTTCCACTGCCCTGCGGGCCGCTTCCACACCGGCCCGGTTGATCTCTTCCACTCTGTCCTCCAGTCCGTATTCGCTGAGAACAATAGAAGAGGCTCCGAAGGTATTGGTTTCGATGATATCGGCTCCCGCATCAAGGAACTCCCTGTGCATCTCTGTTATCTTTTCAGGACAACTGATATTCAGGTATTCGTTGCACCCCTCGTTGCCGTCCCACACAGATTCAGGAAGGTCCATGTTCTGTATGCTTGTTCCGCAGGCTCCATCAAGGATTAACAGCTTTTTCTCTTGTAAATCCATTCTTTCTCCCATTTTTTCTCTGTTTTGTCCTATACAGGCTTTCCGACCGGTCCGTCGAAATTGTCACCTAGTATAGACACTTTGCATAGGAAAGTCTAAGCCCCCGGAGCCGGGCTTGTCCATTTCTCCCGGATCTTTCAGAAGCCGACGGGTTCTGTTTGTGCCCGGGAGGAAAACTCTTGACTTTTTGTCCATGTCACCCTACTTTTTAATCACCAGTACGCCTGGATCTGTTAAAGACCGGGACGTGAGGTGTAAACAATGAAAAAGAAAACTGAATATATATCTCATTATCAGTCCCAGCCCCCTTCAGGGAGGGTCTATGGACAGCTCTGAATCCTTTGTCCGGTTTAAACGGGTGGGATTCTCCTATCCCGGAAATCCGGATGAGACCCTTAAAGAGGTAAACTTCTCTATTGCCAGAGGAAGCAGAACCCTTATCCTGGGGAGTAACGGTTCCGGGAAAAGTACCCTTGTCCGGCTCATCACGGGGCTTCTGACTCCCCGGGCCGGTGAGGTCCTGACCTCCGGGCTGAATACAGCGGCAGAAGAGAACCGCAGAACCATCCGGGAAAGGGCGGGGCTGCTGTTTCAGAATCCCTCCTCCCAGATCGTTGCCACTGTGGTCCGGGAAGACGCGGCTTTCGGTCCCGAAAACCTGGGACTGGCCAGTCAGGAGATCCGGGAGAGGGTCCGGAACGCTCTGGAGAGAACAGGTCTTTCCCCCCTCTCCCGCAGAGCCACCCATGATCTTTCGGCGGGGCAGCAGCAGAGACTCTCTCTGGCCGGGGTCCTGGCGCTGGGTTCGGGCTGTCTTATCCTGGACGAAGCGGCTTCCATGCTGAATCCCTCGGCCCGCAGAGATATGGATCTGCTTCTGGATGACCTTTACAGCCGGGGATACACGATCATTCAGGTCTCCCATTTTATGGAACAGATCCTGGAAGCCGACCATATCCTGATCCTCAACAGGGGCGAACTGGTCTTCGACGGTAATAAAGAGGAGCTTCTGGAACAGGCGGATCATCTTGCCGGATGGTCGCTGAAACTGCCGGAAGTGGTCACCCTGTCCAGGAGCCTTCAGCTCCCCCTCTGTCTGGATGAACAGACCCTTAGCTCTCGTATAAAAGAGAAATTTCCTGAAAACCCGGGTTCCGGGAATAGTCCTTTCAGCGGATATGAATCTTCCGCCCCGGACCATGAGGCTCCCCTCCTTGTTCTCAATAGAGTGAACTTTGATTATAACAGCCGCAGACCGAATCCTGTTCCCGCTGTGAGAAATCTGGATTTTTCCTTTTTCCGGGGGGAAACGGCCGTGTTTATGGGGACTACAGGCTCGGGAAAGTCTACGATCCTTCAGATTCTGAACTCCCTGCTTCTGCCTCAGGAGGGACGTGTCTCCCTGCTGGGTGAGAATCCTCTGGACAGGAAATGCGATCTTACAGGGCTGCGCCGCCGGATAGGACTGGTTATGCAGCAGCCTGAAAAACAGCTTTTTGCCCCCCTGACGGGGGATGATATCGCCTATGGACCCAAACTGCAGGGGTTGAAGGGCAGGGAATTGGCTCTCCGGGTGAAAGAAGCCATGGAGCTTATGGAACTTTCCTATAAAACCTTCCGGGACAAACCTGTGAGGGCTTTGAGCGGGGGGCAGAAGCGCAAGGTCGCCCTGGCGGGCATTCTGGCAATGAAACCGGAAATCCTCCTTCTGGATGAACCCACCGCCGGACTGGATCCGCTCTCCCGGGATCATCTGGAAAGGCTTATGCTCAGCCTCAGGGAAGAGGGGATCAGTCTGATCTTTTCAACCCATGACGTGGAGCAGGCCGTCCGCCTGGGATCCCGCCTTATCGTTATGGATCAGGGGGAGAAAGCCTTCGACGGAAATCCTCTGGATTTTTTTCTCCGCCATGATCCGGCCCTCTACGGCCTGGAATCTCCTCTGGCTTTCAGAATCTGGCAGAATGCGGGAAAAGGGGGCCGGGTTCCTCTCCTGCCGGAAGAGCTGGTTACCCGGCTGCAGGCGGAAATCCCCGCAGGGAAGGGGAGTGGCCTATGAGAAACTTTGATTTTTCAGGGACCATGGCCCTGGGGCAGTATGAACCGGGAGACTCGTACCTTCACAGACTGGTTCCGGGGGTCAAACTCCTTTCGGCGTTTCTCCTTGTCAGCGTGGTTCTCTTCTCTCCGCTGTACCCTGTACTGCCCCTTCTTTTCCTTTTCTTTGCGGTTCTTGCCCGGGCGGCGGATCTTAAAATCCGGTATCTTATGAAAGGAGTGAAACCTGTCCTCCCTTTCCTGATTCTCATCGGCATCATTCAGGTCTTTTTTATCTCCCGGGATCCTCTGGGGGAGCCGCTGTTTGTCTACCGGTTTCTCAGGATCTATCCTGTGGATCTGTATGAAACGGCTCAGCTTTTTGCCCGGTTTTTCTGCCTGGTCCTTCTGCTGTCCCTGTTTAATGCGGTAACGCCTCTGACCGAGATCAGTCACGGTACCGAGTTCCTTCTCCGCCCTCTGGGAAAGAAATCCGGGGCGGCCCACGACATGTCTCTGATCGTGACCATTACCTTCCGTTTCATTCCCATCCTGGCCCAGGAGGCGGAAAGCATTACCAAAGCCCAGGCGGCCAGAGGAGGAGAGTTCGGAACCTGGAAAACTGGATTTCTGAGAAAGGTCAGGCTCTATGTGCCCCTGATCGTGCCGCTTTTTATTGCCGCCCTGGACAGGGCGGAGATTCTTGTGGAGGCCATGGAGTCCCGCTGCTACACACCGGGGCGCCACAGGACCAGGCTGGACGAGTATCACTGGCAGAGACGGGATACCCTGGCTATTACCGGAGTGGGAGGACTCTTTCTCATCCTTCTGTTACTGCGTCTGTTTCAGTTCCCTTTACCCGGGCTGTCCCCTTTCTTTTTGCAATAGCCAGGGAGAGGGATCATATTTTAGGTTGTATAAGGTGTTTTTCCCCGGGAGAATCCCCTTTTGAATAATGGTAACCCCTGGATCCGGAAGGACCGGGAGGTGAAAGGAGTTGTGTATGAGTGATTCAAGCCGTACAAAAAAAATTGTTATAGCCGGAGTTATGGCGGCTATATCTGTCGTCCTGGGTGCCACCAGACTGGGGTTTATCCCCTGGCTGTCCGGTGCCTCTCTGACTGTCATGCATGTGCCAGTTATTATCGGCGCCATCCTGGAGGGTCCCGTGGTCGGTATGGTCATAGGATTTATCTTCGGCCTCTTCAGTCTGATCCAGGCCGCCGTGTCGCCCACCGGACCGGTGGATGTGTTCTTTACCAATCCTCTGGTATCGATCCTTCCCAGGATCCTGATCGGCGCCACAACATGGCTTGTCTATGGTGCTTTCCGTGACAGATGGCTCCCCGTGGCTGTGATCCTTTCCTCCGTGGTGGGAAGCCTGACAAACACTGTGCTTGTTCTGGGCGCTCTGGGCGTGGCGGGAGCTCTCCCCTGGCAGCTTGTGGGAACAATCACTGTTATCAACGGCCTTCCCGAAGCAGGGGCGGCTGCCCTGATTTCCATTGCGGTGATCACCTCATGGAAGTCCATCAGTCTGAACCGAAAATCCAAACTTGACGATCTGGAAGAGAAATAATGCTGCTGGCTGTAGATATAGGAAACACGAATATTGTGCTGGGTATCCATAACGGGGAAACCTGGCTTAACCATTGGAGAATCTGTACGGATCCCGCCAAAATGCCCGATGAATACGGGGTTCTTGTGCGGGATCTTCTCAGGGAAGAGGGCATCCACCGCCGGGAAGTTTCCCAGTCCGTGATAAGCAGCGTGGTGCCCGGCCTGACCGCCAAAATCCGGGATATGATTGAAAAACTGTTTTCTTTCACCCCTCTTATCGTGGGGCCCGGGGTCAAAACAGGGCTGAAGATCCTGATTGAAAATCCTGCCGAGCTGGGAACGGACATTGTGTGCAATGCCGTGGCCGCCTACAACAGAATACAGGGGAATCTGATTGTTGTGGACTTCGGTACGGCCCTGACCTTCACAGCCGTGAGAGAACCCGGAGAGATCCTGGGGGTTTCCATTGCTCCGGGCCTTCAGGCCGCAGCGGAAGCCCTGTCGGAGCATACGGCTCAGCTGCCTCAGGTCTGGCTGGAACCTCCGCAGAATGCCATCGGGAAGAATACGATCAAATCGGTTCAGTCGGGAGTTGTCTTCGGCTACACCGGCCTTGTGGAATCCCTGATCGACAGGATGAAAAAAGAGCTGGGCGGGGATGTTTCGGTTATCGGTACTGGCGGCCGCTCCGGGGTCATCGCCCCCTTAACAGACCGGTTTACCATGATAGAACCCTGGCTGATCCTGGAAGGTCTGCGCCTGATCGGCACAAGAAACAGGAAATTTTTTCAGGAACAATAATTTTTTTTCCCGGTGTTTTATACCATACTTTACTAAAGCAGATACTGTTTTAAAGGAGTTTATATGGAATATCAGATCGTAGCGATAAAGATCGGACACCGGGAAGACAAGGCCACGGCGGTGCAGGATGTGCTGACAAAATTCGGATGCAATATCAAAGTCCGCCTGGGCCTTCATGATCTGCCCGAAGGAGCCTGTTCTCCCTCGGGCCTGATTCTCCTTCAGGTTTCGGCAGAGGAGAAAGAGCTGAAGGTCTTTCTGGATCAGCTGAACAGCATGGAAGAAGTGACGGCCCGGTCTCTGACTATCTGAGTTTTAAAAACTCGCATTATAGCTGTGAATCTTCAGATCAGCCCCTCATTCTGTGGGGCTTTTTCAGCAGGAAAGTTTCATTCGGCTGCTTCTACATAAACAAACGGCATATTATGGGGAAACAGCAGGTCGAAGATCAATCGGCCAATCTATGGCTTCACCGCCAGGAAATCGGGGGAACCCTTGGCTTCTTTTTTCAACGCCATAATCTGCCGGGTAAAGTCTTCCAGAGAGTCTGCTGCGGTATGGGACAGGTCTATCAGGGCGGCGCTCACTGTCAGAAGGGGGAAGTTCCTGAGCTTTCCGTTTCTGTCTTTTCCCCTGATACAGCCCCGGTCTCGATCCTCCTCGCTGTAGTAGGAGGACACATTCCTAGTGAACTTATCCTGAATGGTTCTGATTTTTTCCAGTATCTCCTCTCTTTCCCTGTTATTCTGAAAAATCACTATGAAATCATCTCCCCCTATATGACCGATAAAGTCTTTAGAAAGGGATAACTCTTTTTTGAGTATTTCCGTAAAAAGGACAATCACCCTGTCTCCCAGGCGGAAACCGTACATATCGTTATAGGGTTTGAAATTGTTGAAATCGAAATACACAACCGTGCAGGGAGAACTATCGCTCTCTTTCAGGATCCTGGTCAGTTTGCGGTTGATGGCAAAATTCCCCGGCAGCCTGGTCAGCGGGTTCTGATCCCGGGCTTTGGCCACCTCTTTTTCATTGATCAGGTCGATCAGACGGGAGGGTTCCAGAATCCCGAGATACCTGCCCTGCCTGGTGATGATAATCCCCGGAGATTCAGGCATAGTGGCTGCTGTTTTCATAAAGGATTCCAGGCTTTTATGCTCTTCCGACACGGGGATACGGGAAAGAAACGACTCCAGACCTTTGGAGTGGCTTTTATTCCGGAAAAGTGAAATCCCGTAGGGGGAGTAAACGTAGTTTTTCAGATCCTTCTGCCGGATACAGCCCAGGGGCTGTTCCAGATGATCCACAACAGGAATCAGCGAGATGTCCTCGTTTTTGAAGCGTTCCAGAATCTGTTCACAATCCGTGAAGAGAGTAATGGGGGCAATCCGGGTCAGTTTTCTATCCAGAATGGACGCAGCCCTTTCTCCCTCTCTCCTGCCGTATGCACTGTTTTCCCTATCCAGATTGTAGCTGTCCAGGAGCCGGGTAAGATCCGTTTCAGGCCTGGCAATGTAATACCCCTGGAGAAAGTCGCATCCTATAAGACGGCAGAAATTCAGTTCCTCCCGGGTTTCGATCCCTTCTGCAACCACTTTTATACCCATCAGATGGGCCATATTGACTATATTCTCTGCAAAAAGCTTCTTCTTGGGATCATCCTGAATCCCCTCGATAAAGAAGCGGTCAATTTTGACAATATCCGGATTGGAGTGATAGAGGAGCTGCAGCCCCGAATATCCCGAGCCGTAATCGTCAATGGCAATTCTGAAGTTCTGATCCTTGTAATCTTTGAGGATTTCACTGGCATTGCTGTAGGGGTTGAACTCATGTCGCTCTGATATTTCAAAAAACAGACTGGATTTCTTGATCCCCAGCTCCCTGAGCAGTTCATCCGTATTGCCCGGATGGTAGTCGGGCATTTCCAGAACCCGGTTGTCCAGATTGTAGAACAGGCACTTGTTTTCCATCCCCCTTGTGGACTGGAATTTGCTGATGGCCTTCCTTCTCAGTTCCAGATCCAGAGCATAGAGCGCCTTGTCACTGAACGCTTCATCCAGAAGAGAAAAAATACTCTCAAAGCCGCAATGCCTATAGTTCCTCAGTAGGGCTTCATACCCGAACACATCTCCCGTGAAGCTGTTGACTATGGGCTGAAACGCATAATCCAGCCGGGCGGCCCTGTCCTTCCAGTTTTTTGTCATACTTAATTTTTCCGTTTGGAATATATTTTCTAAAACAAGCATCAGCAGTCTACATCCACAATCAATGAGTTTTTCATTATTCTTTATCTTCCCCTCGAATTGTTAGCAATTGATGAGAATTTCTTTGCCGATTGGTTAAGTTGGGAAAAAGTTCTCCTGTCATCAATTAATAACAGGATATTGACCGGAATCTGACAATACCCGGGTAAAACCCTAACTGTGAATGATCAGATCAGAGAGGAGTTTCCGGAATGAAGATAGTGTATGGTTGCAACGGAGAGGGAAATGGTCATGCCGCCAGGACAGCCGCCCTCTGGCCGGAGCTGAAAAATACCCTTGATATGACAGTCTGGTGTCCCCCATCCATTGAGGGGTTTCTCAGAGAGAAGTGTCCGGATATTAAGATCCGGAGTATTCCGGGACTTCACTTTTCCCTCAAAGATCACAAGGTGGATTACTGGGGTACTCTTCTTATGAACTCCTCCCTGCTGGGGAAGATGAACAGGATTGTCAGTGATCTGGCGGATCAAATGGTTCAAACCGGTGTGCAGGGAGTTCTCAGCGATTTTGAACCTCTTACGGCTCTGGCTGCGGCCAGGGCGGGGATCCCTCTGATTAACCTGAATCATCCTGCTGTGGTCCGCAGATCAATTTCCCTGCTCCCCGATGCGCTGAGTGCCAAACTGGTGGCAACCTTCATGACCCCCCCGGCCCAGAAAAATCTGATCTGTTCTTTCTATGACGGCGATGTGGGGCCTATCCTGCGGGAGGAGATCAGAAGGGCCGTTCCTTCAAAAGGGAGGTATCTCCTTGTGTATGTCAAACAATCCTCCGAGGAGAGGATCCGTTCCATTCTGTCGGATTTTCCCGGCCGGGAGTTCCATTTCTTTCCCGATTCCCGCCGGAATTTTGTGACCTCCCTGGCAGGATGCGCCGGCGTCATTGCGCCGGCGGGGCATCAGCTCCTCTCTGAAGCTCTCTTTCTGAAAAAGCCTGTTCTGGCTATACCCCAGGAGGGCCAGTTCGAACAGCGCCTCAATGCGCGGATGCTCAGAGCCAGCGGCTGGGGCAGAGGGACGGATCTGAAAAATCTTAAAAAAGATCTCCCCCGGTTTCTGGATGACCTGGACTGCTTTCCCTTTCCCTCCGATCCTTTCTACCGTTTTCTTACAGAGGATTCCACCGCCCTGACCGCCGGGATTATCAGAGAGTTTTTTGAAATGGAAACGGTTCGGGAAAAACTCTCCCCCCGGGTGAGCTGCGATTTCCTCAGCTACATTCCCGAACGGGTCAGAAGGCTGCGGGAACTGACTGCCTAGTCCTCTAATTTTTCAAAAAGTTTTGAGATTTTCCGAAATTCTTATTATAGTAAACAGGGCTGTCTTTTATAATTCAGCTGTTGAGATAATAAGGAGCATTAGTAAATGAAAAAAGTTGTATTCAGATTTTCAGTTTTAACACTGCTGGTTCTATGGCTGGCAGGATGCGGTTCCCTTCCCACGGGAGGAGGCCTCTCCCTTTCCGAGCTGGCGGGAAACAAAATATCCTCTGCTATGGGACTGGATGACCTGGCCGTGGAAATGCAGGCCATGGAGTTCTTTGCTCTCTATGCGGTTTACGGCTTTTACGGCGGCTACAGCTATGAAACGGGCTTTACCGAAGGAGAGGGAGTCAGATGGTCCCACCAGTCGGAAGATCCTGAGGGAGAGTCTGCAAGCAGTAAGTACGAACGGGTCTTTCTGAAGGACCTGGGCGAAGGCCGGGGCTGGTGGAGACTGACTGTAACCACCGAAGATGAGAGTTCCGAATATGAGTACCTTCTGACAGAAGACTCGGATTTTGAGGTTGTCCGGTTCCGGGATCCCGATACGGGAGAGATTGTTGAATACAGACCAGAAGTGGATGAGAACGAAATGGACGAACAGGCCTTTGAAAAAGAACTGGATGAAGAGTATGATACAGAGTCCGATCTGAATGAAGAGTATGAAGATATGGAGGATTATGAAACCTACGATGAGGCTGAGTACTCCCAGTACAGCCTGGGAGAGGAACGGATCACTGTAGGGGCCGGGACTTTTACAGCGGAGCATATGGTTTCGGAATACAGAGATGATTCGGATCCTGAAAATATTGTTGATATCCGTTCAGACTGGTGGATCAGTGAATCCGTTCCGGGAGGCGTTGTCCGTTATCTCTGGGAGAACAGGGAAGAGGGGGGACTGCTGACAAGTGAACTGGATGAGATCCTCAGCGGACAAACCACAAAACTGGAGTCTTTTTAGCATTGTTCAATAAAACAAAAGGTCCCTCCTACTGCCTCGTACTGAGCGGGGGCGGGGCCAAGGGTATTTATCATATCGGCGCCTGGAGGGCTCTGCAGGAGCTGGGTATCCGGGTAGACGCATTTATAGGCAACTCCATCGGCGCCATTATCGCCGCTTTCCTGGCAGAAGGGAAAATCAGGGAGCTCGAGGATATCGGTGACAATATAGGCATCGATTTCATAATGAAGCTTCCTCCGGAACTGATCGAGAAGGGGGAACTGAAGGTGGGCTGGGAAAAACTGCCGGCTTTCCGCTCTTTCTACAGGAGTGTCATTCAGAACAAGGGGATCGATGTCTCCCCCCTGAGGGATCTTATATACAACAATCTGAGTGAAGAAGGGATCAGAAATTCGGGAAATGATCTGGGAGTCGTGACATTCAATGTTTCCGACATGAAACCTGTGCGAACCTTCCTTGATGAAATGGAAGAGGGGACCGTTCTGGATTTCCTTCTGGCCAGTGCGGCAGTTCCCGGGCTGAAGCAGACCGAGATCAAAGGCAAGAAATTCATAGACGGCGGCGTATGGGACAACCTTCCCTATGATATGGCCCGGAACAGGGGATACAGAAATATCATCATCATTGATATCTCCGGGGTGGGGGTCAACAGAAAGCCCTCCATAGAAGGCTCCAATACGGTGTATATCAAGAACTCCATCAATATGGGGGGACTCTTTGATTTTAACAGAGAGTTTCTGGACAACTACAGAATGCTGGGGTATCTGGACACACTGAAGACCTTCGACCGCCTGAAAGGATTTGACTATTTCTTTGTTCCCGATCCAAAGCAGGAGAAGAAACTGCTCCGCCTGCTTGAAGACCCTGATGTGGTTTCCTATCTGGAAGGGTTCATTCCCTATCAGAAGGATCGAGCCTGGTTCAGGAATGCCGACTGGCCGATCCGGAAGATTCTGCCCGAAAGGATGCAGAAAAACAGGGACGTCCTCTACAGTATGGCAGACTGTGCGGCTGCGGTGTTTGCTCTGGAAAGGGTTAAAAAGTACAGCATGGAAGACCTTATCCGGGAGGCGCAGAAACGGATTGATCTGGTAGAGAAAAAGCTGGATGAACTGAAGAAAACCATAACCAGATCAGAGGTAATGCAGCTGATAACAAAACTGACACTCTTCTTCAAGGAGACCAGAAACCCCGAAGAGGATGTGGAATCCCCCTACTACCACTACCGGCTGGTTCAGAACGTGCTGGAACAGGATGATTCCTCCCTTCTTATGAAAGGAATGTTTTCCTATTACCCTGAATTACGGGGCGGTCTGATTTTTGTGAATCTTATGACAGACCTGTAGACACTCTTTTCAGGAGCCCTGGGGGGGATCAAAAAACAGAATCGCTGTTTTGCTGTCGGTCTCTCTCAGGGGACGGATCCTCAGAACATAGGCGTTTCCTCTTATCTCCAGAGCAAACCGGGCCTCTTTCCAGCCCTCTGCGAGCTCCCGGAGAATCCTCTCTTTTATCTCTTCAGGCAGTTCCGATCCCGCCGTTCCGGCTTCCACCGCTATTTTCAGATTATAGATATCATTGCTGATTCTGATGCTCAGATCTTCGTTCAGGACCACCGATGCCTGGGGCAGTACATTCAGAATCGCTGTCGAAAGGACCAGATCCTGATCCCGCGGTCTGTCTTCTCCATGATAGGCGGAAAGGATGACTTTCATGGATTCTCTATTGGCTTCGGCTGTGGTAAACCGTTCCTCACAGTCATGTATGGTTCTGATAAGATCCTTTTCGGTCCAGGGCTTCTGCAGGGAGGAGCAGATCTCTTTATCTCTGACAGCATCCAGAACCCCCCGGGAACCGGGGGAGGATGTCATCAGGCAGCGGACCGTATCGGGGTGACGGCTTTTCATCTGCTTCAGAAAGTCCAGACCTCCCTTTTCGGGAATCCCTTCATCGCAGAGAAAAATATTCGGTTTATTCTTTCGTATAGAAAAGAAAGCTTCGGCAGCGGATGTCGCAGTATTTACTTTGTATTTCTCTTTTTTGAGACAGGAACGTATGAGATTTAACTGGTCAGAATCTTCATAAACGACTAAAACTAACGGTTTCCTCACGAAAATTGTCCTTCAGAGAAATCTTAATAGCCTTTGTGATGCTTATAATTATCTTATTTCCTGAAGAAAAAATCAAAAAAGAACCGAAAGTTATTCTTTTTATCTTTTCAGTTCATTTATTCTCTGTAGATAGACCTGGCTGGTTTTATCTTGGGGCATTATTTCAAGGAGTCTCAGGAACCCTGTACGGGCTTCCTCATAGGCGCCGCTGGTGAATGAAGCCAGGGCCTTGTAGAAGTCGGCTCTGCTCTGTCTTTTTGCCTCCAGTGTCTCCGGGTCATCGGTGTTGAACAGTTCATAAATAGGGACGGGCTCCTTTTTTCCCTTAACAAGAATCTGGCCGATATACCGCTCCTCAAGGAACTCTTTATCCGTCACAGCTTCCCAGGTGCATTCGCTCATGGCAATCAGGAGTCCGTAGTCTTTTGTCAGAGATTCAATTCTGGCACAGAGGTTCACAGCATCCGAAATCACAGTGCTGTCCATCCTTTCGTTCTCACCGATGGTTCCCAGCATCATGCTCCCCGTATGGATCCCGATTCCCAGCTGAATGCTGTTATATCCGCAGCTCTGGCGGTGCTTGTTGTAGATCTTGATCTGTTCCTGGATCTGAATGGCTGCTTTGACAGCTGTATCGGCGGTGCCGGGAAAAAGAGCCATAATCCCGTCTCCTACATATTTGTCTATAAAACCGCCGAACTGCCGGATTATGGGCCCGATCCTTTCCAGATAGGAGTTCAGAAAGAGGAAGTTCTCCCGGGGAGTGAGGTTTTCCGACAGGGTGGTGAACTCCCTGATGTCGCAGAACATGATTGTCATTTCCAGCTGGGTATGATCTCCCAGGTTTACATCGGCAATCTTCTGTTTGCCCAGGAATTTGAGGAACTCCTGGGGAACAAAGCGTTTGAGGGAGTTATTGGTCTGCTGGAGTTCCATGGAAAGGGCTTCGGACCGGGAAAACTCCCTTCCTATGTTCCAGCTCATCAGAGCCGCCTGTGACATGATGAAGAAGGACAGCCCGATGGGAACCAGATGGGCTGTCTGGATCACGCCCTGGGAATAGAGGATGTCATTGATAACCGTTCCGAAGAGGATTAGAAATCCGATGAGAGTGACCAGGGCGGAGCTGTTTTTCTGAAAGACCCTCTGAACTATCACAGCGAAAATAACAAGGCTTATCATGAGGGTGATCACCTGATAGTAGACAAGATAACGGGAGTAGATCCTGTGGGGGAAGATCAGGATGAGAACCACGAAAATCAGGCTTGCAATGTTGACAGGATATTTAAAGATCCGGCTCCATTTGAAATCGTATTCGAAGGCTATGAACAGCAGGAACAGGGGGACGGAGACACAGAAAGTCAGATAGCCGATCTTATTCTCCAGGGCAAGGGGAAATCCGGGGAACATGGTAAGAAGGGTGTGCTGTCCGTATATGATGGTTCTCATTCCCAGGACAAGTGAGAAGAGCCCGAAAAACAGAGAGGATTTGTCATTCCGTTTATTGATGTAGAAACTCAGGTAGAGAAGGCCCGAGATCATGAGGACCCCGAAAATAAAAGCATCCTGCCACTCTGTCCGTTTTTTATGAAGTTCCAGCTTTTCGTAGTTCCCGATCAGAAACGCGTCCATAATCCCCCCCCGGAGATCTTCAAAATTGGAGACCTGAACCAGCAGTTCCAGCTCGTTCAAAGGGGGGAGCTTATGGATCTGCAGCTGATCCCGGTTTCTGTTGGGGGTCCATTCCCGGGAAGGATTCCCGTTCTCTGCGATCAGGGACCCGTTGAGGAAAATTCTGTACTGGTTCTGGGTATACCTGGTTCTGAGTCCCAGCTCATAGTCCGTATCCGGCAGAAGAACCTTCAGCCTGTAGGTTCCGAAGCCGTGGCGGGGGTACTTATCATCGTCCATCCAGGATCCGGGAATCGACATAGAATCAGGATTGTCCGGAAGCGCTTCTCCCGGAGTCAGCAGCCTGTTCCAGTAAAACTCCCAGTTCCCCTCCAGTTTCGCCGGGTGTTCATAAAAGGAGGATTCTCTCAGATCCAGCAGGGCCTCTTCAGGAAATGCCTGAGAGAGTGAGATGAGGAGAGGCAGAAACAGCAATACTTTTTTTAACATGATTTTCCACTTTTGATTTTTGTATAGTAAAAATTATACTCTCTGTAACTTGCAGTTGTCCATGATGTTTGAAGGACACAGCCCATTAGAGGTATAATATTGTTCATATGAATGAGAAACGATTCCTTTATCTGATCCTGACACTGATATTCCTACTGATGACCATCATGAATTCCCTTGTCATGATCAGCCAGATCCAGCGAGAGATGCATGACTTTCTGGGAGATACGGAGAAGCTCCTCTATGGATTCTACCAGTCCTATGTGGAGGGAGATATTCAGGATGAATCGTTTCCTCCGGAAATTCACGGGGTAGGGGTCTACAATTTCTACGGAGCGCCCCTGTTTACCCATGGTTCAGCACCCGACAGGGTGGATGCCGGAAAGCATCAGCAGCCCTATTTCAACAGAAAGAAGAAAACTGTCATCGTAACCCGGGACCTGCTGGATCCTTTTTCTCCGGGAATCAAGGATATTGATTCCATCGATACAGTCCATACCAGGATGCTGGAGGATGCCAGAGCCAGCTCGGAAGAGGAAAAAAAGCAGATGATCCGTCTGATTTTTATGGAAGTGACCGATTCTCCCCTGTCCTTCGTCAGAAGGCGTTACAGGATCTTTATGGGCTCCGTGACAGCCCTGCTGCTTATGATTGTCATCTATATAGGAGTCCTCTATCTGAGAAACCTGAAGTACAGGAACCAGATTGAATCCCAGCAGCGCCTTGTGATGCTGGGAACCGCTGCCAGAACCCTGACCCATGAAGTCAAAAATCCTCTGAGCAGTATCCGCCTTCAGACAAGCATCATACGCCGCTCGGGCTGCGAACTTCATGAGCCCTCCCTGAAGATCATTGAAGAGGAGGTTCAGAGACTTGCGGGTATGACCGAAAGGATCGGGGACTTTCTCCGGCACCCCGAAGGAAATCCCTGCCGCACCGAACTTTCCGCTGAGATCCGGAGCTCCCTGGACAAGGGACATCCCGGGATTTTTCCTCCCCGGCTGGAAGTCCCCACGGAATTTCCCGTACTTATAGATCCGGAAAGATTCAGGTCCATTGTCGACAACCTTGTGAATAATGCCGTGGAAAGCGGAAGTCCCGCCGGAGACATCACTCTCTCTCTGGAGAGAAAGGGCCATGAGGTAATTCTGACCATAGCCGACAGAGGCTGCGGAATCTCCGGGGAGAATCTGAAACGGATACAGGATCCTTTTTTTACAACCAAATCCCGCGGTTCCGGGGTGGGACTCTCTATTGTTCAGAACTTTATTCAGGCCGCAGGGGGGAGGATGGATATCCACTCCGCAGTCGATGAGGGAACGACAGTTCGTGTCTTCTTTCCTCTGATCAGGGAGGCTTAGGATGAGGATCCTTATTGTAGATGATGAAAAGAATATCAGAGACAGTCTGAAAATGATTCTTCAGCAGGAAGGGTATGAAATCACCACCGCTGAGAATGGCCTTTCTGCACAGAGAATCCTGGAAACAAGCTCTTTTGACCTGGGAATCTTTGATCTGAAAATGCCCGGAATGGACGGATTGGAGCTTTTGAAATGGCTTAAAAGCGGAGAACGGGATTTCCCTGTCTATATGATCAGTGCCTTCGGACAGGTGGAAGATGCCGTGAATGCCCTGAAAAGCGGAGCCGACGACTATATCACCAAACCTTTTGACCCGGATCTTCTGCTTGAAAAGGTCCGGATCATCGATTCGGTAAAAGTGTTGGAAAGCCGTATGGAAAAGGGCGGGGAGTCCCGGCAGACCGGCTACTTTCTGGGTCAGAGCCAGGGGGCGGAAAAGCTCTACCGCCGGATGGAAAGGATCGCCGCCACCCGGTCCAATATCCTGCTCACAGGGGAGAGCGGCGTCGGTAAGGAGGTCACCGCCCGGCTTATTCACGAATGGTCCGCCCGGCCCGAAGAACCCTTTGTGGCTCTGAATATCGGCGGAATACCCGAGAATCTGCTGGAGAGTGAACTCTTCGGGTATGAGAAGGGCGCTTTTACCGGCGCGGATAAAAGAAAACCGGGGCTCTTTGAAACCGCCCGGGGAGGCTCGCTGTTTCTGGATGAAATAGGGGAAATGCCTCTGCCCCTGCAGGTAAAGCTCCTCAGGGTTCTTCAGGACAGATCATTCCGCCGTCTGGGCGGGCTGGAGGATCTGAAGATCGAATCCAGGATTATAACCGCCACCAACCGGAACCTGGAGGAGATGGTCCTCTCCGGAGGATTCCGGGAAGACCTCTACTACCGCCTCAATGTGGCCCGTCTGGAGATCCCGCCCCTCCGGGAGAGGATGGATGAACTGCCCCGGCTCACAGGATTCCTCCTGGAAAAACTGAACGGTAGAATGGCCATGTCCGTCAGAGGATTAACCCCGGGAGCCTGGAAAAAACTGGAGGATTACCGGTTTCCCGGGAATGTCAGGGAGCTGGAGAATATCCTGGAACGGGCCATGATCTTTGCCGAAGGGGATATGCTCACTCCCGGGGATATCGATATCCAGTCCGCTCCGGATCTGGCAACCCGTACATCCTCCCCGAGCGGTATCTCCGAACCGGGCAGGACCCTGAAGGAACTGGAACGGGACTCCATCGCCGCCGCCCTGCACCGCTGGGAAGGCAACCGCAGCAAGGCTGCAAAGGAACTGGGCATATCCCGGCGCACCATAATCAACAAGATCCAGGAGTACAACCTGGAAAACACCCCGTAAGGCCCGACAAAGACAGAACCCCCAAAGTTCGGGCAATTCAAGAATTGCCTCTATTCCCCCCCCTCCCATAACTGTGCACATCTTTCCTCCTGCGCAAAATCTGCACACTTCCTCCTCTCAGGCTGCCACTGAAACTGCACTGAACAAACTCTCCACCACTTGGCATGCTTCCTGCATTAAGCCTTTTCACATATGACTGTCACATCAGACGGTTATAGAGGAAAGGAACTGAACAATGAAAAAAAATATAGTGATTTTAAGTCTGATTCTCTTTTGGACAGCAGGGCTGACAGCCGAAACCGGCGCTCCTCTGGTGATTACAGAAAAGTCCGCTGTAGAACTGGCCCTGGAAAGGAATGTAAATCTTCAGACTGCTGATATCGATCGTGAAAGCGCAGAGGATTCCTTCCGGAACAGATGGAATGTTCTGCTCCCGGACTTGACTGCTTCCGGCGGTCTCTCCCGTTCGGATTCTCTTCTGGAAGAGTCCGCTGTCGATAGTACCTGGAGTGTGAACGGAACCCTGTCGGCCAAACTGGATCTCAATTTTTCCTCCGCCTATACCTTTGAGGATTCCGAACTTGCCTATCAGGCGGAAAATCTCATTTTTGATGATACTGAAACCCAGCTCATTAGGAATGTGAAGAAACAGTTCTACTATCTTCTGGTTTCCAAGGAAAACCTGGCTCTTCAGGAGAGAAACCTTGAACTGGCCGAGAAAAGGTATCTGCAGGAAGAAACCAATTACTCCAATGGTCTGGCTTCCCAGCTGACTGTCCTGGAAGCCCGTAACTCTTTCGAAGGACTGAAGCCTACCCTTCAGGAAACAAAGACATCCTATGAAACGCAGCTTATGTCATTTAAAAAACTCCTGGGACTGGATCTTGAGCAGCTCATTGATGTAGAGGGGACTCTGACAGGAATTGATCTTGAACTTAAAGGAGATGATCTTCTGGATGCATTTCTTATGCAGAGGAATGATATTCTCAGTGCGGTGAATGCCCTGAAATCCGCAGAAAATCAGCTGGCCATGACCAGCGCCGGCTATCTGAGTCCCTCTCTGTCACTCAGTTCCGGATGGACCAGTTCCGCTCCTGATGCAGCCAATCCCGAATGGAGCAATAGTCTGACCCTGTCGGCCTCTCTCTCTCTGCCTCTGAACGGACTTATACCCGGATCTTCCGAATCCCTGGCCATAAAAGACGCCCGCAGAGCAGTAGAGCAGGCCCGGCTGAATCTGGAAGATACAGTTTTTACAGCGGAGCAGGATATCCGCACCATTCTGATGGAACTGGACGGTTACAGAGAAAACATCGAGATTACCGAACTGAGTGTGGATCTGGCACAGAAAACCTTTGATATGACAGAAGAGGCATATCTTCTGGGATCCCGAGAGGTTCTGGATGTGGAAGATGCACAGAACAACCTGCTGGAAGCGGAGCAGGATCTGCTTCTGAGCAGATATAACTATCTGGCTGGTCTTCTTGATCTTGAATATGCCCTGAATGCAGATCTGGATGAAATACGGAATATAGGAGAATAAACGATGAATGATACAAAGAAAAGCAGAAAAGTTACAACAACAGGGATCATACTGGTCCTCTTAATCCTTGCCGCCGGAGGTATTATCGGGTTCACCATGCTCAAACAGGACGCCCCCATTGCCGGTGGCCCCGGAAGCCCCGGGGGAGCCATGCCCGGAGGGGAAGAATCGGTGACCTATACAGTGGGAGCAGAAGAAATCGTTCCGGTTACCATGGAGGACTATCTGAAGTTCAACGGGGATGTGATTGCTGAAAACAGTGTGGATATCTACCCCGATGCGGCAGGTAAACTGATGAATCTCAATGTTTCTCTGGGGAGCTATGTTCGGAAAGGCCAGATCATAGCCCAAGTGGATCCCTCTCTGCCCGGCCAGGTCTATGAGGCCAGTCCGGTAAAATCCACCATAACAGGAACTGTAACGGATCTGCCCTTTAAAGTGGGAGCCACGATCTCTTCCACCACAGTTCCCCTTGCAACGGTCGGGAATCTGGAGGATCTGCAGATCGTCAGCTATATTTCTGAAAAATATATGGCAGCGGCTGCTCTTGGACAGAGTGCGGAAGTTACTTTTGAACCCTACGGGAATCAGATCTTCTATGGAACTCTCACGGAGATAAGCCCGGTGGTGGATAAAAATTCACGAACCCTGGAGATCACAATATCTCTGGATGAGTCGGACAGTCAGATTAAATCGGGAATGTTCGGTTCCGTCAGGCTTATTACGGATGTTAAAGAGAACATTTTTTCACTCCCCTCAGAGTGTATTCTGGATACTGCAGAAGGGGAGTTTGTCTATGTTGTTACTGATGATAATACAGTAAATCAGCGTTTTATCGAAAAGGGCCTTGAGATTGACGGATTTGTTGAGATCACTTCAGGCCTATCCGAAGGTGAACTGGTTGTGACCAGGGGGGTCTCCATGCTCAGAGAAGGATCTTCCGTCAGAATTGCTCAGTAGGAGTCTTAAATGAATTTAACAGAAACAGTAGTCCGCCGTCCTGTGACGGTAATTATATTATTTGCCCTTTTTATCGGGCTTGCGGCTTTTCTTGTCCCCTCAATTCCGGTAGAGCTTTTTCCGGATATGGAAATGCCTGTTATTATGATCAATACCCAGTACACCGGAGCCGGTCCGGAGGATGTGGAACGCAATATCACGGAAGTTCTGGAACAGCAGCTCTCAAATGTGAGTGATCTTGAATCTATCTCCTCTACCTCATCCGAGGGGTACAGCAGAATCAGTATGGAGTTTGACTACTCCAAGGATCTTGACGAAGCAACCAGTGACATCCGGGATAAACTGGAGATGGTTTCGGGTATGCTGCCCGATGAAGCGGGGAGCCCCACTATATTTAAGATGAACAGCGATAATATGCCTATTATGACTCTGGCTGTGCTGGGAGACCTTTCCCAGAACGAGCTGCGGTCCATTGCGGAAGACTCGGTAGAGCCCCTCCTAGAAAGGATCGGAGGTGTTGCATCTGTCTCTGTTCAGGGAGGACAGGATGAGATCATTCAGGTAAATGTATCTCAGAACCGTCTGGAAGCCTACAACCTGACCCTGACGAGTGTAGCCAGTGCTCTGGACAGTCAGAACTATCAGGTAGGTTCTGGGAGTATACGGGAAGGAATGACCGAATACCTGATCAGAACCGATGCCGAGTTTGATACACTGGAAGATATTGAAAACGTTGTGGTCAGTTATACCTCTGTCGGATCAGATTCGGATTTGAAGGAGATCCTTCTGAAGGATCTGGCCGATGTGGTAAGAACCAATACGGATGAGGACAACCGGGTTTATATCAATAGCGAATACGGAGTAACCCTTTCTATTCAGAAAGAGTCGGATGCCAACAGTATCTCTGTTTCTGACAGCGTGACCGCCAGTCTGGTTTCAATCAGTGAGGATCTGCCCGACGGAGTGGATGTTCTGGTGCTTTCTGACGATTCCACCGAAGTGGAATCCATCATGCAGCAGACCTATATTTCTCTTTTTCAGGGAGTCCTTCTTGCGATGCTGGTACTGTTCCTCTTTCTCAGAAGTTGGTCCAGTACTCTTATCATCGCTTTTTCCATCCCCCTGTCGATATTTATCACAATCCTTTTTATGTACTTCATGGGGCTGACAATCAACCTGATGACTTTGACTGGCCTGATTCTGGGACTGGGAATGGTTGTAGACGGTTCCATTGTTATCCAAGAGAATATTTTCAAGTTCCGGGAACGGGGAACCAAGCTGGCTTCATCGGCTATTCTGGGAAGCCGGGAAATGGTGATGTCCATTACCGCTTCAACTCTTACCACTGTCTGTGTATTTATTCCCATTATCCTGTTTGCGGATGATCTGGGCATGATCGGACAGATTTTCCGTTCCCTTTCCTGGACAATAATCATTGCCCTCTCAGTTTCACTTTTGGTGGCTCTGACATTTGTTCCTACCATGTCTGCCAACTATCTCAAGGTGTACACAAGAAAGCAGAGACCCCTGAAAGTCCGGGCGCTTGTCAAAGCGGATCAGGCTTTTGAAAAAGCCTTTGGCGGGCTGGATCGGGGATATGAGAAACTTCTGAGCCGACTGATGGATCATAAAGGAAAGGTCCTGATTCTGGTGGCTCTTCTTCTATTTCTGGCAATCCGCGGATTTGCCAATATGGGAATTATTCTGGCGCCGCCTATGAGTGAGGACTCTGTTACGGTCTCCATGACTCTGCCTCAGGGAACTCCGCTGGATGAAACTGAGCAGTATATCCTGCAGCTGGCTTCGGTTGTGGAGGAAACAGGTGGATACGAGAACATGATTGTAACAGCAGGCGGTTCCAGCAGAATGGGAGGTAGTTCCAGCAGCAATGAAGCAACCATTGAAATCACTCTCCCAGAATATAAGGAACAAACTGTTAGTGCTACGGATCTCAAGAGTATCCTCCGGAGCCATTTTAATGACTTTCCTGCGGCAGAAGTGGAGTTTTCTTCCCGGGGACCCGGATTGGGAAATGATAATCCGGTGGATATTCTGATCAAGTCGGAAGACATGGACGGTGCTGTGGAGTTTGCGGAAGAACTGAAACAGATGATTACGGACAATCTGCCTGGTGTGACAGAACCGGCAACCGATATGGATGAAGGAATCCCTGAGCTGGAAGTGGTTATTGATCGTCAGCGGGCCTATAACCTGGGGCTGGATATGTATTCCGTTGCCAATGAAATCAGTGCCAGCATGAACGGAACGACCGCCACAACATACAGAGTCGGCGGAGAAGAGCTCGACGTAGAGCTGATACTGCAGGAAGAGGATAAAAGCAGTGTTCCCGATCTTAATAAGATATTTGTTGTGAACAGTTCCGGAACAAGTATTGCGGTCTCCAATGTAGCTTATCTTGAAAAATCAGTTGGTCCGGTCTCAATCAACAGAGAAGATGAAATGCGGACCGTCCATGTCACCGGCGGTCTCTCCGACGGGTATGCCTCTACGGATGCCCAGAGAGATATTATGGAAATGATAGAAACCAGGATGGTCGTTCCCGACGGGATCGTATACAGCCTGGGAGGAGACTTCAGGGACATTTCCGAAACGGGAAGCCAGCTGATGATCGTCGGCGTCATTGCCATCCTGCTTGTTTTCGGTATCATGGCGGCCCAGTTCGAGTCCCTGAAGGATCCTTTTATTATCTTCTTCACCATTCCCCTGATGCTCATCGGTGTGGTGGCGTTCTACACCTTTTCGGGGCAGACCTTCAGCCTGATGTCGGCGGTGGGGCTGGTTGTTCTTGTAGGACTGGTTGTGAACAGCGGTATCGTCCTTGTGGACTATACAAACCTGCTGCTGAAACGGGGCTATAAGCTGAGAGACGCCTGTATCGCCGCTGGAGGCAGCCGGCTGAGGCCCATTCTGATGACTACGGCTACGACCATACTGGGAATGTTCCCTCTGGCGTTTTTCGGCGCCGCCGGAACCGAGCAGGTTCAGCCCATTGCCCAGACTATTATCGGCGGTCTTCTGGCCAGTTCGATTATGACTCTATTTGTTACCCCCGTACTGTTCGCGGTTATGAACAGAAGGAAATATGCATGACACGACTGGAAATTATTGCCAATAATTCGGTGGAAGCGGATATCCGGGACGCCCTGAACCGGGTGGAACAGGATTTTCATTTTTCAAGGCTCAATGCGGTTCACGGCCGGGGGGGCAGCGATCCCAAAGAGGGGAACGCCGTCTGGCCCGAGGAGAACTTCATCTACATAATTTATACGGATGATGAAACAGCCGGGAAGTTTCTTGAAGCCCTCAGGGAAGTGAAGAAACAGTTCACTCTGGAGGGAATCAAGGTGTTCGCCATCCCCTTCGCAGAGCCTGTGGATATTTAGCTTTCCTTCCGGCCCCTCTCCTGCAGGGTGAGGGGCCGGGATCTCTGAGGATAAGAGACGCGATGAATCGCGTCTGTACGGGGGGCATGGCTGATAAGATATCTTCTGGAAAGTGAGCTGCTTTTTTCCCTCTCCTTTCATCCCCCGGTTTCTCTCCTGCAGAGAGAGGGAAGATTTCTGAGGATAAGAGACGCGATTCATCGCGTCTGTACGGGGGGCATAGCTGATAAGATATCTTCTGGAAAGTGAGCTGCTTTTTTCCCTCTCCTTTCATCCCCCGGTTTCTCTCCTGCTGAGAGAGGGAAGATTTCTGAGGATAAGAGACGCGATGAATCGCGTCTGTACGGGGGGCATGGCTGATAAGATATCTTCTGGAAAGTGAGCTGCTTTTTTTCCTCTCCTTTCATCCCCCGGTCCCTGAGCGGAGCCGAGAGTGGCTTTCTGTTGCCTTCATTCCTTTTATCCCCGGTCCCTGAGCGGAGCCGAAGGGGAGTCTTATGTTTATAAAGCAATGATTTGCTTGTAATCTTCTGCTGATTGTGGGTATTTTTAAGTATATGGAACCGAAAAGCACAAAGATCTATCACTATCTGGAGCGTAAAATCATCAAAGGGGACTATAAACCCGGCGACAAGCTTCCCTCGGAGTCAGAACTTTGTAAAAAATTTAAAGTCTCCCGGGGGCCTGTGAGGGCTGCTCTGGATCAATTGACCGCCATAGGACTGGTGTCCAAGAAGAAGGGCGGGGGATCCTTTGTCTGTGAGCAGGACTCTTCCAGTTATTTCAACTCTGTTCTCCCGACGCTTCGGTTCAATACAAGGGATTACAGGGAGATCCTGGAACTCCGCTGTTCCCTGGATAAAATGAGCATAGAACTGTGCCTTGAAAATCATAATGCCAACGACTACTCCGAGCTGGCTGAGATTATGGCAGCCATGGAAAGAGAGCACACCATAGACGAATATTTCAGTCTGGACAGAACTTTTCATACTATCCTGTCGGGCCTGTCGGGCAACCGGCTGCTCCATAACTTCAATCTCCTTATCTGGGATCTTCTTCAGCACTGTCCCAGAGAGGAGTACTATGCGGAAAGCCGGGAGGTCAGGGTCGCTGAACATCGCAGAATCTATGACAGTATCCGGGACAATGATGCGGAACTGGCCGTCCTCTACACCCTCAGGCATCTGAAAAGGATGCTCAATCAGGATCAGCAGCAGCAGGATCCTTCCGAAGATTCCCACAGATGGAATCCCTGGCTCTACGATACCCTTTAAGTTCACAGCTTTTACTCTTCGAATCCTCCCTTTTTTTCTCATTATCAGTGAACCAACCCGGTCAAAAATGAATTTTACAGAATTAATTTTACAGGATAGAAAAACCCATGATATTATCAACTTGTAGTACA
This sequence comes from Oceanispirochaeta sp., assembly GCA_963666275.2. Lineage (GTDB taxonomy): Bacteria > Spirochaetota > Spirochaetia > DSM-2461 > DSM-2461 > Oceanispirochaeta. The sequence goes on from CAXXOA010000001.1 coordinate 464,807, forward strand.
GGTTTAAATAAAAAGGGGCTTTATTCTCTCTCTTTGGAGTAAAGTTTGTGATCTGTATTACAGAAAAAACCGTTTTTGGAGGATTTATTGTATGGGTTTAGTAATGATCCTGCTCCTTGTCGTCTCGATTATCCTAATCGTGGTGGCTACTTCTGTTTATAAGCTGCATCCTTTCATTGCCCTGATTTTTGCAGCCCTTTTTGTCGGTCTGGGAGCGTCTGCTCTGGGACAGTTCGATGTCATGGAGGTTGAGGCCACGATCCGGTCCGGTTTCGGAGGCATCCTCGCCTATATCGGTATTGTGATTGTTCTGGGAACAATCATCGGTGTATTCCTGGAAAAATCCGGTGCCGCATTGAAAATGGCCGACACTATTCTGAAAGCAGTGGGGCCTAAAAGACCGGGACTGGCCATGAGCATCATCGGATGGTTTGTATCCATTCCTGTTTTCTGCGACTCCGGTTATGTCATCCTTTCCGCTCTGAGAAAGTCTGTAACTCATAAAGCCAAAGTCTCTGCGACTATGATGAGTGTGGCTCTGGCAACAGGTCTGTATGCTTCCCATACTCTTGTTCCTCCCACGCCCGGCCCCATTGCGGCCGCAGGAAACCTGGGCCTGGAAGACAGCCTGGGTCTGGTTATTATCTTCGGCGGAATCATCTCCATTTTCACCATGCTGGCCGGTTTCTTCTGGGCTAAATACATCGGCGGTAAAATCCAGATTCAGGAAGATCTGGACAACGCGGAAGCCTGGAAAAAGGGTCTGGATCTGGAAGAAGAGCTGATTGAAGAAAAATACGGCAAACTGCCCTCGGGTTTTATGGCATTTGCTCCTATCCTCATTCCCATTATTCTCATTGCCCTGGGAACCATAGCCTCTTTCCCCGGAAACCTGATGGGAACCGGATTTATCGCAAACTTCTTCAAGTTCTTCGGTAAGCCCGTTATGGCGCTTCTTGTGGGATTTTTCTTTGCTCTGGGACTGGCTCCCAAGCTGAACGAAGAAGTGCTTATGAAATGGATTGGAGAAGGCATCAAGATCGCCGGTCCCATTATCCTGATCACCGGAGCCGGCGGTGCTTTCGGAGCTATAATCAAAGCCACTCCCGTGGCCGCCTATCTGGGTGATTCCATGAGCGGATGGAGCGTTGGTATCCTTGTTCCCTTCTTTATCGCGGCAGCTCTTAAAACCGCCCAGGGTTCTTCTACCACGGCGCTGGTGACAACCTCTGCTCTGATGGCTCCGCTCCTGGGATCACTGGGACTGGATTCCACCATCGGCGCGGTTCTGACAGTTATGAGTATTGGTGCGGGAGCCATGACAGTTTCTCATGCCAACGACTCCTACTTCTGGGTTGTGGCCCAGTTTACAGGTATGGATGTTAAAACGGCCTATAAGTCTCAGACCATGGCGACCCTCATTCAGGGTGTGGTGACCATTATTATTGTCACAATCCTGTCGTTTATTCTGCTGTAAAAGAGAAAATCATTTGTAATCAGGGGCTATGACGGGAAACTGTCATAGCCCTTTTTTTTCTGCATTCTCTATATTTAACATGCCGGGAGAGGTGGAAAGGGTCTTAAGACGGAGTTTCACTTCCCATCAGCGCAATATTCCGTTTTCAATAGAAAAATCTGTGTTACCATGGTTAGAAAATAGAGAAAACGGAGGAATAAATGGGTCTGGTTCTGGTACTCCTTCTAGTGGCTTCGATTGCTTTGCTGGTGGCGGCCACTTCAATTTTAAAGCTGCATCCCTTTATCTCTCTCATTTTTGCCTCTCTTCTGCTGGGGCTCGGTTCCGCCGCCTTCGGCATTATTGATATCATGACTGTTGAATCCTCTATCCGGGAAGGGTTTGGAACGATACTGAGCCATATCGGGATTGTGATTGTTCTGGGTTCCATCATCGGGGTGTTTCTGGAAAAGTCCGGAGGGGCTATCAGAATTGCCGATACGGTTATCCGGATCCTCGGGCCGAAACATCCCGAACTGGCAATGAGTATCATCGGATGGCTTGTTTCCATTCCGGTTTTCTGTGATTCGGGCTTTATTATTCTCAATGCCATGAGAAAGTCTCTGACCAGAAAAACACATGCCAGAGCCGCCGGTATGAGCATCGCTCTGGCTTCAGGACTCTATGCTTCCCATACTCTGGTTCCCCCGACTCCCGGGCCCGTCGCCGCAGCAGGAAATCTGGGGCTTCAGAACAGTCTGGGGTCGGTGGTCCTTTTCGGGATTTTCATCTCTTTGATTCCCATGCTGGGAGGGTTCTTCTGGGCCCGGTTCATAGGACGCCGGGTGGAAACCAGGGAAGATCTTATCAATGCAGAATTCTTCCGCAGCGGTTTGAATAAAGAGAGGGAGGTTACCAGCCTTTATGGAACCCTGCCTTCGGCCTTCCTCTCATTCTGTCCTATTGTTATTCCCATTTTTCTGATTGCCCTGGGTACCATTGTGACCATTCCCTCCGTGCAGAGCTCTCTGGGCGTTGTATCGGGAGTACTCCTGTTTCTGGGAAATCCTTTTACAGCCCTGCTCATCGGTTTTCTTTTTGCCCTGGCTCTGGCTCCCGGTCTGAACGAAGAGGTCCTTATGAAGTGGATCGGATCGGGCATCAAAATCGCCGGACCCATCATTCTTATCACCGGAGCCGGAGGGGCCTTCGGGGCTATCATCAAATCCACCCCCATCGCCTATTACCTGGGCACCAGCATGAGCCGCTGGCATCTGGGGATATTTCTTCCCTTTCTTCTGGCGGCAGCCTTAAAAACAGCCCAGGGGTCTACAACCACCACCATGGTGACAGCCTCTGCTCTTATGGCACCCCTTCTGGACTCTCTGGGGCTCGGCACTCCCGTAGGAACTCTCCTTACCGTTATGAGCATCGGAGCGGGAGCTATGACTGTCTCCCATGCCAATGATTCCTACTTCTGGGTGGTGGCCGAGTTTACAGGAATGGATATCAAGTCGGCCTATAAATCCCATACCACAGCCACGGCCATTCAGGGAGGGCTCTCGTTCCTGACAGTCCTGTTTCTTTCTGTGGTCCTCTGATTTTTCTCTTATACTTTATGAGAAAGGGAATCCTTTAAAAAATACAATAAAACCGCAGGAGATACCGGAGGGGAATCTGAAATGGGAAATGTCAACTTGAGGATTGATGGGAAGAATATCACTGCCAGGGAGGGATCCTCCGTTCTGGAAACCGCCCGGGAAAACGGCATAGATATACCCTCTCTCTGTTTTATGAAGGAACTGATCCCATCCGGTTCCTGCCGCATGTGCGTGGTTCAGGTCAAAGGGATGGCCGCCTACAAAAGCGCCTGTACCCTGGAGGTCCGGGAGGGGATGGACATTACCACTGCATCCCCGGAGATTGATAAAGTCCGCCGTACAAATCTGGAACTCCTCTTGTGGGATCATGATTATGACTGCTCTGTCTGCCATCAGAACGGTGAATGCCGCCTGCAGGATCTGGGATACCGCTATCAGATCGGGATAAAACTCAACAGGCGCCTCGACCAGGGAGATCATGACCATCATGGCAGGCCCGACGGGTCCTCTCCTGTTCTGATTTTCCGGCCCGATAAATGCATCCGCTGCGGTATCTGCATCGGTTCCTGCCGGGATCTGCAGGGAAAAGGCGTTCTGGATTTTGTCGAGCGGGGGATGGAGGCCTATCCCTCTCCCGAATATGTCCGATGGAAAGACTCCTCCTGCGACGGCTGCGGTGAGTGTGTCCAGAACTGTCCCACCGGGGCTCTCAGGGAGAAAGCTCTGAACGGACAGTACCGAAAGATGGATCTGGACAGGATTATCCGGACGACCTGCGGCTACTGCGGTGTGGGATGTCAGATGGATCTCTGGATAAAGGATAACCGGGTTGTCAGAATCCGGGGAGCCGAAAAAGAGACTCTGCCCAACCGGGGCCGTCTCTGTGTGAAAGGGCGCTTCGGCTACGAGTTTCTGAGCAGCCCCGACAGGCTTACAGCCCCTCTCATCAGAGAAGGGGAGGGGTTCCGTAAGGCCTCCTGGGAAGAGGCTCTTACTCTGGCTGCAGAAAAATTCACTGCCATTAAAAAGGAGTCGGGCCCCCGGGCCCTGGCAGGGCTGTCTTCCGCCCGGTGCACCAATGAAGAAAACTATCTTTTTCAGAAATTCATCCGCTCCTGCTTTGGTACCAATGCGGTGGACCACTGCGCCAGGCTCTGCCATGCCCCTACAGTGGCCGGCCTGGTGGGAGCTTTCGGATCCGGGGCCATGACCAACCCCATCGGCGATCTGGCCGGAGCCGACTGTATCCTCATAACAGGGGCCAATGTTTCGGAAACCCATCCCGTCACAGCCACCTACATCCGGAACGCCCGGGACAGGGGAGCCCGGATCATTGTGATCGATCCCAGAAAGATCGACCTGGCCAGGCGGGCGGATCTGCATCTGCAGCAGAAACCGGGAACCGATGTGGCCTGGATTAACGGGCTGATCCATATCATCCTGAAAGAGGGATGGGCGGATAGGCAGTTCATAAAGGACCGGACCGAGAACATGGAAGCTCTTGAAAAATCCGTAGAGCCCTTCACGCCGGAACGGGTGGAGGCCATAAGCGGCATTCCCGCAGAGGATTTGAGAAGGGCTGCTGAAATCTATGCGTGCAGTGAAAAATCGGCCATTGTCTTTGCCATGGGGATCACACAGCATACTACAGGAACAGACAATGTACTCTCCCTGGCCAATCTGGCCATGCTCTGCGGTCAGGTGGGCCGGGAGTCTACCGGTGTAAATCCTCTGAGAGGGCAGAACAATGTGCAGGGAGCCTGTGATCTGGGAGCCCTCCCCAATGTCTATCCGGGGTATCAGAAAGTGGACAGTCCGGAGATCCGGGATAAATTCCACCGGGCCTGGGCGGTCGACTCCCTTTCGGATCAGCCGGGGCTGACTGTGGTGGAAATGATGAGAGCCGCTCATAAAGGGGAGCTCCGGGGGATGTATATCATGGGTGAGAATCCCATGCTTTCCGACCCCAATCTCTCCCATGTGGAAGAGTCTCTGAAAAACCTGGATTTTCTGGTTGTTCAGGATATATTCCTGACCGAAACCGCCCGGCTTGCGGATATTGTCCTTCCCGCTGCGGCGTTTGCCGAAAAAGAAGGGACATTTACCAACTCGGGCCGCCGGATTCAGAGGGTCCGCAAAGGGGTGGAGCCCCCCGGAGAGGCCCGGGAGGACGGGCATATCATCTGTGACCTTGCCGGCAGGATGGGATTTCCCATGGCCTATGATTCGGCGGCATCCGTCATGGACGAGATCGCATCACTGACTCCCCAGTACGGAGGCATCTCCTACCGGAGACTGGATGGTGAGGGCCTTCAGTGGCCCTGTCCCGATCCTGACCATCCGGGGACGCCGGTCCTTCACCAAGGGACATTCACCAGAGGCCGGGGCAGGTTCCATCCCGTGGATTTTATCCCTCCCGCGGAGCTGCCTGACCGGGAGTTTCCGCTTGTTCTCACCACCGGCCGGATGCTCTACCATTACCATACAGGAACCATGACAAGGCGTTCGGCCCCCCTGAATACCTTTGCTCCCGGAGCCTATGCGGAAGTTCATCCTTCCGATCTGGAGGCTCTGGGGATCCGGAACGGAGACGTTCTGGGGCTGCGGACCCGGCGGGGCAGAATCTCCGTTCCCGCCAGGGCCAGTGACAGGGTGGCTCCCGGAGTGGTCTTTGTGCCCTTCCATTTTGCCGAGTCTCCGGCCAATGCCCTGACAAACGATGAACTGGATCCGAAATCCAAAATCCCGGAGCTGAAGGTCGCTGCCTGCAGGATCGAGAAAATGAACAATCCCGGGGTCAAATAAGGTTCCCGTAGACCGGTACTCAAAGGGCTGCGGTTTCTCCGATTTTTCTTCTGGGAAAAAATCTCCATATCCGGTACTCTTAGGGGAGTCTGAAATTCAAAAAAATCTCAGATCTGCAATTTGAATACACCTGCCATCAGGCCGTCGGGATCTGCCCCGGGAGAGCTTTTTTCAGTGGATGATAGCAGAGGCGAGGGGAAAGTCTATGAGCCAGAAAATTGAGAAAGCCGTAAAGATGATCAGAGAGGCAGAGAATATCCTTGTATTCACAGGGGCAGGAGTCAGTACGGCCAGCGGGATAGCCGACTTCAGAGGGCCCGACGGACTCTACAAATGGGCAGAAGAGAAATACTATCTCCCCTATCCGGAAGCCCTTTTTGATCTGAATTACTTTGCTGATGATCCCCGGCCATTTTTTGACCTGAGTAAGAATCTTTTTCTTCTGGACAGTCAGCCCGGGAAATGCCATAAGCTGATCGCCCGGCTGGAAGATCTGGGTAAAGTGAATACAGTGGTTACCCAGAACATTGATATGCTCCATCAGAAAGCGGGGTCTCGCAATGTGGTGGCCTGTCATGGTTCCTACGAAAAAGCCCACTGTCTGGGCTGCCGGAAAAGTTACGAACTCCAGGACATTGAAAAGGATATTCTGGAGGACCGCATACCCCGCTGCTCCTGCGGCGGTGTTATCAAACCGGATGTTGTCTTTTTCGGGGAGGCCCTGCCGCAGGAGTTCTATACCCTTATGGACAATCCTCCCGAAACAGACCTGGTTCTGATTCTGGGAACATCTCTCAAGGTGCAGCCGGCCGCCCAGTTCGCCCTGAATATGGCAGCCTCTCATCCGGCAATTCTGGTGAACCTGGTGGAAACGGGATACGAAGAAGCGATGGAACTTTTCCTTCCAATGAATCTGGAGTCCTTTGCAGAGGCTGTTTCAGAGGCTCTGGAGGAGTAGGATCAGCTTTTCCGTCAGAAGGGCACTCTTCTCTCTGCGGGAAGGATCAATCTCAAAAAGTTCCGCCGAGGGCCATCTGGCCAGAGCCTGATCAGTGAGCTCCGGACGGACCACTATGACAGAGAGCCGGTCTCTGCTCCGGTCCATCCTTTCCATACCTCCGGTCCATCCCCCGTTCTTTTTAAACTCCAGAATCCCCGCTTCATCCAGAATAAAGAGATCCGAAGGGGACGCCTTCTGAATCTGACGATTCCCCCATTCCAGTGTTTCAGGACGGAAGTCCCAGCGGCGGGTTTTCAGATTACCTGTTGTGCCGGGATGATTGTATATAGCCAGTTCTCTCTCTGATTGCCCATCCAGGTCTCTGGCAGTGAGCCGGACTCCTCTTTCCGTGAGGGTCAGAATCCCGCAGACCGAATATCCCTCCTGTTCCGCCCGGGAGGCCAGATCCAGGCAGAAAGTTGTTTTTCCCGCTTCCCTGGGGCCAGTCAAAACGACCTGTTTCAATTCTCCTCATCTCCCCAGATCAGGACTCTCCGTCCCTCCGACTCGGTGATTCTTACCGGAACCTGATAGAGCCGGGACAGGTTGGTCTGGTTCAGCACATCCGATGCCCTGCCTGTCTGGACAACCGATCCCTTTTTGAGCAGAACCGCATGATCCGCCAGACGCAGAACCAGTTCGGGATCGTGGGAGGTGAAAAAGAGGGAGATCCCCCGGGTTCTCAGTTTTTTCAGAATCCTCAGAATCTTCTCTTTGTTGTGAAGATCCAGATGGGAGGCCGGTTCATCCAGGAGCAGAAGCCGGGGCTGCTGGGTGAGAGCCCGGGCCAGCAGGACCAGCTGCCTTTCGCCGCCGCTGAGCCGGGACACTGTCCGTCCCGCCAGATCAGAGATTCCTGTCTCTTCCAGGGAGGTCATGGCTATCTCTCTGTCTTTCCGCCCCGGATTTCCCAGGGGAGGAAGGTAGGGGGCTCTTCCCAGAAGGATGTACTCCATGACCGAGTACTCAAAGGGAATCTTCTCATCCTGGGGAACCAGCGCCATAAAGCGTCCTCTCGCTCTGTTTCCCCATTTTTCCAGTGCCTTCCCCTCAAGATAGACCTCTCCCTTCCGGGGAGCGCGCCAGCCCAGAGATATGTCCATTATGGTTGTTTTGCCCGCACCATTGGGACCCAGCAGGGCTGTGGCACTGCCCGAAGGGACCTGAAAATTCAGACTCTCGAAGAGAGTGTGTTCCTGATCCTGCCAGCGGAAGGTTATGTCACGGAATTCCAGTATGCCCCGCTCTGTTTTCATATGTGCCTCGTCAGGGGGGAGTGGATCATGAGAATCATAAAGATGAGGGCTCCTGCCAGGGAGGTCAGGATCCCCAGAGGGATCTCACCGGAGCTGACAGTCCTGGCCAGGTCATCACTGATCAGGGTGAACAGACTTCCTGTCAGCAGGGCCGTGGGAACCGCCCTGGCTGTGTCGCTTCCCGCCAGCCGTCTGGCTATATGGGGAACGATCAGACCAATCCAGCCTATGATGCCGCAGTAGGCGACGATCGTAGCACTTATCATAACCGCTGCCAGAAGAAACAGATTTTTTTCCAGTACGGGAGATATGCCCAGAGAGTGGGCTGTTCTATCCCCCATGGAGAGGAGATTCAGCCTCCAGCGGAACAGATAAAGCAGTCCTGTCAGAGGAAGGGAGAGGGGGAGGATTATTTTCAGTTCGGGCCAGCCGATGCCTGTGAGTCCTCCCAGCATCCAGAAGGTGATCTCCTGAAGCTGACTTCGCGGATCTGCCAGGTATTTCAGAATTCCCAGGCCCGAGGAGAACAGGGCGGATATGATAATTCCCGCCAGAATCAGCCGGATGATCCATCCTCCGTAGCGGATGGCCCGGGCCAGAAATCCTGTGAGCATCAGGGCGGCAAAGGCAAAAATCCCCGCTGACAGAGGGACCGCCAGAGGAAAGGAAATATTCAGGATAATCATCAGGGCAGCGCCGAAGGCTGCTCCCTGGGAGACTCCCAGAAATCCCGGTTCCACCAGGGGGTTTCCCAGAATGGTCTGAAATACCAGGCCCGCCAGAGCCAGGGTACTCCCCAGAAGGAGGGCCGTAATCACCCTGGGCAGCCGCAGATTGATCAGAATGTTCCGGCCCACAGGATCACCCAGCATTTCTGCGGGCCCTGTAAAACCGGGCGTGGGGTATCGCCCCAGAAGGAGGGATCCCAGGCTTAGCAGAATCAGCAGAATGAGCAGCAGTATGTTTACAGAACCTGGTCGCCCCCGATTTATCACAGTTACCTGAGTCCTTCCAGGACAGGTTCAATTCCCCTGTCATAGGAGGCGTCGTTCATATTGTAGAACTCTTTGAAAAAAGTTCTGGCTTCCCGGTCCATGTCCATGTCGGCAAAGGCTTCGCCATTCAGGGTTCCCGCCATCCACTGCAGTCCCAGAAGCCAGCGGGGATCGGGCTGATCCCAGCTGTGATAGTCCATGGGAAAGGGATAGACTTCCCCGTTTCTGTAGGCGTTCAGTTCGTTCCAGTAGCCGCTGTTCTCCATCATTGTGAAAATCTCATCATATCCGGTCCGGTAGGATATCAGAAATATCAGATCAGGATTCCAGGAGGCAATCTGTTCAAAGCTGACTTTTGTCCAGCGTTTTCCCAGATCCGCGTCTTTCCATACAGGCTCGGCTCCCGCCATTTCAAGCATGGTGGTCTGAATAAAAGTCAGAGGGGGTACCTGAAAGGCTCCGGTTCCGTCTTTTTCCGAGTAATAGAGGATCAGCGCCCGGTCTTCGTCCGCTGAAGCTGAGACCGCTTCTGTTACTCTGCTGATCCTCTCCTGAAACATCGTCCGAAGCTCTTCAGCCCTTTCCGGATTGCCGAACACCTCTCCCAGTGTGACCAGATCTTTGTCCCAGCCTTCGGGAGATTCCAGATTCAGATAGACCACGGGAATGCCCATTTTCTGGAATTCCTGATCATATTGACTGAAGAGAAAATCTTTCATAATCACAAGATCCGGCCTGGCAGCCAGAATCTCTTCCATATTGATCCGGCGGGAAAGGATCGTTTTCTGACCGTAAAGTTCATCCACATGAGGAAGAAAATAACCGCGCCCCTGATTGCTGTCGGCAATGGCGGCCACCCGCTCTGCCGCTTCGGGAAAGAGGAAAAGGGCATCATTGATAATAAAGGCGGATGATCCGGCCTGAACAATCCTCCGGGGAGGTTCCTTCAGGGTGACTTCCCTGCCCAGGGCATCGACAATTGTCAGGGAAGTATCAGGAGTAACAGCCGCAGGTTCAGGAGAGGAAGCTTCCTGAGAGCCTCCCGACCACAGACAGATATTGACCAGCAGAACTGGCAGAATGAGGAAATTTTTGATTTTCATCAGAAAAGAATAGCCACTACAGGGGGGATTGTAAATAGAAGAAAAAAATGGACAGACAACTTTTATTCTCTGATCCATCCTCTCCCGGAAGAGCCCTGATCTGGAAGAAAGCTTAAGAGATAAAAAAAGGGATTCCCCGGCAGGAATCCCTCTGTGAATTATTTTTTGGGAGGCATCAGGTCCGTGATGGTTCCTTCCGCCATTTCCGCGGCCAGAGCGAAGGTTTCCGCCAGGGTGGGGTGGGCATGGATGGTCAGAGATACATCTTCCAGATCGCTTCCCATTTCCACTGCCAGGCTTGCTTCGGCAATGAGTTCTCCCGCATTATTTCCTGTGATTCCCGCTCCCAGAACCCGTTTGGTTTCAGGATCGTAGAGGACTTTGGTCATACCCTCATTCCGGCCGTTGCTCAGAGAGCGTCCGCTGGCGGCCCAGGGGAACACTCCCTTCTCATAAGCGATACCCCGCTGGGCCGCCTCTTTTTCGGTCAGTCCGGTCCAGGCAATTTCCGGATCCGTATAGGCCACGCTGGGAATGCAGCTGGGAGAGAATTCCGCAGGCTCTCCCGCAATCACTTCGGCCGCCACTTTTCCCTCGCTCACAGCTTTATGGGCCAGCATGGGCTGACCTGTCACATCTCCGATGGCATAAATGTGGGGAACCGAGGTCTGTCTCTTTTCGTTGACAGCTATAAAGCCCCGTTCATCCGCAGAAAGTCCCAGGGCATCCAGGCCGATCTCTTCGGTATTGGGTTTCCGTCCTATACTGACAAGAATCCTGTCGAAGAGTTCCTGCTCGGGGGCTTTCTTTCCTTCAAAACTCACAAGAATCCCTTCTGACTGGGCTTCCACTTTTGTCACCTTGGTGGAGGTGTAGACTTTCTTCACTCTTTTTGTGAGCATTCTGGTCAGGGGTTTTACAAGATCCTCATCCGCCGGGGGAATCAGCTGGTCCATAAGCTCCACCACTGTCACTTCCGAGCCGAAAGCGCTGTAGACCGTGGCCATCTCCAGGCCGATAATTCCTCCTCCCACTATAAGGAGTTTTGCCGGGATTTCATCCAGTCCCAGGGCATCGGTAGAATCCATGACCCGGGGGTCGTCAAAGGGAAACATGGGCAGCTGAAATACCCGGGAACCCGACGCGATGATCGCATTTTTAAAGGTGATAACCGCTTCCTCTTCTCCGCTGGTTTCCAGGGTGTTGGGGCCTGTGAACTTTCCCGTTCCTCTGACAACCTGAACCTTTCTCTGTTTTGCCAGTGCACCCAGCCCTTTGGTCAGGGAACCTACCACTTTATCCCGATGCCCCCGGATTCCCTCCAGGTCGAGTTTCGGTTTTTCATAGGTGATTCCGAACTTTCCCGCCTCATCGGCTTCACTGATGATGGAAGCCAGGTGGAGCAGAGATTTGGAGGGGATGCATCCTTCGTTCAGACAGACCCCCCCGAGGGTGTCTCTTTTTTCTACAAGTGCCACACTCTGTCCCAGGTCCGCCGCTCGGAACGCTGCTGTGTAGCCGCCGGGGCCGCCTCCCAGAACCAGGGTATCTATATTGATTGTTTCAGCCATTATTACTCCTCGTGGTCCGGTCCGGCGAATCCAATGACATTGTGAATCCTCCAGACCGGCTATTCATTATTTTCCGGGCCTATTATAGCAGGATTTTTTTCATATCTTCCAGCAACTCGGCCAGGTATCTGGTGAACCGCGCCGCCAGAGCTCCGTCGATGACCCGGTGGTCATAGGATAGACTCAGGGGCAGCATCAGCCGGGGAACGAATTCCCCGTCCTCCCAGACGGGCTGCATACTGGAACGGGACAGTCCCAGGATCGCCACTTCCGGAGGATTTATGATCGGAGTAAAAGCCGTTCCCCCGATACCGCCCAGGTTGGAGATGGATATCCCCGCGCCCTGAAGATCCTTCGGAGAGAGTTTCCCGTCCCGGCCTTTTCCCGCCAGGTCTGTAATATCCTGAACAATTTCAGTGAGAGTTTTCTTATCCACATCTTTGATCACAGGGACCAGAAGGCCCTGAGGTGTATCCACGGCAATCCCGATATTGTAATACTTTCTTATCAGAAGGGTTCCCGAAGGCCCGTCCAGGACAGAATTGAACCGGGGGAATTCCTCCACCGCCTTATAGAGGGCTTTCACCACAAAAGCCAGAGCACTGAATTTGACGCCGTGGATCCCTTTGTTATTCAGCTCTTTACGCCAGGTTTCCAGGTTGGTTATATCGGCCTGATCAAAATGGGTGACATGGGGTATGTTGACCCAGCTGGCATGGAGATGGGGACCCGAGATTTTCTGTATCCTTGTGAGTTCCACCTCTTCCACCGGTCCGAACTGGGAGGGATCGGACTGGGGCAGGGAAGGCAGGCCTGAAATACCGCCTGTCTGACCGGGGTTCTGAAGAACCTTTTTAATATAGTTCTGAACATCCTCTTTTTTTATCCGCCCCTTGGGGCCGGTCCCTTTCACCTGTCTCAGATCCGCGCCCAGTTCCCGGGCAAAGTGTCTGACCGAGGGGCTGGCGTGGGGCATTTTCCCTTTAGGCCTTTCCGGCGCCGGAGCAGGGGGGGGAGAGGAGGGAGCCGGCTTTTCCTTTTGGGGAGCGGGCTGTTCGGATTTAACCTCTTCCGCCGGCTTCGTCTCTTCTGCCGCGGGAGGGGTTTTCTCTTCAGCAGCCGGGGCTTTCTCCTCAGCTGAGGCTCCCTCTTCCGCTTCGGCGGTGGCAATCAGATCCCCTGTCTTCAGTTCATCCCCTTCCGCTGCCTTTATCTCTTTGATAACACAGTCAAAGGGGGCCGGGATCTCCATCACAGCCTTATCGCTTTCCAGAGCCAGGAGGGGCTCCTCTTTCTTTACACTCTGACCGGGGGTCACAAATATTTCCGCTACAGGAATTGCATCGGAGGTTCCCAGATCAGGGACTAGTATGTCTTTTAATGCAGCCATAGTTTCTTTTCCCTCCTTATAAAGTCATGGGATTGGGTTTTGACGGATCAATTTTGTACTTTTTCACTGCTTTTGCCGCAACAGAGGCTTCCAGGTCTCCCTGGTCAGCCAGTCCTTTCAGGGCGGCAACGGTGATGTAGTATCTGTCTATTTCAAAGAATTTCCGCAGCTGTTCTCTCGAATCACTTCGTCCGTACCCGTCTGTTCCCAGGATGGTCAGGTTTCCGGGGATAAACCGCCTGATCTGTTCGGGATAGGCTCGAATATAGTCTGTACTGATCACCACGGGGCCCTGATGACCTTTCATCTGCTGCGTGAGATAGGGCTCTTTGGGAGTCTTGTCCGGATGTGTCAGATTCCATCGTTCACATTCCGCCCCCTCTCTGGCAAGCTGGTTGATTCCCGGGACTGACCAGATTTCCGATTCCACATCCCAGTCCTCCTTCAGAAGGACTGCTGCCGCAAGAACTTCCTGCAGGATACTTCCGCTTCCCATAAGCTGAACGGTTTTTCCTTTTCCTTCGGCTTTCCGGAACAGATAGGCTCCCTGACGGATCCCTTCCTCCACGCCTTCGGGCATGGCCGGCTGAGGATAGTTTTCATTGGTTATGGCGATATAGTAGAAAACACTTTCCATATCTTCGTACATCCGTTTAAGCCCGTCCTGAATAATCACGGCCAGTTCGTATCCGAAGGAAGGATCGTAAGACAGGCAGGAGGGTATGGTCGCCGCCATGATGAGGCTGTGTCCGTCTTCATGCTGCAGCCCCTCTCCGTTCAGGGTTGTCCTTCCCGAGGTAGCTCCCAGCAGGAAGCCTTTGGCCCGGATATCTCCGGCCGCCCAGGCCAGATCTCCGATCCTCTGAAAACCGAACATGGAGTAGAAAATATAGAAGGGGATCATATTGATTCCGTAGTGGGAGTAGGCCGTTCCGGCTGCCAGCCAGGAGGACATGGATCCGGCTTCGTTGATTCCCTCTTCCAGGATCTGTCCGTTCTTCTCTTCCTTGTACCACATGACCGAATCCGAATCCTGCGGTTCATAGAGCTGACCGAAGGGGGCGTAGATTCCCAGCTGTCGGAACATACCCTCCATTCCGAAGGTCCTGGCTTCATCGGGAACGATGGGAACAACATTCTTCCCTATCTGTTTGTCCCTGGCCAGAGTACTCAGGAGCCTCACAAACGCCATGGTTGTGGACATATCTTTATCACCCGAACCTTTCAGGATGGAAGAAAAGTTTTCCAGCGGAATGGCTTTGATGGGATTGCATTCGGTATTCCGTGCGGGAAGGGGCCCGCCCAGTTTCTCTCTTGTCTCCTGCAGAAACTTCATGACTTTGCTGTCAGGTTCAGGTTTGATAAAGGGAAGATCATACACTTCATCGTCCTTCAGAGGCAGATGGAAACGGTCTCTGAATCCCTTCAGGGACTCCATGTCCATCTTTTTCTGAGAGTGGGTGGCATTGGCCGCTTCTCCCGCTGCCCCCATACCGAATCCCTTGACGGTTTTGGCAAGGATCACAGTAGGCTGACCCTTATGTTTTACAGCCGAAGCATAGGCGGCATAGACCTTCCGGGGGTCGTGTCCACCCCGGCTCAGCTTGAATATATCGTTATCACTCAGGTCCTTCACCAGCTCCAGGAGTTCCGGGTATTTACCGAAAAAGTGCTCTCTGGCGTAGGCGCCGCCCCGGGCTTTGTAGGACTGGTACTCTCCGTCAACGACTTCGTTCATCCGTTTTACCAGCAGTCCGGACTTGTCCTTTGCCAGAAGGGAATCCCATTCGGTTCCCCAGATGACTTTGATCACATTCCATCCGGCTCCCCGGAAGTTCCCTTCCAGTTCCTGGATGATTTTGCCGTTTCCCCGGACGGGGCCGTCCAGACGCTGCAGATTGCAGTTTACAACAAATATCAGGTTATCCAGTTTCTCCCGGGCCGCCAAAGCTATGGCTCCCTGGGTTTCCGGTTCATCCGTCTCACCGTCTCCCAGGAAGGCCCATACTTTCCGTTCTCCCACATCGGCAAATCCCCGGGCTTCCATGTATTTCATGAAGCGGGCCTGATAGATGGCCTGTATCGGGCCAAGCCCCATGGATACAGTGGGGAACTGCCAGAAGTCGGGCATCAGCCAGGGATGGGGATAGGAGGACAGCCCTTTCCCCTCGGTTTCCTCTCTGAAATGATTCAGCTGTTCTTCCGTCAGCCGCCCTTCCAGAAAGGCTCTTGAATACATTCCCGGTGAGGAGTGCCCCTGAAAAAAGATCAGGTCGCTGCCGTTTTCCGCTTTGGGGCCTTTGAAAAAATAGTCAAATCCCACTTCGTAAAGGGCCGCGCTGGAAGCGAAACTGGCGATGTGCCCTCCCAGGCCTGTTCCTTTTCTGTTGGCTTTGACAACCATGGCCATGGCATTCCATCTCACATAGGAGGCCAGGTCCCGGGCAAGCAGCGTATCACCGGGCATCTTTTCAGACTGATCCGGTGGAATCGTATTTATATAGGGGGTTGTGGCCTTGTAGGGAATCTTAATACCCATTTTTCTGGCCTGATCTATAAGATTCTGAATAAGGTAATGGGCTTTCTCATTTCCTTCTTCTGCAATAACCGCTTCGAGAGCTTCCAGCCATTCTCTGGTTTCTTCAGGATCGATATCCTCAAATAGTTCGTTGTAATCCGACATTTTTTCCTCTCGTTGTTGTGGATTTAAGGATTGGAGATTAATTACTATCATCCTTATAGTCATAAAGGATGAGATATAAATATCTGTAATTCAAATTTTTATCCGGAAAAAAGGGGGATTTCCTCGCTTCGAAAGCAATATATTACGAAAATACTACTATTTTGTGTCTTTTCTGCAGAAACCGGACTCCTGAAGGGATTTCCCGAAAGGGCGTGTCTAAAAGGAAGAGGTCCTGTATAATTAATAGGAATGCCCAGTCCAAGGAGAATATTTTTTATGAGACATTCCAGAGTCCAGAGAAAGAATCCGGTTCTTTCCGGTATCTTTTTATTACTGCTTTCGGTTTTATTTTTCACATCCTGTGCCAGTTCTGAAGCCAGAGCCGCCAGAAGGGGAGACCTGGATGCGGTAAAGGAATTTATCGATGACGGAGGAGATGTCAATGAACGGCAGAGAGGAGGGATGACCCTTCTTATGTACGCCTCCGCCGGCGGACAGGTCCCTACCATCGATTACCTTGTCAGTGTGGGAGCTGATGTCCACATGAAAGATGACAACGGACTGACGGCTCTGATACACGGTGCCTCCTCCGGTCAGAACGGTTCGGTCAACTCCCTTCTTTCCCATGGTTCCGATGTGAATGCCGTAACCAATTCCGGGCAGAGTGCCCTGCTGATTGCCGCATCCAGTGATTACTCCGCTCTGGTTCAGACTCTGCTGGCCGCCGGGGGGGATTTCCGGAAAATGGATAATGCCGGATGGAACCCCCTGCTGAAGGGACTGCAGAAAAGTGCCGGCGATCCATCGGGTATCAATCAGTCTTCCATGCTGCTTTTTCAGGCCGGCGCGGATTTCCGGGTCGACGAGAAACCTGTGAGCACCGTAGCCTTCACAGCGGCCGGTTCGGGCAACCGGGATGTTTTTCAGCTCCTTCTGGACCGGGGGCTTAATCCCGGCATGACTGACAGCAAGGGAAACACTCTTCTCCATGCGGCGGCAGCCCGTCCGGAAATGCTTTCCTTCCTTATGGATCTGGGGCTGAATCCGAATATGCAGAATTCCCAGGGAGAAACCCCTCTGGTCACGGCAGTGCAGAAGGGAAATCAGAAATCCATTGAGACACTTCTGTTCAGGGGTGCCAATACGGAAATTCCCGATAAAAACAGAAAAACACCCCTCCTTCACGGAGCGCAGAGTTCTAATGTGGAAATCGTGCGGCTCCTCCTGATGAGCGGTGCCAATCCCTATATTGCAGACAATCAGGGCAACAGCGCTCTTCACCTGGCGGCCGCCGGGGGCAATACCGAAACCGTAAGACTCCTGCTGACAGCGGGAATCTTTGTGGATGCCAGGAATCTGGCAGGCCAGACCGCCTATGATCTTTCCTTTGAAAATCAGCAGTATGGTGAACAGATCCGGCAGCTCCTGATTTCAGCCGGTGCCACTGTTCCTGTTGATCCGGCTCAGGCTACCCAGGCGGCACCCGCGACCTCCGGTCCGGCGGGTTTCTCCTCCTCCGCAGCAGCGTCATCGGCAGGTCCTGCAGGGAGTGCCTCTGCTCCTTCAGCACCATCCTCAGCGGCATCTCAGCCCCAGGCTCCCACTGCGTCTTCTCAGGCTCCTGCAGCATCTACACAGGCTCCTGCGGCAACTACACAGGCCCCGGCAGCAACTACACAGGCTCCGACAGCAACTCAGGCCCCTGCAGCAACTACACAGGCCCCTGCAGCAACTACACCGGCACCGACAGCAACTACACCGGCACCTGCGGCTCCTGTCGCCTTAACTTATTCCGTCCGATTCAGCTGGCCCCGGATCAATCCCTCCAGAGCCAGAGGATGGAACAACAGCGATAAAATCACAGATCAGGCTGTCCTGTCTCTTGTTTATACCGATGGAGGGAACCTTCTCTCTGAAACAGTGACAATCCCCCTGAAAGGTGTCAATGCCGATGCCTTCTATCTGGACCGGAGAGTTACCATAGAGTCGGGAAGGAGCGTGACAGGGACAGTTTCCATCAGAACCAGAATGGGCGGGACTTTAACAGGCCGGGTCAGCTCCAGTGCCGGAGAAGGCGGCAGCCTGAATCTCTCTTTCGAATCTTTTCAATACTCCCGATAAATCCATCTTGCATGTGTATTTGCCCGAAATCGGGTAAATACACATGCGAAAAAGCCCTTTTTCTGCCAGATGAATGGAAAATGACCGATATCTGATGTATACAGGGTATTGTATATGGCTGAAATTGATCTGGATGAACAGTTTAAAAACTACCTTCTCACAACCTATCCTCTTTCAGAGTCTCTCCTTATGAACATTCTTGATGATCTGGGGGAGTATTTCGGAACCTCTTTGGAGGAGTATATCCCCGCAAGGCAGCGGGAACTCCATCAGCAGGGAAAGAAGAATGATGAGATTTACAGGATTATTCAGGAAGAAGTGAAGGGGAAACTGTTTCCCGGTCCAGATCTTTCCATAAGACAGATACGAAGAGCCATTTACGGTTGAATTTGCCTATAAAAACAGGAGAAAAGTATGTGCGGTATTGTTGGATATCTGGGTAACAGGGACGCTGTTCCCGTTCTGATGCAGGGGCTGAAACAGCTGGAGTACAGAGGGTATGATTCATCGGGAATCGGAGTGCTCCATAGAAAGAAAATCCGTGTTGTCAAAGAGAAAGGCAAACTGGATATGCTGGAGAAGAAACTGACCGAAGGCCTGGGATCCAATATCGGAATCGCCCATACAAGATGGGCAACCCATGGCGGGGTTACCACGGAAAATGCCCATCCCCATAGCGGACCGAAAGGCCTGGTTGCCGTGGTTCATAACGGTATCATTGATAACTTCGCTGTTCTGAAACAGGAACTGGAAGAGATGGGAAACACCTTCATCAGCGAAACAGACTCGGAAGTGGTGGCCCACCTTGTGGAAGCTTATATGGAACTGGGGCCTGAGCAGGCTGTCTCCAAAGCCCTCTCCCGTCTGGACGGAACCTATGGAATGCTCTTTCTTTTCCGGGATCATCCCGATCTGATTATAGGCGCCCGTAACGGAAGTCCTCTTGTTATCGGAATCGGCAAGGACGAAATGTTTTTCGCTTCCGATGCCCTGGCATTTGCCGGATACACCCATCATGCCGTTTTTGTGGATGACGGAGAGATGGTCATCATGAACAGCAAAACCTACCGCGTTGTGAACCGGAACAATATCGTCATTGACAAGAGCGTGGAGGAACTGGTTCATCTGAAATCCAATGTGAAAGACAAGGGGAAGTACGACAGCTTCCTTGAAAAAGAGATCTTCGAGCAGCCCGACTCTGTTTTCCGTGCCATGGGGCAGGGGGGACGGCTCCTTCCGGATTTCGGTACCGCCCTGTTAGGGGGCCTCAATATGGAGAAGCGGGAGTTTTATGACATCCGGAAAATCCATATACTGGCTATGGGAACTGCCATGCATGCGGGGGACCTGGCTAAATATATTATAGAAGATCTTGCACGCATTCCCGTGGAGGTCTCCGATGCTTCGGAGCTCTGCGGCGTCAATCCCATAGTCGATAAGGACACCCTTTTTATCGCCATCAGCCAGTCCGGTGAAACCCGGGATACCATCGCGGCTGTTCAGGAGATCAAACAGAAAGGGGGCCGGGTCCTGGGAGTGATCAATGCGGTGGGTTCCACCCTGGCAAGACTGACCGACGGGGGAGCCTATATCCATGCGGGTGCCGAATACTCGGTGGCCAGTACCAAGGCTTTTACAAGTCAGGTTACAGTCCTGACCCTGCTGGCTTTGATGATCGGCCGGACAAGGGATATCTCCCTGAACAGAGGGAAGGAACTTGTCAGCGAGCTGATGCAGATTCCCGATAAAATCCGACAGATCCTGAGCCGGACCGATGAGATTAAAAAGATGGGTGAGTTCCTCAAGGATTACCAGAGTATCCTTTATATGGGACGGGGACTGAACTATCCCATTGCCAAAGAAGCGGCCCTGAAACTGAAGGAAGTTACCTATATCCATGCGGAGGCCTACAGTGCGGGCTCTCTGAAGCACGGTCCTCTGGCTCTGATCAGCGAAGAGATGCCTTCGGTCTTTATCTGTACCCGGGGAGAGTATCAGGAAAAAACCATAAGCAATATCCAGGAGGTCCGGGCCCGGAATGGCAAAGTCCTTGTGATTTCCAACTATGAGGATGAAAACCTGAGAAGTGTAGCGGATCAGCTCTTTGTGGTTCCCGAATCGGATCCTCTGCTGTCCCCGCTGCTTACCATGATCCCCTGCCAGCTGCTGGGGCTGTATGCGGCCGAAGCCCTGGGCCGGGATGTGGACCAGCCCAGAAACCTGGCCAAGTCGGTTACCACGGACTGATCTATTAGAGTTCCACTTCTGCTTCCATGGATATCTTTCCAGCGGAAGGGGATATCCTGATATTCATTCAGAACCAAATAATTAGATAGGGGAATCTGCCGGTGCAGGTTCCCTTTTTTTCTTTCTTTTTTGAATCCCCCAATAATATCTATTACAATGAATTTATATATTACAAATATAATAATATATTTAAAGGTGAGGTACTATATGAAAAAAATACTGACACTGATTCATAACGATTTTGAAGATCTGGAATACTGGTACCCTGTTCTGCGGCTCAGGGAAGCCGGCTATACCGTTGACGTTGCCGGAGAAGAGAAGGATTTCAAATACATAGGCAAGTACGGAGTACCCGCATTTTCCAATTTTGCCTACACAGATGTGAATGCATCCGAATATGATGGGCTCCTTATTCCCGGGGGATGGGCGCCTGATAAAATCCGGAGATTTCCGGAAGTTCTGGAACTGGTGAGGCAGATGGATGAAGAGGGAAAGGTTATCGGCCAGATCTGCCATGCCGGATGGGTGACCATTTCGGCGGGAATCCTGCAAGGACGGGTTGTTACAAGTACACCGGGAATCCGGGATGATATGGAAAATGCCGGAGCCCACTGGCAGGATGAACCGGTCGTTGTGGATAAAAATCTGGTCTCCAGCCGACGGCCCCCGGATATCCCGGCTTATATGAAGGCGTATCTGGAGGTTTTGGAAGCTTTATAGACAGATCCTCTATCTCCTTAAGGCGATCTCTTCCAAAACAGACTACCATGGCCTCTCTTTCTTTTTCTGCCGGCAAAGCCTTTTCAGGACGGATCCTCCGGACAGGATAACTTTTGCAGCAAACTGAGTGTAAAGAGGTGATTCTCCTTCTTCCTTTGAACAACCATCCCATTGGACAGAAAAACTGTATCCCCCCTAAAATGGTACTTAAATGTATATTTTACGAATACGATAAACGAATATAAATACGATGGTATCTATAGAATACGTTTAATATACTTTAAAATATCCGAAAAACATATTTTCCTATTGATTAAAACAGAGGAAATCAGTATTCTGGCAAAATATTTTTTGAATTATGAGTGTATAAATATTCATAATTCCTTCCGGGTAAGTGTCTTTCCCGGTTTTTTATTCTAAGTTACGAGGGTTTTATGTATAAAACAGCCAAAGATGTTCGACAGGCCTGCAGAGTTCAGGAATGGACAGGCCCTACAGCCGGTCTGGCCAGGGGGCATGTTCAGGCCAACCTGGCTATTCTTCCGGCCGACTGGGCACAGGATTTTCTCCTGTTCGCCCAGAGAAATCCTAAACCCTGTCCTGTCCTTGAAGTAGGAGAGGCCGGTTCTCCCCTTACAAGTATCATTGCGGAAAACGCCAATATCTGCACGGATCTTCCCAAATACCGTGTGTACAGGGACGGAGAACTCACCGAGGAGTGCTCTGACATTTCAGATCTGTGGCAGGATGACTTTGTTTTTTTCCTTATCGGATGCAGTTTTTCCTTTGAACAGGCACTCCTGGCGGATGGCCTGGAAGTCCGTCATATTACGGAAAATGTGAATGTACCCATGTACAGAACCAATCTGATGTGCCGGGATGCGGGACGTTTCAAAGAGGTTCCCATGGTTGTGAGCATGCGGCCCTATGAACCGAAAGATGCTATCCGCTCCATAGAAATTACCCGGGATTTTCCTGCGGTACATGGAAGCCCCGTACACATTGCCAAACCGGAAATGATAGGCATTTCGGATATTAACACTCCCGATTACGGAGACGCTGTGACAATTAAAGAGAATGAAATACCCGTTTTCTGGGCCTGCGGTGTTACCCCCCAGTCTGCTGCGGTTGTGGCAAAGCCCCCCCTTATGATTACCCACGCACCGGGACATATGTTTATAGGAGATCTTTATGACAACGACTTTAAAATCTGAGTCTGTGAAGAGTCATGCCGATCAGGCCCGATTCATAGAAAATCTGATTCAGCAGGACCCCGGAAAAAGGGGACTGGCAAACTGGGCTGTCCGGAATCATATCCTCCCGGCGACCGAGTCCCTGATGGGGGGAGAACACATCCTTCTGACTACAGGCTTTTTCATTAAAAATGCGGGGGTTATCGAGACTGACGGACCTCCCGGGGCCATTATCCTGGCGGATGCCCTCATCAAACTGGGTAAGTCTGTCACCATCATAGTGGATTCCCACTCTGTGGATATCATGAAAGCGGGATTTTCTTCCATCAACAGGGATATTGAGATCATCGGTTATGACAGGGATGACAATCTTCTGGAGAAAAATCCTGTCCGCCCCGACACGACCCATTTTATTGCCATAGAGCGTCCCGGTCAGGCTGCGGACGGGAAATACTACAATTTCAGAGGAGACGACATCTCTGCGGCTGTGTCTCCGGTGGATCAGCTTTTCCGCTACTGTTCCGGGAAGGGAATCGTGACCATCGGTATCGGCGACGGCGGGAATGAACTGGGTATGGGAATTGTTTCGGGCAATGTGGATCTCCATGTGGCTCCCGGCAGGGCTTTCAGCTGTAAAACCGATGCCCTCCACTGTGTGTGCGCCGGAGTCAGCAACTGGGCCGGTTACGGCAAAGCGGCTCTTCTCTCTCTGATGGCGGAAGAGAACCTTCTTCCCAGTCCCGAAGTCTTCGCCCGTATCCTGAATGCGGTGGTCGATGCAGGGGCGGTGGATGGCGTCAGCGGACGGCGGGAAGCCACTGTGGATGGCCTTGACGCCTCCTGGGAGTTCAATCTGTTCGGACAGATGTACGATCTGGCATCCACCGCAGGAAAGGCCTGCTGATATGAAGATCTATCCGCTGGGAGACTCCTGCCTGTGCTGGTCCCTGTCCGATGGGATAGACCAGAAGATTTCAGCCAGAATCCTCGCTGTCT
Source organism: Oceanispirochaeta sp. (assembly GCA_963666275.2). Classification (GTDB taxonomy): domain Bacteria; phylum Spirochaetota; class Spirochaetia; order DSM-2461; family DSM-2461; genus Oceanispirochaeta. Next base: position 487,944 of record CAXXOA010000001.1, read on the forward strand.
ACCGCTTCCTCAAAGAGAGCGGCAGGGAAGAGAAGGGGATCCTCGATCTGGTCCCCTCCTATAATGCCCTGGCTGTGCATTTTGATCCTCTGACAACAGACAGCCAGGCACTGGAAGCCTATGTCTCCTCTGTGTTTGAAAGGGATTTTTCCGATGGAGCATTGGCCGGGAAAACCGTTGAAATTCCGGTCCGTTATGACGGAGAGGATCTTCAGCGGGTGGCGGATCTGCACAATATGACAGTGAGAGAGGTGATCGATCGACACAAGGGGAGTACCTTTACTGTTGCCATGGTGGGATTCCTTCCCAACTTTCCCTATCTGATAGGGCTGGATCCGGAACTGGAAACTCCCCGTCTCGACAGTCCCCGGGTCAAAGTGCCTGCCGGAGCTGTTGCCATCGGAGGCGCCCAGACAGGGATTTATCCGGCAGAATCCCCGGGAGGATGGAATCTCATAGGATCCACCGATCCGGCTCATCTCTTATCCATCCAGCCGGGAGATACAGTCATTATGAAGGAGATAGATTGATGCATATCAATTGCGATATAGGAGAAAGGGGTGCTGACCATCCCGTCGATAGAGAGCTGATGAATCACATCAGCCTGGCCAATATTGCCTGCGGAGGCCATGCGGGAGACAGGGAGAGCATTGAGGCTTTCCTCGCTCTGGCAAAGAAAAACAAGGTTTCTGTGTCTGCTCATTTATCCTATCCCGACAGGGAGAATTTCGGAAGATTTTCCATGGACATTTCAACCCGGGATCTTCTGAAGAGCCTGGACGATCAGTTTGCCCTGATGGGCGGGGCGGAAATGGTGAAATTCCATGGGGCTCTCTATAACGACTGCTGGGTAAACCGGGATCTCTCCAGAGATCTGGCCTCCTGGCTGAACAGTCAGGGTGTAAAGACAGTGGTCACTCCCTATCAGTCCTGTCTGGCCGAAGAGAGCCTGAATCTGGGAATGGATGTTTTATACGAAGCCTTTGCTGAGAGACGCTATGCCTATGATCCTGAAAAGGGGCAGCTGACCCTTGTCAGCCGGAATCTGGATTATGCGTCCATTCATGATCTGGATGAGGCCGTTTCCCACGCTATGCATATTCTGACCAATAAGGAAGTGGAGGGGCACATCTCTCTGGCGGATGGTTCGGTCAGAAAAGAACCCGTTGAGATCAAGGCCGATACGATCTGTATTCATTCGGATTCTCCTATTTCACTCGAACTGGCACAGCGGCTTTCGGGGCAGAACGCAGGCTGATATGTTCAAGATCAGAAAACAGGGTTTATACAAAACAGTCTCTCTTCCGGCTTTCGGAAATCAGGACGTGGGGATTACTCCGGGCGGAGCCATGGATCTTTTCGCCTATCAGACGGGAAATGTACTGCTGGATAACAGGCGGGATGCCCCGGCTCTGGAAATGCTTTTTCCCCCCACCCTGGAATTTGAACAGGACACTTTTTTTGTCCTGACCGGCTCCTCCTGTTTGGGAGTCCGGCTTTCTGGTCCCGGGGGAGAGCAGACTATCCATCACGGAGAGGTTTCTCTGGCCCGGGCCGGGAGCGTCCTCTCTTTCGGAAAGAGGAATTACGGATTCCGAACCTACCTCTGCTACCGCTCAGCCCGGGAGCTTTCCGGCTCGGAAAATCCCGTGGGAAGGAAGAGAGGCTCCATAGGAGAGATTGCCCGCTGGATGGATCCGAAAGGCTATATCCGAGTGGTTGAAGGGCCTGAATATGATTCTTTGAATGATAAAGAACTCTTTTTCAGAGAATCCTGGAGAATCTCACCCGAGACAAGCGATATGGGAATGCGGCTGGAAAATCCCTGTCTCCCCCTGAGTGTCTCCATGGGGAATATGGTTTCAGAGGCCGTCGCTTCCGGTACGGTTCAGCTGACTCCCAAAGGTCCGATCATTCTTATGAAACACAGACAGACTGTGGGAGGCTATCCCCGTATTTTCAATGTCATATCAGCGGATCTGGATCTGCTGGGGCAGGTGATGCCGGGGCAGAAACTCAGTTTCAGAAAAGTCACTCACGAAGAAGCGGTAGATATTCTGCGTAGGCAGAAAGAAGATATTGAAACATTGCAAAAAAGGTTCCTTGTGGAGGTCTAGTTATGGGAATTTATTATATCGACGGGAAATTTGTTCCTGAAAATGAAACGACAGTATTGGCGAAGGATATAGCTGTTTTGCGCGGTTATGGTGTTTTTGATTTTATGCGGACATACAACAGGCGTCCCTTTCATCTGGAAGATCATATCGCCAGACTCCGGAATTCCGCCGATCTGATCGGTCTGGAGCTGAGATGGTCCGATGAGGAAATCGCTCAGGCTGTTTACGATACCATGGATAAAAATCCCGGGTATGAAGAAGCGAATATCCGTATTGTTGTGACCGGAGGAGAGAGTTCCAACGGTGTTCTTCCCGAAGGAAAGGGAAAGCTCATTGTCATGGTTACGGAAAAGCACTCCCTCCCTGACTGGTGGTACACAGACGGCGCTCCCGTTATTACCGTGGATATTGAACGGTATATTCCCGAAGCCAAAAGTATCAACTATATGAATGCGGTTATGGCTCAGCAGAAAGCTGTCAAAGCCAAGAGCATTGAAGCGATTTATGTCGATAAGGACAACCGGGTTCTGGAAGGAACCACAACCAATATTTTCTGCTTCAAAGGCAATAAAATCATCACTCCCGGAAAGGATATTCTCAACGGGATCACAAGAAAAGTCGTCCTGGAAATGGTAGGGGATATGTACGATCTTGAAATCCGGGATATCCTGAAGGATGAACTGAAAGATTTTGATGAAATTTTCATTACCGCATCCAACAAGGAGATCGTTCCTGTAAACAGAATTGATGATCTTGTGATCGGAAATGGAAAACCCGGTCCCAAAACCCTGGCTGTTATGGATGCCTTCAGAGAGCTGACCGGAGCTTATGGAAAAGCTGAGCTCGAAGCCGCCGCGGTTTAAGCTATGCTTCCTGAGCATGTGATACAGGCGGATATTGATCTGTCTGCTGTTCAGCACAATGTCACTGTTTTAAAGGGGCACATTGGTCCTGCTGTTAAACTGGCGGCTGTGGTGAAGGCCAATGCCTACGGGCACGGGGCTGTGGAAGTGGCGGAAGCCGCTGTCCTGGGCGGTGCTGAATACCTTGCGGTTGCAAGGTATTCGGAGGCACTGGAACTGCGGGAAGGGGGCATAAAGGCTCCTGTCCTGATCTTCGGCCATACCCCTCCCGTTCTGGCAGAGACTATTGCCCGGTACGGCCTGACGCCGGTGGTCAATTCCCTCCAGGAGGCCCGGACGCTCTGTGAAGCGGCGGCTGCCCTGGAGGAAATCATCACAGTTCATGTCAAAATCGATACGGGTATGGGCCGTGTGGGCCTGCCCGGCGCTTCTGTTGAAGAGACTGTTGCGGATGTGCTGAGGATCCATGATCTTCCCGCTCTCCACCTGGAGGGTATCTTTACCCATTTTGCCAATGCTGATTCAGCGGATAAAACTCATGTAAAAGAACAGTTCTCCCTGTTCTCCCGGATTCTGGACTCTCTGGAGGAGAGGGGATTGAGGATTCCCATCCGTCATGCCGCCAACAGTGCGGCAACCCTAGAGTTCCCCGAGTCTCATCTGGATATGGTCCGTCCCGGGATTGTCCTCTACGGGCTGGCCCCTTCGAAAGATGTGGACATGACGCGTCTGCCTTTAAAACCTGTGATGTCTCTGAAGACAAAGATCATTCATCTGAAAAAAGTCCCGTCGGACTTTAAAATCAGTTACGGCAGTACCCATGTCACTGAGCGATCAACAAGGATCGCCACAGTCCCTATCGGCTATGCAGACGGGTTCAGCCGGCTTCTCTCTTCAAAGGGATTCATGCTTGTCAAAGGCAAAAGAGTTCCTATTGTCGGAAGGGTCTGTATGGATCTTACCATGATCGATGTCGGGGATGTTGAAAATGTCAGGGTGGGGGATGAAGTCGTCGTATTCGGTCCCCAGGAGGATCAGTATCTTGCTGCTGATGAACAGGCGGATCTGGAAGGAACCATCAATTATGAAGTGGTCTCCACTCTGACATCCAGGGTTCCCCGGGTGTATCTCCGCTAGTCCCGGTTCAAACCGTCCGAGGGGCCCCCGGATAGGGGGTCACTCCAGAATCAGCTCTTTCAGAAATTTCAGACAGCTGTGAACCGCCGGCTGGTCGGAGAGTTCAAAAGCCTCTTTCAGTGATACCACCTTCCGGAGTCTCTCCTCTCTTTCATCCCACTGCTTTCTCAGCTTGCTCACCTCGATGGGAAAGGCAAGCATATTGATATAGTCGCTTCCTCTTTTGTAGGGAATCCTGATGGGACGATGGGTCACGGTCCCTTCCACTCCGGCCTCTTCGTAGGCTTCCAGCAGGGCCACTTCTTCAAAGGTTTTCCGGCTCTCCTGATGGCCTTTGGGAAAAATCCAGTGATGGTTGTTCCGTTTCGTTACCAGAATGACCCGGAGTTTTCCTTTCTTCCAGAAGTAGGGAATCGTACCCACAACTCCCTTGTTCATTCCCGAGGGGAGGAGCTGATGGAGCTGATGAGCATCGATCCTGGCGAGGGAGCGGTTCATATACCTTTTGTCAAAGGTTACCTCTTCGCCGAAATAGGGCGGCGGCTGGAATAGGGCTGCTTCTTTTTTATCAACGAATTCCACTTCCGCAGTGTACAGCCCCTGCAGGGAGCCCTGGTAGGCATCAATTTCCACTTCCATTTCCTGCCATAGGGTTGTATAGCGGATTTTCTCAAGACGAAGCCCTTCCGTTGCTTCCCAGAAAAGGTCAAACTGGGACTGGCTTATTTCCGTTTCCAGCTCCTTCCGGCGGAGACCCGATCCGATTTTCACAGTCTGGTAACAGGTCTTCTCTTTCTGACGGAGCCGGACTTCTCTGTCCTTTTCCAAAGCCAGATATCCCTGTTTTATCCGGGCTTTCTGTATATATTTCAAATCCTCCGGGAGCGTCTCCAGTAGAAATTTTCTTTCAATTTCATGATTCATACTCCTACTATATAAAAAATAAATCACTTGGTCTTTACTTGTCTGCCTGGAAATCTTCCAACATTTCATCTCTTCCTCTCATCAGAGAGGAAATAAGAATCCTTTTCCGGATGGAATGTGAATATTTACATAATAATTGGTCTATATATAACTATAAAAATATAATGATAAAAAAATATTGACAACTCCTGAATGGTGCTGTTTAAATAGTAATTACACAATATATATTTCCTTTAATATTTATAAACACCAGGATTGAATCTTAAAATCTGCTTTTAAAAAAAAAGGAGTTTTTCTTTCGCAACAGATTTTAAAGGATTACGATTAAAGGAATAGCCTACCCCGATTTACTTATAACTGGAAACTTTACTACTAAAAAAATGGAGGAATTCTGTGAAGTTTAAAACCGCCGTTATTTCGCTTGTGTTGGGCCTGCTGTTCTGGCTCGGTCTGAACGGCAGTTCTGATCCGGGAGTACTTATTGCAGGGGCTGCCGTTGCGTTCATCGCGGCGTCATTCCATGTGAAATCTCCTGTCCTGGGAGATCTAAGGCTCACACCCAAAGCGCTCTTCGCCTTCCTGGCCTGGATGTTTGTTTTTGCTTTTGAACTGATCAAATCCAATATCGACGTGATGTTCCGGGTTATCTCTCCCCGGGTAAGGATCAATCCGGCCATTGTGGAAGTCAAAACCAGGCTGAAGTCTCCTCTGGGACGACTGGCCCTGGCAAATTCCATCACTCTCACACCGGGAACACTCACGGCGGATATCAGGGATGACAGCCTTTTTATCCACTGGATCGATGCCTCCACCACCAATGTGGAAGAGGCCACTGATGCTATCGTGGCAAAGTTCGAAAAACATCTGGAGGTGATCTTTGGCTGACCAGATTCTTATGATTGCGGTCCTGATCTCCCTGGGGAGCATCGGGATCATTCTTATCCGGTTTATACTGGGACCTTCTGTTCTGGACAGGGTCGTGGCCTTTGATGCAGCCGGTATCATCGGGATTTCCCTGATTGTTCTGCTCTCCCATTTTCTGGAAAGGGTCATCTATGTGGATGTGGCTCTTGTTTATGGCCTGCTCAGTTTTATCGGTGTCCTGGTTGTGGCCAGGTATCACGAAAGGGGGCTTTGAATGGAAATGTTAGGCGCAATCCTTGCCCTGATGGGATCAATAATCTTTCTGATCAGTGCTTTGGGATTAATCCGTATGCCCGACCTGTACAACAGGATTCAGACGGGAACCAAAGCCACCACCCTGGGAACCATACTCCTTGCGGTGGGGCTCTGTCTTGTTCACCCCGCATGGACGGGAAAGCTAGTAATCCTGATGCTTTTTATACTGCTGACCAACCCGATCTCCTCTCATGTGGTGGCCAGGGGAGCCCATTACAGCGGTCAGGAAATGACAGAGAAAACCATTAATGACGCTCTGGCGGAGGAAGATCCTCAGAAGGAGGTGACAGCATGACTGTGATTTTTCTTATCGTGGCACTCTTTACGCTTGTTCTGGCTCTTTATGCGGTTCTGACAAAAGACAGAACCGTGGCCGTCCTGTCGGCGGGAGCTGCCGGGCTGTTCGCTTCGATCCTGTTTATCATGATGGCTGCTCCGGATGTGGCCATGACCGAAGCGGCCATCGGAAGCGGTTTGACCACATTTATCTTTTTCTTTGCTCTGAAAAAAGTGAAAAGGGGGCAGGGGAATGGTTAGGAAAGGTTTTATTCTTCTTATGATCCTGGCCCTGGGAGCTCTTTTCTGGGATTTTGCAGGGGAATACGCAAGCCGTCAGGTTCTGCCTGAAGTCTCCGCCCACTATGTGGAACAGGGACCGGAAGAGCTGGGAGCACCCAATGTGGTTACCTCCGTGGTTGTAACCTACCGGGGGCTGGATACCCTGGGAGAAGTGACGATCCTTTTTGCCGCCGCAGCGGTAGTGGGTCTTCTGCTCCATCTCAAGGGAAATGAAAACGAAAAAAGGCGGGAGGGGAGTGAGCTGCTGCAGACCGGAGCAGCCCTTCTGTTTCCTCTGATCCTGCTGTTCGGCGTGTATGTCTTTATGAACGGGCATCTTACACCGGGGGGTGGTTTTCAGGGCGGCGCCATCATCGCATCGGCTGTGGTCCTGTCAGCTCTTGCCCATCCCGACAGAAAGGGGAATCACACTGTCCTTTCTCTGATCGAATCCCTCTCCGGGCTGAGTTATGTCATCCTGGGGGCGGCGGGAGTCTTCCTGACAGTCAATGGGTTTCTGGATAATCGGATCCTCCCTCTGGGCAGGTATGGTTCCCTCTTCAGCGCCGGGCTGATCCCTGTGATCTACTCTGTGGTGGGGCTCAAAGTCGGTGCGGAGCTCAGCTCCGTGGTGGTTTCTCTGAAAGGAGAACCCGGGGAGGAGAGGGTATGATAGGTAATATTGCCCTTGTAACCGGGGTTCTGCTGATCCTTATCGGACTGTGGGGACTCCTGACCAACAAAGATATGATCCGCATGATTGTGGGATGCTCTCTTTTTGACCTGGGTGTGCATATTGTGATGCTCAGTGTGGGATACATAAGCGGCGGCACGGCCCCGATTGTCGAAAAGCTTGCAGATCCAGGTAAAACCTATGTGGACCCGGTTCCCCAGGCTCTTGTGCTGACTGCTATTGTGATCGGCCTGGGAATCACCGCTTTCATGCTGACCTATGCGGTGAGTCTCTATGAAAAAAAAGGGACCCTGGACATTGACAGGTTTGAGGAGCTGAAATGGTAAATCCGATTTTTCTCATAGTAATTGCCCTGGGTACCGCGTTTCTCCTCGGCCTGTTTCGAAAAGCCTCTGTATCCCTCCGGTCGGGACTGACCCTGCTGGCCCTGGCTGCCATGACAGCGGTTTCGGCCTTGTGGGTGTATGGTATCTTCTCCGGGAGCACCCCGGGAATGGATGTTTTCACAGCGGGCTTCAAACCGCCCCTTTCCATTAGCCTCTCCCTGGGAAAGACAGAGGCTGTTCTTCTTCTGCTTGTCAATCTGACAGCTTTTATGAGCATGCTGTTCCTCAGAAAAGAGGTTCAATCCACATCGGTCTATATGCTGATGCTGCTGATGGTCTTTGTGACCGGTCTGAACGCTGTGGTTATGACAAGGGATCTGTTCAATCTTTTCGTGTTTATTGAAATTGTCAGCATCGCCTCTGCAGGTCTCATTGCCCTTAAAAGTGATCTCAGGCAGCTGAGCGCGGGATTCAAGTTTGTCATTGCCGGGGCCCTGGCCAGCGGATTCATGCTGCTGGGGATTATATTCGTCTACTACAGCACGGGATCCCTCAATCTGGATGTGATTGCCTCCACCCTGCCTGCGGCTCTGGCCTCCGCCGGGTTTGCGGGAATCTTTCTGGTTTTTATCGGAATGATCATGGAGCTGAAACCTTTTCCCGTGAACGGATGGGGACTGGATGTCTATGAAGCGGCCCAGCCTCCTGTGGCGGCTCTTGTGGCGGCCGGAACCGGCAGCGTTATGTTCTACGCCTTCATTAAAGTTATGGCAGTCCTGGGCGGTCATTTTACAGGTGCCGCCATTGTGATCGGCGGGGCCACCTTCGTGGGCATGAATATTCTGGCCCTGAAACAGGAAAAGGCCCGCCGGCTCCTGGGATACTCCTCCATCAGCCAGATGGGCCTCCTTGTCATGGCCTACGGTCTTCTGAGGCAGACCGGAGCCCCCCGGCCGGATGTTATCCTCTTCGGTCTCCTCATAACCCATGCCCTGGCCAAGGCCGGGCTCTTCTGGATCGCCGGTCTTGTGGAAAAGGAGAATATCCGGGACTGGGCACTTATCCGGAGAAATCCGGCGGCTCTACTGGCTATGATCCTGGCTGTCTTCGGCCTCACCGCCTTTCCTCCTTTCCCTTCGTTTTTTGCCAAATGGGAACTGGTTATGGCCCTGGCGGGAAAAGGAGGATTCGGTTTCATCGCTGTGATTCTGGTGGGATCTTTCCTGGAAGCGGTCTATCTCTTCCGCTGGCTGGGATATGCTCTGAAACTGGATTTCAGCAGGGATGAGCCCTTTAATACCTCGTCTCTTTCTGCTGTGCCCTCTCTTCTGTTCGGCCTGATTCTGGTGGGGCTCGGTTACTTTATGGGCACCCCCTACGGAATCTCCTGGATCCCCCTTGGGGCGGTACTGGGTTTTCTGGTTCTGGACAGGCTGGATTCCCGGATCAAGAATACCTTTGCCCTGATCGTGATCGGTGCGTTCGGGTACCTGAACTACACCCACTATATGGGTGACCTTTTCAAGGTGATTTTTGCCGGTGTTTTTATTGGCGGCGCCTTTCTGACCACCCTGTCGGGATACTACTACAAAGGCCGAAGAGCCGGCTTCCATGCCTCTACCATGTCCATGTTTTTCGGGCTGTTCATGCTCCTTTCGGCGCAAACGATGCTGCAGTTCTTCTATGCCTGGGAGTTTATGGCCATCGGTTCCTACTTTCTGCTGATCCGGGGAAAGAAATCCATGCCCCACGGCTACAGCTATCTGATGTTCAGCATCGGCGGTTCCTTTGCCATGCTTATGGGCTTTGCCATGGCCTATCTTTCCAGCGGATCGGCGGGGATGGATGCGCTGCATCATATATCCGTGTATCCCGCCGTGGCCTACTCTCTGCTGCTTATCGGTTTTATGACCAAAACCGCCACCATGGGGTTCCATACCTGGCTTCCCGGAGCTCACGGTGAAGCTGTCGCGGACATTCACTTTATGGCTTCGGCGATCCTGCTGAAAGCGGGAGTCCTGGGAATCATCTACGTGCTTCTGGGAATGGACCTTAATACGGCCTACAGTCACTGGATCCTGCTGACCCTGGGATGGCTGGGAATCCTCAGCTCCCTTATAGGCAATGTGAATGCCGCTTTTCAGGAGAGTGCCAAGAGGCTCCTGGCCTGGTCCAGTATCGGACAGCTGGGATACATTGTGTTCGGTCTGTCCACCATGAGTCATATGGGCTGGCTCATCGCCCTCTCCCTTTCGATCACCCACTTCCTGTACAAGGGAATCCTCTTCCTTATAATCGGGGGGATCTCTCTGAAACTCGGTACACCCATGATGTATAAGATGGGCGGTATGATCCGGAAAATGCCCTTCAGCTTTCTGGCTGTTCTGATCGCCATTATCACCCTGTCGGGCATTCCTCCCCTGGTGGGATTCACAGCCAAGTGGATTCTCTACAATGTCACCGTAGGCAACGGCCTCTATTTTCAGGGCGTTATTGCCTCCTTTGCCGGGCTCGTGGCGTTCCTCTATCTGTTCCGTCTGATCTTCTCCATCTTTCTGGGACAGCTGAAGGACGAACACCGGAAGGTGGGGGAGATCAATATCTGGTTTCTCATTCCCGTCTATCTTCTGATTACCTATATCATTGTGGTCTCCTTTCTGCCGGGAACCCTCCTGGGACCCATCGGAGACAAACTGATGGCCTTCTTTCCGGAAAACCCGATTATCTGGGAAGGCTATCTGGCTAAATCGGAACTGGGCTACTTCAACGGAACCATGATTATGAATGTCTTCATGACCCTCTTTGTGGTGAACTTCCTGATCCTCTTCCTTATGAACAGAAAAAGAGCCCAGAAGGTGGAACAGTTCAATATCGTCTATGCGGCGGAACGGCCGGCCAGGCCCGAAACCACTCATTTCGCCTACAACTTCTTCGCTCCCTACAGAAGGGCCGTGGGGGTACTGGAATATCCTTTTGTCACCCGGTTCTGGAGCGGCCTCAGTGATATCCTTCACGCCCTGAGCGGTTTCTTCCGGAGGGTTTATACGGGAAACGGACAGACCTATCTGCTGCAGATGGTCGTATTTGTGGTCGTCACCTATATGCTGACCAGAGGAGGAGTGTGAGATGGAATTCAAATACATCCATATCCTGTATGCAGCCATTACCATCTTTCTGACCATAAACTACGGTCTTCTGCTGCAGGGTATCATAGGAAAAATCTATGCCCGGGTGGGCAAAAGAATCGGCATCAGGATCTATCAGCCCTGGATCAATATTATCCGTCAGTGGGTGACCCGGTCATCCATTCATCACGGGGTCATGTACTATCTGGGGCCGGTCTTCCGTTTTACAGGGGGCGGCGGAATCCTCATCTTTCTGCCTCTGGTGTACGGCGTGCCCCTGTTCTCCTCCTTTGTGGGAACAGGAGATCTGCTGCTGATCCTCTACTTTATGTTTATAGGAACCCTGGGGATGGCCCTGGGAGGCGGAGAAGCGGGGCATCCCTATTCGGCCATCGCGGTTACCCGGGGACTCAGCCAGGTGACTGCCGCGGAGGTTCCTCTGGTTCTGGCTATCTTCTCCATTTCCATCCAGTACGGAACCATGGATATTATGAAGATTGTGGGTGCTCAGCAGGGGAGCGTTCTCAACTGGACCCTCTTTACCAACCCCCTGGCCACGGCTGCGGCTATGATCGCCTTTCTGGGATCCATGATGCGGAGCCCCTTTGATGTGGTCATAGCTCCCCAGGAGATCCCCATCGGACCTCCCACGGAGTATCAGTCCCAGTTTCTGGCTATGCTTATGACCAACAGGACCATCTTTCCGGTAGCAAAGACTGTCTTTTATGTGAACCTCTTTTTCGGAGGAGTGGCTCTTTATGACAGCTACCTTCTGACGTTTCTTGTTTTCTTCCTCAAGACCTTCTTCGTTTACATGTGGTCTGTGTTCGTCGGTGTCTCCTTCCCCCGGTTCCGGGTGGAACAGAGTATCCGGTTCTTCCTGAAATGGCCTCTCCTGATCGGAGCGGCAGCCGTTATTGCGGCTCAGATAAGGTATTGATTATGGCAAAGATGAATTATGGAAAACGCAAAGCCGATCTGGAAAGACGGACTGTGACGGGACCCGACGGGGAAACCTTTGAAGTGGATCCCATGAAAGACTACTTTTCCCAGGAGCCCCCGAAGGTCTACGAACCTTCCAGGCTGACTCCCATGGAAAAATTCTACAACTGGTGCCGGGCCGAATCCATCTATATCCTGGGGTTCGGAACCGGATGCGGCGCCATCGAGATGCGGCCCCTTATGAGCCCCATGTACGATGCCTACCGCTACGGTATCCACTGGCGTCCCACGCCCCGGCAGTCCACGGTTTTTGTGATCGGCGGTTATGCCTCGGTCAAAACCATCAAAAGGATTGTCCGCAGCTATGAACAGATGCCCGGACCCAAATACGTTCTGGCTGTCTGCAGCTGCACCATCAACGGCGGCATGTACTGGGACTCCTACAACACAATCAACCGGCTGGATCACTACATACCAGTGGATGTTTATGTCACAGGCTGTATGCCCCGGCCCGAAGCGATTCTGGATTCTGTAGAGACTCTGAAAAAAAGGATCAAAGAGGGACGGGCCGAAGGGCAGAATAAATATGCGGAAAATTTCGACTGGTACAAGGCGAATCAGAAGAAAATCATAAAAGACTGGGATATGCCCGACTACAACTGGTAAGGAGGTTCACCGATGGAAACAGTCATTAAAAATGTACGGAAACAGTTTGAATTGTCCGATGTCACCTCCGCCCACGGGTACTTTGTTACCTGTGAAAAGAAGGATGCCGTCAGTGTCCTGTCCTATCTGAAGAGCAGTGAGGGCTTTACCCATCTGGTCCTGATCACTGCGGTGGACTGGATCGAGGAGGGCAGGTTTCAGCTGACCTATCTTCTCAACAATCCGGTAATGAAAAAGGAGCTGGGAGTCAGGACTTTTATTGAAAGGAGCGTCTGGCCGGCAGAGTCGGAAATGTTTACGGCCCATCATCTCTGGCCGGCGGCAAAAACCTATCAGAGGGAACTCCACGAAATGTTCGGCATCGACTTTCCCGGGAGCCCCGAGATCGACGAACCCCTGATACTGGAATACTGGGATGATATTCCCCCCTACAGAAGGGACTTCGACACGAAAAAGTACTCCGAAGAGACCTACTTTCCCCGTGAGGGACGGAGCACCAGTGATCCGGCTGAGTATATGAAAGAGAAGCTCTACCCCCGGGAAGGAGAGAAGAATGCTTGATTACGGAGAAAAGAACAGAGAGCTGTTTCCTGAGACAAAGAGTGACGGTACCGTGGACATCGATCTCTCCAGCGGGAAGTTCACCAAGCTCTGGCACGGCCCCAACCATCCTGGAATCACAGGGAACATGTCCCTGGAACTGACCCTTCTGGGGGACGAAATCATGGAGTCCAAAACCCACGTGGGATACCTTCACCGGGGGTTTGAGAAACTTATGGAGCGGCGCCGGTTTATCAACAACTTCCCCCTGGTCTGCCGGGTCTGCGTTCCAGAGCCTGACTTCAACGAGTACTGCTACGCCGCGGCCCTGGAGGAACTGGCAGGGGTGGAAATCCCTGAAAATGCCCAGTGGATCCGGACCCTTATCCTGGAGATGGCCCGGCTCCAGTCCTATCTGATGTGGATCGGCGGTCAGGCCGGTGCTTTCGGTATGGGAATGATTGGCCAGTGGACCCTCTGGGCCCGCGACCGGGTTCTGCAGATGTTCGAAGAGCTCTCGGGGGGGAGGATCTATCATATCTTCATCATTCCCGGGGGAGTCAGGAATAATCTGACCGACGGTTTCAAGGGACGGATGCTGGAATGCCTGGCCGATGTGACATCCATTCTGGATGATGTGGAACGGGTACTCTTCAACAATGCGGTCTTCAAAAAACGGACTGTCGGACTGGCCGTGATCGATCCCGACTGGGTGGATGAGTACGGCATCACCGGCCCCAATGCCCGGGCGGCGGGTGTTCCCAAAGACGTTAGGAAGGACAATCCCTATCTGAAATACCCTGAACTGGATTTTGAAGCTGTCACCGGCACCGATTCGGATGTCTACACCCGGGCGAGAGTCCGCTTTGACGACTGCCGGCAGACTGTGGATCTGATCCGCCAGATTCTGGAGAGAACTCCCGAGTCGGGAGAGTTCAAGGCGAAGATGCCCAGTATGCTCCACTGGAAAATCCCTGCGGGAGAGACCTATAAAAAGGCCGAGTGTACCCGGGGGGAATACGGCTATTACATTGTCACAGACGGCTCGGGCTATCCCCGGAGGGTGAATGTCCGTGGTCCATCCTATACCCATGCGGTCACTCTGGCCGAAAAAATGCTGGTTAATGCCAACCTTGCGGACGTGGCGGGGACCCTGGTCTCCCTCCATACCTATCCGCCCGAAGTGGAGAGATAAGATGGGAAAATCGAGTAAAACAAGCTTTAAGGACGTTCTGTATCCGTTTACCACATGGAAAAATATCCTGAAGGAGCCGGTGACCATCCGGCATCCTGAAAAAAGGGAGGGCTCCGACCGGTACAGGGGATTCCATACCAACGATATTGATAAATGCATAGGCTGCGGCACCTGTGAAGAGATCTGCCAGAATGCGGCGATCGACCTGGTTCCTTGCGAGGGAGTTGAAACCAAACCGGGAGATTCGGGCCTCCGGCCCCGGGTGGACTACGGCCGCTGCTGCTGGTGCGCCCTCTGTGTGGATGTATGCACAACCAACTCTCTGGGAATGTCCAACAACTTCCGCTGGTCCGTGGAGGGGGAGAACAAAGAGGACGTTCTCACAGGTTCTTCAGGGTCTCCCGACGACTACCGATTTATCATCGGTGCGGAGGGGAAGTACTGGGACAAGGCGGAAAAAGGGTATAAAAAGCCCGAAGATTACGATCTGACACCCCCCGAGCGGGTGGGGATGGATCATCTCTCTGTAGAGGAGAGGGGCGAATCCTTTGTGGAAATGATGAAGGGCTATTCGAAGGAGCAGGCCCTGAAAGAAGCGGACCGCTGTGTGGAGTGCGGTATCTGCACCGCCACCTGCCCGGCCCATATGGGAATTCCCGCCTATATAAAAGCCATCCGGGAGGATGATCTGGAAGAGGGGCTGAGGATCCTTTACGAAACGAACCCTCTGCCCGAAGTGTGCGGACGGATCTGTACCCACAAGTGCGAAACAGTCTGTTCCATCGGACATAAGGGGGATCCCCTCTCTATCCGCTGGCTCAAGCGCTATATCGCTGACAATGTGCCGGCTGAAAAATATAAGGAGATCCTGGGGACTTCGGACATCGCAAAAAACGGCTGGAAAGTGGCAGTGGTGGGATCCGGGCCTTCCGGGCTGTCAGCGGCTCACTACCTGTCTCTTATGGGCTATCAGGTGACAATCTTTGAAGCCCTGCCCCGGGCGGGAGGGATGATGAGATACGGAATCCCCGAATACCGTATGCCCTACGATCAGATCGACAAGGATATCAGCTATATTACCTCTCTGGGCGTGGAGATCCGGACAAACTGCAAAGTGGGGAAGGAGATAACTCTGGATGAGCTGAAGGAGCAGTACGATGCAGTCTTCGCCGGAACGGGCCTCCATCTGGGCCGGTCTACCCGGATCGAAAATTCCGACCATAAGAAGGTCTATCAGTCCATCGATCTGCTGCGGCAGATTACCCTGGGAGAAGATATTTATGTTCCCGAAAAAATTGTGATCATCGGAGGAGGGAATGTGGCTATGGATATAACCCGCTCCCTGGCCCGGAAGCAGAGACAGAAGTACGGTAAGGTGGACATCGTTACCACCTGTCTGGAACCGGCCGACGGCATGCTGGCAGATGATGAAGAGGTGGAGGAAGCCCGGGAAGAAGGAGCTGTTATTACTCCCTCCTACGGCCCCCAGAGTATCGAGATCATCGATGAGGAATGGGTAAAAGGCCTTCATGTGGCGAAATGTCTGCATATTTTTGACGAAGAAGGACGGTTCAATCCTGCCTTTGACAGGGAGAACTCCCGGTTTTATGAGGCTGATATGATCATAGAATCGATCGGTCAGGCTTCGGATATTTCCTACATTCCCGAGAGCCTGCAGAACAGCCTGGAATTCAATCCCCGCCGGCAGATCCTGGCCGATCCGGATTTTCAGGTGAAGGGGCAGCCCTGGCTCTTTGTGGGCGGGGATATCGCCAGAGGGCCGGATGTCATAAACGGGATCGCTACCGGTCATCTGGCGGCCGTGGGAATCGACAGATACCTGAAGGAGGAGTCTTGAAATGGGTGAAATGCGGATCTCTGATATTCTGAAATATTCCATAAAAATCGAGCATGAGAGCATGCTGTTTTATGACAGTGCGGAACCCCGGGCCTCTTCCGAGGAAACCAGAACCCTTTTAAAAGATCTGGCGGCGGAAGAGGTAAAGCATGAAAACCGGCTGTCCGAACTTCTCAATGGTATAGAAGACGGTGCGGCCCGGGGTTTTGACCATACCAGTCTGGAGAACCTGATACGGAACCGGGAGATACCAGAAGGGGCTGATCAGGAGACTATTCTGAAAATAGCTCTGGAGAGGGAGGAACACACCAGGGATTTCTACAGTCAGGTTCTGACCCTGACGAATCTGGAAGCCAATGTGGTCGATGTTTTTGATATGCTCCATAAGCAGGAGTCGGGGCATGTGACACGTATTATAGGTCTTCTGGGTAATCTCTGAGACAGTCTCACTTCACAGCAGGGGCTTCCGCCGGACGGAAGCCTTTTTTTATAAAAAATTGTGTTCTCAAATATAGAAAATAATCTATACTCAGGTTAAGGGGATGTAGTTTTAAAATGGCTTTACTTTCAATGAAGATAACCCTCGTTCTAACCCTTCTGGCAGTCATCTCTCTCTATCTGTCTGCCTGGTCATTTACACGGCGGAATCAGGTTTCGGGAGCTCTTGAATTTTCCCTCTTTCTGCTGACTGTCGCCCTTTATGATTTCGGCTATGCCATTGAAATCAATTGCGATACCCTGGAGGAAATCTACTGGGCTCTGAGAATCCAGTACCTTGGTCTGCCTTTCATGACAGTATTCTATTTTCTCTTTTCCATGCGTTTTGTATTTGAAAAGGATTTTCCCCGTCCCTTGAAGGACCTGCTGTTTCTGATTCCCTTTGTGACAGTCCTTCTTGTGTTTACTCTGGGACATCACAATCTGTTTTATAAAGAGGCCACTGTTATCTCTGCTTCGGGGATACGTCTTCTCTACTATAAACCGGGAATCTGGTACATTATCCATTTTATTTCCCTGATAGGTCTCTCTCTGGCTGGAGAAGTTGTTCTGTTTATGGGATTTCTCCGCTTTCAGGGGATTAAACGAAAGCAGGTCCTTCTTATTTTTATTTCCGGCCTGATCCCTCTCATTACCGGTATATTCACTCCCGGCAGATTCTATTATTTTGATATTCAGCCCTTTTCCCTGGCAACCATGGGGATCTTTCTGAGCATTGCCATTTACAAGCACAGGCTCCTGGAGCTGGTCCCCCAGGCACGGGAGCTGGCATTTGACTCTATCAATGAGTATCTGATTGTTCTGGACCATTCGGGAAAGATCCGGGACATGAATGTTTCCGCCAGAACTTCCGAACTTTTTAAGGATATGAAAAATGATGACCACCTGATGGAACGGTCTCCATTCTGCGATTTCCTGCCTGATCTTCTGAAAATGACAGAGGAGCAGGAATTTCAACAGGAATACCGGTTCCGCTTTCTGGAATATCATTTTTATATGAAGGTTTATGCGGTTAAAGCTCCTCAGCTTGATAGTCTGGGGTTTATCCTGATTATCCGGGAAACCACTGAGACTGTTAAACTGATGAATGAACTGAAAGAGCAGGCTATTTACGATGAGCTTACAGGGCTGTTCAACCGCAGACAGATTTTCAGCCTGGCGGAACGGGAAGTCCTCCTTGCGAAAAGGACAGGTTCCCATACGGGGATTATCCTTATGGATCTGGACCGGTTCAAGATCATAAATGACAACTACGGGCACCTGGCGGGAGATCGAGTCCTTTCCTCTGTTTCACAGGCCCTGCAGAAGGCAATGCGGTCTACTGATCTTATTGGCCGGTACGGCGGAGAAGAGTTCGTGGTGATCTGCCCCTGCACGGACTCTGAGACTTCCCGGCAGATTGCCGAAAGGCTCCGAAGGAGTATCGAGTCTCTGGATATTGAATATGAAGGGAACAGAATCTCGGTTTCTGCCAGTTTCGGAGTCAAATCCGGAGTCTTCGGAGCGGATGCCACTCTCTGTGATTTTCTTGAATCCGCGGATAGAGCTCTGTATACAGCTAAAAGGGAAGGCCGGAACAGAGTCGTTCTTTCGGACTGACAGTTTGATTTTCTTTTATAGAAGGATTACAGACTGTTTTCGGCGGACCGAGTTTATCAGATAGATCTCTTCGGCCTCCTTCAGATCCTCCTTGTAGAGGATCTTTTCTTCCAGTTCTCCTTTCTGCAGAAGTTCGTTCCGATAGGTGCCCGCAAGCAGGCCCGACGCCACCGGAGGCGTATAGGCGACCCCGCCCATTACAATGACAAGATTTCCGATACAAGACTCGGTCAGTTCGCCCCTCTGGTTCCATAACAGAACATCATCTGCCCGGGGGGAAAGAGATTTCAGATGCCTGTAGATCTCGCGATGGGTTGTTTTATGATAGAGAAACCTATTCTCTGAAGACACCGGTTTTTCTGCCAGAGCCAGTGTCCAGGAGCTGTAAGGGCCCGGAGTTGACTCTTCAAAGGAGAAGACCCCCGATCTGTTCATAACAAGGCGGATCCTCAGGGATGACCCATTGAAGTGAGACTCTTTTGCCGCCATCAGATCCCTGAGAGTCTCTTCATCAAAGGGGAAGCCGAAATAGGCTGCTGAAGTTTTCATACGGTCAATATGTCTTTCCAGCAGAAAATACCCTGTAGGCTCCTCCCATAGAAGGGTCTCCAGTAGGCTGAAAGAGGGAACTCTCTCTGTCAGAACCCTGGCTTTGGCAAGGGTTTCGCTGTACTCCTCATCTGTTTTCGAGTCCCAGGTAATCCCGCCTCCGGTGCCGTACTGAGCCTCCCGGGAGCTGTTGTTGATAACAGCCGTCCTGATGGCCACATTGAACTGAGCCCTCCGGGAAGGCCCCATATAGCCGATCGTCCCGGTATAGAGCCCTCTCGGAGTCGATTCAAGATTCTCTATGATCTCCATGGTTTTACACTTGGGGGCCCCCGTTATGGAGGCGCAGGGGAAAAGGGCTCTGAACACAGAGGGAATATCTGCTTCCGTTCCGGCTTCCACCAGGCTCGTCATCTGCCAGACAGTAGGGTATCTCTCCAGAGTAAACAGTTCCGGAACTTTCACAGATCCCGGCCGGGCTATACGGCCCAGGTCGTTTCTTATCATATCCACAATCATCAGATTTTCCGCCCTGTTTTTCTCTGAATTCCCGAGCCATTCGGCCCGCAGCTGATCTTCCGCCGCTTCCGGAGCCCGGGGAACCGTTCCCTTCATGGGGCGGGAAATAATTTTATCTCCCTGCAGTGAAAAAAACAGTTCCGGCGAGGCGCTGCAGACTGTCCATTCCCCAGTCTGGATATAGGCGCCGTAGCGGGCCTTCTGGGCTGCCTGAATCTGAAGGAAAAAGGGCCAGAAGTCTCCGGTCATTTGGGTATGGAGTCTGTAGGTAAAGTTCACCTGATAGCTGTTGCCGGCGGCAATCTGCGCTTTAACTGCTTCGATCTGCCGGTAAAACTCCTCCTCTGTAACAGAGGGAACCCAGTCCGGAGTGATTGATTCCCCGGGAGGAGAGGGCAGATCAATCGACTCAGGAGCATCATAAAGACCGAACCAGAGAAGGGGGAAATCGCCTGAAGGATGCACAGATAAAGAGGCATCAAATGCCGGAGATGCATCGTAGCTGACAAATCCGGCGGCATAAAGTCTGGTATTGTCAATTTTCTTTTGTATCTCTTCCATCAGGGGAAGGACCTCTTCCATTCTGCCTGCCTGATAGATCTGTCTGGGGTTGCTGAAATTCAGCCATCTGCCGGCAGCCGCATCATGGAGGATGACGCTGCCGGTTCCGGGTGCATTCAAAAGGGTCTCCTTGAGGAATAATACAAGCACTCTAACATTTTTTAATGAATTTTATACAGAGCTCCGGCGATAATCGAGGCATGAAGGAGCCGCCCGGATACTATGTTCCGGATCTGACAGACTATGCCCTATCCGACAGTGGAGGAGGAAGCGGCTATTTCTTCTCAACAACCAGAACTCTTCCGGAAGACTCGCCCCTGCGGTATTACTTCAACAGAGCCTGCCTTTTTTTACAGAAAGGGATAGCCCCCGAGAAAACAGCCGCTCATCTGGGTTTTACCGATTATGAGAATTTTGCCCTCCAATTCAGGGATTACACGGGAGTTTCTCCCGGGGAATACAGGAATTGGATAATTCGAAAAAAATATCCCCCCGATTAGGAATATGTCTGGTAAAATAGCAGTTTTCATGATTTTTTTTCCTTTTTCCTGCCTATCCCTCCACCTAGACAGCTTGTCATAAAATACACATATCAATATACTGTCAAGCAAATTAGATAATTTAGTATTTATTCCACGGAGGATACAAATGGGTAAAGTTAGAGTTGGATTTAACGGAATGGGAAGAATCGGTAAAAACGTAATGCGTGTTATCACTTCTCAGTTCAATGACCAAATTGAAATCGTAGCAGGTAACGACCTGGTTTCTGCCGCAGAAATTGCAGCAGGTCTTCCTAAAGATTCAATCCACGGAAAATTCCCTGTAGATGTAAAACTGATCAGTGACAATGTCATCCAGATCGGTGAACACAAAGTTACAGTATACGCAGAAAAAGATGCAAACAACATTCCCTGGGGAAAACACGATGTTGATGTAGTACTGGAATGTACCGGTTTCTACCTGTCAACTGATAAAGCTCAGGCTCACATCAACGCAGGAGCAAAAAAAGTTATCATTTCCGCTCCCTGTAAAGATGACACCAAAACTGTTGTAATCGGTGTTAACAGCGACACACTGACCGCTGCCGACAAAATCGTTTCCAACGCTTCCTGTACAACCAACTGTCTGGCTCCCCTGACAAAAGCTGTTGATGATTCTTTCAAAGTAATCACCGGTCTGATGTGTACCACTCACGCCGCAACTGCTACTCAGAGAGTACAGGACTTCTTCGGTGGCGGTAAAAACAGAGCTACCGGAAACAACATCATCCCCGCTTCCACCGGTGCTGCTATCGCCGTTGGTAAAGTACTTCCCCACCTGAACGGTAAACTGAACGGAACTGCTCTTCGTGTTCCCACCGATACCGGTTCTGTAGTTGAAGTTGTTTACCTGCTCGAAGGAAAACACAGCAAAGACGAAATCAACGCTGCCGTTGCTGAGAACGCCAAAAAAATCAACGCCATGTCTGTAACCGGTAAGGTTCTGGATGTAAGCGACTACTACGAATGTTCAAGAGACTGTGTAGGCGAAGGCTGGACCTCTATGATGATCCCCGGTAACACTCAGGTAACTGAAGCCGGAGAAAACACACTGGTTAAAATGACTTCTTTCTACGACAACGAAATGGGTTACTCAACCAAAATGGCTGAGCTGGCTCAGATCTTCTCTGCCCTGTAAGATTTACTTTCAGGCAAACTGAAGAAATAGAAAAAAGGATCGCTTCGGCGATCCTTTTTTTTTGTCCTATCATACTTCATCTTTTTATGGGGACGGAGGAAGGTATTTTTTATGGGGACGGAGGAAGTAATGATGAAGCAATAAGGAAGAAATTGTTGTATCAGACAGGGACGGTGTATTAGACAGGGACGGAGGAAGGAAAAAGAGGAAGGAAAAAGAAATAAAATGAAAGAAACAGGCTGTCAGCTAGGGGGAAATACCGCGAAAGGGCCGTTTTCTCTGCAATATATAATTGATGAGGCCATTTTATTCCATTCTTTTAGGAGACTGCTCTTGCCGTACAGAAAATTCAGTTTCCGATAGGATAAGTATTGTTTATTTATATAAAAACTGGGTGGTTTTAATAGAAAATTATAATATCCGAAAGGATATTGGAGCATAGCTCAATTATCAAAAATATATTTGGGAGTTTCCGGAATTAGAAAAGATGCAGAAGAAAACTGATTTCCCTTTATATAATCAGTTTTACCCATTCATCCGGCGGATCCATAAGTCGATACCGGCCTTTTTTGAGTTCATATAGTCCTCCCCAGTAATAATCAGCCGCATTTTTGCACATCCCGGCTTTGACAGGATTCTCTGATATGTAGTTGAAGGTATTCACAAGCTGGCGGAAGCTTGTAATTATTTTGCTTTTAAACCGGTCATACCATACATGGCCGTTCCGGCCGAATCTTTTGTTCAGACGTAAAGCAAAAACACCCAGGATCCACTGCATCATCACAGAGAGGTTTGTGTCTTTTCCCGGCTGAACTAATAAGTGTATATGATTAGTCATTACACTGTATTGTTTTAGATGACATTTGTGTTTTTTCTTCGCTTCATTTACAACAGAAACAAACAGTTCTTTTACTTCATCCGAATACAGGATGAACTCTCCTCTGTTTGACTTGGCAGTCACATGGTAGGTCGCTCCTTCCTGGAGTTGTCTTCTTTTTCTCATACATGCTTATACAGAAGTTTTGCCGGCAGTGCTTCAATTACACGGACTATTTTTTATCAAAGTTTTTTCCTGAAGCTTTTTCCTCCGTCCCCAATAATAAATAATATTTTCAATAATGAATAAAGCCAGATTCCATGTTTTCTACCTCTATTTTCTTCCTCCGTCCTATTTTCTTCCTCCGTCCTATTTTCTTCCTCCGTCCTATTTTCTTCCTCCGTCCCCGTGCCGGGGATAAATCTTTTCAGTACAAGCGTTGACTGAGCGGATGGTTGCTAGCGAAGTCGAAGTAGCCGAAGCTCAAGGGAATAAAGCCTGTTGTCTGCAGCTGTCTTTCGGTATAATTACCCTATGACAGCAAAGGCATACCAACTGGAAAAAATCATCACATTCCGCCGGGAACTACACAGGCATCCGGAACTATCCGGACAGGAGCAGGAGACGGCCCGCCGGGTCGAGGATATGCTCAAGGAATCCGAGCCTGATCAGATACTATCCGGTCTGGGTGGGCATGGTGTGGCGGCTGTTTACAGGGGCATCCATCCCGGTCCGGATCTGATGTTCCGCTGCGAGCTGGATGCTCTTCCTGTAAGAGAAGCTTCCGGGTTCGATTATGACTCTCTCGCTCCCGGTATTTCCCATAAATGCGGCCACGACGGTCATATGGCTATACTCGCCGGGATTGCTGGAGCCATGAAGGGCTATCGGGACTTTTCAGGCCGACTGATCCTGCTTTTCCAGCCCGCCGAAGAGACCGGTGCCGGAGCCGCCGCTGTCGTAAAGGATCCCCTGTATGATTTGATCCGCCCGGATTTTATTTTTGCTCTCCACAACTGGCCGGGGTATCCTCAGGGGCATCTGGTTCTCCGGGAAGGGACTATGTTTTCCGCTTCGCTGGGGCTTCAGCTGGAGTTTACCGGTGAGTCGGCCCATGCTATGGCCCCTGAAGAGGGCAGGAGCCCTATTGAGGCCATCAAAACCCTGCACGCACAGCTGGGGCATCTGCATAATCCTGATAAAGACTCCGACGAGTTCAGCCTGATTACCACCGTGGGGTTGAATATCGGAGGAGATGATCATGGGGTGTCTCCGGGTCGGGGTAAGCTCTCACTGACTTTACGGGCTTACTGTCAGGATATACTGGACACCCTGACAGCCCGGGTACTGGCGGAAGCAGAAAAAACAGCTGCTTCCCACTCGCTGAGGTTGGATATCTCTACAGAAGATGTTTTTCCCGAAACCCGCAACCATCCTGCCTGTGTGGCAGTTCTGAAAAAGGCGGCTTCCATGGAGGGAATCCCTATGATTGAAAAGAAAAAGGGGCTGGCCAGCTCTGAAGATGCGGGAGTTCTCTTCCGGACTGCCCGGACAGGAGGAGCCATCTTCCTCCTGGGGAACGGGGAGGATTCCGCTCCTCTCCACTCCTTTGATTATGATTTTAATGATTCTCTTTTAGAGTCTGGAATTGCCATTTTCTCCCGGATTTTTGCAGATATCCTGAAGATGAAGATGTAAAAGGGGGACTTAGAAAAGCCATTCGCTTTCCTCCCTCTCCCTCTGGGCTGGTCGGAAGCAGGCCGCCTACTCGCCTAGGCTGCTTAGGAGGGAGGGGGAAAGTGGACTACTTTTCATTCTGATTAGATAAAATATTCTATGTTGATCTATTCAAAAAAGGATCGCCGAAGCGATCCTGATAATTGTCAAAAACATACTGTTACTGTTGTATTACTCCCAGCTCATTTGCTGTTGAAATATCTACCATCTCAATACTCTGTTTTGTAATTCCAGAACTTACTCCGGATGAACTTTCTGTTACAGTGATTGTATATTCTCCATCATCATAATAACCATCATCTGAATTATCCCAAACAGCTATGAAGAAGCTACCAGAATAATCGAGGGTATTAAAAGTTAATATTTCATTCCCCTGGTAACCATTTGCATTCTGAATTATATTATTTCCATTTGTATATTGCAAAATATAATCAGAAGAATTCGTTAAAGCTACAACTAGATTTAAATTTGATCCAGACACCCAATTAACAGTAATTGTATATTCAGTATAACTTTCATAATCAAAATAGAAATAATCAGCATCATACCCATTGTTGAATAATATCTCTGCATCATATGATCTGCCCAGTGAAATTTTATTAGCTTGTGAAGGAGATCCATTCGGTTCCTCTTCCTCATAGGATTTACTGCCTCCATCATCATCCATAAAAAACACGGTACAGCCGGACATCAGCAGTACTGTCAAAAGCAAAAATAATATTTTTTTCATTGTTCCAATTCTCCAATTAAGAGCGTTTCTAAAGACATTATAAAGCTAGGGATTTTTTTTTACAATAATTTTACAAAAATCTTGGTTTGACAGATGAATTTCGGCCGTTTAATTTTGTATTTATGAAGATTTACCATGGCATTATCATTACCTGCGATAAAGAGGACAGGGTTTGCTCCTATCTTGTGGAGGATCAGGGGCGTATTGTTTTTACAGGGGACCGGCTTCCCGAAATGTATACTCATCTTTCTGTGACGGAACTGCTCGACAAGGCTATGGTTCCCGCTTTTGCGGATACTCATACCCATTTTTCCTCTTTTGCCCTTTTCCATTCGGGAATTCATCTATCTGCCTTCCGCTCCAATCGCGAGATACTGGAACACCTGGCCAGGATCCATGAGGACGCTCCGGATGAAATCCTTATAGGTTTCGGTCTCTCTCCCCATTCGGTAGAGGAGGGACGTCTGATTTCACGGGAGGAGCTGGACCTGGCTGTGCCCCGTTATCCCGCTTTTCTTGTGAATTATGACGGACACTCCTGTGTTCTCAATTCTGTTCTGCTGAACAGGCTGCCCGATTCCCTGAAGGAGCTCAGGGGATTCAATGCAGACAGCGGCCTGATGGGGCAGGAAGCTTTTTTCCGGATTGTGGATTATGTCACCGGTTCGGTCTCACCTGTCAGGATCATTCACAATATGTACCATGCCTATGAATACATGGCTGATCACGGCTTCGGTCTTTTCCACTCTGTCAGCGGGGTGGGGTATCCCCGGGATCTGGATGTGGATCTGGAGCGCTGGATCGGACGGGGGATCCGGTCGGGCATACAGAGCCGTATCTTTTTCCAGACCATGGATATCCGAAAGGTCAGGAGGAGGGGGCTTCCCCGGATCGGGGGATGTTTTGCCACGGCTCTTGACGGCTGTTTCGGTTCCCGGGATGCGGCTCTCATTGATCCATACGAGAATAGCGAGAACAGGGGGATCCTTTTCTACAGTGACGAGGAGGTGCGGGATTTCTGCCTCCGGGCCAACAGGAAGGGATTGCAGATCCAGATGCATGCCATAGGAGATGCCGCGTTTGACCAGGCGGCCCTGGCTCTGGAAGAGGCCCTGAAGGACTACCCCAGAGAGGATCACCGCCACGGGATTATCCATGCGTCCCTGCCGACCGAAAGGGGAATGGATATCTGCGCTGCCAGGGGGATTCAGATCCCTGTCCAGCCGGCGTTTCTTAACTGGCCTCAGGAACCGGGATCCTATTTAAGGGAGATTCTGGGAGCCCGGGAGGAGAGGCTCAATCCTCTGAGAACGCTTTGGGACAGGGGGATCCTTCTTTCGGGAGGATCGGATGCTCCCGTTACCTATCCCGACCCTGTTCTGGGAATCCATAATGCCTGTAACCATCCCTATCCCTCCCAGTCCCTCTCGGTCAGGGAAGCGTTGAAGCTTTTTACAATCAACGGATATAAAGCCTCTTTCGATGAGCAGATGGGAGGATCCCTGGAACCGGGCAAACGGGCGGATATGACTATCCTTTCGGCTAATCCTCTGGCAATCCCCAGGGAGAAACTGAAAACCCTTTCCGTGGAATCCCTGCTGTTGAAAGGAAAAGAGACCCACTCCGTCAGGGAACTGCCTTTTCTGACTATTTCCAGAGGGCTGTTCAGCAGAAAAAAGGTATGAACCTGCTGGAAAATAAAGTTAGCTAAAACTAATTATTGATTCCCGCCGGTAATCCTATTAAGTTTGTTGTATAAGAGGAAAATTTAAGAATAGCTGCAGGAGGCTGAATTTTGGCTAAGGTGAAAAAAAAGATGTGCAAACTGGCAAAAGACGGTTTGAAGGAGAATGAAGAGGGAATCCTCTCGGAAGTTCTCCAGCCGAAGTATATCTGTAAGAAATGTCTGAGAGTGGCAACAAATAACAAGCTGCTCTGCGACCCGAAAAAACTGGAGAAATAGAGGCTGAACAGGTCTGTATTGGGCTTATTTCAAGGAGGATCAAATGGTTATCGGTATTCCGAAAGAAACAGGACCGGGGGAGACAAGAGTGGCTCTGACACCCGAAGGGATAATGAAGCTGATGTCCGGAGACAGGTTTTCCTTTCTTGTTCAGAAAGGCGCCGGAGAACAATCCGGTTATCCTGATCAGGAATATGAAAAGGAAGGTGTTTCTTTTGCAGCCGCATACGAAGACATCCTGTCTCAGGCTGATATTCTGATTATGGTAAACCGCCCTTCAAAAGAGGATGTCGCCAACATGAAGGAGGGGGCGGTCCTGATCTGTCAGCTGGATCCTTTCAATGAGACCTCCCTGGTGGATGAACTGGCCCGGAGGGGTATCCTCAGTATCAGCCTGGAGATGATTCCCAGAAGTACCATTGCCCAGAAAATGGATGTTCTCAGTTCCCAGGCTTCTCTGGCGGGGTATATGGCGGTTGTCCGCTCTGCGGCAGAGCTGGGAAAGGCATTTCCCATGATGATGACTCCTGCCGGGACAATCTCACCCTCCCGGGTTTTTGTCATAGGTGCAGGAGTGGCCGGGCTCCAGGCTATTGCTACAGCAAAAAGGATGGGGGCTAATGTTTCCGCCTTCGATACCCGCCCTGTGGTGGAAGAGCAGGTTCAGTCCCTGGGAGCCCGGTTTGTAAAACTGGACCTGGGAGAGACGGGGCAGACCAAAGACGGTTATGCCAGAGAGCTGACTCCCGAACAGCTGGAAAAGCAGAGGGAACTGATGGGGAAAGTCTGCAGTCAGTCGGATATTGTGATTACCACGGCCCGTGTCTTCGGCAGGAAAGCTCCTGTCATCATTACATCCGATATGGTTGGGAAGATGAAAAAAGGCAGTCTGATCATTGATATGGCAGTGGATTCAGGCGGAAATGTGGAAGGTTCCGATCCCTCAGGGATACGGGAGATCGACGGCGTCAGAATCCTGGGATACAGCAAACCCGAAAGGGATGTTCCCTATCATGCCAGCCAGATGTATTCGGGCAATGTCCGGGCTTTTCTTGAAACTTTTATAAACAGTGAAACAGGCGCACTGGATCTGGAACAGGACCACGAGATCCTGAAGGGCTGCACCATTACCCGGGGCGGCAGGATCGTTCACGAACGCTTTATCAAGGAGGCAGAGTGATGGAAGCAGTCTATCTGTTATTTATTCTTATACTGGCGATCTTTCTGGGACTGGAACTGATCCGGAAGGTTCCCGCCACTCTCCATACTCCCCTGATGTCGGGAAGCAATGCTATTTCAGGGATCACCCTTGTGGGCGCCCTGATTTCCGCAGGCTCGGCAGACTCCTGGGTCACCATTGTCCTGGGAACCTGTGCGGTCGCCTTTGCCACCATCAATGTTGTCGGAGGGTATCTGGTTACGGACCGGATGCTGGGCATGTTCAAAAAGAAAAAGGATGAAACCCCATGACAATGATTATCAATATGTTCTATATCCTTTCGTCGGTTCTATTTATTCTGGGACTGAAGCTTTTAAGTTCTCCCGCTACAGCCCGGAAAGGTAACTTCCTTTCCGCTCTGGGTATGCTGATTGCCGTGGTGGTAACCCTCTTCAGCCGGGAGATCCTCTCCTTCCAGTGGATCCTTATAGGGATTGCCGCTGGAACGCTGATCGGTCTGCTGGCCGCCAGGCTGGTCGCCATGACAGCAATGCCCCAGATGGTTGCCCTGTTCAACGGTTTCGGCGGAATAGCCAGTCTTCTGGTCGCCTGGGGTGTATTCATGAGCAATCCCCGGACCGATAACTTTACACTTCTGACCCTGTTCCTTTCGGTCCTTATCGGAGGCGTTACCTTTACGGGCAGTATGGTTGCCTGGGGAAAACTGGACGGCAAACTACCCACCCGGCCGATCCTCTACAGGGGGCAGCAGTTTGTAAACTCCCTTGTCCTGGCTGTTCTGGCCGCTCTGGCCGTGTTCTTTCTACTCCCCGGAATTCTCCCCGTTACATCGGGTCAGATTATCCTGGGAGCCGTGGGATTTTCTCTTCTCCTGGGGATTCTGGTTGTCATCCCCATCGGCGGAGCGGATATGCCTGTGGTTATCTCTCTTCTGAACTCCTACTCCGGCCTGGCCGCCTGTGCGGCGGGATTTGCGATCCGGAACAACCTCCTGATTGTATCGGGAGCTCTTGTGGGGGCCAGCGGTATCATTCTGACAAATATCATGTGCAAGGCTATGAACCGGTCTCTGGCGAATGTGCTCTTCAGCGGATTCGGTTCCGCCGGAGGTTCCGAGACCGCAGCGGAAGGTGAGGAGGGCGAGATCCGTCCCATCAATATCGATGATGCCTATCTGATCCTGGAAGCGGCTTCCAATGTGGTGATCATTCCCGGATACGGTATGGCTGTGGCTCAGGCCCAGCATGCTGTCAAGGAGCTGACAGATCTTCTGGAGGCCAATGGTACGGAGGTCAATTTTGCCATCCACCCCGTAGCCGGCAGGATGCCGGGGCATATGAATGTGCTTCTGGCCGAGGCGAATGTTCCCTATGACAAGCTCCGGGAAATGGATGATATCAATCCCCAGATGGACAATGCCGATGTGGCCATTGTGATCGGTGCCAATGATGTTGTGAATCCAGCCGCCCGGGAGGTGGAGAGCAGCCCGATTTACGGTATGCCCATTATCAATGCCGACAGAGCCAGGACAGTCTTTGTTCTGAAACGGTCGATGCGGACCGGGTTTGCCGGTATAGCCAATCCTCTGTTTTACAAAGAGAACACCCGGATGCTCTTCGGCGATGCCAAATCCTCCATTCAGGGCATTGTTGCGGAGTTCAAAAGCGACTGATACTATACTGTTTTACAATAGGAGATTGGAATGGATAATTTTATTTTTCAGAATCCCACAAGGATCATTTTCGGGAAGGACAGTGAAAACCGGACAGGTGAAGCGGTCCTGCCTTTCAGTAAAAATATACTGCTCCACTACGGAGGAGGGTCAATAAAGAAAACAGGTCTCTACGACAGGATTACAGCGTCCCTGGACGCGGCGGGAATCGGGTATACCGAACTGCCGGGTGTAAAGCCTAATCCCCGGCTTTCTCTTGTGCAGGAAGGGATCAGAATCTGCCGGGAGAAGGATATCGATTTTGTCCTGGCCGTCGGCGGCGGGAGTGTGATCGATTCGGCAAAAGCCATTGCCATCGGCGTTCCCTATGAGGGGGATGTCTGGGACTTCTATTCAGGCAAAGGAGTACCTGCAAAGGCCATCTCTGTGGGAACTGTTCTTACCATACCCGCAGCGGGAAGCGAGTCCAGTGACGGATCGGTCATTACAAAAGAGGAGGGCGAGCTGAAGAGGCCCTGCGGTTCGGATCTTATGTATCCCAGAGTTTCCATTCTGAATCCCGAACTGGCCATGACACTGCCTCCCCATCAGATTGCCAACGGCATCACTGATATTATGGCCCATCTTATGGAACGGTATTTTACAAACTCACCCAATGTGGAACTGACAGACAGGATGATCGAAAGCGTTCTGAAAACAGTTATCCATAACGGCCCTCTGGTTCTGAAGAACCCCAAAGATTACGATGCCTGGGCGGAGATCATGTGGGCCGGGACAATCGCCCATAATAATCTTCTCAACACAGGACGGATGGGAGACTGGGGATCCCATGATATCGAACATGAACTGAGCGGGATCTACGATGTGGCCCATGGCGCCGGTCTTGCCGTGGTTTTCCCTGCCTGGATGAAGTATGTGTATACCCATGATATCACCCGTTTTGTTCAGTTTGCCGTGAGGGTCTGGAATGTGGAAAGCGATTACAGGGATCCTGAATCCACCGCTCAGGCGGGGATCGCCGCTCTTGAGAACTTCTTTCAGTCCATCGGTCAGGCTGTCCGGCTCAGAGGATTATCCATAGACAGCAGCCGCCTGAGCGAAATGGCACGGAAAGCGACCGATTCGGATGCCAGGCATCTGGGGCAGTTTGTTCCTCTCTGGGAGGACGATGTCTTTGAAATTCTGAAGCTGGCGCTGTAAAGGGGCGTCCCTATTCCAGAATAATAAACTCAACCCGTCTGTTCAGAGCTCTTCCCGACTCATCAGAGTTCTGAGCAACAGGTTTTGTTCCTCCGTATCCTTTTACAGAGAGGCGTTTCTCATCTATTCCCTTATCTATCAGATAGCTTTTCACAGCTTCGGCTCTCAACAGGGACAGTCTGTACTGGGCCCCTGAGGTCCCCACATCCGCCGTGTGGCCTACAATTTCAAGATTGTACTTTGTTCTGTTTATCTGTTCATAAAGGCGCATCATCTCCGCCTCCGATTCGGGAAGAATCGTATCTGTATTCGCCTCAAAATGAATGGCCCTGGTGACAAGAAAAACTTTTTCGCTATGGATGGCATTGAGGATCTCCTGAAATCTTCTGAACTTTTCGGGAGATATCTCCTGAGGCTGAGAGGGGGGAGTCTCGGCTTTCACAACTGTTTTTTTCTGAAATGCCAGAAGGAGGCTGCTTCCCGGAATGGCCGGATTCCTGACTTCGGTAATCCCGGAAAGTGCATAGACAACAGTCTGCCCCTGATCCGCTTCAAAAACCAGGTCCGTACCCCGTATTCCCGCAGTCATATCCTGGGTTGCGATTTCCAGATACTGGGACGAAAAGAGCTTATGGAAGCGTCCGAACAGCCGCCCCTTTTCTACATGGACCAACAGGTTCTGCAGAGTGGATTTGTCAAGAATGACTCTGGTATTGCGGTCCAGCCGCATCAGGGTATCTGCTGTGATCCTCAGATCCATTTCGCCGTCCAGACCTGTTTTCAGTCCTGATCCGGCTGGAATCTTCTGCCCCACCTGGGGAATCTCCCATTCCCCGGCCCCGACTTCCCTGTAGTAGCACTCCCCGCTGATATATGTTAAGTATGGAGTTTCGTGAATCAGAACCGGAGTCCGGATCATAAGCAGTTCTTTGGAGCTGAACACAATTACAGCAATAATTATGGCTGTCATCACAGATAATCCTGTTATTATCAGTACTCCTGTTTTACGATTAACCATAGGGACTCCTGTTTTTTACGGGAAAATCTGGGTTTTTGAAACCTGTTTACAATATAGACCAACCTAAGGAGAAAAACTATGACTATACCATCACTATTTCAGGACATAGCAGATCAGAACGGTGATGTCATAAGCCAGCTGTCCAGAGAGGGAGCGAAAAAAAAGTTCCACCCTGTGACCTATGGCGAGCTCTATACAATCGTGGAGGCTCTTGCCTGGAGTCTGGATAAACATGGTGTTGCAAGAGGTCTCCATGTGGGGCTGATCAGTGATAACAGGAAAGAGTGGCTGGCTCTGGATCTGGCGATCCTTTCGCTGGGAGCGGCGGATGTTCCCAGAGGCTGCGATACCATGGCAGGAGAGCTGGAGTATATTCTCAGTTTTTCAGAATGCCCCATTACCATCCTGGAAAACACAAAACAGCTGGAAAAGATTCTGACCTGTGCGGATAATCTTAAAGATCTGAAAAAAGTCATTCTTATTGACGGCGGTCAGGTTCCGGCGGACTGCCCCTGGGAGGTTCTGGAGTATCAGGCTCTCCTGGAAGAGGGGATGAAAGGAAAAACAGAGGATTTTCTGAGAACCCGTATTGCCGAAGGAAAAGAGGACGACCTGGCAACCCTGATATACACATCCGGAACCACGGGCGAGCCGAAAGGGGTTATGCTCAGCCATGGGAATTTCCTCTGTCAGATTGAAAATATCCATGATGTGGCCCGTCTGGACCATGGGGACATCTGGCTCAGCATCCTGCCTGTATGGCACTCTCTGGAGAGGGTGGCCCAGTACATTGCCATGGGTGCGGTCAATACTATCGCCTATTCCAAGCCCATAGGAAAGGTCATGCTCATGGATCTGCAGGAGCTGAATCCCCAGTGGATGGCCTCGGTTCCCAGGATCTGGCTGGCCATCGAAGCGGGTGTTATCAGAAATATCAGGGCCAAAGGACCGGTCGCCTGGGGGCTGTTCCGTTTTTTCCTGGCAGTGGCTAAGGCCCGGCAGGCCATGCAGAACAGACTCACAGGCTGTGTGGCAGACTTTCACAGGAAAATTACCTTTCCCTTTTATATTCTGTACCCCATACCCTGGCTTGTCCTTACGCCTCTGAAAAAACTGGGGGATCTGCTGATTTTCAATAAAATTCAGGAAAAAGTGGGAACCCGGTTCAAAGCGGGGATCTCCGGCGGCGGGGCTCTGCCTCCAAGAATTTACAAGTTCTTCCAGGCCATCGGTATACAGATCCTGGAGGGCTACGGTTTAACCGAAACCGCTCCGGTCGTGGCGTTCAGTCCCCAGCACCATCCTGTCATGGGTGTTGTGGGGCGCCCCTATCCCCAGCTGACCCAGATCAAAGTTGTGGATGAAACAGGTAAAACCCTGCCTCCCGGTGAGAAGGGTGTGGTAATGCTCAAAGGCCGTCAGGTCATGAAAGGGTACTACAAAAAGCCCGAGGCCACGGCACAAATGATTGATTCCGATGGGTGGCTCAACTCGGGAGATCTGGGAATCATGACTGTAAAAGGGGAACTGAAAATCATTGGCCGCCAGAAGGATACCATAGTTCTCCTGGGGGGTGAGAATATCGAGCCTGTTCCCATGGAACAGAAGCTCTCTGAGTCTCCCTACATCGAACAGGCCGTTGTGGTCGGGCAGGATCAGAAATATCTGGCTGCCCTGATTGTTCCGGACTTTGACGCCCTGGAAGCCTATGCTCAGGAAAATAATCTGGCCTATGAGAACAGGATCCATCTGAAGGATGTTCATGCCATTCTGGAGCTTCTGACGGATGAAATCAATCAGCTCATAAGCAGCAGAAACGGCTTCCGTCCCTTTGAGAGGATATTCAAGTTTGAAGTGCTCAGACACTCATTTGAAGTAGGGAAGGAACTGTCGGGCAAGCAGGATCTGAAACGTCATGCCATTGCGGAAATCTACAAAAAAGAGATTGCCGGGCTGTTTGACTAAGGAGAGCCCTCACATCTGTCCTCTCGCCTTTAGGGATAGAGTACTAAAGGGTGAGGGGCTGAAAGACATAAAAAAAGCTCCGGTCCGGAGTGAAGGGACCAGAGCAGATCTTTATTTAAAATGATGAAAATAGCCGGTTGGGTTGTTGTTGGGTTGTATAGCAATAAAACCCCAACAACCCAACTGTCTCAGAAGGGAAGCTGGTCCCCTTCGCCGATGGCCTGCTGCCACTGGAAGTAGCCGTTCAGGTAATCGAAGATGGCTGAATAGTAGTTCAGTCTGGCGCCGGAGAGGCTCAGACGGGCGTCTTTCAAATCCAGCTGGGTGGCCATACCGTTCCTGGAGGATATTTCCATAATGTTGTAGGCTTTTTCCGCTGTTTTCAGGGTTGTCTCGGCTGATACAATGCGGGAGGATGCTTCATCCAGCTGAAGCTGGATATTTCGGATTTCCGTACGGATATCATCTTGAGATTTCAGCAGATCCACCCGGGAGTTTTCCAGCTCCAGCCGGGCCTGCTCCATCTGGGCAAAACGGCTGCCTCCATAGTAAATGGGAATGGTCAGGCTCAGTCCGGCCATCATGGCATCGGTTCCATCGTTAAAATCAAAATCATCACTGGATTTCTGCCAGCCATAGGAGAAAGAGGCCGAAAGGGTGGGGAAGAACTGGGCTCTTACAGCACTCACATTGATCTCTCTAAGTTTTATCTCTCCCTGCTGGGCCTGATAGTCCGGGCGGGAGGAGAAAATCTCACCCAGCGCGATGTTCGTATCCGCATCGGGTATTTCCGTCAGGGATTCTGTGAGTTCAATTGGCTCTTCCGGGGCAAGGCCTGCCAGATGTTTCAGATTAGATAGGGCCATATCTCTGTTTCGGGCGGCCTGTGTGGTTTCGGGGATATTCATCTGCCAGTTCACCTGGGCCTGAAGGACTTCCAGTTCCGAAGCCAGATCGTTGTCGAACTTTTTCTGGATATCCTCATAGGTTTCCCGGGCATTCTGTTCGGTTTCTGAAGTGACCTGATACACCTCTTCCATCAGTTTCGTCTGATAGTACACCTGCTTGGCCGCTGTCAGGATGCCCTGCCGGGTGGCTTCGTAGATGGTGCCTGTCATATTTTTATACTGACGGCTCGCCTCCAGGGCTTTGAAAACCTGCATGTCGAAGAGGAGCTGCTGAACACCTACGCCATAGGAGAATTCATTGTCATAGTTATATGGTATATCTGCATAGATAAGATCCTGATAACCATAGTCATTTGTATATGGATAGGCTCCCACAGGATAGGGCTGGGTGATTTCAATGAAATTTCTCGTATACCCCACGCTTCCCGCGATCATGGGCCTGGTCTGGGACCGGGCCAGCTTATCCTGAACATCCGCCAGTTTCTGACTGATATCCGCCTGATACAGGTCTTTGCTGTTCTCCTCAACCAGGGCCATATAGTCGGCCAGACTGAGCTCCAGTGCCGGAAGAGTCCATAATGCCGCCAGGGACAGGAGTAGGGTCAGTAACAGTTTTTTCATGCCTGGGCCTCCGCTTTTTTCATTTTTTTCAGTCGTTTTTTCTCTTTCTTGGCTTCCTTTCCCGATTCCAGGGTATTCTCAACAGCCGGAATGACAAAGAGGGTCAGGAAGGTTGCGGCAATGAGTCCTCCGATACTGACAAGACCCATGGGCTGCCGCATTTCCGCACCGGAGGATCCTATACCCATAGCCATGGGGAGCATACCCAGAATGGTAGCGATATTGGCCATCAGAATAGGCTGGAGTTTGGTGGGACAGGCTTCCAGAAGGGCCGTCCGCACATCCTTGCCGGCGGCTCTGAGCTGGTTTGTGTATTCCAGAATCAGGATCGCATTGTTAACAACCATACCGACGAGCATGATGATAGCCATCATGGAGACCATGTTCATGGTAAACCCTCCGATCAGGAAGAGTATGACCACTCCGATAAGGGAGAGAGGGACTGTCGACAGGATCAGCAGGGGCTGGGCAATCTTTTCCAGTATCGCCGCCAGGAGCATATAGGTCAGGATGATGGCGATGATGAAGGCAAATCCCATCTTGGCCATGGTGTCGGCCATCATTTCCGCATCTCCGCCCCATCTCAGTTCCACTTCCCGGGGAAGCAGATCATCTGCGATCTCTTCTATGGCCGCTGAGGCTGTACCCAGAACAGCACCGGGAAGGAGGTTGGAGCTTATGGATACAGAGGTCTTCTTGTCGATCCTTGTGAGCTGGCTGACCCCTTCCTCTATGGCTATTTCCGCAAAGAACGAGAGAGGATAGACACCGCTGCGGGTTGTCACAGGGATATTCCGGATACTTTCATAACTGGAAACTTCCGTATCCGCCAGGGTGACTCTTATATCATACTCTCTGGAATCGGACTTCATCTGAGTCATCACAAGCCCCTCGATGGAACTTCTCATACTCATGGCCAGCTCCTGGACGGTTACGCCCATTTCCGAGAGATTCTGCCTGTTAGGGTAGAGGGTAATTTCGGGTTTTCCCGCTTTGACACTGGAATTGATTCCCGTCAGGCCCGGAACGTTCCGCATCTCCTCTTTCATCAGATTGGTATACTCTTTGAGCAGATCCATATCATCGCTCTGAAGATAGAAGGCGACGGGGGCCGTTTCTCCTCCCATTCCGCCCGAGGCGGTTCCCACCCGGATAACAGCTCCGGGTATGTCGCTGAGGGCGGCACCGATCCGGCTGGCCACAATGGCATTGCTCTCCCTCAGATCCTTATGGATAAGAGTCAGGCTCAGACGGGCCATATTGGTTCCCTGATCCATGCTGGAGAGGGATCCCAGGTTGGTTACGATCTGATCCACTTCGCTGAATCCGGCAATCCTGTCTTCTATGATTTTTATGAGCTCGGCGGTCTGCGCCAGCGAGGCGTCTTCGGAAAGCTCTACTTCCACAGAGACATTACCGCTGTCCATGGCAGGCTGGAACTCAAAGGGGATCAGGGAAAACGCCGCCATGGAAAGGACAAAAAGTATCACAGTGGCCAGAATCAGCAGGCCGCTGCGGAGTCTGTTATGAAGGATCTTTTCCAGAAGGAAGGCGTAGCCTCTTTCAAGGGATTTGAAGAAATCCTCTATGCTCCGGGAAATCCTGTTTTTCTTTTTGGGCTGTTCCGGAAGGAGCAGCGATGCCAGCATGGGGGTCAGGGTAAAGGAGACCACAAGAGAAAACAGGGTGGCAATAACAACTGTCAGGGCAAAATCCCCTATGAATTCTCCTACGATTCCGCCCATGGTTCCCAGAGGCAGGAATACACAGACATTGGTCATGGTTGAGGCGATCACCGCAATGGTTACCTCTGCCGTACCAGATGCGGCCGCAGTTTTCCTGTCGTGTCCCATCCCTTTATGGCGGAATATATTCTCCAGAACAACCACCGAGTTCATTACAAGAACACCTACTGAAGTGGAAAGTCCCATCAGGGACATCAGGTTCAGGGTAATTCCCATCTGATTCAGGATGATGAATGTGGGTATGATCGAAAGGGGCATGGACAGGGCAACAATCAGGGTGGAACGGAAGTCATGCAGGAAGAAGAGCAGGATAGCCGCCGTAAAGATAATACCAAGGAGGATATTGCTCAGAGTATCGTTGACTGTGTCCTGAATAAAAACCGAGTCATCCATGGTGATGCTTATATTCACACTTTCAGGAAGGGTCTTTTCCAGTTCGGGAATCAGTTCCTTTACCTCTTCGGCCACATTTACAGGATTTCCTTCGGGAGATTTGATAATACTAAGGAGGACTGTATTATCCTGACGGATATTGTCGCCTGTGTTGAAGTAGGTTACTCTCTGGCGGACATCTTCGGAGGCAGGCTCTATCCGGGCAATCTGCCCCAGCTGACGCATTCCGGACGCCGTGGGCACTTCCACTTTTTCCAGTTCTTCCGTAGAGCTAATACGTCCGCTCAGGTTGACCGAATAGTCTTCTGTTCTGTTCTGAAAGTTACCGCCGGGCATATCCATATTGGCATAGGCCAGGATTCCGGCAACCTGAGACAGATCAATGGAGTTTTCATATATCGTCCTGTTCTGGAACTCCACCCGGATTTCCCGCTGAAAACCACCGGTTACATTCACGCTTCCTACACCATTAATCTGGGAAATTCTGTCTTTGACTGTTCCGTCGGCCAGATAGAACAGTTCGGTGGGATCAATCTCGCCGCTCAGAAGGATCTCCATAACCGGAGAGGCGGAGATATCGATTTTGGATGCCACAGGTGCCTCTGCCGATTCGGGCAGATCATTGACAATGGCATCGATCTTCTCTTTCACATCCTGCAGGGCTATGTCGGAGCCTTTGTCCAGTTCGAATTCCAGAATAATTATGGAAGCACTGTTCAAACTGTAGGAGGTAATTGAGTTCAGCAGGCTTATCTGGCTGACCTCATCTTCAATCTTTTTGGTTATAAGGTCCTCTATCTGCTGGGGGGCCGCCCCGGGATAGATTGTCTGTATGGTAATGTAGGGAATTTCCGCATCGGGCATCAGGTTGAGAGGCAGATTGGAAAATCCTATTATCCCGAAGAGGAGCAGTCCGATCATGAGCATAGAGATCAGAACCGGTCGTTTTATGGATATATCTGATAGAAACACAAATTTTCTCCTGTAATCTAAATTCCACACCCCCGCTCTTCAGCTTCGCCCGGAGACCGGGGGAAATAGGAATTGAATTGTTTCACTCTTTGTTCATAGATTCTCTGGCTATGAACAAAGAAAGTTCAGTCGTATCGGTCCCTGAGCGGAGCCGAATGCGGTCCCTGAGCGGAGCCGAATGCGGTCCCTGAGCGGAGCCGAATGCGGTCCCTGAGCGGAGCCGAATGCGGTCCCTGAGCGGAGCCGAATGCGGTCCCTGAGCGGAGCCGAAGGGGGGGGCTATTCGTTCAGTACAAGCTGGCTGTCTGATTCTTCCACAACCAGAACCGGAGACTGATCTCGCACAAGGGTTGATCCCTGGGTGATCAGTTTGTCATCCGGCTGGAGTCCGGCTACCACCTGGTAGAACATTCCCTGCCTTTCTCCGGTTTTGATAATCCTTCTGACAGCATAGCCGTCTTTATCGACGAAGACATACCAGTCATCCTGGGATTTCAGGATTTCATTCCTGTGTACCACGATGGTATCTTCTATCAGTTTGGTTTCAATATCAATTTCCGCTGTGATACCGCTGGGAATCGCATGGGCGGTATTGTCAAACCGCACCTGTACGGCAAAAGCTTTTCTCTGGTTGTCCATGGCAAGGTCTACCCGGGTCACTTCACCCTGGAGTTCAATGCCCTCCCATTCGGCTGTGGCTCTCTGGCCGGTCTGAATCTGCCGGATCTCATGATCCGCCACCCAGACTGTTGTTGTCAGGGCATCGTAATTGGATACTGTAAAGAGGCTGTCGCCGGGATGAACATTGTCCGACTCCTGAACTCCCAGCCGGATGATATAACCGGAAAGGGGCGATTTCACTTCCACCATATCCTGAACGGCAATCCAGTTGGCTCTCTGCACATCGTACTGGGTTTTGGCATCGTCGTAAGACTGGCGGGAGATACCGTTGTTTTCATACAGGCTTGCAACCCTTTTGAAGGCCTGTTCGGCCGCTTCAAAACCGGCTTTTGCCTGGTAGTAGTTGGCGGCAGGATTACTTTTGGGAAACCGGATCACAGGCTGATCTTTTTCCACATAGTCTCCGATATTAACAAGGATCTCTTCTACCGTATCGGAGACAAGAGATGATCCTGTTGACTCCTTCATTCCTTTCAGGGATGAGGTATAGGTCAGATAGGTGGAAAAATCCTGTTTGCCTATATTCCTCACCTTCACAGGGATGCCCTGTTCCTGGTAGATCTCCTCCATGTTCTTCATGGCGGTGGGGTCTTCTTTCTGGCAGGATACTACCAGTACAATCATCAATAGCAGTACTATCGGTTGGATCATCTCTTTTAACATTTCATTCTCTCCTGAATATTCTTTTAAGCCGATCCCGATCTGCACAGGGGGCCGGCTTCTTTTTCCTTCTGCATCTCCGGGAAATTCCTCTTCCCGGCGGTTTTACTATAATCTACTGTTTTTTATCCTTTGCGACTATTAACAGAATGGGAACAAATCTGAACAAAAAGTTCATATTTGTTCGGTCTCCTTTCATTGCTTTAACAGGTAAGCTGTGTAAAACTGTTCTTTATAAATCAAAACTCTTTGGAGACCCTGTATGCATGCCAGGCTTCTGATTGTGGAAGATGAGAAAGACATTGCAGATATAATGATTTTATACCTCAAAAAAGATGGAGTGGAAACCGTCTGGGAAGAGACGGGAGAGGGGGCATTGAAAGCCCTTGAAGAGACCTCCTTCGATCTTGTTGTTCTTGATATCAATCTTCCGGGGATGGACGGATTCGAAACTCTCCGGAAACTGCGGCAGAAAACGCAGATCCCTGTGATCATTGTTTCCGCCCGCCAGGAAGACGTGGATATGATCCTCGGCTTCGGCACCGGAGCGGATGATTATGTGACCAAGCCATTCAGCCCCAGTGTGCTTGTTGCCAGGATACGGGCTCATCTGCGGAGGGTGGAAGATTCCTCTCCGGACGAACCGGATCTGGTTTTCGGAAATTTTCACCTGGATATCCATCGCCGCATACTCACGGAAAACGGGAAAATCATCAATCTTTCCCCCCGGGAGATGGAGCTTCTGCTGTTTTTGGCAGCCGAACCGGGGAAAGCCTTTTCCCAGGAGGAGCTTTATAAACAGATATGGGGGAATGAATTCGGTGATATGAGTACCGTTTCGGTGCATGTCAGGCGTCTCAGGCGTAAGCTGGGGGAGGATGCCAATCCCCGGCATATCCGGACCCGATACGGATATGGATACTATTTTCAGGGAGATGATATAAATTGAAACATCACAGACCCCGGTTCAGCTGGCGGATGATCATTCTCAATCTCATCCTGCCTCTGAATCTCATGATTCTGATGTTCGTACTTTTTATCCAGGTATGGTATCTTCAGTTTGAAGTCGATACAGGAGATATACAGGCTAAAAGGTATCTGGTAGATCCTCTGAAAGAGATATTCAGTAACAAACCGGAACAGGAAAAGGAAATCCCCGACTGGATTGTCCTGGTGACCCTGGAAGACGGACAGATCTATTACCCCTTTGAGGATATAGAGTCCCTTATTGTTGAGTGGGGACTTCCGCCTGAAAACAAGCTCGAATCTTTCCTGTCCCTGATGGCCCGGCATGTTCTGACGGAAATGAGCCAGGTGAGTTTTTTCTATAAAGGGCAGCGGGGACTTTGCTTCTATCTGGATGATCAGCTTCCCAGCGCTTTCAAGGTTCTCCAGAAGCCCAGATACCTTATCAACCTTTTTATGGTGAGTACACTCTTCTTTCTGCTTGGCGCGGGGATCATGCACAATCTCAAAAAGAATATGTTAGAACTGATCCTGGCAGCACAGCGGTTCAGTGAATTTGATTTTACCACCCCCATCGTCTCCCGCAAGGATAATGAGCTCAGTGATGTGTTCACTGCCTTTGAAAATATGAGGAAAGAGCTGAAACGCTCCCGGGAACAGGCCATCCTTTTCATGATGTCCCTCTCGCATGATCTGAAAACGCCCCTCACGTCCATACGGGGATATCTTGAGGCTTTCCGGGATGGTGTGATAGAGAGTCCCGAAGAACAGGCTCAGGCGATTGATGTGCTTCTGAAAAAATCAGGTCTTCTGGATGAACGCATCAATGAATTATTGGGATTCGCCCAGGATGCATCGGCCCAGGCTTACTGTATGAAAGAGGACATCCCAGTCAAATCCTGGGTGTCCGAACTGCATCAGTACTGCCGGGAGGAATCGGATCTGTTCAGTAAAAAATTCACTTTTACCGATTCCTGTCCTGAGAACCTTCTCCTGCCGGGAACTGAAAAAAGACTGACCAGAGCAATTCATAATCTCTATGACAATGCCAACCGGTATACTGCCGGAGGTGAGCAGATCCGTCTCTCCTGTGCCTATGACGGGGCAGCCTCTCAGATCATCATCCGCATGGACGACAGCGGTCCCGGCGTCAGAGAGGAGGACAGGG
The DNA here is from genome assembly GCA_963666275.2 of Oceanispirochaeta sp. Classification (GTDB taxonomy): domain Bacteria; phylum Spirochaetota; class Spirochaetia; order DSM-2461; family DSM-2461; genus Oceanispirochaeta. The sequence continues at coordinate 529,867 of CAXXOA010000001.1, forward strand.
AGAAGGTATTTGAACTCTTTTTCAGAAAGGACAGGGGCCGTAACACCCGGGGAATGGGGATCGGACTTGCTTCGGTCAAGTTTGTCACTGAGATTCACGGGGGAACGGTTGTATGCAGAGAGTCAGACCTGGGAGGCGCCTGTTTTGAGGTTCGTCTCCCGGTCTATTTGTCTGAGCAATCAGGTTCCCAGGACCTGATCGACAGTTGAAAGAAGGATGGGATCCACTTCAAGGTTCCTGAGGAACTTATGTCCCTCCAGGTCCAGATCCTTGTGAATCCTGGCTGTATCCACAATCATTCTGACAGAGCTCTCAATAGGTGTTTTTGCTGTATTCATAACCAGATCAAAAGCATTGTTCCTGTCCGGGTGGCTGTGAAACCATTTTTCCACGAAGGTTTTCCGTATCTTATCCTGTTTCATTATCTCTTCCATGGCAGCTATACGGGTTGGATATTCCCCATTCTGCATCAATCTGTTCACCCTCTCATCCAGAGGGGCCCATAAACGGACATTCAGAACATCTGAATAATCAGGAAAAACTGCAAAACTTCCTCTGCCGAGAATGACCACATTGCCGTGGACCGCCAGGGCCTGCATAATCCTTCTCAGAAAATCAATAACCTCTTCCTGGAAAGAGTCCATCCTGTCAAGAAATCCCGGAGCAGATTCATAGACCTGGGAAAATTCAACCATTCCATACTGGTCCATGATTTTTTCAATGGTCTCTTTGGTAACGAAATGATATCCCAGTTCATCCGCTACCTGCCGACCGATCGTCCTGCCCCCGCTATTAATCAGACGGGATATGGTAATAACTTTCATTACGTTACCTCCTGACTCTAATTATAAGATTAATTTTCAGGGAATGTATTGACCTGACCGGATTTCCTGAATATTTTAAAGATATAAATATATCGATATAAAACTATCTAAATTGTGAGGTAATCAGAATGGCTGTTATGAATTTTTCAGTTCCCAGAAATATAGTCTACGGAGAAGGAGCCATGGAAAAACTGGCGTCTCTGGAAGGTAAAAGAGCGGCAATCGTTACAGGCGGCAGTTCTATGAAAAAATACGGATTTCTTGATCAGACAGATTCCCTTCTCAAATCTGCAGGTATGGAAACGATCACCATAGACGGAGTAGAACCCAATCCCTCTGTTCAGACAGTAAAGAAAGGGGCGGAGGAAATGCTGAAATTCCAGCCCGACTGGATCGTCGCTGTCGGGGGAGGTTCCGCCCTGGATGCGGCAAAAGTCATGTGGTGTTTCTATGAGCATCCGCATCTTTCGTTTGAAGATATCATTGAGCCCGGTTCCATGCCCGGTCTCAGAAATAAAGCCAAATTCATTGCTATTCCCTCTACAAGCGGAACAGCCTCTGAAATTACAGCTTTTTCTGTAATCACAGATACGGAAAAACATATCAAATATCCCATCGTTGCGGCCGATATGGTTCCCGATCTGGCTATCCTGGATCCGGCAATCCCGGCAAAAATGCCCGCTCATATTACCGCAAATACAGGTATGGATGTATTGGCGCATGCGATGGAAGCAGTTGCTTCTACAGCGGCTACCTGCTTTACCGACCCCTATGCGGTAGAAGCTATAAAACTTGTATTTGAAAACCTTCCTACCGCTTTTACCGATGGAAATGATTCAGAAGCCCGCTACAATATGCACAATGCCTCTTCTCTGGCAGGAATGGCTTTTACCAATGCCTCTCTGGGGCTGGTTCACTCTTTGGCGCACAAAATCGGGGGAGAATTCGGCGTGACCCATGGTCTGGCCAATGCGATCCTTCTCCCCTATATCATCGATTTCAATCGGAAGTTCTCAGACAAATATGCCATGGTGGAAAAATCTCTGGGCATACGTGACCTGGCCCAGGAAGTGCGGGAGCTGAACAGCAGACTGAACATTCCCGCTACTTTCAGAGAGTGCACCGAAGTGGACTTCAATGAAGAGAAGTTCAAGTCCGTTCTGGATAGGATGAGTCGCAATGCTCATGGTGATCCCTGTACATTGACCAATCCCGGTACACCCTCTGTAGAAGATGTCAGAGAAATCTATGAAGCATCTTTCTATGGAAAAAGTATGAAATAGAAAGCTCGGGGAATCTGCCCGTCAGCAGAGGCGGATTCCCTTGTCTTCCAGGAGGATCTTTTTCTCTCTATAGAGGCCGCCAATCGTTTTTTTGAAGATCTTTTTGCTCAGTTTCAGCACCGAATTTATCTCTTCAGGGCTGCTTTTGTCATGAAGGGGAAGATAACCTCCCGCTTCTGAGAGCGCTCTGAGTATGATTTCTCTGGCATCTTCCGTGGATTCCCGGAATCCCTGCCGGATAAGGGAGGCGTCGATCAGTCCGTCGGGACGGATTTTTTTGATATACCCGGTCCGTTTATCACCCACTTTAAGTTCTTCAAAGACCTCATTTCTGTAGAGCAGGCCCTTGTAGCGGTTCTCCAGGATCACACGTATTCCCAGATCATTAAAGCCGTAGACCAGGCACTCCACACTCTGATTCTCTTTGAGGGATGTCACATCCTCTTCAAAAAAATCCTCGAATTTGGTGGTTCCGATCACACCGATTCCGTCATAGTCGGGTATCAGGTGCACCACGGCGGTGTCGCCCTGTTCCAGTTCCTTTCTCATAAGCTTTGTGGGTACAAAGAGATCTTTTTTGATCCCCCAGTCCAGAAAAGCGCCGAAGTCTGTGGTGGAGATCACTTTCATGGCGGCAAACTGTCCCAGCTCGGCCAGAGGAGTCTTCAGGGTGGCTTTCAGTCCCTCCCTGCCGTCAAGAAAGAGGAATACCCGGATCTCTGATCCCGGTGTGAGTTTCTCTTCCGGTTCTGCCGCATGCAGAGGAATGAGGGATTCTCCGCCCTCGAGCAGATAGAATCTGCCAGTGTACCGTTTTACTTTCAGTGTATAGTATTTCCCTGCTGTCAGGGTTTCTGTTCTGTTTTCCATAAGCTACAAAGTATAGTCGCTCCCGCGGCCTTTGTCACTTGCCGGAGGGGCGAATCCCTCCATTCCGCCGAAGAGATAATTCTGTCCCTGTTTTTTTTCCTGAAAAGAGGATGCAATCCCCAGCTGATAGGGCTAATATTAGGTTATGACTTCGCCATATGCTAACCCGGGATCTTCGGAATTATCAGGAAGAAACTACTCGGCAGAAATACTGGATGCCGTGAAAATGCCTATTTTCATTATTTCCTGCGAGACCAACCAGATCAGGTATCTCAACAGTAAAGCGGTCAAACTGATCGGAAGGACCAGAGACAACGTTGTCGGACAGAAGTGCTGGGATGTGATCAGTGAGGACTGTAATGGAATCTGTACTCTGAACGAAAAGGATTTTCCTCAGGATCAGAGAGAGATATATCTGAAAGTTCCCTGCGGGGAACATCAGGGATTTCTGACATTCGTCAGTCGGATCGACTATGCCGGAGAACTCTGTTTCCTTTCCACAATGATGGATACAACCGATCATCAGGCATTTGAGGAAAAGCTCTCCATACTGATCGATATGGAGTCCAGGCTCCTGGAGCAGATATCACTGGAGGAGAAGCACTCTCTTGTCACCGATTTTCTGATGAGAATACAATCTTCAGTCTACTGCTGCATCTGGGGAAAGAGGTTCAATACGGATCCTCTTGTTGAGCTTGATAAAACCGCAGAAGCCGGGGAACTGCCCTATGATACATCCATGAGCGATTTCCTGTCCCTGGAGGAGGAGGTCCTGAACCAGGTTGTTGAAGGAACCTATGAACAGCTATCGAAGGAGTATCAGCACTACGGCCGGTGGCTATTGGATAATGATAACAGGAAAATCGGTTTTTTCCTTTTTATCACTACCCGTGTTCTGGAAGATATGGATCTTTTCTTCCTCGAATCCTCTGTGAGCCTCATTGCCCGGGTGCTTATGAATGATCAGGTTTCCCGGAAGCTGCAGGATGCTCTGAAAAGGGCTGAAAAAACTGTGGCTCTTATGGAAGGCCAGGAGATAAGACTCCAGCAGGTAAAAGACAGGGCGGATTTTCTTTCAAAGCGCTATGGACTGGCCAACCCCCTGGAAGATCCCGGAGGGCATGGGATACTTTTCGAGTCCGAAATGGCCAGGAAGAAAAATCTTGCCATGGCGGAAGAAGCGGAAATCGCCCGCAGGGCTCTTCTGGAATCAAATGAACAGTTGTCTCTCATCAAACAGGCTGTGGATGGTTCCAGCGATGCAGTGGCTATTTCGACAATCTCGGGAGAGTTCTTCTATATCAATCAGACCTTCTCGGATATTTTCGGGTACAATATCGCCATGCTTGCCTGGCTCTCTCTGGATTCTCTGATGAGTCAGCCCGAAATTTACAGGGAAGCCCTGTCTACTGCGACCAGGGGAGAGTCCTGGCAGAAAGAACTGAAGATGACCAATCATGATGATCAGCAGATTGATATCTTCCTCCGCTGTTCCTCTTTCAAGGACGAGAAAGATGTTGTCCTGGGGCTGATCTGGAATTTTACGGATATTTCACTGGCAAAAGAGCATGAAAGGCAGATTCATGAGTACACCAGGAAAATAGAAATCGATCTTTCGGACAAAAAGAAAATGCTCGATAAGGCGGCTCTGCTCCAGGAGAGTCTCATCTATAAAACTCTTCCCCTAACAGAAGAAATTACAGTTCACGGCATGTTCATGCCCTGCGAAACTCTGGGAGGAGATTTTTTCCGGATTCAGAAGGGAATCTACCAGAACAGGCTTGTGATTATTCTGGGAGACTGTACCGGTCACGGAGTCGAAGCGTCCATGGATGCCTCTCTTCTGACAAGTCTGGTGGACCGGAACCTTTCACTGATCTATAACAACAGAACCGATCTTTTTCTGGAAAAGATCAGCAGGTCCTTCATGCAGATATCCGATGACGATCAGTTTCCCACCATGTTTGCCATGGTTGTGGATCTGGATGAGGGCCAGGCCTATTATTCCAATGCCAACAGTGAGCTTCCGTTCCTGATCCGTCAGGGAAAGATCCATCAGCTCGAAAGGGCCGAAGGGATGCATATCGGATACTTTGACACTCCCCGGTACGAGCGGAAACAGTTGCGACTGGAGGGGGGGGATAAGATCCTCTTTTTTTCAGATGCGGTGGTAGAAATAGAGCAGAACCGGGAGCACATGCTGGGATACAGCGGTCTTTTTTCTCTTGTGGAGGATACTCTCTGCCGGGAAAAAGGGGAATTCGGTGATCTGCTAAACTGCATTTATGCGGAAAACGGAAAATTCCCCCTTTTGGACGACATGACTCTGATCCTTCTGGAGTATACGGGAAAGGAGGTTTTCTCCTGCCAGTTCTCCACCCTGGAGGAGTGGCGGTCTCACATAGAATCCCTGAAGCAGCGCCTGAACCGATTCCGTTTCAATTTTCAGGAGATTGAAGAGTTTATTATTGCCCTGGACGAAATGAGTCTGAATGCCATCAATCACGGCAATAAAAACGATCCTGCCAGAAAAGTCCTTATAGAAGGGGAGATCAATAATATGGCCGTGTCTGCGATTGTGGAAGACGAAGGGGAGGGGTTTGATCCTGAAAGTGTCCCGGATCCTGTCGCAACGATCGAAGAGATTATGGAGAGGTGTATCGAAGAGGAATATATCCATGGCAGGGGAATAAAGCTGACAGGGAAACTTGTAGACGAGATCAGCTATAATGATAAGGGTAACTGCGTCTATCTGAAGAAAGAGAAAAAGCCCCGGTTCCTTCTGGATTACAAGAAATGGCTGGCCGATATATGAAACGCAGTTTTTTTGTAAAAAGTATAAATGAACTTTTATTTTGACCTGAAAACGTTTAATATTACTCAATGGGCAGACTATTGATGTCTTATAGCTTAGTTTAGGCTGAATACGGGTATTCACACTTGCAATTGGAAAAACAATTAAATGGATCATTTACAAAGCACGGCAAATCTATCCTACAAACTGAAGAAATTCGCATCTGAACTGAATGAGTATACAGGCCGCTGCGATAATATCATCTCCAGTATCTCCAGTAAACTTCCTGTTCTGGAGGATCAGGTCGACGATAATATCCTGGAAGTCCGGGAGCTACTCAAGTTTCTCTTCACCAGTGATGACCAGCAGATTTCCTATGGTGTCAAACATGAACTCAATCAGTTTCAGGATTATATCAATGAATTTCTCATCATTCTGAAAGATACCAATACTATCGACAATGATATTTTCGAAAACCTCAAAAAAACAGTGGGTGTTTCCAATTCCACTATCAATAAGATTCATGACATTTTTGAGATTTCCGAAAATCTCCGTGTTTTTGCCATCAATTCCATCGTCTTTTCCCATAGAGAGGGAGATGCAGGACGGGGATATCAGATCATTGCCAACGAGTTTATCCGCCTTTCAGAAGAGATCTCCAGCAGTACCTACAGGATCAATGAAAAGGGTCAGCAGATGCAGGTTCAGACCCAGGAATTTCTGCGTCTGATCGAAGAGTACGAAGAGTTTATTTCCAGCCATATCAGCCGTGTATCCGGAGAATCCAGAACTCTGCTGCAGAAATCCACGCTCAGCGCTGAGAACTTCTCCAAGCTGATGAACGATCTTCTCAGCCGTCTGGACGATATAAAAAAACCCACATCCCGGATTATGGTGGATGTTCAGCTTCAGGATATAATTCAGCAGCAGTTTACCAGTCTGACCAGGACATTGGATGATGCTCTCACCATAGTGAACAGAAAACAGGATCAGAATGATCCCGAAGGGACTGTAAAGGTCTACTCACTTCTGGATTACATTTTCAGCAATACAAACAGCCAGCTCCGGAAGGTCAACGATCAGATGCTGGATCTTATTCATCAACTGGAAAACCATTTCAAAACCATACAGAATATCCTCAAGGATTTTCAGAATGACAAAGAGGAGATCAACTCCCTGGTTATTCCGGAAAACGGGGAATCCAGCAAAGGGTCTATTGTTTTTGAGATCTTCAGCTCTCCCGATAAGACGATTGAGAATATCCTTCATGATCTTAAACGCGGACAGACTCTGAAGCAGGATGTTATTTTACACTTCTCACGGATTTTCAGTCTTGTGAACGATGAGAAGAATATGGCCATGGCTTTTTCTCCGATCATCGAATCGGTCAACAATCTTCTTCTTCTGGGCAAGATCGAACAGGCCCGCCACGGACTGGCTCTGTCGGGCAATGACATCGGTGTTTTCTCCCAGATTAAAACTTCCGAGCTCTCGGGGATTATCGAAGATGTCAATGAATCCCACTCCATGATTGAAGAGAGCCTTGAGAAAATCAATCAGGCTTTTACCTATCAGAAAGGCAAGTACCGGGGTATTGAAGACCGCCTGAGAGAGTCCCGTCAGATTCTTCAGAAGACAGAAGCCATCTTCAGGGACAATTATTTCACCGTGATCAATGTTTCGGATATGCTGATGAAGGAGATTCACTCTTTTGTAAAACTTTTTGATGAGCTGAAAAGGCTTCACAGTCAGATGGCAAAAAGCATTGAGATCAGTGATGAACTGGCCCATGGAGTCAATACCATACTGAATGAACACGGCGGGGCTATTTCTATTGATGAGTGCCGTTTTGACGACTCTTTTATTCAGGAAGTCTATGAAAGATATAAAAATGATCTCTCCAGGAACAGTCAGGACGAGAGTTCTTCCGCTTCCGATGAAGATTCTGATGGAATTGTATTGTTTTAGCAATAATCTGTCACTACTATTTAAGTATAAGATAATAAGACTTAAGGAGACATGATGAGCAGCATAAATGTCAGAAATGATGGGATGAAAACGATTCTGACTGTAGAAGATAAATCTCTTTCGCGAGACACTGCTACGGAACTGAAGGAAAAGGCTCTCAGTGCGATTGAGTCCGGTTCCAGAAATCTTGTCCTTGATCTCTCTGTGCCCCAGTACATCGACAGTTCCGGCATAGGCAAACTTCTTTTTCTCAATAAAAAACTGCAGACCCTTCAGGGAGAGCTGACAATCCCCAAGATAAATCAGACTCTATATGAGTTTCTGGATTCTCTGGCCATTTCCAAGGTAATAAAAATTACGGCTCCCTGAGGAAAATCCTGTTTCAGTGAACTTCTCTCCTATTTAAACACTGGTTCTCCGGAAGAAGTTGACAGTGTATTTATACAGAACTTCAAATAAAGCTATGTCATCTCATCTCTATTTTAGGGATATTAAATTAATTAACCTCTATGCTGAATCTCCAAATCCTAATATTCTCTTCCACCCTACCTACTGGGGCGCAGTCTAGAAAAGCCTTTCTTTACTAACCGGCTTATGTAAAATCTACTGTTCATTATTAAGTTCGGTTTCAATAAAAGGACTGGATTGTAACCCCCTCTGAGCTCAGTCATATCTTCCAGTCCATTTTATTTACTTAAAGATATGATTTACCACACTCGGGAATTATAATTCATGTTTAATGACAGTATTCACCTGACACTCTCTCCAGAAGAATAATGAAACTTCTTATGCGGGATTACCGCTTTTTTGCTCTTCTTGAATACCTTCAAAAAATGCTGTCTTTGGTGTTCTACCTTTCATATTTCTACCCTGATGAGCACGCTCTTCATTATAGTATTTCAAGTAGATATCCAGATCCTTTTGCATCTCTGAAACTGACTCATAGAACTTCTCTCGCCCTTTGATTCTGAAGTGCTCATCAAGTAATGTTCTATGCATCCGTTCAACGAATCCATTACTCTGGGGACGACGAACTTTAGTTGTTCTATGCTCAATTTCTTCCAGCTGCAAAAAGAGCTCGAAAGGATGATGATCTTCTCTTCCACAGTACTCACGTCCATTGTCGGTAAGTACTGTTTTAATCTTCACTCCATGCTCCTCATAGAATGGTAAAACATCATTATTAAGAACATGAACAGCTGTGACGGGCATTTTATTTGTATATAAACGTCCCCATGAATACCGGTTGTGACAATCAATAACTGTCTGCAAATATACTCTACCGACTCCTTTCAACGTCCCGACCATAAATGTATCTATAGAAACAAGTTCTCCCGTACATGTGGTTTCAATATGTCTTTCTTTAAACTCTGGATCAAAACGTTCAAGGAGTCTGATCTGGTCCTCAGTTAGATTGATTTTCTTCTTTCCCTGATGCTCTTCTAGCCGAAGAAGTCTCTGATACTTATTTTCTAGGTTATGCCTTATCCAGACCCCTCTGACGCCGCCTGAGCTTACAGATATGCTCTTTAAAGCTAATTGCTGAGCAACGCGTACACAGCCATGTGTTGGATACTGAAGGCTATAATCCAGAATAGCCCTTTCAACCTCATCAGAGACCCTATTGGGATGTGGATTCCTTGGACCAGGTAATTTATCTACCAGCCCCTGAGACCCATAGGTTTGATAGTTCCTTCTGATCTCGTAAAACTGCTGTCTCGAATAGCCCATGATCTTACATGCCTTACTGACATTTCCTAGATCCTCTGCAAGTTCAAGCATGCTCATCTTTCTGCGTGTAGCCTTTTGTGCTACAGTCCTGTTGGTGGCCATTGAATCCTCCTGATATAACAATTTGTGGTAAAATCATTATATCTTCTGGAGATGAGATGGCCACCTCTATTTTTTAGCCAACTGTCAGGTGAATACCGTCACTGTACATAATTCAGATAATCATAAATGGCATTTCAGAATAGATAGGTGAATATTTCTGGTCTTTTCTCATGTTTTGCTAATTTAATTCTTTAAATCATTTATATTTATAAAATTTTTTAAAAGGATGAAATCCCCGGGTTGTATTGACTAAGTGGTGGAGTTTATTGTTTAGATTTATAAATGCATATTATATGAGATAGGAAAATAAAAAAATCACTTTCCTATCAAAATATATACTAAATTTTTTAAAATACATTTTATGCCATAATTTTTCCACCAGCAATAAGGATGGAGTTCCCATCAATATATGAGGATCTATCATCACACAGAAACGCGACAACTTCAGCAATTTCATTTGGATGACCAATATAGCCCATCGGGATTGTTGCGTTCATTTCATCATAGTATTCGCTGACATCTTTTCCTTCTTCCTTACCTCGGCGTGTAAAGGAGTCCCTAAGCATATCTGTTTCAATATTTCCGGGTTGTATTGCAACTGTGGTTATGCCATATGGTGCTAATTCTAAAGCTAAAACTCGTGTCATCATGGAAACTGCTGCTTTTGACATGCAGTATGGTCCATTGAAAGCTTCTTCCCTAACAGCAGCTATTGAGGACGTATTGATGATTCTACCCTTTTTGTTTGGTATCATTGCTTTAGCAACTTCAGCGCTGCAGATATAGGACCCTTTTACATTGATATCCATAACAAAATCATATAGCTCATCATCCATTTCAAGAAAACTGCTGATGCGGTCAACTCCAGCAGCATTAAACAGACAGTCTATTCGTCCATAGGTTTCTATTGCCTTAACCACTGCATCTTTGACCTGTTGTCTATTTCGGACGTCTACGATAGCATAAATAGCATCACCTCCGCTGCCGTTTATTTCCTTCACGGTTTCTTTAAGCTGATCTTCTATGATATCAACCAGTACTAGTTTGGCTCCATAACCTGCACATATTTTTGCAGTTGCACCACCAAGTCCTTTTGCTCCTCCAGTGATAAATATAACTTTTTCTTGTAATTTCATTACATTTCTCCTTTTTACCGAAGTTATCCTATACCCCGGTTTGTTTTATATCGAGTTATGTCCCGGACATAAGTCAATTCTGTATGAAAAGTTGCCGCCCCATAGAAAAGTCATAACCATTTTATATTATTAAATATGATAACGCTAACATAAATTATAAAAAATATATAGTCATATCATCAGATGTAGTTAAGCTTAACAGAAATCAATTTTTTGTCAACTTATTTTCCAATAAAAATATCTGAAAGTACTTGATACTTTATAAGTCTTGGAACAGTGGGTCACTGTTTTTAATATGCTTTCTGTAAAGCTCCATCGCTTTATAAAAATCCCCTTGAAGAATCACTTCAATTAATTGGTTATGAGTATCTATAATTAACTTTTTATCAAGAATGTCTTCCTGGGCTACAGTTATCTCTTCATAACTGAAAGACCTCATTGTTTCATAAAGAGTATTAAAGAGATCATTCTGGCAAGCTTCAATAATATGCTTATGAAAGGCATAATCGGCCTCAATACGCTTTTCTTCATTTTTAGAATCAAGGGCATTCGCTATATTTAAAACTTCCTGCTTTAAGTTTATGATGGTTTTATCAAGGAGAGGCTGGTCATTATGATATACCATCAGATACCACAATCCTTGATGTTCCATAATCAGTCTCAATTCAAGAAGATTTTTAAGATCTTTTTTACCCAAAAGCATTGACCATAATAAGGCCTCGGAAGAAATGTTGGAACTTTCACAAATAAATGTTCCTTTAGGATTTCGTAATTCCACAACACCAAGATATTGGAATATTTTTAAAGCTTCTCTGATTGTTGATCTGCCAACTCCAAAAAGTTCAGCCAGCTCATATTCATTAGGTACTTTATCATTTGGGCGTAGTGTTCCCGTAGCTATCATATTTTTTAATTGTTCCATTACCTGAAAAACAACCGTTTTTTGTTTTACTGGTTTCGGCTGAATCTTGTTCATTCTTACTTCCTGCTTTTGACTTGCACTAATCATAACCAATCCTTTCTAACTTAGCAATCTTTCTGTTTTTACAGTTTACATTTGATTTGGGTGAAAATCTAACATTTATAGCTTGACAAGTTGATATTTCAGTGTATGATCTAATCATATATACGTCGTATGGTCAGATGGTACTATGATGTAAAAAACAAGTAAAGAGGTTTATAAATGGAAGCAAAAGAAAAGAAGTGGCTCACCACAGATTATCCTGAGATCATCTTTGAAGATAATGAAGTCGGGAGATTGAAAAAGAAGATCTTTGATGCCCCTATGAATGAAATTGAGAAAATTCTGGAAGATTATGGTGTGGGAGCAGAATCGGAACTGGGGAAAGCAGGATGCTATATCCAGAACACACCCCGAAAAGAAGCGATAGAAAAAAGAAAGAAGAATGATGTTGTCCTTGTTCCAATTGGTTGTACGGAAAATCATGGCGATCATGCTAATACAGGTTTGGACACCTTTATGGTTACACAGATCTGTGAAGCCGTGAGGAGAAAAACTGCAAAACAGGGAAGGGAAGTGAATCTTGCTTTTACTCCTATCAACTATGGTGGACATCCCTATCACCACATGGGAATGCCCGGGACTATGATAATTCCCCCTGAGGTTGTAAGGGAAATGCTTATCTACACAATGTTGGGGCTTTGGAATGATGGATACCGGAAAATCATTCTTTTCAATAATCACGGACATCTGTGGACTCTGGTAGATGCTATACAGGAGTTTATGAAACGTTTTCAGCTTCCTGCGGTCGTACAGGTTATTGACTGGCATAGAGCTATACGTGAATTCTTTATGCCCATAGACAGGGAAGATTCACTGACTACTAACTTCATCCATGCCGATGAGGCCGAAACAGCTGTGGGACTTCTGATGTTCAAGGATATGATTAATATGGAATATGTTCGTGATGCGGAAGGAGAGAGGTTTCTCCCCGAAGGTCATTTTGATCTTTCGGTGGATCCTTATCGTCGACCCCATAGATGGTCTGAAGGGGAAGGGCATATTGCAATTGAAAGATTTGCGACTCCCGAAGGCGTCGTAGGCGCTCCGAGTCGTGCTACAGCTGAGAAAGCAAAACGTCCTATTGCGGCTATCTGTGAGTATATGACCATGGTAGTCAATGATATTCTGGAAGCTTTCCCTCCTGGAAAAGTGCCTGAGAAAGTATCACTACGTTCAGATGAAGAGTTAGCTCCTTTTCTTAAAGAACCCTGGACAGAAGGATGGAAGTCTGTTTATGAGCTGCCTCATATGGGACCGTTCCATAAGGGGTGACATGTATGTTGTGGGAAGTGTTTCGGGGAGCGCAATCCTTGTCACGCTTCCTTGATAAAATTGCTTTACAAAATGAAATGATAACGTTAACAATTTAAAAGATAAATATCGATTATTTGAAAATGGGGAAAAGCATGAAATTAGCTTTGAATCAGGCGGTTCTTTTTTCGTCTTCTACAGAAAGGTTTATAGATCTTTGTAGCCAGAATGGCATAAAAAATATTGAGTTCCGTGTTCCAAAGTTAAAAGAGTATTTGTATTTCAATTCTGGTATACAGTTGAGTAAAAAACTGAAAGACTTGGATCTTAATGTTATTGCTCTTAATTCTCTTGATGACTTTGGTCTTGTACCCGATGATAACCTTTCTCTTTTGACGCATGAAGTCCATTTTGTCGGACAAATGTGTGAATTTGTAAATTGCCCTCTTGTAATTGCCCCTGTTGGTAGATGTTATAGAACGCAGTTGGAGAAATCTGAAGTTTTAGAAAAGCATGTGGAACGGCTAAATTTCATAAGCGATATTCTGAAGGAATATGGAGTTAAAGTTGGTGTCGAACCAATTGCATTTTCAGATTTTTCAGTTCATTCAATCCATGATGCAGATGAAATTTGTCAATGTTCTTCTGCAGGGGACGCGGGGCTGATCGTCGACTATTACAATTTATTTCAGAAAGGAATGTCTCCAAAAGATTTTGAAAAACTGCGCTCACCTGTTCATTTAATACACATCAATGATGCAGATTTCCTACCCGCAGAGGTGCTTGATGTTGTTGATACAAGAGTCTTTCCGGGAGATGGTTCTCTGAATGCTCTAGAATGGACATTGCAGGCATTAGAGGCTGGATACAAGGGATGTTTTTCTCTAGAAGTATTTTTGAAAAATCTTTGGGAAATGGAACCTGAAACTGCAATGTTTAAGATCATGAAAAAGTTAGAAATATTTAACTCAACAGTGAATGCAAAATTGGTTAAGGAGGAATAAATGAAAGCAGCAGTATTTGAAGATATTGGAAAATTAGTGATAAAGGACGTGGATATTCCAGTGCTGAAAAAATCTACTGACGCTCTGATCAAAGTCTCAGGTGTCGGGATATGCGGTACAGACCTACATATATTGCAGGATCCACCATTACATCCTGCGAAAAAGAATAATATTCTTGGGCATGAATTTACTGGAGAGATTGTAGAACTGGGAGATGAAGTTCTCGGCTTCTCGGTTGGTGAACGTGTTTTGATTGATCCGCATCCCGGTTGCGGAGTATGTGATGAGTGTCGAAGGGGATACCCGGATAACTGTATTCCCCTTTATGAAACCTGTGAAGAACCAGGTCATCCAGATACCATAGGAATATTCTCTCCTGGCGCTTATACTAATTATGTTATCGTTCCCAGACAATCTCTTTATAAGATTGACCCTAAGGTACCTATCAAAATAGCAGCGTTGGCTGAACCTTTGGCCTGTGTAATAAATGCAACTGACAAATTAAAGGTTCAGCCTGGTCAGAATGTTGTAATTTTAGGTGCAGGACCAATAGGTTTGCTGTTTACAATGATGATGAAGGCTAATGGAGCTTCAAAGATTATTGTCTCAGAACCTGCCGAATTCAGGAGGAATGCCGCTATTGAATGTGGTGCGGATATAGTTGTTGATCCCCAAAAGGTAAATATTGAAGATGTTGTGGCAAATGAAATGGGTAAAGGTGCTGATATCTGTATAGAGGCTGTTGGACCTATGCTCCCACTTGCAATAATGCTGGTCAGAGCTGGGGGGAAGGTTTTACAATTTGGTCATGATGAAACAGTCAATCCTTCAATTCCTGTAGGAGTGATGCTTAAAAAGGAAGTTGAAATCTATGGGGCCTTCATAGGAAAACAGTCCTTTGAAAAAGCAGTAAGAGTAATGGAGAGTGGTAAACTCCCTCTTTCCAAAGTCGTCTCACATGTGCTTCCTTTATCAGAAATTCATGATGGGATTGAATTACTTAGGAAAGGAGAGGGACTAAAGATCATTATTACGCCGGACGAACTTTAAAAATTTCAAATCTGAATATAGTTGCAGTTTATCTTTTGAGTTGCAACTATACCTTTAATGTAATCAGATTCGAGATTTATAGGTTTCACTTTAAGTTGAAGTATAGCGGAAAGTATTTTATGTCATTGATTTTTACAGGGGAGTCTATAGTTTCTTTAAGATATTATCAGTTAATAATTCAAGAAAATATTGTTCCTGATTCGGTTTCCAGTAAATATTCTATCTCCTAATATTCATCAAAATAGTCGACATAGAAGTTTCTGAAAAGAACATGTATTTTGTGTTTGAAAAACTAATGGTTTTGCAGAACAAAAAGGTCTTACCACAAAGGAGGCAAAATGAATAAGGAGGTAAATGTTCTACTTTTTAAACATATGCAGGAAATTGATCTTTTTAACAAAAAATTCTCTGACCTGGATGGATAAGACGCATAGAATATAAAAAAAATCCACAAAAATGAGAACCTTATCATACCATAAACATGTATTCATATTTATAAAATTGAAGATTATATTCGAGCGTCTAATGGTTATCTGGATACATTCCCTGTTTATTCTACAAATCTATACCTAAAAAAATAAGGCCTTTTACTATCTAATAAGCGAATTTAAATTATAAAATTTAAAAAAAGAAATATATATATATCTATTAATAAAAGTATCAAGATGTACAATTTGCTAACAAAAGTGTAATAAGTCCGCATAAAGTATCTTTTTGGGTGGATCTTTGAGTTGATCTTTTGAAGTCCTCTCTAAAAAAAGGAAGGACATAATCCACAGTGAGGGAGTTTGATAGTAAGAAAAAATATCTGAATTCAATATTCTCATACAGTTCTTTTTTTTTGTCGTTGGATGTTGATATTTTGTTTGACAAATGTATGAAGAGTGGTAGTATATTATTATAGTAAAAGTATGATCATCAGATGATGGGATGTGAAATAGTTGTTGATTTTCGATACTAACAGGAGTGTAGTTTTGTAAGGTGTGATAACGTTATCACTTTTCTGATACTTCAGAATCATATTTTTGCTGTAAATAAAATCCATTTATTTTTCATTTAGGAGGAAAAAATGAAAAAAGCGGTATTAATTGTTTTATTTGTGCTGATAGCAATTGGAGGGACTTTTGCAAACGGACAGAAAGCTGATGATGGTAAGAAAACTATCGGATTCACTTTTCACAGCTCTCAGGTTGTTTTTCAGAATCTAATTAAAGAAGAGTTTGTTAAGGCGGCAGAAGCACAAGGTTATGAAGTAAAAGTTATTGATCCTTTGACAGATATTGAGAAGCAAAATTCAGCTGTAGAAACATTTGTTTCACTTGGAGTAGATGCTATCGTTACAAGTCCTTTGGATTACACTGGTTGTGTTCCTCAGGTTAAAGCTGCCAATGAAGCAGGTATCCCTCTTGTTGCAGTCAACTGTGAAGTGGATCCAGCTGCTGGAGATTTTACCTATGTGGGTTCTCTTAATTATGATGCAGGTGTTATTGAGGGTGAACATTTTGCCAATGTACTTCCTGAGGGAGCAAAGATTGTATATTTGAGAGGAACAGAAGGTATGGAGCATACCAATGCAAGACGTGAAGGTGTTCAAGATGCTCTCCTGGAGAAAAGACCGGATGTTGAACTCCTTGCCGAAATGACTGCCAACTATGCTCGATCTGAAGGAATGATGGTAATGGAGGACTGGATCCAAGCTTATCCCGAAATCGATGGTGTGCTAGCTGCTAATGATGAAATGGCTCTGGGTGCACTGGAAGCATTGAAGGGAGCAGGTATTGAGGGGGTTCTGCTTGGCGGAATTGATGGAACAGAAGAAGCTAAACAAAATGTTAAAAACGGTACATTTTCAATTACTGTTCTTCAGAATGCAAAGGGGCAGGCTGTTGAGGCTCTCAATGCTGCAATAAAAATGCTTAACGGAGAGTCTGTACCTGAAAGAGTTATTGTTCCTTTCGAACCTATCACCGCAGAGAATGTAGATTCCTACATGTAATTATCCAAGATTTAAAAAAACAACTACCGGGGCAGTTCTTGTCCCGGTTTTATCAGAAATATATGGAATAACTTTGAATTTAAAGGAGGATCATCATGAGCAGTAGCAATGAGTTTTTACTTGAAATGCGAAATATAGTAAAGACTTTCCCAGGCGTAAAAGCTGTAGATAATGTAACGCTGCGTGTTCGTCCGGGTACTGTTCACGCCCTTTGTGGTGAGAATGGAGCTGGGAAATCAACAATGATGAAGATTCTGGCAGGAGAATACAGTGCCAATCAGGGTGAAATATGGTTTGATGGGAAAAAGGTTGATATCAGAACAACCCAGGATGCTTTTGATGTCGGAGTATCAACTGTATATCAGGAATTGAATCTAGTAAGTGAAATGACAATAGCCGAGAATATGTTTCTCGGAAGAGAACCAAAAAAGAAAAACAAAATTTTTGTCGATGCCAATTATATTAACAAAGAAACTGAAAAATATCTGGAAGGTATTGGATTAGTAGATTTCAATCCGAAAGATAAACTAAATAAAATGAGTGTATCTCAGCAGCAAATGGTAGAAATCGCAAAAGGGATTCATAGGGGCTCTAAACTTATTGTGCTTGATGAACCGACATCTGCTATAACAGATACTGAAGTTGCAACACTCTTTAGATTAATTAATGAACTGAAAGCAAAAGGTATTACCTTTATATATATTTCTCATAAACTGGATGAAATATTTGAAATTACTGATGAAGTTACTGTTATGAGAGATGGTCAGTATGTTGATACTGTAGAAACAAAAGGGTTGTCAGAAAAATCTTTAGTTTCTCTGATGGTTGGTAGAGAGTTAACTCATTTATTTCCCAAAACAGCTGTAGAAATCGGAGATGTAGTCTTTGAAGCGAAAAACCTTACCAAGAAAGGTAAATTTAAAGATGTTTCTTTTAAGATTCGACGAGGAGAAATTGTAGGTTTATCAGGTTTGATGGGGGCTGGTAGAACTGAAGTCGCTAGAGCAATCTTTGGTTTAGATCCATTGGATTCCGGTGAGATGCTTTTAGATGGATTACCCTATGAGGCTCATAAAACAATTGATGCAATCCGTCATGGAATTGCTTATGTACCTGAAGATCGGAAAGAGGTCGGACTATGTCTTGGGCGGCCTATCCTTGAGAATATTTCTCTTGCCAGTCTTGAGATGTTTTCAAGACATGGGTTTCTAGATCTCAAATATGAGAGGCAGGAGGCTGAAGAAATTTCTAAACAGCTTCAGACGAAAACTCATAGTCTGGATGTTGATGTTAATACACTATCAGGTGGCAATCAACAGAAAGTCGTACTCAGTAAATGGTTGATCAGGCCTTTAAAGGTATTAATACTCGATGAGCCCACAAGAGGTATTGATGTAGGAGCTAAATCGGAAATACATAAGCTGATGTGCAAGTTCGCAGCGAATGGTATGGCCGTCATTATGATTTCATCAGAACTACCGGAGATCCTTGGTATGAGTGACAGAATACTAGTTATGCATGAAGGACAGTTTAAAGGCGAACTGAACCGTGAGGAAGCGACTCAGGAAAGTGTTATGACTTTAGCAACAGGAGGAAAAAATGAATAAAACAAGGGCTTTGCCCCAAAACTTTGTTATTAGTGCATTTCTGGCAAAATATGGATTTCTGGTAATTTTGGCAGTGATGGTAATAGCTTCTAGTTTATTAAGTCCGGCGTTCCTTACAGGGCGTAATATTATGAATGTACTAAGACAGATGTCAATCATAACAATTATAGGTTTTGGTGTGACTATGATTATTATTACCGGAGGTATCGATCTTTCTCCCGGTTCGGTTGTAGCTCTTACTGGAGTTTTGGCAACAAGTATGTATGTACATACACAAAATATTTGGTTGGGTCTTATTGCAGGCTTGCTAGCTGGAGCTTTGGTAGGATTTACAAATGGTTTTTTTATCACTTATTTCAGTTTACCTCCTTTTATTGTGACATTGGCAATGATGACAGGTGCTCGTGGGCTGGCTCTGTTGTTCACTGGCGGGTATCCTATTATTAATATTGGAGATTTCACAATTTTCGGCCAGGGATATACACTTGGCATTCCTAATCCGATTCTTATTATGCTGCTCGTTATGATTATTATTATGGTTCTTGTCAAACGGACTAGATTTGGGCGATATATATATGCAATTGGTGGAAATGAGACAGCAGCGATGGCTTCAGGTGTCAATGTTAGAGGGATAAAAATGGCTACTTATACCATTGCAAGTTCTCTGGTTGGTCTCTCCGGTGTTTTACTTATGTCTCGTATAAATTCTGGCCAGCCAGCAGCAGGTTTGATGTTTGAACTTGATGCTATTACATGTGCTGTTATTGGAGGTACATCTCTTTCCGGAGGTGTCGGTACTATTGCTGGTACTCTAGTAGGGGGGATCATTGTCGGAATCCTTCAAAATATACTTAATTTAACTAATGTTTCTCCTTACTGGCAACAGATACTTAAAGGTGCTGTAATTATGATTGCTGTAATTATGGATATTAAAACAAAAAGTGCAAAAACATCTTCTTAATGATTTTGTTGGTTTAGTAAATATAGCTTTTACAGAAACTCTGTTTGTATTCTCTATACAGTTGTGGTGCTGAGGAAATTCGATTGTTTTGATTTTTTTATGGGACAATAGTATTTCTTTTTCATAAAAAATATCCCCTGTGGGATAATGAGTAATCCTTCTTTTTGTTGGCCTGTCTGAAAGTTTTCAGGCAGGCCACTTTTAAGATATATGATATAATACTATACACAATACAAAAGGTAAGTTTTTCTATTATTAAAAAATGATTGTTCTAAAATCTATATATTTTCGTGGGGAGAAAAGTACCGGTTAAAAATGAATTATACGATAAAAGATATTGCAGAAAAAGCGGGGGTTTCCATTATGACAGTATCAAGAGTTATTAATAACTCCGGATATGTTTCAATGAAAACAAGGATCAAAGTAGAATCAGTATTAAAAGAAATGAACTATCAGCCGAATCTACTCGCAAGAAGTCTAATTAACAGAAAAAGCCATTTCATTTCCATAATTGTACCGGATATTTCTAATCCCTTTTACGCTGAGTTAACCAGGGGGGTAGAAGACATTACGATACAGGAAGGCTATGATCTTATTATAAGCAGTGCTCATATGAATAAAGATATGGAATTGAGGCAGATAGAGACAGCCAGAAGCCGAATGGCGGATGGTTTAATACTTGTCCTTCCGGAATTATCGGAAACTAAAATACTTGAAATGCAGAATAACATACCCTTAGTAGTGGTTGATAAATATATTAAATCTAATGATATAAGTAAGATTTATCTGAAACAGGAGCTGGGTGCTTACCGGGCTGTCCAATATCTTCTTGAAATGGGGCATAGAAAAATCGCTTTTCTTTCCGGGTTATTAAATGTTCATAATAATAATGTCAGAAAAATGGGATATATTCATGCTCTTGAAGATAACAGAGTCCCTTTTGATAGTTCATTGATTTTAAACGGAGATTTTTCATTTGAAAGTGGGGAAAAAGCATTTAAAACTTATATGAATATGAAAAATGAAAATAGGCCGACAGCAATATTTTCCGCAAGTGATCTGATGGCTCTGGGTTTCATGAGGTGTGCTTATAGGCATAAGGTGAGAATCCCCGAAGATGTTTCCATCGTTGGTTTTGATGATATTCAGATCTCATCCATTATAACTCCTACCCTTACAACCGTTCGCCATCCATATCTACAAATGGGAAATGCTGCCAGCAAGCTTTTGATGTCCAAACTTGGAAAGAATGTATTGAACTCTACTATTCTCTCATTGAAAAATGAGCTTATAATCCGAGAATCTGTAAAAGATATCAAGAAAATATAAAGATCCTATCAAGACATAAATGGCAACTCTGTTTCTTTTCTTTATTCTTCAGGACAAGCATTTATTGAGGCAGAAAGTCTGTAATCTGAGAATTATATCTTGACAATTTCAGGATCCGATGTATGATCTAATCATATAAACATCATATGGTCAGATGATAGTATGATAAGGATCACAAGTAAAGAGGTCAATGAATGGAAGCAAAAGAAAAGAAGTGGCTCACCACAGATTATCCTGAAATCATTTTTGAAGATAACGAAGTCGGTAGACTGAAAAAAAAGATCTTCGACGCCCCCATGAATGAGATTGAGAAGATTCTGGAAGATTATGGGGTGGGAGCTGAGTCGGAACTGGGAAAAGCAGGATGCTATATCCAGAACACACCCCGAAAAGAAGCGATAGAAAAAAGAAAGAATAATGATGTTGTCCTTGTTCCAATTGGTTGTACGGAAAATCATGGCGATCATGCTAATACAGGTTTGGACACCTTTATGGTTACACAGATCTGTGAAGCCGTGAGGAGAAAAACTGCAAAACAAGGAAGGGAAGTGAATCTTGCCTTTACTCCTATCAACTATGGAGGGCATCCCTATCACCACATGGGAATGCCCGGGACTATGATAATTCCCCCCGAGGTTGTAAGGGAAATGCTTATCTACACAATGTTGGGGCTTTGGAATGATGGATACCGGAAAATCATTCTTTTCAATAATCACGGACATCTATGGACTCTTGTCGATGCTATACAGGAGTTTATGAAACGTTTTCAGCTTCCTGCTGTCGTGCAGGTTATTGACTGGCATAGGGCCATTCGTGAGTTTTTCATGCCCATAGACAGGGAAGACTCTCTAACTACGAACTTTATCCATGCTGATGAGGCGGAAACCGCTGTGGGACTTCTGATGTTCAAGGATATGATTAATATGGAATATGTTCGTGATGCGGAAGGAGAGAGGTTTCTCCCCGAAGGTCATTTTGACCTTTCGGTGGATCCGTATCGTCGCCCCCATAGATGGTCTGAAGGGGAAGGGCATATTGCCATTGAAAGATTCGCGACTCCCGAAGGTGTAGTTGGCGCTCCGAGTCGTGCTACAGCTGAGAAAGCTAAACGTCCTATTGCGGCTATCTGTGAGTATATGACCATGGTAGTCAATGATATTCTGGAAGCTTTCCCTCCTGGAAAAGTGCCTGAGAAAGTATCACTACGTTCAGATGAAGAGTTAGCTCCTTTTCTGAAAGAACCCTGGACAGAAGGATGGAAGTCTGTTTATGAGCTGCCTCATATGGGACCGTTCCATAAGGGGTGAAGAATGAAATATTCAATGTGTTTATCAACAAATCCAGCAAAATTTGATGCAGTTCCCTTTAAAGGGAATTTTGAGACAAATGTAGGAAAAATATCAGAAATTGGTTTTGACGGTATTGAACTTGCTATTCGGGACCCGAAGTTAATTGATCAGGAACATATTCTTATGGTTCTAGAAAAGGAAGGCATGGCCGTGCCGGCAATAGGTACGGGGCAAGCCTGGGGAGAAGAAGGTTTATCATTTACAGATCCAGATGAACGTATACGTGTGAAAGCTATAGATAGAGTCATTTCTCACATAGATTTTGCTGAGAAATCTGGTGGAATCATCATTATAGGCCTGCTGAGAGGCATTACAAGATCTGATGTATCAAGAGATACTGCTTTCGACCAGATGCGGGAGGCTTTTAAGGTATGCTGTGCAAAAGCTGCTGTGAAAAATGTCAAAATTGCTTTTGAACCGATTAACCGTTATGAAACTTCGCTTCTAAATTCTGTTCGAGAAGGGTTGGATTTTATTGACGGGATTGGAGCAGAAAATCTGGGAATGCTGCTGGATACATTTCATATGAACATTGAAGAGCCTTCCATCTCTGACAGTATCAGGCTTGCTGGTGATAGGATGTTTCATTTTCATTATGCCGATTCGAACAGATTATACCCTGGGTGTGGACATATAGATTTCCAGATCATTATGGAGACTCTTTCTCATATAGGTTATGACGGATTTGTTTCTGGTGAGCATAAAGCGGATCCTGCAGCCAGTATCTCCGCTCTAAGAGGGTTGGAGTATTTAAAAAGCATCGAAAAAAGATTGGTCGGATGAGAGAGTCCAATTAATGACTGAAGCTGTGCTCAACTAATCAGTATCTGAATAATAGTACTCTATTCAGAAGAGTTCTGATCATAGGCTACTTGTTCCAACTATTTAATAATACGTTGTGCGAAATAGTCAATCAAAGAATAAAGATGAGGAAAAATATTATGACAACCTATTTAGAACCATTGAAAATAGTCGGGGGATTACCTGAAAATCCTATGATAAACAAAGAACTCTTCCCTTGCCTGAAAGATGTTAGGCTTTTTGAAAAATCTTTCAGAATAAAGAATGGCGTCCTATTTTTCTCTATAAGGCAAAATGATAAAGATTTACTTGTGGTGAGCTCTCCTAAAGATATGCCCTGGCCTTTTCAGGGGGTTGAAATTGAAAACCGTGAAGGTAGTACAATATTATGCGAAGAAAACAGATGGAATTCTAATTTGCTTGTATCTATATTTCCTGATCTGGAACCATCTCCTATTGGCAAGGAGGCATCTACATTTGGTGTAGGAGATCGACTGGGGAGCGCTTCAATAGGTCATATAAATAGTTTTTCACTCTATCCGGAATATATTCCTATTCTGGCGCAGCAGTCTTTAAGAGAACTACAGTTGACAGGAAGAACTTACCGCGAGGTTATTGATGCTTCTGTTTGGGGTGTCTTTAAAACGGGTTATAGAGGATTATGGGGAGCAGATGGTGATCATCTAAAAGATATTGAAGCCGCAAAATCAGCATTGGAGCAGGGATGCACCATGATAACCGCAGATCTATCAGATTTTTTGGACTCAGAAATAGAAAAGCTTGATAACTTGACCGTACTGAAAAAATATAAAGGGATAAACAAATCGTACCGGGAAAGGGTTGAATCCTTTTATGGAAATATAGAAAGGTATGGCAATGATATTGAGTTGGATTTTTCAAAAGTAAAACTAGCAAGGATTGTATTGGTTTATAAAAAAGCACTGGAATTTGCTCAAGTCCTATACAGGGAATGTTCAGTGATAAAAGAATCTTTTGACTTTGAAATTTCAGTTGATGAAACTGCCTTTGAAACCTCTTTGGAGGCTCATTATTTTATTGCTTGTGAATTGAGGGAATTGAATATCTTATATACAGGTATTGCTCCCCGTTATGTGGGAGAATTTCAGAAAGGAATCGATTATATAGGAGATCTGGAAAAGTTCAGAAAGAATTTCAGCCTGCATGCCAAAATGGCAAAACTCATGGGGCATAAGATTTCAATTCATTCATCAAGCGATAAATTTTCCGTTTATCCTATTATTAAAGAGATGAAAGAGGGGCCCTGTCATTTAAAAACATCAGGAACAAACTGGTTAGTTGCATTGCAGGTAATTGCGGCTACTGAATATCAATTGTTTAGAGATCTATTTGACAAAGCCTATGAAGTGTATGATATCTCCAAAACTTATTATCATGTTACTCCTGACTGGTCTTTGAAAACAAAAATTGGTCTATTATGTAATACAGATTTATACAAAGTTTTTTCAAATAATACTGATAGACAGGTACTGCATGTGTCTTATGGAGAAATAAAAAAATCAGAAGATATCTGGGGTAGGTTTCAAAATGCTTTGTCCCAAAATCAAGATCTCTATAATAAGTTTCTCGAAAGACATATAGGTTACCATTTGTTTTTACTGAGCTAAAAATAATTAAAAGTTGTATGATTTTTTTAAAAAGATATCATCTTATTATGAAAAAAGAGGTTAAATTAGTTGGAAAAAAATAATAGAAATGCAAAGGTCAATCATCAGATTCTGATGTAGTTGTATGAATTAGAACAATGGCTACTATTACTAATGTAATTCCAAAAATTATCCAGAAATTTAGACTATCATCTAAAAAAAAGATGGATAAAAAAACACCAAATAGGGGAGTAAGAAATTTAAATGCAGATGCGCTGCCAACACCAATAACATATATGGCTTTATGATACAAAGTTGCGGCAAAAGCTGTGGCAATAAACGAGATATGAAAAATTCCAAACCAAATTCCCATGCTCATATGTGTAAGATAGTTAAAATCAGATTTACCAATTAGAGTTGCACAAAATAATGCGATTGTGCCAGAAAGTGTTGCTATGAAAGTAGGAATAATAGTTCCATATTTTTGTACATGCCCTTTCATTTCAACATAGAATATACTTATTAGTATTGAAGCTACGATACAGAGAAAATTTCCAGTAATAAAGGAGGCTCCTCCAATAATATTAGAGAGAGAACTGCGACTTACTACCAAAATAATTCCAATACTTCCAAGTATTAGACCGTGAAAATGCAGCCTACCATGGTTTTCCTTAAGTAAAATTATGCCGAAGGCTGTCATGAAAATTGGTTGGGAGTTAATAATTATCGAACTGCTAGATGGTGTTGTGAGTCTCAAACCGAAATCAAAAAGTAAAGCAAATATTGCTATGCCTATAATTCCGGAAATTGATAAACGAAGCATTTCATTCATGGATGGACTATGGATTTTTTTCCGGTTGATAAGATAGGATGGGATTAGCGCTATTGTGGTAATAAAGTATCGAAGAAATGATAACAAAATGGGATTCATTCCATTATTTAATAGTTCTTTGGTAATCGGATGAATTGCGCCCCATGAAAAGGCGCACAACGTTAGAATTACTGTCCATTTTACTGGTTTTTTCATTAAGATTATCTCCATGGAAGTTTACTTAAGATTTCTTTTCACTCCAGATTTAAACATAAGTTATATGATTCAAATATCTGGAATCATTAACTAAAAAATCATATGATCAGATGATATGTTGTAAGATGTTTTTTGAAAAGTCGAGTGTATAAACAAAAAATAAGATTTAATTGCTTCAAATCCTTGACTATAAATATTTCTATGATATTATTAACATCATATGATCAGATGTAGATATTGAGATGCTTAAATTATTTATTAGTTTTATATTAGGAAAGAAATATAAATATTTGTTAGTAAATCATAGAAATAGGAAGAAATAATGTCCAAGGTTAAATTGATTGATGATAAAAACTGGAAGAATTTAGTCCAGTTTATTACTGCAAATATTTTTCTTCTAGCTATGTTATTTGTAATGTTTATCTCCCTATTTCAGAATAAGGAAGAGAGTTATATCAAAATATTTTTTTTACTGGTATTTATTCTCTGTCTGATTATTTTTATACATTCCTATATGGCTTGGTTCTGTTCATGGATTTGTTTAGAAGTTGACTCAACTGATCAGGAAATTACTCTTACCTATTACTTTAAAAAGCCAAGAAAAATCAAAATACCATTCGATCATATTAAAGAAATTTTCCTTGATATAGATGTGAATCATAATGCTGAGATTGGTGTAAGAGAAACGTTCTTTATTCGAATTGAAACAAAAAATGGAAAATCCATCACAGAAAAACTAAATACCTTTCCTAGAATTCCAGATAATTTTAAGATTTCTATTAATAGAAGATAGTTCTGAATTGAATCTGGGAATGATTGAACAAAAAGTTATTAAAAATTAGTGGGATGTTTTATAGACCTCCAACCTTGAGCATTTCATTAATCCCAGACCGGATAGGCTCACTATCCGGTCTGTTTTATTAAAACCTAAAACTTAATCTTATGTTGAAAAGATTTTGATATTTCAATACCCCAGAAACTCCCGGATCTTCGGCAGAAATACAGGTCCGTACTGTTCCAGTTTGGTTTCTCCCACCCCGGAAACCCGCAGAAAGCCGCTGTTGTCCACCGGTTTCAGAGCGCTCATCTCCCGTAGGGTTTTGTCCGAGAAGATTACATAGGGGGGGACATTCTTCTGCCGGGCCAGCTCGGTCCGTACAGCTTTGAGCAGATCAAAAAGGCTTTTGTCGTAGCGGTTGGTTCCAGCCAGGGCATCTTCTCTCTCGCCGGGAACCTTCGGCAGGGTATCTTCTTTTTTAAGAATGAAAAAGGGCTCCCTCCCGAACAGGATATTCCTGCCTTTCTCTGTTAATTTCAGAGCATTGTAGGATTCTCCGTCCTGATAGACAGCCTTCTGGCTTATCAGCTCCTCAACTATACCGCGCCACCACTTTTTGCTCTTGTCTTTGCCTACACCATAGGTTTTGATTTTGTCATGACCGGTTTTCCGGATCTTCTCTGTATCCGCCCCCTGAACAATGTCTATGATATGGGTCAGGCCGAAACGTTCCTCCGTCCGAATCACCGCGGAGAGGATCTTCTGGGCATCTACCGAGCCGTTAACCCGTTCGGTGGAACCGGTGCAGATATCGCAGAACCCGCAGTCATCCTCTGCCGGTTCATCAAAGTATTCGAGGATCTGTTTCCGGCGGCATACGTTGACCGAAGCGAAGCTGGCCATCCTCTGCATATTCCGCCGGGCTTTTTCCTTCTCTTCGGGATTCTCCATTTTATCAATAAAATACTGGAGTTTCACAAGGTCTCCCGCAGAGTAGAGGAGCAGGCAGTGGGACTCCAGTCCGTCCCGGCCGGCCCTTCCTGTCTCCTGGTAGTAGCCTTCCATACTTTTGGGAAGGTCCCCATGGATCACATAGCGGATATTGCTCTTGTCAATTCCCATACCGAAGGCGATGGTGGCCACGATCACATCCGCTTCGTCCCGGTTGAACATCTCCTGATTCTCTTCCCTCTCCGCCTGGGCTAGCCCGGCGTGGTAGGGAAGAGCCCTGACCCCCCGGCCCGCCAGGTGGGCGGCTGTTTTCTCCACATCCTTCCGGCTGGTCCGGTAGACAATACCCGCCTGACCGGTATGGTCCATAATAAAGGCTGTTATCTGTTTGAGGACCTTCTCCTTTCTTTCCACCCTGTAGAAGAGCTCCTTTCTATTGAACGAGGCTCTCACGGTAAAAGGACTTTTCAGCCTGAGGATCCGGATAATATCATCCTGAACCTTCCGGGTGGCCGTAGCTGTAAAGGCGGCAATAGGAATATCAGGAAATGCCTCTCTGATCCGGCTCAGAACAAGATAGTCCGGGCGGAAGTCGTGTCCCCATTCGGAAAGGCAGTGGGCTTCATCCACCGCAAAGAATCTGACGGGGAGTTCTTTCAGCTTTTCAAGATACCCCTCCAGAGCGAGCCTTTCGGGGGAGATATAGAGCAGTTTTATTTCGCCGCTGTAAAGCCGGGCATAGACAGATGCCGCTTCGTCCGCTTTCAGGGTACTGTTGATAAAGGCCGCCGGAATGCCCGATTCTCTGGCTCCGTCCACCTGATCTTTCATCAGGGCGATCAGGGGGCTTATCACTATGGTCAGCCCTTCCAGGCAGAGGGCCGGTATCTGATAGCAGAGGGATTTTCCTCCCCCTGTGGGCATGGAGGCAAAGACATCCTTTCCGGCCAGAACAGACAGTATGATTCTTTCCTGATTGGGACGGAACGAGTCATAACCGAAGGTTCTTTTCAGAACATTTAGGATGCTGGGACTGTCAGGAGCTTTTTCCTGGGTAGCTGAATGGGACATTCTACCTATCTTATTGATTATTTTGCATTCGCGCATCAAAATCACCGGGAAAATTGGCAAAAAAGGGTAAAAAAAAGCGGCCTGGAAATCCAGGCCGCAAGGGTACACAAAAAAGAGATTCTATCAGGCAATAGCCCGTTTTTTCTGAAATGTATCGAAACCGACCGCCAGGATCAGAACCAGACCTTTTACAATCATCTGGGTGTAGTTACTGATATTCAGGAGTACCATTCCGTTGGTGAGGACACCGATGATCAGTACACCGGCTATAACTCCCGAGATCTTTCCGAAACCACCAGTAATGGAAACTCCTCCCAGTACAACACAGGTAATAACATCAAACTCGTATCCCAGACCGGCAGTGGGCTGGGCCGAATTGGTTCTGGAGAGCATAACAATTCCCGCAAGACCGGCAAAAAATCCGGACAGAGCAAAAATCAGGTATTTGATCCGGCCGACGCGGATTCCCGAAAGTTCCGCCGCTTCTTCATTTCCACCAACCGCATAGAAGTATCTTCCGAAGTAGGTCTTGTTCAATATCAGGGCTCCTACGGCAAAACAGACAGCCATGATGATAACCGGAACGGGGACAGGACCGAGGTATCCCTGACCGATTACCTTGAACCGGGGGTCAAAGCCGTAGATCGGTGTTCCCCCTGAGATCAGATAGGCCGATCCGGCAAATACGGTCTGAGTGGCGAAGGTGGCGATAATGGCCGGCATTCCTACGGTTGAGATCAGAAATCCGTTGATTAAACCGATCAGAGTTGCCATGACCACAGAGACAAGAACCGCTTCGGCCATACCGAATCCCATATTCACCATCAGATAGGCACAGACAACATTCACAATGGTGATGACAGAACCGATGGAAAGGTCAATTCCTGCAATCAGAATAACAAAGGTCATACCGATTGAGGCAATACCGTACATGGATACCTGTCTGGCGACTGTAAAAAGGTTGTTCATTGACAGGAACCTGTGGTTCGCCGAGGTAAAGAAAACAACCAGAAGTAAAAGCACTATCCAGATGGCGCTTTTTTTAACATTATTTATAATTTTATCCTTCATCTCTATGCCTCCTGAACATCAGATGCCATTTTCAAAATTGTATTCTGATCAAAGTCTTTTTTTTGTAATTCACCGGTGATTCTGCCCTCTGCGAATACAACGATTCTGTCGGACATACCGATCAGTTCCTCCATTTCCGATGAAATGAGAAGAACGGTTTTTCCTATTTCAACAAGCTGGTTTATGAGCTTGTAAATCTCGAACTTGGCTCCCACGTCGATACCTCTGGTGGGTTCGTCCAGGATTATCAGTTCCGAGTTTGCCGCCAGCCATTTTCCGAGGATAACTTTCTGCTGGTTTCCACCGCTCAGGTTTTTTACATTCTGCTGAATCGTGGGTGTTTTGATGAGCAGTTCTTTTCTGTATTTTTCCGTCACAGAGGCTTCTTTGCATTCATCGATATAAGACAGCTTGGAAATACTCTTGTAGATAGGCATATTGATGTTGTTTTTGACTGAAACACCCAGCAGGGCGCCGTGCCTTTTTCTGTCTTCCGGAACAAGGGCTATTCCCATATCGATGGCTTCTCTGGGGGATTTGGGATTCACCTCTTTTCCCTTGAAAAAGAACTGACCCTCTGTTTTCTGAACCGCACCGAATATCATCTGAGCCATTTCTGTCCGTCCGGCACCAACCAGACCGCCCAGGCCCAGAACTTCTCCCTTGTGGATCTTGAGATTGACGTTGTGATTCCCGTTTCCCGTAACATTTTTTGCCTCGAAAATCACTTCTTTTTTCAGTGCGATGGATTCTCTGGCGGGGAAGGTATCCTTCAGTTCCCGTCCAACCATCAGCTGTATCAGTTCGTCTACTGTACTCTCCGCTGTCTGCAGAGTATCAATGTACTCCCCATCCCGGAGGACAACAATTCTGCTTGAGAGTCTGAAAATCTCTTCCAGTCTGTGAGAAATATAAACAATGGAAACCCCTCTGGATTTCAGAAGGTCACAGACTTTAAAAAGGCTCTGTACTTCAGCATTCGTCAGAGGCGCGGAAGGTTCATCCATGATCAGGACTTTTGCATCCTGCTGTATCGCTTTGGCAATTTCGATCATCTGCTGATATCCCACAGTCAGATCGCCTACCAGAGCTTTGGGGTCGATTTTGATATTCAGCTGAGCAAAGGCTTTTTCCGCTTCCGCTTCCATAGCCTTGCGGTCAATAAAAATCCCCTTTCTGATAGGATCGCCCAGGAACAGGTTTTCAGCTGCGGAAAGCTCACTAACATTGTTGAATTCCTGATAGATTATGGCTATCCCGTTCTCTTTGGCCAGCTGGGGGGTCATTTCTGTATGTTCCTGACCATTGATTATAATCTTTCCGGAAGTGGGGATTACCGCTCCGGAGCAGGTTTTAATCAATGTAGACTTGCCCGCACCGTTCTCACCGATCAGTCCCAGGATTTCACCCGGTTTGACCTGAAGAGTCACATTTTTCAGTGCAACAACTCCCGGATACTCTTTTCTAATATTTTTTAATTCCAGTACATAGTCTTCACTCATGGCATTCCTTCCATAGAATTAAGAACCAGCCGTTACGGTTACCCGCAACGGCTGTCTCTTTATTACCTATAAATTAAGGGTTCGAATCTTATTTATAGTCAGCCAGGTATTCGTCAGCGTTATCAGCATTGATTACCAGGAGAGGTCTGAAGATGTTCTGATCTGCGAAGGTTTCTCCCATCATCAGTTTTTCATAGAGGGCTACACAGGCCTCAGCGGTTTTCTTGTTGGATCCTTCGAATCCGACAGAAGCTCTTGTTGCTTCGCCGTTTACGATGGCTTCCAGCTGCTGCTGAGTTGCGTCAGCAGAGAAGATACCTACGTCAGAAGGAATCTTTCCACCCAGTTTGGACATATAGGCTTCGTTGGCTCCGATGTCTCCACCGGCTCCGATAGAACATACAACTTTTACATCGGGATTAGCCTGGAAAATAGATTCCATGTTAGCCAGTCCGGTTGCGGCATCAAGAGCAGGCTGCTGAGCAACAACTTCGTATTTACCAGCGGCATTTTCTTTCAGACCCGCCAGGATTCCATTTTCTCTTTCAAGAAGGATGGGAGTCTGGGGATAGTTCATGATAGCAATCTGTGCTTTGTTGGATGCAGAGTAGTTCTCATTAACAAATCCGGCAGCGGCTGTTCCGATTACATGACCGAGTTCTGTGTTGTCCAGTACCCAGTTCACATCGGTGTTTTTCATTTTGTCATCCCAGCACATTACTTTAATGCCCTGATCCCTGGCGGTTGCAAGATAGTCTTCCAGTGCGTTGGGGTCAGAAGGATGAACCATGATCAGGTCAACCTGGTTTGTGATGAAGTTCTCAATCTGCTGAATCTGTGTGGCAGAATTATCTTTACAGCTGAGAATGGTATAGTCCCAGCCCTTTGCTTCCATCAATGTTTCTACTTCTCCGAAAACACCGGCCCAGTAGCTGTTTTCCAGAGACTGAATGGTAATTCCCACTTTCAATGTATCAGAATCTTCACTCTGTCCATTGGCAAATACGGTAAAACTCATGGCCAATGCCAGTACTAAAGTCAAAACCTTTTTCATTTAATTCTCCTCCGATAATTTTTTTAAAAAATGACAAGTTTTAAAAATCTCTTTTTACAAGCAGAGATCTTATTGACAATTTTTAAATACGTTCCGGCTTGTCTGCCTACTCATCTTTTAAAAAGTAGAGTTTTAGAAAACCTTCCTTTGAAAACTGAACAGAAACTTAAAATCTGTATTCCTTTTGACAGGGACAGAACGTTTCTGTTTCACCTCCTTTTTAAGGGTTCTCCTGCAGTATAGTTCCTTCGGGGGGATCCACTTCCTGAAGCACTATAATCGCCGTTTAAATAAATTATTAAGTTTTATAAAACTGTTTTATGAAACTCATGCTATTATCATAATTCCCAGTTGTCAACATTTTTTTTAAAAAAGTTTTAGGGGCCTTAATGGCTGTAAATACCTATAATAATGTAAGATAAAAAAATATCGATTGAAGTATTTCCTCTTTCTTCCTCTTTTATCCTTGACAAATAAAAGCTTTGATACATATTGTATATGTAATTAAGTAAAGTGATTTTATATAATAGAAATATAAAAAGGAAGGAAGAGTGATGGGAATCATTGAAAAGATGCGCCTTGACGGCAAAGTCTCCTTTGTTACCGGAGGAGCCAGAGGTATAGGAAAAGCAGTGGCAACTGCCCTTGCAGAAGCGGGAAGCAATCTTGCTATTGTTGATATTGATATTACAGAAGCGGAAAAAACAGCTTCATCCATCCGGGAATCCCTGGGTGTGGAAGCCATCGCCATAAAAGCGGATGCCACAAAACAGGAAGATGTCGATGCCATGATGAAGACCATCCTGGATAAATTCGGAAAACTCGATGCGGCTTTCTGCAATGCCGGAATCTGCATGAATATTCCCTCTGAAGAGATGACTCTGGATCAGTGGAGAAAAGTCATTGATATAAACCTGACAGGGGTATTCCTGACATCCCAGGCCGCGGCAAAACAGATGCTGAAGCAGGGTTACGGTTCCATCGTCAATACAGCCTCCATGTCCGGACACATTGTCAATGTACCTCAGCCCCAGTGCTCCTATAATGCCTCAAAAGCCGGTGTTATCCAGCTGACAAAATCCATGGCAGTGGAATATGCCAAGAGGGGAGTGCGGGTCAACAGCATCAGTCCCGGATATATAGGAACAGAGCTCACCCTTAACTCTCCCGATCTGAAACCCCTGATTGCCAAATGGAATGAAATGGCTCCCATGGGACGGATGGGAAAACCTGAAGAACTGCAGTCTATCGCTGTATACCTTGCGGGTGATACCAGCTCTTTTACCACTGGTTCCGATTTTATAGTGGACGGAGCTTTCACCTGTTTCTGATTTTCTGATAATGCAATAATTACAATGCCTGCAGAATCGGTTTTTTCCTCCTATCGGACCGGCTCTGCAGGCATGCTTTTAACCATACAGATGGTTTCTACTCCGGGCAGATCAATTATCTGGCCACAATTTGTGGTACTTTTGTAAGATCTTCTGTATAATTATTCACAGAAAATCTGAAATAGTCATATAAAAAACGATCCTTTGGTTTTGAGTGGTTATATTCGAAGAGAACAATTAACTTACAAAAGTAATGAACTGGACTGAATGAAAAACATAACTGTTTCCGACATCAAAAAGAATAATCTCACCCTTATATATAACCTTATATATTCCAGCGGCAAAATATCCAAACAGGAGATCGCCTCCCATCTCAATCTCAGCCTTCCCACGGTGACACAGAAGATTGTCAAACTGGAGGAAAAGGGCCTTGTGATCAAAGAAGGCTATTTTGAATCTTCCGTAGGACGGAGGGCTGTGGCCTACTCTATCCGTTCGAACGCCAGGATTGCCATCGGCGTGGGGATTCATCAGAATCAGGTCCGAATTCTCAGTATCGATCTGAAGGGGGAAGTCTGCGGAACTAGCCGTTTTGACATTCCCTATGCAAACCGGGAAGAGTACTACAAAGAGGTAGCCTACAAGATCAAGGATTTTATTCTGGAACAGAACTATCTGCTCGATCAGATCCTGGGAATCGGTTTTGCCATTCAGGGACTGACTTCGGTGGACGGCCAGAAAATTACCTACGGGGATACACTGGGGTATACGGGATTGGATATTTCGGCCTTCTCCCGCTATCTGAACTCCCACTGTGCTTTTTTTCATGATGCCAAATGCGCGGCGGAAACAGAACTCTGGGTCAATGACAGCATTAGCAATGCCCTTTACCTTTCTGTGGGAAATCATCTGGGCGGAGCCATGATTGCCAACGGAAAAGTCTGGATGGGCGAGAACGGTCATTGCGGCGCGGCCGAACACATGCAGCTTGTTCCGGACGGCCGGGAGTGCTACTGCGGTGCCAGAGGCTGTATTGAAACCTACTGCTCCCTGGGGGCACTGCTGAACCCGCAGGAAAAAATAGGAGACTTCTTTGAAGTTCTCCGTCAGGGGGATGCCGAACATATGAGGCGCTGGGATGAGTTCCTCAACTATCTGTCCAACGCCCTCAATAATCTGCATATTCTTCTGGATACGCCTGTCATACTGGGGGGGGAAATCTCCCACTTTCTGGTTCAGGAGGACCTGGAGAAGCTTCAGGACCTGACCACAAGACGGGTTGTCTTTTCCAACAGGGAAAATTTCATTCAGGTGAGTCTCTATCCGAAAGACTCTATCTCCGTGGGGGCAGCGCTCCATTATATCCAGGACTTTATCAATCAGATCTGATTGAAACGACTATTGCCCCGATACTTCAGGTTCTGTAAGGTATTCCTATACAGACTGAGTAAGGATTCTTTTCAATGATACTATTTCTTCAGCTATGGGGCGGGCTCTTCTATCTTATCAATAAAATTCTTTTTTCTCTGGCCGAAAACCTGAGTTTTTCTCTGAGAAGGCGCTTTCGTATCGTCTCCTGGATTCTTTATATTCTGGGAGTTCCCGCCTGGGTCGTGATCCTTGTGCTGAAACACAACTGGATCGCCGCATCCATCGAAGCCGGCGGTATACCGGCCATGATTTTCGGTCTGTCCAAGGATCTCCGTCCGAAAAGCACCGCTAGCCGGCGGCTCGATCTGCTGGCCAGCGGATTCACCTATCTGTTTATAATCCTGGGAGTTGGTTACAGTTTTATGGATTTCGGCGGAATCCGTTCTCTTTCCCAGGTTCTGGAAATCCTGGTTACGATAGGATTTCTTGCGGGAAGTTACTTTATGGCCAAAGGCAGATCTGCGGGATGGCTTTTCTTTATGCTTATGAACGGCAGTATGGGATATCTTATGTATATTCAGGGGCATCCTCTTCTAACTCTGCAACAGGTAATTTCCTTCTGTTTCGTTGTTTATGGGTACACGACAGTTTTGAGAACCTCTTCGGGAAACTGCGGGATACCGGAAAAAGCAGGACCGGATAACTGAAGATTCCGGTTTCTGAAGTTGTCGATGAAAAGGAGAAAGGTATGAATTATTTATGGACCACGATCCACGTGTCCGATATGGACGCATCACTGGAATTCTATCGGGATTTTCTGGGGCTTGAACTTATGGAAAGAGTCAACCCTGCAGAAGGGATTGAGCTGGCATTTCTGGGCAGCGGGGAGACTCGTGTTGAACTGATCAGGAGGGAAGGGGAAGGGACTCCCGCCTTTGGGAAAAGTCTCTCCATGGGCTTTCAGACTGCGTCCCTTGAGGCGGCAATGAAAGAACTGGAAAACCGGAAGATCCCGGTCCTGGAAGGGCCCAATCAGCCCGGCCCGGGTATCCGTTTTCTCTACATCCGGGATCCCGACGGGATGAAAATTCAGCTTGTGGAACTGCTGAACCAGTGAATCGAGAATGATTTTTTATCTGTAACCGCTGGCTGATAAATTGCTTTCCTGAGTATACTATTCCTGTCAGGGAGAATTAATTATGTACATCCGGAAAAGTCTGTCAGCCTTCATTTCATTCCTTTTATTTTTCTGTGTTCTGCCCCTATCTGCCCAGTTCGGGGGATCCCGGGGAGGCAGCGGCCCCATTGCCACCGCCGGCTCCGGCGGATCCGGGAGGGGCATTACCGTCGGAGGAAGGATCACACCCTACAGGAAAATAAGTCATACCTTTTCGGTGGACGGCTATGTGGATGCCCTCCTGGTCTCTCCGGGAGACAGGATAAAAGCTGGGGATCCTCTGATCCGTTTAACCCGGGATGTGGTGGGGGAAACCTATAAGCCCGTCATTCTGGAATCCCGCATTGACGGGATTGTTTCAGAAGTTCATGTCTATGAAAGCCAGCAGGTTTCATCGGGTACCCCGGGAGTCACGGTTCTGGATGACCGCTTTTTTCTGCTGGAGGCCAGTTTGAGCGACAGGGATGCCCGGGCTGTCCGCAGTATGATGGGCTTTCCTGTGACAGGAGTCTCTCCCGAAGGAGACGGATTCTCCGGTAAAATCCGGGACATAACTACCGAACCGGATTATTCCACAGGCCTTTTCACCCTGACAATGCAGTTTCCTCCCCGGGCGGGACTCTATCTGGGAACCGTCCTTTTTGTGGATCTTCCCGTGGAGAAAGCATCGGGTATCACCATAGAAAGAACCGCCCTCATTCCGGAGCAGCCGGAGCCGGCGGTCTGGGTTTTCAATAGCCAGGGGCTCCTGGAGATGCGGCAGGTTACTGCCGGACCGGAAAAGGAAGATAAAATAGAGATATCCCTGGGGATTTCCGAGGGGGAACAGTATGTCCGTCTGCCCGATGGACGGGAAGCCGAGGGGATGAGTGTCCGGGAGCTGATCCAGTCAAGAATGGCCGGGAACGGTTCCCAGGGTGACCGCTGATGCTAGATTTTCTTTTCCGTAAATCTACCGGTTTTTTCCTTCTTGTTATTCTTCTGATCGCGACGGGAGTGATAGTCCTTTTAAGGCTTCCGGTTATGATGTATCCCCAGACCAGGCGTCCCCAGGTGATGGTGCAGTTCAGTCATCCCGGAATTTCCGCTGTAGATTTTCAGGACCAGTATGCCGAATCCATCGAAAACAGCCTGATGTCCCTCTCTGATCTGGATCTTCTGGAAACCACCTATTCCACCGACTCCAGCCGGTTCGGCCTGACTTTCAACTGGAATGTGGAGAGTGATGAAGCCCGGACGGAAGTGGAAAACCTGATGGTCACGGTAAACGCCACTCTTCCAACGGTCATTCAGGATTCCTATTCGGTCAGGTACTGGCAGGGGGAGAATGCGGGGTACCTTGTAATGGGACTCACTTCCGAGACGACCCCTTCGGAAGAGCTCTATTACACTCTGAAGAACAATATTGAGCCCCGGCTGATGAAAATAGAAGATCTGGAGGAGATCGGCTTCTACAATACAAGGCGTCTGATTGTGGAGATCCAGCTGGAGCAGCTGAAAATGCTCTCCTACGGGATTACAATCAGTGATGTCAATACGGCGCTCCAGTCAGGATTTCTTCCTCAACCCCTGGGATCTCTGGATACGGGGGACGACAGATTGAGTATCCGTCTGGAGAGGAATGAAAAAAGCCTGGATCAGCTCTCCCGGCTGGAGATCAAACAGGTGGGGAACTCCCGGATTACCCTGGACGATATCGCTCAGCTGGATATCCGCTATACCCTGCCGGAACGGGTTTTCCTTGTGAAAGGGGAGCCGGCGGTTCAGCTCACCGCCACGCCGGAAGAGGGCGGGAATGTGAATACCATGACCCGGCAGATCGAGGAAATTCTCCAGCAGGGGATCGACGAGGGACTGATACCGGGGGATACAGAAATGTCCCTGTATCTGGATCCGGCCAAGTACATAAGCAAATCCATCCAGAATGTGGTACAGGCCGCCCTCATCGGAGGACTTCTGGCTGTGACTGTTGTTTTCCTGATCCTGGGAGAGTGGAAAAATACTCTGCTGATTGCGGCATCCCTCCCTGTTACAATCATTATCAGTTTTCTCTTTATGCAGGTCTTCGGGGTTTCCATTAATCTGATCTCTCTGGGAGGTCTGGCTCTGGCCGTGGGCATGATTGTGGACTCTACCATCGTTGTGATGGAGAATATTCACCGTCACCGACTGGAATCGGAAGGGGCGGGCAGAATCCTGCAGTGGCGTAAAATTGTTATTGATGCGGTGGATCAGGTAAGGTCCCCGGTGATCGCCTCCACCCTGACGTCTGTGCTTGTCTTTCTTCCCATATCCTTTACGGCCCCTCTGACCAACGCCATTCTGGGGGATCAGGCCAGAACCGTTGTATTTGCTCTTATGGGCTCTCTGCTTGTTTCGCTCACCCTGGTTCCGGTACTGGCTTTCTATGCCTTTCTGGGGCATCAGACGAAAGGCCCCATGGGGAAGCGGCTTAAAAAAAGGGATGAGAAGATCTTTCAGGGGCTGGGGAATCTTTACGGAACCAGTCTCCACTGGATCCTGAGGAAAAAGCGCAGGGCCGCCGGATTTCTTGTGGCGGCTTTCGGCATCCTGATTGTCTCGCTGCTGCTTGTTATGCCCCGGATCCCCAGAGAAATTATTGCCACTCCCACATCGGACAGGGTTGTCCTCTTTTTCCGGAATTCAGAAATCTCCGATCCTGAAGTGTATATGAATGAAATAATCCCCGAGATGAATGCCAAAATAGATGAAGCTGTGGGAGACCTGCTTTCAGAAAAGTTTGCCAATCTCTACGGACGGTTCAATCAGTATTTTCTGGACCTTCACAGTTCCGAGTACACCGAAGAGGCCATTGCCCGGCTTCAGGAGGTTTTTGTCTCCGAAGGGGACTGGTACTACAATGTGATGGCCTGGGATCCGGCGGCTCTGCCTCTGCCCCGGAGTTTTGATTTTCAGATGAGCCTTTTCGGGCCGGATCCTCAGGTAAAAGTGGAGCTTCTGGCATCCATACAGACCCTCCTGAATGAGGAGGAGATCTTCCGCCGGACCTTTACGGAACCCTCATCGTCCATTGTCAGGCAGCTGAATCTGAAGTCCCGGGAAGAGACTATCGACAGTTTTTCCGGGCTCTCCGAATCCTCCCTGACCCAGCTGATCAGGCGTGTACTCAACGGAACCTCCACCATTACCCTTTCCGAGGATTCGGAAGATGTGGACATCTCCGCCTCCTATCCGGAGGATCTTGTGAACTCCCGTCAGAAACTGGAAGACTTCCTGGTTCCCTGGGAGCAGCAGTTCATACCGCTCAAACACTTTTTCAACTTCAGCGAAACCAGCGGGGTTTCCCAGGTTTACAGCGAAAACGGCGAACCCGCCTTCCGGATCTACGGACTGGCGGGATTCCGGATCAGTGACAGTAAAAGGCTGGAGATGCAGCAGCAGGCTCAGGCCTATCTGGAGGAGAACCTTGTCCTTCC
Source organism: Oceanispirochaeta sp. (assembly GCA_963666275.2). Taxonomy (GTDB): domain Bacteria; phylum Spirochaetota; class Spirochaetia; order DSM-2461; family DSM-2461; genus Oceanispirochaeta. Next base: position 569,363 of record CAXXOA010000001.1, read on the forward strand.
CGAAGGATACAGCTATACCTTCGACAATCCCCGTATCGAGATGGACAGCGCCATACGGTCCCTCTTTGTGGCCCTGGCTATTTCTGTGGTGCTGATCTACCTGCTCCTGGCCTTCCAGTTCAACTCCCTATGGATCCCCCTGGTGATTCTTGTGACCATCCCTCTGGGGTTTGTGGGGGTTGTTTTCAGCCTCTGGCTCTTCAAATCCACCCTGAACCTGAACTCCCTTCTGGGAACCATTCTTCTGGGCGGGATTGTTGTGAATAATGCGATTATCCTGATTGATTTCTATCTGAAATCCAGGCTGGAGTTCAGCGACTACAGAGAGGCGCTGATCCATGCCGCCCGGATCCGTTTCCAGCCTATTATCATTACCACCATGACTACCATTTTCGGTATGCTCCCCCTGGCTATCGGCCTGGGAGAGGGATCCAATATCCTTCAGCCCCTGGGAATCGCCGTATCGGGAGGGCTGCTTGTTTCGACTCTGATGGCTCTTTATGCGGTTCCCTCCCTGCTGGTTCTGACCCACAGCAACAGAAAGTCTCACCACCACAAAGAAAGGGATATGCTCCATGAATAAACTCAAAGCCCTGGGACTCATTTTTCTTATTTTCTCAGGCCCACTTTCGGCGGCACTGTCTTCCCAGGAGATCAGTCTGACCCTGGAAGAGGCCTGGAACCGGATGGCCGGGAGTAACGGGGAACTTATCAAACTGAGGACCGCCCTTGAAAGCGCCCGCCGGCAGGAGGACGCTCCGGATCAGTGGATCCCTTCCCTCAGCGCCGGTGCCTCCCTGTCCCGATCCTCCCCCCTTGTCAGCGCCTACACCCAGCCGGATCCACCCGAGAGGGAAGAGCAGGACAACTGGTCTGTCCGGGGATCCGTGGATATGCAGCTCAGACTCTCTCCGGGACTCTCTCTGATGGAAAAGCTGGAAGTGCTCAGAAGGCAGAATGCCGAACTGGCTCTCCGGGAGGAGATCGCCTCCCTCCGCTATGATCTGACGGTTTTATTTCATCAGATCCTGGCAGGAGACAGACGGATTGCCTTTCAGGAGGAGAATGTGGCTCTGGCGGAAACCCGTCTGGGGCAGATTCAGCTCCAGTTTGACAGAGGGCTGCGGTCGGATCTGGAGCTGCTTTCCGCCAGGATTGCCGCGGCCGGAGGCGTTCCGGGGCTTATGAAAGAGCGCTCGGATCAGGAAAAAAGGTATATTACCCTCAAGCGCTATCTGGGACTGGAACAGGAGGTCTCTGTCCGTCTGGAATCGCCGCCGGAGGAGGTTTCCTCTGATCCTCCCCTGGAGGAACTTATGGCTTCTCTGGGACCGGATCCTTCTATTGTGGTCCTGCAGAATCAGCTTGAGATCAGCCGGATCAGTTACGATCTGGAAGGAAAGAGTCTCTATGGACCCACCCTGGGGATGAGTCTGGGCTGGTCCTCCAGTGTGAACCCGGCCTTCCGGGAGGAATCCTGGAGTTCTGAAGAGTGGAGTGACTCGCTGGGTCTGGGATTTTCCCTCTCCGTTCCTCTGGACGGGTACATTAAGGGCTCTTCCGGGCAGATGGACTTTCTGGATCGGGAGGATGCTGTCCGGACTGCCGAAATCAATCTGGAAACAGCCCGGCAGATACGGCGGGACAATGTCCACACCCTGTACCTGGATATTCAGCTCAGCCGGGCCAATATCGATGTTGACAAGCTGAATGTGTCTCTTCTGGCGCAGACTCTTTCCAAGATGGAACTGAGCTACAGCGAAGGCCGGGCCTCTCTTTCCGAGCTGGAAGAGAGCCGGCAGGACTGGATGGAAGCTGTTCTGACCCTGGAGGATGAACGGCTGAATCTGAAGCTGCTGGAGATTGAACTAGTGTATTATATAAATCCATATATCTGAATAAAATAAACCATTCTCTGATTCGCCTTTCTACCCATTTACGCCTCTGATTTCAGGGGTGTAAATGTCATATAAATATTTCCTCAGCTTTTAGGGATTTTTTTAGTCAACAAAATTGTTCAACAAAAATGTTGACAGATAATGTACAGCATTGCTAATATGTTTAAAGTTCACATTAACAACGAAAGGAGTGATATATGAAAATCATGCGAAAAATCCCTTTAATGCTGGGGATTGTATTTTTCTTTTATACAGCCATTGGCTTTGCAGAAGGACAGTCTGAGTCTTCGAAACCTTATCCTTCAAAGAAGATTACTTTTCTTGTACCGGCTAATCCCGGCGGGGGATGGGATCTGACTTCCCGGGCGATGAAAAAAGTTCTTGAAGAAACCGGACTTGTTGATCAGCCCATTGTCATTGTCAATAAACCGGGGGGAAGCGGGGAAATCGCATGGCAGTTTCTGAAAAATCAGGACAGCTATACACTTTCTATCAATTCCGCTCTGATTCTCAATAACAATACTCTGGGAGTGAGCGAGTTAACATACAATGATTTTACCCCCCTGGCTACGATTTCAGCCGGATGGGAAGCTCTGGTCGTCCCTGTAGATTCTCCTTATCAGACTGCTGAAGATTTTATGGCTCAACTGAAGAATGATCCTGAATCTCTGAAAATTGGTGTTTTCGGATTAGGAAACAATGCCCATCTGATGTTTGTAAAGGCAGCTATGCAATATGGAGTGGATATTTCAAAAATTCAGTATCTCGTAGAAAAAAGCGGCGCCAACATTGTAACTCAGCTTGCGGGGAATCATATGCAGGGAGCAACCATGTATGCGGCCGAAGCCACTGAGCTGTACAAAGCCGGTAAGGTAAAAATTCTTGCTGTGGCCAGTGAAGAACGTATGGAAGATATTCCGGAAGTTCCCACATGGAAAGAACTGGGCGGGGCTTCAGTTGCCCAGTGGAGAGGATTCATGGGGCCCCCGAATATGACAGAAGAAGAAATAGCCTATTGGGATGGTATTTTTGCTGAAGTGGTAAAAACACCTGAGTGGAAGGCTGTGCTGAAGCAGAATCAGTGGTCTGACTATTACAAGAATAGTGTCGATACTGCTGTTTTACTGGAAGAAAACAACTTGATCTATAAAGAGTTGATTGAAGCAACTGGATTGAAAAAATAAGTGATCCCTGAGGTTCTGTTTTCAGAACCTCAAGGATTGGGTTCGATAGACGGAGGTTGTATATGTTTTTTTCACGTTTGATAGTTCCGGTCAGTTTGAATCTTTTCAGTATCATTTTTTTGATTTCTTCGCTGAGAATAGATAAAGCACCCATGGGAAACCCAAATGCACCACTATATTTTCCAGTAATCATTGCCGCGGGTTTGTTTGTTTTAAGTTTAATTTATTTCTTCGAAGAGTTTAAAAAACGTGATGAGTCTTTAGATGTACTGAGAAAACTTAAGAGTGGAAGAACTCCAAAGTTATTATTCGGAACAATGCTGATCTGTGTAGTCTATTCTATTTTTTTTGAAATAGTTGGGTTTCTTATATCCACCATTTTATTTTTATTTCTTGAATTATGTCTGGTCAATGGCATGAAACGTTGGAAAGTGAATATTCCAGTTGCAGTTATATTTACAGTTGTGGTGTGGTTTGGTTTTTCAAGGCTGCTAGGTTTAAGTCTCCCTTGAATTAAAACATTATCTAGTAGGACTTTATTTGAAATGAATATATTTTATAAAATAGGAGCCTATAATTGGAACATTTAATTGCAATTGCCCAGGGGTTCTCAACGGTATTCCTGCCCGTTAACCTCATACTCATTGCATGTGGAGGTTTTTTAGGAACTGTTGTGGGAATGCTCCCCGGGCTTGGTCCCTCCACAGCAGTGGCAGTTCTTTTACCGGTTACATTCGGAATGGATGCCACTTCCGCTATGATTCTCTTGTCCACAGTATATTACGGCGCAATGTATGGTGGATCCCGCAGTTCTATCCTTTTAAATACGCCAGGAGATTCAGCAGCTATTGCAGCGACATTTGACGGATATCCAATGACAAAAAACGGTCAGGCCGGACCCGCCCTTGCCATTTCCGCTCTGGCATCGCTTGTAGGTGGAACTATTGCGGTAATAGGATTTATCTTTCTTGCAAAACCTCTGGCCGGGTTTGCTTTGAAATTCGGCCCGACGGAATATTTCCTTTTGTATCTTTTTGCATTGTCAGCCGTTATTTCCCTTTCAACTGGGAAAATGGTCAAAGGCTTCATATCCATGTTTCTGGGGTTGGCAATCAGTACTATTGGAATTGATCTGCAAACTTCTGTTTATAGATTTACATTCGGTATGCCTGAGTTCAGTAACGGTGTTCATTTTGTTGTAATCGTTATTGGAATTTATGCGGTGGGGGAAGTTCTCTTCAATTATCTTTCCATCGATGTAAGCAAGAAGAAAAAAGAAAAAGGGAAGAGTAAAGACCTCGGCAGAATATGGGTTACAAAGGACCAGTGGAAACGATCAGTTAAACCCATTTTAAGAGGTGCTCCTCTTGGATTCCTTGTGGGGGTTTTACCAGGCGCTGGAGCCAGTATGGCATCTATTTTGGGATATTCTCTTGAAAAACAGGTCTCTAAAAACCGTGATCAATTCGGCAAAGGAGCTATAGAAGGTTTGGCAGCTCCTGAATCGGCGAATAATGCAGCTTCGGTGGGAGCCTTTATCCCTATGCTGACAATGGGCATTCCCGGCTCTCCGGTAACCGCGGTAATGCTTGGTGCTCTCATCATGATCGGCGTCAGGCCGGGTCCGTTTCTATTTCAAAATAATCCTGAACTGGTCTGGTCTCTGGTTGACAGCATGTTTGTGGGAAATCTTTATCTTGTCGCCCTTAATATACTTCTTGTTGGTCTACTTGTTAAAATACTGGCAACTCCCTCCAAGATTCTTTATCCTGTGGTGCTCGCCCTGGCATTTGTCGGTACCTATACTTTGCAGTACAGCTCCCTGGATTTTTATATTGTCATCCTCTTCGGGTTCATAGGTCTTTTTCTTAAGATGATTAAGTTTCCCATCGCACCGATGATTCTTTCCATGATTGTGGGGAAAGATATGGAGCAGTTTTTCAGAAAGGCGCTGGTCTTATCTGACGGGAGTTTAAAGGGATTCATCAGTTCTTCCATATCCTTAGTCCTTATTCTGCTTATTCTGCTCTCCGTTTTTTATCCTCTCATTATCGGAAAGATGGAGAAAAGAAAAAAAACTGAAAAAAAGGCAGATGTCAATAAACAAAATGCCTGAACTTGATAACTACTACTAAATAGGAGACTCGAATGTCTGAAAATAAAACTGCGCTTGTCATGAGCGCCCATTCCGCCGATTTTGTCTGGCGGGCAGGAGGAGCCATCGCGCTCCATGCGAAACGGGGATACGATGTCACCGTGGTCTGTCTCAGCTACGGCGAGAGAGGCGAAAGTGCCAAATACTGGAAAAAAGAGGGGATGACTCTCGAAAAAGTGAAAACCGAGAGACGCAAAGAGTCGGAAGCTGCGGCTGAGGCCCTGAATGTCCATGATATCCAGTTCTTTGATCTGGGGGATTATCCCCTGGAAATGGATAAGGAGGCAAAATTCAGGCTGGTCGATGTGATCAGAAAGGTACAGCCGGATTTTATGATGAGCCACTCCTTTGTGGATCCCTATAACACGGATCATGCCTATGTTACTAAAACCCTACTGGAATGTCGTATGATCGCCCAGGCCTGGGGACACAATCCGGGGGAGAAAGTGCTGGGAGCACCGCAGGTGTACCTTTTTGAACCCCACCAGACAGAGCAGATGCAGTGGAAGCCCGATGTTTTCCTGGATATCACTGAAGTGTGGGATCAGAAGCGTGCCGCCATCGAGTGCATGCAGGGCCAGGAACATCTCTGGAATTACTATACCAATGCCGGAGAAAACAGGGCCAATCATTTCAGAAGGAATTCAGGCGGCCAGGCGGGAGGACGGAATGCTCTTTATGCAGAAGGGTTTCAATCCGTATTTCCCAGGACTGTGGACATCCTGTAGGCAACGCTTATACGCCGTTTTCCCATTCGGGAATAGCGTTAATCTTTACAAACGGAGGTGATAGTGAAAGAATAATTGATCTACAATGAAGTAATGCATATATGTCAATCAATGTAGATCATAGGCAAGCTTTATCTTTTATGATGAGCCCATTTCCAATTGAATTATTTTTATGTGGAATTGATTTAACAGTAGGAATTTAAAGGAGCTAATATGAAAAGGAAATTGTCAGGTTTTATTTCGGTTGCTATATTTCTTGTTTCCATGAATTCTTTTGCCGAGGGAATGCAGGAACAGGGAAATGCCGGGGGAGACTACCCCAGAAGACCTATAGAAATTGTTGTACCCTTCGGTGCAGGAGGATCTTCCGATCTGATGTCCCGTCAGGTTGCGAAGATTATGGAAAATTATGTGGATGTTCCTGTGAATGTCATAAATAAACCCGGAGGCGGCGGAATTGACGGTATGGTTTATGCAAAGAATACCCCTGCCGACGGATACACTATGCTTCAGGTTACACCCTCCCATGCCATTGCTACTGCACTGGGAAGACCCAATGCCAATCTGCTGGAAGATTTCGCTCCCATTGGCAATTTTCAGGTTGACATTGTCTGTTTCGGAGTTTCAAAAGACAGCCCTATCGAGAACCTGGAAGATATGATCGCCTATGCGAAAGAGAATCCCGGAAAGCTCAAAATAGGCGGTACTTCTCCCGGTGGTTTGGACGATTACATCATCAACGGTTTTTCCCGGGAAGCGGGAATTGAGCTGCTCTACGTGCCATATAAATCGTCGGCTCAGACCAAAGCGGCCGTACTGGGCGGTGAAATCGATATTTATCAGGATAAACTGATTTCCTTCTCCTCCATGGTGAAATCCGGAGATATCAGACCCATTGTTGTACTTCATACATCCAGAATCGAGGGACTACCCGACCTGGCGGATGTTCCCTGTTCCGTAGAAAAAGGAATTTTCTTTACCCAGGGTTCCTGGCGGGGGTACGCCGTAAGAAAGGACACTCCCGTGGAGATTCAGGATTTACTGGCTGAATTAGTCCGTAAAGTCTATGCGTCTGAGGAATATCAGACAGCCAGTAAGAAAACCATGTCTAATATCATACCCGGGTATATCGGCCAGGAAGAGTATGGCCGGATGTGGGAGACTGAAACGACCCGATTCCGGGACGTTCTCGTAAGGTAAGTTTTTTCAGAAAGAGAGGACTCCCGCGGAGTTCTTCTCTTTCTGAAAAACAATTTAGGAGTCGTAAAATTGGAAATACTATTCAGTCTAATCCTTGTCGCTCTTCTGGTCGGGGCATTCATCGTCTCGGGAAGCTTCGGAGGATTGGAGATCTCAACAGATAAAATAGGTCCTGCCGGATTTCCGCGTATGATCATCATCATCTGCCTTTTTTTAATGGTCCTGATCCTTCGGGATCTGATAAGAAAACCGAAAGAACAGAGCAAATCTCTCACTCCCAGGGGGGTGAGTCTCATTGCCCTGAACGTAGGACTGTTCGGTCTCTATCTTTTCTTCCTGAATGTGATTGGTTTTATCCTTTCCACATTCCTCTATGGAACTGTGGCCATCAGGACTATGGGATATAAATCTCTGAAAAAGAATGCCCTCTTTATGCTGATTCTGACAGTCCTTATAACCCTCATATTCGGCAGAATCTTTTACGTGTCACTGCCAAGAGGGCTTGGCTTTATGCGTCAGCTCTCTTATTTAGCCTATTAAAAGGAGACATATATGGAAAATATTTTACAGTCACTGCCCATTGTTTTCAGTCCTTTTGCTCTCCTTTCGATGTTCCTGGGAACTTTTTTCGGGATTATCTGCGGAGCCTTACCGGGGTTGGGACCGACCATGTCGGTGGTGCTTCTTTTACCCTTCACCTATAAAATGGATCCCATTGTGGGGATTATCACACTGATAGCCGTGAATGTCGGTGCCCAGGCGGGAGGGAGTATCTCCTCCATTCTTCTGAAAGTTCCAGGAACTCCCAGTGCCATCGCGACAACCTTTGACGGCTATCCCATGGCAAAGCAGGGAAAAGTCGGGAAAGCTCTGGGACTGTCGATTTCAGCCTCTGCCATCGGAAGTATTATTTCTGCAATTATCATGCTCGTGTCGGCACCCATGCTGTCACGGTTCGCCCTGAAATTCCAGAGTGCCGAATATTTTGCCCTGGCTCTTCTGGGGCTGAGCTGTATTTCCAGTCTGGGAGCAAAGAATCAATTGAAGTCCCTGGTAGCCGCTGGTTTCGGCCTATTGCTTTCTACGGTAGGACTGGATTCCATTAATGGAACTGAACGGTTTACTTTCGGACAGAATTTTCTGATGGGCGGTATTGATTATATCCCGGTTCTCGTCGGAGCCTATGCCATAGCGGAAGTCTATAAGAACATCGGAAAGATCTTGAGTACCAAACAGCCGGAAAAAACAATCGAAGGAAAGACAAAATTTCAATTCATCACATTAAAAGAGATCCTCTCCAAATGGAAGACCTATGTGAAGGGTTCGGTTATCGGTACCCTCGTAGGAATAGTACCTGCAGCAGGTGGATCCATAGCCGCTTTCATTGCCTACAGCGAGGAAGTCCGCTCCAGTAAGCATCCGGAAAAATTCGGAACTGGAATTGATGAGGGAATCATTGCCCCGGAAAGCTCCAATAATGCCGCAGTAGGGGGGTCTCTTGTTCCCACACTGACATTGGGAATTCCCGGAAGTCCCGTGGCTGCTATCATCATGGCTGCTTTCATGCTTCATGGATTGACCCCCGGACCTTTGCTTATTAAACAGCAGCCCACTATGCTGTACAGCATCTTTTTCGGGATCATCATAGCGTCTCTCATGCTGTTATTTGTTCTTGGGAAAGTTATTGCCAGACAGTTTTCCCGTATACTGAAACTCCCATATCCCATGCTGGCTGTTCTGATTATGGTCCTGGGAGTTGTAGGGGCCTACTCTCTGAGGAATAATATGACAGATGTTATTTTTGTCTTTTTCTTCAGTTTCGTCGGGTACTTTTTTACAAGATTTGACTATTCGACTTCATCGTTTGTCCTGGGGCTTATCCTCGGATCGATTCTGGAGAATGCCATGAGGAAACAGCTCATTGTAAGTGAAGGTCACTGGATCGGTTTTTTCACAAGACCTATCTCTCTGATTATACTATTGCTGGCTCTGATAGCTTTTATAAGTCCCCATGTGAAGGCGTTCCTTATGAAAAGAGGCGCGGACTCTGCTCAAATCAAAAATGATTAATGGATCTTTGCTTCTATTATTTAAGTGTTGGAAGTTTCCGGTGCTACAGGATATATTATCAATTGAATTCCGATTTAGGAGATTGTAATGAAAAATAACGGACCCTCCGTTGCTGTGTATGAGAGTTTGAAGAAAAAGATTGAAAACGGTTCTTTATCTCCCAGTGAAAATCTCCGTGAAGTTGAACTGGCCAACCAGTACAAGGTGAGCCGGAACACGATAAAAAAAGCTCTCCTGATGCTGGAGCGGGATACTCTTGTCTCTATTGAGCAGAATAAGGGTGCCAAAGTCCGATCCTACTCTCTGGATGAGGTTCTTGAATTTCTGGAACTCAGAAGTTTCATGGAAGGGTTTATAACCAGACTGGCCTGCAACGCCCTTACGAGAGAGGCTCTGGCCGCTCTCGAGGGTATTCTTCAGCAAATGAAAGTCTATAAAGAGAAACAGGAGCTTGTGTCCTACTCGGAAAACAATCAGAAGTTTCACAAAATCATCTATGATGCCTGTCCCAACAATACGGCAACCAGACTTCTGGTGAGTCTCAAGGGGCAGATGAAAAAATATAACACCAAAACAATCCTGATTCCCGGTCGTAGCGATCAGTCTTTTGCTGAGCATGAAGCGATATTCCAGGCTCTGAAAGATAAGGATTGTGCCAGGGCCGAAAGCCTTATGGTTGAGCATGTTATGAATGTCCGGGAAGTTTTTCAGAAAAACTTTCAATTGCTCCTTTAATATTACAGGAAAAAACAATGCAGAGAAATATACCTTTTATGCAGATCCGGGGAGGCAGCTCCAAGGGGCTGTACTTCCGGAATGAACATCTGCCGGCAGATACTGATGAAAAAGACAGAATCCTACTGGCAGCCATGGCCGGTAGCGGTCCTTCCGATAAAAGGCAGATAGACGGATTAGGCGGTGGGGATCCTTTGACGAGTAAAGTGGGAATTGTGTCACTGTCATCCAGAGAAGATGCCGATCTGGACTATGAATTTGTTCAGGTTCTTGTGGGAGAAGGCCGGGCGGACAGAACTCAGAACTGTGGAAATATTCTGGCGGGAGTGGCTCCGTTTGCTCTCGAAACCGGGATGATTCAGGCTTCTGATCCGGAAACACAGGTCAGGATCTTTATGACCAACAGCGGGTCTGTCTGTACCGTAAAGCTTCAGACACCAGGGGGACACATTACTTATAGTGGAGATGCCTCCATAGACGGGGTTCCGGGAACCTCTGCTCCTATCAAATGCAATTATCAGGATATCGCCGGGTCTGCCTGCGGTTCTCTTCTGCCCACAGGAAATCCTGCGGATACCATCGATGGTATTCAGGTGACCTGTATTGATAACGGGATGCCTGTGGTCCTGCTGCGGGCTTCCGATCTGGATCGGACAGGAAGAGAGACCCCGGAGCAACTCAATAGTGATACAGAGTTGAAAGAACGTCTGGAAAGGATCCGTCTGCAGGCGGGGATAGCGATGAACCTGGGGGATGTTTCCGGAAAATCCGTACCGAAAATGACTCTGATCTCCCCACCTGAAAATGGCGGACTGGTCAATACCAGAAGTTTTATCCCCCATAAAATCCATGCTGCCATCGGAGTTCTGGCGTCAGTCACTGTGGCTACAGGGTGTCTCATTCCCGGTACAGTGGCGGCCGGTATGGCCAGAATGGAGACTGCCGGTGATGACTCGATTTACAGAATCGAGCATCCCTCGGGAGATCTCACTGTGAATCTCGTTTTAGATTTGTCCGGGGAGTTCCCGGATGTGAAAGAAGCGGGAATCATCAGAACAGCCCGGGCTCTGAGCCGGGGCGAAATACTATTACCAGAAGGAATGTGAAATGAAAACAGTAGCTGTGAAAAATATAGAAAGAGCTGATCAGAATGTGATCGATCGTCTCGGTGAACTGGGGGTTGCCACAACCCATGAAGCTCAGGGAAGGATAGGACTCCTCAAACCCTATATCCGGCCTATCTATCGACATGCGAGAATTGCCGGAAGTGCTGTCACTGTCCTGGTTCAGCCCGGTGACAACTGGATGATGCATGTGGCGATTGAACTTTGCCGACCCGGAGATGTCCTGGTTGTCGCCTGTTCCTCAGATACGGATAATGGATTTTTCGGTGATCTTCTGGCCGAATCAGCCAAGGCACGGGGTGTGAAAGGACTTATTATTGACGGAGGGGTCCGGGATACAGGGCCTTTGGAGGATATGGAATTTCCTGTCTGGTCTAGAGCTGTCAGTTCCCAGGGAACTGTCAAGGAGACTCTGGGAGCCGTTAATGTGCCCATCGTCTGTGCCGGACAGTTCATTCTGCCTGGAGATATTGTCGTTGCTGATGACGACGGGGTGGTCGTTGTAGAAAGACGTGCTGCTGAAAAAGTTCTCGAAGAAGGAGTCGCCCGGGAAAACAGGGAAATAGAAAAAAGAAAACGTCTGGCCGCTGGAGAGCTGGGGCTAGATATCTATAACATGCGTCCCCGTCTTGAAGAAAAGGGCCTGGTCTATCTGGAAAATCTGGAAGAGTATTACAGCTTTAATGCTTAGCTGAACTTTCTGGGCTGCAGAACACGCGGGAAAATCTGTTTCCAGCGTGTTCTGATATAATAATCACTCCTATTTCCGTGTTCTATATATCCAGACTCAGAATATACTCTTTCAGCCTCTCCTCGGATCTGAGAATTTCCGTCTGAAGGCTGTCCAGGCGGGTATTGTACGACTGGATCTGCTTCTCCTGATCACCGAGCTGTTTCTCATACTGTTCATAGAGATCTGAACTTTTGTCCAGGACTTTCATATTCTCCCGGATCCGGCTCTGATCTCTTCCCAGGCGGCTAAGGCTGTTGTTCACCGATGTGATCTCACTGCGGATCCTGTCGCTGTCCCTTTTCAGGTCCGAAAGTTTTTTCAGAGCTCCTTCCAGTTCCGGGTTCAGGCCATTCCACTCCAGATAGTAGGCATAGTCCTGGACTCCCATACTCAGTAGGTTATACTGACGGGTGCTTATATACTCCTCTCTCACGGGGACCGGCTGTTCCCAGTCCGACAGGGTGAATCTGTACTCTCCCGGTGTTTCCTCCTGAATCTCCGGGCTTTCGATCAGATTCCATCCCGCATTTTTCGGATGAATCAGGAGCAGCTCCCTTTCATCTCCCTCAATTCTGTAGAGGGTTTCTCTCCGGATCCTGTCTTCCCTGTACAGAAGACCGTCTGCCATTTTGAGGCTTACTATCTTCTGGGGTTCCGAGCTTGTCTCTTTCAGAACTTCCACTGATCCGTGGACCGCATAGGTCAGAAGTCTGGAATTTTCCGGAAGCATTTCCGGCAGAAGGGTATCTCCCGCATAGGAGCGGCCTTCCAGTACTGTGGCGGGGCCTGTGGCCCATTGCGCATCAGAGCTGTTTTCCAGCCGGATCCCCTTGAAGACCATATCGTAGGAGGGGTCATAGACCGCCAGGGAGGACCCGGCATTCTCCGATACCAGTATGGGGATCATCGCCGTGGAACGGGCTTCCAGGGTGACGGGAGTCTTTACATCATAGCGGTAGAAGTTCCCTGCACGGCTTCCCAGGGCCCTGGATTCCGCCGGGGCGGGAACATAGGATTCTTCCATCTCATAGGCTTCATCGGCATAGTAATCCCCTGCCATCTCATCTTCCATAGCCATCATCTGGGAAGAGGCTCTGTAGGATTTTTCCATAGCCATGGAGGGCGCCGGTTCAGGAGCATAACCCCTGTCATATCCTGTCGCTCCGATGGGGGCGGCCGAGGCGATCTCCACCTGGTCTCTGTGAACATACCGGGGTGTTGAAAGATCCATGGTAAAGGCATTGGGGCTTCCCGCTACAAAGCCCAGCCGGACATCTTTCCAGGGGGCATTCCCTGTATTCTGAACAAGGGCCCATCCCTCCAGCCGGGGAACTCCCTCTTCATTCAGGGTGATTCTATAGCTTGTCTTCCAGAGGGGAACAGCTCTGATATAACTGATTCTGATCCGTCTTTCACCGGTTCCCGTACAGCGGATTGCCAGCATCCTGGTGGACTTTATCCGGGACTGGGCAATCAGGGTCAGGGCTCTGTTCATTTCATCCCTCAGGACAGGATCATCATAGCTCAGGCTCTGGAGTTCTGTTATATTCACTGCTCTGATTCCGCTTTCGTCCAGCAGGTTCAGAACCGTCAGGGTGCTCTCATCTTCTCTCTGAATCTCCACACTGAAAATCTTTCCCGAGTAGGTTCCTTCCCGGGTTGTTACGGTCACAATCTCTCCCTGGGTTCTGAGGAGGAAATCCTTCAGAGCCGGTGATCCCGAGGGGTTGATCCTCATGTCTCCCAGGGCGGAAGAGAGGGGGTCTCCGCTGGCGAAGCTGACCGCTTCTGTGGTGCCTCCTCCCAGATCCTCCAGGACAAGGCTTTTCAGGATGTCATTCATATCCTTATGCTCTACCGGAAGATAGATCGTCTGATTGCCCTGCACGGTGGTTTCATGGACAATCTGAGCCAGTCCGGCCGTGTAGAGGGTGACACCTGTGACAGGCAGGGGGCTTCCCGAGACGGATGACAGGTCGACAGTTCCTTCTCCGGCGCTGACGGCGGGGAGACCGATGGTAATAAAAAATATTAGAGCCAGTGTGATTCTATTCATAATATTGAAGGATATTATATCCCCGTTGTATTTGCTATCAGTTTTACAGGAAATACAGGAGAACTGAGTGTTTTGGCAGACCCCTGAGGGCTCAAGGGTTGACCAGTTTCAAAACCTTTTTTATGATATTAAAACTCTGTGACTGACGCATGAAGGGGAGCAAACCCCTGGGAAGCAGAGCAATTCAATTGAGCCGCGCGTCTGGGCTGTATCCCGGATGCCTCATGTCTGAAATTTCAAGTATCCGGGTAACGAATCGAGGAGTTTTTATGGAACATCTCAAAAACCTGGATCCCCAGCTGGCAGAAATGATCTCACAGGAAGAAGCTCGACAGAGGGACAAAATCCGTCTGATCGCATCGGAAAACTATGTTTCCCATGCGGTTCTGGAAGCTTCCGGAACAGTTCTGACCAACAAGTATTCCGAAGGGTACAGTTCAAAACGCTATTACGAAGGCCAGCAGATGATCGATCAGATCGAAGATCTGGCAATCCAGCGGGCCAAAGCCCTCTTCGGGGCGGATCATGCCAATGTGCAGCCCTACTCGGGATCTCCCGCCAACCTGGCTGTGTATCTGGCTTTTATGAAACCCGGCGACACCGCTCTGGGAATGGAGCTCTCCCACGGAGGTCACCTGACTCATGGATCCCCTGTGAGTTTTTCGGGCAAGTATTTCAATATGATTCACTACGGTCTGACTCCCGAAGGAGAGATCGATTACGAAGCCATGGAAAAAGCCGCCAGTGAGAACAAACCCAAAGTGATTATTGCGGGCCATTCCGCTTTTCCGGGAATCCCCGACTGGAAGCGGTTCCGGGATATCGCCGACCAGGTGGGAGCCATCCTCTGGGTGGATATGGCTCACTTTGCCGGGCTTGTGGCCGGTGGTGTTCATCCCTCACCCGTTCCCTATGCGGATGTGGTGACAACCACAACCCATAAAAGTCTCAGAGGCCCCCGGGGCGGTATGATCCTCTGCAGGGAAGAGCATGCCAAAGCCATGGACAAGGCTGTCTTCCCGGGATGTCAGGGAGGCCCTCACAATCATACTACCGCAGCCATTGCGGCTGCTCTGCTGGAAGCCTCTCAGCCCGAGTTCAAAGAGTATGCGGCCCAGGTTGTGAAGAACGCCCGGGCCCTGGCAGAAGGACTTTCCTCCTACGGTTTCAACCTGGTTTCAGGGGGGACGGAAAATCACCTGATGCTTATAGATCTGAGGAACAAAGGCATTACTGGGAAACAGGCTGCCAAAGCCATGGACCGGGCGGGGATCGTGTGCAACTACAACACAGTTCCCTTTGACGATGCCAAGCCTTTCAATCCCAACGGGCTGAGAATGGGGACTCCGGCGGTTACCTCCCGGGGAATGAAAGAAGAGGAAATGAAACAGATCGCCGGTTTCATCAATAAAGCGGTGGAGAATTTCGAGAATGAAGAGGTTCTGGATGCTCTGGCGGAAGAGGTGAAAACCTTCTGTCAGGCTTTTGTGCCTCCCGGACTGGACTGATTTTATATTTCGGGTCGGGGGCTATAGCGATAGACCCCGACTCCTATAGCGATAGACCCCGACTCCTATAGCAAGTAGCCCCGACTCAGGCAGTTTTCTATTCCATCAATACTGCAGCTGTCTTATATTTAGTGTATGAATACAAACAATGAACATGCTATTGAACCCCTTGTGGATACGGACACTATTATGGAAATTCTGGGACAGATTACCATATTGGGTGGTCTGAATGAGGATGAACTGAACTTTCTATTCAAAAAGATGAATAAGATCCGCTACAGGAAAGGGGAGATTATCTTTTCCCGGGGTGATAGGGCCTCTTACATATACATTGTGAAATCCGGGATGGCGAAGATGTACATTGAAGAGGATCAGACCGCTTTTGAGCTGGCTGAGTTCCGGGTGGGCCAGTGTTTCGGCGAGACTTCTCTAATCGGCATTCAGCCCCAGTCGGCTACGATTATCGCCGAGGAAGACTCGGAACTTATTATCTTTTCCGGATCGGCCCTGCATTCCCTATACAAAGAGAATGTGCAGCTCTTTTCGAAAATCCTTCTGAATATTGCCCGGGAGTCCTGCCGCCGTCTGGCCCAGACCGACGATGTGATGCTCCACTATGTGCTGGATGAGAAGAAGAGGGGACAGGTTTTGTGACGGGAACCCCCGGGTGATGGGGGGTATCGCTATACCCCCCATCATCACAAAACCATTACCCTCGATCAGAATTTATTGTCAAGTAAATTGAAGCATTACTAATATAATCAATGTTATAAAGAACAAATCCATATAAGAGGTTTGTTCAGGATGAAGTCAAGAAAACATAACCGCCATTCCATTCGCCTGAAAGGATTTGATTACTCAAATACAGGGGCCTATTTCATCACTATATGTACAAAGTACAGAGAATGCCTATTCGGAGAGATTAAACATAAAAAAATGGAATTGAATGATTTGGGACAAATTGTACTGGAAGAATGGTTAAATACTCAGGAAATCCGTCCAAATATTAAATGTGATATTTTTGTTGTTATGCCGGACCATTTTCATGGGATCATTGAAATATTGGAGTATGGGGTGTATCGCAATACACCCCATACTCCAAGGACAACATTTATTCCCAATCCTCATATCACGAAAACAAGAATTGCAAGATTTGAATCTCCCTCAAAAAATTTAGGATCTATAATCAGAGGATTTAAAGGGGCGGCAACAAAAAAAATCAATTTGCATAGAAATACCCCAGGTCAATCTGTCTGGCAAAGGGACTATTATGAGCATATAATCCGGAATGAAATTGAATACAGAAGAATTCATCAATATATTCTGAAGAATCCTGAGAAATGGCAATAAGGTTTGGGGGTATTGCAGATGATCAGTGGGGGTGTATGGCAGTGGGGGTGTATGGCAGTGGGGGTGTATAGCAGTGGGGGTGTATAGCAATACACCCCCACTGATCATCTGGATCTCTGGATCATCCCCATCACATTGTATACCAGCTGGGCTGCAGAAAAATTACAGAACCTCAGGTGTTCTTCCGGGGCCAGTTCCACACAGTCAAAACCGATGACTTTTCTCTGTCCTATGACTGATTCCAGGATACCCAGGGTCTGATACCATCCCAGTCCTCCCGGTACGGGGGTGCCTGTGGCAGGCATGATCGAGCTGTCCAGTCCGTCCACATCGATTGTGATGTACAGGTGTTCGGGAAAGCTGTCGGGCAGTGTCAGGGCGCTTATATTTCCGGCGGCGGCTTCTCTGCCTGTGAGGCAGTGGATCTTCTTTTCCTTCTGATAGACCAGTTCCTCTTCGCAGAGCGCCCGGATTCCCAGCTGATAGATCTCCCAGCCTGTCAGTTCATGAACCTTCCGGATCACCGAAGCGTGGCTGTAGGGATTTCCCTCGTAGTTGTGCCGCAGGTCCGCATGGGCATCGATCTGCACAAGGCCGACGGATTTTCCGAACTTTTTATAGACCCCCCGGGCAGCCCCCAGGGTAACTGTATGCTCTCCCCCCAGGACCACCGGTATTTTATCCAGTTCCAGGGCGGTTTTGACTCTTTCCTCAATGGCCCGGGTAAACCCTTCGGCCGTGTCCTCCCGAAGAGGCCCGGCTGTATGGATTCCCTCCCGGCAGGGAAAGCTGAATCCGTCCCAGGTCTCCAGCTGATCCGAGGCTTCCAGAATGGCTTCCGGCCCCTCTGCTGTTCCCCCTCCGTAGCTGACACTCTCCTCCAGGGGAGCCGGGATCACATGGAACAGGGCTTCTGCAGGATCGGCGTTGGGAATCTCAGACGATAGGAAGTGGTTCATGACAGGCGGCTCCTGAAATCTTCGTATCCGAAGTGCTTTACCAGAGTGAGCTCCTGTGTCCGGGAGTCATAGAGGTACTGGGAGGGCAGGCCCACTCCGTTGAAGGTGGTGGTTTTTACCATGGAGTAGTGGGCCATATCGGTGAAGATCAGTTTGTCCCCCGGTTTCAGGGGCCTGTCGAAACTGTAGTCGCCGATCACATCTCCGGCCAGGCAGGTTACTCCGCCCAGTCTGTATGTGTGGGCCTTCTCTCCCTTCTCTCCGGCGCCCAGGATTTCCGGACGGTAGGGCATTTCCAGGACATCCGGCATGTGACAGCTGGCGGATGTATCCAGGATGGCCAGGTCTCCCCGGTTCCTGTGGATGTCCAGAACCGTGGTTATAAGATACCCCGTATTCAGGGCCCAGGCTTCGCCCGGTTCCAGATAGACTTCCGTGCCGTAATGGCTCTTAATCATTTTGACTAGTTCAATAAGTTCATCCCTGTCGTAGTCTTCCCGGGTGATATGATGACCTCCCCCGAGATTGATCCACTTCAGGCCGTCCAGTTCCGGTCCCAGGGCCTTTTCCACGGCTTCCCAGGTACGGACCAGGGCTCCTGAGTCCTTTTCACAGAGGTTATGGATATGGACGCCCTCGGCCTGCTTCAGAAATCCCCCGGGGAGTTCCTGCCGGATGGTCCCCAGGCGGGAAAGCGGGGCTGAGGGGTCGTAGATGGCTGTTTCGGTCTCCGAATGGGAAGGGTTGAACCTGAGGCCGTAAGAAACCCGGCCGGCATACTCCTCTCTCAGGTCGGCAAAGCGCTCCCACTGGGAGGGGGAGTTGAAAATAAGATGGTCCGACAGCTCCAGAAGCTGCTTCAGGCTCTCCCGGCTGTAGGCGGGGCTGTAGCTGTGTACTTCCAGCCCCATCTCCTCCCGGCCCAGTATGGCCTCATGGACCGAGCTGGCGCAGATGCCCGAAAGGTAGGGTTTCAGCAGAGGAAAGGTGGAGAACATGGAAAAGCCCTTTAAGGCCAGCAGGACTCTGGCACCGCTGGAAGAGGCCACCTGCTGCATAATGCGGGCGTTCTTTTCCAGCAGAGCTGTATCCACCACGAAAGCGGGGCTTCTGACCGCCCCCGGGTCTAGTCCTTTAAGGTGATCACGTTCCATGGAAGCCCGTATTCGCCCAGATCGTCCATAAAAGGATCGGGATCAAACTGTTCCATATTGAACACACCCGTGCCTTTCCATTTACCCTCCAGGATCATCTTGGCGCCGATCATGGCGGGGACTCCTGTGGTATAGCTGATAGCCTGGCTCTGCACTTCGGCGTAGGCTTTTTCGTGAGAGCAGATATTGTAGACATATTTGGTCAGGGGCTCGCCGTCTTTGACCCCTTTGATTATACAGCCGATGCAGGTTTTTCCTTTGGTTAAAGGGCCCAGGCTGCCGGGATCGGGAAGGAGCTTCTTCAGAAACTGAAGAGGAATGATCTCCTTGCCTTCAAAGACAACAGGATCAATCCTTGTCATACCCACATTCTGGAGCACTTCCAGATGTTTCAGATAGTTGTCTCCGAAACTCATCCAGAACTGTGCCTTTTTCAGAGTGGGGAAGTTCAGGGTCAGCGATTCCAGTTCCTCATGGTACATCCTGTAGATGTTGTAGGTTCCCACTCCCTCGGGGCAGGTATAGGATTTTTTCCGGCTCATGGCAGAGGTTTCCAGAAATTCTCCCTCCTCCCAGTGGCGGCAGGGGGCGGTGACTTCCCTGATATTGATTTCAGGATTGAAGTTTGTGGCAAAGGGCTGACCGTGGTCTCCTCCGTTCACATCGATAATGTCCAGTTCCTGAATTTCATCAAAGTAGTGTTTGTCCAGATAGGCTGTAAAGACATTGGTGACACCCGGGTCAAATCCGCTTCCCAGCAGGGCCATCAGGCCTTTCTCTTTGAAACGGTCCTGGTATTCCCACTGCCAGCTGTATTCAAATTTTGCTGTTTCGGGAGGTTCGTAGTTGGCTGTATCCATATAGTTGACCCCGGCATTCAGACAGGCATCCATAATATGAAGGTCCTGATAGGGGAGGGCCACATTGATCACCAGGTCGGGTTTATGCTTTTTCAGCAATGAGGTCAGTTCCTCCACATTGTCCGCATCGACCTGTTCCGTCAGGATCTCCCTGTCGATCTGATCGGCGATGGCATCGCATTTGCTCTTTGTCCGGCTGGCCAGAATGATCTCTCCGAATACTTCGGGAACCTGTGCGCATTTGTGTGCTACCACACTTCCGACGCCTCCTGCGCCGATAATCATGACTTTAGACATAATCAGTAGTTCTCCCTTTCATAGTAGGTGTAACCTCTCAGGCTGTCTTCGAAACCCGAGACAATATTTTGACGCTGACGGGGGGTGATGAGCCCCTCTTTCACAGCTTTTTCCGCTTTTCTGCGGTAACGGTCCAGAAGATTCTTGGGATCGTATTCCACATAGCTTAATACATCCGCCACAGAATCTCCTTCCAGTTCTCTTGTTATTTCAAAAGTCTGGTCGTCATGGATCCGGATGCTCACCACATTGGTATCACCGAACAGGTTATGAAGATCTCCCAGGGTTTCCTGATAGGCTCCCACCAGGAAAAATCCCAGGTAGTAGTCCTCTTCAGGAGATATTTCATGGAGGGGGAGGGTTTTCTCCAGTTCCTTCAGGCTTATGAATTTGTTGATCTGACCGTCGCAGTCACAGGTGATATCCGCCAGGATCGCTTTGCGCGTGGGGGCTTCATTGAGCCGGGTCAGGGGCATAACGGGAAAAATCTGATCGATGGCCCAGACATCCGGGAGAGACTGAAACAGGCTGAAGTTGGCATAGCAGATGTCCGCCAGATTCTCGGAAATATTCTCCAGCCCGGTGGGGAGCCGTTTCATTTTCTCCATCTGCTTCATGATCTTGTTCAGAATAGTCAGATAGATATTCTCGCCCAGAGATCTCTGTCTCAGGGTCACCTGGCCGTATTTGAAAAGCTGCTGCATCTGATCCCTGTAGAACAGGGCGTCGTTGAAACACTCCTGCAGATTCTTGCTGTTCATCTCGGTCAGGATCGTCTGCATGGCCACGATCTGATCGGGAGTATCTTCGGGAAGAGTTTCGGGAAGAGGCACCGCTTCAAACCGGGCCACATCCAGAACGTTCACAAGGAGAACCGAATAGTAGGCAACGGTGGCCCGTCCCGATTCGGACATCAGGATCGGGTGGGGGACATTCTGTTCCTCGAAAACACCCATAAGGACTTCCACAATGTCATAGGTGTACTCGTCCATGGTGTAGTTTCGGCTGTGCATGTAGTTGGTCTGGGATCCGTCGTAGTCTACCGCCAGACCGCCGCCCAGGTCAAAGTGTCCCATGGCAGCTCCTTCGGCCACAAGGCCGCTGTAGAGCCTTGCCGCTTCCAGGATGGACTGGCGGATATCCCTGATGTTGGGTATCTGGGATCCCAGATGAAAGTGGAGGAGTTTGAGATAGTGGAGTTTCTCCTGCTTTTTGAGCTCATCCACCACCTGAATGATCTGGGTGCTTGTCAGGCCGAAAAGACTCCTGTCTCCCCCGGATTCGCTCCAGTGGCCGCCGGCTCTGGCGGATATTTTGAAGCGGACGCCCAGATAGGGCTCTATGCCCAGAGCTTCCGCTCTTTTTATAATTAGATCCAGTTCTCCGGGCATCTCCATGACAAGAAACACCTTGTAACCCATTCTGGTGGCCTGAAGGGCCAGGTCGACAAACTCTTCGTCTTTGTAGCCGTTGCAGACAATACAGGCTTCCCTGTCTTCCACAATAGCCAGAGCGGCAATCAGTTCGGCCTTGCTCCCCGCTTCCAGGCCGTGGTGATACCTGGCCCCGAACCGCGCTATTTCATGGAGAACCTGCTCCTGCTGGTTCACTTTGATAGGGAAGACTCCCCGGTAGCTGTTCTGATAGTTCTGTTCCCTGATGGCCTTTCCGAAGGATTCGTTGAGCCGGGTGATCTGGGAGTCCAGAAAATTTTCGATCCTCAGAAGGACCGGCAGGTTCATTCCCCGTTCGGTGACTCCTGAAATTATGTCCTTGAAGGGGATGGTGATCTCTTTTTTATTGATTGTGGTCTTTATACAGAGATCACCCTCTTCGTTTATGCCGTAGTAACCTGATCCCCATTCGGGGATCCCGTATAGATCGGATGATTTGTGCCGGTTCCAGCTGTTCCAGATATCTTTATCTGTCATGGACAACCTCCTGAAGGATACAGACTCTGTTAGCGTCAAGGGGTCCTTTGTCTGCGCATCTTTTTTCTGTAAAAAACAGAAAAACAACAGGCCAATAAATCGTATATATTCTCCTGTAAGTCAATATCTAATCAGAAAAAAACTGAAAAAAAAAGGGGATGCTGGAAATTCCGTGAGAAATCTGCTGTTCACCGGGTTTTCAGGTCAGGAATGCCGGAATGGAACTGTTTGCAAAACAAGGCGGAGAGACGGAAGTTCTTCCCATTCAGGTTCTGAATCCCCGGGTTTAGATTTTAAGCAGATTTTTACATTATTTCTAACATTTATGTTACTATCCCCATCATGACGGAAGAGGAAGAAAAAGCGTTCCTGCTGGAACTGGCCAATACAAGAATGCCCTTTGGAAAATACAAGGGGCGGTATCTTATAGAACTGCCCGAGGCCTATGTACTATGGTTTAAAAACAAGGGCTTTCCCCCGGGAAAATTGGGAATGATGATGGAAACCCTTGTGGAGATCAAGGTGAACGGATTGGAGGGGCTGATCCGGCCTTTGATTAAAAGGTAGATAAGAAGCGGATTCCTCCCAAAGATCAACACTCCCGGAAAAACAGGTCCGGGAGTATTTTTAAGGCCCTCTTAATAGTACCTCAGCATGATATAGCCGTAGGAAAGAACCAGGGTCAACAGGGTCAGAGGCACACCGTAAAGCAGATAGCCCTTGAAGCTGAGGGGGACTTTGTTCTTCTTGGCAAAACCGAACATGATCACATTGGCTGAAGCACCCACCAGGGTGCCGTTTCCGCCCAGACAGGATCCCAGAGCCAGACTCCACCAGAGGGGCTGAAGGGCTTCAGGGGTGGTTGAAGCTCCTATGATTTTAACAATGGGGATGAATGTGGCTACCAGGGGGATATTGTCCAGAATCCCCGAAAAGATACCCGAAACAAACAGCAGGGCCGCACTGGTTTTCATAAGATCACCCTGAGTGAATTCGATCATTTTGTCGGCCATGGATTCAATCACACCGGCATATTCCAGAACGCCAACCATAATGAAAAGACCGATAAAGAACAGAATCGTATCCCATTCCACTTTCTTCAGGAGATCCTCAAGATCCTCGTCGGCCCAGAGGATCAGCAGACAGGCTCCGGCCAGAGCGATCACGCTGGGTTCGGTTTCGAGGAATCCATGGAGGAGAAAACCCAGGATAACAAGACCCAGGATGGTCAGGGATTTTTTCATAAGCTCAGGGTTGTGGATCATTTTGGACTCATCCATGGAAAGGATCCTCTGCTTGTTCAGATCCGACACAACCATCTGTTTGCGGAAGATGAACACCATCAGGAACATTACGATAAGGGAGATCACCAGGATCGCCGGTGCAACGTTCACGATAAAGTCCATAAAGCTCAAACCCGCAGCCGAACCGATCATGATATTGGGCGGATCTCCGATCAGGGTGGCGGTTCCTCCGATATTGGAGGCGATGATCTCAGTAATGATAAAGGGGAGGGCGGCGATCTCCATCTGGCTTGCCAGGAGCAGGGTCACCGGAGAGATCAGAAGCACTGTGGTCACATTGTCCAGAAGAGCCGAGAATACGGCTGTAATAAGAAAGAGGACTCCCAGAAAATAGATGGGATTGGCTTTTACCATTTTGGCACTTTTAATGGCAACAAATTCGAAAACGCCGCTCTGTTCCGTGACTTTCACAATCATCATCATTCCGATCAGCAGAAAGATGACATTCATATCTATGTGTTCCACCGCTTCATGAAAGGGGATGAAGTGAAACACAAGATAGAGTGAGGCTCCCAGGATCACAGCCACAGCCTTATTCATCTTCTCCATGATAAGGAGGGCATAGACAACAATAAAAATTATAACAGCAATTATCATATGTATGGACATCAGGGCCTCAGCATTTTATTAATGATTTCGGTCGGATTGATCACTCCCACCAGTTCGTCATTCGCATCCAGAACAAGCAGGTGGCGGCGGTTGCCTTTGATCATCATAAAAAATATTTCAGGATAGGAAATTTCATCCCGGATCATGTAGGGTCTGTAATCCCGGATAAAATCTTTTATGAGCATGTCGTTTTCATTTTTCCAGAAGTACTTCACAGGCTGAAAGTCCTTGAGCATATTCAGATTGTGGAGACTGAATATATAGTCGGGAAATCCCGCTTTCAGAAGGTCTACCAGGTCAAGGACTCCGCAGATTTTACCCGTTGTGGAGGAGTATACCGGAAGGAAGTAGATATCATGCCTCTTCATCTGGTCCAGGGCGACGGAAAGGCTTTCCGTGTCTTTGGCTCTGGGCCAGTAGCGGGCCAGATCTCCCGCTGTGAGGGGAGTACCCATGGATGTACCGGTAGAACTGAAGAGCTCCAGTATTTCCGCAGGAGAGCCGCATCTGTCCACAATATCCGACTGTTTCTGGATCACCCGTCCGATCCCCTGCAGGATCCCCAGGTAAAGATTGTCCTCCTTGCCGGATGTGAGGACAGAGAAGATGTATTTCACCTCATTGCCGTCATCCAGGATCAGAGGCTTTTTACAGCGGATAAAGATCATACACAGGTCCCGGACTTCCGGGCTGTGGTTGTGGGGGAGCATGGTCCCGTTGCCGATCCAGGTGGAGCTCAGCTGTTCCCGGTCCTCCAGGAGCTTCAGTATTTTCTCCTGTTCCATATGGCATTCCTTTGAGAATTCTCCGGCAAGGAAATTCAGAACCTCATGAAGGTTTCTGAACTCTCTGTCCAGAAAAACCTGGTCTTCTGTCAGGTACTTTCGAAAGTGCATAATCGTCCCCCTTTTTGTGACGGGATACTCCCGTCTCGTGTGTTTGGTAAGAATCAAATATATGGCATTTCTTTGAAAATAATCAAGATCAGGATGTGATATTTGATGACAATAAAGGACAATAGAGGACTTTGCGGATACTTTTTGGTTTCATCTTTTCTCTTAAATCCTGTCGGTGTATCATTGTTTTATGGAGAAATCGGATAAGCAGCCCCTTTTATTCACAGGGAGTTCCATCATTGAGTACTGGGAAACCCTTCAGGAGGATATGGCTCCTTACTCTGTGGTAAACAGGGGGATGGCGGGAGTCAGAATTTCGAAAATACGCGCCCGTATCAGGGATTTTGTGAAAGATACCCATCCGGCCGCTGTGGTGGTGTATGCGGGATCCAATGATCTGCAGGGCGAGGATCCCCCGAAAGCCCGCTATATTCTGGGACAGTTCGAAAAGATAGTGAATTTCTCAAGGGAGATCATTCCTGATCTGCCTGTGGTCTATTTGTCTATCGCTCCCTCCCTCTCTTCTCTGAGACTGCCCCATCAGCCTCTGATTGATGAGGCCAATAGACTTATCCGGGAGTTCTGCGATGAGGATGATCATCTTTTTTTCTGTGACATCAGGCCCTGCCTCTGTGATTCCGGGGGAAGACCGGATCCCCGTTTTTTCCTGCCTGACGGCATCCATTTTACCCCGGAAGGGTATCAGGCTGTGATAGGGCCAGTGAAAGAGGTTATCTTTTCTCTCTTTTTGAGTAAAGGAATAATACCAGGAGAATAACAATCCCGTATACTATCTGGCGACCGCCTTCTCCAGCTTTCAAACTTATCATAATACTATTAAGAGTTGTCAGTATAATAGCACCTGCTACGGCTCCCAGGTAGCTGCCATTGCCTCCCGCCAGAGATATCCCTCCTATGACCGCTGCTGCGACACTGGGCATCATATAGGCTGAGCCCAGATCCAGGTATGAAGTTCCTGTATAACCTAATAGACAAATACCTGCAAAGGCAGCAATCATACCACTGAATCCATAGGTTAGAAATCGAACCCATTTTGTTTTTATTCCACAGAGTTCTGCAGTAATAGAGTTTTCACCCACACCATACAAAATCTTTCCCATTCTCATTCTTTCCAGAACAACAAGAGCTATTAACAGTATTAGAATCCAAAGGAACAGTATCTTAGGAATTCCTAAGAAGCGGCCGGTACCCAGTGAAATTAGTAGAGGAGATGCCTTCCCTTTCGGTTGTCCCTGTGTATAGATTAAGCCAATGCCTTGTATAACACTTCCCATAGCCAGTGTCATTACTAAAGGAGGTATCTTGAAAAAGGCGATTCCCGAACCGTTAACAAGTCCAAGAAGGAAGCCAATACTCAGGACAACCAGAATCTTTGGTATCAACCATTGATCCGACCCATTAAGCAATTGACTTGTGATCACTGTAGCAAGGGAAATAAAGCTACCGACAGAAAGATCAATACCTTCTCCTCCAGATAGAATCACTAATGTTTGAGCTAGTACTACCAAGCCAAGAAAGGATGATAGGCTTAAGATATTCACAAGATGATTGACATGAAGGAATCCAGGATTTATCAGTCCTCCTAAAAGAAAAAGCCCCACCGTTATAATATAAGCTAGTGTTATTTTGTTTTCTTTGAGATCCTTTGGATTAAAAGGTATCTTTTCAACTTTTATGCTACTCAAAATCATTATATTTCTCCCATTGGATTTAATCGTTTAATATTGGGTATTACTGCTAAAGCCAACGCGGCTATAATGATACTTCCTCGGATGAATTCCTGATAAAGGGAGGGAATATTGGCAAAAAAGACAACATTGTCCAGAATCCCGAAAACAAGTGCTCCCAGTATAGCTCCAGCCATATTTCCCTTGCCTCCGCTGAAGGCTACTCCTCCAACAATGACTGCGGCAATAGATCTTAAAGTGAAAGGGGTTCCAATAGAAGCATCTCCCGAAGCTGCCTGGCAAGTTACAGCTATCGCTCCCAATGAAGTAAAAAATCCACTCAGCATAAATGCCTGAAACCTCAGTTTTTTGACATTTATTCCGCTTGCATCGCTGGCGAAAGCGTTTCCTCCTACAGCATAAAGGTAGCGATAAAAAGGTCTTTTAGACACTATTATCCAAAGAATGACTGCAAAAGAAATCAGTAGAAGAGGTGCTGGTATAAATCCTAATGACATCTTATATGACCGATAGAAAAAAGGCGGAATATAACCTCCGGGCTGGGGCATAATGATCAATGACAAACCGAACCAGATAGAAGATGTGGCAAATGTCGCAACCATCGCAGGTAATTTCAGTATTGAAATAACAAATCCGTTGATAATACCAATACTTATTCCCAGGAGAATACCGCATAAGATTGCCAGGACTACACTTATACCACTGTCTTTCATCATTACAGCAAGAACAACATTGATAAGAGTTACAGCGCCCCCTATAGACAGATCTATATACCCAAGAAGGATAATCAACGCCTGGGCCATTGATAGAAGAATCAATGGAGTAAAAGATGAAAGATTTATTCTAAATGCCCTGTAGGAAAAGAAGCTGGGTTGAAGGAGTATATTGATAAATATCAAAAGTAACAGGACTACCAGTACAGGAAAAGTCGTATTCTGTTTTACAGTTTGGGAAAGATTATTCTTAAATCGCATCTTCGCATTCCTTAAGGTGCAGACCATGTGTTACCAGTATTTCATCAGACAGGCAGTCATTTTGCAGATCCTGAACTATCTGACCTTCGAACATAACCAGAATCCGGTCGCAGATTTCAATCAGTTCATGGTTATCACTTGCATAAAGAATTACTGCAGTACCAGTTTCTGCAAGTTCCTGAACTACTTTATACAGTTCTTCTTTTGCAGGAACATCAACTCCTTTTGCAGGATCGCTGAGTAGGAGAACTGATGGTGTGTGAGCAAGCCATTTGCCAAGGACAATCTTCTGCTGGTTCCCTCCGCTTAACTCGGAAACTTTCTGTTTTTTGTCCCTGGCTGCAACAGATAGTTTTTTCATTACTTTTTCACTTTGATTGTTGATAGCCTTTTTATTTAGTATCCCTTTCATCATGTTTACAGAAAACTGTGGAAATATGAGATTTTCTTCAATGGAATGTTCCATAAAAAGTCCCTCAAGGTTTCTATCCCCCGGAACAAGGACTATTCCGTTTTTTAGAGCATCTTTAGGGTGTTTTATCTGCTTTTGCTGAGACTCAAAATAAAACAGGGAATCCTTTGTTCGAAGATATCCGGAAAGTGCCAGAAGAAGCTCTTCCTGCCCTTGTCCCTGAAGTCCGGATATTCCCAGGATCTCTCCTTTTCGTATCTGTAAATTGATATGCTTGAGTTTTTTGGGGATATTCAGGTTTTTCACTTCCAGCTGGATTGAACCAATGGTTTTGTCAGGGCAGTCCGTCCGATTCTCAGAATATTTCTGGTCATGACCGGTCATGAGAGAGATAATTTTATCCTCATTCTTCTCTTCAGCAGAGAAATTGATATCGCCTACACTCCAGCCGTTCCTGAAAATTGTGACATAGTCACATATCTCAAATACTTCCTGCATTCGATGGGATATGAATATAATGCCCAGATCCTCTTTGAAACTTCTAATCACATCAAATAAGAGTGAAACCTCTTTCTGTTCCAGGGCCGCCGTTGGTTCATCCAGGATGAGAATTTCTGGCTTCTTATAGAGAGATTTGACAATTTCTACAATTTGCTTCTCAGCAGGAGACAGATTGCAGACTTTGGATTCCGGTTTGATTGAAGCAGAAAATTGCCTCAGCATTTCTGCTGATGATTTATAGGACTCCGATTTATCAAGGAATCCTCCTTTACTTCTTTGTTCCACTCCAAGACATATATTTTGCCATACAGTCAGCTCTGGAATAAGGCTGAGGTGCTGATGTACCATGGCAATATTTTTTTCAGCTGCCTGGATAGGATTCTGAAGAACAATCTTTTCACCTTTGTATATGATATTCCCTTTCGAAGGGGTGTGAATTCCGGTAATAATTTTGGATATTGTTGACTTACCAGAGCCATTGGCACCTAGAAGACCGCAAATCTTACCCTTGTATATTTTTAAATTTCCGTCGGAAAGAGCTTTGACACCACCGAATTTTTTTTCGATATTTTGTGCCTCGAGCAGTACGGGAGAGTGAGAGAACATAGCCTTAACTCCTGATTTTCATTACAAGGACGGAACCCTGATCAGGGTTCCGTCAAATGATAAAAAGACCTATTTGAATAATGCGTCAAGCTCTTCTTCTGTCAGCCATTCATCAATAAAATAACTGTCAGGTTCATGCTGGTATTCGTCAAAATAGCTGTCTATATTTTCATTTGTGACATGATCTTTCACGTTATAGTAATAATACCCATCCTGTACGAGATCATCTTTCATCTCCATTCCCTGGAGCATCCTTACGCCTATACCTAAAGCTGTAGCACCTATTCCCGGAGGATTATTCTGCCCATAGGAGCCGAATCCTGTATCATCTTTGAGCTCTTTCCATCTCTTTACATAACCCATCATGAGTTCTCCGGTAATAACCGGTACTTCCCTGCCTGCAGCAAGGAAAGCATTCACTGCTCCAAGAGCCATCCCGTCCTGTGTAAGAACACCGTCAATTTCCGGATAGGAACTAAGTAAATTGGATACCACCTGCTGAGAACTTGCCTGGTCCCAGTTGCCGTTTACTTCAGTAAGAACATTAATGTCAGGATATTGTTTAAGAACATCATACATACCCTTTAGTCTGTTTACATTGGCAGGATGTCCGGCAATTCCACTGACAATAACAATATCTCCCTTGCCCCCGATCTCTTCACAGAACCACTTAGCCAGGTTAGCTCCCCATTGGACCTGGTCGATAACAACATTCAGCGCATACGGGCTTGTAACCGGGGCATCCAGTGCTATTACAGGAATCCCCATTGAATGGGCTTCTTCAATAATCGGGTTCAATGCTGTTTCCGAATTAGGATCGATTAATAGAAGATCAACTCCCATAATGAGCAGTTTCTCAATCTGACTAATCTGTGCATTCACATCCAGACCGGCATTCTGAATTATAACCTTATCTATCCAGCCTTTACCCTGATAGTAAGATGCCAGATCCTCAACTGAGTCGATCATCTGGGTTCGCCATCCATTCCCGATATAACCGTTGCTAAAACCAATGACATACCCACCTTCCGGGGCACCTTCCTGGTTTCCGTTTGCAAATACCGCAGACAGGGAAATGACCGTAATTGCGCAGGTCAGAATAAATCTGACAGCTGTCCTTTTCATACTTCCTCCTTAATTTGAAGCCTTTGGATTGAAAATATTAATCGGAACAGCTAGTATTGAAGTTGATTACGCTTCATTGTCCCGCATCAAAGGAGTTTTCTCCTGAGATGCGGGGCGATGTTGTTCCGATGTTTCCTTTTTTAAAAGCTGGTGATTAACAGCCTACTTTTTTAAGAGTATCATCAACGTATTTTTTGGCTCTGGGTATATCTGATTCTTCCAGATGTTCGATGATGACAGGAATATTGGGATGCAATTTGGAGAGTCTTTCAAAGTATAGTTCGTAATTAAGAGATCCTGTCCCAGGGGCAGGGAGCTCTACTGCACCAGCGCCTCTGAAAGTATGAGCTTCAGATGCATCCAATGATGCATGCTTCTCTTCGGGATTATCTGCTCTCTTACAATCTTTTGCATGGGCAATTTTAATCTTATCACTCACAGAATCGAATATCTTGTTCAATGTGAGATCCATATGATCGATATTTGCATCATCAAAATAATTTGTAGGATCCATCAGGAGTCCCATGGCAGTATGATTTATATCAGTAAAGAGTCTATTCACTTCGTCAATTGAGCCAATTACATTGTTTACATAGTTTTCAACAAGAAATACCGCACCGTGATCATAAGCTTCCTGCACGAGCTCATTGATGACTTTCACACACTCCTCATACCCCTCTTCTGTTTTATTCTTGGGGTGATGAACCCAGTCGCTTTCTGTATTGTATGTACCTGTTTCGGAAATAACATAGGGTGTTCCCAGGTCTCTGGCATGACGGATTATTTCTTTCAGATAATCGACTCTTCTTTTTCTTTCATCCAGATCAGGATGAATAATGTTGGTGTATCCTGAGATACAGCAAATGGGTAGGTTCGCATCTCTGAAGGCATCCCGGATTGTATGGCATTTTTCCTTGGTTATCTTCCCTGCAGAAAAATCCATATCCTTAAAGGACAGGTCCAGCTGCACAGTCGAGAATCCATTTTTCTTCAGGCAACTGATCGATTCATCAAGAGTGTAGGGAAAATATCCTGTAAAAATTCCTACTGGTAACATAATTTCGCTCCTTATTGTATGGTTTTATATACTTCTTCCAGTGTGACTGTCCTTTCTTCTTTGATGGACAGGTAAGCTGCATCGATAACAGCGAAAGTTTTCAGATTGTCTTTTCCGCTGATTTCCGGCTCGGTATCTGTTTCAATAGCTCTGAGAAGCTGGGACATCGTTCCTGCAAATGCATCAGGAAACCAAACGCCGTCCCATCGGGGCTTAATCCAGCAACGAGGAAATTTCCGGCTGGTGAAGTCCAGAGTACTGGGCACTCTCACCGGATATTTCGGCCAATTAATCGTTCCCTGGGCTATGCCATCAAGGCCTTCTACCCTCCATTTTATGAAATAATCCTGTTCTACCTGATCATCATCCGGACCTCCCCACACATCGTCAAAGGTGGTAGCCATGAAATCATTTTCATATTTGTAGGTAACGTGAGTAATTCCATCGATATGATTAAAGGTAGTTCGTGGATCTTTTCTGGTAACAGCAGTAATTTTCTCCGGATCCCCAAAGAGATAACGCATGACATCCAGGTGGTGGATTCCCATATTCAGCATTTCAATGCGGTCATATTTTTTAAGGAAATCCTGCCAATGGGGAATTGCCCGCATCTCAATACTTGCCAGAACCGGTTCTCCCAGATAATTCCGCTCAAGAATGGTTTTCAGTGCCCGCATTGATTGATCGTAGCGCATGTTGGAATTAACACCCAGCTTAATTCCGGCTTCATCGCAAAGGCGAACAATCTCTGCTGCTTCCTGAATATTCATAGCAAGAGGTTTCTGTGCCAGTATTCCTTTGATATGGTTCTTTTCCTTCACTGCTTCTCTGATAACCTCGAGCTGGCAGTCAGGTGGTATCGCGATATCCAGTACTTCGATTTCGGGATCTTTAATTAGGTCTTTCCATGATTTATGGACTTTGGGTATCCCATGCATAGCTGCGGCTGCTTCTGCTGTACTCTGTTT
This sequence comes from Oceanispirochaeta sp., assembly GCA_963666275.2. Taxonomy (GTDB): domain Bacteria; phylum Spirochaetota; class Spirochaetia; order DSM-2461; family DSM-2461; genus Oceanispirochaeta. The sequence goes on from CAXXOA010000001.1 coordinate 601,466, forward strand.
CCTGGATGTGATGGCCACCGGATTAAATCCCGCATCCTTATATGCCACCAGGTGACAGTCTTTCATAATGAAACCTGCACCAATGCATCCGATGCGGAAATCTTTTCTTTTAGGAAGAATCGGGTTAATAGACAAATCCAGGTCCATATCGATGTTTGGCATCCTTTGCCTCCTTATTGGGTAGAAATATTTTATAGGAGAGGGAAATTAAAATCCTCTCTCCTGATTAACCTTTTGAACTGCATCCAGCATGGCAATAACATTATCCAGTGGTGTTAATGCCTGCATATTATGGATGGTATTAAAAATAAACCCTCCATTCCGGGCAAGTAGTCTCACTCTTTCTGTTACCTCGGCAAAAACGTCTTCTCTTGTTCCGAAGGGGAGGGTTTTCTGCGTATCAACGCCACCTCCCCAGAAAGCAATTTTATTTCCATATGTTTCTTTAATATATTCAGGGTTCATTCCAGATGCAGAGAACTGCAGAGGATTCAATATATCAAAACCTGCTTCTATCATACTGTTTATGAACGGCTCAATTCCGCCGCATGAGTGTTTAAAGGTCTTCCAGTTTGTATTTTCATGAATCCAGCCATTGATACGCTTATAGTAAGGTTTATAGAGATCATCGAATAAATCGGGTGAGCAGAAAGGACCATTTTGTGTACCAAAGTCTGTCCCACAGATGTAAGCAGCTCCAATTCGATCGCCTGTCACTGAATAGATCTTTTTCAGGTTTTCAATAGCAATTTCAGTCTGTTTTTCAAACACCTGATGAATATAATCCTGCCTTATGGAAGTAGAAATATACCATTCCGTTACATCACGGATTCCTTTCGGATCTTTAAGATTAGGAGCTGGTACGCAGGCAATATCTCCAATAGCTGTTCCTCCGAGATTTGCTACAATGAATCGGTCACTGTTTTGGAGCTCTTCACATCGAAGTCTGTAATATTCCAGTACATCATCACTTATCGGTCCAAACTCCTCCAGGTTATCTTCTGGGTTCAGTTCCTCTTCTTTTATCTCTTTCTGCCTGTTCAGGGAATCAAAAAAATAGCCACCCTCAGGAAGAACTGCAGAGGGATTCACTGATGTATCTCCTTCCGGGTACATCAGTAGATCTCCTTTGTCATTTGTTTTGACGTTAAAATTTTCAGCAACTAAAAGGTTCTGTCCCCAGGGAGACGTCCATTCCTTCCAGTTTTCATTTCTGAAACCATAGAACGTGTATGGACTCCATATTATATCTGTATCAATCTGCATTGCATCTTTCAGATCATCTTCAATAAGGCCAAGCATCTGATAGGGTTCCAGTATGGTAACCGGCTTTTTAGGCAGACCATAATACTCCCTCAGCTTTTCTACTATTGTGCAATGTATACCAGTGGTCGGAAACCCGCCGAAATCTATAGGAACGGGCCCATCCTGAAAGTTTAGGGCTTGTCTTACCCGCTCGTTTCCATTCATGAAAAACTCCTGTAAATCAATGAAAATAAAAAAAATGGATCGGTAGTTGGAACGTTCCAATTTTTCATGGTTGGATAATTTCTATCACTGTTTTTTCCATCTGTCAAGTTTATTTATAATCCTGAAGCCAGAGGGATTGAGAGGGTTTTTTTATGTAGTAAAACTACTAAGAATTAGTTTTTCCCAGTGTTTGGTGTAATTCAGAAACAATCTTTTTGATTGTCTCCTCAGGAGTCTTTCTCTTTTTTATACAAGAATTTATGTGACGTCCCATGATTTTTTCAAATTGCCGTTCACTCAAATTTTCTCCCAGGGACTTGGGGATTATTCTTTTACGACTTTTATGAAAACTTTCCAGGGATTTTTCAAGCCATGGATAAATAAAATTCAGCTCTGAAGATTTGTAAAGATAGTTGGATGGATTGGATCCGCCCAGGATCATGTATGGAATAGCTGTTTCTTTACTGGATATCCATTTCAGAAACTGAAATCCCAGTTCCGTATGTTTGGATTCAGGCTGAATACCTAAAGACCAGCCACCCATGAGTGATGTCTCTCCCGGAAGAATTTCATAGCCAATTCTTCCGACAATATTCGAGTGCTGCCTGTTCGTCAGTGTTGTGGCGTGAGCGACAAATAAAACCATCATAGCTGCTTCTCCGGAAGAGAAGATTTCAACTTGCTCCTTCCACCAGTAATCAGCAGATCCTTCCGGAGCATATTGGTAGCTTTCGCAATAATTCCTTATTCCTTTGAGTGTGGGGTCTCTGTCAAGAATGATATTGCCTTTGGAATCGAAGACATCACCACCGAATCCCCAAATCCTCGGCAATACTTCGCAGACTGCACCGGAAGAGTCCTGACCACCCAGAGTTGTGCCGTAGGTAACTGGTGATTCAGGATTATATTTTCTGGTGAAGAATCTGGCTATCGCATTGAACTCACTCCAGTTACGCGGCGGCTGAAGTTCCTCTTTATAATAACTGTAATAACTGTTTTGCAGAGCTTTATCTTCAAACAGGTCTTTTCTGTAAAATAAAAGCTGAGATCCGAAAATAAAAGGGATAGCATGATAGGAGCCGTTTACAAGGGCATAATTTTCCAGAGATCCGGGAATACTCCTCTGATCAATTTCTTCCATATCCAACAGGAAATTATTTAAGTCCATAAGTTTTCCTTTTTGAACAGATTCTTCCAGCCAGGGGAGATCTATTTGGAGTATATCAAATTCGGTGGATCCACTTCCCATTACGGTATCGTAAAGTTCATCATATGAGTATTCGTACAAATCGGTACGGCAATTATGCTTCAGTTCAAAGTCTTTGATTATGGAAAATAGCGCTTTGGAAAACTGATCTTCCAGCATTGCCAGCTTCAGTACTGGCTTCTGGGATTTACTGCTTTGAGTAGGAAGTTCTATTTCATTGTGATAAGTGATGGAATTGTCAAGATAGAGTTTTTTTTCTTCGAAAAATACCGGATTTTCCAGATTTTCAAGGATATTTTCGGCCGCTTTTTCACCAGCAGTTATCGACCTGCGGAATACGTTTATTTTCTTTTTTTCTTCGGCTATCCAGGTTTCGTCTCCGAAATCTATAATTTCCGGTATAATAGAGAGATAACCCGCTGTATATTCTAGCGCTTTTTCCGTACTGACTGCTAGCGGTTTGGAAGTACAGATAACCACTTCCGGAATGAAGGAAGACTGGAACAATTCAACAGCTCCCCGGAAACCACTCTCTTTGTTATTATCAGTAATAATAATATGCGGGGGAGATTGGGTGTTATATTTATAGTGATCCTCAATGAAGCCATTCAAGCAGTCTCCTTCTGAACTGAACTCACTGGGGCCGCAGATAAGAGAAAAATTCTTCTTACCCAGTTTTCTATAAAAATGAAGTATCTCAATTATGGTATCTTTATTTCTATATCCTATAAAACTATACTTATGAAAATTGTTACCAATTCCCTTTAACTTGATGTCCCTTTCGAGTAGGCAGACGGGAAGGTCTTCCTTTAATTCCCGTATTTTACTCATACTGGCTACGGGACTGCAAAGACAGGCAATAATTCCATCTACCCGCTGCTGCATAACCATTTCAATCAGGTCTAGCTCTTTTTTGGGATTTTCATTTGTTATGTATAAACTTACAAAATAGCCGGATTCGCTAAGGGTTTTTTCAATGCCATTGAAAACCAGAGCATAATGCTGGTCTGTAACAAAGGGAAGTATAACAGCTATATTCATGGACTTTTTTGTTTTCAAGTTCCTTGCAGCTGCTGTAGGAACATAACCGAGCTCTTTTATGGCATTCTGTATTTTATCTACTTTGTCTTTACTTACGCGAACATTCCCGTTCAGAACATTAGACACGGTACCATGAGAAACCCCGGCTAATTTTGCAACATCTTTTATAGTCGCCATAATTTCCCCTTAAAAAAAGATAGAGTGATACTATCATTTTTTAGATAACTTTTGAAACGTACCAATCTCAATCAATTGCGTTGAAAAAATTTTATTTCCCAAAATGAGAACTTCCCCGGGAAAACTAGAAGCCCTGCTCAGCCGGATAATCTACCAGTAGGTCGCCTTTATCCGGAGGAAGACCCCGTCCACACCCCCTTCGTTCCAGGACTTGTTGTTGTAGAGCCCCGAAAGGGTATTGAACCCGGCCATGGTATAGCCTGTCATATATTCCACCCCTCTATAATCCACAATGAGCCCTGCTTCCAGCCCCGCATTCTCCTCCCAGACGCTGTTTTCCAGATCGTAAAGGGTCACTACTCCGTAGAGCTCCAGTATTTTGTAGAGGAACCCCACATCTATGCCGCCCAGATGCCTCACATCTCCCCCGTCATAGATCACCGACTGCCAGGCCAGGCCGGGATTGAATGTGACCTCTCCCAGGGGGATCGCCCCGGAGACTCCCGATGAGAGCCGCCAGGCATTGTCCAGATGGTCCCAGACCGGATAGGTCTGAAAGTCCTCGCCCTTTGTGTATTTGATCCCTGCTGTGACCGAAAGGGAGTAGGGGGCAAAACGGTAGACGTATCCGGCTCCCGCGGCAGCTTTCAGAGCATCCCCGTTCAGGGCGGCGGCGGCTTCCATATCGAAGGTTTCCGTATCGATCCAGAGGGATCCGAACACATTGGGAACTCCCAGTTCCTCCTGATAGGTCATGACCTGTTTTGTGTCCCCTTCGTTCTCTTTTCCAATCACATCGGGAACAACAGCCAGCTGGACTCCGTAGGGTTCCAGTCCCTCCCATTTTCCGCCGATCCAGAGGGACCGGGGCGCCATATCCTGACCGAAGGCAGGTTCGATACCGGCAGAGCGGGTAACCTGCAGCCATTTGTGCACAGGGTCGGGAGCGGTATAGCCTGCGGTGATTTCAGTATCCTCATAAACCTCCTGAACCATATACAGGGCGTTCAGATAGAAGTAGGACCCGTCTATGGCTCCTTCGGAGAAGTCCTCGAAATTGACATCCTGAATTCCGAAGACCGTGAAGAGTTTCGTGTAATCGCTCAGAGAGTTCTCCACATACATATGAAGATCGTCTATCTGATTGTAATAGCCTGCTTCCCCGTCCAGGGTTCCCCAGACCATGCGCCAGTCCAGACTGAAATCAATCTGGGTTTCCAGGCCTTTCAGCGGAACCGGCAGGGGGGTGGAGAGCTGGGGCGAGTCAGTTTTAAGGGGATCTTTCATCAGGGGAGGTTCTTCCGGAAGGAGCTCCTCGGGAGGAGGCGTGTCCGCTGTCAGGGAGGTAGGAAGAGGCTCCCAGTCTACAGAGAGAGGTTTGAAATCCCCGGATATCTCAGCCATTGTTTTGACTGCCAGGCCGCTCCGGGAGATGATTTCACAGATCCTGCGGAAGTCCTCAGTGGGCATTTCGGTTTCCGCTGCAGAGGACTCCTCAATTTTATGAAGCACAAGAATGACAAGTTCCCCCCGGGGGGCTACCCTGTCCAGGCGGTTCTGAAGGGTTTCGCTGTTAAAAGGCGCCGTAAGGTTCATCACTTTCAGAATATAGGGATTGGCAGGGGGATTGGCCTCGGGATATTCAATGATGGTCCGGGCACTCCTGAAAAAGGCGGGCAGAACCTCCAGCAGGGCGGGACTGAAGGCTCCGTTGGGATAGGAAAAGTCCGCAGCCTCCAGGCCCCTTTCGGAGAACCATGCGGCCTGATCGTAGAATATCCGGTTGAGCTCTCCCGGTTCCCTGCCGTCCATTCTGCCCAGATAGTGTCCTCCCAGGCTCCACTGATAGGTCCCTGTGAGATCCTTCAGATCCTCCAGGGTCATGTAGTTTTCCTGCCCGATCAGCTCGGGGATCAGATAGGCTGTCCCCCTGAAACCGTATTCGGCCATAATGGGGGCGGCTTTCTGATACTGGGAAAGCCATCCGTCATCGAAGGTGATCACCACTGCCGAAGGTTCCTCCGCCATTTCCGTATAGACAGGACCAATCTCCACAGCCGTTCCCGGAGCCTTCCCGTTGTCGTTTATCCAGAACTGAAAAGTCTTCATATGATCGAGATCCGGGGCTCCCCACTGTTTGCCCGCCGAAAAAGGAAGGGTTATTTTTGTCCACTCCCTGTCCAGAAGCTGGGTTTTATCATCGCTGACCATAAAAACAACACGGTTGGAGAAATCTTCGCTGTCGGCGGCAAAAAGCCAGAACTCTCTGAGGTTTTCCCGGTTCTCCGTTTTTACCCAGATCACCAGATTCTTCTGATTCAGGGAAAAGTCAGGAAGGTCCAGGGCTGTCATCTGAACATTCTGACCGTCTCCTGCTGTTTCAAGGCGCCATTTGTACTCCCAGGGCATCTTTGAAGATTCCACAGAAACCTTACCCGTCGGGGAGTTCAGAAAAAAGGGATGTTCCTCCTTGGGAACAAAGAGGGGCATTTTTTCGACACCGTAAAGTGAGAGTGTCTGAAGCAGCAGGAGCAGATAAAGGGAGAATTTCATGGAAAACCTCGATTCATATTTGATTTCTGTTTTTGAAAAATTATAATTCACTTGAGATGAAAAGGAAAATTCTCCTGAAGGGTCTGATGCTTTTTTTACTCCTTTCTCCTGTTTTTTCAGATGATGATAAAGAGGAACCTCTCTTTTTCAGCGATTACTGGTGGATTGTGAAAACCTCCCGGGCCGCTGTGGGACCGGGGCCGAATCATTTTTCTTCCGATGGGGTGCAGGAAAACTCCCGGGGAATTGAGCTTGAGATCAGGAAACAGCAGGGGCGGTGGCGCAGCGGAGAAATCTTCACTCTGGATCACTTCGGCTACGGAACCCACTCTCTGCTCTTCAGTATCCCAGAACCTCTGGATTCAAACGCTGTGTTCGGCTTTTTTCTCTATAATTCCGATGAGCCTCCTTTCTATAACGAAATAGATTTCGAAGCCGCCCGCTGGGGTGTAGCTGAAAATCCCCCCTTTTCCTTTACCCTCCAGCCCTATGCGGTCCCGGGCAATTCTCTCGCTTTTTATGCAGAAGAGGCAGGGGAGTATCTCTGCCGGATCGCGTGGCAGAGCGAAGAAATCCTCTTCACTCTTTCTGATGAGACTGGAAGGATCCTGCTGCAATGGGCCTATAGGGGAGATGCCATCCCGGTTGATACCGAATCCAGAATCCATCTGAATCTCTGGCTCTTTCAGGGGCGGCCTCCTGCAGGGGACGGCGGATTAAGGGTTCAGGTGTTTTCTTATAAGTATGAACCAAATATTTGACTTGCTCTTTAGATAGAATATAATTTTCAGTATGTTTGTCGAAAATACGTCGGGAATTAAAATTATTGTACCGGAAGTGAAACAGATTGATGTGAACAACAGTGCTCTTTTCAGCAGCGAGCTGGAAGAACAGCTGGACGGAGAAGAAAAGGTCGTTATGGATCTGACGAATATCCAGTTTATGGATTCAACAGGGCTCGGTTGCATCATTTCCGCGCTCAGGAAGATGAATGAATCCAGAGGCCGGCTTGTTCTGTGCAGTCCCAATCATGCGGTGAGCCTGCTCTTTGATATGGTCAGACTTTCCCAGATCGCCTCGATCTGCAAAGACAGAGAAGAAGCTCTGAATCTGCTTACATCCTGAGGTTCCATGATTACCTTCTGCCCCACAGAGATGCTTTCCATTGCCAATGAGCTCAATTACAACTATTTCCTTTGTGATGAGACCATGATGGAATGGAGCCTCCTTTCGGTTCCCTTTCTCAGAATTCTCCAGCTGGATTCTGAAATCATGGAAAAGACCCCCCGGTTCTGGATCTCCCTGGTAGACTGGAAAGGCAGGGATCCGGAAGAGACACTGAGGAGCGGACTGGACAACGAGGGAAACTGCAGCATTACCCTTCCATTCCGTACAGGGAACAGGGAGGAGACAAGGATTCATCTGCGGATCAGTAATCCCCTCCCTGACAATACGGGCAACACCCTACGTATGGGGTCTGCGGAAATTGCCGGAGAGGATGTTTTCTATAAGCAGGAAGCCCTCCTTTCCCGGGATAATGAAATTGAGATCAGCGCCCGGATTCAGAAAACCCTTCTCACCGGGAGCATTTCGGAAAATCACAGCGGATTAATCATAGAGGCCGAAACCATACCCTCCCGGGAAGTGGATGGAGACTTTTATGAATTTCTCCAGCTTACTCCGGAAATCACGGACTTCCTTATCGGAGATGTCATGGGGAAGGGGGTTCCCGCGGCACTGCTGGGAGCGGCTGTAAAAACAGCCTATTACAAATCGGTGATTACAAACCGGATGGGAAAAACACACCTTCCCGGTCTGGCATCCATGCTGCACAGCATCGACGGGCTCATTGGGAAGGATCTTCTGGCTCTGAAGAAATTCCTGACCCTCTATTTCTGCCGCCTGGACAGTGAAAAATCGCTTCTGAGTTTTATTGATGCCGGGCATACAAGCTTTATCTATCAGGATGCCCGTGACGGCAGCTGCTGGCATGTGAAAGGGGCCAATATGCCCCTGGGATTTTCGGAATCCCAGGACTACAGAACCTACCATCTGCCACTCAGTAAAAATGACATCCTCTTATTCTACTCCGACGGGATTCCCGAAGTCGCCAACAGCGAGGGGGATATTTTCGGCTATGAGCGGATCAGGCAGTTTGTCCTGGCCCACAGGCATCTGGAACCGGCAGAGCTGCTGAAGAGCCTTTTCAATGTGGCCTTTTATTTCGCTTCCCAGGCCTTTGCGGATGATGTGACCGGTGTTGTGATCAAGGTGGACCATGAAAAGGCATCTCCCCCCGTAGAAAAACAGTTTCATTTTGACAGGGAGAACCCGGCGGAAATGAGATCTCTGCGGGAATCCTTTGAATCGGATCTGAAAGATCTTTATCCCGAAGAGTTCAGCGATGATTTCATAAGACTGACTTTTGCTCTTATGGAAGCCTGCGGAAACTGCATTGTTCACAGCAGGGGCGAGTTCTCTCTGGTCTGGAGGATGTTCAGGAACAGTGTGGAAATCAATCTGGACTTTTCGGGATCCGACTATAACTGGACCGCCCAGTCCGAACCTTCTGCGGAGAGCTATAGATCCAACGGATACGGCAGCTACCTGATTCAACAGGGGACGGATTCTCTCCTTCTTATGAAAGGGGGCGGGGCATCAAAAAGGCTTCAGCTCTATAAGGAATTTTGTCAATGAACAAAGCAGACAGCCCTGTCCTTCTGGCAGATTCGGTCTACTGGCTCGGTTCTACCAATGCCTCGGATTTTCTTCAGATTAATGTCTATCTTGTCTTCCGCAACGGAAAAGCCCTGCTCATTGACCCGGGCCCGAAAGATATCTTTCCCCAGATACGCAGAGCCCTGGAAAGCCTTCTGCCTCTGGAGGAGCTGTCGGGGATTGTCCTTTCCAACCAGAATCCCGATGTCTGTTCCAGTATCTCCCTCTGGGAGGAGAGCGGTTTCAGGGGGAATATCCTGGCTCACTGGAAAAACGGGGTATTTATCAATGCCTATGGTCTGAAAAACTCCGTTACCTCCATAAAAGAGGTTCAGGCCGGAATCGGGAATCTGCCAGAACATATCCGGTTCTATCCCTTTTCTCTGGGGCATGATGCCTTTCTGGCAACCTTTGACGAATCCACGGGAACCCTCTTTTCATCTGTTTTTTTCGGGGCCTTCGGACGCTCGCAAAATCTTTTTGCCCAGCCGGCGTATGCCAACCGGATGATTTACTATCACAGGAATTTCATGCCTTCAGGCCGGGAGATCCTTCCTGTCCTGTCTCAGATCGAAGCCCTGACTCCCCGGCTGATCTGTCCCCATCATGGAGAGATCATCGAATACGGCAGTGGGGATCTCTGTTTACAGCTGAGAAATGCCGTTGAAGATCCTTCTGCCGGAGACGGCCAGACCGGGGGAGAGGATGACAGGGAATGGGATCTTGAAAAATTCGAACTCAACGAGGAGCTTGTTCTCAGCAGTGATGAGAAGCTCGTGGATCCTGTAACGGGTCTTTACAACTCCAGTTTCTATTTCGGGTACCTTCCCGGATTTATCGAGGCCAATCCCGGAGGGACAATAGGGTACCTCAGGATTGATAAAATGATGGCTTTCAATCAGGCCTTCGGGTTTCAGGAGGGAGATCGCATCATAGCGACTTTTGCCACAATCCTCCAGGATAACAAACCGGATGAGGCCTTCCTTTTCAGGGATTCCGGGCCCATGCTTATACTGATGCTTCCCGATTCGTGTACATCCAATCACCTGGATATCATCGAATCCCTGCAGAACAGCGTCAGGGATTCAGATGCCTTTATTCAGGATATGACCTGCAGTGCCGCTGTTGTTTCCGTGGAGGAGGCCCGGGAAAAAGAGGGGGAGGCCGCAGAAAATGTTCTTGCTCTGATCCGGGAGAGACTGGGGATTCTGGGCTCCCAGGGAACCCATTCCATGTGCAATTATTCCAAGTCTGCCGAGGAGCTGGTACAGAAAACAAAGATTCTGATCATAGACCCCGGTAATATATACACCCACCTCCTGGTGGAGTATCTGACCTTCCGCGGAATGGATGCTGAAATATGCCGAAACGGAACAGACGCCCTGAGGCAGATTGATCTTCTGCATCCCGATCTTATTATATGTGAAACCCAGGTACCCCAGATGGATGGATTCAGAATCCGGGAGCAGCTCCTTCGTTCCTGGGATTTAAGGAATATCCCCTTTGTTTTCATCTCCCATCTTAAAACGGTAGAGTCTGTCAAAAGGGCTCAGGATCTGGGGGTTTTCCATAATCTGAAAAAGCCTGTGATGCTTTCCGAAGTGGAAGGTCTGATCCTGCACCTGCTGGGGAGCCGAGAGTAGGATGAGTATAGACTGGATTGTCATTATCTTCCTTATTATTGTCCTTTCAGGGGCCAATATCGCTGTTCTGACCGCGACAATTCTCACAAAGAAGAATTCTGTCAGCAGATTCAGAAGCCGGGAACGATTGCGATCCATAGTGAACCGGTCGGTAATCAGGAATTCTCTGGGGAGTACGGAGGCTCTTTCAGAACAGGATAAAATTCCCTTTTTTCTGGAGTGGCATGAAGTCAGCAGCCACCTCGAAATCTCCGGCGTTCTCAGAGAGGAACTGGAAACCCTGGCCATTGAGTGGAACCTTCCCCCGGTGATCGAAGATCTCCTGAAAAGCCGTTTTTTCAATAAAAGAGTGACTGCCATGAATGTGCTGGCTTTTCTTCCTGAAAAAGAGAAACTGGCAGCATTGCGTGAGGCTTCCCTCCGGGAGACATCGGTTATTCTGAGGCTGAGAATCACTCAGATGCTCTGCAGTGAAGGTTCCCTTGATGCTGTGGACTATATCATTCACAGTCTTCAGGGACGTCAGGAATTTTATAAAAAAAAGGTTCTGGGGATTCTGGAGGACAATGTCACTCTGATGATCGACTGGGCTGATGTGAACAGAGAAAAAGAGGAGCGCGATGCCCTGAGGATCCTGATCCGGGCGGCGGGGACGAATCTCAGGGAGTGGCACTATGATTTTCTTGTTGCCCAGTCCAGAAATCCCGACAGACTGATCGCCCGGGAGGCTGCGGGAGTTCTGATGAACCGGTTTTCAGACAGAAATACCCTGGATTTCCTTATGGCATCTGAAGAGGGGAGCCTGAGGCAGAAGGCTGTATACCGCTTTACAAGGGATATGGCACTCCCTACGGAAGGGGAACTTCTTGAACTTTTCCGGACAAAAGAGCTCTACTCCTATGCTGTCTCGGGGCTGATTGAAAAAGTTCACAGTGATCCCCGTCTGATATCGGAACTTTTCCGCCGGTATCAGGTCGCCGAGACCCTGGAGGAGAAACAGGGGTATGCGGCGGTGCTGGCAAGCAGAGTCCAGTATTTTATCCGTCGCTTGAAGAGTGATGAGAGCGCGGAAGTCCGGGAACTTCTCTCGGATATGGTCGGTCAGGGCATGGGTGCTCCCATCATCAACTTCCTCAATGCCAATAAGAGTCCTACCCTTGAAACGCTCCTTCTGGAGACCATCCAGCCACTGACTCTGGAAAATCCCGAGTTTCTGGAACTCTGTCAGTACTATCTGGGAAACCGGCTGAAGAGAAAACTGGAACTTCCTCAACGGGTTGAAGAAGAGGGCACTCCCAAAATACAGCTGACCCGGAAAGACCGCCTTATTATGGTGACACTGGCTCTTTCCACTCTGCTGCTGCCCCTGGCAATCTACGCTGCGGCCTACGGCAGAATCTTTCCCTTTATGCTGGCCAGAGAACGGGTTGTATCGTTCCTCCTGCTTTACCATTTCGAGTTTGCCTTTTATTCCATTGCGATCAACTCAATCTCGCTGATCCTTATGTTCCTCTCCTGGACTGTCATAAGAGAACAGAGGACCTCCTGGAAGGCTGTGGACAAGAAATTCCTCTTTTCCCGGGGGATTCTTCCTTCTGTGACCATCCTGGCTCCCGCCTATAATGAAGAAAAAAGCATCGTTCAGAATATCTACTCCCTCCTGTCTCTGGAGTACCCGGACCTTGAACTTATTGTGATCAATGACGGTTCAAAGGACAGAACTTTCCAGAACCTGGTGGACAACTTTGATCTGGAACTGGTGGACTATCCCATTCCCGATTACATTCCCACCGCTCCCATTCTGGGGCTCTATCGAAATGAACATATTCCCAACCTTCTGGTGATAGACAAGAAAAACGGGGGAAAGGCCGACTCTCTGAATACAGGGCTGAATGCCGCCCGGGGGGAGTATGTGTGCAGCATCGATGCGGACAGTCTTCTGGAACCCGAAGCCCTGACGAAGATGATGTTTGAAACCATCAACAGCGAAAAACAGACCATTGCCGTAGGAGGGAATATCATTCCTGTGAACGGCTGTATTGTACAGAACGGCGGAATCCGGGAAATCCATCTCTCCCATAACAAATACTCCCGGTACCAGACCATTGAATACCTCCGTTCCTTTATTGCCGGTCGTCTGGGCTGGTCCAAACTGAACAGTCTCATGATAATATCCGGAGCATTCGGAGCATTCCTGAAGCAGGATCTTCTGGATATCGGGGGATATATGACAGGAACTGGCAGTATGAAGAAAGATACTGTCGGTGAGGATATGGAGCTTGTGGTCAGGCTTATCCGGCATCATTACGAAAAGGGCGAGCCCTTTTCGGTGGGATACTCCCACAATGCCAACTGCTGGACCGAAGTCCCTGAAAACCTGCCGGATCTTCTCAAGCAGCGGGGGCGCTGGCACAGGGGACTCATCGAGATACTGCTTTATCACAGAAAAATGCTCTTCAACAGAAAATTCAAGGTTGTGGGTTTTCTGGCGTTTCCCTATTTTTTCCTTTTTGAACTTCTGGGGCCCTTCTGGGAGTTCCTGGGATACTTTGTTCTTATGGCATCCCTCTTTCTGGGGCTGCTGAACGGCACAATATTCCTTTTTATGTTTTCCATTATTGTCCTTCTGGGCAGTCTGGTTTCCTCTACGGCCCTTCTGCTGGCCGAGAGCGATGTGCTCTACTTTAAAGGGAAGGAATTCCGCCAGAGCATTCTTACCGCTCTCAGGGAAAATTTCGGCTACCGCCAGATGATCAGCATGCACAGGGTTTTCTCCTATGTGCTTTTTCTGTTCCGGGACAGGGGATGGCAGAAACTCTCCCGTAAGGGGTTCTCCAATGAGTAAAAAGCGTACACTCCTGCTTTCAGTCCCCGCCTTTCTTCTCTTTCTCCTTCTGGCCTTCCCTTTTGCCTACTGGCAGTTCTCCCCAGAGAGCGGTCTGGATATCCTTGTCTGGGAAAAGGAGGCTTACTCCGGCAGAAAAACTCACCCTCTGGAGTGGCTTTTCCTGTACAGGAAAGACCATGTAACAGGAAATCGGACGATCCGGGAAGGAGATCCCAATATGATCCTGTTTTCGGGGGATTTCAGTTTCTCGTCCATCAATGAAGCCATAGAAGAGGCGGATAGGATGAAACGGGCCGCCCTGGAGAGTGTCTATGCCTTCTGGGACGGTTCTGTGGCCGATGAGGCAGCAAGTCCCGCTCTGCGGAGCCGGATTGAGCAGTTTCTGCAGGTGGATTTTTCAGGCTGGACTCTGAAATATGATACGGATGAGGGGCCCTCTCTTGTTTTTATCTCTCTGACCGGAGAACGAGTGACCCTTCAGGGGGGGACGCATTTTAACGGTTTTGCTCCTTCCGTGTTCTGGGAAGGAAACGAGGTCTCCGTTAAAACCTACCTTCCCGTCTACCGTACCACAGAGAGCACCTCTTCTGAAGTCTCGGTGGATCTGCATCTGACAGAAGCGGGAGAGGACCTTCTCAGATCCCGGGGAATTCCCACGGAAATTCCCCTGATTATGGAGCACAGGAGCCCTCTGGGAAAAGCCGGATTCTCGGCGATCAGTTTTTCACTGCTCGAAGGGCTGCCCGGATCCCACCGGGTGGCGGGGCGGCTCTTCTATAAGGCCGAACTGGCTCTGTTCAGCAATAACCTTTCCGAACTCTACTGGAGGATTTTCCTTCCCTGGCTGGATAGTAGGTCCCGTTCCCTCGGGGAGGATAGAGGATCTCCGCATCTTCGGGAAGAACCGGTCCGCTTTGTTCTGGATCAGGCAGGGTTCAGGAAAGTGGATCCGAAGGGAGGGGACAGCTCCTTCTATCTTCAGGGGGTCAATCTGGGGCCGGCTGTTCCGGGCCGCTGGTTTACCCAGTTTCCCGAGGATGAACACCTCTATTACAGATGGTTTACACAGATGAAGGAGATGAATCTGAATACTGTGAGGATTTACACTCTGCTGCCTCCCTCCTTTTACAGAGCCTTTGAGCTGTTCAATCAAAACCATCAGGAGGACCCCCTCTATCTGATACAGGAAATCTGGCCCGAAGAGCATCCTCCCGGAGAGAACTATCTGGACTCCGCCTATGATGCGGCCTACCGGGAGGAGATCCGTCTGAATGTAGACGCCCTTCACGGAAGGGCACAGGTAGCCCCCAGAACAGGACGGGCCTGGGGAGAGTATACGGCGGATATATCGCCCTGGCTTCTGGCCTGGCTTGTGGGAAGGGAACTGGAACCCGATGAGGTTCTGACTACCAACGCCCTCAACCCCGATTCCATATACCGGGGCAAATGGCTTTCCGCTCCCGAAGGACCGGCTACCGAAGCCTGGCTGGCCTCTGCCTGCGATCTTACCGTTGCCTATGAAAGGGAGAACTACGGGAGTTCCCGGCCCGTGGGGATTGTGAGCTGGCCTATTCTGGATAGGCTCTCCCATCCGGTGGAGTGGATCGATCCCGCTCTGGAGGGACGGTCTCCCGCCAATGATAAAGCAGTGGTGGACATTGAAAGGATCCTTGTGGAGGATGCCTCTTTCGGAGGTTTTTTCGGAGGGTATCATATCTATCCCAACTACCCGGATTTTATGAACAACCAGTCCAGCTACGCTTCCTACACCGATCAGGAGGGAACCTTCCGCTACGGCGGCTATCTGCAGGAGTTTATGGCTTCCCATACAAAATATCCCGCCATCATAGCCGAATACGGGATTTCCACCAGTGCCGCTACGGCGCATCTGAATCCCGACGGCTATCATCACGGCGGTCTGACAGAAGAGATTCAGGGGCAGGGGATTATCCGGATGGACCAGGCGGCCCGGCGGGAAGGGTTCAGCGGAACCCTCATTTTTGAATGGATCGATGAATGGGCCAAGAAAACCTGGACCACTGAACCCTTTATGATTCCCTATGACAGGCAGGCCCTGTGGCAGAATGCTCTGGATCCGGAGCAGAATTACGGAATCATGGCTATGGAGGGAATCTCCCGGAGGGGAGAGAACAGCTCTCTTGATACGGAGGGAAAGACTCTTATGACTGCCTGGGGATCCGAGTCCCATCTCTATCTGGAAATTCCCGATTCCCCTTTCACAGAAGGGGCAGGGAAGATACTGATAGGCCTGGACAGCTATAATCCCATGGAAGGGCTGCGGCAGTTTCCGGGTATTCCCGAACCAGCGGTTCCCACAGGCATAGAGAGCCTTGTAGAGCTCAGCCTGAAAGAAGATTCCGCCCGGATACTGAACATAAGCAGTTACAGCATTGCGGAAAAATCCTTTCGTTCCCGCTCCGGTGATGACCAGGAGTTCGTACCTCTGACCTATCTTGTGAACAGGGGCTATGTGACAGAAAAGGGTGAGACCGTGCCGCCGGGATATACTGACTGGAGCCGGCTCCACCGGGGAGCTTTTCCGCAGAACTACTACTCTGTATTCAGACAGGAGAAAGGAATTACCATCAGGATCCCCTGGACACTGCTGAATGTGTCCGATCCCTCTTCCGCCATGGTTCTGGATGATCCCGGACCCATCGGCAGGATTCCCGAGCGGGACGGAATCAGAACCGCCCGGAGCCGGGAAATACTCATCTACTCCCTGGCCCTTTCGGATGAGGGTTCACTTCTGGGGACCATTCCCGCCGGATTTGCCGAAACAGGAGACGCCCTCTCCTTTGTCTGGGAGCCCTGGGATGTTCCTGTTTACAGGCAGAGAGAGAAGGATTCTGTGGCACTACTGGGAGAATACTTTTCCCGGGTTTCTCCTTAAGTTTGAAGTTATGACGAATGTTTTTGCCTTTTCTGTAGGCAACAGGGTTTTGAATTTTTCCGGAGAATTATAGATTTCCATCGTGAAAATGGCTTTATAAGCAAGTTTTAACTTTTCCTTGTTGGATGAAATTTATGGGTGTATAATTGCCCACCAAATTTTTCAGCAAGGTGTCCAGAATATGAACACTTCCATATTGATTATCGATGATAATGAACAGTTTTGTCTCAGCCTGTCCCGCATGCTGGCGGACCGGGACCATACTCTTTCCTATGTAATGAACAGTCTGGATGCCCTGGAATTCCTCTCCCGGAATGTGGTGGATATCATTCTCCTGGATGTGCGTCTGGGATCTGAATCGGGGGTGGAAGTCCTGATACAGATCCGTGAGCTCTATCCTGCTGTGACCATTATCATGCTCAGCGGCTACGCTTCCATTGAGACAGCCGTCCGTTCCATAAAACTGGGTGCCTTTGATTATATCCAGAAGCCTGTGAAATACGAAAAGCTGATTAAACTCATTCAGAATGCCAGGACCCTGGCGTCTCTGAAGGAGGAAAATGAGGGGCTTCAGAAAAGCCTTCAGGATGTGATTCCCCCTATTATCAGTAAAGATCCCCGGATCCGGGAACTGAAAGGAACCATTCAGAAACTCTCCGAGTCCAGTCTGCCCATTCTTCTTCTGGGAGAAAATGGTACGGGCAAGGAGGTTTTTGCAGATTACATCTACTCCCGGAGCCATCGGAAGGCGAAAAAGTTTATAAAGATAAATTGTGCTGCCTTTCCCGACAGCCTGCTGGACAATGAGCTTTTCGGCCATGAAAAAGGGGCCTACACAGGGGCGGATACCCTGTATAAAGGGGTCTTTGAGAGAGCCCAGGGGGGCACCCTCTTTCTGGATGAAATCGGGGATATGTCTCTGGAGGTTCAGGCTAAAGTCCTGAGGGTTCTCCAGAACAGAGAACTCTACCGTCTCGGCGGCAAAGATGTCATTCGTATCGATGTCCGTATTATCTCGGCTACAAACAAGAAGCTTGAAGACAGGATTAGTGAAGGCCGGTTCCGGGAGGATCTGTACTATCGTCTCAATGCGGCCATCCTTTCCATTCCCCCTCTCAGAGAGCGGAAAGAGGATATTCCTCTTCTGTCTGATACTTTTCTCAGGGAATATGCTTCCATCAACAGCCGCCCCCTGTGCTCCCTGGATCCGGAGGTCGAGAATCTTCTGAAGCACTATCACTGGCCGGGGAATATCAGGGAACTGAAAAATGTCCTCCACTATGCCGCCGCCGTGGCCTCGGGAAACTCTATTCAAAAAGAGAATCTGCCCCTGCAGATTTTTGAAAAATCCCGGGAGGAAACTGTCTCCAATCCTCTGGATGATTCGGAAAAAGCCGTGATTCTCAGGGAGCTTAAAGAGCATCATTTCAACAAGAAGAAAGTTGCCGACAGACTCAGCATAAGCCGGACAACTCTTTACAGCAAAATGAGAAAATATGGAATCGGATAGAAAGAAAAACAGACCCATCATGACCCTTAAGAATGTATCGATCCGCTATGGATCCATCCGGGCTCTGGATCATATCAATCTGAAAATTTCAGGAGGAGAGATCCACGCCATTGTGGGAGAGCATGGTGCCGGCAAATCCACCCTTGCCAAAATCGTAGCCAATCTGATTGTTCCCGATTCGGGCAGGATCCTCTACGAAAATTCCTCCTATGAAAAACTGAATTACAAAGAGACGATCCATTCGGGAGTCCGGATGGTTTTTCAGAAGATCCAGCTGAATCAGAGCCTCACTGTGGCGGAGAATCTTTTTATTGCCAATAAGGACTCCTTTCAGTCCCGGGGCGGTCTTTTCAATCCCAAAAGAGTGGAACGGAAAGCCGAGGAGTTCCTCAGGGAGAATCATTTTCCCCTGAAGTCCCATGATCTTGTGGCCAATCTGGAGCTCTCGGACCGGGCTCTTCTGAGTATCGTCAAAAATCTCTTTAATCCTCCCAAGATTCTGATCCTCGACGAAGCCCTCGAGAAACTCTCTGCCGAGGGGCTGGAAAGGATTATCCGGGCTCTTAAGGAGCTCAGCGGCAAGGGCTCGGCTGTTCTATTTATAACCCACAGAATCGATGACCTCTATATGATAGCCGATCGGGTCAGTGTCGTGCGCAAAGGGGAAATCCTGATCTCCGATAAAATTGGAGAACTGGACAAAATCAGTCTTATCAAGATGGCCTATACACAGTTTTCCAATCTTGAAAAACACTCCTCCCAGGCGGAGGAGTTCAACAAGCTTATGAAGTACAACGAAGTGGTCCTTTCGGATCTTCCCATCAGTCTTCTCATCACGAACTATGATAACAAACTCCGTATGATGAATCAGAGTGCCCGCAGGCTCTTTTCCATAGACAGCAGCCGGGACGTGGGAGGAATCACCCTGGAAGATCTTTTCAGAAGCAATGAAAGGATTCTCAGCTTTGTGGAAGAGGCGATCCTGTTGGGAGAGAGTTCGTCCCGCTATAACGTTCCCCTGATTCTGGACAGCCGGCATTATATGGTGAATATCGTGATTTATCCCATTTACGACAGCCTGGAATGGATAGGGAATATGTTCATTCTGGAAGATATAACAGAACGGGAGCAGCTGAGGGATCAGCTTGTGCTTTCGGATAAACTGGCCTCTCTGGGGCTTCTTGCCGCGGGGGTGGGGCATGAAATCAATAATCCTCTGGGGGTTATTTCCAACTATCTGGAAGCCTTCAGGCAGAACAAAATCGCCCAGGAGGAAAAGGTTTCCGTACTGGAATACCTATTTGAACAGATCAATTACATCAGTCAGGTTGTGGGAAATCTGATCTCTTTTTCTGAAAATCAGAAGCAGGATACGGTCTCGCTGAACCTGAATGCGGCTATCCGGAATATTGTTGAACTTATCCGCTTCAACGGCTCGAAAAACAGGATTTCCATCCAGTTCGAGCCGGCCCGGGACGAACAGATCTTTACCGAGATCAATCCGGGGGAGTTCAAACAGGTCATACTGAATCTCTTCAGAAATGCTTTTGAAGTCCTCCAGGAGGGAGGGAATATTCAAATCCGTTTATCCCTGGAAGAGGACGAGGGGAACCGGCGGATACGCCTGGATTTTCAGGATGACGGACCGGGAATTCCCTTTGACGATCCGTCGGATGTTTTTCTGCCCTTCAAATCATCCAAACAGACAGGAAAGAATTTCGGGCTGGGGCTCTCTCTCTGCTATAACATTCTGAAACGCTACGGCGGAGAAATTTCAGTCATTTCAGAAAAAAATTCCGGCTGCTGTTTCAGGATCTATCTGATTCCGGTTCTGTAAACTGTTCATCATCTGAACAGAATGCTGAACATACTGTTCATGTTCTGACAGAGTGTTCAGTCTTCTGTTTACTGATCCTGCAGGTCCGATTGTATTTTTGAGAGTCTGTGAGCGGCTTCTATAGCTGTTAGAGCTGTTTTTCTCCGGAATCCCGATGATCATCCTGATAATTGGCCCGGCCTTTGCATATAGAGACTTCAATGACTCCCTGAAAGGGAAAAAGGAGAAAAGGATGAAAAAATTTTTAACCCTTATGATTTGTTTACTCGTATTGATGCCTGCTTTTATTACGGCAGGAGGAGCACAGGAGCCGGAAGATGACAAACCCGTCGTGGGTCTTATCATGAAATCTCTGGCCAATGAGTTTTTCATGGCCATGGAAGAGGGCGCCAAAGCCTATGCCGAACAGGACGGAACATTTAAACTTGTGACAATGGGAATGAATTCTGAAACCGACTTTGATTCCCAGGTCAATGCTGTTGACAGCCTTATCGCCCAGGGTGTGGACCTGATTGTTCTGGCTCCGGCCGATTCGGCCGGTATGGTTGCTCCTGTAAAAAGAGCTATCGATGCGGGTGTGACTGTCATCAATTTTGATGTAACTCTGGATAAAGATGCTCTAAAAGCGGCCGGCCTTCCTGAAGAATTCCTTTTTGTAGGACCCGACAATACAGACGGTGCCGAAATGGTGGGAAACTACCTGGGTGAGACTCTGGGCGACGGAGGCAAGGTTTTCATCATTGAAGGCAACCCCGGAGCTGATAATGCCAAACAGAGGAAAAACGGTTTTCTGAAAGCTGTGGAAACCCATAATCTGGAGCTCCTGGCTTCCAATACCGCTCACTGGGAAACAGAAGAAGCCAACACTCTCATGACCAACCTTCTGACAAAATATCCTGATGTGCAGGGTGTTATGTGCGCCAACGACTCCATGGCTCTTGGTGTTGTCCGGGCACTGGAAGCCGCCGGCCGGGAAGATGTACAGGTTGTCGGTTTTGACAATATCCCTGCTGTAAAAGATCTCATCATGAATGACAAAATGCTGGCTACTGTTCATATGGACGGAGCTGAAATGGCTATTCTTGCCTTCAATGCCGGATTTGAAATCATTGATGGAAAACGGGAAAACCTCGGCTGGGTACAGTCTCCGCTTGTACTGGCCAATAAAGATTTCTTCAAATAATGCATCTGAAATAATGAACCGGACCGGGAGTCGTGTATGCTCCCGGTCTTTCTGAGGAGTTCCATAGATGAACGTGGAAAATATAATCGAACTGAAGGATATCTCTTTGAGTTTTCCCGGGGTCAAAGCTCTGGATTCTGTCAATCTGAGTGTGCAGAAAGGGGAAATCCATATCCTTCTGGGTGAAAACGGTGCAGGTAAATCGTCCCTTGTGAAAACAATCTGCGGTGTCTATACCCAGAACAGCGGAGACATGGTTTTTGACGGAAAGCCCTACATGCCTCAGAACCCTTTAGCTGCCATTAAAAAGGGAATTCGTGTGGTCTATCAGGAATTCAATATTCTCTCCTATCTTTCAATCGCAGAGAATATCTTTTTTGAAAAACTGCCTGTGAAAAATGGTCTGGTTGACTATAAAAAGCTTAACAGGGATGCCCGGCTTATTATGGATAAAGTCGGATTGACTCAGATCTCCCCCAGAACCCCTGTTGAAAATCTGGGAGTTGCCCAGATGCAGCTGGTTGAAATTGCCAAAGCCCTGTCGGGAGACAGCCGTATCCTGATTCTGGATGAACCTACTGCCACTTTAATGCCCGATGAAATTGACACCCTCTTCGCTCTGCTGAAAAAGCTGCGGGACGAAGGAGTTTCCATCATATACATTTCCCATAGACTGAATGAGATCTTCCGGATAGGAGATCGTGTCACTGTTCTCAGGAACGGCAGTCTGGTGGGAACTCACCCGGCTTCGGAGCTTGATATTCCCGCTATTGTGAAAATGATGGTCGGCAGGAGCATGGAAAAGGAGTATCCCTTTGACGAAACTGTCACACCGGGAGAACCGCTGCTGGAAGTGAAAAATCTCATATTCAAGGGGAATCCCGCCGCCAGATCCTTTACCCTGCGGAAGGGAGAAATCCTGGGAATCGCCGGGCTGGTCGGATCGGGCAGAACAGAAACCATGAGGGCCCTTTTCGGGGCCGATTTAAAAGTGGCCGGTGAGGTCATTCTCAACGGTAAGAGCCTGGATATCCGTTCCCCCCGGGATGCGGTGAAAGAGGGAATCTGTCTCCTCACTGAGGACAGGAAGCAGCAGGGCCTGATCCTGGATATGAATTGTGTTGAAAATACAACCATTACGGACCTGAAGGCTGTCTCGGTCAAGGGGTTTCTGAACAGGAATGCCGAAAGAGCCGCCACGGAAAAACAGATCCGTGAAATGAATATAAAAACACCGGGGATAGAACAGAAAACACTCTATCTTTCCGGTGGAAATCAGCAGAAAATCCTGATTGGAAAATGGCTCTACAGGGATTCGGAAGTTTTTATTTTTGATGAACCCACCCGGGGAATCGATGTGGGGGCCAAGTATGAAATCTACCTCCTTCTCTGGAAACTCGCATCCATGGGGCGGGGCATTATTATGGTTTCCTCTGACCTTCCCGAACTGATGGGGGTCTGCCACAGGATCGCCGTCTTTTCGGATGGAAAAATTACAGGTGAGCTTGACCGCAGTGAGTTTGATGCGGAATCAATTCTGACCCTGTCCTACAAGGAGTATCTGCATGCATAAAAGGAAATCGGGATTTCACAGAAGGAGAACATCATGAGCGAGAAAACTGGAGTCAAATCCATTGTCAATATTTTTCTGAAAGAGGTGGGCATCGGGGTGGTGCTGCTGGTACTGGTGGTTGCATTCAGTCTGGGAGCCCCCCGGTTCTTTTCCATTATCAACGTAGCCAATATCTTTACCCAGATAAGCATTAATACTGTTATTGCTGTGGGAATGACTTTTGTCATCCTCCTGGGGGGGATCGATCTGTCGGTAGGGTCTGTTCTGGCCCTGTGTTCCATCATTGCCGGTAAGATCCTTGTCAATCCCAACCTGTCCCTGGGAATGGCTATTCTGCTTTCCGTGCTTGTCAGTATCCTTTCAGGTATGCTGATCGGGCTGATAAACGGCTACATTTCAGAAACATGGAAAATCCATTCCTTTATTGTGACTCTGGGTATGCTGAATATCGCCAGAGGGCTTGCCCTTCAGATCAGTCAGTCCCGGACCATTTTCAATTTTCCCAAAGCCTTCAACGACTTCGGGACAACCACCTATTTCCGGGTCCTTCCAGCCATTTTTCTTATTGCTCTGATCCTTGTGATAATGGGAAGCGTCATACTGCGAAGAACAGTGTTCGGCAGGATGATCTTTGCCATTGGAAACAACGAGGAATCGGTACGGCTGTCGGGTCATAATGTGAAATTCTACAAAGTTCTGGCCTACACAATCTGCGGGGGAACCGTAGGAATCGCCACGATTATGTATATGCTCAGGATGAGCATCGCCAGTCCTATTCTGGGAGTGGGATTCGAACTCAATGCCATTGCAGCTGTTGTTATCGGCGGTACCAGCATGAGCGGCGGTAAAGGGTCTCTGATCGGAACATTCTTGGGAGCCTCTATCATGGGAGTTCTCAATAACGGTCTGCTTCTCATCGGTATGGGCGACTTCGCCCGGCAGATTGTTACGGGTATGATCATCATTCTGGCTGTTATTCTGGATACCTACAGAACCAGATTTTCCGCCATTCTGAATGAATAGGCTAATCTTCATAGGCTGCTGTCTCCGGAAATTTTCTTTCTGACAGAGAAGCAGTCTGTTTCAGTCCTTTTTTTCCCGGGGTAGTGAGTTTTCCCCTCCAGCTTCCCCGGGAAATCTCTCTGATTTCATCCTGCCGGATAAGAGCGGAAATGCTCTCGCTTACATCATCCGGATCCCATGACCGGAGCTGACCGAACCCCGGAGATCTGTGGTAGCCTGCACTCCGCATTTCATGACTGTGCCTGCCCAGAAGGAACTCCGCCAGCTGATGGGATGAGAAGCGTTTTTTATACTGTTTGACAATCTCTGTAAGGGGTCCCGACAGGCTTTCTGTTTTTTCTACGTCCTTCCGGCACACATCGCAGTTGTCACAGTCTTCGGGCTCCGCTTCCAGTATGGCAAGAAGGCTCTCCCTGCGGCAGGTCGCCGTGTTCTCTGCAAAGGCTACAAGTTTCTCGTACCGCTCCCGGAGTTCCCTGCGGGGATTCTCTTTCTCCCTGTCTCTGTCTTCCGGATGGTAGAGCAGAACCGCCCGGCAGGGGGCCCTGTCCCGTCCGGCCCGGCCCGACTCCTGCAGATAGGCTTCCACTGAAGAGGGGAGAGCCAGGTGGATGACCGTGCGGATGTTACTTTTATCCATGCCCATTCCATAAGCACATGTAGAACAGAGTATCCCCTTTTCTGAGTCAAAAAACCACTCTTCTGTCCGGCTGCGCAGAGCAGGGGACAAACCGGCGTGATAAAACCGGATCTCCTCATTACCCAGCCGCGCCCTCAGTTCCAGAGCAGTCTGCATGCAGCTCCGCCGGGTGGGGCAGAACACCAGGGCAGGAAGTTCTGCGGTTTGAAAAATCTCCTCCAGAGCCTTCATACGGGAGAGCATCGGTTTTACCTTATAATAAATATTCACCCTGTCCGGATTGGCCCTGACCAGGTTGTAGTAGTACCCCTCCAGCAGGTAGTGTTCAATCTTTTTCAGGATCAGAGGCGAAGCGGTAGCGGTGAAGGCGGTAATCTGATCGATCCGGAGTGCGGCGAAGGTTTTTCCCAGTTCCAGACAGGCGGGCCGGAAGGTCTCCCCCCACTCGGGAATCGTGTGGGCCTCGTCGATCACAAGATGGGATATCTCCACAGAAGCCAGCTTCTCCTGCACCTCCGGCAGGGTGAGCATCTCCGGGTTGGTCAGAAGGATCCGGGCTTTTCCCGAATGCACCTGCTCCCAGAGGAGCTTCTTCTCCTGTCCTGACATGCCCCCTTTCAGAAGTACCCCCTCCATTCCGGCTTCCTTCACCCGGCGCAGCTGGTCGGCCATCAGTCCCAGCAGGGGAAAGACCACAACAGTCAGCCCCGGCAGCAGAAAGGCGGGGAGCATAAAGCAGAGGCTTTTACCCGCCCCCGTGGGGAGGAGCACAATCTGGTTGGGCGGGGCTTCGGCGGCTTCCTCTGCTGTGAAAAGCCCGGCTTTGCGGAGGATATTGCTGATGACAAGGCGCTGGTAGGGGAATAGGTAGGTTATGTTGAATTTTTCCCGGGCTGTTTTGGTTATTATGTCCATATGGGAGTGATTACTGACGGGAATGGATTGGTGATTCAAAAAAGTAAAAAAAGGGGAGCCTGAGCTCCCCTGAAATGTTCATTTTCTCAAACTATTTCAAAATATCTGCCGTTGCAGTCTCTCCTGCAAGCCGTCCGATAACAAAAGCTTCAGTGAGTCCCTGGTCCATCTGATTGGCAGTCTCTCCGCCGATATAGAGCCCTTCGATGGCAGAGCCGTCCTCTCTCAGAGCCCGGGCTTTCAGATCGATCATAACGCCCCCTCTGGTCTGCTGGCTGGCAGGGGAGATCTTGGCACCGTAGTAGGCGGGAGTATCAATCCTGCTGAACATGGAGGCCTTTCTGCCGTACTCGGAATCCACACCTGCATCGTAGTTATCAGATCCAACATAGATAAAGTCTCCTGCTTCAGGATTTAACCTTGAATTTACTGCAACTATGGGGATTCCTGCATCGTTACACATCTTGACCGCAGGCATGCTGCCTGTCCAGTCAATCGGATTTAGAATCACACCATCAACACCCAGTGAGATGAAAGTTTCAACAGCCGCCAACTGTTTTTCAATATCCTTCATAGGATCAATGACTTTAACTTCCCATCCTTTGGCCTCAGCGGCTTTGAGGACTTCCTCTTTCATCAGATGCTGAAAAACATCCTGGTCACTGTGAAAGGTGTATCCGATTACGATTTTTCCATCATCTTTCTGCCCATTGGCAAAAACACCATTGATGCCCATCAAAACAACCAACAAAACAAATAATGCTTTCTTCATAAAAATCACCCTGTTTTATCAACTTTTCTTTTTATTCTGGTCAATCAATACTGCTATAACAATTATGAAGCCTTTGACCAGCTGCTGCCAATACATATTGATATTCAGAAGGTCCATACCGTTGTTAATAACACCGATTACAAGAGCACCTGAAATGGTTCCGAAAACACTCCCCATACCCCCGGTCAGACTCGTACCGCCGATAACGGCTCCGGCAATGGCATCCAGTTCGAACCCCACTCCTAATCCGGGCTGTCCGGAACTGATACGGGCTGTAAGGATAACTCCGGAAAGACTGGCCAGTAGTCCCGCCAGGGCATAAACAAAGATTTTCACCCTATCTACGTTGATACCGGATATGATGGAAGCCTGCTCGTTTCCTCCCAGACCATAAATATGCCGCCCGACCCGGGTATTATTCAGGAGAACATGCATACAGACGGCGCAAATAGCAAGGATGAGAATAGGAACGGGGATCCCGAAAATCTTTCCAGCACCCAGAAAGATAAACGAGTCGCTTAAGTCCCCGATTGGTCTGCCGTTTGAAAAAATAAGTGCGGCACCTCTGGCGGCCGTAAACATACCGAGGGTCATGATGAAAGGGGGTATTTTCCCTTTGGCAATGACAAATCCGTTCAGCGCCCCGCAAAGGGTTCCTACCAGAAGTCCCATAAGAACCGGGACGATAACCGGGTAGGTTCCAGGATGAGCAAAGCTGGCCGCCACAACCGAAGTGAGCCCCACAATTGAACCGGATGACAGATCGATCCCAGTGGTAATAATGATATTTGTAACACCGATCCCAATTAGAGCTATAAATGTTATCTGTCTGACGATATTCATAAGGTTATATACAGTCAGGAAATAGGGCGATAAGATTGATAGCAGTATCACCATAAGAACCAGAACGAGAAAAATCCCGAATCGATCATATATATCCCACAATGACAAGGATAAAGACTTCATTTTAAATCTCTTCTTGTCTTTAATACTTTCCGAATTATTCATTTTATTATTACTCCTCATAAGGTAGCTGCCGCTTTCCTGTTAATCCCTTACAACAGCAGTCGCGTATTCCATAACTTTTTCCTGAGTGGCAACTTTTCCATCCAGAATCCCTGTCACTCTTCCTTCATGCATAACGACGATCCTGTCGCTCATACCCAGAACTTCCGGTAGTTCCGAAGAAATCATAATGACCGATTTTCCCTGCCGTGCCAGATTGGTCATAAACTTATGGATTTCGGATTTTGCCCCAACGTCAATTCCTCTGGTCGGCTCATCCAGGATTATGATCTGCGGATCAGTTACAACCCAGCGGGAGATAATGACCTTCTGCTGGTTACCACCGCTTAAGTTTTTAATCTTCTGATTCATATTGGGAGTCTTGATGGCAAACCACTCTTTACCTTCGGCACAGGTCTTTTCAATATTTTTTTTCTTTAAAAAGCCGAACTTGGAAAAATTTTTCAGACTGGGCATTATCATGTTGTCCCGAACGGAAAGGGGCAGAAAAAGTCCCGTCAGTTTCCTGTCCTCGGTAATAAGAGCAACCTTCGCTTTAATGGCTTCTTTGGGATTTTTAAAGTCCACGACCCGGCCGTTTAATACAATTGTTCCGGATTCTGCTTTTTTATAACCGAAAATAGCTTCCATCACTTCAGTCCGGCCGGCACCCATAAGTCCGGCGAATCCCAGGATTTCCCCTTTTTTCAAATCAAAATTCACATCCTGGAAAACACCTTTTTTCGTCAGTCCTTCTACGGACATTACCACTTCGCCCAGAGGGACTTCCTCTTTGGGGAACATATGGGTTATTTCCCGACCGACCATTAATTCGATGAGTTTTTGATTATTCAGGTTTTCCGCCCGTTCCGAGCCGATATACTGACCGTCCCGAAAAACCGTAATATCATCGGCGATTTGGAAAACTTCATCCATTTTGTGAGTAATAAAGATGAAAGATACACCTTTTTCTCTAAGTTCTTTTACAATTTCAAATAGATGATCACACTCTTTTTCTGTAATAGCAGAAGTGGGCTCATCCATAATGATCAGCTTGGAGTTGTAGGAAATAGCTTTGGCGATCTCTATCATCTGGGTTTGAGCAACGCTGAGATCTACAAGTTTCTCTTTCGGATCAATATCTATTTTAAGATTATTCAGCAAATCCCTTGTATCCTGAATCATTTTTTTCTTATCCAGGAAGAATGATTTGTCTTTTACCGGTTCACGGCCAATATAGATATTCTCTGCGACCGTCATATTGGGGATGGGATTCAGTTCCTGAAAAATCATGGATATCCCGTTATGGAGCGCAAAGTTTGTATTCTTTATCTCGATCTGTTTTCCATCAAAAAAGATTTCTCCCTCATCTTTCGGATTTATCCCTATTAATATTTTCATTAACGTGGACTTTCCTGCACCGTTTTCTCCCATGAGCGCGTGGACAGTCCCTTTTCTGACATGAAGCTGCACATTGTCCAGGGCTTTTACTCCCGGAAAAGATTTGCTTATGTTCTTCATTGATAAAATATAGTCATCATTCATTTTACTTATTCCTTTACAATATGGGGAACATGTCCCATACGGGAAGCGTCCCGGATGAAACCTCCGGGACAGTTTTATAGATTCTTTAATTATTTATATTTAGCAATGTATTCATCAGCCAGGGCTTTTGTTACAAGCTCATAGGGAACATCAACATAGGATTCCACAGATCCGCCCTGAACAACTTTTACGGCAGTTTCTACAGCTACATACCCTTGGCCGTACCCATTCTGGAAAACCGTACAAGCCATGGTATCGTTTTTCAGGTATCTAAGGGCATCGGGTGTGGCATCGATACCGGCTACAAGGATATCCCGTCCGGACTCTGCAATAGCCAGAGCCGCTCCAATAGCCATTTCATCGTTATTTGCCACAACCGCATCAATATCGAGACCGGCCTGCAGCCAGTTTTCCATAACACGCATACCTTCGTCTCTCATCCATTTTCCGGTTTGTTCGGCAATAACAGTCATGCCGGGAAAATTTTCAATGATTTCTTTATTCCCCGCAGTTCTGTCACGGGAAGCCTGGTTTTTGGGGTCTCCCACCAGAATGGCAATATTTCCTTCCCCACCCAGCATATCTGCAATCGCTTCCATCTGAAGAAGTCCGGATAATTTATGATCCGAACCGATATAGCTGGTATGTTCCGAGCTGACTTCTGAATTCGTCGCGATAAGAGGGATACCAGCTTCTTTGCATAAGTTACTGATAGGCTGGGTAGCGCTTGTGTCCACTGGTTTGATAACGATGGCATCTACTTTTCGTGCAATCAGATTTTCAACCTGAGAGTTCTGAATCTGCAGATCCAGTTTCGCATCCAGAATAATAACTTCCACTTCCGGATGATCTACTCCATAACCGGCTGCGCCATCGGCAACATAGGCCATAAAATCCGAAACATAATCGAAGGTACAACCTATAGTGATTTTACCATCATCTTCTTGTGCTCCTTCCGCCGCTATGGGCAGAGTAATAAGAGCCAGTGCTGCCAAAATCACAATCTTTTTTAGATTTCTAAACATTTCATCCTCCAAATTGATTCTCTGTATCAAGAATCTCCTTTTTATTTAAAGCTGATAAAAGACAGCTTTTAACCTTTGTTATATTTCTTGACCGCTTCAAACATAGCCACCATATTTTCTACGGGGGTCATGGCCTGAACATTATGAATAGCGTTGAAAACGAATCCGCCGTTCTTTCCCATAATTTCACAGGTTTCCAGCACTTCTTTCGTTACTGCGTCGGGAGTTCCGAAGGGTAGAGTATGCTGGGTATCTACACCACCACCCCAGAAAACAACACGATTACTGTATTTCTTTTTTAGTGTTTCCCTATCCATACCAGTGGCGGTCCACTGAACCGGATTGATGATATCAAAGCCTGCTTCGATAAAAGAATCGATAAAAGGATCTACAGCTCCGCAGGAATGTTTGAAAGTTTTCATTTGGTATTTTCATGTATCCATTTATTTATCTTGGTGTGGTAGGGCATATGCAGTTCTTTGTAGGAATCGGGGGAACAGATCGGGGCAATCTGGGTTCCAAAGTCGGTTCCGCAGACAAAAGCATGTTGTATCTTATCGCTCACTATTTCATGGATCTTTTTCAGGTTTTCAATAGCGATATCAGTTTGATATTCAAAGACTTTATGAAGATAATCCGGATATAAAAGTGTTGCAGTGTACCACTCCTCTACATCACGAATCCCTTTGGGGCTCTTAAGCATCGATCCTGGAACCATAGAAACATCTCCGATAGCGGTTCCGCCGAAGTTGCCGGCTACCCATTTGGTGCTATCCGCTTTTTCTATAGCATCCTTATAGAAATCGAGAACATCCTGGCTGACAGGATTATATTCTTCTACATTATCATGCCAGTCCATTTTATCTTCTTCGATTTTTTCCTGTCTGTGAGTGGCATCAAAGAAGTAGCTGCTTTCAGGCATATAGGCAGAAGGCTCAAAGGAGGTATCTCCTTGGGCATAAGCATAAAAGCCACCGCCGTCTTTTTCTCTTATCGTGACATCTCCGCCTATCAGGACGGTCTGCCCCCACCAGGTCTGATATTCTTTCCAATTATCCTGCTTCGTCCCAAACATGTTGTAGGGATTCCATATAGCATCTGTATCAATCCCGATAGCTTCTTTAAGATCGTTTTCTATGACCCCAAGGAACTGATAGGGACAGGCTATTTTTACAGGGCGCTTTTCAAGACCATAGTAGTCTCTCAGACCTTCAATAACAGAACAGTGAATGCCTGATACAGGATTAGCTCCGAAATCTATCGGAAGAGGTCCTTCCTCAAAGGACATGGCTTTTCTGAATTTCTCATGCGAATTCATGAAAATCTCCTTATTTACTGAGATAATTATTTTTTGAATTTCAAAAATTTCAGATGAGAATAAAAAGCAGTAGATTTGACAAATTGATAGGATAATTTGTATATTACATATTGCTAGTATGTGGTATCAGTGGGCGTTCCGCCCCTGGTACTGCTTCTTAACCTCTCATTTAATAAAAATATTAAATCCCTCCTTTAATTTTATCTGTTATGAGATAATATAGCTTTTCTAAAATAAGAGCATATGCACCATCTAATTCAATATCTTCCCCTAATTCAGACATTTCAACTTCAACGGTTTCGGCGATAACAGGATAGGCATGCCGTCTGATATAGGATTCAATATCTCTTAACATAATCTGGACTGGTAACCCATTAATCTCATTAGTTGAAATGATTATTTTATCCGGGCTGAACATATTAATTATAATAACTGCCCCTACAGCAACTTTATGAGCATGGTTCCGTATAACCTCAATAGCTTTATATTCACCATCCTGGGCCAGATGGAAAATGTTAGTTAAACGATCTAATAGTTCTTTGTCATCTTGTACATCAGCTGTCCCATCATACTCTTTGACGATATTGCTGAATTTGGCCACAAGGTTTAAACATCCTTTATTCCCGCAGAAACAGAGATCTCCGTCCATATTTACTGTGGTATGACCGATTTCAAATGAGATCCCATCGTGTCCTGTGAATAATTGCCCATTGATGATGGCTCCGGCTCCTGTGCCGATACCGATGGAATATTCGACAAAGTTTCGACAACTCTGGCCTTTTCCAAACCAACCCTCAGCTAAAGCACTCAAATTGGAATTATTTTCCAAATAGACAGGGAGACCAATGTGCTGTTCAAGATATTCAGCTAAATGTATTTTCTCACGGCTGAAAGGAATATCAGATTTTTCATGGCCCGGTGCCATCGATCTATTGTAAATAATCCCCTGGCTGGAGCTTACAGCTCCAGGAACTGCAATGGCAATTGCCAGGATTTTATCTTTATCGACGGCGGCCTTATTGACAATCAACTCAATAAGTTTTCTCACGTCCATATTGATATTATCATTGGCATGATACGCTATGCCGTTCGGAAGATCTTCTCTGACAATGACATTTCCACTAATATCAATTAAAGATCCGGTAAGGGATATTCTACCAATTCGGATGACCAATCCGTAAAAAAAGCCTTCAGAAAAAAGCAGGCCTTTATTACGCTTCGTTTCTTCCTTATCTTCCTGAATTATACCTTTCTCAAGATATACATTTACAATCTTTGAAATAGCAGGTTTTGTTAAACCGACTTGTACGGCAAGATCGGCACGGGTGATCCCGGGATGTTTTTTGATCAGTTTCAGGACAAGGGATCTATTATGTATTCTGCTACTATCATGATTGAGCCCGATTACCTGCATGGACAACAAATCCCCCTTATTGATCATTAACAACGGCTAAAAGCAAACAAAAAACACTAGCTAAGAAAACGTTGTTAACTAATTATGTTCATGGTATTATCTAGATGTCAAGATTATTTATAAAAAACTAAAGATATCCAAAATGGATGTTCCAGTTTCGTACTGAAACTTGATTAACCCGTCTTCAGGAGGGCCTGTTTGTGAATGATCAATGGAGTAATAACAATATCAAGTGTACATTTAGGAAAATCTCTTCACCTAGAATAGTATCTGTTATCCTTTCTGAAGAGAATCATGCCAAACTTCCACGGGTTATGCACTCCCATGACGACCGGCTTGAAATAATCCTTATCCGCCATGGGAACGGTTTTCACAATATAGACGGTAACAGGTATATGACATGCCGAGGAGACTTGATTATATACAATAGCGGTGCCGTTCATGATGAATGTGCAAGTATAGAATCGGGTATGAGCCTTTTCTTTTGCGCCCTTAAGGATGTCCATTTCGCAGACCTGGAAAAAAACAAGCTTATTAAAGAGAACTGTCTGCCTGTAATTAAAAGCGGCTCTTGTTTCAACGATCTGGAATTCCTTTTCTCGATACTGCATGAGCAGTCCAAAAACGGGGATCCTGATTTGGTGGAATATTCAGACCATATTCTTAAAGCTTTTTTAATACATGTTCATAAACTGGTTCAGGAACAAAGCATTCGGATTCAAGACAAGGAAAAGCTTCTAGGTGACAGAATACGAGATTATTTAGACACCTACTATGCTGAAGAGATAAATCTTCAATCTATAGCTGAAAATATGGGAATCAGTATATTCCATCTGTCGCGTGTTTTTAAAACGGCGACAGGCTACTCTCCCCGGCAATATATTATACGAAGACGGATAGGAAAAGCCCAGTCAGAGCTTTTGTACACTTCTCGCAGTGTTTCTGAAATAGCATATAGAGTCGGTTTTAACAATGCCAATCATTTTAACAATACATTCAACAAGATTATTGGGATGAATCCAGGGAAATACAGGAAATACTGGGCAGAGGTATAAACCGCAAGATTTTGTAGTTTTATCGATTTGACATCATGAAATACCTAAAATATCCAGCAAATAAATTGAGTCTTCTTCGGGTACAACGAATCTATACTATTTGAATTACAAATAGAAGGAGTCTGTCTTGAGTATGATAATAACGGGAGCCCCATGCAGTTGGGGGGTAGATGATCCCCAAAATCCTTATCTTCCATCCTGGAGAAAAGTATTAAACGAAGCTTCTGCAGCGGGGTATAAGGGACTTGAGCTCGGTCCTTATGGATATATCCCTTTGGATCTGAAAACTGTTACAGATGAGCTTGAAAAGAATAGCCTGTCTATTGTAGCCGGTACAATATTTGATGATCTGGTTTCAGAGGCAAATCTGGAGAACTTGATTAAACAGGTGCATGAAATCTGTTCTATTACGACAAAACTACCGTTGGAACCAAAACAGGATGAACAGAATTTTGCACCTCCTTACCTGGTGCTGATCGACTGGGGTCATGATGAAAGGGATTTTGCATCCGGGCATGTAGATACGGCTCCCCGTTTGGCACCGGAAGAATGGAACAGAATGGCAGACCATATAAAGATCCTCTCTGAACTAGCCTGGGAGACGTATCACGTAAGAGCTGTTATTCATCCCCATGCAGGCGGTTACATAGAGTTCGCAGATGAAATAGATCAGATCGCTAATGATATACCTCATGAAACCGCCGGTTTGTGCCTTGATACAGGACATTTGTATTTTTCAGGTATGGATCCTGAAGCCTGG
Organism: Oceanispirochaeta sp.; assembly: GCA_963666275.2. Taxonomy (GTDB): domain Bacteria; phylum Spirochaetota; class Spirochaetia; order DSM-2461; family DSM-2461; genus Oceanispirochaeta. The sequence goes on from CAXXOA010000001.1 coordinate 635,612, forward strand.
TTATACAAATACAAGCATCGTCTGGATTACATCCATTTTAAAGATGTTAATCGAACTGTATTTAAAGAAATTATGCAGGAGAAAATCAGGTTTTTTGATGCCGTTGCCAAAGGAGTCATGTGCCCTCTTGGTACAGGAGATTTGGACTATCCCGCTATTTTCAGATTATTACAAGGGATGGAATATCACGGGTACATAACAATTGAACAAGAACGAGATCCCCGTAACTCGGAAACAAGCTTAAAAGATGTGAAAGCCAGCTTAGATTATTTAAAGAGTATTGGATTTTAAAAAATACAGAAAGAGATTTCGGATTCATAAAGAAAATTTGAAGGAGATAATTAATGATAAATGGTGAGAAAGTTATAGATCGTCCCATTCGATGGGGAATGGTTGGCGGTGGTCGTGGAAGTAATATCGGTTATATCCACCGGTCCGCTGCTTTGAGGGATAACACATTTCGGCTTATTGCAGGAGCCTTTGATATAGATCCGGAAAGAGGACGTATTTTCGGGAGCGAACTGGGAGTGGATTCAGAAAGATGCTACCCGGATTACAAAACCATGTTCGAAGCGGAAAGCAAAAGAGATGATGGGATCGAAGCCGTTTCTATTGCGACACCCAATAAATTTCATTTTGAAATCAGTAAAGCAGCTCTTGAAGCAGGTTTTCATGTGGTTTGCGAAAAGCCCCTTTGTTTTACTACAGAGGAAGCGGAAACCTTGGTGAACATTTCTAAAAAAAAGAACCTTGTCATGGGTGTAACCTATGGGTATTCCTGTCACCAGACAGTCCATCAGGCACGGAAAATGATCGAAAACGGGGCACTCGGTGACATTCGGATTATTGAAATGCAGTTTGCCTACGGCGGTTTCAATGACCCCATTGAGAACGAGATTCCGGCTGCTAAATGGCGTCTTGATCCAGCTCACGCGGGGCCCAGTTTTATTCTGGGTGATGTGGGAACTCACAGTCTTCATATGGCGGAGATTATGATCCCCGGTCTTGAAATCAAGAATCTTCTTTGTGCAAAACAGAGTTTTATCCCCACACGGAAGTTAGAGGACAATGCTCATGTCTTTATCAATTTCACAAATGGTGCTTTTGGAAATCTTTGGGCCAGCAGCCTGAATTGCGGTGCCATGCACGGGCATAAGATTCGCATTGTTGGATCAAAGGCCAGTCTGGAATGGTATGACGATAAACCAAATCACTTATTCTTTTACCCTGAAGGTCAGCCGGAACAAATTTTACACCGGGGAACTGGATATTTCCATCCTGAAGCCAATCGATATGATCGGATTAGTGCCGGTCACCACGAAGGACTTTTTGAGTCCTGGTCAAATATGTATCTCCGCTTCGGTTTAGCAATGAATGCAAAAAGAAAAGGGGATGAAGAATTCCTGAAAACTCACTGGTATCCGAATGTGAATGAGGGTGCTGTTGGTGTCAAATTTGTTGAAAAATGTGTGGAATCCGCTGAGGCCGGATCGGTTTGGGTAAATTTCTAGAGAGGTATTAGCATGAAAATAGCATTCGATGTAGATGTTCTTGCAAGAGAAATGAATATAACAGATATGGTCCATAAAGTAGCAGACTGGGGTTACAAATATATTGAACAGTCTCCCCATCCCCAGATCAACCCCTTTTACAAACACCCCCTTTTTTCCAGGGATGTGGAAAATGAATACAAAAAGGCTCTGAGTGCAACCGGAGTTGAACTCTCTTCATTTATAGTGGTTTACCGCTGGTCCGGCCCCACAGAAATTCAGAGAGAACACGCTATAGCCAACTGGAAGAGAATTCTTGAAATTGCCGATTCTATGGGTGTTCGTGTTATCAATACCGAGCTTTCCGGAGATCCCCATCAGCCGGAAATCTGCAACGGCATGTGGTTTAAATCCATGGAGGAGCTTTTACCCCTCTTTGAAAAATATGATATTCGCTGCGAAATTCAGTCCCATCCCTATGACTTCAGTGAACTGAATGATGAAACCGTTGATATGGTTAAATCATTCCGCTCCGATTATGTCACCTATCTTTACTCTGCTTCTCACGGTTTCTTTTATGATGAAGGAAAAGGCGATGTGAGAAGAATGCTGAAATATGCCGGAGACTCTCTGTCGCATGTGCTTATTGCAGATACCTATAACCAGACTTCTAAAGCTGGTGCTGGGTTACGCTATATCCTCAATCCTCCCGGAGTTGATGCTGCCATTCATCAGCATACTCCTATGGGATACGGCGATGTGGATTTCGATGGGATTTTTGAATCCTTAAGAGAAATGGATTTTGCCAACAGAACTTTTAAAGCGGGAGGCGAATCTATTATTTGTACTTCCTATTTCGGTTATCCCGAATTGATGGATAAAGAAGCACCCGCTGCCCGTGAAAGAATAGAAAAAGAACTACTTGGTAAATAATTGACTGTCAGGTTTGTTCAGAATAACTGAATGGGCCTGACTAACCGTCTATAGAGATCTGTTATGAGAAGTGAAGAGAAAACAATCCTAAAAAGAATCAGAATACTGGAACATGCTAGAGAGTCGAAAAATGTTTCATATACCTGTAAATATTTCGGCATATCACGAGAGACTTTTTATCAATGGAAAAGGGCCTATGAATCAGGCGGAATGGAAGCTTTAAAAAGTAGAAAGCGGGGAGCGAAGAATGGGACTCATCCTTCAAAGACTCCAAAAAGAATTGAAAACAAGATCCTTTTTATGAGAAAAAAATATAAGAGCCTGTAAAATTCTTTGTGTATAGCTCATTTCTAATTCGAAAATCGACCATCATATTCGATGGCGAATCTATTCATGGCAGGCTTCCAATTTCGAAGCGGCATAGACCACTTCCTGGAAGCCTGCTCAATAGCCAGATATATTATTTTAACGCTGATCCATCATTAGGGAAGATTTTACGATTCTTTATGGATTTCCGTATCACACTATTCACGGATTCAATGGCATTCGTGGTATAGATAATCCGCCGGATTTCATCCGGGTAATCAAAAAGGGTGATCAAATTATCCCAGTTCCGATACCAACCAGCGTTGATTGAAGGATATTGGGAATCCCATTTTCCAGCGAAACGATCCAGCTCCAATTTAGCCTCTTGCTCAGAAATGGAGCCATAGATTTTCTTCAAATCAGCGGTAACGGATTTCCGGTCTTTGTACGATACATATTTCACAGAATTGCGGACTTGGTGGACAATGCAGAGCTGAACCCTTGTCTTTGGAAATACTGCAGCAATAGCATCAGGAAAGCCTGTAAGCCCATCCACGCAAGCTATGAATATATCTTGAACTCCTCGGTTCTGAAGCTCTGTGAGGACATTCATCCAGAACTTAGCCCCTTCGTTCTCAGCGATCCAGAGTCCCAGAAGTTCTTTGATACCATCAGTGTTTACTGCCAACGCCATAAAGACGCTCTTATTAATAACCCGCTTGTTCTCACGAACTGTAATGACAATACAGTCTAAGTAGATGATGGGATAATCAGTGTCTAGAGGACGATTCTGCCAAGCAATGACATCATCCATCACACCCTCTGTGATTTTTGATATTAGAGCGTGAGAGACATCAACATCGTACATTTCCTTGAATGTATCTGCGATATCCCTGGTGGTCATTCCTTTGGCGTATAAGGTCAGTATCTTACTGTCCAGGTCACTGGTTCTACGTTGATTCTTCTTGATCAGTTGCGGCTCGAAAGATGAATCTCGATCTCTGGGAATTTCTAGATCAATTTCGGCATTATCAGTTTTAAGAGTCTTCTGAGTATAGCCGTTTCGAGAGTTACTAGATGGTCGCTGACCATTCTTCTTTTCTCCGAGATGTTCTTCCATCTCGATCTCCAAGATCCGTTCCATGGCTACCTTCGCCAGCATCTTGGTCATGTCAGAAACGTCTTGGGGGGATTTCAGGTTCTTGGCTAGCTTATCAGCCAACTCATTAAATTCATCACTGTCGTACAAAACAAAAGCTCTTCTCTTCTTATACAAAGATTTGGAGCTCTACACAAATTTATTTACAGTCTCAAATATAATTGGGGTCCTATGAACATATCTACACATCTTTATAAACAGTTTGGTATCAAGATTACTTCTGGAGGAGTTTATCAGGTTCTGAAGCGGAATGGGTTGAATCAGCTCGATAAAGATTAAAAATGTTCGAGCTTATTTTCGCATCAGTGAGAATATTTCCTGCTGCATAAATCATCTTTTCAGATTTTCCTTTCACTATTCGAAATAATTTTTATATGTACTCACCGGGGCTAACCCGGTGAGTAAAATCCACTGTTTTGTATTTCAGATTTTTCAAGTTAAGCTGACAATCTAGCAGATCTCCCTCTGGATCTTTAAGAAAAAGTCCAAATCCCCTTTCTCAAAATGAGAATAATTCCTCGTAGTCTCGATATCTTTGTGCCCGACAATCTGCTGGACAAGGTAGAGAGGCATCCCTGTAGCAAGAAGTCTGCTATTACAGTAGGAAGAAAAGCTGAAATGGATTCTGTATTCAGCAGAATGAAAGAAATTTATTCTTAATGATGAAATCTCTCAATCTCAATTGAATGTGGCAATATTGCCAGATTTAACCGCCTGTTCACCAGGTGAACCGATAAATATAATACTACTATATGAACCGATGGTTCATATTGCATAAGCTTCATGCATTGAGTTGAACTTGTACTATCAGCGGTACTAATCATGAAATCTTGCATATATCACTATTACAATTAAATTTATACCGTAGCTGTAACATCAAGTTTATCTCTTGCAGGAGTTATTCCAAAGAGCCGTTTATATTCCCGGCTGAATTGAGAAGAGCTTTCATACCCAACTCTGGAGGCTGCTGAATAAGCCTTTTCTCCTTCAATTTGAATGAGCTCTTTTGCTCTATGCAGTCTGATATTCTTTATATACTGCAAAGGTGATGTACTGGTAACTGCCCGAAAATTATTATTAAAAGCAGATACGCTCATTCCTGCTTCTTTTGCCAGTGTTTGCATCTCAAGTGGATCAGAAAAGTTCTCATTGATGATATTAATGACCCTTGAAATCTGGTATAGATTTCTATTGTTGTATGCCAATTCCTTTAGAAATTCACCATGTTCACCCCGAAGAACCTTAAATATGATTTCTTTAACATAGAGAGGACCGAGTATCTCTGTATCATCCTTTGTTTTTATGGCTTTCAGGAGACGAACGGCTGCATCAATTATCTCCTCAGACATTTCGGCCCGAAACAGGCTATTGCTGATTTGATCCCTGTTGAGAGGAGCCGTATTCATATCTGTAATGATTTCACCAATAATCTTTGGATCAATTTCTATAACAATTCCTAAAAGTGGTTCACCTGGTTTAATGATGGCTTCACATATTACAGGCAGAGGTACTGTTACAACAAAATAATTATTTTTGTCGTAAGTATAGATCTTATCTCCAAGATAAACATTCTTTGTCCCCTGAGCCATGAGAATGATTTCCGGTTTATATACAAGGGGAACTGCTTCATAAGGAGTTTCCCTTCTTATCAGATTAACACCGTTTACACTGGTTTGCATTTTCATGTCTGATGGCAGAAGTTCCATCAATAAATCCTTCATTGTTTCTATTGTGTAATTCATCATAATGTCCTTTCTAATAAAGATTATCTCATATGAGCAATAAATGTAATGAAAATCACTCAATAACAAGATTGAATTAGCGGAATAGGCAATTCTAATATCCGAATTGGCATTTTATTGAATCCTCTTTGGCAATACATTTAAGCCAGAAGTTGAATCCATTCTGTGGTTTCAATGGAGAGGAGAGTTTAGTGGCTGAGAGTCTAAGTATAGAACCACAAATCACGAATAGTAAAATAGATATAGAACAGAAGGAGTTTTTGTTTACCAACAAGAATCTCATTTTTCTGTTTATACCAATTCTCATAGAGTTATTTTTGGAATACGCCGTAGGTTTTGCTGATTCAATTATGGTTTCCCATGTAGGTGAAGCCGCTGTATCTGGAGTATCCCTGGTAAATTTTATTATGCAGCTTCTTATAAGTCTGTTTGCAGCAATTTGTACCGGTGGTGCAGTGATTGCCGGACAATATCTGGGAAAGAAGGATAAAAAGAATTCTATCCAGGCCGCAGATCAGTTGGTCTGGTTTGTCGGAATACTCTCTGCTGTTATTATGATTATTACTTTAATGTTGAAATCTTTCATCATAGGAACCTTATTCGGACATATTTCAGAAGAAGTACGGGCAAATTCGGAAATCTATTACAATATAGTCATTCCATCGATTCCATTTCTTGCCTTGATCAATGCAGGAGCTGCCGTATATCGAACATCCGGTAATTCCAAACTTCCCATGAAAATAATGCTGGGGGTCAATTCCATCAATGTATTGGGAAATGCCTTCTTAATCTATGGTATGAAAATGGGAACAGCAGGGATTGCCATACCAACACTTATATCACGAATAGCTGGTGCAGTAATCCTCATTTCCCTTCTTTTGAATAACAGGCTTCCCTTGCATATCAAAAGTGAAATCAGGCATCACTTCGACTTTCCAATGATTGCGAGAATCTTGCGGGTAGGTGTCCCTTTCGGACTGGAAAACAGCTTGTTTTTTCTGGGAAGACTCCTGGTTCTAAGCTTGGTAGCGACATTAGGAACTCCATCGATTGCTGCAAATTCCATTGCACTTACTCTGGCTCTCTTTTCTGTTCTTCCTGGAATGGCAATAAATATTGGAATGACTCCAGTGATCTCCCAGTGTATTGGAGCAGGCGATTTTGAGCAGGCACGATTTTACCATAAGAGGATACTGCTTTTTATCTATGTTTCCTTAATTGCAATAAATGCCGTAATCCTGACTTTATTACCGGGGATTCTCAATGTCTATCATCTGTCTGAAACAACCTACCATCTTACCTATCAACTGGTTTTCTGGCATGGAGTCGTCGCAGTATTAATCTGGCCCATGGCTTACTCTCAACCCGTGACATTCCGTTCGGCCGGTGATGCCAGATTCCCTATGCTGACAGCGACTATTTCGATGTTCATTTGCCGGATACTCATGTCTTACATCTTTGTGCAATTTTTTAGAATTGGTTTGTTTGGAACCTATTTAGCAATGTTTATGGATTGGGTCGTTAAAGCCATCATATTTACCGTCCGCTATATTTCCGGGCGATGGATGCGATTCAAATTGATTTGAAAACTATTAGTTAGAAGGAGTTTATATGGAATATGTTGAATTAAATAATGGAATCAAAATGCCTATGCTCGGTTACGGGGTTTATCAGGTGAACCCCGATGAGTGTGAAAGATGTGTTCTGGATGCCATCTCTACTGGATATCGTCTTATTGATACCGCCCAGGCTTACTTCAACGAAGAAGGGGTTGGTAGGGCTATTGAAAAATGCGAGGTGCCCCGGAATGAACTTTTCATCACAACAAAAGTCTGGCTTGAAAATTATGGATTTGAGAAAACAAAAGAATCTGTCTACAGGTCCATGGAGAAACTCAAGCTTGATTATCTGGACCTGGTTCTACTCCATCAGCCTTTCAGTGATTATTACGGATCTTATCGTGCACTGGAAGAACTATATCGGGAAGGGGTTCTGAAATCCATCGGGGTTAGTAATTTCTATCCCGATAGATTATCTGATATCTGTGCTTTTACAGACATCATCCCACAGGTCAATCAGGTAGAGACAAATCCTTTGAATCAGCAGATTGAAGCCCAGATCAACATGGATAAAAATAATGTACGAATAGAATCCTGGGCTCCTTTCGGAGAGGGTAGAAGTGGTATGTTCTCCAATTCTGTATTGACGGGAATCGGCAACAAATATGGAAAATCTTCGGCTCAGGTAATCCTCCGATGGCTTGTACAGCGTGGAGTTATTGCTTTGGCAAAGTCTGTTCGCATAGCGCGGCTGAAAGAGAATTTTGAAATATTCGACTTTGAATTATCAGTGGAGGATATGGAAATGATCAAAGCTTTGGATACCCAGACCAGTCTGTTTTTCTCCCATCAGGATCCTGCCACAGTGGATTTTTTTGTTGAACTGATAAAGAAACGGAGACAGTAACGGTAAGAATATGAAAAAGATCTTATTTACATTTATAGCACTGACCCTATTTCTTTCGTTTGCCGGATGTGAAGAACGTTCCACTAATGAAGTCCGGAATGAGGCTGAAAGTAATGAAACGGAGAGTTCTATAAACAGTAACATACTCGTTGTCTACTTCTCTATGCCGGAGAGTAGCGGTATTGATGCATTGGCAGGTGCGAGCAGGGTTGTTGAGAACGGGATTGTTCTTGGAAATACCCAATGGGTTGCAGATCGAATTGTTGAATTAACAGGAGCAACTCAATTTGCTATTAAAACAGTACAGGATTATCCCGGAAGTCATAAAGCTCTTGTCGAGCAAGGTACAACAGAGAAGAGAACTAATGCACGTCCTGATCTTAGAACGCATATCAGCAATCTTGATGACTATGATGTGATCTTTATAGGTTATCCAATCTGGTGGGCTGAACTTCCTATGCCTCTTTACAGTTTCTTGGAAGAGTATGATTTTTCTGGAAAGAGAATTATTCCCTTCAGTACTCACGGAGGAAGCCAACTAGCTGGAACAATTGATACCCTTAAAGAAAAACTTCCCAACTCAGAGGTGGTTGAGAATGCATTCACTGTATCCCGCGATCATGTTCGGGAAAGCAAAGCAAGCATTGCAGATTGGTTGGATGAACTGGGGGTGATATGAAAAAGAGAATCTTAATTGCCTATTATTCACGAAAGGGTCAAAACTATTCTGATGGAAGTATTGTCGACTTGAAGGTTGGTAATACTGAGAAGATGGCAGGTTATATTAAAGACATCACCGGTGGAGACCTCTTTGAAATTACAACGGTTAAGTCCTATCCCCTTGATTACACAGAAACGACGAGGGTCGCGCAGAGAGAACTTGATGATAATACAAGACCTGAATTAAAAGAGTACCTAACGGATCTGGATGAGTACGATACTCTTATCCTGGGATATCCCAATTGGTGGGGGACAATGCCGATGGCTGTATTCTCATGTTTTGAATTGGTTGATCTATCTGGAAAAACAATTCTCCCTTTCTGTACTCATGAAGGCAGTGGCTTGGGACATAGTATACAGGATCTGAAATCTTTTGCGGGTAATGCTGAAATAAAAGAAGGACTGGCAGTACAAGGTTCCCAGGTGGATCAAGCTCAACAAACTGTTAGTCGCTGGTTAAAAAATTTGGAGTACTGATTGCTGTCAGCTATAACTTGAAGGATTGGAAAAATGAATAGTATTAAGAAGAACTTTGGATTCGGTTGTATGCGGTTGCCTATGAAAAATGGAGACGTCGATTATGATCAGTTCTCTGAGATGATCGATACATTCCTGGGAAATGGTTTTAACTATTTCGATACGGCTCATGTCTATCTTGGCGGGAAAAGCGAACCTGCACTGAGGGAGTGCCTGGTAAAGCGATACCCCAGAGACAGCTATATACTGACGACAAAGTTAACACAGCACTGCTTTAATAAAGAGGAAGAGATCCGTCCTCTGTTTGACCGTCAGTTGAAAGCATGCGGTGTAGATTATTTTGACTACTATCTTATGCATGCTCAGAGTGAAGAAATCTATGCAAAGTTCACGTGTTGTCGCGGATATGAAATATCAAGGGAGCTGAAGGCTGAAGGAAAGTTCAAGCATTTCGGTATTTCATTCCATGATAAAGCATCGGTACTGGATAAAATCCTAACAGAAAATCCTTATATCGAAGTGGTTCAGATTCAGCTTAATTATATGGATTTTGAAGACCCTGCCGTACAGAGCAGAGAGTGCTATGAAGTTTGCAGAAAGCATGGGAAGCCTGTCATTGTCATGGAACCCCTTAAAGGGGGGAATCTAGTCAATCTTCCGGAGCAGGCTGCTCGTTTATTCGATGAACTTCAGGGAGGCAGCTACGCAAGCTATGCTCTCCGTTTCGCGGCCGGGTTTGAAGGTGTATTAATGGTGCTTTCCGGTATGAGCAATATGGAAGATATGAAAGACAACATCAGTGCCATGAAAGAGTTTGAGCCTTTGACAGAGAGGGAGAAACAGACAATAGATAAGGTTTGTGAGGTTTTCAGTTCCATGAGTTTAATCCCCTGTACTGCCTGCCGCTATTGTACGGATGGATGTCCAAAGAACATTGATATTCCGAATCTATTTGCATGTATGAATGCCAAGGAACTCTACAACAACTGGAATACCGATTACTATTACAGTAATGTTTATACAGTCAGAAATGGTAAAGCATCGGACTGTATAAAGTGTGGGAAATGTGAGTTCGTTTGTCCCCAGCATCTGAAAATTACTGAATTACTTGCAAATGTTGCCGCAGAATTTGAAAAATAGAATGAGATTTGTAATCCCCGGTTTATAAAGTACATTTCCATCATTTGTACTTTGTTTTCCAGGGGATTACAGCTAATCATGTAATATCGAATTCCTGCTCCATTCCAACCAATCCCATCATCGGAATTGAATGTGGAGAGATTGCTACATTCCCGGCTCGGATATCTTCAAATCCACGTTATAATGATGGTTGCTGAGAGGTTCAGAGTTTAAACCCTACATAAACAAAAGTGCCATACCCTGAGCGTCAGTTGGAGGTAAGGTTTAAATCGGTAATATAGAAATCATTCTTAATTTGAATCAATCCTGTCATCGGAACTGAATACGATGGAGAGGTTATAGGATTCAATATCCTGCACATCCTTGACTCAGTATTTTCCTTTTTCACCAAACTAGGGAATTTCAACAAATATAATCAAATGTACTACTGGAGCTGTTAATCCTTGTTTCTTTCTCGAATCGAAAAGGTTTTTTAATGACAAAAAATCTTATAGTTTTAATCTAAATCAACAGGAATAGGTCTGTTCTGTACTACCGTCTTCATGACTATTGTGGATGTAAGGCGCTGAACCGATGGAATCTTTGATAAAGATTGATCATATAATGAACCGCACCGGGTTTTCCGGAGACACAATTATGTGAGAGGATTGTGTTATGGAAAAGAGAATCAGGTATTCCAAAGAGGTACAGCAGAGAGCTGTCAGGTTAGTATTTGAGAATGTAGACGAATATGGGTCCCAATGGATGGCAATCACCTCCATTGCATCGAAGATCGGCTGCACTCCTGAGACTTTGAGACGTTGGGTTCGCCAGCAAGAGAAAGATTCCGGAAAGCGAGAAGGTGCTACAACTGACGAGAAATCCAGAATAAAAGAACTGGAGCGGGAAGTCCGAGAGCTTCGTAGAGCGAATGAGATACTACGAAAAGCCTCAGCATATTTCGCACAGGCGGAGCTCGACCGCCGACCCAAATGATGATTGATTTCATTGATGAGAATAGGGAGACCCTTGGAGTCGAGCCGATCTGTGATTCCCTTCCGATTGCTCCTTCAACCTATTACGAGATGAAAGCCAGAGAAAAAGATCCCACAAAGTCTCCCAAACGTCATCATACCGATGAGCGTCTTAAACCGGAGATACAGCGTGTCTGGGCTCAGAACCTTTGTGTCTATGGAGCCAGGAAAGTATGGAAGCAACTGAACAGAGAGGGGTATAATACCGCCAGGTGCACCGTAGAGCGGCTTATGAGAGACTTGGGACTAAAGGGTGTCATTCGGGGGAAAGGTGTTAGAACAACAATCCCTGACGACAAGTCAGAACGTCCATCGGATCTGGTAAACCGAGTCTTCAGAGCGAACCGACCGAATCAGCTGTGGGTCGCTGATTTCACCTATGTGGCCACTTGGAGAGGGTTCGTCTACGTTGCTTTCGTAATAGATGTCTTTTCCCGAATGATTGTTGGATGGCGTGTTTCCCGATCCATGAGTGTGGAGTTTACTCTGGACGCTCTGGATCAAGCGATCTTCGCCAGATCACCCGAAGATAAGCTGATCCATCATAGTGACAGAGGTAGTCAGTACCTTTTAATTCGATATTCAGAAAAGCTCTCAGATGCCGGTATCAATCCATCTGTTGGAAGGGTTGGAGACTCCTATGACAATGCTATGGCAGAAACAATAAACGGTCTCTACAAAGCCGAAGTCATTTGGCGAAGAGGTCCCTGGAGGTCAATTGAAGACGTTGAATTTGCAACTCTGGAATGGGTTGATTGGTTTAATAATCGCAGAATCATGGAACCATTGGGAGATATCCCTCCCAAAGAATTTGAAATGATGTATTATGAAGATCTAGAACGTCCGGCCATGGTTGCTGGACTCAAATAAAACAGTCTCCGGAATTTCCGGTACGGTTCAAAGCTTATTTTTTTAATATGTATTCTCTTGAACAAAGATTTTCATGGTCTCACAGATACGGGATATCTCATTTGTATTGCGTAGCTCTTTGATAAGTAGGATCGGTTGCTTTATTTTCTCCCTTGAGATGTACAAATTTATGATATCCTTCACAGGGAGAAAAGGAGTTTCTAGGCTCTAGTTGTCTTTCATTTTCTGGAATGGTGTGATGAATAGTATCTTTGAAAACATCATATGTCCTCTGGTTCCGGCAAGAAGCGTATTTGTAAATAATCTGGACTAACTCTGAAAATACCGAAAGTTTACTTTCCTGTTACTCTTCAGACAGATATTTCCTTTAGAAAATACATCATGCGGACTGTTCCGCATCTAATAGGAGATATTGAAAATGAGAAAGGCATTGTTTGCTTTATTAATAACCATAGCAGTAATTTTCACTTCCTGCTCCGGCGGAAATGACGAATCTCAGGAACAACTGCTGTCCGGACAATCAAAGGATGCTCAAGTCCCTGTCAGGGTGGAAAAAGTAGAGAGCGAATCGTTCAGACAGTACCAGTCCTATACTTCAGTTCTGAATGGCTCAAATGAAGTTGTAAAAAATTCTGCTCTCAGCGGAGTTATCGAAGACGTCCTGTTTGAGACAGGGGATTTTGTACAAAAAGATGAAATCGTCCTGACTTTTCCGAAGGAGACCTCTTCCGCTCAGTATTATCAGAGCCGGGCATCATATGAAGCTGCCGAAAAAACATTCAGCCGTATGAAAAATCTCTATAACAGCAATAGCATTTCCAGGCAGGAATATGAGCAGGCAAAAACTCAGTACGATGTTCAGCGGGCTAATTGGAAGGCAGTCTCCGATATGGTCGAAGTGAAAGCCCCGGTTTCCGGCTACATCACACTCTTGTCGGTAAATGCATCAGACAGCGTCTCTCAGGGGGACTCTCTATTTACTATATCCAACTATCAGACTCTTACGGCGACGATTTCGGTTCCGGACCGCTTCATCAAGGATCTATCTGTAGATCAGGATGCGGAAGCCATTTGGGAGGGCAATACGGTTTTCGGTAAAGTCACTCGTGTCAATCTGTCCAAAGATTCCAGACATAAAGCGTTCACCGTTCAGCTGGCATTCGGCAATCCCGACTTCATAATACCCAGCGGCGTCACAGCAAAAATACGTATCAATACTATGATAAATGATGATGTCATTGTACTGCATAGAGATCAATTCCTGACAGATCATTCAGGGGCCTATGCTTTTGTGCTGAATAATGGAAAGGCCGAAAAAAGGGATCTCCAACTGGGCCGCCATCATGGATTCTACTATGAAATAGAATCGGGGCTTACTGAAAATGATATTCTGATTATCGAGGGACTCCTGCTGCTTGAGAATCAATCAGATGTTACGGTCATTAACGGCTGAAGGAGGTAAATATATGTTCTTATCAGATTTTTCCATAAAAAAACCCGTCATTATTATAATGGGAATCATTACACTGTTTTTATTCGGGCTACTGGCGTATTTCAAAATACCTCTGAGTCTTATGCCCGATACGAAGGTTCCGTACATCTCCATACAGACTATTTACGGAGGCGCTACGCCTGATCAGATAGAAAAACAGATTACCAGCAAAATAGAAGAGGAAGTCAGTACTCTCAGCGGTATTGAAACTATCCAGTCCTATAGTATGGACAGCGTTTCCCTCATCACCCTGGAGTTTTCTCTGGATAAAGATGCCGACACGGCCAGTCAGGAAGTCAAAGAGAAAGTGGATGCGATCATTGATGATCTTCCGGATGATGCCAATACACCTGTGGTCTCGAAAATGGACCTGACTGCCACTGCTGTTATGACTCTGGTTCTGCAGGGGGAGCTTGAGCCATCGGAGCTTTATAAGATAGCCGATACTGAACTCAAAGATAAACTTTCCCGTATTCCGGGTGTTGGGGATGTAGACGTAGAAGGCGGACAGGAAGAGGAAATCCGCATTGTTTTCAGGAACAATACAGTTTATGAATACAACCTGAACCTTCTTCAGCTCGGTAGGCTCCTGGATGAAGAGAATAATGCTCTGCCTGGAGGGAATTTTGAAAACGAAGAACAGGAATACTCTGTCAATTTCAAGGGGGCATTCAGGGATCTGAATGAAATCGCCAACCAGGAAATTCCCACAGAATACGGTTATTTCCCGCTGAACCAGCTGGCATCAATAGAAAAGGGACCGGCAGACATTAAAAAGAGAATTACCTACTACAGCGGGATAGAGGGATCAGAAGATAAAAACAGTGTCCTTCTGAGTATTGTCAAATCATCAGATGGAAACTCCGTTGATATCGCCGAGAAAGTCACCGGAGAACTGGCTGCCATCAACAGCACTCTCCCTGCAGGAGCATCCCTCTCAATTGTCAGCGATGATTCTGTGCTTGTTAAAAATACGGTTAAAGACACGCAGTCAAGTATTCTTCTCGGTATTCTCTTTACATCACTGGTTCTGCTTTTTTTCCTGCATGACCTAAGGTCCACAATTATCGCAGCCCTTTCGATGCCCCTTTCCATCATCCCTACCTTCATCATTCTGAATGCTCTGAACATATCCATGAATGAGATGTCCCTTATGGGGATTTCCACTTCCGTCGGTGTTCTTGTCATGAACTCCGTGGTGGTTCTGGAAAATATATTCCGCCATAAATCCATGGGAAATTCACCATCCCGGGCTGCGTCCCTGGGGGCAAAGGAAGTAGCAACAACCGTCTTTGCTTCTACATTGACGAATATCTGTGTTTTCCTCCCTCTGGGAACTATGGGCGGAATTGCCGGTATGTATATGAAAGACTTTGCTCTCACAGTCGTTGTATCTACTGTCTTCTCTCTATTGATTTCATTCACACTGACTCCTATGATGGCATCCCGGCTTCTTCCCGCTGAAATACGCAAAAAATCCGGTTTCGCCTTTAAAGTGGAATCGTTCTTTCATGGCCTGGAAAAGGGATATGAAAAAATCCTCTCATCCATTCTCTTTAGTAAAAAACGGAGTCTCCTTCTCATTACTGCTACCTTTATTGCCTTTGTGATTGCCCTTGCTGGATTCTCCAAAGTCCCTATAGAATTCACTCCGGTTTCGGACAGCGGTAAAGTCCTTGTGGAAGTGGAGCTCCCTCAGGATGCGTCTCTCAGTCAGACTTCTGATAAAATCAAAGAGATAGAATCTATCGTGAAAACCTTTGATGAAGTCGACAGGTTTGTTACAACACTGGGGGGGCTGTCCTCTCTTGATACAGGAACCCATCTGGCAAAGCTGCAGATAGAACTCAAGAACTCAAGGGAAGTTACAACTCAGGAAATCACTGAAGATATAGATCTGGCGTTGAAAAATGTAACGAACGCCCGTATCAGGGTAAAAGTTTCGGGGGATAAAGAAATTGATTCTTCAGCAGTCAGCTTTTACCTTCAGGCGGAAGATATGGAAACCCTGGAAGAGTATGTTCCCCGTTATCTTGAAAAACTGGACGCACTGGAAGAAACAAGAAGTGTCGAATCCAGTATAAAATCCGGTAAGCCTGAAATTAATATTTATCCCCACAGGGATAAATTGAGAGATATGGGGATATCCGCGCAGGCTCTTTCTTCCTACATAAGAGCTTCAATCGACGGAATCGTCATGACAGAACTGGAATCGGGTGGAGACGAATATGATGTGAGAATTATGCTGGACCGGTCTGACATCTCCAGTTATGAAGGCATTGAAAATATTCCTGTTAAGACCTCTTCAGGTATTTATCCATTGTCTTTCTTTGCTGATATAGAAATTGAAAACGGTATAAGTAAGCTCATGCGTACAAACAAGCTGCCTACTGTCGAGTTAGTCGGATCCCTGAAAGCCGGGGTGGCCCAGAGTGAGGTTACAACCCAGATAACAGCCATTCATAATGAGATGAACGGCGGCGAAGTTACTCTGAAATGGAGCTCTGTTTCTGATCTTATGAACGAGTCCACCACTAGTATGGGAATTGCTTTCCTTATGGCTATCCTTCTGACTTATATGCTCCTGACAGCGGTACTGGGAAAGTTCGGTCAGCCTCTTCTGATCCTCTCCACTGTTCCCTTCTCCCTTATCGGAGTCGTCTCCATCTTTCTGATTACCGGTCTGGCTATGAATATTATATCCATGCTGGCTATCATTATGCTGGTCGGGATGGTTGTGAACAATGCTATCCTGATTCTCGAGTATACCAATCAGCTCAAGGCCGGAGGGATGAGTACCAGAGAAGCTCTGCTGAAAGCCTGTCCCACCAAACTTCAGCCTATTCTTATGGCCAATATCGCTACAATTCTGGGAATGCTTCCCATGGCACTGGGACTGGGAGATACAGGTGTCGAGATGCGGCAGCCCATGGGGCTTGTCAGTACAGGCGGTTTGATTGCCGCGACATTCCTCTCTCTCTTTCTGATTCCGTCTCTGGAATATGTATTAACGAAAAAGAACAATACTGCCGGTGAAGCCGCATTGATGAAAAAGGATGCATAAAATGATGAAAAATAAGAAAACTGCTTTGTTACTATTACAGCTGTTTACAGCTGTGTTGTTTCAGAATCTATCTGCCGGGGATTTAAGCCTCAACGAATATATGAGCCTGGTGGAGTCGAATAACAGGGGCCTGCAGAAATCAGCCCTCAATAATACTCTGGCTGAGATTCAGAAGAACCTGGCCAGGGCGGCTTTCCTGCCGAAAGTCTCGGGGAGCGTGGGGTATACAAGAAACGTTATAGAACTGTCTCAGTCCCATGCTATCGGTGCCGAGCCCGCAGTGAATCCCGACACAGGGCTCTATGATCTCTACTATACGGATGTTCCTTCCAATTTCGACAATGAAATGTCCTTTCAGCTGAGTCTTCAGCAGACCCTTTTTGATGTGAATGCCCAGAGTGCTTTAAAAGCCGGGAAAGTAAACAAGGCTATGACTGATACCTCGACGGCAAAAGTCAGGACAGCTATTCTGACAGGAGCGAAAAAGCTCTATTATCAGGTCGTGCTATTACAAGAGGTGTATGAAATACGGAAAGCCACAGAGTCTAATGCACTGGAAAATTTCCGGAATGTTCAGGAGAAATATGAAAACCAGCTGGTTGCGGAGATTGATGTTAAGATGGCCCAGGTTAACTGGCAGATCTCTGTTCCCGATACATCCGTTGCCTTGAGGGATCTGCAGTTGGGAATGTCAAATCTAAAGCAGCTGGCCGGTATTGATGCGTCCGAGGAGCTGAAACTGACTGATTCCCTGGGAGCCGTACCCTCTCTGCCGGAAGAGATGACTCAGGAACAGACATTGGAAAGAAGTCTCGATTACAGGATCCAGACTCAGGCTCTCGCTTTGAAAGAGATCAATGTGGATTCTCAGAAATCCTCTTTTTATCCTACTGTAAATCTGACTGCAGGCTATGCTCATAACTTTCTGACTGATGATGTTCTGGACAATAACAATGTGGATGTCTTTAAAGTCGGTCTGAATGTAAATATACCCTTATTCTACGGTGGGAGCCGGATTCAGAAAGTCAGGCAGGCCGAAATCGAAAGGGAAATAGCTTCTATTGATCTTTTATTGAAACAGGATGAAATTCTGAATGAGTCGAATAATATTTACTTGAAACTCAGGGAAGCGGATAAAAGGATGGACATTGCCCAGTCAGCATGGGAAACTACTCGTAAAGCTTATGAAGTTGTAAAGATTTCAGTGGAGAACGGACTTTCCACTCAGCTTGATATGAAAGAGGCGCGTTTGAATATGGATAATGCCAGGCTGGGATATTATTCTGCTGTATACGATTATTTATCTTTTACATTCGACTGGCAGCAGACTATGGGAATAACTTATAATTAGGCAGGCTAGCATATGGCAACCATTTTAATAGCAGAAGACGATGATAATATTAGACTCCTGATGGAGAAACAGCTTGAAAAGCAGCATCTCACAATCAGTACCGCAAACGGTGTCGAAGCATGGAATGAATTTTCCGATAAGGATGTTGATCTACTGGTCGTCGATATCATGATGCCCGGAATGGACGGTTTCTCCCTTATTGAAAAAATTCGGGAGGCAGGGTCTTCGATTCCCATTCTAATCATTACGGCAAACCAGACTTTTGACAGTAAAAAGAAAGGATTCTCTCTGGGGACGGACGACTATCTGACAAAACCTTTTGAGCTTGAAGAGTTGACCTGGAGAGTACAGGCCTTGCTGAAAAGAACCAAGATTGTCGATGATCAGCAGGTGAAAGAGGGCGGTTTCATCCTGGATACCCTGAGCCAGACCCTATCAAAAGAAGAGCGCACAGTGGCTCTTCCCAAAAAAGAGTTTGATCTGCTTCATAAACTGCTTTCCTATCCCGGCAGAATCTATACCAAAGATCAGCTGCTTGATTCTATCTGGGGATATTCGACCGAAAGCAGTGATGACACCATTAAAACTCATATGAGCAGATTAAGGGGGAAATTATCTGATTTTCCGGAACTCACCCTTAAAGCTGTGAAGGGAATCGGGTACAAACTGATCATTCAGAAAGAGCAAGATGAAACATAAAATCAACTTACTGAAAGATCTGAAAATCAGCCTGGTTATTCTCTCGTTTATTATCACCAATACTTCTGTTATGGTGTTTGCCTTTCTTGATTACTGGATATCCGCACATTTCGGCCGGTCTGTGAATTATAATCCCTCCGACGCTTTAGGAATGATTATCCCCATGGGGGCTGTTATGGGAATAATCTCCTGGATTCTGATAAATATCAGTTATAAATATGTTTCAACCCTGTTAAAGGGGATTAACAGAGTTTCCAGGGGAGAGTTCTCTACCAGGCTGGATGTGGGGAAAGGGGGGCCCTTAAAAGAGATCTACCGGAATTTCAATAAAATGGCGGATGAGCTTGAAAACACCCAGACCCTGAGAGAAGATTTTATTAATCACTTTTCCCATGAGTTTAAAACACCTATCATGTCTATCAACGGCTTTGCAACCTTGCTTATGGATCAGGAAATCAGCGATGAAGAGAGAAGGAAATATCTGGGGATAATCTCCAAAGAATCCAGAAGATTAACCGAATTATCGAACAACTCTCTTCTGCTTTCCCGGCTTGAATCAACACAGATACAGGCCAACCTGGAAGCCTATCAACTGGATGAACAGATTCGGGAATGCGTTATTCTTCTTTCTCCTCTCTGGAACGGCAAGAATCTAGATGTCTCTGCAGACCTGTCCCCGGTGATACTGGAAGCTGATAAGGGATTGATGAAACATGTCTGGATTAATCTTCTTTCCAATGCTGTGAAATTCACTCCCTCCGAGGGAACTATCAGTATTGAACTGTCTGTCAAAGGCGATGTCTGTATCATCTCCATTAAAGATTCCGGTATCGGTATGGAAGAGGATGATCTGGAAAAGATTTTCCGGAAATTCCAGAAAGGGAAAAATATGTATATGTCCAACGGTCTGGGGCTAGGACTGTCTATTGTCAGGAAAATTGTTGATCTTTCACAAGGAACCATTCATGTGGATAGTTCTCCCGGGAAAGGGAGCTGTTTTTCTGTTACTCTGCCAATAAAAAAAATCAAAAAATAATAAGTTTACATATATGTAACCTGACGCTTTTAAATTACCAGTAGAAAGAAAATCTATTTTAGAAAGGAAATTTGGTAGTTTAAAATGAAGAATTTAGTTTTTATAGCATTAGTTTTGATCCCTGTTTTTTACGGTGGTGAATCCCTGCATGCTCTGGTCCTGAAGGATATTGAGATCGGGGGAGACATTAAAAAAACAAAAGATGAGACTGTTCTGAATATCATACAGTATGAAATCGGCAATGAAATCGGGTCTTCGGATCTGCCTCTGATTGAACAGCGTCTGATTAAATCGGGAATCTTTATTAATGAAGAAACCCGTATCGATTTAATTGAAGAGGAAGACCAGGCTGTTCTGGTGCTGACATTGGCCGATAAATTCAGTTTCGTACCCATCCCTATTGTCAAAGGGGGGGAAGAAACAAAAGCCGGGCTGTTCCTGATGGATAATAACCTCTTCGGTACGGCTGACACACTCTTTCTGGGCGGTATTTTCGGAAAAGATGATATCCTTTTTATGTCCAATTATACAAACACCCTTGTCAATGGAAGCAACATGGACCTGGGGGCCGGTTTCTTCTATATAAAAGAAGAGAGTGAAATTTCCGATGCCAGCGGGGATCGTCTTGCCGAGAGGGATCAGGAGTCCATAAGCGCTCAGGTTTTCAGTACCTGGCATCTGGGACAGTGGAATCTGACTCCGACGTTTTCTTTGGGATCCGTTGAATATGACAGTTATGACCACCTGACTACTTATAGCTCTAAATTTGCCTTCAATTACAATAATTTATTCTGGGGATCCTTCTTTCCTGAAGGTTTGAACTGGGACGGTGAATATTCAGCCACTCTGTATTCAGACGAATTCGGTCTGAAACAGGAATCGAAAGCAAAACTGAGCTGGGATAAGAATCTCACTGATCGGTTGCACATGACCCTTGGCGGTAGAGGAATGTGGTTTGATGGGGATGAGATTCTCAGTTCTCAAGTGGTGTCGTCAATTCTCCCCGCAAGTGTCTACGCAGATGTGAATATGGAAGCCAGCGCCACTCTTAATATAGCACTTATGGATTTTTCCTGGGGATTTATCTCTCTTCCTCTGGCATTCCATGTCGGATACTTTGATGGTATAAGCGGAAGTAATGAGCTCTATTACGGCCCTTCGGCAGAGCTGAATCTGAATCTGAAAAAGATTGCCATGCCGGCGATCTCTTTAAAATACGGTTGGAATATGGAAACGACCACTCCTGTTATTCAGGCAAATGTGGGGTTTTAATCACCGGAATTAATGCGCGAAGGAGATTAATATGAAAGTACAGGATAAAATCGTTGTCGTTACTGGAGCAGGAGGTGGTCTGGGTCAGCAGCTGGTGCTTCAGCTCGTCAGAGAAGGGAATCATGTGGCAGCTGTTGATATCAACAGGGATGCTCTGGACGCAACAAAACTCAAAGCTGCTGAGTTTTCCCGGACGCTCAGTATTCACAGGGCAGACATCACAGATAAAGAACAAATTTTATCCCTTGCCAAAGAGATCGGAGAACGATTCGGAAAGATCGATATTCTGATCAATAATGCAGGAATTATACAGCCCTTCAAAACGTTCTATGATCTGGAGGACGATGCTATACAGAGGATTTTCAATATCAATGTGTACGGGATGATCAATATGACAAAAGCATTCCTTCCCTTACTCGCAGCTGCTGATGAATCCAGTCTCTGCAATATATCCAGCATGGGAGGTTTTCTTCCCGTGCCCGGTCAGTCCATATACGGTGCATCGAAGGCCTCTGTGAAAATTATCACGGAAGCTCTCGTCCAGGAGTTATCCAGGACAAATATTCACGTCTCAGTTGTTTTCCCAGGGGGAATCGATACGGATATAAAAAAGAATTCCGGGCTGAAAGAGGAGAGTTCAGGAAAAGAGAAAGCCTCTGCCGGTTTAAAATTAACCACTCCCGAAAAGGCTGCTGAGATCATCCTGCAGGGAATCAGACTGAATAAACAGAAAATACTGATCGGGAAAGATGCATTAATCATGGATATCATCTATAGATTGTTTCCGTTTTCCGCTGCCAGACTTATCAGCAGAAAGATGTCAAAAAATCATGGCAGAATATTTAATGAGCCTGAGAGTTTGAAAAATAGTGTAATGAGTGAACACAGGTAGGGAGACTCCTATTTTAAAAAAGAATATAATTGTATAGAGGAGTTCTTTCATCATGCATAGTCCGAAATTATTTAAACAGTTCACAGGATTCGTGGCCGGTTTATTTTTACTCTCTGGATTTTTTACTTTCCCGGTTGCCGCAGAGGACGCTTCAATTGAAAAGAAAACACCGAAAATAGCTCTTGTTCTGCAGGGGGGAGGGGCTTTGGGAATAGCTCACATAGCTGTGATTGAAGAACTGGATCGTCTGGGGATCCCTGTGGATCTGGTTGTAGGAACCAGTATGGGGGCTATTGTCGGTGGACTCTACAGCAGCGGATATAGCGCTGACGATTTGGAGTTGCTTGTAAATACAACTGACTGGATGGAGCTTTTCATCCCTCAGACCCCCTATTACAATAAGCCAATACGGGACCGTTATGATGAATCCCGGTACCTTTCTTATGATTTTTCCCGGGAAAAAGTCCCTGTAGCGAGAGGGTTCCTTTCCGACAGGAATATACTCTCCTATTTTGATCAGCTCACCCTGGATTACGGAAATAATATCCCCTTCAGTTCTCTGCCGAGGGAGTTTCGAGCAGTTGCGACGGATATTACCAACGGTGAGAGGGTAGTTATCAGTGAGGGATCCCTTTCGGAGGCTATGAGGGCCAGTATGGGAATCCCCGGTTTGTTCGCTCCCTATTATATTCAGGATCGTTTGCTTGTGGACGGCGGACTGGTGGATAATCTCCCCATTGATGTGGCCAGAGAAGCCGGGGCCGATTACATAATTGCCATTCAGCTGACCGGTGGCATGCCCTTTTCCCCTGAAGAGCTGAAATCCTCTCCTCTGGGCTCCTTGTCGAAAACAATTGATATTATGATTTATCAGAATGTTAAATCCAATTATTCGATGGCTGATTTTATCCTGAATATTGATCTTACCGGATATCAGGCTGTTGATTTCATGAAGAGCGAAGAAATTCTTGCCATCGGGAAAAGAACGGTAGAAGCGAACACCGAAAACTTAGCAGAACTGAAAGATCAGCTTCTCAGGATGGGAGCACATAGCAAGGTTAGCGATATTACGCCGCAGAAAATTGATCATGTCCAGATCAACGGGGCATCAAGGCAGGACCTGCGGAAAATAAGGGAAGAGTTCTCCTCTTTCGAGGGAGCATTTGCCGACCGGGAAACAGTGAAATCCGTAATGGACGATTTATCCCGGAATGATATCTACAAAGAGATCAGGCTGGGACGCGTTGTCAATGAGTCGGGACGATCGGATCTGGTTCTGGATCTGGAAAGGAACAGGGAGATCAACAGTGTTAATATCGGGTTTTCTTCCGCTTCAACCTATTCCGATCGCATCAACAGTCTGGATGTTATATCCGGTGCTTTGATCTTAAGGGGGGTTTTTATTCCCGAATCCAAGTGGACCCTGGGATTTCAGATAAACGATACACCCGGATTGAGCCTCTCCTACCTACAGCCTTTCGGCCCCATTTATACAAATCTGTCCTATCAGATATCTACAGATAGAGTCCTTACTTCTTCCGAGGATACGGGAGGAGGACCCTTTCAGGTAAGAAGCAGTAAATTTCAGATGGAAACAGGTATTAATCCTATGAACATTATCGATTTTTCCATCGGTTTGGACTATGACTATTCCGTTCTGGGAGATAAATATGCCCAGATAAACGACCTGGATCAGGATGAACATCTGCAGATCCTGTTCAGTGAATTTGAATTTCTCACACTGGACCATTTTCTTTTCCCTGAAAAAGGAATCCATGTTAATAATAGTTTTTTCTATAATCTCCA
Organism: Oceanispirochaeta sp.; assembly: GCA_963666275.2. GTDB lineage: Bacteria > Spirochaetota > Spirochaetia > DSM-2461 > DSM-2461 > Oceanispirochaeta. The sequence goes on from CAXXOA010000001.1 coordinate 659,540, forward strand.
CGGATTCAGCGGGGATGAATCCTTTCAGGTCCTGGAGACCTTCGGGACAGTCGCTATGCCTGTCACTTCGCTCATTTCCCTGGAAGCCGAGTGGATAGGTGGAACGGATTTTTCCGGAGGGGGAATGAGTAGTCAAAGTGCCCCGATATTGTATAAACCTAATCTTGGTAATAGACGAATCTTTCCCGGTACACTGAATGAAAAAGAAGAGTTCGGGAGTTTTGTTTCCGGGGGCAGCTTGCTTTTCAAGTACAGGGTCGATTCTCAGCATAGTAGTTCGTTGTTTCCGATGTACCTTATCTTTCAGGGGGCTGCCGGTTATGTCTCTCCCGATGCCGGTCAAATACGAAAAATCGAAGATTCTCTCTCCTGGCACTTCAATACAGGAGTCGGATTTCGATTCTCCGATTCTTTCGGGTTGATGGTGAGAACCGGGACTTATCATGGCTTTGATAGCGGAAATGCCGGGTTTATTGCGATTGATATCGGGTCTTTCGGGGTTCGTGACTGATCATGTTGTATTCCATTTTTTCTGACTTGTCCTCCTATTTCTGGTACCTGTCATTTTCCTAGGCCCTACGAAAATCTGTAGTTACCGTGCATAAAACTCAATTGGTTTACATCCCTGTCTCAAGCAAGACAGATAATTGAATGCTGGAGGCAGGAATATAATACAATCCGCCCCCATAGTTCATTAAATGATTTGTCGCCAGAGAATTCCGGCGTAAGTTTGAAGAGTCAGAAAACAAGGAAGAACCCCTAAATGCTACTGGATGAATATGGGGGTAAGGTCACTGACTAAGAGAGCATTTTGAAGTAATCTATCTGCAGAATCAGGGGATTGCCAATATCATGATAGAAGAGATTATTAAGAAAAGAAAAAGCATCAGACAATTTAATGACGAAGAACTGGATATTTCACAGATTTTAGATACTATAAATATAGCCAAATTTGCTCCTTCAGGTAAGAATCGCCAACCATGGAAAGTCAAATTGCTTGAAGGAAATGATAAAGAAACTCTTTTGGAGATCTTGAAAGCAAATCCCGATGAGAAGACAGCAGCAGGATCTTTTTCTATCTCAATCAATGCGATTGAGCAGAGCAGTATCACTTTATTGATCTTTAATCCTTTTTCTTACAAAGAGGAAAATTATTCCCAGAATAGATTACTCATGGATACTCAATCTATAGGAGCATTTATCCAAAATATACTATTACTCTGTACTGAGAGAGATATTTCAACATTATGGATAAACGATGTTTATTATGAAAAATCCGCTATTGAGAGTTTTTATGTTAAAGGTGAAATGGAATTAATTGCAGCAATTGCAATGGGGTATAGTAATCAAGAAAGAAGGTTCAATATCCGCCATGAAATTGGTGACATCATTCTTTAGTATGATAATTTCATAGATTCTGAATACAGAAATCCTGCTCAATTCCAACCAATCCCATCATCGTAATGGAATATGGAAAGATTACTATATTACTGGCGAAGCGAGGTATATTGAAGCAATGGGTTTCCAGAATCGGGAGGGGAGGACCTTTGTTTATTCGAAACTCCTAAAAGAACTGTTGATATGATAAGCGTTAGAACTTCTGCGATTCCGACAGTATTCCATATAATTTTATTGCCAAAGATGAATGGTAATAAAGTAATCGAGAGAGGAGTCAAAATCAAGCATCTACTGCTGGCAATAATGACTGCAAATCTGGTCTGTTTCGTTGAGTAAAAGTACGTTGTTATCAACAGATTTACAGCCATGACAATAAACGCCCAGCTAAAGGCTGGAAGAGCGTTGATTGTAGTCTTAATTAATATAGGATTTGAATTAAACAACATGGTAATTCTGTCCCTGAAGATTGTATATAACAAATAAACAGTGATGGCGCTTAAAGTATTGATGATAATTCCTGAATAAAAATAGTACATCAGATCCTTTTTGCTCTTGCGTCCAAAACTTTGGCCTAACAAAGGCTGCATCCCTTCTGATACACCTATGAAAATCCCCAATGAAAAGGATGTTAAGTATGAGATAATCGAGAATGCTGATACTGAGATATCTCCTATTCTCTTGATTAGGATGTAATTCATGCAAAGTGTCATGGTGGGCATCCCCAATTGGGATATCATTTCAGGAAAACCGCGCAAGACAATCTTTCTTATCAGTACAGTAGATATTGAAAAAGGACTGATCTGTAGTCTTCCTCTCCGGAGTATGAAATGACTTATTAAAATCAGGAAACTTATAACCTGTCCTAACCCGGATGCAATGGCAGCTCCCTTTATTCCCATTCTTAGAGGGAAAACAAAAAGCCAATCCAGAAATATATTCATTACAGCACCCGAAATGACAGCAACACTCACAAGAATAGGGGCATTATCATTTCTTATGAAACCCTGTAATATAATGCTGCATAAAAGAGGGAGTGAGAAGGCGCTGAAATAGAATAGATATTCGTCCGTCATTTTCGCGAATGTCTCATTTGCACCGGTTAATACAGCAATTTTCTCGGAGAAAAGCATCCCTAGAACCATCAATGAAATTCCAGCTAAAAAAGCCATGGTACTTGAATGCATAAACGCGTCGTTAGCGCCGTCTATATCTTCTCGGCCAAAACGAATTGCTGTAATAGTCGTCCCTCCTATGGTCAGTAAGATAGCAAGTGCATTTGCCATAAGAGTGAACGGCATCGCTAAATTGACAGCACCCAGAGCGTCCACCCCAATCCCCCGACCAACAAAGATTCCATCCACTATTACATATAAAAATGTAGTTGCTGATCCTGCGACTGTTGGGAGAATATATTTATATAGATTTTTGGTTTGTTCTTTCATGCAATTCCTTCGTTTGTTAAAGAAGATGTTCAGTTTCTTTGCGGAATAGATCTAAATATTTTTGAGAGCTTAGTATTAGACTTTTTCTCTCATCCTCGGTCATTCTTTTCCATGTGCGTTCTTCAAATTGAAATACAATTGCTATGAACTCATTAGCATAATTCTGACCAGATTCGGTTAATTCAATGATTTTACTTCTTTTATCACGTTCAGATTTTTTCAGAGTAATGAATCCAGCTTTCTCGATTTCTTTGAGAGCACTATTTACGGTTTGCTTACTCATAGACCATTGATCACATATATCCTTCTGAGTAATGTGGTCGTTCATTTCATATATTGCGTAGAAAACCCAATAGCCGCTTTCTGAAAGATTACTTCTTTGGGCAAGCTTTTTGTAAACGGCATCAGTTTGTTTCCAGATAGAAAAGTATTCCTGCAACTGACAATGCAATTCCTGAGTCATTTTTTACCTCACAAAAAGTCCGAAATCGGACTATATTAGAAAAGAAACTCAATTTCCTGTCAAGCGCGATGGAATGACTTTGCAATAAAAAAATATTTTTTTGTATTAGAACGATAACGATGATGAAGCACGTAAAATCTTTTTTCTCTACTGGGGATTCCACGTATCTATGAGTTAATGGAGAAATCTAGCTCACTTCCAACCTGTCCCATCATCGGAACTGAATCTGGAGAGATTGCTATATTACCGGTATATGGGATATCTGTTGCAAAGACCACTCTCTCGGCTTCTCTGTAGGATGGTTATGAGAGACCAAAGTGATGGATATCACGGTTAGTTTAGGACAGTGATGCCAGCATTGATGCTTTTTTGAAATTCTTCCGGTCCTGGAATGGTGAAGGATTTCGCTATTCTTATATGCTAATTGGATAATCCGCTTTATTTATTCTATCTGAAATGATATCAATTGAAGAGTAGTATAAAATTCTACGATTATGGTAATGGGGACCCTATGGAACTGATAAAAAAAAGAATAGTGATAAAAGTTGGAACCTCTACACTTACTAATGAAAGTGGTGAAAAGAAATTACGATCCTTTGATCAATTGGCACGAGTCATCTCTGATTTGAATAATGCAGGTTATGAAACAATTCTTGTTTCATCTGGTGCTATAGCTGTAGGGGTCAATAAACTTCAGATGAAAGAACGTCCTCGGGAAATGCGGTTGAAACAGGCTTCTGCAGCGGTTGGGCAAAGTCGTATAATGAACCTTTACAGTAAGTTCTTTAACGATTATGACAAGATTGTCGCACAAATACTCCTTAATGCAGATGATATAAAACATGAAGAAAAGAAAGAGAACCTTATCAATACATTCGATTCTTTGCTTGAATTGGGTGTAATTCCCATCGTCAATGAAAACGACTCTGTAAGTTACACAGAAATTGAATCAGAAGACAAAATTTTTGGTGATAACGATATGCTTTCGGCAGTTGTAGCTGTCCTATGTAGGGCAGAGATGCTCGTTATCTTTTCCGATATAGACGGATTTTATGATAAAGATCCCCGTCTTTATGCTGATGCGAAACTGATAGAGTGCATTTCTTGCATTGATGAAGAAATCATATCATTGGCTGGAGGAGCCGGTTCCCGTAGAGGAACTGGAGGGATGAAGACAAAAATCCAAGCAGCAACTCTCGCTACTAAACAGGGCATTGATACTATCATCACAAATGGAAAAAATTCTGCATCTCTTTACGATATTATTGATGGTAAAAAAGTGGGAACATTGTTCAGCGGACAACAAATGTAATTCAAGAATTAAACATCTGCATTCTGTTCGTATTTGAATGCGATATCGATGTTCAACTGCAACCTGTCCCCTAATCAGAACTGAATGTGGAGAGATTACTACATTACAGGCTCAGTTCTCTTCAAAACCACACTATAATGAAAGCTGCTAAGAGGTTCAGAGTTTAAACCCTACATAAACAACAGTGCCGGGTTGGTCAGAAGGACCCGGGCTTTTCCCGAATGCACCTGATCCCAGAGTGTTTTTTTTCAACCCGGCTCATACCCCCTTTGAGCAGAACCCCCTCTATTCTGGCTTCCTTCACCCGGCACAGCTGGTCGGCCATCAGCCCTAGCAGGGGAAAGACCACCACCGTGAGTCCCGGCAGCAGAAAGGCGGGGAGCATAAAGCAGAGGCTCTTGCCTGCTCCCGTGGGGAGGAGCACAATCTGATTGGGCGGGGCTTCGGCTGCCTCCTCTTCGGTGAAAAGCCCGGATTTGCGGAGGATATTGCTTATGACAAGGCGCTGGTAGGAGAAGAGGTAGGTTATGTGGAAATTTTCGTATGCGTCAAATAAACACAGGCCCTTTATCAGCCGTAATGTTATCTTTTAAATTCCATGGTAATAATTCTTCCCATTCTTGTTCATTATTGATGAACGGAGCTTTAGAGAAAACATAATGCAGATAATCAAAGGGATTCAAGTTATTTTGTTTTGCAGTCTCAATCAGAGAATACATCCCGCAGGAACTGTCTGCCCCTTTGGGATTCCCGGAAAATAGCCAGTTTTTCCTCCCCAGAACAAAAGGACGAATAGCATTTTCACTGGCATTATTATCCGGAGTCAGATAGGGGCTTTCCAGATATCGAATCAAATAATCCCATTGATTCAATGCATAGTGAACCGCTTTTCCCAAAGCACTTTCCGGTAGAATATTCTCAGAACGTTTATCCAGCCATCGTTTAAATGCATCAAGAATAGGCTCAGCCTTGCTTTTCCGTTGTTCCTGGAACTCTTCAGGAGATAATTTCTTACTCCTTAGATCATTTTCCAAGGCATAGAGCTTCTTGATATGCTTGATTCCTTCCAGAGCACTTTTAGATTTTTTACTGGCTTTATCAGCCTCAAAGAACTTCCTTCTGGCATGTGCAAAGCAGCCTACCAGATGTATATCGGGATTGCCTTCTACCGCGGTTTTGTATCCTTGATATCCATCGGTTTGCAGATACCCTTTAAAACTAGTGAGAAAATTCTTTGCATATTCCGATGCCCGTGTTGGATGGTACTCATAATAAACAGCTTGTTGTCCCGGAGGACCGCCTCTGGACAGCCACATATAGGATTTCTGTTTGTTATCCCGACCTGGTTCATTCAGAACCTGTACGGTTGTTTCATCCATTTGGATCACCGAACCGGATTTTATGTGGGTTTTCAGCAGTTCAAAGAGAGGGAGAAGAGCTTCATAAGCCTTTTTCTGCCAATTACTCATATTCTGACGGCTGATTCGGGCTCCCATACGCTCAAACCGCTTTTCCTGTCGGTAAAAAGGAAGATGGTCTACGTACTTGTTTACCATCAGAAATGCCAACAGACCGGGAGTGACAATCCCTTTGGGGATAATGGTAGGCTCCGGAGGGGCAATCTTTACAGCAGGAACATCTTCATCGGCGGTTCCTTCGCAATTACCACAGGCATATTTTAACCGGACAATCCGTTCTACCCAGATACGGGGAGGGATCACATGCAGTTTCTCAGAGATTTCTTCTCCGATTTTTTTCAGTTCTGTTCCGCAGGCACAGTTTTTTTCATCTTCAGGAATATCAATAATCCGTTCTTTGCGGGGAAGGTTCTCATCCAGAGGCTTTCTGCCTGTTTTCTTACGCTTGTAAGAATCTATTTGCTGTTCTTCCGAACAGTCTTCCTCAGGAGTCACAGCTTCATCTGTATCAAATAATTCAATCTGATCAGGAATATTTTCTGCTCTTCGACCGAATTGACGATGCAAAGCCAAAGCCAACTTCTCTTCAAGAAGCTGATATTTCTTTTCCCAGTTCTGATTCTGGGCTTCTGATTCAGCAAGTTGCTTTTTCAGAGATAAAAATTCTCTTTGTGCTTCCAACGGAAGAGAAGAAATATCCATAAGAGAATTTTAGCAAAGACAGGAATTTGAGTAAATTCCTTTCAGGCAATTTCTGAATATTTTAATGTTTCGTGGGCTTTCCAGAAATCTATGCCCTTCAGAAGCATAGAGAGTTCTTCAAAGCTGATGGCTTTAGCAGCTTCTTCCGTATCTGGCCAGGGGAAGCGGTGCTTCTCCAGACGCTTCTGCCAGAGGCAGAAGCCTGTCTGATCCCAGTAAAGGGCTTTCAGAATCCGTCTCTGTTTATTACAGAACATAAAAAGAGAGCCGCAAAAAGGATCAAGAGACATTTCATCCTGAACTTCTACCGCCAAACCATTAATAGCTTTCCGCATATCGGTAACACCGGGTCGGATAAATATCGTGATTTGAGAGAAATCCTTAATCATTGCACTGTTCCAAGGTCTGAAGCAGTTTTTTCAATGTGATTGTATCAAAGTTCCGATCCAGTTTTATCCGGTAGCCATTCCATTGTAACTCAATGGATGAGCCTTTGACTGTTTCCTTGGGCAATTTAACAGGAACTTCAACCAAGGATGGAGTTTTACGGTCATACCGCTTTTGCCATCCGTGGAAAGTCGTTGTTTTCAGTTTTTTATCCCGGCAGAACTGACTTACAGATTTTCCGGACTGTTTCCACTCTGCCAAAAGAGCGTAGCGCTGATCCATTGTGTATTGTTTCATAGTAATTCTCCTGATGGAGATTGTACCGGGATGACTGGGAGATTTTTAGATGCGGTTTATTTGACGCTTACAAATTTTCCCGGGTGGTTTTGGTTATCATGTCCATATGGGACATTACGGTCGGGATGTATGTATTGCTTCAAATCTCAGGAATCCAAAAAGCTGTATTCAGAGTGCCGCTGCAGCATTTCTGAAGCTAGAATCTCCGATTTCGCCAGAAGAAATATCAGGGTTTTTTATTAATTAACCATCTTATTCCTGCAGAATAACATAAGCCGCCCCCATTTAATCCCTATTTGACAGAGCTACTCTCAGGGAACTAAAATTCAGAATGATTTAAAAAAAATATTTAACACATAAGATTTTATTAAAGGATAGGGTTTATGAAGTTTTCCTCTTTGAAGATCGGTCAGAAAATCAATCTGATCATGTCCCTTACGGTGATTCTCTCTCTTTCAATTTTTTACATGTATATCCGTACCACTACCTTGAATCTGGCGAACAACGATGCCCGGGTGATCGCGGGAGAGTATGCCCGGCATTACGGGCAGGTCGTGAAAGAGATCTTTTCCATTACTTTGAGTGAAACCTCCGCCATGGCGGATGCCATGGAATCCCTGGCCGCATCGCAGAGCCCCTCCCGGGAAACAGCCACAGCTATGCTGAAACAGTGGTATGACCGGGGAAAAAACGAAAGCCGTATCTATGATACCTGGGTTACCTTTGAACCAGGGACTTTCGACGGGAATGATGAGGACTATGCCGGAAGCGAACGCTACGGAGAAACAGGACAGTACAGTGCCTGGATACTGGGAAACGATGTCTATGTGAATGTTCCTTCGGGGGATCCGGAAATCGATATCTGGTATACCGGCGCCCGGGACAGGAAAAGGATTACAGTTTCAGACTTTTTCGAGTTTGAATATCCCGATGGAATCCAGACAGTTGTGGCCATATCCAAGCCCCTGTATGATTCCCGGGGCAGGCATCTAGGGGTAATAGGCTGTGACTTTGAAGTAGGGTCTATCCATGAAGAAATCGGAAATGTCCGGATTTATGATTCAGGTTTTCTGACTCTTGTATCCGATGGGGGGGGAATTGTTTCTACCAGAGATGAAAACGCTCTGGGTCAGAATTTCTCCGCCCTGCCCTGGATGACTGAAGACATTCAGGACCGCATTCAGAAGGGAGAAGCCTTTGATTTCACTTACAGTTCGGAACTTCTGAATGATAAAATTTTTGCTTCGGTCATTCCTCTTGAGTTCGGTCAAAGCGGAAATACCTGGCATATGATCGTAAATATTCCCGAATCGGAAATCAAAGCCGAGTCGATCCACATGATGAGGAATATTCTGATTCTGGCTGTCCTGATGATCGCCCTGCTTGTTTTTATTCTCTCTCTGGTTTCCAGAAGTATTACCCTTCCTCTGGCAAAGGCTGTCTCTTTTGCCAATGATATTGCCGAGGGTTATCTCAAATCTTCCATGGAGAATACGCGTTCTGACGAGTTGGGACTCCTGGCTGATGCGCTCAATAATATGAAAGAGAATCTGGTCAGGATCATCTCAAATATAAAGAGCAGCACCGAACAGTTCCGGGCCGGCAGCGCTCAGCTGAACAGTTCGGCACTGCATATCTCCGACGGAGCCGGTCATCAGGCTTCGGGAGTTGAAGAAATCTCTTCTAGTATGGAGCAGCTTACAGCTAATATTCAGAACAATTCCAGTAATGCCGCCCATTCCAATACCCTCGCGTCGGATGTTTCCCTGTCTGCAACTGAAGGGGGAGAAGCTGTAAATGAAACAGTACAGGCTATCAAGGATATTGCAGAAAAGATTGTGGTTATCGAAGAGATCGCCAGAAATACTAATCTTCTGGCCCTCAATGCGGCTATAGAAGCCGCCCGGGCCGGAGAGGCGGGAAAAGGATTCGCCGTTGTTGCTTCAGAGGTTAGGAAACTGGCGGAAAACAGCGCCCGGGCTGCATCGGATATCACTACCATAGCCAGAGAAAATGTGGCCAAAGCGGAAAATGCGGGACGTATCATTAGTGATATGGTTCCGAAAATAGCAAAAACAGCTGAGCTTATAGAAGAAATATCCGCTTCCAGCCGGGAGCAGAGTAACGGAGCCGAACAGGTTAATCAGTCCATTCTTGAAATGAACCAGGTTGTTCAGAAAAACGTGAATGTTTCGGAAGAGATGGCGGGGATGTCAGAGGAGCTGGACTCCCAGGCCCAGATTCTGATAGATATGATTGCTTTTTTTAAGGTTGAACACCAATCTGGAGGGGCAAAAGCCCTGGAGCAGGACGGTAGAAATCAACAGGGAATTCCTGAAAAACAGAATATGCGCGCAAAAGAAGCGAAAGAGATCCCGCAAGACTCTCCCAGGAGAATTGAAATCAAACCGGCATCCTCGTCTCAGGGGCTCAAGAAAACAGAAAAGGATAATCTGAAAGATGAGGACTTTGAGGAATTCTGAATCATTCCTGCCGGGTGCATGGTCTGCGGTTTATGAAAGGTTATAAAAAAACAAACAGGGGGAGCCCAGGCACCCCCTGAAAATCATCTAACTTATTTCAAAATATCTTCCGCCGCAGTCTCACCCGCAAGACGTCCGATAACAAAAGCTACAGTGAGTCCCTGACCCATCTGGTTGGCCGTCTCTCCGCCGATGTAGAGGCCTTCAATCGCCGAGCCGTCTTCTCTTAGAGCCCGGGCTTCCAGATCGATCATTACGCCCCCTCTTGTCTGCTGACTGGCAGGGGATATCTTGGCACCGTAGTAGGTGGGAGTATCTATCCTGCTGAACATAGAGGCTTTTCTGCCGTACTCGGAATCCACACCCGCATCAAAGGATGTGCGGTAGGTTGCAACAGATTCCACCAGTGCGGCGCTGTCTATATTCAGAGCTTCTCCAAGCTCCTCCAGGGTTTCGGCCTGGGTAAAATAGCCCGCCTCTTTGTACTCCTGCATCAACGCGGCTCTGTCCACAGACACCTGGTCGAAAATCAGGTAGGCATTGCCGTCGGTCTGTTCGGTAATGGTTTTTCCAAGAATAGAGGTAGCCGAAAGTTCGTCTACAAATCTGTTTCCCTCTTTGTTTACCAGGATAGCTCCGTTGTACCGGGCGTTGGTCAGGGAAATCGCTCCGTTACCTGTATCGTAGGCTACTGTCTGGGGACCGGCGTTGTCCATATTTCCCAGGGCGGCACCGACTTTCAGAGCCATTCTGATGCCGTCGCCGGTTGCGCCGGGGCTGGCTGTTGAGGGGTAGCCTGCCCACTGGGGTGTGTATTTGGCAACCATTTCGGGGTTGGAGGCAAAACTTCCTGTAGCCAGGACTACAGCTTCCGCATGAATCTCATACTCTTCGGTTCCGTTGTCAACGATAACACCCACCACTTTATCGCCGTCCATGATCAGGTCGGTGACATTGCTGTTTTTCCGGTAGTCGATTCCTGCATCTTCCAGGTTTTTCACAAGTACGGGAACAAGCATTTTTCCCATGGCGCTGCCGTCGGAAGTGATATGCTGGGAACCATTAATCACTGTCCCCAGATCCGCACCCATTCCAATAAGCCAATCCACCATTTTTCCGGAAAGGATAGCCAGATTCTTGAGAGAGGGATCGTCCACATCTTTGTTTCCTACAAGTTTTCTGTAATAGTCTCTGGCTGTGTAGGTCCCGTCAGCACTCGGCTCATCTGATTCAGAGGCTCCGGAGGTAGCATCGGTATTGGCATCGGCCGCATAGGCCTCTCCCTTCATCTGAACTGAGCTTCCTCCGGCGTTAACAGCCGTCGAGGCATACAGAGTGGTACCGCCCATTTCGGAAAGCTTTTCCAGAAGGATCACATCCACATCTTTTGAATTCGCAGCCAGAGCAGCGGCCATACCGGCTCCACCCCCACCGACCACAACAATATCTGTGGTCTCGTTGCCTTTGGCATTTGTGCTTCCCTTCTCTGATAAACAGCTTGTCAGCAGTGTGAGAACAAGAAGAAAAGGCAGAAACAGTTTCTTCATTTTCATCATATAACGACTCCATTTGTTATTAAAAATATCGATAAGATATTACCGAATGGTGGAGGGGATGGATATTCCAAAGATCGGAATTCCTTCATCAAAACGGAACTATAGACCCTTTTTGCGTCATGTATTATCTTTTTGATGAGAAACATTTGTCAGGGGATAAGATTTTAATGGTCATAAATTCCGGAAGTTCTGATACAACGAGACGATCGGAAACGAAAAAAAAGCTCTACAGTACCTACCGTTTACTCGACAATATTCTGTCCGGCATATCCCGGGATGTGGTGGAGTATGACAGAAAACTCCTGGAGGTGGAGTTCTCCTTTCGTTTTGATGACTGCCATATGCTGATCCTGGGGTACAAAAAAGCGTTTTTCCAGCAATTTACCCGGACCGATGCCACTATGATGAAGTTCTCCGATGCCATGAAAGAGATCGTTGCCGAAGCGGCCCGGCGGTTAGAGATCTCCTACGATATACTGTATCTGAATCCTGACAAGTACTGGTGTCTCCTTTTCAGCTCCCCCAAGGGAAACCGGGAGGACCAGGCCCTTGTATTTTCCCGGGAACTGACAGAACGGTTTAATGATTTCTACCAGAGGAATATGCCCGATCTGTTCGCCCGCTATCTGCACTGCAGTGCCCTGTCCGGTCCTATTCGCTCCTATAAGGATATCGCCGGAACCTGCGATTTACTGCGGCTCAGAAAGGAGCTCTCCTTCTTCTGTAATGAAACCTGTGTTCTCACAGATTCCTATATTGCTGAACAGTCGGGTCCCTACACCTATGATTCTCTGTCCAGCGATATTGAACAGTTCAGAACTCTTCTGCAGAAACGGGATGCCTCCCTGCCATCGCTGCTGGAGGAGCTCTGCCTGAAAAAATCAGAAGCTCCTTTGATTTTGATCTATGCCGGGACTTTCTTTCCCTGATCAGGAATATCTTTCATGATATTCAGTTCAGTCTGCTTCCCGAGGATCGTCTCACACAGGATATCCATCTTGAGCAGTTCACATCCATAAGGGAAATGTACGAGACCCTGAATGACTGGCTTTTATCGCTTCTGGAGACACTGAGCCTGAAAAAGCCGGTTTCCCGTTTGACCTCATCGGCGGTTATGAAGATCGAAGCCGTTTATGGACAGCCTGTTTCCATCGAGGAGATCGCCGATTCCCTGGAAGTTTCCTCCCGGTATCTGCGAAAGGTCTTTAAATCTGAAATGGGCCTGGGAATCCACGATTATCTGACAAAACTCAGAATCACCAGGGCTAAGGAACTTCTTGGCGGTTCAAACCTGAAGATCCATCAGATAGCCAGCCGGGTGGGGATGGAGAATCCCCGTTATTTCTGCCAGTTTTTTAAAAAGGAAACCGGGGTGCTGCCCTCGGAGTATGCGGGGAGTAAAAGAACTGTCTGATCTGGAAGGACAAAAAAATCCCTGTCTCTCGGATGGACAAACAGGGATCATCTTCTTTTTTACATTACGATTCTTAAGCAAGATGGCTTTTAAAGAACCCTTCAATTTTATCAAAGGGGATAACATCCATCCTGTCGTACAGGTCTGCTGCCAGGGTGATGCCGTAGCGGTTATAAAATGTCACTTTTCTGTGATTTACTTTGCTGCTTTTAGGGAAGACCTTGTCCCATTCCTGAGTTAAATTGAGATTATCTTTTGTCATATATATTACCTACCTCTTAAATAATTTCTTTTCTTACAGGTCCTCAAAAGGATTTTTCTTCCTGTGTTGATTATTAATATAGTAAAAGGAATGCTTTCGGGAAATGTCCATTCTTACAGTAATATTGCCTATAGTTACAAAATTATTGTTTAATTGTCATGAATAATATTTTATTATTGCACAAAATAGGTTTTAACTGATTTTATTTTGGCTTGCGCGGTAGAGGCGCCATGTCTGTTCCGGGCTCAGTAACCGGACCGGCAAGATCAGTTCCGACGATTGACACACCTGGCCTCCCGGTGCTATTTGATCCTTTAGAATTCTCAAAAATCGAGGGTTTAAAGGAAGTTGTCGTCCTATATGATTGACCTTGTTTTTCCGCCCGCAGCGTCGCCGACCTGCGTGCCTCTGGGGGTCTCTTTTCTGAAGGCCCATATCGACTCGGTTCTGGGAACCGATCGTCTGGCTGTACAGGATCTGAATATCCGGTACTGGAATTATCTGGTGGATCAGAATGATGATTACAGCAGCTACCAGCGGTTTGTAAAAGGTGAAACCGGGGCATTCACCCGGGACCTCTACGAACCTCTCCTGCCGGTACAGCAGGCTCTGAAAGAGGAGTCCGACAGGATCCTCTCTGCAGTCAGAAGATGGCTGGATCGGGGGGAGCTGTCCCATGAGCTCTTGCAGCTCTTCTTCTTTCTGGCAGAGTCTCTTACGGTCCCCGGTGAAGCGGTCATGTTCTCCTGTCTTTTTCCCGATCAGCTTCTCTTTGCTCTGGGATTTTCCCGCTGGCTACATCAGGAGCGGGGGGAGCGGATTTTCCTGGGCGGTGCTTCGGTGCTGATCGTGGACCCTGCCGAACTGATGGCCCTGGCCCCCTGGATTGACGGTGTTTTTACAGGAGAAGGGGAGCGGGCAATGGAGATTTTCCTCCGGGACGGGGAGAGCGCTTCGGTGCCCGGTTTATACCGGCGGCTGAACACAGAGATCCTCAAAGAAGAGCCTGCAAAAGTCCCGGTTATAACTCAGATGATCCGTCCCGATTTTTCCTGGGCCACCCTTTCGTCCTATTATAACCCCGAACCGGTTCTGCCTGTGCAGTTTTCCCGGGGATGCAAGTGGCGACGCTGCCGGTTCTGTGCCCACAACTTCTCTTTCGGCCGGTACCGCTGTATGAGCCCGGAGGCCGCGGTGGATATGCTTAGTGAATACGGCGATTCCCTGGGGGTACGGTACTTCTACATTACCGATCAGTATCTGGATGCCTCTTTTCTTGAACCCTTTGCCCTGGAGCTTCTCTCCCGGAAAATGGCTGTCCGTTATACCTTTATGGGGCGGCCCGCAGAAGATATGACGGCGGAACTGATGACCCTGCTGGCCGATTCGGGATGCCGGTGGATCATCTGGGGCGTCGAGTCGGGGAGCCGGCGTCTGCTGGATACGGCCGATAAGGGAACCAGGCCGGAGGAAGTCTCCCGGGTTCTGAAGGATTCGGCCAGAGCGGGTATCCGCAATCAGGCTCTTATGATTTTCGGGCTTCCCGGATCGGATGATCAGGCGGCGGAAGATACCTATACGTTCCTTCAGGAGAACCGTCCCTGGATTCACTCCCATACGGCCAGTGAGTTTCAGCTCTATAAGGGGACACCCTTCGGTAACCACCCTGAAAAGTACGGCCTCAAAGTAACAGGGACATCGGTCTTCTGCCGCATAGACGGCTCGGCCCTGGAGAGCGTGAAAAGGGAGTTTACAAATATTTCCACCCGAGAGGAGCCGGAGATTCTCAGAGGCCCTCTGGAAGCCGGTAAATGGAAACGCCGGGGTATCTGGCTCTATCCTGACAGTTTCTGGAATGCCCTTCCTTCGGAGCACTATCTGATTCTCAGTGCCCGGGAGTGGGATCAGGACACTCCGGGGAATACTTTCCTGGATGACCGGGCCGGTTAGAACACATCTCTATATATCTGTTCCCCCCGTATGAGGAGCAGATAGGTTCTCACTTTTCAGGGAACCTATGCCTTTATAGATGCTCCGATCATTTTCAACGGGGGTATTATATTCTATAGTAACCCGGGAATCCCCGAAGAAAGGGCAATGCTGTAATAGGGAAGAAGAGGCGGATATGGATATTCAGAGGTTTTACGATTTTTTAATGGAAATGGATCAGCTGAAAGGGGTCTATCGGAAGACCTTCCTTTCCGACGGCTCCCGGCATGAGAACTCGGCGGAGCACAGCTGGCATCTGGCCATGGCTCTGATGATGCTGCAGCAGGAGATTCCCGAAACAATCGACTTTAACCGGGCTCTGAAAATGGCTCTGGTCCATGACGTTTGCGAAATCGGAGCAGGGGATATCTCGGTGTACGACAAGGGCCGGGATGAGATTCAGTCCTCGGAAAAAGAGTATCTTCTGGACCTGGCCGGGAGACATCCCGGGGCATTTACAGAGGATCTGTATCAGCTCTGGGAGGAGTATGAAGCCCAGGAAACTCCCGAAAGCCGCTGGGTTAAGGTTCTGGACAGGCTTCTCCCTTTCTGCCTGAATCTGGTTACCCGGGGCCGTTCCTGGAAGGAGCAGAAGGTCAGGAAACACCAGGTCCTGGCCATTCACGAACCTATCCGGCAGCAGGCTCCCCATCTGTATGAATGGCTTAAGGCAAAGGTGGACTATGCTGTTTCCGAGGGATGGCTGGATGAGTGAAAAACCCGCTCCGGAAAATTCCCTGAGTAAAAATGAGTCTTATCACATACAGATAGGCAGGGCTGAGGAATTGATAGCCCTGTCCCGCTCCATCCGCTATCAGGTCTTTGTCCTGGAGCAGGGAATCCCCGAACATCTGGATGACGACGGACTGGATGAACTGTCCTGGCACCTTATAGTCTCTGACGGAACGACTCCTGTGGCGGCAGCAAGGCTCTACAGCCCTGAGGGAATCCATTCCGTTATGGCGAGAGTTGCGGTGCTGAAAGAGTACCGCCGAAGGGGAATCGCCGGCAGGATTGTTCAGAGCATGATTGAGTTTGCCCGGACAAGCGGCATTGCCAGGATTGAAATTCATGCCCATAAGCATCTGGAACAGTATTATAAACAGTTCGGTTTTGCCTATATCAGAGAGGCAGAGGTCGTGGGCGGACACCAGCTCATAGAAATGCTCTGTCAGATTGGTGAAACATAACTCCCCCGGAGATTCCCCCGGGAAGGACTACGCTTTCCTCTTCAGGCTGACCCACCCCCAGGCCGCTGCGATGGCGGACAGAAGGATCACCTGAAAAAGGAAGGCACTCCCTACGGATCTGTCGGCGAATTCCCCTGTTATCAGATTGATTCCCGCCCCTGTCACCCCTTCAATCACGGCATAAACCGATAGAGCCGTCGCTCTGTTACGGCTGTTGAGCTCCCCGTTTTTTATGCTGTAGGACAGGGGCCGGAAAAGGGCCGCTCCCAGAAGGATAAAAGCAATACTGCCAATGCTCAGGCCTATGGACGTGGTAAAACTCAGGATCGTTTCCGCCGTCAGGATAATGGTGAATACAAGAACCGCCGTGCCTGCGTTTCCGATGCGGCCCATGAGTCTGTAGGTCATGGTTGCTCCCAGGGGGATCAGCTGCATAAACGCATAGATCATTCCGAAATAGCGGACCGGGATACCGGCTTTTATATACTGGGCCTGATTCAGCATGACCCCGGCGGCGAATGCAATTTCGGAAATGACCGCACCGGCTATGAGAAAGAGGATCATCCGGGGAGTCAGGACTGTGTTCCGGAAGGATTCAATCATTCCCATTGCCGGGGCTTCCGGCGGTTTGGCCGTATCTTTCAGCAGAAAGCTCAGTAGCCAGGCGGCACCATAGGGAAAAATCGTAAGGAACGCCGTGAGCTTCATGGAAACTGCCAGGATCAGGGGTGAGGTCAGAGCGGCGATTATCAGACCGAAAGTCCCTGCCGCACTGACAAGGCCGTAGATTCTGGCTTTGCTGTCCCCACCGGAGGACTCGTAGAGCAGAGCGGAATCACAGCCCGAGAGGCCCGCAATGGATACAGCCAGGAAAATCCGTTCCAGGAGAAAGAGGGAGTAGCTGTCGGCGTAGAAAAAGACGATTTTGGAAATAAAAAAGACAAAATTGCTTATAATCAGGGTTTTTCTGTATCCGAATCTGTCGGCAAAATATCCCCAGGGTATTTCAAGAAGAAAAGTGAGGATCCAGCAGATCGATTCAATCTGAAGGATATCCGAGAGAGTCAATCCGTACTGCTGCCGGTACAGCGCGGGGATGGAGCAGTAGAAGACCATTCCCTGAAGGAATGAAAGGAGAGAGAGTACGGGTATATTCCGGTTTTTTACCATCATGAGTTCCTTTGGGGCAGAACTCTTTCATACAAGGCTTATTTTTTAACGTGAGAGATAGAGTTCTGCTCTGGTGTTTTTAAGTGAGATATTCCAGTGGGAACACTGGATTGGAACATATGACGGGTCTAAATCGGACTCATAGGGATATTGTCCTGCCAATTTCCCTGTGAGTCAATATCTGTTCGTTCCTTTCCGGGCAAACTTCTGTCTTCTCAGGCTATCTCTGTGAGTCCCAGAAGGCTTTCATCCTTAATGGCCTCCAGAAACTCACGCATTCCTTTAAAGGCACTGTCTCTGTCTTTCCCTTCCACAGCCAGGAAGAGGATGGAATCGTTCCGTCCGATCATCCCCATATTGTGCACCCCCAGGAGTCTGTTGAGGCTGTATCTCTCCGCAATCTCCCGGGCTTTGGCCAGAAGAATCTGCTCTGCGTCGGGCTTCTCTGCAAAAAGGCGGATACTGGTGAAATCGGCCACTTTCTTTCCCGGATATTTGGCCTTGCCGTGGTGAACCAGGATGGTCCCCGTCGAGTCTGCCGGGGATTGATGAAACTCTTTATAAAGAGCCATATGATCGAGTCCTTCCGAGAGGGTAAATGATACGTCGTATTGGTTCATGGGCAGCCTTCCTTAAAAGCATAAGATTTATTAATTCCTGACTATTATATTCAGAATAACGAGAGGACTCAATAAATTCCTCCCTCTCCCCCTGAGAGAGGGTCGGGGAGAGGCCGGTTACCTGCCTGAGCAACAAACGAAGTTTGTGACCAGGGGTACGGGAGCTTGCATAGATCCTCTGCAAACTGTATTTTTATAAAAAAATAATTGTCTGATAATACTTGTCTCATAAAGTCGCGTCAGGATTTCCCCGAGGAACTACAATGATAGATTTACACGCTCATACCAACATTTCGGATGGTACCTACTCTCCGAAAGAACTCATAGAGACTGCTGTAAAGGCAGGACTCTCGGCTATTGCTGTTACCGATCATGACAGCATCGACGGCCTGGCGGAAGCCCGCCGGGAAGCGGAAAAGCAGGAGATAACCCTGGTTCAGGGCATTGAGTTCAGCGCCGCCTACGGAGAGAACCGTTTGATCCATATCCTGGGGTTGGGGATCGATCCGGAAGATCCGGCCTTTCTGGAAATCTATACTGCCTACAGAAAAACCCGCTCTGAATCCCTGGACCATGTTTTTCAGAAACTGCCGGAACTGGGCATCTCCCTGACGCCCGCAGATGCGGCGCCCTATATGACAGGTCAGTATCCGGACCGTCAGGCTATTGCCAAAACCATCGTTGCCAAAGGGTATGTTCCTCTGATTAAAAATGCCTGGATGGGGTATCTGGATCATATCCCCTACAGGCAGGAGGAACTGATTCAACCCAAAAAGGCTATTCAGGCGATTCATGCCGCCGGAGGAAAGGCTTTTCTGGCCCATTTCCATATGCCCATCGGTTTAAAAGGCTATTCGGATCTGGAAGCCCGCCGGCGCCTGGGAGAACTGAAAGACTGGGGGCTCGACGGAATGGAGTACTATTACCCCTCCTATACAGAAGAAGATTCCCGGCTCTGCGACAGGTATATCCGGGATTTCGGTTTCCTCCGTTCGGGAGGAACAGACTTTCATGGCGCCAACAGAGCCCATATCCAGCTGGGAACCGGGGAAGGGGACTTTGCTGTTCCCGATGAACTGCTGAACACGATCATCCCGGCAGCAGGCAGAGCTCTCAAAGTCTCCTAGAACACCCTGGCGGATGAAGAATCCGGCAGAATGGAATACCCCCCTATAAAGGCAGGTCAGAAAAGCTATGAAAAGGAATATCATCCTCATTGGAATGCCCTCCAGCGGAAAGAGCACTCTGGGAGTGCTTCTGGCCAAAAGGCTTTCCATGACTTTCCTGGATACGGATCTGCTGATTCAGAGCGAAGAGGGCCGCAGGCTCCAGGAGATTCAGAATGCCGTTGGAATGGAAGCGTTCCGGCTTCTGGAGGGCCGTATCATTGAAAATGTAGCCTGTGAAAATACTGTCATAGCCACCGGGGGAAGCGCCGTGTACTGTACTCAGGCAATGGCGTCTTTAAAACAAACCGGAACTACCGTCTTTCTCGATCTGCCTCTGGATGAGATCGAGACAAGGATCGGAGACCCTGCGGTTCGGGGCGTGGTCATGCAGCCTGGAATGACACTGGCAGACCTGTACAGGCAGCGAAGACCTCTTTACAGGCAATACGCGGATCTGACTCTCTCCTGCGGCGGTAAAAGCCATGATGCCCTGTTGGATGAACTGGCCGGACTGCTGTAATATACTGAAAGAGGACAGGAACATGAACAGCGTAACAATTTTCGGTATCGGCGGCATTGGCGGTTATCTGGGAGCTGTCATCGGCTCCCGGCTTCCCGCTCTGGATCTGACTTTTATCGCCAGAGGAAAACACCTGGAAGCTATCAGAAATCAGGGGCTTACCTTCCGTCGGGACGGTCATTCCGACACCCTTGCCAGACCGGCCAGGGCCGTAGATTCCTCAGGGAATCTGGGGGTACAGGATCTCATATTCATCTGCGTCAAAGCCTATGACCTGGAACAGGCCTGCCGGGAAATTGAAGAGCTTGTGGATGATCATACCGTAATCATTCCGGTTCTGAACGGCATGGATATCCATACGCGGATCCGCAAATTCCTCAAAAAAGGGATCCTCCTTTCCGGGGCAACCTATGTCTCCTCCTATATCGAAAAACCGGGAGTTATACGCTTTCAGACCGGCCGTGAGGTCTTTGTCCTGGGAAAGAGCCCGGACTGTCAGGATTTTAATCCCTCGGGTCTTCTGGCCTTTCTTGAAAATGCAGGAGTCCCCTTTCAGTGGTTTGACGATCCCCGGCCGGCCATCTGGCGAAAATACCTGTTTATCTCGCCCTACAGCCTTATGGGAGCCTGGAGCGGAAAAACCATGGGAGCTGTCCTGGCCGATCCACAGCTCAACAGTATGGTTCAGACTCTCCAGCAGGAAGTCTATGCGGTGGGACTGGCTTCGGGAGTCAATCTGACAGAAGATGATGTCCTGGATGCCCAGGCATTTGCCCGGGGGCTGAACTATGAATGCACCACATCCTTCCAGCGGGACTTTATTGATCCATCGCGGAAAAACGAGCTGGATCTGTACGGATCAGCAGTGGTCCGTCTGGGCCATTCCCTTGATGTGCCCACTCCTCAGATGGAAAGAATCTCCCGGGATCTGGAAAAGAAAAGGGAAGGCTGAAACAGCGTAAAAACCGGACAGGATCCAGCTTAGAATCAGGCCGCAATATTATATCCCGGAAAAAGCAATTTTACTTCCCGACTGAAGAGTCAGGAATCCCCGGGGATATGGTTGAATTTCCCCCGGATACAACGTATAAATATACAATCTTTACTATACCTAAATTCGAAATTTTTGGAGTAACTCATGAAAAAGTTTATAAGTCTTCTGATGTTCATGACTATTGCGTTCTCTCTCGCTGCGGCGGGAGGACAGGAAGGTTCTTCTGCTGAATACCCGAAGGGAGCCATTACCATGGTTGTCCCCTACGGAGCGGGCGGTACCACTGATACCACAGGACGGAAGTTCGCCGTTGCACTGCAGAAGCAGCTGGGAGTTCCCGTCACGGTTCAGAATGTCTCCGGAGCTTCCGGTTCCGTAGGCGCCAAAGCTGTTCTTGATGCCAGACCCGATGGTTACACCATCCATTACACAGCCGACTCTCTGGGTACACAGCAGGTTATGGGAATCAGCGACATGAGTTACGATAATTTTACTCCCATTATGGCTGTTGTGAATGATCCCAAAGTCATTGTTGTTAAAGGCGACTCCAAGTATCAGACTCTGGAAGACCTTCTGAATGACATGAAAGCCAATCCCGGAAAAGTGAAAATGTCCTACACGGGACCCGGCGGATCCGGTCATGTTCAGGCTCTGATTTTTGAAGAACAGGGTTATGATATGGCCCTGACAGCCTATTCGGGAGGCGGAGACTGTATCATTGCTGTACTGGGTGACCAGGTGGATTTCACCAACTCCAACTTCTCTACAATCGGAAAGTACCTGGAAAGCGGTGACCTGAGGCTCCTGGGGATTTCCGCAATGGACAGACTCCCCGGCTATCCCGATGTACCCACCCTTGCGGATGTGGATCCCTCTTTTGCCGACTATCTATCCATTCCTTTTACCCCCCTGTCTCTGGTTGTTTCCAATGAGGTGGACCCCGCTGTGGTGGATGTCCTGCGCAAAGCCTCTCTGGAAGCTGTGAAAGATCCGGAATGGCTTGCTTTTGTCAAAGAGAAAAACCTGGACGAACTGTACAAAAAATATCCTGAAACTGATGATATCCTCAATTTCTATGATGAATGGCAGTCCATCGTAACCTACCTTCTGTTTGATGCGGGCGCTACCAAACACGATCCCGCTGAATTCGGAATCGAAAGACTCAGTAAATAATCGTGGCAAAGCTGTTTCTCTCTATTCGCAGAAACAGACACGGGTATGAATCTGTAGTATTCGGTACACTGGGAGTTCTTCTCCTGGTGTACTCGCTGTACTCTCACAGCCAGGTGGATACTCCCTGGAAGCTTTCTCCCTATCTGTTTCCCGTTTTTATAGCAGTCCTTCTTGTTCTGGTCGCCATCTCTCTATTCCTTCAGGGCAGAGCTCCTTCAGAGAAGAAGAGGGAACCTCAGGACAGAAAACTCCCTCACCGGGTGGCAGGCTTTATGGGACTGGTTCTTGTTTATTACGTTCTGCTACCGCTGCTGGGGTTTCTCATCACAGATACGCTGATGCTGACACTTTTTATGCTCTATCTGGGAGTTCGTCCCTGGTGGAAGTCACTGATCCTTTCGGCAGTACTGACCGGAATTATATACGTGGTATTTCAGGTGCTTCTTAATGTGCGCCTGCCACAGGGGTTTTTCTGATGGAAATGATTCATATTCTTGCCTATCTAACGGATATCCGGTTTATCCTCTTTGTTCTGATGGGGGCTGTGTCCGGAATGTTCGTGGGCTCCATTCCGGGACTTTCCGTCACAATGGCCACGGCAATCCTTGTTTCCATCACCTATACCTGGGCCACAAGCGATGCCCTGGGGCTTATCATGGGGCTCTACGTGGTGGGAGTTTTCAGCGGAGCCCTTTCGGCAATTCTTATCAACATTCCCGGAGCGCCCTCCTCTGTGGTAACTACCTTTGACGGCCATCCCATGGCCCGGAAAGGGGAGGCCCACAAGGGCTTGAGGATCGCCACATTCTATTCCTTCGTAGGAAGCGTTTTCGGCCTTCTCATGCTTTTTCTCCTGGGACGCCCCATAAGCCATCTGGCCATTAAATTCCAGCCCATGGACTACTTCCTTCTGGCGGCCTTCGGTCTTTCAGCCGTAGGATCCCTGACAGGGGAGTCCTTCTCAAAAGGGATGATCAGCGTTCTGGCAGGGCTTTTTCTGTCTCTCATCGGTCTGGATTCGGTCATGGGCACCCCCAGGTTGACCATGGGAATCTGGAACCTCCAGGCAGGGGTCCCCATTGTGCCCGCCCTGGTGGGGCTTTTCGGTTTTTCCGAAGTGCTGATTGTAATCTCCGAAGGGAATGTACACTCCCAGATTTCGGAAGTCAAAAAAATGACCATAAAGTTCCGGGATCTGACAAAGCATTTTGTCCACTCCCTCTACTACAGTACTATAGGAACCCTCGTGGGCGCTCTTCCCGGAGCGGGAGGCCCCGTAGCCTCGTTCCTGGCCTATTCGGAAGCAAAGAGGCTTGTGAAAAATCCGCCCGTACCCTTCGGCGAAGGAGCGGAAGAGGGAATCGTTGCCTCTGAATCCTCCAATAACGCCTGTATCGGCGGGGCTCTCATTCCCATGCTGACCCTGGCTATTCCCGGCGATGCGGTGACCGCCATTATCCTGTCGGTCTTCTATGTCCACGGCCTCCAGCCGGGACCCATGTTTATTCAGACCCAGCCGGAGTTCTTCTCTGTTATCCTGGCGGGAGGATTCCTTGGATGTCTCGCCCTGCTGCTTCTGGGACTCTTTGTGGCTCCCCATATGGCCCGGGTCCTGACGGTCCCCAAAAACATTCTGCTCCCGGCCATCACAGTGCTCTGCGTGATCGGCGCTTATGCCTACAACACCAGAATGTTCGATGTGCTTCTGATGATGCTCTTCGGAGTGCTCGGTTATTTCATGAGGAAACACGGCTATTCGGTGGCGCCGCTGACTCTGGCTCTGGTGCTGGGAAAAATGATGGATGACAACTTCCGCCGGGCTGTTTCTCTGGCCATCTCGGAAGACAACATGATGGTTGCCCTTTTCGGCCGGCCCATTACCATGGTTCTGCTGGTTCTGACAGTTATTACAGTTCTTATGAACTTTCCCTTCTGGAGGCTGAAGAAGAAGCGTAAAGGGTAGAGCCTTTTCTATCTGGAAACCATAGTCAGATATCCCCACCCTCCTGTCAAAAAGGACAGGAGGGAGAGATCTGATTGCGGGGAACTCCCTATTTTTTCTTCCTGGATTTCTCCTGTTCTTTAATAGTCGTCTTCAGCAGACCATTATAGGAAATTTTGGCCAGCAGGTAGCGAAGTTTTGTAAAAGGATTCCGGGATCTTTTGATAATGATTTCCACGCTGGTGATATTCATTTTCAGAATGTTTTTCTGAACATTGGCTTTCAGCTTTTTAAAGGCTTTGCTTCCGGGGGCCTGACCGGACTGCAGGAAGTCTGTCAGATCCTTTCTGTCCTTTCCGGACATCAGTTTCAGAATCTGTTTCAGCTGCTGTTCCTGCCGGGACATGATCTCTTTCTGTACTTCAGGTTTTAATTTCAACTTTTCTCTCCCTTAAGTTTTTACATCTTTTTCAAGCTGGGATTTTATATCATAAACCGGCGAAGGAAAAGGTTTTTATTTCCGACTTCAGCGGGAAAAAGAGGAGTTTTGAGATGCTCTATTGGGTTTTGAAGTAATAAAACCCGGAAAGAAAAGAATTGTGAGATCCCGGTTTATCGCTTAATTTTATATATATAATGTCCTTGAAAAAGTAATTGATCATGATAAAAAAAGTCAGAACGCTCCTTATATTCTTTTTATTTACTCTCTCTCTTGCGGCCGAACAGAAAAATATTTTTTTCCTTCATACCTATCCGGATATTTTTCCCTGGACTGAAAATCTGAATGAAGGTATTGAAGAGAGTCTGAAAGAACTGGAGGACTGGGCACTTTTTACCGAGAGCCTGGATTATCCCCTTCTGGGAAGTTCCATGAATGAAGAGGCCTGGAGGGATTTTGTTTCCCAGAAGTACAAGTCTATTGAATTTGATGTGGTCATGGCCGAATCGGATCCGGCATGCCGGATTATATCAGAGTACGGTAAAGAACTTTTCGGGGACATTCCCAAAATCCTTTTTACAAGTGCCCCCATGGAACATGGCCCGGATGTGTACAACCTGATCGATCAGCTGGATGATGCTGTCAGGGATACATTTGACATGGCCATGCAGCAGAATCCTGACAGCCGTGAGATCCTGGTTATTTCAAATAACAGTGAATACCCGAATCAGATGAAAATCCTTTTGAATGCCATCGAAAAAACATCCCTCCCTCTGAGGATCCTTTCTGATTTTTCCCTGGAAGATTTGATATCCATTCTCGAATCGCTGGAGGGAGATGAGGTTCTGTTCTACTTTCCCGTATTTTCAGATAACAGTGGAGAATCTTTTGTTCCCCGACTTGTCCTTGCTGAGATTTCCGGCCTCAGTCCCAGCCCCATATACACATTCTGGGGGTCTCTTATGAATACCGGAAGTGCCGGAGGAGTCGTCGTTGACGGTAGAAAAATTTCCATTGAGATGTTCCGGGCTGCAGAGGATTATCTGAGGACAGGATTATTCAGCAACGATTACAGTACCAACCAGGCCTATATGGACTGGAAAGCCATAAAAAACTTTCGCCTTGATATGCAGAAGACCTCAGGTGATATTGTATATCTCAATAAACCGCCGCCACTTTTCAAAGCCTATTTTTTACCGATTATGGCAACTTCCACCCTTCTTCTGCTTCTGTTTCTCCTGATCTCTCTTCTGGCTGTCTATAAAACCTCCCGGGCAAACAGGGCTCTCAAAGAGGTCATGCTTCTGGAACAGGAAAAAAACTGGCTGGAGGAAGTCGGGAAAATGGCGGCTCTCATGGCCCATAAGATGAACAATCAGCTCTCCGGGGCCTACGGTTTTCTTCAACTGGCCCAGAATAAAACTACCGGCGACAGGGATTTGCAGGACCTCTGGGACAGAATCATGTTATCCCTGGAAAATACCCGACAGACAGCCAATCAGTTCATCTCTTTCTCTCCGGGAGGAGAGCCCCGAAAGCAGGAGACTGTTCTGGATGACTTTCTGGGCTCATTTCTGACAAAGCAGAAGGATGGGGCAAATCTTAAACTGTCAATTCATAGAAGAGTGAAACATACAAAGATTACCCTGGATCCCATTCAGATCGAAAACGCCCTTCAGTATATACTGGATTATTGTTTAAAAAGGAAAAAGGAGAACACACCTGTTTCTGTTTCTCTGGAAAAGGATCCCGGTCAGACAGTCCGGATAAATCTCTCTTTTTTATCAGAAGAAATGCTTCCTGTCGAAGATCAGGGCATTTTCGATTTGCTGGGAGATATAACCCGGGATATTTCCGATTTTTATCTGACCATAAGCCGTTCGGTTGTTTTGAAACATAAAGGGACCCTGGAGTTTCTTAAAAAAAATCCCGACCTCTATACCTTCAGGATTTCTCTCCCTTCCGGGTAAAGCCCCAGGTGGAGTCCCAGGCCGGAGCAGGAGTGAACTGATTCCTCCTGTTCTTCTTCCGGCAGAGACACCCCGGTCTCAGTTTACCGGTGTTTTAGCCTTTCCCGTTTCCAGAATGCTTTTCAGGTTTTCAGCGGCCAGCATGGCCATCTGCGTCCTGGTCTGAATGGTCGCCGATCCGATATGGGGAGTCAGCACAACATTATTCATTTCAAGCAGCGGATTGTCCGTTCCTACAGGTTCCGTTTCAAATACATCCAGGCCGGCACCGGCGATCTGTCCCTCTTTCAGAGCTTCGATCAGGGCCTTTTCATCTATAGTCCGGCCCCGGGAGGCATTGATCAGAAATGCCGTCTCTTTCATGAGGGAAAACTCTTTCCTGCCTATCATTCCCCGGGTTTCTTCCGTCAGAGGAGTGAGCAGAACTATAAAATCCGATTCCTTCAGCAGAGTTGCCAGATCTGCATATACCGCACCCCACCTCATTTCAGCGTCAGGTTTTCTGCTTCTGTTATGATAGAGCAGATTCATGGAAAATCCTTCCGAGGCTCTGCGGGCAACGGCATTTCCGATATTTCCCATTCCTATGATTCCCAGGGTTTTATGGTGAACATCCAGGCCGAAAAGACCATTCAGGTTGGCAGTCGACCATTTGCCGTTACGGATATCTCTGTCCAGTTCCGCCACCCGCCGGGAAGCACTGAGCATCAGTCCCAGGACCAGATCGGCTACGGTTTCATCCAGAATCCCCGGTGTATTGGTGACTATGACATTCCGTCTGGCTGCTTCGGCTGTATCGACACGGTCATACCCCACAGAAACATTGCAGACCGCTTTCAGTGAGGGGGCTGCGTCAAAAAACTCCCTGTCAACATACGTTCCCATCACCATAACTCCGTCTTTGTCTTTCAGTTTTTCAAGTAGTTCATTCCGGGGGATCCTGGCTGCATCGCAGTATTCACAGAAGCAGAAGCTTTCCAGAAACTCTTTGACCCTATCCGCAATCTCAACCCCAACAAGTATTTTGAAATCTTTCATATCTGCCACCTCTCTCAGGGGATTCTACTGTTCCCGGAAAGGGAAATCAATTCCCTTTAACCATACTTTCTCCCCCTAAATGGTAATCTCAGAAAGATCAGACAGGACCTCTTTCCATCTTTTTATGGTAATTCCGCATAATCCCATTTAATATTGAAAGTATTATTGATGAGACAATTAAGGAGCTGTCCACACCCCTATGAAACTCAGTGATTTACATATTCATCACATACGATACAAACTTCTGATTTTCTATTGGCTCCTGACTGTTGTTATCCTGATCGGTTACAGCATTTCCATCTTTTTCTCCATAAAACAGTCCATACTTGATACAGCCAATGACACACTGGCCATGCAGATGGATCTGATCAAGACAAGTATTGAAACCAGTTACGAAGCTTCGATCAAAGGCTTCTACAGAGCCACAGCCTACACGTCAATGGATGTGGTAAAGTCCTGCTATGAAAAATCCCGCACAGGAGAGCTCTCTGTTGCCCAGGCTCAGGATCTGGCCTGGAGCCTCCTGAAAGGGACCGGCCTGGGGCCTTCGGGCTACATTGCCATACTGAACAGCAAAGGGATCCTGGTATATCATCGCTATGAGGAATACCAGGGAAATGATGTGAGCGGAACACAGCTGACCCAGGCTGTCATTGCAGGAAATGAAACGTTTATTGAATATGACTGGCTCAATCCGGGAGATGAAAATCCCAGGGAAAAGCTCCTTTACAGCCTCTACTTTGAGCCCTGGGACTGGTATCTCAGTATCACAGGGTACAAAGATGAGCTGAAGCAGCTTGTAACTCTATCGGACTTCGAAGATAAGATCCTGTCCATCCAATTCGGCGAGACCGGATATCCCATTGTGGTGGATATGGAGGGAACCCTTCTGATTCACCCTGCTTACAAGGGGATCAATATGATGGACAGGGATGACAGCATGGGGGAAATTGTCCGGAAGTCCCTTGAGTTGAGAAACGGAAAAAGTGAGTATCTCTGGAAAAATCCCGGTGAGAATTCCTATAGAAAAAAACTTACCTTTTTCTCTGAGATTCCCCAGTTCAGTATTATTGTGGCTGTTACCATTTATGAGTCGGAGATCCTGGAGCCTCTGGACAACATTAGAATCATCTTTTATCTGGTCAGCATCCTCTCTTTTCTGGCAACCGGGATTGTTACTGTTTTTATTAGCAAGTCCATAACCAAGCCTATTGTGGAACTGAAACAAAAGATGAACACCGCCGCGTCGGGAGACCTTTCCATCCGGTCACAGATCCTCTCCCGTGATGAGGTAGGCGAGATAGGACTCCATTTCAATGCTCTCATATCGGCTCTCCAGCAGAACCGGGCAGAGCTGGATATGACACAGAAAAAGCTGATCCGTGAGGAGAGATTTTCCAATGTGGGACGCCTGCTGGCACGGATCTCCCATCATCTCAATACGCCCCTGGGCAATGCGCTTATGACAGGATCCTATCTGGAAGAGGAGCTGAAAACCTGTGAGATGATCATGGAAAAGGGAAGTCCGGGGAATTCTGAACTTCAGGGGCATTTCAGCAGGATCAGCGAAGCTTCCAGTCTGATGAAGAAGTCTATCGACAAGTCTGTAGATATTGTCAGGAATTTCAAGCTTCTCCAGTATGATGCGGCAGAAAGGGTTCCTGTCAGATCGGATATAAAAGAGTTTCTGGCAGTGCATTTCAGATCAACCTGGCTGAACCTCCTCGAAGGGGATTTTTCCATCACCATCGAATGCCCCGATAAGCTGGAGCTCTGTACGGACTATTCCCTTCTGCGTCTTGTTCTGGATAAGCTGGCTTCCAATTCTCAGGTTCATGGATTCAAAGGCCGTACTGAGGGGGAGATCTCTATTCAGATCCGTCCGGAAGGGATGGGCGTCAGAATCCTGTATTCGGACAATGGTGACGGAATCCCCGCAAAAATGGCCGACCGTGTTTTTGAACCTTTTTTCAGTCTGGATGAGAATTTCAACAACACAGGTCTCGGTCTGAATATCCTCTATACAGTTGTTACAACAGCTCTGGAAGGGACAATCCAGTATGTGGGAGATATCTCCGGCTGCTGTTACAGTCTTTTCCTTCCGGATCTTCGGGAATAGTACCTTATAGACACAACATATAACCGGGAGGACGGGATGATAACAAAAGATCAGAAAGCCAGTTACCGGGGGTTCTTATGGCACGGGGTGTTCCTTGCCCTGACTGTCACTTTTACCGAAGTGAACACAGTACTCCCCGCTATGGTCATCCAGGTGGGTGGCTCGGAAATCCATATCGGGATAATCACAGCCATTATGATGGGATTCCCTCTGATTTCCCAGCTGCTTTTTGCCCCTTTCGTTCAGTCCGCCAACAGGAAAAAGCCCTTTCTGATAGGCGGGCTCTATGCCAGGATGATCTCTCTCTTCGGGATAGGCCTGCTTCTCGGTTATACAGGATCCCTGTCAGCTGTTACCGTTCTGGCTTTCATCTATCTCGGTTTGACAGTATTTACCCTGTCGGGAGCATTTGCCGGAATCAGCTATGTTTCATTGATCGGTCTATCCATTCCGGACAGCCTCAGAAAGCAGTTCTTTCTGAGGAAACAGGTTTTCTGGAGCCTGGGTGTGTTCTGTTCGGGGCTCCTGACCCGCTATGTCCTAACCGGCCTGGAGGGGGCTTTACGGTACCGGGTCCTCTTTTTTCTGGCCTCCCTGATGCTGGCCGCCGGATCCATAGGTTTCTGGATGATCCGGGAACCCCGGGTGATCGGAACAGACCGCCCGCAGGAATCTCTTGCTGTGATTCTCAAATCCATAGGAGGTATTCTCAGAGAGGACAGGACCTTCAGACACTACTGCGTCGCCGTCAACCTCCTGACCCTTTCCATTGCGGTCATTCCCTTTTACGTTCCTGCTCTGATCAGGCATTTTTCTCTGAATTCGGATTTTATAGGGACCATCGTACTGCTGCAGATGGGAGGAATGGTCCTCTCGAATCTTCTCTGGCCCGGAATCATAGAACCCCTGGGCTTCAAAGGACTATTGAAAATCCAGGCTGCCGGAAGTTTTCTCATCCCCCTTTTTCTGGCTGTTTCTCTGTTCCTTTCCCAGGGAAGGTGGATTCTCTACTGTGTTTTTCCGATGGAGGGAGCCCTGGCGGGAGCGCATAAAATGTCGGGAGAAGCGGTTCTTGTACAGATCAGTCACAAAGAGAAAAGGCCTCTTTATTCGGGCATCTACGGGGCCCTGAATCTGGCCAGTGCCCTGGCGCCTCTCCTTCTGGGAGTTCTGCTTAAAAAGATCTCCTTCCCGGTACTTTTTCCGGCGGTGGGATTGCTCTCTCTGCTCTCTTTTCCTTTTATCTCCTCCATGGTCTGTCCGGTGGATACGGAAAGGGCCAGACGTGATATGATAGGAAACCGCTGAGGAAAACTCTCTGAAAATACTATTTGCCATGTTTATTATTATCTATTAAACTTACTCAGCGGAACAAACTGATTTGTCTGTGTAAAATTATCGGAAGTGTAAATGAAAAAAGTATCCATGAAGGGGCTTCTTATCTTTGGAATGCCCGGCCTGATCATAGCCGTCGCATTCGGCCTTGTCCTGACCACACATTTCTCAACAAAGAAGGTTTTTACAAGGCATGCCCGAAATATCATGCAGAATGTCACATCTTTTACGATCGATAAAGCCCGGAGCCATCTGGATCCCGCCAGGGATGCGGCCCTTCTGACCGGAGCTCTGGCTGTAAACAATATTGTCACATCCAGTGAAGTTTCAGCGATGGAGAGCTATTTTTTTGAACAGCTCCTCATAAATTCCCAGTTCTCAAATATCTATTACGGATCTGTCAACGGGGAGTTCATCATGGCTTCCCGAAACGGGGAAGAACAGTTCCTTTCCAAAATAATCTCCCTGGACCGGGAGGGGAGGCAGGTCCATTTCAAAGAGATGGATCAGACCCTCTCTCTTCTGAGAGAATACGACAATCCCGGGGATGATTATGACCCCCGCAAACGTCCCTGGTTCCAGCAGGCTCTGGAAAAGGGGGAGCTCATCTGGACCAACCCCTATATCTTCTATACCTCCCGAAGCCCCGGGATCACCACCGCCAGTCCGGTGTATGACGATCAGGGAAATCTGCTGGGAGTGGTCGGGGTTGATATTGAAATATCCGATCTGTCCGATTTCTTTGCCACTCTCAAAGTGGGAAACAGCGGGAAGGCTTTTATTCTGGACAATGCGGGGCAGGTCATAGCCTATCCGGATAAAAGCAAAATTACCCATACTATGGGGCAGAGCAACACTCTGGAGCTCGTCACAATCGCCGATCTGGACGACCATGTCAGTAAAGCCGCCTACAATACATTGAGCAGCCTCGAGTATGACTTCAGCAATGAAGAGGATCTGTTTTTTACATTCTCTTATGAAGGAGAGAACTATTACGCCATGTTCTCCCATTTCAATGTCTCCTACTGGCCCTGGCTGATGGGTGTCTATATCCCTCAGGATGATTTTATGGGGCAGCTGAAGGAAAACCGTAATTTCAGTATTGCCATGATCATCCTTCTGGGGGCGGTATCAGGATTCATAGGCTTTCTGATAACCCGGTCTATCCTGCAGTCTCTGGACAATCTCAGGCAGGCGGCTCATCAGGTCGGCAGGGGAAATCTCCAGAGCCAGATTGCCATCAGCACAGGCTATAGCGAACTGGATGAAACCGCGGCGGTTTTCGAGTATATGAGGAACAGCCTGGAGGAGTACTCCTCCCATATGGAGTTTATGGTCCGCAAGAGAACCGAAGAGCTCGAGAAAAAGAACCGGGAACTGGGAGATGAGATCCTACAGAGGAAAAAAGCGGAAAAAGAACTGATTTATGCCCGGAACAGAGCTGACGAATCAAGGCAGATCGCCGAGTCCGCCAACAAAGCGAAGAATACATTCCTGGCGAACATATCCCATGAGATCCGGACTCCCCTGTCGGGGATTATAGGATATGCCGAACTGATGAATCAGGATAATTCTCCCGAGGTAAACAACAAGTTCCGGGAAACCATCCTTAAGGAGTCGGAGCGTCTGATTGCCCTGATAAACAGGCTCCTTGATATCTCAAAGATCGAATCCGGTCAGGTTATTGTTGAAAATAAACCCTTCGCCCTCATGAGTGTCCTGGAGGCCTCCTGGGGAGATATCTCTGCAAAACTTGTAGAGAAGGGGCTTGATAAAGTCATTGAGGTTGCTCCGGATGTACCGGACAGGCTGGTGGGGGATTCTCATCTGCTGACTCAGATCCTGACGAACCTTCTTTCCAACAGTGTGAAATTCACCCATCAGGGATCGATTGCCATGAATATCTCAGCCGCCGAGGGCTCCGAAAACACTGTGGAACTCTATTTTTCCGTCTCAGATACGGGGATCGGTATCCCCGAGGACAAATTGGGTGATATCTTTCAGATGTTTTTTCAGGGAGACAATTCCATAAGCCGCAATTACGGCGGATTCGGTCTGGGCCTCTCCATTGTCAAGGAGCTGTCCGAACTGATGGGCGGTTCGGTTTCTGTCAGAAGTTCCCGGTACAAGGGGACAACCTTTGTGGTCTCTCTGCCTTTCCAGCGTTTTCAGGAAGGCGGATATATAGAGTTTTCTCCCGAAGGAAAGTCCTCGCAGAATGATTCTTTCAGAGATCTGAAGGTTCTCCTGGCGGAAGACTATAAAGTCAACCGGGATCTTATCCGGTATCATCTGGCTGAGACGGAATGCCAGCTGATTACTGCCCATAATGGTTCGGAAGCGATTGAGCTTTTTGAAAAAGAGAAACCCGATATCATCCTGATGGATATACAGATGCCCGGTATGGACGGCCTTGAAGCTACCCGAATCATCCGAAAACAGCCCGATGGACAGCGGGTCTGCATCATCGGAGTCACTGCCAATGCCTTCCCCCAGGATCTGAAAACCTACTGGA
This sequence comes from Oceanispirochaeta sp., assembly GCA_963666275.2. GTDB lineage: Bacteria > Spirochaetota > Spirochaetia > DSM-2461 > DSM-2461 > Oceanispirochaeta. The sequence goes on from CAXXOA010000001.1 coordinate 692,857, forward strand.
AAACAGGAATGAATGACTGCCTTGTCAAACCATTTAAAAGGAAAGACCTTTTTGACAAGTTGAAGCACTGGGAGAAATTCTCCCGGATGAGTCTCCTGGGTGATAAGACGGAAGAGTTGAATTACTCGGTTGTGTTTGATGAACAGACCCTTCTGGAGGTCGTTGAAGACAACAGGGAAATGGCTGTTACCATCCTGGAGGGGTTCAGAATTGAATCTCAGAAGTTTTTTCTTCAGTTCAACGAACTGGAGAAAAAGGGATATTTCGATGAAATCCACCGCCTGGCTCACGCCATGAAGTCCGGAGCTCTCAATGTCGGCGGCTTCCGCCTGGCCGAAGCCGCCAAAAAACTGGAAATGGCGGCACTGGACAGGGAAAGTCTCTTTATCCGGGAGCTTCAGGAACAGCTTCACGGTGAGTTCCTGATCTGGATGGAAGAGCAGAAAAAATGGGAAGAAAAACATTCTCAGATCGGCAGCGGCAGGGACAGGGGAAAATAAAAAAAGAATTTCTTTTTCAATCTTAAAAGAAACAGGTATTATAGTATATGCTCAGAACTTTGAGATCCGGGGTAGGGAAAGCCCTGTTTATTATTCTTATCATTTCAGGTTTCTCTTCTCTCTCTTCCCAGTCCAGGGATAACATACTGGTTCTGTTCTCCTATCATCCCGGAAATGAGTGGGAAGACTCAATCTATACTTCGCTGCTGGCAGGCCTGAAAGAGAAGGTCCCCGGATCGGATCTGTATGTGGAATATATGGATACCAAGAGGTTCTCCCCGGAAGAGCGGTTTCCCCTTATTTCCTACCGGCTGGGCAATATGAACCGGGAAGATCTTTCTCTCATTATTACAGTTGACGACAATGCTCTGAATTTTATGCTTGAGAACCGGGATGCCCTGTTTCCCGATGTTCCTGTGGTCTTCTGCGGAGTGAACAGATCCGATGCGATCAGATCCGGTCTGCCCGCTAATTATACTGGTGTGGTCAGCAGCTTAAATCTGGAATTCACTTTACAGTTCGCAAAGGATCTTCTCCCGGAGGTCTCCACCTACTATTTTATTGCAGACAGCACCGTGACAGGCAGGGCGGAGAGGGATTTCATACAGGAGCAGATCAGCAGTCTGCCCACTGCCTTCAGTTCTCTGGATTTCGGTTTTGTTCCTTCGGATATTACTACGGAGGAACTCCTTGTCTGGACAGAGTCTCTCCCCTCCGGTTCGGCTCTGGTTCTGACCAACTGGCACAGGGATGTCAATGGTGAGTATATAAGCAAAAGGAGCTTTGTAGAAAAGCTTCAGAAGCATACAGCCGTCCCGGTGTTCAACATCCATCAGATGCTACCGGGGGTTCTCGGGGGAAATGTCAATACAGGACGCTCTCAGGCTGAAGCGGTCATAGACATGGCTTTTCAGATTCTCGACGGCAGGGAGGCATCTCTCATCCCTGTACAGTCTCTGGAGGGGGGGCAGTACTATGTTGATCATGACAGAGTCCGTTTCTGGAAGCTCCGTACTTCTCACCTTCCCTATGAAACGGAGGTTCTTAATCCGTCCTTTCTCTACAGGTATAAAACTATTGTCCTTGTCGTTCTGGTCGTTTTTCTGTTTCTCCTCCTCTTTGTATTTCTACTGGGGGGGCTCATATTGAGACTGAGAAAAACAGGAAGCGATCTGGCCCTCCAGAAGAATGAACTTTTTACCACTCTGAGTTCCATAGGGGACGGGGTCATCTCTACAGACAGGATCGGAAACATAACATTCATCAACCCTGTGGCCGAAAAGATGACAGGCTGGTCTTTGGAGGACGCCCGGGGCCGAGAACTGAAGGACGTTTTCAGAATTGTCAATATGTACAGCCGCAAAGCCGTGTCCAATCCGGTTCAGAAAGTTCTCCTTTCGGGAAAAACAGTGGAACTCGCCAATCATACAGTCCTTATCAGCCGGGATGGTGTTGAATATCATATCGCCGACAGCGCCGCTCCGATCAGAGAGAACGGAAGTGAGCAGATAATGGGGGTTGTTCTTGTTTTCAGGGATGTGTCTGAAGCCTACAGGATGAAAAAAATCCTCAGTGACGAACAGCGGAGGCTGGATGATGCCCAGGCTATGGCCATGGTTGCCAACTGGGAGTACTATCCTGATACGAACCGCTACTGGTTCTCCAACGAAGTCTATACCCTGTTCGGTCTGAACTTCAAAGACGAGAAAGAGTACCTCAATCTGGAGTTTATGAAGGAGATCTTTCCCGGATGGAATCCGGAGGATCCTCTGCCCTTCGGGCGGGGAGGAGAGAGACACAGCGGGATGATCCGGTTTCAGAAAAATGATGAGACAAGAATGGCTTTTATTCATGTTTCGGCCAGGATGATCATACTGCCGGAGAGCCGGAAACAGATCGTCACAGGAATTGTCCAGGATGTTTCCGAACTCTTCCATGCCCGGGAGGCTTTGAAAGCCAGCCGGGAGCAGCTCAGGCAGGCCGCCAGAATGGAAGCCGTGGGGAAACTGGCAGGAGGCATTGCCCACGAGTTCAACAACCTCCTTCAGGTGATCATGGGCTATTCCCAGCTGATGAAGGAAGAGTACACCGACGACCGGGCCCGAACACTGATTAATCCCATCCTGCATACCGCAGGCAGTGCAAGAAACCTGACCAAGCAGCTTCTGCTGTTCAGCAGAAAAGAGACATCCATTAAAAGTTTCCTCTCCCTGTCGGAGCTTATGAAAAGTCTCTTTCCCATCCTGACCCGCCTTCTGGATGCGGAGATCTCTCTGGAGTCGGATCTGGAGGGAAAGGATGATACCATTTTCGGAGACAGACAGCAGATTGAGCAGATCATTATGAATCTCAGCCTCAATGCCAGGGATGCCATGGACGGTAAAGGTGTTCTGAAAATATCCCAGGATCTTTTTCACAGCTCCTCTTTCCTCCAGAGTCTGGAGGGCGAGATACCGCCGGGAGACTATGTCCATCTCACCGTTCAGGATACGGGGCACGGGATCCCCGAGAATATACTGCCTGAAATCTTTGATCCCTTTTTCACAACCAAAGAGATGGACAAGGGGACAGGTCTGGGGCTTTCCATTGTTTACGGTATTATCAAGCAGCATGACGGTTATATCAGGATCGAAACAGAAGCCTCCCGGGGAACTGTATTTCATATCTACTTTCCCCAGTCCCGGGAACTGCCGAAGGACACCTCTGACTCTCTCAATTATCATACGGAAGAGAAGTCCTTTGAAGGCACTGTCTACCTGGCCGAGGATGACCCCATGGTCCGGGAACTGGTGGAAACCCTGATTCAGGATATGGGATACAGGATCAGGAGTTTTGTTAACGGCAGAGAGCTGGTGGAGCATCTTGACTATTTCAACTCCTCCAAAGCCGATGTGGATCTGTTCCTTCTGGATGTGGTTATGCCTGAAATGGGAGGAGAAGAGGTCTACAGAAAAATCCGTGAGTATGGCTACGAACAGCCTATACTGTTTGCCAGCGGCTATACCAGAGAACGGCTGGGAGATCTCAGCAAACTGGAAAACTCCCGGTTAATCCACAAACCCTTTTCAAAAAAGGAACTGTCCCAGCATATCCGGGAAATGATTGCCGGTTAATCCCGCCGGTTCCGGGACCAAGGCTTGTCATCTCTTCCGGGGTTGTTTAGAATAACCTTCAATTTTATGGAGGAGGATCCAATATGAGTAATCCTGATTGTCCCTGTACCAACAGGACATGTCCCCGTAACCGCAACTGTGATGCCTGTCGTGAGTTTCACCACTCTCAGGGACAGAAAACAGCCTGCGAGAAGAAGAATTCCTGATGGCAAGCAATATAACGTCCTTCCATGGAATCGAAGAATCTCTGAAAAAGAAACCCGCCGGTGCTGTCCTTTATGTGGGTAAGTCCAATAAAAGGGTCGAGGCCTTAGTCAAACTGGCGGAGGAAAAGGGTGTTTGCGTCAAAAATATATCCTCACAGGAACTGGAGAGGATGTGCGGCAAAGGCCAGTCCAAGGGGGCTCTCCTGACGATCCCCCGCAAAGAGAGCGGTACCGGTATCCGCTACAAAGACATCAAAGATTATCTGGCCCTGAACAGCGACAATGATCAGCAGCTGGTTCTTATCCTTGACGGTATCACCGATCCCCATAATCTGGGAGCGATTCTCCGTTCGGCCGACCAGTTCTCTGTGGACCTTGTCGTACTGCCCGAGAAAAGGAGCGTCGGCATCAATGCTACAGTGGCGAAAATTTCAGTCGGAGCTCATGCCTGGGTTCCCACCCTTCAGGTCACCAATCTCTCCCGGGTTATCGAAGAACTCCAGAAAGCGGGGTATTGGGTCTATGGGGCTGACATGGGAGGCGCCACCGCAGCGCAGACAGATCTGAGGGGGAAAACCGCCCTGATCATGGGCAGCGAAGGAAGCGGCATTTCCCGCCTTGTCAGAGAAAAATGCGATACCATGGTGAGCATTCCCATGTCCGGTCACGTTGATTCTCTCAATGTCTCGGTGGCTGCGGGTATCCTAATGTATGAGGTTATCCGTCAGAGAGGCTGACAGGCGTTTCATCCCTTCTTCCAGAAGAGAGCGGGGGCATCCGTAATTGAGTCTGAAAAACGGATGTCCTCCCGTTCCGAACCACCTGCCTTCAACAAGGGCAATTTTACCGATTTTGAGAAACCGCTCTTCCAGCTCTTCTACGGAATACCCCGAATCCCTGAAGTCTATCCAGCCTATGAATCCCGCCTGGGGATGCATCATTCTGATGGCAGGATGGTTCTTCTGCAGATAGGTTTCAATGTATTTTACATTTTCCGAAAGATAGTCTGTCAGTTTTCCGAGCCATTCCATCCCCTCTTTGTAGGCGCCTTCTCCCATGCTCAGAGCCAGGGCGGATCCTTCATTCATGTTCAGACGGGCCAGTTCATTCTTCATAAGCAGCCGTTTCTCCCTGTTCTCAATCACAGAGACAGAGAGCTTTTCTCCGGCGATATTGAAGGTTTTCGACGGGGCCATACAGGTCATGGACTGCTCCGCCGTCTCCGGGGAAAGGGAGGAGTAGGGGATATGCCGGATAGAAGAATCCAGTACCAGATCGCAGTGAATCTCATCGGAGATCACAAAAACACCGTGAGCCCGGCAGATCCGGTCCACCTTTTCCAGTTCCGTTCTGGTCCAGACCCGGCCGCCCGGGTTATGGGGGCTGCATAAAAGGAGCAGAGTCGTTTCCTTTCGGGAGGCTTTTTCTTCCAGATCGGCAAAGTCCATGGTATAGACTGTCCCGTCGTAGACAAGCTCATTCACCAGAGGAACCCTGTTGTTCCTTTCTATGATTCTGCGGAAGGGCTGATACACAGGTTCCTGCAGAATGACGCCCTCTCCGGGACGGGAGAACAGAGAGACCCCCAGGCTCATGGAAGAGACAATACCCGGAATGAATATGGTCTGGGAAAGGGACACGTCCCAGGAGTGCTTCTCTTTTGTCCACTTTTTCCAGGCCTTGAGAAAGGGGCTGTTTGAAGCGGGATAGCCGTAGATCCGGTGGTCCGCTTTTTCGTGGAGGATTCTGCTTACCGCAGGCGGCGAGGGGAGATCCATATCGGCTACCCAGAAGGGGAGAAGGTCCGAATGGCCGAACCTGTGTTTCAGGACAGATTCGTCCCATTTGGCGGCATTGCTGTTCCGGCGTTCTATCAGTTTGTTAAAATCCATAGGTCACGTCCTTTTTCAGAGCATTTTTTCTATAAGGCTGATTCCCAGCAGTGTTGTGAAGGCTGCTCCGGCGGTTGTAAACATCACAACCAGGGCCGCCAGTTCGCCGTCATTGTCCAGCGCATCGGCCATCACATGACTTGAAACGGCGGTGGGAGCTCCCAGAAGCAGAAAGATCATTCCCAGCTCATCACCCCTGTAACCGATAAGGTAAAACACAATCACACCGGCCACGGGCATAATCACAAGTTTAAGCACCGTCGGCAGAAGGGCCAGCCGACCTTTCTCCCTGATACCCCGGGCCGTCAGGGAACCGCCGATTGTTATAAGCGCCAGAGGGAGGGCCAGATCGGCCAGATAGGAGAGGAATCTTTCCAGTATTGGAGGAATGGGTATCCTGAGCAGTGAGAAAAACATGGCTGCGATTACAGTCAGGATCAGAGGGTTCTTTGCAATGTTCTTCAGTGAACTTGTCAGCCCCGAGGGAGTCATCCCGTGAATGGGTAGGGTCAGGGCGATCACGCCGAGAATATTGTAGAGAGGAAGCAGAAACGCCAGTGACATTGCCGACCGGGCCATCATCTCCTCTCCATACAGATTCAGGATCAGAGCGATACCCACAATGACAATATTTCCTCTGAAACCGCCCTGGATAATAACTCCTTTCTGTCTGTTATCTCCCAGTTTCAGAACCAGAAGGAAAGTGGCCAGATAAACGGCTATGTGAATCAGGCAGATCAGGAGGATCTCTTTTATAATAAAAACCTGGCTGAAATCCAGAGAGGCTATCTTGAGAAATGCCAGTGCCGGGATAGCCAGACGGAAGCTCATTTTTGAGGAACTCTTCAGAAAGCCTTCACCGATGATCCCTTTCTGTTTCAGAAACCATCCGCAGACCACAAGGAGAAATACAGGGAAAACGCCCTGAAATACAAAGAAAAGTATTGCCATATCTATTTGTATCATTCCCGTGAGAAGTGGTAAACCCGGCGGGAAAGTAGTGTAAATTAACTATTACTGACAAAAAAGGAAGAAATGTCATTATAAAAGGCCGAGTGACCCCCTTTTTGTATGGACGTGAAGGCTCTTTTTGATTAGTATTTCTACCCAAATAACCAATTTTATTTTTTTGGGGCGGTTATCAGCTGCCCACAACATAAGGAGAGCTTCATGAGTTACGATTACAGGAAGTATAAACCCTTCCCGCCAATTACATTGCCTGACCGGACATGGCCCGACAAGGTCATCACTTCTGCCCCCCAGTGGTGCAGCGTTGACCTGAGAGACGGAAATCAGGCTCTACCCGTTCCGATGAACGTGGAAGAAAAATTGGAACTATTCGAGCTACTCCTGAAAATTGGTTTTAAAGAGATTGAAATCGGATTTCCCTCGGCCTCTCAGACCGAGTTTGACTTTTTGAGAACCCTGGTGGAAAGGAATCTTATTCCCGATGATGTGACCATTCAGCTGCTGACCCAGGCCAGGGAGCATCTGATCCGGCGTTCCTTTGAGGCCATTCAGGGCTGTAAGAATGTGATCATCCACTTCTACAACTCCACCTCAACCCTCCAGAGGGATGTGGTATTCCGGAAAGGCCAGAAGGAGATCATCGATATTGCCGTGGAAGGCGCCAGACTGATCAAGGAGATTTCAAAAGAGAATCCCGATATCAATCTGAGATACGAATACTCCCCCGAGAGTTTCACAGGCACAGAAATGGAATTTGCCAAAGAGATCTGTGAAGCCGTTATGGATGTGATGGAACCCACACCCGAAAATAAACTGATTCTGAACCTTCCCGCCACTGTGGAAGGGCATACCCCCAATATCCATGCCGACCAGATTGAATGGTTCTGCCGGAATATCAAAAACAGGGATTCCGTTATGATCTCCCTGCATGCCCACAATGACAGAGGTACAGGCATCGCCGCTACGGAACTGGCTCTTATGGCCGGTGCCGACCGCGTGGAAGGAACTCTATTCGGCAACGGTGAGAGAACGGGTAACACGGATCTTATGAATGTGGCCATGAATATGTACTCCCAGGGCGTGGATCCTCTGCTGGATTTCTCCCGGATGGATAAAATTGTACAGATCTACGAAAGATGCACCCGGATGGATGTTCATCCCCGCCACCCCTACGCGGGTGAGCTTGTGTTCACAGCCTTTTCCGGTTCCCATCAGGACGCTATCAAAAAAGGTCTGGACCGGTACAATACAGAGAAGCCCTACTATTGGGAAATCCCCTATCTGCCCATCGATCCTTCCGATCTCAATCGGGAGTACGAGGCGATTATCAGAATCAACAGCCAGTCCGGAAAGGGCGGTGTGGCCTTTATTCTGGACTCCCAGTACGGTTACAAACTGCCCAAGGCCATGCATCCCGAGTTCAGCGGCGTGATCCAGAAAATCACCGACGATACGGGTAAAGAGCTGAAAGGCGAGGAGATCTATGAGGTCTTCTCACGGGAGTACCTGGATGACTCGGGTCCCTATTCGCTGGTGGACTATGAGATCCATGCCAAGCTGGACTCGAAGAAAACCGAGGGAAGCAAACACGATGTGGGGATCAAGTGCGCTCTGGACTATCATGGGGAAACTCTGGAACTCGAAGGCCATGGGAACGGACCGATCGATGCGTTCTTCCATGCCCTTCAGGGAAGCAATGCTCCCAAAGTGAACTTCCTCTCCTACGATGAGCATGCCCTCAGTGAGGGAGCGGATTCTCAGGCGGTCTGCTACATCGGTGTTTCCGATTCCAAGGGAAGACCCTTTTTCGGAGTCGGCGTGGATTCCAGTATCAATGCGGCCTCCCTTAAAGCGCTGCTTTGTGCTATAAACAGAATAGAGAAAAGATCTTAAAACATCCCCCTTCGGCTCCGCTCAGGGACCGGAGGGAACAATACAAACCTGACATTCCTTCCTTCACCCTACGGGAGAGGGGCAGGGGGTGAGGGAAAAAAACACTCACATTTCTCCCCTCGCCCTCTGGGAGAGGGGCCGGGGATGAGGGTTGGTGAAGGAGAGGTCTTGTACATTATACGTAAGGAGAACACTATGTCATATAAAGTAGCTGTCCTTCCCGGAGACGGGATCGGACCTGAAGTGATGGATGCAGCACTGGAAGTGCTGGAAGCGGTAGAAAAAAAATTCGGCTTCAAACTGGAAATTGAAAAAGGTCTGATCGGCGGATGTGCTTATGACGCCACGGGAGATCCCCTGCCAGAAGAGACCAGAAAAATCTGTCTGGAATCGGATGCGGTTCTTCTGGGAAGCATCGGCGGCCCCAAATGGGACGGCCTTCCTCCCGAAAAAACTCCCGAGCTGGGAGGTCTTCTGGCTCTGCGGAAAATGCTCAAACTCTACGCCAACCTGCGCCCCGCGGTAATCTACGAAGAGCTGAAGGGGATGTCACCCCTTTCTGAAAAGGTCCTTACCGATAAAGTGGACCTGCTGACCGTAAGAGAGCTGGCCCACGGCATCTATTTCGGCGAACCCAAGGAACTGACCGACGAGATCGGTCTGGATACCATGGTTTACACAGCCGAACAGGTGGAGAGGATCGCCCGTCAGGGATTCGAAGCCGCCCAGAAACGGGGCAAAAAACTCTGTTCCGTGGACAAGGCCAATGTCCTCTCCAGTTCCAAACTCTGGAGAAAGGTTGTCAACAAAGTGGCCGCCGACTATCCCGATGTGGAATTGACCCATATGTACGTGGATAACGCAGCCATGCAGCTCATGCTGAACCCCCTGCAGTTTGACGTTATCGTCACTTCAAACCTCTTCGGAGATATTCTGTCCGATGAATCTGCAGCCATCTGCGGTTCCCTGGGAATGCTGCCCTCCGCCTCACTGGGCGAAAAAATAAGCCTTTTTGAACCCTCCGGAGGAAGCGCCCCGGATATCGCCGGCAAGGGCATTGCCAACCCCATCGCCCAGATCATGAGTCTGGCCATGCTGCTGGAGTACTCCTTTGATATGTCCGAACCTGCGGCGGCTATCAAAAAAGCCGTGGACCAGTGTGTTTCCGAAGGCATCCGGACCGGAGATATCCTGTCTCCCGGTATCAAGCCTGTGAATACCAAAGAGATGACCCAGGCGATTATTGCAAGACTGTAAGCGTCTGTTTCACCCCCGGCTCCCCGGACACAAACTTCGTTTGTTGCTCAGGCATGCAGCCGGCCTCTCTCTGAGGGATAAGGGTGAGAGGTTTTAAATAGAAGGGGGCTGTTGCAAAAGTCTGAAAAGACTTTAGTAGCAGCCTTTTTCTTTTTTGAATGAATCGAACAAAGCATTTAGACTGCAAAAAGGGGCCGCAAAGCGACCCCAGCGTGCTACAATTTGTTTAACCACAAACAAATAAAAAGGAGCACGTGGTGAATCTTACAGCATTTTCCCAACATAGACAATTATTTCTTGATTTAAACATCTCAATCCCCTTTGAAGTAACAGAACATGAAGCAGCACTTATGATTCTGTTGCAAAACCTAGATTACAGCCAGTTTGAACAACCAAAGCAGAAATCAGGACGTCCACGAGCTGTCAATTCATACACAATGATGCTGATTCTTCTGTATGCCAGGATTCATGGCAGGTTTAGTTCGCGAGATGTAGAACGTTTATGCAAACGAGACCTTTTCCTTTTGCAAATCTTAGGTAATCAGAAAGTCCCAGACCATACGACGTTTGACCGTTTTGTTCATACCCATGAGAAAGCCATTGATGAACTATTTTTTCAGATAGTCGTTCGTCTGGATGCATTGGGAGAGCTTAAGAAAGATGTTGTCTATCAAGATGGCACTAAAATAGAGTCAAAAGCTGGTCGATATAGTTTTGTCTGGAAGAAAGCGACTAAAAAGAATCTGGAGAAACTCCATAACCATATCCGGAATTTGATTACTGAAGTTAATGATATTTTCTCCTGGCACTTGGATCCAGGAGATTATCACACCTCATTGAAAATCCTCATAGAGAAGCTTGTTGCAACAGGAGAGCCTCTTTTCCCGAAGACAACAGGTCGAGGCCACCGAATCACGAGAGTTCAGAAATTCTATCGAGATGCTCTTGTTTTCCTGGAGAAACTGGAAAAGTACAATGAATACCTGACTGCCATGAAGGGTAGGAACAGCATGAGTAAAACTGATCCTGATGCCACGTTTATGCGAATGAAAGAGGACTATATGAGGAACGGGCAGCTGAAACCAGCTTACAACCTTCAAGTACTAGTTGATAGCGGATATGTTGTCGGAGCTCACGCCAGTGACGATCGCACTGACTATGTAACCATGTGTCCTGCACTGGATCATATGCATGAACATCTGCCCTGGACATATTCAAAATACTGTGCGGACAGCGGATACGACTGTCAACAAAACTATGAGGCTCTGGAAAAACAGAATATAGAGGCTTTCATCAAGCCCCAGTTACACGAGCAATCAAAGAAACGAAAATTCAAAAAGGATATCGGAAAGAAAGAAAACATGATTTATGATCCTTCAACCGATCATTTCATTTGTGCGAAGGGAAAGAAGCTAAAACTGAAATATGTTCGATCCAGGAAGAATCAATACGGTTATGAAACGACAACACATACATATCGTTGTGAAAGAGGGTGTAAGAGCTGCTCTCTCCGTTCTTCCTGTATAAAACGAAGTAAGGCAGACTATAAACAGGTACAGATCAACCACAAGCTGTCATCTTATCAAAGAAGAGCTACTGCTTTGATATCCAGTCCGGAAGGTAAAGAAATCCGTGTTAATAGAAGTATTCAGGCAGAAGGAGTATTTGCTCAGATCAAAGCCAACTGGTCATTCAGGAGATTTTTACGGGCAGGAAAAACAGGTATCTATACAGAATGGCTATTAGTTTGTCTGGCTATGAATGCTGTTCATTTGGGAAATAGATTATCCCGAGATGAAGTTGGTAATCCCTTCTATTATCAGATAAAGGATGAATCAGCATAGCTCTAAATCCATTTTTTAATAGATAATGTATAGTCTCAGGTGCATCACATAGGATAAGTGTCAGTAAATTACTAAACAAAATGGGAAATTATCAGAATTTTTATTACCAGAACAGAAGTTGTGATCTAAATAGTGATCAAAATAAAAAGAATTTGATTAATGAAAAAAAGAGGCTGTCGCATTTTTACTTTTGCAACAGCCCCTTTTTTTTACTGATCCAGAGGGATCGGATCCCCTTCGTTTTTGTACATACCTTTAAATTCAACATAATCTGCTGTGGAAAAAGTACTATCATTTACAGCGATATTAAAATAACAAGGTTCGTAGGGAAGGTCAGACCAGGCTAGATATTTATTAAATCTTAATTCCAGAAACCCATCACCCGCACCACCGGTGTGTCCGCTACTATCTTGAGATGCATTGTAATTGACTTGAAAAGTACTTGTTAACCAGTCAGAACCATCATATTCCGCGTAAAAATTGTGTGAATAGGCTCCATTTTCCTGATCTACGTAAATATCAACGGAAGTTATGGCTCCTATGGAGCCGGAATCATAAAAAGTCAGCAGAAAGTAGATATAATCATCGTCTTGTTTTATATACACTTTATCAATGTCAGTATTGACTTCTCCAGAGTTATCGTCAGTCAAGACGAAATCCTGATACCAGTAGCCATATTCTTCCCATGCGGTTATATCAGCCAATGAATTATCATCACATGTGGGGGTTATTCCTCTGTAAAACTGCACAATAGGAGAGTCCATGCTCGGTTGGGTATCAGAAGAGCTTTTCAGGAGAATATTGAACGTATTTTCATCATTGGAATTATCTATATTCCCATCACCATACAGATTTTCATGATACTGGTACCACGAACCAATATGAAAATTCATTCCTGAATCAGATGGTATATAGTTCCAATACGTTGCCTTGGATATCCCAAGCTCAATTGCATTTTCAGATTCATTAATCCCTGCAAACCTGATTCCTGCATTATTCAGATCGTAATCTCCCGTGTCATCATAATACCTTGACCAGAAACCAATTGTTCCGTCACTTGTTATTCCGCCATCTGGAGAATTGTGGGTTAAATTGAAAAGATTTATCCCATAATTTGATTCATTCAGATCAAAACTAACACTTATACTGGGTTCTGTTAAAGGATTTCCATTATAGGATTCAATAAAAAAATAGAGAGTATCATTATCCTGAGCAGCTTTTAACTGGTACAGGTCTCCCCCTGCTATCATGGGGTAGCCGTTCTGAGCTGTATCTGAAGAGTCATCTGTATACAGAGGCTCTACGTTATCCCAATCCAACAGATCGCCGTCAATAGCAATATCATCCCTGTATTCCAGAGTAATCCCATCCTGGCCAGTCGGGTCATAGGGGTTGTCGAATACCATATCTTCATACATAAAGCATGCGGATAATAGAAGAGCGGCTCCTGCTGTAATGAAAAAAAGGCCCGTTTTTCTCATAAAACTAAGTATAACAGAAATATAATAACCCCTCTATGGAAAAATGCATTCTTATAGGGAAACAGCTCTGTTAAGGTTCCATTAATTCCGTATGAGAAATAGGTTATGTCTTTTAGGATGATTTAAATACCTGAATATAAACAAAATAGATGTTTTTTAAGCCAGCAGGTCGGTCCCGCGTATGGTCAACTCCTGTTAAGGTTTCTTAACATAAGCTAATTTACTTTGACAGACCGGAAATCTCTTTCTAATGTGTTTCTATGGACCAACTGGATCAATTAGAAAGCATCGGCATAAGAATCCTCCGGGAAGCTTATGCGAATTTTAAAAACCTGTGCATGCTCTGGTCAATCGGCAAGGACAGCACGGTTCTGTTATGGCTTGCCCGTAAAGCTTTTTACGGGCATGTTCCCTTTCCTCTGGTACACATCGACACACACTACAAGATTCCCGAAATGATCGAGTACAGAGACCGGCTGACCCGGGAATGGAAACTGCCCATGGTCTACGGGGAGAACTCCGAAGCCCTGGCGGCCCATCAGACCTTTCCCGAAGGCAATGTGGACAGACTGACCTGCTGCCGCCTCCTGAAGGCCGAAGCCCTGAAGAATACCCTGAACGGAAGCTGGAAGCGTTACCGGTTCAATCATTCCACCGACCAGTATGAACTGGACAAGGATACGGAAATGTACACCGGAGTCATCGTGGGTGTACGGGCCGACGAAGAGGGGTCCCGTTCCAAGGAACGCTACTTCAGCCCCCGGGACAAGGAGAATATCTGGGACGTGGGAGATCAGCCCCCCGAGTTCTGGAACCAGTTTAAAACTGATTTTGCTCCGGGAACCCATGTGAGGATTCATCCTCTCCTGGACTGGACCGAGCTGAATATCTGGGAGTACATCGAACGGGAGCAGATTCCCACGGTCTCCCTCTACTACGATCAGGGTTCAGGTCAGCGCTACCGTTCCCTGGGATGCGGTCCCTGTACCAATCCTGTGGAATCCACCGCAAAAAATGTGGGGGATATCATCACCGAGCTGAAAACAGGCAAGTTCGCCCATATCGCCGAGCGGTCCGGTAGGGCCCAGGACAAGGATGACGGAGGCGGACTGGAAACTCTCAGAAGGGACGGGTACATGTGATGAGCAGAGATCAGATGAATATCGTCTTTACAGGACATGTGGACCATGGCAAGAGTACGGTGGTCGGACGCCTTCTGGCCGATACGGACTCCCTTCCCGAAGGAAAGCTGGAACAGGTCAAACGGGAGTGTGAGCGCAACTCCAAACCCTTCGAATACGCCTTTCTGCTGGATGCCCTGAAAGATGAGCAGTCCCAGGGCATCACCATCGATTCGGCCCGTGTCTTTTTCAATACTGAAAAGCGCGACTACATCATCATCGACGCACCGGGTCATATCGAGTTTCTGAAAAATATGATAACCGGGGCAGCCCGGGCGGAAGCGGCTTTTCTTGTGATTGACGCCGATGAGGGGGTTCAGGAAAACTCACGGCGCCACGGATACCTCCTCTCCATGCTGGGGATCCGTCAGCTCTGTGTCCTTGTCAATAAAATGGACCTGGTAGGTTACAACAGGCAGGTCTATAACAAAATTGTGCGGAAGTACTCCCGGTTTCTGAAAAATATCAATCTCACCGATGTCAACTTCATTCCCGTCAGCGGCCGGGAAGGGGACAATATCTTCCACAGGGGCGGGAACATGCCCTGGTGGGAGGGCGGTACCGTTCTGGAGCTGCTGGATGCGTTTAAAAAAGAAAAACCTCTGGACGATCTTCCCATGAGGATGCCTGTGACGGATATCTACAAGTTCACCAACTATGATGATTCCAGAAGGATCATTGCGGGGACTGTGGAAACCGGTAAATTCAAGCCGGGAGATGAGTTGATCTTCTATCCCTCCGGAAAGAAAAGTAAAATCAGAACAGTAGAAAGCTTCAATGCGGAAGTTCCTGCGGCTGTGACTGCCGGAATGGCTACAGGTGTCACTCTGGAGGAGCAGATCTATCTCTCCCGGGGGGCCGTGGCCTGCCGTTCCGACCAGCTGCCTCCCAAAGTGGGGAGCTATCTGAAAACAAGCCTTTTCTGGCTGGGCAAAGAGCCCCTTGTCAAAGGGAAAGAGTACATGCTGAAAAACGGAACCTCCAAGGTCCGGGCTCAGCTGGCCGAAATTACCCGAGTCATCGATGCCTCCTCTCTGGATACGGAAAACACCCAGGAGCAGGTCAACAGGCATGAAGTGGCCGAATGTGTGTTCAGTCTCCAGAAAGCCATTGCCTTCGATCTGGTGGAGGAACTGCCCCAGACCAGCCGGTTTGTTCTCGTGGACGGGTATGAAATCGCCGGAGGAGGAATTATCCGTGACGTTCATGACCACGGGCAGACCGAATACGGCGAGCAGTTGATCCGAAGAACCCTGGAGTGGGAAAACGGTATCGTCACCGAACTGGACAGGATGCAGACCTATGGTCAGAGACCCGCGCTGATCCTTGTCTCGGGTGAGCTGAACGGCGGAAAGAAAGCCTTTGCGGAAAAGCTTGAAAAGGAGCTCTTTTCCCTGGGAAAAAAGGTCTACTATCTGGGATACAAGAGCATCAAATTCGGACTGGACTCGGACCTCAGGGACGGCCGGGCCGAACGGCGTCAGCAGGCTGCCCGGGAAGAGCATATCCGCAGGATTGCCGAGATCGCCCATATCATGCTGGATGCGGGGCTCTTTTTTATAGTTAAAATCGATAATCTGACCTACGAGGAGAGGGATCTTATTCAGCTCCTCATGGGATCCTCCCGCCTGAAAACTGTCTGGGTGGGAGAAAAAATAGCGACGGACATTCAGCCTGACTGGCATGTAAAACGGCCTCTTGCTGTGGACGAACATATGAAAGAAGTTCAGCAGATTCTGGTGGACTGGGAACTGGTGGAGGTACGTTGATGAAGCAGTTCGAACCGACAAAATATAAAGTGCAGGCCCTTTGCTGCGGAAAAGTCTTCAGTGATCAGGGGCAGCCCCTGTCCTGTCCCGACTGCTCGGATCCGCATTTTCTGAGGGCTGATTATGAGAAGAAACAGCTGGACGTCAAAGAGGATGCCCTGGGGCTCTACAGATTCAGTGACTGGCTCCCTGTGGAAAAGACCCTGGAAGGCTCGGGAGCGCCTGTGACCTTCAGGAGCGAAAAACTGGCCGGGAAACTGGGCCTGAGCAATCTGTGGATCACCTTTAACGGCTGGTGGCCCGAAAAAGGCGCCTTTATGAAAACAGGAACCTTCAAAGAGTGCGAAGCCTACTCGGTCTGTGCCAGAATTCCAAAAGGAAAAAAGGGCATTCTGGTCGTGGCTTCCGCGGGAAATACAGCCAGGGCATTTGCCCGGGTGTGCTCTGAAAACAACATTCCCCTGGTCATCACCATCCCCGAAGACAATCTGGGTGCCATGTGGTCGGACAAACCTCTGGCGGACTGTGTCAAAATCATTGCCGCCTCCTCGGGGTCGGACTACTTCGATGCCATCGATCTGTCGAACAAAATCTGTCAGGGCGAAGATTTCTTTCCCGAAGGGGGCGCGAAAAACATAGCCCGGAGAGACGGAATGGGAACAACGGTCCTTTCCGCTGTGACAGCCATCGGTGAGATTCCCGACTACTATTTTCAGGCTGTCGGGAGCGGTACAGGCGCTATCGCCGCCTGGGAAGCCAATCTGAGATTCCTGAAAGACGGAAGGTTCGGCAATAAAAAGATGAAACTGATGGTCTCCCAGAATGCCCCGTTCAAAATTATCTATGACTCCTGGAGGGCCGACAGCAGAGCCCTGGTGGCTCTGGATGATGATGAAGCCAGGCAGCAGGTGATTGCCATGAACGCCAAGGTGCTTTCCAACCGGAAACCTCCCTATTCTTTGCCGAACGGTCTTTACGATGCCCTCAAGGATACAGGGGGAGATGTCCTTTTGGCGGACAATGAGGAAGCTGCCGAAGCGGGGCGCCTTTTCAGGGAGACCGAAGGAAATGATATCTCACCGGCTGCCTCGGTTGCCTTGGCATCTTTGATAAAAGCTGTTAACAATGATACGGTGAAGGCCGGCGAAACGGTGATGCTCAACATAACCGGAGGCGGCATGGGGCGATTTGCCTCTGAAAATACAGTAACAATTGCCAAAGCGGACCTTGTGTTTTCTCCCCGGGTGGATACACAGGAGCTGATAGAAGCGGTAAGAGATTTATTTAAATAAAAAGGTTTATTCAAACAACTCGATTAAGTAGGAGAAAACTATGAGTGTAGATATTTTTGACAAGTGTAAAACAGACGGTGGATATTTCGGTAAATACAGAGCCGCCGGCGATAGAGACCTGACACGGCCCACCATGGATCCGATCCCCGGGAAAACCATGCAGTACAAGGGAGAAGAGTACGTGATGTGGTCTGTGAACAACTACATCGGACTGGCTGAAAACCAGGAAGTCAAAGCCGCTGCGGCCGAGGCTCTTGCGTCTTTCGGAACAAGTGCTCCCATGGGTTCCAGGATGATGAGCGGTAATACCCAGCACCATCAGGACCTTGAAAAACGCCTGGCTGATTTTTCCCAGAAAGAAGCGGCCTATCTGTTTAACTACGGCTATATGGGTGTTCTCGGTATTGTTTCTTCCCTCTGCGGCCCCAAAGATACGGTTGTGGTGGACAAACTGGCTCATGCGTGTATCCTCGATGCCGCCGCCATGGCAAAAGCCGCAGGAGCGACTATCCGCTATTTTAAACACAACAATATGGAAGATCTGGAAAAGGTTCTTCAGAGTGTGAATAAAGGCAGGGAAGGGGGCGTCATGATCCTCATCGAGGGGGTTTACGGTATGACCGGAGACCTGGCTGACCTCCCCGGAATCTGCGAACTGAAAGAAAAATACAACGCCCGCCTTTTCATCGATGATGCCCATGGTATCGGAGTTATGGGAGAAACAGGCCGCGGTACCGGCGACTTCTTCGGTGTTCAGGACAAGATCGATATCTACTTCGGAACCTTCGCCAAGGCTTTCGCGTCCATCGGCGGTTACTGTGCGGCCGATCAGGATGTGATCGACTGGATTGCCTACAATGCCCGGACGCAGGTCTTTGCCAAGAGCCTCCCCATGGTCTATGTGAAAGCTCTGGACAGAACTCTGGACTTTGTGATTGAGGGAAATGACAGGCGTCAGAAAATGTGGGACAACTCCCATAAACTGAGAGACGGACTGAGGGAACTGGGGTACTACATCGGCCCCGGTGAATCTCCCATCTGTTCCGTTTTTACCCCCACCGGGAGCGATGATCCCAACGGCATGGGTGTGAGAATGGTAAAATTCCTGAGAGAGAACAACATCTTTGTCACAGCTGTTGTCTATCCTGTTATTCCTCCCGGGCTGTGTATGTTCAGAATGATCCCCACCACATCCCATACAGATGCGGAAATCAACAGAACCATTGAGGTATTTGCCAGGATGAAAGAGGCCCTGGAGCTGGCAGACTCGGTCACCGATGACGATATCAGCAAGATTAAAAGAGTCTACAGGGAAAGAAAATCCTGATGCAGAAAGATCTGGTTGCACAGTATCAGAAAGAACTGGCCGGCGCTTCCCCCGGGGAGGTCCTGGCCTGGGCTCACAATACCTTTGATCTTTCCGGGATTGCCCTGTCCAACAGTCTGGGGCTGGAAGATATGGTCCTGACCGACATGCTTATGAAGATTGACCGGAATTTTCCGGTGTTCACCCTGGATACGGGGCGCCTCTTTCAGGAGACCTATGATCTCATGGAAGAAGCCCGTACCCGGTGGAAGCTGTCTATGAAGGTTCTGTTTCCCGATCGGGAAGAAGTGGAGAGTCTGATGGTCCGGAAGGGCCCCAACTCGTTCTACTACAGTCTGGATAACCGGAAAGAGTGCTGCCGGATCAGAAAGATCGAACCCCTGAAAAAAGAGCTGTCTACTCTGGATGCCTGGATCACCGGGCTCAGAAGAGAACAGTCTGTCACAAGGAATGAAGTTCAGTGCGTGGAATGGGATGAAGCCTTCGGTCTGATAAAGATCAATCCCCTTGTGGACTGGAGCGAAAAACAGTGCTGGGATTATGTAAAAGAGCATCATGTCCCGGTTCACAGTCTCCATAAAAAAGGCTTCCCCTCTATAGGCTGTGCTCCCTGTACCCGGGCTGTGAAACCCGGAGAAGATATCCGGGCCGGCCGCTGGTGGTGGGAAAATCCTGAAAGCAAAGAGTGCGGACTGCACAGAAAATAGATTTATCCGTTCCCCAGTACAGGGACAGTTCTCAGGAACTGTCCCTTTTTTAATGGAAAGGAGGGAGGAGCGACACTCTTCCGCTGTTTACCGCATCCTTGAAGGTTTCATAAATATCCTGCTCAGCCAGGATTTCAAGAATTCCTGACTTCTCCAATGTTTCCCTGACATCATGGTTCAGTCCGGAAAGAAGAACTTTGATCCCCCTTTTTCTGAGAAAGCGCAGAGCATCAAACAGGGCTTTCTGACCGGTCTGATCAATAAAGGACACATGACGCATCCTTATGATAATAGCCCTGTTTGTGATTCCCACTTCCTTCACAACCTCCGCATACTGTCTGGCCGAGGCAAAAAACAGAGGGCCGCTGATCTCATAAATACCAAGATCAGAAGGCAGATCGGAATAGTCCTCGATCACATCGGTATCCACAATATGATCGATCCTCTTTTCTGCGAACTCGGACATACGGATCATAAACAGAAGGCTGGAGAGCACAATCCCTATCTCTATGGCAGCAACGAGATCGACGACAACTGTCAGGATAAATGTAACCAGGAGAACAATCCTGTCGTTCCTGTTGCTTCTCAGAATGGCCGCAAAAGACCGCCATTCACTCATATTGTAAGCCACTATAATCAGGATTCCCGCCAGACAGGGCATGGGTATGTAGGAGGCAAAGCGGCCGAAGAAAAGCATAATGCACAGAAGGGTAACAGAGTGAGTCATTCCGGCAATAGGAGTGCGACCTCCGTTTTTGACATTCGTAGCGGTTCTGGCAATTGCACCGGTTGCGGGGATTCCTCCGAACAGAGGGGTCACAATATTGGCAATTCCCTGGGCTATCATTTCAGTGTTGGATCGGTGATTTCCGCTGATCATACCGTCTGAAACCGTGGCGGAGAGCAGGGATTCAATGCCTCCCAGAAGGGCGAGAACCAGTCCCGACTGGAGGTAGAAGGGAATATCCGAATGAACGAATCCCGGTATGGTCAGGGAGATACCCCGGGGAATCTCTCCGAAAAGAGATCCGATCGTTGACACGGGTATGTCAAGGAGCCTGACAACCAGGCTCACAAGGAGGATGGCTATAAACGACCCGGGGATCCTTTTAAAGACCCTTCCCGAAAGTAGGACAATCCCGATGGTCACAGCTGTAACCGCCGGAGCGGCAGGGTTCATATCGGAAAAGGCTCCTCCGTAGGCCTGCCATTTCTGAAAAAACTCTCCCGGGACCTTATCCAGAGGAAGGCCCAGGGCGTCCTTGACCTGGGTGGTGAATATGACCAGAGCTATCCCGCTGGTAAATCCGACAATCAGGGAGTGGGGTATGAATTTCAGAAGTTTGCCCAGTTTCAGAACTCCGAAAAATACAAGTATGATTCCGGCCAGCAGGGTGGAATAGAAAAGCCCCTGGTATCCTTTGAGCTGAACGATTTCAAATATAAGGATTACAAAAGCCCCGGTGGGGCCGCCAATCTGAACCCGGCTTCCTCCGAGCAGGGCAATAAGAAATCCGGCCAGGATTCCTGTGATCAGTCCCCTTTCGGGAGAGACTCCCGAAGCAACAGCAAAGGCTATGGAAAGGGGGAGGGCCACAATGCCCACCACAACGCCGGCCATAAGATCGCTGAGTATCTGCTGTTTCTCAAACCCGGATCGCAGCAGGGTAAAAAATTTGGGTGTAAACGGGTCTTTCATATATGCTCCTGATTATCTGACAATCTCTTTGTACACCTTCTATTTCTTCCTTTACAATCCCTTCCCCTGATAAAGCAGAGGACGGGAGGATATTTTCTGCGATTTTCTGAGCCCTCCGGAACCGGCTTCTTCTAGTGTTTTCGTACTATTTTCCCCTTTCCCCCCTTTTCTTATAAGGAAAAACCCGCTATGGTATAGATATTAAAATGACAAAAATACTTAAAGTGTCAAAATAAAGATTTCCCTCGCACCCAACGGGTCGGGATTTCTGTATCAAAACAGGAGATGGGAATGGATCTACAGACTTTAAGAGAATACTTCAAACACATGGTTACCGCCCGTGAAATGGATCTGCTTGAGCAGAGTTACACAGGGCGTGGAGAAGCCTTCTTTCATGTATCCGGAGCAGGGCATGAAGGAACCTGTTTTCTGAATGCCGTACTGGGCGAACAGGACTGGCTCCACTGTCACTACAGGGATAAAGCCCTCATGCTGGCGAGAGGCATCGATTCAAAGATGTTCTTTATGTCCCTTTTCAATAAAGATCAGTCCCATTCCAGGGGACGTCAGATGAATGCCCACATGAGTGATCCTGAGAGAAAGGTCCTCAGCATTGTCGGTCCGGTAGGAAACAGCGCACTCCAGGCTGTGGGTGTCGCCGAAGCGGTTAAAGATGAAAAGGACAACCCCGTTGTCCTCTGCGGTCTTGGTGACGGAATGAGTCAGCAGGGAGAGGTTCTGGAAGCTGTCGCTCATGCGGTAAGAAAAGAACTTCCTGTACTGTTTTTTATTCAGGATAACAGTTTTGCCATATCGACCAAAACAAAAGGGAAAACCTTTTTCTCCCATCCTGAGGGAGATGCGGAAGAATTCTACGGAATCCCCATTGTCCGCATGGACGGACGGTATCCTCAGAATCTTTATAAACCTATGGAAGAGGTCGTACAGGGAATCCGGGATACCCGGAAACCGGCGATCGTCGTCTTCTCGGTTGACCGTCTTCACAGCCATACCAATGCGGATGATCACAGGGTCTACAGAACCGAGGAGGAGATTAAAGCTCTTCATAAATCGGGAGATCCCATAGATCAGATGCATGCCTGGCTGCTGGATCAGGGTGTCGATGAGAAAGAGCTGGAACAGGAGAGAGAGCAGATAGTTGCGGAGCTCAAAGAAAAAGCCCGGGCGGCTCAGATGTCTCCCGAACCGGAACCCTTTTTCTCTGCGAAAAAAGAAATCCCCCCTCATCTGACAGATCCGAAACAGGAGTACAGAGGAACCCCGGGAAAAGAAGAGCTTACAATGCTGGAAGCGATCAGGGAAACCCTCCGTTTTCATCTGGAAAGGAACCCTGCCGTAGAGCTCCTGGGAGAAGATCTGGAAGATCCCAAAGGGGATGTTTTCGGAATTACAAAAACACTGACACAGGAATTTTCCCGGCGTGTGGAAAACAGCCCTCTTACCGAGTCCACCATTGTGGGGCTTTCTGTAGGAAGGGCTCTGGCTGGAAAACGTCCTGTCGCATTCCTGCAGTTTGCGGATTTTCTTCCCATTGCGTTTAACCAGCTATGGGCGGAGATGGGCAGTATGTTCTGGAGAACCGACGGCGGCTGGCAGTGCCCCATGATCGTCATGGTTTCCTGCGGAGGATACAAGCCGGGACTCGGCCCCTTCCATGCCTCCAGTATGGAATCGGTGGCTGCCCATATCCCCGGAGTCGATGTGGTTATGCCCTCCACCGCAGGGGATGCCGCAGGCCTTCTGAATGCCGCTATGGAGTCGGAAAGGCCTACCATATTCTTCTACCCCAAAGTCTGTCTGAACGAATCCCTGGGTAAAACCAGTCCCGATGTGTCCAGGCAGCTTGTTCCCCTGGGAGTGGCCAGAAAGCTCAGCGAAGGTGAGCATCTGACCATGGTCTCCTACGGGAATACCATCAAGCTCTGCCAGAAAGCGGCGGATGTTCTGAAAAATCAGGGTGTTCACTGTGATATTCTGGACCTGCGATCCATCTCCCCCTGGGATCAGAAGGCCGTTCTGGAATCTGCTGAAAAAACAGGAAAGCTGATCATTGTCCAGGAGGAGAACGGTACAGCTTCCTTTGCTTCCGAAGTGGCGGCCTATGTGGCGGAACATGCCGGGACAGCTGTGAAAATCCGCCGTCTTACCAGAGAGGACACATTTGTTCCCTGTAATTTCGATTGTCAGCTGGCTGTACTGCCTTCCTATCAGAGGATCCTTGAAACAGCTGTTGATCTGTTCGGCGGATCCATCTCCTGGAAGAAGGATGAGTCCGCAGAAGCGGGAATCTTTTCCGTGGAGATCATCGGAACCAGTCCCGCAGACGAAACTGCCACAGTCATTGAGTGGAAGGTTGAGCCGGGTGACGTTATAGAAGAGGGGGATCTGCTGGCAGAGATCGAAGCGGATAAAGCCGCAGCGGAAATGAAATCTCCCGTATCCGGTACGGTAGAGGAACTCCTTCTGGATGAGGGAGAAGCTGTTGAGATCGGTACTCCCGCACTGAAGGTTAAAACCGGTGAAAATGCGGAAATCTCCCTGAAACCCAAAACAAAAGAAGATCCCGGTGAACCTGTCATTTCAGGGCTTCAGCTGGAAACTTCATCAACCGACGCGGCACCGGCGGTTTCCGGTGACAGACGCCCCTACCTTGTGGATGTGGCAGGCACCCTGGGAAGCCGGGTTGTAGATAACGATGAGATCATGAAGTCCTGTCCCGGATGGGAAGAGGGCGAAATCCTGAAAATGACAGGAATAGAAAAACGCTGCTGGATTGATGAAGGGGAGAATATTCTTACCCTTTCCCGCACAGCCTCTCAGACTGTGCTCGAAAGAAACGGACTGTCCCTGGACGACCTGAGTCTTATCATCGTTTCAAGCGGCACCCCTGATATGATCACCCCCTCCATGGCCACTAGGCTGCAGTATGCGCTGATGCCCGGGGGAAAACGGAAAATGAGCTGTCCCGCTTTTGATATCAACGCCGCCTGTTCGGGATACCTGTACGGACTGCAGTCCGCCTGGGATTTTCTCAATACCAAGCCCGACGGACTTGTTCTTCTGGTAACAGCGGAAGTCCTTTCTCCTCTGGTGGATCTGACTGACAAGTCCACTTCCCCCATTTTCGGAGACGGCGCCACAGCCACACTGATAGCCGGTGTCAATCATAAACTGAAAGCACAGGGCAAAGCCCGGCTTTTCCGTCCCGTCACAGCTGCTGCCGGAGAACCGGGAGAGATCCTGACCGTTCCCGCCAACCCGGTGGAGCCTATTTTCATGCACGGTCCCAAGGTTTACCTGGAAGCGGTACAGAGCATGATCGAACTGCTGGGCAGTGCCATGGAACAGGATGGGAAGACTCTGCAGGATGTCTCTCTGATTGTCCCCCATCAGGCTAACCAGAGGATCATCAATGCAGTACGTCAGAGGCTTAAAATCAGAGAAGAGCAGATCTACAGCGAGATCAGATACAGAGGAAATACATCCTCCTGTACGATCCCCCTCTGTCTTGAAACCCTGGTGAATGAGAGAAAATCCGGAGATATTCTGGGTATGACAGCATTCGGCGGCGGATTCACCTCTGCCGGCGGTCTTCTGGAAATTCTGTAAAGCAGGGAAAAGTTACCATGCTATTCCATTAGTGTTATAAAAGCACTGTGTTAATTAGCCCCTTCTACTAAAGTTCTGCCCGGTAGAAGGGGTTTTGTAATAAAAGCTTGAAGGGATTAATACTGGCCGATATGGATCTGGACTGGCTGGAAATCCTGCAGATCCTCATCTATCATAAAGAATTTTTTGATCTCAACAGGTACGTTCTGGTTAATGGTTGTGTAATTTCCCAATTCTCCATAGTCGTTTTTTCCAAATCCCCAGAGAGTTCCGTCCTCTTTCAGAACAATGGTATGGTCTCCTCCGTTATGGCTGATAGCGGAAACGTCATTCATGACTTCTTTGAAGACGGCAGCATTGGTATTTGTACCGTCTCCAAGCTGCCCCTGATCATTGCGTCCCGTCGTCCATAAGGTTCCATCGATTTTGAGTGCTACGGTGTGAAAACGACCTGTGGAAATATCGACAACATCGGAGAGAACCTGTTCAAAAGCTAGTCTGTCAGCGGTATCACCCGTTCCTAACTGGCCGTAGGTATTGCCACCCGAGGCCCAGAGGGTGCCGTTTGTTTTCAGGACCATAGAATGGGCAGTCCCTGCAGAAACACTTAAGACTCCCGTTATTATTTGAGTAAAATCGGCTATATCAGATGTATCGCCGCTTCCAAGCTGTCCCCGGGAGTTTCCGCCGCTAACCAGTAGGTCTCCGGAAGTGTCCACCACCAGAGAAAAGTTATTTCCCGTATCCATAGTTTTTACGCTGCTGAGCACTTTTTCCGGTGTTGCCATACCAGTGGTTGAAGTTGTACTGTTACCAAATTGTCCATCTTTATTCAAACCTGCTGCCCAGAGGGTCCCGTCGTTTTTTAACATAAGAGAAAAATCAGTTCCTGCAGAGGCTTTTTTGGCATTGTCCATAATTTTAACAGGTGAGGCAACTTTAGCAGAAGCACTTCCTGTTCCCAGTTCGCCTTCCGTGTTGTCTCCCATCGCCCATAGAGTCTTGTCTGACTTAAGAAGGAAACTGTGATTCTCTCCTGCAAAAATACCAATTACATCCTCCAGTATCTTCTGGTAGTAGTTGTATTGGTCGTTTGATAATTTACCAAGCTGACCTTTGTCATTTTTTCCTGTACCGTAAAGGCTACCGTTGCTGTTGAGGAAAAATGAGTGATCCCCTCCGGCGGACAAAGTTGTATCAATTGATACCTTGTCTCTGTTACTGCTGCTGAACATGCCGTTGTCGCATCCAGACAGTAGCAGTATTAAAATTGTGAATCCTGTGAAAATAGTTTTTTTCATTATTTCATTCTCCTGTAAAATAAGTATTCCGGCTGGTTATCCAGCCTAAAAGCCGTCGTTCCCGGCGGTTTTTTCTTTTTTCAAAGAGATCTAGTGATCTCTATAGATTGCAAGATTAAAGAGATCGTATGATCTCTATTTGCCCAAAGGAAACCGAGTCCAGAGAAACGGATCCAGAAATTAAGAGATCGGATGATCTCTTAAAACTAAAAAATTATTCCATTTTCAGTATTCCTACCGCCAGCATCCCGGAAATATGGTAGCGTAGATAAGTTTGGACAATCTCCTTGAACTGGGTTATATCTTCAAATTTTCCAGCAAAACGTATGAAGGCATTTATCAGGTTATCTGTCAACACGTCTGAAAGGAGATCGCTCTGGGACGTAACATAAATCCTCTGTTTCAAGGATTCCATCAGATCAACTTTTAACTGATAAAGTTTAGATTCTTCCATACCTGTAAGGAAAATCATAAATTTGACCGGACTCTTTTCGTATAGGGCGACTAGGGCGTTAACCATGAGTTCAACATGGTGATCATCGGGATTCTGATGAAGCGACTTTTCCATAATATCCCGGAAGTTTTTCAGAACCCCCTTGGCGTATTCCCCAATGACGGCTTCAAGGAGCTCATCCTTGTTCTGAAAATACTTATACATATTCCCGTAACTTACCTGGGCCCGTTTTGCCAACTGCCTTGTGGTGGTTCCCGAAAAACCCTTGCTGGAAAACTCCAGTTCCGCCGCTTTCAGGATTCTGTTTTTTATTTCGTCACTTTTTTGTCTCATAGGGGATCACTTGATCTCTAAAGTATTCCTAATAGTTTCTTTTTGTCAAGTTGCAGGTTTCAAAAAAGGAATAATTCAATAAGAAACCCTTCCTTTTTTTGAAAAAATCCTGCTATACCAAAGCTCCGCCGGAAAATAGCAGGGACGTCTTCCATAAGAAAGCGTATTGCGAATACAGACCTCCCCGGGAGAGGGGGCCGTATCAGCCTAGTCTCTGACCCGGCCCAGGCCCAGGAGTTTCAGCAACCACTTGGCCAGAGGTTTGGCGGGGTTCCTTTTTTTCAGATTCAGATACCAGTTCCATTTTTTCACGATGGGGATTTTATGGGTTTCCACGAATTCGATCAGCGTTCCATCCGGATCTTCACAGTAGGAAAACCGGCCAGCCGCCTCTCCCATGTCAAAGGAGTTTCCCGTATCCACGGTAAAAGGAAAGCCTTTTTCCCTGAGAGTTTCTCCCAGTTCATCCATGCCGTTCACATCGAAGCAGAGATGGATAAAACCGGCATCTCCCCAGTAACGGTCTTTGAAGATTTTTTCAGGTTTCCGTTCCAGGCACTGGATCAGCTCTATGCTTCCGTAGCCGAACATCTCCGCAAACGCTCCCTGTCTCGGTTCCATATGGGTCAGCAGAACTCTTCTGAATGAACCGTCTCCTCCGGGCAGGGCGGAAAGGTCTTCAAAACTTCCGGTCTGATCATAAGCTGTGGTGGAGTATCCCAGAATATCACGGTACAGGGGGAGGGCTTTGTCTATATCGCTGACGCCGATCACAGCTCCGCAGGGGCCTGCAGTCAGACCGGGTCTGCTGAAGAAATCCTCAGCCGTCAGAATCTCAAAAATATTACCGTAAGGATCCCTGGCATAAAAGTGGTCTCTTCCGACAGGATCCTTTTCCACTTTTCCCAGGATATCCACGCCCTGATCTCTGTAATGATCAAAAACGGCTTTTACATCAGGAGCTTTTATTTTGCCTATCTGTATTCCCAGGTCACCTATCTTCAATGGGGCGTCGGGGAATACTGTCTCCCTGGTGGTGTACTGCCAGATTTCAAATCCGCTGCCTCCGCCAAGGTTCAGAGCCAGAACCGCATCCCGTCCCTGGACTTTGTCTCCTGTGTAGCGGGTCATGAAGGGGGCATCTGCCGCTTCCTGAAATACAGGGACATCCATGCCGAAATATTTTCTGTACCAGGCCCAGGCTTTGTTCCTGTCGGCTACGCCTATACCTAACTGCTGAATTCCGCTGATGATTGTCATAATGAGTTCCTTTTCCGGTATTTTTTTTAGGATTCGTTCATGCAGATTTTATTGTATTATTAAAATACCAAAAAAGGAATAGAAAACACGGGGAGGGGTTTTAAACTTCCTGCCAGTCCCGTCTCTCTTTGAGGCTTTCAATATAGTCGTTGAAGATGGCCTTATAGTCATCGTAGCTGTCCGAATGAACCAGACGGTTCCGGATTTCCGAAGATCCGGGAAGACCTTTTGTGTAGGCGCACATCTGCTTTTTCATCTCTTTGACGGCAACTTCAGCGTTCTTGTAGTTCACAGCCAGGGCCAGCTGATGAAAAGCGGTTTCCATTTTTTCATAAGGCGTCGGGGGAGGGAGGACCTCTCCTGTTTCAAGGAGGGAACGGATCTCTCTGAAAATAAAGGGATTACCAATGGCGCCCCTGGCGATCATCACCCCGTCAATACCTGTTTCGGTGAGCATTTTTTCCACTGCCTGGGGAGAAAACAGATCTCCTGATCCCAGAACGGGAATATTCCCCATATTTTCTTTCAGTATTTTCAGATGCTCCCAGGCGGCAGTACCGCCGTAGGCCTGGCTTCTGGTTCTGGCATGCATACAGACCAGTTTTGCCCCGGCTCTGACAGCTTTTTCCGCCACTTCCAGGTAGTTCAGAGACAGAGCATCCCATCCTGTCCGGATTTTTACAGTCACAGGACAGTCGGAATTGTCTGTCATGGCTCTGACTATTTCAGCTACTTTGTCGGGTGTCTGCATCAGGGCGGAACCAGCGCCGGATTTTATGATTTTGGGAACAGGGCATCCGCAGTTGAGATCTATCAGGAGCGGTTTGTATCTGTTGACCATACTGACGGCTCTGCCTGCTGTGTCGGCATTACCCGCAAAGAGCTGTACAGCATAGACTTTTTCAGCGTCAGCCTGGGCCAGCAGACTCTCTGTTTTTTCACTGTGTCTTGTAAGGGCTTCGCAGGAAACCATCTCCGTATAGGTCAGGTCGGCTCCCATCTCAACACTCACCGAGCGGAACGCCCGGTCAGTATAGCCTGCCAGGGGGGCAAGGAAAATATTCCCCCCGGTTTCGGCATTTCCAATTTTTAGAGAATGATAAAGAGATCCCATTACAGTCCGAAAAGTGTCCTCGCGTTGTCAAAAAGTGTCTGATAGACTTCTTCTTCCGGTTCTTCCCGCAAAGAGGCAATGAACTGGGCTGTAGAAGGCAGATACATGGGTTTGTTTCTTTTCCCCCTGTAGGCCGCAGGAACCATAAAAGGACTTTCGCTCTCTATGACAATCCTGTCCAGAGGCAGATAACGCACGGTGTCGTGCAGATTTCTGGCATTTCTATAGGTTACATTCCCGGCAAAGGAAAAGTACATATTGTCATGCTGGTCCAGAATCTTTCTGGCATATTCCCAGTCTTCTGAATAGCAGTGCAGAACACCTCCGCTGGAGGGCATTCTTGTGGAGAGAATCTCCTGTATATCCTTGCCGGCATTCCTGTTATGGATGATAACAGGCTTATTGTTCTGGTCAGCGATCTCAAGCTGGGCAATAAAAAGTTCCACCTGGGAGCTTTTATCCCCGAATTTCCTGTAGTAGTCCAGGCCTGTTTCTCCCAGTGCCACTACCTTATCCATCTGAAGACCTTCTGATATCTTCTGTTCCCAGTCGGGGCCGGGATTCTGCACTTCCGAGGGGGAAACCCCAATGGCAAACACCACATTTGATGCGGAAGAGAGATTGTTGTACAAATCGTTAAAGTCGTACAGGTTGTTGCAGATACTCATAATGTACGCAACGTTTTCCTGCCGGGCTTCCTGTGTTATAATCAGCTGCTCAATAGGATCTTCATGAATCAGACCTATATGGGCGTGAGTATCAAAATACTGCATGTGGTTACCGCTTTAAAATTTAGGATTAGAAAGATTGTAATAATCTTCTACATGTTTATCATAACTAACATGTCAAGTCAATTCTATTCACCGGATCACCATAAGCGGTGAAACAGCTGCGAGTTCGGATCACAACCTTTCTCTTATTATTACTTCATTTCACCGGCAAAACAAGATTAATTGATGAAAAGAACAAAAAAGGGGAATACAAACCGGTATTTTTCTATAGTATTTCCCTGTTTATAATTTGAGAAAATCTTTTTACAGGTGTATAATGAATCTGTTTTTGGAGAGTCTAACCCACCTATTTCGGCATTTCGGCATATTCATCTTGTCTTATCCTTTAGAAATAGTGTAGATTGTACGAAAATATAATATTAGAGACCAAGGAGTTTTCGTGGCGAGCAGGAAAGGGCGCCGTACCCTCAAAGGTGACAGATCCACTTCCGGTAAAACAGGTTTTCTGGGAAGGTTTGTCCAATCAGGCCGGCAAAAAATCACCATAATGCTGATTCCTCATTCAGAAAAAAGGGTCTTCAATTTTCAAATTTCCCTTTTTGCTCTTTCATTTGTCAGCGTTCTCCTTATCTCACTTGTTGTAACGTTCATATGGCTTACAGCTGATTTTTCAGGCACAAACGATATGCTGGCTTCCCGGTCCCAGGATCTGGAATACAGTGAAGCCAGTCTGGAAGTACTGCGTAAT
Organism: Oceanispirochaeta sp.; assembly: GCA_963666275.2. Taxonomy (GTDB): domain Bacteria; phylum Spirochaetota; class Spirochaetia; order DSM-2461; family DSM-2461; genus Oceanispirochaeta. The sequence goes on from CAXXOA010000001.1 coordinate 723,558, forward strand.
GAAGTAAGCGAACTCATAAATTCCACAGACAATTTTCAGAATACCCTGGCCAGAACCATGGGGACCCTGGGGCTTGAAACTGCCGTAAGGGAGGGAATGGTGAATGAAGGGGGAGACCTCTCCTCTTTTTTCAACGTGGAACAGTCTGAAAGCGGCTCCATGAGTGAAACCATTGAGCTGCAGAAGCTGAAAACCACTCTGGACAGTTCCATATCCTCACTGGATGAAATCGGACAGATCCTCAATTCCCAGAAGGAACTTCTTTCGGATATTCCCTCTCTGTGGCCTTTGAAGGGTGTACAGGGCCATGTGACTGCTGTTTTCGGTCCTTCCATTCATCCCTTTACAGGACAGTGGTATCTGCACAAAGGGCTGGACATCGCCTACGGATACGGCGTTCCGATTGTTGCAACGGCCAATGGTAAGGTCATTGAACGGGATAACGATGAAAAAGGGTTCGGAAACTATGTGGTTATCCGCCATAAGTACGGATTCTATACAAAATATGCCCATATGCAGAGAGTTTATGTTTCAGCCGGTCAGGACATTTCCCAGGGAGATGTCATAGGAACCATGGGAAATACGGGACTGTCGACGGGGCCGCATGTGCACTATGAAGTGCGGATCGGTTCTCAGGTCGTAGATCCCACCAAGTATCTCAATATGACTGACAAGAGCGATATATTTACCCGGGTGACACGGAATCTGCAAAAATATAAATAACAAATACAGGTACATCTCATGAGCGATTATTTAAAAAGCCATTCTTTTATAAACTCCATTATCGGGGAGGGAACCCGTTTTAACGGAGAACTTGTACTGGATGGGCTTTTAAGAATAGACGGCGATTTTTCAGGAAGTATTGAAACGACAGGTAAAGTTCTTGTCGGGAAAACCGGAAGAGCCGAATGCAATATCATTGCCGGCACTGTTGTCATCGGCGGAGCCGTAAGAGGGAATATCTACTCTTCCGGTAAAGTTGTCATTCTTTCTACAGGTATGGTGATCGGGAATATCCAGGCTCCCCGGCTGGTTGTGGAGGAAGGTGTCCTTCTGCATGGAACCTGCCGGATTATCAGCAGTGATGATTCCACTGAGAAAAAAGCTGTCGCAGCCGGCAGCGGGACCTACTCTGTCGAGTGGGACAATAAGGGCTGACAGGCGTTCTATGGATAAGCTGGGGATAGTAGGCAGCAGTTTTGTTCCCCACCCGGACAAACGGTCCGGAAAAAAGGTTGATAAGGAAAAAACCAAGGGTGTATCCTTTCGGAAAAGTCTTGACGGGACCCGGGAGGAGCATCAGACTATAGCGGAAAACCTGCATAGCAGTCTGGATGGGACAGAGACGGCGGAGGAACTCCTCGACGAGGTCTATCAGCTGGGGGAAGCTCTGAAGAAAGACGGCTCCCTGGGGGCTCTGAAGCGCTACAGGGATTCGGTAAAGCATTTTTATCAGTTTATCGTGTCCAACAGTCTGGAAACCGAAAAAGTGAACGGCCGTCTGAATCCCCGAACCATGTCGCGAAAACAGTACACTCTGATTTCAGTTGTCAATGAAAAACTGGAAAGACTGGGAGCGGCAGTTCTGAAAAACCAGAAAGATCAGATGGATATCCTGAAAAAGGTGGATGAAATTTACGGGATCCTGATAGATCTTCAGCGGTAAAAGGTATTGAAAGGTGTTAGAGCACCAGAGTAAAAAACAAGGAGTACATCAGTATGAGTGCTGATAGACATAAAGAGCATAATAAATCGGGGGGAGGCCCGGTAGATCCGGAAAAGTATCCGGAAGGACTCTATCGTGTAAAAATCCTTCATTCCAGTGAAACGGAAGTCATTACGCCTCCGGAAGGAGAATCCTTTGAGGCCGGCGAACTTGTCATTATAAAAACACGATACGGAAATGACATGACAAAAGTTCTGGGTCGCATTACCGATCTGTCTCATGTCAAGAAAGGGGAGATCCGGCAGTTGATCCGCCGTGTTACTGATGAGGATCGGAAAAAAGCCGATTCCCTGCGGGACAAAGAAGAAGATGCCTACCGGATCTGCCGGGAGAAAATAGATAAGCATAAACTGGATATGGCTCTGGTTTCCGCCCATTATCTGCTGGATGAACCCAAGGTCATGTTCTTTTTTACGGCCGAGAACCGGATCGATTTCCGTGAGCTTGTGAAAGATCTTGTGGCCATATTCAAAATGCGGATAGAACTCCGTCAGATCGGTGTCAGGGACGAATCGAGGGTTCTGGGGGGGCTGGGGGTCTGCGGGAGAGATTACTGCTGTCACGGCCTCACAGATCATCTGAGCCCTGTTTCCATCAAGATGGCTAAAGAGCAGAACCTGTCTCTTAATTCCATGAAGATTTCAGGACCCTGCGGCAGGCTCCTGTGCTGCCTCTCTTATGAGTATGACTACTATCAGACAGAAAAAAGAAAACTGCCTTCCGAAGGCAGCCGGATCCAGTGGGACGGGACGTCCTTCAAGGTGACGGAGGTTAATATATTTTCCAGACGGATAAAACTCTCCGGGGGAGACGGTCGTCAGTTGGAAATCTCCACGGCTGAGGTGGAATTTGTGAAAGAAACAAAATCATGGAAGATAAATCCTGTAGAAATTTAGACTTGTCTTGTTGACAGTGTCTTTGTATGTTTGTTAATATCCATCTGCTAATGAAATAAGGAGTCGAATATGGCAGGAGTTAGTAAGAATGCCCGTATCGGTTCAGGAACACATAAATTTTTCTGTTCTGACTGTGGAGGCGAAGTAAAAATGCGTTCCATTTTTTCAAACGGACGGATGAAACATCTGTGCGAATGTGAAAAATGTAAACGCCAGGAAAGAAGACCCAGCGATTTTAAATAATCTCCTGGGATTCTTTTATTTTTTTAAGATACCTTTATAAGGTGTCAGGTAAGTCTTGACACTGCTGAAGGTTATCTGTTAATTTCATTAAACTTGATTTTGATTATTATCGGGAGGTAACGACAGTGCCCAATTCCAATGATGCTGCTAAAAGACATCGTCAGAGTCTGAGAGCCAGAGCGCATAACCGCTCCATCAGAAGTACTGTCCGAACCAGTATTAAATCTTTTGAAGCGGCTGTAAAAAAACACGATAAAGCCGAAGCCGAAGCATCTTATGCTCAGGTTGTGAAACTGATTGATACTGCTGCGGGCAAAGGATTGTATCACAAAAATATGGCAGCCAGAAAGAAGTCCAGGCTTCATAAAGTTCTCGCCGCAATGGCATAAACGACGTGAAAATTTCTATCCACAGAGAAGAGATATGACAGAGAATAAGCTAACTAAGGCTGAGATCATCGAACATATATATGATGAATCGGGAATCAGCCGGAAAGATATTCACAGTGTGATCGATTCTTTCTTTGAAGAAGTAAAACAAGCTCTGGAAGATGATAGGGTTGTTGAGCTGAGAGGCTTCGGGACTTTTGAAATCCGGACAAGAAAAGGCCGCGAAAAGGCACGTAATCCTAAAACAGGAGAAATTGTTCCTGTTGAAAGTCATGGAGTCACCGTTTTCAGGCCTGGAAAGGAACTGAAAAAGCTGGCATGGCCGCTGAGGAAATAGTTTCAGCAGTCAGGATAGAGGGCCGGAAAGAAGAAGGAAAATTATCCCTTCGGAATATTTTCCTTACAATTCTTTCGGCTTTTCTTTTTTCCCTGGCTTTTCCGGGATTGTTCAGTGAAAAGGGGATGCCAATAATGGCATTCCTTTTTTTTATTCCCCTTGTACAGGTCCTGCGGACCTGCCGCTGGAGAGCAGTAGTTCCCCTGGGAATGATTCATGGATACGTGAGTTATGCCCTCTTCAATTACTGGCTCGCCGATTTTCATCCCCTCACAATTCTTATTGTTCCTCTTATATACGTTGTTATCTATGCCGTTCTGTTTCCTGTGCTGAAAGCCGGGACATCACTATTTCCCCGCTGGGGTTTTCTTGTGCTTGCCCTGATCTGGACATCCTTTGAATTCCTGAAATCCAAAGGATTCCTGGGCTATCCCTACGGAACGATCGGTTCTGTTTTTTATCAGTGGCCTTTGATGGTTCGTGTCACGTCCCTGACGGGAATCTGGGGGCTTTCCTTCTTTATCATATTGACTGGTGCCTGGCTGGGCTATGTTCTGAATCTGAAATCTCTCTGCCGTTCTCTGGGAAACTGGATCTTCTTTCAGCGTGCCGGGCTGGCCATTGGGGGATTGGCTTTTATTCTTATCTGTTACGGCTGGTTTTCGAAGGTTGATCTAGAGGAATCCCCCGGATATACAATTGCACTGACCCAGCATAATGCGGATTCCTGGAAGGGAGGATACGAAGCCTTCCGGGATAATTTCTACAAACTGAGAGATTTGAGTCTCCAGTCCCGGACAGAGGGGAATCCTGAACTGATAGTCTGGCCCGAAACGGCCTTTGTTCCCACTATTCATTATCATAAAACCTACAAAACCAACAGACGGTCTCTCTCTCTTGTGGAGGAACTGGAAGAGTTTCTGGCTACCCAGGATATTCCCTATCTTCTGGGGAATGATGATGCCAGAAAAGAGCCTGTGGGAGAAGACGGCGCATGGGAGAGGGTGGATTACAATGCCGCTGTTCTCTATCTGGGCAACCAGTGGAAAGGGTTGTACCGGAAACGTCAACTGGTTCCTTTTACAGAATATTTCCCCTACACAGAGCAGTTCCCCCGGATCTATCAGTGGCTTCTGGATGCGGATACCCACTTCTGGAAGAAAGGGGAGGCTTTCAATCTTATAGATACGGGAAAATTCAGGATAGGAACCCCCATCTGTTTTGAAGATACTTTCGGATTTATAAGCCGTGAGTTTGTCCGTTCCGGCGCAGATCTCATTGTGAATCTGAGTAATGATGCCTGGTCCGGTTCTGTTGTGGCGGAGCGTCAGCACTTTATGCTCAGCGTGTTCAGGGCCGGTGAAAACCGGAGGACCATGGTAAGAAGTACCAACTCGGGCATTACTGGATGGGTGGATCCCAACGGGGTGATCCGGGAGGAACTGGCGCCTTTTACAGAGGATGTGCTGATTGCGGATGTTCCCGTTTATACGGCTTCAAATACCCTCTATACGCTCTGGGGCGACTGGTTTGCCTGGATGTGCCTTTCGGCATGTTTTATTCTCCTGGTCGGGGCTGTTATCATAAGATTGACAATACGCCTCAGAAGTAGGAGAATAAGGGGTGAGAATAGGGGGAAAAATGATTTCTGAAGATAAAAGAAAGGTTCTCCAGTTATTTTCTGAAGGAAGAGAACTCTATAAAGAGAGAAGTTTCTCCGATGCCATGAAGAAATTTGCGGAAGCTCTGAAAGTGGACAGGGAAGACGGACCTTCCAAGGTCTATTATGCCAGATGCCGCATGTACATGGAAAATCCCCCGCCTCCTGAATGGGACGGCGTATTCACAATGACAACAAAATAAATCACAGGTTTAAAAATGACATTACCAAAAGATATCCAATCTATTTCTACAATTCTTGGAAATGAAACTGTATTTAAAGGAACCATGAGGTTCAATAAGCCCCTTAAAATCGATGGAAAATACGAGGGAAAAATTGAATCCGACGGGTTTCTCTACATTGAAGACGGCGCGGAAGTGCGTGCCGATATAAAAGTAGCCTCCATCGTAGTCGGAGGTATTGTCTACGGAGACATCGAAGCCTACGAAAAACTTGAAATGCTTGAAACCGGTCAGGTGGTGGGTAACATCAGGACAGCCAGGCTTAAAATCGCCGATGGTGTCCGCTTTGAAGGCAAATGCGATATGATCAGCGATCACGAAGCGATTGATGTGTTCTCTGCTTCTGTTTCCCAGCTGAAACAGGATTACAATGAGCCGGGATAAGGCGGAATCTCTTATCCGTCTCTGCAGAGAGAACAATATAACCATGGTGACCGCCGAATCCTGTACCGGAGGACTTATCGGCGGGGCCTTGACTGATATTTCCGGAAGTTCCGATGTTTTCTGGGGCGGTTTCATTACCTATGCCAATCAGGCCAAAATGTCCGCTCTGGGAGTCTCCGGGGAGACTCTCGAGCAGAATGGAGCCGTTTCAGAACCCGTTGTGTCCCAGATGCTTTCGGGGGCCCTTGAAAAAAGCGGGGCCTCTCTGGCCATGGCGGTTTCCGGTGTTGCCGGGCCGGGCGGGGGGACTCCCGACAAGCCCGTAGGGACAGTCTGGATTGGAGTTTCTCTCAAAGGAGCTGCTCCGGTGAAGGAAAAATTCCTTTTTTCGGGGAATCGGGAGGAAATTCGGAATAAAACGGTCATAAATGCTCTTGAAATGGCAGAAAAAGTTATTTTAAACAGATCCTTACTTGACAGTGAATAGACCGCATCATATATTGACCTTGTAGTATCCCCCAGATAGCTAATCTGATTCTTCATTTCACGAATTCATACAATTTGTAAACGTTTTGAAGAGTTTTATATAGAAATTAAATCAAATTATATTTTATTGGAGAAATTATGGCGATTATCCGGAAAAATTCGGCTGATCTCCAGGACGATCCTGCAGCGGTCACGGAAGGTGACGCACAAAAAGAATTGGACCTGGATCCTGTATCTGAAGTAAACACAGATGATACGGAAGAGAAAGAACCACGTACCGTTAAAGTTAAAAAAGCAACTGTAAAAAAGAAAGCTGCCGTAAAAAAATCAGAAACCTCAGAAAGTGATGCTTCCGATGAGAGCATTTCAGAAAACTCTGATAACAGTGAGGCTCCTCAGGCCGAGGAAGTCAAGGTCGTTGTTCCCCGCAAACGGTTGAGGAAAAAGAAAGAATCCGAAGATCAGATCACTGAAGACTTTTCCGGACCCGCAGAAACTCCTGCAGACGAAGAGAATGAAGACAATCCCGAGGACATGGATTCTCAGGATGATTTCAGAGATTCCGACAAAAAGGACACTGCCGGTCGAAACGGCTCTGCCAAAAGATCCGGCAGTTCCTACAACCGGAGAAAAAACGGCAAATCCCGCCGGGATCATAACAAGGTTACCCAGCGTCAGGCTTCTCTTCCCACAGATGACCAGCCCCGTATAACCATCAATGACCTGTCTATCATGACAATGCCCGGCCTGCGTCAGTACGCCCAGGATATGGAGCTCGGCCGGGATGATCTGATTACGCTTAAAAAGCAGGAGATCATCTTTGCCATCCTGAAAACACATATTGAGAGGAACGGGGTTATTTTCGCCTATGGCGCCCTTGAAATACTTCCCGACGGATATGGTTTTCTCCGGTCTCCCCAGAACTCCTATCTGCCCGGTAGTGATGATATCTACATTTCCCCCTCCCAGATCAGACTTTTCAATCTGAAAACAGGTGATACTGTCTACGGACAGATCCGGTCTCCCAAGGAAGGGGAACGGTTCTTTGCCATGCTCAGGGTTGTCAGTGTCAACTTCGATGATCCCGGTGTGGCTCAGACAAGAATCTCTTTTGAGAACCTTACACCTCTGTATCCCAAGCAGAGACTGGATATGGAGTCTAAAGTTCCCGATCCTTCAACAAGAATGATCAATCTTTTCTGTCCCATCGGTAAAGGTCAGAGGGGACTGATCGTATCACCGCCCCGTTCGGGAAAAACAGTGATACTCCAGAAAATAGCCAATGCCATTACCGAGAATCATCCGGAAGTTCAGCTCATCGTTCTGCTGATTGATGAAAGACCTGAAGAAGTTACCGATATGAGACGGAGTGTTCAGGGAGAGGTTATCGCATCAACCTTCGACGAACAGGCCAGCAGGCATGTACAGGTCGCTGAAATGGTTCTTGAAAAAGCCCGGAGACTGGTGGAGCATAAAAAAGATGTTGTAATCCTTCTGGATTCCATTACACGTCTTGCCAGAGCCTACAATCAGACTGTTCCCACATCGGGAAAGATCCTGTCCGGTGGTGTAGACTCCAACGCTCTGCACCGACCTAAACGATTTTTCGGTGCCGCCCGTAATATCGAAGACGGAGGCAGCCTGACCATCGTAGCCACAGCTCTGATCGAAACAGGCAGCCGTATGGATGAAGTTATCTTTGAAGAGTTCAAAGGTACCGGTAATATGGAGCTTGTGCTGGACAGAAGACTGGCGGACAAAAGGGTTTTTCCTGCCATCAACATTAAGAAATCGGGAACAAGAAAAGAAGATCTCCTTCTTACAAGCGAAGAGCTGAATAAGATGTGGATCCTCAGAAAAGTTCTGAGCCCCATGGATGATATGGAAGTTACCGAGATGATTGTTGACAAAATGCGGAAAACCAAGAATAATGAGGCGTTCCTGAAATCTATGAATACAACATAGGTTCGAATAAGCAATTAACGGGGTCTTTGAAGCGGAGATCTCTTGGAGGATAGAAGATTATGAAAGAAGGAATACATCCTAACTATGTGGATGCAAAAGTAACTTGTGCCTGTGGTAACGTCATTGAGACTCGTTCTACACAGGGTGATATGGAAGTTGAAATCTGCAGTTCCTGCCACCCCTTTTATACAGGGAAGCAGAAACTGGTTGATACTGCCGGTCGTGTTGAAAGATTCAACAGAAAATACGGTATTAAAAGCAAAGACTGATAGAGAATATCAGCCTTTTAGAAGGAGCTGTCACGGTTGTGACAGCTTTTTTTTTGCTCTGGGGGCTCTAATTTCTTTCTATGGTAATTTTTATTGAAATATTAGTTAACATGTCTTACTATAAAAGTGGGTTTTTCACATCAGTGTTACAGGACTAGATAATGGATGAGATTCACAGTCTCCATAAGACGGCCCATGGGAATGCTCCTCAAATAACTGTAAAGGTTCCCGGTAAAATAGATCTTATGGGGGAGCATACGGAATATTATGGGGGACTCGTTCTTTCATTTGCCGTAAACAAATACCTATACGTCTCTTTGTCCGAGCGGCAGGATAATTCACTTCGCTGTTTTTCACGGAATTACAATGAGAGAAAGAAATCCTCTCTCTCTGGATTGAAATACAAGAGAGAAGACCGCTGGGCCAACTATGTCAAAGGGGCTGTGGCTGTAATGATGCAGCTCGGATGCCCCGTGAAAGGGCTGGATATCACCATTGACAGTGAAATACCCGAACAGGTGGGGCTGGGATCTTCTTCGGCACTGACCCTGGCGGTTGTCTGCGCTCTCAGAGATTTCTACAGTTTTGAAATATCTGATATTCAGCTTGTCGAAGCCGCCCGGCTTGCGGAACTCAAATTTATGAAAAAGGATCCGGGGCTGACGGCCTGTTCTGTCGCTTATTACAGCGAAGAGGGACGGGCTCTTCTGATCGATACAAAAACTATGGATATGGGTTATATCGATCTGGAGTTTGATCCCATTGTTATTCTGATTACAGATTCCCATGTGCCCAACGGCGCCGGTTACGATGAAACAGAGGACCTGGGGAAAAATAATGAAGAATGCCTGACCGCTTTGAACCAGCTGCGGAAGAATCAGCCCATCAGAGAGCTTTCGGCCAAGGATTTGAGGGTCGGGCTTGAGAGCTATCCCGAGCTTGTAAGACGCCGCTGTCTTCATGTGGTTCAGGAGTATCACCGGGTGGAAGAGGTCAGAGAGGCCCTGGCTGCTAAAGACCTGGCAGGTGTAGGGAAGCTGATGACCAGGTCTCATGAAAGTCTGCGGGATCTCCTTGAAATATCCTGTCCCGAGCTGGACTGGCTTGTTAAAAGAGCCAATGAAACCAACGGTGTCTTCGGAGCCCGGATGATCGGCAATGGATTCGGCGGGTGTACAATAAACCTGATAAATGTTAATAATATTTCATTGTACGATGAACATCTGGAAGAGTATGACCGGATTTTCGGCTTCAAAGCAGACCATTTTATCTGTCGGCCCGTATCAGGTGTGAAGTTTCAATAATTCAAACCGAGAGAAATGCTTTCATGAAAATACTTATTACCAACGATGACGGAGTAAACAGCCCGGGGCTTCAGGTCCTGAAAGAGGTTGTCTCGCGGAAGCATGAGGTCTGGGTTATGGCTCCCAGTGGAGACCAGAGCGGCGTCTCCCAATCCATTACGCTGCGGGATCCTGTTAAGATTCAAAATGTGGAAGAGAATGTCTGGTCCTGCGGCGGTACTCCAACGGACTGCGTCGTCTATGGTTCCGGCGGTTTTCTGCCAGTCTCATTTGATATGGTTCTTTCGGGGATCAATATCGGTTCCAATGTAGGAACAGATCTTATCTATTCGGGGACAGCCGCAGCAGCAAGGCAGGCGGCTCTTCATGACATCCCTGCAATAGCCATCTCTCTGGACAAGTTTCAGGGGCCTTTTCCTTTTACAGAAATCGCGGAGTTTGTTCTGGAAAGACTGGAGGATCTTCACAGTCAGTGGGACAGTTCCTTTTTTTACAATATGAATTTCCCACCGGAAATTACGGCGGATACGCCCATGGTCTGGACAAGACCGGGGCGGCGGAAATACCATGATGAAGTGGTTCAGATGAAATCACCCCGGGGTGAGGGCGTCTACTGTTTTCTGAAAGGCAATATTGTTTCCAGCGAGCAGACCGAGGGGACAGATGTTTTTGAAGTCAAACGGGGAAGAGTCACCCTGTCGGCTGTGTCAATCTTACCGGTCGTGGTCAGTCATATGGGTGACGTACCGGAGAAAGCGGAGGCAGGTCACTGATGTCAAACAGGGATGATGGACTGAAATTGTATGAGAACGGCCTCTACGAAGATGCCCTTGATGCTCTTATGTCAGAGGATATCGACCCGGTTGAAGATGCGGAGCTCTCCTATCTGATCGGTCTCTGCTATACCCGTACAGGGGAGTTCAATGCAGCAGTCTTTTATCTTGAAAAATCTCTGGAGCTGGACAATTCCTTTCTACGGGCCTATCAGATCCGTATGGTCCTCTCCTATATCTACAATGTGACAGCCAATTATCCTGCTGCGGAAATGCAGCTTCGGCAGGTACTGAAGGACGGTTTTGAATCCTCCCAGATCTACTCCTCTCTGGGGTATACCCTCTGGAATAAAGGGAGTATTCCCGAAGCAATTGACAGTTTAACCAAAGCATTGGAACTGGATCCGGAGAATCCCAACACACTGAATTCTCTGGGGTATATAATGGCGGAAGAGAGTCTTAATCCTGAAAAAGCCGTAGAGTACTGCCGTCAGGCCGTGGGGATGAATCCCGGAAACGGAAATTATCTTGATTCTCTGGGTTGGGCTCTTTTCAAGAACGGAGAGGTTGAAGAAGCCCGGTACAATCTTGAAAAAGCCGTGGGCATCAATCAGGACAGCCCTGAAATTCGGGAGCATTTGAATGTGCTGGAGAGGTATGAAAAATTCTAGAGTTATTGCTGGGGTAGGTATTCTTCTTTTATTCCTTTCCCTGCCGGCGGTCCTTTCCGCTCAGCAGGAGAGTCTGGATTCGGTTTCCATCAAAGCCGCCGAGGAGTTCCGCTGGGGAGTTGTTTCCTTTCACGAAGGGCTTTTCAATAAAGCCATTCTCTCTCTGGAGAAATCTCTGGCAATGGATCCGGATAATACTCTGACACGGTTCTGGCTGGGACGCAGCTACTATCAGTCGGGCTACGAGGAAGCGGCTCTGAATGAGTGGCAGAACCTTATGGATACGGGAAATGCCGGTTCCACACTGATGAGTTTTGCTGAAATAATCACAGACAGAAGAGGGCTTTCCCGTGAGTTAAAGTCCAGTGACCGCCTTGTTGAACTCTATGATATCCCCCGGGAGCAGGAGGGATTTACTTTTTATAACCGTCCTGTTTCTGTGAATGCCTCTCCCGCTGGAGACGGCAGTTTCTATCTTCTCTCCTATCTCAATGGAGATCTCCTTCAGATCAGTACTACCGGTCGGGTTTCTCATGTGCTCTCCGGAGGTGTCCTGGGTTTCGACAGGCCCTTTGATATGGACTTCCTGACAGACGGAGAACTTGTGGTTTCGGAATACGGAGCTGACAGAATTTCCATCTGCTCCCGTCAGGGATTCAGGATCAGGACCATAGGCTCCACCGGAACCGGCGAGGGAGAGCTTCTGGGGCCCCAGTATCTGCGGGTTTCCGATGACGGTTACATCTATGTCTCAGAATGGGGAAACCGCCGGGTCAGCAAGTTTAATCTGGATGGAGAGTTTATCCTCTCCTTTGGAAGACCCCGGGCGGACTTCGCAGGCCTCAGAGGTCCCAGCGGACTGGAACTGCGAAACGGTTTTGTTTATATCGCCGATTCTATGACTGGAAAAATTGAGGTCTTCGACCAGAGCGGAAACTATATTCGGACTCTTATCCGGGAGGGCCTTCAGGCTCCGGAGGATCTTCTTTTTACAGATGACAACTCCCTCCTCATTGCTGACGAGGGACAGGTTCTGGTTTACGATCTGGAGAATGACATCCTTTCTGTGGCTTCTGACCTGGCCGGAGCGGGGAAGCGGATCCTCAGTATCACACAGGATGGCAACGGCAACATTGTGGCGGCGGATTTTGATGGCAATTCCGTGTCTGTCATGACGGATATGGCGACCCTCTATGCCGGGCTGTTTCTGAGAATCAACAGAGTTGCAACAGGGGAATACCCTCTGGTTCATGTTGACTTTACCGTAGAGGACCGCTGGGGAAAACCAGTGGTGGGACTGGGGCAGAGAAATTTCTTTCTGCGGGAAAACAGCCTTTCCATCGGAGATTTCGATCTGACCTACACCGGGTATGATAACCGGGAACTGGATGTGGCGGTTCTTGTTGACAACAGCAGTGCCATGAGAAGCCGACAGGGATTGATTCAGGACGGCGTGAGGAGCCTGTTTCAGAATCTTCAGACCGGAGATGAAGCCCACCTCCTCGCCGTCAGAGACACCCCCCAGGTTCTGCTGGAACCGGGAGATGATCTGCTGGATATTCTTCCGGAACTGACTTCAAGCTGGTCAGATACAACCGATGTGGCATCGGGAATCCGTCTGGGAGCATCCCAGCTGATCCCCGATAGAAAACGGAAGGCCCTTTTCTTTTTTACAGACGGCCGGATCCATCCCGATACATTCGTAAATTACGGTCTTCAGGACATGGCTCAGTATCTGAATAACAACGGAATCAGTTTTTTTCCTGTCTATATGGACCCGGATTTCAGAAATTCCGAGCTTGATTATATTGCCAAGGAAACCGGCGGCGAAGGGGTCTATCTTCTGCAGCCCCGGGGGATTCTTCCTCTTCTGGATAAGGTGCGCAGAGCTGCCAGCGGTTTCTATACACTCAGCTACAACGCTGTGAACCCTACGGACTTCGGTCAGGCCTATATTCCCGTTTCTCTTGAGGTAAACTACATCAGCAAGAGCGGCAGAGATGAGCTGGGCTATTTCGGACCTCTGGAATATTGATGGGATTGATCAGAAGAGGGTTAAAAGACCGCTGGACCGGAAAATGGGAGAGTTACTGTCACTGCTGCGGGAAATGCTGTTACGAAAAAGAGTATATTCCCGGAGGTATTCTTATTACCGATTATAATAAACCCTGCCGATTCCTGGATGAGGAATCAAAACGCTGCCGGGTCTATGTAAACCGCTTCAATGCCTGTAAGGAGTGCCGGAAGGTGACTCTCTGGACAGCTCTGTTCTCTCCGGCCCTTCCGCCGGACTGCGGGTATGTGGTTCATGTCAGGAAGGTTCTGAAAACGGGGAACCTGAAAAAGTGGTTTCATAAATGGAAAACCCTGTAGGAATCCCTGCAGGGTTTTTTCAATTCTTAAGGAGATCTTAACTGTTATTCCGCATTGATGGCGATAAGCCGCCAGCCTTCTCTGTACTCCCGGAAATAGAAAATGTGGGAAGCTCCGGGAAGCCCTGTTTTCTCGAAAAACAGTTCAGATCCCAGTTCGGTCATATTGAGTCTGACTGTCCAGGATGAGCCCTCTTTTTTGATAAAGTAACGATTGAAATCATACAGGAGGGAAGGATCCGTGGATTCAAGAGGATATTTTTCAAAGGCATATACAAGATATTCCGATACTTCCTCCTTTGTGACTCCCTGATCGTATCCGGGCAGATAGAGCCTTGTGGATATCAGCGACATCACACCGCTCAGGTCTTCGGCAAAGACGGCTCTCATCAGCTTCGAAAAGAAATACCGGACTGCCGAAGCTTCCTTGCCGCTCGGTCTGGCCGGGGCGGCTGTCTGGATCTGAGCCGGCTCTGCAGGTGCTGTCACCACGGCGGATCCGGTCTTGCCTGCCTCTCTGGCCGCCTCGATGTCGGGGTAGACCGCAAGGGCGATGGCCTTGAAGCTTTCGGCTTTATCGTTCTCTCCCAGACGGGCATAATTTTCTGATACGGCAAGATAGGCATCAGCAATCATCAGCCGTTCGGTGGCGGGATAGGATTCGTAAAAATTTTCTGCTCCCGCTGCAGATAGCAGACAGCTGAATAGAATGAGTGTTATTAGCAGTTTCCTGATCATCTTCTTCTCCCGTTAATAGGCGTTCTTTTATGTCTCTCTTTACTATAATCCTCCTGTGCTGAAAAGTAAATCATCATAATATCAAGCTGAGATTGATAGTCCCTTAAAAAATCAGTACATTAATAGTATGGCAGAGAGACAAAATCACTTTGACGGTGAAATACTTGAGAAAGTGGAAGAAGGATTGAAAGAACCCGGCATGTACAGGGTTCTTCTTTTGAATGATGATTATACGACACAGGACTTCGTTGTGGAGATCCTGATAACGGTTTTTCATAAGGCCCCGGTGGACGCCACCAGAATTATGCTGGACGTGCATAAGAAGGGCCGCGGTATTGTGGGGCTTTACCCCTTTGACATTGCCTCCACCAAGGTAAAACAGGTGAAGGATATGTCCAGGCAGAGGGAATTCCCCCTCAAATGCGTCATGGAGAAGGCCTGAGGTTATGAATATAAGTCAGGAATTGCAGATTATTGTAAATACAGCGTATCAGGAAGCCAGAAGCCGGAATCATGAGTTCTTTACTCCCGAGCATCTTCTGTATACCTCCCTGGATTTCTCCGATCCCAGAGAGATCATGGAATCCTGCGGAGCCGATCCGGATGAGATTAAAATAGATCTGGAAGAGTATTTCGCCCGGTATCTGACAACCGTAACAGGCATGGAACCGGTACAGACTGAAGGGCTCCAGAATGTGATTGAGAGGACCATGCTCCAGATGAGCTCCGCCGGAAAGGAATGGATCGATATCGGCGACATCCTGGTCTCTATTCTGGAGGAGCCTGAGAGCTTCGCCGCCTATTATATGAAAAAATCCGGTGTTACACGGCTGGATCTGCTGACAGCGGTTTCCCATCTGGTTGCCTCCAATCCTGATCTGGATGAAATGGATGAGGATGAGTATATGGGGCAGGATGATGAGATGGATGAGGATTTTCATGAATATCAGACCTCTCAGACTGCGGGCAGAAGCAAAAAGAAGAAAAAGAGCGCCCTGGATGCGTATACGACGAATCTCACTGCTCTGGCGGAGCAGGGCAAACTGGAACCCCTTATCGGCCGGGAGGAAATCCTGGAAAGAACCATACAGGTCCTTTCAAGAAGGCTGAAAAACAACCCTGTCCATGTAGGGGATCCCGGTGTGGGAAAAACAGCCATCACCGAAGGTCTGGCCTGGCGGATCCATCAGGAGGAGGTTCCTGCCTTCCTTAAGGGGGCGAAGATCTTTTCCCTTGACATGGGAAGTCTCCTGGCGGGAACCAGGTTCAGAGGGGATTTCGAAGAGAGGATCAAGCTGGTTCTGAAAGAGCTGGAAGCCATAGACAATGTTATCCTGTTTATCGATGAAATCCATACGATTATCGGGGCCGGATCCGTTTCCGGCGGCAGTATGGATGCGGGAAATCTTCTGAAGCCGGCTCTGGTGAGAGGATCCCTCCGCTGTATCGGCTCCACAACCTACGATGAATTCAAGAAACATTTTGAAAAGGACCATGCTCTGGCAAGGCGTTTTCAGAAAATAGATGTTCCCGAGACAAGCCTTGATGAAACTAGACAGATCCTGAAAGGGCTGCAGAGCGTTTATGAAGAGCATCACGGTGTGATCTTCACTCCCGAAGCCATAGAGGCCGCGGTGACCCTTTCGGATCAGTATATCAATGAAAAGCATCTTCCCGACAAGGCGATCGACCTGATTGATGAAGCCGGTGCCTGGAAGAGGCTGAAAGCCGAAAAAGAGGGCACCGCCGGAACAAATCAGACCGTTACGGAACAGGATGTGGAGAAGGTTGTCGCAACCATAGCCCGGATTCCCGAGAAGAGTGTGTCCGTCAATGAAACGGATAAGCTTAAAACTCTGGATACGGCACTCAAAGCGAACCTTTACGGTCAGGATGAAGCGGTTGATGCTGTCACCATGGCAATCAGACGGTCCCGTGCGGGATTCCGTCAGCCCGGGAAGCCCATCGCATCCTTTCTGTTTGTTGGACCCACCGGAGTGGGGAAAACAGAGCTGGCCCGTCTTCTGGCGGAAGAGCTGGGAGTATCTCTTCACCGGATCGATATGAGTGAGTATCAGGAGAAACATACGGTCTCCCGTCTGATAGGATCTCCTCCCGGTTACGTGGGGTATGAAGAGGGAGGCCTGCTGACCGATACCATCCGGAAAAACCCCCATGCGGTGCTTCTCCTCGATGAAATTGAAAAGGCCCATGCCGATGTATTCAATATTCTCCTGCAGATGATGGATTATGCCACGGTAACGGATAATATGGGACGGAAAGCCGATTTCAGGCACGCCGTTATCATTATGACATCCAATGCGGGCGCCCGGGATATGGGCCGGTCTGTCATCGGCTTCGGAGGGGAAACCATCTCTACCGAAGCTGTGGACGGTGCGGTCAACAGGATCTTCACTCCCGAATTTCGGAACCGGCTTGATAAGATCATTACCTTTCACGGTCTTCCCGATGAGGTGGTTCAGTCCATTGTGAGGAAGGAAATCAAAGGTTTCGAGAAACAGCTGAACGAAAAGAATGTCACCCTGGAGGTCAGCGATGAGTGTATCCGCTGGCTGGCCGAGAAGGGGTACTCCCGGGAGTACGGAGCCAGGAATATTTCCCGGCTTGTGGATGATAAGATCAAGACTTTCTTTGTGGATCAGGTGCTCTTCGGGAATCTCTCCTCAGGAGGAAAAGCCCGGGCGGATATCAGAGAGGATGATGTTGTCATCGAGGTCCTGAGCAGTGAGTGATCCCGGCTTTCCCTGGCTGGAAGTTCATGATTTTTTTCCTTTTCCTCCTCCGGAAACATGGGAAGATGATATTGTCGGAGTGGGAGGTAATCTCTCTCCGGGAATGCTTATCTCCGCCTATGCCCAGGGGATCTTTCCCTGGTTTAACGAGGGGGAGGATATCCTCTGGTGGAGTCTGGATCCCCGGTTTATCCTTTATCCAGAAAATCTGAAGGTCTCCAAAAGTATGAGGAAACTCATAAAAGCCGGTCATTTCTCTGTGGTCGTTGACAGGGACTTTGCCGGGATAATGGACGGCTGCGCCTCTATCGTCCGCAAAGGAGAGGAGGGAACCTGGATCAGCGGTGATATGAAAGAGGCCTACTGCCGCCTCCATGATCTGGGATTTGCCCATTCCGTCGAGGTGTACAGGGAACAGGAGCTGGTGGGGGGCCTCTACGGCATATCCCTGGGGAGCTGCTTTATAGGAGAATCCATGTTTGCCCGGGAGTCCAATGCCTCCAAAACGGCTCTGATTGCCCTGACCTGGTATCTGCAGGAAAAAGGGTTTGCCTTTGTAGACTGTCAGCAGCATACGCCGCACCTTGAAACCATGGGAGCGGTGGATGTTTCCCGGGATACCTTTCTGCAGGAGCTCAAAGCCAGTCTGCGGACACCCACCTACAGAGGAAACTGGGGAGACCTGTTTAAGGATTTTCCCCATTCAGCCAAATGGAAGGCTCTGAGAGGGGCGTCTCATTGAAAAAGGGATTTTTGAAGATCCTGTTCCTTCTCCTGTTTTTTCCCCTGTCCGCCCAGATCTCTGAGGGCCCTGCGGATGATCCTCTGGAGAGGCAGTATCATCTGGATCTGCTCAAGTCCCAGGCGCTGGATGCCATGAGCCGGGGAGATATCGAACAGGCCATAAGGATCCTTGATACAGCCATCGCTATGGCACCGGCTAACAGCCAGCTGCTGGATATGAGGAGTTCTCTTATGGAACTGCAGCTCATAAGCCGTGAAAAACTTCCCCCTGAAGATGAAAGCGATACGGATAAACCGGAGTTTTATAATCCCGAGGAACCTTCGCCCTCTGTTCCGGAGGAAGAGGAGAATCTGGACGCTCCGGATTTTGAAGAGGAACACTTTGCGGGAAAGCAGTTTGAAACACCGGCGCTCTACAGGGATTACCTTTCTCTCTCCGCCGGCACGGCTCTCGGCTACTCTCTGCCTGTTTTCCTGGATAATCAGGAGTTTTATCAGCATCAGAGCAGTGATGAACGCTCTCCTTTCTATAGTGTCTTCGGCGACTTTCAGTACTATTTCCAGGGGGTGGACCGGGCTCTGGGGGTCAACATCCGGTATTACGGGAACCTTGTGAATCCGGACCGGGCGGATCTTCTGGACCACCAGGTGGACCTGGCTCTGCAGATGCGCGGATTTTTCCGGGAATCCGTGGAAGCCCGGTCGGTCATCGGTGTCAGATTCGGCGTGTCCCTGCTTTTTATGGATGAGTATGTCCGCGAAGATCCCCGTCCGGCCCTGGCCAATGCCCTGACTTTCGGCGTTTTCTATCATGATGCGCTTTTCCGCCATATCTTCAGCAATTCGGTATTTTTTCAGAAACTTGTCTTCGATGCGGGAGTGAACTACTACTATCTGACCCTTACGGAGAACAGCTCCATGATCAGGTACAACGGGGGGATCTCCTATGAGTTTTTCCCCGATGTCCGTATAGGGGTGGTGAGCCGGTTTGCCAGTACCGACCAGGATATTCAGAGTCTCACTTCCTGGGATACGGGCCTGCAGATCACATACAATCTGTGAGATCTTTCCTACAGGACTTTCTCAGGCGATATCCATAAACACTTTTATTCTCCCCGGCTGCGCCCAGTTACAGGTTCCCTGCATTCTCTGTTTCTGAAGAAGGGAGTTTATCAGGGGGTTCTGCAGCTCTTCCAGTATTTTCAGGGCATCCTCCTTTTTCTGAAAGGAGCAGTAGGCCTGAAGCGCCTGATTGGGGATCCATGGTTTCTCTCTGTATCGGGAAAACATCCGGGGGAGGAAGTCTTTTTTGCCGTAGGATTCCCATACGATCTTCCAGGGGGCAAAGGTATAGGGCCCGATACCCAGTAGACCCCAGTAGGTCCCGTTTTTCATCCGGGACTGCATGAGGATTCCCTTCCGGCTTTCCAGGAGCTCTCTGTTTCTCTCTACATAAGCGAAAGCCAGAGGGTAGGCGGCCAGTTCCTCTCTGCTGAGAATTCTCCCCTCATCTGAGTAGGGCAGGAAGATAAATTTATCCGGAACCGGGGTCTCTTTGAACTGATTTCTGCCTATCAGAGGATAGATGAGCTCTTCCGGCAGATCGACTGTCCCCTCCCTGTTGCCGACCCGGACGATTCCCGGTTTCAGAGGAAGGCAACTGCTGAAAATGTAGAAACTGTTCCGTCCTCCCGTATTGATGCCCTGCCGGGGCTGGGAGGATTTCTCTATCTGTATCCGGGGGATTTCCCGGGGGATTTCGCTGCGGTCGGTTTCTACAATATAGGCGCTGCCGGGAGAGGATATCGGCCGGGCCCACTGCTTTTCCCATCGGGAATTTTCCAGCGTGTAGTAGGGGATCGGTGCTTCGGGTTTCCGGTCCGTCTCGATGGAGAGGAAACCGCACCTTGTGGAGACATCCTGAAAAATTTCCTGTCCGTTGAAATCCCGGATCTCCCGGATGCGGAAATCTCTCTTTCCCAGGGAACCTTTTCTGAACCGGTTGTGGGCTCCTTCGTTGAGAATGACCGAAAGGGGGGTGAAGAAGTAGGCCTTCCCCCGGGGATGCAGATTCTCCGACAGGGTTTTCATCATTACCAGGGCGGCCAGATCTATGCGGGAGTTTCCCAGGAGCAGCTCCCCCGGGGCGCCCGCCAGTCCATAATGAAGAAAAAGGGGTTTCGCCTTCTCTTTCTGGGATTCTTCCATGTCGGTAAAGTTCAGCCAGGGGGGATTTCCGAAAAGGATATCGGCCTTACAGGATGCCTGATCATCCAGGATGTCTCCCTGTCTGATCGTATACTCCGGCAGCCGCAGCCTGTAGCGGCTGCGGATCCTTTCAGTAAAGTCCCGGAAAAACGCGGGTTCCAGTTCAATGCCCCCCAGGGATGAAAGCATTTTTTCCGTTATGGGGATTTCCTCGTTTAAAGTGGTCCGGATAAGGGATTCCAGAAGGGCTCCGTTCCCGGCTGTCGGGTCGAGAATGACCGCCCCGTCTGCCCAGTCCCTGTGGATCTGATAGGTACGCACCATGAAATCCGCCTGGTCGGCAGGAGTAAAGAAGGCACCCAGGTTTTTTCGCCTTACTCTTGTTAGACCCTGTTCTTCCCGGCTGAGGTCTCCTGATGTTTTCTGAAGCTTTTCTGCTCCCATACCTGTCCTTTCCCCGGAGGGCTCCAAAGGGGTGGAGTTGATTATAGGACAGGTTGGGAGGGAAAACAAGCAAGGTTTCAGATCTTGGGGCTCCCTATGGGGGTCAGGGAGGGGTTATCTCTCCGTTGATGTCCCAGAGGTCCTCCCAGGTCTGATTCTCTTTCCAGAGAAAAACCTGCCCTTTGATCAGACGGCAGTCCTTGTCAATTTTTGAAAGTTCTTCCATTTCGGCGTCACTGAGGGGATCTTCCACAATGGTTTTCAGATTACTCAGGATGTTCCGTCTTTTCGTGGAAAAGGGGATAGGCACCTGTCCGTGCTGAACCCCCCATTTCAGGCAGACTGAAACAGGATGGATATTATGGGCTTCCGCGATCTTTCTGACAACGGGATCTTCTATATCCACTGTATCCGTAGACGTTCTGTCCCTTTCGGGGCGGTTGGGGGATCCTATGGGAGAGAATCCAATGGGCTGAATACCCTGTTCCACTACATAGGCAAAGAGTTCGGGCTGCTGAAAATGGGGATGCAGTTCCATTTCATTGGCCGCCGGCTTTATCCGGCATTCCTGCAGGACTCCCTTAAGCTTGGGAATCGTCATATTGGACGTTCCAATCTGTTTTACAAGACCCCGATCCACCAGTTCTTCCATCTGTTTCCATGTTTTCGTGAAATTTTCGAGAATGAAAGGTTTGGCATCGGGGCTCCGGGAATCCACACTGCATCCGGGGGGATGGTAGTTGGGGAAGGGCCAGTGGACCAGGTAGAGATCCAGATAGTCCAGCTGCAGATCCTTCAGGGTCTGTTCGCAGGATTCGATGACCCTGTCATGCATATCATTCCATACTTTTGAAGTCACCCAGAGTTCTTCCCGGGGAATTCCTCCTTTCAGTATGGTCTGGAAAGCCTGACCGATCTCTTTTTCATTGCCGTAAACCGAGGCACAGTCAAAATGCCTGTATCCCAGTTCTGCTGCTTCGATGACTGCATTGGCGATTTCCACAGCCGAAACGCTGTCTGAACCGAAGGTTCCCAGCCCCACTGCCGGTATCCGGGCGCCTGTATACAGTTTTTTCCGGGGAACCCGGCCGGGATCTATGCCATCTTCCGCCGGGGAAAAGGTTGTTTTTATATCCATGGTTTTATCCTCTCCTTTGGAGTTTTAGTGTGTTAGAACACTTAGGTTTTCATCCATTTATACTATGGTTTTGTCACTTTGGCAATGGAATTTCGAGGTATTTCCCGCCGAATCCGGATTTTGCTGTAAAATAGAAGGGAGATTTCCTCCCCCTTATTGTAAAGGACAGGGGCATCTGATAATAATTAAAAAATAGGGATCCGTTAACTATTCGAGGTTTTAAATGAACTGGGACTATTCCATTGTAGATGCTGTACAGCTGATGATACCTGCAGCCTGCTCTCTCCTGCTTCTGGCAGTGATTATCGCCTATATTTTTCTATATGCCCGCTTCCGGGAAAAGCTCTATCAGGCCGGTTTGATCATTAGCGTCTGTGCGGCGCTGTATGTCCTTTTTGAGTTCCTTGTCATTGTTACGGGCTGGACAGGGAATGTTCAGACCGGAAGGATCTTCCACCGACTGGGACAGCTGACAGGGGCTTTTTTCCTCTACGGCGTCATGAACTTCACTTCCTGTGTGGTTCCCGAAGGGAGCCGGCTTGAGAGACTGAGCCGGGGTATGGCCCGTTTCGGCCTGGCCGCAGCGGTGGTTATTTCTGTACTCGCGTTTGTCCTGCCCGATTCATTTATCTCCGTGACAAACGGGATTGTAAGACCGGCAATTTCCCCCGGAGATCTGGGGCGGGGAAGAGTCGGGATTCTCTACTCCCTGAGGGATGCCATGCTGGGTGTCTATCTGAGCTGCATGATTATTTTTTCAACGATTTCTCTGTTAAAGAATCACAGGGATCCCAAATATTTCATTATTGTGACCGGGACCATACTTGCGGCGGTTTCAGCAATCGATGATATCCTTTTCTACCAGTTCGGCCATAATCTCTTTCTCAATGCCTTCCGTTATTCCCGCCTGTCCGTGGGACTCTCACTGATGATCCTTTTTATCATGACGGCTATTGTGAATGAGTTTTTCAGAACCCATGAAGAGCTGAATAAAACCCACAGGAAACTCTCGGATACCTACGGGGAGCTTCAGGATACCTACAGGAAGCTGAAAACCTCTGAAAGGAAGTACAGACACCTGTCAGAGGGGGCGGACCAGGCGATTTTCTCTCTCTCTCCGGGAATGCGCTTCATGTCTATGAATCAGAAAGCCCGGTCCTATTTCGCCCTTTCAAGAGAGAGTGAAAACAAACATTTCATCGATGTAATAAACCACTCCCACGGCGGAGACTCCCGGGTTTCCCGGCAGATTATGAACGAAAATCTGAGGCAGCTCAGCAATGATAAAGAGTCTGTTACTTTTCATACCATTGTGGATGATCCCCGGACGGGAGAGCCCGAAGAGTATGAGTTTCACTTCGATTATCTGGAAACAGATGAGCAGGAAGTGGAATATATCGGACGGGCCACAAAGATGAAGACCTCCAGGCTGATGCGGAGCATCGAATATGAAAAGCTGAAACTCACAATTGAAAACTATATCATTGCCATCGATGATGTCGCCACCAGGCTGACTCAGACTCTGAATAAGTATATTGATCAGGGAACGGTCCTGATGGTGAAGATGGGACTTCAGGAGATCATTATCAATGCGATTGAACACGGAAATCTGAACATTACTTTTGATGAGAAAACCAGGGCCATGTCAGAGGGAAGGTATCTGGATTTCATCAGGGAGCGTCAGCAGGATCCCCGCTACAGGGACAGAAGGGTCTGTATCGACTATGTTCTGACAGAAGAGAGTGTTCAGTATATGGTGACCGACCAGGGATGCGGGTTTGACTTTGAATCCACCATGAACAAGGTGGACAAAACAGTTGAAAAGGACATGCTTACCCATGGACGGGGAATCAATATGACAAGGGTTCTTTTTGATCAGGTGAAATACAATAAAAAGGGCAATCAGGTTCTTCTTGTGAAGAATCTCAAAACTGCTTGAGTTTTCTGTCCCTTGAAAAAGATAGACCTCTCCCGGGACAGGTCCCGTTTCTGGTGCTACCGGGTCAGGCCAGCAGATCCACTTTCACTCCCATGTAATAGGGAATATCCGCTCTGTCCGATTCCCTGTATGCCTTCTTTTCTCTCTCTTTCTCCAGCCGGTTTTTCTCCTGCTCTCTTTCCTTTTCCAGCCGGCGTCCTTCATACAGCTCTTTCCGGTAGCGTTCCGCTTCCAGTTCTTCCAGGGGCCTGTTCTGTTGAATTTCCTGAACTGGAAGCACAGTGCTTACAGCCATCATAACAGACCTCTATACTGGGAATTTTAATGCTTCCGATGGGAAATTGCAAAGGGGAAGGACCCGGTCCGGATCCCAGGACGGGGGAGCCTGTATCACAGCCCCGGTATGGAAATGGTTCTCAGCGGATTTTAAAACCGAAATTTTCCGGTATCATCCTGCGGCGGAAATCCTCATTGAAATAGCGGTCGGTCATATTGGCAATATAGTCTACGGCAATCCTTTCCGGAGGGGTCTGCTGTCTGTATTCAAGGCTCATCTTTTCTGTGGTCCACCGGTAGATATAGCTTGAGCTGTTTCTGGAATTCAGTTCATTCAGATAGGTCCGGAAAAGATAGCGGAACATATTTTCAATCTTCTCATCTTCAGATTTTTTATCCGGGTTCTGATAGATCATCCTGTAGTTGAACTCCATCTGGGATTTCAGGGCTTTGAAGATGCGGGAAGAGAAACTGAGAAAAGGCTTTGCGAAGCTCTGTTCTATCAGGTCGTATGCCAGAGTCTGAATGATATGGTCGTTCCGGTCACCCAGGACGGACTTTGTCTCTCCGGGAAGATCCTCCCGTCTTATCATGCCGATTGTGATGGCGTCTTCGATGTCTCGGCCTATATAGGCTATGATATCGGATATCCTGACGACACAGCCCTCCAGAGTCATGGGACGGATTTTCCGGGAAGCCTTCTCGATTGTAAAGCAGCTGTTATACTCTTCCAGCAGCTGTTCCCGGGTTTTGTTTCTGTCCGGAGCGTATTCCTGCTCCAGAAGTTCTCCGTTGTGGCTGAGTATTCCGTCGAGTACCTGGATCGTCAGATTCAGCCCTCTGCCGTGGTTTTCCAGAGCGATCAGGGTTCTCATGCTCTGGGCGTTGTGGACAAAAAGACCGCAGCCCGCCTCCCGGCAGATACTGTTCAGATATTTTTCTCCGTCATGCCCATAGGGAACATGGCCCAGATCGTGACCCAGGGCGATGGCTTCTATAAGATCTTCGTTCAGCTGAAGCGACCTTCCAATCATCCTGGCAATTTTTGAAACCAGCTGGACATGGAGAACCCTGTGGGTGATGTGGTCGTTCTGAAACAGGGAAAAAACCTGAGTCTTATCGATGTAACGGGTATAGGAGTGGGAGTGGATGATCCGGTCCGTATCCCGGGAGAAGGAGGAACGGATATCCGGAAGGGCCTTTTTTTCCGGATTCAGGCGGATTCCCCTGCTGCTGGGACAGGCCTGGGGGGAGAGGGTCATCTCCTCCCTCCTTTTATTGTGAGCTACTATGTCGGATATCAGTTTCGCCTTCATCGGCCGCCTCTCGCCTTGTTGATTTCTTCCCGGTAGAGTGTAAGGAATTCTTCCTTCCGCTTCAATCGGTACTGCATGATCCACCGGGGGTGGGGAAGGGGGCGTATCTCTTTGAAAAAATGATGCTCCCTGTTGAGCTCCTGCAGGATCCTGTAGTTTTTTCCCTGCCCCAGACAGAAGGCTGTATTCCGGTCGGCTCCCAGTGCCAGCTGCTGCCGGAAGGTTTCCAGGATCCAGGGTTTCAGGGTATTCCACAGGCCGGGCGTATCGTAATAGTTGCGGTTCTTTCCCTTCCATGTGAACCCCAGAGGGGAAAAGGCAGTCAGGAAAACATGGCTGTAGAACAGATCCGCCCCACCGTAGCTTTCTATCATCTCATAAATAAAACGCGAGGAGAGCTCATGAGTCTTGGGAAAGGGATTGGCAATGCCGCAGCTTTCCTCCAGATAGACCGGATCTGTAAAGGCCAGGCCTGTGACTCCTCCGCCGAATCGTCCCGGATTGATTCCTATCAGGAAAATCCGGGGATTGTTATCCCTGAAATATTTGTCAAAAAAACTGTGGATCATCTTCTGTACGGTTTCATCTGCGTAGGGATAGATGACTTCCGTTTCGTCAGGCAGATTCTTCAGAGGGGGAAGATCCCGGAGGAAGCGATAGTACCGTTCCGAGAAAAAGTCCTCCCGGCTTTCATTGGAAATTTCATTGACCATGTAACAACCTCCCGGGGAAGTCCCCCTTTTGAATTTACTCCCAAAAAAAAGGAGAATGATAGACATTCTCCTTATGATTCAGAAACAGCGGATGAACTCAGCTGTTCAGATATTCAAGGGTTATCTGAAGCATCCGGCGCACCGGTTCTGCGGCTCCCCACAGAAGCTGGTCGCCCACAGTAAAGGCCGTCAGATATTCAGGGCCCATATTCAGTTTTCTGACACGGCCCACAGGGACATTCATTGTTCCCGAAACAGCGGCGGGGGCAAGTTCCTTCAGTGTGATCTCTTTGCTGTTGGGGACGAACTTCGCCCAGTCTGTACTGGAGGCGATGATATCCTCCACTTCGCTGAGGGCGACATCTTTTGTCAGCTTGATCGTCAAAGCCTGGCTGTGGCAGCGCATGGCGCCGATTCTCACACAAAGTCCGTCTATGGGAACCATCGGATCGTTCATCAGAATCTTGTTGGTTTCTGCAAATCCTTTCCACTCTTCCTTGGTCATGCCGTTATCCATGGGTTTATCAATCCAGGGAATCAGGGACCCTGCCAGGGGAGCACCGAACTGCTGTGTCGGATAGCTGTCCGACCGGAGGGTTTCGGTTATTTTTCGGTCAAGGTCCAGTATGGCACTGGAAGGATCCATCAATCCCTTTCCGGCCTGTCCGAGAACTCCCATCTGGGAAATAAGTTCCCGCATATTCTGAGCTCCCGCACCGGAAGCAGCCTGATAGGTCATGGAGGTCATCCATTCCACCAGATTTTCTCTGAACAGTCCTCCCAGACCCATAAGCATCAGGCTGACAGTGCAGTTTCCGCCGGCAAAGGTTTTGATCCCTTTCGCCAGGCCCTGATCAATCACGTTTCTGTTGACCGGATCAAGAACAATAAGACTGTCATCTGCCATTCTCAGTGTGGAAGCGGCATCGATCCAGTAGCCTTTCCATCCGGATTTTTTCAGTTCAGGATAGACTTTTTCTGTATAAGAACCGCCCTGGCATGTGAGGATTATATCCTGTCCCATCAGGGTTTCCAGGTTATAGGCATCTGCCAGAGGAGGCAGCTCTCTTCCGACTTCCGGAGCTTTCTGTCCGGCCTGGGATGTGGAGAAAAACAGAGGCTCCATATCTTTTGATTTCAGGTCACCTTCGGCAATCATCCTCTCCATAAGGACCGAACCAACCATACCTCTCCATCCGATAATCCCGACTTTTTTCACGGTTCTCTCCTAGTTCTTTCCATGGCTTGAAGCCATTTTATGTTTTAAAAAATATAGCGGAATATAAGGGCTCTGTAAATGCAGTGAAACATTCACTAGTGTAAAAATAGTCCTCTCTTCATTATGAAAACACAGGGAATACAGATAAAATTCTTTGACGAACAGAGGAAATTAAGGCATTATTAGGAAGGTATCACATGTAAAAACAGGAGAAATGAAAATGTCTGATATACTTCAGAAGCTGACACTGGCCGAAGGATGGAACAGGAGTCGTAATCTTTATGGAGAGAAAGCTTTCCTGGGATATGCCGACGGGCAATCAGTCAGTTATGAAGAATCCGGTAGGATCATTAGTCTTATACAGCAGTTCCTTGATGAAAAAGGGATAAGACCGGGAGATAAAGTCAGCCTTATCAGCGAAAGCCGCCCCGAGTGGGGACTTGTTTATCTGGCACTGACGACCATGGGAGTCGTCGCTGTCCCTGTCATGGTGGATTTCTCAGCAGAACAGATACAGAATATACTCGATCATTCGGAAGCTTCCTTCCTTTTTGTTTCAGAAAAAGTTCTTGCCAGGATGGGGGAGTCTCCTCTGGTGAAGGATAAAAAGTATGTTCTTCTGAAAGAGCTGTCCCTCCTTTTCGAACCTGAGTCCAGGGATTTTATCCAGGAGATCCTGGGCGGAGATTCCTCCGGTGTCTCCCGTCTTGATAATCTGGAATTCCCCGAAGAAGATACCATGGCGGCAATCCTGTATACTTCAGGGACAACCGGATCCTCCAAAGGGGTCATGCTGTCTCATAAAAATATTACCCATAATGCCATGGTCGGCATTGATGTCGGTCACATTCGTCCGGGAGACAGTTTCCTTTCGGTTCTGCCCCTGGCCCATACCTATGAATGTACCATCGGTCTGATCCTTCCCATGCTGTCGGGAGCAGAAATCCGTTATCTCAAAGGGGCTCCCACACCCCGGATTATGCTCTCCGCCCTTTCTGTTGTCAGACCGACCCATATGCTGACTGTTCCTCTTCTGATAGAGAAAATATACCGTTCCAGTATCCTTCCGAAGCTGACCGCTTCTCCGGTGCTGAAAACTCTCTATAATATTCCCTTCACCCGTTTCCTCCTTCACAGATTTGTTGCGGGAAAGAAACTGAAAGAGCTTTTCGGAGGAAATATCCGGTTCTTCGGAATCGGCGGGGCTCCCCTGGGGCCGGATGTGGAGAAATTCCTCAGAGATGCGAAATTTCCCTACTCCATCGGTTACGGCCTGACGGAAACAGCTCCCTGTCTTGCAGGCGCCAAACCGGAAGAAACAGTCTACAGGTCTATCGGTCCCGCTTTCAGGGATGTGGAACTGAGGATTGCCGATATCAATCCTGAAACAGGTCATGGTGAGGTTCAGGCCAAAGGTCCCAATATCATGTTGGGGTACTACAAAGAGCCGAAGAAAACCGCTCAGGTTTTCACGGAAGACGGATGGTTTAAAACAGGAGACCTCGGTTTTCTCAGTAAGCAGGGCGTTCTGTTTATCAAGGGAAGGCTGAAAAATATGATCCTCGGTCCCAACGGAGAGAATATCTACCCCGAAGAGATCGAAGCTGTGATCAACAGAGATCCTTTTGTTCTGGAATCGCTCGTGGTCCGAATGGGCAACAGCCTTGTCGCAAGGGTTCAGCTGAACAGTGAAAGGATTGATGAGTTTGTCAATAATCTCAAAGGATCTCCGGAAGAGCTCATGAGAATGAAGAAGGAAATTCTGGAGTCTATCCGCAAAAAAGCCAATGAAAGTCTGAGTGTTCTTTCCAGGCTGAGCGAGCTGATTGAGCAGGTGGAACCCTTTGAAAAAACACCATCTTTGAAAATTAAGCGCTTTCTCTACACCTGATGCCTATGATAGAATACGCTTATGATCGATATAAGTCCCTTTGAAATAGCGAATGATACTCTCGCTGATCTCAGATTAAGTGCCCGGATTGAGGAGGTTTCCTCCCGGGAACGTATTATCATTTCTATGGAGGGAGTCCTCAGTCACACCAACACGGCGGAATTTACAGACTGCATTATAGGATTCTTCCAGACCGACTGGAAGGGCGCTGTTATCGTTCTGGAACTGTCCGGGCTTCAGTATATCTCTTCTAGCGGTATCGGGGCATTTACGACTATCCGCATGCAGGCAGATCTGAAGGACAGCGATCTCTACCTTCTGAATATGAATGCCAAAGTCCGAAAAGTCTTTGATCAGCTCGGATTTACGGCTTTTTTCAAACTCATCGACAGTTTTGAGGATATTCCGTGATATGAGTGATTCAGGCGTACCTGAAAGCAAAAACTGGCGTCATGATATGAGGTCCTCCCTGAACGGGATCATCTGTATGGGGAGTTTGCTTGAAGATACGGATCTGAATGGAGAGCAGCTGGATCTGCTCCGGTATATGATGGAATCCGCCCGGAAAGCTCTGGGAATCCTGGAGGACAAATCCGGTACTGAAACGCTCTCCCAAGGACCTGCGGAAGAAAATTTAACGTCTCTTCTATCCCCTGAAAAATTTCATGTTCTTGTCGCGGAAGACGATGAAATCAACCGACTCTATCTCACCACAATTCTCAAACGCCAGAACTGGGAGATCTCTCAGGCTGTCGATGGGTTTCAGGCTGTTGAATCCTGCCGGAGACACTCTTTTAATATTATACTGATGGATGTGAGCATGCCCGGGCTGGATGGCATTCAGGCTGCCCAGAGAATCCGTGAGGCCGGGATAGAATGCCCGATCATTGTCATTACAGCCCATAGTATACTGGATTTTCAGGAGGATTTTGTGCAGTCCTCCATAGATGCGGTCCTCAGGAAACCCTTTGATGAAGAACAGCTTATACAGACCATCGGCAGGCTGACGGATCAGGAAGTCTCCTGAATAAAAAAAAGGCTCTCACAACGTAAGAGCCTTTTTAAAAATGGAGAAAGTAAAATGAAAAATCTTCAACCAGTAATAATCTGTCTTAAAACTTCTGAAGCTTTTAATTAACAAACATCAGCAACTGGCCTATGTTACAAAAATAATTTGGAAGTGTGTCAATTTCTTGTTTCAGGAATGAATACTTTGTATTTGTTTTTGCCATTCCTGTGTGGACAAGTTGCTGGAACCTCCAGATCCACCTGTTTTGTCAGTACTTCCGGGGGATGAATCTCTGATGTTCCAGGGGGGGGCGTTTGTAATTCCCCTTTGTTTTCGGGGGGAGTTCAATCTTTTCCCGGGGTATCTCTTCATAGGGGATCAGGGAGAGCAGATGGCTGATACAGTTCAGCCTGGCTTCCTTTTTGCTGTCAGCGGGAACGACATACCAGGGAGAGTCCTCGGTGTCGCAAAAGCTGAACATGATGTCCTTGGCCCGGGAGTATTCCTCCCAGAGCTCCCTGGATTTCAGATCCATGGGACTTATTTTCCATCTTTTGGTGGGATTATCAATCCGGCTCTGAAATCGCTTTTCCTGCTCCCTGTCAGAGACGGAAAACCAGTATTTTACAAGGATGATTCCGGACCGGATGAGCATCCTTTCAAACTCCGGACAGGATATGTAGAATTCCTCCCACTGATCGGGAGTTGTGAATCCCATGACTCTGTCCACACCCACACAGTTGTACCAGCTTCTGTCAAACAGTACCATTTCACCTTCTGCCGGTAGGTAGGGCACATAACGCTGGAAGTACCACTGGCTTTCCTCTCTGTCGGTCGGTTTTCCCAGGGCTGCAATATGGCAGAAACGGGGATTCAAAGATTCTGTTATTCTTTTTATAACCCCGCCCTTTCCCGCGGCATCTCTTCCCTCAAACAGAACGACAACTTTAAGTTTCCTGTATTTGATCCACTCCTGAAGTTTAACCAGTTCTATCTGCAGACCGGCCAGTTCCTTTTCATAGAGTTTTCTGTTCATACAGTTTCACCTCATTTTATAGATTGCGGCCAAGCAGGACCGTTTTAACGAGTCGTCCGGCCAGTTCCCTTGTCTGATTGAGTGTTTCTTTCTGTTCTTTCACTTCTCCGGCTTTAAAAGCATGAAGTACCTTCTGATTAAAAACAATCCGGTAACCCAGGGAGGAGAAAGCCGCCTGCATGGCATCTGCTGTAAAACCAAGGTTGTCTTCAGTGGTCTGCTCGCAGATGGAGATGAGGCCCGCATAACGGGCCGGGCTTCCCTCCAGTTCGCTGACCCAGGCGGATCTGTCGGTTCTGTCAAAGGACGTGAAGCAGTAGCAGCGGTCTATGAAGCGTTTCATGTCACTGCTCATATTGTAAAAGTAGGTGGGAGAGCCTGCCAGAAGAACTTCTGATTCCCGTATAAAGCGGTAGGCATCCTGCATGTCGTCCTGAATAATACAGCGGTTGGTTTTCGCACAGCCTTCGCAGCCGCGGCAGCCTTCAAAGTCCATATCCCCCAGGTAGAGAATCTGCGTTTCAAAGCCTTCGTCTGAGAAAACCTGAAGGGCTTCTTTCAGGAGGTACGCGGTATTCCCGGTTTTCCTCCTGCTGCCGCAGACTGCCAGGGCTTTCATTTATTTGTCCTTTTTACCGTAGAGGACATCTTCCGTCAGATAGCTGTGTTCATGCTGATAGGGCGATTCAATAGTCCCGCTGACAAGGACCGGATGAACCGGTATGGACTCAGCTTTCATCAATTCGGCAAGGCGTTTGAGAGAGGATAGGATCATATACTTTTCCCATTCCTGGAGTTTTCCCAGTTGATCGGTAAACTCCTCCTGCAGAAATGAGGGGTTGGTGGCAAGGATCGTTTCAGCTTTCTCGGTAAGAGTAATATGAACTTTTCTTTTGTCTACGGAACTTCTTTTCCGGGAGGCGAAGCCCTGCTGTTCCAGCCTGTCCAGAATACTTGTGACAGTGGCCTGTGAGAGGCTGACCTGCTGGGAAATCTTCGATATGGGTTTATCGGGATATTTTTTTATCTCTTTCAGAACGATGAGCTGCGGACCTGTGAGGCCGAACTTCTTGGTCAGTTTTTTCGACTGGAGGTCTATGGCTCTGATTATCTGTCTGAGTGTTGATATTATTTCATCTGCTGTTTCGTTTTTATCCATGCCCTGTCTCCTATGGGAGAATTTTCCTTACAATAACATTTTTTCTTCCATAAAGTAAAGAATTCTAATCATTATGGCACTAATTATTATGGCAGGAATGGAAATATACCAGAAAAAATGAAAAAATCTTTTTTAGAACAATCATAAAAGAATATGCATGAGAATAGAAGATTAGTGAGAGATTGGAAATGCTTTAATTAATTTGACATAATCCGTTATAAAGATTAGAGTACTAATAAAAGTATTCCAAATAAAAAGAGGTTAGTATGCGCAAAATTTTCGTTCTATTAATGGTTATGCTTATGTCCTTGAGTTTTTCCATTTCTGCAGAGGGACAGCAGGATAGTGAAGTCACAACAATTGTCTTCGGAGATGTGTCCTGGGACAGTGTTCAGGTCCATAACAGGATTATGGCATTTATCATTGAAAACGGCCTGGAAGGCTATAAGGCTGACTTTATCGCTGGTGATACCCTGCCCATTGCCAATGGTCTTATCCAGGGGGATGTGGATGTGGATATGGAATCCTGGCACTCAAACTGGCAGGAAGTTTACGATAAAGCTATCGCTTCGGGAGACATGATCGACCTGGGAAAAAACCTCCCCGACGGTCCACAGGGCTGGTGGATACCCCGTTAT
Source organism: Oceanispirochaeta sp. (assembly GCA_963666275.2). GTDB lineage: Bacteria > Spirochaetota > Spirochaetia > DSM-2461 > DSM-2461 > Oceanispirochaeta. The sequence continues at coordinate 756,496 of CAXXOA010000001.1, forward strand.
GTAGTAGAAGGACCCGATGCTATGGCTCCGGGACTGAAAACTGTGGCTGATCTTCCAAGTACGCTCATCTTTTCAAAGATCCGGAAGACCCCGATAAGGGTGTTGTCTACGGTGGAGTGGCCGGCTGGTCACAGATGAAGATTTCTGAAGCCATTTTTGAAGAGAACGGACTCGGTGATACTTTCAATCTTGGCATTGCCGGTTCCGGTGCAGCTCTTGCCGGTACTATGGTGGGAGCCTATCAGAAGGGCGAAGCCTGGTGCGGCTACTACTGGGCACCTACTGCGGTTCTGGGAAAACTGGATATGATCCGTCTGAAAGGCAGCGAGTATGAACCTGCGGATGTGAACATTCTGATCAACAAAGGGATGCTTGAAAAAGCCCCGGATGTAGTTGAAATCCTGAAAAAGTATGAGACTTCCGTCGATGATAACAACGAATTCCTTGCCAAAATGGATTCTGAAGACTGGGATACGACTCAGGCTGCCGAATGGTTTCTGAAAAACAAAGAACAGGTCTGGACCAAATGGGTCAGCCCCGAAGTTGCCGAGAAAGTCAAAGCGGCTCTACAGGGTTAGTCAATGGCAGAATTAAACCATGAAAATGGCCCCTCCGGGGGCCTTTCTGAGTCTGCTGCGGGACCCCAGATTGTTATAAAAGATCTATGGAAAGTCTACGGCAGGGATCCTAAGAGGGTTCTGAAAAAAGATCTCAGAGAAAAAAGCAAAGAAGAGATCCAGAAAAAAACCGGCTGCATCGTGGGAATGAGAAATATCAATCTCACAGTGGAAAAAGGGCAGTTCTATATCCTTATGGGACTTTCAGGGAGCGGAAAGTCCACACTGGTCAGAAATCTGATCCGACTTGTGAATCCCACCTCCGGTACGATAACCATCAATAATGAAAATATTACCAAAATGAGTCATGACCAGCTGCTGCAGTTCAGACGAAAGACCTTCGGAATGGTTTTTCAGCACTATGGTCTGCTCCCTCATTTAACAGTATTGGACAATGCCGCCTATGGTTTGAAAGTCAAAGGCCTGCCCAAGGGGGAGCGCTATGCCAAGGCGATGCAGACTCTGGAAACTGTAGGCCTCAAAGGCTGGGAGGATTACTATCCGGGATCTCTCAGCGGGGGGATGCAGCAGAGAGTGGGGCTTGCAAGAGCTCTGGCCAATGACCCTGAAATCCTTCTGATGGATGAGCCCTTCAGCGGGCTGGACCCTCTTATCCGGCGGCAGATGCAGGATGAGCTCGTAGAGCTGCAGGATAAACTTCAGAAAACCATTATTTTTGTTACCCATGACCTTCATGAGGCCCTTAAACTGGGTGACAGAATCGCCATCATGCGAAACGGAGAGGTGGTACAGGAGGGAACTCCTGAAGAAATCGTAACCCAGCCGGCGGATGATTATGTTCAGGAGTTTGTCCGGGATGCCTCTCCGGCTAAAGTTCTGACCGCAGGCAGCATCATGGAACCCCCGAAAGTTCTTCTTTACGGATGGGAAGGTCCCAAAACAGCATTGACCCTTCTGCGGTCCAATAAACGTAACGCCGCATTTGTGGTAACCAAAGGGCATAAACTTCTGGGGGTCGCCCAGGACAAGAAACTTGAAAATCTTCTTGAAAAAGGGGAGGCTTCCGGAGGAATCCCTGAGAGTATTCTCAGGAAAGTTCCCACCGTATCGGAAGATACCATTCTGGAGGATATGTTTTCCATTATTTCCGAGAATCCCTATCCTGTCCCTGTGGTGGATGATACGGGAAAGCTGAAAGGGGTTGTGACTACCGACCATATTTTTGAGTCCATTTCCCCACTGGAAGGAGATGAGAATGATTGAATTTCCTGAAATATTAAATATCCCTCTGGCGGACTGGATCGATGGTGCCATGACCTGGCTTCTGCAGAATCTGGACGCTTTCTTTGATGCCATAGGGTTTATCATTCTGCAGGTAGTGAACGGCTTCGAGGCTTTTTTCCTCTTTCTGCCCTGGTTCATTCTGATTCCCCTGGTAGGGCTTGCAGGATGGAAGCTCATAGGAAAAATCAGGACGGGAATTGTCTTTATGATCCTTATGGTGATCATAGGTTCCTTCGGATACTGGGAACTGGCTATGAGAACTCTCAGCCTTGTGATCGCTTCGGTTTTCTTCTCTCTGCTTATAGGAATTCCCATGGGAATCAATATGGCGCGGAATGACAGAACCCAGATGATCCTGAAACCTGTTCTGGATATGATGCAGACCATGCCGAGTTTTGTCTATCTCATACCGGCTCTTATGTTTTTCGGAATGGGAAAGGTTCCTGCCATGTTTGCAACAATTATCTATGCTGTTCCTCCTGTGATCCGTCTGACCAATGTGGGGATCAGAACAGTAGATATAGAAGCCGTGGAAGCCTCCAAAGCCTTTGGAGCCACTCCCCGGCAGGTGCTCTTTGATGTGCAGCTGCCCCTGGCAAAGCCGTCTATCATGGTGGGGATCAACCAGACCACAATGATGGCTCTGGCTATGGTGGTTATCGGTTCCATGATCGGAGCCAAGGGGCTGGGAATGGAAGTCCTTCTTGCCATCAGCCGAATCGAGGTTGGTCAGGGATTCGAAGCGGGGATTTCCATTGTTTTCCTGGCGATCATCATTGACCGTATTACCTACTCTTTTTCTGAAAAACACAAATAAAACAGCAACATTCCCCGGCAGCTGCCGGGGATCTTTTTTTCTTCTTACCACCGGCATGACAAAATCCTTTTAAGCGAATACAATACTCTGATGCACCTGGGGTTTTCTTTCAGAGGCAGGGAAACATTGAAACCGCTGACGCTTATCGCCTTCCCTGTAATGCTTGCCAATATCGTAGAAACTCTTTATAACCTGACGGATACCTGGTTCCTTGGAAAACTGGGGCCCCGGGAACTGGCGGCACCCTCGGTCTCTTTCAATTTTATTATGCTCATAATGCTGATGGGGACAGGACTTTCCTCTGCGGGGACTACCCTGATTGCCAGGGCTGTGGGACGCCGGGATCAGGGGAGAGTCAATTTCTATCTGGGACAGCTGACTCTTCTGCTCCTGTTTTTTTCTCTTCTCACAGGCAGTCTGGGGTACTTTCTCTCAGACTTTTTTCTGAATCTTATCAATACCCCCGGGGATATGATGGTTCAGACCGGGGACTATCTGAGGATTATCAGCCTGGGGGTTCCCTTTATGTATGGTTTTTTTATCCTCCAGGCGACCATGCAGGGGGTGGGAGATACAGCGGTGCCTCTCAGAATTCAGCTTTTTGCCACTGCTGTGAATATTCCCCTGGATGCCCTGCTCATATTCGGTGCCGGGCCGGTTCCCTCCATGGGGGTTCACGGGGCGGCACTGGCAACGGTGAGCGCCAGGGCCCTGGCCTGTGCCGCCGGTTTTGTCATTCTTATCAGAGGGAGAAAGGGGGTCCGCCTTCAAAAGCGCTACCTTAGGATTTCCCTCGGGGGGATGAAAAATATACTGAAGATCGGATTGCCCTCGGCGGTGAGCCATATGGGATCCTCCCTGGGGTTTACGGTCATGCATGGCATGGTGAATCTCTACGGGACATCTGTTATCGCGGCGTTCGGGGTTGTCAATAAAGTTCATGCCGTCTTCTATATGCCAGTACAGGGGCTGGCCAAAGGGGTGACCACCATGGTGGGGCAGTCTCTGGGAGCGGAAAACAGGAACCGCGCAGTCCAGAGCGTCCATACGGGGATTTTCCTGGCTCTGATATTTATAATCCCCTCAATGGCTTTCTGCTACTGGGGAGGAGAGGGGCTGATAAGATTGTTTATTACTGAGCCGGATGTTATTATTCAGGGGGCATATATTTTTAGAATCATATCGCCTTCGGTAGTCATATTTGCTATTTTTATGATATATGTGGGAGCCTTTCAGGGGGCTGGTGATACCCGTTCCATTATGATCATGCATATGGGGCGTCTCTGGGCTATCCGTCTTCCGATAGCCTGGTTTCTGACGACCCGGGCCCGGATGGGATCCGAAGGGATATGGTATGCCATGTTCCTGTCCAATCTTATGATAACTCTGATTGGGCATATCCGCTTTCTGCGGGGAAAATGGGTTGATGCTCTCAATAACGATAAGGATTTATAGGACCGCTAAGTGAAGATTCTCCCCGAGAACCTGTGGGAACAGAAACAATTTCAGTCTCATCTGCCCGAAGCCCGTGCCTTTCTGAAAGAGAACCGTGTTTATAATCTCAAAGTCAGAGAGGGGGAGCTGCGGGGGTATGTTCTGGGAGATGAACCCCTTCCCCGGGAAGTTCTGCTTCAGTACAGGGAGGAGAATAAAGGGGAGAACCGTATCTTCTGGAGCTGCGAATGCGGGGATGAAGAGTTCTGTGTTCACCTGGCGGCTCTGGTGCTGCGTATTGAGGGGCCGGGGCAGGAATTCGGTCCCTGGAAAACCAGACTGGCCTGTCCCGAGGGAGCCGCTGCTGTTTCGGGCAAGCCCTCCTATTCAGACGATGGGGACGCCGATCTTTTCGGAGGAGATCTTTTTTCCGCCCCCGCTGTGACAGAGCGGGCTTCTTCCGCTCCTGCCGCGTCGGCTGACTATCAGGATGATATCCCTCTCTTTCGGGATTTGAGCGAAGAGGACCTGCTCCTTCACCACGATCCTCCCCGGTATGATCTTATTTTTACTCTTTCCGTCTCCCGGGGGGAGGGAATTCTTGTCAGGCCGGCCCTTATCCGCCTGAGAGAGGGGGTTCGAAGCGGTAGTCTGGCCAGGTATAAAAGGGAGCGGCCGGTTTCTGTTCTGAGACCCGAACAGCAGGATCTGCTGAACAGTCTCATGTCCACGGAAGAGGAAAGTCTTCCTCTGGAGGAGTGTCTCGGTGATGTGCTGAAACAGTCGGAGCTCTTTACCACAGCAAAAAGTATCCTTGAGGTCTACCATTCCTCCCGGGTTGAAATCTCTTTCCATTTTCAGGAACTCCTGGGAGATGACAGACCCTTATACTATCCTGAGTACAGGTTTTTTCACGATCGGGGGGATGAAGCCATCACAGGCATGTCCGGAGGGCTCATTATCCGAGGAGGAAAGGTCTTCTATCTGGATGAGAAGAAAGCGATTCTGATCCTTCTGAAAGAGGACTCGAATGCCTCCTTTTTTCTGAACCTCCTTCAGTCCAAGAATCAGGGTTTTCTTGCCGCCGATATCAGAGGACTTCTGCGGCTGGGAAAGAGCCTTTCCGGTTCGGTTGTGGATATCTGTGAAGACTATCCCCCTGTTTCCATCAGAAAAGCGGATCCTGACATTGTCCTTAAAATGCGCAGCCGCCAGGACAGAACGGAGCTTTTTTTCTTTTTCCGGTACGGAAGTTCAGATGTGGCTTATCAGGATCCGGTCTACTGGCTGCCTCCGGGCGAACCGGAGGGGGCGGGCGTCCTGATCATTGAGAAGAGGAACAGGGAAAAAGAGTCGGAACTTGTCAAACAGGTTGTAGAAAAGTTTTCGGATAATCTGAGTTTTGAAAAAGGCTATTACGCTCGGCTTGTCAATGAAAACAGGGACGGAGATCTCAGGCTGGATATGACTCTGGAAGAGTTTCTGGCCTCCTATGCGCGCTCTCTCAAAGAGATCGGCGTGGAGCTGCAGCTGGAGGAGAGGAAGATCAGCTCTGCCGGAAACATCAGATTCAATGTGAAAGGAAAGACAGACTGGCTGGAAGTGGATGCCATGATGGAAGATCCCGATACCCAGGAGCTGAAGTCCCTCTTTCTGGATGATCACTATCAGACTCTGGGACTTATCAGCACGGGAAGCAGCTACATTAAGCTCAACGAGCTCCAGCTGCGGCAGCTGGAGTATCTGCAGCGTCAGGGGATGGATGAAGAGGGGAAAATAAAAGTTTCTCCCTCAAATTTTTCTCTGGTTGACAGTATCTATGAACAGGTCATAGAAAAGGAGGGCTCTCCTATTGAGGATGCGGCTCTTCAGGCCAGGGAATTCCGGAATGCCTTCAACAGTGAAAATCTTTCTCCACCCGAAAGGATTAATGCCACTCTGCGTCCCTATCAGCTGAGCGGATATAACTGGCTCAGGACCCTTCACAACCTGGGCTACGCGGGCTGTCTGGCCGATGATATGGGGCTGGGAAAAACCCTGCAGACCCTCAGTCTGCTTCAGTCTCTTAAAGAGTCCGGAGATCTGCAGACCTCTCTCCTGGTCGCTCCCGTCGTGACTCTGGCCAACTGGGAAAGGGAAATGGACAAGTTTACTCCCGAACTCTCCTACTACAGACACGCCGGCAGTGAGCGCCACGATGATGCGGATCTGTTTGGCAGGTATGACCTTGTCATTGTCAGTTATCATACCCTCAGGAATGATGTGGATCTATTCCTGGACCGGGTATTTGACTATATCATTCTGGATGAGGCCCATTATATAAAAAATGCCTCCTCCATTATTTTCAAGTCCATACGATCCCTGAAAAGCCGCCATAGACTCTCTCTGACGGGGACTCCCATCGAGAACAATACAATGGAGCTCTGGTCGCAGTTCAATTTTCTGAATTCAGGTCTGCTGGGTTCTCAGAAGGACTTTATAAGCCGCTTTGCCAATCCTATTGAGAAAAAGCAGGACAGGGTCGCTCTGGATCTTCTGAAGGAACGGGTTTCTCCCTTTATCCTGCGCCGGAAAAAAGAGGATGTCCTGGATGACCTTCCTCCCAAGGAGATCATTGTCAATTATTGTGAAATGGGTGAGACCCAGTCGGCTCTCTATAACAAGTACAGAGATTACTACCGGGCCCGTGTGAAAGGGCTTCTCGATGAGAAGGGTGTCGCCGGATCCTCTATGGAAATCTTCCAGTTTATTCTTAAGCTCAGGCAGATCGCCATATTCCCGCCCATGTCGGGGAATGAAGGAAAATCTGTGGCTTCCTGTAAGATGGATGCTCTGTTCTCCCTGCTGGATGAAGTTCTGGAAGAGGACCACAAAATCCTGATTTTCTCCCAGTTCCTGGGGTCTCTCCGGGCTATGGAGGAGCACTGCCGGGTTCAGCACTGGGACTATTCTTTTATTACGGGACAGACTTCTGACCGGGAAGAGCAGATAAGACGGTTTCAGGAAGAGGAAGATGTGAAAGTCTTTCTCCTCAGCCTGAAAGCCGGAGGTGTGGGAATCAATCTCACGGCTGCGGATTACGTGGTCCTCTTTGATCCCTGGTGGAATCCGGCAGCAGAAAGACAGGCCATAGACAGGGCTCATAGAATGGGGCAGAAAAGGAAGGTCCTCTCCTATAAAATGATTGCCCGGGATACCATAGAAGAGAAGATCCTGAAAATGCAGGAAGAGAAAACAGCTCTGCTGGAGGGTGTTATATCTGAAGATTCCGGTTTCTTCGGATCTCTTCAGGAAGATGAGATCGTAGACTTATTCAATTAGTGTGGATTGTTTCCCCAGTTCTCACAGAAAAAAAAAGCACCCTCCGGAGAGGATGCTGCTTTTATAAGTGAAAATGTCTCTTAGTTGTATTTGATGACAACACCGGAAACATGAGCTGTCGCGGGAGCATAGAGTCCCCAGGTCAGTCCGTTCAGGATCAGATCCACAACAGAGGCTTCATAACGGATCTCAACATTTACTGCTGCATCACCGGTATATTTCTGAATCTCTCTCTGGATCGCATCGTAAATTTCAGTATCCATGGCATCGGCACTGACATTAAGCAGGTTGGCACCGCCGGCTGATCCAAGAAATTCGTTCACTTTGATGGAAATATCAAAGTCTCCCACAGCTGAGTAGGAGGGGATCTCTTTGGTTACCTGAGCACCGGACATCTGAAATGTGGTACAGGATGTCAGAGCAACGGCAACAAGAAGCAGAAGCGCTGCAATTTTGACAGTATTTTTCATTTTTTTCTCTCCATAAAATAAAATTCAATAAGATAAAATATAGGCTTATTTTCCGGGAATCACAAATAAAAAGCAATATCAATTCCAGAAAAAATAAACATGTATATACGAAATTTACATGTGTCTGCTTATGAATTTGACTATTATGGGCATCAGGACCACAACACAGATAATTCTGAGGGTATGCATAAGCGCCACGATATGGGCCTGTGCCCCGTAGGCTTCGGAAATGATGACAATGTTGGATAAACCACCGGGAGAAGAACTGAACAGCGCCGTCAGGAGGTCCATACCTGTCAACCGGGAGATCAGCCAGCCCATAAGAAGGCTGAAAACCATCAGACCTGCCACCATAATAACCGCAGATACCATGACAGACCCCAGCCCTTTGATATTGGCCATATTAAAGTTCAATCCGATCGCCGTGCCTATGGCAATCTGCAGGATGGTATTGACCTGGGGAGGAACATACCCAGCATCCGTAACCAGATTATATACAGCAGAAAAAAGCATCGCTCCGAAAAGGGAGCCCGCCGGGATTTTGAGTTTCATTCCCAGTATTCCGCCCAGTGTACCAATCAGTATTGTGGTGATAAATTTTACCAGCATAGAGCAACCTCCGGTTTTTATGAGAGATAGATTTAAATCTCCCCTTTTTGGACCCGGGGAGAAAGGGGTAGGGATATCTTCGTGTTATCTGCTGATATGTTCCCGGACTTTCCTGAGAATGTCATCATTCCGGAAAGGTTTTTTTATAAACCCGATATGATCGGATTTCTCCAGTCCCTGCATATACTGCTCCTGAAAATATCCGGACATGAAAAGGATGTTAATATCAGGACAAATACTCTTTATCGCTTCATAACTGTTGATTCCGGACATTTCAGGCATGACCATATCCATAATAATAAGGTTGAACAGGTCCGGATTCTTTTTGATCATAAACAGGGCTTCTTTTCCGTTTTCCACAGTGGTTACCTGGTAATCCTCTTTTGAAAGCAGTTCAAAAAGGAGGTCTCTCAGGATCGGTTCATCATCAACTAGGAGAATATTGAATGTATTATTTTTATCTGACATGAACAGGGCTACCTCAATCCAGTACAAAATTTATCTCAAAGGACAGTCATCTGTGATTGCCTTTTACCGTTTTGATTGGAGTTTTGCAAATCAAAACACGTTTATATCTTCCTTCTATTGTAATACTTTCTGCTCTTCTGGGGCATCCTTTTTTTTGAAAAAACTACCTTTCGACACAGATCAGGCTCATCTGGGGAACCTTCAGACTTGCGGCAACTGGTTCGCATTTGGCCATAAACAGCAGAAACACATCCCGTCGATCCACAGTATTGAGGGTTTCATAATTTCCCTGTCCTTTGGAAATGACTAGATCGGAGTTGTAGAAATGTTCCCGGAATAGGGCTGATGTGGCTGAAAGAAGAGTTCCGGGAGTACTGTCTCCGTTGGAAATGACTTCAACAATTTTATCCAGGCCGCACTGCCGGGCATCTTCCATGGTGACATCGTTGATGATGGGAACTCCTCTCACGGCATAACGGATTGTTAATCCCGGATAATTTTCTTTCAGGTATTGAATGAACACTTTATCAAAGACAATCTCACCGCAGTTATCTCCCAGGTAGAGCAGTGTTTCCGCATTTTCCAGGGCGGATTTCAGCCTGCCGCTGTCATCTAGGAGTATGGGTTTTTCTTCTACAGTGGCCACCTGATTCAGAATGATGTCTCTGCTGATCCTGTGATGTGTACCGAAATCGATTATGTTTCCCGATATTGCCAGTTTCAAGGCTGTGATGAAGCTGTCCGGTCCTTTGCTGATCATCTCAGAAAGTTCGTCTTCCAGGTCGAGTATAATTGCGTTGTATTGTTTTTTTATCTCTCTGTAGGGGTCCTGGTTATCCATCTCTCTGTAGAGCATGGCGTAAAGATCTTTTGCCACCCCCGGAGGAGTGCCGGCCCAGGATGTGTCGGCGAGAAAACTCAGCGCTTTCCGGGTAAGGAGCTCATTGCGCTCCGGCGGAAGTTTGACAAGCTCTGTTGTTTTCTGGACCTGTTTCATAAGACAGGGAATACAGTCATTTGTAATTATCATTCTCTGAGTATAAATAGAAATGTAGGAATCATAAACGGGATTCCTCAGGAAAAAACGTTACAGAGATTGAATCATAGGAAAAAATAAACATAATTATATACTATGGAGCATACAGACCTTTTAGAAATAATAGTAGATAACAATTTTTCAGAGATGGAGATGGCAATTCATCCCAACGATGGAGAGGATCTTGATCTATATACACTGGATCATAATCTGATTTTTTATTCGGGGAGTTCTCTGGAGAAATTCAAAAGCGGGGAAGGTCAGCTGGGCGAGGGGACTCTGCGTCTACTTAATAACTGCCAGCTGGGAACTTTATCAATTTCCAGTTATCTACTGGGCCGTCTTCAGTATTGTGAAAAAGCCCTTCTGATCCGGGATAAAAATAAACTGTTTGTCACCTATCGGGAATAACCCCCTGCAGACTGACTTGAAATAAAAAAAGAGTTGCCATCCAGTGGTATGCACTGAAGAGGGACAACTCTTTTTTTATTGTCAGGACTATTTCCTTCTATCCTTTTACAGCACCCAGAGTTAAACCTTTCACAAGAGATTTCTGTGTTATCCAGCCCAGGATGACCGCTGGCAGGACAGCTACCATTGAGGAGGCTGACAGCTGGGCCACAAACATCCCCTGCTGTTCCCTGAATCTTGCCATGTACACAGCCAGTGTGGCTGTATCATTACCTGTCAGGTTGAAGGCCAGAAAGAACTCATTCCAGACAAAAATGGCGACGAGAAGACCGGAAGATATAATCCCCGTTCTGACCAGAGGTAGAGCGATGGATATGAGCTGTTTGAAACGGGAGCATCCGTCGATTTCCGATGCCTCAATGATGGACTTGGGGACATCCGTAAAGAAGGAATGAAGCATCCATACCACTATGGGAACATGAAATCCTATATAGGCAATCAGAAGTCCCAGAGGGGATTTGATCAGGTTGAATTTCTGATACCATGTATACAGGGGAATTATGACGGCAACCGGAGGAAGCAGGATTGTCGTAATGAACCACACATAGACATTCTCACCGGTTGTTTTCTTTTTAAACTTGCCGAACACGAGAGCGAAAGAAGCGGGGACCGCAAGAACCAGGCAGAAAAACGTGGTAAAGAAAACCTGGAACAGGGAGTTTTTCAGATACCCGAACATGTTTTTATCACTGAGCACCATTTTGATGGTTTCCATGGTAGGTTTGAAAAAAAGCTTCGGCATGACCGCCTGGTGTTCTGTTTTAAAAGCAGACAGGAACATGTAGAGAATCGGTGAAAAGTAAAAAATGGCAATCCCGAAAATAAGGATTGTCAGGATTGTTGATTTTGTTCTTCGTTTTATCTTGTGCTTCTGTTCTATCGATAAATTACTCATTTTTTTCCTCTTTTTTATTCAAAAGCCGCTTTGCGTTTCCGGATCATCCTGTAAAGAACATTGACGGAAATCAGGGTAATAATAACAGTCATGGCAGCCAGAGCACCCGCACGGCCCACCTGAGAACCATTGAATATTTCCATATATACCGCATAGGGGAGGTTGTAGGAACGCGTTCCCGGACCACCGGCTGTTGTCACCAGGATCAAACCGATCTCTTTGACGATAAAAATGAGACCCAGCATAATCGCAACCATCATATGCTGGGAAATCATAGGGAGCTTGATTTCAAATGTCGCTCTGAACCAGTTTGCCCCGTCCACTTTCATACTGTCTTCCACATCCTGGGGAATGCCCTGGAGGCCTGCCAGGATGATCAGGACGAAAAACGGGATCCACTGCCAGGAAAAGAGGAATATTATGACCGACAGGGGCCTATAGCTGAGCAGGTCTATCGGATTGAGTCCGAGATTTTTGAATATCACCCCATACCACCCGAAGGAGGTATTCAGAATGGTTGTTTTCCAGATAACACCGCTGGCTGTGGACATAACAAAAAAAGGCCCCATTATAAGGGTCCTGGCGATGTTTATACCCGGAACAGAATGATCCAGCAGAATAGAAAAGAGGAATCCCATCACGGAACATATGAGAAGAGTTGCAAGAGTCAATACTATTGTCTGTCCTAGAATCGTATAGAATTCGGGGAGGCTTGAGAAATCGTCTATTTTCAGGAAATAGGTGTAGTTTTTCAGGCCGTTGAATGTAATACCAAGGTCGGGCCTGGTCAGGTTCCATTTCAGCGTTGAATAAATCAGGGTCAGAAGAAACGGAATCTGTGTCATGACAGCCACAACAATTACAGCAGGTAAGAGAAATAGCCAGTCTTTTTCCTTTTTCATTGGGAATTCCTTAAATAACTGTGGTTCTTTTAATAATTATAATGCCATATGGGATAGTGTCAAAACAAAAAATAATTACTGATTTTTTAAAAACCCGAACCGCCGCAGCGGTCCGGGTCAATTTATTGTCTGTTGAATAAGATGCGGTTATTACCTGTAACCACCGTCAATTGCTACCTGGTTGAAGACATCCTGAGTTTTCTTGATGGCTTCATCAAGAGAGATCTTGTCTACCACATAGTCAGCCAGATACTGGGTCATCTTTGTTCCCGCATCGGCAAACTCGGGTATGGCAATATACTGAAGTCCTACATAGGGAACAGGATCCATAGTGGGTTTGGTGAAATCGGTAGATTCCAGAGTTTTCAGGGTCATTTCTGCATAGGGAGCAGATTTGTACGCTGCCAGTTCATAGGTTGATGAGCGGGAAGCCGGAGGTGTCAGAGCACCGGAGGGATCCAGTTCAGTTGTCATTTTGATGTAATCCTTGCTGGTCGCCCAGAGCATGAAATCAAATGCAGCCTGTTTTTTCGCATCAGTTGTATTGGGGTTGATACCCATGGCCCAGTTCCACAGCCATGCTGTATTGGTTTTCATCTTCTGATGAGGAGGCATGACATATCCCATCTTTCCCTGTACAGCGGAGCCGTCAGATTCAAGAGGAGGTGCAATGGAGGTTGCATCATAGTAGATTCCGCATTTTCCGGACTGCATCAGAGCTATACATTCATTGTATGTATAGGAAAGGATGTCTTCCTGTCCGGCTTCTTTCAGGATCTTTTTATACATCTGCCAGGCCGCTCTCTGTTCGGGAGTATCGATTGTGGCATTCCAATTCATATCGTAGAATCTTCCGCCGAAGGCATTTACGATCGTTACAAAGGGAGCACCGCTCATACCCCAGCCGGGAGCACCGCGCATAGTCATACCGACGATTCCGTTTGCCGGATCATGGATGGCTTTTGCCAGTTCGTAGATCTCGTCCCAGGTGGGTTCGTCGGGCATTGTCAGGCCTTTCTGTTCAAAGAGCTCTTTGTTGTACATGATAAAGGAACTTTCACCGTAGAAGGGAAGAGCATAGGAATCACCATTAAGGGAGAGGGATCCGACCATACCCTGAATAAGATCGTCTCTGTCATACCAGGATGCCTGGGAGGAGCTCATCTTATCAAAATAGGGTTCCAGATTTTCCAGCCAGCCGAATTTGGCCCAGTTGGTTGCCTCATAAGGTCCTATAACAAAGATATCATAGGTATCACCACCGGTTGATGCTTCAGTGGTCAGTTTCTGTCTCAGGTCGTTTTCGGGAAGTACAGCAATCTGTACCTGAACGCCTTCAGCAGAGTAGTTGTCTCTTGCAATTCTTTCAAGAGCCTGATTGATCGGGTTGTTGGGAAGAGCTATATTGACTATAGTCGTACCGCTTCCACCGCCTGACGGTGCAGCTTCCTCCTGCTGACCGCCCGCAAACGCCATTGATCCTGCCATGAACAGACATAACAGAACAGCCACTGCCTTACGATTCTTTTTCATTAGAATCCTCCTTTTTGGATATACAAAATATTTGGTTTCCCAAAATATTCAGACAAGTTCACCAATCGGGGGTGATTAGTCCCCTTTAAAACAGGTTAATCCATTACGTAAACGATTAACATTAGTTGGAAGAATGGTAACATGGAAAAAAACAGCCGTCAATGAATAATAATCTATCGATATTTTATTAGCTACTAACGTTTTAACGGCCATATTCATCCTCTATTTCAGCTCTATCTGGACCTTTACCGCATTAGATCGGGGATCGGAAGCATATTCATAGGCGGCAATGCTTTCATCAAAGGGGTAAATCCTGCTGATCAGGGGGGGTACATTAATATCCCCCGAGGCAATCAGCCTGATGGCCCTGTCGTATTTATGGGCATACCGGAAAACAGACTGAGTGCTCAATTCCTTTGCCTGCAGTCCTGTTATGCTTAACTGTCCCATTCCGTCCGCGGGAATACCAACAAGTATAATGCATCCTCCCGGAGAAGCAAATTCATGTATGTTTCTGAAAACGGCACCGCTTCCTGTGGCTTCGAATACCCTTTCAACTCCCCATCCGTCTGTTTCTTTCATAATCCGTTCCACAGGATCTTCTTTTGTGGAATCTATAGGAATAATGTTGGGAAAATGCTCCGTGATCGCCAGCTTCTCCGAATTGATATCGCTTATAAATACGCGGCTGCAGCCTCCGGCCAGAGCGGAGAGGGCTGTGAGTATGCCGATGGTTCCGCACCCGGTCACCAGGGCTGTATCTCCCGGGGATATGCCGGCTTTGTCTGCCGCCTGCAGTCCTATGGCCAGGGGTTCAACCATGGCTCCTTCTGCATAACTGACATTTTCGGGAAGTTTAAACGTATAGGCTTCCGGATGGACAACAGATTCGCAGAGGCATCCGTGAATAGGAGGGGTCGCCCAGAATCTCACATCCGGATCCAGATTGTACATCCCCATCCTCGTCACTTTGCTGTTACCGGGAATCCCCGGTTCCATACAGACCCGGTCTCCTTTTTTCAGATTCTTCACATTTTTACCGGTTTCTATGACTTCTCCCGAAGCTTCATGCCCCAGAACCATGGGGTCTCTGACAATATAGGGGCCGATACCACCATGCTGATAGTAGTGGACATCGCTGCCGCAAATTCCCACATTCCTGATGGCGATTCTCACGTCATCGTCTCCGCAGACACCGTAGATATCCATATCTCGGATCTGAAGTTTTTTTTGGCTTTCCAGCACCAGGGCTTTCATATTTCCTCCAGAGGAATAGTTTGTATAAATTTTGATAATAATAGTATCAGACAGGTTATTGAAAGGAAAACTTTAATCGATTGCGTAAACGATTAAATTATCTTAAAGGTTCAGGACCGTTCTGTCAAATAAAAAAGCAGAAAAAAGTGTTTTTTACGGATTTTCATATATTTTCTTGACGGCTCCGGTGACAGGGGTGTATTCTGTCTTCTGTTAATCGATTACGTGTCCCCTGAGGAGTGTACAATGGGCGCCTCAATGAAGGATGTCGCACGTCTTGCCGATGTTTCCACCGCTACCGTTTCGCATGTTATAAACAATACAAGAAATGTGAACCCCGAAACCAGGCGGAAAGTTTTAAAAGCAATTGATGACCTGCGGTACAATGTGAATCCTGTTGCCAGAAATCTGAGAAGCGGCAGTTCCGGAATGATCGGCTATGTGGTTTCCAATCTGGCAAACTATTTTTTTATGGATATTGCTCTGGTCATTGATGAAATACTCAGCAGTCATGGCTATCACCTTATCTATATCAATTCCAGAGAGAGCTCTGAAAAAGAGCGGGACAACATTGAAAGTCTGATTATGCAGAATGTAGACGGTCTGATTATCGCTCCCGTCGGGGATGACTGCGCCTATATGAACAGCATCATAGGGAATAAATGCCCCAGTGTCCTCTTTGACCGTCAGCCCCGGGGTTTTGAGAGAGATGTTGTGATGTCTTCCAATGCGGAGGGAAGCTATACAGGGACCAGCTGTCTGATCAGGAGCGGATACAGGAAAATCGGTTTTGTGGGTTCCCGGTTTGATACCACTATGCAGGAAAGGATGGAAGGGTATCGTAAAGCTCTGCTGGAAAACAATCTGATCGCCAGTGATGAGCTTGTGAGATGGGGGGAGGGGATACCCCATTCCATGAATGAACAGAGGTACGGGGACTCCTATGAAAATGCAGAATTTCTTGTGGAAAAGTGCGGTGTTGATGCCATATTTGCCGGGAATGCCCTGGCCATGGTGGGAGTCTTCAGTTATCTCCACGAAAAGGGATGCCGTATTCCCCGGGACTACGGGCTTGTCTCTTTCGATGATACCTTCTGGCTTACCATGTCAAATCCGGGCATTACGGCGGTGAATCAGGACAAAATACGGATAGGGCGGGAAGTGTCGGAAATCCTTCTCCGCAGAATAGAGGGGGACCGGAGGGAGTATCAGACTCTCCGGATCCCCACGAACCTTATTGAAAGGTATTCAACAAAATGCGGAAGTTCTTGATAAATACCGATTTTTCAGCCTATTATGAAACTAGGTTGTCAATCCGGAAAATTCAGGGATCTATTGCGTAAACGAAATCTGAAATTGCAAAGGATTGTATATGGGAACCTTAAGATTAGAAAA
Organism: Oceanispirochaeta sp.; assembly: GCA_963666275.2. Taxonomy (GTDB): domain Bacteria; phylum Spirochaetota; class Spirochaetia; order DSM-2461; family DSM-2461; genus Oceanispirochaeta. Next base: position 772,966 of record CAXXOA010000001.1, read on the forward strand.
GAAAACCGCTTACGTGACAGGCGGAGCCAGAGGAATCGGTAAAGCTGTCGCGCTGGGTCTGGCCGAAAACGGGGCAGATGTGGCTATTGTCGATATCGACATGGAAGCAGCCGCCTCCGTTGTCAGTGAAATAGAAAGCATGGGAAGACGTTCCATGGCTGTTTCCTGCGATGTTACCGATCCTGCCGATGTGGCTGCCATGGTAGATAAAATCGTATCTGCCTGGGGCAGACTGGATATCGCCTTCAACAATGCGGGTATCTGTATCAATATTGATGCTCAGGAGATGACTTTTGAACAGTGGAAAAAAGTCATTGATATCAATCTGACAGGAGTCTTCCTCACTTCCCAGGCTGCGGGAAAGGTCATGATAAAACAGAAAGGCGGTGTGATTATCAATACCGCTTCCATGTCGGGCCATATTGTAAATGTTCCCCAGCCCCAGTGTGCCTATAATGCCTCGAAAGCCGGGGTAATCCAGTTAACAAAATCACTCGCCGTGGAATGGGCTCCCTACAATGTGAGAGTCAACAGCCTCAGTCCCGGCTATATCGCCACAGAGATGACCCTGAAAGCTCCTGAAGAGTGGAAAAACCGCTGGGTAGATCTGACTCCCGCAGGCAGGATGGGCAATCCAGAAGAGCTTGTCAGTGCTATCCTCTATATGGCCGATGATTCCTCCTCCTATACAACAGGAATGGATCTGGTTGTCGACGGCGCCTTTACCTGCATGTAGGAACTGAGACCTTATGCCCGATTATATTCTAACCTACGACATAGGTACGACCGGAAACAAGTGTACTGTTTTCAGCACTGACGGCAGAACTCTTGCTTCCGTCACCATTCCATACGAAACGGATTATCCCAAACCGGGATGGTCCCAGCAGAACCCTGAACAGTACTGGAAAAGTGTTGTTCAGGGGACCAGGGAGCTGGTGGATTCCGTACCGGAGCTGACCGGAAATATAAGCTGTATAGGATTGAGCGGGCATATGAACGGTATGCTTCCTGTCGATCCGGAAGGAAATCCCGTTTTTCCCGAGATTATCCATTCGGATAACAGAAGCGCCTCGTTCTGTCCGCTCATTCAGGAAAGGATCGATGACTGGTCATTTTATGAAATCACAGGGAACAGGATTGATTCCCATCTTTCCCTTCCCAAGATTCTCTGGTTCAGGGATAACTGCCCGGATGAGTACAGGCGGACAAAGTGGATCCTTCAGAGTAAGGACTATGTTGCGGGAAAGCTGACAGGGAACTGGGGCACCACCGATTATTCGGATGCCTCTCTGACCTGTGTTCTGGATCTGAAAAAAAAGGAGTGGTCTCCCCGAATTCTGGAGGAGATGGGGCTGGAGGGGAGTAAATTCCCCCGGCCTGTCCACTCTCATGACAGGGTGGGAACTCTCCATGCTTCCGCAGCAGAGCTGCTGGGCATTGCAGGCGGAATTCCTGTCTTCGCCGGGGCCGGGGATGCCGCCTGTTCCGCAAGAGGCGCGGGAATTGCCGATTACTCTACAGCCCAGAACTATATAGGAAGCAGTTCCTGGATTTCAGTACTGGCTCCGGAGCCTCTGGCGGACAAAGGCAGGAGGATCCAGAACTTTTATGACCTTGACGGAGAGAGCATCAATGTCTGCGGTACTGTTCAGTGTGCCGGGATAGCCATAGACTGGATGATGAAGGAGCTGGCCGGTTATGAGGACGGCTCTTTTGACTACAGGAAAGTGGAAGAACTGGCGGCTCTCTCTCCTCCCGGAGCCTCGGGAATCTTCTTTCTGCCCTATCTTATGGGCGAAAGGACTCCCCACTGGAGCTCTGACCTGAAAGGGAGTTTTCTGGGATTGACTCTCAGTCACAATAGAAATGATCTGTACAGGGCTGTCCTTGAAGGGGTGGCACTGGCTCTGAAAGATGTGATTCAGGTTTTCCATGAAAACGGTATTGTTCTGAAAGACCTTTCACTCACAGGAGGAGGGGCTCTTTCTCCCTTCTGGAACAGCATGATGAGCAGCATCTACGGATATCCCGTCAAAATCCCTGATTCGCCCAAACAGGCCACCAGCCTGGGAGCGGCCATTGCGGCAGGTGTGGGAGCAGGACTGTTTGACTCCTATGAATCGGCCGCTCAGATGGTGAGTTTCAGCAGGACAATTCAGAGTGACCCTGCTGAGAGGCGTATCTATGAACGGGTTCATCAGGTTTTTCACGGAATCTATGAGAATTATGAACCCCTTTCGTCCCGCCTCGCTTCCTATCAGAAGGAAGTGTTCGGTGAATGATTGAGAAGGGACAATTTTTAAAAAAAATCAGTATTTAGTATTTAATATAAGGAGATTGTAAAATGAAAATGAAAGCAGCTGTGATCGAGCAGAAAAATATATTGAAGACCCTGGAGGTGGATGTTCCCGAGCCCCTGGAGAATGAGGTTCTGATCGAAGTGTATGCCAGCGGTATATGCGGTACGGACCTTCATATCTATCAGGGGGATTACAAGGGAACTTATCCCATCATTCCGGGGCATGAGTTTTCCGGTGTTGTCCGGAAGGCCGGTAGCAAAGTCCGGAATTTCAAAGAGGGAGACCGGGTCGCTGTGGAGCCCAACCTCTCCTGCGGGGTCTGTTACGACTGCCTCAATAACCGTCAGCATTTCTGTGAAAATGTTCAGGCCGTCGGGGTTACCCGTCAGGGCGGATTCGCCCAGTTTGTCTGTGCCCCGGAAGGAGCAGTATTTCCCATAGGAGATCTCAGTTTTGAAGAGGCCGCCTTTATGGAGCCACTTTCCTGTGTTCTTCACGGGGTAGAAGAGGTACAGCCCGATCTGGCGGACAAAGTCCTTCTGATTGGAGCCGGGCCCATAGGACTGCTTCTGCTGCAGAGTTTTCTTGTCAAAGGCTGTTCGGAAATTACAGTGGTGGACCGTGACAGCTCCCGTCTGGATCTGGCCAGGGAGCTGGGTGCAGCGATTGTGACCACGGATCTGCAGTCTCTGGAGAAAGAAGCCTATCATATTGTCTGCGATGCCACGGGAGTAACCGCTGTGATAGAGCTGACGCTGGATTATGTACGACCTTCGGGAAAAATCCTCTGGTTTGCAGTTCCCCATAAAGATGCGGTGGCGCAGGTTCCTCTTTTCAGAATGTTTGAGAAGGAAATCTCTATCTATTCTTCCTATACCTCTCTGCGGAACTCCTGGCAGGCTATACACCTCCTTCAGAACAGGAGAATCCGGGTGGATAAACTGATCTCTCATAAACTGCCCCTGGAGGAGTTTGAAAAGGGACTGAAGATCATTGAAACCCATAGCGAACCGGCCATGAAGATCCTGTGCATCCCCCGGGAGTCCTGAAGGGGAATGGGATAGTTTTTTTTGTATTTGAATAGAGGAGGAATGATATGCGGCCTGTAGGAATTTATTATGCTTACTGGACTCAACAGTGGGATGCGGATTTTTTTCCCTTTGTGAAAAAAGTGAAAGCCCTGGGGTTTGATCAGCTGGAAATCAACGGCGGCGCCCTGGTGCTTATGGCGGATGATAAAAAGCTTGCTTTAAAAGAAGAAGCGGAAAAAGAGGGCATCCGTCTGAGCTACGGGATCGGCCTTACCCCGGATCATGATGTTTCCTCTCTGGATGAAAATATCCGGAAGAGCGGACTGGCCTTTATGAAAGACATGATCCAATCCGTGGCCTTTATGGGGGGCGGTATGATCGGCGGAACCGTACACAGCTACTGGCCCGCTGTCTCTCCTCAGGATATGGATGAGAAAAAACGGATTCTAGAGCAGAGTCTGAAAAGCATGAGGGAGCTTGTGAAACCGGCGGAGGATTCTGCTGTGGTCCTGAATGTGGAAGTGATCAACCGGTTTGAACAGTTCCTTCTCAATACCTGTGCGGAAGCCGTTGAGTATGTGAAAGAGATCGACAGCCCCTCCTGCCGGATCCTTCTGGATACTTTTCATATGAACATAGAGGAAGATTCCTTCGGCAATGCCATCAGACAGGCCGGCTCCTACCTTTCAGCCCTCCATCTGGGGGAAACCAACAGGAAACCTCCGGGAATGGGGCGAATGCCCTGGCTGGAAATCCGGAAAGCCCTGGATGACATCGAGTTTGAAGGGCCTCTTGTGATGGAGCCCTTTGTCAGGACCGGAGGCCAGGTCGGACGGGACATCGGTGTCTGGAGAGAGCTGCTGAAGGCGGATGAGCTGGATCAGGAAGCTGCCAATGCGGCCGCTTTTGTGAAGAAAACTCTGGCAGGCGTGGACTGAGAGAAATCCGGAGCTCTCTCTGTGGAGGGAAATCCGGATTTCCTTTTGAAGAAAATACGTGTACAATCCCCATTATGTCCCATGGTCCTTCTGAACCCAGCAAAAAGAAACATGCCCTAATGAAAGATTTTCATTCCGCCCTGGAAGAGTGTCTGATGGAAGGCCTTTCTTTCAGGCAGGGACTGAACCTTTTTATACCTCTCCTGTGTCATTTTCTGGGGACGGGATGTGCCCTTATCCGGTTCACTGATGAAAAGGGTAAACAGGTCTCCCTCAAAACCAGTGATTTCAGACCTGAGTGGTCGCAGCATATTCCCGGGAATTTTCCAGAGGGCGAAGAAGCGGCTCAGATCCTTGAAATCGATCAGTCTCTCCTTATTGCTGTTTCCCTGAAAGATTCGGAGAGTTATTTCGGTCTGTGTTGTTTTGTCTTCACCCCCGGGGAGGGGAAAGGAGGAGAAAAGACTCTGATCGCTCTTGCCGAGTATGCTTCCTCCCTGATCGGAACCGGGGCAATGATCCTGAGCCCGGAGATCCTGGAGAAAAACCGGCTGAGAAAAGCTTTATCCCGGCAGTTCAGTCGGGGGCATATTGAAAAACTGCTTTCTGAAAAAGAACCTTTCCTGCCAGTCCGGAAAGAGGAGGCGGTGATTCTCCGCTGCGAACTGACTTCTTTCATTCCCCTCTGTGAGCAAATCCTGAGAACTCCCCGGCGGGTTGATAAGTTTCTCACCCTCTGGACGGAGGCTCTCAGAAAAACAGTCTACCACTACGGAGGAGTCTTTCTTCAGAGAACCGGTCCCTCTGTTCAATGCCTGTTCGGTCCCCCTTTTTTTGAATCCACCCCGGAAGATCTGGTGAACAGAGCCATTCTGGCCTCCAGGGATATCCTGGAAAGAATCCGCCTTCTGGGGGAGCAGCCTGGAATTCAGGAGAATCTTCCTCTTACGGACGCGGGGGAGGGGGTAAAGGGGGCATGTGTCATTCACTGCGGCCCAGCTGTTCTCGGATTTTTCGGTCCCTTTCATGAGTATTCCGGAGAAGGCCGTGCCATGATTCAGGCCGAAAGGCTTAAGTCCCATGCCGCCGGAGGGAGTGTTCTTATCACAGAGGCCGCTCTGTCCCATGTTCCCGGCGGTCCTCTGGGTATACAGATCTCTCCATCGGAATCTGTAGACTTCGAAGGCCCCCGGATGATCGTCACAGATGATGTGACGGAACCTATGGATTATTACCGCTGTGTTTTCAGCAGCGTGTAGATTCTCTTTCTATAAGCTGACCATCCAGTAGAAGTTTTTTCGGAGCAGATGAGGGAGTCGCCAGGCGCATCTTCATAAGTTCCACAGCCATATGCCCGATTTCCTCCCAGTCTATACTGACAGAAGAGAGAGAAACTTTCAGATGCCTGGCGTAACGGGTATTTCCGAAACCACCGATCTGAATGTCTTCGGGAATCCTCACATCCCGGTCGAGAAATTCGGTCATGAGATCGGCTGCCAGAGAATCGGAAGTACAGAACAGGGCATCAATATTCCGGGACAGGAATAAATCAATTTCTTCCCGGTAGTTGCGTTTCTCCCTTTCCAGAACGAAACTGTCGCAGGCAAAGCCTTTCTCCTGTGCCGCATCCATAAAACCTTTGATCATCAGCGTATTCAGAACGGGACTTTCCCTATCCCAGCAGATGGCTGGATGAGTTGCCCCGTTCTGCAGGAGAGTCCGTCCGATTCTGTATCCGATGGTAAAGCTGTCAATTCCCACAAAATCGTGATCAGACTCATGGGGAAAAGCTGACAAATATTGATAAAGTATCTGGACAGGTATGCCTGCCTCCTGAAACAGACGGATCATCTCAAGGTACTTCTCTACGGGGATGTCAGAAGCGGGATAAAGGAAAATCCCCGCCACTTTTTGACGAATATATTTCCTGCAGAAATCGAAAGACTGCTGGATCCTTTCTTCTACAGAACCAATCAGAGCGCCAGACCATATCAGGGTATAATCCATAGATTCGCAGGATCGAGCTATCTGGGAATAGAGAGGTTCAAGCATCTCATTACGCCCGATATCCGGGACAAGAAGGGCCATAAAGCGTTCCTGTTGTTCCTGTGGTACTTTTTTGACAAAGGTCCCCACTCCCACTTTCCGTTCTATAAGCCCCTCTTCCTGCAGGTCATTCAGAGCTTTTGCCACTGTCGGACGGGATATCCCGTACTCTTCCACAAGCATGAATTCCGTAGGGAGTTTTTCTCCCTTTCTGTACTGCCCTGTCTGGATTTTTTTTAAGAGGTCATTGTATATTATTCTGTTTTTAGACTCTTTGCTGCTCATTAGCTAATATGCCTTTCTAAGTTATCAATTAATTTGACAAATGAATAGGGTCCATTTAATATTGTCACCAGCTTATGGAACCTGTCCTGTCCATTTCACATATCTCCAAATCCTACGGTACTGTTAAGGTACTGGATAACCTCTCTCTTGATTTTAGTTTAGGAGAAATCCACTCCATTGTAGGAGAAAACGGAGCAGGAAAAACCACTCTGGTCCACATTATAAGCGGTCTTGTAAAACCTGACAATGGAGAAATCCGGGTATCCGGAAGGAACTGGTCTTCCCTCTCCTATCAGACAGCTCTGAAAATGGGGATACTTATTGTCAGACAGGATCTGGTCATGCCCGAAAGATCCTCCCTGGCGGAGTACATTTTCCTCGGCAGAGAGCCTGGGCCTCCGGGGCTGGTGGACTACAGGGAGATGGAAGCGCAGACCAGGAATATTCTGGAAAGACTGGAACTTGATCTCTCGCCCTCTACTATCGTGGGAAAGCTGAATCTTGCTGAAAAACGGATGATAGCTATAGCCAGGGCTGTTTCCCTTTCTCCGGAAGTATTAATTCTGGATGAAGCGACCAATTTTTTTTCATCCGCAGAAGAAGACAGATTCCTACGACTGATTAAAATACTCAGAGATGAGGGAATGTGCATCATTCACATCAGTCATAAACTGGATGAGGTTCTGAAAATCTCGGACAGGATCACGATTCTGAGAGAGGGAAGGCATATCCTTTCGAGTCCTTCCCACCTTCTCAGCCGGGATGACATCATTACCAGGATGGTTGGACGGGATCATACCCATGTATATTACTGGATTCCCCACTATCCTTCGGGAGATACACTCCTGGAGGTGAACTCACTGAATCTGGGGAAGAGACTCCGGGATATCAGTTTTTCCCTGAAAGAGGGGGAGGTGCTGGGACTGGCCGGCCTGGTTGGCTCTGGAAGAACGACTCTGGGAAAGATTCTATTCGGATTAGAGAAGTCTGAGAGCGGCACTATCAGGATGAAAGGGGAAGATCTGAAGATTAACCGTCCTTATGATGCTCTGAAGGCAGGCATCGCCTATATTTCCGATGACCGCCATAAATACGGAATCCTGGAGAAACAGTCCCTCGGGTTCAACTTGACTATAAATATCCTCAATAATATAAGCCGGTATTTCCGGGTGGTCAAAAAAAAGGAACGGTCGGCCATCTCTGATGCGATGGAAAAATTTGTCCTCAGAAAATATAGACCCGAGCAGTTAGTGGAGACTTTAAGCGGTGGTACTCAGCAGAAGGTGGCATTTGCAAGAAGTACCGGGGAGATGCCTTCTCTTCTGATCGTGGATGAACCGACCCGGGAGATCGATATAGAAGGGCAGAAAGAGCTTTATGCAATTATAAATAATCTGGCAGCGGAAAAGGTGGGGGTTATATTGATTTCTTCCATTCTGGGGGATCTTATTAATAACTGCGACCGTATACTGGTTCTCAAAGAGGGACGAATTGTCAGGGAATTGAGAAAAACAGAATTCAATGAAGAGATGATAATGCATTATGCTATTGATTCCCGTCCTCAAGAGGCGGCTGGAAGGGGTTTGACTCCATGAGAAAAATTTTAATTTTTCAGTTCCTGTTTTTATCTGCCTGTCTCTACTGTTCCGGAGACAGTGAGTTCCGGGGAAGGACATTTGCTTCAACCTATATGACCTTGAACAATTCTTTTTTTGTGGCCCTGGACAACAGCATCAGGAACTCCTGTGAAGCAAGAGGAGACCGGCTCATATCCTATAATCCTGATTTTGACCAGGTCCGTCAGAACAATCAGATTCAGGATATGATTTCCCAGGGGGTAGACGGTATTTTTCTTAATCCTGTGGACTGGAAAGGCGTCCGACCTGCACTTGAAGAGGCGGGAAGGGCAGGAATTCCTGTATTTGTTGTGGATGCTCCTGTTTTCGATAGTGACCTTGTGGTTTCCACGATTGCCTCTGACAACTGGAAGGCCGGCCAGCTGATTGCCCTGGATCTGCTGGCCAGAAGAGACCGGGCCAGAATTGTTGTTTTGGATCATCCGACGAATAAACCCTCCATAGACCGTCTGGCAGGAATCATGGATACCCTGAAGGGGCATGAAGGGATGGAGGTCGTAGCCACATACGGAGCATTCGGAACCCTGGAGGGAGCTTATCCTCTGATGGAAAATATACTTCAGTCACGGAGCGACATTACCGTGGTTATGGGGACCAATGATCCTACTTCGATAGGGGCTATCGGTGCAATTGAAGCGGCAAAAAAGCTGGATTCCATTCTGGTTTACAGCATTGACGGATCTCCGGAAGGGCAGGCTATGGTCAGGCAGGAGAAGATGATGGCGACGGCTGCCCAGTCTCCCGGCAGGATTGGCTCTACTGCCGTGGATATCGCCTATAAATATCTTCAGGGAGAAGAAGTTCCGGAAGAAATCCTGATCCCGGTAACTCTTATCAATAGGGGCAATGTCCATAAGAATCCGGACAATCTCTGGCAGTAAAGAATCGGGAGGTTCTGATTTGAAAATTCTATGGCAGAATATGGCGGGAGATCCTTTTTCTCTGAGGAGTTTCAGCCGGGATATTTCTGAAACATTCCGTCGATACACCGGCCCCCTTGCCGGTCTTTTTGCGATCAGTCTGGTTATGACATTTCTGAGTCCGGCGTTTATGACAACCGGGAATATCATGAATATTCTGAGACAGGTTTCCACGAACGGTCTTCTGGCCATGGCGATGACTTTTGTCATGATTACCGGAGGAATTGATCTTTCCGTGGGATCGGTTATGGCTGTTTCGGGAACTATTGCCGCAGGGATGATCTCCCAGTCGGGGCTTCCGGTTCCTCTTGCGGTCATACTGGCTCTTCTGGCCGGCGGGTTTTTCGGAGCATTCAACGGAAGTATAGTGGCAGTGACCAGTATCGCCCCTTTTATTGTTACCCTTGCAACAATGAATATCGCCCGGGGCATTGGTTATATCTATACGGGCGGTCTTCCCGTCGGTGCTGTCTCGAAGGGGTATAACTGGATAGGTCTGGGGTATCTGGGACCTGTGCCGAACCCTGTTCTCTATTTGATTTTTTTCTATTTTCTGCTGAATTTTCTTCTGAGAAGAACGACCTTCGGCCGTCATGTCTATGCTGTAGGAGACAGTACGGATGCCGCTTTTTTTGCAGGTATCAAAGTCAACCGTGTCCGGTTCCTGGTCTATACTCTTTCCGGATTTATAACGGCTTTTGCAGGAATTGTCCTGTCATCAAGAATGTATTCGGGGCAGCCGACAGCCGGACAGGGTTTTGAACTGGATGCTGTGGCTGCCTGTGTTCTGGGGGGAGTCAGTATGTCCGGCGGATCCGGACGTCTGGCGGGAACTCTTCTGGGAGCTATGATTATAGGTGTTTTGAATAACGGGCTGAATCTTCTGCATATCAATTCATTCTGGCAGCTTGTGGTGAAGGGCATTGTTATCCTGGTGGCTGTCTATCTGGATGATCTAAAAAAAAATAAAGCGTGACTGGAAGGGGTTTTCGGGCCCTTCCAGAATAAGATCTTATCAGATCAGTGCCGCATTTTGGCTGTTCGGAACTTATCAATTATGACTGCAATTATTATAACGATTCCACGGATAACCAGCTGCCAGAAGTAGGATATATTCATAATGGTCAATCCATTATTCAGGAAAGCGATAATAAGGGCTCCCACAAGGGTTCCGAAGATACCGCCCAGACCACCTGTCATACTGGTACCTCCCAGAATAACTGCTGCAATGGCATCCAGTTCATAGGTTTGACCCAGGAGGCCGTTGGCACTGTATAGGCGGCTGGAAAGCATTACCCCTGCCAGTCCCGAAAGGAGACCGCTCAATCCATAGACAATCAGCATGATCTGCCAGGTTTTGATTCCGGTAAGTTTGGCGGCTTCTTCGTTTCCCCCAACCGCATAGATCCTGACTCCCGTCACAGTGCGGCGGAGAAGGTACCAGACTGCCAGTATCACCATAAGAGCAATAAGGGTCAGCCAGGGAACCGGACCGAGGTAATCATTTCCAACCCAGGCATAATTCAGATCATTATTTATGACTGTCGTTCCATTTGCCAGGAGATAGGCAGCCCCCCTGAAAGCGGTCATGCTTCCCAGGGTAACTATAAAAGGCGGGAGGCCCACAAATGAAATGAGAGCTCCATTGACAATTCCGATAACCAGTCCGAAAAGCAGACCCATGGGGATGGCAATCGGAGCAAGTACAGGGTGCAGTGAGACCGAAATGGCAATGACAGACGATGTAGCCAGGATGGATCCTACCGAAAGATCGATTCCGCCAGTCAGAATAACTAGTGTCATTCCCGAAGCCAGTACTATGTTGATAGATGCCTGACGGAGTACATTGGTCATATTATGAGAGGAAAGAAAGTTTTCATTCAGGAATGAGAACAAAAGAATAATAAGTATCAGAATGGGGAAAATCCCTAAATTTTTCATAGCTTTGCTGTTGTTCAGCTTATTGATAAGAGTCATACGCTCTGTCCTCCTTTGGCAAAATGGTAATCCGGCTCTTTTACTCCGGTGGCATAGGATATGATGTTTTCCTGGGTAATCTCCTTTTTGTCCGGAATTTCCCCGACTATCACCCCTTCCCGCATAATCAGAACTCTCTGGGCTATTCCCACAACCTCCGGAAGTTCACTGGAAATGAATATTACTGCCACACCCCGGGATGCCAGTTCTCCAATGATCCTGTAAATTTCACTTTTCGCTCCCACGTCCACTCCTCTGGTGGGTTCATCTAGAATAAGAACCCGGGGATTGATAGCCAGCCACCTGGCCAGAAGAACTTTCTGCTGGTTTCCTCCTGAAAGGGAGAGGACTTTTGTTCCGGGAGATGCGGTTTTTATATTCAGTTTGCCGATGGGATCTTTAGAGAATCTGTCATTGGCTCCTCTGGGGAGAAATCCACCTTTCCGTGATATACGGCTGAGTACATTCATGCTGATATTGTCGCTGACGCTCATATCCAGAAAGAGTCCCTGAGACTTTCTGTCTTCCGGAACATAGCCGATATTGTGATGGATTGCATCCGTGGGATTGTTTACCCTGATTTCTTCCCCGTCCAGATACAAGCTTCCCGAGACAGGTCTGTCAATTCCGAATATCATCCGTGCCAGTTCTGTTCTTCCTGCTCCCACAAGTCCGGCAATTCCCAGGATTTCTCCGGCTCCGACTTCAAAAGATATATTTTTTACCATATCGTCATCAGAAAAATCCTCAACTATGAATGTCCCTTTTCTGACATTGGTATTTACTTCGTGTTTATAAAAATCCTCCAGAGAACGCCCGACCATCATTGATACAATTCGCGAAGGGTCTATTTCATCCTTTTCCAGGGTACCAATATACTGTCCGTCACGTAGCACACTGACCCGGTCGGCAATACGGGCCACCTCATTCATTCTGTGGCTGATATAGATCACGGAAATCCCCTGTTTTTTCAGAGAAAGGACGACTTCGAAAAGTTTGTCGGTCTCTCTGTCGCTCAATGCAGCTGTAGGTTCATCCATTATCAGAACTTTGCTCTCATGATTCAGAGCCCGGGCGATTTCTATCTGCTGCTGTTCTGCAATACTCAATGCTCCTGCAGAAGTGTCGGGAGAAAAAACGGCTCCGAGGGTTTTCAATATTTCAGTTGAACGTTTTTCCTGGGCTTTTCTATCTACCCGGCCTCTCCGGGACAGTTCACTTCCCATGAAAATGTTTTCTGCCACTGTCAGATTGGGGGCTATACTCAATTCCTGATATATTAGGTTGACTCCCTGGTGAATGGCATCTAGAGGGCTGATTATGACCGCTTCTTTTCCCGAAAGCAGTATCCGGCCTTCGTCTGCTGTATAAACCCCCGCAAGAATTTTCATCAGAGTACTCTTGCCGGCTCCGTTTTCTCCCATCAGGACATGGACTTCACCTTTAAGAACTTCCAGATCTACTTTATCCAGAGCTTTTACCCCGGGAAACTCTTTGCTGAGCCCTATCATCTGCAGGGCTGTTTCGCTGTTGTTCATTGTTATTACCTCATAAAAAGGGCTGCCTCTTCCTCAGGAAAGAAGACAGCCCTGATCGGCTGAAGGGATTATTTACTTGTCCATCCCTGATAGCTGTTCACATTCTCTTTGGTAATCAGTTCCACCGGAATAAGAATCAGGTCCTCCGCAGGTTTATTTCCACGGATTATATCCCATCCGATCTCAACAGCAGTCTGAGCCATTGTATAAGGATCCTGTGCGGGAGTCGCTTCAAAAATACTGGCACTGTCCTGAAGGACTACCTCTGCATCAGGAGAGCCGTCAACCCCAACAATAAACATTTCATTCTGTCTTTTTGCCTGTTTAATTGCCAGTTCACATCCGATACCCGTGGGATCATTGATGGCGAAAACGGCATCTACTTCATCAAATGCAGTCAACAGGTCAGTCATAACCCTCAAACCGCCGTCACGGCTTCCGCCGGCATTCTGATTTTCCGAAAGAATATTGATTCCCGGATTTTTGGCAAAAACCTCTTTGGCCCCGTTGACTCTGTCAAAGACCGCAGTTACGGGAGGTCCGTTTACAATGATGACATTTCCTTCTCCGCCGAGTTTGCTGACAATATACTCACCGGCCTGAACTCCCGCCTGATAGTTATTGGATGTTACTGTTGCATCAACACCACCTTCTGCTCCTACATCTGCAGCGACCACAATAACACCGGCCTGTTTGGCCCGTCGGACTGCTGGTGCAATACCGGCGAAATCTACAGCATTAAGAACAATAATCTGAACACCGTTGGCTATGAAGTTATCAATCTGATTGACCTGTTTATTTAAATCATACTGGGCGGATTCAATATAAACTTTTACTTTTTCTCCTCCAATGGACATAGCCGCTGCCTTTGCGCCTTCTCCCATTTGATAGAAAAAGGGATTTCCGATATCACCCAGGGTTACACCAACCGCCTTAAGTTCTGCCGGTCCGTCCGCTACCGCCGCGTCTTGCTTTCCATTTGCAAATACGCTGAAAGTCATTGTTGCAATCAGGAGAATTGTTAATAATTTCTTCACCTGTGCCTCCTTTATATGTGATTGATTTGTAATTTAATTGTAAAATAGAATTTGCATATGTCAACTTATAAATTTACAAATAAGCCGGTAAATGACAAATAATCTGGAGTAAATGTAAAGTTATTGGAGCGTAACTGTCGCTGAGGAAGGAATTTGGCTATGGTCGCTCGTAAGATTCTTTTTTATGAGAAAGTAATTCTTATGATTTGTAAAATAATTGTAAAAATTAAGGAAGGACGACTTTCCGGAAACCCGAAGAGTTTCCGGAAAAGTGCCGGATCAGGCAGAAGCGGTCAGTTTCCGGATATAGTAGTGATTCAGAATATTGCATACCGGTCCCATCACTGCATAGGAAATGGGAAGAGCCAGGAATATTCCTGTGATTCCCCAGAACCGGGAGCCCAGGAGTGCCAGGGGGATATAGATCCCGAACATCTGAAGCAGATTCAGAAGAGCCGACTCCAGGGGTTTTTTCAGCACATTCATGGTCGTCACAGCTATGAGCATCATTCCCTGAAGACCATAGGCCAGAGGTACCAGACGGATATAGAGAAGAGCCGTTTCCAGTACCATAGGATCGCTGTTGAAGAGCCTTATCACAGGTTTGCCCAGCGCCAGAAGGAGAAGATACATTCCCGCTCCGTAAAGGAGGGAAAACCGGTTGGCCCTGTTGAGCCCTCTGTTGACCCTGCCAGTCTGACCGGCCCCCCAGTTCTGTCCGACAAAGATAGGAAGCACCGTAACCATAGCCTGAATCAGTACCAGAGCAAACATCTCAATCCGGGATGCCACACCGAATCCCGCCACGGCTTCCCGTCCGAACGAGGCGATCAGGCTTGTTATGATTCCCGCCCCCAGGGGGATTATCAGTTTTGAGAGGATATTGGGGAGTCCCACATAGAGGATCTCATGCCAGGCGGAAAATATTTTAGACAGGCTTGCGTTTCTGAAGGATATAACCTTTTCCCTGTGGATAAGGATAAAAAGGGTTACGACTAGTGTCACAATCCTGGACAGAACCGTGGAAAGAGCCGCCCCGGCTACCCCCATGGCGGGGAAAGGACCCAGGCCGAATATAAGAACCGGATCCATGATGGCATTGATAATGGCGGCTATAATCATCACTCTGGCAGGAGTTTTCGTATCTCCCAGGCCGCGGATGGCAGAATTTCCCGTCATGGGGATAATAACTGTCATGACAGCCCAGTACCAGATTTCCATATACTCTCTTATGGGCACCAGAGTGGCACTGTCCGCTCCCAGCATGGTAAAGACAGCGCCAATGGTAAGCTGTCCTGTGAGGGACACAATGGCCGCAATCCCTATGGCCAGAAGAAGCCCCCAGGTGATAAGGTTGGTCAATGCTTCTTTATCCTGCCGACCGGCAGCTTTGGAGACTGCCGCGGTTAAACCGACTCCCAGTCCCAGGGCTATGCTGGAAACGGTCATAACCACAGGAAAAGTGAAGGACAGAGCCGCCAGTTCCTTTGTTCCCAGACGGCCGACAAAATAGGTATCTACAAGGTTGAATATGATCATTCCCAGGATACCCAGAACCATGGGGCCCGTGAGCCTTGCCAGGACAAGGCTTTCTCTATCCTTTGTGATCATTTCCCTGTTTTTATTCATATATTTCTCCTGTTATGCTCAATATGATCGGTTAAGTTGAGAAACATCTTTTCCAGAGACTGAAAGGTCCTTTCGACTTCTTCTCTGTCCATTCCCTTTCCCAGAATTTCCGTAATTCCCTTCATTATGGCATTGGTCCGCGGGAGAATCTCCTCTCCCTTTTCTGTAAGGTACAGCCGGTGACACCTTTTGTCATTCCGGTCCAGTTCCATCCGTATATATCCCAGATCCAGCAGCTTCTTGACAGCTTTGGCCGTGGTGGCTTTATCAATCAGAAGTTTGTTGCTTAATTCTTTTTGTGTTAATCCCTTATTTTTAGAGATGTGATGAAAGAACAGGCATTGGCCGCTGCCGAATCCCAGGGAAGAAAACTCCTGGTTCATATGTATCTGGAGATGCCTGTAAATGATGGATACCGCATGACCCAGTGACTTGTTTTTCATTCCTGTTCTTCTCCTTATCCCTCAATATTTCCCCTGCCGGGAGAGGCTGCATTCAAATCTGGTAAATAGATGGTCATCGCAACTGATTTTTTATCAAAATAGTAGGTTATGGCAACTAATTCAAGAAGGGAGAGGAAAAAAATCCCCCAGAATCTGTATTGACAAAAAAAATCTTCCCCGCTAATGTTTCTTCAAAACATGAATCTTCGGGGCAGGGTGAGTCTTTTAAAGGCAATTCCCTACCGGCGGTGAAAGCCCGCGAGTCAGCGCAAGCTGATTGAACTGGTGTAATTCCAGTGCCGACGGTATAGTCCGGACGAGAGAAGATAAACGTAAAGTGGATAACCATGCCCCGGACAGGTCCAATCTGTTCGGGGTTTTTTTTATCTGTTCCGGTATTGCCGGATTTGGATAAAATCCTCATTTGCTTTTCTTTTTTTGCGTCACAGCCCCGTTTCCGGGGAGGAATTTTGATGCATTCATCAGATGAACACTATATGCACAGAGCTCTGAATCTTGCCGCGAAAGGGGAGGGTCGGGTACTTCCGAATCCCATGGTAGGGGCCGTTATTGTCCGGGATGGAAAAATCCTGGGAGAAGGATATCACGCCCGGTACGGGGGCATTCATGCGGAGGTGGCGGCTCTCCGGGACTGCGGGGAAAAGCCCTCGGGAGCAACTCTGTTTGTGACCCTGGAGCCCTGCTGCCACAGGGGGGCGGGGAAGCACAATCCTCCCTGTACGGAGGCCATACTCGGTTCGGGAATCCGCCGGGTAGTGATTGCCCGTCCTGATCCGAACCGTAAGGTTTCCGGCAGGGGAATCAGAGTTCTCAGAGATCACGGCATTGAGGTGAACACAGGGGTTCTGGAAAAAGAAGCTGCCGGTCTTAACAGGGTCTACGAAGTGATGATCCGGGAAGAGAGGCCCTATGTGCATCTGAAGGCTGCTGTTTCTCTGGACGGGTTTCTGGCGGCGGCAGACGGCACATCCAGATGGATCAGCGGCAGTGAATCCCGGGAGAAGGTTATGCAGTTCCGCCGGCATTCCGACGGTATCCTGACAGGAAGGGGGACTCTCTATGCAGATCTTCCCTCCCTGACCGTCCGGGAGGGGAATGAAGATATTCCCGGGGAGTTCCAGCCGGCTCGAATCTTTCTGAGTTCCCGGGGAACTTTACCCGGAAACTGGCGGAAAAAGGGCGGACCCGTATTCCTGTACCACAGTCAGAACCACAGTTCAGTTGGTTCTGTAGATCCTCAGGTGCATTTTAAACCTGTACCGGAGGATTCCGAAGGCCTGTCGGTTTCTCATATTCTCAAGGATCTTCACAGTCAGAAAATCTACAGACTTCTTGTGGAAGGAGGTTCCCGGGTGTATGGCTCTTTCCTGCGCAGAGGACTCTGGGACAGACTGACCCTTTTTGTCGCTCCTGTGCTGCTGGGCAGGGGGGTCCCCTTTTCCGACGGCCTGGAGATCCCGTCCATTGCCTCTAAGCTGCATCTGCAGGATGTATCCTCCTCTGTGAGCGGCAAGGACCTTATGGTGGATGGTTACAGGGAGGAGATCAGATGTTTACCGGCCTGATTCAGAATCTGGGACGTCTGGAGGGACGGAGGTCCATACCAGGCGGGGAACTCCTGAGAATCCGTCACGGCTTTAAAGAGCCCCTGGCTGAAGGAGCTTCGGTGGCAGTGAACGGGGTATGCCTGACTGTCACGGAAGACAGAAACGCTGTGTTCTCCGCCGAGTGCTATTACGAAACAATCCGGAAGACGGCACTTCCTTTCCTGAAAACGGGAGATCCCATCAATCTGGAGCCGGCTCTGGCTGTGAACGGGATACTGGAAGGACATCTGGTACAGGGGCATGTCTCCGCGGTGGTCCGGGTGGTGCAGGCTGTCAAAAAGGGCCGGGGACTGAAACTGACGGTTTCACTGCCGGAGAACCGTAAGGGTCTTATACAGGAAGGATCTGTGGCTCTGGACGGAGTGAGTCTAACCATCGCCTCTCTCGGTGCTGACCGCCTGTCGGTACAGCTCATCGGAGAGACTCTGGAAAGGACAACACTGCAGTTCCGCAAGCCCGGTGATCCTGTGAATCTTGAAAGCGATCTTCTCCTGCGGGGACAGCAGGAACAGATAGAACAGAAAAAAGAAACATTGACAATGGGCCGTCTGGCTCAATGGGGGTATGTATGAAATCCGTGAAATTAACAGTGGAAGAAGCGATCCGGATCATTGCCGACGGGGGAATGATCATTATGACCGATGATGAAAACAGGGAGAACGAGGGGGATCTGGTGGGTGCGCTCCGTTATGCGGAACCTGATATGGTGAACTTTATGGCTTCCCGGGCTAAGGGGCTCATCTGCTGCGCCCTGGAGGAGAGTCTCTGCCGGAGAGCCGGTCTGGCTCCTCTTGATACCAATGCGGGGCCCGATGCAATTCACGGGACGAAGTTCTGTACTCCCATAGATGCCATTGAAGGGTGCAGTACCGGAATCAGTGCCCATGACCGGTCGGTGACCCTGAAAAGGCTTGTGTCTGATAACTGCCAACCGGAAGATTTCGCCCGTCCGGGGCATATGTTTCCCTGTATGGAAGCCCAGGGGGGGCTGAAAGCCCGGCAGGGGCATACGGAAGCCACTGTGGAACTCTGCCGTCAGGCCGGCCTGGAGGGGGCCGCTGCCATCTGCGAGATCATGGATGATGACGGCACAATGGCCCGGTGGGACCGTCTGAATGAAATGGCCCGGGAATGGGGTCTTGGGATTCTGACGATTGCGGATCTGATGGCCTGGCTGGAAAAAAAAGAAGAGGCCCAGGCGGCGCCTGTACGGCTTCCCACAGAAGATGGACTTTTCCGGATGGACTTTCCCCAACCGGCGGAAGAAGACTCCAGTACCGGAGGGGATCATGTCTGTCTGATCAGAAAGAGCGATGATGCCGATTCCAAACCCCATCCGGAGGGCCCTCTGGTAAGGATCCACTCGGAATGCCTGACAGGGGATCTTTTCGGTTCACTGCGATGCGACTGCGGTCGCCAGCTGGAAGAGTCCAGGAATCTGATCGCCCGTGAGGATGAGGGGTATCTGATATACCTTCGTCAGGAAGGACGGGGCATCGGGTTGAAAGCGAAAGCCGCCGCCTATCATCTCCAGGATCAGGGACTGGATACACTGGAAGCCAATCTCCGTCTGGGGTACGAAGAGGACCTGAGAAGCTATAAAACAGCAGCCCGGTATCTGAAAAAGAAGGGAATAGACAGGATCCGTCTGCTCACTAACAATCCCGATAAAATTGAACAGATGGAAAAAGAGGGGTTCTGTGTGACCCGGGTGCCTCTGATTATTGAATCCCACAGAGAAAATGAATTCTATATGAAAACCAAACAGGAAAAAATGGGCCATCTGTCGGCCTGAACGATATACTGACAAGGAGATTATAAGAGTATGAGTGAAATGGAAAGAGTTATAGAAGGGCAGTTAAATGGAGAAGGTCTGAAATTCACCCTTGTGGTGAGCCGTTTCAATGATCTGATTACCTCCCGTCTGGAAGGGGGAGCTCTTGACTGTCTGGTCCGTCACGGGGTCAAACGGAAGGATCTTAAGATATTGCGGGTTCCGGGAGCTTTTGAGGTTCCTCTGGCTGCAGGATGGGCGGCGGAAGAAAAACCCGACGGGGTGATCTGTCTGGGGGCGGTTATCCGGGGAGGGACTCCTCACTTTGATTATGTCTGCGCAGAAGTCTCCAAAGGTATCGCGGCAGTGACAATGGAGAAAAAACTCCCTGTGGGGTTCGGTATCCTTACCTGTGATACCCTGGAGCAGGCTCTGGAAAGGGCCGGCAGCAAAGGGGGAAACAAAGGATGGGAAGCCGCCGTTTCCACCCTGGAAATGGCTGTTCTGAAGAAAAATCTTACACAGGAAGTCTAAGGTTTTCACAATGCCTTATGAGGCCCTGAATCCGATGGTTCGGGGTTTCAGAGGGGTTCCTTTCAATAGAATGTGATTGTATGGGTTGTGGGAATACTGTTTGCCACCGCAACATCCGTAACATTCGCCACAGCTGTACTGGAAGCTGTGGCTCCCACATTATTCAGAGTGCCTGTGGTTGTTCCGATGGAAGTCATTCCGGCGTCCAGGACGTCAAAAGAGACAGTCACCTGGTCAATGGCTACAGCAGCCGTACTGGTAACATGGTAGCTGATTTCGAGCAGGGTGGAGCTTGTTCCCAGAGCCGCCCAGGAGTCCACTGTCACAGTAATATCCCCTGCGGTCACGCTGCCTTTGGGGTTAGTGACGATAGAGAAGGCGGCGTTGATCAGGTTGCTCTCATTCCCTTCCGTATCCACCGCCTGCAGTTCCAGTGTATAACTGCCCGCGGCAAGGGCTGCCCCGTCTATGACAAATTCCCATGCGGTCCCTTCGTGAATGAAAGTGGATTCGATGGTATCGCTGTAGGCTGTATTGCCTGCAGCATCGTAAACCGTCACATCCAGGGATTCCGGATCATCATCCGGATCATCCACAGTCACGGAAATATAAATATCATCTCCCAGGTAGACCGTTTCCGAATAGCTTCGAAAGGAGTAACTGGTTATGGAAAAGCCCGATAGTGCAGGATCCTTTCCTGCGGTGCTGTCGCTGATCTCACAGGACAGAAAAAGAGCGGGCAATAGAAATAGAATCCAGATACACCTGTTCATACATATAATTATACATCCAGTCGAATAATATGCCGGTTTTTTTTAAAAAAATATGAGTTCCCATCGTTTCAGCTCTATTGGGATATGATTTATTTGAGCGCCCGATGGGAAACCTCTCATGTCGCAGCCATCCTGTCTGCTTCCTGCGAGCCGCCTCCAGGACTATTCCGGCGTCCCTGCCGGAATACGCTCCATGTATTCGCGTCGTCCTTCCGGTTCGATTCCCATCGTTTCAGCTCTATTGGGATATGATTTATTTGAGCGCCCGATGGGAATCGAACCCACGTCTCCAGCTTGGGAAGCTGGGGTAATAGCCATTATACGACGGGCGCTGGTTCAGTATTCAGAATAGCCCCTATAATGGAGCAGGTCAAATAATTTTCTTTTTCAGAATGGGTTTTGTAACAGGGAAATCCCGGGATGGTTTTAACTGTAAGTCTGGAAATTGCAAAGATTTTCGCATAAATTTCTGTTTTCCATTGTATGCTAATGTTAACGGCGGTCATTTTTTACAGTTTTAAGGTGGATCAGTTTGAAGGCATTTAATAATGAAATATATCATCACGCCATTATGAATCTTAATCCTGACGGATTTTTTATAATCTCCACAAAAGGGGAAATCCTGGAGGTGAACAATACCTACTGCCTTATGTCCGGATACTCCCGGGAGGAACTGATCGGTCAGAAGCTTCAAATCCTGGATGATTTCAATATGAAAGACCTGTTAAGCAAATCCCGGAAAGAGGCGCTCTACAGGGGAGATGCCGTGCGTTTCAACCGTACCCATACAAAGAAGGACGGCTCGGATCTTCCTGTGGAAATCTCCGCCAGATTTGTAGACCCTAATGACAGAGAATACCTGGCGGCTTTCTGCAGGGATCTGACTGAAGTCACGCTCTGCCGGGAGAGAATTCAAAAGCAGGATCAGATCATGAACAATCTGTTTGATCAGATTCCTGCGGCGGCCTATGAGATCCTTTCCTGCCCTGACGGATCCATCAGGATGCCCTTTGCTTCAAAAAACTTCCGGGATCTCTACGGTCTGAAAAGCGATGTGAATATCACGGAGGATGCCACCATTGCCTTTCAGACTATTCACCCTGAGGATCTGGACCGGGTTATGGCATCCATGAACCAGGCTATCGAGGATTACAGCTTCTGGAAATGCGACTTCAGAATCTGCCCTCCGGGGAATGATCTCCGCTGGATACGGGGGCAGGCCACACCGCAGAGGCAGAGCGACGGCTGCATCCTCTGGAGCGGATTTATGATGGATGTGACGGATCTGAAAGAGACCCACCGGAAGCTTGAAGAACTTTCTGCCCGGCAGAACAGCATTATAGAGGGGACAGGTGCGGGAACCTGGGAGTGGAATGTTCAGACCGGCGAAGTGATCATCAATCCCCGGGGGGCTGAAATCCTGGGGTATTCTCTCAGTGAAATCGGCAGGGTAGCGTATAAAACTAATATCTGGACTGATATGGCTTATCTGGAGGATCAGGACAAAGTCGTAACGGTCCTGAATGAACATCTGGAGGCAAAGTCGGATTTTCTGGACCTGGACTGCCGTATGAGGCATAGAAACGGAACTCCCGTCTGGGTGAACATCAGAGGCAAGGTTATCTCCCGGACAGTGGACGGGGAGCCTCTGTGGATGTATGGAACAACAGCAGACATCAGCAGAAGAAAAAGTCTGGAGCTTGCCATTCAACAGGGGCTGGAAGAGAAACAGATCCTCCTGAAAGAGCTCAAGCACAGGGTTGTGAACTCCTTTACTGTGATTCACAGTATGATTTCTATTCTTAAATATTCGGAGAATTCGGGCAGGGAAATGTCAGGCCTTGAAAAGATTGAGAATAAAATATCCTCTATAGCTCTGATGTACGATCTTCTTTATGCAACGGGCAGTGTGAATTCTGTTTCCCTCGATGAGTATCTGCAGAGAGTTCTGGATACTTTTCCGGAAGACTTCGGAAGGATCACACTGCTTTCCCGGCTGGATCCCCTGGAGATCGGGGTCGATCAGGCCGTGGCTGTGGGTATCATTGTGAATGAACTGCTTACCAACTCCTATAAATACGCTTTTCCGGAAAAAGCACAGGGAATGATTCAGGTCACCATGAAAAAAACAGGAGATTCAGTGGAGGTTTCTGTTTCTGATGACGGGATCGGTTTTGATCTGAAGCAGGTGCAGAATGAAGGTTCCTTCGGTCAGACTATGATTATGGCTCTTTTAAAACAGCTGAATGCGGAACTGGAAGTTCAGTACAGCAGGGGAACTTTTGTGAAGTTTGAATTTCCTCTGGAGAAAATAGACAGGTAGAGATGATGGAACAGAAAACAATCCTGCTGGTGGAAGATGACAATCTGATAGCTCTGAGAGAACAAAGGGTTCTGGAACAGAACGGATATCGGGTTATCCATGTCCCGGATGGGGATACCGCCGTAAAGGAGGGAGCAGGTAATGTTTCTGTAGACCTTATTCTTATGGATATCAATCTCGGAACAGGAAAGATGGATGGAACCGAAGCGGCACAGATGATCCTGGCTTCCCGGGAAATCCCCATCCTGTTCCTTTCGTCCCATTCAGAAAAAGAGGTCGTTGAAAAAACCCAGGAGATCTCCTCGTATGGTTATATCACTAAAAACTCTGGAAACACTGTTCTTCTGGCATCCATACAGATGGCCTTCCGCCTCTTTCAGGCCCATCAGGATCTGAAGAGGAACAATACGTTTATACAGTCCCTGCTTGAAACATCTCCCGACGGTGTCTGGATTGTTTCGGAGGATGGATTGATTATCGACACAAATGAGACCTACTGCAGGATGTCGGGATACACCAGAGATGAGCTTATGGGTAAAGATATTTCCGAACTGGATCTGCAGGATTCCTCCTCTGATGTCAGAAACAGGATTCAGGACATAAAGAAAAGAGAACTGGAAAGGTTTAAATCTCTCCATCTTCGAAAAGACGGCTCCATTCTCCCTGTGGACGTCTCCAGCCAGTTCATTACAAATAATGATGAGAGTTCCTGCATTGTATTCTGCCGGGATCTCTCCCTGCAGGAGGATCTTACAAGGCGGCTGCAGCAGAGCCGGGACCGGTTTGAACTGGTTCTGAAATCCATTCAGGATACGGTATTCTCTCTGGACAGGGAAAGGCGGTTTACAGAACTGTACAGTCCCTTCAGCAGAGAGCTGGGCCTGGATGAGCAGGATGTGATTGGAAAGACCTTTGAGGAAGTGAGCGCTGATCAGCATCTGGCTCAGATCCATAAAAGGCAGTTTGAAAAGGTGATGCAGGGAGATCCCTGTCTCTATCACTGGCAGTTCGGATTCAGGGGCAGAAAATTCTACAGACAGACCTCTCTGTCTCCCATAAAAGATGAGGTCGGCAACATTATCGGAGCCGCCGGAGTTGATCGGGATCTGACAGACCTCATTGTGGCCGAGAAAGAGCTGAAAAATCAGAAAGAGCTTCAGAGAACCCTTTTTCAGGAAGTTCCCGGAGCGATCTATCAGTATCAGTTGTTTCCCGACGGGAGATCCTGCTTTCCTTTTGCTTCGGAAAATATTGAGAATGTGTATGAGGTGGTCCCCGAGCAGGTCAGAAAAGATGCTTCCCCGGTTTTCAGCCGGATCCACCCGGACGATCTGGACCGGGTCAACGCCTCCATAGAAGAGTCACGGAGTAAACTGACAATCTGGACCAGCGACTACAGAGTCAACCTTCCCCTGAGGGGACTCCGTTGGGTCAGAGGACGGGCCACTCCTCAGAGGCTGCCCGACCAGAGCACTCTCTGGCATGGCTACATCATGGATATTACAGATCTGAAAGAGGTGGAAAGGACTATTCAGAGAGGCCTGGAAGAGAAGAAAACGCTTCTCAAAGAGATGCAGCACCGGGTTATGAATACATTCACAATCATCAACAGTATGATTTCCCTTCTGATGAGCACCGAATCCTCCGCTGATGCGGTTAATGCACTGGGCAGAATTGAAGAGAAAATCCGGTCCATTGCGGCTATTTATGATCTCCTTTATGACAGCGGCAATGTGCAGACCCTGTTTCTGGACGAATACCTTCTGGATGTGGCCCGGATGTACCATACCGATTTCGGTAACATCCAGCTGATTCCGACTCTGGACAGGATTGAAGTCAGTGTCAAACTGGCGATCCCTGTGGGGATTATTGTCAATGAGATCCTCACCAACGCCTATAAATATGCCTTTCCTGATTCCAGGGCGGGGGTCATCAGGATCAGCATGAAACAGAGCAAGGATTCCGCTCTGATCTGTATTGAAGATAACGGTGTGGGGGTCCGGAATCCTGATCATCCCGGGGAGTCATCTTTCGGTCATATCATGATGAAAGCCATGCTGGAACAGATCTCCGGTGATATGTCGATTGAAAACAGAGACGGCACTGCCGTAGAGATCCGTTTTCCCCTCTTTTGAAACGGATCCTGTATTCTTTTATCGATCCGATCATATCCGGGTGTTTTTATTTGCATTTGAATGAAATATCCCTGAGAATTTCAGTCAGGAACCGATGGTCAGCAGAGGCAGTCGGGGTTTTTACTCCTTTTAACCGGTATAACGGCTGCCTCTTTATTCCGGTGCGTTCTACCGGGGAGTTTAAGAGACTTTCCGTCAGGTATGACATAGCGGGGTGCTTCTTCTTTCAGAGGAGATTTTTGTAGGACTGATCCTACAGAAAATGACGTTATGATCCTACTTACAGCTCCTATAGGCCGGGTGACAATGCCCCTATGTCTGCAGAATTATATGAAGTAAGAACATTGAATCTGGATCGTTCTTCTGATCTGGAAAAACTGGAGGCCTTTCTGAACCGGGAGGGTCTGTCTCTGGAATCCGATCTGGATTATGCCCTCTGTCTCATGGATGGAGAAACGATCGTGGCTTCCGGCTGTGCCTCGGGGAATGTCCTGAAGTGCATTGCCGTAGACGGGAGTTATCAGGGCCAGTCTCTGACAAACAAGGTTATCACCTATCTTCGTCTCAGAGCCTATCATAAGGGATTTTCCTCGCTTTTTCTGTTTACCAAGCCGGGAAATACAGGGATCTTCGAGGATCTTGGATTTTTCTCTGTGGCCGAATCTCCCGATGCGGTCCTTATGGAAAACAGACCGGACGGAGTTGAACATTATATATCCTCTCTGGAAAAACCGGAGGATAATGCGCCCTCAGCGGCCCTGGTGATGAACTGTAATCCCTTTACCCTGGGCCACAGGTATCTTATTGAAAAGGCCTGCCGGGAAAATGCGGTGGTCCACCTGTTTGCAGTGAGCGAAGATCTTTCCGTTTTTCCCTTCGAAGACAGAATCCGGATGATCCGGCAGGGGACGGAGGATCTTAAAAAT
This sequence comes from Oceanispirochaeta sp., assembly GCA_963666275.2. Taxonomy (GTDB): domain Bacteria; phylum Spirochaetota; class Spirochaetia; order DSM-2461; family DSM-2461; genus Oceanispirochaeta. The sequence continues at coordinate 798,840 of CAXXOA010000001.1, forward strand.
CTCTACATACATGAAGGCCGGGAATATATCATTTCCCGCGCCACCTTTCCCACCTATTTTATCAAAGAGAAGAAAATCCTTGATGAATCCCATGCCCGGCTGGATCTGGACCTGTTCGGAAAGAAAATCGGTCCGGCATTGAACATCCGTAAACGCTATGTGGGAGAAGAACCTTTCTGTCCGGTCACATCCCTTTACAACTCGCTGATGCAGGAAATTCTTCCTCCTCTGGGGATGGAGGTGGAAGTCATTCCCCGTATGACGGGAAAGGGCGGAGCGGTCAGTGCAACTAAAGTGCGGAAAGCCATGGCGGATGGAGCTCTGGAGGACCTGAAAGAGTGGGTTCCTCCTTCAACATATGACTTCCTTGTCTCAGAGGAAGGGCGGAACATTGCAGAAAAAATCAGGCAGTATGCAGATGCATCGTAGTGTATCAAGGAGTTGAAAGAAACATGAAGATTGTAAAGACAGGATTAGCGGGTTCTCTGGAATCCAGTGATGTTCTGATTACCGTAGACAGCAACCATGGAAAGGGTCGGGAAATCAGTCTGACCAGTATTGTAAAACGCCAGTATGGAAAGCAGATCCAGAAGGTGGTGGAAGATACTCTGGATAAACTGGACGTGGGTGATGTGAAAGTCCGTCTTGAAGATAAAGGGGCCCTGGACTGTACCATAAGAGCCCGTCTGGAAGCGGCTGTCTACAGGGCTTCCGGAAGCAACACCTACCCCTGGGAGAAGCTTGTATGAAACTGAGAAGAACCATGCTCTATGTTCCAGGCAACAATGCGGGAATGATGAAAGATGCCCATATCTACCGTTCCGATTCGGTTATGTTTGATCTGGAAGATTCTGTTTCGCTCAATGAGAAAGATACAGCCCGATTTCTTGTATTCAATGCCCTGAGCACTCTGAATTACGAAGGGATCGAAACTGTCGTCAGAATCAACGGCCTTGAGACTCCCTACGGAGAAGAAGATATTAAAGCCATGGTCAGAGCCCGTCCGGATGTGATCCGGCTACCCAAGACCGAAACCGCTCAGGATGTTCTGGATGTGGAAGCCCTGATCGCAAGAGAGGAGGAAGCTTCGGGACTGGAAGTGGGAACCATCAGAATGATGGCCGCCATCGAAGGGCCCCTGGGAGTTCTCAATGCCTACGAGATTGCCACCTCTTCTCCCCGCCTGATCGGGATCGCCCTGGGGGCGGAGGATTTTGTCACAAGCATGAAAACGAACCGGTCCCCCGGAGGAGTTGAGCTTCTTTTTGCCAGATCCCAGATACTCACGGCAGCCAGAGCCGCAGGGATCTATGCTCTGGATACTGTCTATTCGGACGTCAATAACGAAGAGGGATTCCTTGAGGAAGTTAAACTGATCAAACAGCTGGGATTTGACGGCAAATCTGTTATTTCTCCCCGGCAGATCCAGCCTCTTCACAATGTTTTCTGTCCTTCCGACAAGGAAATCGATCACGCCATCCGGGTCATTCAGGCCATCAAGGAAGCGGAAAAAAAGAATTCCGGAGTTATCTCCCTGAACGGAAAAATGGTGGATAAACCGATTGTAGACAGGGCCAGAAGGGTTCTGGAAATGGCGAAGGCCACAGGTATCCGCATAAACGAACTGGAGGAGTACTGCAATGAGTAAGTTCATTACAAATGCGATTGGAAGAGAAGTCCCTTCCAAACTGAATGATAGAGAGCTCAGTCCTTTTGAAGGGGCTGTAAAACGGACCCCCCTTGTCCGTCAGGATAAGGGAAACAGAAATCTGCCCCGTCTGAACAAACTGGTGGATACCATTGAGCAGGCTGTATTGAAGACAGAGCTCAGGGACGGGATGACCATCTCTTTCCACCATCATTTCCGGGGGGGGGATTTTATCATCAATATGGTCATGGATGTGATCTCCAATCTGGGAATCAAAAATCTGACTATAGCCTCCAGCTCTCTGACCACGGTTCATGACGAGCTGATCAGGCATATTGAAAAGGGAACTGTTTCCCAGCTCATTACCAGCGGACTGCGGGGAAAGCTGGCCGAGTTCATCTCGGCGGGAAATATGAAGAATCCCGTCCTCTTTCACAGCCATGGAGGCCGGGCCCGGGCAATCGAAATCGGTGAAATCAAGATCGATGTGGCCTTTTTAGGGGTCCCCTCCTGCGATGTCTACGGAAATGCCAACGGATACTCCGGGCCCTCGGCCTGCGGTTCCCTGGGATACGCCATGGTGGATGCCAAACATGCCAGAAAGGTTGTGCTCATAACCGATTACCTGACCGAATATCCCAACACTCCCTTCAGTATCGACCAGGACCTTGTGGATTATATTGTCAAAGTGGATGCTGTGGGTGATCCCAATAAGATCAGTACAGGTGCCACCAGAATTACAAAGGATCCCCGGGATCTTCTGATCGCCCAGAATGCGGCGGATTTCATTGCGGCCAGTCCCTATTTTGAAGACGGTTTCTCTCTTCAGACAGGATCGGGGGGCGCCTCTCTGGCGACAACCCGTTTTCTGACGGAATACATGGAGAAGAGAGGTATCACGAGCAGCTGGGCTCTAGGCGGAATTACAAGTCAGATGGTGAAGATGCACGAAGCGGGGCTCATCAAAAAACTTCTGGATGTCCAGAGTTTTGATCAGGATGCCATCCGTTCTATCGGTGAAAATCGTCTCCATACTGAAATTGATGCGTCCTACTATGCCAACCCCCTGAACAAGGGCTGTGCTGTCAATAAACTGAATGTGGTTATCCTCAGCGCCCTGGAAATCGATCTGGATTTCAATGTAAATGTTCTCACCGGTTCGGACGGAGTCATCATGGGGGCTTCGGGAGGCCATTCGGATACCGCCGTCGGGTCGGGTCTGTCCGTTGTGGTGGCTCCCCTTATCCGGGGAAGGACTTCCACGGTGACCGATAAGGTCCTGACGGTGGTGACTCCCGGGGAGAGCGTGGATGTTTTCGTTTCTGACCGGGGAATCGCCATCAACCCCCGCCGAAAGGATCTTATGGACTACTTCAGTTCCGTAAGGCTGCCTTTCTACACCATGCAGGATCTTCTGAACAAGGCGGAACGCCTGGTCGGCCATCCTGATCCCATCGAGTTTACAGACAGGATCGTCGGGCTTGTGGAGTACCGGGACGGAACCATTATCGATGCGGTCCGCCAGGTGAAGGCTCTGGACTGATGACTGTCCTCCAGACCGGTAGGTCCCTCTCTCTTCTCATATCTCTTGCCGCGGCAGGAGCTATGAAGGAGGAGGTTCTTCTCAGCCCCAAACCGGGGCTTGTAGACAGATTTGACAACGGCCCCCACCGGGATATGGATCTGGCCCTGTTTCTGCGCAGCGCCGAGGCAGTGGCTCCCTTTCTGGCGGAAATCTCTTTTGCGACTCCTTTAGAGGAGGCCTCTCAGGTTCTTCCTCTTATCCGGCCTGTGGGGAGGAAAGCGGAAGAGGCCATGCTGGGAGCTACCGGGGGAGTGAATACCCATAAAGGTCAGATTTTCAGCCTGGGAGTCTGTACGGCTGCGGCAGTGAGAACCGGGGTATCTCCTTTTGATGCTTATGCCATTCTGGAGGAAGCGGGGGATATCTGCCAGGGATTGAGCCGGGAGCTGGAAGGTTCGGGCAGTCCGTCGAGCAACGGGGAGGGGGTTTACCGCTCCACCGGGAGCAAAGGCGCCAGGGGAGAGGCCGAAGCGGGATTCCCCTCTGTCCGGAACTGCTCCTATCCGGCCTACAGACAGGCCAGGCAGAAAGGACTGGGCCATGAGGAAGCCGCTCTGCAGGCTCTTATGCATCTGATGCTCCGGGTAGAGGACAGCAATGTCCTTCACCGGCGGGGGCTGGAAGGTCTGGGGATTTTAAGGCGGGAAGCGGCCGTTTTTCTGAACAGCGGAGGGATGTTCCATCCTGAGGCCTTTGAACTTCTGGATCGGATGAACCGCCTTTTTATCCGGGAAAATATCTCACCCGGGGGCTGTGCGGATCTGCTGGCTCTGACTCTTTTCCTAATCAAACTGGAGGATCAGCGGGATGGATAGGGCAGTGACCCTCCAGCAGATGCTGGACACCAGAGAAAAACGTTCCTTTCTCAGACGCAGATATTTTAACTCCGATCGGGAGGGCCTTTTTCTGCAGTTTACCCTGAATATCCCGGGAGAGCGTAAAAACAGCGATCTGATCAGACGGGTTTTCCGTGAGGGGCTGAAGGAACTGGAATCCCGGTTCCCCACCATCAGGTTTCTGAAGGAAAGCGATGAGGATAAAAATACGGGGCCCGAAGGTTTCGCTATCCTGAGGGGGAGGCCTCTGGAAATTAAAAAGATCCTCTGCGAGTCCGAAGAAAACCATCCCCTGGGGCGTTTATGGGACTTCGACCTCTTTGTCTCTCCCGACAGATCTGTCAGCCGGGAGGAAACAGGCTTTGAGGGACGTCTCTGCCTGATCTGCGATCATCCGGCTCATCAGTGTTCCCGGTCCCGTTCCCACAGTGTGGAGGATATTCACAGGAAAATTCAGGAAATGTGCCGGAAACATTTTGCCCAAACCTCATCTCATACGGTATGATTCAGCAGCATGAGGCATCCCTTTTTCCTATCTTTTATACTCCTCTTTCTGCAGATTTCCCTTTTTGCTGAAGATTTTCTATTTTCTCCTCTGACAATCGAGGACGGTTTGTCCAACAATTCTGTCTATTGTGTTCTTCAGGATTCTCAGGGATACATGTGGTTCGGTACTTTCAGCGGCCTGAACAGGTACGACGGGAGGACCTCCACCACTTTCCGCCCCCAGATCGGGGATCCCGACAGCATCAGCGGATCTGTTATCTTCTCCCTGCTGGAGGATTCCCGTGAGAATCTCTGGGTGGGAACCGACGGGGGAGGGCTGAACCTTTTCAACAGGGAAACCCTGAGCTTCATCCATTTCCGGAATGATCCGGAAGATCCTGTGAGTCTGTCGAGCAATCAGGTATTCGCTCTGGCGGAAGATAACCAGGGGAAGCTCTGGATCGGAACCGCCGGGGGAGGACTCTGCCTCTACAGGGGGAACGGACGGTTTTTTATCCTGAAAGAGGATAATTCGGCTCTGGTCCATAACAGAATCCGGACCCTCTACTGTGACAGCCGGGGCATCCTCTGGATCGGGACGGAAAAGGGACTTTCCCTGTATGACACAGGTTCGGGGCATTTCCTGGAAAGCACGGACAACCCCTCTCTGGATAAACTGAAGGGGCTTTTCATCAGGAGCATTGTAGAAGGACCGGAGGGGCATATCTGGATCGGTACAGAACAGGGACTTTTCCGGTATAATCCCGATGGCGGGAATATCAATCCCTTTTATCTTCCCGAAGAAGCCTCTGTCAGGTCCGTGGGCTTTGACCGCAGCAGACTCTGGGTGGGAACGGAGCGGTCGGGTATTTTTGTCTATGACCTGATCCGGGAACACTGGACCCTTATCCGGGCGGGCAGGGACGAAGGAAACCTTTCCTACGGAAAAATCCGCAGCATATACAGAGATCACCAGGGGCTCCTGTGGGTAGGGACAAGAGGGGGCGGTGTGAATCTGTACAACCCCGATACCTCCCTGATCAGGACCTATGGGGAAGTTCCCGACAGCCGGCAGATGATTGAGCGAAGTGACGGTTCCATCTTGATCGCCACAGACGGATACGGCCTCAGGATCCTGAACAGAAAAACCGGTGAAATCCGCCATGTGGATGTGGATCCCCTGGATCCCAAAGCCGATGATGATCAGGTGTATGCCCTGATGGAAGACCACGAACAGAACCTCTGGATAGGGACTGACGGCAGCGGTCTTTATTTTCTGGCCGCCGGGGATTCTCCCGACAGGATCAGGGAGTTTCCCCTGCAGGCTCATGAGGATGATCCCTCTTTCAAAGGGACGGTCTGGGCAATTCTGGAGGATTCGGATCAGACTGTCTGGGTCGGAACCGAGGGCGACGGACTCTATGCTCTGAAAGAGGGGGCTGTTTTCCGGTATACCCACGAGCCGGATGATCCCTCCAGCCTGAACGGGAATGCAGTGCGCTCTCTGCTTGAGGACTCTCATGGACAGCTCTGGATCGGTACCTGGGACGGGGGACTCAACCGTTTTGTAGAGGAGGATCAAACCTTTATCCGCTATGTCCGCTCCGCAAGCAGGCCGGGGAGTCTCAGCGACAACAGCGTCAATGTCATATTCGAAGACTCCTATAACAGGCTCTGGGTCGGCACTGCCGGGGGAGGAGTCAATGTCTTCCAGCCCCGGGAAAAGCGTTTCAGAAATATCTCCACAAGAGACGGGCTGTCGGGGGATAATATTTACGGCATCCTGGAAGATCAGGAAAGGAATCTCTGGTTGTCTTCAGACAAGGGGCTTTCCATGGTCACTCCCATAGTGGAGGATATTCTGAATTTCAGCAAAGCCGACGGTCTGAAGGGGAATGAGTTCTCCCAGAATGCCTATCTGGAAACACAGGACGGGGCTTTCTTTTTCGGCGGCCCCAGAGGAATAAGTTCCTTTCAGCCCTTTGACCTTCTGCACAGTCACCGCTCTGAAACGTATCAGCCCCGGGTGGTCATCACAGGCCTGAGTGTGCATAACATACCCGTGGCCATTGGACAGAGTCTGGGTGGACGGGTTATTCTGGACAAAGATATCTCCCTTAAAACAGCTATAGAGCTCCCTCATACCGCCAACAACATCAGTTTTCAGTTTGCCATCCTGTCCTATATCGATCCCTCGAAGCACCACTATTCGGTGCAGCTGGAGGGACTGGAGCAGCAGCCCCGGTTTCTGGGGAATCACAACGAAGTCAGCTATACGGCAATCCCTCCGGGTGAGTACTCCCTGCGGGTTTTCGGAACGGATCATAACGGGCTGAATATCAGCCGGATGGAACCCCTCACTGTTCATGTGCTGGCTCCGTTCTGGATGAATCTCTGGTTTTATCTGCTGGCCCTCTCACTTCTGGTGGGGCTTGTGAGCTGGGGAATCTGGCTGCGTGTCCGTCTGCTAGAAAAGAATAACCAGCAGCTCAGAAGTTTCACCATGCACATGGAGAAGGCCCGGGAAGAGGAGAGGCGTTCTGCCGCCAGGGAATATCATGATGAACTGGGCCAGCAGCTCACGGCCATGAAATTTGATCTCTACTGGCTCAACAGCCATCCTGATTCAGAGGATTCTGTGAGAAAAGACAAAATTTCGTCCCTTCTGGAGTTGGTCAACGATTCCATTGAGTCCGTACGGAGTCTCTCAACCAATCTCAGGCCCAAAGCTCTGGACAACCTGTCTCTGCAGGAAGCCCTGGAATGGCAGAGCCGCCGGTTCAATAAAAGAACCGGAATTCCTCTCAAACTGGATATTCAGCTGGATAACTTCCGGCTCCATGATCCGGAGGGGGAGGTGAAGACGGCAGTATTCCGGATCTATCAGGAGATCCTGACCAATATCATCCGCCATTCCGGAGCGGACCGGGTTCAGGTTCTGATCAAACAGGACCGGGAGGATTTCCGTCTGATTGTCAGAGACAACGGCTGCGGGATTGATAAAACCCGGGCAAAAAAGGATAATTCCTTCGGACTTATAGGGATGAGGGAACGCTGTCTGCATCTGAACGGCAAATTCTTTATTGATAATCATCCCGAAGGCGGAACTGTTGTCAGGATCATTCTGCCTCTGAAGGAATCAAAATGAGAGAGGATACTCTCCTGATCATGCCGAATGGTATTATCAGTGTACGTAATGGAAACGAACCGGAGCGGGAGGCCTGTAATGCATAAAATACTGATTGTTGACGATCACCCTCTGGTCAGACGGGGGCTCTGCCAGATCCTTCAGGATGCCATCAGTTTGAGTCGCCTGGATGAGCTTTCCAACGGAAATGACGTCCTGGAGCAGGTGGCCAGGAGAAGCTATGACATGGTGATTCTGGATATATCCCTTCCCGGAAGAGACGGGCTTGAAGTTCTCAAGGACCTTCATTACTACCATCCCGAACTTCCTGTTCTGATCCTGAGTATCCAGTCCGAGAGCCAGTATGCTCTGAGAGCCCTGAAACTGGGGGCGTCCGGATGCCTCAACAAAGCCTCTGCCCCGGAAGAGCTGGTGGATGCAGCCAAACAGGTTCTGAAAGGGAGCCGGTATATCTCTCCCAAGGTCAGCCAGCTCCTGCTGGAGGACTATCAGAATCTTCATTCCGATGAACCCCATAAGCACCTGTCAGAACGGGAATATCAGGTCATGATGATGCTTGCATCGGGTCTGACCTCCGGAGAAATTTCGGAACAGCTGGGTTTGAGTATAAAAACTGTAAGCACCTATAGAACCCGGCTCCTTCAGAAAATGAGCTTAAAAAATAATGCCCAGATAACTTATTACGCAGTAAAACATAATCTCATCTCCGGTACATAAACCCTTCCTGTAAAACCCTGTAGGAGGATTCCTACAGGAAGATCCACTCCTCTCCTACATCCTGATTTCAGAATCCCCTTTTACAATAGGGCAAGTTTGAACCGGAAACCGGTTTATATAAAAAAATCAAAGGAGATTTTAATGAAAACCAGAAAAATCTTTTCTCTTGTTTTAACTCTTCTCTTTGTCCTTTCAGCAGGCCTGATGGCTGAAGGTCAGAGTGATTCTGCCGGAGGAAATCCTCCCTATCCCAAAGGCGTTCTTGACTTTGTTGCACCCGGCGGTGCCGGTGGCGGATGGGATCTGACCATCAGAACCACAGCAAAAGTACTGAAAGATTCGGGACTTGTAAAAGTTCCCATGCCCGTCAGAAACAACCCCGGTGCCGGCGGTTCTGTTCATCTGGCAAGCCTGCAGGAAAAGAAAGGCAGCGACAAGATTATAACTGTCTATTCTCCTCCTCTTATCCTTACCAATCTGGCCGGAACAACTGACCTGGGATACAAGGATGTTACACCCCTTGCCCGTCTGATCGCAGACTATGCTGTATTTGTTGTCCGTGCGGACTCTCCCTATCAGAGCATGGCGGATCTGATGGACGCCCTTAAATCGGATATAAAGAGTGTCAAAATCGGCGGTATCTCTTCAGCCGGTTCCATGGACCACATCCAGTTCCTTATGATGGCAAAAGCCGCGGGTGTTAAAAACCTGAAAGACATCGACTATGTGAGCTTTGATGATTCCGGTGCCGCTCAGGTTCTGGGAGGTCATATCGATCTTTTCTCTACAGGACTTTCCGAAGTACAGGCTCTTATCGAGAGCGGTGACCTGAGAGCCCTCGGTCAGACTGCTGACCACCGTGTAGGCCAGGGCATTGTTGCAGAAATCCCCACCTGTGTTGAACAGGGTATTGATGCCACATTTGTTAACTGGAGAGGACTCTTCGGGCCTCCCGAAATGCCTGAATATGCTGTTGAATACTGGAGAAATACTCTGGCTGAAATGGTAAAGACTCCCGAATGGGATCAGGCCAAAACAACCAATGGCTGGGATGATGCCTATATGGATGCCCCCGACTTTGAAACATTCCTGGGACAGGCCAATGAAGACCTGAAAGGGATTCTGACTGAAATCGGAATGTACAAATAATATGTCCTGAACTGCCCGTTGATGGGACTCCGGTCCCCGGGCAGTTCTTAAGAATATGGAGGAACCTGTGAGTTTATCTATCCTTCCTTCCCTTTTGTTTTTTGCACTGGGAATTATTTACACCACGGCCACGGTCATGCTGCCTGATGCATCTGTGGGACGTCCTTTTGAACCTAAGATCTTTCCCCTTATGCTGGGGATCCTTTTGATCATTCTCTCTCTGTCTCTGATGATTAAAGAGATGGCGGCCCTGAAAAACAGGAAAGAAACCAGCCATAAGGAGCCGTTTTACAAGGAAGTGGGATTCAGAAATATCCTTTTGACCTGCGGTGTATCCGTACTCTATGCACTTCTTTTTGACAAGCTGGGGTATTTTCTGAGCACAGTCCTGTTTCTGGAGCTGGAGCTTATACTGTTCAACAGTTTGAAAAACTGGAAAATTAACACGATTGTTTCTGTTGTATTCAGTCTGTTTATCTATATCGTCTTTTCAAAAGTCCTGGGTGTGTATTTACCAATGACCCCGGGTATCTGGATTTGAGGTTCTAATTATGGAAACATTATCATTTCTGGCCCAGGGCTTCGGCGTAGCTCTGGCACCTATAAATATCCTCTGGGTAACCATCGGCGGATTTCTGGGAACCATTATCGGAATGCTCCCCGGTCTGGGACCGGCTACCGGTGTGGCGGTTCTGCTTCCTCTGACATTTACCATGGGGCCCACAGCGGCTCTGATTACCATGGGCGGCGTCTATTACGGTGCCATGTTCGGCGGTTCCAGAGCCTCGATTCTTCTGAATACTCCCGGTGACGGTGCGGCGGTGGCGGCGACATTTGACGGCTATCCCATGACTCAGTCCGGGCGGGCCGAATCAGCCCTGGCTATCTCGGCGATTGCCTCATTCATCGGCGGTATATTTGCCACCATATGTATGGTTGCCGTGGCTGTTCCTGTGGCCCGGTTTGCTCTGAAGTTCGGACCGGCCGAATACTTCATGCTCTTTCTGTTCGCTCTTTCCGCCACAGCCTCCATGACTGAGGGTAACAGGCTCAGAGGATTTATCGCCACCATCATAGGACTGATGATCGCCACCATCGGTATCGATGGTCAGTCGGGGGTTATCCGCTTTACCATGGGGATCCTGGAACTTCAGAGCGGCATCGATTTTCTGATCGTGATCATTGCTGTTTTCGCTCTGGGAGAAGTTTTTAAAAGTTTTAAAAACATCCATACGGGAAAAGTCAAAGTCCAGGGTAAATTCGGTAAAATCTGGATTTCCCGGCAGGAGTGGAAACGCTCCGTATGGCCTATCCTGCGCAGTGCTCCCCTGGGATTTTTTGTAGGAGCTCTGCCCGGTGCGGGCGGTACCATGGCTTCTCTGATGTCCTACAACAACGAAAAACAGCTTTCCAAACACCCTGAAGAGTTCGGGGAAGGGGCTATCGAAGGACTGGCCGCACCGGAATCTGCCAATAATGCGGCATCTGTCGGAGCCATGATTCCCATGCTGACCCTGGGAATTCCCGGATCCGGTACTACGGCGGTTATGATGGGAGCTCTTCTCCTTCTGGGACTGCAGCCTGGCCCCATGCTTTTTCAGCAGCAGCCTCTCATAGTGTGGGGACTCATTGCCAGTATGTTTGTGGGCAACATCATTCTGGCGGTTATGAATATCCCTCTGGCGGGGCTTCTTGTCAGGATCCTGTCAGTCCCCCCTAAAATCCTGTATCCGATTATTCTGGGTCTCTCTTTTGTGGGTGCCTATGCCATCAGCTACAGTGTTATGGATTTCTATATTCTGATTATCTTCGGACTGATGGGGTATTTCTTTAACAAGGTGAATATCCCCACGTCGCCGTTGATCCTGGCTGTTATCGTGGGTAATAACATGGAGCAGTCTTTCCGCCGGGCCTATAAGATTTCCGATGGAGATCTGGGAATATTCCTGGGTTCTCCCATAAGCATCATCCTGTTTATCCTGACGATTGTTTCGATTGTCTATCCTCTGGTCAGAGGTTGGCTCAAACGATCCAAAGCCGCTGCCCGGGCATAATCTGAGGCTTACCGATGCCGGTTCCCATAGGGGGAACCGGCTTTTTTTTCACAAAAAAATCATGGAATCAGAAAAATAACTTGCCGGGTCAAGTATATTTCCATAATATGGAACAATGACAAAATTAACTATGGATAAAAACTCCAGTATCCAGCTGGAAATCGAGATAAAAACACCTATTCTGCTTCTGGTCCTGAAAGTCATTTTCGGACTAAGTATCCTTATCATGATACAGGATTTAATTGCCGGATCCGGGGTGAACACACTCCTTATACATCTTGTATTTCCTCTTATCTGTATCGTCTCTCTTATCTTTCTCAAAAAAGGGTATTATACCCGGGTCAGTAATGTGTTTTTCTTCATATCCGTTATATCCCTGATGCTACTGCGCTACCGCACGGGGTACGAAGGGCCTCAGACCATACCGCTTTATGCCGTGATTATAGGGTCCTTTACTGTCTTTTCCGCTGTTTTCGTCACCCCTCTGATGGTACGGATTCTACTGGGCCTGTACGGGCTTTCCTATGCGGGAATCATTGTTATAGCCATACTGACAGTCAGAAGGGCGGGGCTCGACGAAAATGTTCTGCTTCAGATTATGTATCCCACCATTGCGGTTCTGGCCATTGCTTTCGGTCTTATCTTTATCAGGCAGGTTTTTGACAGAATTCTGGATCAGGTGAGAGCCTCCCTGGAAGAGGTCAGAAAGGCAGGAGATAAGAACAGGAATCTCATGCTCGAATCGGCAGCCCAGCTGAATAAAGCGGATGACCTCCTTCAGAACTCTCAGGAAACCGCTTCCGCGGGAACCCAGATAGATAAAAATCTGCATCAGATCTCTGAAAGCCTTTCCGGTCAGAATCAGAGATTTGCCCATGCGGGAGAACAGCTGGAAAAGGTTCATCAGGGAATTAATCGATTGACCGAACTGTCCAGAAATCAGGCCTCCCATATAGAGGAGTCCGGATCTGCCATAGAAGAGATGACCGCATCCATTACAAACATGACCGGTATCATACGGGATAAAATGGTGACTATCTCTAATCTGATTGAGAAATCCCGGGAAGGGGATCTGGTGGTCAACAGAGCCAGTGAGGCCTTCGGAAAAGTCAGCGTCAGCCTGGGAACTATCACAGATATGACCTCCATGATCTCCAAGATAGCCGCTCAGACAAATCTGCTGGCCATGAATGCCGCTATAGAAGCGGCTCATGCGGGAGATGCGGGTCGGGGATTTTCCGTGGTCGCCTCTGAAATCAGAACATTGGCGGAATCCAGTTCCACCAGTGCCAAGGAAATCGGCAATACCACCAAGGACCTTGTTGAATCCATACACGGCGCGGAAAAGGAGATAGAATCCACCCGCCACTCCTTTCATGATATTCACAGGGAAATTGAGGGGCTCAGCAATGCCATTTCCGAAATCGAGCAGAGTGCCGTGGAACTCAGCAGCGGCAGTGCGGATATTCTGAATATGACAAGCCAGCTCACAGGCATTACGTCGGATATGAACAGTCATCTGGACGGAGTCCTTTCAAATCACAGAACGATAGTCAATGATATGGGCGAAGTTATGGGCCTTTCTGATGAACTGAACCAGGGTATGACCGAGGTGGCTTCGGGCATGACCATGGTGAGAGATGCCATCCTGAAAATCCATGCCCTTTCCAGTGAATTAAAAGAGCAGGGAAAGGTCATTAAAAAAGCCTTTCAGGATGAATAATGGCTGAACAGTGCTTTCACCACAGCTTGGAATCTCCCATAGGAGAACTTATTCTCTGTCAGGAAGAGGGGTTCATCACAAGGCTGATCCTTCCGGGGGAGGATTTCGTACACGGGGGGACGGAATCATCCACTGGGCTCCTTGAGAACGCGGCCTGTCAGATCCGGGAGTATTTCAGAGGAGAGCGGAAAGAGTTCGATCTACCCCTGAAGCCCGAAGGTACAGACTTTATGAAGCAGGTCTGGGCGCAGCTTCTTCTTATACCCTATGGAAAGACCGCCTCTTATGGTTCTGTGGCTGCCTCTCTGGGCAGGCCCGGAGCCTCAAGGGCTGTGGGAATGGCCAATAACCGTAATCCTCTTCCTGTTCTCATTCCCTGTCACAGGGTTATCAGCTCCCGGGGAACTCTTACCGGCTATAGAGGCGGGCTGAAAATGAAAGAGTTTCTCCTGAATCTGGAAAAGAGTCAAACCGGATCCTGTTAATTCATATTATTGTTGTTACAGCTATCCTTTATCCTTATATTAAATAGTATTAAGGAGTACTTTCATGGATACCAGTTCTATTCTTTTTGCCCTGGGGCTGACTGTTTTCGCCGGACTCTCTACTGGAATCGGAAGCATCATGTCTTTCTTTTCAAAAGAATTCAATCCGAAATTTCTGGCAGGAACCCTGGGTTTCTCTGCGGGTGTTATGATTTATGTCTCGTTTGTGGAAATCTTCCTTAAAGCCCGTGATGCACTGGACAGCTTCTACGGTCCCAAACAGGGATATATTGTGACAACCCTGGCCTTTTTCGCTGGGATAGCTCTCATAGCCATTATAGATAAGCTCATTCCCAATTATGAGAATCCCCATGAAATCGGAAACATTACATCAGAACAGCCCGGGGAAAAAGATGTGGATCCCCGGCTGATGAGGATGGGGGTTTTTTCGGCCCTGGCAATTGGAATCCATAACTTCCCCGAAGGGCTTGCCACTTTTATGGGCGCTCTGACAGATCCCACTCTGGGTGTCAGCATTGCTGTAGCCATAGCCATTCATAATATACCTGAGGGTATTGCAGTTTCCGCTCCTATTTTCTATGCCACCAAAAGTAAGAAAAAAGCCTTCTGGCTCTCTTTTCTATCCGGATTATCAGAACCTGTAGGAGCCCTTATCGGATTTTTTATCTTCCGGGCTGTGTTCAATGATGCCACTTTCGGCCTTATTTTTGCCGCAGTCGCAGGAATTATGGTCTATATCTCTCTGGATGAACTGCTGCCCACAGCGGAAGAGTATGGGGAGCACCATATTGCCATCAGCGGGCTGATCGCGGGTATGGCTGTCATGGCATTGAGTCTTCTGCTGTTTGCCTGATTCTTCCTATTCTTGCCGTAATCTGGATGCGAGAATAATCTGCTGCCACTCCTGCTGATTCTCCGGGGTAAACTTCAGGAGAAACCCGCCCTGGTGACAGAATCTGGTCTCTTTCGGAGCTGACAGGGTGAAATCCAGAAGATCATGTCCCCTGTTTGTTCTGAAGAGAACCCGGTTTTCCTCGCTTTCATCATCAAAGGAAAGGATCGCATGAATCTCATTCTCATCGACGATTTTCCCGTCAACAGCTCTTATCGGAGAAGCCAGTTCCCGGGGGGGACGGGTGTGGTAAACCAGAACGTTGATCCCCTGGAGCTGGAAAATTTCCGTGTGATGTTCAGTCTGAAGCCAGAGTTCCGCTTCTTTTTTAGCCCTTTCGAAGCGGATTCTGTCTTCCAGACCCGCCCGGAAAAGTTCAAGAATTTTCAGAGGTTCCGATTCAAAACTTTTCAGTAGAAGTTTCTGGCTGAAGGACCAGTAGGACTGGGATTCTCCCACTACGTCATAATCGTCCAGAACGCGGATTCCTCCGGTGTCCACCCGGGAAATCAAGCGGATATACTCTGCCAGTTCGCTCTCCTGAAGGTGGGGGAAGAAGGCTTCGAATACAAGAAGGGCGGCAGATCCCAGATCCCTGTCCTGATGGTGATCAAAGAGCCTCTGATCCGGTGAATACTTCATACCGCAGTCCAGAAACCAGTCAGTATCGGAATACTCTCCCTTTTCGACCATCACGGCTGCATCCCTGGAGGGGATCCTTGCAATTTCGATCGGATTCTCATTCAGATGGATAGACAGCAGCGCTGAAGCGAGAAGCTCATCCATATGCGCTTTTCTGTCATGTGTTATTATTCTAAATCCCATGATTTCCCCTTTTCTAATTCCTGAAGCAGTGCTTCATGGAGCCTGACCATCCCAAGGGTATCCTGTTTACAGTAATTTAGTAAATCCTCCCTCAGCCGGGGGAACTTCTCCCGGGGGATCATACCTCTGGCCATTTCGGCAAAAACAGTGAGAGCCGCCGAACCGTTCTGAATCGAAAGATTTTCATAGCTCATATGAGGGACAAGGGACGGAAGTGTCTTTTTGATGGAACTTCTCCCTTTAAACCCGGGATGATAGATACCGTGTTTTATAATTTTTTCAAGATCCACCAGACGGGGAAGGAGCTTCTGGAGCTCCTCCGTTAAATCCGGATAGAGGCCCATCAGATTTTTTATCATGCGCATTTCGAATCCTGAATAAACCAGTATGCTTCCGTCTCCTTCCAGGTCCTTAATCAGGTTTTCGGCCAGTTCCCTCCGGCAGTCTCTTTCGGGGGCCGCCAGATACTCTTTATGACTGATGATGCAGCCCGGAGCCGGGCAGATATGTATAGAGTATTGTGTCAGGATCTGCTCATAGGGGCCGGTCCCGGGATAGAGGGGCAGGGCGCTCATGGTTGTTTCAAAGTCCAGGTAGAAACCCGGCCAGATAATCTTTTCCAGTTCTCTTTTCAGAGTTGAGGAGATTGTTGTTTCCCCTGTTTCCAGACTTATTTTCATAAGGCTCTGCTGGGCATTCAGCTTCACTGTTGAAGGAATCAGGGTTATCCTGTCTATCCCTTTTGCAAGCAGGGCTTCATAGACCTTTCGCGGCAGAAAAGGAAGGCTGATCAGATGGGCACTCAGGTCAAAATCAAAACAGTTTTTAAAACCGGGACAGTTCTTGCAATTCCGGGAAAAAGGAATCCGGGGTTTTTCCGGCTGCTCCATATCTGAAATCAGGCTCTCCCGGAGCCCTGTAAAACCGGTTGTCAGATCTCTGACGTCTCCTGTAAGATCTTCCTTCATAAACAGTTCTCCAGCTTCCCCTCCATAGGAAAAGTCTCTGTTCAGATAGAGAAGTTCCATTTTTGACAAGGGAAGGCCTGAAGATTCTATAACCATGGAAGTATAGGCTGTATCCAGTTTGAAGCGCGCTTTGATTCTGACCGCCGCTTTCACTTCGATCAGTTCCCAGGTCGTGCCGTTTTTTATGAGAATATCCGCTCTGGTAGAAAAGGGCCCCCACTGGAAAGCCGGTTCAAAAAGGACTGTCCCGTCAGGGCTGTTCAGAAGCTCGGATGTTTCTTTCAGAGCTTCCTTCATACTCTTCTGAGAAACCAGAATCCCCTGTGGATAGCATGCTCTGGCAAGAGCTCCGATCTCCTCTCCCTGATGCCGTTTGAATTGATCCGAGGAATCGGATGGTGCAGGGAGTAAGCCTCTGGAATCCTGCCAGGCAAAAGCCCGGCAGAACAGGGCATCCAGAAAAAGCTGCTTGGTTATATTCATAGTTAAGCAGTTTATCAGTTCCCTGAAGTTCGATCACCCCGGAAAAGCCTATTCTTTAATAGCTTTCAAAATTCTCCTCATATCCGATAGCAGAGGGGGCCGGAGAGGCTGCCGCAATTTTAGGGGCTGATATTTTCAGCTCTTTAGCGGGAGTCTCGGGCTTATAGGAAATTTCGTTAATTTTGAAGAAGGATATCTGCTGTTTCAGATTTTCCGCCTGTGAAGAGAGCTCTTCCGCCATGGATGCGGCTTCTTCCGAAGAAGAGGCATTCTGCTGAATCACTGTATCAAGCTGCGTAATAGCCTGGGTTATCTGAGCCGCACCTGACTTCTGTTCCCTGCTGGCCGCACTGATTTCCTGAACCAGATCGGCGGTTTTGCGGATTTTGGGAACAATTTCCATCATCATATTACCCGCTTCCACAGCCTGCCTCACGCTCCGCTCAGCCAGTTCGGAAATTTCTCCTGCCGCAAGATTGCTGCTTGAGGCCAGTTTTCCCACTTCAGCTGCCACTACAGCAAAGCCTTTTCCATGCTCACCGGCCCTGGCCGCTTCAATGGCTGCGTTGAGGCTGAGCATGTTGGTTGAACGGGCTATCTCTTCAATAATACTGATTTTTTCAGAAATAGCTTTCATGGCTTCCACTGTCTCCATAACAGACTGTCCTCCTTTTTCAACAGCCTGGGAGGCTTCTCTGGCAATTGCTTCGGTCGCAGTGGAGTTGTCAGCATTCTGCTCTATATTGGCGGACATCTGTTCCATGGACGAAGAAATCTCTTCGGCTGAAGAAGCCTGTTCCGCCGCCCCCTGGGAGAGTATCTGGGAGGTTTCACTTAACTGATAACTCCCGTCTGTCACATAGTTTGAACCGTTTTTCACCTGAATGACAACTTCAGTCAGGCTTTCTCTCATATTATTCAGAGACTGAGCCAGTTTCCCTATCTCATCTTTCTGGTCAATATCGATGGATGCTGTCAGATCACCCTTAGAGAGGGATTCTGCAAAAACCACTCCTTTCAGAAGGGGGCCTGTGATTCCTCTGGCAATCCCGAAAGCGATGAGTATGCCCAGGGCAAAGGCTATGATACTTGTGATAATCACACCTTCTCTTGTTTTTATGGCGGCATGGATCATCTGTTGATCGGTCATCAGATTGCTTCGGACTTCGCTCCGTATGCTGTTCAGAAGGTCCTGAACCTCAACCAGAGCCGGTTGGGTCTGGGTACTGTATATGGCCGAAGCCCTGTTCATCCTGGACAGTTCCTCTTCCGCAATGGATTTCATCTCTCTCAGATAGGAAATGGTCTGCTCGAGAATCGGCAGTGTCTGATTGGAAAAGTAGGTTAATCCGCTCGCCCTGTTCTGACGAAGCCGGTTCTGCAGCTCAATAGCAGAGGCATGAAGGCTCTCATGAACCCCCAGCATCTCATCCCACTCTTTCCGGAATTCGGGACTGCCGTTTTCATAGACCTTTTTTCCTTCCGGGGAGTTCAGCCACTTTCCCAGGTTGCAGAGCCGGGGATCTGTCTGCACTGTCAGACGGCTCTCTCCTCTGAGGAGAGAATCTCTGATTTCAGAAGCCCAGTTCAGGTGTTCTATCTCTCTCATGGCCAGCACCGCCGGGAGTGTGGCGTCGGCCTGGCGGAATACGTCCTTAATCTCTGCGGCTGAGTTATGAAGTTCCCTGTGGGGTTCCTCTATGGATGTGAGAAGCGGGCCCAGAGAGGGGATGAGCGCAACGGCTTCCTCTCTTTCTGTTCCGAAGAGCCAGTGGCCGAAGGCACAGTTATGGTCATCCAGTTCCACATCCAGTACTGTGATATTCTCATCGGTAAGGAGGGCATTGACCTTTCCCGCCCAGTTCAGATGATCGACCTCCTTCTGGGCCAGAGAACCGTCCAGCTTGTTGCCGTCGATTACCTCTGAAGCATCCGTCACTATCTGGGAGATTCCCAGGATGGACCAAAGGGCGATTCCGATCAGCAGCAGTGTTACCAGACCGAAACCGAAAAACAGTTTTAGATTGATACCCAGATTTTTCCATTTGACCATGACATTTTCCTCATTGATTCACTTTTTTATTTATTGAACAGGCAAGATTCTATAAATTTAGAACTAAAAGAGGAGATTTGCAAACAGGATGTTACTGTTACATTTTTTATTTTGAAGTCATTGAAAAAAATGAGGATAAAATTATGGATAGACTATGGCTGAAAATGAAGTGTACTGGGCAAAATAGAAATTATTCATAATCTGCAGGTTGCTCAGGTTGACGGCTCCAGCAGTATTTGTCTGTCTGGATTCAAAATGCAGATGCAGGTCATCAGGTATGGCAGGATCCAAAGCCACTGATACGTCCGGTATATTTGAACTATTCTGATAAATGCCCAGTTTGTCATCTCTTATAAGGATAGAAATCTGATCTCCCACTGTAAGAAGCAGAGCCGGGTCAGAAACGTATGTTGTATTCACACCGTTGATATAAGAAGCTATCTCAACATGATCCGCCCATAAATGGACTTCCACCCGGGTTTCAGGTTTTTCCGCAGATTCCTTAAAATAGAGGCTCAGTAGGGGAACTGAAAGATCCCGATTGGCATAATCGAAGTTAAGATAGAAGTCCACCATTCTGTTCTGCCCCATAGGATATCGTTCCAGAGATAGGGACGCCGGTGTATTTGAATCCAGAGCATCCAAATATACTATAGGATCACTCAGGTATGTAGTTGAGCCGTTTTGATTATGGGGGAAAAAAAGATCGTAAGAGTAAAGATTTGTTACATCGCTGTCAGGATAATTAGTATTAATGCAATAATTGTCGTAATAGAGATATGTTCTTCCGGATAAACTGATATTCGGTAAATTCGTAGTATTGGGAATATTTATATCCAGATAGGGTGACAGAACTGTTCTACTCAGATCCCAGTCTGTCCATCCGGGATACGTGGCATTCCGGGCGGCCAGAAAGACTGTATAATCGCCATTTCTGACAAAATCCAATTGTCCATCAAAAAAATCTGTTGAATAATTGTTCCTGAGCTCAAAAAAGTAGTTGCTTTTACCGTCTTTGCCTATTAACCAGACCCCGGCTTTATCCACAGTGTAATATTGGGACAATTCATAAGTATAGACATCGGCATAGAAAGTGTTTGTATTTCCCGAGAAAGGATCTTCAAACCAGATTTCATCCGTATTTTTTGAAATGAACCTGGTAATAGTCTCTGTGGAATGATTAAAGGCTATCCCGGTAGTGGCGTCATACTCTTTTTCCAGGGTTATATAACCTTTCCAGTAACCCTCTTCCAGATCCACATCACCAAAGACAGAGGCCGTATCGTTATTGAAGTCCAGTGAACCTGTTTCCTCATCTCCCGATTCCAGATTGATAAAAGTGTAGGAGGCGTCGCTCAGGACAAATCCTCCGGAATAGTTCATTATCAGTCTGACATTGAATTCATCATCTTTATCATTATCATTAAAAGACAGACTGCACGAGAAAAAGGGGAATAGAAGTAATAACAGGTACCATCGGATTTTCATATTTATATCTCTATTTAATTATATACAATTATAATCCCATGTTATCCAGAAAAGGAGAAGGAAATTCGCCAATCCTTAAAAAAAGAGCGGGAAAATAAAAAAAAGCACAACAGACCAGATTCGGCTGCTGTGCTTTTCCTGATGTGAGATTCTCTCTCACTACCGTCCCTAAAGAGACGGCTTTCTATTCAAAAATACAATTACAATAATCTGTAGGGCGGTTCATTTTCCTTATTCATAATATCTTTCAAAACTCCTTGGTAAATAAGAATTTTGTTCTTTATGAACATGTTTTTAATATAATCCCCGGAGCCCCGGATTTCCAGTAAAATTTGAAAAAAATATTAATTATTTTGTCAGGAATTTTTTAACTTATTCCGGGGGTGATATTTATCTAAAGAATAAAACCGAAAAAATTTCTTATACAGATAAGGATTATGACTGCCATGACCACAATGAAGAGTTTATCAACTCCCCGGTTGCTCATTCTGACCGACAGATGGGATCCCAGCAGGCCTCCTCCGATCCCTCCGGCTATCATAAGAGTCAGTATCAGCGGGTCAAAATCAGGCAGATTTCCCGAGAGGAGGGTAAAAACAAGATTGGTTATCTGGGAAAAGAAAATGATGTAGATGGAACTTAACGCCGCTGTTTTGGAATCCATGGCAAAAAAGAAGTAGAGAACCGCCAGATTTATCGGTCCTCCGCCTATTCCCAGAAAGGAGGCCATTCCTCCCAGCAGGATTCCTGTGAACAGACTGAAGGTATTGCCATTAAAGTGATGGGGTCTGATTTTCTCCTTGTAGATGGTGAACAGAAGCACCCCCAGAGTAATGACTCCCAGAATAAGAGCCTGAAGGGAACCTATTACCCTGTCGTTGCCGTAGGATATCTTGATTACATCGAAAAGGACTTTCCCCAGCAGGCCTCCCGCCACACCGCCCGCAGCCATGAAGGAGGCGATCCTTCTGTTCAGTGTGACTGGAGAGTTCCTGTTTTTCAGGAGGGTAACGGTTGTCATGGACAGGACTGTTGTTCCCGAAAGGAAACTGATGACGCTGACACTGAAAGGGCTGATGCTGTCAAGAACAGGTTTGATTATAACACCGCCGCCGATTCCGCTGATAGCTCCCACTATGGAAGCGCCGAAGCTTATTATTAAATAGATTATGCTCATGGGGTGTCTCTCCTGAAAGGGTTTGCCCCAGTATTGTACAGAATCCCCTGGGAATAATCCAGCAATGAGGAATTCCTTGCTTAATTGACTATCCCTGTTATAATTGACAAACCGGCAGGAAGGAATGATAGAGCCCAAACAGATTGACATAGTTATAGTAGATGACTCGGAAGACCTTCAGAGGGTTTTGAAGATGATCCTGAACAGCAACGGATATAAAATCCGGTCCTATACAGATGCGGAAGAGGTCCTCCGGGATGTTCCGGGGCTCTTTATACCTGATCTTTTCCTTCTGGATGTCAATCTTCCCGGAATGGATGGCTTTCAGCTCTGCCGGAAACTGAAGGACTTTCCTCTTCTGGTTCAGGTACCTGTTATATTCATCAGCGGATTGATGGATGATATGGACAAACTGGAGGGCTTCAAGGCCGGAGGCGAGGACTATATTACCAAACCTTTCTCCCAGTCGGATCTGCTGGCCCGGGTCAAAACCCATATCAAACTCAGGAAATCCCTTCTTCAGCTGACTCAGTTTAATCAGGTGCTCGAAAGCAGAATTGCAGAGAGGACAAGGGAACTGCAGAAAGCCAAGGAAGAAGCGGAAGAGGCAAACAGGGCTAAAACAAATTTTCTGTCCAATATCAATCATGAAATGCGTACCCCCCTCAATGGGGTTCTGGGTATGCTGAATCTAATGAAGGGAACCCGCCTGGATGCGGAAGGAGAGCTTTATCTCTCTCTGGCGGAATATTCAGTGAACAATCTCTCGGTAATCATCCGGGATATTCTGGATTTCTCCCAGCTTGAAACCCGGACTATCTCTCTGGATTACAGGGATTTTGACGTGTCCTCGATGATTCAGAAGCTCATTCTCATACAGGCGGCAAAAGCCGAAGAGAAGGGGCTGCTTCTGAAACTGAAACACTCGTCTGAAAAAAAGCATTTTATAGGAGATGAAATCCGCTTGTTTCAGATCCTTACCAATCTGGTGTCCAATGCCATCAAGTTTTCCCATAAAGGGACCATCACTGTGAGCTATACTATCGATGATACCCTGATGCTGGAGGTCTGTGATCAGGGAATAGGAATTCCCCCTGACAGAACCGAGGACATCTTCCTTCCATTTCTCCAGATAGATACAGGGTTAACCAAGGAAAACAGAGGCGTCGGTCTGGGACTCTCAATTGTCAAACAGCTTGTTTCTGTTATGGGGGGGCATATTGAACTCTACTCCAACAGGGAGGGGACCTGTTTCAAAATCTTCATTCCCGCTCCCTGAATCTCATCAGTCCCAGTTGAAGCTGACCGCCGCCACTGCAAGGAAGACCACTGTCATTCCTAACAGAACAAGAAGGTTCGGAAGGATCTCCCAGAGTCCCGCACCTTCCAGCATTACAGCCCTGGCTCCTTCAATAAAATGTGTCAGCGGCAGAATCCGGGACAGTTTCTGAAGGATTTCGGGAGTTCCCTCCAGAGAAAAGAAAACTCCTGAAAAAATCATCATGGGAAAGGTCACAATGTTGATCAGTCCTCCCGCCAGCTCTTCGCTTTTGATCCTTGCGGCAAATATAAGCCCCAGAGCCAGCATACAGAGTATCCCCAGCATGGTGATGAGAAGGAGGTTCCAGTAGGATCCCAGCATCAGAAAATGGAAGAAAAAATGGGTTCCTGTGAACACAAATACGGATGTGAGGGTCACAATCAGGAACCGGGAGGCCATCTGTGCGGAAATAAAGGTGAATGATGATACCGGAGTGGCTTTCATCCGTTTCAGGACACCATTCTTTCTGTATCTGACAATAACGAAGCCCACACCGAAGAGACAGCTGAAGAGCATATTCATCCCGATAACACCGGGCACAAGCCAGTCAACATAGCGTATTGCCCGTCCCTCCACCTGTTTTTCCACAAGATTCAGAGTAGAGTTTTCCCGGGTATCCATAATCAGAAGGTATTTCAGAAGGTCCGCATTGGAGGATTCGGGATTGATATAGTATTCATTCTGTTCCAGATCCATCAGCATATCGAGCTGGTGAAGTCTGACTTTCTGCAGGATCCTCTCCTTGCTGTTTTCAGGATCCTCCCCGGAATAGGCAATGAAATCCACCTGTTCCAGCTGGAAAAAATTTTCCTGTCTGTTTTCTGCCTCTCCCCCCAGAAGACCGACTTTAAAAAGCGACTCATCCCGGTCGGAAAAAGCATAACTGAATCCCACAACCAGAAGAACCGGAAAGATAAGATTCCAGAAAAAAGTGCCCCTGTCCCGGATGAATTCCATGGTCCGGGCTTTTACTATGGCATTGAATTGTTTCATATAGTCAGTAACTCCTAGGACCGGAGGGAAGAACCGGTCAATTTCAAAAACAGATCCTCCAGGTTGGGTTCATGTATAGACATCCCTGTCAGGTTGTACCGGCACTTCAGGAGGTCTTCCATGGTTTCATGAAGATTGCTTGTCTGAATTTCAAGATGGTTGTTCCGTTCCACCGCATTATCCAGGCAGATCCCTGTGTTGTTTTCCCTGGGAACCCTTACAAGGACCCCCTCAAAATGTTTTTTAATCAGCGAATCGGGGGTATCCCATTCTATGATCTTTCCATGATCCATGATGGCGATCTGATCACAGAGGATTTTCGCTTCATCCATATAGTGGGTGGTCAGAACAATCGTTGTATTTTCCCCTTTGATTTTATCTATGAGATTCCAGAAATTCCTTCTGGCCTGGGGATCCAGCCCTGTGGTAGGTTCATCCAGAAAAATTATTTCCGGCCGGGGAATGATGGCCAGTCCCAGGAGCATCCTCTGCCTCTGTCCCCCCGAAAGCTTTCTGTTGTCCCGTTCCAGGATGTCCTGGAGTGCACAGATTTCAATGAGTTCATCCATACTCCGGGGGTGTGGATAGAAGGCCTGGAACATTTCCAGAGTCTCTTTGACTGTGATAAACTCCGGTAGTGCCGTATTCTGGAATTGAATACCCACCTTCTCACGAAAATGACGGTTGATGGGATTTCCCCTGAAAAGGATCTCTCCCTCTGTGGGAGCCAGTATCCCCTCCATCATTTCGATGGTGGTCGTCTTGCCGGCGCCGTTGGGCCCGAGCAGTCCGAAACAGATCCCTTCGGGAATCTCCATATCCACATGATCCACCGCTGTGAGGGATCCGTACTGTTTGGTCAGGTTTTTTACCTGCATTATCGATTTCATATAGTGTAAAAAATACTGCACAAACCGGGCACATACAAGACTTTTACAGTCAGGATTGCTGAATTCAGGCCTTTCCGTAAAAGAATGCGGTTTTTCAGATTTTATCCGGAGGATAAAACAAGAAAGAGTGCCCGAATTAAGGCTTTTAATCGGCTTTTTTCCTCTTTCATTTTCTGCAGATTCCCCGGCTTTCCCTTTCCCTGACAATATGGCATAATTGCCGAATATTTATTACAAATTCCAAGCAAATAAAGGATCAGAGATGAAACCGACTATTATTTATACAAAAACTGATGAAGCACCCGCCCTGGCCACTGCTTCACTGCTGCCCATTGTCGAGAGTTATACCAGGGCTGCCGGTCTTGATGTCGAAACCAGGGATATATCTCTGGCCGGAAGGATCCTGGCAGTTTTTCCGGACTGTCTGGAAGAGCCTCAGAGAGTCCCCGATGCCCTGGCGGAACTGGGTGAGCTTGTAACGAAGCCCGAAGCGAATATTATCAAACTTCCCAATATCAGCGCGTCTATTCCTCAGCTGAAAGGCGCTATCAGCGAGCTTCAGTCCAAAGGGTATGCCCTGCCGGATTATCCCGAAGATCCTTCAACACCGGAAGAAAAGGATATAAAAGCCCGGTATGACAAGGTAAAGGGGAGTGCGGTCAACCCTGTTCTCAGGGAAGGCAACTCCGACAGAAGGGCTCCTGCTTCGGTAAAAAATTATGCTATGAAACACCCCCATTCCATGGGTGAGTGGTCAAAGGATTCCAAGTCCCATGTGGCCAGTATGTCCGAGGGAGATTTCTACGGCAGTGAAAAGTCCATGGAAGTGGACTCGGACTGCGATGTCAGGATCGAGCTTGTGGAATCAGGCGGAAATACCCGTGTTTTAAAAGAAAAAACCTCTCTTTTGAAAGGAGAGATCATCGATGCTTCCGTAATGAGTCAGAAATCTCTCAGGGCATTTCTGGAGTCTCAGATCAAAGACGCCCGTCAGAAGGATGTGCTTTTTTCGATTCATCTGAAGGCAACCATGATGAAAGTTTCCGACCCCATCATTTTCGGCCATGCGGTCTCTGTTTTTTTCAAAGATGTCTTCCAGGAATACGGCGATCTTTTTTCAGAACTGGGTGTGGATCCCAACAACGGAATGGGAGATCTGCTGAACAAACTTCAGACCCTGCCGGATGACCGCAGAAGCGAAGTGATGGGAGCCATACAGGCCACCTACGAGGAAGGACCCGAACTGGCCATGGTCAATTCGGATCTGGGAATCACAAACCTGCATGTTCCCAGTGATGTGATCGTCGATGCCTCCATGCCGGCGGCGATCCGCTCGTCCGGCAAAATGTGGGGCCCCGACGGGAAGCTGAAAGATATGAAAGCTGTGATTCCCGACAGGTCCTATGCCGGGGTCTACCAGGCCGCCATAGAATACTGCAGGGAAAACGGTGCCTTTGATCCTGCTAAAATGGGCAGTGTTTCCAATGTGGGACTGATGGCCCAGAAGGCCGAAGAGTACGGGTCTCATGATAAAACATTTCAGATCCCCGCATTCGGAACAGTCCGGGTGGTCACTACCGGAGGAGACGTCCTGCTGGAACAGCCTGTGGAAGAGGGAGATATCTTCCGTATGTGCCAGGCCAAGGATGCTCCTGTTCAGGACTGGATCAAACTGGCAGTCAACCGGGCCAGAGCAACTGGTTCTCCCGCTGTATTCTGGCTGGATGAAAACCGGGCTCATGATGTCAGTCTTATGAAAAAAGTGGAAAAATATCTGCCCGGTCATGATACGGAAGGCCTGGAAATTCTTGTGATGGATCCTGTGGAGGCCACCCGCTACTCTCTGGAGAGAATCAGCAAGGGGCTGGATACCATATCTGTGACAGGAAATGTCCTCAGGGACTATCTGACCGATCTATTCCCCATTCTGGAAGTGGGTACCAGCGCCAAAATGCTCTCCATTGTTCCCCTTATGAACGGCGGAGGACTCTTTGAAACAGGCGCAGGCGGTTCGGCTCCCAAGCATGTGCAGCAGTTTGTCAAAGAGAATCATTTGAGATGGGACTCGCTGGGAGAATTCCTGGCTCTGGCGGTTTCTTTGGAGCACCTTTCTATTGTTTTTAATAACCCCAAAGCTAAGGTCCTGTCTGAAACTCTGGACAAGGCAACCGGTATGGTTCTTGAAAACAACAAAGCTCCCTCCAGAAAATCCGGAGAGATCGATAACCGGGGCAGCCATTTCTACCTGGCTCTCTACTGGGCACAGGCTCTGGCGGAACAGAGTGATGATCAGGAGCTGAAAAACCGGTTTGCACCTGTAGCCAAAGCACTCTCTGAAGGGGAAGAGGAGATTATAAAGACTCTCATAGCTGTTCAGGGTAAACCTGTGGATATGGGGGGATACTACTGGGCGGATGAAGAGAAACTTTCTGCCGCCATGCGTCCTTCCGATATTTTCAATAGCTCTCTGGAACTGCTGAAATAAAGATTCTTTCCCTTTCCCAAGGCCTTTGTCATCGGTTTCTCCGGATTCGTTCTGAAGCAGCCCTTTCAAGGGCCGGGGAGAGAAACTTTCAATAATGAGTTAGAGCAGATTCAAAGCACTGATCAGTCCTGCTAGAAGAGTAAAGCCTATTCCCATAGCCCATTGCTGGTGAGAAAAGCGTTTATCCATATATTGCTGCAAATCTATAAATCTTTTATCCATGGATTCAAATCCCTGTCGGGTTAATTCCATCTGATTTTTTAATCCCTCTTCCACACGAACCATCCTCTCAAGTAGCTCTATTTCCCTGGATTGTTGTTGAGGAAAAGGATAAATATTCTGTTCCCGGATCCATTGGCCAATATGAATCTTTACATAATTGCCAATTTGTTCCAGCTGATTCTGATCCACCTTAGGTTCTCCCATTTTACTTTACTCCTATTATAGCCTTTTTATTACTCAATAACAGGCAGATATGAGCTGCTGCTTCAAAATCAGCAGTAATTGCTTCTTATATTTTTAATAAGATGTTCTAAAGAAACTAGTTGCTTATACAAAATACGGAGTTGTAAACATTATGGGTTATGTACAAAATCGGCGCTGTTTCCCAGCATTATCGACTCTATTTTATAGGCTTTTCCCAATCCGTTAAAATCCACTTTCCAGATTTCTCCGTTATTGGGGAATTTCGAAGGGTATTCGGGCAGGGTATTTTCCAGAAGTCCTCTGATAAGGCGGAAAGTCACCGCATGAGTGACGATAAGCAGGTTCTCATCCCGGCTGTCTTTTTCCAGGTCCGAGAAAAAGCTTCTGACCCTGTCGGCTATCATGGCATAGGATTCTCCTCCCCGGGGAACCCAGCTCCAGCGTTTTTTTGTGGCTGTCTCATAGTCATCGTGTTCTTTCACTTCGTCATAGGTCATACCGGAAAATTTTCCCAGTTCCTGCTCAGATATCCGCTCATCCTCTTCCAGAGGAAGATCATAGATACCGGCAAAGGATTCGGCGGTCTGCCTGGCTCTGATCAGCGGGGACGTAATAATCCTGTCTATCCGGATTCTCTCTTTCAGTTCCGACGCAATCAGATCGGCATCGGCTTTTCCTTCTGCTGTTAAAGGAAAAGCCCGGCGGCTGGCCATAATACGGCTCTTATTGGCTTTGCTCTCGGCATGTCTTATCATATAGAGGGTTTTCATATTCTGATTATAAAAAATAAATCCATTTTTGTGGAGCCTGTATTTTCTGAAAAGTGATGAGATTATAATCTTGACTATTTTAGAAAGGTTTTGTATGTTTTTAGGGTAGGGGGGTATCCTATATGGTAAAAGAACAGAGAAAAGCACACCATCCGTATCAGACCAAAGCGAATATGGTTTCCCGGTTGAACAGGATAGAGGGGCAGATCAGGGGAATTTCAAAGATGATAGAGGAAGATGTGTACTGTGATGATATCCTCAATCAGTTTAAAAGTGTGGAATCAGCCATCAACGGGGTTAGAAAAACCCTCCTGGAGGCACATATGAAAGGCTGTGTGATTCATCAGATCCAATCCGGCAGGCTGGAAGTGGTGGATGAACTCCTTCAGATTATCGGGAAAATGACAAAATAGAGTACAGGAGTTATTATGGAAATTATCCAGTTGGACATAAAAGGCATGACATGCGCTTCCTGCGTAGCCCATGTGGAAAAAGGAATTCAGAAACTGGATGGAATTGATCTGGCTTCGGTGAATCTGGCAACTGAAAAAGCCACTGTCAGTTTTGATCCGGAAAGTGTAGATGCCGATGCCATTATTCAGGCCGTGATTGCGTCAGGGTATGGTGCGGGGCTTGTTACCGAGGAAACCGCATCTGAAGCAGAAAAAGCAAAGAGGAAAGAGGAGAAAATTCTCCGGAATAAAATCATCCTTTCCTCTTTTTTGAGTGCTCCTCTTCTGATGGCCATGTTTGCGGGTATTTTTCAAATCAGTCCTCTTATGTTTCTTCATAATCCCTGGCTGCAGCTCGTCCTGGCAACTCCGGTCCAGTTTTACGTGGGGAGGCACTTTTACAAAACCGCCTGGAAAACCCTTTTGGCCGGGAGCCCGGGAATGGATGTCCTGGTGGTCTTAGGTACTTCCTCTGCCTACTTTTTCAGTATTTTTAACGGCTTTTTTGCATTCAGGACAGGAGTTGACAGTACTGGACTCTACTTCGAAGCATCAGCCATTATTATTACTCTGGTTCTACTGGGAAAATATATGGAAGCCCGTGCCAAGGGTAAAACCTCTGAAGCCATACGCAAGCTTATGGATCTGCAGCCAAAAAATGCCCGGGTGGAAAGGAATGGCGAGATCCTGACTCTGCCGGTCAGCGATGTGGTTCCGGGAGATATACTTCAAATCAGGCCGGGAGACAGAATCCCTGTAGACGGGGAAATCCTCAGTGGGACGACTGCTGTGGATGAGAGCATGATTACCGGTGAAAGCCTGCCGGTCGAAAAAAAAGCCGGTGATTCCGTTGTCAGCGGTACTGTCAATTCCTATGGTTCCATCAGGTACAAAGCTGTACACACCGGGAAAGATTCCTTTCTGGCGAGGATCATCTCTGTGGTGGAGGAAGCTCAGGGATCCAAAGCCCCCATACAGAAGCTGGCCGACCGGGTTGCGGCTGTTTTTGTTCCGACGGTCCTTCTGATAGCAGTCGTTACCTTCCTGGTATGGTGGCTGATGGCCGGCTCCATCTCTTCAGCAGTCGTTGCTTCGGTTGCTGTCCTGGTGATTGCCTGCCCCTGTGCATTGGGACTGGCAACTCCCACAGCCATTATGGTGGGAACCGGAAAAGGGGCGGAGCGGGGAATCCTTATAAAAAACGGTGAAGTGCTGCAGCTGGCGGGAAAATTGAATGCGGTTGTTCTTGATAAAACAGGAACACTTACCCTTGGACGCCCGGAAGTTCAGGGGGTTTATCCTCTGAACGGAATGTCGGAAGATGACATACTGGAACTGGCTGCCACTCTGGAACAGCATTCAGAACACCCACTGGCCCGTGCTGTAACGGATTATGCGGAAGATAGGAATATCAAACTTTCCCATTCCGATTCTTTTACCGCTGTACCCGGAAAAGGTATAAGAGGCACAATCGACGGAGAGGAATACCTGATTGGTACTGTATCTTTTCTGGAGGAAAACAGGGTGGATTCTGGGTCTGCAGAGGTTCTGAAAGTATCTCTGGAAGAAAAAGGCCATACCGTTGTCCTTCTGGCGGAGCTGAAAGGATCCAAGCGGATTCTGGGGATGATTTCTATAGCGGATACCCTGAAAGAGACTTCCCCTGCGGGTGTGGCAGCCTTGAAGAATATGGGACTGGAAGTCTTTATGATCACCGGGGATAATGAAAGGACAGCAAGAGCTATCGCCGAACAGGCGGGTATTGAAAATGTTCTGGCAGAAGTCTTACCTGAAAGGAAAGCTGAGGAGGTCAGAAAACTTCAGGAAAAAGGATATACAGTCGCTATGGCGGGTGACGGGATAAATGACGCCCCTGCCCTGGCTATGGCGGATGTGGGTATTGCCATGGGACAGGGAACAGATATTGCCATGGAATCAGCCGATATCACCCTGATGAGAGGGGATCTACAGGATATCCCCGGGGCTATCCTGCTCTCCAGAAAGACAATGGCTAAAATAAAACAGAATCTTTTCTGGGCCTTTTTCTACAACAGCATAGGCATTCCCTTTGCTGCCATGGGATTTCTCAATCCTATCATAGCTGGGGCTGCCATGGCTTTCAGCTCTGTTTCGGTTGTTACAAATTCTCTCAGTCTCAAGAGGGTCAAAATACAGCTTCAAAAAGTGGAAAACATGAAAATACAGGAAATCACCGTTTCTGAAGAAGCGGAAATTAACCGGGAGGTTTATATGGAAAAAATCATTACTGTGGAAGGCATGAGCTGTAACCACTGTAAAATGGCTGTTGAAAAAGCTGCTACTGCAGTTGAAGGGGTAGACAGCGCTCAGGTCAATCTGGATCAGAAATCACTGACCATCCTGATGGCTGATGGTTCGGATGTATCGGATGCGGTTGTTAAAGCTGTAAAAGATGCCGGATACGACCCTGTGTAAATAATTTCAGGAGGGAGCTATATAGCTCCCTCAACCGGGAATGGGTATATAGATAAAAAAACTGTAACTGTCATCTATCTCCTGTTCGAAGGATATCTCCCAGTCATGTTTTAAAAAAATGGAACGGCTGATGGAGAGGTACATATCGGTTATCTCCCGGTTCAGATCACTGAAGGGAGAGAAAAAGTCAAAGCATTTCATGTCTTCCGGGACGGCGGGGAAAAAAGTAATTACCAGTAATCCGGTTTCACTGTCCCTGTCTTCCAGCCTGATCCTGATCAGGGATTCGATCTGTATCCTTGCCCTGACAAAATCCAGAATGTATTTCAGAGCTTTGGCAATTTGCAGCTGATCGAATTCCAGCTCCACATCTGCCATCATAGGGGTAATCTCGGTATCATATTCGCTGTCTCTGCAGTTTTTTGCCAGAATTTCACTGAGGAATAGTGCCAGGGAAGCCCTGGATTTTACGGGAAATCCTCCGGGAGAAAAAGTCAGGAACTGATTTGATGTTTCCAGTGTCATATCCAGTGCTTCAATGGTTTTATCCAGGAATGCATCCACTTTTTCATTTCCTCTGTTCTGGGACTGTGCCAGCTGGATATAGCCGTATACGGATGTCAGCTGATTATTGAATTTATGAGCAATCAGACCTGCCAGACGGCCCACCTCTTCCAGGCGTTCCTTCTCTTCTTCCAGTTTCATGACTTCCCGGTTTTTTTCCCATATACCCAGAAACAGATGATGAATGTAGGATATCTCATTCATTTTATGCCAGTCGGGAATTTCGATGGGAAAATCCGAATCCCTCTGTATTTGTATAAGCTGCCTTTTCAGTTTTTTCAGCGGTTTATCCACAGTCATGGAATAGGAGAAATAGAGACCTGTTCCAAAGCTGATAAATACAAGAATCAGAAGAGTCAGGAAGTTCCGTATCTCTTTTTGAATCCTGGACAGTGTATTCTGGTCAGAGAGGATGAGGGAGATGGTTCCTATATAGATTCTGTCACTGTCAGGGTTGAAATATACAGTTTCATATCCGGAGAAATTCTTTTTTCCCCGGATTCTGTCCTTCATCAGATTTATGGGAAAGCCGAATTCCTTTTCCAGACCGGTATTCGCATAGGCATTTGGATCGCCGGCACTGACAAATTTTTCTCCGAATTCATCATGAACCTCCAGAAAAACAATGTCGGGATCTTCAAGGGCAAAAAGGAGGATTGCTTCGGTCTGGTTCCTGTTTACGTTCCAGAGTGGATAACTGATAATCCTGCTGAAAACTGAGAGATTCAGTTCCAGTTTCTTTTTCAGATTACTGTAAGCTGATTCGACTCGTCCATACTGATCAAGGAAAAATATGACCAGGGAAATGGAGATTATGAGAGGGAAAATAATAAGGAAAAAACTCCTTTTCAGACTCCGGAAGTGGGGAAGTGCCATCAGTGGTATCCTTAATGTTCTCCGGAGATATTATAATTCTCCAGTATCTTCAGCCATGCGGGATCTTTCTTCATCTCAGAAACCGTTGTCTCCATAAAGGCCTCCAGATCAGGGTTCCCGCCTGAAACAATACATCGCCTGGTATAGGTACTATGGGGAAAGCGGGATATGTAAAGGGCATCCTGCAGCTGATTGACATGGATTATATATTCTGCACCGCTCAGAGGAGCTATAGTAAAATCGATCCTCCCTTTTACCAGTTTCCTGAAGTTATCAATATGATTCTCCGCATCCATCCTGATGAGGGATCCTTCCTTCACCATTTGGTCGATATCCTTATAATGATGCCCTCTGACTCCTCCGAAAACCAGACCTGCAACCACCTGGGGACTTGTGTACTCCAGCATGGTTGTCCTGTTGGAAATGACTGCGTTCTGATCGGAAAAAAGGCTTTCTCCGGTCCAGTGG
The DNA here is from genome assembly GCA_963666275.2 of Oceanispirochaeta sp. Classification (GTDB taxonomy): domain Bacteria; phylum Spirochaetota; class Spirochaetia; order DSM-2461; family DSM-2461; genus Oceanispirochaeta. The sequence continues at coordinate 832,277 of CAXXOA010000001.1, forward strand.
AAGAGAGTCTCTCCTGTGTCGTTGAACCAGACGGGATTGACCCAGGGGATCACAGCTTTTTCATTTGCTTCAAGCATCTTATCCACTCTGCTGCGGGACATGGGGATAAGGTTAAACTGATACTTTCCGTGTGAGGCTACTGTCAGGTATCGGGCCAGATCATAACTGAGGCCATATCCCTCTCCCGTATAAAACGGTATATGTGTATGGTAGGAAAACAGGGGAATCTTTTCGCTTTCTGCAAATAATGAGAGATAAGTTGTTAAAAGTACTGGTAATATTAGTAACAGTTTCTTCATATCCAACCCCTTTTTTTAAATCCTAAGCGACCAAAGGCGGAATTGCTATGAACTTTTTTCTTCTGCTGTCAGCAGTTTATTGTGCAGTTTTTTCCTTCCTGCTTTGCTCTGTATAATGCCTTGTCCGCCTGGGATATAAGCTGATCAAATCCGCAGGTTCTGCCGGGAATGCAGCATTTAATCCCAATGGAAACAGTGATACTCCTGTCAATGGATGACAGAGAAAGATTTTTCAGAGAATTGTGAATCCTTTTAGCAATCCATTCTGCGGTGGACAGCTCTGATTCGGGGAGGAAAATGCAGAATTCTTCACCACCGTAACGGCAAAGCAGATCGGAATCCCTCACCTGTCTGGAAAACAGGTCTGCTGTCAGCCGCAGTATCACATCGCCCATATCATGGCTGAATCTATCGTTGATATCTTTGAAATTGTCCAGATCCAGCATCAGGATGCTGACATGCCACCCTTTTCTCCTGGCCAGTTGAAAGAGTTTTTCTCCGTTCTTAAAAAACCAGCGCCTGTTTCCCACTCCGGTGAGGGGGTCGGTGGTTGCCATCTGAACCATCCTCTCATGATTTCGGGAGTTGTTGACCGCAATAGCCATAAAATCTGCAAAACCCGAGGCAATTCTCATATGGTTGGGAGTAAAGGTTTTTGCCTTATCACTGTTAAAGGAGAGAAGCCCCAAAACGGAATCGTTGATTTTCAGAGGGATCCCCATCCAGGAACCGGGTGATGCGGAACTCTGGTCCGGAGAATCCTGAACCCTTTTTTCCAATATGCAGGGTCTGCCTTTGCTTATGATCCGGTATTGGGGAGAATTTTCTGTCAGGGAGATACAACGGGTGGTTCCGGAAGTTCCGCACCGGCTTCTTGTTCCTTCAGTAACCAGGCGGCCTTCCTCTATAAGCTGTACAGCTGCTGTATCATAGGGGATGATTTGTCCCGCCTGTTTCAGGATGATTTTTACTGCTTCATTGAGGTCGAGTACGGATGTGACCGATTTTCCCACAGTCAGAAGGGCTTCCAGTTCTCTGGTTCTCTCTTCTGCTGTAACCAGGGCTTCGGACAGACGGTTTTCTGTCTCCTTAAACTCGGTTATATCCCTGTCGGCTCCCAGATAAAGGGCTGGCTCTCCATTCTTTTCCCTGCTGAGAAACGTTCCGGAATTGTAGATCCACCGGAAATCGCCCTCCCTGCTTTTTACCCTGTAGATGAGATCAAATCTGTCAGTATGACCCGCTCTGATACTCTCCATGGCTGCCGTCGCTTTCTCTCTGTCTTCCGGATGAAGCAGTTGGAGCCACTGGCTTTGAAACATGTGCTCTTCCGAGTATCCCAGATCCTGCCATAACTGATTGGTAAAGCATTCTCCGGTGGAGTAGTTATGCAGAAAGATCCCCAGTTTCGCCAGTACATGCTGAAACTCTTTAAGGGGTCTCTCTCCTGATGATTCTAATGGCATTCTTATTTTCCTGAATGATTTATTTGCACAATATTAGGGAACGTGTGTTTTGATAGTGTATCAACTATTCATTTTTGAGTAAATGGGAAAATTCCTATCTCTATGGTTTTACTTGAGATTCCCCTGCGGGTCCTGTAAAATGAAAGCATGGCTGTTTATACAAAAAAGAGAACATACAATCTGGCAGGAAGGATGAGTAAGGATGTCATAGATGACCATATCCGGGAGGCTGTTGCGGAGAGCGGAATCGGCGAAGGGTATGTGATGGTCTTTGTCGCCGGCTGTGTCGCCGCGCTGGCTGTTACCGAAGCGGAACCGAATATCCTGGAGCATGACCTGGACCATCTGTTTTCTCATGCCCTGGGAATCCCCTACGGCAACAATTTTGCAGACGGAACTCCCTATAGACACCATGAAACCTGGCATGACGATAATGGTTCCAGTCATCTGCGGGCTCTGCTTCTGCTGCATTCTCTCTCTATTCCCGTTGTGGATGGGGAAGTGATGCTCGGTCCCTGGCAGAATGTGGTGCTGATCGAATGTGATACAGGGCCTCGGACCCGGACGCTGTTTTATCAGGTTCAGGGGGAAGTTTAGGATGGTAGAGTCAGGAGGGTGTTATATATTTTAGTTCTAAACTGCAGAATCCAATCAAAGACTGGTCAGATATGGGAATCTGTTAGCCATTTTCCCATACCCGTAATGCACTTATCCTATTGTTTGCATTTCCATCTTCTTCCGATGAGTTACTAAGGCATCACTGACCGGTATCATCGATAAGAGCTGTTGAGCCATGAGAATAAAATACCCCTGTCGGAACATCAGAAGGGCCGCTGCCAGGTTTCCCAGCAATAGCCAGTAATAACCGGCAGAACTGGTTTTGGCCATATAGTAAGTTCCCAGGAGAAAACCTGCAGCTATGCCAAGCTCAATGACCTGGTTCATGGAACTGATCCCTCCGAAGTCATACAGGCTGATCCCCAAACCGCTCACTATCATGAGCTTTGCCATTGCATCCAGCCATCTGGACAGGTTTGAATCCTTCTTGTTACGTATGACATTGATAAGACCCATGATCATGGAAGGAACACCGCTGGATTCCATCGCCGCGGCAATCCAGTTCCTTTCTGATAGAAAAATTGTCACCCAGGGCGTAACCCCCAGAAGGTAGACAACCCATGCGGCAATCTGGAATTTCCGCCGGTAATGTTCTTTTTTTGCCCTTTCTGCCGCGGAAAAAAACAGTTTATTGGTAAAATAGAAGAGTCCTCCGGTAATCTGGAGAAATAAAATAGACATAATACAATCCTCAAATTCTGAAATATACGATAAGCAGAATCTCACCGGACAAGTACCAAAGGGATAGCCGATAACATTGTCGTGGTAACGATTTTGTGCTGCTTCTGAAACGAATTAATGAAAAAAAGTATTGGGGGGTGGTGGAGGGGAAGTCAGGAAGTTCCGAGTCCTGAGGGGCATCTGTTTACTATAATCTGGAGAGATCACATGAGAAAGCTTTCTTTTGCCCATTTTTTCCTCCAAAAAGATAAAACAGATAGATCATTTATAGCAATGCCATAGATTGTTGTCAATTCCGCAGAGTCCGGGGAAAACTAATCAGAATAGTCTCTTTTCAAAAATTAGGGCTTTAATAAATCGATCTATCTTAAAAATTGGGATAGTATTAATTGAAGAGAGACAATTAATTCAATATTTCTTTGTCGGAGAGAAAGTATATGAATTTCAGTTGACAATAAAAAATAATAGGGATAAACTATGTTTGTTCGAAGTACAAACATATCAGTTATGTAGCAATATTAGAAAAAATATTATTTTTTTATAATATTGTATGTATGACGAGCAAACAAAGAGGTTGGGTAAATGAGTACTAAATATGCAATTGTATTTGATATAGGAGGAACAAATCTCCGTTCGGCACTTATCGATAGTGAAGGTTTTATTTTGCAACAATCCTTAAGGGAAAAATCGCAATCAGAACCTTATGCAGATATTGTTCATTTTATTTGTAATGAATATTCCTTGTTAAAAGGATATCTTAAATCTAACAAGAATACAGATTGTATCATCGGTGTTTGTGTAGGTATAGCTGGAGTTGTTGATTCAAGTAATTATGATATTGTGAAATCTTTTAATGTTTTTGGAAATGACTCTCCAGATCGCGTTAATATTTATCATGATCTAAAAAAAGAAATTACTGAAAATATCATACTTGTAAAAGATACAAACCTTTCAATTTTAGGCGAACAATGGATAGGTGCTGGTGAGCAGCTCAAAAATCTTGTTGGTATATTTGTAGGTACCGGGCTAGGAGCAGGATTAATCATTCATGATAATTTAGTTATTGGTGCAAATGGCAGTGCTGGTGAGATAGGTCATATTATAATTGATTCTGAAGGGAACCAGTGTCGTTGCGGAGGAAAAGGTTGTCTTGAGACTTATGTTTCTGGTAAAGCAATGGCAAAGTATGCAAAAGAAGGGCTTGGCCCAGATGTTCAGAGTCTTTTAAAAAAATCATATGGTGACCCAGAATCTTTGAGAGCAGAAGAAGTCTATTTTGCTGCAGAAAAAGGAGACTTATATGCCAAAGAAATTATTCATAATATGTGTAAGGATCTTGCCATTGGTATTACTAATGTTATAGATCTTTTTAATCCGGATGCCATAGTCCTGGGCGGAAGTATGATTAGTTGTCATTCCTATGTATTAGGTATTATTGAGGATGAAGTAATAAAAAGGTCTTTTAAAATTCCAATAAAGGATCATCTATTGAGGTTGAGTGCATTAGGAGACAATGCAGCTTTAATTGGTGGTATGAGAGCTCTTCAGCAATTTCATAAAGATATTGAAAGTAATAAGAGTTAGAAAAGAAAATTAAAAAAATAATCTATTTGTTCGAACGAAAAACAAATTGGTTGCGGTTTGTATTTAATGAGTGTAAAAAATAGCCTTATGGCTGTTTTAAAATAAATGGAGGATTTTTATGAAGAAAAACCTTATGTTGCTTATTGTTATATCCCTTCTTTCTGTTGGGATATTCGCAAATGGAACTGGTGAAGAGAAATCGGGATCTTCAGATTCCAATGTTATGTTTCTTTATCATTGGTGGAGTGCTGGTGGTGAAAAAGATGCTGTTGATGCGATCTTATATGATTTCAAAGATAAGAACCCTGATATCGCTATTGTAGAAAATCCAGTAGCAGGCGGAGGGGGAACCGTCATGCAGGCTCAGATAAAAGCTATGATAATGGCTGGAGAATCACCGGATTCTTTTCAGGTAACTCTTGGTGATGGACAATTGAAGCAATGGGTTAATGTACTTGAACCCATTGATGATATATGGAATGGTCTTGATATACCACCCGTCCTTAAGGGAATGGTTACTTCTGATGGTCATCAGTATGGAGTTCCTATAAACGTTCATACTTCTAATATCCTTTGGTATAATACGAAATTGGTTAAGCAACTGGGTATTAAAATGCCTATTGATTCTCTTGAGGAATTATATGCAGCTTGCGATAAGGTAAAAGATGCAGGTATAACTCCTCTTGCTCTAGGAGTTGGTTCAGGGCAAAAGCTTTGGTGGGTCCATCTTCAGGAAGCTATTCTTCCACTTATTCCAGGAGTAGATTCGGATTTTATTACTGATCTTTATACTGGTAAAGTGGATCCTGCAGATAGCAGAGTTCGTCAGGTAATGGAAGTTTTTCATAAGATGCTTACATCTGGATACTTTAATGATGATTATCCTTCTCTCACCTGGGATCAGGCTGGGAATTTGATAATGAATGATCAAGCTCTGTTTTTTCCAATGGGTGATTGGGCTAAAGGTATGTTTGTCTCTGCAGGATGGAGACCTATTGAAGATTTTAATTTTCAACTTCTGGGAGGGATTCAGGCAGTTCACTCGGATCAGTTTGTTATGGCAAAGAATGCTCCTCACAAAGAAAATGTAAGAGCCTGGTTAACTTATCTTAGTACAAAAGAAGCTGAAACACTATTTAATCCCATAAAAGGATCTATACCCCCCAGGTTAGATGCCAGTAGTGAACCATACGATGTTATATCTTCACGACTGTTAGAACTGTTCCGTGATCCAAATACAACGGTAATTCAGGATAGTGATGTGGCAACACCCGTTGGGTATATGGAGACTTTTGGAGATATGTTCAGTGTTTATGCTACAAACCCTGATGTAAATAAAGGAACACAAGAATATATAAAGGCTTATAATAAAGTATTTAAGAAATAGTAGGTATGCAGGAAGAGTGAAAAACTCTTCCTGCTGATTGGAGGATATATGCGGAACAAATTTAATTTACAGAATAGAGTACAGATAGTCCTATTCTTAGTTCCGGGGCTCTTTTTTGTAACTGTCTTCATTTATGCATTGGTTATCTGGAATGGTTATGTTTCGTTAACTGACTGGGAAGGTTTGACTGATCAAATAAACTTTATTGGTTTGAAGAATTTTAGAGATTTATTATTTGATTCAACATTCATTACAAGTGTGGGTAATACATTTTTATTAGCTGTATTATTCTTAATAGTAAGCTTGTCAATAGGATTGTTTGCAGCGATATTACTTGATTCAAATGTACGTGGTAGAAATGTTTTTCGTACAATATTTTTACTGCCTTTGGCTGTTTCATTTGTGGTATCTGCAACGGTTTGGTCTTGGATGTTTGCGCCAAATGATGGGATTATTAATACAATTCTTCATATGATGCATTTGGGAAATTTGGCACAACAATGGACAGCTTCTCCTCAACAGTCCTTAATTTGTGTGGTTATAGTATATATATGGCAGTTTTCTGGGTTTGCAACTCTTGTCTTTTATTCAGGTATAAGTTCAATACCTGAAGAATTAAGTGAAGCTGCTGTTATGGAAGGAGCAACAGAAATTCAACGTTATGCGGGTATTATTGTTCCATTATTAAAACCTTCTTATTTGACAATTCAAACTATTTTGATAGTTTATGCTTGGCGTGTATTTGATCTGGTGTATTTAATGACCGGTGGTGGACCGGGTATATCATCTGAAGTCATGTCCACTTACCTTTATCGAGTGACATTCAATATGAATCAATTTGGATATGGTGGATCGATTGGCTTTTTTATGTTTGCTGTATCAATTCTGATAATAGTTCCCTCTTTTGTGGCAACAATGAGGAGTCAAAATGAAAACTAATGAAAGTAGGGCAGTTACTGCATTTCGTTATTTTTTTCTTATTGGTTTGGCAATTTTTTATTTAATTCCTTTTTATGCATTGATAAATACATCTTTAAAATCAAATGAAGAGATCATTAGTGGTGCCGTTTCTTTGGTAAAGAATATTTATTGGGGAGGATATCTGAAAGCTTTTCATGAAATCCTGGTAAGCGCTAATATCTCGGCATTAGAAAATTAGTTGATAATGTTCCAGGGAAGAAGCTGCTCCAGAGCCTTACGATCAGTTGAATCAATCCTTGGCAATTTCTCGAAAAGCTGAAAGAGATAATTCTGCGGCTCAATATTATTTGCCTTCGCCGTTTCACACAGACTGTATATAGCAGCACTCGCATGGGCACCCTTCGGGGAGTCATAGAACATCCAGTTCTTCCGACCGACAACAAAGGGTCTTATGGCATTCTCTGCGATATTGTTATCCGGTGTAGTCACTGCATACTTCATGTAGCGGACAAGCTTTTTATATTCATTCCGAGTATATGAGACTGCTTCTCCCAGCTTCGTCTTCGGCGGAACCGTTGTAGACATCTCTTTCAGCCACTTTTGGAAGTCCTTCCATATAGGAACGACCTGTTTACGGCGGGTTTCGATGAAAGACCGCTGATCAAAATCTTTTTCCCGCAGTTCTTTCTCGACCTTGTAGATTTTCTGAATGAGTTTCAGTGCTGTATTGGCCTTACCGCCACTCTTTGTCGCCTTGGCTGCTTCATAGAATTTTCTTCTGGCATGAGCCAGGCATCCCACATGATCAAGTTCGTATTCTTTTGCAGCCTTGTAGTACCCGGCGTATCCATCAGTTTGGAGAATACCGGAGAATCCTTTCAGTAAGGAGAGAGCTACCTCTTCTTTTCTTGTCTGAGAGTAGTTAAACAGGACTATCTTTCGGTCCTCATTAGAACCGACGGTAATCCACATATAGGATTTGTTCTCCGGTTTTCGTCCCGGTTCCTTCAAAACCTGGACCGTGGTTTCATCCATATTGATCAACGGTCCTTCCCTGCTGAGTTCTCTCATCAATTCAATTAGAGGTTCGCACTTCTGTGCGGCTTTAATAGACCAGTTCGCCATATTTGTGCGGCTGATATCCAGTCCTACCCGTTTAAAAATCCTTTCCATTCGATTAAACGGCAGAGAATCACCGAATTTGCTGACAAGGATATAACTCAGGATACCAGATGAAGCGATGCTTCCTGGCATAATACGGGGCGGAGCCTTGGATCTGAGAATAGTAGGGAGATCTTCATCTTTTTGAAAATCATCACATGTACAGGGACCGTACTTAAGCTTGATATGTTTTTTGACTATGACTTTGGCAGGAATGAACTGAAGCTCTTCTGATTCATCTTGTCCGATCAGGGGTCTCTTGGAATGGCAATGGGGACAGATCTTTTCTTCTTCAGGTAAATCGTGGATGATCTCTTCCCGTGGGATGCTCTCCGGGATGGGTTTTCTACCGACATTTTTCCCATTGCTGGTTTTCTTTACAGGTTCTTCTGCCACCTGGTCTGAAGACTCATCAGTAATCTGTTCAATCTCATTGAACAGATCCATTTGCTTCTTATCTTCTTCCGTCCATTTCTCGCTCTTACGGGCATATTTCAGCCCTTTGATAAAAAGGATTTCCTCTTTCAGACTTTCAATAAGAGCATCCTGCTTTTCCTGTTTTTCCTGCATATCCAGGATGAGTTGCTTCAACTGATCGATATCATCAGGTAGTGATGATCTATCCCTCTCAGATGCCATGAAGAGGATTATAACAGGAGTCCGGTTAAATTAATAGTAGAACTTCAAGAAACGGTTTTATATCCCAGAGACTTATGAGCCTTCCAGAAATCAATACCGTCGAGCAGCATATGGAACTGGTCGTAAGTTATTTCTCCGGCGGCATTTTCATCTGCAGGCCAGGGGAAATGATCCTTTTCCAGCCTCTTCAGCCAGAGACAGAATCCATTCCGGTCCCAGTAGAGAATCTTTAAAAGCTTTCGTTGCTTATTGCAGAAGAGAAACAGTGACCCGGAAAAAGGGTTCCGCTTCAAGTCTTCCTCGACCAGGATGGACAGCCCGTTGATTTGCTTTCTCATATCTGTATAACCAGGGCTGATGTATATGTTTAAATCACTGAAGTCTACAATCATGCTATGGTCCTCAATGATTTAACGATTCGAATCAGGTGGGATTCATCGAAGTACTGTGGAACAAGAATCCGGGAGGGGCCGACAAGAACCTCAATCATTGAGCTCTTTTTCTCTTCCTTCTTCAGGTTAAGCTTAACAAGTCCGTTTTCTGAAGCCTTCATAGGAGTCTTGAACCTTCCTTTCCAATCACGGAACGTCCAGTAACTCAGATTCTCATCCCTGCAGAACTCAGCCATGGACTTTCCGCTGGCCTGCCATCTATCGATCATCTCTTTCCAGTATTCTCGGGTCATTTGAAACCTCCACTCTGGAAAAGATATTGTGAATGGAGTGGATCAGGAAGATGCAGGGATATTTGCGCTTACAAATCCTGAGACCAATGATGAATAGCTTTATCGTTGCAACAGCTGCAACTGTCATTTCTGGAATTGTTGGAGCAATGACCGGATACATTTTTTCAAAATATCCGTTTAAATATTCAAATATTATATTTGTTACGGTAATTCTTGGTTTATATATAGCTCCACAGTCTATATTGATTCCCCTTGTCAGGGTAATGGGAATGACTGGTTTATATAATACATATTGGGGATTAATCCTGACTCACGTAGGGTTTGGTGTTCCCTACACAACTCTATTGTTTAAAAACTACTTTGAAAGTATTCCCGGATCTTTAATCGAGATGGCTTCCATAGATGGCTGCTCTGTTGCAGAGATTTTTGTTAGAATAATTATGCCCCTGGCAGGTCCTGGATTCGCGGTTGTTGGAATCTTTCAGTTTACGAATATATGGAATGAATTTTTATTTGGGTTGACTTTAACAAGAGGTAAGGAATTTCAGCCGATAACTGTTGCTGTTTCAAATCTGGTCGGAACAACAAGCATCGAATGGAATACCCATATGGCTGGTGCAATGCTTGTAGTAGTTCCAGTCCTGCTGATTTATATTTTTCTAATGAAATATATTGTAAAAGGTTTACTACTGGGTTCTGTAAAAGGTTAGAAAATAAATCTACATCCAGAATCTGAAGATATTTATTACCTGAAAAATAGGAGCATGAAATTATATTTTATTATCCTAAATAGTTGGAATATTAAGGAGGAATTTAAAAAATGTTTTCAATTTTAAGAGAAACATCAATTCAGGAAATACATGAGACATTAAATAAAATCGAAGAAAATCAAATTTCAAATTTTTGCAATGAAATTATTAATCATAAAAGGATATACCTTTTTGCTTTGGGGAGAGCTTTGTTAGCCGGAAGAGCACTTATTATGCGTCTCATGCATATGGGATTTGAGGCTTATGTCGTGGGAGATTTGACTACTCCCAGTTTTTGCGAAGGTGATTTTTTGATTATTCTATCTGCTTCAGGAGAAACAGATATTTCATTGGTAATTGCTGAAAAAGCCAAGAAGTTTAAGGGAGATATAGCCCTTATTACTTCTATGCCCGAATCGAGATTAGGAAAAATGGCTGATAATATTGTAAAAATTCCTTCCCAAACAAAGGATATCGATATTAGTGCTCCGGCTTCAATACATCCTATGGCCACTACTTATGAACAAAGTATGCTTCTACTTTTTGATATTGCTGTACTTATGATTATGAAACAAAAGAATATTTCTGTGGATAGCATGCGTAAACTACATGCGAATCTGGAATAGAAGGAGATAATAATGGATAAAATTAAACTTGAAAAAATTGCCCTTGCTTCTAGGATCTTATCGATTGATGCAATTCAGGAAGCTAATTCTGGGCATCCGGGATTACCGTTGGGAGCTGCTGAGTTAGGTGCATATTTGTATGGATATGCAATGAATTACAATGCAGATAAACCAGATTGGATAAATCGTGACCGATTTATTCTATCAGCTGGTCATGGATCTATGTTCCTTTACTCTCACTTGCATTTTGCAGGGTTCAAAATCAGTATTGAGGACATTAAAAATTTTCGGAAACTTGGTGGAATTTGTGCGGGACATCCAGAATACGGAATCGCTCCGGGTGTTGATGCAACAACTGGCCCCCTTGGTCAGGGACTGGCAATGGGTGTTGGTGTAGCGTTAGGCGAAACAATTGCGGCAGATAAGTATAATACTGATGAACATACTCTAATCGACCATTATACATATGTATTGGTGGGTGATGGTTGTCTGGCAGAGGGTATCACATCCGAGGCTTCATCATTAGCTGGGCATCTGAAATTAGGTAAACTCATTGTCTTTTATGATTCTAATAGAATAACTATCGATGGAAGTACTGATCTGAGTTTTACCGAGAATGTTGAAGCTAGGTATCATTCCTATGGTTGGCAGGTATTAAAAGGATCTATGTACAGCTATGATGAGATTGATAGACTTACTCAGGAAGCAAAAAATATTACAGACAAACCGACATTGATAATTCTTGAAAGTGATATTGGAAAAGGTTCTCCAAATAAACAGGGAACAGCTGATGTTCATGGATCTGCTTTAGGAGTTGAAGAAGTAGCTTTAACAAAAGAAAATCTTGGAGTTGATCCATCAAAAAAATTCTATGTTGAACCCGAAATATATAAAATTTATGAAAATAGAAAGAAGGAACTAAAAAATAAATATAATAAATGGATGGATGTTTATGAAAGTTGGAGCAAACAGAATCCAGAACTAGCTATCGATTTTTCAAATGTTAAAAAATGTAACTTGATCAAAGATGCTATTAAAGCTGCTGGTTACAAATCGGGGGACTCTTTAGCAACTAGGGAGGCATCTGCAAAGGCTATCAGTTATTATTCAAGTGTTTATACAAATCTTGTTGGAGGCTCTGCAGACCTAAGTACTCCCAACAGAACTTCAATACCAAATTCGACAGTGTATTCGGCGGATAATCGTGGTGGGCGTTATATTCATTATGGTGTTCGAGAATTTGCAATGGCAGCTATTGCAAATGGTTTGTCATTATATGGGTGTTTTAAACCTTTTGTAGGAACATTCCTGGCTTTTTCAGACTACCTGCGGCCTGCATTACGTCTGTCTGCTTTAATGAAGTTAGGTGTTTTATATGTATTTACCCATGATTCCATCTATGTCGGTGAGGATGGCCCTACACATCAGGCGGTAGAACATCTTGCTTCATTGAGGGCCATTCCCAATGTTCTGGTTCAAAGACCTGGTGATCCGGAAGAAACTTTGGCGGTCTGGGGATATGCTCTGGAAAATGATGAAAGTCCAACTATTTTGGCTCTCACAAGGCAAGGCCTGCCAGTTATTGAAAAATATGATCCAAATTGGATAGATAATATTAAAAAGGGGGCATATATTGCTAAAGAAGCTACAAAATCGGTAAAAAAGGTTATTATTGCGACCGGTTCTGAAGTTGCACTGGTCATGGATTCTCTGAAATCCAGTAATGATGATGGTAAATTTGATGACATCAGAGTTATTTCAATGCCATGTCGGGAGCTGTTTTATGCTCAAGCGGAGGAATACCAAAAAAAATTAGTTCCTAAGAACGCTTCGGTAATGGTTGTGGAAGCAGGAATTAAAATGGGGTGGGAACGATTGGCTGATCCTGATAATATCCTTTCTGTCGATGTTTTTGGAGAATCAGGACCTGCTTCAGAAGTCGCTAAGCACTTTAATTTTACGAATGAAAAAGTACTTGAAATGATCAATAACTTATAAAGATAAATGGGGCTGTTGCAAAAGTCTGAAAAGACTTTAGTAGCAGCCTTTTTCTTTTTTGAATGAATCGAACAAAGCATTTAGACTGCAAAAAGGGGCCGCAAAGCGACCCCAGCGTGCTACAATTTGTTTAACCACAAACAAATAAAAAGGAGCACGTGGTGAATCTTACAGCATTTTCCCAACATAGACAATTATTTCTTGATTTAAACATCTCAATCCCCTTTGAAGTAACAGAACATGAAGCAGCACTTATGATTCTGTTGCAAAACCTAGATTACAGCCAGTTTGAACAACCAAAGCAGAAATCAGGACGTCCACGAGCTGTCAATTCATACACAATGAACCACCCCGGGTTTCCCGGAGACACAATTATATGAGAGGATTGTGTTATGGGAAAAAGAATCAGGTATGCTCAAGAAGTTAAAGAGCGGGCAGTCAGGATGGTCTTTGATCATGAAAAAGACTATGAATCACGGTGGGCAGCAATAATTTCAATAGCCTCAAAAACCGGGTGTACTCCGGAGTCTCTGAGAAAATGGGTAAAACAAACCGAGATAGACCGTGGTATCAAGGAAGGCGTCTCCAGTGAAGAACGGGCAAGAATAAAGGAACTTGAAAGAGAAGTTCGTGAGCTAAGAGAAGCCAATGAGATATTGCGTAAGGCATCAGCATATTTCGCCCAGGCGGAGCTCGACCGCCGAAAGAAATAATGGTCAATTTCATTGATAAGAATAGGGAAAATCATGGAGTCGAGCCTCTCTGTAAGAATATTCAGATAGCTCCATCAACCTATTACGAAATGAAATCACGGCAATCAGATCCAGACAGAGAGCCTCCAAGAGTAAAAAGGGATAACCACCTGAAAGATGAAATCAAACGGGTCTGGTTTGAGAATAGATGTGTATATGGAGCTAAAAAAGTCTGGCAGGCCATGAATAAAGAAGGAATCCCCGTCGCCAGATGCACTGTAGAGCGTTTAATGCGTGCCATGGGGCTTCGTGGTGTAATTCGTGGTAAGAAAGTCAGGACAACGATTCCGACGAAAGATAACAGGCCTGATGATCTTGTAAACCGGGATTTCACTGCTTCCAGGCCAAACGAGCTGTGGGTGGCTGACTTCACCTATGTTTCCACTTGGAGGGGATTTGTTTATGTTGCTTTCATAATTGATGTATTTTCAAGAATGATTGTCGGGTGGCGGGCATCAACGTCAATGAAAACGGATTTTACTTTGGATGCACTCAATCAGGCATTGTGGGCAAGACAGGTAACAGAAAAGCTGATCCATCATAGTGATCGTGGTTCTCAATATCTGGCTATTTCCTATACAGAACGCTTGATTGAAGCAGGAATTGATCCATCAGTTGGGAGTAAAGGAGATTCTTATGACAATGCTCTGGCTGAGACAATAAACGGTCTATACAAGGCAGAAGTAATTCACAAAGATGGTCCCTGGCGCTCAATTGAACAGGTTGAACTGGCTACTTTAGACTGGGTGGATTGGTATAATAACAAACGGATCATGGAACCTCTGGGATATATTTCTCCACAAGAGTTTGAATTGATGTATTATGAACAGGAAATTAGTCTGGCTGTTACAGTTGGACTCAAGTAAATCGGTCTCCGGGATTCTCGGGGTGGTTCAAACAGGTATCTATACAGAATGGCTATTAGTTTGTCTGGCTATGAATGCTGTTCATTTGGGAAATAGATTATCCCGAGATGAAGTTGGTAATCCCTTCTATTATCAGATAAAGGATGAATCAGCATAGCTCTAAATCCATTTTTTAATAGATAATGTATAGTCTCAGGTGCATCACATAGGATAAGTGTCAGTAAATTACTAAACAAAATGGGAAATTATCAGAATTTTTATTACCAGAACAGAAGTTGTGATCTAAATAGTGATCAAAATAAAAAGAATTTGATTAATGAAAAAAAGAGGCTGTCGCATTTTTACTTTTGCAACAGCCCCATTTTTAGTTATGCACTGGACTTGTACCAATATTACAAGTATGGTTATGTTATCCCAATCATGAAAGGAAGTCGTATATGTACTCTCCGCTGCAAATCAAACAGATAAATCAAATACGCATTTTAAATCATTTACGACTTAATAAAAGAGCTTCTAGAGCAGATTTATCAAGGGGATTAAAACTTACACGATCAACAATTACTGTTTTAACAAGTGATCTATTGGATAAAAAACTGATCCTGGAAACAGATGAAACCAGTCATGAACAAATTACCGGACGTCCGGGGATCTATCTCACTTTGAATCCTTCAGGGAATTATTTTGTTGGTGTAGAAATCGGAAATGAAATGATTAGTTGTGTTTT
Organism: Oceanispirochaeta sp.; assembly: GCA_963666275.2. Taxonomy (GTDB): domain Bacteria; phylum Spirochaetota; class Spirochaetia; order DSM-2461; family DSM-2461; genus Oceanispirochaeta. The sequence goes on from CAXXOA010000001.1 coordinate 847,433, forward strand.
AACTGATTTTAATGCACAAATTATCGATAGCAAAAGAAAAACTATTTCAGAAAAGAACCCTGAAGTGGTCATCGAGGATATCCATTCCATGCTAGATGATCTAGGTCCATCTGAGTGCTATAAAAAAGCCTGTAAAAATGGAATCGGTGTAACTGTTCCGGCAATAATAAGCCGTGACGAATCTTCTATAAATGCAAGATTTCTTGAATGGAATGATATTGATTTTAAAACGATGTTGGAAGAATCCATTGGAGAGAAATTCTTCATTGAGAATGATGCAAACGCAGCAGCATTAGCTGAGTATTATTTTTCTGAGCATGATATTCCCAATAATCTATTTTATCTCTTACTCGATCTAGGAGTCGGAGGTGGAGTTATAATAGATAATAGAATTTATAGAGGATTTTATGGTGCATCTGGTGAAATTGGTCATTTTCATGTACCTGTCATGAAAAATGATGGTCAGATATCTGATATCTTGAATTGGGAACAATTGATTGGAAAAAATGCTTTATTGAATATCTATAAAACAATTTCAAAAAATGATTGTGAATATAATGAATTTTGTAAAAAAATTTCTGATAATGATATTGCTTGCATAGATTCTATAAAACAATGGGCTGACAGAATTTATCTGACTGTAGACTGGATTAATAATCTGTTAAATCCAGGTGTTATAGTCATTGGGGGTGAAATGTCACGATTTTATCCTATTATGTTAGAGTATTTAAAAGAGAAACATAAAAGCAATGATTGGGGACAATTCAATAATTGGAAACAATCAATCTTTCATGATAAAGGCAGTATCATGGGAAGTGTCGCTTTGGTATATAGCACTATCTTTTCAATGCCTACTGTTTAATATCAAATATTACTTTTCCATTCTTCAATTTTGGCAGCAATATCCCGGTCGATCAAATAGATGCAGACCTTATTGGCTCTGTTTCTGGAGAAACCGAAGCTATTCATCAGTTTGTGAATCGAGCCTTCTGAGTTTTCCATTTTTCCCAATGGTATTCAGCCATTCCTGGAAGCGGAATAGTCTATTTGCAAGCATAGCGGCAGGTACGACTCTGTTTATAACATAGATTGAGCAAGATCAATTGTTTTTCTGATTCATCCTCAAAAACAGCTCCAGAGAACTTACCTGAATTTTTTCATGAATAGGATAACTCTCCTTTCCGGGATATATAACATAAATTCTATCGAGATCAAGGTCTTCAATAGCACTATACATCGATTTGGTTGTCTTTGGGGTTTCAGTCATTTTAAACTCAATCCCAATCCTTTTATTCCCTTCCATAATGAGCAGATCTATTTCAGCTCCGCTGTATGTCGACCAGAAATAGGGTGATCGTACAGGATATGTCCGGATTATCTGTTCCATGGAAAAGCTCTCCCAGGATGTTCCCAGCTTGGGATGGCTATAAAGTTCATCCCTGTTTTGAATGCCCAGTAAATGATGCAACAGTCCTGTATCGGTAAAATAAATTTTGGGAGATTTTACCTGGCGTTTTTTCATATTGGCAAACCAGGGTTGCAGGGGACGGATCATATAGGTTGCTGTCAAAATATCAATATAAGATTGTATTGTAGTATGGCTTATTCCCATGGAACCGGCCAGCTGGGTTTTGTTGAGAATCTGTCCATGACTATGGGCAAGCATTGTCCAGAAACGCCTGAGGGTTTCCGAAGGAATATTAATTCCAAGCTGAGGAATATCTCTTTGTAAAAAAGTTCTGACAAATCCTTCCCGCCAGGCAGCACTGTCGATATCATCTCCGGCAAGAAAAGAGAGGGGAAAACCACCCCTTAACCATAATTTGTTTAATGTATCAGATCCGGTTTCCAGAAGATTGAATCCCTGCAGATCGATAAATTCAACTCTGCCTGCTAATGATTCTGACGCATTCTTAACCAGTTCCGGAGACGCACTGCCCAGAATCAGGAATGAACCATTCCTGTTTTTTTTATCTGATACGACTCTTAGAATAGAAAAAAGTTCAGGATACAACTGGATTTCATCAATGATAACAAGACCTTCAAGAGACTTCAGGTATAGTTCCGGGTTTTGCAGTTTCGCTCTATCTACAGGAGATTCCATATCCAGGAAATGTGAATTTTTGAAAGCTGAGATTTCTCTTGCCAGCGTAGTTTTTCCACACTGTCTGGGACCAAGCAAGGCAGTAATTTTAGCCCGATCCAAAGAAGTCTGAATTTTCTGAATGTACTCCTTTCTTTGTATCATATGTTAAATTAACATTGAAAATTGAAAGTTACAATGGCAATATTCAAGGATAATTGAGTTTATTCTTCAAATTTCGCGGCAATATCCCTGTCGATCACATAGATGCAGACCTCTTTCGCTCCGTTCTCGGTGTAACCGTAGCGGTTCATCAGCTTATGTATCAGGTAGGTCACGTCTTTGCGGATCTTCTTGTCATGGCTCTGAAAATCCCTTGTATTGTACTCTTTTATGGCACTCCGGAAATTGTCGCTCTCTTTGAATGGTTCCAGAGCGTTGCTTTTAAGATACCGGGTGTAGGTTTTCAGAAGGTCCCTGTACAGGCGGGTCTGGGAGAGCTTCCGGTTCTCTGTTTTCATTTCCGTGATGGTAGAGGAAATATATTTCTGCTGCACCTCTCTCCGGAACTCCTGCCTGAACTCCTCCTGAGGATTCCCCGGAATAAGATAGTCTTCTATGCTCTGAAGAAATTCCCGGCTGATCTGAATGATATGACCCGTATAGGGGCTTTTCTCGCTGCCTCCCGTTTCAAAGTTCAGGGCGAAAATATAATCCTGAATGTCCGAAGAGATCCGGCTGCGGTTGTAGTAGTAAAGGCATTCTTTCATTTCCTGAAGGATCGCGTAATCGTAGGAGTCGACAAGAGAGGGAAGAAACGGGGAGGGAATCCTTTTTTTGAGCTCCTCATTCCTTGTAAAAAAATCCTGGAGCATCTCCATATTGATCATTTTATCCTCTTTGATATAGGAGGTATAAAACTCATGGAACAGTCTGATCGACTCCCGCCCCGTAATGCCCTGGAACCCTTCGTTTTCCGCTTCCGAGAGGATATTTCTCCGGATCCCCGCTTTGAAGGAGCGCTTGTCCTCCTCGCTGATCCATTCGGGGATAACGCCCGCATAGATAAGCATTTTCAGAAGGAGAAGCTGGGAATCACAGAACTGGCTGTATTTTGATCTGTTTCCGATCCACTCTTTCAGGGCGGGAGACTCGCTGTTCAGCCGGGAGGCTATGATCACTCTGGCGAAATTGTCCAGAATCCGGGGCAGAAAACTCTCCCTGATCCGGGGACCCATGATATTGGTATAGATCTGCACTTCCGTTTTATAGTCCAGCACATAGGGCATTTTTATGAAATTGATCCTGTCCTTAAGGGCCTGGTTTTTTTCAAGGAACTCCCTGTCCTGGGGGTTCATCAGACCCAGGTAAAGACTTTTTATGGTTTCTTCAATGGACTCAGCTTTGTGAATCCCGTCGCTGATGACCCCGTGCAGAGCCAGGAGCCTGTTTTTATTATGCTGTTTCGCATCCATTACCACATAGATTCCGTTGTTGGTCCTGGCATATTCGGAATGGATGATCCTGACGAGATTGGAATCACCGAAATACTCGTCCAGCCAGGCCTGGGCCGCGGGATTGCTCTGGGTATCCTGATTGAGGATATCCCCCGGATTGAACACCGAGATGCCCTCTCCCAGACGCCGGCTGTAGCGCATGCGCCGGGGGGCGATCATGTTGAGCACAGCCAGGGGGGAACCGGTCTGTTCCAGCAGGGCTTCGTAGAGGGACATACAGATCGTACAGGGCTCCTCCTTGAAGATCCACTCGTATTTTTTCTCGGTGAAAAGCTTCTGTTTGAATTCCTCATCCTCTATGAGCTCATAGAGGAATTCCTTTCTCTGATCCCTGGGGATCTGCAGGATCGGGGAGTCATGATTGGGGCAGTTCAGAAGCAGATAGTCCTGATTCTTTCCTTTTTCACTGTTTTCCTCCCGGGAAGATATCACCGGAAACAGGAGTTTATTGATTTTCCATGTGGTTTCGTAGATCTCTCCCTTTTCGGTTTTCATATACGCTTCGAAGCGGTGGAGGAAGTTGTTGAGGAACGTGCTTTTACCGCTCCCCGGGGGGCCTTCGAACATATAGATCTTATTCCGGTCCACCACCTGGTCAAAAGTATGGATCAGATTCATAAGACGGTTTCCGAACAGACGGTCTGCAAAATAAGGAGATTCACTGTCCCTGATAAAGAGCCTGCTGAAGTCATAGGATTTATAGTGAACCGACTCGGGATCATCCGGGAACTCATCGGTTCCGGGAGGGACATAGAAGAGGACCATATCGTGAACAAGCTGGAAAATATCTCTCATAAGGGTCCGGGGATTCTCCCTGAGTTTAGTCAGAAACTCTTCGAAAGTGATCCGCTCCTGGGCTTTCTTCTCTTTAAGATTCCGATTCAGCCGGTTCAGCATCTCTTCTATTCTATCCATGGATTTACAGCTGCCTCCTGCTGATTTTTCTCTCCTTCATGGTGTAGCACACGGGGATTTTGACAAGCTTTGTCACCTGATTCTCATTTTCATAGTACATTTCTGTGGTCTCCAGTCTGACCTGTCCCCCCCAGAGGAATTCCAGCCCCATCATGGTGGGAGGTATATACTCCCTGATCAGAGGCTTCTCCTCATCCCTATGGATCAGAAAGAGGGTGTTTTCATCGCTTCTCCCGGGGTCAACCCGGATATCCGGCGGATGCCACAGCGAATCCAGCAGCATCTGCCTGTAGTCTTCGGCCTTCCGGCTGCGGATCACGTACTCCCATATCTGCCGGGGACTGTTGAGACGCTTCTCCACGGTAAAGAGCCTGTACCGGTTGACAAAATCCTGATCCACAAAGCGGTTGATCAGGGTAAAATCGCAGAAATCCTCCCGGAGCTTCAGCAGGTAGGGAGTGGGGTCGCCGCTCTTCTTCCGGTACCTCCGGCGTTCTTCAATATTCTGCAGTTTTTCATACTCCCAGGAGAGGCGGCCTGTACCTGCCAGGTCCTCAATGTACTCCAGGAGCCGGATTCCCACGGCGTAGGGGTTCAGTCCCACCTTGGGAAGAGAGGTCACTCTGGCGTGAACCCGGGCAAAATCCACCTCATGCCCGCCAATGCGGGGATCCTTCAGAAACAGCCTTTCATGCCAGTAACTGGCCCAACCCTCATTGAATATATGATCCCGCCTCTGAGGGTCGAAATAGAGCCCCGTGTCCCTGACCACATGGATAACCGACCGCATCCAGCGGTTTTCCTCCTTCTCCAGAAAGGGGGAATGGTGGAGTATATATTCCAGGACATCCCGGTTCTGTTCATGCTTTTTCTGCAGGAATTTTTCGTAAAGCGAATCAAACTCGGGATACAGGGTCTTTACTTCGGAAAAGAATAGGGATTCTCCCATGGAGGCAGACTCTCTTTTAAGCTGATTGTACCGTTCCAGGTTCTTCAGATACTCTCCGTGGGAAACCTTTTTGATATTCTGCAGGAAGTGATCGAAATAGAAATCCATCTGATGGGAGTAGAGGGGCATCCTGTTGCGGTGCAGCCCTGAAAGGACCTTGTAGAATCCCAGGATATTGTCCGCTCCCCGGGCGAACTCGATAACATAATCCACCCACCGTCCGTATTCGGAACGGAGACGGTTGATAAGCCGTTTGTCAGCCCGGGCTTTTCCCAGAAAGTCATCGGACCAGGTATCCCGGAAGAAGGTATTGTTCTGGAAAAAATCAATATGCCCCAGAACGTGATAGAAGATCATCACATTGAGCCAGTCCGGGTTGTTGTCATTGTAGAAGGAGACCGCCGGTCTTGTATTGATCACTGTTTCGTAGGGATTGGAAGGATAGAGCCTGTATTTTCCCTTCTCCTGAAGCACCTGCACATCCTGAACCCAGTAGTCGTAAAGGGTGGGAATCATCATTCTGGGAGAGAGTTCCAGCATATCCTGGTTGGTCACAATATATTCCAGGGTCTCCCTGTCGAAGGAGAGACCCTCATCGGCAGCTCTCTGTTTGCACTCTTCCATTATGGATTTCACGTGCTGACTGATCAGGGTCATTCTTCTATAAGCTCCTTTATGCTTTCAATAATCCGGTTTTCATCGGCTGTCTCTTTCAGAGTCGAGAGGCGGAGATGTTTCTTCTCTTTTTCAAGCAGTCCCGATCCCTCTATGTATTTTTCCGCCGAAGACTGTCCGGGAGCCCTGTATCCCGGGCTGACAACGGTAATGCCGATCCTGTTGGCATAGGAGGTCATTGTCTCCAGTGCCTGAACCGCTTCTGCGCCGCTCTGATCCATATCATCCCCGTCGGTGCCGTGAAAAACATAGATGTTGTAATCTCTGTTCAGGGCTTCTTTTTCCACGATCTCATTGACCATATTGTAGGCTGCGGCGATAAAGGTTCCCCCTGCAATGCTGAGGTTGTAATAGCTGTAGAAATCGGGAACCTCTCTGGCTTTGTCATCATGCAGAATGAACCGGGTCTCCACCTGTTTTTCATACTGATAGGAGAGCCAGCTGAATATCATAAGATGCTGGGATGTGATGATTTCCGTGGGTTTCCCGTACATGGACGCCGAATAGTCCCTGAGAAAGAATACCAGGGCCTGAGCTTCATAGTCCTTCTCCCTGGAGAGGATCCTGTAGACCTTATCTCTGGGATCCACAAGAAAGCGGGAAGAGTCTATGTTCTCCGGATCCGGAACACGGCCCAGGGCCTGATTGGTTCTGACTATCCTTTTGAGGGTGGCTTTTTTATCGAGGAACTGACCGAATCCCCGGTTTTTATCGGTCATCTCATAGCGGTAGCGGGTAAAGGTCTTCTTTTTCCCCCGGTCTTCCAGATGGGGGAGTCTGAACTTTTCGGTCAGAATCCTGCCCAGATCATAGGCGGAGGAGGCTGCTTCATGCTCCTCTCCCGAACCCGCACCGGGGCTGCCCGGTTCATCCCCTTCCTGATGGACCGGAACCTCGCCCAGGACATCTCCCTCTTTTCCTTCACCGGTTCCTCCGGTCTGTTCGTTCGGCTCGCTGCCGTCTTTGAAGCGGATCCTGTCATGGTAGAATTTCTCTTCCGTCACAGTAGGGACGACAACGATTTTGTCTTTTCCCCCTCTGCCGGGCCTGAAAATCCTTCCGAACTTTATCTTTCCGGGAAAACCGTCCTTCTCCCTCTGCTTATCCCGCTCAAGAAGGTCATCAATGGATTTCAGTTCCCTGTGATAGTAACTTTTCGGTTCGGGATCTTCCATACACACCTTCTATTCTCAGGATTCATCCTCCAGAGTGGTATAGTATTCCAGAGTCTTCTCGGCACAGGTCCGGCAGTAGCGGAGTTTTCCGATCATGGTTTCCATAAGGCGGTTGTAAAGCTTCTGGTTCTCTTCGTCCGTGCGGTTGGCCAGGGCTCCCACCAGGCTGCCGGCGCTTCCGATATCAGAGTTCAGCCTGACTTCGGTCACCGCTTTCACCAGTTCCAGGTTGTCCATAAAGTTGTAGTTCTTTTCGGTGGCGATTTTCTGACCATAGAGTTTGCGGATAGTGGTCCGGAAGGACTCTCTCTGCTCTTTTGTTTTCAGTCCCATCCTCTCTTCCACGCTCTCTATATAGCGCTCGTCAATTTTGATGGCTGTCAGTTCTCCTGTCTGGGGATCCGGATACTTCCACATCCTGTCGGCTCCCAGCGAGTCCGCATCAATACCCACGATCATATTCACATAGTTCATAACGCTCTTTTCAATGGCTTTGGGTTCGTCCATATAGGCGTCAAAGATCTCCACTTTGATTTTCTCTTTGTACAATGTCTGGGCAATTTTCAGATCCTCCAGATACTTCCCCCGGTCCGCAGGGTCCTGAATGTAGTCCAGGACTATCGTTTTCAGAGCTTTGAATATATCCCTGGCAAACATGCACTCCCCTTCGTTGGTTTCGGAGCTCTCCAGAACCAGCTGCATGGCCCTTCCCAGGTTCCGCTGGCCCAGACCTTTCTGTCCGAACCTGCGGGTTATATCTGTTTCCGCCTGAAGGTCGTCAATAATTTCGCGCAGGGTTTTGATGCTTTTTTCTCCGGCTACCTCGCCGGCCGCCAGTTTCATCATCTCTATGGGGGTCATCTTGTCCGAACGGGGCAGGCGGCTTAATGTCACAGCCACCGAAGCGGCATAGTTGAAGTTGGGATCTATATGAAGAGGGGATTTGCTGAAAGTGGATTTTTTCCATCCCCCCAGAGCGTACTCAGTCAGTTCTGACTGGAGCCGGTAGTCGGTGTTATGGGACACATAGCAGAGCCGGCAGCGGTCCACAATGGGCGCTTCCTCCCTTTCGGACAGGAATTTGTTAAACTCCGCATTATTGCTAGTGGCTATGATCAGCGTATCGATGGGCCATTTGAACCCGTCCAGTTCTATGGTCCTGTTCTGGATGACCCCCAGGTAGATCTGGACCAGGTCCCGCTTGTTTTTAAAGATTTCATCGCTGAAGTGGATCCCCCCGCCGGCGACCCGGGCCAGAGCGCCCCGTCTCAGGTCGAAGCGGTAGGGATTGTTGGTGTCTGAAATATGAAGGAGTCTCTGAATGGATTCCTCTCCCAGCAGATCTACCGAGGAGGATGTGATTTTATCCTTGGCCGGGTATTTCCCCGTTATGGTCCCCAGGGTTTCACTTAGGGGGACAGGCGAAATCGTAATAAACTCTTTCATCTTTTCCACATCTCCCCCTGTAAAACGCCGGATATCCTCCAGAATATAGGAGGAGCAGGCTCCCAGGGGGGTATAGTACTGCCAGATTTCCTCCAGGGCTTTTTTATCAAATCCCAGAGATCTCAGATACTTTCTGTTCTCTTCAGGTGTTTCATAGAGATTCATGACCAGACGCATGGGATCTTCATAGGTCTGTGACTCAACCCTGTCGATCATTCCGTATGTTCCCAGCTGATTCAGATTGCGGAAGCAGAATGTGTACCGGCGGCTTTCCGGGCGGGAAAGATAGTTCCGGTAGAGGGAGCAGAGGTATTCCACAAAGAAGGTTTTTCCGTTTCCCGGTTCTCCCACCAGAACAAAGGCCATCTCGTTGGATGAGCCGTTTTCCGCGGCATCTTTTACATAGGAGACAAAACTGTTGATCTCATCATACATGCCAATGATGTGTTTGGGGCCCTGACGGAATACTTTGAAGTCATAGGTTGTCCGTCCGTTGACTTTCACCTTCTCTATCATTTCCGGATCATCCAGAATGAGATGACAGAGAGACTGGTAGATATTTTCGAATTTTCTTTTGCCTTCGGCGGCCTGTCTGACGTGATAGTCCAGGCTTAAACCGGCTGACTGGTCTTTGTTTGTCAATGCTTTCCTCCCCTGGGGCAGGTGCATCTGCAGGTACATATCCCTACAATGAATTTTAACCCACAGGAGGAGGAAAGTAAAATCCTGTTTTTGCGGAAAAGAAGAAGATTATTTCTTCAGGATCTCTTTTTTTTCCAGATACTCTTCCCGACTGATCTCTCCGTTGACAAAGCGCTTCTGCAGAATTTCCAGGGGGGAGTCTGATTTCTCCTGGCCCGGAAAGGAGCCGCTTTTTTTGACAAGCAGATAGATCAAAGCCGCAGCAATTAAGATTCCCAGTCCCATAGTAATATAACCTCCAAAGGGAACGCCTCTGAAAAGAGAGAACCCGTAACCGTAATGATGGGGATAGTACATTCTGTAACTCCTCAGTTTGTTTTTTACACTTTAAATATTACAGGCAAGGTATGAATAGAATGTGAAGCCTTTCTGAAATAACTATTTCCGGGCTGTAATCAGGTAGTGTTTCTCCAGAGTTGTATCAATGGCAATTCCGGAAAAACCAGCCTTTTCCAGCTGCCCGGCAATGGTCTGTTCGCTTATGCGGTGTTCTGCCGGGGGACCTTCAGGCATCTCCTGTTTTTTCCAGTCGATAATCAGTATTTTTCCCTCCGGTTTCAAAAGGCGAAAAGATTCCTTCAGAGTTGCATCGGGATTATCCAGTTCATGGTGCAGGTTAATCATAAAGACAAGATCGGCAGTACTGTCGTCCAGAGGCAGTATTTCACTCTCCAGAAGGACTGTTTCTATGGAAGGATTCTCGGGAATGATATTGGCATTCATCCACTCGATCATCTGGGGCGCTGTATCGCAGGCATAGGCTTTTCCCCTGTCCATCATTTCCAGAAAGGGGACTGTGAAAAATCCTGTACCCGCTCCTATATCCACTATAGTCCGGGGAGATTCCAGGTTCAGTACCTCCCAGACGTAACGGGGAGGGATGTCTTTCATCCGGGAGGGATTGTTCAGTTTCGAAAGTTTTGCGGGATTGAATTTATATGACATGAATAAAACATAGTAAAAAAACTATGTATCGTCAATTTTTCCTCTGTACGGGAAGAAAAAACTTGAATCCCTATCATTTTAATATTATATATAAGAAAACGAATATAAGGAAAAGTTCAGTATTCCCTGTTCTTTTCACAGGAGATGAAAAATGACAAATATGGGAAAAACAGACAGAGCAATACGAGCCATCCTGGGAGTCCTTCTTATCGCAGCGGGTACAGTCCTTCAGATTCTTACCGGAGGACTGTGGTGGCTGGCCATTCCCGGGGCTGTCCTGCTTCTGGTTTCAATCGCAGCGTTCTGCCCTCTCTATGTGCCTCTTCACCTTTCCACGACAGGGAAAAAGGGAGAATGACTTCGGTATGACCGCCGCCGGATACTATTTTCCGGCGGCTTTTCTCTACACCTAAACAGGATTCTGTGGTAATCTCCGAGAGAGAAAACTGAAAGGAATGCCCTTTGAAATGCTTTTTCCGTTTTTTATCATCTCTGAGATTTACCATCCTGCTTCTGATCCTGCTGATCCTGGAAATTATACCGGCCACTCTGATCGTCCAGTTTCAGAGCCCCGAGTACTATCTCGTGCAATATCCTGTACTGGGACCCTTTATTCTTCTGACCGGCTATCACCATTTTTTCAGCTCACTGCTCTTCCTTGTACCGGCAGGGCTTTTCTGGATCAATATGGCATCCTGTACTGTCAGACGATTCCGGATACAGCTGAGAAAAAAAAGTCAGCGCCGTTTCGGTCCGGATATCCTTCATCTGGGACTTCTTATCCTTATGATTGCCGGTATTCTCAGTTATATGACCAGTCAGAAGGGAATGGTTTTTCTGGGTCCCGGTCAGACTGCGGCCCTGCCCCGGGGAGAGTACCTGACTCTTCTGGATTTTGAGTTTGATACCTATCCCGACGGCCGTCCCAGCCGCTGGGCTTCCCGGGTCGTTATCTCTGACCAGCCCGGAGGAGAAGGGGAGGCCTTCACTCTTTCGGTCAACAATCCCCTCCGGAAAAAGGGGTATATCATTTACCAGGCATCCTATCAGGCCCTGGAGGGGGGTGAAGGGTATGAGTCGGGGCTGATGATGACATCAGATCCGGCCCGGGAAATGATAATCCTTTCCCTCATCCTCATTTCCATCGGCACAATGATGACGTTCTATCAGAAAAGGAGTGAGCTTTCATGATTTTTACTATCGGCATCTATCTTTCCGTATTCCTTTCAGCCCTCTATCAGGGGATTTCCCTGTTCAGAAAGAAGCCATTTCCCGTCAGGATTACTGGAGTGATCAATCTGATCATAGCCGCTCTGCTTCTGATTCTGCTGATTATCCGGTCTCTTCAGATCCGTTTCATAGCATTGACAAGTACCTATGAATCCCTTCTGTTCTACGCTCTGGGGATTCTGGTGCTTACGGGCTGGTACGGATGGCAGAAAAAGTTCAGGCCCTATGGGATCATTCCTTTTTTTGCCACTCTGACAGTATTGGGGCTGCTTCTGGTTGCATCATCTCCTCTTGTGTCTCCCGAGCTGAAGCCCCCTGTTCCGGCCCTGCAGTCGGGATGGCTGATACTCCATGTGGTGCTTTCGTTTGTGGGTGAATCTTTTTTCGTATTCTCTTTCATAACAGCTCTGTTATACCTGATCAGCAGGGATCAGGAAAAAAAGATCAACTATGACAGGCTTACCTATGCGGCTGTCTCGGTTGGTTTCCCTGTGTTTACCCTGGGGGCTCTGGTATTCGGAGCCGTATGGGCCGAAGCGGCCTGGGGCGCTTTCTGGTCCTGGGATCCCAAAGAGACCTGGGCCCTTATAACCTGGCTGGTCTATGCTCTGTATCTGCATTTCAGGATATACAGAAAACAGAGAAAAACTGCCAGTGCCTGGTTTGCCCTTATAGGATTCCTGTCAACACTGTTTACCTTTTTCGGCGTGAATTATTTACTGGGAGGTCTTCACAGCTACGGTTGATATCCCTTCGCTGTAAAAAGGGGGGAAGGAAATGATGCCCTCAAAACGGACATCATCCTTCTATTCGGCCTGGGGTACGGACTGTACCTCTGCCAGGTCATGGATCTCTCCGGAGGTCATAACCCTGTTAAGATCAAGGATAATGATAAAGTCCTCATCTTTGCGTCCCATCCCTTTGATAAAGGAGGAATCGATCTCCGTTCCGATCTGAGGGGCCGGTTCAATGGTGTCCGCATCAATATCGATAACTTCGCTTACCGCATCAGTCATAAGGCCCATTGTCACTGTATTTTCTTCCATAGTCAGTTCGGTTACAATGATGCTTGTATCAACAGATTTTTCTGTTTCCCCGATACCGAATTTCATTTTCAGATCAATAACCGGTACAACGCTCCCTCTGAGATTGATAATTCCTCTCATAAATCCGGGCATTCTGGGAATTTTAGAGACACTCTGAAATTCAAGAACTTCCCGGATCTGATGCACACTCAGTGCATAGTGCTCATCGCTAACCCTGAATGTCAGGTATTGATTTGTTCCCACTTCTTCCATCACACAAACTCCCTGTCGCTGTTCAAATCAAATGAACAGAATCTTCTCATCATATTACCTTAAATTATATCTCTTTCACCAATAATTGAAAGGATGTAACAGTTACAAAGTCTTTTTTCTTTTTTTTACCTTGCCTTTCCCTTAAAATTTACTGAATCAGGAGGAATCTATGGTACAACAGATCAAAGTAAGGACCAAACTTTTAGTAAGTTTTTCTCTGCTTGTTGTTTTCACAATCGTCGTGGGATATATGGGAATCCGCGGTATTAATCAGATCAACTATCAGAATGAGATCAGTGAACTTGCCAACAGGATTCTGGTGGATTCTCAGGATGTTCAGACAGGATCTCTCAGATATATCATCTATCAGGATGATCAATATATGGATATGGCCGAAGAGGAAACCGGCAATGTCCTTTCCAACGCCCAGGCGGCGGAAGATCTGATGCTGTCCGAGGAGAATAAAGTACACACCAGGGAACTCATGAGCGATATGACTGAGTATCATGGTCAGATCGAAGAGTATGCGACCATACAGAATCAGATCAATCTGGCGGGAGAACGGCGGGCTGAAGCGGCGCAGCAGGTTCTGGACAATGTGGTGGCTATGGTGGAAGCCGCCAGAGCCGGTATAGAACAGGCCACCGTTAACGGCAGAGTCGAAAAGGTCAGGGTGGACCGTCTTGAAGCGCTCCAGGCGGTAAGGGATGGCACAAACCGGTTCAGAATCACTGCTCAGAAGTATCAGCTCGCACTGACAGAAGAAGAGCGAACCAGCATGGGAGAACTCTGGGAAAGCCAGATCAATGAGGTTGAAGTCCTCATTGCCAGAGCCAGGGTCCTCTCGGACAGTGAACAGATGCTTGATTATCTGGATGACAGCCTGGAGAGTCTGAAACTCTATAGGGACAATGTGGACACATTCCAGTATCTGGAACAGCAGCAGCTGGATATCCAGGAAAGACAGAGAGAGGCATCTCAGCGGGTGGGAGACAGTGCCCGGGAAATCAGGGACGGTGTCAGAGAGGTCATCGACCGGGTTACCCGGAACAATACCCTGCTTGCCCTTGTATTTGCTCTGGTTTCGGCGGTTCTGGGAATCCTGATCGCTATTATTCTGACCAAATCCATTACATCCCAGCTGGGGGGGGAACCCTATGAAATCGTAGAGGTGACGGGTAAAATAGCTCAGGGCGATCTAAACATTCAGTTCCCTGAACGGAAACTCACCGGTGTGTACGCTTCCATGCAGGATATGACGAACCAGCTGACCACCATTGTCAATGATATAGTGGGAGCTTCAGAACAGATTACCAGCGGAAGCGAGCAGATTTCTTCCACAGCGCAGCAGATCTCTTCCGGTACCAGTGAGCAGGCTTCCAATATGGAGGAGGTCTCCGCTTCTATCGAGGAGCTGAATGCCAATATACAACAGAATACCGACAACTCCCAGCAGTCGAATAGTATGGCCAAAAAGGTGGCTGATGATTCACAGGAGGGGAGCGAGGCCGTAGCGGAAACCGTTACTGCCATGAAAGAGATTGCCGAGAAAATTTCGGTTATTCAGGATATTGCCAGGAGCACTAACATGCTGGCCCTGAATGCGGCGATAGAAGCGGCAAGAGCCGGAGAAGCGGGAAGAGGATTTGCCGTTGTGGCATCGGAAGTCCGGAAACTGGCCGAATCCAGCGGCAATGCGGCAAAAGAGATTACCGAGATTACCCAGAACAGTGTGCATCGCGCCATTGCTGCTCAGGAGATGATCGAGCAGGTTGTTCCCGCCATGAGGAAAACAGCCGATCTTGTAGAAGAGATTACCATGGCCAGTCAGGAGCAGAACAAAGGATCCGAGCAGATCAATGCCGCTGTTGTTCAGCTCGATACGGTCATTCAGCAGAATGCTTCTGCTTCGGAGGAACTGGCTTCCATGTCGGAGGAGCTGCTCTCCCAGGCTACGGCTATGAAAGACACGATCGGATTCTTCAAAGCAGGAAAAAAGACCAATCAGAGAGCTGTCAAAAACCTTGAGTACAAAACGGATGAGCATAATGAAAAAGGTTTTCATCAATCTTCCCTGAAACAGGATACCCGGCTGGCGGAGTTTGAAACAAAGGGCGACTATGCTCCCTCTGGGGGTTATGAACAGGATTTTGAGGAGTTTTAGGAGATAATCCGGTCTGTTGTGAATTTTTCCAGCGTCTCGAGAAGGGACTTTGAATTGACTGGCTTGGCAACAACCTCTTTGAATCCTTCGGATTTAAAGAGGTTGATATCTTCTTCCTGACAGTAGGCGGTAAGAGCCAGAACGGGGAGATCAAGTCCCTCTTCCTTTATGGCGCGCATGATGTCCACACCGCTGAATCCGGGCAGTCCGATATCCAGAAGAGCCATATCGTAGTTGTCTTCTTTCAGAAGCTCCATGGCTTCTTTTCCGTTGATCCCTGTGATCACCTCGTAACCCGCTTCACAAAGGATCATTTCCATATAGTAGAGAGAGACTGTATCATCCTCAACCACCAGGATCTTTCCCCGGCCGGGTATTTTCTTTGCCATCAGTGGTTCCCCGGACTCCTCATCCGGCTGATGGGGAGGAATCCTCACAGTAAAGACTGTGCCCTGTTCATCAGATGTCATATCAATGGTTCCCCCCATCTGGATCGTAATATCCTTTGTGATGGCCAGTCCCAGTCCCAGACCTTTCTTTTCCCTGATATACCCGTTCTGCACCTGAACATAGGGTTTGAAAATGATTTCCCCTTTATCAGGAGGGATCCCCACTCCCTGATCCTGTATTGTCATGATCAGGTCCTGATCTACTGAGAGAGAGACTGTAACAGTTCCTTTCAGAGAGTATTTGATGCTGTTGGTTATGAGGTTGTCCAGGATCTGAAGAATCCTGGTTTCATCGCCTGAAAAGTCCAGTCCTCTCCCGATTGTTTTTATGGAAAAGTTGAGTCCTTTCTCGGCACACTGAACCTGGTATTTCTGTTTCAGCAGGGTAATCAGGGTTATCAGGGTAAAACGTTTATACTGAAAGTAGAGGGTCCGGTTTTCAAGCTGGGTATAGTCCAGGATATCATTGATCAGCCTTGACAGCTGCCTGGCGGAATAGGTTGTCAGTTCGATATAGGATTTCACCTCATCATCTTCTATCTGTTTCTGATTCAGCAGATCCAGCATTCCCAGAATCCCGTTCAGGGGTGTCCGAAGCTCATGATTGATATTGGAGAGGAGCTGGTTCTTTTCCCTGTTGGCTTTTTCCGCTTCCTCTTTGGCTTTCTGAAGCTCTTCTGTTCTGCTTCTTATTCCCTCTTCCAGGGCTGTGTTGAAAGAGAGGGTCTGATCCAGGGATTTTTTAAGAGTAATGTGGGTATTCACCCGGGAGAGAACATCAATAGGTATAAAGGGTTTTGTGATATAGTCGGCTCCGCCTGCGGAAAAGCCTTTGACTTTATCCTCCATTGTTATCATCCCTGAAATGAATATCACAGGGATCATTTGGAGCTCTTCTGTGCTTTTGAATCTTTTGCAGAGAGTAATTCCGTCCATATCCGGGATATTGATATCCAGGATAAACAGATCGGGAGCTTTTATGCCGGCCTGTTCAATGATTCTGCGGGATTCAGTGAAACCCATCACAGAATAGCCGTCTCCTTCCAGGATCTCTTTCAGCAGTTCCAGGATCGGCTCATTATCATCGGCCAGGTATATCAGACCTTTCGCGTTACTCAAACCAGCCTCCCCGGGGAAGCAGGGGGATACCCGAAAGTTCAGTCAGGGCCTGATCCAGAGATTTATGGAAAGTCTGTAGATCCTCCGGGGAATAGGATATCAGGGGGATCTCCCTTTCGCAGGTATTGTCAGTAAGGGTGACTGATATTTTCTCAGATTGTTCCAGGAAGAGGAGTTCCAAGAGACTGTCCCGGGTTAGGGCAGGTTCATAATTCAGGAACTGGCATAGGAATAAACTGTTCTGAATCAGACACACCACATACTGTTTAATATCCAGGGGCTGCTGATGTTTCAGCCTGGGCATCCGGAAGATGAGGTTCCTTTCTCCAATAGAGAAAATCCTGTCCTCTGTTTCAGAGGAATAGACCTCTTTCACCTGGAATTCCGGAATATAGCTGCCTTTGGGAATGACGATTCTCAGGGGATCTTTTCTTCCGTCTGTTCTGTAGTATTCGTCCAGTTTCTGACGGAGCCGCCTGGCCTCAACCCTGACTCTGGGATCATTCTGGGGATTGAATGTAAAGTCCAGGCCGAAGGCATCGATCCCGATGGAGTACTCTTTTATCTGATCCTTGTCTCCCACCAGGGCTTTCCGGCAGATATAATCGAGAAAACTCACAGAGCGCTTTGAATTCCGGAAGATGGAATTCTGCATGACCTTATCCAGATGTTGATAGACTATCCTTTCTTCCATTATTAAAAATCATAAGGCATAGAAAATAAAAAAACTACAATTTCCTTCTTCATCAGTTTATAAATACAGAGAGGGGTTCCGGAAACGGGGAGACATTCTTCACAGCCCCTGCCTTTGTCTCTCTCTATTTCCCGGCTGGAAAGATCTGAAATCTATAGAGACGGTTCATATTCTGTTCAGTTCTGCCGCTTATCTTCAGGGTAATTGAAATGACGGAGGATTCTTATGAATAAACGGATTTACCTTACAGTACTTTTGTCTGCTGCTTTAACTTTCACTTCCATGGCAGAGAATTTCGGTTCTGCCGGTGCATTGGACTCACAGGATTTTACACTGGAAGAGATGCTTCAGTATGCCTGGGAGGATGAGCACATGGCTCTGGCGGAATATGAGGCGATTATGAAAAAATTCAATGTTTCCAGGCCCTATGCCAATATCGCCCGCTCGGAAACGACTCACATCGCCTATCTGAAAGACCTCTATGATACCAGAGGGATGGACTATCCCGAGGTGAGTACCGAGTCTCATCTCTATGTTCCGGCTACCCTCCAGGAAGCGGCGGATGTCGGAGTCGAAGCGGAAATCAAAAATATAGCCATGTACGAGAAGTTCCTGGAAGAAGACCTCCCTGAGGATGTGGAAAGGATTTTTACCATTCTGATGAAAGGCTCGGAAAATCATCTGGCTGCATTTCAGCGCCAGCAGGGAAGTGCTCCCGGTCAGAGAAGACAGTAGATTTCCCATAGTAATGTCAGAAGGTTTCATCAATGGAAGGGGAGATGAATCTCCCCTTTAATGTGTCAGTATTTTTAAGGGAAAAGAGAGAGCTTTCTATGAACAGCTTGCTGCTGTTGACAGTAAAGGCTCGAACTCCTCTTTCAGGATACGGAAATAGTCATCATTGACATGCTCCAGTTCACCAAACTGATCTTTACTGAAGATTGCCTGAATCTTTCTATCCTTGTCTACCGAAAGGGTGTACTGGAATTCCCGGCCGCCTCTGTTGAGCAGGGTTCCCTTGTATCTTTGGGGTGCTTCTGGTTCCACAAAAATATTCATACCTTAATTATATAGTAAACTGAAGATTACGCAAGTATTCTGTAGTAAATTGAAGGTAATTTTTACAAATAGATCCGTATCGGAGGGAAATCCGGGGTCTGGTCTATTTTACGCTGTAAGAATCGGCAGAAGTATCCGGAAACAGCTTCCCCGGCCCATCCTGGTTTCCAGCTCCAGGAGTCCCTGATTGTCCTGAACTATGCCGAATACAGTAGATAATCCCAGACCGTTCCCTTTGCCTGTCTCTTTGGTTGAGAAAAAAGGATCGAATATCTTCTCTCTGATCTCTTCGGGGATTCCTGGACCTGAATCCTCCACTTCTATAACAGCAAAGAACCGGCTCTCCCTTTTTTCCTGAAAGGTTCTGATAGACAGGCTGCCCCGGTTGTTCATGGCATCCCTGGCATTGACTACCAGATTCATCAGGATCTGATCTATCTGGCTCCTGTGGGTGAAGATCCGGCAGTCCTCACACTGCAAGTCAATGGTCAGATCAATGGTACTTCCCGCGAGCCTCCGCAGCATTTCACTGGCGGCATTCACCACATCATTGAGCATGAGCGGCTTTTTTTCTTTTTTCTCCATCCGGCAGAAGGAGAGGAGCTGGTTGACGAGCTCCTGGGCTTTTTCCGCTGTCTGATCGATCTTATCAAGAAAAACAAGATCCGAATCATCTCTCCTTGTTTCACGGATCATGCTTGAGTACCCGAATATAATCTGGAGAATGTTGTTAAAATCGTGGGCGACACCTCCGGCCAGTCTTCCCACCGCTTCCAGCCGTTCAGAGCGGTTCAGCCTCTCTTCTATCCTTATTTTCGAGGTAATATCACGGAGGGATATTATCAGGCCTTTGACAGTTCCGTCCTCTCCGGGAACAGGGATGGTTATATCTTCCAGAATCTTTTTTCCCATCTCAATGCGGCATATGCCCGCTTTCATACCCAGAAGAGATTCCATGATCAGTTTTTCCTGAACAGACCGTATTTTCTCCGGCAGAAGAGGAAGGATGTCTCTGCCTGTAAGGGATTCCCTGTCCGTATCGAGTTCCAGAATACGGCATCCTTTAGAACTGATCCTCAGAATCCTGTTCTCGCTGTCAAGGAAAATGATGCCGTCATAACTGCTTTCCATGACAAGTTTCAGCTCTTCTTCCTTTGCCTTTGTCTGATCATACTGGTCTTTCAGAAAACGGTTGAGTGTGATCAGCTGATTCTTGGACTCTGAAAGCTTCATAAAAGAGTCTTCGATCGTCCGGGCCATGATGTTGAAACTCTCTGCCAGAATTTCAAGCTCCACAAAGAGGAAGTGTTCAACCTTCACATCGTAATCGCCATGACTCAGACGGGAGGACATCTGTATGAGCTGATCCATATCCAGCAGGAGATGGTGTATCAGGGTTCTGTTGAATATCGCAAGGGTCAGCATCAAACCGCCCAGAAGGAGGAGGAACATCACAACCGTCACAATCAGGGGCATGTAGAGCATAAACAGTTCTTCATAGAGCACCACATAAAGACCGAATCCCTCCAGATAGCTCCATTTGACAACATGAAGTTTGTTTTTCTCCCGGATGATCTGCTGTTTCTCCCTGGTGAAATCGATGAGAAGATCCTGCCTCCTCTGGGTAACCACTTTGTAATCGGTCTGAGCCAGAAAAAACTGCTCCTCATTGATGACGGCAATTTTAACGGAACTCCTTTGGCTCAGCTGTTCCACCAGGAGCTGGAGATCTTTCAGGGAGTAGACACAGACATAGGCATTCCCGTCTTTATCTTTCAGAGCCAGAGTATAGGACACGTCGGTTGTGGCCGAGGAAATATAGGTTTCGGCCCAGCGGCCGGAAGCTTTCTGCAGGTCTCTGAAAAAAGGGAATCCCGAATAGTCTTTCCCCAGAATAGACTGCTTGCTATTTGTCGTTCTGAGAACCTTTCCTTCCGGTGAAAGAATAAAAACATCAAGAAAATGGTCGTTTTCATCCACCATCAGATTGAGAAAGAGTTCCACACTGGTATCTCCCTTATTCTGATGCTGATAGATGGCTTTCAGGTACTCCAGGGAGCTGAAGGGAATTTCAAGATTCTGGCGGATACTGTTTTCAATCTGAATGGTCAGATTCTCCTGGATCCTGGTGAGCTGTCCTCCGGATATCCTCAGAAGCAGCAGGATCGTCAGCAGGCAGAAGAGAATCACAGGAATCACCACAATCAGAAGCAGTTTCTTCCCCAGCTCATTTTCAAGAGATTTTTTCGGTGTTGCTTTAATAGCGCGAGGTGTTTGCTTTTCCATATTGCGTTAAACTAAACTATATAACATGCGGGATTTGAATGCGAAAAAATTGATAATCAGGTTTTTACTGATCCTCCCTTTTCTGTATTCGGTTTTGCTCTTCACATCCTGCAACCGCTGGAGCCCGGAGAGCCAGACCGGCGAGCCCTTCAGCTGGCAGATGGCCCGGGGAGATTCGATCGATATTTTCTTCAGTCAGCACCCCTATACGGAAGCCATAATCAAAAAAATTGCAGACTTTGAAGAGCTCACAGGGATCGATGTTGTCTACAGCGTATCCCAGGAGGATGAGTATTTCGATCTCCTCTACGGACGGCTGGCTTCCCGAAGAGATCAGCCTGACCTTTTCATGTCGGGTGCCTATCAGCTGTGGGATCTGATGGACAAAGGGTTCGTGGAGAATCTTGATCCCTATCTGTCCTCTCCGGCCCTGACTGAGGAATCCTATAATCCCCGGGACTTCTTTCCCGCGGTGTACAATTCTCTGAGATGGAACCGGGATACCTATAAACTGGGGGAAGGCCCTCTTCTGGCACTGCCTCTGGGATTCGAACTGATAACCCTTGCCTATAATAGACGGATATTTGATGAAAAAGGATTAACCCCTCCCGCAACAATGGAGGAACTCTACAGGCTTTGCGGAATTCTGGATGAATTCGACGGTCCCGGATCATTTGCCATCTCCGTGAGAGGTGCGGATAACTGGGCAACCATCCATCCCGGCTATATGACCACATTCGGCAATTACGGGGCAGTTGATGCGGAGAATATATCGGGAAATCTTGTCAGCAGGGTCAATTCTCCCGAATCACTGGAAATGAACCGTCACTGGATCGATATGGTCAGAACCGGCGGCGCTGAAAACTGGGGTGAGTATAACTGGTATAAAACAGGTGCCGCTCTGGGAGACGGTCGGGCCGCCATGCTTTTTGATGCGGATATTGTGGGGTACTTTCAGAATATTCCCGGATCCTCCCGGGAGGCGGGGAATATAGCCTGGGTCAAAGCTCCGGTTCCGGAAGCCCGTGCGGGAGATCCTGTCCGGTCTAATCTATGGATCTGGTCTCTTGCCATGAACAGCCGGTCCAGAGAGAAAAAGGCCGCCTGGCTCTTTCTGCAGTACTTCACCGGCCCGGAGTATCAGCTGTGGGCGGCGGTCAATGAAAAAGCCGTGGATCCTCCCAGGCGTTCGGTTTTCAATGACCCCTCCCTGCAGGAGATCCTCTCCCTGGCAGAGGGCTATGAACAGGCTTTCAGAGATACCATAGAGACGGCGGGGATTCTCTTTACCCCGCAGCCGCATTTTATTGAAACCACTTCCCTCTGGGCCAGTTCTCTCCGGCGTCTTGTGATGGAGGAAAATCTGGATGTACAGCAGGAACTGGACTCTCTGAAAAACCGCATGGATCAGATATTTTCCCCGTAAGTTTCACTGCTCATCTGTTCTGTTTCCTCCCGGATTCTGAAAAATCGGATCATATCCTTAAGAGAGCCCGCCTGACCGGAAAGTTCTTCAGAGATGGATGCCATCTCCTCCGAGGAAGAGGCATTCATCTGAATGACCTGATCCAGCTGGGATACGGCTTTAAAAACCTGTTCTGTCCCATTGAGCTGTTCGGCAGTTGAATAATTGATCTCCTCCACCATGGTGGCTGTTCTTTTTATATCCGGAATAATCGCCGTAAAAAGTTCTCCCGCGGCTTCGGCTTTTACCATGCTCTGACCGGTCAATTCCCGTATCTCTCCCGCCGCTTTCTGGCTCCTTTCCGCCAGCTGCCTGACTTCCTGGGCTACCACGGCAAAACCTTTCCCGTGATCCCCGGCTCTGGCCGCTTCTATGGAGGCATTGAGGGCCAGAAGATTGGTATTCCTGGCAATGTCCTCAATGACCGATATTTTTTCAGTGATGTCCTTCATGGCCTGAACTGTCTGGGCAACCGATTCTCCTCCCTGTTCTATCTCTGCCGCTGTCTTCCGGGCTATCGCTTCGGTTTCTCTGGCATTGCTGGCATTCTGGGTAATGTTGGATCCGATCTGTTCAAGCGAGGAAGAGACTTCCTGAATGCTGGCGGCCTGTTCCGATGCCCCCTGAGAGAGCTGCTGGGCTGAAATCGTTACCTGCCGGCTCCCTTTATCCACATCCTGAGCGGACAGGTTTATCTCTTCTATAATATGGATCAGCTGTTCCTGCATCTTTCTCATGGACGCGGAGACTCCTATCTCTCCCTGTTCCTCCTTATTGAGGATCAGATTTCCCAGAGCTACATTTTCTGCGATCCTGGCAATCACGGCCGGATCCTTTCCCAGCTGCCTGAAAATATACCTGGTGATGGCGGCGGAGGCTCCGATGGCGCACAGTATTGTCAGAGCTACAATGACTGTATATGTAAATATGAGAGACTGAAGCCTCTGGATCAGAAGGGCCGACAGGCCCAGGGCTCTCTCCTGCTGGAGATTCCCCAGTATATCGATCCTCTCCCGCATGGAAGAGAAGTTCTGTTCATTCACTGCAGCTTCCCCTGTCATGATCATACGGGTTTCAAAAGTTTCCCGGATGACAGAAGCAATAAAAAGGCTGTCCTTTCTCCACTGTCCGTACTCATCCCTGAACTCGGCCATCAGAGAGGAGAGGGGACTGCCGGCCAGCTCGTAAGCCTGAGTGATCCTCTGGTTTACCTGTTCAAGATTTTCCTCCTGTTCTGTCAGCCGGGCAGCCAGTTCTTCCTGTGAAGAGGCATGGTCTGATTCCAGAAGGGCTGTATAGGCCTGATAGGCATCCCTGTCGGCATTCAGTATCAGCTGGACTGCTTCATTGAGGACTGCCCGGCGGTTCCGGGAACTGCTCTCAATCATCCCGGCTGTCCGGTCTGTCATGGTATCGATCAGATTCCGCATCTTCAGGAATGTCCCGTCAGCCCTTTCCCGGGCCCGGGTCTGATCTGCCGTTCTTCTGCTGATTTCCAGGGAGGAGGCCATAATCACACGGCTGGAGGCCGCCCAGTCCCTGTAGTCTGCTTCAAATAGGCTGAGCTGCTCCATCATTTCGGGGGTATAGGTGTCAGAAGGGCCTGTCACCCTCTCCCATACCTGAGTCATATTCTCTTCCAGATCCGCTTCCAGAGCTTTCAGCTGCTCTTTGTCAGATATCTTCAGAGCAAGATTTCCTGCCAGAAAGGCCTGGTAGGCATCTCTGTCCCCATTCAGAACGAGTGCCCGGTTTTCCTGTACCAGATTGATAACCGGCAATTCCTTTCTCAGTTTTCCGAAGCAGAACAGCCCCAGGGTGAATACAATGGAAAGTCCGAGGATAGGAATCAGCACCAGCACCGAAAGATTTTTCTTCAACGTCATACTGCCGCCTCCTTGAAAGACCTCTATGGGGAAGTATACGAGCGTTGATTAATCAATGCAAATTTATTTTTTGACTGCATAACACCTCTGATTATACAGATAAAAAAAATGAATCGGCCTCTCTTTTCAGGGGGTTTTTTTTTATCCTCTGATAGTTTATAACATAAAGTTATATGATCCAGGGAAAAGACTTTCTAGGTAAGAAAATTGTATTTGTGTATCCTCCTGAAGTTGTACAGGGGGAGCTCCTTTCGGTTCTCTATAATGAAGAGCTGGAAGCCTATATTTTACAGGACCACCGCAAAATTCCCGAAATAGTTGAAAAGTACCCGGATACCCTGTTCTTTCTGAACATAGACGCTGTGCTTAACGATCTGGAGTGGCAGAATCTTGTCAGGGACCTGCACAGGCGGTATCCCTCTATCATGCTGGGAATCCTTACCTTTAAAATCGATGAGGATCTCCATGAAATGTACCTGATGGAACTGGGAGTCAAATGCGGCTATATTCAGTTGAAACTGGGGCTTCAGAAAGCAACGGATATGATGATCAAGATTCTGGAGGCTAATGAGGTCAGGGGGCGCAGACAGTATCTGAGATGCCAGTGTTCTGAAAACTGCCAGGCCTCACTGAATTTCAAGTTAGCCGATGACCTTCTGACAGGACGCGTTCTGGATATCAGTTCTGTCGCCATGTCCTGTCATCTCAGTGCCCATCAGGGGCTGACGAAAAATCAGCTGATCAGCAGAATGCAGATGCGCCTGAAAGGGGCTATAGTGATCACAGATGCAGTCCTTGTGGGAATGCGAATTGTCAAGAACGAACAGACCATCTATGTGTTTCTCTTTAAAACCGATGCTCCGGAAAAAATCCGTCCCAAAATAAGAACTTTCATAAGCCAGAATCTTCAGATGAATTTCAACAGGGAATTCGGCCTGTCCGGCCAGATCTGATCAGGCTCCTCCCGTATATTCTAAGAGAAAAAGCGCCTGGTCCATCTGTTTTTTTAATGGCATTTTTTCCTTCTGATGCTTATGATTCTTTATAATGAAAAAATCGGATCTTTTTTCTTCAGAGCTGAAAGCAGCAAGGCACATTCTCCTCTTTATCTCTATTGCCTTTGTCACTCTTATGATTCTGAGTCTCCTCCTGGGCTATTTTCTGTACATAAGAAAATTTATGGATCTTGAGAACCGCTATCTTCAATCACAGGAACAGAGCGTTGAACGGATCATTGAGGAAGAAATAGGCAATCTCATGAGCACCTGCCTCGACTGGTCTGTATGGGACGATTCCTGGAGTTTTATGAGGGGGACGAATCCCGGTTTTATCGAAAGCAATCTTTCAGAAGAAACTCTGACAACACTCAAGCTGAATCTTATGTCTTTTGTTCTGGATGAGGGCTCTGTTACCTGGCAGATGGAAGTGGATCCTGAAACCGGAATGATCCGTCAGGATCCTCTTTTTCCCTCTGACCGCTTTCCTGCGGATATCATCTCCTCTCTTGTGGCACATAGCAATAAAGGCATCATCCCGGTGGGAGGAACCCTTTTTTTTATGGTCCTGAATCCCATCACGAAAGGATCGGATAAAGAGAGTACCCAAGGCTATTTAATCCTGGGAAAAGAATTCACATCCAGGGAGAACATGCGGCTTTCCCATATTACCAATGTGAATTTCCGCCTGATCGAAAAAAAGGCCTTGTCCTCTCTTCTGTCTCCCCCGGATATTGAACGGCTCGTTCTGGAAGAGAGAGTCCTTCTGCGTCTCCGGAACAGCATTACATCCTACATTCCTCTGAAAACACATTTTTCTGATGACAGAGATATTTTTCTGAATGTATGGAGGGACAGAAATCTGATGCAGCTGGGGCTGAAAAGCTTTTTCCAGTATCTCTTAATCTCTCTGGCCGGGGTTCTGGTAACAGCCCTGGGGGTACTGCGATATTTCAGAAAAGAGTATATGCAGCCGGTTATGCATCTCTATAGAAGCGTCCGCCGGATTAAAGAGGAAGGGGATCTCTCTTTCCGGATTTCCTATTCCGAAGACAATGAGTTCGGACGTTTGTGCGACGGATTCAACAGCCTTCTGGACGTGATCGAAGATCAGACCCGGGAACTCAGTCAGAAAAACAAAATACTCCTGGAACAGGCTAATACGGATGAACTGACAGGTTTGCTGAACAAAAGGTATCTCAATACCTGGCTGGATGAAAGGTCCTATAAGGGAGGACGGGAGGAACCGGATGGTTCCATCCTGATGCTGGATATCGATCACTTCAAGCTCTATAATGACAGGTACGGGCATATTGCCGGGGATCTCTGCCTGAGAAAAGTCGCCGAGGTACTGCATCGGATTGCCACAAGAAATACGGACTATTCCTTCCGTTACGGAGGAGAAGAGTTCCTGATTATTCTGGGCGATACAGACTGCCATGGCGCCGGGAAGGTAGCAGAGAGGATTCTGGAGGAGATCGCGGCTCTGAAGATTGAGAATGCCGATGCTCCCACATCTCCGTATATCACAGTCAGTATCGGTATTTCCTGCGGTCCCCTGACTTACTCCAGAGAATTTGCTGAACAGCTTATTGTTACGGCGGACGAGGCCCTCTACAGGTCCAAAAAAGAGGGACGCAACAGACAGACTCTCAGTAACAGCTGCCCTTCCGAATAAAAAAATCCTTTTGCAGAAGAGTTTTTTCTCAGAAAAATAACAACAATTATGTAGAAAATAAAAATCTTTATTTTTATCCTCAGAAGAGAAAAATTTTCTCTATGATAACCGGCAGAAAATTTTTATGCATTTTAAAATGATACTCTGAAATAAAATAGAAATATCTGGCAGTCGTTTTTTTGTGAAGTAATAAAGGAATAATCATATATTAAACAGGGGCCGGCTGTTTTTTTCTTATTCTACCGGCCTGGAAAGATATTGTAATTTTTTTACTTCCTTGGTTAAAATCTAGCATGTCTGACATCTTGCGGGACTGTCAGAAGAAATTCCATGTGCAGACATTGAGGACGGGAAGCCTGTTCGTACCAAGAGTACCGGGGTCGCACTATACACTACAAAGATTTACCGGTTACGGGGTCTGGTGGCTGTTGCATGGAAGTTCCTTTATCTCAACCCACGACAGCAAACCTCTCTCTTCCGGTGAGTATTCAGTTGAAAACTGGAGGATGTGCATGGTAGAGAACTATCTGGAATTAACAAAAAGAATACATCAGGGAGAAGCCCAGTCCAAAGAGGATTGGGACTTCCGTATCATTGAGACGGTTCAGTCTCTGGTGGAAAAATACAGCCTGAGCTGGAACCGGGAGGAGCTGTGCTCCGAAGACGATGATCTGGCCGACCGGGTGTTTCAGGCAGGAAGAGAACTGCTCCTGACAACCGGAGTCTACGCTCTTTCCGAGGGCAGAGTTCTGCTCCTGGGAGAAGAGGAAGTGGACAGGGCCATGAAAGGGATGAATAAAACCCTGGTTATGGGAGAAGGCAAAGACAGCTACTCACTGGCTCCCCGGAAGGTCTGCGATACCAGGCCGCCTGCTGTCTGGGCGGGAAACCCCGGTGTCCCCACACCGGAAAGGCTATTCAAAGCGACTGTAAAAAGCTGGGCCCGGGAGAGCGTGGTGGATCTGATCACCTGCGGATCTCTTGTGGATGTGGACGGCTATAAGGTCGAATCCGGAGAGGTGAGCGAACTGCTGGCTTCACGGCGGGAACTGGAGCTGCTGAAACAGGTCCGGGAAGAGGTAGGCCGACCCGGAATGGGAATGCTTGCCGCAGAGAGCAGTGTCACCGAAATCGGTGACCTGGCTGCAACCCACCCGGATCTGCTGCGTCCCTGTGATTCCCATCTGGTAGCCATGTTCAATGAGCTTATGATTGACCGGGGGAATATGGTCCGGGCGGCCAACTCCCTTTTCTACGGTATGGCCAATGCCTCTCTGGCGACTGTTATGGTCGGGGGTCTCGCAGGAGATGCTCACGGTGCCGCCATTGCGCAGGTTGCCTCTTTTCTGGCGGCGAACATTATCTGTCTGGCCGATTATCATCTGTGCCATCCCATTCATATACAGCATGTGGCCACTTCCACCAGAGGATGCCTCTGGCTGGAGAGCATTGTCTGTCAGGCCTTTGCCAGGAACGCACCGGCTATCATTGTCTGCGATATCTATCCCAAGAGCGGGGCAGTGACAAAAGAGCTCCTTTATGAGGTGGCAGCCAATGCCCTGGCGGCCTCAGTCAGCGGGGGCCACCTGGAAGGGGTCGGTTCCGCTGATGGAAGCCTGCCTCACGGAACCGGTCTGGAAGTCAGGCTGATGGGAGAAGTCGGACATGCCGCTGCGGGACTCAGCCGCAGCAGGGCCAATGGGATCATTCTGGAACTCCTGAAAAAATATGAACATGTTTTTGATCTGCCCGGAGGAAATCCCGGACTTCCTTTCGATCAGGCTTACGACATGGATACCCTGACACCCTCCCCTGAGTGGGAAGCAATGTACAATTCCGTCAGAAAAGAACTTGTTTCTCTGGGTCTGCCCCTGAAGTAAAAGTGGAAACCCCGTCCCGGTGGGGACTGGATATAAAACGTATAGGAGAAAAGAAATGGTTGTCTACACGATTTTCAATGTGGCGGTAGTTATCGTCCTCGGTCTGGTTGCCCGTTTCACCAGTAAAAATGTGGTGGAAAAAGAGAGTAAGGGATACACAACCCAGAATCTGGTCATTGTGGCCGTACTGGCTGCGATCGCCGGTGTTATCAACACAGGGATGGGAAATATCTGGTATCTGGCCAACACCTCTCTGGGACCTCTGGGGGGAGCCCTGATTCAGGGGATGTTCATGTGGGCCTATATTCTGGCGGCTTTTATGGTAAGAAAACCCGGCGTGGCTCTGGCTTTCGGTATTATCGAGTCGGCTACCGAGGTTATTCTGGGAAATGCCGCGGGAATCGGAACTCTCGGATGGGGAATCTCCCAGGGACTGGCCATTGAAGCCATTCTTCTTATCTGCTCCTATAGACGTTTCGGTCTGGTTGCGGCGCTGATGGCGGGTATCGCCTCCTCACAGTTCGGTACTCTCTGGAGTTCCGTCTTCTACGGATGGGATCCCTCCTATTCAAAGGACGTCTGGATGGCCGTTCCCATCAACATGATCTCCGGTGCCGTTTTCAGCGGTGGTCTGGGATACTTCCTGGCAACGAAAATTGCCAGAACAGGCCTGGTCCGTTCGTCCAGAGCCTAAAAAATAGCATTTGAAATAGGCGGCAGGTTTTCCTGCCGCAAGGCAAAGGATGCAGAATATGTCTGATATAGTTCAGCTGAAAAATGTTTCATTTCGATTTCAGGATAAAGAAAATCCTGTTCTGAAGGATCTTACTTTCTCCCTGAAAAAAGGATCCTTCAATATCCTTGTCGGTCCCGGCGGGAGCGGAAAATCCACTCTCTGCAAGGTTCTGGACGGCCGGATCCCCCATCTCATTCCCGGGACTCTGGAGGGGCAGGTCCTTCTGGAGGGACGATCCACATCAGAAATCGCAATGAAAGATATTTCCTGCTGTGTGGGGTCAGTGTTTCAGGACCCCGAAACCATGTTTGCCACCCTGTCCGTGGAAGATGAGATCGCCTTCGGGCCGGAAAATCTTCTCCATCATAGGGATAAGATTCTCAGGGATGTGGATGAACTGCTTGAAATGACAGGAATCGGTCTTTACAGGCACAATCTTGTATGGAATCTGTCGGGTGGTCAGATCCAGAAACTGGGACTCGCAGCGGTTCTGGCCATGGAGCCCCGGCTGATTATTCTGGATGAACCCACAGCCAACCTGGACCCGGCTGCTACCCGGCAGGTGCATGAGCTGATCCTGACTCTGAGGGAGAAGGGCATGACAGTGCTTCTTGTGACCAGAGAACTGGATGATTTTATGGCAGAAGCCGACAGTGTGCTTGTTCTCAGAGAAGGATCTCTTGCTTATCAGGATGAGCCCTACAGCCTTCTGAAAGAGCATGGCTGTGATATGGAGAGCCTGGGGATCTGGCTGCCTGAAACTGTAGAGATCGGTCTGGGGCTCCTGAGGACAAACCATCCTCTTGAAAGGATCCCCATTACCGTGGATGAAACTATTGCGCTTCTGGATTCTCTGAATCTCTGTCCTCCCGGTACGGAACTCACAGGACGGCCGGATGCAGAGACAAGCTCAGAGTCCGCCCTGATCCGGGGCCGTAACATCAAGTTCAGCTACGGAGGCGGACTGTATGCATTAAAGGGGATCGACCTTGAAATCCGGGAAGGAGAGATGCTTGCCATTGTGGGAAGAAACGGAGCCGGCAAGAGTACCATGGCCAGACTGCTTATCGGATTAAACAAGTGCCGGGAAGGGGAACTGACCCTTTTCGGCAAAGCTTCGGAGAAATGGAAAGTTCCCGATCTTGCCAATCATATCTCTCTGGTTTTTCAGAATCCGGAACACCAGTTTCTTACGGATACTGTTGCCGAAGAGATCGAATACAGTCTCCAGTCCCAGGTGGTATTCGACACAGAGGAAATCTCCACCCGGAGAGATGAAATACTGGAAATGCTGAATCTTCAGAATGAGAAAGACAGTCATCCCTTTGCCCTGAGTGCTGGGAATAAACGGAGACTGGGGGTTGCTACCATGCTCGTGGGCGACCCCGGGGTTCTGATCGTGGATGAACCTACCTACGGGCAGGACAAGGAGATGACAAGCACCCTTATGAAGCTCATGACAGATATCCGGGCCAGAGGGATCGCGGTAGTCATGATCAGTCATGATATGCGGCTGGTTGCGGAATATGCCGACAGGGTCGTGGTTTTCAGCGAAGGAAAAAAGCATTTTGACGGATTACCCACGGAGCTTTTCAGTAAATCGGATATTCTCGACAAGGCCAGCCTCCAGCCAACCCTGCTGTTTCAGATCCTTCAGAAACTGTCCCGAAAAGGGGTCCTCTGTTCCGGAAATATCCCCGGCACCGATGCTCTTCTTAAAATGCTCGTAGATCCGGTGGAGGTTTGATATGGCTGAAAATTTTCTGAGTTTCAAAGAGAGACGTTCCTATCTCAACCGGGTTTATCCTCTTGTAAAACTAATCTGGGTGTTCTGCGTGGCCGTAGGACTTTTTCTATTTAAAAGTTCTCTCCCCGGGGCGGTTATGTTCATATATATTCTGTTTCTGGCCCTGGCGGGAGGAAAAATCTCACTCCGGGAGATCCTGAGAAGCGGGATCGTGGTTTTCGGACTGGGGTTTCTTCTGATGCTGTTCCATTTTTTCATCGATCCCGGTCAGGTGGTCTGGTCTCTGGGATTCCTCACAGTTACCGATACGGGACTTCTCCAGGGGCCTGTCTTCTTTTTCCGGCTTTCTGTCATTGTTCTTGCCAGTTTCATACTGATCTGGTCCACTGATACCCGGGACCTGATGACCTCTCTTGTAAAGGCGGGTATGCCCTACAGATACGCCTATACGATCTTTCTGGCCCTGAGATTTCTACCACTGATACAGAAAGAGGTGGAGTCCGTGAAAGCGGCCCATGCCATAAGAGGAAAAGCCGGGGGATCCAATATGGCTCACCGTTTCAAGCTATGGCAGAGGTATGTATTCACCATCCTGATCAACGGGATTCGCAAGGCCGAATCCACCGCAGATGCTCTGGAATGCCGGGCTTTCGGCTTCAGTGATAAAAGAACCTATGTTAAGGATGTAAATTTCAGGAAACGGGATCTGATCCTGCTGCTGTTTACCCTGCTGCTTGAGATTCTTCTGGTCCTTTTAGACCGGGGGATAATCCTGTAATTCCCCCTCCTCTCATAGATCTCAGAGAAGGGGAGATGATCCGGATCTGTATTTAATAAAGAGACAGAACCGGAGCTGTGTTCTGTTAAAGTGCCAGTTTGAGAATTTCCCGTACATCCTGTTTTTTCAGTTTTTTGAAATTTCCCAGCTGCACCGTATCACCGTAGGTGGCTTTTTCAGCCATATCTTCTATGGCTGACTGATCAATGTCAATTTCCGAGAGTCTGATGGGAAGACCCATTTCCCTATAGAACTTTTCCAGGGCTTCGATACCCGCCATTACCAGTTCGTCATCGTAATAGACATCCGGCTGAATATCAAAGACTCTGGTGGCAAACTGTCTGAAACGCCGGGGGTTATCCCGGCTGACATATTTCATCCAGGCGGGGAAGACAATACTCAAACCTGCACCGTGTGCCACATCGTTAAAGGCCGAGAGTTCATGCTCAATCTGGTGGGATCCCCAGTCGCCGGTCCGTCCGGTATGGAGGATATCTCCGTGGGCTATGGCCCCGCACCACATAATTTCTGCTCTCACATTGTAGTCTTTGGGATGCAGGCGGACCCGCAGTCCCTGGTTAATAATGGTTTTCATTGTGCCTTCGCATAAGCGGTCGGTCAGTTCCACATACTGGTCATTGGTAAAATACCTCTCCATTGTATGGGCCAGCATATCCGAGACACCGCAGGCGGTCTGATAGTCCGGTAGGGTTATGGTTCTTTCGGGATTGAGAATACAGAAGTCCGGCCGTGTTACCATACTGGTCAGGCCGTTTTTCCGCATCCCTTCCTCATTGGTAATCACTGAAGAGGGGCTGGTTTCACTCCCGGCGGCGGGCAGGGTCAGGACCACTCCCAGGGGCATCATGGTTTCGGGCTCTTTTTTGCCCGCATAGAAATCCCAGACATTCCCGTCATAGGGTACACCTATACCAATGGCTTTCGCCGAATCTATCGCACTGCCGCCTCCGATAGCAAGGATACAATCCACTTTTTCCTTCCGGGCCAGGTCTATCCCCTCCTGAACCAGAGAGAGAACCGGATTGGGTTTGGCGCCACCGAATTCCACAATCTCTATATTGCAGGATTTCAGCTCTTCAATGACCTTATCATAGAGTCCGTATTTTTTTACACTGCCTCCGCCGTAGTGGAGGAGAACTTTTTTCCCCAGTTTTGCGGTTTCTTCACCTATATGATCTTCGCTTTCTGTTCCGAAAAAGACTTTGGTTTCGTTCTGAAAAATAAAATTCTGCATATGAAACTCCTTCTTTGAATAGTTTACGCCAAAGGGGCTGTGATTGGTCAAGGGAGTCATAGGATCTATCATTGAGAAAAACCTTCCATTCAAGATACCCGGGATCTTTCTTTTTAAACAAATATATAAAAAAATCTTGACAGCTGCAGATGGTGCAATTCTCTGCAATGCTGGTGCATAATTGATCAAAAAATACCGGTGGTTCTATTTTTAGAAACATCAGATATTTTTTATTTATATACTGTAGAATGATATAGTTGTCTTTTGGCTATATGGTGCAGAAATTGATCAGTCATCCTTATGGGGATTAAAACGGCCATCATTGCTGATGATTTTACAGGCGCCGGAGACTCGAGTATCTATTTCTCACTCCGGGGGTACGGACGGACCATGAGCAATATCCTCATAACAGGCGAAACCGGAACATGAAAGGAACTTCTGGCCCAGAGCATTCATAATGCCAGTCCTGTCAGAGAAGGCCATTTTGTAGTTGTCAACTGCAGCGCCCTGTCGGCTACTCCCCTGGAAAGCGAACTTTTCGGCTATGTGGGAGGCTCTTTTACAGAGGCTTCGAAAGGAGGAAAAACCGGCTTTTTTGAACTGGCCCATCAGGGGACCATCTTTCTGGATGAGATCATTCCTCTTTTTAAATATTTCGTATTTGCCATTGCCCGCAGATGGAAGCAGCTGGAGACTAAAATTACCCTGTCAAGAGAGTTCGAAACGGCCCTGCTGCGTTACTCCTGGCCGGGAAACGTGAGAGAGCTTGAAAACCTTGTGGAAAAATACATGACCCTCCTGCAGATCGACACAAAAGAGAATGTGGAGAATCTCCTGAAGGAAAAACTGAGAGAGACGGATAATTCCTGTGAGGATATTCTCTGGGAAGGGGCTCTCAAGGAGATCGAATCCAGAATCATAACTGATGCTCTGGAGCAGGAAGATCATAATATCTCCTGGACTGCCGCCAGGCTGCAGATAGACAGAAATACTCTGAAGCGGAAACTTTCGGAGAACTAGGCCTCTTTTTTATCTTCCTTTTGAAGCAATGGAGAATTTTACTCTGTAATATCTCTTAGAAAATGTTAAAATATAAGGGAGATATTATGGGAGAACCTCAAGTGGACCAGAACCAATTAGATCAAATTGGAGATTTTGTAAAAAGTCATCTTGGACAGTGGATACAGGAACAGAATATTTCTCTTTTTCCAGTAAGAGATAAGTCCCTTGATAAGGAACTTCTGGAAAGAATGATCCGGGTGGAAGAAGGTTTGAAAAATCAGATGGAACTGACCCGTCAGGGATTTGAAAATATGGAGAAACGTTTTATTGAACGTTTTGAAGCTGTTGATAAAAGGTTCGAGGCCGTGGATAAACGCTTCGAGGCCGTGGATAAGCACTTTGAGGCCGTGGATAAGCACTTTGAGGCCGTGGATAAAAGGTTTGAAGATATGCAGCACTATATGGACAAGCGTTTTAATGTTCAAACATGGATTATCAGTGCAGGTTTCGCCATGATGACAATACTGATGTCTCTCTATCGGTTCTTTGGTTAAGATAAGAAACAAACTGCCCATATATGAATAAGAACCAAGCCGGTTTACTGGAATGGTATCTCTTCTCATTTTTACAAGGTTCAGATTATGAAACAGAAAATTTCTGCCTCCCTTAACGAGGCATTCGGCTTCGACTCCTTCCGGAAGGGCCAGGAGGATGTGATAACAAAAATATTAAGCGGAGACTCGGCGGCGGCTATTTTTCCCACCGGGGCGGGGAAGTCCCTCTGTTATCAGCTGCCGGCTCTGCTGCTGCCGGGAATGACTCTTGTTGTCTCTCCTCTCCTGTCCCTGATGAAGGACCAGCTGGATTTTCTGAGTTCCAGGAACATACCCGCCGCCAGGCTGGATTCGTCTCTGAGCAGTGAAGAGTACAGTTCCGTCATAGCCAGGGCCTCCCGGGGGGATCTCAGAATCCTGATGATATCGGTGGAGCGTTTCCGTAATGAGAGGTTCAGGAATTATCTGAAAAATATGAGGATTTCGCTCCTCGCTGTTGATGAAGCTCACTGTATTTCCGAATGGGGGCACAACTTCCGCCCCGAGTATCTGCGTCTTCCCGAATACAGAGCGGAGTTCGCTATAGAGCAGGTACTCCTGCTGACTGCAACGGCAACACGGTCTGTGGCAGATGATATGTGCCGGAAATTCAGGGTAAAACCGGAAAACCTTGTGTCCACAGGTTTCTACAGGGCCAATCTTCATCTGGCAGTGATTCCCCTGGAAAGGTCGGAAAAAAGAGATAGACTTCTTCAGGATCTTTCAGAACAACCTGATGCGCCTTCGATTGTCTATGTGACCCTTCAGAAAACAGCGGAAAATCTGGCCTTCTGGCTGAAAGAACAGGGTGTGGATGCTTCTTCCTATCACAGCGGTATGAAAAATGATGAGAGGACGGCCATACAGAACCGTTTTATGCAGGGAGAACTGAACTGCGTTGTTGCCACCATCGCCTTCGGGATGGGGATAAACAAGCCCAATGTTACGCATTGTAGTGCACTACGATCTGCCCAAAAATGTGGAAAATTATTACCAACAGATTGGCCGGGCCGGATGTAACGGACTGGATTTCCACTGCCTGCGGCTCTTCAATAACGGCGATAACTGCGGCAGCTGATCTCCTATCAGGAAGAATACGGGCTGCTGGATAAAGAAGCTCTGGAACGGGCCATGAATCTGGATGAGGAATTACGGAATAGGATCGCAAGACTCATCGAAATCCTGGGAGAAGGCCGTTTGAAGCAGATTCAGCAGGAACTGGGCGACCAGGTGAATATGAATCAGCTGAAGATGATGGTTCTTTGGAACACATAATTCCTCAGAATAGGTAGGGATTAACGACAGGCTTAAGACAACACTCGACATCATTCTGTAAATATAGTAAAATAAAAGACCGATTTTTTATGGAGGCTGATAATCAGCAAAGAGCAAAGAACCTTCCAATCAGGGGATCCCCGAAAAAACCGTTTACTATCCGTTTTGCCGGAAGCTGATTATAACCGGATTGCCCCTCACCTGGAATTGATAACCTTCTCTTTGGGAGACGTTCTCTACGAATCGGGCAGCCAATTCAATTATGTCTATTTTCCCACCACTGCCATTATCTCGCTGCTATCGTTGATGGAGAACGGTTCTTCTGCCGAAATATCCATTGTCGGGTTTGAAGGAATTGTCGGCATTGCCCTTTTTATGGGCGGAGAAACCATGGCTAATCGAGCTGTTGTGCAGAGCGCCGGGATGGCCTTCCGACTGAATGGTCGACTCCTGAAGCAGGAATTCAACCGCGCCGGACCCTTTCAGCATCTGCTGCTTCGCTATACCATGGCCTTTATCGCCCAGATGGCACAGACTGCCGTTTGTAATCGCCACCACTCGATAGACCAGCAACTCTGCCGCTGGCTGCTGCTCAGTCTTGATCGTCTACCTTCGAACGAACTGAGCATGACCCAGGAACTCATAGCAAACATGCTTGGAGTGCGCCGTGAAGGTGTCACTGAAGCCGCAGGGAAACTACAGAACGCCGGTCTGATTGATTACCATAGGGGACGTATTACCGTATTGGACAGACCTGGGCTTGAAGCCCGGGTTTGTGAATGCTATGAAGTGGTTAGGAATGAGTTTGCCCGTTTACTTCCTGACTCTATTGCGGAATAATCCTTCTCATCAAATTTTCCTTTAGTATATCGAAGGCTGCAGGCATGGTGAGACCGAAATCCGCCAAGCGGACATGAACCCGTCCGTCCACCGCCCAGACTCGTTCAAGTTCTTGCAAGGGAGTCAAAGCAATTCCCCGTCACATTAACATCATTCAAATATATTCCTGCAAAGTTCATCGGTCTGTTCGCTTTCGAACAGACTGGAGCCAAAAAAAAGAATACCTTTAGAAGTATCAGTTAACAAAAAAGGAGATTGATATGGAAATCAATGAAGTAAGTAAAACGGCAAAAAGTAGTTTCGGGTCCTTCTTATCGAACAAACCCCTCTGGGCATTCTGGATCGCCTATACCCTTCTGTGCGCAATGCTATTCGGTATTTTTTATGGAGTTATCTATCTTATGGCACAGTTATGGTGGGTTCCTGTAATAGCCATCATTGTCATCGGGATGATTTGGGGAACTCTGGCATATACCCCGGAAAAAATTTTACCTGAAAAGAACGAAACGATGACGAATAATGTTTAAGAAGTCTTTTTGCAGCGAGTCCTTCGAAATATTCCAGGAGCAAAGGATTGATTTATGAATGGAAAACACAATTTTGATGAAGTTCGCAAAATTGCTTATCCCACAATTTCCCATGAACTGCTGGAGATAATATGTACAGGTAAAGAAGCAACGAATGAACAGAAAAAAGAAATTGCGGCTATTTCCCATGACTTGGGCAAAAATTACTATCCCGAAATTCTGTTTCTGTTAACCTTCAATGAAATAGATAATCCGCAATTGGCCGAAAAGATCTGCCGTAAAATAGCCGTGCATAAAAAGAGCCTGGAAGAAAAAATCGGAAGACCTATTCTCCTGGAACTTGCGGCTAGAGACTATATTCAATGTAACCACCATGCAGACTCTTCCCTTATGAGAAATCAGGGGAAAATAATTACCCAAATAGCCAGACAGGCCATAAGAGACAATAATACCAACTGTTTTACTGCAGTACAGCTCCAAATCGATTTACAAAAAGAAATTGATCGATCTTATCGATATGGATCAACTTTTTCCATTATTATGATCGATTTAGACAATTTTAAAAGAATAAATGATTCCTTTGGCCACCAAAAGGGAGATCAGGT
This sequence comes from Oceanispirochaeta sp., assembly GCA_963666275.2. Taxonomy (GTDB): domain Bacteria; phylum Spirochaetota; class Spirochaetia; order DSM-2461; family DSM-2461; genus Oceanispirochaeta. Next base: position 885,401 of record CAXXOA010000001.1, read on the forward strand.
ATTACAATTTTTTGCTTCTCTCATAGAGGAGCATCTTCGGAAACCGGACAATCTCTATCGTTTCGGGGGAGACGAATTCCTCATTCTTCTTCCACAAACAAATATCAAAGGGACAGGTCAAATAGCCGATAAGCTGATTAAGCTTTTAAATACCACCACATGCGAAACCATTGATCAGACCATATCGATCAGTATGGGAATCTCATCTTTTGAAAATAATCATGGTCACAGCCGCGAAGAAATAATAAAGAATGCAGACCAGGCTCTTTTCAAGGCAAAAAGTGAGGGGAAAAACCAAATTGCTCTCTGGATAAATGGAAAATGTGAAATATTGGATTCTGGAAAAGATGCCTCACCCCAAAAACCGGCAGAAAGGAATATTAAAATCTCCTGCCATAAGATTATACCTGGATGTGCTATCGGCCGTATATTTATTTTTGATGACAATTTCACCAGCCGAGTCAGGCAATACGATATAAAAGAGAACGAAAAAAAAGAGGAGCTGGAAAGAATAAAGAGGGCCATTAGCAGTGTTGCCGATGATCTATCAAAAATGGAGAGTAATGTAAATGAAGAATTAAATAAGGATCATGGGGCCATTTTTCTTGTCCATAAAATGATTCTTCAGGATATTTCCATCATAAATGACATAGAAACGGAATTAGGCGACAGGTTACTGAATGGAGAGATAATCGTTAGAGATATTTTTCGGAGACTGGAAAAAAGGTTTCTCCTTTTTGAAGATGAGCAACGCCGGGAAAAGGCAAAAGATATAAGGGATATTGCCGGTAGACTAGTTAGAAAGCTTCAAGGGAAGGACCATAATATCCTTTCATCACTTCCGAAAAACACCATTCTCGTATCTCAAAGACTTCTCCCTTCTGATACGGTATTTATTGATAAAAAACATGTAAAGGCGATCATCACTGGTGAAGGCAGCCGTGGTTCACATTCTGCTATACTGGCCCGTGCATTGGGCATTCCCTATGTAACCATCGATAGGAAGATTGATATACTGCCCAATAAATCTCATGTGATTGTAGACAGTGATGGCAGAACCATATTCATTAACCCCGATGCGATTCTTTCAGATAAGTACAAAGAGCGGATAAAAGAGGAATCTAAAGAAAATCAGGAGCAGGATATTTCCTGGGAACCCATCGAATTCGGTGGAAGAAAGATATCGATATTAGCCAATGTTTCCTCTGAAGAGGAAGCCCTTGATGCCCTGTCATCCCATGCGGAGGGTGTGGGTCTATTACGGGTGGAAACCATATATTTATCCAGTCAGATTATGCCTGATGAGGATTTTCTTCTGTCCCGTTTCATGGAGATTCTAACTCCTCTCAAAGGAAAAGAGATAACCATCAGACTGCTGGATATAGGATCGGATAAAGTTCCTTCCTATCTGGATCTGGGGAATGAAATTAATCCGGCTCTGGGGCTCAGGGGAATCCGGCTTCTCCTGAAACATAAAAAACTTCTCAAGACTCAGCTATCCGCCTGCATCAGACTGAACAGAGAGATCCCTGTGAAAATTTTGCTACCCATGGTTTCACTCCCCTCGGAAGTACGGACCGTACGTCACTTAATGAAGGAAATCGAGGGAGGGGGAAATATTCAAATAGGGGCGATGATAGAAACGCCAGCATCTTTGTTTCAATTGGATGAGATTATTGAAGTATCAGACTTTATCAGCGTGGGAACAAATGATCTGTTTCAGTACACCATGACTGCAGACAGGGAAAACAATGAAGTGGCAGAGTATTTTGACAAGGGCTTCCAGATCCTGGAAAATACGATAGAGGAAATATTCAGGAAGTCCAGAGAAGCGGGTAAAGACTGTACCGTCTGCGGAGAAATAGCGGGAGACAGCGACCATATTTATGCCATGCTGAAAAAGGGTCTTACCCAGTTCAGTGTATTACCCAACCTTATTAAGAGGGTCAGGCGGGAAATCTTCGATTACGCTGAGAAAAGCAAGGAGACTACTTTGTAGTTTTATTCAACTCATTCCATAAATGGCTGCAATAGTAAATGGACATATGATCCTCAACGTCTCTATACGTACCAGTTTATTCAGACCAACAAAATAATGCTTCCATTCTGTAACGGAACGCCCGACATATCTTTTAAATATACTCATTTTAGACCAAAAGCCGGTATGGTTTTTCCGTCTTCTCATTTTGTTTAAAGTAGAAAAGGTTCTATTAATTTGCTTCAGGATAGTTTTCCCCATTATTTTCCTTTGACCGGCGAAATCAGGTTCTTCTTTATCCATAACGATGTGTCCCTCTTCTGATATATACACCAATGTTCCTAAATGGCTGAAATTAAAATCGATTTTAGGTAAATCAGGTGGAACAAGAGGAACTGGGTCATCATGATTCACAATTCTCCAACTTGTTTTAGCGGCTGAAAGAGCAATGAGTTCCTGGTCACCAAAGCGGGGAGCCCCAAAGGTATACAGACCAAAACTGGAGTCATGTTTGGTAAAGGCTAAACCAGCAAGGGCTCCGCCAAGACTATGCCCTGTAAACCATAAAAATCTCTTGGGGTTCTCTTCTATAAGCTGGTCCAGAAAGATCTTTACTCCCGTTGGATTTTCCCAAACACTATCTAAAGCCTTTGCAAATCCTTGGTGAACCTTACCGCCCTGTTCAAGATGACAATAGGCCAGGAAAGAACATTCAGAAAACCACCATGCATTAACTGGTGAATAGTTTGTTTTTTGATTTGAAGAGGAAATTTTTCTCCATTTTCGAAATAAACATAATTCATATCAGGAGGTAATTCCGGATTTTCAGGAACATCTTTATAACGGATTTTTGGCAATGTCATTTTAGTCAAACTTTTCTCCTGTAGAGTTTTACATCCCTTGGGCAAGAACATCTCAACTTCAGAATGCCCTGTTTGCTTTATCGCATTTCTCCTATAACTCTGACCAAAACTATTTGGATTGTTCCTATGGTCCCACCTTGTTTTTCATAAAGACCTACCTGGATTTACCCTGATTTGCCACAGCCGCTTCTGCTTTGGCAATTTCTTCGGAGTTTCCGATGTAGTAATGCCTGATTGGTTTGAGATTGTTGTCCAGTTCGTATACCAGCGGAACACCGGTCGGAATGTTGAGCTCGACGACTTCCTCTTCAGAAAGCTTGTCCAGGTATTTGACCAGGGCCCGCAAACTGTTGCCATGAGCGACAATGACAACTCGTTTGCCCGACTTGACCACCGGGGCGATTTTTTGGTCCCAATAGGGCCACACACGGCCGAGGGTTAGTTTGAGCGATTCGGTCGCCGGTAGTTCGACGGGCGTCAGCCTATCATAACGGCGGTCAAATCGGGGATGTCTTTCATCATTCTCTCCCAGTCCAGGAGGTGTAATGCTAAAGCTGCGGCGCCAGATTAGGACCTGTTCATCGCCAAACCTGGCGGCTGTATCGGCTTTATTCAGCCCCTGGAGGGAACCGTAGTGGCGTTCATTTAATTCCCAGGCCCGGATCACGGGAATCCATTCCAGGTTGAGCTCAGACATCACCGACCATAAGGTTTTAATAGCGCGCTTCAGTACGGAAGTAAAGGCTGTGTCAAAAGTGTATCCTCCACAGCGCAATACGTCTCCCGCCTTTTGGGCTTCCACGAGGCCCTGAGCGCTTAAGTCCACATCTGTCCAGCCGGTAAAGCGGTTTTCCAGGTTCCAGGTGCTTTGTCCATGACGAATCAATACGAGTTTATGCATTTTAAGTTCTCTACTAGTCTTCACGGGTCTGAAGCCCAAAGATTCGACAACCTTTTTTCATTCGTCCATACATGTTTCTTTTCTTCATCCGCGATGAGAAAAAAAAATGTATTTGTTCAGAATTTTCTAACGCCTTTGATTTCCCTGTATAAAAGCTGATGCTCATTTTCTCAATATCCAGGTATTTTCTGTAAAGATCATCCTGAGAGATATCGATATTGAATATATTCTTATCCTTTTTCAAGTCAACAAAACACGTGATATCTGTTTTTTTTAATATAGTTTCAGGAACAGTTTCTACAAAACAATTAACCAGCCCTGCTTCTCCTGCCAATACACTGGATAGCTCTTTATTCCCTTGTACATTAGTCACGGTTACCTCCTAAATCATTTAATAATTAATCAATCCTATACAATCCGCTATCTGGATTAACTCAGTATATGGTCTTTCCACTGGATAAGTCTGTGCGTTATCGAACAGACAGGAACAGCCATGAGGATTATCTTGAATACAGAAACAGTTATTGAATAAGAAACGGGAGCGGTTATGTATATTTTGTTATTTTTAATAATATTTATTTTTGAAGGCTTGCTGATCATCGGCGGTTTCAGGAAAAAAAGAAAAATCTTAAAAATTTTAGGCACTGTACTTCTTACCATCACTTGTATATTTTTGTGGTTCATGGGGTTTTGGGCCGATAAATTATGGTTTCAATCACTGGGGTTTATTGACAGATTCTGGACTGAATTTACAGTAAAACTAGGCTTTGGAATAGTTTCGTTCCTTATGGGCGGCATATTTATGTCCCTATTACTCATTCGTGTAAAAAAGCTCGGGACAGAAATAAAGACCTTTATCACGGTCGGTACAGCGCTTATATCAGGATCAATTGGTACAGGTTTATGGGATGAGGCTCTTCTGTTCTTTAACAGAGTTCCTACAGGAACTATTGATCCGGTATTTGGCCTTGATGTTTCATTCTATATTTTTAGTCTTCCGTTTATTGCAGGCGTACATAAACTGTTAATGAACCTTTCTTTCATTTCCACAATAGTTGGATTATCGATCCTCGTTATAAGAACCAGAATTACTCTGACAAGTGGAATTATTCAACAAGAGCCTATTGATGATACAGAAAAGGAAACTTCCGGTCCTTTTTTAGTCGGATCAGCACTCTTGATTCTGTTTTCTGCTTTAGGATTGATAATTCGGCGTTTTCAGCTGTTATACAGCTCTGGAGGTACCGTAAACGGTCCCGGTTGGACTGAAGTTAATATTAGATTTCCGGCCATGATGGTCGCAGCACTAATAGTTGTTCTTGGGATGTTTTTTATTATCATACCAGGTTTAAGAAAAGTTAGTGCTTCTCCCTTGAAAAAGTTTAAAAAGTTAAATGAATCATTAAAATCTGTGGGTGTCGTTTTAATGCTGACCACTGTCCTTTGTATTCTGATTATCGGAATTATTCCGGGAGTCATTCAGGCCCTGATTGTAGCACCCAACGAGATAACTTATGAACAGCCGTATATTGAAAGAAATATAGAATTCACAAGACGTGCCTTTAAGCTGAGCCATGTTCAGGAGAAAGAATATCCAATGGACTCAGTAGAATTCGACCGCAGCATTATTGAAGCGAATTCCGCGATAATCAACAATACAAGGTTATGGGACTGGCATGCATTGAGTTCAGTGTATCAACAATTTCAGGAAATAAGACTGTATTATAAGTTCGGCGATATTGATATGGATCGCTATGAGATAAATGGTGAAAAAAGAGCCGTAATGGTTTCCGCCAGAGAAATGGAGTTGTCCAATTTAACGGCCCAGAGTCAGAACTTTGTCAATGAACGCTTTAAATACACACATGGTTACGGTATAGCTATGAATACCGTAAATGAATTTACTGCCTCCGGGCTACCCCACCTTCTTATAAAGGACATTCCACCGGTAAGTGAAACTTCAGGTCTCGAGGTTACCAGGCCAGAGATTTATTATGGAGAAAGAACGAATTCCTATGTTATTGCCAACAGCAGCGAAAAGGAGTTTGATTTTCCCCAGGGCGACAAGAATAGCTATGTTAACTACGCAGGCAAAGGCGGAGTCGAGATCAGTAACTTCTTTAGAAAATTCATTTACGGCTTTAAATATAGCAGCACAAAACTTCTCTTCTCAAATTATCCTCAAAATGACAGCAGGATACTTATGAACAGAAATATAATGAAACGTGTTCAACTTGCCGCTCCATTTCTTAAATTCGACAGCGATCCCTATATTGTTTTAATCAATGGTGAGCTCCTATGGTTTATAGATGCCTATACCACCTCAACCAATTATCCTTACAGTGAGCACTTTTCAGGAACCCTTGACGGTGGAACTATAAGCACACAGGGCCTTTCAAGAGGCATCAACTATGTGAGGAATTCCGTTAAGGCTGTAGTGAATCCATACGATGGGAAAATGGATTTCTACATCTATGATGAAGAAGATCCTGTAATAGACGTATGGAACAAAATATACCCAGGTTTGTTTAAACCCAAAGCAAGCATGCCCGATGAACTAAAAGAGCATGTAAGATACCCTGCAGATTTCTTACTGATACAGGGTGAAATTTATGCAAAATATCACATGACTGTTCCGGAGGTCTTCTATAACCAGGAAGATATCTGGGTCCGTGCGACTGAAAAATATTACAGTGAAGTACAGCCTGTAGAGCCCTATTATATTATGTGGGAACGTCAGGGTGAAGATAAGCCTGAATTTATTATTATGCTTCCCTACACACCTAAAAACAAGCAGGTTTTGATAGGTTGGATTGCCGGTATGAGCGATCCCGAGCACTACGGCGAGTTAATCGTCTATAAGTTTCCAAAAGATAAGAGAGTTTTAGGCCCTCAGCAGGTTGAAACGAAAATAGATCAGGACAGTTTTCTGTCGGGACAGCTATCCCTTTGGGATCAGAGGGGGTCGAATGTGATCAGAGGGAATATCCTTGCTCTACCGCTTGGAGGAACATTGCTTTATGTTGAGCCCATTTATCTACAGTCGGAGACTGCGGCTTATCCTGAATTGAGGCTGGTAGTACTCATGCACAATGACAAAATATCCTATGCCGAAACACTTGAGAAAGCCCTCACCGGTCTATATAAAGATTCTGTACCTATGGTTCAATATGTAAATACCGGAAATGATAATACCGGAGGCGAGACACAAACCCTGTTAAAGCAGGCCGATGAAGCATTCAGAAACTACCTGGAGGCAACCGGTGAAGGGAATTTGAGAAAAGCAGGTGAAGAGCTCCAACGATTAAAAGATCTTTTTGAGAATATGCCGGAATAAAAGGGGAGAATGATCATGTATAGGAAAAAGAGCAATAAAGATTCCCTGGAATACGCAGAGAATATTCTCAATACTATTCGTGAACCCCTCATTGTTCTGGATCAGAATTTGAGGGTGATTTCAGCAAACAGTTCTTTTTTTAAAGTTTTCAGGGAAGAGCCTGATGAAACCCTGGGGCAGCTGATTTATAACCTGGGCAATCATCAATGGGATATTCCTCAACTGCGGGAGTTACTGGAGAGGATTCTTCCTTTAGAGCAATCCTTTGATAATTATAAGGTTGAACATCATTTCAATACACTCGGCCGTCGTATTATGTCATTAAATGCACGGAAGATTGAACGTAAAAAGGGAAAAGAGGAAATCATTCTTCTGGCGATTGAGGATATCACAGAGAAGGAAATGGCCCAACTCGCCCTTGAAGACTCAGAAGAACGATTTAGGCGATTATTTGAAACGGCGAAAGATGGTCTTTTTCTTTTAGATAAGAAAAACGGTCAAATCGTTAATGCGAATCCGGCGATTTGCAAGTTGTTGGGTTATACACAAAAAAAAATCATCGGTAAGTCACTTCACGACTTTCATTTTTCTATGGTCCTTGATGATTTTTACATCCTGTTGGAACATTTAATTATTCATGGCTTTATTTCCTATAATGACATTTTTGTACAAAATAAGCTAGGGACGCCAGTTAGCATCGATCTTCAAATCATTGACAGGTCGAGGTTTATTCAATGTAATTTCCGCGATATCACTGCTCGCAAGATTGCCGATAAAGAAAAGGCAATCCTTACAGATCAACTCAATCAGGCGCAGCGCATGAAAACCGTTGGGGTTTTGGCGGGTGGGATTGCCCATGATTTTAACAATATTCTGTCCATTATTATTGGCAATGCAGAACTAGCCCTCAATGATATTTCTCCTGAAAACCCGGTCAAAGAAAATATGGAAACAGTACTGGCCGCTTCCATACGGGCAAAAGACCTGGTCAGCCAGATACTCACCTTCAGTCGGAAGGATAAAGCAATGCTTATTCCACTGTGGCCCCAGCCTCTCATTAATGAAACCTTAAAGCTCTTACGTTCGGCAACACCTGCCACCATTTCCATCATTCAGAATATATCAAAGGATTGCGGAATGATTATGACAGATATAACCCAATTCCATCAGATAATAATGAACCTTTTTGGGAATGCCGTCCAATCTATGAATGAGAAAGGTGAAGTGATAGTCAGTTTACAAGAAGTGAATTTGAATAATAAGGATTTTAGTCATTTTTCAAAAATGTCGCCCCTAACAATAAAAGCCCCGGGAGCTTTTGCCCGATTCTCCGTGGCTGATTCTGGAAATGGAATCGGACCGCACATAATGAAACATATCTTTGAACCTTTTTTCACCACCAAGAAGGTGGGAGAAGGAACAGGCATGGGTTTGTCAGTGGTTCATGGCATTATTCAAAGCCAGGAAGGATTCATTACCGTTGAAAGCGAAGAAGATAAAGGAAGTACCTTCAGTGTGTTCCTCCCGATTACACACAACGAAGAAACGCATCATGTTGAAGTAAAAAAAACTATTCTTACCGGTACGGAACGAATACTTCTTGTAGATGATGAAGAACTTCTTCTGAATATGACGGAACAATTACTGGAACAAATGGGATATACAGTGACTAGTGAAGAAAGGAGTATAAAGGCTCTTAAAATTTTCAAGACAAACCCGGAAAACTTTGATCTTGTAATCACTGACCAGTCCATGCCAGAGATGTCCGGGGGAGAACTAGCATCCCAAATATTGAAAGTGAGACCGGAGATGCCCATTATTCTGTGTAGCGGATACAGCTCAAAAGTATCTGAAGAAAACTATAGAGACACTGGAATCGCTATGTATCTGAATAAACCCTATAACAGAAAAGCATTATCCGGAACGGTCAGGAAAGTATTGGACGGAAAAGGTTCAAAATAATATTTCTTTCCTTCCAATCTGCCCTCCATTGGTATGAGGCTTAGAGCCCATTCTTCGCTCTCTATACTTCATTAACTGTATAAAGCCTTGATATCCGGTGAATATTTCCAAAGGTTTGCGATGGTCATCTTCCTAAGGGACGGACGCTGATATCATCGCGTTCAAACATTCATGTACATTTACAGTGGCAAAACTGGTTGAATAATCGCTCATTGCATAGGGGATAATCAATTCTCCATTATGTATGATGCTGCCGCAGGAATAGATAACATTGGGAACATATCCCTCCCTTTCTGTTTCGTTGGGTGACAACAAGGGGCTCGTCAAGCGGCCAATCACCTTGGATGGGTCCTTAAGATCCAGTAAAAAGGCACCCAGGCAGTATTTCCGCATAGCTCCCACACCATGACTCAATACCAGCCAACCCGCTTCAGTCTCTATGGGGGATCCACAGGTTCCGATTTTAAACAGCTCCCAGTCCATAAAGGGCTTTAGCAGTATTTTGGGCGTTTGCCAGAAATGGATATTATCTGAAAACATCAGTGATATATTCTCATCATCCTGACGGGACAGCATGGCGAATTGATGGTTTATTTTTTTGGGGAACAGGGCCATTCCTTTATTTTGAACGGCTGGACCGTTCAGTGTTATGAATTTAAATTGGAGAAAATCCTTGGTCTCCAGTAATTGAGGAATGGTTAATTTTCCATCATAGGCCGTATAGGTTGCATAATAGGTACAGCTGAGGTCTTCATCTTGAAACCGGACAAAACGGGCATCTTCGATCCCATTGTGTTCTGTAGGACCTCTGGGAAAGAGAATCCTCTGCGAAAAGGGGCTTTCGGAGTCAAAACATACTTCATAATTGGATTTGGCCAGTAACAGAATACCATGGAGACTTCTATCGGCTATGGTATCCATGGGGTTCATTTTCTTTCTTTCTGTTTTAAGCAGAATACAAAGTTCATCCATGGTGAAATATTCGGGAAGAGAATCCATCACTTTTCGGCAGAAATGATTGTGCAGTCCCGCTTCCCCTAGTTTTCTGAAGAAGAGATCTTTTTTATACTTGAAATGAGGTAAATACTCGGGTTCGCAAATATAAGGGCCATGAGGTATGAGTGTTATTTCTTTTTTTGCGTTTATCCGGCCTTCCCGAAAGGTGATTGAAGATATATGCCCCTCTCCTATGGCTCTTAAGCTGAGAATGAAGCGGATTGAATCCTCAGGTAAATCGGTCTGATCCGGATGAATGACCAGGGATGGATTCAGTAAGGCTGCTGACTCCGGTGAATATTCATGGCAAAAATAAGCTCCTATAAGAGTTTTACGCTTATCAGAGATGTGAAGATCATCATGTATATAGTCCATTATTTCTTTATAGCGATTATCGAATGACTTCTTTATATCCAGATGTCTGTCTTTGAATTCCTTAATCACCTCGGTCAGTTTTGTGGAAACCTCTGACTCCGAAAGAGACTGAATCCTAGAGATAATATGACGTGTAATGGATTTATTTCCAGCGGAAAAGGCTCTGATCAGCACATGTGATCTTTCCGGGATAAGTGTGGGGCCAATCCTTCTGGCATTCACTACAGGTCTATTCTCCACATCATTTAGATTCCTTGGTAAGGCCGTTTTTTTCATATTCCTGACTTCCCTAAGATTTCAGTTTAAAACTGATAAGTTTGCTTTTTAAAAGATACATTTCTTCCTGAGAGAGGAGAAACGCCAAGGTCGATTCAGCCCCCTGATTCTGGCTAAGTCTGTCTATGTGAAGCCCGTCTCTGCAGCCTCCGCTTTCAGGATCGTACATGGGCTGTTCCAGATCGTTCCTTCCTAAAAACCATTCAAAAACCATCCGGGCTTCTTCTGCCCAATAAATTTCTCCGGTTGTATTGAAAGCCTCAATACATGCTGAAATCGTAGCCTGGGCTTCAATAGGTTGCTGGTCGAAAAGAGCTTTGTCCTTGCCCTTTGGATAGAATCCGTTTGATCCGATTGCATGAAAAACCCCATTATCGGATTTCTGTATGGACAGAAGCCAGGAAAGTGTTTCTATTCCTTTATCTACGGCCTCCTTATTATTCATCTCTCTTCCGCTGCTGATCAGTGCGTGAGATAATTTTGCATTGACATAAGTGACCCCGTCCTCAAACCAGGGCCAGTCAGGGGATGCGGCATCATTCAGCCTCTGCATCAGCTTCTCCACCAGTTCAACCCTTATCAATTCCGCTCTGCGGTCTCCGCTGAATTGGTGCAGATATTCATTTATACCAATAAGGGTAAAGGCCCAGGCCCGGGGTGATGTAAAACTGGTAACCACGGGTAAAGCGATTTCAAATAGACTGGCCGCCAGGAGCTGAAAGCGCTTATGCCTTCTGTGGCCCATGGACATTCCCAATGCCCAAAGAGCCTGGCCGTGGCAGTCTTCTGAGCCTGGCTGGTCTATCCAATTTCTATTGAAGTTCATGAAATTGCGGAATCGTTTGTTCGCGTGATCAAAGGCATGATTCAGAAAGGCTGCATAGACCACTGCCAGCTGATTGCTTTTATAAGTGCAGCGGCCTGTCCGTTGCAGAAGCAGTGTATATAGAAAGGCCCTGGCGTTGTCATCGGTACAATAGCCATGTTCAAAATTGGGAACTGTAAAGGATGCATGCTGAAATATCCCTGTGGAATCACTTAAATTATAAAGATGATCAAGATTTAAAAGAGGCAATAAAGTAGGAAACTTATCCAGAGAAATTATGACCGAAGGTTGCCTGTTTTTTGAAGGATAGATGGAACAGGCTTCATCAAAGGTTTTCATATATTGCCTGGCAACAGAACTCCACGTCATGGTCCGTCCCAGTATAAAGGCGTCTTTTCTCATTTTATGCCGTTGGGATGAATGGGATAATAATTCAATGGCTGCATCCGAAATGGCCTTATAATCACAAAATGGCACCAGTAGTCCTCTGCCCTCGGCCAATAATTCACTGGCATGCCAGTAGGGCGTGGAAATAACAGCATTACCTGTACCAAAGGCGTATGCCAGGGTTCCTGAGGTGATTTGCGCTTCTGTCAGATAGGGTGTTAGGTATATATCGCTGGAACCGATAAAGCGTAGCAATTCATCCAATTCCACAAAGCGATTGATAAAAACAACGTTTTTTTGAATCTCAAGGTTTTTTGCCAACAATTCCAAACTGAGTCGGTAAAGCTCTCCGTCCTTCTTTAATAAATGGGGATGTGTCTGCCCTACTACAATGAATACCGTATTGGGAAATTTCTCAAGAATCTGTGGCATGGCCTGCAGGCCGTATTCGATCCCCTTGTTGGGAGAGAGCAGGCCAAAGGTAAGAATAACCTGTTTCCCCGCCACGCCGAACTCATCCTTGAAATAATTGGGATCGGCAAAGGGAATATCGGGAATTCCGTGGGGGATCAGACTAATCATATCCTCCGATGCACCATAGACGTTTTTCAGTATTTCCTTTCCCTTTAAGGTCATAACAATGAGCCGGGAGGATAATTGAATGATTTCAAGCATGACTTTCATCTGGTCGGGATTGGGAGATTCAAGCAGAGTATGGAGAGTGGTGGCTATAGGCATCTTCAATATATGCATAAGAGCCAGAATATGGCTTCCCGCATCACCGCCATAAATACCGAATTCATGCTCTATGCAGACCATATCGACATTGGCCATATTCAGGAAATCAGCTGCCCTGAGATAGGAATTCAAATCCTGTTCCATGATTTCAAACCTTACTTCTTCAGGATAATCATAACCATCAGGAATATCGTTCACAGGAACGACAAGACATTTTTTTTCTGGGAACTCCTGTGATAGGGATGTACATAAATCCTTTGTGAAAGTTGCTATTCCGCACTTTCTCGGTAGATAATTGCCGATAACGGCGATTTTTTTAATCTCGGTATTTTGCTGCAATGTTCACTCGATATGTGTCTGAGTTTCAGCAGAAACTCGCATAATATAAAGCAGGGCATATGAAAGGTTTAAGCATGTAGTTAATACTTACCTCTAAAATCAAGCGCAAGATAAGGATTATCTTTCTGTTTGAAGGATAATCATTTCTTGTCTTCTTAATGTAAATATACTCATTTAATCCTTAATGAACAAATCTTTCCTCCTATCCCAATGACCTCAATAACGTTTCCACATATTTCACATCTGTAAATCTGTTTTTTTTCAGTAGTCATTTTAATCCTCCAGGATTTTTATCATTGATTCCAGCCTGATCGGGAGCGAAATCAGGTTGTTACTTTCTCGACCCAGTAACCCACGCGATTGTAATGACCATGCAGTTTCCCCTCATAATCCCGTGAAAGCATCTTTTTCCCGGTGTATTCAGGCGACTCTTTAACGGTCTCACGGTTAAGATTAACAATAACCTTCATTTCATCCCAACTGACCCGTTCTATCCATTTTGGAGAAATCAGCACTTTCCTACCGGGCAACCAATTTCGTGTATCCACTACCAGATAACGGATTTTCCAGGTCTCATCATGTAGAATGTAGTCTTCCACATGACCTATTTCTCCGTCCTTAGCCTGAATGTGATATCCCTGTACCGCGTAGTAACTGCGTAAATGTGGGTTCCAGGATTTTCCCGCCCTATTTTTTGACCCTATTTCTGGGTGAGGAACCATGAAAGACTCATTACCCCAGGTGTATGATCCGTACCAATATACAGGCCATCCGTAGTACTCGTAGTAGGATTCTTCGAATTGCTGTGAGACCGGCTTATCGTTCTCCAACGAGGGACTGCCCTCAATTTGTTTCTTCGTCAAATCGACGGCTACCTGACGCTTGTCCTCATTCATGGACAGCAATGCATAGGGTGAGATTAATACACGTCTTTCCTTCAGCCAGTTTCCGGTATCTACCACCAAATAACGGACGGCCCAGTGCCGGTCATCAAAATAGAACTCCTTAACCTTTCCTATTTCTCCATCTCGGCTTTGTAATGTGTAACCTGTCAAATCTTTTACAGTTGTCAACATAAAGCGATACCTCCAATTAGTTAGTATTACGATAATGAATATCAGAGGGTTCGTCTGTTCGATAGCGCACACTGAAGGATGTTTTACATAAGAAAATGTCCGGCATGGGGATCGATAAAAAAAATATCCGCCGGGTCATACACTTTGATCTGCCGAAATCCATTGAAAACTACAGTCAGGAGATCGGCCGGGCCGGACGGGACGGGCAGAAGTCTCTCTGCCGGGTTTACAGTGATATAAGCAATCTTTCTGTGCTGGAAAATTTTGTCTATGGGGATACTCCCGACAGACAGGCCGTCCGGAGGATCCTTTCTAGGATCAGAGAGTGTGACAAACTATGGGAAGTCAAACTCTCCGAGTTAAGTCGGGATTCCAATATACGGACTCTGCCTCGGCTGGATGAAAAAGGAGTGGCCGGACTGCTTGAACAGTTCCTGCCCCTGTCCGGGCAGGAGAGAACCTCTGCCAATCTGGCTAAATTCCTCTGCGGCATCAATATGCCCTTTTTTACCTCTATCAGAGCAAAAACTCTGGGAGGTTTCGGGAGTCTTGAGAAATATCCCTTCGCACAGGTCCGGGATTTTCTGGAGGAGACTCCCTTCTGGAAGGAGTGATGGAGAGTTACAGATACCTGACGATCTGATCCAGATCTTTTCTTCTGCTGTTGCCTGCAGGTTTCCCCGAATCGGCAGGATACCCCAGGGGGGTGATGGCAAAGACTCTCTCGTCTTCAGAAAGATCCAGAGCCTCTGTCAGCTTGAAAGGATCGAAGGCGGCAATCCAGCAGGTTCCAATGCCCTGTTCTGCCGCTGCCAGAATCATATGATCCATGGCTATGGTCAGATCGGTTTCCAGGGAACGGTAACCGTCGGCCTGCCTCTGCCAGCAGTGGCTGTAGGATCCTTTCACAACAAGCACTGCCGGAGCCTGGGCAAGCCAGTTTCTGGGATAGGACTCTTGGACTTTTGCCAGATACTCCCGGGATTCTATGATCAGAAATTCCCAGGGCTGCTGATTGTTGGCAGAAGGGGCGGCCTGTCCCGCCTGGAGAATATATTCTATCACTTCCCGTGGAATCTTCCGTTCTGAGTCAAAAGCTCTTATGCTTCGTCTGTTTTTTACTAAATCAAGAAATTTCATAGCTCTTACTCCCGTGATGTCTATTATTTACCACCCCTATTGTAACAGGTTCTGTTTTTACGATGCAATTGCCGGCTGTTTCCGGGGCTGTCTCAGTATTCCAGAAACTTCCCGTATTCGGACAGTTCCTCCGGAACAGAACGGCTCTTTTTCTCAAACTTGATGAGCCGGGATTTCAGTTTCAGTATTTCCTTCTGCTGCCTGTTCTGATAGCGGTTCTCCAGAATTTTAAAATCCGGTTTCAGGGCCATTTCATTCCGTTTTTTCAGAGGGAAGGGGCAGAACCTGTAGAAAATCTCCCGGGCAAAGCTGTTCAGACGGATTTTCCCCTCATATTCAAACTGAACCCAGGAGATGTAGTCCCTGGCAAAGCGGTCGTCATCGGATTTTGTTTTTTTGATAAACTCTTCCAGCCGCTTTTTGGCTTCAAGGGTAATATTGGGATTTTTTCTATAGTAGCGTATATAGTCGTAATACACCCCCACCAGTCCTCCCTCTACAGGGTCGGTCCAGTTGTAACCGGCAATGGTTTTCTGAAGCTCCCATCTGTATTTAGCCAGCTGGTAAAGAAGATTCTCCTCGATTTTCTCTGCAAAGAGGCAGGGAAAAAAGAGGCGTCCCGGGGTCTGCTTGCTGTTTCCCTCCATCTCCTGCCACATCACGGATCTTGTTCCGAAAACAGGGTATAAAATGAAATTGGGAATGATCTCTTTTTTAATAAAATCCGCACCCAGATCATGTTTGAAAAGGACCTCCCTGTAGAAAAGGGAGAAGTCTCTGGACTTGCAGAACAGAACCGACTGGGCGATCCTGTCGGGATCCAGGAAGAGCCGGGAGATGCTTCCCGAAAGGATCTGGCTGCACAGGAAGGGAAGGGTTTTCACCCTGTTTCCATTCAGTACCGTAGATATATCGCCGGCAATCTTTCTCAATTCAAAGCGGACCCGGTCTTCGGGGGTATCTTCATAGATATAGGCTGCCTTTTTCTCCCGGGGAGTGAGCTTTTTCTGGGCCTGGAGCAAAGTGGAAAAAAGATCGCCCATACCGGTCATACTGGGAGAGACCTCACCTTTGTAGATTTTCTCAAGAAAGTAGGGCAGGGTCATGACAGGTATTTCGTAATCCACAAAAAGAGTGCCCGCATAGAGCCTGTCAATCTCCAGGAGCTCCTTTTCGGTCAGAAGCCTTTCGTCCACAACGCCGAAATGGAGCATGATTCCGGGAATAAAACCCTTAAGATCTGAATCGATGACCTTAAGAAAGCAGCTTTCATAGAGCTGCCAGTACATCTTGCCAAGCTTCTCCCGCAGGGCGTTCAATTCGGGAATATTTTCAAACTGATTCTCCCTGGCCAGGAAGATCTCCATTGATTCTGTAAACTCATTCCTGAACGAATCATCGAGGGGGGAGAAGTCCAGGATCCTCCGGAGAAGGCCTTTGTACTTCTTCAGCCGTTTGGCCTTCTCTTCCGACTCGGCAGAAGGAGCGGCTGCCCCAGAGACACTGTCTTCCCTTGGCTCCTGAAAGCTTGTGTATTTTTTCAAGACAGAAAATATTTTGTAGTCCCTGAAGATATCTCTGCCCAGCAGTATCTGTGTATCCTTCCGGCATCTCCAGCTGAATTTGGAAAGGAAATGCATGAAATTGTTTTTTCTCAGTTCCTCCCTGTCGGGAATCCTGAGGGCGGATACGGCCCATCCCTCATCGGAGAAGACTTTTTCTATAAGATCATGAATGCTGCCGCTGATGGCAATCGATGCTTCTGTTATGGTGGCTATAGTCTGTTTCAGAAAGGTGAAGATGTAGTTATTGGTTGGTTCATCTTTTTCAAAAAGGGCATTCAGGATTTTATCGGGTTTACTGAGAATCCTTTTTATAAACAGAAACTGTTTATAGTCGAAAAGATCCTCCAGGCGGATCCTGTCCTGTTCTTCATAGAGATTCAGCTGATCCTGGATCGTTCCCAGAAAGAGATTGTACTCCCACGGAGCGGGACGCCTGTCTTCTTCAAGTTCTGATTTCAGAAATCCCGAATACTCGAACAGGCTGCCCGATTCCCTTGTAATTCTCTGTTCCGAATAGATCGTATCCGATGGGATCCCCAGGGCAATCGTATCAGCGATGGAGGCATACTTGTGCCAGAGGTATTTGTAGTTGGTATAGAGATAGAGGGCTGACTCGATACGGCTGCACATGGACCTGAGAACCCTCAGGTTCAGGGCCTTATTCTCCTGCAGATAGACCTGCATGGAGGCTTCATCCTGAGGGAGGGCGGTGACGAGGCATTCCGAAACTGTCCGGAAAGATCTCAAACTGACCGAGTCTTCATTGAAAAGCCCTCCCAGTCCGATAACCGCATCGCCCTTTATCAGTCCGAAACGAAGACTTTTTCCGAGTATCTCTTCGTCAGAATCTCCATCCGAAAGCTGTGATGTATGAAGAGCTTCTACCATTCCCGATTCAATAATGATCAGAGACCGGCATGTCTCTCCCTGTATAAGAATTGTCGTTCCCGGGGGAATGGCACTCTTGCTGTGTTTTTCAGATAAATCCAGTTTTTTCATATTGGTACGCCTGTATTATAGTTCATTCCACTCTTTTTTTGAAGTTGCCGGGAAAACATCCGTCAGCTGCACAGATGAAAAAGTTCCCCCCATAAAGGATCCGCCGGGGATTGTTGAACAGTGAAACAGTCAGGGATCCGAGTCCTTTTTCCCTGTGTCAGATTTACACAGTCGGATCTCATCTTTTACAGAAAACTGTGTCTTCATTCCACAGCTTTTAGCGGATTTTTGTGCGAAGATGATCTCCTTTTTCAGCTTTTAGTATTTTTTAAATTGTTTATACATAACAAGATAATGCATTTGTTTTGTTTGTTTTTGAATTTGGCACAGAATCTGCATATATATTTTCAGATAACAATACAATCGGAGGTGTTGATATGGCTATTGTTAAATGGAAAAACAGGGATGTCTATGACCCCTGGCAGCAGTTTAAGAGCTTGCAGGATGAAATCAACGATCTGTTCGACTTGAACCGTACTTCTCCTTCAACAGGGTTGTTTGACAGAAATATTTCTCCTGCCATGGATGTCATTGAGGGGGAAGGGAATTTTACCCTTCGCTGTGAACTGCCCGGACTGTCGGAAAAAGATGTGGATGTTTCCTATGCCGCAGGAGTGCTGACGATCCGGGGCGAAAAGAAAGACTCCAGAGAAGCAGAAAAAGAGAACTACTATAAAAAAGAGTCCTGGAGCGGAAGTTTTCAGAGAACCCTTTCTGTGCCCGGTTCCGTGGATCCTTCTGAAATATCAGCTGTCATGAAAGATGGCATTCTGACTGTGGTTCTTCCCAAAAAAGAAGAGGCGAAAACAAAGTCCATTCAGGTAAAGGTCCAGTAGGAGGTGTGTGATGAACAGCAAAGGAAATGAAAGGAAACTTCTGGCGCCCTGTGATATCTACAAGGACGAGGAAAAGATTGTTTTGCGGATGGAGATGCCCGGTGTGACCAGAGAGGGACTGTCCATTCAGGTGGAAGGAAATCTGCTGATTGTGGAGGGACAGAAAGAGAACCCTCATACTGAAGGGGAGTATCGGGTCAGGGAAATCCTGCAGGGAAATTACTATCATGAGATAACCCTGGATAACACGATCGACCGCAACAGCATCGATGCAAAACTGGAGAAAGGGATACTGATCCTTGAAATGAAACTACAGGAATCACAAAAACCCCGAAAAATCACAGTAAAAGCCAGCTAGCGTCAATGGCCGGGTTCTCCCGGCCTTTAATTTAGAAATAATTGGTTATTTCAGAAAAAAATAATTTCATACTTTGATAAAAGTGGAAAAAAATAGGGTAACCTAGCCCCGGGAACGTTTGTTTTATAATTAAATATGAATCATGAGGTGAGTCATGAATAGAAAATTACCATTTTTACTGCTTATTACAGCATTTTCAGCCGTTCTGTTTTTAACAGGACAGGGGAGCACCGAAACAGCTCCTGCATCTCAGACACAATCATCTGTATCGACACAGAATTCTTTCTCTTCAGAACCACTTGATCTGGAGGAACTGAATGAAACTGGTATTTACTCCCTGCAGAAAGCATTTCAGCAGGTTGCCGCCAGTTCCCTGCCCTCTGTGGTGGAAATTAACGTTGTCGAAGTCGTGCAGCAGACCCTTTCTCCCTACAGAAATCCGTCAGACCTGTTCGGACAGCTCTTTCCCTTTATGCAGCCCCAGACTCCCGATGAACCCAGGGAGCAGGAGTATAAAAAGCAGGGCCTCGGGTCAGGTGTTATTATCAGACGGGACGGCAATACCTATTATGCGGTTACCAATAACCATGTGGCGGGAGAGGCCGATGAGATTAATATCCGGCTGTATGACGGCCGAACCTTCGAGGGGAAACTGACGGGAAATGATCCCCGTACGGATCTGGCTCTTGTCGAGTTTGAAACAAGAGAGGACCTTCCTGTTATGGATATGGGCGACTCGGACTCTCTGACTGTGGGCGATATTGTCTTTGCTGTGGGAAACCCCCTGGGTTTTGAATCCACAGTGACCCAGGGCATCATAAGCGCTCTGAAAAGGAAAGCCCAGGCGGGAAGCGATATCGCGGATTTTACCGATTACATTCAGACCGATGCGGCTATCAACCCGGGAAATTCCGGAGGTGCCCTTGTCAATCTGAGAGGGGAACTTATTGGACTCAATACCTGGATAGCCTCCAACAGCGGCGGCAGTAACGGACTGGGTTTTGCCGTCCCTGTGAATACGGTAAAGCGGGCGGTTAATGATTTTATAGAACACGGAAAGATCCGTTACGGCTGGCTGGGTGTTTCGATTTCCGATATCAGCGAGAGGAACAGCGAGGACCTGCGGGATGACCTGGGGCTGGGGGACAGGCCGGGAAGTCTTGTTCTTCAGGTTTTTGAAGGATCTCCTGCAGATAAGTCCGGTGTTCTTCCCGGGGATTTTATCTACCAGGTGGAGGGCATGGACGTTACGGACAGCGATAACCTGACACAGATTGTGGGAATCCATGATCCTGATTCCACTCTGAACTTTAAAGTCATACGGCAGGGCCGGTCTCTCGATCTGGCAGTGAAGCTGGAAACCAGAGACGAGGAATCTGTGCAGGGCGCTACAGCGCTCTGGCCCGGACTGGTGGTTCAGCCGCTGAATAAAGAGATCAGAGATCAGCTTGATCTGAAAGCTCTGCAGAAAGGGCTTGTGATTACCAACGTTCTGCAAGGGGCGAAAGCCGCTGACGCCGGTCTGGCTCCGGGGGATATCATCACCGAAGTGAACGACAATGCGGTTTCAGATCTGAGGGATTTTTACAGAGCACTGAACTCCACTGAGGACGGACAGGTTCTGTTTACTGTTCTCAGAAACGGAAGGGAAATCCTCCTGGGTATGAAACGCTAGGGCATTTCCCTTCAGGGACGGCAGGGCTGTTTACTGTCCCTGCCGTTCTGATCCTGCCATATTATGACATTTGAATCTTTGTCAGGTCCTACAGATTTCGGGTCCTGCCAACTTAATCCTCTTTTCATCCTGTAAATCGATAAAAAAAGATAAATATTACTGAAATAATCACTTTTGCATTTCTCCCTGTTTTAAATGATAATTTTATTTATGAAAATAAGGGGGTCCTATGCAATTCAAATCATTAAAGACCAAAATTGTCATGATGGCAGGTATTTGTTTGATTTTTACAGTTGCCATTCTGCTGGGTAACCAGATTATTTCCCAGAGAAGCACTCAGGAAACTGTTAACAACCGTGTGGATGAGTTGATCGATAAGCAGACCAATGATGTGTTGCTTTTTACAGCTGAGAGCAAGGCGGAGTTTATCAATTCCAAACTGGAAGCAAACCTTCATATTGCCAGGACAATAGCAAACTCCTTTATCGCCATAAGAAGCGATGAGGATCAGTATAGAAATTCCAATTTGAGAAAAAATTTTATCGAGCTCCTCTATACGGTGCTTGAGAACAATCCCACTTTTCTTGGGGCCTACAGCGCCTGGGAACCCAATGCTCTGGATGGGAAAGACGAACTCCACAAAAATGATGCCGATCGAAGTCATGATGAAACCGGCCGGTTTGTTCCCTATTGGAACAGAGACCTAAACGGGAACATCGCCCTGCAGGCACTGGTGGAATTCGAGGATGCCTCTCTTCATCCCAATGGCATTAAGAAAGGCGGCTGGTACCTGAATCCGAGAGAGACAGGACGGGAAAATATCCTTGATCCCTTTCCCTACATCATTCAGGGGAATACCGAATGGCTGACAACCATGTCTATCCCCATTGTGATAGACGGCAAATTCATGGGTGTAGGGGGAACAGACCTGAGGATCGATTTTATTCAGCAGTTGAGTGAGGAAGTCGCCTCCGGTTTGTACGACGGACAGGCTACGGTTGAAGTTATCAGTTACCTGGGCATTGTTGTTGCCAACAGCACAGATCCCGATGCCATCGGTAAACCCCTAAAGGATGTCTCCTCCGATGACTGGCGTGAGACCGTAGATATGATTCAGGCAAGCGAAACATATGTCGATATGGGCAATGATACAGGGATTGTGAAAGTCCAGGCACCCATCCGTCTGGGTAGGACAGGAACACCCTGGTCCATAATTATCAAAGTCGACAGGGATATTGTTTTTTCAGAAGCCATTCAGCTCTCTGCTGACATGCAGTCTGATTCCAACAGAACCATTGTCTCTGGAATCATTGTGGGACTGGTTATATTCTTTATAGCCTCAGCCCTGTTGTGGATTCTGGCTTCCCGTATAGTTCTTCCCATACAGAAAGCCCTTGCCTTTACAGAAAAAGTCTCCCAGGGAGATCTGACCAGCGAAATAGAGATCAATCAAAAAGATGAAATCGGCACACTGGTTAATGCACTGAAAGAGATGCAGCAGAAACTGAGAGAGTCGATCATCACCATTATGCACTCTTCCGATCAGGTACTGAAGGGTAGTAATGATATCGCTCTCAGTTCTGCGGCCATTTCCTCCGGAACAAATGAACAGGCCTCTAATATGGAAGAAGTCTCAGCCTCAATGGAGGAATTGACATCCAATATTCAGCAGAATACAAATAATTCCCAGCAGTCCAATGTGATGGCCCAGAAAGTGACGGAAGACTCCGTAAAAGGCGGGACAGCTGTGGATGAAACCGTTGAAGCCATGAAAAATATTGCTGAAAAAATCACAGTCATAGAGGAAATCGCCCGGAATACCAATCTTCTGGCATTGAACGCCGCCATAGAAGCCGCAAGGGCCGGTGACGCAGGAAAAGGTTTTGCTGTGGTTGCCTCGGAAGTCAGGAAACTGGCCGAATCCAGCGGAGCCGCAGCGAAAGAAATCACCGAGATTACACGGACCAGTGTTTCCAGAGCCATCGAAGCGAAAGACCTGATTGATCAGATAGTGCCTGCAATGAAAAAAACAGCCGATCTGGTAGAAGAGATCACCATGGCCAGCCAGGAACAGAATAAAGGATCTGAACAGATTAACAGTGCCCTTGTACAATTGGATTCGGTAGTACAGCAAAATGCCTCAGCTTCCTCAGAGATGGCGACTATGTCGGAAAAAATGAAATCAGAAGCGGAAGCCATGAAAAAAGCAGTCACCTATTTCAGGATAGGAAAGGATACCGGCAGGAATCTTCAGATAGAGAATAAGAGTCATACCGTTAAAAAAACTCCCATTGTCCGCAAGAATGAGAGTGTGATGAGAGAGTTGCCCGAACCGGAAATGGTAAATGAAGACACAAGCTCATACAGGGAAGACTCTGATTTTGAGGAATTTTAAAAAAGGGTTTACCGTAAAATGATCAATCCTCTGGAATTAAGGAAATTCGTCGCCCCCGAAGTCATATCAGGAAAAGGGAGTCTTGAACTGGTAGGTCAATATGCCAATATGTTCGGGGGGGCTCATATCTTTCTTGTAACGGATCGAAATATTCAGAAATGCGATTGGTTTAGAAAAATTCTTCTATCCTTTGAACAGAACGGGATTCGGGTTTCACTTTTTGATGATGTATCGGAGAATCCCAGAGATTTTCAAATAATGGAGGGCGCATCGGAATATAGGGATAACAGCTGTGACATTATCGTTGCTGTCGGCGGAGGGAGCGTCATCGACGCTGCCAAGGGAATTGGAATTGTGGCAACCAACCATGGTCATATCAATTCTTTTGAAGGGGTGGATCAAATAGAGAATCCCATTCCTCCCCTCATCTGTATTCCTACTACCTGCGGCAGCTCTGCTGATGTCAGCCAGTTCTCCATAATTAATAATACAGGGGAACAAAGGAAAATAGCCATCATTTCAAAGGCTTTGGTTCCGGATATTTCCCTTGTTGACCCCGTCCCTCTTTTAACCCTCAATAAGGAAGTCCTCGTGTCTGTATCCCTGGATACTCTGACTCATGGGATTGAGGCTTTTGTTTCTACGGCCAGTTCAATCTTGACAGACCGTCATGCGGTGGGAGCCATTGAGCTGATAGCGCAAAACCTGATACCCGCCCTTTCGGATGTATCCAATCTGGAGCTTTTAACAAATCTCATGTATGCCTCGCTTGAAGCGGGGTTGGCTTTTTCCAACGCCAGCCTGGGACTTGTACATGCTATGGCCCATGTTTTAGGAGGCTTCAAGGATTTTCCTCATGGCGTCTGTAACGGCCTGCTGCTGAAAAGTATCTGTGAATACAATTACGACTCCTGTCCGGATAAATTTGACCGTATCACAAGCGTATTGGCCACGGCCCGGGGCGTAAAAGCGCAACCAGGTCTTGATAGTCTGAACCGGGAGCTGGGAGCAATCATAGAGAAAACCGGAATAACCGGGAATCTGAGTCAATTCCATTTAACAAAATCTGAGTGCCGTAAACTGGCCGGGTTTTCTCTACAGGATGTCTGTAATGCCACAAACCCCAAAATGCCAACATTAGAAGATATTGTAGAACTGTATGAAAGAACATTTTATAGATGATGAACACAGAAATGAAATCCGTAAAAGGGTCATTGGATTAGGCGATAAGAGTTTTCATAAAAACTACTATAGTACTCTTAAGCATTCCGTTGCAGAATTGGAACTGTTCCGATCGGTTCTGGAAGAAATTTCAGATATTATCCTCATCATAGATGAAAATGAGAGCATCATTGATCTGAATCAATCCGCTATCGATTTTCTGGATAGTCAATACAGTCAGATTAAAGGAAAATCCATTGCCTCATTTGAGAAACTGCCATACAGGCGCTTGAACAGCAGCTCCGGAAAGTCCATTCAGATAGAGGACCCGGGAGTATATAAAGAGAAGAAGCACTTTTTGTTCTCCATAAAAAAGGTCATAATTTCCGGGGCAAATTATAATGTAATCATTGGAAAGGACATCACCCTTTTAATCCAGTCTCAGGAAGAACAGGAACGTGCGATGGAACAGCTTCATCAGATTCAGAAAATTGAATCAGTCGGACAGTTAGCCGGGGGGATCGCCCATGACTTTAACAATATCCTGACCAGTATAATAGGCGCCGCCTCCCTTTTGAAGCTGAACGAAAACGACACGGCTTCCCTGAATCATAAATATATTGAGATGATTCTGGAATCTTCCAGTAATGCCGCTGATCTTATTTCAAAACTTATGTCTATAAGCCGTCGGGGTGCTTCAAAATATGAGTTTTCCCTCAGTGCATTGATCCGGGAAACCCTGGACATCCTGGAGCATACGATCGATAAAAAAATCCGTCTGGTTTTTGATGACTTATCGACAACTCCTGATATTGTGGGTGACAGATCGCGTTTTCACAGTATACTGCTCAATCTGGGCGTTAATGCCAGTCATGCCATTCATGAATCAGGTGAGATCCGTTTTGAGCTGACCAATGTACATCTGCGAAAGGAGTACTGTACAAAAAGCCCGTTTCCTATCCAGCAGGGGGAGTATCTGAAACTGATTGTTCAGGACACGGGAAAAGGTATCCCTGAGGAAATCCTGCCCAGGATCTTTGATATTTTTTTTACCACAAAAGAGGCGGGGAAAGGAACTGGACTGGGTCTGTCATCGGTAATGAAAACTGTCCGGGATCATGAGGGGGAGATCCGTGTAGACAGTAAAGTGGGAGAAGGCACCACATTTACCATTCTTATTCCGGCAGCTAAGGCTCACAGGGACAGGAATTTTTTAGATTTAAGATTGGAGTCCGGTACAGAAACGATACTTTTAGTTGATGATGAAGATTTCAACAGAGATCTGGGATATGAAATACTCCATTCCCTGGGGTATACAGTCCTTCTTGCAACTAACGGTCTTGAAGCGGTAAATGCCTTTGCGAAGGCTCAGGATGAAGTAGAACTTGTAATCCTGGACATGAATATGCCTGTTATGGACGGCAGTGAGGCATATAAAAAGTTGAAAAAACTAAACCCGGCAGTAAAAATCCTTATAGCCACCGGATTTGTTGATAATGAAAAACTTCAGTTATTAAGTGAAGATGGAATGGCTGATATCATTGTAAAACCCTATAAAATCGAGGAGATCAGCACAAAAGTACGAGAACTTCTTGATAATTCCTGATAATGAAATCTATCTCAGTTCGGAGGAGCCGATATCCTGTCTCTGCCATTTTTTTTCGCCTGATATAGATAAGAATCAGCCCTTTCTATCAGGTCTTCCAGGGATTCTCCTTTTTCCCTGATAGCCAGGCCACCGCTGATGGTTTGTTTTTGATTTCCCATCTCCCGGGAAAAATCGATATCGCGGATTCCTGTTGCCATCCTGTCGGTTAGCCCCCTTAAATCACAGTTCTCTTCGAGGATCAGGAAAATAGCAAACTCTTCGCCGCCTATTCTTACGGCAATATCACCGGTTCTGAGTTTCTGAAGAATGGATTCGGCGGTTTTTTTCAATACCTGATCCCCAACAGGATGACCGTAGGTATCGTTGACTTTTTTAAAGTGATCCAGGTCGAGCATTAAAAGAGCCAGGCCATTGAAAACCCCTCTGTCATGATGGGAGAGGAGCCGGGGGATCGTTTCATTCATAAAGGTTCTGTTGTAGAGACCAGTCAGATTGTCTTTGATGGACATTTCATAAAACGTCTGTTTTTCCGCATCCAGCTGCTGCTGTATCAGCTCTCGTTCAATGGCTATACTCAGAGGGAAGGTCACTTGATCCAGAACAGATCTGGTTTCTTCATCCAGTTCGACGCTTTCTTCCAGTTTCAAAAGAGCGCAGCAGGAGAAATCTCCCGACTCAGGATTGGTCAGGGGAAGAACAATGGTATTATCAAAAATCCGGTATTTTCCGGAACACATTTTATCGCTGGCAACCATCTCTTCTTCCCATTTTTTTTCCGGTTGAAAGAGGGTTCCTCTATAGCGGTTCTTCTGTTCCAGAATCCTCCAGGGTGCATTTTCCCTATGCACCAGAAAACGGAGTTCACTGGCAGGAATAATTTCCCTGATATGCTCAAGAAGGTGTACCGCAATAGTATCAAAATATTTATATATGACCAGGGTTTCCATGAAATTGTTCATAAACCGGTTCAGCTGGGACAGTTTTTTCACTTCAGAACTTGTCTGTGTCAGGAGATAGATGCCGCAGTCCATATCTTTCATCTGATCCAGAATAAAGGGAATCAGATCCTTCCGAATGATTGAACCATGCTGGGGGAGAATTCTTTCCAGAGACAGGGTTTCAAATTTTCTGATCGTTGTAGCCAGTATCTCCCTGGAAGGCATATAGTGTTCATGAAAGAGTCTGATGGATTCGAGATAGGATCTATCCTCAGCGAACAGAGAAAAACCTTCTGTAAATCCACCCATCAGGTCGCTGGAAAAAAGAGACTGTGATAGCGGATCGTAGGTACAGAAGGCTCCCGGGAAGTGAAGATAGGGGGTGAAGATAAAATCCAGTTCTCTCTCCCCGGCTTTCAGCTTCCAGTTAAGCTCCTCCACGCACTTCAGGGGCATCTTCAGATCCAGATGCTTCAGCAGGGCAATTGCTCTCCAGTGGCTGAGAATCACCGCATCATCCCTGCAGTTCAGCTGGTCAATGATCTCCAGGGCACCTGTTATATCAGGGTCCTGATGATGGACAACAAAATAGCGAATATGTGAAAAGGGAAGGATCTCTTCTATTTTCGAGAAACTCTGTCTGAATGTCAGCCTGGACCCCGGATCAAAGAGAATGGAATCTCTTCCATTTTCTATCAGGTATGTGTGGCATTGAAAGGGATCCCCTTCTATATAGTGACCAACCCACCAAATCCGGTCGGCCAGTTTACAGGGCTTGGAATAGTCCACAGGTTCAGTAATTTTCATATAGATTACTATAATACATTACCGGCCCGACTGCCTTAAAATTGAAGAAGTCCTTCACGAGAACTTCAGATTCAGTTATGGAAAGAAGCTCTAATCTATATTATAAAAAAAGAAGGAATACATTTGTCTATTTAGGAGCCCTATGCATTTTTCTCCCTTTGACGCTGTCAGATACACCTATAAAATCGTTCTGAAAAGATTTGTTCTCTTTGCCCTTCCTGTTCTTATGCTTTGTGGTCTGGGGCTGAGTCTTGTCTACAGAAATCAGTATAATGCCATAATATTCGATATAGAAAAGGAGCAGGAGAGCATTGTCCGTCTCAGTAATCTTCAGCTTCGCTCCCTGATTGACGGGATCTACGATGATCTCAATATTGTGCGCAATTCAGATGAGTTTTCTGTATTCCTGGAATCACCCGGTTCGGGAACACGGGAGGAAATCAATGGTATGTTTACCCGTTTCCTCAGAAGTAAGCCTTCCTATACCAAATTGCTCTACCTCAGTACTGAAGGAGGGGAAATCCTCAGAGTTCACAGAGCCGGTGAAAGTATCGTTACTGTAGATGAGGAGTCTCTTCAGAGAGAAAACCATCAGTACTATATAGAGAGCCTCAGGAGCGTAGAACCCGGAGAGCTCTATGTTTCCGATCTGGACCTGAACTATGAGAATGATCGTCCGGTCCGTCCCTATGAAATAACAGTCCGTTTTGCCATACCCGTTGTATATCAGGATGAGCGCAAAGGGTCTCTTATGGTGAATTTCAACGGTCAGAAACTTCTGGAAATTCTGACGGAATTCGAGAAAACCAACCGGGACAGGATCACTATGGGGCTTCTCAGCAGGCAGGGATTGATCAGTTTCTCTCTCCTTGAGGACAGAGAATCCCTGGGAGATGCCGTCCTCCGTGGGAAAAGTGACTCTTCGGCGGAGCTTTTTGAGCAATTTGAACAATCAGATACAGGGCATCTGGAATGGGAGGGCGTCAATTATTTCTTCAAAACCATCGAAACCGGGATCAAATTTCCTGCCCGGTTCGATAAACTGAGTGGAAACTGGTATCTGGTCAGCTCCTACAGACAGGGACTGATCCGCACCGAATCCGAGAACTTTCTGGTCCGGAACCGCTGGGTGAATCCTGTGATTCTTGCAGTACTGGGAGTTCTGCTTCTGTTGTTCATCTTTTTCTATTCCATCAGAGAATCCGAGCATTTTTATCTTGTCGCCACAGGGTATATTTCAGATTTTTCCCATGACGGGATCATTATTACCGATGCCAATATGAATCTTATCTACTGCAACAGGGTTTTTGAAAAGACCTTCGGGTTTACTTTTGATCAGATCAGGGGCAAAAAACCACAAAATTTCCTGAGGGGTGAGTCACAGATAAAACTCTCTGAGAAAAGCTCCGGAACCAGTATATGGGAAGGCAATGTATGGGATATGACATCCGAGGATGTGCATATTCAGAAATTCCTCCGGGTTAAAACGGTGACCTCACCTCAGAAAGGGATCATCTTTTACATCGGGATCTATTCCGAGCCCAAAACTATTCTCAACAGCACAGACCTGGACGAGAATCCAGGCTCTTTTATCAATGTGAATAATGATTCTCTCTCCTGTGTCTGTCCGGACTTTGATTTCATAAGCAGAAAAGATGATTCAGGGGTGGTGATCATTCTCCGCATTGTCAATGTGGGGGAAATCATCTCCTATCTCTGCGAGGAGGATGAATCCTCCTTTGTGCACCGTTTTTCGACTCTCCTCGGCACTGTCCTTTCCGGCAGGGGCCATGTAGTGGCTCCCATGGCGGGGCTTTTTGTTCTCACCGACTATATGGAGAATCCTTCCGATATTGATTCTCTTATGCTGCGGATCGAAAACTGCATCTCATCATTTCATTTCCTTCAGTCTGAACCGCCCCTGATCGAGTATGTCTCAGGAATTTCCTTTTCTCCCGATCATGGCCGGGACGGGCATGAACTGATCAATAATGCCTTTGTCGCCCTGGAAGCTCTCACCCGTATGAAGAGTGTCAAATATCTGATTTTCAACCGGAATATATTTGAAGAGGTCAAACAGGTCAGAATGATCCGGAACGAAGTGGACCAGGCCTTTGCCGGGGATGAGTTCCATGTGGTCTATCAGATGCAGAATGATGTGCATACAAAAGAGCCTGTGGGGATGGAAGCTCTTGTCCGCTGGAACAGCGCCAGACTCGGACCGGTTTCCCCGGGGCTATTTGTTCCTGTGATGGAGGAGAATCCGCAGATGATAAAGAGACTGGGAAGGCATATTCTTCAGAAAGTCCTGGATGAGTGCCGCCTGATTCTCCCTTCTGCACCAAAGGACTTTAAAATCTCCGTAAACCTTTCCTCCCAGGAGTTCAACGACTCTCAGCTTGTTGCCGAACTGGTACAGATGGTCAACGACAGTTCTGTCCCGGCAGGAAGCCTCTGTTTTGAGATTACTGAAACGATCCTTTCGGAAAATCTGAAGCATACAGGCGCCACTATAGAGTTCCTTCATAGAAACGGACTGACCGTGGCAATCGATGATTTCGGGACGGGATACTCTTCTCTGAGCTATCTCAAGCACCTGCAGTCGGATAAGCTTAAAATAGACCGGGCCTTTATTATGGATTACCCGGAGAGGGATGACGGATCCATACTGAAAGCCATATCCGACCTGGCTCATCAGATGGGGGTTCGGGTCATTGTCGAAGGGGTTGAAACTCCCGAGCAGCTTGCATATGTGAGGACATTACACTGTGAGGAGTTCCAGGGGTTTCTGGAAGCCAGGCCGGTGGGGATTGATCAGATCCTCACCACTCTGGAAGCTGACCGCTGATCTAGGATAAAGACTGTACACCTTCCCGGCTGGAAAGGTAGTTTACATGAGTTCTGATGCCTTCCGCTTCCAGTTCCATTATCAGGTTTTTCCTGATATCCGCTTCCAGTTCCCAGGCATCACTGGGTGAGGCTGCCCAGGCGGCGATCCAGCAGGTTACCGATTTTTCTTCTGTTTTCATGACCCAGAAGGAGGGGGGTTCCACTCCCAGGTATTTAGGGGAATTATTGGTAACTCTGAGTGCAATCTCCTCCAGTTTATCCATATCCGTTCCATAGGCTACGGAAAACTCGACATGACCCCAGATCCATTTATCAAAAAGACTGTAGTTCAGAAAATCCGAGTAGATCATTTCGCTGTTGGGTATGACATACCTTTTCCAGTTCCAGAGCTTCACGACCGTATGGGTGGGGGAGATATCTTCTATGGTTCCGTAATTGCTGTTGATCAGAATCGTATCTCCGATGTTGACCATTTTTGAAGCAGTTATGGCAATTCCGGCCAGAAAATTTTCAATGAACGGTTTGGCCGCCATACCTGTTATGATAGCCGCCGCACCTACCAGTATGGAAATATAGGCCTGGGGAAGCCTGTCGACAAAAGGAAAAGCAATGGCCAGGATGAAAAGGACAAGCAGAGTTGTCACTGTGACATTCTTTATTATAGTGAACCTGGCGGTAACCTTGTTTTTCGCCTGGGATTTAAATGTTCTGTTGGGATGATTCAGCGGTGTGGATGTGGAAATGGGACTTGTACTTTTCAGATCGTCGATCTTGTCTTTTCTTTTTTTAAGAGCTCTTTTAAATACAAGTTGGAGTGAAATCAGCAGAATCAGGGCAATGGATGAAAAAATAATAATCTGTGTATACATATATCTATTCTAATAGGCTGATATTATTTGTCTATAGGATAGCTTCCTTCTCGGCAAAGCTCACGGGATAAAATCGTAAAATTCAGGAAGAAAAGCCGCAGGGAGACCCCGGATCCGGAGCCTCCCTGAAAGGTATATGTCTATTCGGTGATCACTGTCTGAGCCATTGCCAGGGCTTCCGGTGTAAACGTGATACCCACTTTTTCTGCAACCGCAGTGTTCAGTATCAGGTTCATATTGGCTGTCTCACTGATAATATCAGTGGGCATTTCACTTGTATCAGCTCCCTTCAGGACCTTATCCATAACTCTCGCCGTTCTCTGTCCCACATAGTACCAGTCAAATCCCCAGGCCGCCAGAACGGGATTTTCCATAGCCGAAGAGGGATCTGCCGAAAGCACGGGGATACCATGTTCCATGGCTGTTACAGTCAGACTGCTCAGGGCCGATACAACCGTGTTATCTGTAGAAACATAGATGGCATCCACCCGGCCCATCAGGGACTGGGTGGCGGATTTCACCTCTGCAGAGGAGTTGACGGCAGTGGCAATATATTCAAGACCCAGTTCCTGACAGGCCAGTTCTGTCTGTCTGGCCTGATACATGGCGCTGTCATCATTTCCGGAATATACCTGCCCCAGAGCCTTTACGTCTGTCAGATCCATCAAAAACTGCAGCTGCTCTACAACAGGGGTCTGGTGAGAGGTTCCGGCGATTCCCGGCTCTCCCTTTTCAAGAGAATCAACCATTCCGGCAGAAACAGGATCCGATATGGCTGCGTAGATAATGGGAACATCTTTGATGGCCATCTGCAAAGCCTGTGTCGTAGGAGTCGCTATACCCACGACCATATCCATCTTCTTTGATTTGAATAGGCTGGCAATCTGTGTCGCTGTGCTTGCATCGGCATTGGCATTCTGATAATCAAACTCAATATTGTCATAACCGAGAACAGCCATTTCATCCATAATCCCCTGTGCCACCGCATCCAGGGCAGGGTGCTGTACAAACTGGGATATGCCGATTTTCAGAGTTTCATTCTCTGTGTCTTTCTGTCCTTCTCCGGATACTCCTGCAGATATCACCAGGAAAGCTATTAACAGCATTGCTGCCTTTTTCATGATTTTTCTCCCTATTTTAAAAAAATCTATGTTTCTTTGTGTAGAAACGTTTCTTCCTAAAAGTACAGTCTACACGGGTTTTGGTCAAGACTGTGGAAGAAAAAAAATATTTCAGGAGCAATGAAATTGACACGTCAGGTCGGACTTTCTACCATAGGCCCCATGAAAAGCATCACTCTTCCCTATGGAGAAACCATTCAGACAAGCTCTCTTCCCGATAACTGGGAGGGGACAATGATCGAGTCGTCCTATCAAAGTGAGGAAAAATCCTTTGAGACAATGGCAGAAGAAGCCCTGGCGTCTCCCATCGCTTCTAAGCGTCTGAAGGACCTTGTGAATAAAGGGGAGACTGTCTGCCTGGTTTTTTCCGATATTACCCGTTCCTGGCAGCAGACCCACCGGTATCTCCCTCTTCTGACGGCAGAACTGGAGAAGGGGGGAGTTCGCAGTGATGATATTACACTTCTCTGTGCCCTGGGCACTCACAGGCCCCACAGTGAAGAAGAGAAGAAGACGCTGGTGGGACCTCTCTACGGTAAATACCGATTTGTCGACCATAACTGTGATGACAGGGAAAACCTTGTGTACCTGGGAACAACCACCCGGGGGACAGAGGTCGAAATCAACAGGATAGCCGCAGAAGCGGATCATCTGATTCTGACCGGAGGAATTGTATTCCATCTGATGGCCGGTTACAGCGGCGGGAGAAAATCCCTTCTTCCGGGAATCAGCAGCAGAAAAACCATAATGCAGAACCACTCTCTCAGCCTTCATCCCGAAAAGGGAAAAGGGTCTCATCCTGATATCGGCTGCGATAAAATAGAGGGAAACCATCTCCATGAAGATCTGGAAGAGGCTTCGGATTTTATCAGACCTTCCTTCCTTGTGAATATTGTGCCCGGTAAAAGCGGACCGGGAGCGGTTGTGGCCGGTCACTACCGGGAGGCCCATAAAGCCGGCTGTGCCAGACTCAGAGATTTTTTCCGCATCGGCATACCCGAAAAAAGGGACCTGGTCATTGCTTCGGCCGGGGGATTCCCCGGTGATATCAACTTCTATCAAACTGTGAAATCCCTCATAAACAGCTGTGAGGCTCTCAACCCGGGGGGACGTCTGATCCTGACAGCACGCTGCCATGAAGGGCTGGGGAATCCGCTGATGGAGGAGATGATCCGGGATTATCCGGATATGCAGTCCCGGGAAAGTTTTCTCAGGGAGAATTACACAATCGGCAGATTCATAGCCTATTACGGTTGTGAGGTGGCCTCCCGGTTCAAAGTCTATTTTGTTTCCGACATGAATCCGGAAGATCTTGTTCCCGCGGGAATCCGCTGCTTTACGACTCTGGAAGGGGCTGTTGATGCCTGCCGTGAGGATACGGACGGGAAGGATCTGAAGTTCTATCTGATCCCGGACAGCTCCCACAGTTTTCCCTCTTTCGAAACTGTATAAACAGTTTAAGCACAGGGAGGATAGCAAAACTCCTCTGATGACTTTATGAAATTCCAGTTTTCCCGGCGGTAAAAACCATACAAAAATGTCGGAGAAACCCGTTTTTTCCTAAAATAGCGGGAGGCCAGGGGCGAAATCTTTCCAGGCGGTAACAGAGAATCTCTGTTCTGTTATAATAGTCTGCATGAACAAAAAGTTGGTTATTCTGATTTTAGTATTGAGCCTTTACCCTCTTGCTTCCCAATCACTCAGCGACAGTGAAATCTTCCGGGAGTACGATAAGAGGATAGACAGGATTCAGACGGATCTGGATTATGTCTGGGTTCTTATTTCCGCTGCCCTTGTCTTTTTTATGCAGCCCGGTTTTATGGCACTCGAAGCGGGTATGGCCCGATCCAAAAACTCCATCAATGTTTCCATTAAAAATCTGACAGATTTTGTTCTGGGAGTCATCGGTTTCTGGATTATCGGATTCGGCCTGATGTTTGGTAAATCCCATGGCGGCCTTTTCGGGACAAGCGATTTTCTTATCTCCATTGAAGATCCCTGGATCGCTGTATTTTTCATGTTTCAGTCCGTTTTTGTCGGTACAGCTGCCACCATCGATTCAGGAGCTATCTGCGAAAGGGCCAAGCTGAAGCAGTATATTCTTCTGTCTTTCCTCCTCTCCATTTTCATCTATCCCGTTTTCGGTCACTGGGTCTGGGGAAGTTTTCTTCATGGAACAGATCCCTCTACCGGAGGCATGGGTTGGCTGGAAGCCCTGGGGTTCAAGGATTTTGCCGGGTCCTCAGTCGTTCACAGTCTGGGAGGATGGATGGCTCTGGCGGGGACTATTGTTGTGGGCCCCAGACTTGGCAAATTTCAGACCGATCCGGTTACGGGAAAACCCGGGGCATCCAATACCATTTATCCCGGTGACATGCGCTTTGTATTCCTGGGGACATTTATCCTGTTCTTCGGATGGTTCGGATTCAACTGCGGCTCCACACTGACGGCAACGCCCGATATAGCCTCGATTGCACTGAATACCACCCTGGCTGCCTGTTTCGGCTGTGTCGTTTCATCCGGTCTGAGTTGGATTTTTCATCCTGAAAAGAAAATTGAAGGGACTATGATTGCCAATGGGATTCTGGGAGGTCTGGTGGCCATCACAGCGGGATGTGCCTTTGTGGATACTTTTTCCTCCGCCCTGATCGGTGCCGTGGCGGGGATCGTTGTCTACGGATCGTCTATTCTTCTGGAAAGGGTATTCAAGCTGGATGATGTGGTCGGAGCTGTGCCTGTGCATGGATTCTGCGGAGTCTGGGGCACTCTGGCCGTAGGTTTTTTTATCCGTCCGGAACTTCTTGAAGAGATGACACGTTTTGATCAGATAAAAGTACAGGCACTGGGAGTTCTTGTCTGTTTCGGATGGGCTTTCGGTCTGGGGCTTCTGCTCTACAAACTGGTAGACAGGTTTGCCGGGGGTGTGAGAGTTTCCATGGAAGACGAGATCTGCGGTCTCAATGTGGCGGAGCACGGAGCAAAATCCACCCTTCTGGAACTGGCCAACAGCATGAACGAACTGACAAACCGCGGCAATTTTGAAGATCACAGGGGAATTGATGTTGAGACAGGAACCGAGGTAGGGGATCTGGCTGAAATTTTCAATAAACTTATTTCAAAAATCAGTGAAGCCCTCAAAGAGAGCCGGCAGCAGCAGGATCTGGCAGAAAAGATGCTGAGGGAATCAAGAAAACAGCAGTCCCTGGCGGAAAAAGCCCAGTCAGATCTGAAAGACAATAAACAGGCGGCAGACCTGCTCCGGAAAGAGTACATCAGGAATACAGGAGAGATGGTGGGATCCGTCATCTCACGGAATGAAGAGATCCGGAAGATGATGGAGGATACCTCGGCCGTAACGGAGCAGATGTTTTCCTCCTCCAGCACCCTCACGGAAACTCTGAACCGCATGCTGGAGTCTCTGACAGGGGGATTTTCAAAAATCCATGAGGTCAATTCCATGTCAAAATCCGCTTCCGGCTATGCTGTCAGAACAAGGGATGTAATCTATGAGTTGCGGGAAATCTCCAGTGAAATACGTGAGATGATCCAGTTTATCAATGATATTGCGGAAAAAACCCACGTCCTGTCCATCAATTCCGCCATTGAAGCCGCCAGAACCGGCTCCAGGGGGCATGGATTCACTGTCATTTCCAAAGAGGTTCAGCAGCTTTCGGGACAGACGACAGAGACAGCCCAGAGCATCGGGAAAAAAGTAGAGGGGATATCGTCCACAATTTCTACAGTGGTGGAATCCATGGACAATATTACAAATATCATCGGGCAGGTTGATCTTATGAATAATGAGATCCTTACAATTATAGAGGAGAACGAAAACTTTACCAAACTTCTAGAAAATCAGTCCCATGAGACTCTCAGCGCCGTTGAGCATGTCAGTTCGGATGTAAAAACCATGGCGGAACAGGTTTCTGAAGTGTCAGGTATCGGTCAGAAGGTACTTGGAAAACTGAAAGAGATGGGATAACAGAGGGACTATGCCTCGGGACGTAAATCTGTACAGCCTCACGGGAAAAATCCCTCCCTCCTATTGCATTCTCTCCGGGGTAAATTATACTTTATAGTAAACACCCTATTGAGAGAGACGGTTTATCATTGAAACGCATTTTTCTGATACTTGTATGCCTGTTTTCAGCTGTCCTCCAGGCTGAACAGGCGTATTCAGTACTGTATATATCATCCTACGATTCCTCTTTTCCCACTTATCCCCTTCAGTCTGAAGGATTAAACGATGTATTCAGTCAAAGCGACTACACCATCGAAATGCATACGGAGTTCCTGGATTCAAAACGTTACTCCTATGAGGAAATGAAGCGGATCCTGTACGGTAAACTCTCATTCAAGACCCGTATAACCGGTTCGTATGATTATGTTATTACCGCAGATGACAATGCTCTCATTTTTGCCCTGGAATATCAGGAAGAGCTCTTTCCCGGCATTCCCATTGTTTTTTTCGGAGTGAATAACCAGGATCTGGCCAGGCAGCAGAATTCCAATCCCCATGTAACGGGATTCCCCGAAAAAATCTCCTTTAAGGAAACTGTTGACCTTATAAAAACGCTCATACCGGATCTCCGGAATATCCATATCATTTATGACGAAACCAGCAGCGGGTCCGCAGATTTTTTTGCCGCCCGGGAGTATCAGAGACAGATCCGGTCCATACCACTGGAGTATATCTCTCTGGGTAACCTTTCATTTGATGAGTTCGCGGCGGAACTGGAAAATCTGCAGCCGGATCAGCCTCTCATCCTCCTTTCAGCCTACAGAGACCGTCTGGACAGGACTCTGAGTTTTAATGAAAGTGTCAAACTGATAAGCAGTCACAGCAACGCCCCTGTATTCCATCTCTGGAGGCATGGGATCGGTAAAGGCCTTCTTGGCGGTTATGTGGTGGATCACAGATTTTATGCCGAACTGAGCGCCCGTCTGGTTCTGGATCTTATTCAGGGCGCGGATATTGCCGGAATACCTGTGTCCGAGGTCTCCCGGAACAGACCTCTCATCGATTACAGGGTCCTGCAGAAATTCAACCTGGACAGAAGGCGTCTTCCCGAAGAGACGGTTCTTCTGAACCATGCTCCCCTGATTGATGAGAAATCACTTTCTATTATTATTATCCTGCTTGCCATTATCCTGGCTCTGACAGCTCTGATCCTCGTTATCCTGAGGTACCAGAAACTTCTTAAGAGCACGGAAAAGCGCTATAGAGCCCTTTTCAATGAAAACAGAGTTCCCATCATCATTACAGATCCCCGGAACAGCAGTATCCTCTCCTGCAATGAGGCGGCAGAGGAACTGTACCGGGTCTCCCGGTACAGAAGTCTGGAAGAGATGAACCTGGACAATCATCCTGTGATCAATTACGACAGGGGAGATAAAAGCTATACGGTTATGACATTCTGTGATGCCTCTGAGCAGCTCCGGTCGGTGGAAGTCATCTCCAATGAGTTTGAGCAGGAAACAGTCAGTTATCAGATTAATATGATTCACGACATTTCCGACAAGGAAGATCTTCTGAATCAGCTGAACAGGGCTGTTAAAATGGAAGCTATCGGCAAGGTGGCCAGCAGCTTCGCCCATGACTTCAATAACTACCTTCAGGGAATTATCGGGTATATGGAACTTGTTCTGCAGAATCTGGATCCCGGGGATGAAAAAATCCGAGGGTATATGAATAAGAGTCTCTCTCTGGCTGCTTCATCATCGGAACTGGCAGGGAAACTTCTGTCCATTTCCCGTCAGAAGGAGATGGTTTTTGCCCCTGTAAATGTCAATCACATCCTGAAAGATGTTGTGGATTTCCTTTCCCATTCGGTCCGTAAAACAATTCCAGTTGTCTTTTCAACCCCCGAAGTGGAGTACTTCGCCCATGGCAACGAGGGAGATCTTCAGAATGCTCTGATCAATCTGGGTCTGAATGCTGCAGATGCCATTGACGAGAGAGGGACCATCGAGTACAGGGTTAAATCGGATCCCGTATCGGATAAGGTGGAAATCGATATCATCGATACGGGAAAGGGGATACCTGAAGGAGATCTGAACCGTATTTTTGATCCCTTTTACACGACCAAACCAAAAGGCGAAGGGACCGGACTGGGACTGCCTACGGTCTACCAGATCATAGAACAGCATAGAGGCGATGTCCAGGTTCTCAGCAAAGTGGGCGAGGGGACCACTTTCAGAATATTCCTGCCCGCCATGAAGAACTGATAAAAGGGAAAAATCACTGGCTATCGGTCTCTTTTTTGTTCTAGAATAAAATAAGGATAGACAGAGTCGCTGGAATCTGAAACTGAAACAGGAAACATATGGGTATTATTAGTATTATTACTCTTATCCTATACTGGGTATTGAGTATACTCTGGGCTTTTATTTTCGCATTTTACATCACGCGCCTGAGAAAGAAAAATATCCGGAATTCCATGTTTGTCATCCTTTTTACAGTTTTGAGCTTTGATGCGTTCCGGACCCTTTTCGAAAGCGTTTATTTCGGTCTCACTCAGGCCTCTCTCCGGGGAGTCATAGAAGAAAAATATTTCAGAGTCCTATATTCTTCCTGGGCCACTCTGATTCCCAAGGGGCTCAACCTTGCCGTTGCGATTACCGTCATTGTGATCCTTCTGAAAAAATGGGTTCCCCGTGAAAGTGAACGTCTCTGGCAGTACCGCAGTACCATTTCCTCTAATGATTTTCTTCTCAATCAGCTGCCTGTTTCTGTTATCATTACAGATCTGAACGGGAAGATTGAGTACGTAAACAGATACTGTACGGAGCTTACCGGGTATTCGGAGGAGGAACTTCTCGGCGCTTCGCCCGGGATCCTCAAAAACAGCCGGAGCAGAAGTACCGATTACAAAGAACTCTGGGAAACCATCTCTGCCGGGAAGGTCTGGAAAGGGCGCTTTCTCAATCAGAAAAAAGACGGGACTCTCTACTACGAAGATGCTGTGATTTCTCCTGTGTTCAATGATAACGGTGAAGCAACCAACTATCTGGGCATAAAAGAGGACATTACAGACTCTGTAGAGATGCAGAACTCCTATGAGAAAGTTCATACTGTGGTTGAGCAGACCTATGATTCGGTGGAGATCCTGGACCGGCAGGGAAATATAGAATATGTGAACAGAGCTTTTGTGAATACCACAGGCTATACAAAAGAGGAGGCTCTGGGAAAAAATCCGCTGGAGCTGTTCTGGGATGGAAATATGGAGAATAAAACCCTTCAGGAGGATCTTTGGAAAACAGTGAATCAGGGCATTCCCTGGACAGGCCGGTTTACCAACAGGATCAAGGACGGGAGTTATATAACTGAAGAGCTGAGCACCTCTCCGGTGTTCAACAAAAGTGGAGAAATTATCAATTTTGCCACAGTGAAAAGGAATATTACAGAACAGATCAGAGCCGAAGAGGAGCAGAAACTGATCAAGGATCAGCTTTTCCATGCCCAGAAGGTGGAATCTGTGGGGCAGCTGGCAGGAGGTGTGGCCCATGACTTCAACAATATTCTCAGCAGCATAATTACGGCAGCCTCTCTCCTGGAGGATCCTTCACGAAACCTGGATGAGAAGAGCCGGAAATATGTGGATATGATCATGAAGTCGTCCTATCGGGCTGCAGATCTCACAGGACGGCTGCTCAGTATCAGCCGGAGGGGAAGGTCAGAGGAAAAGCCTTTTTCCCTGCAGGACGTGGTAAAGGAAACGATTAATCTTCTCCATTTTTCCATTGATAAGAAAATAAGCATCACTTCGGAAGTTAACATCAAAGATGATATTGTCTTCGGAGACCAGTCTGTCCTTCAGAGCTCTCTGCTGAATCTTGGGATCAATGCCAGTCATGCCGTGGGGGGGGATGGGAAGATTCATTTTACTCTGACCGGCCAGTATCTGGACTCCAAATACTGTAAAGCCAGTCCTTTTGCCATCTCTCCCGGAGAGTACTGCCGGCTTTCTGTCTCGGATAACGGCGAGGGCATTCCGGAGGAAAACATCTCTCAGATTTTCGATCCCTTTTTTACGACTAAAGAGAGCGGCAAGGGAACAGGTCTGGGACTCTTTTCCGCCATAAATGCTGTGAAAGAGTTCAAAGGAGAGATTTCGGTTAAGAGCAGGGTCGGAGAGGGGACTGTTTTTACTATTTTCATTCCCCTTGCCCAATCTATCGAAAAGGGAGAGGCTCCCACTCCTGACTCCCTCAGGGGGAGTGAAACGATCCTGATTGTGGATGATGAGGAGTTCAACAGGAGCCTGGGAAAAGAGATTCTGGAATCTCTGGGATATACGGTGCTGCTGGCGGAGAACGGAGCGGAAGCTCTCACTCTATACGAAAAGTCTCATGATTCTATAGATCTGATAATTCTTGATATGAACATGCCTGTTATGGATGGCCGTGACGCCTATATAAAAATTCATGAAATCAATGAAAACGCCAGAATCATTCTGGCTTCGGGTTATGCGGATGATAATAAACTGAAGGATCTGTTTGACCTGGGGCTGCAGGATTTCCTATCAAAGCCCTACAGGATTTCTGATTTCAGTTCTCTGATAAGAAAGGTTCTGGACCGGTCCATTATAACGGACTAATACCCGGTTTCGGGTTTCAGCTTTTTATATAAGGGAAAGAGCAGAAGGACTGCAATACCCTTGTCTGCAATGTTAATCAGGATCCGTCCCAGAAAAGCTGCAGTAAAGAAATTCTGGCCGGCAACAATAACAGCCCGGATTACCGAGTCAATCCGTTCGTCGGTAACTCCTCCGAAAAGGATATACACAATGACCGCACCGGAAAATGAGTTGACAAGAGTCAGCGTTAATATCAGCCAGAGTGCTCCAGAGGCTTTTGAAAGGGTCCCGTACCGGACATGGAGCCAGGTAACCAGAGCGGAAAGCATATTCACAAGGGCAAAGGGATAGAGGTAGCCGGGAAAGCCCCGCAGCACCTCAAGAGTCAGGTTTGTGAGCAATCCTGTCAGCAGCCCCGGGATCAGTCCCAGTAATCCCGCATTGAGGATCGTGAAAACCGAGTCTAGAAAAAAGGGAATTTTCAGCACAGTTGCAAGCCAGTTCAAAAAGCAGTTCATTAAAACTCCCAGGATCACTGCTGCTGCCTGAAAGGGAAGACTTCTGGTCTTTTGTAATATTTGGGCAAACATACTTTTTTAAATCTTAATGGCACAGCCCGGAAAAATCCATAAATTTTTACTGATAAATTAGGAGCTTTCCAACATCTTCTCCAAACCTGTCCAGCCATACAGGGCACAGCCGCAGGCGGCTTCCTCCTGAAGATCCGATATAATCAGCTCAGATTCAAAAAGCTTTTCTATCAGATGGCGTACCAGAGGGTTCTGTCTTATTCCGTTTCCCGACCCGACGATTCTTTTATTATAAAAGTCCCTATCAAGACCATTCCGGGTCAGAAGGCTTTTCAGTTCATTCACCATGGCCTCTGCAAAACCATGCATCAGATTGTAGGGTGTCAGGTTATCAAGATCAATATTTTCTATGGCTCCCCTGATCTCGGGGTTCTCTCTGGTTCCGTTAAAATAGGGGAGTACCTTCAAAGGAGTAGGGGGAGGGGTGATCCTCTGAGAATCTATGATCCTGTACATCTCTTTCCTGGAAGGGTTAAATCCGAAGTAGCTGAGTACCTGGCTGAAAAAATCCACAAGCAGATCAAAGGATTTTCCTCCTGCCAGAGTGGAGCCTACCACAAGGTTGCCATCCGGATAGGGACGTACTTCCAGACCCTTCAGTGAAGAAGGGATTTCCTGCATCAGGAGCGAGACCTGACCGCCTGTTCCCAGATTGACAAGAAGAGTTTCTTCCCTGTCCTTCATGGTACCATAAAAGCTGGCCTGGTTATCTCCCAGTGACTGAAAGACCGGGACTCCTTCCGGGTCTTTCCCCATGGGGGAATAGAAGGGCACTCTATCCGGGAGGAAATCGGCATTTCCCCAGAGAGTTTGAAGGGCATCCAGTCTGAACTCTCTGGTGCTGATATCGTACAGCCCGAAAGAGGCGGCTTCACTGGGATCTATGGTGGCCCTGGAGCTGCCGCACATTTCCATTCCCAGATAGGTTCCGATGCTTACAATTTTCTCGGCCTGCTCCGGCACAAGGCTGTTCCGTGTATTGTAGTAGTGTGTGCAAAGGGCATAACCGGCAAAGATGGAGTACCCTGTTTTTTCCGATATTATATCTCTGGCGCTTTTTCCCGATTCCAGGGGGATAGCTCCTCTGCTGTCCTGCCATGTATAGAGAGGACTTACGGATTTGCCCTGTTTATCGACATAAAGGAATCCGTGCATCTGGCTGCTGATCCCGATCGACTGGACCGGTTCGGGAGATATCCCTTTCAGTTCATTGACAATTTTCAGAGAGGTTTCCAGGATTATCCGGGGATCCTGAATCTTTTCCCACTCTTCAGCAGATTTCAAACCGGCTTTGCTATTGATGGAAAGGGCTTTGATAATCTGATTCTTTTCTCTATCCAGCAGGACTCCGGCTATTTTTGTGGTCCCTATATCTATTCCAAGAATATACATTCCTACTCCTTCTTTCTCTCCTATTTTTACATGACTTTCTTATTTTATAAAGGAGAGATTATGGAAATGTTCTCCATCCCGGGAATTCGCTGCAGAACAGGCTGATAGAATACGGAGGGGCTACTGTAATGGACGTTTTTTTTAGTCTTCAGCTTATATAGGGTGGCATTCTCCTCTGTTCCCCAGTGAAATTAAGGAGGAAATCCTCCCGGGGAGTGTAATCGACTTTCTTTGACTCCTCAGTTTGAGCAGCTGAGGAAGCAGCCGGTAGGTATACTGATACTTCGGTTCCCCTGTTCTGCAGGCTTTTTATGCTTATGGAACCTTTCATTTCTTTGACGAGTTCATTGATGATGGAAAGACCCAGTCCTGTCCCTTCCCCGGGGGCTTTGGTTGTAAAATAGGGTTCGAATACCTTTTCCAGCAGTTCCTCTCTGATTCCAGCTCCCGTATCACTGATCCGTAAATGAACATAGTCGCCCTGTTTTTTATCAAATGGATGGTTGACTGTCTCAGTTCTCTGCGAATTTTCAAGAGAAACTGTGATCAATCCCCCGGCGGAGCCTATGGCCTGCACGGCATTGGTGATCAGGTTCATCCCAATCTGATGAATATGGGACTGAGGAGCCAGGACAGGGAAACAGTTCTCATCAATTTTTTCAATTATCTCAATGTTTTCGGGAAGGACGACCCTGCTGAGACTTATTATTTCCGCAAGAAGATCCTTCAGTTCCACAGTTTGTTTTTCCATATCAGTATGCCTGCTGAAGTGAAGGATCTGGGAGGTCAATTCCTTACCCCTGATCCCTGCCTGATGAATCTTTTCCGCCTTTTCCCAGTCCCTGCTTTCTACAGGGAGGGAGTCGGTAAGCATTTCGGCAAAACCAATGATCGGGGTGAGAATATTTTTAAAATCATGGGCTATCCCGCCTGCCAGTTTCCCCAGAGCTTCCAGCCTCTGGGTCTGAATCAGTTTCTGGGCCAGCTTCTGATTTTCCTCCTCTCTTGCTTTCAAGGGGGTTATGTCTGTGTTGACGCAGAGGATTCCTGTGATTCTCCTATTTTCATCATAGACAATGGAGGAACTCCGAAGAACTGTTTTATATTCTCCGTTTTTATGCCGCAGTCTGACCTCTGTGACAATCCTTTCCGGATCAGGTAGTGTCAGGATTCCCTCAAATTTCTCAAGAAGGCGCTTTACATCATCCGGATGAAGGTATTCTGCCAGATTTTTTCCGATCATTTCCTCCTTCCTGTAACCCAGAAAACGGCTGGAATTGCTGCTTACGGCCACAATCATTCCCGATATATCCATAACTTCAGCACCATAGGGGAGGATATTGAACAGATTTTTGAATTTCTCTTCATTAAAACGGGACTTTTCTATGGCTTTTTCAAGATGGCAGTTCCTTTTTTTAAGGTGGAAAATGAGCATGCCGATTACCAGGCCGTATAAGCTGCCCATCACCATGGGGGTTATAAAACCTTTAAAATGGAGAGGGAGGTTCACGTAGAGTTTCTGAAACACCGAAGAGATGCAGAGAGAAAGCATCCCCA
The DNA here is from genome assembly GCA_963666275.2 of Oceanispirochaeta sp. Taxonomy (GTDB): domain Bacteria; phylum Spirochaetota; class Spirochaetia; order DSM-2461; family DSM-2461; genus Oceanispirochaeta. Next base: position 929,896 of record CAXXOA010000001.1, read on the forward strand.
GCAACATATACTGGAGAATATAGAGGGCAAGGAGAACCCTGTCAGGTTTGATAAAAAAACGTTCCTTTTTACCGATTAAAAGTATCCGGGTTAGAATGATTTCAAAAATACCTGAAAACAGAATAATCCAGACAATTATTTTTTCCAGAAACTGCGGAATCATATCCTGCCACTCGCTTATCATGGATTTGGAAACAGTTTTATAGTATTGAAGTCTTTAGATAAATTATAAGCGAATGCCGGTAAACAATTCAAATATTCCGGAGGATTCTTTTAAGAATCAGTTCCCCCTCATTTCACTTTCGGGAAAATCTCTTCCCAAAGGAGCAGGAATGTTAAAACTGCTTTCAATATTTATATATCTGCTCTCTCTGGCAGCCTCTAAAATACGCGTCATCACTTCCAGAGAGTGATAGGCCATATCACCACTGGCTCTATGAGGTCTGTTGTCTCTTATTGCCAGAGCCATATCGATCAATCCAATCCCTCTGCTGTTTTGCTGGTGGGATGTCGAGGTAAAGGGAAAGTCTATGGGAACGTTTATCCAATCAGAAGGATTTTCCTGCCGGGGAAAGCTGTTCCATCGGTATTCTTTTTTTGTCCGTAAAAGGATGGGGCCTCCGAAAATATTGGGGCCATCCAGAGGATCTGGATCATTCAGGCATATGGTTCCTTCCGTTCCATATAGTTCCAGTCTGGGCATTTCGGATTCCCAGACATCGAAGCTTGTAATGATATTTGCAAGCGCACCGTTATGAAACTCCAGATTTCCGATAATATGGGTATCCACTTCTACATTGATTTCTTCCTCTTTGTGAGGGCCTGTCGGAATTTTTCTCGGATTAAATGTTTTTCTGGACATTCCGCTGCAGCGTTTTACCGGTCCCAGAAGAGAGAGCAGAGCTGTCATATAATAAGGGCCTATATCCAGAAGAGGGCCTGCACCGGTCTGGTAGAAGAAAAAGGGATTGGGATGGAAAGATTCCACCCCGTGATAGAGGCAATAGGCTCCCGCACCGATGACCTCACCGATGACTTTTCTGTCCAGGAGGTTTCTGACTGTTTGCAAACGGCCCCCCATAAAGGTATCCGGGGCACATCCGACATATAGTTTTTTTTCCTTTGAGAGCCTGATAATTTGTTTCGCGCCCTCCAGATCAGTCCCCAGAGGCTTTTCGGTATAGATATGTTTTCCAGCCTGGAGGGCTGCAATATTATAGTAGCTATGTACGGATGGAGGTGTAAGGTTCAGTACAATATCTATCTCAGGATCCTGAATGAGCTCCTCGCCTGAACTGTAAGCCCTGGAAATATGAAACCTGTCTGCTGTGATCCGGGCCTTTTCCAACCCCCTGCTGGCGCAGGCATGAACCTCAACAATGTTGTATTTTTTAAGGTTATTAATATATTTATCGCTGATATCTCCTAAGCCGATAATTCCGACTTTATAGTTCTTCATCGTAATCCTCCCTATTTATTGTCAGAATATCATACCATTGTTTTCCCTGTCTTTCCATAAAAATCCGAAAATGTAAAAAGGAATGAGAAGGGACATTCCTGTAGTTTTCAGCCTGTAATTTCATGAGAAAATAAAAAACCTAACATTTTTTTAATTTTATACATGGAAAGATATTAAAGGGTTCATCGATTTTTCGGTGACAGTTGGCACCGGTTTCGCATAGATAATGGTATCTGAATACCAAAGGATTGATTTTATGAATGTATTTCCTCCGAAACCACTGGGATTTATTAAAGAGGGTCTTGAAAAAATGGGGCAGGATGTCTCTTATGTGTATGAGGACCTTGTTTTCCCGACCCATACGGCTTTTCTCATTCAGTTCGGAAAAGAAAATTATGAACTCAATATCTATTTCAATGAAGAAACAGATCCTGACGAGATCGCCTCCCTGAAAGAGTTTCTCAAAGATATTCTGGCTGCTGATATCGGTTTTTCTCTGGCCTTCATGGGAACCTTCCTCCTCGAAGAGGCGGAAAATGAGGAGCTGAAAATACATTTTACAAGTTAAAATTAGTTGAGAAAAAATTGGTGAATCCGGAGAAAATCTATTATAGTAGATTTTATTCCTATGAAAAATTTAAAAAGACTCTCTACCATCCCCAATCTGCCTCTTCTTTCCGGAGTACTGATATTTTTTTCTGTGATACTCCTTTTTAGCTATATCCAGTACAGCTCTTCTCTGAATCTCATCAATATGGAAAAAGATCTGAGAAAGACGGTTTTTGATCTGTATCAGGCAGAAGACCATCATCAGCTGCTTCAGGTGTACAGTGATCTGCAGAAAATGAAAGCTTCCCGCAGACTCTCCCTTCTCTACAGGACCATATACGGGAAAGGGATGGAAACCGGTGCTGATGTCATTCCCACCCGTGAGAGCCTCAGACAGAATCTGGCTGAAATCGGAGAACTCCTTGAAACCTGCAACAGGGAGCAGAATCGCACCGTTCTCATACTCTTTTTTTCACTGGTAGCCATGTCTCTGATCCTGGCAATCTTTCTCACCATATCAGTAGTGGAAACTGGCAGAAACCTAGAGAGAGAGGAGTATCAGCATCGTATGGATCAGATGCTGATCCGGTCCCTGGAGGAAGAAAGGAATCTGCTGGCTCTGGAACTGCATGATGATGTAGCCCAGAAACTGGCTCTCATCAGTCAGCATCTCCATCAGGAGGAGAGGGGGCATACGGATCTTCTCAAACGGTATAACCGGGATATTATTGACAAAATAAGAACCATGTCCCACTCCCTTCGTTCTCCCGAATTTAACACTGTAGGTCTTCAGAAACAGATTGAATCTCTTGTTGCAGATTTCAGATCCCTCAGCTCCATCCAGGTCAATATAGAAGTGAACGGTCTGTCTGTGCTTCATCTGGATGATCAGCAGAAACTCCATGTCTACAGGATCATTCAGGAGCTGCTTACAAATTGCCGGAAACATTCCCGGGCAGGGAATGTTTCCATCAGGATCCTCTATGTTCATCCGGAACTCCGGATTTTCTACAGGGATGATGGAATCGGAATGGAAAAAAGGGACTCCCGGGAATCCATGGGATTGAGAGGAATCGACTACAGATTGAATATTCTGAACGGACGGATGATCATGAAGCAGGAAGATGGGCTGAAAATCACTTTTACAATTCCGGTGCCGCTATGAAAAAAATTCTCCTTGTGGATGATCATGAACTGATCTATACCGGTCTGAAAAACACTATCCCGGGCTATGAAATTCACTATTCCAGTTATCTGGAAGAGGCTGTCGGAAAACTTGAAAAACAGGACTATTATGCTCTGATTCTGGATATTTCCATCGGGTATGCCCGGGGATTTGAACTGCTTAAATGGATCCCCGACTGCTCCCATGTTTTTTTTCTGAGTATGCATAAGTCTCCCCAGTTTATAAAACAGGCAAAAGAATCCGGAGCAAAAGGATATTTCCTGAAGGACGAACCAGTGGATCTCCTTCTGGAGGCTCTGAGAAATCCGGAAGGCAGAACTTTCTGGATGTCGGAAAATGTAGAATCTGTGCTGCAGAACAGCCGGGAGGAAATGGCAACCAACTATGATGCATTAACTCCCCGGGAACAGCAGATCTTTTCTCTCCTTGCTCAGGGTATGGGATACTCTGAAATTGCCAGGCTTTTGAATATCAGCAAAAAAACGGTTAACAATCATCGGGATCACATCTATAAAAAACTTGAAATTTCATCCCAGACCCAGCTGGTTCATGAAGCTCTGAAACTGGGAATCCTTGATATAACTTTTTAGCACGCCCTGTCCCCGTCTGTTAAATATTTATCGTAAAGCCATAGAATTATATCAACTGTATTGCAGAGAAATGACGTTTCCTGCCGATTCAGAAATGTACTTTTCCTTCCTTCAGTTATGAGTGTTTCCGGATTTTCTTCTCAACAGTCTGTGCCTGTCAAATTGCAGATAATTCTCTGCTGTATGAGCAGTTAAAATATTCATATGAGAATTTCTGTGAAAAGGCAATTCTGATTATTTATATATTATATATAACTACCTATAATCCATTTTAAAATTTCAAAAAATCATAAAAAAAGGAAATCTATTCTATGGTAACTGAAAAAAAACTGCTGCTGATTCGTTTGATCACAGCTGTTGCCGCGGTTCTGACAGCCTCTGTCTCTGTATGGGCATGGCAGATAGGGAGGAACCTCTCCATTTCTTCTGTGACTGTATTATTATTCATTCTTGTTGTTACACTTCTCATTATGATTCAATCCCATCTCCGTCAGATGAGAGAGTTCCTCCGTCAGCTCGCTGCCTTTCAGCAGGGACAGGAAACTGCAGAAAATCTGTCTCAGGAAGGAGACCCTCTATTCCATATGCTTTCGGACGGATGCAGGAGAACTTCAGATATGTGCCTTTCTCTGCAGGAAGGTAACCGGGAGCTGGGGCTGCTGAGTACGAATCTTTCGGATTCATTGGAAAAAAGCATAACCAATATGGTCGAGGTATACAAAAAAACACGGACCATCAACGAAGGTGCATCCCTTCTGAGGCAGGAAATTGCCAGTTCGACTGCCGCTATGTCTCAGATTTCCCTGAATAACAGCGGTTTTGTTTCTCAGGTAGACAGCCAGGTAGCCGCCATAAACCAGACCTCCGCCGCTATTGAAGAGATGGCTGCTTCCATTGACAGTGTCAGAAACATTGCCGAGGGCAAAAGTACCGCTGCCAGTGAACTCCAGGATGAGGCCAGGATCAATTATGACAAGATGAATAGTACCAACAGCTTCATTATGGATATAAACAACAGGGTGGGAGATGCCCTTTCCATGATTGAAGTCATCGATAATGTGGCGGCTCAGACCAATCTTCTTGCCATGAATGCCGCCATTGAAGCCGCCCATGCGGGAGAGTCGGGTAAAGGATTTGCTGTTGTTTCCGATGAGATCCGGAAGCTGGCAGAGAGTTCCGCTCAGAATGCTCATGAAATCTCCAGAAGCCTGAAAGAGCTGATTGATATGATCCAGGGGGCTTCTAAAGCCAGTAAGGAAACAATTGAAAATTTCTCTCAGGTTATGAGTTTCATTAATGAGGTTGTTTCGGCATTCAGGGAAATCCACTCTTCTACGGACGAACTGTCCGCCGGAAGCCGTGAAATGGTCAATGCCCAGTCATCTCTGATTGAGGTCTCAGACACAATCAGGAACGGCAGCAGAGAGATTCAGACTGGAATTGATCAGATACAGGAAAGTATCATCAAAATCAACAGCCTGTCGGATCAGAATCTCACAGACTCGGATTCCATAAAAGGAAGTGCCGCTGATCTGAACATGGAGCTGAACACCCTGGCGGGGCTCTTTATTTCCAATAATAATTATACTTCTTCCCAGTCCCGTCTCCTCAGAGAGTCGCTTCCGGAAAACGGTAAGCCCCCCAGTGCTCTGCATAAGCTGGAGTTGAGTGAGTACTCCAATCTTCTGCTGAAGTACCAGACCTGGGTAAGCCGGATTCGGAGCATCCTGGATCATAAGATGCCCTTTGATCCCGCCCTGATCGTGGATCATAAACACTGCGATCTGGGTCTCTGGTGTGAAAAGTATGCGGCCCAGGTCATGATGAAAGAGGACTATGAACAGATGCAGGATTATCATCAGCAGTTTCACAGGAAAATCCGCGACATCTATGAAGGACTTGATAAAAGGTCTGCCGAAGAGCTGCAGTCTCTTTATGAAGAGATCATTATTCTTTCCTCAAATATTCTCTTTTATCTCAGAAAATATAAGGACGATTTTATTTTCTGAGAGGGACGGAGGTCCATTGATCCTCCGGTTGCTTCCCTCTGAGGGGACGGAGGATCTCAAAGGGAACTCACCATAAAAAGAAATTCATTTGAAGATGGAAGAAATTTCATTACTTAAGTGTTATAGTATACCCTATGGTATCAATTGTTCATTATTTGCTTCATCTGTCCAGGCTCTTCTTTCTGGTGTTTCTGCTGGTATTCTCGTCCTGCCGGACAGCTCCTGATCTGAAAGAGCAGATTCTTAATATGCCGGCGAAGCAGTATACTCATTACTCTTTTGATTCCCGGTCTGATCTGATCTCACGGGTTAAGGATCCGCCTGCTGTCCTTCTGGATTATCTGAGGAATATGGATAACAGGGAGGACTATTCTGCATATACTCCGGATGAAAAAGAGCTGGCCATGCTGAATGAGTATCTACAGCTTCTTCCTCCGAAAAATCTTGAAGTGATGCAGGAGAAACTGGCAGGGATCTATTTTGTTGAGAATCTGATTGGAAGTGCTCTGGCCGATTACGTCCTTGATGATGAAGGATGTCTTTACAACATATTGATTATCAATCCCGAAACTATGCATCACAGCATGACAGACTGGCTTAGTTACAGGGAGAATTCCTGCTACAGGGACAGTCGTGACAGGATACAGATTTCCTGCGGCAGTAAATATACAGGTCTCTTATATACGCTCCTCCATGAATCCGCCCATATTGTGGATTACAATATGCATATCACTCCTTATACCGAGTACACAAGTATGATAGGAACAGGATACAGCCCCGATAAGAATAATGTTTTTATCCTGGATATCTGGAAGGATTACAGAACTCCGGTTAAAGAGTATTACAAAGAGAGCTTTATGGAAAATATATCCTTCTATGGTCTGGGGGAAGGTGCTGAAATTGATTTTGAAGGAGCTCAGGAGGTATATGATCAACTTCTGACGACTCCCTTCATCTCACTCTACGGTACCATGAGCTGGGCAGAAGATTTTGCAGAACTTGCCACCTGGCATCACTATACTGAAGTTCTTGGAGAAACATATCAGGTTATTCTGAAGAGAGATAGTATGAATATCCGGGAATGGGGATTTTTGGAAAATCCCCTTGTAGAAGAGCGACTTGCATCTCTGGATGTCTTGTATCAGAAGAATCAGTAGGATGTCTGTCTTGCGGAAGGATCCGCCAGAGACTCCAGGATCTGTCTGAAAAGATTGTGAATCAGATACCTTTCAAAGGAATTTTCACTTTCAGGAAAGTAGCTGATCAGATTGGAGAGAAGCAGGTCCGTATCTTTTTTATTGATAGGAAAGCGGCGGCCCAGAAGGTTTGCCTCCAGGTCCCTGTTCCTCAGGATAAGACGGCCTCCGTTGGTAAAAGCCAGGCGGAAGTCTGAGAGGACTCCCTTTTCGATGGATGCCAGGCAGTTCACAGTCATAAAGCTGTCATTCTGAATATTGACTTTTCTATGAAAGGAGAAGTTGCCTTCGTAGTAGGGAATCCGTACCCGTGTAAGAACTTCCGCTTCCCCCAGGTTTATGGCCCCCTCCTGCGTCAGAAGGGAGTTGATGGTTGTCCAGCGGGATTTCATTGACATTTTCCCGTTTCTCCGGGGTTTCACATGACGGATCTCAATACGGCTGTCCAGGAGCTGCAGGACAGGCAGCAGGTCCATCCTCCTTCCGGGAATACAGATATTGCCGCCCAGGGTGGCCATATTCCTGATAGGGTAGGGCCCCATTTCTGTCATGGTTTCCTGCATCAGGGGGATATTGAATATATAGGCTGTATCAATGAGTCTGTTGATGGTGACGCAGCACCCTGCTTCGGCATACCTGTCTGTCCGGGTGATCCGTTTCAGTTCTTCCAGCTGAGAAAGGGCCAGCACGGAGTGATGACCTTCCTCCTGGTTGAGATAGTGATTCATCAGATGGGTCCCGCCGGCCAGAAGCTGGGTATTGGGACTCTTCCGGTACAGTGTCAGAAGTTCCAGCAGATTCCGGGGAATACTGATATGAAACCCTTTCGCTTTCATTTCTTCTGCCTCCGCTGCCTGACTTCGGATGCCTTGAGAATTCCTTTTTTCAGAGTTTCATAGGGGGTGCAGTTGCATTTTACAGTGGTGAGAATCTCTTTCATCTGCCTTTTATCCGGTCTGATATATTTATCCAGAAGGATCCCGGTGGAGAGAGTCCGCGTGGGAGCGCAGTAGTCGCAGAGATGAACCCCCGCCTGCTTGAATCCCTCGAACACATCATTGAAATCCTCCAGTTCCGCATATCCTTCAATCGTGAGAACCTTCTTTCCCTTGATCTGAAATACAGGGACCATACAGGAGTAGACGAGTTCTCCGTCCAGCACGACCGTACAGAGGCCGCAGTACCCTTTTCCGCAGGCCGACCGCAGCCCTGTCAGATTGTAGTGATCTCTGAGTATTTCCGAAAGCTTTTTATAGGCGGGGACTTCAATGGTTGTATCACTGCCGTTCAAATTGAATTCAATCAGCATATTCAGGGCCTCCCGTGAGAAGGTCTCCCGGAGTCAGGGGGAGAGATGTTATCTTCAGTCCCGTCGCCAGAGACACAGCCTGGGAAAAAGCCGCCGGAACGGATCCCAGGACAAGTCCTTCGAGCCCTCCGATCCTCCGTGCCGGGTTGTCCGAATCGATAAACTCGATTTTAAGTTCCGGAAAGACTGTCGGGCGAATGGACTGTTTTTTCAGGCACTGGCAGAGAGCCAGGCGGACTTCCGCTTCGATATAGGATCTGGCAGACTTCTGGTCCAGTATATAACCGCAGTCCAGGGAGAGCCATATCCGGGGGACTTTCAGTTCCATGGTCGCCGTTTCCAGTTCTACATCTACCACGGCAGCTCCCCAGGAGGGGAAGGCGAAAGGGTTTCCCTTCAGGGTATCCCTGTCCCACTCTTTTTTGGTCCGCCGGCGATAGGTGCTGGTTTCCGTTATGGGAAGAGCCTCTCTGAATCGTTTCTTCTGTACAGAATCACAGCTCTGATCAATCAGCCTTGTCAGTATCGTGGTTGATCTTGAAAGGGTGGAGGGGCCTGTAAATGTCTGCTCATCCGCCAGATCCATTGTAAAGGAAATCTGTTCCTCCGGAATGGACATCTGGGCGGAGATCCTCTTGCGCCAGAGGGCCATGAGACCCGGAGACGCGGGGACTCCGTTGATCCTTATATTCAGGTTTCCCTCTTTATCCAGGGTCGTAGAGGTATTGGCGGCCGTGAGTGTTTTTGCCTGAGAGAGAAATTCATTTCCCTGAAAACAGACTGCCATACCGATACCGCTGTAGGATTTCGGCTGAAGTTCCAGTTGCTTGATATTTTCCCGGAGCTGTTTTCCCGCGGCATGTTTTCTTGCAAAATCAGAGCGCTTTGTCAGGTGCTCCATCATTTCCTTCAAAGGCGGGGCCTGTTTGACCGAACCGGCTGTGGAGAGAAGATTCCCTTTGCCGACAAGATTTTTCCGCCGCCAGGTAGCCGGGTCTATACCGGACTGTTCCGCCAGAGTATTGGCAAGCATTTCCAGACCGTAGAAGCCCTGAGGCAGTCCCCATCCTGTCATGGGAAGCCAGGGGGGGGTGTTGCTCCGGTAGGCTTCTCCCTGTATGCGGATATTCCGGCACTGATAGTATCCCGCAGCGGATATACAGATTCTGCTGAGAACTTCCGAGGCAAAACAGCCGAAGGCTCCCGCGTCGAGCTGAAAGTTTCCTTCCAGGGCCGTGAGTTTTCCCTGGCTGTCAATGCCGGCTCTGTAGTGTATTTCAAGGACTCGGGGAATAAGGATCTCCCGGGTACTGTACTCCATGAGTTTGATAGGCTGTCTCAGGATGGAGGCAACCGCTACGGCCAGTGCTGCGGGAATGGCAGACTGCCAGATATGGGAATCCCAGGAACGGCCGGCTGTATTGAACTGAAGCTCAACCTGCTTGGGACTGATTTTGGCCGACAGGGCGCAGAATTTCCTGACAAGCGAGGGCCATTGGGTATGGAGATTGAGAATATAGCGGCCGCCCTCTTTGGTACAGAAAACTCCCATACGGGGATAGCTGGGTACCTCCGGCATTTCCAGCGAGTAGGTTCCTTCCAGTATTATCTCCGCCTTGTTCAGTCCCTTCTGTATATCTCCTTTTGAAACCTCTTTTACAGCGGCTCTTGTCCCGGGATCATTGATTCCCGGAGGAGGGTAGGCGGGAATCTTCCTGATACGGCACTGGATTTTCCGGCCGTAGCGGAAAAGAAGATCCTGATCGGGACTTGTGAGAACCCCTACGGGCTGTCCTTTATAGTGTACTTTTTTATCGGCCAGAAGAGGTATGGATCCCTCGGGAAGGGGCATCTCATTTTTCCCCGGTAGATCCTCAGCTGCGAAAAAATCCATGTTTTCAGGGAGTTCGGGAACATCAATGCCCAGAAGGAGTCCCGAATCATAGGGACTGCGGATCAAGAGAGCATAAATCAGCTTTTTGCTGGTCATATCCTCGGGAAATCGAACCCGTCCCGCCATGCGGTTCCGGAATTTTTCTTCATCCAAGGGAAACCCCCGACTGCATCCGCGCGGCACAGCCTATTGTCCTGACGCAGCTGCAGACTCTCTCCAGCTGCTCTTCCGTCATATCCGGAAAAAGTGGCAGGCTGATGATGCGTCTGAACATCTCCGCCGCCCGGGGCAGATCCTGAGGATTCAGACTGTACCGTCCGGCATAGTAGCTCATCATATGAAGAGGTTTGTAGTGCACCGAGGTTCCGATTCCCATCTCCTGCAGTTCTTCGATAAACCGGTCCCGGTCAATGGAGAGTCTTTCCGGTTTGAGGCGGATCATGAAAAGGTGCCAGGCATGGGTCTCCTTCATAGCGGGAAGTTCCAGAAAATCCAGGTCTTTCAGATTTTCCAGATAGGCTTCCACAAGGGCTCTTCTCCTGCGGAGAAACTCTTCCGCCCGTTTCAGCTGCACCCTGCCTATGGCAGCGGACAGATCGGTCATATTGTATTTGAATCCGGGAGCGGCAATATCGTACTCCCAGGCGGCTTTCCGGGAGGTATAGCGGTCCCAGGCGGCTCTGTTGATTCCGTGGAGCCGCATGATCTCCATCCGCCTGACAAGATCCGGATCCGTTGCGGCAATCATTCCGCCTTCTCCGGTGGTTATGGTCTTATTGGCATAGAAAGAGTACACTCCCGCATCGCTGAAGGTGCCCACATACCCCCGATCCGTTTTCACAGGGAAGCAGTGCGCCGCATCTTCCACCAGAAAGAGATTGTACTTTTCAGCAAGGCTATGAAGTTCTTCCAGGTATTCGGGATCTCCCCCGATATGGACCGGGAGGATTCCCCGTACTCGTTTCCCTTTGCCCAGGAGTCGTAAAATCTCGGTTTCCGTTTTTTCAGGGTCCATGTTCCAGCTGTGCTCTCCCAGATCCACAAACCAGGGATCTGCGCCGCAGTAGCGGATAACCTCCGCAGTGGCTGTAAAGGTGTAGGAGGGGACTAGAACAATATCTCCGGGACCGACACCCAGAGCTTCCATCACGAGATGGAGCCCGGCTGTTGCCGAATTGACGGCTAACGTGCGGGAGGCTCCGGTATAGCGGGCAAACTCCTGTTCAAAGGCCAGGGTTTCCTTTCCCGTGGTCAGCCAGCCGCTTCTGAGAACTCTCAGGACAGCCTCTTCCTCCTCCCGTCCGATGGAGGGGCGGGAAAAAGGGATAAACTCAGTATTCCGGTTCATTGTCTGGTACCTGAAGGGAGGGAAAGAATTTTTTCAGAATATTCCGGAGAGCATTCCGGTTTCTGAATACGTCCGGATGTTCCGGATCGAAAAAGCAGATGGGATCCACTTCTTCGGCCAGTTCTCCGGCGGAAAAATCAGCCTGCTCCGCCTTGACTTTGAAGATCCGGGCGTATTCGGTCTGGATAGGATCCTCCCTGTTGTTCCAGAGTTTCTCCACAACCTTTTCTCCCGGACGCATTCCTATAAAATGGATGGGAATATCTTCCTCTTTGTAGCCGTAGAAGCGAATCATCTGTTTGGCCAGGTCCAGTATCCGGATCGGTTCACCCATATCCAGGACATACAGGCCGCCGTTGTGTCCCACCCCTCCGGCTTTCAGAACAAGGGATGCCGCTTCGGGTATGGTCATAAAATAGCGGGTCGTATCCGGGTGGGTCACTGTCACGGGACCTCCCGCGAGGATCTGTTCCTTGAAGAGAGGGATAATGCTTCCCCGTGATCCCAGAACATTGCCGAACCGGACAACCATGTAGTCCAGCCCCTTCTTCCTCTCCTCCAGAACAAGCATCTCCGCCAGACGTTTGGTGACGCCGTAGGTACAGGAGGGGGAGACGGCTTTGTCTGTGGATATCAGTACAAGGCGGGGAACCCCTGCGGCCTCGGCGGCTCTAATCAGGTTGAGGGTTCCGAAGACATTGTTCTTTACCGCTTCCACAGGATTGAATTCAAGCATGGGCACATGCTTGTGGGCGGCGCAGTGAAACACGACGTCCGCCTTCAGACGTTTCAGGATAAACTCCATATACTGCTTGTCCTGCAGATCCCCGATGATGGGTACCACGGTGGCTTTTTCACCCACTCCGCCTTCCTGCAGAAGCCTGAGTTCCCTGTCGATCCTGTAAATGCTGTTCTCTCCATGACCCAGCAGATAGAGCCTCTCGGCTCCTCCCGAAAGGAGCTGCCTTGCCAGTTCACTTCCGATACTCCCTCCGGCTCCTGTAATGAGAACTCTCTTGCCCCTCAGGTAGGAAAGGCTCTCCACAAGATCTATGGCTACCGGATTCCGTCCCAGAAGGTCTTCCGGATCAATATCTCTTGCCTGAACCAGATGGGCGTGGCCATTGACGATCTGGGATATATTGGGAAGGATCCGGATCCTGGTAAACTCGGCCTTGCTCAGTGTGTTGTAGATCCTGGCCAGCTCTTCTCTTGAAGCCGTGGGAATGGCAATGATGGCTTCGTCCGCGGGAGTCGTCCTGAGTATCCTGGTAAAGGCATTAATCGGCCCCAGGACCGGGACATCTGCTATCTGGGTTCCAATCTTTTCAGGATTGTCATCCAGGAAGGCAACAACCTCTCCGGCGTTTTTTTTTCTGTTGATCTCTTCTGCTATATTAGAGCCGGCAAACCCGGCTCCTATAATGAATATTCTATTCCCTTTCTTTACGCTCACCTGATCAGAATAACACAGCATGATTGATTAGTTAATAGAACTGTTATTAAAACTTTTCTCGTACAAAAGGCTTCGTAATCCTGAAAAAAACGCCGATACTAAGAAAAACCTCCTGTTGTCTGCATGAGCAGACGGCAGTGCCGTTGATCATCCTCTGATAATCGACGGCCCTTGAGAGAGAGGATTTTCAGAGAAAATCCGGACGCTTTTACAGGAGTTATGATGAGTCGATTTATAGTATGGAAAAAATTACTGCCCCTGTTTACAGGCCTTGTCTTTATGACGGCAAATCTTGCCGGGCAGACTGTTATTGTCAATACGGTTCCGGCAGCCTCTGCGGGAGAGCAGGAACCTGATTCCTCGGAGGCTGTTGATTCGGGGATTATGGAAGTTCTCTTTGACAGGGGCTATATCATTTTCAGTCAGTCAACAGACGATTCCAGAGAGACCCTCCTTTCCACTGCCAGGAATACGGGGGCGGATATTGTTCTCTCATGGAAAATGCAGGATGAAGCGGTTTCGGGTATGCTGCTGGACTGTAATACAGGAGATGTGGTACGGAGTGTAGACCTCTCCGTGGAAGATCTTGAAAACCCGGTGGAAAATCTTCACAGGAAATATGTAGCCCTGGGAGAAAAACTATGTGATCATCTGATTCCGGAAAACTGGAACTGAAAGAGGGGAGCCTGAATATGCATACAGAAAGATTAGGAAAAATATTATTTCAAAGAGCCGCGGTCCTCTGGCTGCTTCTGGCGCCGGTTCTGCTTTCATCCGAACCTGTCTGGTCGGGGAATGCTTCGGTGGACGGTGCAGAGTTTGTCAATTTTATAGAAGATACTCCCCTGGCCGGAGCCTCCAGTTCCTTTACAAGAAATACTGTCATTGAGGTTACCAATGCCCAGAACGGAAGGACCGTGGAAGTGACCATTGTGAAAAGAGCTCCCCGGCCCGGAGTCTTTCTTGTGTTAAGTTCCGCAGCAGGGGAGGCCCTGGGACTTCCGGCGGACCAGGTTGTCCCGGTACAGGTCCGGGTAAAAAGCGATAGCGCTTCCTCCAGCTATGAAAACAGGTTCGAAAGTCCTGATCCCGATATAAATCCTGCGGTTTCACTTCCCGAGGAGGCTGCTGCCGCCGGTACAGCTCTTGTCCCACCCGATGCCTCTGTTCCTCCGGAAGCCCTTCCTGAGGCGGGAGATGCAGATTCCGTAGAGGGTGAGTTTTCACCGGAAGCGGAAGAGGCGCTGCCCGAACCGGATTTTCTTGACGGTCCTGTTCCGGTTCCCCTGCCGGATGTACCCATTGTCATGGAAGAAGAGACCATCCCGGAGGAAGGGGTCTCTCCCGTTTCTCCTGAGGTTCCCCCTGTGGAGGAGGTCATGGGTGAGGACTCCTTTCCAATGGACGAAGACGCTCTTGTACTGGCGGAAGAACCGGCGGTCATACCCGTTCCGGAGGAAACAGCGGAAGAAGAGCTCTTTCCGGAAGAGAGCGATCCTGCGGAAGGCTTGCTCCCCGAGGATATGGCAGGAGAGAATGTTATCTACTTTCTGACTCCTTCGGATTTCAGGCCTCCTGAAGCTCCGGATGTGGAGGAGGAGATTGTTCCGGTTTATGTTGACAGGGAGGAGCTTGAAAACAGGATTGAAGAGCAGCTTGAAAACGGCTCCTCCTATATACAGCTGGGTGCCTACTCTTCATCGGAACTTGTCTACGGAGAAATGGACAGGATTGCCGTGAAGTATCCCATGATTGTCTGGACAGACGATTCGGGAAGCGGTCCTGTATACAAGCTTCTGATCGGCCCCCTCACAGGTGATGAAACAGGTGTTCTTGTCTATCGTTTCAGAGCCGAGGGGTATCACGACCTTTTCCTTTACAGACCCTGAAAGATTCCTTATCCTTAAGAGTAACCCTGTCTGAAGCCTCAGGCGGGGTTTTTTTGGTTTTCTCAGAAATTGAGAATTTAAGTATATGGACAATGATGGACAATAGAAGACATAATGAGTCTATAATAGAAATTTATTCGATAAAAACTCCCTTCCGGGGGAGATAATGAGGTGCCTATGAATCTGAGTAAAGTGATTGCCCCTGAGTGCTGTATTTCCCTGACCGAGAGCAGTAAGACTGAAGTCCTGATAGAACTGATGGAAAAGATTGCCCTTTCGGGGTTCGTTGAAGACCTGGAGTCTCTTAAAAAAGAGATCTTCTACAGGGAACAGCTGATGAGTACCGGTATCGGTATGGGGATCGGAATCCCCCATGTCCGCTTTAAAGGAATCAAAAATCCTGTGGTGGCAGTGGGAATCAGACCCGAAGGGATCAAAGACTATGAAAGTATAGACAAAGAAGATGTGAAAATCGTCTTTATGATCCTTGTGGGAGAAGATCAGCACAAAGAGCATATCCGCCTTCTGTCCCAGATCATGGAAAAACTGAAGAGTCCCGAAGATCGGCAGACCCTTTCAGGATTGACGGATTCACAGAAAATCTACAGCTTTCTGACCGGCGGAGAGTCTCATGAGTGAGTTGGTTTCAGGTCATCTGAACATCCTGCTTCTTCTGGGGGTCGTGCTCTCTCTGGGGACTTTGGGGGGACGGTTTTTTCAGTTCCTTAAAATTCCCCAGGTGGTAGGCTATATCATCATCGGTATTTTTCTGGGCCAGTCCGGACTGAAACTTGTCAATACCGATACGGTTGCCAACCTGAAATACTTCAGCTCCTTCGCCCTGGCAATTATCGGTTTTCTTATCGGGGGAGAACTGAAAATCCAGGTTATCAAAAAGTATGGAAAACAGTTTACCTGGATCCTGTTTCTGGAGGCCATCACCGCCTTTGTGGTGGTGTCTCTTCTGGTGACACTGGTGGGACTCCTCCTTTTCAGGGATGTGAACCTGGCAGTTTCTCTGGGGCTCCTTCTCGGCGCCATCTCCTCGGCTACCGCACCGGCGGCGACGACGGATGTGCTGTGGGAGAATAAAACCCGGGGCCCTCTGACAACAACCGTTCTGGGACTGGTTGCCATGGACGACGGTGTTGCCCTTCTGCTGTTTGCGATTGCCACAAGTGTGGCCGGGGCCCTGACGGGAGAGGTCACAACCGGATTCGGTCTGAGTATTCTCCATCTTGTATACGAGGTGGGTGTGGCCATCATCCTGGGTTCCCTGGTGGGCTGGGGCCTTTCCAAGCTGATCAGAGGATATCTGGAAGAGGACAAAATCCTTGTGTTCTCAATCGGAGCGATCCTGCTGATTATCGGTCTGACCCAGATCCTGGAACTGGATATGATTCTCAGTGCCATGTCCATGGGATTTTTCATGTCCAACTTCGCTCCCCGTAGGAGTAAAGTCCTCTTTACTCTGGTAGAAAAATTCGCCCCTCCCATCTATGTGCTGTTTTTCGTACTGGTAGGAGCCAAGCTGAATATCTGGGCCATAACGGGAATTGTCGCCGTTCTGGCATCGGTTTTTCTGGTGGGAAGAACCTCCGGGAAATTCCTGGGGGCCTTTCTGGGGGCAAAAATCTCTCAGGCTCCCGAAACAGTCAGAAAGTATCTTCCTTTCTGCCTGCTCAGCCAGGCCGGTGTGGCTGTGGGACTTTCCATAGTGGCCGGTCAGACTTTTCAGGGAGAACTGGGCAATATCATTGTCATGGTCGTAACCACTTCCACTTTCATTGTACAGCTGGCGGGACCTCCCTTTGTCAAATACGCGGTTGGGAAAGCCGGGGAAGTGGGGCTGAATATTACCGAGGAGGATCTGATCCAGAAAAGCCGGGCCGGCGATATGATGCATCCAGTTCCCCCCATCCGGGAAGATCAGCCTGTGACAGAGATCCTTTCCCATTTCAGTAAGTACGAAAACCTGATCTATCCTGTTGTGGACCGGGATAACAAGCTCATCGGAGTGATTACCATCGATCATCTCAAAGATACCTTTATGGCTTCCCAGCTTTCCGGATTCCTCCTGGCTCATGATATTTCCATACCCGTACCGGATGCCTGCCGAATGGATACCCCTGCTGAGGAGGTGTATCTGCTTATGAAAAAACACAATCTGGATTACATGCCTGTGACGGATGAAAATAACCAGGCTGTGGGGGTCGTGGAGAAACGAATTGCCCAGAAGCTCTTCTCTCTGAGAATTCTGGAACTCCGGCAGAAAGCCGAGGCCCTGGGGTAGGTATGGAGAATACAGATACAATAGACGCCCTGCTTAAAAAAAAGGGCCTCTCCGAAAAGGACCTGGCGGATTTCCTGGCTCAGAGAGGCTGGGGATGTGAGCATCCCTCTACCTGGCGGATCGATCTGGAACAGGACTTTCTGACCCTCTGGAAAAAAGTCTCTCCCTTTACCATGATTTCCATGGAGAGAGGATACGCTGTCTATCAGGCGGTCCATCACATTCTGGACCGGGATCTGCCCGGAGACTTTGTTGAGTGCGGAGTCTGGAAGGGGGGAACCTGCATGCTCATGGCTCTGGCGTTGAAGGAGAGAGCTGTTTCCGACCGGAATATCTGGCTCTATGATACCTTTGAAGGAATGACCGAACCGGGGCCGGAAGACAGAATCGCTTCTTCCGGTCAGGCTGTCTCTGAACGCTGGCAGGAAGGCTGGTGGGCCGTGGGAATGGAAGAGGTCAGACGGAATCTGCTCTCTACAGGATTTCCAGAGGAGAAGATCCGTCTGGTACCCGGTGATGTGTGCAAAACACTATCCGAGACAGCGCCCCAAGAGATTTCTCTCCTGCGCCTGGATACGGACTGGTATGAGTCAACCAGAGCGGAACTTGAAGTCCTCTATCCCCGTCTGGTGGGCCGGGGGGTGCTTATCATTGATGATTACGGACACTTCAGCGGATCCAGGCAGGCGGTGGATGAGTATTTCACCGGGCGCCGGGATGCACCTCTTCTTCAGAGAAGTGACTATACCGGCAGGCTGGGTGTCAAAATAGACTGACAGGGCTTTCAGAATGCCAGGCTGTGGCGGTAGTGGAACAGGAGATCCAGAAAATCCCTGTTCTGCAGCGGATTCTCTTTGAAGTAGAATAGATGGGAATCGCAGCGGCAGTCGCTGCAGCCGAAACCCGGGATGATCCTGTCGGACAGCTTTTTCAGGTCCTCCGCCAGGGGGCATTCCAGATCTTTCTCCGTATAAACGGGAAAATCCTTCACCTTTACCGCAGAAGCCAGGAGATAGTCTATATGCCATCTCTTCTTTTTCCGTTTTCTCATATGCCTGGCCACTCGGGATTTCAGATTCCTGGCGGCTGATCCCGCATAGATGTAGAATCCCCTCTGAAAGTTCATCTCCCCCAGGCTTCCCACTGTAATGGACTCTTCCTCCAGTTCGGCCATTATCATATAGATGCCGCTGTTCTCCTCCGCGGCCCTGTGAAGATCGGTCATAACCGGGATCTCCGTAGAAATCAGAGAGAGCTCTCCCTCGGCGGTGCATGTGGTGCTGACACCATGGAAGTGCACATAGGGGGACACCTCATGAACGGTCCTGGCAAAGACAGGATCTGTATGCAGATTGGGAATAAAGGTTCTGGTTTCCCGGTTCATAATGACAAAAACCACATGGCACTCCCGGGAGGGATCCGTAGCGGCTATCTCGGCCAGCTCCTTCAGATGCCGGGAGGCTCTGTCCGACGGAGCATCGGGAAACATGGCGACCCCTTCTTCGATAAGGGTACAGGCTTTGACCTCCATGAAGATCTCTTTACCTCCCAGACGGAAATGCCAGTCAAACCGGGAGTTTCCCCATCGGTATTCAGCTTTTATCTCTTCTGCCTCGGGAAAAAGACGGGGTATGATCAGTTCTCCTGTGACGCTATTGGCCCTGGCAGAGAAAAGGGACACGGTCTGCCCCTTGTATACGGCGGCCGCCAGTGTCCAGGCTGTTTTCCTTTCAGGATCTTTTCCTTTTTCCAGGATCATGGTGCGTCCCGGATTCATAAGTTCGATAAGCCTGCCGGGATTGGGGCAGTGAGCCCTGACCGGACCTTCGGGCAGCTGGACGTTGACTATAAAGCGGTTGGGACGGTCAATCAGAGTCCCTACGGCATCGGGTGTGAATATTTTCAAGGTGTTTCTTCCAGGAGTTCCCTGATGGTCCGTAGGATCAGGGGATTGTCCCATGAGGCACTGTCCTTTATAACAGCAGCCACACGTCCCTTCGCGTCTATCAGGTAGGAGGCGGGGATTCCCTTGAGATTATAGGCTCCCAGATAGGTGTCATCGGGAAAGTAGTACACCGGGAGTTCCAGTTCCATATTCCGAAGGAACTCCTGCACATAGGAGATCTCTTCATTCATATTGACGGCACGGATTTTAAGACCTTCAGAATCGAGGATCCGGTGAAGCCGCTGAAGAGAGGGCAGTTCGGCCCGGCAGGGAGGGCACCAGGTCGTCCAGAAGGTGATGAGAGTCACAAGTCCCTTTTCTGGCAGAATCTCTCTGTTCTTCCCTGTCTCATCGGTGACCAGGATCTCAGGAGCCGCGGTCCTTTCTGCGGGTACGGTAAACCCCAGCTGTTTCAGCCGGCTGACATCCGCTTCGGCCGTTATCAGGGCAGAGTGCGTCAGTAAAAAAAGAAGAATCATCCGGAAAATCCAGTTTCTTTTCATGGAAATTGTCCCCCGCTCAGATAGTTTATCAGTATTAGCAGAAAGTTGAAAAGCCCGTGGGCCATGATAAGAGAAATCAGAGAACTTCCCCGTTTGACAGCCAGGGTCAGAAACAGACCGGCTGTGAAGGAGAACAGCAGAGCGGGGACACCTTCATAGGCATGCCCGGCTGCGAAAATCAGGCTCATATAAAACATGGATTTTCCCGGAGGGGTTCCGTTCTGTCTGAGCCTGGCATAGCCGTAGAAACGGAAGAACACCTCTTCCTGGGCCGCGCTGAACAGGCAGGTCAGGGCCGTGGGGACCAGCATGAAGCCTTTTGTAAGGAGCTGCTGGCTGTCGGGAGAGGAGAAAGGGGAGAGTATCCCTGTTACGAATCCGTAGAGGAGTATCAGCCCTCCCAGAAGGATCAGGAATTCTCTGATCCGGGGCTTTTCTCCCGTCCGGGACATTTCTTCCGGAAGTGCCTGCTGGGGCCCATCCATCATATAGAGCACAAAAAATGTGTAGACCAGGGACATCAGGATCATCTGTATATGAAGGACAGGGGAGTCAAAATAGCCCGACTGCATCGGCCCTGTCTGATTCAGATAGGCCGGCAGGTAAAGGATAATAAAAAGAAGGGGAAATTCCGCCTGAAAAGGGATACTGAAGCTTTTTCCGGTTAGTCTCATACTCTCTTTTTAACTGTTTTCCCCCTTTCCTCCTATCCCCGGCGGAAAAAAAATCGAAAAGTGATCGGGAAAATTGGAAAAATAGAATAAAAGGGGCAAATTGATTATTATTTGCCCTTATGGCATTATCTGCCGAAGATAGAAGTAATATAAATGAGTATTTTCAGTGTTCTCCTTATAGTTTTTATTCTCATCTCTGCGGTCCCTCTCTTTCTGGCCCTCCGGAATGGATTCCGGAATTTCAACTGGGTTGAATTCTATTCCATGGGGAAAGATGCGGGTTTCAGTTTTAAAGAGATAAGCCTTTTACGGAAGACCGCTGTGATCAATAAGCATCAGAAACCATCCTCCCTCTTCTGGTCTCTGGATGTTCTGGATAAAGCTATCGCGGGAATCCATAAAAAGAAAGATGCCGAATCAGATGCCATGGAAAAGGAGTATCTCGAATACCTCCTTAAAAAAATATACAACTACCGGAAAAAGGTGGAATTTCAGAAACCCCGTTACAATCGCGGACTGGACAACACCTGGGAAATTCCGCTCAATCAGGTTCTCAAGCTTAAAGTGGAGATGGTCGGAGTCTATGAGTGTTCGGTCATTGAAAACAACAGAACCTATCTCCTTGTCACCTATCCCAAAGGCCCGCCTCTTCCTGTGGGTTTCAGCTGGCGTGACAGGACTCTGAATGTCTATTTCTGGAAAAAAGAAGATGCCGGTTACTTTTTTCAGGCCAAAATACTGGAAGGGTATCCGGACCGGGACTTCAAGACTCTCCGAATGACCCATTCGGATGTAGTTCTGAGGAGCCAGAAGAGAAAATCCGTCAGAACTCCCTGTGAGATTCCTGCACAGCTCTATCCTGTCAGAAGTGTACATACAGCTACTATCATCCCCGAATCCAAACCGGGACTCCGCTGCATCCTCAAGGATATCTCCGAGGACGGGGCTTCCGTACTGATCGGAGGACGGGGTGAAAAAAATATGAGTCTGAAAATTCAGTTCACACTCTATGACAAACCGGTGGTCATGAGGGGCGTTGTCAGGACTATCGATTATGACGGGTCCAAAAATCTCTCTCTTCTTCATATTCAGGCTGTGGAGCCTGATGAAGAGTCCAGATATCTTATCCTCTCTCTTGTCTACAATATCTTCCGGGATGACAAGAAAAATACCGAAGCCGGAGAAACGGCAGTCCTTGCGGAGGAGCCCATTTCCGGCACTTCCGCAGATGCGGACAGTTCATCGGAACAGCAGGAGGGGGAGGATCCCGAGAATCTGGAGACTCTGGAAGCTCTGGAAGAAGATCTGCCTTTCTTTGAATCGGATAACGAATAATAGTAGTAGGTTTCCTTTACTTTTTCTCCCAATCATATTAACTTTGATTTCATGTCCGGCAACAGTTTTGCCTTATTACTTAAAGTTTGAAAAATCATGAATTAGGAGAATAGAATCGATGTTGAAATCCCTGAAAATTTTATGGATTATACCTGCGGCGCTATTTCTTTACAGCTGTGCTTCTGCTCCGGAAGAACCTGTTGAAGACTCTTTGGACAGCGGAATGGCTGCCCAGGAGAAAGCGGAACCTGAAAAGGAACTTACCTGGGTCTCTGTTACAGAAGAGGAATATTTTGTTTCTCAGGAGACCATTAAATACGGAGACGGATTTGTTGACGGCTATCGTCTGTACGAATACGACGACAATGGACGTCTTCTGAAAAAATCCCAGATCGGTTCTGACGAGTCCGTTATTTCCGAGGAAATTTTCTTTTACGAAAACGGACTTCTCATAAACAGCGAATTCTATTCGGGAAATGAGATGATTTCCCAGTCAAGCTACTCCTATGATAAAGATAACAATCTGGTGGAAGAGTCTTTTATGAACCCCAAAGGGGAGCTGCAGGGTGTCTCTTCCTATGAATACGACAGCCGTGGCCGCCGGATCAAATGGATTTCCGGCGACAGCGGAGGCATTCCCATGATGTATACCGAATACGAGTACAATGATGACCAGATTGTGAGAATGAGCTATTTCCTTCCCACCGGGGAGATGGAAGGCTATACCCAGCTGAGCTACGGTGATGAGGGAGTTCTCGAGGAAGCCACCTATTCGGCTGCTTCCAAACTGGAAAAAAAGACTGAATATGTTTACAGGGACGGGACACTTGCCCAGGCCCTGTTCTACTACGGAAAGAATCTTTCCCGGACCATTGAGTATGAATACGACAATAACGGGAATGTGAGTACAATGACAACACTGAACAGAAACGGAGATATCACAGATATTGTTGAGAAAGAGTATCTTGTCATACCCGTGACCAGACAGGTTCTGCAGTAAAGGAGGGCCGGTAATGAGGAATAAATATCGCTTATTGTTAATAGGTCTTCTTGTCATCACGGCAGGATCCCTTTTTGCTACAGACCAGGCGGAAGTCTGGTCCCGGCTGTATCGGAGATCCATATCGTTTGAACAGAAAAAGATGGTTATGACCAACATTGTAAAAATGGATGACCGGGCTCTGGAACCAGTTCTTATCGAAGCACTGGAAGAGATGAACGGAGATATTCAGAAGTTCAGCGGGAACATTGCCCTTATGGTGCAATGGACCGAAATGACAAGAATGATTGTGAAAAAACTGGGTGAACTGAAGACATTGGATGCGGAGGATCAGATCTATTTCGTGGTCACTCATTCGGAAGATCCCTATCTTATTGCTGATTCTCTGATTGCTCTGGGGAACATAAGGGCTGTGAAATACGCTGAGAATATTTCAACCATGCTGAGAAATCTCAACTTCAATACCCAGCAGACAAACAGGGACAATGCGGAGATTCAGGCTTACGGGGCTGTGATGGCTCTGATGAAAATGAGGGAACCCATCGGTTTCGAACAGGCTTTCTATGCCTATATCGGATGGTATTCCAAGAGAACAAAAGACCTGGCTCAGGAAGCTCTCAAGTATATTACAGACGATCCTACCGAACCGATCATGGCCATTATGAAAGAAGCGGACTACAAGACGAAGAAAACAGCCCTTATGGTTGAAAAAGAGTCTTCCGCTCCGGCAGACAGTAAAACCCGAGTCGCCGTACTGGCGCTGGAGGAAGGTCTCCGGTATCAGACTTCCGACCGTATCGAACAGGATGAACTTTCAAAACTCCGTATAGAAGCAATGAAAATCCTGATTGAAAATGAAGCCGATGATGATGCGGCGGTGCCCTTCCTGAAAGAGATCTTCAGAAGGAAAACCGATCTGAATGAGTCCCTTTATTCCCTCTATGCCCTGGGGGTTATCGGGTCTGACGCGGCTGTGAAAATCCTCGTGGACAACCTGGAAATGTACAACCATCGTCAGCAGGATGAAATTGTAGCTACCAGAGATGAGCTGGAATATATCAAGCAGATTATCAAATCTATCGGTATGTCGGGAAATCCCCTGGGAATGGGAGTCCTGACGGAAGTCCAGTTTTCAAACTATACTCCCGCTATCAACAGACTGGCAAAAGAGGCCTCAGGCGCCCTGGGCAACTGATCCCTTTCAATTTGCCTTTTGAAATATACCGTTCCTCCCGGGGAACGGTTTTTTTTATCCTTTTTGAAGCACCCTTTTTCCGCTGTCCGTAAAGGGGTTATGTCAAAGGCGTTTCAATCCGGGAAAATCCCCTTCAGGCTCACTCTGTTCTGTTCTCTTTCAGGTATACCCATACTCTTTCTGTCGGATCATAACGCCCCGTCGGCGGGAGTCCTGCTTCTTCTCTGTCTCCTGGCAGCCCTTCTGCTCCCCTTCGGAAGGGACGGGTTAATTGCCGGGATTATCATTCTATCGGTCTTCTGTCTGTTTCAGATCCGGCTATACAGGAGCGGCCGGGAGTACCTTCCTTTTCCGGAGGATGATATCTGCGGGATGGAAGGTGTGCTGGCTGCAGATCCCCACTGGCGGGATTCGGATACCATGATTCTGAAGATCCGTCTGAAACGCTGCGTCAATTCCCGGGGGATTTCCGGCAGGGCAGAAGGGGAGATCTCCTACAGGCTGAAAACATCCTCCTGTACCGCTGAGGTCGGGAGGCTGGTCAGGTCCGATCCGGTGATGATGGAAGGTCCGGGGTTCTCTCTTTACAGGAAGGACCGCAGGCTCTATGCCTCCGGCGGAAGATTTTCCGGGGGGGATGCTACAGGTCCCGATGCCCGGAGAGGGAGCTTTCTTTTCTGGATGCAGAGTAAATGCAGCCTCCTTTCTCCCACGGCTGAAATCCTTCTGCCGGCGCTTCTGGCCGGCCTGGATCATCCGGGGAAAGAGAGGATTCATCAAATCTTCAGAGAGTCCGGTACGGCGCATATCATGGCTCTCTCGGGATTTCATGCAGGCCTGATAGGGGTAGCTCTCTTTATCCTTGGCAGGATCTTTTTCGGGTTCAGAGGGGGCTGTCTCTTTTCTCTGGCCGGACTGGTCGGGTATCTCTGGCTGGCCGGTTTCACTCCCTCTCTGACAAGGGCTGTGGTCATGTACGGTCTGTTTATTGCCGCCAGGCTCTTTCACAGCCGTTTCAGTCCTGTGGCAGTTCTTCTCTGCAGTTATTATCTGACGGCTCTTATGTTTCCCTCCGCACCGCATACCCTTTCCAGTCAGCTGTCCTACCTGGCTCTGGGAGGAATTCTCCTGACGGCCCGCCGTCTGAATATCATGGCTGAGCCCTATATTCCCCGCTGGATCCGGCTTCCTCTGGCGGTATCCCTGGGGGCTCAGCTCTGGACCGCTGCTGTGGTTCTCCGTACCTTTGGAATCCTCTATCCCGCCGGCCTTGCCGCTTCTCTTGTCCTGACGCCCCTGGTGACCTTCTATGTCTATGCAGGCGTTCTCTGGCTGATTCTCCCGGCAGGGACCGTGACAGTCCGGCTGTTTTCTCTGCTGCTGGGAGGCATGGAAACGCTCATTCTCCGGGGAGCTGAGTTCTTTGCCTCCTTTCCTTCTGTAAAGAGCGGTCAAACCGGTGCAGGACCTTTTCTTCTGTTCCTGATTCCTGTATTATTACTGGAATTCTATCGACCCGGGAGACTATATGGAAAAGGAAAAACTGGATTTAAACTACGATTCGGTTTCAGAAATCAAAACCCTGCTGGAGATGATGGGGCTGGGACCCCGCAAACGGTGGGGACAGAATTTCCTGATAAACCGGGGTGCCAGAGAGAAGATCATCTCCCTTCTGGATATTCAGGAGGATGAAAAAGTCTGGGAGATCGGTCCCGGCCTGGGAGCCATGACAAAAATGGCCGCAGCCTTCCCGGCGGACCTGACGGCTTTTGAAATCGATCCCGGCTATGTGGAATACCTGGGCCGGGCCATGGGGGAGTTCCCCAGGTTCCGCCTTGTCAGCGGTGATGTTCTCAAGACCTGGAAGAGTGAAGCCGAGAAGACGGGAAAACCCGACAAGGTGCTGGGAAACCTTCCCTACAATGCGGCATCCGCGATCATAGCGGATTTTATTGAAAACGGCATGGTCCCCTCCAGACTGGTTCTGACTGTTCAGAGTGAAATGGGCGACAGGATGACAGCCGCATACGGGTCAAAAAATTACTCCTCTTTTTCCATACTCTGCCAGTCCGCCTGTGATGTGAAAGACTGCGGTGTTCTCAATCCCGGTTCCTTTTATCCCGTTCCCCGGGTGGCTTCCCGGATTGTGATGCTCACGCCCCATAATAAGTACCAGGGGATGAAGAACCCCCGGCTTTTTCAGATGCTGATCCGGGACATCTTTGTTTCCCGCAGAAAAACCATAAGAAATAATCTCACAGCCATGGCCGGGCAGAGATTCCGGGATTTTTCCAAAGAGACCCTTTTTGAAGTGTTTGAGCAGGAAGGGGTCCCTCTCACTCTCCGTCCCGAAAAGATCCCTGTGGAAACCTATGTCAAAATTGCCGACAGACTGGCAGATCTGCAGTAGCCATGGAACTCTGTCCCGTCTGCCGCAGCCGGGGGCAGGAATTTTTCTATCTGAAAAAGAAAAACCGGAGTTTCCGGCTCTGCACCTCCTGTCATCTGGTTTTTCAGACCGGTGAAACTCTGCCTTCTTCCGGAGAAGAGCAGGGGCGGTATGAACTGCACAGAAATGACGGCAATGATCAGGGATATACCCGATGGCTTGAGAGTTTTCTGGATCGGGGATTTTATCCCTGGTACAAAGGCGGGAACGTTCTGGATTTCGGAAGCGGTCCTGAACCGGTTCTGACAGATCTTCTGAATAATCAAGGCATTCAGACTGTACCTTACGATAGATACTTTCAGCCCCTGTGGCCGGAGGATCAGTCCTTCTCAATGATTATCCTGTCGGAAGTACTCGAACATCTCATAGATCCCGTCCGGGAGTTTACAAAAATTGCTTCCCTCTGCGATAGAGGGGCCCGCCTTGTCTTTCAGACAGCCTTCCGAAGGAACAGCTCCCCACAGTGGTTCGGATCCTGGTGGTACAAGGAAGATATTACGCATACACGCTTCTATAATGCGGAGAGTCTTATGGCTCTGGGTGAGCAGAGCGGGTGGTCATTGATATATCAGGACGGCAGGTCCATGGGATGCTTTCAGAAAATCAGATAGTCGGGGAATGATTAAGATAGTCGGGGAATGATTAAGATAGTCGGGGAATGATTAAGATAGTCGGGGAATGATTAAGATAGTCGGGGAATGATTAAGATAGTCGGGGCTTATTGCAATAAGCCCCGACTGTCATATCAGATAAGACCCTGATCTTTCAGAATCTTTTTCAGTATGGCCTTATGCTCTTCCGAAGGAGGACACAGGGGCAGTCTGAACTCTTCTTCCAGAAGACCCATCATTGCCATGGCGGATTTTACAGGAATCGGATTGGTTTCAATAAACATGGATTTAAACAGGGGCAGAAGTTCGTAGTGGATGGTTTTTGCCTTTTCAAGGTCTCCCGAGCGGGCCGCCTGGACCATCTCTTCCATCCATCCGGGAATGATGTTGCTGGCAACAGAGACAATGCCGTTACCACCCATAAGGGTCAGGGGCAGTCCCATGTTGTCATCTCCCGAAAGAACATCAAAATCAGATGGTTTCCTTTTGATAACATCCATCATCTGGTTCAGATCACCGCTGGCTTCTTTTACGGCGACAATATTGTCATGCTCTGCCAGTCTCATAAGTGTGTCGGTCTCAATATTGACTCCGGTTCTTCCCTTGATATTGTATACCATCATGGGCAGATCTACCGTATCGGCAATTGTCATGAAGTGGCGGTAGAGTCCCTCCTGTGTGGGCTTGTTGTAGTAGGGCGCTACCTGAAGACTCGCATCGGCACCGATGGCTTTCGCTAGTTTGGTCATTTTGATGGCCTCTTCTGTAGAGTTGGATCCCGTTCCTGCAATGACAGGGACTTTTCCAGCGGCTTCCTTGACAACAATTTCCACGACTTCCATATTCTCTTCATGGGTAACCGTGGGGCTCTCTCCGGTGGTTCCCACGGGAACCAGTCCCGAGATGCCTTTTTTGAGCTGAAAGTTCACGATTTTTTTCAGGGCTTCCGTATCGATCTCTTTCTTACTGTTAAAAGGGGTCACCAGTGCTGTGAAAACGCCTGTAAACATAATTATATTTTTCTCCTTGTTCTTACTGTGCCAAATGCTTCCGTCAGACTTATCCGAGGAAATCCTGCATGAAATCATCTACTGAAAAGATCCCGGATCTGTTCTGAAGCCATTCTGCGGCAAGAACTGATCCCAGAGCAAAACCGCCTCTGGTTCGGGCATTATGGGTAATTTCCAGGGTATCTGCCGGGGAGTCCATAGTCAGTGTATGGATTCCCGGAATATTTCCCGCTCTTACCGAGGCCACATGGAGCTGCTCCGGTTTGATGGCTCCCGGGGGATTCCCCGAGAGGATCTCCTTTTTTCTGTCCAGCTGTTCAAGAACCTTTTCCGCTGCAGTCAGAGCTGTTCCCGAAGGGGCATCCACTTTTTTATTGTGATGATACTCAATCAGGGCGGCATCATAGTCTTCCACCTTGTTTATAAGGGAGGCTGCATAGGAGGACAGTCTGAAAAAAAGATGGGCCCCTACAGAAAAGTTTGAACCGTAGAGGATGGCCCCTGAATCTTCCTGAAAGGGGCTGAGGACATCTTTTTTCTGTTTGTCCCAACCGGTTGTGGCAATAACGGATTTCAGGCCGTACCGGCTGTAGAGCCGGGCTCTCTCCTGAATGCCCACGGGAAGAGCAAACTCAATGACCGCATCAGAGTTCTGCAGAGTTTTCTCATCCGGTTCGATCATGTCTCCCGAACCGGAAGGGTCTACCCTGGCTGTCACGGTATGGCCTCTCTGCAGGAGGATCTGTTCGACTTCTCGGCCCATCCGGCCGTATCCCATCAGGAAAATATTCATATTCAAATACCCTTAATCTTCTACCTGTGTCATTGTGACAGCGATTGTGTTGATAATGTCTTCAACCGAACAGCCTCTGGAAAGGTCGGAAATCGGTTTGGCAAAACCCTGAAGGAAGGGACCGTAAGCACCGGCATTTCCGAATCTCTGAGCCAGTTTGTAACCAATGTTTCCGGACTGGAGATCGGGGAATATCAAAGTATTGGCTTTTCCGGCGACTTTGGATCCGGGCGCTTTTTTGGCACCAACGCTTTCAACAAGGGCTGCATCCAGCTGGAGTTCGCCGTCGACATTCAGTTCCGGTGCTTTCTCCTGAACGATCTTCAAAGCTTCCGTTACCTTGTCCACATTGGGATGGGAAGCGGAACCTTTGGTTGAAAAGGAGAGCATCGCTGTTACAGGTTCGGTCTGCAGGAATGTTTTACAGGAAGTGGAAGCCTGGATTGTTATTTCAGCCAGCTGTTCTACAGTGGGGTCGGGAATGGTGGCGCAGTCGGAAAAAATCATCAGTCCGTCTTTTCCCCACTGTTTGTCGGGAAAGTCCATAACGAAACAGGACGAAGCGGATGTGACTCCGGGAGCTGTCTTTATAATCGTGAAACCGGCCACAAGGACTTTTCCTGTCGCATTGTCGGCTCCGGCGACCATGGCGTCCGCGTCCCCTTTGCGAACCATCATGGCACCCCATTTCAGGCAGTCTTTGATCTGGGCGGCCGCGTCTTCGGGGGAAATCCCTTTTTTCTTTCTCAGTTCATAGTATTCCTGGGCATAGGCTTCGGCCAGGGGGGAAGTTTCAGGATCAATGATGGTCAGCCCGTCCAGGGATACCCCTGCAGAGGATGCGGCAGACCCGATGGCGTCTTCCGTTCCTATAAGGAAGACTTCAGAAACAATTTTTTCGTCCATAGCCTGTCTGGCAGCCTGAAGTGTTCTGGGTTCTGTTCCTTCCGGAAGAACAAGTTTCTTCTGCATCAATTTAGCCTGGGCTTTCATATCTTCAACAAATGACATAGCGTATCTCCTGGTTTATCTTACTATTTTCAAATACTATATCCTATTTTGGATCAGTAGGAAAACACCGAATACAGGGAATTCTCCCACCATCTATGCACCTGAGAGGAAATTCTGTATGATAGGGACCATGCGTATTGGTGTTTTCGGCCTTGGACGCTTTGGAGCTTTCTGGGCCGGTTTATTAGCGAAATCATTTGAAGTTTACGGGTATTCAAGAAACCCCGATAGATTGACTCCTGCAGGGGTTGCACGTATTGAATATGAAGAGCTTTTCTCATGCCACGTGATCTTCCTCTGCAATGCCATATCCTCCATGGAATCTGTGCTTGAAGAGATGAAAAATCATCTAAAGCCCGGAACATTAGTTGTGGACACATGTTCAGTTAAAGTTTATCCTGTAAATCTGATGAGATCCCTGCTTCCTGAACAGGTAGGCATTCTCGGAACCCATCCTATGTTCGGGCCCGATTCCGGCAAGGACGGCGTGAAGGGACTTCCCATCGTGCTGTGTCAGGAGAGGATCAGTGATGAGCAGTATATTTTCTGGAAAGACCGTTTCCGGGAGATGGGCCTTGTTCTCCAGGAGATGACTCCCGAAGAGCATGATCGCGAAGCCGCCTACACCCAGGGGATTACCCATTTTGTGGGAAGGACTCTC
Source organism: Oceanispirochaeta sp. (assembly GCA_963666275.2). Lineage (GTDB taxonomy): Bacteria > Spirochaetota > Spirochaetia > DSM-2461 > DSM-2461 > Oceanispirochaeta. The sequence continues at coordinate 960,261 of CAXXOA010000001.1, forward strand.
AACGAACTGAACCTTCATGAGAGTTCCATCGGTACCGCCGGTTATACAAGACTTCTGGATATCATCAGACAAACCTGTAATGATCCCTGGCAGCTATTTCTGGATCTCCAAAAATACAATCCCTATACATCTCAGATGAGACGGGATCTGCACCGGGGACTGGAAAAGATGCTGCAGACTTTTGATAATATAGAAAGTTTAGGAGACCGGGATGGCTGAAATACATTCGAAAAAAATCAAGGAACATCGGCTGGACACTGTTCTGGCAGAAGACATTGTTTTCAATGGAGAGGTCTCTTTCTCTCAGGAACTCATGATCAAAGGCAAATTCGAAGGCCGGATCAAGGCTGACGGGGATCTTTTCATTGCGGAAAATGCCGACATAAAAGCGGAAATCGACGCCAGATCCGTCCATGTCCGCGGCCGTGTGGAAGGCAATGTCACCGCAGAAACCCAGGTCGAACTGATGGGCTGTGCCGAAGTGATCGGCGACATAACAGCGCCCCGGATCGTCATGGAGACAGGCTGCCGTTTTGAAGGTGTAAGCCGTATGCTTCCCCAGGAGAAAAAATCATGAACTTAAGAGTAGGCACCCTGCTTTTCATTCTATCCGCTCTGTTGATCCTTCCTGTCAGTGCTCAGGAAAAAAAGGATGCCCTGAAACTGTACCGTCAGGGCTCCTATGAAGAGTCCGTTGCTGTCTGTCTTGAAGAACTGGAATCCTACAGTGATACCCAGATTGTCCGCCGCATGGATTCCTATACTGTTCTGGGATGGGCCCTGATCGGGCTGAACCGCTACGATGACGCTATCGCTTATTCAAAAGAAGCGCTGAATTATTCCCGATACGACACCCGGGTTATTGAAACTCTGGGAGAAGCCTATTATTTTAAAGGGGACTACACGGAAGGGCTGAACTATTTTCAGCAGTATGTTGCTCTGAATCCCACAGGAGACCGGATTGCCCAGGTTTACTCCTATATGGGAGAAACATACATTCGTATGGGAATGTACAATCATGCGGACATCGCATTGACAACAGCCCTCTACCATGTCCCTTCCGTTGCCAGATGGTGGTCCCGTCTCGGTTATGCCCGGGAAGGTGCCGGACTGGCAGACACGGCTGAAGAAGCCTACTCAAAAGCCCTCTCGCTGCAGCCCAATCTGCAGGAGGCACGAAAGGGGCTTGAAAGGATACGGGGTACTGAATCCTGATTTTATAGATGAAAGCATCATTTTTTACTTTCGGCTGCAAGCTGAATCAGTGTGAAACTGAAGCGCTGGCCGATTCTTTTGAGAAGCAGGGGTTCGAAATTGTCAATTTCGAGTCTGCTTCCAACGTTTTTGTTATCAATACCTGCACGGTTACGTCAAAAAGCGAACAGAAAGCCAGAAGGGTTATCCGCAAGGCCAGCAGAGAGTTCCCGGACTCTCTTGTCCTTGTCACAGGGTGCTATGCCCAGCTGGAACCGGATCTGATCCGGGAACTGGGGGACAATGTCCTTTCAGTTCCTCTGGATCAGAAAGATCTCATAATGGATCTTGCCGGCTACCTGGGAAGTGAGCTTCAGGCGGGAGACAATCTCTACAAAAAAGCGGGTTTCTGGCTGGAGACACAGGCTCCGGGGATCGAGAATCCCCAGAACCGCTTCCGGTTCTCTGCTGCAGACTTCAATTTCCATGCCCGGGCATTCCTCAAAATCCAGGACGGCTGCGACAACCGCTGCGCCTACTGCCGTGTCTGTCTGGCCAGGGGGGCCTCGGTCAGTCTGGAAAGTGACAGAATCATAGAAAGGCTCAAAGAGCTTGAAGCCTCCGGATCGAGGGAAATTGTTCTGACCGGAGTGAATATCGATTCCTACAGGGATGGAGACAGGGACCTTTCGGGGCTTCTTGAACGGATCATGGAGGAAACATCAGGCTTCCGGGTCCGCCTGTCTTCCCTGGAACCGGAAACTCTCCTGAGCCGGGATCTGAGTATCCTCTCCCATCCCCGGATCTGCCCGCATTTTCATGTTTCCGCCCAGTCCGGTTCGGACAGTGTTCTGGGCAGGATGAACCGGCCCTATGACTCATCCGCTGTCAGAGAGGCTGTCACCCGCCTGAGAGAGCTCAAGGATGATCCCTTCATTGCTGCGGACCTTATCTCCGGATTTCCCGGGGAGAGCGATCAGGAGCATCAGGAAACCCTTTCCCTTGTAAAGGAAATGGGGTTTACCCGTATACATGTTTTTCCATTTTCCGCCCGTCCCGGCACAGCCGCCTGGGATATGAAACCTCAGGTCCCCCAGCGTATAACCGGGGAAAGGACCAGTGAGCTCCGCCGGGCTTCCGGCCGCTTTCACGAAGAGTACTTCCAGCGGTGGATGAACAGGAACGTCAGTGTCCTCCTTGAAGAGAGAAAGACGATCGGAGGCAGAGAGTACTGGGAAGGAACTTCCGAGAACTATCTGAAGGTCCGCATTCCCGCCGGAGCTCTGGATGGAAATGACGAAACTGTCCGGGGAAGCATCGTACCCTGTATTATCGAGTATCACAAAAATTTTATCTGTTACGGTAACACAGGCTCTCCTCACATTTAATCGGTTGATTATTCCTCAAATTGCGATACTATTATAAAAGGAGTCGGATATTTTCCGGCTTTTTAAAAAAATAGTTTCAGTTCTGCTGAAACACCAATAGAATTAAAAATAGTGAATCAGGAGGCAATCATGATAAAGAGAACTGCAGGAGGGCTTGCGGCACTTTTGCTGATGTTGCTCCTTTCGGGTTGTAATCCCTTTACAACCAATATTTATTCCGGCATAGACGAGTACAGGATGCCCGATCTGGATGATGTGGATGAGGTTCTCGATGCCGCCAATGATCCGGACTTCTATGATAATCTGAAGGATGATCCCAAGGCGAAGCAGAAGGTGCTGGAAACTCTGGAAGAGACCTATAATGATCCCGATGAGGATGAGGAAACCAGGCAGGAAGCGGCAATCATGGCCGCGGATGTACATCTGAAAACCTCAGACACCGAAGAGACCCTGGATAATTTCAATGATCTGATCAGCGATGCCGTCAACGGAGAAGAAATCTATGATCCCGATAGCGGAGACGGGCCGGAAGTTCTGTTCAAAAGCCTTTTCGGTGATCCTCCCTATCCTGTGGGAACGTCTACCACAAGCTCCAGCTATATTTCCTACAAAGCCCTGGTTGTGACCCAGTTGAACGGATTTCTCCTGGCTGTCCCGGCTCTGCAGGTATACGGGAACAATGTGAATGCAGGGTTCCCCATTCCCCCTGATTCCAATGCGGGAGATACGGCGACCAAGGCTCTGATGGCGGGTCTGACCCGGTATATAAGCTATATGCTCGATGTGGACGGGGATAACAGTACCGTCAGTGACGCCGGTTATGTTTCCGGTATCGAAGCGGCCGATGTGGAAAGGCTGGCGGTCTATCTGGCCAATCCTGATCCCGCTGCCACCCTTGAGGGGCAGTATAAACGGGAGCTGACTGTTCCTGATGGTATAGATGAGATCGAGTATTTTCTGACAGATCCTGTTAGCGGTGATAAAGGCATTTACTATGCTGTAAATGCCGGACTTGATATCAATTCACTGATGGACTAATAGGAGCTGAAGAATGAAGAAAATACTGCTGCTTATACTGACTATTCTATTTACGGCGGGCACTCTTGCTGCAGGAGACCGCTATTATACATCTCCTTTCCGCTGGTACAGCCCGGAAGTGCAGGCCCAGGGAGGATCTTATTTTTCCAATGCCCAGGGGTTTAACTCCCTTCTCTATAATCCGGCGGCGTTCTATAAAACAGTGGAAAAAATGAAGAGGAACGGAGAGGTTGAACAGGATGGGGAGATTACTATCCTTTCCATGAGTTCCTCCTATTCTGGTAATATCTTTCAGTTTATGGAAGAGTATAGAGAGGAACCGGACAACCTTGTGGGGATCATTCTGGATCAGGTAACAGACTCCGGTTTAGGTGCAGGCATGCAGGTGGGGTCCGGCTATGTAGGGAAAGGTTTCGGTGTAGGGCTGATGTCGGTCATCGACGCCGATCTTCCCCCAGTAGAAACCACACTGGGCCTTACGGCTGATTTCACCTGGACGTCCGGAATTGTCGCCGGATATGCCCATCCTTTCCATGTGGGCCCTGTTAAACTGGTCGCTGGAGCGGATATCCGGCCCATGTACCGGTATCTGATTCCCGGAGTCAATGTCTCCTCTTTTCTGGGGGAGGATGACGGATCGTCCTCTGACAGCGGTGACGATCTGGATCTGACAGGAATTGATGCCATGGCCGGTCTGGGGGTCGGTGTGGATGCAGCTGCTGACGTTTACTGGAAGGATTTCATCTTCAGTCTTGTACTGAGGGATATCGGTAATACCCGGTTTTTCTTCAATCCCCTCAATTCTCTGGGATCCACTGAATTTTCCGATGCCGATGAGGTGGAAGATACCTACATAACCCCATGGACTCTGAATCTGGGTACCTCCTATCATCCTGTATTCGGAAAGCTGAATAAGTTTATGGATTTTAAGGTCCATGGCGCCTGGTCGCAGCCTCTGATATTTGAAGATACTCTCTACGGATACAATGCCCAGTCCTTCTGGACAAAGCTTGATCTGGGAGCCGAAATTGTACTCCTTTCATCCGTGGCCCTGAGGACAGGGCTGCAGGGGGGATATTTTACCGCAGGATTTGGACTGGATCTGTTTTTTGTCGAGCTCAACGGGGCTCTGTATGCGGAAGAACTGGGGTCCAACGCGGGAGTTCAGCCCAAAATGGGCGGAGCTCTGGAAATGGCATTCCGCTTCTAATCTGCCCGTCTGAATGCCTCGGCCCGGGAGTACAGCTCCCGGGCTTTTTTTATACGCATTTCGTAAAGATCCTGTAATGCAAATCATTGCCTATTCGGATTTTATTTTTATCTATAGAGTTGCTGTCATAATTATATATCAGTTTTTTACGAATAAGTGTTGACACTTTCAGGGCCATTTGGTATCTTCTCAATCGTTCTACGGGCCGCTAGCTCAGCTGGCAGAGCAACGCCCTTTTAAGGCGTGGGTCACTGGTTCGAACCCAGTGCGGCTCATAGGCTAACCGAATGAACAATTTGTCTCCATCGTCTAGGGGTTAGGACACCGGGTTTTCATCCCGGCAACGGGGGTTCGATTCCCCCTGGAGATGCTACGGGCCGCTAGCTCAGCTGGCAGAGCAACGCCCTTTTAAGGCGTGGGTCACTGGTTCGAACCCAGTGCGGCTCATCCGTATTGTTCGGTTAGTTTTTGTCTCCATCGTCTAGGGGTTAGGACACCGGGTTTTCATCCCGGCAACGGGGGTTCGATTCCCCCTGGAGATGCTCCTTAAAGGCTACTCGCTTGAGTAGCCTTTTTTTTATCCTTCACTCATTTGCTCCCTTCCGGTTTTTCAGTAACCTATCCCTAGGAAAGAAACTCCGAATCCAATATTTAAAAGACAGGGAATGTTGTGTATAATGGGTGGAAAACGTTGAGGAAATGGTATGAGTAAGAATATAGTGCTGAAAGCAGAAGATCTAAACGGTTATCTCACAGAAGAGGACCAGAAAAATATCAACAGAATGAATGAATACTACTCCGAGGCATCTGCGTCTTTTAAATCCCTTTCCATTGCCGAAGGCAATTCGGCTGTGATTCAGAAAGAGACTGATAAAATCATCAAACTTTATGAAGTCATGGGTGACTTTATGAAGGAGATCACTTCCAAAGAGGATGCGATCAGAGTCTACTCTTTTGAAACTCCCCAGCTGAAGCATGGAGAAGTTTCCCGGCTGATCGCCAAATTGAGAGATTTGAGAACTCCCCATGACGAGTTTGTCTACTATGTACAGAGAGCCTACGAACTTCTGTTCAACCTGGCATACGACGGAGGGGAGTCCAACAGGAAGAATCATCTGATTGTTAAAACACCGGTGACGGTTCCCGTGCAGAATTATGCTGTTCACAAGATTCCCGATGTGGATGATGCCATCTCGGATTCTGTTATGTGCGTGATGCTCAGGGGGGCTCTCCTTCCATCCATGATACTCAGCAAGGAAATCCAGGAGTACTCCTCCACCGGTTACGTAACGCCTTTTGCTCTTTTCAAGATAAAAAGGGACGATACCAAGATGAAGGACAATATGGAGTATGTTCTTGATCTGGATAAATCTTTTTTTGATCCTGATCAGCTGGACGGGAAAAATCTTATCTTTGCAGACCCCATGAATGCCACAGGAGGAAGTATGGTGACTATTGTCAAATACATCCTCAGTCTGGGTGTGAAACCCAAATCCATAAAATTCCTGAATGTGATTTCTGCTCTGAAAGGAACACTTCAGATTATCCGTTCCATAGAAGACATCACATGTTATACCCTCTGGATGGATCCTGTCCTGAATCAGGCTGCGTATATTCTTCCCGGCCTGGGGGATGCGGGTGATAGATTGAATGGTCCCGATCAGGATGAATATCCCAGGAATATGATTCAGCTGATTGCCGATTACGGTGCCAATCTCGCCAACCTCTACAGAGCCCAGGTAAGGACTATTGAACAGACAATACTGGGCAACTAGTCTAACTCTTCTTTTCTTTCTGGTTATTCTCTCGTCCTGCCAGAGCTCCCCTGAAAGGGAGAGGCTGGCAAAGGATTACTACAATATAGGGAATGCCTATTTTGATCTGGAACAGTATGATAAAGCTGTAGAGTACTATGACAGGGCTCTGCAGCTGGACCCCACCATAAATCAGGCTGTGTTCAATATGGCCAGAACCAAAATCGAAACCGGGGATTTCCGAAGAGCTCTGAAGCTGCTGAACCGTCTGCTGGAAAGTGACCCGGAAAATGTTATGGTTCTGGAGATGATTGCGTATACCTATTATCGCATGGACTCCTTTCCGCAGGCCGTGGATTTGTATAAGAGGATCCTTGTTCTGAACCCCTATAACAAAAAGGCACTGTACAACATAAGTATCCTTGAGGTTGAGCTGGAAAGGTTTGATCTGGCCCGCCTGCATCTGCAGAAGCTTCAGGAGCAGGAAGATAAAAGCGAGTACAGGAAGCTTCTTGCCGATATAGCCAGAGAGGAGGGGGATTCGGAAGCTGCCATAGGGCTCTATGAATCCATTGTGGCTGAAGACAAGGCCTCAGGCGATGTCTATACGGCTCTTAAGGAGCTCTATCTGGAGGAACAGCGCTATTCGGATGTCCTGACAGTGTTTGATGAACTGGTGGAGTCTTCTGAAAATGGATCAGAAAAAGCTGATCTTCTTTTTGAAAGGGCCCGGATAGAGTTTCTGTATCTGGAGGATATGGTCCTGGGGCAGGAGCATCTGATTCAGGCTCTGCAGCTGGGATTCGGTTCCGGTGACTCTTCTTCCCTGGAGAGTCTGACGGAAGAGCTGGATTCGCCTGTGAAAGAACAGGTGGAAAAGATTATTGATGAGAACCTGATGGATCCGGAACCGGAAGAATCTGAAAAAAAGGAATTGGAAGTAGGAAACTCTTCTGACAGTGAATCATAAAAAAAGCCGGCTCGAATGCCGGCTTTTTTCATTTTCAATCCAGGATCTTTTTCAAATCCTCGAAAACTTTTTCGGGTTTCTGGCTGCTGTCCACATCCACAAGGTTTCCCTCGTTTTTGTAGAACTCAATCAGCGGTGCTGTTGATTTGTCATATACGGACAATCTGTTTTTGATGGCTTCGATCTTGTCGTCGTCTCTGGTGTAGAGCTCTCCGGAGCACTTGTCGCAGACTCCCTCTTTTGCAGGGGGGATAAACTCGACATGAAAACTTTCACCGCAGCTGCGGCAGACTCGTCTGCCGGACAGTCTTCTGACCACTTCCTCTTCGGCAATGGTAAAGTTGACAACCTTTTCTATTCGGGTAATTTCCTTAAGCGCTTCGGCCTGGGGGATGGTCCGGGGGAATCCGTCCAGGATGAATCCTCTGGCAGTATCATCCTGTTCCAGTCTTTCTTTTACCATTGCCGTGGTCAGTTCGTCTGGAACAAGGTTGCCGCTGTCAAGAATACTCTTTACCTGTTTTCCCAGTTCTGTCTGATTCTTAATGGCAGCCCTGAAAAGATCTCCCGTGGAAATATGGGGGATATCGTAGTGTTCTTTCGCTTTAAAGGCCATGGTTCCTTTGCCGGCACCGGGAGGGCCCAGAAAAATAAGATTCATATTCTATACCTCTTCTTTTATAATAGTGAAATTGTCATGGCACGGTTCAGAACAGAAATCCCTGTCATATCCGGATTCCAACGGGAAGTATCTGCCGCAGTTCCGGCATCTCCCGTATAAAGCTGCACACTCCTCTGAACAAAAAGTTTTATTGATCATAAGAAATTCAGGGCAGTACTTTCCGCAATTGGCGCATTTTCTGTAATTACTGATTTCCGTCTCAGACATCCTGCCATCTTATATAAATAAAAATAGGTGGTCAATATTGGCCTTATTCTCTATATGAAAAGAGGTTAGAGAATTGCCTCTTTGGAATTGAAGTTTTTTTTGCATTTCCTGTTGACAAAAAAAGCGAATAAACGTTATATTCACGGAGCGTTCGGGCAGTACAGCAGCGGACGCACAGAACTAAATGTTCTTTTACAAAGGAATTAGAGAAGGGGAATTGAAGTATTTGACGAAAGTCAAGTCCATTGCGAATCACAGGCATTTATGCCGGGGATCGCAATGATTGGTAGTATGTTCGGATCGCTGATCTTTTTAGATTGACGGTCCGCCCACTATGGTTCGGTTAAGGTTTATCTGAAGCCGTGACCATTAAGATTCCGTTCCTCGGCACTAGTGCCTGTGGTACGGAATATCGTTAGTTTTCTTTTAGAGATAAAGGGAATCTGACTCACTTTAAAGCGGATCAGGATGATTACATTCGACAGTATCTGTTTTGAAGCTTTGATACGAACTTATCCACTTCGGTGGATAAATTATATCATGGAGAGTTTGATCCTGGCTCAGAACGAACGCTGGCGGCGCGTTTTAAGCATGCAAGTCGAACGGTAGAGAGGTGCTTGCACCTCTTGAGAGTGGCGAACGGGTGAGTAACGCGTAGGTGATCTACCCTTAAGTTGGGGATAGCCCATGGAAACATGGGGTAATACCGAATGAGCTGTACCATTTTGCTGGTATAGGAAAGGAGCGTTTGCTTCGCTTAAGGATGAGCCTGCGTATGATTAGCTTGTTGGTAGGGTAATGGCCTACCAAGGCGACGATCATTAGCCGGCCTGAGAGGGTGACCGGCCACATTGGGACTGAGACACGGCCCAGACTCCTACGGGAGGCAGCAGCTAAGAATCTTCCGCAATGGACGCAAGTCTGACGGAGCGACGCCGCGTGTGCGAAGAATGTCGAGAGATTGTAAAGCACTTTTATACGTGAGGAATAACCGTGTCAGGAAATGGGCATGGGATGACGTTAGCGTATGAATAAGCTCCGGCCAATTACGTGCCAGCAGCCGCGGTAACACGTAAGGAGCGAGCGTTGTTCGGAATTATTGGGCGTAAAGGGCATGTAGGCGGTTAACTAAGTCTGATGTGAAAGCACGCAGCTCAACTGCGATGTTGCGTTGGAAACTGGTTAACTTGAATCCGAGAGGGGTGTGTGGAATTCCTTGTGTAGGGGTGAAATCTGTTGATATAAGGAAGAACACCAGAGGCGAAGGCGACACACTGGCTCTGGATTGACGCTGAGGTGCGAAAGCGTAGGTAGCGAACAGGATTAGATACCCTGGTAGTCTACGCCGTAAACGATGTACACTTGGTGTCTGGGGTTATGACCCTAGGTGCCGTAGCTAACGCGTTAAGTGTACCGCCTGGGGAGTATGCCGGCAACGGTGAAACTCAAAGGAATTGACGGGGGCCCGCACAAGCGGTGGAGCATGTGGTTTAATTCGATGATACGCGAGGAACCTTACCAGGGCTTGACATATACAGGACGATTCTAGAGATAGGATTTTCTCTTCGGAGACTTGTATACAGGTGCTGCATGGTTGTCGTCAGCTCGTGCCGTGAGGTGTTGGGTTAAGTCCCGCAACGAGCGCAACCCCTGTTGTATGTTACCACCATTAAGTTGGGGACTCATGCAAGACTGCCGGTGACAAACCGGAGGAAGGTGGGGATGACGTCAAATCAGCATGGCCCTTATGTCCTGGGCTACACACGTGCTACAATGGCCGGTACAGAGTGATGCGAAGCAGCAATGTGGAGCGAAACGCTTAAAGCCGGTCTCAGTTCGGATTGGAGTCTGAAACTCGACTCCATGAAGGTGGAATCGCTAGTAATCGCGCATCAGCATGGCGCGGTGAATACGTTCCCGGGCCTTGTACACACCGCCCGTCACACCACCCGAGTTGGGGGTACCCGAAGTCACCAGGCTAACCTTTTAGGAGGCCGGTGCCGAAGGTATGCTCGGTAAGGGGGGTGAAGTCGTAACAAGGTAGCCGTACCGGAAGGTGCGGCTGGATCACCTCCTTTCAGCGTGAAAGGTATAAAGACCTTGAGTTTGTACACTTAAAGGCAGTGAGTCACTGAGCAATCGGTGCACTACTGATCATATATGGCTTGGCTTTCGTCAACTACTTCTAATTTCCCCTATGTAATTTCTTAAAAAAGGCTTTAGCCATCAGGTGAAGGCCATGTTTAACCAGGGCCTGTAGCTCAGTTGGTTAGAGCGCACGCCTGATAAGCGTGAGGTCACAAGTTCAAATCTTGTCAGGCCCATAAAAACGAAGTTTGTTTCTTCTGAGGATCAAACTTTTTTTACGCCGATTTTCTTGAAAAGAGGCGGGAGATGCATGAGACTTTACTCTTGCGGATCTTTTAAATAGGTAATAGCGAAGGGATAAATAATAATATGGTCAAGCGACTAAGGGTCCATGGTGGATGCCTTGGAGCTATCCGGCGACGAAGGGCGTGGTAAGCTGCGAAAATCCTGGGTTAGGAGCAAACATCCTGCGACCCCGGGGTTCCCGAATGGGGTAACCCGGCCGTTTTTATGACGGTCACTGTGCAGTGAATACATAGCTGTATGGAGCGAGACTCAGGGAACTGAACCATCTAAGTACCTGAAGGAAAAGAAATCAATTGAGATTCCCTTAGTAGCGGCGAGCGAACGGGGATTAGCCCAAACCATACTCATTTCGGTGGGTATGGGGTTGTAGGGCGTGTAAAATGCATTCACAAGAGTTAGCGGAACGGTACTGGGAAGGCCGACCGAAGAAGGTGAAAGTCCTGTATGCGAAAACTTTAGTGAGCTGGCACGTACCTGAGTAAGGCGGGACACGAGTAACCCTGTCTGAATCTGGGGGGCCCACCCTCCAAGGCTAAATACGAGATAGCTACCGATAGCGAATAGTACCGTGAGGGAAAGGTGAAAAGCACCCCGGGAGGGGAGTGAAATAGAACCTGAAACCGTGGACCTACAAGCGGTCAAAGCCTCCTTGAGAGGTGATGGCGTGCCTTTTGTAGAATGAGCCTGCGAGTTAATGTAGTAAGCGAGGTTAAGGCATAGAAGTGCCGGAGCCGGAGGGAAACCGAGTCTGAATAGGGCGTCTGAGTTTGCTGCATTAGACCCGAAGCCGGGTGATCTACTTATGGTCAGGTTGAAGCTTGGGTAACACTGAGTGGAGGACCGAACACTAGTCTGTTAAAAAAGGCAGTGATGAACCGTGAGTAGGAGTGAAAGGCTAATCAAACCCGGAGATAGCTGGTTCTCCTCGAAATGGCTTTAGGGTCAGCGTCATATGTTTAATAGCGGAGGTAGAGCACTGATTAGGCTAGGGCCTGTCACAGGGTACCAAACTTAGTCAAACTCCGAATGCCGTTATTCTATAGTACGGCAGTGAGACTACGGGTGATAAGATTCGTGGTCGAAAGGGAAAGAGCCCAGACCGTCAGCTAAGGTCCCTAAACTATGCTAAGTGGAAAAGGAAGTACGATTGCACAGACAGCCAGGAGGTTGGCTTAGAAGCAGCCACTCCTTTAAAGAGTGCGTAATAGCTCACTGGTCGAGTAGTTGTGCGCCGACAATGTAACGGGGCTAAGCATAGTACCGAAGCTACGGTATGGCGGAGATTACTCCGCTGTAGGTAGAGGAGCATTCTGTATGTCGATGAAGGTGTCTTGTAAGGGATGCTGGAGATATCAGAAGAGAGAATGCAGGCATGAGTAACGAAAAGGGAGGTGAGATCCCTCCCCGCCGAAAATCTAAGGTTTCCTGGGTAAAGGTAATCTTCCCAGGGTTAGTCGGCCCCTAAGGAGAGGCAGAAATGCGTATCCGATGGGAAACTGGTTAATATTCCAGTACATCCAATAATTTCGATGGGATGACACTTAAGGAGATCTGCTGCCAGGCGTTGGTTGTCCTGGTCCAAGCATTAATCCGTTGATCTGTGTAGGCAAATCCGCACGGAGAGGAGAGATGTTAAGGGTAGCGATCCTACGGGTGAGCGAAGAGTAGTGATTCATCGAGTCGAGAAATAATCTCTAAGGCTAGGTTATTGGGTACCGTACCGCAAACCGACACAGGTAGATGGGATGAGAATTCTAAGGCGTACGGGAGAACTCACGTTAAGGAACTCGGCAAAATGCATACGTAACTTAGGGAGAAGTATGGCTTAACGCGTGATGGCGAAGTTGCAGAGTCCAGAAGAGAGCGACTGTTTACCAAAAACACAGGACACTGCGAACCTGCAAAGGGAAGTATAGTGTCTGACACCTGCCCGGTGCCGGAAGGTTAAGAGGAGCTGTTAGCTTTTAGTGAAGCAGTGAATTGAAGCCCCGGTAAACGGCGGCCGTAACTATAACGGTCCTAAGGTAGCGAAATTCCTTGTCGGGTAAGTTCCGACCCGCACGAATGGTGTAACGACTTTCTTACTGTCTCAACGTGAGACCCGGTGAAATTGAAGTATCGGTGAAGATGCCGATTACCTGTGGTTAGACGGAAAGACCCCGTGAACCTTTACTGTATCCTGATATTGAACTATGGCTGATGATGTGTAGGATAGGTGGGAGACGTTGAAACATGGTCGTCAGGCTGTGTTGAGTCGTTGGTGAAATACCACCCTTTATCAGTTATATTTCTAACGTTGCCCGTTATCCGGGTAATGGACAATGTCAGGTGGGCAGTTTGACTGGGGCGGTCGCCTCCTAAAGAGTAACGGAGGCGCGCGAAGGTTACCTTGGTATGGTTGGAAATCATACTGTAAGCGCAATGGCATAAGGTAGCTTGACTGCGAGACTTACAAGTCGAGCAGGTACGAAAGTAGGTCATAGTGATCTGGCGATACCGAGTGGAAGGGTCGTCACTTAACGGACAAAAGGTACTCCGGGGATAACAGGCTGATTTTGCCCAAGAGTTCATATCGACGGCAAAGTTTGGCACCTCGATGTCGGCTCATCGCATCCTGGGGCTGGAGCAGGTCCCAAGGGTATGGCTGTTCGCCATTTAAAGCGGTACGCGAGCTGGGTTCAGAACGTCGCGAGACAGTTCGGTCCCTATCTGCCACAGGCGTTGGATGTTTGAGAGGATCTGTTTTTAGTACGAGAGGACCGAAACGGACGAACCTCTGGTGTATCAGTTATCGTGCCAACGGTAAGTGCTGAGTAGCTAAGTTCGGAAGGGATAACCGCTGAAAGCATCTAAGTGGGAAGCCCTCCTCAAGATGAGACATCCCTGGCACTTTAAGTGCCCTGAAGGAATCTTGAAGAATACAAGTTTGATAGGCTGGCGGTCTAAGTGTGGAAACATATTCAGCCGACCAGTACTAATCTTCCGTGCGGCTTGACCATATTATTATTTATCCCTTGGTTGCAGAGGCGAGCAGTAAATCTCTGATTTACGACCAGCCTTTAAGATATAATTTTTATTCTGCTTTGAATTGTAGATATATTGCGAGAGCGAAGCGGAAGCATATTCAGCAATTCAAAAATTGCAGAAATAAATTATATCGTGTTATTTATAGAAATTAGCAGTTAATTCTGTTGATTATATATAGTGTGCTTCTACACACAATCCAGTGGCTATAGCGTTGAGGTTATACCCGTTCCCATCCCGAACACGGAAGTCAAGCTCAACTGCGCCGATGGTACTGCTACGGTGGGAGAGTAGGTCGTCGCTGGTTTATTAAACCCTCAGTCTTAGGACTGAGGGTTTTTTATTTTATAAAATGCTTAAGGTTTATAGTACTGGGGATAGAGCTTTTTGGCGCAGTCGGGGCAGATACTATGACTGAATTCCACTTCTGAATGCTGGGACATATAGGTTTCTATCTGATTCCAGTATCCTTCATCATCGCGGATTTTTTTACAGCTGCAGCAGATCGGAAGCATGCCTTTCAGAGTCTTAACTTTTTCAAGGGCATCTTCCAGTTCCGTTATGAGATCCTCCCGGGTCTGTTCGGCCTGTTTCCTCTGTGTTATATCAGTATTGCTGCCTCGTCTTCCCATAAATTCACCGGAAGGGGAGAATACGGGTTGGCATACATGCTCGATCCAGCGAAGTTCTCCTGATTTATTTCTTATCATAAATTCCAGATGGAGCGGATCTTCAGTGTTTCTGTTATGATTTTTCAGATTTGACTTTGATTCATCCGTTTCTATTATGTCATACAGTAGATCGGGATTTTCCAGGAATTCCTGCCTTGTATATCCTGTTATCCTCAGGCATGAAGGAGACATATATTCCATAATATCATCCTGATTGATCCATGTTTCCCAGTTCCGCGTGTAATCAGCAACGGTTCTGAACCGGATTTCACTTTCCTGAAGTTTTTTCTCCATATCATATTTATAAAAGGCAATTTCCAGGCTGATTGTAAGATCTTCCAGTCGGACAGGTTTTCTCAAGTATCCGAAAGGGCTGGATTTTTTGGCCTTAACAATTGTATCCTGATCAGAATATGCTGTAAGGAATATGATGGGGATACCCAGTTTTTCAGATATCATACCGGCCGCTTCTGTTCCGTCCATAGGACCTTTCAGGTTGATATCCATAATAACCATCTCAGCTCCGGTCTCTTCCGCCTTTTCAAGAGCTTCTTCTCCATAGCGGAGACAGCCGACTATGTCATATCCTATTCTTTTCAGTTTAATTTTCAGGTCGGTACTGACAACCACTTCGTCTTCAACAATCAAAATCTTACGTTCTTTCATTTTCCGCCTGCCTGTTAAATTTTCCACTCGATTGTCCAGCGGGTACCGTGGCTTGTATCCAGCGACCAACTGCCTTCCAGCTGTTCTTCAATCAAATCTTTGACAAGGAGTAAACCAAGAGAGTTCAAATTGTTAAGATCAGTATCCTCGGGTATACCTTTTCCATTATCTTCTATCGTAGCTTTTATGCCCCTGTCAGGGCTTTGTTCCACTTCGATCCTGAAAATCCCGTTTTTCATGTCCCCATAGGCATGTTTCAACGAGTTCGTCAGGAGTTCCGTCACAATCAGTCCCAATGGGACAACATACTGTATTTCCAGTTCCAGGTTATACGCTGACACCTGAACACTGATGGAATTGCCATAGAACATATAATGCATCTGATCGCTCAGCTTTTCAAGGTAACTCTGCATATCAATTTTATTGAGACTTCCTGATTGATAGAGAACCTCATGAACCAGCGACATGGATCTGACACGATTCTGGGCCTCGGTGAAGGCATCTTTTGCAGCCATATCGGTAATTTTCTCAGACTGCAGGCTCAGCAGACTTGTGACCACCTGCATATTATTTTTTACACGGTGGTGAATCTCCTTCAGAAGGATTTCTTTTTCCTGCAGAGCTTTTCTTATTTCTTCTTCCGATTGTTTCATGCTTGTAATATCGATCCTGAATCCCACAGTGCTTCCATCGCGCATTTTTTTTTCTTTAATCCGCATCCATCTGCTGTCCTTTAATCTCAGAACAAGACTGTTCTGCCCTGATCTGTGGTGCTGAATCCTTTCACTGATCCACTTTTCCGGATCGTCGGCTGCAGCGGGAATTTCTCCCCTATCAACCCGCATACGGGTTATGTCCTCAAAACTCATGTTCCTGAATTTTCTGATATCTTCCGATGGGATGAAATCCATATATTTTGCATTGGAATATATGAGTTTATCCTCACTGTTATATATGGAAAAACCTTCATCAATTGTTTCTATGGCTGTTAAAAGCTGTTCTTCAATATTCTCTCTTTCTGTTGAAAGTTTAATTCGCTCCAGAATCAGGACTGTTTCGGATAAAATAGCTTCAATGCTGTACTTGGTATGCCTGGAAAATTCATTCCGGATTGTTGAAGCAATATTCAAACAGCCTATGAGTTCTCCATCAATGACAAATGGCAGAATCCCGGTTGCCTTCAGGCCAATGGACAGCCGTTCCTCTTTTTCCGCTGGAGAGAGGAATTTAATGGCCTCCAGAAGGTCCTCATAGCTGAGGAATAGAGGTTTTCCTTTCATTACTATTTTAAATTGACCGGATTCTCTGGCGTAGGAGGAAGATATTCGTATAAATGTTTCGGCCAATCCCCTGTGTGACTTCATATCCAGCTCCAGAGAATCCGTGTCGGGATTATACAGATAGATCCCTCCCGCTGTTACATCGGATATATTCAGAATGGCATGTAGCGTTTCTTTCAGAGCTTCCAGAACAGTATTGGAATTCCCGAGTACCAGGCTGAGATCTCTCTGTATCTCAAGGAGTTCTTCCGTATGTTTGTACTCTGTGATATCGATGGCCAGAGAGAGCAGATAAAGTAGTGATTTTTCCTCATTATCAAAAACCGGGATAATTTTGATCTGGAAGATCTTTTCTTCATCTTCGGGATTCCAGGAAATCCGGATTGTTTCCTGCTTCATCTGATGAGTTTCTATGACATGCTTCTTCAGCTGTTCCAGGGGAAAATTCTGTTCTTCCGTCAGTAGCTCCTGAGTATTTTTTCCCTGAATATCCTCCCGGGGAAGATTGAAAAAGTGTTCAGCTGCTTTGTTTACACGGATGTATTTCAATGTGTTTACATCCTGAACAAATACCGCATCCGGTATGTTTTCTATAATGGATGAAAGGAAGATTTCCTGTTCTTTTAATTTCTTCTCTGCAGCGACGCGGTCTGTGATACTATGTGCAATTCCCAGAACACCAAGCAGATCCCCCTGGCTGTTATAGAAGGGAGTTTTTGTCGTTTCCAGTATTTCCCCACAGCCCTCAGATGCAAATACAACCTGTTCTTCACTTTTCTGGGGGCTGCCTCTATGGATAGCTTCTCTGTCATTTCGTCTGAAAAAATCTGCCAGTTTTTCCGGCATAAAATCATAATCTCTTTTTCCCAGCATCTGAGATTCTTTGACTCCCAGAAAGGATTCAAAGGCAGGGTTGCAGCCAAGATAGGAGCCATCAGGATCTTTAATCCAGAGCAGATCAGGTATGCTGTTGAATATGGTCCGCAGCTGGATTTCATTTTCTGCCAGTTTTTTTGCCTTTATTGAAACCACTCTCTGCAGCTGTAAGTTCCAGAGAAGGATAGACAGAAGCAGAAGAACTGAGAATACAAGGAGTCCAATGAACACAGAGAGGTTCCTTTCAAAAAAAGATTTCTCTCTGAAAGGGGTTGAACCCAGCCATTTCTCTGTAATCCTGTCTATCGTCCCTGTTTCCCATGCCCTGTTCACACCTTTATTCAGAATCGACTGAAGGATCTTATTTCCGTCCCTGGTAGCCATACAGTTCTGCCCGGTGTAAAGCGGTGGATCCACCATCTTCAAATGGTCAAGAAGATCATGTTTATAGAGTTCGTAAGTCACTACCTGCTGATCCCCAATAAGGGAATCAGCCTTCCCGTCGATTACAGCAAAAATGGCTTCTTCAAAAGATTCTGTGGGGTAGAGAATAAAATTGATATTTCCGGATTTAAGAAACTCTTCTGCATAGTCTCCCCGCTGAATGGCAATTCTTTTCCCTTCCAGGTCATTGACAGTCCTGATTTCAGACTGGCCGCCAGAAACAAATATCTGACCGGGAACCTGCCAGATCATGGGGGTAAAATTGAAGAGAGTCTCCCGCTGGCTGCTGTAGAAAAAACTTGTAAGAACATCCGCCCGGCCGTCCAGCACTGACTGCTGCGCCTCCAGAAAGGGCATATCTATGAAATCGGCTTTTATTCCCATTTCCGTGGCGATCCACCGGGCCAGTTCGATCATCATGCCGTCACTTCGCTTATTCTCATTGATAAATTCGAAAGGGGGGTAGTCCGACTGGCTCACAAAGGTAATCTGTCTATGCTCTGACAGCCATTTTTTTTCACTTTCCGTCAGCAGAATTCCAGACTGGCCTGATATTGCCGTTTCCATTAGAAAGAGAAAAAATATCAGAATGAAAATTCTGCCGAAACCGAGTGTCTTTGCCATATGAGATCTCTTACAACTTTTTATAATTTCAGCATGCAAAAATTAACAATGAATCATGCTGTCATTTCAAGTCTAGTGTAATCTCAGGCGGCAGGAAAGAAAAAAATTATTCTGCGGGTAGTATGATCACAACTTTACCCTGTCTGAGTAGTTCTCTGTTGTGTTCGGAACCGGTTAATATAGCTGAGGCTTCCTCAGAAAGAACCAGATCAGTTTTTTTGGTGCCGTATATGGCTCTGGCCATGGTGCGGTAGGGGTATACGCCGATCCGTTCGGATATATTTGCAATATTGCTGCTGTAACTGTACCCTGCATTTCCCCAGTGACTCAGAGCATCGGGATAAACCATCTCCATGCTGTGAATCTCTTTTCCTTCGGGAGTGAATAAACGGGGGAATAGACAGGGCATTAGATTGACCTCCCTGTCGGAGGAATCAATCCAGGGTAGGGGATCGGCGGCATAGATAACTATGCCTGTGAACTCGTCGTTGGGAACATACCTGGGATTGACAGGATAGGAGTAGGGGGAGTCGTGATGAATCAGGAGGTCAGAGACATGGGGGAAAAGAGCCAGTTCATACCTGACAGTCAGAAACTTCCGATCCGCTGTGGCGGTGGTGAAAATTTTCTGCATGACCTCTGATAGGTTTTCCAGTTTTCTCAGGAGGACAGGTTCGCGTTCCACCAGATCCTCCAGGGTATTGGAGGAGTTGACGATCAGAGGCAGCAGGACTTCACCTGTTGTAACCGGAGTTTCCCTTATTATCATCTGCTCTGTTTTGTATCGTCCCGTGGGCTGATTGGACTCTTCGCTGATGGGAGCGGTCATGTCCAGCTGAAGTACTTTCTTTTCCCAGTTGACCTCGGTTTCTATGTCGATTTCCCGGGCGGACAGGGATAGGATCAGAGATAAAAAGAGAAGGGCTGATAAACATTGTCTGAGCATGATCACTCTCCCTGCTGCGGTACGGTCAATTTCATACCCGGTACTATGGTGGACTCAAGGGGCATCCCGTTGCCGGCGGCGATCTCTTCGGGGCTGGTCTTATGGAGCATCGCAATTTTCCACAGAGAATCGCCGGGCTGGACTGTATAAAGCCCTGTCCAGCCGCTTGTATCCCCGTCACTGAGATAGCCCGGTTTATCCGGTATGGATAGATCAACAACCGGGACGAGGAGGACCTGACCGATCCTCAGGTAACGACTCTCCACTCCGGGGTTGTACTCTTTTATATAGGCAATGGGGATCCTGTACCACTCGGCAATTTCCGAAAGGGTATCTCCCGACTGGATACAGTACCTTTTAAATGTGATCAGTTCAGTGTTCTCCGAGAGGATTTTCTCCACCTGAAGGGAGTATTTCGCAGGTACCTTCAGATAGTATCTGTCTGTGGGAGGAGGAGTGACTCCGTAGTTTAACTCCCTGTGGGCATCCATCAGAAGGGGGAGGGGGATCTCCGCTTTTTCCGCAAGACGTCTGAGGTCTACACTCCGGGTCAGGGGGATTCGGGTCCATCCTTCATGGATCTCCCAGTCCAGAGGGAGTCCGGCCAGTGAGCGGGATTCGCAGAGTATCGCCACCGCTGCCAGTTTGGGGATATAGTTCCCTGTCTCTCTGGGCAGGAGACCTTTCTCCTTGAGCTGCCAGTAGTCATTCAGGCCGCTGGCACTGACAGTCCTCGTCATTTTATTCAGACCGCAGTTATAGGCTGCCAGAGCCAGGAGCCAATCCCCGGTTTTCTGATAATTGTATTCCAGTTTATCCAGTGCCCCCTGAGTGGACCGCCAGAAATCCCTTCTGTCGTCCCGCCAGGCATCCACTGTTATATCGTAGGGATCTATGCTGTTCATCATAAACTGCCATAAACCGGCGGCTCCCGAGCGGGAATAGGCATCTGTTCTGTAGGCGGATTCTATAAGGGGCAGATAAATGATTTCATAGGGCATCTCTTTTCTTTCAAGTTCGCTCTGTATGAAATCCCAGTAGGGCTGGGCTCTGTCAAGGCATCGGATAAGATAGTCCCTTCCCGGGCCTTTACCGAAATATTCAAGATATTCCGCAATGGAGGGGTGATCCAGGACCGGTTGAGTCCATTGGCTTATATGCCTGTGTCTGTCCTGAACCGGCTGGTTGACCGGAACCTTCCCCGCAGGATGTTCTGTATGAGAAAAACTGCTGATTCGGCTTAATACACCCATCAGCAAAAGTAGTGTCAGAGACGATTTCCGAAGTATATTCCTGCCCATTCCCATCTACCGTTGATTTCCGGATCAATCGGATATCTGATACGTTTAAAATAGAGGTACCAGATGTTGATCCTGTAGGACCATCCGCCGGTTCTCAGGTACGCTTCTTCTTCATTGGCACCTGGTTCCAGATTTCTATTATACCAGACAGAGGATTTCAGGAAATACCCCAGCTCCATGGGGATCTGGGTAAAGGGGTCGTAACGGTCCTGTCCCCAGCTCATCATGAAAAAATCTTCTGCCTTATATACATTTAATCGGCTGCTGCTTCTTGTGTAGATAGCATATTTTATGGAATTCACAAGACTGTCCAGAGACTCTCTTGTCCAGTCTTTCCTGGAATAGTGGAATTTCAGATAATGACTGACCTCATTATAGACATTCGGTTCCCCCGGTATTGTGGTCACCGGTGCTTCCAGGAATTTGGTATAACTGTCGATTGATTCCTCCCAGAGTCCTTCTTCTTCGTAGGCTCTGGCCAGTCTGTAGAGGATCAGTCCCCGGTCTATATCTGAAGGGAACCGGGATATGAGTTCCTGATAATAGTCTATTTTCTGAAGAGTCGGAGGATTGCCGGCAATCAGTTTGTTCAGAGTATACAGATGGATGGAACTGCCTTTGATAATAAGGTCATCAAAGTAGGTCAGCTGTCTGTTGAAATAGACAGAGGCCGTCTCCCATGCTCCTTCTTCTTCGTAGAGAGTTCCCAGAACGAGGATGTAATAGCAGTTGTAGCTGTCCTGAGGATATTCCCGTATGTACTGATTGAGAAAGAGCTTGAGTTCCTCTGTGTGATTACCATTCCGGTAGAGGGATATGAGCTGTTCCATGAGTCCGTAGCGCTGTACCTCTCCCGTCTGATTCGGGAGCATTTCATAAAGACTCTGGATTTTCTGATCCGTTTCTCTGTTTCCGGTCATCCACAGGGGGGACTGTTCCCGGCTCAGGCATCCTGAAAGGCCTGTGATCAGAACAAGTATCAGCAGAAAGGGATAAAACTTACGATCTTTCATTTTGAGATGATAATATCACAGGCCGGGGAGATGGGACAAGGAGCGTTTTGGCGAAAACCTCCCTGACCCGGACCTTCCCCGGGGCTGTCTGAAAACTAAAATCCTTCGAGCTTCAGAAATGCCTGATTGAACTCCTCGGTATGATCGATATCCGTACCCGCACCCTGCCACAGAGGTTCTTTTCCTCCGCCGTTACCGTTTATAAGGGGCAGGCATTTCTCACGGAACTGCTCAAAATGAAAACTCCGGTCCCGGGGAAGATAGAGAGCCCACTGCAGGCGGTTCTCTATCTTCATTGTCAGGAGAAAAGAGATGCCCTCCAGCTGGCTCAGTTTTTTCACAACCTGCCGGAACAGGCCGGGAGAGCCTTCGGGAATCTCATGAGCAATCAGAGGGGGATAGTGAGTGATGGATTCACTCAGGCTTTTCACCAGGGATTCGGCTGAAAGGTCTTCCAGTTTCTGAAGTTCATCATTCATGGCTTTTTTCTCCTTCAAAACTTGTTCTATACGGTTTATCAGAGCATCCGTTTCCGCGCTGAGCAGCGTTCCCGCCCGGGCGGATATGTCATGCTTCTGTCTGTAATCTCTGTAGGCGGGAGTTCCTATCTTCCAGTATAAGCGCAGACGACCGCGGATTCTTTCATTTCCTGTGTATTTTATAAGTCCCAGCTCCCCTGTCCGGTTGACATGCACACCTGCGCAGGCTGCGGTGTCCAGATCTCCGATCTGAACGAGTCTTATATTTTCCTGTTTATCTGTTGCCCGGCGGATATGGAAGCGTTCCAGTTCCTCTCTGTCCCTGAGAACCATGGTGGTGACGGGATGATTTTCTCTGACGGCTCTGTTGGCCAGATCTTCAATGCTCTCCAGTTCCCGGGGGGACAGATCCTCCCTGTCGATCTCTATGGTTGTAGAGTCCTCCCCCAGATGGACAGAAAGGGTATTGATTTCAAAGAGGGATTTCAAAGCCCAGGAGAGAAGATGCTGTCCTGTATGCTGCACCATGAAATGGTAGCGGTACTCCCAGTCCAGCCGGCCCTTCAGCTCCTTCTGTCCGGGATCTGATGAAAGGATGTGTATGATCCCCTCATCGGATTTCAGAACATCCTCCACGGTCAGACCCGAAAGGGTCCCCCTGTCGGACGGCTGTCCTCCTCCCCGGGGATAAAAGAGTGTTCTGTCCAGTGTTATGCGCCATTTCCCGCTCTCTTTTTCACGGGAGATCACTGAGGCGGAAAATTCTGTTTCATAAGGTGTCTGATAATAGAGTGGTGCCGTGGTCATATATAAAAGATATCAGATGAAAAGCCCGGGTGAAAGAATATTTATCCCTCCGGGCATAGTGAAAATTCACTAATTTTGCCTGTTATTCCGAAAACAGGCAGGAATGCCGGGTATGTCTTATAATTAAAAATATCAGAACGCCTGGTGACGTCTGTTCAGGAGGAGCTCTATGGAAAGTCGGAAAATGGATCATCTGATTAAACTGGAAGAGGCGGGACTGTTTATTGTGACAGTCTATCTGTTCTTCCAGCTGGATTACCCCTGGTGGCTCTTTCCTCTCCTGCTTTTTCTTCCGGATGTGAGTATCCTCGGGTATATGGTCAATGAAACCACAGGAGCCTATATCTATAATTTTCTGCATCACCGGGGAATTGCGGTTATCCTTTATATGGGAGGTGTTCTCCTGACTCAGCCCCTGATGTCCCTGATCGGTCTTATCCTTTTTGCCCACTCCTCTCTGGACCGGATATTCGGATACGGTCTCAAGCATACAACCGGATTCAGTCATACCCACCTGGGCAGGATCGGCAAAGGGAAATAGAGAGCCCGGCTCTTCCGGCCTCCCTGAGAATTGACTTCCTCTGAAGTGTGGCTACAATAGACTGTATGAATAATACAAAAGATAAAATCCCATTTCCGGGAATTGTGGCTGTGGATCTGGACGGCACACTTCTCAGGAGTGATCTCACCATAAGCGACAGGACCGTGGAAGCCTTTCACAGGATCCGTGAAAAGGGGAGTGTCCCTGTGATCAGCACCGGCAGAAGCTACGAAGCGGTTGCTGCGATTCAGAAGCGTCTGGATCTGGATACTCCGGTCATCTGCTACAACGGAGCCATGATCTGCGACGGACGGGACGGGCGGGTTCTGCACGAGCTGCGGCTGCCTTCGGATGTTGCCAGAGGGGTACTGGCGGAAGCCAGGAAACGGGATCTTCACTACCAGGGATTCCTGGAGGGACAGCTCTATTATGAGAAAAAACGGGAAGAGACCGACTACTATGAAGCCCAGACCGGTCTGACCGGAAAAGTCGTGAACTTTGATGACTGGGATGTCCTGGAATTCACAAAAGTTCTCCTCATCGCTAATCCCGGAAGAGAGTCCCGCTTGTGGCCCGAACTGACGGAAATGCAGGAGTTCGCGTCTGAAACCTTCGGAAGCAGGGTTTATACGGCATTCTCCAAACCCTTCTACCTGGAGATGATCCATGGGGAAAGTTCCAAAGGACATGCGCTGAAGCAGCTGGGAGCTGATCTGGGGGTGCCCCGGGAAGCCATTGCCGCCTTCGGGGACGGATTCAATGATCTTGAGATGCTCTCCTATGCGGGCATCTCTGTCGCCATGGGCAACTCTCCCGATGAGGTCAGGGAACAGACCCTTTACACCACTTCAGGGAATGATGAGGACGGGATTGCCCGGTTTCTGGAGGAGCATTTTCTCCGGGAGGGGTGAAAATTCAGAACAGGATTTCTTCGGGATATTTTCTGCGGAGAATCTCGATGACTTTCAGCATATCCACCTGATATTTTGTAAAGACATCCAGCTCCAGATGGAGATCCATCAGATCCCGGCCCTGGCGGACGCCGTTCATAATATAGTTCAGTTCCATATCCGAAAGGAGATGGGATATCTGCTGCCAGGCTGCCATCTGTATCTCTTCTCTCTGCTGTTCTATCCAGTCCTGAATGGTCATAGAGGCAGAATAGCCTCTTTTCGAAGAGGATGTAAAGGATTAGACTTTGTAAGAGATCATGATCCAATGCTTCAGGGAGACCTTATTGTATGATTCCGGAAAAATTTATCAGCGGCCTTGATGAGCTGTGCATAGATGCTTCCAGTATGATTTATCTTCTGAAAACAGGGCTTCTGGGCTCTCTGGCGGCGGAGGTTAAACTCCTGGCACCTCCGGGGGTCATCGCCGAAACCGACTGGCCCCATCTGCCTGTGGAGGCTGTGGCGCCAGGGGATGAAGATGCGGAGCTCTACACCAATGACCAGAGCCTGGTTGTGCTGGCCCGGGAAAGGAACAGCCCTGTGCTTTCCGAGGATTATGAAGTTCTGATGGATGCCCGGGAAAACAGCCTGGACTATTTCAATACCCTGATGATGCTGAACTATCTGCTCCTGAAGGGGCGGATTCAAAAAGAGGAATATCCCCTTTATCTGGAAAGGCTGAAAGAGTGCTCCCACTACAGTGAGAGGGTTCTCCGGGAGGGAGAACTTGTTCATCAGGAGGTTCTGACCTATATTGAAACCCATGCATGATCACAAAAAGACCTTTGAAACCGATTCTATAGGACGTCTCCTGTTTAAAATGTCCCTTCCCGCTATGGTGGGGATGATGGCCAATGCTCTCTACAATCTGGTGGATACCATTTTTGTCGGACAGGGTGTGGGATCCCATGGTATCGGCGGGCTAACCATCGCTTTTCCCATTCAGGCCCTGATCGGGGCTCTGGGGCTGACGTTCGGAACAGGCGCCGCGTCTATCATCTCCCGGAGGTTGGGAGAGAAAGATCCCGACACTGCCGCCAGGACCGCTGTCACGGCTTTTACCCTTGCCTTTCTGGCAAGCACTGTCATATTCCTGGGAGGAGAGATCTTTATCGATCCCCTGCTGAAGATCTTCGGTGCCACCGAAACACTCCTTCCCTATGCCCGGATCTATATGAGGATTATCCTGATAGGATCCTTCTTCCTGTCGGCAGCTATGGTGGGCAATAATGTCGTCCGTGCGGAAGGACAGCCTAAAATAGCCATGTTTACCATGATGATCGGGGCAGGGCTGAATATCATCCTGGACCCGGTTTTTATTTTCGTCCTCCACATGGGGATTCAGGGCGCCGCTCTGGCAACCATTATCAGTCAGGCATTCTCGGCTCTTTTCATACTGCGGTTTATGATAACGGGAAAGAGCCATCTCCCTTTAAAAGGGGAGTACCTGAAACTGAAGCTTCCTCTGGTCCTTGAAATCTGCTCTCTGGGGATGCCCACCTTTATAAGGCAGGCAGGGCTGAGTTTTCTGGCGCTGGTCCTCAATAATGTTCTGAAAGTCTACGGGGGAGATCTGGGGATCGCCACCTACGGCATGATAAACAGGCTCTTTATGTTCACCCTTATGCCCGTATTCGGCGTTGTTCAGGGGTATCAGCCCATTGCGGGTTACAGTTACGGTGCCAAACTCAGGGAACGCCTGGCGGAAGTGAACAAAAAAGGCATACAGGCCACCACACTGATGTCCTTCGGCGGATTCCTTGTTCTGGAGCTGTTTGCCCCCTTTCTGATCTCCGTTTTTACTCGTGATACTGAACTGATTGCCATGGCTGTCCCTTCTCTGCGGATTGCCTGTCTCTGTATATGGCTTCTGGGATTTCAGGTCATCGGTTCCACATTCTTTATGAGTATAGGCCGGGCCATGCCCGCCTTTTTTCTGGGACTTTCCAGACAGTTCGTCTTCCTGATTCCCCTGGTTCTGATCATTCCCCGGTTTCTGGGACTGAGGGGGGTATGGATCGCTCTTCCTCTGGCGGATCTGCTCTCTACCATCCTTACGGTGGTATGGTTTTATGCGGCCTGGAAAAATCTGAAGTTCCGCGAAAATTAATGCCCGGTGTTTACAATAGAACTATATTCCGGTTACATTTCATCCGAAAATTAAGAAATATTAAGAAATTATCAAGGAGTTATTATGAAAAATCATAAAGCTGTTGCAGCTATACTCATATTGCTTATGCTTCCGGTTGCGGCTTTTTCCGCTACCGGTCTGGGTGCTGCCTTTACCTACGGACTTTCCCACGGGGACAATCACACAGGAGGAGCATTGAGTATCAATTCCCCTCTGATCCCCGGAACAGTTCAGAATGTGTCCTTCTCCTTCAATTCGGACTACTTCAATTTCAGTCTCTCCGATGACTGGTGGGTGATTCAGGAAAACCTGGCCAACACCCTGGATCTGTACATCGGACTGGGATTTTACGCCGGCGTCGCCCGGTATGAAGAGACCAAGGATGACAAAACAGATACAACCTACGACTTCGGTCTGGGAGCACGGGTTCCTGTCGGTCTGACCATGATGCCCATAGACTTTGCCGAGCTGTTTTTCGAGATTGCTCCCGCCATGGGGCTGGGATTTGAACCGGAACTCTATTTTCCGTCCTGGTATGTTCAGGGAGCCCTAGGATTCCGTCTCTGGTTCTAAAGCCAGTTCCCAGTAACCCACATCGATCCAGCGGGAGAATTTATATCCCGTTTCGCTGAGGTGGGCGACTTTTTTGAAACCGAGTTTTTCATGGAGTCTCTGACTTCCCGGGTTGGGCAGGGCTACCACACCGTACACTCTGTGGTAGCCTTTCTGCTCCATCTGTTTAACAAGTTCCCTGTAGAGGGCCTCTCCCGCACCCGTCCGGGTTGCGGATCTGTCCACATAGATGGTGGATTCACAGGAGTGGGAGTAGGCCTTTCTGACCCTCCACTGACTGGTATAGGCATAGCCTATCAGTTCTCCGTCTTTTTCCGCTGCAATCCACGGAAATCCGCCGCCTGTGATCTTCTCCATTCTTGAGGCGATCTCTTCGGGAGTGATGGTTTCCTCTTCAAAGGTAATAACAGTTTCTTTAATATAGTAGTTGTATATTTCGCAGATACGCCGGGCGTCTTCTTTCCTTGCCGGCCGTATGGTCAGTTGGTTCTTCATCTCTGCAGTTTATCCATATCTGCGCTGTTTAGGCAAATACTTTTCGTATCCGCCGGATTCGGTTAGAATACAGGGTATGGTAAAACCTTTTATTTCCGTTCTATTTCTGCTTGTCTGCAGCCTCTCTTCTCTGGCCGCTTCGGATGGATTTCCCGACTCTCTTTTCGGGGGCTATCAGGACTATCTGGGCAATACCCCCGACCAGGTCATTCAGACCCTGGGGGCGCCTGATAACATGATGGTTTATCAGGGCCAGGAGGATGCCTTCGGGAGTGTGGTATTTGAATATGACGATTCGCCAACCCTGTTCTGGATAGACAACAGAGTATGGCAGCTCAGGCTGGACAGGGACTTCCTTCTGGCAAATATTCCCGCCCTGTCTGAGATTACAAGAGACTCCCTCCTGCGGGACGGGAGCTCTCCCTATCTTCAGGAGGAGGATCTTCTTGTCTTCAACCTTGAGGACGCTGCATTTCCCACAGGATGCGCTTTCTATTTCTCCCAGGAGGGAATCCTGGAGGATCTTTATATTTTCAGGAGAGATTACTGATGACCCGACTCTGTCTTACCCTGACCGGAAAAACTCTGGAGGAGAATCTATCCCTTCTGAATGATCTCAAACCGGATCTTGCAGAACTCAGGATCGATCTGCTGGAGACCATAGAGGCTGAGGAGATCGCTCTTTTTCCTGCACAGACCGGGGTTCCTCTGATTCTGACCTGCAGAAAGGAGGAGGACGGCGGTTTGTGGAAGGGTTCCGGCCGGGAGCGGGAGGATCTCCTGCTCCACTGTATGGACGGGGCCTTTGCCTACATCGATCTGGAAGAGGATGAATACTCGAAGAAGCTTGTGGAGAAGGCCCTGAATACAGGCTGCCTTGTGATCCGGTCCATCCATGATTTCCAGGCTGTTCCGGATGATCTGCCATCCCGCCTTGAAGCGATGTCCTCACGGGGGGATTTTGTCAAAGCCGCTGTCATGCCGAAAGGGATAAAAGACCTGATAAGGATCTTCCGTATCGGCATGGAATGGGAGACAGACAATCTGATTCTTCTGGGAATGGGGGACTTCGGTGTACCTTCCCGTATCCTGGCATGCCGGGCCGGCAGCTATCTGACCTTCTGTTCCGCCGGAGGAACCCGCTCCGGGGCGCCCGGGCATATGACCCTGGACACTCTGAGGGATCTCTACAGGGTGGGAGAGATAGACAGGGATACAGAACTGTACGGCATAATAGGGAATCCTGTGCTTCATACCAAATCTCCTCTTATACACAATCAGGGACTCCGGAAGATAGGCCGGAACGGGGTCTATGTTCCTTTTACAGTGGATGATCCGGAGGATTTCTTTCAGCTGGCCGAGCTGCTGGGACTGAAAGGCTTTTCCGTAACGGTGCCCCATAAACAGGGGGTCATTCCTTTTCTGGACCATTGCAGCGAAGGGGTGGAAAAAGTGGGCGCCTGCAATACCGTTGTCAGAGAGTCCGGCGGATGGGCAGGATACAATACGGATGTACACGGCTTCATTGCTCCTCTGAAACAGGAGCTGGGAGATCTGGAAGGGTTGAAAGCCGCGGTTCTGGGAGCAGGCGGAGCCGCCAGAGCCGTTGTTTATGCCCTTGTGAAAGAGAAGTGCCGAACCCGGGTTTTTAACAGAACCTCTTCAAAAGCGGCCGCCCTGGCAGAGCATATGGGATGTGAATCCGGATCGCTGGAAGATTTTGCCGCACTGGAGCCGGGCCATTTTGATCTTATCGTTCAAACCACCAGTTCCGGGATGGAAGGGGCGTCGGGTCCGGACAATCCGGTTCCCGCCTATTCCTTCAGAGGGGATGAAGTCCTTTATGATATTATCTACACCCCTCCGGTCACCGGGCTTATGAAAAAAGCAGCAGACGCGGGATGCCGGGTTCTGGGAGGATGGCCCATGCTTGTGGAGCAGGCGAGAGAGCAGTTCCGTCTGTTTACCCGTGAGGAACTGCCTGAAAACTAATAGCCTATGGAACGGAGCAGCGGAATCATTACCACACAGAATATGAGACCGCAGAAGGCCAGAAACCCGGTGAGGCTGATTAATATCAGATCCAGTCTGCTGAAATCGCCCTGATTTTTTCCCGCTTTTTTCCTTTTTGAAAAAGGGTTGGCGGGTAGTTTCATTTTCCTGGCTTTCTCTTTTATATTTTCCTGCGCTTCTGCAGCAGGTTCCTGATTCTCTATTATTTCTTCGGTCATAATACGTATACCCCGATGGATTGTTTCTCTATGATTTTTCCAATGCCTGTATGATAGCTCTTTTCTCTTTTCCCGTAAAGGATCCTTTGCATTATAATAGATAGGAGAGGACGCAGTTTCCGGGAATGAGGAGGGGTTTATGACATACAGCGCCATTCTTCTGGCAGGATACAACAACAGGCGAGCTGTAGAGAAATACAGCCGGATGGTTGCAGAGAGCTACCATGAAAAATACATTGAGACAGGGTACAAGCCCTTAAGGGAGTTTACCCTCCATCATCACGGCAGGAATGTCTCCAAACCTCTGATACAGTTTACCCTGGAGGAACTGCTGGGAATGGAGCAGATCCGGGAAGTGGTGATCCTGGGAAATAAAACCCTCCTTGAAAACAGGCTCCTCCCTCTTTTGGAGGCGCAGGAAAAGCCCTGGAAAATCCTGGACCAGAAATCGGCCCTGAGCAGCGCTGTCCTCGAAAGATTCGGTCTGGAGGGGAGGAATTTCCCTGTAGAATCCATTGCCGGGAATATCCTGAAAGGCTACAGTGCCTCCTCCGCATCAAACAGGAGAGAACCCGCCCTGTTTATCGCCTCTGATTCTCCCATGACCGACAGGGAATTTATCGGGGCATTCCTCAGGGAATCCGAGGCTCTGCCGGAGGACGCCGGTATTATCCTGCCGGCGGTCCCCGTGGGGCTTCTGCGGGACCGGATGGGCAGACGCCCCCTGCTGCTTATCAATGATACGGAAAAATCCCTTTCCTGCCGGAAAGACCTCCACGGCCGCTGCGGGTTCCGGCTCTCATCCCTTCTCCTCTGCCGCCTGGATGGGGTGGATGTGCCCAGGATCAATGACATCTACAGCATGAGAAAGGCTCTGAGTCCCAAAGTACAGCTTCAGATTTTCAGGATCTGCCGGGATCTGGGTTACCCCGGTCTGTACCGGAAGTATTTCAGGCAGAAAAATCTTTCTATCCGGGAGTGTGAAAACATTCTGTCCCGTTTTGTGGGCGCCCGGGTCATGGCTCTTCCCATAGAAGGGGAGAAGACAACCTATGATTATGACGGTACCCGGAAAGAGCTGAAAAAACTGACCCGTATGCTGAGAAGAAAAGTATAAAATTAGGATCAAATTGATTGATCATAACATAAATAAAAGGTTAAAATATTTATGTAATTGTCATATTGAATGGCAATAATCTATGGAAATGTAAGGGGTCAGACATGAAGCAGACAGCTCTTCACGCTCTGCATATCGAGGCGGGAGCCAAAATGGTTCCATTTGCAGGTTGGGAAATGCCTCTCTATTACGGGAACGGAGCCACAGAGGAGCACAGGCTGGTCCGCAGAAGTGCCGGGCTCTTTGATGTCTCCCATATGGGAACTTTCAGGATAGGCGGAAAAGGATCAGAAGCTTTTCTGGACCGGATGATCACCTCGGCGGTCAGGGAGATCGCTCCGGGAAATTCAGGATACGGACTCCTTCTGAACGAACAGGGCACAGCTCTGGACGATGTGTTTCTGTACAGGATTACCGGCGACGAGTGGATTCTTGTGGTAAATGCCTCCAATCTTGAAAAAGACTGGGCCTGGCTTGAGAAACACGCAGGAGATTTCGACTGTTCTCTGGAGGATACTTCCTCTCATACATCTCTTCTTGCCTTTCAGGGGCCTCAGGTTATCGGCTGTCTTGAAAAACTCACAGGTGAGAGTCTGGCCGACTGGAAAAGGTTTGCTGTAAAAGATTTTTCCTGGGAGGGGATTTCCTTCCGCTGCGGAAGAACAGGGTATACCGGAGAAGACGGTGTGGAAATTTTTGTCCATAATGACAGAGCCTGTGAGCTGTGGCAGAAAATCCTTGAAAAAGGACAGGCCTACTGCGAAGTTGCTCCCTGCGGTCTGGCCGCCCGTGACAGCCTCCGGTTTGAACCGGGATTTCCCCTCTACGGCCATGAACTGAATGAGACCGTCCTTCCTCCGGAAGCCCTGTTGAAATGGGCCTGCGATTTCTCCACACCCTTTATGGGAAAAGAAGCTGTAGAGAGCCTGCTCGAAAAGGGACTGGAGCGGAAACTGATGACATTCAAACTGATCGACAAGGGGGTTCCCCGGGAGGGCTATGAGATCCTTGCTGAAGACGGAACAGTTATCGGTGAAGTTGTGAGCGGTCTGTACGCCCCTACGGTGGATCTTTACTGCGGGAACGGTTTTGTCCCCGCCGAATACTGCAAAGCCGGTACAAAGATAGGAATCAGCGTCCGGAGACGGGTTAAAGCGGCGGAAGTTGTCAAACGTCCTTTATATAAACCAAGTTACCGTTAAAATAGAAAAGAGAAAAAGAAACAGGAGATTGTGAACATGGAGATCAAGTATTCGAAAACTCATGAATGGGCAGGCAAAGAGGGCGATCTTTTTATCTGCGGGCTCAGCGATTACGCACAGGACAAAATCGGCGATGTTGTATTCGTCGAACTTCCCGAAGTGGGAAAAGAAGTAAAACAGGATGAACCCTTCGGCGTCATTGAATCGGTTAAAGCCGCCAATGATCTGTACTCTCCCCTGAACGGAGAAGTCGTTGAGGTCAATGAGGAGCTGGAAGATCAGCCCGAACTTGTAAACTCTTCTCCTCTGTCAGAAGGATGGATCTGCAAAATCAAAGTTTCCGATGACAGTTTTGACAAACTTATGACGGAAGATGAGTATAAAGCGTTTCTGGAAGAACAGGACGATTAAAAAGGGGCTGCCGGCAGGCAGCCGGTGCCTTTTTAATCAAAGCGTCAGGTATCTTTTTCTCCGAAAAAGTACCGGGAGCGCAATAAAGATTAAGAAAAGGGAATCAGGAGTTTATTAAGGTGAATTACACACCCCATACCCGGTCGGACCGGGAAAAAATGATGGAATTTCTGGGGATTGAGAGTCTGGAAGAGCTGTTTGAGGCTGTCCCCGGGTCTCACCGGTTTCCGGAAGTGGCTCTGCCCGACGGCATGGCCGAACAGGATGTTCTCAGGGAACTTCGGCGCTTATCAGAAAAAAATACAAGCTCTGAATCAACCCACTGGTTTCTCGGAGGGGGCGTTTACAGGCATTATATCCCCTCAGTTGTAGACAGTATCATTTCCCGGGGGGAGTTTTTTACCGCCTATACTCCCTATCAGCCAGAGGTCAGCCAGGGAACCCTTCAGGCCATATTCGAATTTCAGACCATGATTGCCGAACTCTATGGAATGGAAGTGGTCAATGCGTCTCACTATGACGGCGCTACGGCCATGGCGGAAGCGGCCCTTATGGCCATCCGTTCCTCCCGGGGCAGAAAAAAAATCCTTCTGGATGAGGGGATACATCCCGAGTACAGAGAGGTTCTTGAAACCTACCTGTCCGGTTCGGAAGGCTACATAGGAGAGGGAGAGCCCGATGACGAGACGGCCTGTTTCATTCTGGCCTTTCCCTCCTTTACAGGGCAGCTGAAGGATATGAAAGCCATCGGCGAAAAGGTGCACGCAGCGGGGGCTCTCTATGTGGTCCATGCGGATCCTCTTGCCTGCGGGCTCTTCCTGTCTCCCGGTGAGGCCGGCGCGGACATCGTGACCGGTGAAGGTCAGCCCCTGGGAATCTCCATGAACGCGGGAGGCCCCCTGCTGGGACTTTTCGCCACCACCAAAAAGCTGATCCGGAAGATGCCAGGACGGGTGATCGGCAAGACCAGCGATACGGACGGACGTAACGGCTGTGTTCTGACCTTTTCGGCCAGAGAGCAGCATATCCGCCGGGAAAAGGCTACCAGTAATATCTGCTCCAACCAGGGGCTCATGGCTCTGGCCGCCGCTGTCTATATGGCCGCCATGGGAAAACAGGGCATTCAGGATACAGCGAAACTCTGTTATGACAAGGCCGTCTATGCGGCCGGTGAGATCAATAAGCTCGATGGCTACTCTGTGGATCTGTCAAAGCCGTTTTTCAGGGAGTTTTCTGTCA
The DNA here is from genome assembly GCA_963666275.2 of Oceanispirochaeta sp. Lineage (GTDB taxonomy): Bacteria > Spirochaetota > Spirochaetia > DSM-2461 > DSM-2461 > Oceanispirochaeta. Next base: position 994,122 of record CAXXOA010000001.1, read on the forward strand.
CCTGCCCGATGGATGCGGATCTGATCGCTTCCCGGCTGAAAGAGAAGGATATTATTCCCGGGCTTCCTCTGGGGAGTTTCGGACGGGAGAACGAATTGCTGGTCTGTGTAACCGAACTGAATGAGAAGAGTGAGATTGATCTGCTGGTGCAGGCGTTGAAGGAGGCTGTGTAAAATGAATAACGATACTGTTTCCTCCCTGTGGAATATCAGTCAGCCCGGCAGAAGGGCCGTGGAAATACCCTCTTCGGATGTTCCTGCCGCGGATATCCCGGGGTTTCTGAAAAGGGGAAGTGCCCCCGAACTGCCCGAAGTGGGGACCCTGGATCTGGTACGACACTATACTCGTCTTTCCCAGCTCAACTTCAGCATCGACTCCCATTTTTATCCTCTGGGATCCTGTACTATGAAGTACAACCCCAGGATTAATGAGAAAACGGCCAGGATGGATGGGTTTGCAAACTCTCATCCCTATCTGACAGAGTCGGAAATGCAGGGAAATCTGGAGCTTATGTTCAATCTTCAGGAAGCCCTTATGGAAGTCTCAGGCTTTAAAGCGGTGAGTCTGCAGCCTGCTGCAGGAGCCCATGGCGAGCTCGCTGGTGTTCTTATGATCAAGAAGTACCATCAGTCCCGCGGCGATACGGCCAGAACCCGCTTCCTTATACCCGATTCGGCTCACGGAACCAATCCTGCCTCTGTCGCCATGGCCGGTTTTGATGCGGTAGAAGTTCCCTCGGATAAACGGGGAAATATCGATCTGGCCCGGCTGAAGGAACTGTGTGATGAAACTGTGGCGGGAATCATGATCACGAACCCCAATACTCTGGGGCTTTTTGAAGAGCAGATTCTGGAAGTTCTGGATACGGTGCATCAGTGCGGCGGTCTGGCCTACGGAGACGGTGCCAACTTCAATGCCATTATGGGAGTTGCCAAACCGGGAGAACTGGGCTTTGATGTTCTCCATTTCAATCTCCACAAAACATTCAGTACCCCCCATGGCGGCGGCGGACCCGGTGCGGGACCTGTCGGCGTGGGAGACGCTCTGGAACCCTTCCTGCCCGGACCGATTGTTGTTGAATCCGAAGACAATCCCGGAGAATATGAGTTCTATATGCCTTCCGAGTCTATCGGCCGGCTCAAAAGTTTTTACGGAAATTTCGGCGTTCTTGTGAGAGCCTATACCTATATGCTTTCCCTGGGCGGAGAGGGCATGAAAGACGCCACCTTTATGGCTGTTCTCAATGCCAACTACCTGAGAAAAAAGGTGGAGGATATTTTTCCCCCCTGGTATGACAGGCCCTGTATGCATGAGTTTGTCTCCTCAGGAGAGAGCGCTCCCGGAGGAATTCACACAATGGATATTGCCAAAAGGCTTATCGATTACGGATTCCATCCCCCTACGGTCTATTTTCCTCTGATTGTTCCCGAAGCGTTCATGGTGGAACCCACGGAAACGGAAAGTCTGGAGACTCTGGATGCCTTTTCCGATGCTCTTCATGAAATTGCCCGGGAGGCGGTGGAAGAGCCGGACCTGCTCCACCAGGCCCCCCATCAGAGGCTGGTGAACCGGCTGGACGAAGTTCAGGCAGTAAGGAATCCTGTTCTGAGGGATGCTGTAAAAAGAATCTAAAACAGGGAGGTCCGGATTTTCCGGACCTTGCTTATCTTTCTCACGGGGCAGCTGAAGGATTTATCCGGCAGTTCCGTCCCGAAGAGAATATCGTCCTGATTATCTTTTCCCTGCTCCAGCGAGCGGGGGATGATTCTGTGGGTAATCAGGTCGTAATCCTCCGTGGGAAGGGTCACATCCAGCTGGTAGGCTCTGTTTCCCATCACCGCTTTTATCATGCGCAGTTTTCCCTGGTAGTCCAGGCCTTTCACAGTTGTCAGTTCTTTCCGGACCGCAGCCGGCTGAATCTGATCTTCCCGGTAGAGAACCCCTCTTTCTATTCTGCTCAGCAGTTCCTCTTTCTCCTCATCCGACAGGGACTTATGATTCAAAACCATCTCTTTCAGAGGCTCTCTGTAGGACAGGTCAAAATCTGTATCGGAAGGGAGATTGTTTTTTCCCGGAGGGAAGAGAGGGGGATGGTCTGTCAGTTTTACAGTATAGTTTTCCGCCGCTTTGACCCGGGCTCCCGGATTGATAAGAGCCGGAACGGAGTCCAGTCCGATCTCGGCCAGTGCCAGTTCCCATTCGTGACGGTCTTCTTTCGCCAAAAGATAGTATCCCTCTCCCAGCTCCCTTTTTATCAGGTTTTTCAGCCGGGCACTCCTTTCGATCAGGGGGATCCTCTCTCTGCCGACTTCCAGGACCACACCTTCCCAGAGGCGGATACTGTGGTAGTTCTCCTCCCAGTCTTTCAGGGAAAAGAGGATGTTCTGGGGGATCTCCACAGAGAAGCGTTCATCCAGCTCCATCTGCAGTTCCTCCAGGGAGAGTCCGGCTTTCAGGAAATTCCTGAATGAGAGGCTGGAAAGGGTGAGCTGGGCAAAGGCATCGTAACGCTCGCAGGTCAAAGAGAGCGCCAGGGGCAGGCTGAAGGGCGATTCCGGAGTCAGGTTGGCATCAAATGTGGCCTGGAGGAAAAACGCCGGGCTTTCCGGTGCTGTTTTTCCCAGCAGCTCGGTTACCATGGGATGAATGTACCAGGCCTGACCATCGGTATGAAAAAAGTTGAAAAGCTTGAGTATCCGGACCATATGGGCGGGGCTCAGCATATTCTCTTCTCTTTCTATCACCCTGATCTGAAGGAGCTGGACCATTTTTTCAAGCTCTTTTGTCTCCAGTCCTCCCCGGGAGGGAAACTGGCTGGCCAGAGTACTGATCAGAGTCATACAGGATGCGAGCTTCGCAGTGGAACTGGTACAGAGGGCTGCCCAGACCCACAAAAGCTGGTCATTGCCGTTCAGCCGGGAGAAAGTTTTGAGATTATTTATCCTGAACTTCCACTGACCCGCCGATTCGCTGAGGAGCTTCAGTGTTTTCAGTGCATTCAGAAGCAGGTGAAGCCGTTCATTGGGCTCATCGGAAAAACCCGCTGCGGGAAATATCTGGGTCAGAGCCGAAGTGAATCTTTTTTTAAAGGAACCGTCGTTGTTGCATATTTTCAGGTCCTCCTTGAGGAGGGAGAAAAAACAGATCAGAAAAGACCCGTTTATCAGGGGCAGGACACGGGGGACGGGAGGTTCGGTCTCCCTGATTTCCACGATGGTATAGGGAGACAGCCTATCCAGGATCTCCTGGGGCAGAAGCGGGGACAGGATGTATCCCGGTTTCCCCCCTGCCTTTCTGAAAAACAGAAGGAGTCTCTCCTCCAGGCTGATAAGCCGGTTCTGGATCTCCGCCGGAGCCATAAAAGGGCCGAAAAGGTTGATCAGATCCTGAAGGGAGGCCTGGCCGAACCATCTGGCCGCAGAGAGAATCTTCAGATCCGTAGGGCCCAGAGATACCTGAAGGGCTTTTATATAGTCGTGGCGGGTGAGACGGACTGCCAGTTTGTCAAGCAGATCGTTTTTGTCGTAGGGAGTTTCCACCCCGCCCAGATAGTTGTTCATGATTTCCATAAAGGCCGGATCCGGAAGACTCCGGATCAGAGTATTCCACTCTTCCTGTCCATTCATAATTCTTCCACTCCCAGGGATATAGTGTACTGGTATCCCTGTTCGGTCAGGAATTTCTGCCGGTTGGCCGCATACTGCTCTTCCAGTGTATAACGGCTTACAAGAGAGTAGAACCAGGAGTCTTTCTCTTTGGGCCGGAGGATCCGTCCCAGTCTCTGGGCTTCCTCCTGACGGGATCCGAAGGTTCCCGATACCTGTACTGCCACCGAGGCATCAGGCAGGTCAATGGCAAAGTTGGCAACTTTGGATACCACAATGATACGGGACCGGCCCTGGCGGAAGTCGTCATAGATGACTTCTCTCTCTTTGTTGGGCGTCTGACCTGTGATCAGAGGGGCTTTCAGAATCTTTGCCAGGGTTTTCAGCTGATTCACGTACTGACCGATGATAAGGATCGAATCGTCCGGATGGCGCTGGATGATCTTTTTAACAAGCTCCGGTTTGTCAGGATTTTCCGCGGCCATTCTGAACTTCTGCCGTTTATCCGCAATGGCATAGGAGACTTTCAGGCTTTCGGGAAGATCCAGGCGGATCTCGTGGCACCAGGCCGTGGCGATCCATCCCCCCGCTTCCAGCTCCTTCCAGGGGACATCGTAGCGTTTGGGCCCAACCAGGGAGAATACATCCTCTTCGGCCCCGTCTTCTCTGACCAGAGTCGCCGTCAGTCCGAGTCTCCGGACCGCCTGAATTTCTGCGGTAACCCGGAAAACCGGGGCGGGCAGCAGGTGGACTTCATCGTAGACGATCAGTCCCCAGTTGCCTTTCCGGAACAGAGAGAAATGGGGGAAATCGTGTTCCTTGTCCTTCCGCCATACAAGGATCTGATAGGTCCCTATGGTGATCGGACGGATCTCTTTTTTATCTCCCGTGTACTCGCCGATATCCTCTTCTTTCAGATCCGTCTTCTCCAGGAGTTCCCGTTTCCACTGATGCACCGCTGCCACATTTGTGGTCAGGATGAGAGTACTTGTCTGCAGGCGGCTCATGGCGGTCATGCCTATAACGGTTTTTCCGCCTCCGCAGGGGACTACGACCGTACCGAAACCGGTCCCGGGCTGATTCTTGCCTATGAAGGATTTGACCGCATCCTCCTGATAGTCCCTGATTTCAAAAGTCTTTCCGTTGGGAAGCGTTTCTTTCAGCCCGATCGGGCAGGGGTCCCCCTCTTTCAGGGGCGCCAGGTCTTCCACGGGAAATCCTGCTTTGATCAGAACCAGTTTGATGGTTCCCCTGTCGACGAGCTGTAGGTAAAAACCGCCTTCACCGGGGGTTAAGTATTTTTTAAGACTCTTAAGATGACCGATTTCCAGTGCCAGAGTGGGATCTTCGATTTTAAGGAAAAGTACATTTTCATCTTCCGTGGCTTCCAGTTTCAGCATGCCGTACCGGGAGAGGGTGCTGCGGATAAAATAGTTGACATTATCCGGAACGGGAAACCGGGAGTGTCTGTCCAGGGCATCGATGATCTCCTGTTCTCCCATACCCGCAGACGCGGCATTCCAGAGAGACAGAGGGCTCATACGGTAGGTGTGGATATGCTCCGGAGATTTCTCAAGTTCAGAAAAAGGGGATATGTCCGACCGGGCTTCTTCGAATCCCGGATTGTGAACATCCAGCAGCAGTGAGTGGTCTCCCTGTACTATCAGGGAACGATTAAGGGCATCAGTCATAAACAGCTATTGTATCTTTTATAGGGAATTATGACAACATTACCGGGGTCATGGGAATTCCGGATACAGAGGGGTGGGATGGCTCTTCCCGGGGAAATCAGGGGGATTTGTAATTCTTTCGCGGATAGACGAAAATTTCTTTGTATGAAAAGACATATCAATTTTTCCATGACCAAAATTATCGGAACCATTGGTCCTGCCAGCCGGGACCCGTCTGTTTTAGGTGAAATGATTGACCGGGGTCTGAATATAGTCAGGCTCAACTGCTCCCACGCGGGGCCGGATGCGCTGGAAGGACTTATCAGGGATGTCAGGGAAGCCAGCCGTCTGAAAGAGGAACCACTGTCGATCCTGGCGGATCTGGGTGGCCCCAAGATCCGTCTGGGAGTACTGCCTGCGGATCTTCCCGTCTCAACAGGGGATGAAATCATACTGACCGCGGCGGAGTCGGAGAATCCTCTGGAGAAAATTCCCGCCGGGTATCCTGAACTGGCCAGGGATCTCGCCCCGGGAAACAGGATCCTGATCGATGACGGTCTTGTTCAGCTGCAGGTTCTGCAGGTGGAGGATCCTGACATCCGCTGCCTTGTGATGAACGACGGGGTTCTGAAATCCCGGAAGGGGATCAACCTTCCCGGTGTGAATGTAAGTCTCTCCTCGCTCACCGAAAAGGACAGGCAGGATATCGATTTTCTTGTGACCCAGCCCATCGACTACATTGCCCTGTCTTTTGTCAGGCGGCGGGAGGATATCCGGGAGCTCCGGGAACTGCTGCATTCCAAAGGCAGGAATATCCCGATCATAGCCAAGATCGAGAAGCCTGAAGCTGTCAGTGATCTGGAGGGCATTGTGGAAGAGACCGATATGGTCATGGTTGCCAGAGGGGATCTGGGAGTGGAGATGGCAACCCAGGAGGTTCCTCTGCTCCAGAAAAAGATCATCTCCGTTTGCAACAGGATGAACAAGCCTGTGATTACGGCCACCCAGATGCTGGATTCGATGATCCACAATCCCCGTCCCACCCGGGCCGAGGCTTCCGACGTGGCCAATGCGGTATTTGACGGAACCGATGCGGTTATGCTCAGCGGAGAAACCTCGGTGGGGAAGTACCCTCTGGAAACTGTTGAAACCATGGCCAGTATTGTCAGGGCCGCAGAGGAGCACCGCTCACCCGAACAGATCCTGTTTCTCAGGCGGCGGGAAGGGAAGATGAGTATAGAGGACTCTATCTGCCACTCCGCCTGCATCATGGCCGAAGAGAACGATGCCGCCGCCATCATCTGTCTGACCAGATCGGGCAGAACCGCCAGGAAGCTCTCCCGGTTCCGATCCCGGGTACCGGTTCTGGCGTTTACCGAGGAGCTGGAGACGCTGCGGTATCTGAATATTTTCTGGGGGGTCCAGGCCGAACTGATCGACAGCGTGAAAGACACGGACTACACCCTCCATAAAGCGGCGGGTCTGGCTCTGGAACTGGGGTATATCAAAAAAGGGGATACCGTGGTGTTCACCGCCGGAATCCCTCTGGTGGAGAGCCTTTATACAAATATGCTCAAAGTGGACAGGGTCTGATCAGACCCGGGGCGTCCCGCATCGTCTATTCCCCGCCGGGACGGGATTTTTCCCTGTTGGCCCGGCAGTTCTCCCTGAACTCATTGGGCGAGTAGTTGGTCAGCTTCTTCAGTACCGTACAGAAGTAGTTGCTTGATGAAAACCCCGCATCCAGGGCAATGCTTGTGATGGATTTGTCTGTGGTTCTCAGGAGCTTTTTGGCGAATTCCAGTTTTTTCAGGGTAATATAATTGGCCGGAGTGATGCCCACTTCCTCTTTGAATTTGATTTTGAACCGGGAGAGGGAGTACCCTGAAATCACGGCCAGCTCCTGCAGAAGGATGGATTCAAGATACTCTTTTTCGATATGTTCCATAACCCGTTTGATATTGGTATCCATGATCTTTTTCTCTTCCTGCCTGACAGGATGAAAATCGGGAATCTGAAAAAGGAAGCAGCTCAGATACTGAACCCCCAGTCTGAGAGAACCGGGATCGCCGTCACTGATATTTTTAAAGGCCTGTTTCAGCAGCTGCTGATCCATGGGAGAAAACCGCAGATGCCTGTGCTGCAGGTCCATAAGCGTTTCGTAGAGGGCCAGACTGTACTCTTCGTTGAGGCCCAGAAGGTTATTGCTGTTTTTCACATTGATCTGGAATCCGTAGAAAGAGCAGGGGCTCAGATGGAAGTTGGAGCTGCTGTGGTTTTCAAAGGGAAAGGTAATGAAGAGCTCGTTCCCTGTGACTGTGAATTCCTTTCCATCCAGTTCCATCACCCTTTTTCCTTTTATAAGGCAGTGTATTTCCACAATATCCGAGTGGTGGTGCTCCGGTGTCGGGGGAGATGCCTTGGAGAGGTTCCAGTAGGCAAAATTTCCCAGTCCGGGGATTTTATGCTTCTCTCCGGGAATCACTTTTTTATGATCTTCCCAGCAGAAATCATCAAATATTTCCATTAAGGACAGTCTCCTTAGCTGTATGCAATCGTACTAAATATTATATCGAATGTCATAATTCTGTTTACCCATTATAGTACAGCTATCCTTTTTATTGAAACCTTTTCAAAAAGGTTCTGAAAGCAAAACATAAGGAATATGGTTTAAATGGAAAAAACAATAAAAGACGGCGTCTGGCCTGTCATGATAACCCCTTTTACGGAAGATGATAAAATTGACTACGATGGCGTCCTTGAAATTATCAATTGGTATGAATCCCAGGGCGTGTCCGGAATCTTTGCGGTCTGCCAGTCCAGTGAGATGTTCTTTCTCAGCAGAGAGGAGAGAATCGAGCTGGCCAGATTTGTCATAGACAATACAGATAAAAGCTGCGGAGTCATTGCTTCGGGGCATGTGGCTCAGTCTCTGGAAGAGCAGATCGATGATGCGAAAGCGATCATTGATGCCGGTGTGGATTCCTATGTGTTCATTTCCAATCAGTTTGCAAAGGAAGGGGAGGGCGAAGATATTGCCAAAAAGAATATCGAAGCTCTTATCAGTCAGATTCCCGCTGAGAGTTTCGGTATCTACGAGTGTCCCCATCCCTACAAAAGGCTGGTGTCTCCGGAGCTTCTGAAGTGGTGCGCCGATACGGGACGTTTCTCTTTTCTGAAAGATACCTGCTGCAATATCCATGAGCTCAAGGCCAAACTGAAGGCTGTCGAGGGGAGCCCCCTGAAAATCTACAATGCCAATGCGGCGACCCTTCTGGAGAGCCTTCAGATGGGTGCTGCCGGATACAGCGGTGTGATGGCGAACTTTCACGCCTCCCTGTATGTGTGGTTGTGCGAAAACTTCAAAACAGAGCCTGAAAAGGCTTCTCAGGTTCAGGACTTTCTGGGCATGGCCAGCATGACCGAGTGCCAGATGTATCCTGTGAACTCGAAATTCCACATGCAGCTGGAGGGACTGAATATCAACCTGTTCAGCCGGGTGCAGGATTTTACGGGTTTCTCTTCCAGCAGACAGATGGAGATTCAGCAGCTTCAGAGAACCGCCCGGATGTTCTCCGAAAAGATTCTAGGTTTGTGATTTAGCCCCGAGGGGTATAATGATATTTTCCAAATGGAGGAATAAAATGAAAAAGATTTTAACACTTGTCATGGTTCTGGCTGCACTGACAGCCACCGGGTGCAGCAAGAAGACCGATGAAGCCGCAGGGTCTGAAAAGAAAAAACCTGTTGAAATTATCTTCTCTTCTGTTTCCGTATCAGGAGACTCTCACACAGAAGCCATGTATGTTTTTGCCGATAAAGTGGCGGAGCTGACAGACGGCAGCGTGGAAGTCAAGGTATATGATAATGGAACTCTCTTCACAGCAGAGAACGAGTTTGATGCGCTGATCAGCGGTGAAACAGATATGGCCTATATCTCCTTTCCCCAGATCGCCACACAGATTCCCTCTTTCAGCATGTTCGGTTCCGGCTACTTCTTCAGCTCCTACGACCATATGACTTCCGTTCTAAACGGAGAAATCGCCGCTGAGAGCATCTGGCCCCAGGTCAGAAGCACTCTGAATGTGGAACCCCTGGGAAGCCTTTATCTGGGAAGCCGGGTGGTGAACACAAGAAATAAAGAGGTGAACAGCTATGCCGACATGGACGGTCTTCTTATGAGAATGCCCAACTCCGAAGCATGGCTCTTCCTGGGAGAAGCTCTGGGAGCCAATCCCACACCTCTGTCATTCAGCGAACTGTATACGGCTCTTCAGACCGGTGCTGTGGACGGACAGGACAATCCCCTGCCCACAATCGAGAGCGCCAAGTTTTATGAAGTTACCAAATACATTGCCATTACCAACCACGTGATCGATTCGATCATGCCCTGTGTGAATCTGGATAAATGGAACTCTCTGACCGCTGATCAGCAGGCTGCCGTTAAGGAAGCCATGACTTTTGCCATCGAGTTTAACGACAATGCCAGGATCGAAAACGAAAAGAGCAAGGTTGCCTTTTTCGAAGGCGAAGGCCTGACAGTTACCTATCCGGATATTGCCGATTTCCGGGATCATGTTCAGGCTGCCTATGCGGCCAACACAGAGATGACATCCTCCTGGGATATGGATCTCTACGAAAAAGTCCAGAGCATGGCAAAATAACAGGCAACTATAAATCCTGAAATCCAATCATCGTTCCCGGAATGGACAGCTGTTCCTTCCGGGAACGATTTCGGTCTTTACAGAGCGGGAAAGAAGGAATGGGAAGAGGTAGGAAATCATTGAATCATTTAAGAAAAATCGGAAAAGCCGCCGTGTATATCCTGGGAACCGTGATTCCCAATATTACATTTACAGTCATCTTTGTGACTTTCATGGTGACAATTGTCTCCCGGTATGTACTGAAAACACCGGTGGCCTGGAGTTATGAGGTCAGTATCCTGGCCTATATGTGGACCATGTTCTTCGGTGTGGGAAGAGCCCTGACGGCGGACGAGCATGTGGTATTCGGTCTTGTCTATGACAGTGTGAGGCCCGGAGTCAGGCGGATATTCAGGATTGCAGTGAATCTGCTGCTCATCATACTGCTGGTTGTGGTTTTTGTTCCCTCCATCCATTCCCTCATGTCCAAAAGGATGGTCACGGGGGTTCTTAAGCTGCCATTTTCCGTGGTTTTTGCCCCCCTTATCTACATGTTCGGTGAAATCATTGTCCGCAGTATTATCGAACTGAGGAAGAATATCCTCCATTTAATAAACAAAACCGATGTGGAAGAGGTCCGCTGATGAATATCGTATTAATCCTTTTTGCCTTTCTGGCTCTCTGTTTTATCATCCGAATGCCCGTGGCTCTGTCCATGCTGAGTGCTTCTGTCGCCTATTTTATAATCAGCGGCAGAAGCCTTGAGCAGGTTTTTACAGTTATGAGCGGGAATATGTACTCCAATTACACCATGCTGGCGGCGCCCCTTTTTATCTTCATGGCCAATATCATGAACGAAGGAGAGGTGACGGATAAGCTCTTCAAATTCTGCAACGGTCTGTTCGGAAGGCTCCGGGGCGGAACCGCCCAGGTTAATGTGGCGGCGTCTCTTATCTTTTCCGGCATGACCGGTTCGGCCATTGCCGATGCTTCGGGTATCGGTCTGATGGAGATCGAACAGATGAAGAAAGAGGGCTATGACGGGGAGTTCAGCTGCGCCCTTACAGCGGCTTCCGCCACAGTGGGACCCATCTTTCCCCCCAGTATTCCCATGGTTATCTATGCCATGCTGTCGGGGGCTTCCATCGGAAAGCTCTTTATGGGCGGTATGATTCCCGGTCTGATCCTCTCCCTCCTGCTCATGGTCTATGTGGGCATCCTTTCGGCCAAACGAAAGTATCCCCGGGGAGAACTGATGGCTGTCCGGCAGTTCATCCGTGTTACCATCGCGGCATTTCCCGCCCTTTTTACGGTAGTGCTCCTTCTGGGCGGTATCTATCTGGGGGTTGTGACTCCCACCGAAGCGGGGGCTCTGGCTTCGGCCTATGCCATCATCATATCCATTCTGGTGTACAAAAATCTGGGAATGGAAAAACTCTGGAGAATTATCAGAAAAAGCGCTGCCAATACAGCCACCCTGGCTCTTCTGGCGGGAACATCCATGCTGTTCTCCTATATTATCTCTCTGGAACAGGTTCCCCGGGCGGTTTCCACACTGGTTATGGGGATTACCGAAAACAAGTACCTCTTCCTCATGGTTGTGAATGTGGTGTTCCTCCTTCTGGGATGTGTGCTGGATGTGAGTACCATACAGCTAGTTTTTGTTCCCATGGTGCTGCCACTGGTAAACGCCTTCGGTATCGATCTTGTCCACTTCGGCGTGGTCATCTGTTTGAACATGATGATCGGCCTTTCAACACCTCCCTTCGGCATGCTCCTCTTTATTGTCTCCGGACTGGGACGGGCCAGGATAAGCGGTGTTATCAGGGAGATCATTCCCATGATCCTTGTGATGATCGGACTTCTGCTGCTGATTACCTATGTGCCCCAGATTGTCATGTGGATTCCCGACAACTTTATGTAGGGTGATGGAAAGCAATGGCAGACAATCATACTCAGCTCTTTAAGCTTCTATCGGATCCTCCGGTTCCCTACAGGTCCGCTCCGTTCTGGGCCTGGAACGATACCCTGGATCCGGAAGAACTGAATCGTCAGATTCAGGAAATGGCCGGCCAGGGAATCGGCGGTTTTTTCATCCACTCCCGGGAGGGTCTGGAAACAGAATACCTGGGAGAGCGCTGGATGGAATGCGTGGGCTCCGCTGTTGACGAGGCACGGCGGCAGGGCATGGAAGCCTGGATCTACGATGAGGACAAGTGGCCTTCCGGCAGTGCCGGGGGACTTGTGAGCGCTTCGGATGCTCCGGCATTTACGGCAAAAGGACTGACGGCGCAGCTTCTGGAGGACTGTTCCCGGGACAGCCTGGAAAGGGTCTTCTCCGAGAGCGGCCTTCTGGGGGTCTATGCCCTTCAGTTCCGGCCCGGCCCGGCCTCTTCTGAATTGTCAGGATTCCGGCGGATCCTGTCTCCGGAGGAGTTCGAAAACAGTGAGGAGACGCCTCCGGTCTGTCTTGTCTGCCGGATGGAAACTTCCGGTCCCAGCGAATGGTACAACAACCTGGCGCCCACGGACTCTCTCAATCCAGAGGGAATCCGGAAGTTTCTGGCCCTGACCCATGAAGAGTATGAATCCCGGTTCGGCAGCGATTTCGGGAAGACCATACGGGGATTCTTTACGGATGAACCGAATTTCTGCGACTTCTTTTCCCACTTCACACCGGGACGTCCCTGGCTGCCCTGGTCGGCGGGACTGGCCGAGGTGTTTGCACGGGACCGGTCCTGTGATCCTGCTGAGATTCTGCCTCTGCTGTTTTTTCACGGCCCCGGAGAAGAGAAGGCCAGGTATGACTACTGGCTGACCCTGACAGAGCAGTTTTCCGCTGCCTATATGAAGCAGATCTCCCTCTGGTGCGAACAGAGGGGTCTGGAACTGACAGGACATGTGCTCTATGAGAACGATCTGGGGTATTCCGTGAGAGTTTCCGGGGCCGCCATGCCCCATTACAGGCATATGCATGCCCCGGGGATCGACCTGCTGGGAGATCAGAGGCAGGAGTATCTGACAGTCAAACAGTGCACAAGCGTGGCCAATCAGTTTGACAGGAAAATGGTTATAACCGAAACATACGGCTGCACCGGATGGGACTTTTCCTTTGCAGGCCAGAAGCGGCTGGGAGACTGGCAGTTTGTGATGGGAGTGAACAGGCGCTGCCAGCATCTGGCTCTCTACTCCTTTACGGGATGCCGGAAAAGGGATTATCCCCCCTCCTTCAACTATCACAACGGCTGGTGGGAGTATAACCGGGGCCTGGAAGAGTACTTTGCCCGGCTTTCTGTCTGTGTGACAGAGGGGCAGGTGCACAGGGATATCCTTGTGATTCATCCCATGAGCTCCTTCTGGATGAAATCCGGTTCCGCCATGGATGAGGACCTGGGCCGGGTGGAGATGAATATGGGATGGCTGGACGACCATATCCTCTCTCTCAACAAAGAGGGAGACCGGTACAATAAACTGGCCGAGATGCTTCTGAGGTCCCATTTTGATTTTGATTTCGGCGATGAGCTCATTATGCGGGATGAGGGAAACTGTGAGGAGGGCGTCCTTTCCATCGGTTCCGGGAGGTATAAAACCGTTGTGGTTCCCGGTGTGGACAACCTCATGTCCTCTACGTTGGACCTGCTGGAATCCTTTCTGGAATCGGGAGGCTCTCTCCTCTGGGTGGGAGCTCCCGCTTCTTATGTGGACGGTTCCCCCTCGAAGCGGAGCGACTCTCTGTCCCTGTATCCGGGATTCCGTGTGGCGGGAGATTACAGGGAGCTCCTTTCTCTTCTGGAGTCATCGGTAAACCGGGCTGTGAGTCTCTATGATGATCCGGGAAACGAACTGAAAGGCTTCCTTTCCATGTCCCGTTCCCAGGGAAAGACGGAAATCCTCACCCTGGTCAACACGGAAGACCGGGAACAGCAGGTGGTGATCCATTTCGGGAAAAGGGGGAGACTTTTCAGCTATGATCCCCTGAGGGATATCAGAAGGGAGGAAGCCGCAGTCCTGAGGGAAGGCGATCCGGGAATGACTCTTTCTACTGTTTTTACGGCAGAAGAGAGCCGAGTCTTTTTTATTCTGACCGATGAAGCTCCTATGGAGACCCGGCGGGAACCCTTCTACAGGCATCCCCACAGGATAGAAAAACTGGCCCTGAGCTTTCCCCTTTCCGCAGAGTATGACCTGACAGCAGAAAATGTTCTGACCCTTGATACCTGCCGGTTTAGGCGGGATCAGGGCCCCTGGAGTGATATCTGTTCGGTCTGGCAGGGGCAGAAGGCCCTGCGGCAGGATCTCGGCATGCCCCAGGTTTACTATAACGGGGCTCCCCAGCGCTACAGCTGGCTCTCCCCGGAAGAGGAGAGGACTTTATATCCCCTGACTCTGGAGTTTGAGTTTACAGTGGAATATATCCCGGAAGGTCCTGTGTATGCGGCCATAGAAAAATCCCGGGAATTCAGGGTGTTCTGCAACGATCTTCCCTGTGAGCTGACAGAAGAGACCTTTCTGGACAGAGCTCTGAATAAATTCAGCCTTCCCCGGCTGAAGAAAGGGGTGAACCGTTTAACAGTTTCTCTGGATTACTGTGACGCCACCGAGCTTGAGGATATCTATATTCTGGGATCTTTCGGAGTCTCTCCCGAAAGGAGCATCACAGAGCTTCCCGGGAAGCTCAGGGCGGGGGACTGGACTTTTCAGGGGCTTTTTCACTATCCCGGAAACGTCAGGTATCGGTATACCCTGCCGGCCCTCTCCTCCTCCTGGAGGGGGAAACCGCTCCAGTTGAAGCTGGGTGCCTTCGGGGGAACTCTGGCTGTTATCAGAATCAACAGCGGGCCGCCCCTGTATGGGCTGAAGGAGAATTCCTGTCTGGAAATAGGGGACTCTCTCTTTTTCGACAGGGAGAACCGGGTGGAAGTGGAGGTGGTGGGATCCCTGAGAAATATGATGGGACCCTTTCACAGAAGCTTCACCTCCTGCAGCCGGATCAGCTGGGAGGATTTCCGCACCGAAGGGGTCAGCTTTTTTCCGGAATATCAGGTTGTTCCCATGGGAATCCTGGGGGAGGTAGCCCTGATCAGCGCGGTGGAATAGGAAGAATACCCGGAGATTCCCCTTTTATGACGGGATTCTCTCTGTCTCCGGTTGTTCCCCCGGGATGTTTTTAATAGTATGTATTCTAGGAAGGAGAAGTCCCGGTTTTTTCCGGGACTTCCTCATTTATCAGGTTTTTCACAATCAAAGGAGTACAGCCATGGGAGAATTCCTATTAATCGCCCTGCTCATTCTGGTCCTCCGGATCGGACAGGATACCCTGTTCCTGGCGAAAATAGATGCTTTCAACAGAAACAACAGATACTATGCCAGCGGTATCAACTTTCTGGAAGCCATGTACGGCATTACAGTCATAAAGATCATACTGGATCTGATGCAGAGAAATCTCTCCTATATTGTTATCTACGGTACGGGATCCATACTGGGAGGTCTTCTCAGCGGGTACATTAAAAACAGACTGGACAGGCGTCTTATAGGTCAGAGGCAGTACTATGCCAGGATCTCTCTGGAAGATGAAATTGACAGAACCGAACTTCTGGATCTGCTTGTGAAAGAGCAATTTGACTTTACAGTCTCCCGCAGGGAGTACATCAATGGAAAAACCAAACTCATTGTGGAGGGGTCCATTGAAAACCGCTCCCGCATGCTAGTACTGAAAGAGATACTCCGGGGCCGCCCCGGCAAGCATGTCACCTTCCTCAGGGCCGATGAAGTCTATCTTCTGAAATGACCCTCCTGTACAGGCCGTTACTTTCCCGGCCCGCCCGGATTTGCTTTACATATGTCCGGACCCTCGATATGAGGGAATCAATTGCATCTGCAGGGGGGAGACTATGAAGGGGATGGCGCTCTCGCAAAGATTCTACCGGGAATGGGGCGAGCCAATGATAGAGCAGCTATTTTCCGGGGAGAGGGAACATCTCGCCGCCGGTTTAGTGGGCGAGGGATCTATCTGTTTCGGCTATGATGATGAGATTTCCCGGGACCATGACTGGGGACCCGCCTTCTGCCTCTGGCTGGACAGGGATACCTACAGCCGGATCGGCAAGGATCTGAGCCGGGCCTACAGAGATCTTCCCGGACAGTTTGAGGGGCATTCCGTTCTGAGGATGGATGCGCCGCCTCTGCAGAGGGTGGGGGTGTTTGAAATATCCGGCTTTTATCAGAGGTTCACGGGGCTGGATCATCCTCCCCGATCCCATTCTGAATGGCGGAGGATTCCCGAAACCTATCTGAGCGTCGCCACCAACGGACGGGTCTTTGATGATCCGGCGGGAGACTTCACCCGGTACCGGGACCATCTTCTGAACTACTATCCCGAAGACATCCGCAGAAAAAAAATTGCCGCCCGGTGCATGTCTGTAGGCCAGGCGGGGCAGTACAACTACGAACGGTCTCTGCGGAGAGGGGAAACCGTCGCCGCTCAGCTGGCCAGGAGCCGGTTTCTGGAAGCCACGGCCTCTCTGGTTTATCTTCTCAACAGAAAGTACACTCCCTTTTACAAATGGCTGCACAAAGGCCTCCGGGAGCTTCCTCTCGGGGGAGGGGAGATCGCAGGACTTCTGGAGAGACTCTGCGGTTCCCCCGACAGGAAAGACATTCCTGTTATCGAGGAAATCTGCTCGATCCTGCTGGGAGAGATGAGATCCCAGTTTCTGACGGATGCTCCCGGAGATTTTCTGTTTACCCACGGACCGGCGGTTCAGCAGGGCATAGTGGATCCTGCAATCCGCTGTCTTCCCGTTACGGAAGACTAGGGAAGGCCCGGGGGCCGTCTCCGGAAATCCTGATACTTTCAGAGCGCCCGGGAGGAGTGGCTTTCCAGCTCTTCCAGCGACGGATAGCCCGCCAGTTCCGCCATGGCCTCGTATATATCCCGGGCCATGCTTTTTCCTGAATCGATATATCCTTCCAGATCCTGTCTCAGGAGCTGAAGGGTTCTGTCCGAATAGGTCTCCAGTTCGCTGGACAGGTAGTTCCTGAAATCTTCGATGTCTCTGCCCCGGGACATCAGATGGGGGCAGGATCTTATAATTTCCTCCTGCCATGCCACGGATTGATTGACAATAAAGGGAATGTCAGGACTCCCTGAAAGAGGAGATATCTGATCAGCCATACGGGCATATTTCAGGGTCATCAGGTTCACACCCTCCTGCTGGGCCTTCTCCAGATCCTGCAGATAGGATCGGCAGGTTTCCTCTGACCATCCGGCGAACTGACTTTTTCTGTGGAGCCGCATGCTTTTCAGGTTGGAACGGCAGGACGGTTCCTCCAGAACAGGCACCTCCAGAAACATTTTCATCTCAATATCAATGATCCGCTCAATCAGATTGTCTGTGTCCATTTGTGTGTTCATAGGCCATGTATCCTCTTCTTTATTAGAGACTATTCTATCACCCTCCTGCAGAAGTGCAAGGAATTCTAAATTGCCCATCTGAAAATTGTATTTGTCAGAATCGGCCCGGCAGGGGATAATCACAGGATGGAAAAGGAAGATCTGAAAACAATTCTGTCAAAGCTGGACGGATTCTACAAAAACGGAAGGAGCGCTGAGGCCGAAGTCTTTCTGCTGGAAAAACTGCAGGAGTTTCAGGATTTTAATGGCTCTGAAAAAACTCAGGCGGCCATCCTGAGTGAACTGGGGGCTCTTTACAAGGAGCTCAGCCGGTTTGGCGAGTCGGACAGATATTTTACCCGGGCCGGAGAGCTTATGAAATCCATCACCGGAGAGGTTCATCCGGATTATGCCACACTGATAAATAACCGGGCCGGACTCTACCGTCTTATGGGGCGATATGACGAAGCTGAGACTCTTTTCAGGAAGACCATCGATCTGTATGCCCGGACGCTGGGAAAGGAGCACTATCTCTACAGCAGCAGTCTTAACAATCTGGGGCTCCTTTATCAGGATATGAAAAGGTACGAAGAGGCTGCGGCGCTACACGAGAAAGCCCAGGAAATCATCGCTAGCCAGAAGGAGCACAAGATTGCCTATGCAACAGGCTTTAATAATCTGGCAGGTGTCTACAGGATGCTGGGCCGTCTGGACGAAGCGGAGGAGCTCATGCTCCGGGGGCTGGAGATGTTCAGAGCCCTCCTGGGGGATGAGCACAGCCTTGTGGCTTCCGGATTGAATAATCTGGGGTCTCTCTACTATTCGGAGGGCCGTTATGACAAGGCGGAAGAGGCCTTCCTTGCTTCCCGGGAAATCTGCCTGAAATTATACGGTTCAGAACAGCTTGAGTCTCTTTCGGTCTCCCAGAATCTGGGGCTGGTCTATGAAAAGATGGGAAACTCTCTAAAGGCCCGGATGTATCTGGAAAAAGCCGCATCAGGAATGGAAAGGATCTATGGAGCGGACCATGCCCGGTATCAGGGAGTTCTTGAGGCCCTGGGCCGTCTTGAAAAAGAAGAAGAGAACTGAGGGCAAGGGAAGGAAATAAAAAAAGCCGCTTCCGGAGAAGCGGCAGATACATTGTATAAATTATCCTGTTTCTGATCAAACAAATGATGTGATAGACTCTATTTTCCGTCTGGAAATCCAGCTGCCGATTCCGTTGCCGTAAAAAGCGGCAAAATCGTTGGCTGCGTCTTCCGGGCTGATTTCCGGATCTTTCTCTTTCATGTAGTACCAGTGTGTGGAAAGGGCAAAAAGAAGCTGGCCTTTTGTGTATTTAGAGAAGGCTTTTTTTACTTCCCACCAGTCAATGACTTTACCCAGAGGGGCATAGACGGTTTCTTTCCACGAGGCGGCGGCCTCATCCCAGTCAATGGCTTTTTCTTTATTCTGATTAATCAGATATTTATGGACTTCCACATGATCTACCAGGGCGACCCACTCTTCTTCTTTTGTGAATCCCAGGTTTTCCGAGTCCAGCAGTTTTTTCAATGATTCAATTTTTTCTTCCAGATTTTCTACTTTATCTTTCAGTTCAGACATGTTTGTCTCCTTCTGGTCGATGCTGTTTTCAATACGCTTTATCAGTTTGAAAACAGTAGCTGAAACTGCCGGGAACAGTCCGGGCTGTTTCTTCACGACCTTGTATATGAGCAGTAAAAAAGTTTCTTCTATACAGGTACATCTGCTCTATAAAAGCAAACATAATCGATATGCAGATTATAATCAACAAAAAATCCTTGACAGATTAAAAAATCTCCCCATAGTATACATGCGTATAGATGTACTGTCTGCCTTCAAAACCTTTACAAATGTAAACTCATTGTGATCTCAAGGCGGAAGCAGGATTCCCCGGGGAAATAATCCCTCCAGGGAATCCCTTCTGTCTTTAATAAGCCCTAGGCCAGGAGTTTTTTCAGAGTCTCTTCCAGAGACGCCGGTTTTCTTCCCAGTAGTTTCTCCAGGTCACTGCTTTCTATGTCCAGAGATCCTTCGGCAATGGACTGATCCAGAGCTGCATAAAATCCAGCTGTTCCCTCATCCATTCCCGCGGCTTCCAGAGCGGCCTGTCTCTCCTCCAGGGAGATCAGCTTATGGGTTATCTTTTTACCGAACACCTTTGAGGCCGCTTCCGCCAGATCATTGAAATCCCAGACCTGTCCGGAGAGTTCATAGATTTTACCGCTGTGTCCCTCTCCAGTGAGGACGGCCGCGGCGGCTTCGGCGTATTCCTCTCTGCCTGCAGAGGCGACGCGGCCTTTGCCTGTGGCAGTGGCAATCACACCGGACTGACCGGCATACTGTACATCTCCCAGATAATTTTCGGTATACCAGTTATCCCGCAGAATCACATAGTCTATACCGGCGGATGTCAGATACTCTTCGGTCTGTTTATGTTCGGGAGCCAGAATATTGGTGGAACTGTCGGCCCTTGTAATGCTTGTATAGAGGATCTGTTTCACCCCGGCGGCTTTGGCCGCATCAATCACATTTTTATGCTGGGTGAATCTCTTTCCCACTTCTGAGCCCGAGACAAGCAGCACTTTCGAAACCCCCTGGAAAGCTTTTTCCAGGGAGGATTTATCGTCATAGTCGGCGATCTTCACATCGATTCCCTTCTTTTTAAGGGGCGCCGCTTTCTCCTCATTTCTGGCAATGGCTACGATGGAAGAGGCGGGGATATCCCACTTCTGAAGGACTGAGATAGCAGCGGAACCAAAGCCGCCTGTAGATCCTGTTATGGCATATTTCATATTGTACTCCTTGCTAATAATACTTACTATAATATAGTACTAACTATAAGTAAGTGACAAGGTTTTTTTTTTGTGATATTATACAAAACAGGAAAAATATGGAAATAGAGACACTGGAATACAATGTATTTGCCGCCCGATGTCCTTCCCGGACGGCATTTGATCAGATTTTCGGAAAGTGGGGAATGCTGATTATCGCCCGTCTGAAAGAGGGGCCTGCCCGGTTCGGAGAAATTTTCCGGGCGGTAGAGGGAATAAGCGAAAGGATGCTTTCAAAATGTCTGAAAGTCCTGGTGGACGAAGGGCTTGTCATCCGGAAGGATTTCGAAGAGAAACCTCCCCGGGTGGAATACAGCCTCAGTGAATCGGGAGAGCATATCGGCGATGCTGTTCTGGAAGTTATCTCCCGGCTCTATGAAGCCATTGACTGCCGCTGAGAAGATTGACAGGAGTTTATTCTTTTCGGGGTGTCAGACGGTACAGTCTGTCATCCGAACACGGTTCGGCAGAGCGGGGTGAAGTATTGGTTGATATAAGATAAAACGCATTCCCCGCGGGGTAAACCTGCCGGAGCCTCTCCCCGTTGGAGAAAACCGGATGGAGTTCGCTATTCTCTTCATCCAGAGCTTAGAGACTCCTTCCCTGCAGGCCCGTGATCAGAAGGCAGCCGTGGGCATAGGCTATTCCCGAAGGGGCCCAGGTGCTGCTGCCTGACTGCAGGAGGGGGGAGATCACACCGGGACTCTCCTCCGCCCTCCGGATGTCCCTGGGATAGGTCAACCCTCAGCCAGAACCTCCATATCCCAGTCATCACTGGTACTTATAATAATCACAGGAACTCAATTGTCCAGAAAAGCGATGTCTCCTGCCAGTACCATCAGGGAAAGGTAGATCTGCTGCACCGCCACACGGGCCTGTTCCACCTTCCAGAGACTCATCCGTTCGGAAATCTCCGCGGACGCCCTGTCGGTTCTCAGAGCCTGTCCCGCTTCAAACCGGGTGACCACTGCCTCTTTCAGCCGGCTCTGTCTTTTAGAGGCTTCCCTTGCCAGGTCCAGGTTTTTCCGGGCCTGTATAAAGCGCTGATAGAGGGCACGAAGTTCCAGGGACAGTTTATCAGCCTGCTCTTTCTGCAGCTCCTGCTGCCGGAGCCTTTCTGATATCAGCAGGTCTTTTTCAAGACGGTCTGATTTTCCCAGTCCCAGTGTCAGAGTCACGGAAATTCCGGATACCCAGTTATCCTGCTGTACCGATTGCGATTCAGCCTCATTGAAAGTCCCCATCGGGAAGGCGTATCCCAGATCCAGATTCCGGTTCTCCCAGTTAAATGTCATGGTCCAGTCCTGATCATCACGGGAGAGGAAAGGCTTTACCAGGACATTCCAGTCCGGTCTCTCCAGGCGGGTCATGGTCTCAGTCAGGGATGTAACGCTGTCCTGCTGTTTTGAGTACTCCGGACTTGTATTCAATACGTCGTCGGTCATGCCCGCAGGTTTCTCATCCAGAGCTGTTTCAAATCTTACATCTTCCAGAAGGGGGATGGCATCTCCGCTCCGGCTTCCGGATAGGCCTCTTGCCTGTTCCAGGGTAAACCAGGTCAGTCTCTGGTCCAGAAGGTTCTGATTCAGACTGTCTTCCGCTGTATCCAGATCTTCCTGGCCGTCTTCCACCTGGGAAAGAGTGACCGCTCCGTTTTCATAGAGCTGGATCAGGCCTTCATACTTTTCCTCCGCCAGGTTTTTATCATCCACCAGAATGGGATACTCCTGCTGAAGGAGCCAGAGATTCGAATAGATCTGATACAGGTAGGATACCCGCTGGCGCCTCACATCCTGAAGGCTCAGGAGTTCCGTCTGAAGTGATCTTCGGGCTGCCCTGTACTTCTCTTCCTGCAGAAGGCTCCTTCCCAGGACAAAAGAGGCGCCTGTACTCATTGTCAGATCTGTCTGGCCATAGCCGTCCTCCCCGCTGTACTGGGTTTTCACTCCCGGCTGAAGGGATAGCTCCGGATCTCCCGGATACCGGCTGGATTCCACCTCTTTCCGGCTTGTTTCATAGGCCTCCCGGGCTGCTCCCAGGGCTGTACTCTGATCCAGATCTGCCAGAACCCGGGAGAAGCTGAGAGTTTCCCCCGTTGTCTGTTCCGACATTATCTCCTGAGCTGACAGGGGCAGTATGAGAGCTGAAAGGATTATGAAAGTCATAAAGAAATTTATCTTGAATGAAATGTATTCTCTGTTGGTATTGTGCATGGCTTATTCCTATAGTTCCGCAGTTTCCAGGCTGTAATCCGTGGATTCCGCAATGGTAACAGGAGAGCCAGGTTTCAGGTAGCTCTGTCCTTCGATCACAAGGATGTCCCCTTCCTTCAGATCCCCCTCCACTTGTATGAGTCCCTGCCTTCCCGAGCCCAGATCAACAGGAATACGTTTGCTTATATTTTCCTCCACAAGGAAGATATAGTGATCCGGCCCATCGGAAATAACAGCTTTCTGAGGGACTACGAACCGTGGCTGCAGCTGTGTCAGTACAA
Organism: Oceanispirochaeta sp.; assembly: GCA_963666275.2. Classification (GTDB taxonomy): domain Bacteria; phylum Spirochaetota; class Spirochaetia; order DSM-2461; family DSM-2461; genus Oceanispirochaeta. Next base: position 1,016,782 of record CAXXOA010000001.1, read on the forward strand.
TCTGCACTTCCATGAGCATTCCCGGCAGAAGTCTCTGGTTCTGATTGGTCAGTCTGGCCCGTACCTGATAGGTTCTATTGCTTTCCGGAAGCACATTGTGGCCGACCACAACTCCCTCCATGCCGTAACGGGAAGCGGTGGGCGGTTTGGCTTTGACAGGAGCGTCTCTTTTTATTCTGGAAATAATATTTTCAGGGACTTCCACTGTCAGAAGAACCTCTTCCAGATTGACGATTTCTACAGAATCGGCTGTATTCACAGTATCCCCTTCGGCAAAACTCAAGCGGGACACATAACCTCTTCCGGGACTTGTTCCCAGGCGGCCCGCATAATTCTCCTGCAGATCCTCCAGTTCGGTCGAACGGGAGAGACGGATTTTATCCAGATTCAGCTGGGCTTCCGTCAGGGCCTGATCCGCTTTTTCCAGATCCTGCCTTGTCACAAGATCCCTGGCATAAAAGGTCCGGGTCCGCTCCACCTCTTTCACCGCTTCATCCAGACGCAGCTGAGCCAGGGTCAGTTCAGTCTCCCATTTCTCTTCCGACCGTTCCAGGTCTCTCACCCAGTCACTGCTGTCCAGAGAGAAGAGCAGGTCGCCGGGTTCCACGAAATCTCCTACCGAAACAAACACCTTGCGGGCGGTTCCCGGGGCGGCGGGGGAGACTTTCATAATGGTGCCAGCTTCCACTTCTCCCAGGCCGTAGTAGAGTATCTCCATAGGTCCAGTATTGAGAGGAGCAGTAATGACCGAGACCGGTTTGGACGAAACGGGCGCCTTTTGTGTCACCTCTTCCGCCTGAGTGGTATCTCCCTCTGCAAGGGATGCCAGGTATTTATCCCAGGACTCCTGTCTCTTTTCTTCTGTAAAGGTATCCCATTTCTCCTGAGTTGCCTGACTGCCGGGAGGAGGTACCGTCAGATCGGCTTTTACCCCCTCCTGAGCGGGGTTTTCAGAGGAACTGCTCTCTGATGGAGTTTTAGCAGTGTTCTCTTCAGTACTGTTTTCATTACAGGAAAAAAGGAGAAGGGGCATCAGAGCCGCAAGGGTCAATACTATTCTTGAAAGGGTAGGGTTTTTCATCATTTAAACTTCCTCCTGATAGTCTAAAAAGACGGGAATTCTGTTCTGGATCTTTCTTTTCAGATGATCCGTGGTATAAAACGTCAAGGGCAGGATCAGCAGGGTCAGTACAGTGGAAGCCACAAGGCCGGAAATCAGAGAGATACTCAGCTGGGCAAAGTTCTGGTCTTTGAAGGCCAGGGGCAGCATTCCTCCGATGGTGGTCAGGCTTGTTGCCAGAACCGGGGCAAAACGGGAGCGTCCGGCTTCCGTCAGAGCCGGGATCAGCTGGCCGCTGCTGCTGCGGATTCTGTTGACCGTGTCCACAAGAACAATGGCATCGTTGACCACAATTCCCACCAGGGCAATGACACCCATAAAGGCATAGAGGCCGAAGTTGTTTCCCGTCAGGATCAGTCCTGCAAAGACTCCTATAATCGACATGGGCACGGAAAGCATGATCACAAGGGACTGGGAGAAGGAATCAAACTGAACCGCCAGGATCAGGAAAACCACAGCCAGGGCTGCCAGAAAATTGAAGAACATGCTTCCCAGTGAGTCATCCAGATCGGCCGCTTCTCCGGCCCAGCTGTAAGTGATTCCTTCAGGCAGGGCTGACCCGTCCCGGCTTCGGATATTTTCAAATTCTCCCACAATCTCCCTTATATTGGCATCCGGCAGCATCTGAGCCATAACTGTTATGGTTCTTTTGCCCCCGGTATGCCTTATGGTGCCGTATCCCTGAGTCCGGATAATCTCCGCCACATGGGTAACAGGCAGGGTCTCACCGTTTTTCAGTGTGATGAGTATCTTTCCCATATCATCGATGGAGTCTCTGAGTGAGGGATTTATATCCAGAATGATCTCCTGTTCGCCTTCCTGAACAAGCAGAGTTCCCGCCGTCTGGGCATTCAGGTAGGTTCTGACCTGAGTTCCCAGGGTAGAGGCATCAACCCCTGCTGCGGCGGCATAGAGGGGTCTCGGGAAGATCTGCAGTTCCGGATACCCCCTTTCCCAGTCGCTTAAAACTCCCCGGACCCCATCTATCCGGGAAAGATCCGCTGAAAGGATTTCAGATGCTGTGTGCAGGGCTTCCAGATCCTCTCCCTGAACTTTGATCTGAACCGGGCTGTTGGCAGTTTTTCCCCCCGCCTGGGTTCCCACTGTAATCCTGGCTCCGGGGATGGCGGAAAGGAGTCCCATCAGTTCGGGAATCTTTTTCTGGGTTGTCCAGTTACGTTCCTCCGGAGGGAGAAGATTCATGACCACCTGAGCGTCCCGGCTGGATGTGAGGCCCACTTCACTGTAGAGGCTGCCAATCCCGTCAATTTCAAGAAGCCTTTTTTCCACCTCCCTGGTAATCCGGTCCGTATTGTCCAGGGTGCTGTATTCGGGGGCTGTAATGACGGCATACAGGGCCGTTTCATCCTTTATGGGAAACAGCTCCATCTTGAGAAATCCCGAAAAGAGTCCCCAGAAGACCACCGCCAGCAGAGCAAACATGATGCCCGGAAGAACCACTCTGTATACCCTGTGCCGCAGGATATTACCAAGCATCTTCTCATAGGCTCCGGCAACAGAACCAAACGCATCAAACTCTCTGTACCGGAAGATCATCCTCATAACCATGAATCCGGCCATAAACAGGGTCATCAGGACTGAAAGGAGTCCGGGCCTGCCGTTTTCAAAAAAGGCCCAACCGAAGAGAAGGGAGATCAGGATGACCTGTCCTATCTCTCTTTTTCTGAATCCATCCTGTACCTCTTCCTTTTCCTTCGGGATCTCCGGTTTTTTTTCTCTCAGCCAGCGGGCACTGAGAGCAGGAGTCAGGGTCAGGGCGATCAGAAGGGAGGAACCAATAATGAAGATCACCGTTATAGGGATGACGCTGATGATCATTCCGATGCGCCCTTCCATGAGGGCCAGGGGAATAAAAGCCGCCATGGTGGTCAGTGTGGCCGCAAAGATGGACGGGGTTACTTCCCGGGCGGCATTCTTGACTGCGGCTGTTCCTGATTCACCCTGTTTACGGTGGTCCACAATGCTCTCGACTATAACAATCCCATTGTCTACTAGGAGTCCCAGGGCTATGATCATGGCAAGAAGGGTCATGGTATTGAAGGTCATCCCCGCCAGGTCCATGGCGGCAAAACTCATAAACATGGAAAAGGGAATGATCAGACTTGTAATGAGAGCTTCCCAGATCCCGAGAAAGAGATAGAGAATCAGAATAACAATCAGCAGTCCTGAAAAGGCATTCTCCAGAACATCCGAAAGATCCTGACGCACTGTTACCGCATCATCCTGAATGATCTGTACATCCATATCCCTGAAAATACCCGATTTCTCAAGCTCATTCAGAACCTCATAAACGGTGCTGCTGGGGCCTACAATATCAGAACCTCCGTCCCTGTAGAGAGACAGGGTTACCGAAGGGAGCATCTTGGCATTCCCGGTTCCAAGCCCAACGGCCCGTCTGGAAAGGGTACTGCCCGGGGCGGACCGGGTTTCCACGGCGGCCAGGTCCTTCAGAAAGCGGAACCCTCCGCCGGGAAGAGGGATCTGGGTACGCCGGATCTCTTCCACTGTCGAAAGGGCTCCCAGAACACGGACATAGTAGAGCATATCATCCAGTTCTATCTCTCCTGCGGGAGTATCCTTGTGGTTCAGCCTAACCGCCTGGAGGATGGCATCCGGCGACAGGCCGTATTCGGCCAGAACCGCCGGGGTGTACTCAATCAGAATCTCTTCGCTGTTCAGACCGGAAAGGCGCAGCTCGCTGACTCCCTCCACAGCCTGGAGCTGTCTTTCCAGGAGCAGGGTGGTCTCTCTCAGCTTCTCCGGTGATACATCCCCGGCAAGGCTCAGGACCAGAAAGGCCCTGTTGGCAGTGGTGGAAACCCGTATGACCGGTGCTTCCACCTCATCGGGCAGATCCCTGACAACCAGATCCAGCGCCGCGGCTACTGCATCCCGGTTCTCTTCCAGGTCACTCTCCGGGTAGAAATCCAGCTGTATTTCGCTCCTGCCGGCCAGAGAGGAGGAACTGATGAATTCCAGGTCCGGCAGATTTATGAGCACCGCTTCCAGAGGGTCGCTGATAAGCTGTTCCACATCCCTGGGAGACGCCCCGGGGTAGTTGGCCGAAACCTTGATGGTGGGGAAAACAATTTCCGGTTTGGACTCTCTGGGAAGTTTGCTGTAGAGACTCAGGCCTATGACTGTGATTAACACGATTCCCAGATAGATGATCCTGTACTTATCAACACTCAATGATGAGAGTTTTCCTAATATTCCCGATTTATTTTTCATCATTTTGGCTCCTTGTTTAAACTTAGGAGCTGCTAACAGGGAATGCAAATATTATATATAAAATAAATAATATATAGATGGTCAGGTTTATTTCCGTAAAAAATCGAGTTTTCAAGATTCCGGGATGGGCACTAAATTATGAAGTCATGAATCAGGGGATTTCCGTCGGAGGGATTTGAACCTTTTATGAATTCCTCTGCGGCTTCCGCCGGAACAGGCTTGCTGAAGTAAAAGCCCTGAATAAAGTCGCACTGGAGTTTCTCCAGCAGATCCCACTGCCTTGACTGTTCCACCCCTTCGGCTATAACAGGCATATTCAGGCTGTGGGCCAAACTGATTATTGTATTGACTATGGTGCTTTTCTCTTCATTCATCTGCTGAATAAAAGATTTATCGACTTTCAGGATATCAATGGGCAGTCTGTGAAGGTAACTGAGAGAGGAGAAACCTGTTCCGAAGTCATCAATAAGAATCTGGCATCCCATCTCCCGGATAGGATCCAGGATGGTTTTTATCATTTCCGGTTTATCCAGCAGGAGGCTCTCGGTCAGTTCAAATTTCAGGCGGGAGGGATCAGTTTCATTCCGCTCAAATATAGATCGTATTTTATCAAGCAGCCCTTTGTCCTGAAACTGCCGGGAGGAAATATTGACGCTTACCGTGAAATCCCTCCTGTCGGGATACCGTTCATTCCAGGTGCCTATCTGCTGGCAGACTCTGTTTAAAACCCAGTAGCCAATCGGGTTTATCAGTCCTGTCTTTTCAGCAAGGGGAATAAACTCTCCGGGAGAGATATTTCCCTTCTGCGGATGATTCCACCTCAGCAGAGCTTCAAAGCCGGCAATCTCTTTTGTACCGGTATGGACAATAGGCTGATAGTGGATGGTAAAGCCATTGCTTTCCAGGGCATGCCGCATATCCTGTTCGAGATCTCTTTCGGACTGAATGGATTCCAGCATAAAGGGATCAAAAAAGGCGTATCTGGTTTCGGAAGGACTTTTCTTGACCCTGTACATGGCGATATCTGCATTTCTTATAATATTTTCCGGATTGGTATAGTCCTCTCTTCCCATGGCAACCCCGAAACTGGCAGTGGGATAAAAGATATTTCCTTCAATCTTTAAAGGTTCCTGTATGGCGCTGATAACCCGGGTCAGTATTGTCAGGACTTCAGACGGATCTGCTATATCTTCCAGAAGAATGACAAATTCATCCCCTCCCAGCCGTCCGACCATATCCTGAGCCCTTATGATTTCCATTAATCGTTTACTGATCTCAATCAGAAAATGATCACCGTAGTGATGTCCATAAGTATCATTGACCCCTTTAAACCCGTCCAGATCTATGAATATGACAGCATAATTCCGATCTTTGTGACGCCGGGAATATTCAATGGCATGGCTGATTCGGTTTTTCAGCAGTTCCCGGTTGGGCAGATCTGTCAGGCTGTCATGGTAGGCCGAATAGGCGAGTTTCTGATGCATCTGATTTTTTTTCTCAAGTTCTATCTCCAGCTGCCTGTTTATCTCCAGAATTTCCTGGTTCTGCAGCTTTTCGACGCTGATGATATGGGATGTGATAATTAGAATTGTCACAGGGGAGACTATGTTGAAGAGAAGAGGGATAAAAATCAGGTGAAACGTAATTTCCTGAATCAGCAGGGGGAAGGAAACAATTATAAGCGCATTCAGGAGTGAATAGCCTATGGTATAGCTCATAGGGAGCAGGGCGCTGCTGAGGAGGATTGTCAGGATATTCCATATCAGGAGGATCAGGATGGATCCCGGACTGAGATCCTGACTGAGATGCACATTGAACATAGGGATCAGGCTCAAGGTGGAAATACAGATCACAGCTCCGATAATATGGAAACCCGTTCGAGCCAGCAGGTAGGAGATAAAAAAGAATATTTCCGCAATGAGCAGGACAATACCGACTCGGGGATTTGTGCTGTAGCGGCTCATGTATATGACACCGCTGTTCACTGCAATGGTCAGAAACAGGGTGAGCTGCTGAATGAGGATTATCTGTTTGATTTCTATGGGATCCGAAACTTTGTAAGAGGGCTTGATGATGAGATGCATTAGTTTCTTTGTTATTTGAATCATACCCTTGCTGTTGTTATATTTCCTTTTCTTACATGGCAATAGTATAATCCATTATGGAGTACTTTAAAATACTGGCTTTTTCATAATTCATATTAAAAATTTTAAATATCTATATTGTAATAAAATGCACTGTCGAAAATGATGCCGGAAAATTATGTGTGAATAAAAGGAATTTTCAGGTAATCCTCAATATTCCGTCCGGTCTCGCTGGCATGATTGCTGTCATTGCCGTCATAGAAGGGAATTTGTTCATTATCCGCGGTCTTCAGGGGTACTCTGAAATTCTGATAGGGACGGAGCTCCTGATGTCTGTACCTGTTATTGTCTCTGCCTGATAGGCGTAATCTATTAACAGTAAAAATGATTCTCTTTATGGCAGTAGACGTTCTTTGGATGTGAACCCTAACAGCCCGGATCCGTGTTTCAGGTCTGGCGCATCTCCGGCCGTAGCGATTTCGTTTGACAGCAGGTACGACCCTACTATAATTAAGTTGAGACAGAAATGGCAGAGCCGTTCAAATCAGGGTCATTTACCGGTTTTCCATCCTATACCTGCTTCCGGTATTGAATCCACTCAGATGAGGGAGATAGATGTTTTTTAAAATAAGTGCGAAAACTCTCCTTTTTATTCTGACTCTAATTATCATAGAAAGCCTCTGCTTTGCAGAGGAGCAGGCCATCTCTCTCAGGCTGCAGTGGAAACATCAGTTTGAATTTGCCGGGTTCTATGCGGCAAAGGAGAAGGGTTACTACAGCGATGCCGGCATGGATGTTGATATTCTCGAATACCATAACGGTGTGAATATTATTTCGGAAGTCACATCGGGGGATGTGGATTTCGGCATCTGGGGCAGCGGCATTATAGAACTGGGCATGGAGGGAGAGCCTCTTGTCCTGCTGGCAAACTATTTCAAGCGCTCCCCCCTGGCTCTGGTGACGCAGCCCGATATTCGGCTTCCATCCGAGCTGGCAGGTAAAACAGTGATGATCTCCGATGTGGATTTCAAGAATGCCAATTATACGCAGATGTTCAGGACTTTCAAAATTGACATGGACAGTATCAATACGGTTCCTCTCACTTTTACAATGGACGATTTCTTTTCCGGGAAAGTGGATGCTGTTTCCATTTTTCTTACCAATGAGCCCTTCCTGCTGCAGAAAGAAGGAGTTCCCTACAATATCATCGATCCCAACAACTACGGCCTGGAACTTTATGATGTGAATCTGTTCACTTCCCGGAAGCTCATGGAAACCGATCCTTCCCTGGTGGAGGCTTTTATTGATGCCAGTAACCGGGGATGGGAATATGCCCTGGAGAATCCCGAGGAAATCGTCGATCTCATCCTGAATAAATATAATACACAGAATAAAAGCCGGGAACATCTTCTCTTTGAAGCCCGGCAGACCCTTCGTATGGTGCAGCCCAGAGCCCATCCCCTGGGAAGCCTCGACCTGGATCATATAAAAAGGATCGCCAATCTTTTTACCGAGGTGGGACTCTCCGAACCGGACGGTTCCTACTCCTTTGTTTACTCTGAAGGGCTGCCTGAAATCGGTCTGACTGCGCAGGAGAAGGAGTTTGTCAAATCTCACGGGAATGTCTCTATTGCCATGATGCCGGATTTTACACCCTTCAGTTTTGCCGAGGGTAGCGATGTTATCGGTTTTGAGCATGATCTTCTGGCTCTGCTGAGGGGGCGGACAGGGCTGGATTTTATTCCCCGCTACGGCATCTGGAGTGAAGGTTTGAATGCCTTCCAACGCCGGGAAGTCGATATGATTGCCAGTATTTCCTATAAGGAAGAACGGCTTCCCTTTACTCTTTTTACCGATCCCTACTATGAGATCCCCATTATGATCTACGTGAGGGATGATTTCGGGGACTACAGGAGTCTGCAAAGTCTTGCAGGGTAGAAAGTGGGGGTCCTGAGGGATGTCTTTTATATCAAGGAGCTGCAGGACCTGGGTACCATGGACCTTGTGGTTTATGAAACATACGATGATTTGACAAAGGCTCTTGTGTACGGCCAGATAGATGCCCTGATGCAGAACCTGACAAATATCGATGCCCTTATCAAACAGAATGCCTACACCAATCTGCGCCTGGCGGGAGAGCTCCAGCTTCCCACTGTCTCCAGGGAGGATCTCCGCTTCGGGATCCGTTCCGACGAGCCTCTGCTTCATTCTATTGTCCAGAAAGGTCTGGAGGATATCACACAGGACGAGAAAAGATCTCTGACTCAGAAATGGCTGGGAGCCAGAACTGTAGGGGAAGAGAAAAAAGTCGTTTTCACCCGGGAGGAACGGGAATATCTTGAGCAGAAAGGCCCTATCAGAATGGCTGTGGACCCTGCCTGGATGCCCCTGGAAGGGATTAATGACAAATCCGAGCATGAGGGCATTGCCGCCGATGTCTTGCAGGAACTCATGAAAAACAGCGGACTCAACCTGGAACTGGTTCCCACTCAGAGCTGGGAGGAGAGTGTCAATGCGGCAAAGATGCGGCAGATAGATATTTTTTCTCTGGCTATGAGAACACCGGAGCGGGAGGAATATATGGATTTCACCACTCCCTATCTCTCCTATCCTTTTGTTATCGCCACACTCAGCAGCAGACTCTTTATTGATGATGTCAAAACCCTGTCGGGAGAAAAACTGGCTATGCTGAAGGGCTATGCGGCGGCGGAACTTTTCAGAATAGCCTATCCGGAAATCGAGATCGTAGAAGTGGACACCCTGATGGAGGGGATTCAAATGGTCCGTTCCGAAGAGGTTTTCGGTTATGTCGATTCCCTTCCCACACTGACCTCGGCGATTCAGAGAGAGGGGATGACGGATATCCGTGTTTCCGGGAAGTTTGATGAAGAGTGGGAGTTGAGCATTGCTGTCAGGAATGATGAGCCTCAGCTGCTGGGGATTATGCAGAAAGCCCTGGACAGTGTGGATCCCGAAACCATCCGGACAATCAACAACAGATGGCTGGCGGTCCGTTACGATTCACGGGTGGATTATTCTCTCCTTTACAAAGTTATTATAGGTTTTGTTCTGGTCGCTCTGGTGGGATACTGGCGGCACAGGGAGCTCTATCGGGTTAAGAAAACCATTGAAGAGAAAAATCATCAGCTTCAGGAAGCCTATGAGAAATATTCCTGGCTGGCTGAGAATATGGATGATGTTGTCTGGGTTATGGGAGTTGACGGGGAACTTATCTATATAAGCCCCTCTGTAGAGAGGATGCGGGGGTACACTCCCGATGAGGTGATGACCCAGAGTTTTGAAGAGCTTTTCTGTGAAAAATCCCTTCCAAAAGTCAGAGAGGAAATGGAATCGGCCCTGGAGACTGTCAGAAGGGGAGAGGTCCCTTCCCTGTCGAGCATACGGGTGGAGCAGCCCTGCCGGGACGGATCCACAGTCTGGACCGAGGTCAATGCCCGTCTGATTGTGGACAGGGAAAAGGATCAGATGCGGTTTATCGGGCTGACTCGGAACATCACCGATACTCTCGCCTACGAGGAGGAACTGGAGGAGCTGGCTCTCACCGACAGACTGACTGGTTTATACAACCGGCATAAACTGGATGAAATACTGGAGGAACAGCTGGATCTGGCCAACCGCTATCAGGTTCCCTTTGCCGTCATGATCATGGATATTGATCATTTCAAACAGGTCAATGATACCTACGGGCATAATATCGGAGACTCCACTCTCATCGATTTTGCCCTGATCCTGGCATCTGCCACAAGGCAGAGCGACATGGTCGGCCGCTGGGGGGGAGAAGAGTTTATGGTGATTATTCCCCAGGCTGAAAAAAATCTGGCCCGGGAGATGGCCGAAAGGCTGAGGAAAACAATTGAGAGCCATGAGTTTGATACTGTAAAAAAGGTGACAGCCAGTTTCGGTATGGCATTGCACAGGCCCGGTGAAAATATAAGTTCCCTTATCTCCCGTTCCGATGCGGCTCTGTATGATTCCAAAAAGAACGGCCGGAACAGGGTCACCTTTTCCTCCTGAAAAATTTCAAGGTACTTTCACACCCTCTTTCAGCTGTACAGCTACCGGAAAGAGCTGTAAAGTAAACTCTATGAAACAGGGCATTCTCGTAAAAGCCATCCCCCGGGAGAACCGGCATGACATCCATATCCCCAATGAACCTTTTGAGCTCTCAGGCCGGCTCAGCCCTTCGTACATTAATGGAAAATGGGACTATGAGGCAGAGTATTTCGAGTCTGATAGGACAGGCAGCATGTGTTTTCCCGATGAAAACTACGACTACGATGAACTCAAGCGGAACAGTGTGATCCTGGGCGCTTATATGGGGGATATATGCGTTGGAATGGCTATTCTGCAGCACCGCTGGAACAGGTATATCTACCTGAGTGATCTGAAAGTCAGGGCGGCGTACAGGGGGCGGGGGATTGCCTCGCACCTCATAGAGGCCTGCCGAAACACAAGCCGGGAGACGGGATACAGGGGGATCCATACCATTGCCCAGGACAACAACCTGGGGGCCTGTCTTTTCTACCTGAACCGCGGTTTTGTCCTGGGCGGGCTGGATACGGAAGTGTATCGGGGAACCCGTCAGGAAGGGAAAATCAATCTTCTGTTCTATACAGACAATTAAAACCCGGGGTACTGGCTGGCTCTCCATAAACTGGTATCTCCGACTCGGAAATTGTCTATAGCATTGCCGAATTCAGTTTCTGACTCTGTTCCAGCAGATCCTTGCAGAGCTTCTCCATGGTTTCAGAGGCCTCTTTCAGTTCCCGGGTTTCTTCGGCGGAAGAACGGGAAATGGATGCTGTATTTTCCGAAATCCTCCGGATATCCTGCAGATCCGAATTCACCTTTTTAGCGGCTTCCGCCACGCTGTTGACCTGTTCCATCACTTCCTGGGTTATGTGATTCAGATTTCCAACGGAAACCAGGATTTCCCGGCTTCCCGAATTCAGTTCTTCTGTACTGTGGGAGATCTCCGACATGGATAATTCCACAGTATCAATGCCCTTGGCTATATTCTGAAATGCTGTTCCTGAGGCATCCACGTGTTTTCCTGTCTGTTCTATGGCCTGGATCATTTCCCTGATTGTTTCTTCAATGCGTTTGGCATTCTGGGAGCTTGATTCGGCCAGTTTTCGGATTTCAGCCGATACAATGGCAAATCCCCGGCCCGCAGAACCCGCATGGGCGGCTTCGATGGCCGCGTTCATGGCAAGCAGGTTTGTCTGATCGGCAATGCCGGAGATCATAACGGTTATATTGCTGATCTCATCCAGCAGGGCGCTGGCCCTGTCAAAGGCTCCCCGGGTCCGGGTCATTGTCTTTTCCCCCTGATCGGCCTCGTTCTTCAGATTTTCCACCGAGGCCGACTTGCTCTGAATGATGGATGAGACATTGTTGATCGAGGCCGCCATTTCTTCAATGGAAGCGCTGGACTGGGTTACCTGGGAGGACTGGTCCTGGGAGATCATCCTGAGTTTTTCAATGGATTTGTCCACACTCTGCAGCACCTCACCTGAATTCTCCAGGCGCTGATTCAGCTGTTCCGTATCTTTTTTCAGACGATCCGTATGATCCTGGATCATATCGCTGACCTTGAGGGTCCGGTTGGCATCGGTCTGGAGCTGCGAGGCTTTGCTGAGCTGCCGGGCCGATTCGCTTATGAGATTTTTATTCTTCCGGGAAAACTCCTCCAGCTGTTCCATCTTCTCTTTCATATTATCCAGGACGATGTTAACGGTTCGGCGGATCATCAGGATGCTGAGGCAGACCGAGAGGACGGCCACCATGGTAAAAAGGATCTGTTCGGGAACTGAAATCCCTCCTTCCGCATCCCAGCCCCACCGGAACTGGAGCATCAGAATCATACCCAGGTAGCTGGCTATGTATATTCCCGCCTGAATCAGAAGAAAGAGCATTCTGTCGATGAAAACGGAACTGAATATAATGAATGCGCCCACAATGGTTGTCAGAACGGGGAGGGTGGCATCGCCGCAATTCCCCCGGGAGAACCGGAGCAGAATAAAACCGATTGTCAGAAGAAAAAAGAAAGCGGTGCTTACCTGCTGGTAATAGCCTTTCCTCACAAGGACCCAGGAGCTGAATATAATGGCTATCAGCACAAAGTGGGAGATGTATCTTGAGAGTTCCACCCCTGTAAGGACATCGCTCACAATGATAAGCATGGAGAGTCCCAGAATGGCTAAAAGCACGATAGAGAACATGGAGGCTTTCAGACGAACTTCAAAATTTTTCTCTTTGTAAATGTTTCTAACACTTTCCATAATCTTTCCTTTATTAAGAAACAAAAATTGAAATAGCGCTTAATAGGATGACTGCTGCCATTAGAGGTATCTGAACAATGGATTTCTGGAAGGATGCAACAAAAGAGGTAAAACCCGGGGTTTTAAGGCCATCTTCCACTTTCTGTTTGTAGGCTATCTGGAGTACTCCCCCCGAGGTCAGGCTGGTGGCTCTTGCGAGCACCCAGATTCCGGGGTTGAGAAAGGCCAGGCTGATCAGCGCCGGGGTGGCAAGAATCGCCAGATGATAGAGGCTGACCGAGGGAGAAAATTCCCCGGTCACAAAGTTCCAGTTCCAGAGCGTATAGGCAATGGCCCAGAGGAGGATTCCCCTGGACTGAATCATATAATAACCGATATGAACCAGCCCCCATTGCTCTCCTTCCAGAACCGTCGTCCACTGGGAGTTGAAAAGCAGATGGGTGGAAGCCAGCATGGCGATCCCGGCAATACCGTTCCAGTAACGTTTCTTTTTGAAATCCGAAACGGTAGCTTCGGAGATATTTATGTACATGAGAATAGCAAGGATAATGATCAGGGCCCGGGGAGGAAGCAGGGTGAATGCTGTGAGAGCTGTCAGGGCCCTTCCTATAATCAGAGTTGAGAGTTTTATCTTTTCAAAGGAAACCATTTTCGTGGTGATCAGAAGATAAACGGGCAGAAGGATATTCAGGGGGATATTTCCCCAGATCGGGAAATAGACAGAAAGTACTGTTGCGGCTGCGATGGCAGATAACGACATAAGGAAGAAAGGAATTACTGTACCTGAGGATGTCCTGTTCACTGTATTTCTCCAATGGATTTTTAATTCTTTTTATTAGAGTATCAAATATTATTCCTCTGGCAAAGATACCGCCAAAAATAAATACACTTTTAAGTTATACATTTCTTCTGCGAAGAGCGGTTCAATCAGATCATTATGTTTGTTTTCAAATAATAATCTGAATTTCTCCCCGGGTGGGGATGCCTGTCTCTTGTTTCGCACAGCTCCTTCAGGGTAAGTTGCTTCTCATTGCCATAATATTTCAGGAGCGATTTTGAATATCTCCCCATACGCAGCCCTTAAAGACTATTTCGGATACGAGGATTTCCTGGGTCGCCAGGAAGAAATCATCACCCGGACTCTGGCGGATCCTGACAACCACAGCCTGGTGCTGATGCCCACCGGCGGAGGTAAGTCCCTGTGCTACCAGATCCCCGCCCTCTGCCTTAAAGGCAGGACCCTGGTCATCAGTCCTCTTATCTCCCTGATGAAAGACCAGGTGGACAGCCTGAAGACCCGGGGGATCAAAGCGGGCTTTATCAACTCCACCTTAAGCCGGGACGAGCGGGAGAAGCGTCTGGAATCCTTTCTCTACGGGGAGTTGAAAATCCTCTATCTGACTCCGGAGCGGCTGAAACAGCCGGATTTTATGGACAGGATAAAACGGGCGGATATTGATCTTCTGGCGGTGGATGAAGCTCACTGTATTTCTGCCTGGGGCCATGACTTCCGCCCCGATTACAGCCTGTTAGGTCTCTACAGGGAGCAGCTGGGAAGCCCCCGGACTCTAGCCCTTACCGCCAGCGCCACGAAAGAGGTGCAGGAGGATATCATCCGCGCTCTTCATCTGGATAAGGAGAACTGTGAAATCTTCCACCAGGGCATCCGCAGGCCCAACCTCCATATCCAAGCGGAAGAGGTGATCGATGATGATGCCAGACTGGAGAACATCCTGACCCTTGCGGCTTCCAACCCCGGCAGCGGGATCGTCTACTTCTCCCTGATCAAAACCCTGGAAGCTTTCTCGTCCATCCTGGACCAGAAGGGGATCAGCCATCTGATGTACCACGGCAAGCTGGAGCATGGTGAGCGCAAAAGGGTGCAGAACCGCTTTATGGAAGGGCATGAACTGATTCTGGCTACCAACGCCTTCGGCATGGGTATAGACAAGAAGGATATCCGTCTCATTATCCATGCTGAGATGCCCGGCAGCGTAGAGTCCTACTACCAGGAGATCGGCCGTGCCGGACGGGATGGGAAAAAATCCCTCTGTTCCTTGATTTACAACCAGGAAGATCTGATGATCCATATGGATTTTATCAACTGGTCCAACCCCGAGCCCGCTTTCTATCACAAGCTCTACCTCCTTCTGGAAAAGGAGATGGATAAGCTCAACAGTTTAGGTCTGGATTACCTGAAGGAACAGCTGGTTTATAAAAACCGCTTTGATTTCCGGCTGGAAACAGCCCTTTCTGTGCTGGAGCGCCACGAGGTGATCACCGGAAGCCTGCACCAGAAAAATCTGAAGCTTCTGAGTTCCCTGCCTGCCTTTCTGACGGACAGGGACAGCCATGAGAAGCAGATCTCCCACGCCCGGATGAAGCTCCTGGGAATGGTCAATTTTTTCCGCAGCGAGGATTGCCGTTTTGCCTTTCTGGATGATTACTTTTCTCTTCCCCGGGGCGGGGACTGCGGAAATTGCGACAGGTGCTGACAGGATGGGAAAAAAAAAGCCTTCTGTCAGATTCGAACTGACGACCCCGAGATTACAAGTCACGTGCTCTGGCCAGCTGAGCTAAGAAGGCATTTTAAAGATGGGGAGAGAAGGATTTGAACCTACGAAGCCGAAGCAACAGATTTACAGTCTGCCCCCTTTGACCACTCGGGAACCTCCCCGTCATATTCAACTGTCATGCTGGTCTGAAGCACTGCTTCAGTCAGCGATTGAGACTTTAAAGAATACTGGAGAAAATGTCAATAAATGGCTGGAAGAACAGGGATTGGGCAATATCGAATATCTCTGGTGTTAAGCTCAGGGGTATATTTTATCAAATCAGGATTTTGTTTGCTCCATGGAGTGAACCGCCTCCGGTCACAGCTTCGCTGTTGCTCGTTTATACTTCCGACCCGTGGAGACCCGCATACTCATTTGGTGTGGGGGGGAGGGTAAAAGCCTCGGGCTACCCGATTTCTACAGCTTTTTCATAATTTGCTGAATTACTCCGTATTCTATAGGATTCTGGCACTCCCCCCCACTTGCACACTCTCTATATTGCCTTGATTATTAGTCACTTTTACAAATATTCTTGAAGGGAGATTCAAAGTATATCCTTGTTCAAACTCGAAAGAACGATCGTTATTATCATCGCTATATTTCGACAAATAACAGGCTAATGCTCCATTTGATGTTCCTGTTGCAGACTCCTCATCTATTCCATATCTTGGTGCAAAGTTTCTTGTATGTGCATCGGCCTCATTTATTGATTCAAGGCAAAAAGCATGTATTCCAACAACATCATATTTTTCACTTATCTTAGAAATACAATTGCTATTGGCTTTAAGCTGATTTAATGTCTTTAAATTTCGTATTGGAAGAATAATATCCCGTAATCCTGTTGATACAATCTGGATTGGCAAATCCGCATAGAAGTCATTATGATCCATGCTAAAGCAATTCATTAATTCTTTTCTATCTATAATATCACCGAATTTAGGAATATTTTGTTCCATATAAACAAGTTTATCATATATTTCAAGCTGTAATACTCCAGCTCTAGTCTCTTGAGTATAACGACCACTTTTGATCACATGAAGATCTCTTAATAAATTAAAAGTTGCGATTGTTGCATGACCGCATAAATCAACTTCAGAAACAGTAGTGAAAAATTTGACCTTGAAATCAGCATATAAAGATTTCATAATAAACGCTGTCTCAGAAAAGCCAATGTCTTTCGCAATATTTAGCATTTCGTTCTCTGATAATATATCTGCATCCAAGACCACGCCAGCAGGATTCCCTCCCATATTATTATATTGAAATGCAGATATTTTATAGATTTGTCTATTCATAGATCGGTCCTTATTATCAAGTGAAGGAAATCTTCAATCATATAACTATCCTTCTAGTTTGCATATTCCCTTAACCAACTAGTTATTTCTTTTTCGGAATGTAGGTAGTGCTCACCATTTTTTACTATTGTAAGAGTTGCACTATATTTATTTATAAAGGAATCTATTATATATCGTTCAGTAAGATTGTCCTTCTCACCGTAAATAATATGTGATTCAGTGTACCATCCTGAGATTTTGTTTTCCCTTATATATGTTAAATATTGCCAAGAAAGGGTCTCTCCTATTGGTATTGCGATTTCTTTTTTGGTTTTAAGATCATTTTCTGAAACATTAAACCATCCCATCATATTTTTTATTAATGCTTCCATATCTAATATTGGGGACTCAAATAGGCTTTTTTTAATTTTATAGTTTTCAAATGCGACTAAGCTAAAGTATGCCCCGATACTTGAAGCATATATCGATATTTCATTCCATTTATTACTTGCAAAAGTATAAACATTTTTTAATTCAGGCACACAATTTTGAATTATAAACTCTTTATCATTATCTTTTCGTTCACCATGCTTTGGTAAATCAAAACTTATTACTTGAAATCCTTTATAATTACCTTCTTCCGCTAATCTCTCAGCATATTCTTTATGACTATCCTTTCCATGAATATATATGTATACTCTATCTGATTTTTCCCCCCATATTATTGCTGGGATACCATGAATTATCTGTTTATCTTTTTTCATTCCTAGCCTATTCATTCTTTTTCTTATTTAACTTTATTTAAGCGCCGAAGGCGTCAGCCTGACGAGACTGTAGAAACACTCTATTTGAATATTTTTCCCTCTTTTTAAAATAGAATTATTCAGAGAATTATTCATCTCTCCATTTACGAATTTCTATCCATTAAACCCGCATATATTCCATTACAATTGAATATATCTCTTAAAACTTCCAATCTCATTGGTTCTTTCGTATTCCTACAGACTATACCGCTGAAATTTCCCGATATTATGCACCATGCAATACCGTAACCATTATATTCTGAGTATGCTTCCGACCCGTGCGGACCCGCATGCTCATTTGGTGTGGGGGCTGGAGCTTAAAAGCCTCGGGCTACCCGATTTACGCAGATTTTAAATTTTATTTATATGCTTCATCATGAGACCCAATGCTTATGGGAATTATAGTATCATCTTGTATCAGGAACTCAACTGTAATTCGGTATGAAATATTAATTGATATGCTATATAACTCTGATAAATTACCTTTTAATTGATGTAAGCGTAGAGATGGGTGATTGGGGTTTATTTCCATTAGCTGCAATGCCTTAGAATACTGTTTTTTTATCTCTGGGTGTTTTTTTAAGAATTTTGCAGCTTTTTTTTCGTAACTATGTGTAAATATAATTTTAGGCATCAGTTATTCTTTCTATATGGTCTTCTATACTACCGGTATAATATTTTCCTTCTTGTATATCTTTCTTAGCTTCAACCAATGCTGCTTCAAGTTCACATTCTCTTAAGCGGTTGTATTCATCCATTGAAAGAACAACATATTTACTTTTACCTCGGACAGTTATGACTGCTTCATTCTCCTCTGAGATGACTTGATCCAGAACAGATACACCTTTAACTTTCAAATCATTGGCTGTTATACTATTAAACATATTGTTACCTCATTATTAATAGTACTATTAATTGTGCTGTCTATCAATTGTTTAACAGTTATATTTTCATATATGTAAGAAAAGTATTTTAAACAACTTCGAAGCATAATCCTCCATCGGAGATTTGAATTTCCTGATAAATTTTCTTTCTCTTTTCCAGTAATATCTTTAACGTAAAAAATAAACATTTAATTCTGTGTAACATTCTTTTCATTTGCAGACCGTAAACCTGGCGTGAAACTTGCCTGCGTAGCAGAAAAGCAGGTTTCATGACAGTAGGGCTGTCAATTGCAAAAGCAAGTTAAATAGTGCCCTTAATGCGTTTTTGCTAATACAAGAATCCAAAGAGATGTAATGGGATCTCGTATCTGGATCCGTATAATATATCATCTTTTACTAAATAGCTGTTTTCTAAATTTTCCTTTATCTGTTTTCTGTCCTTATTTTTTCCACCGACTTCAAAGAAGTTGTTCTGAATCTTAAAATCACCAATTCTGCTCATGTGAACTTTGAGATTGGCGTTTAAAGTCATTCTGATGAAAAATATTTCTCTCAATGTTCCAATATTGGATTCAAAGCCGATTTCTTCAGCTACAGATTTATATATGTCCGGATTATCAAGAAATATCTTTTCAGTCTGTTTAAGAACTGCTGATCCTGATTTGTCCATTGATAAAAGAGTAATCACTCCTGTCTCATGCAGTATATTCAGGTAATTCTGTATTGTTTTGTTATCAAGCCCAAGATTCTTGGCTATGCTGTTCCTGTTCAATTCTCCGGGGGGGATGGTTGCCAGATAGCTGATAATGCGTTTGAAATTTATCAAATTCTCAGTTTTCAATTTATAGTGGTTGGATATATCCTCATAAATTGTCTTATCAATGATCCTTAAGATTTTCTGATTGTATGTGGAAATCCCTTCTTGAGCGAAAGGATAATACCCACACCCTAAATATTCTTTGAAATGACCCCTGAGTTTTGGCACATCGGCTATTTTCGATTCAAAGTTCGACCTATTGGAGATTAAGTCATTAATAGTAATTATACCTGTATCAGCGATATCATTGAAAAGGAGATACTCTCTAAATGATAAACCACCAATTCTGTAAATAACTCCTCTTCTGGATAAATCATATGTACCCTTGATCAGATCAATGCTGGAACTTCCTGAGAAGATGATTTTAATGTCCGGGTAGGCATCATATATATTTTTTAATTCCTGGTTCCAGTTCGGGTATTTATGTATTTCATCCAGGAAAAAGTATTTTATACCATTTTCTTCGTATAGATCATTCACAAAATCTATTAAATTGTTTTGGGTGAAATAAATATGGTCTATAGATGCATATATAGCTTCGTCAGGATTTGATATATTTTCTTTGATGTATTGAAGTAATAATGTAGTCTTACCCGTACCTCTTGGGCCAATTAACCCTGTAAGTCGATTCTCTGTATTAAAACTATCAAATATGTATCGGTGGTGAGGGTAGTTAGTCTGACTGAGAAGTCGTTTATATATAGCGATAAAATTATTCTTCATTGGAATATACTCTACCTATATGCGTCATAATTATGATTGTACTCCAATATAAATAAATTTCAAGTCTATTTAACACCCAAATATGATGCGAAGCGGCCTGACCGAAGGGCAGGTATAGGCGCTTTTCTTGCTCCTTTATTCTAAACACCAGTTCGTTATTTGAGAAGAACAATTACTTTATCGAAGCTATTTCTGCAAGAAATGTGATCTATAGCTTCGACTGCATCATTTGTTATCCAATTTTCTATATCTTGTCATTCTACCTTTACCTGAAGACACAATCCTCTTTTCTTCTAGTAATTGCTTTAAATCTCTGCTTGCTGTTGCACTAGATATACCTTTACAGACACTCATGTATTCTTTTCTATCAAACCAATCTTCTAGTTTTGATAAAGCTATTTTTGATCGTTTTTCATAATCAGGATTAACTGGTTTTGATTCATTAATTGTATTTCTTAGAGCTTCATTTATTACGTTCAACATGAATTCAATAAAAACAGTCGATTTTCCAGTATTATCCGATATTGATAACACTTTATAATACTCTTGCTGATTATCCTTAATTAACTTTTCTATTGGAACAAATTCAAATATCGGATTCACATTCATCAATATCCGTGTTTGCCAAAATCTGCCCATACGACCATTTCCATCTTCAAAAGGGTGAATAAATTCCATTTCATAATGAAATACACAGCTTTTAATGATTTCTTGATCTTCATCGTGTTTTAAATATTGAAATAAATCTTTCATCAAACCTGGTACCATTTCTGAAGTAGGAGCAATATGTGTAACTTCTTTACCTTTCATTATCCCAACTTGAGATTTTCGAAATTCACCAGGATTTGGAACTAAACCCTCCATTAAGATCCTATGTGCGTCTAAGAAATCTTTATTACTATGTGGTTTAAAGGAATTTAATCGCTCATATGCGACAATTGCATTTTGAACTTCTAGAATATCTTTACTTGGGGCAATTATTCTTTGATTATCAATCAAGGCAGTAACATTCTCAATATTTAAAGTGTTACCTTCTATTGATAAGGATGATTGAATTGTTTTAATTCTATTTTGTCTTCTGAGTCTTGCTTCTGGTTTTACAAGCATTAAACTTTGGCAAATACCCAATCCTTCAGTTATTTGACCATATAATTTTAAAATTCGGTTTGTAATTTCATACGGTGGTTTCATCTCTTAATGATAGCATCATTTGATACTATCACCAACAGGTCATAAATATTCTGTGCCGAAGGCTGGATAACGTCCGGTTCTGTGGAATGCCGTTAAATGGCGCTTTTCTTGCTTTACTATGTTAACCAGCTTTTTCATAGCTAAAAATGCTTACCGAATTAATAATAAACCCAAAGCAAGAAATGTGACATAGGCATTTCCATAGCAACCGTTTGGTACGCCTGACATGGCAATAAACTTATGAGTTGAAAGTCCACTACAGCTACCCACGTATAGTAAACATGCTATACCAACTGTTAGCCGACGGCAAGGGCAATTCCGTGAGGAATTGTCTGGAGGAAGCCTGAGTGCAAAACCGGGAGCCCATGTATAAGAATGTGATATGGAATGCGAGTCACGCAGCATTCCACCCCCCAGTTCCGGAGGCTGGTCGCAAACAAGTTTGCTGCTCGCCCATGCAGCCTAGGGCGAGTCAGCCAATGATGACGATGCCCCGTGGGTGAGGGATAGGGTAAATCACAGGGTTGTCCGGCCCTGGTCGTAAACTTCGCTTGCTGCTCGCCCATGCAACCGGGGCATAGTAGCCAACGCCCGGAGTAATGTCCGGTTCATGGTGAAGGCCTGAACATTTCACAAGGAGGAGCCTTATGGTTCTCAAAGGAACAATTTCAGTTTATGCCGGAATCACTTTTGGCGGACCATGGAGAAACAAGCCTTGAACGAATCTATGATGGATTTGATTTTATCCTCTGAAAATATGCACAAAGCCTGGAAACAGGTCAAACGCAATGGAGGTAGCCCTGGAATCGACGGTATCACTGTCGAGAAGTTTCCAGGATATCTGAAAACCAGATGGCCTAGAATCAAACGAGCTTTGCTCAACGGGTACTATGTACCTTCTCCGGTGCTGAGGGTAGAAATCCCGAAGAAATCCGGAGGCTGGTCGCAAACAAGTTTGCTGCTCGCCCATGCAACCGGGGGAAAACGGATGCTGGGAATCCCGACAGTTCTAGACAGGGTTATCCAGCAGGCTATTTCACAGGTTCTGAATCCCATATTTGATCCGGATTTCTCGGAGCATAGCTATGGATTCAGACCGGGAAGATCGGCTCACGGAGCAGTGAAACAGGTAAATCAACATGTCAAATCCGGGTATAGATACGCCGTGGATCTGGACTTGGAAAAGTTCTTTGATACAGTTAATCATGATATCCTGATGCATTTTGTGGCTGTAAAAGTCTGGGACAAATCTGTCCTCAGACTCATCGGCCGTTACCTGAGAGCCGGTATTCAGTTGGACAATGGAAAAGTGATTCCTACAGACATCGGCACACCCCAAGGCGGGCCCTTATCACCTCTGCTTTCCAATATCCTCCTTGATCGGTTGGATATGGAACTGGAGAGAAGAAATGTGAGGTTCGCACGGTATGCAGATGACACTATCCTTTTAACGAAGAGATTGTGTGATGCTAGGAAGATCCTACAGGAAGTTTCAATATTTCTGGTAAGGAAATTGAAATTGGTAGTGAATCAGGAGAAAACGAAAGTTGCAAAGATAAGGGAGTGCAGTTTCCTGGGATTCACATTCAAGGGTAAGAAGATTCGCTGGACAGAGTCGTCCTTTGAGGATTTTCGGTATCATCTGAAATATCTGACAAGGCGTTCCTGGGGTGTTTCCATGGAATACAGAATCGGGAAACTCAATGAGTATATCCGGGGCTGGATGAACTACTATGGGATCTCCCAATATTACAGCCCTATACAGAATCTTGATGACTGGCTCCTTAGGAGGATTCGCATGTGCTACTGGAAACAGTGGCGATATCCCAGAACGAAAGTCAGGAAACTGATGGAACTGGGAATTCCGAAAGATTTTGCCATTATCACCGGTGCCAGTAGTAAATCCTATTGGCATCTCTCCAAGTCTTACGCTACCAATGCAGCTATGTCCAATAAATGGCTGGAAGAGCAGGGATTGGTCAATATCAAATATCTGTGGTGTAAAGCCCAGGGATATATCTGATCAAATCAGGATTTCGTTTGCTCCATGGAGTGAACCGCCCCGTGCGGACCCGCATGCGGGGTGGTGTGGGGGCTGGAGGTTAAAAGCCTCCGGCTACCCGATTTATGTGGTCAATTATTTATTACCAAGTATTCAGTCAAACATAATTGATCATTCTTTTTTCCAATAACAAATAAGATATTTCTTTCAAAGTCATAATCTATAGAATATATTCTAGTTTCTTCTGAATTTATATTTTCCATTTTTGTTATACCTTCATCAATATTATAAAGCTTGAAATTGTTAATGCAAGAAGTTAGAAAACGATTATTACCAATATAAACAGCAGATGTTATAAGTTCTTTTTCATCTATTTTATACTTGTCTTCATTATTAGTTATATAATATTCATATCCTTTATACGGAATATTAATCCCATAAATGAAGTCTTTTGAATTTAATTTATGATCAAAAACCATTAATTCATTTTCTGTAATAACTGTCTCACAAAAGCCTGAAATTAATGAGTATTTTTGGATCTTTACTTTTTTTTCTCCAGGAAAATATCTCTCAATAAAAAAAGATGTATCAGTATCCCAGAAAATATTCCTAATGATTAAGAGTTCATCTTTACTTGTAATTAAAGCATCCAAATTTGAATCCAATCTATTCTCTTCAACTAAAGTAATTCCAGAGAACCAACCCGAATGCCCTGAAATAAACAATAATGAATTATCCATGAAACTCATGCTAAAGATTGATAGTTCATCAGGAATAAGTGAGCTTATATTATTCCTTTCACCATTTTCATCATAAAAATAGAGAGAATGCCCCATCGAAATATAAAAACCATTATTAGTTCCTGAAACAAGTAGTGGTAATCCTTCTCTATTGAAATAGAATTCATCAATTTTCTGTAGTTCTAATGAATATAAATTTGTAAATATCAATATGACTAATAAATATGTAATTGCTTTTTTCATCATTAATTCCATTAAAAGTAAAACGTTGAAGGATTGATTAATTTTCCATTGATATGCGTTCTAAAATCTAAATGTGGATTGGTAGACATGCCAGTTGAGCCGATAGAACCAATTATCTGACCTTGTTCAACCCATTGCCCATTTTCAACTGAAACTGTTGATAGATGAGAATATTGTGATGAAACTTTAAAGAAGGGAACATCTTTATCATTAGGAAATTGCTTTGCATAATCAATAAATAAACTGTTACCATAGGCATCAGATAGAGAACTATCAAATCTTATATAACCAGAATGAGCCGCGTATACTGGATCACCAAGAGGACAATCATAATCAATCCCACCATGCCATCGGTTGATTTCTTCTCCTTGATAAAACAGCTTACAAAACCCATAATTTTCCGTTACAATTGGATCATCAACAGGAACAATAAAACCTAATTCTAACAAACAAGATGGTCTTGTAATTTCAACATAGTGCCTAACAGGGTCACTTGCCTCCAATTGCTCAAAAGAATTATCATACATGTCTTTATAATGATCGCTTACATTCTCGTAACAAGCTTTTTTATTCTCCTTTGGAGCAGGAGCGGGTGGAGTTTCTTCCTTCGGAGCAGATTTCATTATCGGCTTATCATCATCTTCTCCATCTAGCCATAAATCTTCATAGATTAATTCTATTCTTTCTACTGCGATACCATTTGCTCTAAAATCTAATGTGGGGCCAATCCAACGGCAGGGTAAAGCACGAAAGAAATTCCAACGTTTTACTTCTTCACCGCTTTGATCCATTAAAATAACTGAACCGCTTCTCCTTTCTACTGGCTTGTCGGAATGAATTACATCATAGTACCAACGGTATAAATCATCACAAGTAGAAATACCTTTTTCGAGAATCAAATTTGGGAAACGAGTTCTTCCCTCAAATCGATGAATTCCATACCCGCCTTCTTCCACTTCATAAACATATTTTTCTGATTCGAGACCTTCACAACGAGAAAATGTTGTTGTTATGACTCCATCCAGTTCTAATGCAAAACAATGTGGTAAATAAGAATCTGATCTATTCATTACTAATCTCCCCAAATAATGATTTCTTGTTTTACATTTAGTAATTTACGTCATTAATATATATTGATTCTTTTAATGATTCTTGTCACTAGATAATATGAATTGTTTTTCTTACAAATAACCCATTTTCTTCGTAGCATAATCCTCCACCGGAGGTTTCTTCCCAATTTTTCTCCCACTGGGGTTTCTTTCTATTTCATACTTATTCTTCCATCCGGCGGAAGAAATCTAATTCTATCCGTATAGTGTAACATACAAAGGTGTATAATGAACAGCCGTAACCCACATAACATCGATTTAACTAGCAGACAGATAGCTGGCGGATTCTGTGCCTGCAAAGCAGATAAGCACAGAATGTGACCAGCCTGGCTGACTAGTTCAAATCCTTGGTACGCCTGACATGGCAATAAACTTATGAGGTGAAAGTCCTCTACAGCTACCCACGTATAGTAAACATGCTATACCAACTGTTAGCCGACGGCAAGGGCAATTCCGTGAGGAATTGTCTGGAGGAAGCCTGAGTGCAAAACCGGGAGCCCATGTACAAGAATGTGATAGAAGGCCCAGTTCTGGAGGTGAGTCAGCCAATGATGACGATGCCCCGTGGGTGAGGGATAGGGTAAATCACAGGGTTGTCCGGGGAATGTTTATTGTCTTATTCGGGGAGATCTGTCTGCAAGGCGGTAACACCGGTTTGACCGTGAGAATCCGGAGGATACCGGGGTAACAAATCCAGGCCTATCAGGGGATGACACTCTGATAAGGAGCCGTTTATACGGAACACAAAGAAGTCGTCACAGCGATTCAAACCGGATGATACAGCGTCAGCAGGAGTAATTCAACTGATAAGCAGACAGAAGTCAGCAGAAGGCATAGTAGCCAACGCCCGGAGTAATGTCCGGTTCATGGTGAAGGTCTGAACATTTCACAAGGAGGAGCCTTATGGTTCTCAAAGGAACAATTTCAGTTTATGCCGGAATCACTTTTGGCGGACCATGGAGAAACCAGCCTTGAACGAATCTATGATGGATTTGATTTTATCCTCTGAAAATATGCACAAAGCCTGGAAACAGGTCAAACGCAATGGAGGTAGCCCTGGAATCGACGGTATCACTGTCGAGAAGTTTCCAGGATATCTGAAAACCAGATGGCCTAGAATCAAACGAGCTTTGCTCAACGGGTACTATGTACCTTCTCCGGTGCTGAGGGTAGAAATCCCGAAGAAATCCGGAGGCTGGTCGCAAACAAGTTTGCTGCTCGCCCATGCAACCGGGGGAAAACGGATGCTGGGAATCCCGACAGTTCTAGACAGGGTTATCCAGCAGGCTATTTCACAGGTTCTGAATCCCATATTTGATCCGGATTTCTCGGAGCATAGCTATGGATTCAGACCGGGAAGATCGGCTCACGGAGCAGTGAAACAGGTAAACCAACATGTCAAATCCGGGTATAGATACGCCGTGGATCTGGACTTGGAAAAGTTCTTTGATACAGTTAATCATGATATCCTGATGCATTTTGTGGCTGTAAAAGTCCGGGACAAATCTGTCCTCAGACTCATCGGCCGTTACCTGAGAGCCGGTATTCAGTTGGACAATGGAAAAGTGATTCCTACAGACATCGGCACACCCCAAGGCGGGCCCTTATCACCTCTGCTTTCCAATATCCTCCTTGATCGGTTGGATATGGAACTGGAGAGAAGAAATGTGAGGTTCGCACGGTATGCAGATGACACTATCCTTTTAACGAAGAGATTGTGTGATGCTAGGAAGATCCTACAGGAAGTTTCAATATTTCTGGTAAGGAAATTGAAATTGGTAGTGAATCAGGAGAAAACGAAAGTTGCAAAGATAAGGGAGTGCAGTTTCCTGGGATTCACATTCAAGGGTAAGAAGATTCGCTGGACAGAGTCGTCCTTTGAGGATTTTCGGTATCATCTGAAATATCTGACAAGGCGTTCCTGGGGTGTTTCCATGGAATACAGAATCGGGAAACTCAATGAGTATATCCGGGGCTGGATGAACTACTATGGGATCTCCCAATATTACAGCCCTCTACAGAACCTTGATGACTGGCTCCGTAGGAGGATTCGCATGTGCTACTGGAAACAGTGGCGATATCCCAGAACGAAAGTCAGGAAACTGATGGAACTGGGAATTCCGAAAGATTTTGCCATTATCACCGGTGCCAGTAGTAAATCCTATTGGCATCTCTCCAAGTCTTACGCTACCAATGCAGCTATGTCCAATAAATGGCTGGAAGAGCAGGGATTGGTCAATATCAAATATCTGTGGTGTAAAGCCCAGGGATATATCTGATCAAATCAGGATTTCGTTTGCTCCATGGAGTGAACCGCCCCGTGCGGACCCGCATGCGGGGTGGTGTGGGGGCTGGAGGTTAAAAGCCTCCGGCTACCCGATTTAGATTGTCTATATATATAAATCAATTCCTCCAAATTCTTTTACAAAATCAATAATGGTTTTAATATTTTGTAATGATCTATATTTCTCAAGAAAATCTATTTGTCTTTTATCAAAGTAAATTAACAAAATACAAGCATGACTACGTGTTTCCTCATGAATTGTTTCATCTGCGATAATTTCTCTTAAATATTCAATTTTATTACTATTACAATTAATAATAGCTTCAACAGACTGTCCAATACTGCCTCTTTGGATCCCAATCTCTGGATTAATAAATTCTAACAGTTTAATTATTGTTTTTTTGGGGATATTTGCTAATAAAATCTTTGCATAATTTCGTGTTTCGTCAGTAAGTTGTGTTCCTGTATAGAAGATATCTGGATGTCCTGGAACATGAGCAATATAATAAATTAGTTGACTTGAAATGTCATAGATCGTTGAAGAAGTTATATAATCAATAAAAATATCCCATATAACTTTTTCATTTTTATAATTGCTAAATAGAATCGATGAACCGAGCGAGTGTTCTTGGATGATATCGGATTTGAAGAGTTCTATACTTTCCTCTATAGTCAATTCTGGTATCTTTCGAATCATTTGTGGTAGAAATAGATTTGAAAAACTTTTCTTTTCAATAATATTTGTTCTATTTAGAAATATTTTGATTGAAGTATCATTAGGAAAATCATGCAAATATTTTTTAATGTCAATCCAATATGCTTTATCATTTTGATCATCATATACTATTCCATGTACAGGCAAGGAATAATTCGACCAGTAATCACGATGATCTTCAATTTGAAAAAAAGCATAATCACGTTTTTTAGAAAAATATGATTTTCCTGATTTGATCTGATATGCAATAGAAGTATTAGTTGGGGAACCATTTAAAAAGAATTCAATTATACAATCTATTCCAAAATCATTTTCTTGTTCAATTTTATGGAAAATAGATCCAGATTCTTCCACTAGTGACTTAATAAAGTTTATTCCACGTTTTGCTGTTATTGATGATGGTTTCAATTTACCCAAAATTTACCCTTTCCGTTTCTTGCAATAATTATTTCTTTTTCCCTTTATAATAAAATCCTAATATTTTGTAGAAATGATCTCTATAATCATCATTCTCAGGAATATTATAATTTTTTTTATCGAATTTCGCTGCATAAAAAACTTTCAATTCCCAGCATACATTAGCTGTGTTTAACGATTTTAAATGACCTTTATATTTATTGAAAACTTTTTTTATCTTAATCTTATTGTCCATAATATTTGTGATATCAACAACAAATGGTAAATAAGCTTCTTTAAAACAATTTTCACCTGTTCTATCCTGAAAATCGAAAAGTTCAGTCATTCTTTTTAAGTCTTTCAAAATTTCTTTTTTGGAAGGGGAATCTCTTTTCACTTCAATACAATATCTCGAATGATTAATTCCTTGAATATTTTCATAGATGCAAATATCCATATTCCCATTTCTTTTTGTATTCTTAATTTTTGAAATAATCATCTTTGCAAAACCAAATTCATCTCCTTTATCCTCTGTTGATAACAGCGGTACACAACTTCTTGCGAATTTTTTTGTTGATTCTTCAACTTTTATAATCCATGGGTCTATTGGACAATCTTTGATTTCAGCGACCGATTTAGCTATATTTACAGTCAATAAATACTCAGGGAAATCATAATTATTTATTTCACCAGTAAATAACTCTAAATCACTGTATGTGTTTTTTATTCCCTTTTTAATTTTGTCTTCAATCATTTTTATACCTTTATCAATCTAACTATCTTTTAAGTAGCAGATCGTAAACTGGCGAGATCGTTGCCAAAGCAAGGATCATGACAGTAGAACTGACTACTTCAAAAGCTCGTTAGTACGCCCGGCATGGGTATCAACTTATGGGGTGAAAGTCCCCTGCAGGTTCTCACAGATAGTTAATGCTATCCAAACTGCTAGCCAGAGGCAAGGGCATCTTCGTGAGGAGTTGTCTGAAGGAAGCCCGACGGCAAAACCGGGAACCGATGAACAAAAATGTGATATAAGGCCTAGTTTCAGAGACGAGTTAGCTAACGATAACGATGTCCGGTGAGAGTGAAACAGGGTAAATCACACGGTTGTCCGGGGAAAGCTGATACCCTTATCCGGGGAGGCCTGTTTGCACGGCGATTTTGATGAAGACCTTTCGGAATAATCGGCAGAAGGATGCCGATCAAAGCAAATCCCGGCTGTTCACAAGGTGGCAATTGTGAAACGGAGCCATCATCCGATGGAACACAAAATGATGTCACAGAAAGTTCTTCATGGAAAGCATTAGTGGTAGCAATTTCACTGATTAGCAGACAGGAGTCAGCAGAAGGCATAGTAGCCAACGCCCGGAGTAATGCCCGGTTCACGGCGAAGGCCTGAACATTTCACAAGGAGGAGCCTTATGGTTCTCAGGAACAAAACTATTTCTGGCGGATCATGGAGAAACCAGCCTTGAACAACACCTTGATGGATCTGATTCTTACATCGGAAAACATGCACAAAGCCTGGAAGCAGGTGAAGAGCAACGGAGGAAGTCCCGGAGTTGACGGCATAACCGTCGAAGAATTCCCGGCATACCTTCGGAATCGATGGGAAAGGGTCAGGCGAGCTTTGCTTTTTGGGTACTACGTGCCCTCTCCGGTTAAACGGGTCGAAATCCCCAAGAAATCCGGAGGAAAACGAATACTGGGTATCCCGACAGTACTCGACCGGGTTATCCAGCAAGCCATTACACAGGTTCTGAGTCCGATCTTCGATCCCGATTTTTCGGATTGCAGTTTTGGATTCAGGCCGGGAAAATCGGCTCATGGAGCAGTGAAGAAGGTTCAGAGCTATGTTGTATCAGGATATGGCTATGCTGTGGATCTGGACTTGGAAAAGTTCTTTGATACAGTCAATCATGATATTCTGATGCATCTGGTCGGCCGGAAAGTCCGGGACAAGAAAGTCCTCAGGTTGATCGGTCGGTACCTTAGAGCCGGAATTCTGGATAAAGAAGGAAATAACCTTCCAACTGTTGTTGGGACTCCTCAAGGAGGCCCTCTTTCTCCGCTTCTTTCAAATATCCTTTTGGATCAGTTTGATAAGGAGCTGGAAAGACGTAAGTTATTGTTTTCCCGATATGCTGATGATGCCATAATTTTGGTCCGAAATCAGCATGAAGGATCTCGACTTCTATCAGAGGTCTCCAGCTTCCTGAGCAGGAAACTGAAACTCATTGTCAATGAGGAAAAGAGTAAGGTTGCACCGATAAGAGATTGTTCATTCCTGGGTTTTACCTTCATCGGGGGAAAGATCCGCTGGACAGAAAAGGCGTACCAGGATTTCCGTTACAACATCAGACGTTTGACTGGACGATCATGGGGTGTTTCCATGAAATACCGCTATAGCAAACTGAATCAATACTTGAGAGGCTGGATGAATTACTATGGTATTTCCGAATACTACAGGCCGATTCCGGGACTTGAAGAATGGCTCAGAAGGAGAATCCGTATGTGCTACTGGAAACAGTGGCGCAGATGTCGAACAAAAGTCAACAACTTGATCAAACTAGGGATTCCGGTGCGTGCTGCTATACCTGCCGGTACATGCAGCCACTCTTACTGGAAGATGTCGAAGACTTACACAACGAATGCAGGTCTATCCAATAAATGGCTGGAAGAGCAGGGACTAGTCAGTATTAAAGCCCTTTGGTGCAAAGCCCAAGGGTATACTTGACCAGATTGAGGAAGCTGTTTGCTTCATGAAATGAACCGCCCTGTGCGGATCCGCTTGCAGGGTGGTGTGGGGACTGGGGGAGAGAAACCCCCGGTTACCCGATTATTTCATATAGTTTTTAGCCTAAATCTAATTGATGAAGGGCTAAAACCCATTTTTTCATAAAAACCAATTGCATTACTGTTGTTTGCAAATACTGATAGACGTATATCAGTCAACCCTTTTTCTCTTATCCATTCTAATCCATGCATGAATAAGCTTTTCCCAATTCCTCGTTTACGTATTCCTTCGGTTATGAACCACCCCGAGAATCCCGGAGACAGATTTACTTGAGTCCGGCTGTTACTGCCAGACTAATTTCCTGTTCATAATACATCATTTCAAACTCTTGTGGAGAAATATATCCCAGAGGTTCCATGATCCGTTTGTTATTATACCAATCCACCCAGTCTAAAGTAGCCAGTTCAACCTGTTCAATCGAGCGCCAGGGACCATCTTTGTGAATGACTTCTGCCTTGTATAGACCGTTTATTGTCTCTGCCAGAGCATTGTCATAAGAGTCACCTTTACTCCCAACTGATGGATCAATTCCTGCTTCAATAAGTCGTTCTGTATAGGAAATAGCCAGATATTGAGAACCACGATCACTATGATGGATCAGCTTTTCTGTTACCTGTCTTGCCCACAATGCCTGATTGAGTGCATCCAAAGTAAAATCCGTTTTCATTGACGTTGATGCCCGCCACCCGACAATCATTCTTGAAAATACATCAATTATGAAAGCAACATAAACAAATCCCCTCCAAGTGGAAACATAGGTGAAGTCAGCCACCCACAGCTCGTTTGGCCTGGAAGCAGTGAAATCCCGGTTTACAAGATCATCAGGCCTGTTATCTTTCGTCGGAATCGTTGTCCTGACTTTCTTACCACGAATTACACCACGAAGCCCCATGGCACGCATTAAACGCTCTACAGTGCATCTGGCGACGGGGATTCCTTCTTTATTCATGGCCTGCCAGACTTTTTTAGCTCCATATACACATCTATTCTCAAACCAGACCCGTTTGATTTCATCTTTCAGGTGGTTATCCCTTTTTACTCTTGGAGGCTCTCTGTCTGGATCTGATTGCCGTGATTTCATTTCGTAATAGGTTGATGGAGCTATCTGAATATTCTTACAGAGAGGCTCGACTCCATGATTTTCCCTATTCTTATCAATGAAATTGACCATTATTTCTTTCGGCGGTCGAGCTCCGCCTGGGCGAAATATGCTGATGCCTTACGCAATATCTCATTGGCTTCTCTTAGCTCACGAACTTCTCTTTCAAGTTCCTTTATTCTTGCCCGTTCTTCACTGGAGACGCCTTCCTTGATACCACGGTCTATCTCGGTTTGTTTTACCCATTTTCTCAGAGACTCCGGAGTACACCCGGTTTTTGAGGCTATTGAAATTATTGCTGCCCACCGTGATTCATAGTCTTTTTCATGATCAAAGACCATCCTGACTGCCCGCTCTTTAACTTCTTGAGCATACCTGATTCTTTTTCCCATAACACAATCCTCTCATATAATTGTGTCTCCGGGAAACCCGGGGTGGTTCACGGTATGCAGATGACACTATCCTTTTAACGAAGAGATTGTGTGATGCTAGGAAGATCCTAAAGGAAGTTTCAATATTTCTGGTAAGGAAATTGAAATTGGTAGTGAATCAGGGAAAAACGAAAGTTGCAAAGATAACGGAATGCAGCTTCCTGGGGTTCACATTCAAGGGTAAGAAGATTCGCTGGACTGAGTCGTCTTTTGAGGATTTTCGGTATCAACTGAAATATCTGACAAGGCGTTCCTGGGGTGTTTCCATGGAATACAGAATCGGGAAACTCAATGAGTATATCCGGGGCTGGATGAACTACTATGGGATCTCCCAATATTACAGCCCTCTACAGAACCTTGATGACTGGCTCCGTAGGAGGATTCGCATGTGCTACTGGAAACAGTGGCGATATCCCAGAACGAAAGTCAGGAAACTGATGGAACTGGGAATTCCGAAAGATTTTGCCATTATCACCGGTGCCAGTAGTAAATCCTATTGGCATCTCTCCAAGTCTTACGCTACCAATGCAGCTATGTCCAATAAATGGCTGGAAGAGCAGGGATTGGTCAATATCAAATATCTGTGGTGTAAAGCCCAGGGATATATCTGATCAAATCAGGATTTCGTTTGCTCCATGGAGTGAACCGCCCCGTGCGGACCCGCATGCGGGGTGGTGTGGGGGCTGGAGGTTAAAAGCCTCCGGCTACCCGATTTATATGTCATCTTTTATGTAATTTTGATTAATGACTACTTTGTATTTTCCTTTTAAATATTCTTTTCCAGAATAAATATTTGGCACATTTATCCTTTTAATTCGCTTTACCTCAAGAGTTCCAATTAATTTCTTTCCTAACCCATGATTATTTAATTTTCTTTCTCTCATGTCTTCATTAAAAATATTTATTCTGCAATATCCTAGTTGTAAAAAATTTATAGCACTTCTCTTTTGATATTTAGCTTTTCTTAAGCATTTTCTTATTATTTTTCGTTTCAGTTCAAAAAGCATATTTTCATTGATGTTTGAATGATTAATTATAATATTTGCATTTAATATTAGAGACATTTTATTTCTATGTATCTTAGCATCTCTAACACTGATATCAATTGGGTTTAAATTCTTTTTAATTTCATCAAATGCTAATGGCATGTGTAACTTAAATGAATGATAAAGGCTATTTATTTTGTATACAATTTTTGGGAGTTTATATTTTAATAATGCAAAAACTCCACCATCAAGAAAAACTCCTTCATAATTATCCATAGAGACATTTTTTGACTTTCTATTTTTCCGTAATAGTTTACCATCTAATCTTGCCCAACCTGGTCCTTTTATCACTTTAGAACGTATTGATATAAAATATACATCAAATCCTTTTAAAAAGAATTCAGAATATAAAGCTGTTAGAAAAGAATAAAACTGTAATTTGCTTATATCTGTTGTATGTGATTCGCAAAATATAATTAGCTGGTTTTTATTATTTATAATTTTAGATTCAAGAATTCCTTCAACACTCCACCAAGGAGAATCTAACTCCTTCTTTATTTCTTGAACAGTAAAATGCTTTGAAATAGTTAAATCTGGATTATTTAACAAATATATTTTCATTGCCAAGCAAAATGCGTTACATACATCAATAAGATCATCAAACAGTCTTATAAAATTTGATATATCTTGTTTAACCCTTTTTCCTTTTTTATCATAGAATTCAATCTCATCTTTATAGAAGAGTATTTTTCCATGTGCAATACCATTCCGAATTGTGTTATTGTAATTGCCTTGAATATCTTTAAAATCTGTTTGCTTCAATTCGTCATTACAATTATATATATCTAAGTTATCAGTACCTTTTTTTCGTTGTCTCCTAGAATTTAGAGCAATGAAGTAAATAAAAATATGGTAGATACTTTCTAGAGTTTTTAGATATTGTGGTACTATGCTATCATTTATGTATAAAGCACTTTGGAATTCATTTGTACTTTTACTATTTTCATGGATATCTTTTGAATTGATTTCTGACATCGTTTTTATTGCAATATCAATTTCTGTGCTTTTTTCATTTATGTCTTTTTTTGAACATGAACTCTTTAGAAAAGCATAATATTTATAAAATAATTCCTTATTGTAGTATTTCTCTGGTGATTTTTGAATATATCTTTGCAGAGAAACACCTTGATTTAATATTGGCTCAGTCAATTCCGGAAAATATTCTTTAATTTTTTCTTTCAATTGTCTATTGAGTGTATGAGTAAGATTGTTTCCAAAAAGACTTAAAATTCTATTATCCATTTTACCTCATACCTTTGTACATATAACGCCCGCATAACCTGTTTTCCGTACATGGCGGAAATCCTGCCTGCGAAGCAGAAAAAGCAGGATTTGTGACATAGGAAAATCTGGTTCATGCGTTTGGTACGCCTGACATGGCAATAAACTTATGAGGTGAAAGTCCTCTACAGCTACCCACGTATAGTAAACATGCTATACCAACTGTTAGCCGACGGCAAGGGCAATTCCGTGAGGAATTGTCTGGAGGAAGCCTGAGTGCAAAACCGGGAGCCCATGTACAAGAATGTGATAGAAGGCCCAGTTCTGGAGGTGAGTCAGCCAATGATGACGATGCCCCGTGGGTGAGGGATAGGGTAAATCACAGGGTTGTCCGGGGAATGTTTATTGTCTTATTCGGGGAGATCTGTCTGCAAGGCGGTAACACCGGTTTGACCGTGAGAATCCGGAGGATACCGGGGTAACAAATCCAGGCCTATCAGGGGATGACACTCTGATAAGGAGCCGTTTATACGGAACACAAAGAAGTCGTCACAGCGATTCAAACCGGATGATACAGCGTCAGCAGGAGTAATTCTACTGATAAGCAGACAGAAGTCAGCAGAAGGCATAGTAGCCAACGCCCGGAGTAATGTCCGGTTCATGGTGAAGGTCTGAACATTTCACAAGGAGGAGCCTTATGGTTCTCAAAGGAACAATTTCAGTTTATGCCGGAATCACTTTTGGCGGACCATGGAGAAACCAGCCTTGAACGAATCTATGATGGATTTGATTTTATCCTCTGAAAATATGCACAAAGCCTGGAAACAGGTCAAACGCAATGGAGGTAGCCCTGGAATCGACGGTATCACTGTCGAGAAGTTTCCAGGATATCTGAAAACCAGATGGCCTAGAATCAAACGAGCTTTGCTCAACGGGTACTATGTACCTTCTCCGGTGCTGAGGGTAGAAATCCCGAAGAAATCCGGAGGAAAACGGATGCTGGGAATCCCGACAGTTCTAGACAGGGTTATCCAGCAGGCTATTTCACAGGTTCTGAATCCCATATTTGATCCGGATTTCTCGGAGCATAGCTATGGATTCAGACCGGGAAGATCGGCTCACGGAGCAGTGAAACAGGTAAATCAACATGTCAAATCCGGGTATAGATACGCCGTGGATCTGGACTTGGAAAAGTTCTTTGATACAGTTAATCATGATATCCTGATGCATTTTGTGGCTGTAAAAGTCTGGGACAAATCTGTCCTCAGACTCATCGGCCGTTACCTGAGAGCCGGTATTCAGTTGGACAATGGAAAAGTGATTCCTACAGCAATCGGCACACCCCAAGGCGGGCCTTTATCACCTTTGCTTTCCAATATCCTCCTTGATCGGTTGGATATGGAACTGGAAAGAAGAAATGTACGGTTTGCACGGTATGCAGATGACACTATCCTTTTAACGAAGAGATTGTGTGATGCTAGGAAGATCCTAAAGGAAGTTTCAATATTTCTGGTAAGGAAATTGAAATTGGTAGTGAATCAGGGAAAAACGAAAGTTGCAAAGATAACGGAATGCAGCTTCCTGGGGTTCACATTCAAGGGTAAGAAGATTCGCTGGACTGAGTCGTCTTTTGAGGATTTTCGGTATCAACTGAAATATCTGACAAGGCGTTCCTGGGGTGTTTCCATGGAATACAGAATCGGGAAACTCAATGAGTATATCCGGGGCTGGATGAACTACTATGGGATCTCCCAATATTACAGCCCTCTACAGAACCTTGATGACTGGCTCCGTAGGAGGATTCGCATGTGCTACTGGAAACAGTGGCGATATCCCAGAACGAAAGTCAGGAAACTGATGGAACTGGGAATTCCGAAAGATTTTGCCATTATCACCGGTGCCAGTAGTAAATCCTATTGGCATCTCTCCAAGTCTTACGCTACCAATGCAGCTATGTCCAATAAATGGCTGGAAGAGCAGGGATTGGTCAATATCAAATATCTGTGGTGTAAAGCCCAGGGATATATCTGATCAAATCAGGATTTCGTTTGCTCCATGGAGTGAACCGCCCCGTGCGGACCCGCATGCGGGGTGGTGTGGGGGCTGGAGGTTAAAAGCCTCCGGCTACCCGATTTATGTCGCCTCCATCTACCATCAATTTTATCATTTATGTTATGTCTAAATTGCCTCGAAAAATATCAACTCTACATCGTAGCCAATCATATCTAATCTTTCGTAGAACATATTTAAATTTATCTTACTAAATAATGGAATTGAAAAACTTCCACTTCTATCCTTTTTTGTTATGATACCATATGCAATAATATAGTTGCTTTTATCAAAACGGTCTAAAGTTGAAAAATGAAGTACTGTATTTGAGATTATAGTATTGGCCTCAATCCTAAAATTCTTATCGTTTAATCTTTCACCAGAAACAAGTCCTTGGCTAAACAAATGACTTAATGCACTTGAACCATATTTGAATTTATTATGTAGTAATACAATTTTTCCATTTTCTTTAAAAATCACATCACAAATTTCAGTTTTCTTTATAAGTTTTGTATCTAGAAGATCTGCATCATATGAGTTTTTCAAAAATGATGATAAATCTGAGTTATAAACGAATTCTTTATTCTTATTTTGTTTTTTTGCCTTAAGCCCAATTGCAGATATATTATATGGAAAACTAATATTACGACTTTGACTGATAATGCTTTGATATTTTGCATCTACAACTGATATAAAATCATTATTTACTTTGTACCAAACCCCACTTTCTATAAAATAATGTGTATTTTGGTGATTTATATCAAAATAAAGACATTGATATACCTTTTGGGAGAATCTATCTCTATTTGTATTTATATCAACAGCAATTACCTGTTGTCTTTTTATATCATCGACTGATAATGTTAAGTTTTGAACTTTCGGATAATACTGATCGATTATGTCTAACTCTGGATATCTTGATGTATCAGACCGTCTGGGGGTAATACTTGAATAGCGATAGTAAATTGGTGCATTTTTATCTAGGGTTTCAGGAAATGAGAGTAATATGTTTTGATTTTTCTTATTTAATTCATCGACTAATAATTCATCAAGCTTTGAAATCAATCCTTTATCCTTTATGATTCGGAAATTATCTACCCAATCAAAACCTTTCCTTCTATAGTCATCAAGTTGATACTTTTCTATTAACATATTAACTATTGATAACAGCTCACTCGAATCTCCTGAGTATGAAAACTTAATACTATCTGCACCATCAATATTCTTAAAATAGTCTTCAAATTCGGCTTTTACTTTTCCAGCAATATTTTTTAGTAATGAGTTATATATATTTATTTCGTACTCATCAAATTTCGTTTGTTTTCCTGATTGTTTTCTTGTACGTAAAGCTATTTCAGATGGTGTAAATAGATCGGCTGATTTTATTTTCTCTTCATCTAATAAGTTTAATGCTGTTTTCAATCCGAAATCATATTCTATTGCTATGGGATTAATTAAAAAGCGGCCGTGCCCATGTGCAATAATTACTTTTTTTCCATTTATCTCTTTCAAGATAATTAAATCCGTTGATTTATTTTCTAGATTTGGTTCTGGAATTTGCCAAAAATCTTTCCACCAAGGATTTGGATTATCAGAATTACGGTAATAAACATTATGTGTTGAGGTCGACTTATGAATCGGCCTAAATTCTATTTTTCTATCCACTAGGAATCTATGTATTAAGTTGTCATTATTTGTTGAGACACCATTATTGAAGACGCTTCTATTGTTTACAATTACTGAGCTATTCTGAACAGAATATCGTTCATTAAAATTATATCCATCTTTTACGAGGTAAATAGTAAATCTAGGCATACATCCTCCAATAAACTGCTAAACAATATTGTCTTTCTATTTGCCCTTTGTCGACATAACGCATTCCTTAACACAAATATTTGTATAGAATGTATTTAACAGCTAATTTTATCTTAGCCTGTCAAAGCTTTCTGCTAGCCAGTAATCCTTAAAAACCAATGATAATAATTGCTCAGGAATTTCATCCGATATTTTTACAAATGAAATTTCCCAATATTCAATCCCATTAGAATTATCAAGGTTAAAATTATATAATCGCCCAGAATCAATCTCTTTTTCGTTATATTGCATGTAAATATCATAATCATAAGAGAAGTCCCTATAATGTGTAACTGGTTTCGTCGGGAATCTCATAATCATTTTCGAATCGGTGATTATTCTTTGATTAATACTTGTTTCTGAAAGATTACCAGGAGATAAAGTCGCTTGATCTTCAAATATTTGATGCATCTCATTAGCGGAAAATTGAAAAATAGCGACAACTGTATGAAAATCTTCATATTTATAACGGTAGTAATCTTCTAATTGAGGATGACATACATGATTGTAAACTAAAAAAACGTTCTGTATACCTGCCAAATCAAAATTCAACTTCCCTTCAGATCTCATCTGATAAAATTTCTGAAGACTTTCGTCACTAATGACATAGAGTCCATTAACATTTTGTGCAGATAAATAATTTGATAGAATTATTGAGAATGTGATGAATAATAATATACTTCTTTTCATATATATCTCTCTCCAAAATTATTTTATATTTTCCATATTTCACAAAAACTAATTTCTTGAACAAACACGGTACTTTCTGTCGACATAACACCAAAATATGCTGCGAAGCGACCTGGCTTGCCAGGTATAGGCGCTTTTCTTGCACCTTTATTCTAAACAGCAATTCCTTTTTTGAGAAGGACAATTCCTTTGACGAAGCCGTTTCTGCAAGAAATGTGATCTATAGCTTCGACTGCATCATTTTTTTGGTACGCCCGACATGGCAATAAACTTATGAGGTGAAAGTCCTCTACAGCTACCCACGTATAGTAAACATGCTATACCAACTGTTAGCCGACGGCAAGGGCAATTCCGTGAGGAATTGTCTGGAGGAAGCCTGAGTGCAAAACCGGGAGCCCATGTACAAGAATGTGATAGAAGGCCCAGTTCTGGAGGTGAGTCAGCCAATGATGACGATGCCCCGTGGGTGAGGGATAGGGTAAATCACAGGGTTGTCCGGGGAATGTTTATTGTCTTATTCGGGGAGATCTGTCTGCAAGGCGGTAACGGCGGTTTGACCGTGAGAATCCGGAGGATACCGGGGTAATAAATCCAAGCCTATCAGGGGATGACACTCTGATAAGGAGCCGTTTATACGGAACACAAAGAAGTCGTCACAGCGATTCAAACCGGATGATACAGCGTCAGCAGGAGTAATTCTACTGATAAGCAGACAGAAGTCAGCAGAAGGCATAGTAGCCAACGCCCGGAGTAATGTCCGGTTCATGGTGAAGGTCTGAACATTTCACAAGGAGGAGCCTTATGGTTCTCAAAGGAACAATTTCAGTTTATGCCGGAATCACTTTTGGCGGACCATGGAGAAACCAGCCTTGAACGAATCTATGATGGATTTGATTTTATCCTCTGAAAATATGCACAAAGCCTGGAAACAGGTCAAACGCAATGGAGGTAGCCCTGGAATCGACGGTATCACTGTCGAGAAGTTTCCAGGATATCTGAAAACCAGATGGCCTAGAATCAAACGAGCTTTGCTCAACGGGTACTATGTACCTTCTCCG
Source organism: Oceanispirochaeta sp. (assembly GCA_963666275.2). GTDB lineage: Bacteria > Spirochaetota > Spirochaetia > DSM-2461 > DSM-2461 > Oceanispirochaeta. The sequence goes on from CAXXOA010000001.1 coordinate 1,057,524, forward strand.
GTGCTGAGGGTAGAAATCCCGAAGAAATCCGGAGGAAAACGGATGCTGGGAATCCCGACAGTTCTAGACAGGGTTATCCAGCAGGCTATTTCACAGGTTCTGAATCCCATATTTGATCCGGATTTCTCGGAGCATAGCTATGGATTCAGACCGGGAAGATCGGCTCACGGAGCGGTGAAACAGGTAAATCAACATGTCAAATCCGGGTATAGATACGCCGTGGATCTGGACTTGGAAAAGTTCTTTGATACAGTTAATCATGATATCCTGATGCATTTTGTGGCTGTAAAAGTCTGGGACAAATCTGTCCTCAGACTCATCGGCCGTTACCTGAGAGCCGGTATTCAGTTGGACAATGGAAAAGTGATTCCTACAGACATCGGCACACCCCAAGGCGGGCCCTTATCACCTCTGCTTTCCAATATCCTCCTTGATCGGTTGGATATGGAACTGGAGAGAAGAAATGTGAGGTTCGCACGGTATGCAGATGACACTATCCTTTTAACGAAGAGATTGTGTGATGCTAGGAAGATCCTACAGGAAGTTTCAATATTTCTGGTAAGGAAATTGAAATTGGTAGTGAATCAGGAGAAAACGAAAGTTGCAAAGATAAGGGAGTGCAGTTTCCTGGGATTCACATTCAAGGGTAAGAAGATTCGCTGGACAGAGTCGTCCTTTGAGGATTTTCGGTATCATCTGAAATATCTGACAAGGCGTTCCTGGGGTGTTTCCATGGAATACAGAATCGGGAAACTCAATGAGTATATCCGGGGCTGGATGAACTACTATGGGATCTCCCAATATTACAGCCCTTTACAGAACCTTGATGACTGGCTCCGTAGGAGGATTCGCATGTGTTACTGGAAACAGTGGCGATATCCCAGAACGAAAGTCAGGAAACTGATGGAACTGGGGATTCCGAAAGATTTTGCCATTATCACCGGTGCCAGTAGTAAATCCTATTGGCATCTCTCCAAGTCTTACGCTACCAATGCAGCTATGTCCAATAAATGGCTGGAAGAGCAGGGATTGGTCAATATCAAATATCTGTGGTGTAAAGCCCAGGGATATATCTGATCAAATCAGGATTTCGTTTGCTCCATGGAGTGAACCGCCCCGTGCGGACCCGCATGCGGGGTGGTGTGGGGGCTGGAGGTTAAAAGCCTCCGGCTACCCGATTTATGCCTCTCTATTCTACGAGGTAAATTAATAATGCACAAATAAATTCATTTGGTAATTATTGTAAAAGGCAAAGATGTTTCAGTGACGCATCATATAAATTTTTGTTATGTGCTGAACCGTTCACGCGTTATATCAAGCAGTTGTGTAACAGGTATCTTCTCATTAGTCTCATCATTGAAAACATATTCATCTACCATTCTATCGATAAACAAAACCCCATCTAAATGGTCAATTTCATGTTGAAAGCACCGAGCCATTTGATCATTTGTCACAATTATATGAAAATCTCCGAATCTATCCTGATATTTGACTGTTATTTCTTTATAGCGAATGACCTTTCCCCAAAAACCTGGCAGCGAAAGACATCCTTCAAGATCTGATTGTTCTCCTGATTTCTCCAATATTTCAGGATTAATTAATTCATAATGCTCTCCCATATAATCAATCACTGTTATTCTTTTTAAAATAGATATTTGTGGTGCTGCCAGTGCTGCACCACCAGCGTGATTTCTTAATGTATTTGATATAATATCAATCTTATTGTGTAGTCCTTTATGAAATATATTGATAAGCGAACATTGAGCTCTTAAACGACTATCTCCGAATAGTATAATATTTCTTTGTTTACTCATATAAAGTCTATCCTTCATGTCTAAACGGCTTTGCACATAACGTCCAAGACTATACTAAGTATTTACCAAATAGGGGTAAATATCCAGCTCTTGTAGGCATAACACCGACTTAAGTAGCAGACCGTTAGCTGGCGCACTTTTTGCGGATAGCAAAAATGTGTGACAGTAGGGCTGACTACTTCAAGTCAATGGTACGCCTGACATGGCAATAAACTTATGAGGTGAAAGTCCTCTACAGCTACCCACGTATAGTAAACATGCTATACCAACTGTTAGCCGACGGCAAGGGCAATTCCGTGAGGAATTGTCTGGAGGAAGCCTGAGTGCAAAACCGGGAGCCCATGTACAAGAATGTGATAGAAGGCCCAGTTCTGGAGGTGAGTCAGCCAATGATGACGATGCCCCGTGGGTGAGGGATAGGGTAAATCACAGGGTTGTCCGGGGAATGTTTATTGTCTTATTCGGGGAGATCTGTCTGCAAGGCGGTAACGGCGGTTTGACCGTGAGAATCCGGAGGATACCGGGGTAATAAATCCAGGCCTATCAGGGGATGACACTCTGATAAGGAGCCGTTTATACGGAACACAAAGAAGTCGTCACAGCGATTCAAACCGGATGATACAGCGTCAGCAGGAGTAATTCTACTGATAAGCAGACAGAAGTCAGCAGAAGGCATAGTAGCCAACGCCCGGAGTAATGTCCGGTTCATGGTGAAGGTCTGAACATTTCACAAGGAGGAGCCTTATGGTTCTCAAAGGAACAATTTCAGTTTATGCCGGAATCACTTTTGGCGGACCATGGAGAAACCAGCCTTGAACGAATCTATGATGGATTTGATTTTATCCTCTGAAAATATGCACAAAGCCTGGAAACAGGTCAAACGCAATGGAGGTAGCCCTGGAATCGACGGTATCACTGTCGAGAAGTTTCCAGGATATCTGAAAACCAGATGGCCTAGAATCAAACGAGCTTTGCTCAACGGGTACTATGTACCTTCTCCGGTGCTGAGGGTAGAAATCCCGAAGAAATCCGGAGGCTGGTCGCAAACAAGTTTGCTGCTCGCCCATGCAACCGGGGGAAAACGGATGCTGGGAATCCCGACAGTTCTAGACAGGGTTATCCAGCAGGCTATTTCACAGGTTCTGAATCCCATATTTGATCCGGATTTCTCGGAGCATAGCTATGGATTCAGACCGGGAAGATCGGCTCACGGAGCGGTGAAACAGGTAAATCAACATGTCAAATCCGGGTATAGATACGCCGTGGATCTGGACTTGGAAAAGTTCTTTGATACAGTTAATCATGATATCCTGATGCATTTTGTGGCTGTAAAAGTCTGGGACAAATCTGTCCTCAGACTCATCGGCCGTTACCTGAGAGCCGGTATTCAGTTGGACAATGGAAAAGTGATTCCTACAGACATCGGCACACCCCAAGGCGGGCCCTTATCACCTCTGCTTTCCAATATCCTCCTTGATCGGTTGGATATGGAACTGGAGAGAAGAAATGTGAGGTTCGCACGGTATGCAGATGACACTATCCTTTTAACGAAGAGATTGTGTGATGCTAGGAAGATCCTACAGGAAGTTTCAATATTTCTGGTAAGGAAATTGAAATTGGTAGTGAATCAGGAGAAAACGAAAGTTGCAAAGATAAGGGAGTGCAGTTTCCTGGGATTCACATTCAAGGGTAAGAAGATTCGCTGGACAGAGTCGTCCTTTGAGGATTTTCGGTATCATCTGAAATATCTGACAAGGCGTTCCTGGGGTGTTTCCATGGAATACAGAATCGGGAAACTCAATGAGTATATCCGGGGCTGGATGAACTACTATGGGATCTCCCAATATTACAGCCCTATACAGAATCTTGATGACTGGCTCCGTAGGAGGATTCGCATGTGCTACTGGAAACAGTGGCGATATCCCAGAACGAAAGTCAGGAAACTGATGGAACTGGGAATTCCGAAAGATTTTGCCATTATCACCGGTGCCAGTAGTAAATCCTATTGGCATCTCTCCAAGTCTTACGCTACCAATGCAGCTATGTCCAATAAATGGCTGGAAGAGCAGGGATTGGTCAATATCAAATATCTGTGGTGTAAAGCCCAGGGATATATCTGATCAAATCAGGATTTCGTTTGCTCCATGGAGTGAACCGCCCCGTGCGGACCCGCATGCGGGGTGGTGTGGGGGCTGGAGGTTAAAAGCCTCCGGCTACCCGATTTATGTCTTATCTTCAATTAATAATGAATCTTTAACGATCTCGACATAATTAACTTTGTCTTTTTTTAAATCTTTCAAATATTGGTCTAGCTTCATTTTATAAATAAACAAAATATCATTTATATTGTAATTATTTTTAAGATCTTTAGAGATACAAGTAAGAATTACATCATAATAATAGTGTAGATTTTCAATCAATGTTTCCAATTGATACGGTGTCTTTCCTGAGTGAACAATAAGGTTTCTAGCACGATAAATTCTTTTAATCTGCCAGTGAACTCTTTTAATATGATTTTCAACAATTCTGGACAATTTTTTCCCATCTTTAAAAATATCAGAATAATACTTGATTCTTTCCTGAAGTAAAATGTTATTATCTAGAAGACTAATAATCTCAGAGTATTCTGAAACTTCATCACCTCTGATTAGAATTTTGATTACAGCAATGTTATTAAACTTATCAATTCGTTTTAGTGCTTGATTTAACTTATTTTTATTTATTGAGTTATCAATAGATTGTCTAATATTATTAACAATCTTAAAAACATAATTGTCTGTTATGATAGGAATTATTGACTCTGACAATTGTTCAATCTTAGCCTTATCTCCTTTTGTTATTATTGGAATAAGAACTTCAATTCCACTCCATAAATTAATTAATTGATTTTCATATGATGATGACTTAATTGCAGAAAAATGATTTTGAATTGATAAATCTACACGCTGTTGGGAATTTGGATCAATTTTCTGATTTGCAAAAGGATAAAGCAATTTTTCAAAAGATTTTTCAAATGAAACTTTATTTATTTTATCTGGTCTTCGAAAAATAGGACTTACAATGTCATTTACTAAATAGTTGTTTCCTTTCTCATTAAATACAATTGCTTTACTACTAATACTGAAATTATCTTTATGTACTAAGAAACAGGAATTTGAATAAATACTTTCAAGAATATATCTTGCCTTAATATAAGCTTTAAATCTATCTAAAGATTCAAATTTAAATTTGTAATAAGTTTTACTCTTTTTGAAGAAATTTTGGTTAATCCGATCTGATAAATCAATATCTGTTTGAGAAATATCTTCAATTAATTCAACGAAATCATTATTAAGAAATTTCTTAATTTTTCTTATATCTTTACTAACTTCAATATAAACAATGAAATCCTTACTTTCCAAATCAAATTCATCTATAAAAGCTATGTAAGATTCAATATTTTTTACTTTTTTCTGTTGAAAAATTATATCCAGTGTTAAGTTTATGAATTCTGTTGAGTAACCAAAAGCTTTAAGCTGAATTAAAAGATATTTTGTTAATCGTCTAATTTCTTCATAATTCTTTGAAATAATATTTTCTTTTAAAAGTTCGACTATCGTTTGGTAATAAATACTGTCAAGTTTTCTTTTTATAAATGAAAAATAATTTTTAAGTTCGTTAATTGACATTTTAGAGTTTAGCTTTGAAATTAGTGAATTATAATTTATTCCAAAAACCTTTTTTACTACTGAGTCTTTTATCACAATGTCTTGTAATTCATTTACAATGCTTTTAATTGCATTTTCATTAATCATTTCAGCTTCAATATGTTCGATAGTCTTTATTGCTTCATCTAAAAGAGTTATAAAATTGTGGGCTGGAAGTTTGAAACTATCTATTGTGTAATAAAATAAAAGTTCTTCAGAAATCTGATAAAAATAGAGCAATCCAATATTTGCATCTTTATTATCCCAGTTGTCAATATTCTTTTCTTTCATAATTATTCCTATATAGACATAACATAACTTATTATGCTGTTCAGTATAATAATACTGAACTCCCTTTTACCCTCTGTCAATAACGAAAAAATAATAGTTATCTAGACATTGAAGCAGTGATAACATTCTCAGCGTATAGTTATCTAGACGTCTATATAATTATGAGGTTGGCATGAATTTCAGGGAGTATTTACAGAAAAAGGCCGGGATTCCGCAAAAGCAGATTCCTTTTTTTGAGCATTGGATAACACGGTACAACAACTATCAGAATCAGTTTCCTGATTCTTTCAGTCTGTCCGGATTTGAGAAGACCCTTCTCAGGGACTGTCAGGACTGGCAGATCAATCAGGCTGTCAGTGCGGTAAAGCATTATGAATATTTTATCCATCACTATCAGCAGGGGAGTTCCGGTCAAGCGGAGGGGCAATCCGACTGGGAAACAGCTATCACCAGGATGAAAGAGATGCTGCGGCTCAGGCACCGTTCTTTTCAAACGGAAAAAGCCTATCTGCATTGGGTAGACTCGTTTAAAGATTTTACTGGTAATAAATCTCCCGATGAGCTGGATGAGAAGGATTTTAGATCTTTTTTAACTTATCTGGCGGTGGAGCGGAAGGTTTCCATGTCTACTCAGAATCAGGCGTTTAATGGAATCCTTTTTCTTTACAGGTCTGTACTGGACAGGGAGGTTCAAGACCTTCAGGATTCTGTACGGTCAAAAATACCCGCCAGACTGCCTGTGGTTCTCTCCAAAGAGGAAATTTCCCGGATCCTTTCGGTATTGAATCCTCCCTATAGGCTTATGGCTTCCCTTATTTATGGATCCGGACTTCGACTGGACGAGTGCCTTTCATTGAGAATCAAAGATCTGGATTTTTATAAACCCTCCCTCACTGTCCGGATGGGGAAGGGAGGGCGGGACAGGACGACTCTTCTGCCTTCGGGGTTAATCCCCCCCCTGCAGAAGCATCTGGAGGATGTTAAAATACTTTACGACAGGGACAGACGGGAGAAAAATCCGGGAGTTTCCCTGCCCGAAGCGCTGGCAGGAAAGTATCCCCATGCTCCGGAAGAGTGGAACTGGTTCTGGCTGTTTCCCTCTTCCGGGTTCTGTGAAAGTCCCTACGATCAGAAACAGGTTCGCTTCCATCAGCATCCTACAGGACTGCAAAGGGCTTTTAAAAATGCCGTTTCCCGTGGGGGAATCACAAAAAAAGCCAGCGTTCATACCCTGCGGCACAGTTTTGCTACCCATCTGCTGGAAGCGGGGTACGACATCCGGACCATTCAGGAACTGATGGGCCACTCTTCTGTGCAGACCACCATGATCTATACCCATGTGGCGGGTAAAAACAGAATGGGAGTTGTCAGCCCCGCCGATTCTCTGTTTCTCTGATTTCTACACTTCCGGATGAAAGCACGCGGCGTTATGTTTCTCCGACAGTTCCCTCATGGCGGGCATCTTCCCGCACTCTTCTGTGCGTTTGGGGCAGCGGTGGTAGAAGGGGCAGCCCTCCAGGGGCTTTGTGGAGTCAAAGGGTTCGAACCCCTTCAGGTTCAGCTCCCTGTCCATCCGGGAGGGAATGCTGTCGTAAAGGAGCCTGGTATAGGGGTGGAAGCGCTTTTCCACCAAATCCTCGGCGGGGGCTTCCTCCATAAGGCGGCCCCGGTACATCACGCCGATGCGGTCGCAGAAATAGGTGGTCACAGTCAGGTCGTGGGCAATGAAAAGCATGGTCAGATTGAACTTGTCCTTCAGTTCCAGCAGCAGGTTCAGGATCTGGCTCTGAATGGACACATCCAGGGCCGACACAACCTCGTCGCAGATCAGAAGCTCCGGCCGCATCATCAGGGCTCTTGCTATGGAGATCCTCTGGCGCTGACCGCCGGAAAAGTCCGAGGGCCGTCTGTCCAGATCCTCCGGGTTGAGACCGACGGTCTTCATCATTTCGGCGGTTTCCTCCCTAGCCTGTTTCTCTCCGGGCCAGCCGGGAGACTGTCTGTAGCCGGCTGTGAGGATCTTGTAGATCGTCATCCGGGGGTTCAGGGACCTGGCGGGGTCCTGAAACACGTATTTTACCTTTGTTCTGTAGTCAAAGAGCTCTTTTCTGTCCAGTTTGACAATATTCAGGGGCACTTCGCTTTTCCCTTCCGGGTGGAACAGGATATCTCCCTGGTCCTGCTGATACATCTGTACGGCCAGACGGGCCAAGGTGGTTTTGCCGCATCCCGACTCTCCCACAAGGCCGTAGGTTTCGCCCCGGTGGAGCCGGATAGATACATCGTTGACCGCATAGACAAAGCGGCCGTACCGGGCAAAAAGTCCTGCTTCCAGGGGAAAGCGTTTTTCCAGGTTGTTCATTTCCAGAAGTAGTTTACCCATCTCAGATCTCCTCCAGTGTATCCAGAATGCAGCGGCTGCTGCGTTCGTCCACAAGGCGGACATCGGGTATTTTCTTTACGCACACTTCCTGTTTATAGGGGCAGCGGGGCGCAAAGGGGCAGCCCGGTTCGGGGTGGATCGGATTGGGAACATTCCCCGGTATGGTCACAAGGCGGTCCCGGCTGTAGTGGGTGCCGAAGGCGGGCATCGCATGGAGCAGGCCCCGGCTGTAGGGATGGACCGGGTTCCGGTAGAGTGTCTTTGCCTCTCCCTCTTCCATCACCAGGCCGCCGTACATCACAAGGATCCTGTCGGCCACCCGGCTCACAAGATCCAGATCGTGGCTTATAAAAATGATTCCCATGCCCCGGGAGGCTTTGAGTTTCAAAAGGAGCTCTATGATCTGGGCCTGAATGGTCACATCCAGGGCCGTGGTGGGTTCATCTGCAATCAGAAGGTCCGGATCCGACGCCAGGGCCAGGGCTATCATCATCCTCTGGAGCTGGCCGCCCGAAAACTGATGGGGGTAGTTGCCCATCCTGTCCTCGGGCTGGGGAATCTGAACCTCCCGCATCAGATCCAGGGTCCGCTCCCGGAGCTGTTGGTCTGTCTCTTCGGGATGCCGCAGCTTCAGGGTCTCCCGGAATGTCTTTTCCATGTTGTACAGGGGGTCGAAGGACCGGCCGGGTTCCTGAAAGATCATGGCGATCCGGCTGCCCCGGAAGGGGGGCAGATCCTTTTTGCCCAGCTTCATCACATCCTGATCCTGAAAGAGGATATCCCCGGAAATCTGAGTGTATCCCGGCAGAAGGCGCATCAGGGCCTGGGCGGTGACGGATTTGCCCGAACCGCTCTCTCCTACGATGCCCAGAACTTCTCCTTTGGTCATGGTAAAGCTCACGCCCCTGACCGCCTGGAGGGCTCCCCGGCGCAGTGGGAAGGTGACTTTCAGGTTTCTCACATCCAGCATCATCTGAGGCCTCCCTTGTCGTTATGCCAGGGATCCATAAAGTCCCGGAGCAGGTCTCCGATAAAGTTGAAAGCCAGGGTGGTGATCAGCAGGAACAGACCGGGAATGAGGAACCAGGGAAAGGTCCGCAGATTGCTCAACGTCGAGATTTCCCTGTTTATAAGACTTCCCCAGCTGACCGCAGGGTCCACAATCCCCAGGCCCAGATAGGAGAGCACGGTCTCTCCCAGAATAAACCCGGGAATCCCCAGGGCGATGCTGACGATGATGATCGACGACATCTGGGGAATGATCTGCTTAAAGATGATCGCCAGGGTGGGGATTCCTTCCAGGATCGCATTGGAGATAAAGTCCTCCCGTTTGATGCTGTGCACAAGCCCCCGGATCAGCCGGGCCGAGCCGGGCCATCCCACAAAGGAGAGGATCACCACAATCACCATATAGGACTGGCCGCTGGTCATGCTCCTCGACAGGATCGACCGGAGAAAGAGGATCAGATAGAGCCCGGGGATCAGGATGAAGAACTCGCTGAACCGCATAATCAGCCAGTCTACCTTGCCGCCGTAGAACCCCGCCAGGCCGCCGAAGGTGATCGCCAGGGTCATGGAAATGGCTATTCCTATAAACCCGATGGTCAGACTGATCCGGCTGCCGTAGAGGATCCGGGAGAACAGGTCCCGTCCCAGATTGTCCGATCCCATTAAAAAGACAGGATAGGCCCCGTCGGCCACGCCGAAAAGGTGCCGTTCCAGGGGAATGAAACCCCACATTTTATAGGGTTCTCCCTTTACAAAGAGTTTCACCCTGTGGTTCTGTCCCTTTAATCGGACATACTGCCAGTTGATCTCGTTCACAACGGTCCGTTCCTGCACCTGCGGGCCGAACCCCAGATCGCTGCTGTACCAGCTGAGTCCCGGCGGATGATAGGAGTACTGGGCCACCGATGTGTTGGGACTGTAGGGGGCGATAAACTCCGCAAAGAGCATCATCAGATAGAGCAGCACCAGTACGATAAAGGATACCAGGGCGACGGGTTTGTATGTGAGGGCTTTCAGAAACTGTTTCATTTTTTTGAGTACCTTATCCGGGGATCAACCACAGCCAGCAGGATATCCGCCAGAACCATGCCCAGCAGAACCAGAAAAGAGATAAACATGATATTGGCCAGAACCAGATAGATGTCCTCCTGCAGGACCGCTTCGTACATGAGCCGTCCGATTCCGGGATAGGAGAAGATAATCTCCAGGATCAGGGACCCCGAAAACAGGCTGGCAAGGAGGTTGGCGCTGCTTGTGATATAGGGGTTCAGGGTGTTCCGGAAGGCATGGGCAAAGTAGATCCGCCCTTCCGAAATGCCCCGGGCCCTGAGGGCTGTAATATAGGGCTGGCCCAGCTGATCCAGCATGGTGGCCCGGATCATCCTCATGGTCCCGCCGATTCCTCCCAGGAAGGCGCCGATCAGAGGGAGGGCAATGTGGTGCATATAGCTGAACACAAATCCCGTGGGATCCTCCGCCATGGGAAATCCCGGATAGGCTGTTACAGGAAAGAGACCGGAGACCGCTGCAAAGAGCTGCAGCAGAATCAGCAGGAGCAGGCCGGGGAAGGAGTGCAGAAACAGGGCGATAAAGGTGGCCGCCAGGTCTGTGCGGGTTCCCACTTTGCTCGAAAAATAGATGCCCAGAGCAAAGGAGATGAAGGTCAGCAGAAACAGGGATATCAGGTTCAGAATGATCGAGTTGATCAGCCTTGTTTTGATAAGAAAGAGGATCGGCGCCCGGCTGATCATGGATCGTCCCAGATCCCGCTCCACAAAGACCTGATGGAGCCAGTGCATGTACTGGCTGTAAAAGGGTCTGTCCAGGCCCAGTTCGGCCTTTTTCGCGGCAATCTGCTCTTCCGAAAAGAGCTCCTGATCTCCCGATTCTCCCGATCCGTCGGACATGGAGAGGAGCTGCTGCTTCACATAGTTGTCCACAATGTCTCCCGGGGCCAGTTCCATCAGGCCGAATACGGCAAACCCCAGGATAAAAAGGATCACGATCATAGAGAGAAACCGGCCCGTGATAAAGTGAGTCAGGGGATGGGAGTTCCGGAACCTGTAGGAGAGTCCTGTCAGAGCATGAAGCAGATTTTTCATCCCTACTCCTTCAGATAGAGGTACTGGGACTGAAGTCCTCCCAGGGTATCGTAATAGACATTTTCCCACTTGTCCCTCACAGCCAGGAAGCTGTTGGACTGGACCAGATAGATCAGGGGAAGCTGTTCCAGGATAATCTGCTGGTATTCGTCCCAGTAGGGACGGGCCTTCTCCCTGTCGGGGGTATAGGCCGCTTCGTTATAGAGATAGTCCATCCGGGCTTCCCAGTCGGTCACAGGGGATTCCTGCAGGGGATGCCAGATATGGAGATTGCCGTCGGACTGCCATACATTGGATCCCTGTATAGGAAAGTAGGGGAGTCCTCCGAAAGAGAGGAGCACCGCATGCCAGTCGTAGCTCTGGGTCAGCATGTCCACCATCTTCTGAAAGTCCAGGGGCTTCAGGTTGACCTTGATCCCCAGCTTGCTGCACTCGTCAATAAAAATATTGGCCGTATCGATCCTGGTATTGTTGTCCGAGTTGGTGATGATATCAAACTCCACCGCATTGCCATCAGAGTCACGCAGAACCCCCTGGTCATCTTTGGTCATACCGATGGAATTCAGCAGTTCCAGAGCCTTCTCGGGGGAGTAGGTATAATCCAGCTTTATATCGGGGTTGTGAAACATATTGGCTTCCAGAAAGAAGTGGGAAAAAGGAGTGCCCAGGCCTCTCTGGATCTGTTTGATGATCCGGGGCCGGTTTACAAGGCAGCTCATGGCCTGACGGAACTCCTTCTGTATAAACCACTTCTGCATGTATTCGGGAAGGGCCTGGGGATTCTGGTTGAACGAGATAAACTCGGCATTGAAGGTGGCCCCGCCGTTATAGACCGTATAGTCCTTCTCTTCCTGATTGACCATCTCCTCCAGATCTTCAGCCCGCACATTGTAGGCGTCTTTTTCCCCGTTTTTAAAAAGAAGGAATTCCGTGTTCAGGTCGGGAACGATCTTGCTGATGCTCTTCTGTATATAGGGAATCTTATTCCCCGCCGCATCTTTGTCGTAGTAATTGGGATTTTCTTCATAGACAAGCCTCACACCGGGGGTGTACTCAACCAGGTACATGCTGCCGCCGCTGGGCAGATCCTTCACATCCATATCTATGGTGAAGATCTCTTTGACTCCCTCGGGGCCTCCCTCTTTCAGGGCCGGTTCGAAAAGGAACCGGGGCCCGAACTCCATGTTGGATCTCAGAAGGGGGTCCGCCACTGTCCGGGGATAGTGGAACACAAAAGTCCGCTCATCAATTTTCTCAATATCGATATGTTCTACCGAGCCGTCTTCCATATCCACAAACTGGCTGTTGTAGGCCCGTCTCTGCATATCCGGGTTTCCATCTATTTCGTTGTACCAGAAAACCACATCGTCCGAGGTGATCTTCACCCTCTCGTCCCTGTCGTAATAGGTCCAGTACAGATCGTCCCTGAGGGTAAAGAACACATCCATCCGTCCCTCATCCTCATAGACCCGGATATCATGGGTGGCGATTTCAGGTTCCCACTCTCTGGTATAGGGATCGTAATCGGAAAAACCCGCGGGAAAAAGGGGAGCGATGATGCCCGAAGAGGTTCCGTCATTCTCCGAGACGATCAGATTGAAGGTCTTCGGATCATTGGTCACAGAGGTATTCCATGTTCCTCCTGAAACGCCTATGGAAAAGGGGTCTTCTCCTCCGGGGCGGCTCACTGTTCTGGACAGGATATCTCCCCGGTTTTCCTCTTTCAGGGCCTGGGCTTCCTCCATGGTCAGTTCTTCTCCTCCGCCGCCGCAGCTCAGGAGCAGAACCAGAAGCAGGAGCTGGGAAAACAGGATAGTGAAATGTTTTTTCATGATGATTTACCTCTCAGAATGGGAGTCTTTCTATATTCTAGTGGATTTTTCTGTTTTTATCGGTGTTCCCGGGGCTTTTTTTTAGATTTTCAGAGTCTCCCCGGGGGATTCCTCTCTTCCGGGAGCGATTCTCCTCCGATTTATACCGGTCCTTCTTCAGCTGAGAATCTCCAGGGGAATCCGTATCCGGAATTCGCTTCCCCCCTCTTCGGTTTCCCTGTGCTGTATGTTTCCATTGAGCTTTTCCGTGACGGTCCTGTATACCTGATGCAGACCCAGACCCACCCGGCCCCGGTTCCTTTTGGTGGTTGTAAAGGGTTCAAAGATTACCTTGACAATTTCTCCGGGGATCCCCGTACCGTTGTCCTGCAGACGGATCTCAGGCATCTGACTTTCCAGTCCCACGGTTATCCGTATAATTTTTTTCTGATCCTCTCTTCCGGAAAAGGCATGTTCCCGGGAGTTATTCAGGATCTGGGAGATCACCGAATAGATCATGTCCTTGTAGGAAATCACTTCCACCGGCTCAGTCTCCAGTACTATGTCAATTTTCTCTTCGGAAAACTTATGCGAGAATATCTCGACCACTTCGGCTATGTATCTATCCAGACTGAAACGCTGGGGTGAGCTGTTCCGGGAGGAAAGGGATATGGCTTTGAAGTTATTCACAAGGCCTGCCACGCGCTGGAGATTGCTGATGGTGAGATTCATTCCTTCCGTTATGATCTTTAGAGCCTCTTCCAGCTCTTCATAGCTCAGTTCCTCGGCTTCCATATGCTGCTGAACCGTTTCAATCCTGCTCCGGATATGGGATGAGCTTGTGATGCTGATTCCCAGGGGGGTATTGATTTCGTGGGCCATCCCGGCCAGGAGGGATCCCAGTGCGGCCTGCCTTTCGTTGCGGACCAGTTCATCCTGGGCATTTTTCAGAGAGGCCGTCCTCTCCTCCACCCGTTTGTCCAGGGTATCCTTCTCTTGTTTCAATAGAATCTGGGTTTTATGGAGCTGACTGTTTCGGTTCTGCAGTATCACTATAAAGATCAGGAGCATGATGAAGACCACGAACAGCGAGATAATCTGAAAGCGGTAGGTGTAGTAGAATGACTGGGGCTGGTTTGTCAGGATATAGCCCGGCGGCAGGATATTGTGGCTGATGGCGTGTTTTTTCAGGAGTTCATAGTCGAAAATATCCGTATGGGGACTCTCCCGGAGGATCGGAACCTCCCCGGGACCTCCCAGGCGGAAAACCTCAAGAGCCTTTTCCGCTGCCGACCGCCCCTGGTCGTAGCCGCTTAAAAGATGCCCCCCTATAATGCCGTATCCCAGGGAGAAGTCCCAGGTTCCGAAGACAGGCACATTTCCGGCGGCTTCTGTTATCCTTCTGGCACTTTCGTCGTATTCATAGTAATTCCCCAGGCTGTCCTGGGAGAAAATGGTATAGAGCACAACCCAGGAATCCTCCAGATTTTTCAGCTCCTCCTCCATTTCCTCCATGGAAACATCCTGAAGGATTCGGACGGTCTGAAAGTCCTCCTGCATAGGGGCTGTCAAATCCGCCATCTCTTTTGCCAGAATCTCACCCGTGGAAGTTTTATCTGTAATGAAAATGAGATTGGTTCTTAAAGGGAACAGCTTCCTGATAAGAGCCATGTTTTTTTTCAGATCCGCATGTTCATCGACGCCGGTCATGGAGGGCCCCTGCTTTATTAAAAGGGGATCCCGTCCGTTGATGCCGCAGAATACAGCGGGGGTGTCGGGAAAAAGGTCCTTTCCCCACTGTCTGAAGAAATCGAAGGCATCGTTATCGGATAGGAAAATCAGGTCGATTTTCTTTCTGCTGTATTTGATTTCAAGAAAATGGCTGTACCGGGAAAAGTAGTCGTTCCTGTCCAGACCCCGGGGGCCCAGGAATCTTTTGGTGTCCATATATTCAATCTGTACTGTCATCTCATCTCCCAGGGTATCGCTGATCCCCCGGGTAATTTCATCTGTCCATTTATACCCCTGATGGTAGGAGTGAAGCAGAAGCACCCTTCGTTCCGTCTCTTCCCCGGTCAGGGGAAAGAGGGAGAACAGGAAGCCTATGGACAGGAAAATTGTACAGGCTGTTTGTCGAAATTTTTGATTCACAGAATTACTATAAAATAAATATTCTTTTTTTTTAATGATTTTCTGATATTTTCCCAACAATTCCCCTCAGGCGGGAGATGTATGTTCCGGACATGAATATATCAATTATAGGAACGGGATATGTGGGACTGGTTCAGGGTGTCATTCTGGCTGATTTCGGCCTGGATGTAACCTGTATGGATATAGATCGGGAAAAAATCCGCCGTCTGAATAACGGGCAGGTCCCCCTGTACGAGCCGGGACTGGCAGAACTGCTTCAGAAGAATCTTTCAGACGGGCGTCTTACATTCACCTGTGAAATGGAAGAGGCTGTCAAAAATGCCGAAGTGATTTTTCTGGCCGTGGGGACACCACCGGCAGAAGACGGATCGGCTGATCTGCAGTATGTCCTCGGGGCTGCCCGGTCCATAGGCCGGTATCTGGAGGGGTATAAGGTTATTGTCAATAAATCCACCGTCCCCGTTGGAACCGCCAGGCAGGTAAAAGAGACGATCCGGGGGGAACTGGAAAAGAGGGGAGTCGATTTTGCCTTCGATGTGGCCTCCAATCCTGAGTTTCTAAGAGAAGGCCGGGCTGTGAAAGACTGTCAGATCCCCGACAGGGTTGTGATCGGGACCGATTCGGAAAGGGCCAGGGAGCTTCTTAAAAAGGTCTACAATGTTCTGTATATCAATCAGACCCCTTTTATTTTTACAGAGATAGAAACCGCAGAGCTGACCAAATACGCGGCCAATGCCTTCCTGGCTGTAAAGATCTCCTTTATCAACGAGATGGCGCTTCTGGCGGAAAAAGCCGGGGCCAATGTCCAGGAGATCGCCCGGGCCATGGGGATGGACGGAAGGATCAGTCCCAAATTCCTTCATGCAGGACCGGGCTTCGGGGGAAGCTGCTTTCCCAAAGACACAAGAGCCATCGCCGATATGGCCAGGAAAATGGGGGAACAGACCCTGGTAATCGAAGCGGCTATCGAGGCCAATGAAAAACAGAAAATCAGGATGGTTGAAAAAATTGAAACCGCCATGGGAGATCTGCAGGGAAAAAACATAGGCGTACTGGGTCTCTCGTTCAAACCCGATACGGATGATATGCGCGATGCCCCCTCCCTGGCTATTCTCAGAGGACTGGCATCCCGGAAAGCCCGGATCCAGGCCTACTGTCCCGAAGGAATCGACGAGGCCAAATGGCGTCTGGAAGACATCGAAGAGGCCGTCATGTACTGTCATGACAGCTATGATGCTGTCAAACAGGCGGATGCGCTTATTATCATGACCGAATGGAATCAGTTCCGGGGGATCGATCTGAACAGAGTCAGAAAACTCATGGCAGGGAACTCTCTTTTTGATCTGAGAAACATCTATGCCAAGGACCAGCAGGTCAGATCCCTCTTCCGGTATTATCCGGTCGGAAGAACCTGAGTCCTCCCTGACCGGGCCAATCCGGCAGCCCCGGAGGACTGACGGATCGTCCCGAATCAGAATTCGTCAAACTCTTCCTCGTTGTCATTGGTCGGGGGAAGTGTTTCTATGATGGACGTCTCAACCGCTTGGGTGTAGGCGGGAGCAGGGGCCTCTAAGCGTTCGGGCCGGGCTTTTTTATCACTCAGATACATGCCCATGTCCAGTTGGAAAAAAGAAACCTCGTTGTTAAGCAGCAGTGCCTGAGAGGCCAGTTCCTCCGAGGTGGAGGCAATCTGTTCCGAAGCGGAGGCATTGTGCTGGGTCACCGTATCCAGCTGCATCAGAGCCGTATTGATCTGGCTCATTCCCTGATTCTGCTCCTGGCTGGAGGCGCTGATCTCCTGAATCAGATCGGTGGTCTTCTGAAACTCCTCCAGAAGGCTGACAATCATTTCGCCGGCCTGTTCGGCGATATCCAGAGACCCGGTAGACAGCTCTGTGATGGTTTTGGCCGATCCCTGGCTTATCTCCGCCAGTTTGCGGATTTCCGCGGCCACCACGGCAAATCCCTTGCCCGCTTCGCCTGCCCGGGCGGCTTCAATGGCCGCATTCAGTGCCAGCATATTGGTCTGCCTGGCAATTTCACTGACCACACCGATTTTCGTGGCGATCTCTTTCATGGCGTCTACAGTCTGTTTGACCGCTTCGCCGCTCTTCTGGGCTTTGATCGATACATCGCTGGCAATATTTTTCGTTGTCAGGGCATTTTCCGAGTTCTGCTGTATGGTGGAAGACATCTGCTCCATAGAGGCGGAAACCTCTTCGGCGCTGCTGGCCTGTTCGGAGGCTCCCGACGAAAGGGTCTGGGCGCTGCTCGAGAGCTGCTGACTGCCTGTGGACACATTGGTGCTGCTGTCTTTCACTTTGGTAATCACATCGCTGAGCTTGCTTGTCATCTCGTTGAGTACATTTGTCAGGTCTCCCATCTCATCCCGGCGGGTACTGCTGATCGAGAGGGTGAGGTTCCCTTTGCTGATCTCTTCTGCCAGATGGATATTCTCTCTAATGGAAGCCAGGAGAGACCGGGACAGAACAATCGCCAGAATGACAGAGACTGTCAGGAAGAGGAGAACCGAAATAATATAGATGGAGATCATCCTCTGGACAAGTTCCGCCATATCCGCACTCTCCTGTACAGCCAGTTCGTCCTGCATATCTCCCAGAAGGCTGATGGCTTCCCTGGTCCCTGTGAAATGGGTGAGGCTTTCCTCGTAGGTTGTTTCCCGTTCCTGAACTTCCTGAAAAACATCTATGGTTGTCTCAAGGACGGTCCGGCTCTGCCTGCTCCATTCATCAAAGAAAGGCAGGAACTCATCCACCAGGGTAAGGGCGGCGCCGCCGCTGATCCGGGCGGCTTCCTGAAACCTGTCAGTGGTCTGCTGTATGTTCTCAATACTCGAACTGTTCAGATTGTTCAGATCTTCCATCGTACTGGCTTCAAATGCCGACAGCTGAGCTACATAGGCCTGATAGGCGTCCCTGTCTCCGTTCAGTACCAGTGACAGGGCGTTTTCAAGGTCCCGTCTCCGGGCGGTCGAAAGGTTACCATTCAGCTGACCGTTTATTCTTTCTCCCAGACTGTCGATTCTGTTGCGCATTTCATCAAACGCGGCATTCGCTTCGTTCGAAGCGATCCTGGCAGACTCGAGCTTTTCATTGATCACCAGTGAGGACTCAATCACAAATCGTGTGTCTTCCTCCCAGTTGGAGTACTGGGATTTGAAATCTTCATAATAGGGACGCATCTGGTCGGTAAAGATCCCGCTGGCCTGCTCTATCCTGTCGAATGTCTGGGCCAGGTTTTCCGCATTTTCCGCATCGAAGCCCTTCTGCTCTTCAATGTCCGTACTCCTCATGGCATTGATCTGCGCCACCTGGGCCTGGTAAGCGTCCCGGTCGGCATTGAGGATGGAGGCTCTGGTATTCTGAAGATCCATTACGTAATCCAGACTACTCCTCAGAGTCGTGAATCCGTAAACTCCCAGGAGGAGTATGAGAATGATGCCCAGTAAGGGGATTCCTGCAATAAGTATGAATTGATATTTTAATTTCATTATTAACCCTCTTTAAACGAATTGTCTTACCTAAAAGATAAGGCAGTCAAAGAAGGGAATTCCATGATTTCATTCAATCTTCATAGAGAACACATGAGTACTATAAATCGGGAGCCTTCTGCCTTTTTTTCCACACATTTAAAGTGCTTTTTCAGGGTATTCGTATACCCCAGATGCTTATTGGCAACCAGAATCAGCCGTCCCCCCGGCTTCAGAACCCGGGCGGATTCCCGTATAAACTGAAGGCCCCGCTCCACCGAAACCCGGTTCTGATGATGAAAGGGAGGGTTGCAGATCACAAGGTCCATGGACGCGGATTCCACAGCTTCCAGAATATTCGTGTGTACCGCCCGGATCCTGCCGGCAAACCCGTTCTTTTCCGCCGAGAGTCTGGTGCTCTCCACGGCGTTCAGTGAATCATCGGTGGCTGTAATTTGGGCTTCCGGCCAGCGGGCCGCCGCAGCCAGAGAGAGTATACCCGAACCGCAGCCGGGATCGGCCGCCCTTTCGGGAGCGGGGATTTCAGGAAAGTAGTCCAGCAGGAATCTGGTTCCGGGATCAAGCTTTCCAAAGGAGAACACTCCCGGCAGAGTTACCAGGGTAAAATCCTTCCACTGGTAGGTCTGCAGCGGCAGTTCCTGCTCTTCTTTTCGCGTGATGCCGAAGTAGTAGCGGCTTTTTTTCCAGATCCGCGAATACGAGGGATCCTCTGTCTGCTCTTCGAAGGACTGATAGAACGAGGGCGGCAGGAGTGCGGACCGGGAGACGCCTATCAGAGGGGTACCTTCAGGGACCCTGGCAGAGATTTTTTTCAGGAGACTTATGAAATACTCGATAGACCGGGGAATCTTCAGGAGCACCAGGTCCGTCTCCAGAGGCCGGGAATCCAGAGAGTCAGTCAGTGCGGGAACGTCCTGTCCGTTACGGATTCTGTTCTCCCTGATATTCCTGCCGTGGGTAAACGAATCGGTCCAGCAGGCGGTGACTTTCTCTTCCAGGCCGCAGGCCAGGGCGCCGAAGGTTTCATTCACAATGAGGATTTTCCGTTTATTGTTCAGTATTTCATCCAGAGTCAGCAGGTATTCGTCTCCGCTGTCCCAGGGGCGCAGAGAGCGGTCCTCTGTCTCGATGGCCAGAGTTCTGTCTCCCAGGGGGGATTCCCATGTGTAAATCATATCCCAATTATAGAGGGGAAAACCCGCCGTGCCTATCTATGGTATAAAAGGGCATTTATGGTATGATCACTTCCGGATGGCCCTATGTATGATCTGAAAATTCCACTGGACAATGTCTCTCTCCGTGCGTTCCTCTATCTGATTGATCTGCGGAATCTGAAAAAAGAACTGAGCAACACCACTATCTGCGATTATATCCTTGAAACCTTCAACGATGTGTTTACAAAACGATACAAGGATATGAAGTCCTTCCGTTCGGGCTACGCGGGAAATCTTGCCCTGATTTTCGACTCGGACGAAGCCCTGTCGGGAAATCTGAACCGTTACTCCAAAGTGCTGGATCCTCTTCTGAAAAAAACAGTGGAGAACCTCAGAACCGTCCGGATCCGCTTTGACGGAGAGTTCTGTTTTATCGAACGGATTCCCACGGAAGAGGACTTTCAGCTGCTCTGTGTCTTCTTCAATCTCAAACCCATCAATGCGGCGATCAACCGGAAGGTGAATCTGAAAAACCCCGAGAAGGGGTGGCTCTCTCTGCTGTGCCGCCGTTTCGGCCTGATTCTGGAGGACCTCCCCGCCCATCCGGCTCTTGAAACCGGCCGCGGCCAGGCCGGAACAGCGGCTATCCTGAACCGTTATACCCTCTACAACAGAGGGAATGTCTGGTTTGATCTGCTCAAGCCGCACTACTACAACTTTAAAAATCTCCGGTATAAACTCTATCTGAGAAGCCTACTGATTGAGCAGGACAACCTTTTCTACTGCATCCTCCGCAACAGGGAGTTCGATTTTGACTACCAGAAGATCTTCGACAGCTGCATCACCCTCGAAGAGGGGACTCCTGTTCTCAATTCCAAGGCTCTGGGAGAGCTCCTGGAGCTGGAGGATCTGATTCTGATTTCCAAAGACAGACTGAAAAAGGCCATACTCGACTGTGTGGAAATCCCCAGGAACTATCAGTTCATGTTTACCCTGCTGGACGACTTTCTTGTTTTTCAGGACGGCACCATGGTGGATATCTCCTCTCTGACTGTCAGGGAGGCCGGGGAGTTCCTCCGCATGGCAAATTTCAACCCCAATATTACCATCGACAGCCGGGAGGAACAGAGGATCCGGGAGGAACTCTCCCGGGAGACCAGGGGAACTGTGGATTTCACCCTGAGGCGGATCTCCCGGAGCGGGGAAGAGAGCCATACTGTGATGAAATTCATCGAAAAGAGCAATAAGGGGCTCCTGAAAATCCGGGATTACAGCCGCTCCTCCCAGGGGTTTATTGAGTACGGCGAAGAGAAAACCTGTCTGATTGTCTTCAACGGGACCCGGTATCCCGATTTTCTCTGTATTTTTCTGGAAGATGCGGAAAAGGTAGAAAAAAAAGGGAACAGGAGTTATTTTGATTACTCATCCTATGTCCTCAGTGAGAGCAGCCGATTCAGACATCTCTTTTTCCAGGTGGAAGCGGAATACAATCAGTCCTCTTTCAAATCTCATGACACCTCGGCGGAGAGTCTGAAAAAGTGCAAGTATATTTTCTGTGAGAACAAAACCTCCGACCTGTATCAGTCTCGTTTTAAGGTTTCGATTCCGGTCATCGGTATAAGGGAGATTAAATGAACCTGGACCATCCCTATCTGATTCGTCAGATCATTGCCTACATAGGAAATAAAAGGAAACTCCTGGGACTGATTGAAAAATCCGTGGACTCCCTGGGACTCTCGGGAAAACAGGGTCTGAAGTTTTTTGATGTGTTTGCCGGAAGCGGTGTGGTTTCCCGTCTGGCTAAATTTCTGAACTTCGAGGTCTACACCAACGACTGGGAGTACTACTCCTATGTGCTCAGCCGGGGATTCATTCTGAATAACAGAAGGGACCTGGAAGATCTTTTCGGGAGTCTGGAAGCCTTTCAGGAGGAGCTGGATTTTCTGAACAATCTGCCCTCTCCGCCTCCGGAGGAACAGTACATCGCCCGGTATTACGCCCCGTCCTCTTTTGAACTGCAGGATGTGGACTATAAAACCCAGAGACTTTTCTATACCCGGGACAATGCCCTTATCATCGATAAAATCCGGAACGCCGTGGACCGGCGCTATCCTGCGGATTCCGGGGATACCCGGACAGGGCTGAAACGGGACCTTCTTATCAGTATGCTGATCTATGAAGCGGCTACCCATACCAATACTTCCGGTGTTTTCAAGGCCTTTCACAAGGGCTTCGGAGGCCACAGCAGGGACGCCCTGACAAGGATCCTGGCGCCCATCAGACTCAGAATGCCCGAGCTTATCGATTCGGACTATCCCGTTCATGTCTACAGGGAGGATGCGAACCATCTTGTCAGAAATATAGGTCCGGTGGATATTGCCTATCTGGATCCTCCCTACAATCAGCATCAGTACGGCAGCAATTACCATATGCTCAATACCATAGCCCGTTGGGACAAGATCGCCGCTCCTCTGGATCTGAACGAGAAGGGGGAACTCAAAGAGAAGGCGGCCATTCGGAAAGACTGGAGAGAAACAAAATCCGATTACTGCTACAGGGACTCGGCGGCATCGGCTTTTGCAGACCTGCTTGAAAACCTGGACGCACGGTATATCCTTATCAGCTACAGTACCGACGGCATTATCCCCTTTGAGCAGATGAAAGAGATCTGCCGGCGGAAAGGCCGTTTGAGCATCGTCACCAATGAGTATACCAAGTACCGCGGGGGAAAACAGAGCAACTCCAGGGTCAATACGAATATTGAATTCATACTCAGCATCGATACGCAGAAAGAAACAACCGCCGCTTCCATCCGTAAGGTCGACAGGGTCATCAGCCTCAACCGGCTGAGGCTCCTTTTCAAAAATAACTTTTCCGGGAGCAAGCTCAGAGAGCAGGCCCATTCCATCGAAGGGGATCAGGTCGTTTTCAAGGTGGTAGACAGGCTTGTTCCCATCCCGTCCCGGTACCTTTTTGAACTGCAGCCGCCGGAAATCCTGGAAGAACTGGGTCTGGATGAGGTGGATCTTCTCTATAACAAGCTCCACAGGTCCATGTGCCTTACCAAAGAGGAGGAGCTGGATGAGATCCTGGGCAGGATCGACGGTGATACGGACAGGAACCTTTTCTTTATCCGGCTGATCCCGGACCGGCTGAAAAAGCTGGCCCATAAGAAAAACCGCAGCCGCTTCTATCACTACCTTGAACGAATCAGAGCCATAGAGGCCCGGCATAAAGAGCTTTACTCTATAATCAAAAAGAGAATAGACACCATTGAGCAGCTGGCCGAAAAAAGGTTTAATAATTGAGACCTGATATTATTGGGAATTGCGAAGCAATGGGCCCCAATATATATTCAGAGCTCCGGGAGCGTGTAAGACCTGATATTATTGGGAATTGCGGAGCAATGGTCCCCAATATATATTCAGAGCTCCGGGAGCGTGTAAGACCTGATATTATTGGGAATTGCAAAGCAATGGTCCCCAATATATATTCAGAAGAAGCAGCATTTTATGATTTAAGGAGTGTTCATGTATTTACCCTCTGTTCCGGTATTTAAAGTAACAGAAAATTTCTCTTTTATTATACAGGACGGATGGGACCGCATCCGGAAACACAGCGGTTTTCTGGCAATGGTCTGGGCTATCTTCAATATACCTACAAACCTGTTCCTCTATTTCAGGCTGGAACCCTATATGAACCGGGTGGATATCGCCGCAGGCGGGCAGGGCGTCTTCTTTGCCATGATCCTTCTGAAAATCCTGGGGTACATACCCATGATCGCCATGGCTGTGCTCATAAGGAATGACAGAAACGGAGAGGAGCTGGAAGACTACAACGAACTTCTCTTGGATTCGGTAAAGAGGATTCCTCTTTTTGTAACAACCTCCCTGACCATGATGATCAGCATGTTTTTCCCGGCGGTGATCCTGATGATCCCTGTCTCTCTTCTTTCCATTCCCCTGGCATCCATGGGCATAGGCGAGCAGTCCCTTATGATTCTGTACGTGGCCTATTTTACTGTGGTGCTCTCTTTCCTGACACTCCGGTACTATCCGGCCGGTCTGTTTTATCTGATGCTGGACATCAGTAACTTCAGAGCCGTGGCCTATAGTGTGTCCCTGTTCAAAAGGAACAGAAAAACACTTTTTCAGGTTCTGGGTCTCTGTTTTCTACTGCCTATGCTCCTCAACTACGGGGCTGTGTTTCTGATGGAAAACAGTTTCAGGTATATGATTGTCAGTCTGTTTCTGGAAGGGGCCATTTTTATAGGAACGGGAATCCTCGCCAATCTTTTCCGGTACATAGAGTTAGAAAAATCTCCGGAAAACGGGGGAAATAATATACAAGTTGATATGGATAAAGAGGGCTGAGAGAAGTATACTTCAGCATAGGCGCAAAAATGGTTGTTAAAAAGAAAGAGAAGTGGGTTCCTGTAAGGAAATCCAACCTGAAATACTACGATGACCTGGATCTGTATTATAAGAACAAGACTTCGGGAAATGTCCTTCTATACAAATCTTCGGGAATGAAAATCTCAGATGAAAGGTTGAAAGACAAACCTTATTCGGGAGATCTCTATATCCGTCCGGAAGACAAAAACAAATGTTTGAGAGCCGCTCAGAGAGGTTTCGGCCTGGATCTGACCCATAAAATCATGAAAGAAGGGGTTTCAAAAGTCAAAGAGGGGCTTATCAGTCTCGTTGATGAAACCCTCAATGAACCCCGGTCCGGGGGTCTTGAAGTTATCCCGGACACCATGGAATCCATTGTTGACGGCTATTCCCGGCAGCCCGAGATTATCAAGAATCTGGCAAGAATCTCCCACAGCGATTACTCCACAACCATCCACTCCATCAATGTGATGGCCCTGACCATCGGCTACTGTTTCTATACCGAAAGAAGCTTTTCCCAGACCGTAGACTACGGACTGGCTGCCCTGTTCCATGACATAGGAAAGACGGAAATTCCCATAGAAATCCTGGCATCCCCCAAAAAACTGACCGAGATGGAATTCATGACAATGAAAAACCATACCGTGCTGGGAGGGGAAATCCTACAGTCCAACGGACCCTCTGTTCATACAGCTATTCCCGGCGCCATGGAACATCATGAAAAGCTGGACGGCAGCGGTTACCCGGCGGGACGGAATTCCATCTCGGAAATCGGACAGATCCTTGGGATTATCGACTCTTATGAAGCCATTACCAATGACGAGAGGCTCTACCGTATGGCCATGGATCCCCTGGATGCTCTGGCTATGCTGAAAGACGAAGTCGACCGGAGAAGGCTGGATCAGAAGATCTTTGTGGATTTTGCCTACAGCCTTACGGATTTTTCAAAAAACAGCCACAAAAGCAAACATAAAAAAATCTTTCAGGGATGGAATCTGACAGAAGTCCCCGGTTAAGACCCCTCTGCATTCCGGGATTTCTGAAGAATTCTTGAAAATCTTTCCTGAATATTGAATTGTCATGTATTTTTTATGGGTATATACTTGTATAACCTGTTCGGGCTTTCAGACTATCAGACCAAGGTCGGCAGCAGGTTAAAAAACTAACAGAACATGAGGACTTGCATATGGTGGATGAGTATTTTCTATTCCTTCACAGGGACCTGCCGAGACAGGGGCCTGGTTCTTCCCGTTCCACCAGAATGCCTATGGATCTGCTTCCCCCCCGGGAGTATTCCCATATCCTGGACATCGGATGCGGACCGGGAATGCAGACCATCGATCTGGCTCAAAGATATCCCATGAGCCGTGTGACGGCTCTGGACAAGTACAATGTCTTTCTCAGTCAGCTTGAAGACAGCTGTATTGAAAAAAATATCAATAACATCGTGACCACCCGGGGCGATATGATGGAACTGCCTTTCAAACCCGATTCTTTTGATCTGATCTGGTCCGAAGGGGCTGTTTATATCATCGGTTTTGAAGAGGGGCTGAAAGAGTGGCGGAGATTCCTTAAAAAGGACGGCTGCCTGGTCGTATCCGAACTCTCCTGGCTAACAGGCTCCCGCCCTCCGCTGATCCAGGCCTACTGGGACGATACCTATCCGGATATGCTGGATATCTACGAGAATATCCGGATCATCGAACAGACAGGATACAATCTGAAGGGGCTCTATATCCTTCCTTCCGAGGACTGGTTCACCCACTACTATGATCCTCTTCTGAAGAACCTGAAAAAGGAGCAGGGACGGCCTCTGACTGAAGATCAGATGACCTGCCTTGAACTGGAATTCCTGGAGATTCAGATGCATCAGAAGTACTCCCGTTACTACGGCTATGTTTTCTATGTAATGGAGAAAGCCTGATACCGGGGATGTTTGTATGACCTATTCTTCTGACCGGGGAAATCTTCACTATACAATCGCAGGAACCGGGCGGCTTTTTCTGATGGTCCATGGATTTGCGGTGGATCATACCATGATGGAAGCCGTGCTGGAGCCGTTCTTTGAAAAAAGCGGCGGATCCTGCAAAAGGGTTTACATCGATCTGCCCGCTATGGGGATGAGCGATCCCCCCGGTGACAGGGACTATGCCGACCGGACCTGCCGGATCCTGGCCCGCTTTATGGATGAGGTTTTTCCGGGCGAACAATACGGGATTATCGCCCACTCCTATGGGGCCTATCTGACACGCCGGCTTTTATATGAACAACCCGAAAAAATAACAGGCGCCTTTTTCATAGCCCCTGTGGTGTTTCCCATGAAAGAGGACAGAACCATAGCAGAATTTGAAAAACTCTCCTCTCTTCCCCGTCTGGAAAAGGAAGATCCGAAGATCTACAAGGCTTACAGTGAAACCGCCGCTGTGGAGACCCTATGGGGATGGGAGTGCTACAGAGAAACCATCTATCCCGTATTGAAGAGACGGAACAGAGAAAATCTCCGGTTTTATCAGAACCAGGGGTACTCCTTTTCTCTGGATATAAACAGCTGTGATCATATCTATAACGGACCTGTGCTGTTTCTGATGGGCCGGCAGGATCAAGTCACAGGTTATGAGGACCCTCTCATCCTGAAAAAGGATTTTCCCCGGGGGGATTTTATCATTCTCGACGGGGCAGGGCATTACCTCTTTTATGAGCAGTATCCTCTGTTCTGTAATCTTCTGGGCCATTGGCTGGACAGAATCAAATAAAAAGGGACCTGCCCGAGAGCAGATCCCTTCATTTATGGATTCTATATTGACAAAAAGGCCTTCCGGCCTTTTCGGGGAACCGGTTTAAAAAGGATTAACCTTTTACCTTGATGCTCAGAGGGGCGGGTTTTGCCTTTTTCGGAAGAACCAGTGTGAGCAGTCCGTTTTTCATCTCCGCTTCAATGGCAGCCCTGTCAAAATCTTCAGGAAGGACGAAGCTCCTTTCAAAAGCGGCTTTTCTTTCCTCTTCTTTTCCCTCTTCATTGAGCTCCGCCTGGTGAAGCGCCCTGATTGTAAGGAGATTTTCCTTTACCTGGATATCCAGATCTTCCGAACCGAAGCCGGGAAGTTCCACTGTCATGGTAAGGCCGTTTTCAGCCTTTTCCACGTTGACTTTCGGTTTTCTCGGTTCTGCCGCTTCGGCTCTATAGGGTGTTTCAAAAAATGAGTGGAAAACTCTGTCCATCTGATCCCAGGGATTCACGGCCATTTCGGGTTTTCTTCTTACTACAATATTTGTCATATCTGACCTCCAGATTTTTGTTTACAAGTTCTGCCTTCTATAAAGCAATGACTGTGCCAAAATACATAAAGATATTTTTAAATATTTACAATTTATGGAAATAAATGATTTTAAAAAAGAAATTCGTCTCTATTGCTTCTCAAAGGATACGATCTCCTGGCCGCTTGTTCCCCCCAGAGAGGCCGCAATGTGTCAAATTGACCCTAACAAGGGAAAATCTGCCGATTCGGATGTATCATTTTTGCTGATACCAGGGAAATCCGGAGGGAGTTCTGTCTGAGAACGGGGATATGACTCCCCTGAAACAGGTCTGTTGCCCGCCGCTGAGGTTCCGGGAATCCTGAAAAACGGATTTTTTTTTAAAAGAGTGACCCCCGGAGCTTTATCCTATTAACGGTTTTTCAGTTTTTTTATATTATAGGGCATTATGAAATACCAGGTAAAACAGGATATGCACATTCACACCGTCTACTCTTCAGGCGATCGAGCTGTGGTTCCCCAGCAGACCATGTCTCTTATTGATGAAATCGATCATGCGGAAATCCGGGGGATCAGTGATCATTTCGAGTATCTGGAGGGGCCGGTGTTCGAAACCTACAGGGAGGAAGCCCACTCCCTGGGATTTTACTGCGGCTGTGAAGTCAATGACAGCAGCGACGCCATCAGAGCGACAGAATATCCCTTCGACTACTACATCTATCATTGCAGAGACACTCTGTCGGAATACAACGGAGCGGAAATCCTTCTCAATACAGGTAAGCCCGTTATTATCTCCCATCCCATTGCCATCGGAGCGGATCTGAAGAAGGTGCCCACTGACTGTCTGATCGAGCTGAACAACCGCTATATCTGGAAGGCCGATTACATGAGTTATTTTACGCCCTTTCTGGAGCGTTTTCAGTTTGTCATCGGGTCGGATGCCCATCAGCCGAACTGGCTGAATCAGGTTGTGGCCCGCCATGCGGCGGAAAAGCTGGGGATCCGGGAAACTCTTGTTTTCCCCGGGCGTTACGGCAGCGAAGCCATATTGAAAAGGGCCTGAAACCCCTTCTATTCACAAACACCCAGCCTTTGAATATAATTTATCTATAAGGGAAGACTCTCCGCTTAAGGGGAGAAGGAGCAGGGAATGAGCATCAGAGAAAGGGCTATAGAAGCCAGAAAAGCATCTCTCAGGCTGGCGGCACTGGACGGACAGACCAAGAACCGGGCCCTGGAAAGTATGGCAAAGGGACTGGAGGACCGGAAGGACGAGATTATCCGGGCCAACAGAGAAGACTATGAACGAAGTGAAAAAGAGAATGTCCCCGCTCCTCTTCTGAAAAGGCTTAAATTCGAAGGCGACAAGATTACGCAGGTCATTGAAGGGATCCTCAGTCTCAGGGATCTGGATGAACCCGTAGGGCAGACCCTTCTGGCCACAGAGCTGGACGATGACCTTGAACTGTACAGGATCAGCTGTCCTATCGGGGTGGTGGGGATCATATTCGAATCCCGTCCGGATGCTCTGGTTCAGATCTCCTCTCTCTGCCTGAAGAGCGGCAATGCCCTCCTGCTGAAGGGGGGATCCGAAGCGGCTCGGACAAACCGAATCCTTGCGGAGATCATCAGCCGGGCGACGGTTGATGCGGGAATTCCCGAGGGCTGGATTCAGCTTGTGGAAACCCGCTCCGATGTGAACGAGATGTTCAAGCTGAGTGAACAGATCGACCTGCTGATCCCCAGGGGCTCCAATGCCTTTGTCAAATATATCATGGACAATTCCAGCATCCCCGTGCTGGGGCATTCGGACGGCGTCTGCCATATCTTTGTGCATAAAGATGCGGATCCTGAAAAAGTGGTTCCCATCGTGGTGGATTCCAAAACCCAGTATGTTGCTGCCTGCAACACTCTGGAAACACTCCTTGTCCATAAGGATTCGATCTCTCTTCTGCCGGCCATAAGGAAGGCTCTGGAGGAAAAGAACGTAGAGCTCTGCGGTTGTGAAAGAACAAGAGAGGTGATTGATATTGCTCCGGCCGGTGAAGAAGACTGGTCAACCGAGTATGTGGACTATAAACTCTCCATCAGGGTCGTCGATTCCATGGAGGA
This sequence comes from Oceanispirochaeta sp., assembly GCA_963666275.2. Lineage (GTDB taxonomy): Bacteria > Spirochaetota > Spirochaetia > DSM-2461 > DSM-2461 > Oceanispirochaeta. The sequence continues at coordinate 1,087,196 of CAXXOA010000001.1, forward strand.
GGCGGTCCAGCATATCAATACCTACGGTTCCAGGCACACCGATGCCATCCTGACGGAAAACCGGGAGGATGCGGCTTTCTTTATGGATCAGGTCGATGCCGCCAGTGTCTTCTGGAACTGTTCCACCAGGTTCAGCGACGGTTTCCGTTACGGATTCGGGGCGGAAATCGGAATCAGTACCAGTAAAATCCATGCCAGAGGTCCTGTAGGGCTGGAGGGACTCCTGATCTACAAGTACAAAGTTCTGGGAAACGGTCAGACCGTTGCCATGTACAGCAGCAGGGAAAAAACCTTCAAGCACAATCCTCTGAACAGGGATTGTCCCCTTTAAACCGTATTTTTATTCAAAAATCAGGGGTACATCTGCAGGAAAAGGGAATGTCCTGTCTCATTATGAAAAATGATTTTCCTTTTCCTCCCGCCCTTGGTATAATAATTGGACATCAGAAAGAGACGATTTCACTATAAAGGGTGGATTCTCACTATCCCCCTCAAGACCCGCCGCCCGGATAGAGTTCAGAATCCGGGAATATGAAGGAGAACAGCATGAACAGTAAACCCTGGGATTTTCTGGATGAATATAAAGGAACTTTTTTCAAAGGGGAGTGGCCGACACTGCCGGAAGTATTGAAAATAACCGTGGACCGGTATCCTAAAAGAAGAGCTTTTACAGCTTTTTCACCTGCCCTCCTTGAGTTCAATTACAGCGAGGTCCTGGAAAAATCGGAAATGCTCGGTCAGTATCTTCACTCCCTGGGTGTGAAGAAGGGAGACCGGGTAGGGGTTACAGGCAAGAACTCTCCCGAATGGGCCCTGGCCTATCTGGGTATCCTTTTTGCGGGAGCTACGGTTGTTCCTCTGGATTACGGCCTGAAAAGTAAAGAAATTCAGGGGCTGATGGAGGTGGCTGATGTTTCCATCCTTTTCTGCGATGAGGAAAAATATGACTTTTTCAAAGATCTGAACCTGAAAGAGCTTATCAGTCTGACTCCGAAAAAAGATCATTACATCCTGGATATCCAGTGCGATGCCAGTGAGGAGATTGAACTCCCCGGAGAGAAGGACCTGGCGGCGATTCTCTTTACATCGGGAACCACCGGTGTGGCCAAAGGGGTTATGCTGACTCATCAGAACTTCATAAGCGATGCCTATCAGGCCCAGGCGCATATGAATATCTATCATACCGATGTTTTCTATGCCCTCCTTCCGCTTCATCACTCCTATTCCATGCTGGCTGTTTTTATTGAGTCTGTCTGTGTGGGAGCCGAAGTGGTTTTTGCCAAGGCTCTGGCGATCCAGCAGATTCTGAAGGATCTGAAGAAAGGCAAGGTTACCATGTTCCTGGGTATTCCCATGCTCTTCAATAAGCTTATCAAGGGCCTTATGAAGGGGATCCGGGAAAAAGGGGTGGTCGTGTATGGAATCATCCGTTTCCTTATGGCTGTCAGCGGACTGATCAAGAAGACTTTCCATGTGAACCCCGGTAAAGTCATGTTCAAGGGGCTCCTCAAAAAAGTATCCCTTGATACAAACCGGATCTGTATCTGCGGAGGCGGTCCTCTCCCCGCCTCGACCTTTAAAATGTTCAATCAGCTGGGAATTGACTTTGTTCAGGGCTACGGCCTTACAGAAACATCCCCGATTGTGGCTCTGAATCCCAAGGAAGCCTACAAAGAGGAGTCTGTGGGTAAGATGATTCCCGGTACGGAAACTAAAATCCTTGATCCCGATGAACACGGAAACGGTGAGATCGCCGTCCGCGGTTCCATGATAATGCAGGGATACTATAAAAATGAGGAAGCCACCTGGGAAGTCCTTATGGACGACGGATTTCTCAAAACCGGTGATGTGGGCTATCTGGACAGTGACAACTACCTCTATCTGACAGGCCGGGCCAAATCCATGATCGTAACAGAGGGAGGAAAAAATGTCTTCCCCGAAGAGATCGAAGACAAGTTTCAGCTCTATGATGAAGTGGAGCAGATCCTGGTCAGAGGGTTCCTGCTGGATGAGAAGATGAAAGTAGAGGGCATTGAAGCTCTTATCTATCCTGCGGAAGACTGCAGCGATAAAAGTGAAGCCCACTTTCAGAAAATCATAGAAGAGGTGAATCACGAACTGAAACCCTATCAGAAGATTCACCGTCTCAAAGTCCTGGAGGAACCAATGGAAATGACCACCACCAGGAAAATTAAAAGATTTGCTGTAAAAGAATAAGGAAATATATGAAACTGGAAATTTGCGACTCCAATGAGGCCCTTTATCAGAGGGTGGAGCGAGAAACAGGCAAACCTGTGCAGTGGGTTCAGGCAAAGGATATGCCCTCCATGGTGGAGGTCCGTCCAGCCCGAAAGGAGGATCCGGCTCATATCGTTTATATTTCCGAAGAGTTCCGGGAACCGGAAGGGCAGCATCTGATTGCCTGCAAGGGGTATCAGATTCTACGCATATTTTCGGAAAAAGAAAAAGACAGGATGGTACCTTCGGCTACCCGGGAGCATCTTAACAATGCCCGTATGCGCCTGGCTTTGGATGTCTCGGAACGCCCTGATCTTTCCCGGGCTCTCAATGAAGAGGAAATCGTCAAAAGCTGGGTGTTCGGAGTGGTCAATCAGCTCCTCAGCCAGCCTGTGGATGTGTTCATTCAAAAAGCAGTGAAAGAGAATCACCCCGATCTGGAGGCCTCTCAGAATTCCGTTCTGGAAGGGCAGTTCCGGGATTTTCTCTCCGCCATGGGTGAAGAGGTCAGAATGTTCAGTCCTAAAACGGTTTACGACGCCTCTCTGATCATGAACGGTGTCTATCTCCATCTGCTGGACAGGCAGATCGGCAGTGATTTTATTTCCCGTCTGGAAGTTCTTCCCCAGAGACGGAGGATCGAACGGCTGGTGAAGGCCTCTCTGGAGGTTCTTGAGGACTCTCCGGCGGGAGACAGAAAGATGATTGAAACCTGGGCGGATTTTCTGCATATCCGGGACTGGTTCGAGTGGACCCCCTTCGAAAAATGAAATACCTGGTCAGTGCCTGTCTGGCAGGAGAACACTGCCGCTATGACGGTGCCGCCTGTACCAGTCCTCTGATCCTTGATCTTGTCCGCAAAGGAGAAGCTCTTCCGGTCTGTCCCGAACTTCTGGGTGGATTCAGTGTTCCCCGGAGTCCCTGCGAAATCCGGGGAGAGTCCGTTCTCACCCGGGAGGGGGAGGATGTGACCGGGGCTTTCCTTCTCGGAGCGAAAGCGGCTCGGGACCGGGCCATTATGAACAGGATTCCTGCGGCAATTCTGAAAAACAACTGCCCCTCCTGCGGATTCGGATCTGTGTACGACGGGAGTTTTTCCGGCAGGAAAATCTCCGGACAGGGAATGACTGCAAAGGTTCTTTCCGGCTCAGGGCTCTTCCTTTTCAACAGCGACTCCTTTGCCTTTTCCGACGGCACATGCCTTAAAAAAACCAGGGAGGCAGATTATCCTGACCTCATAGAGATATCCCGGGAATCCTTTCTGACAGATTCTACCGAACACTCCCCTCATACTCCCGGCGGCCCCGAAGGCTATGACAGCATCGATTGGCATAAAGAGGCGGCCAAGCGGGGGAAGCTCTTTACAGTTTTCCATCAGGGCAGGGTGGCGGGAGGTCTTTTTATCACCTTGAAATCCGATAAAACAGGGTGGATCAACAGAGTCTTTGTCCGCAATGATCTCAGAGGCCGGGGAATCGGCAGGCGGGTATTTTTCCTGCTGGAACAGAAATACTCCTCTATCCGGGAATGGGGACTGGACACTCCGGACTGGGCTGAGCATAATCAGAGATTCTATGAATCCATGGGGTACAGGATGACCAGAGAGATCTTTTCCAGAGAGGCGGGATTCTCTCTTATGGTTCTTCGTAGGAAGATGTTTATTCCGGCCCCGGAAAAGGTTGTTGAATCCAATTGATGATTATTAAGGAACTTATTGTTGTAGAAGGGGCCGATGATGTGGCAGCTGTCAAAAAAGCGGTTCAGGCGGAGGTCCTTCCCGTTCACGGTTTTGCCGTCCGTTCAGGAGAAACTCTGGATAAAATCCGCTTTGCCAGTCAGAGAGTGGGTGTTATTGTTCTGACTGATCCCGATTATGCGGGCCGTCAGATCCGTGAAACCATTGAGAAAGCCGTTCCCAATGTTAAGCATGCCTATATATCCCGCAAGGAAGGGACCAGAGGAGATAATATCGGAGTGGAGAATGCCACGTCCGAGGCGATACAGGCGGCTTTGAAGAAAGCCCGGTATAAGCTGGTGGAGAAACGGGAGGAGTTTACCCTCGGGGACATGGATTATTACGGCCTGTCCGGCGATGCGGGATCCCGGGAGCTCCGGAGAAAGCTGGGAGAACGGCTGAGGATCGGTTACGGAAATACCAAACAGTTCCTGGCCCGTCTGAATCACTACGATATCAGCCGGGAGGAACTTGAAGCCCTGATCCGGGAGCTGGCTCCCCCTACAGAGGATCGGGAATAACAGTTTCTTCCTGCTGATCCCGGGGGACTTCCTTCCCTCCTGAGAGCCTCTCCATAAACATGGCGGCAGCCAGGACTCCGAAATAGAGTGGGATCAGAGCAAAGGAGATCCTCAGATTTATCCTGTCTCCTATCAGGCCCATAAGCCAGCTAGTCACGGCAAACCCGGGAATACCCATGACCGAAAGAAGAATAAAGATCATTGTCGAGTCTCCCCGGATCCTGTCCACTCCGTAGGACTGCAGGCTGGGCCAGAAGCAGGCCACCGCCAGTCCCGCGGGAAACAGCAGGATAAACAGCCCTGTGAGCGAGCGGATATAAAAAAATCCGAAACTGATAAGAAGTCCCCCCAGAGCGGAAATCATGATCTGATGGTAGATATGCTTCTGCTTCACAAGCCCGCCGGCTATGCGCCCTGTTATCATCCCCGCCGCGAATATGGCTGTTCCCAGGGCTCCGGCCCGGGGTCCCGTATTATAGGTGAGCTGGATAAAACTGGCACTCCAGAAGGTGTAGGCTGATTCCGCTCCGCCTCCGCAGACCATTGCCAGCCCGAAAACCCAGAACCGCCTGTTTTTCAGTAGCTGCGAAGCATGATTCAGAGGATTTCCCCCGGGTCTGGCCGGAAGCATGCCCATGCGGGATGTTTTTATGGTACTCCCGAGAAACAGGAGGCACACCAGAAGGCACAGGGCTCCCAGGCCGAGGAATATGTACCGCCAGGAGATCTGGGCAGTCAGAAGTTCTCCTACCGTCAGGACAGTTACCAGGACGCCGATGGAAAAAAAGGCATTCACAATATTCAGATAGGCTCCGGAATTCCGGGGATGGAGATCCTGTATGAGCGGATTGATAAGGGCCTCCAGGAGTCCTCCGCCGAGGCCGACAAACACCATCGCCAGAAGGATAAAGGAAAAGGACGGGGCCAGTCCGTAGAAGATCAGCCCTCCTGTTAAAAGAAGGCCACCGGCGGATAATACCGCGGCTTTCCCCCATCTGGCCGCGGCGATACCGCTAATCAGCAGAATCAGAGTCAGAAGCAGGGCTCTGACGCTTTCAATGGACCCGCCCTCGGAAAGATTCAGGTTCAGCTCTTTAGAAAGGATCACCAGGCATACAGGTGTGGCCACGGCACTGGCCGCATAGACCGCAAGATAGGCGCAGGAACTGTAATCCAGCAGGGTCAGCTTCAGTTTTCTCATAAAAGAAATGTAGTTTATGATTCAGGAAGATGCAAGGGAGCAGGGGGGGAGAGGTCTATTTCGCAAAACAGAAGAATCTGTAGTTTTTTGAATATTTTAAATCTATAATGTAACCATGAGGCGTTTATGAGAAATCTCACACTATCACTTCTGATACTCATGGCATTCGGTTTTGTTTCCTGCCGGGACAAAGACACCGCTGCTGAGGCGTCTCTTCCTGAAACTGTTTCAGAAAGACCGAAAGTCCTTTTTATCGACTCCTACCATGCCGAGTTTCCCTGGGTCATGTCTATTATGGAAGGCCTGTATGATGTTTTTCAGATTGACCTGGATGCACAGGGAGAGCCTGTCAGTTCCACCGGCCTTGTGGAGCTGAAGATTTATCATATGGATACAAAAAGAAACAGCAGCCTGGAATTCATAGAAAATGCCGCACAGGAAGCCCGGGATCTTATCACTGAGTGGCAGCCCGGGATCGTCATAGCCAGTGATGATAATGCTTCAAAATACCTGATTGCCCCCTATTACCTGGGCCGGTCTCTCCCCTTTGTTTTCTGCGGTGTCAACTGGGATGCTTCGGAGTATGGATTTCCTGCGGAGAATGTCACAGGGATCCTGGAGGTACAGCTGATTGATCAGCTTGTAAAGGAGCTCTCCCTGTATAGCCGGGGGGATTCTATCGGTTTTCTGAAAGGAGACTCCCTTACGGCCCGGAAAGAGGGCAGTGAATTTGAAAAGCTTCTGGGAAGGGAGATTGTACAGGCCTATGCCAGGGATTACGAAGACTGGGAGTCTCTCTACAGGCAGCTTCAGAAACAGGTGGATATCCTCCTTGTGGGCCACCTCGAAGCCCTTCCGGACTGGGACCGGGATATGGACAAGCTTTCGGATTTTATGATTGAAAATACAGAGATCCCCACAGGATCCTGGGACCCCTGGTTCAGTCCCATGGTGCTTGTCACCTATGCGCAGATGGGGGAAGAGCAGGGGCGCTGGTCAGCGGAAACAGCCCTGAAGATCCTTTCCGGTCTGTCTCCCCGGGAGATCCCCATCGCCAGAAATAAACAGGCAGCGGTCTATCTGAATATGGATCTGGCAAAGAAGCTGGGGATTAAATTCCCTCAGGAGCTGATCGAAAGGTCCCATCTTGTCAGTAGAGACAGCGGGAACTGAGAGATAGCCGGGAGACGGAGTGCGTTTGTTTTCATTCAAATCATTTACATTCAAACTGATATTTATTATCGGACTGCTCTTCCTCTTTTCAGTTCTCTCCCTTCTGATACTTGTTGACAGACAGCTTCATAGTATTATCGATAAAAGTCAGCAGACTCTGTTTGAAGGAAAGATTCAGATTCTCATTAATGATCTGGATACAACCAATGAAAGGCTCCTGAGGACAGGACTGGTTGACGCGTATATTGATGATTTTCAGTCATCCTTTTTAAGAAATCTACAGGACACCTACTATGACAGTCCCGAGATCCTTCAGGAAGCCCCGTTTATTCTGGACAGGAGCTTTACCATCCTGTCCCATCCCGTTCTTCCCGCGGGGGACCGTTCCCTTCAGGACATTTTCCGGAATCTTAAAAATCCCGAGGCCAGTGCCAGCGGAAGAGGTCGGGTTGCCGAGCACAGGGAGGGCCGGGAGAAAACCTGGTATATCTATAAGTTTTACTCCCCCTGGGGCTGGTATATCGGCTATTCACTTCCCTACAGTATCAAATACAGGGATCTCAGATTATTCAGAAACAATCTGATTATCCTGACATCAGTCCTCTCAATTATAGTCCTTGCGGTACTGGCTTTTCTCCTTTTGAATTTTACTTCTCCCATTATCCGGCTGACCCAGATAGCCGCGAAGATTGCCAGGGGGGAACTGGAACATCACATTGAAGTCAGGAATTCCGATGAAATCGGTCTCCTGGCAGGCAGTTTCGATGAAATGCAGAAGGCTGTCAAACAGAAAATTGAGGATCTGAAATGTGAAATTGCCGAACGGAAAAAGGCGGAAACCGCCCTTGTTGAAGCCAGGGAAGAGACGGGAAGCATTATCAATTCCATGCCTTCCGTGATTATTGCTCTGGATGAAAACAGAAGGGTAACGCAGTGGAACGATAAAGCAGAGGAGTATTTCGGTCTGAAATTCAATGACGTCAGGGGAAAGGACCTTTTTTCAGTATTTCCCGAGATTTCTGACTTTGCCTTGAGGATCAGAAAGGATCTTGCTGCGGGAAAGATCTTTGAAGAGGTCAGATCCCGGTTTTCAGGTGAGGGAAAAACTCTGTATGAAAACGTGACTGTCTATCCCCTGTTCATCCCCTCCCGGGAGGAAGGCGCAGCGGTCTCCCGGGGAGCTGTCATAAGAATTGACGATATCACAGAAAAGAAAAAGCTGGAGCAGCAGCTGTCACACGCCATGAAAATGGAGGCTGTGGGGCATCTGGCCGGGGGAGTCGCCCATGATTTCAACAATATGCTTACCGGAATCTCCGGGGCTGCCCAGATTCTCAAACTCCACGGGGCTTTTGAAAAGGAGGAGGACAGCCAGTATCTGGATATGATCCTGGAAGCTTCTTCCAGAGCGGGAGATCTCACAGGAAAACTGCTCTCATTCTCCCGCCGTTCCGATCTGACGGACCTGCCTATAGACCTTTCAAAAGTGCTCCGGGATACTATGGTCCTTCTGGAAAGGACGATTGATAAAAAAGTCAGAATACATGTCAGTGAGACCGCGGAAAATACCGTCATATCGGGAGAGTATTCGGATCTGCAGAACTGTCTTCTCAATCTGGCGCTGAATGCCTCCCATGCCATGCCCGAAGGGGGAGAGCTCTTTCTGCAGACACGCAATCTGACCCTGGGGGAATCCTACTGCCGGATCAGTCCCTTCTCCATTGAACCGGGAGAGTATGTCGAGCTTGAAGTCAGAGATACGGGAACCGGAATCAGCCCGGAGAATCTGGACAGGATCTTTGATCCTTTTTTTACAACAAAAAGCCGGGATAAAGGGACCGGACTGGGACTCTCATCGGTCTATTCCAGCGTCAAGAATCATCACGGCGAAATCCGCGTGTACAGCGAAGTCGGAGTGGGAACCGTATTTCATCTGTATCTGCCCTGTATTGAATCCAGGGGAGGGGCAGAGATTCCCGGAGAAACCAGAAGGGGAACCGGAACCATCCTGTTCATTGACGATGAAAAGCTTGTCAGACTGACTGCCAGACCCATGCTGGAAGGGCTTGGATATGAAGTGATCGATGTAGATAACGGCAGGGAAGGGATCGAAATCTACAGAGAACGGAAAGAGGATATCGATCTTGTGATTACCGATATGATCATGCCTGAAATTGACGGCAGGGAAGTTTTTACAGCTCTCAGAAAGATTGACCCCGATGTGAGAGTCATTATTTCCTCGGGATTCACTCCTCCTGATATTTTAAGGGAACTTAACGGGAAGGGCCTGAGCGGTTTTATACAGAAACCCTATAAACAGAAAGAATTCAGTACACTGATTCATAAAGTCCTTACAGGAGAGGAGTAAACTCTCTTTATCATTTTCTGAAGTTGCCTCTATGATCACATTGAAAAAAAGGAAGATAGCCAATGAATGAACATACAGATTATTCCCGCTTAACCCGGGATATTCAGGAAATGCCTTGCCCTTTGAAGGGACCGCTGAGATAATAGGGTATGGAAAAAATATCGTTAAAGAACAGTCAAATCCTGATTACAGGAGCTTCCCGGGGGATCGGCAGAGCCGCAGCCCTGGCTCTGGCGGAAGAAGGAGCCTTTCTCTACCTGGTCAGCCGTTCTGGGCAGGCACTGGAAGGTGTCAAAAAAGAAATTGAACAGAAAGGCGGCAAGGCGCTCTGCCTGCCTGTGGATCTGGCCGGGAGCAAGGGCCCCGAGTCTCTTGTAAAAGCATTGAAGGAGCATACTGACTCAGTGGATGTGCTTATCAATAATGCCGGAGCGGCCCTTTCCGCTCCTGTGGAAGAGTCGACCCCTGAAGACTGGGACAGAATCATGACTCTCAATGCCAGGACTCCCTACTTTCTCACACAGGCCCTTCTGCCCCTTATGGAGTCTTCCTCAGTCAAAACAATGATCAATATCGCTTCGGTGGTGGCCACGGCGGGGTATCCCCTGCAGTCGATCTATACAGCATCAAAGCATGCCCTGATCGGATTCAGCAAATCCCTGGCCAGGGAACTCCAGCCCCGGGGGTATAGAATCCACGTCCTGTCTCCGGGGGGAGTGGCCACGGATATGGTCACAGGTGTCAGACCGGATATCAATACGGAAGAACTGATCGGACCGGAGGAGCTGGGCGAGTGGATCCGCTTCCTTCTTACCTGCAGAGGAAACGGTATGGTCGATCATATTCAGATCCGGAGAGAGACGAAACTGCCCTGGTAGGTATATAAATATTGGAAAATGGTAATCCCGGGTGTATTATTACAGTAACGGGGGGGCTTATGAGGATTCCAATACGTAAAGAGGGAAGCTCAGTGGTGCTGGAACTGCCGGCCGAGGCATGGGAGAACTGTGACCACGGAGAGTCTGTGGATGTGGAGATCCTCAACGGAGGACTGCTTATAAAACCAGTGAATTCCCGTTGCCGTTCGGACTGGAAGGAAAGTCTGAAAAATATGAAAGAGAGGGGCGTGGATAATCTCCTTATCGAAGAACCCTCTCTTGTAAAGATGGATGACTGGGAATGGTGATAAGTCAATTTGATATCTGTCTGATAAATCTGGATAAAGTCGTTTCCCGGGATATAAGCAAAACCCGGTTCTGCCTTATCCTCTCTCCCACGGAAATGATCGAATCCCTTTCGACCATTCTGATCGCTCCCATGTCGACCCGGGTTCAGTCCGGCCCTACCAGGCTGGAAGTTTCCCTGGAGGGAAAGAAAGGACTGATCGTTCTGGACCAGATCCGGACAATCCGGAATAACCGTCTGATCCGCCGGCTGGGACATCTGGATGAAGAGTCCTCCCGGCAGGTCAAGAGCATTCTGGCCGAAATCTTCCTGCTCTGATGGCTATTTCATCCGAATATTGTTCCGTCCCGATTTCTTGGCTGAGTAGAGCCGTTCATCCGCCAGCTGCAGAAGTTTCGTCGAATCTTCCCCCTCCCATTCAATCAGTCCGCCGCTGAAGGATACATGCAGTTCCTCGCTGATCCCGGGGAAGGACATTTCATGGAAGGTTTTCCGCAATCGGTCGGTTATTCCAAATGCGGTTTCACAATCCGTATCAGGCAGGATCAGCATAAACTCCTCTCCGCCGTAGCGGCCGAAAATATCATAGTCTCTGATATTCTCCGTAAAATGGCTGCTCAAAGCTTTGAGTATCTGATCGCCATTGGGATGACCGTAGGTATCATTAACCAGTTTGAACTTATCTATATCAAGCAGCAGGAGAGAGAGGGTGCTGATTCCTCCGGGCAATACTGATCTCCCGGGATAATCTGTCCATCAGGTATCTGTGGTTTTTAACACCCGTCAGGCCGTCGGTTATCGACATCTCCTCCATGATTTTGTTCTGCTCATCCAGTTTTTTCATCATCTGATAACTTCTGTAACTGCTTTTGAGTCTGGCAAAAAGCAGACGGGCGTCATAGGGTTTTATGATGTAGTCGTCAGCTCCTGAATCCAGTACATGGACAATGGTATTGTATTTTTCCAGAGAGGACACAGCGATGATCACAGCGTAGGGATACTTCCGGCGCAGTTCCTGAACCACTTCTTCTCCCGACATACCGGGAAGGACAAGGTCGATCAGGTAAATGTCATAAGGAGTTGGATCCTTTAGAAATTCAAGGGGATCAGTAAAAGTCCGGATATTTTCAATCTGATACATGCTCAGCATGGTTTTTGCTGTGTTCAGACTTAACTGGCTGTCATCCAGAATCGCCACCGAAGCCGATCCCAGTTTGCTGATCATATGGATCTGATTTTCAAAATGGTTCAGATGCTTTTCCAGATTTTCCGGAGTGAATTTTTCTTTTCTTATAAAATCGACAACACCCAGGTTAAAATACTTTTTCCTCAGTTCAAAAGTGTCGTTCGATGTGATCAGGATAACGGGTATCTCTCTGAAGGGAGATTTTTCCAGTTTCCTCAAAAGGGCTTCAAGGTTTCCGTCCCGCAGCTCCTGACCGCTCAGGATCAGGTCTATTTTCTGTTTCTCAAGGATTTCCCAGGCTTCGGCTATAGAGGAGCCCCCCAGAAACTCCAGGGATTCATAAAGATTGGATTTCTGTATTGCCTTCTTAAAAAAGCTGCTAAAGTCCAGATGCAGTATTTTCATAAACTTAAATTTAATACCTTATTTTCCTTAATATTTAATTATATGTACATAAAATGGAGTAATGCCACTTTTCCCAGATGTTCCTGTTTAACATAAATAGGGGGGGAATATAAAGCATATCTTGTTTTCTTTCATTTTTCTGAAGCTACATTTTCTAAAATAGAGAAGAATCTTTGGCGGTAAAATGATTATATGGTTTGTAATAATTACCACCAGTAAAAAGAGATATTTATTGCATCGGTGAAATATGATATACTGGGTACGACATACTACTCTTCAATCAGCTGTTCCGAAAATTTTGTTTTTTATAAAAATTTTCATACCAAGAATGGAGGATCTTTATGAAAAAAGTACTTTTACTGGTTTTTGCTTTCCTATCAATTTCGGTTAATCTCTTTTCAGTTGAACCAGAAAAAGAAGTTATTGCCATCCTTGATCTTTCTATTAATGAAGTAAATGAAAATGAGATGGCGGTTCTGCTGGATTTTATTTTCTCCAGTCTTGTTAATACAAATTCCTATACGGTTATTGACAGAAACCAGAGAGATGAAGTCTTGAAAGAGCAGAGGTTTTCTCTCTCCGGTGTATCCAGCAATGAGACTGCAGTTGAAATCGGAGAGTTGCTTTCTGCTCAGTACATTGTTACAGGAAGTCTGGGAAAGGTCGGGCAGAGGTATATCATAAATCTGAAGCTCATTGATGTAGAATCAACAGAGACCATACAATCCATTTCAGAGAAATATACCACTTTTGATGATATTCTGGATGATACGGATAGATTGGCTATTTTTTTGACAGAGTCCCTGGACAGGGAAATGCAGTCTTTAAAACAAAATGACTTGGGAATGCTCGATCTGACTCTCTTTGATCAGACAAATTCTCTCATTAAGGATGGTTTAACGGCTAATTATGAGATGGTCCGTGAAAGGAGCAGGCTCTTGAGTCCTGCTGAAAAAAAAGCCTTGTATGACAGGAACAGCAGAAATGCCCTGAAAGGTGCTATTGTAAATACTCTCCCTGGTTTTGGAGTCGGCTCATATCTCAATCATAATAAGACAGCAGGCGTATCACTCATGGTTTCTGATATTATTGCCGCCTCCCTTATCTTTACAGGCGGAGTTATCGGATATTTCAATAATGAAGACTGGAAAGAGGAGCATTCCGAATACTGGGTAGAAGATTCTGACGGAGGCGATGACTGGAATGGTGACAGAGGGGATTTTATAGATGAGAACGGAAATGTCATTGTTAATCCGGACTTTAAATTCTATGATACGGCTTTCCAGTCGGGTCTCATTCTCTTCGGTCTGACCAGAATTGCCGGAATAGTTATTCCTTCTGTTTTCACATCTAAATACAATGAAAAGCTGAGCGATTCACTGAATTTGTATTCAGAAGGAAATAAGGAGAAAGTTTCAGTAAATATGCAGATTCTTCCAGCCATATCTCCGTTGAATCCAACCCTGGTGGGTGTGTACACCGGGATCGGTTTACAGTGGTAGATTTATTTTAAAATTGAAGCTGTAGATAAGCGCTTTGAAGATATCAATTCAAGGTATTCAGAATCCCGGAGGATACAAACTGATGGTATATAGAACTCCGGGATGATATGGTTAAACACTACAATTGACTTTCTATCTTCCTTACCAGAATCTTTCTACCCCTGACCGGGGAGTAGAAGCAGTGATTGGTTGATACTCTCTTCAGTGAAATCCCCTGAAATAATATAACTTAAAAGAATCCTGTAGAAAATCATTTTACCGTTCCCTGTTCCGGTCCGGACAGAACAATCTGAAATGAATTATTTGCTTAATCCTTCTGCCGGATTCTATATTTAATAGGTAAAGTGACGGATGCAGATTTTGCGCCGATCACAGTATCACTTCTACATACCGTCTCAGTCTATAGTCATAATCGGGGGATTGGTATGAACAGAAGGTTTCTAAAAAGAATATTTTTTATACTATTTTTAACATTTACGGTAACGCTATGGCTTTCAGGGGCAGAACCGGCCGGACCAGACAAGAGGCTTTCAGTTCTGGGAGGTTTCGGAGTATCCAGCGCACGGGGCGATTATCCTTCAGAGTTTGATGCCAGGAGCGATTTTTCCTTTACTCCCGGGGTACGTCTCAAAGTTGAGGAGCTGCTGCTGGAGGAATCCTATTTCTTCTTTGATCTGGGTTACCTGGAAACAGGTTTTGTGGGGTATGTGAGTCCTACGGACACCTACTTCTACAACACATATACCTATCTCAACCTTAATGTCATGATAGGAAAGCTCTACCAGAAACTCTACTATGCCGGGGGAATTTACCTGGGTATAGGACTGGATGCCTATAGTTATAAAGAGTATGAAGATAAATGGGGCTCCTTTGATCCTAACAATGATTTCGGTATTGTTGTTGAAGTCGGAGCCGATATTACAACCTTCCTCTCTCTGGGAGTACAGGGCAGATACGGTCTGACAAGTATCGGTTCCAAAGTGGATATCAAGAATCAGGGAATCTTGGGGACTATCAGTTTCCATGTCCTGAGGTTTTGAAACTAGCGGTTTACCGTACTTCCTGTAGACATGGATAAACATTTCAACAGACTCTATATTTTTCTTTCAGAAATATTCCTGATCTTGATGGGAGAGATCTTGGCCATCTTTCTCCGTTGAGCCATCCCTAAACCACTGATCCTTCATAGATCTCCGCCAGTTCAGGAAAGGGTTCCAGCGCCCGGGGCAGAAGGCCGTTTGCCCAGGCCAGGAAGAGGCCGTAGTTTAATACGGGCACATTTTTTTCCCTGAAGGCGTTCAGACGGGAGTGCATGGCTTTCTGGGTGGTCATACAGCCGCCGCAGTGGATAATCAGATCCCATTCCCCGGGATTATCCGGGAGCTGACGGCTGTGGGAGAATTCCACCCGGGAACCTACGAGCTGACGGAAGAGCCGGGGGATTTTCACTGTACCCAGATCTTCGGCCTGCCTGTGATGGGAGCAGGCTTCCATTACCAGGACTCTACCGTTTACCGGAAAGTTCTGCAGAGCCTTCAGGCTGCGGATGAACAGCTCGGGATCTCCTTTCTTGCGGGCAAAGAGCAGGGAGAACGAGGTCAGAGGCTGATCTTCAGGCAGGTCCGCCGCCACTTTATGAAAGGCCTGGCTGTCTGTTATAACAAGGGAGGGTTTGATCCCCAGGTTGTGATAGAGAGAGTAGAGCTCCCTTTCCTTGACGATCAGAGCGGCACAGTCCCGGTCCAGCAGATCCCGGATGGTCTCCACCTGGGGCAGGATCAGCCGTCCGGCGGGAGCGGCCAGATCGATAGGGGTCACAAGGAGCACCAGGTCCTGCTCTTTCACAAGGCCTTCCACGGGAGTCATCTCCCTGTGAATCTCCTTGTCCAGCTTCTCTATTTTCCGGATCAGCTCTTCCGAGGATTTTTCTTTCGTATTGTCCAGCAGGATCCTTTTTTCCGGAGGAAAGAAACTCATCTTGTTTTCCAGAACATCCCGGTCCGCAAAAGTGATGACTCCGATCCAGGGAAGGTTCTTCTCTTCCAGCCAGGCCAGAAGGTCTTTTTCACTGGCCGTGACCTCCCTGTCTCCGGGGGACACAAAGAGGATCACATCCGCCGCTTCCATCCGCTCCCTGGATTTGCGGATCCTCTGTTCCCCCAGGTCTCCCAGGTCATCCAGTCCCGCTGTATCGGTCAGGGCGCACATACCCAGTCTGCCCAGCTCGATTTTACGGGTCACCGGGTCTGTGGTGGTTCCGGGGGTATCCGAGACGATGGCTACCTCTTTCTGAAAGAGGTTGTTCATCAGGGACGATTTTCCCGCATTCCTGACTCCCGCCAGGACAATTCTCGTCAGTTCTGCAAGGGGGGTGCTGCTCATTGGGATCCTCCTGTGGTAAATCCAGTCAGTTTATAGGGGGTAAATTTTTCCGTCAGGTACTCTTTGCTCAGGTCTGTGTTCTCAGCCAGCCAGAGGATAAGCTCCTCTTTCGTAACCAGTCCCGCCTCTTTTATCCGGAGGATCAGCTCCTTCAGGCCGCTGTATCCCAGCTCATCTTTCAGGGAGTTCAGCAGTGCAGGGCTGTTGACCAGGCGGGATTCCATTTCCCTCCTGTCGGGCACCAGGGCTTCCATCAGGGGGCCCGAGGCGCAGGCAAGGGCTTTGCCCAGCCTGGTATGAAGACGGATCATCTGCTCAGCCAGAAAGGGCAGGTTTGCATTGAGCTGCAGCTGGCCGCTCCGGCTGTACTCCCTGATCAGTCCGGCCGTGGACGAAACTTCCATGCACAGCCCCCGGATCAGTTCCAGAAGGACAGGGTTCGATTTATAGGGCATGATGGTGGAACCGTACTGCAGTTCCCTGTGCCGGATCTCTCCGCTCAGGGAGGAGGTATACAGAAGAAGATCCGAGGTCATTTTGTATAGGTTCTCGCCGCAGAGGGCCATTCCCGAGGCTGTTTCGGCCAGAGAGTCCGTATGGGCCACCTGGTCACAGAGGTTCTGACTCCGGCAGAGGGGATAGGATGTGATTCTGCGGAGCTGCTTTTCCGCGGCAAAAACATACTCCCGGGGGGCCGAGAATCCAGTTCCTATGGCGGTTCCCCCCAGAGGGATGGTCCTCAGGCGTTCTTTCAGTTTATTCAGCCGCCACCGGTCCCTCTCCACAGGGCCGGCCCAGGCGCTGTAAACCTGGCCCAGAGTCATAGGGAGGGCATCCTGAAGCTCTGTGCGGCCGCAATGGAGCCACTCCTCATAAAGAGTCTCTCTGGAAACCAGTTCCTCCTGCAGTCGGACCACACTCGTCTCCGTCTCTTCGAGAAAACGGAAGGTCATCAGGATGACGGCGGTTGAAAAAGTATCATTAGTGGACTGGAAGCGGGCCAGATGGTCCAGGGGATGGGCCCGGAATGTGCCGTCATATTTCTCATTGGTTCTGTTTGCCAGAACTTCGCAGATGTTCATGTGAAGGCTGGTTCCCGCACCGCCCTGGGCCAGGGGAAGGGGAAAGTGATCATCCAGGTCTCCCCGGATAATCTCCCGGGCGCTTTCCTCCAGCAGAGGAAAGTAATCTTCAGGATAGAGAGACGCCGTCTCCTGCTGCGCCCTCAGAGCGGCCAGTTTGACCTCTCCGTAAGCCCGGATCATTTCCCGGGGAGTCCTGTCCTCTCCCAGTATCTCAAGGGCTTTCCGGGTTTCTTCTCCGTAGTAGTTCATGCCCCCTCCCGCAGAACCCGGGGGGCATCGCCTCTGGCAAAGCTGAGCTCCCTTTCAAGGGGTTTCACCCGCATGGAAAGGCAGCCTATGCACTGGATCCCGCTTTCATCCAGGCAGATCTTTCCCGGGTAGAGCAGATAGTCTTTTTTATAGTCCACCTGGGTCAGATTGGGCATCAGCACATTGGCGCCTGCCCTGATCATCTGCTCCCTTCCGTCCGGTTCGAGTGTTCCGGCGGCGGTTGTGGCGGGGATATGGGTTTCAGGCAGGGCCAGGCGGAGGAGAGCCACCCCCCGGACTGCTTCTTCTATTCCCTGTTGGGGAGCCTCTTTCAGAGGAGTATCCGGATGGGGAATGAAGGGGCCGATTCCTACCATATCCAGTTTCAGTTCCTGAGCCAGCAGAATATTCTGCAGTCTGATCTCCGCTGTCTCTTCGGGCAGGCCCAGCATAAAGCCGCTTCCTACCTGAAAGCCCGCGGCTCTGATATCCTCCAGAGCCTGCAGACGCAGGGCCAGAGTTTTTCCGTCCCGCAGATAGGCATGCAGGGCGGGATCGGAGGTTTCAAAACGCAGCAGATACCTGTCTGCCCCGGCCGCAGCCATTTCCCGGTACTCCTGAGCGCTCCTCATGCCGCAGCTCAGGGTCACTGCCGCTTCTCCCCGGGACATCTCTTTCAGGGATTCAATAACACGGCAGATTTTTTCGGTTGTATACACCGGATCTTCCCCGCCCTGGAGAACAAAGGTACGCAAACCCCGGTCAAAACCGGCCCGGGCCGCTTCAATGAGCTTGTCTTCCTCAATGCGATAGCGGTTTACATTCCGATTGCTTTTCCGGATGCCGCAGTAGAGACAGTTGCTGATACAGTAATTGGTATATTCCAGAAGTCCCCTGAGGAGGACATCCTTTCCGTGAACCCTGCGGCAGACGCTGCCGCCAAGGGCAATCAGTTCTTCCGTAGGGGCATGATAGAACAGATCTCTCAGTTCTTCCGGTTTCAGAGCTGTGGGGATATTCATAGTTCCTCTCCATCAGATTTCATCTTTTGGTCAGACAGGTTTAAACCTGAATCTTTAAGTCTCCTTGAAAACCGGTAGGTACCGCCTTTCTCAGATTAAAACCAGTATCCTTTATGGAGAGGACTTTTGTCAAGAATGAATAATTAAATATCGATTCAAATGTTTCTAAATAACTCGGGTATTCCCGGGGAAGGACTAAATCTTCCCGAAACTTGTGAGGATCCTTTCCAGTTTGGGCTCCAGTACATCCATAACGATGAAACGTCCCTCCCGGAGGACCTCTCTTGAATTCACAAAAATGAGGATCACCGGGACATTGTAGAGGCTGTACTGTCCGGCAATCATGGGATCAGTCTCCAGATAGCAGTCGTATCCCTTTACCTGGGGGTATTTCTCCAGCAGAGCCTCCACATTGGGCTTGACCGCATGGCAGACTCCGCAGTCGTGACGGCTGAAGTACATGAGATTGACTTCATCCTCTGTACTGATAACGTCCTGTACATCCTGAAATGTTTTAAGTGTCTTAATGAATCCCATAATTTCTGAATATAATAAAAAACATATATAAAGTAAATTGCCGACAGGAAAAAAAATTAAAGAAGGGAAAGGAAGGAGTGAAATAGAGGAATCCCTTATAAAAATAAACCCCTCCGCTACACCAACGGAGGGGCCAGGAAACTGTTATAAAGGAATCTATGTCATTTACATCGGCAACATGAACTAACAGATCATGTATTAGATGTTTATAATATAATTAGCATTGCCTAATTATGCAAGTCTTTTTTCAAAAAAAATAGTAAAAAGCTAGGAATTGTGAATATCCCCGTAATATCTCTGTCCGAAAAAGTTCCCCAGGATGGTTCTCAGGTTATGGTCAATCTCCGCATAGGAGTAGTATTTCAGGCCCAGATTGTAGTTCTTATTGGTCATTTTCTCTACCACATCGGGGTTATCCAGCAGATATTCCACCTCTTTAATGGTTTCGTTGGTAATAAAATCATCTATCTCTACCACTTCAAACCCCTTGGGCTTTATATCATGGGAGTAAATGGAGTAATTGTTCACCAGTATGGGCTTCCGGAACCAGATGGTCTCCAGGAAGGCATTGCCGAAACCCTCTATCAGGGACGGGTAGGTAACGAAATCCGCATGGGGATAGATATCCTGCAGGGTATATACCTTTCTGCCGTCGGGAAGGATCTTCCTCTGCTCCTGAATCAGCTCCTCCACAAAAATGGCTCTTACATGGAGAAGATCCGCAAACTCTCTGACCCGGTTTTCATACTCGAACCCTTCGTCTCCCGAGGCATGGGAGATGACAAACACGCTTTTTCTCCCTTTCAGACGGGAGACCATCTCTATGGCATGTTCGATTCCCTTCCGCTGAACAACCCGGGTGGGCTGCAGGATCAGCAGTTCATCCTCTTCTATACCCAGTGCCTGGCGGATGTCCCTGCTGTAATCGTCAATGCCGGGAGGATCGTTCTCAAAATCCATCACATTGGGAATCAGAGTCGAGGCGATTCCCGTTCTGAGAGCCAGCTGATTCTGTCCTGATGTATTGATAACCACATGGGAAACGCTGTTCAGGTGGGGGGGATAGCAGGAGTTGATATAATCCCAGACGCAATTTGTAAGGAACCTCTTCCTCTCCCAGAAAAAATCATGGTGATGGGCAATGGTAGGAATATTCGTTTCAGCTATATATTCTGTTATGGCCATGGCAAGAGGGACGTTCAGAGGAATGGTTACCGCATTCTGCGGTATAAGGACATCAATCTGAAACTTTTCCACAAAGGCATAGATGTGGCTTTTATAGATATCCCGCCATTTATGGATCCGGTCCGTCAGCTCTCTCGGCCTTACACGCTGTTTAAAGCACTGCTCGTAAATATCCTTTGATTCGGGATACTGAAAATGGAGGGATTCCACGAGCATGCTGACCTCTTTAGGTCTGTCCAGCTCTCCTGCCAGGTAGTAGCAGGTGTGTCCCATCCTTTCCAGTACGGTCGCCCATTTTGAAATTTCAAGGCTGACCCCGTCTGTTCCGGCGATTCTGAATGAAATAAACCCAATTTTTTTCATGATGCCTCCCGCTCAAGTGCTAATAATAATCTTAGAGTCATAGGGAGAGGTTTTACAATGTTTTTTTCATTTCATCCCTTTCCCGCCGGGTTTTCCAAGGATCTCAGACCACACAAAGGCTTTCTGGAGGGGAGGGAGGGCTTCCAGTTTTCTGAGAGGCTCATTGACGGCGGACCCGGAAAAACCCTCCCGGCTGTCCCGGAGTATACGGCCCGGCAGGGGGCCTTCGTTTCTTCGGGAAAGGGATTCAGCTGGCTCTTTCTCCTCTTCTGTCTTCTCTCTGAGAGGTTTTTTTTTCAGATCCCCCCCCTTTTTCAGTTTCCTTTTCTGAAGAAACCGCATAATCCCGGGACTGAAGGCCAGGAAAAAGAGGAGGAACAGCGGAGGAAGCATCTCAAGGAGTTCACCGGAAAACTCTTCCATTATTTCTGCCCTTCCGGATCATTCATTCCTGACTCTCCGGCTATATTGTTTCTCATTGTGGTATCAGCCTGAATATTCCGCATCCTGTAGTAGTCCATAATTCCCAGATTGCCGCTGCGGAAGGCCTCGGCCATGGCTTTGGGTACTTCCACCTCGGCCAGGACGACTTTGGCCCGGTTTTCCCTTTCCAGAGCGATATTCTCCTGTTCCAGAGCCCGTGCGGCTGCCCGTCTCTGTTCGGCCACCGCCTGAAAGCGCCTCTTGTCAGCCTCCGCCTGATCCGCCTGGAGCTTGGCGCCCACATTTTCTCCCACATCCACATCGGCGATATCGATAGAGAGGATTTCAAAGGCGGTTCCCGCGTCCAGTCCCTTTTCCAGAACCCTTTTCGAGATAAGATCGGGATTTTCAAGGACTTCCTTGTAGGTCACGGCCGAACCGATGGTTGTGACGATACCTTCTCCCACCCTGGCAATGATGGTCTCTTCGGTCGCTCCTCCCACGAGCCTCTCTATATTGGCTCTCACTGTAACTCGGGCCCGGGCTTTCAGCTGAATCCCGTCTTTGGCCACCGCATCAATGGTTATCCTGCCTTTCTGGGGATTGGGGCAGTCTATCACCTTGGGGTTAACGCTGGTCCGCACGGCATCGAGCACATCCCTTCCCGCCAGATCAATGGCGGCGGCTTTCTGAAAGTTCAGAGGAATGGCCGCTTTGTTGGCAGCGATCAGGGCTTTGCTCACTTTTATAACATCCCCTCCTGCCAGATAGTGGGTCTCCAGCAGGTCCGAATCGGTCTGCAGACCCGCTTTGGTCAGCATGATTCTGCTGTCTACGATCACATTGGATTTCACCCGTCTGATCCACATTCCCACAAGGCGGCCCATCGTAATATGAGCTCCCGACAGGAGTGCTCTGAACCAGAGACTGAAAAATTTGAGAAAAAAAGCCACAAGTATCAGAATCAGTATGCCAATAACCACATAGGCGATAATCTGTACCATCATTCTCCTCCTCGTCTTTCATCAGGATCTGAAATTTTCCTTACTTCGATCCTGTTACCGTCAATCTTTCTGATCTCGATCGGTGATCCGACGGCAATATAGTCACCACCGGTCACAACACTGACCTTTTTCTGCTCAATCAGGGCAGTTCCCGATGGTCTCAGGTCTGTCAGGGCCTTTCCTGTCATCCCGGGGTGGAACAATCCCTCTTCTTCCCCATTTTCAGGGGGAAAGAGGATCAGTTTCTTTCCGATCCTGCTGCGGGGAAATCGTTTGAACCAGAGCACGATAACCAGAGGATTGAGAACCACAAGTGCTGCTATGAACAGAATCCCCGCGGTGGGGCCGTACCAGGTAAATCCGATCACAACGGCGGCGATCATACATCCCGCTCCCACCAGACCGATCAGACCCGCTGCCGGAACAAAAAGCTCAATCACCAGGGCTGCCAGACCAATCACAGCCAGAAGGATCGCATAAATCAGGTTCATAGGCGCATCACCTTTATCCGGTTTCCCGACTTTTCTATAATCTGGATCGGGCTTCCCGCGGCAATGTACTCTCCGTCCGACTCCACAGGGAAAATCTCATCATCAAACTGCCCTTTTCCGGCTGGCCGTAAATCTGTCAGGGCGATGCCTGTTCGGACTCCCGGGGGAGTCTGTACCGGAAGTGTCTCTTCCTGTATCTCCGGTGTCGTGAGGATCAGTCTGCTGAACAGGGGAAGCCGGGGAAAGAGAGCCATGATCAGAGCGGCCAGAACCCCCGAGGAGACGAGGGCCACCATCACGATCAGGAGATTCCTCAGAAAAAGTTCAATCTGCCACTGATAGTCGGGGATGATGAAATCCTGACGGGAGAACACAAGACCCGCTGCCATCAGAGCCAGACCGGAAATGCCTGTTACACCGAAACCGGGTATCAGGAAAATTTCCACAGCCAGAAGCATGACTCCCAGGATAAAAAGGAGCAGTTCCAGAGACCCCATGGTTCCCATCAGGGCTCCTCCCAGGAATACCACGGAAAATGCGGCAATGGCCACAGTGCCGGGAATTCCGAATCCCGGGCTTGTGATTTCAAGATACACAGCCACCAGTCCCAGAGTGATGAGGAGGCTTGTAACAACACCTCCTGTCATCAGCGCCACCAGTTGGTCCGCCCGGGACTCCTCCAGAACAATCACATCCTCTTCTTTCAGATTCAGACGTTTCAGGAGTTCCGCCCGGGAGGCAACGGTTCCTGAGGAGATCCCGTACTTCTCCATCTCGCCCGCCGTCAGGGTGAGGAGCTTTCCCTTGCCTGATATCACAGGCCCGGGGATGAGCTCCTGTCCCTGGGCGGCAGTTCTTTCTGTCAGCGAAGACAGCTCGGAATCCCGTATAAGCTGCAGCCGGCCGTCCATTGTGACCTCTCTGACAATCACATCCATGTCCACCATCCCCAGAGCCGCGGCCGCGGGGTATCCGTTCTTTTCCGCCAGAGCCGCCATCTGGCCTCTCACGGCGGAAACGGTTTTTTCCGGAGCCATGGTCATCCCTTCGGTAGACTGATACACAGGAGCCGCCGCCCCCAGGGAGGTCCCGGAAGCCATATAGATTTTATTGGCTGAAAAAGAGATGAGAGCTCCGGCGGACCAGCTGACTCCCAGAGATTCCGCTCCGGCGGATATGAATGCCACCGTCTCTGTTTCACTGAGCGAACCGATCAGGGTGGCTATCTGAAGGGCCGTGTCGACCCGGCCGCCGAAGGTATTGATATCAAAAATGATCCTGTCGGCATCGCCGGCTTTTTCAATGCTGCGCCTGAGGAAGATCAGCCTGAAAGGCTCAATATCCCCCTGGAGTGGAATGATATAGGTATTTCCGGGCAGTAAGCCCACAGTACAGAAAAGCAGGAGACAGAAGCAGAGAGCTTTCCGGATAGAAACAGGAGAGTTTTTCATCGGATACTCCTGAACTAAATATTAGTCTATTGGAACAGGGGATGCAAAAGGGTATAATCCTTTTCACCATGACAGATATGACCGATTTCTATCCTCCCGGCATCAAAGTGGCATTTTTTGACCTTGACGAGACTCTGATCAGCAGGGATTCCGATACAGAATGGGCCCGATGGCGGGCCCGGCGAAGCCTCTGGGGCTGGAGGGATCTTCTGGGAATGAGAAGGATCAACAGGCTCTATTACTCTCACAGGCTCACAGCCCGGGAGTATGGTCAGTACCATCTCTCGCGGGCCTCCTCCATGAGCACCAGCCGGTATCCTCTTCTGGCCTCCCGTTTTGCCCGGACCGCGGGAAAGGCACTTGTGTACCCTGAAATGGCAGCTGTTCTGAAGGCGGGAGCAGAGCGGGATATAAGGAATATTATGATAACCGCTCAGGATGAAGTGATCGGATCGGCCTTTGCGTCCCTTCTGGATATTCCTGTCTGTATTGCCAGCAGGTATACCACAGAGAATCAGCGCTATACGGGCATGATCTCCCCCCTGGTCTTTCAGGAGGGCAAAGTTTTCTGGGCCGGGGAATACCTGAAAAAAGA
The DNA here is from genome assembly GCA_963666275.2 of Oceanispirochaeta sp. Classification (GTDB taxonomy): domain Bacteria; phylum Spirochaetota; class Spirochaetia; order DSM-2461; family DSM-2461; genus Oceanispirochaeta. The sequence continues at coordinate 1,111,497 of CAXXOA010000001.1, forward strand.
GAATCTGAGCTTTGAAGAGTGTGCGTTCTTTTCGGACAGTCTGAATGATCTGCCCCTTCTGGAGAAGTGCGGATTTCCCGTGGCCGTTCACCCCGGAAAGGAACTGGAGGCTCTGGCAGAAAAAAGATCCTGGCCTGTCCTCCGTCCCTCTCTGTCAGAATAGTTCTATCGTTCCCTCCTGAACCATGGAGGAAAAGTCGAATTCCTCGACCGCTTCGGGATTCCAGTTCAGATTGAAGATAAATTTCTGTATGATCCGGGCTTCCTGTGACAGGGACAGCTGATCCTTCAGAATGTACTCAAAACAGAGCTGGGGAGTGTTGCCGCCGAAAGAGATATTCTTGCTCTTGTTGTTGATAATTATGGGAACCTGAATATCCAGGCCTGTAGAGTCATAGAACCCGTCTTTGATAAACACATTCTTGAACCCTCCCCACATAAGGTTGGTCAGTTCTCCGATCATGGGAGGGATGGACAGTTCCGGTTCTTTGGAATAGTCCGGATTCTTTCCGCTCTGTCTCAGAACGCTGTGAAGATTCTCCATATCCACCTGAACCATCATATATCCCCGGCACCAGCTTGTATTGACCGGGATCAGAGAGACAACCTCTCCGTAGATAATCTTATCCCGGATAAGAGTCGGGGCGGGGGTGTGGATCTCCATGCCCCTTACAAGGGATTCTATGCTCCTGACGGAAAACTCCTGAATCTGTTTTATCATTTCCGCCGGATATTTGAGTATGAAAATATGGCTTGTTAACAGTTTGGAAAGTTTTTCCGCTTCTGAAATGTGAAAAAAACCGTCAAAAAGATGGGGCTTGTCAGAAGGGATCTCTTTTTCATCCTCTTTGTTTTCCAGTCTCAGGAACAGGGGGAGTTCGGGGCGGATCAGCTTGAGTTTTTCGGCCAGTTCAATATAGTTGCCCTGATTATTTACAAATAGGGCGCCCAGATGGATATTCTTGCTGAGAATAACATCTATTATCTCAAGATCGCCTATGGACCGCAGTCCCGTCAGATTGTTTTTTTCAAAAATCTTTTTCAGCTTGGGAAGAACCGAAATGTCTGTATCAAAGGTCAGAACCTTGCTGTTGAGAGATAACTCTTCATTCATTGAGATACTCCTGTTTTATAGTACAGATAAAATTGTAATACATTTCCCGGGGAAAGGGAGTATTTTTTCCGATTCTATTCCTCTTCAGGGTCCATATTCAGAGCGGCCGCCTCATGGGGCATGGTTCTGTGGTAGGGTCTGAAATAGGTTTTGGGAGAGTAGTCGTAGAGATCGGAAACCTTTGTCATATAGATACAGGCATACCTTTCCACCTGCTCAGCATAACGGCTCTCATCGTAACCCGAACGGAGGATCTCTCCCCAGTAGGGATTGAAGAAGGATTTATACTTTTTAAGGAGTTCCGATACCTGGGTATTCAGCTTGTCCATGGCTTCAAACAGATCGTTGATATCACTGCGGGGGATGTTCTCTCCTTCGAAACGAAGGGCATCCAGTCTGTTTATCTCCCTTTCCAGGGTTGTCTTTTTTTTCATCAGTTCATTGATCTTCTGCTGTACAGGCCGGGCATTCACAAGACCTTCCATTTCTCTTTCCAGATCATTGAGAACCAGGGCTGTCCGCCAGTTGCAGGTTTTTTTGATAGAGACGACGTCACCGTAGATATGGTCGCCCAGGTAGAGGATCTCGCTTCCCGAATAGCCCATGTCCTGCTGAAGTTTGCCGAACCAGCCGCCCTGATAGATCCCTGTATCCACTTTGCCGTCGTAGTTGCTCATCAGCGCTGTTTCAGGGTCAATTTTCAGAAACCTTCCTCTCCGTTCAAAAAAGCGGGGTTTGTCCGCAAAGGTGATGACAAGATCAAAGACTTCCTGCCATGTGCGGTGCTTTTTCAGATAGGGGTTGATGGCGTAATCCAGAAGCACCCGGGAGTACTCATAGTCGGAATTGGTAATGATCATCAGTTTTTTACCGTAATCCTTGTACCGTTCCAGCATGCCCGCCACCTGGGGATCCCTAACGACATATCTGTCGAAATCTTCTCTGAGCCTGGATTTTATACTGTCGTCCTGATGAAGCTGATCAATCGCATGATTCACATCATCCGCCAGCACATGATAGGGGGGAAGGTCCAGCCCGTCGTTCTTGAGCTGCACAAGCTGGGAGTAGAGAACGCCGTTTGAAATGGCGAAAGAGGTATCAAGACTCTGAAAATCCGGATCCCGCAGATCGATGGCCATTTCCTGGTAGATCTTTTGCTGCCTGTAGTAGTCAAGCTGATTCAGACCATGATAGGCCTGCTTCACCTTGCCGTGCCGGCTCACCTGCAAAAGATTGCCGTTCCGCCGGTCAATGACCAGTCCCACAATGGCTCTCTGAAAATCAAACTCCAGCCGGGCGACCTCTTCGGGATAGTCAAAGGCTTCGGTCAGACGCCGGGCTGCCAGGTTATGGGTGAGAGTTTCGAACTCCTCCGCATTATACCGGACCAGTGTATAGTCCATATCAAAGCCGATCAGCTTGATATTTTTCATATTCAGAACACGATTGATAAATACTGCCATAACAGAAATACTAGCCTTTGCCCGTATGTTTTACAAGGTATTCGTATACCTCGTGCTGGGACTGATTTTTTTCTTCACCATCGGCAATTTCCTGGTAGTTGTTAACAAGGTCTCTGTCCAGGATCCGGGCCTTCCGGTTGTCCCGCCACTGGATTTCGAAAATGTCCTTGAGTTCCTGTTTCAGGCTTTTCCTGTAGACAGGACAGGTCACTTCCACCCGCCTGTCTATGTTTCTGCCCAGCCAGTCTGCCGAAGAGATATAGCACAGAGAGTCACCGCCGTTGCGGAAAATAAAAAACCGGGCGTGTTCCAGGTACTGGTCCACGATGCTTATGGCTTCGATATTCTCGCTGAACCCTTCGATTCCCGGCACCAGAGAGAACCGGCTCCGGCAGATAATCCTGATTTTCACACCCGCGTTGGAGGCTTCGTAGAGCTTCTGGATAACCCCTTCGTCACTGAGGTTGTTGAGTTTCAGACGTATGGACGCTCTTTCTCCCTTCCTGGCGAATTCAATTTCATTTTCGATCAGGCTGTATATATTTTTCCTCAGGTCATAGGGGGAAATGATGAGGTTGTTTCCCCGCTTATGACGGTAGTTGTTCTCGAAAAAATCAAAGAGCGAGTCAACCTCGGCACCTATGTCCGGATTGGCAGTCATAAGGAAGCAGTCCGTATAGAGACGGGCTGTATCCTCGTTGAGATTCCCCGTGCCTATTCCCGAATAGTGGGTGGTGCTGCCTTTTTCTCTCCGGTTGATCAGGAGCAGTTTGGAATGAACCTTCAGGCCTTCCACACCGAATATGACCTTGATGCCGTTCTCCTTGAGGACATTGGCCCAGAATATATTGTTTTCCTCGTCAAAACGGGCTTTCAGTTCCAGAATGACAAGTACTTCTTTTCTGTTCTTTTTGGCATTGATCAGAGCATTCACCACGCTGGAGAAGCGGGCCACCCTGTAGAGTGTCACCTTGATGCTTTCCACATGGGGATCAATAGAGGCATCCCGCAACAGGTCGATCACAGTATCAAAGCTGTGATAGGGAAAGTAGAGGAGTGTATCTTTGTGGCGGATTGCGGAAAAGAGACTTTTCCTTTCGGGGAAATGCCGGTGCTGAATGGGAGGATTGTTTTTCGAGCAGTCCAGCCCCACCAGTTTGGGAAAGCGGATGAAATCGCTGAAATAGTGATAGCGTCCTCCGGGAGTCACTGTTTCATGCTCCCTGAATTTGAGCTTTTTCATAAACATGTCAAGCAGATCTTCCGGCATGGTACTGTCGTAGAGAAACCAGATGGGAGCGCCTTCCTTTCTCTTTTTCACGCTTTCGTTGACCTTGTTCATGTAACTGAGATTCAGGTCATCATCATCGATATCCAGTTCCGCGTCCCTTACGATCTTGACGTTCCAGGCCCGGATATCCTGATACTTGTGGTCCTTGAAAATGGTGTGCAGACCGATCCTGACAATTTCATCGATCAGTATGATGCTCTGGATTCCCTTTTCTCCGGGGAGTCTTATAAAACGGGGGATCACTTTGGTGGGAATCTCAATGATACTGTATTTCTGTTTGAGACTGTTTTTCTGTTTTTTGTACATCTCTACCGCCAGGTAGAGGGTTTTATCCTTGAGTTCAGGCAGTTTGTAGCGCATATCCACCATGATGGGGAAAATCTTGTGACGTACCTCTTTTTCAAAAAAGTCCATGACAAATGCCCTCTGGGATTCGGACAAATGCTCCTCATCCAGCAGAAAAATATCCTTTTCATTCAGTTCGTCCATGACCGCGGACATGATTGTGTTGAACCGTCTTCTCTGGTCCATGACTTCTTCCTGAATATTCTTCAGGGCTTTCAGAGGAGATTCCTTCAAGGCCAGCTCTCCGCCTTTTCCCATCTGGCAGAGCCGGCGCATCATAGCCACTCTCACACGGAAGAACTCATCCAGATTGGAGGAGTATATGCCCAGAAATTTGATCCTCTCTCCCAGCGGATTCCTCTTGTCTTCCGCTTCCTGCAGAACTCTGTCGTTGAATGACAGCCAGCTGATCTCCTTGTTTATGAAAGGATATTTTCTTGTGGATGCAATTTTTTTTGAATGAAAAGGCACTATAACTCCTCTGGTGTATTTCTATCGTATTTTCGGAATCTCTTCGCCGAAACAGGTATCTACGGCCCGGGCCTGGTTGATCAGAGGATGGTCTCCGGGAACATATTTCGTTTTACCCGCCACTTCCTCAAGGGGGACGGTCGCCAGTTTGTTGTTGTTGAAGGCTGCCATCATACCGAACTGACCTTTTGCGACCAGCTCTGCAGCATGTCCGCCCAGCTGGGTGGCGATCACCCTGTCCGCAGGGGAGGGGGAACCCCCTCTCTGGATATATCCCAGAATGGTTTCCCGTGTTTCCAGTCCCGTGAGTTCCTCAATTTTCCGGGCCACATAGGTCCCCGCCGATACGGTCCGTTTCTTGCCGTTTTTCTTGGGGGGAATTTTAATCCCTTCGGCCACAACTATGATGGAGTAGGGTTTTCCCTGGTCCGCCCGGTGCATCAGGTATTCCGAAACCACCTTCGGATCCCAGTCGATCTCTGGCAGCAGGATCACATCTCCGCCGCCGGCAACACCCGAATAGAGAGTAAGCCAGCCTGTATGATGCCCCATGATCTCCACAACCATGATCCTTTTATGGGAGTTGGCCGTACTGTGCATGCGGTCGATGGCTTCGGTGGCTATATTCACAGCAGAATCAAAACCGAAGGTCACATCAGTTCCCCAGACATCATTGTCTATGGTTTTGGGTATTCCGATCACATTCAGACCCATGTCCTGGAGTTTTCCGGCTGTTTTCATGGTTCCGTTCCCGCCGATGCAGACCAGGCAGTCCAGCCCCATTTCCTGATAGTTTTCCACTATCATTTCAGGTTTGGTCATCACATAGTCATCGTAATCTTCGTTTTTGAAGGGCTTTTCCCGGGAGGTCCCCAGTATGGTTCCCCCCAGAGTCAGGATTCCCGAAAGGGATTTTTCCGTCAGTTCCACATACTCTTTGTTTATCAGTCCCAGGTATCCGGAGGAAAATCCATAGACCTTCATTCCGTATTTCAGAAGAGCGGTTTTTCCCACCCCGCGGATCGCCGCATTCAGCCCCGGACAGTCTCCTCCGGCAGTGAGGATCCCTATTTTCAGTTGTTTTTCAGACATAACTCTCCCAGTGTACCCGCTTCCTGTTAAAAAACGGTTAAGAAACATATTTCCTTATATTATAGGACACCGGGAATGTTCCTGTCATGACCTTTTCAGTTCAGGGAGAAACTCAGCTTTTTGTGATTGGCATGTTCTTCCAGGGCGTATTCAATCAGCTTATCCAGAAGATCCGGGTAGGCCAGTCCTCCTGCTTCGCACATACGGGGAAACATGCTGATGCTTGTAAAACCGGGGATTGTGTTGATCTCGTTGAGAAAGACCTCTCCGCTTGTTTTCTCCACAAAGAAGTCAACCCGGGCCATGCCCCGGCATTCCAGAACACTGTAGGCTCTCTCCGCCAGTTTTCTGATATGGGCAGCCTGATCCTCATCCAGTTCCGCCGGGATGAGGAGCGCGGCTCCGTCGGGATCCAGATATTTGGCATCGTAATCGTAGAAATCATGGGAGGGCCGGAGTTCTCCCGGGGGAAAGGAGACAGGCGTGCTGTTGCCTATGACCGAACACTCCACTTCCCGGGCATTGACGGCTGGTTCTATGAGTATTTTATTGTCAAACCGCAGAGCTTCTTCCACGGCGTGACGGAATTTATCCCTGTTTTCCACCCGGGAGACCCCTACGGAAGATCCCGCCTGGGAGGGCTTTATAAACAGGGGGAGTCCGAAAGATTCCTCCATGGCCGATGCCAGGGTGTCCCAGGAAAATCCTGTTTTTTCGGTTTCCGGTTTTCTCAGGGTCCGGAAGGGAACCACCGGGAGGCTGTGATGCTGCCAGATAATTTTGGCAATATCCTTGTCCATACCCAGGTAGCTGCCGCCCACTGTGGCTCCCGCATAGGGCAGATCCGCCATCTCCAGGAGTCCCTGAAGGGTTCCGTCTTCTCCGAAGGTCCCATGAATGATCGGAAGTACCGCATCCACAGGAAGTTTCTCCCGGGATACGTAAAATCCATCTCCGGGTTTTACAGAGACCGAAGCGTCGGGATCCTCTGCAATGCTGAGGATCTCTCCTCCCTGTTCGGGGGAGTTCTGGAGATACCACAGGCCGGTTTTCGTAATACCTATCAGATGGATACTGTATTTATCCCTGTTCAAATGATTAAATACCGAAGCAGCCGACCGGAGGGAGACTTCATGCTCTCCCGAACGACCACCGTAGAGCAGCGCGATGGACAATTTATTCATAATCCGGAGGATATCACTTTTCTCCGTACTTCTCAAGAGAACCGTATCATGCTATCCTCCAGAGAAGGGTTTATTGTCCCTCTTCAATTGTTTAGTCGACTTCTATGATGGAACCGGATACTCTATCCGGATCTCCGGAGGATTTAATGAGTATAATGAATTTCAATCCCCTTGTTCTCTCAGCCCTTATGGGGATGATAGTGGCCCAGGTCGGCAAAGTAGTCCTGATCCTGGCACTGGAAAAGAGATTTGCCTGGGACAGAATGACAGAAACAGGAGGCATGCCCTCATCCCATTCTGCTGCAGTAGCCGCCCTTACAACCGCCTGCGGTCTGACCTATGGCGTGGATAGTGCCTATTTTGCGATTTCACTGGTTTTCGGATCCATTGTGGTCTACGATGCCACAGGAGTGAGAAGAGCCGCCGGTCAGCATGCGGAAATCCTCAACAGCCTTATTACGGAACTCTCCCATCTCTTCGAAGAGGGAGACAAACCGGAAGCCCTGAAAACTCTTCTGGGGCATACCTATCCCCAGGTGCTGGTGGGAACCCTCCTCGGCATTCTGATAGGATTTCTCTGTACTGGCAATCTCTAGGAACGACAAGACATAAAAAAAACCGGGTCATTCACCCGGTTTTTTTTATGCCTGAGAGTCTGTTGTACTCAGTTCACTTTGTATCCCATCTCAGTGAGGAGTTCTTTGAGAACTCCTTTTTCATCCCAGGGTCTGGGGCCGTCATCATGGATGATGGAACTTTCATGGCCTTTGCCCAGGGTCAGTACCATATCGCCTTTACCGGCCATGGCCAGGGCTTTTTTCATTGCCTCTCTTCTGTCGGGAATGAAGAAAAGGGTTTCGTCCCTGGTTTTATGGGCAATTCCTTCGGCAATGTCTTTGATGATGTCCATGGGATCTTCCCCCCGGGGATCTTCGTTGGCAAGAAAGATCACATCGGCGTACTCATCGGCAATGTCTCCCTGTTCGCTGCGCTTCTCCACATCCCGTTCTCCGGCGGAACCGAAGAGAACAATCAGTTTCCCTTCTGTATCGTTTTTAACCATGGGGAGAAGCCTTTCAAAGGCTCCGGGAGTGTGGGCATAGTCCACCATCACATTGAACGGCATATCCCCGTTTACAGGACTCATCCGGCCGTTCACGCCTACAAGTTTGTTAATATTGTCCGCCAGGTCCAGAACATCCTCTTCCAGGAGCTCTGAAACAACAAGCAGGGCCGCCATGGCATTTTCCACATTGAAAAGTCCCGGCATATTGAGTTTTACCTCTTTTGTACCGTTGGGAACATGGAGCTGGAAGGTGATGCTGGAGTGATCTGTGGCATAATCGCTTCCCCACAGATCGGTGTTCTCGTTTTTCAGGCTGTAGAGGAACACAGGTTTCTCTCCGATGGCGTCCATGTAGATCTCACTCCACTGGGTATCATCGTTGATAACGCCGAAAGCATCCTCTTCGGGCGAGGCGGAAACCATTTTAAACAGATTCGCCTTGTCCAGTCTGTACTGTTCAATGGTTCCGTGAAACTCAAGGTGTTCATGGGTTATATTGGTCAGAACAGCAGTATCGAAAAGGACATCCGCCAGGCGGGAATTCTTTTCGGAAAGGCCGTGGGAAGTGGCTTCCAGAACGGCAAATTCTTTTCCGTTGTCCACCATCTCTTTGAGAATCCGGTGAATCTGCGGCGCCTCGGGAGTGGACTGCCTGTAGGGATTTGAGACGACATGATCCCCCGACTGATAGCTCACTGTAGAGAGGAAACCGGCTTTCTGCCCTTCCAGTTCCAGCATCTGATGGATGAAGGACACAGTGGTGCTTTTTCCGTCTGTTCCCGTTACTCCGATGATTTTCATCTGTCTGGCAGGATAGTCATAGAATGCCGCCGAAAGGGGAGACATGGCCTGACGGGTGTTCTTTACCCGGATATAGGTGACTCCGTCGGAGTAGTAATCCTGCTCCCGGGAGTAGACAATCCCGGCAGCGCCTTTGTGAATGGCATCAGCAATAAACTCATGGCCATCTGTATGAACCCCTTCCAGGGCAAAGAATAGCGTTCCCTTTCGGACCTCTCTCGAGTCGTATTCCAGGGATGTAATCTCTATTGTTTCATCGCCTCTGACATCCAGAGGTTTGATGTCTTTTATGATCTGTTCAACTGTTTTCATGCCCTCATGTTAACAGTATATTCCGGTCTGTATCAAGTAAAACATTGCAGGCCGGGATCATCAGATATCCAGAATGGCCTGAGCGGAGCGCAGACCGTCAGAGGCGGAGCTTATAATTCCCCCCGCATATCCCGAGGCTTCTCCGCAGAAGTAGAGGTTTTCCGTCGTCTCCACAAGGCCTGTCATTTTATCTCTGATGACCTGAACCGGTGAGGAGGTTTTGCTCTCCAGCCCCAGAATCTGTCCCTGTTCAAACCCCGGCAGCCGTCTGGCCAGGTCTTTCAGTCCCTCCTGCAGCGACTTGCCGATTTCCCGGGGGAGGAGGGCGGTGAGATCCGCCTGGATCAGTCCCGGTTCATAGGAGGAGGCTGTCAGGGGGGAGTCCGGCCGGCCTGTGATAAAATCGCTGATCTTCATAGCCGGTGCCCTGTACCCGGAGGACACCTGATAAAAGGAGTTTTCAAGATCCTTCAGCCAATTCAGGCTGTCTTCCGGGGAAATCTCCCGGTTCAGCAGCTCCGGGAGAGACAGGCCTGCGACAATAGCGGCATTGGCAAACTCTCCGTCCCTCCGGTAGTAACTCATGCCGTTGACAATATTCTGATCTCTGTAGGAGGGGGCGGGAACGATTTTTCCCCCCGGGCACATGCAGAATGTATAGACAGGCAGATCCCCTCTGTCGCTGGTCAGACGGTATTCGGCGGCTTTGACTCCCGGCAGGGAGGGGCAGCCCCACTGGATGCGGTTTATCAGTTCCTGGGGATGCTCCATCCGGCAGCCCAGGGCAAAGTTTTTTGTTCGGAAGGGGATCTTTCTGGCCATGAGCATCCTGTAGCTGTCATAGGCCGAATGACCCGTAGCCAGAAGAGCCGCATCGCAGGGGAAGCGCTCCGATTCTGTCAGTACCGCCCGGATGCGGCCCCTTTCCATTTCAAGATCCGTCATGACAGTACCGAAGAGGATCGTCCCTCCGGCTTCCTGAAATGAACGGCGCATATTTCCGGCGATCCTTATGAGATTGTCGCTTCCTATATGGGGATGGGTCAGGTAGAGGATCTCCTCAGGGGCTCCCTGCCGGACAAACTCCTCCATAATATACTGCTTTTCTTTTTTGCTGTGTTTGCTCCGGGAGGTCAGTTTCCCGTCGGAAAAGGTTCCCGCTCCTCCCTCTCCGAAGCTGTAGTTGCTGTTGTCTGTAAAGATACCCTGCTGATCCAGCTTCTCTATGTCTTTCTGTCTCTGTTCTACCGCAGTCCCCCGTTCAAGCAGGGTGACTGAGCATCCCGATAGCTGCAGAAAAAGGGCCGGGAAAATCCCTGCAGGTCCCGAACCCACGACTACTATCTTTTTTCCCTTTCCCTGCCGGGGATCCGGTGCAAGGGGGGCGGCAGGCCGGGGCATGTTCCCCTGATCTTTCAGGGAAGGAGATTCCAGTTCTATCCTTATACTCCAGTGAATCCTGTCTTTTCTCCGGGAATCCAGGCTCTTCTTTACGATTCTGTAGGTGTAATCTTTTAATTTCACCTGTGAGCGGAGCGCATCCGCCAGATCTTTTTCCTCATATCCGCAGGGAAGTTTGATATCTATCTCTTTTCGGCCCAAAACAGGGACCTCCTATTGGTTGTTTATATTTGTATCCGCCCAGTCCTGCCGGTTCGGATGTTCCCTCATAAAAGCTTCCGCCTCCATCAGATCCGGAAGCCCCTCATGCCCTTTGCCTGTGCATTTCAGAGCCGATGCGGCCATGGCCAGTTTAAGGGATTCCTCCAGATTGTCCTTCCGTGTCAGGGCTGCCGCAAAAGCGCCGTGCATGGTATCGCCCGCCCCGTTGGTATCGACTGCCTGGACGGGAAAGGCATCCAGATGTCTGACTCTCTCTCCGTCACAGTAGGAGAGGCCCTTTCCGCCGTTGGTGACAACACAGACGCCTCCGTAGGTTTTCTGCAGACGTTCCGCCTGTTCCAGACCGTTGCTGCTGCCTGTGAGTCTCTGCGCCAGGGCCCCCGACAGGATGGGATAGTCCGCCAGACTCAGAAGTTTGTCTCTCAGAGGGTGGGAATTGTTGGGGCTCAGATCCAGAACTACAGGAACTTTCCGAGCCTTTGCCTCTTCGGCCCATTCCACGGCATTCCGCATCCAGCTTCCATCCAGGAGGAGGACTGTGAGACTTTCAATCCTGTCCCTGTCGGCGGGAGACATTTCGGGATAGTAATCCCTGTCCCGGAGCCCCCTCTGATGGAATATTGTCCGTTTTCCTTCCGGGTCGGTCAGAATCAGACTGAGCGGGGTTGGCAGATTCAGCCGGCGTGTATTGGCGGTGTCCACTCCCTCGGCGTTCAGGCAGTCCAGCAGAAAGCCGCCTTCTTCATCCAGACCCAGAGCTCCTCTATAGCTTACGGGACTGCCCAGACGGGATGCGGCCAGGAGGGCGTTGAGAGTCATGCCTCCGGGAACGGTGAACCTCTCCTTTATATAGCTGGTTTCCTCCTGACGGGGCCAACCTGTAATGTGGGCAATTTTATCTAAAGCGCAGCCGCCGAATCCGCCGATCATGTTCTTCTCCCTTCCTGCCTGTACGATGAAATTCATTGTGAATAAAAAAGGGGAATAGTCAAGAAAACTCCTTTGAAATAGCAGGGAATTGACCTGAAAAGCCGGTGTTTCTCCCCTCGGCTGGAACAAATGGAGCTTGACAGAACAGGAATCGTTGATTAAGTATTTTAGAATTGACCGGAATTTCTGCAGATAAAACTGGAGAAATCAATAAAACTGGAGGCATTCGTGGCATCTAAAAAGAAATTATTAATTGTTGAAAGCCCGGCAAAAGCCAAAACAATAAAAAAAATCCTGGGAAAGGATTTCACTGTGAAAGCCTCAGTCGGTCATATCCGTGACCTCAACTCGAAAGGCCGAGGCAAGAAAGCTCTGGGTATAGACACAGAGCATGATTACAAGCCCGACTATATTGTTATAAAAGGTAAAGAGAAGACCGTTAAGGAACTTCAGGATGCCGCAGCCAAGTCGGATGAAATCTACCTGGCTCCCGACCCCGATAGAGAAGGGGAAGCGATCGCCTGGCATCTGAAAGAAGCTCTGGGCCTCAGCGATGAGGAAGCCAAGAGAGTCACCTATTCGGCCATTACCAAAAGCGCTGTTCAGCAGGCACTGGAAAACCCGAGAAGCATAGATATGAACCTTGTGAATGCCCAGCAGGGCCGGAGGGTTCTGGACAGGCTTGTAGGTTTCAGCCTCTCTCCCTTTCTGTGGAAAAAAGTCGCCAAAAATCTGAGTGCCGGGCGGGTTCAGTCAGTTGCCGTACGGATTGTGGTGGACAGGGAACGGGAAATCAAGGCTTTCAATCCCGAAGAGTTCTGGAAAATTAAAGCCCAGGTCTCTCCTGAAAAAAAGGAGAAAGATGCCTTTGAAGCCCAGCTGGTCCGCTGGCAGGGGAAAAAATTCGAATTGGGAAATCCCGTTGCCCAGACCGAGTCTACCGCCAGGGAAGTCGCCGATCACATCAGCACAAACCCCCTGAAAGTCAAGAAGGTGGAAACCCGGGAAGCCAAGGGAAAAACAAGCCCTCCCTTTATTACCTCCACTCTTCAGCAGGCCGCCAGTACGGCCCTCAGTTTCGGTACAAGCAAAACCATGAGTGTAGCACAGAAACTCTATGAAGGTATGGAGATAGAGGGGACCACCCAGGGGCTTATTACCTACATGAGAACCGATTCTACCAGAATCGCTCCGGAAGCGCTGGAAGAAGTCCGGGAATATATCAAAGAGAATTTTGACCCTGAATATCTGCCTGAGAAACCTCAGATCTACAGTACAAGCAAAAATGCCCAGGATGCTCATGAGGCGATCAGGCCCTCTTCGGTGGCCCTGACTCCCGAAAAGGTTCAGCCCTTCCTGACAAGAGACCAGTATCGTCTGTATGAACTGATCTGGCGGCGTTTCGTGGCATCCCAGATGCCCCCCGCCCGGTATGATGTTACCACCGTAACCATTGAATCCGGAGAAGGCGAACTGGAGGCAAAGGGCAGAATTACCCGTTTCAAAGGGTACACCATCCTGATTCCCGAAGGAAAAGCAGGTAAGAAAGAGGACGGGAAATATCAGAATCTTCCCGATATCAAACAGGAGGATCTTCTGGACCTTCTGGGACTGGATGTGACCCAGAATTTTACCAAACCCCCGGCCCGTTATTCCGAAGCCTCACTGGTAAAAGCTCTTGAAAAAGAGGGAATCGGCCGGCCTTCAACCTACGCTCCCATTATCAAGACCATTAGCGACAGGGGATACGTGCGCCTTGAAAACCGGTATTTTCATGCCACAGAGCTCGGAATCGCCGTGAATGATATTCTGGTGCAGAATTTCAACAACATCATGGATCTCAGTTTTACAGCCGGAATGGAGGGAGATCTGGACCGGGTGGAAAACGGAGAAACAGACTGGGTCAAGCTTGTAGACGGTTTTTACAAGCCTTTTTCCCAGCAGCTGGACAAGGCACTGGAAGATGCGGAAGCCCTGAAGGGACGGCCCTGGGACGGTGAGGAGAAATGTCCTCTCTGCGGCAGCGGTCTGCTAGTCAGGTATTCTGTAAACGGAGCCTTTCTGGGATGTGAAAAATACCCTGAATGCAAGGGTCTGATTCCCATGCCCGGAGAGAACGAAGACGGGGATCAGCCGGAAGTGGATGTGAACTGCCCCGAATGCGGTAGTCCCATGATCATGAAAACATCCCGCTACGGTAAACAGTTCCTGGCCTGTTCAAAGTATCCCGAATGCAAAACCACACTGTCTGTGGATAAAGAGGGAAAACCCGTGGAGCTTCCCAAAGTGGAAATGGACTGTGAAGTCTGCGGAAAACCCATGGAAGTTAAAATGGGAAGGAGAGGCCCCTTCCTTGCCTGTACAGGATATCCTGACTGTAAAAATACAATGCCTCTGGATAAAGAGGGAAAGCCGGTAATTCTTCCCAAAGTGGAGGGCGAAGTCTGTGAGAAATGCGGCAAGCCCATGGAAGTGAAGATGGGACGCCGGGGGCCTTTTCTGGCCTGCTCGGGATTTCCCAAATGCCGCAATGCCAAACCTCTTCCGGGAGACGAGAAAAAGACAGAGAAGGAAAAGGAATAGGAGACATTTCTGTTCCCGGGGAAAGATTTCTCTTTACTAAATCTTTTTCAATTCTTATTTTTTAAATAATAATCCGGAACTGGATAGTTGTGCACGGATGAAATCTGCTGCTCTGCCTTTTCAGGCAGGGGCGGATATGAGGTGATTATATGGAAAAAAATCCAGACGATAACAAATTGAATTCAAAAGGTCAGGACAACGACGACTGGAGAAACCGTCTGAAAGAAGAATTAAAACCTGAAAAGATTGATCAGCGGATGAAAAAATTCAGAAACGGAAAGTTCAGATTTTCCTTCTGGTATTTTCTGCTGGTGATCCTTGTCCTTGTGGTTCTGAACTTTATGTTCATGAGAGCCCCTGATGAGGTGATTGAATTCAGCAGTTTCAAGGAAAGGGTGGAGGCCGGAGAGATCAAGAGGGTCAAACTGACCAACTCGTTCTACTACGGAATGACTTACACCTCCAGTGAGTATGCCAATCAGGTTGTCAATACCTTTACAGACCGCCTGGCCGGGCGGGACAATCTCGACGGGGGACAGATCTATAAAACTGTTCCCATCAACGATCCTACATTTGTTCCTCTCATGGAAGAGATGGGGGTAGAGTACTATGCGGAACAGGAGAAGAGGAATTACTTCCTTGAAATCCTTGTCAGCTGGATCGTACCGCTCCTCTTTCTTGTGTTCATATGGAGAATGATCTTCAAGCGGATGGGAAATATGGGCGGATCCAATGTGATGAGTTTCGGCCAGAACAACTCTAAAATCGTGGCGGAAAGCGATCTGCTGACCCGCTTTAAAGACGTGGCGGGGTGTGAAGAGTCCAAAGATGAACTTGTAGAAGTGGTAGACTTTCTGAAAACTCCGGACAAGTATACCGCTATCGGCGGTAAAATACCCAAGGGTGTTCTTCTGGTAGGCCCTCCGGGAACTGGTAAAACCCTGATGGCCAGGGCTGTAGCCGGAGAAGCGGGGGTGACCTTTTTCAGAATGAGCGGTGCGGACTTTGTAGAAATGTTTGTAGGTGTGGGTGCCGCCAGAGTCCGGGATCTGTTCAAACAGGCCCGGGAAAAGGCTCCCTGCATCATCTTCATAGATGAGCTTGATGCCATCGGAAAAAGCCGGGCCGGGGCTATGTCGACCAATGACGAGAGAGAGCAGACCCTGAACCAGCTGCTTGTAGAAATGGACGGATTTGATTCCACTTCGGGTGTTATCATTCTTGCCGCCACCAACAGACCTGAAGTTCTGGATCCGGCTCTCCTGAGACCCGGCCGTTTTGACAGACAGGTTCTGGTGGATAAGCCGGACCTTCTGGGACGGGAGGCGATTCTGAAGATCCATTCAGCCAATGTCAAACTGGATCCTTCTGTCGATCTGAAGGATATTGCCAAAGCCACTCCGGGGTTTGTGGGAGCCGATCTGGCGAATATTATCAATGAAGCGGCTCTGCTGGCTGTGCGGTCGGGAAGAAAGGCTGTACTGACCATTGACCTGGAAGAGGCAATCGAGAAGATCATTGCGGGACTGGAAAAGAAAAACAGACTGATCAATCCCAGAGAACGGGAGATCGTGGCCTATCATGAGACCGGTCATGCCCTGGTGGCGGCGTTTACGCCCGATGCGGATCCGGTTCAGAAAATCTCTATTGTTCCCCGGGGAATGGGAGCACTGGGGTATACCCTGCAGACTCCTACTGAGGACCGTTTCCTTATGACCCGGGAGGAACTGATCGGAAGGATTGATATCCTCCTGGGAGGAAGAGCCGCCGAAGAAATTGTTTTTGGAAAACTCTCCACAGGGGCTTCCAATGATATTATGAAATCGACGGACATCGCCCGGAATATGATTACCGAATACGGTATGAGCGACCGTTTCAGGAATGTAACTCTTACAAAGAGAAACAATTCCTACCTGGAAGGGGCGGGATCCCAGAAAGAGTATTCCGAGTCTACCCAGCAGTACATAGATGATGAAATCTCCAAGCTCATGGATCAGCGCTATAAGATTGTGAAAAGCCTTCTTGAAAAACACAGGGACCTGCTGGAGAAAGTGACAGACCATCTGATGGATGTGGAAGTTGTTTCGGCCGAAGAGTTCCTGGAGATGATCGATGCAGATGAAGCCGGTGCGGCTGAACTTGTTTCCCGAAAAGAAAAGGACATGAAAGTTTCAAAAAGAGCGGAAGAGATGGGACGGAAAAGAAACGATGCCATTATCGCCCGCAATAAAGCCAGGGAACTGGCCGAAAAGAACGAACCCCCTCAGGTCAATCGGGAACACAAGAAGGAGTCTCCCTTCACGAGGGAAGTTCCCCTGTCCATGGAGGATTCAGAGGATAAAGAAGAGGATAAGGATAATCAGGAGAGCTGATTTTTATCACTTTTATGATCCCGGTTACCCCGTAACCGGGTTTTTTTATGTATTTTTTTATTGTTACTTCCCGGTGGAACACGGTAGTATAGGTGTACCGGAGGTATAAATGAATTTTCACTGGACATTTCTGATAGATCTTGGAATCATCTCCCTGGGACTCCTTCTGGGAACAATGATCCGCTCAAAAGTTAGATTCTTTCAAAAATTCCTTATTCCCAACTCCCTCACGGCAGGATTTATACTGCTTGTCTTCTACAACTGGATAGCTCCGGTATGGGGAATCACCACGGATTCTCTCGAAAATATAGTCTATCACTTTCTCAATATCTCATTCATTGCCATGATCCTCCGGGTCGGCAGCAGGATCAAATCAGAACGGAAAGCCGTGGTTTCCATGGCCACCACTCTTATTACCCAGTATGGTCTGCAGTGCTTTCTGGGAACCCTCCTGACCCTTGTCATGATCAATACAGTCTTTCCCGATCTCTTTCCCGGATTCGGTCTTTTTGCCACTCTGGGATTTTCCCTGGGGCCGGGCCAGGCTTTTGCCATCGGTACAGGTTGGGAGCATATGGGGTTTTCAGGGCTCAGTTCCGTTGGGCTGACCTTCGGGGCCGTGGGATTTCTACTGGCCTGTTTCGGCGGAATTTTTCTTATCAATTTCGCATTGAAGAAAAAGTGGATCTACCCCGAACAGGTTTCAGGGCTCAAAGATTCCACAATACAGAAAGGAGTTCTGAAACGGGGGGATACCGCACCGGAGGGGAAGATCGAAAACAAGACTTCCGCCGAAGCGATCGATCCCTTTTCTTTCAATTCCGCCATTGTCCTGGCCACCTATCTGCTCTCCTATCTGCTTCTCCGCTTTCTCAACTATCTTCTGGCCTTTGCCGGCCCCCTGGGGGAGGAGCTGGCTGTGAATCTCTGGGGAATCATGTTTATTTTCAGTGCCATTACGGCCATGTTTGTTAAAAAAATCATGTTCATGATGAATCTGGAATACATTGTGGATGATCAGAGGCTCACACGGATTGCCGGCTTCTCGGTGGACTTCATGGTGGCTTCCGCTGTGGGCGCCATTTCCATTGCTGTTCTCAGAAGCTACTGGATTCCCATACTGGTTGTGGCAGGCGGGGTAGGAGCTGCCACCATTGTTACCCATATATGGCTCTCCTCCCGCATCTTTGACGATCACTCCTTCTACAGGGCTATCCTGGTATACGGCTGTGTCACCGGGACTCTCCCCACAGGTCTGGCTCTGCTGCGGATCATCGATCCCGATTTTGAAAGCCCCGCTTCCAAAGACTACATGTATGCTTCAGGTCTTGTCTTCCTGGCTGTCATTCCGATTCTGATCACGGCGAATATGCCCGCCTACGGCGCACTGAAGGGATCCCTGCGAGAGACCTATATTGTTCTGGGGCTTTATGCACTGTATGTGGTTCTCTGTTTTGTCGCCTATCTGTGGCTGTCGGGAAAGAACAGGTTCAGGAAGCCCGCGGATCTCTGGCTGAAACAGAGAGAACTGGAACATAACTGATCTGTCCTGATGCAATTAGTAATAAAGTCTTTTCGTCTTTCGAAGTAGGCATGGCTAACTATTGACTTTTTTCAGGTGAATTCCTATATTTTCAAAATGTTTACCTCTATTAACAAATGGGAGATATTTCTACAGCCTTCCTGGTATCGGCAATTCCAGCGGGTAGGATTCTTCATAGCCCTGTTCTGGATCGGTTTTCTCTGGATGGGTATGTATTTCGTGGGACTCTACTTCCTGCGCAAACAGAGAGACAGCAGTTTTTTTCTGCATGGCATGACCTGTCTCTTTGCAGGAATGAAACTGGGAGTTTTTCACTACTTTTCTTCCGTTGCGGGTATTTCCTTCCCTGATTTCCTTCCGGAGGGGTATTTGAAAATTTATCTGACTGTTTCAGTTGTTTCCTCCTATTTTCTCCTGTTGACAATTTTAAGCTATGCCTATACTCAGAAGCATAATATCCTATCAGGTTTTTTTTCCTTTATTTTCCTTTTGACTGGTATGCTGATTGTCAGAATTCAGAAAACAAACCTGATTTTTCTCATATTCAGAAGTTTTGAGGTTCTTGTTTTTTTTCTATCCCTCTCAATTTTTCTTCTCCTTTTTTCTAGCAGAAATCAGATTAGAGAAAAGTGGCTACTGATACTACTGTCAATGAGCGTTTTACTCTCTTTTTTCCCCTCTTGGAGCCGACCTGTTTTCGAGTTATGGAGTTCGGGATGCCAGACACTTTCCATCCTCATCCTCATCTATCTCAAATCCCTGCAGATTTCCTCCTATTTCAGTGAAGTGGAGGATCTGACCTATGATTTGAAAGTCATAAATGCCTCTCTGAAAAAAAGTGAAATGACTGTAAAGAAAGTGAATGAACAGCTGCAGTATCAGGCAAATCACGATTTTCTTACCAATCTTCCCAATAGAATGTCTCTTTATAATATGGCTGAAAAAACACTTCAGGATGCTTTTGACAGAAACCATAAGGTCGGATTTCTCCTCCTGGATCTAGACCGGTTCAAACAGCTTAACGATACTATGGGACATCAGATGGGCGACAGGCTCCTCAGTCTTTTTTCGGAAAGGATCCGATCTATTTTAAGGAGTTCAGACTACCTTTACCGTCTGGGTGGGGATGAGTTCACCATTATTGCCGGAGAAATTCATGATAAAGACGATCTGGTCCGGATTATTGATAAAATCTACAGGGAACTGGAGTGTCCGGTATCTCTCGGAGATGTGGAATACAGGGTAAGCAGCAGCATCGGTGCCGCCCTCTTTCCCGATCATGGAAAAGATATAGATACTTTAATGGGAAAGGCGGATATCGCCCTTTACGGGGCAAAGGAATCGGGCCGCAACAGATCTGTATTTTTTCATCCCTCCATGCAGGATGAATCGGACAGTTACTTTCATATGCACAAGAAAATGACAAGTGCTCTGGAGAATAACAGATTTACCCTCTATTTCCAGCCTCAGTTCATCACAGGGAATCCTCTCTGTTTATACGGATATGAAACACTGGTCAGATTGAAAGACAGCAGAGGCACGATCATTCCTCCTTCCCGATTCATACCCATTGCAGAGGACTCGGGGTTTATACTTCCCCTGGGAAACTGGATTTTAGACAGAGCCTGTGAGATCTCGAAAAAGCTTCTCAAAGAAAATCCTTCCCTGGCTATAAGCGTCAATATTTCACCCATTCAGTTCCGTTCGGAAACCTTCCTGAAAGAACTCCTTCTGATTCTCCAGCGTCATGACTTTCCGCCCCGGAATCTGATTATTGAATTGACTGAGAGTCTGGTTATGGATAAGGATTGCTCCACTCTGAATAAAATACGTGAGATCCGGGATCTTGGGATAAAAATTTCCATTGACGATTTCGGAACGGGTTTCTCTTCTTTAAACTATTTAAAGGAATTTCCTCTGGATCATCTGAAAATTGATAGATCCTTTATCAGCGGTTTGCCCGAATCGAAGCCGGATAAGGCAATTGTAAAATCCATAATCGAAATGTCCGATTCACTGGGAATGACTGTGGTGGCTGAAGGTATAGAAAACTCCGAACAGCTGGCTTTTCTGCAGAGCCATGGATGCCATCTGGTTCAAGGGTTTCTCACAGGAAGACCTGTTCCGGGAGAAGAAATAGTCCCGGGATGGTGCAGCGAAGAGAGTGACTTTTCAGCTAAGGAGGCTGAAGTTCTATGAAAGAATATAAACTGGCCCTCGTGGGAAACCCGAACTCGGGAAAAACAACTCTGTTCAACTCTCTTTCGGGTGCCCGGCAGAAAGTCGGTAACTGGCCGGGTGTTACAGTTGAGGCTGCAAAAGGGAGCATTCAGGGGAAAGAGGAAAAAGTGGAGATCATCGATCTTCCCGGTACCTATGACCTTCAGCCTGATTCGGATGATCAGAAAGTGGCAGAAGCCTTTGTGAAGCATGGGAATTTTGATTGCATTGTAAATGTGGTGGATGCCTCCAGTCTCTCCAGAAATCTCTATCTGACTTTGAAGCTGCTGAACGAAACAACCCATTTGCTTGTACTTTTGAACATGATGGATGTTGCTGAGAAAGAGGGGCTGCTGATTGATTACTATAAACTTTCAGAACAACTGGGAGTTCCAGTCATCCCTGTGGTTTCCATTGATCCCGTGTCGGTGGGTAAAGCCCGCATACGTATTCTGGAACATCTGCGGAATCCCCCTGTTTCAGAGCGGAGAGCTGAAAAGCAGAAGGACCCGGAGGAACTGTACAAACTGATTGACCGTATCTGCGATCAGTGTATCAATACTCTCGATTCAGTGGACAGCATGACAGAAAAGATTGACAGGATTGTCCTGAACCGGTATGGGGCCATTCCTATTTTTGTATTTGTTATGTACACGGTTTTCTGGTTCGCAATCGGTGTAGGATCCGTTTTTATAGATTTTTTTGAGCAGATTTCCGGACTTTTTGTTGCGATAGCCGAATGGGGTCTCCAAGCTGCCCATGTTCCAGGTTGGTTCATTCATAGAATCTTCGGAGGTTTGGGAACAGGTATACAGACTGTTGCAACTTTTATACCCATCGTATTCTGTCTCTTCCTGGCTATCGGATTTCTGGAGGACCTGGGCTATCTGGCCAGAATCGGGGTGATCAGTGACATATTTCTGAAAAAAATCGGTCTGCCCGGGAATGCTTTTCTCCCTCTGATTATTGGTCTGGGATGCACAGTGCCGGCAATAATGGCATGCCGGACCCTCAAATCGAGAAAAGACAGGTATATGACCATTTTTCTCTCGCCCTTTATGTCATGCGGAGCCAGAATTCCTGTGTATGCTCTTTTTGCCAATGCCCTGTACCCTGATTTTCCGGGACTGATCGTTTTTTCTCTCTATGGAGCAGGAATTTTTATGGCTATCCTTTCCGGTCTATTTTTAAAGAGAACCATTTTCAAAGGGGAGTCAACTGGATTCATTCTGGAGCTTCCTCTTTATCATCTTCCCCGGCCGGCACCCATTTTCCGGAATGCATCCAACCGGACAGGTTGGTTTATAAAAAGGGCCGGGAAAGTTCTGGTTGCGGCAATTTTTATCCTGACACTTCTCGATGCAGTTTCTCTGAATAATCAGGATAACTTAGGGATCTCTCAATCTGGGGATGAAAGCCTGCTGACCTGGCTGGGTAAATCTATCCATCCCGTTTTCAGCCCCATGGGCATTACAGAGGAGAACTGGCCCGCCACAGTTGCACTGTTTTCCGGCCTTTTTGCCAAAGAAGCCATAGTGGGAACAGTCAACGCCCTATACAGTCAGAAAAGTCATGAAGAGAAGGAATCTTCTTCCCGGGAATCCGGCCGGATTCAGTTTGTTAAGACAGAATTGGAAGATGCTTTTCTTTCACTTGGAAACAGCTTCCTGGGATTGTTTCAGGGGGGGGATATATTGGGAATCCGGATGATTCAGCAGGAAAGAGCGGCTCTACAGGATGAGCTGGAAACTGATCCGGAGGTTTTTGCGGAAATCAGTTCGCATTTTACCCCGTTTTCGGGTTATGCTTATCTTCTTTTTGTTCTGCTGTATTTTCCCTGCCTGGCTGCTGTGGGAGCGGCAAAGCAGGAAATGGGAAGCCTCTATGCCTTTTTCATGGTTCTCTATTCCACAGTGCTGGCCTGGTCTGTAGCCACGTTTTTCTATCAGATTACTGAGGGGGGGCATATCGGATTGATGCTTCTTCCTGCGGGAATCATGATACTTCTCTTTCTGGCAATGGCCAATGTGGGGGCCCGACCGGAGAATAGAAGAAAACTTACATGATGGAAAGGTCTCTGAAGGGCGGGAGCTGCCGGTTCTTTCTCTCTGTTTCTGCTTGCAGCATACTGTTTTAATCAGAGAAAAAAAAGGCCTCGGAAAGAGGCCCTTTCAGAAAAGATATTTGGTTTTACCTTCCCGGATCATAGAGATAGTTGAAGTACTCCATGTCTGTAGTCAGGGTTTTGTTCAGAGCGGGAAGGATCTTTTTATAGGATTCCATGGACTTCCAGAAATTATAGAAATCCTCATCCTGTCCGAATACTTCCGCAAATATACGGGTGGCTTCCGCATCGGCCCGTCCCTTGATCTCTTCCGATTCCGCATAGGCGCTGGAGAGGATAGATTTTTTCTCTCTTTCCAGTTTACCCATCCATTCGGCTTTCTGACCTTCTCCGTAGGAACGGTAGGCCTGGGCGATCTGCTTTCTTTCTGCAATCATTCTGGCATAGACCGACTGGGTCAGGTCGTCTGAGTATCGGATCTGTCTGATCACAACATCGATCAGTTCAATCCCGTACTGGGGAACTGTAATTTCCGCTCTGGCCAGTATCTGATCGGACACTTCCTCTCTTCCCATCTCTATACTGGGAAAGGTGGAACCGGTGGTAAAGGAAAAGTCAGGTCCGCCTTCACCGTCGTTTCCGGCTTCCATTTCAATCTGGGCTGCCTGTTCCTGCTGAGAGGCTTTGATAATCTGATCTGTACTTCTGACAGATTCTGCCAGAGGATTCTGGGCGATAATGGTTCTTACCGCCGAGTCGATAACATCATCAAGACGGGCATAGGCCTGGGTCATATTGGTGACGGATTCGTAGAACTTCGCCGGATCGTTGATCTGCCATCTGGCGGTAGTGTCCACCCAGATGAACTGGTTTTCCGAGGTGGGAAGTCTCTGGGGATCCCCGTCCCAGGAGAGGATCCTGCTGGAGTAGCGGCTTACATTGTCTACGAAGGGAACACGGAATTTCAGTCCCGCATCGGTTTCGGTTTTTACAATTTTACCAAACCTTGTTACAACGGCTTGTTCTCCTTCAGGAACAATATAAAAAGGTCCCATGAACGCAACAATGGCAGCCACTATGAGAACAGCTATCAGTACTTTTGCGCTTTTATTCACTGTACACCTCCTGTGGACTGAGCTCCTCCGACCGATTTGAAGGGGAGAAAATTTTCCAGATTCTTGTCTATCACGTCGATAGTGGTCTGTCGTCCGAAAACTTCCTCGACCATTTCATAGTAGAGTCTGTCTCTGGTAACGGCCGGGCTCTTTCTGTACTCTTCCAGGACCGAAGCAAAACGGGCGGTATCACCGGTTGCTCTGTTGATCCTTTCGGTGGCGTATCCTTCGGCTTCCTGAATCACCTGCTGTTTCTGGCCGGTGGCTTTGGGGATTTCCGTATTGTAGGCTTCTTTACCTTCATTGATCAGCCTGTTCATATCCTGAACCGCTTTGTTGACGTCTTCAAAGGCATCCTGAACCTCTCCCTCGGGAGGAACAATGTTCTGGAGCTTCACTGTGGTCAGCTGAATTCCCAGGCCGTAGCTGTCTACGATGTCCTGGATCATCTGGATTCCCCTATCCTCGATATTGGTCCTTTCGGATCCGATAACATTCAGGATCGCCCTGTCTCCCACCAGTTGGTTGATCACAGACTGGGATACGTCCCGGATGGTTTTTTCCTTATTGTTCACATTGAAAAGCCATGCCTGGGGATCGACAATCCTGTACTGGATAATCCAGGATACATTGACGATATTCAGATCTCCCGTGAGCATCACTGATTCATTGGAATAGTCTTTGCTTGAATAGATTGTCTGAATTCCCGCACTGTCAGTTCTGAAACCGAACTGCATGGTCTGGATGACCTTGGTGGGAACCTTGTAAACCCTTTCTATTCCCAGAGGGAGCTTGTACTGCAGTCCCGGACCTGTTGTTCTGCTGTATTTTCCCATAGTGAGAACCACAGCCTCTTCTGTCTGGTCTACAACGTATACTCCGCTCAAAACGCTGAGTGCAATGACAATAACGATCAGAGCAGTCCAGAGAAAAGACGGTTTCATATTCAGATTGATCTTTCCCTTTTCGGGAGAGACATCTCTTTCCGGCATAATTACCTCCACTTTTTATTCACAGTCAGTATAAAGCAACTTCCTTTCAGAAGAAACACATCTTTATAAATCCTATAGCTATAAAGTTACAAAACCCGGCAGGGCAGGTCAAGGATAATCCCTGCAGGGATTGTTCCTGCGTTTTGTTCGTTTTTTTCAAAGGAAGGTTTGCTGAAGAAATTCCTTCTTCTTAAAACCCTGCTCCCTGATCTGTGCTATCATAGGAGGGAATAATATAATCCAACCAGAGGAGTCTAAAATGAATTTTCAGTATTTTATGCCTTCCAGAATAGTTTTCGGTTCCGGTTCATTGAATCAGCTCGCCACACTGGCACTGCCGGGAAAAAAGGCTCTGATCGTAATTTCATCGGGAAAATCCATGAAAAATAACGGATATCTTGACCGTGTCCGGGAGCTGCTGAAAGAGAACAGCACCGATTCGGTTGTTTTTGATAAGATCCAGCCGAATCCCACCCTGAAGCACGTCATGGAGGGGGCGGAACTTGCCAGATCCCGGGGCTGCGATTTTGTGATCGGACTGGGCGGCGGCAGCAGTATAGACTCGGCCAAAAGCATTGCGGTTATGGCAAAAAATCCCGGTGACTACTGGGATTATATTTCCGGAGGTTCTGGAAAGGGACAGCCCGTGAAAAACGGAGCTCTTCCCATCGTGGCCATTACAACAACAGCCGGAACCGGGACCGAAGCGGATCCCTGGACTGTGGTTACCAAAGAGGAAACAGGAGAAAAGATCGGCTTCGGCAATGATGATACCTTTCCGACCCTCTCTATTGTGGATCCTGAAATTATGCTGTCCGTACCTGCCCATCTGACTGCCTATCAGGGGTTCGATGCCTTTTTTCACGCCTCCGAAGGCTATATTGCCAAATGTTCCGATCCCTTCAGTGACCTTTATGCCCTGAAGAGTATTGAGCTCATAGCGAAATGGCTTCCTCTGGCTGTTAAAGACGGTTCCAACAGGGAAGCAAGGGAGAATGTGGCTCTGGCCAATACCCTGGCGGGTTTTGTGGAATCCACCTCATCCTGTACTTCCGAACACTCCATGGAACACGCTCTGAGCGCGGCAGATGCTGCTCTGCCTCATGGGGCGGGACTGATTATGCTCTCAGAGTCGTATCACCGCTTTTTTCAGGAGAGAACCCAGTCCGAACGGTATACTCAGATGGCTAAGGCCATGGGTGAGGACACGGACGCTCTGCCCGAAAAAGACCGCCCCGCCGCTTTCATCACGGCTCTGCTTAAAATGCAGAAAGCCTGCGGCGTGGATCAGCTGAAAATGTCCGATTATAAGATCCCCCGGGATCAGGTCCCCGCGCTGGCTCAGAAAGCCTGGGATACCATGGGAGGTCTCTTTGAAGTGGATCCTGTAAAACTGACTCTGGAGGAGACAGTGTTTATTATGGAGAGAGCTTACAGATAGGGTTTTTAGAATTCACACAGAAAAGGACAGGGGGAAACTCTCCTGTCCTTTTTCTGTTTATACAGGGAAATCCTGACTCTTAATAATCCAGAGATATCAGATGATTTTAATGATGACGATGACCAGAATAACGACAACTAATGCGGATATAAGGCTCATTTAAATAACTCCTGTTTTTTTATTTACTATACCCTTTCTTTTGTAATCTCACAAGTAAACTCTGCTTTTTCCCTGTCTGGATAAACGGGGAGTCTCTCCGGAACAGCCCTATCCCCGCGGCAGTCAGAAGGGATATATAGACAAGACTCCAGCCCAGAGCCCAGAGGATATCTCCCGGGATTATCCTTTCCACGGCGGTTTCTCTGATGGCAAGGGCCATATTCACAAGGGGAATGTGGGGAAAGAACCAGGGACGGGCTTTCAGGTCGATGTTCTGGGCCAGGTAGACCGCCCCCATTCCCACAGAAAGAAGAGGCATGGAGAGCAGCTGGGCCTCCCTGACAGATCTTGTCAGAAACCCCGCCGTAAGCTCCAGGGCTGTGAACAGAAGGGTCAGAATCATCATAAGCAGAACCAGAAGAAGGATCTGCTCGGGCAGTAAAGAAAATGAGAGACTTTCGGAGCCCAGAATTTCCGGAGTGATCACATAGGAGAGGTAGCAGCCCAGAAAATAGGCGCCCACGCTGAAGAATCCCGTCAGGGATCCGGCGGTCAGTTTTCCCAGGAGGATCCCTGTCCTGGAGGCGGAGGTGGACAAAAGGGGCTCCAGGCTGTTTCTCTCCTTTTCTCCCGAGCTTAGATCGGCCGCGCCGGCCAGGGGGCAGGTAATGGCGAAGATAAAAAACATAAAGGGAAGGATCATCCCCAGTAAGAGAGTTGCCGCCGCTTTCTCCCGGGCAAACAGGGGCCGCGGTTTAAATGTATGATGGTTTTTTTCTGCTTCCGCCGGGAGAGAAGCCTCTGCCCCGCCTGGAGACAGAATCTCTGTAAAAGTCTGATAGGCCCGGAGCGAAACAGCATCGGTATTGTCATATCCTATAAGAAGAGACGGACCTTCCGCGTCTTCAGTGATCATCAGATCATAGCTGTAGAACCATCCTTCCGTGTTCTCCCTGTCCGTTTCGGTGACTTCGAAAAAGGGGGATTCTCCGATCTGAAGGGGGAGGGCTGCCGGTGGGATCGCCGCTATCCTGTAGACACGGTCGGAAGCTCCTTCTCCCCGGGGGCTTTCGTTGAGCACCCAGAACAGAAGAGGAAAGAGGATCAGGGGCAGCCCCAGAGAGAGGAGCAGGGACCGGGGATCCCGGAAAAAATCCTTCATCTCCTTCCATGTTACCAGGACAATGACTCTTTTAAGGGATCCTGTCATAGGGGGCTCTCCTGTATTCTGAAAAAAGTATCCTCCAGGTTTCCCCCGTCTTTCCAGTCCGAAGGGGAAAGGGCGGCCGCCAGACGGCCCTGTTTCAGCACAAGAACCCTATCGGCAATCTTTTCCACAGCGGCCATATCGTGACTTGAAAAAATCACCGTTTTGTTCCGGTTTCTGCACCAGAGGATAAAGTCATGGATGTGTCTGGCCGTGGTTACATCCAATCCCGATGCCGGTTCATCCAGGAGCAGTACATCCGGGTCATGGATGATGGTCCGGGCTATCAGTGTTTTCTGCCGCATCCCTGTGGAAAATGTCCCCGACCGTTTATCCAGGAAGTCCTGCATGTCCAGAAGGGAGGCTGTTTCGCTGATTTTCTGCCGGCTCTGGGACCGGGGCATGCCGTTCAGATCGGCATAATAGAGGATATTTTCTCTGGCGCTCAACCTTTCATAAAGACCGCTCTGCTGCCCGAAGAGGATTCCAATAGACCGGCGGACCTCCCGGGGCTGCTCACGGGTATCGTATCCGGCAATGGCTATATTTCCGGAACTGGGAGACAGCATGGTCGCCATCATTCTGAAGGTGGTGGATTTGCCCGCTCCGTTTTCCCCGATCAGGCCCAGGACCTCTCCGGGACCGGCGGTAAAGGAGAGCCTGTCTACCGCATTGGGATCATTCGGAGAAAAGGACTTGCTGAGGTTCCGGACATTCACTACAGGAGGGTCCCTGTGGGGGGGATGGGCATTTTTCATTCTGTCATACTAGACGGGGGGGCATAAAAAAACAATATTTTATTGTCCGGGTCGAAAGATTCTTTTTCCTACAGGAACGGGGACGGGAAAAATGTCATTGCCCCAGGCCTGTTCGCTCCCTCTCCGGCTTAGCTTGACAATATAAGGGCCGGAAACTATGATATCCTGAGGTATCCACTGCGACTGTATAGAACCTTCGCTGATAGTGTAAATCATTTCCATATAAGAGGTTTGACCGTGAAAAAAAGACTCGTAACTTCTGCATTACCCTATGTAAATAACATTCCCCATCTGGGAAATATCATACAAGTTCTCTCTGCTGATGTTTTTGCCCGTTTCTGCCGCCAGGCGGGGTATGAAACCCTGTATGTCTGCGGAACCGATGAATACGGGACGGCAACAGAAACCAAGGCTCTGGAAGAGGGGGTTTCCCCCCGGGAACTGTGCGACCGGTTCAACAAGATCCATACGGAGATCTATGAATGGTTCAATATCAATTTCGACTATTTCGGACGCACATCCACCCCTCAGCAGACCGAGATTGTCCAGCATCTGTTTAAAAAGATCGATGACGCCGGACTGATCAATGAGAAAACCATCGAACAGCTCTACTGCAACAGCTGCGACCGCTTTCTGGCGGACCGCTATGTCCATGGAATCTGTCCCCACTGCGGCAGTGAACATGCCAGAGGAGACCAGTGCGAGGACTGCGGGAAGCTCCTGGAACCCACAGAGCTGGAAAGCCCCCGCTGCGGAACCTGCGGAGCCACTCCGGAAGTGAAAAGCACCAAACACCTCTATATCGATCTGCCCGGTGTTCTTCCCAAACTGGAAGCCTGGATGGAGAAAGCTTCGGTAGACGGATTCTGGGCGCGCAACGCCATCCAGATGACGAAAAGCTGGATCCGGGACGGTTTGAAGGAAAGAGCTATTACCAGAGACCTGAAATGGGGTATTCCTGTTCCCAAAGAGGGATTCGAAGACAAAGTTTTTTATGTTTGGTTCGATGCTCCCATCGGATACATCTCCATTTCCGCCTGTTATACGGAAAACTGGAAAGACTGGTGGCAGGATCCGGACAATACCGAGCTCTTTCAGTTTATAGGAAAGGACAACATTCCCTTTCATACTGTAATATTCCCTTCCACTCTGCTGGGAAGCGGTGAAAACTGGACCATGCTTCACCACATGTCCTCCAGTGAATACCTGAACTATGAAAATACCAAATTTTCCAAGAGCAAAGGCGTCGGGGTTTTCGGGAACGACTGTCAGGATACGGGAATTCCCGCCGATGTCTGGCGGTTCTACATCTTCTACAACAGACCGGAGAAGTCGGATACCCAGTTTACCTGGAGCGACTTTCAGGACAAGGTCAACTCCGAGCTGATTGGTAACCTGGGCAACCTGGTAAACAGAACTCTGACATTTACAGGGCGCTTTTTTGACGGCAAACTGCCCCAGGGAAAAGTGGATGAAGAGTTCTGGAAGGAAGTCAAAGCCAGGGAGAAAGAGATCACAGCCAAACTGGACCGGGCCGAACTGAGGGATGCCTTCAAGGATATCCTTCATCTCAGCTCTCTGGGGAACAAGGCCTTTCAGGAAGGCGAACCCTGGAGAACCAGAAAGGACGATCCTGAAGCCGCGGCCTCTCTGCTTATGAATCTGGTCTATCTTGTCAGAGACCTGGCAATCCTGGTGCATCCCTATATTCCCGAAACAGGCGACCGCATCGCCGCTCAGCTGGGTCTGAAAGATCTGCAGTGGGAACATCTGGCCCAGATGGAGGGGATCGATCAGATCGGGACTCCCGAAATCCTGTTTAAAAAACTGGAAGATGATTTTGTAGAGGAACTGAAAGTCCGCTTTTCGGGCAGTCAGAAAGAGAGAGCCCTGGCCGAAGAGGCTCCTTCTGTGGAAAAAGAGTTTAAAGAGACCATTGATCTGAGGGTGGCTAAAATCCTTAAAGCCGAACAGCATCCGGATGCGGAGAAACTCTATGTTATCTCGCTGGATGCGGGAGAAGAGGAACCCAGGACCATCTGCAGCGGTCTGGTGGGACACTATACCATTGATGAACTGAACGGAAAAAATATCATCCTGGCCTATAATCTGAAACCGGCAAAGCTGAGGGGAATCAAATCCAACGGTATGCTGCTGGCTGCGGAAAACAAAGAGGATATGGAAGTCATCTTTCCCGCATCGGGAAATCCCGGTGACCGTGTCCTTCTTTCCGGAGAAAAAGCGGATGCCCCTGTACCGGGGAAAAAGATCAAGGTCGACCGTTTCTTTGAAATCCCCATCAGAGTGGAGGGGCATGAGGTCAAGGTAGGGGACACTGTCCTGACTATCGCAGGAGATACTCTTAAAACCTCCCGTGTCGCTGACGGGGAAGTAGGCTGATCCTCCATGCCTGTCATAGCTGAAAGGATCTCACTGGAAGAACTGGAACAGAAAGCCGGGCAGGATTCATCGCCTGTTTTTCTGCAGTCTGCACTCTGGGGCAGGCATAAGGCCTCTTTCGGCTGGAAACCTCTGCCTGTCAAATGGCGCCGGGGCGAAGAGTCGGGTGTTCTCCTTATTCTGACACGGGATCTTATCCCCGGTATTTCCCTGGCCTATGTTCCCCACGGCCCTTCCTCCGAAGCAGGAAGGGAGGATCGGGAACTCTTCCTTATGGAACTTTCCCGGGAGCTCCGGGGAGTTCTGCCTCTGGGCTGTTTTTTTATCCGCTTTGATCTTCCCGACTATGCGGTAGCAGAGGAAGAGCCGGAAAAATTGGATAAACCATTTGTAAAGGCGCCTCTGGATATACAGCCTCCCGATACGGTGGTTCTGGATCTGAAAGCGGCTTCCGCCTCGGAGGATCCTCAGGGGCAGCTTCTGGGGCAGATGCATAAAAAAACACGTTACAATATCCGTCTGGCCGAAAAAAAGGGTGTTACTGTGAAAGTTTCGGGCGGGGAAAAGCTGCGGGACTGGTACGGCCTGTATGAAACCACCGCTGCGAGAGACAGGATCGCTATCCATCCTTTTTCCTACTACCACAGGCTTTTTGAACTTGTAGAGTCCGGAAGCGACAGGGATCCCATGGAACTGAAGCTCCTTCTGGCCTATTCTCCTGATCAGGAACTCCTGGCCGGGATCATCGTTCTTTTCCGGGGAGGAGAGTCGGTCTATCTCTACGGTGCCTCTTCCAATGAAAACCGTCAGCTGATGCCCAACTATGCCCTTCAGTGGGAGGCCCTGAAAATGGCCCTTGAAAGAGGGTGTACAGAGTACGATCTTTTCGGGATTCCCCCCACGGCAGATCCGGCCCATCCCATGCACGGCCTCTACCGTATGAAAACGGGATTCGGAGGAGAGATCAGGCACCGTCCGGGAGCCTGGGACTTTCCCTACAGCCGGCTCCTTTACACAGCCTATAAACTCCTGGAAGCCGCACGCCGCTACTATTACAAAAACTGGAAAAAACGCCGCTGATTTTATTTTCATTTTCTCCTGTGAGGGTTTATAATTGACTCCGGAATCTGATTGATTAATCAATTAAATAATGACAGTCAGGAGAAGAATCTTTTTGCACCGGATCCTTTCCTTTTCTATGATTAATAGAGAGAGTCGGCTGTCTGAGATTGATCGCCCAAGGAGTTGAATCGTGTCAGTTAAAAAGAAAAACCCTGTCCCTTCGGATCTGGAAATTGCCCAGTCTGCGGCAATTGTTCCCATAGAGTCCATAGGAAAAAAGTTTCATCTCGAAAAAGAGGATATGATCCTTTACGGTGATACCAAGGCAAAAATTAAACTGGACGCCCTGAGCCGTCTGGAAAGCCTGCCGAAAGCCAGGTATATCGATGTCACTGCCATCACACCCACACCCCTGGGAGAAGGAAAGACAACCACCACCGTGGGACTCACCGAAGGGCTGGCCTATAACGGGCATAAAGCGCTGTGTGCCATCAGACAGCCTTCCATGGGACCCACCTTCGGTATAAAGGGTGGAGCTGCCGGCGGAGGGTACAGTCAGGTTGTTCCCATGGAGGAGTTCAACCTCCATCTTACCGGTGATATCCATGCGGTGGGAGCCGCCCACAATCTGGGATCCGCCGGGATCGATGCCCGGATCTACCATGAAGGACGCTGGAGCGATGCCTTCCTGGAAAAGCAGGGAATCAGAAGGCTCGATCCCGATCCCTATCAGATCCTCTGGAGACGGGTCCTGGATATGAACGACCGGAGTCTGCGGAACATTATGACAGGTATGGGCGAAATGGGGGACGGCCCTCTCCGTCAGACCGGTTTTGATATTACTGTGGCCAGCGAACTCATGGCCATCCTGGCCCTGGCAAAAAATCTGAAAGACCTGAGAGAGAGGATTGGCCGGATGGTCATGGCGCTGGACAGGAAGGGGAATCCCCTGACGGCAGAAGATTTCGGTCTGGCCGGTGCCATGACTGTCCTTCTGAAAGATGCACTCATGCCCAACCTGATGCAGACCATGGAGGAGCAGGGGGCCCTGGTCCATACAGGCCCCTTTGCCAATATCGCCCATGGAAACTCTTCGGTCATTGCCGATTATATGGGGATCCGGATGGGGGATTATCTTGTGACCGAATCCGGTTTCGGAGCGGACGTGGGGATGGAAAAATTCTTCCATATCAAATGCCGCAGCTCCAGTCTGGTGCCTGATGCGGTTGTCATGGTCGCGACAGTTCGGGCTCTGAAAATGCACGGCGGCGGTCCGGCTGTAAAACCGGGAAAACCCCTGGATCCCGTATACAGGGATAAAAACCTGGAGCTTCTTAAAAAGGGATGCGGCAATCTGGCCTATCAGATCGCCCTGGCGGGAAAGTTCGGTGTCCCCGTGGTGGTGGCTATTAACGTTTTCCCCACTGATGATCCTCAGGAGTGGGAACTTATCCGGCAGGAGGCCCTGAAGGCCGGGGCTCTTGATGCGGTGGTCTCCCGGCACTGGGAAAAGGGCGGCGAAGGTTCTTCGGACCTGGCCAGAGTGGTGGAAAAGGCCGCAGAGGAGGGATCCCGTTTCAATTATCTCTATGATCTGGAGATCCCTGTGAAAGAAAAGATCGATATCCTGGCCAGGGAGGTCTACGGCGCCGGAAAGGTGGAGTACTCCCGGGAAGCCCGGAAAAAGATAGACAGCTACGAAGGTATGGGATACGGAGGCCTGCCCATCTGCATGGCCAAAACCCAGTACTCCATATCCCACGATCCGGAAATCAAGAATGTTCCCCCTTCCGGGTATACCTTCCCTGTGCAGGATCTGCGGCTCAGTGCGGGGGCCGGATTCATCTATCCTCTGGCGGGGGATATCCGAACCATGCCGGGACTGGGAAGCAAACCGGCTTTCATGAATATGGATATCGATCCCGAATCCGGAGCCATAACAGGATTATTCTGATCTTATCCCCCAAGGCGAGCAGGGAATTATTCTCATTCCAATGCCCCCCCCCCCTTGTACAGACGCGATTTATCGCGTCTCCCAGAATTCCCCCGCATCTCAGCCAACCCTCACCCCTTAATCCCCTCTCCCAAGAGGAGAGGGGGAATCTTTTGATAATCTTATCTCCCTCGCCTTGTGGGAGAGGGGCCGGGGGTGAGGGTTGAAAAAGGAGAGGGAAAAGGCATAAGGCTGTGCAGAAGAAGGGATTGTATCTGGGGGAGGCGCGATGAATCGCGTCTGTACCTAGATGGGGAAAGGAGAGGGGGAAATGGGATCCTCGGGAATAATGGCAAAAGAGAAATATTTAATAAAAAGCGATCAGGCATGATGGCCTTTCCGCATTGCAAAAATCACCACTTGAGCCGGTGCAGCTCTCCCTCTGATTCGAGGCCGTGGAATTCCTGCTGCTTCAGGGCTTCGTAGGAGACGATCGCTACAGCATTGGAAAGGTTTAGAGAGCGGATTCTGTTTTTCATGGGGATCCGGATACAGCTGTCGGGATGATCCTTCAGGAGCTCCTCGGGTAATCCTGCCGATTCTTTTCCGAAAATAAGATAGGAACCGGATGGGTAGTGGACATCCGCATAGGTCTGTCTGGCTTTGGTGGTGCAGAAAAAATAGGGGCCTTTGGTATTCTGTTCAAAGAAATCCTCCATGCTTGCGTAGACAAACAGGGAGAGATGGGCCCAGTAATCCAGTCCGGCTCTTCTGACAGCTTTCTCATCAATCGAAAAACCCAGGGGCTCTATGAGATGGAGAGCTGCTCCCGTTGCGGCGCAGGTCCGGGCAATGTTCCCTGTATTCTGGGGGATTTCTGGTTCATGGAGGACGATATTCAAACTCATCCGGTTCTCCTTCTACAGGTTGGCGAATTTCTGGACATTCAGAATGTCCGGGATGGAACGGATGCTTTTGGCTATTTTCTTAAAATCTTCCGAACGGTTCATCTCTACAGTAAAGAAACCTTCCAGATCTCCTCTGTCGGTTTCGCTTATGCTTCCGGAAATCAGGTGTCCCTGGTATTTCCGGATGGCTCCTTCTATTTCAGAAAAGAGATCGGGTACATTTCTGGCCATAACCCGGAATCTCTGGGTGGCTCTGTTGGAGTAGTTCTCCCAGGTGACTTCAATCTTCCTGTTTTCAAACTCATTGATTCCCTTGAGATTCTTGCAGTCCGCCTTGTGCACTATGATTCCCCGTCCCCGGGAGACGAAACCGATGATTCTGTCCCCGGGAGTCGGGTTGCAGCACTGGGCCAGACGGATCATCACATTGCGCTCATTGTCGATGCTGACGCCCACTTTGGTGGTATCCACCATCTGATTGGACGGGGCTTTGGCGGCGTGGGGAGGATTTTTCTTCTTCTCCTGCATGGCCGGTTTCTTGGCTACCACATGACGGTCTATGATCACATCGCTGTCATGCCTGTTCAGCCAGTTCCGGATCTTTGAACGGGCCCTTGTGGTTTTCACAAACCGGAGCCAGTTCAGATGGGGATGGGCATTGGCGGAAGTCTGAATGGAAACGGTCTGAGTATTCCTCAGGGGCTTATTCAAAGGGATGATCATGTCATCCGCTTTGGCGCTCAAACAGTGGTCTCCCACCTCGGAATGGATATGATAGGCGAAATCTACGGCGGTGGATCCCCTGGGAAGTTCAAAGGTGTCTCCATTGGGAGTGAACACGAAAATGGTATCCGAAAGGACATCCTTTTTCAGGCTGTCCATGAAATCGCCTGTGTTATAGGGTTCGCTGTTGATATCCTTCAGCTTCTGAAGAAGGTTCTGATTGAACGGATCCAGTTCGGTTCCGTTCTTTCCCTCTTTATAGGCCCAGTGGGCGGCTATCCCGTACTCGGCGGTTTCATCCATATCATAGGTTCTGATCTGAATTTCCAGCGGTTTGCCGATTCTTGTTATAACCGTGGTATGAAGGCTCTTGTAGCCGTTCTCCTTGGGCATGGCAATGTAGTCTTTGAACCGGCCCTCCAGGGGTTTGAAAAGATGGTGCACAAGACCCAGAAGGGTGTAGCATTCGGTGGTGGATTTACAGAGAATCCGGATGCCGAGAAAATCATAGATTTCATCAAGCTCCTTGCCCTTGGTTTTCATCTTCTGATAGATCGAGTAGAAGTGTTTGGCCCTGGTTTTGATGGTAAGCTCAATGCCCTCCTCATGGGCGCTTTCGTAGATCCGTCTTTCCACAGCCTTCAGAAAGTCGGCTCTCTGACCGCGTTTCTCACTGAGGAAGGCCTTGATCTCCCTGTAAATGTCAGGTTTGAGGAATTTCAGGGAGAGGTCCTCCAGCTCGGTTTTGATGGTATAGATACCAAGCTTGCCCGCCAGTGGCGCATAGATTTCCAGACACTCTCTGGCAATCCTCTTCTGTTTGTCCTCCCGCATGTACTGGAGGGTATTCATGTTATGCCGTTTATCAGCCAGTTTAATGAGGATGACCCGGATATCCTTATCCATGGCCAGGATCATTTTCCGGATGGTTTCCCGCTCCTGGACTGATTTGTTTTTGACATTGACTATATTGATTTTGGTAACGCCGTTGACAAGATGTTCCACATCCCGGCCGAATTTCTCGTAGATCTCCTGGCGGGTTACGATGGTGTCTTCAAGAACATCATGAAGCAGCGCTGCGGTGATGGCTGTGGCGTCAAGCTGCAGACCTATCAGAATCCTGGCCACATTGAGAGGGTGGATGATGTAGGGCTCACCACTGGCCCTCTTCTGGCCGTGATGAAGCTCCTGAGCCCAGTGAGCCGCACTCAGGATCACTTCCCGCTCGCTTTCACTGTAGTCGCTCAGAATCCTGGCAAAATCCAGTATGAGTTTTTCCACTTCCTCTTCGGTAACCAGTTTGGCTTTCATTCTGCTTTTATCCCGGTTATTACTCTATCCCTATCGGCCAGGTCCTTCAAGATCTCTATCCGGGAGAACCCTGCCAGGGTCATCAGTTTTTTCATCTCTTCCATCTGGGGAGAGGCCGCTTCTATCATGAGCGTACCTGCGGGGGAGAGCCTTTCGAAGGCGCCGGGTATTATGGTGCGTATAAGATCGAGCCCGTCGTCCCCTCCGTCAAGAGCCAGTTCCGGCTCCTTCCATCCCTCTTCCATTCTTTCCGCCGTTTCGCTGCTTGTCAGATAGGGCGGGTTGGAGAGGATCAGGTCAAAAGGCCCGGA
This sequence comes from Oceanispirochaeta sp., assembly GCA_963666275.2. Classification (GTDB taxonomy): domain Bacteria; phylum Spirochaetota; class Spirochaetia; order DSM-2461; family DSM-2461; genus Oceanispirochaeta. Next base: position 1,148,292 of record CAXXOA010000001.1, read on the forward strand.
GAGCCCCTCGAACAGGGATGTCCTTGTAAATGCCACGTCACCGGGGGACCGGGAGACAGCGGTCAGCAGGGAATGCCTGTTGGCTGTAAAAACCTGTTCCGCCACTTCGGAAATATCCGACGCGGAGACCCTGAGAGAGGGCATTTCAAGGGCCATGGTCAATCCGATGCATCCGGTTCCCGTACAAAGATCGTGAACCTTCTGATTCTCTTTCCCCTCGAGAAAGGCGAGAGCCGCTTCCACAAGAATCTCCGTATCGGGACGGGGACAGAGGACTCCTTCCCTGATCTGAAAATCTCTGCCGAAGAACTCTTTTTTTCCTGTCAGATAGGCCACAGGATGCCCCTGTTTCCGCTTTTCAAGGAGATCCCGGAATGCCTCCAGATCCCGGCTTTCCACAGGATCGGGAAAAGAAGCCAGCAGTTTCTCTCTGGTCACTCCCAGGATATGGCTCAGCAGAATTGTCCCGTCCAGCCAGGGAGACTGGGAATCTGTGAGTTCCCTGGACGCCGATGCCAGGGTCTCTCTTACGGTCACGGGGATACTACTCCTGGGTACTCAGGGCATCTTCCTGAGCACTGAGTTTAAGAGCATCAAAGACTTCATCCAGATGCCCCTGCATAACCGAATCAAGCTTGTAAAGGGTGAGATTTATCCTGTGGTCGGTGATCCTGTTCTGGGGAAAGTTGTAGGTCCTGATCCTTTCAGACCTGTCGCCCGAGCCAACCTGACTCTTTCTGGCTTCCGCTCTTTCGGAGGCCTTCTTTTCCGCTTCCGCTTCCAGAAGACGGGACCGGAGAACTCTCAGGGCCTTGGCCTTGTTTTTGATCTGGGACTTTTCATCCTGACAGGTCACCACGAGACCGGTGGGAAGGTGGGTGATCCTCACAGCAGAGTCTGTTGTGTTGACACTCTGTCCTCCCGGTCCGGAAGAGCGATAGACGTCTATTTTGAGATCCTCATTCCTGACTTCGATATCCGCATCCTCCGCTTCGGGAAGAACAGCCACGGTAATGGCCGATGTATGGATCCGTCCTCCCGATTCGGTGGCAGGAACCCTCTGGACTCTGTGAACACCCGATTCATAGCGGAGATCCGCATAAACGCTCTTGCCGCTTATGGAGCATATGACTTCCTTGAATCCACCCAGCTCTATCTCGTTGGACGACATCATTTCCACTTTCCAGCCCTTGGTTTCGGCATAACGGGAGTACATCCGGTAGAGGTCCGCAGCAAAAAGGGCGGCTTCGTCTCCTCCGGTTCCCGCCCGGATTTCCATAATGATGTTTTTTCCGTCCAGAGGATCTTTGGGGACCATGAGCAGACGGATTTTCTGTTCCATCTGTTCTACAGACTCTTCCAGTTCCGCCGCCTCTTCCGACGCCAGTTCCTTCATTTCAGGATCTTTTTCACTGCCTATAAGCTCTCTGGCATCGGCCAGATCCCCCAGCATCTGCTCATACTCCTTTCCGGCTTCCATGATTTCCGAGAGGTGAGTGTATTCCTGCATGATGGATTTATATTTCTTCTGATCCTTCACCAGATCCGGATCAGCGATCATTTTGGACAGTTCATTGAATCGGCCTTTAAGGCCTTCCAGTTTCTTAAGCATTCTTGTCTCCCTTACGGCCCGGTGAAGGCCTGGTAAAAACCTTTTATATCAGAATTTACGGGTGTTCGCAAGTGAGATCAGCTATGGGGGATCACAGGAACTTCCTGTTCCTCCTCATATCGGCATACCCTGTTGCGGCCCATAGACTTGGCTTTGTAGAGAGCAATGTCGGCTTTTTTGATAAGATCATCCAGACAGTCCTCATTCTGAAACCCCGCAACTCCGATGCTGACAGTCAGAGAAAGCTTCCCGGGCCAGTTCATATGGGACTCTATGATCCTCCGTATTCTCTCGGCAATATGATAGCCCTCTGTCATATCTGTCTCATCCAGGAAGGCAATGAACTCCTCACCTCCGAAACGGGCGAAAATATCGGATCCTCTTATCTCTCTGATACAGATTCTAGTGAGTTCCTTCAGAACAAGATCTCCCGTATCATGGCCCCATCTGTCATTGATATTTTTGAAATGGTCCAGGTCCAGCATAAAAAGGCACATGGTCTGCTGGGGATTCCTCTTCAGTCTCTGAAATGTTCTGGATACCATCTCGTAAAAGTAGAGTCTGTTGGGGATCTCGGTCAGCATATCATGCCTGGCCTGATGATAGGCAATTTCCCGGGAGGAAAGGAGTTCCTGTTCCATCTTTTTGGTTTCCGTAATATCCAGGAGGGTGACTATAATCCCCCTGATCTCACTCCTGTGATACATATTCTGAACTATGATGCGGTAGTAGCGGGTTTTGTGAGACCGGACGGATTTCAGGATAAGCCTGTATATCTTTCCGGGCGGGGCTTTCCCGCTTTTCTCAATGACCCCCGACAGTTCCGACCACTCTTCCAGTTCAAAGAGGTTCTGAAGGTTCTGAATCTTAAGGTCTCCCGTGACGGTCTCCAGAATCTCTCCTTCCGAATTGATTATCAGGATATGTTCCTCCATATTGTGCAGAAGGAATCTGTACCTTTTTCTTTCCCGGATAAGAGCTGCAATGTAGGCGATGATCATAAGAAGGAAGAGGAGTCCCGAAAAGAGGAGAATTATATTGCCGTTATTTGCCCACTGCCGGGAAGGGGAGAGGGCTTGCTGCTGTGACCATAGGGGGGCAGCAGTGAGAAGAGGGAGAATCAGGAAGTGATTAAATCTCTTTTCCATAACCTCACACCAGTCCGGGCTGGAAAAGTTATTTCTTCCCGGGGAACGTTGACCTCAGACTCTCAAACCTGTCAGTTTCTCTGCTTCTCTGCAGATATCGCACAGGATCCGACTGATTGTTATAAATAATACTGGATTGGCCCTGCCAAAGCAAATCAAGGAATTCTCCTGTTAAACAGGCCGTGATACCGTAGGGAATGGGAGTTCTGACAAGCCGTGCCGGCAGAGCCCTTGTAAAAAGATCTTCCTGATCGGGGGTATAGGGGACTCCGTTGGCTTTGATGTCGATCCAGAGGAATCCCTCCCTGTAGAGATCTTCCCATTTTTTGAGAAAGGTGTCCCGGCAGATTGTCAGCCGGACCAGATGGTCTTTCACAGAGAAACCGCTGATATCACTGAGATCCCCCGGAGACAGCCCCAGGAGCTCCTCTTCAAATTCCGTGAGAAAGAACTTGTTCTGTTTATAGACGATCTTTCCGTCGGGATCAAAAACCACAGCCTGATTGAAGAGTCCTTTTTCGCGGGGATCATAGTAGAACCGGCTGCCGCTGAGTATGAACACATTATACTTCCGGGCCAGATCCGACCAGATTTCATCCAGAAAAGATCCTGTTTCCTCTGACCGGCTGATAAAGAGATCCGTCAGGGTGGAAAAGCCGGGATAGTCCGCGGCAATGTCTGCCCAGACCTGCTGAAAGGGTTTTGTTTCACTCAGATAGGAACTGTAGGGAATCAGAGAGGCAAAGACGCCCAGGTACTCGGGAAAGATCACCAGGTCCGCAGCTCCTCCGGCCATAGCATCCTTCATGGCATCTTCTATGGCGTCTCTGTAGGCTTTTTCACTTTTGATAAAATCCAGAGATACTTCAAACTGAACTGTCACTGTCGTCAGATCTTTGCCGGGTGTCAGAGCCTGGAGGGAGAATGAAACGGATAGGAGTAATAGGACTGTAAGGGGTCTTAAATATTTCATGGAAGCTCTCCCTGCACCCCCCGGATATTCCTTCTCACAGGGGAAAGGGCCATAGGGGGTACAGGTTTCCAGTATACAGCAGAGCAGATACGGGGAAAAGCGGAAACTCTAGAGATCGTATTCCGAATAGAGCTCAATACTGAAAGAGTCTCCGAAGGTGGGAACAATTTCCGAGTTGACTTTGGTAGTCTTTTTGTTGTTGGTTGTAATTTCATCCCGGATGACTGTTTCCGAAAGGGTCTCCGCATCATCGCCCTGGGTGTAGCTGGTTCCGAAGATCTGATCGAACAGCAGAGAGAGATAGTTACCCGCTGTCTGGTCAAAGGTGGTTTCGGTGGAGACGATCCTTTCCAGGCTGTAGGAAGTTCTATAATACTTTCCACTGCCTTCATCCGATTCGGTGTAGTAGCGTACACCGAAAACTTCCTTGCTGTCCCTGTACCAGTAGTCCACCCATTCCTCAATTTTCTGATAGTAGTAGACCTTGCTGCTCCAGTTCATGGCACTATTCAGGGTGGGGCTCCAGGAATCAGAGGGCATACTCATACTGCCGTTGATATCAAAATGGGCATACTTTTCATCATTGGCATCAGTAACAATCCATTCATACCGGACACTGCCGTCCTGATAATGGAGTTCCATGGTTTCCCGGGCTGTTGTTTTCACTACCCAGGCAGAACCGTTCCACTCAACCACTTCATCTGCTGTGGTCCAGTTGCCATCGGCATCGCTGTCTTTCAGATAATACTCTTCCAGGTAGTAGTCAAAAATATCCTCTTTTCTGGGATATTCTGTTCTGGCGGAGATTTTATAGACAGGATCACTGTTGTTGGTAGTCGCTGAAACTGTGTAAAAAGTTTTCATTCCCTGTTCGGGATAGTTGGTAACGAATGAACCATCCTGACCCAGACTGATCAGAGTGGAGAATACTTTTGTTTCGGTAAAATTCAGAGGATTAATGCTGGCCCTTTCAGAACCGGCATCAGTCAGGGGTGTGTCGTCGCCGGCCATCCAGTAGTAGCCCGACAGGATATAGTCTTCGCCGTCGTCGCTGCTGCTTTTGCCGTTGTCGAAGACATTACATCCTGTCAGTAGAATAGAAATAGTTATAGTAATTATTATCAATGAAAATCGTAGTTGTTTGTCTGTCATCTCGTACCTCCCGTAAGGGTCGCGGCCTCTTTCTGCCGCGGTTTTAATATTTTTTTAACTTCTTTAAATTCAGGCAGTTAAGTATATACGTGTAAGTAGTTTTATAATACTGCATTGAGAGGCAAAAAACAAATTTTCCCCTCTTATTTGATGATTCCCGCTTTGCTTTTCAGAATGGGGATCTCCCGGAGCTGTTTTTCCACCACCGAAGCGTAGATGATCCTGTCCAGAGAGTGGAGATCCCGGAAGAGGGATATCACAAGGATCCCCGTCCCCAGTAGACAGCCGCTGAGGGCTGACACTCCCGGGGTGGCAAAGAATGCCAGCCGCGAACTGGCCAGGGCCCCCGCCGTATTGATGGCAAAAAAGACAAGGGAGCCCAGAAGGGCCGTTCTGTATCTCTGAATATAGAGAAGGAAGTTCATGGACGCCAGGAAGAGGTCCAGGATGAATATTCCCGCCGCAGTGACGCAGACCATCAGGAAGCTCTCTCTCATGGAAGGGGAGAGCCGGGAGAGACGGAGAAAGAGCAGGAGCACCACCCCCTGCAGGGCGGACTGTTCGCTCAGGATAAACCGGGTTGTCTGAATGAGTCTGTACATATTCCATTTGATGGTTTTGTAGGGTTTCCGGCTCAGGCTGTCCAGAAATTTTCTCAGAACAATATAGAACTCCGTTTCCGAGAAAATCACAAAAAAGACAAGTCCGGGAATCATCATCAGGTTTGTGAGGTACACAACGATGTCATAGGGTTCATAGAGTTTCATCAGGGTCCCCTCAATAAAATCCCCCCGGAGGTACCAGAATATCATCTTGTCGACCCATAAGGCGCCGTAATAGAAAAAGCCCAGCAGAAAAAGGGATCTGTTCTGTCGTATGTAGGATCGGAACAGTCCCGTCAGGCTCACCTTTCTGTAACCCATCTCTCTGTATAGGAAGGTCAGGAGCAGTAGAAAAATAAGAAGCTGTCCCGCCGTATAGGCCATAAGAAGGAAAGACGTCCCCAGGGCAATGGCTGCTCCTCTGAGAAACACCAGGGAGGCGGCCATTCCCAGGACATAGATTCCCAGAAGCAGATTGAACTGTTTCATTGCCGATGCGGTGAGCATGAGGATCCATATATGGTTCACTATGATAAAGAGCAGTACAAATGCAGCCCTGTGCAGGGGCGGAACAGACTGCATAAAGACCCCCTGCAGGATCACAGCGGGAATAAGCAGGATCAGGGAGGACACCCCCAGGTACCGGAGAGTCAGCCCCATGGCTTTGTCCATGGCATTCCCGTAAAGAAAATCCGAAAGGATTCTTGTGAAAATGTAGTGAAAGCCCCCTGTCAGGATCAGGGAAAAGGAGTAGATATAAATGGTGGAGGAGATAAAAAGCCGGCGGAACTCCAGGGGGATCCCCATAAAGGGCTGCTGAAAGAGAAGGATCGTCAGGATCGATATAATCCAGGGCCCCGCCACGATCATAATTCCCGACACAGAAGCCTGGAAGACTCCTCCCGCGCTTCCCCGGGAGGCAATTTTTCTCAGTTCAAAACCAATCCCCGCCATCTATACTTCTCCGGTCCGGCGCATATTTTCATAGATCCCGCGGAATCTGCGGTGCAGGTCCTTTTTATCGTAGAAATTCAGAACTTTCTGCTTGTTCTTCTCTCCCAGTTTTTCCATCTCTTCGGGATTGTTGTATACAGTCAGAATTCCCTCGGCAATTTTACTGCTGTTTTTGGAGGGAGAAAGGAAGCGTTCGTCGTAATTGAGCAGTTCCGGGACATTTCCGACTGCCGTGGAGACCGATGGAATACCCGAACAGTAGGCTTCCAGAATCACAAGCGGCTGGGCCTCCCTGACGCTTGTCAGTACAAGAACATCGATGAATTTGTAGTATTCCCTCACATCCTGCCGTCCTGTGAACTCAAAAACATCCTGCATTTTCAGATTCTCCACAAGCATAAGGCAGTCCTCGTAGTAGTCGGGATCCTCATCCGTGGGGCCGATGCAGTAAAAACGGGCTTCCGGAACCCTGTCGGCAACAATTTTACAGGCCGCAATAAAGGTTTTGATATCCTTGATGGGAACCACCCTTCCCACAAGGCCCACATGGAAACCCTTCCGGGGCTCCCGCGGGAGGGTGAATCTTTCCACATCAATGCCGTTGGGGATCACTTCTGTCCGTTCCCGGGGGGCCCCCAGTTCCAGCTGTTTCTGACGGTTCTCCTCGAACAGGGCGGTAATGTAGTCCGCTCTGGTGTAGCAGATCTGGCTCAGCCGGTTGTACATCTGAGTCCACATATCCCGCTGATACCCCCTGACAAGGTTTGTCTTCCGGATTTCCATCTCCCTCTCTTTATGATAGAGGCCGTGCTCCGTCAGAAGGAAGGGCCTGTTTCTTCTGTAATGGGCTGCCAGGGAGGCGATTCCGGCAAATCCTGTGGAAACAGCATGATAGATGTCCGCTTCGGGAGGAGACGCTCCCAGAACACTGAAGAGCATATCATGGGAGGACTTCCAGGCCCAGTAGTAGTCCGCAAAAGGGTAGAGGGGATTGTTCCGGCTGTTCCCCTGTTTGATCAGTTTCCATCCCAGGGGGGATTCCACCGCTTCCCTGAAGAGGTAGGTCCCCTCAGGCATAAGGCGGAAGATCTCTCCGATATCCGGAAGCTTCCCCGTCCGCATCTGCTGGTGAAAGCGGAAGAGAACTTTCATCAGTTTTCTCATCCCCCGGGGATTCTTCCTGGCTTCCCCGGGAAACTCTCCCAGTACCACATCCACGGTCTCCACCACATTGGGAGGGAGTTCATACCTCAGGGGCTGATCTTTTACAGGAGAAATCGTAAAAAGTTTGAAATCCACTTCGGGAAGGTTCTGTATCAGGTCATGAACCCAGGCGGAGACGCCTCCGGTGATATAGGGGTAGGATCCCTCCAGAACAATGCAGACTGTGAGCCTGGGATTATGCATTTTCACCTTTCCAGAAGGAGAGGATCTCCCTCTCCTGTTCACTGAGGTGGCTTTCCTTTTTGAAAGCTGAAAGGATCCTGTTTATTCCCGGAATATCCCGCCTCTCATAGGCCAGTTCCAGCTCTATCAGCCGGCTCTTCCTTTCCGGCGGCAGAAGCTGCTTTGCCTGATCATAGAGCTGCAGGGTAATCAGGATGCGGATCAGAAGAAAGCGCTCCTTTTCTTCCGCAAGGTTTCTGTTTTCCAGGTCTCCCAGCAGCAGATAGGCTTCTTTCAGATAGAAGTTCCTGAGGATCTTCTCCTCCCTGTTCATCAGGGCCAGGTGGTAGTAGACTTCCGCTGCCGATGAGGTCATTCCGGGAGTGGGGTTTTCCCTGATCTGCCGCTTCAGATCCGAGAGTTTTGTGTTGTACTCTTTTTCGATGGCATTCAGACTCTCCGCCGCAAAGAGGGCCACTTCCTTGTCCTTGTACTGGGATATTTCGCTCAGGACCTTTTTGAGCAGAAGATTGGTTTCCAGATCCCTCTCCTTCCGGGACAGGAGCCACTCTATTTCATCCAGATTGTAGGGTTTCTTGATGATGGGATTCAGCCCTGTGGATTTGTAGATAAGAGCCTCTATGGGAAGAAGCCCCTCCTCACAGGCCTGAAGGGCCGCCGAGGGAGTCCTGGGAGTGAAATAGTTTTTCCGTTTCTGAATATAGGCGTAGGGAGAGTTCCGGGAAATCATATCTTCTGAATCTCCAGAAGGTATTCGGCCCGTTTCATCATATCGTCGGGATCCATTTTTTCACTGATTCCGCAGGAGGCATAACCCAGATTGATTTCCAGGGGGATCTGTTCTCCCCTGACTGTCCAGATGCTGTTGTTTATAAGCTCCAGACTCTCCAGGCAGAAGAGGGAACAGCCGTCGAAGTCCAGAGAGGGGATAAAAAGGGCCATCATCGAATCTTCCCTGTAATGGAAGAGTTCGGGCAGGGCGGAACTCTTCTCCGGCAGTTTCCGTATAACCTGAAGCTGGAGCTTCCGGATCTCCTCCAGGCCGTATTTTTCTATAAGATCCCGGAAGTCCATGAACTCCAGAAGGATCAGACTGGAGGAGTTGGCTGTTGCGTTTTCCTCGTAGGTATATTTTTCCATGATTCTGTAAAGCTGGGTAAACTGGGGGAGCCCCGTTACAGGATTCTCCTCTTCCTCCACAAGAAGGGACTCAAAGTCCAGGGCTCTTTTCAGCGCCGGCTGGGAGAGGCTTATGATGATCTGCACCAGATTTTCGGTGTAGCTGCTGTACTTGATAAAGGGAAGCTTTTCGATATTCAGTACACCCCAGGTTCTGTTGTCCAGCACAACGGGGCAGCAGATAATGCTCTCTTCCAGATTCAGGCTGTTCAGGTTCTCATAGTCCATGGCCATGCGCAGGGAAAACAGCTGGTTGTTCCGGAAAACCCAACCCTCGATGGAACTCTTCAGTTCCACCTCTTCCCGTTCTGATTCCATTTTTTCCGTTCCCTTCCTCATTTTGAGTTTCAGGGTATTGGTTTCACTGTGAAATACCCATAAAGAGAGGCTTGAGGCTTCGGTAAAATGGATGATCGTGTCCAGCATGATCGATATGCTTTTGCTTGTGTCCAGGCAGTCTATTTCCTGGATCCTCTGATACAGAAGATTCAGTGAGGTCCTCTGCCTTGTCACCCGTTCCTCCAGTTCCCGTATGATATCCTGCTGGGCATTGGAAATCTCCCGGAGTTTGCTCTGGGAGTCCGAAAGCCTTCTGAACCGGGTGAGGATTTTGTCGATCTGATAGAGCCTGAACTGATTCAGAGAGCCTCCCAGGTAGGAGAGGGTAATCCCCAGAGTTGCATTTATCAGAATTTCCTCTATATTCAAAGTAGGATCGCCCAGAAGAAACTGTCCTGTCTGAAACAGAAGCTGAATCAGGAAATAACTGAGCAGTCCCGCTGTTCTGCCGTGCCAGAAAGACAGGAACAGCGCGGTCACAAGGATGGCAGTCTGCCTGGACGGAAAGATAATCTCCGACTGGGGAAACAGGAGGCCTGCTCCGATGATAAAAGAAATTAGTATTGTTTCAGGAATTATCCTGCGCTTTTTCAGGTGCATTATAGAATAAAAGTATAAATTATATAGAGTATTATTGTATATTAGCATGGAGACGAAAATAATGGTTAAAAATATATACATTCGATCCGGTATGGTCTGGGGGATGCTTTTTCTCCTGTTCACTCCGGGGACGCTGTTTTCCCAGGAGTCTGCCGGGACGGGGACGGAGGAACAGGACGGGGCGCAGATGATCCCGAAAGCTTCGGCCGTTAAACTGACACCTGTTTTTCCCGATGCGGAGGAAGGGCTCATCTATATAGAGGGAGAAGATGCTGTTTCCACCAATTTCGCCACCTCACCGGTTTACAATTACGGCGCCTCCTCCTACCGTTCCCTTCAGCTGATTCAGCAGAACTCTCCCTACGGGGGGCAGGCCTACTATGCGGAATATGCCTTTTATGTGAAAGAACCGGGTGAGTATGCCTTCTGGTACGGAGGAACCCCTACCGGACCGAAAGAGGATATCTTTCCCTCCTATGCCAGTCCTTTCCGGTATCTTCTGGATAATCAGGAGCCTGTTGAGGTCTACAGGGAGAATCAGTCTGTGGTTCAGGCCTATACGCCTTCCTATTACTGGAATGAGATCGGCACCCTCACCCTGGAGGAAGGTGTTCATACCCTGCGTTTTGAAGTCTCGGAAAAGAGGCGTTTCGACGGGCAGTTCTACTTTTTTCTGGATGCTTTCTTTTTTCTGAAAACCGAAAGGATGGAGGAGGAGCTGACCCTGGTTCCTCCGGTTTTTCCCTCGGCCAGGACGGACAGATCCATTGACAACCCCTTTCAGTCCATCGCCTTTTACGAAAATATCATCCAGGAGAACCCGGGCAATAAAAATGCCTACATTGTTCTGTCCATGGTGTACTCCCTTCTGGGGGACTACCTGAATGCTATCAGAAATCTCAACAGCGCCATCAATCTGGATGGCGAGGATCCCTATCCGCTCCTTTTGATGGCTAAAAACAGGATATGGAACGGAGAGGTTACCACGGGGCTGAATCTGTACAGGCAGCTGGTTACCCTGGCTCCGGATAATCCCGCCTACTGGGCCGAAGCGGGCAAGGTAGCCGCCTGGACGGGAAAATACAGAGATTCGATTGATTTTTTTACCCGGGGGCTGGAAATCTTTCCGGATGATCTGAATCTGATGGTCAACCTGGGGCTGACCTATCTGTGGATGTCCCGGGGGGAAGAGGCGGAAAATCTCTTTCAGGAGGCTATGGACAGCGTTGAGGGAGATCACGACCGGGTGATGGACCTGGGACAGATCCATGAACTGAGCGGTTATCCTCAGAATGCGGTGGAGATCTACGCCCGGGAGATAGCCCGGGCGCCGGAGTTTCTGGAAACCTATCTGGCCCTTGAAAAGTCCTATCGGAGCGCCGGAGACAGGGATAAGGCGGCCAGGGTCATTGAGCTGATCTACGATTCTTTCGAAGAGAGTCCGGCATTTGTCTCCTATATGAATGTGTACGAACAGCAGGTGCAGCTGAAGCAGAGCATCCTGGACAATTACAGGGAAGAGCTGGAGACAAATCCCGATAATATCTCACTCAGACAGGAACTGGCCCAGACCTACTTCTGGAACGGCCTGAAAGAGGAGGCCGTGGATGAATCCCTGAGGATCCTTGTGAACAAAATGTTTCTTCTATTCCGGGATTTTGACACCCAGGCCCGGGAGCTGCTTGAAACGAGGGATACCCTTGCCTACAGAAGCCGGGAATTTGCCGAACTGGATGAGACCTATGAAAAAGAGATGGATCAGCTGGAATCCCTCTTTGACAGCTATATAAAGACCGGAGAGTCCCTGAAGAAGAAACCCGATGATCCGGAACTGGCTGTCCAATTGGAAAACCTTTCCCTTACCCTTTCAGAGGCCTTTCTCCGGGCGGAGTCCCGCAACCGGGAACTGGAGGCCTTCAAAGAGAGGCTGGAAGATCTGCAGATCCGATGGAATGCCCTTTCAACAGAGCAGACCCGGGAAGAGGAGCTGTTCCGTCAGCTTCTGGGAGATCTCGAATGGTCCTGGGACAGGGATTTCACCAAAGCCGAGCTTCAGCAGGTCCAGAGGAATGAACCTTTTCTCTCAGGGTACATACAGGGACGGCTGGCCATGATAGAGGGGCGGAACACAACGGCAGTCCGCTTTCTGGATCAGCAGGTCTTTTCCGACTCACCTTTTGCCAGGTACGGCCTCTACCAGAGCCTCCTCTGGATGGGGGACGAAGAGGGGCGGAAGGCCATGTGGGAGAACGAAGCGGATGTGCTGACCCTGTACAGGCAGAATCTCTTTGATCTGGAAGCCTCCGGGATCAGCACAGATGACAGCGGCGCATTCTATATTCCCCGGGAGGAGGATATTCTTCTCCTCTCGGAAACCGCAGCCCGTGAGGCGGCGGAATTTGATCAGTACCGGTCTGTACTGCAGCAGCTGGAGCAGGAGGTCCTGATGAGTCTGGATGCGAAACTGAACCGTCAGATCTACAATCTGGAACAGGATACCTACAGACTCCGCTATGAGCTGGGTGATTACTATCTTGATATGGGTGAGAACCTGAAGGCTTCCCTCCAGTATGACCGCGTGCTGGCTATGGATCCCTGGAACATCAGTGCCAACTACAAACTGGGCGTGGTCAGTCAGAGATACGGGAACTGGTACAGAGCCATGCAGCAGTACAGGAAAGTCTACTATCATAATCCCCTCTATGAGAATGCCGCCAGTTACTACAATCAGCTTGCCAGGGCTCATGCGGATACGGTTCATATCACCGCGCAGAATATCACGGATCCCTCCCGGATCTCCCATCAGGGGAAGGCGGACTATACCAGAAATATTACAGACAGGCTGGGATGGGGATTCTCCTATCAGATGGATGTGGACAGTCTCTACAGAACTTACGGCACGGAAGATCCGTCCTCTTTCAAACTCCAGACCCTGGATCTGAAAGTCCCTCTGACTTTTCCTCTGTGGGATCTGCAGGTGACCCCTTTCGGCGGGTTTCATCTTTTCAACAGATTTTTCGGTTCCAGCTATGATTTCAATCCCTACCAGCCGGTCTCCCTGGAGGAGAACAGGACCGCTTCCACCCTTCAGCCCCGGGGAGGAGTGGATGTGAACTGGAAACAGGATTTTCTGACAGCATCGGGTATCTATACCTATGAACTGGAGGATGATTCCCTCTTTGAGGGAAGGAATCTCACAACGGTTCATGCCCTGGATCTGTCGGCGGATACCTACTTTCCCCTGGCAGACAAAGAGAGTCTGGGGCCCGTTACGACCAGGACCTTCGGCTCTTTGAAAGTTCTGAACAGTGAAGATGCTGTTCAGGGAAATCGCGTCTATCAGATTGTTCAGGAAGCGTCTTTGGGATACACCCTGTCGGAAAAACCCTCTTTCAGAATTACAGGAAACGGGCTTTTCAATTTTGAAAACAGCAGCGAGACCCCTGTGACTGACTACTATGCGCCGGAAGATGTCTTTGAACTGAAAGGCGGACTCAGAGGGACCCTGGGGGTTCATAACGCCTCGTATACGGAAAATCTGGAACTCAGTCTCTACGGCAGCGGCGGATCCTACTGGTCCGGTGGAGGGGATCCTTCCCTGAAACTGGAGGGACAGTTCAGCGTCTATTATGTGAAGGATACGATGATGCTCTATCTGATTGCCGGAACGAACGGGACCTTTACGGACGGAATATCCGAGGCTCCCGGATACTGGGAGGTTTCGGCGACTCTGGGCTGCCGCCTGAATGTGCCTTCACTTCTGGTGCCCTGAATCACAGGATAGAGGGGATACGGGGGATGTTTCAGATACGGAAGAGGCTTCGGCACTCCTGAAAAAGGGCATCCTCTTTCAGGTCCTCAAGGAATCTCTCATGGAAATAGTCCAGCTGTTCCATTTTTATGCCGCTGTAGAGAAGATAGGGTTCCAGAGCCTGATGATCCTCTTCTGAAAAAGCCACGCTGTGGAGCAGAGTGGAGAGCATATCGGCTATGGTTATCAGAACAATCAGTTCCTTGTGGGAGGACTGGATATTGATGTTTCCGTGTTCTCCCGCCACATCCGCATAGAGACTGGGGAAATTCCAGCTGTTCATTACCTCTCTGCCCAGAGTGAGATGATCCATTCCGAAGATCCGGATCTCTTCCCGGCACATGTCATGCTCGTTGGGGCTGCCCAGGTTTATAATGATCTCATACCCCTCGGGCTTGCTCTCATGGAGGACGATCTGTCCGATGTCATGGAGGAGTCCTGCCAGGAAGGCTTCCTCTTTCAGCCGGCTCAGCCCGGAAATCTCAGAAAGTTTCCGGGCAATGAAGGCTGTGATGATTGAGTGCTGCCAGAAGTGTTTGTAAAAGGAGGAACTGCTTTTTTTCTGGAACATATTGGATGCGGTTATAAGCATCACCAGGCTTTTGATGGCTTTGAAGCCCATCAGGGAAATGGCCGTCTGCAAACGGGTTATCTGCTGCTGTCTTGCATAGAGGGCCGAGTTGGCCACTTTGAGAACTTTGGCGGTGAGGCCGGGATCCAGGCTTATCAGATCTTCCAGTTCTGAAAAAGAGACATCTTCCAGATCTTCCGCATAGGTGAGGATCTTAGCGGCCACGTCAGGCATCACCGGAATGATTTTTAAAATTTTGTCGTACTGTCCCATTTGAATAAAAACCGTTTCATTTATAGAATAAAGTTGTTAAAATTATATACAGGAATTGAATTGATACAATAAAAAGAATATGGTTTTTCTGTGAGGAGAAAGTTGATGGCAGATGTAAAATGGGGTGTCTTGAGTACGGCTAAGATTGGAATGAAGCAGGTGATTCCCGGAATCCAGGGATCCAGGGGAAATACTGTGCATGCCATTGCCTCCCGGAATGCCGCAGCGGCTGCCGAAGCCGCAGCCGAGGCGGGAATTCCCGTTTCCTACGGCAGTTATGAGGAGCTTCTGGCCGATTCTGATATTGAGGTTGTCTATATTCCGCTGCCCAATCATATGCATGTCGAGTGGAGCATTAAGGCCATGGAAGCGGGAAAACATGTCCTGTGTGAGAAGCCTCTGGCCCTGAATCAGGAGGATCTTCAGAAACTGATGGATGTGAGCAGAAAAACTGGAATGGTGATTCAGGAAGCCTTCATGGTCAAACACCATCCCCAGTGGAAAACTGCAAAGAAAATTGCCGGTGACGGGACTCTGGGTGAGTTGAAAGCCATTCAGGGTATTTTTGCCTATTACAATGTTGATGAGGGAAATATAAGGAATATTCCCGAGTACGGCGGAGGCGGTATCTGGGATATCGGCTGTTATCCCGTAGTCACTTCCCGGTATATCTTCGGTGAAGAGCCTTTAAAGATCTGTTCCATGGTGGAATATGATCCCGTAATGAGGATCGACAGGCTGGCTTCGGTTATGATGCAGTTTCCTTCGGGCCAGGCATCCTTTATCTGTTCTACCCAGATGGTGGGAACCCAGACAATGGAGCTTCTGGGAACAGAAGGCCGTCTGCAGGTGGAGATCCCCTTCAACGCACCGCCGGATAAACCCTGTCATATTTTCCTTTCCAAGGGAGAGTTCTATCAGGACCAGTGGCAGCTCCTGGACTTTGATATCTGCAACCAGTACGGTCTGGAGGCGGAATCCATGGTCAGAACCATCCGGGGAGAAGAAGAGTCTGTCATGTCCCTGGAGGACTCCCTGAATAATCTGAAAGCTCTGGAAGCGATCTTCCGTTCCGCCGGATCCGGAGCCTGGGAAGAGGTCTGAATCGGGAAAAGATGTTTTCTTTAAATTGAATTTTTTGTTAATACGCATTATGTTCTAATTGAGTTCTGGATTACTATTAAAAAATATATGTTAAAATTTTGTCTGCTTAAGGAGATTTGAAATTGATTAAACACGTGGTTATGTGGAAATTGAAAGATCCTACCAAAGCCGCAGGGCTTAAGAATGCTATTCTGGGTATGAAAGGTAAAGTTCCTTCTCTGATCGATATTGAGTGCGGGGTCAACTTCACTGAAGGCGATGCCGCCTGTGATCTGGTACTTATTTCTACCCATGAGAGCCGGGAAGCCCTGGATATCTATCAGGCGGATCCTGTTCATGGCGAGGTAAAGAAACTTGTAGGTCCCGAAGCGGCATCCCGTCATGTTGCTGATTTTGAGATGGGCTGAGTCGGGAGTATTGTCTAAACAGGAAGATATATGAAAGAGGAAAGACTGGATAAAATCCTTAAGATTGACCAGGATCTTAACCAGACTCAGGACCTGGATCTCATTCTGGAAAGGATTTTATCCTATGCCAGAGAAGCGGTTTCTGCAGACGCCGGTTCCATCTATATCATGGATGGCAATGAGCTCGAAATCCGCTACTCCCAGAATGAAACTCTCCAGAAGAAGCTTCCCCCGGGAAAAAAACTCATTTATTCCATTTTCAGAATTCCCATTAATGAAAAAACCATTTCAGGCTACGTTGCGGATCACGGAACCCATGTGAACTGTCCCGATATGTATAATATCCCGGAGAGCTGTCCCTACAGTTTCAGTACCCATTATGATGATATTTCAGGATATAAAACTGTCTCCTCCCTGACCTTCCCCCTGAAAACCAATCAGGGTGAGGTCCTGGGGGTTCTGCAGCTGCTGAACTCTAAAGACAGCCAGGGGAATGTGGTTCCTTTTCTGAAAGAGGATGAACCCTTTGTCCTTCACTTTGCCAGTACGGCCACAGTGGCTCTTCAGAGAGCCAAAATGACACGTACGCTCCTTTTAAGGATGATACAGATGGCAGAGCTGCGGGATCCCAAGGAAACGGGAGCCCATGTTAACAGGGTGGGGTCCTTTGCCTGTGAGATCTATGAGGCCTGGGCTGTGAAAAAAAAGTATTCCACAGACAGGATCGAGAAAGAGAAAGACATTCTCAGAATGGCTTCCATGCTCCACGACGTGGGAAAAGTGGGTATCTCCGATCTGATTCTCAAAAAACCGGCCAGGTTCAATGAGGACGAGTATAAAATTATGCAGTCCCATACCTATATTGGTGCCCGTCTTTTTGACAATAAAGAGTCCGAACTGGATCTGATTGCCAGGGATATTGCCCTGAGGCATCATGAAAACTGGGACGGAACTGGTTATCCCGGAAAGATCGAGTGGCAGGAATACAAGACCATGGAAGAACAGTCCATCGGGGGTGCTGAAAAACCCGAAGGTCTCAAAGGGGAGGAAATACCCCTGTTTGCCCGGATTGTTGCCATTGCGGATGTCTTTGATGCCCTTTCGTCCAAAAGGGTCTATAAAGAGGCCTGGACAGAAGATGATGTTATCAATGAGATCAGAAGGACCAGGGGAACCAAATTCGATCCCGAACTGGTGGATATCTTTTTAGAGATCCTTCCGGTGCTGCGTCATATTCAGGAAAGATACCCGGATATTGAGTAAAAAAGAATCTGTCAGATCCATAACAATCTCACTTGCCCCTCTGGAAGGAGTGACCGACCGTGTTTACCGATCCTGTTTCTACAGGCATTTCGGAGGCCTGGATGCGGCTCTCACTCCGTTCCTTCCGGTCCCAGATCACGTCAAAAGGGTCCCCGCCCGGGTGTTTGCCGATGTGGCTCTTCCCGGGGAGGAGCCCGTTTCCGAGATTCCCCAGGTGCTTGTCTCCC
This sequence comes from Oceanispirochaeta sp., assembly GCA_963666275.2. Classification (GTDB taxonomy): domain Bacteria; phylum Spirochaetota; class Spirochaetia; order DSM-2461; family DSM-2461; genus Oceanispirochaeta. The sequence continues at coordinate 1,165,914 of CAXXOA010000001.1, forward strand.
GGGAGGAGTCCTTCCTGACTGTGGGAAAAGCCCTGGAGAAGGCCGGTTACAGGGAGGTCAACTGGAATCTGGGCTGCCCCTCTAAAGGGGTGGTCAGAAAAAGGAAAGGCTCCGGCCTGATGCCCTATACGGATCAGATTCAGGCTGTTCTGGACAGGGCTCTTTCAGAACTGAATCTGGAAATATCCCTCAAGATCCGGACGGGATTTGATTCTCCCCTGGATTCCCATCGCCTTCTGAAGGCTTTGAAGGGATACCCCCTGAAGGAAATTATCTGCCATCCCCGCCTGGGGGTGGATATGTACAGAGGGACTCCCGATCTGGAACAGTTTGCCCGGCTGGCGGAAATTGCAGACCATCCTCTCGTTTACAACGGGGACATCAACTCAGTTGAGGACTATAGGCGTCTGAAAGAAAAATTTTCCTTCATCGACCGCTGGATGATAGGACGGGGACTCCTGAGAGATCCCTTCCTGGCGGAGAAAATCCGTTCGGGAACCGATGATTCCGCATCTTCCCCTGAAGAGGATACCCGGTTCCGGGAATTCCTCATCCATCTGATGGAAGGGTACAGGGATACCATCACTCTTGAGAAAAACAGAGTCAGCTGGATGAAGGGGATTGTGCATTTCTCCCTGATCAGGAAAGAGGGGGAAGAGAGTTTGAGGGATAGCTTAAAACGTGTTCATACGGAAAAAGATTTTTTTCAGTTTCTGGACAGACTTTTTCAGTGAGCAGAAACCGGAGGTAAAAAAGCCAGGCAGGGCTGCCGGTTTCAATAGACCGCCCGGAGACCTTCTGCAAAAAGTTTTCCGCAGACTGTGAACATAGCATTGCTGGTTTTCATAAGGATAATATCGTTCTCTTCCGCCAGTCTGATCATGTTGGGTGTGATCTCTTTTTCTCTGACAAAAAGGATACAGGAGATATCTGCCATCTCTGCGGTTCTTATGGTCTGAATGTTGGCCAGTCCTGTAATCAGTATGGCATCATCCGCTTCAACCGTTAAAACATCACTCATCAGATCTGAACTGAAGGCCTGAATATAGTCCCTGTCATCAAGTTCACCGCTGATCAGTTTCGCCCCGGTTATCTCCATTATCTTGTCTAACTTCATTCTTACTCCTGCTATTAGTTTAAATCATATAGATATTCTTTTACTTTTTCAATCTCTCCCGCATAGGATCTCTCTTTCAGCGCCGCCTTTTTTTAGCGGGTGATTCTTGCGTATTTTAAAAAAGTACGGTAATATTTTTGTACTATCCGGTATTTTTCCGGAATTCTTTCGCAAATTATCTATACAGCTGGCATTCAATAGGCTTCCCAGTCTTTTCGCCGGTACTAGACTACATAAGGCATCAGCCTGACTATCTACTTTTTAACAGCCCGGCTGTTTATTTCCTACTCCCGTAAAGGTCGTAGATGCAACACGTCCGTTTTCCGGAGCTCCGGGATATTTGGCAAATTCTGGATGAATATCCATTGAATATACAATTTTTGGAGGAATGAAAATGAAAAAGACTATGATTCTCTTAATGGTCCTTCTGACTGCTTTAACAGGTGCTCTTTCGGCATCCGGTCAGTCAGAGGGAGACGGAGCACCCAAAAGAACCTTCGTAACCATTGGAACCGGCGGAGTTACCGGAGTGTATTATCCTACCGGCGGTGCTATCAGTAAAATGGTTAACCAGAAATACGATGAATACGGAATCAAGGCAACTGTTGAATCAACAGCAGGATCAGTTTTCAATGTAAATGCGATCCTTTCAGGAGATCTTGAATTCGGTATTGTCCAGTCTGACAGACAGTTTCAGGCCTATAACGGAACCGCTGACTGGGAAGATGCGGGTGCTCAGGAAAAGCTGAGAGCTGTTTTTTCCATCCATCCCGAATCTGTTACTCTTCTGGCGGCAGATGATTCCGGCATTGACAGTTTTGAAGATATCAGGGGAAAGGTTATTAATATCGGCAACCCCGGTTCCGGACAGAGAGGAAATGCGATCGATATCATGGAAGCCTATGGAATTGACTGGGAAAATGATATCAACGCTGAAAGCCTGAAAGCTTCCGAAGCAGCCAAAATGCTGCAGGACGGAAGAATCGATGCCTATTTCTACACAGTAGGACATCCCAACGGTTCTTTCAAAGAAGCCACTTCCGGAGCACGGAAAGCGCATTTTGTTCCTATTACAGAAATTGACGGACTCCTGGCCAAGTTTCCCTACTATGCCGCATCCTTCATTCCCGTAAGCGAATATCCCAATGCTACCAACTCTGCTGACGTGGATACCTTCGGAGTAAAAGCGACTCTCTGTACATCTGCGGATGTTCCCGATGAAGTTGTTTATGCCATCACAAAAGAAGTATTTGAAAATCTGGATGATTTCAAAAAACTCCACCCGGCATTTGCAGTTCTCACAGCCGAGAGCATGCTGACCGGTCTTTCTGCTCCCATTCACGACGGGGCCATGAAATACTTCAAGGAAGTTGGTCTGAAATAGGCCGAAGCTTTCGGAAAAGCTGAACCGGAGGAGTTTCTCCTCCGGTATTATAATTACAAAAGGATCTATTATGTTAAAAGAACTGGAAACCGAACAGAATGATGCGGATCTGGAAAAAGCACAGAAAATTGTCGATGAAGCGGAAGGGGGAACCAGAGATGTCTCTGCCGGATTGTCCCGCTGGCTTATCCCTGTGATCGCAGTATCCTGGTCTGTTTTTCAGCTGCTGATTTCTTCAGTGATTCTCATGGAGAGCACTATTGTCAGAGCTATTCATCTGGCATTTTCCATCTGTCTGGTTTTTCTCAGCCATCCCTTATTTAAAAAACCGAAAAAAAACCGTTTTCTCAATTATTTTGCCAACACCGACCGCTATTCGGCGGTTGATATCATAGTAACCATCGGCGCCACGCTTCTGGCCCTCTACATCGCTATCGATTACGTGGGAATCAGCGGCAGACAGGGGGCTCCCATATTCAGGGATATCCTGTTCGGCTTTATTCTGGTTATACTTCTCCTTGAAGCGGCCCGGAGATCTCTGGGACCGGCGCTTCCCATCGTTGCCATAATTTTTATCCTCTACAGTTTTTTCGGCCCCTATATGCCCTCTGTTCTGGCTTTCAAGGGAGTCTCCATAAAACGGTTCATCGGTCAGATAACCCTGGCAACAGAAGGGATCTACGGTGTTCCTCTGGATGTTTCGGCAACCATCGTGTTTCTGTTCGTTCTTTTCGGGGCCATGCTCGACAAGGCGGGGGCCGGTAAGTATTTTGTTGATCTGGCTTTCAGCCTGCTGGGGCGCTACAAGGGCGGTCCTGCCAAAGCAGCCGTTCTTGCCAGCGGTCTGACCGGTATGGTTTCGGGTTCCAGTATTGCCAATACGGTTACCACGGGAACATTCACCATCCCTCTTATGAAAAGCGTCGGCTATCCGGCCCATAAAGCCGGAGCTGTCGAAGTAGCCTGCAGTACCAACGGTCAGCTCATGCCTCCCATTATGGGGGCGGCGGCCTTTATAATTGCCGAATACTGTAATCTGGAGTATGTGGAAGTGATCAGAGCGGCTTTTATCCCCGCCGTGGTCTCCTACATAGCTCTTATGTATATTACTCACCTGGAAGCTTCCAAGCTGGGTCTGAAAGGGATTCCCAAAGAGGAACTGCCCCGGTTCTGGAACACCTTCATTAAGGGAGTTCATTTTCTCATTCCCCTGGTTTTTCTGATTGTGGAACTGGTTGTGTTCAGACACTCTCCCGCCCTGGCCGCTTTCCGGGCCATTATGGCTCTGGCTGTTCTGATTGTACTTCAGAACCTCTACAAAGCCAGGAAATCAGGCGGATCCTATGCAAAGGCCTTAAAACATGCGGTTTATCAGATCCTGACTTCCCTGGAAGCCGGCGGAAAAAATATGATGGGGATCGGTGTCGCCGTTGCGTCCGCCGGAATTATCGTCGGTGTCGTGACTCTGGGACTGGGTGGTATTATCACCGAGGTCATTGAAGTCCTTTCGGGAGGGAATTTCCTTCTTATCCTGATTATCACAGCCATTGCCAGTCTGATCCTGGGGATGGGGCTGCCTACAACAGCCAACTATATTGTTATGGCTTCTCTGACAGCTCCAGTTATTCTCACATTGGGAGCGAAAAACGGTATTGTCATTCCTCTGATTGCAGCTCATCTGTTTGTATTTTTCTTCGGAATTCTGGCCGATGATACCCCCCCTGTAGGCCTGGCAGCCTTTGCCGCTTCGGCCATAGCCAAATCCGATCCCATTAAAACGGGAATTCAGGGATTCACCTATGATATCAGAACAGCGATTCTGCCTTTCATGTTCATTTTCAATACGGATCTTCTTCTGATCGGAGTGGACAGTTTTTTCAGGGGGGTCTGGATCTTCATTGCCGCCCTGTTTGCCATGTTTGCCTTTGCAGCACTGACACAGGGATTTTTTGCCAGGAAAAACCGCTGGTATGAAGGAATCCTGCTGGCCCTTGTGGTTCTCACACTGCTGCGGCCCTATATGATCAGCTCCTTCCTGGGAGTTCCCGACCTGTCCATTATTGTGGTCAACCTTGCCGGTATGGCTCTTATGGTGGGAATCTATCTGATCCAGAGGATGCGCCCTGAAGGAAAAACCGCGGTGGGTTGATACCCTGGGTAATAGTATTCTATTATTCACCTGATGGGCCGGATACAGAATCAGCGATTCAGTTTATACTACAGAAACGGTTACGCCATTCTCAGGGTTTTTCCCCCTGCATCACCGCAGGAACGCGTTTATGTGGAAGAGGTGGCAAACCGGATGAAGCTTCTTCAGATTCCCATGGTCAGAATGAAGCTTATTGAAGAGATCATTGAACGGGCCGACGGCGCCCGTGAGAAGCTTGTGGAATGGCCCGCCGGGGCCAGTCTGAGCCCCCATCTGAATATCCGCATTTCCGAAGACAGAATGCAGGCGGAAATTCTTATCGATCCCCCCCGTGTCGGAGGGGGGACGGTCACTCAGGAACAGTTTGAACATCTTTTGGACGATAACAGGATCACTTCCGGGATCGACTGGGATGTGGTCTCCTACTGCGTGGAGAATGAAACCTACAACAAGTGGCTTATTATTGCCTCGGGCGAGCCGGCCGTCCACGGAAAAGGCGGCAGAATCCGCTATCATTTCAATACCGAAAGGGGCAAACCCTTCAAAGAACTCTCCGGCGGCAGAATCGATCTGAAGGAACTCAACTTTATACAGTTTAAGCGGCAGGGGGATCTCCTGGCTCAGAGGCAGGATCCCGTCCTGCCCCGGGAAGGATTCAATATCTTTGGGGAAACTGTCCCGGCGGAACCCGCCGATGAAGGGGAAACCATGCAGGCCGGTAAAGGGACCGAGTACCGTGACGGGGCTATTTATGCCCTTGAAGACGGTAATGCCCGGCTTGAAAAAGGGGCTGTTATCATCGAGCCTGTGGTGACTGTCAACAATGTGGATTATGAGACTGGCAACCTTGATTTTGACGGTTCTGTGATTGTAAAAGGCGCTGTGGCTGACGGTTTTTCCGTTAGGGTCAGCGGGGATGTGCAGGTGACAAAAAGCGTCGGCAGGGTTCATATCGAAGCCGGCAGGAATGTGATCCTCCAGTCGGGCATCAACGGTGATAAAGAAGGGAAAATTACTGCCGGCGGAGATATCTACGCCCGATTTGTAGAAAGTTCCCTTCTGAATTCCGCAGGGAGTCTTATTGTTACAGGTTCAATTCTTCACTCCACATTGAATATTTCGGGGCACCTCCTCCTGGAAGGGGGGCGCTGTGAAATCCTCGGCGGTCTGGCCATCGTGAAGGGCTGGGTCAAATGCCGGAAAATAGGCAGCCTCTATGAGACAAAGACCAATCTGATAGTCGGTGTGGAACCGGAGGAGCTGGAGCAGTTTCTGGATCATCTGAAAAAGATGGAACAGCTGAGAGACCGGCAGGACAACCTGGACAGGCAGATTCAGTACTACTCCAAAAAGAAAAACTCCCTGGATGAGAAAGACAGTCTGATTCCCTCACAGATTGCGGTCCTTGAAAAGGAGGCCCGCATTGCCGCGGCTGATATCGAAAGGACTCACGAAGCCATCAAGAATATGAGAAAAAACCTGAATCCCGATCCGGACAGCTTTGTTCTGGCTGAAGATATGATCTATACAGGAAGCAAAATCAGTTTCGGACTTATCGATTTTATACCGGATTCCCGGGGAACCAGGAAAACAATCCTCCAGTGCCGGGAGGGCAGAATAAAGGAAACCGGATATAATCCCGCTCAGATCCCCAGGGATATAGCGGAACTGTTGCCGGGAGATATCTCCTAAACCGCCTTTTTTTTAAGATTTCCCAGAAGTATTCCTCCGACAATGGTGATCAGTCCCAGCAGGGTGGTCAGAAAAATCTTCTCTTTCAGGATAAGGCTGATCCAGAAGAGTGAGAGAAACGGTGACAGGTATACCAGATTCCCGATATCCGCAGACCGGACGGAAAGATGCATAGCCGCTGACCATAAAGCAAAGGTTATTCCCATTTCAAAAAATCCCACATAAATAGTTGCTGTCAGGGCTTTTGCACTCCATACAGGCGGGGCGGGGGATGTCAGCAGACCTATGAGAAGAAGGACCGGAAGGGCACAGAGGAAGGTCTGAAACAGCCTTATGATCCGGTCGCCTTCTGTTTTTCGGTTGAATATCCAGTAGGATGCCCAGATCAGGGAGCTGAAAAGGGCCAGAGAGATCCCCGCAAGGGAATAGGAGGACTCTCCCCCGGAGCCGCTGCTGCTGATGAGCAGAACTCCGGCAAAACAGAGCCCCAGAGAAACAAAATCCAGAAGCTGAATCTTCTGACCCAGCAGGGGCGCTGAAAGGAGTATCAGTACGATGGGCCAGGTATAGTTCAGAGGCTGGGCTATCTGAGCCGGCAGCAGTTCGTAGCTTCTGAAGAGGACAAGATAGTAGAACACGGGATTCAGAAGCCCCAGTGCAAAAGACTGAAGCCACTGATTTCTTCCGGATTTCAGCAGTTCTCCTGTTCTTTTTCTCAAAAGAATGATGAGGAAAAGGGCCAGAACCGACCAGAGGGTGGAGAATGCCAGCAGGTAGAAGGCATTCATGTATGTCAGGGCGATTTTAAAGGCTGTTGCCACTGTAGACCAGAGAAGAACGGCTGAAAGGGCAAAAAACAGCGCTCTGCCGGGGGCTTTCAACTTTTTTCCTTCAGGTACTGTATTTTCCGGAAGACCTTTTCCATATGCCGGGCTTCTTTCAGACTGAGCCCCGCCCGGGCAAAGATGTCCCGGAAGTACTGTTTTGTCCCGAACCGGTCGGCTTTATCAAAATATCCAATGGTCTGAAGAGTGGAGTTGATAGTTTCGGAGAGTTCCTCTATCACAGAAAGCTCCACAGGCTGATACTGCCCGACTTTTTTTTCGCTCTGCCTGTAGAAAACATAGGAAAGGATCTGAACCGCATGGGAGAGGTTCAAAGAGGGGTTTGCCGGATCGGCCGGTATATGACAGGCGGTTGTGCAGGCCGCCAGCTCCTCATCACTGAGGCCGTTTTTCTCATTTCCGAAGATCAGGGCAATGGTCCCCTCCGAATAGGACGCGGCTTTTTCCGCCAGTTCTTCAGGCAGATAGGAAAAGTACTTCCGGCGGCTGCCCCGCCTTCTTGTGATTCCTGCGGCCAGGACCGTATCTGCCAGGGCTTCCGGCAGAGTGGCGTATCTCTCCGCCATTTCGAAGACAGGCAGGGCGTGAATGGCCATATCCCGGAGATGTTTCCGGTTCAGTTCCGATACATCTCCTACCAGAGCCAGACGGTGGAGCCCCATATTTTCCATGACCCGGCAGACCGAACCCACATTCAGGCCCCCTTCGGGACGGCATAGAACAATTTTTATTCTGTTCAGAAAATCATTATCCATAACCTAAAAGATATAACAGATTCTACTCCTTTTGAGAATCTTATTCATCCGTTTTATACTATACCTTTCCGGAGTGTCTGCTGAACAATACATCATTTTCAGGAGGGTTCACTCCGGGGCCTGGAGCCTATAAAGGCCGGCTGAATATATACTCCATGAATACATCCAGAAGATCCGGATCAAAGAGTTTTCCCTTCTGGTTTTGCATAAACTCCCGGGTCTCTTCAATGGTAAATCCTTTCCTGTAGGGGCGGTCTTCTGTTATCGCATCAAATACATCGGCAATAGTGATGACCCGTGCCGCCAGGGGGATATCCTTTCCAGACAAACCTTCAGGATATCCTGTGCCGTCCCAGCGTTCGTGATGGTATAAAACAATATCCCGGACAGTCTGGAAATCCGGAACATCTTTGAGAATCTCGAATCCTCTGGAAGGGTGACTTTTAATTCGAGCGAATTCCTCATCACTTAGTTTGCCAGGTTTATCCAGAATATATTCGGGAATCGCGATTTTTCCTATATCATGCAGCAGGGCACCCATCCTGATTCTATCCGAGAGATCCCTTTCCAGCCGGGCTGCCAGAGCAAGCCCCTCGGCCAGTTCGGCTACTCTGTCGCTATGACCGGCGGTCCAGCGGGATTTGGCATCCACGCTCCTTGTGAGGGAGAGGAAGAGCGCCTTATAGAGATCCTCCCGTTTTTCCATGTCCCTGAGGCTTTTCAGTGCCACACCGGCCTGATCGCTGAGCATAATAAGAGCTTCCCGGTCATGATCGCTCAGCTTTTCAAGTGAGATTATAAACACCCCGACAAACTGCTCCTCCTGGAGGAGGGGAATGCTGTATATCATGGAAAGGAGTTTTCCTCCGGGGATTACCTGTATTTTGTCGGGAAGGTTCACATGGGCGAATTCCAGGGGCTCTCCGGCGCTGGACAAAAGCTGTTTCGGAAGATCCTCATTCTTAATGAGCTTGTTTTCAAGTTCCGGAGTCCTCGGGGCTGTGGCAATAATCTGATACCCCTGGGGGACTTTCTCAAGGAGGGTCACTCCCGCCCGGTTGAACTGTTCTGAAATCAACCCTGTCACATCGTAAAGGAGTTGTCTGCGGGAAAGGGAGGAGAGTACAGCTCTGTCTATGCTGTTCATTGTATTCATGGTCTGTATCCTGTGACGGATATTGCCTGCCATAATTTCCATGGCTCGGCAGAGCTGGCCTATATCATCCTTTCTTGAACAGTGCAGTTCAACATCCAGTTCTCCCTTTGCTATGGCAATGGCTTTATCAGCCATATACCTGATGGGCTTCACTAGCCTTGTGGCAAACAGAGACCCCAGCAGTGTCGACAGGATGAGGACAGAAAAACTGAATGTAATGATCACATTTTTCTGCTGTTTTATAAAGTAAAGTAATCCGTCATGGCTGTGGGTTAGCCGGATTATATAGGTATTTCTATCAAAGGGAGAGGTTATATCAATAAAGATACTTTTACTCCCTTTCTGTCCGAAGTAGGGTTCCGAATCCAGGTCCACCCCTTTTCTGACGGCCCTTTCCAGTGCCAGCTTCAATTCTCTGCTATTGATTATAGTTCCGATCGGAACAGGAGCGGAAGATGCCATGACAGACCATTCAGAAGTATTTTCCTCCCTCATATAGAGGTTGAAGTGAAAATCCTCCAGATCCTCCGCAGGAAGGAATTTTTTCATCCGTTCCAGATAGAGAGTCCCTTTTTCGGGATGGCTTATAAAGGCGTCATATAGCCAGTCTTCTTCCGCATTGTTGTTGAAAAAGATCTCTTCAATGCCCTTTCGGGACTCCATCAGCAGTTTGACACTTGTAAAAAAGGTTGCCGACAGAAAAGAGAAATATCCTATTACAAGCCCGAAGAGTATAAACATAAGGGTGTGCTTGAAATGAAGAAGCTTGGAGGCAATACGGAATTCCATAATAAAAAAATAGACAATACACCCGGGTTAAACAAGCTAAAAGTATGAATATGTTATGAAGCTTCTATGATTTTTAAGATTTCCTGTGCCAGATGAAATGGGTGTGTTCTCCCAGGCTGCTGAAGGGATCTGTTCTGTAGTGGAGGGATTCCTGTTCCACCCATTGGCTGCAGTCCATTTCAGGGGGCTTCCACTGGAGGAAAAAGCCCTGGAAAATCCTGATTCCCGACTGAAGAAGGATCTCTCCGGGAGGCCCCTCCTGCAGGATCTTCCTGATTTCTCCGGAACTCAGGGCGCCGGGGGGTGTGAGCTTCCTTTTTTTCTCCGGATGCTTTTTTCTCCTCACAAGCTGACCGTTGATCCCCTGTTTTAAAAGCATCTTATCTTTGTTGAAAACCAGAAGTGAGAGGTATCCTCCCGGGGCGGTCATTTCCATCATCGAACGGATGGTCCCGGAGGGGTTGCCTGTCCATTCGGCCGCTCCGTGGAGCAATACCAGATCATACAGGCCCTGTTCCCCGGGAGTGAGGGTTTCAAGATCCTGATGGATAAGGTCTATCCGGTTCTGAAAGCCTGTCCGGATATTTTCCTCTTCCGCCAGGCCCAGCATGGTTTGTGAAAGATCACAGAGATGGATTTTATGGCCTCTGGCCGCACAGATCCGGGAGAACCGGCCTGATCCGCCGCCGGCGTCCAGGATCTTCAGTTCCTTCTCTTCTGTGAAAGAGGGGACGGTATCGCAGAGATCCTTCTCCAGCAGGGTAAGGCGGATGCGGCCCTTGCAGGAGTTATAGACTTTTTTTTCCAGCCTTACGGCAAGGGCATCAAAATTCATACAGATCGATATTTTACAAAAAAATCCCTGAAAAATCCAAGCGCCCTGAATGAAGCTCTGATAAGGTAAAACTCTATGAAACTCTACTGTATTGCCTGCGGTGTATTCCGAAAAGATCTGGAACGCCTCTCTCCCGGATTTTCTGTGCCTGTTACGATTGAATATCTGGAGGGAGGGCTCCATACCAATCCGGGGCTCCTGAGAAAAGAGCTCCAGAAGAGTATAGACCGGGTTCCCCCGGAATATGACAGGATTATCCTCCTCTACGGAACCTGCGGGAAAGGGGTGGTGGGGCTGAGTTCCCCGGGTTGTGAACTTGTGATCCCACGGGTGCACGACTGCATCAGCCTTTTTCTGGGCGGTACGGGGGAGTATCTGAAGCAGTTTACAAGAAAACCCGGGACCTACTACATTTCGGCCGGCTGGTACGAAGAGCAGGTTCAGCCCCGGGGAAAGCAGAAAAGTGCCAGGTTTCCCGCCGAGTATGTGGACACGACGGATAAAAAGGTTCTCCGGGAAAGATTCGGAGACGAGAACGCCAGAGAGATCTCGGAATTCTTTGATTCCTGGCAAAAGAACTACTCCCGAGCGGTCTATATCCATTCCGGTACTGATGCTGAAGCTCGCTATGAGGCCCATGCCCGGAATATGGCTGAGCAGATGGGTTGGGAGTATACCCGGCTGGAAGGTTCTGATGATCTGATAAGCCGCTGTTTCGAGCCCGCTATCCGGGGGGAGGATATTCTGATTGTCCCCCGGGGAAGAAAAACAGTCTTCGATACAGTCTCCTCCTCTGTGGCGGTTGAGACGGACAGTGCCGGAGGTATGGGCCTTGAGGATCGGGTTCTCAGGGATTCAGACGACGGGACGGCCCAGCAAAAGGAGGAGTCCCGCTACTCTCTGGGGCTGGGAATCGATGCCGGGGGAACCTATACCGATGCGGTGCTCTTCAGTTTTGAGGATAACCGGGTCCTTGCCAAATCCAAAGCGCTCACCACAAAATGGCAGTATTCTCAGGGAATCATGGAAGCGGTCAGGTCCCTGAGTGCCGAATCCCTGGCTGAAGTGGATCTGATCAGCCTTTCTACGACGCTTGTAACTAATGCCATTGTCGAATCCAATACCCAGCCGGTGGGGCTTTTTGTGATGCCTCCGGGCAAACTGGGAGCCCATGAAATCGATCATTCCCCTTTTGCCGTCGTGAAGGGCAGGATGTCCATCGACGGGACCCTTCAGGAACCGGCAGATCCCGATGAAATCCGGCAAAAAGCCCTGGACATGGTCCGGAGTCACGGCGTGAAGGCTTTTGCCGTCTCGGGTTACGGAGGATCGGTCAATCCGGTTCTGGAACTGCAGGTGAAAGAGATTCTGAGGGAAACCACGGGGCTTGATGTGTGCTGCGGCCATGAACTCTCGGGATCCCTGAACTTCTATGTCCGGGCCAGAACTGCGGTTCTCAATGCCGGCACCATTCCCATAATGGAGGAGTTTCTGTCGGAAATGCGGAAGGCACTGAGTCAGGCCGGATTAAGGGCTCCTCTGCTGGTTGTCCGGGGCGACGGTTCTGTCATGACCGGAGAATATGCCAGCGACTTCCCGGTACAGACCGCCCTTTCGGGGCCAGCCGCCAGTATGGCGGGAGCCCGTTACCTGGAAGGTCTGGAGAACGCCCTTGTGGCTGATGTGGGGGGGACCACAACGGATATTGGATTCCTGTCGGACGGGAGAGTGAATATCTGCGATGACGGGGCCAGAATCGGTGACTGGATGACCCATGTGAGAGCCGTGGATATGACCACAGTCGGCCTGGGGGGCGATAGCGAGATCCTCTTTGACAGCAGACAATGGCTGATCGGTCCCAGACGGATAACCCCGTTTGTATGGCTGGACAACCATTATGATTTAAGTGAATCCTTTGAGTTCCTCTCTGAATCGGCCGAACTCCCCGAGGAGAATATGAAAGCCTTTCAGTGGCTCTGCCTCACAGGGAAAGAACCGGATTTTGAACTGACCCGGCAGGAGAGCCGGATCATGGAACTCCTCTCCCGGGGGCCTTTTTCTGTCAGAAAACTGGGGTTTGAGCTTGCCGAGGGGGTCTGGAAAAACCTCAGAACAGAGAGGCTTGAAAACTCCTGCTGCCTCCTCCGTTCGGGGCTGACTCCTACGGATCTGTTTCATCTGGAGGGAACCCTTTCTCTCTGGAAAACTCAGCATCTGGCAGGGTATTTCAGTTTCATCAGCCGCATATCCGGTCTTACTGAACCTGTACTTCTGACAGACCTGAAAACACTGATCAGCCGGAAAGCCGGAGGGGCCCTTCTGGGCCGGATCTTTCCTGACCACTCCGATCGGGATCAGCAGACCCTTCTGGACAGGGGCAACTCCTGGGCTTCTGTCAGATTGGAGTTGAATGTTCCTGTTGTCGGCCTGGGGGCATCTGCGGGTCTCCTCCTGAAAGACGGGACCGAGGCCATCGGGGGAACGCTGATCCTGCCGGAGCACGGAGATGTGGCCAATGCGGTGGGAGCCGTGACAAGCCTTGTTTCGGTGTCTCTGAAAGCGTCCATCCTTCCCACGCCGGCAGGTTTCTACAGAATTACAGGGCCGGTTATCGAACATGAAGACTTTGAGAGGATCGAAGAGGCGGAAGAGCAGGCCCTGGTCCTCCTCAGAAGGGGCATCATCGAAAAAGCCAGGGCTGCCGGAACAAGTTCCCGGTCTGTCAGGATTACAATCTCAAACAAAACGGCAGAAACCGCAGGGGGTGACCTTCTGTTTCTGGAGAGAATTCTGACAGCCCAACTGGAAGGAATTCCCGATCTGGTTTGAAAAACCTTTCACTTCCCCCGGATATATGGTATTTTTTATGAAGCGAAAATTTCTTTCATATATAAAATATTATTTAAAAATGTCATTCATTAATCGAGGGATGTATGAGAAATAAATTATTTTACCAGATGATCACCACCCTGCCGGGGGGGTTTCTGTTTGCAATTCAAATTGTTACTTTTCTTTATTTTATTGAAGTCTCAGAGTCTGATATGAGAAGGCTTCTGCCGTTTTATATCATAGGCGCCATACTCTTTCTTCTCTTCATCTCTTTATCCGTCAGGTTTTCAGGGAAAATCCTCTTTAAGGACATTGAGCCTATAAGGCAGGATTCCAGGGCCATGGCTGACTATCTGGAAAAACTCGGAAAAGCTCCTTTGAAAACCATGATCATCCTTATCCTGGTCTATACTCTCGGTCAATCCGTATTTTTTCTTATTAACTATACTCAGACTATGATCAATGTCTCCATAAATCTGACTTTTACCGGTCTGATGATGGGATACTCCCTTCTGGCCAGCGGGTATTCCTATGTGTTTCTGGATAATTTTGTCATGAAGCATCTTAACAGCCGGGAAATCACGCGCTATCCGCTGGATAAAGTCATTACCCGTCAGAAGGCTAAACACCTGATAGTGCCTATCTTTTTCATGATCATTACTCTGATCGTCACTCTTTTCCTGTCCATGCTGACAATTTATGATGCTCCCCTGGCCGTCAGGGGGAATAATCAGCTTATATTTCAGTATCTTTTCAAAAAAACATTTCTGGCTCAGCTTGTGTATATATCACTGATAGCCCTCCTTGTGATCCGATGGGCCGGGAATAACTCCCTTCTGTATAAAATGATAGCAGAAAGGCTGAAGGATATGGTTTCCAAGGATAAAGACCTGACCCGCAGGATCAATATCTCTTCCATTGACGAACTGGCCACCATCAGCCGCTATGTCAATGATTTCAGCGATATGATCAGAGATCACCTGAGAGAGACAGGAGAGGTTTACAGCATCCTTGATGAGAATCAGAAAGAGCTTTCCGCCCGGGTCGGAGAGTCCGCTTCCACTATGGGAGAGATTTCAGGTCTGCTTGAAAAAACCATAAAGTCCATCGCTTCGGTGGATCAGATAGTCAAGAAGAACAGAATCACGGGAAAATCTCTGGCTGAAAACGTCTCCCATACTGTAAGACAGGTGGAAATGCAGACCAGCAGTGTGGCTGAATCCTCTGCTGCGGTGGAGGAGATGATTGCTTCCATCACAGAAGTTACAAGAAGGACCGAGAACGTCAAAGCCAATACGGATGAACTGGTGCAGTCTTTCCGGGAAGGAGAAGAAAAGGTCAACAGTACCATCTCTTCCATTACAGGGGTGGCAGAACTGTCAGAGAGCCTTATGTCTGTTAACAACCTGATTTCCGGTATCGCCGCCAGGACAAACCTGCTTGCCATGAATGCCGCTATTGAAGCCGCCCATGCAGGCGATGCGGGGAGGGGATTTTCCGTGGTGGCCGATGAAATCCGGAAGCTGGCTGAAAATACAGCCTCCCATACAAAATCCAGCGGAGAGAATCTCAGAAGAATTCTGGAGGAGATCCAGGTCTCTTTAAAAGATGCCCAGTCCACCGGGGGAGCCTTCAAACAGATGAAGGAAGGGGTCCTTCAGATACAGGATGAAACCCTCTCTATTTCCGAATCCATGAGTGAGCACGATAAAGCCAACAGGACTGTTCTGAGTCAGCTGATGCAGACTCGGGAACTGGCCAATAATCTGAATGAAATTGCCTCTGTGATTACTGAACAGAGTCAGGCCATGATCGCGGACCTGAAGGTACTGGATGATGAATCCGATGCCTCTCTTGTTTACGGTGCGGATATGCAGGAGAAGAACAGGGTCATACTGCAGGGACTGAAACAGCTTCAGGAGGTTTCCGACAAAACCGAAATTCTGAACAGAAAAACAAGGCAGCTCATAGATTCATTTAAACTTTAGTTCCTCGATGCCATAAAAAAGAAGTTGACCATCCGGTCAAAAGAATTGAGAATGGTACAGAAAAAATATTTCAAAAATGTACAGAGAGGTAGGCAATGGCAGAATGCGAGTTTCTTGAAAAATGCCCTTTTTTTAACGACAAGCTGGAAAAGAAGGCAGAAGCCGGAGAGTTGAAGGAAAAATACTGCAGCACAAACAATCTGCACTGTGCCAGATATATGGTCAGTACATCTGTTGGTCCGGATTATGTCGAGAAGGATCTTATGCCGGATGAAAAAATGCGGGCTTACGGTATTATAGCCGAAAACAGCTGAAAAACCTTGTTGCTTCCGTAGAAGCTCTGCATTATAGTCAATACCGTGAGCTATTGTGAAAAGTGTGAAGTTCTTCCGGAAAAATTAATTGATCAGGGTATTCTCTACCTTTCTCCTGCGATTGCTCCAACAGAATCGACTCTGTGTCGTGGTATGGAAAAGCTGGGGTTGAATTATTCCCGTCAGAAAGGTCTCCTGTCGGTAGGGATCAGTAAAGCTGAACTGGCTCTCCTTCTCCGAGAGGGCCTCAATCATCAGGAACTGGAAGATTCCCGGGCTTTGTATGTTCCCGAAGATCATAACCCGGAATTCCGGGATCTGATTCATATGAACAGTCTCCTCTCTCTCAAAACCCGGCTGGAAGGTGACTGGCTGATCGAACTGCTTGAAAACAAACAGCTCACAAGTTATTTCCAACCTATACTGTATGCGGACCGGCCGGAACGGATTTTTGCCAGAGAAGCCCTTTTACGGACAAAGGAAGGGGCAGGGGGCAAAACTCCTGATGTGATCTTTTCCACAGCCCGGGATGCGGGGCTCCTCTTCTATCTGGACAGAGAGGCCAGGGTCACAGCTGTAAAAACCGCTTCTTCACGGGGATTTACAGATACCCTGTTTATCAATTTCAATCCCACTTCGATCTACAGCCCCGAGCACTGCCTTCAGACAACGAAACAGGCCGTCCAGGAAGCTGGCTTTACACCGGATCAGATTGTTTTTGAAATTGTAGAGAGTGATTATATCCGGGATATTGAAAAGATGCTCTCCATTGTCAAATACTACCGGTCCAATGGCTTCCGCGTCGCTCTGGACGATCTGGGGGCGGGATACGGCTCTCTCAATCTTCTATCAAAGCTTCAGCCTGATTTTGTCAAACTTGACATGGACCTTGTTAAAGGGGTGCATGAGGATAAATACAAAGGGATTATCACAAGAAACCTTCTGAAAATTGCCAGGGAACTGGGTGTGAAAACCATAGCTGAAGGGGTGGAAACAGAAGATGAACTGTCCTGGGTTCAGGATGCGGGAGCCGACTTTGTTCAGGGATTTCTCTTTGGAAGGCCCCAGCCGTAATCAGGGTTCCTGGGAGAATTCATCAACCTTTTTTTCTGTCATCCTCCCGGATGGAAAGTTCCTCAAGGTCTTTTCGGCTGTTAATATTTGAGAATATATCATATTCGGGATCGCTGTTTTCACAGAAAAAATCGGAATATTCTATTATAGAAAGTTTCTTACCCTTCAAAAATCTGTACGGAGTTGTCTTCCCCTCTTTAAAATAGGTTTCCATGTCCCGAATCATATGTATTCCGTAGAATCCGCTGAAAGGTTCAATCATGCCGTTCCTCCGAACTACAAAGGCGTCGGGAGTTTCCATTTCCATCCGGCTGCGCATGAACCCTATCAGTTCAGAAGAGATATAGGGCATATCGCAGGCTGTTACAAAGGCATAATCCCCTTGCGCTTTCATCAGACCCGCGTGAATCCCGCCCAGTGGTCCCCGGTTCCTGAAGCTGTCGGTGGTAATTTCAGCATTTAATGTCCTGAAATTTTCAGGGTCTCCCGCCACGACAATTACTCTGCTGAAATTTGTGTACAGCTGGGAGATAATCCTCTCAATTAATGGTTCTCCCTGAAAGGAGGCAAAGGCTTTATCACTGCCGAATCGGGAGCTTCTTCCGCCGGCCAGTATAACTGCATTGTCAGATACCATTAAAAAAGTCCTCCGGGATATGCATTTTCGCTGAGATATACTCCTTTATAGAATAGAACAGGGAGACAGAGAAATCATTCCTTTTCCGCACCTGAGGACCTTTCCCTTAGCCGTTACTCCCGCCCGGCCGAATATTTTTTTCCTGTATCTGCCGCTTTCCCAGATTCTCGCAGTCTGTCTGAAACTGATTCATCTTATCAAAAACATTCATCAGACCTTCGGGATTGATACTTTTCTCACAGATTCCGGCCTGCTGAAGTTCTTTTATGAGGTAATAGGCCGATTCTATGGTGGAACGGCAGTAGGTGGCCGGCTGGGTCTTGATGGAAAACCGGGAGAGGTAATTTCCTTTGAAGCTGATCCTCCGGAGTTTCTGAAGATTGGGGCTTCTATATACCATCTTTCTGGCCAGAACCCAGGTGGCGTCTATGATAAAAACTGCCAGCTGTTTCTGATCCCGGGGCTCAGAAAAATCCAGAGAGTCTGCGGTGACCGCTTCTTTGCCGGGATAGAGCATAAGGCACTCAAAATCGGGGTTATCAATATAGGCATTCACTTTTATACTGGTATCAAAGGACCGGTCTATGATAATTTCCGATCCTTTCAGTGAAAGGCTTGCCAGGCGGCCGGTTCCCGTCTTCTGCTTATAGGCTTCCCAGGGATGCATCAGAAAAACAAAGGTGATTCCCGGATCAAAGGTTTCAATATCACCGCAATAGCAGGTTTGGAGGGGACGGAAGCACTTCAGGCATTTTTCAGACATGAAGCTAGGGTATTGAAACCGCCGGGAATTGGCAAGGCTTCTGAAGGCTTTCTCCGGCAGAAGTCTACTTATGCGGGATATGAAAAATCAGATAAGCCTCATCATTGTGGAGAGAATGGATTTCCAGAACCCCCCTGGGGGATTGTCTCTGATTGAATCAAACTCTTTTTCGGTATACACCAGAATATCCATTTCAGGGCCAAGATCGTAGAGATCATCGTACAGTCTGTTTCTGAGGGGAAAGGGCTTATCGGTATCACAGACAAGAATAAGGTCTATATCGCTGAATTTTCCAAAGGAACCTCCTGCAAAACTGCCGAAAAGCCATGCTTCTTTCACTCTGCCCGAGAGTTTCTTCCTGAGTTCTTCCATAAAAGATTCTCTGGTATAACCACAAAGGGGATCATTCTCGAATTTGACAAGAATGCTGTCATCAGCCCTGTAAAGCATTGATCTTAGTTCCCACGAGATGAATAAATCTTTCGGCAAATCCCAGGGCTTCTTCCGCCTGATCCTGGGCAAACCGGCCGGCCTTCAATGTATCCTGAGCCCATAAAAGATCATTTTCCGCCTGGCTGAACCAGTCTTTTGCTCTGTGCATATTTTCATGGTACTTCTTTTTATTTTCCTTTTCAATCTTTTGATCCATATTACAGCAGCCCTTCTTCCAGAAAGCTGAAATACCCGCAATAGGAGAAGACAATGTGATCCAGAAGGCCTATGCCCAGGATTTCTCCGGCTTCCTGCAGGCGGATTGTTATTTCCCTGTCTTCCCGGCTGGGTTCAAGGTTGCCCGAGGGATGGTTGTGAGCCACCACCAGAGAGGCGCATCTGAGCTGAATCGCATCGGCAAAAATCTCTCTGGGATGAATTATGGTTCTGTTTACAAGCCCCATGGAAACAGTCTTCACATCCAGAACCTCATGGGCTCCGTTCAGGGGGATACTGAAAAAGAACTCCTGCTGTCTGTCCGCATAGTGGGAGAGAAGGGGATAGATATCAAAGGGAGAGGATATTTTCTTGTTCCGGGGGCTGTAGCGCCTCCGGGATATCTCCATGGCTGCAGTAAGAAGAGTGGCTTTTGCCGGACCGATCCCGTCAATTGAGAGAAAATCGGAGGCTTCCAGGATATTCGGAGATTTATCGATCATTTTCAATGTTCTGGAGGCAATTTTTTCCACAGGATGACTTTTGGATCCGCTTCCGATCAGAATAGCCATCAGCTCAATATCCGTCAGGTTTTCGGCTCCTCTGGTCAGTATCTTCTCACGGGGACGTTCTGTCACAGCCATGTCGGCTATTTTTTTTATCTGGTATGTTTTCATATCTCACATAACAGAAAAAGGGACAGTATAAATTCAATTTTGCTCCTGTTTTTTCACAAAAGAATCTACCGTAGTGTTGAGCCTCCCTTTCAAATTTAAATCAAGGAATATTGTTTTTATTTTGTAATAGTATGGAAAGGTCTATTTCTCTTCCATTTAATATGAACCCAAAAAACATCACTTGAATAATCCTCCGGGAGTCGCTGTCGTATAGTCTTTCCCGGAAAATTATTACGAATGTGCTTTTAAACTGTTTAAACTACTCCGCCATATGAAGATGAACCGAAGCACATTTAAAAGCCCTGGGTAAGGCAAGAAATTTCGGGTTCTTTCCAACATATTTTTCCGCATCTTTCAGAGCTTCTTCAAAAGTCGCCCGGGTTTTCAGTCCCATAGATCGGCCGAAAACTGGTTCATAGGCTCCGACGCAGTAGGCGGCAGCCGAGTGTTTTAAAGCCAGATGACCGCAGCTTATCATGGAAAAAGCATGATAAGGATGGTAAGCATAATTGAAACGATAAAGATCGGTGTATTCTTTCTTCATGGCAAAGCATTCACCGTGTTCTGCCATATCAGGAAGATCGTTGTGATAATCTTTCTGATACAGCTCCCAGGTTTCCCGGTAAATAGTACGAATCTGATTTTTCAAGAAATTTATTCATATAAGATAGAACTAAGAGTTTTACAACACTGATTCAAAAGTGAATAAAGTTGGGAGTATTTAGAAATATATAAACAGAAAACCACTTCACAAGAAAATGGACTTTTCTCTTTTTTATTTCTTGATAGAAAAGTTTATTATCTATTCAGTTATGTTGGAGATTTTAAATTGATCAGAGGTATTTATTTCTAGCTTGTAATAATCCGCCCAATTTAACTCCTATAAGCATAAGGAAGCTGTCGGGGAGATCTTTTATGAATTTAATATCAAACCAGGCTGCGGGCTTTTTCCAAATTAGCCTTATGCACGGGAATGGGCATCAGTTCATTGGCCCGCTCGAAGTAGGTCACCGCCTTCTCAGGATCATTTCTTTCTTTTAGAGCGATTACACCGAGATTGTTGAGGATCTGGAAGCTGCTGGGGTCTTCTTTCATCCCCAGTTCCAGTAGCTCCTGCGCTTTATTCGTAGAACCCTCTTTCAATATAACTAGAGCTTCATCCAGCCGGTCGGCGGCATTGAAGGCGGTTTCCGCATCTATATCATTTTCCAGTATGCCGATTCGAGTTCTGAGCCATTCTTCTTCATGGTTCAGATACTCTTCCAGCTGTTTGTAGTAAAACAGGGCCTTCTCCCGCTTTTTCCAGCGATAGTAGAGGTCTCCCATAGTTCGTAGGCGGTCTCCTGTCTTTCCGTTGCGGTCTAACTCATCCATAAGAAAGGATTCCGCCAGGGCATAGTCTTTCTTGGCGAAATAGCACAGGCTAATATTGTACATCAGTCCAGGGTAACAGGGATTGTTCCGAAGGATCTTTTCATAATGCTTCAATGCTTTTGTGTAATCCGTACTGATATAAGCATTAAGAGCGAATCGGTTTAGAAAGAAAAGTCGGATTTTGTTCATTGATCTTCTCCGTTAATTTTTTGCAGGGTAATCAGCCGCAGAAGCGGGCTTTCGGCATGATGCCGGCAAGTCTGTTTCTGCAGCAGTAAAAAATCCTGTCAGCCTGGGCCTAGATGGCAAACAGAGCGATGATCTGTATGATGATTATCGATACGATACCCTGTACCAGAGTCACACCGGTCTGGCACTTGTAGGCGGTCTTCGTATCCATGTCGGAAAACTGGGAGACCACCCAGAAGTAACTGTCGTTAGCATGGGAAACAGTCATGGAACCGGCTCCGATGGCTAGAACGGTCAGAACCTTTGCCATTTCGGAGGTCATTCCCATCTGTGCCATCAGGGGGGCAACCATGGCGGAAGTGATGATCATGGCAACGGTAGAGGCTCCCATAGCTGTCTTCAGCAGCATGGCTATGATAAAAGGAATCAGAAGTCCCAGGTTAAACTGAAGCAGTGAGCTGCTCAGAGCATCCGCCAGGGGGAGTTCTCTCAGCATCTGTCCCAGTGCTCCGCCGGCACCTGTAATCGCCAGAATGGAGGCGGAATGTTTGATTCCTTCGGATATCCAGTTGAAGGTCTCTTCTTTTTCAGTCTTAGGGATCAGGGTGGTCGCCAGTCCGATACCCATGATCAAGGCTGTAACGGGATTTCCTATAAAGTCGAAGAAGTTTTTGAAGAATCCGCCGCCGAAGGGAGCGGAGGGGAAGTCTGCAATTGACTTGAAGGCGATTAGGATAATGGGCAGAACGATGGGCGCGAAACTCTGTACTACACCTGGTAGCTTCCCATACTTGGACAGCAGATCTTCCAGGCTTGCCTCGGGATTCGCATCGATCTGATAGCGGGCGGCTACTTTGACGGCATAAAACCAGCCGGCCAGCATAACTGGGATCGAGACAATCAGTCCGGTAATAATGACGAGTCCCAGATCAGCGTTCAGGGTCCCTGCCATGATAATAGGGCCGGGAGTAGGGGGGACAAGACAGTGGGTTGCATAGAGACCGGAACTCAGAGCGGTTGCCATAACAGCCAGTGAAAGTCCGGACTTTTCTGCAAGAGCTCTATTGATGGGCGATAGGATCACGAAACCGGAGTCACAGAATACGGGTATACTGGCCACATAACCTGTCAGACTCATGGTCAGAGGTGCCCTTTTCTTACCTACCAGATTCAAAATGGAGTTAGCCATAGTCAGAGCCGCTCCTGTTTTTTCCAGTATGGTTCCGATAATGGTACCAGCAATGATAACGATACCGATATTCCCCAGGATTCCTCCAAATCCATTTTTGATCACATCAATGATCTTATCTACGGGCAGTCCCGTTGCCAGTCCCACGAAATAGGTTGCCAGCAGCAGAACGATAAAGGGGTGCCACTTCAGCCTTGAGATGAGCAGAATCATCCCGATAATGGCGATAAGAATTATTCCGAATAGAAACAATCCGCTTGTCATATATTCCTCCTTGAGAGAATCTTAAATATTCAAAAAGTCAGCTGAGGATCAGCGAACTTCCTGTTCTGTTGTGAAAGAACCTGGAATTGGTTTTATTCAAGGTTTCCATGACCTCCATACCTGTACAGTGGGAGACGCCGATAATTTCGCATTTGAGGTCGAAGAGATATTTTGTAGCGGATTCAAGCTGTTTTTCTCCTGCTTCAACAAGATGGGTGCCTCCCAGAACGGCATAGATCTCTTGCGAGAAATGACTGCGGACCGTGTCGATCATATTCATGATACCCGGATGGGAACAGCCTGCTAAAAGGATTAGTCCCTTGGGGCTTTTCACGATTACCATAATCTCGTCAGTGAACAGATCGGGTTCAAAACCCTTGTCTGTCATAACTTTAAAACGTTCATTTATTATTTCTTCACTGTGGGATTTTTCAAAATTGCCTAAAATCCAGACTCCCTCTCCGATGGAGATGAGGCCTTTTTCATGTTCATGTACATTGCAGCCGTGGTCTTCAAGATCCTTCCGGGTGAAATCGTTCCCCAGGAACTCGGATCTGTTGTTGACAAGGCCGTATTTGGGCAGGAAAAAGTCTTTATGAATATGGATATCAGGATGGAAATCCTTTCCCCCTTCAGCAAGCAGAGATTGTATTCCGCCGCTGTGATCATAGTGACCATGGCTGATGATAATGTTTTTTACTTTAAAGAGATCCAGCGACAGTTTCCGGGCGTTCCGGATAATTGCATCTCCCTGTCCTGTGTCGAAGAGATAGGATTCTTCCCCTTTCTCAATAAGGAAAGAGAGGCCGTGCTCATGGATCAGGCCCAGATGTTCCCCGATGCTGTTTTCCACGAGGGTAGTGATTCTGATAAACAAAATTTACTCCTATAAGATCTTTTTTATTTTTCAAGCTTTGCTTCGCATATATTCCTTAATCTCTTTCAGTGCGTTCTCCAGATGGATGAGCATAGCTTTTTCTGCTCCTGCGGGATCCCGTTCTTTAATGGCTTGATACACATCTCTATGTTCATTAACGGTCTTTTCCGCCCTCTCGGGAATGCTAAGACTGGAAATCCAGCCTTCATTCAGGTTTTCAGACATGGTCTTCATAAGAGCATAAAGACTTCGGTTGTTGGTGGATTTGGCCATAAGAAGGTGGAACTTCCTATCCGCCTTTATCTCACCTTCCAGATTTTTTGCCTGAACCTGTTCATCGAACAGGTTCAGTTGCTCTTCCATATCCCGGATGTCTTTTTCCACCGCATTCCGTGCGGCAGAGGCCGCTGCCTTAGGGTCCAGGATCATCCTCAGTTCAAAATGTTCATCCAGTTGGGAACTATTGCTCCTCAACCAAGAGGCGAAGTTGTCCATTCCTTGTTCCAGCTTGTTCTGTATAAAAATCCCTTTGCCCTGACGGACGCTGACCCGTCCGGAAATCTCCAGGATACGAACCGCTTCACGGATTGACGCCCTGCTTACATCTAGTTTCTTTGAGAGTTCGTTTTCCGAATAGAATTTGTCTCCGTTGCCAAATCCCTCCTCTCTGATCATCCGGTCTAGCTCTTCGACCACCTGTTCCGAAAGTCTTGATCTTCTCATAAATTACTCCAGCATTCTTATAGGATGTCTACTTATCAGACAAGTGATTGTAGCAGTTATCCTAAAGAGCTGTCAAACTCAGTCCACCTTGAAAAAACTACCGCTTCATTGATGGATTCCGCCAAGTTTCTCATTCTCTATGACTAAGACCTTGATGTAGTTTTCGTTTTAGCCTTCCTTGAATTAAATTGCAGATATACATAGTAGATGACTACTTATCAGACAAGTTGAGGTTAACATGGCTTATAGGGGTTGTCAATAAAAAAATAATGAATGAATTGCAGAGATCCGCCTTTCGGACTGAATGTATTCATCATGCAGAAAATCTCGGGAGTTCCTTTCTATGAAATTATTAGGGAGCTGGTACCTTTTATGATTGTACTACTCATAACGCTGCTGCTGATGGTATTCTTTCCCAATCTGATTATGGCCATTTCCAATGCTGTTTATGGATGACAAGAAGAAATAAGCACATCTCATTGTATTTGAAAAGTAAAGCCAGGAAACCTATAAAGTTATCCGGGATTTAATTTTATTTCCTCATTACATCCGTTCTATAAGTTCTGAAGTAATTTTTCTAACAAACGTCCTTCCTGTTAACAGCTCATAATAAAAAGCAAAAATAAAACCTTAATTTGAAACCCGATTCTTCTCTAACCTATAATAAAGGCAAATAAGGTGACCAATGATTGAAGTAGACTTGATTACAATAATTTTCATATACAATACATCCCTTTTCAGTGGTGCAATTGCATTTCTGTATCTTCTTATTCATTCTCTTGAAACTACGGGACTGAAACAACTGGCTATAGCCTATGCCTTACTGGGGGTTGGTTCTATTATTGCCGGTTTAGGAGAATTTTCAATTTTTCCTTTATTCCTGTGGGCTAATCTCAGTTTCCTTATGGGAATAGTTGCCTATTCTCTGTTTTTTGCAGGATTTGTTTCTCTGAATCGGGATAGAAACAAAATGGTTTTCAGAGTAATGGGTATCCTGCTGGTCTCTGAGATTATCGTAGCTCTTTTTACAGATCTCTGGCATGTTGACAGGATAAGGGCGACTTCCTTTCATCTGGTAGCAGCAGTCTCCCTTTTTTATTCCGGGATAAACGTATTAAGAAAAAAGAGATTTGAAAAGCTGAATGCCCGCTGGCTTCTTTCGATCAGCTTGATGATTGGAGGACTGGCCTTCTTTTTTACCATGCTGGCTCTTATTTTCCAGGAGGTATACTTCGCTATTGTTGCTCTGAATTTTTCATTTCAGATATTTATAAATTTTCTCGTTACGATCTTTACTTATGCACTTGTTAAAGAACGAGTGGAAAAACAGTTACAAGCCATTTCTCTGATTGATCCTTTAACCAAAGTTGGAAATAGAAGATGGCTTGAAGCAAACAAACCGGTTCAAATGAGACAGAAGGACTCAATCCTAATGATTGATTTGGATCATTTTAAGGATGTTAATGACAGTTATGGCCATCAGATGGGAGATATGGCACTCTTTAGAGTTGCTGAAAAGATTGAATCTATTCTTAGAAAAAACAGTCTTTTTGCCCGTTATGGAGGAGAGGAATTTATTGCTTTTATACCCAATGTTTCTAAAAACATAGTTCTTAATATCGGAGAAAGGATCAGAAAGGAAGTTGAACAAATGGAATTTTCCCATTCTCCTCAGGACTTTAAGCTAACAGTCAGTATCGGAATCTGCTGGAATAATGGTTCATTCAAGTCTTTTGAAGAAATGACTAAAATCTCAGATGAAGCCCTCTACGCTGCTAAAAATACCGGGCGAAACAAGGTTGTGCAGAAAGGGTGACCCCGGCTCTTTAATATGTACCATGTGCAAAATTGGTTTTCAGCCTATTTAAGCAATAGAGGCTGAGAGAAAAAAGAGATTCACCGAAGAACAGATTGTAAAAAAGCCTGAATGAGAGGGTTGCCGAACTTTCATTTGATAACATGGCTCAGAAGGAACTCATAAAAAAATTTGCGAACCGGAGTAAAGAAACAGGGTGTACATCATCTGATTCAGAACTTCGGGATATCAGTCAGGAGAGCATTTATACTAGCTTCAGAAGAACACATTCCTGTTGATTTGCCGCAGAACCGAAAAGGGTAAGGGCGATGGATTTCATAAATTATATAACAAGCTTCAATTGGAAGTTAAAAATACTGACAGTCAAAAATCCTGTAACGAAACTGTGGGGTGTGGTTATCCAGGATATTCGGAGCGTCACTAATCATTATTAATGTTCTGGAGGCTATTCTATGAAAATTACGCTGAGCATTGAGGGAGAAACCCTCACCGCCGAAATGGTCTCCTGTGAAACCACCGACCAGTTCCCGGCCATGATGCCTGTTACCATCCGAATGCATGATTTCTGCAAAAGGATTAAATATTCCTATTTTGACGGGCCCCTCTCGCTTAACCGAGTGAAACAGATCGGTTACGAAATGGGTGATATCGCCTACTGGCCCGAAGGAAATGAGCTGCTCCTCTATTACCGCCATGATGGAAAACCCATGAGGAGCGACATCATTGTCCTGGGCAGAATACTTTCCCGTTCCGAGCTCCTGGGAGAGTGCAGGGGGAGTGTGGATATCACGTTCACACCACAGGTTCCCGTGAAATAGTCGGAAACTCGTTCTCCAGTTCCGATTGTCATCTTTTTTCAGGTAAAATTACCTCCCGGAAAACGCAATAATGTATAAATATACAGAATATATAGAATTAGATCCGATTCAGAAAGCAACCTTCCTGTAATTTTCCCTTATTAAAAGTCACTGATTTGTATTTTATTGTTGCATCATGTTCTTTTTTCGCATTACAATTAGGAATTGATTTTTTTCTTAATTGAATCTAATTGACTATGAACCAAAGGGTTCCTGGATCTGTCCTTCTATAGAGAAACATATATGGTACAGAAATTGCATTTAATTAGGAAACAAATATCTAACTTATATAAATAAGGGGAAAGTATGAAGAAAATTTTTACATTAGTGCTTATGGTGTTGATGGCTGTCGGAATGACAGTTTTTTTTACAGCATGCAGTAAAGAAGAAGCTCCTGCAGCTGAAGAAAAAGCTGCAGAAGCACCAGCGGCTCAAGAAGATAATAAGTCCGGTGGTGTGCTTGTATTTGCACGGTCCGGAGACTCTGTCGGTCTGGATCCCGCCCGGGAAACAGACGGAGAATCCTTTTACGGAAGCACACCCGTTTATGATACTCTGGTGGAATTCGTTCCCGGATCCACTGAAATCCAGCCGGCCCTGGCGGAAAGCTGGGATTTTGCCGATGACGGACTGTCTGCCACATTTCATCTGAGAAAAGGCGTCAAGTTTCATGACGGTACCGACTTCAATGCGGATGCGGTAGTTTTCTCTTTTGAAAGACAGTTCAAAGAGGATCACCCCTTCTACAATAACGGCCCCTGGAAATACTGGGGTTACATGGGCATGAGCGATATCGTTGATGAAGTGGTTGCAGTGGATGAATACACAGTCCGTTTTGATCTGAAAGTTGTGGAAGCTCCTTTCATCGCCAACCTGGCTATGGACTTTGCCGCTATCGTTTCTCCCACCGCAGCGGAAAAATACGGTGCCGACCTGGCAACCAATCCCGTGGGAACCGGACCTTTCAAGTTTGTATCCTGGATCAAGGACGACAGCATCGTGTATGAAAGAAACCCCGACTTCTGGGGCGGCGATGTGTATCTGGACCGTCTGATCCTCAAGGTTATTCCCGATGCGACAGCCCGCTGGCTGGCCCTTCAGAAAGGTGAAGTGGATGTGATCGATTTCCCCTCTCCCGAAGATCTGGATGAGATGAAAGCCACCGAGGGCATCAAAGTGATTCAGCAGGAAGGTCTCAATGTGGGCTACCTGGCTCTGAACACCGAAAAAGCTCCCTATGACAATCAGCTTGTAAGACAGGCAATGAACTATGCCATCGATAGAGAAGAGATCGTAGCCGGTGTTTACGGCGCTGCCGGTAAACCTGCCAAAAACCCTCTGCCTCCCACCATGTGGTCCTACAACGATGATATCGAAGCCTATCCCTACGATCCTGCCAAAGCCAAGGAACTTCTGGCCCAGGCCGGATATGCCGATGGTTTCGACACCGAAATCTGGGCTATGCCTGTAGCAAGACCCTACAACCCCAACGGTAAAAAGGTTGCTGAAATTATGCAGGCACAGCTTGCAAAAGTCGGCATCAATGTGGAAATCATCTCCTACGAATGGGGTACCTACCTGGATAAAACCGACATGGGTGAGCATCAGGCTGCCATGCTGGGATGGACCGGTGACAACGGTGATCCCGACAACTTCCTGTGGGTTCTCCTTTCCGCTCAGGCTGCTGAAAAACCCGCCGGAAATATCGCCTTCTGGAAAAACGCCGAGTTTACCGACCTGATCGCCCAGGCAAAACAGGAAATGGATGTGGCAAAAAGAACCGAGCTGTACAGACAGGCTCAGGTCATCTTCCACGAAGATGCTCCCTGGGTTCCCATTGCCCACTCTGTTGTTTCTGAACCCATGAAAGAATCCGTCATGGACTTTCAGCTCTATCCTACCGGACGCCGTGTTTTCACACATGTCTGGATTAAAAAATAAGTCTTAAACTTTTGCATTTCAGTCCTGCCGGTCCCTTTCCGGCAGGACTGTTTTCTTTTACAGTAGGTACTATGATCCGTTATATAATCAAAAGAATCGCTATGCTTTTTCCCACTCTTTTCGGAGTGGTGACTCTTGTTTTTTTCATGATTGCCCTGGCACCGGGAGATCCTGCCAGAGTCATGCTGGGAGAGCGGGCAAGCAAAGAGAAAATTGAAAAACTCAGGGCTGATCTGGGACTGGATAAACCCCTGACCCAGCAGTATGCCCTATATCTCAAGCGTGTGGTCCATCTGGATTTCGGTAAATCCATAAAATCGGGACAGCGCGTTATGGACGAAATCAGGGAGAGATTTCCCGCCACTGTGGAGCTGGCCATCTGCGCCATGATCTTCGCCTCTGTTCTGGGTATCTGGATAGGTGTTATCTCGGCAACCAGAAAAAATACCTGGATTGACTACTCATCCATGGTGGGAGCTCTCTTCGGAGTTTCCATGCCTGTCTTCTGGCTGGCTCTTGTGATGATCATGGTTTTCTCAGTCAATCTTGATATTTTCCCTACAGGCGGAAGGATCAATATCCGCTATTACTTTTCTCCTGAAACCAATTTCTATCTGGTGGATACGTTCAAATATATTTTTCAGGGCCATCCGGAGTATTTCCTCTCGGCACTTCACCATCTGGTTCTCCCCTCAGTGGCTCTGGGTACCATTCCCCTGGCTATCATTGCAAGAACCACACGGAGCAGTATGCTGGAAGTGCTGAAACAGGACTATGTCAAAACAGTCCGGTCCGCCGGAATCAAAGAGAAGCGGGTCATCTACCGCTATGCTCTGCGGAATGCCCTGCTTCCTGTGATTACAGTCATAGGTCTTCAGTTCGGCCTGCTTCTGGCGGGAGCGATCCTGACGGAAACAATCTTTGCCTGGCCGGGAATCGGAAAATGGATCTATCACGCCATCGAGGCCCGGGATTATCCTGCTGTGCAGGGGGGGATTATAATCATCTCCACAACCTTTGTGCTTATCAATCTTGTGGTGGATGTGCTCTATTCGGTGATAAATCCCAAAATCAGACTCCAGTAATTTAAGGAACGAAAATATATTATGAGTGAAACAATAGAGATTCATGAACCTGATGAATCGCCTTTGAAAGAACACTGGCATCAGCTGAAGCGTAATAAAACGGCCATGGCCGGTTTGATTGTCATATTGGTGTTTATATTTATCGGTATTTTTGCCCCTCTGCTCTCTCCGATGGATCCGATAGAGCAGAATATCGATATGAGAAAATCCGCCCCTTTCACCAATGGTTTTATCCTGGGAAGCGATGACCTGGGGCGTGATATGCTCTCCCGTCTGCTTTACGGGGCACGGATCTCCATGATCATCGGGGTGATTTCAGTGGGTATCTCACTGGTTTTCGGAGTCTCCATAGGGCTGATTTCGGCCTACTACGGCGGTATCGTCGATAAAATCATCATGCGTCTCATCGACATTATGCTTGCCTTTCCCTACATCCTGCTGACCATCGTTATCGTTGCGGTCCTGGGGCCGTCCCTTATCAATGCCATGGTAGCCATCGGAATCTCCCAGGTTCCCCGGTACGCCAGGGTGGTCAGAGCCTCGGTTCTGGCAGAGAAAGAGAACGATTATGTACTGGCCGAGAGAGCCCTCGGCGCCTCCGACTGGGAGCTTATGTTCAAATCCATACTTCCCAACTGTCTGGCCCCCATTTCCGTTCAGGCTACACTCGGTGTGGGAACAGCCATTCTGGACTCGGCGGCCCTCTCTTTTCTCGGTATGGGAGCCCAGCCTCCGACTCCGGAATGGGGACTTATGATCGCCACTTCCAAGGAGTTTATCACCAGTGCCTGGTGGATTGTCACCTTTCCGGGTATCGCCACTCTTCTGGCGGTTCTGGGATTTAATCTTCTCGGCGACGGGCTGCGGGATATTCTTGATCCCAGGATGCGGGACTGACCAGAGGAATATTATGACAGAAAAAATACTATTATCCATGGAAAATATAAATGTCCACTTTCATACAAGACGGGGCATTGTAAAGGCTGTGAGGGACCTCTCTCTTCAGATCAAAGAGGGGGAAACCCTGGCCCTTGTGGGCGAATCGGGCTGCGGAAAATCCGTTACTGCCCATACGATCAACCAGTTGATCCCCATGCCTCCCGGTGTTATCGAGAGCGGCAAAGTGATCTTCCAGGGCCGGGATCTGCTGACCCTGTCGGAAAAAGAGGTTCAGAAGCTCCGGGGTACCCAGATATCCATGATCTTTCAGGAGCCCATGACCAGCCTGAATCCCGTTTTCAAAGTAGGGGACCAGCTGGCCGATGTGTTTATGACCCATCAGAATATGAAAAAGAAAGAAGCGTTCGCCAGAGCAGTGGAACTTCTTAAACTTGTAAAAATCCCTTCACCGGAAAAGCGGGCCTACGACTATCCCCATCAGCTGTCGGGAGGAATGCGGCAGAGAGCGATGATTGCTATGGCTCTGGCCTCACCCGAACCGGGCCTGATGATTGCCGATGAGCCCACCACGGCCCTGGATGTGACCATTCAGGCTCAGATCCTGGACCTTCTGACGGACCTGAAAGAGAAAGTGAATATGTCTCTTCTTCTGATCACCCATGATATGGGAGTTGTTGCCGAAACAGCCGACCGGGTGGTGGTTATGTATGCGGGCCGGAAAGTAGAGGAAGGCTCGGTGTATCAGATCTTTGACAATCCTTCCCATCCCTATACGCTGGGACTCCTCAATTCCCTGCCGTCCAATGACAAATACCGTGAGGCAAGCCGGCTGGAAGCGATTCCGGGAACCGTACCCGATCTTCTGACTCTGGGTGAGGGATGTCCCTTTGCCAACAGATGCAAATGGGCCGATCAGGAGTGCGACAGGGCATTCCCCGGTGAAACCCTCCTGGAAGAGGGGCATGCTATCTGGTGTTATAAGGCCGATCAGGTGAAAGCCGGAGAGCCTGTCCGAAAGGAGACTGTTTAATGGATAAACTGATGGAGGTGAAAAACCTCAAAAAATATTACACCATCTCCTCCAATGATCTGCAGGGGAAGAAGGGTGTTCTCAAAGCGGTGGATGATGTTTCCTTTGATCTGAAAAAGGGAGAAATTCTGGGAGTTGTCGGCGAATCGGGCTGCGGTAAATCCACACTGGGAAAAACAGTCCTCAGGCTCCATGAAAAGACAGAAGGTCAGGTGCTGTACGACGGCCGTGACTTGTTCAGCCTGGATCACAGGGAAATGACAGCCCTGAGAAAAAGGATGCAGATGGTTTTTCAGGATCCCTTTTCGTCACTGAATCCCCGGAAAAAAATCTCCACCCTTATAGGGCAGCCTCTGAAAATCCATAAATACGGATCCACATCGGAAATTGAAGAGAAAGTCGATGCCATTATGGAGGAAGTGGGGATCAATCCCCACTACAAAAAGCGCTTTCCCCACCAGTTTTCAGGAGGTCAGAGGCAGAGAATCGGAATCGCCCGGGCTCTGGCCCTGAATCCCGAGCTGGTTGTCTGCGACGAAGCCGTATCGGCTCTGGATGTCTCAGTGCAGGCTCAGATCCTGAACCTGCTTCTGGATCTGCGGGAGAAGCATGATCTGACCTATATGTTCATTGCCCATGATCTGGCTGTAGTGGAATTCATCTCAACAAGAATCGTGGTCATGTATCTGGGTAAGATCGTGGAAATGGCAGATAAACTGGAGCTTCTGAAGCATCACAGGCATCCCTATACAAAAGCCCTTTTTGCCGCATTCCCCATGACTGATCCCTACAGGCGGGATAAAAAAGAGAAAATTGTCATGGGTGATGTTCCCAGCCCGGTAAATCCTCCTTCGGGCTGTCATTTTCATCCCCGCTGTCCCTTTGCCACAGATATCTGCCGGCAGGAATATCCGCCCCTGCGGGAAGGGGACTCCGGCCATTTCGCCGCCTGCTGGCATCAGGACGAGATTTAAATCTATTCCTCTTTGTCTATGACGTCTCCGGGGAGCCTGTTTTCAGGAGTCCCGGGGGCTTTTCTTTCGAAGTAACATTTTTGTGTCTTCTGAAAATATTCTGTATTCCCACTGTTCCGAACCGTTCAGAGCCTCTTCATACTCAGCCATTTTTTCAAGAACCTCCCGGGCTTCCTCTCCCGGAGCAACCATAAGCCGGATGATCTCCTGCCTGTAGGGGAAATCTCCCTCCAGTCGGATAATATCTTTCAGATATTCCCGTCTGCTTTTCCGGCAGTATTCCAGAGGAGTGGGGAGGCCTATCTCTCCGGCACCGCTGCTGCGGATCAGGGAGCTTATGAAATTCCGGCTATACTGTTTTTCTGCCTCTGCGGCCTCTCCGAAGATCCGTCTGCTCCAGAGGGTCAATTCGCTATCTTTCAGAGCCATATTGCCTAAAGTCTTTTCCCATTGCAGTTGATTGTCCTCCAGAGATAAAAGAAAGGTGGCTTCAAAGACTGTAAGCGACTGACCGCCGTCGGGAAATCTCCGCCAACCCCGGGGCGCACGGTAAAGACGGTAAGAGAGGAGGAAAAAGGTTTTGTCCTCTATGGTATAGCCGGCACCGGCTTTAAAGGAAGTATAGACTTCTTCTGAAAGGCCTCCGCCCGGGAGGACAGTCTGAGAGAACAGCAGAAACAGGAATGTCCGCAGAACTGTATTCACTTCTCTATTCTACCACAGAAGGGGTATCCCGACGGGTTCAAAGCCCGGGATTGATTGAAATCCGCGGATCTTCCACTGGAATCGACTGGTCTGTTTCTGATAGTATGTCAGCCCTATGAATAAAGAAGAAATTTTCTATCCCTGTCAGTGGTCCTATAAAGTGATCGGGACCGACAGGAATGAATTGGACAGGGACATAAGGAAAATTATGTCAGACAGGGAGTTTTCGCTGGAAGAGTCGAAAAAAAACGGAAAGTATATCTCCCTGCATCTCTCTCTGATCGTCCACTCTAAAATGGATCGGAATCTCATTTTTCAGGCTCTGAAAAGCTCAGTTTCCGTGACCATGGTGATTTAGGCATCGGGATTCCCGGGCATCCGGCCCGGTATAAAAGAAAAGAGGACCATTGGGGCCTCTCAGATATCCGGGTAGTAGGTAACCTTGTTTTTTCCCTTTTTCTTGGATTCGTACATGGCCTTATCAGCCTGGAAAAGGAGTTCCTCACTGCTTTTGAGATCCTCCGAAGTGCGGGAGAGCCCTATACTGACAGTGATGGAAACCCTGATTCCCTTCAGGTAGGGGATGGCAATTTTTTCAATGCTGAGCCGGATCCTTTCGGCAAAGGATTTGGCGCCCTCTTCATCCGCATCAGGCAGAATAATGCAGAATTCCTCCCCACCGAACCGCGCCAGAGTGTCACTGCCACGGATAATCCGGCTGCAGGTATCGGCGACTTCTTTCAGCATCACATCCCCGAACTGATGACCATAGGTATCATTGACCGGCTTGAAATTATCCAGATCCAGCATAAGGAAGGCAAAAGGGACCTTTTTTCTTTCAAAGCGGATGAACTCCTCTTTGAGACGGGTATCCAGATACCGTCTGTTGTAGATCCCGGTAAGCCCGTCTTTCTGGGAGAGCTCTTTCATGGACTGCTCCATGAAAACCCTGTCGGTCACATCCTGTACGGTAACCACTATATGGAGAATTTCCCCGGTATCATCCCGTAAGGGGGTGAGAGTACAGCTCTGCTGCATAAACATGAAATCTTCCCTGTAACAGCTGGAAGGGGGGAAGGGGAACATATAGGAGTGGAATTTCTGGGAGTAGTAAACATAGTTGCCGAATTTGAATACGGATTTCATACTTTGTATGAAACTGTCTGTATTCAGATGAGGATATCGTTTGAAAAGAGACTCTCCGACGATTTGCTTCTCCTCTATTTCGCTCTGAATTTCCATCCATCTGTTCCAGCGGGCAATCCTGTAATACCTGTCTATGAGAAGAATCCCCATATGAATTGCGTCCATTATGTTTTCATACATGGGGATTAACCTGTAAACCTGTGGAGAACATTTTTAAAATAGGGAACCGATTCCCTGCTGTTTATAAGAAACAGAGTTCCCCGGGCATCGCGGTCTTCAAAGCTGAACTCCGCCGACAGGACAATGTTCTCTTCTCTGTCTTTCAGTTTGCTGTATCTGAGGCTTTTCAGAATGTTCTCGCCCTGATAGGCCTCGGGCCGGAGATAGGAGATAGAGGTATTCAGCATTTTAAAGAGATTTCCTATACAGGCGGCATTGAGAATATTGCCTATTTCAAGGAGGGCTTCCTTTTCCAGCTCCAATAGCCTGTCAGAATCGTATTGAAAATCTGATGTATCCCTGAAATACGAGAGCAGCTCCTTTTCCATTCCGTAGGGAAACACAAGGAAGGAGATCCCCCTGAAGTCGCTGTGATATCCCTGTTCCACTATCCGGCTGCTCTCCAGGTCAATCACCGAGCTCTGCACAAGAGGTATGAGGTCCCTGGTTTTCAGAATGTTCAACTTCGGGACATGAAGTGTTATGAAGATATCCAGAAGTTCTGCAAGATCCGCTGCGGCGGAACCGAAAGCGATATTCATTGTTTCCTTGAGGGCATCAAGTTCCAGTTCTGTAAAGGTGTTATCACTTCTTTCCGTCACGGTCTCTCCCGTTAAGGTTCTGAATTTGACTCATCAGATCGGTAATAACCTTTTTGTCTGGCAGTTTCTGAATGACATCGAATGCGCCCATATCCATGCATTTCTGAACAGCTTTGGGCTGATAGTCCGCTGTGATTATGACTACGGCAGCATTCGGATCCTGACGGAGGATCTCCTCCAGGGCTTCGTACCCGTCCATCACAGGCATGGTCAGATCAAGGAATGTGACATCCGGATGCTCCCTTCCGTACAATTCCACAGCGATACTGCCGTTTTCAGCTTCCAGAATCTGGGACTGAACATCAAAACTTTTAATCAGGGAGGATATCAGCATTCGTGCAGCCCTGGAATCATCAACTAGAAGAACTTTCATTTTAACCCTTCATAAAATTGGTGTGTTCTGCAAAAATTGTTTGCCATTTGAATTATAATTTAGCCCAATACGTGAAGCAAATTCTTTTTGAGTGAAAGGGATATATTAAAAGGCTGTTACTTTTTGTTTAATTGATAAAAAAAACTCCATAATGTTTTGAAATCGGACAACAAATGATCTATAGTTCTCTTATATTTGACAGAACAGAGGTTTAGTAATGTCGCGTAAAATCACAGTAAAAGAACAGATGCTGTACAGCTTCTCTTTAGTTATTATCCTGACCCTATTCGTGGGGTATTCGGGGATACGGGGCATTCGGTCCATCAACTATCAGAATCAGATCCGATCACTCATTTCTCAGGGATTGACCGATATCCAGGAAGCCCAGGCCGCTTCTCTCCGGTATGTACTTTATACGGAAGACTTCTACATCGATGAGGTGAACCGGTGGGGTGACAGGGCCCAGGCCGCCATAATGGAAGCCGAGGGAATGGCGGATTCCCGGGAGATTACAGACGAGTCGGCTGGCATTATCCAGGCGATCAGCAGTTATGTGGATCTGAATAATACCTATCAGAATCTCGAAAAGGAAATGGAGGAGATCTCATCTCTCAGGGCGGATGCCGCTGCTGTTGTTCTGGAGCAGACCGAGTCGCTGAAAAACCTTGAGCAGAGAACCGCCGGTGGTGAGGGGACAAGCCGGTCTCTCTCGTATGAACAGCTCCTGTCCCGGGTGTACCGGTTTCACAATTACGCCTATCTCTATATGCTGGCGACAACAGATGAAGTCCGGGCTGTTGAACTGGAGAACTGGCTGGCTGGTGTGGATGCCAGCGAAGCCATGGTCAGCACTCTCTACGCGGGGGCTGATAATGCGATGATTTCCGATTCGCTGAACACCTCCTTAAAGCAGATCCGGATATACAGGGACTCGGTAACAGACTATGTGGAGGTCTATCAGAAACAGATGGCCCTCCTTCCGGAAATGAAATCCCAGGCGGCGATTGTTATGGAAAGGGGAGAGACCATTGCGGGGTTTGTAGAGTCTGCAGTCAATGCACTGGCCCGAAGGAATCTTATTCTCACCCTGGGAATTCTGGCTCTGGCGGTTCTGTTCGGCATTACCATCTCTTTTATCATCACCAGATCTCTGACAAAACAGCTGGGAGGGGAACCTCATGAAATCGAGGATATTTCCGGTCGGATCTCAAGAGGAGATCTGAATATATCCTTTCCTGACCGCAAGCTCACAGGTGTCTATCTTTCCATGAAGGAGATGACAGGGCAGCTGAGACAGATTGTCAACGATATAAGCGGAGCTGCCGAGCAGGTAAGCCGGGGGAGTGAACAGATCTCTTCATCGGCCCAGGAAATTTCTTCAGGTACAAGCGAACAGGCTTCCAATATGGAAGAGGTTTCCGCTTCGATAGAGCAGCTGAATGCCAATATCCAGCAGAATACGGACAATGCCCAGCAGTCCAACAGGATGGCAAGAAAAGTCGCGGAAGACTCCCTGACAGGAAGCCAGGCTGTGGCTGATACTGTCAATGCCATGAAAAATATCGCAGAAAAAATTTCGGTGATCCAGGATATTGCCAGGAGTACCAATATGCTGGCTCTGAATGCCGCCATAGAAGCGGCCAGGGCGGGCGAAGCCGGTAAGGGATTTGCTGTTGTTGCCTCTGAGGTCAGGAAGCTGGCTGAAAACAGCGGAGCCGCAGCCAAAGAGATTACCGAGATTACAGACGACAGCGTCAAGAGAGCCGTCGAGGCCCAGGCTCTGATCGAAGAGTTTGTTCCCTCCATGCAGAAAACCGCAGACCTGGTCGAGGAGATCGCCATGGCCAGCCAGGAACAGAATAAAGGTTCCGTTCAGATCAATACAGCAGTTGTTCAGCTGGATACTGTCATTCAGCAGAATGCTTCCGCATCGGAAGAACTGGCGTCCATGTCGGAGGAACTCAACTCTCAGGCTGTCACAATGAAAGAGGCAATCGGGTTTTTCTCATTGAAGGAAAGGAAAGAATCCGCCGGAAAGGCTGATGCTGAAAGGAAAACCTCTTCAGTTCATAAAGAAATCAGCTATACGGTGATGGAACCTGAAAAAATCAGACCCCTCAGGGATATTCCCATTATAGAGGAGCAGCCTGCAGAAAACCGGGTTTCAGACTATGACAGCAACTTTGAGGAGTTTTGAATTTTTTCCCGCTCCGGCCGCTGAAGATGAACCGTGAATTATGATATACTCCCTGGCTATGGAACAGAATAATAATAGATACACGGAAAAATTCAAAATACACTCTTATGAAGTAGATGTCACCAACACAGCCACTCTGCCGGCTATCTGCCAGTTTCTCCAGGAAGTGGCTTCCAATCATGCGGAACAGCTGGGATTCGGAGTCTCCTGGCTCCTTGAAAACCAGAGGACCTGGATGCTTTCCCGGATGGTTGTCAAAATGGATTCCTTTCCCCGGGTGGGGGAGGAAATCCTTGTGAATACCTGGCCTTCCGGGACTGACCGTCTGCTCTTTCTCAGGGACTTTTCCATTGAAAGAGCATCTGGGGAGGTTCTGGGGCGGGCCGTCAGCAGCTGGGTTTATATGAATCTGGAATCCAGAAGACCCGTACATCCCTCTTCGAAAGAGTTTGAGTATGACTTTTCCGGGACCGGGGAGAGAGCCATTGATATAAACCCCGGAAAGGTTCCTGTCCTGGCGGATGAAGTGGAGAAAGGGGCTTTCCGTGTCCGGTTCAATGATCTTGATATGAACAATCATGTGAACAATATCAAATATATCGAATGGCTGATGGAGAGTGTTGATCCTGATTACAGACGAGTCAACAGACCGGTGGATCTCTCTGTCAATTTCCTGGCCGAAGCCCTTTACGGACAGGATGTCTCTGTCCATGCCGCGGGAACCGGGGAGTTCT
This sequence comes from Oceanispirochaeta sp., assembly GCA_963666275.2. GTDB lineage: Bacteria > Spirochaetota > Spirochaetia > DSM-2461 > DSM-2461 > Oceanispirochaeta. Next base: position 1,204,761 of record CAXXOA010000001.1, read on the forward strand.
CCCACTGCGTCAGAGACAGGGAGGGCAATGATATCTGCCGCGCGGAAAGCAGCTGGATTCCTGTAGTATAGACGTATTCCTTGTCAGCTCTTTCTGTTTTTCCTGAAAAGTATTAGATGAAGTTCTTAGGGGGAACTATAATTTTTCTGGATGGGCAGAGGAAAAGGAGGGAGAATTGAGAAGGGGACATTTTATACTATCATTCTTTATTCTTATCAGCCTTCCCTCTCTCTACGGGAATGAAGCGCTGCCGGGCCGGCCTGCCGGCGTCTCCGGGAATCTCCCGGAGGTAAAGGAATTCCCTCTCTGGATCATCCATGCTCTCCTTGTTCTCTTTCTGCTGCTTATTGTCCTGATTCTCTATTTCCGGATCCACAGGAAAAGGCTGGAACTTGAAAAACAGGCTCTCGCCCGGAAGGCGGAAGAACTGGAGACAGAGCTGGAGATAATGTCCCGGCAGCTTGAGAATACATCAGAAAAACTGATCCACTCGGAAGAGCAGTCTCTCGTGTCCAGGCTTGTGACAGGAATTGCCCATGAAGTCAATACTCCTATGGGAGTGGTTCTCACCTCTCTGACCTACAATAAGGAACTTCTCTCGGATATAGAAAAGCTTTATGCGGTAAACGATCTGGGGGCAGTGGATTTTGATAAATTTCTTAAAAGCTCCGGCGAATCCCTGGATATCTGCCTTATGAATGTTCACAGGGCTATCGAGCTGATCAGGAACTTTAAAAATATTTCCGCCGAACAGATCCGGGATGATATGTGCGTTGTGAATCTGAAAGATCATACGGAAAATCTGATCCTTGCTCTGTATCCCGAACTGAAAAAAACAAGGATCAAAGTTCATACGAATCTTGCGGACCGGATTGTCCAGACCTATCCGGGGGCTCTGAATCATATCATTGTCAATCTTATCCTCAATTCTCTGAATCACGGCTTTGATCCGGGGGAAGAGGGCGATATCTATATCAGTTTCCTTAAAAAGGGGGGAGACTGCCGTATTCTGTATTCTGACAACGGGAAGGGAATCCTCCGGGAGAACATTCATAAAATTTTCGACCCCTTTTATACGACAGGAAGGGAAAAAGGAAATACCGGCCTGGGGCTGAGTATTCTCAAAAATGTCCTGACCGAAAAATTGAACGGAAGGGTACAGGCGAGAACAGAACCGGGAAGGTATACCTGCTTCGACATAACCTTTCCGGTCCACCGGATCAGCTGAGGTCCCCCGGTCTGATAATCCTGAGATCCCGTACGTCCAGAGAGTCCTTATTTTCCCGGAGAGTGAGTATGACAGCGCAGCAGGTCGGCATGGCTATGTCTCTCTCCGCCAGGAGCGAAGCGAATATACTGATTCCGGGATTGTGGGCATAGAGATAGAGCGTTTCAGACTGACCGATCCTTTTTGTAACGGCTATTTCCAGATCTTCCGGACTTCCCAGGTACAGTGAGGGGATCTGATCAATCCTTTCGGGATCAAAAGCGAACACCTCCGACATGATCGACGCCGTTGTGAGCGCTCTGTTGGCCGGGCTTGTAAGGATAAGATCAGGAAGCAGACCCAGATCTTTCAGCTCCCGGGCCATCCTCGGAGCATCTTTCAGGCCTCTTTTGTTCAGAGGTCTGTCAAAATCGGAAAGGGCGGGAGTGGACCAGTCAGATTTGGCGTGACGGACAAGGACCAGAGTTTTCATTCCTGAGAATCCTTCTGCTGCTCTTTCTGCCGTTTCTCCATTGCATTGATCTGTCTTTCAATTTTGTTGACCTTGAATTCGATGGAGTTGAGGATCCAGAACTGAAAGTGATTCACCTTCTGGGATGTATACATCATCCAGACAATCTTGATGGATAAAATGAGTAAACCTACCTCAAGAGAGACAAAAGGCGGGAGCCAGTGGGTTGTGACCTCAAGGGTGAAAAAGAGCAGAACAATCGTCAGGAACAGGATATTGATAAGGTTTTCCTTTTTGTGTGAGAGCTGCCCGCCCAGGCTGCCAAGGAGCTTTTTCACCCGTTCTTTTTCTTTTTTGAACTCTTCGAGTTCCCGGGCTAATTCCCTTTCTCTTTCTGTCTGAGGAATCTGGTCGCCATGCATTGCCATAACACTCCTTGTGTCTATTTCAATTATAGTTAATTTATTATGATAGCAGAGGTAAAAAAAAAAATCATCCCCGCGGGAGTTTCTGTTGACTCTCCTATCTTATCTCTATATTATGTTGCCCTGACGCACTTTAAAAGTGTGTAATATTTTTTAGGAGTATGTAAAGTAATGGCAAGAAATTCCACCTCAAGAGGAAAAGTTGTCCGCCGTCTCGGTGTCAATATTTACGGTAACAGTAAATATGATAGATTACTTAAGAAGAAACCTCATACTCCCGGTACGGAAAAAGGCAAACGTATCCGGAAGAAAGAGAGTGACTTCGGTAAACAGCTGGCGGAAAAGCAGAAAATCAGATTTGCTTACGGAATGAGCGAGAAACAGTTTTTTAACCTGTTTCTGAGAGCAAAAGGTATGTCCGGACTGACCGGTGATAACATGATGATCCTTCTGGAAAGAAGACTCGATAATGTTGTCTACAGACTGGGAATGGCTGGAACCAGAGCTCAGGCCCGTCAGATGGTAAGCCATGGACATGTAAGCGTTAACGGACATCGTTGTAATATTCCTTCAAGAACTCTTCGTGAGGGTGATGAAATCACTATCAAAGAGAATGACAGAAGTAAAAAACTGGTACGTGAGTGCCTGTCTTCCAGCAATCAGGCTGTTCCTGTATGGCTGACAATGTCTGAAGACAGTCTGAAAGGGAGAGTCGAAAGAAGCCCCTACAGAACTGATATCGCCAGTGTTGCAAACGAACAGATGGTTGTTGAGTTCTACTCTAAATAATCCTTCTGTGCTTTTTTACAAAACCCGGTTTTTTACCGGGTTTTTTTTTGGCTTTTTTTTTCGGTGAATGGTACCGGCCCGGCGGCGGGGATTTTACAAGAATGGAAAATGGTATAAAATTGCTCAGGAAAAGTAGGGGATAATAAACTATGAACTGCGTTGTAAAAAGACAGGAAGTCATCCTATTTGAGCATGACGGAAACTGGCTTCATCCTCTGTTTGCCCTGGAGGATTTTCTTGCCGGGGAGAATCTGAAAGCAGATGATCTTTCTCTGGAAGACAAACTGATAGGCCGGGGGGCGGCCATTCTCATAGCCCGCATGGGGATTAAGAGATGTCATGGCAGGGTGGTCAGCAGAAAAGCCCTTCCTGTGGCTGAAAAGTATAACATCACACTGACATGGGACAGTCTGGTGGACACTCTTTCCTGTCAGACCGAGCAGGTCCTGACGGAGGATATGTCTTTAGAGGAATCCTACAGAGAACTTGCCCGTCGGGCCGGCAGGACTGGACTTTGAAGGATAAAACAATACTGGAAATCGAAGGACTCGGAGTCTACCGGAATACAAGACTGGTTCTGAGTTCTCTGGATATGACGATCCGATGCGGAGAGGCTGTTCTTCTGACAGGGCCCAACGGCTGCGGTAAAACCACTCTGCTCCGGACGGTGGCCGGTTTCCTCTCACAGACTCAGGGGAGTATCCGGATTATGGGAATGGATAATCTCGGCAGGGAGTGGAGGAAAAACCGTCACCTCCTTTCCTATGTACCCCAGGAGGAGCTAATCTCTCCCTTTCCCGTTTCTGTGGAGGAAATGGCGGCTATGGGAACCGCCGCACTGCGTCTGACGCCGGGAGAGAGGAAAAAGCGGGTTCATACCGCTCTGGAGGTGACAGGCTGTCTGGGCCTGAAGGACAGGAACTTTTTTACCCTCTCGGGAGGAGAAAAAAGGCGGACCGCCCTGGCCCGCTGCCTCTGTCAGAATTCCCATATCCTCCTTCTGGATGAGCCCATGACCTATCTGGACCGGGATGCCCGTGTGAATTTCCTGGGCGTTCTTGACCATATTCGCCGGGAGTACAGAATTACAGTTCTCATGGTAAGCCATATGGAGGAGAATATGGATCCCAATGACTGGAGACGGATCCGCTTTCATGACGGGGCGCTGCTGGAAGAGGGAGGACAGAATGTTTGAGCTGCTGACCTTTCCTCCTGTTCTGAGGGGATTCCTCTCCCTGCTGGCTGCGGGGGTCTGTTTTCCCCTGACAGGGATATTCATTCTCAGGCTGAACCTTCTGAATATGCGGTTTATGCTGATGCACGGTGTTATGCTGGCAGGGGCTGTGGCCCTTTCGTTCTCTTTTGATCCCCTGCTGACAGCCGTGGGGGTCAATACCGCCCTGGTTCTGCTCATAACAGTCATGGCCCGCTCTTCCCGTCTGCCCACGGGAGGGCTGACAACTTTTTTTATGGTTCTCTGCGTAGGGGTGGCGATGATCCTGATTTATAAAAGCCGTGTCCCTGTCCAGGATACTATGAATCTCCTCTGGGGAAGTATCTTCGCCCTGACTCCCCGGGACAGCCGGCTGCTCCTGTTTTTCTGCCTGGTGATCCTCCTTTTCGTTTTCTTCCGATACAGGCAGATCGGAGCTGTGCTTATTGATCCCGAACTGGCCAGATCCAGCGGTGTGGAAGAACCTTTCCTTTTCTATTCCATTATGATCCTGACTGGTCTGACTATCGCCTTTGCCATGCGCCTTGTGGGGGCCCTCCTTCTGGATGCCCTGGTTCTTCTGCCGGCCATGACCGCCGTCTATTTTGCCAAATCCATGAAAAGCATGTTCCTGACGGCGTCTCTTACAGGTTTTATCTTCAGTCTCGCCGGGTTTTTTCTGGCGCTGAAAATTGATATTCCAGTCAGTTCCGGAGTCATACTGGTTGCCGGTGTGATATTCGGTGCAACATTTCTAACGAGGTATTTATATGAAAAAAACAATTAAATGTGTCTCTTTTGTGCTGTTCCTGATGGCGGGAACCATCCTTTGTGCCCAGAGTCCCCGTCTGATTGCCACCAACGGCTGGACAGCCGCTTTTGCCGAACTGGCGGGAGCGGACAATATGGAAGTTCTGGCTCCCTACGATATGAAACATCCGCCGGAATACGAAATCTCTCTGGCAGAGCTTCAGAAGGTCTCCCGCGCGGATTTTCTTGTATTTGCCGGTTATGAGACCATGATGAAGAGGATTAAAGAGTCTATGGGAGACAGCAGCTCAGTCACTCTCATTCAGGTAGATACCGTCAACAGCTATCCTGTGATTGCCGCATCAGTGAGAAAGATTGCCGGAGAACTGGGAACGGTAGAGGCCGCAGAGGCAAACCTTGCTGAACTGAAATCCTTTCTGGACGACTGGAAGAGGGAGCTGGTTTCAGAAGACCTGATGAAAAATATCATTGTCCACTTTCACCAGCAGGGACCGGCAAAATCTCTGGGCCTGGAGCCCGCAATGGTTTTCGGTCCCGCTCCCGCCAGTCTGAATCAGATCCGGGATGTGCTTGGCATCAAACCTTCTGTGATCATCGACAACTATCATAACCCCCAGGCCGCCCCTTTTCTGGAGCAGACACCTGCTCCTGCGGTGGTTCAGTGGATCAATTTTCCCGGTACCGCCGGAACCCGTTCCCTGCTGGATGTTATGAAGTACAACAGGGAGCAGCTTGACAAGATCCTTAACTGAGGGGATCCCGGTTTTCCCAGGTGTTGTAGCAGACAACTTCGGAAAGAGGTCTCCTGGAACGGGGGGCCTCTTCTGCCGCTCTGTGTTTTTCGTTTAATCCTTCGGGACTGCCAGGGTAACCCAGAATAATGAGAGTCAGAAGGGTGTAATTTTCTGAAATACCCAGATCCCGTCTTAGTTCCGGAGCTTCGAATCCGGCAATGGGATGGGAGACAAGTCCTTCTTTCTGGGCCTGAAGCTGCAGATTCATACAGGCCATTCCGGTGTCGAAAAAGGCATAATCCCTGTTTCCGGACAGTCGGGCATCCAGGTCTTCTCTTGTGACAACTGCTATAACAAGAGGGCTTTCCAGGGCCCAGTAATTGCCGCCGGAAAAGTGTTTCCTCGCTATATCCAGGGTCTCTTTTCTATTCAGTACAAGAAAGCGCCATGGCTGTTTGTTGGCACAGCTGGGAGCCAGTACGGCCGCTTCCATAAGGCGTTCAATAATAACTTCACCAACCGGTTTGCCGGAGATGGCCCGAAGGGCTCTCCGTTCGTTTACTTCTTTCAATATCATAACACTATCATAATAACTAATTAGTTATATATCAAGATTACCCTCCCTTTTCGATTCAGGGAATAACTTCCAGTTCCTGGGGCAGGGGAGTTTCAGGGGAGGCAGGGGGCTCCGAACAGGGCCTTTTTTCTTTCATCATGGAAAGAACGACAGGCAGAACCGCCAGGGTCAGGAAGGTTCCGAATATTAGTCCCCAGGCAATGGATATCCCTACAGGCACCATCATCTGTCCGCCCACGCTCTTCTGAAAGATAAGAGGCCCCAGGCCTATGGATGTTGTCAGAGTCGTCATGAGGATGGGCCGGAACCTCTGCAGCGCCGCCTCTCTGGCGGCTTCCATTGATGAACTCCCGCTACGGATCTTTTTGTTGAAACAGTCGATCAGAACCACCGAGTCGTTGACTATGATCCCCCCCAGGGCCACACTGCCCAGAAAGGAGATGAAAGAGATCGGTTTTCCCATGATGATATGGCCGTAGAGGGCTCCCAGAAAACCCAGAGGAATCAGCGACAGAACAAGCAATGCCTGGCCCCAGGATTTCATCTGAAACAGAAGGAGGGTAAACATCACCAGAAGCGCCAGAGCCATGCTGAAGATCATGGAACGGATCATTTTATCCACCCAGGCGGCCTGGCCGCCTTTGGAAAGGGAGACTCCCTCAACCCGGGAGAGAATTTCAGGCAGGATTATTTCATTCACTTCCTTCATAACCAGGTTTATCTCGGTGACTTCCGTATCCACTCCGGCCATGACCCTGAGGGAACGGTATCCGTTCTCCCGCCGGATGCTCCTTTCGCTCCTCTGCAGTGTAAAGTCCGCCACCTCTTTCAGGCGGACCGCCGTCCCCTCAGGCGTCTTGATAAGAAGATTTTCCACCCGGTTAAGAGAGTCCCTCTCCATGAGAGGATAGCGGAGAAGAACAGGGATCCTATTCCGTCCCTCCTGTATGGTCATCAGTTCACTCCCGTAGAATCCCATTCTGAGCTGACTCACAACACCGGCAGTGGTCAGTCCCAGGGCTCTTCCCCTGTTATTCAGTGTCAGAAGGAACTCTTTCTGTCCCAGAGGCATATCATCTCTGATATCCTTTACACCTTTTATTCCTCTGAGTTTTTCCTTAAAAAGATCAGCTGCCAGCTCCAGCTGCTCTTTCTCCCTTCCGAGAAATCGGATCGACACGGGATCTCCTCCGAACATGGAATCGTTCCCTATAAAGAGGGATTCCACCTGGGGATATTCAGGAAACTCCCGAGCCAGGTCAAGGGAAAAGCTGTTGACTGTGAAATCCCGTACTTTATTATCCTGGAGGATCAGATAGACAAAAATCTGATTGCTGTTTCCCCAGGAGAGGTAGTCGGCAATGGCGTTATCATACTTTTTACTGTCTCCGACATAATCCTTTCCGAACTGCAGCGCAAAGGCTTCCATATCCTCTCTGACCGCATCGATCACATCCGAGGAGGTTCCCGAGGGAAACTGAACCTGCGCATATACATAGGGGGCCTCAATATCCGGGAAAAATGCGGCCCTGATATGGTTGCCCATAACCGCTCCGACCGAGATCATCAGGGTGCATCCCAGGATCGTAAGGATCACAGCTCTGTTCGAAAGGGCATAGTTCAGGAAGGGAGAGTAGATCCTGTGGATCAGGTAATACTGGAATACCTCCAGTTTCCGCCGCAGTTTACCGGGATTTCTGGCACTGTCGGTAAGGGATTTCGAATGAGCCAGATGGGCCGGCAGAAGGATAAGGGCCTCCACAAGGGAAAAGGCGAGGCTGGCTATGACGACCATACCGATCTGGCGTGTGTATTTGCCCATTTCACCATAAATATAAAAGTAGGGGACAAAGGCAACCATTGTGGTGGCAATGGAGATCAGGACAGGAGATATCACCTCCATGGTACCGTCTATGGCCGCCTGCCGCCTTGTTTTGCCCAGTCTGTGCCACTGATCATAGATGCTCTCTCCAATCACTATTCCGTCATCCACCAGGATTCCTATGATCATGATCATTCCGAAAAGAGACATTTCGTTGATGGTGATCTTCATCATCCATTCCAGGAATATAAGGCCCATGAATGAGATGGGGATTCCCAGGGCAACCCAGAAAGAGAGACGGGTATTGAGGAACAGTCCCAGGATCAGAACCACCAGCACCAGTCCCATCATTCCGCTCCGGGCCAGGGTGCCCAGGCGGTCATTCAGTTCATCCACATCACGGATATAGGTCTGAAAGGTCAGACTGTCTTTGTATTTCTCCCGGTAGTCCACAAGCTGGGCATCCACGATCTTTGAAATTTCTATGACATCCTCGGTGTTGCTGTACATGATCTGAAGCCCCACAGCCTCCCGGCCGTTGGCTCTTGTATAAACCTCATTTTCCTCTCTGCCGGTTCTGACAGTGCACAGATCCTTCAGGTAGAGAGTTCCCCCCGAAGGAGTGGCGCTGAGGATAATCTCTTCCAGTTCGGGTATGGTTGTTTTTTTCTCGTAGGTTCTTATCTGGATCTCCTCCTGCCCCGTAAGGATGGATCCTGCAGACAGGTTCAGGCTGGAGGACTGGACGGCATTTTGAATATCCTCCAGAGTGAGACCGTAACGCTCTAGATTGGCAGAAAGAGGCTCTATGACTATCTGCTCTCCCGGAAATCCCCATGTATTGATCTGGGTGACATTTCCGGTTCTGATAAGGTCCTCCCTGAACTCGCCGGCGACTTCTTCCAGAGTTTTGAGATTGTCTGTGCCGTATATGAAAAGGAGCATGACCCTGTTCCATTCGGTTTCCTGATAGATCACAGGTTTTTCCGCATCCGCCGGATACTCCGGTGAAGTTTCAACCGCGGATCTGACCTTATCCAGGAGCTTGTCCATGGGGTACCAGGGCGAGGTCTCCAGACCGAACCAGCCGCCTCCGTCATAGGCCGAAGAGGTGATCTCCATGATTCCCTCCAGACCCTGGAGCTGTTCCTCCAGGGGAAGGATCATTCCCTCCTCCACTTCCCGGGCGGAAGCCCCCGGCCAGGAGAGATTGATGGAAATGTAATCAAACTCAATTTTGGGCCATATCCGTTTCTGCAGATTGAGCAGTCCGAATGTCCCCGCTGCAAAAATCAGGATCATCAGCCAGTTGGCAAGCAGGGAGTTGTCGACAAAAAATGCTATAAGCTTTTTCATGGAACTGCGACTTCCTTTTTCAGAGCCATACCCGGAAACGGCTTCTGCAGGCGAGTCAGGATAATGCCTGTCCCGTCCGGGAGGGTGGGTTTAAGAATCACAGAGTCTCCCTGGACAGCCGCAGTCTCAACAGGCAGGAAAACAAGTTTACCCCGGTCATAGACATTGATTGTGCCGTCCGCATTGAGCAATGCCCGGGGGATACTGTAGGCCCTGTCAAGAGTTATTCCCTGAAGTTTAACTTCCGCGTAGTTGCCGGGAAGCAGAAGAGGGTAGGCTTCAGGATTGTCAAATCTCAGATGCACATTTATGGTTTGCGTGCTACTGTCCATCACTCCATCCTGCCGTACCCTTTCGGCAGTCAGTGCGCGACCGCCCGGGAGGCCTGCAGGTTTAATGAAGGCGCCGGTTTTATTCTCATCCAGTAGCAGCATCTGGTCTCTGGTCAGGGGAACAGCCACTTCCAGATGGACCGTATCTGTCAGAGTCAGCAGGGTCTGTCCGGCTGTGACAAAGCTGCCGGACTCAACACCGTCTCCTACGATATATCCGTCAAAAGGGGCTGTAACTCTATAATAGGAGAGCTGGGTTTCTCTGTCTCTGGCAGTATAGTAGGCCGACAGGATTCCGTAGGTACTTGTCAGGAGGAGTTCTCTTTCCGTTTTTGTTTCCGGAAGGGGAGGGATCTGATTTTCATGGCTGTTCAGTTCCCTCAGATACTCCTGCCAGCGCTGATAGACCGTATCTGAACTGTCGGTTTTCAGGGCGCTCAGAAGAGAGGCCGTCGCCTGGATCAGCTGAACCCTGGCAAGAGCAAGGCTGTTGCGGATACTCTGATCATCCAGATGCACAAGGACGTCTCCCGCTTTCACGGCAGTGCCGCTTTTCAGAGCACCCGGAGGATTTTCCACCTGACCGGCCACCCGTGAGAGGATCTGTATGGACCGGGTGGAACTGATATACCCCCGGGCTTCCACTGTGAGGGACACAGGGGCATAGCTGAGTTCGGCCACTTCTACAAGGCGGCCCTCATCCTCCTCTTCCGGTGCCTCGGGCTCTGCCGAAAAATTGATAAGATACGCTGTTATACCGGCCGCAGCGATAAGAAGGGCGGCCATGATCATCAGGTTTTTTTTATGTTTCAGGAAAAGTTTTTTCACTCTATTCTCCCCGTACGGATTGGAACAAAAGGAACTGCCTTTCTTATGGTTTTCCGAGCGGTTCCTGTTGATTTAACACAGCAGATGTACAGTTTTGTTACCGAAAAGAATAGTATACACAGTGTTTGAATAATTAACACCCTTGCTTTTAAAAGTGTCCTGCGTTGAAGCAGAAAAAAAGGATCCCCCTTGAGGAGGATCCTTTTCAGTCAGGAAAACAGCCGCAATCAGGCCGCTTCCGCTGCAGGGACGCTGTTTCTGGTGGAAAAGACAACAAAGATACCGAACAGAACAACCGCGATGACAATTCCTGCGGGAGTGGCAAAGGAGGCGGGGAGTTTGAATCCCTCGGGAGCCTGCAGGATATAGGTGGTTACCACAGCGCTCATGAAGGTTGCCGGGATCGTGGCGATCCAGTGAAACTTCTGTTTTCTCACAAGGTAGACTGCTGCCGTCCACAGAACGATTGTTGCCAGAGTCTGATTGGACCAGGCAAAGTAACGCCATATAATGGAGAAGTCGATAAAGTTCAGGGCAAATCCGATAGCAAACAGGGGAATGGCAATTTTAAGTCTGTTTCCGATCCCGTCCTGTTTCAGATTCATAGAGTCTGCAATGGTGAGTCTGGCGCTTCTGAAGGCCGTATCTCCCGAACTGATGGGACAGGCAATTACACCGAGAAGTGCCAGAAGGCCTCCGAAAGTACCCAGAAGGCCTACTGAGATCTCTTTGACAACCAGACCGGCTCCGCCCTGGCCGACGACACCGGCAAGACCATCCACGCCGCCGAAGAATGTGACAGACGCGGCTGCCCAGATCAGGGCTATGATTCCTTCTGCAATCATGGCACCGTAAAATACGGGACGACCCATCCTTTCATTGTCAACGCAGCGGGCCATAATGGGAGACTGGGTGGCATGAAAACCGCTGATGGCGCCGCAGGCAATGGTGATAAACAGGAAGGGAAAGAGGGAGAGTCCCTTGGGATGCAGATTGGTCAGATTGATTTCGGGGATACTATATCCGCCTGCAAAGAGCATAACACCTACTCCCACAGCCATGATAAGAAGAACGACACCGAAAACGGGATAGAGTTTGGCAATGATTTTATCAATAGGAAGGATGGTGGCGACAAAGTAGTAGATCAGGATAAGGCCTAGCCAGAACCATTTGTTGGCAAAAATCCCTGTTAAACCGAGGTTTGCCAGAAGTCCTGCGGGTCCTGCCATAAAAACGGTTCCCACAAGAATCAGAAGGACTACTGAGAACACTCTCATAACCTGACGCATGACGTTTCCCAGGTACATGCCGCTGATTTCAGAAATGGATTTTCCGTCATGCCTGATAGACATCATACCGGAAAAGAAATCGTGTACCGCACCGGCAAAAATACATCCCAGAACGATCCACAGAAAGGATGCTGTTCCGAAAAGGGCTCCCATTACAGCACCGTAGATGGGGCCGAGACCGGCAATATTCAATACCTGGATCAGGAAAATTCTCCAGGGTTTGAGGGGAACAAAATCCACGCCGTCCTGGAGAGTGAGTGCAGGGGTCTGCCTCTCCGGTTCGATTCCGAAAATTGTTTCTACAATCTTACCGTAAACAAAGTAACCGCCTATCAGCAAGGCCAGGCAGATAAGGAAACTGAACATAATGACTCCTTTGATTAAAAACTGTTGGCATCATAGACAAAAGAGGGGGCTCGGAAGGGGAAAAAGAGTGAATGGTAAAAAATCGGGAGTGAATGGTTCAGAAGGATGAGATCTTACGGAATCTCCGGAGCTGTCAGTCCATATTGAGGATGTTTTTAAGTTCTCCCGCATGGGAGCGGCTCACGGGAATGAGCTCTTCCACCCCTTTCAGTTTGATCCTCAGTGAGCTGTTGAACCACTGCTCCACCGATTCGAGATAGTTCAGATTCACAGTAAAACTCCTGTGGCATTTGAAGAGGGAAGGGTCCTGTACCAGACTCTCCAGTTCTCCCAGGCATTTGCGATAGGTGTAGCAGTGTTTTTCGGTATAGATAAGAGCCTGTTTGTCATCGGCGGCCAGCATCACTATGTCATCGAAATCCAGGGGAATGAAGTGGCCGTCCCTGTACACGGTTATTTTCCGGAACCGGTTTTTCTGTTCCCTGTCCGAGCTTTTCAAAAGTGATTGAATAGCCTGTTCCAGAGCGCCCGGAGAGTTCCTGTCCATCAGCTTGTTTCTGACCCGGCTCATGGCCCGCTGCAGTCTTTCGGTCTCTACAGGTTTCAGCAGATAGTCCAGGGCATTGACATCGAAGGCTTCCAGGGCGAACTGATCATAGGCGGTAATGAAAATAATCTGGGGAAAGATGGGCATTCCCATCAGCTGTCTGGCCATCTCCAGTCCTGTCATCCCGGGCATCTGTATATCCAGAAGGATCAGATCCACAGAGGTCTTTTCCAGAACCTCCAGGGCTTTCATTCCGTTTTCCGCTTTCAGAATGTGATCCACATCCCTCTCCTGTTCCAGAAGAAAGGCCAGTTCGTCCCTGGCGGGTTTTTCATCGTCCACTATCAGAACAGTCACGGTTTTTCCTCCCCCGAAGGAATGAAGATCCTGGCGGTGGTTCCCATACTGTCTCCGCATTCCAGCTGCAGATCCGCCGAAGGCCCGTAGGTGTTCAGGAGGCGCTGACGGATATTGATTAAACCGATGGAATCGCAGTGTTCGTTTTCAGGCTCTTCACAGTCAGTCCTGGTTCCCGTTTCCAGACCCATGCCGTTGTCCCTGACAAGCAGGATTGTCCCGTTCTCCACGCTGTAGGCTCTGACAGTGACGATCCCTCCTTCGGGCTTGGGCTGAATCCCATGGATAACCGCATTTTCCACAAGGGGCTGCAGAAGCAGAGGGGGGATGGATATATTCAGATCATCCTGAATATCGAACTCTACCTGCAGCCGTTCGTCAAACCGGGCTTTTTCTATCTCCAGATAGGCTTTGATGTGGTTGATCTCCATTTTCAGAGGGATGGAGACCGCTCCGGACTGAAGATTGTTCCTGTAGAATGTTCCCAGATGGAGCAGCAGTTCCCGGCCTTTTTCCGGTTCCGTCCGGATCAGAGAAACAATGGTATTGATGGCATTGAAAAGGAAATGGGGGTTGATCTGAGCCTGCAGGGCCCGCAGTTCCGCCTTACGGAGCAGGTCCTTCTGTTCATCCAGACGGCTCAGTTCCAGCTGGGAGGAGAAGAGCACCGCCAGCCCCCTGGCCGTTTCTATATCCGCCTGATTGATCGTATCCCGGGCGCCCTTGTAGAGCTTGAGTGATCCTATGCACTCGGTTCCTCTCATCAGGGGGGCTATTACCGCAGATTTCAGGGAGCAGTCGGGATGGCTGCAGCCTATCTCCTCCCTGTTATGGGCCACCTGAAGTTCGCCGGTCTGCATCACTTCTTTTGTAATGCGGGTTAAAAGAGAGCTGCCGGCTTTATGATGGTCATCGGCTTTCCCCACATGGACCAGGATCTTGTCCCTGTCCGTAACGGCCACAGCTTCCAGAGACATCTCCTTGTAGATGATCCTGGCCGTCTGCCGGGCCGTTACTTCGGTCAGGCCTTTCCGGAGCAGCGAAAGGGTCTGGTCGGCAATCCTCAGAACCTGCTGGGACTGCCGGGCTGCCCGCCGTTCGGCCTCGCTGAAGAGATTTTCAAAAGCCAGGATGATCAGGGCGCAGCCGATGCTGTTGGCTGTGATCATGGGAATGCTTATGATTTCCACAAGGAGCAGAGCATCCCCAAAGGGTTTGGCCGTAGCCAGGATGATGATCATCTGGATCATTTCGGCCAGAGCCGCTGTGACCAGTGCAAAGAGAGGCTTCCTTTCGCTGTTATAGAACCGGCGGCTCAGGAATCCCGCCATGGCCCCCTCCACAATGGTGGAGATCATACAGGACACGGCCGTAAAGCCGCCGATATCAAATCCCCAGCGGTGGACTCCCGCAATAGTCCCGGCCAGAATACCCACAACAGGTCCTCCCAGGAGGCCTCCCACAAAAACAGGAACCATCCGGGCATTGGCCAGAGCTCCCTGAATGGGAACTCCCGTATAGGTGCCGATGATTCCCAGGCCGCCCAGTACGAGCACAGGGAATATATAGTCCCTGAACCGCCTTTCGCTGCTCTTAATAATTCTTGTGAATATATTCAGCCTGGAAAGGAGCAGGGATATGATAATGATCAGTCCCGCCTGCTGAACCAGGGCTATGATTATCTGGATTATGATTTTATCGCTTAACATATGACCCGGAATTATAAACCCTCCCCGGGGATAGATAAACCGTTTTCTCGTGTTTACAGGGAAATTCCCCGGGAAAGCTTTTGCACAATCTCATTTTCAGGATTATTCCCGGGGAGGGCTCTTCTGAATCAGAAGTCCGGATTGATCTCAATGGTTTTGCCTTCCAGGATGGCATTCATATTTTTTACTGCGCACATCTCTCCGCACATACTGCATGTATTCTCTTCGGCGGGAGGGGCTTCGCTGCGGTACTGACGGGCTTTTTCCGGGTCCATGGCCAGGCGGAACATCCTGTCCCAGTCCAGCTGTTTCCGGGCATAGCTCATCTGACGCTCCCTCTCCTCAAAGCGGGAGGGATTCTTCACAAGGTCTGCCGCCCGGGCGGCGATCCGGCTTGCCATAATGCCCTCCTTCACATCCTTCAGATCGGGCAGGCGCAGATGCTCCGCCGGTGTGAGATAGCAGAGAAAGTCCGCCCCCGCCCGGGCCGCCATGGCTCCGCCGATGGCACCGGTAATATGGTCATACCCGGGAGTTATGTCTGTTACAAGTGGGCCCAGCACATAGAAGGGGGCCTTGTGGCAGAGCTTCTTTGCCAGGATTACATTGGCCTCGATCTCATCCATTTTCATATGCCCCGGGCCTTCCACCATGACCTGGACTCCCGCTTCCCGGGCTCTGACAACCAGTTCGCCCAGGGTGATCAGCTCTTCAATCTGACTGGCATCGGTGGCGTCTTCTCCGCAGCCGGGGCGGCAGCTGTCTCCCAGACTCAGGGTCACATCGTACTCCCTGCATATTTCAAGGAGTTCATCGTAGTATTCATAAAAGGGGTTTTCTCTTCCTGTCATTTCCATCCAGGCGAAGAGCAGGGAACCTCCCCGGGAGACAATCCCTGTCAGCCGGGGGTTCCTTTTGACCCGTTCGGCGGTCTGTCTGTTGATCCCCGCATGGATCGTCATAAAGTCCACTCCGTCTTCCGCATGATCCCGGACCACTTCCATGAAATCCTCCCGGGTCAGCTCTTTCAGACCTTTTTTCCTGTTTCCCACGGCATCGTACATGGGGACCGTACCCACCATCAGAGGAGTTTCTTCCAGGAGAGCCTGTCTGAACTCTCTGGTCTCGCCATAGCAGCTCAGATCCATAATGGAATCCGCACTGAACTTCAGAGCCGCCCGGGCTTTATTCAATTCCAGCTCCCTGTCGGCGCAGTCTTTCGAGATCCCCAGATTCACATTCACTTTGGTACTCATCCCTGTCCCCACGGCCCGGGGCGTCAGGGCTTTGTGGTTTTTATTGGCGGGAATGACAATGGTCCCCTCTGCCAGACCCCGGCGGATCCTTTCGGGATCGCACTGTTCCTGCTCCGCCGCCTTTTTCATGGCGTCTGTGATGATATTCAAACGGGCGGCTTCGATCTGGGTTGTCCAGCCGAGGGTGGTCTTATCTATTTCTTTCTCTGTCAATATCATATTTTTTTCCTTTTTCAATCAGATTTCTAATGGTCCGCACTTCATAGGAGGGGTCTTCTGCCCCTGTAATTTCCGTTACCAGGGCTGTGCAGCGGGCACCCCGGTTCAAAACATCCTGAAGGTTGTGCTTTTTTATCCCTCCGATGGCCACAAAGGGAAGGGTGCTGCGGGAGACAGCCTGTTCCAGATATTCAAACCCCACTGGGGCACAGACATTTTTTTTGGTACGGGTGGCAAAAATCGGTCCCACACCCAGGTAGTCCACAGGCAGCTCATGGGCCCTCTGCAGCTGTCCGGGAGAGTGGGTGGAAAGGCCGATCACCATGGACTCTCCCAGCAGTCTTCTCAGGAGCAGGGGATCGTAATCATCCTGGCCCACATGAAGGCCGTCGGCTTCCACCATAAGGGCCAGTTCGGCATAGTCGTTGATGTAGAACAGGCAGCCGTAGTCCCGTGTCATCTTGCGGATCTCCAGAGCTTCCGCATAGCGCTGCCGCCCTTCCAGCTCTTTTTCCCTGTACTGGAGGATCTTTGCCCCCCCCTCCAGCATCATCCGGGCGGTCGCTATATTTCCCCTACCGCAGCTCACTTCCCGGTGGGTCAGGCAGTAAAGCCCGTCGGGCAGAGGATCCGCCCTGGAGGAGGTCCCGAGTTTTCCCAGGATCTCTTTTTCAAGCTGATAGATCTCCCTCCTCAGGGATTCAAATACCCTGAAATCCAGTTCAGAAAGAGGAGAGGCTGGATCGCAGCTCATCTGCTGCAGGGTTTTTCCCGTCTCGAAGAGGGTGCGGCAGGCCTCTTCGCTGCGCCTGAAGTTGGCCGCCATAAGGTGCAGGGGAGACTTCCGGACCTCCCAGTCTGCGGATTTTGAATCGTCCCATCCCGCATCCCCTGCGGAATCCCGGGACCGGAGCAGCTGGGGTGTCAGAGGCTGGAGAACACTGCGGCTTCTGTGGCGGAGGCTTTTCAGCTTCCCTGCCTGTCTGTCCAGGCTCAGGGAAAAACGGCACTGGTCCTCCAGAACCCGGAGCCCTTCGCTCAGTCTGTTTCCCGAGGCATCCAGGCTGCGGTAAAGTCCTGTAAGAGTAAAAAGTGTTTCAGTACCAGTCATACCCGGACTCCTTTACAGCCTGTTTTATAAGAGCGTGAACCTGTGCGGCCGCAGCAGTGACAACACCGGGCATCAGCGGCGGATTCTCCGGGCTGATTTCATGGGTTCCGTCACCGGCCATGACAATAAGTGCAGAATCCTCCCCGGAGCCCCGGTTTACCTGTAGCGTGCGGGTGCTGATCCGGCTGATATCCTTCCAGCTGCCCAACCCGCTGGCGGCGGCGATCCATCTGTTATGGGGGGAGCAGAAGTTCAGAATGGCTGCCTTTACATCCGCTTTATCCACAGCTTCCAGAAGGTATCGACAGTTTTGAAACAGAGCCGGTTCCGCTTCCGGGTTGTAATAGGTATTTCTTGTCTGAATATTCAGGCCCGGGGAGAGTTCCAGAAGGAGCTCTTTCAGCGCTTCCGCTTTTGGTCTTCCCACATGGCGGGGAAAATACATCTGCCTGTTCAGATTGGAGGGCTCCACAATGTCTCCGTCTATAAGGTCAAAGTTTCTGAAACCGCTGCGTGCAAGCATAAAGGCGCAGTTGGAACCCAGGCCTCCGCAGCCTATGATGCCGACCCGGACCTTTCCGAAATAATCCAGTAAAGGAAGGGGGATGTAGGATTTCAATCCTTCTGCCAGGGAATCGGTTTGAACAGGGATCATACACACACCTCCCGGGAAGAGGATTCTGAAGATACCGGGCTTCGCCAGTCCCTGTAGACAGGCTGGTAGCCGATCTCCCTGAGCATAGCCGCAGTGGCTTCAATGCTGCTCTCATCGTTAACGGCAAACTGACCTGCGCCGCTATTCAGGGTGTACCCTCCCACCGCTGTGGAGGATCCGGCAGAGAGTCTTGTGACTCCCAGGGGGATCAGCCGGCGGCGTAAGGCAGAGGATTCCCGGGTGGAGAGACTCAATCCTCCCCGGGGCATAAAGAGCCGCCAGGAGAGCATGGCCTGAACCAGATCCCGTTCCTCCACAGGGTAGGGAACCCTGTATCCGGAAGCCGGTCTGATCCGGGGAAAAGACATGGCCACATCGGTTCCGGGATACCGGGACGCCAGCCAACGGGCATGACAGGCGGCGGTAAAAAAATCTTTCCGCCAGGGGGCAAGGCCCAGGAGGACTCCCTGATTGATACTGCGGTACCCGGCCTGACAGGCTGCTTCGGGGGCAGACACCCGGTGCTCATAAATGCTTTTGGGCCCCGAAGGATGGTAAACTTTGTAAAGTTCCCTGTGGTAGGTTTCCTGATAGATTGTCATCTCTTCCGCCCCGGCCCGGCCCAGCATTTCATACCCCTGTCTGTCCAGCGAGTAGATTTCCAGTCCTGTACAGGCAGAATACTCCCGCAGGATTTCAAGCTTTTCGGCAATCCATTCAGGGGGGGAGTGCTTCTGGCTGCATCCTGTTAAAACAAGGATGTGCCGAATGCCTTTACTTACAAGATATTCAGCTTCCCTTCTGAGGCCGTCATTATCCAGGCGGGACCGTTTCATTGTATTCCCGCTGCTGAAAGAACAGTAGGTACAGGGGCTGCTGCAGTAATCGGACAGGTAGATCGGGGCATAGAGAAGCACAGCTTTTCCGAAATTCTTCCGGGACAGAGCCGCGCTTTTCCGGGCCATGAGCTCCAGATAGGGCAGGGCCTGCTCCGACAGCAATGCAGCCAGATCCCGGATTGTCAGTTTTTCCCGGTTCAGAGCCACTTTTACTTCCGCCTCTGTCACAGGAGTCTCAATCAGGGCCTGACACTCTTCCAGGTATTCCAGTAATTCCTGATTCATATTCACCCCCTGTTGTAGAGAAAGCCCGTCAGAGGGGAGGATGCCGAGGCCGGAGAGGGCGTCAGACCTTCTCCTACCGGACATTGGTAACCCGACAGATAGGCTTTCCGGCCTGATTCTATGGCGGCGGCGAATGCTTCGGCCATCACGACAGGATCCTCGGCCAGAGCGATAGCCGAGTTGATCATACAGGCGTCGGCTCCCAGCTCCATGGCCCGGCAGGCTTCCGAGGGACGGCCGATCCCCGCATCCACGATGATGGGAAGATCGATCTCTTCAATGAGGATGCGGATCATCTCTTCGGTTTTCAGGCCTTTATAGCTTCCGATGGGGGCTCCCAGAGGCATCACCGCCGCGGCGCCGGCATCCCGCAGAGCCCTGGCTACATAGAGATCGGGATTCATGTAGGGAAAAACTTCAAAGCCCTTTCCGGCAAGAATCTCCGTGGCTTTTACGGTTTCATACCCGTCGGGAAGGAGGTAGGTATTATCGCTGATCACTTCCACTTTCACCCAGTTCCCGCAACCAGCAGCCCGGGCCAGTTCGGCCAGACGGACTGCCTCTTCCGCTGTTCGGGCTCCTGATGTGTTGGGCATGAGAATCATCTCCCGAGGGATGTGGTCGGTGATATTTTCCTCCGGCCGGCCCCAGTCCATGCGCCGGAGGGCTACTGTAATCACCTGGGCTCCCGAGGCTCTGATAATGTCGGGGATGAGAGAGTCCCTGCTGTGTTTTCCTGTTCCTGTGATGAGCCGGCTTGTCAGAACCCGGCCTCCGATTTCAAGAGGATCGGTACTGCTTTTCATATCAGCCGCCTCCTACAAGACGGATCACTTCAATCGTGTCGCCTGAGCGGACCTGCACCCGGGCCCATTCGTCTCTGGGAACAATCAGTCCGTTCTGTTCTATGACCAGCCGGTCTGTAGCGGTTTCTTTGCGGTTTAAAAGATCTGTCAGGGACTCATGTCCCGGACAAACCTCTTCTGTGCCGTTCAGAATAATCTTCATAAGATTAACTCCTTTGGGCACAAAAAAAGCTTACCCGGGAGGCAAGCTTCTCTTCATGGTATGGAAAAACCGGTTTCCGGCGGAGAGAAGAGTTCTCCGCTGTAAACGTCCTGTTTTTCATCCAAAGCTTTCCTCCGACCGTACTAACGGTATCAGGTTCCAAGGGTCGGGTTTTACCCCTCTCAGTCCATCAGTTGGACTCCCCCAGCTTCTATTGTGCTGATAATGTCTGGGTTAACTATAGAGGAAGGTGTGGAAAAATGTAAAGGGGGGGGGACTGAATTATTTTGAAGCATCAGCTGCATAAAACCTGTTAAATATTCTGTATTAACTTTATATTTAAGGAAGATATAGTATGGGAGAACCGCAGGTGGATCAGAATCAGCTGGAACAGATTGGTGCTTATGTGAAAGACCATATCGGTCAATGGATAGAGGAAAAAAATATTATCCCTTTTACTAAAGCAGCCAATTTTGGAGATCCTCGTCTGCTGGAACGGATGGTAGCAGTGGAACAGCAGCTGAAGTTTCAGAATGAGAAAATTGAATTGCTGATTCAGCAGTCAGACAGGCGATTTACTGATTTGCAGTTATATATGGAAAAGCGATTTGAAGCAAATGAAAAAAAGTTGACCAAGTTAACCTGGATTATCGGTGTAGGATTTTCTCTTCTGACTGTGGTTATGTCATTGTACAGGTTTCTCGGGTAGGATTGTTTAAACCTGCCCATTACAGATCAAATAAAGCAAATTGACAAACAGGCTGTTGGAAAGTAAAATATTCTTAATCTGATTTTTACGGGAGTTGCCCACCCGGCCCCTTTGTTAAAGCGGCGCTGGAACTGAATAAAACCAAAATAACAACAACTCAATTACCTACTGCAGGTGAGTTGTATGTGTTGGTTTTTTCAGAAAATTCCGATTTCCTATCTATAATTTTTACCAGCACAAACAGCTTGCCTCTGAAAATCATTTGGAGGACAGAATGAATTTGAATGAAGGGCAACTTTCAGAACTGGATCAATTCTTTGATCTGATACTGCATGGACAGTCCAGACATAAGGGCAAAGAAGCGCCCGACAGAGCCTGTAAAAGGAATCAAATACTTGATTATATTGAAATTATAGACGCTCATATACGGAAACTCTCCCGGAAAAGAACTCTCACTTTTATTGATTTTGCCGCAGGAAATTGCTATCTCAGTTTTTTGACAGCCTGGTACTATAATAATGTTGATAAACGGCCTGTGGAAATTTTCTGTATTGATAGGGATGAACGGCTTCTGGATAACTGTAGCAGAAAAGCCGTCCGGATGGGTTTCAATAATATGGAATTTCATGGCTGCGATATCCTTGATTTTTCCTATACAGGAAAAGTGGATATCAGTTTTTCACTCCACGCCTGCGATACGGCAACAGATAAAGCGATCTATCAGGGATTGAGGCTTGCTTCTCCCTGTATCTTATCGGTTTCCTGCTGCCAGCATTCTCTTAAAAAACAGTTTAAAACCCGGGAAGAAGCTGGATGGTCCGGCTTCCGTGCTATGAAAGACCGTCTGCTCTATATGACAGCGGATACAATGAGAGGGAGGCTCCTGGAAATGGAACAATACAATGTGGATCTGTTTGATTTCACATCCAGCCGGAATACGGATAAGAACCTCATGATCAGGGCCCGGCGGGAAGGATCATCAGGAAACAGTGATACAGCCCGGTTACGGTATGATGCTTTAAAGAAGGAGTTTTCAATAGAACCGGAACTGGCTTGTTTAATGAAAAGTAAAACATCTCTGCTAAAGGCTTGCTAGATATGATGGTAATGCCGGAATAAAATAAAAACAGGAGATATTCGTTGTGAAAAAAATACTATCAGATTAAATGATTTTTCTGTATTAAAGAAAAATATTGACAGATCTCGTTTCACTAATTATCATAATTATCGAAACGTTTCGAATTTTTTTATCCGGAGTTGTAATGGTTACTATCAAAGACATCGCTAAACGAGCTCAGGTTTCGATCTCAACTGTATCCCTGGCATTGAATGGCGATCCAAGAGTGAAGGAGTCAACCCAGAAAAGAATTCTCAGTATTGCAGAAGAGATGCACTATCATCCGAATCATGCTGCAAAAAGTCTTCCCAGCGGAAGAACCTGGTCCATAAGCGTTATCAACCCGACT
Source organism: Oceanispirochaeta sp. (assembly GCA_963666275.2). Taxonomy (GTDB): domain Bacteria; phylum Spirochaetota; class Spirochaetia; order DSM-2461; family DSM-2461; genus Oceanispirochaeta. Next base: position 1,227,103 of record CAXXOA010000001.1, read on the forward strand.
AACAGCCCTGCTTTATCAAGCGGTTTTTACAGTCAGTTTCTCCATGGGGTACATACTGTAGCCAAAGACAGGCATTATTCTGTCTCATTATCTTTGATCGATGATGATCATGAATCATTGGTACGTATGATGGATGAGCACAGAACAGATGGTTTAATCATTATGAACCCTTCTTTCAGTATCTCTATTTTAGATCAGATCCGCAGCAGAAATATCCCCTATGTCCTTCTTGGAAGCGTCTCTAATGAAACGCATCTCAGTGTCGATTCGGATAATTTTTCTATCGGTTATGATGCTGCTACAGTTCTTTTAAAGGAAAAGCGATCGAGAATCCTGTTTCTCAGTGGTCCCAGCAATCTTATTTTTTCACAGGATAGACTACAGGGGTATAAAAAAGCCCATGAAGAGTTCCAATGCCCTGTAGATAGCAGACTTTTCCAGTTCTGTGATGGATTTTCAAAATCTGCATTAACACTGGTCAGTGATATTTTGGAGAAAAGAGATATGGCATTTGATGGCATCATTGCTATGAGCGATGCTCTGGCAATTGGGGCAATGGCTGCTATCCGACGGAAGGGAATACGGATCCCGGATGAAATGGGAATTATAGGCATCAACAACGATGATATTTCAGAATTTACAGAACCCCCTTTATCATCAGTGGATCTGAATGCCTATAAGCTGGGAGAAAATGCGGCATCTATGCTTTTAAAATGTGTTGAAAGTTTAAAGAACGGAGAAGACATAGGCAAAGAAAGAATTGTGGTTCCTCATACTGTCATTTTCAGGGGTACAACATTCTGATTTCTTGAACTTTAAAAAATTTGGATAAAAATTAAAACGTTTCGATTTAGGTGTTTATTATTTACTGCGCGGTGAATATAGGAAAATGATCAAAAGATGGAGGGTAGAGGAATACGGTTTTAATGGAAATCTATTATTGAGCAGATTTGAGTTTGCTTATCTCAAAAGAGAATAGACTCGGATCTGAATTAATCTTAAAAGGAGTAATTAGATGAATAGTGTGAAAAAATTTATATCTTTATTTTTCGTATTATGCTGCATTACCGGATTTGCTTCAGCTTCAGGAGCTCAGGAGCAATCTGAAAATGGTGTTGTAGAATTGACATTCAGGCAAAATGATCCAGTGGGTGAAGTCGGTGGATTATTGGAGGCCATTGATTCATTCAATGAAATGCATCCCGAAATACACGTTACCTATGAGCAGGTTCCCTGGGACGATGCTTTAAATCAATTTATCAGGGAAGGACACGCCGGGGGCGGTGCGGATGTTATTCAGACAGCTTTTGTATGGACGAAAGATCTTGCAGATGCCGGCCTGGTAATGAATCTTGACAATTTTATCAGTGCAAATCCTCCCGGTATCGGGATTGAAGATTTTATCGGTACAGATTTAGGCATTATTAAGGAATCCGTCTATGGAATCCCCTGGTCTGTGGATACTTATAGTATGGCCTATAATCCTGAACTTTTTCAGCAAGCGGGAATTCAGGAATTTCCCGCAACCTGGGAGGAAATGTACGAAGTCGCCAGAGATATAAGTGAAAAAACTGGATCCTTCGGTTTAGCTTTCCCGGGAGATACATGGTTCGCATTCAATTACTATTTGTGGAGTAATGGTTCTACTCTCCTGCAGCAGGACTCTTCAGGAAACTGGAGTGTTTCGGTATCAGAATCGGAACTGTCCGAGGCTATAGACTATTTTGCTGAATTTTTTGCTGAGAATATAAATCCAAAAACCCTGATCGGGGCAACAACATGGGGTGATATCGAAATTCTGGATGGATTGTCAAAAGGAGAGATTGCCATGGCATTCCTTCCTCCCGCACCTTTCAGAGTCGCCCAGGATAAGTCAGAATTCATTCTGCAGACAGCAATGATACCTTCCGGTTCAGTGCGGCGTGTTTCCCATCTGGGCGGAAGGGCTATTGTAATGAATAAGAATACGGATCACCCGGATGAAGCATGGGAGTTGATAAAGTTTCTTGTCAGCGAAAAAGTATTCAATGATTTCAAATACCCGCAGTTTCCAGCTCAGGTCAGTATGCTGGATAAGCTCGAATACAATACAGGGGAAGATGGTTATGCGAAACAATTGCCCTTCGCCATAACCCTCAAACAGTATATCGAATCACCTGCTCCTGTCAGTGGAATGGAACATGCTGTAAACAGTGCATTGACTTCCGTCTACAGCGGTGAGAAAGACTCTTCGGAAGCTGCATCCAATATGGTCAGATCTCTGGAAGAGTTGCTGGAAAATTAAGTCATTTCAGGATTTTGTCTCTGTACTAATCAACGCAGAGACAAAATCCTCCGTAATTTCAATTTGAGGATTGTTTGTGAAACAAAAACATTTATTTCTTTTATTGCCGGGATTTACAATTCTTATTTTCTTTTTTCTCATTCCTTCGATATACAATATCTGGATCAGTTTTTTTGACCTTGATTTATTTAAATTTTCAAGTAAAGGGAATTTTGTCGGAATAGAGAATTTTAAAAAGATGGTGGAAAATCCGGATATTTTTAAAGTTTTATTCAATACATTTTTCTGGCTGACTTTTGTAACAGTCGCTTTACGAATAGTGCTGGGCCTTGTTATTGCTCTGCTCATCAATTCTGATTCTCTGAAACGCCTGAAACTGGCCACTATCGTGCGTTGCTGTTTACTTCTGCCCTGGGTTACTCCCCCGATTGTTGCCGTTGCAACCTGGAAATGGATTCTCCATCCCCGTTTCGGTTCAATAACGCATCTATTATTGAAAATTGGGATTATTGATGAGGGAATTCCCTTTTTTGTACAGACCTCGGTTGTATGGCTGGGCATAATTCTAATTATTATATGGCAGGAAATACCATTCGTCACAATTTCTATTCTTTCCGGTCTGCAGAGTATACCGCTGGAACTTTATGAATCGTCCAGAGTTGAAGGGGCGAATACGTTTCAGTCTTTCTGGCACATAACTCTGCCTCTTCTGAAACCAGTTCTTTCTGTTGTGGGTTTATTGATCACAATATGGACATTCAACAATTTTATTTTTGTCTGGACATCCACACGGGGAGGGCCCGGATCATTTACCCAGGTGTTGGCAACAGAACTCTATACTCAGGCATTTATCAATTACAAGCTGAGTTACGGAGCTGCTATTGGCGTTTTCATGACAATGATAATGGTCGTCTTTTGCTTGGTATACTTTAAATCAATCTTGAATAAATCCATAGACGGAGAGTAAAAGATGGTAAGTTTAAGAAACAGAAAATTCAATTACTTGATTGTGGATAGTATTATTCTCATCCTCGCAATTTGTGTTATTTTTTATCTTGTTTTTCCTTTCCTGTCTATTATTTTGACAGCCATAAGGCCGGAAGAAGATATATTTGCTAAAGAGTTCTCTCTCTTCTCTGACTCTTATTCTCTTGATAACTTCAGGAAAATCTTTTCAGGAAAGACGAACTTCACCCAATATATTCTCAATAGTATTGTTGTCTCATTAATCGCAACGGTTATTAGTGTCTTTATATCCATGATGACTGCCTACGGATTAACAAGATTCAGATACAAAGGCAGAAGAATCATGATAACAGGAGTCGCTTTTACCCAGCTTTTTCCATTTGTTGTTCTTATACTGCCCCTGTATCTTGTCTACTGGAAGATTGGATTTGTTAACAGTTTTTTCGGACTCATTATAAGCTATATCGCCATAAGTCTTCCTTACAGTATCTTTCTTTTAATGGGGTATATCTCATCCATTCCCATTTCAATTGATGAAGCTGCCATCATTGATGGGTGTAACAGGATGCAGACAATATTTAAAATCATATTCCCTGTAGCTCTGCCCGGAATCGCTGCTACCGCTGTCTTTTCCTTTCTGCGCTCCTGGAATGAATACCTCTTTGCCTTGACGCTGATGACTGATGATATGAAAAAAACTGTTCCTGTAGGTCTGGCAGGATTTTTCGGTGAATACACTGCTGACTGGGGAGCTATTATGGCCGCTTCTGTTGTTGCGACAATTCCGACAGTTATCTTCTTTTTTATTATGCAGAAACAGATTATTTCCGGATTATCCGCAGGTGCTGTCAAGCAATGAAAAATCAAATAATTGAAAAGGACTGAAAATGGGAAAACCAAATTATATAGTGATTCTAACAGATGATCAGGGGTATGGAGATCTGTCCTGTATGGGCAGCCCGGATGTTGTCACTCCGTATTTTGATTCTCTTGCTGAGGATGGTGTCAGGTTTACTGACTGGTATGCCAATGCTCCAGTCTGTTCTCCTACAAGAGCATCGCTGCTTACAGGCCGGTATCCCGGCAATTGCGGTGTCCGTTCTATTGTCAGCGGACACAGGCATGCTACAGGGCTTAATCAGAAAGTTCCCACAATTGCTAAGGCTTTAAAAGAACTGGACTATAACACGGGCATTGTCGGGAAATGGCACCTGGGGGTGGATGAAACTTCCAGACCCAGTGAGCACGGTTTTGATTATTCCTTTACCTTTTTATCCGGCTGTATCGACTATTACTCCCATATCTTTTACTGGGGACAGAATCTCGGCGTCAATCCCAGGCATGATCTATTCGAAAACAATAATGATGTCAATTATAATGGCGAATATGCAACTGATCTCATTACCAGGAAAGCTGTAAGTTACATACGGGAGAATGCCCGCAAAAGAGAGCCGTTCTTTCTGTATCTTGGCTATAATGCCCCTCATTATCCCATGCATGCACCGCAGGAATACATAGACAGGTTTTCTCATCTGCCACCGGACCGCAGAATCATGGCTGCCATGATCAGTGCTGTTGATGACGGCATTGGTGAAATCCGATCAGAACTGGAAAGGCAGGGAATAACAGAAGATACATGTATCTTTTTCCAGAGTGATAATGGGCCTTCAAGAGAGAGCCGAAACTGGCTGGACGGGAATGAAGACTTGTATTACGGGGGATCTACAGGACAATTGAAGGGGCATAAATTCAGTTTATTTGAAGGAGGTATACGGGTTCCTTCAATCCTCTGCTGGCCCGGGAAAATTCAGGGAAATCAGGTCAATCATGAAGTTGGTTCCTCCATGGATATTTTTCCCAGCTTTCTCGAAGCTGCAGGGGGAGATATCAGTCTGTATGAACTGGATGGAAAAAATATATTCCCCATGGTTATGAACGGGGAAGATTCTCCTCATGATAGGATTTTCTGGGAGATGCTGAATCAAACTGCTGTAAGACATGGGAAGTGGAAACTGGTTTTAAATGGACAGCTTGTTGAGGATGAACCTGCTGTTGATGACATTTTTTTATCAGATCTGGAAAATGATATAGGAGAAAAGCAGAATCTTAAAGACCAGTATCCCCATATAGCGGAAGAGCTGAAAGAGGCTGCAGAACTCTGGCGTTCGAATATTGAAAAACGATGGAAGGAAGAATGGATTCCTCTGGGAAGCTGTTTAACATAATCCATATCTGTTCCACGGAATTTCAGGAAAACATATGCATAATAAGAAAGTAGAAAAGGTCCATCTGGTTTTTAAGAATCACCTGGATCTCGGCTTTACTGATACGGCTGAAAGGGTGAAACAGAAATATTTCACAGAGTTTATTCCCCAGGCTATTACAGAGAGCAGAAAATTAAGAAACACAGGGACTCCCTATCTATGGATAACTGGAGCATGGATTTTATCAGAGTTTCTGGAAAATGGACCCCGGGAGTGGATAGACGACTGTATTGATTCCATCAGGAATGATGAACTCGGATGGCATGCTTTGCCTTTTACTTTTCATTCTGAAGCCGCTGGTGTTGAAATTTTCAAAACAGGCATGGAGTTCAGTAGAGCAATGGATGCCCGTTTCGGAACTGAAACCACTTCCGGAAAACTTACGGATGTTCCCGGACATACAATAGGTATCATTCCTCTACTGAGATCCTCTGGAGTCAAATTTCTCCATATAGGGATAAATGATGTCAGTCACCCTGTTGATTTACCTTCGCTTTTCAGATGGAGGCATCACGATGGTAATGAGATTGTGGTCAATTATGAGCAGGGATATGGGAACATCACAGCTTCCCCAGATGAAAAAGAAATTCTTATCTTTTCCCATAAACATGACAATCTAGGACCGCCATCGGCGGAAGAGGTTTTAAAGGAATATGAAAGAGTTGGAAGATTGTATCCCCATGCCGCCATACAGGCTGCAAAGCTAAATTCTTTTGGCAATGCAGTCTGGGAACAGAGAGAAGAGCTACCTCTTATCACTGATGAAATGGGAGATACATGGATACACGGTATAGGGTCAGATCCTTTGAAAATGGCACATTACAGGCAGTTCATCAGACAGATTCAAACTTGGGAGGATTTCTATAGCGATCCGGTGAAAAGGGATGAAATTGAAAAAGCCAAAAGGATTCTCTGTCAAATTCCCGAACACACATGGGGAATGGATCAGAAAACCTATTTACCTGATTATTCAAATTTTGAAAAATCCCTGTTTTCCCTGGCCAGGAAAGCTGATTTTATAAGCCTGGAAGAGATCCTGAAGGGAATTGATCTGTTTGTAAAACCAAAATTAACCAGAGATTTGCCCGGATTGAAAGAGGAGCTTTTTTCGTATTCCCGGTTTGAAAAATCCTGGTTGGAACAGAGAAAATATCTGTCTGAAGCAAAACGTGTTATCAATGATAGGGATTTAAGTCAGCAATTGAATGATTCTCTGTCGGAGATTGAACCAGACTGGCCGTCAACTTCCGGATGGGAAAAGTTTCATCCCGATTCCGTTCTGAATATAGGTCACTGGGAATTTGAACTGGATATCGGGACTGGTTCTGTTTGTAATCTGAGGTATGAAGATACAATGATTTCAAACTCCGATTTCCTCCGTTATGAATATCGAATCCACTCATTCAGGGAATACCAGAATTACTGGAATTCATATGTTCAGTCATCCGAAGAAAATGACTGGTGGGGTTATCAGGATTTTATGAAATGTGGACTGGAAGGGGTGAAGGGACATGAAAGTCAGTGTTATGTACCTGTAAAGCCGACGTTCTATCGTAGGCAGGGAATGGAAAAAGAAGAGATTCTTGTGGAATTAACAATGCCGGAGCAGTCACGTCACCGTTATGGTGCACCGGAAAATGTCCTGTTCCAATATGAGTTTTTCATTAAAACTGGAATTTTAAAAATCCATTTTTACTGGAAGGACAAGGATGCTGTTCGAATCCCTGAATCATCGTGGCTGAGATTCTTCATACATACAAAGGATCAGAAGTCCTGGAAAATTGAAAAATTGGGAACGGAGATCTCTCCTTTTTCTGTTCATAAGTTCGGGAACCGTTCTTTACACTGCAGCAATTATATAAAGTATTCTCCGCCAGAAAGGGGGAATTCAAATAAAACTGAAGAACATCAGATAGTTTTGAGTTTACTCGATAGTCCTCTTGTTTCTCCCGGAGAGCCTAGAATCCTGTCTTTTGATCAGGATCAGCCTGATCTCGATAAAGGATTTTCTGTCAATCTCCATAACAATCTTTGGAACACAAACTTTCCCATGTGGTATGAGGATGATTTAATTTCCCGGTTTGTACTGGAAGTCACTTAATAAAGATAAGAAATCAGCTGTCCGGTTATTTTGCAAAGAACCGGACAGCCAATTCAACCCAGCAAATACTCAATAACCGCCTTCACAGCCTTCCTCACGGAAGCTCCTTCCTGATACGCTTTTGTCGCCGCCCGGACAAAGACTGATCCCGCCACCACCGCATCGCAGTGCTTTTCCAGAAGTTTCACCTGATCCGGTTCGGAGATGCCGAATCCCGCCATGACTTTGCTTGCCGATGGTTTTATCTTCTCCAGCAGTTCCAGGCTCTTGTCTTCTATGGTGGTATACTGCCCGGTAATACCACTCCTAAGGGCTGTGTAGACCCAGGGCTCTTCCAGATCCATCAGTTCTTTCAGACGCTCTTCAGGGACAGAGGGGGTGATAACAGGAACAATCGGGATTCCGACTTTTTTCCCTGTTTCATAGAGTCCCTCATCCCGGCCGAAAACCATATCGGGAATAATCAGTCCAGCGGCGCCGGCCTCTTTCGCCTGTTTCACAAACTCTTCCATACCCCGGGAAAAAAGGATATTCCCGTAGCTCATCAGAAAAACAGGTTTCCCGGTCTCTTTAATGATCCTTTCCATAAGGGGAAAGGCCTGGTCCACCTTGAACCCTCCCGACAGGGCCTGTCGGCAGGCGTTTTCAATCACAGGGCCGTCCGCACTGGGGTCGGAAAAGGGAATCTGCATCTCCAGATAGGCTGCGCCTCCCTCAGCCAGCCCGCAGGCGGTCTCGAAAGACTCCTCCAGTGTGGGGTATCCTGCAATAAAATGCGAAACAATATCAGCCATAGGTCCTCCCGCTTTCGGCCTTCAGGAAGGCTCTCCAGTTTTCTCCGTCCAGGGCGGCTGCGGATATAAAAATATCCTTATCCCCCCGTCCGGACATGTTGATTATAAGATTCTGATCCGGAGTCATCTCTTTTGCCAGTCTCATGGCCGCGGCTCCCGCATGGGCCGATTCCATGGCGAATATGACACCTTCGGTCCGGGCAAAGAATTTCAGAGCCTCCAGGGCTTCTTCATCTTTTGCATCGGTAAACTCCAGGCGGCCTTCCTCTCCCAGGGCGGCCAGCTGGGGCCCTATTCCCGGGTAGTCCAGCCCGGCCGAGATGGAGTGGGTGTCCAGCACCTGGCCGTCGTCGTCCCGGAGGAACCGGCTCTTGTAGCCCTGAATGATTCCGGGGCGGCCCACGCCGGACATCCTTACGGCGTTATTCCCCTCTCCGGGGCCCCGGCCTCCGGCTTCGACCCCCACCATGCGGATCGATCTGTCCTCCAGAAAAGGCGCCAGAAATCCGATTGCATTGGATCCGCCCCCTACGCAGGCCACCATGGTGTGGATGGGAAAGTCCGCCTGCTGACGGATCTCCTTTCCTATGACCGACTGAAACTCCCTCACCATATCGGGGTAGGGGGAGGGGCCTAATGCCGATCCCAGAAGGTAGTGGGTGTCTTCGCTGTTGGCTGTCCAGTCCCGGAAGGCTTCGTTTACCGCGTCTTTGAGAGTCCGGGATCCTGAAGTGACAGGACGGACTTCCGCTCCGAAGAGTTCCATCCAGTACACATTGGGGTGCTGCCGGCGGATATCCTCTTCTCCCATATAGATCACACAGGGCAGTCCCAGCCGGGCACAGGCCGAGGCAGTGGCCACACCGTGCTGTCCCGCTCCGGTTTCGGCAATAATCCTGGTTTTTCCCATCCGTTTTGCAAGCAGAGCCTGTCCGGCGGCATTGTTGATCTTATGGGCTCCCGTATTGGCAAGCCCCTCCAGTTTGATATAAATCGAAGCGCCTCCCAGTTCTTTGGAAGCATTGGCGGCTTTCAGAAGGGGCGTGGGCCGTCCTATAAAACCGGTCTGGAACTCCTGCCACTCCCCCAGGAACTCAGGATCCTTTATGGCTTCCCGGAATGCTTTTTCCAGTTCCGCCAGGGGCGGCTGGAGAACTTCCGGAACATAGCGGCCGCCGTAGGGGCCGAAAAAATCATTGAACTCGGGCATAGCTCTCAATCTCCTTGAAGAATCTTTTCATTTTATCATGGTCTTTGACCCCCGGGGAGGCTTCCAGACCGCTGGAAAGGTCAATCAGCTCGGGGTGATAGGTGGTCAGGATTTCTGCCACATTTTCAGGGTTGATACCTCCGGCCAGCCAGAGCTCCCCTTTCTCCCGGGCTTTTTCCACAAGGGCGGGGTCCAGGCGCTTGCCCGTACCTCCCGCCGCATCGGGGCTGAAGGCGTCGAGCAGACAGGGCAGGGGATAAAAGTCATCCATCCGTTCCAGATCTTTTTCTGTTTTTATACGCAGGGCCTTGTAGCCTCTTTCGCCCACTGCCGCAGGATCCTCGCTTCCATGAAACTGAATCATATCCAGATCCCCCTCATCCAGAAGGGCCTGGTATTCTGTGGGCAGGGACTCTCCTGTTTTGAGAACCACCACACCCACTTTCAGGGTCTCCGACTTCGGGAGGGAACGGATAAAATCCGGATCCGTCTGGCGGGGGGAGGGGGCCAGGATGAATCCTGTCATATCCGCCCCGAGCTTTACTGCCAGATCAAAGTCCTCCCTCCGGGCCAGGCCGCAGACCTTCACAAGGGGTCTATCGGATTTATAACGGTAACAGAGCCGGGAAAAGGCGCTCGCTTTGGAGTCGGGGAGACTCCCTTCCAGCCGCTTTTTGAGCTTTCCGATCAGTGAGGGATCTCTGACCACCCCTTCTCCTACAAGAAGGCCCGAAAAGCCTGCATCCACTGCAAAGGCGCCGTCCCTGTCGGTCAGGATTCCCGATTCGTAGACGATACTGGTTTCCCAGTCTATGAAAGAGCGGATTTTCAGGGGCTGAAGGGGATAGATCCGGAAGGTTTTCAGATCCCGGCTGTTGATTCCCGTCAGACCGGGCTTGGCATGGGAGGCCTTCTGCGCATCCTCTTTGGAGTGAACCTCCACCAGAGGGGTCATACCCAATTGCACACACAGGTCATGAAGGGTTTTCAGGTCCTCCCGGCTGAGGAGGGAGGAAATGAGCAGACACGCATCCGCCCCGGCTCTGTAGGACACTTCAATATCCTCTTCTGTGAGGAGAAAGTCCTTCCTTAATACCGCCAGTTCGGGACAGGCTTTTTTGACATCCATCAGGTCCTGAAGGGAGCCTCCGAAATAGTCGGGCTCTGTCAGAACGCTCACATGGGCGGCGCCCCGGCTTCTATAGAGTGCTGCCTGTTCCGCCGCGCTGGGGATGTCTTTGATGTGCCCTTTGGAGGGGCTCTTCCGTTTGACCTCGCAGATCAGGAGAGGGCCTGTTCCGAAGGGCACAAGAGGAACTTCCCGCTCCTGAGGAACCGAGAATCCCTCCTCCGGGCCGAGCTTTGCAACCCGTTCACTCCTCTGATCGGCGATCTTCCGTCTGATATCCATCATGCTTCTTTTTCCTTGCGGATTTTTCTCAGGGACTGAACCAGTTTTGTGACAGAGCCGTTCTCCAGAGCCGCTTTGGCCTCTTTGTATCCTTCCTCAATGGAGCCGGCTTTCCCGTACACATAGGCCGCCGCCCCGGCGTTGAGACAGCAGGCTTCTATACAGGCTCTGCTGCCCTTTCCCTTGAGAATCGCCACCGCTGCTTTGGCATTTTCCTCGCCGCTGCCGCCGTCCAGCTCGTGGGTGTCGATTCCTGAAATCCCCACGTCCGAAGGGGAGAAGGTCTGATCGGTCTCCCGGCCGTCCTGGTCTATCATAAAGATTCTTGTGGGTTTGGCCGGGGATATCTCATCCAGTCCGTCTTCGCTGTGAACGGTCATCACCCTCTGAACTCCCAGGAGTCTGGCCGCCCGGGCCATGACAGGGCAGAGCTCCCGGTCGTAGACACCGATCAGCTGGCATTCCGCTTCGGCCGGGTTGGCCAGGGGCCCCAGCATGTTCATAATGGTTTTGATTCCCATCTCCCGCCGGACCGGGGCGGCGTGGCGCATGGCCCCGTGAAAGAGGGGAGCGAAAAGGAAGGAGAATCCTGTTTTTTCAAGGTCCGCCGCCGCTTCGGAAGGGCTGCTGTCCACGGGGATCCCCAGGCTGTTGTAAAAATCAAAACTGCCGCTTTTGGAGCTCACAGCCCTGTTGCCGTGTTTGGCCACAGGAACGCCCATGGCGGCTGTGATCAGAGCGGAAAAAGAGGAGATATTGAAGGTACCCCGGCCGTCTCCGCCGGTGCCGCACATATCCACGGTTTTCCGGGGAAAATCCACTTTCAGTTTCTTTTTTGCCAGAACCCTGGCACAGCCGGCTACTTCGTGGGGTTTGATCCCCTTGGCATTGAGAGCTGTCAGCATAGAGGCGATAAAGGCATCCGAAAGGTTCCCTTCGGTCAGTTCATCCATAAAGCTCATGGCTTCGTCTTCGCTCAGGTCCTGTCTGTCCAGGACTTTTTTCAGAAGGGATGTCTTCGGCAGAGGCTCTCTTTTGTACTTGAGGAAGTTCTTCAGAAGCATATGCCCCTCTTCGCTGCCTATGGATTCGGGATGAAACTGCACCCCTTCCACTATCTGGGACTTATGCCTTACCCCCATGATCTCGCCGTCGGGAGCTCTGGCGCTGATTTCAAGAGATTCGGGCAGGGAGCTCTCCTCCGCCGCCAGGGAGTGGTACCGGGTAAAGGCGGTTCCCTGAGGGATATTGCGGAAAACGCCCCGGCCGTCGTGTTCCATCTTCTCCACTTTTCCATGGACAATCCGTTTTGCCGAAATGATCTTCCCCCCCAGGGCCTGAACAATTGTCTGATGTCCCAGGCAGATGCCCAGTATGGGGACTTTCCCGACAAAATACTTCACAGTCTCCAGGGAGATCCCCGCTTCCTCAGGCCTTCCGGGACCGGGGGAGATGATGATGGAATCGGGATTCAGGTTTTTCAGATCCTGCAGGGTAATCCTGTCGTTCCGGTGAACCTGGACCTCTTCGTCTGTAATCTCTTTCAGGTACTGGTATACGTTAAAAGTAAAGGAGTCGTAGTTATCAATCAGAACAATCATGTTACACCTCTATTCCCGCGGCCAGGGCAATGGCGCGCATTTTTTCTTTGGTTTCTTCCAGTTCTCTCTCCGCGTTGGAATCGAAGACGACCCCTCCTCCCGCCTGGAGATAGAGAAACTCGTCTTTTTTCAGAGCGCTGCGGATGGTTATACAGGTATCCAGGCTGCCGTCGGCGTCCAGGTACCCCACAAGGCCCGCATAGAACCCGCGGTTGATCTTTTCCAGCCGGCTTATGGTTTTGATAGCCTGGATTTTCGGGGCCCCCGAGACGGTTCCCGCCGGAAAGGTCGCCCGGATCACATCGCCTGCGGTGACCCCCTCGTTCAGGTCTCCCACTACTTCCGATACTATGTGCATTACCTTGGAGTACCGTTCTATGCACATCATTTCGCTGATCTTGACAGTCCCTGCTTTGCAGACCCTTCCCAGGTCGTTCCGGGCCAGGTCTACAAGCATGATGTGCTCGGCTTTCTCTTTTTCATCCGACAGGAGTTCCTTTTCCAGGGCCCTGTCCTCTTTTTCATTTTTCCCCCGCCGTCTGGTCCGGCGATGGGGCGGATTATGGCCTGTCCGTTCTGTACCTTCACGTGGACTTCCGGGGAGGCTCCCAGCAGCTGGTACTGGTCAAAATCAAGATAGATCTGATAGGGCGAGGGATTGCTGGAACGGAGATTCCTGTAGGCATCCATAGCGGACTGTTCGGTGTGGACAGTCAGACGCCGGGAGGGGACTGCCTGGAGCAGGTTCCCTTTGATAATCTCCTGTTTCAGCTCATTCACCATCTGGATATAGTATTTTTCATTGTCCGGATCAGGCAGAAGGGTGCCTTTGGAGCTCCGGTTCTGTTCGGTCATATAATTGAAATTGTAATCGAAGATCTTTGTTTCCACATCGGCGACGGCCTTTTCAAGATCCACTTCAAATCCCGGATAGTTCAGGCCGATCAGGGATATCTCATCTGTGTAGTGATCAAAAATCAGCATCACATGACCGAAAAGGAATTCTCCCAGGGGAAGTCCCAGGGCATCCTCACTTTCCACAAAGGGGATATCATCGCAGTAGGCGGCAAATTCGAAGGAGAGAAAGCCGATTCCACCGGCCGGTACGGGAAACTCCTCGTCAATGTCGCTATGGTAGGATGCCATTTTCTGAAGGACATGAAGGATATCTTCTCCCTGATGGTTGATCCTCTCTTCGCCTTTTGCCGAACGCCTGTAGCACACATCTCCCTGCTGCAGGATCCGGAAGGCTTCGTCCACCAGGAGGATGGAGTAGCGGGAATGCCCTCCCGACAGGGAAGAGGACTCCAGCAGGCACTTGGCCTCCAGTTTGATTGCCAGGGCACAGGGTGTGAATTTATCACCGGGGACTTTCTTTTTATAGTAGTTCTGGGTACCGGTCTGAAATGACATGGTCTCTTCTCCTTTACCGAAGGGTATTCCCTCAGGACGGACTCACTTCGGCCGCCCTGAATATATCAGATGTATCTATGCGTAGAAACGTACTGATACATAGAAACATACGGGGAAAAACTTATCCTGTCAAGTCCGGTTGAAAAAAAGTCCTTTTTCCGAGGGTTTTGAGGAAAACAGCTTTCTGAAAGGGGTAAAAATGAAAGAGGGAAAAGGGGACGTTACTGTATGACTGTGCCGTTTCCGGGAGGAGGTCCTGCCGGTGCAGGAGAAGAGGCGCCGCCTTTGCCGCGCTTGGAACGGCTTCCCAGAACATTCAGAAATATACCGTAAACGGCGCCGCAGACACCTCCCACAATATGGGATATCTGGGAAATGTCATCTGTGTTGACGATGTTGATAACCTCTTTGACAAGGTAGATACCCAGGATCGCAAAGAAGGAGACGGGAATCTCGCTCTGCTTGGCTCCCGCAAAGGATGTGAGGAGGATCATCATAAAGGCGATGCCGCTGGCTCCCAGCAGTTCGGTGGGAAAGAAAAGGGCGTTCAGGATGCCGTTGATGAGAGTTGTCATAATCATCATCAGCGCCACCTTGCTGCTGCCGTATCGCTCTTCCAGTACCGGACCCAGCAGGAGGATAAAGGTCATGTTGCTTAAAAGATGGTCCCAGTTGGCATGGCCCAGCGCATGGGTCAGAAGCCTGATATAGGCGGGAAAGTCGTCCAGCTGGAAGGTCAGAGCCCCCTCTGCGGTGAACACACCCTGGATCATTCCCGGTACCAGATACTGATCGCAGACCAGTATAAAGGTGCATACCAGGGCAAAAGTGAGGGAAACCGGGGCATTGTACTTCAATCTCATGACTTTAAGACTCTCCTTTTCCCATTGTCGGAAAAAGAGCACCGGGTATTTAACAGTTCTTCCATTAAACCGGTACGCTCCGGACCCTTTTTGAATCAGATACTCCGTATTGCCTGTATAGCTATGTAACAGGCTGGGGAATATTGCATACGTGTATTACACGTGTTATAATGAAAGGAGTCACTGGTGACATCTAAAGAAGTGATCAGAATTCTGGAAAAGGATGGCTGGTATCTTGTTAATGTGAAAGGGAGCCACTATCAGTTCAGGCACCACCGAAAGAAGGGAAGAATTACGGTACCATTCCATAGAAAAGACATTAAGTCCGGAACTCTGCATGCCATTTTAAAGCAGGCGGGTATCAAATGAAATTGAAGAGGTGGAGTATGAAAAAGTATGTTTATCCCGCAGTTTTTGAACCTGAAGAGGGCGGATATAATGTCAGCTTTCCGGATCTTCCCGGTTGCCTTACCTGCGGTAATGATATGGAAGATGCTATTAATATGGCTGAAGATGCGCTGAGAGGATTTCTCGAATGGCTGGAAGAGGATAATGAGTCATTTCCGAGGCCAGTGGATCCAAGAAAAGTTAAATGTTCCAGCAAAGGATTTGTATCTCTTGTTTCTGTTTTTCTCTATCCCATGCACGAAGAAAGATCTGTCAAAAAAACTCTTACCATTCCCAAATGGCTGAATGATGAGGCGGTTAAAAAAAATATAAACTTCTCCCAGGTTCTGCAGAAGGAGTTGAAGAGGATTGTTCTGCATTAGGGGACTTTTCAATCCCCCGGCATTCTGTTAGTTCTGGTTATTATCCATTCTGATCAGATTCTGCTTCTCATCTTCGGTAGGGAAAATATAGGTCATCATGGCGAGTCCCGCCAGATAGAAGGGATAGTAGATCTCTCTGCTTCCTTTTGTCAGGATAAAGAGGATAAATCCCAGGATCACCACCAGTTCGCAAAGGGCTGAGGGGGGGAGCAGCAGGGCCATGGCTGAACTGTTTCCCTGCTGTTTGATCATCTTCAGCTGGAACTGGAGAAATGCCATGACAGGACCCTCTTTCATTGTCCGTATGGTCCTTTTGATAAAAAATGCCAGGACCAGGAGCACAAAACCTACTACAGTAAACACAGTATGGATTGTTCCGGCCGTGCCGGTACCTGATAAAACCTGTTCGGGCTGAGTGATGATTCCTTTGAGCATCAGTTCGGTTATTATAATCAGTACCAGAGCCACTCCCAGCTGAGCGGCTGATACAAGTTTGATCATATTGAACTGACTGTTGTAATTGTTCCCCATTCTCCTGTCCCCCGTTGTTTTTTATTTTAAAATCAGCTCTACAGGGCAGTGATCGCTGCCCATCACTTCCTGATGGATCACACTGTCCTGGACCATATCCATACTGCTTTCATGGGTGCACCAGTAGTCCAGTCTCCACCCCACATTCCTTTCCCGGGCTTTCATCCTGTAGGACCACCAGGTGAACTGTTCCGGTTCCTTATGAAAGTGACGGAACGTATCCACCCAGCCGCTGTCTGTAAACTCATCCATCCAGGCTCTCTCCTCGGGGAGATAACCGGGATTCTTTTCATTATTTTTGGGATGGGTCAGGTCTATGGGTTTATGGGCCACATTGTAATCCCCACAGATAAACACATTTTTCCCCTCTTCGCGCAGGGAATCCGCCAGTTTATGGAGGGTCCGGTTGAATCCCAGTTTGTAATCCAGCCTGGCTCCTTCGGACTGGGCGTTGGGAAAGTAGCAGTTGATAATGGTAAAGTCTTTAAATTCCGCTACCTGAGTCCGTCCCTCATAGTCGAATTCCTCCACCCCCATGCCGGTGACAGAAAGAGCTTCCTCCTTTGAGTAGAGTGCCACTCCGCTGTAGCCTTTTTTTTCGGCGCTCCGGAAATAGCTGTGATACCCTTCCTGTTCCAGAAAGTGGGGCTTCAGCTGCTCAGGCTGAGCCTTTGTTTCCTGCAGGCAAAGGATATCGGGCTGAAACTCCTTCATCCACTCAAATAGCCCTTTGCCTTCTATCGCTCTGATGCCGTTCACATTCCAGGAAACCAGTTTTTTCATTATGTACTCCTCTCTTCTTTTCAAAGAATAGATTTCCCCTCTGGAGCTGTCAACACTATCTGTTTTATAATGTTTTTCATATGCATTTCCTGCCGCAGGGACTACAGGTACCAGACGACTCCTTTTACAACAGCTCCCCCGACGTGGTGGCTGAAAAACTGCTTGGCAAGATCCTGCTGAGGAGATTCCCCGACGGGTCATTCCTGTCCGGAAGGATCTGCGAAACCGAAGCCTACAGTCCCGAGGATCCGGCATCCCACTCCTATACAGGGATCACGGAACGGAATGCCCCCATGTTCGGCCCCCCCGGAAGGGCCTATGTTTATCTGATCTATGGAATCCATCACTGCCTGAATGTGGTGACAGGACCGGAGGGAGAGGGGAGCGCCGTACTGATCCGGGGGATAATCCCTCTGGAAGGGCTGGATCTCATACGGAAAAGACGGGGATCCGGATTGAAGGACTCTCAGCTCTGCAATGGGCCGGGAAAGATCTGCCAGGCTCTGGATCTTGACAGAACCTGGAACCACCATCCATTTCGCCTGGCCCCACTTCAGATTCTCTCGGATTCCCTCCCTGTCCATCCCGGGTGTATTGTTCAGACCCCCCGGATCGGAATCACCCTCAATGCCGCCGCCCTGAGGCGTTTTTTGTGGGTTCCGGAAAACTGAGATACGAAAAACATATTTTTTTTCCGATTAAGCTTGACCGGATTATCAGGCGGGAGTAATATCACTTACATGAATACGGGTGGAAATATTTCAGTACAGAAACATCTCTGCGCAGCAGCGGCAGCGGCGGCCTCTTACAGAGGAATCGACGGCTGACCCGTTAATAAGTCAACTACGCCGCGGTTCTTCCAGGGACTGCGGCTTTTTTTTTACCTGAAAACAGCAGCGGTTTTGGAAAGACCCGGGCAGAACAGGAGTAGAACAGTGCGACGGAATATTGTCTGGGAGGGAGCGGATCAGCTCCATTACGAAATTCGTGAAATTGTGGGGACGGCACACGGTCTTCAGGCGCTTGGAAGGGATATTATCTTCGAAAACATCGGTGATCCTATCCAGAAAGGGGAAGAAGTTCCCCAGTGGATCCGGGACATTGTCACCGGTTTGACAAGTCAGAGCAGCAGCTACGGCTATACAGCTACCGAAGGCGCCCCTGAAACCAGGGCCTTTCTGGCGGATCATGTGAACTCCCGGGGGGGATGTCAGATCACTTCCGAGGATATCATATTCTTCAACGGACTGGGTGATGCTGTATCCACGGTTTTTGCCTTTCTGAAAAGGGAATCCCGGGTGATCGGTCCCTCTCCGGCCTATTCCACCCTGTCATCAGCCGAAGCGGCCCATTCGGGTTATGACCACACCACCTACAAGCTGGATCCGGAAAACAACTGGATGCCCGACCTGGAGGATCTGGAAAACAAAGTCAGATACAACGATTCCATAGCGGGAATCCTCCTTATAAATCCGGACAATCCCACTGGGGCTGTCTATCCCCCGGCCATTCTGAAGCAGATCGTGGACATCGCACGGAAGTACGATCTCTTTGTAATCTGCGATGAAACCTATGCCCATATTGTCTACAACGGCGGCGAAACCTGCCATTTGAGCGAAGCCATCGGAGAGGTTCCCGGCATCGCCATGAGGAGCATCAGCAAGGAGTTTCCCTGGCCCGGTGGACGGTGCGGCTGGCTGGAAGTGTTCAACAGGCACCGGGACGGCAATTTCGACAGGTTCATCAAAAGCCTTATAGACGCCAAACGGCTGGAAGTCTGTTCCACCACGCTGCCCCAGCTTTCCATCCCCCCTGTGTACAGCGATCCCCGCTACAGGGAGCATCTGGACAGACGGAACAGAATCTTCGGCGAGAGGGCAAGGGAAGCTGTGGAGATCCTGAACCGGGTACCCGGTGTCCGGGTCAATCTGCCCCGGGGCGCCTTCTATCTCACAGTGCTGATCGACAATGACAAAATCAGGAATTTTACCCCTCTCCCCATGGATCAAAAGGTGGATGAGTATCTGAGCAGCAGGATTGAAAATGCTCCTGCCGATAAAAAACTCGTCTACAATCTTCTGGGAGCAGTGGGGATCTGTACGGTTCCGCTGA
This sequence comes from Oceanispirochaeta sp., assembly GCA_963666275.2. Lineage (GTDB taxonomy): Bacteria > Spirochaetota > Spirochaetia > DSM-2461 > DSM-2461 > Oceanispirochaeta. The sequence goes on from CAXXOA010000001.1 coordinate 1,246,206, forward strand.
GCGGGTTCTGCTCGGATCTATCGGGATTCCGGGTGACACTGCTTGAACAGGATGATGAAAAACGTCTTAAAATCTGGCACACCCTGGCGGATGCTCTATCCCGTATGCTCTGATACCCTGAGGCTCCCATCCCGGGAGATCTCCCAGACCGTATCGGTGAGGGCCCGGGAAAACTCCCTTTCGTGGGAAACCATGAGCAGAGCCCCCGGGAATCCTCTGAGGGCTTCTTCCAGAAAGTCTACTGAAGGGAGATCCAGGTGATTTTCCGGTTCATCCAGAATGAGGAGGGCCGGGATTTCCTCTCGTGTAAGGGAGATGGCCAGGAACACTTTTCTGGCTTCTCCCGGACTCAGCCGGAGGGAGTCTCTCAGGGATTCGGGGTCTGAACCCAGCCTGGCTACCGCCGAGAGGACTTCCCCTTTCTGTCTGTTCGAAAGACTCTGAAACATCCTTCTGACCTGATCCATCTCATCCGGAGAGAACTCCTGGGGCAGATAGAAGTATTCTGATGGATCCAGAGTACCTGACTGGAGGATATGCTTCAGAAGGGTGGTTTTACCCGCTCCGTTGGGGCCTTCCAGGGTGATCCTGTCAAAGGGCCGCAGGATCAGTTCGGGGATCTCCAGGACTCTCTCTTCCCTGTTCAGGGGCAGTTTCATCCCCCCTGTCTGCCAGAGGCGGTCTCTCTTCAGCTGTCTGCCCTTCATTGTTATACCGGTGGGATCGGTCCCCTGTCCCTCCAGGTCTGAGAGTTTTCTGCCGGCCTGATCCAGACGTCCGTCCATCTGCCGGAGGAGTTTTCCTCCGGTTCCGTCCTTTCCGCTGACCCTGACAAGATCCATCCTGGCTCTTCCGTCGGAATCTTTTCTGTCCAGATGCTTTTTCGAACGCCGGGACTGCTGGGACGCCGCCAGAGCTCTTCTGCGGGAGGCTTCACTTTCCAGTCTCCGGAGCTCCCGGAGGGCCTGATCCCTCTCTCTCCGGAGGCCCAGCTCCTTTTTCCGTTTCTCCTCCATCGCCAGAGCGTAATTTCCATGATAGAAGTCACAAGCGCCCTGTTTCAGATAAAGGATTCCCCGGGGAAGCCGGTTCAGAAGGTATCTGTCATGACTGACAAGGATGCCTATGCCCCTGTACTGCTCCAGAGCCCGGCTAATGGTTTCTCGGGTCTCCCTGTCCAGATGGTTCACAGGTTCGTCCAGGCAGAGGCAGTCGGGATCTCTGTAAAGGACAGAGGCCAGGAGGAGTTTTTTCTGCTCTCCCTGGCTGAGGGTTTCAATCCTGAAGAACCAGTCGAAATCCGCCTCCAGCAGGTTCAGCCATTTCAGGGCCTCCTTTTCGCCCTCCAGAGCCGCATCCTGCAGGACCGCTATGGAACTCAGGGCGGAAGGATCCGCACAGCCCTCCTGGGGAACAAAAATTGTCAGGAACCGGTCGGCCGTATTGCCGCTGATTCGGCCCTGTCGGGGAGTCAGAATGCGGCTTATAAGCTTCAGAAGGGTGGATTTTCCCGTCCCGTTGGCACCGGCCAGGCCGGTCCAGCCTGAGGGGAATGTGATATTCAGATCGTCAAAGAGTAAAGAGGATGAGTCATAACTGAAACTCAGATGGGTAATATGAAGGTATTGGGACATATAAAAGCTCCGCACAGGAATTTTGAGGCGGCCGGAATATTCCGTTACAGAGATTGGGAGAAGTGCCGCATACGGATCACTGCCTGTACTGTTTCTTCTCCAATCAGCTTTTAATAATCAATGTCCCCTGTCCTTTTCATTCTGATAAGATATAAAAAATGGTAACGGGGATTTTCCCCTGCGTCAAGACCGGGACAGGCCAGTTCTGTCATCACCGGACTTCCCGGCCGGAGCCGTTTGAATTATACTGAAGATCTATGGCAAAACTTAAAATACTATTTGTTTGTATGGGTAACATTTGCCGGTCCCCTCTGGCTCATGCGGTCTTCGAAGATATGGCTGCCCGGGAGGGATTGGATGTCTTTGTGGAATCCTGCGGAATGGATGCCTGGCATGTGGGTGAACCTGCTGATTCCAGGATGAGAGAAACCGCAGGAAGGCATGGTGTGAGAATCAATCACTATGCCAGGCGCTTTCAACCCTCCGATCTGGATGATTATGATCTGATCATTCCCATGGATCAGGGGAACCTGAGGGATCTGAAACGGCATATGCGGCCCGAACATGAGGATAAAGTGATTCTTATGCGTCACTGGGATCCGAAGGGGCCGGGAGAGGTTCCCGATCCCTGGTACGGCGGACCAGAAGGGTTTGAAACGGTGTATACTATTGTGGAAAGAACCAGCAGAGCCCTGCTGGAGGATGTGAAAAAAAGGTTGGCCTGATGGATTCAGTCTATAAAAGTCCCGAAGAAGTCATTCATGAGCATTTCGGCAGCTCAGTTTCCATAAGCGGAGAACGCGGTGTCGGGGGAGGCTGTATCAATGATACGGGAATCCTCAACCTCAGCGACGGAAGCAGGGCTTTTATCAAAAGGAACGGCAGGAATCAGGAGAATCTCTTTCTTCGGGAAGCCGAGGGGCTCCGTGCCCTGGCTGCTGTGGAGGGCGCTCCGGCGGTTCCGCAGGTGCTGGGGGCAGGGAAGGACAGCCGCTTTGCCTTTCTTGTGATGGAGTATCTGGAACCGTCGCCCCGGAGGCAGGACTTCTGGGAGATCTTCGGCAGAGAGATGGCGGCTCTCCACAGGAACGGGAGATCCGGTGAGTGCGGTTTCTTTCATGACAATCACATAGGAGCTACGGCGCAGCCAAACGGTTCCCAGAGCTCATGGATCGCTTTCTTCCGGGAAAAGAGGCTGGAGTTTCAGCTGAAACTTGCCCGGGAGAGAGGACTGGCCGACAGCTCCATGACCCGCCTTGTCTCCCGGGTGATGGACCGGCTGGATACTCTTCTGATTGAACCGGATGATCACAGGCCCTCTCTGCTGCACGGGGATCTATGGGGCGGAAACTTTATAGACGGCCCCGAAGGGAAGGCCTGCATCATTGATCCTGCCGCCTACTACGGCCACAGAGAGGCTGATCTGGCTATGACATCCCTGTTCGGAGGGTTCAGTTCCGCCTTTTACAGCGCCTATGATGAGGCCTGGCCTCTGGAGTCCGGCTTCAGCGAACGGAGAGATCTCTACAATCTGTATCATATGCTCAATCATCTGAATCTTTTCGGCGGCGGCTATGCGGGGAGTGTTCTCTCCATCGCCTCCCGCTATGCCTGATTCATAATTTGGAAAGGAAATAATTAATGCTACCAGAATTTTTAACAACTACTGACTGGATCCTTCTGGCTTCGGGAGCCCTGCTGATGGGTATGGCCAAATCCGGACTCAATGGCGTGAATATCATTGCCGTACCTGTCTATGCGGCTCTGTTCGGAGGAAAAGTCTCCTCGTCTATTGTCCTGCCCCTGCTGCTGTGCGGTGATATTGTGGCTATTGTGGCCTATCATAAAAAAATCAGCTGGAAACACTATCTCCGCCTGCTGCCGGCGGCTCTAGTGGGCCTTGTGGCCGGGATGCTGCTGGGACAGTCCATTCCGGATGCCTCCTTCAGGCTCATTATGGCTGTGATTATCCTTGTCTGCCTGATCCTTATGATCATCAAAGAGTTCGGAAAAAGGACTCTTGCCTTTCCTGATCACTGGGCCGCCCACAGTATGGGTGGATTCGCCAGCGGATTCACAACCATGGTGGGAAACGCTGCCGGCCCCATCATGTCCATGTATCTCCTCTCCATGAACCTGCCCAAAAAGGTGTTCATCGGAACGGGAGCCGTTTTCTTCCTGACCGTGAATATTCTCAAAGTTCCGGTTCACCTGTTTGCCTGGAAAACCATGACCCCCGATACCCTGATGATCGATGCAGTTCTGGCTATTTTTGTGTTTGCCGGTTTCTTCGCCGGGTTGAAGATTGTGAAGAAAATCCCGGAAAAACCGTTCCGGATGCTGATCATCGCTGCCACATTCCTGGGAACTTTGAAGATGTTTTTCTGATTATTCCGGGATATCCGGGGAGTCCGGGGAATTTGGGGTGGCCAGGGTCCGGGGTTCCGGGGAGTCCAGGGAATTTGGGGTGGCCAGGGTCCGGGGTGTATTGCCATACACCCCATACTCCCCGGAAACCCCGACAACGGAGAGAAATCTATTGCCGTTTCCAGAACCAGGGAGTCAGGACAACCAGAACCGTGTAGATTTCCAGCCTTCCCATCATCATGGCCAGGCTGAGATACCATTTGATCCCGTCCTGAAAAAAGGCGTAGTTCATGGTAGGTCCGACTTTACTGAAACCGGGACCGATATTGCCCACCGTAACCAGAGCGGTCGAAAAAGAGGTGAGGATATCATAGCCTCCCCCGGATACTACGACTGTGGTGAACAGCAGGGCGAAGACGTAGAGAAAGACAAATCCCGTGATCACGCTGATGATATCTTTGCGCACCACCATCTGATTCAGACGCAGACGGAAAACTCCTCTGGGGTGAATCAGGCGCCTCAGCTCCCGCAGGGCCAGCTTGAAAAGAGTGACGATCCGCACCACTTTCATACCGCCGCCGGTGGAGCCGGCACATCCGCCGATGAACATCATCAGAAAGAGGATGACCTTGCTGAACTCGGGCCACAGATCATAGTCGGTGGTGGCGTACCCGGTGGTAGTCAGGATCGATGCCACCTGAAAGGCGGCAAACCTGAGGCCCTTGCCGAAACTTTCATACACATGATTGTTCAGCAGGGAAAAAGTAATGGCCAGGGAGGCCACTGCAAAAATTCCCAGATAGGCCTTCATCTCCGTATCGATGATGAGCTCTCTGATCCTTCCTGTGAGAAGCTTGAAATAGAGGGCGAAGTTCAAACCCGCCATAACCATGAAGATGGTTATCACCCAGTCGATCCAGCCGGAGTTGTAATACCCCACGCTCGTGTTCTTGGGAGAGAACCCTCCTGTTGCCATGGTGCCGAAGGTATGGGTGAGCGAATCGAAAAGGTTCATTCCCCCCAGCATCAGCAGGATGGTTTCCAGAATGGTCAGTCCCAGATAGATAAACCAGAGGTATTTTGCGGTATGGGTGATTTTCGGTGTGATCTTGTCTACCGAAGGCCCCGGCGCTTCCGCTTTGAGAAGCTGCATTCCCCCGATTCCCAGAAGAGGGAATATAGCCACGGTGAGCACCACGATTCCCATACCGCCCAGCCAGTGGGTCAGGCTCCTCCAGAACAGGATCGAGTAGGGAAGCCCCTCGATGGCTGTCAGTATGGAGGCTCCGGTGGTTGTAAAACCCGACATGGTCTCAAAATAGGCATCCGTATAGGAGGGAATGGCACCGGACAGATAAAAAGGAAGGGCTCCAAGGGCGGACGCTGCTATCCAGCTGAGGGTAACAAGCATAAAACCGTCCCGGGGTGTCAGAACCTTGTTTCTGTTTTTTCTGGTGGCTACATAGATGACCGCCGAAAGGGGAATCAGGACTATTATGGGATACACGAAAGCCTTGAAACTCTGCCATTCGCCGTAAAAAAGGGCAATCCCCGCCGGTATCAGCATAAAAGCCGCAATGATCACAAGCAGTATGGTCAGTACATGTATTATAAGTTTAAATTTCATAGGTTCTAACCGCTGATGATCGATTCGATACGGCTGATGGAATTGCGTTCAAGGATCATCACAAGATGGTCTCCCTGTTCAATGACCGTATCTCCCGTAGGAATAATATCCTCTCCCTGATGGGATATGAAAATGATCAGACTGTTGGCGGGCAGACGGATGTCGCTGATTTTTTTTCCTTCTATGGGAGAGTCCCGGCTGATAAGGAATTCGATGACTTCCAGTTTTCCCCCCGAAAGGGCGTGAACATTTTTGATATTTCCTTTGCGGATAATCTTCAGGATGGAATTGACCACCGTGTCGTTCAGGCAGACAGTCATATCCACATTCAGATTGTGGGCCATGGTCCTGTAGCTGCTTCTTGTCACAAGGGCCAGTGACTTGGGTACCCCCAGAGTCTTGGCATAGATACTTGTGATCATGTTCAGTTCCTGATTATTCGTGGCTGTGATAAAGAGGTCCAGATCCTTGAGAAAGTCCTCCTCCTGGAAGTGATCTTCCGTCACATCCGCATGGGTGATAAGAGCCTGGGGATATCTCTCGGAGAGCTCCTTGCATCTCTCATAATCCTTTTCCACAATATGAAGCTGTTTTTTGCCCTTTTTGATCATCCTGGACAGCCGCGACAGTCCGGGAATGGGAGAGCTGCTTCCGTCGTGATGAAGGATCTCATCGGCGACATAGGTTGTGATATGACCGCCCCCGACAATCAGGATTTTATTGATCTCTTTTCTCTCCTGGTACTCCAGTTTGAAAATGGTTTCAAATCCTTTCTCTGTGGATAGTATGTAAAGCTGATCGCCCTCGAGGATCCTTGTGTCTCCCGAGGGAATGATAAAGCTGTCATCTCTCATAACAGCTGCGACAAGGAAGGCGAAATTCAGATCCTGACGGATGGATTTCAGATCCTTGTTTAAAAAAGCAGAATCCTTGCGGATCGTCAGATTCCGCATCTGAAGGCTCGTATTGTCAAAAAGCATGATATCGCTGCGGGCACCATGGCTGATGGCGTAATTAATGATACGGGCGGCTTCAATCTCGGGGTTAATGACATGGTCGATGCCGAGGAAAGAGTTTGAAATCATTTTTGTCCGTGAATAGTCCAGGTTCCTAACCCTGGCAATTGTTTTGACTTTCTCAAACTCAGCGGAGACCAGGCCGCAGGCAATGAGGTTGGTTTCATCTGAAGCGGTGACACTGACAAAGAGATCGGCTTTCTGAATACCGGCTTTTGTCAGGCTTTCAATGTTATTTCCCTTGCCGTTGATGACCAGACAATCCAGTCGGTTAGCGGCATCCCGCGCTTTGTCGGGATCCTGTTCAATAAGGGCTACGTCTTTGTTTTCGGCAATTAATTGCCGTGCCAGCTGCGTTCCTACGCGGCCGGCACCTAATATTACAACGTACATAATGGCAAAAATCATAATCGGAAAATTCCCATCTTGTCAATTTGTCGAGGGAGAAATAGGAAATATGTTACATTCTGAAGGAATTGACTTTAAAATAAATTTCATAATACCCGGCAGGAAGTGAAACAGTTTTCATTGGGAATCTCCTGTTCTTGCGGTATACTCTCATTCAAATTATAATAGGTAGTATGTAACAACCCGGGAGCAGCCGTCGTATGAAAGAAAGAGCCAAAACATTTGTCATAGACACAAATGTGCTTATCCACAGACCTGATGCCATTATGTCTTTCCGAAACAGTGAAATTGTTATACCCATCTGGGTTCTGGAAGAACTGGATAAACTGAAAACAGAGCATGAAGGACGCGGCAGGAGTGCCCGGGCTGCCATCCGTTTTATCAATGAACTGAGCCGGCACGGGAATCTGCAGCGGGGTGTGAATCTGGAGAACGGCGGTCTTTTGAGGGTCATCCTTGATTTTGACAAGTCCGTGGAGGATTCTCTCTCCTCAGCCAAAATGGACAATAAGATTATTCTCTGTGCCCGGTTTCTGCAAAAGCACAATAAAAATGTCTTTTTTGTTTCCAAGGATATTAATGCCCGTATAAAGGCCATATCCATCGGGATAAAAGCGGTGGACTATGAAAAGCATAAAGTCAATATCCAGTCCCTCTACGAGGGAACAAGAGAACTGGATGGAGAGCGGAAGATCATTGACTCTCTTCTGCAGGAGGGGAGTGCGGAAGCTCCTGAAGCCAGTCTTTTCCCCAATCAGTATCTATTCCTGAAAGAAGGGGGAGATTCCAAAGCCTTCCATCTGGCAAGGTATAATCAGAGCGATAAAAGGGTTGTTCATATTCCCTCCTCCCTGGAGGAGCCGATCATGGGGATCTGGCCTCTGAACCCCCAGCAGAGGATTGCCTTCGATCTTTTAATGAATGACGATATCAAACTGGTCACCCTTGTGGGAAAGGCCGGAACGGGAAAAACCCTTCTGTCTCTGGCCGCGGGACTCCAGAAAACCATGGAAGACAAGAAATACACACGGGTTCTGCTGAGCCGGCCCGTCATTCCCATGGGAAAGGACATCGGTTACCTGCCCGGGGCAAAAAACCAGAAGATGAGCCACTGGATGCAGCCCCTTTTTGACAACCTTGAATACATCATTGAAGTGGCCCACAGACAGAATCTCAAAAGCATAGACCAGGTTATGAACAACAAGGTCATTGAAATAGAAGCGCTCACCTATATCAGAGGACGTTCTCTTCCCAAACAGTACATCATCATCGATGAAGCCCAGAATCTGAGTCCCCACGAGGTGAAAACCATTGTCAGCCGGGCCGGAGAGGGGACCAAAGTGGTTCTGACCGGTGATCCCTATCAGATCGACAATCCCTACCTGGATGCCGAGTCCAACGGACTGACCTGCCTTGTGGAAGCCTTCAGGGATGTGGAGCTGGCCGGGCATATCACTCTGGGGCATTCTGAAAGAAGTCCTCTGGCCGAACTGGCATCGGAGCTGCTTTAAAAAATGGCCCAGTACAGCAGTAAAGTAGAAGCGGAACTGATAAAACTGAAGAAAAAGTCCTTCAAGGTAGCCCAGGAGCAGGCTCTGAACGAACTGTCGGGAGAATTTGACAGGTGGAAGAAGAAGAGGATCGGGGCGGATACTCTGGAAGTGGCCATCGAAAAGCACAAATCCTTCCGGAAGGATATGCTCGAGAGGTTCTATATGAACGATGGAGATCCGGGCGTTCCTGTTGCCGAAGCCCTCAACAAAGGGTATCTCCAAAAAGAAGATTTATCGCCGGAAGCGCTGAATTCTATTGAGATTTTGATTGATTTGGTTAATATTTAAAGTAGAGATTAATTCTGAAGAACAAGGAGCAGTCTATGGAAGAAGTAAAATTTTGCTCATATTGCGGAAAGCTGACAAGCTCCTGCTATTCCTTCTGCCCCTGGTGCGGCAAGAGCCTTGAGAATAAAACAGAACTTCAGGATGTTCTCGAAAAACCCTTCAGTAAACTGGAAAAGATTCAGGTTGAAGAAAAACTGGAGGTTCTGGATAAACTCCAGTCCTGCCTTGACAGCCTGGAAGAGGAACTGGAAGCTTTTTTAGCCAAGTCTCATCATTAAGCCCTCTTTTTCCGATAAGACATTAATGAGCCCTTTGAAAAAAATTCTTTTACTCCTCTGTATCCTTGCGGGAAGCTCTGTGTTTTCCCAGACCCGTCAGGTCCTCCTTTCCGGTCCCGATATAAGCAGCGACAGTCAGATCGCTGTGATCATGACCAGTCCCGTCACAGAGGGATATGAATACTCCACAGCTGTCCTGGGGGCAGCGGACAAGCCTGCTTCTCAGGCTGTTACAGTCTATCCGGAAGAGAGTGCCTATTTTTCCCAGAGAAAAGAGCTGAGGCTCTATAATCACTACGGCCTGTATCACTATGAACAGGAAAAACAGAGCTGGTATACCGCAGACTATCTCCCTTCCTTCGCAGAGGGCCGGGCGGTCACCCCTCTGAGGCTCCTTCCTGTCTATCACTCCCCCGACGGGAGGTATACCGTTTTTGCCAGAGAAGAGGAGGATTTTACAGTCTCTCTCCATCTCTATGATCATGACAGAAGAGTCTCTGTGTCCATCACAGCCTTCCTGCCCAGGGAATTCACCACGGACCTTGTGAAATGGTCCCCCGATTCCCGGTATTTTATCTATCGCCGGAGCCGGGAGCTCTATTACTTTTCGATTGATCAGTATCTGAGCAGCCGTATCCCCGCCGAAGAGTTCAGAACTCTGGGGCATTCCTATATGAATTCCGCCGCCTGGGGGCTCGGAAACTACCTCTATCTTTTCAGTGGAAAGCTCCTTTACAGGCTTCACAGTTCCGAATTCTTTACCCGTTCCTTTTATGCGGATCCCTTTCAGAAAGGATCCGTCTGGGGCAGGATCCCCCTGGCTTTTGATCCTCAGTTCGATCAGTTTTCGGTCAGTCCCCGGGGGGACGCCGTATTTCTGTACCGGGATGAAAAGGACGGATTTGTCTTTTCCCTGGAGAGCGCCGCCACCGCAGGAGACCCTGTTACCCAGGCCGCCAGTATGGCTGTTCCCGAGGGGTACAGGATCTCTCACCCCGCCTGGATTGACAACACCTCCCTGCTGCTGCAGGTTTCCGGTCCTGCGGAGGAACACAGCCGGGTCTATCTGCTGGACCGGAGAGAGGACAGCCGGTTCCGCCTTCTTGCGGATAAAGATATCTCCGGTTTTGCCATCGGTCCGGAGGGAAAAGAGATCGCCCTGCTTGAAAAAGAGAAAATTACAATACTGAACAGTTCGGATAAAGAGGTTTCCAGGACTCTGACAATAGATGCGCCTCTTCAGATCTTCTGGACGGAAAAGGGATATATCCTGCTGGGCCGTACCCTCCAGAAGGAAGTCAGCGGCAGTGAAACCCGAACGATCGGTCTCAGTCAGGCGGAGAGAGTCAGTTTTACAGCGGAGAACGGGCTTCTGGCAGCTGTAGGGAGTGACACTTTCCTGTACCGGGGAAACCTTCAATGGGAACCCGCAGGAGACGAGGAGATCAGACAGGGCCGGCTCAGTAACGATAATTACAGGATCTACCTGGAGGACAGGCCCGGGAGCTGGTACGCCCAGTCTCTGAAAATCCGAAAAGCCGACAGCTATACCACAAGCGAATTCCTGCGTCCTTTCCGGAAAAACCAGATTTCCGCCGCTGTGCCTGTTTACAGGCAGAACCGGCGGGATGTTCCCTGGTATGTAACAAAAGGGAACAGCTTCGGAAGAAAAGAGGTCTCTCTTGTTTTCAATGTGAGCCAGTCAGCCGAAGGGCTGGGACGGCTGCTGCAGGAACTGGAAGGTTATGGCATCAAAGCCGCCTTTTTTCTGAACGGGGATTTTATCAATAACTATCCCGACGGCGCCAGGCTTCTTGCCGCCTCGTCCCATACGGTGGGATCTCTTTTCTATACCTACTTTGATATGTCCGATCCCCAGTATCAGATAAACAGGGATTTTCTCAAAAAAGGTCTGGCCCGGAACGAAGATGACTATTTTATTGCCACCGGCCGGGAGATGGCTATGATCTGGCATGCGCCCTACTACTATCTGAACAATGAAATTCTTGATACCACGGGATTATTGAACTATATCTATATTGGAAAGGAACTGAATGTTCCCGATGCGGTGGGGGAGGGGGAATCTCCCCTCTACAGGGATTCGGATGCTCTTATTGAGGATCTTCTGGGTCATGTGACCCCCGGCGCCATCATTCCTGTCACACTGGGACGGACTTCCCGGAGAGAGGATTATCTTTACAGGCATGTTTCTCAGCTCATTGAGGGACTGATTCTGGAGGGATACGATTTTGTTCCGCTGGAAAATTTTACGGATACTCCCTTCTAGGGGATCCGGAGCAAGAAGATTTGGCGGAATAGGAAAAACAGGGTTGAATAAAGTGAAGAGGAGTTATAGATTTTTTACCAATTCACTCTAAAGCTTTAAAAATACATTGCCGAAAATATAGTGAAGAATCAGGGGAGGGCTGCTTTTACATGAATAAAAATCCTTTAAATGCTTACCATCAGACAAAAGTTAAAACTGCTGGACAGGGACGGCTTATTGTTATGCTCTATGATGAAGCGATTAAGCAGCTGGATAAAGCCGAAGCCGAAATGACAAGTCCTTCCAGGAAACTGGATATTGTTCATAATTCCATTGTAAAAGCTCAGGATGTTATTACAGAACTGATGGCATCCCTGGATTTTGATAAAGGCGGAGATATCGCCCGGAACCTCTACAGCCTCTATACTTTTTTCAATCAGCAGCTGATGGAAGCGAATATTCAGAAGAAACCGGGAAATCTCAAAGACATCCGGAATATGCTTGTGGAACTGAGAGATGCCTGGGCTGCGATCGAGGGGAAAACCCAGCAGTCCGGAAACGGCAGTCCCATGGGTGTGAATATCGCCGGCTAGGAGAGTTGCCGGATGCCCCGGGGCAATCCTGAAACCTATCTGACTTCCCTGTTGACAGAACTGGACGTCCTTTATGCGGAGTATTCCGCCTTTCTGGAATCCTACAATCTGAAAAACGGCAGGGGAAAGCTCATTTCCTACTACAATTTTCTCACCATTCAGAATGACATGTTCAGAAAAATCGAAGCAAGGGAGAAGGTCTTCCGCTCCCTGCGGAAAGATTTTTCCGCTGTTTCCGATGCTCTTGGTTCCCTGCGGCAGCAGGTGGATCAAAGGAGATCAGAGGCGGTGAACAGAAGCCGTCACTTGATGAATGAGATCCGTTCTGTTATGAATACAAACAAAGAGGAACGGAGAACTCTCTCTATTCCCCGCAGCCAACCAAGAAAAAAGGAATCAGTTCCGTCGCTGATAGATATCAAATTATGAAAGAACCCGTATATTTACTGGATGGATACAGTGTTATCTATCGATCCTATTTTGCTTTTATAAGACAGCCCATGAGAAATGCCGAAGGCAGGAATATTTCTGCGGTTTTCGGTTTTTTCCGCACCCTTTTCAGTATCCGGCAGAAACGGGGTACCGATCATCTCGTGGTGCTAATGGATTCGAAAACAAAAACCTTCAGACACGAGATGTATCCGGAGTACAAAGCCACAAGGGATAAAACCCCCGATGATCTGCATGAACAGATCCCTTTGATCGAGGAACTCCTGGGCCTTTTGGGGGTCCCCACGCTGAGAGCCGACGGTTTTGAAGCGGATGACCTTATGGGAACCCTAGCCGTGAAAGCCCGGGAGGAAGGGCGCCGGGCCTACATTATTTCGGGAGACAAAGACCTCCTGCAGTTTGCCGGGGATTCCATATCCATTCTGAAACCCGACAAGGGCGATCTTGTGGAGATGAACCGGGATGAAGTTTTTGAAGACCGGGGCGTCTGGCCCGAACAGATCGTGGACTATCTGGCCCTGGTGGGTGATACGGCGGATAATGTCCCCGGAGTTGCCGGTATAGGGCCGAAAACAGCGGCCAAACTCCTTCAGACCTATGGGACCCTGGAGGGTATCTATGAACATCTGGATGAAATAAAAAGTAAAAGCCAGAAACAGAAACTGGAAGAGAACAGGGACAATGCTTTTTTCAGCAAAGAGCTAGTTCAGATCAGAATCGATGTCCCTGTGGACTATACCCCGGAAAGCCTCAAAATCTCCGGGGGGGACAATTCTGAAGCGGCCCGGGTATTTCTCCGGGAGGGAATCACCTCTCTGGCCCGGGAGCTGGATCCGGATGCGGAAGTCCCCGAAGAGGAGAAGGTGGAGAAAAATAACGGAAAGGGCCGGTATGAAGCGGTTCTGACCGAAGAAGCTCTCCAGACCTGGATCGGGAGGATACGCGGTAAGGGGATTGTGAGCCTGGATACGGAAACCGATTCACTCAACCCCATGGAGGCCAATCCCGTGGGAATCTGTCTCTCTGTGGGAGACAACGAAGCCTGTTATGTTCCACTGGCGGCAGCCGGAGCGGAGTGTCTGGATGCGGAGCTTGTGAAGAAGGCTCTGAAGCCCCTTCTGGAAGATCCGGAAATCAAAATCATTGGTCAGAATATCAAATACGACTGGAAAGTGCTCAAGCGCTGGGGAATCGATCTGGGAGATGCCTATTTCGATACCATGGTGGCAGCCTGGATGATCGATGCGGGGACTCCCGTGAATATGGATTTTCTGGCCGAACGCTATCTGGACTATAAAACTGTTCATTTTGCGGATATCGTCCCCAAAGGGAGCATCTTTTCGGATATCCCTCTGGATCAGGCGGTGGACTATGCCGCGGAAGATGCGGACATTACCTGGCGGCTCTATGAGGTGCTCTCCTCTCTACTGGAGGAGAAGGGGCTGAAAGATCTCTTTCAGACTCTGGAAATGCCTCTGGTCAGGATCCTGGCCAGGATGGAGTACAGGGGAATCCTGTTCAATCAGATTGAGATGGACATCTATGCCCATGAGCTCAACGATGCCCTGGACCTTCTGAAAAAAGAGATCTATACCCTCTGCGGTAAGAAATTCAACATAAACAGTACGAAACAGCTGCAGGAGGTTCTGTTTACAGACAGAAAACTCCAGCCTCTGAAGAAGACAAAAAGCGGCTTCTCCACGGACAACGGGGTACTGCAGCAGCTGGCCGAGGAGGATCCGGTTCCCGAGAAGATTCTTATCTACCGGGGCCTGGCCAAGCTGAAATCCACCTATGTGGATACCCTGCCAACCATGATTAATCCCCGGACCGGCCGGATTCATACCTCCTATATTCAGACCGGAGCCGCCACGGGCCGTCTGGCAAGCAAGGATCCCAATCTGCAGAATATCCCTGTGAGGGACGAAAACGGCAGACGGATCCGGAAAGCCTTTCATCCCGAAAAGGGGAGTCTCTTCCTGTCGGCCGACTACTCGCAGATCGAGCTTGTGGTGCTGGCCCATCTGTCGGAAGACCCCGGTCTGATCGAGGCTTTTACGACGGGTCAGGATGTGCACAGAAAAACAGCATCCCTCATATTTAAAACTGAAGCGGAAGAGGTGACAGACTCTCAGAGACGGATAGCCAAGACAATCAACTTCGGTGTTATGTACGGCATGTCCGCCTTCCGGCTCTCCAATGAGCTGAAAATTTCCCGGGCCGATGCCAAACAGTTCATCGATACCTATTTTGAAGAGTACTCGGGCATAAAGAGGTTTGTAGACGAAACCGTAAAGCAGGCGGAGCTGGACCTGGGCGTCTATACAGTGATGGGCCGGTTCCGGCCGATACCCAGTATCACAAGTAAAAACAAGATGGAAAAAAGCGGAGCCGAAAGGGCGGCTGTGAATACGCGGATTCAGGGAACCGCCGCGGATATCGTGAAAAAAGCCATGCTGGCCATGGATAAGGCTCTCACAGAGAAAAATCTGAAAGCCCGGGTTCTGCTGCAGGTACACGATGAGATTATTCTGGAAGTCCCCGAAGAGGAAGTCGATGTGTGCCGTGACCTTCTGAAAGAGGTGATGGAGAGTGTGATGACCCTGAAGGTTCCTCTGGTTGCCAATGTGGAAACCGGAAAGAGCTGGGGGGACATTCACTGAGTATGATTGTCGGTCTGGCCGGCAGAAGCTGCGCGGGGAAAAACCAGGTAGCCCGTCTCCTGGAGGAGAAAGGCTGGGTCTCCTATGATATGGACCTTATGGCCCATGAAATCCTGGACGAACTCTCCCCCCGGGCGGCCGTGCTCTTCGGGCGGGAGATCCTGGACTCCCGGGGCAGGGTGGACCGGAAAAAGCTGGGTCCCCTGGTCTTTGCGGATCCGGATCAGCTCAAAAAGCTGGAGGATCTTCTCTATCCGGAACTTCAGAAAAAACTGGAATCCCTTCTGAGGGCAAGAGAGGACGGGGATCCCCCGGTGATCCTCAACGCGGCGGCCCTGGAGAAAAGCTCTTTCTGGGAAAACTGCGATGCCCTTATCTGGGTTCACTCCTGCTGGATCAGAAGGCTCTACCGGGCCTGGAAAAGGGACAGGAAACCTCTGAAAGAACTATTGAGACGATTTCATGCACAAAGGCAACTTAAGCCTCAATATTTTTTTCACAAGGTCGATACTTATATTATAAAGAATGATGGAACAAGGAAGGCCCTGAATAACCGTATCAACAGATGGTTGGCCAGTCTTCCTCCGGAGTGAGACGGAACATATGGAAATGGAAAAGAAAAAAAACAGTCTGGAAGATAATTCTATAAAAACTCTCTGGGTGCTGTTATCCGCCCTGGGTCTCCTGATCATAGTGGGGGTAGCGGGGGTTTTCTTCTTCTCTCCCGATAAAAGTCAGGGCGAGATTAAACCTGCTCTGGCCGCCACCACGGCCCTTCCCGCGGAATCACCGGAAGAGTTTGATCCCATAGAATGGGCCAGAAAGTCCGAAGAGTATCCGGTGCTGCAGGAAGAGAATACCCTGGAAGAGGACTTCATCGTGGAACTTGTGGCCGAAGATGAGGCACCTCCTGAGACGCCCGCAGCCGCAGCTGCTCCCATGGAGAAACCCGCTCCCGTGGTAACCGCGCCCGAGCCTGTGTATAAAGATGTGAAAGTCACGGTTTACTGGATTCAGGTCGGTTCCTACACCACCATGACCAAGGCCGAAACTGTCAGCTCTTTTCTGAAAGACAAAGGGGTCAACAGCACCATTCAGGTCAAAGCCGTAGACGGCTCCACCCGCTACAGGGTCAGGATCGGAGCGTTCAACTCCAAGGCCGAAGCGGAAAAGTTCAATACCCAGGTCAGATCTCTGGACGGGTATGAACAGAGTTATGTGGTTCAGTCCACCATAACAAGACAGATAGAAGCAAACTGATATTCAGATAAGTCCCATAGAGAAAACGGTACCGATTTGGTACCGTTTTTTTATGGAGAAGTTTCTCATTCCTTTTTGAGATGGTATATACTTTCTAAGTATGAAGACCAAAGAACAATTGTTGAAAGATATCTACGGCAGCCGGAAAGATGATATTCTGAAAAGGCTGAATCTGCTTCTTGATCAGTGGAAACCGGACATCCCCGGCAGGGGAGGCTCGGCTGGAAAACTGCCCCTTACAGAAGACGATGTGATCATGATCACCTACGGGGATTCCATCAGGAACGAGGGGGATCCCCCTCTGCAGGTTATGAAGGATTTTGCCGACAGACGGCTCCGGGATATGGTTTCGGGGATTCATATCCTCCCTTTTTCACCCTACTCCTCGGATGACGGATTTTCCGTTATCGACTACAGGGAGATCGATCCCGATCTGGGCAGCTGGAAGGACATGAAAAAACTGGGGGACCATTTCAATCTTATGTTCGACCTGGTTCTGAATCACTGCAGTGTTCAGAGCGACTGGTTCAAAGGGTACCTCAGGGGAGAGAAAAAATACCAGGGCTATTTTCACGAGGTGGATCCGGATACGGATCTTTCCGCTGTTTTCCGCCCCAGAGCCCTGCCGCTGCTGACGGAGTTTGAAACCTCCCGGGGCAGAAAACATCTGTGGACGACCTTCAGCGCCGACCAGGTGGATCTGAACTTTTCCAATCCCGATGTGTTCCTTGAATTCGTGGATATCATCCTGTTCTATATCTCCCAGGGAGCCCAGATCATCCGGCTCGATGCGATCGGTTTTCTCTGGAAGGAGATCGGCACCAGCTGTATGCACCATCCCCTGACCCATGCCATGGTTCAGCTCTTCCGGGCGATCCTGCAGGAGGTTTCTCCCCATGTGATCGTTCTGACCGAAACCAATGTTCCCCACGAAGAGAACATCTCCTACTTCGGCGACGGCAGCAACGAGGCCCATATGGTCTATCAGTTTACCCTGCCTCCTCTGACCCTGGATGCCTTTATCCGGGAAAACGCGGCGCACCTTACCGAGTGGGCCTCTTCTCTGCCCCCGGTGAGCGATGATCACAGCTACTTCAATTTCATGTCCTCCCACGACGGCATCGGCGTCCTGGGCGCCCGGGGCTATCTGAATGACAAAGAGATCGACAATATGATCCATGTGGTACAGGACCGGGGAGGGCGGGTCTCCTACAAAGCCACTCCCCAGGGGGATATCCCCTATGAGCTGAATATCAATTACAGGGATGCTGTGACCCATCCCGATCTGCCGGATAATCTCCGGGCCGCCCAGTTCCTCTCCTCCCAGGCTGTTATGCTCTGTATGGCCGGTGTCCCGGGCATCTATATCCACAGCCTTCTGGGATCGGGAAACTGGTACAAGGGAGTGGAGGATTCGGGAATAAACCGGAGGATCAACAGGGAGAAAATGGAGCTGGACGCACTGGACGCGGAACTGGATGCGGAAGAGTCTCTGAGGCAGCTGATTTTTACGGGTTTCCGGGATCTTCTGAAAATCCGGCGGGCCCATAAAGCCTTTGATCCTGTTTCGCCCCAGGTTGTTCTGAAACTGGACCCCGAGGTGTTTGCCCTGATCAGAACCGCCCATGACGGCAGTGAGAATATCCTTTGTATACAGAACACCTCCCGACGGAGACTGTATATGACACTGGACGGAAGAAACTGCCCGGTTCCCCTGGACGATGATTACGACTGCCTCACCGACGGTGGCAGTTCCATTCAGGCCGAAGGGGGCTCCTGGACGATCACCATGGAACCCTATGAGGTTCTCTGGGTTAGATTCTAGCCGTTTCCGGTAAGGAGTCAGGGCCGGAAATTCTCTCTCCGGCCCAGTTTTTTTTCCCTCTTTTCAGGTTTTTCTACCGCTGCTTATTCCCTGAAGAATTTTTTCTCCGGCAGAAATAGTGTTGAAATGTTTTGTCATCTCCTCTGTTCAGACCAGAGTGAAATGAATATAATAGGAGCAATTTAAGCAAATGAACCTGCCATCGGCAGGGAAAAAATAATCCGGAGAAACAGCAGATGAAATTTTTTGAGAAGTTGGAAAAAGTATGTCAGGAGAAAGAGAGCCTCCTCTGCGTGGGACTCGATCCCCGTGTGGATTTCAAGAGTCCCGGAGACGCCCTCAGATCTATTGTTGACCAGAACCGTAAAATCATAGAGGCCACTCTTCCCTATACGGTTTGCTACAAGCCTAATATTGCTTTTTACGAAGTCTTCGGACCGGAAGGTCTCCAGGCCCTTCAGGAAACCCTGACCTACATTCCCAGAGAAGTTCCCCTGCTGATTGATGCCAAAAGAAATGATATCGGATCTACCGCCCAGGCCTATGCGGATTCGCTTTTTGATTTTTACAAAGCCGATGCTGTTACCCTCTCTCCCTACATGGGACGCGATGCGGTTGATCCCTTTCTGGAGAAGGGGGATGAACACGGTGTTTTCCTCCTCTGCCGGACCACCAATCCCGGGGCCCATGCCATCCAGGATCTGCAGGTGAAACTGCCGGGTAACCTCAGCGAGGATCTGTATATCACTACCGCCAGAGAGTGCGTTTCCTGGGGAAGTCAGATCGGCCTTGTGGTAGCCGGGAATGACACCGAAGCCCTTCAGAAAGTCCGCCATGAGTGTCCCGACACCTGGTTCCTGACACCGGGAATCGGAACCCAGGGAGGAGATATGCTGGAAGCTGTTTCCGCGGGATGCCGGAAAGACGGCATGGGTATCCTTCCCAATGTATCCCGGGGTATCGCCGGCGCTGCTGATCCCGGCCTGGCTGCCAGAGAGTATCGGGATAAACTGAATGAAGCACGGAAACAGGTGAGTTCTTCCGAAGCCTACTCTGTGAAGGATTTTAGAAAACAGAACATCATGAAGGGCCTGATCAGAACAGAGTGTTTCCGGGTAGGGGAGTTCACCCTGAAATCCGGCAAGAAGTCTCCCTTCTATATCGATCTGAGACGGGTTTCTTCAGACGCGGCTCTTCTGGCTCAGGTGGCCAAAGGATACGCGGAACTGATAAAAGACATGGATTGCGACAGGATCGCCGGGATTCCCGTAGCGGCTCTGCCTCTGGCAACGGCTGTCTCTCTGGAAACAGGCATTCCCCTGATCTATCCCCGGATGACCATGAAAGCCCATGGAACCGGGAACAGGATTGAAGGGGAGTATAAAGAGGGAGAAAAAGTCCTCCTTCTGGACGACCTGATTACCACAGGCAAGAGCAAAGTCGAAGCTATTGAGATCCTCAGAGAGGCCGGACTGGTTGTGACGGAGCTGGCTGTTCTTCTGGAACGGGGTGTTCAGGGAAGAAAGGATATGGAAGCCGAAGGGATCAACCTTCACAGCTACGCCCATGTCCGGGAGCTTCTGAATCCCTGTCATGAACTGGGACTGATCGATGAAAAACAGCTTGAGGAAATGCTGGAATACGCTGCTCAGGAATAAATTATGAAGTTTTTTCAAACTCTTCTGGAGATTCTGACAACTCCGATCACTCTGGGGAAAATCGAACTTACCTTCAGTCTGCTGGAGATGATCACCAAAGTCGGGCTTCCCTTTATCGGGATGATTATTCTCTACTTCATTCTGATGTGGCTTATCCGCAAACTGGTGGGTATGTCCCGTCTTATAGAAGAGACAAGGGTCAAGACAGTCCAGTACATCCGGCTGGGTTTGAAAATACTGATCATTGCGGGATTCCTCATGACTGTGGGGAATCTTCTGGGAAGCCGGGTCAATTATTATATCAGCCGGTTTCTCAATATTCTCAATTCACCTTTCTTTGTATCCGGGAATACACAGATTTCTGTTGTCACCCTTCTGATGCTGATACCGGTTTTCTATCTGGCCACATGGTCGGGAAAAGCTTCCCGGAGGCTCCTGGAAAAGTCCATATTCGATCAGCTGGGAATCGATGAGGCCAGACGGTTCTCCTTCGGCAGCATCACCCGTTATGTGGTTATGTCTCTGGTGTTCCTTTTCGGGCTCTCCATCGTGGGGCTGGACCTTTCCGCACTGGGCGTTCTTCTGGGAGTCCTGGGTATAGGACTTGGATTCGGTCTCCAGGGGATCGTGGCCAACTTTTTTGCCGGTCTGATCATTATCTCCTCCCGGCCCATCAAAGAGGGCGACCGGGTCCTTGTGAACGGCTATGACGGGATTGTCCATAATATCCGGCTGATCAGTACGGATATCAAAACACTGGAAAATGAAAATATCATCATCCCCAACTCCCACTTTGTGGACCAGGCGGTGCATAACTACTCCTATCTGGACCGGAAGGTGGTTGTTGTGAATAAAGTACAGGTCTCCTACAACTCCGATCTGGATCAGGCCCTGGCAATCCTCGACAGCATCGGGAAACGGAATCCCTACAGGATCAATGGTCCTGACAATGTGGTCCGGGTCCTTTCCTTTGACGATTCGGGCATCACAGTGAGCCTGAGGACTTTTATCCGGGATGTATCGCTGAAACCCATGGCCCACTCCTGGTCGAATCTTGAAATCTGGCGGGAGTTCAAAAAGAACGGTATCGAAATACCCTTTCCCCAGATGGATGTGCATGTTAAATCACTGCCTGAAAAAGGCGAGGTGCAGGAGGAGGGTTCTGAAGAACCGGAGGATCCGGCTCTTCCAGACTCTCAGTAGATCTTCCTACTTTTTCTGAAGGAGGATGCCCCTGTTCCCTTTGAAACGGTTGTCCTCTCTGAAATGAAATCCCTGCAGGTGTTTGACAAGAAGAGACAGATCGGAACTTCTGCCGTTGATATAGCAGTATTTTCCTTTCTGCAGGATGGCGTTAATGGTTTCCGCAAAACTCTGATGCCACTTTACCTTGGTGATGGGATCCAGGGAAAAATAGAGAAACTGGAATTTCTCCTCTTCCGCCTGGTCTTTGAGCCAGGGTTCTCCGGGGAGCTGATGGGATACCACTTTTCCCTCGTAGCCGGCTTTGTTCAGGTTGTGCAGGGTTATTCTGTTCTGCAGGATATCTCTGGAAGCCAGGTGTATCTCTTTCAGATGATTCGACGGCCTTTGAGACATCCAGACGGGAATGTGTCCCTGTCCGGCGTTCCAGAAGAGGGCTTTTCCTGAAAAGGATGTATGTCTGAGAAGCTCTCCGGCAATCCGGGTGGCATAGCTCAGCTGATCAAAATCTGGAAGATTGTAAACAGTTTCCAGAAAATAGGTCTCTTCGGCCAGGTCAAACTCATCGGAGTTTCTTATATACCGGCTAAAGTCCTCTCCCGGAAAGGGCAGTCCTCCGTCAAAGTGGAAGACCGTATGCATTTTGGTGCTCTCTTTATGGAGAATCCGGCATCCCGCCGCCTCCAGGGCTTTCCGGGCTGTGTCTTTAAGAGGATCCACGATGACCACAGCCACCCGTCCGCCTTCCCTGAGGAAGCTTCCCGCATAGCTGAAAAAATCCTTCAGAACCTTGTCTCCCGCCTTTGCGGGGATGTTGGAAACAATAAGATCCCGGCTGGCGGGCTTCAGACCCTCCAGAAGAAGGGCTTCCTCCACCCTGTCGGGAACTATGCTGTTGAGACGGCAGTTTTCCCTTGTGTAGGCCGTAGCCAGAGCATCCCTGTCCTGAAAAAGCATATCCATAGAAGGGTATTTCTTTTTCAGGCTGATGCCGATGACCCCTGTCCCGCACCCTGTATCCACCGCGGAGGCAACCCTGGAAAGGTCGACCTCTTTGGCAAGGGTTTTAAGTAGCAGCCGGGTTCCCGCGTCGATGTCAAAGCTGCTGAAGAGACCCATGGAGAGATGGAATGTCATCTTTTCTCCATGGAACTGAAAGGGAACCTGTTTATTGGAATACACTGCGAGAGAGGGGTCAAACTGCTTTTTCATGATTTAGCTGTTAATCCGTTCCTGGTACTCTTTTGTTTCCACGTTGATCCGGATCTTTTCGCCCTGTTTGATAAAGATGGGAACCTTGACTGTCAGTCCGGTTTCCACTTTGACGTACTTGGTGGCGCCTGTCACAGTGTCGCCTTTCACAGCATCCTCTGCTTCGGTAACGATCAGGTCCATTTTGGGAGGAAGTTTGATATCCAGGGATTCTTCGCCCCAGCGGACAACTTTGTAGGTATCTCCCTCTCTGAGGAAGTACTGCATATCCTCCATGGCGGCCATGGGAATCTCATACTGTTCAAAGGTATCAGAATTCATAAAGAAGAAGTTCTCACCGTCTGAATAGAGAAACTGTGAAGCCACGTCCTGTACATCGATCTCTTCAACAATGTCCTGAGATTTGTGGGTTACCTTCAGTACGGCTCCGCTTCTGAGGTTTTTCAGTTTCAGTCGTACAAAGGCTGAACCTTTTCCGGGGTTTACAAACTCCCTTTCGGTTACGATAAAGGGAATATCCTTTTCCAGAAGAAAAGTCCCTTTGGCAATAGAGCCGGCTTTAATTTGTCCCATATTATTTCCTTTTATATTGAGGCTGGTTCATATAACTGACCAGCCATACTGAATTTGAGATATATTTTGCTCACGGGAGTATAGCATTAAGGGGAAATAAAATCACCCCCTCAATCTCACTCTTGTCCAATATCTGGGCAATCAGCCTGTCCACGCCCACCGCAGTGCCTGAACAGGCGGGAAAAGAAGTGAAAATATCCGCATAGGAGGGATCACAGACCACAGGAACAAGGGCTTTCTGCTCTTTTTCCGCCTCTTCGATTCTGTAATAGCGCCGGATCCTTTCCGGATCGGTTTCCTCGGTGTAGCAGTTAGCCACTTCCACACCCCGAATGTAGAGTTCCCAGCGGTCCGACCAGGGGGTGCCGGGAACCTCTGCCGCCAGGGTTTCCAGTGCGGAAGGGTAGCGGTCCAGCACCAGAGGGCGGTCCTGGGGAAGGGAGGGTTCCACAAGGGTCAGGAAGAGCTTGTGAAAGAGCACTTCCCACTCCTCCGATTCCTCTGCGGGGATACTGTGCCGTCTGTTCTGCTCCAGCAGGGCCTCTGCAGACAGGTTCTCCTCCAGGGAAAATCCGGCAAACTCCCGGAAGGCCTCTTCCATGGTCATGACTCTGAAGGGCGCTCTGACCTCCCGGGGGGTCTCCCGGCGGCACAGGGACTGAATCAGTTCGCAGGTGATCTCAATGTTTTTCCGGGAATCGATGCCTGTCTTGTACCATTCCAGCATTGTGAATTCGGGATTGTGAATCCTGCTGATCTGCTCGCTGTTCCGGAAGCTCCGGGCAATCTGGAATATATCGCCCGATCCCCGGCTGAGGAGGACCTTCATCCAGATTTCCGGAGAGGGGGTCAGAAACAGGGGCTTTGCCGGACCGTAGGGGGAGACAAGGTCGGCTCTGAAATTTTCAATGGACGATTCCGGAATCAGATGGGGGCTCAGGAGAGGGGTTTCCACTTCCAGGAAATTCCTTTCCCTGAAGAAGGTTCTGATTCCCTGTGTGATCTCCGAGCGCTTCCGGATAATATCTGTGTCTATCATGAGAAACAGTTATAACATAAAAAAGCCGTCTGATAACAGACGGCTTTCCTATACATTTAAGAGTCTCAGCCTTCTTTGATACACTCGGTGGGGCATACATCGGCACAAGCTCCGCAGCTGGTGCACAGATCGGCGTCAATTACTCTTGCGTCGTCTTTTTCGCTGATTGCTTCAACGGGACATTCACCTTCACAGGCTCCGCAGTTTACACAATCTTCTGCAATAATTACATAAGCCATGACATTCCTCCATATAACAGTTATTGTTCAAAAATACCTGAAAGGCCCTTCTGAATCAAGATATAAAGATCAAAAAAACTTCCTTTTTATTTAACTCATAAAGAATTAGCCTATCCTACCTTTGGGAGGCAGTCTTTAAATCCTGACAGGATAATAATATCCTCAATCAGAGTTTCGGGCAAAGGAAAGCGCCGGTGGAGAAAAAAAATGGAGAGAAAGAAAATATTGACCCCTCAGATGGCTGCGGGATATAGTGTGAACAGACTATTCCCTATAGGGAATTAGTACTATAAAGGGTCAAACCGTAACTGAAAAGTTCATTTTTGATTAATCAATCAGGGGAGTATAAATGGAACAAACTGTATTGAAGCAGTTTCAGAAAATTGTAAGTCAGCATCCTGACGCCGTCGCTCAGCAGAGTAAAAATGAGAAGGGTGAGTTCTATCCGACCACCTTTAAAACACTTTATGAAGAGATTCAGCAGGCCGCCGCGGGGTTCCTGTCTCTGGGGGTTGCCCGGGGGGAAACTGTAGGGATCATAGCCGACAACAGGAAAGAGTGGCTGATCTGCGATATGGCACTGCTCGCGCTGGGAGCCAATGATGCCCCCAGAGGCACGGATACGACCACAAAAGTTCTTGCACATATCCTGGGTATCCCCGAATGTACCATAGCTGTTCTTGAAAACTCCCATCAGCTGGAGAAGGTTCTTGAAATTGAGAAGGATCTGCCCCATCTGAAGCAGATTATTATGCTGGATCCTGCGGATGACGCTGTGGCAGCGAAAGCCCAGCGGTTCAGTCTGATCGATTTTTCCGCATTTATGGAAGCAGGAAAGGCGGAGCTTGAAAAGGATCCTTCCAGAATAGAGGAGGAGATCGCCAAAGGAACACCCGATGACATCGCCACCATTATCTTTACATCCGGTACAACTGGTGTCCCCAAAGGGGTCATGCTGACTGACCGGGTCTACACCTATCAGGCAAAGGGTATTCTGGATTTCATCCAGGTGGACGTGGGGGATATATGGCTCACCATTCTGCCTGTATGGCACTCCTTCGAGAGGGTTATCCAGTATGTATCCGTTCTCAACGGTTCCTGTCTTGCCTATTCAAAGCCAGTGGGAAAAACCCTGCTGATGGACCTGCAGACCATACAGCCCACGCTGATGACAGCGGTACCCCGGATCTGGGACGCCCTCTACCAGGGGATCCTCCGGAATATCAAAGCCAAGGGCGAGAAAGCGGAAAAAATGTTCCGGTTCTTTGTGAAAGTCGCCGCCCGGGACGAACACTTCTGCCGGATCCTGGAAGACAGGTATCCCGACTATTCAGGGAAACCCATGGGCTTTGAAAAACTGAAAGCCCGTCTGGGCAGACTCCGGACCGCACCCCTGAGAGCTCTGGGGAACAAGCTGCTTTTCAGCAAAATCATTGAGAAGATGCTCCCCCGGCTCCGGGCGGGCGTGTCCGGCGGCGGGGCTCTCCAAAAAATGGTGGATGAGTTCTATGCGGCCGTGGGAATCAAAGTTCTGGAAGGCTACGGTCTGACAGAATCAGGCCCGGTCATAGGCGTAAGGGATGAGAATCATCCTGTAGCCGGGACAGTGGGCCCTCCCTTCATCGGTACGGAGGTAAAGGTACTGGATCAGGACGGGAAGGAGCTTTCGCCCGGTGAAAGAGGGGTTCTTTATGTGAAAGGGCCTCAGATCATGAAAGGGTATTACAAAAACGACGAGCTGACTAAAACAGTGCTTTCCGAAGACGGATGGCTCAACACGGGAGATATTGCGGTTCTGTCCCGTAACAATGATATCACCCTGGTGGGACGGGCCAAGGATACGATCGTCCTTCTGGGAGGAGAAAATGTAGAGCCGGTTCCTCTGGAATCCAAGCTCAGAGAGTCTTCCTATATTGATAATGCCGTTGTTCTGGGTCAGGACCGGAAATACCTTTCCGCCCTGATAGTTCCGGATTTTGATGCTCTGGAGGAGTATGCGAAAGAGAACAATATCATTTATGAAAACAGGACTCTCATAGGGGAAGCCCCCGAAATCAGGGAACTTCTGAATCAGGAAGTTGCCGATCTTGTTTCTCCTTCCAATGGATTCTCCAGTTTTGAGAGGATCTATCAGTTTACGATTCTGCAGAACCATTTTGAAGTGGGCCGGGAACTTTCCGGTAAAATGGAGCTGTTGAGACCCACCATCTACGAACTCTATAAAAAAGAGATCGACGACCTTCTGAGCCGCTAAAAGGAAGGGCGGTGAACCTGGAAAGATTTTTCCCGATTCACCATAATAGAGGGTGGAGGTATTTCAAATGAGTAAAGTTGCCGTAATACTGGCCGACGGAATGGAGGAAGTGGAGGCTGTGACCCCCATAGACTTTCTCAGACGGGCCGGAATCGATGTTGTCACCGTGGGACTGACAGGTACGAAAATTACAGGATCCCACAATATCCCCGTTCTTGCCGATGTGGATCTGAAAGATTTTTCCTTTGATGTGGACGGTCTTGTCATTCCCGGGGGGATGCCCGGATCGGCCCATATAGCCGCAGACAGCCGTGTCAGAGAGCTGATCGTGAAGTTTGACAGGGAAAAGAAACTCGTCGCCGCCATCTGCGCCGCTCCGGCTCTGGTTCTGGGGGGCGCAGGGGTTCTGGAAGGACGGCGCTATACCTGTTTTCCCGGCATGGAGTCCCAGGCGGGCCCGGGGGGAGAGTATACTGCGGGCCGTCTGGAAGTGGACGGTCACATCATTACAGGGATCGGCGCCGGGGGCGCTGCGGAATTCGCGGCAGGAATTATCGGCTACTTCCTGGGACAGGAAGCGGCGGATAAGATTATGCAAACCACCGTACAGCCGGGGGCCTGAAGGATTTTCCCCTGCGGGGGAATTCCCTGAAAAAACTGTTCCTGTCTTGTCAGATCCGGCTGGAAAAAATATCCTTAGGGAGAGATTGAAGTAAGGTTGGAATCATGGACGATGACAGATCGCTGACACCACAGGAAGTTGCGGACCTGCTGAAAATAACAAAAAACACTGTTTATGAGCTTATCAAGAGGGGAGAGCTGGCATCCTATAAGGTCGGAAGAAAAATCCGCGTGGATGCAGCGGCCGTGGAAGCTCTGAAGAGGGGAAAAGAGACGCACAAGACGCCGGAGGCGCCTCTTCCCGGCAATTCTCCCCGTCCCCGGTCTTCCGGTCCCGGCAGTTTTGTAATCTGCGGCCAGGACAGCATTCTGGACATCCTGGCCCGGTATATGGAGCTGGAGGGGATCAGAACCTATCGCTCCCATCAGGGCAGCTATAACGGCCTCTATTCCCTTTATAACAGGGAAGTACAGGTTGCCACCTGCCATCTCTGGGACGGCGACTCCAATCTCTACAACATTCCCTTTGTCAGAAGGATGCTTCCGGGAACACCCGTCCGGATCGTTCACATTGTGAAAAGGATGCAGGGCTTTTACGTGGCTCCTGGCAATCCCCTGGGCATTCACTCCTGGGAGGATCTCCTGCGGGAGGATGTGTCTCTGATCAACAGGGAGAGGGGCAGCGGAACCCGGGTTCTTCTGGATGAAAAGCTCATGGCCATGGGGGCATCCGGTGCCCGGGTCAAAGGATACGACCGGGAGGTAACCTCTCATCTGGCCGCCGCCAGTGCGGTCTGCCGGGGAAAGGCCGATGTGGCTATCGGAACCGAAAAAGGGGCCCTCCAGGTACGGGATGTGGAATTTGTCCCGGTTCAGAAGGAGCGGTACGAAATGGTAATTCCCCTGGACGATCTGGAACTCTTTCCCTTTTCCACAATCCTGAAAATCCTGAACTCTCCGGATTTCCGGGATGAAATCGACGGCCTGGGAGGCTACGATACCACCGAGATGGGAAAAGCTATTCTCTAAGCTCCTCCATTCCCCCCGTACAGACGCGATTTATCGCGTCTCTTTTCAAGGCTCCCGCATCTTCTCCAGGCATGAGAATCCTTCTCTCTTCCGGCCCCCCTTCGGCTTCCACCCTCACCCCCGGCTCCCCCTTCGGCTCCGCTCAGGGAGCGAGAGGGCGAGGGGAGAAATGTATTTATAAAAAAAGGGCTTCCGTGAGATCATCACGGAAGCCCTGATTTTTTTTATGGAAAAATTACCGGTGCTTATTTAGGCTCGGCAATGACCGCTTTGAGGGCGGGATTTTTTTCGAGGTTTCCGGGAAGGGCTCTTTCCCTGGCCTTGTTTATATACTCTTTACTCTGGAAGTAGTAGGTATAGTTGGTGTGAACGTCGTAGGTTCCGTTCATCAGTGCGTAGGTGTCTTCGGTCATTACCAGTTCTTCATCGGTGGGAATAACAAACACTTTTACAGCGGAATCATCGGCGGAAACACAGGTTTCGGCGTTTCTTGTGATACTGGCGGCATTCTTTTCGCTGTCCAGTTTGACTCCCATGGTTTCCAGGTTTTCCAGGGCTTTGGCTCTGTAAACGGGATTCATTTCACCTACACCGGCAGTGAAGACAATGGCGTCTACCTTACCGATGGCGGCGGAGTAGGCACCGATGTACTTTCTGATCTTGTAGCACTCCATCTCAAGAGCCAGGGTACAGCGTTCGTCCCCTTTCTGGTAACCTGCATACACATCCCGGCGGTCGATGAATTCTTCGGTAATTCCCAGAACACCGCTCTTTTTGTTCATGATGCTGTCCATCTCTTTGGGAGAGAGGTTTTCGTTTTCCATAATGAAAGGAACAATGGCGGGATCGATGTCACCGCAGCGGGTTCCCATCATCAGACCTTCCAGAGGAGTCAGACCCATGGAGGTGTCGATACATTTTCCATCTTTAACCGCACAGATACTGGCGCCGTTACCGATATGACAGATAATGACATTGGTTTTATGAGGATCCTTGCCCAGAAGGACAGAGGCTCTTTTCGCTGTGTAGACATAGCTGGTTCCGTGGAAACCGTAGCGTCTTACATTGTGTTTTTTGTACCAGTCGTAGGGAAGGGCATACATGAAAGCGTAATTGGGCATGGTCTGATGCCATGCTGTATCCATGACCGCACAGTGGGGAACATCGGGAAGAACGAGTTTTGCCGCTTCCACACCCATGATGTTGGCGGGCATGTGGAGAGGTCCCAGGTGATAGAGACCTTTGAAGGTTTCCAGAACTTCGTCATCGATGATCACAGACTGTTTGAAGGCTTCTCCGCCGTGGAGAACTCTGTGTCCTACAGCTTTGATTTCGGACATATCTTCGATACAGCCGGCTTCTTTATCAAGGATGGTTTCAATGATCCATTCGATCGCTTCTTTGTGGGTGGGACAGGCTCTGTCCGCTTCAAATTCGGGTTTCCCCAGGGGTTTATGTTCGATATTTGACATGTCCTGGCCGATCCTTTCGACCATGCCCACACCCAGGACTTCTTTTTTGTCCCAGTCATAAACCTGAAATTTTGCAGAAGAACTTCCGCAGTTCAGAGTTAAAATAACCATTTAATTCCTCCAGAGTATTCTTAATTCCTATGTATATCCGAGATTTCTATTCGAAAAGGGTAATTTTATTCGGATTTTTATTATTTTACCTTAGGAAGAATAAAATTCAAGTAAAACAGCTCCCATATAGTTGTTAATAGGGAATTTTCTTCCGCAGACATATCGCTATTTTTTCACTGTTATCTTGCAGTTCTCACATTTACCAAGAATTTATTTGTCATATACTGAAAGCTGTACTATACTGATCCAGTGATTTCGGAAATTGAAAACTCTGATACATGCAGCGGTGAAGCGTTTACATTCCTTGCAATCGACGAAACTGAGATTCATGGATACCGCTGGATACCAAGAACAAAAAGTATAAAGGCAATCCTCATTATCAATCATGGTATGGCTGAACATGTGGCCCGTTACGACAGGTTTGCCTCGTATCTTCAGGAGAAAGGCATCGCCGTTTTCGGAGAGGACCACAGGGGCCATGGAAGGACCGCCGGAGACACTGACAATCTGGGCTATTTTGCCGACGACTTCGGCTGGCGTATGGTTGTTCAGGATATCCGGGACCTTCACCTTCTGATTAAGGAGGAGTATCCCGGGATTCCCGTGATCATGATGGGGCACAGCATGGGCTCATTTCTGACAAGGGACTATCTGAAAGAGTTCGGAGACGATCTTTCCGGCGTGATCCTTTCCGGGACAGGGTACACCCCGGGGTTTATAACAGCTCTAGGCAGTTTTATCGCCTCTCTTGAGATCAGACTGAAAGGGAAAAGGCACAGGAGCCGTCTTCTGGATGCCATGAGCTTCGGTTCTTTCAACAAACCTTTTTCTGACGACGGCGATACGGGGTTTGAATGGCTCAGCCGGGACAGGGAGCAGGTAAAGCTCTATCATGAAGATCCCTACTGCGGTTTTATCTGTACATCCAGCCATTTCAGGGATCTGTTTTCCGGGCTGCGTGTCATCAACCGCATCAATGCATTTATGAAAACACCGAAAGATCTGCCCCTTCTTCTCATTTCGGGAGAACAGGATCCTGTGGGAGACCGGGGACGGGGCGTGAAAAAGGTGTATTGGGCCTATAAAAAGAGCGGCGTCGAGGACGTCACTATGAATCTGATACCCGAAGGCCGTCATGAGAGCCTGAATGAAATCAATAAAGATGAAATTTACACTTACTTGACTGATTGGATGGAAAAGAAAGTGATCAGCTAGGTTTTTTTGTAAACCTGAGCGGAAAAAAAGGGGAAACACTTCAAGCCATTGCGGTTTGAGGTAAAAAAGGAGTTAGAGGCTGTCTCTTGCATGCAGGGGCAGCCTCTTTTTTTTCTCTTTTTTGAATTTTTACTGCCGAATTGCCTGTTCCTTTCTATATGCGGAATCTATTTTTACATCTCATCTTCCTCCTTTGTCTGATCCCCGGCGCGGCCGGCGAAACCGGGGGGATATTCCGGTACGGTCAGGTCAGTTCGGGGCCGGCAGATCTTCTGTTCCGGGCATCCGAAGGGAGTGACGGAGCGGAGCTTTTCCTCGGTTCAGATACGGGGAGGGAGTGGGAGCTGAAGCGGCTGATCTTCGAATCCTCCCGGTTCCTGGCGGGGAATATGAAGCCCCGCGGACTCTTTGCCCGGATGGCCATGGAGTCCCTACCGCCCGGCGGAGAGAGCCCGGGGGAGACAGGATGGGCCCCCGACAGGGGAGAGACAAACCTGAACAATCCGGGAGGAGCCTTTTTCTTTCCCCGGAGGGGAGGGATCTTTCTGGAGGGAACAGATTCCTCCTCCCTGAGGAGCGGCCTCTGGTATTCCCTTCCTCTGGGACGTTATATGAATCTGGAAGGGGCCGGACACTCCTGCCGGCTGGACCCGGCAAAGGCGCCGGAAGAGTGGTTCCCCCGGGAAGAGCCGGGCCCTGCAGGAACCCTGTGGCATACAGCGGGGGATCTGAACTTCCAGGGCCCCTGGTACGCAGGGAGCCTGAAGGGATTTTTTTCCGGAGGAGAGCACTATCTGCCGGGGAGCGCTCTCCTCTGCGAGCTGACCCTCTACGGAGAGCGGAGTGTTCTGACGGGCCTGTACTGGGAGCCTTCGGATGTCTACAGGAACCGCGAGGGGCAGCTGATCCCCTGGGAGAGGCAGTTTCACTTCCGCTTGACCCGGGGCTTTCCGGATTTTCAGCTGGATGCGGGCGCTCTGGTCGGAAAATCTTCGCTAAGCTCTCTGCAGGAGGTGGTCCTCTCTCAGGACTACCGCTGTTCCCTGGAGGGAAGCCTGCGCCGCTGGACCTGGCGGCTGAGGGGGCAGGGCCTGATAGATCCGGAGGAAGAGGTGCTGCTGTCCTGGATACCCCGGGCAAAACTGGGATACCGCCTGAAACACTGGGATTTTACGGCTTCCGCCGGGGGGACCTGGGAGGAGTTCTTTCCGGATCCCGCCGAAGTGTCAGGAGAAGTGGCTGTCAGAAGGAAGGGCTCTCCCGGGTTTGCCCAGAGCCTTTCGGCCGGGTACAGGGCCGAAAGGGATGCAGGGGATATTTCCATCAGAGGAGAGGCCCGGGGCGGGGTGAAAAACTGGACTCTCAAGGGGAGATTTCTCTACCCCTTCCTCCTCTACGGGGAAGAGGAAAGGGCTTTTGAAATCGGCTGGGATCTGGAGTGGGCTTTTTAGCTCTTTTTTTCCGCTGTATTGAGTTCGGGAGCCTCTTCGGCAAAGGCTGCGACTTTTTTGCGGGAGATCGAAGGCTGGCAGATGGTTCCCGGTCCGGCAACGCAGCCTCCCTCGCAGGCCATGACTTCCAGAAAGTTTCCTGGAGTGTTGCCTTTGGCATAGAGTTTCAGGAGTTTTATCTGCTTTCTGTCCAGCCCTTCCATACAGAAGGGGATCACTTCAGGTGGATTCTGCAGGTATGCGGCCACAGAGTTGGAAACACCCCGGCTGACGGCAAAGCTCCGTCCCGCCTTGTGGGCTCCCGGCAAAAGGTCCGTGGCGGGAACTCCCTCTGTGCTCATTTCGGCCACATCGATGTCCGCCGCTGTCAGAAGGGCTCCCAGTTCCTCAAAGGTCATCACATAATCCACCGCTTCGGACCGGAAGGCTTCTTCCTTTTTGGCCGTACAGGGCCCGATGAAGACCGTTTTTACCCCGGAGTCCTGTTTTTTGATCATCCGGCCGGTGAGCTCCATGGGGGAGGGGGTATCGGACACCATGGGAAGCAGTTCGGGAACATGCTTTCTCACGGCCTCCACATAGGCGGGGCAGCAGGAGGTTGTCATAAGGGTTTCTCCCTTTTCCAGCCGTTCCAGAAGCTCCGCTCCTTCCTGACGGACTGTTTCGTCCGCTCCGGTGGCCACTTCGTAGACCGCGCTGAACCCCAGCTGCAGAAGGGCTTCGTTGATCTGATTCAGAGAGCCCGGCAGCTGCCCCGCAATGGAAGGGGCGTACATGGCGGCGATTTTATCGCCCTTTTTCATCTTATTCAGGACCTGCACAATGTGGGATCTTCCCATGATCGCCCCGAAGGGACAGGAGGTCATGCACTTGCCGCAGGAGATACATTTGGTATAGTCGATGTTTTCCCTGTCGTTTTTGTCCTTCGAGATGGCTCCCACCGGGCAGGCTTCCTCGCAGGGAACGGGGATTCTCAGGATGGCACCGTAGGGGCAGACTTTGGCGCATTTTCCGCATTTGATGCAGTTTTCCCCGTCGATCACAGACCGGCCGTTTTTGATGGATACAGCCTCTTTGGGGCAGATGCCCACACAGGGGCGGGCCACGCAGCCCCGGCAGATGTCCGAAACGTAGTAGCGCGCACCGGGACAGGAGGAACAGGCTTCGCTGATAACAGTCAGCGTGGTTTCGGGAACCTGATCCTTTTCAATGGCTTCCCCGTAGTATTCCGCCAGGGGTTTCAGTTCATCCTGCTCGTCTTCTACCGCAAAGCCCATGGCGGCCATCATCCTGTATTTGAGGATGGCTCTGTCCTTGTATTTGCAGCAGCGGTAGGACTGGTCCATTTCATCCACCATGGTATAGGGGATACGGTCCAGATCTTTGACAGGTCTGTCATTGAGTATGTGATTGGAAAGTTTATTCAGAACCTTCCATTTCAGGTTATAGGTACTGTTAGGATTAATCATAAATTCCTCGGTTTTAAATTGTGTTATAGATTTCTTTGATAATGGCCACGGCTTCGTCCAGGGCCAGGCCGAAGTGTGCTGTCCCGTTGATGACCATGCAGGGGAATTTCCCTTCCCTGCTTTTTTTGCAGTGCCCCAGGCAGGTGACCCCCCGGATGTCCAGGCTGGCCATGATCTGTTCGCTCAGGTTCTCTTCCAGAAGGAAGTAGTTGCTTCCCCCTGTGACATAGCACATGGTTCCTGTACAAAGGGTGATTTCGATTTTTTTCATTTCCATTTTTCTATCCGTTTTTTCCTAGATATAGCTCATAATAATCTGTTTCAGGAATTTATCCTTCATCAGATCCGCGATTTTCTTGACAATATTCCGCCGGATTTCCAGTTCCATGGGAATGTTGGGGTCCTGATGGGCCTCGTTAATCCTGGTGCCCACCACAAAATGGATGATATCCGAATCCATCATGGCCTCTACAATCTTCTGGGCGGGGTTCCCCGAAGTGACAGGTTCCTGCTGGTTCCTCGTGAGATACTCGGACACCTTTCCCAGGGTGATGATCCCTTCTGTTATGAGGGTGACTCCTTCCATCCGGGAGGAGGGGGGAATCTCGTCGGTCATGGAGGACATATCCACTTCGATGTCCCGTTCCAGTTCCCGGGCGACGATATTGGCGGTGGTGCCGCCGCTGATAATGGACTTCCCTTCAAAGTCCCGGATCATCTCGGCCAGCCCCCTGTCCCTGTCGGGGTTGTAGGGAGGCCCTGTGGCAATGATAAGTTTCCGGGGGTTCCGGAAGTAGATGGATCCGCAGGTAATATCGTCCTTGGCTTTGAACACATCGTTTTTCAGGCTCTCTTTGACAACCTTCCTGGCCAGTTCGTTGGAGGAGATTTCCGGATCCCGCGCCAGGGTTTTCCGGATAAACAGGCGCACATTGTCATCGCCCCATCCCAGAGGCCAGAGCCTGGTTCCCAGGCCCGACTGGGTCACCCCGTCGGAGAAGAAGATAAGCCTGTCGCCCGGCCGGGCAGTAAAATTGCAGCTTGTGATTTCGTTTCGGTTGACCGTACCGGGATTGAAGGTGATGGTGCTGCCCTCCAGGGGGGTGATCTCCCCGTCCCGGATCAGGATAAAACGGGGATTGTCGTATTCCAGTATCTGAACCTTTCCCTTTTCGTCTATGTCCACGATGGTAAAGGTGGCGTAGCTGATCTGCCTTTCGCTGCACACCGGCAGGGTCCGGGAGATCAGTTCCGCCGTCTGCAGGGCGGGCAGGTTCTTTTCGATGGCCCGCATGGCCATGGTGGCTGTCAGGGAAGAGAGCACGCTGGCCCGGATCCCGCTGCCCAGTCCGTCGGAAAGGATGGAGATCATCCTTTGCCGGCCTTCGGCCTTGCGGGAGAGGAAGGCGTCCCCCGGAGCGGATTCGCCCTCCTTTTTAACCTGATAGTAGCCCACATCCAGAAAGGTATCTTTCATGATTTATTGTCCGCACTGAAGGACTCAATGATGGTGTTGAGCATCACTTCGCTTTCGGCGGCATTCTCTCCCAGCAGAAACGCGATCTGCTGAACCGCTTCCACATTCTTTTCCATCACCTGTTTGGCCTGGCGGATAATCCTCTCTTTCTGCACCTGAGGGCTCGTGACATCCTGGAAGATGCCCCCCACCGCCTGGTTGGGTTCAATGCAGAAAACCGATCCCTCCAGGATTCTGTCCCCCACCTGGAAGGTCTGCCTTGTCATGTGCTCTTCCACCGCCAGGGCTCCCTGGAAAACAGCCGAATAGGGCAGGATCTTTTCGAGGACAGCCCCTTTGAGACCGGGACGGGCCGAATAGGCTGCCTCTGTTTCCATGCCCATCAGTTTGGCAAAGGCTTTGTTGCACTCTATGATTTTCATGTCCTGATCCACAATGACCACTCCCGAAGGCATGGTCTTGATCAGGGCGTTGGATTTTTTCTCGCTCAGTTTTTTCAGATAGGTGATGCACATATCCTTTTCGGCCCGTTTTTCAAGAAAGGCCCGGGCGTAGTCCCGGCAGGTCATGTAACCACAGGCGCCGCAGTTCTTCTCATCTTCCCTGTCGTATTTACCGATTTTCCGCAGAGCCGACTGGAGCTGTTCCTCGCTGAACGCCGCCGGAACAGCCGGCTGGATCTGCCTGACTGCGGTGATATCTTCGATCTGGAACTCTTTCTGCTCCACCGTATCGGGGAGTTTCCGGGCGTAGTCGGTGACCATGCACTGTTTGATGGCCGAGCCTACCTTTCTTGTAGCCACAGGGCCGTTGATGCAGCCCCCCTTGCAGGCCAGAAGCTCCAGAAACAGGGGCCCCTCGGTTATGATATTCTCCAGTCCGTTCAGGATCTCTCCCATGGAGTGGATGTCGGAGAAGCTCAGCATCTGACCCTTCGGCATCTCTTCGGTCTGATGGCGCATGCTGGCGATCATTCCCCCTTCCGAGGGGTAGAGGGCTCCGTCCCGGGAGGTGGAGGGGACAAATACATCTTCCTCGTCCGCTACTTCCCCGGCGGGATCTATATTGCTCTCGTCGAGCCATTTATGCAGATCGTCGAAGGAGATCGCCAGGTTCAGAAGGTCCGGGCGGAGATCGGCTTCGCGTTTTTTGGAGATACAGGGGCCCGCAAAGATAATGGAGATATCCTCGCCGTAGTATTTTTTCAGCAGCCGGCAGTGGGTCTGCAGGGGAGAGAGGGACTCGGTCATACAGTCGCTCAGACCGCTCTGGTATTTTTTAATGTACTCCACAATGGTGGGGCAGGCGGTGGAGATAAAAATACCGCTGCTGTTTTTATTCAGGATCTCTATGGTATGCCGGGATACCTCATGGGCTCCCAGAGCGGTTTCGGAGATCCCGTGGAATCCCAGTTTTTTCAGGGCTTTGATGAGCTGCGCGGGAGTGGCTCCGGGAAACTCGCTGACAAAAGAGGGCGCCAGAGAGAGGAACACCTTCTCTTCCGTGGCAATGAGCCTTTTGGCCCGGGAAAGGTCATTCCGGATTTTTTTGGCTCCCACCGGGCAGACCTGAACACAGTTTCCGCAGAGGATGCAGTGGTCGGTCATAATACGGGCATGGCCGTCCTGAACTTCTATGGTTTTAACCGGGCAGTGACGGACGCATTTATAGCAGTCCTGGCACTCGGTTTCTTCGGTATAGATTGGATTGAGCATATAGCCTCTTTACTTCTGACAAAAGTTATCCAGCAGATCCGGCAGATCAGATTCGGTTACATTGGTATGGATCTCATCGTTCAAATAGATCACCGGACCTTTCCGGCATTTTTCCTGGCACAGGGCACCGGTCAGGTGAACAGCGGCCTCAATCCCGTTATCAGACAGGTATTTCTGGATGATTTTGAGATTACCGTTGTTTCCCCTGGTAAAACAAGAGCTGCCCATGCAGATTGTTATGGTTTTTTTATTCACAGCCATAAAAACCTCCCCATGACCCTGATTATAGTTATAATACAGATTTAGTCAATAATTAATTATCGATATAAATATATTTAATATTTCCAAAAAAGGGTTGACAAAAAACCCTATACGTAAAAATATATCGATATAAATATACTTAAACACGGGAGATTCAAATGGCTAAAGACGAAAATACAGTCCTTAAGTTGAAAAAAGATCTGGATGAGACTATTCAGAAAGTAAAAGATGCACAGAAGATCTATGCCTCGTTTTCACAGGAGCAGGTGGACGAGATTTTCAGACAGTCGGCCATTGCCGCCAACGATGCCAGAATCTCTCTTGCCAAAATGGCCGTGGAAGAGACAGGGATGGGAATTGTGGAAGACAAGGTGATCAAAAACCACTTTGCTTCGGAGTTCATTTTCAATAAATACAAAGATACAAAAACCTGCGGGATCCTGGAGGACGACGGTACCTACGGGATCAAGAAAGTGGCCGAACCTATCGGAGTGCTCTGCGGTATCGTTCCCACCACCAACCCCACGTCCACAGCGATTTTCAAGGCCCTGATAGCTTTGAAAACACGGAATGCCATTATATTCTCTCCCCATCCCCGGGCGGCGAAGTGCACAGTCAAAGCCGCTCAGATCGTTCTGGATGCAGCGGTAAAAGCCGGAGCCCCCATAGATATCATAGGCTGGGTGGCCGAGCCCTCCCTGGAGCTCTCCCAGCATCTGCTGGCCCACAGGGATATCAATATGATCCTGGCCACAGGGGGCCCCGGAATGGTCAAGGCCGCCTACTCGTCGGGAAAACCCGCCGTGGGAGTAGGGGCGGGAAACACCCCGGCCCTGATGGACGAATCCGCAGATATCAAAATGGCCGTCAGCTCTGTTCTGATGAGCAAAACCTTTGACAACGGCGTGATCTGCGCCTCCGAGCAGTCCATTATTGTTCATAAGAGCCTTTACAGCGATGTGAAGAAAGAGCTCCTGGCAAGGGGCGCCCTGATCCTGACGGAAGATCAGAAAAAGAAGGTGGCCGGCCTGATCATTGACCCCGACAGAGGCACCATCAACCCCAAAATTGTGGGACAGAAGGCGGCGGACATAGCCAAAATGGCAGGATTCGATGTGGATCCGGATACAAAAGTCCTGATCGGCGAAGTCACGGATATTACAGAGGCAGAGCCCTTTGCCCATGAAAAACTGAGCCCCTGTCTGGCCATGTACAAGTGCAATGACTTTGAAGACGGCCTGATGAAAGCCAAGGCCCTGGTGGAACTGGGCGGTATCGGCCACACATCGGTGCTTTACACAAACGATAAAAACGACGACAGGATCAAACGGTTCGGCGATGTGATCAAAACCGGTCGGGTCCTTGTGAATATGCCTTCCTCCCACGGCGCCATCGGCGACCTTTACAACTTCCGCCTGGAACCCTCACTGACCCTGGGCTGCGGCAGCTGGGGAGGCAACTCGGTGAGTGAGAACGTAGGGGTCAAACATCTATTGAATGTGAAAACTGTGGCAGAAAGGAGAGAAAACATGCTCTGGTTCCGGATTCCCCCGAAAGTCTACAACAAGTACGGATGCCTCCCCATCGCTCTGAAGGAGCTGCAGGGCAAAAAACGGGCCTTCATCGTGACCGACTCCTATCTGTACGACAGCGGCTGCGTGGACAGGGTGACAAGGATCCTCAAACCCCTGGGTGTGGAGGTGGAGTGCTTTCACCATGTAAAACCGGACCCCACGCTGAGTACCATCAACGAAGGCCTGGCTGTGATGAACACTTTCAACCCCGATGTGATCATCGGCCTGGGAGGGGGTTCCCCCATGGATGCGGCCAAGATCATGTGGCTCCTCTACGAACACCCTGAAGTCCACTTCGAAGGCCTGGCCATGCGCTTTATGGACATAGAAAAGAGGATCTACAGCTTTCCCGATATGGGCAAAAAGGCCGAGATGGTGGCTATACCCACCACCTCCGGAACAGGAAGCGAGGTGACTCCCTTCTCAGTTGTGACAGACGACAGAACAGGCCTGAAATACCCCATTGCCGACTACGCTCTGACCCCCAATATGGCCATTGTGGACCCCGAACTTGTAATGACCATGCCCAAGGGCCTGACCGCCGCCAGCGGTATCGACGCCATTACCCACTCACTGGAGGCCTTCGTGAGCATCATGGCCAGCGACTACACCAACGGTCTGGCTCTTGAGTCTCTGAGGATCCTCTTTAAATATCTGCCCCTGTCCTACAAAAACGGTCCGGTAGATAAAAAAGCCAAAGAGAAGGTCCACAACGCCAGCTGTATAGCCGGTATGGCCTTTGCCAACGCCTTTTTAGGGGTTTGCCACTCTATGGCCCACAAACTGGGAGCGGCCTTCCATATTCCCCACGGTGTGGCCAATGCCCTGATGATCAACGAGGTGATCCGTTTCAACGCCACGGACAACCCCACAAAACAGACAGCCTTTCCCCAGTACGAGTATCCCACAGCGATCTCCCGGTACGCCCGGGTGGCCGACTACCTGGGACTGGGAGGAAAAGAAGATATGGATAAGGTGGAAAACCTTATCAGCAAACTGGACGAGCTCAAAAAAGAGCTGAATATCCCTGCTACCATCAAAGAATACGGCATCGACGAAAAAGAGTTCCTGGCTCAGGTCGATGAGCTGGCCGAACAGGCCTTTGATGATCAGTGTACCGGAGGTAATCCGCGGTATCCTCTGATACGCGAAATAAAGCAGATGTATCTGAATGCCTTTTACGGCAAGATGTACGCTGTCAATTCCAGTAAAAAAGCGGCCAAAGCCGGCTGATTTACCGGTAACTCCGCCTGACCGGGTTTCCTCCTTTATTCCCGGCGGGCGGGTGCTTTTTTTAGAATAGAATTCCTCACCGCGGCCGCCCCTTGTTAAGGGGCGGTTTTTTTTCTTTCATCAAAAAATATACCCTGTGTACGAGTTTCTAGAATTAAGTGAAATAAAACGAAATATTTGCGGTCAACTGAAAAAGATGTTGCCTAAAATAAGAGGGAGAAATAGAATAAGGTTATGAATATTACTGTCCCGAAGGAATATGAATCAGACATTCAGCTTGCGTACGAATATTTATCAAAAGCAGGGTGTACTGAAATCTTTCTCTTCGGTTCATTAGCTGATGATACATGTAACTCCGAATCGGATATTGATATTGCCGTTAAAGGGTTAGAGAAGAATAAGTTTTTTCATGTTTATGGAGAGTTATTCAGGATACTGGAACACCCTTTTGATCTCATCGGGCTGGACTATGATAATGATTTTTCCAAAGAGATCCTGAGAAGCGGTACATTGAAACGTGTCTCCTGATAAAATCCCATCAGAAAAAATTGAATATGAACTTTCTCAAATAAATAAAGAGAGTGAAATCATAGAGTTGCTTGCCAGAAAACTAAGTGTTTCCCAATTGGATGAAATAGAATTGCGAGCAGCTGCAGCATCAATGCAATCTGTCTATAATGGATATGAAAAGATTCTCATATTAATTTTAAAAAGTTTAAAATACGTTCTTCCTACTACCCAATCCTGGCATTCAGATCTGTTAGTCATTTCAAAGGATAATAATATCATATCAGAAAGGTTAGAGTCACAGTTAAGGGATTTAATGGCTTTCAGGCATTTTATCCGTCATTCATATAGCTTTATGCTAGATAGTGAGCAATTGGAACCTTTGTTAAAGAACATGGAGTATTTGCTCAAGGATTTTAAGAGGGAAATCTTAAGTTTTTAATTCTTAAAAAGTCTCAGTATCTTTACTTTTATAGTTAATAGACTTCTCCTTACATCTATAAAGGGTGAAATTCTCTATAGTTTATGTCTGTCGTGGAAAAATCCATTAACCAGAAGTAGACTGTAGAGTTATATGGAAAAATCTTAATGACTTCAGCTGTTGGATTTATAATTATCAGTGTAACTTTTCTTATTCTCTGGTTCTGGCTCTTTCTGGCCATGATTGTAAAAGTTATCCAGGTCTCCCGGCTGCGCCGGTCCGCTGTCAGGGATGAAACTTTGATGAACGATCCGGTTCCCGCTCATTTGGAAGAGTGCCGGGTGGTGTTTCACCGCTGCCGGGTGTACCCGGGGCGGCATAATTCGTTTTATGCGGCTGTGACGGCTGATGGAGATACCATATATATGGAAGCCCGGCTGGAGAATACTTTCATTGCTCTCCCCAAAAAAGATATTCGGGATATTTCAGTGAAAATGAACCGGATTTGTCCATTTTTGTCTTTCCTTGTTCTGGAACATGACAGGGCAGGGCTGGTTTCGCCTTTACTGCTGGAGCCTGATATGGTGTGGGGGTGGAAGAAGAGGCTCAGCCTGTTGGAAACTGAAAAAATATAAAAATGTAAGGCAGAGAGGAGAAATCGGGTTTACAATTCCTATGACTCCCATCTGAATACCGGAGTATATCATTCCTATTCCATTCCTCCTGGATATAGCATCCGATGGAGGATTTTTTTGGGTTAAAGGTTCAGATAGCCATAATTATATAGACGTCTAGATAACTATATTCTGGAGAGAATTATACTGCGTGGATGTCTAGATAACTGTGTTTTTTTTGTTATCTGAGGTGGGGTTGGATGGTAAGATGGGAATTATACTGAACAGTATAATAAGTTATGTTATGCAGAGCCTAAAAATATATTTATAGGAAATAATGATGAGAACATTTGTTGGTATGATAAAGAATAATTTTTCAAATCTATTTTCAATAATAGGCATTTTACTGACGATTTATTTTTCAGTATTCTACATTCCAAACTATACAGAAGAAATAATTTACAAAAGAATAGAGAATGTGAATAAAGAATTGATTAGCTCCATTCAGGAACTGATATATAATAATCAAGATATATCTATTAACAATATTGAAACACTAATTAAAGGAAAAGAACTCAGGGATAATATTGAGTATCCATATTCCGTTGAAGAACTGTTAATTCAAGTTCAAGAGACATTCATGTCTAACAACTTTATTCCTCTAGAAGATAGAAAAGTATTTTTTGATAAAACTGATAAGATTAGAAAAGAAATTGTACATATTCAAACTTCGCAGTTAGAGGGAAACAAAACAATAAATTTATTAGGTCTTATTGTATCAATTTTAGGCGTAGCTGTATCCACTATTGGTGGAATAAGTTTATTTCAGTCAATAAAGATGCAAAAGGAGACTGAAATAAATAAGGAAGTAGATAATAGGAAAGATGATTTTACAAATATTGTCATGAAAGCTATTAGTTTTGAAGAAAATGTTTACGATAAACTTAAATCTATTTTTGGAGAAAAATCTATTAAAAAAGCCGATCAAGAAAATTCAGGTGTGGATTTTATATTTCAAAGAGAAGATAAAAAAATCCTTATTGAAGTTAAGTATTCAGAGAGAGGTATATTGAATTCTCAATCTATAATGAAAATTGCATCAATTGCTAAAAGAGAAAAATTACCAGTTATTATTATTACTAATTATGATATTAACGACAGTATATTGAATAGAATAAATAAGATTAACACTGAGTTCAATGAACCAATTTTGAAGATAATATCAATAAAAAATATAAATAAAATTGAAAATATTATATCGGAGGTACTTTGAATAAAAGGCTCAAATATGTAGAAGATAAAATTAGTAATTGGAAAAAAAATCTCGAGACATTTTTAAGGGAAAACGATTTATTTGATGATTCATTTTTCCACAGTTATTATGAATATTTTGATTGTGAGCCAAGTAGTTTTCCAGTTGTATTTGTATTAACAACTGAAGGTTCATTATGGACTGGTTTAAATTATGGATATTCACCGACTGAAAATTGTTTCAATGAGTATATTGAGAAGCAAGAGTTTTATTATGAAATCCATAGTAGTTGTGTATTACTTTTTTATCTTAGAGAGGATTCAGAACAAGAATTATTTGTGGATTATTTTAAATATCTTTGGGGGAGAGAAATATTAAAAGAGAACTATTCTCTATTACATAATGATCTATTGAAGGCTATTCAATCTAAAAAAATTGAATTTCATGATTTTAGTCCAAGAGAATTTGAATATTATATTAATAAGCTCTTTAATGATCTTGGTTACGACACAATTCTTGGTCCTGGTACAAATGATAAAGGAATTGATATTAGAATTATTTCAAATGATACAAAAAACTATATTTTAGTTCAAATAAAAAGATATACTGATTCAAACCCAATACATCTCGAAGCAGTAAAAGCTTTATGTTGGGATGTTTACCATGAAGATAAAAAAGCAATTTCTGGATTATTTGTCACTACGTCAAGATATTTACCAGGAGTAAAGAAGTTTTCGGAAAATAAAAAAATAAAATTAGCAGGTAAGAGTGATATATACAATTGGAATAATGAAGCCATTAAAAGAAATAATCAAATTTTAGAAAATGTAAATGGTGAAGTTGCAAATTTTTTTTTGTCATATGATTACACTAAAGATGTAATTGAAATTAAAAATTCAATTTTTGTTGAGACTTGGGGACATAATATGGTTCGGAATGATTTCTATTTAATTATTTACGAAATAAATAATGTCAGTCTTATAATAAAAATTGATAATGAAAAGTTCACAGATCAATTTGGTCAAATCGGTTATGAACGACCCAAAATACCTAATGATTGGAAAAATCATAAGATTGAGTTTGCAAGACGAAAAGATAATGATTGGCTTTCCGTTGGTGAGAAGTTCTTAATCCCATGGAATGGAGAGAATATGTATTTTAACTACATGGATTGAATGCCATGCATAACAAGCTTTTGATACTGTCTGCTCTATTGTCATGCTAATTGCAATGCGCAATAAGCACGCCAACTTAACGAACAGCAGCATAAAAGAGTGTTATGTTGAAAAA
The DNA here is from genome assembly GCA_963666275.2 of Oceanispirochaeta sp. Classification (GTDB taxonomy): domain Bacteria; phylum Spirochaetota; class Spirochaetia; order DSM-2461; family DSM-2461; genus Oceanispirochaeta. Next base: position 1,290,324 of record CAXXOA010000001.1, read on the forward strand.
ATATAGATAAGTTATTATTGATTTTAAAATGACTGATTATATAATTAACTGAAGGAGTAAGAAATGAAAAAGACTCAACACGAATATGAAGAAATAATGATTAAAATACTAGATGATAAATCAAGTATAACAATCACTGAATTTATTGATTTTCTTGAAAAGAGGAATGATAACTGGAATGATCAACAAATTGTTAAAAATATAGTGTCCAATAGGTTTAATTCTCCTTCTCCATTTGTTAATGGGATATTAAAATATAACGAAACTACTGGTGAAATAACAAAGGTTTAAATATGGGAAGGATTCCAGGAGATAAAAAGGAAAAACAAAAGATATTAACTAAACTTGACTGTAAAACGTTAGCAGATATTACAGGAGATATATTATATTTTAATTACAATCATAATAATGTGAAAATTATGGATGGTCCTGGAGATGGAAAAAGAGATATATATTCAGAAGATGAATATGGAATACCATGTATAACACAGTGCAAATATCATGAAGATCTTACCAAAACAGTCAGTTCTGATGAAACAGATCAATTAATTCTTGCTTTAGAAAAATTTAAAACAAAAAAAGGTTATTTTTCCACTACTTCATTTATTTCGCCCCAAGCGAAAAGGGAATATAAAGATAATTATCCAGGTTATTCATTAGATTTTTTTGAAGGATCAAATATAGTTGATGAGGTTTATTCAAGTCCAATATTAAAAAAAATATGGGTAGATGATATTCATTTTACAAAGCTAGATTTTAGCCTTAATATAGCTTTTGTTATTATTGATTTAAATAATTCTAAGATAATTAATGATATATTTGTGGAAGATGAATCAATTAAGTTCAACTTTATTAAACAAGCCTATTTTAATTCGATTGTTTTTGATAAAAAATTTGATAATATTTTATCAAACGAATTCATTCATTGCTATGTTTCAACAATAAATAATTGCAATATTCATGATACAGATTCATTAATAAATAAAATTCTAAGAGATATAATATCCACAAAACATAATAACAATGCTTTCTCAGTTGTTTTTTCATCACCTTATATTACAAATCATGATAATGAAAATAAATACTTTTTGTTGGAAGATATTAAACCAATAATTTTTAATATTGATGCTAAAACAAATATAATAGATCACTTTGATTTTATTGTTCCAAAATCTACAATAGACTGGGCTTTTCCTGAGAATTTATCTGTTGCTCAAGCACCTTGGGCTTGTTGGTATAATGAAAATATTGATTCTATGATGCAACTTTTTATTGAAAAAGAATTACCTTTACACTATTTGTCATATGAAACTCCATTTTTTGATTCTTTAAAGCTATATTTAAACAAATCGTTATTTGTGTCTGGTTCAATAAGAAATATGAAAAGATTTATTAAAAAAATGAAAATAAATAATCCTGATTGGGAATGTAATTATGGATATAAATCAAAACTTTATGCATGGATGCATCCAATGATAGAAATCTTACAGAATAGAAAATATTCAATGCAACAGAATAAAAGCAATTTAGAATGGAATATAATTCCAAATGAAAAGGTTGATTTAAATAAATATAAAGAATTTAAAGAAAATGTAGAATCATTTCTATATAAATATCATCTTGAACAAATAGATCTAGAAAAAGCTAATTTTATTTCAAAAGCAGAAAAAAAAGATCTTATAATAGATAAAATAATATACCAATTTGGTAGTGCTGAATTATTTCATGATTTCAATAAACTTCCATTGCCTTTAGATCAGGGAACAAGATTTACTAATATTATTAAAATGTGGAAAGTTGAAGGAGATATTAAAAAAATAAGAAAAAGATTAGAAACTATTAATTTTTCTGATGATACTCTTCATGATTTATTAGTTGAAGTTAAATATGGGCCTTCTACAATGAAACTATTTATAAAAGTAACATTAACATTCGAAATAAAAAATTATCAGTCCTTTACTGTTTTTTTAGAAAATAATAGTAGTAAAATCAATACAATCTTAAAAAATATAGATCATGATATAAAAAGCAAATTCTCTGAAGCTAGTGAAGGAACAAAAGAATTTCTGGTGGATGAATTAGACTTTAAATTTGATAATAATAAATTTCAAGGAAGACCTTGGATTGCAACTGTACCTAATTCAACATAACAAGCATTTGCTACTGTCAATTTTTCTGGCACGTATTTTGTGGTCACAAAATAAGCGCCAGCCCTTCGGGACAAAATTGCAGCAGAAATGGGCGTTACATCGAAGAAGGATATATGATTGAAATAAATTCTATTTTAAGAAAAAAATTACTGAAAGAAGATATCAAATATTACTCAGCAACACAAATAGATGAACTTTTTAAAAGAATAGATGAGCTACGAGCTATTTTTCCAGATGGGAATATTCTTGAGAAAATTTATTGCCGAATCCGCTGGTATGGTTCTGCAGGAATTGCAATAAGAAATAAAATTATAAAATTAACAATTGAGTATAATAAAAGATCTCATGATCAGATTATGGTTAACCCAACTATTGATACAGTATTAGATTTCAAAACAGTTCGAGTAAATTATAAAGGTAGAAACCAGCTAATTAATGATATTTGGAAAAATGAACATAAAAAGAATAACTTTGGTATTGCAGATTTAAGAGGGATTAATCTTAATAACGTACAGTTCAACTGGTTGTTTATTAAAAATGTCAATTTTATGTATTCAGACTTTGATTCTATATTAATAAATTACTGTAAATTTGAAAATACTCACTTTAGTTATAGTAATTTTTTTAAATGTTCAATTTTACAAAGTAAGATAATAAATAACACCAGTTTTAATAATTCAAGTTTTAAAAAAACTTACTTTGCAGGAATATCATTTAAGCACTTTTATAATTCAAAAATTGATTATGCAAATACCTTTGTATTTATATATTATATTTTAAAAAATAGAATAAGAAAGAGAAGTTTTAATCCATTTTATGGATTACCATTTACTATTATTGAAAATATACTTGATACAGGAGAAATTAAATCAAGGCAAATTGGATTGGAACGCTTTTCCAGAATAATTGACAGGATAGAACTCTCTGAATCGATTACTATGTATGAATCATATTCAAATTTTAGAGTAGTTATATACATATTAAATATTCTCATGACTAAGAACTGGACATCTTACATAAATATGTTTTTTTCATTTTTAGTATCCAACTTATTCTTTTCTTATCTCTATAGTCAAAGTATTAATGGCTTTATAACGGATTCAAAAGAAGTAACTCTTAGTCTACTCGATTCATTCTATTTCAGTATAATAACAATTACAACATTAGGTTATGGGGATATTTCTCCACATTCTATAACTGTAAAAATAATGGTGATTTGTGAAGTTATATTTGGTGTAATTATATTAGGATTATTTGTTAATACTATTAGTGGAAAGATATCTACAAAGAAGTATTTACAATAATTCGATGTAACACATATAAGGGCTCCAGTTGTCAAGGAATAAAACAGCCCCTGAACTGAATTTTACTCCTTTCAGCTCCATAAAAAATTAAACATATGCCGTTATGCGATATAAATTATATCCTGTCTTGTTTCTATCAATGGGCTGCAGAAGATTCTGCTCCAAACACATATTGATGGTTACTCATAGAAATACATCCGTACCCAAAACTGTCACAATCAAAAAAGGAATTCACAGCAAGTGTGTTCCAGTTACTTACCGTGATCAGCCTGGTGCAGAATACTCTTTACTTCACATATTGGTCCTTTATAAGGGCCATTACAGAGGTCTAATCAAACAATTCTACTTCTCAAAGTTATTGAAGCAATCTGATCGTAGCGGGTTTTCTTCCCCAAAAAAATGACCGGAATTGCTTCTTCCTTATGCTGGAATAGTTATATCGCAGGCTCCTCTGTAACGCCCAATCTCAGATCTGAATAAAATATCGTATAATCGAATGGTTCCCTCCTTTTTAGTATGTAATACACAGAACGAGCCAACTTATGAGAGATGATAGATAGGGCTTTCCCTCTGCCATATCGATTCATCAGTTTATTATGATAAAGTTTCGATCTGTCATTATCTTTGATAAAAAGTACTGCGGCCTCTGAAAATGCCCATTTAAGATGTGCATTACCAATCTTGGTATTTTTTGATCCCATACGCTTCCCTGACGATTCACGTGGGCATTTGACAAGCCGGCAGTAAGAGACGAAGTTTTGTACTCTAGGAAATCTTTTAATATCTTCAATCTCATAAAGTATGGTCAAACCAAGGATTTTCCCTATTCCGGGGACAGTTTTCAATAGTGAAAATGCAACCGGATCGTGAAATCTTGCTCCTTTGAGTATAATTGAATCCAGATTCCGAATCTGCTTTTCTAGGGTTGTTATTACAGCTAGGTCTGTCTGGATATTAATATTTACCAATGGAATAGTGAAATGCTCTGCTAAATCGTCACGGTTTATTTTGTAGGTGATCTTTTTCCCGATGGGAGGAAGATTATATTGATAATTTGTATTCTGAATATGGGAGAGAAAATCACTCTTTTTCTTAACAAGGTATTGTCTTCTTCTGAGAAGATCCCTGGTTGCTCGCATCCGTGCTGGGTAAACATATGCCATGGGAATCATGCCGCCTCGCAACAGGGATGCTATTTTCATTGAATCGATCTTATCATTTTTAGTTTTCCCATTGCTGATTGCTTTCATATAAAGAGCATGCCCTAGCACGAAGGGGATGCTTTCTTTGGCACAAATATCTGCAATCCAGTACCAGGTAAACATACACTCAACGCAAACAACCAGGTCTTCTCGATAAGGATTTATAGCTTTAAGAAATACATCAGCATCAGTTTGTATATTTTTGTGATAGAGTATTTCACCTGTTTGGTCCATAATACAGAGATACATCACTTTGGTATGGAGATCTATTCCGCAGTAATACTTATGCTGCTTGGTATAGAATGTCATAGGACACCTCCTTGATGGTAAATGACTCTTATATTTTATCATTCTCCGGGGAGCCCTTAATAAGTATCAAACAAATGATGCAGTCGAAGCTATAGATCACATTTCTTGCAGAAATTGCTTCGACAATGGAATTGTTCTTTTCAAATAACGAATTGGTGTTTAGAGTATAGATGCAAGAAAAGCGCCTATACCTGCCCTTCGGACAGGCCGCTCCGCAGCATATTTGGGCGTTATATAGCGTACAAATTGTATAATCAATTGACAATATGTACATGTGTGATAAAATTCAAAATATGATAAATAGGCAAATGGAGCAGGAATTACAGCTCCTAAAGAATGAATTCCCAATAATTGCGATACTTGGTCCAAGACAATCTGGAAAAACAACATTATCCAAAATAGTTTTTCCAGAATATCAATATATTTCCCTCGAGGATATTGATCACCGAGAATTTGCGACTAATGATCCCCGCGGCTTTCTAAACAAATACTCAAAAAATATTATATTTGATGAAATTCAACGTGTTCCACAGCTTATGTCTTATCTCCAATCCCATGTGGATAGTTTGAACGAGAATGGAAAAATAATTATAACCGGTTCCCATAACTTTTTCTTGATGGAGCAAATAAGCCAGTCTCTGGCAGGACGTGTAGGGATTACAAAATTATTACCATTTTCAATCTATGAGTTAACCAATGAACAGAAATCATTAAACGATCATATTTTTACAGGGGCCTATCCAAGAATTTATGATCAGAATATCAGGCCCGAAGTATTTTATAAAAACTATATTTCTACTTACATTGAAAAAGATATCAGGCAGATAAAACAGGTTACAAAACTCGATTTTTTTATGAAATTCATGCGATTATTGGCAGGAAGAACTGGCCAGGAACTGAATTTATCGACAATTAGTGAAGAATGTGGTGTATCACATAATACTATAAGTGAATGGATCTCCATATTAGAAGCCAGTTTTTTAATCTATAAATTAAAGCCCTACCATAAAAACTATAATAAACGTTTAGTTAAGAACTCAAAAATTTATTTCACCGATACAGGTCTAGTCTGTAGCCTGCTAGGGATACGAAAACCAGAGGAATTGGATTACCACTTTTTAAAAGGAAATATTTTTGAAACATTTGTAATCTCTGAATTCATTAAAGGATGTTACAATACAGGTGAAAAATTCGATATGTACTTCTGGAGAGATAACCATAAAAAAGAAATTGATTTGATTATTGATTATGGAATCGACAAATTCGGAATTGAGATTAAAAGAAGTGAAACCATCCAGGAGAAGTATTTTTCAGGATTAACATATTGGATGAATTTATCAGAGACAAAATCTGAGAATATGTTCCTTATCTATGGAGGAGAAGACTCCTATATTAGGAACAATATGAATATAAATGGTTGGAACAAAATCTTTAATGGTATAATCCAACGCGCTATATAACATAAAAATGCACGAGACGTTCCTATTGTCACTTTTCTTGCAGAAAATCTTCAGTTAACCATAAAATTATTTCCAAATAAGAAATAGTTGTTTAAAATAATGCAAGAAAACCGCCAATGCCTGGCAAGCCAGGCCGTCACGCTGGTGATTTTGGCGTTGAGACTGTAGAAAAAGTCACCTTTTCTACAGCTCTCCCCCAAATCATGGTAAAATTTTCAAAAAGGGAGGTTTTCAATAATGGCTAGATATAAAGACTATTCTTATGACCAGACAATGATGATCCCCGTAAGTTTTGAAAAACAGATTTTACCAGGAACTTTTGAATACACCCTATGCCATCTAATTGATGATAAAATCGATATGTCTGTCTTTGAAAACCATTACGAAAATGAAGAAACAGGTGCTCCCGCCTACGATCCTGCCATCCTTTTAAAGATTGTACTTTTCGCCTATTCAAAAGGGATAAACAGCAGCAGAAAAATTGAACAATTATGCAGGGAGAATATAGTCTGTATGGCCCTGGCAGCCGATGCACGGCCCCATTTTACAACCATTGCCGACTTCATATCCTCATGCCATCAGGAATGCCAATCCCTTTTTACAATGATTATCTCAGTATGTTACTCCCAAGGATTGATTGGAAAAAACATGTTTGCCATAGATGGCTGCAAGATATCCTCCAACTGCTCAAAAGAGTGGAGTGGAACAAAAACAGAGCTTTTTGCCAAGGCAAAGAAAATTGAAAAATCCGTTAACTACCTTATAGAAAAGCATAAGAAAACTGATATCAAATGGGATGACAAAGAACAGCGATTAAAAGAAAAAAAAGCCATTAAAAAACTCAAAGCCAAATCTGACAGAATTTATAAATGGCTTGATACGCACTATGAACGACTTGGCAGCCAGGACCAACCCATTAAAAGCAATATAATCGATAATGAGAGCGCTAAAATGTCCACCGGACACGGTGTCATTCAGGGCTATAATGGTATTGCAGCTGTGGATGACAAGCATCAGCTTATTATATTCGCCGATGCTTACGGCGATGTAAACGAATCAGGACACCTTACAGAGATTCTCAGCGGGATTGATAAAAGCTGTAAAGATTCCCACATCGATGATGATATCTACAAACACGTGACAGTTACAGCTGATACAGGATTCCATAACAAAAGAAATATGGTGATGATCAGCGAGCAGAAAATAGATGCTTATATCCCGGATAATCAGTTCAGAAAAAGGCAAGTGGCCTTTCAGGATGCAGGTAGATATAAGAAGAAAGTCGCCAACTGGAAACCGGAAAAAGGTAAGCACTACTTCAGACCGGAAGATTTCTATTTTGATACAGTTTCGAACAAACTGATATGTCCCGCCGGACATGCTATGTGGCTGAAATCTCCCAACTTCAGGAGCAATGACGGTCGGTATATTGGTAAGTCCTACCAGGGTTACATCCGGAACTGCAGGGATTGCAAACTTCGTTCAAAATGCATCCGTAAAGAAACAACCAAAGCCCGTCAGGTTGCCCTGCTGAAAGAAGTCACGGATGCAAAGGGTACTAATCCTATGAATGCAATGAAGGATAAAATTGATACGCCCTATGGCAGGTCTGTTTATGCCAAAAGGATGAGTACAGTAGAGCCGGTATTTGGGCATATTGCCGGGATAAAAAAGCTGAATCGCTTTACCTTACGGGGAACAGAGAAAGTCAGAACGCAGTGGTTGCTATATTGCATGGTGCATAATATCGGTAAAATTCAGCGGTATAGTGTGTAGGAATGCGATAGAACCAATGAGATTGGAAGTTTTAAGGGATATATTCAATTGTAAAGGAATATATGCGGGTTTAATCGGATAGAAATTAGTAAATGGAGAGATGAATAATTCTCTGAATAATTCTATTTAGAGAAGAGGAAAAATTCTTAAATTGAGTTTTTTTACAATCTCGTTATTCAGAAATAGGGTACGAACCCGTATATACAGGATGTAAGAAGCTGAAAATTGATACAATAATGTGATTCAATAATCAGAATCACACAAAAGGAGACAAAAATGGGACTAAAGCGAGACTCAATTCTGGACATGGATATTACGGATTTCTATTCAGAAATAAAATCCAAAGAAAGATTCAACGGCCAAAGAGCCAAACTCATCCCAACCTACAAACTCGGCGATGAAATGGCCTTAACCTCCACATTTTTAGCCTCCTTAAAACTGATTAAAGAATTCAGGAAATTCATACATTCCGCAGTAAACCTCACCAACTCAGGCAAAGTCCACGTTTTTACTGAGTTTGTATTCATAGAGGAAAATAAACGGGTTGACGGTCTTATCATCATAGAACGGGGAAGCAAAATAGTTGATGCTGCTTTACTGGAAATGAAGAACGGAAAATCCGAATTGGATTCTCAGCAGATCACTGACTACATGGATATTGCCGGCAAATATTCCATTCCCAGACTAATTACAGTTTCCAATCAATTTGTCTCTCACCCAACCCAGAGTCCCCTTGTAGGAATAAAGCAGAAAAAATGTGTAGACCTCTATCACCTGTCCTGGTCCTATATCCTCACATTAGCTTATGTGCTGCTCACTGATAATGAAACAAACATAGCAGATCCAGATCAGGTTGAAATCATGAAGGAAGTGGTCGATTATTTTGAAAATACCAAATCCGGCGTTCTCGGTTTTTCTGAAATGAAGCCTGGCTGGTCGAATGTTTCCGAAAGGATGGTGAAAGGGGAGAAGCTCAAAAAAGATGACAATGATGTTATTGAAGCAGTAGAAAGCTGGCTTCAGGAAGAAAGAGATATGTCACTTAAACTAAGCAGACAGTTGGGGTCTCTTGTTATTTCCGGACAGAATAAATATAAAAATGATTTGAAAGGCAGACTTGATGAGGACAGGAAAAAACTCTGTACAGAAGGTAAACTGGATTCAATGTTGAGGATAAACGGAGCCGCTTCTCCCATCACTATAACCAGTGATTTTCAGAAAAAATCCTTTGAGTTTAAATCCTCCTTAACTGCTCCCCAGGACAGTAAAACTCTGAAAGGTCAGGTCGGGTGGCTGAAAAAACAGATTAAAAAGATGGATGACAGGAATGAAGAGTCCTTCTTCACTTTAAAATCAAACCTTATGATTGATATCAAAATCAAGAATAAACAATCCCAGAGAAAAACAATCGATGAGCTGGACCAGTTCTGCAACGACTATAAGAATGATTACCTGAAGGAATTTGAAATTGTTCTTATCTGTGATCTGGGAAGCCGGTTCCTGCAGAAACGGAAAGTTATCGATGAGCTGGAAGACACTCTTTCCGAGTACTATAAAAATGTGGTTAAACACCTGACTAAATGGGTCAAACCGGCTCCGGAAATTAGAAATCTTGCAATGGATCTTCAGGAAGCCTGAGAATTTATAGGTAAATAGAAAATTGCGCTTAAAACGTGTATATCAGATAATCGAACCAGCAAAGACTGGAGACAAAGCCAGCAAAATATTTGATTTATGTATCATAAGTTTAATCATTATAAATATATTCGCTGTCATTATCAGTTCATTCTCCAATCTGCCAAGGGGCATATACCCATTGTTGGATACAGTAGAAATATTTTCTATAGTGATTTTTACAGTTGAATATTTACTGAGGCTTATTACAGCCCCCTATAAATATCCCCATAGAAAAATCTGGGTTCCATATATCCTGTATATATTCTCTTCTATGGCGATCATAGATTTGATGGCAATTCTGCCATTCTATCTGCCTTTTATCATAAAAATTGATCTCAGATCTTTAAGAATACTCCGGTTGGTACGTCTGCTCCGAATCCTTAAATTGAACAGATACACCAAATCTATGAAAGTACTGGGCCGTGTCATAAAGCGGAAAAAGGAAGAACTGATCGTTACGGTATTTATAACAGGAATCCTGATGCTTCTGGCTGCTTCTATCATGTTTTATATAGAAAATGAAACTCAACCCGAAGCATTTCCCAATATCATAGCGTCATTCTGGTGGGCTATTGCGACATTAACAACCGTTGGATACGGAGATATATATCCGGTGACCTTTCTGGGGAAATTCCTGGCAGGAATTATTGCCTTCCTGGGAATCGGATTGGTTGCACTGCCTACCGGGATTATCAGTTCCGGATTTATTGAAGAAGTGGAAAGCCGTAAAATAATTAAGAAGGGGAGATCCCGGGTAAAAATCAAGAGGAGGAAGAGAAAGAGGAAGGGGCAGAGGAATAGACTGGCATAATAAAAGTAATAATATAAATTTAAATGTTTTTTTCTCAACATGATATTAAAAAAGGTTACTCTAATTATAGTAAGTTCCTTAAATGTATGGTGGCATTTCAATATGAATTTTTATATATTGCTGGGATAAAAAAGCTGAATCGCTTTACCTTACGGGGAACAGAGAAAGTCAGAACGCAGTGGTTGCTATATTGCATGGTGCATAATATCGGTAAAATTCAGCGGTATAGTGTGTAGGAAAGCGATAGAACCAATGAGATTGGAAGTATTAAGAAATATATTCAATTGTAATGGAATATATGCGGGTTTAATCGGATAGAAATTAGTAAATGGAGAGATGAATAATTCTCTGAATAATTCTATTTAGAGAAGAGGAAAAATTCTTAAATCGAGTTTTTCTACAGTCTCGTTATATGTGGAAGGCTCAAAAAAGGACTTGCTATATATGCAGAATAGAGGACTATTTAAAGATATTTTTAAAAATTCTCAAATAACAACCACAAGAGAATTAAAAATTACTTTATTAAAGTCATTAGATATTTGGGTTTTTACTGCTTTATCAAATGAAATAAATGATAACACTAATATTAAATCTTCGATTCAAAAACAAATAAATGATTTTTGCTTCCCTCAAGACGATTTTAAAAGACTTCCTGTTTACTATATTTCTATTCGACCAAAAGTACGAATTATAAAATGTAAAAAAATGAATTATTGTGATAATTCTTCAATGAGCTTTACGATAACAGAAGGCACAAAAAAATATAAAATTAAAACAAAAATTCAATCAATTGCCAATTTCCTGAATGTTGATGTAAAAGAAATAACGGAAGTACTTTTTCAAGATAAATATATATTTTGTAAATATAAGAATGACCACGGAATGATAATTACTGTTTATGATCTTTTAAATCTATCAGAGTTTCGCCTTCAGGAAAAAAATGAAATATATTATATCGGTTATACTAAGAATCCATCGAAGAGACCATTTGATGGCAATCATTCGGGTCTTAATACTGTTTTATATAATTATTATGACAAAAGAGAGCATGATATATTTATCAGCTATCAGCAATTTCATGTCAATTCACTAATAGAAGTCCCAAATATGGTTTTTCAAGCTAGCAATACAATGCTTGATGAGATAGCAATAACAACAGAAGCAAAGATAATTGAGTCATCTCTAATAGAAAGATATATTCCAAATTTAAGGAAAAATTATTTATCAGAATCAGGATATTTAAAGAATGTTTTTATCCAAGAACTAAATGATGCCAAAATAGAAACCCTAAACTTCTTATTAGATTATTCAATTTCGGGTTCACTATTTAGGTATAGAAATAACTATAATTCTATTGATAATTTTAGGATTGCTGTAAAAGAAAATAAACTAGAAATACAACATATAACAAAGCCATGAAACTGTTATGGCAAACTGTCACAGAAAATGCATGGCATTTTTTGCGCCAATTCACCATGCAGCTTATGGCGATGTTGTATTTCAGAAAGGAGTAAATTATTAAAAGAATATCAGGAAATCTGATCTCATATGTTATGTCAGTATCGTTTCCACTTGGTTTTTATTTCTCTCTTTTCATATATTTTGTTATCTGTTTATCGAATGAAAAGATTGAAAATCCAGTTTACATAGTTTTATTTCTATTGATCTTCTTCTTTGCAAGTCTATACGATGGATTTATCACTTTAAGGAAGTTAAAAAAATTAAAAGAAATTAGCATAAGTAATATTTATGTATCAACTAATCAGAGTCTCATCATTAATAATAAAGAATATTTCAACTTCACAATAACACCCATACGGGTCAATATGCCAATGAATTTGAAAATGCGATTATATACAATTAGATGTAATGATCAGGAGTTTTATTGCCTCGATCATTTCCGGTTTCTATTTTTTCTCAGCATGGGATTTAAATATTGGGACAGTCAGGAATATGATCTGTTTTAAATTACAAAACTGTTTCAGTATTCTATCCTTGGCGTTTTAGAAATTAGAATAAATTCATCGATCTCATCTCTAAACAAAAAATATTCGCTCTATTCAGCCCCAGGCTTCGGCAAATTTATCTTTTTGTGATAAACTAATGTATATTTCTGAACAGCTAAGTGAAAAGGATAACTATTGTGGAATGAAGAACTTTAACACCCGTGCCTCAGTTGATATCTGATTTTAAACTATTAAAACGGAGTTCATTATAAAATGAATATTTTAGATAATATAAAAAATGGATTATTAACCTTTGTTGGGTATCTAGAGGCAATCGGATGCGATAGATTCTTAATTTTGTATAATGATACTTTTATTTACATTTCAATATTTATTGCACTCTTCATCTTTACCTTTTTGGGATCAAAAATCTTTGGTAAACAGATAAATTTAAGCAATAACTTTAGACCTCATTTTTTTATTATTGGAGTGGCAAGCACTCTAAATACAATAATTGCTCATTTTCTAAATGTATTATTTAATAGTAAGTATTATTGGAAAGACATAATTGATAATTATTTTCTCATTCAGCTATTATTATTAATTTTAACACTTGCTGTTTTTATAGCTTACACATGTAAAAACGTAAAGTTCTTGAAGATTTTAATTGGAGCTTCATTCACTTGGTTTTCAATATATCATTTTTTTAATGGAACCTTTATCTACTTATCTCTTGCATTTTATTTTTCAGTTGCAAAGAAATGGGAGAATCCAATAGGTAAAAAAAAATTATTGAAGAAATCATTAATTCCATTGTCCATAATAAATGCAATTCTGATTATTATTTTGGTGCCAATATATAAAATGGTATTTATATTCTAAAAATATAATCCGGATTTGCTGCAGACGACTTTTTTATCGAGCCAGCTCCATTCTCACTTGAAGCGCCAACCCACGGGAACAAAGTGGGAGTTGATTAAGGCTTTCCGTTGAAAATTAATTTACCCATCTTTTTGAAGTAAAGATGAAATCCATGAAGTCAATAATATTAACCTCCCCTGGAATATTATCCATCAGAGGAATCAATATTGATGAGGGTTAACAAATATGTTAACATTGAATTATGCATGAGATTTCATTTTATATAGAAGAAAATGGCAAATCTCCTGTTGAAGAATTTCTTGATGCTTTGAAGGCTAAGGATGCTCAAAAGGTCGTTTGGGTACTCCAACTGATAGAACAGCACGATATTATCCCAAAGGCCTATTTCAAGAAACTGACAAACACTGATGGCATCTGGGAAGTAAGAGCTCAATCAGGAAATAATATTTACCGGCTACTCTGTTTTGTAGAAGGACAAAAAGTCATTATTTTGACCAATGGTTTTCAGAAGAAGACACCAAAGACTCCAAAGAAAGAAATCCAACAGGCAGAGAAAAGAAAAATGGATTGGATAAGGAGAAATAAGAAATGAGCGATTTACAAAAATATATATCTAAAAGAAAAAAGGATGATCCCGAGTTCGAGAAAGACTTTGACAAGGGATATGACAACTTCCGGATTGGTGCAGTTTTAAGGCAGGCCAGACTCGAAAAAGGGATAACCCAGGAAGAACTGGCAAATCTGGTAAATACGAAGAAAACAGCCATATCACGAATTGAAAATCATGCAGAAGATATCAGACTTTCAACACTTGAGAAAATTGCCCATGCTCTTGATAAAGAGATACGGGTGGAGATACTCTAAAGAATAGAAGAATTGCTGTATTGGTGCATTATTGAAAAAATGCGGTATAACAAACTAATGCACCAGACTTTCCTATTGTCACATTTCTTGCTGCATTGATCTCTCCTACAATTATTCCTTACAAATAAGAAAATACAATTTACAATAAATCGCAAGAAAAGCGTCTATACCTGGCAAGCCAGGCCGCTGCGCAGCATATTTTGGTGTTATAAAGCCCTTCGTTCGCAATTAAAAAATAATTACATACCAGTTAGATATTAATGATCATAGTATTTTATTGCTTAGAAGAGTAATTGTGAAATTGATTCACAAGGCTTTATATGGTACAATAAAAAGACTACTGGAGGTAGGATATGAATTTTGCAGAAGACATTAAACCAATTTCGTATATAAAAACAAATGCGGCTGAAATGTTAAAACGCGTAAATGATACACATAATCCAATCATCATCACTCAGAACGGAGAAGCAAAGGCAGTGTTGCTCGATACAGAAACATATCAAGATATGAGGAATAGTCTTGGAATACTAAAAATCTTATCTGAGAGTGAAAAGGATATTCAAAAAGGTCTTGTTCATAAGAATGAAGATGTTTTCTCGCAATTAGAATCTAAAATATTTTCACAAGACAAATAGTGTATTCCAATGACATATGAAATTTTATGGACAGATTCAGCAAAGCAAGATCTAACAGAAATTATTGAATATATTGCTTTCAATGAAATAGAAATAGCAAAGAAACAATTTCTTAGAATTAAAGAATCGGCAGAAAAATTAGAATCTTTTCCTGATCAAGGTAGAATTATACCTGAGTTATTAAACCAAAATATTAATAAATACCGTGAATTGATAATCTCCCCATGGAGAATAATGTATAAAATAGAAGGAAATACTGTCTACATATTAGCAGTAATTGATGGCAGAAGAAATATAGAAGATGTACTGATGAAAAGGCAAATAAGGAAATAGATTTCATTACAAGCTTTTGATACTATCAGCTCTACTTTCATTAAACATTATGGATCGGTTTTGAAGAAATTCAGATAGAATTGTTCCTGGGAGAACCGTATATTCCAAAGATTCGGACACTGCCCGGCGGTTCATAATACGAAATACCAGAGAGTGGCGATAATCCATAACAGCTTGAGCTGTCTCGAACTGATACATTCCCTGCCATGTGCCGTCCGACTTATCAACACTCCACATTTTTTCCTGAAAACCCGAAGTCCCGGCAATTAATGGAATGGGAATCAGTGAAGCCCAGCGGTTAAAATTAAAGGAATGGCGCTTAAACCTGAATCGAACAATAAAAACAGTTTCTTCTCCAGTAGATTCAGTCAATTTTTTTGTTCTCAGATATCGGAATTCTGTAAATTTTTTTCCATCATTCATCTCCCAAACCTGCTCGGAATTTTGGCGGGAAAAATATTGGGATCTTTTTGCAATTCGGATAAAAGACCGCCCTAAATTCATGGGCGGAAAGTTTTTCCATGTCCCTTTATGATGTTCCATCCCTTTCTCCTTTGATACAGTATGACGCTTCATTTTTCACCGGGTCCTCAATTAACTGTCTATTCATTACCAATCCAGTTTATAGATTGCAACGGACGGGATATGGATCTTCTGTACTTGTATTTCGGGAATCCCAGGACGAGTGACATATTCACTTCGTGGTCTTGGGGAATCTGAAATAAAGATTTCAGTTCTTTCACTTGATTGATAGCCGAAGGGACTATTTCTACCAATGTTGATCCCAGCCCCAGGGCGTGGGCCTGAAGCATGGCATAGGTGGCATTCAACAGCGCATTTGCTGTGCGGGCTTCTGCTGTCTTTTCAGAGTGAAACAGTATCATCAAGGGTGCTCCCCGGGAAATACGGTCTCCCTTATCCAGTTTAAAGGTGCCCTGCCTGGCTATGGGGTATAGGTGGTTCTTCACCGTGTTGTATACTTCTGCAGAACTGGATCTTCTGAAAAAGAACGATATCATTGGATTCTCGATAATATGGACTACTAGATCCAGAAATCGTGAGATCAAGGGAAGAGACAGCTCTATGGTCTCCCGATTATTTACTACAGTGATGGCACTCTTTTCGGGATGACATCCAAAAGGAGCATACTGAACCGCATGGAGAACTTTCTGGATCATTTCTTTCGGAACCTCCCTTCCATCAAAATTCCGTACCGATCTGCGTGATGCAAGAAAATGAGAAAAATCTTCCTCCTTAAAGCCTATGGGTTGGATATCTGCCAGATTTTCCCCGTAGGATAATCCATCCACCTGGATAAATCGGGTAGGGCACACCGCCATACACTGACCGCAGGTAAGGCAGAGCTGTTTTTTTTCGGACTGCAGTATCGCCCCTTTTTCTTCGGTAACATCTATAACCTTGAAGGGACAAACCTCCCGGCAGAGTCCGCAGCGGCTGCATTGTTTTAAAATAGCCATATTACTTTCCCCCCTGACTCTTGCGTGCTTTATTCATGGCAAGAATCACGTGAAATATTAGCAACGAAACCAATATCAATGTGCTGTAGGGGGTAAAACTGCAAAGTGCCTTGTAACCCAGTCGGCATTCCTTACTTATGGTTTCACAGGGTATAACCGTTAACAGGGCACTCACCAGATAGATAGTGACAAAGATCCTGTGGACCTTGTTTGTTTTACTGATTTGCTTTTTCATAGATTACCTCCTGAAGCACCTTAACGGCATTGGCCGGTCCATCCCAGGCTTCCAGCTGCTGCCGGAACTGGTTGATCCTGGATTTAGCTTCCTGGTTACTCAGCAGAGATTCAATGGATTCTATAATCTGGGATGGGGTGACTCTCTTTTTGGATAGCCTGATGGCAAAACCCTTTCGGACACAGGCATCCAGATTCGCCTGCTGCTCCACATGCATTCCGATTCCTACCATAGGCGTCCCTGACAGACAGGCGTTCATCACTGTATTCTGACCGCCGTGAATAACTGCCACATCGGCCATTTTATTCACAATATGAGCAGGCAGAAATTCAGTTACAATCACATTTTCCGGAACAACAATATCTAAACCCTCAATCAGGGATTTTATGGGAGCTATGACTCTATAGGGTTTTCCTTTAAAACCCGCAAGAATATTACCGATCAACTCCTTTTTTCCCGAACTGCCCATGGCGAAGTAGACAATCGGAGTATCTCCCTTCAAGTTTTTCAGCTCTTCAGGAACGGGAATGTTCAACCTGGCAGGTAAGGGACCGATATGCCTCAGATTATTTCTGAGAGTTCTATGATTTACCCATTCCGGAATATCCGCCAGTAGCGTCGTATCACCTTCGATGAACTCTACGAAATTCCTGAATCCCGCCAATTCGTAATCTTTAAGAACCTTATTGTATGGTTTCATAGGAATGGAGGCATTTAATACCCGCTTATTGAACAGGGCCGTCCGTTTTTCAGGAGGCATTAGCTTGTCCAGCAGCCAGTTATCCAAATTATCGGGGTAGCTTTGAAGGCCTGCTTCATAGTACTCCCGAACCGAAGTGGAGTGGAGAACATTAACATAGTGAACACCAACGTATCGGGCCGATATGCCTACGGTAAGGTTCCATCCTGTTATCACAGCTGCAGGTTCGGCTTCCATAAAATAGGCAATCTCCGATTTGACCCGGGTACGTATCTCTTTTTCATTAAAATAGGCGACAGGATTCAACGCATCACCGTTCAACATTTTCCCTATATGAGTAAGCTGCCTTTCTGTAAGAGCCGGCTCCATAGGGAATACCTTAAAGCCTTCCTCTTTGATGATGTATTCATACTTCCCGCCATAATGGATGAACTCAACGTCGAATACTTCTCTTGCTTTTTTGGCGATTTCCACCATTCGGCTGACTTCAGCCAGATTATATGCTGCTACAGCGAAACAAATTTTAGTCATAATGATTTTTCTCCTTTGATAAACTCAAACTCGGTATTTAAGAAGGATAGGGCTATGATTCAAATTGCGCATACCTCCCTCGGGGTATTCGGGGTAGTATTCTTTCTGTTTCATTGATCAGTGCTTTTTGGAATAAAGATCGATAGCCAATTATGAGCTATGCTTCATTACCTTGCTCTCCGGTTTTTCTTTCAACCTTCATCAAAGAAAATCGACTGGTGACCTTGAGCACTACTGCCACAGTCCAGAATGACAGCATTCTTATCAGCGGTATAAAGAGCTTGTGACTTTTCGATAGGTTTTCATGATGACTCATTTTTTTCTCCGGATACTGAAGGATTGGGAATCTGCACTGCCAAAAATTTTACTCAGCTCTTTTTGCACCACCTTTTTAGTGATCCATTTTGTATGAAAGGGCAGTTTTACATCATAGAAGTAATCCGTTTTACTTTTATAGTATTCAAAATCTGCCGGCATTGCTTCTTTTGCCTTCGTGGAAATGGCTTTAAAAATCCCAAAGGGAACCAGCTTGTTCAGAGTCGGTTTATCTTTTTCTCCTGATCGGATTCTGTTCAGAAAAACCTCAAAGGCTTCTATGGATTTCCGGATATTCTCCTGTTGAAGGGATTCCGTATTACCGCCTGGCCTGTATTGCAGTGCCAGGGAAGGTACGATATTAAAACCGAACACACTTAATCCCTTGCTCATATATTCCAGAGCCGGTTCCGCACCGTACCCGGAATAGGTCACCAGGGACATGGCAAACTGGTTAAAAAAACGGGGGCGGTGCCCGATGTACCCCAGGCGGTCGAAAAAGTTCTTCATCAGCGCCGGGACCATTTGGGAGTAAACCGGCGAGGCCACTATCAAACCGTCAGCTTCATCAATTTTCTCAAGAATCCTGTCTCTGTCATCGTTGATAGGGCATTTACATGAGCCATGGGTGACACAGGCGTAGCATCCCCGGCAGAACTCGAAGTCGAGATCTTTAAGCAATAGGATTTCAATGTGGATATCAGAAAAGATATCTTTAATGTTCTGAAGGGCTGCGTAGGTATTTCCCTTTCTGGGGCTGCCGCATATAGCCAGAATTTTCATATCAAACACCTCCTCCTTTCTCTGTCAAAAAAGAATGGCTGCTGAATCCCAGCCATGCTATTAATCCATGTAAATAGATTTGATCCATCGAGCCGGTTGTATGGTTTACCGGTTCGGGTTCTATTCCGCAATCCTTTCTCAGATCCTCTGGTAAAGGCTCAATTTTTTTCTTATCAAACTTTCTCATGACTGCCTCCTTCATGTTGATTGAACTTTAATTCCTGAAGGGTATTGTCCGCGTACCACGGGGGTAGTAATCCTGGTAGTATTCTGTACCTCCATTAACGGGAACGGACCTGTTCCCTGATTTTCCCTCCCTCAGTTTTCCTCCCAGAAATCTCCGGGAGTAAGCACAATACAACTGGAACCTAGCTTTTCGATTCCTGCTCTAAATTCCTGAGCATCGGCGGGGCAGTATTTATTTGTAAACAAAGCTCGCAGGTTATAGTGCATGGGAATAACCACCCCGGGTTTCATCAACCTGACAGCTTCTATCGCCTCTTCAACTCCCATGGTATTCCCTGCGTCTTTCCCACCGATGGGAAGCATCAGAACATCCGGTTCAACGATGGATGACCAGGCTTCCTCTTCCAGAAGAGTATCGCCCAGGTTTACCAGGGTGCGGCCATTCCAGGTCATTATAAACCCTAGGGAGCCCCATCCGACACGTTCTTTTGGTCCGGGATATTCCACTTTTACAAAAGGGCCCATTCTCAAAGAAAGAGGCCCATGGGTAGTTTTTACGGCGGTAAATCTTATGCCATCCACATTTCGGGTTTCTCCAGGGGCGAAGAGTTCAGGGGAGGCCAGATTCCAATCGAATTTCAGACCCCTCGAACGGGGCCCCAGTGCTTTAGGACCTTTGGGAGTCTCTTTCATCATGGTTCTGTTCATTATGACCGGGGCGCCCGATACTTTCGCCATTTTATGGGCAAACCAGTAATGATCGGGGTCTCCATGGGTAATCACGATGTGACTTACAGCAGGCCAGATGGATTTGGGTATAACTGAATGAAACTGAAAGTAATAGGCGAAGGTGGCTCCTGGATCGATGGCGACCCTCTTTCCGCCGTATTCGATGATAAAGGCGTTATACTCGTAATAGGAAATTCTGAGGCCAGTTTTGTGCATTCTAATCTCCTTTCTGAATAGGATTCATACCGAAATCAAACTGAATTGCTTTTTTGGGGCAGTTGTCGACACAGGCTCCGCAGAGGATGCAGTCCTGGGTTTCCAGCTTGTCATTTAGAACAAGCTGATCTACCTCTATGCCCATGCTGCAGGAACGATTACAGCGTTTACAGGAGATGCATTGTGATGAATTGACCTTTAAGCCCAAACGGGGAATCCGAAGAGCCAGACTGATTTTCCTTCCGATGATCATAAAAGGGGACATCCAGCAAAAACTATGACAGGCTCCCCGTTTACCGATGAACAGGGCCGAAAGAAAGAATATCAGGACGATTCCCATATAGATGATTAAACCCCTGAGATCGGTTACGGAAACTCCGTGTTCAATATGATAGAGGGGCTCCACTGACTGTACTCCCCCTGCCCGAATCAGGAGCAGAATGAAACCCATGAGCCAGGGACCCCAGATAATAAATTTAATCCAACCGAGACGCTTAGGGTTTACCGGTCGGTCACGGAATCCGGAAACCACATCCTGAATCGCACCGGCTGGACAAACCCATCCGCAGAAGGCCCTTCCGGAGATTAACGATGTGATAAGAAACACCGAAAAAGTAAAGGCACTTCCCACAATGATTCCCTTCTCAGCGCCTCTGATGAACAAATAGGGCGAGAAATAAAAGGCACTAACCGGAAACAGAAACATGGATGCCGCTGATATTCCTTTGCGGATGTTTTGTCTTCTTTTCATAAGGAACTCCTTTGAAATTGATTTGCTGAATAAAAATTCCCAACAAACCCATACGATTAAGATGGGTATAGTCTACTTCCGGCTATGCCATGGCCGCATACCACAGCAGTAGTATTTCAGGAGGTATTTGGAGATGAAATATTTAGTTATGGGATAATATGGGGCTCAATCCAGATTCAGGATACCGAATCTTCTGGCTCGTGCTACGGCTTCCGTACGGTTATGGCAGTTCAGTTTGGCGTAGATATTCCGTGTATGAACCTTAACTGTATGGACGGAGATAAAAAGTTTTTCACCCAACTGCTCGTTGGATAAGCCTTCTGCGATAAGCTGCAATACATCAATTTCCCGTTCACTATGAGGTTCCATTAGTCCTTTCTGCTTTGCTTCTGCTTTTTTGTCTGCTTCCGATTCAGGTTCTTTTAAGGGAAAATTCTCTAATAGCCGGTGGATATAGGCTGTTTGAATGTCCGCTTTAGCTGCTTCGTAGAGCAATTTGCTCATCCCCGGGCCTTCGTCAGTAAATTGGCTGATAAAGCCCAGGGGTTCCGCCAGGGTGAGAGCTTTCGCTATCATTTCCAGGGCACTTTTCCGATCATCTAAAGCCTGCCAGGCCAGTGCCTGAAGAGTGAGGGATTCAATAATGGCAGTTGCTCGATTTTCTGAAACAGCTATTGATTCAGCCCATTTAAGGAGAAAAACCGCTTCTTTCGGATGGCCCTGTGCAAGCCTGATTCGTGCGAGAACAAAATACAATTCTTCCTGGATACGCTGAGGAGGTTTGCTGGTATCAATGCTGAGCTCATCTGCCCATTGGACAGCTTCTTCAAGCTTTCCTTCTGCCAGCATAAGCCGGGCTTTCCATGACTCTGCTATTAATAGCTTTGGCAGAGGCAAATGGCGTTGCCCCGCAAGACGTTTCACTTTCTGAATGGTGTTCCAGGCCCTTTCCCACTCTCCGCAGGAAAAGAATGTCCTGGCAACATAAATACTGCTCCGGGTTATATAGAAACCGTCTTCACAGCGGGAGGAACGTTCCATGGCCAGTTCAACCTGTTCCCGGGCGGTATCGGTTTCTCCCATTTCTGTCAGGACATCGCTGTAGAAAGCAAAAAGCCAGCAGAATTTCGGATTTTCCGATATTTTAGAAATCTCTGAATCGAAAATCAGGCTTTTGCAAAGCTTTGCCGCTTCCCGTAGATTTCCCTTACACCTCAGCATTTCTGCCTGTATCATCCCTGCAAAACTTATGAGTTCTCTATCGCCCAGTTGTTTTGCAGCAGACATGGCATCAGTCTGGACCTGTTCGGCCTCTTTTATTAAGCCGGCATATTCATAGGCATAAGCCAGAACAATCAGCGCGAATGCCCGGGGTCTCATAATCTCACCCTCAGCGGCTGAAGATCCCTGTTGTGCGATCAATTCCTGGTGGTATGCAAGCGCTCTTAAGCCCTGCTGAATACTTGCTTCAAAATTTCCTCTGTATGATTCAATAAAGGAATGGAATGCGGCTGCCATGGCCAGGCATTGAGTCCATTGAAGTCTGTTTTCCCGATTAGATGAATCCCTGGGAACAAGTGAGTTTTCCACAGCTCCGATGCATCGTTCTGCAATCTCCAGTTGTCCAGCCACGATCATAGACCAGGCTTCGAACAGAGCCAGGTAGGGCCTGGTCCCAAGGTATTCCTCGGGTATTGTTTCCAGCCAGCGTTTACGGGTCGCTTGTGATATTTTCTCAAAGTTTTCCCCCAGGTAGGCCTCAATCCAGCCTACAGCGCTTTCAAAGTCCCTGGCCAGGAGGTTATGTTCAATGGCATCAAAATCATAATTATGTTGGGAAAACCAGAATCCTGCCTTTTTATGAAGTTCCGGAATATTCTCCTTTTGAGTCTCTCTCAGGTGTTGACGTAAAAGTTCTGCAAAAAGATGATGATAACGGTACCAACGGCGTTCATCATCCATAGGAATGATAAACAAATTACTTCTTTCCAGCATCTCCAGTATCTTCTGCCCGTCTTTGCGGCCAGTGATTTCATCACAGAGTGAACCGCACATCCTTTCCAGAATGGAGGTCTGTATTAGAAAATCCTGAATTTCTCCATTCTGATTCCGTAGTACTTCTTCTACAAGATAATCCAATACCAGCCGATTGCTTCCGGTAAAAGATTGTATAAATAGTGGTATGTCTGTCTGTTTCTGGATAGAGAGTGCTGCAAGTTGAAGACTGGCTATCCACCCTTCGGTGCGTTGTTCAAGGGATTCTATAAGTTCTGAGTTCAGTTGGAGATTCATACCAACGTTCATAAACTGAGCAATTTCATCTGTCAGAAATCGAAGTTCCTGAGCCCGAAGTTCATTCATTTGACCAGAAGCTCTCAGACGGGATAGACCAAGTTGGGGATCTTCCCGTGTGGAGAGGACCAGATGCATCTGGGAGGGAAGGTTGTCAATGAGAAATTCGAGAATTTCATCTATCTCCTGGTCATCAATTAAATGGTAGTCGTCTATAACCAGGATTATTTCCTGTGGTTGAGAAACAATTTCATTTATAAGACTGGTAAGCACCAACTCCGGAGCTGTCTGCTCCCCGGTCTGCATCATTTTCAGAGTCTCGCTACCTATTCTATTTTGAGTTGTTTCTATAGCTCCAACCAGATAACATAGAAACCGCAGCAGATCATTGTCTCTTTGATCCAGGGACAACCAGGCCAGCTGCCGATCTGTTCCAAGAATCCACTCACTGATAAGCGATGTTTTTCCAAAGCCGGCTGGTGCTGACAGGAGGGTCAACTTCCGGTGAAGGTTATTATTTAAATGATCAACCAGACGCGGGCGAAAGACATATTCCGGTCTGACAGGTGGTATATGAAATTTGGTTTCTAATAATGGAATCGTCATCAGCTGCCTCAGTACCGGAATAAGGTTGATGGAATAAATACATCATAACACAGAGTTCCAGGGTCCTGGACATTTTCCTGAAATTGCAGATGGAGAGGTATCAGGTATCAAGGAAATGTATTGATATGATAGGCAGTCCATGGTTATATAGCCTTCTGATTATCCCCAGCAAGGCAGCCTGATCTACCGTACAGGTCAGTATGGTCACTGTATAAATCCCATCGATTAGACTGTGACAGATTCTCTCCACGTTGTCCCATTCCGAGTAGTGATTTTCCAGATTACCTAATGCCTTTATCTCATACCTTATGGTATTGAATAAAGTTAATTCGTCTTTGATTGTTTTCATACTCAGGATTCTAATCCCGGGACAATCTCTGTCACATACCTCCGAGGTATTATTCAAAGGAGTATTTTCAAATATTCTGATTGCTCATATTACAGCCCATAGGGACGATTCTAAAAAAATCGGGAAATGCAGCAGAAAAAATGCGCTATGAATTGAGACCATACTATGCTGAAAATTGTTCACAAAAATAATTCAGGAGATTGATTCTGATTTTACCATCAAGCAGATGTTCATCAGAATTATCCGCACCCTCTCTTTTCATGTGTATTGGACTTTCCCTCCCGCTCATAAGATAATTTAAAGAGCAGCCCCTCAGGAGTCCCTATGAGTAAAATAAAATATCCTGTCCTGATCTTTCTGGTTCTGCTCTTTTCCCCTCTGTACTCCCAGTCGGCAGAGCTTGTTATCGAGTCTCTTATCAGTAAACTGACGCTGGAGTTCAGAAATACCCATCCCGACCTGGCGTTCCAGCCCAATCTGGCGGTATTTCCCGTTCAGAATCAGTCTCCCTCGGCTGAGGAGTACGAGGTGGGGCCGGCGTTTACAGCCATTATCCGATCCCTTCTGGAGCGGTCCCTGATTTTCAATCTGGTGGACGAAGAGCTCCGGGACGAAATGATCGAGGAGATCAAATTTTCTCTTACCGGACTGGCTTCGGGCAGCCTGGAAACCGGAGAGATCCAGCTGGCAGAGTACTTCCTGGTGGGCAGCGTCACAGAGCTGGGGGAGGACTTCCGTCTGTCCCTGCAGATTGTATCGGTGGAAACCGGCGAAGTTCTGGTCAGCGCCGCTGAGGCTATTCCCAAAGAAGAGGTTTTTGAAACCTCCGAAGCCTATACCGCCGCCTATGTGAGCCCCTACGGGCTGGGGATCGAGTTCGGCCTGACTCCCTGGGCTACAACCATGGGAGAGATGGCCCAAAGGGAAGGGCAGCCCCATCCGCAGGAGTTTAACCTTTTTTCCATTATGCTCCATTACAGGATCCGCAAGTGGCTTGTGGCCTGGGGCGGTCTGGCACTGGCTCCGGGGGCCGTGCGGTTTGACAAGTCCTATAATGAGAAGGGCATTATTCTGGATGCGGAGGACGTTGAGAATATGGCAGCGGATCTACCGGAGGGATCAACGATTACCTACTCCAAAGACAGGTCGCCCTATTTTTCCCTTCATCTGGGAGCCGGGTATGTGTGGAACTTTTCAAAAACCCTGAACCTGACGGCCGGTGCGGAGCTGAGTATGGCCCAGACCTTCCTGGAACAGGAATACACCATACCACTGGATGATTCCCAGATGACCTACGGGACCTATACGGTGACTTCCAATGATATTTCCCTGTATACAATCGCTCCGACCTTAAAGGTTCAGTATTTTGTGACCCCCCGTGTGGCTTTTCAGTTCACCTACCAGTTCAAATATCAGATAAATAAAGATACCGAATCTACCAACTACTTTTTCAGGGACGGTTCCTACAGTGACGGAACACCGATTCCGGAGCTCTATGACCTGGATCCTACAGTCGATCCCTATGGAGAGAAGCATATCACCGATATGTCCGGCCATACGGTCAATATGGGGGTGGGGTTCTATTTTTAGAGGGATTTTTGAGTAGACAGAGGATATCTCAAAAAATCATCCATTTTAATTGATTACAGATTTCCAAAATGCAGTATTTCAAAAACATCTCTATAAATGATAGAATTATGACTTATGTCCCTGGATTACTTCGAACTGAAAGAGATGCGGAAAAAACACCCCGCCTGGCGGCTTATGGCGGCGGAAAACAGTCCCTTGATTGCCGGTTTCCTGGACCGGATCTTTTCAGATGCAAAGATCCGGCAGATCAGCGAAGGAGAAATTCTTATGCTTCTGGAGGATTATCTGTATTCTCTCAGAGAACTGGAATCGGAAGAGCGATTTCCGCGGACCGCAGGGGAATATCTGACTGAATGGAGCCGTAATGAACGGGGCTGGCTCAGAAAATTCTATCCTCTGGGGTTTGATGAACCCCATTTCGACCTTACCCCGGCCAGTGAAAAAGCTCTGCAATGGATGAGAGAACTCTTCGAACGGACTTTCATCGGCACCGAAAGCCGTTTGTACTCTAGTATTGAACTTCTGAAGCAGATCATCCATGGGATGGAAGAAAATGAAGAGACCAGGATCGGGAGGTTGGAAGAGCAAAAGAAACAGATCGACCTGGAGATACAGAAAATTCGGGATGGTTATGTGCCTCTGCTTAGTGAACGGGAAGTACGGGAGCGATTTCTTCAGTTCCAGAGGCAGTCGGGTGAATTGCTCAGTGATTTCCGTGCGGTGGAACAAAATTTCAGGAATCTGGACCGGGATATCCGGGAGAAAATAGCCTCATGGACAGGAGAGAAGAGTTCGCTGCTGAAGATTCTTCTGGGAGAGAGAGATTCCATTTCCGGTTCTGATGAAGGTCAGAGCTTTTCCGCATTCTGGGGATTTCTCATGTCTTCCGCCAGCCAGGAAGAGCTATCGGATCTTCTGGATGCGGTATGTTCCCTGGAATCAGTTCAAACCCTGGAAAATCCGGACCGTTATAAACGGATACATTTCGACTGGATGCTGGCAGGAGAACAGACTCAGAGAACAGTTGCACGTCTCAGTCAGCAGCTTCGGCGATTTCTGGATGATAAAAGCTATTATGAGAACCGGAGAATCAGCCGCCTGCTGGACGGAATTGAACAGAAAGCCATTAAACTCAGAGATGCACTTCCCGAGGGGGATTTTATGACTCTAGACGGCTTTCGCCCTGAAATCCATCTTCCCATGGAGCAGCCCCTATTTTCTCCTCCCGTTTCTGATGTCCTTAAAGCGGAAGTGGAAGAACCAGATTTTAACGTTCTAGACGATCAGGTCCTTTTTAATCAGGTGGTGGTGGATAAACTTGTCCTGAAAAAACAGATTCAAACCTGTCTGGAAACCAAAGACCAGGCTTCCCTCTCGGAAGTTTTAGAGGAATTTCCCTTGGAAGAAGGATTGGCTGAACTGATAAGTTACCTTTCTCTGGCAGAAGAGAGCTTAACCGCTTCTGTTGACGAACAAGTCCGGGAAAATATCCAATGGATCGATAGAGCCGGGATTTTAAGAACAGCCCGAATGCCCCTTATTCTTTTTCAGAGGAGACGAGATGGACAGTCAGGATAAGAGTACCGTGTTTTCCCTATTGCTGATAAAACTCATGAAGTCGGTGATGAACAGGGATGATAATCCCGTTCAATGGCAGCAGCTTCTTCAAAATCAGGGAGATCTGAGTGATTATCTGTCCCGGATGGCTCTGGAGTTGGTGATTTTTGAAGATGAAGGGTTCGCCTATTTGAAAAACAGGGAAGAGGAAGGGGGAGAGGAAATGCCTCGGATGATTGCCAGGAGACCCCTGTCTTATCCGGTCAGTCTTCTCATTGCCCTGCTCAGGAGAAAAATGGCTGAACACGATGCCGGCAGCGGGGAAGTCCGTATCATTTTGGACAAACAGGAAATTGTAGACATGATGGCCGTATATTTTCCTTCGGGCATGAACGAAGTACAGTTTGTCCGTAAGGTCGATGCTTATTTGAAAAGAGTGATGGATATGGGGTTTCTCCGCTATCTGGGAGAAAACAGAGAAAAAATGGAAATTAAAAGGATATTGAAGGCTTTTGTTGACGCCCAGTGGCTTAATGAATTTGATCAGAAGATGGAAGAGTATACCGCTTACAAGGGAAAATCTGAAACGGTGGAGATAGCCGAATGAATGAAATGGACGGATTTCTTGAGTTTTCCGATGATGATCGTCGGGCGGGATTTCGTCTTCACAGACTGGAGATGTTCAACTGGGGAACCTTTCATAAAAGTATCTGGGAATTTCCCCTGGACGGCAGCAATGGCCTTCTGACAGGAGACATCGGTTCGGGAAAATCCACACTGGTGGATGCTTTGACCACACTGCTCGTTCCACCGGGAAAAATACGGTATAACAAGGCGGCCGGCGCTGAGAAGAAGGAACGTTCTCTCCGATCCTATGTTATGGGCTATTATAAGTCCGAACGCAGTGATGAAGGGCATGCGGCCAAACCCGTTCCCTTACGGGCTCGAAACAGCTATTCCGTGCTTCTGGCCGTATTCAGAAATGAAGGATTCAATCAGACAGTAACCCTCGCCCAGGTATTCTGGCAGAAAGACAGCTCCGGTCAGCCCTCCCGATTCTATCTGGTTTCTGATGATGAGCTGAATATCCGTGATCATTTTTCTGATTTTAATGGAGACATCAATGTTCTCCGTAAAGCCCTCCGTAGCAGAGAACATACGGAACCCCCTTTTGATAACTTTCCACCCTATGGTTCAGCCTTCCGGCGCCGGTTTGGTTTACAGAATGAACAAGCCCTGGAGCTCTTCCATCAAACAGTGTCTATGAAATCTATTGGGAACCTGACGGCCTTTGTTCGGGAGCATATGCTGGAAGCCTTCGATGTGGAACCAAGACTTGAGGCTCTGATCACTCATTTCGATGATCTGAACCGTGCTCACGCAGCAGTACTTAAGGCGAAGGATCAGATTGCCAGACTGACACCTTTAGCCGCAGATCTGGATACCCATGACGAGCTTAGGCAACAGCTTCTGAAAGACAGGACGTGCCGTGATGGGCTGGAACCCTATTTTTCCCGTAAAAAACAGAAGCTTCTGGAAGAACGTATCCTTGGCTTGGAAGAGAAACAGCAGAAGAAAGCTCTATCCCTCGCTTCTATGGAAGAGGTGCAGTTACAACAGGAAAACGAACGAGATAATCTGAAGAAAGCGATCTATGAAAATGGCGGAGACCGTCTGGAGCTGCTTAAATCCGAGAAGGGAAAGGCCATCGGCGAGAAGACAAGGTGTTTTGAACGCTATGGGGAATACCTGAAACTGGCACAGCAGCTGGACCTTTCCGAACTGCGTTCGTCGGAGGATTTCATAGACAACAGGAAAGCCGCTGAGGGATTTCTGGTAGAACTGGAAGAGCAGAGCCGGGAAGGGGAGAACAGAAAAACAGAAATCACCGTTGAATTTGTTGATCATAAAAAACAGCACAATGATTTGAGTCATGAAATTGAGTCACTCCAATCAAGGAAGAGTAATATTGAATCCAGACAGCTTTCTATAAGAGAGAGACTCTGCTCCGAACTAGGCCTGGACGAAGAAGAGCTGCCCTTCGCCGGGGAGCTTATCAAGGTTCGTGAGAGCTGTGCCGAATGGGAAGGCGCTATAGAAAGAGTACTCAGGAATTTTGCCATGAGTCTTTTGGTTCCCGATAAGTTCTACAAAGATGTGGCCTTGTGGGTTGATCGAACCCATTTGAAAGGCCGCCTTGTATTCTTCAGAACACCGGAAAGTCGGGAAAGGCAGCTCTATGAGCATGCGGATGATTCCTTATTGAATAAAATTGACCTAAAGAGCAGCCATCCTCTGGGGAACTGGCTGGAAAAAGAGCTTCATAAACGTTTTGATTACAGTTGCTGCGATACCATGGAAAGTTTCCGCCTGGCCAGTAAAGGGCTTACCAGAATGGGGTTGATGAAAAGCGGAGGAGCCCGTCATGAAAAGGATGATCGGCACAGAATTGACGATAGAAGCCGTTATGTTCTAGGTTGGATCAACCGTTCTAAACTGAATACCCTGGGACAAATGCTTCGGCAGTTGGAAAAGAAAATGCAGGATATCAGCAGTAAAATGGCCTCTTTGGATAAAGAGGCAGGACTCAGGGATGACAGGAAAAAAACTGCCATTGGACTCGGGCATTATACACGGTTTGAAGAACTCCACTGGCAGCCACTGGCAGAAAGAATCGATAGTATAAATAAGGAAATCAGTCAACTCGAAGCCAGCTCGGATATCCTTAATACCCTGAATGTCCGTTTGGAAGCTCTGGAATCTGCACGCCGGGAAATGAAAGAGGCTCTGGTCAAAGCCCGGAAGGATTTGGCCACTATTGAAGAGAAAATCCGGAATTTCAGGGAACAGAGGGATCAGGCTGAAGCTTTAGCGGAAGAGTCGGAAACAAATTCTGACGAATGGTCCCTCTTGATTGAGCCTCTTATTGATGAAGCCCTTGAAGGTCGCCGTTTTACCGTTGAAAGTTGCGATGCCAGACAGCATGAGCTTCGTAACTGGCTGCAGAGCCGTATTGATGCCGTTTCGAAACGTCTGGATCGGCTAGGGCAGAAAATTGTCCGGGATATGCAGGATTTCAAACGGGATTATCTGAGCGAAACCAGCGAAATCGATGCTGTTATAGAGGCCGGCAGTGAATTCAGATCTATTCTGGAGCGACTGAAGCGGGACGATTTGCCTCAGTTTGAACAACGTTTTAAGGAACTTTTAAACGAAAATACGATTCGTGAAATCGCCAACTTTCAGGCACAGCTCAACAGAGAGAGGAAAGAGATTGAAGACAGGATAGCAAAAATAAATCGTTCCATGTCTTCCATTGAATACAATAAAGACCGTTATATACTCCTGGATGTAATGAATTCCAACGATGTGGAAATACGGCAATTCAGACAGGATCTGAGAAGCTGCACCGAAGGCAGCCTGGATGGAAATAGGGATGAACAGTATACAGAACGGAAATTTCTGGAAGTAAGGAAGATCGTCGACCGCTTCCGTGGGCGGGAAGGGAGCGCAGAATTGGACCGGAAATGGACAAAGAAAGTTACGGATGTACGAAACTGGTTCGACTTTGCCGCTTCGGAACGCTGGAACGAGGATGACAGCGAATATGAACATCATACCGATTCTGGGGGGAAATCGGGGGGACAGAAGGAAAAACTGGCTTATACGGTTCTGGCCGCCAGCCTGGCTTATCAGTTCGGACTGGAATTTAATGAAGTCCGTTCCCGAAGTTTTCGATTCGTGGTTATCGACGAAGCATTCGGTCGTGGATCCGATGAATCTGCTCGATACGGACTGGAACTCTTCAGGAAATTGAACCTCCAGCTCCTTGTGATTACTCCGCTTCAGAAAATTCATATCATCGAGCCTTTTGTCTCCAGTGTGGGATTTGTTTCAAATGAAAATGGAAAAAGATCCCTCCTGCGGAATTTCACTATCAAAGAATACCGACAGCGGAAGGAAGAGCTTATTCAATGAACTGGGGAACCGCCTTTGAGGTCCGGAAGACACTTATAAAACGTTGGGATTCAGGAGCTTTAATCAGGCAATTGAAAACAGAAGGACTGGACTTTCCTTTTCGATTAGCTCTGAAAAAGCCTAACTCAAAAGAACTGAGCGAATTTTTTGAGCAAGTCAGGAACTGGAGCCTGGAGTTGGAAGAACAATGCTTCAACGCTTCCTGGGAACTTGAAAAGACTGAAGTGAATCACAGACTGCTGGGGCGCAACCGGATACCCTCGGCCCTGGTCTTTGCAGATTCAAACGCAATCCTGGAATGTATTGGAAAACGGAAAGTTTATGAAGCGTATCTCCAATTATATACAACTTTAACGGATCCTTTTCCCGAACTGGAGGAGTGGGCTCTTCAGAAACCTCATCAACTTCTGGAACAGAAAGATGAACTGGAACGGTTAATCCGAATACTGAAATGGATAAAAGTCCATCCCCGTCCGGGAATCTATCTGCGGCAGTTAGCCCTGGATGGAGTGGATACAAAATTTATCGAAAGGAAACGGGGGATTTTATCCGTATGGTTGGATCGGATACTGGAAGAATCGGCTATTGATGTAAAGTATTCCGGAGTTCGGCATTTTGCAAAGCGTTACGGATTTCTTAGTAAGCCCGAACTGATCCGAATGTTGTTTCCCCATGTTTCTGACAGCCCCAGCGGTTTCAGCGATCTCAGTGTACGATCTGACGAGTTCTGTCAGAGGCCTATACGCATAAAGAGAGTCATTGTTATTGAAAACGATATTACTGCCCTGGCCTTCCCTACGCTGCAGGATAGTCTGATCCTATTTGGACGCGGATATGATTTCTCCGCTCTTGAACAGGCTGACTGGCTGCAGGAAAGAGATCTCTATTATTGGGGCGATCTGGATACCCACGGATTTGCCATACTTTCTCAGTTCCGCGGGGTTTTTCCACAGACCCGCTCTCTGATGATGGACCGGAAAACTCTTCTTGATCATAAAGATCTTTGGTCGGCTGAAGAGAAGCCAGTTAAAATGCTTCCTAATAATCTGACACCTTCTGAAAAATCTCTTTTCAGAGATCTGGCAGCAGACAAATACGGAAAAAATATCCGTTTGGAACAGGAGTTGATCAGTTATCCACATATTGTAGATTCTTTGGAATCTTATTTTTCTATGTAAATAAGCAGCACCCTCTAACAGTTTAAAGATCAGGTTCTAAAGCGTCCGAAGTTCTGCTGCAGTTCTTCTACAATGGTATTCAGTTCGCCCGACATGGAAACCATCATCTGAGTGGAATCCGCAATTTCCTGAATGCTTGTTCTGGCATCGGTCATTTCCCATGCAACCGAACGGGAGGCATTCCGCATTTTGGAAGAGCTGTCCAGCATCATTTCTGTACCCTGTTTGATATCATTGGATCCCTGCCGGATCGAAAGGGTAATGTCATGGATGTTGTTGGAGGATTCCAGGATTTTCTGGCCTCCCTGATCCAGTTCCTCCACGGACTGTATAATTTCGGTAAAGGCATTGATTGTATAGTTAACCTCTTCTGCCACCAGTTCAATGGCCCAATCTGGCCGTTCTGCCCGTGCAGAACCAGTCTCCCTCGGCAGAGGAATACGGTAAGCGTCAAATAAACCGCATCTAAAATTCTCCAAGTCATCCCGGTACAATCTCCATCAGGAGATTTACTATGAAACAATACACAATGGATCAGCGCTTAGCTCTTTTGGCAGAGTGGAAACAGTCCGGAAAATCTGTAAGTCAGTTCTGCCGGGATAAAAAACTGAAAACAACGACATTCCACGGATGGCAAAAGCGGTATAACCGGAAAACTCAATCCTTGATTGAAGTTCCGATGAAAAGGCCCTTAGATAAAGAAATGGGATCCATTGAATTGCAATGGAAATCCTACCGGATAAAACTGGATCGGAACTTTGATATAATCACATTGAAGAAACTGCTCCAGACCCTGGAAGAGTGCAATGATTAAGGATTTCTCCCAAGTCAAAATATTTATCCGTCCCGGTGTTACGGATATGAGAAAAGCTATAAACGGTTTGGCTGTAGAGGTTCAAGATGAGATGGCTCTTGATCCTTTTTGCGGTTCTCTTTTCATGTTCTGTAATAAACAGAGACGGATTCTGAAGGCCCTCTATTGGGATCAGACAGGGTTCTGCCTCTGGCAGAAGCGTTTGGAAAAGTACCGTTTTCCCTGGCCGGATACGGAAGAAGCTGCAAAAGCCATCAGCTTTGAAGAACTCTCTATGCTTTTAAAGGGTATTGATTTCTGGAAGGCTCATGAATCATTGAAATATTCAGAAATTGCCTGAAAGGAATTTACTCAAATTCCAGACTTTGCTAAAATTCTTTTATGGATATTGCCTCTCTTCCTTTAGAAGCGCAAAGAGAATTCCTTTTGCTGAAACAGCAACTCGCTGAATCAAAAGCCCAGAACCAGAACTGGGAAAAGAAATATCAGCTTCTTGAAGAGAAGTTGGCTTTGGCATTGCATCGTCAATTCGGTCGAAGAGCAGAAAATATTCCTGATCAGATTGAATTATTTGATACAGATGAAGCTGTGACTCCAGAGGAAGACAGTTCGGTAGAACAGCAAATAGATTCTTACAAGCGTAAGAAAACAGGCAGAAAGCCTCTGGATGAGAACCTTCCCCGTAAAGAAAAGATTATTGATATTCCTGAGGATGAAAAAACCTGTGCCTGCGGTACGGAACTGAAGAAAATCGGGGAAGAGATCTCTGAGAAACTGCATGTGATTCCTCCCCGTATCTGGGTAGAGCGGATTATCCGGTTTAAATATGCCTGTGGTAATTGCGAAGGAACCGCCGATGAAGATATTCCTGCTGTAAAGATTGCCCCTCCGGAGCCTTCCATCATCCCCAAAGGGATAGTTACTCCCGGTCTGTTGGCATTTCTGATGGTAAACAAGTACGTGGACCATCTTCCTTTTTACCGACAGGAAAAGCGGTTTGAGCGAATGGGAGCCCGGATTAGCCGTCAGAATATGAGTAATTGGCAAAAAAAGGCTTTTGAAGCTCTTCTCCCTCTCTTCGAACTGCTGAAAATACATACAAAATCCGGTGTGGTTCTTCAAATGGATGAAACAACCGTACAGGTTCTGAATGAACCATGTCGGGATAACAAACAAAAATCCTATATGTGGCTGGCCAGAGGCGGTCCTCCGGGACAACAAGCTGTTTATTATGAATACCATCCGACACGGGCATCGGAACATGCAAAGAATTTTCTCACAGGTTTTAAAGGGTATCTTCAAACCGATGGATATCAAGGATACAAAACCGCGGTAGAAGGCAATCCCGATATACATCTGGTAGGTTGCTTTGCTCATGCCAGAAGGAAGTTCTTTGAGGCTGATAAAGCCAGTAAAAAATCTAAAAGTGCTCTGGAAGGAATCAAGCATATCAAGAAGCTCTATGCCTTGGAAAAAGATCTAAGGAGTAGAAAATTATCTTCTGAAGATTTCCTGGAACAACGGAAAAGCAAGGCTGAGCCTATTCTTGATGCATTTAAACGATGGCTGGATAAACGTTCTGAGAATATTCTACCGGAAAGTGCTTTGGGAAAAGCGGTTCACTATGCATTGAATCAATGGGATTATTTGATTCGATATCTGGAAAGCCCCTATCTGACTCCGGATAATAATGCCAGTGAAAATGCTATTCGTCCTTTTGTTCTGGGGAGGAAAAACTGGCTATTTTCCGGGAATCCCAAAGGGGCAGACAGTTCCTGCGGGATGTATTCTCTGATTGAGACTGCAAAACAAAATAATTTGAATCCCTTTGATTATCTGCATTATGTTTTCTCTAAAGCTCCGCTCATCAATAATGAACAAGAATGGGAAGAATTATTACCATGGAATTTAAAAGATAACATTACGGCTGATAAAGGGCCTGTGTTTATTTGACGCTTACGGAATACGAAGTAGGCCCGGCATTCACTGCTATTATCCGCTCCTATCTGGAGCGGTCCCTGATTTTCAATCTGGTGGACGAAGAGCTCCGGGATGAGATGATCGAAGAGATCAAATTCTCCCTTTCGGGACTGGCTTCCGGGGAGCTTGAAACCGGCGGGATCAAGCTGGCTGAGTACTTCCTGGTGGGCAGCGTCACCGAGCTGGGAGCAGACTTCCGCCTTACCCTGCAGCTTGTGTCGGTGGAAACCGGCGAGGTTGTGGGAAGCGCCGGTAAGGCTATTCCCAAAGAAGAGGTTTTTGAAACCTCCGAAGCCTATACCGCCGCCTATGTGAGCCCCTACGGACTGGGAATCGAGTTCGGAGTGATCCCCTGGGCCACTACCATGGGAGAGATGGCCCAAAGGGAAGGGCAGCCCCATCCCCAGGAGTTTAACCTCTTTTCCATTATGCTCCATTACAGGATCCGCAAGTGGCTTGTGGCCTGGGGCGGTCTGGCCCTGGCTCCGGGAGCTGTCCGGTTTGACAAGTCCTATAATGAGAAGGGCATTAATCTGGATGCGGAGGACGTGGAGAATATGGGAGCCGATCTTCCCGAGGGATCAACGATAACCTACTCCAAAGACAGATCTCCCTATTTTTCTCTCCATCTGGGAGCCGGGTATGTATGGAACTTTTCTAAAACCCTGAACCTCACGGCCGGGGCGGAGCTGAGTATGGCCCAGACCTTTCTGGAACAGGAATACACTATACCACTGGATGATACCCAGATGTCCTACGGAACCTATACGGTGACTTCCAATGATATTTCCCTGTATACAATCGCCCCGACTTTAAAGGTACAGTATTTTGTGACCCCCCGGGTGGCTTTTCAGTTTACCTACCAGTTCAAATATCAGATGAATAAGGATACCGAATCCACCAACTACTTTTTCCGGGACGGCTCCTACGGGGACGGAGCTCCGATTCCGGAACTCTATGATCTGGATCCTACGGTTGATCCCTATGGCGAGAAGCATATCACCGATATGTCGGGCCATACGGTTAATATGGGGGTGGGGTTTTATTTTTAGATTAGAAAGACGAATATCTCTCTTTATGCATTATCCTATTCCTGAATATTTGGCATAGACTGTGAAATATGACTATTCTATAGAAAAATCCCATGACACAGCCATTGTGAACTGGAAAGGGAATGAATTTTAAACATCCCCTGTAAAGGGAGAATGGAATGAAACACAAGAGAGGAAATTGATCATATGAAAAAAACCGATAAACCGAAATTTTTTGAAAAATATGCCTGGATCCTTTTTCTTATCATAGGATTTCTGGTTCTTATAGGCGCCATACCCCATACCCTTGGAAACAATACCGATCCGGGACTAGTGATAACCATCAGCGGTTACACCATCGAAGAGCTTCAAGCATCCTATCCTGATATTTTCAATCTCTACGATTTCTATTTCAGAGGCGGCGGACTATCGGATCTGGGCTTTGCCGTGCTTATGATCGTCCTTTCCTTAACGGCCTTCAGGACCGGGCAGAAATGGTCCTGGTACACATTCTGGGTTTTTCCGGCCTACTTTCTCAGCTGGATCTTTCTCTGTCTGCCGCTCCCTGAGGAAGCCAGGGCAATGCTGATCCCCCCTCTAACTGTGCTGACTGCTGTGTGCACCATCGGATTGATTTTACCTGTCAGAATCTTTCTGGGAAAGGAGAAATAAAGACTCAGAGCTCCCCAGGCATCCTGAAACAGCATCAGAATTGCGGTCTTTAATGGGGAGGGAATAGATTAAAAATCTGCAGGAAAACTCCTCAGGAGGGAGAATTCCGGGTATAGTATCCCCATGCATTTTAAAGAGGCCAAAGGCATATTATCCCCGAAAAACGGCATGAATCTCAGCCGGGGCTGTACCCACGGGTGCATCTACTGCGATTCCCGCAGTGAAATCTACGGGATGGACCATGATTTTGAGGATGTGGAGATAAAGGTCAACGCACCGGAACTGCTGAGAAAGAAGCTTGCCTCCAAAAGAAAAAAATGCATGATCGGCACCGGCTCCATGAGCGATCCCTATATACCTGTGAAAGAGAGCCTGGCCAATACGCGGGCCTGTCTGGAGATTATCCAGGAATACGGATTCGGCGTTACAGTCATAACGAAATCCAGACTGATCCTGCGGGATCTGGATCTGCTGAAAAGCATTAATGAAAAGTCTAAATGCATTGTCCAGATGACTCTTACCACCTACGATGAAGATCTCTGCCGCATCCTGGAGCCCCGGGTTTCTACAAGTCGGGAAAGGTTTGATACCCTGAAAATCCTGGGAGACCATGGCATTGATACGGTCGTCTGGCTCTGTCCCATCCTGCCCTGGATCAATGATACGGCAGAGAATATCCGGGGACTCCTGGAGTACTGCCGGGAGGCCGGGGTAAAAGGGATTCTCTGTTTCGGCATGGGGGTCACTCTCCGGGAGGGGAACCGGGAGTATTTCTATGAGCAGCTGAGGAAAAGCTTTCCCGGCCTGGAAGAAAGATACAGAAGAACCTTCGGTAACAGCTACAGCCTGGGCAGTGAAAGGAACAGAGAACTGATGGACCTGTATCACAGGTTCTGCCGGGAAGAGGGAATCCTTCACGATAACGATGAAATATTCCGGTATCTGGCAGCCTTTCCGGAGAAAGAGGACAATTCCCAGCTGTCTCTGTTCTGAGGGGGAGGGAACTGCCTGCTTCCGGGATGCTCAGAATACAGAGGTTTGGAAAAGGACGGGAAGGGAATGACAGCTGAGTACCTGTTTGTCTACGGCACACTCAGAAAAGACATCGTCCGGGCGGAACGGCCGGGAATCCTGGAAGAGCACGGCATCTACTGCGGGGAAGGCTGGCTTTACGGGGAGCTCTATGAAATTGATCATTACCCGGGAGCAGTAATTTCGGAAGAGAATTCCCACTGTGTTAAAGGGGAAATCTACAGCGTCCTGAAGGGGACCCGGGTCTGGCAGGTTCTGGATGACTATGAGGAGTGCTCCGACGCCTATCCAGAGCCCCGTGAATATAGGAGGGTCCAGCAGGAGATCCATATGGAAAGCGGGGAGAGAGTCACGGCCTGGGTCTATCTGTACAACCGGGATACAGAGGGGCTGGAGAGGATCGAATCGGGGGATTACCTGGAATATCTGGCAGGGAAATAATTGGAAATTCAGGCCTTGTCAAATCTGCGAAGTTGCAGATACACTGAATTTTACAAATCGATCCTGCTGAAAAGGGGGAGTCAGGAATGCCTGTTTCTGTCCCGTAGAAAAACAGCGGGATGAGAGAACAGTCCCTATCTGGAACAGGAATATCTGGAGTGAGTGTGAAAGTACTGATCGCCGATGATGAACACAGAGTATGCCAGCTGATCAGGCATCTTATTCCCTGGGAAGAGTTCGGTCTGGACCTTGCCGGTATTGCCTACAACGGAATCGAAGCCTATGAACTGATACGGACGGAGAAACCGGATATTGTCATCACAGATATCCGCATGCCCGGCTATGACGGGCTGACACTCCTTGAAAAAAGCAAGGAGCTGGATCCTTCCATCAGTTTTATTATTGTCAGCGGGTACAAGGACTTTGAGTATGCCCAGAAAGCCCTGAAATACGGAGCGGAAGACTATATTCTGAAACCTGTCTCCCATGATGATATCAACAGGATCCTGCGGAAGATCATCGACAGAAGGAACAGTGATCAGAACAGAATTCAGGAAGCCCTGGAAACCAGGGAGGAACTGGAACAGAACAGGAATATCCTCAAAAAGGAGCTTGTTAAAAAGCTTCTCAATAGTGATTTCAAATTAGACAGCGAGACCCGGCAGAGTTTATCAAATGGAAATATTGTGAATTTCCAGGCCCCCTGTTTTATGGTGTTTATCATTCAGGCGGACTGCATAGATCAGTCCCTTCTGGGGACAGAGCATTACAGTATCTCTGTAAAAATACTGGAAAGAGTGGAAGAGTTGGTCAACTCCCATGCCGGAGTGGAGGGGATCGAAACTCTGAGTGCCTATACAAAGTACAGTCTGATCTACCTGTGGGAGTGCCCCGGGCCTGCCATCAGCCGGGACGACTGGGAGCGGCTCCAGGAACAGGCCTCTCAGAAAATTGCCGGTTTCAGTGACTGGAGGGTCACATTCTGCATGGGGGGCGTGTATCCGGGCCTTGAGAATCTCAGTGCCAGCTATTCCGATGCCGAACTGATACGAAAAGACCGTCTGTTTCAGGGAACCGGGAAGGTGCTTACCCTGCGGCCGGATCTTCCCGGTTTTGAGAAATTTGAACAGCCTGACAGTGCCCCTCTGGCCGATGCGGTCAATAGAGTCCTGGAGAATCAGGATCTGGACCAGTTTGCCTATGGGATCTCCACCTATGTGATCGGACTGACCCGGACGATTACTCATCCGGATCAGCTTTTCCGGACCTATCGATTTCTCTGTGATGCGATTTTTGAACAGTTCAGAAAACTCAATGTGAACGGGGATTATATAGGCGAAGCATACGAAACGGCTGCATCCATATTAGACCTGACTCACAATATGAAACTCATGAATACCCGTTTGTCCCGGCTGTTCAAAGATATGGCGAAAACTGTAATTTCCTCCCGGAAAGTGCTGGACAATAAACCCATCAGAATCGCCAAGGATTACATCTCCCGGAATTATGCCGAACCCATCGATCTTAATATGGTTGCCGCCCAGGCCGGTCTGAATCCCATCTATTTCAGTACCCTGTTCAAAAAGGAAACAGGAATGAATTTCAAGGACTTTCTGGTGGATATCCGTCTTGAGAAGGCCAGGGAGCTGCTTGTGAACAGCAATGAGACCATTCAGGAGATCAGTCACCTGGTGGGGTACAGGGATACAAGGTATTTCAGCAGAATATTTGCCAGGAATGTAGGCTTGAAACCCAATATCTACAGAAAAATCCATGGCTGATTACAAGCTGCACTCCCACTCCCTGGCTGTTGAGCTCAAAAGGCATGTGGCTTTTCTTGTCCTGCTGGGCGTTCTCTTCCTGACGCTGACCTGTCTTCCTGTTCCCCGGGAATTGTGGGGAACCCTGGGCCGGGTGATCCTGGGCATTCTGCTTTTGGGGGATCTGGTTTCCCTGATTGTGTATGTCTACAGGCCTATTCGGAAAATGGAAGAGGCAATGAAACTGCTCACCCGGGGAGAACAATCCATTTTTGAGGAATTCAAACCGGAAAAAGACAGTGTCACCCTGTCCATCCATCTGCATGAGCTCATTGAGATGCTCAAGCAGTCCCTTGATCGGGAGTACACATCGGATCTGCTGAAAAAAGAAGCTGAACTGAAGGCGCTTCAGAGTCAGATCAATCCTCACTTCCTGTATAACGTTCTGGATGCTATCCGGGGACATGCCCTGACCGAGGGGGTTCCTGAAATAGCTGAAATGACGGAAGCCCTGTCGAATCTTTTCCGTTACAGCGTGAGTTACTGGGAAAACGAAGTTTCCCTGAAGAAGGAACTGGGAAATGTGGCCAGTTTTTTTAAAATTCAGCAGTACAGATTCAATAACAAGTTTGATCTGCAGATCCTTGCCGGGGAGGATGAAGAGGAAACCCTGAAATGTCTGCTCCCCAAACTGACCCTGCAGCCCATTATTGAGAACTCCATCTACCACGGCCTGGAGATGAAACTGGATCACGGGCTGGTGACGATCAGAACCAGACTGTCCCGTACGGTCCTGCTTGTTGAAATCAGTGATGACGGGGTGGGGATGCCCGCAGAAATGGTCGACCAGTTAAACAGCGCCTTCCGGAACTGGCGGGACGCTCCCGGTGACAGAAAGAACTCCCGGGGAAGCGGCATCGCCCTTGCCAATGTGAACAGCAGGATCAAGATGATGTATGGAGAGGACTACGGACTCCATGTGTACAGTACGGAAAATTTCGGCACCACCGTGGAAATCCAGCTGCCTGTAAATAAAGAAGAGACATAGGCCGCACTTGTGAGACCGGAGCAGGGAATATGGAAGAGTTAATACGAATCAGAGAACTTTCTACAGAAAACCCCTATGAAGCATCCCTCAAGGATTTCAGACTCCAGTCTTTTGAAGGGGAGATCCTCGGGCTGGTGGGGCTGAACGGTTCCGGGAAAAGAACTCTCGTCAAAGTTCTGTCGGGAGAGATAAATCCTGTCGGCGGCCATGTGTTTCTTCAGGGAAAAGAGATTATCAGCCCCCTTCTGAAACCCGGAAGGAATCAGCTCGAACGGGAGGGCCTCTTTGTTGTTCAGAATATCAACAGACTTATCAAAGATCTGAGCATTTCAGAAAATCTCTCCATCTCCTCCAATATGAATTTCTTCAGTATGCTCCGGGCTCCCCACAATCTTGAAAAAATATCAGCCTCTGTTCTGGATGAGTTTATTCCGGAACTGGACCGTGATACCCCTGTGGACTATCTGCCCCCTGCGGAACATGCCCGGGTCGGTCTTCTGAAAGCCTATATGGAGGGAGCAAAGCTGATTGTTCTGGATGGGGTCCTTGAGGTCTGCCGCCGCAAAGAGGAAGAGGCGCTGATCACTCTGTTGAAACGGCTCAGGTCCAGAGGAGTGGGGATCATTGTCACCTACAACCGGGTGGCCCCTTTTCTGCAGTCTTTTGACAGGGTTGCCGTGATCTCCGGCGGGCAGCTTAAGAATATCATGTTCAGGGACAGCTTTAATCAGAGTCAGCTGGCGGACCTGATTGTCGGGGGCAAATACAGGGAACAAACAGCTCACCGGGAAAGTTCCGATCCGCCGGTGAGCAGCAGGATCCTGGATGTCAGAAACATTTCTCTGGGAAAGAACTTCAGAAATTGCAGTTTTTATCTCTGCAGCGGAGAGATCCTGGGCATCCATGATCCTTTGAATGAAACCGCCCACAGGCTTCTTCAGTTGTTCAGCGGCATCATTCCCCTGGAACAGGGGAGAATCCATATAAACGGAAGAGTGCAGGAGCTTTTGAAAGAGCATAATGCCTTGCAGTCGGGATTAGGGATCGTTTCTGAAAAATTTTTCGAATACTCCTTTTTCAGAGGTTTGAACGCCGGGGAGAATCTGGAGATCTCGGCCGCGAAATCTGCTTCATCCCTGTGGGGGCACATCCCTTCTTCGTTGCATCACTATTTTCAGAAGAACTATCTCAGGAGCATAGGATTTTCAGAAGAGCTGCTGGAACAGCCTGTGGAGTATCTTGATCGGGATCTTCAGTTTATCCTGGTGCTTCATATGAAGATCCTGAGCGGAGCAAAAATCTTTATTCTTGAAAACCCTGTTCAGAGTGCGGACCTTCTGTCCCGTGATCTTATCTACAGAAAAATGAGCTCTCTGCGGAAAAAGGGAATGGGTGCCATTTTTATCTCCGGTTCCATGGGCGAACTCGATGGTTTCTGCGACAGAATTCTCTACTGCGACTATAGTGAAGGAATATTGAAATGAAAGGTTC
Organism: Oceanispirochaeta sp.; assembly: GCA_963666275.2. GTDB lineage: Bacteria > Spirochaetota > Spirochaetia > DSM-2461 > DSM-2461 > Oceanispirochaeta. Next base: position 1,333,416 of record CAXXOA010000001.1, read on the forward strand.
TACGGGGTATCTGAAAAAAAAGATTCATTACAATACGGCTGTGATTCTTATCCTGCTTCTGGGAGAATTCCTCGTTCTGAAGGTATTTGTTCCCCAGTATCTATCACTGGGAAATATCATAAGCATCGGGAGACAGTCCTCCATCACAGGGATTATCGCCATCGCAATGGGGTTTGTCCTGATCAGCGGGGGCATTGATTTTTCCCTGGGATCCCAGATTGCCTTCAGCAGTATGATTGTCTCCATTTTCATGGTACGTCTGCACTTTCCCGTTGCCCCGGCACTGATTCTGGGCCTGACGGTATGCACGTTCTCAGGATTTCTTAACGGGATGATCTGTGCAAAAATCCGGATACACCCTTTTATTCTGACCATGGCGACAGGAGTCATTTACAGGGCCGCCGCCAAGGTCCTGAACTGGGGGATGCCTCTCTACGGGCTGCCCGAGGGGTTTCTGGGACTGGATCAGTTTCAGTTCCTCGGGCTGCCCCAGTCGCTTCTTATGCTTCTGCTCTGCCTTCTGGCCGGGCATTATATCCTGAGAAAAACCTACCTGGGAAAGTATATCTATGCCATCGGAATCGATGAGAAAACGGCGGAGTTCGCCGGCATCAATACAAAGAAGATCAAATGGACGGTCTATGGAATCGCCGGTTTTTTCTGCGGAATCGCGGGCATCCTCCTCCTCGCCCGTGTGGGATCCGCCCAGCCTTCGGCCCTTTCCGGGATTGAACTGGATGTGCTTGTGGCCGCTGCGATCGGCGGTGTGGGATTCAAGGGAGGGAAGGGCTATCTTATCAATATAGTTCTGGGAGTCCTTATCATGGAATTTTTCGGCGATGCTCTGATTATTTTCGGTGTGGGCGAATATTTCCGGAATATTTTCAAGGGACTCGTTCTTCTCCTGGCCCTCTATATGGATGATGCGGTCAGATCTTAATTTTCTCCCCTCATATCTTTAATCTGTCACATTGCGGTGTGAATTCTGCCCCTGTAAAATAAACTTATCATCAAGGGGAGAATGAATTTTGCCAAAACCTATTTTAGAAATGAAGGATATCACCAAATACTTTTCGGGTGTTCAGGTACTGGATAAGGTCTGTCTGAAGGTTATGCCCGGAGAAGTGCATGCGCTGATGGGTGAGAACGGGGCGGGCAAGTCAACACTAATGAATATCCTGATGGGAATTCATACGGCCGACGGCGGTGAAATCTTTCTGGAAGGGAAAGAGATTTCCAACAAAACTCCCAGGGAAGCCATGGACAGAGGCATCTCCATGATTCATCAGGAGCTGCATCCCATCCGGGATATGGACGTGACGGAAAATATCTTTCTGGGAAGGGAAATCCGGAAAGGTACGGACGGTATTATAAGCCTGGTCAATAAAAAAGAGATGCTGCATAAGGCCCGGGAGCTGTTCGAAGAACTGGGTATTGCCATCAGTCCTTCGGCTCTCATGCGGGATCTCAGTGTGGCTCAATGCCAGCTCATTGAAATGGTCAAAGCCATTTCCATTTCAGCCAAAGTTATAATTATGGATGAACCGACTTCTGCCATTACGGATAAAGAGGTTGATATCCTGTTCAAACAGATCCGCTATCTTAAATCCAAAGGGGTCTCCATCATCTATATCTCTCATAAAATGGACGAAATCTTTCAGATAGCCGATTCCATTACGGTCCTGCGGGACGGCCAGTATATCGGGACCGATGCTTCGGCAAATCTGAATAATGACAAACTTATAAGCATGATGGTGGGCCGGGAAATCAGCGGAATCTATCCGAAAGAGACCGTTTCGATTGGTGATGTCACCATGGAGGTGAAAAACCTCAGCTGGGGAAAAAGGGTCAGGAATGTCAATTTTGAACTCCATCAGGGAGAGATCCTGGGGCTGGCAGGTCTTGTAGGCGCCGGGCGAAGCGAACTTGTGGAAACCCTGTTCGGCATTAACAGCAAAACTTCCGGAGAGATCTATATCCGGGGGAACAGGACGGATATCCGCAGACCTGCGGATGCGATCTCCCATCGTATCGCTCTGATCACCGAAGACAGGAAGAGATCGGGATTGAATCTGATCGGTTCGATCACCGAAAACGTCACCCTGGCGTCTCTGGGCTCTCTTTTCTCGAAAGGGATTATCAACAAAAAACTGGAAGGATCCCTCACAGAAGAGAGTATTAAAAAACACAAAGTGAAGACAGTTTCCAGAAAAGCCCTGGTCAAATCGCTCAGCGGCGGCAATCAGCAGAAGGTGGTCATCGCCAAGTGGCTTCTGACAGAACCGGATATCATCATTATGGATGAACCTACCCGGGGCATCGATGTGGGAGCCAAGCGGGATATCTACCTGCTGCTGGGAGAGCTTGTAAAAGCTGGAAAATCTGTACTTGTTATCTCATCGGAGATCCCCGAGATCATGGGGATTGCCGACCGGATCCTGATCATGGCGGAAGGACAGGTTACCGGAGAGCTGATGCGGGAAGAATTTACACAGGAAAAAATTATGCATTACGCGTCAAAATTCAACAAAGGGAAAAAGAATGAAAAATAGAAATGGAATATTGGCTTTAAGATCCATGAGGGAACTGGGAATTGTTTTTGTTTTTATCTGTATCCTGGTAACCCTGATGATTCTATCACCCAATGCTTTTGCCAGGCCTGCCAACCTGATCAATATATTCAAACAGGCCTCTATAAACGGGATTCTCGCCATGGGAATGATGTTTGTTATCATCTCCGGAGGGATCGACCTCTCTGTGGGATCCATTGTGGCCCTGACTGGTGTGGTGTCCGCCAGCTTTGCCCATCCCGGAGAGTACCCTCTGATCGTTCCCATTCTTCTGGCTCTAATCCTGGGACTTTTTATAGGATGGCTGAACGGCGTGGGTGTTTCCTACGGAAATATACCGGCCTTTATTGTGACACTGGGGATGATGACCATCATCCGGGGAGTGGCGCTTATCGTGGCAAAGGGAGCTCCTGTTTTCGGCGTGACAGATCAGTATGAACTCATCGCCGGAGGATTCCTTTTTGACACAATCCCATTTCTGGTTGTCTATTTCACGGCGATAACTGCATTCAGCGCCTATGTATTGAATAAGACAGTCTTCGGAAGGCGTGTCTATGCTGTGGGCGGGAATGAAATCTCCGCGGCTTTTTCGGGAATCAATGTCAATAAAATACGGATTATGGTATTTATGATCTCCGGACTCTTTGCGGGATTCGCCGGATTGCTCCTGGCCTCAAGAACTGTCTCGGGGAATCCCACGGCGGGTCAGTCCTACGAACTGGATGCCATTGCCGCCGTTATTATCGGAGGCGTCAGTATGTCCGGCGGTTCCGGGAAATGGTATGGAACCGTGGTGGGCGCGCTGCTCATCGCCGTTATAGGAAATGGTCTGGACATACTCAATGTGTCGTCCCACTACCAGCTGGTTATCAAAGGGGCCATTATCATTTCTGCCGTACTACTGGATGTTAAAAGCAGGGAAAAAACGGTCTAGGCTGTTTGATATATATTAGAGGAGGAAGATATGAAAAAAATCTTTGCAATGGTTTTATTGTCGGTATTTGCACTCACAACCGGTCTGTTTGCTGCCGGACAGGGTGACAATGAAGGAAAGCCCCAGAAATATGCACTTATGATGAGTCATATGACCAATGCCTTCACCATGGAAATGTCCAGCGCGGTGAAGGAGAAAGCTGAAGAACTGGGAGTAAATCTGACTGTATTTGACGGAGAGCAGGATGTTTCCAAACAGATCAGCCAGGTGGAATCCGCGATCATTCAGGGATATGTGGGAATTGTGATCGAACCTGTATCCGTGGATGGCGTTAAACCTGCCGTCAAGGCTGCCAAAGAAGCGGGTATACCGCTGATTACCCTGAACCAGAAAATCACTGATCAGGAACTGGCCAGTGCGTTTGTCGGAGCCAACCCCATCGAAGGGGGAGAGCTTGAAATGAGAACCGCTGCCGAAGAGATGGGCGGATCCGGAAAAGTGGCTTTTCTGCTCGGACCTTTAGGTTCGGATGCGCAGATCGGCCGAACCCAGGGGTATAAAAATGTTCTGAAAGATTACCCCGGCATTGAAGTCGTCTACGAACAGACTGCCAACTGGAGAACCGATGAGGCTCTGGAACTGGTTGAAAACTGGCTTCAGACCGGTGTGGAACTGAAAGCCATCGTGGCTAACAACGACGGTATGGCTCTTGGAGCACTGAAAGCCGTGGAAGATGCCAAGCTTCTGGATCAGATTAAAATCTACGGTCTTGATGCCACTCCCGATGCCATGGCTGCTGTCAAAGAAGGACGTCTGTCTGCGACTATTTCCCAGAGTACTTCCGAACAGGGAAAAACAGCAATGGAATCTATTGTGAAAATTGTAAACGGAGAATCCATTCCCTCTGAAATCATTGTTGGACACACTCTGATTAACAGTTCCAATATCAACGATTTCTAATTCGGAGAACAACATCTCTTTTCGGGGACCGGCAGATTGCTGCCGGTCCTTTTTTTTCCAAATAATTCCAGACGGCTCCGGTTTTTTCGAACCCACATTTCTGTGGGATTGTCAGATAATGGACACCCGGATGTATGACTTCGTAGGACCTTCGAGAGCACTTTGAAGATCAAAACCCTCCCTCACAGGCCTTTCGGATCTCCCGGAGCCATTGTTACCGGATTGGCACTTTTATTGCATTACTGTTCAGTAATAAAAACTTAGTAACAGAATAAATTAAAAAAACGGAGTCTGCCTGTGAAACTGTTAATTGTGGATGATTCCAATATTATCCGTCGTGCCATCCAATTCTATCTGAAAGAGTTCAATATGGAGATCTGCGGTTCCGTCAGCAACGGAGAAGACGCGGTCCGCTGCTATGAGGAGCAGAAGCCCGATCTGGTGACCATGGATATCACCATGCCCGGTATGGACGGCCTCAGCGCCCTGGAGAAAATCATCGAAATAGATCCTGATGCGTCTGTGATTGTCATCTCAGCCCTGAAAGATAAAAGCACAGGCATCAAAGCCCTGACCCTGGGGGCCTGCGGATTCCTTTCCAAACCCTTTACCCCTGATCAGCTGAAAGAGGAAATACAGGCTTTCCTGGAGGAACGGAGCACATGAAAGAAGAAGAGATTAAAGTCTTTATTGATATAGTCACCCACTATTTCCGGGAGATCTCGGGAGAGGAAGCCCGCATGGGGGTTCCCTTTATCAAAAACGATAACCTGTCTGTCATGGACTATACAGGGATCATCGGGATCTCCGGTAAATACAGGGGAGGGATCTACCTCTCCGCCGACAGCGATCTTCTGGCCGAAGTGGCCTCATGCATTCTGGGGCTGGAAGCGGATCTGGTAGACGGGGAAGCCCGGGAGGATATGCTGGGGGAGATTACCAATACCATCGCCGGGAATGCCCGCAGCAGCTTCGGCAGCCAGTTTATGATCTCCGTTCCCATTGTCATCAAGGGGCGCCCCGAGGATATCTCGTTCAAACTGAAACCGCCCGTTTTTGTCATCCCCATCACCTGGCGGGATCACTCCTGTTTTCTGGCCATCGGACTGGAAGAGGAGGCATTATGATTGATATTCAGCAGCTTCTGGACGTGCTCTGGGTCATCATGGCATCGAGCCTTGTCTTTTTTATGCAGGCCGGATTTTCCATGGTGGAATCGGGGCTGACCCGTTCCAAAAACAGCATCAATGTGGCCGTCAAAAACCTGACCGACCTGGGGGTCTCCATCCTGATCTTCTGGGCCGTGGGGTTTGCCCTGATGTTCGGAAACAGTTACCGGGGTGTCTCGGGGATGAGCAACTGGTTTTTCCGCTTTTCCGACAATACCCTTATGATCTCGGCCGCCTTCTTTCTGTTCCAGGCTATGTTCTGCAGCACTTCGGCGACCATTGTTTCCGGTGCTGTGGCCGAAAGGATGCGCTACGCCTCCTATATCATAAGCACCATCCTGCTGTCGGGGATTATCTATCCCGTCTTCGGCCACTGGGTCTGGGGCGGCGCAGGGGGCAGTGAAATCGGCCTCGGCTCAGGCTGGCTGGGGGCTATGGGATTTGTCGACTTTGCCGGCTCTTCGGTGGTTCACAGCGTGGGCGGCTGGGTAGGCCTGGCGATCCTTCTGATCATAGGGCCCCGGACCGGACGCTTTGCCGAAGACGGCACATCCCGCCCTGTTCCCGGGAGCAGTATCCCCATGGCCGTAGGCGGGGTGATTATCCTGTGGTTCGGCTGGATCGGCTTTAACGGGGGCAGTACCCTGGTTATGGACGGCAGCGTGCCCGGAATCATTATGAGAACCTGTCTGGCCGCTTCGGCGGGTATGGTAGGAGCCCTGGCGGCAGGGTGGATCATCAAGAAAACTCCCGACGTGGGATTTGTCCTGAACGGCGCCCTGGCCGGGCTTGTGGCTATTACCGCTCCGGTTCATGCGGTGAACGAGGTGGAATCGGTGATTATCGGCGCCGTGGGCGGGCTGGTTATGCTGATCTGTACGGACCTCCTGGAAAAGCTGAAAATCGACGACGCCGTGGGAGCCATACCGGTTCATCTGGCGGCGGGTATCTGGGGAACCCTGGCAGTGGGAATCTTCGGGGATCCTGAAATCCTGGGGACCACACCGTTGTTCGGTTCCCAGTTTCTGGTTCAGCTGATCGGAGTTGGGGCCTGCGGTCTCTGGAGTTTCCTCACAGCCTGGATCATCCTGAACATCATCAATAAAATATCGCCCCTCCGGGTTTCTGTAGAAGACGAACACAAAGGTCTCAACGTGGCCGAGCACGGGGCATCCACCGAAACCTATCAGCTCTTCCAGGTCATGGAGGAGCAGGCCAGGTCGGGGGATCTTTCCCTGCGAGTGCCTGTGGAACCCTTTACAGAAATCGGTCAGATTGCCGCGCGGTACAATGCGGCTCTGGCGGGGTTTGAAGAGAACTCGGTGGCCCGGAGCGACTACCAGACCATTCTGGACAACGTGAGCGACGGCCTTTTTCTCATTAACAGCGACGGGGCCATCTCACCCAATTACTCGGCGGCCACGGAAGGAATTTTCTGCCGGGAGGATCTGGCGGGAGTGACGCTGGAAGATCTTGTAAAACCCATGCTCACCGAAAAGGATTTCAAGGCTTTCAGTGACTATCTGCCCCTCCTTTTTGATCCCAAAATGAAAACAAGAACCCTGGACCGGCTCAATCCCCTGTCGGAAACGGCCTTTTATCTGGACACGGGAAAGGGGGAGTTCAATACCCGGTATCTGAAGTTCCGGTTCAGCCGGATTGCTCCGGAGGGGATCATTACCCATCTTATGATTCTGGTGACCGACTGTACCGCCGAAAAGGAGATCGCCCAGTCTCTGGAGGCGGAAAGGCGGAAAAACCAGGGGGAAATGGAGATGTTCTACAGCATCCTTCACCTCCAGCCCGATCTTTTCCGGGAGTTTCTCTCAAGCGCCGAAGAGGACCTGGACAGAGTCAATGAGGCTCTGGAACATCAGGGAGTAGGACTGGGGCAGCGTCTGGAGGAGATCTTCCGGCATATCCATTCGGTCAAGGGAAACGCCGCTCTCCTGGAGCTGGATTTCATAGCCCAGAGTGCCCATGAGTTTGAAGACGCCATACAGGAACTTCTGGAGAAAAAAGACCTTCAGAATGACGATTTTCTTGGTCTGACCGTTATGCTCAGCGAAATGTACGGCGTGCTGGAGCAGATCCGCCGGCTGATGGAACGGCTCAGCAATTTCAGGGAAAATATGGTGAAACATGATCAGATGGGCGGGGAACTGATTGCTCTCTCCCTGCAGAAGCTTGCGGGAAAAACAGCCGAAGAGCTGGGTAAGAAAGTGGAGTTCCGGTTTCAGGATTTCCGGAGCCGGGACATTCCACCGGCCTACAGAAAACCCCTGAAGGATCTGATGATCCAGCTGGTGCGCAATGCGGTTTCCCACGGTATCGAAGAGGAGAAGATCCGGATCATGAACGGAAAAACCCCGGTGGGCCGTCTGGAGATAAAAAGCCGGCTGGACGAGGGCGTTCTGACCCTCACAGTCCGGGACGACGGACGGGGACTGGATTTTCTGAAACTGAGAGACCGTTCTGTGCAGCTGAATCCGGACAATCCCAGGGAGGATAAAAAGAGTCTGTTCCTTTCTATGTTCCAGTCGGGAATCTCCACCGCAGACGAGGTGGGCCGGCACAGCGGCCGGGGCGTGGGAATGGCTCTTGTAAAAACCATTGCGGAAGAACTGAAGGCCCGGCTTGTGGTGAAAACCAGGGAAAACCAGTTTTGCGAATTCAATCTTTCCATCCCTCTGGAGGGCAGCTTATGACACCCGATGCGGGACTCCTTGAAAATGTCTCCCATGTGTACGAGAAGATTCCCGGACAGGATCAGGATGTGGATATCTTTGTACTGGAACCACCCCGGGAGCTGGATAAGGAGGATCCGGAAGGACGGGTTCTCCGGAAGGCCGGCCCGGGACGGCGCAAATCCAAAACGGTGAGCATGCTCAGTCACAGCCTCTATTATGTGACCGAAGACTGCCCCCTGGACCGGCTTGTGGAGGAACTTTCCGCCAAGAAGGACCTTTTTTCCATCGGTGTGGTGGACTCCCGGGGAGAAGCCAAGGGCCTTATCATCCGGCGGGAGCTCTTTGATCTTGTAGGCCGGTCGGGGAACACCGATCCCATGAAAGGGAAGAGGGCCGCCCAGGTTATGAAACTTGTCAAAACCTTTGCTCCCGATACCAGCGTTTTTTCTGTCGGCTCGGTGGTGGAAGAGGAAATGAAGGAAAGCCTGATCGTCTACTTTATGATCAAGGACGAGTACGGCCGCTTTGCCGGGTCTTTCTCCACCAAGGACCTGATGCTCTTCTATGCCCGGAACATGAACAGGGAAATGCAGCTGGTACAGGAAATTCAGAGCCGGATCGTCGAGCCCCAGGCCCGGCTGGATCTGTCAGACGGCGGGGCGGTCTGCGGAGTGAACCGCCATGCCCGGGAGGCCGGAGGAGACTATTTCCTGATCCGCCGGGTCCCGGACGGAAGGATTTTTTATGCCCTGGCGGATGTGTCGGGCAAGGGATACGCCGCCTCCCTTCTGACGGCAATCATAGGCTCCTTTCTGGAGAATACGACTTTTTCAAAAGGCCTTGCCGGATCCATTGGGAATCTCAACCGCTTTCTGCAGGAGAAATTCGCCGAAAAGGGGCTTTTTGTCACAGGCGTCTTCGTCCTGTTTGACGAAAAAAGCCCTGTTCTGGAAGTGTGCAACTGCGCCCATCCCTTTTTCTATGTCCTGAGACGCAGAAAAATGAGAAAACTGAAGAGCCGTTCCAATCCTCCTCTGGGACTGGAGGGAGTGGATACACTGGAATGCTTCAATATCCGGCCCGAACCGGGGGACTGTCTGTTCCTCTGCAGCGACGGTATACCCGAACAGATGAATGAACTGGGCGAAACCTTTCCCCTTGCCTCTCTAGGGGGCATGACCGATCAGATCGACAAAGGGAAATTCCGCGAAAAGGTTCTGTCTGAAATCGACAGCTTCCGGGGATTTGCTCCCCAGCACGATGATATTACCCTGCTGGTTCACCGCGTCTAAAGAACACACATCCCTTCATGAAACTGAAGGGAACCCCTTTCAGCGGGACGCCTTGTCCAGCAAATCCAGATCCTCTCTGTCCAGTTCCAGTTCGGGAGCTCTGAAAATGGTTTCCAGCTGTGTAATGCTTGTTGCACTGACGATCGGGGCTGTGATATCCGGCTTAGCCAGCAGCCAGGCAAGAGATACCATGGCGGGAGAGGCATTGTGCTTTTCCGACACCCGGTCCAGCGCGCTTAGTACATTCAAGCCCTGTTTGTTAAGATAGGGACGGACCATTTCCGCCCGGGCTGAGCCTTCAAGGTCCTGGGTGCTTCTGTATTTCCCCGTAAGAAATCCGGCAGCCAGGGAAAAATAGGGAAACACCGAAAGATCGTATTCCTGCACCAGCGGCCTGTAGTTCTCCTCATAGGAAGGTTCTACAAGACTGTATTTAGGCTGGAGAACCGCATAGGCCGGGAGGGATTCTCCTGCTGATACCTCCATAGACTCTTTCAGCCGCTGGGGCGTCAGGTTCGATGCCCCTATATACCGGACCTTACCGGCTTTGATGATTTCATCGTAGGCCGAAAGGGTTTCTTCCACAGGGGTTTTCCCGTCATCAAAATGGGTATAGTAGATATCGATATAATCGGTCTGAAGGCGCCGGAGGGACTCATCTACACTTTTCAGAATGTGTTTCCTGCTGCTGTCTATGGGATGATTCTGATTCTGGGAACCCACCTTTGTGGCAATAACAATGCGGTCTCTGTTTTTCCGTTCACTCATCCAGGAACCGATGATTTTTTCTGACGTTTCTCCCACACCATTATGCCACCAGGGGTAGGTATCGGCAGTGTCTATAAAATTGAATCCTCCATCCTGAAAGGCATCGAGAATTTCAAAGGACTGTTTCTGATCCAGAGTCCAGCCGAAAACATTGCCTCCGAAGTTGATAGGGCCCACAGAAAGGTCTGTATTTTTTATTTGAACGCGATTCATAAAACTCTTCTCCCTGTTGAGATAGTATAAAAACTAACTATTAGTAATTATAGAGTAATAAAAGGCGGAGGGGAAAGCAAATTCTCCGGAGTTACAGTTTAAATTAATCTCCCAACCTTTTTTTATTTTCCTCATAATTTATGCTGTGATATACTGGGCGGGATTTGATAAAAAGAAATTTATGTTGACTGATAGTAAGGGGGAGGGAACAGAACCTATGATATTTTATACAAACAGGGAACTGTATCAGAAGATTCTCTCTTCAGTTGAACACAGCCAAATGATATTTATAGGGGAAAATCCCCATAGGAACCGGAGCATCCATACTGTTGTCGCTGAGCTGATGATTGAGCTGGCAAAACAGACAGACTTCCAAATTTATGCGACTGAGATGGTTTACAGCCTCTATCCCTTTATGGAGGAGAGCAGCCGACATGCCCGGGAAAGCCGGATGATTCCGGCGCAGATAACCAATTACAATAAATCCATGGAATCCCATAAAAGGATCATCTGTACCGCCCTGGATATGGCTCATGACGTAAGACATTCTCCCCATCTTGTAATGGAATTCATGGAGAACCTTATGGATGGATTGACTGATTCTTCCCTCAGACAGGCTCTCTCTGAAATCTGCAGGCTTTTTCCCGGGAATGAGGATGCTGAAGATAAAGAGATCCTGATCTGCAGGATGAAAGAAATCACAGAGCAATATAGAGGCAGTATAGAAGACGATACCTTCCGGGAGCTCTCTTTTTACTATGAACTCCTTTTGGCTTCTCTGGAGATTGGCGGCTTGAATTTCCAATCTCAGGATGATCAGAGAAACAGATGGTTTATCCGTACCATAGAGAATGCCCTGGAAAGGTTGAAACAGGACAGGGCCAGAATGGTCTGTCATGTGGGAGCCCCCCATGCCTATAAAAGCTATTTAAATGAAGACGATTACTATGTGGGAAAAATACCTGAAGCGGCCTACTTCGACCGCAAGGGAGGAGAAAATCCGGTTTTTTCCCTACAGATCCGACCCTTTTTCTGGACTAACCGGGGCGACTATTCAACCACACTGACGGATCCGCTGGAAATCCTTGCCTTTCAGGAACTGAAGGATTCTGATGCGGTCTATGTGGATCTGAGGGAATACTGTGAGAAGGCTGATGAGAACACAAGGAAGAAATACTCCTTAAATGGACAATTTCAGTTTGACGGGATTCTTTTTGTAAAAGAAATTTGTAATCATGAGTACCAGATCAATTGATGCCTATAGTAATTTGACTAGTATAAATTAGAATCCCTCCATGGCATTATTTTTTTAATAGTAGAGGTCTGGATATGTTTGAAATAGAGACAGAAAGATTATACCTGCGGAACTGGAAACTCAGCGACAGCTCAGATGTTTATGAGTATGCAGGGAGTGAACTTGTCGGTCCCAATGCGGGATGGAATCCACACAGGTCGGAGCAGGAGTCCCTTGAAATTCTGAAAATGTTCCTTCGGGAGGATGAAACGCTGGCAGTGGAGCTGAAATCTGAGGGAAAAGTCATAGGCAGTGTAGGGCTTCATAATCGCAGACCTGATGAGAATCTCAGCAATCTGAATCAGAGAGAAATCGGTTATGTTCTTAATCCCCTGTACTGGGGGAACGGATACATACCCGAAGCTGTGGAAGGACTCCTTGAAATCGGATTTATCAAGATGAAACTGGATCTGATATGGTGCGGTCATTTTGAAGAGAACTACAGGTCAAAAAGGGTCAATGAGAAGTGCGGATTCCATTTTCAGTTTGCAAAGGAACGGAATCTGACCCTGCTGGACAACAGGACGGTAATTACCTGGTATTACAATCTGAAAAAAGAAGAGTATCTGAGCAGACAGACAAGCTGAACAGCCGGTCTTTCGGATAAGAGCTCAGAGCTTTCTATAGCCATTTATCTCCCCACTACGTACAAATAATCTGAAATAATCAGAAAAATTTGTTTTTTCTAACATTCGGTACTATATTTATTTCAAAGAATAGAGCAATGTTCTATTCTTTGTTTTAGGAGGTTTATTATGCCGAAGATTCATCTTCGTATTGACGGTTTAATGCTTATGGCTGCCGGGCTGGCTCTCTATGCTCATTTTGACTATCCCTGGTGGATGTTCATTGTCTTTCTTTTTGCTCCGGATATTTTTATGGCGGGCTATCTTTTCTCTCCCCGTCTGGGTGCCCGGATCTATAATATCGGGCATACCCTGATCTGGCCGGTGTCCCTGGCTCTGATCGGTCTTTTCACTTCGGGAGGGCTCTGGTTCGCGGCGGCCCTGATCTGGACATGCCATATCGGTCTGGATCATCTGATCGGATACGGATTCAAATATGACGATGCCTTCGGGCATACCCATTTTTCGGAGATCTGAGTGGCCTACAGACGAACCGAAAGCCGTATCCGCCACAGCGAGGAAGTGAAGAACAGTATCCTTGCGGCTGCGGTTTCCCTGCTCGAAAAAGAGGGATTTTCAGCTCTGACAGTCAGAAAAACAGTGGCAGCTGCCGGTACATCCAATGGGAATTTCTATTTTTACTTCAGGGATAAGGAGGATCTGATAGATCAGATTATCCGGAGTGAACTGGATAGACTGGGTGAGTTTATCGATCAGGCAGGAAGAGTTACTTCACGGGAAGATGATTCGGTCTACGCTGTATTGGCATCCATGGTTTATACAGGAGTCAGGATAGGGTTGAGACTGGTCCGGGAGGAGGGGGTGCTCTTTCTTCCCGAACTGAGACCCCGGACTTTTGCGGGGCTGCGGGATTTTATGATTCAGAGAACTCAGAAGGTCTTTGCCCGGGGAGTCAACCTGCCGCCGGGACTGACTCCCTCACTGGCCGCTGTTTTATGGCAGGGATCACTGTTGACTGTGATTGATGAGTTCCGCGATAGAAAAGAAGCCCATGGGGAGATTGCCAGGCAGTCCGCCGCCTGGAACCTGCGCGCCCTGGGAACATCCGAACCGGATATCCTCTCGTCCCTCATAAAGGCGGAAGCAATCTGGAGCACCATGGAAGAATCCTTTCTGAGTTGAAAAATTCAAGCAGATCAATAGATTCTATTTCCTTTATGGATGTCCTTCTTGACATAAGCGACACATATGTCGTATTTATAGTAAATATAAAACGACACTCATGTCGCTATTAAAGGGCGTACCACTTTGAACAAAGGCAGCAGAACAAAAGAAATAATATTGAATACGGCGTCCATTCTCTTTGCCCGGAAGGGATATGCCACTGTCACAATGAAGGATATCTGCGAATCCACTGAGCTCAGCCGGGGAGGGCTCTACAGGCACTTTTCATCAACCAAAGAGATTTTTATTGAGATCCTCAACAGGGACCTGGAATTGAACAGTGCCGCCGTGGATGCTGCCCTTCAGAACAATGTTTCCGCCCTGCGTATTTTTCAGCATTACCTGAATCAGGAAAAAGAAGCGGCATTAAGCAGAGACAGAGGTTTCTATTTTGCTGTTCATGAGTTTGCCTTCCTGGAACCGGATCAGCGGAAATACTTCAATCACAGGGTCGAAAAATCCCGGGAGATTCTTTCAAAAATTTTCCTCTATGGACAGGAACGGGGAGAGTTCGGACAGTTTGATATACCTGTGGTCTCAATGCATATCCTATATTTCTGGGACAGTATAAAAACATCATCCTCCATACTCACAATCACAGAAGAGGAAATTGAGAAACAGATGGAATTTATAAAGGAGCTCATACAGTGAAAATTTCTATTTTTAACGGCAGTCCCCGGGGAAAGGGCAGCAACACCAATGTGATCGCCTCGGCATTCCGCAAAGGAGCCGAATCGGCAGGAGCGGAGGTGCATAACTATTTTCTCATAGAGAAAGATATACACCATTGCACAGGCTGTTTTTCCTGCTGGTATAAAACACCGGGTCAGTGTGTTTTTTCCGATGATATGCAGGAGCTGCTGGAAGCCTATATCACATCCGATCTGGTATGCTTTGCCACTCCTGTCTACTCATGGACTCTGACAGCCTGTCTGAAAAACTTTATCGACAGACTGATCCCCCTCAAATCACCACGGGTGATAGAAGATCACGGGAATTTTGATATGCAGAACAGTAGAAGGAAAAATCCCGATGTCATGGTAATCGCCAATGCGGGGTTTCCGGGAGAAAACAATTTTCATACTATCAAAACAGTCATGTCTGCCGCCCAACCTGTCTTTGAAATCTATCGTAACTGCGGCATGCTTCTTCAGTCCCGACGTCAGGATATAGCTGAAAAAGTTGGAGAATACCTGGAAAATGTCAGAAAAGCAGGCTTCCTTATGGCTGAGGGAAATGAAATTCCTGTAGAATTACATAGGGATCTGCAGATGGCACTTCTGAGTACGGAAAAATACATTGAGTACATCGGAGGCGGAAAAAAATGATTTTCCTGAAAGAATTTTCTTTATCGGAAAGATTTGCAGGAGAGAGGGGAACCATTGAAAACAACAATACTCTTTGATCTGGATGGAACTCTGACAGATCCCGGCAGAGGTATTACAAAATCCGTTCAATACTCATTGAAGAAGTTTGATATTCCTGTTGAAGATCTGAAGACTCTGCATACATTTATAGGGCCTCCCCTGGGAGAGTCTTTCCGTCAGTACTTCGGTTTTTCCGAAGACCAGTCCCGGATGGCCATAGACTATTACAGAGAGTATTTTTCCGAAAAAGGGCTCTATGAGAATGAGATCTATCCGGGGATCCCCGACCTGCTGGCAGGTCTGAAAGAGAGAGGAGTCACTACCGCTGTGGCTACCTCCAAACCGACCCGGTTCGCCCGTCAGATCCTGGAGCATTTCAAACTGGACCACCTGTTTGATGAAATCATAGGAAGCAATCTGGATAACACCCGAACCGACAAAAAAGATATTATAGCTTTTGCTCTGGATCAGCTGAATAGAAACAATAAAGAATCGCTTATGGTCGGTGACAGAAAACATGATATCATCGGGGCTGTGGCCCATAAGATGGAATCAGTGGGTGTACTTTACGGCTATGGATCCAGAGAAGAGCTTGAAGGGGCAGGGGCTGACTGGATTGCCGGAGATGTGAGTGAACTGGGCAGGATTCTGGATGGGCTTATTACACCATAGCTCCGGAAGGAGTGTCTCCGCTCGAAGGATAGGACAATGATAAACCGTGTTCCGAGCTTACTTCGCAGTACCAGATATGAAAACTGCCGAGTCGAAAGGCTTGTGAAAGAGGGTTATGAATATCCAGATCTTTTTGTTCTCACAAATCCTGAGGGCCAACGTTTCTACCTTAAAATTGCAGATCAGGAGAATCCCACCCTGAATGTATCTCTTCCCCTTCTGGAAAAGATGAAAAATCCCAATTCGCTTATACAGAAATATAGGGACATTCTGAAATTTGAGGGTCTGTACGGACTGATTACAGAAGAGATCACCCTAGAATCCTCCGTCCCCATAACATCGGGCTCCTCCGTCCCCAGGGAACGCTCCATTGTTCCTGATCAAACAAATATGAAAACCCTATTCCGTAGACTTGCTGGATTTCACAAAGAAAATATGAACCTTGAAGAAAAGATAACATCCAACTATCTGGACTATGAGCCATTTAATTCTGTTTCTGAACTAGTTGATGCTGAATTCAGAATGCATAAGACCTCACTGCCGGAAAGGTTTGTGCCCGGGATTGCTTCAGTAGTGGAGCCTTTGAAGAAGGGTTTTAAAACAGTCATTCACGGGAATATTCATAAGGGGAATATGATTCAGGGAGAGTTCCCCCAGCTCATTGATACAGAGACCCTTCATATGAGCTGCAATCTGTATGACTTTGAGTATTTTGATCTTTCAGGCTTCTATGGGAATTCACAGCTGTATTTTCACAGGGAAGCACGGGAGTGTTATGACGCCTATTTTGAAGAGCTGAACTACGGTGAATCAGAAACGCTGGCCGCAGTCTGCGCTATTGAGATGCTGAATCTTCTCAGAGAGATAACTTTCAGAACCTGGCAGGGGGAGTTGACTGTCAGAAACTGGGCGGAACCGAAACTGGATTCACTGATAGAGATGAGTAAACAGGTATAAAAGGATGCACCTATGTTTATAAGGGGTTTCAAAGAGGGAGAGGAAAGCGTATTGAGAGAAGTCTTTTGTTCTTCTATCCATGGGAATACAGAAAAGTTTTATACGGAAAGACAGCAGAATGCCTGGGCTCCCGCAGATTATGATGAAGAGGATTGGTCTAGACGGATCCGTCAGCTGCACCCCTATGTGATGGAAGATCAGGGAAAGATTATTGGATATGCTGACCTTCAGGATGATGGATATATAGATTGAAAAACGGACTCCATTGAGACAAGGACTATCCGGAAGTCATCTAAAAGAGGTCAGTTGTATCTCCTTCTTCCCTGAAACTGTCTTTTCCGGTTGTATGATAGAATGGAGGGCAGGAGAGATCGATACTAATTCCTGGTAAGTCATACACAATGAATATAGAAAAACAAATTGAGTCCAATAAAAGAGTAAACCTGTTTTTTCACGACCTGGAAAAGGTGATGAATCTGGATAAGGATTTTGTCAGGGAACTTCTGGAACTGAAAAAGAAGCAGGCTGACCTGCCGGATGAGGAAGTGGAAAAAATCACCCGGAAAGTCCTGCAGATTTTTTATGGCATTAATCAGTATCTGAATGTAACGCACAAGGATATTGAGGATCTAAAAAATATTTACAGAGTCACCTATGCCGAGGCCGCGGAAACGAATATCCATGAGGTGATGATAGAGCATCACAAACAGTTGTCCCTCTGGCTCTCCCGGTTCTATCCGGCTCAGTTTATTGAGCAGCTGAAAAGACAGGAGGAGATCGGCAGTGTTCTGAATGAGGAGTATACTGCAGAATTCCAGAGAACAATACTGGATCTTGATATCCCCTCTCTGAAGGAACCCATCCTGGATATTGGCTGCGGTTCCCGCGGGCATCTGGTGACAGCTCTGAACCGGCAGGGCAAACAGGCCTGGGGGATTGATAGAGTTATCCATTCCAGCGAAAAGTATTTCCGGGAACAGAGCTGGTTTGAATACAAATTTGAAAAGGAAAGCTGGGGAACAATCATATCCCATATGAGTTTCTCAAATCATCTTCTTTTTACCTATCGACATGATCCCGAAAAATTGCCGGAGTATCTGAATACCTTCAAAGAGATTCTGGAATCACTCAGGATTCACGGGACTTTTATCTACACTCCGTCTATACCTTTTCTGGAGAATTATCTGGAAGGAGCAGGCTATACGATCTGCAGTAGGGAAATAGCTGAGCAGATCAACAGATCCACGATCCAAAGGAACTGGTAACAGAGGAAGTAACTCTCCGGTGGCTGGAGTTGCATGAGAGAAATGAGACGATTCAGCTGAACCAGTGAAAAAAATTAGCCGCTGGAATTTATCCTTTCCAGAAAACCTCCGTCCCCCCATTGTCTATCCTCCGTCCCCCGGAAAAACAGATATAACCAAAACAGGGGTTTAAAACTGAAAGAGACCTGACTCTCATATGTATTAGTTTTCCCGAATCGTATAGACTTTTCGTGAAAGGGACGGAGGTTTTGTTTTAATTGTTGGAGAGAGGGACGGAGGTTTGGTAGGAGTGAGAAAGGTCGAGGGACGGAGGATTTAAGGCGAGGGACGGAGGATTTAAGGCGAGGGACGGAGGATTTAAAAAGGTTATGAGAAGAAAAGATAAGAAAATCCAGGATCAGAAGGTAATTGATGAAATCTTTCTGAAAAACAAAGTCTGTCGAATAGGGTTTGTTGATGATAACAAGCCTTATGTGATCTCTATGAATTACGGTTATCAGGAGAATCTCATTTATGTGCACAGTGCTCTGGAAGGCCGGAAAATTGAGATCATTCAAAAGAATAACAGTGTCTGTGTGGAGATCGCCGATGCCATTGAAGTGGTGGACGCTGAAAAAGCTTGTGATTTCACAACAAAATACCGGTCTCTGGTCTGCGAAGGGAAAATCCATTTTCTCGCAGACTTAGGTGAAAAAAGAGAGGCTCTGGAAAGAATCATGCTGCACCATACCGGAAATTCCAATTGGAACATGCCTGATCCTGCTATAGAGAAAATTGCCGTAATGAAGATAGTGCTTCAGACTATCAGCGGGAAGATTTCCGGATAGGTATTTAAAAATGGCATAGAAAGAAGGATAATTTGATTTTATAAAGAGGGGATGAATTAAGATCCCTTAGGCACAATCAGATAATCAAAACCGGGAGTCTTTGGGGATCCCGGTTTAATTTTATCAATTGGAAGAAACACACCAGATAACGGCGTCATGAGTTGTATCTGTTAAATCATAGGCTGTCTCATTTTCCCAATAGCGTGCAACTTTAGTTGTTCCTAATGTTGGTTTATCCTCTGTTTCATATCCTACAGAATAAATGTTCCCATCAATGGCAAGTATTTTGAAAATATCACAAAAATGATCTGCAGTGTTCAGATTGTGTACTGTTGTATCACTCCAGTAATTCAGCTGTATTAATGATAACTCTGCGTAAGCTTTTGCTGTACAAAAGACTGTATTATTGTTCACCACAATGTCTTTTAAAAGAGAGGTTCTTGTGTAAGATTCAGCAAGTGAAACTGAAGAAGAAATACTGAAATCAGAAAGGTCCATAGTCCAATAAGTTCCAATATCTTTTGATGCAGAAGTAGAGTATTCTGATCCACATATGTAAAGGGTAGTTCCCGATAGATCTAACCCCCATGTTTCTGCAAAAGTATCAGAAGCAGGAACTGGGTAGGTGTCAAAACCTCCTGTCAGATTGGTTAAATCACCTACATAAACATAAGCGTTTCTATTTGGATAATCAGAATCTTCATCAAGATATCCCGTAAGGTATATCTTGTTATTGTCAATAACAAGGTCTCTGGCAACAGGGTAACCACCAGAATCTACAGTATATTTCTGTATTGTTCCGTTTTGATCAATTTCATAAAGATACAACGCTGTATCTAAGTCATTGGTAAATATATAGATCTTATCATTGAAAATCTGAAAATCCTGTCCATTTAGATAGCTGTCTGGTAATTCTTTTATTAACTGAGAGTTTTTATAATAACAGAGAGTATCGTCCGTTCCATTAAAAACAAGTGCATATATGTCATCTTCATAAATTACTATATCCTGTACTGTCGTATAATCAGAACCATCTAAAAGGGGAATTTCAACTATATCTGATTTGTTGTTTTTATCAACTTTCCAGATTGTGGCAACTCCATCATTTCTACCACCAAAATACAGAAATGTTTTAGAAATTGTTGAATCCTCATTTTCCTGTTCGCTATTGGAGCTTTCCTGATCTTGAGCGTTTTCATCGTCTTCTTTATCACTCATAGCAGGATTTTCACATCCAATAAAAATAATTATAACAAAAATGAGAAAAATAATAGTTTTTTTCATAATAAGTATTTCCTCGTTTATTTTAGAAAGACAATACCATATTAAAAATATACACTCAAGTGATTTTTCAGAGAAATGAACAGAAGATCCGATTAAATAGATTCTTATCATGTATTACTTGTGTATTACATGGTGGTACATGGGGACGGAGGATCTTTTCGAGAAAATAATTTTAGGAATTGAATCAGCCATACACTTTCTTCTGTTAATAGTAACATGAGAAAACCAAGATTAACCCGACAGGGTGCGACGTATCATGTCACGGCCAAAACCAACAGAGGAGAGTTTATATTTGAAGATGACAATATCAAAGAGCTCTTCTGTTCGGTTGTAGATGAATCCAGAGATCGCTATGATTTCCGCCTAACTAATTATTCTGTAATGACTAATCATGTTCATATGCTCATCGAACCATTAGAGGGAACAGAATTATCAAGAATGCTTCAATGGATCTTCAGCGTTTTTGCCTGCCGGTATAACAAAATGACAGGACAGAAGGGCCATGTCTGGTACGACCGGTTCAAGAGTAAAATTGTCAGGACTTTTCTTCAGTGGATTAATACCTTCAATTACATCACCAATAATCCTGTGAAAGCAGGATTGTGTCACTCTCCTGAGAAATATTTCTACAGCGGCATGCATGAACTGAAGAAAAAGCGGTTTAGGCTGCTCAATCCACCGGATAACTGGATCTCAGCTCTGTTTCAATAAAATTTCTTATCTGAATCAGAGAAAACTCACGTTTGCATGTATCAATATTAATTGAAAAACATCCTCCTTTTACTGATAACAGGCTAGTTGTATTCTGCAAATAAGCTGAATGAATTATTGATACACAAAACTCCTATTTTATTTTTTAAAAAATATCATCTTAAACAATCAAATCTGTGGTTTTGTGACTTCTAAGACTCTCTTTATTGATCCTATTTGGTTTGACCCCGGGAATTAAAAGAGAAAATAGGCCCTTTATGCTGAAAAATGCTGATTTTTTAAGCCTCCGTCCCTTAAATTAGCGGTCAGGATAGCCTCCTTCCCGCTTTTTCCCCGCTGCTTCTTCTTTACCTTCCATGCCTCCGTCCCTGAACAAATGATTTTTATTACTGTTTTTCTACGAAAAAACCATACTCATAAGTCCCGGATATGTAAAAATATATTGAATTAACCTCGAGAAAAGAGCTGTATAACTGCTGTTTATGTCGGTATAGATTTATCGAAAAAGGTTTACAAATCTAACTAATAGAGTAAAAATATACCTGCCGAGCGAAACTCCTAAGCCGGGCCGGAACGGTAGGGAATTATGCCGATAGGGTCTTTCTGGAAACGGATAGGCCTCCCATTGTGGAAAGGCGAAGATACAAAACTGGATGAAAAAATTCTGAAATGCGTCTCTATCGCCTTCAATAATCTTATTTATTGGAGATCTTGAATGTTTACTAGAAAGAATGTTTTAACAGTGATCATGGCTCTGGCCATGGTCTTTTCCGTGACTGCGGGGGGAAAGAAAGAAGAACCCCAGCACATCAAACTGGCTACCACAACAAGTACCGAAAACTCAGGCCTTCTGGCGGAACTCCTTCCTGTTTTTCTTGAGGAGGAGAATATCCAGGTGGATGTTATTGCTGTAGGTACAGGTAAAGCGATCGCCCATGGTGAAAACGGGGATGTGGATGTCATCCTTGTTCATGCCAGAAGCCGGGAAGATGCGTTTGTCAATGATGGTTTCGGTGTGAACCGCCGGGATGTGATGCACAACGACTTTGTTGTTCTGGGACCTGAAAGCGATCCTGCCGGGATCAGCGGTATGAGTGATGCGGCAGCAGCTTTTTCCAAGATTGCCGCTTCCGGATCCGATTTCCTTTCAAGAGGAGATGACTCGGGAACCCATACAAAAGAGAAGGCCATCTGGGCTTCAGCCAATGAATCCCACGAAGGTACCTGGTACAAAGAAGTGGGGCAGGGTATGGGAACTGTCCTGACCATGACGTCTGAAGTGCAGGGGTATACCCTTACCGACAGAGGTACATGGCTGGCAATGAAGGACAATCTGGATCTGGCTGTTCTTGTAGAGGGAGATCCCGTCCTTTTCAATCCCTATGGTGTTATTGCTGTCAATCCCGAATTGCACTCTCATGTCAATTACGAGGGCGCTATGAAGTTTGTTGACTTTCTGACTTCAGAAACCGGTCAGAATGTGATCAAAAACTTTCAGAAGAACGGGGAACAGCTGTTCTACCCGGATGCTCTGAAGTAGGAAAGACAATGTCAGCTTTAAGAGATGCGATTGAACTGATAATTTCGGGAGATAGAGAACTCTTCACTATCTGCCTTACTTCTCTCAGATTTTCCGGTACTTCCATACTGATTGCCTCTCTGGCGGGAATTCCTCTGGGATTCCTGCTTAAGCTGAAGAATTTTTCAGGCAGGAAACTTGTCCTGGTTATTTTAAACAGTCTGATGGCCCTGCCCACTGTTGTGGTGGGTCTTCTTGTCTATGCTTTTATCTGCCGTTCCGGTCCCTTCGGTCAGTGGGGGCTCCTTTTTACTCCTGCCGCTGTCATCATCGGACAGGTTATTCTTGTACTTCCCATTCTGACCTCCATGGTTTACGGCAGTGTTTCCGATATGGATCCCCGGCTCCCGGAAACTCTGAAAACTCTGGGGGCCACAGGGAGTTCCTACTATGCTATGCTTGTCAGGGAGATGCGGGGACCCATCCTTTCAGCTGTTCTGGCGGGATTCGGAAGAGCTGTGGGCGAAGTTGGTGTTTCCATGATGCTGGGAGGAAATATCCGGTGGTTTACAAGAACCATTACTACCACCATTTCCCTGCAGACCAGTAAGGGGGAGTTTGAACTGGCTCTGGCACTGGGAATTATCCTTATGATAATAGCTTTTACACTGAATTTTCTTATTCATCTGGCGGTGGGTTATGAGCACTGATATTTTTCATATTCAGAATCTCATATTCCAGTATAAAACAGTGAAAAATTCCCCGGTAAACAGACCGGTTCTGGATATCCCCCACCTGGATTTTAAAAAGAATTCCATTACTGTTATCAGAGGGCATAACGGTTCCGGGAAAACAACTCTTCTGAAGCTGCTCAACGGCCTCTATGAACCTGTATCCGGAAATATAGATGGCAATGGATCCCGTTCCGTTCTGGTACAGCAGGAACCCTACCTGTTCCACGGATCTGTACAGCATAATCTGACGGCTCCCCTGCGGTTCAAAAAGGAGAAGATCCGCAGCGGCAGTGAAAAAGTCAGTGCGGCTCTCGCCATGGTGGGACTTGAGGGGTTTGAAAAACGCCGGGCCCGGGAACTTTCGGGGGGAGAAAAGAAACGGATCGCCATTGCCAGGGCTCTCATGACAGAACCGGATGTTCTGCTCCTGGATGAGCCGGATGCGAATGTTGACAGCACCACAGCGGGGGAGCTGGAGAATCTCTTCAGGACTTTGAAAAAAAGGGGAATCTCAATCATTCTCTGTTCCCATAACAAAGGGTTCGCCTACCGCTGCTGCGATCAGATAATCGATCTCTATCAGGGGCGGCCTGTTGATCATGATGAAAATATTTTTGAAGGAAAATATCTTTATCAGAAGGATGTCCTTTCATGGTTTCAGACTTCCGGGTGGACCTTTTGCTGTCCCACTCTTCAGGGGGAATTCACCAAAGCGGTCATCTCTCCGGAAAGCTTCACCTTTATACCCGAACATGCGGAGGATACTGGACGGAATATTATCAATGCCCGTATCCTCTCTATATATCCCCAGAAAAAGGGGCTGAATACAGTGACTCTCAAGGGGCCGGTGGAACTCAGGATGCGCATGAGTGATGCGGAGTTGACTCTGTCAAAACTGAAAGTCGGTGATGAGATCCGGCTGCTCTTTGAACCCTCATCGGTGAAACTCTATTAAACAAGGATTGAAATGCAATGTTGGATGTAAAAGACATACGGGCAATTTTAGATCGGTATCCTGTCTCCCCCCGGGAGGAACATGTTCCTCTCGAAAAGGCTGACGGCCGGTTCCTTTTCAAAGATATTGTCTCTACTCTGGACTCTCCGCCATTTGACAAGGCGGCTATGGACGGATGGGCAGTCATAGAAAATGAATCCTCATCTCAGCTGGATATCATTGAGACAGTGGCTGCCGGAGATGTTCCCGAATCCTCTTTATCATCCGGTAAATGCGCTGCCATTATGACGGGAGCCAAAATCCCCGAAGGAACCGGAAAGATTATACGGGTGGAGTATTCCCGCAGGGAAGGGGACCGGGTATTCATAGAAAAAGAGGAACCCCTTGTGAATATAATCCGTCAGGGGGAGAATCTGAAAAAAGGGGATACAGTCCTGACGCCCCGCATGCTGGGGCCCGGTGACATCGGAATCCTGGCCAGTCTGGGCCTGGCGGAAATCCCTGTGGCCGTGACTCCCTCCATCGGTATTATCACCACAGGTTCGGAGCTGAAAGAACCGGGAGAGTCCCTTCTGGACGGTCAGATCTACAACAGCAACGGTCATCAGCTGAAAGCTCAGGCACGGCGCTGCGGCTGTTCTGTGAACTACTACGGAATCATTCCCGATGATGAGGATCATCTGTTCCGCACTATTGAAACAGCCCTGAAAGAGAGTGATATCCTTATCCTTTCCGGGGGTGTTTCCATGGGGGAATTTGATTTTGTCCCCTCCACGCTGGAGAAACTCGGGGTTAAACAGATCTTCTACAAAGCGGCCATCAAACCGGGGCGTCCCCTCTGGTTCGGCGGCTCCGATGAGTGCGCCGTGTTCGGACTTCCGGGAAATCCTGTTTCCACCTATATCCTTTTCGAGGTTTTTGTCAAACACCTTATCTACCGCTTCTGCGGACAGGATTACAAACCCGACTATCTGAACGGATTCCTGGGAAAAACAATCAGAAGAAGAACCTGGGACCGTACGGAATTCCTCCCTGTCTATTTCCAGGACGGCAAGGTCTTTCCGGTGCGATATCATGGTTCCTCCCATCTGAATGCCATGGCACTGGCCCATGGTCTTCTCACTATAGAGAAGGGAACCCAGACTGTTGAAGAAGGAGAGACTGTTCATGTTAGACTCTTATAATAGGGAAATCTCCTACCTCAGGATCTCCGTGACAGACAGGTGCAATCTCCGCTGCATCTACTGCATGCCGGAAGAGGGCGTTCCTCTGCGGGACCATGGGGACTGCCTGAGTTTTGAAGACATCGTGAAAATCGCCCGGGAGGCTGCCTCTCTGGGGATCAGAAAAGTCCGTTTGACCGGCGGAGAACCTCTGGTCAGAAAGGGCATTGTCGATCTGGTGGGAATGTTACGGCAGATTGAGGGAATAGAGCTCATTACCATGACCACCAACGGCTACAGCCTGGACAGATATGCCCGGCCCCTGAAGGAAGCGGGCCTGGACAGTGTGAATATTTCATTGGATACGCTTGATCCGGATAAGTACTCCCATCTGACCCGGGGAGGAGATATCAGCAATGTACTGAGAGGCATTGATGCAGCCTGTGAAGCGGGATTTCCTATCAAATTGAATATGGTGGTTACCGAAGAAACCGGAGCGGGAGAAGTGGACAGGATGAGAGAGTTCTGCCGCAGCAAAGGGGTCAGGCTTCAGCAGATCAGAGAGTACTCTCTGAAAGAGGATAAAGAGGAACATGATGATATTACCTATCACAGGCCTCCTCCCTGCAGCCAATGCAACAGAATCAGGCTCCTTTCCAATGGAAGGATCAAACCCTGCCTTCATTCGGATCATGAAATCATCATAGATAAAGATGACATCAGGAGCAGCCTGATGGAGGCAATACAGAATAAACCCCGCTGCGGAACAGTCTGCAGCACTCGAAATATGGTAGAAATCGGAGGATAAAAGTGGAATTTTCCCATGTAGACGGATCAGGAAAGGCAAAAATGGTTGATGTCTCGGCCAAGCCGGTGATCCATAGAACAGCTACCGCAGAAGGGATGATCCTCTGCGGCGAAAATACAATGCGTCTGATCCGGGAGAATCAGATTAAAAAAGGCGATGTCCTGACTGTGGCCCAGATTGCCGGCGTTATGGCGGCCAAGCAGACCTCTTCTCTGATCCCTCTGTGTCATAATATTTCCATGGATCAGGTCACAGTGGATCTTTTTCCCGAGGATAAGGGGATCAGAATCCTGGCTAAAGCGGTCTGTACGGATAAAACAGGAATAGAGATGGAAGCATTGACGGCCGTCTCCCTGGCGGCTCTCACGGTCTATGACATGTGCAAAGCCGTGGACAAATCCATGGAGATTACAGGAATCAGGCTCCTTGAAAAAACGAAAAAGGAAATGGATCGGTCATGAAAAAAGTTGAGTTTTCCCTCCTGTCCCTGAATATTTCCGAAAAAAAAGGGGTCCAGAAAAAACCTGTGGATTCTATGGAACTCCGGGTAGATCACGGGATCGTCGGTGATGCCCATGCGGCGGACTGGCACCGCCAGATTTCAATGCTCGCCAACGAGGACGCCGATACGATCCGCGGAAAGGGCATGGAAATCGGATTCGGGGATTTTGCTGAAAATATAACCACCAGCGGTGTGGAGCTCAGCGCTCTGCCCCTGGGAACCAGAATCTTCCTGGGAGAGTGCGAAACCGAGATTACCCAGATAGGGAAAGAGTGTCATCAGCACTGTGCTATCTACCATACCACAGGTGACTGCGTCATGCCCCGGAAGGGGATCTTTGTGAAAGTACTGAAAGGAGGAACCATCACCCGTGAAAGTAACTGTTATTACTGTCAGTGACCGGGCCAGCCGGGGGGAGTATGAAGACCTCTCTGGGCCTGAAATTGAAATGATTCTGAAAGAGTCCTATCCGGATGCCCTGATAGAAAGGGTCATTGTTCCCGATGAAGCTCCGGATATAAGAAACGCCCTCAAAGACGCCGGGAGCAGTGATTTTATCCTGACCACCGGCGGTACGGGGATCTCTCCCCGGGATATAACCGCTGATGTCACCCGGGATTTCTGCGATCGCGAACTTCCCGGTATTGCCGAAATCCTCAGAGCCGAGTCATACAGGGAAACGCCCCAGGCCATGCTCAGCAGAGGATATGCAGGGCTGAAAAATCAGACGATCATCATAAACTTTCCCGGGTCAGTCAAGGCTGTCCGCCTATGCACCAGAACTGTCCTGCCGATCCTGGGGCACTCCATCAAAATGCTC
Organism: Oceanispirochaeta sp.; assembly: GCA_963666275.2. GTDB lineage: Bacteria > Spirochaetota > Spirochaetia > DSM-2461 > DSM-2461 > Oceanispirochaeta. The sequence goes on from CAXXOA010000001.1 coordinate 1,360,701, forward strand.
AGAGGGGAGGGGCACTGATTTTTCTCCTCCCACCCTGTCCGGGAGGATCCCGGGGGGACGTTTTCTTCTGTTCCCCAGTCAGGGACGGAGGATGAACAATCCGCCGATGCTGTCCGGAAGGGAACTGCCCCGGGTTATCTGTTTCCCAGAGTTTCTCCCGGGTGCAGCTCCGGCAGTATCAGCCTCGCCTCGGAGGGCCCTGTCTTACCGGATATCACATCCAGCAGAAGGTTCACAGCTTCCATCCCCAGGGCAATCCGTTCGTTGCTCCAGCAGGTCCATTTCACATTCGAAGTAAACCACTGGTCCTCCAGAAGGACGGCAGATATATCCTCTCCCAGAGTTAATCCCATGTCTTCGCAGGTTTTTTCAAGCTGGATCGCCAGTTCCTTTCTTTCCAGAAAGAGCAGACTGACCTCTTCATTGAGAAAATCCCGGATCATTGAATCAGTTATGCCCTCTGTTTTGACGCTGAGGCACTCTCCCCGACCCGAAATCTCCCAGGCCCGGTCAAGAAAATCCTGTCTGTCTGAGTAGGGTTCGCTGTTTTCGCTGTTCCGGAGGTACCGGCATCTGGTGTGGCCTTTTTCACAGGCCAGACGGACAAGGTTCTCTATGACATTTTTATAGTCATAGTTCACCATATTAACCTGCCGCCCCTCCATATCCCTTCTTCCTATAAACACAAGAGGAAAGTTGTCGTCAATCAGCCTGAGCAGGACATCCGTATGCCGTTCGATACCGATGAGGATTCCTCCGTCCCCCAGTTTCAGTCTGTTCAGGTCAACCGGAGCCCCGTTGCTGTGGCGCTGTTTATTCGTCAGGAGGAGTATATCAAAACCGGTTTTTTCGGCAGTTTTCTCTATGCCCAGCAGAAACTCGTAAAATTCACTTTCCGCTTCAAAGGGAAAGGCCGCTTCATAGGAGAAAATAGACAGTATGTGCGATTTTCCCGACACAAGGTTCTGGGCGGCCGGGTTGGGGACATAGCCCAGTTTGCGGGCGGCTTCCTGAATCTTCTCCTGACTCTCTTTTCCCACCCGGATCCCTTTTCCCACTTTGTTGTTGAGAACTGCAGAAACCGCAGAGGGGGAGACCCCGGCTTCCTGCGCCACATCTTTGATACTGATCTTCTTCTTCATATGTAAACCTTCGCCTGAGTTTCTTATCTTTTAATCCGGGAGGAATGCCTTCTGCTTTTTTAACAGAGTCTGTATCTTTACAGGATCCAGATCCGGAAAGGCCAGTCCTGTCCGGACCGCAATCACAGCGGCAGCTCCTCCGGCATGCCCTATCGCACCGGCTCCCGGGGTTGTTCTGAACGCGGCCTGGGCCTCGAATTCACCGGAAATGCATCGCCCCACTGTCAGCAGATTGGGAACCTGTGAATTCACCAGGGAGCGGTAGGGCAGAGTGTAGTACTCCCCCCAGGCCAGATGGCTGCTATAGGTATCCTCTCCGCTGGGGCTGTGGATATCCACAGGATACCCGTTACACACCACCGCATCGGGGAATTTTCTCCCTTTCAGAATATCATCTTTTGTGACTGTGTATACACCTTTTATCTGCCGGGAGGAGCGGATCCCGATGGAGGGTCCTGTAAAACTCAGGACCGCATTCTGAAATCCGGGAATCCTCTTGCGGAAAAACGCCGCCAGTTCGGCCGCCTGCTTCCGGCCTTCCACTTCCGCCAGGGTCAGGTCATAGGGATCTGTTGGATCCAGCCCGGTAATCCGGGATGTATTGATGATCACTTCTCCGGGATTATTGGTTTCAAAAAACAGAATGTCTTCCCTCTGGAAAGAAAACTCTCCCGCCTCTCTGGCCTTCTGCAGAGTTTTGACAAAACCTCCAATCGAGAGTCTCCCCGCATTATTTATCAGGGAGGTATCTCCCTTCAAACGGGGAAACTCATCCGGGTTTTCCAGAATATAACGGCGGACTTCCGCCATATCCACACCGTACATTCTCAGTTTCATTGTCATGGGCTGACTGACGCCGTCATTGTTCCGGCCTTTGGTGAACTCCACCCCCGACCAGGCTGCAAGATCCGCATCTCCCGTGGCATCAATATAATGGTCTCCTTTCACATCCGAAAGGCCCGCCTTATTGCAGAGGGAGAGTCCGGTGATCCTGTCCTCCTCTTTGGACACCCCGGCCAGCATGGTGTGGTAGAGCAGTGTCCCTCCGGCTTCCAGGTACATCGATTCCAGCTCGCTTTTCATTCCCTCCAGATCAAAGGGGGTGACAGAATAGGTATAGCCTGTGGTATCGAAGATATGCCCCGGTGAGAGTCCTTTGGCGGCCATACGTTCAATCAGCTCGCCCGTAATGCCCCGGATGACCTGATTGTCTCCGGCATGAAATGTCATCATGGGGCCGACGCCCGCACCTGTGAGCATCCCGCCCAGATAGCCGTTCTTTTCAATGATCAGTGTTTTTACATTCTCTCTGGCTGCGGAAATCCCGGCTATTGCTCCGGAGATTCCCCCGCCTGATATAATCAGTTCGTATGTTTTGGTCACTTGTATTATCCTTTGAGTCCTGAAAAAGCCATAGCATTGGTAATCCTCTTCTGAAAAAGGATATAGACAATGAGAATCGGGATCACCGAAGCGCTGGTGGCTGCCAGCTGCATATGCCACTGGGGAAGCCCGTAGGAGTCATTGAAGTTGGCCAGGGCCAGGGGGATGGTAAACCTGGGGACGGAATCAATGAAAACCAGGGGTTCAAGGAATGTGTTCCAGCTGTAGAGAAACGACAGGATCGCCGTGGCGCTGAATACGGGAGTTGAAAGTGGTACTATGATCTTCAGATAGGTTTTAAAAGGCGAGAGTCCGTCCATATGGGCGGCTTCCTCCAGTTCATCGGGAATGGTGATAAAAAACTGCCTGGTCATAAAAGTTGTAAATGCCCCCTGGGCACCGAACACCGGGATCAGAATCAGAGGAATATGGGTGTCGATCAGGGCCAGTTTCTTCATGAAAAAGAAGTTGGGAACAATGGTGACTTCAATGGGCATCATGAGGGAGCTTAAAAGGAGCAGAAACAGGAAGTTCCTTCCCCTGAAATGCATTTTGGCAAAAGCATAACCGGCCAGTCCGGAAACAAAAAGATTTCCCGCAGTAACAAGAACAGCAATATAGAGGCTGTTGAAACTCTGCCGGGCAAAAGGCTGATAACTGAAGGCTTCCCTGTAATTCCGCCATTGCCATCCTTCGGGCAGAAGCCGGGGCATACCGAATATCTGATCCGGTGTATTGAGGGAATTGATAAGCATCCACCAGAAGGGATAGATGAAGGGGATCGAGATCAGAATGAGAACTATATAGCGTACCGCAATGGGATTGGCGGAGGGGATTTTAATTTTCATAGTGGCTTATCCTTTTTCTTGCACTCCACTGGATGATCGTCATTATCAGGACAACTGAGAATAGAACTAGGGCTACAGCACTGGCATAGCCGTACTGGAAAAACTGAAAGGCCTGAAAATAGATATAGTAGACAAGCACCATGGTGGAGTGGTTCGGTCCTCCTCCTGTCAGAAGAAGGATTGTATCAAAAACCTTCAGAGAACCTATCACTGTGATGATGCTCACCATCAGAAGAGAGGGCATCAGAAGGGGAATGGTTATATTGAAAAATGTCCGGACTTTTCCGGCTCCATCCATCGTGGCCGCTTCATAGTAGTGCCGGGGCAGATTCATCACAGCCGCCAGAAATATAATCACATTCATTCCCAGGTTCTTGATGACCCTGTTCACTATCACACTGAACATGGCCCACCCGGGCTCATGGAGCCAGTTGGGCCCTTCGATTCCGAATACGCCCAGAAGGGCATTGACGGCTCCCTGGTCTCCTCCCTGAAGAAGGAATTTCCAGACGATTGCCCAGGCAACGGCGGAAGTGACTACGGGAGCGAAAATAATGGTTCTGAATGCTCCCACACCCCGGAAAGGTTTCGAAAGGAGTATGGCTATGAGCAGGGAAAGGATGATATTCAGGGGGACCTGACCAAAGGAAAAGACCAGGGTGTTCTTTATGGTTTTCCAGAATATAGGATCTTCAAAAAGCATCTTTGAGTAGTTGGCAAATCCCGCAAACCGGTTCACATTGGTCAGGAGGTTTCTTTCCTGAAAGCTGTAGATAATGATGGCAGCCAGAGGCCCGAGGACAAAAATCAAATATCCAACCATTTGGGGGGCAATAAAAAAATAGGCTGTAATCGGGCTTTTTCTGTTTTTAGTCATGAAAAAATATCCTTGAAGGCCGCCCCGGACCGGGACGGCCGGAGAGTTCTTACATCTGGCTTTTAATAGCCTGTGCTACGGAATCAAGAACCGCCTGAACATCGGCATCCTTATTCCAGAGTCGGTCAAATTCTCCCGAGGCACTCAGGGAAATCTGGGGAAACTTCTCGTGAAAGGGAAGGACTTTTCCGTATTTCAAACCCGGTACCACCGCTGAAAGCATCTGCTCCATGGGAATATCCGGATTGCCGTCCAGAAATTCGCTTGAGTTCATCACTGATTCTCTGGCAGGAGGCCAGTAGCGGGCCATACGGCTTACATTCTCTTTATTGGTCATAAAGGCAACGAAGGCCGCTGCGGCGTCCCTGTTTCTGCCCGAAGAGAAGGCAACGATCGCTGCCTGCCCTATGGTACTTGAAGAGGCGGGGCCTTCCGGACCCTGGGGCAGAGGAGCAATCGCCCATTCCCAGCTGACATCCTTGAGTTTTGATACCCTGCTTATCTGTCCGGTGGTCATGGCGGCAGCTCCCGCATAGAAGTCGCTTAAATCTCCCGGAGGAACTACGCTTTCATCCTCATAGACCATATCGTGGAAAAGCTGAACTGCTCGTACGGCTTCGGGAGAATTGATCAGGACGTTTCCACTCTGATCCCAGGCATCGCCGCCGTATCCCCGGATCATAGGAACCAGATTATGCCAGACCCTGGCGCCGTAGGCGGCGCCGTCCATGCCCTGGAATCCATAGGTTCCTGTAGATTTTTTTACTCCTGCGGAAATCTCGCGGAAGGCTTCCCAGGTCCATTCTCCCCGGGCTGCCAGATCTCCGGGAGTGGGAACTCCCGCTTTATCCAGCAGGGTTTTATTGTAAATAACGATGAAGGGAGAGGTGGAAAAGGGGACTCCGTAGACTTTACCGTTATTAACCCACAGGCCCATGGCACTGGAGGAAAAATCTTCATAATCATACTTCTTCATTTCCCCGGTCAGATCCTCAAGAACACCCGCATTGACAAAGGTGGGGGCAGATGACTCTACAAGCCAGCCTATATCGGGAGGATTGGAACCCGAGAGCTGCAGTGTTACCTTGGGTACATAATCTCCGAAGGGGATAGAGTCCACAGTGAGATCTATCTGGTAAGTATCCTGGGAGGCATTGAACTCATCTGCCATGGTTTTAAACATGGCAAGCTGAGTTTCATTGCTGGTCCAGGTAGTAAAACGCAATGGAATAATACCGTTTTGCTCCTCCGGACCGGTGCTTTTCTGGCCGTTGGCAGTGACTCCGGCTGTTATGATTGCTAACAGGGCAGCCACAAGAAGGATGCTTTTTTTCATAATGATTCTCCTTTTGTACATTCTATAACGGATTAGGCACTTTGATAAACCGTTTTATCTGGATGATAAATCGGTTTATCAAAGCTGTCAAGAGTATTTTTTACCTGCCCGGATCAGGAGAATCCCCTGATTATCAGTCCTGGGAGCCTTTTCCTCCTTTGACAAGCAGCCAGATACCGAACCATCCCTCGGCAATGACCGATGGAAAAGCGACAACAGCGGTAAACAATCTCGCATAGTTCTGGTAATCAGACATCAGGGTATGGGCCATTGTGTCCAGCATATAGGCTGATCCTGAGAGAATCAGAATAATTCCCAGAAAGAGAGGAGCGCTTTTTGTTCTGACAATAAGATAACCCATTACTATCAGGTGAACTCCAAAAGCTGTCAGACCTATGAGCCAGATAGAATTAAAAGATTCCAGTGCCACTGCGGCATGGGCATCGAGGACTTCCTGTCCGATGATTTCGAGCCCTCCCGTTCCCTGAAGCAGCTGTATCGCCTGAAAATAGAATACCAGCGCCACCCCCAGAAAGACTGTATAGACTATGCGAAACCAGGCGGCCAGCAAAGAGATCTCTCTGTGATTATCCCTGAATAGGATGTAAAGACCCCAGGCTACGAACACATCAATCAGAAACACAAGGAGGAAACTGGCCATTCCCAGACGGAAAAGCCCCAGGGAATTTCTTATATTTTCCGCTGTTTCAGCTGTCTTTCCCGGAACAATCAATCCTTCCTTTACAAGGAAATTGGCAAAAACAGCTAATACAAAAAGGCTTAAATAGCCGAATCCCGCTATGAGGGATGCCTTTCTCTGATCCGTATAGGGCGCCCCGGCAGGGGACATCTCCGACATGGTTTTCTTCATCTTTCTCTACTCCTTAAAAGATTCAATGTACTTGCGACAGAACAGATCCCTTTATGTTCGTACGGTGTACTATTATAGTAATAGTACACCGTACGGATATCAAGATTTTTTAAACATTAATTTTGAAAATTCCCGGATTCCGTGTATAGTTTAAAAAGGTCAGTTTAAATACATTTTTTTAAACCATTTAAAATGAGAATCGGAGTTGAAAAACCGCAGTAAAACTTTAAAAAATATTATCGCAAAGATCTCCGGTTTTATGGGATACCATTCTCTGCGCATTTTCGGCAGCATTCCCCGGCACAATACCTATCGTATTCCCGTACTCCTGGAAAGGGATCTGGATTTATTCCTTGGGGAAGGGGAAACCATTCACTGCCTTGTCTGCCGGAACACACTCACAAGTCAAAATATAGGGACTCTGGTTGCCTTTGAAGGGAAATACAGGTTCTGCTGTAAAAGCATTTCCTGTCAGGATAAACTGCGGGGACAGGGATATGAATAGTCTATCCAATTTTATCCATAAGTGCTCAGTCAATGCCGGTATCTGTACCAGGATAAACCACTATCTTAAGGATAAGGGGTATCTCTACCGCCTTGTCTGGATGGATAAAATCCTGAAATCGGGAAAAATCCTCCCTCTGGATCAGCAGTTCATCACTGTTATTCCTGAGGATGATAACGAGACAAGTCAGGTCCTTCAGGCATTTCAGGCTTTTCTGTACAGCTTTCACAGAAAAGTCTACAGAAAAATTAATAACGAATTCAGCAAAGCCCTGGATTATGCCCTTCTGAGAGGTCTTGCTCTCTCTATGGATACAGAAGCCATTGAAATCTTCCATGAAAACTACCTGGCCCTTCTTGAGGGTAAACCCGAGATTCAGAGTATTTACCAGAAATTGTCAAATCTGGATGATCGGGGACTCCTGCAGTCTGTATTCATGAAAGAGCTCTTCAATCTTCCTGCCAATGGAAAGGACTATTCCGAGGAGCTCGCCGGACTGATCGAGTTTCTCAGGCTTCCAACCCGGGATTATTACCTCAATGGTGATATCCGGATTGCCCTTTATGATAAGAACTTTCCTGTCCCCTCGGAAATCTCCCGTGTCTGCTGCGATAGAATCTATGTTTCCCAGCTCACACCCCGCGGCAGGTCTGTCCGTATAACAGCCCCGGTTCCCAGCGAAGCCGAGCAGAGAGTCTTTAAAAGGAAAATTCAGGCAAGCCGTCTCAAACCCGGAGAAGAAGCCCATGGCTGGGTCATGAGAGTAGAATCGGATGTTGTCCTTTTTGATCTGGACGGCATGCAGGGAATCCTCTTCAAGGAGGATTTCGGATGGCATCGCCTCCAGAAATCGGAAGTTTTCCATAATGGAGATTTCTGTGATATACAGGTGGAGAGTATTGATTATAAACAGTGCAGAATCTATCTGAGCAACAGAAAAGAAACCCTTGATCCCAGAAAGACTCTGGGGTTTCCGGAGATCTATACGATTGTGAAGACCCATATAGTCAGAGAATTTCACACCTATATGGTCGGTCTGTACAGAGGGACTTTTGAAATAATGATTCCCAAAGAGGAGTTGCCTGAAAAGAACAGGTATTTCCCCTCCAGTCTTATCGGAACTTCAGTCCCGCTGCTTATCTATTACATCGATGACAAAAGCCGCCTCTATGGCAGCATCAAAAAGACACATCTGGATAACAATGATCCTCATATTCCCTACTCATCCTACTGAGGAGGGAATGCTGTACTTTCCTTATATCCGTGGGATTACAAACAGGTATATGCTCCCGTAAAAAAAGGCGCTTCCGGCTACGACGAAAAGATGCCAGATGGCATGGTAGAAGGGCAGTTTTTTGGCGGCATAGAAAAGGGTTCCCACCGTATAGGAGAGACCGCCTCCCAGGATCCAGAAGCCCGCTTCGGGGGGGATGATTTTTCTCAGATCCCCCAGATAAAATACAATCATCCATCCCATAAGCAGATAGATCAATGTATGCAGCGGTTTGAGTCTGTTCCAGAATACAAGTTTAAACACCGATCCCAGAAGAACGATCGACCAGATCAGCCATAAGAGGGGGATTCCTCTGGAAGGGGGAAGTACAAGGCAGAAAGGAGTGTAGGTTCCTGCGATCAGAATGTAGATATTGATATGATCCAGTATCCTCAGAAAACGCTTGGCCGGTGAAGGCTTCAGAAAATGATAGACCGCGGAGGATGTGTAGGTCAGTATCATGGAAAGTCCGAAAACAGCAGAACCTGTCAGAGCGGCAAAATCAGCATGACTCCCTGCATGGATAAGGAGCAGAATAAGGCCGGTCAGAGAGAGAACAGCTCCCATGGCATGGGTGATTCCGTTCATAAACTCTTCCCGTGGTGAGTCATGACTGTGTAGAGCGATCCGGCTTTCAAGCCAGTTTGTGATAGTTTTCATATATTCCTCCCGATAGGCTGATCATAAACCTGTCCTGAGGGGAAAGGTCTATAGTGTTTTCCTAGTATAAACAGACTATTTGATCCTCTTCTCTCCACAAACCGGGGATATTCAGGGAAAATCCGGACTGAGACCCGGTTCGGGCTGTTCAATCTTTCAGGGAAGGTATGGTTGCATTGATCCTGAAGGTACGGGATAATGCCTTCAACTCTGACCATGATAAGATATTCCCCCATACGGCCGTTTCAGAGGAAATTATTTTTCCCTCTTCTATTGATTGGCAGCGGAGTCGTCTTTTAAACTTAAAAAGAGTCCAGGAGAAAAGTATGGAATGGCATCAATCATCCCGTCTGATCAAATCGGAAGATCTGAATCATCACGGTACCCTTTTTGCCGGCCGCATGGCCGAATGGTTTGTTGAAAGCAGCTTTGTCGCCGCCGCTCTGGCTGTGGGTAATCCCGATCAGATTGTCTGTCTGAAAATACACGGTATGCGATTCAACATTCCCGCCAGGAAAGGGGATATCCTCAAAATCAGATCAAAAGTGGTCGATGCGGGTATTACAAGTATGACTGTATTCAACCAGACATTCTCTACAGGCACAGGCAAGGTCCTGGTAGAAGGATTTATCACTTTTGTGAGTGTTGACGGTGAGGGAAAAAAAATGGCTCATAATATTGTAATCGAAGCCTGGGATCAGGAAGAACTTGCACTGCAGGCCCGTGCACGAAGTTTGAAACAGTAAATCAGGAGAGAAACGCTATGAGTCAGAAGAAAGGAACCATACTCTATTTTTCCCACGGAGGAGGACCTCTGCCCATTCTGGGAGATCCGGGGCATAAAGCCATGGTCGAGTTCATGAAAAAACTTCCCGGATCGCTGGATAAACCTGATTCGGTCCTCGTTATCAGTGCCCATTGGGAGGAGCAGAACCCCACAGTCATGACCCATCCCTCTCCCTCTCTTTTCTATGACTATTACGGATTTCCCGATGAAGCCTACACCCTGGAATATCCTGCTCCGGGCCATCCGGAACTGGCGGATAAAGTGTCAGCCCTGCTTGAAAAAGCGGGTTTCTCCGCAGGGAAAGATCCGGAACGGGGGTTTGATCACGGTCTGTTCATTCCCATGAAAATGATGTATCCCTCTGCGGATATCCCCATGACCCAGCTCTCACTGAAAAGAGGTCTGGATCCTGAAGAGCATATTGCCCTGGGAAAAGCTCTTTCTCCTCTGCTTCAGGAGAATATTCTCATCGTTGGTTCGGGATTCTCCTTTCATAATATGCAGGCTTTTTTCAGATCCTCAGGGAAAGATCCAGCCAATGATACGTTTCAGGACTGGCTTGTGGATGTCTGTACAGGCTCCTACAGCGCGGAAGAACGGAATCAGCATCTCATATCCTGGGAAGACGCTCCCAATGCCCGTTACTGCCATCCCCGGGAGGAGCATCTGCTCCCCCTCATGACCTGTCAGGGGGCGGCCGGGACCGGAGCGGAGCTTGTATTTGACGATCTGATATTCGGCAAACGGGCTGTCGCGTTCAAGTGGTAGAATCTTGAACAGCAAAAATATCTGCATAAATATGCAATTTTATTGACATAAAATTACAGCAATTCTATTATTTTACTCTGAGCAATTATTTTAATTGATCAATATATAAATATTTACAACAAAGAGGTAAAAAATGATCCTGTATGTTCAATTTGGTTTATACCTGGTCCTCATGCTGGTAATCGGTTTTTATTCCATGAGAAAAACCAATACCAATGAAGACTTTATTATCGGAGGGAGGACCCTGGGGCCCTTTACTTCCGCTATCTCCGCCGGTGCGTCGGATATGTCCAGCTGGCTCCTTCTGGGGCTTCCCGGTGCAGTATTTGCCAGCGGTCTGGTCGAGGGAGTCTGGATCTCTGTGGGACTTTCTGTGGGTGCGTATTTCAACTGGCTCATCGTAGCGGGAAGACTCCGTTCCATGACGGAAAAGCTGGATGCCGTGACTCTTCCTTCCTTTATTGCCAGACGGTTTGATGATGAGACTCATGTTCTGAAAATCGTCTCCACCCTTGTTATCCTTTTCTTTTTTACACTCTATGTTGCTTCGGGACTCAAGGGAGGAACCCTCCTTTTTGCCCATACCTTCGGTGCCTCTGAAAAGGCAGCTCTTATCATAACAACCCTGGTTGTCGTTTCCTATACTTTTCTGGGCGGCTATATGGCTGCCTGCTGGACCGACCTGATTCAGGGGCTCCTTATGCTGGCCGCCCTTGTTTTCTGTGCTCTCCTGGGATTTTTCGCCATTGCCGGAAAGGGAGCGGATATTACTGCCGTCAATCCTGAGGCATTCCATTTTTCAACAGGCTGGATCACCGCTGTCTCTCTGATGGCCTGGGGATTCGGATATTTCGGTCAGCCCCACATCCTGGCAAGATTCATCGGTATCAAAGATGTCAAATCTGTAAAAAGCGCCAGACGGATCGGTATTACCTGGATGGTAATCAGTCTGATTCTGGCAACGGCTATCGGTATTATCGGAATCGGATTCAACGTTCTTCAACCTCTGGAAGGAGTCGCAGGCCCCGACGGAAACAGTGAAAGAATCTTTCTGGCTCTTACAACCACACTGTTTCATCCTGTATTCGGCGGTTTTGTTCTGGCAGCTGTTCTGGCTGCGGTTATGTCCACAGCAGACTCTCAGCTTCTGGTTCTGACCTCCTCTCTCACCGAGGATATTCCTTTTATTGCCAGAATGGATGATAAGAAAAAAGAGTGGATAAGCAGAGCGGGAGTTCTCGGCTTTGCTCTCCTTGCCTTTCTGATCGCCATGAATGATTCAGGAACAATTCTGAATATGGTCGGATATGCCTGGGGCGGTTTCGGTGCCGCTTTCGGTCCTCTTGTGATCCTGGCTGTTACCTGGAGAAAGACGACCAAATGGGGCGCCCTGGCCGGTATGATTGTGGGTTCTGTGACAATTTTCATCGTTAAGAACTATATCAGCATAGAAGGGGAGTACTTCTATGAACTCCTTCCCGGATTCATCCTGTCTCTGATTGCAACTATTGTGGTCAGTCTTCTGACAAAGGTTCCTTCCGAGGAAACTCTGAAAACATTTGATGATGTTCAGGATCTTGTAAAAACAGTCTGATTGACAAATGATAATAAAAAGAAGGAAACCTCTCATGGTTTCCTTTTTTTTATCCAGAGATTTTCTCAGACTTTGAACTTTTCCGTATCTTCATGAATTTTTCTGAAGCCGTCCAGGAAGTTGTGATTCATCTCTGTGATAGACTCCATCGCTTTGAGGATTTCATCCGTACCGGCTGATACTCCTTATAGCCTCTCAAGGGGATGCTTTCTAAAGGACCGGCAGAGACGCTGTTTTTATAAAAATGAATTGAGTTTCATGAAGAAGCCGGATCGGGGCGAATGCTCCTAACCGCGGCAGCAGCGGTTCCGTCCGCTTCTTTTGGCCTCATAGAGGCCTTTATCCGCCCTTGTAAGAAGGCGGCTGATCCTCTCTCCAGGGGCGGGAATGCAGCAGTGAATCCCGAAACTGGCTGTAATGGACTCGCCTGTTTCGGGATGTACTGTTGTCTCCAGCCTGGTCCGGACCCTTTCGGCGGCTTTGAGGGCATCAGAGTATTCGGTATCCGGCATTATCAGGACAAACTCTTCTCCGCCGTAACGGGCCAGAAGATCTATGGAGCGGATCTCTCTGGAGCAGATATCGGCGACCCTTCGGAGTATCCTGTCTCCTACGGGGTGACCGAAGCGGTCGTTGACTATCTTGAAATGATCAATATCCAGAATGATAACAGCAAGTTCCCTTTTCGACCGGATTGCCGCTTCCAGAAGTATCCGTCCCTCCATCTGGAACCGGTGCCGGTTGCCAATCCCTGTAAGGGCATCCTTCATGGCCATTTTAAATGCTTTTTCATGGAGCATGGCATTTTCCAGAGCGATGGAAATGTGGTTTCCTATGGTCCCGGCCAGCTCCAGATGATGCCTGGTAAAGGCATTTTTATCATATCCGTCCAGAGCAAGAAGACCCAGGATCTCTCCATGGCTGATAAGGGGGATACCTATCCAGGATTGGATTTTCTCCCCGTTGGCAGGCTGAATGAAGGAAGGAAAATCCTTTTCTATATCACTGGAGCGGATCGGCTTCTGTTCTTCCAGGGCTTTTGTGCTCAAACTCCCTTCCTGAGGATAGGGAAAGGTTAAACTGCAAATATCGCTGTTGTCAGGAAAGCCGGCTGCTCCGGAGACTTTCAGGGTATTCCCTCTGAGAAGCTGAACCGTTCCGGTCCGGTAGGGGATGATCCTGCTGGTTTCCTGCAGAATCCTGTCCACAGTTTCTTCCACATCAAGAGAGGAGCTGATAATGGAGGATATCTGTCGGATTGTCTCCACCTCGTTAAATCGCTCCTGTTCTTTTTTTATGCTCTGACGCAGGTTCTCTTCAGTCTCCTTCAGATCTGAGATATCCGAGTCGGAGCCAATAAACAGGATCGGTTTGCCCTCTGTATCGGAAAAGACAGTTTTTCCGTAGGAGTGAATCCAGCGGGACTCCCCATCCGGTTTTTCTATACGGTAGATTTCGTGCAGAACAGAGTCTTTTCCCTCTGAAATCTCTATCAGTTTTTTTCGGATTTTATCCCGGTCATCAGGATGAATGTACTGAAGAAAACCCTTTTCAGGTTGGTTAATGTCGAACTTGTCGGGCATCTTATCCCATATGATGCTGCTCAGAGTTTCCCCTGTCACATAATTGCTTATATAAATTCCGATATCGGAAAGAGCTTTCAGAATTTTTTTGTCCTGGATGGAAACGTTGCCAAATAATTTGTCAGACATTTATTATTACCTGTTGTTTCCTATCATACAGGTCATTGGCGGATTTAACAATAATTATTCTGTATTCAGATTGAAAGGTTATATAAAAAAACAGCCGGATCAACCAACGGAAGATCCGGCCCAAATCAATAATTTTATATAGAAGTTCCCAATGAATACCGGTAACTGCTATTTATATCTTTGAAAGGTACTCATCAATACCTTTTGCGGCAACTCGCCCGTCACCCATGGCAAGGATCACTGTGGCGGCTCCCTGAACAATATCTCCCCCGGCAAAAACACCCGGTATGGATGTCATTCCTCTGTCATTAACAAGTATATTACCCCACTTATTAATTGCAAGGTCAGGCGTTGTTCCCGTAACCAGGGGATTGGAGCTGTTGCCCAGTGCGGTAATGCAGGTATCAATCTCCATGACAAACTCGCTGCCTTTCACTGGTTCCGGACGGGCCCTTCCCGAATCATCCTGTTCTCCCAGCTTATATTTCAGGCATTCTATCCCTTTCACACAGCCTTTTTCATCTCCCAGAATGCGAACAGGATTGGTAAGCTCATCAAAAATGATCCCTTCCTCTTTGGCATGATGGATCTCCTCGGCTCTGGCGGGCATCTCTTTTTCGGTCCTTCTGTAGACAATATGAACCTCTTCCGCACCAAGCCTCAGGGCTGTCCGGGCCGCATCCATCGCCACATTGCCTCCGCCGAAAACAGCCACTTTCCGGGAGTGATAGATGGGGGTCATCGCATTGCCCCTGTCGTAGGCTTTCATGAGATTGGCTCTGGTCAGGTACTCATTGGCTGAGAACACACCCACCAGGTTTTCCCCTTCAATATTCATAAACTTGGGGAGTCCCGCGCCGTTGGCCACATAGACAGCATGAAACCCCTGTTTTTCCATCAGTTCTTTAATCGTTGCCGTCCGTCCGATCAGGTAATCATAGACGAATTTTACACCCATCTTTTCAAGCTTTTCCACTTCGAGCTGAACGATGGACTTGGGCAGTCTGAATTCGGGGATTCCGTATACAGTCACGCCTCCGGCTTTATGAAAGGCTTCAAATATGGTCACGTCATGACCCATTCTGGCCAGATCCGCCGCCGTGGTCAGACCGGAAGGCCCGCTTCCCACAATAGCGACTTTCTTACCTGTAGCGGGTTTTTTATCCACAGTGCTGACAGAGTTGGTTCCTCTGTCCGCCAGAAATCTTTCCAGACGGCCGATGGCTACGGACTGCATGGGATCTTTCTTTATTTTTCCCACAGTACACTGTTCCATGCACTGCTTCTCCTGGGGACAGACCCTTCCGCAGATAGCCGGAAGCATGCTGCTCTCCTGAATGATTCCCAGAGCTTCGTCGAACTTGCCTCTGGCAGTTGCACAGACAAAAGCCGGAATATCTATATTGACAGGGCAACCTTTGACACAGGGGGCATTTTTACATTCCAGACAGCGGCTGGCCTCCAGAATCGCCTGTCCTTCCGAGTAGCCGAGGGCTACTTCGCTCATATTCCTGCCCCGGGCAACAGGGTCCTGGGCCGGCATCTCCTGCTGGGGGATGGACGTTCTGTCTTTAGGTTTCAGCCCGGACAATCCTTCCGGCAGATTCAGATCCCGGATAAGAGTCTCCGCTTCTTCTACAAGTATTTCAGGTTCTTTATAGGCAATCATCAAAGGGCTCCTGTCTGTAAGAGTTTTCCTGCTGCCGCATCCATCCGGCAGCGGTGATCAAGTTCATGATCCGTGTAGGATTTCATACGGGTCATCATGGAATCAAAATCCACAAGATGTCCGTCAAACTCAGGGCCGTCCACGCAGACGAATTTTGTGTCTTCTCCCACGGTCACACGGCAGCCTCCGCACATACCGGTTCCGTCAACCATAATGGTATTCAGAGATACCACGGTGGGGACTTTAAAAGGACGGGTGGTCTCACTGCAGAACTTCATCATAATCGGAGGGCCGATGGCTACCACTTCCGCAGGAGGATTGTCAGAGCCGCAGATCTCTTTCAGAGGTTCCGTAACCAGGGCTTTCCGGCCACGGCTTCCGTCGTCTGTACAAATGATCAGTTCGTCCGACAGGGCCGTCATTTTATCTTCCAGTATAAGAAGATCCTCATTCCGGGCGCCCATTATGGTAATGACTCTGTTTCCCGCCTTTTTGAAGGCTTCCACAATAGGGTGGAGGGGGGCAACACCGATACCGCCGCCCACGCACACCACAGGAGCGTCATATTTCTGAATATGCGTCGGGGCTCCCAGAGGGCCCAGGAGGTGGGCAATCTCTTCACCTTCAGTTTTCCGGCTCAGCTGCAGGGTAGACCCCCCTACAGCCTGAAAAATAATGGTGATGGTTCCTTTTGCCTCATCTGCATCGGCTATGGTCAGAGGGATTCTCTCTGCCAGATCATCGTCCAGCATGACAATCACAAACTGTCCCGCCTGCCGTGACGAGGCTATATGGGGGGCGGCAATTTCCATCTGAAAAACATCAGAAGACAATTGAATCTTTTTGACAATCCGGTTCACTTTGAAACTCCTGCCGTCTCTTTTATCCCCAGCAGAGATTCCACTTCTTTAACAACCTCTTCCATTGATGTTTTATGGAGTTTCTTCTCTCCGACAGTTACGGTGGGACCATGGCTGCAGTTTTCACTGCAGAAGGTCGCTTTTACAGACAGTCTCTCTTTCCAGCCTTCTCTTTCCACAAGGGAGTTCATTCCGGAAAGGATCTCCTGAGACCCTTTGAGAAAGCAGCTTGTTCCCACACAGACATTGACTTCCACAGGAGCCTCATGGGCTGTTTCTGTCAGGGCCAGATGATCATGATCGATCCTTTTACGGCTCTGGTAGCTTGTATGGACCATATCATGGGCTTCGTGACTCCCTGTTTTGTTCCCCAGCATCTTTTCATAAATCCTCTGAATGTAGGGATTGTCTTCGGGGGAGTGAATGGGAGAAATCCTTCCGGCGTCTTTCAGGGCCGCAGTCCGTTTGGCTATGACTTTGCTGTCGTAGGTGACGGGCTGTCCCCCTCCGGCAACACAGCCTCCCGGACAGGCCATAACTTCCACAATATCGTATTCCACTTCACCGGCCTGGATCTTTTCAATAAGCCTTTCCGCATCTTTCATCCCCGCTGCCACGGCCATCCTGAGTTTCAGATCTCCCTCTTCGATAATGATCTCTTTCCAGCTGGGATCATCTTCGTAGGGCACAGGATCGAAGGATTTCAGTTCTTTGCCGTTGATGGTTCTGGCGGCATACCGGGCGACCGCTTCGGAGACCCCCTGGGTGCTTCCGAATCCCAGTCCCGCTTCCGAATAGAGTCCGAAGGGCAGATCTGCAGCGGCCGGAGCCAGTTCTTCAAAGACAATTCCCGCTTCTTTTATCATTTTTCCCAGTTCCTGGGTTGTCAGGACATAGTCCACATTGGGAACACCGTCCCGGCTCAGCTCGGGTCTCTCTTTTTCATACTTCTTGGCTGTACAGGGCATGATGGATACCATAACCACATCGCTTTCCGGAATCTCACAGGTCTGGCTCAGCAGTTTTTTGCCCAGTGACCCTACCATTCCCTGAGGAGACATACAGGTGGAGAGCTGAGGAAGCAGTTCCGGATGAAAATGCTCGGCATATTTGACCCATCCGGGGCAGCAGGAGGTAAACATGGGGCCTTTCATCCCTGATTTTTTCCGTTCCAGAAACTCATTTGTCTCTTCAAGCACAGTCAGATCCGCACCGAAAG
Source organism: Oceanispirochaeta sp. (assembly GCA_963666275.2). Classification (GTDB taxonomy): domain Bacteria; phylum Spirochaetota; class Spirochaetia; order DSM-2461; family DSM-2461; genus Oceanispirochaeta. The sequence continues at coordinate 1,378,205 of CAXXOA010000001.1, forward strand.
AGGTATCGTACACCTCTTTGAATCCCAACATTCTCAGGGCATTCATGATTTTTCCTACAGTCACAGCCGATTCGGGAAGGTTGAACATCTCTCCGATGGAGGAGCGGATCGCCGGAGCAATCTGAGCTACAACAGTCTTTTTCTCATTTCCCAGAGCGTCCCATACCTGACTGACTTCGCTGCGGGGCATGATGGCACCGGTGGGACAGACCGCGGCACACTGACCGCAGTTGATACAGTCTACCTGTCCGAGGCTTTTATTGAAGGCGGGAGTGACAACCACATCTTCGCCTCTGTAGGCAAAGTCAATGGCGCCGACGCCCTGAATCTCATGACAGTAGCGGACACAGTCTCCACAGAGCACGCACTTGTCGGGATGACGGACCAGGCTGGGTGAGAGGAGGTCCGGTTTCCGGGGTTCCCTTGTTTTTTTGTAGGGAATCCTTGTGACACCCAGAGAGGACGCCAGCTCTTTGAGCTTACAGGCAGAAGACTTTTCACAGGTAGTACAGCTGTTGTCATGATTGGCTAGAAGGAGCTCAATCAGATTTTTCCGCATTTTCCTCAGTTTCGGAGTGTGAGTTTTAATCACCATCCCGTCTCTGGGAGGGGTGGAACAGCTTGTATCGATGCCTTTTCCTTCTATATCCACAATACAGAGCCGGCAGGCGCCGTAGACACTCAATTCGGAGTGATAGCAGAATGTGGGCATTTCGATACCCGCTTTGCGGATGACTGACAGAAGGTTTTTTTCTCCTTCCAGGGGGACGGCATTGCCGTTTATTGTAATAGTTCCTTGCTTGTTCATTCGTTTCCTCCAAAACTGATGGCATCAAAACGGCAGGTATCCACACAGGCACCGCAGCTGATACATTTCTCTTCATCAATCACGTGAGCTTCTTTTCTCTCTCCCGAGATGGCTCCCACAGGGCAGACTCTGGCACAGGCGGTACAGCCCTTACAGGCCTCCGCAATGATGCTGTAGCTCACCAGATCCTTGCAGTTTCCGGTGGGACAGGTCCTATCCTCCACATGGGCTACCCACTCGTCCCAGAACTCTTTCATGGTACTGAGAACAGGGGAGGGCGCGGATTTTCCGAGTCCGCAGAGGGAGGATTCCTGAACGGTTTCGCACAGTTCCTTCAGCAGATCCAGGGTTTCCATAGTTCCCCGGCCCTGGGCAACGTCGTCGATCAGTTCCAGGATCTGCCTGGTACCTTCCCGGCAGGGAACGCACTTCCCGCAGCTTTCAGACTGGGTGAACTTCATAAAAAACCGGGCAATCTGGATCATACAGGTGCTTTTGTTCATCACAACAAGCCCGCCGGAGCCGACCATGGCGCCTACTGATTTAAGAGAGTCGAAGTCCAGGGGAATATCCAGATGTTCTTCTGTCAGACAGCCTCCCGAAGGACCGCCTATCTGGACAGCTTTGAATTCGCTGTTATCAATTTTTCCTTTGCTGTTGAGAACACCGCCGCCGATGTTGAAAATGATTTCCCTCAGGGTCGTCCCGAAAGGAACTTCGATCAGTCCCGTATTGGCCACATGGCCTGTCAGGGCAAAGGTCTTGGTTCCCGGAGATCCGGCGGTTCCTGTCTTTTTATAGGCGTCTTCCCCCATGCGGATGATAAGAGGAACACAGGCCAGGGTTTCCACGTTGTTTACAACCGTGGGTTTTCCCCAGAGACCTTTCTCCGCTGTCCGGGGCGGTTTGACCCGGGGCATTCCCCGGCGTCCCATGATACTTTCGGTCATGGCGCTGGCTTCCCCGCAGACAAAGGCTCCGGCACCTTCCATAACAAAAATGTCAAAACTGAAATCAGAACCGAAAATATTTTTTCCCAGAAAGTTTTTGGCTCTGGCTTCGATTATGGCTTTATTGATGCGCTCAACCGCCAGGGGATACTCCATTCTCACATAGATCTGGCCTTCCGTACCGCCGCAGGCTTTGGCCGCAATGATCATACCCTCCAGGACACTGTGGGGATTTCCCTCCATAACAGATCTGTCCATAAAGGCTCCGGGGTCGCCCTCGTCACCATTACAGATGATATACTTGGCATCGCTTTCCTGGCGGAGAGCCAGTTCCCATTTACGTCCGGTGGCAAAACCGCCGCCGCCGCGGCCTCTCAGTCCGGCTTCTTTGATTTTGTCACAGACTTCCTGGGGTGTATTGTTCAGAACAACCTGACGGGCTCCCTCATAACCGCCGTCGGCGATGTAGTCGGAGATATCTTCAGGGTCAATATTGCCGCAGCCTTTCAGTACTGTACGGGCCTGTCTTTTGTAAAAGGGTATTTCATCATGATTCCGGCAGGTATCGCCGTTTGCCGGGTTTTTATAGAGGAGGTCTTCCAGAACTTCCCCTTTCATAATGGTTTTTTCAATTATATCCTGAGCATTTTCAGGTTTTACTTTGATATAGAGGATCTGTTCGGGTTCAATGGTCACCAGGGGACCGACCTGACAGAATCCCTGGCATCCGCTCTTGCTGAGAAGTACGGAACCTTCCCGGGGGGGCTCTTCTTCCTTCAGGGTCAGGGTCAGAGGAATGTTATTCTCTGTGATATATCGGCTCAAAGCCTCATGGACTTCCATGGCACCGTTGGCAATGCAGCCTGTACCGGCACAGATCACAATCCTGTGAGCCAGGGCGGCTTTTTTGTTTTTATATTCTTCTACGACTTTTTCCAGAATAGCAGTTTCCATCCTTCTCAGTCCTCCTTGGCCTTGTATTCATCGATCAGTTCTTTCATCTGTTTGTTTGAAACCTGACCATAGACTTTGTCATTGATAACAACTGCCGGAGCCAGACCGCAGGCGCCCAGACAGGAAACGGTTTCCAGAGTAAAAAGAAGGTCCTCTGTGGTATGTTTTTTTTCAGACAGTCCCAGTTCTCTCTGGATTATATCTATAAGTCCGGAAGAGCCTTTAACATGACAGGCTGTTCCATCGCAGACTTTAATTACGTATTTTCCTTTGGGATCCAGGGAAAAGTGGCTGTAGAATGTGGCAATACCGAAAACCCTGGCCGGAGAGATCCCCAGGCTGGTTGCAACAAAAGTCATGATCTCTTCGGGCAGGTATCTGTACTCTTCCTGGACTTCCTGCAATATGGGAATAATTTTTGAAGGCAGTCTGTCATACTTGTCCAGTATGTCGCAGACTTTGCTGAAATTGTTCAGTTTCTCAGCTGTCACGCTTTGGGTAGCCATAGTTTTAAACGCTCCTATTTTTATCGATATGGTGATATCGATAATAAAATATCCAATATGCGTTTTTTTGGCAATACCTTTACAACAAATTTCTTTTATTATTCTAAAAAAAAGACCACCCCGCAGGATGGTCTTTCATGAAGAATAAAAACCTTTCAGTCTCTCTTTTTTCTTAAATTATTTCTGATCCTGTCCAGATACCCTATAAAGAGAATAAGCACCGTGATAAATGAAAGAGAGAGCAGGGCTATTGTGGATATAGCCCCGATTCTGTCATTCAGATCAAAATAGTCATTAGCAACTCCCAGCAGAGCCAGAAGCTGCACTATAGCAATGACAAAAAGAAGGTTATTCTGCCGGTTGTCCGAACTGGTCTGTATTATATCCATTTTCTGATCCAGTGACAGACGGCATCTTTCCAGATCTTTTTCAAATGTGAATAGATTCTCTTCCATCTCCCAGTATTTCCACAAGGCAGTGTAAATCTGCTGCTGATCGGGTTTCAGGTTGGAAAGGAATATTCGCTGGATATGTCTTAGTTTATGAATAAGAAGCGACATCCTTTCAGATCTCAGGATCTGTGTATTCAGTTCGATTCTATCCTGGTAGAAAATCTGATCATATAGACGGTGAATATGATATTGAACTGTCTGGGTCAAAGTGTAATAAAGATTCTGAATATTGATAAAAACAGGAAATATCCGGGAAGTCGTATCTCTGTCTACCCCCCAGAAGGTGGAGGACTGCCATCCCAGGAATACCTTTGTATTTTCGCTGTAGACCGAGAGTTCTTTCATCTGTTCAGACTGCTGGTCTATCCTGTCCAGGCAGTGTGACTGCTGAATAAAATCCTCCGGGAAATCTGAAGATGCAAAATCCTGGAATTCAGGAAAAAATGAAATCAAATAACCGAAGCTTCTCTCTATATGAACTTCTGGTGCGCCATTAAATAGGGATTTTATTTCGTTTTTGACAAGATTTATACAGTGCTGTTTTATCTTATCCGCCCAGGTGGAAGAAGGTTTTTCGTACATATCATCATCCACAAGCATATTTCTTATATGGCTGTAGAGAGAATTAAAATAGGACGTCTGACCCGGAGAAAAGGGATCGTTTGAAGATAGTGTCAGGCAGAAATGGATATAAAAAATCCTTAGAGTTTTATCAAATAGAAGAGCGTAGCCGCTCTGGTTCAGGTTAATGATAAAGCCAGGCAGATAACAGAATGATCCGTCACACATATACTCCTGCAGATGACCGTTGAAATCATCACCTGGGAGAGGGTAGTAGAGGCAGTTGTAATTCAGATAATTCAGCTGGGAGTATTCCGCCTGAAGAGGAGCGGGAATATGTTCGGTATTCTGTAGATTCTGCCATTTTCCGGAATCTTCAATTCTTTGAAAGTAAAACTGAAGCAGCCAGTTATGATCGATCTCAAGCGGATACAGGCAGTGAAAAGTAATGTTGTAGGGTTTAGAGATATGTGTTTCCATGTCCTTGCAGATACTCCTGTGGCAGCGGTTCTTTTCGATAGTCCAGAAACAGTTCACAACCTTTCGGTAAATCAGACAGAACTACGATCCTGAGGGGATTATACTGTAAAGACACATTGGGAGTGCGGCTGTGATTGATGTAATAGTACTTGGTTTTGAACGGGCGGATAATAACACCCTCTTCTACGGCATTCCACTCAGACGCAACAGTTTCTCTGGACCAGTAAAGATCCCATGAGATTTTCTGGCCGTCCAGTTCTCCCAGAACTGTTCCTTTTCTTACCGGTTCGGTTAAAAAAAGGCCATACCCATGAACAGAACTGATTCCTGTTGTTGTGTAACAGAGATTATCGATGAGTTCTTCCGGTGGAGGTTCCGGAATACCGTTATCCTTATTATTGAGTGTATCTGCCATTTCAAGTCTTCTTCTCTGTCTTCAGTAGATATCCCGAGAGTATCCGCCTTTATCTTATGATACTATAATTTAGGCTGTAATGACAAATCAAAGACATTTCCAATCAGTCAATTTAAACAGCCGTCCTGACTTTTCTGACTTTCTGGGGCTCTACTTTCTTCTTGAGCGGGATACCGCAGAATCGGCATTTAGCCCGTTCGTCGCTGCAGGAGGGGCAGACATGAAAGTACTTGTCGCAGTGGGAGCAGTAGTACCTTTTTGAAGCTGCCATAAAAACTCTGCCGCAGCTTTCACAGGTCGCTTCGATGACATTTGTTTTATCCATTATTCAACTCCTGTTGATGTGAGTATTTTTTTATTATCGAATGGCTGTTTCTTAAACTGAATAGACCGTTTGGTATAATTCAGATCTCTCAGCGATTTTTTGAGTTTTTATGCCCTTCTGCCGATAATCGAAAGAGTTATGAATAGAATTATTCCGGTAGCCAGCGGAAAAGGCGGCGTGGGAAAGTCCATGCTCACAGTCAATCTGGGTGTCACTCTAGCCTCAATGGGAAAAACAGTCATTCTGATTGATCTGGATCTGGGCGGCTCCAATCTCCACACTTTTCTGGGAATCCGGAACAGCAAAACCGGTATCGGAAATTATCTGAATAAACAGGCCGACTCCCTGGAATCACTTATTATCCCCACACAGGTGGATCGTCTTTTTCTTATTCCCGGTGACGGGCTTTTTGCCGGTACAGCTCATATGCACTACTTTCAGAAAATGAAAATACTGAAGGAAATTCCTGCTCTTGTGGCCGATTTTATCCTTCTGGACCTCGGGGCTGGCACCGCAAATAATGTGGTGGATTTTTTTATTCCCTTTCCCCAGGGCCTCATAGTCACCATGCCGGAAACCACATCCATACTCAATGCCTACTCCTTTCTGAAAACAGCCCTCTATCGGGCTTCCTACAGGATGTTTCCTCCCAAAAGTGATGAAAGGGAACTCATTCATGATTTTTTCAGGCATCGGCTGGAAGGATCGGGTAACAGCCTTTTTTCTCTGGCTGACCGCCTGGGTGATATCTCCCATGATTCAGCGGCAAAAATCAGGAACCTTATCGATGTATTCTATCCGGGGGTGATCATCAATATGGGACGGACCCAGGAAGACCGGGATCTGGGGAAAAAGCTCCGAATGGTGAGCCGGAAAAATCTGGGAATCTCTCTGGAATATATGGGATACATTCCCTATGAAAAGGCTGTCTCCCGATCGATCCTCAACAGAAAACCCTACGTGGTGGACCACAAAACACCCCTGGCATCAGGACTGGAAACTGTGGCGAAAAGAATTCAGAAACTGATTCCCGATGCGGGCATTCCCCTTTATGAAGGAGATGAGGACCTGGATCAGCTGAATTGGGAGGGGATAGAACAGTAATATGGCCAGAGTATATGCTGCAGTATGTATAGCTTTTTTCCTTTTTCACGGCCTTGCCGCTCAGGAAAACGTTATCAATGACGGAATGATCTTTGTGGAAGGAGGAACCTTTCAGATGGGTTTTAATAAGGGGGATTTCTTTGAAAAGCCAGTTCATCAGGTAACACTGGGCAGCTTCTACATCTCTCCCTATGAAGTGACACAGGGGCTCTGGCAGCAGGTTATGAGAAAAAATATAAGCCATCAGAGAGCAATGAAAAATCCTCCCGGCCGGATCAAAGGAGAAGGCTACAGCTATCCTATCTATTACGTCTCCTGGTACGATGCTGTTGAATTCTGCAATGAACTGTCCCGGCTGAACGGTCTTGAGCCCTGCTATTCCGGAGAAGGGGAGAATATTCGCTGTAATTTCGAGGCAAACGGCTACAGACTTCCCACAGAAGCGGAATGGGAATATGCCGCACGGGGCGGTATCAGGAGCGGTGGAAATCAGTATGCGGGCTCCCGGTTTATAGACAAGATAGCCTGGTATCAGAATAACTCATCGGTCAGAACGAATGAAGTGGGATTGCTGGATCCCAATGAGCTGGGCCTTTATGATATGAGCGGAAATGTGAATGAGTGGGTATGGGACAGTTTCTGTCTGTATAAGGCCCTGTCGGCAGTAGATCCGGTTGTCTCGGACTGTATGGATTACAGAGTTTACAGGGGTGGTTCCTGGTCTCATAGCGCCGAATACAGCAGAGTCACCTACCGCATGGGAGATGTACCGGAGACAAGACTGAATAATCTGGGTTTCAGAATTGCCCGTTCCCGGTAAAAACGAATTTGCTATTTTGTCTTTTTTTCGAGGGAGTTCTTCTGCTGATCTGCTGAACTGGACAGTAAGTCAGCGGCCAGGCCGTCCGTTTCAAGTTCCACAAGGAACCGGAGGGTTTCGGACCACTTTTCCAGAGTCATTTCTTTTTCGTCAACAACTGAATATTCCGGTTCTTTTTCCATAATCAACATTAATAATAAGGTATCATCGGATCATCTTTCAAGTCTTTTTTAAGGAAAACCCCATTTCCCCTGTATACGGAAAAGGGGGCTTCTACCTGCAATTTCCCTTTTCAACCCCTCCTGAAACTGTGAATCGCATTGACACTACATATTTATACAGGTATAAAAGTAAGATCATGGAAAAGAATGATTTATTCATCACAGCCTCCCTTGCCAGACTCGAACTGGAAGAGGATGAAGCACAGACACTGGGGAAAGAAGTTTCCCGTATGCTCACGTATTTCGAGAAAATGTCAGAAGTCGATGTGGAGGGATTAGAACCTACAACTCATGCCCTTCAGAAGGAGAACCGCCTGCGTGAAGACCGCAGGCATCCTAATGAAGCCCAGCCGGATGAACTGCTGGAATGCGCGCCGGATCTCGAAGACCGGTTTATCCTTATTCCTAACGTTCTCTAATTTCATAACTGTTACTATTTTTATCTTTACTTAAATTCAAACCGGGGTGACAGCCGGGAAGGTATGATATGTCAGAAATCGAAAAGAAATGGGCGGGGCTTCTCAAGGACAGTTCCCGTTTAAAAGCTTATAAAAAATACGTTACCGATTGGGAAGAGAAAATCGGCAGCTTTCTGGAGTTCGACACAAACCGTGTGGTAGAGGACTCGGCTGCCGAAGGCCCCCTGGCGGGGATCCCCTTCGGTGTAAAAGATAACATTGCTGTAAAAAACTTCAAGCTCACCTGCGGTTCCAGAATGCTGGAGCATCTGGTTTCTCCCTATACAGCTACAGCTGTAAAGAATCTTCAGAAAGCCGGCGCGGTTCCTGTAGGGAAATGCAACCTGGATGAGTTCGGAATGGGGTCTTCCACGGAAAACTCCGCTCTGGGCAAAACCAGTAACCCCTGGGATACCGCAAGGGTCGCCGGCGGTTCCTCCGGAGGGAGCGCCGCTGCGGTTGCCGCCGGTCTTGTCCCCTTTGCCCTGGGTTCCGATACAGGGGGATCTGTCAGACAGCCAGCCTCTTTCTGCGGTGTCTACGGACTGAAACCCACCTATGGTGTGGTATCCCGTTACGGCCTGACAGCCTATGCTTCCTCTCTTGAAGTCATCGGCGTACTGGCGAGAACCACAGAGATGACAAAGAAGGTGTTTGAAGCCATGAAAGGGAAGGATCCCATGGATCATACCTCTCTGGATCACACACCCGCCGGGGGAGACGTTAAAACCGTTGGTGTCCTCAAACTGGCACCGGGTGCCCTCAAGCCGGAAGTGGAAGGCTCCTATAAGACTTCCATTGAAAGACTGAAAAAACTGGGATACCAGATTATTGATATTGAACTGCCCATGCTGGAATATGTTGTTCCCGCCTACTATACAATCGCTACAGCCGAAGCCAGTGCCAACCTGGCCCGGTACAATGGAATCCGTTACGGCCATGCCCCTGTTTTTGCTGAAAATCCGACGGAGCTTATGAAAAAGTCCCGTCATGAGGGATTCGGTGATGAGGTCAAACTCAGGGTCCTTCTGGGAACCTATGTTCTGCGGTCGGGATTTCAGGATCAGTACTACGTAAGAGCCCAGAAGATCCGGACAGCCATCCGGAATGACGTGGAACGATGGTACGATCAGGCGGATGTGCTGATGATGCCTGTTTTCCCCACACCCGCGTTCCATCACGGCAATCAGGAAATGGATGAGTTTCAGCAGAAACAGGCTGACCTTTATACCTGCACAGCCAACCTGGTGGGCCATCCGGCTCTTTCCGTTCCCTCTACAGTAGAAGAGGGGCTGCCCGTAGGAGTTCAGTTTATGGCTCCTCCTTTTGAAGAAGAGCGTCTGTTTAAGGTCGCTTCCAGTCTGGAGAAGGAGTTCCAGGCTCCCGAACCCACCGGTTATACCATGGAATGGAGTTAAGTTGTGTATCAGTCATTTATCGGTCTAGAAATTCATATACATCTGGCTGCGGAAACCAAAGCGTTCTGCAGCTGCAAAGCCAACTACGGCGATGAAGAAAACACCAATGTCTGTCCCGTCTGTATGGGGTTTCCCGGTGTTCTTCCCACTCTGAATGAAAAAGCCATTCAGATGTCCTACGTGGTTGCTCGGGCTCTGAACTGCGAGCTCAGCAGAAAAACCATTTTCGAACGGAAAAACTACTTTTATCCGGACATGCCCAAGAACTACCAGATCAGTCAGTTTACCGATCCGGTAGGAGTCAACGGATATATTGATATTGAAGTAGGGGATGAGATCAAAAGGGTCAGAATCCACGATGTTCACTTTGAAGAGGATGCGGGAAAAATGATCCATGCGGGCGATATGTCTCTGCTGGACTATAACAGAGCGGGATATCCCCTTCTTGAGATCGTAACCGAACCGGATCTTGTTGTGGGATCCGATGCGGAAGCCTTCCTGAGAAGTTTCAGAAGGATGGTCCGTTATCTGGGTGTCTGCGACGGTAACATGGAAGAGGGATCTCTCCGCTGTGACGCCAATGTTTCCATCAACCATCCCGGTGCCGGCCTGGGAAGCAAAGTTGAGATCAAGAACCTCAACTCCTCCCGGTTTGTCCGGAAAGCCCTGGACTATGAAATTGTCAGGCAGTCCGCCATGATGGATGAGAAGAAAGAAATCATTCAGGAAACAAGACTCTGGAACGAAAACAGGGATATCACTGAAAGTATGAGACGGAAGGAAGCGGCCAATGATTATCGCTATTTCCCCGAACCCGACCTTCCTCCTTTCATGCCTTCCGATGAATTCCTGAAAACAGTGGAAGACAGTCTTTGTGAACTGCCCTTTGCCAGAAAACAGCGTCTTATGAGCGGTCATGGCCTCAATTCTGAACAGGCTGAGTACGTCCACGACGAAAAATTTGTAGCCGATTTCTTTGAGCAGGCTGTTTTTCACGGAGCCGATCCTGTCCAGGTCTATTCCTGGCTCTCTTCGGATGTGAAAAAAATGCTCAACCGGACAAATATTTCACTGGAAGAGTCTCCTCTTTCAGCAGAACGTCTGGCCCGGCTGATTGCTCTGATTGAAGAGGGACAGATCAGCGGAAAAATTGCCAAAACAGTTCTTACTCATATCTTCGATGAAGACAAGGATCCTGATGTGATCACCAGGGAGAAGGGACTTGTTCAGATTTCCGACAAAGGAGCAGTAGGTGAAATTGTCGGGAAGGTCATAGCCGAAAACCCTCAGGTTGTCGAGGCTATTAAAGGCGGAGATATGAAGCAGATGGGATTTCTTGTGGGACAGGTTATGAAAGCTTCCGGCGGAAAAGCCGCCCCTCAGGTGGTTCAGACTGTACTGAAAGAAAAAGTCCTGGGTTGAAGAGAGGAGAAGTAAAAGTGCGCGTTTTAGCGAAAGATATAAAAGAGTATGCAGGAAAAGAGATTGTCCTGAGCGGATGGATTCATAGAATCCGGGAGCTGGGTGGAGTCAACTTCATTATCCTCCGGGACAGGAGCGGACAGGTGCAGCTGGTTACCAATGATGAAGTCGATCTGACTCTGGAATCTGTTGTGAATGCCAAAGGTACTGTTCAGGAGAATGATAAGGCTCCGGGAGGATATGAATTACAGCTTACAAGCCTGGATATCCTGTCTGAAGCCGCCTCGGATCTTCCCTTTCCTGTCAACCAGGATCCTGAGAATACGGGTATTGATACCATTCTGGATAACAGAATTATTGCTCTGCGCAACCCTAAAATCCTCTCTATTTTCAGGCTGCAGGCCGGTCTTGTCCGATATTTTGCCGAGTTCCTCAGGTCAAAAGATTTTACAGAGATCAAAACCAGTAAAATTGTCAGCGGCGGAACCGAAGGGGGATCAAACCTCTTCCGTGTCGACTATTTTGACGATAAAGTCTGCCTGGCCCAGTCTCCCCAGCAGTATAAACAGGCTATGGTTTCCAGCGGACTGGAACGGGTTTTTGAAATAGGTCATGCCTACAGAGCGGAAAAACACGATACACCCCGGCATATCAATGAATATGTTTCTCTCGATATTGAGATGGGTTTTATCGAATCCGAGAAAGATCTGATGGCTCTGGAAGCGGAAATGATGGGCTTCATATTCCGTAAAGTCCGGGAGAATCATCAATCTGATCTGGAAGCCTGGGGAGCTACCACTCCCGATCCCGATAAATGCAAGGATATCCCCATCATTCCCCATGATCAGGCAAAGAAGATCGTCAGCGAAAGGATCGGACGCAGGATTTTCGAAATTAATCCAGAAGCGGAAAGAGTTATCTGTGAATGGGCGGAAGAGGAATATGGTATTCCCATGGTATTTATCAATGCTTTCCCCCGGAAAAAAAGACCCTTCTATACCTATCCTGACGGTCTGAAAACCATGAGTTTCGACCTTATTTTCAGAGGTCTGGAAATTACAACAGGCGGCCGCCGTATCAATGAATACAAGATGATGAAAGAAACTCTGCCCAAATTCGGCATGACCGAAGAAGAGCTGGGTGACTATATCAAAATTTTCAAATACGGCTGTCCTCCCCATGGGGGTTTTGCCATCGGTCTGGAAAGGCTGACTCAGAAAATCCTGGGACTGGCGAATATCAAGGAAGCTTCCATATTCCCCCGGGACAGAAAAAGAACCACTCCCTGATCCGGTAAATCGAATATCTGCCGGCTGTTTATTCAGCCGGTTTTTTTATGCCCTTTCACTTTTCTAACTATCAATGAAATCATGAGTACCTTCTCAGAAGCTCTCTCTCAGATAAACCCGAAATAATTATCAAATCTTGTATTTCTCTTTCAGTATCATTAGGACCGGTTAACCCATTTGTCAGGGGGGGCAGATTTTTTCCATCCCCCTCAGGGGCAGAATCTTTCCAGATAGGGTTTTAGAATATAACAAAAAGATATATATAATAAAATAATATGGGGGTATACAGGAATACTAATTAATAATATTGCATATAGATATTTCTGAAGATAATATGTTAGAAAAATGAAAGAGGTATTGCAATGACAACGGAAGAACGCGCTTTTGAAGAGAATTTCAGGGAAACCACTGACTATCTGACAGTCCGGTCAATGGGAGCCGATTTTTCAATAGAGACTGTCAGTAACGAACTGGAAGCCCTTTACAAATTCGAAGGTCTTGACTGGGTCGGAAGGGGGGAACTGGCAAATGCGGAAATTCAGGGATCCATTGTGGCGTATCAGATTTTTTTAAGAAACTGGATGGGCCGGGAAAAAAACAGGAAAACTGCCTGATTGCCCTCCATCTCTATTTAAAAAAGCTGGCCCCCTCCGGGACTCCAGTTGTGATGTTTTCAGGGTCAGTTCTGCAGGGGGGAGAGTATCGTCTGGATAATTCCTTCTGCAGTATCATCAGCAAGAGGGTGAATGATCAGCTCTACCCTGGCAGGAGATATTTTGCCGCTAGCTTCAAACATCTGTGCTGAATCCTTAATTGTCACAGGTAGGAGAGGAACGCCTTTTTCCAGAGCCAGGCGAATACCGGCCGTATAAAACTTTCCTGGACCTTTTCCTCTGCTCCTGGTGCCTTCGGGAAAGAGCACCATAGACTGACCATTTTCCACTTTTTCAACAGCCTTTTTCAAACCTGAAATCGAACTTTCCAGGCTTTTCCGTTTTATGTAAATACATCCCAAAGCATTCATCCAGGTGCTGAGAAAAGGAACATGGGCCATTTCCATTTTACTTATAAATCCCAGCTTCCGGGGAATGCGGCTCATAAGAAGGGGGATGTCAAAATTGCTGTTATGGTTGGCAATCAGACAGAATGCTCCGTCTGAGGGGATATTTTCCTGTCCGGAAACCAGAATCTCGGATCCCGAGGTCCATATAAGATGACGGGCCCAGAGCCTTGTGACAGAGAGCGTATATCTGTCTGTTTGAGCCGGGGCCAGCAGTTTCAGAAACATGAGAGGAATGAGAAGAAGAAGTGAAATGGCCAGGAGAACCCACATCCAGCTGAAAAAAAGTATAGTCCGTCCCAGGTTTTTCATAGTTCTCCTTATCTTTCCCTGCGTTTCAGGGAAATCCTGTTTTCGCTTCCCTGAAGAAGCCTTTTGATGTTCTTATAATGGAGCAGTGTTATGATAATAGCAACTACAATGTAAAAAGAAAGATAGACAGGATTCACTGTTATCACATCTAAAGCTCCCAGGACACTATAAAAAAAGGGAAGAGCCCAGGCGGCGCTTAAAGATGCCAGTGATACAAATTTAGTGACCAACGTGACCAGTAGAAAAACCCCCAGGCAGAAGAGGGCTCCTACAGGAAAGAGGACCGTTATTCCTCCGGCGCCGCAGGCTACGCCTTTTCCCCCTCTGAAACCGAACCAGAGGGGAAACATATGCCCTGTCATGATTGAAAGCAGCAGCACCAGGGAAAGATAGGTCTCTCCCTGATCTGCCATTTTCACAGAGGACGCAAAAAAAGGAACAAAGAGAAGAGGGATCATCCCTTTCAGAAAATCCATCAGGAGTACAGTCAGGCCGATTCCCTTTCCCAGTACTCGCAGCGCATTGGTTGCTCCGGCATTGCCACTGCCTTCTTCTCGTATATCAATCCCCCGGATGAGCTTACCCGCCATGATTGACCAGGATAGAGACCCCCATAGATAGGAAATGAGAATCGCTGCAGAAACAGGAAAAAATATCATTTTTTCACCGGAAGTAGCAGAAGCAGGTGAGTGCGTTCTTTGTATTTCCTGAACTCAGGATCTTTCCCGTAACGTTCTTCAGAACTTTTTTCCAGAAGAGGGATTCCACTGACAAAAAGAAGGAGCAGGGTTATGGCGACAGGTCCCAGTACGGTCAGCCATGCCAGTCCTTTCAGAGCCGGTACTGCAATGATGAAAAGTCCCCACCAGACAAGGATCTCACCAAAATAGTTGGGATGACGGGAGTACTTCCATAATCCCTGATCCATCCAGTGGCCCTTGTTGCGGGGATTCAGTCTGTACCGGAACTTCTGTCTGTCACTGATAGCTTCTATGATCAGCCCTATCAGGTAGATCACAGCTCCTGATAGGACGGGGATACTGATTCCTATGGCGAAGGGTCTTGTAAGATAATAGGTAAAGGGCAGCATTATTACCCAGACTGCTGTTGCCTGGAGGATCCAGAACTTCAGAAACTCAATTGGATTTCCCCTTCTCTCATCAAATCTGTGATCGCTTTTTATAGTAAGTATCCTGTAAAAGAGGTAGCTTCCCAGCCTGACGGCCCAGAGAAGAATTCCCAGGGTTACAATAATTTTTCCGGGGCTCAAAGCCTTGTCTGTTCCTATGAAAAGTATCCCCGTAATGAGGAAGAAACTCAGACTGTAGGTAAGGTCTGTTACCTTGTCTGTTTTGAACAGGGCGGCGAAAGCATAAAAAAACATGTTGATTCCAAAACTCAATAGAAGCGTGAATAGAAAGGGGTAGGTAATCAGCATTATTTTCTCCTTAAAAGTAATTGTAATATATCTGGGTGTCCACAGTGGTTTTTTTTCTGCTGCTGTAGGGGTCGGGAAGAATGGTCGGTCCGTGGATTTCCATAACCCGGCCGCTGTCTGTGTCTATTAGAAACTCAACCGGGTCAATGAACATCCCGAGAAACAGATTTTTCAGTTTCATTTCCACGCTGATCAGACCTTCAGGAGCATCGTTTCTCCCGGGGATCAGCTGAAACGGAATGATCGTCTGTCTTTCCAGGAAGGGCAGGTGAAAATCAAGAACCTCTCCTCTGATAAGCCTGTTCCTGTTCTGCTGTATAAAACCGGGAAGCTGTGGTCCAGTGAGAAGGGATGTTTCATAGGGGATCTCTCTTGATTTCTCTTTTTCATTCTGTCTGAAATAGAGGCGGAGGGAGTCTCCTTCTCTGATTATGCTTCCATAACTGTCAAGATCATTTATGGCCACTTCATAGAAATCCAGTTTTCCCTGGCTGACAGTCACTTTTTCAAAGGCTGCCTCCAGCTGGTTTTCCTTGAAATAAACATGCGAAATTTCAGATGTGTTTCCCATGCTGCGGAAAAACTCCTTCTGAACATACAGCAGCTCCCTTTCACCGTCTTTTCTGAATATCCTTCCCTCAACTGTCTGTTCCGTAGCGGCCAGGGAAAGGAGAGGGATAAGAAAAAATATGGAAATGCTAACTATGTTATATAAAACTACTTTCATATTTCATATTGTAATCAATAAAACAGAAAAATCAAATTTATTTGGAAATATAATATCATAATGATATATAATGAGCTTATGGATGAGAACAAATTCGGCTATAACCTGAAATTTCTACGAAAGAAAATGGGAATGACCCAGAAGCAGCTGGGAGAACAGATCGGTGTCGGTCAGGTAGCGATAGCCAATTACGAGAAGGGACAGAGATTTCCCGGTGAAAAGAACCTTATGGATCTTGTAAAAGTTCTGGATGTCTCTCTGGACAGGTTAATGGGGCTGGACGGGTATCCAGGCGGTGTCTCTGAAGATTTAATGGAGTTTTCTGCAGAGCAGCTGTGGAACAGGCTTTTAAAGGATTCCGCAGATAGGGTTCTGGATTACCTCCTTGCCTGGCAGAAGGACAAATCCTGGGAACTTCCCGTCCTTTATGAAAAAGTTATAACCCCTTTGCTTCTGTCTCTGGGACAGCTTTGGCTCGGGGGAAACCTGACCATTGCGGAAGAACATCTGTTAACAGGAAAAATACGCACCCTCATTATTCTCCTGTCCCATTACACATCCGACCGCAGAAAGCATTTGAGGGAAGGGAGACGCTGGCTGGGATTATGCCCCCCCGGAGAGGATCATGATCTGGGACTTCTTATGCTTGCAGGAACTATGGAGTATGCCGGATGGGATGTCAGAAATCTGGGAATCAATATCCCGGTTTCAGATCTTCTGCAGATTGTAGAAAGTTTCCGGCCACGGGTGGTGTCCTTTTCCTGTATCAATCCTCACTGCCTCAACGGACTGGACAGCTATATCCGGGCTTTGAGGGAAAAATCCTCCTATTCTTTTCAGATCCAGGTGGGAGGGAGCGGAATCCATAGGGACTTCAGGGAGGAGGATTCGGTGGTGTATGCGGAAAATCTATTTGAAAGTGTAAGGCTGGCAGAAGAAACTATAGGCGGAGGTACTGTATGAAAGCAAAGGTGTTTCTCTTTTTACTTCTGGGCAGTTTCTCTCTTTTTGCGGGGGGGAAAACAGAGGTTGTTCATCAGACCGTAGACTACGTTGATCTGGAACAATTTTCCGGAGACTGGTATGTGATAGCCCTGATTCCCACGGCTTTTGAGAAAAAAGCGGTCAACGGGGTTGAAAATTATACCCTCAATCCCGATGGAACCATCCGGGTCAGATATACTTTCCGCAAAGGCAGTGTCCAGGGAAAAGAAAAGACAATGTTCCAGAAAGGCTGGGTCTATAACAGCGAAACAAACGCCGAATGGCGAGTCCGGCCTTTGTGGCCTCTGAAACTTCCCTACTATATCCTGGATCTGGCAGAGGACTACTCCTACACTATAATCGGAACAGATAACTACGATTATCTGTGGATTATGGCAAGAGAACCGATCATGGACAAATCCCTTCTGGAAAATCTGATCGAGAAAATGGTTGAAATCGGCTATGAAAAAGATAAAATTTTATACATGACACAATCCTGGGGAGAAGCACAATGACTTCAAGCATCAATGGGTATCATCTCTATCACAGTTTTTTAGCAGGTTATATCAGTGTTCTTGAAAAAAAAGCCGAGATGAACAGGATCAATGTTTTTCCTGTGGCTGACGGAGACACAGGCAATAATATTACAAGGACCATCCGTTCGGTTGTTCAGGGGGCTTCCTCCCGGAAGTCCGTTGATATTATGCTCAAAGATTTTGCTGATAAATCTCTGGAGGGAGCCAGAGGGAATTCAGGGATGATCCTTTCCCAGTTTATTACAGGTTTCTCACGGACCGGCAGGGGAAAAAGCCGTATGACCCTGAAGGAGTTCGGTCATGGGGTTAATGAAGCGGTAGATTATGCCTACACGGCACTTGAGGAGCCTCAGGAAGGAACGATTCTGACTGTTCTCAGGATCTGGGCCAATGCGGTTTATGAGAAGAGTCTGAGTGAAAATTCCTTCAAAGAGGTGATGAGCCACGGTTTTGAAGCGGCCAAACAGGCCCTGAGAAAAACCACGGAACAGCTGATTGTACTCAGGGATAATCATGTGGTTGACGCAGGTGCCCTGGGTTTCGTGAGTTTCCTCGAGGGGATCGAGAGGTTTCATCAGAAAGGGCCTGTTCCTCAAAAACTGCGAAAGAGTCTTAAATCGGAAACCCTTACAGCCGGAACAGTACTCAGTCATAAGGAAAAAGCCGTTTCCAGTACTCTGACCTACAGGTACTGTACGGAACTCCTGCTGGAGAATCCCCGGATAGAGGCTTCCAGACTCCGGAAGAAGCTCAAAACCTACGGAGACTCTCTGATCGTCGGAGAGGGGGACAGCAGGATAAGGGTTCATATCCATACGGATGATCCGCCCTCTCTGGCGGCCTGTCTGAACCGGTACGGCAGCATCATCCAGCAGAAAGTGGACGATATGTTCAGGCAGCAGCAGATTGTGAACAGCCGGAGAGGAAATGTGGCAGTAGTCACGGATTCCATCGCGGATATTCCCCTCTCTCTTCAGGATGAGCTGCAGATTCACAGGATCCCGCTCTCTCTCCTGTGGGGGGAAGAAGAGTACCTGGACAGACTGACAATCTCTCCCGAGGAGTTCTACAGGCAGCAGCAGATCCGTTCGGACTTTCCCGGCAGCTCCCTGCCGGATCTGCAGAGGATCGACGCTCTCTTCTCCTATCTGGCGGAGCATTACGATCATATCCTTGTCCTTCCCGTGGCCAGTGCCTTGAGCGGTACCTTTCAGCAGATGCTTCAGGGAGCGGAACCCTATAATCGGGATGGGAAAAGAATTGCCGTGGTAGATACAAGGCTCAATTCTGCCGCTCAGGGACTGCTTGTGGCGGAAGTCGCCCGGGAAGCTCTGAAAGGCGCCTCTCTGGAGGAACTGATATCTCTGGCTGAAAACCTCCGGGAGAGGGTCAAAATCTATGTAAGCCTGAGTACCTTCAAATTCATGGTCAAAGGGGGGCGGGTCAGCCCTCTGAAAGGTTTTATTGCCACAGCCCTGAATCTGAAACCTATTGTAACCCTTGATGAACAGGGCAGGGGAAAGGCCATGGATAAAGCATTTTCCAGGCAGGGCCTTCTGAAAAAAATAACCCTCCTTCTCAAAGAAACCCAGAAAACCCGGGGCATAGAAAAATACTGTGTCGTCCATGCTCTTTCTTCTGATAAAGCCGAAGAGTTTGCCCGGATTGTCAGGGGTATTGCCGACAGGGAGCCCGAGTATATAACCTCCATCTCTCCGATTGTGGGGATGCATTCCGGGAAAGGTGCTGTGGCTATCGGTGTTATAGAGGGGGTCAGGAAGTCATCCTGAATCCCGATTTCTGCAACCCTCTATTGATCAGAGGGAAAGACAGGTTTATAATGCCTCTCATGATGCCAGATACGATAAAACAGATTCTTCAGCAAAATGATAAAATAGGAGAGACCCTTACTGTTCAGGGATGGGTCCGGACCAAACGGGATACCAAAGAGATCGCTTTTATAGCTCTGAATGACGGTTCCTGTCTGGGAAATATACAGATTATTGCCGACAAGACAGTCATTCCGGAAGATGTCCTCCACAGATTAACCACCGGGGCCAGCTGTTCCGTACAGGGAATCCTGGTGGAGTCACCGGCCAAAGGGCAGTCTGTGGAAGTACAGGCTTCGTCCATTGAGATCCTGGGCGACTGTCCGGGGGACTATCCTCTCCAGAAAAAACGGCACTCCATGGAATTCCTCAGGGAAATCGGACACCTCAGGGCCAGAACAAATACTTTCGGTGCCGTAGGTCGAATCCGGAATGCCCTGACCCAGGCTGTTCACAGCTACTTTCAGGAGAATGGATTTTTCAATGTGCATACACCGATTATCACGGCCAACGACTGCGAAGGGGCGGGGGAGATGTTTCAGGTAACCACTCTCCCTTTTGAAACTTTTGACAGCTCAAAGGGAGTGGACTACAGCCGGGATTTCTTCGGTAAAAAAGCCTCTCTCACGGTCAGCGGACAGCTTTCAGCCGAAACCTATGCCACCGCTCTGGGAAGGGTCTATACCTTCGGTCCCACCTTCCGGGCGGAGAACTCCAATACCTCCCGGCATCTGGCCGAGTTCTGGATGATCGAACCGGAAATGTCTTTCTGCGATATCAACGGCGATATGGATCTGGCCGAAGAGTTTCTCAAGTATGTTCTGGCCTATGTGCTGGAAAACTGTGCAGAAGATATGGCTTTTTTCAATCAGTGGGTTCAGAAGGGAATCATCGACGATATGAAGGCTGTTATAGCCGCGGATTTCACAAGGATCAGCTATACAAAAGCCATTGAAGACCTGGAGTCATCAGGGCAGACATTTGAATTCCCCGTTTCCTGGGGGATAGATCTGGCATCGGAACATGAAAAATACCTGACAGAGCATGTGTATAAAGGCCCGGTGATCATCACGGACTATCCCAAAGAGATCAAAGCCTTCTATATGAAGCTCAATGCCGATGGAAAGACAGTCCGCGCCATGGATGTTCTGGTTCCGCGGCTGGGTGAGATCATCGGAGGAAGTGAACGGGAGAATGATTACGATACTCTTGTGAAACGCATCCGCGAAATGGGACTGAATGAAGAGGACTACTGGTGGTATCTGGACCTGAGAAAATACGGATCCGTCCCCCATGCGGGATTCGGTCTCGGTTTTGAAAGACTTATTCAGTATGTGACAGGAATGGGTAATATCCGGGATGTCATTCCCTATGCCCGTTCTGCCAGGAACTGTGAATTTTAAAAGGACAGTTCAGGGAAATTGTTAGAACTTCTTCAGTATACCTATGACGAACTGACCGCTTCTGTGGAGGAGCGATTCAGTGCCAGTCCCTATTACGGTGATGCCCTGTTCCGGCATATCTACAGGAAGGGAGATCTGGATCTGGAGGGGGATGAGGGATTCGCATTGAATCCGACCCTTCGGAAGGCTCTCTCCGGAGCTTTTTCCCGGGATCTTCCTGAAATTCAGGAACTCCTCCATGAGGGGGAAACCGCAAAGTTTACTCTGGACTATCACTCCCGGGTGAACTGTGAATCCGTGCTGATCCGTATGAAATCCTACGATACCCTCTGTGTCTCTTCCCAGCTGGGCTGCCGCTGGAACTGCGCTTTCTGCGAGACAGGGAAGCTGGGCCTGAAGAGGAATCTTCAGACCCGGGAAATCATTGCCCAGGTCATGACGGCCCGTTTCCGGCTGGGAGCGGACAGGCTGCGGAATCTTGTTTTTATGGGGATGGGGGAACCTTTTGAAAATCTGACGGAAGTCCTGAGGGCTGTGGATATTGTCACAGATCCCCGGGGACTGAACATTCCCGCCAAATATATCTCCCTTTCCACGGCAGGATACATCCCGGGGATCCGGGAACTCTCCCGTCTCTGCGGGGAGAGCAGGGAGAAGAACTATCATAAAATGCATTTAAGCCTCTCCCTCCACTCTGCCGATCAGGAGACCCGGAATCGTCTTATGCCCATCAACCGGGCCTATCCTCTGGAGGATCTTGGACAGTGCCTGAGGGACAGTCCCTACAGCCGGGTCAAAGACGGCCTGTATATTGAGTATCTTGTTCTTCCCGGAATTACCGATACGGAGGAGCAGATCGATAAATTGCTCTTTTTTCTTAAGGGAATGGAAGCCAAAATCAATCTTATCCCGTATAATCCAGGAAAAGATCCTCTGTTCCGAAAACCGGAAAAGGAAGAAATGGACCGATTGTGGCAGAGGCTGAAAGAGAGCGGGTATCATTGCCGCACAAGATTCAGTAAGGGAGAGTCCCTTATGGCGGCCTGCGGTCAGCTGGGCGGAAAAAAAGAAGATCTTAATACAGAGAAAAAAGGGAGCTCACATTATGAGTAATCAGGATAATACCTTCAATAAAATGAGACAGACCTATCCTCAGCACAGTGTGATTTTTTCAGAAGGCGAACAGGGACGTACCATGTATGTCATCATGGACGGAGAAGTGGAAATCCGTAAAAAAACAGGAAAGAATTCCTATAAAATCCTTGTGACTCTGAAAGCGGGGGATTTTTTCGGGGAAATGGCGATAATCGAGAACAAGCCGAGGACGGCGACGGCGGTGGCCAGGGTTTCCAGTACGCTGATAACCCTGGATACGGACGCCTTTTACACAATGGTGGAAAAAAGCTCGGACTTCGCTGTTAAAATGATCAAAACCCTTTCCTCCCGTCTCAGAAAAGCGGATCATCTGATTGAATATATCCTGGGTTCCAACGATGAAAAGCAGGTTGTCTCGGGCATAGCGGGATATGTGAAGAGTCATCCCGAATGCGATAACGGCAGCGGGGAGTGCAAAATTATCCTGAGGGATTATCTGAGATGGTCCAGTCAGAATCTGGGACACCCTGACGAGATGGTATCCCAGACTATCAAACGGCTGATTGTCAGGAAGATCGTTAAGATTTACGATCCCCCTGAAAAAATTACCGAATTCTACATGGACAAGAGGCTTCTACTCCGCCTTCTGTGACTCTTCAATAAAGAGAAGGTGTTTGTAGAGCATCCAGACAGAGCGCATTTCATACCCTTTTCCGGCTGCCTCTTCCAGAGGCCGCCGATAGATGTACTCCAGTTCCATGGGGCGATTATTGTCGTAGTCCAGCTTCATGCTCGGTTCGTAGGGAGTCATTTTGTCGGTAAAAGCCATCATTTTGGCCACAGCTTCCTCTTCTATGGTGATCCCGCAGGCTGCGGCTCCGGCTACCACTTCCTCCATGAGACGCTGAATGATCTCTCTTGAGGAGGGGGTTTTCATGATCCTGTCTGTATTGCAGTCAAGCTGGACACACAGGCCGTTGTAGGGAATATTCCAGAGGAGTTTCCGCCAACGCGCCTCAGGGAGATCTTTGACAATATCGGCGGGAATTTCCGAACCGTTCATATCCGAGGCAATCTCTTCCACCATAGGGGCATCTTCCTTTTTCAGACTGCCTATGGTGATCCGGCCGTAGTCCTGATGGATCACATGGCCCGGTCCGCCTTTGCGGCTGCAGATAAAACACATTCCCCCCAGTACGGGATTGTCCGGAAAGGATGCCTGCAGTTCCTCTTCTATGCCCAGGCCGTTCTGCAGGATCAGTATGGCCGTGTTTCTGCCCACCATGGGGGAGATCATTTCCTTCAATCGTCCGTTCCCTGTGGTTTTCAGAGCAATAAGGAGCACATCCGCCTGTGGCATTTCCCGGGAAGAAGAGAAAACACTGACCTTTGCAAGATGAAAATCACCCAGGGGAGAATCCACTCTCAGGCCCTTTTCTCTGATAAAACTGTAGTCGCTCCGTGCCAGAAAGTGCACTGTATGGCCGTGCTGTGCCAGCTTGCTGCCGTAATAGCCTCCGACAGCTCCGGTTCCGATAACTGCATAACTTTTCATTTTACATCTCCTGTTTAAGCATGGTTTCGCTTTTTCTGTTCTAAAAAAAGCGGAACCTTCGGGTGAATCAGATAGGGATTCGTATTTATTAATATTCAGGTAGGAACAGAATGGTCTGATCAAACCTCCAGTAGTTCACAGATCGAGAGATTTTCCGGAGTCATGAGCTGATAGAGCGATTTCTCCAGAAGAACCCCTTCTCTCTGGGGTGTATTGTGGCCAAAAGTATTTTTTATGGCATGAATTACAAAATTCACAGCCCTGTCTATGGCGGCGGGGAGGCTGTCTCCCAGGAGGAGCCTCCCTGTGATTACGCTTGAAAACATATCTCCCGTACCGGGATAGACCGCCGGAATATGATTGGTTTCCACTTTCCAGAAACGGTCATTCCTCTTCTCATAGGCAATAACCGCATTGGTGGTCTGCCGCTTCTCCAGGGGAACGCTTGTAATGACAACCTTGTCGGGACCGAAAGAGGAGAGTTCTTTGAGAATCTTTACGATTTCATGGATGGAGACGGATTTTTTATGGGACCGTCCCAGCAGGAAGACCGCTTCCGTGTAGTTGGGCGTTATAAGATGGGCCCGGGATACAAGGTTTTTCATGCCCTGTATCATCGAGCTGTCCAGGGGGCCGTAAAACTCTCCGTCATCACCCATCACGGGATCAACGGTAATGAGCTGGTCCGGCAGTTGAAAATGGTGGATCAGGTCCTCCACAAGCTCTATCTGACTTATGGAGCCCAGAAAACCGGAATAGATGCTGTCAAATTGAAGCGGCAGGGTTTTCCAGTGACGGATAATCTCCTCCATGGCAGAGGTCAGATCCTGAAAAAAATAGTCCTCAAAGCCGCTTGTCTGGGTAGACAGTATGGCCGTCGGAAGAGGGCAGACATTGATGCCCATGGCAGAAAGAACCGGAAGGACCACTGTCAGGGAAGATCGTCCATAGCCTGAAAGATCATGAACCGCAGCAACGCGGGGAATCGGATTTCTCATATAAAAGAAATAATAGTATAATTGGGAAGTATTGAAAATACTTTAAAAAAATCCCGCTCTGTCGATTATAATGATAATAGAGTGTACGGGAGGAATGGGGTGAATCTTACAATGTCGAGGGAAGAAGAAAAGGCTCTGCTGCTTTTAATGGGTGTCACTGCCGCATTTGATGAACAGAGTCTGAAAAAAGCCTACCGCCGCAAAGTCATGGTGTCCCATCCCGACAGGGCTTCCTCTCTGGGCAAAGACCCCGCCCTTATGCAGATTCAGTTTCAGGAGATCAATGACGCCTTTCAGCTGCTCCTGGATAAAATTCGGAAAGATAACAGTCAGATCAGCAGGAACTCCTACAGAAAAAACAGGGCCGGAGCCTACAAGCATCCTTCGGGAACCGGCAGAAAACAGCAGACCCGCAGAGGGCCGTCTTCTTCGGCGGGAGCCTACAAAACCAGGCAGAGTCAATCCGCCAGACCTGAAAGCAGCGCCAGAAAATTTCATAGGAGAACCACAGCAACAGGACAGTTCTATAAGGGCATCCTCCCCGCCAGAATTCTCCGGTTTGCCGAATACCTCTACTATACGGGAGAAATTTCCTGGGAGGAACTGATCCATGCCATTGTCTGGCAGTACCGGAACCGGCCCAAACTGGGAGAACTGGCAGAATCCATGGGGTTCCTGGATAACAGGCAGGTCCTTCATATAATCAAAAACAGGCAAATGTCCGAAACCTTCGGTCATGCCGCGGTAAGACTGGGACTGGTAGAAAGAAAAACCCTGGATCAGCTTGTCAGGGCTCAGCGAATGATAGGCCTCCCTATCGGTAAGTATTTTACAGACAGGGAAATCCTTTCAGAAGAGCAGCTCCAGCAGAAACTTATGTCTTTCCGCCGGCACAATTATCTTCATCATCCGTCCTGATCCTATTTCCGAATCAGGCTCATAAACTCCTCTCTTGTGGCCACAGAGTCATGAAAACTTCCCAGTACTGAGGAGGTCACCATACTGGAGTTCTGTTTCTCCACACCCCGCATCATCATGCACATGTGGCGGCATTCCATAACAACTCCGACCCCTTCCGCATCGACCTCGTCTTTTACGGTCCTGGCTATTTCGGCAGTGAGTCGCTCCTGTATCTGGAGTCTTCTACTGTAGTAGTCTACGATCCGGGCCAGTTTGCTGACCCCGATAACCTTGTTTTTTGCTATATATCCGATATGGCAGGTCCCGAAGAAGGGCAGCATGTGGTGTTCGCAGAGACTGTACACTTCAATATCCCTGCAGAGAATCATATTGTTGGCTGCAGATTCAAAAACGGCTCCGTTGATGACCTTATTCAGGTCCATCCTGTAGCCGCTTGTCAGAAAGTTATAGGCCTCGGCGACCCGTTCAGGAGTTTTCAGCAAACCCTCTCTTTCCGGGTCTTCTCCGATTTCAATCAATAATTCTTTTATCAGTTCACTGACTCTTTCCTTATTCATTAATCATACTCCTCAATTGGTTTGTATATTCATTCAGAGGGGATAAATCTCTGGTATCCGAGGTATTCACTCTCTCTGCCAGGATCGTTCCGTCACAGAGGATAAGTTTACAGTTGAGTTCCAGCAGGGGAAGGTAGACAAAGTTCCTTGTCAGAATATCTTTGTGAAAACCCGTTACCTCCGGGTCGATCAGAATATCAAGATCGATCGTTCTTGACGCATACCGGTCCACCTGCTTTTTCCTTCCCAGAGCTTTTTCGATCTCCGAAAGGCTCTGTTTCAATTTTTCCGGCCCGAGGGAACAGGAGAGCTGCCAGACGCCATTGATATAGGAGGGATTGTCCCTGTGCTTGACAGGGAGGGTCCTGTAATGGGTGGAAACCGAAACGACACGGATCCCCTGATCGAGTAACTGTCTGAGAGCCGCCCTGACATTGTATTCCGGTTCAATGTTTGAACCCACAGACAGATAGACATCCCTAGTCACGGGACTCCCTGAAAATTTCCACACCCACCGAGCGGGCAAAACGGAGAGCCGTCGGCTTTTCAACCTGAACTTTCACTGCCCTGACTCCCCGGCGGTCCAGGCAGAGAGCGGCTATTTCCTCGGTCAGTTTTTCCACAAGGAGAAACGATGAGTTTTCCGCCAGATCGATCACCGCCAGTTTGAGTTCCTTGTAGTTCACCGTGTCATTGATATCCTCTGAAGCGGCAGCCCGGGAAAAATCGCTGTAAAGGGTGAGATTGATTACAATATCCTGTTTATTCACCCTCTCATCCGGATTGATTCCGAGAATACAGCGGACCAGAAGGTCCTTTATAAAAATTTTATCCATTTTTTCATAGTCCATAAAAACTTCCTTTCAGATGCCTTCCGCCATCTACAAATAGTATCTGGCCTGTCATAAATTCATTGCGAATAAGAAATAACAGACTCTCTGTTATATCTTCCAGCGAGCCTGTTTTTCGAAGCAGGTTGGTATCCACTCTTGCTTTGAGGTACTCTTCGGTTTCTCCCGGCGGGGGAAGTATCAGCCCCGGGGCTATGGCGTTCACCCGGATTTTCGGAGCCAGTTCGCTGCTGAGAAGGCGGGTGATTGTAAGAAGGGCTCTTTTGCTGAGGTGGTAGGCCATATGATCGCTGCCGTTTTCAGTGATTGTAGAATCCAGGAAATTGATGATGCACTCTCCATGGTCCTTCTGGCAGGCGAACTCTCTGGAGAGAACAAAAGGAGAAAAGGCATTGATGCGGAAGTTCTCCTCAAAGTCATTCCAATCCGAACTCTGCCACTTCCCCGGGGAAAAGATAGAAGCCGAATTGACAAGGATGTCGATGCCGCCGCACTTTTTCAGTGCCTCTTTCATCAGTTCCTCTGCACTCCCGGGACGGGACAGATCCGCCTGGATCAGCCAGGCATTCCTTCCGTGCATCCTTATGGAACGTGCCAGTTCGTCAGCTTCATCCCTGGATGTATTGTAATGGATGAGGATATCCATTCCCTCTCTGGCCAGTTTCAGGGCACAGGCCCTTCCGATTCTTCTGGCGCTGCCTGTTATTAAAGCTGTTTTACCGTTTGTGCTCATATGACTATTCTAAACTATTCCCCCTGTTTTACCAGGAGGGAACAAAACTAATCCTGGCTGATCTCATCCACAACTCTGAGGACTTCCGGAAGCAGCTGCTTTTTCCGGGAAAGAATTCCCGGCAGATCATAAAGGTTGTCCTGAAGCTTTTTGTAGATAAGGGACTCTTCCCCTTCGGGAAAGCTTGTGCACAGAAGATAGCTGTACTCTTTCATCACATTGGTAATGAGGATCATGGTCCAGTCCAGATGATTCTCCCTGCGCAGCTGTTCCAGAGCATCCAGGAAACTCTCTTTCATCTCCTCCACGTCCTCCAGGGTCATCACTTCCGCCTGGGATATTCCTATATTGATGGGGCCCCTGTAGGTTTTGAAGTCGCTCTTCAGAACAGTCAGAGGGTCACCGTCGCTGAGGGAGGAGTTCTGGCTGAACAGCTCCCGTCCGAAACTCTCCAGATCCACTTCGGCTATTGCCAGCAGCTCTTTCACGGTTTCCCTGTCTGTATCTGTTGTGGTGGGAGATTTGAGGATCACTGTATCCGAAAGGATCCCCGAAAGGAGAAGCTGGGCTATTTCCTTGTCCACGGGAATGGAAAACATCTTGTAGTGGACATAGACAATGGTACAGGTGCTTCCCACAGGGCGGGCGTAAACATAGATGGGTTCTCTGGTACTGCTGTTTCCCAGTCTGTGGTGATCCAGGATCTCCAGGATCTCGGTCTGATCCGCCCCGGGAATGCTCTGACTCAGTTCATTGTGGTCCATCAGGATCAGCTTCTTCCGGGGTTTCTCTATAAAGCAGCGTCTTGTGACTATCCCGGCAAACTGATTGTCCGAAAAAACCGGCAGACCTCTGAGGGTGGAATTGACAAGTGTCTTTTTCGCATCATCATAGCTCTGATCACTGCTGACCCTCATGGGATTGGTATTGATCACATTCTTCAGAGGCGTACTGAGTCTCAGCAGCCGGATTGTTTCAGCCGTATCGCTATGGGAGATAAAAAGGGTACCCTTGTATTCGCTGAAATCCAGGGGGATTTCCTCATCCTTTGCCATTCCCGTCAGGATGAT
Source organism: Oceanispirochaeta sp. (assembly GCA_963666275.2). Taxonomy (GTDB): domain Bacteria; phylum Spirochaetota; class Spirochaetia; order DSM-2461; family DSM-2461; genus Oceanispirochaeta. The sequence goes on from CAXXOA010000001.1 coordinate 1,406,457, forward strand.
CCCCGGGAACTGCTCTTTTATGGCATATTCCAGGATATCCTCTCTCAGGCCAATGACAAGAAGGGGTTTCAGGGGGAGCAGTTTATTGATCCTGTCCCGGCTGATCTCATAGGGCATGGCGCCGGTCATGATGGGCGCTTCAAACTCCTGATCATCTCCTCTGCGATAGAAATAACCGGGAAGAACCCTTTTAAAGTTGTTGATTCTGAACAGATAGGTGGGTCTGTTCTGCAGATTGTCGTTGATAAGGAAGCCCGAGATCTCGTGGAGGCTTATGGTTCCCTTGAAATCCGCTTCATCCCTGAAGACAGGGATAAGGCTGAGGTTCTCTTCATCCAGCCGTTTTATGGCGGAGAATACAGGATCATTTTCATCCAGTGTGGGTATATCTCTTTTGGCTACATCCGAAACCTGCGGCGTGATATCCCTCATCAATCGGGGAGGTGTAATCCCCAGGTTCTGGAATACCATTTTTGTCTGATTGTTCAGACGGCCGCAGCGAATGGGGATGTAATGGTTTGAACTGTCTATCTGATTTTTCAGAACACTGTAGCAGTAGGCACTGCATACCGAATCCATGTCCGGGTTTTTATGTCCTGTAATATATATGTCTGCCAGAGTTTTCTCCTTTAGTTTCATTTTATGGGTAAAATCATACCGGGAATAAGGCCATCTGTCTATCAATCAGGGATCTCATAAGCCCTGGCTTCCTCTTTGAGCAGATGACTGGAAAGCCAGCGGGGAGCATGCCCCTCTTCGGCGTTTCTTGCTCTCATGGGATCATTCACATCGAGGTCGTCGGGCTGCAGGAGGTTCATTTTGGCCAGGATGATTCCCTTTCTGTAATTGTGATGGATATAGCGGATATTCCCCAGGGAGTCGGTGCTGACGACCATTCCCACATGGGTCAGTTCATCATTGATCCTGCCGTCTCCGTTGTGGTCATAGGTGTCATCCCAGAAGAGAAGATCTCCCGGACGGGGGTAATCGGTTCTGTAGAGAAGGTCAAGATCGCCCATATAGGCATAGAGCCTCTGAACACCCCCGCCCTGATACAGGTTGAAACTTTCTGCCAGATCGATACCGGAGCGGTAGTAAATGGCAAGGACAACCCCTGTACAGTCCAGATTGAACTGTCTGTCCCTGACTCTGAGGGTATTTTTTCCCAGGGCCCACTGGGCGGAGTCTATCAGTTTCATCTGCACCGGGCTGACAGTGCCGTCCGGAACGGAGGCTTCCGGAATATTCCTCTCCGGCAGAGCACCCCCGGTGGCACAGGCTCCCAGGAGGAAAATCAACAAAGGCAAACTCATGAGCTTTTTCATCTGACCATCCTTTCCTTAAAAGGGGGTTGGGAAATACTGGTATCTATTGTAGTTTTACTCATAACCAGTGTAAAGAGTTGCCAGGAGGATCAGAATGGATTACAGGGTCAGTCTAAGGAAAATGTCTACCGCTCCAGGACATCCCATACAATATAGGATGGAAAGCGATCAGGGGGAGATTCTGATCAATGAATGGATAGGCCGGGAGATCTCACTCTTTTTCGACGGGACCATCCACTGTGTGGTCTGCGGAAAGAGAATTCCCAAAACCTTTGCCCAGGGGAGCTGTTACGACTGTTTCAGAAATGCGCCGGAAAATGCCGAGTGCATTATCCGGCCTGAACTCTGCCGTGCCCATCTGGGAGAGGGGAGGGACCCCGCCTGGGAGGAGAAACACCATAACCGGCCGCACTTTGTCTATCTGGCCCTTTCCAGTGCCGTAAAAGTCGGAGTGACCAGGGAAGATCAGATCCCCACCCGCTGGATCGATCAGGGAGCCAGTGAGGGACTGATTCTGGCCCGCTGCCCCAACCGTTATGAGGCGGGAAAGCTGGAAGTCTATCTGAAGGACTTTTTTACAGACCGTACCAACTGGCGCAGGATGCTGAAAAATGAAGTATCCGGTCAGTCCCTGTCTGAAGTGAAAAAGGATCTGATCCCCCGGATAGCCGGAGACTTCCGGACCTTCATTTCAGAGGACAGCGAACCGGTTGTTCTGGATTTCCCGGTGGAGGCCTATCCTGAAAAAGTGAAATCTCTGAATCTTCTGAAATCACCTGTATTTCAGGGAGTCCTGTCCGGTGTGAAGGGACAGTACTTTCTGTTTGAGGACGGGACCGTATGGAATGTCCGTTCCCACAGCGGATTTGAAGTTCTTTTCAGGCTCTAGTGGGGGTTTTAGGGGCTTAAAAAGGGAGTCCCATAAAAAATAGTTGACCCTTTATCAAAAACAGGTGAGTATGAATTGAAGGACTCTCATGACAGCTCAGCAAATGACAGAAAAACCGAAGGATACTATCAATTTCTCTGCCAGTTATTTCAGTGAATCCCGGCAGCCCCTGGATCTACCGGTCAATCTGGTGCTGAATACCATGGGGCTGGATATCATGAATATCCGGGAGTCCCGGAAAGAGACATCCCCCTCGGGGTATGAGATCCTTCTGAAAGAGTATAAACCCGATCTTATACAGAAACTTATGGTCCAGAACTGCCTTCATCGGATTGATATCTCCCTGGATGATATCAGAACGGCCCGCAAAGAGGTTCTTGACCTGACCAAACTTGTTCTGTTTTCCCAGCTGTATAATCAGTTCCGCAGAGAAGTCTTTGAAATGACAGTCTCTTCTCCGCTTATCCTTCAGTGGAACCGGCAGAACCCCCGTAAACAGATCGATTCCCATTCGGACCAGTCTCTTATGAGGATGGAAGACTCTCTCAGCAAACGGACCGGTGAAGTGAATCTGTTCCGTCAGGAGATCATGAAAAGGCTCTGGGCCGATCACGGCTATCTCTTCAAGGGGGATGACGACCATCAGAAAAGGATGGGCATGGCAGGAAAGCTGCTCAGTCATATTCACCCCTTCACTCAGACTGTCCTTCTCGATTATGCCAAGATGGAGGATGTGATAAAACTCCGGGCCCGGATAATCGATACGATTGCCCTCTATCTGAAACGCTACTGTCTGCCCGAATACAATGCTCTGGTCCTTCTGGAGTATCTGCAGTGTTCCGAAAGAGAGAATCTGACCGCCCAGTACAGAAGGATCATGGAATCCAACGGCAGAGAGGTCTCCGAGTTTCCCATGAACGGGATGATCCGCAAAGAGCTTATACGGAGAAAAATATCTCCCCGGACCCGGTTCAGTTTCCTTTTTGAAAACCGCAGCAGTCAGTCCCGTGGCAGGATAAGCCGGGTGAGGATGGTTGTTCTCAGCGGTGAAAGGGAAATCCGCCGGGTGAATGACATTCTTTTCAACAGAAAAACCGCACTGACTCTGAAAAAAAGTATCAAAGATTACCTGATGAGAAACGAAAGCACTTCGGGAGAGGCCTTTAATCCTGAAATACTTCACTACTATATGAATCACCTGAAAGAGGAGTGCAGAGAGACCGGCTGCGGTTTTACCTCTTTTGTCAATTATGACGATGACCATACAGTCTCTCTTACCCATCTAATCTTTGATTGCTGAAAACCTGTTTCTGCTTGGCAGGCTCCGCTATAATTGCTATCTTGGTAAATAATCACACAACTAAAAAATCAATCAGGGAAGTTAACATGCAAAAAAAGGAAATAAGACGTGCAATCATAATGGTCTTCATTCTTCTCGGAGCCTCTCCTCTCTTTGCCAGCGGCGCTGTCGAAGCGGGGCTGACTGAGTTGATGACAGAGCTTGTTTTTAATATCGGGGTCATACTGTTCGCCGCCCGTCTGGGTGGGTATCTTATGAAAAAGATCAATATGCCTTCCGTCCTGGGAGAGCTTATGATGGGTGTCATTATAGGCCCCTATCTGCTGGGGGGGATCGCTTTGCCCGGTTTTCCTGAAGGACTGTTCCGGGTTGCCGACGGCAGTATCCCCATCTCTCCGGAACTCTATGGTATCGCCACCATCGCCTCGATCATCCTGCTGTTTCATGCGGGTCTGGAAACGGACCTTTCCCTGTTCCTCAGGTTTTCCATCAAAGGAGCGGTCATCGGTATCGGCGGTGTTATCGTTTCCTTTCTGTCCGGTGCCTGGGCGGGAAGCCTTATCACAGGGACATATATTTTCGGTCCGGTCAACCTCTTTCTGGGGGTCCTTTCCATTGCGACGTCCGTAGGAATCACGGCCAGAATCCTGTCGGATCAGAGGAAGATGGATTCTCCCGAAGGTGTTACCATCCTGGCGGCGGCGGTTATCGATGATGTGCTTGGTATCATCATCCTGGCTATCGTTCTCGGAATTACTTCGGTTATCGCCGATAACGGCGGAAGTATTCACTGGGGGCATATCGGCAGGATTGCTCTGAAAGCCATAGGCGTCTGGCTGGGAACCACCGCTGTGGGCCTTCTGTTTGCCAGAAAAATCGGAAACACCCTTAAGGTTTTCCGTTCTGAAACGACCATTGCCATTATGAGTCTGGGACTGGCTCTTCTCCTCTCGGGTATTTTCGAAAAGGCGGGACTGGCAATGATCATCGGTGCCTATGTTATGGGGCTCTCTCTCTCTCGGACAGATCTGAGTTTTGTCATTCAGGAGAAGCTCCACCCTCTGCAGGAATTCTTTGTTCCCGTCTTCTTCTGTGTTATGGGTATGCTCGTCAATATTCATGAAGTCCTTAAACCCGAGATTCTGACCTTCGGACTTCTCTTCTCATTGGTGGGGATTCTGGCCAAAATCATAGGATGCGGATTTCCCTCGCTTTTTATGAACTTCAATATGAGAGGCGCTCTGAGAATCGGTGTCGGCATGGTTCCCAGAGGGGAAGTGGCCCTGATCATCGCCGGTATAGGAATTGCCAACGGGATCCTCAATGACAGCCTTTTCGGTGTGGCCATTTTTATGACTCTCTTTACGACCCTTGTCCCGCCGCCCCTGCTCACATTCCTGCTGAAAAACGGGAAGAAAGGAACTAAAACGGAGATGAAGGGATCTGATTCGGTCAACACGGTCTTCCATTTCCCCTCCCGGGAAATGACCCAGATGGCCATTGAAAATGTAATCCAGTCATTGAAGGATGAGGGCTTTTATGTCTTTGAAATCGACGTGGAGGATCATCTTGTTTTCCAGGTACGGAAGGATGATATCTTCTATGTCTTTCATGAGTATGAAAGCCATCTGGATGTCAACTCGGATCCCGTGGATGTACACTATCTGAAAACCATTGTCTATGAGTCTCTCCTTGAGATGCATGAAACCATCAATAAGCTCAAAGACCTTGCCAGGCCGGAAACCCTGAAAGAGGGAATGCTCGACCTCGGTTCCGATCAGGTAACCCGGGTCCAGGATGATCATCTGAAAAATATCCATGAGAGCTGTATCAAGCTGAATCTGGAAAGCAATGACAAGGACAGCCTCTTATCGAAATGGTTCAGCTCCTCAGTAATTCCGGGCTGATTACAAACTTTGATGAATGTGTTCAGGCTGTAAGGGAACGGGAAGCCTCCATGAGTACGGGTATGCAGCATGGAATCGCGATCCCCCATGGGAAAACAGACGGCGTTAAAAGCCTTGCTGTTGCTATCGGACTGAAAAAAGAGGGGGTAGAGTTCAATGCCCTGGACGGTCAGGACTCCAAAATCTTCATTATGACCATTTCACCCAAAAATGCGGCTGGTCCCCATATTCAGTTTCTCTCGTCGATCAGCGCCATTATGAATAAACCCGGTTTTACCGAAGAACTGCTCAATTGTGCTTCCGAAGCGGAAGTGAAGGAACTTCTGGTTCAGGCCGGAAAGGAAAGCAGCAAAGAGAAAACTCTCTGATATTGAAGGGAATTCCCCCTGAAAATAAAAAAGCCTCCGGACCAGATCCCGGAGGCTTTTCTTTATTCGACACCCGGCAGGAAATTAATCCTGCACATCTTCAGGGATGCGGCCTCTTTTTTTGAGAGACACAGCCCAGTAGATAAACGGGGTATCCATGGCAGCGACAATCCATTTAATCACATAGGTGGAGAGGAGTATCTCTATCAGCACGGGAACCGGAAAAGAACCGGCAAAAGCAACCAGAGTGAAAACAACCGAATCCAGAAGCTGACTCACCATGGTGCTGGCATTATTTCTGAGCCAGATCAGTCTGGTGGAGGGCCATTTCTTTTTCCAGAACTGGTAAGCCCAGACATCGTGGGTCTGGGAGACTCCGAAGGCCAGAAGGCTGGCAAAAGCAATCCTGGGCATGAAGCCGAAAATATCCTTTAAAGGACTGTTGGCCCAGTCATCGCCGGCGGGAATGAACCACAGGGCAAACTGGAAAAGCAGGGTTGAGGCAATCAGAGCCATAAATCCCATAAGCACCGCTTTGGACGCTGATTTCTTTCCATAGTTTTCCGACAGTATATCCGTCACCAGAAAGGATGAGGCATAGACAATATTTCCCAGGGTGGCACTGATGCCGAACAGGTCGATCAGTTTGAGTACCTGTATGTTGGCAACAATAACAGCCAGGGGAATCCAGATGTAGAGCCCGGTCTTTCCCAGGACTCTGTAAAAAAGTAGAATTGAGAGGAAGTTCACCAGCAGCATGGCGAACCATAGAAGTTCATTCATTATAGAATATCTCCCAGTTTTGATTCTGAACCGGAGCCCTGGGGCCCGGAGCAAAAGGCGGGTAAAATCTGGCACCGCCTGTGCGGATTAACAATCCGAGGATCCATAATAATGACTCTCTCAGGGTCTGGCAAGAGTCAGATGAGGGCTTTTGGGGAGGAATCGGTATAAAAATATGCCCTGAACCGAGGGGGCCGGGCCCTCCCGGCCGTTATCCGGATCCTGTCTCAGGGAGAAACCCTTCCCGCCAAGACCCGTTCCCGGGCATCTGTCAGGTAATTATTTTTTCCTATAGCACTTATGTGCCTTTGACAGAGAGCCTTGATTCTCATATGATACAGGGATATTTTGTGCCAGCTACCCACAAATCGAACTATTTATATTTTAAGGAAAATTATTGAAATTTACAGAACTGAATCTGAATGAGGCCATTCAGAAAGCAATTGCTGGTATGGGTTTTGAAGAACCCACGCCCATTCAGGCAAAATCCATTCCGACGGTATTGGAGTCGGAAAATGATATTATCGGTCTGGCTCAGACCGGAACAGGAAAAACCGCAGCCTTCGGACTGCCTCTCCTTCAGAAAACCGATCTTCAGAGCTCTGCAACACAGGGAGTTATCCTCTGTCCCACAAGAGAACTCTGCCTTCAGATTTATAATGAAATGTCCAACTTTGGAAAGTATTCCAAAGGTTTGAATATGACCCCGGTTTACGGCGGTCAGGATATGGGAGCCCAGATCCGATCCATTAAAAGGGGAAGTCAGATTCTGATAGCCACCCCGGGTCGCCTTGCAGACCTGATTAAACGGGGTGTCGCCCGACTTGAAGATGTCCGCTATCTGGTTCTGGATGAAGCAGACATCATGCTGAATATGGGGTTCCGGGATGAACTGGATCAGATCCTCTCATCTCTTCCCAGAGAAAGACAGACCCTGCTTTTTTCTGCCACCATGCCGAAAGAAGTCGCCCGGATCGCCAGAGAGTACATGCAGGATCCCTCTGAAATAACGGTGGGCGATAAAAATGTCGGAACAGACACGATTGAACACTACTACTATCTTGTCCAGCAGAGAGACAGGTACAACGCTCTGAAACGGCTTGTGGATTTCAATCCGGATATATACGGACTGATTTTCTGCCGGACCCGGGCGGATACCCAGATCATTGCGGATAAAATGCTCAAAGACGGGTATAACGTGGATGCCCTCCATGGTGATATGTCCCAGCAGCAGCGGGAATATGTGATGAAGAAATTCCGTGATCAGAGCCTCCAGCTCCTTGTGGCTACGGATATTGCCGCCAGAGGACTGGATGTGAACAATCTGACTCACGTTATTCACTATGAACTTCCCGATGAAACAGAAGCCTATAACCATAGAAGCGGCAGAACCGGACGTGCCGGTCGCAGGGGAACTTCCTGTGCCATCATCAATATGAGAGAAAAATACAAGATCAAAAGGATTGAAAACATCCTGGGTCGAAAAATTCTCCAGGCACCCGTTCCTCTGGGTGAGGATATCTGTGAGCAGCAGCTGATGCATCTGATTGACCGTGTGCATAACGTAGTGGTTGACGAAGAGCAGATCGCTCCCTTTGTGGAAATCATCGAGGATAAGCTGAAAGGTCTGAACAGGCAGACCCTGCTGAAACATTTTATCTCTCTGGAATTCAACCGTTTTCTCCAGTATTACGGTAACGAACCGGATCTGATGCCTATCAGGGCTGAAAGGACAAGAGACTCCCGTGACAGGGACGGCGGCAGGAGAGGAAACAGCCGGGACGGTGACTGGAAGAAGAGGGATGATAATATCCGCTATACCCACATCAATCTGAATCTGGGTCATAAAGACAGGATTACGCCTCCCCATCTGATCAGTCTCATCAACCGCAATACCAAAGGAACTCAGGTTCCCATCGGTCGGATTGATATCGGTCCCACCAAGTCGTCTATCCAGGTGGCTTCCGAGTTTGCTTCGCTGGTGGAAGAGTCTCTGAAGAGAGTTCCCTTCGGAGAAAAGAGGATCAAGCTCTCTGTTCATCAGTCAGACGGTCCCTCTAGGCCCTCCTCCCATAGCCATCCCGGATCCTTCAAAAATAAGAATGGACGCCGCAAGGGCGGAGCAAAACCCAGAAAAAGCAGTCCCGGTCGGAAATCCTGATATTTTAAAGACTCCCGGTTAAGAAAAATTTTCAGATTCCGATGATGTAATTAGGAACAGCAGCCCTTGTGCTGCTTTCCTGATACAACATTCAGGGAGAATCTGAGAACATGATTCGCGGACTATACACAGGCGCCAGCGGAATGCAGGCTCAACAGCATAGAATGGATGCCCTTGCCAATAACCTGGCAAATGTCGATCTGACCGGTTACAAACGGGATACATCAGTACATAAGGCTTTTCCGGAAATGCTGATCCGTCGATTCAATGATGACGGTGTTCATCAGTTTCCCATAGGCAGTGTGGATTCCGCACCCATCGTGGGAAAACTGGGAACAGGGGTTGAATACAACGAATCCTATACTGTTTTCGAACAGGGAGCTCTGAAAGAGACTTCCAATCCCTTCGATCTGGCCCTGGACGGAGACGGTTTTTTCACCATAAAAACCAACCAGGGAGAACGGTATACCCGGAACGGAACATTCATTCTGGGTAAAGAAGGATACCTTCTTACAAAAGAGGGTTACCAGGTTCTCGGTGAAAACGGTCCCATCCAGATAAAACTCAACAACTTTACCATAGATAAACAGGGAAGGATCTTCCAGAACGGAGAGCTTTCCGAAAATCCCAGGCGTCTTGTTTCCATGAATGAGAATGACTGGGCCGATACAGAGCTTGTGGATAATCTCAAAATTGTCCGGTTTGAAGGGAACGGTAACAGGTTCCTCAAAAAACAGGGCAGTTCCCTCTGGACGGATACTCCCGAATCCGGAGCCGCCTATGTAGCAGAAACAGGCGGCAGACCGAAAGTTCTGCAGGGGTTCCTGGAAGCATCCAATGTGAATCCTGTCAGAGAAATGGTGAATATGATTGAAGTGAACAGAGCCTATGAAGCCAATCAGAAGGTGATCACTTCTCAGGACAGTCTTTTGAATAAACTGATAAATCAGGCGGCCAGGTACTAAGAGGCCCCTAGGAGTATAGCATTATGATGAGATCATTATGGACAGCCGCATCAGGAATGAACGGCCAGCAGTTCAACATCGATACAATTTCCAACAACCTGTCAAATGTGAATACCACAGGGTATAAGCAGGTCCGTGCGGATTTTGAAGATCTGATTTATCAGACAAGCCGCATAGCCGGGACCCCTGCCACAGAAGATACTGTGGTTCCCACGGGAATTCAGGTGGGTCATGGAGTTAAAGTGGCTGCCACTCAGAGGATGTTTACCCAGGGATCTCTTCAGAATACAGGGAATGATTCGGATATAGCCATCATGGGGGAAGGTTTTTTCAGAACCCTCCAGATCGACGGTACCTACGGCTACACAAGAGACGGAGCGTTTAAAATCGACTCGAATGGACAGATTGTTACATCCAATGGAAACAAGCTTCTGCCGGAAGTGATCCTGCCCGAGGGATTTATTCGGGATTCTCTTGCCATCAGTCAGGACGGAAGGATCAGTGTAAAACTGCCCGGCGGAGATGACCCTGTCGATGTGGGACAGCTCCAGCTTTTCCGCTTTGTGAACCCCGCAGGTCTTCAGTCTGTAGGAGAAAATACATTCAAAATTTCCAGTGCCTCCGGAGATCCTATCGGAGGAAGACCCGGCTTTGAAGGAATGGGTAAGGTTTACCATAAGTTCCTTGAAAACTCCAATGTCTCTGTTGTAAAAGAGATGGTCAGCATGATCGTGGCCCAGAGGGCCTATGAGCTCAATTCCAAGGCGATCCAGACTTCTGATTCCATGCTGCAGATCGCCAACGGGCTGAAAAGGTAATAGGAGGATCCCTGAATGAGTGAAAATATAAGTACTGCCGGCCAGTTTTACTATCAGAACAACAGCAGGTCTGTTCTGGAATCCACGCTGAACAGACAGGGATCCAAAGCCAATCAGTCCGAGATGGATAAACTCAAAGACGCCTGTATGAATTTTGAGTCCCTTTTTGTCAAACAGATGCTGGATTCCATGAGAAAGACAGTCAATAAATCGGAACTGCTTGAAAAGAATATGGGAGAAGATATCTTTGAAGATATGCTCTATGATGAATATGCCAAAAAAATGACCCAGACTTCCCGCCTGGGAATCGGGGAAATGATGTACAATCAGCTTTCCCGGCAGCTCCCCTCAGAAATCCTTTAAACCAAAACCGGCTTTAAAAGGAGGCCGCTGAAAAAGTCCTGAAGGGCTAAATGAATGACATGGTTGCATAAAATTGTAGCCATGTCTTTTTTTTATGTTAAAATTTCCTAACTGCTTACCAGGAGAAGCTAAATGGTTCAAAAGCAAATGGAAATGTTATTAAGTCCCCACAGTGAACTTTATGATCTGTTGATCCCCAAGGATCATCTCCTCCGACGAATAAATGAGCTGATTGATTTTTCTTTCATCTATGATGAACTCTTGAGGAACTACTGCCCAGACAACGGAAGGAATGCCATTGATCCAGTCAGGCTCTTTAAATATCTCCTGCTGAAGGTTATCGACAATCTATCAGACGTGGATATTGTGGAGCGTTCCAGATACGATCTTTCCTACAATTTTTTTTTGGGAATGGCTCCTGAAGATCCAGTGATCAACCCAAGCTCCTTGACCAAATTCCGGAAGTTACGTTTAAAGGACTCAAACCTGTTGGATTTACTGATTGGTAAGACAGTTCAAATAGCTCTGGATAAAGGTATAATAAAGTCGAAGTCTACCATTGTCGACGCGACTCATACCCGGTCCCGCTACAATCAGAAAAGTGCTGTAGAAATACTTCGTGAGATTTCAAAACGCCTTCGTAAAGCTGTATATAGTATTGATGAATCAATCAAAGAAAGCCTCCCTCCTAAAGCCGTAACCGGAACTCTTGAAGACGAGATCGATTATTGTCAGAAACTCGTTGAAGCCGTTCAAAAAGTCCCGGTAGTAAGCGAATATCCGAAAGTCAAAGAGAAATTGAATCTATTACAGGAGAAAATTACTGACGATCTAGAGCGTTTAGAAGAGGGAAATGATAAAGATGCCCGTGTCGGGCATAAAAGTGCAGACACCTCTTTCTTCGGGTATAAAACTCACATCGCAATGACTGAAGAGAGAATTATTACCGCAGCAGTCGTTACCAGTGGTGAGAAAACCGATGGAAAGCAGCTTCCTGAATTATTGGAAAAGAGTAAGTCTACAGGTATGGAGATAGACACCATTATCGGAGATGCAGCTTACTCAGGGAAAGATAACATTGATATGACAAAGAAGCAGAATCTTCAACTGGTATCGAAGCTTAACCCAAGTGTTTTGGATGGATGCAGGAAGCCCAATGAGGTTCTGGATTTCAATAAAGACGCTGGGATGTATGTGTGTAAGGCTGGGTATCTGGCTTTCCGAAAGGCAGTACAGGGAAAGAAAAGTGGTGGAAAGAACCAAGTCATTACCTACTATTTCGATGTTGAGAAATGTAAGAAATGTCCTATGAAAGAAGGCTGCTACAAAGATGGTGCAAAATCAAAATCATATTCGGTAAGTATAAAATCCGACTTACATAAAGAGCAGGCATCGTTTCAGGAGAGTGAATACTTCAGATTGAAGGCCAGGGAAAGATACAAAATCGAAGCCAAGAACAGTGAATTGAAAAATCGTCATGGATACAATGTTGCCGTCTCAAAGGGGCTTGAGAATATGCAGCTACAGGGAGCAGTCTCAATGTTTGTTGTAAATCTGAAAAGAATCCTGAAAATAACGATGTAAATCCAATCATAACCGACTTTAACTCACCCTAGATGATAAAACCCCATTAACCGGGAGAAATCAAAGGTCAGAAATGCTCGAAGTTAACTATATTGGAGTCAAAAACTGATTTATCCCCACAAAAGAAAAAAGGCCACAAAATCCTAAATAGAATTCTGCAACCTTTTTCAGCGGCCTCTTTAAAAGAGCCGGTTTTTTTATTTATAACTACTATTTATGAGTCTTAAAATATCAGGGTGTATAAAAAAATAGACATATTCAATACCTCTTTAATAGTCTATATTTTTCTAAGATATTTTTTAAATCCATATAATATAACGTAATAAATGTGTTTTACCGATACTGGCCGGTATTTGGCCCCAATATTGCATATATATCTGCAGGGGGTGAATACTATGAGACGACGTTCATCAGATACCAGTTATGAAACAAGTATGAAATTTTATCTTGATGAGATCTCCCGTTATCCACTACTGACATTTGAAGAAGAAATTGAACTGGCAGAGAAAATTGCATCCGGCGATATGGCCGCACGGCAGAAAATGATAAACTCAAATCTCCGGCTTGTGGTGAAACTGGCCAGTGCCTATAGAATTGCAGGTGTCAGCCTGATGGATCTTGTTCAGGAAGGGAATCTCGGTTTGATAAAAGCCGCGGAACGCTACGACTATCAGAAAAAGGTCCGGTTCTGCACCTATGCCGCCTGGTGGATTAAACAGGCGATTACACGCTACCTGACAGACCGGAGCCGGTCTATCAGACTTCCCTACAGAAAAGAGGAAGCTCTGCGTCATATGCAGGATTTTATTACTACTTTTACAAATGATCAGATGCGTTCTCCTTCGCTGAAGGAAATCTCCGAAGGAACGGGAATCAAATACAGCGATGTCCTTTCCATAATGGAGTTTTCAAGCAATCCCGTGTCTCTCTATTCAGAAACGAATATTGAAAACGGAACACTCATCGATTTTCTCGAAGACACCAGTTTTAATCCCGACGAGGCTCTTTTCAGGAAATGCGCTCTGGAAGATACAAGAAAATCCCTGGCTGAACTGAAAGAGAAGGAAAGGGATATCCTGAAATTCCGCTACAATTTCGTAGACGGGAAGAAGCATACTCTGAAAACCATCGGAGAACAGATGGGAATCTCTCCCGAGACAGTCAGGCAGATTGAGATCCGGGCTTTGAAGAAACTGAAGGATCAGGCTGTGGATTTACAGGAATATATGTACTCCTGATTCGATTCGTTATTGACCAGCACCGGAATATTTCTTTACATTCTATAAAGCAGAACCTGCGGGTTCTGCTTTTCTTTTTAACCGGGAGCTTTAAATGAAAGTATTGGGAATTGAAACTTCCTGTGATGAATGTGCCGCTTCAATTGTCGAGGACGGACGGATCATTCACAGTAACGTGATAGCAACACAGTTGGATCTGCATCAGCCGTATCAGGGAGTCGTTCCGGAAATAGCATCCCGTCTCCATACGGAATGGATACAGTCCGTGGTAACCCGGTCTCTCAATGATGCGGGGATGACCGTAACAGATCTGGATGCGGTGGCCGCGGCTAACCGGCCCGGTCTTGTGGGGTCCCTGCTGGTGGGGCTTTCCTATGTCAAAGGTCTGGCATTTTCTCTGGGAATTCCTTTTGTGGGGGTGGATCATGTGAGAGCCCATCTTTATGCTCCCCATCTGGAGCAGGATATTCCCTATCCCTATCTGGGTCTGCTTGTTTCAGGCGGTCACTCGGTGATCTCCATTGTCCGGGGTTTTGATGATATTGAAGTGCTGGGGACAACCATCGACGATGCCTGCGGAGAGGCCTTTGACAAGGTTGCCAAATACTACAACCTGGGGTATCCCGGGGGTGTTTCCATCGATAATCTGGCCCGGAAGGGAAATCCGAAGGCATTCAACTTTCCCACCCCCAATCTGCATAAAGGGGATCATGAATACGATGTCTCCTATTCGGGGCTGAAAACAGCTGTGATTAATCAGCTGGATCAGTTCTGGAACCGGGATTATGAAAAAACGCCGGAAAATATTGCCGCGGCTTTTCAGAAGAGGGCTATAGGAATCCTTGTCAAAAAGCTCAAAAAAGCCATAAAAAACACAGGGATAAGCCGGGTTGTGGCCGGAGGGGGTGTGTCGGCCAACTCCTATCTGAGGTCGGAGCTCAGCAGCATGAGGGGTGTGGAAACCTATTATCCTTCACTGACACTCTGCACCGATAACGGAGCCATGATTGCAGGGATTGCCTATCACTATCTGCAGAGGGGTGACCGGGATGATCTGTCGCTGACTGCAAAAGCCCGTGTTCCCTCTTTTAAAAGGTCATACCCCTGATTAATAAACTTGCATAATCAGCCCCTGAGCGGTTATTGTAATAGGGTTGGGAGCATAGAGCCGGTTCTTGTTTATGGATGAACTGCCCTCTGGAATCCGAACCATCTGAATAAATCCGTATAATACCGTAATAGTTAGGAGAATATAATGAGTACTTTTAATCTGGATGATTCTATAAGAAAAATTCCTGATTTCCCCCACAAGGGAATACTGTATTTTGATATTACCAGTATTCTTACCAACCCGGAGGCCTTTTCCTGGTGTATAGATCAGATGTGCGAATATTACAGGGATAAAGAAATTCACGCCGTAGCGGCAATCGAATCCCGGGGATTTATCTTTTCCGCTCCCTTTGCCAAAGCCATGGGGATCCCTCTGATTCTGGTGAGAAAGGCGGGTAAACTTCCGGGGGTTACCCTGAAGAAAGCCTATCAGCTTGAATATGGAAAGGCGGAAGTGGAGATCCATCAGACAGATGTACCCCAGGGAAAGAATGTCCTCCTTGTGGATGATCTGCTGGCTACGGGCGGAACCATGAGCGCTTCTGTGGAACTTCTGACCATGGGGGGAGCCAATGTGAATCATATCTTTGGTGTCATTGGTCTTCCTTTCCTCGGTTATGCGGAGAAACTGCCGGGAATGGACATAAAAACTCTGGTGGAATATAACAGCGAAAAAGCCTGATTCTGCTAAATCTGCAGGGGGAAAATCTAAAGTATTGAAAAAGTTTTTCTATCGTATTGACAGAAAATCTCAATCATTATATTATCCCCTCAGATTGAAGCAGCAAGGCAGACGCCAAAGCGGAAAACCTTGCTGAATCATGAAATATTTCCCGATAGTGTAATTGGTAACACTGCAGATTCTGGTTCTGCCTTTGGGGGTTCGAGTCCTCCTCGGGAAGATAGCAAAATACAGAGGTCCCTTCGTCTAACGGCTAGGACAGGAGATTCTCATTCTTCAAATAGGGGTTCGATTCCCCTAGGGACTATAACCGGCTAAGCTAAGCCGGTTTTTTTGTAAATAAAACCATTTAGCGATGTATATTTATTTACAAAAGCTGTATAAATATTTATCTGAGGGGTATTATATGCAGGAAAAAGCATACCTCATACTGGAAGACGGAACAGTCTTTCCAGGTAAGGGGTTTGGCGAAGCGGCACCCAGGGTCTCTAAATTAGCAGGAGAGCCTGTGAAACCTTTCGGAGAAGTAGTTTTTAATACGGGTATGTCGGGGTATCATGAAATACTGACCGATCCTTCCTATACCGGACAGCTTGTAACAATGACTTATCCCCATATTGGAAACTATGGAACCGAAGACGACTGGTCTGAAAACGGCCCGGAACCGGATTCACGAAAAGATGTGAAAGTATCCGGTTTTATTGTCCGATCCCTGTATGACGGCCCCATCCCGGAGGGTCGAAAATCCCTTCATTCATTTATGGCTGACAATGGTATTTCCGGAATTACAGGAATAGATACCAGAAGACTGACCCTCCGTCTGAGGGATCTGGGCAGCTGTAACGGTGTTATCGTAAGGACAGACAGCGAAAACGCTCCTCTCACAGAAGAAGATGTCAACACAGTTAAAGAGTACCTTGAAACTCTTCCTTCCATGGAAGGCCAGAACCTTATCGGCGGCGTGGGAACAGAGGTTCCTTATGAAATCGACGGCGACGGGCCTCATGTGGCTCTTCTGGACTGTGGAATTAAAGCCAATATCATCAGAATCCTGGAATCCAGGAACTGCAGGGTCACACTTTTTCCGTCGGACAGTACTTTTGAAGAGATTCAGAAAGTCAAACCCGACGGTCTGTTCCTGTCAAACGGCCCCGGTGATCCCGGTGTTCTCAAAAAACAGGTTCAGCTCACAAAAGATGCGCTGGGAAAACTGCCTGTGGTCGGTATCTGTCTGGGACATCAGATCCTGGGGCAGGCCATCGGAGCGGAGACCTATAAAATGAAGTTCGGTCATCACGGTATCAACCATCCTGTCCGGGATGAAGAGACAAAAAAAGTTTTTGTCACCTCCCAGAATCATGGATTTGCCGTCAACGAAGAGACTCTCCCCGAGGGTGTCACCGTCCGCTTCAGAAATGCCAACGATCAGTCTGTCGAAGGCCTGGAATGGAAAGAGAAAAAACTTCTCTGTGTACAGTTCCATCCTGAAGCGGCACCGGGACCAGTGGAATCCAGTTGGATTTTTGATGCCTTTCTTGAGACTATTAAGGAGAAATAATGCCTGCCAGAACAGATATACATAAAATCATGATAATCGGGTCGGGACCCATTATTATCGGACAGGCCTGTGAGTTTGACTATTCGGGAACTCAGGCTGTAAAAGCTTTGAAAGAAGAGGGTTATGAAGTCATACTGGTGAATCCCAATCCGGCGACTGTGATGACCACTCCCGGTATTGCCGACAGGATCTATGTAGAGCCTCTCACAGTAAAATATGCCACTGAAATTATCCGGAAGGAGAGGCCTGATGCGATCCTTTCCACCATGGGCGGCCAGACAGGACTCAATCTGACTCTGGATCTGGAAGCCGCCGGGGTTCTTGAAAAATACAATGTGGAAGTGATCGGTGCCAGAACCGAATCCATCCATAAAGCCGAAGACAGGGGTGCCTTTAAAAAGGTCATTGAATCCCTTGGTTTGGAATCGCCCAGATCTATTACGACCAAAACCGTAGCCGGGGCTCTCAAGCTGGAAAAGGAAGTCGGACTTCCCCTGGTTATCCGGCCCAGTTTTACCCTGGGAGGTATGGGGGGCAGTATCGCCTATTCCCACGAGGAACTGAAAGATCTTGTAGAAAAAGCCCTTCTGGAAAGTCCTGTAGGGGAAGCTCTGATTGAAGAGTCCCTGATCGGCTGGAAAGAGTTTGAGCTTGAAGTCATGAGAGACAAAGCGGACAATGCCATCATTGTCTGTTCCATAGAAAATATTGACCCCATGGGAGTCCATACGGGAGACAGTATCACCATTGCTCCGGTTCAGACCCTTTCGGACAGAGAGTATCAGGTCATGCGGACAGCGGCGATCGATATTCTCAGAGCCATCGGAGTAGACTGCGGCGGTTCGAATGTACAGTTTGCTGTAAAGCCAGATACGGGGCGAATGATTGTCATCGAAATGAATCCCAGAGTTTCCCGTTCCTCCGCTCTGGCCAGTAAGGCCACAGGGTTTCCTATCGCCCGGGCCAGTGCGAAACTGGCGGTCGGTTATACACTGGATGAAGTTACCAATGAAATCACAGGGAAAACAGCCTCCTGTTTTGAACCGGCTCTTGATTACTGTGCGGTAAAGGTTCCCCGGTTTGAAATGGAGAAGTTCCCTACCGGATACGGTGCACTGGGAACCCAGATGAAGTCGGTCGGTGAGGCTCTGGCTCTGGGTAGGACTGCCATTGAGGCCCTGAACAAGGCCCTCAGAGCCTCTGAAACCGGTTTTGACGGTCTCACTGAGCTGCAGGGTGTTGATGATAAAGGTCTTGAAACCGTCCTGACCACAGCCCATCCCCGGAGACTGCTGGGAGCTTATACCTGGCTGAAAAGGAATCCCGAAGGGGATATTCAGATGCTCTCTGATATGACAGGCTTCAATGCATGGTTTCTCTACCAGATCAAACAGCTTGTGGATCTGGAAAAGAGGGTGGTCCAATCGGGAACACCCGATAAAGAGCTCCTTCTGGAAGCCAAGCAGGCCGGGCTGTCTGATGAAAAAATCGGAGAGTATACAGGAAAGCCGGCCGGTGAAATCAAAAAACTGAGAGAATCTCTGGGAATTGAGCCTGCCTATCACTTTGTGGATACCTGTGCGGGAGAAATCAATGCGGAGACCCCCTATTTCTACTCAACCTGGGGAGAGATCGATGAAGGGACTCCTACAGGGGAGGAAGGGGTTATTATCCTGGCCTCCGGGCCCAACAGGATCGGTCAGGGTCTTGAGTTCGATACCTGCTGTACCCTGGCATCCCTGAGTTACAGGGAACTGGGTAAAAAGACAATCATGATCAACTCCAATCCCGAGACTGTTTCAACAGACTTCAATATTTCCGACAGACTCTACATGGAGCCTCTCACAGCAGAAAGCGTTATTCAGATCATGAAAAAAGAGGATGTCAAACGGGTTGTCGTTCAGCTCGGCGGACAGACGCCTCTGAATATGGTGGAGGAGCTTGAAGAAGCGGGCGCCGAAATTATCGGGACTTCAGTGGATAATATCAATATGGCGGAAGACAGAAAACTTTTTTCTGAAGCCATGAATAAACTGGGGCTGAACCAGCCGGACAATAAAAGTGCGGTCACTCCCGAAGAGGTAGCGCTCTTTTCCAAGGATATCGGTTTTCCCGTACTCCTGAGACCCTCCTTTGTTCTGGGCGGAAGAAGCATGTTCATTGCCTATTCGGAAAAAGAACTGGAGATCTTCCTCAGTAAGGGAATCCCCATCTCAAAAGAGAGACCTGTTCTGGTCGATCAGTTTCTGGAAGATGCTTTCGAGTATGATCTGGATGCTGTCTCAGATGGGAAGAATGTCTATATCGGCGGCATTATGCAGCATATCGAAGCGGCGGGAGTCCATTCCGGCGATTCGGCCTGTGTCTTCCCTCCCTATAAATCGACTCCAGTGATCCTGGAGGAGATGGTAAGCGCTGCGGCCTCTATCGCCCGGGAGTTTCAGGTCAAAGGATTTCTGAATATTCAGTTTGCAGTCAAAGACGATGTCCTTTATATCCTGGAGGTTAACCCCAGGGGGTCCAGAACTGTTCCCTTCCTTTCCAAGGCTTCCGGAGTCAATCTGATCGAAGCGGCTGTGAAAGTATGGAATGGTGTGGATCTGAAAGAGCAGAAACTTGTGGATGATTCCGGTATCGGTCAGGGGGCCTGTCAGACAGGCTGGGCTGTGAAAGAGGCTGTTTTCTCCTTTGACAGGTTTGCCGGACTGGATCCTGTTCTGGGGCCGGAAATGAAGTCTACAGGAGAAGCCATCGGAATCGGAGAGACCTACGGTGAGGCCTTTGCAAAGGTGCAGGCTGCGGTCGGTTCCTACCTCCCCACAAAGGGGAGGGTGTTTGTCTCGGTCAACGACAAAGATAAGGAAACGATTCTGCCTATCATCAAAGACCTTCATGATATGGGATTCGATATAGCCGCTACCAGAGGGACAGCGGATTTCCTCTACAAACATGATATTTTTGCTGAGGTGATCCTGAAGCTTCATGAAGGGCATCCCAATGTGGTGGATCATATGAGAAGCGGCAGGATAAACCTGCTCATCAACACCCCTCTGGGAAGATTCTCCCAGATACAGGATGAAGATATAAGAACCGAGGCGGTCAGAAGGAAAGTTCCCTATTCAACAACAACCAGTGCGGCCCAGGCGGCAGTGGTGGGTATACGGTACCTGAGAGATGAAAAAATCTCTGTTGTGCCTCTTCCCGAGACCCTCAAAAGATAATCCTGTCAGACAGGATCAGGCCCTGCAGGATGACTGCAGGGTTTTTTTTATTTCCGGGAGACACTCCCCAGACCGCTTACTGTAATGCTGTTCCGTTCTACAGGCCCGCTGTATTCTATGCTGCCCAAACCGGCCAGGGAGCCC
The DNA here is from genome assembly GCA_963666275.2 of Oceanispirochaeta sp. Classification (GTDB taxonomy): domain Bacteria; phylum Spirochaetota; class Spirochaetia; order DSM-2461; family DSM-2461; genus Oceanispirochaeta. The sequence continues at coordinate 1,426,873 of CAXXOA010000001.1, forward strand.
GAAAGATCTCCCCCGGCCATGCGAATGGAGATGCTTCCGGCACCGGAGAGCTGAATATCCGCATTAGTGACCTGGGATGAGGAGAAATCAATGGCACCCGCTCCGGGCATCTGAATCTTCAGGTTTTCAATGCGATTGTTTCTACCCTGTATGTCTCCCATGCCATTGCTCAGAATAGAGAGTGAATCTGTCTCAAAATCCTGAATTTCCACATGGGCCAGACCCGTATTGCTGAGATGTGTCAGTTCCGGCAGGGTTATCCGGGTTTTTATATCCTCCCGGTTCTGCTTCTTTTCACTGGAGCTGTGGAGTCTCAGTGTCGTGTTCTCAATCTGACTCTGAAAATTGGCCGGATCACTACCCTCGGGTATGAGAATCTCCAGAGAAGCCTTGTCGGAGCGGAGGATTTCCACATCCCAGACACCGTCGAGAACAACCCTGCTGATTGTATCCGGCAGGTTTTCCTTCCGGCCCTGATAGGCTGTGAAATCGGAAAAGCCCCTTTCGTCGTCCCCGGGAAGAGAGGGGGCCAGGCGTAATGTAAGCAGTCCTCCTGTCAGCAGAAGTATGAGGAAGGCTAACAGTCCGGCAAGGATGGCAGTACTTGTTCTTATTCTTTTCATGGTTTTTTCCTCCTGTAGGCCTCATAGTAGTCGATGATGGTTTCGCTGCTGATTTCCAGCAGCTCCATGTTTCTGAAGAGCTGGGGCAGTTCTTTTTCAAGGAATTGTGTTCTCATAATCTCAGTAATTTTCTCTGACGCATTCTCGGTGGGGAAGTAGCCTATTCCCCTTTTATTCCAGATAATGCCCTGATCCTGAAGGCTGTTATAGGCTCTTACGACTGTATTGGGGTTTACTTCGAACTCAGAGGCTGTTTCTCTGACAGAAGGGATCCTGTTCTGGAGACCGAGTTCCCCTCTGAGGATCCTTTCGCAGATATTGTCGGCAATCTGCAGGAAAATGGGCTTGTTCTCTTTAAATTCCATCTTTTACCTGTATCTCCCTGAGTCTGAAATAGGAGGCAGTCCAGCAGCTGAGGGGGATAATTCCCTGGACAAGGATTCTTGCCATTATCACCAGACCTCCTGAAGAGAGTCCAGTGCTCTGGAGTATCCGGAAGAAGGCAGGAGGGAAGGTGTCGGTTTCAAAAAAACGGAAGAGGATCATATAACCCAGTCCACCTGTGATCAGACCAAGCAGTATATTCAGAAGGAAAAGGGCCAGGAGTGTTTTAATGAGATTATTTTTTCTGAACCAGAGCGCCCCCAGAAAAAAGGGAACCTGAAGAACTGCATATCCCTGTAGAGCGTACCACAGCTCTTTTTCTGTAAAAGGATTAAATATAACCATGGGAGACCTGTAGAGAATACCGTTTATCAGGGATGTCAGAAGAGATCCCGCCAGGACGGTTCCACCGGCTATAAGAATTATTCCGAAAAGAGAAAAAAGAAAGCGTGTCAGAAATTTTTCCAGAGTTGAAGCCGGAAGCATCAGGAAATTATGAATGCTGCTGCTGTTGTGGCTGTCCCGGAAAAGGAGGGAAATTGATATGGGACCTCCCAGAAAGAGGATCGTTACAAAAACGCCCTGGTAGAATTCGTTCAGAACAGAGCCTGTTCTGCCTGATATCATTCCGATCATAAGTATAAAGGCACAGATCATGCCCGGAGCCAGGATCATCTGTTTTCTGACCGTGTACAGGTCTTTTCTGGCCAGCAGGATAAACCGGGACCAGCTGAAATAGTTATTCACTGATTTCCTCCTCTTTGCGGGTTATGAAATTGAAAAGGATCTCCAGATCGATGGCTGTCTCCTCTTCATCCTCTGCTCTGGGGCGGACAATGACTTCCCCTCCCGGTACAGCTTCTCTGTAAAGAGCGCTGCCGCTACTCCCTTTGGGCTGGAATTCGATCACGTATTTCCTTGAAAACTCCTCCAGAGAGGCGTTCATTCTGAGTTCTCCCCGGTCCAGAATTATCAGGGGGTCAATCAGGTTTTCCATATCTCGTACCTGGTGGGTGGAGATGAGGATGATCTGATCTTCTCTGAGAGCGGAAGCCACAGTGCGGCGGAACTGTGTTTTTGAGGGTATATCAAGGCCGTTGGTCGGTTCATCGAGCAGCAGCAGGGAAGTGCCCGAAGCCAGGCCGAAGGCCAGAAGGAATTTCTTCTTCTGTCCGTAGGAGAGTTTCGCCAGAGAGGTTTTCTCCTCCTGGAGTTCAAATTCTTTCAGGAATTTCTGAAACTGTCCGTTTTGGAATTTCGGATAGAAAGGAGCGTGGAGTCCCAGGTATCTATCAATGTTCATTGAGGGAAGGGTGAATTCTTCGGGGATATAAAAAATATCTGAAAGAAAACAGGGATCCCTCCGGGAAGGGCTGTGGTCCAGAACCGACACTGTACCGCTCTGGGGGAAAAGCTCTCCGCTCAGGAGTTTGAGAAGGGTTGTTTTTCCCGCACCGTTGCGGCCCAGCAGGCCGTAGATGCTTCCTTTGTTCAGATTCAGTGACAGCTGATCCAGAACGGCCTTTCTGTCATATCGGAAATTCAGATTTTGTACTGTTACCATGTGTACCTCCATATTGGTGTACTATCTATCTAATACACTAATAGACTATTCGGGACAAGTCAATAAAAAAAGGCGGAAGTCAATCTTCCGCCCTGTTACTGTCTCCTGGGAGGTCTATTCCAGTATGAAATTGTTATAATAGTAGTTGATCGCATCAATAAGGGCTTCCCAGGAGGCTTCAATGATATTTTCAGACACTCCCACAGTATCCCAGGACTGATCATTGTCCGAATAGGTTATGAAAACCCGTACCTTGGCAGCTGTCGCATCTTCCGGGTTGAGTACTCTTACCTTGTAGTCCGTCAGATGGAGATCTTTCAGAAAAGGGAAACTGGGGATCAGGGCATCCCGTATGGAAGCGTTCAGAGTGTCCACAGGGCCCTCTCCGACAGCAGCTCCCATGTGTTCGACCCCCTTGGCTTTCAAAAAGAGCCTTCCCACTGTTTTGCTTTTGCTTTCCATGGTTTTGTAGGTTTCAAGATGGTAGTTCTGCAGCAGGAACAGAGGTTCGAATTTGCCCAGGGCCTTTCTTATGATTATATCAAATGAGGCTTCCGCCGCTTCGTACTCGTATCCTGCCATCTCTTTCTCTTTCAGGCTTCTTGTCAGAGCGTTTACAACTTCGGATTTTTTATCATACTCTCCGTATTTTGCCAGCTTGGGAACAATAGTGGATTTACCCGCCAGTTCCGACAGGAGGACCTTCCGGGAGTTCCCAACCAGGGCGCTGTCTATGTGCTCCATCAGTTCCGGGGCTTTCAGTATGACATCCGCATGCTGCCCCGCTTTGTGACTGAAGGCGGCTTCTCCCACATAGGGCTGATTTTTGTCGGGTATGATATTGGCCTTTTCCGCACAGAAGCGGGACAGCTGGGTCAGTTCTTCCAGATTCTTGCTGCAGCTGAGGTTCTTTTTCATTTTCAGGGCAAGGTTCGGGATGATGCCGCAGAGATTGGCATTTCCGGATCTTTCACCCCAGCCGTTGATGGTTCCCTGAACGTGAATGGCTCCCGCATCGATGGAGAGGAGCGAAGCCGCAATAGCTGTGCCTGTGTCGTTATGAAAATGAACTCCCAGGGGCGCCAGACTCTTGGTACCCAGATCCTGTACAATCGCCGATGCCTCCTGGGGAAGGGTTCCCCCGTTGGTGTCGCAGAGCACAAGGCAGTCTGCTCCGGATTCCGTGGCTGTCCGAAGTACCTTCAGAGCATATTCAGGATTTTTCTTGTAACCATCGAAAAAATGCTCCAGATCGAAGATGATCTCTCTTCCTTCGCTTTTAAGGTAGCTGATGGAGTCGTGTATCATGGCCAGGTTCTCTTCCAGTGTGGTGCCCAGGACACTGGTCACATGGGCATCCCAGCTTTTTCCCACCACGACGACAGCAGGAGTTTCCGCCTGAAGAAGAGCATTGATATGGGCATCCTGGGAGGCAGTCCCTCCGGGTTTTCTTGTTGAGCCGAAGGAGCAGATTTTGGCGTTTTTCAAATTAAAGGACCGGATCTGTTTGAAGAAAGCAGTTTCTCTTTCAGATGCCAGGGGAAATCCTCCCTCAATGTAGTCTATTCCGAAATTATCCAGGAATTCAGCAATTTCCAGTTTATCCTTAAGGGTAAAATTGATTCCTGTTCCCTGTGTTCCGTCACGCAGAGTGGTGTCGAATACGGCAATATCGGTCTTTTTCATAAACTTCATTCCTTTTAAAAAAAACTCAAACAGGGCTTCCCGAAAAGGAAACCGTTGCTTATATAAATAAATCACAATAAAATGTCTTTATGGGTAAAGATAATGTATTTGACAGGCTTGTAAAAGACCTTTCTGATGGCGAACGGCTAAAAATGCTGGAAAAAATTGAAGAAAAAGTGCGTATCAGTCAGGATCCGATGGAATTTCATGTTGAAAATGGGGCGGTTAAATCATTAGATCAGGAATATAATGAGTTATCTTGGTTAGATAAGGTTGTTATTTTTATCAAAACTCTGTTTTTGGGTAAAGATAAGTCTGAATTGACAAAAAACTATCTTATCAGAAGGATTCAGAGGCAGATTCAATATATGAACTCCCAGTATTTCAATATGAAAACTGAATCTGCAACAAAAGAATTTTTTGAAGTTCTCTCTGATATCAGTAAATCTGTTGAGTTTATCAAACAGCCTCTGGCTGATTGCTTTAATATAGATAAGGAATCCTTCTATATCCTTTTAGGAAAGCTGGAATTCCCCGCTGTTTACGAAGAACTGCTGGATGTTGCTGATCCGGAAAAGGTGAGCAGTAGAAATCCCTCACTGGAAACACAGCAGATCCGAAAGATTCTCTACGGAAAACTGGAAGAAACCATTGCCCGTCTCTCTCCCGACGACAGGGTCAGGATGATGGAAACCACGGGGATCCTCTTTCATATGTATCAGCTCAGCTCTTTTCCCTTTTCCAAAATTCTGGGGCATTTTCCTGTCAATCAGAACGGGGAGGTCCTTCCCGCCAGTCTTTCTGTGCTGGAGAAATCTCTGGAGGATCTGGGTGCCGTCCTCAACTCATTCCTTACACCTCCGGGTCTGAAACTCGTTGAGGCTGTATTTCTGACGGAATATGCCAAACTGAACCAGTCCGAGCTGGTGCTGGAGGAGTATCTGAAAACTTCCATGGTCAAGACAGAGCACCTGATGGGGCGTATCCGGGAGTTCAACCGGAATATCCCCGTTCTCGATGTTCTGAGGATAATAAAGAAAGATCCCTTCTATCTGCCTGAAGATATAGGAGGAGGAGAGGACTGGTTTTATTATTTCAATCTCTACTGGCAGAATATGGCGGCCGGAAAGATGAAGGTTTTCAGTCGGAAAAGGACCATCGAGGCGGAAAAGAATGAATTGATCCGTCACTGGGAGATAGATGATATTTCCATTCTGAATAACTACAATACAGGACGGGCATTCTGTTATTTCTCCACAACCATGGCCCTGCTCAAAACTTTTTTCAAGGAAATCATCCAGAAGAAAATGTTCTATCCTCTGAAGATCATCCATGTAGACGGGGAGTTCTATAAAAAGAACAACCGGGCCGAGTTTAATGAATCTTTTGAAAATCTCATGAAAATCGGCGACAAAATCAAATGGTTCGAGCGTTATCTGGAGCCGGATGGTGAAGGGGGGATGAGAATACGGGAAGCCATTCATAATTCCGGTGGAAACAGGGAGACCGAACAGGAACTTCTGGAACCTGTTTTCAAGATTGTCAACAGAGAATCCCTGAATCTTCTGGAGAACTCACTGAATACTCTTTTCTCCATAGGGAAGCTTCTCAACGGAATCCTCCTGGGGAACGGCGGCACCTATGATACCCTGGCGAATTTTCCCGATCTGGGAGGGCGTAAAAATGCGGAACTGAGGGTTACCGTACAGGAAGCGGCGGATCATGTGAATAAATTCTCCCACACTCTGCAGGATATTCTGAATCTTGAAAAGGAAGGTGCCCGGGAGGAAGAAGCCCAGGCCTTTTGATTGACTATTCGTCTGAATTCTGGTTAAATCCCTTTAACAGAAAAGGTTGTCTCCGTCTTCGGACTCTCCGGAAGTATGGCAGGATAATCGAGACCCTTTAAGAGGTAGAACAGAATGGATAGTGTAAAATCCCAATGGATATCAATCATAGCCCGCGGCCTTTCTCTGGCGGCGGAAGAGAAGGGGATCTCCCTTGAAAATATAGAAGAGAAAATAGTCGTGGAAAGGCCTCCCCGGGCGGAACTGGGGGATCTGGCATTTCCCATGTTCCCATTCGCCAGGGATTTTAAAATCGCCCCGCCGGCTATTGCCTCCCTGGTTGCTCAGGCTCTGGGAGATCTTCAGGAGGGAAGCCTCAAAATTGCAGGTCCCTATCTGAATGTCTTTCTGGACAGATCTGCCGTAACGGAAGATCTTCTCAAAGAGGTTGTTGCACGGGCGGACGGCTACGGCAGATCGGATCTTCTTGCGGGGCAGAAAGTGATGGTTGAATTTTCCTGTCCCAATACCAATAAGCCTCTTCATCTGGGGCATCTGAGAAATGACGCCATCGGAGAGAGTATCTCCCGGATCCTTAAAGCCGCCGGTGCGGAGGTGCAGAAGGTTAATCTCATCAACAACCGGGGTGTTCACATCTGTAAGTCCATGCTGGCCTATCAGAAGTTCGGGGAAGGAAAGACTCCTGAAAGCACCGGAATCAAGGGCGACCATCTTGTGGGAGACTTCTATGTGAAGTTCAACCAGTGGTCCAAAGAGGATTCCACTGCGGAAGAACAGGCTCAGGAGATGCTCCGCCAATGGGAAAAAGGGGACCCCGCCGTCAACGAGCTGTGGGAAACCATGAACCGCTGGACCATTGAGGGCATCAAAGAAACCTATGAGAAAACGGGAATTTCCTTTGATACCTATTATTATGAAAGCAATACCTATCTGTCCGGCCGTGATCAGGTCCTGAAGGGTCTTGAAAAAGGGGTATTCTATAAGGATGAAGACGGAAGTATCCGTCTGGATCTTTCCGATATCGGTATGGATACGAAGGTCATGCTCAGAAGCGACGGGACTTCGGTATATATGACCCAGGATCTGGGAACTGCCATTGCCAGGCATGAGGATTTCCCCTTTGACAGGCTCATCTATGTTGTGGGGGCCGAGCAGGAGTACCATTTTAAAGTGCTCTTCCATGCGCTGAAACAGCTGGGATTCTCCTGGGCGGATATGCTGTATCACCTCTCCTACGGGATGGTGAATCTCCCCGAAGGAAAGATGAAATCCCGGGAAGGAACTGTGGTGGATGCGGATGATCTTCTTGAGGATCTTTCCCGGATGGCCAGGGAGGAGATTGTTGCCAAAGAGAGGGCCGAAGCTGTGGGGGATGTCGACACCACAGCCGGTAAGATCGCCCTGGCGGCACTGCACTATTTTCTGCTTCAGGTTTCACCTTATAAAGATATGGTTTTCAATCCTCAGGAATCCCTTTCGTTCAATGGGAACACAGGTCCCTATCTTCAGTATATGAGTGCCAGGATCAACAGTATGCTGGATAAATACAATGAGAGAGCCCAGGAGTTTGAAGGGGCCGTCCTGGACAGTTCTCTTTTAAACAGCGAGGCAGAGTGGGATCTTGTGAAGCTCATCTCCTCCTATCCTTCCCAGGTTAGGCAGGCCGCATCGGAACTGAATCCCTCCATTGTAGCGGCTCATCTCTATGATACGGCAAAGGCTTTCAGCCGGTTCTATCATGACTGTTCCATCCTGGGCAGCGGAGATAAAAATTTGACTAAATCAAGAGTGGCCCTCTCGGAAGCTGTCCTTCAGGTTCTGAAAAACGGTTTTGATCTGATAAACATTCCGTTTCTGAGTAAAATGTAGGCATTGACGTCAGGAGGCGGAGGCGGGGAAACTTCTCCCGCCCTCGGCTCTCTGAGTTTAGATAAATCTTGGTACTTGACCATCTTACGCTATAAATGGTATACCCACATAGTGCCAAAAAAATGATTGTTGAGGTTAAGTGAATGTACGCACTTGTAGAAATCAAAGGTAAGCAGTATAAAGCTGAAAAAGGCGCTGTGTTAAGAGTTGACAAGTTCAGCAACGAAGCAGGCGAAAAAGTGGAATTCGATTCCGTGCTGTACCTTTCCGGAGAAGGAGATCCTAAAGTGGGAGCTCCCTATGTGGAAGGTGCTAAAGTAACCGCCGTCGTGAAAGATACTTTCAAGGACAAAAAAGTCAAAGTCTTCAAATTCAAAAGAAGAAAAGGCTACAAGAGAACACAGGGTCACAGACAGCAGTATACGCTTCTTCAGGTAGAGGATATCCTCGGGGCCTGATGTGATCAGGATTGTCCTTACCTTCGCGGATTCCGGTCTTCTTGAGACCCTGACATCCCAAGGTCATGCAAACAGGGCAAATGATGAATTGAATGAGGCCTGCGCAGGTGTTTCCATCCTATTGAGGACAGCTGCCAGGCTATTCAGCCATACAGACGGCATCACTACTGATGGCGGGGCTGATGAGCCGGGACACCTGAATCTGTCAGTGGAAGGTGTTTCGTTGGAGCGTCTGGATTGGTACCGGGGAGCGGTTGATTCGCTTCTTCTGGGGCTGCGGGATCTCGCAGAAGAGTATCCGGACAGTATAAAAATTGATGTAGTACGAAGGAAGCAATAATGGCTCATAAGAAAGGTGGAGGAAGCTCAAAAAACGGCAGAGACTCCAATGCTCAGAGACTGGGTGTTAAAAGATTCGGCGGACAGCTTGTGAAAGCCGGAGAAATCCTTGTCAGACAGAGAGGTACTAAAATCCATCCTGGTGAAAATGTGGGAATCGGAAAAGATGATACCCTTTTCGCCAAGGAAGCTGGAAACGTTCTCTTCCACGTAAAGAAAGGAAAAAAGCGGGTTTCTATAGTAGAAGCCGGTAATTAAAGGACAATATGCAGGGTTTTATTGATGAAACTCGCGTAGAAGTCTATTCCGGGGATGGCGGCGCAGGATGCGTCTCATTCCGAAGAGAGAAATACGTCCCTAAAGGCGGGCCCGACGGCGGTGACGGCGGGCGCGGCGGGGACGTTGTTTTTCAGGTGAAGAAAAACCTGAAAACCCTATCCCATCTAAATCACAAACACGTATTTAAAGGTAAAACCGGGGAACAGGGCCGGGGCCGGCGTATGCATGGCAAGAACGGAGAACCCGTGGTTATTACCATCCCTCCCGGGACAATTATCCGGGACTATCAGACAAATGATATTTTAAAGGATTTTTCCGAAAATATAGACGGTGAAGAGTGGGTCTTTCTTAAAGGTGGCGAAGGGGGGCTGGGCAACTGGCACTTCAGAACTTCCCGGAAACAGACTCCCCGATATGCCCAGCCGGGCAAACCGGGGCAGTACGCAGAGTTGAAACTGGAGTTGAATGTAATCGCCGATATCGGATTTGTCGGATTCCCCTCGGTGGGTAAATCGAGCCTGCTGAAGGCTCTGACAAATGCCAATCCCAAGGTAGCGGCCTATCCTTTCACAACAAAAATTCCCAATCTGGGAATGTTGCGGCTGGGAGAAAAAGATGTGGTTCTCGCGGATATCCCCGGTATTATTGAAGGGGCTTCCCATGGACTGGGGCTGGGCTTCAAATTTCTGAAGCACATATCCCGAACAGCCTGTCTGGCGTTCCTTATCGATCTGGGTGAGCCGGAATTTACTGATACCTACGCCAAGCTTCTGGTGGAGCTGGAAGCGTATAATCCGGAACTTCTCCACAAGAAACGGCTTCTTGTGGGAACAAAACTGGATATGGACGGGGCTGAAGAGAATCTGGCTAAGTTGAAGGAAATGCATCCAGGGCACGAAGTCATTGCCGTTTCCGTGTTCTCCCGTGAAGGGTTGGATGATTTGAAGCTGGCAATGCTGAAACTGGCAAAATAGATCTCTATGAAACTGGTAATGCTGGGCGGGACTTTCAACCCGCCCCACAAAGGTCATCTGGCAATGGCGGATCAGGTCAGAAGGAGCTGCGGGTATGATAAAGTTGTACTCGTGCCCTCTTTTCAGCCTGCCCATAAGAGTGTTTCCATGGGAGTTTCCCCGGATCAGCGCCTTAGAATGACAGAACTGGCATCCCGTGAAATTGAAAAGGCTTTTGTTTCGGACTGTGAAATCCGGCGCAAAGGCGTCTCCTACAGTCTGGATACGATCCGGTATCTGAAGAATCATTACGAGATTGAGGGCAGGCCCGGACTGATAATCGGGGATGATCTTGTTCCGGGGTTCTCCCGTTGGCACAAAGCGGAGATTCTGGCTCAGGAAGCTGATATTATTATTCTTCACAGGGACGACTCGGGGGATCTGGATTTTCCCTATCCCCATAGGTATGTATCCAACTCAATGGTAAACCTGTCCTCCTCTCTAATACGGGAGAAGATCGGGGCCGGGATCAGTGTGAAGGAGGATCTTCCTCTCTCTGTGATTGAGTATATTCGAAAGGAAGGACTGTACCTTTGAATCGTCAGTTCTATATAGATGCCCTGGAAAAAATGCTGAAGCCCCCCCGGTTTCAGCACTCTCTCAGGAGTGCGGATACGGCGGTGGAGCTGGCAGAACGCTATGGGGCGGATACAGAAAAAGCCTGGCTGGCGGGTCTTCTTCATGACATCTCCCGCGGGCAGGACAGAGACACTATCACATCCTGGGCCCTGGCGGACAAAGGGGCTCTGACTGATTATGACACAGAGCATTTCAATGTACTCCACAGTTATGCCAGTGCCTGGTACTGCCGGCAGAATCTGGATATCAGTGATAATTCTGTCCTGAATGCCATCCGTTTTCATACCACCGGTTCCCCCGGCATGGATCTGCTGGCAAAAGTTGTGTTTGCCGCAGACTATATGGAGCCCGGAAGAGATCATCTGTCTCAGATTCTACTGAAACAGCTGAGAAGTCTGTCCATTGATGATCTTGTTCTGGTGATACTTGAAAAAACAGAGATCTATTTGCTCGAAAAAAATATTCCCATTGCGCCGGAAAGCAGGGAGTTGTACAGACAGTTGTCAAAACGGTAAGATAGCAGGTGTATGAAAGAGACTAGAAGGATTGACTTTTCCCTTGTGTTATTGTTGCTTATTTTTCTCATTCTCATTGGATTGGGGGTTTTTGTCCTCTTTTCCATGAAAATTGATGATTACAAAGAGATGGTCAATGACAACAGACTGATTTCCATTGCTCTTATTATTGAAGAGGACGAGCGGCCTCTGGTGACGGAGCTGTTCTATTATCATCCCCAGACCCGGAAAGGCGCCCTTCTGAACCTTCCCGAAAATACAGGTTCCATCATCAGATCTCTCAATCGGGTGGACCGTATTGATGTTGTATACGATACAGACCAGCGAAGCGAGTATCTCAGGCAGGTAGCCACTCTTACGGGGATAGAATCGGACTTCCATCTGGTCCTTTCAACGGAGCAGCTCAGAAGACTGGTGGATTATCTGGAAGGCGTAGAGATCTTCCTTTCCAATCCTGTGGATCTCGAAACCCCCTCCGGCAGGATCCTTCTTCCTTCGGGCAGTGTTACTCTGGATGGGGACAAAGCCCTGGAGTACCTTGGGTATCAGGTGGAAGGAGAGTCCGTCAGCGACAGGATCCGCCGGGAACATGAACTTGTCCTCGGAATACTGAGAAAGATCAATCAGCTCTATTCTCCGGCCTTTGCGGACAATCTGATGACCTATCTCTATCCGGACTTCAAGACGGACATGGATGAAAAATCCTTTCTCTCCTTTCTTTCGGAACTTTCTTCACTGGAAGTGGACAGAATGGTTTTTCAGGAAGTGCTGGGAACCCGGAGGAGGGTGGATGATCAGATTCTGCTCTTTCCCCATTACGATGGCAAGCTTCTGAAAGAAACTGTGAAGCAGATGGAGGACTCTCTGTCGGACTTCGATGTTCTGAAGGATGAGCAGCTTGTTGTCTCCCTTGAGATTCAGAATGGAACGAACAGGAGTGGTCTGGCGGGCAGGACCGCAGAGATTTTCAAGAGTTACGGTTATCAGATAGCTTCGGTAAAGAATGCCGATTCAAATAAATACGAATCCACTGTGATCCTTGATAAAAAGGGTGATCCCGCTGCGGTTCAGCGGGTTGCGAATCTTATCAAATGCACAAGGATCCATACAGAAGTGGATCGCAACAGAGATGAAACGGTAGATATTATAGTTATTTTAGGAAAGGATTTTGATGGAAGATATGTCAAATAAGAGTGTGTGGCAGGATATTGTTGATGTAGTGCTGGATGCCAAAGGCGTGGATCCGGTTGTTCTGGATATGAGCCATCAGTGCTCCTGGGGGGATTACATGGTTATTGTGACCGCCGGCAGCAGAATGCATATGAAGGGTATATACGGTCGAATAACAGAATACCTGAAAGAAAGGGATGATATCGCAATGCATAATCATCCGGAAACAAAGCAGGAGGACCGCTGGATTCTGGTTGATATGGGATCAGTGGTCGTTCATATCATGACAAGTGAAGCCAGAGAGTATTACAGTCTGGAAGATGTCTGGTTTGAATCACCGGTGCTTTTCAGAGAACAGGCACCGGCAGGATAAGCAGGTTTCAGTCTTCCAGGTCGTCGTAGTCTTCCAACTCGTCGGCGGACTCGTTAACAGGGATTTCCCTGTCCTGGAAGTCTTCCTGGTCATGGTCGTCTGATAGATCCTCATCATAACTGTCATCAAGTTCTGAATGAGCAATCCCGTCGTCATAATCACTGTCCATTGCCTGGTCGAATTCGTCTATATTCTCTTCGAATATATCGTCTTCATCAAAATCAAAATAACAGGACTCGTCTTCGGATAGTGTGTCTATACCGGAATCGGACTGGTACATTAAAATCGTAACCCTCTGAATTTTTTGTAGAAATGGAATAATCGATTCATAGCATTTTTTTCCCTTATTGCCAACCGTCGACGAATAATTTAGAATAAATTTATTATGAATGATGCAAATTTTGATCAACTGTTGAAACTGGCATTGAGTGAAGATCTGGGTGATGTGGGCGATGTGACATCCAGAGCCATTTTTGACGATTCACAGATTGTGACAGCCCTATTGAAAAGTAAAGATTCAGGTGTCCTGGCGGGGCTTCCCTTTTTCAGCCAGGTTTTCAGGAAAGTAAACAAAGACATTGTCGTAGAGAAAATCAAAGAGGACGGTGATGTTCTCAAGCCGGGAGATCTGGTTGCAAAGGTCACAGGGCCTGTGGCTTCGGTTCTGGAAGCGGAACGTACAGGTATAAACTTTCTCTCTTTTCTCTCCGGTATCGCCTCTGTTACGGCGGAGCATATAGCCGCTGCCAATGATAACGGCCATGTTGTTATTCTGGATACAAGAAAAACCCTGCCCGGTTACAGGACTCTCTCCAAGTATGCCGTTACCATGGGAGGCGGCCAGAATCACAGAATGGGCCTGTATGACATGGTTATGATAAAAGACAACCATGCCGATGCGGCCGGCGGAATCACAAAGGCTGTACAGAAAGTCCGCGAAAAGTGGGGCGAACTCTACAAGATTGAAGTGGAATGCCGAAACATCGAGGAGGTCAAAGAAGCCCTGGACTGCCGGGTTGACGTGATTATGCTTGATAATATGTCTCCGGAAGAGTCAAAGGAAGCCGTGGCTCTCAGAAGAGGGGATGTGGAGTTTGAAGCTTCGGGAAATATGGATCTTGAAAAAATCCGTAAATACAATACAACCGGTGTGGACTATATATCCATCGGAAGGTTGACCCATTCTGTGGAGGCTTTTGATTTCTCCCTGGTCATGGAATGATTATGGCCGAATTCAGCAATTTTGATGTGATAATCATAGGCACGGGGCTGGCGGGCCTTTCCTGTGCCATCACGGCGGCTGAGCAGGGCAGGAAGGTCTGTATCTTCAGTAAGTCTGAAAAACTGGAGGAAGCCAATACCTATTATGCTCAGGGGGGGATCGTCGGCAAAAGCGCGGAGGATTCCCACCAGCTCTTTTCGGAAGACATATACAGGGCGGGTGACTACCTTAACAGCAATGATGCTGTGAAGATGATCACTGAGCTGGGGCCTGATCTGGTGGATGAGTTCCTGGTGGACAAAGTCAAAGTGCAGTTCACCAGAAAAGAGGACGGCACTCTGGATCTGACCAGAGAGGCGGTCCACTCCATCCGGCGGATTTATCATGAAAAGGATAGAACCGGAAAGGCTATTGAAACAGCTCTTCTGGAATACATCCGTAAAACCGATAATATCCAGATCTTTCCCTTTCATATGGCTATAGACCTTATTTCGAGCTGTCACCACTCCCAGGATCCCCAGTCCAGGTATAAGCAGAACCGGATCATAGGGGTATATGTCCTGAACTGTGAGACCAAAGAGGTCAATGCTGTCTTCGGCGGAGCTGTCGTTCTGGCCACAGGCGGAGTCGGGAATCTCTATAAGCACTCTTCCAATCCCTCGGTGGCTACCGGCGACGGTCTGGCAATGGCCTATCAGGCGGGAGCTTCCATCATTAATGCTGAATTCGTCCAGTTTCATCCCACAACTCTGTTTCACAGGGATGCAGAAAATTTTCTGATATCCGAGGCTGTAAGGGGTGAGGGGGCTATCCTTCTCAACCGCTATAAAGAACCCTTCATGCACCGCTACAATCCCAGTCTGAAAGACCTGGCCCCGAGGGATGAAGTAGCCCGGTCTATCTATATTGAGATGGAGAGGTGCGGTTTTTCCCATGTCTATCTGGATACCCCTTCCATGAAAGTGGATATCCCCTCAACTTTCCCGGGGATCTATGAACAGTGCCTCAAGGTGGATATTGATATTACAAAAGAGCCGGTACCGGTTGTGCCGGCGGCCCATTACTTCTGCGGGGGCATCAAAGTCGATATGAACGGGCAGTCCTCTGTTCCGGGGCTTTTCGCCATCGGCGAGACAGCCTGTACCGGCGTGCACGGAGCGAACAGGCTGGCATCGGTGTCCCTTCTGGAAGCACTGGTCTGCGGTGTTAAAACCGGTAAGTTTGTGTCTGATCATGCAAAAAAACCGAGTCTTGAACTCAGGCGCTCCATCCCGGACTGGATCTACCCGGTTGATGAAGACAAGATAGACCCAATCCTTATCAAAAGCGACATAAACTCCATTAAAAGTCTTATGTGGAACTATGTGGGGATTATCCGATCCAGAAAACGCCTCTCCCGGGCGTTGAGCGATCTCAATTACCACTCCCACAGGATCGACAGGTTCTACAGGGAAGCCGGTATTACAAGGGATCTGGTTGAGCTCAGGAATTCTGTCCTTGCCGCTACGGTGATAACAAGGGCTGCCTATAACAACAGGAAATCCCAGGGATGCCACTATATTGCCTCAAGAGACAGCAGCAGTGGAAAAAGTTGAAATTCTCTCACCGGCCAAGCTGAACTTTCATCTGTACGTGGGGGAGACCCGCTCGGACGGATTTCATGAGATACTCTCTCTCTTTCAGGCGGTTGATCTCTATGACAGAATAGAGGGGCATCTGCTTGAGGAAAAAGATGTCTGTACCATAGAGGGAGACTTCCCCTGCAAGACGGAAGAAAACCTGATCTTTAAGGCCTTTCAGCTCTTCCGGAAAAAAACAGGAAAAGACGATGGCGTGGCATTCCGGGTGGATAAAAAGATCCCATCCGAAGCCGGGCTGGGGGGAGGATCCTCTAATGCGGCTTCGGCACTGAAGGTTCTTGAACGTCTTCATAGACTGGAAATCCCACGGAAAGATATGCTGGAAATGGCGGAAGCGCTGGGCAGTGATGTTCCCTTTTTCTTCTATGGGGCCTCTGCCGCGGTCAGTGGAAGGGGTGAAATTGTAGAGCCTCTGGAGGCTCGTGAGGCCTTCTCTATGGTGCTTGTCAAGCCTGAAAGTCTGAGCATTTCCACAGCCGAGGCCTATAGGCTTGTTGATCAGTGGCAGGAGTCTGTTTCCAGAAAGCAACCGTATATATCAAAAGAAGATATGGTTGAGCAGTTCCTCTATTCCGCCCCGTCGGAATGGTCCTACTATAACACCTTTTTTGAAACTTTTAAAAATCAATATAAACCCCTTGAGTTTATTTCTAATCTTCTTTATGATTCAGGAGCTGTATTCACCGGGCTGTCCGGAAGCGGCAGCGCCCTGTTCGGAATCTTCCAGAAAGAGGAGAATTCGGAGGAAGCGCAGCTGAAGCTGTCAGAGTACTTTCCCTTTGTGGAAAGAATTATTTCTATTAATAGCATTCCGCCTGCTTATGTTATATAATAAATTTAACATTGCGCATAAGCGGTAGGAGGAGCTAATGGAAATTACTGACATCCGCATTCGGAAAGTTAATGCAGACGGTAAACTGAAGGCCTATGTAACGGTTACTTTTGATGAATCCTTTGTTGTTCATAATGTGAAAATTATTGAAGGAGACAGTGGGGTTTTCATTGCTATGCCAAGCAGGAAGACGAAGAACGGTGTGTACAAGGATGTGGCTCATCCTATCAATACGGAATTCCGGACGGTTCTACAGGACCGCATCCTGGAAGAATATAATAATTTAGGCCCTGATGCGGAAGTTGCCGATGCAATGGGCTGATAATGAAACATTAGATAGAAAAAATTTGGACGTCGGCAAGCGGTAAGCCACCGGGTTTTGATCCCGGCATTCGCAGGTTCGAATCCTGCCGTCCAAGCTACTTTTTTTGTCATTGCAAGGAGATTTTAAAATGGAGCAGAAAACCCTCTCTGTTGTTGAGCGGAAGGAATTCAAAAAGGGACCTGCCAAACAATTAAGAAAAGAGGGGAAAATCCCCGCGGTGATTTACGGGCACACAGACCCTGTTCATATTTCGGTTGACGCCAGAGAATTTGGAAGAAAATTCAAAGTCGTTACTGAAAACACCATTATTTCTCTTGATATGGATGGTAAGAGTGTAGAGGTTCTGGTTAAGGATCTTCAGGAAGATATTGTAACTGAAACCGTAGAGCACATCGATTTTTATGAAATCGAAAAGGGAAAAGCCCTGAAAACTCACGTTCCTATTCATCTGAAAGGAAACTCTGTGGGTGTGAAAGAAGGCGGACTTCTGGAACAGATTATCGATCAGCTCGAAGTGGAATGTCTTCCTAAGGACCTTCCCGAAGAGATTTCAATTGATATTTCCGGACTGCAGATGGGAGAATCCATCCATGTGAAGGATCTGGCCCTTTCTGAAGGTGTAAAAGCCCTGGTTGCAGAAGACAGAACAGTTGTTGTTGTAACAGCACCTAAAACTGAAACTACTGCTGACGCTGAAGGCGAAGAAGAAGCTGCAGAGGAATAATTCTGAATATTCTTATTGCCGGTCTGGGGAATCCCGGAACGAAATATATAAAAACCCGGCATAATGTCGGGTTTTATATGTTGGAGCTGCTCGCTGAGCAGCTCTCTTTGTCTCTGAAGAAGCCCCTGTTCAGAAACTATCATACGGCGCATCATAAAAGCGGGTCGTCCAGCACTGTTCATCTTGTAAAGCCTCTGACCTACATGAACCGGTCGGGCGAAATCCTTCCGGCGCTTATGAAAAAGTCCCGAACAGAGATGTCCGGTCTGATTGTCATTACTGACAACATGGACCTCCCTCCTGGGAAAATCCGCATGAAATTCGGTGGATCTTCGGCTGGTCACAACGGATTGAAATCCATTATGGCCCATACGGATTCTTCCGATTTCTACAGACTGTATATCGGAGTGGGAAGGCCTGAAAAAGGTCATTCCGTAGTCGACCATGTCCTGGGAGATTTCTCGCAGGATCACAGAGCTCTTATGGAAGAAGCCGTCAGAAAAGCGACTTCTGCATTTCTGACATTGGGAGAGGCATCTCCCGGGCAGGTAATGAATGTCATCAATTCAGGAAAAAGTTGAAAGCGCCTTTCTACAGACCCTGAATAACCTCCCTCCTTTAAAGAAACTTCATCTGATCTGCGCCTATTCGGGGGGGCCCGATTCCTCTGTCCTCCTCTTTCTTCTGAAAAAATTTCAGAAGCTGTATTCCTACGGTTTGACAGCCGCCTATGTAAATCATAATATCCGCTCTGAAAAAGAGATGTCTCAGGAAATGCATCAGGTCCGTTGCTTTGTAGAGGAGCATCAGATTGATTTTCAGGTCAAAACATATGCTCCCGGTTTTATAGAATGGTATGCCCGGAAAAAGGGACTGGGGATTGAAGCTGCCGCCAGACAGTGCCGCTACCACTTTTTCAGCTCTCTTTCAAAGAAGTATTCCCATTCCCTTCTGGTTTTGGGGCACAACGGGAATGATCAGACTGAAACCCTGCTCATGCGCCTTTTTCAGGGGGCCGGCCCGGAGGGGCTGAAAGGAATACGTCAGATTGAAGGGCAGCTGCTGCGGCCCCTGCTTGCTGTTTCCCGATCTGATATTCTCTCCTATGCTGAGAATCAGAAAATCCTCTACTGGAATGATTCAACCAACAGCGGGGGAGACTACAGGAGAAACAGAATAAGGCAGGAACTTGTTCCTGTCCTGGATTCCATATTTCCTGATTTTAGAAAAGCCTTTTACGGTCACATTGAAGACTATACTGCTCTGGGGGATTTTGCCTCTTTCTCTCTCTCCTGGAAAACCCATCCCGAAGGCTGGACCATTCCCCGGAAAGATTTCTCAACTTTACCCTTTTCAGCCAGAAAAAAGCTTGTCCTGGAAAAAATCAACCTTCTCAATAAGGGCAGGCTCCCCCGGGATTTCCGGATTCCCGGAGGGTTTTTCAATCCTCTGGAAGACCTGGAATCCGATAGGATCCTTCTGAAGGGATATGGAATCTCTGTGAAGATACAGGGGGAGGATCTGATCCTCTCCTCACATGACAGGAAGAAAAACTGCGGTCTTTTTCATCTTCTGGATCAGAAAAATCCCTATGATTCGGAAGCTCTTTCTCTTGCCCTTTCAGATCCATCGGAAGGGAAATCCGGATATAAATATAATCCGGAAAGATATTTACTCGTCAGAGAAATGGAAAGGGGAGGGGGAGGACTTTACGATGGCCATCAATGTCTGCTGAAATGGAATTCCGAGGGCACAATTATTTACAGGTCCCAAGTATTCAAGAAAAAACTGGAAAATAGGGCATATGAGGGACTAGATTGTATTATAATTGAATTAGAGGTAAAAGATGCCCTTGGATGATAATAACAACAACGGTAACGACAATTTCAATTTTAACAACAACAAAACAGCTCTCATGTTCCTGGGACTCCTTGTCATGTTTTTCATGATTTTCTTCTCCATGTCCAATGAAGGCACCATGAATGAGATTCCCTATTCGGTCTTTCTCCAGTATGTGGAAAAAGGCCGAGTCTATGATATCCAGATCCTGGATCAGAGGGAGATACAGGGGCGTTTTGTCGATCAGAATGAGACTGACCGGGGAGGCGGTTACTTCTCGACGACCATCCCCTACTATGATGACAATTTAATGAATATGCTCATAGAAAACGGTGTCAGCGTGGAAGGAGGGGAGGAAACTCTGTCCATAGGCATGGTTCTTCTCCAGCTTCTTCCATGGGGGCTGAGTTTTCTTTTTATCTGGTGGATGTTCCGCAGTGTTCAGGGGGGCGGCAATAAAGCGTTCAGTTTCGGCAAGAGCAAGGCCCGCCGTTACGATCAGACCATGGACAAGATCCTTTTTTCCGATGTGGCCGGTCAGGAAGAATCCAAATATGAACTTATGGAAGTTGTTGAGTTCCTCAAAGATCCTGATAAATTTACAAAAATCGGCGCCAAGATCCCCAAAGGGGTTCTTCTGGTTGGAAATCCCGGTACGGGAAAGACCCTGCTGGCCAGAGCCGTCGCCGGTGAAGCGGGGGTCCCGTTTTTTCATATGTCCGGTTCTGACTTTGTTGAGATGTTTGTGGGGGTCGGGGCAAGCCGTGTCAGGGATCTCTTTGAACAGGGAAGAAAAAATGCCCCCTGTATCCTTTTCATAGATGAAATCGATGCGGTGGGAAGAACCAGGGGCGCCGGATACGGAGGCGGTCATGACGAGAGGGAACAGACCCTCAATCAGCTTCTTGTGGAGATGGACGGATTTGATACCAAATCGGCTGTAATTATCATAGCCGCTACAAACCGTCCGGATGTTCTGGATCCGGCTCTTATGAGGCCTGGACGGTTTGATCGTCAGGTGGTAGTGGATATGCCGGATATCAGGGAAAGAGAAGCCATTATCGCTATTCATGCCCGCAAGGTTCATCTGGCCTCTTCTGTGAATCTTTCCATTATCGCCAGGGCAACCCCGGGCAGTTCCGGTGCGGATCTGGCCAATATTGTGAATGAAGCGGCTCTTTTTGCCGCAAGAAGAGGGTCCGAAGTGGTGGAGCTGGAGGACTTCGAAGAAGCCCGGGATAAAGTTATGATGGGTGTAGCCAAAAAATCCCGTGTCCTTAGTATTCATGAACGGGAGATGACAGCCTATCATGAAGCGGGACATGCTCTCCTGCATTACCATCTCAAGAATGCGGACCCTGTCCATAAAGTCACCATTATTCCCCGGGGGATGGCTCTGGGGGTGACCTTCTCTCTGCCTGAAGAGGATCATTATGCCAGAAGCAGCGGATGGCTGATGGACAGGATCGTGATCTCCTACGGGGGCTATGTGGCGGAGCAGCTCATCTATAATGAAACAACCACCGGGGCCAAAAATGATATAGAGCAGGCTACGGGAATGGCCAGGAAAATGGTCTGTGAATGGGGTATGAGCCATTCCATCGGGCCTATTGCCCTGGGCAGTGATGATGAACCTATTTTCATCGGCAAGGAAATTGCCCAGCATAAAGATTATTCGGATCAGACGGCATATATGATTGACAATGAGGTCAGACGCATATTAAATGAAGGATTAGAGACAGCGAGGAAAATCCTGACAGACAATCGGGGACAGCTGGAAGCTATTACAGAAGCCCTTCTGAAGAAGGAAACTCTGGATGACCGGGAGATCCGGCAGCTTCTGGGACCTCAGTTTCAAATTAGCGAAGACAAGTAACAACTAGTGAATAAAAAAACAAAGACGATCCTAACTCTTATCCTGTGTACCGCTTTCACCTTATCTGCCCAGAGAACGCCCGATTCGGAAATGGCGGATCTCTATGCCCGGTATGCCTGGAGCGCCTATTCCGAAGGGAACTGGGACGAATTCAGGGATCTGACAGCCACGGGTGTGGAGTTTGATGCTCTTAATCCTGATCTTCTGAGTTTTCAGGGAATTATCTACAGGAATGACAGCAGATTTTACGATGCATCCGTCAGTTTTGAAAAATCCTATCAGCAGGAAGGGGATACAAACTACCTGGGAAAAATGGAGATCCTTGCCATTCTGGGGGAAATCTATTTCAGGCTGGGCGAGGATCGGGCTCTGATTGATCTCTACACTTCTGTGGACCGGATGTATACGGATAATCCGGATCTGCTCTTTTATACTGTTCAGTCCTATTTCAGAGAGGGGCTCCGCGAAAGGGCAAATGCTCTGGCCGAGGAAGGGGTTTACAGATTTCAGGATCAGAGATTCCTCATTCTCCTCAGCAGCTGGCAGCCTAACTCTGGATATCCTGCCATACTGGCCGAGTTTATTGAGAGACAGGGGCTCCTCTTTCCGGATCTTCTGGCCAGAACGATCATTGATTCCAGATCAGAGAATAAAAAACTCATGTATCTCTATATAGGAGCCGCCAGGGATCTGAACAGCTGGTATTTCTCCACCAGGTATCTCAATATCCGCACGGAGTCTCATCTCCTTCCCGAAGTGGATCCCCGCAGGGTCTGGCCGGTGGAAGTGATAAAAGCGGTCTGGGAGGAGAATAATCCCTCTTCACTGCTGCGGGGACTTGATTTGAAAGTTCCTGTAAGGGTGGATACTTCCGAGGACGGATTTCCCAACTGGGAACTTATTTCCACCGGAGAGGACTATATCTGGCTGAATGATGAAAATCAGGACGGCGCAACGGATTTCCGGATCCTCTGGAATCCCGACCTGTCTCTGAAGAGCATTGAAAACTTCAACAGGGATTACAGAATCCTCTGTAACTACAATGAGTATCCTTCCGTGGAGAGTGTTAATATTTCAGGACCGGGCAGAACAGTGAGAACCTATCTTTTTCTTCCTTCCACATACTCTCTTCCCATGAGGGAGGGGACCGGGATCTCCTGGGAGGAACTGATTGATCTGGATGTTGAAGATCTGCCTCTCTGGCTATTTGCGGGAGAGGCTTATCATCTTAAAGCCTGCTACTCTCTGAAAGACAGGGTTCAGTCCGGGAATGACAGTCTCTTCAGGGACTATACGGTTATAGACGGAAAAATCAGCCGGTTTCGGGAGGATTCCAATTTTGACGGCCATTTTGACAGGACCGTTCTGCTGGAGGACTGGATGCCTGTCAAAGGGTACAGGGATCTGGATCTGGACGGGACCTTTGATCTTGAGGAGGTCTATCAGAACGGAAGGCTTACGAGCCTTAAAGTTCAGGGAGACCGCAGCCGTATTGAAGAGTATTATGATTTATGGAATAGTAAACGGTATCAGTTGTGGGATTTTGACAGAACCAGCTTTTATGATGCGGCTCTGATTCAGGAATCAGATCTTTCCTGGACTGAAACGAAACTTAACGATAATGTGTTTATGCAATTGGATAGTGGTGAATGATTCTTAAAAAATATTTTGTACCGATTTTTTTTATAACACTGATTATGCTTCTTTTTTCCTGCCGTACCGCCAACGAAGAAACGGCGCCGGTGATTCAGTATGATGAACAGGAGCAGAGAATCAATCTGATAGACAGGCTTCTCCGGGAGGAAAAACCCGAAGAAGCTATACAGTGGATCCATTTCTACAGGTTTGAGAGTTCTGATGAGTCAGATTTCGATCTCAGGGAGACCGAAGCTCTGAATCTCCTGGCCGGGAAATTTCAGGAGGCTCTGAAGGAAAAGGAATACCTCAGAGCCATCTCGATCTATCAGTCTCTGGAAAGGCTGGGAAAGGAGGAACTCCTTGAGGATGCCGGAGAAACCATTGAAACCCTGCGTTTATCCTATCTCCTCCATCTTACAGAAATAGGCCGTACCGGAGCGGCTGCGGGGCTTATATCCGCCGAATTTGCTTCCCGGACGGAGCTGCAGGACAGCGATCTTCAGAGACTGGTAAGGAAGTTTACAGAGGGAGAAAATAGAAAAGCCCTGACCATCCTGACGGATGAAATGGTCGCCAGATCTCTTCCCGTACCGGAGGACACTCAGAATTTTCTCAGCAGAAAAGTTCAGATGGAAGATTTCCTTGAAGGTACTGTGACGATCTGGGTTGATAAAGGCCTGAGGATAGAAAAGGGCGTCGGCTTTCCAGACAGAGTGATAGGAAGCGGATTCTTTATTGATAAAGACGGTTACATCCTGACAAACTATCACGTGATCGAGAGCGAAGTTGATCCGGAGTACCAGGGGCATTCAAAACTGTTTATAAAACTTTCCGATGACAGAGGGGAAAAAATCCCCGCCCGGGTTGTGGGCTGGGACAGGCACTTTGACCTGGCTCTTCTGAAAACAGAGATTGAGGCGCCCTATGTCTTTTCCTTCTCCTCCAGCGACAAATATTCCCTGGGGCAGAATATTATGGCCATCGGTTCGCCCGGCGGTTTGAATAACTCCATCACCTCGGGAACTGTGTCGGCAGTGAACCGTCCTCTCATGACCATGGGGGAGGCTGTTCAGATCGATGTTCCCATCAATCCGGGTAACAGCGGAGGGCCTCTCCTCAATCCTCAGGGTGAGGTGAAAGGTGTCATTTTTGCGGGGATAGAGGAGTTTGAAGGCATCAATTTCGCCATTTACGGCTCCTATGTCAAAAGCCTTCTGCCTTCTCTGTATGAAGGAGGGGCTGTTGTTCATCCCTGGATCGGCATCGGGGGGTATCAGGAGTACAATCATCTGGAAGCCCTCTATACTGTTCCGGATTCTCCCGCTGCCGCCGCCGGTATTGAAAGGGAGGCTAAAATTCTCTCTGTAAACGGCATTGAGGTGAAACGAAATCAGGATGTCAGGGATATCCTTCTGGGGCTTCAGCCTGGAACCATCGTCTCTCTGAAATGGGAGCTCCGGGGAGAGGAGAGAACCTCCTTGCTGACTCTGGCGGAACGACCGGATATTCCCTTCGCCTATGCCATTGAAAATGATGACAGGGACAGCCTTATTCCCGCATTTTTCGGGATGGTTCTCGAGAGGACCCGGAAGGATCAGTATCAGGTCCGGAAGGTCTATACGGGCAGTGCTGCGGATGAAGCGAGCATTTCCGCCAATGATGTGATCACACTGAAAAAGTGGCTTGTGAACCAGGAGGACGGGTATGTACTGATCCAGTTCCTCTTCAAGGGGGTCAAAGCCGGTTATCTGGAAAGTGCCATACAGCTTGGGGCAGGCTTTGAATCAGTGCTGTTTTTCTAAAGATCCTTTGATTGAATAAAATTATCACTTCGTATATAGTGCATCACATGAAATACAATCAGAATAATATCCGCAATTTCTGTATCATTGCCCATATAGATCACGGTAAATCCACCCTTGCAGACAGGTTCCTCCAGAAGGCTCATGCTGTTTCCGACCGGGACTTCAAGGAGCAGATGCTCGACTCTATGGACATTGAACGGGAAAGGGGCATTACCATAAAGTCCCAGGCTGTCACCATCGAGTATACAGCCGACAACGGTGAGATCTATGAGCTGAATCTTGTCGATACTCCCGGTCATGTGGATTTTTCCTATGAAGTCTCAAGGGCTATCACATCCTGCGAAGGAGCGCTTCTTCTGATCGATGCCTCCCAGGGGGTTGAGGCTCAGACCCTTTCCAATATGTACATGGCTCTTGATCATGATCTGGATATTATTCCCGTTGTCAATAAAATGGATCTTCCCAGTGCGGATCTACCTATGGTAACCGAACAGATCGAACACGATCTGGGGCTGGAATCAGAGCTTATTTATCCTGTTTCCGCTAAAACCGGTCAGAATGTGGAAGCATTGATTGAGGGGCTGATAAAATGGATCCCCTCACCCAAGGGGAGTCCCGATGATCCTCTCAAGTGTCTTATTTTCGACTCCCACTATGATGCCTATAGAGGGGTTGTGATTCATATCAGAATTTTTGAAGGATCCATAAAAACCGGAGATGAAATTTACATCATGTCCAATAAAGCTTCCTATAAAGTAGAAGAGGTCGGGATGTTTAAACTCTCCCTCTCCAAGACAGGAGAGCTGAAAGCCGGTCAGGTCGGATACATCATCGCCGGTATCAAGAATATTTCAGATATCAGAGTCGGTGATACCATCTCTCTGAAGAACAATATCTGCAAGGAGGCTCTCCCCGGATTCAGGGAAGTCAAACCTGTGGTTTTCTCCTCCATCTATCCAGTGGATACCAATCAGTACGAAGAACTGCACTCCGCCATAGACAAGCTGAAACTGAACGATGCATCCCTGATTTATGAAAAAGATGCTTCAGCTGCACTGGGATTCGGATTCCGCTGCGGTTTTCTGGGTCTGCTCCATCTCGAAGTTGTTCAGGAGAGGCTTGAGCGTGAGTTCGGTCTGAATATAGTCCTCACATCCCCTTCGGTTCAGTACCGTCTGACCAATCAGAAAAAAGAAACCTTCTATCTGGATAATCCCGCTGAGTATCCGGATCCCGGGACCTTGGAAAAGGCCGAAGAACCCTATATTACCGCCGCCATTATTACGCCTACTGATTTTCTGGGCAGCATCATGACCCTCTGTATGAATAAGAGGGGCATTCAGACCCATATGAACTATCTGGATGAAAAGCGGGTTGAGATCAAATTTGATATGCCCCTGGCGGAAGTCCTTTTTGATTTTTATGATAAGCTCAAGTCCATCAGTCGCGGCTATGCGTCTTTTGATTACGAAGTCATCGGGTTCAGAGAAACTCAGCTGGCAAAGCTTGAGATTATTATCAATGGTGATAAAGTGGATGCTCTGGCTCAGCTTATTCATAAGGATAATGCCTATGATCGGGGTAAGGGAGTTTGTAAAAAACTGAAAGGGGAAATTACCCGTCAGCAGTTCAAGATCCCCATACAGGCGGCCATTGGGAATACAATTATTGCCAGAGAGACCATAAGCGCCCTCAGAAAAGACGTAACATCCAAATGTTACGGTGGTGATATCTCACGGAAGCGGAAGCTGCTGGAGAAACAGAAAGAGGGTAAGAAGAGGATGAAAATGGTTGGTAATGTCGAACTGCCCCAGTCAGCCTTTCTGTCTGTTCTCAGGACTGACGATTCGGACTGAGTTTCTCCGGATTTTTTGAAATATCCCTGTAATTTCCTATGAGGTAAGACGGGATAGGAGCCTGTAGTAACGCCGCACCGACTGGAGCGCCCTGAAAAGGAACTCCGGTCTGGTATTGGGCAGACTGATAGTATCCGGAAAGTGATAATAACTGAAGTCAGACTGAATCAGCAATGGAATCAGGGCTTCCGGTTCCGCATTCTCGGCATTGACTCTCTCCCACATCTTTATAAGAGCTTCCAGCTTATCTTTTTCCTTTTTCAGAATCCTCAGGACTGTTCTGTTCCGTTCTGAAGAAGAATCGCTATTTTTATTTTCCAGGCAGCTTTTTTCCTCATTGCCCGGGGAGATGCACAATTCCAGTGCTTCTGATGGTGTCAGCCGGGGAATGCCGAAATCTGCTCCTCCTTCAGCGATGTCATAGACTCTTCCATCCATGCAGTGGCAGAGGTCCCTCAGCTGGCAGCCGTACTGCTGAAGCACCGGATTGGTCCTCAGGCCGGAGCGGCCGTCTTTGGATAAGGCGGGAATGCTGGGTCTGGAAAGGGTGAAGTTCAGCCAGGCATCACCGCCAAGCCTTCCATCCAGGAGTTTCATCCAGTCATGGAAAGGGGTTTCCCGTGCGTGGGACTTTCCCTCTCTGTAGCTGAAATCAAGTCCCGTCAGTAAGATGGGAGCCTCGGTGATTTCTCCGGCCACATAAAGAGCTGTTACGCCCACAGAACCCAGAGCGGGTATTTCTGCGGGAAGGAGCTCTTCCTTCTCAAATTCCTCCACCAGGCCGTTGGTGCCGAACCGGGAAGAGAAATAGTAATGGTCCCCCTGAAAATCTCTCAGAGTCTGAGGGTAGGCCGTGATATCGGAAAACTGAAGAATACTGTGTCCCTTCAGAGGGTAGAAATCCTTCAGATTGTGAAACTGTGCTTCCAGATTCACAACTCCGTCGGGCAGTATCCCCCCCCTTGCCAGCGCCTGGACCGCTGTATCCACACTGAGTATGAAGAACTTGTCTCTGTGAGTCTTCATAAAAGGGAGCGACTCTTCCAGGGATTCTCCCGCTCCCGCCAGAATCACAGGTTTTGTTGTTTTAAAATCACCGAGATCTCTGAGATCTGTCTCTGCCATATTAATCAGAAGGTTCTGCATCCACAGACGGCCCAGTTTCGTGGTTGTCAGTCTGTTCCTCCAGTAATACTGCTGAAAGCTCTGAAGGGAAGAGAAGAGTGAATCATAGAGCTTTTTATTGAAACTGTATCCTCCGTTCAGGGGAACTATCCGGCAATTTCTGAATCGTGCCGGCTGAAGGTCATAGAAAACTCTGTACAGGGATACAGGGCTGTCAAGGCGGTAGACCAGGCAACGGGGAGACCGCAATTTTTCAAGATAGGGGGACGACTCTTTCATCAGCTGCTGATCCGTTTCAACTGCAAGGACAATTGAATCTTCCGGGAGGGAGTCTAAAAGCTCAGAGAGTCCGTATCCGAAAAGGGGAGAAGGGATAAAATAGATTGTTCTGGGAAGAATTTCCGCCTGGCTGACCAGGCGGATAGATGATCCCGAGGGATTGTAACGTGAATAGAGTGTTCTGCTGCCAATCCGGAAATTCAGGTCCCCGTTGGGGGCGGAAATGATTTCCCTTTCCTTATCCATCTGGCAGCAGTTGATCCTGATCAGGATTCCTTGAAAATCCTGTTGAATGTGGCGTCAAAATTGTCTTTCAGTTTATCTGAGTTCAGATAGACAGCCTGAATCTGGCTCTCTTTGTACTGATTCAGTTCGCTTGTAAGCTGAGACTCGATATAGGGCTTGTACTCTTCGGGATACTGAAATCCTTCCTGTTCTTCAAGGAGGGAGAAGACAATGACTCTTCTGTCCAGGATGACAGGCTCTGAGATCTCTCCGGGAGTGTTCAGGCCGAAGGCATTCTGAAAGAAGTCATCGCTGTAGGCTGCAGAGCTCATCAGGCTGTCGCTGGTTTTGTTTCCGGGGCTGTTCACAATAAAAGGAACATTGCCGTATACGGGAGCAATAAAACCGGTTTCTCCTGTTTCCAGGCCCATATCAGCGGCGGCAGTGAGAAGATCGGAAGACTGGGCTGATACAGCCAGTGCCTGAGCCTGCTCCACAAGATAATCTTCAATCATACCGACTTCTTCTCTTTCCATGTATGTCCTGATGGAAGCAATCGTATCAGTGTCGCTCGTATCGGCAGAAATGACAGGACCAGCTGCCTGAAAGATGAAATAGGCACTGTCCGTTGAAAGGACGCCGGTGTAGCTGTTCGCATCCAGGGCAAAAACTTCATCAGCCTGCTCTTTATCAAGGAAGGTGAGAAGATTGTAGTAGGGAGTTTCTCCCATGGATCCGCCGTTTTCAGAATAGGAGTCTTTGGACATATTTCTTGCCACTTCATCAAAGCTAGAACCGCTGTCCAGTTTGTTCAGGATGTCCAGTGCATCATTTTCGGAGGTGTAAACAGTGATCCTGTTGAGGTCGCGTCTGGCAAAAATCTCGGCGTTTTCCTGACCGTATTCGGAAACTTTGCTGACAGGGTAGGCAGAATAGGGCAGAGAGGCATAGGAAAAGTTCTTTTCCGTTGACCCCATGTCCAGCAGAAAATCTATCTGTTTATCCGATCTCTGAATGTTGTTCAGAGTGTCCGTATAATAGGTCTGAACTTTCAGATCTTCCTCCAGGGAATCCCTGATCTCTTTGATTCTGGTGCCGGGAGTGTTCATATAGGCTTCTTCGTTAAAAGTACCGTTTTCAGTGAAGATTCCGGATGTGACAATGGCTCTGTCGATTTTCCGGGAGGAAACGTCTGCATCCGCAGATTCCACATCGTCCAGCATAGCGGTTCTGACGATTGTCTGGTTGAATGCGGACCGCCAGATGAGCTGTCTCAGGAAATCCATATTTCCGTTGGTTCCGAGACTGTCCCGGTACATGCTGTTGATGGATTCAACCTGCTGGGAAAAGTAATTTCCCTGCTCGAAAGTAATAGGAGTATTACCGTATTTTCCGAAAACCAGTAAACCCGAAGCTCCTCCGGAGCCTGCCAGTGCGGGGACGAATACAAAACTGACTATGGTAATGGCCAGGACAACAATGGTTCCTGCCATAAGATTTTTTTGTTTTCTTTTGTGCTTGTCTGCTTTTAGCTTTGCTGCATCAGTTGAATTTGAGAGCTTTTTCTCTTTTTTAGACATGGGACGTCCTTAGTAACAAGATATTTATAATAGAGAGCATCGAAAAATTATCATGAAAGGGTATACCTGTCAACTTGATGTAAATTATTTCACAGGGGTGTTGACATAATGGGGAAGCATGAGTAAAGTACGCCTTTATATGGAGGCGTAGCGAAGATGGTTATCGCGCCGGCCTGTCAAGCCGGAGATCGCGGGTTCGAGACCCGTCGCTTCCGTTCCTTTCGGCTCCGTTCTGGAGCCGAAAGTTTTTCTCTTCCCCACGTCTGGCGTGAGGTTTTGAAAGAAGATCCCATTTAAAAAGTTTACACAGCAATATCGGGCTGTAGCGCAGGGGGAGCGCGCGCCGTTCGGGACGGTGAGGTCGGAGGTTCAAATCCTCTCAGCCCGACTCTTTTCCATTTTAACAGTAAAGAATCAACTGTTTCCTGTCGTTTGTAGATCTTTCATAAAACAGTCAATGGATATGACTCTGGTTTCAATTTTATGAAACAAAGTGCTCCCTGATGCCTTTTTCATTATAATTAATGAAGCCGTGCCCCGGGGAGTCTGCGGAACGGCGGGACCTGTCCGGATTTGAAGGGGTCCAATATTTTAAAGAACTCTGTTTAGTTCATTGTGGAAAAAGCCGAAAAATTAACTATGGTAAAAGCTGGAAAATTACTCCCACTGATCCTGTGTTTACAGGGCATAATTTTTGTTAACGCCCAGACGGTGTATCATACTCTGCAGAAGGGAGAGACCCTGTACAGTCTTTCCAGGCAGTATAATGTCACTGTGCAGGATCTTATTGAACTGAATGATATAGATTCTCCGGAAAGTCTTTCTGAAGGATTCAGGTTGATTATCTCTACCGGTTCTTCACAGGAAAACGATGGAAATTCCATAGAAAAAAATGATTTTTCGGACAATGTTCAGTATACTGTAAAAAAGGGAGATACATTCTACCGCATTGCCAGAGCTCATAATATGAGTGTCAATGAACTGATGAGTCTCAATGATTTTTCCGGTTCCAGTATACTGAAACCGGGAGATGTCCTTGTGGTGAAAGAAGGGGGGCAGACACAGACTGTCCCGCAGCCCATAGAGGAAAGAAGCGAGGCTGTACGGACTGTCATGACCTCGGCTGATTTAACATGGCCGGTGGAAGGGGCTATGCAGACACTGACAGGCAAACTCCGGGGAGTTACCATTCAGGCCGCCGAGGCGTCTCTTGTGCAGTCTGTTGCATCCGGAAAGGTTGTCTGGACCGGACCATACAGAGGTTTCGGTCAGGTCGTTCTCATCGATGTCGACGGATATATCTATCTTTACGGCGGCAATGATGATATTTTTGTCAATGTAGGAGAGTACGTTCCGGCGGGGTCACGAATCGGTCGTCTGGGCAATTCAGGTCTGGCATCACGAACTGTAGATATGTATTTTTCCGTTTTTAAAGACGGTGTACCTGTGAGTGTAGTATCTGCTCCCAGGGGATGAATAAACCAGAGGGAGTACCGGTTTTTACCTTATGAAAGACGATGAATCTCGAGAATTGAACAATGAAACAGATCCGTTAGCATTATACCTCAAGCAGATTTCCAGATATGACCTTCTGACAATAGCAGAAGAACAGGAGATCGGGATAAATCTTGAAAAGCTGAACGAAAGAGTGGCCGAACTGGAAACGGAATTCTCCAGTGATCAGGTTTCCGCTCAGGAATATAAAATACAGAAAAAGATTTTTGACGAAAAAATCAAATTCAATAAGAATAAAATGATCCAGTCCAATCTACGGCTGGTTGTTTCCATTGCCAAAAAGTACCAGCACCGGGGAATGTCTCTGCTGGATCTTATCGATGAGGGAAATATCGGCCTCATAGAGGCTGTTGACCGTTTTGATTATACCAAAGGCTGCCGATTTTCAACCTATGGTACCTGGTGGATCAGACAGGCCATTATAAAATCCCTGGCGGATAAGTCGAGAATCATCCGGATTCCCATTCATATGCTGAATACCATAAAGAAGAGTTACCTTGTTTCCAAACAGCTGACTCAGGAGCTGGGAAGGGATCCTCTTCCCGAAGAAATGGCTGAGTATATGAATCTTCCCATCGAGAAGGTCAAGGAGATCATGTCTCTTTCCCAGGAGACTGCCTCTCTGGATACCACTGTTGATCAGGACCATATGACCCGTCTGAGCGATCTCATCAAGGATGAGAATAACAAGGAGCCCATTGATGCGGTTTTTAAGCTATCCCTTCAGGATACGATCAATGAGGTTCTGAATCAGCTCAGCGAGAGGGAAATGAAGATTATCCAGCTGCGGTTCGGTCTGAATGAAACCACACCCCTGACTCTGGAGGAAACCGGAAAAGTTCTGGGTATCACAAGAGAGCGGGTGAGGCAGATTCAGGAAATGGCCATTTCCAAAATGCGGAATTTCAAAATTATCAAAGATCTTGAAGATTACGTTTAATCATCTCGAATTTTCCCGAACTATACCGATATAGAAAGTATGGACCAGTTTCATCCCCTATTCTATGTGCAGTTAAAGGACGATTTTGCAGAAAATTGTGAAGTCCGGGAGCAGACACCGCTCTTTCCGGGTATGGACGAAGATCCCTACCTGGAAGCCAGGGCTCACGTTTCTGTCGGAAAAGTCTATCCTGTGCTTAAAATTCAGGGGGAACGGGATCTTCTGATTCTTGATGACAGGGGATTTCTCTACACAACCCCCCGTGAACTCTTCAAGTTTGCCGATCCTCCGGAATAATCTTTTTCAGAAGAGAAAAATAGATCGGACCCCAGTCCCCTCTGTCGGGTAGTATTATCTTACCGTACTCTGTGGGTTCTCCCTCCTGGCTCCCCGTATCCCTGACTTCAAACAGACCCTTCCTTTTTTTAAGCATTTTCGCAATAACGCCGTCATTCTCCAGAGGAGAGAGGGAGCAGGTGCTGTAGAGGAGCCATCCTCCCGGTTTAAGGACATCCAGTGCTGACACAGCCAGGCTGTACTGACGGACCGCGAGATTTTTTGTGCGCCCCGGCGACCACTGGTTCAGAAGGGAAGGGGAATGGAGAAGGTGCCTTTCCGAAGAACAGGGCGCATCCAGAAGAACAGCATCGTAGATGTCTTTTTCATAAAGACACCATTTCCCCGCATCAAAACCTGTGACTTTTACCGATTCCCGCCACTGGTCGGGAAGGTGATCCTGAAGGACTGTTTTCAGCCTTTTGCGCCTGCCCGGAGATAGTTCATTGCATGTGAGAGAACCAGTCCCTTCAAGACGGGATGCCAGTATCAGGGATTTTCCTCCCGGAGCGGCGCACATGTCCAGAACTTTCATGCCAGGTTCCAAAGGAAGAGTCATGGCAGCTGTCCAGGACGCCCTGTCCAGGTAATAGGTTGATTTTTCAGGAGAGAAGTTCAAGTCCATATGGCCGCCCTGAAGGAGGAGAGCCTCCCGCAGTGTGTCCCATCTCTCTCTGTAGATCTCCCTGTAGTAGTCATCAAAAAGTTTATCCCCCGGGGATTTTGATTTTTTACGGGCCATTGAGGACCTCCTCGAAATGGAAATCAAATTTTTCTGCTATGGTTTGCCATGAATATTTCCGCATGGATTCGGAAAGAGATTTCCGTAAAGACGGGAGTGCCTCCGAATGGACCAGTGTGTCCCATTTTTTAAGAAAATCCTCCTGATCGGTAAAAATCAGAGACGAATGGAACTCTTCCGGTATGACTTCCGGATAGGCCAGTCTGTCGGGTACCAGGGGGATCACCCCGTAGCTGGCTGCTTCGACAATGGAAATCCCGAAATTTTCCTGAACAGCCGTGCTGATAACAAAATCAGCCTGAGAGAGCCACATTTCATAGTCATTTCTGTCCTTTGCATAACCCCGGTGGACAAGCTCCTTTTGAAACTCCTCCCCGGCATTTTCGAAACAGGCCGGTGTTTTGCCGTAGGCCTCACCCAGAAGGGCCAGGCGGAAGGCATCTCCCCTGGACTGCAGTACTTTGAGAATCCGGAAAAATTCATCAGGATTTTTATCATGTTCCCATCTGTGATTCCAGAGGATCAGCGGTGCCTCTCCTGTGGATTCAAACCGGGCCGATTCCTCCCTGAATTCCCCTGTCAGGCATCCCGGCGGTATGACCGAAGTTTTATCAAGGAGAGGGGAATAGTCACTGGAGGGCCTGCAATCTGGCAGACGGCTGATAAGAGAGGTCAGGGCCTGAAAGAAACTGTCCCGGTTGAACCGTGAGTTATAGATGATATCATCAGCGCAGAGCTGATTGGTGTAGTCTGTCCAGCCATACTGGAAATCCGCCTGTTCGCCCGGTTTTAAAGGGTAGGCCAGCTGGTTTTCATGGATATAGAGAATCAGAGGCAGCGACTTTCCGGGAGTCAGGGCTTTCCATTGAGCCAGATCCATCAGGTTGCCTGCCAGCACCAGGTCATAGGAATCAAGGTTTTCTGCCTGTTTGAGAAATTCAAGGGCTGCTCCCCGCATTCGCCACTTCCAGAATCTTCCCGGCAGGGTTAACAGATCTATGGTGTGGCGGGAATATTTCTTCAGTCCCAGTGCAAAATATTTGTGGGAGCCTCCGAAAAACGGCTCCAGAAAGAGGATCTTCATTTCCTAAGTATCATATTCTGAAATGGAAAATTGTAAACCCCGGTATGAGTTGCGGTGAGCCTTTGTTTTCTGTAGAATATTCCTATGAACCATCCTAAATATGATGCTGTTATCTTCGATCTGGACGGGACTCTCGTGGATACGGTCCGCGATATCGGAGAAGCTGTCAATTATGCTCTTGTGAAAACGGGAAAGGCTCCACAGGGGGTGGATTTCCACAGAGAGCGGGTCGGCTGGGGCTTCAGGGCATCCCTGGCAAAGTCTGTTCCCGGGGAATCGGAAGATTATATTGATAAAGCTTTTGTTCTGGTAGAAGATTATTACAGGAACCACCCCTGTGTGTTCACCCGGGCTTACGAAGGCATACCGGAGGTTCTGGATACCTTCAGAAGAGCCGGTATTGATCTGTATGTCTATACCAATAAGCAGGAGAATATCGCCAGGCTTGTGGTGGAGCATGTTTTCGGGCAGGATCTGTTCCGCGGGGTCTACGGGACTGTTCCCGAACGTCCTCTGAAGCCGCACCGGGACGGCATCGACTGGGTTGTCGACCAGACCGGTGTGGACCGGTCCCGTATCCTCTATGTGGGGGATTCGGAAGTGGATATGGAGACAGCCCGGGAGGGACAGCTGGATGCTCTGGCGGTTCTCTGGGGATTCAGAACCCGGGAACAGATGGAGGAGTATCCGAAACTGGCTTTTATTTCAGAGCCGGGAGAGATGGTAGACTATACGCTTCAACAGGGATAATAACTGTTGAACAAAATCATAACAGATGCAACTGAAAGGGAGATACAATGGATAAGAAAGAACTGAAAGCCAAGGCGGAAGAGTATCTGCAGCTGGAGAAGAATGATCATTTCAGAAAAGAGGTGGAAGATCTTCTGGCAAAAGAGGACTGGGAAGATCTGAACGACAGGTTCTATACGGAACTTTCCTTCGGTACCGGAGGTCTCAGAGGGGTCATCGGCGGCGGTATGAACAGAATGAACCCCTATACAGTGGCAAAAGCCACTCAGGGGCTGGCTCAGTATGTGGTCAATAATGTTCCCCAGGAAGACCGGAAGGTGGTTATCTCCTATGATTCCAGGCACTTTTCGGATCTTTTTGCAGAACAGGCTGCCCTTGTTTTTGCCGGAAACGGTATAAGAACCTGGCTGTTTACATCTTTGAGACCCACTCCCGAACTCTCCTATGCGGTCAGAAAACTGGGCTGTGCGGCAGGAGTGATGGTGACAGCCAGTCATAACCCGGCGGAATACAACGGCTATAAAGTATACTGGTCCGACGGGGGACAGATCACGTCTCCCCATGATACGGGCATCATTTCCGAAGTAAGAAAAGTCTCAGATACCATCAACATTGCCGAAAAAGAGGAAGCTCTGAAGAGCGGTATGCTTACCATGATCGATGAGGAAGTGGATGTTCCCTATCTGGACATGGTTATTGCCGAATCCCTTCGTCCCGAAATGGTAAAGGAAAAGGGAAAGGATCTGAAAGTTGTCTATACTCCTCTCCACGGCTGCGGCACTATCCCTGTAGAAACAGCTCTCAGCCGAATGGGCATCGAGGTTGTTACTGTAAAAGAGCAGAGAGAACCCGACGGAGCCTTCCCCACGGTGGATTTTCCCAATCCTGAAATAACTCCGGCCATGCAGATGGCTCTGGACTATGCGGTAAGGGAGAAAGCCGATCTTGTGATGGGGACCGATCCCGATGCGGACCGTCTGGGTATCGCTGTGCCCGACGGAGACGGATACACCCTTATAACAGGAAATCAGCTGGGATGCCTTCTGACGGACTATATTTTTCTCTCCCGGAAGGAACTGGGGAAGATGCCTCCCAAACCGGCCTTTGTGAACACCATTGTTACCACTGATCTTCAGATTAAAATTGCCGAATCCTACGGAGCCGCCACATTCAAGGTTCTGACGGGATTCAAGTATATCGGTGAAAAAATGCGGGAGTTCGAACAGGATGACTCGTATCAGTATATTTTCGGCGGTGAGGAGAGTTACGGTTTTCTTGTAGAACGGGATGTCAGGGATAAGGATGCCGTTTCGGCAGCCACTATGACCGCTGAAATGGCTCTGTGGAATGTTTCCCAGGGAAGAACCGTTCTGGACCATCTGAAAGAGATCTATGAAAAGTTCGGATACTACGAAGAAACTCTGATCTCCCAGTACTTCAAAGGCCAGTCGGGGCAGCAGATTATGGCTAAACTGATGGCCGATCTGAGGAGTGAACCTCCCAGAACCCTCGGGGGAATTGCCGTGACGGAAATGAAGGATTACAAAGACGGCACCACCCGGAATCTGCTTACGGGAGATATGGATACCGACATCGATCTGCCCAGTTCCAATGTGATCCAGTTTGTCCTGGAAGACGGCAGTCTTGTGACAGCAAGGCCCTCAGGGACAGAGCCTAAAATCAAGTTCTATGCGTCGATCTGCGGCGAGAAGGGTCAGTCTCTGGAGGATGCGAAAAAATCTGTTGCAGGGAAGATAAAGGCCATTGAAAGCGATATCAACACTATGATTGAAGGCTAAGGTGCGGTTCTTTTTCTGAGAAGAGAAGACATCGCTCCTCTTTCGGGGACGGAGGGTTCTGCTTTCCGTCCCTAGTATCCCATCCTTTTCCGTCGTTCCGCTTCCATCTCTTTCAGAATATCCCGTACATGGCTCTCGTCCAGGGTATGTTCGTCCATCTGATCCTGCAGTTTCTGTAGATACCGCTCTTCCATGTTATAGAGTTCGTCACTCATTTCACCGGACCAGATATAACGGGTCAGTTCTTCGGGTTCTTCCACGTGGGACAGGGCTTTGTGGGTCATGATTTTTGACAGATACCATCTGACATCATCAATTTCGAGTGTATATTCTTCCAGCAGTTCTCTGATATTCAATTGAAACTCCTTGTCGGGGGTGTAGATTCTAGCAGAAATTGTCTCTTATCCCTATCCCCGCTGAGCAAAAAAATATATCCTTCGCTTATGAACAGCAATAGTGAAAAAACAGTAATCTATACCGACGGAGGCTGTACGGGAAATCCCGGCCCCGGAGGATGGGCCTGCGTTCTTCTGAAAGACGGTGAAGAGCATCATTTTTCGGGTGGAGACGGGTCTACAACCAATAACAGGATGGAAATGACTGCTGTCATAACAGCCCTGAAACAGATCATTAGCATGGGCTGGGAGAAGAAAGCCGATATCTATACGGATTCCCAGTATGTGAAAAACGGTCTCACCCAGTGGATCCACGGCTGGATCCGGAACGGCTGGAAAACAGCGGCCAAAAAACCTGTAAAAAACAAAGAACTCTGGATAGAAATGAAAGAGCTCTGTGATCAGTTCGATCTGGAGTGGCACTGGGTTAAAGGCCATTCCGGGGACAAGTACAATGAACTCTGCGATCAGCTTGTGGAATCGGAAAGGATGAAATTCGCCTGATAGATCTTTAAAACTTCTCCCGGGTGAGTCCGGGAGAAATCTTTCTCTCCAGCATGTCGTTCTTTTGTTTCTCATAGGGAAGAGTCAGAAAATGGAAGGGGGGGATGAATATATTCTTTACCTTTTCCGGAGGCTTATGTAATTCAGCCAGCCTGATATCCCTTCTGCATCAAAAATCCTATGCATTTTCCGGAAGCCTCTGCCGTAGACCTTATGGGGATCCGCAAAGAAATTCTGAATGAGATAGGCCGCTTCGGGTTCTTTCCTCTGCTGAAGGATCAGATAAGACGCCAGGTTGCAGCTTCCTTCAGTCAGGCCGGGAGAAGCCTCTGTAATTCCTCTGCTGTAGAACCAGATGTGCATCAGTTCGTGGGCACATGTGGAAATACAGCTCACAAGGGGAAGATCCTTGAGGATAAATACCTGAAGTTCGAAACTTTCGATAGTGTTCCCCTTCAGAACCCTTTTGAAAACGGCTGCACCCTGTTTTTCCCGTCCTGTCGAATCCAGTCTTTTCAGATCCTTTCGGTCGATCAGGGCAAATTCCGGTTTGAAAGGGTCAATGGTGATGCCCAGTCCTTCCAGTTTTCTGTAGGTATCCATGAGGATCTTTTTCCCCTCTGCCGGAAGGGATACTGCCTTTTTGAAACAGAGACCGCAGATCGCTCTGCCGTCTTTCAGGGCTTTGCCTCCTCCTGTGGTTGATTCGGTGATAAACCGTCCGCAGTAGGAACAGGAAACCGTCCTTTTAAAATGGGCGGCACAGAGGGTATTTCCCCAGAAGTCTCTGTAGTATCTGCCGCTGACAGGATGTTTGCCCTTTATGCATATGGGATTCATTACCTAAGAGGATAATAGATGCGGGGATGGAAAAAAAATATTTTTTCCGGTATTTTATAAAGAGTATATCCAGTCTGGGGGAGGACAAGCTTTTATATGAAACTATACAGCCGAAATCAGGTCATCTTCTACGCCGCCGCCGCTGTCCTTGTGGTGCTTCTCTTTCTGATCGGTTTCGGAGTCCTTTCCTTTTCTGGAGGAGACTCCACCGGCTCCGGACAGGATATGGCTCTGATTCAGAGTGAGCTTCCGCTGGAGGATGTTCTGGTTACATCCGAGTCCGATCTGGGTGTCTATGTGAATAACGGCAGTGACTATTCCCCGGATGAACTGAACAACATCCGTGTGTATGAAGCCCTGAACGAAGCGGTTGTGAATATTACCACCGAAGTGGTGGGGTACAACTGGTTTCTGGAACCTGTCCCCAAAGAGGGGTCTTCCGGATCAGGATCCATCATTGACAAGAGAGGGTTTGTCCTGACCAACAATCATGTGGTCGACAAGGCCTATAAGGTATACGTGACTCTGGCCGACGGCTCCCAGTACGAGGGAGAGGTGATCGGAACGGATTACGAAAACGATCTTTCCGTCCTGAAGTTTGATCCCGAGGGAAAGAATCTTGTAACCATTCCCTTCGGTTCATCGGACAATCTCAAGGTGGGGCAGAAGGTGATTGCCATTGGTAACCCCTTTGCCTTCGAACGGACTCTGACCACCGGGATTGTATCGGGTCTGGGAAGGCCCCTGAAGAATGATGCCGGACTGGTTATCCGGGATATGATCCAGACCGATGCTTCCATCAATCCGGGCAACTCGGGAGGGCCTCTGATCAATACCAGAGGTGAAATGATCGGAATCAATACAATGATTTATTCTCCTTCGGGCGGATCTGTGGGGGTTGGATTTGCCATCCCGGTGGATACGGCCAGAAGGGTTGTTCCCGACCTGATGGAGTTCGGTATGGTCCAGCGGGGCTGGATAGATATGGTTCCCGTTCAGCTCTTTCCCTCCCTGGTGAGGTATGCGGATCTTCCCGTTTCCCAGGGAATCCTTGTTTCCCGTGTGATTTCCGGGGGCAATGCCGAGGAGGCAGGGCTTCTGGGAGGTTCTTCCCGGGAGGCTGTGAGAACCGGTTCCTCCGTCATATACCTGGGGGGAGATATCATTGTCGGAATTAACGGGAAAGCAGTGGCCACCCTGTCGGATTATTACGGCGCTCTGGAAAGTACAAGGCCCGGGGACACTGTGACAGTTCAGGTCGTTAGAGGCAAGAAACCTCTGGAATTCAGCCTGGTCCTCTCCGAAAGACCTTCCAACAACTGATTAAGGATAAAAATGGATAAATTTGAAGTGGTCGCTCCCTACCAGCCGGCGGGAGATCAGATAGAGGCGATCAAGTCGATTTCTGAAGCTTTGAACAGCAATGAACAGGCTGTGACACTCAAGGGGGTCACAGGATCGGGTAAGACCTACACGATGGCCAAGATCATCGAGCAGGTCCAGAAACCCACCCTGATAATTTCTCATAACAAAACTCTTGCCGCTCAGCTCTACAGGGAGTTTACGGACTTTTTTCCTCATAATGCGGTGGAGTATTTTGTCTCCTATTATGACTATTATCAGCCCGAAGCCTATGTCCCGTCCAGGGATCTTTATATAGAGAAAGACTCTTCCATCAACGATGAAATAGACAGGATGCGTCTGTCGGCCACCATGAGCCTGATGGAACGGCCCGATGTTCTTATTGTTTCCACCGTGTCCTGCATCTACGGACTGGGAAATCCCTCTTCCTACAAGGATATGCGGATCCAGCTCCTGGGCGGCAGGGAGTATAAGCGGGAAGAGATCATCCGGAACCTCATATCTCTCCAGTACGAAAGGAACGATATGGTACTGGAACGAGGGAAGTTCAGGGTCCGGGGGGATGTTTTCGAGATCTATCCCGCCTATCTGAAGGAAGCCTATAGAATCAGTTTCGACTGGGATGAAATAGAAAAAATATCCCGGTTCAATCCGGTTTCAGGAGAGGTTCTTCAGGAGCTTCCCATGTGTACGATCTATCCGGCCAAACACTTTGTTATGCCCGAGGACAGGATCCAGCAGACTCTGGGGAATATCCGGGATGAGATGGTCCGTCAGGTGGAGTTTTTTGAAAGCCGCGGACAGATTGTGGAAGCTCAGCGGCTTAAAACAAGGACAGAGTACGATCTGGAGATGATGGAGGAGATGGGCTACTGCCCGGGTATTGAAAACTACTCCCGCCATCTGGCAGGCAGAGAAGCCGGGGAGAGACCGGAAGTGCTTCTGGA
Organism: Oceanispirochaeta sp.; assembly: GCA_963666275.2. Lineage (GTDB taxonomy): Bacteria > Spirochaetota > Spirochaetia > DSM-2461 > DSM-2461 > Oceanispirochaeta. The sequence continues at coordinate 1,467,713 of CAXXOA010000001.1, forward strand.
TTACTTTCCCAAAGATTTTCTTACCTTTGTGGATGAGTCCCATGTCACCCTTTCCCAGATCCGCGCCATGTACGAGGGAGACCGGTCCCGGAAAACCAACCTTGTGAATTTCGGATTCCGCCTGCCTTCGGCTCTGGATAACAGGCCCCTCGTGTACAGCGAATTTGAAAAGATCAAACAGCAGGTCCTCTATGTCTCCGCCACTCCGGGCAAGGAGGAGATTGAAAAATCCTCCCGGGTGGTGGAACAGATTATCCGGCCGACGGGTCTGCTGGATCCCAATGTGGAAATCCGCCCCACCGAAGGGCAGATGGAGGATCTCTACGGGGAGATCCGGAAAAGGATAGAACAGGATGAGCGGGTTCTGATTACTACGCTGACCAAGAAAATGGCCGAAGATCTGACAGACTATCTGGGGGAGCTGGATCTGAAGGTCCGGTACCTCCATTCTGAGATTGAAACCATTGAGCGAGTTGAGATCATCAGGGATCTGAGGCTGGGTGAATTTGATGTCCTCGTGGGGATCAACCTTCTCCGTGAGGGACTGGATATTCCCGAAGTGTCTCTGATTGCGATTATGGATGCCGATAAAATCGGCTTCCTCCGGTCTGAAACCTCACTGATCCAGACCATAGGTCGGGCCGCCAGGAACTCCAACGGCCAGGTCATTATGTATGCCGACCGGGAGTCTGCCGCCATGACCGCGGCCATAAGAGAAACCCGGAGGAGACGGGCCATACAACAGGCCTATAATGATGAGCATGGGATCACACCGGAAACTGTCAAAAAAGCCGTGCATGACCTTCTTATCCGGAAGGTGGAAAAGAAGAAGAATGCCGAAAAAATGACCATTGATGTGATGAAAAAGAATGTAAACCTTCTGGATCCCAAGCAGAAGAATAAACTCATCAAAGCACTGGAAAAAGAGATGCTTGAAAAAGCGAAAAATATGGAGTTCGAAGAAGCTGCAGTTCTCAGGGATGAGATACAGGAGCTGAAAGGAGAGAAAAAGTGAGCCGGAAACTGAAAGGTCTACTCCTTGTTCTGACATTACTGGGTTTTCTCTCCTGTCAGAAAGAAGAGACACCCTGGGAGATCGAACTTCCTCCCACGCCCATACTGACGGGTACCACGGGATGGGGAGTGGTGAACACCTCCTATCTGAAGATAAATCTGAATCCCGACGATGATAATTATGTGGTAACCACATTGAGAGAGGGAGATCTCGTGAAAATTGAATCGGTCCACTATCTCAAGGATGACGGAGGAAAGGCCCTGGGTGTCTGGTATCACATCAGCTGGGAGGATCTGGACGGCTGGGTTGAAGAGAGTTCTCTCAATACTTATGAAACCAGAGGTAAAGCTGAAACAGGTGCTGAACTCCTTCTGAATCGATAGGCCTGGCTTTCCTCTTTCTTCAGATTCCCAGTTGTGTTAAAGTAGGTTTCATGAGCATTTCGGAAAATCTTGAACGTGTTAAAGAGTCTCTGGAGAGGGCCGTGCAGAAAGCGGGCCGCAGCTCCGGAGAGGTTGAGCTTATGGCAGTAAGCAAAACAAAACCCCTGGAAATGATCCGGGAAGCCTACCAGGCGGGGCAGCGTGTTTTCGGTGAAAACCGTGTTCTGGAAGCGGAGGAAAAATTCCGGGAACTTCCCTCTGATGCCAGGGTGGAACTGATCGGCCATCTGCAGAGCAATAAAGTCAAAACAGCAGTGGGAGTATTTCACAGGATACAGACTGTGGATTCTCTGAAACTGGCCGGAAAGCTCCAGAGCCGCTGTGAGGATACAGGACAGGCCCTGGAGGTCCTTCTGCAGCTCAAGACCTCGGAAGAGGAGACTAAAACCGGTTTTGAATCGCTGGATTCTCTGCGGAAGGGGCTGGAACTCTTTCTGGACAGCTCCTCTGTAAAAGTCTGCGGACTTATGACCATTGCCCCTTTCACGAATGATGAAAAAACAGTCAGGAAGGCATTCGCCGTCTGCCGGGAAGCCCGGGACCTTCTCGAAAGGGAGTATGGCGGGCTGAGCCTGCCTGTCCTTTCGATGGGGATGTCCGATGATTTCGAGTGGGCCGTCCGGGAAGGGTCTACCCAGGTCCGGATTGGCAGTGCTATTTTCGGAGTCAGGAATTGAAAAAAGCTGTATCCGTTCTTCTGCTCCTGCTTTTTCTGGAGTCTCTGGCGGCGCAGTCTGATTCTGAAGAGTTTACAGGCCCCTATACGGATCCCCTCCCTTATGAGCAGGTGGAATTTCCCGAGTGGGCCTGGGATATCAGAAGGATGGAAGTCATATTTTTCGGTTCTGTCCCTCTGACCTATATTCTTACAAATCTGGTTTATGATATAAGCATCTATGCCTCTCATGAATGGGATAACGAGTACAGAATGGGAACTGCCAGGACTCAGGATGACATCAAATTTATGCTGGCCACATCCCTTTATATATCCGGCGGCATTGCTGTGACGGATTTTATCCTGGGGAAATTTTTTACTCTTCGGGAAAGACGAAGCAAGGAATAACGGAAACACATGGAAGAAACGATTATTGTAGATCTGCCTGAAGGCGACAGCATCCGGGCGGATAAATATATCTCCACTCAGGGAATCATGAAACGGAGTCAGTTCGAAGCCTGCGGGCTCAGGATATTTGCAGACTCCCGGGAAATCAAATTTTCAAGGAAGGTGAAGAACGGGGAGACCCTTGAACTTCGCTGGGAGGAACCGGAAGAACCCCAGTACGATGCGGAAGAGATGGATCTGGATATCCTCTATGAAAATGAGGATGTGATCGTTCTGAATAAACCCCAGGGGGTAGTCGTTCATCCCGGAAACGGCAATTTTCACGGCACTCTTGTACAGGGACTTCTCTATTATAATAGAAAGCTCGGAACCGCTTTTGCTGAAGAAAAGGTCCGGCCCGGAATTGTCCATCGTCTGGATAAGGATACCTCGGGCCTTATCATAACAGCCAAAAACTACAGCTCTCTGGAAGCCCTTTCGGAACAGTTTCGCCACAGGACCACGGAAAAATACTATATGGCTCTTGTCAAGGGAAGGATGCCCGCAAGGCGGGGAGATATTGAAACCTATATCAAAAGGGATGACAGGAACAGGAAGAAGTTCATTACCCATGATTCCCAGGGGAAATATGCCCTGACCCGCTATGAGGTCGTGAAATCCTGGCAGAACTATACGCTGGTAAAACTGAAGCTGGAAACCGGAAGAACCCATCAGCTCAGGGTTCATCTCCTTTCTCTGGGCTGTCCGATCCTGGGAGATCCCATCTATTCCCGGAAAGATAACCGCTTTCCCGACACGACTCTGATGCTCCACTCCTGGATTCTGAAAATAGCCCTTCCCGGTGACGAGGATGCCAGCGAGTTTACTGCACCCCTTCCCGAAAGATTCCTTGAAATGCAGGAGATCCTGGACAGGGAGGACAAACTCTGAAAAGACTCCTAGAACTCCTGTTCCTGGGTATACTCATTCATCTTTGAGAGATTTGATTCCGCTTTGATGGTCGTGGGAGGGCCGTGGCCGGGAAGAAGGATTCCGTGGCCGTCCCGGTTGAAGAGCTTGCTTTCCAGTTCTCCCATGAGAAGCGCCTTCGTGTATTTATCCTGGGTCGTTCCGGTGCGTCCGGCCGAAAGGACATCCCCCGTAAAATAGAAGTGCCCGCAGCGGTACACCAGGGAATCGAAGGAGTGGCCGTTTACCGATATGGCCTCCAGGGTAAAATCTCCCAGCTGGATTTCCCCTTCATCCACGGGAGTGCAGGGAATCCCCTCCAGGGAGCTGACTTTGGAATATATGGTGGAATCATAGATCTTCAGAATGGTTTTGATCCCCCTGAAGTGATTGGGGTGGGCATGGGTTATCAGAACATGCCTCACATAGTAGTCATTGTCTTCAATAAGCTGCAGAAGCTGAACATCCAGTGTTCCCGGATCGACCAGGATGGCATCGCCTCCCATGTCGGGGCCTATCAGGTAGGTGTTGCTGAATCCGACGGCGGTAAAATGGTTGAACAGTTTCATTTTTTTCCTTCCGAACTGAAATAGGCTTCTTCCGCATTGGAGTATTTAAAGCTCGTGTTCGTTCTGGTGGAAACCGAAAAGTCCACCCGTTTCAGATTGCAGTCCACCATTTTGACATCTTTCAGCGAGGCAGAGATAAAGCGGGAGTAATAGAGGTCGGATTCACTGAAATCACAGTTGAAACAGTGAATGTTGTTCCAGTTGATCGAGATCAGGTCCGATCCCCGCCAGTCCAGGTTGGTCATAACAGAATCACTGAAAATGCAGTGCTTCATATTGACCGATGTGAAAGTGGTATCATTAAAAACAGATTCATCAAAGAAGCACATCTGAAATACCGAATTGTCAAAACGGCAGTTGATCCACTGGGTATGATGAAAGTAGCAGTCAAAGAAACTCTTATTCCGTAAATCAAGATCTTTGAAGGTAAGACCCGGAGCTTTTATGTCCCTGATCACGTCCTGTTCCTGGAGAAGCCGGGAAAAATGTCCCACGCTGTCCCAGTCCTGATGTTCCCGGCAGAGCCTTGAGGTGGGTTTAACCGGGTTGGTACAGTCCGGATGAGAGCAGATATCCAAATCAAACATACTACATTATGTAATTTATTGCCTTTTTTTTGACAAGGGGGTAATATCCGAAAGTATGTGCATTTGTTATTTCTGCGGAACTTCCTATGAAGGAAAAGTCTATAAAACCTCACTGTGCGGCAGCTGCGGCAGGGAATTGAAAATCTGCAGAAACTGCCTTCATTTTGATCCCTCCTCCCACCATGAATGCCGGGAACCCCAGGCTGAATATGTCAAGGACAAGGAACGGGCCAATTTCTGCGATTATTTTACTCCAGGAAAAGGTTCCGGAAAAAAACAGGACGGAAAATCGGACCAGGCGAAGAAGCAGTTTGAGGATCTTTTCTCCTGATGCCTGAATCAATGAGAAAACTTGTTTTCATGGATTCCGGTATCGGCGGAATTCCCTACCTCCGATGGGTAAGGGAGAGAAGGCCCGGCTGGGAGTATATTTATATTGCAGATAATCTTTTCTTTCCCTATGGCGGAAGGAATACGGAAGAACTGACGGCACGTCTTACTGAGCTGACCGGCCAGGTGAATGAACTGTATCAGCCCGATATTGTTGTTCTTGCCTGCAATACCGCATCTGTAACAGCCCTGAGTCATTTACGAAATACCTTTTCCATGCCCTTTGTAGGTGTTGTTCCTGCTGTGAAACCGGCAACGGAGGGGCATTCCGTCGGGAAAATAGGGGTTCTGGCCACCCGAGGAACTGTAGAAGGATCCTATCTGAAAGAGCTTATCAGAAAATTTGCCGGTGACCGGGATGTGGTGGATCCCCTGGCGGCGCCCGATCTTGTCCGATTTGTGGAAAAAGAGTTTATCCATGCCGATGAGGCCGGAATCAGAGGCATTGTCATGCCCTATCTGAGGGAAGCGGAAAAGAGGGAATGGACCTATATGGTACTGGGGTGCACCCATTTTCTGTTTCTCAGGCCATGGTTTGAAAAGTGGAAACATCCCGGTCTGACCATTGTGGATTCCACCGAAGGGGTGGGGAAGCGCATCCTCAGCCTTCTGGAAAAGGACAATATGACAGAAGCGGATGATGAATGCTGCAGGGGAAGAACCCGGTTCCTCCTGACTGCTCCGAAAGGTGCGGAAGAATATGCGGCCCTGGTACAGAGGGAAAAAATGGAACTGCACTATCTTGAGGAGAAACAGTTATGAGAGGCCTTGTTTTATGGGGAATCAACAATATTTATTCAGTCAAAGGGGAAGAGGATGACCAGGTCCGGGAGTGCCGGATCAAGGGCAAAGTCCTGGGGGGCGGAAAAAAAATGTACAATCCCCTTTCGGCTGGTGATTTCGTTAATTTTGAAGATGTAGAGGGAGAAGAAGGGAAGGGCGTTATTATCTCCCGGGAAGACAGAAGGAATTTTTTCGGGCGCTATAATAAAAAAGGCCGGGCTCTTCAGACTCTGGCCGTGAATATGGACCGCCTGTACTGCATTGTTTCTCCGGAAGTTCCCCCTTTCCGTCCGCGCTTTATCGACAGGACACTCATCCTGGCGGAGCAGGGAGGCCTTGACGTTTCTGTTATTCTGAATAAATGCGATCAGACAATCAGCCCCGAGGTTCTGGCCCGGCTGGATTATTTTGAAGCCATGGGGATCCCCGTTCTCTATACGTCTGCTGAAAACGGAGAAGGTATGGATAAGCTTGTCCTTGAGACTGCGGGGAAAACTGTAGGATTCGCCGGGCAGTCCGGTGTGGGAAAATCCACAATCATAAACCGGCTGATTCCCGGTGCGGACCAGAAAACAGCGGAAGTTTCCCGGAAAATGGCCAGAGGACGGCACACGACCAATTTTGCCGTTATGATTCCCTATGATCAGGGGGAGGGGTATATCATTGATACTCCCGGTATCAGGGATCTTCTCCTCTGGGGGATTGAAAGCAGTGATCTGGATCACTGGTTCCCCGACTTTCTCCCTGTTGTCGATTCCTGCAATTTTTCGGGATGCCGCCATATTCATGAACCCGGTTGTGCTGTCAAAGCCTCTGTGGAATCAGGGGAAATCAATGCGGACCGCTATGAGAGCTACATCCGGATGTATGCGGAACTCAGGGAAAACGAAAGCTGGTATTCCAAAGGATAATCCTACCGGGAGTGCTGTATAACTCCCTTTTGGCTTCCCACGCTGTCCGCTGGGGAAATACGATTGCTGTTGTTCTTTAAAATATGATATATATAGGCAAAGGACATATATGAGATTCAATATTCCACTATCTCTCTCATGCCTGTTTTTACTGGTACTCCTCTCTTCATGCCTGACCCTGGAGGCTGATCTGAACCTCCGGCAGGACGGAGGAGGGACCCTTTTTCTTGACTATACTCTTGATAAAAAGTTTACGGGAATCCGGAAGGACGGGAGTCCATACGGAACCCTTGTCTCTCTTCCTGTGAGCCAGCAGCTTTTTTCCGACAGAGCCGCCGCCCAGGACGGCATGAGTCTGACGAGTCTGAGCGGGGAGGAGGATTCTGAAACCGTATCTCTTACGGCGGATCTGAATTTCACATCCCTTCTTACCCTCCGCGGTATAACGGGAATTCCCATGGAACTGGAGCAGAATGCCAATCTCACAACGCTGAGAATCATATTTCTTCAGCAGGAGCAGAGAGTACCGGCTGAATCGTTAAGACTTCTCGACACGTCTCTTCTGGACAACACAATCGACATACGCATAGAAGTTCCGGGGCTGATCCGTTCCAGTACACTGGGGGGAGTGGCCGTGGATAACCGGAGTGTCCGCTATACCGGCCGTATTGATGAGCTTTTTACGGGGAATGAGTTCGTCTGGGAACTGGAGTGGCTGAACCGATGAAGCATTATAAGCTGAGAGAGTGGGAACGGAAGCTTAAGAAAATCTGTGATGAAGCGGATTCCCGGCTGGAAGACCGGTTCGGAAAAATGTACAGGCTCAGGACTAACAGACCCGAAAGAGGGGAAACGGAAAATCCCGAAATGGACGGTCTCTTTAATGTTCAGGCTGTATTTACACCAGGGTACAGATCAGAAAAAGGGCGGGGATATCTTGTTGAGGTTGAAATATCCACTTATGATAATGTCAGTACCCTTGTTCATCAGGAGATACGCGATCTTGTCCTTTCTGTGTTTCAGGAGCTCCTTCCCCGGGAATTCCCGGAAAGAAAACTTGAAATAGGTCTGGATGGGAATATGATTAAAATATGGGGAGATCTGAGTCTGGGATTATTATAAAATCTTTGAATATTTAATTTTTTTCCTGTAGAGTGTATTTTAATGACAAAGGGGGACGGCTGTGTCAGATAAAAGGAAACTGTTTTTAAAAATTCTCAAAGTGGAATTGGAGGAAACAGAGAGCGATATCAGTGTTTTGATGAAAATAGCTCATGAGCGCTATGCAAAAGGAGAAATCACTCACTATGTTGAGCAGGAGAATGATGCCTTCCTCCATCATGAGATCTCCTGTATTAATAAGCTCATACCGGCTATCGATTCATTTTCTACAGAAGGCTACGAAGATGAAGAGGCATTTGTTTCTGGTTTAAAAGTCTTTCTGAAAAGTTTTGTTAAGGAAAATCAGTTTCCTCAAGCCATTTTTCTTTTAGCGGAACATAAAATTCAGAAAGTTGTTAAATATATCTTTTAAAGAGGGTGAAGTCGCATGGATGTTCAAGTAAAGGAACTTATTGAGAAAATCAAGAATGACGGCGTGAAAAGTGCTGAAGAATCAGCTGCCGTTATTATCAGCGATGCAGAAAAGAAAGCGGCTGCATTGGTGGACAAGGCAGAAAAAGAAGCTGCCGAAATCAAATCCCAGGCTCAGAATGAAGCCTCCAGAATGGAGCAGGCCGGGAAAGAGGCGCTCAAGCAGGCCGGAAGGGATCTGCTTCTGGGTGTAAGAAAAGATGTGGAATCTCTTTTCGACAGACTTCTGAAGGATGATACAGCTGAAACCCTTAAAGGGGACTGTCTGAAAGAGTGTGTTGTCTCCATAATGAAATCCTGGAGCTCCGAAGAAGTCAAAGACCTTACCGTTCTTGTTCCCGAAAAACAGTTGAAAGACCTGGAAGGGAACCTGAAGAAGGAACTGAAAGCGGAGATTGAAAAAGGTCTGGAAATCAAACCTTTTAACGATATTGAAGCCGGTTTCAGAATCTCTTCCAAAGACGGAAGAGCATTTTATGATTTTTCAGATGAAGAGCTGATGACGATGCTTTCCAAGTATCTGAATCCGGGACTCATGGCGATTCTTGAAAAATAAAAGGAGTCAATTTTGAGTCAGTTTTACTATACTGTCGCATCATTGCCCATGCTGTCCTATGACATTCCTCCGGGAATCAGTTTTTCAGACTTTCTGGAAGACTGCCGGAAATGGCTGAAACCCTCAGAATGGGAGATCCTTTCCGCGGCCACACTGGAGCCGTCTGCAGATGAGGCAATTGCCCTGGAAGTGGGAGAGGAATTCCGGAAATGGGAAATCAGTCTGAGGAATGACCTTGTACATCTCAGAGCTGCCGCTATGGGATTGGAGTCAGAACAGTTTCTGGTAAAAAGTGATAGGTATTCCGATACAGCCGCCCTGGCTGCTCATGCTTTCAAACAGGAATCCCCTCTGGATGCGGAAGACGCTCTGGGTCGGGGGCGCTGGCACTTTCTGGAGAATTTGAAAGTCGGACACTTTTTTGATTTGGATTATCTGGTTCTGTATGCACTGCAGCTCCAGATCCTTGAAAGGAAAAGCTGTTTTGTCGAGGAAACCGGATATACCCGCTATCAGGAAATATACCAGAATATCCTGAATCAGCTGGATGATGATGCTGTTGGAGTTGAAGAATGAAGAGTACTGGAAAGGTAGTCGGTGTCAACGGTAACATGGTAACCGTTGAAGTTACCGGTGATGTTAAATTGAATGAAGTCGGTTACATTGTAACCGGAGGAAAAAAACTGAAATCCGAAGTTATCCGAATAAACGGAGACAGGATTCAGATGCAGGTTTTTGAAATAACCAAGGGTGTGGGAATCGGAGATCCCGTAGAATTCTCCTCTGAACTTCTGGCTGTCGAGCTGGGCCCGGGTCTGCTGGGACAGGTTTACGACGGGCTTCAGAACCCGCTGCCCGAACTGGCCGAAGAGGCCGGACATTTCCTTGAAAGAGGATTTTATCTTGATCCTCTCTCTAAAGAAAAAAAATGGGATTTTACCCCTACTGTTGAAGCAGGCGCTCAGGTGGTAAAAGCGGATAAACTGGGAGAAGTTCCCGAAAGTGCCTTTGTTCATAACATTATGGTTCCTTTCGGAATGCTTGATACCTATACTGTCAAATCCATCAAGCCTGCCGGATCCTATGCCATTACAGAAACTATTGCGGAGCTGGAAGACTCCCGGGGAAATATCACTCCCGTCACCATGTCTTTCGAATGGCCCGTTAAAAAAGCCGTGACCTGTTATGCCGAAAGGCTTAAACCCGTGGATCCCATGGTGACCCAGGTACGTCTGATTGATACCTTCCTTCCCGTTGCCAAAGGGGGAACCTACTGTATTCCCGGTCCTTTCGGTGCGGGAAAGACTGTTCTGCAGCAGATTACATCCCGTCATGCCGACGTGGATATCGTAATTGTTGCCGCCTGTGGGGAACGGGCCGGTGAGGTTGTGGAAACCCTGAAAGAGTTTCCCGAACTGATTGACCCCAAAACAGGCAAATCCCTGATGGAAAGAACTATCATTATCTGTAATACCTCCTCCATGCCTGTCGCCTCCAGAGAGGCCTCTGTATACACAGCGGTAACCCTGGCGGAATACTACAGGCAGATGGGGCTGGATGTTCTCCTTCTGGCAGACTCCACATCCCGTTGGGCTCAGGCCATGAGAGAAATGTCCGGTCGTCTGGAAGAGATCCCCGGTGAAGAAGCCTTCCCCGCCTATCTGGAATCCACCATTGCCGGTTTCTATGAAAGAGCCGGTATCGTCAGGCTGAGAGACGGCCGTAAGGGGTCTGTTACCATCGGTGGTACCGTATCTCCCGCGGGAGGTAACTTTGAGGAACCTGTGACCCAGGCGACTCTGAAAGTAGTAGGTGCCTTCCACGGTCTCTCCAGAGAGCGTTCGGATGCCCGTAAATATCCGGCTATCCACCCGATCGATTCCTGGAGCAAATACAGCGGAATTATTGATCCCGAACAGACAAAGTATGCCTATGGTATTCTGTTCCGGGCCAATGAAATTGAATCAATGATGAAGGTTGTCGGTGAAGAAGGTACGTCTCTGCAGGACTTTATCCTCTTTCAGAAAGGAGAGCTCCTGGATGCCACCTACTTCCAGCAGAACTCTTTCGATCCTGTGGATGCGGCGGTTTCTCCGGAAAGACAGAAGTATGTGTTTAACCTTATGATGGAAGTTCTGACAGCGGAACTCGATCTGAGCAGCAAAGAGGAAGCCCGTAACTGGTTCAACCAGCTCAGACAGATTGTTCTGGACTTTAACGGTTCCGAATGGAAGAGTGATGCCTTTGTCAAACTGGAAGATCAGCTGAAAAAGACAGTTGCCGAGAAAAAGATCCGGGTGGATGAAAACGCCGCTGCCCTGGTGGAAAATAACTGAGGTTAAATATGAGAAAAGTTTACAGCAAAATTGATTCAATCGTTGGAAACGTCATCACAGTTAAGGCCGATGGGGTCCGGTACGGAGATCTGGCGGAAATCCAGACATCCTTCGGAGACTCTCTGGCAGAGGTTATCAAGCTGGATGACGAGAATGTTTCCCTTCAGGTTTTTGCCGGAGGTAGGGGTATCTCCACCGGTGATGAAGTCCGGTTTCTGGGACATCCCATGCAGGTTTCCTTCTCTGACAATCTTATGGGACGGATCTTCAACGGTTCAGGAGAACCCAGAGATAACGGTCCTACCCTGAATGAAAATATGATTCCCATCGGAGGCCCCTCCTTCAACCCGGCCAACAGGATCATTCCCAAGAATATGATCCGAACCGGTATTCCCATGATCGACCTTTTCAACACCCTTGTGGAATCCCAGAAGCTGCCGATCTTTTCGGCCTCCGGTGAGCCCTACAATGAGCTGCTGGCGCGGATCGCCATGCAGGCGGAAGTAGATATGATCATCCTGGGCGGTATGGGACTTAAATATGATGACTACCTCTTTTTCAGGGATACCCTGGAGGAAGGCGGCGCTCTGAGCCGTACCATCATGTTTATCCATACAGCCGCCGACCCGGTGGTAGAGTGTCTGATGGTTCCCGATGTGTCTCTGGCAGTGGCTGAAAAATTTGCCCTTCAGGGTAAAAAGGTTCTTGTTCTTCTGACAGACATGACCAACTTCGCCGATGCCATGAAAGAGATCGCTATTACTCAGGAACAGGTTCCCTCCAACCGGGGTTATCCCGGAGACCTCTACTCCCAGCTGGCCTCCCGGTATGAAAAAGCCGTTGATATCGAAGGATCCGGATCCATTACCATCCTGGGTGTTACCACAATGCCCGGTGACGATGTAACCCATCCGGTTCCTGATAACACAGGATATATCACAGAGGGGCAGTACTATCTGAAAAATGCCAGAATCGAGCCTTTCGGTTCTCTCTCCCGTCTGAAACAGCAGGTGAATGACAAAACCAGAGAGGACCACAGAGCCCTGATGGACGGTATGATCAAACTCTATGCCTCCTATAAGGAGTCTGTAGAGAAACAGTCCATGGGTTTCAATATGTCCGACTGGGATACCAAGCTCCTCAAATACGGAGCCGCCTTTGAGAAACAGATGATGGACCTTTCCGTGAATATCCCTCTGGAAAAAGCCCTGGATCAGGGTTGGCAGATCCTTTCAGACTGTTTCAATAGAGAAGAAACCGGGTTGAAAACCTCATTGATCGAGAAGTTCTGGCCTGTAGAGGGTTAAGCAATGGCAAAAATTAAACTGACGAAGAATGAGCAGAAAAAGCAGAAAGACGCATTGAAAATGTACACAAGGTATCTGCCGACTCTCATTCTGAAAAAACAGCAGCTCCAGATAGAGATCCGCAATGTAGAACTGCGGGAAGCTGAAGTTCGTCGGAAACAGGAAGCACTGAACCGGGAATTCCGTAAATGGATCGGAGTTTTCGGTGAGGATGTAGGTTTGGATGAAGCCCTTTTACGGGTCAAATATGTCTCTACCGATACCGGCAATATCGCCGGTGTGGAGATTCCCGTTTTCAAAGGGGCCGAATTCTATCCCGTTTCCTACAATCTGTTTGAGATGCCTCTGTGGGTGGACAAAGCCGCAGAGAAACTGAAACAGATTATTCTGCTGGATCTGGAGTTTAAAGTATTGGAGGAACAGATAAAGAGACTGAGCCGTGAGCTCAGGACCACTACACAGCGTGTAAATCTGTTCGAAAAGGTAAAAATACCTGAAACCAAAGCAAATATCAAAAAGATTGCCGTGTATCTCGGTGATCAGCAGACCGCAGCGGTTGTCAGGGGAAAAATGGCCAAGAAAAAACTGGTGAAGGTGTCCTGATATGATAGTGAAAATGCGTAAAGTTTCCTTTATCTTTCTGGATTCCGAAAAAGATACGGCCCTGGAAAAGATACGGAATGCCGGGGTGGTCCACCTGGAAAGGACACCCGGTTCCAGTGAAACTCTTTCCACTCTGATTGCGGAAAAGGACAAGGTCCAGAGAGCCCTGGGGCGTCTGGATCAGAAAGCCAGGAAAGATTCTGTCTCCTATTCGCGGGAAACCGCCTGGGAGATGACAGAGAAAATCCTGGATGTTCTTGAGAGCATAAAAGAGACGGAAGACCGGATCAATCTTATCAAAGATGATCTGATCTGGTGGGAGCCCTGGGGGGATTTTGATCCTTCCGAGGTCGCCATTCTGGGAAGCAAAGGTGTATCGCTCCATTTCTATGAGGCGACGAAAGCGGAATGGCAGGAGTTTGCAGAGGACAGCCGCTCTTTTGTGGTGTCTTCAGAAAAAAATACGGTTTACGGTATAGTCGTTGTGGCTGATGGAGAGGAGGCGCCTTCTGCGGACAGTGTCAAACTCCCCGAATACGGGGTGAGCGAACTGAATAAGCAGAAGCTGCATCTGGAAGAGAAGCTCAAAGGGCTGTATGAAGTACTGGATCAGTTCAGCGGTCAGCGGGAGATGCTTGAAAAGCTTCTTCAGGCTGTAGAGTCTGATCTGGAGTATCATGAAGTCAGAACCGGTCTGGGAAATGAAGAAATCCTGGATTATTTCACAGGTTTCATGCCTGCCAGGGATCAGGAGAAAATCCAGTCCCTTGCGTCCGAAAACGGCTGGGCTGTGATGTTCAGCGAACCCACGGAAGAAGACCGGGTTCCTTCGCTTGTTGAAAATAACAGGGTTGTGACGACCATCAAGCCTCTGTTTAACATTCTGGAGGTTCTTCCCGGGTATAGAGAGATGGATATCAGTCTGGATTTTCTGATCTCATTTACTCTGTTCTTTGCCATCCTTATCGGTGATGCCGGTTATGGTTCTCTCTTTCTTCTGATCACACTCTTTGTGAGGCTCAAATCGAAGAAGGGAGGTCCCGGATTCAACCTGATGTACCTGCTCAGTGCAGCGGCCATCGGGTGGGGTGTTATCACTGGTAACTGGTTCGGTTCTGTTTCTCTGGGTAACTGGGCGCCTCTCAAGGGGCTTGTTATTCCGCAGATTGCAGCCTTTCCGGAACTGTTCGACGGCAATATTGACAGCAGCAATACGATCAAGTATCTCTGTTTTATTATCGGTACAGTCCAGTTGTGCATTGCCAGGCTGAAGAATTTTATATTCAAAATGCCTTCGCTGGTGGCATTCGAACAGCTCGGTTGGCTTATGATGCTGATTGGTATCTACCACATTGTTCTGTTTCTGGTTCTGGCTATCGGGCCGATCCCGCCTTATGCGCTGAATCTGATCGGAGCGGGACTGATTGTGATCATCCTCTTCAGCAAACAGGAGAAGGGTGTCAATTTCTTCAAAGGCGTACTGAGAGGATTGAATCCCATAGGACTGTTCACCCTGTTCCTGGACTCCATAAGTCTTCTGTCGGATATCATTTCCTACATTAGACTCTTTGCTGTCGGTCTGGCGGCTCTGGCAATTGCCATAAGTTTCAATGCCATGGCTGCTCCGATGATGCACGGTCCGGCAATGATCGGCGGAATCCTGATTCTGCTGCTCGGTCATAGTCTGAATATCATTATGGGAGCCCTGGCTCTGATCGTTCATGGCGTCAGGCTCAATATGCTGGAATATTCCGGCCATCTCGATATGGAATGGTCCGGTATAAAATATGCGCCTTTTAAAAAAGGCTGAAAACTTAAATTGAATTTTGAAGTTTGAAAAGAACTGAATTGAAGGAGATAGAAATGAATATTGGATTAATCGGTTATGCTGCGGCTCTTGGATTGGCTGGTTTTGGTTCTGCATTCGGTGCAGGTGTGGCAGGACAGGCTGCAATCGGTGCTTGGAAAAAGGCTTTTGCCAATAACAAACCCGCTCCCTTTCTGCTTGTTGCGTTCGTCGGTGCTCCTCTGACTCAGACAATCTACGGATTCATCCTTATGAATCAGATGATTGCGGCTATTGAAGCCGGCGGAGCGACTCTGGCTCATCTGGGAATGGGAATCTTCGGCGGTCTTGCCATGGGTGCTTCCGCCTATGCTCAGGGAAAAGCCGGTGCCGGTGCTGCAGATGCCATGGGTGAAACAGGAAAAGGTTTTGTAAACTACCTGATGGTTCTCGGTGTTATCGAGACTGTTGCCCTGTTTGCCATGGTATTCCTGATGGGTGCCCTCTAATCGCAATCTGATTATCTGTAAATAAACGGAATAAGGCTGCTTTCCCATTCGGGAAAGCAGCTTTTTTTTGTTCAGAATTTTTTGAGTCTATAAATGTTTTTTATTGTATTTACAGATACAATTCGGATAGGCATTCTAATCTATTTAGTATACATACATTTTCCAATAGGTGTGATAGGATCATTGCGTGATCTATAATTATGAAACAGCGGCTAAAAAATATAATTCAGGATCATATTACTTTAATGCAAGGTGGTATGATGCCGGGACTGGTAGGTTTATATCTGAAGATCCGGCTCGTGACGGTTCAAACTGGTTCATTTACACCTACAATAACCCATTGAAATTCACCGATCCAACAGGCCTCGCTGCTTATGATGATGCTCCGGATATGTCCCTTTCAGATGAGGATAAGGAAGAGATTCGAGCAGAGCGGGAACAAAATCAGAATGATGATGGTGAAAATAAAAAGGATGCGGAAAAAAAACCTGATGAATTATTAGAGCAGTCATGGGGTGAATTCTTTGCTGATTCGATGGAAGAATTTGTTTCAACCTTTGATCATTATACAGATTCGTATAATACAGCTAGAAATGAAGGTTTAATTGAAGGAGCTAAACAATTTACAGGAATTACTAACGTTGGTGATGCGATAGAGACCTTTGATGAAATTGGTATAGCAATAATGGGAGCAGGTGGTGTTTCTTTTGCAGGTCAAGTTGCGGCTCAATTAGAAAGTGCTACATCATGTATGGGTGCAAAAGCTGGTGCAAAAATGACCGAGTTAGGCTTAAAAACCCCAATGAAAAATGCTGGTGCTGCTCAAACACCTCGTTATTATAATCCCGAAACAGGACGTTTTGCTACTTCAGAACTTGCTGAAAGCAGAAAACAGGATGCTTATTCATCAATTGGTAAATTTAGTCGTGGTGTTGCAGAGGGTTATTTAGATGAATCTACACCAACATCAGAAAGTATTGCACCAGAACCACGTTCAAGGCCACAAGCCGCTGGGCAAGCTGTTGGAAGAGGAATTCACCAGCTTCAGACAATTATGAAGGAGATCTTTTAGGTGATAATTATTGTTATTGCTAGTATAATATTGTTGCTTTTTTTAATGAATCGCTATTTTTTTAATAAACCTTATAAACATAAAAATATTGGACTATCACAGTTAGAAAAATATTTAATGATTTTAAGGAATAGTGGTTATGATGGCGGTTTTATTATTATTGAGAATGCAGTTACAAAAGAATTTGTTCAATTTCAGAAACATATCGATTCAAAAGGAAATATAACCCTTAATTCATCCTTCTTTCCAGTTGATTGGAATATGAAGTATTTTGGAGCCATAAAAGAGTACTTAGAAGAACAAGATTTTGAATATGAAATTATTGAAGACGAGGATGGAAAAGAAAGCATTGAGATTTTCTGTAATGATGATTTGTTGCTATGCGTTAAGTTAGTTAAAGATATAAATACCAAAGTATTTGGAATGAATAAAGATGGAATGTTATTTTCTATATGGTTTGAAAATGTTTGTGAAAAGGATGTTTTGATAACTACAAAATAATTATGACTCATAACCATGATGTACAGTGACGGTATTCACCTGACAGTTGGCTAAAAAATAGAGGTGGCCATCTCATCTCCAGAAGATATAATGATTTTACCACAAATTGTTATATCAGGAGGATTCAATGGCCACCAACAGGACTGTAGCACAAAAGGCTACACGCAGAAAGATGAGCATGCTTGAACTTGCAGAGGATCTAGGAAATGTCAGTAAGGCATGTAAGATCATGGGCTATTCGAGACAGCAGTTTTACGAGATCAGAAGGAACTATCAAACCTATGGGTCTCAGGGGCTGGTAGATAAATTACCTGGTCCAAGGAATCCACATCCCAATAGGGTCTCTGATGAGGTTGAAAGGGCTATTCTGGATTATAGCCTTCAGTATCCAACACATGGCTGTGTACGCGTTGCTCAGCAATTAGCTTTAAAGAGCATATCTGTAAGCTCAGGCGGCGTCAGAGGGGTCTGGATAAGGCATAACCTAGAAAATAAGTATCAGAGACTTCTTCGGCTAGAAGAGCATCAGGGAAAGAAGAAAATCAATCTAACTGAGGACCAGATCAGACTCCTTGAACGTTTTGATCCAGAGTTTAAAGAAAGACATATTGAAACCACATGTACGGGAGAACTTGTTTCTATAGATACATTTATGGTCGGGACGTTGAAAGGAGTCGGTAGAGTATATTTGCAGACAGTTATTGATTGTCACAACCGGTATTCATGGGGACGTTTATATACAAATAAAATGCCCGTCACAGCTGTTCATGTTCTTAATAATGATGTTTTACCATTCTATGAGGAGCATGGAGTGAAGATTAAAACAGTACTTACCGACAATGGACGTGAGTACTGTGGAAGAGAAGATCATCATCCTTTCGAGCTCTTTTTGCAGCTGGAAGAAATTGAGCATAGAACAACTAAAGTTCGTCGTCCCCAGAGTAATGGATTCGTTGAACGGATGCATAGAACATTACTTGATGAGCACTTCAGAATCAAAGGGCGAGAGAAGTTCTATGAGTCAGTTTCAGAGATGCAAAAGGATCTGGATATCTACTTGAAATACTATAATGAAGAGCGTGCTCATCAGGGTAGAAATATGAAAGGTAGAACACCAAAGACAGCATTTTTTGAAGGTATTCAAGAAGAGCAAAAAAGCGGTAATCCCGCATAAGAAGTTTCATTATTCTTCTGGAGAGAGTGTCAGGTGAATACTGTCATTAAACAACCATGAGCTCACCTGCCCAACTGCTGAACAATTCGTTCCGGAACCGGTAAAACGGTCAGGTGCAGCGTTCTTGTTATGATAGGCATTATATTTTTCGCCGGAATGACTTTTTCCTGGTGAAGAATTTTTTCCGGGGTAGTGTCAAATATCTTTCGCAAATTTCAAAGACCTCAATCATCTTATCCAGTTACTACAATACATTCTCGTCCGTATTAAAGCCTATTAGAAGATTCATATTCAGATACTTTCTTTCACTCCAGGTCGATCCGTTCTGGCATCAGTAAAAACGGTCAGCTGATTTTCCTATAAAAAAAGCATTCACTTGAGTAGCTTGAGAAGTCTTCTGATTTCAAATAAAGCGCCCGGGTGATACCTGAAAGATTTCAGCTAATTGATGTGCTGTTGCCTTACTGATTCCTCTGGTTCCACGTTCCATGGCAGAAATATTCTGCTTTGCCATTCCCAGTTTCTCTCCGAGCTGAGTCTGGCTCATTCCATTTCTTTTCCTGTAGCGTTTAAGAACCTGCCCGGGAGTAGATTTATTCGCCTTTTCCCTGTACCACGCAGTTTGAGTGATATCTACAAGCTCTTCATCATTATTAATAATTTCAACATTATGGTAGTTGTCAGTAAGAAATTTCAGGAGTTTTTCCGGAATCTCTTCAGCATTTATTTCAATATGGGGCTTTTTCACGACTGCCAGCATAATAAACCTCCAATTCTAATTGGTCATCTGATATAATTCTCCAACAGGCAACCCATCTGTAATCCAAATGGCAATGGAATTCAGTCTTGTCGTTGTTCAAGGGACTGAAATTCTTCCAACCTTTCTGGATTGGTCCTGTCGCTCTCAAATCTTCTACAAGGTCAAAAAAGTCATCTTGCCGAGCGGAAGGCATCTTCTTCACATTTTTCAAGACTTTATTTTTTATCTCAACCTTGTACATGTATAAATAGTAATGCAAATATGATTACCTGTAAATGTTAAAAACTTTAGTTTATGTATTTTCTCTATGATAAAATCAGTCTTTCAGATTTGCCGGATTACCATTAGTATCGAAATCGGGTTAAAAATTTCATAACTTTGGTTCTGTTTCATCCTGCTGGTTACTCCAAAACCTTTGCATTCTTCCATTTCTATCAAGAAAAATACTCTTCTGTCTTTTTCCCTAATCCTCTATAATACGGTTCATAAGGATTTTAATATGACACAGATTCATCAGGTAAAAATAGGCTCTGTTCTGATCGGAGGCGGAGCCCCGGTATCCATTCAGACTATGTGGGATAAACCTGTAACCCGGATAGACGAAGAACTGCTGAAAACACTTGATTCTTTCCATAAAAAAGGCTGCGATATCATTCGTTTTGCCCTGCCCAGTCTCCAGGACGTGGATGTTATCTCCCGTCTCATCCCTCAGGTGCCCATGCCTCTGGTGGGAGATATCCATTTCGATTATAAAATTGCGCTGAAAGCCATTGAGAAAGGTTTTCCCAAAATCAGGATTAATCCCGGCAATATAGGGGCGGACTGGAAGGTTCAGGAGATCATAAAAGCGGCGGCCGACAGTGGGACCGCCATCAGGATCGGAGCCAACGAAGGTTCCCTTTCGGCAGACCAGAAGAAAATCGCCGCCGATGATTCTCCCGAAGAAAGAGCCAAAGCCCTGGTGGCTGCGGCAGAGGCGAATCTGGAACTGTTCGAACAGGCTGGTTTCAGGGATATAGTGATCTCACTCAAATCGTCGGATATCCATGTGACCTACCACAGCAACAGGCTTTTCCGGGAACGCCACAGTTATCCGCTGCACCTGGGAATCACCGAAGCGGGACCTTTAATACCTGCAATAGTCAAATCTACGATCGGTTTGGCCGATCTTTTAAAGGAAGGGATTGGTGATACAGTCAGAATCTCCATATCAGACAATCCCGAATATGAAATCCTGGCAGCAGGGGAGTTGCTTCAGAATCTGGGGCTCCGCAAGGGACGGATCAGGATTATTTCCTGCCCCAAATGCGGAAGATCCAGTTTTGATACCCACTCGTTCCTTGAATCTGTGAAGGAGGAACTTTATACTCTTCCCATGGATGTCTCTGTGGCTGTCATGGGATGTACAGTGAACGGTCCCGGTGAAGCCTCCCATGCAGATTTGGGAATCACAGGACATGGCAGGCAGATTCAGATTTTCCGGCATGGAAAAATCATTCGGAGGGAAGATCCTTGTTCAGCAAAAGAAGCTTTTCTGGAAGAGTTACGGCGTTTGCAGCAGGAGTAATCCTGTTCCTTTCTGTAGCAGCATATTCTCAGCCTGTAGAGGATCAGGACCTTCCCGGCTGGGTTCTTTATGAAAAAGGTCTTTTTCTCTATGAAGAGGGAGAACTGGATCAGGCTCTTGAATATTTCAATCTTTCGGCAAAATCAGGGAACCTGACCCCCGAAGCAAACTATTATATCGGCCGGATCTATGAGGAAGAGGGAGATTATCTCCTGGCAGAAAAGCAGTATGACAAAGCCCTGGAGGATTCCCGCTTTCTCTATATTCCCGAGCAGAAGTGGTCTATCTACTATAGCCTGGCAGGTATTTATCTCAATAGAGATGAATATGACAGATACGAGCAGATGCTGCTATCTGTATTTGACGAGGAGCTTTCCCGGAATGAGGAGATCCTCCGCAGAGAACATGCCTATGTTCAGATGCTCAAGGAAGAGGGGATGGATAAATTCCTTCTTCTCTTTCGTATCAATCTGACCTATTCCCTGGAGTCTGCCAGTCAACTGGGCGTCTTTTATGCCAGAAGAGGCGAGGTGAAGCGCTCCCTCATAAAAAATCTCTACACAGTTCTGAGCCTCTACAGCAGTTCCATCGAGTATCTGCTGGCAAAAGAGCCGGATTTTTCTTTTCCAGTGGACAGGGCCGAGATCTGGCAGAAGGATCCTGAGTTTCTGGCATCTCTCTATGAAGAGTATGCGGACCGCATAGACCCCGCTTTCCAGTTTCAGAGAGATCTAAGGGATTTCTCTCTGATAGATCCCGAAGGAGATGCACAGAGGGCCGAAAGGATTATCAAATCGAGGAATCCGTTTTTTGATCTCTCCGGAAGCCTCTATGTGCTCAGGAAAATAGAGGCTCAGGAGGATCTGGATATTTTTCTGAAAGATGAAAAACTCTACAGAGCCCTCTATTTTCTGGGAAAAGCCCTCTACAATGAAGGTTTTTCCGACAGGGCAAGGGAAATCTGGACTCTGGGTTCATTGAGCAGCCGGGATAACAGCTGGAAGATCCTCTGTAACCGGTCTCTTTCCGATCCGGAGTATATCCCCCCTTCTCTTATTTACTAAACAGGAGTATAGTTCCTTTGTATGAAAAAACTGATTGTAAAAGGTGCCAGAGAGCATAATCTGAAAAACGTTGATCTGGAACTTCCCAGAGATAAACTGATTGTCATTTCAGGGCTGAGCGGTAGCGGAAAATCATCCCTGGCTTTTGATACCATCTTCGCAGAAGGGCAGAGACGATATGTGGAGTCCCTGTCTGCCTATGCCAGACAGTTTCTGGGAAGGATGGACAAGCCCGATGTGGACTATATTGAGGGGCTTTCGCCTGCAATTTCCATAGAGCAGAAAACAACTCATAAGAATCCCCGATCCACAGTGGGTACAATAACGGAAATCTACGACTATCTGAGACTCCTGTTTGCCAGGATCGGCATACCCCACTGTCCCGACTGCGGGGTGGAGATCAAAGAGCAGTCTGTTGATCAGATTACCGATGCGGTCCTTTCGAAAGAGGAGGGCAGCCGTCTGATGATTCTGGCTCCTCTGGTCCGGGGGAAGAAGGGGGAGCACCGGAAAATCTTTGAAGACTCTCTCAAATCCGGCTTTCTCCGTGTCAGGGTCGACGGGGAGATCCTTTCCCTGGAAGATGAAATCAAGCTTGAAAAAAATAAAAAGCATTCCATTGAGGTTGTTGTCGACAGAGTCAAACTGAGCGGAGAAACCGTATCCCGGCTGACTCAGTCCATCGAGACGGCCCTGTCCATTTCGGACGGTCAGGTCATTATCCTTGAAAAGTCATCGGAAGGTGACCGGGAGCAGTTCTTCTCTGAGAAAAATTCCTGTCCCAGCTGCGGTTTCAGCATGCCCGAACTGCAGCCCCGTCTTTTCAGTTTCAACAACCCCTATGGGGCCTGTGCCGCCTGTTCCGGACTGGGGCAGACCCTGGAGTTTTCCCGGGATCTTATATTTCCCGATCTGGATCTCTCTTTCAATCAGCACGGTATAGCGCCCTATAATCCCAAGGCCAACTGGTACCGGAGCTGGTTCGAAGCCCTGGCAAAGCATTACGGATTTTCTCTGGATACACCTCTGAAGGATCTGGATCCAGCGATACTGGACATTATGCTCTATGGAAGCGATGAGCCCATAGAGGTGCTTTATGAAAACAGGGAAGGCACGGGCCGGTTTGAATACAATTCGGAGTACAAGGGAATTATTGAAGATCTGAAAAGGCGGTACCGTGAAACAGGTTCGGACTCCATGAAGGACTGGATTGAAGAGTTCATGGAAAAAAGGACTTGTCATGAGTGCGGAGGGAAACGTCTGAAAAAAGAGGCTCTCTACGTTCTTGTGCATGGACAGAACATCGATGATCTTACCCGTTACTCCATCAAGGAGAGTCTGGATTTTTTCAACAGTCTCAAACTGGGAGAAACGGAGCAGCACATTGCCTCGCAGATCCTCAAGGAGATCCGGGACCGGCTGACCTTCCTTGTCAGTGTGGGACTGGAATACCTGACCCTCCATCGGGAGGCCGCAACCCTGTCGGGAGGAGAGGCCCAGAGGATTCGTCTGGCAACCCAGATCGGGTCTTCCCTGGTGGGTGTTCTCTATATCCTCGACGAACCCACCATCGGGCTGCATCAGCGGGATAATGAGCGTCTCATCGATACACTGAAGCATCTCCGGGATATCGGGAATACCCTGATAGTGGTAGAACATGATGAACAGACCCTGAGAACTGCCGACTACATTGTCGATATGGGCCCGGGGGCGGGAGTTCACGGCGGAAAAGTCGCCGCCAGAGGAACTCTGGAGGATATTCTCAAAAGCCCGGAGAGTCCTACTGGCCGTTTTCTCAGCGGCGCTGTGACCATAGATCTGCCGGAAAAACGGCGGAAGGGGACAGGGAAGAAACTGACTGTCAAAGGGGCGACAGAACACAATCTTAAAAATATCGATGTTTCTATTCCTCTGGGAACAATGACTGTCATCACAGGAGTTTCAGGATCGGGAAAATCCACCTTCCTCACGGATATCCTCTATCCGGCACTGAGCAACAAGCTCCACAAGTCGAAAAAGCCTGTAGGAGCCCATGGCGAAATAAAGGGGCTGGAACATCTGGATAAGGTCATCTGTATTGATCAGAGTCCGATAGGCAGGACTCCCCGGTCCAATCCGGCCACCTATGTAGGGCTGTTTACACCGGTGAGAGAGCTCTTCTCGTCTCTGCCCGAATCCAAAGCCCGGGGATTCAAACCCGGCCGATTCTCCTTCAATGTGAAGGGGGGGCGCTGCGAGCACTGCCAGGGCGCGGGGACCCAGAAAATTGAAATGCACTTCCTCCCGGATGTCTATGTGACCTGTGATGTCTGCAAGGGAAAAAGGTTCAACAGAGAAACTCTGGAGGTCCGGTACAAAGGAAAAAACATCCACGAGGTCCTGGATATGCCCATCGATGAAGCGGTGGAGTTTTTCGCGGCCATTCCCTCGATTGCCCATAAATGCCGGACCCTTCAGTCTGTGGGGCTCGGGTACATCAAACTCGGCCAGTCGGCTCTGACCCTGTCCGGAGGAGAGGCCCAGAGAGTGAAGCTCTCTCTGGAACTGTCAAAGCGGCAGACCGGTAAAACCATCTATATCATCGATGAACCCACAACAGGGCTTCATTTCGCCGATGTGAAGCAGCTCCTGGAAGTAATGCAGGCCCTGGTGGATAAGAAGAATACAATCTGCATGATCGAACACAATCTGGATGTGATCAAACAGGCCGACTATGTGGTTGATCTGGGTCCCGAGGGGGGAGACAAAGGGGGGAAGGTGGTGAAAGCCGGTACTCCCGAAGAGATCGCTTCCTGTAAAGACTCCTACACGGGGAAATTCCTGAAAGAGCTGTTGCCTGGATAATGAACAGGCCGGGGTACTTGCTTTTCATAATCTTTTTCCTGTTCTCTCTCTGCAGTCCCGGTTTTTCTCAGGAGGCGGCTGAGGTTCAGCCCCTCCCGGCAGTCCCTTCTGCAGAGGAGGACGCGGAAGATCCCGACGGGGAACTGTCTCTCTTTGATAAGACTCTCAGGAAGGATATTGAAACGGCCAGCTACTATGAACTGGTCGCCTGGGTAGACTCTCTGGGGCTGGACAATCAGGGCAGTATTGATGCTCTGAGAAAGCATCTTTATACCTTCTATGAGATCCCTGTGAATCCCGAAGAGACCTCTTCTCCCGGAGGATCCCTGATTACCATAAGATCCGCTTCGGATACAGACTATTTCACCATTGAGGAACCGGATCATCAGATGATCCGTCTCAAGGGAAATGTCCTTGTCGAGATGGAAGAGGAGGATCGGAACAGAAGCCATATCATTCAGGCGGATGAAATTATTTTCAACCAGACCGAAAATACCCTTACAGCCACGGGGAATCTGGAATACAAAATGATCAGCGGGGATTATGAAGACCTCTTTTACGGAGACAGTCTCACCTTTTCCCTCTCCTCCTGGAACGGCGTCATATTTAAAGGGTCCTCCCTCCGGACGGAAACCATTGAAGGGGAGGAGAGGACTTTCTACTTTAACGGGGAGGTCATCCGGAGGGCCGGTTCCGGCGGAGTTTTCATCCTGGAAAACGGAGATGTTCAGACCCAGGATGTGGAAAATCCCGATTTTCATCTCAAGTCCCAGCGCCTGTGGCTTATGGGCCCAAAAGAGTGGGGTGTCCGTCACGGCATCCTCTACATGGGCCATGTGCCTGTCCTATATATACCCTTTTACTTCAAACCCGGTAATGAGATGCTTTTCAATCCGGTCATAGGATCCCGGCTGCGTGAGGGTAACTTCATCCAGACCACAACCTATCTTCTGGGCCGTAAGGATGCCAGCGAAAACCTGGCGTTTTTCCAGCTGGGGGATTCGGATGAATCCAATTACAAACTTGTCCGGGAAGGGCTCTATCTTATGAAAGAGAATGAGCCTCCGGATGATGAAAATGACGACACTCTGAAAGTCATGGCCGACTGGTATTCCCGTCTCGGCTATTTTACTGGGATTGACGGCGAGTTCACCGATAAAGAACTGTTCAGCTCCCTCAATTTTTCGGCTGGCCTGGGAGTGAGCAGGACAATTACAGACAGCAACACGATTTATTTTGAAGACGAATCCGGTGACTTCCGTTCCGACTGGAACAGCATCGTCTGGGGGGATGAGGAATATCCATTCCGGTGGGGTCAATCTCTGAATTTTACCTCTGATCACCTTACGGGTACCTTTCTGTTCTATTCAGATCCCTATTTCAACAGGGACTTTATGAACCGGGAGGAATCATTCGACTGGCTGAACACTCTCCTCACAACCAACGAGGAGACCGATCAGGAGGATATTCCTCTGGTTACCGATATGGAGTGGGAACTGACCTATTCCAACACTTTCAATGCCGATGTATTTTATCCCTATGTGGAGAGCTTTTCTCTGAATGAGCTTCGCTTCAGAATGGACTGGAACCGGAAAAGCAATGAGTCTGAATCCCTGGAGTATGCCAATGATCCGGCCAGGGAGTTTTTCTTCCCGGAAACTGTGGATCTGCCCTATCTCCGAGCCAGTCTCAGCGGCACTCCCGTCTCTTTTTCCACTCTGGACGGCTGGGGATGGGACGGTGACAGAGAGGATGCGGAAGATGAGGAGACTGAGGAAGATTCTCTGATCGATCCTCCCTGGGCGGTTTCAGAACCTCAGGGGGAAGAGGATTATCAGGATGAAAACCGGGAGCTGATTCAGGAGGAACCTCACTGGAACCGCAGCTTTTCCGACTACTCTCCCGAATACTACAGAGGCTCATTATCCTATGACTATTCCACCCTTATGCATATTCAGGGAGAAACAAACCATGAGGACTGGGATTCTCCCGATGATACGGATTTTGTTATGGATGAAACCCTGTATCAGAGCAATAACAGTTTTACAACGACCTTTTTAAATGACTTTTTTGATGAGACCTTCGGTGTGAACAACACCAATACAGTTCTTTTCAACTACAGGACCCACCTTGATGCCCTGGGGGCTGTTACGGACAATATGGAGTATGAGGACTATCTGAGCGATTATCAGTACCAGTCTCTGAACTGGGATAATGCGTTTGAAGCGGAATACAACCCCTTCCTGGGAATTCAGTCCTTCTCTTCCTCCCGTATCAGTTATGAACTGGACAACATGCTCTATGAAAAGGTTCTCGAGTCCTATGAAGAGGGCGGTGATCCCGTCTTTTCGGAAGAATGGGCAGAATGGGATGAAGAGAAGATTGAAAGTCACTATGTGGAAGGCTCTCTGAAATACAGTCCGGGAATCTTTTATGCCACCTCCACGGCCAACTATGATCTCCCCCCACTGCTGAGAAATGACCTTTATACCAATACAGTGGGTATCGGCTCCGATCATTGGGATCTCAGCGGAAGCCATTCCTTTTCGTATACTGAAGACGAATATGGCGAGAGGGAGTGGACGAAAAATCCTCTCATTCTCAGTGCGGCCTGGACCCCCCTGGATGAAATTGTCCTGGAGCAGGATGTCTCCTACAATTTTGAAGAGGAAACCTACACGAAAAGCCGCTCCTACCTGTCGGCATGGGGGTTCTATGCGGAGTATCTCCATGAATACACAACCGCCTATGAATGGGATCCTGAGGAGCTGGACTGGATTGATCTGGATGAGGACTTCGTTCCCTCCCGGTTCAGTACCGGATATGACTGGGAGTTCCAGCAGAGAGATCTCTGGAAAAACAGGATCTCCTGGGATACGGACCTCACTCTGGACTGGTCAAGGGATCTTCAGAAGTATACAGACAATGAGCTGAGTTTTATCTGGTACTATCATCTGAATATCTTCCAGTTTCTGGATCTTGAATATGCAATGACAACTGTCAATAAAAATATGTATCTCTATTCAGATTCCTACAGGGAAAAGCTGGGGATTGACGGAGAGTACAGTTTCTGGGAGGATCTATCCCGCTCTTTTAATGTTTTCAGTACGGACCAGCAGGACAGGTATGATTCTTTTTTCAATCTGGAAAATATCAGTCTGGACCTGGTTCATCATCTGAGAGAGTGGGATCTCACACTGTCCTATGAGGGATGGCCCGAGCTGGTCGAGAACCGGTATGAATGGCAGTCCCAGGTTTCGGTCTTTCTGAAATGGAACCCCATACCCCAGATCCAGGCGGATATTCTGTACAGCGAAGAGGAGTGGTCGGTGGATACTGAAAAGGATTGAGTTCTTGACTCTTCAAGCCCACAGGCGGTACACTGAACAGCGTTGGTTTGCGGTAAATAGCTGTATGTCCATCAATTAATAAGGAACCTGTTTGATAAAAACTGATTTAATTACAATAGAA
This sequence comes from Oceanispirochaeta sp., assembly GCA_963666275.2. Classification (GTDB taxonomy): domain Bacteria; phylum Spirochaetota; class Spirochaetia; order DSM-2461; family DSM-2461; genus Oceanispirochaeta. Next base: position 1,495,565 of record CAXXOA010000001.1, read on the forward strand.
GATCCTGAGCTGCTGAGAAAAATCTGCGGACCCCATGACAGGAATCTTAAAGAACTGGAAAACCTTCTCGATTCGAGAATATACACCAGGGGAAATGAAATCCATTTCGATTCTTCCGATGACAGGCAGATTTCTCTTTTTCAGACAATCATCAGAGATCTTGAATCCTCCGCCAGAAACAACTCATTTGACGATACCTATACAGTCAGGACAGTTTTCGAGGCCCGGTTGAAAGGCTCTGTTTCAAGAGAAGATCTTCAGAAAAAGAATATATCCATACCGGGAGGATCGCATAAAATTCTTCCCAGGAATCTCAGCCAGTACAACTATATGGAGATTATGGGTTCTCATGATCTTACCTTCGGTATCGGCCCTGCGGGAACAGGGAAAACCTATCTGGCCATAGCCTATGCCCTGGGGGAAGTCCTCAGCAGAAGGTGCCGTAAGCTCATCCTGTCCCGTCCGGTGATTGAAGCGGGAGAGAACCTGGGGTATCTGCCGGGAGATCTGACCCAGAAACTGGATCCCTATCTGAAACCACTGTATGATGCCATGGAAGATCTTCTCCTGCCGGCAACTCTTATGAAGATACAGGAGACAGGACTGATAGAGATATCTCCCCTGGCCTATATGAGAGGAAGAAGCCTCAGGAACAGCATTATCGTTCTTGATGAAGCACAGAATACAACTCAGGAGCAGATGAAGATGTTCCTTACCCGTCTCGGTGAGGGCTCCAGAGCTGTTATCACAGGAGATGTAACGCAGATCGATCTTCCCTGCAAGGAGAAGTCGGGATTGCTGCAGGCTGTAAAAATTCTTAAAAATGTAAGGGGTATCGGGTTTGCATCCTTTACAAAAGATGATGTTGTCAGGCATCCTCTTGTAAAAAAAATCCTAGAGGCTTATGAACAGGAACATACGCATTAATTTTCTGGAACATCCCATTGTTTCAGAAAACAAAATCATCAAAAGAAACCATCTGTTTTTTTATTATCTGGTCTTTGTGGTAACCATCCTTTTCTTCACACAGTTCGATACTCTTTTTATGCGTGACAGCTATTACGGATACAGAGAAGGTGACCGGGTCGAGGAAACAGTTGTCCTTACCAAGCCCCTCAGTTATATAGACGAGGAAGCAACGGAAAAAAAGAAGAATCTCGCCATGGAGATGATCCTTCCTGTCTATGTGATCAAAGACGATATCAATGAGAAGATTCTCGATGAATTCGGAAGATTCAATGAGGATCTGAGAGCCATCATTTCAGAGGAATTTCCCCGGGACAGGATGGAGCAGCTGGAAGGCCTCTATCCAGGATTTCAGTATCTCGGCAGCCTCAGTGAAGTCGATCCGGTAAGGCTGAATCTTATGATGTCTTCGGTTCTGGATATTCTGGAGACTCTCCTTTCGAGAGGGATTATAAACAAACTGGATGCTTCGGGAACAGGAACAACAGGTCTCATAGAAATACTGAGGTCTGAAATCGGTGAACGAACGACGGTTCCCTCCGATAAGGCTCTCACCATTGACAACTGGCAGTTTTATGCAAGAAATATGCTGGATAACTATGACTTCAATCAGGGTGAGAGAAAATTCATCGAACTGATAACCTACTATTTTCTGGAACCCAACTGTTTTTTCAGTCCCGAACTGACGGAACTGAAAACCCAGGAAGTTTCCAAAACCATGGCCCCAGTCTGGGTGCACAGAGATGCGGGAGATGCTCTTCTTACCAGAGGAACCATCATCACCGCCACGGAACTTCAGACCATAGATGCTGTGAAGGACAGCCGGGGAAGGATCAGGATTCATTCCATACTGGGAACGCTCCTGTATACTTTTCTGATTTTTCTGTTCCTGATTGTCCTTCTGATTGCCTTTCCGGCGGGGCTGGATCTGCTTGAAAGCCCCCATCTTGTTTTTTCACTTTCCTGGTTCCATATTCTCAGTTCTCTTGTCCTGTACAGATTCCTGGACGAACCCGGGGCCATTCCGGTTGTCCTTTTTCTTCCAGGCGGGCTTATTGCCATGCTCATGGCAATCCTGACAAACAGAAAGGGAACTTTTCTTTTTATAATTGTTCAGTCCATATTTATCTTTTTTGTGCTGGATTTTAACTCCCAGGCACTCTATATGACACTTTTTACAGGCCTGGGAGCCTCACTGGTGATCGAAGGAGCCGAAAAAAGGATCGATCTGATCAAAGGCGGCGTGTATCTGGCTCTTGTTCAGGTTTTCCTGCTGGGAGTCATGTTTCTTCTCACGCCCCTGGCTTTGAATACAATGATGCTTTCCTTTCTGGTGGCTATTCTCAACGGGCTGCTTTCAGGGTTTTTCTCCCTTATGGTACTTCCTCTGTTTGAGCATGTCATGAATGCCTGTACCACCTTTCGTCTCCAGGAGCTTTCGGATCTGAACGCCCCCCTGCTGAAGAGGATGCTGGCTCTGGCTCCCGGGACCTATGCCCACTCCATGAATGTTGCGAATCTGGCGGAAACGGCCTGCCGGAATATCGGAGCGGATGCTCTGCTGGCCAGAGTGGGTGCCTATTATCATGATATCGGTAAAATTGATCAGTCCCAGTATTTCAGTGAAAATCAGAAGGATTACAATAAACATGACGATCTGAAAACAACCCTCTCTGTGGCTGTTATCAAATCCCATGTGAAAATAGGGATTGAGAAATCCAGAGAATTGAATATGCCTGATAAAGTTATCAATATAATTGCCCAGCACCACGGGACAAGTGTCATTGAATATTTCTATCAGCGGGCGGTCAGTGAAAAGGGAGCTGAAAATGTCTCTTTTGAAGACTACTCCCACTCAGGTCCCAAGCCCCAGTCAAAAGAGGCGGCTGTGGTGATGCTCTCCGATATGGCGGAAGCCGCGACAAGGAGTATGTCGAAACCGACAGTTGCAAAACTGGAAAAGTCTCTCTGGGATCTTATTATGATCCGGTTTAAAGACGGAGAACTGAATGAATGCGGAATGACCCTTCAGGAACTTGAAACAATCAAATCTTCTTTTGTGCATGTCCTGACAGGTCAGTATCACTCGAGAATTGAATACCCCGAAAGAGAAAAGGAAACAGGATGAATGAAATAGACGTGATTTCACAGCTGGAGACAGCCCCCCCCTGGCTGGAGCAGCTTGAACAGTTCGCTTCCCGGGTATTATCGGAAGAAGGGCTTTCAAATTGGGAAATTTCATTGACTCTCTGTCATGATCCTTATATAAAGGAATTAAACAGTCTTTACAGAGACAAAGATGAACCGACCGATGTCCTTTCTTTCTGTCAGAACGAAGGGGAGGATCCTTTTCCTACCGGAGCGGAAATTGTTTCCGCCGGCGATATCATTGTCTCTATGGATACTCTTGAGCGGCATGCCGCTGAGTTTGAAGTCCCTCTGGAAGAAGAACTGAAGAGGGTCGTCATACACGGGATTCTGCATCTCAAAGGGATGCAGCATGAAACAAATGATCTGGAAGAGAAAATGCTGAAACATCAGGAAAAACTTCTGGGTGAGCTGGGTTCATTCAGGATTTTTCAATGAAATTATTCAAACAACTTGTGAGAAAAGGAAAGACGGAAAGAGTTGTTGACCATGAAACTCTCAATGAACTGAACTCTGATGAACAGGGTATGATACAGGGAATTGTGGAGCTTTCTGACACAACAATCAAAGAGGTCATCATCCCCCGTATCGATGTGGTTTTCATTGATGGGAATATTGAAAAGGATGAACTCTTTGAAACTCTGATGAAGTCGGGACACTCCCGTTTTCCTGTATATAAAGACACCATAGATAATGTGGTGGGAGTCCTCTATGTGAAAGATCTGCTGGGATCTCTTGTGAAAAATGAGGATTTTGCCATCTGTGAAATCATGCGGAAAGCCTATTTTGTTCCCGAGAGTATGAAACTGGATGTTCTGCTCAAGGAATTCAAACTCCGTCGGGTTCATATCGCCATTGTGGTTGATGAATACGGCGGGGTATCCGGAATAGTCTGTATGGAAGATATCATCGAGGAGATCGTCGGTGATATCCAGGATGAATTTGACAACGAAGAAGATGATATACTTGAGATAGGCCCCAATACCTATCTCTGTGATGCCCGAATTGATATCGAAGATTTGAACGAACACCTGTCTAAAGAACTGCCTGATGAAAAGTTTGATACACTGGGCGGTTTTGTTTTTGACCTGTTCGGAAAAATCCCTGTAAAGTATGAAAAAGTCACATATGATAATATGGACTTTATTATACAGTCGGTGGAAGGGCATAAAATTAAATCCGTAAAGGTCGTTGTCAATGATGAAGAGACTACTCAAAACTGAAATACTGACACTGCTTCTAATCTGTCTGCTGGTACCTCTGGCAGCACAGTCTCCAATTGATTTCTACAATACCGGTTACAGATCCATGGCTTCAGGCGACTACTTCACCGCTCTGGATAATTATAAAAAAGCCCTGGAAATTAATCCTTCCTATACGGATGCTCTACTTGGAATCTCCCGGACCTACTTTCTGCTTCAGGAGTATGAAGAGGCCCTGGATTATTCCCGTCTGGCTCTCAAAGGCTCTGAAAGGCGCATCGATGCCATAAACCTGCAGGGACGGATCTATCTGGGGCTATCGGATCTGGAGAAAGCTTCTGAAATGTTCAATCTGGTCCAGTCTATTGAACCCAATAATATGACTGCCGCCTACGGACTGGCGGAAATCGCTGTTTTCCGGGGCAATTACAAGGAAGGGTCCAGTCTTTTTGAAAAAAGCCTGGCCGTAAATCCCGACAGCCGGCGGGCTCTTTTGTCTCTTGTGGTCCTGGCGGATAAAATGGGTGATGCCGGCAAAGCGGAACAGTATCTGGAATCAGCTCTTGCCTATTATCCCCAGGACCGTGTGGTTCTGAATGAAGCCATTCGTCACTATGTGGACGGCCGTCGCTGGGACCAGGCGGAAGCACTGGCCAGACAGCTGGTTGCATTGGAACCGGAGAACAGGGATACGAACCTGACTCTGGGGCATATCTATACCAATACAGGCGATTTTGATCAGGCAGTGCATTACTTTCAGGAAAGTATAAAAAACGAGCAGGAAAATCCCATGCTCTGGTTCTACCTGGGAAGGGCTTTTCTGGGACTGGGCAGACATGAGGAAGCTCTCCTCTGTTTCCAGACCGTGAATCTCCTCAATCCTCAGGATGAAGTGGCAAGGCTGACAGCCGAAAACCTTCTGATGTCCTACTATCCTCTGAATCATGATCAGAGAGTTGCCGCGGCAGCATGGCACTTTGAAAAAGGCCGCTCCTATAAGGCCTCCTTCCAGTACGATAAAGCCTTCGATGAATACCGGCGGGGGCGTTTGCTGGCGCCTCTGGATCTGGACGGCTGGTGGCAGTATGCGGGGATCCTGAATGCTATGGGGCAGGGGAACAGGTACCGGGAGGAACTGGAAGCTCTTCATCGGGAAGAGTATGCCAATCTGGAGTTTAACAGGCTCTACGAACTTGTCATGAGTTCCGAGGACCTCTCTTTTCCCAGAGTCTGGGAAACTCCGGTGATTCAGAGAAACAGCAATATCAATCTGGCTCTGTTTATTGATAAATCCGCCAGTGATCTCTATCACACAGGCAGCGAAATGGATTTTATCCGTTACCTGGGAGATACGCTTATGCGTAATTCCGGTCTTTCTATCGATGAGCAGAAGGTTCTGGAATCTTCTTCGGATGCTTTCAGTGCCGGACGGAACGGGAACTCGGATTTTTATGCCCTTCTGTCTGTTTCAGAAAAAGAGCGATCCATCCGTATCAACTGCCGTCTGTTCCTGTCCAGAACGGGAAATGAGATAACCTCTTTCGATCTGCTTCGTTCGGGAAATATGAGGGTCAGTGAGATCATCAGGAAGGCCGCCGAGGAGCTGGAGCAGAGGCTTCCCGTCAAAGGCTATCTGGCCGGTATAGACGGAGACAGGGTTCTTGTCAATCTTGGTACCATGAACAATGTGGAAGCCGAAATGTCTTTTGTCCTGCTCAGGCAGGGAACAGGCCGCTGGCTGGACAGGGAACCCTACCGGGACTATCAGCCCGAGGATGTTCTGGGAACAGTCACCATTGAAGAAACCCAGGAAAAATATTCCATTGGCATACTCCAGAGGAATTCCCCTTTTGATCTTGTCAATGCAGGGGATGAGATTTATAGACTGCCGGAAGACATGGAAGAACTGGTTCTGCCCGAGGATACCATGAATAATGAATTGAAAAACCAGCTGCTCAGGCTCTATTAGTCTGCGTGTCTTCTCATGGATATTGACCTCTACAAGCTATTCTAATATATTAAATTAGATAAAATTCTAATGAAAACGGGGGCGCTCTTTGAAAATAGCCATAAACGGTTTTGGCAGAATCGGTAGAAATGTATTTAAAATTGCCATGGAAAGAGAGGGGATGGAAATCGTCGGTATCAATGATCTGACAGATTCCAGAACTCTGGCTCACCTGCTGAAATACGATTCCACTTTCGGAGTCTATTATAAATCCGTAGAGGCAAAAGACGATGCCATTGTCGTTGATGGTAAAGAGATCAGAATCTTTGCTGTCCGAAACCCCGCAGACCTTCCCTGGAAGGAACTGCAGGTAGATGTGGCCATTGAGTCAACAGGTATTTTCCGTTCCGCAGAAAGCGAAAAAGGCGGATACCTGGATCACATAAAAGCCGGCGCCAGAAAAGTAATACTCACAGTTCCTGCAAAAGATGATATAGAAACCGTTGTTCTTGGTGTGAATGAAGAAAAAATCAGAGAAGAGACAGTGGCCTATTCCAATGCTTCCTGTACAACCAACTGTCTGGCCCCTGTTGCCAAAGTGCTCCATGACGCTTTCGGAATCGAAAAGGGACTCATGACGACAGTTCATGCCTACACCAATGATCAGGTCATTCTCGACACACCTCATCCTGATCTCAGAAGAGCCCGTTCGGCGGGTCTCAATATAATCCCCACATCAACCGGTGCGGCCGTAGCGGTGGGAAAGGTCATTCCCGAATTGAACGGCAAGCTCAACGGGGGAGCCATGCGTGTTCCCACCCCGACGGGTTCTGTTGTGGACCTGACAGTGCAGCTTGAAAAAGACTGTTCTGTCCAGGAACTGAATGATGTGGTAAAAAGTGCTGCCCAAGGGCCTATGAAGGGGATTCTGGAATATACGGAAGATCCCATAGTCTCTATGGATATAAAAGGGAATCCCCATTCTTCCATCTTTGATGCGGGATGCACCATGAAAATGGGAGAGGGATTTTTCAAGATTATATCCTGGTACGACAACGAAATCGGGTATTCTACCCGTGTTGTCGACCTGGCACAGAAATTGATATAAGGAGCAACCAAAATGGCTGTTGTTACAGTAAAAGACAAGGACCTGAAAAATAAACGCGTACTGGTCCGCGTGGATTTCAACGTTCCTCTCAAAGAAGGAAAAATTACTGACGATACAAGAATGCAGAGAGCTCTTCCAACTCTGAAATACATCCTTGAACAGGAAGGGGCTTCTCTGATTGTTATGAGCCACCTGGGACGACCCTCAGAAGAGAGAGAACCTCAGTTCAGTATGAAACAGCTGGAGGCGCATCTGGCGGAAATTGCAGGGGTTCCTGTAAAAACTGCTCCCGACTGTGTCGGGCCCGAGGTCGAGAAAATGGCTTCTGAACTCAAAGCGGGAGAGATCCTTCTCCTGGAGAATACCCGGTATCATAACGCTGAAAAGAAGAATGATCCCGAATTCGCAGCTCAGATGGCCAGGCTGGCAGACGTGTATGTGAATGATGCCTTCGGAGCTGCACACCGTGCTCACGCATCTACGGAAGGCATTACAAAATATCTTCCCTCCTGCGCCGGTTTTCTGATGGAAAAAGAGTGCCTGTTTTTTGACAAGGTCCTCGAAAATCCCGAAAAACCCTTTGTTGCCATTATCGGGGGAGCGAAAGTTTCCTCTAAAATTGCTGTTCTGGAATCTCTGATAGACAAATGCAATACCTTCGTGATCGGTGGTGGAATGGCATACACTTTCCTAAAAGTTCAGGGGCATGCCATTGGTAATTCTCTTTTTGAAGAAGAGTTTATTGACACGGCAAAAACATTCCTTGAAAACGCTGAGAAAGCCGGCGTTGAAGTAATCCTTCCGATGGATCATGTCGTGGCCTCTACCTTCAGTGAAGATGCTGATGCCGTAGCTGTTGATTCTGTTGAAATTCCCGAAGGAAAGCTTGCCATGGATGTGGGACCCAAAACGGTTGCCGCTGTCAAAGAGAGAATCGCGGCTGCTAAAACCGTTGTATGGAACGGACCCATGGGTGTTTTTGAATTTGACAAGTTTGCCAAAGGAACACTGGAAGTTGCCAACTTTGTGGCAGATTGTAAAGGAACGACAGTTGTCGGCGGTGGAGATTCCGTTGCGGCTGTCAATAAATTCAACCTTGCCGATAAAATCGATCATGTTTCTACCGGCGGCGGCGCTTCTCTGGAATATCTGGAGGGAAAAGCGCTTCCCGGTGTTGTAGCCCTGAAAAAATAATGTTCAATAAGCGGCGGAGCCTGGTTCCGCTGCTATTTATGAGAAACACAAGTACTATGAGAAATCAAGGAGAGTTATCATGAGAAATTATCTCATTGCCGGAAACTGGAAAATGAACAAAACCCCTTCTGAAGCGGCACAGCTGGCGAAGGAAATTAAACCGCTTGTAAAAGACAGTGACTACAGAGTTATGGTTGCCCCCTCATTTGTATGCATCCCCGCAGTACTGAATGAGCTGAAAGGCAGCAATGTCCTGGTTGCTGCACAGAATATGGCAAATGTGGAAGAGGGAGCCTTTACCGGTGAAACTTCCGTACTGATGCTGAAAGATCTCGGTGTAGACGCTGTGATCCTGGGCCACTCTGAAAGACGCCATATTTATGGAGAAACCAACGAGCAGATCAACGAAAAAGTAAAACTTGCTCTTCAGCATAACCTGATGCCTGTTCTCTGTATCGGTGAACTTCTTGAAGAAAGAGAAGCCGGAAAAGCGGAAGCTGTCTGTTTCGAGCAGCTTGAAAAAGGTCTTGCCGGAGTTTCTGAAAAAGAACTTGACAATGTTGTAATTGCATACGAACCTGTATGGGCTATCGGAACAGGTAAAACGGCAACTCCCGATGATGCTGATGCCATTCACGCTGCCTGCAGAAAGAAAATTGCAGAGATGTACTCTGCTGCTGCGGCTGAAAAGATTGTTATTCAGTACGGTGGTTCCATGAAACCTGATAATATCAAGGATTTAATGGCAATGGAAAATATCGATGGAGGTCTGATCGGTGGTGCTTCACTGAAAGCAGACTCTTTTGCTTCTCTTGCCAATTATAATAAGTAATCAACTGAGATAAGGGGTTTTTCCCCTGTTTCTCTGGGAGTTTAGGAATGGGAATTATAGGTTCTTTATTGATTATCCTGTTTGTGGCAGTCTGTGTACTGCTGATACTTTTTGTACTTCTGCAGGATGATCAGGGAGAGGGACTGGGAGGCCTTTTCGGCGGATCCAGCGGATCTCCTTTCGGAGGGGCGACAAATAAGGCTCTTGTCAGAATAACTACTGTTCTGGGCAGTCTCTTTATTGTTTGCTCTCTTCTTGTGGCTTTGGTCATTAAAAGCCCCAACAGCAGCGATGTTCTGAGTGAAGCCAGACAGATCAGTGCCGAGAATAACGGCGATCAGGAATGGTGGAACGAAGATGTTGCCAGTGAAGGAGTCGAGGGCGAAACCCTTGAGATTCCTGAGAATTAAAAGACCGAATGGGAGCCTTCGCTCCCATTTTGTCTTATTTATGTTATTGTATTCAGATTGAAGCCGTCATCAGGAGCTGAATAATGCGTGTAGCTGTCGTCTATTATAAAAACGGCTGTGATAAAGTAAAAAAAATTGCTGAACACCTGGCACAGGGTGTGGAATCTCAGGGGCATCAGGTTTCTCTGTTCAATATGGAGACTGATTCGGATGCCAGACTCACGATATATGAATATCTTATAATCGGTACTGCTCCCAATTCTCATTTCAGTAGTAAAATAAGCAGCAGAATTACCGAATTTCTTAAAAACTGCGGTAAAATCTCAGGTATAAAAAGCTATGCTTTTGTTGCCAGGAAAGGTTTTTTTGTAAATAAAGCCTTGCAGAAATTAATGAAATCCATGGAAAAAGAAGGTATGTTTCTGAAAATTTCCGATGTAATCAGCTCTGCAGAAGAAGCTGGTGCCATTGGAAAGAAACTTCATATAAAATAGATTGTTTATAATATAAACAACAGTCTCTAAGGAAATACTATGTTTAAAAGAATCATTCTGTTTACAGTTCTTGCTCTCCTCACCATAGATCTGACCGCTCAGACTCAGATCGATAAGCCGGTGGCTATTGTAAAACTGACTCGGACAGATGTCATTTCAAAAAAGAAACTGGATTACAATGTTTCTCTTTATGAAAATCAGACAGGCCGGGAACTGGGACTTCAGGAAAAAGAGCAGGTTCTGGAAACTCTGATAAATCAGATGCTTGTTTTTCAGGCAGCCGAAAGAGATAATGTCACTGTCAGCGATGAGCAGGTCCTTCAGGTCGGTATGAATCAGCTTATGCAGCAGATTGGCCGGCAGGTAACGGAAAGCCAGTATAAGCAGATCATCAAAGATCAGACCGGAATGGATTACGAAATATACAAGGAAGAAATCAGAAAACAGCTGATCCTTGAAAAATATGTAACCGAAAAAAAAAGGGATTTCATAATGAGAACCTCAACTCCCTCGGCGGATGAAATCCAGCTGTTTTATCAGCAGAACGAAGCAAAATTTCTGAATCCGGAGATGGTGAGGATCAGCCATATCTTTTTTGCAACAAAAGGGCTCGATTCGACCCAGAAAGGGGAAAAGAGAGCTCAGGCCCAGCAGGTTCTGCAGCAGTTAAACAGTGGTTCCTCCAGTTTTTCCCAGTTGGTCAGAGAGTATTCGGAAGATAAGAATTCCATAGTCCGTGACGGAGATCTCGGCAGTTTTATGGACAGGGGAGAACAGAATATAGCTGTTTTCGGCAAAGATTTCATAAACGCGATTTTTGATATGACCATAGGGAATGAAATTAAACTCCTTGAGTCATCCCAGGGCTATCATATTGTAAAAGTCACCCAGCACAGAGATAAAAGATTCCTCGAGCTGGATGATCCTGTCAGTCCTGTTCAGACTCAGACTGTCCGGGAATACATAAGAAATTTTCTGGGAATGCAGAAGCAGCAGCAGGCTTTTCAGATCGCCGCCAAAGACGTGGTTGACGCTCTTATAGAGGAAGCTGATATTCAGCGTTTTCCTGATAATATTGAATAAATAATGAAAAATCTTGGAAATAGAAGAAAGGCCCGAATACTGGCTTTTCAGGGCTTATACAGCTGGGACATCAACAGAGAAGGGGAAAAGGATCTTCTTACCTTTTCATGGGCAAAAGAGGAAGTTCCGGAAGAAATAAAGATTTTCGCGTCTCTGGTTATCAGAGGGACAATTGAAAATCTCGAAGAAATTGATGATCGCATCAGAAACAGTCTGAAAAAATGGGATTTCAACAGGCTTGAAAAAGTTAATCTTGCCATTTTGAGAATCAGTACCTATGCTTTGATGTATCAGAAAGACATTCCTCATGGTGTTACCATTGATGAGGCCGTTGAAATAACTAAAGAGTTTGGAACCAGTGATTCCTTCCGTTTCGTAAACGGGGTCCTGGATAATATCAGCAGCATTTTAAAGAAACAGTAGGGGACCAGTGAAGAAGGATATCGGAAAAATCAGACAGTTGATCGTACTGGCGCTGGTTCTTTTCATGATAGCCAGTATTCTGGGTATCTTCATCCTTTTTCAGCCGGATGATGACCGGTTTCAGTATTATATTCATGCGGCGGATGTCTCTCTGGAAAGCAGATCCTATCGGGACATTCCGGATCTGCTGTTACGAGCTTCCCGCTATGCAGATACAAGAGAACAGTGGTACAGCCTTTTTAAAAGGTCCTATCTGGCTGCCATGGAAACCGGTGATTACCTCTCTTTTCATGAACTGATAAACCGTTCACGCAAGTTTCTCAAAGCTGGAATTGAACATGATGCTCTCTACACGGCCAGTTTGCTCTGGACAGATCAGTATGAAAAGGCTTCCGCCAGTCTCTATGCGATCAACAGGCCGGGCTATGAGACGCTGACGGCAGAGACTCTCCTGTCTTTTGAGGTATTCAGAAACTACGATATCGGCGATACAGATCCCATTTCCTATATCAAAGAAAAGATTTCCTATCAGGAGGATCCCGATTTCTTTCAGATTATTGGGGAGCTGTCGGATAATGAAATCCTTCTCTACAATGCGGTTGTTCTTTATATGGAGGCCGGAGAGACAGAAAAGGCCGCTGCTATTCTGGATACCCTCTCCACGAACAGGATCCCTCCCTACAGTCTGGGCATCGTCTATTACGATCTGGCCCGGTATCAGAAGGCCCTGGACAATTATCTGGCACAGGATGTGGTAGATCAGATTAAGGAAAACCAGCGCTACTCCCTGAAGGAGCAGATCGGAGATCTCTATTTTCTTCTGCACAATAAAAAAGAAGCTCTCCTTGCCTATGAGGATGCTCTGGGAAGGCATGAATCGGGCAGCTGGAAGCTTTATAGAAATATCAGCCGGCTCTATTTCAGTGATGGATACAGCAGGAGAGCAAAACTGCTCCTTGAAAAGGGGCTGACAATTTTTCCCGATCAGATAGAACTGCTTTCTGACTATGTCAGCTATTTTGCCGATGACTACAGTCTGATCGTTGAAAAAAAGCTGAACGATTATATAAACCGCTTTCCCGGGGATATGCAGGCAAAGCTCCTTAAAATACGATACTTCCCGGATCCTCTGAATCCAACACAGTATCAGGCCAGACTCTGGGAGTATTTCAATGAATCGGAAAACAATGAAAAAGTGACAAGATTCCTTCTCTGGTATCTGGCGGGGCTGAAAGATGCGGACAGCATAGAAATTGTACTGAAACGGTACAATTACGGTGACGAGAAACCTCATTGGTACTATTTCTATGAAGGGATTCTCGCCAGTCTGAGAAAGGATCCGGCAGGAGCTCTGAAAAAAATGGAGGAAGCCTCGGCTCTCTATCCTTCATGGATTTATGAGAGCAATAAATCAGCCCTGAATCTTATACTTGAAAACAGGGATGCCTCACTGATCCAGATAAACAGAGCGATCTCCCTGCTGGAAGAGGAAAACAATCTCGAAAACAGTGGCTTGCTGCTTTCTGAGCTCTATGTCAGACTGGGAGATATGTACCTTGATATGCAGGATTTTCAGAAGGCTGTAGAATCCTATACCCGGGCAGTCTCACTGGATCCCGAGAATTTCAAGGCCGAGACAAAACTCAACCGAATACAATAGTTGAAAGGACAAGTATGATTACTTTAAAGAATCCAATACAGATAGAAGGTATTCGTACCTCATGCAAACTCCTGGCGGAGTTATTTTTGCGTATAGATGAAATTATCACCCCGGGTATTTCCACCTGGGATGTAGACCGTTTTGCCGCGGAGTTTATCAAAAAGAACGGCGGCAGAGCTGCTTTCCTGGGTTATGCAGGATTTCCCGGCTCCATCTGCGCTTCGGTGAATGATACGGTTATTCACGGTATTCCGAGCAAAAAAGAGATTTTATCCGATGGGGACATATTCGGATGTGATATAGGGATTGAACTCAATGGTTTCTATAGCGACAGGGCCTATACCTACAAGGTCGGATCAGTCTCGGAAGAGGCCTCCCTATTATTGAAACGCACTGAAGAGAGTCTCTACAGGGCGATTGAAGCCGCCCGAGCCGGTGGAAGGATCAAGGATATAGGAAAAGCCGTAACAGAGTACCTGAAGCCCTACGGTTATGGCATTGTTCACTCATTCTGCGGTCATGGTGTCGGTCTGGATGTGCATGAGGATCCGCAGATACCCAACAATTATCCTTCCAGGGGCATGAATTTCCGCCTCAAGCAGGGGATGGTTCTGGCTATAGAGCCGATGATCAATCTGGGAACTGCAGAGGTGGAAGTGCTGGATGATGACTGGACTGTGAAAACAGAGGATAACAGCCTCTCCGCACACTTTGAGCACACCATAGCTCTGACAGAGAAGGGGACGGAAATCCTAACCTCTCTCTGATTTGGTTGTAACAAAACAATTTTGAACTGGTTTCTTTGTTGAACACTTTATATAGGAGTAATTTCAGATATGAGCGATACCGGAAAAAATCATATAAGAATATTAATAACAGCATTCATAGGGACTGTCGCAGGATTTGCTCTCAGTCTATTCCTTTATACCTATCTTCCCAATCTGAAACCGGCTCAGCAGGTACAGGCAGCACCGAATGCCTCTGAGCTCCAGACCATGGAGAATTTTCAGAATTCTTTCAGAAAGGTCTCCGCCGAATCTCTCCCCTGGGTGGTTGAGATCGATACCGTACAGGTAACGACCAGGCAGAGTCTTCCCGGAAACGGTACTCCCTGGGAGTTTTTCTTCGGGAATCCCCAGGAAGATGATCAGGAGGAGCCGGATACGCAGGAGTATCGGAGCTCCAGTCTGGGATCCGGATTTATTGTGGAAAAGAAGAAAGATTCCTACTATGTGGTGACCAATAACCATGTTGTGGGAGGAGCACAGGAAATCCTTGTAAAGCTGGATCAGGGCGAAGAGTATGAAGCCGAACTGATCGGAACAGATGAAAGGAAAGACTTTGCCATACTGAGGATAGAAAGTCCTGACAAGGAACTTCCCGTGGCAACTCTGGGTGATTCGGATTCTCTGTATGTGGGAGACTGGGTTCTGGCTATCGGAAGTCCCTTCGGGTACAAATCTTCCGTTACAGCCGGTATTGTCAGTGCCCTGGGAAGACAGAACGGCCCTGACGGGAACATCAATGACTTTATCCAGACCGATGCCTCTATCAATCAGGGAAACTCCGGGGGACCCCTTGTCAATATGACAGGACAGGTTGTCGGAATTAATACCTGGATTACAACCTCTACCGGCGGAAGTATAGGGCTGGGCTTCAGTATTCCCATTAACAATGTCAAACGGACCATCCGGGATTTTATCGATAATGGAGAAGTCAAATACGGATGGCTGGGAGTCAGTATTGGTGATGTGCCTGAAATGATAGCCGAAGAGTTCGGCCTGAAGGGCCGGAAAGGAGCCTTTGTCTATCAGGTATTCACAAACTCTCCTGCCGATAAAGGAGAAATTCAGCCCGGTGATTTTATCCTCTCGGTCAACGGAATTGTGGCAACCGATAAAAATCATCTTACAAGGATGATCGGTGATATGAGACCCGGAGATGTGGCGGAGTTCGTTTTAATCCGGGACGGCAGGCAGATGTCTCTCAAGGTAGACATTACCGAACGGGAAGCCGAAGAAGAGGTCCGGAAAATGAATAATCTGGCCTGGCCTGGGGTTTCCGCTTTCACAGTGGAGGAAGAACTTCTGGAAAGGCTGGAAATGGATAAAGATACCAAAGGTGTTTTCGTCGCCGATGTGTATCCTAAAACAGTCTTTCAGATTGCAGGTATCCAGACAGGAGATATCATCACCGGCGTCAACGGACAGAAGATAGAAAATCTTACAGATTTCTACAATCAGCTGGCTCAGGTGGGAGATGGCCGCTTCTATCTCAGTTTCCTGCGGGAAGGTATGGAGATGGAATCTCCCAAGATGAAGAAAAATTAAACAGTCAGTCTAGAGGGAAGGCTCCTCCATTGGAGGAGCTTTTTTTATGGGAAAATCCCTGTGTATCATTTATACTGAAGCAATAGTATTTAAAAAGGAGCTGATAATGAGTAAACTCTTCACACCTTATGATGAAGTAAGAGATAACGCCCTGAAACTGGCGTATCAGGTATATAAGGACGGTTTTGTACCGGATGTCATCTATGTCCCCCTCCGTGGCGGAGCCTATATGGGGAATGTTTTCAGTGAGTTTTTCAAGATCGTCCATAAAGGAAAAAGGCCTGTCTTTTATGCGGCTGTTGTCGCCCGCTCCTACAGTGACATCCATCAGCAGGAAAATGTCATGGTTGACGGATGGACCTATGATCCCGCCTATTTGCGTAATGGTGACAAGATTATAATCATCGATGATATTTTTGACTCGGGACGTACATTGAATCATCTGGTTTCAAAAATACTGGAGCAGGGGATTCCCCGGGAAGATATTAAATTGGTTGTGCATGACTACAAAATCCACAGCTACAGTCCTCAGCTTCCCATAAGGCCCGATTACTTCTGCAGGCAGTTCAATATCAATAAAAAAGAAGACGATGTCTGGATCCATTATATGAGCCATGAACTGGTGGGATTGACAAAGGAAGAGCAGGAGGAGCATTTTCTGAAAAAAGATCCTTCCCTGAAAGAGATTTTTGACTTTCTGAATTCCCAGTGATAAAAAAAGCCTTGAAGATTTTTCTTCAAGGCTTTTTTTTGATTTCAAGCAATCTCAGGATTATTCCTGAGACCAGTTTTCATCCTGATTGAGCCATAAGCCCTGGTTGTAGGTTGTGGCATAGACCTTACTGTACAGAGCGTCATAATAGAAGTTCTGAATGGTTGCATCTGCAAGGTCACTGCTTTCATAGTTGTTGTCATCAGAAAACTTGTTGTCATGGATGGTCATATCATCCGTATAAATCTGGTAGTAGCCGTTTCCCTGAATAGAACTGCTGCTGGTGGGGTCTTCAAAAGCTCTTGTTCCAGCCAGGACGGAAGGCCTATCATACAAATCGGGGATTTCGACAAATGCAGAAAACTCCACGTCGTTGTCCTCACAGAAGATACTGCTCCAGGTTCCTCCGGATTTATATAGGATCGGATGATCATCATCGTCAGCTTCTGTCCCTATAAAAAGCATGTTATAGGAAGGAGAGTAGTAAAGGCTGAGGAAATCATAGTTATCACTTACAGTCGTTTCGGCAGAGAAAGAGAAATAGCTGCTGTCTCCATCGGCTACAGCTAATATGCCATTATCCGGAGTGCTGCCGCTTGTATTGTAAATCATATAAACATCATTGGCACTAGTATCGAGAGCTATGGCAACCACAGGCATATCAAAGTCGGAACTGTCAGGAAAGGTTACCCTGTTTACAGTGGGACTATTTACAATATCAAATGCTGCGAGGGCCGCCGCTCCGGCAGGGCTGTCGGGGAAAAAGTAGAGGGAACTGTCTTCAATGGTTGAGTTTTCAGAATCATCTGTATTGTATTGAATTGCATTGAGGTAAATACCCTTATCACCCGCTGGAAAAAGCCGGAATCTGTAAAAATCTGTGCCGGAGCTGGCATCCAGTTTATTCGTATGATAAATTTCCTCCCATTCCTCTGAAGTTGAATTGTATCGAATTATACCGCTTCGGTAGGAAGCATCATGACTGATCACTGTGGCATAGAGTTGTCCGTTGAAAACAGCAATAGACGGAAACGTTCTGTCACTGTCATATTTATCGGGTTGGGGATATTTGTCCCAGGTATCACTGCCGCTTTCTCTTGTGCTGTGCCATACATTTTTTCCGTTGATGACATACTGATCGCCAAAAAGAAGAAACTGATTCAGAGTTGTTCCAGAGGATAGATTATTAGTATCCAGGATTTCCTCTTCATTTTCAAGGTTCTGGAAAATCCCGTCACCGGAGCAACCAGTCAGGACTATAGCTGTTAGTAATATAATGTTTCGGATTAATTTCATATTTTCCTCTTAGAAGTGATAAACCGCAGAAAGACTCATATCCATAAAATTCCCCAGTCTGTTGTAGTCCGGGTCGGATGGATAGATCTGGGGAACCCACCAGTAGGTCAGGTTGGTTCCAAAAGACCAGTCACTGCTCTGATTCCAGAAAAATCCCGCGCCGGGTTTGAAAATCATATCAACATGGAAGTCATCCAGATAGGACGTCATGCTCATTCCGGCTCCCAGATGGACGGGGATCGTAAAAAGGTTGTTTTTCAATTGAAATTCATAGGTTCCCCTGAACATAATCGGTACCATGTAGAAATTGTTTTTGTTGGGACTTCTGGCAAACATGGCGCCGATTTCCATACCCAGAATGACATTATTATTCAGATAGGCTCCGTAATAAAGATGCCCCGTTCCCCCCATGGAAAGGTTGGTGGAAGATATGGCATCCTCGCCGCTTCCCGGTGAAGGATTCTGGAAAAAGAGGGGGAAAAAGAGACCTGCATTTATAGAAAAAATCTGATCTCCCATGCTATGGTACTCAATGTCAATGGTAGCATCCTCTTCGGGTTTGTCTGCATCCTGAGCTGTTAGAGAAACAGAAAAAATTGCCAGGAAGAATAAAAAGGTTGTAACTCTATTCCCTGGAATGATGTATGCTGTTTTTTTATTCAAGTTGATTCCTCATTCTCGAAAGATATGTGATAATACCATAGTAACAACAAAGCTTCAACGACGTTACAAAGCGACTGAAAGGACATTTGAATGGCAGAGATTATTGATGGAAAAAGTGTTTCCGCTGATCTGAGAGAACAGCTGAAAACAAAAGTGGAAAAGATGAAGGAATCCGGTGTGACACCGGGGCTGGCAGTAGTTCTTGTCGGGGAAGATCCCGCCAGTAGATCCTATGTTACAGCAAAAGAGAAAAGCTGCGGCGAACTGGGAATGCTCTCAAGGGATATCCGTCTTCCCGAAAGTACAAGCGAAGAAGAACTCCTGGCGCTTGTAGAAAAACTCAATGGGGATGATGAGATAGACGGCATACTCGTTCAGCTTCCTCTTCCTTCCCATATGGACGAAAACAAGGTGATTCTGGCGATTGATCCTGCCAAGGACGTTGATGGATTCCATCCTGTGAGTGTGGGGAAAATGGTCCTTGAACAGGACACGTTTCTTCCCTGTACTCCCCACGGGATACTGAAACTGCTGGAGTTTAAAAATATCTCTCCCGCCGGAAAAAAAGTCGTGGTAGTGGGCAGGAGCAATATTGTCGGAAAGCCTATCGCCAACCTTATGATTCAGAAGCAGTCCTGGGGAAATGCCACTGTGACTGTCTGTCATACAAGAACCGCAGATCTGAAGAAGGAAACTCTCGAAGCGGATATTCTGATTGCTGCGGCAGGACGGCCGGAAATCATTACGGGAGATATGATAAAACCCGGTGCCGTGGTCATAGACGTGGGAGTGAATAGAGTTCCCGACGAGACTAAAAAGAGAGGATACAGGCTTACCGGGGATGTCCTTTTTGGAGAAGCCGAAAAAGTGGCATCCTATATTACACCTGTTCCCGGAGGCGTCGGTCCTATGACAATCACCATGCTGCTTTATAATACAATCCAGTCAGCGGAAAAGAGACTTTAAAGAGTGTTGCCATTACCCGGCAGGGTAGGCTAAATTGTTAATTATGAAAAAAAATGTACTTATCATTGCAGCAGCTGTCCTGGCGACAGCTGTTGTTCTTTATTCCGCTTTCAGTATTATTTCTCTCCGGAATCAGCTCAGCAGCAGTCAGCAGCAGATTGAAATTTTCATGAATCAGACCAGAGATGATCTGGGATATATAAATGAAACTCAGGATGTGATGAAACAGAATGCTCAGCAGGTTCGGCAGTATGTGAACCTTCCGTCTCTGAATTTTCCCTCCCGGGAAACAGAGGAAACTCCCGGGCAGGAGGATTCTCCTCAATCGGGTAATTTTGAACTGGCTGCCTATGATGCGATTAGTTATCTGAACAGCTATAACAGGGATTTAACCTATATTCAGAATTTCAATGCCTTTCTGAATGGTTCTCAGTTTCGCAGTTTTCTGGAGAGTTCGGGGCTGGACCTCAGAAAAACAGGAGATTTTTCAAGGAATCTGCTGACAGATAACGAGAAGTCTCTTTTTAAAATGACCTTTGACAGAAAGGAAAAGCAGCTTGAAATATCCTCGGGAATCTTTGAGGTTTCACAGACCTTCGGCCTGGAGGATCCGGCAGTTTTTCAGTTTCTGGAAGATGAAACACAAAAACAGAAGGGGGCTCTGGATTATATTTCCGATCTGAACAGTCAGCTCAACTCTCTCTACAGGGATAGGAATTTCAGAAACTCCCTCGGAGATTTGGAGCTCTATCTGGGGGATCCTGTCTACAGAGCCGAAAATCTCATAGTCCCTGTCATCAGAAAAGATAATTCCCGGTATGCCCGGATCACGACCCATACGGCAGACGGGGTTTTCCTTTTTCAACAGACCTCTTTTACAGATCTTTCCTCTTTGAAAGAAGGGGTCCTTGAAATCCTTTCCGGGAGTGATCTGAGAACGGAAGCCGAGATTCTGGATGATCTTGTAAAATCCGAAGTGGAAACACTCCTTGAGGATGAGGCCTTTCTGGCACATCTGAATAAACTCGGCTATACCTACAGAGGACATCATCGGGAGGATAACGATTATTACTATTATGATCTCGATGATTCTGAAGGGAATATTGCCGGGGCTCTGGCTCTTCAGAAAGAGTTCGGTGAAGTCTATCTGATGGACAGAGATGATATCCCTGTGAGATCTCTTAAAACTTTTGCTCCCGACCATGAGCTTGTCTATTCCTTTCAGAATCAGGAACCTGTGATTTCTGATGAAATGATTACGATTCCCTCCCAGGGATCTGAGACATTCCTGCTTATCGGTTCTCATGAGCATAATGCGGATACTATGATTCTTGTCCATTTCAACAGCATCCAGGAACAGGTTTCCATGCTGAGTATTCCCAGGGATCTCTATTACAAAGGGATGAAGATCAACTCAATCTACAGGAATTACGGCCCCTCCAGGCTTATGTCTGATCTCTCCTCCATCACCGGACTGAATATCAGTAAATACATCGCCATAGATATGTACGCCTTTATTGATATGGTGAATATCCTCGGGGGGATCACAGTGGAGCTGGACGAACCTCTCATTGATCCCACCTATAAAGTCCGGGAAAACGGCCGCTGGTCCACACTGTTCTATCCTGCGGGAGAACATCACCTGGATGGGGTGGCCGCCTTGAGAATTGCCCGGTCCCGTCACACCTCTTCGGATTTTGAACGGGCCGTGAGACAGCAGAAAGTCATTGCAGCCCTCAGGGACAGTATCGGAAGCATGGGCGTTACAGATGTAACGAAACTGTACGACTTTATGCAGATTGCCGAAAAATATCTGCTCACGAATTTTTCCACAGCAGAAATGGTTAAATACTATCTCTCCTACAAGGATTATAAAATTCGTGGACAGAACGTGCTGAATACCGATAATGTATTATATGCCACCTATACAAATCTGTATCGGCTATCCCAGGAGGAGCAGGAAAGTGCTCTGGCTGATCCTGATTTCTATAAGGGCGGTTGGATTGTTCTTCCCAAGAATAATGACTGGAATGCCATCAGGGATTTTGTCCTTTCGATTATGCAGTCATCCTAGGGGTATCTGAGTGAAAAGGCAAAAGGGAAAATCGGCTCAGCCGGATCCCTTTCTGCCATGACAGGACAGTCTTACCACTTGAGTCGTAAAGCTGTCAAAGGAGTAGAGTATGCCTTTTAAACTTTTTTCATATATTGTTGTTCTTGTATTTCTGGTGACCTTTATCGGTCTGAACCTGGGGAATACATCGGATATCAATCTCTGGTTTTCTGAAAAAGGACAGTTTCAGGAAGTCCCTATCGTTATCAGTTTTCTTATCATGTATATTCTGGGTGCACTTTCCATTGTTCCCTACATCATTGGAAATCAGTTCCGTCTGAGAAGAAAAAGAAAGGATAAAAAAAGCATTCCCTCTACCACCCCTGTCAAAATCAGCAAAAAAGGCTCAGATGAGAAAAATACCTTTCCTCAGGACTCCCAGGATAAATAGAGCCTGTTTTCTCACTGTTTTTTTCCTGTTCTCTTTTCTCTCTCCGGTACTGTTCGGTAGTGATCTGGACAGGGCTGCGGATCTGGAAGCGTCCGGGGACCTGGAGTCTGCCGCGGATCTATATGAAAGCTGGCTTAACAGGAGGGCAAACAGAACAGATCCCGATTACGGCAGAACTCTGCTTCATCTCTTACGATCCGGAGGATCACCGGGGGGGCAGCTGGCTCTGCTTGAAAAATACCTTCCCTATGTCAACAATGCCTATGACAGGGAAGAGGTTCTGAAATTCGGTGCCTATCTGGCGGAGCTTTCCGGCAATCTGGAGCTGGCAGAAAAATATTTTATCCTTCTTCAGGAAAAAGATCCCCGGTATGACTGGATCCCTTCCTATCTGAATCTTCAGGAGGATAAGATCCGGAGTGTTGATGATCCTCTTATGTCTTCCCTTCTACTGGATGATGAAGATCATATAGCAAGCCGGCTGATCCTATATCTCCTTACTCTCTCTCTTAAGCCCGAAACGGGCAGAGAAGCAGAAAACTGGATTAGACTGGCAGAGCAGACCTATCCGTTTCTTGTGGAGCATCCTTCCTGGCTCTATCAGGTCTGGTCAGTCAGCGGGATATTCGAATTGGATGAACTGACGGATAAATATAGGGAGAGACTGATTCGGAATTTCGGAGAAAGTCCGGAATCCGGGATTGTGGAATTCAGGATCTCTCCCTACGGAAACCCTCTTTTACTCAGTGCGTACAGTTCCATCGGTGAGTCTCCCGGAGAGGAGACCCCTGCTGCCGCCGCAACGGGTGAGTTTCTTCAGCTGGGATCATTCTCAGATCTGGGCAATGCGGAATCATTGAAAGAGAATGTGGAGGGGAATACATCCTTTTCTCTCCGTATTGTCTTTCAGGATGGACTCTATAAGGTTCTGCTGCCTACGGCCTCGGCAGAGTCGGACCGTCAGAATCTGAAGCAGAGAGGATTTGACAGTTTCAGGGTGAATCTTCCCTAGTTTCCGTTGATTTCAATCTGTTCGTAGTGGATGGTGTCTCCGGGAATTCTTGTAAATCCTTTTGTGGTCAATGTTCCCGGTGTGAGTGTCATGGTCCTTATAATGCGGGAACTGTCTTCTGACTCCTGATACTCAACAGAATAGACATCTCTATGATCAATAAGTCCATTGTTTTTAAGATAATGCATCTCCAGTATGGATATATCATTGAGGATGAAAAACTCCATAAACCCATTGAAGAGCAGTTCATTCCCCGATTTGAGAGTAAAATAGGGAAGCTCTATATTCAGATCTTCCCCTTTATTGTTTCTATACTGCCCAGACAGGCGGGATAGTTCCCGGGACTCTTCAATTCCCTGTCTGACCATAAGGGACTGCTGGAGGGCGGGGGTGACAGGGCTGTAGAAGCCGTCCCATTCGGTGGAACCGTGAATATTCAGTTTTATCAGATCAACTTCTTCCAGAGACAGGTAGATATCTCTTCGCTGACTGGTAATGAGGGAACTGCCCGACTGAATATTGATACCCTTGAAAATCGTCCGGAACGTGTCATTCCAGTCATAAATTTCCTGGATATTGTCTTCGGCAAATATAATCTGATTGCCCGACATATCAAAATGGATGATCTGCTTCAGCAGAGGCTGCCTGTTTCTGTTCAGATCTTCCACCTTGTACCAGGGGCCGGAAATATACGCGACAAATTCCTCCAGAGAGCTCCTGTAGATCTTTGTGAGCTGCTCTTCCTTTATGGAAAGGCCGGGGACTTTATCAATAGACGCCGGAGCGTAGATCCGTCTGCTGCGGTTCCATTTGTATGTGGTTTTAATCAGGTCCAGATTATCTTCGCTGACTTCATCAGTTTCTTCGGTAATAATCGTAAAACTTTCGTTGGTATTCTGGCCCATCCTGTAATCCTGGGACCGTTCAAAGTTTTCTATCTCAATAATTCCATTGATATTTAATGAAAGAATATTGGCCAGCTGCAATTTTCCGGCTGCGGTGGTCACGATCGTATAGGCATCGAATGTATGATTCTGTTCCTTTGTGAATCCCGTCACTATAATTTCATTCATCGAATTCCCTGTGACATCCTGGAGCAGTACATTCAGTCCTTCGCTGCTGTCGGCGCTGATAGGGGTTTTAAGAGCTTCGTAAAATATCATGTCCTCATTGTTGTAATCCACAACATAGAGGATCATCCGGTCCTGCTCTTCAGATGTGAGTCTCGTGAGGATAATCTGTTCGTCTTCCGTGTCAAAATCCAGGTTCAGATCGTTTGTGAGAACCAGTTTCTCTTCCTGGGGAATCGGAATCATGGGGACCAGGAAATTCCTGTCCTCTTCCTGATTCGTCGTCTCGTCATCAATCCGGGACCGGTCCGCCCCCCCCATGGGGTTGATGACTCTGGGAGCTGTCTGAACTTCAGTATTGTTATTCCCGTCCCTGCAGGATAGGAGAATGGCTGGAAATAAAAGAAGAAAAGCAATTTTTTTCATGGGCTATATTATGTTGGAGAAAATCAAAAAAAGCTAGTCTGTATCTTCCGGATAATAGGGGGCGAAAAAATCAAGAATCTCTTTTTTTATTTTATCCAGAGGCTCTGTTATTTTAAAACCTGCCGCTGTGGGATGGCCTCCGCCGCCATAGCGTGAAGCCAGGGGGAGGCAGTCTATTTCGTTTTTGGTCCGGATAGAGCATCGGGTGACGCCGTTGGCATTCTCTTTGACAAAGACAGAGATCCTGACGGCGCTGCACTGAAGGGGAATATTGACAATTTCCTGGGATTCTTCATATTTGGCCCCTGATTCAATAAGATCAGCCTTTGTCATCACTTGATAGGCCAGATGGTCTGAATAATGGAGTTCCAGGCTGGATCCTACGATGGTTCTCAGCTTCAGGGATTCAGTGGATTTGCTTTCATAGAGTTCGGAGTACACAAAATTGGGACGGGCTCCATTCTGTACCAGTTTGTGTGCAATGGAAAATGTTTTTGCTGTTGTTTTGGGATAGATAAATGAACCTGTATCATAAACTATTCCGGCAAACATGGCTTCCGTCAGAGGTGAAAAAAAGGGGATGGAAAAATGACGCTGAATATCATAGAGTATTTCACATGTGGAGGACGCTTCCGGCTGGAACAGGCCCTCAAAGGGGATTATATCCTCATAGTCATGGTGATCAATCACGACAAGGTCTTTCATATTGTCAATGTTCATCTTCCCGGAAAGATGACCTATATTGCCAGGTTCGGTGTCCACAACAATCAGGATATGTTCGGATGGATTAAAAGGGAGAGGATCATCAGGAGACAGTGTGATAATAGACTGATCCGGATCCATAAAGCTGTATTTTAATTCCGTTGGATCAGAATTGACAATCCGGCTGGATTTGCCTAAATGAGTTAAAAGAGAAAATAGTACGATTTCCGATCCGATTGCATCCCCGTCAGGGGCTTCATGTGCGGTGATAATGTATTTATCATGATCCAGGAGGTAATCACCGAATTCCGTTAGTGTCATTAATTGTGTCCTTGAATATAATATAGACTATGGGGTCGGGAAATTCTAATTTTTGGAGAAAAAAAATAAACACAATTGATTTAATACAGAAAAAACTTCTGCCTGTCGAATGCATCATCCCCGCGGCGGGATTTTCCTCCCGGATGGATGACTGGAAAATCCGGCTGAAAGACAAAAATGGGAAAACATTTCTGCAGGGAACAGTAGAGAAAGCTCTTGGTGTCTGTGAAAAGGTCATTCTGGTAGGAGGGTACCGTTTTGAGGAGTTGAAACACTCCTTTGAACCCCATGAAAGGCTTGTGGTCATTGAAAATCCCGGGTATGCCGGAGGGATGCTTTCGTCTATCCAGAGAGGTTTGCTTTTAGTGGAAAAAGATTTTTTCATTACTCCCGTTGATATGCCGGCACTCACCGGTGAACATTACAGAATACTCTACAGCCTTTTTGATGCCGAGCATGTTCTCAGGCCAGTTTTCAGGGGGCAGCCGGGACATCCGATACTGTGTCCCTACGGCTGCAGGAAAGATATCCTTGAACTGAAAGGAGACCGTCTGATCAAGGCTCTCAGGCACTGGGATACAAGGAAGGCTGTCTGGGAGGATTCTTCAGTGGTGGCAGATATCGATACTCCGGAGGAGTACGCCGCCTGGATCAGTTCAAACTCTTAGAATGCTATAATTCCAGCCCCGCACCCAGGCTGAAGTTGTGACTGAATGACCCTTTGAAGCTGTTATCCCTGTCTCTGAACTGCTGATTGTCAGAAAACTGGAGGGTATCATAGTTTCCCTGGTATCCCGTATAGAGGATGAGGTCCTTATTCAGTCTGTAAAGGACTTTTATCCCGCCTCCGGGGCCGAAGGAGAGAAAAAACGACTGCCCTCCGTCACCGAAAGGGTCGGTCTGCAGATAGGTATAGCCTGTATGGAGGCCCAGACCGGGCAGGAAACCCCATCTTCCGTACCAGATGTTCCATCCGATACCGGAAGTAAAATCCATCAGAAACCCTCTGTTTTCTGAAAAATTGCCGGGAATCTGAATCAGAAGATCAGTGTAGAAGCCGAGGCGGCTGCCTATGAGACCGCAATATTCCAGGCCGATAGAGTTGATAGTGTCTTTCTTTTCCCCGGAATCATTCTGATAGTCTTCGATAAGAATTCTGGTCTCTCTGCCCGTGCTTAATCCTCCGAAATGAAACTTCTGAAGTTCGTCTTCCAGGTTCTTCTGCTCCTGGGAGTACAGACCTGTTGAGAGAAGAGTCAGGAGGAGGGTAAATAGGCAGACGGGATAAATTGTTTTCATAAAGATACAACCTTAAATCAATATGGCTGCCGGATCCTTCCGGGCAGAGGCTTTTCATACTTTATCATATATTACAGGCCTCTGTCCCGAAATACTGATCCTATCCGTCTTGGAAGCTTCAGGGCAGTAGGCTGGGCAAAAAAAAGCTTCAACCGTTGAAGTTGAAGCTTTTGAAAAGAGCGTCTTGCGGGAATCGAACCCGCATCATCAGCTTGGAAGGCTGAGGTAATAGCCATTATACCAAAGACGCAAATTGTTGACATTTTTACTTTCAGTAAAAAGATAAAACTTTATACCAATATATTTTTAATTGTGAAGCGTCTTGCGGGAATCGAACCCGCATCATCAGCTTGGAAGGCTGAGGTAATAGCCATTATACCAAAGACGCATTCGCTGTTGCCATCAGGCAAGGAGGAATATAGCAAAAAACAAGAAATGTGGTCAAGACTTTTTACAAAGAAATTTTCAACCTTTCCGGATTGGCTGAAAAAACAGAAAATTCACGTAAAAATCTCTTGTCTGACCTCTTTACTTTATTCAGGGCTTTTGCCATTATTCTGTATGGAAAATAGAAGTATATATCGCAACATATCCCCACTGGATCATCGTTATTATCAATCCAATAAAGATCTGTTTGAGGCACTGGCTGACAGATTGAGTGAAGAGGCTTCCGTAGCCTACTGTGTCAAGGCCGAAATGGCCCTCCTTAAGACCCACATTAAACTGCAGAATCTGGGAGATGATTCCCTTATCTCCTCTCTTGATGAAGTGGAAAAATCCATTACTCCCGAAGAAGTCTACAGAGAAGAAGAGAAGACCCAGCACAACATACGGGCCCTCGTAAACGTTATAAATAAAAAAGTACCCGAGAATCTGAAACCATGGGTGCACATGGGTGCCACTTCCGTGGATATCCTTGATACCGCCAATGCCATGAAAATGCGGGACGTCACCAGAGATGTGATCCTGCCCCTTCTTATGGAACTGCAGGAGGAACTGATCAGTATTGCTGACAGGGAAGCGGAAACCCCTCAGGTTGGCAGAACGCACGGTCAGCATGCTGTTCCTGTCACTCTGGGATTCACCATGGCTGAATATGTTTCCCGTCTGGGACAGTCCCTGGAGGAACTGGAAAGGATCTCTGCCGATCAGAGAGGAAAACTGGCTGGAGCCGTGGGCGGTTATAACGCTACGAGCATGATCACATCGGATCCTCTTGAGATGGAAGAGATGTATCTGGCCTATCTTGATCTGAAACCTTCCGAGTATTCCACTCAGATGGTGGAACCCGAATACCTTCTCCGCCTCCTTCTGGAATACAATACGGCCTTCGGAGTGATCGCCAATCTGGCAGATGACCTGAGACACCTTCAGCGGTCTGAAATTGATGAGGTCAGAGAGTTCTTCTCCTCTACCCAGGTCGGATCATCCACAATGCCCCAGAAAAGGAATCCCTGGAACTGTGAGCATGTGAAAAGTTTATGGAAAGCCTTTGCTCCCCGGGTCATGACCTTCTATATGGATCAGATTTCAGAGCATCAGAGAGACCTTTCCAACTCGGCATCCGCCCGTTTTCAGGCGGATTTCATTGCCGGATTTGCAGCCGCAGTGGCCAGAATGAAAAAGATTGTAGCCGGTCTTTCCGTCAATAAGGAGCAGCTGAGAAAGAATCTGACCACCCAGGGAGATTTTGTTCTGGCTGAACCCACCTATATCCTCCTGGCCATGTCCGGTGTGAACGGAGCTCATGAGATTGTCAGAAAAATTACTCTCTCCTGTGAGAAGTCCGGAAAAACCATCAAGGAAGTTCTCCAGACAGAAGAGAAGGAGAGCTGGGAAAGGATCTGCAGTCAGCTTCATAAGGTGACCGGACTGAGTGCGGAAGATTTCTATTCAGATCCCTCTCTCTACAGAGGAAAAACAGCAGAGAAGGCAAGAGCCCTCTGCAGTAAATATACCGAATCCATAAAAACTATCAGGAGCAAAATCGCATGATTCAGATCGAAGAAAAATATAGTTATGATGATGTCCTGCTCATACCCGCCTATGCGGATTTTCTGCCGGGAGAGAGTAATGTAAGAACCAGACTTGCCGGTGATATCTACCTGAATGCGCCCATCATTTCGGCAGCCATGGATACGGTAACGGAGTATCAGATGGCCATCGCCCTGGCATTGGAAGGGGGCGCCGGTGTTATTCACAGAAACCTTTCTCCCGAAGAACAGGCTGCCCAGGTAGGGCGTGTGAAGAGATATCTGAACTGGGTGATTGAAAACCCTGTAACAGTTGAAAGAGGCCAGACCCTCGGAGATGTGGACAAAATCATGCAGGAGACCGGAGTGACCGGTCTGCCCGTACTGGAAAATGGTAAGCTCTGCGGTATTATCACCAACAGGGATATGAGATTCGCCACGGATTTCTCCATGAGAGTGGAAGATCTGATGACCACCAAACTGATTCTGGAACAGGGAACGCCTTCTGTTGATTCTGCGGAGAAAAAATTCAATCAGTACAAAATTGAAAAACTGCCGGTTGTAGATAAAGACAATCATCTGACCGGACTGATTACCGTGACAGATATGGAGAAACACCGCAGTTATCCCGATGCGGCACTGGACAGTCATGGCAGCCTGATCGCCGGTGCGGCGGTATCCCCCAATGATTTTGAAAAGAGAATACCTCTTCTTCTTGAAAAACGCTGCGATTTTGTTGTGCTGGATACAGCACACGGAAACAGCTACAGCGTTGTAAAAGCTGTTGAGGATATCAAGAAGAAATTCAATATTGCCGTTATCGGCGGAAATGTCTCTGACGGTGACGGAGCCAGAAGGTTGATTGATGCGGGAGCCGATGCTGTTAAAGTCGGTGTAGGGCCCGGATCCATCTGTACAACACGTATTGTCGCAGGAATCGGTGTTCCCCAGCTTTCAGCAGTTCTTGAATCTGCTGAAGAAGCGGATAAGCACAACATTCCCGTCATTGCCGACGGAGGAATCAAGTACTCCGGAGATATCACCAAAGCCGTGGCAGCCGGAGCCAGCACCATTATGATCGGTAACCTTTTTGCGGGACTGAAAGAAGCTCCCGGTAAGGAAGTCATCTTCGAAGGAAGGATTTTCAAGCAGTACAGAGGTATGGGATCCGTGGGTGCCATCAAGGAAGGAAGCGGTGACCGCTATCAGATGAAAAAAGATGACGCTCCTGTTCCGGAAGGGATTGAAGGACGGGTCGCCTACAAGGGAGAACTCAAACCTTACCTGAATCAGCTTGTAACAGGACTGAAAAAAGGTATGGGATATTGCGGATGTCGCAATATTGAGGAATTGCGCTCCTATAAAAAGTTTGTTAAGATTTCCTCTGCCGGTTTACGGGAGAGTCATGCCCATGATGTCAGCATTACACAGGAGGCTCCTAACTACAGCCGCTATTAGGCGTAGTCAATTTTTAAATACCGGTCCTAGAAAACTTTAAGGAAGATTAAATGAAACTTGTTGTTATCGGTGCCCAGTGGGGTGACGAAGGCAAGGGTAAGATGGTGGATTACCTTGCGGAAGATGCGGATCTGGTTGTCAGATTCTCTGGCGGTGCCAATGCCGGCCATACCATTAAGGTGGGAGAACAGACTTTCAAACTGCATCTTGTTCCCGCTGGTATAATCTATCCGGAAAAGACGGTTGCCCTGGGCAACGGTATGGTAATTGACCCCGAATCCCTTTTTACCGAACTGTCGGGAATAAAAGATCAGGGTGTTAACTGGGAAGGTCGGGTTTTTGTCTCCGACAGAGCCCATCTTGTACTGCCGTCTTATAAAGATCTCGATAAAGAGATGGAAAGTAAAAGGGCCAGGCCGATCGGAACAACCGGTCGGGGTATTGGAATTGCCTACAGCAGAAAAGCTGACAGGGATGGAATTCGCGTGGGAGATCTCTGGGACAAGGTTGTCTGGGACTCCATGAGCGAAGAAGACAGGGTCTGGGTACAGCCCTTCAAAGAGCGTCTTGAGAGCATGAAGGTGAACATGGCCGGTTTTATGATGAAACACCGGGACAAGCAGATCCTTCTGGAAGGCGCTCAGGGGGCTCTCCTCGATTTGGATCACGGAACCTATCCCTATGTTTCCTCCGGAATCTCCACTTCCACAGGAGCCGCTCTGGGCGCTTCTCTGGGACCAAAGCACATTGATAAAATTCTCGGCGTCTTCAAAGCCTATCAGACCAGGGTCGGGAACGGTCCTTTCCCCACGGAAATGCTGGCGGAGGGGCCTGAACTGGATCTGGGTAACAAGCTGCGGGAGCTGGGACATGAATACGGAACAACAACAGGACGCCCCCGGAGAATCGGTTACCTCGACCTGGTAGCTCTGAAGTATGCCGGTTGGGTGAACAGTCTGGACGGTTACATTCTCTCTCATCTGAACCTCTATGACGGATTTGATTCCATTTCCGTCTGTGTGGCCTATGAAATTGACGGCCGGGAAATCACGGATTTCCCCTCATCTACAGTTGATCTGGAAAAGGTGAAACCCGTTCTGAAAGAGCTTCCCGGATGGACCGGCAAAGTGGGTGATGCCCGCTGCTGGGATGACATCCCCGAAGGGGCGAAAGCTGTTGTGAAATTTATTGAAGATTATACAGAAGTCCCTGTGGCCGGCTACTCTGTCGGTCCTCTCCGGGACGAAACATTTATGAAGGAGCCTGCGTGGACAAAATCCTGATTCTGGACTTTGGTGGACAGACCTGTCAGCTTATAGGAAGAAGGATCCGGGATTTCGGAGTTTTCTCTGAGATCATTCACGGTGACATTGAACTGACAGATGAGATCATTACTCCCGATGTGAAGGGGATTATTCTTTCGGGATCTCCCTTTTCCGTATACGAAGAGGGTGCCCCCAAACCTGATCCCCGGGTATTTGAACTGGGGCTGCCCCTTCTGGGCATCTGCTACGGATTTCAGAGAATCACCCAGGATTTCGGCGGTGAAGTACTTCCTCTCGAGACAAAAGAGTATGGTAGAACCAAGATTCATCATCTGGAGGAATCTCCTCTGACCGATGAAATTCCCGATAACTTTTTCTCCTGGATGAGTCACGGCGACAGTCTGAACTCTTTGGCTCCGGGGTTTACTCTTATCGGGCGGAGTGAAAACAATCATCCCGCTATCGGCTGGCACAAGGAGAAAAATTGGTTTGGAATACAGTTCCACCCCGAAGTTACTCACTGTGATTACGGAAACCAGCTCCTTGAAAATTTCTGCTGCAAAATCTGCGGTGCCTCCAAAGACTGGACACTGGACCTTTTCATCGATCAGGTTTCAGAAAGGATCCGCAAACAGGTCGGCAAAGAAAAGGTTCTGCTTCTGATTTCAGGCGGTGTGGATTCCACCGTTGCAGGAGGACTCCTTCTGAAAATCCTTGATCCCGAACAGGTCTATCTGATGTATATAGATACAGGCATGATGCGGAAAGGCGAATCCGATGAGGTGGCAGTGAATCTGCAGAAGCTGGGCGCAACCCATCTTCATCTGATTGATGCCCGGGACAGTTTCCTCACCCCTCTGAAAGGTGTTTCGGATCCTGAGGAGAAAAGAAAGATCATCGGAGACCGATTTATTCATGTTCAGGAAGAAGAGATCGAAAAGCATATTTCCGGAGAGTATTTCCTGGCTCAGGGAACTCTCTATACTGACCTCATTGAATCCGGTAAAGGGGTAGGGAACAAAGCCAATGTTATCAAGTCCCATCACAATGTGGGATCTCCTCTTGTGGAAGCCAAAAGACAGGCCGGTCTGATTGTGGAGCCTCTGGATATGCTCTATAAGGATGAGGTCAGAAGGCTGGGACTGAAACTGGGAATTTCCGAAGACATTGTCTTCCGTCATCCCTTTCCCGGTCCCGGACTGGGAATCCGGATCCTGGGTGAGGTGACACCGGAAAAATGCCGGATCCTGAGGGATGCTGACGCTATCTATATCTCTGAGCTGAAAGCCCGGGATCTCTATAAAGAGATCTGGCAGGCTTTTTCCGTCCTACTGCCGGTCCGGTCCGTAGGGGTCACGGGAGATGCAAGGGATTACGGGTTTGTCCTGGCGCTGCGGGCTGTTGTTTCCCACGATGGTATGACTGCAGATGTCTATGATTTCCCCACAAAAGATCTTCTTGAGATCTCATCAAAAATAACAAACAAGGTCCCCGAAGTAGGCCGGGTTGTTTACGATATTTCATCAAAACCCCCTGCTACCATTGAGTGGGAATAGTTAAGTCCTGTCCTGTTCTGTCTTTCAGCAGAGACAGAACCGGATTGACTTTCATTTCCTATCTGTTCTTTCCGAACAGACCCTGAATTTTCAAAAAAAAAAAAAATTGTTCATCCGGGAAAAAAATACATATTTATCTAATCTTCCTATATACTTGTAGTGTACATCAGATTATAAACAGGAAACCTAAATGAAGAAAAAACGCATGGGCTTAACGGCAAAAATACTTATCCCATCTGTATTGGGCATACTGATGCTGGGCGGAGTCATCACATTTATTGTCGGCCGGACAATTGTGGGAATGGCTTTAAAAGCCGTAGAAGATGAAACATCATCGCTGATAAATGCGGCTGAAAATACCCGGGAAGCTATGGCTGCCAAACTTCAGATTGGGTTGATACGGGATTTTGATGATCTGGCGGCAACGGGCGACAGGGAGCTCCTGCTCGAAGCCGTACCGATCCTGACCTCTATTGATGCGATTCGTCCCAGAGAGGGGCAGCATTATGAGCTGAGGGTTCCCAAAGTCAGTCCCCGGAATCCTGAAAATGAGCCGACGGAGCTGGAAGCGCAGGTCCTGCAGGAGCTCAAAGACGGAGATCTCTACGAAAAAATGCTTGTCACCAGGGAATCTATCCGTTATTTCCGTCCCATAAGGCTGACAGAAGACTGTCTGTACTGTCATGGGTTTCCCGCAGGAGCTCCGGATCCGATCGGCGGAATCAAAGAGGGATGGAAAGTAGGGGAGATCCACGGAGCCTATGAGGTCATTTACTCCCTGGCTGCTTCGCGTCAGGAACAGATGTCCAGAATCTTTCAGATCGTCTCCATTACCATAGGGATCATAATCCTTCTGAACCTATTTCTCCTTAGAATTATACGGAAAGCCCTGAATCCTCTGGGATCCTATATGGAAAGTTTTACAAAGGCATCAACAGGAGATCTGACAGTCTCTGTTAAATCTAAAACCAATGACGAAATTGGTGTTATTTCAGATTCATTCAATGACTTCATCTCCTCCCTGAACGGCATGGTTTCGAAGATAAAAAGTGTAACCAGTAAAACCCAATCCATCAGTTCTGATCTTTCCTCGGCTTCAGAAGAGACCGCTGCTGCCATTGTAGAGATCCGAGCGAATATCAGCAGCATGACTGACAAAATGAAAACCCTGGACAGTGAAGTGGGAAAATCCAAAGATTTTGCCGATACAGTCCGGGGAGCCATCACTCTTCTGGGCGAACAGATTTCGTCTCAGGCCTCGGCTGTGGAAGAATCATCTGCGGCCATAGAAGAGATTTCCACTTCGATTCAGAACATTGCAAGGACCGCAACCGAGAAACTGAAAATTGCCACAGCCCTGGAAACAACGGCTATGAACGGTGAAACCGAAATGGATGAAACGGTGCAGGTTATCAGAAAAGTGGCCAATTCGACCTCTGTCATTATGGAGATGAGTTCTGTCATACAGAATATTTCCTCCCAGACAAACCTCCTTGCCATGAATGCGGCCATCGAAGCCGCCCACGCGGGTGAAGCCGGAAAAGGTTTTGCTGTTGTTGCAGACGAGATCCGCAAACTGGCCGAGGACAGTTCTGAGAGTGCCAGGCAGATCACCCAGTCCATGAATGAAATCAGTGAGTTTATCCACACCTCAGAAGACGCCACAGAGAGGACAGGGCATACCTTCCATGAAATGGTGACCGCTGTAAAGAATGTGGCAGCCAGTATGGAGGAGATGAAACATGCTACGGATGAACTTTCCATGGGAAGTTCCCAGATCGTAGAAGCCCTGGGACTGCTTGTCAACATCAGTGAAGAGGTGAAAGAGTCCTATGCCGAGATGGATTCCAAGGTTGTCAGTATTGCGGATTCCATGTCCACTCTCAATGATATCTCCACTGAGACCAAGTATGGTATGGAAGAGATCAATGCGGGGATCAATGAAGTTTCTGCCGGAGCGCAGGTGGTTTCTGAATCCGGAACCCTCAACTCCGAGGCCGTTATGGAACTGGAAACACTTATAGGTGAGTTTATTGTCCGCGATGAGGAGTCCCCAGAGTAATCTGATGGGCATGAATGTGTAAGTTCTCAATGACTTAAAGATCAGGGGATGGCCTATAACCATCCCCTTTTTTTTAAGTTGAAAGGAAATTAAGAAAAACCAGATGTCATCCATCGCATATTACTGTATCATTTCTTCTTTAAAGGATGAAAAATGACTGATAGCCGAGAAAAACCTTTCTATAACATAAGTTCGGATGTGGGATCTCTGGAAGCCGTGCTGCTCCATCGTCCCGGAAAGGAACTTGAGAGACTGACCCCTCTCTACCTGGAGGAACTTCTTTTCGAGGATATTCCCTGGCTGGGCCGTATGCAGGAGGAGCATGATCTCTTTGCCAAAATGCTTGAAAACCAGGGTTGTCAGGTCTATTACTACGATACAATGCTTACGGAAATCCTGAAAGATGACTCTGTCAGGGCGCTCCTGATTGAAGATCTTCTGGAGTCTACCGGTATAAACCGCCTGAGGGAATCGGAAGCCATAAAGGAGTTTCTGGCTTCAAGAACTCCCCGGGAACTTTCTGATATCTGTATTGCCGGTCTGTATAAAAATGAAGTTCCCCTTAAAGAGGGGCTGAGAAGCCTGTCCTATCATATTATGGGGGATTATCCATTTTATATATCGCCCCTCCCGAACCTGTATTTTACAAGAGATCCCGGGGCTGTGATCGGTCAGGGTATTGCGATCAATTCCATGAAGACCCGGGCCAGAAAGAGGGAAAGCCTCCTTCTCTGGTATATCCATACCTATTTCAAGGGTGTTGATTCCTCAAGCCGGTCTTTGTGGTTTGACAGAAACTATCCGGAATCCATAGAGGGGGGGGACATTCTCGTTTTGAATAAAAATGTCCTGGCTATCGGATGTTCTGCCAGAACTTCTGCCGAGGGCATTGAAAAAATCTCAGAAAACCTTATAAATAGTAACTCTCCTATAGAAGAGATTCTTGTCATACAGATACCCTTTAAAAGGGCTTACATGCATCTGGATACAGTTTTTACCATGCTAGACCGGGATAAGTTCATAATCTACCCCGGAATCCTGGAGGATATCAGAGTTTTCAGTCTGACCGGGGGAAAACA
This sequence comes from Oceanispirochaeta sp., assembly GCA_963666275.2. Taxonomy (GTDB): domain Bacteria; phylum Spirochaetota; class Spirochaetia; order DSM-2461; family DSM-2461; genus Oceanispirochaeta. Next base: position 1,531,727 of record CAXXOA010000001.1, read on the forward strand.
GGGATTAACTGTGCGATCCGAAAAGGATCTTTCTTCTGCCCTTTGCCGGGCTCTCAAACTGAATCATATAGAATTGATTCAGAGCGGGGGAGGCGATAAGATGACTGCTGCCAGAGAGCAGTGGAATGACAGCACCAATACCCTGGCTATCGCACCGGGAAAAGTTGTGACATACAGAAGGAATTCTGTGTCAAACGAAACTCTGCGTAACCATGGTGTGGAAGTTTTTGAAATTGACGGCTCGGAACTTGTGAGAGGACGCGGAGGTCCCCGATGCATGAGTATGCCATTGCGGCGAAAAGGGCTTGATTGATAGATTGCGGAGGTTTTTATGCCAGTTAATTTAAAAGGAAGACATCTTCTGACTCTGAAGGATTTCACCCCTGAGGAAATCCGGTATCTGCTGGATCTTTCAATGGATCTGAAAAGAAAAAAGAGAGCGGGTATCCGGGGAAATCTGCTTGACCGGAAAAATATCTGTATCATTTTTGAAAAAGCGTCTACCAGAACCCGCTGTGCTTTTGAAACAGCTGTTTATGATGAGGGCGGGCAGGTTACCTTCCTTACCAATAGTCAGATGGGTAAAAAAGAGTCTATTGAAGATACAGCGAAAGTCCTGGGAAGATTCTATGATGGAATTGAATTCAGAGGATTCGAACAGGCAACCGTTCAGGCTCTGGCTGATTATTCCGGAGTCTCTGTCTGGAATGGTCTGACAGATCTTTATCATCCCACTCAGATCCTGGCGGATTTTCTGACTCTCATGGAGCACTCCTCCAAGCCTCTGAACAAGATCAAACTTGTTTATGCGGGAGATGCCAGGAACAACATGGGAAATTCCCTTATGATTGGAGCTGCTAAAATGGGAATGCATTTTGTGGCACTGGCTCCGAAAGAACTGTTTCCCTCTGATAAACTGGTCGCGGAAATGAGAGATATTGCAAAACAGACCGGTGCTGTTATTGAACTGTCGGAGGATCTGGATGTGGTTAAGGGTGCGGATGCCATTTATACCGATGTCTGGGTCTCCATGGGTGAGGAAGCGATGTTTGAACAGAGAATCAAACAGCTCAAGCCCTACCAGGTTAATATGGATATGATCAGAAGAACTGAAAATGATGATGTCCTGTTTCTGCACTGTCTACCGGCTTTCCACGACACGGAAACTTCTGTGGGAGCGGAAATCAAGGAGAAATTCGGTCTTGAATCCATGGAAGTGACAGATGAGGTTTTCAGAAGCAGACACTCTGTTGTGTTTGATGAAGCCGAAAACAGAATGCATACCATTAAAGCTGTGATGGTTGCCACGATCGGAAACCTTTAGTTTTCCCATAATGAAATTTTACCGGAGTCATAGGGGCTCCGGTTTTTTTCATTTCAAAAGGCCTGCATATAATTCCTGAAAAATCTGCCGATAATGGGAGCAGGAAGGAGTCCCTGTTTATGCCGCAAATTAATAGAAGAGCTACCAGAGCGGTTATCAATCTTGATCACCTGGCTCATAATCTTGAATGTCTGAGAGAACTGACCGGAGCAGATAAAAAAATCTGTGCTCCCGTCAAAGCGGACGGATACGGACATGGCGCTGTGGAAATTGCTGTTAAATCTCTTGAATGCGGAGTGGATTTTCTGGCTGTCGCTACAGTCAATGAAGCTGTCCATCTCAGGGAAGCGGGCATCAATGCTCCCATTATACTCTTCAGTTCTGCTGTAAAAGCGGAAATTCCGGATCTGATCCAATACGGGCTGACTCCCTTCGTGGGCGACCCTGATTATGCTGAGCTTCTCAACAGGGAAGCCTCCAGCCAGGGGCGGGATATCAAAGTTCATCTTAAAATAGATACTGGCATGGGGCGGATCGGAGTGAGTCCGGAAAATGCTCTCTCTCTGGCCGGGAAAATAGCCGGAATGTCCCATTTGACTCTGGAGGGCTGCTGTACCCATTTTCCTGTTTCGGACAGCCCCGATGAGGGAGATAAAGCGTTCACCGCCTATCAGATCAAACTTTTTGCCGACACAGTGGCATTCCTTAAAAAGAACGGTATCAATACAGGGATCATCCATGCCGCCAATTCAGGGGCCGTGCTTTCCTATCCCGAGGCGCATTTCGATATGATCAGACCGGGGATAAGCCTTTACGGATACTATCCTGACCCCCGGATGAAAAAAAATATAGCTCTTAAACCGGTTATGCAGCTTACTTCCCGGGTATCCTATATAAAAACTGTTAAGAAAGGGACATCCGTATCCTACGGAAGGACCTGGTATGCATCCCGGGATACCAGAATCGCAACCATACCCGTTGGTTATGGTGATGGTTACAACAGACTTCTTTCCAACAGAGGCAAGGTCCTTATCAGGGGCCGCACATTTCCGGTTGTCGGCAGAATCTGTATGGATCAGTTCATGGTGGATCTTGGCGGAGCGGCTGATATCTTGCTCAACGAGGAAGTGGTTCTTTTCGGTTATGCCTCGGGTGCTGTGACAGCCGAGGATGTGGCCGGTCTGATCGGCACAATCCCCTATGAAGTCACATGCAATATCAATAAACGTGTTCCCCGGGATTATCTGGAGAGAGATGTCCACAGCTGCTGACAGGCTTCAGTGACCGTATTTTTTTCTGAGTTTGGTAAAATCCCTGCCGAATATTTCTTCTGTCCGGTTTCCCAGAAAACGGCTGACTTCGGCTATATAGAAATCATGGATAATATATCCTTCAATGGATTTTATCAGACCTTTGTTTCTTGTCCATACTGTCTGACAGGGCTCTCTGGCTCCCAGACTTCCTGTCAGGCAGACATCGCCGTCAGAGACAATATCGAGTGAACGGCCCACTTCCTCAATATCCTCCAGCTTCTCTATGCTGTGGTAGCAGAGGATCCCGAAATCCGGTTCCGCTTCTCCATACAGAAGAATATTTACCTTGACGCCCCGTTCAGAGGCTTTTCTGAGATCTGTTTCCAGAACTTCCAGTTCCTCATCCCAGATCCCTATAAAAAGACTTGATTCAGTTTCTCTGATGATCCTCTGGGCAGTTTCCAGGACTTCATCCCGATCGTTCAGATTCCAGACCGGATCAAAATCCGCCTTGAAATGGATGTGGGAAAGCTGCCTTTTGAGCTGATCCGTTACTTTTTCATTCTCTTTTCTTATTCTGCCTATCATCTCTTCCGGTGCCAGGGGGGAAAAGAGTTCGGGGTTTGTTCCCTTGGATGTGACAAAGCCCTTTTTAATGAGCCTTCTTGTAATATCATAGACCCGGGAGTGGGGGACTCCGGAAACCTTTGAAATACTGTAGGCGCTCAGGGGATGCTCGGTTATAAGGCATAGATAGACTTTCCCTTCGTATTCGGTAAAACCGAGATCTTTGAGATTTTCCAGGATCGGGTCGAATTCTTTGGAGTTCATCATATAAACCTATTGTACTTATCCTTCAGGGCTTTTGTCTATGAGCACGGTAAATTGCTAAGATTCGCCTGTTGGAGTAGAATTATCCATGATGAAAAAGACAGGCATTGTCCTTGTATGGTGGATCGCCCTCCTGGGGATCTCCTGTACTACCGGATCAGACAGAAACAGAGGAAATCTCAGCGGAGCTATGGAGAAATCCAGGGATGACTATAAAGAGGAGAGGGTTGTTCCCGATGAAGAGGAGGATCCCTGGTTTTCCGAAGACAGGGAAGAGAAGGATCCTCCGCCTTCAGACCCGCAGTCACCGGATGAGGGAAACCCCGGTTCTGTAGACTCAGAGGGAACAGACCTGACAGAGGATCCGGCGGATCTTTTTCTTCTTTTCAGAGGAGGTTCCAGTCTTTACGAGGGGGCTCATTTTGAAAATCCCCTGGATCTTGAGGTCCTCCTGGGAACCACCCGGGATTCTTTTCTCGGGTATTTTCTGTTCGGTGGTTTGAAAACCCTTACTGTCCGAAGGGAGGACTCCCTTTATGATTCCATTAAACCCAGGCCTTTTATGCTTCAGGGAGGGTTGGAACTGCGCTACTACCCCATAAAAAACTGGCGCTATTTTCTCCCCTATGCTACAGGCAGGATGTCCGGTTTCATTCTGTTCTGGAATTATCAGAATGCCTTGATCGCCGGTTCTGATACGATTCAGTCGGATTCTCTGGGAGGTCTGGGACTGGATCTCGGAGTGGGGATTGACCTGATTCAGACAGACACATTCCAGGCGGGGATACAGCTGCTTCCCCAGAGCTTTCTCTTCGGTGAAGAGACCTCACAGGGGTTCACTAACGATATTTTCGATACCTACGGCAATATCAGGATCACAGCAGAAGCAGGTATGATTTTTTAAGGGGTTCTGCGATCGGATCGCATCTCTTCACATCAGGGATTATCCAGGAACTCTTCCAGAGAGGCTATTAGACGGGATGTGTATTGATTTATATCGGTAATCTCTGTTTTTTTCAGGCGGAATCCGATCGCCCCGGGATGGCCTCCCCCGTTTTCAATGCCCAGTCTTGTAAGTACAGATCTCAGATCAAGACTTCTATAGCTGTGACTTCTGCGGAGGCGGAACTGAATCAGGTCGGAATCACAGGGACTGTCGTAGTAGATCATCATACCCAGTGTCCCGCTCTCTTCGGCCAGCTTATCCACACTGTAACGGGCTACGGTGACGACCGTTTCATGATCGTATCTTTTTCTCATCTGCAGCATGGTTTCCTGGTTCAGCAGGATTAGAGCTATCCTGTCAGAGAGTTTTACCCGGTTTTCCATCATCTTGTTGAAACAGTCATCTTCATCCCGGGACAGTTTCTGCAGGCTTGTGAAAACTTCCCCCATGGTGGAGAAATTTCCCGAACCCTCTCTTGTGGTTTTTTCAAGGAGTTCATTGAAAAGTGTTGAGAAGATCTGATAGAACCATCTCTCTTTTCTGGTTTTCAGGAATTTCCCCATTTTGGAATCACCGATGATTCCTGTGAGGACTGCCAGTATGAAATTCCGGGAAAGGACTTCAGAGGATACCATCTCCATTAGAAGATCTTCCCTCCGGTTCAGCTTTATAGCCAGCATCCCCACCAGTTCACTAGCCGATGACGCTTCATCAACAAGGCAGTAACCTTTGTCGCCATTGTAGCCGCTGTCAGCTTCCAGGTGATGATCAATTTCGATTTTGAGGATCTCTCTGTTATCAAAAAGTCTGTCCCTGCCGGGAAATTCCTGTCTCATCGAAGGTTTGGGAGTATCCAGAATGCAGATGGTCTCAATCGGGCTCTCAATCTTCCTGGTATCAGACAGGATTCCTATTCTGTTGTAACGGCATATATGGAGGAGATAAAGAAAGTTTTCATTGATCTTATCCGGTATTATCAGAGAGACTGTTTTACCGAATTTGGCGATTAAAATGGCAAAAGCCACCATGGAGGATATGCAGTCTTCATCAGGATTCTGATGGCCGGTTATGAGAAAGTTATCAGAGGCAACAATTCTTTCAAGTATACGGGAGATGACCTGATTCCTCTTTTTTATGCTTTCGAATTTTACTTTTCCCAATTCCGTCTCAATTCCTAATTGTGTTTTTTCCACTCCTCAAAGGAGTCTTTTTCCTGCTGCAGCCAGAGCTGAAAATCTCCTTCAACCACTCCATCAAACCTGTCCCAGGGGCTATCCTCTTTCTGCAGGTAGTTCTCCTCCTGCGATCCTGTGCCTGTAAAACGGCCGTCAAGGAAAGTGCCCGTCTGTTTCTGTCCGTTTGCCCGGGTATAGGTACCGGAACCGTGAAATGTGCCTTCTGAGAACATTCCCTCATATCTGTCTCCGTTTTCCATTTCTAGCACGCCGAAGCCTTCAGGTTCTCCGTTGCGGATCTCTCCGGTGTAGTTTCCTTTGGCAAAGCGGATGGAAACTTCTCCTGAGGATTCAGATGTTTCAGGAAGGACCCGGGCTGCACTGAAGTAGCGGCTCTTCCAGTAACCTGCCGTAAGGCTTGTGACAGTGACTCCCCGGTCCGGGCCGTTGGATATGGCGTGAAGAATGGAGTTCTGACCGATATAGACAGCTACATGGGTAATAGTCCGGGATGAGGAACCGGTGGCAAAAAAGATAAGATCTCCCGGTTTGACAGCATCACGGTTCACAGGAGTTCCGAATGAGGCTATCTGTCTGGATATGCGGGGAATATCCGGAACGAATGGTTTGTATAGAAAATTTATAAATCCGCTGCAGTCAAATCCGCCGGGAGAGACTCCCCCCAGTTTGTAGGGAGTTCCGATCAGGGACTCGCCTTTCTGTATTATATCTTTCTGAATATCCAGAGAATACAGGAAAAGATTCATGAGAAGGAGAGGGAATACCAGAAATTTGCTCATGGTCATAAATTAATTATAGATCAACAGCTGTTTATATAAAATAGTCTTACCTTAAATTAGCCTATTTTTCCTTCTTTGGAGTGAAAATAATGACAGAAAGAGAGATCGGAAAAAGTTTGACAGATGGGAGTTATTTATATATATTAAGTTAATTCTATATAAGGAGAATGTAATGAATCTTATATCCATGGTTGCTCTGGTTGTATTTCTCTTCTTCGGTCTTCAGTATTTTATGGTATTGAGAACAAAATTCAAAAAAGGGAAAGCCGCTCCTCAGCTGGGAGGAAAATTTACCGAGGCATTGAAAGGAAAGGGAACATCGCTTTTCTATTTCTACAGCCCTTCCTGCGGTGCCTGCCGCACCATGACCCCTGTGGTCTCCCGGTATACCAAAAACAGTTCAAGGTGCTTCAAAATAGATGTTTCAAAAGATATGGAAACAGCAAGAGCCTTCGGTGTTATGGGTACTCCCTCTACCGTGCTTATTGAGGGAGGAATTATCAAGGATTTCATCGTAGGGGCAAGACCCGAATCGGACCTTGTCAGCATGCTTGAGCAGACAAAATAGTAAATAACGCTGAAATACCCTGATACCGACCCGTTAACAAATGTTTTTCCTTGCAGGAAAAGAGAACAAAGGTTAGCATTAATATGTTCTGTATACAGGGAGGAAAGCGGCGTGAAAAAATTCTTCTTTTTCTTTTTTCTCTTCATTAATATTGTCAATTTTCTTTTGATCAGTCTTGATGAAAGCTTTTCACAGGGGACTCCGTCCATCAGAATCTCAAACAGGATTCTGGCTGTCAGTTCCTTCGGAGCAGCGCCTGCTGGTCTCATTGCAATAAATAAAATGAAAATTTCCGCTTCCCGGAATCAGACTGCCGTCTGCCTGGATCAGACATTGAAAATTCTTCTGGTTCAGAATATTCTAATGTACCTTTTAATTTTTTCACGACCTGCTGTCAGCAGAAAAAAGGAACATAGGAAAGTCAGTTATAATAACGGGCGATTCTAGAAGACGGGGAGCTCCTTGGCGGATATATATTATCTATCAGAAGAGGATATCAACCAGAGTGGAGTGGTGGAATACATACAGACAGGCAATTCTTCTCATTTTTACTGGTCTGATAACTGGTCACCCGGTTTCTACAGCCGCCTTGCCTACGAGGGGCTGATTTCAACAAGCTATCGTACCGATGACGGAACTGTTGTCCTTCTTCCGGAGATGCAGAGAGAGTACGCGGTTCTGGACTGGGAAAACCTTCATGTTTCCGGGCACGTCAGAAAGCTCATGGCAAATCCCGGCAATTATACATTAAAAATAAACCATGATCTGTCTCGTCTCCTCCGGTGTATTCATCAGTATCATCGTGACAGCTGGCTGGAAGAGCCGTATATCAGACTTCTGGAGACCCTCTATTTGGAAAAAGAGAAATCCTGCTGCCGGATTATTTCCGCAGAGTTATATGATCAGCAGAATCAGCTGGCAGCAGGGGAGGTGGGCTACAGGATCGGCAATATCTACACCAGTCTGAGCGGGTTTGTGAAACGGGAAAAACCCTATGATAACTGGGGAACCCTGCAGATGGTTCTCTTAGGCCGCTATCTGGAATCGGAAGGCTATAGCTTCTGGAATCTGGGTCACCCCTATATGGAGTATAAAATACGTCTGGGCGGGAAGATCCTCAGCCGGAAGGATTTTCTTGAAAAATGGAAAAGGGAGAGGGACGGTTAAAAGTCTGTTCCCCCTGATAGTTCCTGTGTGATACCGGTCAGGAGAAACAGATTCAAACGGTTTAGCGGGTAGTGGCTGTCCCCGGTGCCTGGGGCTGTCCCACAGCATTGCCCGAGGGGCTCAGCTGACGGTTACTGTTGGGGTTAACCTGGTTGGGAGCCACCTGATTCGGTCTGTTGTTGGGAGCCATCTGATTCGGAGCAGCCTGGTTGGGAGCCACCTGATTGGGTCTCACCTGATTCCTGTTCTGATTCTGTATCATATTCACATAATAGTTATCCAGGTTCTGCAGGAGCTGTTCAAACTGCTGGCGCATCTGCCAGTTGTTCTGGTTGGGGTTGCCAAGCTGACCTGAACGGGGAGCTGCATATCCCTGGGGATTTCCTAACTGTCCCTGTCCGGGAGCATTGTTGTATCCCTGAGGATTATTGCCGTTGTAGTTATTGTAATTCTGAGGATTCAAATTGCCGGGATTTTGAGCCCTGTAGTAATAACCGCCCCGGGAATCATTGTATCCCACACCGTATCCATTACGGAAACCTCTGTCGTAGGCATCCCGTATATCCTGTTCTGTATAATACTGCTGGGCAAATACCGATCCACCCGCCAGAAGGCAGAGAACTGTCAGTAGGATTGTATTTCTCATTCTCGGAAAATCTCCTTTATCTAATATATTTTAAAGTATGAAACATCTCTGTGGAAAAGAGAAGTCCCCGGAAAAAAATGGCTTATTCTTTCGCTCTTTTTAATCTGCCAGTTTCAGAGTGTTATAGGCTTCAAGCGCCTCTTTCCGGGATGTACCGATATCAACTAAAGGATAGGGGTAGTCTTTACCCAGGTGGATCCCCGCTTCCCTGAGGATCTCTTCCGGTGCCTCCCAGGGCCTGAAAAGGTATTTGTCCGGCAGATCGGCAAGCTCGGGCAGGAAGTTCCTTGTATATGTCCCCTTCCGATCGAATTTTTCACCCTGGGTGACAGGATTGAATATCCGGAAGTAGGGGGCGGCATCCGTACCGGAACCGGCGACCCACTGCCAGCTGGCACTGTTTGACGCCAGGTCCGCATCTACAAGACAGTCCCAGAACCATTTTTCACCTTCCCTCCAGTGGATTCTGAGATTTTTCACAAGAAAGGAAGCGGTTATCATCCGAACTCGGTTGTGCATCTGCCCTGTCTGCCAGAGCTCTCTCATTCCCGCATCCACCAGGGGGATTCCAGTCTTTCCCTGCTGCCAGGCTTTCAGATGCAGCTCATTGTCTAGCCAGGGGAAGTAATCAAATTTCGGTTTGAGATTCCTCTCGGGTATGGAAGGGAAATGGAAAAGCTGATAGTAGGAAAACTCGCGCCAGACCATCTCTTTTTTGAAGGTCAGACTATTCTGATCACTCCCCTTCGCATACAGTGCATTCCACAGCTGTCCCGGCGAAATCTGACCGAAATGAAGATAGGGCGATAGCCGTGAGGTGCTGTTTCTTCCGGGGAAGTCCCTGCCTGTATCATAATCTGCCAGACCCTGCTCAAGAAAATCTTCCAGATGTTTCCATGGATCCCTTTTACCGGGATTCCAGTATTTTTTCATTTCATCATCCCATGGGATTCGCGGGAGAAGGCTGAGTTCCGTCAGCTCTAAAGAACCTTGTATCCTTCCGGTATAGAAATCGAGTCTCTCAGGTTCCGGAAGAGTTTCGACCGGTTCTCCCAGGAGCCATGTATAGCCTTTTTTTAAAAAGGGCGTGTAGACTTTATAGGGGCTGCTGTCTTCTTTGACTGTCCTCCAGGGCTCTTTCAGAAGCGAAGCATTAAAACTGCCGGTTTCTATTCCCCGGGTTTTGAGAACTTCACTGACAGCCTTGTCCCGTCTGATCCTCCAGGGCTCGTAGCAGCGGTTCCAAAAAACTGCATCAGCACCGGTTGTTTCAATGAGAGAAATGAGAATCTTTTCCGGAGATCCCTTAAAAAAGTGAAGATGCCCGTTCAGATCCCTATCCAGTCTCTCCAGAGAATGATGAAGCCACCATCGGGAGGCGCCGCCCATCTTCCATGGGCCGGGAGAGTTGTCATCCAGAATATATACAGGCAGTATCTCTCCCCGGGAGGCTGCTTTTGAGAGTGCGGGATTATCTGAAAGCCTCAGATCCTGTCTGAGCCATACAATGGTAAGATTTTTTTTCATATTGAGTTGAAATATAAACAATATGAAGAAACAGATCCAATAAATTATACTTTCCTATAGGTCTTTGATCCCGGAGGATTCTGATTCCATTCTGAAGAAGTATCCAAAATTATTTAAATGAGGAAAGGGTACAAATAATTTGCAGAATATTGTTATATCCCTGAAGTTTAAACTGCTCATCTGGGTATTGCCGATCCTGCTGGCGGGGATGTCGCTTATGGGATTCGTTGCCTTCAGTTATATGATTACAGTGATTGAGAATGAGCTCACAAGCAGTAAGTTGCAGGTAATGGCCGGCACCGCCGAATCTATAGACCGCTGGTTCAGAACCCTGATGCTCGAACCCGAGACGATTGCTTCCACTCCGGCAGCCAAGAATATTAATGTCAGTTTTGAAGATTTTGATATTCAGAATATCAACAGGCATATGATACTCCATGAAAAGTATCCGGACATATTTGAGGATATCTACGGTTCCAACCGCGAAGGGGTCTATCATACGGTCATAAGAAAAGAAGGGGAAATCCAGATATTTGAAGGGGATATTGCCAACCGGCCCTATTTTATTTCCATCATGAACGGAGGGCCGACCCAGATAACACCTCCTCTGATATCCAGAACCACAGGAATTCCCACAGTGTTTATTGTCGCTCCCATTACGGATAAAAATAAAACTCCTCAGGGTCTTGTGGGAACAGGCATTGCTCTGAACTATATCCAGCAGTTTGTAAATGAGATGGAATCTGAACAGGGTGGTTTCGGATTTATTTATACCCCCCAGGGGGATCTTGTCGCCCATTCATCCATCAATGAGGTTATTGAGAAGAAAGTGCATCTGATTGACCTTTTTCCGGATACGCTACTGGTTCAGGATTTGCTTTCAAACCGGGATCGGGTATTCCGACATACCTATGATAATGAAGATTTTTTCATCTTTCTGAATCCTATCCCAGTCACCGGTTGGAGTCTGGCATCGGTTGTTTTTGCCTCTGAACTCTTTGCCCCGGCACATCAGATGATAAGAATCCTGGTCATCATAGCTGTCATAACCATAGTCATAACCGCGGGGGCAGTCTATTATGCAATGGAAAAACTGATCCGTCCTCTGAAGAGCTTTGTTGCCATGACTGGTGAGATCGCTTCAGGGAACTACTCCTCCGGAGATATCCCTATCATTTCCAAAGATGAGATTGGCGTTCTGGCCAACTCGTTCAACAGAATGAAAAACAATCTTCAGAACTCAATGGAACAGCTGCAGAAGAGCGAGGACAATTATCGGGGAATTTTTGAAAATTCCATGGAGGGAATTGTCCTGACAACTATCTCCGGCCAGGTGATTACTGCCAATCCTGCGGTGGTTGAGATGCTCCATTGCTCTTCTCTGGAGGTTCTGATCAATTCCTACAGGGATATCCAGAATCAGATTTACAATAATCCTCATGACAGAGAGCGTATCATCCATTGTCTTTACAGGGATGGGAGCATTAAAAATGAAGAGCTGCAGTTCCGCTGCTGTGACGGTGAACTGATCTGGGTCTCTCTCAGCTCTTATCTTGTCCGGGATCCCTCAGGAGAGCCTCTCCGGATTGAATCCCTTTTATCGGATATTACAAAACGAAAAGAGATAGAAACAGAAAAGGAAAAGCTGTTTCAGGAGCTGGTTCAGTCCCAGAAACTGGAAGCTGTAGGGCAGCTTGCAGGAGGTGTGGCGCATGATTTCAATAATATGCTGGCGGCCATACTGGGAAGGACTGAACTTGCCCTGATGAAAATGGAGAAGTCAGATCCCTATTATGATGTTTTCTCTGAAATTTACGATGCGGCCCAGCACTCGGCAAATCTGACAAAGCAGCTGCTTGCATTTGCCAGAAAGCAGTCAGTTTCCCCTGAGAGCATTGTTATCAATACAGTTATTAAAAGTATGCTCACTCTTTTGCGACGGTTGATCACAGAAAATGTGGAACTGGTCTTTCATCCCCGGGATGACCTCTGGCAGGTGTTTATGGATCCTGATCAGATCGGCCAGATCCTGACCAATCTTTGCGTGAATGCCAGAGATTCCATTGAAGGTTCCGGCAGGATAAGCATTACAACCGAGAATCTAAGTATCCAGGAAACAGTTGCAGAGCTTGAGGAGGGTATCCTTCCGGGAGACTATGTCTGTCTTTCTGTTGAAGATACCGGAAAAGGCATGGATGAAGAGACTCTGCCTCATATTTTCGAACCATTTTTTACCACAAAAGAGCAGGGGAAAGGGACGGGACTGGGGCTTTCCACAATTTACGGTATAGTCAAACAGAATCATTCCCATATCAATGTATACAGTGAACCCGGCAGGGGCAGTATTTTCAGAATCTATATTCCCCGCTACAAGTCACAGGCTGAGGCTGCTGTAACCGCTACGTCAGAAAGGATTCAGAGGGTGAACGGGACTGTTCTGCTTGTGGAGGATGATAACCGTTTGCTGGGGATTACTAAAGTTATTCTGAAGAGTATAGGAGCCCGGGTTTTTGCCGCCGCCACTGCTGAGGAGGCTCTTGGAATTGCTCGTGACAGGGAAAATCAGATAGACCTGCTGTTGACCGATGTGATTATGCCTGACATGAACGGGTATGAGCTGTATACAGAAATATCCCGTTTAAGACCGGGAATAAAAAGTCTGTTTATGTCGGGATACAGTGCGGATATACTGGCACCCCAGGACATTATGGAAAAGGGGATCCATTTTATTCAGAAACCTTTTTCAGTGAATGGGATGGCATATAAAATCAATGAAGTGCTGGGAAGGGATTAAAAAATGAAGCAGTCACAGATTTCTCCCCCGGGGAAAATACCTTTCATTCTAAGGCCCGCAGTGGCTGCCGCTGAAAAGATCTCAGGCAAGAGGATGGAGGCCGCCCGGATTCTCAGCTGGTCCATTCCTGCTTCTTTAGCGGCGGGAGTGCTTGAGTGGGGAATGGAGAAAGCCGCGGTCAGGATTCTGACTCCCCGGGCTGCCAAACTGATTCGCATGCAGGTTTCATTCACTGTGTCCTGTCCCTTCTGTATTGATATGAACAGCTTTCAGTATGAAAAAGCAGGGATAATCCGGGAAGAAGCCGTCGCCTTGAGCGAAGGCTCTTTCAGGGATTGTGAAAGTTTTTCTCCAGGGGAAAAGGTTATGCTCCAATGGGTTTCCGATATCTGTGCGACTCCCATTTCGGTTTCACCGGAGATCCTGGGAGAATTGATAAAACACTATTCAGACAGGGAGATGACTGTCATGGGAGCTCTGGCTGGTAAAGTCAATTTCTGGGGGCGTCTTATGCAGGCCTATCAGATTCCTCCCGCAGGCTACGGTGGTCTGAAGGAGTTTGATAGATTTTAAAAGGCGGAAAGCTCCGGTAGATTTCCGCCCTTTATGACTCTGATTATCCTCTAGCGGGAGGCAAAGTCCAGCAGATAACCGGCAGAGAGAGTCAGGAAGGGAGCATTGTTCCCGAACATGGTCTGCCTGTATTCCAGTTCGATAAATCCCTTCATCAGGAGAAGCCCCAGGGATGAACCCAGATGAAAGCCGTAATCCGGTTCGGTTTCTATTTGCGATCCCATATAGGACATGTAGGTAAATCCCGGACCGATATTCCAGTATATATATTTCCGGGGTTTTATGACATTGAACTTGAAAGTATTATTCAGGATCAGTATGGTCATATCCTCTTCATAAACCAGATCTTCGCTGTGGGGCGTCAGGTATCCGAAAGAAATATCTGAATCGACTGTCAGCCGGGGCAGCATATACATTGTTTTCAGGCCCATCAGGGATATATCAATACCATCCAGATCCTCTTCATCTTCCCTGTAGTTTTTGACCCCTGCCGTACCGCCCAGGGCCAGATATTTTATACCCGGTTCCTCTTCCTGTATCTGAGGTGATGCCGGAATGGGACCGGTGATAGGATAGTCTTTCATCCCTTCCGGTTTTTTTACCCATTGGATCTCCTTTTTCTCTTCCTGAATAACCGGTTCGGGCAGGGAAAAGAGCAGCACTTTCTCTTCGTCTTTCCCTATCTGTACAGTTTCATCATAGGCATACCGGGTTTCCCCGTCCTGAACATAGGATATTTTCAAATTGTAGGAACCGGCCATAATATTTTTGAGGGATTCCATATTCGTTCCCAGCTCTCTGCCATTGATTATGACCCTGTAATCGGCGGCAAAGCCGGAGTTGGTAAAGACAAGGGAACCGAAATCCACCTGGGAACCATGGATGGATGAGAGAATATCGATGATCATGGCATCGGTTATATCAAAAGAACTGAGTATATTATCGATCACCTGGGAATCCTGGTAGATAACCTTGTCTATACGGCTGTCATAAACACCGAAGTTCAGTGAGAGAAGGCTTTCGGGTGTTAAATCTTCCCATCCATATATAAGGTAGTCTGTTTCAATTAAACTGGAAAAGTTTTTAAGATTCTCCTGATCCTTGTAGATCCTGACAGATGGGATAGCCAGCAGGTTCATGTCACTCTGAATGGACACATTCATGGTAATGGCTTCCTGGGAGTTCTGAATGATCGGACTGTACTGGATGTTCCCTGTATTATTTTCAAAATCCAGAATGGTGACCGATTCAGAGCTCAAGAAAAAAAAGCCCTGAATGGCCAATAAAAGGGTGAGTAATTTTTTCATACGTATCCTGTTGTTTGTTATTTCATATAATTAAACAATTTTTCCTGATCGGGGGTCAATCTATTCTGCCTTTAAATATGATCCAGGGGAGCGGAAATAGATCTAGAGGAAAAAAAGGATTTTCATCCTCTGATGATCTCTTTCTTTTGAAATTATATAAATAAAAAAGAGAATCACAGCAGGCTGCAATTCTCTTTTTTTTTGTTGGAGGTGGTGGGAATATTATATCGACTATATAGACTGAAACTGTTCAAATCGTAGGAAATGACCCTAAATCTCGACTAAAAAGACAAGTTCTTTAAAGTAGAGTATATACTTTTTGTATACTGGTTCTCTGGCTGAGATCTTTTACTTATACATAACTAGGGATCTAGACTATTTAAGGAAATATAGGTAATTATTGATATATTGTGTCAAATGGATGTATAATATAGTTCAGATGACATAGGAGGTTTTATGTCAGTAAAAAAAGAAATGAAGATTCCTTTGAATGAAAAAGTTATAGCTCCTGGGAAAGCTCGGAAAGCTATCATGGAACCCAATATACATAAAAAAACTTCTGAAACAAATGCTGTTCCAGTAAAAAGAGGTACAGTGACCCTTTCTCCTGGAATGGGTACAGTTATAAAAAAGCATGAGACTTCTCAGTCTCGAATTACGAACCTTCTAGGTGTAACGCTTAATGGAAGAGATTATATGAAGGATGGGGATACCTCTTTTATTTTAGAGAAGATTTCTGAAAAATCTCTTCCTGTTAAATCAATAAAAATCCTTCAAAGTGAGATTTCTCTTTCTAATGCTTCTTTCGCTCAGGTTATTGGAGTCAGTCCAAGTTCTCTTGCTCGATACAAAGGTTCTAAAAATAAGGCACTTCCCCAAAAAGTCTCTGAACCTTTGGTAAAGCTTGCTGAAGTAACTGCTAAGGGGGAGGAGGTATTCGGTTCTGCTGCGAAATTTTCGAAATGGTTTGAACGACCAAATTCTCAATTAGAAGGAAAAACCCCTAAGGATTTACTATCGACGCATTATGGACATAATCGAATAATGTCTCTATTGGGACGTTATGAGTGGGGACTTTTTTCATAATGTTTGTCTATCGCCTGACTTCTGATAAACACGCTGATGATTTAACTGGACAAGGAGCATGGTTACATGGTAGCCGCTGGAACTCTCCAGGAATTCGTATGTTATATACAGGAACTACTTTATCTCTTTGCACTTGTGAAGTTCTAGTACATCTCGATAAAGATCTAATTCCTGACAACTTCGTAGTTGTTACGATTGAAATCCCGGATTATGAAACATATCCTATTTCTGAAATACCCCCTTCTGATCCACAGACAGCTTTGTATGGTGATGAGTGGATAAAAGGAGGATCTTCTCTTATCCTATACGTGAAGTCGATTGTAATTCCTTCTGAGTATAATATACTGATCAATCCAAGTCATTCAGAGATGAATTTAGTAAAAATTACTGACATTTCACCATATAATTTTGATGATCGTTTTTTTTCTTAGCTAATAAGATAGAGATTCATTTCTCATTGTGTTATTTGGTGGTATGGAAATCCCCCACTTTAGTTCTACCCACTTTGTAACTCCAATTGGCTACATTCTGGCTACAAAATAGTATATTATGAAAAAACGCCTTTTTTAAAATCTTATTGTATATGAAGTTAAAAAAGACGTTTTAGTTGGAGGTGGCGGGAATCCCTTCCGGTCGTAGGCGTCCTGCCTCCTTCCTGCAGGCCGGCTCTGTTCGTTAAATCCGCATCCCTGCGGATTTGCGCTGCGTGACTCGCGCCACTCTCTCCGCTTCGATTCCCATATTATTTATAAATAAAAAAGCTCCCCTTGCGGAGAACTTTTCTGGTTGGAGGTGGCGGGAATCGAACCCGCGTCCTATTGGGCGTTGCATGAACGTCTACAAGTTTAGTCTTTTATTGAAGTTTCGAAAGGTACGAGGAGAAAAGACAATCCGTCACCGATCTACTTCCGGTTTAATGTTCCCTCTCAGTCCCGGATTAAAAAGAAGGTAAGTCCTGGTTTCTGGCGGATATCCGCACCCTCAGAACGGCGTGTGCGGTATCCGTCGCGGCATTAATTAAGCTGCGATTGCAAGTGCGGAGTTACCGAAATCAACGATAACTTCATCTTCGTTTTTGGCACTTATCAAAAAGACAGTTTAAGGAGTTAACGCTCCACCTGCAGTCCACACCACGGACTCCAACAGTCGAAACCTTTACACCCCCGTTTACGGAGTGTGACAGGAATAATAAATTGATTACAGATCCTCGTCAATGCTGAAAGTTCAGAAAAAAAACAGAAAAAATTATAATATCCCTTAAAATATCTCTATTTGATTCTTATGAAATGAGTGTATAATTGCATTTCATTAAAAATACAGGTTAAATATGCAAGTTAAAAAGTTATCTAATATTCTGGAAAAGCAGGAAATTCAGTCTCTACAGGATAAATTCTCTCAGATTACCGGTGTCTCTTCCGTAATAACGGATCTTGACGGCACCCCCTTTACAGACTTTTCCCGGATATGTTCCCTATGCCATTCCATACGATCTACTGAAAAAGGCAGGGAAGACTGTCTTAAAATTAATTTGAAATACAACTCCGATGATGTGGATGACATCTCCCTTCATCGCTGTCCTCATACAGATCTCTGGGAAACCGGTGTAAAAATCCGTGTGGGCGGACAGCATGTGGGGAACTGGATCATAGGGCAGGTGCGTCAGGATAACTTTCAGACCTCTGTGGTCAGATCCTATGGAGAACTTCTGGGGCTGGATCCTTCCGGAATCGAGGGAGCCATAGAAGAGATCCCTGTAATGCAGGAGACAGAATTCAATATGATCCTGGAAATCCTCCATCTTTTTTCCAATCAGCTCTCCTCTCTGGCCTACAGGAAAGCCCTTCTGAAAAAAGAGATCTCCGAAAAAAATGCCATTTCCAGGCAATTGAACTTTCTGAATTTTCATGATCCCGAGACAGGGCTGATCAACAGGGAGCTCTGCGAGGAGAGGATTCGCCATCTGATACAGGTGGGATTGAGGACCCGGCGGAATGATTTTTCCCTTGTTATGCTTTCTGTGGGCGGTATCAAGCATCACAGGGAACTCTACGGTACGGAAGGTGTCAAAACTATTGTCAGGATTCTGGCAGGGACTCTCAAGCACTCAGTTAGAAATGAAGACACGGTCTGCCGTTTCTCCTCGGACGAATTCCTTCTGGTTCTGGAAAATCATGAAGGAAGTCAGAATCCGCCTGAAGTTGTGTTCAGCAGGATCAATGACGCTCTGAAATCTGGTGTGTTCCTGGACGGTGAAAAAATTAAATTACAGGTTTTCGGGGGAAAAGTAGACTGGAAACCGGATGATTCCATCGGTACGACACATCTTATCCGGAAATGTTATGCCGCTTTGCAGGAATCGATGAAAAGGAACTCCCGGGAGCTCTATACGTATACGGATGATATGTACAAAACCGTGATGTTTGAATATGAGCTGGAGAGAAGCTTTGAAAAGGCCATAGAGTCGGAGCAGATTGTTCCCTATTTTCAGCCCATCGTACGCATTGATGAGGAAGGAAATTCACATGTCTACGGTTATGAAGTCCTGGCCCGGTGGGATCATCCCCGGTACGGGATCCTAATGCCCGGCCTGTTCATTCCCCTGGCGGAGCAGCACAATATGCTTCGGGAGCTTACCGAATATATTATGAGACAGGGCGCCCGATTTATAAAAGAAGTGAACGAAGGGCATGATGGAACAGATCTGTTTATTTCCATCAACATCACCCCCGATGAGTTTGTCAGACCCGATCTTATGGATATGATTAAAGAACTTCTACAGGAGGAAGATATTCCCGGCAGATGGATCAAACTGGAAATTACAGAGAATTCCATCCTCAAAGGGGGGGAGGATTCGATTGCCAAAATCAGAGAGCTGAACCGGATGGGGATTAAACTCTCCATGGATGATTTCGGGACAGGATACTCCAATCTCTCACTCCTCTGCCGTCTGCCTCTGAACAATATCAAACTGGACAAGTCCCTGATTCTTCTGGCGGAAGAGAATGAAAACTTTATACAGGCTATTATACGAATGGCGGACAGTCTGGATCTTGAGATTATTGCAGAAGGGGTGGAAAAGCAGTCACAGATAGATATTCTGAAAAAAATGGGCTGTTATCTCCACCAGGGCTTCTTCTATTCTCTGCCCCAGGATGCCCGGACGATTAAAGAAGCGGGCATCCTGATTCCCCGGGGAGAAGTTCTCGCCTAGAAATTCATCTTAAAATTTCTTTCCGCATCCCTCTGCTGATCCTTGGCCTTGATGGTTTCCCGTTTGTCGTACTGTTTCTTTCCTTTACAGACGCCCACTTCCACTTTGACTTTGCCTTTCACAAGGTAGAATTTCAGAGGGATCAGGGTGAAACCTTTTTCAGAAACTTTTCTTTCCAGTTTCTTTATTTCCTGTTTATGGGCCAGAAGTTTTCTGACCCTGTCGGGATCGTGGTTATGGATATTGCCGAAATCGTAGGGTGTAACATGCAGATTCCGGATAAAAAGTTCATGGTTCCGTATCTCAACAAAGGAATCAGGAAAGGAGAATTTCGACGCTTTGAAGGACTTTACTTCCGTACCTTTCAGGGCAATTCCGCATTCCAGAGATTCTGAGACTGTATAGTTGTATCGGGCTTTTCTGTTTTCTCCCAGCACATTGGAGGGAGTCTTTTTCTTCTTGGCCATAGAGGAGGATTATAGAAGAAAAGTTCCTATATGACAATTCTCAGAGTGAGTAAGTTAAAAATAATGGCAGGGGTCTTGAACAGACAGCATTTTCGGGACATCTTTAACTGAAGGAGCAGGATTCATCATGTACAGTTCTAAAAGGGTCAGATCCTACAGGGAAAAGAAAGAAGTCACCGGAAGGCGGGTCAGAAGAATCGTTCTGGTTCTGCTGCTTTTTACTCTGTATCAGTTCTTTACCATATATGTCTCCACCCCTTTGAAGATAACCTCCCGCTCCATGGAGCCCGCACTGAGTCCTTCTGACAGGATCCTTTTTTCACGGGTTTCTCTTGAAGCTCAGACAATGTTTGATCAGTTTTCCTTCTGGGGCCTCGAAAGGGGAGATCTTGTTGTCATGCATCCCCCCTTTTACAGGGAAAATCTGGGACTTATCGACTTTATCAATCCTGTGATCCGGTTTTTCACATTTCAGAAAATTCAGTTCAGTTCCTATAACCGGCCTGACTGGGAGGACGGCTATATGATTAAACGGATCATCGGGCTTCCCGGTGATACAGTGAGGGTTGAAAATTTCAGAGTCTATATCACTCCGGCCGGGAGCAGTGTGGAAACTTTTGAAGAAACTCTGGCTCAGACGGAGTATACTCCCCTTATGCCTGAAACACCCCCGGGATGGAGAGAGGGGTATCCATTTGACGGATATCAGGAACCTGTTGTTCTGGGGGAGGATGAGTTTTTCCTGCTCAGCGACAGCAGAGGGAAAGGGAACGACAGTCTCTACTGGGGACCTGTGAAAGAAACGTCCATCCTGGGAAAAGTCCTGTTCCGCTATTTCCCTTTTAAAAAAATGTCCCTTTTATAGGAGGCTTTCCGTGGCCGGATATTCAGCGGCTCTCTACATTCATATCCCTTTCTGCACTTCCAAGTGCGACTACTGCGATTTTTTTTCCATCACCGACTACTCCTGTGTCAATGATACAGTCAATGCCATTGTAACTCAGATAGAACAGGAGAAATCTCTTTACGGCATAAAAGATTTCTCTTCCGTGTATATCGGAGGGGGGACTCCCGGTTCTCTTTCGCCTGAACTCATTGTCTATCTGATGGAGGCTCTTTCCCGGATAAACGGCAACAGCCTTCCCGGGGAAGTCACAATGGAATGTAATCCCGTGAATGTATCGGTTCAGTCGCTGGCTCTCTGGCAGTCCTGCGGGATAAACCGCATCAGCCTGGGAGTTCAGACGTTCCGGGACAGTTTTCTGAAGCTTGCAGGACGCCGCAGCTCGGAGCAGGCTATTCAGAAAGCTCTGGATCTGATCAGTCACCATCCTGGCTTTACTCTGAGTATCGATCTGATACAGGGACTGCCGGGAATGACCAGGGAAGACCAGATTCTGGATCTGCAGGAGGCGGCGGGCTGGAGAGCCGATCATATATCCTGGTATTCCCTTACGCTGGAGAACGGGACCGTACTTTCGGACTCCTGGGAAAAAAGGCAGGACCTGGAAATCACAGCGGAAGAGGAAGAGGAAATTTGGCGGGAGGGCTGCCTCCTTCTGGAAGAGAAGGGGTTCAGGCGCTACGAGGTCTCCAACTTTGCCCGTCCCGGCAGGGAGTGTTTTCATAATAAAGCCTACTGGCAGATGCGTCCCTTCCTGGGGGTCGGTCCCGGGGCTGTCTCTATGATCCGCAATCCTTCGGGAGTCCTGGAAAGACACAGAGTTCTGCGGGATGTGGGGCGCTTTGCTTCCGGGATATTCGAAAAGGAAGATGTGGAAATCCTGTCACCTTCAGACTTTCTGAAAGACTACTTTCTGATGGGCCTGAGAATGAAGGAAGGCATCAGTATCGGGGCTTTCCGGCAGGTTTTCGCTAAGGTTCCGGAAGAGTTTATTCCCCGGACAATTTCGGTGAATCTGAAGAACGGGAATATGGAGCGCAGGGAAGATTCCCTTTTTCTCAACTCCCGGGGGCTGGATCTTCTCAATGCTGTTCTTGTGGAAATTTTTACGGAACTTGACGAAATAACAGGTCCTGAAGGAGTTAACTGGCCAACAGAGGTGGCTCCCTATTCTTGACAGCCTGATTTTCGTTATGCTATTTTTTACAGGATTTCCATATCAGAGGAGAAAATATGTCAGGTCATAGTAAATGGCATACTATAAAGCACAAGAAAGGCGCTGCAGACGCCAAAAGAGGAAAACTCTTTACAAAAATTATCAAAGAGATCACTGTTGCCGCTAAAATGGGCGGAGGGGATCTTGAAGCAAATGCCGCCCTCAGAACTGTTGTACTAAAAGCGAAAGCGGCAAATATGCCCAAAGACAACATTGAGAAAGCGATCAAGAAGGGAACCGGAGACATGGAAGGGGTCGACTATGTCGAACTTTCCTACGAAGCCTATGCTCCCGGCGGAGTGGGACTCCTTATTTCCGCTCTGACTGATAACAAAAACAGAACCGCAGCGGATGTGAGGAGCATTCTCAACAAAGGCGGCGGATCTCTGGCAGCGACCGGTGCCGTATCCTACCAGTTCAACAGAAAAGGTATCATCTCCTATGACGGAGAAAATACAGATTTCGAATCCCTGTTTGAAGCGGCTCTTGAAGCGGGTGCGGAAGATGTTACCGACGATGACGGTGCCATTGAAGTTGTTACCGATCCCAGTGAATTCGAAGCCGTTCTGACGGCTCTTCAGGCTGCGGATTTCAAAGAAGTGGGAGCGGAAGTCACCATGGTTCCCGATAATACTGTTTCTCTGGATGATGATCAGACAGGAAAAGTCCTTCGTCTGATAGAGCGGCTGGAAGATAACGATGATGTCCAGGATGTAGCCAGTAATCTGGATGTTCCTGCTGACTTCGAAATGGAATAATGCCCCTCATTCTGGGGATAGACCCCGGTTTAGCCGATGCCGGCTGGGGGCTGGTGAGCCACGACGGAATACGGGGGCGCCATGTGGCCCACGGGGTTATAAAAACCAGCAGCAAAATGCCCTCTCCTTTAAGACTGCAGAGCCTCTATCAGGGGCTCTGTTCTGTTATAGAAGAGTACAGGCCGGACTGTGCGGGCATAGAGACCCTCTATTTTGCCAAAAATGTCAAATCCGCTCTTCCTGTCGCAGAAGCGAGGGGCGTTCTGGTTCTGGCCATGGCCCAATCGGGTATCCCGGTTTACGAGTATACTCCGCTTCAGATAAAACAGGCTGTTGTGGGAAACGGACGGGCGGAAAAAAAACAGGTTCAGATGATGGTTGCTCTTCTTCTGAAACTCTCTGAGCAGCCCCGTCCGGATCATGCCGCTGATGCGCTGGCAGCTGCTGTCTGCCATGCCCATACGGGAGGAAGAGTGTGATTAACAGTATTAAAGGCATTGTTACGGAAAAAACTTCAGGATCCATCTGTCTTGAAAACCAGGGAATCGAGTGGATTCTGGAAGCTTCAGCCATGTCCATCAGCTCTGCCCCGGCGGTAGGGGAAGAAGCCCGGCTTTACACCTGGATGTATCACAGAGAAGATGCCATGGGGCTTTTCGCCTTTACCACCCGCAATGAGCGCTTCCTTTTTCTGGATCTGATCTCTGTCAGCGGCGTAGGGCCCAAGGGGGCTCTGAAAATCCTCTCGGCTGCGCGTACGGAACAGATTGTCCAGTACCTGGAGGAAGAGAACCTGGACGGCCTGTCCTCCCTTCCCGGACTGGGAAAGAAAACAGCTCAGAAGATCCTGCTTCAGCTGAAAGGCAAACTCACCTGGGATGACAGTGCTTCCCCCGGAGCCGCATCCGGGCCGGGTGGGGAACTCATAGAATCCCTGACTGCCATGGGATTTGATAAACGGCAGGTTCAGAGCGTTGTCAGAAATCTTTTGCAGGATCCTGCTTTTCAGGATCTGAGCGCAGAGAAGAAGGAACAGGAAATTATAAGAAGAGCCATCATAGAGCTCAGTTCCTAGAGGGGCAGAACAAATTATGACAGAAGACAACATCCTTTCCGGCCTGCCCCATCAGGGGGAAGAACATGCGGATAACCCAATCAGACCGAAGCTGCTGAATGAGTTTCTGGGGCAGGAGGACATAAAAAAGAATCTTCAGGTTTTTATTCAGGCTGCCCGGGAGCGTCAGGAACCGCTGGACCACGTTTTCCTGTCAGGACCTCCGGGGCTTGGTAAAACGACCCTGGCGGGAATTATGGCGAATGAACTGGGGGTGGAAACAAGAGTCACCTCCGCACCGGCTCTGGATAAACCCAAGGATCTGGCGGGACTTCTTACCACTATTTCTGATCGTACGGTCTTCTTTATCGATGAAATTCACAGGCTGAAGCCTGCCATTGAAGAGATGCTCTACATTGCCATGGAAGACTATGAACTGGACTGGATTATCGGTCAGGGGCCTTCGGCCAGAACAATCAGGATACCTGTTCCTCCTTTCACTATGGTAGGGGCCACGACAAAACCCGGACGGGTTTCCAGTCCCCTTTATACAAGGTTCGGTATCAATGTCAGGATGAACTTCTACACTCATGAGGAACTCCAGAAGATTCTTCGCAGGAGTGCCGCGATCCTGGATATTACGATTACCTCGGATGCGGCTATTCTGCTGGCGGGATCCAGCAGGGGAACCCCTCGTGTAGCCAACCGCCTGCTGCGGCGGATGCGGGATTTTGCCCAGGTCGAGGGCGAAGGGATCATAACAGAAGATATTGTCAGATCCGGTCTGCAGAGGCTTCAGGTTGATGAGAAAGGTCTGGAGCGGGTGGACCGTGAGATACTGAGGGCCCTTATCGAAAAGTACGGCGGAGGCCCTGTGGGGGCTGAAACGCTGGCGATTTCGGTAGGTGAGGGAATTGACTCTCTGGAGGATTTTTACGAGCCCTACATGATACAGCAGGGGTTCCTGAAGAGAACCCCCCGGGGCAGAGTGGCTACGCCGCTTGCCTACAAACACATAGGATTGGAACAGAACAGCGATGAAAATCAGGGACTTCTCTTTTGACCTGCCACAGGAGCAGATAGCTCAGCATCCGCCGGAAAGCCGCGGAACTGCCCGCCTGATGGTGTTGAACAGAGAGACAAAAACCATAGAACACAGGAATATGAAGGATTTTCCGGATCTCCTCGAGCCGGGAACTCTGGTCGTATTCAATAATTCCCGGGTCAGAAAAGCCCGGGTCTACGCCCGTTCGGCAACGGGAGGAAAGGTCGAATTCTTTTTCCTTTCCCGCACCGCACCGGACAGCTGGAAATGCATGGTTTCCAAGGCAAAGAAGCAGAAAACCGGCAAAGTTCTGGAATTCCCCGGCGGCATAACAGGTACCATTACGGAAGAAGTGACAACAAATCACAGGATCGTCAGGTTTTCTTCTCCCATAGGGGAGGAGTGGCTGGAAGAGTTCGGACACATTCCTCTGCCTCCCTATATCAAAAGGGAGGATACCCGGGATGATTCTGAACGGTATCAGTCAGTATTTTCCCGGGAAACCGGATCTGTAGCCGCTCCCACGGCCAGTCTTCATTTTACCGAAGAGATTCTGCAGCGGCTGGAGGATAAAGGGATAGAAACAGCCTTTGTCACTCTCCATGTGGGATTGGGAACTTTTGAACCGGTACGGACTGAGTCCCTGCTGGATCATAGAATGCACGAAGAGCAGTTTTTTATCTCTGATGAGACTGCAGAAAAAGTGGAGCGGGCCAGAAGGGAGGGGCGACCCATCCTTGCTGTGGGAACCACCAGTATCCGGACCCTGGAATCGGCCTGGGAAAATGACCATCTGAAAAGAGGGATGAACTCAACAAGTCTTTTTATCTATCCCGGCTACAGCTTTAAAGTGGTGAACAGGGTTTTTACCAATTTTCATACTCCCGAATCCACGCTTCTGGTGCTTGTCTCCTCTTTTGCCGGTCAGGAATACATCCGAAAGGCTTATGAGGAAGCTGTCGAAAGGGGATATATGTTCTTTTCCTACGGCGATGCCATGCTCATTCAGTGAGTTTCCCCCTACAGGGTCCCTTTCAGTAGGTGTTCTGGTTCATGCTCTCAAAGGTCTCTCTCACCTTCTGGAGTCTGTCCAGTTCCCTCTGGAGGGTCCGGCTGTAATCCAGTTCACCCTTCTGAATCCTGTAGGATTCATCTTCCCAGTACTGTATATCATCAATGAACATCCAGGCAAATTCAGGAGAGGCTGCTTTGGCTGACCATTCCACCGCATCTTCCCAGAAATTCAGCGCATAGCGGAAACACTCTTCCGCGGTTTCAAGGCTGTCCAGATTGGAAAACTTCCAGGGATAATTGTAAAAGTAGGCATTCCTTTTATTGTATTTGTTACCCAGTTGGATATAGCTGTCGATGAGACGGAGGTTGACATGCATATAAAAAAGGTAGCGGTACTTTTCCCACTCTTTTTCTGTTTTTATTTCCGCCAGGGCATTCAGGGGGTTGGCAAAGTCCGATCTCAGGGCCATCCCCAGATAGTGGATGTCCTCCATGGAATCTTCCGGGTACTGATAGAGGTGCTGGTGGTAGAGTCTGTACCACTGCTCGGCATAGAGGATCTTATAGGCCCACAGCGGGGAGCTTGTTAAAAGGAGGCATATGGCAATGACTCCCATTCTGATGGTTCTCACATTTTGAGTATCGGCAGAGGGCGGGGGGGGGATTAGTGTCTATGGGCAGTTAAATGCCGAGAAGGCCCAGAATATCCTGATGTACCTTTTCCAGAACCTGTTCTCCATTAATCCGGTGCAGGATCCGGACATCAGGGAGCGTGGAAAAGGCTTTTTCATAGTTTTCAGCCACTATCCGCTGAAGCTTTTCTTTTTCATAGATGTCCTGGGACTCTCTTCTTCCCCGTCGGAGAGAAGAGGTTTCTATGGAGCATTCCAGATAGAGACAGAAATCAGGTGCGGGAAAATCCGCATTCAGAGCCAGGACTGTGTCAAAGGGGATATCCAGGGACTGGTAGGCAAGGGAGGAGTAGAGGTAGCGGTCACAGAATACCCATTCTCCTTCGGCCAGGTGTTTTTCCATTTCGGAAAGGTGTTCTCTCCTGTCGGCGGCAAAAAGCTGGGCCAGTGTCAGTGGGTGGACGAGCTCCCTTTTTTCAAGGACCGCTCTGGCGGCCTGTCCAATAAAACCATTGGACGGTTCGTAAGTGGTCCAGCAGGGAATTTCACGGTCCCGGCAGTACTGTTTCAGTAAATTGAGCTGAGTTGTGGTGCCGGCGCCGTCCAGCCCTTCCAGAACAACAAATTTATGAGGTAAATTCTTCATCTGTCCTTGCCTAATCAAATGTTTCCGATAGAATAATACACAATGCCCACTCTGGCCATAGTCTTTCTTATTTTCTTGAATCTCTTTTCTCTCTCCGCGCAGAACAGCGATAGGATAGAACTGGATCGGGATATCCACTACGAACGAAATCCCCGTCCGGATATCCCGGTGCCGGACATCTTTCTGTCGTCAGCCTATCCGGACCTGGCCGACAGGGAGCAGAGGCTGACTGCCGCCAGGATGGTTCCGGATGTCATAAGAGAATTTTCTGCCCAGGACCCAGCGGATGCTCCTGCTGTCCCGGTTCTGGCTCTTCCCCGGGTAACCTCCAGGGCTGCCGGAAAAAACAGCGGTCAGGGAGAACTGTCCGGTGCCTACAGAGACGGGTGGCAATTGTCAGGAGACTATCTCCTTGAAAATTCCTCCTCTTCTCTATTCTGGCTGGCCGCATCGGACTGGATGGAATCGGCCCGGCCCTACGGTTGGGCAGGATATGACTATTCCGGCCGTATACAGGCAAAGCTGACCGCCGGCGGCAACTGGCAGGAAGATCCCCTCTGGGCTCTCTCCGCTCAGGGAGAGATGGGTGAGACTTCTCTGGTACTGCAATACTGGCAGGATCCGGAGCAGACTCTGTTTATGCCCCGTCTGGATACACGTCTCATGCTTGCAGGCAGAACATGGACTCCCTATGGGGGTATCCTCTCTGATGCTGTTTTCGGAGAGAGCCCGGAATACAGGGTACGCCCCTCGCTGGGAGTTCTGGGACGGGGGGACATCGGATCTGGCCTCTCCTGGAAAGGTGAGGCGGGGCTGGCTCTGGAATATGAGTCTTTTTCTCAAGCTTTCCATTACTACGGACAGGGGGCGCTGGCCCTTATGGCCGGAGAATCTCTCACTCTGAAAGCTTTTCTTGAAATTGAGGAGCCGGCTCCCTTCTCCCTGATGACACTGGGAATCTCAGCCGCTGCTCTCCCGCCGCTCTCCCCCCTGACCGGGCAGAACAGCGGCATTCTCCTGGCGTTCAATACGTCCCGCTGGAGCGGATCTTTGAAAACTGGGTACAGATGGGGCTCCTTTTTAAGGTACCGTGACGAAACCTTCAGCATCGTTGATGACTCCATCCCCTACGGAGAATTGGAATTGACAAAAAAAAGGGGCCGTCCTGTAAGTGATATATCTCTTTATGCCGAATATTTAAATAGGGAAGAGTGGCAGTACGGAGCGGAAAACAGATGGTATTTTGATGAGGGCCGCTGGAGTGCGGCTGTGAAGGCCGGGCACTTTCAGAGCAAACTGAACAGTATTTTCACTCCCGTTGCAGTTTCTCCTTTTCGAACAGGCGTTTCCGCTCTCTACAGACATGGTAACCTGTGGCAGGTTGAAGTGTTTACGGATTATCTTCCCGAAGATTCGGAAATCGATGGAGGCATCACTTTCAGAGTGACATTCTGAGGGCAAATCCCTTAACTATGAAAAAAGCAATATTTTTCTCACTCCTGATCCATGCTCTCAT
The DNA here is from genome assembly GCA_963666275.2 of Oceanispirochaeta sp. Classification (GTDB taxonomy): domain Bacteria; phylum Spirochaetota; class Spirochaetia; order DSM-2461; family DSM-2461; genus Oceanispirochaeta. The sequence goes on from CAXXOA010000001.1 coordinate 1,560,187, forward strand.
TATGCTCTCTCTATGGATGTTCCTGCCGGAAGTTCAAGTAAGGGATAAATTTCTGCCTGTGGCAGTTTTTCTGATCCCCCCCCCGCCGGAGACTCCGGTAGCGGCCGCAGAGCCTGAAAAACCGGTTCCCCAGATACCGAAAATCCTTAGAACCTCACCTGAGGAGCCTGAGGTGAGACCGGAAATTCGGGCTGTTCCCCCCCCAAAGACCCTGCAGAATGTTCCTCAGAACGGTGATCCTTCTACGGGAGAAGATGTACCGATCAGCACAGATACAAAAGTTTCCGAACCTGTTATAGTAGAAGATGGAAAACTGCCGGCGGTGGAGGAAATATCCGACCCGTCGGATCTCTATAATGATGAAAACTCCGGAAACTTTCCGGAAGATACCATAAATTCTCCCGGAATCGAAAATGTTCTGGATATATCCTGGACCGACGGGAGGGAGAGAGCTTTGCTGAACGGAGAAGATCCTGTTCTGGCAATTTCAAGGAATATGCTACTGATGGATCAGGTCCATATAGAATTTTCTGTCCAACAGGACGGAACCGTATCTTCTGTTATTGTCCGGAATCCCGGCAGCGGAGATCTCAGAGTCGACAGGCAGCTTCGGGAATGGGCCCTTCTGCTGCGTTTTGATCCTGTCTCTGGGGACCGGACGGCAGATTCGGGAATTATTACGATCAATCTCATCGCCCGGGAGAGTCCGTCACGATGAGCCGGTTCTCCTATTTTCTTATACATTTTTTTCAGGTACTCTTTTTTGCCGTTCTTGTTGTTTTCTCCTACCTGGGATATCAGACGGTCCAGGATAAAATGGCGGTCCTGGCAGAGGATCTGAAATACGATGTGATAGAGTCTCTGGAAGAGACTCTGGGGTACCGGATCGGTTATGATCAGATTTCTCCCTCGGTGCTTACCTATTTTGAAATCCGGAATCTTCAGCTGGTTCATCCCGTAACGAAGGATGTGGTACTGAAAGTCCGGAGTTTGAAACTTTTCTATAATCCCTTCGCCCTGATTTTTCAGAATACCGATCGGGTTCTCATCTCTGGGATTTCACTCAATGGTCTGGATCTCTCAATCAATGCTGAGAGGGATAGAAGGCTGATCGATCTGTTTACAGCTCAAGACAGGGAACAGGCTTCCGCGGAACCACTGGATATCAGCCGATATTTTGCGGGAAGGGTGAGGATCCGTTCGGTGGATCTGCAGTATGAAGACCCTTCCTACTCCTTCCAGTTTAACGGCAGGACCATTACCGTCAGGCAGCAGAAAGATTTTCTGAGGGTGATTATGGCCGGTGATGTGGATTTTTCTCTGCCTGGTCTGTCCGGGCCTCTTGAAGAGGGATCATTCAGCTTTTCCATCAAAGGGAGTCTTTTTAATAACCTGACCGGTTTCAATCTTGACGGGGATTTCCGGGAGATCCGGTCCAATCTTCTGGAGATGGACAGGCAGAGGATGAATATCAGGTATTCCGCCGGGGAACTCAGACTGGCAAAGATCCGGGACGATCAGCCCTATGATCTGAACCTTGTGCTCTCAGAGGAGCGTATTCAGGCGGATTTCTCGGCTGAACAGTTCTCATTCAATAATATTCTGACTCTCAGGGGGGGACTGGCTTTTGCTGATCCCTGGCTCAACACTGTCCTTTCAGGATCATCCCGGGTCGTCTATTTTCAGAAAACCGGAGATATCTCTTATGAGTACGACGGGTCTGCCTATCTCCGGAATGAAACTCTTCCCTTTCCCGTTCATACGGATATAAGACTGAAAGGGAATGCTGAGATCCTTCAGGTTGAGAATCTGACCGCATCAACCCCCAAAGGGCATTATACCTATTCCGGGGAATGGGTCCTCAAGGAGGACTTTCCCCGGGGGCAGCTGGACTTCTATCAGGTTCCCCTGACGCCGGGAGTGACAGCGGAAGGCCGCTTGTCTCTGAGTCTTGTGGATGATTACTTCTATATTCAGTCAGATTCCGTTTCTCTGGACAGCGGCTGGAAGTCAGGGCCCCTTCAGATCCTGTTGAACAGGGAAGGGGACACCTTTGTTTTTTCTCTGCGCTCCTCTCTGAACACAGAAAAGTCATCCCGGGATCAGATCTTTGTGAATGGAGAATTCCTCTACAGGGATCAGCCCGAGTTTTCCGCAGAGTTCAGAGTGGATAAACTCTCTTTCGATGTGGTGAAGCCTTTTTTTCCCGAATATGCGGGAAATCTCGACCTGATGGATGAGGGTCTGTCACTGACAGTCAGAGGTTCGGCAAGGTATCAGGGGGAGCTTCTCAGCTCTTCGGTGGAACTCTTTCAGATTTCCGACAGAACAGAAGAGAGGAGTTTGAAATTCAGGGGATATTTTTCACCGGAAGAGATGGAAATCTTTGCTCTGGAAGCAAACTGGAACGGAAACTATCTCCTGGGCAATATTACAGGAGTCATAGGGCAGGAGAACATTGATCTGCAGTCCAACTGGAACATCAATGACAATCTTTATCTTGTCAACGGAATTTATTCAGAAGGGAAATTTTCTCTGCTGGGTTCTTTCGGTCTGAAAGGTCAGTTTCTTAGAAACCCCGGATCGGGCTTTCTGGCAACCCTGGAATCAAAGGATTTTCCCATCCGCTGGGATGGCAATGATCTCAGTGCATCCCTGAATATCCGGGGCCGTTACAGCGACAGGGAGTGGGAAGTCTATCTGAATGAAAGTTCCGTTGAGTGGAAAAACTCTCCCTTCCTGAGTGAGCCAGAGATGACCCTGACCGCCTACCTGGCCCCGGGGGTAGTGAATATCTTTTCATTGCAGTACAGGGACGGCTACTCCACACTGGGAGGCAGCGGCTCACTCTTCTACAATCTGGAACAGAATATTTTAAACGGATCGGTAAATCTCACAAGCCGGGACCGCAGTATCACGGAAACCTATTCGCTTTACTGCGTATACAATGACGGCAGTATCTCCTCGTCTGTCACTCTGGATAATGCTCTGCTCGACCGACTGGAATCGTTGGGGATCACAGGGCGGATCGATGCGGAAATCACACTGGAAGGATCTCTTGAGGCACCGGAACTGGAAGGCACGCTCAGTACGGGCAACCTGACAATCAACGGCAGCTCCCTCAATACAAATCTGGCATTCAGGATGAATCCGGAAAAAATTGAACTCTATGATCTGAAACTTCAAAGAAATACTGTAACCCTTTCAAAGGGACTGGGGTTTTTGAATTTTCAGGAGGGCACGGCAATGTTGACTGCCAGTGTTGAAAATGTGACCAACCCGGGCGAAGAGAATCAGACTTCGATTCAGTCGGGCATCACTTTTTCTATGGAACTGGAAGAACCCGTCGGTTTTAGGGAACTGGGAACACTGGGGCAGAGGGATTTTACAGGGAGAGTCCGGTTTCATCCTGTCCGCTGGAACGGGTTGACGACCTTTTCCTCCAAAACCGTGAATATAAGTAAGAAGGACAGTGTTTTTTCGGGGGATCTTATCGGGGATCCCGAGCAGAATTTTATGGTTGATCTGGAATCTAAAAAGATCAGCGCCAGAGTGAGCGATCCTTTTCCTGTCAGATTCCAGGTAGACGGATCTGTCCGGAGTGAAGATCTGGATCTGAATATACAGGGCCTTGAACTGGATCTGAATCTGATTAACTACTTTATGCCGAAAGATAAAGCTCTTGACAGCAGGTATGCGGTTTTCAGAGAAAACAGTTCCCTGGTGGGAAATCTCCATCTGGGAGGAACATCCAGGAATCCCTCTTTTTCAGGACATCTGGACAGCAGAAACCTCATGGTTCTGACTCCCTATACGGTGGATGACATAGGAATGACCGATATAAGGGTCCATTTCCAGGAGCAGTCTATCAGAGTCGATCCCTTTACGATTCCGATCGGAGAGGGCGGTCTTTCCGGGTCGGGATTTATGAACCTCAGCGGATGGGGTATTAAAAATTATGAGCTTCTGGCTCAGGCGGGAGGCGTTCCCGGGACTCCGGTCAGTTATAACGGGTACGGAGTTCTGGTGGACGGGGCGTTTACAGGAAATATCCGGCTTTATGGAACGGATCAGCAGGGAGGCCTGGAGGGTCGGTTTGTTTTGAATGAAATGATCGGCTCCATTGGGGCCAGGACGGAAATCAGAGAGAAAAGCGGAGGGGCTGTCCGTTATCCTTTTACTCTGGATCTTGAGTTCCTGACAGGGCGGAATGTTCAGTTTATTCTTCCCAACCCCCAGCTTGAAATCGTAAAAGCTACGGCAGAACCGGGAGAGTCCATTCAGCTTCAGCTGGACACAAGGAACGGATCGCTTGTAATGGATGGTGAAATCAGCATACGGAACGGAGAAATTAACTATTTTGACAGGACTTTCCGAATGACAGAAGGGTCTCTGACTTTTAATGAAACCGAAGAGGACTTCAACCCCTTCCTGAATCTGGAAGCGGAAATTGACACCACTGATATCAATGGAGATGATGTGACTGTTTTTCTGACTTACAGAAATCCTATCAGAGATGAATTTTCCCCTTCTTTCCGGACGGATCCGCCCCGTTCGGAAGATCAGATTATGGCTCTCTTCGGGCAGAGTCTGGTTCCCTATAATACAGACGAGGTGGATCTTTCCACTCTTGTCCTGGCAACAGGAGGGATGGTCAGCGATATGGGGCTGACCGATCCCTTTGAAAATGCTCTTGAGGAGACTCTGAATCTGGATTCGGTCACTATTGAAACGGAAATACTGGAAAATGCCCTGATTGAGCAGTTATCCAGTTATGAGGGGTATTCAGGAACCGAATCCTCCTATAATCTGGGTCGATATCTGGATAATACAAGTATATATCTGGGGCAGTTTATCGGGGATTACCTGCTTTTTTCCGCAGGACTGCTTGTTGATTACAATGAACTGGATGGTATAAACTCCTACTCAGGCGGCATGAGTCTCGTACCGGACCTGACTCTCGAGATGAGAACACCATTTTTTCTTGTTTCCTGGAACTATAATCAGGAAAATGCCCCGGATTTTAATACGGATTTTGTACCTCGAAATGCGATCAGCCTGGAATGGCGATATTCTTATTAACTGTGCGAAGGAGTTTTAATGCTTAAATTTCGATTGCCTCTGATCTTCGTGATCTTGACAATGATCTCACTGGGGCTCAGTGCCCAGGAGGATCCTGACTGGTATCAGAATAAACCAATCCTGGATATCAGGTTTTCCGGTTTGGATGCCATTTCAGAGACCGAACTCAAGGGGATTGTCAGGCCCTATGTATCGGAAAAGTTTACAGATGCACTTTCCTGGGAAATTCAGGGAAAACTCTATGCTCTCGAGTATTTTGATCTTATCCTTCCCCAGGCCCTTCCGGGGGATACAAATTATAATACTGTAATCCTAGAGTTCGAGGTTAAAGAGAAACCCGTAGTGGACAGCATCATTTTTACGGGGAACAACAGGATCAGAAAGGGTGAGCTTCTCGATACCATTCTTCTGACCAAGGGAGATCTGGTCAATAAAACGTCCATCAGTCTGGATGCTCAGGCTGTCAAAGACCTCTATATAGAAAAGGGTTATATCGATGCCCGGGTAGAGAGTTCCATTGAAAAAGATGAAGAAAAAAACTCCGCCTCGGTTGTTTTTAATATCACCGAAGGGGATCAGACCACTATCAGTGAGATTCACTTTACCGGTAATGATAAATATGTGACCACTAAAACCCTGGAAGGGCTGATGGAAACCAAACCCCAGTCTCTGTTTCACAAGGGTGTTCTCATGGAGAATCAGCTTCAGGAGGATATCCGGGCCATTGAAAACTACTACTATGACAGAGGGTTTATCGATGCGGAAGTTTCCGATGTGGTGCGGGAAGTCGTAAGGAATGAAGAGGAGAATATCAATAATCTCATCATTACCATTGTGATCAGCGAAGGAGAATCCTACACCTTCGAAGGGATCACGTTCAAGGGAAACGAGCTCTACAGCGACGAAGAGCTCCTGGCTATGATCGGTCAGGAAAAAGGCGCCGTATTCAATAAGACAAGATTTCAGATCGATTACCAGAAGGTGACAGACCTCTATTTTGAGAACGGATATATCTACAACTCCTTCTCCTATCAGGAGAACCGTGATGAAGAAGAGAAAACCGTTTCCTATTCTGTTGAGATAGTGGAAAGGGACCGGGCCCATATTGAGAACATTGTGATCCGGGGAAATGATAAGACGAAAGATTATGTTATTTCCCGGGAACTGCCATTCGAGGTGGGAGACGTTTTCAGTAAAACCAAGGTTATGAACGGAATCAGGAACCTCTATAACACCCAGTATTTTGATATGGTTGAACCGCAGACCTATCCGGGAAGCGAAGAGGGGCTGATGGATCTAGTCATTGACGTGGAAGAGGGGAAAACCGCCGATATTGTTTTCGGAATTACCTTTTCCGGCGGAAGTGAGTTCCCCATGGCCGGTACTATCCAGTGGAATGACAGAAACTTCCTGGGAAGGGGTACGACAGTGGGTGTGGAATCCACATTTTCCCCGGATACCCAGTCGGTGTCTCTGAAGTACTCGGAACCCCGTCTTTTCAATACACGCTGGGGCATCGGAACAGACCTGACCTTTACCAGAGCCACAGGCAAAAGTGTGTATCAGGACATTGACGGTGACGGAGTTATCGATCCATACAGCAGTGACGATGATTTTGAAAACAATGATGAAATTGTTCCCAGCGATTATCTGATGGAGTACGATTCCAACACAATCAGTGTCGGCGCCAATACCGGGTACACATGGCACACCGGTCTGGGGCGGTTCAGTACCTACACAGGGTTGAGAACCGGATTTGAGACAATAGATTACGATGAAGATATCTACAGACCCTGGAGTGAAGAGATCCGGGACAATCTGGGAACCTGGCGATACGAGGACAGCTGGTGGCTCAAGGGTGCCTGGGATACCAGGGACTATGTGGGGAATCCATCCAAAGGCTTTGTGTTCAGCGAAACCGTTACCCTGGCGGGAGTGACTCCCCAGTCAACCAAGAACTACCTGAAGAGCGTTACCAGAGGCCAGGTAAACTTCACCCTTTTTGATATCCCCACAGACGATTTCCGTTACAAAGGGGTCTTCTCTCTCAATTCGGCTTTTTCCTATCTCACTGAAAAACCCTGGGACAGCACCAGCATTGCCGATCCCCAGGAGGACGGTTTCTATGCGGACGGTATGTTTATCGCCCGGGGATGGTACCCTGAACGGTACGGTCAGTCTCTCTGGGACAATACGGCGACCCTGAAGTTCCCTCTGATTACAAATATCCTGGCGTATGATATCTTTCTTGACGGTGTGGGACTCTGGAAATCCAAGGATCTTCTGGGTGCCATGGCTCTGCCTGATTTCAAGTTCAGTCTCGGTACGGGGATCCGCTTTGATAATCCCCAGTTTCCTATCGGACTCTATCTGGTTAAAAAGTTCCAGTTTGAAGAGGGCGGCGGCATTAACTGGAATCCCGAACCGGACTATGTGACTTTTGACAATGGAAATCTGAACCTTGTTATTTCGTTCGGAATTGATATTTATTGATACAGAGAACTGTATCTGCTTTAATAGCAGCACCAGTGGTGCTGGGAAGGAGTTTAAAAAATGAAGAAGACAGTTTTACTGCTGATGATACTTTTAGGGAGTCTTGTCGTTCTCCCGGCGGAAAATATAACCAAGGTGGCTGTTCTGGACTATTCCAGAATCCTGTCCGCTTTTTATAAAGACTCTCAGGCTGTGAGGGAGCTGGAGGAGCTGAAACAGTCATTTCAGGAGGAGAGTCAGAAAATTCAGGATGAAATCAAGATCCTGGAAGCCCGGAAACTGGATGCGGAAAACGATGGAAATACCTCCAGGGCTCTTGAACTGGATAATGAAATTTTCAAGAAAAAGAACTATTTGAGGGATTATATCCGCGTTAAAAATGCCCAGCTTTCCGAGATGAACAAAAGTCTCAGTCAGAATATGACTCTGGTCAAAGAAATCAATGAAGAGATACAGTACGTAGCGGAAAGCAACGGGTTTTCTCTGGTTTTCAAGAAATCCGATCCCGATCTTCTCTGGTGGAATTATGAGGTGGATATAACAGATCAGGTCCTTCAGAGGCTGATGAGCCGGATGCGATAACTTTATTATCCACTATGTCTGAAAATACCCCCATGATGCGGCAGTACCTGTCCATCAAGGAGAAGCACAAAGACGCGGTACTCTTTTTCCGGATGGGTGACTTTTACGAAATGTTCAAATCCGATGCGGAAGAGGTCAGCCGTATACTCAATCTCACTCTGACAAAGCGTCACGGCATTCCCATGTGCGGAATTCCCTATCATGCCGCCCAGAATTATATTGGCCGGCTGCTGCAGGCGGGCAAGAAGATTGCCATCTGCGAACAGATCTCACTGCCTGAAAAAGGAAAGGGGATTGCCACCAGGGATGTGGTTGAAATTATCACTCCCGGCACTGTGGTGGATGAGTCCTACCTGGATAAAAGGTCCAATAACTATCTGGCTTCCATCGGAAAGGTTGGCAGGCAGATGGCCTTCTCCTATGTGGATCTGTCTACAGGGGAGTTCTGGGCCACCTCTTTTGAGGGAGATCATCAGGAAGACTATATCCGCAGAGAGGTCAGCCGGCTTAACCCCCGGGAGATCCTTGTGCAGGAATCTCTGATGGACTATGCCTACTACCGCTCTCTCAATTCCCGTCCGGCCCTGGTGGTCAATAAAATTCCCGACTGGTTATTTGATACCCAGAGCAGTTACAGCGCTCTGAAAGAGCAGTTTGCCGTGGCAAACCTGAAGGCATTCGGCTTTGAAGAGAAAGATTCCGCCATTGCGGCTGCCGGTGTAATCCTTGACTATCTGAAAGATACGGCACGCCACTATCTCAGTCATCTCCAGGGGATCCGCCGCTACGAGGACGGACGATATCTTTCCCTGGATGAGGCGACCCAGAAAAACCTGGAACTGCTGCGGAATATGAATGATGGTTCTCCTTCCTATACACTTTTAAGTGTTCTGGAGGAGACAATGACATCCATGGGTGCCAGAATGCTCCGTCAGTGGATCATGAACCCCCTCCGGGAGTATGAACAGATTATTCATCGCCAGGAGCAGGTCAGTCAGTTCTATAAAAATCAGCTCCTCATGCAGGAAGTGAGAACAATCCTTTCAGGAATTCTGGATGTGGAACGGCTCACTGCCAGGATCGGTCTGGATAAAGCCCACGCCAAGGATCTTCTCTCTCTCCGGGTTTCCCTGGAGAAGATGTTCCTTATCGAAGAGGTCATGAAAAATACCATATCCGGTATGGAACTTACCAGCCGGGAGGACAAGGAGACTCTGGAGGGAATCATTTCCCTCCTGGAAAGGTCCATAGCCGAAGATCCTTCCATTCTGCTTCATGAAGGAAAGATGATCCGGGAAGGGTATCATCAGGAACTGGACCGACTGAAAGGTTTAAAAACCCATAGCCGGTCCATCCTTGATGACTATCTCCGGGGAATCAAAGATGAGACCGGGATTACCAATTTAAAACTGAAATACAACAAGATCATCGGGTATTTCCTGGAAGTCTCCAAAACCCAGTCTGCATCCGTACCGGAATCCTTTATAAGACGCCAGTCTCTTGTCGGATCCGAACGATATACCACAGCGAAACTTGGGGAACTTGAAGAGAGTATCAACTCGGCTTCTGAAAAAATCATCGAACTGGAACGTTCCCTGTTTCTTGAAATCAGGGAAGGGCTGAAACAGCATATCCCCCTTCTTCAGTCTCTCTGCGGGAAGCTGGCGCAGCTGGACTGCTATCAGTCTCTGGCGTATACAGCCACTATCAGAGGATACAGCCGTCCTGAGATTCTTCAGTCAAAAGAGCTGGATATAACAGGAGGCAGACACCCTGTGGTGGAAGCCTATCTGCCCCAGGGGGAATTTATCTCCAATTCGACTGTACTCACAGAGGATAAAGGGATATTCGCCCTTATCACAGGACCGAATATGGCAGGTAAGTCCACCTATCTGAGGCAGACCGCCCTTATTGTACTGATGGCTCAGATCGGATCCTATATTCCGGCGGATCAGGCGCGCATAGGAGTGGTCGATAAGATCTTCTGCCGTGTCGGTGCTTCGGATAACCTGGCCCGGGGAGAATCAACATTCCTGGTTGAAATGAATGAAACCGCTCATATCCTGAGAAATGCCACCTCTTTCAGTCTAGTGATCATGGATGAAATAGGCCGGGGAACCAGTACCAATGACGGTCTTTCCATTGCCTGGAGCATAGCCGAGTTCATTCTGGATTCTGTGAAATGCAAGACTCTCTTTGCCACCCACTATCATGAGCTGACAGAAATGTCCCATCCCGCCTTGTGCAATCTTTCCCTTTCGGTGAAAGAAACAGGCGATGATATCGTATTCCTGAAGAAGATCAAGGAGGGCCCTGCCGGGAACTCTTACGGTATTCATGTGGCATCTCTTGCGGGGCTTCCCGACAGTGTGGTGAAAAGGGCGGGACAGGTCCTCAGATCCATGGAAAGCGGGCCGGTTGGTGAAAAGTTTTCAGTACCCCCGGCTGAAAAGGAGATCTCTCCCCAGCAGAACCTTTTTGACAGCGGTGAGATTGTTCTGGATCAGCTGAGATCCCTGAATATAAATGATCTGACTCCTCTAGAAGCTCTGAATACTCTTGATTCCCTGAAAAAGAGTCTGAAAAAGTAAATTTTCATTTTATTTGAATTTCTACCCGGATAATATCCGTTTACACAGTATGTTTGTCCAATCACTTCTCTGCAGGAATCACTGTTATATCTGCGGCGCCGAATTATATGAGGACCGGGCTGTCTGTGAAAAATGTAAAACAGACCTACTGAATGAGGCTTCAGGTTCAGGGATCTGTTCCCGATGCGGTTTTCCGTCGCTGGAAGAGGATGAATGTCCCTTCTGTCCCATCCTGCCGGGCTGTCTGGAGTCCCTGAGGGTCCTTTTCCGTTTCGCAGGCGTACACAGGGAACTCCTTCACAGGTACAAATCAGGGAGTATGAAAAATCTCCGGTTTTTCTATGCCGATGCGGTTCATAAGCAGCTGCAGAGGATGGCTGTCACGTCTTCGGATCTTATCGTTCCCGTTCCCCCCAGAAAAGGTAAAATCAGAAAGACGGGATGGGATCAGGTCCGTCTGATAAGCCGCCTTCTTTCCCGTCGGTACGGGTATCAATGTTCTGATCTTCTGAAAAGGACAGACAGGATCGAACAGAAAACCCTGAATCGGGAGAATAGGGCGTCTCATCTTGAAAGTTCTCTCTGTTTCCGGAGACATATTCAGGAGAGGTTGGAAACTCCTTCCAGGATTATCCTTCTGGATGATGTATTTACAACCGGAGCCACACTGAGAGCCTGCGGAGAGCTTTTGGGCCAATGGAATAGTGTCAGAATCGAGGCTCTGGTTCTCTGCGGTGTTATTTGAATATATCCCTATGCGGCAGGAGATTTTGTCTCCAGTTGACAGAGTTTACTATAGCTGGTATTGTTTAGACAAAATTTATGGCATCTTGAAGTTAAGAGCCCCGACAAGGCTCTTTTTTTTGGACCCAAATTCCACTCAGGTGCCCCAGGATAATTTGCGTTGAAAGAGATTGAAAAAAAAATACTGGATGGAATCGAGCCTGTTCTGAATGAAATGGGCATTTCCGTGGTTGAATTGAATGCGGCTGTTGTCAAGAAAACATTCACAATCCGTCTGGTAATATTCCAGGAACAGGGCGTCACTGTTAAAGACTGTGAAACGGTCCACCGGGTCATACAGCCCCGGATTGAACTCCTTATGGAATCAAGGGATACATCCATGGAGATTACATCTCCCGGAATAGATAGAAGAATTAAAAGCAGCAGGGAGTATGCCATATTCAAAGGCAAAGCCCTGAAAATCCTGCAGGAAGGGGATTCCGAATGGATAGGCGGATGGATCCGTGACTGCAGTGAAGATACATTGTTTCTTGAAAAGGATGAAAAGGAATTGAATATCCCCCTAAGTACTATTAGAAAGGCAAAACTTGATTATACAATGGAGGCCCGTAAAAAATGACCCCGGATTTTGCAGAGGCAATACGCCTGTTACAACAGGAACGAGGTATTACAGAAGAACTCGTACTGAAAACCATTGAAGATTTTCTGCTTGCAGCGTACAAGAGAAAATATGGAACCTCCGATAATGCGGTAGTCAGGTTCAATGATGACAATTCAGATGTCTCCATCTATGCCAAGAAGATGATTGTGACAGAAGATGACTACTACGATCCTGTTTGTGAGATTCTTCTGGAAGAAGCTCTTCAGTTTAATGAAGAGAGTGAAGTGGGAGATGAAATTCTAATTAAAATTGATCCTTCCGAATTTGACAGGCTGGCTGTTCAGAGTGCTAAACAGAGAGCCAGGCAGGATCTGAGAGAAATACAGAAAGATACTCTCCACTCCGAGTTTAAAGACAAAGTCGGAGAGATGATCATCGGTTACTACCAGAGAGAAAAGAACGGTAATATCTTTGTTGATCTGGGAAGAACAGAGGGGATCCTCCCCAAGAGATTTCAGTCCCCCCGGGAAGAATACAACGTGGGTGACCGAATCAAAGCGCTGATCAGTGAGGTTAATAAAACTCCTTCAGGGCTTCAGATTGTTCTCTCCAGAACCCATGCGGATTTTGTCCGGAGAATCTTCGAACTGGAAGTTCCGGAGATCTACGATAACACCATTGAAATCCATAAGATTGTCCGGGAACCCGGTTACAGAACCAAGATCGCTGTTTCTTCCACAAGAGATGATGTGGATCCTGTCGGAGCCTGTGTGGGTCTTAAAGGTGTAAGAATCCAGGCTATTGTGCGGGAACTGGAAGGGGAAAAAATTGATATCCTCAAGTTTGATCCGGATCCCCAGGCCTTTATTAAAAATGCCCTGTCTCCCGCAGAAGTTTCGGATGTCATTGTCATGGATGGCAGCAAGAGACAGGCTCTGGCCATTGTCCCGGATCAGCAGCTCTCCCTGGCTATCGGTAAGCAGGGACTGAATGTCCGTCTGGCAAACCGACTTGTAGACTGGAGCATTGATGTAAAAACAGAAGAACAGTTCGAAGAGATGGATATCACTCAGGAAATATCCAAAGCGGCCAACGATCTGTTTAATGATATTGATGAAAATGATGAAGAGATAACCAGAATTGAGGAACTTCCGGACATTCCTGAACGGGTTGTAGCTCTTCTTAAAGAAAACGGAATTGATCTTATCGAAACGCTTGTTAACATGGAACTGGATGAGTTGAAAACTTTTGAAGGTATCAATGAGGAAGATATTGATCAGATCCGTGGAATTATAGATGATAATGTGGAAATCGTTGAAAGTGAATCAGGCGAGGAACTGGAGGAGGAGATCGTTATTGAAGACGATGAATCCTACGAATGCCCTGAGTGCGGTTCTGCTATTACGTTGGATATGACAGTTTGCCCCAGCTGTGGAGTAGGGTTGAGCTTTGAAATTGAAGAAATAGAAGATGATCAGGAATAAGGTGGTATATGTCAGAAGAGGTGGATAACAAACAGCCCAAGGCTACGTTGATTAAGCATAAGAAATCAGACTCTCCCGGAAAATCCGATGGCGGCGATAAAAAGAAAGTCGTAGTTGTCAAAAAGAAAGTCGTTGTTAAAAAAGCTCATAAAGTAGTAACAACTAAAGACAATGACTCTGCATCAGACGCGGGCGGAAAAAAAGAATCCCGCAGCAATGATGACTTCAGACAGGAAGCTCCCAAGGGATCTGATGATAGTCAGAACAACAATGACTCCAGACCTGTCAGAACCGGACGGGCCGGAAATTACGCCGGCCGCAGCAGCGACGGCAGAGCGGGCAACTATGCGGGCCGCAGCAGTGACGGCCGTGCGGGCAACTATGCAGGCCGCAGCAGCGACGGCAGAGCAGGGAATCTGAGCAGAACCGGCAGAGCCGGAAATTACGCTCCCGGTGGGCGGAATTTTGATAGAAATAAACCCGGCGGCGGAAGGAGCAGCGGCTATCAGGGCAATAGACCTGACGGCGAAAGACCTTCCGGCGGCTATCAGGGTGATAGGCCCTCAGGCGGTTATCAGGGTAACAGATCCGGTGGCTATCAGGGTGATAGACCTTCCGGCGGTTATCAGGGTAACAGATCCGGTGGCTACCAGGGTGATAGACCTTCCGGCGGTTATCAGGGCAACAGATCCGGTGGCTACCAGGGCGGCAGGCCCGGCGGCTATCAGGGCAACAGGCCTGACGGCGAAAGACCTTCCGGCGGTTACCAGGGCAACAGACCCGGTGGTTATCAGGGTGGCAGGCCCGGTGGTTATCAGGGCGGCAGGCCCGGTGGACCTCAGGGCGGCAGACCCGGTGGACCTCAGGGCGGCAGACCCGGCGGCTATCAGGGCGGTAGACCCGGCGGTGCTCCTTCGGGACGGCCCGGCGGTTTTCAGAGGCGTCCGGGAACAGGCGGCGCGCCCGGTGCGGGCGGCAGAAATGCTGAACCTATAAAAGACAATCAGAAATCTACCCCTAAAAAGTTCTTCAAATCGAAAAAGAATAAATCTTTTCAGAAGAAGAAGGATCAGCAGACAGAAAAAATGCTGCAGTACAAGAAAAAGACTGTCAGCAATGCCAACCCTGTTCCTAAAGAAATTGATATCATGGAAGTTATCACTGTTTCTGAACTGGCTAGAAAAATGAATCTCAAAGCCAGTGATCTGATCGGGAAACTGATTGGAATGGGAATGATGGTAACCATAAATCAGCAGATTGATGCGGAAACCGCTACAATTCTTGCGGATGAGTTCAACTGTAAGGTCAATATTGTATCTCTTTATGATGAAACTATTATTGAATCTGAAAAAGATGTAGAAGAAGATCTGAAATCCAGACCTCCCATCATTGCGGTAATGGGTCATGTCGACCATGGAAAAACCAAACTTCTGGACGCCATCCGTCGGACCGATGTGGTTGCTGATGAGTTCGGTGGTATTACCCAGCATATCGGAGCCTATACAATAAAAAGCCATGACGGCAAAGATCTGACATTCCTGGATACTCCCGGACATGCGGCATTTACAATGATGCGTGCCAGAGGAGCTCAGGTTACCGACCTTGTTGTTCTTGTGGTGGCCGCCAATGACGGAGTTATGCCTCAGACTGTGGAAGCAATCAACCATGCGAAAGCGGCAGAGGTTCCCATTATTATTGCCGTAAACAAAATGGACCTTCCCGAGGCTAATCCGGACCGTGTAAAACAGCAGCTGGCTGAGTATAATCTCATGCCGGAAGACTGGGGCGGTACGACTCAGTTTGTTCATATTTCTGCACTGAAAGGTGAGGGAATTGATGATCTGATTGATACGATTATGCTTGAAGCCGAAATGATGGAACTGAAAGCCAGCTGGAATTGCCGGGCTGAAGGTAAAGTCATTGAATCCAAAGTGGACCAGGGGCGTGGTATTGTTTCCACTGTACTGGTCGAACGGGGTGTCCTTAAAGTCGGTGACTCCTTTGTGGCAGGTGTATTTTCAGGTAAAGTCAGGGCGATGTTCAATGACAAGGGAGAGAATGTCAATGAAGCGACTCCCTCTATGCCTGTGGAGATCCTCGGATTTACTGGTATTCCCAATTCGGGAGATCCTTTCCAGGTTACCGAAAACGAACGTGTTGCCCGTCAGTACGGACAGAAACGGCAGGAACTCCGGAAAATGGAAGATGCCAAGAATGTCAAGAAGATCACACTGGACAACCTGTACGACAATATTCAGGCCGGCGATGTGCAGGAACTGAATGTCATTATCAAAGGTGATGTTCACGGATCTGTCGAGGCGATTCAGTCTGCGCTGGAAAAACTCAGCACTCCTGAAATCCGTCTTGTGTGCAAACATGCTGCCGCGGGTGCCATTATTGAAAATGATGTGAACCTGGCAGCCGCATCGGATGCCATTATCATCGGATTCCATGTAAGACCGACTCCCAAAGCCCAGGCTGTGGCAGACAAGGAAAAAGTGGAAATCCGTAAATACAACGTTATTTATGATGTTGTGGAAGATATCCGTTCCGCCATGGAGGGAATGCTTATTCCCGATCTGGAAGAAGAAGTTATCGGTAAAGTGGAAGTCCGTGAGACTTTCAAAGTTCCCAAAGTCGGCGTCATTGCCGGTTGTATGGTTACTTCCGGTATTGTCACCAGAAAGAGCAGAGTTCATGTTATCCGGGAAGGAATTGAAGTCCATACAGGACCGATCTCCTCTCTTAAACGGTTCAAGGATGATGCGAAAGAGGTTCGGGAAGGATTCGAATGTGGTCTTTCCGTAGAAAACTTCAATGAGATCCAGGTAGGAGACGAATTGGAAGTTTTTGAAATGAAAGAGATCAAAAAGACTCTCGGGGAGCCTTCAGGCGCGTGAATGAATTAAGAATGAAAAGGGTTGAAAGTCTGATCCGTGATCAGATCAGCTCTCTTATTATGATGGGAGAGCTGAAAGACCCGCGTATAAATACACTTCTGTCTATCAGCGGAGTGAAAGTCTCCGCTGATCTGTCAACGGCTAAAGTGATGATCTCCTCTCTCGAGGGAGAAGCCAAGCTGCAGAAAAGTGTGAAAGCACTGAATCATGCAGCGGGTTTTATTCAGGGCAGAATCGGAAAACAGCTGAGAATGCGTCTGACGCCGAAGCTTGTTTTTCTGATGGATACCTCTGTCCGTGACAGTGTCGCACTCAACAAGAAGATCGACAGCTTAGTTAATCATGACGGGGAAGAATAAAAACGGAATCTTTTTTCTGGACAAACCCCCGGGTGAGACTTCCTTTCAGTCACTGAGCAGAATCAAAAAAGCCCTATCCACCGGTAAGGTCGGCCATACAGGCACTCTTGATAAGTTTGCTACGGGACTCCTCATCGTTCTTACCGGTAAATATACAAGGCTTAACAGCCTTATTACCGGTATGGATAAGGTTTATGAAGCTGAAATCACATTCGGGGCTGAAACAGATACGCTGGACCCCGAGGGGGCTGTAATTGCGGAAGCTCCGGTTCCGGATGAGGACGCTGTAAAAACAGCAATGCTTCGGTTTCTGGGGGATCAGGAACAGACGCCGCCTTTGTACTCTGCCGTCCATATCAATGGAGAAAGGGCACATCGGCTGGCAAGGAAGGGGATTTCAGCTGAAGTTCCCTCCCGACCGATCCACATCTATGCATTTGATTTTCTTTCCTACAGGGAAGGATGCCTTAAAGCCAGGGTTCACTGTTCTAAAGGTACCTACATACGCTCTCTGGCGAGAGATCTGGGGAGGGCCTGTGAAAGCCGTGCTTATGTGACGAATCTGAAACGGACGGCAATCGGTCCCTATCGGCTGGATAAAAGCATCAATGCCGGGAATCTGAAAGGCCCGGAGGATTTTTATCCCTGGAAAGAGTTTTTCCGCCGTCTTGAGAATGCGGCGATTCTGCAGGTCAGAGATGATTCTCTGAGTAAAATTGCCAATGGTGTTCCTTTCAGTCGGGATTTTCTTGTTTCTCCTGAGTCTGAACCGGCCCCGCTGTCTGTTCTTGAGGATTCCTCTGGTGAGCCGGCGGCAATCCTCAGTGCCGAAGAGGGGCGCTTCCGTTACAGGATTATTTTCAACTGACATAGGGATTAGTAAGATTGACTTTTATATTTTTATCTGTAAAATGGTGTTTTCAGGTACTGATTCTTAACGGGGTGTTACTCTGTAGGTAATCGGTGTAGAGCCTGGTTTTATAAATTTTTTATTTTTTGGGAGTTAATAATATTATGTTAACCAAAGACGACAAAGCAAACATTGTTACTGAATTCGGAAAAGACGGTGCAGATACCGGATCTACAGAGGTGCAGATTGCTCTTCTGACAAAAAGGATTGAAGATCTGTCCGAACACTTTAAATCACACAAAAAAGATCACGCTTCCAGAAGGGGACTGCTTAAAATGGTAGGTACCCGGCGTAAACTCTTGAAATACCTTAAAAGAAAGGATCTTAATAGTTACAGGGAGCTGATTGCGAAACTCGGTCTTAGAAAATAATAAGACAAAGGACATTAAATGGAAACTTTCAAATTTAGAATTGGTGAAGAGGACCTCATTCTGGAAACCGGAAAGATTGCACGGCAGGCTAATGGCTCTGTTATTGCAAAATATGCCGGTTCAACAGTTATGGCAACAGTCTGCTGCGGATCTGAGTCTGTAGAAGGCCTGGACTATGTTCCTCTTTCAGTGGACTATAATGAACGCTACTACGCTGCCGGTAAAATCCCCGGCGGTTTTCTCAAGAGGGAAGCAAGGCCGAAGGACAAGGAAATCCTGGTTTCCCGTCTGATCGACCGGCCCATGCGTCCCCTTTTCTATAAAGAGTTCGGAAGAGAGATTCAGGTTGTACCTATGACTATCTCTACCGATCAGATTCATACACCTGACGTCATTGGAATGATCGCTTCTTTCGCTGCTGTTATGGTATCTGATATTCCCTTTAACGGACCTGTAGCTGCTGTCAGAGTGGCTTCACTGAACGGCGAATATGTTATCAATCCTACTTTTCAGCAGATTGAAGAGAGTGAACTGGACATTATCGTCGCTGCGTCAGACGATGGTATCTGCATGGTTGAAGGGGGAGCCAAAGAGGTTTCTGAAGAACTCATGCTGGGTGCTATCCAGGCGGCAGAAGTCATTCTGAAAGATCTCTGTGCTTTTCTGGCTGATATGGCTGCTAAATGCGGTAAGGAAAAACTTCCTTTAACCGAAAAGACAATCAAGCTTGAAAAATGGGATGAAATCTGGAATGAAATCTATCCCCAGATGGAAAAAGCCTGTTTTGAAGATGGTAAGTTCGCTAGAAGATATGCCATCAAAGCCATTAAGAATGCAGTAATGGAAAAATACGGAGAAGAGATTCCCGAAGAGCAGCAGAAGCTGGTAGGGGATCTTTTTGAAGAGATGGAACGGGTTATTATCCGAACCTCCATTATTGAAGACAATAAGCGCTGCGACCAGAGAAAGAGCGATGAAATTCGCCCCATTACCTGCGAAGTCGATCTGCTGCAGAGAACTCACGGCAGTGCTCTGTTTACCAGAGGGGAAACCCAGTCTATCGGTGTAACTACTCTTGGCAGTGTTCTTGATGAACAGATCATGGATGATATAGACGGTGACAGAAGAGCCAGCTTTATGCTGCACTATAACTTCCCTCCCTACTCTGTAGGTGAAACAGGAAGGCTCGGTACCGGACGTCGTGAAATCGGCCATGGTCACCTGGCTCAGCGGGCGCTGGAAGGTGTACTTCCTCCCAAAGATAAATTTCCCTATACAATCCGTGTTGTTTCCGAGATCACAGAATCCAACGGTTCTTCCTCTCAGGCCACGATCTGTAGTGGAACTCTGTCCCTGCTGAATGCGGGTGTTCCCATCCGCAAACCCGTTGCCGGTATAGCCATGGGTCTTATCAAGGAAGGCGAGAAGTTTGTTGTTCTTTCCGACATCCTCGGTGAAGAGGATCATATGGGAGATATGGACTTCAAGGTTGCCGGATCTGAAGACGGTATTACCGCTTTCCAGATGGATATCAAGATTCCGGGAATCAGTATCGACATCATGAAATCTGCTCTTCAGCAGGCTCTTGAGGGACGTAAACACATTCTGGGTATCATGAATGAAACAATCAGTGAACCCAACGAAGATGTGTCGGATTTTGCACCGAAAGTCCTTTCCATGAAAGTGGATGTGGACAAAATCGGTCTTCTGATCGGTCCCGGTGGTAAAAACATCAAGTCCATGTCTGAAAAGAGTGGTGCTAAAATCAATATCGATGAGGATGGAACAATCAGCATTTTTGCCCGTGAAAAGAAAGGGGCTGTAATGGCTGAAACCATGATCAAAGGTATGATTGAGGAACCTGAAGTAGGACGAGTCTATCAGGGTGTGGTAAAACGCATTATGGATTTCGGTGCTTTTATTGAAATCCTGCCCGGAAAAGAGGGACTCTGTCACATTTCCAAGCTTTCTAAAGAACGTGTGAACAGTGTTTCAGACATTCTGAAAGAGGGACAGGAAATTGAAGTCCGTCTCATTGAAGTGGATAGAATGGGCAGAATCAACCTCAGTGTTGTAGATGCACAGGATGCCAACTGGAAACCCCGTTCCGGCGGCGGTAACCGCAGATAGATTCTATCGAAAGATAATCAAAGGAGGGGGCTGTTTTCTGACAGCTCCTTTTTCAATTATAAAGGAATGTAATCATGAAAAAAATCCAGGTTCCCGTTACGGGCAATAGCGAGATGACTCCCCATTATGGATCAGATCTGGCTGCCGGTGCTGATCTGAGAGCTGATATTGAAGAACCTATTGTGATCGAACCGGGGCGGCACTGCATGATTCCCACGGGGCTTAAAATGGCGATACCCGCTGGATACGAAGGCCAGGTACGACCCCGGTCCGGACTGGCCGCAAAACATGGCCTGACGGTTCTGAATACACCAGGGACCATCGATGCCGATTACAGGGGGGATGTAAAAGTTATCCTTATCAATCTCGGCCCCGATGCTGTTACCATACACAGGGGCGAGAGGATTGCCCAGCTTGTTATTGCCCCGGTCCTGAGAGCGGATTTTGTCTGGACCGATTCTCTGGAAGAGACCGGGCGAGGTGAGGGAGGTTTCGGCTCAACCGGAAGAAAGTAATGAGAGCTTTTCTGATCTTCTGCTTTTTTTTATGGTTCTCTTCTCCTTTTTACGGAGAGAATCTCCTCCTGGAGGAGCTTGAAACAGCAGTGGAAAATGGAAATTATCACAGAATCCTCTCGTTAAGAAATGAAATCCTCGGCTCCCTGGAAAAAGAAAAGGATCCACTGATCAGAACAGTTTTAAAAAGAGCCCTCTGGATTGATGGGATATCTTTTACAGGCAGTGGTGTTTTTGATCCCTTCATTTCCTCTCTGAAAGTCGTGGATGATGATGTCTGGATCGGTACCAGGAGCGGGGATATCGCCAGATACTCCCTTTCAGAAAGGCAGTGGTTCCTGCTTCAGCAGGGAGCCCCGTCTCTGGCCATACGATCAGTGAATGCCATAGAAGCTGACAGGGACAGGATCTGGTTTCTGTCCTACGGCTCGGTACATATGTATGACAGAAGAACAGGCCGCCTGTTCCGGGCGGATCTTCCGGACAGTGTAGCCTATAGAGGGATGCAGAGCCTTTCCATGCTGGGGCGTGGCGTTCTGGTGGGAACCCAGGGTCAGGGACTGAGAAGGATCCTCCTCCGGGAGGAGACAAACCTTTCCTATCCGGATTTGAAAAATGTTTCCTATCTGAAGCAGATGGATGATGATACCCTTTACGCCGGTACGGAGGAACACGGCCTTTTTCTTGTGGACAGGGCCGGGAAAATACTCCCTGCTGTAGAGAATAACAGGCGGACATCCGGTGTAAGAGTCCTTATTCCTATGGAAAATGGCTTGCTGGCCGGATCCTACGGCAATGGATTGTTCCTGCTGGAAAAAACAGGAAACAGATTCGATTACAGTAAAATCTACACTGCCGCTCACTGGATTACCGGTGGATCCGCAACAGCCCGGGGCTATTGCTTCAGTTCTCTGGGAAATGGTTTAATATATATGGATGGAAATGATATGTCCTTGCACTTTGCAGGAATTGAGGAAGGCCTTCCTACACTGGATTATACCAGTATAGATTACAGTGCTCCTTATTTAATCTGCGGAACTCAGGATCAGGGGTTGCTAGTTGTACACGAAGACTTTTTTAAATAGAAAAGGATCCTATTTTACTCTCTACTGGTACATATCAAAGGAATTTTTTCTTTCTTTTCTGGTCTCCTTTCTTTTTTTCTTTTTTATATTTTTTATAAATCAGCTGCTCCTTCTCGCCGAGGATATCCTGGCAAAACAGGTGCCTTTTCAGGATGTTATTCGTCTGATCTTCTACTCCCTTCCGTCCATCATTGCCATCTCTTTTCCTTTTGCCACTCTTGTGGGAACTCTCATGACCTTCGGGCGCTTCTCTTCGGACAATGAAATACTTGCCATGAAGTGTTCGGGGATTACCTATAACAGGATTTTTCTGCCTGTGTTTATCATTGGTATCCTCTTTTCGTTTCTTTCCTTTTTTGTGAACGACTACCTGCTCCCCCTGGGGACAATGAGGTTTACAAAACTCTACCGGGAGCTGATATACAGAAATCCCGAAATGGAACTGGAGTCCTATTCGATCAAATATTTTCAGGATAAAATCCTTATTACCGGAGTTGTGAACGGCAAGAGCATAGACAATATGATTATCATCGAAAAGGACAGTGAATCTGACCGGAGGATCATCACAGCAGACAGGGGAGAGATCGACAGTTCTTTTGAAGACAACGGGGTGATCTCTTTTCAGCTGGAATCGATTCTTGACCATGAGTCGGTGAAAAGGAATCAGGGGGAATACTCCTACAGCAGGGCGGACAGGATGGTGTACAATATCCTGCTGAAGGATATTACCAACTCCATAAGAAATCCCGGTCCCAGAGAGATGAGTTCTCTGGATGTGTACAGAAGCATTAAAGAGAAGCAGATTAAATACGATCTGAAGGTTTTTCAGCAGGAACAGAAAGTTCTGCAGAGCTTTTCCTCCTACTATGGAAACTGGCTTTCCATGAACAGTGAAACAAATCCTTCTCACCTGAAGGATGAAACTCTGCGGATAAACCTACTGAGAGACAGTTTTGAAAAGAACAGGGGGTCCACTGTTCATGACAGGTCTCTTCAGGTATGGAAACTGGAATTCTATCAGAAATTCGCCATTCCATTTTCCTGTCTGCCCTTTGTTATTCTGGCATTCCCCCTGGGGCTGTTTACGAAACGCAGCGGAAAGTCCGTTGGCTTCGGGATCGGACTTTTTATTACCATCCTCTACTGGGGAATGCTTGTGGCAGGAAGAACCATGGGAATCAGGACCTTCTATCCCCCCGCATTGACCATGTGGTTCCCCAATATTCTGATCCTGGTCGTCGGTATGACCCTCTATCTTTTCAGGGCGGGAAAATGAACACACTTCATAAAATGATTATCAAAGATTTCATTCCGACTCTGCTGGTGTCCATGATGTTTTTTTTGCTGATTCTGCAGCTTGTGGATCTTTTCGGAAATCTCTGGCGCTATCTGAATGCAGAGGTCCCGCTCCGGGATATCGGACGTGTCGCTCTCCTGTACATTCCCAAGTGCATCTCTTTTTCCATGCCTATCTCGATCCTTTTTTCAATCTCTTTCATTCTGGGAAACTACTATGCCAACAATGAACTGATTGCGGTTTTCGGATCAGGATATTCTCTTTACCGCTTCACATTGCCTCTGATAATTATTGGACTGCTGCTCAGTCTGGGAGGTTTCTACTTCGAGGACAGGGTCGTGATTCCCACATACAAAGAAAAGAATGCCCTCTCTGATCTGCTTCTGGGGCAGTCCGCTTCCATGAGCAACTCCAATGTGACCGTACTCAGCCACAGGAACCAGATTATCTACAATGCGGATTTCTACAATGATCAGAGAAAGAGTCTGACAGGAGTGACCCTGCTTTTTTTCACTCCCCAGGGGGAATTCCTCTCCCGGGTGGACGGTTCCCGGGCGGAATGGAACGAAAAGGAGGGCTGGGTTGTCAGGAATGCCAGAATCTTCCGTTTTTCCGGGGAAACCGGTTATATGGAGGAGGAGAACAGTGCCTCCTGGAGTGACGAACGACTGGATGAACCTCCCGGGTCCTTTCAGAGGCTGACCCGTAAAATTGATGAAATGAACTCGCAGGATGCCAAAATCTGGGTGGAATCCCTGAGGAGAACCGGTTTTCCCTATAAAGGGGCTCTCACAGAGTATTATCAGCGTTTTTCCTTTGCTCTCACACCCCTTGTGGTCGCCATGCTTTCCTGTTCCCTGGGGGGACGGTTTAAAAAGAACATACTTCTTATGAGCCTCCTTTCCAGCCTGGTGGTTTCTGTTATATATTACGTTACTCAGATGATAATGGTATTATTGGCAAAGCTCGGGTATATACCGCCTCTGTACGGTGCCTGGGCGGCCTTTGTCCTTTTCAGTCTGGTCGGGCTGGTCCTGTTGAAGACGGCCCACACTTAAATGGATTAAACACGGCAGCGACGGCGGGAATCAGTCAGTTTCAATTGATAGGACACCCTTTGCCGGCTGCCGGAAGAATGCCTCCTTTTTCAGAGGAGCCTGATTTTCAGAGGAGAAAAAATGCTGACAATACAACATAAAGATACAGATACCAGGGCCCGGACAGGAATTATGCATCTGCCCCATGGAGATGTGGAAGTTCCCGCATTTATGCCTGTCGGAACAAACGGAACTGTGAAAGCCATAAAACACAGGGATGTGGATGAGATGGGATATACCCTGATTCTGGGGAATACCTATCATCTCTATCTCAGACCGGGGATGGAAGTTATAAAACAGTCCGGAGGGCTTCATGAATTCAGTTCCTGGAAGCATAACATTCTGACTGATTCCGGTGGATTTCAGGTTTTTTCTCTGGCCACTTTCCGAAAAATCAAAGAGGAAGGTGTCCGTTTCAGGTCCCATATTGACGGAGCCTATCATGTCTTTACCCCTGAAAGTGTAGTAGAGATTCAGGAAGCCTTCGGCAGCGATATCCAGATGGCTCTGGATGTTTGTACTCCCCCGGATATTAGCCATAAAGACGCTCTGGAAGCTCTGAGGATCACCACAAACTGGGCCAAACGGGCCCGTAAACGCTGGGATGAGCGCAAAGAGGGGTATGAAGGAAAACTTTTCGGCATCATACAGGGGAACTTCTATGAAGATCTCAGAAAAAGGAGCGCCGAAGAAATTCTCGAACTGGATACTCCGGGTATTGCCATCGGAGGACTGTCCGTTGGGGAACCGCCGGAAATGTTCCGCGACTATCTCCATTATACCGCACAGTTTCTCCCTGAGGAAAAACCCCGCTATGTCATGGGAATCGGTACTCCCGATTACATGCTGGAGGCTGTTGAAGCGGGAATTGATATGTTTGACTGCGTCTATCCCACCAGAATCGCCCGGAACGGGACCTGTTTTACTCAGGAAGGGCTGATCGCACTGAAAAATGAGAAGTTCCGTCTGGATACGACGCCCATTGACCCCAGCTGTGACTGCGAAGTCTGCCGGAACTACAGCCGTTCCTATCTGCGGCACCTTTTTAAAGCCAAGGAGATCCTGGGGCCTATGCTTGTGACCCAGCATAATCTTCATTTTCTCTACCGGTTCATGGAAGAGGTCAGGGCATCAATCCGGGAAAACCGCTTCAGAGCCTATAAACAGGACTTTCTGAAACGCTACGGAAAGGGTCTGTAAATTGAAAGAACCCACCAGGCGGCAGAGCCTCCTTTCCACGATCGCTGTTATGAGCGGGACCCTGGGGTCCCGTATCCTGGGGTTTGTCCGTATCGCTCTGATCAGTATGTTTTTCGGAGCCCGGGGGGAGGCGGATGTTTTGAATGCGGTATTCAACATTCCCAATAACTTCCGGAAGCTGCTGGCCGAAGGGGCCCTCTCTTCGGCCTATATTCCCGAACTGTCCCGGCAGATCCAGGAGGATCCCTCGGAAAAACAGGCAAAACTTCTGAACCGGAATATACTGGCTCTTCAGCTGATCATTCTGATTCCCCTCTCTCTGGTCTGCATCTTCTTTCCGGCGGCGGTGCTTAAAATCTTTGTCCGTTTTCCCGATCCGGAGATGACGCTTCTGGCAATCCGGCTTTTCCGCTGGCTGTTTCACTATATTCTTCTTATCAGTGTGAATGCTGTCCTGATGGCTGTTTTAAACTCCCATAATCTTTTTCTGATCCCTGCGGTTTCTCCGCTGCTGTTTTCCATTTCAGTGATCGCCTCCATTGTGATCTGGCACTCCGCTCTGGGGATTTTTTCCATGGTTATCGGCGTTCTGGGAGGAGGACTCGCCCAGATCCTCTGGCAGTATCCCCTCTACCGGAAAATGGGGTACTCCCTGATCCCCCGGGTCGATTTCAGAAGCCCTCCCTTCCGGAGGGTTATGAAACACTGGGTTCCGGTGCTGATCACATCTTCTATATTTACGATTAATCAGCAGGTGGCTATCCTTCTGGCGACGGGGCTCTCCCAGGGAAGCACTACAGCTCTGAGCAATGCGATCGTTTTCTGGCAGCTCCCTTTCGGAATCTTTTCAGCCTCCATCACCACTGTGCTCTTTCCTAAAATGAGCCGACTGGCCGGCGCCGGGGAGTGGGACAGGCTCTCTCGGGCTATGCAGGACGGAATCCATGTGCTGGGGATGCTTTTGATTCCCTCGTCAATTCTGCTGATTCTCTTCGGCCCCGAGCTGATTTCAACGGCCCTGCAGAGAGGGGAGTTCCTTCCTGAAGACTCTCTGCTGACCGCCAGGGTGCTGGCTGCCTACTGCCCCGGAATGCTTTTTGTGGGTATTTACAATCTTTTTCAGAGATCTTTCTACTCAAGGGGAGATTACAGGTTTCCCCTGTATACAGCGGCAGTGATCGTTGTTACGGATATTTCACTGTCCCTCCTTTTTCTCAGGGCGGGTTACGGAGTAACCAGCCTGGCCTGGGCCAATTCCCTGGCCATGATTGCGGGGGCGATTATCCTGTGGAGCGGAGCTGTTAAAAGGGTGATCACATTCCGCCGGGGAGAAATGCTCAGGCATTTCGGGAAAGTCCTGGTTTCGCAGATCCCCATGGTGGCCCTTGTCCTTCTGCTGAAGAAGATCGTCTCTCCCTCCCTGTTTACCAGGGGGAGCAGCTGGGGGAATCTGGGAATCCTCGCTGTGGAAGGAGTCCTCTCCCTGCTGGTGCTCTTCCTTTTTTATTCTTTAATGAAACTGGATATCACGTCGATCCTTAAAAAAAGGAGAAAGGGGTAATTCATGACTTTCAGAATCTTTTTCTTTCTGTTCATTCTGTTTTTTTCGGTTCTGTCTCTCCCGGCACAAACAGAGGGGGCCTCAGATGCCGCAGGAACCGCTGATGAGACTGCGGGCAGTGAAGAGAAAGATTCTGCCGAAGAGGAACAGCAGAAACTGATAGAATCCCTGAATGAGAAAAAAAGGGATACCCTCAGATACGGCATAGATTCGGAAGTCCTGGATGTGATCAGTACGATCCGCTCGGAAAACGACAGTTCCTTCAACGAAGACCTGGAACAGCTCCTTTCAGAAAACAATAATCCTGAAATCAATAGAGCCATATTTGATTTTTTCAGCCATATAGAATCAGATGCAGGACGGGATAAGGCTATTCAGCTGGTACAGGATCATCTTGACGATTACGAGTTCAGTACAAATCTGATCCTTTCGGCTGTTTCCTATCTGGGACAGATGAAAGTCTCTGACGCGGGTGAACTCTTTTATGAAATGATTCATGACAATAATAAGAGTCTGGCCGGAGCCGCCCTGAGGGGGATTGGAAAACTGGAGGATCCCTCCAGAGCGGAAGAAATTCTCCAGCTCTTCAGAGACAATGAAGGGGACAGCGATTTCGAGGATATTCTCGCCTCGGCCATTCTTGTTCTGGGGGATCTGGGATATTCCGAAGCCGCGG
This sequence comes from Oceanispirochaeta sp., assembly GCA_963666275.2. Lineage (GTDB taxonomy): Bacteria > Spirochaetota > Spirochaetia > DSM-2461 > DSM-2461 > Oceanispirochaeta. The sequence continues at coordinate 1,587,865 of CAXXOA010000001.1, forward strand.
AACTTTTTGAAGAGATCCTTCAGGATGAGGATTCTCCTACTGTCCACAGACAGTATGCCGCTGTCTCTCTGGGGAAGCTGAAGCAGGATGAAGGCTTTGAAATCCTCAAGGAGCAGTACAGGATTCTGGAGGACAGCAACCTCCGGTCCTATGTGCTCAAAGGGCTGACAGAATACGATCGGAGCGAACTGGATTCGCTGCTTATATCCGCTCTGCGGGACTCTTTCTGGCGGATCCGTGTGGCCGCCTGCGAAGGCCTTGCCTCCCGGAAGGTGGAGGACGCGGCGGATATTCTTATCTATAAAGCGGAAAACGATCCGGTCAGGCAGGTGCGGTATTCGGCTCTTAGCACCCTGGGGGAGCTTTCCGGAGAAAATGCCTCCTCTTTTATTCTGAAACAGTTTGAAGGGGAGAGGATCCCCTTTGATATCCGGTCAAAGGCTCTGGATATCATGATGAGTAAAAAACTTCCCGGGACAATTGAAAGCCTCCATACGGTTCTGGATGAGAAACTTGAAAAAGATAAAGACAATGAACTGGGCCCTTTCTGTAAAACACTCTCGACCACACAGTGGACCGAACTGAAACCATTCTATGACGCCATGCTGGATAATGCGGATTTTATTGTGCGTATATACGGTATCCGGGGGATCAAGATCAATGGGCTCAGTGAGCTCAAAGCCCGTGTGGAGGGACTGGATAATGAGAATCAGCCTGTCAATGTGAGAAGGGAAGTAAAGGCCGCCCTGGAGGCTCTCTAGTCGGTTATTCCTGGCCGGGATTCAACAGCAGGGAGTATTCGCTGGTGGACAGGCTCGAATTATCCTCTTTCGGGTTATCCAGATTGTTTCTGATCTCTTTCCGTATCTCCTGAATATCCTGTAGATGCCTGGCCATGCTGCGTTTTATATCGGGGAATTTCTCTTTTTCCTCTTCAGTGAAAAACGAGGGTTTCTCCAGAACCGCTTCCTGCAGCTCTGTCAGTTTCTTTTTCAGCTTCTGTACGGAAAAAAGATAGTCCTTTCGGCGGATCAGGTAGGGATTCTCCTTCAGAAGCTTATAGTGCCGGCTGAGAAGGGTATCTATGAAGAAGAGATCCTCCAGCAGCTTGGCGGAAAAGAAATCTTTATCGATGGATAGTTTCAACCCGTTTTTCAGTCTGGTAATATCTGTGAGAAGATAAAAAAGATTATCCTCGTAATGGACTTTTTCACTCATATCTCAAAACTCCTGCGTTTCTGCTATATGTTTCGGCATAATGAGAAGTTACCTTGACATCAATCAGGCAATATGCTAATTTTTCACAGCCTCTTTATTTACTCCGTTGGAGTAAATCACTAAGTCCACAAGGAGGATATAATGAGATCCTACGAATTTACAGCCGTTTTCCGGGTAAAGGAAGACAATTATTCTACCGGTCTGAAAGCTGTCAAAGACATTTTTCAGAAAAACGGCGCTACCATTGCTTCAGAAGAAGACATGGGTGACAGACCACTGGCGTATGTCGTTAAGAAGGAAGAACGCGGTCACTACCATCTTTTGAATGTTGAAGCAGATCCCGCAGTAATCCTTAAGATAGAAGAAGCTCTTAAACTTACCAATCAGCTTCTCAAGTATCTCTTTGTAAAAAAAGAGAAATAATCATCAGGAGGAGTTCCCATGGCAGAAGATCTGAATAGAGTCATCCTGGTCGGAAGGCTAACGAGAGATGCAGAACTGCAGTATACCAACAGCGGCTGGGCCATTACTAAAATGGGCCTTGCCTGTAACCGCCGGAGAAAACAGGGTGATCAATGGGTTGATGAGGCAAACTTTTTTGATATAACCCTTTTTGGAAAGCGGGGAGAATCCCTGAGCCAGTACCTTCAGAAAGGTCAGCAGATCGCCGTAGAGGGTCAGCTGAAACAGGATCGCTGGGAGCAGGATGGTATCAAGAGAAGCAAAGTTGTAGTGGAAGCTACAAATATTCAGCTTCTCGGCGGTAGAGGCGAGCGTTCCGGAAATGATGATTATTCTTATCAGGGACAGCAGCAGGGAGCACCGGCACAGAGAAATTCTCAGCCATTCGAGTCGTATAATCCCGGACCATCCAGAAAGGATAACGGTCCGACCGAGCGGTTTGAGGATGACATTCCATTTTAACGAGGTATAATTATTATGTCTGAAGATACAAGAGCAACTGAACAGGGTAATTCCGGTCAGGACAGAGGCGATAGACCTTCTTCCAGACCCAGAAGAACATATTACAAGAAAAAAGTCTGCAAGTTCTGTACTAACAAACTTGAAGTGGATTACAAGAAACCCGATTCACTGAGACGTTTCATCACTGAAAGAGGTAAGATCCTTCCCAGAAGAATTACCGGAACCTGTGCAAAGCATCAGAGAATGCTGACCACTGAGGTTAAAAGATCCAGAGCCCTCGCTCTGCTTCCTTACGTAACAAAATAAGGAAATTCAGTGAACTAAAAAATCCTCTGCCCGCCTGAAACTTCAAAGGAATGCAGGTCCGAAAGAGGTGAATCTGTTGTAATACAGAATATTTGACAAGGAGTAGATCCATGAAGATTATATTAAATCAGGATATCGCTAACCTTGGAGAAGAGGGAGATATCAAAGTTGTAGCCGACGGTTACGCTAGAAACTACCTTATTCCCCGCAAAATGGCGGTTACCTATAACAAACAGAATCTCAATATGTTTGAACAGAAAAAACTCTCTATTGAGAAGAGAAAAGAAGAAAAACGAAAAGATGCCATGAGCCTGAAAGAGAAACTCGGTCAGCAGGAAATTGTTATTTCCATGTCTGCCGGTGAAAAGGGTAAACTTTTCGGAGCAGTTACCGCTTCCACTATCGTAGAGGAACTGGTAAAACTCGGAATTTCTGTTGAAAAGAAAAACATTGATGTTCCTGAACACTCCATCAAACTTGTTGGAACCTATACTGTTAAGGTAAAACTTTACGGTGGTGAGACAGCAGATCTGAAAGTGACTGTTAACGCTGCAGAACAGGCAGCAGACGCAGAATAATCAGGACTTTATGGATAATATATCCTTAAAGGATAAAGTGCCCCCGTACAATGAGGAAGCGGAAGCTGCCGTACTGGGGGCTCTTCTTATTAATTTCTCCCTGGATAATCTGGATACGGTCAGAATGTATCTGGGACCGGGAGATTTTTTTAAATCAGCCAACCAGAAAATTTTCAATGCCATCGAAACTCTTGAAAAAAAGGGTTCCGGTGTTGACCTTCTCACAGTCACAGAAGAACTTAAAAGCCAGGGGCTTCTTGAGAGATCCGGCGGCGTCGGTTATATTGCCGAGCTGACATCTTCTGTTCCGACTACCGCTAACATCGGGTATTATTCAAAAATAGTCCAGGAAACCAGTATCAGAAGGAAGCTTCTGAATATCGGTGCGGAAATTCATGCTCAGGCTCACAACGATTCTCTTGAAACCAGCGAAATTGTTGAAGATATAGAGCGGAAAGTTTTTGAAATCAATGATCAGAGATCCGTGGATTCCATGAAATCTGCGGGTGATGTTATTAAAGAAGCCATATATGCCATTGAGCAGCGTTACTCCCAGAAAGGGGATTTCACGGGAATCCCTTCGGGTTTTGATGAACTGGACAGCATGACCACAGGTTTTCAGAGTTCTGAAATGATTGTCATCGGTGCCCGTCCGTCTGTTGGTAAAACCGCTTTTGCTCTGACCCTGGCAGCGAATGTGGCTATAAAAAAGAAAATTCCCTGCGGGTTTTTTACCCTGGAAATGACGACTCTGTCAGTTATGCAGAGGCTCCTTTCCATTCAGGCTAATATACACTCCAATAAGATACGTACAGGTCTCCTCAAACCCTCGGACTTCAATAGTCTGACAGACGCTGCCAGTCATATCTATGAGGCACCTCTGTGGATCGATGATACTCCCAATATGAAGCTCCTGGACCTCCGGTCCCAGGCAAGGCGTATGGTGAGCAAATTCGGGGTTAAAATCATTTTTATCGACTATCTCGGTCTGATCACCTTTGAAGATAAAAGGATTCCCAGGCATGAACAGATGTCTGAAGTCAGCCGTTCCCTGAAGGCCCTGGCCCGGGAACTGGAAGTTCCGGTTGTCGCTCTTTCACAGGTGGGAAGACAGACAGAGGGAAAGGCTCCGGGACTGGCAGACCTGAGGGAATCCGGAGCTATTGAGCAGGATGCTGACATGGTAATGTTTCTTCATCGTGACAGGGGGATTGACAATTCGGAAGGTCCGCCTGAAAATATAGAGACAGAGTTGATCATTGCCAAACAGAGAAATGGTCCCGTTGGTGTTGTTAAGATGGCTTTTATACCGCATTTTACCAAATTTGTGCCGCTGGCCCATACGAACTGAGAAAAGAGGTGCCTATGAACTTTCAGGAAATTTACGGTCTGGATGAAATAAAAAATGAAGTGGAAGAGGCTGCTTTTGAAGAACTTGAAAAGCAGCTGAAAGCTATCCCGGATGAAGATATCTGTAAATGTAAGGATTGTGTGCAGGATATGGCCTGTTACGCCCTGAATCAGATCAGACCCCGCTATGCCGTGTCCCTTCTGGGAGCCTTATATACAAAAGCTGAAACTGAAAAACATAATGATGATTTTCAGAACATTATCGGGAAGGCTATCGAAAAGATCAGCCAGAACCCCTTTCACAGTAAATCCTGATCTGAAAGGATATAAAAAAAAACGGAATTCCCATGGGAATTCCGTTTTTTTTTGGACTGAAAGCCTACAGTCAATGCAGTTTAATCTTTTTTGATATAGTAGGAATTGCGTATGCTTCTTCCTGTAGAATTATAGGTTCTGAGAAAGTCCGCCGCTTCGGCCTGACTGACAAAAATCTTCCTGTCGTTCTGGCTGTAGGGGACAGCAATCCATGTTCCGTCGTTCATCAGGTAGAAATCGAGAAGGATCTGCCCCTTGAGGGGATTGAAAAGTGAGATGGAGCCTTCGGAATTGAGGATGTAGAGCATGCCGTTATTGTAAAAAATCTTTTCGATATTTTTGGGGTACTCCCATGTCTTCTTTCTGGTTCCCGAAATCCTTATGATCTCCCGTCCCGAGATGGTGCCGTAGAGAGTAGGGGAGTAGGAACTGGTGTCGGCTGTAAACCTGGCATTGATCCATTCGCCGTTGAGGGAAAACACGGAAGTCGATGTTTCGGGATCTCCCGCATTGTGACTGCGGATTGTTGTTTTAACGGATGTGTCGGATACCTGAGCCAGGCCGACTGTATAGGCTCTGTTTGCTTCTGAAGGAGAAAAAATATCATAAATCAGAAAACGCTCGTCCGTAATGGGAATGATCTCTCCCGTATCTGTCTGAACTGTGAAAATCGAATTCCGGCCTGTTTTCATAAGAGACTTTCCCCCCAGGAGGGTCGTGTCATTCAGAAAGTTCAGACTGACCATTCCAAGAGCGGAAAACTGAAAATCCCTGAATCCTGTGTGAATGTTGTTTAAAGTGGCTTCGCCGCTGTTCTCAAGTACAAGGACCTGATTGTTCCGGACATGGATCTGATTCAGAGGAGATTCGAAGTTGTAATTGCTGTTGAGCACATCTCCTGTGACGGGATTGTAAATGATATATCCTTTCCTGACGCTCTCTTTGGTCCATATGAGCATTTTTTCATTGTCAATGGGTTCTATTTCAGAATCACCGGGAAGAGGGCTTTCAGACTCTGTTATGAGCATGTCGTTAAAGCTCTGCAGGTCTCCAGTGAACCGTTCCCGGCCAAAACTATCGCTTTCCAGGTGAAACAGATTCCGGGTGGAGAGAATGAAGAGGGAATTGTCCATAAAATTCAGATCTTTAATATGGGCTATATTGTTCTGTTTGAATACAGCAGGCTTCAGGGTTGAGGGATCCATATTCCAGATAGTTCCGTTGCTGTCAGAAAGGAATATTCTATTCCCTATAGTTAAAGATCCTGTAAGGCTTCCGTTCATGGTGAACTGTCCGCTGGTGACAGGAAGGGACGGCGCCATGACGGTTTCTCCCTCTGCCAGGAAGGAATCCATATTGACAGGGCTGAAAAAAGCCCCCTGAGTCGTATAGGTGTACACTTCCAGACGACCTGCAGTGCCTTTCGTGGTAACAGAAAGGAACCCATTTTCAGAATCAAGAGAAAAATCCAGAAGATCTTCTATTTCCAGAGAATCCCTAACACTGCCGTTGAGGCGGTCTATAAGGTATATGGTACTGCCTTTTCTTGCGCTGATATACCGTTTTCCCTCGGTCTGGAGCACTTCGATATCCGTTAATGACGGAACTGTTTCCGCTTCGCTTTTCAGGGCGGAAGTTCTTATGTCCCAGTATTTGATCATCCCCGATGAGCTGTAGGTCATCACACGGGATTCTGAAGCGCCTATGTAGCCGTAGCTGATCAAATCATAGAGTTTTTTCAGATAGCTGTATTCCCGGCCGGACTGACTGTCCATGAGAACTATGCTGGGGGAGCTGATGCGTGTCATAAAGAGGAACCGGCCCTGACCGGAGTATTCAAACTGCAATGGTCTGTCCTGAAGTTCCTTTCTGAAGAGCAGGGTTCCCTTTTCCCAGTCCCAGACGCTCAGTTCGGTAAATCCCGGTCGGGAAACCAGGAGGGCGAACTCTGTTTTCTGAGGATGTACTTTGACCTGAATGGCTCCTCTGACTCCTGTACTGACCTGGTATCTGATACTGTTGGAGGCAAGATCCCATACTTTGACAAGCCCCGTATTATCGGTGGAAAGAAGGACACCGCTGGTGTGATAGACCAGGGATTCAATACCTGAACTGTGACCTGAATCTATCATGACCCTGTTCGCTGTCTGTCCCGTAAGATTTATTGTCAGCACCAGTACAGTTAATATAAAAGGTATTCTTTTGATCAGCATTTTAGTTCCTTGAGAAAAATAATATGTCATTCATGGTTGCAAAAAGGATCAGTCCGAAAACTATGATTGTTCCCAGAAGCTGATATCGGTATATGATCTGTGGATTGGGACGCTTCCTGAAGATCCCTTCCACAAGGAAAAGGAGGATTTGTCCGCCGTCCAGAACAGGAATAGGCAGAAGATTCATAACAAAAAGAGCTATATTTATAAGGGCGATAAATCGGAAAAACGTGAGGAATCCCTCGGCAGCACTGTTCTGAAATCCCGAGAAAGCCAGATCTCCTGTTATGTAGGTGATCCGTAAGGGGCCAGAAACAGCAGACTGCAGATCAATGCCCTTGAAGAGAAGAGCAAGGCCTTTTACAGAGGTTACCAGGGTTCTGACTGTTTCCCTCCAGGCTTCGGCAATGGAAAACAGGGGTCGGAATCCCGGGGTCCTCTCCTCTCTGAACTCAAACTGAATTTTTGTCCCTTCAATTCTGGTAGGCTGTTCCAGCCTGAGGGTCCGGGTGGAACCGCCGCGGATAATGGTGAGTTCCTCTACTTCCCGGTTTTCTATAAGGGATGACAATTCTACCGCATGGTTTACGGGAATCTGATTGATTGCGCTTATTCTGTCCCCCCGGAGCAGGCCGAGAGGGGCAAGAAGGGAATCTTCCTGAACTGATCTTATAACAGGATCAATCCAGGGATAGATTCCTATGAATCCAGCTCCGGTCTGTTTGTTCAGTTCAGGGGTAATGGGAATGATTAACTGTTTCCCTTCTCTTTCCACTGTGAGTTCTACAGTATTCAGAGCATTCAGGGCTATTTTTTCCTGAAGCTGATCAAATCGACTGATACTTTCGCCGTCAATTTCAACGATGATATCTCCTGTGGCAAGACCGCTTTTATCGGCAGGATAATCGGTCCGCCCCGTATATTCGGATGCTGTTACTATCCGGGAAGGGTAGTAGTAGATTTTGTAACCGACAAAGGCAATGGAAAAAAAGATAAGTCCCGCAAAGATCAGGTTCATCAGTGGGCCGCTGAGAGAGACAATGATCCGCTTCCAGAAGGCGGCGGCATACATGTCGCCTGTATCGCATTCAACCTCCCGGGCATGGTTTTCCCACGCCTGTACCAGAGCCTGTTCGCCCTGCATTTTACAGTATCCTCCCAGAGGAAACAGGGAGATGCGGTATTCGGTACCTTTCCATTTTCTGGCAATGAGAATTTTACCCCATCCCACAGAAAAGGCTTCCACATTGATACCCGAGAGTCTGGCTGCGATAAAGTGACCGGCTTCATGGATGATCACAACCAGTGATAATCCTAATAGGCCGAATAGTATTTTGAACAAAGTCATTACAGCATTTCTCCAAGTAATCTGAGAGCGGAATCTCTGGCGGCTCTGTCTGTTTCCAGTATGGTCTCCAGTGATGTCTGAGGATAGGACCAGTCCTGCTGAAGAGTTTTTTCGGTAAGCTGCCCAATCTGTGTGAAGTGGATCTTTTCATTCAGGAAAGCATCTACAGCAATTTCATTGGCTCCATTGTAGGCTATGGGATATCCCATTGCAGACTCAGAACAGGTATAGGCCAGTTTCAACATGGGAAACTTTTCAAAATCCGGAGCCATAAACTCCAGTGTTTTTCCCGCCAGATCCATGTAGGTCCAGGGGACGGCTTTCATTTCAGGATAATAGAGGGCATCCTGTATGGGAAGCCGCATATCGGGTTTGCTTATCTGCGCATAAAGAGCCAGATCTTCTGTTCTGATCAGAGAGTGAACATAGCTTTGAGGGTGGATAAGCACTTTGATTTTCTGTATGTCAAAATCGAAAAGCTGCTGGGCTTCTATGACTTCAAGCCCCTTATTGGCCATGGTTGCCGAGTCTATTGTGATTTTATTCCCCATATCCCATGTGGGGTGCCTGAGAGCATCCGCCAGGGTTATGCCGGGAAAATCCTCCAGGGGGAGATTTCTGAAGGGGCCTCCCGAAGCGGTGAGGATGATTTCAGAAACAGTACTTTTATCGCGATTGTGGAAAAGGTGAAAAAGGGCGGAATGCTCAGAGTCCACAGGGAGAACTTTCCGTCCTGTTTTCAAGGCTGTCTGTTTGATTAGAGGGCCCGCAAGGACCATGGATTCCTTGTTGGCAAGGGCCACATCTTTTCCGGTTTCCAGAGATTTCAGAGTAGGTTCCAGTCCGCTGGCACCCACAATACCGTTGACCACAATATCCGCTTCGGTTTCTTCGATCAGACGGAGGATTCCCTCGGGTCCGGAGTAGGAGATCCGTGTATCTTCAGAGGCTTTGCCGCTGAGACAGAGCTTTGCTCCGGGCCAGGATGAAGCAAATTCCAGAAGCGCGGCTTCGTTGCTGTGTGCCTGAAGCCCTGCCACGGAAAAATCGTCTGTATTGGCGTTGATTATATCCAGCGTACTGACTCCGATGGAGCCGGTACATCCTAATACCAGAATTTTTTTCATGTAAAACTTCCCGCTTTATTGGATTAAAGGGCGGTGAGGCTTAAGAAATAGTAGAAAACCGGGGCAGTCAGGAGGAGGGAATCGATAGAGTCCAGAAGTCCTCCTCTTCCCATGATAACATTTCCTGAATCTTTGACACCCGAGGATCGCTTGATACCTGATTCCACCAAATCTCCCAGAATCGTGGTGACTCCCGCAATTAATCCGAGTAATACCATTATATATAAAGGTCCGGTAAAGACGCCAGGATACAAAATTCCGCTTACAGTTGTAACCACAAGGGACGCAAAGATGCCGCCCATAAAACCGGCCATGCTTTTATTGGGACTGACAGCAAAAACCTTTCTTGAGTTTTTCCCCAGAAGATTTCCTACAAACCAGGCATTGGAGTCGTTCAGATACACGCTGAGCATAAAGATGATCAGAATATGAGTGGAGTACTGAAATCCTGTGAATCTGACTATATAGGTCAGAAAAAATCCGGGGTAGATCAGAGCCAGAAGGGAACCGGCAGCTGTGGTGATGACAGCTTTAAAATTATCCTCTTTCATTGTAAACACCGGAATCGTCAGGATCAGGGCCGCCGTAATAAAGGCAAACAGAGCCAGGATTCCGGAAGGCAGAAGACCTGTTACATTCAGATAGGTGAGAATGGGCAGGATGGTTCCGACCGGAGTCAGTACCTTTGCGGGAACAGCCAGGCCGCCTTTGTTGAGCATTGTGCACATTTCTGAAGTCCCTACATAAGCGATAAGGAGTACTATCAGATTGATGGCAAGATGATTGGCAAAATCAATGAATATCAAAGCCGTGAGAAGGGGGAGGGCTATCAGAAAGAGAAGCCACCTTTTCTGAGTATTTGTCATGATTTCACACCTCCGTAGCGTCTGTCTCTGTTTTTAAAATTTTCTAGAGCGTCTTTCAGATCTTCTCCGTTCCAGTCGGGCCAGAGTTTGTCTGAAAAGTAGTATTCTGCGTAAGCTGTCTGCCAGATGAGAAAATTGCTGAGTCTTTTTTCCCCGCCGGTTCTGATGACAAGGTCGACCGGGGGAATTTCCGGATTATCCAGATTTTCCGTACAGATCTTCTCTGACACGGGAGACCCGGGATTTTCGGATATGTATCGGTTGATGCTGCGGATTATCTCATCTTTGCCGCCGTAGTTGATCAGAAGATTGACTGTCAGACCGGTAAATCCGGATGTCTGTTCCATAACAGTCTGAATCTCCTGCTGAATTTCATCAGGCAGCCCCTTAAGATCTCCGCTGTGAACAACCCGAATGGCATTGTCTTTATAGAATTTATACTCTTTTTTTAAATAATTTTTAATCAGCACCATCAGGAAAGAGATCTCATCCTGAGTCCTCTTCCAGTTCTCCGTAGAAAAAACATAGAGGGAAAGATAGGATACTCCCAGATCAGATGCGGCTTTAACCACAGCCTTGGCCGCATTCAATCCTTCCCGATGGCCTGCAGAACGGATCTGGCCGCGGTTTTTCGCCCAGCGGCCGTTTCCGTCCATAATAATGCCTATATGAAGGGGATTCTCTGTCTCCGACATTAAATCTCCATGATCTCTTTTTCTTTAGCGTCGATGACTTCGCCAATCTCTTTGACATACTGATCTGTCAGTTTCTGGATGTCGTCAGCTGCTTTTTTCTGTTCGTCTTCGGTAAAGTCGCCTTTTTTGATCTGATCATTCACATCCCTGCGGATGTTTCTGATAGAAACGCGGCTCTGCTCTCCAATGTTCTTTGCCTGTTTTACAAGATCTTTACGTCTTTCTTCTGTGAGAGGTGGAATATTGATTCTGATAACTTTACCGTCATTGTTGGGATTCAGAGAGAGCTCGGAAGTCTGAATTGCTTTTTCAATGTCGTTGAGAGCATTTTTATCAAAAGGCTGAATGACAATCAGACGGGCTTCGGGGATGGAAATATTGGCAACCTGATTCATAGGTGTCGGAGTTCCATAGTACTCAACCATTACCTTATCAAAAAGATTGGCAGAAGCTCTTCCGGTACGGATTGTATTGTACTCTTCCTTCAAAGCTTTAATGGTTTTTTTCATTCTGTCTTCAGCTGATTTCTTGACGTTTTCCATTTTTTCACCTCATTTAAAAAAACAGGACACTGCCGGATAGAGGCAGTGTCCCGGAATTACTTACTCTTCACCTACCATGTTATAAACATAGTCAGTCAGTTCAATGGTTCCGCCAACAGCTTTAGCAGTTTCTGCAATAGCCTGTTTAACGGTTAATTTATCATTTTTAACAAATGCCTGATCTACAAAGCAGATCTGAGCCAGGTGTTTGTTCAGTTTTCCTTTAACAATACCCTGAATAACTTTTTCAGGTTTGTCCATGTTCGCTGCCTGAGCAGTGAAAATCTCTTCCTGCTCTTTTACATAGGCAGGATCAACAGCGTCTCTGTCGAGGTAGGAAGGATTGAAGGCTGCTGCATGCAGTGCCAGATCCATTCCCAGAGCTTTCACTTCCGCTTTTTCTGCGGTTTCTTTGCTGTCGCAGCTCAGTTTTACCATAACACCAATGGCTCCGCCATTGTGCAGGTAGTCTACGGCACAGTCTGTGTCAGCCAGTTCGATGGTAGAGACTCTTTTCAGAACCATGTTCTCTTTCAGGATGGCAATGGCCTCTTTAACGAGGGTTTCAAGCTCTTCATTGATGGCTTTGATATTTTTCTCGGCCACAACGTCTGCGATTTTCTGTCCGGCTTCCTGGAAAGCCGCATTCTTAGCTACGAAGTCAGTTTCACAGGTCAGTTCAACTAAAGCCGCTGTACTTCCTTTGATTGCACTGAAAACAGCACCGGCATTGGTTGCTCTTCCGCTTCTTTTATCGGCCGAAGCCAGTCCCTGTTCTTTCAGGTATTTTTCTGCTGCAGCAAAGTCTCCGTCACAAGCCTGAAGAGCTTTTTTACAGTCGAGCATTCCCGCAAGAGTTTTATCTCTCAGTTTTTTTACGTCAGCTGGTGTTACTGCCACGATATTCTCCTCTATCTCTGTCAGGATTTTTCCTTTATGAAAGTCCTGTCGTATTTTATAAATAAGGGAAGGGGATGCATAACATCCCTCCCTATCGAATTTTATATTGAATCTTATTCGGTTGTATAAACAACATCGCTGTCGCCAGCTTCTGCAGATTCATCGTCTGCGCTGTCTTCAGCCACTTCTGCTTCAGCTGTTTCTTCTTCATCATCCTGGAGGTTTTCAATAACTTCCAGTCCGATTTCGTTGTCAGCTTCAACAACAGCGTTGGCAATGATCTGAGTAAACAGGCTGATCGCTCTGATGGCGTCATCATTACCGGGGATGGGATAATCGATACCATCGGGGTTACAGTTTGTATCTACAACTGCAATGATGGGAATGCCCATTCTTCTTGCTTCTGCTACTGCAATAGCTTCTTTTTTGGTATCGATAACGAACATAACGCCGGGAAGATCGGCCATATTCTTAATACCGCCAAGGTTCTTTTCCAGTCTTCCTTTTTCTTTCAGGAGTTTGGAAACTTCCTTTTTGGTCATCTGTTCGAAAGTTCCGTCAACTTCCATTTTTTCAATCTTTTTCAGCTGGTGAAGAGATTTTTTGATGGTTGTAAAGTTGGTGAGCATACCGCCGAGCCATCTGTTGTTCACGTAGAACATATCACAGCGTTCCGCCTCTTTGGCGATGGCAGCCTGAGCCTGTTTTTTTGTTCCTACAAACAGAACTGATTTTCCGGCCAGAACATTAGCTCTGACAACATCGTATGCTTCTTTGATGGCAACGATTGTTTTCTGCAGGTCGATAATGTGAATCCCGTTTCTCTGTGAAAAAATAAATTTTTTCATTCTGGGATCCCAGCGCTTGGTCTGATGTCCGAAATGTACACCTGATTCAAGCAGGTTTTTCATTGTTACTACAGCCATGTAGCCTCCTAAATCCGCTCCTTTTCTGAGCGGTCCTTCTCTTAGTCTCAGCGGCTTTTTTTTATATGAATATTCTAAGTATTCAAGCCACCGGAAATTATATGCTGAATTTCAGCTGTCTTAACATGCCATATAATAGATTTATTGGCAAGCCCATTACATTAAAGTAGGTTCCATTTATACGGCTTATATAAATGCCGCCTTTTTCCTGGATCCGGTAGGCTCCGGCAACGCCCTTCCACTCTTCCGTATCCAGATAGTTCTGTATCTCCCGGCTGCTCATGGGGGCGAATTCAACATCTGTCCGATCCCATCCTGTCAGCCGTTCTCCCCCGGGAGAGGCCAGACAGACTCCTGTAAAAACCTGATGACTCCTGCCCTGAATCCTGTTCAGCATCTCTTCCGCTTCCTCTCTGTGGCGGGGCTTTCCTATTTTGTGGTTATCCAGACCGATGAGCGTATCGGCTGTGACAATCCATCGGCTAGTGCCGTATAGGGACAGGCAGACATCCATTTTCTGGTCGGCCAGATCTGTGCAGAGCTGCTCCGGAGGAAGATCCTGGTCCATGACTTCTTCCATTTCGTATCTGAGGACTTCACAGGGAATTCCCATCTGAGTGATCAGTTCCAGTCTTCTGGGAGACGCGGATCCCAGGTAGAGGGTTGAATTTTTCTGCATCTGCCCATTATAGGGATAAAAACGCCGGGGAGAAAAGAGGCTGATATATCATCTTATAATTGTTGGCGTTAGGGAGCGGATGGTCTTAGAATTTAAGGAAGAAGATGAAACAGGGGGATTCAGAGACCTGTCAGTCGGATTCTCCTGTTTTTTACAGTTATTATCACAGATCTGTCTGACAGCGGACTGTGATGCCCATCAGGAGGATGTTTATGATAAATAGAGTTCTAATTCAGTTCACCAGTGCCGGAGATGTGCCGGTTCTTTCCCGATTCATAACATCTCTGAAAAAAATGTATCCGGACATGGATATAGACGGATTGTATGTAAAGAACATGGATGAGTATCTGAGGTTCAATTCGGCTCTCTACAGCGAGGCATACTACCAGGATTTCATGGCTTCCTGGCGGGATGTGGAGGAGAAGAAGGAGCAGGAGATACGTGATGCCGTGGAGGAGTATTTTCCCGGTATGGTTCTTGTCATCCGTGATGGTTACAGCGAGGAGATCGTTATCAGTGAAATGAGGGTCTATGATCTTCTGGTTCTGGCCAAGTCCAACTATCTGACCCGGGATCTGAAAGCTCTTCTGACGATCCATCATAAACCTATTATTATTGTCCCGGAAAAAGAGAGCTATTCTCTAGAAAAGGTTCTTTTTGCTGATGATGAAAGGGCTGTCTCCAATAGAGCATTCTTCTCTTTTCTTACCCTTTTCGACAGCATCAAATCCTTTAAAGCCCTGGGGGTCAATATCAGAAAGGAGACATTCAGAGATCTGAATCCCTATCTTGAGAAAGCCGGAAAAAGTATTAATTATCATTTTCAGGAAGGTCATGCTGATGAACTGATCCTGGAGTACTCCCGTAATTTCGACTGTCTTATAATGGGAGATCTGAAGCACTCATTCCTTGTGGAAAGGATAGGGGGGAAAGACGGCCTTAAGATCCTTGAAAAGGCAGAAATACCCATTTTTATAGGTTAAGTCTTTTCTGATCAGTTTTCAGCGGCAAAGAGGTCCAGTTCCATCTGCGGTTCGGGAGGTTTATAGAGATTGCCTCCCAGTTTGCCCAGGCTGAGGCCCAGCAGCCTCACCGGAATCTTACCGGCCTTTGTTTTTTCAAGAAGTTCCGGCACCAGTTTCATTATCTGATCGGATCTGCTGAGTCTTTCTGAAGACCCTGTACAGCGGGTACAGACTTTAAAATCATGGTATTTTACTTTCAGTGTCAGCTGCCCTCCGGAAAGACCGGTTTTACGGCAGTCCTCTTCCACCCGGTCCGCAATCTTTTTGAGCTGACTGTAGATCTCGTCCATTCCCTGAATATCCCTGGAAAAGGTATTCTCTCTTCCCAGGGATTTTCGTGTCCTTTTCGGTTCTACAGGCCGATTGTCAATGCCTCGAACCGCATAATAGTAGTAGCTTCCGGATTTGCCGAAGAGTTCTAGGAGTTCATACAGTTCCAGTTTCTTGAGATCCCTGCCTTTAAGGATTCCCATGGCTTTCATACGCTCTTCTGTTCTTTTTCCGATACCGAAAAAACGTCCGATAGGCAGTTCCTCCAGAAAGTGCTCTGCCAGATCCGGAGTAATCACGGTCATTCCATCGGGTTTGTTCACATCAGAAGCGATTTTTGCAATGAATTTGTTATAGGAAACCCCGGCGGAGGCTGTCAAACCGGTTACCTGTCTGATACGCTGACGAATCTCAGCGGCTATGACGGTAGCCGAAGGGTTTCCGGTTTTGTTTTCGGTAACATCCAGATAGGCTTCATCCAGACTGAGAGGTTCCACAAGGTCTGTATAGCTGAAGAATATCTCCCTGATCTGATGGGAGACCTTTTTGTACTCCGAGAAGTTATGGTGTGAAATAAATACGGCATGGGGACAGAGTTTATAGGCTCTGGATGCGGGCATGGCTGAATGGATACCGTACTTTCTCGCTTCATAGGAACAGGTGGAAACAACACCCCTGCTGTCGGGTCTCCCGCCGACAACAACGGGTTTACCCCTGAGACTGGGATTGTTCCGCTGTTCAACAGATGCGTAAAAAGCATCCATATCGATATGAATGATCTTTCTCATACTTTTTATACTATACATCCATGTAGTATTTTCTGCAAGATTTCCCTGAAGAAAAACTGGAAAGAATCTCCTCCTTTGAGACGTTTCCGGTTTGGTAAAAACAAAGGGACCGGTATATATTGAAGGAAGACTTCACGGGGAGGTAATTAATGATTCTGACCAATACGGATTATATTTCAGGCAGAGATCTGGAAACACTGGGGATCGTTAAGGGCAGCACTGTTCAGTCCCGCCATGTGGGAAGGGATATTATGAGCGGACTGAAAACTCTTGTTGGCGGTGAAATCCGCTCCTATACGGAAATGCTGGACCGGGCGAGAGATCTGGCAACAGAGCGGATGGTGACAGAAGCCGAGGCCCTGGGAGCCCAGGGAATTGTGAATATACGCTATGCTTCCAGCGCAGTTATGCAGGGGGCCGCGGAAGTCATCGTCTACGGGACTGCGGTAAAATTTCTTTCCCCCTAGAGTTTTCATTTTAATGATCCGCTGATTCTTGCGGGTTCGGGAAATTCTGGCTAGTATGGGTAGCTATGCAGAAGGGAAACAGGTCCGGAAAAAACCGTAAAAATATAAGTAGAATCGACTATGGGAAACTCACAGGTCCCTGGAGGGAGGCCTATGACAAGCTCAGGCAGGTCAGGGGCTGTGACTACCATTCTCTGAAGAGAGAGTTTGACAGAGCTGCCGCATCAGCAGGGCAGTCCTATCCGGAAGAGTCGGAAATCCTGAAAATAACAGCTCATAAAATTTCCCGTTCGGTGGAGGAAAAGCAGCGACGCCAACTGAGAAAGTTCCGGTACAACTGGAATGAATCGCTTCCCATCACCGAAAGAAAGGATGAAATCATCCAGACCATAAGGGATAACCAGGTGGTTGTTCTGGCGGGAGAAACCGGAAGCGGTAAAACAACGCAGATTCCCAAGTTCTGTCTGGCCGCAGGCCGGGGGATCAACGGCAAAATCGGCTGTACCCAGCCCCGCCGGATTGCGGCTCTATCTGTTGCCGAGCGGATTGCCGAAGAGATGGGTGAGAAACCGGGAAAAACGGTGGGATATAAAATCCGCTTTCAGGATAAGGATGATCCCCTCGGATTCATCAAGATCATGACCGACGGTATCCTCCTGGCGGAAACCCAGGGCGATCACTGGCTCAATGAATATGACACCCTGATCATTGACGAGGCTCATGAACGGAGCCTGAATATAGATTTTATTCTGGGAATCCTCCGGAACCTGATCCGAAAGCGGAAAGATCTCAAAATTATAATCACCTCCGCAACAATTGATACAAAGAAATTTTCCGAAGCCTTTGATAATGCACCGGTGATCGAAGTTTCAGGCCGGACCTTTCCTGTGGAGGTAAGATACAGGGAAGATGATGAGGATGAAGAGACCTCTCTGGCGGAAAGAGCCTGTGAAGCGGCGGAGGAGCTGATAAAATCGGATCCCAAAGGGGATATCCTGATTTTCATGCCGGCCGAACAGGAGATACGGGATGCCTGCGATATCCTTTCGGGGAGGCATAAACAGGCTCTGGTTCTGCCTCTCTATGCCAGGCTGTCCTCTTCGGACCAGCAGAGAGTTTTTCAGCACTCCTCCCAGCGTAAGATCATTGTTTCCACCAATGTGGCTGAAACCTCTCTGACCATTCCCGGAATCAAATATGTCATAGACAGCGGTATGGCCAGGGTGGCCCAGTACTATCCCAATACCGGTACCTTTGCTCTGCCGATAGTTCCCGTTTCCCGGAGCAGTGCGGATCAGCGGAAAGGGCGCTGCGGTCGTATTGAGAACGGTATCTGCGTCCGTCTCTATTCGGAAGAGAACTATCTGTCCCGTCAGGAATTTACCCCCGCCGAAGTCCTCCGGACCAATCTGGCGGAAGTTATCCTCAGGATGCTCTCCCTGCGGCTGGATGATCCTTCCCGCTTTCCCTTTATCGATGCCCCCTCATCGGCGGGGATCGCCGACGGCTATAAGACTCTGCTGGAGCTGGGGGCAGTGGAACAGACAGGTAAAGGCAAATCCAGACACTACAGACTCACGGGCATAGGCAGAACCATGGCTTACCTCCCTCTGGATCCGCGTCTGGCCCGTATGATCCTGCAGGCGGATGAGGAACAGTGTCTTGAGGATGTTCTGATCATAGCGGCCTCTCTGAATGTTCATGATCCCCGGGAGAGGCCTTCGGAGAAAGCCGGGACCGCCGATCAGGCTCATGCCAAATTCCGCCATGAAGAGTCGGATTTTCTCACCAGGCTGAATATCTGGCGCTACTACGGGGCCCATTATGAAACAGGAAAAACCAGTCAGCTGAGAAAATTCTGTAAAGAGAACTACATCTCCTTCCGCCGGATGCGGGAGTGGCAGGATATCTACAGACAGATCCGACTCCAGCTTGAAGAGAAGGGATATAAAGTCAGACCCTATCAGGGCAATACGGAAAATTTCTATCCCGCCGTGCACAGGGCTATTCTGAGCGGGTTCCTCTCTCATATCGCCCTGAAAAAAGAGAAAGTTTTCTACAGGGCCACCAAGAACCGGGAGATGATGATCTTTCCCGGGTCCGGGCTTTTCCAGGGAAAGCGGGGCGGCGAATGGATTGTGGCTGGAGAGATTGTTAAGACCTCCCGGCTCTTTGCCCGGATTGTGGCCAATATCGACAGCGCCTGGCTGCTGGACCTGGGTTCCCATCTGATGACATCAACCTATCATGCTCCCGTGTGGTCCCAGGATCAGGGCCAGGTGACCGCGGTAGAGCAGAAACGGCTTTTCGGGTTTATAGTGGCCGAGGGTTCAGTCCCCTACGGGCCTGTGAATCCCGATGAGGCAACGGATATTTTTATCCGTTCCTGTCTGATCGAGGGGATGGTGAAGGATCCGTCGGAGTATCCCTTTCTTGAGAAAAACAGGGAGCTCATCGATACGATTGTTTCCATGGAAAACAAAGTCCGGAAACGGAATCTGATGGTTTCGGAAGAGGAACTCTTTCTTATCTATAAGAGCCGGCTTAAAAATATTTTTGATCTGGGACTCCTTCAGGAGTACATCAAAAAGAACGGAGAGGAATCCCTGCTGATTCAGCAGGAGGATCTTCTGGCAGGGAATACGGACAATCTCAATCTGGAGCAATTTCCCGACCAGCTCTCTTTCGGCAATGTGGATGTTTCGGTGGAGTATAACTTTGAACCCGGCCGGGAAGAGGACGGCGTGACCCTTCAGGTTCCCTCCCGGGAAGCGGGGAATGTGGATGCTGCCAGTCTGGACTGGGCGATTCCGGGGCTTCACAGGGACAGGATCGCCGCCCTGATAAAAGGGCTGCCCAAAGAGTACCGCAAAAGGCTGACTCCCATTAATGCCACGGTGGAGGATATTGTAAAAAATATGCCTCATCAGGAGGACACCCGTCTGACCCGGGCTCTGAGCGAATACATCTATACCTCCTGGGGAATGGCGGTGCCTCTGGATGAATGGAATGAGGAAGCCCTGCCGGAACATCTGCGGATCCGTATTGCTGTTACAGACGAGAAAGGCCAGGTCATCGAAGCCGCCAGGGATGCGGAAGTGCTCTATAAAAAGTACAAAGCCAATATTGACAGGAGCCTGCTGAAACGGACCAGGAAAGAGTGGGAAAGAACGGGGATTGATTCCTGGGACCTGGGAGATCTCCCCCGGGAACTCTCTCTGAAAGGGAAGGATCAGATTGTATTCAAGGTCTATCCGGTTCTTAAAGACTGCGGGGAAGAGGGGGTGTCCCTGATTCTGATGGAAAACCGGGAGGAAGCCGGGGAAACCCATCGAACCGGTCTTGTCCGCCTGATCCGGGGAGAGTTTGTCAAAGAGGTCAGAAATTTTAAAAAGGAACTGTCCCGGACCTATCCCTTCGGAGAGGGGGCTACCTACTTCGGCGGGGCTGCCAAAGTGGAACAGATGATCTGGGAGAGACTTTTCTGGGAGTCCGCTTCAAATCCTGTTTGGAAGGAGGAGGAATTCCGCTCTCTTGTCAGGGATCTGGCTCCCCGGCTTTTCAATCTGGCTTCCTTCTCCTATGAACAGGCGGCCCGGATTATTCAGGAGTTTCTGGAAACCCGGATGTTCCTTTCCCAGGCGGAAAAGAAAAGGGGGGCAAGCGGTTCTTCCTATATTGAAAACCGGAGAGACGACCTGTTGGAGATCGTCCCCCCCAATTTTCTGAATATCTACCCCTCCGACAGAATCATTCAGCTGCCCCGGTATATGAAGCTGATCCGCATACGGGCCGAGAAGGGGAATCTGGACCCCGGAAAAGACAGGGAACGGGAAGCCCTTTACGAACGTTACTGGAACAGGTATCAGAAAATCATTGAAGCTCTGCCGGAATGGATCAGTCAGAAACGCAAAGAAGCGGTGGAAGATATGTGGTGGTATCTTCAGGAGTACAAGATTCATCTGTTTGCCCAGGAAATGAAAACGAAAGAGAAAGTCTCTACAGAAAGGGTGGAAAAACGGCTTGATAAGCTGAAGACCATGCTTTGACTTTCCAGTTTATATAGACAGCTGTCGATAATAATCCTATGAATCCTCTTAAAAGATTTATTCTGGCTGTATTTCTCATCCTTTTTATCATCGGCTTCGGATCCTATGGTTTTATGGCAATTGAGGACTGGAGCTGGGATGACAGCCTCTATATGACCTTTCTCACCATCTCAACTGTGGGGTTCAGCGAAGTACACCCTCTCAGTTCTCAGGGCCGGCATTTTATGATCCTTCTGATCATCATCAG
Source organism: Oceanispirochaeta sp. (assembly GCA_963666275.2). Classification (GTDB taxonomy): domain Bacteria; phylum Spirochaetota; class Spirochaetia; order DSM-2461; family DSM-2461; genus Oceanispirochaeta. The sequence continues at coordinate 1,608,698 of CAXXOA010000001.1, forward strand.
CCTGCTCACAATAGGTTATGTTATCACGACTATGATCTCATTTCTTTTTGAGGGACATTTTCTGCAGACAATGAAGGAGCGGCGTATGAAGCTATTTCTGGGACAGATCAAAGATCACTATATCATCTGCGGTTTCGGTGAGGTGGGTAAAGAGGCGGCGGATGAACTGATGCGTTTAAAAGTCTCTTTTCTTGTGATTGACCGGAACGTGGAAACCATAGATAAAACCCGGTATCCCGATATTCTGTTTGTGGAGGGGGATGCCTCGGAAGAGGAGATCCTGGAGAAAGCCCGGATTCATAAAGCCAGAGGCTTTATCTCCTGTCTTCCCGAAGACCCGCAGAACGTGTTTACCGTCCTGACAGCCCGTCAGATGAACAGTTCTCTTCATATCGTTTCCAAGGCCTCGGACAATAGAACCGTCAAAAAACTGGAGAAAGCCGGTGCCGACAGGGTGATCTCTCCCAATCAGATCGCCGGAAGAAGGCTCGCCTCGGCCAGTGTGAACCCCACGATCGTCAACTTTCTGGAAGTCCTCTCCTCCGGCGGGGGAGACGAGCATATCCGTCTGGAAGCGGTCAGGATCGGTTCGGGCTCCGAGCTGATCGGGAAGTCCCTGAAAGAGAGCAATATAGGTCAGTACACGGGAGCCATCATTATCGGCATACTCAACTCTGTGGGAGAAGCCAGAATCAACGAGGGAGCCATGGCGTCACTGTCTTCCATAGAACTGCAGGAGTCGGATCAGCTGATCGCCCTGGGCAATGAAGAACAGATCGATCATCTGCAGAAGTTTGCCCGTTAGGGGCAATTCGGAATGATCAATCATCCCATTCTGAGGAAATCTTTCTGAACTCCTCCTCCCTTTTGAGAAAAGCATCCACCAGGAGAGGCTGAAAGTGATAACCCGATCCCTTTTTAATAATTTGAAGGGATTCTTCATGGGTGAAGGCTTCTTTATAGGGACGTTTTGTTCTCAGAGCATCGTAAACATCTGCAATGGCCATAATCCTGGCGGACAGAGGTATATGTTTTCCCGCCAAACCGTCAGGATAGCCTGAACCGTCCCATTTCTCATGATGATGCCGCACAAGCTGGACGCCTATGGTCAGGAATGATGTGACATCCAGCTGATCCATGGCAGACTGCAGAACCCGGGCTCCCATAACAGGGTGAGTCTTTATCACCTCAAATTCCTCTTCGGTGAGTTTTCCCGGTTTTAACAGAATACTATCGGGAATTCCCACCTTTCCTATGTCGTGAAGGGGCGCCGACCGTTCCAGATCCGCTATATAGCTGTCAGTGAGGTATTCACTATACTCTCTGTGGCTTTTCAGTTCCTCCGCCAGGAGGCGGCAGTACTTTTTTGTCCGGTTGATATGGTTTCCCGTTTCCTGATCTTTCAGTTCCGCCAGCAGGGACATGGAGAGGATTGTTACCTCCTGACTCTTATTCTGCCGGATGATCGTATTACGGAGTTTCATGATGATCCTGACAAAAAAGAGGGCCTGTATGAAAATCAGGAGAAAATTCAAAAGTGTTGATAACCGGGTAATTTTCATAAAAGGAGAGAGAAAATCCTCGACCTGGGCCATGATCACCACAGTCAGGCCAAGATCGGACATGCGGGAGCGGGTATAGACCGTATGGTTTCTATTGAAATTTACCGAATCTCTTTCTGTAAGACTGATCTCGATGACAGAGGGAGGCTCAAGGATTTCATCCAGGTCGGCATGGACATAATCGATGGGATAGGCAAGCTTTATTTTCCCTGTTTCATCTGCAAAAAGAATCGTTCCTGTCCTGCCGGGAACCAGTTTTTTCAGCTTTTCCTGAATACTGTCAATATTCATGCCTATTCCGGCAATGCCGATCACCTCTCCCCGGTCATTTTTGATTTGCGCGTTGATCCAGAGCAGTGTCTTGTTCAGTTCCCTGTTGTGATCCACATTGAGAGTTATAGGCTCCTTCATCGACAGGGATTCATAAAACCAGGAATCATCCGGATCATGGATGGAAAGTTTTTCTATCAGCCTGGAACCCACGTAGAACTCTTCCGTATCCTTCCGGGCGGCAAAACTTGTATCAAACCTGTCCGGTCCTATGAGAGCCCCCAGTTCATCCAGGGCCAGTTCCTTTAAAAGGGGATTCGTGTCTCCCGAAAACCAGCGGATGAGCTCCTCTTCATGCACCAGATTGACAGAGGCTTCAAAGGCTCTGGCTATGACAAGCTGCAGTTCCAGCCTCGCGGTGACATCCATGGAACTCAGGTATTTCTGAATGTTGTTTCGTTCCAGACGATTGGAACTGATAAACGAGGAGATGGCGAAAAAAACAGTAATGGTTCCAATGATAAGCAACGGAGTCAGATAGGATGAAAATGAGACTTTTGATGATCCGTTTTGATGTGATACCCGCATAATTTCAGTATAAAAGAACCTGCATGCCTTTACCATTATTAACTGATGTCCCGGGATCCCTGTACATACACCATAGGCTCCATCTGAATAGACAGAACCTTTATGGTTTTGAAGCGGCATCAGGATGTAAAAGGGGAGGAGTTCAGGAGAATCCATCCCTGCTGCAGAGCTTTCAGTTGAGGTCTCCCCCCTCTCTCTGTTTAATCCGGACGTCTGCTGATTGACTCAAAGGACAGGCCGGGTCTAGAATCAGAGTCAGCCGGGTCGATTCGTATGAACGGTACCGGCGGTAAAAACTAATCACAATCAATTCAGACTTGATTCTGCAGGAGGACAGGTTCTGATGACATTGACTCTGGATGCGGGCAGTGCCCGGATATTCGGCGGAGTTCTGCAGGACGGCGGAATTCTCGCTACTTTTCATAAAGATACCTCTAAAGGCTTAACCGAAGACGAACTCGGTCTTTTTCTGCTCCAGTGGCTGAGCGCCAAAAATCTGGACAGCAGGATGATAGACTCCGTTGTTTTCTGTTCGGTAGTACCCGAACTGAACGGAGTGATCGAGAGATGCAGCAGAAACTATTTTGCTCTGGAAGCTCTGACCCTCAGGGCGGGAGTGAAAAGCGGGCTGCAGGTCAAGTATACCAACCATCAGGAACTGGGTGCGGACCTGATCGCCAATGCGGTGGCGGCTGTGAAACTCTACCCGGGAAGGGACATTATCATTGTCGACTTCGGCACGGCGACAAGCCTCTGTGCTGTGAGCTCCCGGTCCGAGTATCTGGGGGGAACCCTCATTCCCGGTCTGGATATTGCCATGGAAGCCCTGGCGGAACGGACGGCCCGACTGCCTGTGGTGGAAATCCAGCCGGTTGGCAGGGTCTGCGGACGTGATGCTGTCAGCGGGATACAGGGGGGACTCTTTTTCGGAACCCTGGGGATGCTCAAAGAGCTGATCCGCAGGATGAACAGAGAGTGTTTCTCCTCGGAAAATGCCCTCGTGGTGGCCACCGGAGCCCACGCCTCTCTTTTTGAAAAATATTCCATCTTTGATCATATCGTTAACGAACTTGTCCTCCTCGGGCTGGATCAGATCCGGCGTCTCAATCCGGATTGATTGCCGGGGGATATTCTCTTACATGCGGGAGTATTCCACCGAAGGAGAACAGAATATGCATACTCAGAACTGGTCGGAAAGACAGAAATCCACCTGGAAGAGCAAGGTGGGCCTGGCGGAAATGCTCAAAGGGGGCGTTATCATGGACGTGGTGACCCCCGAGCAGGCAAAAATCGCCGAAGAGGCAGGAGCCGCCGCGGTCATGGCTCTGGAAAGGGTTCCTGCGGATATCAGGAGAGACGGCGGTGTGGCCAGGATGTCCGATCCCGATCTTATCCTGTCCATTCAGGAGGCCGTGACCATTCCAGTCATGGCCAAATGCCGGATCGGTCATGTAACGGAAGCCCGGATACTGGAGGCCATGGCTGTGGACTTTATCGATGAATCGGAAGTGCTCACACCGGCGGATGACAGGTATCATATCTTCAAAGACAATTTCAGGGTGCCCTTTGTCTGCGGCTGCCGGAATCTGGGAGAAGCCCTCAGGCGGATCGGAGAAGGGGCTGCCATGATCCGGACCAAAGGAGAGGCCGGAACGGGAGACATTGTGGAAGCCGTTCGGCATATGAGAACTCTCAAGGAGGATATCGCCCGGATTCAGGGACTGCCAGAAGAGACCCTGATGACCGTGGCCAAAGACATGGGGGCTCCCTATGATCTGATCCTGGAGGTAGCCCGGACCGGAGCCCTGCCGGTACCCAACTTTTCCGCCGGCGGAGTGGCGACTCCCGCCGATGCGGCCCTGATGGTCACTCTGGGTGCGGAAGCTGTTTTTGTCGGGTCCGGGGTATTCAAGTCGGAAGATCCCCGGAAAAGAGCCCGGGCCATTGTGGAGGCCGTGACCTTTTATGATGACCCGGCAAAGCTTGTTGAAATTTCCCGCAGTCTGGGAGCTCCCATGACCGGGATCGGCATGGACGAGCTGGCTCCGGAGCAGAGAATTGCCGGCCGGGGATGGTAGGGAATGACGGGAATACTGGCTCTGCAGGGGGGCTATGAGGCTCATAGAAAAATGGTCCTGTCTCTGAATGAGTCCTGCGCTCTGGTAAGGACTGAGCAGGACCTTTCGGGGATGGACCGGCTGATTCTGCCGGGGGGAGAGAGTACTGTCATGATCAGGCTCCTGACCCGGTACGGTCTTCTGGAAGGGCTCCGGAAGCGTATAGAAGGGGGGATGCCCGTCTTCGGAACCTGTGCGGGACTGATTCTGCTTTCCCGGCAGGTGGAGGATTCTGAGCTGACCGGTCCCGGAGGACTGGATCTCCGGGTCAGGCGGAACGCCTACGGAAGGCAGATAGAGAGTTTTGAAACCGACCTGACCTGGGAACAGGGACAGATAAGAGCTCTTTTTATAAGAGCTCCTGAAATCATCCATACAGGGGGAGGGGTTGAAATCCTTTCCTCCCTGAAGGAGACTCCCGTTCTTGTGAGGCAGAAAAACTGTCTGGCCGCCAGCTTCCATCCGGAACTGACAGGTTATAGGGAAATCCACCGGTACTTCCTGAAAGAAATCGGGTAATACACAGGGCTGCTGTTTTCTCAGAATTGGGAAAACTGCAGCCCCTTCCTTTTTTATCCCTACGGGATATCCTATAATCCTGTAAAAGACGAGAAAAAGCAGGATTGTAACAATGGGATTAAAAAGTGTTGTAAGCGATGTGGACCGGGTATTCAAGGTCATAGGATTGCTTTTTACTTTCGGCGGGCTTTATTTGGGAACTCTCATGTTTCTGCAGGCTCCGGATGTTCTGGAGCTTCGCGGAACGATCGAATCTGTCAAAGTGGAAAAGTCCCGGCCTCTGGGATTCGAGGATATCCCGGTGGACTCCACCGATCCGGAACATCAGAATATCCCATTGAATGTGATTACCTATGCTACGGTCTCCTATGAGGTGAACGGCCGGACCTATGAAGGGCTGATCAACTCCTGGGAGGAAGAGAGCTCCTGGGAGGAAGGCAGGGAGATTGTTCTCTATTATGTGGAAGGGGAGGAAGATGTTCCTATGAATCACTTCCCCTCGGAAGCGGCGGGGAGGAAGAAGTCCTCTCTTATAGCCGGCGGAGCCATGACGGTAATGGGGCTGATTCTGCTGACAGCAGGACTGGCCTCGGGAATCGGCCGGAAAAAGCAGGGCCGGATTCTTATGGAAAAGATCAGGCGCATAAAGAAACAGAACTGGCAGCCCCGATTGTTATACTCATCAGAGGTGCTGTATGAAAACCTGGACCGGGGCAATCCCTTTTCAGGAATCATCCTGACAGTAATAGGTATAGGGTTTCTGGGAGGTGGTCTGGCGGGAATCCTGTCTGCCGGAACTCTGGCAGACAGGGCCTATCCTGTTTTTCCGGTTCTCCTGGGTCTGGGGGTTATCTTTCTGGGGACCAAAGAGTTTTACAGGGAAGAGGTTAAGGTAAACAACAAAGATGTTTATGTGAAATATACCTCTCTCTGGACCCGGTATGAGGAAAAAGTTCCTCTCAGCCAATTCGGAGGAATCAAAGATATTCTGCTTATCAAACAGCATGGAAATCTGCGGACAAGGAGATATCTCAGATATCTGGTTCTGATTCATGAAGATTTCAGATTTCATGAGCTGCCTCTTGTCTTTTTAAAGGACGATGAAGAGAGTGAAGAAAAAATCAGAGAGGTTTCCGGGAAACTGGGACTGCCTCTTGTAGAAATCAATGGGGAGGACCTCAGGCTGATCTATCCCGAACAGCTGTAATTTCCTCTCCTGAACAGAAGAGGACACAGTATGTTAAAGCAAATGAAAAGAGCCATTCTAATGATCATCCTGACAGGAACAGGTCTCCTGGGAGCAGAATCGAGCGAACCCTGGTCCCTGGAAATCCTGCCGGGAGAGAACTATATCCACACAAAATGGTTCGGAATCATTCCTGTTAAACTGACTCCCCAGATAGCAGTCTGGGCAGAAACAGAAAGGGGAGAGTATATAGAGACCCTTTATATCACCGAACAGTCAGCCCGGAACAGGTGGAAAGGCGCTGAAAGCCGGCCGGAAGCCCTGCCTGTCTATTTTCATCTTTCCCGCCCGGAACAGAATGGTTCTGTCGATGCAGTCTCTGCCGCCACATCCCGTGAGGGTGTAGATAAATGGAGTGTTTCATTCCCCTCATCCGGAACGCCGCTGGTTATTAAAGCAGAAGTGAATGCTTCCTTTGACTATAACAGCAGGTATGCAAAAAAGAATTCCGGAGTGAACGGCCAGCCTTCCCTTATCTATTCCGGCTTATGGACGGGGACTGAAAATACAATCATTCTGACAGCTGTGGGAACCGGCGATTTGACAGGTCAGGGCGGAACCATCTCTGAGGATCTGTCCGGTCTGACTACAGCTTTCACGATTCTCAGAGAAATAAAACTGAAAAAGGAATAATCCTTCTGAACGAAAGATCAGAAAGCAGGTGAGACCGGGATGAAACATCGGCTCACCTGCCAGTATGAGATTACATTTTTTCTGCGACAAGATCCGGGTAGTGTAGGATGATGCGATAATACTAACAGAAACCTGCGATAATTCCGGGATTTTCAGGTTTTTAACGGGATATATCGGAAGACCGATTTAGAAAAGCTTTCATAATATGAGAAAAAACGCGGTGGGGAAATCTGCCGGATCCTTTCAGTAATTTGAATTACTAACCACCATTACATTACGATTTCAGCCTCTTCCATTTACTCTGATTTCAGATATGAAAGATGAGGTGGAATCGTGATCCTACAGACAAGCCCTGAGCTGGATCGGCAAATTAAAAAGAATGGATGCTATTTTATGAGCATCCTCTTTCTGGCAGGCCAGAAATCCTGTCAAAGCTATCACACTGAAGATATCACGCGGATTAAGAATGAAGCAATAAAAAAAGGATACCTTAGAAAAGATTGTTTTGTAAAAGATCCTGAAGGGATATTTCTTCTTGCCGGACTTCCTGTCCAATATACGAATACTCACGAACCACCCTCAAGAAAAGTTGAATCCGATGAGCTTGAAATTCTCTATTACCGCTGGAAAGATGCCGGTCATTTTGTCGCAGGGGAAAACGGGGAAGTAGCTTACGACCCGATGGGAATGTCCAATTCTGTACAGTTGGGAGAGCTTCAGTCAAAGCGGATCTTTAAAGTTTTATGAATCTCCGAGAGTTTCTCTGAGAAATAAATCATTAGGAGTAAATGGTGAAAAATCTTACATCAATTATTGGGCTGATTTTAATTGTACTGGCAGTTCTGTGTGGGTATTTTATGGACTTCCCACAGACTTGGATGCTTCAGGTTGTATCGGCCTCTGCTGGTCTGGCCATGGTCTTTCTGGATCAGGTTAAAAAGCGGGATAAAAAGGATTATTGGAAGGTCTATGTGATCGGTTTTATTTTATCCATAGGAACCATACTTGCGATATTCGGTGGAGTAAGTGATGCCACAATAACAACTATTATCGGAGCTGTGCTTATTGTTGCTGGAGCGGCTGTTGGAGTTTTGGCCGGTGTCAAAAATGGCTGAAATTAAACCCTGGTATCGATCCACAAAGAAGATGACTGGAATAATCTTCCTGGCCAATGGATTAGGAATGAGCTGGTTCTCATTTTTTCAGCAGAATCCAAATGATCCGGTAGCAATTATCGGGATGTTGCTGGGAACAGGGATAACTCTTCTAGGCATAAAAACAGCTGGCGGCGTGATGGCTGCAAAGTTTGGATTATGAGCTGGATCACTACGGCAAAAGTAGTTTTGATTCTCAGCCTGGTAGGTATTACTGCTTACCAGGCTTTACGGATTAAGGCTCTTAAAAAGGACAACAAACAGAAGGACAAGGATGTTGAAACAGCCGAACAAAAAAACAAAGAAGCTGTCACTACTCACAATGAACAGCAGCGGATCAGAGAAGAAGCTCAGAAGGAGAAAAAAGAGCTTGAAAATACCGATGATGACGATCTTGCCGATCGTGCTGACAATCTTTTTCCTTAGTTGCCAGACCTCTTCTTCAGAACCTTATAAGGGAGGTTACTCTGATTTTGACATCCCGATTCAGCCGGAAATTAGATCCGTTGATTTTATGCGACTGGAGGATAAATCAGGGTTCTTCCTGATCAACCAAGAGTACAGAAATTTAGAGCACAATATTATCGAGTACCGTCGGTATATCGGAGAGCTGGAATCACAGCTTGGAATACCTCCTGAAGGTAGGTTTAATGGATAAATATATTCTACCTCTTGCTATCCAGGCTATCGGTACTACCGGGTCGGTAATTGGTGTGGTTTGGAGGATACAGAAAGCTCAATCAGACAAACATAAAGCAGAGCTGGAAAACCTCTCTAAAAAACATGATATAGAGATGAAAGCTTTACAGGAATCCTTCAAGGAAGAGCTTATTTCAATCAGAGAAATCATGTCTGAATGGGAGAAGCAGCGGAGGAATGGAGATCACGCTCTACATGAAAGAATCAATCAAATTGAAAGTAATGCTTATAAGGAAATAAACACCCGTCTTTCTCATATAGAAGGCCAGTTGAAAGGTCTTAATAATGTCACTCGGGTGATGGAAGAATGGCTTATTAGAAATGGAGGAAAAGTCGAATGAAAACTGATGTATTCAGCCCTAACCAGAGACGGATCATCCTGGAAGCTCTCGAAGGGGATAATGACTACTCATTGAACAATGGAATCCTGCAGAAAATCCTGGTTGAATTCGGTCATGGAGTCGGCAGAGAAAAGACGGATAAAGAAATTGCCTGGCTTGAAGAAAAAGGTCTTGTAACTGTGGAAGAGCTGACCGATAGCCTTAACGTCGTAAAGTTGACATCCAAGGGTTTGGATGTAGCTCACGGGCATGACAGAATTGAAGGTGTTGAACGCCCCGGCGTGGAGTAAATATGGGGCGAAAATCCAATATAGACAAGCTCCCGGATGAGCTGAGAGAGAAGCTCCGTGAGCTGCTTAATAATTCTTCTGTAACCCAGGCTGAAATCGTTGAAGTCATCAATGAAAAAGCAGGGGAACCTGTCCTCAGTACCAGTTCGGTAAACCGCTATGCCCTGCGGATGCAGAAACAGATTGAGAAGACCAAACAAGCTCGGGAAGTAGCTGAAGCCTACATGAATAAAATGGGTGGAAATACCAGAAATCAGCTTGGAAAAGTTGTGAACGAGCAGATCCGTCTGATGAGCTTTGAGCTGATGACGGACATAGAGGAATTGAAGGAGAACGGAGAGACCGATCCAGGCCTAGTAATAGACCTGATATACAAAGTCAGCCGGGGGCTCAAAGAGCTGGAACAAGCTGAAAAACTTAACGCAGAAAGGGAATCCGATATCAGAAAAGAAGCCCTGAATGAAGCTGCTGCAACGGCAGAAAAACAGCTAAAAAAAGAAGGTCTTTCCAATGATTCGATAATCCGTATAAAGAAGGAGATTCTGGGTATATCATGACCGACCAGGAACTGCTGAATATTGAGATCCTTTTGCCCTATCAGGCTGCATGGTCAAAAGACCACTCCAAGGTCAAAGTCTGGGAAAAATCCAGGCGTATCGGGGCCAGTTACGGAGAAGCCTGCGAGACCGTTTTGGAAGCTGCAAAATCCAAAACTGAAGGCGGCCAGGATACTTTCTATCTTTCCTACAATAAAGAGATGACCCAGCAGTTCATAAGTGACTGTGCTATGTGGGCCAAAATCCTTAATAAAGCAGCTTCGGAAATTGAAGAAGTTGTCATCAATCATGAGGATAAGGATATCACAGTTTACCGCCTGACCATGGCCTCCGGATTTCAGATTTGGGGTCTCCCGTCAGAGCCCCGTTCTCTCCGTTCAAAACAGGGCCGGGTTATTATCGATGAGGCCGCTTTTGTAGAGAATCTCAGAGAGCTTTTGAAGGCGGCTATGGCTCTTACCATGTGGGGTGGAGTTGTTCGGATCATGTCTACTCATAACGGAGAAGACAACCCCTTCAATGAGCTGATCAAAGAGATCAAAGAGGGTAAAAAAAACTACTCTCTTCATAGAACTACAATCCAGAATGCTCTGGATAAGGGCCTTTATAAAAGGATATGCCTGGTAAGCGACAGGGAGTGGTCTGAAGAAGCTGAAAAGGAGTGGCTTGATGAGCTGCTTGATGACTACGGAGACGGAGCAGCAGAGGAGTTGTACTGCATCCCCACCAAAGGCGGAACCAGGTATATTTCCCGCTCACTGGTGGAATCCTGTATGGACAAGGATATTCCGGTTCTAAGCTACGAATGCACTGATGATTTTACCTTTGAATCAGACTTTGTTAGAGAAAGAAAAACCAATGATTGGCTGGAGGACAATCTCCTTCCTATCCTGAAGAACCTGCCCAATGATCCGGGCTTCATCGGGATGGACTTTGCAAGGAGCGGAGACCTTTCTGAAATAGCTCTTTTTAATGAAACAGAAGGCCTCCGTTTGAGAGCTATCTGCTACCTTGAATTGAGGAATGTTCCCTTCTCCCAGCAGTTCCAGATTTTCTGCTATGTATGGGACAAGCATCCCCGGTTATTTGCAGCATCTCTTGATGCCAGGGGAAACGGCCAACACCTGGCGGAGCTTGCCGCTCAGAAGTACGGCCCGGCCTATGTGAATCAGGTGATGATCTCCAGGGCTTTTTATATGGAGTACATGCCAAAGTACAAAGCCAAGCTGGAAGACAGGGAGATGACCCTGCCCGGCTCTCCCGACATTATCGATGATCACAGAACAGTTGTTCTGGATAAGGGTGTTCCCACCATCTCGGAGAGGACTTCCCAGGGCGGCGACAAGAATAAAAAGAGGCATGGAGACTCTGTCATTGCCGGTGTAATGGCCAACCATGCTTACGAGAATGACGACAGCTCTCACCAGAGCTATAAATACGAAGCGGTGAAAGCTTCAAACCCCTGGAGAGGAGGAACCAGCCGTGGCCGATGGAGATAAAACCAAGAAGAAAGATCTGAAAAATGAGGTAGCAGCAGCTCAAACTATCGGTGTTCGCCAGGCTATCCAGTGGCCGGATATAACCTCCGGACTGGATCCGGTCAGACTGGCTGAAATTCTTAGGGCTGCCAGAGAAGGCAAAGCAGATGAATACCTGACTTTAGCTGAAGAGATTGAAGAGAGGGACCTTCACTACAGGTCTGTACTATCCACAAGGAAGCAGGCTGTTGAGGGTCTTGTTCCTACTATCATACCGGCTAGTGAAGAGAAAAAGGATCTGGATCTGGCCAAAGCTGTAGAAACGGATATTCTGGGCAGAGACGATTTTCCCGACCTAATAAAAGATGCCCTTGACGCTCTTGGCAAAGGGTATTCGGTTCATGAAATTCTCTGGAATACGAAAAGAACTCCCTGGAAACCCGATCGGATCCTTTTCAGGGATCCCCGATGGTTTGAATATGATGAGCTTACAGGTAAAAAGCTCCATATGAAAGAAGATTATGGAACGACCCTTATTCCCCTGGCGGAAAGGAAGTTTATAGTCCATGAACCGCACCTGAAAACAGGGCTGCCGATACGGGGAGGATTAGCTCTCCCGATGGCTCTCTATTTTCTGATCAAATACTACGATATTACAGCCTGGACCGCATTTATAGACCGCTACGGCCTGCCGATCCGGGTGGGAAAGTACGGTAGGAACGCTTCCGATAAAGACATTACCACTCTGAAGAGTGCCATAGCTCATTTGGGTGAAGATGTGGGAGCTGTTATTCCTGATTCAATGCTGATTGATATTATTGAGTCAAAAACATCCGGAAAAATTGAGCTGTATAAAGAGATGGCCGACTGGGTGGACAAGCAGGTAAGCAAGCTGGTACTGGGTCAAACCATGACAGCCGATGACGGGTCCAGCAGGAGTCAGGCGGAAGTTCATGACGATGTCCGCCAGGATATCCTGGAAGCCGATGCCAGGCAGCTGGAAAAAACCCTTAACCGGGATCTGATCAGGCCTTATATTGATTTGAACTGGGGTCCTCAGGAAAAATACCCAAGATTAAGAATCCCCTGTCCTGATACTGACGATATTACCGCTTGGGTGGATAATATTGAAAAGCTTGTTCCTCTCGGTTTGACTGTTAAGGCTGATGAAGTCAGAAGTAAATTGGGATTGTCCAGACCAGATGAAGGAGATGAGATCCTTCAACAAGCTCCAGCGACAGTTCCTGCTGAAAAGGATATGGGAACCGCTCTCAATGCCGAGCAGGATAAGGATATATCTGAGCTGGATCTTCTGCAGGAGGACAGTGATTATTCCGAGCTGTCGGATGACATATTAAAAGCTGTTAACAAGCTGGCCGGGAAGTGCAGCACTCTGGAAGAGTTTCGCGACCGGTTGCCCGAGCTGCTCTCCCTATGGGATATGGAAAAAGCCGCCGACATCCTGACTCTCGAAACCTGGAAAGCCAGAGCCTTGGGAGATGCTGATTTTGCCGACTGATACCATTGTTCCGGAAGAAGCTCTGAATTTCCTGAGAGCAAAGCAGCTGAAACCGGCTTTCAGCTATGAAGATGTCTGGCTGGAAGAACACGCCAATAATTTTACCGTTGCGAAAGCCATGCAGTTGGATGTTCTGCAGGACTTTAAGGATGCCATAGACCTGGCAATTGAGAATGGCCAAACTCTGGATCAATTCCAAAAAGAGATAACTCCTACCCTGATGAGAAAAGGCTGGTGGGGTAAAAAAACAATGGTAGACCCGGCTGACGGCAAGGAAAAGGCTGTCCGTCTGGGTTCTGACCGCCGGTTGAAAACTATTTACAATGTAAATACCCGCCAAGCATACAATGCCGGAAGATGGGAACGTGGCCAGCGATCCGCAGCGCATACCCATATAATGTACCTGGTCGGCCCCAGTACACACCACAGGAAAGAGCATTTGTCTTGGAATGGTTTGGTTCTCCCCAAGGATCATCCTTTTTGGAATACCCATACCCCAATGAACGGATGGGGCTGCAAATGTTATTTCAGATATTTAACAAAGCAGAGGCTGGAGAAGCTTCGGAATGAGGGAATGCCGGATAATACGCATATTGTGGAAGGAAGGCCTTCCGGAACCATTCAAATTAAGGAAAATGCTCAGGATATTCAGTACAGGCAGTATATCAATAAGCGGTCCGGAAGAGTTTATACAGCTCCTGCAGGTATTGATCCGGGGTTTGAATGGAATCCTGGATCCGCTAGAGGTACAGCAGTTTCTTCTTCCCTGCAGGGTAAGGTAAAATCTTTACAGCAAAGCTACCCGGCAACTCCGAAAGGGGTTCCCGTATCAGAAGCTTTTTCAAAGATCACTCCCACCTATAAAACCAGTGTGAACCGGGCTCTTACAGCTATTAATAAGGTTCATGGAGACGGCAATCTCCCGAAGATCCCAATTCAAGCAAGCAGGTCAAAGCAGTTTTATGGGGCTTTTGAATACAGTAGATACTCACGGGAAGCATCTGCCATTAAACTGGCCAGTAAAGATCATCCGGAATTGACGCTGATACATGAAATAGGTCATTTTCTGGATAACAACGGGCTCCCAGGTAAAGGGTTCTGTTCGGAATTGAACCTTTCGGAGATTATACCTTTGATGAAGGCCATTGATAATTCCAACGAAATTCAAGTTCTTAAAGCACTGCCATCCAATAAGAGTATTAGCTATCTGCTGAACCCTGCCGAACAGTTTGCCAGGGCTTACGCCCAGTACATTGCCTGGAAAACGCAGGATCCAACTTTAATTTTGCAGCTGAAGGGTATACAATTGAATTCAGGGAATCCTGTAAACCGGTGCAAGCAATGGAATGAAGAAAACTTCCTTCCCATTGCCGCCGAGTTTGATATTCTGTTTAAAAAGATGGGATGGTTATGATACTGAAAGGAACAGCAGCAGACGGAACTCCATACTCAATAGACTCAGACGCTATTACCCAGGAAGATATTGATTCTTTCGGTAAAGAAAATGATTGTGTCTGTTGTGTCAGATGTCTTATACCTGTTACTGATGAAACAAAACAGTATGAAGATCCGGAAAGTCCCGGCATGATAGCAGCCTATCCTTTCGACGAAGAAAATGAGCTATATCACCCCTATGGAAAAGATGGTTGGCCAGTTGAAAAAGTTCTCATCGATAAAAATGGAAGCCTTGTCTAATTTACTTTACAAATACCCGCCTTTGTTGTAATTAACTTAACTTCAATTCATCAACTCAGAATCTTCTTTAAACCTTCTGACTTCATCTTCAATATTTTCTTTTAGGTGATGCATTGAAACAAAGTTTTCAATGAAATAAATTAAGCAAAAAATCAGATATACAGAAAAAAGAATATAAGTATCAAATTTGATGATTTTCCATTCAAACTGATATTGATAGTCTTTTAGCAGAAACAGCACAGTCGAGATAGCAAATAAGACGATAAAAGTAATCTGAATGGAATGGAGCTGAGGACGGAATCTCTGAACAAATTTCTCATTTGGGATATCTGCAAATGAAAAAGACATTATTTGACTTAATCCCAACGAGAACATGATTCCCAAAATAGTAAAAATTACAGTTAATGATTGTTCTGTAAAACAAACAGGGACATAGGATAGAAAAAAAGAGATTAATAATATTATTGAACTTCTAATTAACCACCTTGCCATTATCAATATCCTTTAAGATCTTTCTCATCTCTGTTTCAATTTCCGGTTCATTGAAACTTTTCCCTATATGTTCAAACTGACGTTCTATTTTAATCAGATAATCAGTTCCTTTAAGGGTTTTAGCACCTTTCCCTTTAATTATAACATCTTCACTATCGACAATTCTAAGCAAGGTGTCTAGGGCCTTCCCATCCTTTTTCTTGAGTTCTTTTTTGTTAATTTTCAGATGAATAGTAGCTGTGAGTACATCTTCAAGCTCTAGAGCTTTCAGATCCTTAATATCTTTCAGCATATTTTGAAGGACTGCCCTTTTTACCTGTAGAATCTTTGTTTCTTCTTTTGATAATTTATTCTGGAAATATCCCTCTGCGATTTGAATTTTCTGAATGTCTCCCATTGGGATAGTGTTCTCTGTTTTATGTTTTGGAGTTATTGAACACTCATATTGTCCTTTTTTATTCTCCCTGAGGAGCCAATTAAAATAAGTTTCCAATGCTTTCCTATTATTTTTTGCTGATGTCATGATCAGATAACCTTCATATATGCAGAAGAATATATAATCTTTGATAGAACCTGCAGATTCCTCATCAGATAATTTTACCATTTCATTCATGGAAACAGTCTTCTGGGTCAGATGAATATTTGATACGTTTGTACCTTCTCCCGGTCGCAGGCGAACAAAAGAACCAAACAAAAATCCATTAGAATGGTTGAAATATGGAATAAAGTCACCTTCATCCTGATTGCTGATTACACCATCTTCCTGATGGTACTCCATAAATCGGTCCTTGATGGTTAATGAACTGTTCAGAATATTAAAAATCAATTTCGCAAACTTCGGTTCTTTTACCTGAGTTGTCCTGGATTCAATTTCATGGACCTGAAGTGTTAACTTTCTCTTTGCCATTAATGATTCTCCTCACCTTTAATTTGATTGCTATAAATTCAATTCGTCACAGACTCTGTGTTGTCTCTAATTTGTTTTATATGAGTTCTGATAGAATCCAGTTTCTTATAGTCAGGAAATAACTGAGAAGATTCTTCAGGGGCTGAGAGAGATGGATGAAACTCTGTACCTTTATTAATCATCTCTGATATTTTTTCTATGGAGTACATCAATCTCTTTATATATTCAGGATCTTTTTCAATACCGTTATTATCTATGAGATAATTTGCTTCAGCTTCAATCAGCTGATCTAAGAGCTTTTTCTGAGCAGCAACCAAATCTTTAACAGACTCATTTTTCATTTCAAGATTTTTGATTTGGCCAGTAAGATGATCGCCTTCAAGTTTCTTTTTTCTGATAACACAGCCTGACCAAATTAATCCAGCTATTAGTTTTAATGCTGCAGAAGTTCCAAATGTAAGAATTAACCAATTTGTACCAAGGTCTACTCCAGTAAATTTCACTGAAGGAGTTCCTTTTAACCCAGAAAGCGTCTGGTCAAATATTTTTCCATATTCTGTAACCTCATTTACGAAACCATGGTAATCGTGAAAATCTGGAAGGAGAATAAAAAGAGAGTTTTCATCAGCTTCAGTACTAACGGCTTTGAGAACTTTCAGGACACTATTCATTTCAGCTCTAAGTTGTCCCATGAAAGCCTCAAACTGTTTTGCATCATTTTGGGCAAGAGTTATAGATTCACCATGAAAGTCCTCAGGAAGATATTTGCGAATGTTAACTAACTTTTCTGTAAAATGAGGCATCTCTGATATTACCCGTAATGTTTTATTTAACGAACTAACCTTCTGGTATATCTTTGTCGAACCTTGAACTGTTGGTGTTAAACTCAGTTTTGCATTAGAGGAAGAAATAATTTGGATTTGCTGGTTTATTCGCATAAGTTTTGGTCCTATTGAGATACATTATTTTTTAAAAAGTTCAGCCTCTTTTCTTAGAATACGCAGCTTCTACCTTTTTCCGGCCAGCATCTGTAATCTGGATGACTTTTGACTTATCGTCGTACTCCATATATCCCTGGGCTATGTAGGACGTGGAGTTTGTTCTGTTGCTGATTACATTATTCGTCAGCTGTGGGTCAATGCTGTCAAAAAGGGGTTCCATCTCTTCAGTATTGAATGAATCCTTTTTATAAAGGAAGTTCAAAAAGAAATCTTCATAATACGCCTGATTGTTAAATGCCATATTTTATTCTCCTTTTGATCCATCATATGCGGGTCTTATTTCTTCCATGAAATTAACCCCATCTAATAGATTCTTATTCTAAGAATCATTCCCCAACCGGTTTAAAATCAGCTGAGAAAAGTTTTCCAAATACTCCAGCCTTTTTACATCTTCATAATTGCTTTCGTACTCTTCTGTTTTATCAACTATATCCAGGGACAAACGGAGCAGCTCAATTTTCCGCCAGGTCTTATCATCGATGTCATCTATTGCACTCATTAGTATCCCTCATTCCAGCCAGGTTTCTCTACCAATAACTCTTTTGAAATATTATCATTATCCCAAGATGGTCTTTCACACAGGGTCATATTTCTAAAATTACCCTGCTGCTTATGGCCGTCATCATCAAACCAGACACAGAGAGACTCACGATTTCCGCTATCAATCACTGTCATATCAGTCAATGAAGGGATGAAGCTTACAACAGTCCCAGGTCTGAGAGCATGGTTTTTAAAACCTGATAAAGCAGGGGTCAATTCATTCAGAACTTTGAAAGGAAACTCAGCTTCTTTATACCGTTTCTTTTTATCTAGCCAGCAGCATAAGAAAAGCCCGCCATCCTCTTCAGCAAGCACAGCCATTTCCGGACCGCCTGAATTGAGCCTGACAATACTATCTATACCAAACATGTTTCCCTCCGATTTAATCTATGCTGTTCCATTTCTCAGAAACTAACCGGGTCCAGGATTTCTGATCCACCCTCACTCCAGAATATTTCTAATTTCCCATCAGGGCGTATATAAAATGTTTCATCATCGTCGCCAACTCTTTTGAAATGATTCTCATCAAGAAACTCGATTTCTTCCTTTTTCCATTGAAACCATAGTGGGTACGTTGTAGCTAAATAACTCTTATCAGCTGGAATGTAATGAATGAATCTGCCAGAACCATATTGCTCTGGAGAAACCCAAAGGTTGTCTACATCGGTTATATCTATATCGATGTCTCCATATTGGCCACCTTCATGGCCAGGACCTTTATTCTGAAGTTCTGTAAAGGTTATATCCTGGGCAAAAGCGGCAACAATGAAAAATGACAATATGAGGCTGCTGATAACTTTCTTCACTCAATACTCCTTTAATACGGATGCCTGTGAATCCATCCGATTACCTTCCCTTCAACCCGTACCACATCAGAATCCGCATCCACTACTTTTTTTTCATAGCTGGGATTTTCCGAAATAATGGTGAGTTTTCTCTCAATCGGGTCAAACTCCAAACGCTTTACAAATAAATCCGAACCGATGCTGATTACGTAGATCCCGTCGGCCCGGAGTTCTCCCTGGGAAAAGATGACATAGTCCCCATCGAATATTTCCACCCCTGTCATTGAATCTCCCCGGACCTCTACAACTTTAATCGAGTGCCTGGGGTATGGGTGTATGATCTTATCTAAAATGGGGATCGTTACATCTGAGCTGTACTCTTCAATATAGTCCTGCCCAGCCCCGGCAGATATTTTTTGTTCCAGCACCGGAACCATGACAACATCATCCCGATCTGAAAGTACAATTTCTTTTTTCTCTGTTTGAATACTAACTGCACGATTATTATCTGAAAGCAACATTTTCCCTTGGCCTGTTATCAACCAATGCAGATTTATGCCGATATGAGATATTTTTTCTTTTATCTCATCTGGAACAGAACGCTTCTCTGTCTCATAACCAGCATATGTAGACTGCCCGAGGCCTAACTTTGCTGCAAAGTCAGACTGATTTAGCTCAAAATGAGATCTTATTTCTTTTAAACGACGACCAATCATTAAAAATATGCCACCATGCGATTATTATTGTTGACTTATAACGCGTATTGCGATATTCTTTAATCAGGTTAAGAAATTAACCACAAAACCCCCAAAAAATGGGAAGCGGTTACGCCCTGCAAAGCTAATCCACTTCCCGTATAGGAGTATTACTATGTTACAGCGGAGAAAAACAGACCGCAAGTGCAAAACAGCATTTTTTTTTGGAAGGCGGAAAAAACTCCTTCGGCAGGAGGATTGCTGATGAAGTTTGACAGAAAAGAAGTTGAGAAATTATGCAAATCCTGTGTTAACGACCCTATGGATCCAGACATCGACAACGATTGCGATGATTGCATAAATGGCTGTGAATACCTGGAAACCAGGATCCACCAGTTGGAAAGGGAAAATCAGGAGCTTGTTGATCAAATTGCAGAATCCAGAAAAGGATTCATCAATGCGGAAACAAGAAATGCCAGGGAGGTTTTCTGTGGATAATAAAAAGATTTGTGCCTGTTGCGGAAAGCCGGCGGAAGGCCCCGGCAGTGTTGAGATCGGCGTCAAAGGTAATTTCACCCCTTTTTGCTCCTTAAGCTGTTTTAATAAACATATGAAAGAGAATGCAAAACTGGTCAAAACTTTGGCTGACAGGAAGGAGCTCCTTGCCAGAAAAAGAAATTATAAGAAAGAACGAATCAAACAAGTTCTTTCCCTGGATAAGGTAGAGACCAGTGATGATTTCTATTTCCTCTATGAAAGCCTTACTGCAAAACAGAGGGAAACATTAGCCACGAAGTTTTTCAGCCATTTGATTGCTAAAAATAACTGTGTTGTTTCGGACATTCTTAATGAAGTTGAATCAATAGCCCCTAGGGTAAAAGAGTAAGTATGCAGGAACCGAAGCATTTGAGGAGAGGACGAAACGACTATGCCGCTGTTTGCCAGGGAAAGGAAGCTTTTGAAACCTACCGGCTGGCAGAGAAAGTGAAAAAGTCCATGTGCCGGAGAACAACCGGCGGACTTGACGTTTATCACTGTCCCCATTGCCGGAAGTTCCATATCGGACGGAATAAGTTCAAAGGGAAATATTATGGTTGTAAATAATATCGTTATACGAAATAGAAAAAGTTCAAGATACGAGCTTGCCATGCAGATCCGCCAGTGTCTGACAGACGGAAGGGTCTGGACCGTGGGAGAAGTGGCCAGGGAGCTGGGATCCAGTTATCAGCAGATCCAGAATGCTCTGACCTCTCTGACCAACCTGGAGCCGACCCTGGCGGAAGAAGATGACGGAGCCGTATTCATGGTGATAGGAGGATAAAACTGATGGGAGGGGTAGTAGCAATGGAAGCAAAACCGACTAGAGATGTAAACACTGCCGTAAAAATCCAGTGCGTTATGACCAGAATGGGAATAAGCCAGACCCAGCTGGCAAGGAATATCGGGGCGACCCTGCCCATGGTAAACCAGGTTATCTGGGGAACCAAGCAGAGCCGCCGGGTACAGAGTGATATTGCCAGATCCTTGGGCTTCAAGTCCTGGAACGAACTGAAAAAGCATAAGGAGGTTGTATGATCAATGTAGATCCTGAAATAATCGCTGCCAAGGTGACCGATCAACTTGGAAATCCCAGCCAAAGCAAAGACCTGGAACTCCTTGCTCTGGACATTGCAAACGCCGCTTCTGTGGAGTTCCTTCAATGGCGGGGCTATGAAGGGTTGTGGGAGGTAGTCTCAATAATACGGCTTTCTCCAAAGCAGCGGCATCAACTGAAAGAGCACATCAAGCTTATCAAAATTGAGGATATTCTCAGAGCCAAGACAGCCAAAGTCGGGCCTATGCAGCAGGAGATGTTTGTATGAGTACCTACACCAACAATGCACAACAGAGGATATGTCGTCTGGTGGAAGAGCTGGCCGGGAATGAAGACAAAGGGCTGAGCCTGACCGAACTGGCCGAGAAACTCGGGATTTCCACCAGTGCGGTATTCCGGGACTTGAAGAACCTGGAAGAAGCCGAATGGGCCAGACAGATCGGATCCAACTGGGCGATGGCCCCCCGCGCCGCCGTACCGGCAGTGAAAATCAGAAGAAACCTGGACTCCCTGTTAGGGAAAGTCAACAAAATCAACAAAGATTACCTGGGAGGTGAATGATTATGGGAAAAAAGAAGATTGCTCCTGAAAACAACATTGAAGTGACAGAGGTGGATATTCCTGCAGCACCGACCCCTGAAGAGCTGGATATGCTTCAGGTTCATCTGGCGGATGTTGATTTGAAATTTGGAGCTGGTAAGGATTACAACAGAGAGAGAATTGAGGGAGAAATCTGTACTTATGCTGAGCAGTATAAGAAATCAATTCTTGAAACAGGAAAACGGTTAATCCTCCTGAAAGAGCATGAAGGGCATGGTGGTTTTCTAGAGAGTCTGAAACGCCTTGACATTGATCCAAGAACTGCCCAGAACATGATGAGCGTGGCTCGTAAGTTTATTGATGAATCAGGAAATGCGAAAGCGCTTGCGTATTTGCCTCCAACCAAGCTTTACATGCTGGCATCATTGGAAGATGAAGAATTAGATGCTCTTGAAGAAGGAGAAGGTGTTGCGGGTCTAACGATTGAGGACGCTGAAAAGTTGTCTTCCAGAGCTCTGAAAAAGAAACTTCAGGAAGTAAGAGCTGAGAAAAAGAGGCTTGAAGAACAGCATCAGCAGGAAATTGAGATCAAGGACCAGCTTCTGGAGGATAAGAATAAGAAAATTGATGAGCTGGACGGGAAGCTCCGAATCAGCACTGATCCTTCCAGGTGGAACGAAAAAGCCGAAGAATACCTGGACCGTCTTCACAGGATTATCCCACAGTCCAGCAGGATTATGGGAGAGATGGCGGAAATTATCGAAGGGATCCAGGCAGTTGAGACAAAAGACTGGGAACAGTCCCAGAGGATCGTGCTGGAACAGTTCCGGTTCACCTTTGATCAGATCAACGATGACCTGGATAAAATCGACAACATGCTTCGGTTTGCCGCCCCTGAAGGAAACTCTGTTTTCCACTCTATGAATGCCCTGAGACCTTTATCGACCTCTGAGGAGGAGGCTCTTGATGTTTGAAGAATATATTCCTGACCTGCAGGGCGCTGGTCGGGGTGACAGGGGTCAAATCATCGATAACATCACCAACCTTTACGGCTGTTCCAAAGATAAGGTCTACCGGGAATTGAAAAAAGCCGGATGGACATCCGGACGGAAACGCCGGAGCGATGCGGGAGAGGTTACTGTTTCCAATGAAGCCCTGGAAGCCTTAGGGGCGCGTCTGCTGGTTGGTGTGCGGAAAAATGGGAAGTGTACAACCGATATTCCTACGGCCAGGCATGAACTGGAGTTGTCCGGGTATCATTTCGGCGTGAGCAATGGACGGCTGGCAAGCTTGCTCAAAGAGCGTCATCTGGACCTTAAAACCCAGCTGATTCCTACTCCCCATACCAGGTTGAAGTCGCTGCATCCCAACCATGTTCACCAGGTGGATCCATCCATGTGTCTACTTTACTATCTTCCCAGAGGCGGCCAGAAGATTATCGAGGATGATGAAGCTTACAAAAATAAGCCTTTCCTGGAAGGGAAAGCCCACTTGAAGATTTGGAGGTATGTGCTGACCGACCACTACTCCTCCAGTATCTGTGTCCGCTATTTCCAGAGAGCCGGTGAGCGGATGGATACCCTGTGGGAGTTCCTGCTTTATGCCTGGAGTGTTAAGGACGATCCTGCCTATTGTTTTCATGGTGTACCATCGATCCTTCTGATGGACAAAGGATCTGCCAACCTGGGAGGCGGTGTTGTAAACGGTCTTAACTCTCTGAGAGTCAGACAGCTTACCCATGCCCCCGGAAAGCCCAGGGTAAAAGGCCAGGTTGAGAATGCCAATAATCTGGTGGAAAAGCTTTTTGAAAGCCGGTTGAAAACCGACCCGGTGAAGGGCGTTGAAGAGCTGAATGTAAGAGCCAGTTGGTGGTGTGCTTCCTACAATGCCAATTTGATCGACAGTTATGATTCTACCCTTCGCAGGTCAAAGACATCCCGTCTTGAGCTGTGGAGCCGGATTACCACCAGCCAGCTGAAGGAACTTCCGGAAGAGGCCAAAGGCCTGCTGGTTGCCAATAGCGAGACCCGTAAGGTAGCCGGGGATCTGACAGTCAGCTTTGTACACCCCAAGTTGAAAGAGAGCCGGTTTTACCATGTGGGTGGTCTGGAAGGGATCCGGCCCGGAATGAAAGTACAAGTTCAGCCTGTCTTGATGGATTCAGAAGGAACAGTCCGGGTGGCCTGGAAGTATCAGGGCGAAGAGTTTGTCCATGAAGTTGAACCTATCCTGATGGATGAAGCTGGTTTCTGGGCTGATGCCGCTGTGATCGGAGAGTCCTACAGGTCCCAGCCTCATACGGTTGTGGACAAGGCCAATCAGAGGCTGGCAGAGGTTATCGGTGATGAAAAGAAGCCCTTTGCCCATCTGAACAATGGCCAGGGGCTGAAATCCATCAGCGGTATGACCAGGACGGAATCCAGTGTGATCCATATGCCCAGAACCGGGAATGTGATCGATCCATCCAAAGCTTCCGCAGCGGTTATCAACTATGTGGAAGCGGCGAACCGACTAAAGAAAAAAATGTCCCACTGGGACAAAGCCTATTTGAAGGTGATCAGGGATAACTTCCCTAATGGGGTCCCCGAGCGGGACCTGGATTCACTTGCTGAGGCGTTAAGCGGCCTGGGAGGGGCAGATGATATTAAGGAGTGCATTGGATAGAGCCGGAGCGACCCAGAGTGAGCTTGCCGGATATTTGGGGCTTGCCAAGAGTACGGTCAGCCAGATTGTGAACAGGGGGCAATTCCCCGTAGGCCGGGAGCAGAAAACCCGGCAGCAGATCAATGATTTTTTACAGGACAGGGGTGTTACCCCTTCGGGGCTCTGGAAAAACGCGGAGCCCGATACAGAAGAAGCCGAAGAGATCGGCCAGGAGTGTGTGATGATAACAGCAGAAGCAAAAAGACAGTTCAAGCTTTTTAGAGATCCTTTTCTGGATGATGTAAACGGAAAAGAGGATGTGTATATGAGCCGGGATTCCCGTTTTGCCGCCGAATATATGTACACCACCGCCAAACTGGGGGGAATGCTGGCAGTGATCGGAGAGTCCGGATCGGGTAAAACAACCCTGCGGCGCCTTCTGATCGACCGGATCAATACGGAAGACCTTAAGATCAAAGTCATCTTCCCCAGGATCATCGACAAGGAGCGTTTAACCGCCACCAGCATTTGTGATGCCATTATCCGGGACTGTTCCACCGAAAGACCCCGGAGAACCCTGGAAGCTAAGGCCCACCAGATTGAACGGATCCTGACCGATTCACTGAAATCCGGGTGGAAACATGTTCTGATGATTGAAGAAGCCCATGACCTGACCATACAGACCCTGAAATATCTGAAACGGTTTTGGGAGCTGGAAGCCGGGTTTGATAAGCTCCTTTCTATCATCCTAATAGCTCAGCCCGAGCTGAAGGAAAAGCTGGACGAGAGCCGGAACTACGAAGCCAGGGAAATTATAAGAAGGATGGAAGTGGCTGAGATCCGCGCCCTGGATACAGAGGCGGAGCTGAAAGGATACCTGGCCCTGAAATTCAAGCGGATCAATTTGAATGTTGAATCCCTCATGGCTCAAGATTCCTATAAAGCCATTCTGGATAAGATGTCCCGCAAAACCAGGGGCGGCGGAGAGATCTGTCTGGCCTACCCCCTGACGGTGAACAACATGATCAAACGGGCCATGAACACGGCTGCCGACATAGGGCAGGAACAGATCACGGCAGAAACTATCCAGGCCGTATAAACACAAACCGGGAGGGGTTATGGAACAAATACTTACAAAAGCGGCTTTGGCAGTGATTGTTCTGCTGCTTATTGCCTTTTCATACGGAGCAGTTCGATTGAACTTGAATAGAGGGAACGGCGGGTTTCCTGTTACCCGCAGACGGAGGGGAAAAAAATGATAAAAATAGAAGGAACCGAGTATATGAAAAATCCCAGGGGAGACCTTGTCCCTTTGGAAAATGTCAAACCTGTGGATGTCCTGAGGGACCAGACGGTAAAGAGTATCATCAGTAAAGCCATGGAGATGTCGGGGATACTGGGAGAGTTCAAAAAGGATGTCTTTGAAGAGGCTGAAGAATTTGTAAACTTGAGCTTTGAAGAGTACGGTCAAAAGTACGGCGGGAAAAAAGGGAATATTACCCTGACCAGCTATGACGGAGAGTTTAAGGTATCTATTGAAATGCAGGATGTTATTTCCTTTGATGAGCAGCTGCAGGTTGCCAAGTCCCTAATTAATCAGTGCATTCATAAATGGTCCGGCGGAGCCAATGCCAACCTGCGGGTACTGGTGAACGATGCCTTTCAGGTGGATAAGGCGGGAAATGTAAATACACGCCGGATTCTGGAACTCCGTAGATTGGAGATTGAAGATGATGATTGGCAGGCTGCCATGGATGCCATCTCTTCTTCCATCAAAGTCCTTATGAGCCGCCGGTATATGAGAATCTACCGGAAAAACTCACAGGGAGACGGATACTCCATGATCCCCCTGGATTTCGCGTCTATATGACCGATAGGAAGAGAAAGCTAGCATTGATTCATGTTGCCCAAAAGCAGCTGGCCCTGACTGATGAACAGTACAGGGCGCTGCTTTTCGGCGCTGCCGGAATCCAGAGCGCCGGAGAGCTGAAAACGGAAGTTCAATTTCGGTATATAATGAAAGCATTCGAGAACGCCGGTTTTAAAAATACATCGGGCAGGCGGAAGATGACCGACCGGAAGCTTGCCAAGTGTTACGCCATCTGGTGTGAACTGCATAAGATGGGTGTTGTTAAAAGCAAAGAATATGCTTTCATGATGAAATGGATTGCCGGGCGGACCGGAGGAACCGATGAGAGGTTTCTCCGGGAAGTTCAAAAATCCAAAATGATTGAGGAGCTGAAATCCTGGCGGGCACGTGTGGAGGGGACGGATGACCGAAACGGTTGAAGAAATGGTAATGAGTGTTGAAGCAGTGCTGGACGATCGGGAACTTTCCAAACAGGTCGTCCGGCAGATACTGAAAGACTTCGGGGGCATGCAGGTTTATCTGCCCCGTCCTGAATCGGCTTTCCGGAAAGATGATTATGCCGCGATCAACGAAGCCTTCGACGGTACCAATGCCAGAGAACTCTGCCGGGAGTATAATATAACATTTAATACCCTCTACAAGATAATCCGTCAGGAGAGAGATCGAAAAAAAGAGGACCTTGCAAAAAAGGCCGCCAGAGAGCTTCCCTTTGAAGATTGACACCATATACCTTTTTTTGTAGAAAATCGCCTGAAGGAGTTCATGAACCGTTCATGAACTAAATCTGTCTCCTGTCTACGGTCTCTATTGGCAATTCTCTATTCCTTTCTCTTTATTTCCATATTTCAGTAATTCAAATTACTAATTTCTGTTACATTACGATTTTCTCTGTTGCCCTTTAATCTGTGAACCATGAAACGGATTATGCGCCTGGCAGTTGCCTTGAATTTTACCACTACAGAAGGGGCTTCTCTCCCCGATGAGATAGACTTGCTTCCTTCGGGAAAGACCGTTAAAGGATTGGACGGCAGAAGCTGGACCAACCCGGGAAACGACAAGATCATCGACTTCTTCAAATCCAGGGGAACCCAGCTTCCCGTCGATATCAACCACTCAACAGAAATCAAAGCTCTTTCGGGCGATCCCAGCCCCGCCCAGGGATGGATCACCGAACTCTATGAAAAAGACGGAAGCCTCAAGGGAAAGGTCGCCTGGAACGCCAGTGCGGAAAGTGAAGTCGGCGGAGGCCGGTATAAGTATATATCCCCCGCGTTCGTCTACAACAAACAGGGAATTATCCGGGGGATTAAATCCGCCGGTCTGGTCAATCACCCGAACCTTTCGGAGTTGGCCGCATTAAACAACGAATCATCCGGTCAAGATGAGGGAGGAAATATGAAGAAGATTGCGGAAGCCCTGGGGCTGCCGGAGGATGCCACGGAAGACCAGATCCTGACGGCTTTGAACTCTATGAAAGAGAAAAACAAAGTCGCTCTGAATATGGCCGATTACATACCCCGTGCGGATTATGATCTGGCCCTGAACCGGGCACAGGATGCAGAGCAGAAACTCAAAACCAGAGATGAAGAAGAGTTTAAAACTGCTTTGAATGCGGAAATCGATAAAGCTGTGGAAGCCGGAAAAATTGCACCGGCCAGCCGCTCTTTTTACGAAGAGACGGTTATCGATTCCGAAGGGCTTGAGAAGTTCAAAAAGTTTGCCGAATCGGCTCCCCAGGTTGTAGCTGCCAACAGCGAACATACCGACAAAAAGCCTTCGGGTGAAAAAGTGGCATTGAATGCCGAGGAAAAAGCCCTGGCCGATCAGTTCGGATTCACGGAAGAAGAGGCCCTTGCGGTCTACAAGTAATTAAGGAGAAATTGCAGTGATTATTACAGCAACAGTTCTTGAGAATCTCAGAAAGACATTTGTCAAACTGTTTCAGGATTCCCTGGCAAAAGCCCCCAGCCAGTGGAAAAAAGTAGCGACTAAAATTCAGTCGTCTTCAAAAGAAAATGCCTATGGCTGGCTGTCCAAATTTCCCATGCTCAGGGAATGGGTCGGTGACCGTGTTTTGGGAAGCATGAAGGAGTCGGGGTATGTGATCCCCAATAAAAAGTATGAGGGAACCCTGGCCGTAGACCGGGCGGATATTGAGGATGACAACCTTGGTATTTACAGCACCATAGCCTCTTCCATGGGGCAGGAATCGGAAGACCATATCGACAGGAATATTTTTAAGCTCCTGACGGATGGTTTCGCCACCCTCTGTTATGACGGGCAGAACTTTTTTGACACCGACCACCCTGTTAATGCGGAAGTGGACGGTTCCGGAGCGGATTCATCTGTTGCCAATATTATCAACCCGGCAACAACCACGGAAACACCCTGGTTTCTGTTGGACACTTCCCGGCCTTTGAAACCCCTGATTTACCAGGAAAGGACCAAGGCTGAAATGGACGCAATTACCGATCCCAAGCAGGATACTGTTTTTACAACAGATAACTACCTGTACGGCGTGAGAGCCCGCCGGGCCTTCGGTTACGGTTTCTGGCAGCAGGCTGTAGCCTGTCGGGATGCTTTGAACGAAGCCAATTTCAATGCGGCCTTTAAGGCCATGGCCGAGTTTAAACGGGATGGAGGAGATCCTTTGGGTTGTATGCCCACTCTGCTGGTTGTTCCTCCCGCTCTCAGAGCCTCTGCCAATGAGGTAATTGAAGTGATGAACAAAGACGGCGGAGCTTCCAACCCCAATTACAAGGCTGTAGAAGTGATGGTCTGCCCCTGGCTGGCATAAGGAGTTGAGTCGTGACTGAAGAAGATAAAAAAAAGCTGGAAGAGCTGTATCAGAAAAAAGCCGACCTGGAAAAAGCTCTGGCGGAAGAGACAAACGGCCAGAAAAAAGGCGGGATTACCCGTAGTCTGAACTCGGTGAAAAAGGAAATTGAAGTACTTGAGTATTCAGGCTCTGACAATGAATCTGGTGATTCAGGTTCTGCTGATGCGGATCAGGATAATAGAGGGGCTGATACTGAGTCCGGCAAATCCGAAGAAGAAGAGGATGATGAGAGGGTGTCTTCCGAAGAAAATCTCATCTCGGTTACTGTCCAGAGTAAAACCGGTCAGAAGTACCGCCGCCTGGGGCTGGTGTTCACAAAGAATGTTGTCCCTTTCAAAGTGACCGCCGAGCAGCTTGAAGCTCTGAAAAAAGATCCCTGGCTGAAGGTCGTTGAACCTGAAGCAAGAGAGACAGCTGAATAATGTCTCTTTTGACCTCCCAGGAGTTCATCAACCGGAAGGATCAGAATGCTCTCCCCCTGGATGAACTGGGGGAGATTGATCTGGATCAGGTAACACGGGCCCTGGATGAAGCCTCCGGCATTATCCGGGGATACCTTCCTTTTCTGGTGGATGATGAGGGAGCGGAAGTTGCTCCCCCGGCCAGATTGCTTCCGGCTCTGCAGAGCATCGAGGCGGACATTGCTTTTTACAGGCTGACCGATCGGGTCTCCAGTACGGAAGATGACCGCAACCATTACAAGGATGCCATCAGCCTGCTGGAGAAATTCAGCAAGCAGGAGCAGGAAGGATTGGAAGGGCCGGGAACACAGGAAGCGTCCCTGGTGGAAGCGGATGCCGAAGGTGTAGATCCCCGGTTCTTTAAAAAGGGTTACATGGTATGAGTCAGGCTGTCCTTAGCTGGGATTTGAGGGAGTTGGAAACGATCCAGACCGCATTGAACAAAGCGGGGGGCCGCTCTTTCAAACCTATGATGGAAAGCCTGGCTCTTGAAATTGAAGAACAAACCAGGGAGCGTTTCGAGACGAAAGAAGGACCGGACGGTCCATGGGATGACTGGTCGGAGAAATATGCGGAGAAAAAAGCCGGATCCGGTCAGTCTCTTCTTCGGCAGGAAAACTATCTGGAAGAGTCGATCACTCACAATTTTTCAGGGTCCAATGGGGGAAACGCTCAAGTAGCGATCGGAAGTCCGATGATTTATGCTGCTACCCATCAGTACGGAGATGATGACAGGGGAATTCATGCCAGGGCATATCTGGGGATCACTGCGGAAGACGAGGATGATCTGGTTTTGATCATAAATGACTATATCAATGGATTGTTTGAATAGGAGAAGTATGAAAAAGAAATTGTTGTTTCTGTGTCTGTTGCTGATCTCCTGCTTTTTACTGCCCGCCGGGGAATCCAGGGCTCATGTATCAGCAGAAAAAACCAACGCCGAGTTGAAAGAACTTGAGGAGGAATTGTTCGATGTTGAAGTGTATCAAAAACGGGACCTGGTGGATCTGTCTGCTTATCCTCATTTTCTGCTCTACAGCAGCTGGTATTTGGCTGACCCCAGTTTTTTTGTGGATAAAGATAGCAGTCTCAATCCTGATGGCTCAGTTCTCTTTATTTGTTCTGTGGTTGAAGAAAAACCTACCGGGGCCTCAATAGAAAGCGGGGGAAATATGGGTGTTTTGTACAACCAGATGCTGGATGAAATTGTTCAGAATATAAAAACATTTTTTACAAATGCAGGTCAGCCGAGGATAACTCATGACCGGCATATAGGGCCTTTTACCAGGGATGATGTGAAACGGTTGGCCAACCGCTGCCCTCAGGTGTTAACAGCCCTTCATGGGTTGGACCCTTATGAACAGTCGGACAATCAGCTTCTGATATTTACCTCTTTTGTAATGACCAGAGGATCAAATACAAACAGGGACGGCAGGCAGATGCTGGATATGCTGAATATTCTATTGGCCTGTCTGAATCAAATGGATTTGGAGTGGGCCGATGACGGCCCGGAAGATGTCAGAGCCAGAAGTTTATATTCCGGAGCCCTGGGCGATTTGAATACAAACCTGTGGGCCTGCCACTGGAAAATGAGAATATCGGGAATTACGGAAGCCGGAGTTGACTTGTTTCAGGATTTGCCGGTTTTTGATGAGTATCACGGCACTCTGGAAGTGGGTGATAACACGGTTGAAGAATCGTACACATAACGGAGGATAAAGATGGGTATACCATTTACACAGATCCCTGAAGGGTTGTTAGTCCCTGGTTCGTACCAGGAAGTGGATATGTCACTGGCCGGTGGGGGATCCAATAAAAAAATAGTACTGCTGATAGGCCAGATGCTGAGTACAGGTGTTGCAGTGGAAGGACAGGAATATGTTCTGACTTCCGAAGGCCGATGCAGAGAGCTTTTCGGAGAAGGCGCAGATCTGACAATAACTGGTTTGAGCTTCCTGGAACAGAACAAATACGAAGAAGTCCGGGCAATAGGATTGGCCGATAAGTCCGATGGGGTTCAGGCCGTTTATACGGTAACCCTGACAGCGGTCAGCCAGGAAACCGGTACGGTCCCCTTATACATAGATGGAAGATCTGCCGCCTTTGGCATTAAAGAGACTGACGATCAGGTCACCATCCGGAATAACGCCCTGGCAGCCCTCAATTCCCTGAAGGACGGTCCGGTAGATGCCGCCGCCGGTGTGGAAGATGATGAAATGGTTCTGACCTTTAATCATAAGGGAGAAATCGGAAATACCCTGGATCTGAGGCTTTCCCTTTACGGAGAGAAAGTTCCTGCCGGTTTGACCTTTGATGTGGCTGCGACTACTCCGGGAAGCGGGAACCCTGATGTACAGACCGCCATCGATGGGATGCAGGAGATCCGGTACAGCTATATGCTCAGCTCCATCCATGATGCGGCCAATATGGTAAAGCTGGAAACTGAGCTTGATAGAAGATATACAGCCCTTGTCCAGAAAGGATGCCGTTTGTTTATCACTCTCTCTGGAGATGCTGCCGCTCTGACCGCTTATGCCGCTGCCAACAGGAACAATCCCCATGTCACTGTATTGGCAAAGGGAAACAATCCCGAATCTGAAGCTGCCTGGTTGGGTCGGGGCGCCGCTATCATTATCCGCCGTCTGGCCGATGACCCTGCAGCTAACATCAACGGGGTAAGTCTGAAGCTGGTTGCTTCGGTCAGTTATGACTTTGACACCCGCCAGAGCCTTCTGGAAAAAGGGATCGCCACGTATACAGTGGGGGCCGACGGAATGGCCTATGTGGAACGTCAGGTCACCATGTACACCGAAAACAAGGATGGCGACAGGGACACAGCTTATCTGGATATTCAGATTCCCGAGACAATCGATGCCATCAGGGAACATATAAGAACTGAATGTACCCGGATTTATGCAGGATACAAACTGGCCAAAACATCGGAAAACTTCGGTGCCGGATCCAAGGTAATGACTCCCTCTCTGTTCAAGAGCTTTCTGCTTTCTACATACAGACAGGATTTTATCCAGGGAAAACAGTGGTGTCAGGACTTTGAAACCTACAAAGCCACTTTGATCGTTGAAGCTTCGACTGTTAACGAGAAGACCCGGATTGATTACCGTCACAGGCCCCAGCTAATTGGTCAGTTTCTGATTGCAGCAGGTGTCCTGCAGGCTCAGTGATAAATAAGGAGAAAAACAAATGAAACTGGATTATGTAAAACGGATCAATGTTCCTTCTATTGGAGATATACCATTAAAGGAAGGAACGGGGACTTTCCGCCCCTCTTCGGTACAGCGGGAAGACCATGATGCCGAACAGCCCGAAGACTCGGGGTATACCGAAAAAAATGTTAAAGCCGAGCTGAAAGGAACGGTCCTTTCCAACCCGATCCTTTCTGTGGAAGACATGAATTTTGCCGGTGAGAATGTCACGGTCGTTCTGGCTTCCGGCAAAGAGTATATGATGCCTGCGGCCTATGCTTCCGAACCGGTTGAACTGAGTAAAGGGGAGATGTCCCTGCAGATCAATAGTGCAATCAGCGAGAGGATAAGCTGATGAAGAAACTGACACTGAACACGCCTGTTTCAAAGGGGGAACGGACCATATCGGAGCTGAAGTTTTCCGATGCCAAGGTCCGCCACATGACAGCTATTGACGGCTTTGAAGATAAAAACGGTTACGGAGCGGATCTTGCTTTGGCATCCTCTCTAACAGGGGAACCTGTTTCTATACTGGGAGAGGTTGAGCCGGAAGATTGGGTAAAGGTCAGAGAGATCCTGACGGAAGTTTATGCCCGGTTTATGGGCCTTTCCCTGGAAGAACTTCAGGAGGCCTCTGACCCCCCGGCCCAGCCGGAGGACAGCGAAGCCTCCGGAGAGTCATCGACGAAACCATAGCCGAGATAATGCTGATTCTTCCGGGAATGGGATACGAGACTCTGATGGACATGACAGGGCCCCGTTTTTGGGAGTGGCATGAAATAGCCTTGCAAAAATATGGAGAGATAAGAGGAGTTAACGGTTAATGGCCGATTTAAAAGCCAAAGTACAACTTGGTTTAAACAACAAACTATCCGGCGGAATAAAAACAGCCGGGCGCGACATGGCATCTTTTGCCAGCGGAGCGTCCGGCGCTTTGTCCAGAGTGGACAGAGCAATATCCGGTACTGCCGGAAAACTCCTCTCCCTGGGGGGCGGTCTCGGCCTGGCCGCCGCAGCCAAACAGACCATAGACCTTGAAAAGCAGATGACCAGGCTGGGAACCCAGGCCGGTGTTTCTGCGGCGGAAATGGACAAGCTGAAAGCCAATATTTTCGCTGTTTCCCGAAATAATAAAATAAAAGTTGATCCTTCTCAGCTACTGGGAGCTGTGGATTCCATCATTGAAAGAACCGGTGATATGGATTTTGCCAGGGAAAACCTAGAAAGCATCGCCATGGCCATTCAGGCCTCCGGAGCGGAGGGAAATGCTATCGGCGGGCTCTATGCGGAGTTCCAGAAAATGGGTCTGGGCGCTGATACGGCTATGCAGGCAATCGATACACTGACCCTCCAGGGAAAAAACGGAGCATTTACCCTGGAAAACCTGGCAGCCCTGGGGCCCAGAGTTATAAATGCCTATACCGCCACCGGCAGGAACGGAGCGGCCGCGTTAACGGAAATGGGAGCGGCTCTGCAGGTAATCCGGAGAGGTACAGGGAGTTCTGAACAGGCTGCCACCAGCTTTGAAGCTCTAATGCGGAACCTGGTTGATCCGACTAAGCAGAAAAAACTCAAGGATATGGGAGTATCTGTTTACGACACGGCAGGGAAATTCCGCTCTGTTACCAGTCTCATTGAAGAAATCGTCACCAAATCAAAAGGAGATCTCAGCAGCCTGGGAACAATCTTCGATAGCGAAGCCATGAGAGCTTTCAACTCGGCTATTTCCGAGTTTCAAAGATCCGGAACAGTCGGAAGCCTGGAAGAGTTTTTGAAAATGCAGGGAGACGGTTCTACGGTAATGAAAGATTCCGCCAGGAATGCTTCAACCATGGCAGCCAATCTTACCAATCTGAAAACCAGCTTCCAGGATTTTGCGGATGATAATCTGGCCGCCCCCATTGAGAAGGTCGCGAATGTACTGAACTCAGTTTCTCCCGAGCAGTTTGATACATGGATGAACGGAGCCAAAAATGTGGCTATCGGACTGGCAGCTCTGAAAGGTGTAACCATGACAGCTTCTGCCTTAACGTCTGTTGCAGGGCTGGTAAAGGCTGTACCTGGCAGAAGTGGAGCAGCTTCAATGGCTTCCGGCATGGGCGGAGGGTCTCCTGTTTTTGTAACAAACTGGCCTGCCGGTATGGGAGGAATCACCGGTGGAGCTGGAGCTTCTGCCAGTGGAGTCGTGGCGAGCGGCGGCGCAAGAAGTACAGCTGCGATCCTGAAGGCAACTGCCAGGCAAGGCGGGATACGAGGGGCTGTCGCAAGAGGATTGTTTAAGCCCTTTGTGAGGTTAAGTGCCGCTGCCGGTAGATCCGGAGCTCTTGGTTCTGTTTTGCGAATGGGCGGGAGAATCGCCAGTAAAGCAAATGTGGCCATCCCGGTTGCTCTTTCTGCTGTTGAGATTGCCAAAATTGCCGGTTCAAGGAATCTCAATAAAGAAGAAAAAACAAAGGAGATAAGCGGAGCAGCCGGAGGTCTGGGGGGTATTCTGGCCGGAGCTGCAGCAGGAGCTGCTTTGGGATCCGTTATTCCAGGAGCAGGAACTGCAGTCGGTGCTCTCCTTGGTATCGGCGGCTCTCTATTGGGCGGGTATCTCGGACGGAAAGGCGGAGAAAAAATCGGTGACGGAATCAATTCCATATCCTCCATGGCTAACAATTCCGCTTCAGGAATGAATATTCCCACAGCCACCTCATATATGCCTGGTGCTCCAGGGGTAAATATAAGAAATGAAATGAATATTGAAGAACTGGCCGAAGGGTATGCTTACCGGAACAATACCTATATTAATGACATGCTGGTCAATGTTGAAACCGGTGCTCAGTCCAGGAGTATTCAGGGATGAGTGATTGGAGAGAGGAACTGAAAAAAACTCCCCTGTCCTTCCGGGGAGTCCGGATCATCTGGACCGATACCAAGGAATCCGGCGGTTTCAATAATGATAAGAAGGTCTATCCCTCCCTGGGAGGATGGGATATTGACCAGATCAGTCAGATCCCAAACAGCTTTAGCATTAACGGCAAACTGCTGGGAGACGATTACCTGGATAAAAAGAAGATCCTGAAGGAAGCTCTGCTGACTCCCGGCAAGGGAACTCTTGTTCTCCCCGGCTTAGGATCTGTGGATGTCCTGGTAGCCAAATGGAATATCCAGGAGAGACTTGATGCCAAGGGTATGGCTGTAGTCAGCATCGACTTCGATAAATACCAGCCCGATGAAATCAACTTTGCCGAGCCGGACCCGGTACAAATCCTGGTGGATTATTCCGAGCAACAGCAAGCAGCCACTCTGGCCGTGGTGGAAGAGAATATGGACCTCTCCTCAGATACTCTGCTCCTGGAGGCGAAGAAAGCTTTTGGCTCTGTCTTTGATGAGATCCTGAACATCACAGCCATGCTGCAGGGAAAAACCGGACCGCTGGCTGATGTCTTGTATGAGATTGAGCAGGCCCAGGGCAAACTCGATACCCTTGTAACATTGCCTGGTGAGATGCTGTCCTCTCTATTTTCTATTATGGACAGCCTGGTCTCTTTCGTGGCTACGGGGGAACAGGTCTTCGCCCTGGTTGATCCGATCCGCTCCTGCCTACAGGACTTCAAACGGGCTTTAAAGTTCCAGATTTATCCAGGAACAAATGACCAGAACGAAGAGATCCCGAAGACCCAGAACTCCCGGATGGCAGAGCATACCTACACGGTCCTGGCATTTTACGGAACAGCCAAGCTGATGGAGAGTTTTGAGCCCTGGTCCCAGGAAGATGCAGAGCAGCAGGCCGCGGTACTGGTGGATCTCTCAATTGCGGCAGAATCGAACTCCTCAGATGAAAATGAGGTGATACGGAACTTAAGAACCCAGGGCACCGCTGTCCTTTATAAAACGGTCCAGTCTCTGGGGCTCGTTAACCAGAAGGAGATCTTTCTGACCAGTCCGGTAAATGCTCTTTTCCTTGCGGCGCAGCTGGGAACAACAGTGGAAGTACTGCAGAAATTCAACAGACCCGAAAACCTGTTTCAAATGAAAGGGAGAATCCTCTATGTCTGACTTACTTATCAAGATCGAAGGAAAGGAATATCTCACCTGGACTACCTTCTATTTAAAGAAAAGCCTGGAAGAAGTGGCACACTCCTTCAACTTCTCAGTGAAGGCGGGAGCAGGAATCCATAAGATCCAGAAACATGATGATGTAAAGATCCTCTTTGGAGGGAAATCCTATACAGCTGGTCGGATTGATAAGACCATACATACTCTCAGCAAAGACAGCAACGTTTATTCCTATGCTGGACGCAGTTATGTGCGGGATCTGATTGATAGCTCAGCAACAGCCCATTATGAGGGTTGGTATTTGACTGCGATATTTGATCATCTTTGTGCTATATATCATGTCCCCTATGATAAGCCTGATGATGTTAAGACCTCAATCGTTAAAAAGTTTGCACTTACAGCAGAATCCCCTTGGCAGAAAATGGTTGCCGAGGCTTTGAACCAGGGGCTGATTTTTACTAGTGATCTGGTTGGTGGGGTTATCCTTGGAAAAGCCAGTTCGGAAAAGCTTCCGGCTGTACTGGAAGAAGGTGTGAACTTTCAGCAAATGGAAGAAGAAGCTGATGGGTCTTCGCAATTCTCTGCTTACACAGTACGATCCGGAGACCGACAGGGACAAGTTCTTGATCCAGACATAGGAACAAAGTTCCAACGCCCCCTGGATATCTATATCGATAGAGAGACTATGACCGGCGAGCTGAAGAAACGGGCCGAAATGGAGATGAAGAGGGGTCAGTCCAAGAAGTACCGAATAACCCTGGGCAGCTGGAAGTATGCGGAAGGCAAGTACTGGGATGTGAACTACCAGGTGAAAGTGAAAAGCCCCACCTTTGAGCTGGATAAATACTTGTTGATTACGCAGGTTGAGTTCTTCCTGAGGGAAAGAAGGAAGCATGTAGTTCTGACCCTGGAGGAGAAAGAACTCTATGAGTAATCAGGTTAAACAGCTTTTTGAAAGGATAAGAAAGCTCTTCGCCACAGGAGAAATCACCAATCCCGACTTCAAAGCTCCCCAAATAAAAACCCAGCAGGGGCAGATCGTAAAAGAGACCATCCGTTGGCCTTACGGATTCACCTCCTGGCCAGAGGAAGGAACCGTTCTGGTGATGTTCAAAGGAGGTGATCAGGGAGCTGCAGAGGTGCTGTATGTGAGCAGTCGAAACGGCGAACCGTCTCTTGAAAAAGGGGACGCTGCACTTTGGAGCAAAGCCGGTGCGGCAGCTATCGCAAAGCAGTCCGGGAAGCTAGCCATTTACAGCAATACCATAACCTTGAAAGCCTGGCTGGATGAGCTGATAACGATCTGTTCGGGGATAAATACAGTTCCAACTTCCGGAACAAATCCTCCTCAGACATTAAATCCTCTAGTAGTTACCCAACTGGAAGCTCTGAAATTGAAAACAGCTCAGCTACTGGAGGATTGAAGCAGTGTTTGAATGGACTGATGACCCTGTAGAGATCGCCTGGATCTGCATCGGGACTGATAAAGGAAAATGGTGGGCTGACCTAGAGTTCGGGACGATCCTCTGGCAACTGAAAAAAGAGAAGGTCACAGCGGAGACTCCCCGTAAGGTGGAAGAGACCCTGACCGAAGCAGTCGGCTGGATGGTTCCGGCGGAGATGATCACCAGTTTTGAGGTCATCGTTGAAGTATTGAAAAACAGGGTGAACTGGAAGGTTTCACTCATCCTGCCGGATAAGACTCCGGCTGATATTACCGGAGGTTACAATGGGGTTTAATACACCGACCTTGGAGGAACTCCAGGAGCAGCACTGGAACGATTTTAACAGCCGGTTGAGTCCGGTCAAATCCTCCCCTAAATACAGCACTCTGAAGATCAACAGCATGGTCAATGCAGGGATGTTTCACCTGCTCCATGAGAACTTGAAATTCCTGGCTCTGCAGCTCTTTCCGGACACCGCTGAAGGCGTTTATCTGGATGCTCACTGGAGCTGGAGAAGCGACAAGAGAAAGCTGGAAACTTTCTCAGTCGGTCCCATGACTGTGACCGGTGTCCCCGGTACTTCAATCCTTGCCGGAGACAGCTGGGTTGTCGGCGATATTTACTACGTTGCTCAAGAAGAAACAGTAGTCGGCGGAGACGGGACTGCAGTAGTACAGATCAGAGCCCTGGTAGCTGGTGACGAAGCTGATCTTGATGAAGGAAAAACCTTAGAAGTCAGCAGGCCTAAAGCCGGTCTGGATGATGAAGCTGTCAGTGGTGGAATCGCCGGGGGAACCGACCGGGAAGAAGACACTGATTACAAGAACAGAATGCTCCTGAATCTCCGGATCGGAACCAAGTACGGAAAGCCTGGCGACTGGGCTTCATGGGCTCTGGATTCCAGTGCTGAAGTGGTCAAAGCCTGGGAGTATCCGCTCTCAGATTCTTACGGAACACTGCTCATCCAGGTGCTGGCTGATAACTACTCACAGGTAGCGGATCTGGCTACTGTGAAAGCTTATATTCAGAGTGTTGCACCGCCGCTCCTTTGGACTGTCGAGACTCCTGAAATCAAATCCTTCGACATGTTCCTTCATGTGAATAATGCCTCAGAGGATACAGCTGAAAACAGAGCTGCAGCAGAAGCTGCTCTCTCCCTCTGGATGAGTGAAAACGCCAAGCCGAATCTGGAGATTTCCGCCGGTCTTCTCAGCACCATTGCATCATCCCCTGCAGGGCTCACTTATGTGGTTGTTACCTTCCCCGGAGACACCCCTACATTCACCATCAGAGAGTTCCCTGTAATAGGAAATAAAACATGGTATTGATGCCCCTTCTGAGTCATGAAGACTACGTCCAATCAATCAAGCAGCTCTATCCGGTTGGTGAGTACTGGGATGCCGTTTTCTCTGATTCTGAGAGTGAATTATCCCTTTATGTGGATGGGCTGGCAGCCTCTGCAAAAAGGGCTCAAGACCGCTTTGTTGACCTCCTTATGGAAGCCTTTCCGAACACTGCAAATGAGCTGATCACAGACTATGAAAGAGTCTTTGAAGTAACTCCTGAAGGAGAGCTGAGCGACCGTCAGAATCATGTCATTACTGAGTGGATCGGTAGCTTGTTCAGACCTACTGACTGGGATGCCATTGCAGCTGAATATTCCTTCACTCTGACACTGGAAAGACAGAAGATGTTCTGCTGTGGACTCAGCTCCTTCGGGGATCAATTGTGGGACGTTTCTGCCAGGTCATTTCTGGACTTTTCAGTCACTATGCCCATAGGCACAGAAGACGAAACGAAGGTAGCATTTGAAGCCAAAATGTGGGCTTTGTCACCTCCAAATTACTACCTGAATTTCAACTATCCCAGGGGCTGGTATGACATAGCTGAAGAGTTTGGATTCACCCTTACGGACTCAGCTGAAGAGACGTATTCCCTGGATGGTGCGCGGCTTGAGGATCTCCTCTGGGGCAGTGATGCTAAGTACTATCTCACTCTTGAAATGGTAGTTCCTGCAGGCACTACTTCAGAAGAAAAAGAAAACTTCGAAACGGAAATCAGCAGTGTCACAGCAGCTGATTATTTTATTGAATTTAACTATACGGAGGAAAGCGTATGAGTCTATATCCTGTAGACGAAGTCCTTCCTGATGGCAGCATTTATCCGGGAATGGACACAGATACCAAGAAGTTTACTTCTGGTGATGCCCAGCAAGGAATCAAGGCATCTGCATTACCTGCAGATACGATCAATTTTATCCTGGACAACCTGGGAGAGTTGGCTGATTTCGGAAATGGCAGCTCAAACCCTGCTGACACTGATCAGATCAAGAAAGCTGTCAGGAACCTGGTTGCCCCGGTTGGAAAGCTGTATACACAGTATCCTTTTATGCCTACGCCTGATGTTTTTTATGGAGGGCTGGGGACCTGGGAGAATATCTCTACAAGAGCTGTCGGGTATGGGATTTCTGATGTGAACAATGGTGATCCTGCTAGCTATATCAGCCGTGGGGATGCCGGGCAGGGGCTGGACTTTGCAGATGCGGATCTGGCTGTAGATGATCAGATTGCTGGCGGGTCATATGATGGGAAGTATGTTCGGTCGGTAGAGAGTTATGAAGGAGTCTTTTTTGCTGTTGAAGGAGGAAATCGGAATTCATTTGATGATGCTTTACAGGAATCACAAAATAAACAGCATGGCCACTCAATCACTGTTGGTAATGATACAGTTGCTTTTGGTAAGCCTGGATCTTATAACTCTACACCATATTATACAGGGCTAGGAGACACTGGTATTACTAGTGGAACAGATGGTGGTATCACATTAAGCGGAGGAATCGAAGCACAACCTGTAAATAGATCATTTCGTATATGGATGAGGAAGGTATAATGGAATACGTATACAATAACAATGGACAGATTCATCATAGCTGTGGTTCATCTCTCCCCGAGGGAGCAATTAAGGTCACTGGTTGGAAAGGAACTCCTGGAGAACCTTGGGAGTGGTATAAGAACGGTAGTCGAATCTCTGATGATGACCTGGTAGCTACCGGACTCCGGAAGGATTACCGAGGAAAATATTATGACAAGGATAAACTGGAACACAAGATCTCTGTCCTAGACAAGGAACCTGAATCCACCTGGACAAAAGATATCTGGTCCCATCACACCGATGTTCTTAATCAGGAAACAATGACCTGGATAGAAGACACTGACGCAAAAGCTGAATATGAGGAAGCCATACTCAGAGGCAAAAGAACTACCGAGTTCTCCCTGTTTGACAAATACCAGCTACCACTTCTCTGGGCTGATCTGACAGAAGCTCAACAGACAGAATATACCGAGTGGAGGACCTCCTGGTTAAATGCTCCTGAAACAAAGATCCAGCCTGAGCGGCCCGAATGGTTCCAGGCCTAAAATACTTCCTACCTGAAATAAGTTTTTATATTATGAGAAATACTGCGGTGAGAATTATCGCAGTATTTCTTTATTTTTTTCGCGGGGTGCTACAGGGTAGGCCTGATTCAAATGCTCAATTTTAGGAACATCCCAGTACTGAATATAGGGATGATCCGGATTGAGCCGCATAAAATCCTGATGGTACTCTTCGGCAGGGTAGAAGGCTTCCAGTTCTGTCACCTGGGTGACAATGTCATCGGCATAGACCTTTCTGTTCTCAAGCTGGGCAATCATTTCCCTGGCCGTTTTTTCCTGCTCCGGGCTGTTGTAGAAAACGGCGGAACGGTACTGGGGACCATGATCCGGGCCCTGATAGTTCAGCTGGGTGGGATCGTGGGCTACCAGAAAGAACACCTCAAGAAGAGTTCTGTACTGAATCTTCCGGGGATCAAAAACAATTTCCACCGACTCGGCATGTTTTGTCGTTCCGGAGGAAACCCTGTTGTATTTCGCTGTTTCCTCCCTACCGCCGGAATAGCCGGACCGAACATCGATGACTCCTTTCAGAGATTCGTACACAGCTTCCACTCCCCAGAAGCATCCTCCTGCCAGGACTGCGGTTTCCATGGAATCCGAAAAGAGGCTCAGATATTCGCCGTAGCCTTCCCGGGCCATCTCCTCCAGAGGAATGAACCGGAGAGACGCCGAATTGATACAGTAGCGAAGTCCCGTGGGGGCCGGGCCATCGGGAAAGACATGACCCAGGTGGGAGTCTCCGTAGAAACTCCGTACCTCAATCCTTGTCATGCCGAATGAGTCATCGCTGAGGTTTTTCACATTTCCTTCGTGGATAGGCCGTGTGAAACTGGGCCATCCGGTTCCCGAATCGTATTTATCGGTAGAGCTGAAGAGGGGTTCTCCCGAGACAATATCCACATAGATTCCCTCTTCATGATTCTCCCAGTATTCATTCATAAAGGGCCTTTCGGTTCCTTCCTCCTGAGTAATGTAGTACTGATCTTCACTGAGAGCCTTTTTCAGTTCCGCTTCGGAAGGTTTTATGTACTCACCCGGTTCCACCCCCGGGGGGAGTGCCGGCAGAACCGGGCCTGTCCCCGATCCGGATGACTCCATTGTCCCGCTGTTCTGATTTTCCTGTGTTCCTCCCGCATGAATGGGAAGGGACGTTAACATAAGAAAGCCTCCGGTCATTAAAAGGCTTAATATAATAGGATACATCTTTTTCATTACGACCTCCTTGATCAGCCGAATGTAAAGGCATAGAACCTCATGGTTCCCTCTATTTCCAGTTTCAGAATATGATCTCCCGGTGAACCCATATCCACCAGCTGATACATCCTGCTCTCATCAATTTCTATAGTCTTCTGTTTTACTCCATCCAGATACACTGTGATCTTTCCGTCCTTACTGACCGGTTCAATAACAAGGAACACATCTTTCGCTTCAAATCCGAGAGTCAGATTTCCGGTTCCCGAAGATTCGATGGAATTCCTCTGTATGGACCAGACTCCTTCCAGACCCCATTCCCCGTTTTCCGGCTCCCGGGAGAGGGAGAACTCTCTCTGCTCCGGTCCATTGCTGTCTTCTGTTAGAAATCCTGTTCTCCGGCCGTATCCAAGATAGGTTTCCGGGGTACTGCTGCTGATTCCCTCCCACTCTTTGCCGGCGCTTTTCAGGGTCAGGGTTTGTCCGGATTCGATAAGAAGCATACGGATGACCTGTTCTGCCGTCTGATACTCTCCTTCCCCGAACTGGAAGTACCGTATATTTCCCCGGGCATCGATAAAAAAGTGGGCCGGCCAGAACAGATTGTTATAGGCACTCCATTGGGCGAAACTGTTGTCCTGGACCACAGGCCAGGTGACTCCCAGATCCTCTATGGCCCGCTGCAGATTTTCGGGATCCCTTTCAAAGGCGAACTCGGGGGAATGGACTCCCAGGATGACAAGGCCCTGGTCTTTATAGCTTTCATACCAGCTCTTCAGATAGGGAAGAGTTCTGACGCAGTTCACACAGCTGTAGGTCCAGAAATCTATCAGAACGACTTTTCCTTTCAGTTCCTCCATTGTGAGAGGGGAGGAATTGAACCATTGCCCTTCTGTCAGAATAGGCGGCGCCGGTCCGAAATCTCCCAATTGGCCCTTTTCCGGAGGATTCCGGGGATCCAGTCCCTTTTCTCCTGTCTCTTCCCCCTTCCTGTCCTGAAGGGCTTTCTGTACACTCTCTGTCTGCTCCAGAGCTGTCAGACCGCTTCCGTAGCGGGGAAATATTTCCAGTACCGCCTGCTGGAATTTTCGATCCAGACCGAATCCGATGGAGAGAGCCGCTGCGATCATAACCACACCGAAGCCCCGCTGGATTCGCTCCGTATTGGCCGAAAGTTTCGGAAATCGGGAAATCAGCTTTCTGCCGCCCGTCATAAGGGCCAGCATGGGGATAGCCGTTCCGGCGGCATAGGCAAGGATAATGACAACAGCTCCGCCGTCTATCTGACGGCTCACCGCCAGGGTTATGACCGAAGCTATGATAGGGCCCACACAGGGCGTCCATACCACACCCAGGCCTGCTCCGACCAGGAGCCCTCCGGAAAAGCCTGTATTTGTCCGTGTTTTTCCTGTCTTTATAAATCCCGAAACCAGTATCTCAAATTTCTGCTGAATCAGGGGAAATACAAGGACTGAACCGAAGAGGACCATTATGAGAACAGCGGCGATCCTCAGGGAATCCGGGGGTATCCCCAGCCACTGTACCAGTGAGGACAGCAGCAGGGTAAAGAGGGCGAAACTTCCTGTAAAACCCGTAATGATTCCCAGGGGTCTCCTTCTTCCGCCGATGCTGCCCGAAAGGACTATCGGCAGTACAGGCAGGATACAGGGAGAGAGTATGGTCACAATACCGGCCAGAAAGGCGAAAAAAGGAAGAATTACCATGTTACATCTCCTGCTTTTCCGTATTGATCAGGATCTCATCGACTCCGCCGCCATTCCATATCGTCACGGCTTCTCCCGTTGGAGAGATCTGGACAAAGGTATGCTGGTAGGTGACCCCGTATTTCATCTTAAGATCATCCGAGTTGTCGTAATCGAC
Organism: Oceanispirochaeta sp.; assembly: GCA_963666275.2. Lineage (GTDB taxonomy): Bacteria > Spirochaetota > Spirochaetia > DSM-2461 > DSM-2461 > Oceanispirochaeta. Next base: position 1,652,931 of record CAXXOA010000001.1, read on the forward strand.
AATGAGAAGATTCATACCGGCCAGCTTTCCCGGTTCCGCTTCAATCTCCTTCATTGCGGCCTGACAGGTGGGACACCAGGAAGCATAGAAGAAGAGCACTGTGGGTTTTTCCTCCGCCAGCATCATGGCGTCTTCCATGCCGTGAAAATCCAGAACGGGAGAGGCCGCCATCATCATGGACCCCCGGGGGGCTTCTTTTTCCATAGAGTCATCCTTCTCCATAGATCCGGAAGGACTGTTCTGCTCTGTCATATCCTTCTGTCCCCCTGCGGTGAGTGAGAGGGAAAGGAATAGAAATATCAGTACTGTTGTAAACATTTTCATATGCTTACCTCCTGATTTAAAAAGTAAGCGTTAAAAGTCACGAAACTGTCACAGAAGCTGTAACAATTGTTAAACTTCTTTGGGAAGGGTCATAGAAAACACGGCACCGCCGTCTCTGCCATTGGAGGCCCTGAGCGTTCCTTTGTGAAGGGTTACAATTTCTCTGGCAATGGCCAGTCCCAGTCCAGTCCCGCTGCCAGTACGGTTACGGCTTTTATCTGCCCGGTAGAATCTGTCGAAAATCCGGGGAAGATCTTCGGCGGGGATGCCGGGGCCCGAGTCCTGAATCCTCCATTCCACTGAATCATTTTTTTCTGTGAGCGAGATGTCAATCTTCCCCTGTTCGGGTGTGTGGGTAATACTGTTGATAAGGATATTGGTAATAACCCTTTCGAGGAGACTGATATCTCCGGACAGAGGAATCAGACCCGGGGGAGCAAAGTTTATTTCAATTTTTTTACTCTCCCCCAGAGGCCGGAGTTTTATGATGACATCCTGCACGAGTTCCGCCAGGGAGAAGGTTTCTTTTTTGATTCTGTACTGTCTGGATTCCAGACGGGCCAGATCAAAGAGTTCCTCCACGAGGTTCTGAAAGGCCGAAACATTTTTCAGGGTTATTTCAAGGAACTGTTTTTTCTCCTCCCGGGAGAGGTCAGGTTCTTTCAGAAAAAGAGTTTCCAGATGCCCCCGGATAGAGGTCAGGGGACTTCTGAGATCATGGGATATATTGGCTATCAGATCGGTTCTCTCTTTCTTGGCTTTTTTAAGATCCTCCATGCCTTTCTGAATGGTCCGGGCCATATCGTTGAAGGTACTGCCCAGCTCTCCCAGTTCATCTCTACCGCTTATATTGACCCTGTATTCCAGATTGCCCTGTTCAAAGGCCCTGACGCCCCGGGCGAGAAGTCTGAGTCTTCTTGTGAGAAGGAAGAACAGAATCAGCCCCGTTATGATCGTAAAGAGGAGGGCTCCCGAAAAAATGTAAAGCCCGGTCCTGAAGTAGTAGTTGTTTCCCGCCGAAGCCAGGGACTTATCGTAGCTCTGCCCCCTGAGGATCACATAGACAAACCCCGTGCTGTCTCCCATGGGAAGGGCCGCTGCCGAGAAGGGCTTTTCCTCCTTCTCTGTCCGGGGGTCATCTCCCTGGATGATTTCCCATCCATCCGAGGCAATGAATCTCCTGAGGGGTTCAACGGCGATGCTGTTCCTTTCCAGTGATTCTTCAGGGTGGGTAAAGTAGGAGAGGATCCTGCCCTGTTCATTGAGTAGATAGATTTCTACCATGGGGTTCAGAACCATCATGTAGTGGATGGCTTCTTTGATTTTCTCTTCGGAAAATCCGTCTTTCAGTATGGGCTGCAGCTCACCGGCTATGCTGGAGGCATACTCTCTGTTGAGGAGCTGTTCCACCTCGTCAAAGAGATGGCGGGAGGCATTGAAGGCTGTGATGAGACTGGCGGAACCCAGCAGGAGGATCAGTAGAAGAAAAAGCAGGGATATCCGGGCGTAAAAGGAACGCAGAGGGTGCTTCATGGCTCCTCCGGATGGTCGGAAAACTTATAGCCCACACCCCAGAGGGTTTTCAGATACCGGGGAGAGGAGGGGTCGGGTTCAATTTTATTCCTCAGGCGGTTGATATGGGTATTTACAGTGTGTTCGTACCCTTCGAACTGGTAGCCCCAGATGCTGTTCAGCAGATCCGCCCTGGAATAGGCTCTTCCGGGATTGTTCATAAACAGACTCAGAAGATCGTACTCCTTGGCTGTCAGGTCCAGTTCCTTCCTGTCCAGCAGGACCTTTCTGCCCGCCGGTTCCATGGAGAGCCTGCCTATCCTTATATTTCTGTTTTCCTCCTCCCGGGACTCCCTGTTTGTCTGGGATCGTCTTATCAGAGCTTTGATCCGGGCGGTCAGTTCCCTGAGACTGAAGGGTTTTGTCATATAGTCATCGGCGCCGATCTCCAGACCGAGAACCCTGTCAATCTCCTCTGTTCTGGCGGTAAGCATCATAACCGGAGTCAGTGGATCCTTCTCGCGGATCTTCCGGCAGACCTCCATTCCTTCCAGTCCTGGCAGCATAATATCCAGAATAACAAGGGCAAAAGGCTCATCCAGAGCTGTTCTGAGCCCTTCGGGGCCGGAGTGTCTGATCACAGGCGCATAACCGAGATCCTTCACATTCATGGCAACAACGCTGGCAATCTCACTGTCATCTTCTACGATCAGAATGTTCTGTTCATTCACCATGGAATACGCCTCCGTCCTATATATATTACCATATATATCATATATATAAGTATACTACCGAAAGGAGGGGGATACAAAAAGTTATTGAAATGAAATTATCTGCCCCCTCCGGGACGGAGAGGGCAATTGGTGATCTGATGGATTTGTAAGATCCCCTGTATCGGGTCTCACTCCATTCAGAAAAGAAATCCTCTCTTCGTTGAAGAAGAGAGGGGGGTGATCAGCCCTCTTCCCGCAGAAGGTTCAGAGCCGAACCGTATTTGAACCAGCGGATCTGTTCCTCATTCAGGGTATGGACTGCCTGAATGGTTTCTTCCGTACCGTCCGCATGGGAGAGAACAATGTCCAGAGTACTGCCGGGAGCCAGTGCAGTCAGCCCCGTGACAGAGAGTCTGTCCTCTTCCTGAATCTTTTCATAATCCGATGGATTTTTGAAAGTCAGAGCCAGGATGCCCTGTTTTTTCAGGTTGGTTTCGTGGATACGGGCAAAACTTTTAGTCAGAACCGCCGCACAGCCCAGAAGTCGGGGGCTCATGGCTGCGTGTTCCCGGCTGCTTCCCTCACCGTAGTTTTCATCTCCCACGATGATCCATCTGCGGCCATTGGCCTTGTAGTCTCTGGCTACATCTGAAAAGTTCATATTTTCTTTTCCGGAGAGGATATTCTTTCCCGTACCTGTTTCGCCGGTAAAGGCATTGGTAGCACCGGTGAGCATATTGTCGGAAATATTATCCAGATGACCCCGGAAACGGAGCCAGGGACCGGCAGGGCTTATGTGGTCGGTGGTACACTTTCCTTTCGCCTTGCACAGCAGAGGCATGTCGGTAAAGTCTTTTCCGTCCCAGGGGGTGAAAGGGGTGAGGAGCTGAAGCCTTTCGGAGGTTTCACTGACCTTCACCTGAACTCCTGCTCCCTGGGGCTCCTGATAGCCTTCTTTGTTGTCGAGAAATCCCAGAACGGGCAGCTCATCTCCCCGGGGCAGATCAAATTTCACTTCCTCTCCGGATTCGGTTTTTACAGTATCCGTATAGGGGTTGAAATCCAGCTTCCCTGTAATACCGATGATGGTAACCATTTCGGGGCTTCCGATGAACGAGAGAGTTTCGGGGTTTCCGTCGTTCCTTGCCCGGAAGTTTCTGTTGAAGCTGTTGACGATGCTGTTCTTTACCCCTTTGGGGATATCTTCTCTCTGCCACTGGCCGATACAGGGGCCGCAGGCATTGGAAAGGATGGATGCGCCGCCTTTTTCAAGGATCGCCATCTGTCCGTCCCGCTGGATCGTATCTTTCACAAGAAGGGATCCGGGCGAAATCTGAAGTTTCAGGGCAGGTTTGATCCCTTTTTCCAGGGCCTGTTTCATTATGGATGCCGAACGGTCGATATCCTCGTAGGAGGAATTGGTGCAGCTTCCGATCAGAGCGGCTGTCACGTCTGTGGGCCAGCCCTCTTTTTCCGCTTTCTCTTTCATATCCGACAGAGACGTTACAGCGTCGGGAGAGTGGGGACCGGTCAGCTGGGGTTCCAGTTCGGAGAGGTTGATCTCAATCACCTCGTCATAATAGGCCGGGGGATTGGAAAGGACTTCATCATCGGCCCTGAGAATTTCAGAAGCACCGTCAGCCAGTGCGGCCAGTTCGCTGCGGCCGGTTCTTCCCAGATAGGCCTGCATCTTCTCATCATAGGGGAAGAGCGAGCAGGTGGCTCCCAGTTCGGCTCCCATGTTGGTAATGGTGGCTTTTCCGGTACAGCTGATAGAGGAACATCCCTCACCGAAGTATTCAATGATCCTGTTGGTACCGCCCTTTACAGTCAGTATTTCAAGGAGTTTTATTATCACATCTTTGGGGGAGGACCAGCCTTTCAGGCTGCCTGTGAGTTTCACACCCACAATACCGGGGTTTTTGACTTCCCAGGGGAGTCCCGCCATGACATCCGAGGCATCGGCGCCGCCCACACCGGAGGCAATCATTCCCAGACCCCCCGCATTGGGAGTATGGGAGTCGGTTCCGATCATCATTCCCCCAGGAAAGGCGTAGTTTTCCAGAACAATCTGGTGGATAATACCCGCACCGGGTTCCCAGAACCCGATATTGTAGCGGCTGGCTGCAGAGGAAAGGAAATCGTAAACCTCTTTGTTCTCTTCCAGAGCTTTGGGAAGATCTTCTTCGTTGCCGTGGTAGGCCCGGATCAGGTGATCGCAGTGAACCGTGGAAGGAACTGCGGCTTCATCCTTGCCGGAGAGCATAAACTGGAGGATCGCCATCTGGGCGGTGGCATCCTGCATGGCGACTCTGTCGGGCTGAAGAAGAAGAAAACTCTCTCCTCTGGTAAGATCCTGGTTCTGCGGATCTCTGAGATGACCGAAAAGAACTTTTTCCGCCAGAGTCAGAGGTCTGTTCAATCTTTTCCGGACGATTTCCAGATTAGCCCGGGTCGTTTTATAGGTTTTTTCTACGAGTTTTGATGTTGTCGCTATTTCAGACATATCTATTTCCTCCGTCATGGGTTTTTTTCAATTCATTCAAGCTGCATTTTCCGGATTTGAGGGTATTATTCACTAAAAAATAAATAAAATCAATTTGTCAGACTATTTCTTCCCGGGAATAGCATTTCAGAAGGACCTGTTTGCCCGGAAAGGCAATCTCTTTTATAATAGTATCATCATTCCCCACGCAGGAGCAGCCATGAAGAAACACAGTGATAAACCGAAAAGAGGATTTTTCAGGATTTTCGGTAAGACTCTGGATGTGGTCCGGAAAATTATACTCAATCTTATCTTCTGGTCACTCCTTGTTTTTATAGCGCTGGCTCTCATTCCCGGGAGGGTGAAAGTGAAGGAGGATTCTCTTCTCTACATTCAGCCTCAGGGCCAGATTGTGGACGCTTTGTCCCTGTCTGACTATCCCGCCAGGCTTTCCCCGTTGCTCAGCAGTGTCAGTGAGACTTCGTCCATCGATATGGGTCTTGCCATAAGGAGGGCGGCTCAGGATGACAGAATCATAGGACTGGTCCTGGACTGTTCCGGGCTGAGCTATGCCTCTCTGGCTGTGCTTCAGGATCTGGAAAAGGATCTGAATCACTTCAGGGAATCGGGCAAAAGAATTTATGCCTGGTCTCCTTCGTACAATCAGTATGCCTACTATCTGGCTTCCACTGCCAGTCTGATCTATCTGGATGAGATGGGCAGTGTCACCCTTTCGGGATTCGGAGTATTTCAGACCTATTTTAAAAAGGGCATGGATAAATGGGATCTGGGAATGGCTGTTTTTCAGGCCGGAGACTACAAGTCCTTTGTGGAACCCTATATGTATGAAAAAATGTCTCAGGGGGTGAAAGAGGACAACCGTCGCTGGACGGGAAATCTGTGGCATCAGGTCCTCTCCGCTCTGGCTGAAAACCGCTCTTTAACGGAAACAGATCTGACTAAGTGGATCGAAGATTATCCGGCAGCGCTCTCTGGTACCGGGAAGTCCGGGGCCGAACTCGCCCTGGAGGGAAAACTGATCGATGTCAGGGGAACCTGGGAGACCTTTTCTTCTGAGATGACCAAGGTGACAGGGTATGAAAACGACAGCCGCTCCTTTCGATCAGTCCACTGGTTGGACTATCTGGAGGAGACCGAAAAGAGAGTGAAACTCCCCTCAGGAAAATCCGTGGCTGTTATTACAGCATCCGGCGAGATCCATTCGGGCAGCGGAAGCGGCTGGACCATCGCTTCCCGGGATCTGATTGACCGGCTTGAGTCTGCCGAAAATAACAGGTCCGTCAGGGCAATCGTGCTGCGCCTGGATACGGGAGGCGGAAGCGCCTATGCCTCGGAAGAGGTCAGAAGGACCCTGGAACGACTGCGATCTAGGGGCATCACCGTGCTGGTTTCCATGGGGGGGATCACGGCCTCCGGCGGCTACTGGATTGCCAGCGAATCCGATGAATTATGGTGTTCCCCCGGTACCATCACAGGATCGATCGGTGTTTTTTCCATGGTTCCCGAAACGGACCGTTTTCTGGAGGAACACCTGGGTATTACAGGAGACGGAGTCGGAACAACCTGGATGTCAGGGCAGGGCAGGCCGGATCAGCCGCTCAACCGTTCCTCCCGTCAGGTGCTTCAGGCGGGAGTGGACAGTACCTACAGTCAGTTCCTCCGTATTGTTTCCGAAAACCGGAATATTCCAGTGGATGCTCTGGAACCCCTGGCCCGGGGACGGATCTGGACGGGAGAAGAGGCGGTCAGTGCGGGTTTGGCAGACAGGATCGGCAGTTTGACCGAAGCCGTCGAAAGGGCCGCTGAACTGGCGCATCTGGAAGAGTATCATCTCTATTATGTTCCCAGGGCCGGACAGGATATGCAGGGCCTTCTCAGTCAGCTCCTCGGAGGGATAATGAGTCTAATATCAAAACAGACACTGGTGGGGATTCCCGATTTACCCTCTTCGCAGCTGACCCCTGGAAAAATCTACGCCCTTTCTCCTATTTCAGATAAAAATATCTTTTTTCACGTGGATAATAGACTGGTAAGGTAGTAATATAAAAGCTATGAATAGTGCATTACTTCTTGTATTTCTCAATAATATGCCATGGGTTTGGCTGGGTTTTGCTGTGCTCATGACAATCATTGAGGGACTGACAATGGGGCTCACCACGATCTGGCTGGCCATAGCCGCTCTGGTTTCCATGATCCTTGCTTTTTTCATTCCCTCCGTGACAGCCCAGATCATTGTATTTCTCATCCTCTCGATCATCCTTTTTGTCTTTACACGGCCCCTGGCAGTCAAAAGGATGAAGCTTGGAAAGGAAAAAACCAATTCGGACCGCCTTGTGGGTATGAAGGGGCATGTGACAGTTCCCGTCGGAGTGGATGATCCCGGTCAGGTGAAAGTGAGCGGACAGATCTGGACAGCCCGTCTTGATCAGGCATCGGAAACCCTGGGAGAGGGGGAGTCCTGTCTTATTAAAAGGATTGAGGGGGTCACTCTCTATGTCAGCCCTCTTCCTGACGAAAGCTGAGTGTAAATTGCCGGAGAAGGTTCTCCGGTAGAAATAGATTATTCAGGCTCGTAAAAAATGAAATCTGAAACCGGCAGGCAGACGTCCTCTGATCCGGACGGTGATGTTTCATATGGACAAGAGCTGATTTTTAGGAGAAAAAAATGATTGGACAGTCCTGGCTATTGATAGCTCTGCTGGTATTTATTCTGATTATTCTGATTAAAAATATCAGAATCGTGCCTCAGGCACAGTGTTTTATCCTGGAAAGGCTGGGTGCTTTTCAGACAACCTGGGAAGTGGGACTTCATGTAAAGATCCCTCTGATTGATAAAGTTTCCAACAAGGTTTCCATTAAGGAGAATGTGATCGATTTTGATCCTCAGCCTGTGATCACCAAAGATAATGTTACCATGCAGATCGATACCGTGGTGTATTATCAGATTACCGATGCCAAACTCTTTACCTACGGAGTGGACAGACCTATCAGTGCCATCGAAAACCTGACTGCCACAACTCTGAGAAATATTATCGGTGAACTGGAGCTGGATGAAACCCTGACTTCCCGGGATCTGATCAATACAAAAATGCGCAGTATCCTCGATGAAGCCACCGATCCCTGGGGGATCAAGGTCAACCGCGTGGAAGTGAAAAACATCCTTCCTCCTCCGGATATACAGGATGCCATGGAAAAACAGATGCGGGCGGAACGGGAGAGACGGGAGTCTATCCTCCGGGCCGAGGGAGAAAAACGGTCTGCCATTCTCGTGGCGGAAGGAAATAAAGAGTCGGCGATCCTGACGGCGGAAGCGGAAAAGCAGGCGGCGATTCTCAGGGCGGAAGCCAAGAAAGAAGCTGCTGTCCGGGAGGCGGAAGGAGAAGCGGAAGCCATTCTGAAAATACAGCAGGCCACGGCCAAAGGCCTTTCCATGCTGAAAGCCGCTCAGGTGGACAGTTCTGTTATACAGCTGAAAAGTCTGGATACTCTGGCAAAGGTTGCAGACGGTCAGGCTACCAAGATCATTGTTCCTTCCAATATTCAGGATCTTGCCGGACTGGTTACCTCTATCAAGGAAGTAGGATCCAACAGCTGATACTTCTGTAACAATTATTCTGAAACCCGCCTTGATAAGGCGGGTTTTTTCAGGCCATAGTACGGTCATGAGTAAGTGGAAAGAACTGGAAACATATTTGAGTCAGAGGCCTCTGACTGATCCGGAAAGCTGTCAGAAACTTCTGCAGGGCCCTGCGGGAGAACTCCCCGGGCTGGAGCATCTGATCATTGACAGAATGGCCCATCTGATTTTTGTCATATCCTATAAACCCCTGTCCGATGAGGAGCGCTCTCAGCTCGTCTCCATTCTGGACAGCGCCTATCCCGGGCATTTCCTGAGGATTCAGGTTCGGGGAAACGGCCTTTCAGAAGATATCTATTTGTCCGGTGAGATCCCCGAAGAAGTTAAAATCAGAGAGGGCGACAACTGGTATGCCATTCATCCCCGGCGGGGGCAGAATATCGGTTTTTTTCCGGATATGGTGAACGGTCGCAGACGGGTTCGGGAGTATCTGGAAGGACCCGGCCGGGAAGGGAAAGTGCTGAACCTTTTTGCCTATACCTGCTCTTTTTCCGTCACAGCCCTGAAAGCAGGAGCTTCCCGGGTGGACAACTGGGATATGAACCGGAACTCACTGAATATAGGCAAAGAGAACCATTCTCTGAACAGTATAGAAATGAGTGATCAGAACGCCAGATTCTATTCTCATGACATTTTCCGGTCCTTCGGGAAGATCCGACAGAACAGCCCCTACGACCTGATTATCATGGATCCTCCTCCTTTTCAGGGCAGAAGTTTCAGTTTTAAACGGGACTATCCCAAACTGATCAGGCGCACGGGGAACTGGCTAAGGCCGGGAGGAGCCGCATTCTTCTGTCTCAACGCTCCTACCTTTGACTGGGCGGAATTCGAAGTCATGCTGAAAGAAAATCTGGATGGTAAATTTGAGAATTGGGAGAAGGTCCCGTCCCCGGCGGAGTTCCTGGGAAAATTTCCTGACAGAGGATTAAAAGCCTTTTTTCTGACAGGGTGGGAAGTTATACCGGAAAGTAAAAAAAACTCATAAAAAACAGGGGTTTTTTATTTCAAGTTTATCAGGGTAGCCCCCCGATAGTCCCAATGTAGCGTAAGCTATTTTCCGGCACGGATGCCGGATTATTTCAAAATTCATGGAGGAATAATCGATGATTATTAATCACAACCTGAGTGCTATGACAGCACAGAGACAGAACGGAATGGCTGGGGCGAACTCTGCAAACAACATGGCGAAACTGAGTTCCGGTATGAGAATCAATAAAGCGGGAGACGATGCGTCCGGTCTGGCAGTATCTGAAAAGATGCGATCCCAGATCCGCGGTCTGCAGCAGGCTTCCCGTAATGCTTCCGACGGTATTTCTTTTATCCAGACTGCAGAAGGTTTTCTTCAGGAAACCACAGATATCGTACAGAGAATCAGGGAGCTGGCTGTTCAGTCTTCCAACGGTATCTACACCTCAGAAGACCGTATGCAGATTCAGGTGGAAGTTTCCCAGCTGGTGGACGAACTGGACAGAGTGGCATCTCACGCCCAGTTCAACGGTATGAACATGCTGACCGGAAGGTTTGCTGCAGATACCGGAACCAATACGGTAACAGCTTCCATGTGGATTCATGTTGGAGCCAATATGGATCAGAGAGAACAGATTCATATCGGAACCATGACTTCCGATGCTCTGGGAATGCGTCAGCTGGGTACGGGAGAGATCATGTCTCTTTCCACTCCCGAGCAGTCCAACAGGAACATCGGAGTTCTGGATCAGGCTCTGAAAACCATCAACAAACAGAGAGCCGACCTGGGTGCCTACCAGAACAGAATGGAAATGGCTATCCGCGGTATCGATGTGGGTGCTGAGAACCTGCAGGCTTCCGAATCCAGAATCCGGGACCTGGACATGGCGAAAGAATCTGTTGATTTTACCAAAAACCAGATCCTCAGCCAGGCAAGCAATGCCATGCTGGCTCAGGCTAACCAGAGAGGTCAGAGCGTTCTGCAGCTTCTGCAGTAAGGTTCATCTGAACTTTCTTAAAAACCGTCCGCAAGGGCGGTTTTTTTTTATGGGACTTATCAGACTCATTGAGCACTTGCCATTTCAGAAATCAGACAGGAGCTGTCTTGAAATGCCTCTATGACCTTAATATGTAATAATAAACAGCAATAATGAAGAATTAGGTAATGTATATGATACATTATGAACTACAAAGAGTTCCTTTAGTATTCATGACTGGTCCCCAAATAGTTCTATTGGCTTCCCGAATGAAGTCTCCGGATCTGTCACAAAATCCGAAGACTTTTCCCTTTCCATCAGGGCAAGCCTTGCTTCATTAAACGGGACATTCCCATCCAGCCAGAACCGGGCGGATTCGGGACCGATAACCACAGGCTGCCGCAGGGCGCTGTTATGGATATAGCGCATCACATTCCGGGCCTCCATGGTACAGACTCCGAAGGACTGCCAGATACCGCCGTCCAGCTCAGTTCTTGAATAGAGTCCCGGCAGCAGCAGGGGCTGATCTTCGGGAAGAGCTATGCGGTATTTGATCTTTTCCTTCCCCTCATGGCGCCACTCCCAGAAATGGGAAAATACAGCCGCACAGCGTCCCCTTTCTATCCGGGGCCTGTAGAGCTTTTTCTGCTCCGCCTCTTCCAGGCGGACATTGGCGGCCCATATTTTGCGGGTTTTCAGCTGATCCATGGTTTTGAACCAGGGGGGAGTGAATAGCCAGTGGAGGGGCTGGAGCTTTGTCGGGGCCTCCATGGTAAGAACCGGAAAGATAGGGGAGGCCATGGCGGAGATCTGATCATACAGAGGGAACTCATAGACACCCGGATCCAGATCCATGATCTGTGTTATTGTCTCTACGGTTCCTTTTTTGATTCCCGAGTAGTAGCACATGGCATTCCTCCCTTCTTCTAATCAGTTCACAAACTTCGTTTGCTGCTCGCCCATGCAACCGGGGGCTGGTCGGAAGCAAGCTTCCTGCTCGCCCATGCTACCGGGGCTTCCTTGAGGCGGGTGGTGTAGCAGGGGGAGAGGTGTTCCCGGCGCATTCCCCAGTCCGCCGTGGCTTCGCAGGCTGCCAGATGGACAGTGCGGCGGCCGAATTTCCGGTTCAGCCGGTCCACCGTATCCATTATAAGCTTTTCCCGGGGGTCTCTGCTGAAAAAAAGGTCCCCCTGGGATCCGGCGGCCGGCTCTATGCCGAAAAGGAGAACCGTGGTCCGCCAGTAGGCCAGTCCCGGTTCGTAGAGCCGGGTGAGGAGCTCCGAAGCGGTTTTGACAATATGGGGCAGATAGTCTGTGGGGGATACCTTCCGGGAGGCGCTCCTCAGGCCGTCTCCCCGGAACATGGAGGATTCCAGCGTCACGCTCACAAGGCTTGTGGTGCACTCCTGGCCCCGGAGCTTCTCTACCGCCAGTTCGGTATAGCTGGAGACCGCCTCTTTCAGAAGGGAGAGCTCTCTGACGGGATTGCCGAACTGCCGGGCGCTTATAATTCCCTTGCGGGGATCCGGCGCCAGTTTCATTTCGTTCATGGGCACTCCCGCCAGTTCTCTCTGGAGCCGCCATCCCACAATGGTCATCCTTTTGCGGATCTCCCATTCGGGAATCCTTACAAAGTCTTCGGCCGTTTCGATGCCCCGGCTTTTAAGCTGCTCCGCAAAGGCCCGTCCCACCCCCCATATATTGTCCACAGGGGTCTCTCTGCGGGCCCTGGCGATCTTTTCCGGCGTATCGAGGATAAGGATGCCTCCGCTGTTTTTGGCCAGCCTCTGGGCCACCTTGGCCAGGGCCTTGGTGGGGCCTGCTCCCATAGATGTGGGAATAAAGGTCTGCTTCTGTATCCGCTCCCGGATCAGGGCTCCGTACTCCTCCAGATTTCCGATCCCCTTCAGGTCGATAAAGGCCTCGTCTATGGAGTAGACCTCCACATGGGGAGAGAACTCCCTGAGGGTTTCCATCACCCGCAGGGAGATATCCTGATAGAGGGAGTAGTTGGAGCTGAAGTAGGCTATGCAGTGCTCTCTGATAACAGGCATGGCCTCGCTGAGCCGCTGCCCCCGCTTCAGCCCCAGGGCCTTGGCTTCGGAGCTCAGGGCGATGAGCCAGTGGTCGTTGTTGGAGAGCACCACAATGGGAACATCCTTCAGATCGGGCCGGAAGATCCTCTCGCAGGAGGCATAGAAGCTTTTGCAGTCCACCAGGCCGATCATGAGGGAAGCATCCTCAAAAGCCGGGTGACCACGCCGAAGATCCGGACATCTTCCTCCCTTTCGGGGAAAAACCGCTCGCCTCCCGATGAGACAACCATCTCTCCCCGGAACATTTCAAGCCTGCCCAGACAGAATTCGCCCTCAAGCACCGCCACAACCAGCTTTCCCGCCGAAGGATGGCAGGAGCTGTCTATGATAAGGTAGTCTCCCTCTTTTATGCCCTCATCGGCAAATCCGCTGCCCTGAAGGGTGAACACATACATGGCATGGGGCTTGGGAAAAAGGATGCCCGTCCAGTCTGTTTCATCGTCTATATACGCCTCGGCGGGGGAGCCGAATCCGGTGGCGCGTACCATGGTCTTTTTCATACCTTTTATTATACTACTACACAGATGTATAGTTCAATAGAAAATTGGGTTTTCCTCCCAATCAGACGGCGGGAGTATTATACTTGATAGGACAGGAGGTTTATATGGACTTTAAAGGAAAGACCATCCTTATTACAGGGGGGGCCGGTGATATAGGCCTGGCTGTGGCCGGGAGATTCGCTAAAGCCGGAGCTGTGATCCTTCTGACGGATGTACAGAAGAAGAAACTCCAGGGGGCTGCAGAAACTCTTGCGGAAAACACGGGAGCCCAGGTGGAGACCTTTACAGCCGATGTGTCCGATCCCGGGTCTGTGAAAAAGATGGTGGCCTCTATAGAGAAAAAGGGCTTTAATATCGACATGCTCTTTAATAATGCGGGGTACCAGGGGGACTTCAAACCCACCCACCTCTACGATCCCGAGGATTTTCAGAAGGTCATCAATATCAACCTGGCGGGAGCCTTCAATGTGCTGCGCTATGTGTCGGAGCATATGGTGGCCAACCGCTTCGGGGCTATTGTGAATACGGCCAGCATGGCCGGCGTGGAAGGGCCTCCCAATATGATTGCCTACGGAGCCAGCAAGTTCGGCGTGGTGGGGATCACCCAGTCGGCTTCCAAGGATCTGGCTCCCTACGGCATCCGGGTCAACTCGATCTCACCGGCCTTTATGGGCCCCGGTTTTATGTGGGACCGGCAGGTGGAACTCCAGGCCAAAGCGGGAACCCAGTACTTTTCGGAAAACCCCGAAGAGGTGGCAAAACAGATGATAGGCTCAGTCCCCATGCGGCGCTACGGCAGCATTGAGGAGATTCCCGGGACAGTCATGTACCTGATGAGCGAAGATGCCAGCTACGTGACGGGAGTGAACATCTATATTTCCGGGGGGATCCGCTAGGAAATCCTAATGTCCTGTTGTTTCCCTCCTCCGGGAACGATCCGGAAGAGGGGAGGACAAACAGATTCTCCGCTGTTTCTTTCCTGGCAGAGCCGGGAAGGGGAAATGGGGGAAATCAGGCTATCTGATTCTCTTCTTCAAAGCTGTCCGGCCCGGAGGAACTGTCATCCCCTATGATATCAGAGGTTGTATAGAGGGATACTGTCTCATCAATAGACAGGGCTGAGTCTCCGATAAGAGAGGAATTCTCTGCAACCTTTGAGAGGGTTGTATTGATTTCACTAATCTGAGTCTGTATGTCTCTGATATTGGCAGATACCACACCGGATGTATTTTTCAGATGATTCACAAGCTGTCCCTGTTCTTCTCCGGCAATGAGTATGTGTCCTGTGTTCTCCTTGATAACCTGGGAGACATCGGTGAGAGATCCCATGGCTGAGAGGATCTGGCTGCCTCCTGATTTCAGTTCATTCATCGTCTGGGTTATTTCCGCCAGGGATTCACTGAACAGGTCTATTTCGCTGCTGATTTTCTTAAACACGGAAGAGGCTGTCTCACTGGAATCGGAGGCTTCGGAAATTCCTGAAATAACCTGCTTCAGGGTGTCCGAGATCATCCGGGAGTTTTCTGAAGAGGCCTCCGCCAGCTTTCTGATCTCATCGGCTACAACAGAAAATCCTTTGCCCGCTTCGCCCGCATGGGCGGCTTCGATGGCGGCATTCATGGCCAGGAGATTGGTTTGATCGGCAATGGCATTGATAATATCCGCAATACCCGAGATCATATCGATATGGTTGTTGATCCTGGCGATGGACTGGGAGTTGGCATCCATCTTCTCTTCACCCGAAACTGTCATATCCACCAGCTCTTTCATGACAGAAGTTTTTTTGTGGGTAATAGAGTTTACATTATCGATGGAGGCAATCATTTCCGTTACAGAGGCGGTGGATTCCTCCACCATAGCCTGCTGTTCGATCACCTGATCGTTCAGGGCGTTAACAGAGACATTCATCTGTTCCATGGACACTGTGGAGGTCCTTATGGAGTCGTCCAGGTCATTTATATTGTCGGCAATATTCAGAGACTGTTCCTGAATGGTATGAGTATTGGTCTCAGCTTCCCGGACATGTGAGTCCAGATCTTTCTGTACTGAGATATTCTCACGGGATATCTTTTTAAGATTATTCAGAGACTCTGTCAGGTGGACCTGAAACCTGTTCAGGTTTTTCCCCAGAAAGGAGAGTTCATCCTTGCCTTTTTCATCAAAGACAGTGGTAAGATCTCCGTTTTTCAGAAAATCCACATTTTTATCTATCCCCCCGATCCGTCCGGTCAGACTCAGGGACTGACGCATACTGATGATAAAAAACAGGACAATGAGAAGAAATGCCACCAGAAAAAGGACACCTTCTCCTATACGGTTCATTCTGGTGATTTCCTGATCGATGATGTCAATGTTATCGTCGACTGTTTCCAGATAGGCATTCAGAGCTTCTCCGCTGTAATTGATCTGATTAATCATATTGAAAATATTGAAGCGGATAGTCAGCATCTCAATCTCTTTGGATTCATAGGATAGCTCCAGGAGATCCAGTATGCCTGCGCTTTCGTCGGCGCTCCCCTTAAAAAGGGTTTCCACGGCTTTATCAATGGAAGAGTAGTAGTTATTCCTTATGGTTTTCAGATCCTGCATGGAATCTATGGAATCAACCACTTCTCTGGAAAAGGTTGTAAGATATTTAAAATTCAGCAGATCGTCAAAGTACTGATCCGATGCCTTTCTTATTTCCTTAAACTTCTTATAACTGGGGGGGAAATCTCCAATTACAATTTTTTCCATGGCTACCTGCTCTTCCAGAAGGCTTTCATAGAAATGGGCCAGCTTTTCCTGTTCCTGTGAAATATTGTTTGTATAGTTGGAATAGAGGATAAAGCCAAGACCAATAAAAAGCAGGGAGAGTCCCTGCAGCAGATTAACCAATTGAATTCTGTGCTTGATTTTCATGATTTTTCCTATTTCTCTTAGTGGGTAAATATTTATTTTATAAGCTAGTATTTTTACACAACTCGCAGAAGGTTTAAATGCTGTTTGTTCACTTTTTTTCTTTTTTATTTATAAATGAACAAATTGAATAAATAATACCAATCAGAACCCCCGGCGGCTGAGCGGAGCCTACCAGATTGAATAAATAACACTAATGAGAATACCCGGCGGCTGAGCGGAACCAACCAGATTTATTAAATAACACTAATGAGAACCCCCGGCGGCTGAGCGGAGCCGAAGCCCAATTGTTTAGATGAAGAACCCAACCTTTACACCATAAGACTCTTAATATTCTCGTTCTAAAGAAAACATATATTTGTTCTGTTAAACACCCGGCTTCGGCTCCGCTCAGCCACCGCTGGTTCTGGGAAGTATTATTTGACTGGAGTGGATTATTTGCTCCGCTCAGCCACCGTTGTTTCTGGGAGAATTATTTCAATGGAATAGATTATTGGCTCCGCTCAGCCACCGCTGGTTCTGGGAAGTATTAGTTCTTTGGGGTAGATTATTGGCTCCGCTCAGTCGCCACTGGTTCTGGTGACTATTGGACTCAAAAGAATCATAAGATTTTCAAACTGGTTCTTAGGTCTCTTCAGAAGATTTCTGGACTACGATTGCTGCCAGGAAATCCTTTATAATCGGAAAATTCATTCCGGCGGAAAAAAATATGATTCTGTCTTAACTTGGGCGCAGCACCTGACCGTTTTACAAGTTCCGGAAGGGGGAATCCGTAGTAGAGCAGGAGAGCTCAAAATTATGGGGATTCAATTGATGCGTTTCGGGCTAATCGAATACCAGGGCCTGCATCTATACCGAACTCAAACAATCCTGCACGATCATAAGGAGTGAAGAAAAACTGCTCAGATGTTCTGGCCGATCCTCCACGTGCAATACGATATCTCTTTTCTTTTAATTTTAAATAATCTTCTAAAGAGGGACCTGTAGGATTAACTAGTAGAATTGACGGATTATTTGGATATTCTAATGATAAATCCCAACACCATTCATCAATGTTTCCACTCATATCATACAATCCAAGTTCATTGGCTTTTTTAGAGCCAACCGAATGCGTAGTATCATCAGAATTCCAATCAGTCCAAGCGACCTCATTAAGATCATTACTGCCTGAGTATTCATATCCTTTGGAAAGATTCCCGCCACGAGCAGCAAATTCCCACTCTGCATCTGTTGGCAATCGATATCCATTTGCTTCTCTTATCCATTCAACATCTTCACCGTTAATCTTGTAGCATTCTTCTAGACCATATTTTCTACTGACCCAGTTTGCATATTCAATAGCTAATATCCATTTAACTCCAATAGGAGAATCAGGATATAGACTTTCTCTTCTCATATCATAATATTCTCCCTGCCATTTATAAGAAGTTCCTGTTTCTTTAAGAAATTGCTCCCATTGTTCGACTGTTGTTTCATACTTTGATATATAATAGCTGTCCAATTTTATTCTTACAGATTGAGTTGAAAATCCCTCCTTTCCTAAGGTAAACTCTCCACCCTCGACAAGAACCATATCTTGGTCGATAGTCAATTTCTCAGCAGAGCAGGCAGTTAAAAATGTAGCTAAAACTAAAGTAATAACAAATCTAATTTTCATGCTATTCTCCATTAGAAGTCCATCCATGATAAAGTCCTATAGCGGTATGAATTGATATCGCTCCATGACAATTGGTTCGGAAATGGGTCAATTGGATCATAGCCATTTCGATACATATAATGGTGCTGTTCTCCTTTGTTCTTACCATATATACCAACATCAGCCATTGTATAGTCAGAATTCAAATAGCTTTCTAAACTGCTGAAATCTGATCCTTTCCCAAGGTATTGTGAAGAGTTAAATTCTGTTCCTAAAAGCTTCAGGTATGAATCATATTCTTTTACGAGTCCATCATCTCTAATCAATCTATTATCATTTGCGGTCTTTAACGCATCCCCAATCATATCAAGACTAATAGAAGGATCTCTTAACTGATAAAGGTTCACTGGAACGGTTGCATAGCAAAGTGCATTTGTACCGAAGCCAGCCTCCTTTTCTATCTCCATCTGAGAAAATAGATGTTCTGTTGCTGTTCCAGCTTCAAATCTATTGGAAAAATCAGTTGTGGAAGAAAGCATATCAGAAAGATATTTTTCTCTATCAGTCGGTTTAGCTCCATATTGCTCAGCAACATTCATCATTCTCATCTGATCCAAGATTGAATCCATATTACCATCATTTCGCCACGCATCAACAAACATACGATCATAGTCCAAAGCTGCGCCCATTCTATCGGACCACTCGCCAGATAAGTTAATAGAGATATGGTCTCCTTCATCATCTAGAAAATGGCCATCTCTGAAAGTCTCTGCTGATCCTTGAGCTACTAGCATTTCATTATTTAGTCGTGATTTCTCTTCAGGTGATAATTCTAAGCCAAGGATTTTCTGAAGATGTTCAGTTCTACTTCCGCCAACGAAGTGCCCTATTTCATGCTCTTCACCGTTCTCATCATCATAGAAAACACCGCCACGACCATCATCGTTTAACGTTAATGAACCATCAGGGTTTTCTATCAACTTCCAATAATCCGCGGAAGAATCATACCCCCCCAAAGCCTGATCAACCTCACTCCAGTCTCCAGTACTAACAGCCGTCAGATAGGCATTGGCTTCCTTCTGGTTGAAACCGTTTAAAGAGTTCATTCCATATGTCTGGGCCAAGGTTGCTCCTATGCTCATATGGGCCAATGCGGCTTTCATGGTTTCTTCCTGCTGCCCGAACTCTCCCGAATCCACACCGTCCCGGAAGGCTTCATGGCTCATCAGTACGGCCAGATCCAGACTGCCTTTGCCGTCCATGTTCAAATCAATGATCCTTTTTCCATCGGAACCGACTGTAGTATACCCATCATAATCCTGACCTTTTCCAGTTGTAAATGCGGCATCGCCGTTTATGATATCATCATACAGAGCGCTTGTCTCGTTCATTTCTGCGGAGTAGAGGGTGCGCATCCCCGCATAAAGTTGTCTGTCTACTCCGGACTGACGGATAGCTTTGTTCTGTTTAAAAACTTCCATACCGGCCATGGCCTTTTGCAGTGCTCCCACGCTGACATCGGTACCGCCAGTTCCCACATTCAACAGGCTTCTGTCTCCGCCCAGATTCAGTTCCAGCAGTCCCGATTGAACCAGGCCGTTTTTGCCCTCTATGCCGAACATTCCGAAGTTCATTACGTTCAATGTGGTTTCTCCGGTCATGCCGTATTGGATAGCAGAGGAGGTGAGACCACCGGCCAGGCCAGAGAGGGCGCTGAAATTGGCTTTTGTCTCATTGATATAACCGAAGGATGCCAGATCCATAGTGCTGGTGACTCCCGCACCGGCCATGCTGCTTATGTAGGAGGTGCTGGTATTGTCCCAGCTTGTCATGGTATTGAAAGTGTTCCAGTTGAAACTGTCTCCTTCGAAGGCCTGAATAGCGGCGGAGCTGTAGGTATTGGCTGCTGTGGAAGCACCAGCCAGGGCTGTATCGGTTACTACTTCACCGAATTGACCGGCAGCAGTATCACCGAATGTCAGTAGCTGAGAACTATCCAAGCCCGATGAAGCAGCACCAATGCCATAACCGGCAGCTGATACTACCGCCTTCTTTCCGAAAGATCCCCAAGCCTGGCCCGCATCTGTCCCGTTTTGAACATCCAGAGCTGTAAAAAGGGCATCGTCCATCATACCTACCATAAGAGCCGCACCGGGGCCTAAAAAGGCGCTGGCTGTAATGCTAACGGCTATATCCGTCACACTTCTGATTGTGGGAGCCCCGATAAAACCGTCGGAACTGCCGTCGTTATCAGCATCATCATCCCAGAGTTTCTGGTTGTAGGTGGGAGTATTGACAGTCGCCAGGCCCCTGTAGAGACGGGCCTGCTGGATGCTGAAATCTTTGTAGATCCGGCCCATTTCTCCATAACCTTCGGTTTTCACTTTTTCTGGCTTATCCTCTCTCATCTCAGGGCCGTAGCCGACGTAATAGTTGAATAAGCCTATTGTCTTTGTATGTTTTCCTACATCTTGAACAACATCGTTTTCATCGGTATAGGATTTATTGTATTGAGCTGATGCTTTAAAGGCATCTTCCTGGGCTTTCAGGTGGGCCAGAAACTCTTTATCCAGTCCTGTCCCGTTATCCGCTTCTTTGTCTTTCTGGGGGCCGAATATTATAGTTAGATAGCGGTTCATATTTTCACGAGCTTTATTCACACGGGCCTGAATCAGGACGCTGTTGAGCTTTTCCAAAGTATTGATAGAAAGATCGACCCCGTGGTTAAAAGCCGGGGCGGTATAGTACTTATAGGCTTCTATTTTGTGATCCTCCATCTCAATACCGCCGAATACGGAAGAATCGATTATAACTGACCTTTTATACTGTTTACCCTGTCGACTGTAACCGCCGGCATACAATGTACTGTCTACACTATCATCAACGCTTTCATTGGCGTTTTCAATACTATCATCAACAGACTCTTCCGTTTCTTTCATCATATCAAGCATTTTGTACGCCTGGGCCAGAGCCAGGGACTTCTGCAATTCTTCCTTCAGATCCCGCTGTTGCTCTTCCAGGCCCAGTATCTGGCTGTCCGTTTCCGGCAGTGAGGGGAGAGCCGTGGCCAGAATGGCATTGTGATGACCCGTCCGGCTTGTTAAAGTCTTTATTGAATCCAGAAGGCTGTAAATGGTGGTCCCATCAAGTGCATCGGAAACAATATCGTGAACATCCCCGGGAGACGTCGTCATATCCGGAATTAGGGTGAAAAGAACATTTATTGTTTGACCATAAAGAAATTATCTTCAACCATAATTCCATTATTTAAAATGGTACCAATATAATTGAAACCATCTGAGACAAAAGAAATTTCCTCTCCTAAAATTGTATATGATCCCATTTCAAACGCTATTGTTCCAGCGCTATTTTCCTTGTATCGATCCACGGAATAGCTGAACATCCCCTCAGTTTCGTTTTTATTCATTAAGCCAATTACAGCAATATCTCTATATTCCTCTGTTTCTGTAACACAAGTGTACAGAATCGGCTCACCCGATTGCCCATTGGAATTTGAGCTATTTGTTGTAGAACAAGATGTGAGAAACAAATAAATAGATACGACAAGAATGAAGAATTTTTTCATTAATACCTTCCTTATTATGGTTTACATTTATATAATAAATAAACGTTCATCTACTTTATATGATTTATAAATGAACTAGTCAATCCTTTTAGAAGAATAGCTGCTACTAAAGAATAAAACTATCCAGAACCCCCGTTGGCTGAGCGGAGCCAACCATATTGAACAAATAAAACTAATGAGAATCCCCGGCGGTTGAGCGGAGCCAACCATATTGAACCAATAAACCTAATCAGAACCCCCGGTGGCTGAGCGGAGCCGAAGCCCAATTGTTTATGAGAAGAACCATCCTTTACACCATAAGACTCTTAAAATTCTCGTACTAAAGAAAACATATATATTATTCTATTGAACTGTGGCTTCGGCTCCGCTCAGCCACCGCTGGTTCTGGGAAGTATTAGTTCTTTGGGGTAGATTATTGGCTCCGCTTAGCTGTAGCTGTTTCTGGATGTAATATTTCTCTGGAGAGGATTAATATCACCGAAGTCGAAGTTGCCGTTAACAAATAATAAAACTAATGAGAACCCCCGTTGGCTGAGCGGAGCCGAAGCCCGGCTCAGTCGCCGCTGGTCCCGGAAAGAATGAATTCTATAAAGGGAAATCCATAGAGTTTTCCTCAAATTAGGATTCGAGCATGTATTTCATAAGCTCATACATATGTGGCGCTTCGTAATCCAGGACCCGCCTGAAAGAGGGTTCCTCCATATCGCGCCCCAGGGATTGGGCTTTCTCAAGATATTCCAGGGAAAGAGGGAGGTCCTCCAAGCTGATACTGTACTGGAACAGGTTGAGCGCAGCAGCCACTTTGTCACCCAAATTAGCTTGCGGGTCTTCCAAAATCGGCAGGAGAATTTCTGTTACAGCCTTGTCGTTGCTCTCAAGTTCATCCCTGGTATAACAATCGGATAGGTTGATTTTTGAATTATTATCATCAGAGTTTTCCAATTGCTTATAATAGGCGGTATCAGACAGGTCTGAGGCTTTAACCATGGATCCCATGGAAAAAATGACACCGTTGGTGAACCAGTTGAAATTGGGCATTATCGCACCATTAAATACTGTGATTTTCCTTTTACCTGTTGCTTTCTCAGTTGATACAAGGCAGTTGGCAACAATTTCCAGAATATATTGTGATCCCTCGGGTGCCGCCTGAGAAGGGGTATGGAGGGAAGAATACAAGACAAGGTTTTCACCGTCTTTGAAGTAACTTCCCAGGGCTGTCATTCTGTAGATATTGGGATCATCCGTTATCGGTATATTGTTGAACAGTCCATCCAACAGCTCCTTTTTTGCCTGGAGCGGCAGTGTTTCATGCAGTTCAAATTGCTCCATAATTGAGTATAACCACACAATTTTACCGAAATCCCGTATAGTTACAGTCCCGTTTTCCGGTACAAAACGATCCAATACTCTTATTTCCTGTGGAGGAATTTCCGCTTTACTAAGACTTTCATCGCTGAAAACCCATTTCTGAGTTGCCGCATCCGAGTTGGTAGTACAGGAAGGGAATACTAACATCAGTAGTAAGGTAATAAGGAAAAGCCCTATTGTTTTTTTATTCATTTCTTTCTCCTTTGAATTATGTTGAATACCCTATAAACACGTGGTTTGATCCCTGTGATTCAAAAAAATTATGAAATGTTCTGAGAAGTACCATCCTCTCCACCAAAGCACTCTTAAAATATTCTCCCTAATGTACAGTTGTGTTTGTTATGTTAAACTCTGGCTTCGGCTCCGCTCAGCCACCGCTGGTTCTGGGGAGAATTATTTCTTTGGAGTAGATTATTGGCTCCGCTCAGCCACCGCTGGTTCTGGGGAGAATTATTTCACTGGTGTCGATTATTGGCTCCGCTTAGACGCAGCTTTTTCTGGATGTCATATTTCTCTGGAGAGGAATAATGTCAGCGAGGTCGCAATTGCCGATTACAAATAATTAAACCTAACTAGATATCCCAAGTCGTTGAGCGGAACCAACCAAATTGAACAAATAACACTAATTAGAACCCACCGTGGCTGAGCGGATGGTTGCTGAACGAAGTCGAAGTAGCCGAAATACCCATCCCGGAATAAATAACACTAATGAGAAATGACGGTGGCTGAGCGGATGGTTGCTGAGCGAAGTCGAAGTAGCCGAAATACCCATCCCGGAATAAATAACACTAATTAGAACCCACCGTGGCTGAGCGGATGGTTGCTGAGCGAAGTCGAAGTAGCCGAAATGCCCATCCCGGAATAAATAACACTAATGAGAAATGACGGTGGCTGAGCGGATGGTTGCTGAGCGAAGTCGAAGTAGCCGAAATGCCCATCCCGGAATAAATAACACTAATGAGAAATGACGGTGGCTGAGCGGAGCCGAAGCCCAATTGTTTTTGAGAAGAACCATCCTCTCCACCAAAACACTCTAAAAATGTTCTTTCTAATGTACAGATTTGACTCTACTAAGCAAAATTGAAGTAAAACAAACATAGTTTCAGTTATGAAATATATGAAACAGAAACAGCGGGAACTGAAATCCGGATACATGTATATTCTGATCTGCGGAGACGGTTCCTATTATGTGGGCAGTACAAATAATCTAAAAATGAGAATGGATCAGCACAATAGGGGAGAAGGATCGAATTACACCAGTAAACGTCTCCCTGTAAAGCTTGTTTATAAGGAATGGTATGAATCTGTAGGACATGCTTACCTGCGGGAAAAACAGATTCAGAAATGGAACAGGGAAAAAAAGGAAGCTCTGATCAAAAAGAACCTGAAATCTTTGCATACACATGCCGCCTGCCGGAATAAATCCCACTCCCGCAACTTCCGTAAAGAAAAAACAAAAAGAACTCTCGGCAGAAACAGATTGATTAAATAACACTAATTAGAACACCCGGTGGCTGAGCGGATGGTTGCTGAGCGAAGTCGAAGTAGCCGAAGCCCAATTCTTTAACAAAAGCCCCAAAATTTTTTTCCCATTTTGAATCACCATCCCATTCCTCTGCGTAAAAGATTTACAAACCAGGAAAACCTGAAAGTGCAACTATTACAAAGGAATCTATTATATGAAAAAAAATAGGCATCTGCGGTCTGGAGGTGTTCTTGTACTGCTCCTGCTCACATCCTGTTCATCCCTGAAGATCTCTCCCCGTTCCACCCAGACCATCATCCAGCCGGCCTGGGAGGAGACCCGCAGTTCCTACAGCTACATTCCCGGCGTGATTCTGGTGGAAACCAATATCTACGATCAGGAGATCCGGCGTAACGGGTCGGAGAACCTGGACCTGATACTGGACCGGCTGAATGCGGAAAACACGGAACATCCCTCCCGGAAGGCCTCGGTGGCCCTGTATCTCAGGGAGTATTCCTTTATGAAAGATTACAAACCCCTGAAAACCCTGTCTGTCAAAATTGTGGTGGAAGATGAACTGGGAACTCCCCTGGGCAGCTATTTTTACAGCACCGAATCTACAGACAGTTTTTTCTCCTCATCCTATCTGTACAGTCGGATTGAAAAAGGGATGGCAAAGCTTTTCTGATGTTCAGACCTGACCGGGCAATAATGCACTTTTTATTCCTCATGGCCCTGGTAACACCGGCGCTTTCTGCTGACGGGAGTATTCTGACTCTTCAGGATGCCATGACTCTGGCATTAAGCAGGAACTCCTCACTGGCCCGGAGCCGGTATGAACGGGAAAACCTTCAGCGCCAGCTGCATCTGAAAATGCGCGAATTCCTCCCTCAGGTGGAACTGGGATATTCGGGGAATGATTCAGTTACCGTTGGCAGCAGTGATTCCCGGGTGGAAAAGCTCTCTTTGGGGATCGATCAGCTTGTTTTCAGCGGAGGCCGGGAGCTGGCCCGGGTCAGAGCCTTCCGCCGGGAACTGGATCTGAAAAATCTTACAGCCGCAGCCGAGCAGGACTCTCTGATGCACAATGTGCTTCTGGCCTACGTGGATGTTCTGAAATATCAGAGGATAGGGGAGCTGACAGAACAATCCTACCAGATACTGCTGAAACAGAAAGCCATTGCAGAAAAAGAGTACGATCTGGGAGAGATCCGGAGGATAGACTACCTGGACATTGAACTTGAAGCGGCCCGCGCCGGATTGAGCCGGAAAGAAACAGCTCAGAAATTGCTGGACAGCCGTTACGCTCTGGCGAATCTTCTCTTTTATCCCCTTGAAGAATTGCCTCTCCTTTCAGGAGCGCTGAATGAGAACTATCAGGGCCGGCTCCTGGAGCAGGCGGTTTCTCCGGCATTTATCGCATCCATGAAGGAGCTGGCCCGGAGCAGCAACAGGGATATACTGGAAAGCCAGTTTCAGGTTCTCCAGGCCCGGCAGCAGCTCAGGGAGAGCCGGTTCAACTGGATTCCTGTTATTCAGGCCAATGCGGATCTTTCGGTTTCGGGCCAGGAATATCCCCTGGACGAACCGGCTTTTTCTCTGGGACTCACCTTCCGTTTTGATGTGCCTTTACTGCCCTCTACGGTAAATATGCAGGCCGGCCAGTCCAATCCGGAGGAATACAACAGAACCCTCTCCACCACAACGGGACTGGCGGATAATCTTGAGGGGTTGAGAGATCCTCAGATCGCCGGGAATTCCCTGTCTCTAAAAAAAATGGACTGGGACGAAACAAGGCGGTCTGTGGCTTTTCAGGTTCAGTCTCTGGCCAGTCAGATTGAACTCTCAGGCCGGGATATCGAACTGCAGCGGGAAAGGCTCACACTGCTGGAAGAGAAGCTTGAAATTCTTGAGATGCAGATGTCCCTGGGGGAAATCACCCGTCTGAAACTTGTGGAGGCCCAGGTGGAATATTCCAATCAGAAGATCGCTCTCATCGAAAGTCTGGTCAAGCTCTATACAACGGAAGAGTCTCTGAAGCAGCTCTGCGGTTTGAAGAGCGATCCTCTGGATGAAAAAGGACTGATACTATGAATCCTTCCAAAATTTTTCTTTTCTTCTTACCGGTACTTCTGATTCTTTCCTGCGGTCAGAAAAAGCCGGAAGTCCGGATTGAGCCTCTGAACAGGGAAATCACAGCTCCTGCTGTGGAGATCCTGGAGTGCCGGACAGAAGAATATGTCAGAACCATCGATACTTTCGGAACCATTTCCTACGTCACCAAAGCGGAAATCTATCCTATGGGGGCGGAAATCATTGATCGTATGTTCTATGAAGAAGGGGAGACGGTCCGCTCGGGGGATATCCTGGCCAGACTGGACAGCCGAAAACTCTCTCTTCAGCTGAAAGAAGCCGAAGCGGGCATCCGGATAAAAGAGACAAAATGGAATCTGGCAGTTCAGCAGAGGGAAGAGGGACGGCGCAATATGGAGTCCCGGTTTCTTGAAATTGAGAATGCCCGGATGGATCTTGAAAAAGCGAGGATGGATTTTGACAGGATCAGCAGGATTTTTGAGAATAAAAAGCAGCTTTTTGAGGTCGAGGGCATCAGCCGGGAAGAGATGGCGTCGGTGGAGCTGGAGTATCAGGAAAAAGAATTTGCCTGCCGGAAGGCAGAAAGCGCCCTGGCAGTAAAAAGAATCGGTTTCCGGGAGGAAGATCTGATTCAGGCGGGGTATGAAATCCCTGAAGATCCCGCAAACCTGAAAGATCTGTATATCGATTATAACACCCGGATGCTTCAGGCCGAAGTGGATGTAGCCGGCGCAGAGCTGGAAGCTGCCAGAAGTCAGTTGGACGCCCTCAGGCTCTATCTGAACGAGACCTCTATAAAGGCCCCCATCTCCGGGGTTATCGGCCGGAAATACATGGAAAACGGAGAAAAAGCGTCCCCCGAAAAGCCTCTGTATCTGATTTTTCCCGAGAACAGCGTTTTTGCGGAAGCCCGGGTCAGCGAAAAGGAACTGACAGCTCTGAAACAGGGAATGCAGGGGGATGTGACCAGTGATACGGATTCGCAGATGAGAACCGGAAAGATACAGAGAATCTCTCCCTGGGTGGATCAGGAATCCCGGACGGGGAGCTTTAAAATCCTCCTGGATAACAGGGATGGCCTTTTCAAGGTGGGTCAGTTTGTCAGAATAAGCCTCAAACTGACCGGATCCAGGGAAGGGATCCTGCTGCCTCCGGAAGCCATCCTGACCAGGGGAGAGGCTTCCCTGGTATTTCAGATACGGGGAAACCGGATTTTTGAAAGGGAAATCACCTGTCTTGAACCTGTGGATGACCTGATCCCTTTAGAATCAGGACTGGAACCTGGTAACCGGATTGTCCTCAACCCCTCAGATGGATTGCGTAACGGCATGGAGGTTTCACGCCCATGAGAATAGGTCTGTATTCAAAAGGAGTTTTTCTTCTACTGGTCCTTGTGACAGGCTGTAAAGGCCTGATCGATCTCGATAGAGAAAGCCGGTTGAAATCCTTTCCTGACGAACCGGGCTGGATCCTGGACGCGGAGGATTCTCTGGAACTGGAATTTTCCGAATCGGTGAATGCCTATTCTGTGGAACAGATCTGCTCTGTAAAAAATATTCGGGGCAATGTGGAGAGCCTCTATCACTGGGAGGACGAAAGGATTCTCAGGATTGAACCGATTGACCCCCTCACACCGGGGCTGGAATATACTCTTCAGGTCAAAGGTCTTTACGATACAGCCAGGGGAAGGACCCGGGAAGCCGATCTGACAATTCCTTTCTATTATATAACTGACCGTTATGATCCATTGAAAGTTCTGAATGTTTCTCCCGGCGAGGGGGAGATGATCGGCAGTGAAACAGGCATCACTGTTACA
Organism: Oceanispirochaeta sp.; assembly: GCA_963666275.2. Lineage (GTDB taxonomy): Bacteria > Spirochaetota > Spirochaetia > DSM-2461 > DSM-2461 > Oceanispirochaeta. The sequence goes on from CAXXOA010000001.1 coordinate 1,681,025, forward strand.
TTCAACAGGGAGCCGGATCAGGCTGCTGTAATGAAAAATTTATCCCTCTCTCCTGCCGGGGAGTATGATTTCTCTTTTTCCGGGTCTACCTTATCCCTGGTGCCCGAAGATTCCTGGGAGAATCTGACTCAGTATACCCTGAAAATAGACGAAGAGGCTGTGGATCCCTCCTGGGAAAGTACGTTTTATGTTCTGGATGGGCAGAGTGTTCCCCGGGTAGCCCTGATGGCAGCGGCAATCAAGGATTACTCTTCCGGATTTCCCTACAAAACCACAGATGCGGATGTGCTGACCTATGAAGATGCACTGAGAATTACTTTCAGCGAAGATATGGACCCCGATTCGGTGGAAGAGGCATTCCGCATACTCCCTCCTCTGGCAGGGAGCCTTCACTGGGACGGTAATCGGGATATTATCTTTTCTCCCTCCGAAGGATGGGATATGAACACCCTCTATTCAGTCTCCCTTGGAAAAGAGGCTTCCAGCCTTCATGGAATAGAACTGGCGGCGGACTGGGAAGAGAATCTCCAGCCCCAGATCCCCGCCATAAGCCTGGACTCCCTGGAATGCCTGACCAGCGGTCTGACCCTGACAGAGTATGATACATCCCTGCCGGAGGATCTTCCGACTAATGCGGTCTCACCCTATGACATTACCTTCCGTCTGACTTTCTCCGAGCCTTTTTCGACAGACCGGGAAAAGCAGTTGGCTCAGGATCAGATCAGCTTTTATGAAACCTTCAGCAGCGACGGGAATCCCCGGGCAGCCTCCTGTTCCTGGGTCAGTGATTACACTCTGACCATACTGTATGCCGGATTTTATGCCTCCGCCGACAGGGATCACTACTATATTTTTGAACTCAACAGCGGAGCCGGAGGGATCCGCAACGACCGGGGGAGTTATATGGAGAACAGTGTAGCCCAGCTGTTCAGGAGCCGTCTGTGAAAAAGATCCTGCTTTTTTCGCTCTGTATGGGGGGGAGCCTTTTTTCCGGATGCGACCTTTTCAGACATATACAGCATATGGACCCGCCTGTGATTGACTCCTCCCTGCCGGAAGAGAACGATGTGGTGGATGCGGATCTCCCCGCCATAGAGATCCATTTTTCCACCGGGATGGACACTGTTGCCACTGAACAGGCCTTTTCTCTTCAGGAGGAGGGGGAGGATCTGGACGGGGAATTCTCCTGGGAGGGAGACAGGCTGATTTTTACGCCCTATTACGGCTTTTCCGATAACAGAGATTATCTGGTCACCCTGAAAACCGGGGCAGAGGACATCTGGGGGAATTCCCTGGAAAAAGAGTGGTATCTGAATTTTACGACCCGCGAAGACAGTGAGTCTCCCGAACTGGTCAGGATCGCCCCGGAGGATTTTACTCTTCTGCAGGGAAGCCGGGAGGTTCTGACTCTGGAGTTCAGCGAAGGGGTGGACAGGCCCAGTTTCCGGAAAGGATTCTCCCTGTCACCGGATATCCTCTATTCAGAATCCTGGAATACAGAGGGATCCCAGGTGGAGATTACGCCTCTGGAAGATTATGAAGAGGACAGAGCCTATACTGTCTCCCTCTCCCGTGAGATTCTTGACCTGGCCGGGAATCCTCTGCTCAGGGAAGAGGAGTTCCTCTTTTACACCGGGGAGGTCCCGGAACCTCTTACTGTCTCCTTTGCAGTGAGTGAAACGGGAACAGAACTTGTGGAAGAGCCGCAGGGAGTGAATAGTTCTCTCGAAAAGGATCTGATTCTCAGGGCTGTATTCAATCGTTCCCTCTCCGCGGATGAGCGGGAAGCGGCTTTTTCAATCCTTCCGTCGACGGAGTTTGAAACTTCCTGGACTTCCGGATTTACCGAATGCACCCTGAGCTTTCCCGAATCCCTCTCCTACGGCGGCTATTATGATTTCACCCTGCTGGAAACAGTGTATATCCTTCATATAGACGGCCCCGGGAGCCTCCCCCTGACTGTGAACAGGGCTGTCTTCTGTCCCGACGGCACGGCAGGAACTCCTGTGATGAATCCTCTGAGCCTCAACAGCTCTCTGGGAGCCCAGGATTCAACAACGGCTTTCTTAGATCTCTACATTGCCCATTCGGGACTCTCAGCCATTGACAGGTCTTCCGTTCTGAATGCATTTTCTCTGGACTCTTCTGTGCTCTCCTGGGATTATTACTCCCTGGATATCTGGGACGGGAGTCAGAGTCCTGCGCCGGATCCGCTTCCCGTCCCGGGGGAAAGTGTGATCCGGATTCATACGGGCGTCACCTGGACAGGCCTGGGGGGAACACTGACCCTGAAGCTCTCGGAGGCTCTGGAAGATACCCTGGGAAATTCCCAGGAGTCCCCCTGGACACTGACGGTCAGTCAGCTATGAATCTGATGGAGCAGACCGCGGCTCATCCCTTCCGGGTCCTCATGGTTTTCGCCGCTCTTATCCTTTTCGGCGGAATCTCCCTTTTTCAGCTCAGACTGGAGGAACTTCCCGAGCTGCCTCTGCCGGTGGTGAAGGTTGTGGCAGATCTGCCCGGTTATCCTCCCGCCGAGATTGAACAGCTTCTGACCATTCCCCTGGAGAATGCCCTTTCGGGTATACAGGGCGTTACCCGTATGGAGGGGCTCTCAAAAAACGGAACAGCCGCTGTGACTCTCCAGTTCGACTGGGATATTGTACTGGAGAATGTTACGCTGGAAGTCCGGGAATGTGTGGATGAAATCTATCCCTTCCTGCCGGAGGGAGTCAGGAAACCCGTTGTTTTTACAGACAGCCTCTCGGACCGGCCGGTGCTGCGACTCGTCTGTATTCCCCGGGAGGGCGCCCCCTGGGAGGATCTCTACTTTGCCCTGAAATATGACCTCACAGGCAGACTGAAAGAGGTTCCACAGGCCGGGAAAATCAGCATAGCCGGACTGCAGAAGCCCGAACTCCTCGTGGAGACTGATATGACCGGTCTTTATGCCATGAACCTTACGCTGGATGATCTTGCGGGCTATCTGGGACAGTTCCTTATCGATCTGCCTGCGGGAAAAATCCGGGATGTCCGCAGAGAGAGGCTGGTTCAGATCTCTTCGGGAATTCAGGACCCTGAGGGCATCGGTTCTCTGAGAATCACCCCCGGGTCGTCTGTGAAATTTGAAGATATTTCCCATATCCGATATGCCCCGGAAGAGGCGACGTCCCTGTTCCTCTACAGAGATAGCCGGGCTATTAGAATCGATATCTATAAAAACGGCAGCGCCGGTACACTCCAGGCGGCTCTGGCTGTGAAAGAGCTCATCCCCGGGATCAACAGGAGCAATCAGAACCTCTACACCCTGGAAATTCTGGAAGATGCCTCTTCTGGGATCACGGATTCCATCAAATCCCTCTCTGTTTCCCTGGTTCTGGGACTCCTCTCGGCAGGAGGGGTTCTCTTCCTTCTCTACAGGAACTGGCGCTTTTCCCTGATCACCTCACTGGCTATTCCTGTCTGCATGGTGCTGCTTTTCTTTCCCATGTTCCTGATGGGACTGTCCCTGAATACCATCAGTCTTCTGGGGATACTCATAGGCATCGGTATGATTGCGGACAATACGATCATTGTCCTGGAGGAACTGTCTGCCTCGGCTGACAGGACTCCCGGGGGGCAGGGGAAGATACTCAGGCGGATCACTCCGGCGGTTGTCTCCTCATCGCTGACGACGATCCTTGTTTTTATCCCCCCTCTGCTGATTCCCGGCGTGTCTTCCGTCCTTTTCAGAGATCTCATCTATACGATTACTCTGCTTATCCTTCTTTCCCTGATCACGGGGCTCTTCTGGTCGCCCGGACTGTTCAACAGTCTTGGTAAAGTCTCCCCGGGGCCGTTGAAGGAATCCCCGGGGGCCGGCAAAGTGAAAAAACTCTATGCTGCCGGTCTTTTCCATCTCCTCAGGAAGTGTCGCAGAAGGAAAGGAGCTGTCCTTGCGGTCTATGGGGGGATTGTCCTTTTACTGATTCCCCTCCTGTACAGCATGTCCCTTGTCCTGGCGCCGGATGAGCCTTCCGGGCATGTCCGTATCCGTCAGATTATGCCCGGAGACTGGACCTCCGAAGAAATCCGCAAGCAGGCGGGGACTCTGATCCGCCTGATGGACGAAGAGTTCCATCCCTCAGCTATAAGCGCCAGGGCCGGTTATGACAGGGAATCGGTCAGGCAGAGGGCGGAAAAAGACAGTTTTCTGAATATTGTGAACTACAGTATCGGCTTTTCCACCACCAGAACTCCTGAGGATATTGCTGAAATCCGTTCTTTTCTGATTGGGAGGGGGTATGATAGAATTCAGGTAGAGAAGGAGACGGGGACTCTGGAATCGGCTCTCTCTTCTCCTTCAAAGCCTCTGGAACTTCCCCTGATGCCCATACTGAGATTTTATCCCCGCAGGGATGAGATGGCCGCGGCGTCTCTTACGGCCGCGGATCTGCAGAACACCCTGGGCGCAGCCATCAGAGGGATCCCGGCGGGTGAAGTCCCCTATGGGATGGAAAAGATTCCTGTCAGGCTCCGGGCACGGGAAGAGTACAGAAGCCGGGAGAGTGATATGGAGGATCTCAGGATCAGATCATCCGGTGGATTCATCCCTCTCCGGGAACTGGGATTCCTTCAGAAAACCTATGAACCCGCGTCTTTCGTCCGTATCAACCGGGGGCAGGGCGAAATGGACAGAGCCACACTGGAAGCGGGAAGTTTTATCTGGCTCTACCTCTTTGCTCTGGTCCTTATGTTTTTTGTCCTGGCCATCCAGTCGGGTTCTCTGAAAAAGGCTCTCATACTGATGAGCTGTTTTCCCCTCTCCCTGCTGGGAAGCCTGGCCGCCCTGAAGATCTGTTCCTTCTCTTTAAACCTGTACGGTTTTATTGGGATCCTGATTATGCAGGGCACCGTGGTAAATACGGGCATTCTGATTCTGGACAGCAGCGGAAAAGGAAGTCTCAGCACTCTACTGGCTGTTTCTATCAGACGTTTCCGTCCCGTCTGGGCGACAGTTCTGACAACAGTGGTAGCGCTCCTTCCGGTTCTGGTTCAATCTCTGATACAGGGGGAGCCCGCAGGAGCCATGGCCGCCACTGTCATAGGAGGAATGCTCACGGGAACGCCTCTGATTCTGTTCTTTATTCCTCTGTTTTATGTTTCCGGAAGGGCAAAGGATAGGGGAGTGTGAAAGTTCGGTCTCTTCTCCTGGCCCTTCTATTCCTTCTTCCCTCGCTCCTCATCCTTGGCAGAACTTCGTTCTCCTATTTTCCCGACAGGAACAGCCGGGTCATTACGGTTGAGATCGAACTGAAAGGGAGTTATCAGGAGGGGGTGGAACAGGTCATCACCAATCCCCTGGAAGAAGAACTCTCCCGCCTTGAGGGGCTGAAGAGAATTACCTCGGTTTCTGAAGATGAAAAGTCCAGGATAACCCTTGTCTTTCATAATCAGGTCAATCTGGACAGGGCCTATCTGGAGGTTTCAGACAGGATTGACCGCATCTCCGCATCCTTTCCCTCCCACGCGGGGAAACCCCGTCTGCTAAGGAGCGACAGCGGGAGTTTTCCCGTATTCATTCTCATGCTTAAAAAAGAAACCCTCTCCGAAAGCAGGGAGTCTCTTGAAAAAAGGTTTCAGAGCCTGCCAGGAGTAGGAAAAGTGGAGATCGGCGGCATGGAAAACAGGGATGTCATTCTGAAAACTGACAGCCCCCGCCTGGGCCACTACCGGCTCGGCATTGATGATATTGCTTCTCTTATAAGCAGAAACAACAGGATCCTCAGCGTTCCCGTCAGACCGGGGCTCAGTCTGACAAGTGATCTCCGTTACGCCTCACTGGATGACTACAGCCGTCAGAGTTTCGGCGCCGGCCTCTCTCTGGAACAGATTCTCCAGCCTATTCTGGAAGATGCGCCCCGCCAGTCCATAGCCAGGGTAAACGCCAGGGATTCCATTCTGGTCTGGATCCACCTGGCGGGGGATGGCAATGCGATCCGGCTGTGCAGACGCCTTGTCTCTTTTCAGGCGTCCCTGCCGGAATCCCGGATCCTGTATAACAAAGGGGAAGTTATTGAAAAGGCACTCTGGAAAACAGCCCGGGCAGTTCTAATCGGTATCGGCGCTGTTTTTCTTGTGACGGGACTCTTCCTGGGGAAAGGGAAAACTGCCGCTCTGATCAGTGGGAATATACCCTTTTCCCTGATAGTTGCCATGGCGGTTCTGACCTGGCGGGGCAGGGAGATCGATCTTATGGTCCTCTCGGGATTCTGCGTTGCTGCAGGGCTGATTATCGATGCAGGGGTTATCCTTGTGGAATGCGGAAAAAAAGAGGCCCGCCAGCCGATTATCTACTCTCTTGTTTCGACTATCCTTGTTTTTGCTGTATTCCTCTTTGCTCCCCGGCCTGTACAGGAACTCTATCAGGGCATGATCGGAAGTATTACTCTGGTACTGCTCATTTCCTGTGCCTATCTGTTTTCAATCCCCGGTGATGTCCATTTAAAGAGCCAGGTAAAGCCTGGGATCACTCATGCCGGGAGTTATGCCTCTCTCTGGCATTATATGAAACGGTTCCGATGGGTTTCCCTCATTGTTCTGGTCGTAACAGCCGGCCTGTGTTCCTACGGCGCCTCCACCCTCAGCTTCCGGAGCGAACTCCTTCCCGGCGACGGAAATCTGACATTTTTCTATGAGTACCCTTCGGGGACACCCCGGGATGCGGTTCTTATGGATCTGGAGGATCTGGAGGAGACAATGACCACATGGGAGGAGGTCCGGTACTTTTCCAGTGAATTCAAACCGGAAAAAGCCGTTTTCCGTTTGAGTCTGGCCTCTGATACGGATTCTGTCCGGCAGACTCTTATAGACAGAATTAGCGATATCTCCCGGGGAGTGGGAGGAGCACTCTTTTTTGACAGTGCCGGGGATAAGCTGACCTATGATGTGACCGTCCTGGCTCACAGCAGGGAGGTCCTGTTCCGTCAGGCCCGGGAGGCGGCGGATCTTCTGCAGGCCCATCTGCCGGAAATAAAAGTGATAATGCACTTCAAGGAACGGCCTCCTCTCCTGCGCCTCCTCATTGACAGGGACATTTCAGAAAGTTCGGGGCCCGCCCCTGTCAGTCTCTATCGACAGGTTTCGCAGGTTCTCAACCGTCCTGTCCGATTGAAATGGCTTCCTGTGAAACCTGTGGTCCCCGGCCAGTACAGCTACGATGTGCGGTTCCGCACGGGGGAAGATCAGAGTCTGAACAGGGAAGGCCTTCTGGGTTTTCCCGTTGACACAGACCGTGGGGAAACAAGAAAACTGACTGAACTGATCAGGGAGGAGTCTGTACCTGATTACGGAAGAATACATCACTTTCAGGGGCGCCGGGGCGTTCAGCTCTCTCTGGAGTTCCGGGAGGGCCGCAAGGGAGATATTTCCTCTGAGGTGGAAAGGATCCTGTCCGGTATGGAATGGAGGGAAGGGGTCAAGGTCATTCATGGCAAAGACTACAGAGAACGGAACAGGGAGATCCGCATCCTCGCCCTTTGCGTGATTCTGGCGGTGATCCTGGTCTTTCTGCTTCTGCTCTATGTGTTTGAATCTCCGGTCATTCCCTTTTTCCTCATTCTTCAGATTCCCGGAGCGCTGCTGTTTCCTCTGGGGCTGCTGGCTCTTTTGCGTATTCCCCTGTCCTCGCCGGTTCTCTTCTCTCTTATCCTGATCATCGGCATCTCTGTGAATAACGGGATTGTTCTGTTTAGCGGAATGGAAAAGGGGAAACGGGACAGAGAATCCCTTGTTCAGGCTCTTCAGAGGCGGTCTGTGTCCCTGATGGCGGCGCTGGTAACCACTCTGGCGGGGATTGTCCCTCTTCTGTTCACAAAGGAAGGGCTGAACGATCCTTTCGGGGCACTCTCCTTTACCATAGGAACGGGCCTCCTGTATTCGCTGGTATCACTCTATCTGACCCTGCCGCTTCTGGAAGAAAAAAAGGCAAAAAAAAGCCCGTAAGTCTGGACGTTGAACCTTACGGACCTGAAATAGCAATTCCTTTAAAAAAGGAAATGAATCTGTTGAACACTTAATGTGTTACATTATTAAGTTTCGGCGGGGGATTATTTTTCTTTAAGAAAAAACTGTTTTTTTTGCTTTTTCCAGCTGTTTTATCTGAAAATTCAAGCTTTCCGTCAGATTCCGGTAGAGTGTCCGGGAGTTTTCCATGGATTGGGAGGGGGAGGACTGGACCGAGGCTTCTGCCAGGAATTCTTCCAGAAGGGGGAGGATGAAGAAACCTATGATCTCTTTATTGCCCGATGAAAGGAGTTTGCTGTCAATGGTTTCAAGCTCTTTCAGGGTCCGGGAATCTACTGTATTTTCCGGAATATTCCGGGAGATCTCCCAGCCCCGGTTTGTCAGTTCCGAAAGATCCTGCAGTTCCTCAATAAGCTGAAAAATCACATTTTTTACCTGAACCGGAGAAACAGGAACGGAGACCTCCCGGAGACTCTCTAAAATCTCATCCAGAGCGTCCCTGCATCGGGGCAGTTCCATAAGCTTTTCCGGAGGCTGATAGGGCATACCAGTAATTTTTACCCCTTTATCCGATAGATTTCCGGTGTGTATCCGGGGATAATCGGCCATCTGCTGTTCAAACCAGGATATGTAGATCTTCATCCTCTGGTCTGTATACACAGCCTGATCCCTGTAATTTTCTGTCCTGTAGGGATTCCCGCTGTAAAGGGCATGCCATCCATGGGTTTCGGGGGTGCTGAAGCGATGGGAAAGAGTGTGGACCCTCTCTTCAAAGGTACTGCCTCTGTAATGGGTCTGTTTGTCCGGAAAGGAAAGATCCAGTCCGCCGCAGAAAATATCGCTTATTCCCATCTGACGGATCAGATCCCAGGCGGCTGTGGCCACAGAACCGCCCGATTTCAGTTTCCCTTTTATTTCTGTCCTCTCTTCAAGGTACTGCCCCAGGGGGAAAGGGGTGGAACAGAAAAAGATCTTTCCCCGGGTTTTTCTGAAAACCGAAGGGTAGGAGGATACATCCGAAACAAGGAGGGATTTTTCAAGCCGGCAGCGGTCCAGATGGCGGGTATTCCAGTACTGGGGATCAGTCAGAATAGTAAAATCCGGCTCCACTCCCGCATCCAGACAGGGTTTCAGAGCTGTATCCACACAGATCAGGAGCATCCTTTCTCTCAGTTCCTTCAGATGAGGGACTAACCCGTTCAATCCGGGGCCGGCGGCGAGGAGCAGTCCGGGATACCCTGTAAAACGGTCCTTCAGGTGGTATATACCCGGAGCTCTGCTGAGCATTGGCATATTACGGGCAATGTTGCTGATCCAGAGGCGGTTGAAACGGTTATGGGTGTTGGTGTTGATCTCCCGTTTGGCAATATAGTCCCGGACAGCTTTTTCCAGTCTGTCATAGGAGTCCTGATCTGTCTGATAGATCGAGCGGATCAGGCAGGTCTGAATCTTTGTGGTTTTAACATCATTGAGAAAGAACGGAATCGCCGAAGGGTCGCTCCCCAGTAGGAGGCTCATCTTTCCAGACTGAAACAGATCCGTATAATCCCGGCTGGTCAGGGCCTGTTTGAAAAGCGCCGGATCCGGTTCGATGATTCCGAAGGGAATCTCCGGATAAAACCTGTGAAAGGCTTCCACCTGATAGCCCAGACCAAAACCCAGAAACAGGCAGTACCTGGTGGAACTGTCTATTTCCCGGCTTATCAGTTTCTCAGATTCCCGTTCAGGATTGTGACCCGAGTGAAGCAGGATCCCCCCTTTTTTCAGGGTAGGAGATCCGTTTCTGGCTTCCATTATTTCATAACTGTCTCCGGGAATTTCAGAGAGGGTCTCTTTGAATCCCGGAAAAATAGTTTCCAGGCTGTTCAGATTGGTATGGAGAAAACTCATTTGAATTCCAGATAGATCGTTGTTTCGTCTGTGATTTCCGTATCAGCAGGGGGAAACTGAAAAACCGCCCATCCTTCCCCTTTGACGGTCACAGGGATCCCTCTGTTTTCCAGAGCATACATGACCTCTCTTTTGGACATACCCGTAAAATCAGGCAGCTTCTCTTCTATGGGCTTATAGGTATTGTCGGGGATCCGTACGGCTCCCGAATGTTCCAGTATCTGATTGCCCCCGATAGGTATGCCGTAATAGGGAGAAAGGGCTTCCGCCAGCTCTTTGACGATGGGCGAGGCGATCCTTCCTCCGTAGTAGCTCTGACCTTTGGGATACTCCAGAAGCACATAGATAATCAGTTCGGGATCCTCTGTGGGGAATGTGGCCAGTACGGACGCCATAAAATCCTCATCCGAATAGGTTCCGGTTTCGGGGTCTATCCTCTGGGCGGTACCGGATTTTCCGGAGATCCTGAGCCCCGGGACCTGAGCCCTTCTCACAGTACCGTATGGGGAGGCCACGGCCTGTTCCATCATGAGCAGTATTGTTTCGGCCACTTCCGGCGAAACCACTTCCCTGACAGTCTCTCTGCTGTAATCTTTGACGATACTTCCTTCGGGGGATACCACTTTATCGATGATCTGGGGCTTGAGCAGTACACCCCCGTTGGTGAATACGGTGGCGGCGGTGATCATCTGAAGGGCTGAGACTCCGATCTCCTGACCAATCGCTATGGTCGGTTTAGACCGGACAGACCAGTCCGAGGGGTTGTTCAGGATACCATTGGATTCGCCTGGCAGAGGTATTCCCGTTTTATTCCCGAATCCGAAATTTTTAAGCATATTGTAGTGGTCGGTGGCACTGACCGAATCGGAAGCCATGGCTGTCCCCACATTGCTTGAGTGAACGAGTATTCCCGTGGGATCCAGTATCCCGTAATTGCCCAGATCCGTGATGGGAGGGATATTGTATTTTTTAAATACCTCGGGGTTATAGGAGTTCCTTGTATCAAAGGTGTCCTGGGGGGTTATGCCTCCCAGTTCCATAAAGGATGCCAGTGAAAAAATCTTCATCACCGAACCGGGTTCATAGGTAAGGGTTACAGGCAGGTTGTTTCTCTGCCGGGCCGAATAGGAGGAAAACCTGTTGGGATCAAATGAAGGCAGAGAGACCATGCTGTAGAACTCTCCGGTTTTGGCTCCCATCACCAGAATCATAAGACCTTCGGGCTTATGCTCTTCAAATGCCTTCCGTGCTATTTTATCTGTAATGTACTGGGTATTGATATCTATGGTGAGGTAAACGTCATTCCCGTAGAGGAGACTTTCATCGCCTGTGGTAATGGACGGGGGCGCCAGAACCTGGTTAAAGGTATACTCCAGGCCTTCCAGGCCCGTATTGTCTGTTCCCACGTATCCGATGAGATGGGCGGCCAGTTCCTTTTCAGGATAATTGCGGCCATGCTCCTTTTCAAGATGGATCCCCGGCAGACTGCCCTCATCCATCAGCTGACTGATCTTCCCGGATTCGGTGGGTGAAATAAGGCGTTTGATATAGGCGAAACCCTGTCGGGAAGGATCCTGAAAGCGGTTTAAAAGTTCCTGATAGTCCAGCCCCAGTGCCTCCGAGAGAAGGCGGGCTGTACCTTCCCTGTCCCTGATTTCCGGAATCCAGGCCGTGACGCTGTCCAGCCGGGTCTGAATCGCCAGGAGTCTGCCGTTTCTGTCATAAATGGCCCCTCTCTCCATGGAGGGAAAACGGGGTGTATCCTGATGGGAACGGTTCCCCGGTTTGAGCATTATAAAACCATATTGAATGATAAGAGCCAGGGTTATGCCGAAAAGGACAAAGAGAAAAATCCTGAACCGGTTCTGATTGAAATCATGAGAACTCAATGGTATATCCTGCTCCCGGGGGTAATGACTTTTCCCACCAGTGAACTGACGGGGACAAAACCGTAATCTCTGGAATCGATCGAGTGAAAGGGATTATCTCCCAGTACCATAATATATCCCTCCGGGATAACAGGATTTTGAAAGAGCTGCTCTTTCTGCCTGTTTGTCAGAAAAAACTTTTCCCCGTCTACAATCAGCCAGGTATCACTGATCTGAATAGGATCTCCGGGAAGCATCCTGCACCTTTTCACCACAAGACGTCTATCACCGGGAGACCGGAAAATCACAATGTCATTAACATCGGGCATCTGAACTTCAGAAAAAGGCTTTTTATAGGCCATCTTGTTCACAAGTATGGTCTGACCGTTATGAAGGACCGGTTCCATTGAGATTTCCTGTACCTGCAGTATATCGAACCAGGAGAACCAGATAAAGGCTGTTAAAAGAATAACAGCAAATGGTCCGCCGTATTGATTTAGGAGTTTTTGAATCATAGGACAAGTTATATTAATACACCCCCTCATTTTTGTCGATATATTCCAGTAGAGAATTATGGTTGTATCAGCAAAGAGGCAGGAACTGAAAAAGCCTGCGAAAAAAAAGACAAATCTGGAATTTATCTCATTAAAAAAAGCAGGAAATCCTGCTCCGGTTACGGAGTTTCTTCTGACAAGAGGGTATTCTGTTATATTTTCTCTGGCTCTTGTCTGTTTTCTTATGATCTGCGGGACCGAATATCCCTACAGATATATGAATCCCCTTATGGCGGCCGGTCTGAATCATCTCTCTTTTCCCGATGAGGCTCTGGATGCGGTTGAACCTGTCCGGATTCAGAAAGCCGATACAGGTATGAGGATGCCTGAGAATCCCGTGACGGAAAGAAAGGAACTCTGGGACGTTCCCCACTATACCTATTATCTCAACCAGGGCGATACCATTTCTCAGATCGCCCGGAAGAACTCTGTTACCATCAGTACAATCCTGAGTGTCAATAAGATCGAAAATGTAAAAAAAATGGATGAAGGACAGAAACTCCTTATTCCCCGAACAGACGGCATCCTGCATACACTGGAGAAAGGGGAGACCCTGCAGAGCATTCTCGAAACCTATGAGCTGGATAGAGAGTCTCTGTATTATTATAACCCCCATATCCCTTATGAAACCGAAGAACCCCAGCTGCAGGAAGGGCAGGAGATATTCCTTCCCGGGGTGACCCTTCCTGAACGGGAACTCCGGAGTCATATGGGAGAGCTGTTCATTTATCCTGTTCAGGGACATGTGATCAAAAACTACGGTAATATCCGTGATTCAGTGACTCAGATAGAATCATTCCATAACGGAATTGATATTAAGGGGAATTCAGGAGATCCCGTGAAAGCGGCTCTTGACGGGAAGGTAATTGCCATAGGATTTAATTCCTCCTACGGAAATTACATCATTCTGGAACATAGTGGAAACTATAGAAGCCTGTATGCCCACCTGAGAGATTCTACGGTACAGAAGAATGAACGGGTCAGGCAGGGAGATCAGATCGGGGAACTGGGTATGACAGGATATGCCAGAATCCCCCATCTGCATTTTTCCCTGTTTAAGGGCAAAAAAAGTATTGATCCAATAGAGTATCTACACTAAGATAGAGAGGATTGAATAACAGGTTGTCCACAGGTTATCCACCAGGAGGTTCGACAACGATGAGAAAACTGGTATTCTTTATTATTGCCATGCTGGCTCTTTTCAATCTGATAAGGGCTTTTGCAACTTATAACAATCAGACCTATCCGGATGATCCCATGGAGATTATCCAGTATGAGCCTGAGAGTTAAGACTTATACTCAAGTCGAAAAATAGAAAACCAAATCCGCCTGTAAAAGGGCGGTTTTTTTTTGAACAATCCCGACCGCAACTGATTTTTTGTAATATTAGTATATAATATTCATTTATGGAGGATTGTTCTTAATGAAAAACACAAAATTACTTTTCCTGTTAATGCTTATATCACTCATTACCCTGAATGCCGGAGCAGCCACGCTGAAGGGGATGTCCCTGAACGGGTCCACAGGGCTTGTGAGCATCCCCAGCGGAAGGATCGGATGGGAGAAGAGTACCGATTTCGGTCTGGATTTCGGATACCACTCCATCATCGATGAAAATGAAAACTATATTCACATTCCCAAAGCATCCATCAGCCTTTTAAAAATGGCGGAAATTGGTTTTGCCTATGACAGCCAGGATGACAGGGACAATGAAGACATGATTATCCACGGAAAACTTCAGCTGCCCATTAAAGGCAATTCCGCAGTGGCGGTCGGTGGGAACTATCAGCTTCTGAAGCAGTTTGACGAGGACTATACGATTACCCAGATCTATCTGGCCGCTACCTATCCGGGAGAGTTCTTCAATATGCCTGCAGAAACCACCGCCGTTGTGGGAAAACGCTTTGGAGACACCGCTCCTGATGATGCGATTGATTTCGGTATGGGATTTGATCTTGTTCTGTTTCCTGAAACCTTCCAGGGCTATATACACTGGATTAATGACTTCTCCAATTTTTCCTATCAGCATCAGGCCTTTATCGGAGTCAATGCCAATTCCAGAGGTGTGTTCAATACAGGCATCCGGATTGACATCGCCAGTATTCCCGAACTGTCCAAATACAAGTTTGCCGTTGATGCCATCATGACCGATGCCCTGGATGAAAACCGGGCCTTCTGTCTGGGTGTGTCTTTCGGCCTCCCAGTAAAATAGGCAACACACTTTTCAATCAGCTCCCTTCTTCTGCAGGAGGGAGTTTTTTTTATAAAGCCTGGAAAAGAAAAGCCCATTCTGTAAAAGGCCCCCGAGCCTTAAAGGGGAGTCATTTATCACGTGATTATTTCAACCGATTAAACAGATGAGTGCCACCCCTTTAGGGGCCGGGGGCCTAAACCCCGGATATAAAAAAACGGCTCCCCGGGGAGCCGTCAGTAAAGCAGGCCTGATTGAATCAGGCGCCGCAGCAGTTTTTATACTTTTTACCGCTGCCGCAGGGGCAGGGTTCATTCCGGCCTACCTTGGGGGTCGCCCGGCGGATCTGCATTTTCTGGGCGTTTGCCTCACTGCGTTCCTGGGATTTACCGGCGGCAAAACCGTTGACCGCAGAGTGGGACGCCTGGATAGGTCTTGAGGCGCCCTGGTACCTTTCTTTAGCCGGGGCTTTCCGCACCTTCACACGGAAGATTTTCCGGGCCAGACTGATCTGTATATCATCAATCAGCTGGTCAAAGATCTGAAAACCTTCGTTTTTATACTCTACAAGAGGGTTTTTCTGGGCATAGGATCTCAGATAGACCGCTTCTCTCAGGGCTTCCAGATTTTCCAGGTGTTCCTGCCAGCGGTTATCAAGGTTTTTCAGATACTCAAAGCGGATAAACTGGTTGAGCTGCTCTTTTCCCACCAGGGTATTTTTCTCTTCCAGATCGTCTTTCAGAAATTTCAGAAGAATTTCCTCTTTTTGAGAGTCTTCAACCTCCGCCAGATTAACGGTCTGTTCCTCAGGAGAGTAGTTGAAGTTCTCTTTCAGCCTTGTGATCAGCCGGGGAAGAGCCTCATCCAAGCCTTTGCGGGTATCGGTCCTGTAATCATCCATAAGGATGGAAAGGATTTCCTCACCGGTCTCCATGATCTTACCAGTCAGATCTTCGGAAGTCAGGATTTCATCTCTTGTGGAATAGATGTAGTTTCTCTGTTTACTCAGGACATCATCATAATCCAGAAGGTGTTTCCGGATTTCATAGTTTCTGTCTTCCACCCGTTTCTGAGCTTTTTCAAGAGATCTGTTGATAAGGGGATGGTGGAGAGGATCATCTCCCTCCATGCCCAGTTTCGTCATGGTTTTCTTGAAGTTTTCTCCCCCGAAAAGACGCATCAGATCATCATCCAGAGAGATATAGAACTGACTGAATCCGGGGTCACCCTGCCGGCCCGACCGTCCTCTGAGCTGGTTGTCGATACGACGGGATTCATGGCGTTCAGAACCGATGACATAGAGACCGCCCAGTTGACGGACCTCCTCATTCTGTTCCCGCCAGGCTTCGGTTTCTTTTCTGATCAGGGCCTGGATCTCTTCTTCCGTAGCATCCTGACCGGCTTTTCTCCGGGCTCTGAACTCGGGATTTCCTCCCAGTTTGATGTCCGTTCCACGACCGGCCATATTGGTTGCAATGGTGATCGAACCTTTCGCACCGGCTTCTGCAATGATCAGAGCCTCACGGTGGTGGTTTTTAGCATTGAGGATTTCATGCTTGATACCGCG
Source organism: Oceanispirochaeta sp. (assembly GCA_963666275.2). Lineage (GTDB taxonomy): Bacteria > Spirochaetota > Spirochaetia > DSM-2461 > DSM-2461 > Oceanispirochaeta. Next base: position 1,697,099 of record CAXXOA010000001.1, read on the forward strand.
TTTTTTAAGGTTCTGAGACAGCTTTTCCGACTTGTCTACAGACACGGTTCCTACAAGGATAGGCTGACCTTTACGGCTGACTTTCTCGATGGTGTCGCATATGGCATTGAACTTGAATTCTTCGTTCAGATATATAACATCATCTTTATCCACACGGTTAACCGGACGGTTGGTGGGAATCACCACAACATCCATCTCGTAGATCCTGGCAAACTCCCGGGCTTCCGTTTCGGCTGTACCGGTCATACCGGAAATTTTATCATACATCCTGAAAAAGTTCTGAAAAGTAATGCTGGCAAGGGTCCGGTTCTTCTGGGCAATTTTAATATTCTCTTTTGCCTCAATCGCCTGATGGAGTCCGTCGGAATACCGGCGGCCCGTCAGGACTCGGCCGGTGAACTCATCGACAATCTGAACTCCCCCGTCCTGAATCACATAATCCACATCATTATGAAAAAGATGATGGGCCTTCATGGCCTGGGTAAAATAGTGGATATATTCGAAATTCTCCTCATCAAAGAGCGAGCCCTGTATGAGCTTTCTGCTGTGGAGGAGTTTTTCGATATTGTTCATACCTTCATCGGTAAAAACAACTTTCTTGCTCTTCTCATCGAGCTTATAGTCACCTTTGGGCTGGATACCCGTCATGGGATCAACAGGAGGATAGTCTCCGGTTTTCGGATCTTTTTCACACTCTTTCAGAAAAGAGACAAGCTGATTCACCTGGGTGAATTTGCTTGTATCCTCCTGAATGGGGCCTGAAATGATCAGAGGGGTTCTGGCTTCGTCAATCAGGATACTGTCGATTTCATCGATGATACAGTAGGGATGGTTTTTCTGGGATTTTTTGTCTATGCTCCAGCGCATATTGTCCCTGAGATAGTCAAAACCGAATTCATTGTTGGTTCCGAAGGTAATATCCCGGCTGTATTCGATCTGCCGTCTTTCAGGATCCATTTCAGATAGAATCACTCCAACTGAAATACCCAGATAGTCATAGACCGGTTTCATCCAGGCCGCATCTCTGGAGGCCAGGTAGTCATTGACTGTGACAATATGAACACCCTTTCCCGCCAGAGCGTTCAGATAGGCTGGGGCAACACTGGAAAGGGTTTTTCCCTCACCGGTCTTCATTTCCATGATTTTCCCCTGATGAAGAACAATCCCACCCAGGAGCTGTACATCATAGGGCCGTTCACCCAGGGTCCTGCGGGCGGCTTCCCGGCAGAGGGCGAAGGCTTCGGGGAGAATATCATCCAGAGTCTCTCCGGCAGATAATCTTGACTTGAATTCACCGGTGAGTTCCATAAACCGGTGATCGGCCAGTTCCATGGCCCATTTCTCTTTTGCATTGATTTTATGCAGTATAGGAAGCAGCTGTTTCAGATCCTTGTCCTGTTTGGAACCCAGGAGAAGGGATAATATCTTATTTACCATTGCTAAAATGTACGGCTTTTCGGTGATGCCGTCAAGATTGACATTATAAAGAGAGCTGTGTAGGATAATTTTACCCTTCAAAGGGGATTTGGGGAGCCAGGTAAATCAGATGATCAAACGCTTATCTTTACTTTTCTTTTTCATCACAGCCCTGTTTTTGACCTCCTGCCGGCCGGATAACCAGGTTCTGGAAAAAGAGGACCTTTTCATTATCCCCATGGGCGTAACCGCAGAGGAACTGGATTATTTTTTCCGCAGCGGATCACTTCTGCCCGGGCTGAGCGATCTTTTTGTTTTAAACGGACGAATCTTTATAAGCAGCAGCCACGCCGGCAAAGTTATGGAACTCAACTCCTACGGCGACCTGCTGAGCCTCGTATACAATCCCCAGACCAATCCTGAGCCTGTTCATTATCAGAACCAGGAGGATGATCAGGAATCTCTCATCCGCATCAGAAAATGGAACTTCCGCAATATAGAGCATATCGCCGTCAGTGACAGGGGCATGTATATCGTCGATCAGGTGGAAGACAATCTTGTCTCCCAGTCCGGTGATACTCTCTACAACAGAATTGTCCTCCTTTTTGATGAAGAAGGGGAGTTTGTGGATTCTCTCGGACAGGAGGGAATCAATGGAACACCCTTTGCCTATGTGAAAGATCTTCAGGTTACCGAGCAGGGCAATATTGTGGTTATAACCCAGTCGGTTCAGGAGAATACAGTCTACTGGTTCTCTCCGGGGGGCGCTCTCCTCTATAAAATCATTCTGGGAGAAGATCAGCTGCCCGTTCCGGAAGAAGGCTCATGGGGGCCTGGACAGGTGGAAAACATTGCCGCGGATCCCGAGGAAGATAAAATCTATCTGAAAGTTTCCTTTTTTCCCCTGGATGATACAGAAGAACAGACAGCACTTAACAGACTCTATACTCTGGATCTCAGAGAGGGTGAGTATACAGGCTATTTTGAAATTCCCCATTTTGAAATTAATCTGGGTGACCAGGTTATTGAAGGAGTCAATGAATACCTGGGTTCCGTCAGGGGGGGGCTCCATTTCTTTCTGGGCTCCGACTACGGCGGGCGTTATCACCTGACCATCATGGATGAAACCGGAGCTGTGAAAACAACCAGGGTTCTGAATATTGAAGATCAGGACATTATCTATAAAAATATCTATCTGAATCCCTTAGGACTTCTGTCGGGAATCTTTTATGAGGAAAACGGTGCCAGGATCTCCTGGTGGAGAGCGGACAGAATAGCAGAAAGGTATGCGGAAGATTAACAACGCACCTGAAACAAGAACAGAGGATGATCTCTATTATGAGTACTCCCGTTCCGAGCGTCTGTCTCAATCTCACTTTGTCAACGGAAGAAGAGACCGTTCCCGCCGCTACAGCCTGAGCAGACTCCTCCTGTTTGATTTAATTTTTCTTTTCGTCATAGGCGGTATCATCCTTCCATTTATCATACAGAAAAATCTGAAGGACAGCATTGCTCCACTCCGGTTTGAAATGGAGCTCCGCCGGGATGACCAGGATGTCCTGGTTTCCCTTTTTATACGCAGCCGGGGGGAAATCTCAGGCGATGAGGGATTGCTGAAGATTGAATTGATCAGTAATGGAAATCCTGTGATAGAATGGGAGGAGATCCCCCCCGAACAGGGGGCTGTGAGTACCCTCCGCCATCGTCTTACAGGGGCGGCTTCCCGACAGACGGTCATCTGCCGGATCATTTGGAACAGCAGAGATGTCCGGCTGAACGGACAGATCTGAGAAACAGGGAATTGACAGAAAATTCTAAAATAAAAAAGTTGACTGTTATTTTTCTATTTAATATCATTTTAATCAGAGACGGAGAGAGTTCATGTCATCTGTTTCTGGAGGATTAAGAAAACTATGCAAATTTACTTTTTAGTTGTTTTAACTGATATCCTGTCCGGATTGATCCTGAGCGGTTCTTTCCTGGAAGGGAAAATCAATGAGTTTGCCACCTGTAATGCTTTTCTGCAGAAACCGAAATTCAAGCTGATTCTGGGGATACTCACATCACTGACAGCGCTTTTTACTCTGCTTCTGAAGATAACCCCGGCGGATATCGTGTTCGTGGGTGATCTGCTTCCCGGTTTGTACGGACTCCTGGCGGGTGCCTATCTGATCATGTCATTTTTCTACAGCAGTCTGGAAGAGACCCGCAGCTGGATGAAAAGTTTCGTGGATCTTATGGAAGATCAGGGCCACATTGTGGGACTTGCGGGAATCCTTATCGGAATCATCCATTTCCTTGTTCCTTCAGCGGTCATCCTCTGAGTGTCCATGGGAATCAATAGATCAATCGCAGGCCTTGCTGAAAAAGACGGACTGTTCTTTCTTGCCAAAAGAAAACCCGGTGGTGATCTGGGTGGAAAATGGGAACTTCCCGGTGGAAAGCTGGAAGAGGGGGAGACTCCTCAGGACGCTATGCTCCGGGAGTGGCAGGAAGAACTTGAAATAGAGGTTTCCACAGGAAAACTTGTCACTTCAACTACATTTTCCCATAATTCTAAAGAGTTCCTTCTTGAGGTTTATAATGTTTCCTTTCAGCCGCAGGAGATGACCCTTAACGAGCATGTGCAGACAGGATGGTTTTCAAGAGAGGACATAAATGATCTGGATCTGGCTGGGTCCGACAGAAAAGCCCTCTCCACGATCTGGGATGAAGTTAAACTCTGATTTTCTTTAAACCTACTGCTTTCTGACTTCCAGGGTTTCTTTCTCCTCAACCATTATATCATCATATCGCCCGGTTTCCGCGTGTCCCGTAAAGAAGTGGAGAAGATCATCCATATCATCCTGCAGGGATACCAGAGAAAACCTGAGGTAGCAGGTATTTTCCTGAATCTCCTCCCTATAGGGGTTATATCCCATATAGAGAGGATCAATGAGTTCCCGGAGCCTGTTCCTCAAACCGCCGTAGAATGCCTTATCCATCATAATCAGCTGCAGGGTTCTGCCCTGTTTCTGGAAAACCTGATAGATTCCCTTTTCGGAGGGAACTATTTTGTGAATCAGGTATTTGTCCATAAGAATATAAGGGGACCATTTGACGGTGAAGCATCCCACACCGTCTTTTACAGTTGTCAGTTCAGTGGCATAGACGGTATTCCTCAAAGTACAGTCCCGTCGGGAATAATTGTATTCTTGGGAATAATGATTATACCGTCCCGGACATAATGGGTTGCCCGTTCCACGTCTTCCCGGACAATGTCATCCACACCGATCCGGCAGTCTTTTCCGATCCTCACATTTTTGTCAATGATTGTTCTGCGGATCTGAGATCCCTCGCCGACGCCCAGGTTGGGAATCTTGAGATTTCTGTTCTTATCGATATTCCTTTCATTTTCGTAATAGTCCGCACCCATGCAGTAAACTTCGTTCAGATTGGCCCCTTTGTTCAGTATACTCCGGACCCCCACAATGGAATCTGTAACCGAATCGGCATTGATAATAGACCCCTCTGTTGCCAGGGCATGCTGGAAATTGCAGGCATTGATCTTGGAGGCCGGGAGATCCCTTCTATGGGTATAGATCGGGTTTTCCTTGTCATAGAGATTGAATTTGGGCCAGGGCTTTGCCAGATCCAGATTGGATTCGAAGAAATTGGTAATCGTTCCGATATCCTCCCAGTAGCCTTTATAGATATGAGCCCTGACATGGGCTTTTTCAATCATGGCGGGAATGACTTCTTTTCCGAAGTCGGTAAAATCATTGTCCAGGCCTCTGTCCATGGCTGAGGCATTGAAGATATAGATACCCATGGAGGCCAGATAGTCTTTTTCATCGGGAATATTCTCTTCCAGCTTCCGGGACCGGGGAATCTTGTATTCATCGATATTCATATCGGGGCCTGGTTTTTCAAGGAACTGGTTGATATCTCCCTTCTTATCCAGCTGGAGGATTCCCAGCTGATCCGCATCTTTTCTGGTCACAGGTGTCGCCGCAATGGTCACATCGGCGCCGCTGTGAATGTGTTCATTGAAGAACTGCTTCAGATTCATTCTGTAGAGCTGATCTCCCGAGAGGATGATATAGTGAGTCGGTTCGTGGGCATGAAAATGGTAGCTGTTCTGCCGGACCGCATCGGCGGTTCCCATATACCACTCGGTGCTGTCAAATGTCTGCTCAGCCGCGAGTATTTCAACAAATCCCCCTGTAAAGGCGTCGAACCTGTAGGTGGAACTGATATGGAAGTGAAGAGACGCTGTGTTGAACTGGGTAAGAATATAGATATTCCGAAGCTTGGAATTGATGCAGTTTGAAATGGGTATGTCCACCAGTCTGTACTTTCCGCCGAAAGGGACGGCGGGTTTGGATCTTTCCTTTGTCAGAGGATAGAGTCTTGTCCCTTTTCCTCCCCCTAAAATTACGCTGAGAATCTCTGCCATATGCTACTCCTTCAAATGTTGAACAGGGGACTCAAACCTAACAAAACTGTCTCTTCCCAATCCTGAGGGATCTTTAGTCCTTACATCTTTTTCTCACATTATAATTCACTATGCAAGGGGGTCAAGTTCTTTTCATATTCCAGTTGTATCGAACGAAGATTCTCGATTACTATTAAAGCGGGATAAGGAAAAAAGACTAAAAATATGTTAAGGTATCTGCTATGAGTGAAATGCGCCGGTTTCTGGATGATTTGGAGAAGAATTTCCGCTTTATGGAGAATGTGACCCGATGGGAGAAAATTCCCCCCCGGGAGGGGGAGTACAGTCCTGTCCCCGAAAGCCTTCCGGTGATCGTTAAACAGTCTCTGGCCAAAAAGGGGATTACCTCTCTCTACAGCCATCAGACAGCCTGTTACGAAGCGGCTGAGAGGGGAGAGAATATATGTGTGGTAACACCGACTGCGTCGGGTAAGACCCTCTGTTACAATCTTCCGGTACTGAGAACCCTCCTGGAGGAACCCGAATCCAGGGCTCTCTACCTTTTCCCCACCAAGGCGCTCAGTCAGGATCAGCAGTCCGCTCTGAATGATATTGTTCTGGACGATGAAATTCCTGTTAAAATCTGTACCTACGACGGGGATACACCCGGATCACTGCGTATCTCCGCCAGAAAGTCAGGGAGGATCATCATTTCCAATCCGGATATGCTCCATTCGGGGATCCTACCGAACCATCCCAAATGGATCGACTTCTTCAAATCCCTGAAATACATTGTCCTGGATGAAGTGCATACCTACAGGGGGATCTTCGGTTCCCATATGACCAATCTGCTGCGCCGGCTCAAACGGATCGCCGCCTTCTACGGAAGCGATCCCCAGTTTATCTGCTGCAGTGCCACCATAGGCAATCCCGGCGAGCTGACCCAGGCGATCATTGAAAAACCTGTGACCCTGATCAACCGGAACGGAGCGCCTTCGGGAGAGAAACATCTTATATTCTACAATCCTCCTCTGGTCGATGCGGTCCAGGGAATCAGAAGGGGAGTGGTCAATACCTCCCAGGCTCTGGCAGTGCGGCTCCTCAAGTCGGGGATCAAAACCATCGTGTTTACTAGATCCCGGGTAAAAACCGAACTTGTGGCCTCCTATATAAATAAGAAACTCAGCAACGTTTACAATGAAAACAACCGGCTCAAGGTGGAATCCTACCGGGGAGGATACCTTCCCGGAGAAAGACGGAAAATTGAAAAAGGTCTGAGAGACGGAGATATCCAGGGAGTGGTCTCTACCAATGCCCTGGAACTGGGAATCGATATCGGAGGTCTGGATGCGGCGATCCTGGCGGGGTTTCCCGGATCCATCGCCTCTACCTGGCAGCAGTCCGGAAGGGCAGGACGGACAAGCGATCTCTCTCTTGCCATTTTTGTGGCTTCCAGTTCGCCAGTGGATCAGTACCTGGTGCAGACACCGGAATATTTTTTCGGAGCCAATCCCGAATCGGGGTTTGTGGATCCCGATAATCTGTTCATACTCATGGACCATCTGAAGTGCGCCGCCTTCGAGATCCCCTTCCGGAAAGACGAAGGCTTCCCCGGTGATGTCTCCTCTCTTCTCTCCTACCTGGAAGAGAACGGGGTGCTCAGATTTACCGGCGACAGCTGGTACTGGGCCGACCGCTCCTATCCGTCTGAAAGAATTTCCCTCAGGTCAGGAGCATCGGAAAATGTTGTCATCATTGATACAACCAAGGGCCGGCACAATGTGATCGGAGAGATGGACAGCCACTCCGCCCGGGAGCTGATCTTCGACGAGGCGGTCTATCTCCACAGGGGGGAACAGTTCATTGTCAAAAAACTGGATCTTGAAAATCACCTTTGTATGGTAGAGGAGTCCAACCTTAACTACTATACCGATTCCATACTGAAATCTGACATCAAAGTTCTGGAAGTGGATGGGGAATCCTCCCACTGGGGACAGGTCCTGACCCACTGCGACATACTCCTCCGCACGGAAGTCTCCAAATATAAGAAGATCAAATTCCAGACCCATGAAAATATTGGCTACGGCGATATCTTCCTTCCCGAAGAGGAGATGCATACAAGGAGTGTTTTTATCTCTCTCCTGCCCGGATCTCCCGCGGGGGATGCCTTTGTCATGATCGATGAGCTGATGCAGGCTCCGGTTCTGGCCCGGGTGGCCACACTGATCCGCAATACGGCTCCTCTGTTTCTCCTGTGCCGCTCCACCGATATCGGGGTTTCCGGCAGAGTCAGGGATCCCCATTTCGAGTGTCCCGGCCTCTTTATTTACGATACCTATCCCGGGGGCATCGGTCTGGCAGATAATTTTACCGAAAAAATGGAACAGATCTTTCAGGCCAGCCTGGATCTTGTGGCCGAATGTTCCTGCCGGGAGGGCTGTCCCAGCTGTGTGGGCCCCATCGATCAGCAGGATCAGTTTGATGCGAATCCGAAAAATCTGACAAGGAATTTTCTGGATATCTGGCTGGAAACGGTGCGGGAAAAGCAGTGAAACCCGATCTATCAGCCAGGCTGAACAGGCTGAAGCAGACAAAGGGACTCCCTGTGGCTTCGGAAAAAAAAGAGGCTGTTCCGCCAATTCCTTCTGATATCCCTGATCTTCCCGAAGGGTGGAGGAGCGCGGGCCCCGATGTATGGATGAGAGAGATTTCAGATCCCAATCCTCTGGCAGACCTGGATTTGACCGGATATTTTGCCCCGTCGGATAGCTCCCCCGGGGATTGGCTCTTTTTCGACACCGAAACCACCGGACTCTCCGGCGGAGCGGGCAATACGGCCTTCCTGATCGGTACCGGCAGAGTCCGGGAAGACAGGTTTATAACCACACAGTATTTTCTGAGGGACTATCCGGGCGAACCGCTCATGCTGGATCTGCTCAAAAAAGAGTTTGGAAATACAGGGCTTTTTATCTCCTATAACGGAAAAAGTTACGATACCCCTCTGCTGCAGACCCGATTCCTTATGAACAGGATGCCTTTTCAGTTCGGGGCACAGCTGGACCTTCTGTATCCTGTCAGAAAGCTCTATAAAAGAACTCTTCCCAACTGCCGTCTGGGGACAGCCGAGACTTTTCTCCTGGCCAATCCCAGGCAGGGGGATATTCCCGGCGCAGATATTCCGGAAATCTGGTTCTCATTTCTGAAAGACAGTAATCCCGCACCACTTCTGCAGGTGTTCAAGCATAACTATCTGGATATTATCCGAATGGCCGAGCTCCTTGTCTTTCTGGAGGAGGCTGTCAGGGGGAATCAGAAGGGGAATCCCTACAGAGATAAGTTTGCCCTGGGGCGTTTTCTCCTGGAAAGGGGGGATATCCGGGGGCTGGAATATATGGAAAGTGCCGTCCGGAGGGGGGATCCCAGAGCGGAAACTTTCCTTTCGGTTCACTGGAAAAGGCAGGGGGAGTGGGAAAAAGCCTCTTCCCTATGGTCTGCCATCCTTCAGAAGCGTCCCGGTCTCTATGCGGGAGTGGAAATGGCCAAGTATCTGGAACACCGGGAACGGGACTATACCGGCGCTCTGAGACTTGTGGAACAACTTCTGCGGGACCTGCCTATCCGGAATCCCGAAAAGAGGGCAGAGCTGCAGCATAGAAGGAACAGGCTTATTGCAAAAATTGCCAAAGAAGCGGAAAATACAAGTTATGAATAGAAATCCTGCGGGCCTTTTGTTTGTTATCCTCTCTCTGATACTGATCTCCGGATGCAGTAAAACAGAACCCGATTACAGGGCGCGGGAAGCGGCAGGAGAGGTTCCGGTGATTGAAATGGGATCACCTGAAGAAACCCGGGAGGCCGAGCCTCTGGATATCGGGGCTCTGCTCTCAGACCTGCACAGTCAGGTTAAAACCCTTGAAGAGGGAATCAACGGGACAGATCCGGCTCTGAAGGAATCTCTGGCTCCTCTGGATCAGTCTATTTCGGATTTAAGGAATATGCTTGAACAGTCCGGTCCCTCTGTGGACAAAGCCTGCACGGCCATCAAAGAGATTCAGGACGAAATGGAGACAATCCGCCAGGGACTGTAAAACAGACTCGTCTTTTCCATTGAACTTTCAGGATCATTACCAGCGGTTGATAATTCTCCGCCACCGGGGATTCTCTTCCAGACACTGGAACAGACCGGAACTTATCATATCTTCCCGGGGGATGGTGGCCCATTTTCTGATTTGTATCATCTCAAGAATATCAAGGGATTCTTCCTGATGGCCCTGAGCCGCCAGAATGGAGGCATAGGGAAAGGCGCTGACTTTAGGATCCAGTTCCCAGGCTTTCTGAAACAGGGACAGGACCTTTTCGGGATGTTCCTCTCCGATCCACCAGACATAGCCTCTGTCGATACAGGAGAGAGCCAGGGCCGTTTTATCCCGATCCTCCCGGGGTTTCTGTCTCTCCCTTTCCAGGATCATCATAGCTTCGATCAGTATACCCGCGTGTTTGAGGCGGACCTTTTCCAGATTAGACTCGAAGGCATTGACGGCTTTGCTGTTCCGTTCATTCCGTGCAATTCCCACGGCGGATTCTCCCACATCACTGGTGGTATGGATGCGGGCTCTGTGCTCCAGGAGGCAGCAGATAGCTTCTGTATTATTGTAATAGGAGGCATGCATAAGAGGGGTCCAGGATTCATGATCCCTTCCGTTAATATCAGCACCACCCTGTAACGCCTGCTCTATAAGAGGGACAGATCCAGTCTGGCAGCCTAGTATCAGAAGGGTAAAAGGAGCAATCCCTTTTTTTATCATCCTGTTCACTTCGCCCTGGGGAAGATCCCGGCAGGCGCTTCGAATTTCCTGTTTTATCTCCTGGGTCAATAAATGCACTGAAACCTCCGAATCTATAGGATCATATCAGAGCAGAGAGGCAATGTCGACCTGGCATTCGGCGGTAGTCAGAGGTTTTTCCGGGAAATTCTGTACTTCTGAAATCAGCAGACACTGTGAATCTCCCCTTAAAATCATCTCCGGGGAAATCCCCGGATCCTCAGGATAGGGACAGGAAGTCTCTGACCATTTTTTTCAGAGAGTCAAAGGCAAAATTCTCCAGGGAGAGTTTGTCTTTTTCGATAAAAAGGATCTCCTGGATTTCATCTTCCTGGGGGGTGAAACTGCTGCTTTCGCAGCGGGCTGTAAAAAGCATATCGCAGGTCTTGTAGGTTATCCCTTTGTAGGGATAGGTATTCCCGCAGCTGCTTCGATAGGTCAGATCTGAAATCTCAACACCGATCTCTTCCCGGATCTCCCGGCGGCAGGCGTCCTCTGCGGATTCATCTGGATCCACAAATCCGCCGGGAAGGTCCAGAAGCCCTTTTCCCGGTTCACGTCCCCGTTTCATGATCACGAAATGCTCCTTATATTCCAGAAGGACTGCCACGGCCGCGGCGGTGTTCTGGTAGAATTGGAACCCGCAGGAGGGACAGCTGACTTTACGGCCCCTAAGGAAGTCCGGACTCTCATAGGAGCAGCGGGGACAATATTGAAACATAAAAAAATCCTCCATCTTTTTTCTCTTCCATTTTATGCCTATACTGGAGGCATGAATAGTGTATGCATTTTTTGCGGATCAAGCAAAGGTTTTGATAAAGAGTACGCCCTGAGAACACAGGAACTGGCGACAGAACTTGTAAAACGGAAAATCCGTCTTGTATACGGCGGCGGCAATGTGGGCCTTATGGGACTTCTGGCCGAAACAGTACTGAAACAGGGGGGGCAGGTTACCGGGATCATACCCGAAGCCATCCATAGTAAAGTCCCCGCTCTGGCGGGAGTGGAGACCATCGTTGTGGGAACCATGCATGAGAGAAAGCAGGCCATGCATGACAGGTCTGATGGATTCATTGCCCTCCCCGGAGGGATCGGAACCTATGAGGAACTCCTGGAGGCCTTCACCTGGGCTCAGCTGGGGTATCATCAGAAACCGGTGGCTCTGCTCAACACAGGAAACTACTACAAATCCCTGCTGGACCTGCTGAATCACACCGTGGCGGAAGGGTTTATGAAGGAGAGCCACAGAAACACTCTTATCGCCGAAACTGATCCAGCTGCCCTCCTGGAGCTTATGGAATGTTTTAAGCCCCTCATAGAGGATAAATGGGTGAAGTGATCAGCTGCGGCCTGTCAGGAAAGCGACCTTAAGGCCTCCGTTGGAAATGATATATTTTTTCTCCCATCTGAGACCCAGAAACTTTTCTGTCTGTGTATCCGGAACAAGGATTCCCCAGCGGCAGCCCTTATAGTCCCTGCGGATTTTCTCTCCCAGGGATGTAAAAAACTCCTTCCGGTTTTCAAGTTTCAGACGCAGACCATAGGGAGGATTCAGTATCAGAACCCGATCCTCTCCGGAAGGAGCTGACCTGGTCAGAAAGTCCTCTTCCTCTAACTCCCAGTTTTCAAGGAGTCCCTTGATATCCAGATCATACCGGGACGCACTCCATTTCTGCAGGATCAGCTCCCTGTTTGCCCGGGCGGCTTCCAGACTGCGGGGATCCCTGTCGGAGGAAACAATCCGGCAGCTGGCATGACTCTCTCTGATCTGCTGCTCCATATGCCATTCATATCGGGCGGGTTTGAAAGAGGGCCAGTCTTCGAAGGGAAAGCGTCTGTCGGGATAAACGGGAATGCGGGAGGTCATCACAAGAGCTTCCAGAGCAAAGGTGCCGCTGCCGCACATGGGGTCAATCAGAGTAGATTTTTCTGTGATCTCCATGATCTGAAGCAGGGACGCCGCCAGTGTCTCCCGGAGGGGAGCTTCGTTGATAAACTGCCTGTAACCCCTGTCATACAGAGGGCCCCCTCCCGCATCCAGGCTGAGCTGGAAACGATCATCCACACCGCGGATCAGGATGGTCTGAACAGAGGCCTCCACATGGGGGGCTGTTTCATCAATCAGTGAGGGAGACCGGCCTTCCATCTTTTCAAATCTTTCGTTGATACTGCGTTTCAGAGATTTCCCTATATTGTCTGTCACATGCAGACGGCAGTGGCTGAGGGAGAATCTCAGTCTGTATTCACAGCCCTCCCTCAGGTAGAGTTCCCAGGGAAAATCTTCGGTTTTATTCCTGAATTCCCGGAATCCGCCGGCCCTGAATGAGTGGAGTCTCAGATAGACCCTGGCAGGAGTCTGGGCCAGTGATACGGCTTTCCATAACTGTTCCAGAGAGCCCGGGGCTTCCAGACTTCCCGGATCATCCAGTTTTGTGACTTCCAGGTCAAACCGGGACAATTCTTTTGCTGCTGCTTCTTCCAGCCCGGGGATAACGGAAAAATAGAGAGTGTGCCGGCCGGCGAGTATGTGCTTTTTGAGGCGCCTTTCAAGGGCTTTCTGATTCATAGACCAGAAGGTAGCACAAACAGGGCCATTGGGGTAAGGTAGGAATCATGAAAGATCGCACTCTTCCGGACAGGATAAGGGAACTTCCTGTGGCACAGCAGTTTCCCCTGATTCAGCAGCATCTTGACGGGGAGAAAAAACGTTTTGTTATCCAGGCTGATCCCGGCGCGGGAAAGTCTACAGGGATACCCCTGTTTCTTCTTTCATCCGGTCATGTAAAAAATAAAATCCTTATGCTGGAACCCCGCAGAATGGCGGCAAGATCCCTGGCGTCCTATCTGGCTGGGCTACTGGGAGAATCTCCGGGTCAGTCCGTGGGATACAGAGTCCGGGGGGAGTCCCGGTGCAGCAGCCGTACACGCCTGGAGATCCTGACCGAAGGGGTTTTTGTCAGGATGATTCAGGAGGATCCGGAACTGGAGGGGGTGGACTGTGTCATTCTGGATGAATTTCACGAAAGGAACCTCTTCAGCGATCTCTCTTATGCCTTTCTGATAGATGTCATGGAAAATCTGCGGCCCGAACTGATCTGCTGTATCATGAGTGCCACCCCCGAACGGGAGAAGCTTGAAAAGAAATTCAGGGACGCTGTTTTTCTGAATGCCCCCGGGAGGATGTTTCCTGTGGATATACAGTACAGCAGAACAGCCGGATCTTTCCGGATTGAAGAGTCTGCTGTGGAACGTGCCGTCCGTACAGGGCTGGATCAGACCGAAGGAGACCTTCTTGTGTTTCTCCCCGGCGAGGGAGAGATCAAAAGGGTTGAAACCTATCTCCACAACAGCCTGGATCCGCAAGCGGTCACACTATTGCCCCTGTACGGACGACTCCCTCTTTCCCGGCAGGAACTTGTGTTCAAACCCTCTGATAAAAGGAAAATCATCCTTGCCACCTCTATTGCAGAAACAAGTCTTACCATTCCCGGTGTGACCGCAGTCATTGACAGCGGACTCGAAAGACACAGCGATTTCAACCGCCACACGGGACTGACAAGATTGGCCACCCGGAGGATCTCCCAGGCTTCGGCGGAACAGAGAGCCGGAAGGGCCGGTCGCGTCCGGGAGGGGCTCTGCCTCCGTCTCTGGTCCGAACAGGAACAGCCGGCTCTTGTGCCCTTCCGGGAAGCGGAGATTTTTACCTCCGATCTGTCCTCGCTGGTTCTGGAAATCCTCAGCTGGGGATGTCAGGGGCCGGAGGATCTGGAGTGGATGGATCCTCCTCCCGGAGGCCACTACCATCAGGCTCTGAACCTTTTAAAGATGCTGCAGGCCGTGGACAGCGAGGGGAAAATCACAGCTCTGGGGCGGCGCATGTCCTCACTGGGGCTGGAACCCCGTTTGAGCCGTCTGGTTCTGACAGGACAGGACAGGGGAGAAGAGGAAACAGCCTGCTTCCTGGCGGCTCTGCTTTCAGAACGGGACTGGATGGGTCATTCCGGCTCGTCTGATCTGCTGGCCAGATTTCACAGGATAAGAAACGGAGAGGACAGACATCACCCGGTGGTGAAAAGGATTCTTTCCCTATGGAAATCTCTTCTGGGAAGAAACCCCATCGGGGAAAATCTCAATCCCCGGTCTGTACAGGCTCTGTTATTGGCTTCCTATCCCGACAGGATGGGAGGCAGGATCAGGCCGGGAACTTTTCACCTGTCAGGAGGTGGCAATGCCTCCATACGGGATACTGATTCTCTACAGAGTGAGGAGTTCCTTGTTGTTCTGGAAACCGGCGGCTCCGGAGTTCCTCCGGTTATATTTCTGAGCTGCCCCGTCAGATCAGAGGAGATACTCGATCAGTGCCGGGATATCCTTTCAGATGAAGAGGAGTATCACTGGAATGAAAAATCCGGGCGACTGGAATCCCGTTCCCTGGTAAAACTGGGAGAACTCCGTTTAAAGGAGAAGCCCCTTTCGGGTGGATCTGATGAGAAAGTCCTTGCCTATCTGAAAGGGTATTTTTCCAAAAGAGGACTCAGTCTGCTGGACTGGTCCCGGGAGGATTCCATTTTCCTGAACCGATGCCGCTATATCAGGCAGTCCGGTTGGCCTGACTTTTCTGATCAGGGGCTTCTGGATTCCCTGGATACCTGGTTTATTCCCTATCTGAACAGAGGAAAAATTACCCTGCCCCTCAAAGAGGGGCTGAAATCCCTCCTGAGCTGGGAGCAGATGACCCTGCTGGATACACTGGTTCCCGAAAGATTTCAGGTCCCTTCCGGCAGTCGGCTGAGGATTGATTACAGCGATCCGGAAAATCCCGCTCTGGATGTCAGGATTCAGGAGGTTTTCGGATTGGGGGAAACTCCTTTGATAGGGGGGACTGCGCCGCTTCTTATCAGGCTGCTGAACCCGGCGGGGCGCCCGATTCAGGTCACAAGAGATCTGAAAAGTTTCTGGGACAACACCTACTCTGAGGTAAGAAAAGAACTCAGAGGCAGATACCCGAAGCACTACTGGCCGGAGAACCCCTATGAAGCCGTTGCTACAAGCCGGGTCAGGCCGAAAAAAAACTGATTTTTTTTTGCTCTTTTCCTTAATTTTTATTCTTTGCAGTGTAATCACTTCTTTTTGTCTTTTCCGCTCAGGGTTGGACCTCTGAGCGGAAGATGCTCCAAAGCTGTTTGACTTTTTTCTCCGGTGGACTAAATTTGAATTAGGCAATGAATTTCCACTTTAGCCAAAAGGAGGTCCTTATGCTTCAGAAGCTCTATTTTGTAGAAGAAAATGAAGAAATCGTAGGTGTTTATGAGGATCACGATCTGGCCAGAGAAGAAGCGGAGTACATGAAAGAAGATCACCCTCTGGACCACTTCCGTTTGTTCAGTCTTACCATGTTCGAGCTGGAAAACTACCCCGAAGCCTACGATTACGCCAGCGATGCCGGTATTTTGAACTGATGTTTTATTATAATCCGCAGAAATCTCAACTCGAAAGGATAGGATTTATCCAGGGAAGCGGTATACTGTATAAAGAGGATGTATTCCATCTTTATACGGCAGGTAGGAAATGTACAGATTTTTTTATATAACCTTAATTTCAGCAGTGCTGCTGCTTTTCAGCAGTTGTGAATTTTTCTTTGGATCAGATGACAAAGATGAATATATCTATGATCAGGATGGAATCCCTGATGAATATGAAGTCGAAGGTGGATATTTCATGGGGTTTCCCGTTTATGCCTGGGGAGCTCGTCCGGAAGTCACTGACCTATTTATTCACGTGTCTACAATGAATGTAGTTGGAACATCAGCGGAAACTGATGCGGGGATGCTTCTTCAGAAGGCGGCGCTAGATAAAGTGGTTGCGGCATTTGCGAAAGAAAATATTGCTATTCATTTTGATGTAGGAACAACCGGATTATATAATGGTTATACTCCCATCGATTCAGGAGTTTATAATTTAAGCGGGGTTAATCATCAGGTTCCCTATAACAATGCCATTACTTTGCAGCAATCCCTGGTCAGTGACACCAATGATATTCCTGATTATGTATTTGTCGATCAATATAAAACAGCATATTTTCCATCTGAAAGGAATGCTCTTTTTTATTATCTTACTTTTGGTTCATCTCAATCACCACCGGATGAAAATGGGGATGGCGTAGGTGGTTCATCCGGAATATCCTATCTGCGTGGATTGAACTTTTTAATTACATTAGGATTTTGGGATTTGCATTTCAATGACACTGCTCATAATAATTTAACAGTTAACTTCCAGGCATCAACAATTATGCACGAATTCGGACATACATTGGGACTTCTGCATGGTGGAGCAGAAAATCAGAATTATAAGCCTAATTACTATAGTATTATGAATTACCTCTATCAATTGAATGGCCTTCCAACAATAGGAAATGTTGAAGGAGATAGATATTATTATGAATATAGTCAACTGGGTTATACTTCAATAGCCTATTTGAATAACAGCCCCATAACTGAAAATTTTGTTATGAACTATTCCCATGGCAAGTTGGCTGAATTGAATGAAACCAAATTGGATGAAAAAGATGGTTTAGGTCATGACGATTCTACTTCGGTTAATTGGAATTTCAATAGTTCATCAACTGAATCTGGTGTTGTGTATGATATTAATGGTTCCGGCTCTTTTTCTGTTCTCTCAGACTATGATGATTGGGATAATCTGTATTTTTATTTTGATGCTTTGTACAATAATTCCGGTAGAGTTCTGAAAGAATCAGAATGGGAAATTATTGAAGAGGAAAAACCTGACTTCTCGAAAATATTTCAGGATGTAAATTAATGAAAAATTTAATCAGCATAACGGTATTCTTTTTTATACTGACATCATCCTGTACTTCATATGTTCCAAACAGTATTGAATTAAATGCTACTTTTCCGGAAGGTGTGGAATCAGGTAAAATTGAAAATCTTGTGGTTAATGAAAATTATATACATTTCATTTCATCGAAAAACGGTAAAGAGATCGCCATAATAAGCCATCAAAAATTATCTGAAAATGTAGTAGATCGTATTTCAGAATCTTCGTATTACTCCTTTTATACGAGAATAAACCCTGACGGGCCGGTTGAAGTGTTATCTCTGTCTTCAGAAGAAATCTTGAATGTACTATTGGGCGATCAATTGAAACCGGGAAAAATTCCAGGATTATCTCTTTCATACAGATCTTTGCCGGGTGGGGATATTGCTTTATTTTCAGATATAGACGAGTGGGTTATTAAACAAGGAGTTGAAAAGGAACTCTATATTGATGGAGTAAAATATTCAGCCACTTTATTGGATATGATCAAAGGTGATCCCCAATTTGATCAGCCTCCTTTGAGGATCGATCTGATACTGGTAAGACAGTAAAAAAAAGCCGCAATCCCATGGATATGCGGCTTTTTTATTAAACAAGTAGGTCTATTTTAAAGCTGCCAGAGCCGCTGCATAATCCGGCTCATCAGCAATCTCTTTTACCTGTTCGGTATAGAGAACTTTTCCGTCCTCCCCAACCACAACGACAGCCCTTGAAAGGAGTCCTGTCAGAGGACCTTCTGTGAAGACAACGCCGTAATCTTTGCCGAATGCGGGGCTTCTGAAAACAGAAGCGTTCTGTACGTCTTTCAGACCTTCACTGGAACAGAATCTATCATGGGCAAAGGGCAGATCTGCAGAAATACACAGAACTTCTGTATTGTCCAGAGAGGATGCTTCTTTGTTGAATCGTCTTACCGAAGCCGCACAGGTCGATGTGTCCAGACTGGGAAAGATATTCAGTATGACCTTTTTTCCTTTAAAATCCGCCAGGGTCACATCGGACAGATCTGTTTTTACAAGAGTAAAGTCTTTTGCACTGTTTCCTACAGAAGGAAGTTCACCATAGGTCGCCACAGGATTGCCATGTAAAGTCAATTTAGCCATTATTTTAATCTCCTGATAATCACTAGTATTATGATAAGAATTATTATTCCTATCAAAATCAAATGCAAATAAAAATTGAAAATTCTTTAAAGGGTGCCCGATAAATCCTGAATCTGTGCCATATTGGCATCGGAGAGTCGAAGGATCTCCTGGAGGTTCCGCTCCAGAATCCCAATGGATTCATTCATGGAGCCCGACGCATTGAGCACCTGGCCGGAGTTCTCTTTCAGTTCACTCAAGGCCGTATTTACCTGTTTATTCCCCGCGGCCATCTGATCTGTATGGACCAGGAACTCCTGAAGGGCCTGGGATATATTCTGCATCTCCTGCAGAACCAGACCGATATTTTCTCCTGTCTTTCCTGAAAAGTCAGAGGTTTCCTGAACTTTGTACTGAATCTCTCCAATAAGAGAACTCACATCCTTCACATTATTCTCTGTTGTTTCTGCAAGTTTTTTGATCTCCGATGCCACTACGGAGAACCCTTTTCCCGATTCTCCCGCATGGGCCGCCTCTATGGCTGCGTTCATGGAGAGGAGGCTGGTCTTATCGGCGACTTCACTGATGAGCAGGATCAGATTTCCTATCCCCGAAATGGATTTTGTTATCTCCGCAATGGAGGAAACTGTGTATTTCAGATCTTTTTCCCCGGTTCTGACAGAGCTGTCCAGGTTTTCCAGGGCTTCCTGACGGGTTTTGGAAATGCGGGAAAGATTTCCCAGAGCCCGGACCATCTCTTCAATGGCAGCAGAGGACTCCTGAAGGCTGGCAGTCTGGAGGGTAACGGAACTGTTCACCTCTTCCACAGACTGGTTCATATTGGTGATGAGGTTTTTGCAGCTGTTGATTCTTTCGTGCAGCCTGCTGTAGAGATCCATCACGGTCTCTTTTTCTTCCAGAATAATTTTATGTCTGTAATGATGGCAGTTTTCAGGTTTATTCAGACCGTTGAATATGGCTACAGCCATTCCCTCGCAGCTGCCGTAACCGCAGGCGGCGCATTGAAGAAAATCCGCCTCACAGGTTTTTTTCATATCACTGTAAATCTGATTCAGCTGATTTCTGTCGGGCTGCCGGATCAGCAGACGGGAAGAAAGATCCTGGTAATCTCTTTGAAAATCTCCGGGATGCCAGAGGGCGCTGATGGACCTGCCGACTTTTTTACCGGCTGATTTTTCTTTCCGCACTGTAGGGACAAAGCGCTTTTCCACACGGGAGGCCAGTAGATCATGGGATGTTTTCTGATGACGGGTCCCGGGGCCGCCGTTGCAGCCGTTTTCGCAATTCAGGCAGTCGATAAGAAGGGGAGCATATTTCCCTTTTATGGCATCAGGAAGATCCTGGAGATAACTGTATATACCCTGGCCTTCAATTTTTTTTGTTTTAAAGGCTATGCCGGGTTCATCCCTGTCAGCTGTAAGCATCAGTCCGCCGGGTGTTGAAAATCTGACAGCCCTTTCGGCAGAGGGGCCTGTAAATTCAGCGGGTTTAAACTTTCTCAGGCTGATTTTCTTTTGTTCAATCCACTCTTCCAGGCTTCTCAGTGTCACATTGTAATCTCCGTGGCCTGTATCGAGGAATTCCCTTTTTTTTGCCAGGCAGGGAGAGACAATCAGAGTTTTATATTCTTTGTACTCAGGCCAGTTCTTTCTGATCATTTTTAATGTATGTACCATGGGGCTGTCCGCAGGAGCGAGGTAGGGTATCAGCTCGGGCTGATACATTTCAATATAGGAAACAATGGAAGGGCAGGGCTGGGCAATGACACATTCCGGGCGGGATTCTTTTATATAGTTCAGATAGGATTTCACTGTCAGTTCCGCTCCCAGAGAAACATCAAAAAAAGCGGCGACTCCCAGGCTTTTAAGATAACCCAGCAGATTCGGCCATGTATCAGGAAGACTGGCGGCAATCGCCGGGGCAGCAATGCCAATTATTTTCTCACCCTTCTGCAGAGCCTCCATGAATGGAGAAAAATCATCCAGCCAGGAACGGGCCTTATGATCACAGGCTTCGATACAGTGTCCGCAGCCTATACAGAGGTCATGATTGATACTGACTGTCTTACCTGAACCGTCTATGCAGTATTTGACAGGACAGATGCTGATGCATTTATGACAGTTTATGCAATTCTCTTCCACAATCGATATAACAGGAGTTATTGCTTTCTGCATTGCGTACCCTTCTTCAATGGAAATTGTTTTTCATAGATGATTTAATGTATACTGTTTGCTTTATAAGTATATTTCCAGGGGAAAGTAATTTCCAGAAGATTTGTTTTTGTGTTTATTTATTACGCCCCCTTTCATTCAGCCTGTTCCCATTACAGGAAAAGTTTATGGCCTGTTTCCCTTTCCTGTAAAAAAGTAGGAATTATTTTTTTGAAAATCCCGGGTAATTCCATACTATTTAAAGGAAGAGGAAAACTTATATGGAAAAGAAAATCGCTTTCAGTATTAGAAAAAAAGCTCTTATATTGAATCTCTTCCTTCCTCTGCTGCTTTTTCTTGCCGGTTCTTCGGTAATTTTTAAAGTGCAGTATGAAATTTCATTCGAAGAGAAACGCTATCAGATGGAACAGGTGGGTTATCTTATCCGCGATAACCTGACCATACCGGTGGTTCAGATGTTCCAGACTCTTCAGGGGGCCTCCACGCATCCGGATCTCATCTCTTTCCTTGAAAATATACCGGATACTCTGGACTATAGTCTGCTTCGGGAAACCCCCGGGTATGAACATATACAGCAGTTTTTCCAATCCCTCATCGGAGAAAAACCTGTTTCACTGCTCTATGCCGCATCCGAAAATAGCAGGGGGTTTATTGCCGACAGGGAACCTGAGCTGCCAGACTGGTACGATGCCCGAGAACGCGGCTGGTACACTCTGACCGAAGAGGAGTGGAACAGATGGGCTTCACGGCATGCCGATCAGCCCCGGTATACCATGGACGGGATGAATCGGAATAACAGTTTTACCATTACAGAACCCTATCCCAATGCGATCGAAGGCGAAGAGAGCCTGGCCATAACCATTGCGCATATATTACTGGACCGGAATCAGGCGGTGAGAGGTGTGATTGCCATGGATTACAGCATCATGGGGATCATTGAGATGCTTGAATCCACAGAAAAGCGATACGGCATTCAGATTGTCCTCTATTCGGCTAGAACGGGAGATCTTATCTGGGATAAAGAGTCGGGAATGGCCGATCCGGAAAATCCCTTGACTCTCAATCAGAAAGTGGAGAGTTACGGTTTCGAAGGAGAAGAGGCTGCCGTACTCTCAGAAACCATTACCAGGGATAATCTTGCTTTCTACGAAGGAAAAACCCGGAAATTCGGTGCCTCTCTGTTCCATTCCATCCATATCCCCGGCACTCCCTGGGGAATCATTGTGATTAAACCGAAGAGTGAAATTTCCGAACGGCTGATCCGGGAGATTGCTCCGCCGTTAATTGGGGTGGGAATCTTCTTTCTTTCCATCATGACCGCTGGATTCCTTGTGCTCATCAGAATTATCATTCGCCCCCTCAGTGAAACCTCCACTAACCTGGAAGTTCTCTCTTCGGGAGAAGGGGACCTGACAAGCAGACTCCCTGTCCGGTCGGCAGACGAACTGGGACATCTGAGCAGCAGCTTCAATCTGTTTGTATCAAAGCTCTCGGATATGATAAACAATATCAAAGAAGCTCTGGACGGTATGGAGGAGATCAAGGAGAACATCCTATCCTCAACAGAAGAGACTACAGGCGCTGTGGAACAGATCGGCGCCAACATATCCTCACTGGGGAACCAGATGCACAATCTGGATGACAATCTGGGAGCCAATTCGCTCTCAATGGAGAATATAAGCCGGAATATTGAAAATTTCGATCTTCAGATTGCCAATCAGGCCGCCATGGTGGAGGAATCCACCGCAGCGATTACTCAGATGATCGCATCTCTTAATAATGTCTCCCAGGTAACCGTGTCCAAAAAGAATACCACAGGGAAACTGGGAGCTGTGGCTCTGGAAGGTAAGAATCAGCTCAATGAAACATCACAGGCTTTTAAAAATGTAGTTGAGAATATGGACCGGATCAAAGAGATGGCCAATGCCATAAATAAAATAGCCTCCCAGACAAATCTCCTTTCCATGAATGCGGCGATTGAAGCGGCTCATGCGGGAGATTCGGGAAAAGGTTTTGCCGTAGTGGCAGAAGAGATCCGTAAACTGGCGGATTCCTCGGGGACTTCCTCCCGGAACATAACCGAACTGATCAAGCAGATAGCCGATGGGATTACCGAAACGGAAGAAAAGGTGAATACAACCAACAGAGCCTTTGACCAGATCAACAATGAGATCAATTCAACCATCAATGCGTTCAGTGAAATCGAGATTTCCGTATCAGAACTGAACCAGGGGGGACAGCAGATTCTGGAATCTTCCGAAGAGATCAATAATGCCACTGTTACAATCCGTGACGGTTCCATAGAGATCAAAAACGGAATACAATCGATTCTGGACTCTTCAGAAGAACTGAAAAATATATCAGGCAGGGTGAACGGAGCTTCAAGAGAAGTGAAAGCCGGTTCCGATGAAATCCTGACCTCCATGCAGCTTATTATGCAGTTGGGCACCCAGCTGAATGATATCGTTATAGAGCTGCGGGAACAGTTCGGCAGATTTAAAACTTGAAGGGTCCAAATGATGAAACGACCGGAGACTGCTGTTGAAAGAAGAAGAGCTCTATCTGCCTTTGAAAAAATACCTGGAACATCAGGGGTATTCCGTCAGCGGGGAAGTTAAAGATTGCGATCTTGCCGCAGTCAAGGATGAAGAAATCATTCTGATAGAGTTGAAAACCCGGGTAACCACCACTCTTCTGATCCAGGCGGCCAGAAGGAAAGATATCTGTGATTCCGTTTATATTGCGGTGCCTGTGCCTCAGGGGAAACAGTCCCTGCCCAATTACCGGGGGCTGAAGAATCTTCTTCAGCGCATGGAAGTGGGGCTGATACTTGTCAGGTTCATGAAAACCAGGACAAGAGTGGAAATTGTCTTGCATCCCCGGACCTTTGAAAAAAGGGTTCGTCATAAGAAAAAAAAGGCTATTCTCAAAGAGATCAACAGCCGGTACGCAGAGTTTCAGAACGGAGGGATTCCCACTGACAGGGAAAGAATGACCGCCTATAAACAGGAAGCCCTGCGGATTGCTTTTTTTCTGAAAGAATCCAGTCCTCTCTCACCGGCTCAGTTGAGAGAGAGGGGAACCCGGTCGGATAAAACACAGCAGATCCTTGCAGGGAATGTGTACGGATGGTTTGAACGGATTGCCCGGGGGCAGTATTGTCTCAATGATGCGGGTATGGTGGCGCTGTCACGGTATGAATCGGAATATCCCGGAATCAAAGAAAAGCTGAAGCTTCCCTGAAGGGCAGATGGGAAATGCTCTTTCTGCTGTTCAGAGACGCCGGAATTTGCCATTCCTGTTATGAAAAATAAAAAAAGATAGTAAACCATAAAAAAACACCCCGCGAAAAACTTCGGGGGGTGTTTTAAATTCTCTTTTATGGAAAAAGATTTTTTATCAGTATCAGCTGTTCTCTTTCTTCAGTCCGCTAATGATATAGTCGATAACATCGGAGGCAGAAAAATCTGTCTTCTGTTTCAGGAGATCTTTCAGAGCATCCACTTTCGTACCCATGGTGATCAGAGCTTTTTCAATGGTTCCGTCTTTATATATGGAGGGCATTCCCACTGTCGCGAGAAGGGCATTGCAGAGGCAGCGTTTCCCTTCGGTGTTTTCGTTGGTGACACCGCCTTTCTTTTCGAACTCCTCTTTGCTTTCAGCAGGACATCTGTAGCCTACAGAACCATCCTCTTTTTTATAGAGATTTCTCAGATACCCTAGATTGCAGATCTTCTTTCTGTTTTCAAACAGATTTTTATCGGCAATCGTATCAAACATACGCATGACTTTGAAGGGAAATCCTGTGGGAGAGGCCTTTACGTCGGTATAGATTTTTTTATCCTCACCAGTGATGGATCTGATAATCTTTTTTCTCAGGTCGGGAAAAATTCCTGATTCCCGGCAGAGAGCGAAGGCGGATCCAACCTGAATACCGGCGGCGCCGTTTTTCAGAGCTTCCCTGAGTCTGGATGGTTCTCCGTAGGATCCTGCCAGCCAGAAAGGAACCCCCAGTTCCCGGATCTTCTCAATATCAACCTGGTCCCGGTCTCCATAGACAGGTTCGCCTTTGTCATCAAGAACCATTTTTCCTCTGGGAGGGGCATTATGGCCTCCGGCTTCATGATTTTCTATTATCAGACCGTCGATAGGTCCTGTCGCTTTCTTTGTCATAAGAGTCGCCAGAAAATTGGAGGAAACGATGGGAAGAAACTGGGGCTTCTTCAAAGTCGGCAGCTTGCTTCCGAAGAGTGCCGCAGCATCGAAGGAGGAGAAAAAACTATCCTCTTTCGTAGCGTTCTCCACATTCAGCTTCAGAGAAGCTTTACAGGTTTCGACCATTTTTTTTATAATTCCGGGAAACTCAAGAGGAATGCCCGCTCCGACGATGACATAATCGATTCCAGCCAGAAGTGCTCCATAAAGGGAGGGGAGACTGGGAAGCTGTACTTTCTCCAGATAATTCACACCGACTTTACCGGAATGACCCTCTTTGGCAAGAAAGGTTTCTACAAAATTGGCTATAACTGTCAATTCGTTCAGGCTGTTGTTGTTTTCAAGACGAAACAGCGGGAGCTGTTTGTAATGGTTTTTCTCTTTCAGACCGCCGGGAATAAAATATTTATCCATAACCCGTTTTGCCGCATCTTTAAAAGGAAAAGCATCAAGGGCTCTTCTCATATGCCCTTCTGGATCACCATCCTGCAGCCTTCTGGCCAGAACGCTGTCCAGACTGGTTCCGGAAATAACACCCAGCTGTCCTGTTTTTGATACTTCTCTGGCCAGCCGCCAGTTGGATACTCCGATCCCCATTCCGCCCTGTATGATTAATGGTTGACTCATGAACGTCCCCTTTATCAGTTTGCCTCATTGTATCTGTGTTTAAGGCAATTGTATAGTTTATTTTTGACACTGTAGGTTAAAATGTCAAAAATAGTCTCTTTACACTATGCGAAAATACCCACTGAGACAACCCTGCAGAGGGGATAAAAATCAGGAAAAGGAGAATTCCCGGTCGGCCCTGGTATTTACAGACCCGGGTAGGGAGCTTTTGTATATTTGGCATTTCAATTCTTAAGATATGAGAGTAATATTAATACATACTCTATTTGTTTAAACCCGCAGGAGGATCATCAGGATGAATCATAAAGTAATAGAATCTGCAGCAATTATCGGAGCGGGAGCTCTCGGTATTCTTTACGGGGAAGCTCTGAAGCAGCAGCTGGGCAGCAATCTCTACTATCTGGCAAATGGTTCAAGATTCGATAAAATCAGGGATGGCCATTTTCTTATCAACAGTATTCCCGAAAACTTCTCTGTCCGTCATTCGGACACTCTTGATGAACTTCCTGATCTTATCATTGTGGCTGTGAAAAATCATCATCTGGAGGAAGCCCTTGAAATTCTGAAAAAAGCAGTAAAACAGGGGTCTATCATCCTCTCAGTTCTCAACGGAATCGACAGCGAAGCCTACCTGGAAAAACACTTTCCTCATGCCCATATTCTCTATTCCGTAGCGGTCGGTATGGATGCCGTCAGGGATTCCAATCAACTGACCTATTCAAGCAAAGGAAAACTCCTACTGGGAGCGAAGGATAATGATACGGAGAATCCGGAACTTCAGAAGCTCTGTCAGCTTCTGGACAAATGTCATATCCATTATGAAATTCCTGAAGATATTCACCGTTCTCTCTGGTGGAAATGGATGATCAATATAGGTGTCAATCAGGTTTCCGCTGTGACCGGAGCCAATTACGGGGTTTTTCAGAAAAATGATGATCTCAAAAAACTCATGGAAGCGGCCATGACCGAAACTGTCCTTGTGGCCAGGGCCTGTGGTGTGGATCTCAGAGAGGAAGATATTACCAATTGGTATCCCATCATGAACGGGCTGGGGCCGGATGGAAAAACGTCCATGCTTCAGGATATTGAAGCCCGGAGAAAGACCGAAGCCCCCTGGTTCAGCGGCAAACTGATCTCGCTGGCTGAAGAAAAGGGGGTTCCCGTACCGGTTAATCAGACCCTGTACCGGATTATCCTGGCCAAAGAGGCCCAGTTCAGTTAAAGAATTTCAGAAGAATGAGTGTGAAATATCAAGCTGTTTCCCCATCAACCTGTATGAGAACAGTGGAGAAACAGCCTATTCAGCCGTATTATAAATTATCCAGCTTGTCTATTGTTTTATAGGTCTGGGTCCCTTCAAAAAGGTCCGTGTAGGTAAAAAGAGCCTGGAACTTTTTATTCAGCCCTTTATACACTGTATCTGTGATGGATATATATCCCGGTTCTGCAGCCTGTTTTTCCAGATGAGCAGCCAGATTAATCACCTCTGAAACTATTTTTCCCGTATCTGTATGGTAGATCAGTTTTCCATTATGGACACCTATGCGCAGTTTGATAGGGTCCTCAATCGGGTTATTCAGATCAATATTGAAAAGAGAAATGGTCCTCTGCACTTCAAAAGAGAAGAGGACCGATCTTTCAATCTGATTTTTAAAGGCAAAAGCCAGAATTCCTCCGTCTCCCGCCCAGTTCCAGATCCTGCCGTCATAGTGAGACAGATGATGACGAAGAAACTTCCAGAGCTGTGTATAGACTTTTTTCATGGTTTTAACCCCATGTTTCTTAACCAGCTCCGAATTCCCCACAATATCGAGACTCAAGACCGTGACTAGATAGTTTTTTCCGTCTTTCAGGGCTCCCCAGTTGGGCAGTTCCTGAGGATCCTCTTTCAGGGGGAGGACTTTCCGCTTCCTGATGTCATAGACATAACCGTTCTGCATCAGCTGCTGAAGGAAGTAGTCTATTCCGTCAATACAAAGGGTTCGGCCCAGGATGGTGCTGTTGTCCAGCTCCGCCAGGAGTTTGATCAATTCAGCAGTTTTATTATGTTCAACCATATACTCAACAAGTATGGTTGCTGAAAGTCGGGGAGGTATAGTGACATTTGAGGGCTTTCCGGACAGTTGATTCAGATCAAATCCCTTGGAAAGCATTTTACCTATCTCATCAATCTCTTTTGCCTTGATTGCCAGAGAGACTGTTTCGATTAATAGGTTTTTTAAAGATGGATCCAGCATAGGATACTCCAAAAATAGAAATTCCATGCCATTATAGGAGAATTAATATCTAATAACAAGATGGATTAAAATTCTCTTCTTTTTAAACTTATTATATAGTATTACTTTCGATTGGGAAATGTAAAAAAAAAGAATCGATTATAAACCTATTTCTACGGGTATACAGGAGCTTCATTTGAAATCATATATTCAGGTCTATACAGGAAATGGAAAGGGTAAAACCACAGCCTCTCTGGGACTGGCTCTGCGGGCTCTGGGAGCGGGCAAGTCTGTGTTCATCGGACAATTTCTCAAAAACGGCAATTACAGTGAAATAAAAATGCTTGATAAAATAGCTCCACTTCTGGGGCCTGATCAGAAGCTGGAGGTAAGACAGTACGGGGAGCCCCGTCTCATTAAACAGAAACCCCGACAGGAAGATAGGGATGCCGCCCGGAAAGGATGGGAATCCCTCTGCGATGCCCTCTCTTCAGAAGATTATGACCTTGTCATCATGGAAGAGATAAATGTGGCAGTTCATATGGATCTTATCTCCGAAGAGGAGGTCCTGCACATAATGGACACAAAACCCTCCGGAGTTGAGCTTGTATTGACAGGACGTTATGCAACAGTAAATATAATAAACGCTGCAGACCTGGTGAGTCGTATTGATGATGTAAAACACTACTACCGGGCAGGAGTCAAAGCCAGGATAGGCATAGAAAGATAGATCAGACTCTTTCCAGGGCTTTGCGGTAGATCCTCAAATACTCCCTGGCCGAAGGGCCCCAGGAAAAGTCCTCTTTCATGGCGTTTTTCCGCATAAGATCAATAGTGGGTTTATCTTCCTGCCAGAGACGGCAGGCCCTTTCCAGGGCATTCAGGAATCCGGAAGGGGATATCTCTTCGTAAAGGAATCCGGTACCGGATTTTCCATCTTCAGAGAGTTCCTCCACAGTATCTGCCAATCCGCCTGTTCTCCTTACAATCGGAAGGGTCCCGTACTTCAGGGAGTAAAGCTGATTCAGACCGCAGGGTTCGTAACGGCTGGGCATCATGAAAAAATCGGCTCCCGCCTCGATAAGATGGGATAGCCTGTCGTTGTAGGTGATTTTTACAGAAAGATTCGGCAGTTCCTCCGAGAGTCTCAAAAGCTCTTTCTGGCACCACTCTTCACCGGTTCCCAGTACGATGACCTGAACGGGATTGTTCCGGCAGAATTCGCTGAGAATCCCCTTATCGGGGTCACAGAGCTCGAATATTCCCTTCTGTTCCACCAGTCTGCTTATCATGGCAAAAAGGGGTGTCTCTTCTGATACCTCAAGATCGAACTCTTTCTGGAGCCGTGCTTTTACAAGATCCTTTTTCTTGAGGGTTGATATGGTATAGTTGTCAGGGCTTAGATAGCTGTCTACAGCGGGATCCCACACGCTATAGTCCACTCCATTTACGATACCCACAAGGGATTCTTTTCTGCTGTAGAGGGAATCCTCCAGTCCGTGACCATAGGCGGCGGTCTGAATCTCTTCGGCATAGGTGGGAGATACTGTTGTGACAATGCCGCTGTGTTCAATTCCCGATTTCAGGTAATTCAATCTGCCTTCAGCAAGTATTCCCTTCTCTTCCATTTCCTTCTTTGTCAGGCCCGTCCAGGGTATGTCCCTCTGGGAGAACTCCCCCTGATACCCCATATTATGAATGGTAAAAACAGAGGCTTTAGGGCCGATTCCCTCCTGATCAGAGAGTTTGATATACAGAGGATTCAAACCTGTGGGCCAGTCATGACTGTGATAGATCTGCGGTTCCCAGTCCAGTTCTTCAGGAAGAAAAAGTGCCGCCCGGCTGAGTAAACTGTAGCGGATCCCGTTATCAGGATAGGCAGACGCCGGTGTGGGGCCGTAAATCCCTGTTCTGCTGAAGTACTTATCGGATCGGAGGAAATACACGGGAACCCGGGAGTCCGGTAGGACCCCTTCGTAGAGGCTTGCCCGTTCGATGCGGTTGGGAAAGGGGACCGGAAAGTTTTCTGAAATCACTTTTAAAGAGGACGCATCGATAAAACCGTAGAGCGGCATGAGAATCCTTACATCGGCCCCTTCTTTTTCCAGGGCTATGGACAGGGCGCTTACCATATCGGCCAAACCTCCGGATTTGGCAAAAGGGACAGCTTCGCTGGTTATCATTAATATCCGGTCTTTCATGGGGAGCTCCTGTTCTGTAATTCTCATTTTTAGAATACCACTAAGCGGTCTATTCTTCCAGCGGAATCGGTAAATGTCCTGTGGGAGTGAAATCTCCCCGGATGGCTCCGAAGCCGGCGGCAAAAGACTCCCATCCCGTACCGTAAACAGCTACCGCATCCCTGACCCAGGGGGTTTCATTGATATAGACGGGAGTGAGTGAGGAAAGGACAATGAGTTTATCCTGAAGTGCCGAAAGCTCTTTCAGAATCCTCAGATCCTGATAGCGTGACAAACTGAAAATAACAGTTTCAAAAGATTCGGCTCTGCGGAGAAGTTCATTTATGACCTGCCATTTCTCTTCGGTATCAAAAGAGTAGGGAATCCGCATCGTTTCCGCCTGGGGGAAAAATTCCAGTCCCTGACTCCGGTACTGGCTGAACATTCCGGCAATAAGGACAGAGGAGGAGTCTCCGATGGGGATCCTTTCATTTCTGAGAAGGGTTGTACTCCGGACGGCCTGACTGAAGAAAAAGGATTCTCCCCCCTCTGCAGGTATGGGGAGTGAGGGTTCAATCTCTGCCGGAAAGAGGGGGACCCTGTCCTCTCTTTTCAGATACTCGATCTTTTTAAGAAGAACCTGACGGCAGGCCTGTTCCACGATTTTCCTGAATTCTTCATCCTCATTCATGAGAACTGTCAGATGATCCCAGATTTTCTCATGATTTTCGGGATTTCTGCTGACAAGAAGGATATCACTCCCGGCTCTCAGGGACTCTTCGCACACTTCCGGCAGAGACAGGTCCCCCGCATGGGCGCCCTGCATAACAAGATCGTCAGTTATTATCAGTCCTTTGTACCCCATTTCCGTACGGAGAATATCTCTGAGAAAAAGAGAACTGAGAGATGCGGGTGTCATATCTCCGGAGATCTGAGGATAGGCAAGGTGACCCACCATAACTGCGGGAAGCCCCTCCTGAATCATCATCTTATAGGGAATCAGATCATTATTTTCAAGAAAAGTTTTGGTGGACTGAATGACGGGAAGGGTACCATGAGAGTCCTCTTCCGCATTCCCGTGGCCGGGATAGTGCTTGGCCGTACTTATGACGCCTGCCTCATCTTGGCCCTTCAGAAAGGCCAACCCCAGTATTCCCGTCTGGACGGGATCGTGGGAAAAAGCCCGGGGCCCGATCACATCGGCCAGGGGGTTCAGATAGACATCCACCGTGGGGGCGAAGTTCATATTGATCCCCAGAGCTTTCAGCTCCATGCCGATCAGATAACCCGTCATATAGGCGTCATAGGGAAGACCCGATGCTCCTATCGCCAGATTGCCCGGGGTAATGGAAGTTTCACCTTTTACATGACGAACCCAGCCCCCTTCCTGATCGGTTGCGATGAACAGGGGGATTTCCAGAGAGGATTCAACGGCAGTTTTCTGCATTTCAGTAATAGTCTGTGAAAGGATGTCCAGATCATTGGCATTCCAGCCGAATACTTTGATTCCTCCGACTTTATGGTCTCTTATCCAGTGAAGGATCGTATCGGAAGCTGTTTCACCCATGTATCCCAGCATGAGTACCTGACCCAGTATATCGCTGTTATCCATCTCTTCCATAAGAGCCTCTGCCAGATCTTCTGCAGGAAGGTCGGAATTAAAAGTCGGTAAAGGCTGGGAATATAAAAATACTCCTGCCGTTAAGAGCAGGAGTAGAATCGACAAAAATCTCTTGGACACTTGGAAACCTCATTTTTTATGATGAGGTTTAAATATAGGCTTCTCCCTTCAGGTCGTCAATATAATTGGCCGCAAAGTGAGCGGCAATTGCACCGTCAGAGGCAGAGACTACAAGCTGCCGGAAAGGTGTGTCTCGAACATCGCCGACAGCAAACATTCCTTTTTCCGAAGTCTGCATATGTTCATCCGTAACAATATATCCGGCTTCGTCCATATCAAGATGAGAAACCAGTTTTGTCTGGGGAATGGAGCCTACAAAAACAAAAACAGCGTCAAAATCCTCTTCATAGACTTTCTCTTCGTCTGTTTTTGAAAGAACCACTTTCCTGACTTTTGCATCGTCCCCTATAATTTCCGTGGCAACTGTGTTAAAGCGGACTTCAATATTGGGATTTCTTAAAACCTTTTCGGCCACTGCTTTCTGGGCACGGAATCTGTCACGTCTGTGAATCATAACCACCTTATCGGTCAGATTGGCCAGGTAATTGGCCTCATCGCAGGCCGCATCGCCTCCACCGACAACAAGCATTTTCTTGTTCTTGAAGAAAGGTCCGTCACAGGTCGCGCAGTAGGAAACGCCTTTTCCTGAATACTCTTCTTCTCCGGGAATTTCCAGATGTCTGTGTTTGGCTCCGGTTGCAATAATCACAGTTTTTGCCTTTACAGATTCTTTGGATGTCTCCACTGTGAAGCTGTTATTCTCTTTGGAAATGCCTTTTACCGTGGCCGTCATAAATTCTGCACCGAATTTCTGTGCCTGCTTCTGCATGTCCATGGAAAACTGAAAACCGTTGACAGGTTCGGGAAATCCCGGATAGTTCTCCAGGTCGGCAATCAGGAGGGCCTGTCCTCCCGGAGCCATTTCCTCAATAACAAGGGTATTCAGATTGGAGCGTGCTCCGTACTGTGCCGCTGATAAACCTGCAATTCCGCCGCCGATGATAACAAGATCCTTTTCCATATGTTAAATATCTCCTTGATACTATATATACATTTAATCAACAGTTCCAATATAATAAGAGAACTGGTGAGAATCAAATCGGGAATTCAGAATTTCCAGTTTAATCTGTATTATTATTTAAACTATGCCGTTAACAGCACAAACGAACAAATCCAATTTTTCCTTTAAAAACAAGATCTCCTGTTTTTTAAGAATATGGTTACTCCTTTCTATTATACCAAACCTGTCTGCTCTGAATATCCCCTTTCATACAGAAAATGAACTGGATGAATATGCAATGATGGAAGAACCACTGGAAACAGAAACCCTTATAAGATTGTTTCTCTATACTTCCGATACGGATCCTGAAAAATATCCTGTCTATATGGAAAGGATCCGCAGGGAAATCGAAGAGCTTAAAAGTTATATTAATACGATGCAGACCGGAGAAAATGCGGCTCCAGCGGGAGATCTGATCCTTCAGTTTCTTCATCAGGAAAGCCTTGTCAGATATTCGGAAAACCAGACACGTCTGGATACTCTTCTGGATACGGGAGTCTACAACTGTGTCTCTTCTGCTGTCTATTATATGATTTTCTGCCGTGCCCTGGGGATCGAGGTCAAAGGGATTCATGCGGCGGATCATGCTTTCTGCTCTGTGACTGTTCCGGGGCAGGAAATCTCAGTGGATGTGGAAACTACGAATAAATGGGGGTACAACCCCGGTACGAAAAAGGCATTTCATTCGGAGTTTACCGAAAGTACAGGTTTTATTTATGTTCCTCCCGGAAGGTATTCCAACAGGGTGGAACTGGGAGACCGTGAAATGGCCGGACTCATTCTTCAGAACCGCATTGTCCTGCATCAGAGGCGGGGGGAGTATGAGAGCGCCCTGGAGCTGGCCGCAGACAGACTGGCCCTTACGGGAACAGATCAGGCCGGGAAAGACTATTTTGATTCTATTCAGAACCTTGCGGCCATGTACAATCAGACGCAGCAGTATGAAAAAGCCGTGGATCTAATAAATCTTGCCGAAACAGGGCCCTTTGAACTGCCCGATTTTCTTGATGAAACCAGGTATCAGGTCATTTACAACCTTTGCAGCACCATTCTGAATGCAGGTGATCCGGATCAGGCGGAACGAGTTGTCATTGCCTACAGCGCCCAGCTACCCGAACATATTGAGAAAGACCTCCTTCTGCTGATCGAGGAACGACGTCTGGATAAGCTTATCCGGAGCGGATACAGCCTTGAAACAGTACAGAAAATTACCGATTCCAGAGACAAGGGAATTCTGACCTCCAAAAGAGCCGAAGAGATGCTTGTGTATCTCTATGCCAGAGAAGCTGAGAATATTTCACTGGAAGAGAATTTCCTGACAAGCCTGGAGTTTCTTGATACTGTCCCTGTTTTTCTGGAGTCCAACAGGGATTTTATCCGCCTCAGAAGTGTTTACGAGAATAATTACGCCGTGGAAGTTCATAATTCAGTCATTCCGCTACTGGAGAATGAGGACTGGGAAGGTGCAAAGGATGTTCTCAATAGAGCTCTGGAAAAAATTCCCCGCAACAGAATTCTTCTTCAGGATCTTCAGAGACTGGAATCTTTTTAAAAATCAGATGAACGCAAATTATTCCTAAGTTCCCGAAAGAAATACACCGAAAATAAAATGAAGGAGTATTTCTGGAATGATACCGGATCAACTTATTGATAAACTGCTTAGCCTTTTGGAAGATGAACTGACTCTTATTCAATCCTACAATCAGGGTTGTGAGAAGCTTCATCAATATGTCATTTCCAAGGATTGGAAAAACCTTGAAAAAAAAATTATCTCCTTAAAACAGCAGGCCGCAAAACTGGTAGATGCTGACAATGAACGGGAATGGGTCGTCAATCACCTCAAACAGGAGATGGACCTGCCCGAAGAGTGTTCCTTCGGACTCCTTATCAGCCGGTTTCCTCAGGATAAGACCAGGGAAATCAATGATCTGAAAAGGAATATCCGCAGATCTGTCATGATCTTACAGGGACGTGTCCGGGGGATCGGCAAATATACCGAAAATCAGGCCGGAGCTCTGAAAGATGTATTGGATATCCTCGTGCCCGATCAGAAGGGCAAGATTTACAATCGTTACGGATCCGCCAACACGGGAGGGCAGAACCCTCTTCTTGTGAACAGGCATTTTTAAAGGCAGGAATATATGGGATCTACATTCAGTGGAATCGAACTAGGAAAAAGAAGCCTTCAGGCTCATACTCAGGGGCTTCAGACAATCGGCCATAACATGAGTAATGCGGCAACCGATGGTTACAGCCGGCAGAGAGTGCGTCTGTCTGCAACTGATCCCATCTATATGCCTCAGATGAACCGCGCGGAACGCCCGGGCCAGATCGGTCAGGGTGTGGATGTGACCATGGTGGAAAGGATTCATGATACTCTTCTTGAAAATAGAATCCTGGCGCAGGGAGATGAAACCGGCTACTGGGAATCCAGGGACAAATACCTGCTGATGGTGGAACAGATCTACAACGAACCCTATGATACCTCTGTAAGAACCCTTATGGACAAATTCTGGGACAGCTGGCAGGAACTTTCTGTACATCCCGAGGATATGCCCGCCAGACAGGCTGTTCTGAAAAGAAGTGAATCCCTGATTGACGGGATCAACAGCCGCTACACCCGCCTGAAAGAAACCAGAGTGATGCTCAATGATGACATCAATGTTTCTGTGGGAGAGGTAAACGGTCTGCTTCAGGATATAGCCAAACTGAATGTCCAGATCGAAAAATCCCAGGCTCTTCATGACAATCCCAATGATCTTCTGGATAAAAGAGATCTGCTTGTTGAAAAATTATCAGGTTATATGAACGTCACTGTGGATAACAGGGATCCCGATGAATTTTTGATTCATACCCAGGGCATGCATCTGATTCAGGGCAAGCAGGTGAACCTGCTGAGAACAGAACCGAATCCGCAGAATGAAGGTCACTCGGATATCGTCTGGGAACGGACCGGGGAACCCGTTGATATCAGAAACGGAAAACTGGCGGCTCTTCTGGAACTGAGAGATCAGGATGTCCGGGGAGAAATACAGAATCTTGATATGATGACCGTAAACTTCACAGATATGGTCAATGAAGTCCATAGAACGGCATTTTCCTCCAATGGACAGACCGGAATAGACTTCTTTTCCGAATATCCCTTTGTCAACAATCTGGCGGGAAACTACGACCTCAACGGTGACGGGGAATATGATCATACCTATGTATTCCGTATTAACGGAATGAATGTTATGGATCCGGAACAGCAGACAGGCCTTCAGGGGCAGATCACCCTGGCAGGCGCCGCAGGGGATGTGACTGTCAACTATTTTCCAACAGATCGGGTTTCAGATATTATCGATCGAATTAACAATGCCGGTGCGGAGGTCAAAGCCTTTCTGGACCGGGACGGCCATATGGCTCTGAAAGCGACCCATGCGGAGGATCTGAATAATCCGGATTTTGTGATCCGGCACGTAGAGGATTCAGGGCAGTTCCTTTCCGGTTATGCCGGGATTCTCAGCGGTTCCGGACCCGAAAACGCCTATGACTGGAATCAGCAGGATGCGGTTCTGGGATTCAGGGAGGGCGGCGTCCGCTACAGTGTGGCCCCTCTGGCCCATCCCTCCGGATGGCTGAAGGTCAATCCCGCCGTAGCGGCGGATCCCACCACGATTGTATCCGGTCTGGGTTCCAATAGTCGTCAGGCTCTCCCCGGAGACGGAAGTGCGGCTCTGGAAATAGCTTCGCTGAGGAATAAAACAGTCATGCTGGGCCAGTCAAAAACCTTTGATGACTACTTTGCCGCAACCATTGCCGATATCGGATTGAAAGGGGAAGTAGCCCAGCAGGCCAATGAATCCCAGCAGCTTGTTATGAAGGATCTCAAGGATTTTCAGTCTTCCGTTTCGGGAGTGAATATGGATGAAGAGATGGCTGAAATGATCAAATTCCAGCATGGTTACAATGCGGCCGCCCGGTTTGTGAATGAAA
The DNA here is from genome assembly GCA_963666275.2 of Oceanispirochaeta sp. Lineage (GTDB taxonomy): Bacteria > Spirochaetota > Spirochaetia > DSM-2461 > DSM-2461 > Oceanispirochaeta. The sequence continues at coordinate 1,733,820 of CAXXOA010000001.1, forward strand.
TAAACCAGATGCTGGATACCATAATCAACAGAATGGGAGTGTAATAGATGAGACGAATCAGTTCAGCTATGCCAAATACAGATATGCAGTATCAGATGCGTCTGCGGGATTTCCGCATGAATGAGATGCAGAGCAGTATCGGCAGCAGCCGTAGACTGAATAATCTGCGGGATGATCCGATCGCAGCAGCCCATTCCAGCCGTTTATCCTCTCATGTCACCCATATCGACAGGTACGTAAGGAATATGGACTATGCCAAAGGGGAGTACTCTCTGGCGGAAACCTCAATGGATCAGTCGGTTCAGATTGTTCAGAGACTGAGGGAACTGGCGGTCCAGGGCAGCAATGGTACCTATGCACCGGAAGATCTGGAATATATGGCGGCGGAAGTCAATGAACTCCTTTCTGAACTGATTTCCACCGCCAATGGAAGAACCCCCGACGGGAGAGCTCTTTTCGGCGGAAACGATACCCTGGATGACCCGTTTGTTGCCATGGAAGGACGAATCCCGGGACTGGAAAAACCCGGTATCACCAGTGTGGCCTACAGCGGCAATATTGTAGCCAATCAGACAGATATTTCGGAAAATGCCAGGATTGATCTCAATTTTGCCGGAAATAAAGTTTTCTGGGCGGAACAGCAGTATATCTACTCCCGCAGAGATGCTCTTGAGTATGTGGTCACCGCAGATTCTAGTATTTCCATCGACGGGAAGGAAATTCCTCTTAAAACAGGAGACAACATTCATTCGATCATCAGCAAAATCAATGGAGCCGATCTGGCTGTTAAAGCCAGCCTTGATCCTGTGACCAACGGATTCACAATTGAATCCACAGTTCCTCACCAGATCTGGATGGATGAACCGCCTGAAAGCAGAGTTCTTAAAGATATCGGAATGCTGGCAGAATCGGGTAGTAGACCGCCTGAGAATCTGCAGAGCGATGTGGTCGTAGGAGGGGGCTCTCTTTTTGATGCGGTTATTTCCATGAGAGACAGCCTGCTCAAGGGGGATCAGGAGTCTGTAGGGGGAAGAGTCCTGGGAGCTCTGGACAATTCCCTGAATAACCTTCTCTACAATATGTCAGATCTGGGAGCCAGAACCGAAAGGCTTGATCAGACATATGCCAGACTGGACAGTGAGAGGCTCAATGTGATATCCATGAATGCCAATCTCACGGATCTTGATATGACAGAGGCAATCACAAATCTCAAAATGCTGGAATATACACAGAAAGCCGCCTATCAGTCGGCTTCACGGATTCTTGATACTAAGCTTATGGATTTTCTGAGGTAAAAAAACATGCTGATTAACACAAAAGCCTATGGCGAAATTGAAATAGATGAAAGACAGATTATTGAATTTCCCACCGGCCTTTTCGGATTTGAAACACTCCACAAATACGCTCTGATGGATGCAAGGCAGCAGCCTTTTTACTGGCTCCAGTCACTGGAAATGGAAGAAGTGGCTTTTGTTCTGATCAAGCCGACAATTTTCCGCCCTGATTACAGAGCGAGGGTTATGAAATCGGATCTTGAATCCCTTGCTCTAGAAAGTGATGAATCCGAAGATGCCCTGGTATTCAGTATTGTGTCTTTTCATGATGATAATCATACTATGACGGCAAACCTTCAGGGGCCTGTTCTAATCAACAAACAGAATAAAACAGGTAAACAATGCATCTCTATCGACTCTGGCTGGAAAACCCGTCATAATATAGCCGAAGAAATGGCTTCCCAGAAAAAGGATTCGGTATGCTGATATTATCACGTAAAAAAGATGAAAGTATAATAATAGGTGATAATATTTCCATATCAGTTGTTGATATAAAGGGCGATCAGGTCAAACTGGGTATCAATGCCCCGAATGATGTCAAAGTCTTCAGACAGGAAGTTTACGAAGCCATCCAGGAAGAGAATAAAGCGGCTGCCGCTATATCTGATATTCCTGAAAATCTGAAATTCCCCGGGTTCGATAAATAGTCAGGTATCTTCAGATCTATTGAAGATGCTTTTGAATGTCTCTTCAATCTCAATAAAAGAATCTACCAGTTTCGGATCGAAATGCGTCCCTCTGCCGCTGAGGATGATCTCCTTTGATTTTTCATGGCTGAAGGATTCTTTATAGCTTCTTTCCGATCTCAGGGCATCATATACATCTGCTATAGCCACAATCCGGGCGGCCAGAGGAATCATATTTTCAAAGATCCCGTAGGGATAGCCGCTGCCGTCCCATTTTTCATGATGACAAAGAGCAATTTCCCTGGCCATACTGTTGGGATAGGTACTGAGAATGTAGGCGCCGTTTTTGGTATGCTCATTCATTATGGTCCTTTCCCAGGATTCCAGCGGTCCCTCCTTGTTGAGTATATCGTCGGGTGTGCCTATTTTCCCCACATCATGCATAGCCGCCAGCATTCCGATATCATCTATGAATGAGGGGGATATTTCCGGAAAGTCGGGATTTTTATAGAGATATTCACTCAGGGCCCGGCAATACTCATTGACCCGGGAAATATGGTTTCCCGTATCATTATCTTTCAGTTTTGAAGCTTCAAGAAGGCTTCGGAATGTATTCTGCAGAATGTCCTTGAATTCCTTCGTTATGATATCCCAGGTACAGGAAAAGAGCGCCGGTAATCCCCTGTCAAATAAAAGGGGCTGAATAAAAAGTTTTATAAAGGAATCGGTTTCTGATTCATCCTGCTTCAGAAAAACCTGACCATGCCATGAAAAGGCATTCTCGGAATTTTCAAGCCTGGATTTAATAACCCATGTGGTGTGCTGTTTATTATGAAATTTGAATATTTCGGGCAGACAGTTATAGTCAGAACGGACTGCAGAATCAAATGCATTGTCATAGGCCTGATTTGACCAGAGAACAGAAAGATCTATATCACAGAGGCAAAGAGGAATGGGGCTGGATGTATGAATATCTATCCATGACCTGACTGGCTCGGCCAGCAGATCAATTTTCGGGACAGTCTCAATCTGATCTGCAAAGAGAGACCAGTAATATTTTCGAGAATGGGGGAGGAGTTCTTCATCCTCAAAATCAGAGATTTCTTCCAGTTCCTGTATCGTTTCATCTTCTTCAATCAATTCAGGATCGGAAAAAAAATCTTTCATGCATCATTCCCCAAACATTGCTATCTCAGCTTCGCTTTTTCTTATGTAAACGGGGCCTGAATCGATCGGATCAGGTCCGTCACTGTTAAATTTTTGAATTCCCAGATTCAGCAGCTGTCTTGATTTTCCTTCAAAATAGTTTCCATCTCTGAAAATACCCGCATCCCTGGAAAGTGTAATCTTCTGGCAGTCCGGGCCGGTCAATAATATAGTCTCATATGTATTGAGAATATTTTCAATTTTTTCGCTCGAAATATCAAGATAATCTGTCTTTTTCAGGCCTTTCAGATAAACGGCGCAGTAGTACCTTTTCTTTTTAGCATCGATTACAGGAACCACGGGGCCGTTGAAATATTCCAGGCCGCTGGCAAGGTAATCCAGAGTAGGAACTGTTACGAAGGGAATATTCAAACCTGTGGACATCCCTTTCACTGTAGCCATGGCAATGCGCAGTCCCGTGAAGGATCCGGGCCCTTGTGACGTGACAAGAAGATCGAGATCTGATGGAGTCATCTCCGCTGTTTTTAAAAGATTTTCAATCTGGATCAGAAGATTTTCAGAGTGTTTCAGACCGCAATCCAGTGTTATCTCATAAAAGGATTCATTCTGCTTCAGACAGATGCTCAGAAGGTTTGTGGCTGCATCTATAGCAAGGATATTATTCATCAGATGTGTCCTTTAGGCAGATTTTGCGTGAGTTATCGTCCTGGATCCTGATTGTAATAATTTTTCTCTCTTCCGGAAGGTACTCAAGAATCCGTTCACTCCATTCAATCAGGCAAACTCCCTTTCCAAAAAGGAAATCCTCAGCCCCCAGCATTTCAAACTCTTCAACACTGTCTATCCTGTAAAGGTCCATATGATAGAAGGGGAGTGTGCCGGAATATTCAGAAATAAGAGTGTAAGTGGGACTTGTGACATTTTCCGTCACTCCGAAAGCCAGGGCAATGCCTTTCGTCAGGGACGTTTTTCCCGCCCCGAGATCACCTTCAAGACAGACTATATCGCCCTCCCTGAGGGTTTTTCCAATCATTTCCCCGATTTTAAGGGTCTCTTCAAAGCTTTTACTTGTATATTCGGTCAATTTCAGAAGTCCTGCTGATCTATTTTCGCTAACTGAGTTTTCAGTATTTTTATGATTGGCAGTAAAGGATAATCTATCGGTTCCAGCAGTTCAACAGTCACATCTCTGTGTCCGGTAGGAAGCATTTCAACCGTAGACTGAAATTTGACACTGGCCTGCTTGTTCTTGACAAGAGAGAAAAGAGCTGTCCCCTCATACTGGTTTCTGTAGTAAATCAAAGTGTCTTTCTTTTTAATGTCACTTATACCAATCAGTTCCATTATTATTCCTAATATTTTTTATATAATAATACTTTTTATCATTTATTCAAAATCATAAACATATTCATTGATTCTATTGAGATTTTTACTGGAAGCTCTTGTGAACATGACGTGAACAGAGGTATAAATTCTGCTTTGCACTCTTGTATCGACTATTTTTCCATAAGTAATAACAGGGCTTCCCTTTATAGGCTCAAAATTCAGTTTTATAAGTTCCCCTTTTTTCAGGGGTTTGGTGGTCTGAAGAGCGCATCCGCCAGCTGAAAGATCCGTTAATGTACCCATTCTTCCCTGGTTCTTCAAGACAAAAACTTCTTTTCTTTCTTTTTTACCGGAACCGCTTATCCGGATCTGGATGGGAAAAAAGTAACAGGGCCTTTTGATGGATTTTCGGCGGAATTTGCGCTGATAGGCCCGATTTATTTTATTGGAGTGCTGAAGGAAGGCGCTTGTGATCCCTTTGACAGAGTTATAGCCAATCACTTTTGTGGTAAAGGTGTATTCTTCGCCGTCGGCCCCCCAGATCAGAACATCCACTTTGGACCCTTTATTCCATCGGACTTCTGTCCCGTTTCTGTTAACAGGCACCCGGGCGCAGTAAAATTCCTTCAGATTGGCAGTTACCACAGAAGAATACCTGTTCCCGTTGGGCATTTTAAATGTTATGGGCTGGCTGAGTTTCAGTTTTCTTGTTTCCGTAATCTGGGTGGATTCGGCATAAACCCTTTCGATCAGCTGTTTTATTCTATAGATATTCAGTTTTCTCTCTTCAATAATGGAAGGGGGAGCCTCCATATGATTGATATCTCTGAGAGCCTGACCAAGGGTGTTATTCAGGGTTCTTGTATTGCTGAGAAGAGCAAAAGGTTTCGTGACATGATAGGTCTTTACAAGACCCTCCAGAAGGAGAGTCTGTTTTTTGTTCAAACCGATTCTGGCGGCTTCTTTTCTGAAAATTCTTTTACTGAACTTTTTTGATTTTCCATTCGCACTGTTGGATAACTTATTTCCGATGATCAGAAGGAGCATTGTTCCAAACATGATTCCCAGAAAAATAAAATTCTGTTTCGGATCGGATGGAGTAAAAAGTTGTCCCTTATAACGGGACGTTGACTGTAAAAGAGTTATCAGAAGCATTATTTAATCACCTTTGATAATGGAATCAAAAAAACGGGGAAACCCTTCCATTCGAGGCATAATTTCATATTCCATCAAATCGCCAAGAAGAACGGAATCTTCGTTGGAGAAGGCTTCAGCCAGTTCTTTCAGTACTTTTGACATTTCAGAGATCTCTCTTTTCAGGATTTTTCTCTGTTCCTGCTCAATCTGTTCTTCCGGTATATTGGTATAAATCCGCAGGAGCTTCTGAAATAACTCTGAAAAGCGGATTATTATCTCCATGGCTTCCTTGTCTTTTCCTGTCTGAAGCATCAGTGATACTTCCTCCATCTGAGGGAGAAGGGACTGAATGGTTTCATAGGTTTCATTTCCAGCTTTGCCAGGGTCTTCCAGTTCCTCTATTCTGCCCTGAATCACAGCACCCAGCATGATGAATCCTTCGAGAACATTTTTTACATTCTGTTCTGTCCGGTCTCCCTCGGGAAGGAATCCGTTAGAGCTGAGAAGATTCTGCATATGATTTCTGATGGAGTGACTATTGTCATCAAGAAGAATTTCAAAACTGCCTTCGATGTACTGGTACTCATGGAGGAGTTCATTCATCAGTTCCAGATTGCCTTCTTTCAGGGAATTCTGAAACATAAGAGTATATTCATACAGGGTTTTCAGGTTTTGAGCTTTAAGCTGGGGCAGGGTAAGAGCGGTAAAGTGAATTTCCTCCTGTCCTGAAAAAGGTATGCTTTCCCACTCTTCCTTATCTGTGATGAAATACTCTTTATCACTCAGGTTCATCTCTGTGATGCTGAATCCCTGAGGGGTTAACCAGGATTCAATGGAGCTGTAAATGTCTCCCAGTGTTTTTTCATTTTCAAATATAAAATCTATTTCATCCAGGTTTATAAAAATTTTCAAAAAAAACTCCTTACTGATTGTTCTGCTGATTGGAAAAACCGTCCAGGGCATTGGAACTGGATTCCAGTTGATTCAGCATACTTTCCATTGTTCCGTATTTTCTTTTTAAATCACTCTCATAATCAGAGAGGTATTCTTTATAGTCATCAATATCTTCATTTGTTCTATCCATATTGCCGTCAATAATGGATGTCTTATTCGCAAGTATTCCCCCGGTCTGAATATAAGGATTCAGAAAACGGTCCATCTCATAGCCCACACCGCTGTCAATAACAAGATCCTTATCGGTATCCATACCGAAAAGTTCGCGTATGGCCGGGCTCATATTCTGAAGGGATTGATCCAGCAGATCTTCATTGATTTCAAGATACCCCCGGAGTTTACTGGCATTGATGCTTCCCCCGGTCCCACTTGCATTGGTTGAAATCCCTATCTGCGACAGCATGGACAAATCTCTTTCCAGAGATGTATTGTAGGGAGATGTGACAATCCTCTGAAGCCTGTTCTTCAACTGCATCAGAGTGATATCTCCTCTGAAGGCCCCCAGGTCTTCAAAAGCTTTCTCCCTTTCCTCATCAGAAAAATACTCGATTTCATTTATTATATCGGTATTATCTGATGATAATATAAGCAATTGTGTCATGGTCTGGTTGTAATTGTAAACAAACTCTATGATTTTATCTTTGGCAAGCTCAGTATCTGGCTGTACGGATATATCCACTTCCTCGTCAGGATCTGCCCGATTGAGTTCAAGAGTCACTCCCGGTATAAGATCATCGATCTGATTTGTTTCTCTTTCTACCTGAATCCCGCTGAACTCAAGTATGGCATTCTGCGCCGAGGAAAGAGCATTGGTCGGGAGATAGCCGTCAGCTGTCCGGGGATCCGTAACCCGTATATTTCCGATGGTAATTTCCTTGAAAGTATTTCTGTTATTCAGGAATAACTCATTGATGCTGCCGTTCCCGGAAAGGGGAATACTGACACTTTCAGAGTAGGTTCCGCTTTTCAGCTCAAGCAGATCAGTGGAGCTGCCGGAGTTCGTATCAAAATATCCGATGCTGTTGTCTGTAATCACTTCGGGAGGTGGCGGTTCCTGCCAGGGGGGAACTTCCGCAGAACTTTCGAAGCTTTCCACCCTGGCTCCTCTGAAAACCGCATCCGGTACATCGGGAAGTGACGGTTCGGGAGGAGGTTCCGGTTTGAATTCTTCCGGATCCATCTCCTGAACAGATATATCATATTCCAGAATCATGCCGGTTTCAAAAGGAATGGCAGCTCCCAGGGGGATTGTCAGGGAGCTTTCCGGTTTCAGAGTCAGTGAGTTTTCCCCAGTCAACAGAATTTTATCTTCCGGGTAGGTAAGTCTCTGCATCTCCCTTTTAAATTGAATATCCGTAGAATCTGCTTTTGCTTCCTCCAGAATCCCATTATCCAGGGCCCATGAAAGAGTATCGTCCTTGAAGACAAGACGATTGTTTTCACCTGTCTCCTGAGATTCAAAAAGGATGACCTGTGTTGAGGATGTATCTTTTACAACTGTAATATTCAGAAGACCGTCAGTCTTCTTTTCGAGCCTTTCTCCAAAGTCTGACAGTTTTCCTCCCCTGTATCTCAGGGTGAAATCTTTCTCCCCTATAGAAATGCTATACGTCCCTTCGGGAACTCTCAGACTGTCATCCAGGGGAGGGGATATAAAACGGTCAGCCTGTGCTGTTTTTATAACTTTAAATGTAAGATCCTGATTCGTCGCCTCTCTTGTCGCAGTAGCGGTCAGTAATCTTTCGTTCGAGGATTCTACAGTTTTTTCGTTAAAGGGGTTTTCAAATCCGAAAAGGGTTCGGGAGGTACTTCTCAGACCGCTGATTTTACGGTTCAGATCCTGCCAGACCTGCTTTTCTTTCTCCATTTCCGAAATAGAATCTTCCATTTCGGTCAGTTTGACTTTTTCTACATCCATCAAACCTTTTATGAGTTCTTGTGTGTTGTATTTGCTGTTTAAACCAGGGATGCTTATATCAGCCATAACATCCCTGTTTGATTCTACGCCATCTGATCAATAAAAATACCGATCGCTTCCTTAAGGTTTTCATGCAGCCTCTGTAATTCCTGTGAGGGAATTTCCTTAACTACTTTATCGGTATTCCTATCAATGATTTTGACAATAAAGCTGTCAATCTTTTCATTAATAGAATAGCTAAACCTTGTATTTGAAGTAGCTTCATTCAGAATTCTTTTAGTTTCATTTAAATCAGGATGGGATAATTTAACTTTCTTCTGTTCCAGCTTTACCTGTTGTTTCACGTTTGCTGTCTGCTGATTCACTTTAGTAATATTAACCGGTCCTGAACTGGTTATTCTACCAATATCCATTTAGACCTCCGTGTGAAAAATAGAGGAGGGGGAGGACGCGAACTCCCCCTGCAACTATATTGAAAAAAGATAACGTCCAGAAATCTCTTTTCCCGTAGTCATTACCCTAAATATATTAGCCCAGGAGCTGTAATACAGACTGAGTTCTAACATTAGCCTGAGCCAACATTGAAGAACCTGCCTGATTCAATATCTGATTTTTGGTGTAATCCACAACCTCACTGGCCATGTCTACATCACGAATCCTTGATTCAGCCGCCTGCATGTTTTCAGAAGCAATGGCTATACCTTTTGCAGCCATTTCAAACCTGTTCTGGTAAGCACCAAGATCAGCTCTCTGCTTATTCACAGTTTTAAGAGCCTCGTCGACGATACCGATAGTTCTGTTTGCTTCTTCCACAGATGAAAGGGTAACAATTCCGCCACCACCCTGTTCATTCTGGAGTCCCAGTGCTTCTGCAGTCATTGTTCCAATAAAGATCTGTTCTTTCTGATCCATATTGGCTCCGACCTGAAGCGCCATGACATCACCAGTTACAGAGCTTTCCGCAAACCGACCTGTAAGTAGATTCATTCCATTGAACTGTGCGTGTGAAGCAATCCGGTTCATTTCATCAACAAGTTGTGAAACTTCTACCTGAATCTGCATTCTGTCTTCCGCAGTATAAATACCGTTGGAAGCCTGTACGGACAATTCTCTGACGCGGTGAAGAATATCCTGAGTCTCCTGTAGAAACCCTTCAGTTGTCTGAATAAAGGACACTCCGTTCTGAATGTTTTTCTCTGCCTGATTAAGACCTCTTATCTGAGATCTCATCTTTTCAGATACTGCTAATCCAGAAGCGTCATCCGCTGCTTTGTTGATTCTCAGACCAGAAGACAGTTTTTCCATATTCACTGCAGTCTGCTGCTGAGAAACTCCGAGTTGCCTGTTTGCATTAATGGCACTCATGTTGTGATTTATTATCATATCACCCTCCTTGCGAAGTTATTGGCATCCATGCCTCAAACCTGTATGCACCTGACCATCGGTTAGCAATCTCGCGCCGCTTAACCTGTGAACAGCTGAACAGGGAGATTCTCCGATTTTAGGAAAAATCGAAAAATCTCCCAGTCCTGTGCCTACATCGGAAGGTTATGTCAAAGAACAAAACTCCATGATGTTCTATGATAATAATTATCATAGAACATCAGTTAACATTATATTATGCTATTGGAGAAGTTGCAAGACAGATTGTGATCTCTGGTTGGCCTGAGCAAGCATAGCGTTACTGGCCTGAGTCAGTATCTGGTTCTTGGTAAAATCAACAGATTCTTTTGCCATATCCAGGTCTCTTATTCTGGACTCAGACGCCTGCAGATTTTCAGCACCAACGTCAATGCCTTTGATCGCCATTTCCAGTCTGTTCTGGTATGCACCAAGATCGGCTCTCTGTTTGTTGACAGTTTTCAGAGCTTCATCAAGAACACCGATGTTCCGGTTAGACTGTTCAGGAGTAGAGATAGACATGATTTCTCCGGAACCGATCTGTCTGAGCCCGAGAGCTGTTGCAGTCATTGTTCCGATATAAACCTGTTCTCTCTGATCCATATTGGCTCCGATATGAAACCACATAGAAGCAGTTACAGTATTGAATCCGCTATCAGCTGCAAATCTACCTGTAAGCATATTCATTCCGTTGAACTGGGCGTGAGAGGCGACTCTGTCAAGTTCATCAACGAGCTGAGATACTTCTACCTGAATCTGCATTCTGTCTTCTGCAGTATAAATACCATTGGAAGACTGTACAGCCAGTTCTCTAACTCTCTGAATAATATCTGTAGTTTCCTGCAGAAATCCTTCAGCGGTCTGGATAAAAGAGATACCGTCAGAAGCGTTTCTGGACGCCTGGTTCAAACCTCTGATCTGAGACCGCATCTTTTCTGATACAGCAAGACCGGAAGCATCATCACCGGCTTTATTGATACGCATACCAGAAGAAAGCTTAGCCATATTGGAAGCAGTACTGGTGTTGGCAATGTTCAGATTCCTCTGAGAAGTCATTGCACTCAAATTGTGATTAATTATCATATATTCCTCCATGAATATTTAGATAGGGCATCCTTGCCCGGCGAGGGTTCTCGCCCTCTAAATTTTGTATCGTCAGGAGGTTCAGATAAACTTGAAAAAAAATATTAAGTTTTTTTAAAAAAGTCCGATTAGTCGGGTTTGAATGAAGCGGCTTTAGTTAAATATCATGTTTTTTCCAGAAAATTCAGGTATTCCAGGGCGATAGGATCTTCCGGTTCCAGTTCCAGGACCGTGTGGAAGAATCCTCTGGCATCCTCTTTCTTTCCCTGTTTGAGTGCGAGGATACCCATATTGGATATGACCTTCACATTTTCCGAATCCATTTCAAAAGCCTGGAGGAGGTGGGCCTCGGCAGCGGAATAATTTTCCATCTCTATTTCACAGATTGCCAGTTCATTGTAGATATCCAGTTGGGATTTATTCAATTCGAGGGCTTTCAGAAATGCCTGTTCTGCGCTGGTGAAATCAGAAAGCTTCCGGAGTGCCCAGCCTTTGAGAAACCAGGCGTTCCATACATCAGGATTCCTCTCAAGGAAAGTTTCTATCTTATCCAGTCCCTCTTTATTCCTGTCGCTCAGAATAAGCTCATGAGCTTCCTTGTAGGCATCATTCTGATGTTTGATTCTGTCTGCATCATTGAGGAGTCTTTTAGCTTCTGCCAGTTTAACTTCATCGTCTCCGAATTTAAGATAGGAACTTGCGAGTTCCGAGGTTTGCATGAAATCCTGTTTGTTATAGAAAAACCAGGCCGCATTGAAAAATATATCAGCTAAAGTATCTCCGAATTCCAGCATGTCCCGATAGGAGTCTTCGGCTATGTCCATATATTTCTGATACTCTTCGAGTCTATTGAGAGTTTTAAGGTAATTGGCCTTGTTTTCATACAGGATTGTAAGATTCAGCCTATGCCGGATATTCTCAGGTTCCAGACCTGCCAGGGCTCTGAAAATTTCCTCACCCAGATCAAAGTCCTTCACCTGGGCTTTCACAATGGCTGACTGGGTAAGCTCCTGTACAATCTGAGGTTTTACTGACAGAACGAAATTACGATAGTATCCTATATTTTCATTGGATTTATCGTAGGCAAGAATTTTGAGCATACCGGAAAGGATCATTTCCCAGCTCAAATCCTGCATTTTCCATTCGGAAGGGGAGATCCCGGCGGGGATTTCCACCGGAAGCAGTATGGATTGATCTATAGTGAGATCGGTATTTTCGATTTTTAGATTTTCCGGTACAGAAATCAAAACGATGGAACCGAGAGGGTTGTTGGTATTCATAATACTCCGTAATAATTATTTATTGAAAAGGTAGCTGTTTATCATCATTTTGTAGTTAAGAGGAAGATCATCAAGGGCAAAAAATACAGCTACTGCCACAAGATCTCTACGGCCCTGAACTTCTTCATGGCGTAAGATTTTTCCTTTAATGATGATATGTTCAGCCTTATCGGTAATCATTTTCACTTCAGCTGTCTTATTTATCAGAAATTTGGCATTACCCTGAATGATAACTTTGCAGCCTGAAAAGGAGACATCTCTGAGGATCCCTTTCCGGGGAATGGAATCAATGGAGAGTACACAGCTTTTCGATCCGAGATGAAGAAGGTTCATAGAATCGCTTGTAATCATGATTCTTTCTTCTTTTCTCTTTGTCGCATTCACATTGGCTTCAAGAAGGAATCCAAGGATCTCAATCAGGTCATCAGGGGGACGGGTGGAAAAATTTAATGAGATAAGATAGAGCTCTGAATCATCTTTGGAAAATTTGGTAAACGAACTGACCCGTGTCTGTATAAAAAAATTGTACTCCACAGGCTTGGGGGTTTCGTCTTTAAGAAAGCTCAGTCTGAGGGGGATATTTACATCATTATCCTGCATTTCCGCAAGAAAACTTTCTGAGACATTGGCAATAACCCGGGCAGACTCCAGACTGGAACTGTACAGGATACAGGGACGGCTGCCTTCCCTCAATTTCAGGAAAACTTTTTTAGGCTGCAGCCCCGTTGTTTTACTGACATCTTTATTGAATGTAACATCAATGGTTCTGTATTTTGAGTAAAAATCTGTAATAACCTGGTTTGTGACAATGGCCATATATATTGAAAATACTACTTCTTAAAATTAAGGTCGTCAATCTTCTAGGATGTTTTATATCTGAATAAAAATAAAACCCGCAGTGCCGTTTCGGGAGTTCATCCTCTTGAACTCTATTGTTCAAGTGGGATTCCGTTCCTGAACGTCCTGTTTCTCCTCAGATGGGATAGCAATTCTGTTCAAAGCATTTAGGAAGCCCTTGGATTAGACTTGTCGCAAGAGAAAATTCCCCAAATAAACACGAACACCGCAGGTAAAAAACTAATTTATTGTGTCATCCAGAACCTGTATGACCCGTTGAAAAGCTCTATCGATCTCCTCCTGAACATTAATACTATCAGGATCTTCTGTATCAGATACCTTTTTGTACTGATTGTTTTTGAGATTGATAAGTTCATCAACTATATAGATGCTCGACAGGATAGAAAGTTTCAACTGGTCTACAGATTTATGTTTATCTCTGGTTTCTTCTATTTTTTTATTTAAAAACCAGATGACCTGCTTAAGCTGAGTCTGATCTTCAGCCGACTTCAGCGTCAGATTCACTCCTAAAATATTTACTTTCAGCAGGTCATCTTTCATATCAGAAAATTTCAAGATTCTGGGGGTAACCGGAATCTTTTATTTCCTCTTTTTCCGGAGTCTCTTCAGATTCCGGTTCTTCTTCCGAAGTTTCATCTGATTCTTCTTCCTCAGAAGGGGAGGAGTCAACCACTACAGTTTCCTCCTCTTCCTCCTCATAAGGATCTTCCGCACTAATTTCCTGCTGTTCCGATTGATTGCCTGATATATCACTTATTTCTGAATCTTCAGAACTCTCCTCTTCTTCCGCAGCTGAATCATCAACAACGGGGGCGGGCTCTGTTTCTACTGCTTCTTCTTCAACAGAAACAGTCTCATCAGAATCTGCAATTTCAGTATCTTCACTGGCTGAAATAAATTCAGAAGCTGAATTGTCTTCTTCGGTTTCGTCCTCTGAGTCAAGCTCCGAGAACTGATTAAGAGCGTCTATGATACCTTTTTCAATCACGGCCTGTTCACTGGTTAAATCAGATTTCAGATTTTCCAATTCCGAGATTTGTTCCTTCAGAAGGGTGTTCTCTTCATTGAGTTCCTTATTTTCTGTTTTCAGCTTTTTAATTAATTGAACTGCATCGCTTACTTTTTTTTCCAGCAACTGAACCTGATCAAATGTTATCATAAAACATTAAGCTCCTAAAGATGATTTCGCTTTTTCAACAAGTACTGAAAAACCTTTGGGATCTTCAATAGCCATGTTGGACAGAGATTTTCTGTTGATTTCAATTCCGGCTTTGTTCAAACCGTTGATGAAACGTGAGTAGGTCATTCCCTGTTCTCTACAGGCTGCAGAGATTCTGGCAATCCAAAGCTGTCTGAAATCTCTTTTTTTGACTTTCCTGTCTCTGTAAGCATACTGACCTGCTTTTACAACAGCATCTTTAGCTACACGGTGAAGTTTACTTCTTCTTCCCCAGTAACCTTTTGCTTCTTTCAGGATCTTTTTTCTGTGATCTTTTCTTTTCTTTCCATCTACCGCTCTGGGCATAAATTCTTCCTTCCTTAACCGTAGGGTAACAATTTTTTCAGTCTGGGGATCTCAGTCTTACTGATTACATCAGGGTGTCTGAGGTTCCGTTTCCGCTTGGCAGACTTTTTGGTCAGAATATGACGGGTGGCCTGTTTTTTGTATTTTGCTTTGCCTGTACCAGTCATCTTGAACCGTTTTGCCGCACTTTTGCGTGTCTTCATTTTTGGCATATGAATCCTCTACTATTTTTTGGTTTTCGGGCTCAACAGCATAGACATAAATCTCCCTTCCATACGGGGGGGACTGTCCAGGTTGAAAGAGCCTTCTTCAAGCAGTTCAATTAATTTATCAAGAACAACCTTTCCGAGCTCGGTATGTGCCATTTCCCGACCTCTGAATCGAATTGTAACTTTTACTTTATTACCACCGTCCAGGAATTCCTGAACATGTTTTGTTTTGAAAGCCAGGTCATGCTTTTCAATCTTGGGCTGCATGCGGACTTCTTTGAGTTTGACCAGTTTCTGCTTCTTTTTCTGTTCGCGGTTCTTTTTATCCAGATCAAACTTGTATTTCCCATAGTTGAGAATCTTACAGACCGGCGGTTTGGACTGTGGTGCTACCTCAACCAGGTCAACTCCCGCCTCTTTCGCCATATCGAGGGCTTCACGGATGGGAACAATACCTTTCTGATTCCCTTCCTCATCAATCAATCTAACTTCTCTGACCCGAATCTGTTCATTTATTCTCAAATCTTTAACAGCCAACACAACTCCTTGGATCTATCTTTAAGCGATAACATCCCTGCTAACAAATTTCTAAAAAATATAGCATGTCCTGAACGAAGAGTCAAAGGGGTAGAACACCGTCTTTTATCTTCACAGCAAGGGAATATAACGGAATTTTCATTTTGTGTCTATAATTTAAGGCATTGTTGTCTAATCCTTAAAATCATGATAATAGTTATGTTTGTATGAACATATTTTATTTGACATTAATGCCTCTGTTTTACTGGGGTATTCAGAACCTGTTTTCTTTTGAAAAAGTCCGTTTGACTGATGTATTGAAGCCCTGTTTTATCGGTTTATGCCTGGCTGTGCCCATGCAGCTGCTTTATTGGGCTTTTGATATATATTTTTCGTTAAACTGGAGCGGGACGGGTATCTTTTTCTTCTCTTTTTTTAATAAAGAAGGTTTCCTCTATCTTCCCTTTGCAGCCTATCTTTTCTTCCATTACAGAAAAAGTTCTGCAGGGAACCTGTATATAAGGGAGATTCTGGGATTTTTTGCAGGATACTACTTCCTTTTTGCTTTTATAGATGTTCTCACTGGAGAGGCCCGTACCAGTTATGATCTTATTTATCTGCCCATACAGAGACTTTCTCTTATGCTGAGCGCTTCTCTGCTTCTGAACCGCTTCCTTGGGGAGAAAGACAGGATAAAATATGCCTACCTGGCAGCTATTCTGCTCCTTCCCTTCCTTTATAATATGATTCCGGTTCTTTTCCTTGTGAATCGTCTTCTTATAGGGCATATCATTTTTATACCAATCGTCCTTGCCTCTTTTATTTTTTTCTATCTGGAAATACAGAAAAGCCAGTCTGAATGAATAAGGCCGGGCGGACACATCTCAGGGGATTTTTACTCGCTTTCCTGATTTTCTTTCTTCTGCTTTCCTGCAGTTCAAGGAAAGTGCTGGTTCTGACAGATCCTTACTGGGAGGACTTTTCGCCTTTATGCGGTAGCCATACTCTGACAAGAGGGCTTGTTTTCCTGAAAAATGGTCTCATCCCTGTATTTGAAACATACAGGGGGGACGATCAGGATTTTCCTGTCTGGCTGGAAGATATTCTGGAAAAGAGTCAGCCCTCGTCCATTTCTGTTACCTATCCCTATCTGCGTTTCAGTCAGATACTGCAGAATAAATTTCTTCCACTCACAGTTCTTCAGCTTAATGGTTCTCCCGGAGGAGCAGAATATTCCTATGGAATAGCAAGACGCCGGAATGCCCTGGAGAATGCCGCTGTCCTTATGAGGGAGAAGTATGAACAGGATGGCGCTCTGCCTATATTGATACTGTACAAAAATGATGCTGTATTTAACGAAGAGTATCAGGCTGTTCTCAGAGGATGGGGAAGTGATATGGATTTTCCGGAAAAGGGTGTTCTTTTTCTGGAACAGGGAAATAGTGATATAAATGGTCACATCCTGAGGTTTTTCAATTCCTTTGACTGGGAAAATAATTCCTATACTCTTCTGGCGATACCGGACCGCTTTCTGCCCAATCTGATTGACCTCTGGCCTGAAGGACAGAATATAACAGCTATTCTGACAAGTCCTGATTATGATTTTCTTCCTGACAATGTGAAGTATTTAATATATCCTGATTTACAGGGACTTCTGGAGGCCTCTGCAGAAATCTCTTCCGGTAGAGTCGGGGAGGAAATCCTGTATGTGGAATCGGATCTGCATAAAAGGTAAAAAAGGTATATTTGAATATTTTTGTTTCTTCTCCGGAAAGGAATAAAAACTAAAAAAGGTTTGACACGAAATACCTGGAGAAATATAATTCATTTTGAATAAAATATTTTTATTTTGTTGAATATTAAGGAGTTTATAATGAGACATGGCCGCCTGGTTCTTGCAGGCTTATTGATTCTGTTTACTCTTTGTGCAGGCTTTTTGTTTGCCGATGAGAAAACTCTTAAGCTTGAATCATATGTTATCGATAGTTTTGACGGTCCCGGTTCTGCGTTACATGAAGATGGAAGTCCAATTGTCTGGCAGGTAATGGGGAGTAAATTCTCTACAGAAGGTTTCCCCAAGATGGTATATGTACCGAATGAATGGCCGGATGATCTCTTTGGTCCCGATCCAGAGAACAGCGACAGCCTCCAGGTTCTCGGTATCAACTCCAGATTCGATAGAAAAGGTTACAATCAGATTGAGATTATTCCCGGTGCCGGTGAAGGCGACAGCTGGGAAGCGAAACCCATAAGTCTGCCCGGAAGAATCAAAACAGTTGATCTCTGGGTTTGGGGATCACGCTTCAACTACAGTATTGAAATGCATTTCATGGATTATCAGGGACTTGCCTACAGGCTTGATCTTATTCCCTCTGATGATAAAAGATCTGTGGGAAGCATCAATTTTTCCGGATGGAAAAATATGTATCTGGATATTCCCAATTACATTAAACAGTCTGTTGTCTATCAGCCCGAATACAAAGGTCTGAGACTGACAAAGATTGTTGTTTATACCCATCCTTCAGAAAATGTAAGTAATTTTTATGTCTATCTTGATCATTTAAAAGTCCTTTCTGATAAGCATGAATCCTATTATGACGGATTTGGTTTGACAGATCCTGAAAGAATTCAGGAAATCTGGGGCGAAGGAGAATAAACGATGAAAAAGTTTTTAATCAGTTTTGTGATCGCATCAGTTTTCACCGGTATGATGATCACTGCCCAGGATGCCGGAGAACCGAATGCCGCTCAGATCGGTATTGATTCCGCTCAGCAGAAACTTCAGGAAGTTTCCGTTAGCAAGTTTGAAGATGCCGGCCTCTGGTATGGTGTTATGGCTGCTGACGAAGGGATTGTTCAGCTTCGCCGCTTTGAAGGGTCTCCTCTTGATAAGGAACCAATTGAAGGCGAAGTGGCTGCGGGAATACAGGAATCTGATGATTACGTTCTCGGTGCTAAGGTCTCTTTTTATAGAAGAGGTATGAACTCCTTCTCAATCAGACCTGTTAGGCCTCTTCCCATTGAAGGAATTACCAAAACCATTTCTGTATGGGTAGCCGGTAGAAATACCAATCATGTTCTGCAGATGGAAATCTCAGATCATTTCGGTAATGTAGCCTACATCAATATGGGAAAACTCAACTTTGTCGGCTGGAAAAAGGTAACAGTTTCTGTTCCTCCCACTATTGTACAGAGGGATTATCACTATAACAATAAAATGGGAATTACCATTCAGGGATTCAATGTTCTGTGTGATCTTGATGAGACATACGGAACCTATTACATCTATCTCGATGACCTGCGGGCCGTATCGGATCTGTTTGCTGAAGACAGCAGAGATGTTGATGACATTCTGGATTCCTGGTGATCTTTGATTTAACCGTATAGGATGATACAGTGTAAGCGTCAAATAAACCGCATCTAATAATTTTGAAGACCTCCCAGTACAATCTCACAAGGAGGTCTTCCTTGAAACAATATAAAATGGATCAGCGCCATGCTCTTCTGGCAGAATGGGAACTGTCTGGCAAATCAGTAAATCAATTCTGCCGGGATAAAAACCTGAAAGCAACAACATTCCACGGATGGAGGAAGCGATACAAACGGAAACCTCAACCTTTGGTTGAAATTCCTGTAAAACTGCCCAGGGAAACATCCATAGGCTCATCCATTGAATTGCAATGGAAATCCTACCGGATAAAACTGGACCGGGATTTTGATACAATCACATTAAAGAAACTGCTTCAGACCCTGGAAGAGTGCAATGATTAAGGATTTCTCCCAGGTCAAAATATTTATCCGCCCCGGTGTTACGGATATGCGGAAAGCCATAAACGGTTTGGCTGTAGAAGTTCAGGATGAAATGTCTCTTGATCCCTTTTGCGGCTCTCTCTTCATGTTCTGTAATAAACAGAGACGGATTCTGAAGGCCCTCTATTGGGACCAGACAGGGTTCTGCCTCTGGCAGAAACGTCTAGAGAAGCACCGTTTTCCCTGGCCGGATACGGAAGAAGCTGCTAAAGCCATCAGCTTTGAAGAACTCTCTATGCTTTTGAAGGGTATAGATTTCTGGAGGGCTCATAAATCATTGAAATATTCAGAAATTGCCTGAAAGGAATTTACTCAAATTCCAGACTTTGCTAAAATTCTTTTATGGATATTGCCTCTCTTCCTTTGGAAGCACAAAGAGAATTCCTTTTGCTGAAACAGCAACTCGCTGAATCAAAAGCCCAGAACCAGAACTGGGAAAAGAAGTATCAGCTTCTTGAAGAGAAACTGGCTTTGGCCCTGCATCGGCAATTTGGCAGAAGAGCAGAAAATATTCCTGATCAGATTGAATTGTTTGATACTGAAGAATCTGTGACTCCAGAGGAAGACAGTTCAGAAGAACAGGAAATATCCACCTACAAACGTAAAAAAACAGGCAGAAAGCCTCTGGATGAGAACCTTCCCCGTAAAGAACGGATTATTGATATTTCTGAAGATGAGAAAATCTGTGCCTGCGGTATGGAACTGAAGAAGATCGGAGAAGAAATCTCTGAGAAACTGCATGTGATCCCTCCCCGTATCTGGGTAGAGCGGATTATCCGGTTTAAATATGCCTGTGGTAATTGTGAAGGAACCGCCGATGAAGATGTTCCTGCTGTAAAGATTGCCCCTCCGGAGCCTTCCATCATCCCCAAAGGGATTGTCACTCCCGGTCTGTTGGCATTTCTGATGATAAACAAGTACGTGGACCATCTTCCTTTTTACCGACAGGAAAAACGGTTTGAGCGTATGGGAGCCCGGATTAGCCGTCAGAATATGAGTAATTGGCAGAAAAAGGCTTACGAAGCCCTTCTCCCTCTCTTTGAACTGCTGAAAACACACATAAAATCCGGTCCAGTGCTCCAAATGGATGAAACAACCGTCCAGGTTCTGAATGAACCAGGTCGGGATAACAAACAAAAATCCTATATGTGGCTGGCCAGAGGCGGTCCTCCGGGACAACAAGCTGTTTATTATGAGTACCATCCGACACGGGCATCGGAATATGCGAAGAATTTTCTCACTGGTTTTAAAGGGTATCTGCAAACCGATGGATATCAAGGATACAAAACCGCGGTAGAAGGCAATCCCGATATACATCTGGTAGGCTGCTTTGCTCATGCCAGAAGGAAGTTCATTGAGGCTGATAAAGCCAGTAAGAAATCTAAAAGTGCTCTGGAAGGAATCAAACATATCAAGAAGCTCTATGCCTTGGAAAATGATCTAAGGAGTAGGAAATTGTCTCCTGAAGATTTCCTGGAACAACGGAAAAGCAAGGCTGAACCCATTCTTGATGCATTTAAACAGTGGTTGGATAAAAGGGCTGAAAATGTTTTACCGGAAAGTGCTTTGGGAAAAGCGGTTCACTATGCATTGAATCAATGGGATTATTTGATTCGATATCTGGAAAGCCCCTATCTGACTCCGGATAATAATGCCAGTGAAAATGCTATTCGTCCTTTTGTTCTGGGGAGGAAAAACTGGCTATTTTCCGGGAATCCCAAAGGGGCAGACAGTTCCTGCGGGATGTATTCTCTGATTGAGACTGCAAAACAAAATAATTTGAATCCCTTTGATTATCTGCATTATGTTTTCTCTAAAGCTCCGCTCATCAATAATGAACAAGAATGGGAAGAATTATTACCATGGAATTTAAAAGATAACATTACGGCTGATAAAGGGCCTGTGTTTATTTGACGCTTACGATACAGTAAAGGGCCCTGCGTTGAGGGCCCTTTTTTTATTTTATAAGTTTAAAAACTTTTTAAAGTTATCTTCCACCTGCCGCATCAGCTGGGATTTCGGAATATCGTATTCCCTGGCAACAGCTTCATAGGTATGTCCTATATGGCCTGGATGATTCTCTCTACCTCGCAGGGGAACAGGAGAAAGGTAAGGGGCATCCGTTTCGATAAGTACTCTCTCAAGGGGAACCCATGATACCGCTTCCCGGATATCCGGGGCATTTTTAAAGGTAAAATTGCCTGCAAATGAAATCATCAGTCCCTTTTCCAGGGCGGTTTCACCCAGTTTCCGGCCCCCGGGAAAGCAGTGCAGTACTCCGCCATAGGGGAAGTCAAGCTGATTCATCCATTTTTCCAGAGCAGTATCCGCTTCTCTGCAGTGGAAAATCAGAGGCTTTTCCACCTGCAGAGAAATATCATATTGGAGTTCAAGCAACTCCATCTGATCCTGCCTGTTGGAAGTGGTTCTGAAAAAATCCAGCCCTGTTTCTCCAACAGCTTTTACGGCAGGGTGGGATGCCTGCTTCATAAGTTGGCTATCCCTGTCTTCTGGCCAGTGATCACGGGAAATATTGGGGTGGATTCCAGCGGCAAAATATAGCCCTTTATGGTATTGGCGGTACTCGAGGCGTCTTTCAAAACTGTCAAGATCCACACCCGCATCAAGGAGTAAACTGATACCCCGCTGTTCATATTCAACAAGGAGTTCGTCCGTAGGCAGGCCTTTCCGGTTCATTTCAAGAATATGAAAATGGCTGTCTATCATCCCAGTCTCTAAATTATATTTCATATAGTTTTCCATTAAAAAAATCCCTGCCGCCTGGACAGGGATTTGAAAATCAGAATCTAAAAATCAGAATCAAGCGTGACCGGCAGAACCGAGTACATTCTCATTTTTCAGTTTGTAGATTTCTTTCAGACTGTCTCTTGCAGGACCAAGATATTTTCTGGGATCGAACTCTTCGGGTTTTTCTGTCAGGACTTTTCTGATGGCAGCAGTCATTGCCAGACGACCATCTGAGTCGATGTTGATTTTACAAACAGCAGATTTTGCCGCTTTTCTCAGCTGCTCTTCAGGAATACCAACAGCGTCTTTCATTTTTCCGCCGTTAGCATTGATGATGGCAACCTGATCCTGGGGAACAGAAGAAGATCCGTGAAGAACGATGGGGAATCCGGGGATTCTTTTTTCAATTTCTTCAAGAATGTCAAACCGGAGGGGGGGAGGTACAAGGATTCCGTCAGCATTTTTGGTACACTGTTCGGGGGTGAACTTGTTGGCTCCGTGAGAAGTTCCGATAGAGATAGCCAGAGAATCAACTCCGGTTTTCTTGACAAAGTCTTCTACTTCTTCGGGTCTGGTATAGGTAGATTTTTCAGCTACTACATCATCTTCCACACCGGCGAGAACTCCAAGTTCTCCCTCTACTGTTACACCGTGCTGATGAGCGTACTCAACAACTTTTTTGGTAAGAGCAACGTTGTCATCGTAAGAGTGATGAGAACCGTCGATCATAACAGAAGAAAAACCGTTGTCGATACAGTCTTTACACAGTTCGAAAGTATCACCGTGGTCCAGGTGCAGAGCGATAGGAATTTCATATCCCAGCTCTTTTGCATATTCTACTGCACCTTTGGCCATGTTTCTCAGAAGAGTCGCGTTAGCGTACTTTCTGGCACCGGAAGATACCTGCAGAATAACGGGAGATTTTGTTTCTACACAAGCCTGGATAATAGCCTGAAGCTGTTCCAGGTTGTTGAAGTTGTAAGCCGGTACAGCGTAACCGCCGGCTACAGCACCTTTAAACATCTCTGTAGTATTTGATAAACCAAGATCTTTATAACTTGTCATATTTACTCCTTTGAAAGTAAATCGATAATTTTTTGTATGATAACTATAGGCTTTTCGATGAAGCGGTGTCAAGGGAATGGGGATTTAAATCCTTTGTATTTCAAAAAATGCAATTAGATTATTCTTTTTCTGAATTAACTTTTTTACCCTGGAATTCTTGACCAATGGATTAAAGATATATAATATACCAGCAGTGTCGCCGGTGTGGTGGAATTGGTAGACACCCGAGACTTAAAATCTCGTGGGCTTATAGCCCGTACCGGTTCAAGTCCGGTCACCGGCACAATTTTTAAAAGGCTAATTTATTGCTATGCAGTAAGTTAGCCTTTTTTGATGTCCTAAATGTAGACAGAAGTGTTGACAATTATTGTATTCAGACCGTAAATTTCTATTATGAAAAAGCCATATCGCTTCTGGAATCGCCGTGGTAAGTTCTATGTTCAATTCGCCCATACGCCAGGTAAATGGATTTCTACCGGCTGTGATGACCGGGATGATGCCATTCGCTGGGCAGAGGCAAACCGGCGGGATGAAATAAAAGTAAACAGAAAAATAACTACATTGAATGAGTTTGCTAAAGGTTTTTTTGTTCCTGGAAATGAACTGTGGTTTAAGCGGTTGAAGAGAAAAAAGAAGACCTACGCATCCGACTATTTCAGAGCGCACCAGGGGCGGCTGGATAACTATATTCTGCCGGAGTTCGGCAGCCGGTTAATTACCAGTATCAATACCATGGAAATTGATAATTGGTTTCTGGATCTCCGTTCTGTCCGGACGGATCAGGAGCTTTCCGATAATGCGAAGAATAAGGTACTTCACGCTTTCCGTATCGTTATGGAGGAGGCCAAGTACCAGAAAGTCATAGAAGAGAACGTGGCGGCCTCTGTAGAGGAAATAAGCGAAGAGAACCGGGAACGCCAGCACTTTGATGAATTGGAAATGCAGAAATTGTTTCCGGATGATAAAGATGAACTGCTGCGGATATGGCAGGGGCTAAAATGGACCGTATTTTTCATGATCATGCGGGATACGGGGTTTCGTCCAGGAGAGGTCGCAGGATTGACCAGGAGGGCTTACTACAGCTCTGTGGGGGGAATCTATACTACCGGGTCGATTGATACGGTGACAGGGAAATATAAGGATTCTATTAAGACTACGAAGAAGGGGAAGGCGTATAAGCTTGGGCTTCTGGAGGATATAACTGTTAGTTTGCTTAATCAATACCTGGAGGAAACTGATCCTGGGATTGATGAATTGATTTTTCCTGCGGCGAATACGGAAGGGATAAAGGTTGAAACTTCATTGAAGCATTTTAAACTTTCTGCCAGAAGGGCGAAGGTTAAGCTGGATGGTCGGACCCAGTATTGTTTGCGGCATTCTTTTGAAACCAGGAAACTGATGGATCTTGATTTGGAAACTGTGAAAGAACTGATGGGGCATACTAGGTACCGTAGAGAATATGATCATCGAAGTGGTGAGGAACGTTTAATGAAACTAAAACAATATGTTAATTAGATTTTCTTTCTATTAGTCTGAGTATTCTAACCAGTCATAGATTCTAACTGTTGTTCTATAATGACTACAGAAGATTGGTGGATTTGCCTTTGATACTTCTTCTTTATAATTAGAAAATTTTTCCTTTAACAATGATAATAATTTCTCATTGTCAATACTCGACTTTCCATTTTTTCTTATTGCCGCCTTTAAATAATTTGCATCAGATATATTATAACTATAGCTTATTGGTTCATTTTTAATTAACATTGAGCGTACAGTAACATTAGGATTATTTATATCCTCATCAATTAATTTAT
Organism: Oceanispirochaeta sp.; assembly: GCA_963666275.2. Lineage (GTDB taxonomy): Bacteria > Spirochaetota > Spirochaetia > DSM-2461 > DSM-2461 > Oceanispirochaeta. The sequence continues at coordinate 1,758,591 of CAXXOA010000001.1, forward strand.
AATATTTTTTTATTCTCCAGTCTAATTTATTATTTTGAATATCAGACAATTTATTCCCTAATTTTAAATATTTATACAACGGAGTTCGTCTCTGATATTTTAGAATCTGCGGAAATGCATAGGTTAGTAAATCATTAGGATCATATCCTCCAGTATTAAAAATAATATCTTCAATAATGTCATCTCGATTTAAACCAACCATTCCTTTTTCATGTAATGATTTCATTCCTACACCGATTACGAAGTCTACATCAACAATATCATCATTTTTCTCAATGTCTATTAAAGCAACTCTATCATGAGGGTCATTATTTTTTACAATTTCATAAAGTTGTGTTTTAATTTGTTTAAGATGTTTAACACTTAATTTCCTTTTGTATAATTGCAATGTTTTATATATTATGCTGTAGTCTTTTACATAGATATGAGTAATAGGGAGATTGCTCCCATCAATATTTATATAAGACTTTTCAATAATGTCAGAAGATCCATCAAAAATTGGTTCTACGAGAAAAATGCTATTTTCCAGTTTTTTTAGGCCTTCATGAGATATGCATGTAGCTATTGATTTAAGAATCTCTTGAATATTAGAATCACTTATTGAATATCCTAGAAAAAAAATTGGATGTTCAATGAATATTGATAATAGTTTTGCTGCTAGATAAGCGTTCTTTTTTGTAAAAGAATCATAATCCTCATCTGTTAGAATGAGAGTATTAAAGTCATCTACAGATCCATGTATTTTGTATATTTCTCCAATTTCTTGGACTATTGAATTGATTAAATCATCTTGACTAAAATATACATCATAATCCTGGAACAAACCCTCGATAAAATTATCCCAATTAGTGGTTATGATTCCATCAATGTTTGCTTTTTTTAATTCTTCAACTTCATTTTTTAATTCTTGATCATCTATAATTGACTTCGTTTTAAGATATTTACATATTTCATATTTTAATGGAGATGACTCATGCTCCATTATTCCATATGCTTTATATTCATTCCTACTATCCAAAAATTTATCATTCTTCCACCATATCTCTGAAAAGTCTTTTGCTAATAATTTAGCTGTTTTAGGAAGGTTAGAATTTGAAGTTGAATAATAATAGTCAAAGTTTAAACCATTATCAGAACAAAACTTTTGTAAAAGTCCTTTCCAGTCTTCAAGGCCAATATATCTCCTTGAAAGACCTGATCCAATAAAAAGAAAAGGTGCTGACGTAAAGTTTTTAAGTTTTTTTTCTAATGTGTCTTTTATATCCATTTTTATCTCTTTATAAAACTATGCAAAGATATAACTTGCTTAAAAATCAACTCAACATTTTATTACGGCATAATTTATCAATTGTTTATTGAGTCTCCAAAACTCCTGCTCGCTCACAACCATGATCCCTTTCTGCAAAGCAAACATAACAGCTTCAGAATAATCATCCGGATCCGCAGCTATTACCATTTCTGTATCTTCCTGGAATGAGTTATGAACTATAACCCTACCCAGTTCAAGTACTCTCTTGATTTCTTCCCAGGAGAGGGGATCCCCGTGGATATCCTTAATCTCAAAGTTACCGTCCAGGCAGACTTTCAATCCTCTGTATTCCGATTTGTATTCTGCTATATCCGGGCGGATAACAATTTCTTTTAGTTTCATCGTTTTTCCTACTTTTTTAGAGCATTAACAGTTATATTCTCACTGAGAACACCCGGTTTAAATAGCCGGTAGGGAAATTCTTTTTTGTTGATGGATTTGTATTCCTCATGAATATTAAAAAGAGTCTCTGCTTCCACCAGGGTCAGATCGAAATCATAAAATGTTTCACTTTCCTGCTTCATGTCCTCAGTAAATGTACCGGATACCAGCAGACATTTTTCTACGGTAAATCCTTTATTTTCATAGTGTTTATAATAGGAGTTCATCTGCCGGGTAACAGTTGAAAACTTACTGTAACTTTCTTTGGAAGATTTACACTCCACAATAATGAGTTTGTTATCACCCAAGTCTAGAACAATGTCGGCTTTTTCATTTTTGCTGTTTATGGCTGTCCGGAGTTCTTCATTGACGTTGAACCCTAGGCGTTCAAATATCATTTTTGTTGTTCCTTCGAATTCAAAGCCAACATTGATATTGTGAATACCCTGATTCTTTAATCCATCATAATCATTGTTGGCAATCAGGATATAATTTTCCAGATAGAGATTTTCCGACTTTCTGTAATTCCCTAAAACGGCATTTACTTTGTTCTTGCCTCTGTAGGAAATTTTATGATCAGTGCAGAAAGATATCAGAGTATTCTGGGGGAGTAGGTAGAGAATATCTCGGGGTCGGATATTGTAATCCAGCATATTTTCAGCATTGAGTTCAACTGTTTTTTGTATCTGAAATTCTTCCCGTATCATTTGTTCAATTTCTTTGGAATGAGCAGTTAAATCTCTGAGCAATTTGTCATAACCGTCCCGGGCTATACCTAGATTGGAATCAGTGTCCTGTTCCAGCAGATAGTCAATCAGAAAGTTTATTCTCTCTTCAATTGTTCTTCCGGTGTTCGGCAGGTGAATTTCCAATTTATTTTCGATAATGTCTTTCAGAAAATCTTTTCTATCCTGCAGCTTATCGTTTTGGGAGAAAATCTCATCAGTAAGGATATCATAGATGCTTACTCCCTGTTTTATGATTGCTTCTATCTTGCTGTGTCTCTCTGTTTCCTTAATTCCATGGAGTTTTTTGACCATGTTGATATTTTTATCAGGGAGTGCTTTCAATATTCGTCTAGTAAATTTATCCGGCAGCTGAATCCCTTTGATGTCTCTCAGGATTGATATGAACTCATCGGGGATATAGATGGTGTTTTCATTCTTCTTGTAGAAAATTGTGCTTTCATCTTTTGCCAATGTGATGATGTCGTCAATATTCAGATTATCCAATTCTTTTTCACCGACAACAAGGTAATATAAAGCTCTGGATTCTTCGCTAGATAGTCCAAGTGATGATTTTAGTGTTTGAAGTATTGAAAGTTCATCAAGGGTTATTTTTTCCTGTGCTCCGTTTTTAAGGTCATTTGTGAAAGCTGTCGATGCACATGCTTTGAATATTTTATAATCCCTTATTCTGGATGGATCAGCATCGAAAGGGTTTTCCCCTTTGTCAAACAGAGCTTTAAAATCTTTAATAGTGGATTTTAATTCCTTCACTTCTGCACGGAATAATTCATTGAACCAGTCCCGGCTCATAATGCAGTTCCCGTCTTTTATGATTATATCTGTAATGAGATCAAGTAGTAGGTTGTTGTTAAGTACGGTCATAAGGCGGTTGGCGTATAATTTATTAATAGCCGGGTGGGTGAATGCTTTTACAAAATGTTCTGCATCTGTTTTCTTTTCTAGTTCAATTTTTTCATCTATCTGGGAAATTATATCGTTCAGGACTTTGTAAAATGGATTGATTTCGATTTGATTGCATTTATTGACTATTTTGAGAAGCTTCATGTCATACCTCTGGAAATGGAAGGATGTATTCAATGATATTCTTAACAATAAACATTATCAACAATAAAAAATAAAACATTTTTCCAGAATAATAATTTATTACCTAGATGGTAATAATAATATTTCTATAAAAAACCCTTGATCTGTTTTTAAATTAATCTTAACGTATGTATAGTGCTGGTAGGGGCACTCGAAAGAGTGAAGGAGTAATCCTTATGAAAAAATCCAGTACGAAAGACCTTACGGAAGATGAGTTGCAGGAGCTGTTAAAGCGGATAGCAGCCATTGCTGCGAAAAGGCGGAAAAACCGGAGTAAGTGACTGGAAAGGTTACTCTCCGGTTTTTTTATATATATAAAAAGGCTCCTACAAAATAGGAGCCTTGAAATCAAAAAAATATTTTATGACTAATCGTTGTCTCTTTTATTATTGGTACGGACTATCTGTGCAGCATATCCAAGTACAAAACCAACAAGGATCTTCAATATATCCTTAAAGAAATTAAATATCTTATCAATAATTGCATCGTTATGATCTGAAAGATACCAGATTAGAGCTCCACCACCTAAAAGCAGAATAGCTATCAGAACAGCGCCAAGCTTTACGATCAGTTTTTTGAAATCGAATGATTTCTCTATAAACTGGCTTTGAACATCAAGTTCCCTGTTTGCTATTTGGGTTGCTTCTTTGCTTGATTCCCTTGAGGCTTCAAGTTCTTTGGCAACATTTTCTTCACGCAGACGTTCTATTTCTGTCCTGCTCATTTCTATATCGAGAAACTTATTTATATCTACTTTTTCTGGTAGGTTCTGATTATCTTTTGGCATTCTTACTTACCAATGAGTTTTGTATTCTTTCTAAGCGGTTAATAGCTTTCCCCATACTACTGTTAGGATCAATATCTATGGAATGGAAAGCTCTACTCTTCATGCTGTTCTGAAGAGCATTTTTCCTGATACGTGTTGCAAGAATCCCTTTACCAAGACGATAAGAAAAACGATAGAAATATGGATGCTCTACTTGTCTGCTGATAGAGAGCATATCATTCATTTCATGCATTGTAACTCTCTTTGTTTGCATATTCATCTCCATATGAAATTCTAAATTAAGTCAACTTAAACTACAACTGTTTAACAGACCTGTCAATTAGTACCGGATAACAATACTTACTGTATAACTCATATTAGTAAATAAATCAAAATTATTACTGGTTACGGAAAAGTTACTCCCCACCTTTCTTATTTCTTAAAGAAGTAACAACAGCCCCGGCCTCAATCAAATCCAGAAACCTGTCCAGATCCTGCAGCTCCTCCTCAGAAAGGTCATCAATCCACTTGTGCATCATAGATTTTAACTCGGACATCCCTTCATATTTGTTTGCTTCAGCATCGGTTAAAAACTCAACACTAACACCAAGTTCTTTTGCTATAGCTACTGATTCAGACGCTGATGGTTCAGTATCTCTTTTTATCCAGTTACTTACAGTGCTTCTTGGTCTATCCACAATTCTTGATATATCGGCTTGAGATAAACCCTTTTTGTAGAGCAGTGGTAATGTCTTTTCCCAAAATGTACTCATGTTTATTTTCTCGACACATTGTACCATTTTTGGGATAAAAAGATAAAATTATTATTGACATAAAACCAATAATGGTACATTAATAGTTTATGAATACCAAAATTGGGACAAAGAATATAAAGATCAACGGAAATATTCACATCCGGATTAAGACAAGAGCTGCAATTGAAGACAGGAAGATACAAGAGGTTGTTGAAGAGGCAATATCTAATTACCTGATTTCAAAAGAGCATGATAAAAACCACAACAAAATGAGTAGTTAAGAAATAAAGAAATAGCGCAATATTGCGCTTTTTAAAGGAGCCGTTATGAACATCCCCGACATTGAAGATTTCAAAAGATTGGAAAAGAAAGTCTCAGCCACTCAGTTCATGATGAAAGAACTCCTGGACCTGGTAGGAGATCCTGTCCTTAACCTTGATGATGTAGCTGCCAGAGAAGGAATTTCCCGCTCCATGCTTATGAGGGAACGGTGGCGGATACCCAATTTCGGACAGTCCGACTTTGCTACCGGAAGAAAACGCTGGAGATTGAGCTCCTACTGCAAATGGCGTGAACGGGATGAACTGGCACGGAAAGAGGAGTGGGATCTGATGCGTATTCATGATCGGGAAAAGATTGTGATGGGGCAGTTTTAAATTATTCGGTACCGACCCACAGCAGGTTTCAGACATGCCTGCAGGCGTGGTCAGGCGGTTCAAGTCCATCCGGTGCCAGAAAAATCCAACCGTAACCGGTCATTGCGGCAATGGTGATCCTGCTCCCGTAGCGAAGGGGGATTCGCTCAGGATTTTAGAAACCGGTACCCTTCACGGTGTTTCGGCCCGGAGGGTTTATTCAGGCTGGTTGTGTAGTGGCAATGCCCCAGGGATTGAGAGGCCCCCGGCCCCCGGGTTCGATTCCCGGTCAGCCTATTCTTCCTTGGAATGGAATAGTTTTTCGATGTCTTGGCCGAGACGGATCCGGCCACAATGGCAGGTAATGCGGTAGGAGGGTTTTCTCCTTTTCCCTTCTGGGGGTTCGATTCCCTCCCTGTCAAATAGATGAGCCTGACCAGCTCATTCATTGCGACACATGCCCTGCGGCCGCAGGTGAACAGGTTGAAGTTGTGTGACGGGTGCAGAGAGAGGCACATCTTATAAATCCATAAATCATGTGAGGTCAAACATGAAAAAGACTCAAAGCCTGACCTGCGGGTTCATGCTGGTAAGAAACGGGCAATTCGGCCCCTGTGGGAATAAAGCAACTATGTACTTTAAAAAAGCCCCCCTTTGTGATGAATGCTCGGAATATGTGAAAGGCCGGGGAGAGAACATCTTTCCTATTACGGAAGAGTTCGAGAAAAAGGCTCATGCTTCGGAAGAACGGAAAGCCAAAAAGATGGAGGGAATACACGCATGAAAACTATTGCATTCAGTTCCATCAAAGGCGGTACGGGTAAATCATCCAATGCCATTATGCAGGCCAACTATCTGGCCCAGGCTGGAAAGAAGGTTTTGTGTATCGATATGGATATTCAGAACTCCATGACATTCTACTATGTTGATGATCCGGAAGCTGTAGAATACAACTCAATAGCAGAAGCTCTTCACCGGGGAGATCTGATGGATAATGTACTGGAGACTATCTATGCCAATATTCATCTTATTCCTTCTTCATTTAACCTGGTGAATCTGAGGACTATCAGTATCCTGACTCTCAAACGGCTGTTAAGCCAGGTATCCGAGAATTATGATTTTTGCATCATAGATACAGCTCCTACGTGGGACAACATTACTTTGAATGCCCTGTTTGCGGCAGACAGGATAGTAACTCCCTGCTATCTGTCTCAATGGGATTGGAAAGGAGCCTTGTTTTTCCAGAATCAGATTATTCAGGATCTGGGTGAAGAACACCTGCAAAAATGGAATCTTTTAGTGAACTCCTGGAAACCTCCCAGAACGGATAATCCAGATAATATTCTGAACCAGTTGGATACGCTGTTCTTGAATAGTTTTGATAACATCCTTGAAATCCGGATCCCCCATGAAAGCCTGATAAAAAAGTATATCGACACTGGGGAGCGGATCTCCATGGCAAAGGATAAGAGCCGTCTATTCCTGGCGGCAGAAGCCCTCTCTCAGCTCTTAACAGGGGAGCGGTTGAATGTGGAGGCTTTCTGATGGCCAGGGGATTAACTGTAAAGGCGAATCCCGGCAAAGAGAAAATGACGGGAGGACTGTCTCTGAATCAGCTGAGTGAGCAGATCAGGGAGCTACGGGCAAAGGTTCCTGTAATTACTTCTCCAGAGAATATTCCTACCGGAGAGCCCTTTGTCAGTCTCTTTCCGATCCAGCAGAGAAACCTGGAATCCATTATGGAATCCATCGGGCAGAACGGGTTTGATCCCCGGAAGGCTCTGATAGTCGGGATTTTTCCGGATGGTACCAGCTTTCTTGTGGATGGTCATACAAGACTGTCCGCAGTGAAGGCTCTGGGGCTGGAAGAAGTCCCTATGTGGCACCAGACATTTGATAGTGTGGATGATGCAGTGGATTGGGCACTTCATGAGCAGATCGATCGTCGGAATCTTTCTGAGTCCGAGCTGTATGACTATGTATTGAAAGTAGATCAGATGAAATCCAGAGGGAGGGGTGACAGTGCATATAAAGGAAAATCTTCAGAGAGAACTGCCGATATCGTCGGTACTTCTCCCCGGAAAGTGGAGCAGATCAGGACTGTTGAGAGGGATGCTTCTGAACAGCAGAAAGAGGCGATCAGGTCAGGTGACAAATCTGTTAATCAGACCTACCGGGAAATAAAGGGTAAAGATAAAGCGCAACATTGCGCTAATTCCAGAGAACCAGAAAGGAACTGGGTGGTCAAAACCTATATTGGGAAGGTTTCTCTTATCAGAAATGGTGAAGAGGTTGTGCTGGTGAATTATACCACCATGGAGACATTGTATGGTGCCCCAGCTGAGAAGTTGCGGAAGGTGGTGGAACAGTATCTGGAGAAGATTTTGTGAACTCTCCCTCCCATATCAGCCGGGATCATTTTTTTCGTATTGCAGAGGAAATATACCGCTGGGATCTTGTTCCCAGGGAGAAAGATATCCTGGAGGGGATGGCTCGGAAGTTTACCGGAAGTGTAGTTCTGGATAACTGGGAATTGTTTCAGAAACGGTTTCCAGGGCATCCGGCGTGGGAGTTTGAGGAATGGTATAACGTGATTATTTCTTACGAGGAGGAAGAGGATGACGATGAAGGAGATTCTTGAGTCCGGACAAAAACTGGATTCAGAGGATTTATATACATTTAGATGTAACTTAAATGAGTTTCAAAGAGATCTTGCTGTCATCCTTCTACTGGATCGATTGACTAGTGAAGGTAAAACTGCTGTCCAGATCTATAACATGCTTGCCAAAGAGGAGGAACAGTTCTTTGGAGTTTTGAACGAAAAGACCGGAGGGAACTCATGCACTGTATGAGCTGTGAGCATTTTAAAGAGACCTGTGAATTGGAACAGATATACGCATCAGGCTGTCTGAAAAACTGTCCTATTCTGGGTAGGTCTGAACCGATCATCAATCCTTCCGGTGCAAACTTCCAGATAATGAAAGAGGTGATCCGAAATCCTGACGGTATTGAGAAAGTGAAAGTTATTCCCTATGAAAAACCGGGAAAAAGTGGATGGTATGCGAGGATCTGGCTCTGTTATGAAGGGAAAGGCCTGGTGATAGATTCCGGTTTTACTCCGACCCTTCCTCTGGGGGCTATCTGGTTCGCCTGGCAGAAAGCGAAAAGGGAGATAGAGAGAATCGGGCATAAAGGGTTGGAAATGCTATTGCCCTATGTTTGCGCCCGTATCGGGTTTGATTATTCCAGTATTGAGTATCAGGCGATTCAGAAGAATCCTCCTCCAGAAGTTCCGAAACCGGAACCGACTCCACCGCCTCCGAAACCTGCGGCAAAGAGGATGTTTGTTCCTGTCTCCGAAGAGAATCTTCTGCCGGTTTCTGATCCTGCTAATGATGATAAAAGCCGGGGAGATCAGATGGACCTGTTTGCGTGTTGAGAGGAGTACTGAGTTATGAGAAGTAGAGAAAGAGTAAGAGCAATCGATTCCTATATAAAAGCGAATTATCCAACTGACGGCCCCGATAGGGTATCTGAAGCCTTGGGGGAGCCACGGGAGTATGTTATGGCCCGGGCGCACCATCTGAAAATCAGAATGCCTGGAAATCCCAGAAAGAAGAAAGCTAAGAAGCCGTCGAAAACGGGAATTATCAGGAGATTGGAACTGGATAATATGACTCTAAGAAAAGAGTTGATTAGGCAAACTCATATTAACCATCTTCTAAAAAAGAAACTGGAGCTGACAAATGCTTAAAGATGATATGGATCTGTTTAGAAAGAAGGAAAATCCAAGTCAAAAGGATTACAGAGACCTGGTGGCATTCACATTAAGGTTAATGAGGCAGCTTAAAAAAGAGAGAGACCTTCGGTCTAAACTCTCTAAGAAGAATAAACAACTGGCGGACCGCTTGGGGACGCTGTAAGCGAGGAAGTAGATAAGATGGAAACCAGGAGAAACACAGATTGAGTTCCCACAAGGGAACTGGTAAAGAATGTCCCCAGACCGGGGACTCTTTTTTGACTGAAAATGAATTTGCTATGGATCTCGATGATGATTTCATCGTTGTAACAGTCGGCTTGTATAAGTTTTTTATGGCTCATGGAAAGGATGGTCTGGATGCAAAACAGCTCTATGACCATCTTGTATTCACGTCCAGAGTCCAGGGTTCAAAGAAGGTTAAAGCGAACCTCCAGTATATTAAAAATGGCCTTGGATGGGGCAATGCAAAAATCAAAAAGGCCAAGTCATTTCTTCGTGGTGCTGGTCTGATCGAGTACGTTAAAACTAAAGGTGAATTGGGTCTTTTTGACGGACAGAGTATTATCATCAAAACACGGTGGGATGAAGAATCCATGGCCGTCTGGGTGGAAAGGAAGAGGGCCAGAGAGGCTGGTCAATCTGTGGGTGCTGAAAATCAGTCTGAGGAAAACTTTGTTGAATCCACAGGGTCAGAAACTGAACCTGTGGAACATATGGTGTCTGAAATTGGAACCACACCAGATATCCAGAGGGTCAATTATCGGACCGGTGGGTTCACGGACCCTCTGGTTTCAAGACACAATTATAAAGGTGTTATAACAAATAATCCTTCCGCAAAGTCTCCGAAAGAGAAAATCAAGGAGGTTGTGGAAAACTCCGACTCTCCACCGTCTCCGGCGTCCCTTCCGCCTGCGGCGGGCATTACTTCCGTAAATGAGATGAAGAAGTTCCTTCTGGGTATGGTGAAAAAACGCGATCCAGAATCTATGCTCTATTTTACTCCTGCCGAATCGGAACAGATCGGTATAGCCTACAGTCGGTTCGGATCCGAATGGCTGATAGAGGTTTTTCACGACTACCTGCAGAGGAAGGAGATCTCCCAGATCAATAAGTTTCATAGTGCGGATGTTCCCCGATTTATCAAGAGAGCCATGGACAAAAGCCCCAAACAGCCGGTGAAGGTGTCGAAAGAACCGAAGTATCACAACTGCCCCGTATGCGGGAAAACCTGGTCAGCTTCCTCAACCTTGAGTATGTGCCCGAAATGCGGTCTGGAGCTGGAAAACTTCAGCAATCATCAGGAGATTGAAGAGCATCGGAAATGGTGGGAGAGTCCGGATAATCCAAGGCGGCAGGCTGTAGGATGACTGAAACGGGAGGGGAAATGGACTATTTGACACCTGAAATTGAAGCGCATATCGAAGAGTTGAAAGAACGATTGAGGAAAACACCTTATGGAGATGTGGGATTGGTATTCACCATGTCAGGCGGTCAGGTGACGCTGATTAAACCAATCAATCTACCAGTAATTCGACCGGGTAAAAATCATGGAAAATCTTGACAAAAATCTAGTTTCACGGGGAAAACAGCGTGTATTCAGAAATGAACGATATCGCCATATCTGTCAAAGATTTATTACCTGGTGTGCTGAACAGGAGATCCCGGAATCTATAGGGAATGAAATTTTGTGGTTGGAATCCCTTCATGATCAGGGATTGAATGCATCGACAATACGACTTTACGGATATGCTGTTAAGGCCTATTTACTGGACAATGTTGATACTGAAAGCATGACCATGGATGAGAAACTGTTCCATCAGTTCAAGATTGAGTATGAGTTCCGGACATTCAAGATGCCCAGAGTTTCAAATCGCAAGGCCGAAGAGTATCTAATCAATCATGAGGAGCTTCATGAAGTTCTAAATCACTCGAAGCTCAAGACCAGGATGATCATAGAATTTCTTGCCAGCACCGGCTGCAGAGTCTCGGAAATGACCGGTATTCGGTTGAGGCATATACGGAAAGTGAGAGATTCGGAATATCGAATCCGAGTGATGGGCAAAGGCCGTAAAGAGCGGGTGATACGTATTAACGGCGGTTTAAGAAAGAGAATATCCAAAGCCTTCCCGGAAACTGAAACCTATCTATTCGAATCTGCTCCTGGTAGGAGTTATTCCCGCCAGGGGATTCACGACCTGGTAAAGAGAGCAGGTGAAAGAGCGAAAATCTTCGGATTGCATCCCCATTCATTCAGGCATTTTTATGCCACTTTCCTGATTGATAAGACCGGGAATATAGATGCTGTATCCCGATATCTTGGGCATTCCGATGTGTCCACAACGCTCGGAATGTATTACCACAGTAAGGATCTTTCCCTGGAGGAATTGAATCTGAATCTTTACGGTGATCGTGGAAGAAATAAAGGAGTTGCTGCACATGCCTAGAAAAGCTAAGAGACCATGTTCTCATGTGGGTTGTCCCCGATATGCAATGGATGGATCTTCCCGTTGTGAGTTACATCAGAATGAGGTTCAGTACAAAAGAAGAAAACCGAGACCATCGTACTTATGGAACTCTGATTCTAAATGGAAAAAGCTTCGTGTTAAGATCCTGAAAGAGCATGGAATCCCTGAATCACAATGGCAAAATTATGTAATTGATCATCGGCCCCCGTATGATCCCAAGGTTGAACCTGATCACACGAAATATACACTGGTTCCCATGACACGATCAGATCACTCCAAGAAAACTAACCGGTATGATGGAGGCTGGGGGAACAAAAAGAAACTCCCAGGGGGAGGGGGGATCGAATCTCTATGAGGATTTGCAGAACCCTCCACGTCCACAGGAAAAATACCGTGATGTCAGTTGAGGGGAACCCAAAGGAGGGAAAACGGGAATGAATTATAGAAAGCCGCAGGATCTGAAAATCTTAACTGGGACCTTCCGGGAAGATCGTGATCAGGGAACGATTAAAACGGAAACCGACCTTCCAGACAGAGTGGAGACTCCTTCACACCTGGGATCTTCCGGAAAGAAGCAGTGGCGGAAATTGGTTAAGCTGCTCAAGGATGAAGAGCTCCTGAAGAAGGTAGATCTGGGGTGTCTGGAAGCCTGCTGTCTTGCCTATGATGAAATGGTCCAGAGTAGTTATGACATGAAGAACCACAGGAAGAAAATGGAACAGGCCGAGCAGGAACTGCACTTGGCTGCCGACAAGGACGAGTTGAAATCTAAGTTAAGCCTGATTGATCATTACTCCCGGCAGATCGACAAAGAGCGGAATGCCAAAAACAAAGCTATGGGGCTGTACCATAAATTTATGAATGAGTTTGGCTTGTCTCCAGGAAGCCGAAAGAGACTGGATATTACAGATGATAAACAAGAAGAGTCTGAGTTTGAAAAAATGTTTATAAAAGCAAATGCTTAAATTGCCTTTTATATATTTTTAAGATTAGAATAATAAATATTAAGATATGGAGGTATAATATTAGTCATTCAAAAATTATTATTAATTCTATTGCACATACAAATCCAAAGGAATTATATCCGTTTTTCAGAAAGAACTCATTTGATGATTTCTTAAATCAAGTAACAGTTCAAATTGAATCATTTTTATGTAATACAAGAGTTTATATGTACTCAGATAACTGTAAATCTCTTGAATCATATCAAAAACTTCTGGAATTGGAAATAGATACATTATCAGAATATAGTTGACACAAAAAATATATGGCTTTAATGTTAAACCATAAACAGTAATATTCCGTAACGGGAACAATAGCGGAAAGACCGGATTCCCGTTGCGAACAATGACAGTACTATCATCGTAAAGATGATGTGTTAAATGGAAAGACCAAAGACACATCAAGCGTAAAGCTTGGTGTGTCTTTTTTTTTGCCTTCAGGAGTTTGACGGATTGGAAAAGACATACCGCCAGTACATTGATGATGTGATTACCGGGAAGGAAGTCGCCTGTAAATGGGTGAAACTTTCCGTTCAACGTCATGCAGATGATCTGGTGAAATCAGAAACAGATGAATCCTTTCCGTACTGCTTTGATGAAGAAGCCGCCGCCCGGATCATCGATTTTATCGGGTTCTGTAAGCACGTAAAGGGAGAATTGAAAGGGCAGTTCATCCACCTGGAGCCAGCCCAGCAGTTTGTACTGGCCTGCGTGTTCGGCTGGAAGCACAGGGTAAGCGGATCCCGTCGATTCCGTTATGTGTATGAAGAGAAGGCCCGTAAAAATGCCAAGTCCACAATCCTGGCGGGAATTGGGTTGTATATGCTGTTCCTGGATCAGGAAGGCGGATCAGAAGTCTATTCGGCAGCGGTGGATAAAGACCAGGCAAAAATAGTCTGGGGCGTAGCTCGTGAGATGATCGGCCAGTCCAAAGACTTCAAGAAAATGCTGAAAGACTATACCGGGTCCATTGTACACCCGTCTTCTGCCAGCTCCTTTAAACCCCTGTCTCGGGACAACAAGAACAAGGACGGTTTGAACGTCCATTGCGCCCTAGTGGATGAGTACCATGCTCATCCTGATGATTCCATTCTGGAACTGCTCAAGGGCGGTATGGGTAGCCGTACCCAGCCTCTCCTCTGGGTTATTACCACCGCCGGATTTAATCGAAACTGTGCCTGTAAGCGGGAGCGGGACAGGGTTGAGCGGATCCTTCAGGGGATTGAAGAGGATCCGGAATACTTTGGAATTATTTATACCCTGGATGAAGGGGACGACTGGAAGGATCCGGAAGTGTGGCAGAAATCAAACCCTCTTTTGGATGTTGCTGTTACCAGGGATTTTCTGGAGTCACTGCTACGGGATGCGAAAGTTCGGCCTGAAAAAGAGAATAACTTTAAGGTGAAACATCTGAATCTCTGGGTGGATGCCCATACCAGGTGGATCAATCATGAAACCTGGATCAAATGCCGCCGGGATTTCGAAGAAGAGCAGTTGATAGGAAGGAAGTGCGTGGCCGGATTTGACCTTTCGACCACTACCGACTTGGCCGGGTATGGGCTTTGTTTCCCACCGGTCCATGAAGATGAACCGTATAAGTTCCTCTGGCGGTTTTTTATGCCCGAAGAGACTCTGGATAACAGAAGCGAAGATGTTCCCTATAGAGCCTGGGTCAATTTGGGGTATATCACAGCGACCTATGGGAATGTGATCGACTATAACGAGATTGAAGCCAGCATCCGGAAGGATGCAGAAACGTTTGATATTGAAGAACTGAATTTCGACCCCTGGGGCGCCCAGGGAATTATCAATGATCTGACAGCGGAAGACATGAATTGTGTCCGGTTTAGTCAGGGGATGAAGGATATTTCTCCGGCTGTGAAGCATACGGAACGGGGGATCCTCTCCCAGGAAGTTTCCTATAGCGGAAATCCTGTAATGGATTTTATGGTGTCCTGTGCGGAAATCTACCGGGATTCCAATGACAATGTGAAGCTTGTTAAACCGAAACGGGAAGAAACATCCTCCCGGATTGACGGTGTGATCATGATGGTCATGGCCTATTATAGGGCGTTCTTACTCCAGGGGGTTCAGGCTGAATCAGTATATGAGGCACGGGGGATGAGATGGATATAGTGATTGACCTGAACAAGATCCGGGCATTTCCCCGTTCTATCGTGTCCTGGGCGGGCAATCTGGTTCCACGGAAACGGGATATCACCGACTTCAAGTATCCCTTTATGAACCTGGTTTCACCGGACGGAAAGCCTCTAATGAATGAGACTGCCGCTCTGAATATATCGGCAGTCTGGAATGCGGTGGATCTCTTGTCAGGTCATATTGCCATGCTTCCTCTGATTCTCTATCGGAGAACCGGAAACGGCGGGAAAGAGCGGGCTTATGATCACCCCCTATACCCGGCTCTTTCCATTGAACCGAATGAGTTGATGACTAGCTTTCAGATGCGTCAGGCTTCCGCCGTTCATCAGGAAATGTGGGGAGATTCTTATATCTGGGTATGCCGTCCCGGAAACGGGATTGTGGAACTCTGGCCTCTGAACCCTGGTGTTACTCATCGGGATAAAGAGGGGGAGAAAATTGTTTACAAAACTATGGTGGACGGTCAGGGGTACACGATACCCAGGGAACAGATAATCCATATTCCCATTATGACCTTGAACGGGATAGATGGAATCAACCCGATTGCCAAGCGCCGCCGGTCCTTCTCCCTGATGCAGGCTGCGGAAGAGCAGGCGGAAAGCTACTATCTGAACAGCTCTAAACCGGCAGGTGTGCTGCAGCTTAAAAAGGCATTATCCGATGAAGCCTTCCGGAGATTGAAAGAGGAATGGACCCAGATGTATGGCGGAGGTGCAGGGAACCATCACAGGACGGCCATTCTGGAAGAAGAGGGCGAGTTCAAGCCGATCCAGTTCAATGCAGAAGAAATTCAGATGCTGGGAAGCCGGGAATTCTCGGTAACAGAAGTTGCCAGGTGGTTCAATCTTCCGCCCCATAAGATCAAAGATCTGAGCCGGTCTACCTTCTCTAATATTGAGCATCAGAACATCGACTATGTTCAGGATTCGCTTCTGCCCCGGCTGGTGCGGATCGAGCAGGCCATGACAAAGACCCTGCTGACCAAAGGGGAACAGAAAGAGTACTTCATCGAGTTTCTGGTAGACGGCCTGCTCCGGGGAGATTCCAAAACCCGGTATGAGGTGTATCAGATAGCCCGACAGAATGGAGCCATGAGCGCTAATGAGTGGCGGCAGAAAGAGAATATGAACCCTATTGACGATCCGAGCGGTGACGCTTACTTCATGCCCTTGAATATGATCGAGATGAAACAGGCTCTTCTTCCTGAAGAGTCCAATACGGATATATCGGCTAGGGGTATTCGGCCCAGCCAGAAGAGAGGCGTGGATCAGCGGCGGATGGTGACGGATCGCTTCAAGAACCGGTATAAGAGCCTTTCCAGAAGCATACTGGAAGAGGAAATCCCGGCAGTCAGAGAGATCCTTTTGGCTGTGGGTGACAACCTGGATGAACTGACGGATGCTCTGGAGTCTTTCTATGAGCGGTTTGCCGGGAATGCTTCCCGTATGTCTGCCGGTTTGATTCAGGTAAATGCTGATGAAATCCGCTCTCTGGCAGAGATGGAGGTCGGATCCTCCATTGCGGATTCTGATTATGAAGCTTTTCTGAATCGGTTTATTGAAAACTTCGGTCTCCGGTATTCCATCCGGAGCAAACAGGAACTGCGGAGCCGGGAGACAGTAGAGGATATGGCGGCTCAGACGGAACACTGGAAGGATGTCCGGGGAGATCAGATGTCTCAGGAGCGGATCCTGGTGGAAAGCGCTATTTCCCGGACCGTCTGGCGGGCTGTGGGGGTTACGAAAATTAGATCCGTTGCCAGAGGGGAGAGTTGCCCCTACTGCAATGATCTTAACGGGAAGGTTATCGGTGTAGAAGAAAGCTTTCTCCAGCCGGGCCAGTTTAAACCTGACGGAGCTGAAGCACCCCTCCGGGTGTCCAGTATAAAAAATCATCCGCCCTTTCATGACGGGTGTGATTGCGGCATCGAGCCGGTAGTGGAGTGAACTATGGGAATGCAGAAGAGAAGTAAGCCCTGTGAATTCCGGACGGAACAGCAGGAAGAGGGAAAACAGCGGGCTGATGGCGTTGCTATTTTGTATGAAGAGACAACCGTCCTGTATGAGGATGATTCTATCCGGTATGAAGAGGTTATTACCAGGGGTGCCGCAGAAGAAAGTCTGAAGAAAGATGATGTCCGGGCAGTCTGGAATCATAACTATGACATTGTCCTGGGCAGGAGTTCCGCGGGTACCCTCAGTCTGGAGGAGAAAGAGGACGGTGTTCATGTGGGAATCGACTTTCCCGACTCACAGGAAGGCCGGGATAAATATGAATCGGTCAGCCGGGGTGATGTGAACCAGATGTCCTTCGGTTTTGACATTCTGAAAGAGGATGTTTCTGATGACCGGAGCGGAGAGAAAAGGATCATTCGGAGCCGGGTGGACAAGATCAAACTGTGGGAAGTTTCTCCGGTAACCTTTCCGGCTTATGAGAATACGTCAATTAATGCCAGAGACAGGGTTTCCACTCTCAGAGAAAAGGCAGCGGCCTTGTCCCCAGCGGGGGAGAATGAAAGTGAAGTCCGGTCCAGGGAAATAGAAATCATGAAGATGAGGAGTGAACAGTCATGGAAGAACTGATCAGGGAGATGGAAGAGTGTCTGGCCACCATGGAGCGGATAAACGGTCTGGTAGCCAAGGAAAAAAGAGGATATAAGGACGATGAAGAAGCCGAGTATTCCCGTTGCAAGAAACGGTACGGTGAGATTCAGGAACAGCTGAAAGAGAGGGACTACCTGAATCAGCAGGGCGAGCTTCGGGGCGCTCTCGGCGGGCAGACTGATGAAGGAGCCCAGGGAGGAGAAGAGAGATCTTTCGACTCCATCGGTGATGTTGTTTCTGCTATCTATTCCGCAAGGTCACAGCGTGGTTTTATTCACGAGAAGAGGGATCTGTTGGTGTCAGATGGTCCTTCCGGAGCTTATCTGGTTCCGGATAAACAGCTGACAGATATTCTGAATGTGAAATCGGACATATCTATTGTCAGGCCTTTGGCTCTTGCTATTCCCGGGGATCCTGCCTATCCCGATCAGAAGATTACTATGCCCGCACTTAAAACCGGAGCTCTGGGAGAGTTCGGCGGATGGGCATTTGAAAGTCTTGCTGATGGCGTGGCTCCCTCAGCTGATAATGATCTGGATTTTGATCAGATCGAACTGTCTCCGTTTGAGCAGGTAGGTACCATCAAGGTATCTGAAAAGCTTATGAGAAACACCAAGGGCTTGGATGCTTTCCTGAGAAAAACCATTGGTGATGCCAAGAGCGCTATTGAGGACTATCAGTTCTTCAATGGTGCCGGGACTGCCGGTCCTACGGGTATTCTTAATTCTTCGGCTCTGCTGAAATTGACCAGAGCCACCGTCGGTGTGATCGGGTTTGCGGATGTTAAGAACATTATCGCCCGGCAGCTGGACCTGAATAAAGCGGTATTTTCCATTACCAGATCGGCTATGCCTCAGATTATGAGCCTTGCTGATGACAACGGAAATGCCATTTTTATTGCTGGAGATGCCACAAAGGGCATTTCTGACCGCCTGATGGGATTCCCCATTAAGTGGAGTACCCATACTCCCGGTGTCGGTGCCCCCGGAGACATTCTGATGAATAACTTCGGTTATTACCTGATTGGTGACGGAACCAGCTTCCGGATCGATGTGGGGTACTCCGGAGATGACTTTAAAAAGCGGATGGTTACCATGAGAGCCCTCTGGGATGTGGATGGTAAGTCCTGGGTTCTGGCTCCTGTACAGAGGATGGATGGCATTACTTATGCTCCGTTTGTCGGGCTCCTGGCGTAAGGAAGGTTTTGAATGAAGATAATTATTGATTCTGAAAATATGCGGTTGAACTATGAGCCCCTTGAAAAGGGCAAAGAGTACGATGTGGATCCCCAGATTGCAAAAATCTGGATTGATACCAAAAGAGCGCACCCTGCAGGGGGCAGTTCTACAGGTGACAGCGGGGATACTGAAAAAGCCTCCGGTGATGATGCAGGTGATAGTTGTAATGCCGGAGAAGAAACTGACGGAGAAGTTGGTGACGGCGGAGTAACTCTGGGCAAACCTTCTGGCAAGCCTGCTCCCCAGACTACAGCCAATAAAAAGGCGAAGGAAGAAAAGTAATTTATGGCGGTAGGGGATTTGATCACCTGGGCAGAGGTTAAAAGCTTGCTTTCAATTGAGGACGAATACCAGAATGTAACCGAATTCATTATCAGTTCCGCTTCTCTGCAGGCGAAAAGGGTAATGGGACGGAATATCCTTCTGCAGACTCTGACAGAACAGCGGCGTGGAACCGGTCAGCAGTCCTTCCTTTTAAAAGAGTACCCGATTAAATCCGTTACCGCTATTTATATTGATCTGACCTTTCAGTTCGGAGAAGACACAAAACTGGAATTGAACGAATACTGGCTGGATTCTGATCTGGGAGAGATAGAGCTTTTCTGGAGAGCTTTTCCCGTTCCGTCCTGCGGCAGGACTGTAAAGATTGAGTATCAAGCCGGATACGATGAAGTACCGGTGGATATTAAGCAGGCTATTCTGGAAACGGTGAAATGGAACTTCAACCGAATTCTCTATGACGGTGTAGGTGTGAAGAATGAGAAAGTAGACGGGGTCAGTACGTCATTTGAAGTGCGGATCCCGACTAATGCCAGGGAGATCTTTGAGGGTTACCGGAGGCCTCGTGTATGAGTGATAAGGGTGTGAAAATCATTGATCACGGCTGGAATAAGTATAAAAAGCAGATGAAAGCTCTCAATGGTTCATCCATCAGGTTCGGTTTTTTCGGTGGTAGTAATACAGGTTTTGCAAAAATTGCCTATACCCATGAAATGGGAGGAGTCAGACAGACAACACAAAAACAAAGATGGTATCTGCGTTCAAAAGGGATGGATGCGGGGAATGAAATTATTATTCCTGAAAGGTCCTATATCCGTTCATCCTTTGATGAGAACAAAGAAAGAATTCTCGGATGGATGGAAGATGCCTTTAAAAGAATCGGTGATGGAGGAGATAAAAAGTCAGTACTGAAATCTCTTGCTAAAAAATGCAAGGGAGTAATCGTTGAAAAACTGGAGTCAGGTGATTTTGTAGAGAATGATCCCTTTACAAGGGAGCAGAAAGGATATGGGAAAAAGCCTCTGGAAGATAAAGGGGCTTTAAAAGAGGCCATTGATTTTGTGGTTGATGCAGAATGATGTTGATGAAAGAGAAAGTTATGGTGACCAGGAAAGCAGGACACTGGGAGGGAAATACCTGGGTTGATGATCCTATTGATCCATTTCCCATAAGAGCGACAGTTTTGCCTTTGCCTGGTGATAGTACCGGATCCGGAGAAGATGGGAGACGGCGGAATTCTGTGATATCGGTGACAACGAAGAAAGCTCTTTATGCGGTATCTTCAGATCGGAATGCTGATCTCCTTGAATGGAACGGAGAACAGTATGAAGTGAAGAGCGTAAAGCCCCTGGGGACGGGAACAAGGCTGGCCCACTACAAGGCAACCGCAGAATCACTGGAGGATCATATCGATGCTCCTCTCTGATCTGAAGGAAGTAATGGAAAACTGGGTATCCGGGCAGTTTGCGGGGAAGGTAGTCTGGGCTAAAAGTGATGCCCCAATACCTCCCAGACCATTTATTCTACTGGATCTCAAAAATCCTGTGCCGGTTAACAAACCCTACCAGGGGGCGGCGGATAATCTGGGGAAAATATCCCGTTATACGACACAACAATTCAGTGTAACTATTAGCTGTTATGGAGAGGGTGCAAATCAAAGCCTTTTCAATTTGAGAGAAAGTCTTGATCTGCTTTCTGTTCAGAGTCTTTTCCGGGATTCCGGAGTGTCCTATTTAAAGGATCAGATGGATCTTCAGGACAGTACGGCAATGACGGGAACACGGTATGAGGAACGGGCGGTTTATGAACCGGCTTTTATATATGAATCGGTCCAGTCTGAAGAGGTTGGATTTATTGAAGAAGTAAATATTGAGGGGGATATCCATGGGTGATGCGGATAGGATAGTTGATCTGTCGATTAGCCGTGCCACGGCTGTCGTTAGTCAGGCAGGGTTCGGTATCATTGCCGTATTTGATGAATTTGCATCGGACAAAACGACTGTGGCTTTTTCGGAAAGGGTACGGTATTACGGGGGAGCGGATGAAATGACCGCCGACGGTTGGAGGTCTGATGACCCTGCCATGATGGCGGCCAGTGTGATTTTTATGCAGAATCCGTCACCGGCTGAGATTGTGGTCTGCCGGAAGGATGCTGCCGAAACCTGGGTGGAAGCGGCAGCGGCTGCCAAGCTGGAAAATGATGACTGGTACGGCATGATTTTTACAAGCCGTCTGCAGGCGGATCAGGAAGCTATGGCGGCCTGGGCGGAAGCAAACGGGAAGATTCTCGGTCTTTCTTCCTCCGATGCCAATGTGAAGGATGCCGGGATTTCGACTGACATAGCCAGCCATTTAAAGACAAACAATTATGACAGGTCTTTTGTGATCTATCATCCCGACGCTGGCGGGGATGATGAACCTTTTGCGGATGCCGCCTGGATGGCTAACCGCTTTCCCTATACACCCGGGAAAACAACCTGGAAGTTCTGCACTCTGAGTGGTGTCCCTGTGTACTCGCTCACTACCGGTGAAGTGAATGCTGTTCTGGGGAAAAACGCGAATATCTATACATCTGTTAAAGGTCTATTCATAACCGAAGAGGGGACCGTCGGTAGCGGCGAGTATATCGATGTTATCCGGGGGATTGATTGGCTCTATGCCAGGATGCAGGAGAACATCTTCCAGCTGAAAAAAACAGCGACTGACAGAGGAGAAAAGGTCTCGTTTGAAGACTCCGGTATCAGTCAGATCGACAGCGTTATGAAAGAGACTCTGGATACAGGCGTGGATAATGGCCTTCTGGCGGCGGATCCGGCACCTATTACATCTGTTCCTCTGGCGGCGGAGGTTTCAACTGTTGATAAAGGGAATCGCACTCTGAGCAACGCTACATTTGAAGCGTACCTGGCAGGGGCTATTCATATATCGAAAATCAGAGGCGTTGTAACGCTGTAGGAGGTTATCCATGGATTATGATCCTAAAAAAGTTGTAGTGACGTTCTGCGGTGTTCCCATAACAGGTTATGCCAATGGTTCTTTTATCAAGATTGAACCGGCAGAAGACGGATTCAAGAAGCATGTGGGAGCAGATGGGGAGGTTTCCCGTTCCAAGGTGAATGATGAAACCTGCAATGTCACCCTTACTCTTTCACAAACCAGTAAATCCAATGGCACCTTGTCGGGGCAGTATCAGCTGGATAGAAAATCCGGAAAAGGAAAAGGCCCATTGCTTATTAAGGATTTGCTGGGAGCTACCGTTCTTTTTGCAAAGGTGGCCTGGATTAGGAAACAGGCCAGCGTGGATTTCGGTGATGAGATTAACAGCAAGGAATGGTTATTTGATACCGGCAAAGCGTCGTTTGTAAACGGCGGTAATGAACTGCAATAGGACTGATTGATGAAAGCGCAAAAGAAAAGAATAGACGGCTATGTATATAAGGTCACTCCATTCACGGGTAGGTCTTCTTTCCGGATCCAGATGAAGCTGGCCAGGCTTCTCTCTCCATCCCTGGGCTTGCTGGCTGGAATGTTTTCCGGTGGGAAAAAAGCTATTAAAGAACTGGCGAAGAATCCGGACAACAAGGATCTCCAGATGAAGAGTCTGCTTGATCTGGATTTGGATGGGGAACTGATTGGGAAGGCTTTCAGCGGCCTTTTTAATCAATGCTCAGAGGATGAACTCCTTGATCTCTTGTTGATGATTCTGGAAAAGACTGAACGGGGGGATGAAGGAAATGAAGTTTTCATCACTGAAGAATCTTTTGATGCTTTCTTTGCACAGAATCTTCTCAGTGCTTTCAAGGTTGCTGTCTTTGTTATTCAGGTGAATTATCCTGATTTTTTCGCACTGGCGGCTCTTACTGGAAGCGAAACGGATCAAACCGATGGTTAAGGGCCGCTGTTGAAAAGAATCCAAATCTGGGAGATGTAGGAAATCTTTCAGATGAAATGAGAGAAGAATGGCCGGTCTGGCGGATTGTCCTGGAAGGACGGTCACTGCATGAAGTGGATTCGTGGAGTTATGTGGATATCCTGAAATTCAATGACCTTATGGATATGAGGCAGGATTATGAATCGGCAATGAATGCCTGGCAGAACAGGGACTTGGAATGACATTAAGAGAGCTGATTAACAAGATTAGTTTCCAGGTGGATGAAAAGGGCTTTGAGAAAGCTGAAAAGAAGTTCACCTCTTTGGCAAATAAAGCAAAGTTTGTCTCAGCTGCTGCTGCGGGAATTGCCTTCGGTATGGTCCGGGGAGCTGCAAAGATTGAATCTATGACAGCCCAGTGGGAAACCTTTCTCGGTTCACATGAAAAAGCAAGAGCCATGCTGAAGGATATTCAGTCATTTTCTGCATCCACGCCCTTCCAGCTTGAGGACTTGAATGAAGGATCCCAGCGGCTTAAAGCCTTTGGAGTGGAAACGGAAAATATCATCGGGACCATGAGAATGCTCGGAGATACTGCCGGTGGTAATGCGATGAAGCTGGACTCCCTTACCCGTGCCTATGGAAAAACAACGGCAAAGGGTAAAGCTTCCATGGAAGAGCTGAACATGATGATTGATGCGGGAGTTCCGATACTAGGAACTCTGGCAGGTATGTATGGTAAATCTGAGGAACAGATAATCAAAATGGCTTCCCAGGGGGCTATTTCTGCCGACATAATCACATCTGCCTTTCAGAAAATGACTTCTGAAGGCGGCCAGTTTTACAAGGGAATGGAGCGTCAGAGTCAGACTCTGGAAGGAAGGCTGTCCACGATGAAGGATAATTTCTTTCTGTTCGGGGCCAGTATTGGAGAAACCCTTCTTCCGGTAGTCGGAAAAATTGCTGATAAAACAACCGCCCTGGTTCAGTCTTTTTCAAATATGAATGAAACAGCCAGAAAGGCCATAGTTTTCTTTACATTATTGACAGCCGGGATTGCCCCGATGCTGTTGATTATCGGTAAGGTGATCAGTCTTGCCGGGAAAGCTGTTGCTGTTGCCAAAATGCTGAAATCTGCTGTGATTGCCGTGAATGTCGCTTTATCAGCCAATCCTATTATTTTGATCATTGCTGGCGTTTTGGCTCTTATTGCCGTATTCGTGTTGCTGTTACGGAATTTCGATAAGGTAAAGGCGAAAGCGCAGGAGTTCTGGCAGAATGTTGTCCGGCTTTTTGAGATGGGGAAAGAGCTGGCCGGTCTGGCTTTTCAGGTTCTGATCAAACAAATGATGCTCTGGTTTCTTATGTTCTGGAACTGGTTTTCAGAAAAGTTTCCCGGTCTTTCTGCCGCCGTCGAAATGACTTTTTCCTATATCAGGGAACTGGTCTCTAGTATCGTCGGTTTTTGGAAAAATATTTTCCAGGGATTGTTTGCCATTTTCAGGGGTGATATTGACGGATTCAAGGACCATTTTTCCCAGGCGTTCGGTTTCATTAAGGATTATTTTGCAACAATTGTCTCTGCTATGGGCGGTTATATTGATCTTCTCTGGGGCTGGCTGCAGCCTATCTATGACTTTATGACAGGAATATTTTCAAAAGGCATAGAGAAAATCCAGGGCGGTATTCAGAAAGTCGGAAATTTCCTTGGATTAGGTGAAGGTGGAGCCTCTGCAGAGCCTGCGGCTCATTCTTACTCATCAGTTGTTCGGCCTGGAGTAACAAATAATAACAGCCGTTCTGTCAGTGTCCAGTCATCCATCTCTCTGGCCGTCCCTGAAGGAACCCCGCAGTTTCAGCAGCAGTCTATCCGGGAGAGTGCCGAGAGAGCAGTTCAAGCTGCTTGGGATCGCCAGTTGAAAGGGGTTATGGCAAATGCTGCAGGCGGGGAGGTTCGTTGATGGATGAAGAGGCAGCCACTCTTTACTTCAATACGGATAGAGAGTATCTGATTGGGGATCTCAACCTGGATCTCATCCTGTCAGAAGAAGAGCAGTTGAGCGGCAGGGCTACATCTAATCCGGTAGAAGAAGGGTATGACGTTTCCGATTCGATTGAAACGGATCCGACCGTTTTGAAGCTGAGCGGGTTCATTACGAATGCCCCGGTTAAAGATGTGGATGGTTCCCTGGCGACCAGGTACCAGGATGCTGTAAGAACTCTGAAAGAGATCCGGATGAACAAGCTGCCGGTGACAATTGTGGCTACTCAGGATGTCTATGAAAACATGGCTATTGAGCAACTGACGATTCCCCGGAATGCGGATCTGGGAGAGTCGGTAGAGTTTAGTTTAACCCTGAAGCAGATTTCCATTGTGAATTCTCAGTCCGCTGTGATCCCTGTTGCGGTCCTGGATGATAGGCAAGCGCAAGTCGATGCGGATATGGGGCAAACCACAGATAACACGGCAGAAGCCCTGGGAGATGAAGAGGAGCAGAAAAGCTGGTTTGAAAAAACCAAAGAGAACCTGGAAGAACAGAATCAAACCCTGGATGAGAGGTTAGCCCAGTATGGTTAGTATCCCTTTGTTCCCGGAAGTGTCTTCCGGATTTGTTCAGAAGATCGAACTGGGCGGAGTTTTCTATCTCATCCGGATCCGATGGAACAGCCGAACAGAGAGCTGGTTTCTCCATGTATTCGATGCTGACGGGAATCCTTTGGTTACAGGGAAGCGGCTTGTTCCGAATTATCCCTTAATGGAAATCCATACGGATAAATTTTCCGGAGAACTGATGGTGATTGATAAACAGAATGATCTGACAAATGCGGTCATAACATATGAGAACCTGGGGAGACGGTTCCTGCTGGTATATCTCTCAAAGGAGGAAGCCGATGGCCTTTAAACGGATTGTAATTTGTCAAATCGGATCCCCTGGTGAGATAGGTGTTCAGATTTCAGATTTGAAAATCAAGTTTGAGGTTAAGAAAAGTGATAAAGAGAGCCTCAATGAAGCGTTAGTGACTATCTATAACCTGTCTGATCACACAATAGGTATGATTTCCGGGAAAGGGAAATCCATGGTTCTCCGTGCAGGGTATGAGGATGAGGGTGTGAAAGGGTTATTTTTCGGTACTGTAAAAGATGTCAGTACGAAAAATGCTGCACCTGATCGGGAAACGGTTATTACTGCCTATGACGGCTATAAAAACGGGAAAGAGCGGGTTATTTCCGTTTCCTATAAACAGGGAACAAGTCGGAAGGCAGTATTCCAGGATCTGATTCAGGCTCTTGGATTGCCGGTAATAGGAGCAGATCTGATAACCGGATCCTTTTCAAATGGGTTTTCCTACATTGGGAAAGTTACAGGAGCCCTGGAGAAGGTTGTAAAAGCTGTGGGAGGTTTGGGATGGTCAATCCAGAATGAATCCTATGTGATTTTCAAACAGGGAGAGCCTGCCAGTGTATCAGGTTTGTATCTCTCACCTCAAACCGGCCTGATCGGATCCCCCGAGGATATTTCCGAAGAATCCGAGGAGGGGGGTGAAGTTCAGAAACGGTACAGGGTCACTTCGCTTTTATTTCCGGAGATTCTGCCCAGGAGCAGGGTGGAGGTTTCATCCAAGAAATTGAACGGCTATTTCAAAGTTGAATCGGTGATTTTTTCCGGGTGCAATATATCTGAGAAATTTCAGGCTGTTGCGGAGGTGAGTCCTGTATGAATGAAAATCTTTATGATGTTCTGAAAGATTCTATCGGGGCTTTTCTCGAAGATCTACACACGGCGATGCCCGGTATCGTCGAATCCTACGATCCCGGTACAAGGACGGCATCGATTGTCCCGGCTATGAAAAAGAAATTTAAAACAGGGCAGGAACTAGCCATGCCGGTTATCCATGGGGTACCCGTGGAGTTCTCCGCTTCAAAGAATGCCTCAGTAAGTTTTCCCCTGGAGAAAGGGGATGAAGGGCTGCTGATCTTTTCAGAGAGATCGATAGATCAATGGATGGAAAGCGGCCAGGCCGAGGCTCCGGAAGACACTCGGCGGTTTTCCCTGGATGATGCATATTTTTCTCCTGGTTTTTTTTCCAGAAAGAACACAAGGCCGGGAGCATCTGCAGGTTTGGTTGCAGAGTATAAGAAAACCAAACTGGAGATACTGGATTCAAAAATAGTTATGGGTTTCGGTCTGGTTACCAGTATTACATTTTCAGAGGCCGGAATGGAGATTGTATCAGCTTCCGGGAAGTATTCAGCATTGACCCATTTACATAACGATGCGGAACAGAGGCCGACAACGCCTCCTCTGCCGGTATAGAGGTTGTTATGAAAGATCTGTTATTGGATGAAATGGGAGATATCACTATCAGCAGTTTCGATATGGTTTTTACAGATACCGAGAGTGTTTATGTATCCCAGAAACTGGGCTTTAAATTAACCCTGGTTGAAGGAGAGTGGTTTCTGAATCGATCAAAAGGGATTTCCTATTTCAAGAATGTATTTAAAAAGAATCCTGATTTGAAGATAGTCGGGGATCTATTTAAAAGAGAAATCCTGTCTGTATCGGAAGTATCGAAGATAAAATCATTCCTTTTATCACTGACAGCAAAACGGGAGTTATTCCTGGATTTTACAGTACTTCTTGCTTCTGGTGAAACTTTGAATTATGAGGGGGCCTTATGACATACGGATTGACTCCTGAAGGTTTTATTCCAAAACCATTGCAGGTGATCCTGACAGAAATGCGGAACGAATATAAAGGATTGTATGGTGATGATCTGGATGTTTCAGATGAATCCGTCATGGGTCAGTGGATCGGTGTTTCCGCCAAAAGGGAAGCTCTGCTCTGGGAAGAGATGGCAGAAGTATATGCGTCCCGAGATCCTTCCTCTGCAGAAGATGCCCCATTGGATGGTATTTGTGATTATACCGGAGTGAAGAGGTTGAAGGCCAGAAAGACCTATGTTCCCGTACTTCTGAAAGGGAAAGAAGGAACCTTAGTGGAAGCCGGAAAAAGAGTGAATCAGTCCTCAGCAACCGACAAGGTGGATTTTCTCTTGCGTGATGATGTGACAATTTCGGCATCGACTGTTCAGGAAGTTCTTTTTTCTTTTCCGGAGGTGAAAAACTCAACCTTGTATTCCATCTCCCTGGATGGTGAGTCGTTTGAATATACTTCATCGGCTGAAGCTTCCTTGAATGAGATCATCCAGGCTTTGTATCTGCAGATAACAGAAACCTGGGATGGTGAATGTGTTGTTAAAAATGATGAAACCATCCTGACATACAATTATGATGAATCCTTTTCTGCAGAGTGTAATGAAGAAATTTCTATGGATGAATTCTGGACGCCCGGAATAGCAGATGCCGAATTTACTGGCAAATATCCGGCCCCTGCAGGAACTGTTGATACGATTGTCAGCGCTGTTACAGATTGGGATGAAGTAAAGAATGCCGTCCAGGGAATCACCGGAAGAGACACTGAAACTAATGCGGAGCTGCGGATCCGCCGGAGGCAGTCTCTCCGGTCGAGTGGAAATGCCACTGATGAAGCAATCAGAAGCGCCTTGCTCCAGGATGTGGAAGGTGTAGCTGATGCAATAGTGTTTTCCAACCGGAAAGATGGTCCCGATGCAAAAGGACGCCCCGGCCACTCCTTTGAAACAGTTGTAGAAGGTGGGGATGAAGATGAAATTGCTGCCAAGATCTGGGAGAAAATGGGAAGCGGAATAGAACCCTACGGCCAGATCAGTAAAACCGTTCTTGATTCAACCGGTAAAGAGCAGACAATAGGATTTTCACGACCAGTTGCCAAATATCTCTGGATAAAAATTGAATACACCCTTTATGCGGAAGAGGACTTCCCCGAGAACGGTGAAGAGCTTATGAGGCAGGCAATCCTGGATTTCGCTTTTGATGAATATATCAAAGGGCAGGATGTTATTCGGAAACGGTTAATCGGTCCGGTTTATCAGACCTCCGGCATCGAGGAAGTCAATGTATATATCGCTGTTACTACAGCTCCAGAAGATACCCCGTCCTACTATCAAAATAATATAGCCATCGATGAAACAGAATACGCTGAAGCATCTGCCGGCAGAGTTATTCTGGAGGCTATCTGATGGTTCAGATTGATAAATATGATGATGTCATACTTCCTCTGATCATATCCAAGCTTAGGGACAAAGAAAAATTCAGAGGGATGGTGAGTATTGGTAATGCCAGGGCTGACACAATGGAAACAGCTATGGTTTCTCTGATAAATGACTCACTGGAAAACTCTTCTGGTGTTCAGTTGGATATAGCCGGTGAAATTGTCGGGATGGAAAGAGGGAACCGGGATGATGAATCCTACAGGTCTCTGATCTTTCTGAAGATACTGATCAATATCAGCAGCGGAGAACCGGAAACACTTATCCAGGCTATCAAGCAGCTGTATGGTGCCAGTGATGTGGATTATCATCCTGTATACCCTGCAAAAGTTCGAGTCTGGCAGGATGGAGAGTTTGGAATTTTCATCACCTATGACATGGATAGTGTTTCCGGAGATGAATTGGCTTTTATGGACGGGAATACTTTTCTAGGTAGAACGGTGGATGAATCTTCACAGGATCTTCTGGTGGGATTGCTTCCATCCGGAGTGGATTTGATGCTGGCTCATACAGTAATAGACCAGAAAGATAATGAGCTGGCTTTTTTAGATGGGAATGACCTTATAGGAGTTTTATATGAGTAGAAAGACGGTACTGGAATACCCAGCGGAATCCTCTCCTGGGGATAGTAATATTCTTTACCTGGTAAACGGGCTAACAGACAGGAATATAACGCTCCGGAAATTGAAGGATTATATCCTTGGAAGTGTTAACCGCTTGGTAAAAGACACCCCGGAAACAGACTCGGATACGGTGCTTACAGCTAATGGCGTGAATAATCTGATTGCCCGAGTTGGGAAGCTTTATGTTCAATATCCCTTTATGCCGACTCCGGATGAATTCTATGGAGTTGGCTCTTGGTTGAATATATCAACAAGAGCTGTTGGTTATGGGATTTCCGATACAAACAGCGGCGATCCAACCAGTTATATTAGCAGGGAAGCTGCTGGTCAGGGGATGGACTTTGCAGATACGGATTTAGCTGTGGATGATCAGATTTCAGGTGGAACTTATGACGGAAAGTATATCCGGTCGGTCGAGAGTTATTCTGGATTGTTTTTTCGTGTGGAAGGGGGGAACGCTACAGGATTTGAACAAGAAATACAATTAGATCAATTACAAGATCATGATCATTATATTTTAGGGCGCTTCAGAGATACTACTTCAGGTGCATCAGCACAATATAAAGGTCTTAATGCTGGTGGAACTTATAATTCGAATCAACACACAGATGGATTGTTTGGTAGTAATGCTAGGTATGGAGAAGAGACGAATCCAATAAACAGATCAAATCGTATTTGGTTAAGGACGGCATAATGGAATATATATTCAATCACGATGGAAAGATTCAACATAGCTGTGGAGCGACTCTCCCCAAAGGGGCCATAAAAGTAACTGGGTGGAATGGCACTCCTGGAGAACCCTGGGAGTGGTATAAAAAAGGTATTCGGATATCTGATGATGAATTGGTGGCTGATGGTCTCCGGAAGGATTATCGGGGGACCTATTATGATCAGGATAAACAAGAGCACAAGATCAACGCCTTAGACAAGGAGCCTGAACCCACATGGACAAAAGAAAACTGGTCACACAATACCGATGTTCTCGATCTGGAGACTATGACTTGGAAAGAAGACGCTAAAGCCAAGTCTAAATTCGAGAATGCTATCCTCAGAGGCAAAAGAGCATCCGAGTTCTCCCAGTTTGATAAATACCAGCTGCCTCTTCTCTGGGCAAACCTGACAGAATCTCAACAAACAGAATATACCGAGTGGAGAAACGCCTGGTTAAACGCACCTGAAACAAAGATTCAGCCTGAGCGGCCAGTGTGGTTTCAGAGATAGCCATGTTGGTTTTTGGGAATTGAGTTCTCCCATTTTATCAACTGGGAGGATCGGGAGGGGAATATTGAGTGATGATGAACTGAAAGAAATCCGACCAACTTGCCGGGAAAGGTTTCTGGAGCTAGAACGTGACATGATGGGAGTTCCAGGAGATGAGTATGGAATACGGAGGAAAGTAGGAGTGATGTGGACGGCTCATTTGAAAAGGAAAGAAACAGAAACTATCAAAAAAGTTGCATGGGATAAGTTACTGCAAACTGGATTGGCATTACTGCAGTCAGGATTACTGGTGTATTGGATTTCTGGAGGCAGGGCTTCATGATCTGGCCATGTCCTGGAAATACTCATATAACAACGCCCTGGGATGATCCCAGACCAGTTTCTAATCCAGGTAAACATGTTCATGGTGGAATTGATATAGGAACTCCCATTGGATCCACAATCGTTGCTCCTGAAGATGGTGGGCTGTACCTGTACTTTTCCATCCGGAAGGAAAGCGGTCAGTATTGGCCATCTGGTGAGATGAGTGACTTCCCTTACAGGAATTACTTTTATGATATGTTCGGCGGAATTGCTGTCCTCCGGGGGAAGTCAGGACTGATCCACTTGTTTGCTCATCTTTATATGAATCCGATGCATAATAAAAACAGGCATGACTGGGTTTACATAGAGCAGAAAAAGGATACTCGATTCCCTATTTTCTGTTTAATGGCCGGGGAGATACAAGTAAAAGCAGGAGAGAAAATTGGGGAGTCCGGGAATAGCGGGTTTTCATCAGGACCGCATATTCATTATGAAACTCATTATGGTTTCAGGTGGCAGAATTGGGGGGATCGTCCAGATCCGGAGAAATTTAACTGGGAGGTAGCATAATGGGGTTGTTTGGGAAAATATTTCAAGCTGGTGGTGACACCATTAAAGGAACTCTGGAAGGGGCTGGAGAACTGGCAAAAGATGTCAGGACTGCTATTACCGGGGAGATTCCAGCAGAAAAACGGGCTGAAATAGAAAGTAAGCTATTTGAGATTGAAGCAAATATCAAGAAATCTCAATCTGAGATTATTATTGCTGAAGCAAAAGGAGAGAGCTGGCTGCAGAGAAATTGGCGGCCAATGGTTATGCTGTTTTTCGCAGTCCTCATCGGAATGACGTTTTTCGGGCTACGACCGGAAGGAGTTACGGATGAGATTTTTATCGAGCTTATGGGACTTTTAAAAATAGGTCTTGGAGGGTATGTTATTGGTCAGAGTGCAGAGGTGATTGCGGATAAGTGGAATAAACAATAATCATATTGATCAATAATTATTTAGGAATTTTTCAGCCATATCTTTCCCGCATAAGGTAAAGTGACTTGCCCATAAATGATAAAGATCACGCCGATTGTAATCGGTAGTATCGTGAAGTATTAACCCAAGCTCTTGTGCGAGTTTTGCTTGTTCTGCTCTTATTAGATCCATATTGGCTTGACTTGCTGCATACTCTTCAGCTTGATTTATCTGTACTTGTGCAATTTCTGTTGGTAACTCATCCAAATCAAAATAATTTTTAAGATATGTATAGAGTCCAATAAATCTTTCATTGTATTGCGCAGCAAGATCCGGTTTATCATCAGCTTCACCCTGAAACCAAAAAAGTCCAGCTATCCTATACTTTTCAAGATTTTGTTCCTCTATTGAGCTTTCTACTTTTGCAATATCTTCTATAAGATTATTTTGAATTCCATCATTATACCATTGTGTTATTGAATCTCCTGGATGCTTTTGATGAATAACAACTATGCTTGGATCATATTCGGTTAATACCTCTCGAATCCCATCAGCCCACATTTCATGAGCATTGGATTGGCCAAAGCATAAATATACCTCGGTTGTATTATGAGAAAAATTACATGACATAATTAATAGCGAGATCAGTATGAATAAGAACAATTGTTTCATAAGAAATAAAGTATCAGATGTAGTAGAAATAAACAATTTCCTGACTTAATGAAAACAAAAGATCAGCATTTATTGATAATAATCTGGTAGATAAATGGTTGACAGTATGATAGTTAAGAATTGTCTTTATTTCTGATTTAATTGCTGCAAAATAGGAATATAATTTGGTTATAGACAGTTGTTTTCTATAATAAGACATCTTTAATGCCGGTCACCGGCACGAGAAAAAAGGCTGATTTAATGCTACGCAGTAAATCAGCCTTTTTTTATGACCTGTCATATTAAACTCACCAGAAAAAATCAAACGTTCCAATCTTAAAAGCATACGACGATGAACTAAAAATGCTCGCTCCCAAAGCCTACTAACTGTATGATATAGATGGCTACCGCATCAAAAAACAGAACAAATCAGGCCAGGAAACCCACTTCCTGTTCGATACATCAGGAAAGGTTCTGGAGGAGATAAACCTGGAAACAGGAGAGGTCATCAGTTCGGTATTTCTCAAAAGCCGCCATCTGGCCAGGGTCACAGAAGAGGAAACTCTCTTTTACGGCACCGACCATCAGGGTTCCACGGTTCTGCTTACCGATCAGACTGGCAAAATGGTCTGGTCGGGAGAGGCAACGCCCTTCGGAGACGGTGTGGTCAGGAAATCTGGGAACCGGCCGGATCTTGATGTGAAGTTTACAGGGAAGGATCTGGATGAGGATACGGGGCTGTATTACTTTAATGCCAGCTATGATAGGTGCTTATGGTTTAGTTAAAATATACTGGAAGAAATAGGCAATCTGTATTTGACAATGTTAAACAAACTATTAAGCCATTGAGTGTAGATGTAGCTAAAAATATTCAACGACCAAGGTATTGATATGATGGATATACTTATTCTTATAATAGCTGGATTAATAAATTTTCTAGGTTGTATTTATTTAGTATTTTTCAGTCCAAAAAAAATTGAAAGGGAGAGAATAGATCTTGATAATCTTTCAAAGAAAAAAATAATAAAAAATATATCTATTATGGGCAATATTGGAATTGTTGTAGGTTTTGGACTTTTTATATTGGCCGGTATTGCTTTTCTATATGAAAGACTATCATAACCATGAGCTCACCTCCCCAACTGCTGAATTATCCATACTGGATCCAGTAAAAACGGTCAGGTGCAGCGTTCATGAAGTAACGTTTCAAATACAAAGAATCTGATGTTCTTCTAAGAAATTATGATCTTCTTCCAGCAATTGTAGGAATCGGGAAGCAGGTCCCTGTGGTTTGTTCCTTCCGGATTCCCAAGCTTCAACAGTTTTGACCGAGACCCCGATTGCTTCGGCAAAAATCATCTGGGAAAGATTCAGAGATTCCCGGATCTGTTTTATTTTATTTGCATTGTATTCCGGCACAGGAGACACCGTTAATTTTCGTCTTTTTGCCGGTTTCAGATTCCCTTTGCTGACTTCCAGGGCTTCATTCAGCCCTGTCATTA
Organism: Oceanispirochaeta sp.; assembly: GCA_963666275.2. Taxonomy (GTDB): domain Bacteria; phylum Spirochaetota; class Spirochaetia; order DSM-2461; family DSM-2461; genus Oceanispirochaeta. Next base: position 1,793,057 of record CAXXOA010000001.1, read on the forward strand.
TTGAATCAAAATAGCTGTTTTCTTTATTTTTCATCCTTGCCTCCCTGTTTTCTCAGGTTTGCCTTTATCTGTTCTATAGCTGATTTAATCAGCTTCTTTTCTGAGGGAGAAAGATTTGGTTTCTCACTCTTTTTGAAGCAGGCAATCATGTAAATCTGTTCAAAGTAGGCAAAATCAACATAAAGGGTCCTTACACTTCCGCTTTTTCCCTTCCCGGGCAGTGCCCACCGCAGTTTTCTCAGTCCGCCTGTACCCTGAATCATATCTCCAGCCTCTGGATGCTCACAAAGAAAGACTTCCAGTTCTTTCAGCTCTTCGTCAGTTAGTCTGGCATCGGTCCATTGTTTTTCAAAATTAGGCATGTAGACAAATTCACGAGTCATAAATTAATACTACACCCCTATACAGTAGGGTGTCAATATTTCCTTTCTTAGAGCTGATAATTATAGGTTTTTATGATATGAAGCAATATGATGTTTCAAATACAAAAAATCTGATTTTCTGCCAGGAAAGTATGATCTTTTCCAGCAGTTGAAGGAACTGTGAATCAGAATCCTATTATAAAAATACAGAAGTTCTCTAAAATTACTCACTCCTTTGTATTATCCCCTGTATGATAGAAACCGTTACCGCATCAAAAAACAGAACAAAGCGGGCCAGGAAACCCACTTCCTGTTCGATACATCAGGAAAGGTTCTGGAGGAGATAAACCTGGAAACAGGAGAGGTCATCAGTTCGGTATTTCTCAAAAGCCGCCATCTTGCCAGAGTCACAGAAGAGGAGACCCTGTTTTACGGCACCGACCATCAGGGTTCCACGGTTCTGGTTACCGATGAGGCTGGCATAATGGTCTGGTCGGGAGAGGCGACGCCCTTCGGGGACGGTGTGGTCAGGAAATCGGGGAACCGGCCGGATCTTGATTTGAAGTATACAGGGAAGGATCTGGATGAGGATACGGGGCTGTATTACTTTAATGCAAGGTGGTATGATGCGGGGACGGGGAGATTCATATCTGAAGACCCCGCCAGGGATGGCTCAAATTGGTTTATTTATGTTTCAAATAATCCTTTGAAATTCACTGATCCAACAGGTTTATGGCGTACCCGAGAAGAGAGGCAGGCTGACCGTCAGGAAAGAAGAGATAGAAGAGAAGCAAGACGAGAACAAAGAAGCAATGATAGGGCTAAGGAAAATCTTGATAAAGCTAATGAGCAATTTGGAAAAGCTCAGAATGCTAGAACTGCGCTGGGTAGAAGATGGCATGCTTCTCGTGGAAGAATGTTTCAGGGATATGGAACACAACATATACAAAATAATTTGAATGAAGGTAGGCAAGTATCAGATTCCGTATATGAAGCTTGGGGTAAATCATTTGAAGCTATGACTAACCTTTATGGTGAACAAGGTTCAGATTCTGCTTCTTCTGATTCTAGTGGTATTGGTTATTATGATGGCTATATGCTTCAAGGAAACTCTAAGATGCCAGGGATGGCAAGAGAGGCATGTTTCTTTCGAACATACCAATCAATGGCAGAGCATTATCTGGGTGAAGCATTGACTGCTTTAGATATTGCAAAGTCTTATTTCTCACTAAGAAAATCAGGAGATATTGAAATGGGATATTTTGTACGGCAACCAGTGAACGTGATTAATGATGCACTTCAAAGATTAGGAGCTGGTGATTTAGAGGCTATATATCTCGGGTCTGGTAGCTATTCTGATGATATGAAAATCCCTTCCGGAACAACATACTTACGACTTGTCGGAAACCATCAGACTGATTCGTCAAAAGTTCATTCAGTTTTGGGGGATGCTACTGGTACGCCAATTTGGGACCCATCAACCGGAGAGCCTCTGGAGAGCAGACATTATTTCCGTTGGAGTGCATTCGAAATTAAAAGGAGAGGATTCTATTAAAATATAGAACTAGGAGTATTATCGTGAGACGGCAATTATTTATTATTTATTTTGCAACAATTTCTATTTTAGCTTGTACTTCTGAGGATTTTTCAGAGGAAGAGTATATTGATAAATCAATTGAACTTATTGGTAGCTGGCAGGGAGATCAAAGTCAGAATTTTAATTTTGAAAAAGATACTATATGGGGTAGAGCAAAACTATCTTGGTACTGGCCACCGAACTCATTTTATTTTGATTATATTGATGAGCGATGGGAACTGATTATTGCAGATAATGGAGCGTTTCAAATTGAAGAAGTTAATACTAGTATTGACTCAATCTCTTTATATCTAAAAATCAAACCCACAAATTCATCACAAATAATCGAAGGGTGGGTTAATTTTCACTTTATAGAAGATGGGAAATTATGGATTGAAATAGAAGAAAATAGCCTAATATTTCCCGCAGCAGATTTATGCGGACAGGATAACATTTATTATAGAACTTCAGGACCGACAGAGGCATTTAAAAGATCCTTTAGCAATACTCCAGGAATATAGATGTTTTTAACAGTATACAACATCTTTATGACGGTCCTGATTTATAGAAAAAATGGAATAATAAGGAAAATTTGTATAACAAATATTAAAACTTATGCATCTAAAAATATCGAAAAAGAGCTTTTTTGGATAAATAAAAATATTGTATTCCGTGTAATGAATTTCATAACACCTATGCTCACCTGCAGGCTTGCCTGTCTGGTGCAGCATCTATGTTATGTAGGGGCAGGAATATCGAATTCACTTTCTGATCACCGGCACGATAAATCCATCTTTCCACTTTCGTGAAATTTTACCGAATTTTCATTCGACAAAATCACAATCATCAGTATAAAATACTCCGGGAAAATTGCTTTCTTCCCGTGGTTGTAAGCTCCTTGAAATCAGATTTATCAAAGAGTATTTTAAGGGATCTTCATAGAAAAACCACAGGGTTTATCCCATATTTCTGGAGAAATACCGTAAAATATCAGTAAAAGTGAAAGGATTTTATGGGACAGTTAAAATTTAAAAATTCCGAAGCCGCCGATTCATCAACCCGGCAGGAAGGATACTGGAATATCCTGATTGTTGACGATGATCCGGAAATACATATTATGAGCCGCCTGGTCATGAAAGACTGGAAATACAGGGATCAGGGATTCAATCTGCTTTTTGCCAGTTCTTCCGCTCAGGCTAAAAAGATTCTTCAGGAGGAAGACAGGGAGATTTCTCTGATCCTGCTGGATGTGGTCATGGAAAATGACAATTCAGGTCTTGATCTTGTCAGATACATAAGAGATATTCTAAAAAACCCGTTTGTACAGATTATTCTGCGGACCGGTCAGCCCGGAAAGGCTCCGGTTAGAAAAGTTATTACCGAATATGATATAAATGATTATAGAGAAAAGAATGAATTGACCGCAGATAAACTGTTTGTCACGGTTACGGCAGCACTCAGAAGTTATGAGCTGCTGCAGAAAGCACTTAAAAAAAATATTTGAAATGAGGCATACCATTGAAACTGATTCAGAATATGTGTAACGGTTTTATAAAATTTCTCCTTGTTACTAGCTGTAAAATCGACAGAAGCGAATTGAAAAAAATCCCCCAGAAGGGGCCCTATATCCTTGTGGCCAATCATATAAATTTCCTCGAAGCCCCGCTGCTTTATATCTTTATGAGGCCCAGAAGGACAATTGCCCTGGCGAAATCGGAACTCTGGAACAGCCGTATGGGGGCCTTTCTGATGAATCTCTGGGAGGTTGTTCCCATTCAAAGGGGACAGACCGACTTCAAAGGGATGAAAATGGCCATGGATGTACTGAAGTCCGGTGATTTTCTCTGTCTGGCACCGGAAGGCACCAGAAGCAAAAACGGAAAACTTCTGAAAGGAAAGGGTGGGGTTCTGCTTTTTGCCCAGAAAAGCGGTGTTCCCATTATCCCTGTGGCCCATTACGGGGGAGAATCCTTTTTTACAAATCTGAAAAAGCTGAAACGGACCCCGGTGAAACTGAAAGTCGGAGAACCTGTTCAGATCATTCCGGAAGCACTGAAGACCAAAGATCATAGGGAACGTCAGGAAATTACCGATGAAATCATGATTACCCTGGCCAGACTGCTCCCCGAGGAGTATCACGGGTATTATACGGGGCAGACGGAAAAGACTCTGAAATACCTAAAGGCAGTCGATTAAAGATCAGATAAGGGACAGGAAAATTTTCCTTTTTTATATATTATTGTTATAGTAATATATAGGAGGTCCTGAAATGACAGACAGTAAAAAAACGGACACCGCTATTTTTGCAGGCGGCTGCTTCTGGTGTATGGTAGGCCCTTTTAAACAGGAAGAGGGGGTTGAAAGTGTTTCTTCCGGCTACATCGGCGGAGAACTTCCCCATCCTACATATGAAGAGGTCTGCTCTGGCAGTACAGGCCATTATGAAGCTGTTAAAATCCAGTATAACCCAGAAAAAATCTCCTACAGCCGGCTTCTGGATATCTTCTGGAGACAGATCGATCCCACAGATTCCCGGGGCCAGTTTGCCGACAAAGGGACTCAGTATAAGACGGCTGTTTTTTACATGGATCCGACACAAAAAGCCGAGGCATTGGCGTCAAAAGAAAAACTGGAACAGTCGGGTATCTTTTCAAAACCCATCGTTACGGAAATCCTGGAAGCCTCCACTTTTTATGATGCAGAAGAGTACCATCAGGATTATTATCTGAAATCTCCGGATCACTACAAAAGATACAGTCATTTTTCCGGTCGGGAAGGTTTTTTAAACCGAGTCTGGACCGGGACTACCTGGAAGAAGCCTGCCCGGGAGACATTGAGAGAGAATCTGACGGAACTACAGTTTCAGGTAACCCAGAACAGCGCCACTGAGCCGCCATTCGAAAATCCCTATTTTGATAAAAAAGACGAAGGCCTCTATGTGGACATTGTCACAGGTGAGCCCCTTTTTTCTTCACTTGATAAATACGATTCCGGCTGCGGCTGGCCCAGTTTTACCAAACCCCTGGAGGGCACGGAGATTATCGAGAAAACGGACAGATCCCACTTTATGACCAGGGTGGAAGTCCGGAGCCTTTACGGAGACTCCCATCTGGGCCACGTTTTTAACGACGGTCCCGCCCCGGGAGGCTTACGCTACTGTATCAATTCCGCTTCCCTGAAGTTCATCCCCCGGGAAAAACTCTCCGAACAGGGGTACGGGGAGTATGAAAAACTCTTTACAGAGTAGTATATTGCTCATATGGAGCAAGCTCTGTAGAATGCTCTCGCAGTTATGAATATTGCAATACGATTCTGTTAAGGTGTGTAAGGAAATATGTCGTCAAAAACTCTGACCCGAAAAGTGGATAAGGCCATTCTCAAGTTCGAACTGATAGAACCGGGAGACAAAATCCTCATTGCGGTTTCAGGCGGAAAAGATTCTCTGTCTCTTGCCTATTTTCTGGGACACAAACGCAAATCTTTTCCCATACCCTTTGAAGTCGGGGCTGTTCATATCGATTCTGATTTTGACGGCTGCGGGAAAAATCCCGATATGGCAAAACTGATGGAGAGGTGGGAAATTCCCTTTGAAACCGTGGAAATCCCTATTATGGGCCGGCTCAAACCGGGAAAAACCATGAACTGCTACTGGTGTTCCACCCAGAGAAGGATGGAGCTGATCCGCTATGCGGGTGAACACGGGTATAACAAGATAGCCCTGGGGCATCATATGGATGATATGCTTGAAACTTTCTTTATGAATATGATCTATAAATCAGAGCTTTCCACCATGCTGCCCAAACTGAAATACGACAGATACCCCTATACGGTCATCCGTCCTCTGGCCTATGTGAAAGAGAGCGAAATCATTGAGTTTGCCCAGGAGAAGGGACTGCTGGAAGCCGCGGGAACCTGCTCCTACGGGACGACTTCTCATAGACTGGATGTCCGTCATATAATAGATGAAATGGCAGCACGGGAAGGGAATCATGTGAAAGACAATATTTTTGAATCCCTGAACAACCCGAATCACCGGTACATGCCCTATACGCTGCTGGAAGAAATCCGGAATAACAAGAAAGACATTTAAACAGGATATATATTTGGAACCCATATTTGAGCGACTGGAAGAGAGGGATATTCTCTCTCTGAAATGTGAACGATCTCTACTCGTAGGTATTCAGGAAGAGAATGAAAGCCTGGAAGCCGCTGTAAGCCATCTGGAAGAACTGAAAAGTCTGGCTGATACCATGGGGATTCCCGCTGTGGAAACCATGATGGTCCGTCTGAGAAAAGCCCAGCCCCGTTACCTCGTCGGTACGGGCAAGGTGGAGGAAATAGTTCAGACCGCTCATGACTGTCAGGCAGATCTTGTCATTTTTGATTATGATCTCTCCCCCTCCCAGCAGAGAAATCTGGAACGGGAAATGAATATTACAGTGATTGACAGGGAAGAGGTGATCCTGGATATCTTTGCCGACAGAGCGTCCACAAGAGAGGCTGTTCTGCAGGTCGCTCTGGCCAGAATGCAGTACAGCCTTCCCCGGCTGACCCGGGCCTGGACCCATCTTTCCCGCCAGAGAGGAGGGGCCAAAGGAACCAGAGGGAAAGGGGAAACCCAGCTGGAAAGCGACCGCCGGATGGTTCTGAACAAGATCAACTCCCTGAAAAAGGAACTGGCCCATGTCAGGAAGAACAGGGAGATTCAGAGAAAAAAACGGCGCTCTCTCCCGGTACCGACACTCTCGATCGTGGGATACACCAATGCGGGAAAATCCTCCATTCTGAACATGATGACAGGTTCGGATGTCCTGGCTGAAGATAAACTGTTTGCCACACTGGATCCCACGTCCCGGCGGGTCACCCTTCCGGGAGGCCGGGAAATTGTCATTACAGATACGGTCGGTTTTATCCGCAAACTGCCTCATGGACTGATAGAAGCCTTCAAGTCTACCCTGGAAGAGGCTGTTCTCTCTGATGCCATTGTCCATGTCATTGATGTGAGCAACCCCGAGTGGCCCCATCATAAACAGGTCACCGAAGAGGTTCTGTCCGAACTGGGAGCCGGTGATAAACCGGTTCTTATGGTTTACAACAAAATCGATAAACTGGAAGATCCTGAAAGCTTCCGTCTCTTCCTGGGTAATGAAAAGAACGAGGCTGTCCTTTTGTCGGCCAGAACCGGTTCTGGGAAGGAAGAACTTGAAAAAGGACTCAATACTGTGCTGGAGGCGGAACTGCCTGTCAAAACCTTGTTGATTCCTCCGGACAAGTGGGATATAGTGGCTTATATACGCAGGAACAGTGTTGTTCTGGATGAATCTTACTTGGATCAGGGTGTCAGACTTGAAGCTATCCTTTCTGCAAAAGATCAGAATCTTCTCAAAGAATACGAGTGGGAAGAGGAATAGGGTATTAAATAAGGAAAAACCAGCCGATAATAGGCTTATGAAGCTTCCGAATTTTCGTTTTCTGGTTTTTCTCAAAAAGAAACGTTCTCTCCTTATACCGCCACTGCTGCTTATACTCCTTTTATTTCAGTTCCTGACTCCCGAAAACAGCGAGCTCACTGCCGCGGGACCTGTCAAAGCTTCAGGCGCCGCGATCTCTCAGGAGCTGGATAAGACTGATCCGGAACCGATACAGCTTGAAAAAATCCAGACCGAGCTGAAAAGCGGCAGTACCCTTCAGACCCTGCTTCTCAATGCGGGAACCGATTACGAAGAAGCCTACAATATCATTCAGACTCTTTCCCCCCTGGTGGATCTCACCAGAATGAAAGCCGGACAGAAGGTTGAAATATACTTCAATGACAAGAGCGTCGACCGGGTGGTACTGCCTGTTTCCATAGACAAGGAAATCCGCCTTCAGAGAAAAGAGGGGGAGGATAAACTATTCACAGCCCGGTCGGTTTTAAAAGATCTGACTATCTATCCCATGAGGAAAGAGTTTGAAGTCAACTCCAGCCTCTATCAGGCGGCACTGGATGCGGGAATTCCTGACTCCATCATTATGGATCTGATTCAGCTCTTTTCATTTGATGTGGATTTTCAGCGGGATATTCAGAAAGGGGACCATTTCACCGCAGTTTACGAACTGATCTACAACGAAGCCGGTCAGGTTGTCGACACGGGAGAGATCCTGGAAGCCTCACTGACCAATAACGGAAAGGATTTTCAGATCTATCGTTTTACCTCCGTGGACGGCCGTTCCGACTATTTTGATGAAGACGGACACACTGTCCGGAAAACCCTTCTGAAAACCCCCATTAATGGCGCCTATATTACATCGAACTTCGGCATGCGGACCAATCCTTTCTCGGGATACAACACCATGCATAAGGGTGTGGATTTCGGCGCTCCCAGAGGAACTGCCATCAAAGCCTCCGGTGATGGAACAATTACCTTTGCCGGGTGGAGCGATATCTACGGGAATTTTGTCATGATCCGCCATGTTAACCACTACGAAACAGTCTACGCCCATATGACGGCGTTTGCCCGGGGCATACGGAAAGGCGTCAGAGTGGATCAGGGACAGGTTATCGGTTACGTAGGGTCAACAGGGATGTCCACAGGGCCCCATCTTCACTATGAAGTGCGCTATTACGGCAAACAGGTCAATCCGTCTACCATGAAATTCCCTCCCGGAAGAGTCCTGGAAGGAGAAGAACTCCGTCTGTATACAAATCTTCTTCACAGCAGGTTTGCGGCTTTTTAAATTAACTTTAATTGTAAATCATCATTCTCAGGGATATAATAAAAGCATGAAAACACTTTTGAAATATCTGTTTTTTTTCACAATCACTTTTGTCTTCTTTTCCTGTTCCTCCATGGACGGATCGTTTTTTGAAGAATCGGGAACAGCCCTTGCGGATCAGATCAATGAGGGTATGAAAGAAACTCTGGTAGAGGAGTCTCTCTATCCTTTTGCTTTTGAATCAGAAATCCTTGTTTCTGAGAATCAGGTACAGCTCCTGTGGTCGGGTTTGATTGACAGTGGATACAGGATCCCTTCTCCCCGTACAGTCACGAACAGACCGGCTGTGCTGGAGGACTATCTCCTATTCAGCGAATCCTGGGAGATGCGGACTTTCTTTGAAAAGTATCTGAAAGAGGACGACAGGCTTGTGGAAGTGGAAGGAACAGGCAGTTCTCTCTATTTTCTCATCCGCAGAGATGAAAAAGAGTTCTCACTCCTCGGAATGAAGGAGGAGGCCAAATGAAGAAAATCCTTTTAATTACCTTCCTTGCTGGACTGAGTTTTGCTCTGAATGCCCTGGAAGGGGAGATTGTATACGTGGAAGGATCGGTAGATATCAAGTACGCCACAGGCGATCTTGACTGGGCCGATATCGGTATGTACATAGAAACAGGTGACAGCATTGTCACAGGTGCTGACGGTTATGCCGAGCTGGAAATGGAAGACGGTTCTACAGTCAAAGTGAGCGAAGATTCCATCTTTGCCCTTTCCTCCTATGAATCCCGGGGAAATCAGAGAAACTCCTTTAACTGTGTCCTTGGATCTGTTCAGTATAAGTTCACCCAGGCTGTGAAGGCCAATGAACCGAGGATCACTACGCCCACAACAGTCTGCGGAATCCGGGGAACTGAATTTACTGTGGTTTCAGGTCTGGACGGGTCGGCTCTCTATGTTGTGGATGACGGCAGTGTGGCTGTCTCCGCCCAGGGGGAAGAAGTTGTACTGGGAGCATTGGAAGGTGTGGAAGTTGCTCCGGGATCTACACCGGGTGAACCATTTCCCGTTCTCAGAGGGCAGATCGATTACAGTCAGGTCCGTTCCGATGCGGAACAGAGATTCCTTGAAAATCCCGCAGCCAGTATGAGAATCATGATCGGTCAGCTGGAAAACAATATAAAAGAACTTCAATTTTATGAAGAAGAATATAAGAAGAGCTTATTGAAGCAGACTGAGTTACGCGAGAAGCTTACATCAATGGAAGATGAAGCTAAAAAGACATTTTATGAAGAAATTATATTCCCAGAAGAAATTAAGACATCTAATATGAAATTAAATGTTCGATATTACGCATTATCTTCACTATCACTAAGAAGGTTTCTCGTAGGGAATATGTATATAAGTATTCGTACTCAATATATTTCAAATGAAGAAAATAAAGTTTATCAGGATTTTCTAAAAGAATATCAGAAATTCCTAACCATGTATGAAAAAGGGATTATAGAATTCCTTGTGAAAGCTGATATATAAGGAGTTTAAATATGATAAATAAAAAAATTGTTTTCCTAATTGTTACTGTTTTCTTTGTAATTATTCTCAGTGGATGTGATTTTTTACAGGAAGAAGATGAAACAGTAAGTATTTCAAAACGTATAGAACTATTTCAATCGGATCTGAATAATAGTAATTACAGTGGTCTAGATGATAATTTTCATCCAGATATGATTAGTTTTGATAATTACCAGGATTCTACTGTTATATCTTCGGGGCCCTTACAGATTTCCAATGCTCCTTTTACTTTTGGTTCTCCATCGGTTTCTGATACAAACACCAGTGGAGAAAAAAGGGCTGAAGGTTCATTCGAGAACGATCTTGGTGCAACTGGAACCTATGATGCCATCATGAAAGAAGATGGTGATGAAAACTGGAAAATATTGGAGATTACAATAACGATAGGTTCCAGTGATTATACTCTTAGAACTATTGCTAATTAGCTAGGAATTTTTTTGAAGTAAAATCGATGAAATGAAGGGAATGTGAATTATATAAATAATCATTCCTTTACCAAGAGTAATTGATTGCTAATGAGGAGAGGTATTCAAATTTGGAATGCCTCTCTTTTTTTGCATTTTCCGCTATCCATTCCACACAATCCCCATAAATCCTGACAGGGATTCTCTTATATATACTGGAATTTTCCCCCTATACATGATAATCTTTCCTGACTGAAATGTAAGGAATACAATGTGGATATAGAAATTTTACCAGCTGGACCGATACAGACTAACTCATATCTGATTATAAATAAAAATGAAAAAAAGGCCTTTGCCATAGATGCAGGCCCTGATTCCTATGACCTGATCCTGGGGGAAGCGGATAAAAACAATGTGTCTCTGGAAGGGGTTCTCATAACCCATCCTCACTGGGATCATATTCTGGATCTTTATAAGTTCAATGAGAAAGGGATCCCTGTCTATGCAGGGGAAGATGCTGTTGAAATGATCGAAAATGTAGCATTGCAGGAATCCATGTCCTTTCCCGGAATGGAGTTCCATGCGGCAAAGGTCGATACGATTCTGAAACACGGGGATACTCTCTCTCTGGCGGGATATGAGCTTGAAATCAGAAATGCCCCGGGCCATTGTCCCGGCAGTATTCTTGTCTTCTCCTCCAGCGCCGGATGCTGTTTTACAGGAGATGTTATTTTTGACGGTTCTGTAGGGCGGACAGACTTTGCCGGAGGGGATATGTCCACGCTTATGACAAGTATACGCGAGCAGGTTTACACACTTCCTGATGAAACCATCCTCTATCCCGGGCATGGTTCGTCTACCCTGGTAGGGAAGGAAAAAATAAGTAATCCTTTTATAACAGCGTAAATTGCGGGCTATAGAGGGATTTATAATCTTATTTTCTCTCTATAGATAAAAAATGCTCTGCAAAATACAGATTTAATACACCATTTTCTGTTTCTACATAGGGAAAATGGGACTTTAGGAGGGGTGCATGCCTGTAAAGATACCAGATGCCCTGCCGGCAAATGAGATACTGACCAACGAAAACATATTTATAATGACAGAAACCAGAGCGGCCCATCAGGATATCCGTCCTCTGAAAATTCTGATACTGAATCTTATGCCTCTGAAGATCAACACTGAGGTTCATCTTTTGAGGCTCCTGGCCAACAGTCCGCTTCAGGTGGAGGTAGACCTGATCCATCCTTCCACCCATACATCAAAAAACACTCCCCAGGAGCACATGCAGGTTTTTTATAAAACCTTCAGTGAGGTGAGCCATAAAAAATACGACGGTATGATCATCACCGGTGCGCCTGTGGAAACCATGGAATTTGAAGAGGTTAACTACTGGGGCGAAATCAGTGAGATTCTGGAGTGGTCCAAGTGCAATGTCACCTCTACTCTGCATATCTGCTGGGCTGCCCAGGCGGGGCTCTATTATCACTACGGTGTAAAAAAACATCCCATTGATGAAAAGATGTCCGGCGTTTTCTCCCACAAAGTCAATAATAGCAAAGTAGCTCTTGTTAGGGGATTTGATGATAACTTTCTGGCTCCCCATTCCAGGCATACCGAAGTCAGAAGGGAAGAGATCGAACATATCAGGGATCTTGAAATTATTTCCGAATCGGAAGAAGCGGGAATCTATATTGTTATGGATAAGACAGGGAAACAGATTTTTGTGACCGGACATTCCGAGTACGATCCGCTGACCCTGAAAGAGGAATATGAAAGGGATCTTGCCAAAGGGATGGATCCGGTGGTACCCAAAAACTACTTTCCCCATGATGATCCCTCAAGAGAACCCAATGTCAGCTGGAGGAGCCATGCAAACCTCCTCTTTTCCAACTGGCTGAACTACTATGTCTATCAGGTGACACCCTACGATATCGACTCAATTCAGTAGAATCCGTTTTTTGAATATTGTTAATGAAAAGGCCCTTTGTTTTATCGGATAATTTAGATGAAACAAAGGGCCTTTTTGTCTGGTATTGATAAAGGAAAGAAAAATCTATTTCCAGGGGAGACGGGCAAAATACTGCTGTGCTTCGTTTTCGTCTTCCACCTCTTTTTCCGCTTCCATGGCTTCCAGAAGTTCTGAAGGGATTTCATCCAGAAAGGGGGAAGGGGAGGAGTCTATCATCTCCCGCATCTGCCGTCTTTTCATGCATGACGTGATATAGAGCTTTTTCCTGGCCCTTGTGATGGCCACATAAAAGAGGCGTCTCTCTTCTTCCAGGTTAGCCGGGTCTTCACTGATGGAGCGTTCGTGGGGGATGATGTCCTTTTCCACTCCCGCCAGAAACACCACGTCAAACTCAAGCCCCTTGGAGGCATGGATTGTCATGAGGTTGACCTTTCCGGCATCATTCTCTTCCGTATCGTCCCGGGTGATCAGGGTGATCCTGTTGAGCCATTTCTGCAGGGTCGGCTCCAGGTTGTCGGGGTTTTTCTCCCACCGGGCCATAAAATCCAGAAACATGGTGATATTGTCATTTTTCCACTTGGCCACTTTATCATTATTGGAGTGTTCCTGAAGGAGATACTCCCAGTAGTTGATCTCCTCTACCAGTTCAATGGCTGTGGCTGCCAGGGCACTGGATTCGGCAAAGCGGTCCCTGAAGTCTTCGATAAGGTCTACAAACTCGGCAATGCCGTTACGGAGTTTGGAGGTCAGCCTTTCATCCCCGGAAAAAAGCAGTCCCGTCATGGCGGAATAGAGGGATTCCCCCCGTTTCTGGGATATCTCTATCAGCGTTTCCAGAGCTTTTTTCCCGATACCCCGTCTGGGTGTGTTGATAATCCTCAAAAGATTCACATCGTCGTCAGGGTTATTGATTACCCTGAAGTAGCCGATGATATCACGGATTTCAGCACGCTGGAAAAAGCTGGTTCCTCCCGACATGGTGTAGGGGATATTGTTGCTCAAAAGAGCATCTTCAATAGCCTTGGAGAGGCTGTTGGTCCGGATAAGTATACCGAACTGATCGTACTTCATATGTTCTGTCATCCGAAGGGACGCAATGGTGGAGGCTATGAAATCCCCTTCATCCCTGTCGTCTTCGGGAAGACAGTGTTTGATCGTCATTTCATGGTGGGACATTTCGGTCCACAGCTCTTTCAGTTTTCTGTTGGTGTTGTTGGCAATAACCGCATTGGCCGCCTTCAGTATTGTTCCGGTAGACCGGTAGTTCCGTTCCAGTTTTATCTCTTTCAGTTCGGGATAGTCCTTTTCAAACTGGAGAATATTTCCGTAGTTGGCTCCCCGCCAGGAGTAGATCGACTGATCGTCGTCTCCCACGCAGCAGAGATTTCTGTTGGTCTGGGCCAGCAGATGGAGCATTTTGTACTGTATACTGGATGTATCCTGAAACTCGTCCACCATGATGTACTGATAGCGGTTCTGATACTGTTCCCGGATCTCCAGATTTTCTTCCAGCAGCCGGATGGGCAGAACGATAAGATCGTCAAAATCCACGGCATTGTAGATTTTCATATGCTCTTCGTACTCTCTGTAGAGCGGGATATGCTGGTCGATTGTATTGTCCCACTGCTGCCTTTCGGTTTTGAGCGCCCCGAACAGGTTGGCAAGCTCCATCAGCTCAGGGTTTTCATATTTGAGTTTCAGCTCCCTGGCCGCTTCTTTCAGACAGGAAATTTTATCGCCCGTATCGTAAATGGAGAAATTCGGCCTGTATCCCATTTCCGCGTAGTGTTCCCTGAGGACTTTGACTCCGAAAGCGTGAAAGGTGGAGACAGTCAGATTGGTGAGTTTCTTTCCCGTCAGGGATTTTACCCTTTCTTCCATCTCCCTGGCCGCCTTATTGGTAAAAGTCATGGCCAGAATATGGGACTGGGGAATCCCGTGGTTCAGCATATTGGCTATACGGCTTGTAATTACACCGGTTTTACCGCTTCCCGCTCCTGCGATAATCAAAAGAGGTCCGTTAATGGTATCGACTGCGAGTTTCTGTTCCGGATTCAGTCGGAGTTTACTTAAATCCACAATTCCTGCCTTTCCTGTTTAGTGTATTTCCTTAATGAAGAGAGACGAGGCTCCCTGGCCGAATAAAACAATAAGGGTCACTATCGTACCTGAAATCATCACGCCCGTCAAAACACTGAGGAGAGTTTTTTTTCTGTCCAGTCCGAGAACCCAGGCACCCAGTGTTCCCGTATAGGCTCCTGTGACAGGAAGGGGAATGGCAACGAAAAGAGTCACACCCCAGTATCCGTAACGTTCGACTTTTTCATGAAGTTTGTGCCTGGCCTTTTCGATGAATCTGTCGAAAATCCGGCGGTACCAGGCCCATTTATGGAATAGTTTATGAAAGGTTCCCAGAAACATATAGACGATCGGACCAACCAGGGCGTTCAGGAAAACGCATAGAGGCCAGGCGATATAAACGGGAATATCGTTTGTGAGGGCAAAAGGGATTGCCCCTCTCAATTCTGAAATGGGAAGAAGTGATAGAAAAACTGTCCAGAACCATATATGATTGATCATTCAAACTCCTTTGACTTAAGATGAACTTTTAACAAAAACAGAGAGTCTACTCAAGAGTCCATAATAGGGTATATTACATTTCGTATAAAGGGAGAGTCTATATGAAACTGGATCTGATGTCCTGGAAAACTAATCCTCAGCCCGCCGACGGTGCCTGGGGAACCATGCTGCTGGCAGAGGGGCTGCCTCAGGGAGAAGCACCGGAAAACTGGGTTTTCTCCCATTCCGAAAAAGTCGCGGGCATAGCCCGTGCCTACGCCGAAGCGGGAAGCCGTATCATCCTGACCAATACCTTCGGCGGGAACTCCATCAAACTGCAGCACAGCGGAAATGAAGATAAAATGGCAGAGATTAACAGGGAAGCCGCCAGACTGACCAGTCAGGCCGGGGGAGGAGACTATTTCACAGCCGGTGATATCGGTCCTACAGGAAAAATGGTCTTTATGGGGGAAGTGTCTCCCGAAGATGTGGAAGACTCCTATGCCCGTCAGGCCGAAGCCCTCAGAGAGGGGGGGGCGGATCTGTTTGTTATGGAGACATTCACAGACCTGATTGAGATGGAAGCGGCTCTGAAAGGGGTTCTCAAAGGCGGAGCGGGGAGTCCTGTTATCTGCTCCATGACCTATGATCCCATGGGGGACGGAACCTACAGGACTGTTATGGGGCACTCTCCTTCGGATGCGGTGAAAGTTCTGGAGGATACGGGAGCGTCTGCTATCGGTGCCAACTGCGGCACAGGAGTGGAAGCCTATGTGGGACTGGCAAAAGAGCTTGTCGGTCTGACGGACCTTCCGGTCTGGATAAAAGCCAATGCGGGGCTGCCGGTACTGGAAGGGACAAAAGTGGTGTATCCCATGACACCCGAAGAGTATGGAAAATATGTTCCGGCTCTTCTGGAAGCCGGTGTGGCCGTTGTGGGGGGATGCTGCGGAACCACTCCTGATCATATAAAACAGATCGTAGAACAGATCCGTCTCTTTCAGGGCAGAGGGAACTGATAGCGGGATAAATCCCGGAGGAATTTATCCATCATACGGAAGGCATTCTCATCCAGAGTCTCTATGGTATCTGCCGGTGTATGATTGATCTCCCAGGAATGGGGCCTCCGGGATTTATCTGCTTTCCAGGCTGAGGCTTCCTTCCAGGGCAGGACAGAGAGCTGCAGGGCGGGAAAGCCGCTAAGCTGAAAGCCCAGATCGTCTGAAAAAAGGTCGACCACAGCCATGTCTGTCTGTCTGCTGTATTTGAAGAAGAGGTCGGAAACCGAGTGATAAAGGTTTTCAACAGACCGGATCACAGGATTCCCGATCAGCTCCTGTTCATTTTCGGACTTGTACTTCAGATCACTCCGGCCCCAGATCAGTGTATCCCCGATGCCGCACATATCCAGCACAGTAAAAAAGTAGCCCTGACCCATTTTTTCCATCCAGAATTTACCCAGATTGTAGGCTCCCTGTTCAAAGATGGAGGATTCTCCAGTTAACTCTTCCCTGTCTGTAAAAAGAATCAGCGTATTGTGGGGATAATCCAGGGATTTCAGATACTCGATATGCTGAAGGAGCATAAAAACCGCCGCGCTGTTGTCATTGGCGCCGGGGGTTCCCTCTACCCGGTCGTAATGGGCCGTAAGGACTTTGACATAGTGATCCTTCAGAAAAGGTTTTTTCCCCTTCACAGGGATAAGGAAATGGATCCCCCCCCTGTCTATTTTACTGTATTCCACTCCCTTCCAGTCCAGCAGAGTCTCCAGAAACTGACGCCTGTCGCATTCGGGGCGGCAGAAACCCTGGAGAAAATCATTTCTGCTGTACTCTCGGGATCCTGTCATATCCGTCCTATCCTGATGGCTTCCACAGGACAGACTTCATGGCAGCAGTAGCAGCGGATACATTTCTGATAGTCTATGGCTACCTTCTTTCCCTTTCCTTCACCCCTGAAGCTGAGGGCTGCTGCGGGACAGATCTCAAGGCATTTCCCGCAGCGGATACATTTTCTGTGAATGAAGAAGGGCCGGGGAACATAGAGGTTCCGGATAAACTGATAGATCCCGGAGGGAAGCATCTTTTTTATGAAACCTGTATCTTTGAGAATCTTCACCCTTTTATAATCTTCCATGACAAGCTCAGCCGGTTTCAGGAGAGGATACTCTATCTCATCCGGATTTTTCAGCCAGATCTGTCTGTCCAGGGCATCCTTCAGCAGGGGGATCAGCTCAGGTTCATATCCCATTATGGAAGCAAATGCCCAGTCCAGAGCCAGCAGATTGTCCGAGGCTCCCAGGAGCTCTACCTTTCTGGGATATCCGCTACCCGGACCGGGACCTTCCATGGCAAGGATCCCATCCATAATGGCAAAATCCGTTCCGGCGCCCTGAAAAAGATCCACAATCATGGCGGCAAAATCCTCTTTTTCGGGGAAATTCATGTGAAACCGGGATTTGTTCAAACCGGGGATCAGACCGAAAAGATTTTTTATGGCCCCCGTATAGTACATCATTTCGTGAGTTTTCATTTTGGGAAGGGAAATCAGAACATCCGCTTCCTCAAGATAGCTGGTGGGAGAGAATCTTGTCTGTTTTCTGCCATCCGGATTCAGAAGCGTACCGACTGTATTGAAAACAACCCACTCTGCGCCTTCCTGATCGACCGCATCTTTTATGCCGCATTTTTTCCCCGCCAGATCGGCAGATCCCACTCCCGGGGAGTCACCTACAAGAATCCGGGCGGCTCCTCTTGTCCTGAGCTCTTTTATAACAGCCCTGACAAGCTCCGGATGGGTGGTAACCGCTTTCTCCGGAGGGGATCCCGAAAGGATATTGGGTTTCAAAAGGACCGTCTTTCCCGCTACTTCCGGAAAAGCAGAATTTTGAAGGAGTTTTTTCAGGGAACTCTGAATATTTTCGGGACTGTAATCGGAACATCCTGTAATTGCAACCTGAGGTTTAATCATATTGTATTATCGGTCCTTATCTCTTGATTTTTAAACAGACTCCAGAGTATTGTAGTTTAACAAATAAAATCAATCCTTATTGATAGTTATAGTGAGGTATTATTGTGGTACAACCGCTTAAAAAACTGGAATCCTTTCAGAAAAGACGGGGACCTGTAGTTCTCTGTATTATGGACGGAGTCGGATATGGAGAATATGAACAGGGTGATGCTGTAAAAGGAGCTATCACCAATACTCTTGATGAACTGTCAGCTACCTGTCCCGTGACAAAGCTCAAGGCTCATGGTAAAGCCGTGGGACTTCCTTCAGACGATGATATGGGGAACTCCGAAGTCGGTCACAACGCGATCGGATGCGGCCGGGTTTTCTCCCAGGGGGCGAAACTGGTTTCCAACTCCATTGAAACCGGAGCCATGTTTACCGGAGAAATCTGGACCAAGCTGATAAACAATGCAAAAGATAAAGATTCTACCCTCCATTTTATCGGACTTCTGTCTGACGGAAATGTTCACTCCCATATAGATCACCTGAAAGCCATGGTTACCAAAGCCAAAGAGGACGGAGTGAAAAAAGTCCGTGTTCATGCGCTGCTGGACGGTAGGGATGTAGGGGAAACTTCCGCTCTTGACTACTTCGACCCCACAGAGGCTTTTCTGGCTGAACTGAGCGATGAGAATTTCGACGCCTGTATCGCTTCCGGAGGCGGAAGGATGCAGATTACCATGGACCGCTATCAGGCGAACTGGTCAATGGTTGATAAAGGATGGCAGACCCATGTGCTCGGAGAAGGGGAACTCTTCTCATCCGCCCATGAAGCCATTACCGAACTGAGAAAGAGGGATGAGGTCATTGATCAGGATCTGCCTCCTTTCGTTATCGGAGAGGACGGAAAACCTGTAGGAACCGTAGAAGACGGAGACAGTGTTATCCTCTTCAACTTCCGCGGAGACAGAGCCCTTGAAATTACAGCCGCCTTTGAAAGCGGCGATGATTTTGACAAGTTCGACCGTGTCAGAGTTCCCGATGTGGAATATGCGGGTATGATGGAATATGACGGAGACCTTCATGTTCCCAAACAGTACCTTGTGAATCCTCCCACCATTGACAGGACTATGGCTGAATACCTGGTGGCTTCAGGAGTTAAACAGTTCTCCATCAGTGAGACTCAGAAATTCGGCCATGTGACCTATTTCTTCAACGGAAACAAATCAGGCAAGTTCTCCGAAGAACTGGAAACTTACGTGGAGATCCCCTCGGATGTGGTTCCTTTCGAACAGAGACCTGCCATGAAATGTGCGGAGATAACAGACAAGCTTCTGGAAGTGATCGAAGCCGGGGAGTACGATTTCATTAAACTCAACTTCCCCAACGGCGATATGGTAGGCCATACAGGAAGCTATCAGGCTGTTGTATGCTCCATGGAAGCTATGGACCTGAATATCGGCCGGCTCAGAAATGCTGTTCAGAAAGCCGGAGGTGTCCTGATCCTGACGGCAGACCATGGTAACTCCGATGATATGTATGAACATAACAAGAAAACCGGAGAGGTTGTCATGAACGAGAAGGGAAAACCGAAAGCCAAAACTTCCCACTCTCTCAATCCCGTTCCCTGTATCATTTTTGATCCTGAATACAAGGATGACTACAGTAAAGATCTGAACGAGGGTCTGGGAATCAGCTCTGTGGCAGCAACATGTCTTAATTTCCTGGGATACGAAGCTCCCGAAGATTATGACAGGAGTATCATTACCGTTAAATAAGATCTGAAAGGATTTTCAGGCCTGCTGTTTCTTTTTCTGAAGGAGCAGCAGGCTTTTTTTATGTCAGGGAAGTTTTCCCGCTTCTATTTTTTCCAGAGCCCAGAGGGTGAACTTCTGAACTTTCCTGTCCGGATCAGCCATGAGTTCCTCCAGAATCTTTTCATTATCCTGATCTTTCAGTTTTACCATGGCCCGGATCGCCAGTATCCTGATCTCCCTGTTGATATCCTTCACAGCGGGGACAAGACCTCTCCAGGCCTTTTTTGTATTGATGAGAATCAGTTCTTCCGCGGCCAGTTTCCTTGTCTCTTTTTTCCGGTTCTTCAGCCTGTTTATGCAAAGATCCACATACCCTGTCTCTTCAAGGATATGGGAGACCGTTTTATGAAGGCCTGTTGCATCTGGATCTCTGAGGAAAAGGAGCAGCTGCTCTTCCAGGGGCTCGCTGGCGGATATGAAATACTCTGTTAGGGATTTACGCAGAGCGGGTGTGCCCGTTTTAAAATACTCCAGAATGATCCTGATCTCTTCAGGGGTTCCCTTGTTTTTCAGAGCATGATGGATGGATTCCTCCAGCTCCGGTTTCTTTTCGATAAGAGGAACAAGCTCTGACAGGGCTTTGATATTCCGGCCGGCTCCCCAGGCATCTATGATTGTCCGGCAGACTTCCTCTGTTTCGTTTTCGTCATAGAGAATCTGATGGAGTTCCGTAAAGGTCTCCTCTCTGTTCCAGAGGATCAGATCCCCCGCTGTTTCGGCCCTTACTGCCTCTTCCGGATCTGAAAGCAGAGGAACGATCTTTTCCAGTGATCCTGTACTCTGCAGACGGCTGAGGGATTCTACAGCGACAATCCTTGTCCGGGGATCCGCATCGCTCAGGGCCTCTTCCATCTGGGGGATAAAGCGGGATATCTGCGAAACCGCCAGAAGCGACATAAGAGCATTTCTGGCAGAACCGTCGCTGAGGGTGAAAATGATCTCAGCCAGTTCCAGAAAATCTTCCCGGGACCAGCGGGAGGCATTGATTCCCAGTTCTTCCATCTCTGCCCGGGAAAAGAGGGAGAGATTTTCGAGTATAAAGAGTATGGTGCTTTTTTCATTATAGTGACAGAGAACAGACAGGGCTCTTTTCCTTACCCGGGGGGAATTCTCACTGTTCCTCACAATTTCATGCATATCCCTGAGGGAGAAGGAGAGGGGGAGCCGTTTAAAACTCCGGATGAGCTCTCCATCACAGCTGAAGGTTTCATCTTTCAGAAAATGGATCAGGTCTCCGTAAATCTTCAAGGCACTTTCAGCGGGAATATGATGAAATATCACTTTAAGATACTCTTTATTGTTTTTTTGCTCCTGGAGGATCTTCTGGAGCAGGGCAAAGCTCTCTTTGCTTGTGAGTTTCAACAGGTTCAGGATGGCTGTTTTCTTAATTGTATAGAGGTAGGGCGATTTTTCCTGGATTGCCATGGTGGAAGCAATCAGCTTTTCCGGGATCCGGCTGATTCCTCCGGACTCCATC
Source organism: Oceanispirochaeta sp. (assembly GCA_963666275.2). GTDB lineage: Bacteria > Spirochaetota > Spirochaetia > DSM-2461 > DSM-2461 > Oceanispirochaeta. The sequence continues at coordinate 1,814,441 of CAXXOA010000001.1, forward strand.
AGTTCCATTGCCATGCAATAGGAGCCTTTGGAGTGGAAATTCTCAGGTTTATCAAGGAATGAGTTAATGCCGCAGCGTGAGGATGCATTCAGAAGATCCCGTCGTCTGTTGAAGTCCTCCATATCCGAAAGACTGGCTTTCCGGATCAGTTTGTCCAGGCATCCCTCCTGTTCCAGGTACATAGAGGCGTTCAGAGCGATCCCCGGGTCGTTCTCAAGAAGAAAACGGTAGGCCAGGTCATGATCCATGACAGAATCTTTTTCAAGGAGTTCAATGCAGTGAATCTTCTCTACTTTGGTAAGATTGTCGGGAGACACCGAGAAGAGGTCTGCAAAATCTTTCCGGATTCTCTGCCGGGCAGTCTTTCTGACTTCCCAGACCGGATCTGTCAGATACATTCTGAAAAGCCTGTTGTAAAGCTTCTGCCGATCCGCAGAAACAAACCATCTGGCAATAAGGGCTCTGATCTCCGCGTGGCTGTCCGATAGACCTTCCCATACCATCCTGACGGCTTTGGGTGAATCAGACCAGAGAAGAATCGCATAGGCCTGCTTCCTCAGCCGGGGAGAACTGGTGGAGGAAAAAAGCAGAAGTGTGTCTTCCCAGGGAAATAGCAGTTTTTTCCAGGAGTGATCCTCCTCGGGAATTTCCCATTCTGACAATAGTTCCTCCAGCCACGGGGCGGGCAACGCTGATTCCATAAGCTGCTGGAGTTTCAATTTTCCCTGTTCATTATTTTTCAGTTGGAAGAGAGGATGCTTGCTATTCATAAAACCTTACCTGACTTTTTGTTAAAAAAGTAAATCAGAACAGATTCTGCTCAGAGACTGAAGATCGTGACACTTCTTACTGCCGAAGGAATCTGGGGAGATACTGTTCAGTATCAGAATATCAGATATCTGCATATTTTCAAACAGAGGAATCACATAGCCGCTGTTCATGGCGGGATTGATGAGGATTTCTTCAAGAAAAGTCCCTTTTTTCCGATTCACTACCAGGCTCTCCCGGCAGTGATGAATGAAATCCAGCCATCCGCTGGCCGCATAGATCGTTTCAGGGACGTCATAAATTCCCAGAGAATGGGCAAGGCTGTAATCTCTGGAGGTTCCGCTCCGGCTGTACCAGGCTGCCAGATCACTAGAGGACTGGTAGAAGGCCGATTGAAGCATCTTTTCAAGGATCCCCTGCTTCCCCTGTCTCAGATCCGGTCTGAGGGGAAGCAGAGGGGAATCGGTTCTTAAATGGACTGGCATATCAAACTTCCCCTGACATAAGGCATTTTTTCACGGCTTTTTTCCAGCCTTCATAGAGGGCCCTGCTGTCCTCTTCACACATGACAGGTTCAAATACCCTATCTACAGACCAGACTCTCTGGATCTCCCGGGAATCTTTCCAGTAACCTACTGCCAGACCGGCGAAAAAAGCTGCTCCCAGAGCCGTTGTCTCGATGATCTGGGGGCGAATGACGCTGCTGCGGTTCAGATCACTCTGAATCTGCATGAGGATATTACTTCGTGCGGCGCCGCCATCCACTCTGATCCCTTTCAGGTCGATGCCTGAATCTTTCTGCATTATATCAATAATTTCCTTGGATCGGAAAGCGATAGATTCCAGAGCGGCGCGGCAGATATGCTCTATTGTGGTGGCTCTGGTCATTCCCGTCAGTTCCGCACGGGCTTCCATGGACCAGTAGGGAGCTCCCAGTCCCTGGAAAGCCGGAACCAGATAGACTCCTTCGGACGCTGTGACTTTTTCGGCCAGTTCATCGCACTGGGGAGCCGATTCGATCAGTTTGAGATTGTCTCTGAGCCACTGTATGATGGCTCCTCCCATAAAAATACTCCCTTCCAGGGCATAGGTAATGGTCTGTCCCATTTTCCACCCGATCGTGGTAAGAAGGCCATTGGGCGAATCCACAGGCTTGTTTCCCGTGTTCATAAGCATGAAACAGCCGGTTCCGTAGGTATTTTTCACATCCCCGGGATTCAGGCACATCTGACCGAAAAGGGCCGCCTGCTGATCTCCTGCCACACCGGCGATCGGAACAGCCGCTCCGAAAAGATCTTTATCCGTATGGCCGTAGATTTCGCTGCAGCTTCTGATCTCCGGCAGAAGAGAGGCGGGAATATCCAGAAGAGACAGGAGTTCCCTGTCCCAGCAGTCTTCATGAATATTGTATAGCAGGGTTCTGCTGGCATTAGTTGCATCGGTCACATGAACCTTTCCGCCTGTGAGCTTCCATATAAGCCAGGAATCCATCGTACCGAAAAGGAGTTTTCCCTGTTCCGCTCTCTCCCGGACACCCTCAATATTATCCAGGATCCAGCGGATTTTGGTTCCCGAAAAGTAGGCATCCAGGGGGAGACCTGTCTTTTTTCTGAAAAGAGGTTCATACCCCTGATCGATAAGGGTATTGCAGAGATCTGAAGTCCTTCTGCACTGCCATACAATGGCATTGTAGACGGGGATACCAGTCTCTTTATCCCAGATCATTGTGGTTTCTCTCTGATTTGTAATGCCGATAGCCGCTATATTCTCTTCAAGGCTGAGGTTTCGGGACTCCAGCAGCTGAAGCATCATATCCCTCTGGCAGTCCCATATCTCCAGGGGGTTGTGTTCCACCCAGCCTGATTGTGGATAATACTGGGGGAATTCCTGCTGAGTCATGCCGCAGATAGCGCCGGATTTATCAACAAGAAGGGCTCTGGAACTAGTGGTCCCCTGATCCAGTGAAAGGATGTATTTCATAGCAAAACTCCAGAAAATCGTCTTTTTTTATTATTTTGAACTGAAACTGTTTTTATTATCCGTTTGCTGGCTGAATTTGTCTACGATTTTATCACCCGGGAAAAAATATATCTTTCTAAATAGCAAAATGACCGATAATATTAAGTAATATGGAGCTTCAGAAGGTAACAACCGGTTTATACTGGCTGGAAATACCAGAAAAAAACTTTTATCTCATGTGCGGTTGTCCCATGGACAGCATTAAACACCTGACCAATAAAGGAATTATTCATCCTGTGGCAGGGGCTGAACAATACACGGAAACAGGCCCCAACGCCATACTTTTATCAGATCTTCCCGTACAGAATGGATACTTCAGCAATCTGGCGGAATTCCCCATACTCCATATGATGTACAAACAGGGAATGGTTTTACCGGGTCATCCCGGGAATGACGGCCGTAAACCCTGGATCATCGGAACGAGAGGTCAGGTTGAAGCCCAGAAAAATTATATTTTCCGCGGAAACTACGGACTGGCCTCTCCGGAAGAATTCCATTGCGCCGGATGTGATGACACCCGGGCCGATGATCTGTGGAAGCTAAAAATGAAGTTCAACTTCAATACCATTCATGATCCGGAAAAACTGATTGACTCTACTGTCGTTGGATCCCGTCCTGTAGAACTGAAGCCGGATATCTTCCTGGAAAGGAATGGTCTCAACCTCTACACTCTTTCATTCAACGGAGAATCCATTACTATCGATCTGAATCTGAAAGAGGAAGAGTTATACGAACCTCCCTATTCTCTGGATTACACAAGCATTAAACGGGAATATTTTTCGGTTGTCCATGTGGGAGAAGGGAACGGCTGGGACAATACAAGGCCCTGCATGGGCAGTATCCTGACCTTCAAGGGGAAAATCTATCTCATCGATGCGGGACCCAACATCGAGTACTCTCTCAATGCCGTGGGAGTCAGCGTGAATGATGTGGAGGGAATCTTCCATACCCATATTCACGATGATCACTTTGCCGGACTGACCTATCTTGTCATGGCGGACAACAAGGTAAAATATTTTGCCACCCCCATGGTGATGGAGACTGCAAGAAAAAAACTGACATCCCTGATGGGGCAGGATGAACAGGTCTTCGACGAAGTTTTCCATACGATTCCTCTCGAATGGGACAAATGGAACAATTTTGATGATCTGGAGATCAAACCTCTTTTTTCACCCCATCCCGTGGAAACTTCCATCTTTTATTTCCGGGCTCAAGGGAAGGACGGATACAGGAGTTACGGACATCTGGCAGATATCATTACAAGTAAGGTTCTGAAAAGCTTTATCAGCGAGGATCCTTCAGAAGGGATCTCTCAGGAGATGTACGACAGGATCTGGAAAGGATATCTGGAAAAGGCCGATATCAAAAAAATTGACATAGGCGGCGGTTTTGTCCATGGGGATGCCTCAGATTTTGCGGATGATCCTTCAGATCTGGTTCTATTGAGTCATACAGACAGGCCACTGACAAGGGAAGAGAAAACTGTGGGCAGTGCCACAAGTTTCGGAGAGCAGAATATACTGATTCCCGCCCGGTCCGACTACAAGATGGAACATGCCTATAATATTCTGGAAGACTATTTTCCCCAGCAGGACAGAAAGGAACTGGAGCTTCTTATAAACAACAGTGAGATCCATTTCAATTCGGGAGACCTGCTGGCGGAATACGGCGAAATGCTGGATTATGTCTATCTCATTCTCTTCGGTAAAGTGGATTTTCAGTTTAAAAACCGGAAACACCATTATGAGATGACTTCTGGGAGTATGATAGGGATCACCAACAGTCTATGGGGCAAGCCCACGGTAGGGATCTACAGGGCCTCCTCCTATGTGGAGACACTGAAAATTCCCATTGACATCATGAAGGCATTTCTCAGTAACCACGATCTGCTCGAAAATTTGAGAGATACAAGCCGGATAATGCAGAATCTGCGTCATTCCTCCCTCTTCGGATCCCGTATTTCCAGCCGGAAACTGCTGAAACTTTCTCAGAAAGCCGGGATCATTCATCTGCTGCCGGGAGATAGAATCCCCAACGGCTGGCCCGAAGATCTCTATTTCCTCAACAAGGGACGGGTGAATATCCTCTACAATGGAAAATTGGCCGCCACCTTGAAAAGAGGGGAAACATGGGGAGGATACACCTCTTTTCCGCGTACAGAAGGTTTTGATATCTCCGCCAGTGTTACGGAAGATCAGCATGTGGAACTCTACCGCTTCTCCCGGGAAGTCCTGAAGGAAATTCCCGTGATCAAGTGGAAATTGTTCCAGAAGTACTGCTGCTGGACGACTTCAGGCTGAGCTCCTCTCTGGAAAAAAAATCCAAAATACAATAAAGTCCTCCCTATGAGTAAAACCGAACACTTTGATGTTGTTATAATAGGCACAGGCCCCGGAGGTCTCGGGGCGGCTTTCCGTCTTATAGAAGCCCGGCCGGATCTGAAAATCCTGATGCTGGAGAAAGAGAATTTCTCCACCGGTGGATTAAGAAATGACTGCAAAATGAATTTTACCTTTCCCATCGGATTTCCCCTGGATAACTGGTCCCGGGAGGAAGCGGATTTCTATCTGGAACAGGTGGAAGCCATTCTGAAACCGGAACTACTGCCAAGGACAAATCTTGATATCTATAAGAACAGAGCCAAATCCCTGGGAGTGGATCTGCTCAATATTAGACAGTCCCATCTGGGGACGGATGGCGGTCTGGAGCTTATCAAGAAACTCTGTGCCCGCTTGGAAGAGCTGGGAGTGACCATCAAACTCGGTACAGAGGCTCTGGGAGTTGTTCCTGAAAGCAAAAGCCTTGAAACCTCGGAAGGCCCGTTTCTGTTCGACCATATGATTGTGGCTCCCGGACGGCACGGCTTTCAGTTCCTGCAGAATATAATGCGGTCACTGGGAATCTTTTTTATAGATAATATCGTTGATATCGGTATACGGGTCGAGACCAGGATGGAACACTATCCGATTGTGAAAGACTACTATGACCCCAAATTCCATTTTCCAGGCAAAGTACGAACCTTCTGTACCAACAGCCGCAGTGCCTATGTGGTCCAGGAAAAATACGAGTCCCGGGGGGGGCAGCCATTCTACAGCGTGAACGGTCATGCCTGGTCCGCCCAGAAAAAAAAGCAGAACGATCTTGTCAATTTTGCCATGCTTAAAACCATAAAGCTCACGGAACCTCTTGCCAGCGGTCATCGATTCGCAGAAATACTGGGACTCCAGGCCGCTCTTCTGGGGGGAGGGAAACCCATTATGCAGAGGGTCGGAGATTTCCGTATTGCCAAACGGTCCAAACAGGGATCTTTCAATCATGATCTCTATGATTTCGAACCCACACTGAAAGGGGCTACCCCCGGGGATATCTCCCTGGCCATGCCCTCCAAGATCCTCCGGGCCATCTGGAAATCCATGAAACAGCTGGATACCATCGTCCCCGGCGTTCTTCATCCCAGTACAATCATGTACTACCCGGAAATTAAAATGTATGCCAATAAACCCAAATTCCTGGACAGATATTTCCGTGTCCACGACAGTATCTATATGATCGGTGACGGTGCGGGAACAAGCCGCGGGATTACCGGAGCCTGGGCCAGCGGAATTCGGGCGGCAGAAGGAATATTGAATAAATGAGTGAAAATACAAGACTGACTTTTGCAATTATCAGTCACCCCGATGCGGGTAAAACAACAATTACAGAAAAGCTTCTCCTTTTCGGTGGCGCCATCCATGCCGCCGGTGCTGTAAAGTCCGGAAAAAATACGCGAAAAACCGTATCGGATTTTATGGAAATGGAGAAAGACAGGGGTATTTCCATTTCCACATCGGTTATGGGATTTGACTATAGAAACAGAAAGGTCAATATCCTGGATACACCGGGTCATGCGGACTTCTCGGAGGATACCTACAGAACCCTCACTGCAGTAGACAGTGCTCTGATGGTGATCGATTCGGTGAAAGGTGTAGAGGAACGGACAAGAAAACTCTGTGAAATCTGCCGGATGAGAAAAACTCCCATCATCACCTTTATCAACAAATTTGACAGGGAAGGAAAAGAACCCATTGAGCTGCTGGATGAGGTCGAGGCGGAACTGAACATTACCGTCTGTCCCATGAGCTGGCCTGTCGGGCAGGGAAAAGCTTTCAAAGGGGTATACAGTCTTGTAGAAAAACGTCTGATCCTTTTTTCTGCTCATGCCACCCAGGATGAAGAGAATATTGTGGTGATTGATGACCTGGACAGCCCTCTGCTTGTGGAGAAAATCGGTGCAGCTGAAACTGCCAGGCTGAAGGAAGATCTTTCCCTGATCACCGAGATCTATCCCGAATACGATGAATCCCTCTACCTGGCTGGAGAACTGACACCTGTATTCTTCGGGAGCGCCATTAATAACTTCGGTGTCCGGGAGCTCCTGGACTGCTTTGTCGATATTGCCCCGGGCCCCGGGCATTTCGAGACAGAAAGCCGGGACATTGATGCATCCGAGTCCAAATTTACAGGGTTTATTTTTAAAATCCACGCCAATCTGGACCCCAGACACAGAGACCGAATCGCTTTTATGCGTGTGGTTTCAGGTGAGTTTGAAAAGAATAAGATGTACAGGCATGTCCGTCTGGGAAAAAACTATAAGACCTCCAATCCCACAGCCTTTATGGCCCAGAGCCGGAGCATTGTGGATACGGCGGTTCCCGGGGATATCATCGGTCTTCATGACACGGGAACCCTTAAGATCGGCGATACCCTGACGGAAGGGGAATCCATCCAGTTCAAAGGGATCCCCAGTTTCGCTCCCCAGATTTTCAGGACTGTGGTCAATAAGGATCCCCTGAAGGACAAGCAGTTCAATAAGGGACTCGAACAGCTCGCCGAAGAAGGTGTTGTGCAGATTTTTACAAAATATGCGACCAAGCAGAAACTGATCGGCGTTGTCGGAGCTCTGCAGCTTGAAGTTATTCAGCACCGTATGGAAAATGAGTATAAAGCCTCCTGTCAGTTTGAGCCTGTTGATTTTCAGACTGCCTGCTGGATCAATGCGGAAGATAAAAATGTACTTGAAAAATTCTGCAGTGACCATCAGAACAAGATTGCCGAAGATGTGCGGGGACAGCTTATCTACCTGGCTCCCAGTCGATGGATGCTTGACCGGACAGTAGAGGACTATAAGGGTCTACGATACTACTTTACATCGGATTTAAAGTAAAAAAGTTCTGAAACCGGTGTAACGATTCAACAGGGCATGTGTTTAATCTAATAAAAACCAGAAACAGGATCCGGAAACATGAATACCGAACTGATAGAAGAAACCGATACAAGAAATGCAGCCATTCTAATCAGTAATATACGAAATGAGATAGGCAAAGTCGTTGTGGGCCAGGAGAAAGTCGTTAACAGGCTTCTTCTGGGGCTCATATGCAATCAGCATGTCCTTCTGGAGGGGGTTCCAGGACTGGCAAAGACTCTTCTGGTCACAACCCTCGCCAGGGTCATGGATGCCGATTCGGGGAGGATTCAGTTTACACCGGATCTTCTTCCGGCTGACCTGACGGGAACTCTGATCTATAACCCTGCGGATGCCTCTTTCTATCCGCGAAGGGGACCGGTATTTACAAATATTCTGCTGGCAGATGAGGTGAACAGAGCCCCGGCAAAAGTTCAAAGCGCCCTGCTTGAGGCCATGCAGGAAAGACAGGTAACCATCGGGGATGAAACCTATCCGATGGAAAATCTGTTTATGGTTCTTGCCACTCAGAATCCTGTGGAACAGGAGGGGACCTATCCGCTGCCGGAAGCTCAGGTGGACCGGTTTATGATGAAGCTCCTTGTCAGTTATCCCGAACGGGAGGAGGAACTGGGAATTATCCGTTCCCACAGCAGAAGTTCCACTCTCTATCAACCCGAATCAGTCTGTTCCGCCCGGGAAATCCTTGAGCTCAGGGATCTCACCGAGAAAGTCTATCTCGATTCCCGGCTGGAGGAGTATATTGTTGATATCATCCGGGCTACCCGGGAAGAAAACGGATATATCCAGTACGGAGCGTCCCCGAGAGCGTCCATTTTCCTCTGCCAGGCTTCCCGGGCTCTGGCATTGATGAATGGCAGAAATTATGTTTCCCCTTCGGATATAAGGGACATTGCTCCGGATATTCTCAGACACAGGATCATCATCAGTTACGAGGCTGAGGCTGAAGGGATCACATCGGATGATCTGATTCAGGAAATACTTAAAAATCTTCCGGCCCTCTGATATCAGGATTTCCCATGATTGATAAAGACCTCCGTAAAAAAATGGAACGTATCCGGGTCATGACCCGGAAAAAGATCACGGCCTCATTTGCAGGAGACTATCAGAGTGCGTTTAAAGGCAGAGGGATGGAGTTTGAAGAAGTCAGACCCTATCAGCCGGGAGATGAAATTCGTTTTATTGACTGGAATGTCACCGCCAGGAGCACAGAACCCTGGGTAAAGCTCTTCCGTGAAGAGAGAGAGTTGACCATGTTCCTTATGGTGGATCTCTCTGCTTCCGGGCTGTTCCCCCTGTCCGGTAAAACAAGAAACGAAGCGGCCGCAGAACTCTGTGCCATGCTTGCCTATACAGCCATAAGCAATAATGACCGTGTGGGAATGAGTGTCTTTACCGACCGGATAGAGAAATTCATCCCTCCGGGAAAGGGAAGCCGCCATGTGCTTCATCTTGTGGAAGAGGTTCTCTCCCATACCCCCGGGGGGACAGGGACATCCCTCAAAAATGCCCTTGAATATGCGGCGGCCCTTTTAAAGAAAAAAACAATCCTTATTATCATATCTGACTTCCTGGATACAGGATTTGAACATGCTCTGGGATATCTTGCGGAAAAGCATGATCTCCTCTGTATTCAGCTGCAGGATGAGAGAGACTCTCCCGCCGCCCGGAGGGATCTTTTCTCTGACCGATCCGGAATCCGGCAGAGAGGCGTATTTTGATTTTTCCAGTAGAAAAGTGAGGCGGGAATGGCTGGCCTCCAATGAAAAGAGGCAGAGGGATCTGGAGACTCTGATGCGAAAGCATCAGGCGGATCTGCTCAGGCTCAGCCGCCCCGAAGAGTGGGTGGATCAGTTAACCCGATTTTTCATTGCTCGGGGGAACCGACAGTGAGAGCCGCTTTTCTTCTTCCGATCCTGTTTCTGCTTTTCAACTGTTCTTCTCCTGACGAAAACTCCCGGAAGATTAAACAACCCTATGAAACAAGTGTAACACAACAGTCCGGTGAGATTACCATGGAGTGGATGGATCAAACCTTCTTTTTCACTGATATTATCACTGTTAAACTGAGAACCCGCCTTAATGAGGGACGTGTTTTGATTGAGACTCTTCCCGATGAAGGAGAATCCTGGGGCCCCTTTGAAGTGTACAGAAGAGGGATGGACCGGGAGGGAGCGATCCTGTTTCAGCTTTTACCGGAAGCAACAGGCGATCTTGAGCTGCCCTCTCTTTCCGTGGGCGTCAGCGGAGCCTCAGGAGAGGAACTTTTCCCGCTGCCTTCTATCGCTTTCACTATAAAATCCTCTCTTTCGGAAAACAGGGAGGAACCTTTTGATCTTAAAGGGCCGGAGGAACAGAAGAATCGAAAGGGTCTTTTTTTCACTCTCATTCCGCTTTTCCTCCTTTTCGCAGCTGCCGGATTTCTTTGGTATCTGAAAAAGAGAAAAAAAGCCGTTCCTCTCACTTCCGGAAGAGCGAATCCGGATAAAATTATGCAGGATCTTAATGACCTTTCAACGAAACCCGAGAGCCCTGAAGCGTACTGTCAGCTCTTTATCCTTTTCAGAGAGGGGCTATCTCTTTTTAAGGAAAATACTCCTGCCGTTTCCGACCCGGAGGAACTGCAGAGTTCCCTTGGAGAATTGAAAGATATTCCAGATCAGATGATTTTAACGGCAATGTCCATGCTGGACCGGATGGATCAGATCCTGTTTTCTCCTCCCCGGAATGTACCGGCATCAGGACTTTTTGAAAAAGACTGTGTTTTTGTACGGTCTTTCCTGCAGTTTCTGCAGGATCAGGAGGCCCGTTAATGCTGCAGCTTATGTATCCCTTCGGTCTTGCAGGTTTGGGAATGATTCCCTTCTATCTCTATTTCTCTTTCAGAAAGAGCAGGGGAATACTCTATCCCTCTCTGGAACATCAGAGTCAGGGAAAAACACTCCGTATCAGGCTTTTGTTCCTTCCCCGACTCCTTTATACGGCCTCTCTCGTTCTCTGGATTATCGCCCTGTGCCGTCCTGTTTCCTTCGATGCGGACAGCCGGGATTCCAGGAACGGCATCATACTGGAGATGCTTCTGGACAGGAGCGGCAGTATGGGCACCTGGATGGATACGGATCAGAAGGAAAACCGTCTTGATATTGCCAAGAGAACATTCCTTGATTTTATCTCCCGGCGGGAAAATGATGTGATAGGCCTGGTAAGCTTTGCCAGGTATGCGGACACCCTCAGTCCTCTGACGGGATCACATGGTATTTTTCAGGATTTTGTCGCCTCCATCGATCTTGCTCATAAGGATGAGGACGGAACCGCTGTAGGGGAAGCTCTGGCTCTGGGTGTGGCCAGAATAGAATCCTACAGAGCAGGAATGCCCGCTGATTCGGCCCCTCAGGCTGTGATGATCCTTCTGACGGATGGACAGAACAATCAGGGGGCTATTACGCCGCAGCAAGCTTCCGATCTGGCAGAGGAAAAGGGAATTACTGTCTATACCATTGGATTCGGAGGAGGGTATTACAGGAATGCCTTCGGTTTCTGGGACAGAATCCCGAAGGATTACGGTATAGATGAAAAACTTCTGCAGGAGATAGCAGAAAAGACGGGAGGTCTCTATTTCAATGCGGAAAATGAAGCGTCCCTTGAAAGTATCTATGAGAAAATAGACAAACTGGAAAAAACGCGCCTTGATACCGTGAATTTTACAAGGAAAAGGGAACTCTTCCAGGGCTTTCTGCTGGCAGGACTGGTTCTGATGCTTCTCTCACTGTTTCTGCAGGATCTATTCTTTCCCGTCATAAAGGAGGGGCTATGAACTTCCTGAATCCCGAATACAGTCTGTTTCTGATTATTATCCTGTTGTCGCTGCCTGTATACGTCCTGGCTGAAATACGAAAATCCCGTTTCAGAGCCTATTTTGCTCCTTCCGGATCCCGTGTCATATTTCCGGAGAGACTTCCTATCCTGGCGGGGATCATCCTGGCTGTGATGGCCCTGATGAGACCTGTTTCCCATCCCCGGGAGCAGGAGGTTCAGCTCAAGGGGCGGGATATCGTATTTCTTGTGGATGTGTCCCGGAGTATGCTGGCGGAAGATCTTGTTCCCAGCCGTCTGGACCGTACCAGATTTGACATTGAAGGGGCTATGAACGCACTCTACGGCAACCGGGTAGGTCTTGTTGCTTTTGCCGGGGATGCGGTACTCAAATGCCCTCTTACCACGGATTACGGGTTTTTTCTGCAGACTGTGAGAGACCTTTCCGTAAATAGTGTCACAAGGGGAGGCAGCAGTATCGGAGACGCGATCCGCTTTGCCATTGATCAGTTCTACAGGGACGGTGAGGGCAGCGGTCTGGATATATTCCTAATCACTGATGGAGAGGATCAGAATACTTTTCCTCTGGAAGCCGCTGAAAAGGCAGGGGATCTGGGCATCTCCCTGATTTCCATTGCCCTGGGAGATCCGGAACAGGGCGCCATCGTCCCTGATACACAGTACCGGGGCAGTGAGGTTTATTCTGTTCCCGATGCAGACACACTGAAAGCCATTGCTGAAAGGTCGGGGAGTGGACTTTATCTTTCTGTTCCCGGTGGAGCCATTGATTTTTCCTCTCTGATCGGGCAGATCAGCAGCAGAGAGAAATCCACAGGCAATGACAGATATACCAGCTATTCGGAACATTATCTCTGGTTTCTCATTCCCGGATTTCTTCTGGTTACTATTGGCGTTCTGATGAGAAGATTCTTTCCAGAGAGGAGGCCCGGCCAATGAAATGGACAAGGGTTCTCTTCCCCCTCCTGTTTATTCCAGTTCTTTTGTGGTCTCAGGAAAAAGACAGGCCTGTGAGAGATGGTTTTTCATTTTATGATCAGGGTGAGTATAGCAAAGCGGCAGATGCCTTTCTGGAGAAAGCTCTGGAGCAAACAGATTCTGAGGAAAGGAGCCGCAGCCTCTACAATGCAGGCTGTTCTCTCTATCAGGATTACAGGGAGCAGGGGAATGGCGAATCTTTGGAAAGGGCTGTTTCTGTTTATTACAGGGTTCTGCAGCTGGATCCTTCAAACAGGGAAGCGGCGCACAATCTGGAAATAGCCAGGAAAGAGCTGCTGAATCAGAATCGGGAGCAGGACAATCAGATAAATGAAAATCAGAACCGGGAGCAGAGCCAGGAGACTTCAGAACAGAGTCAGAAAAGTTCATCCCCACTGGCGGATAAACAGGATTCCCTGGCTCAAAGGCAGGATCAGACAAGCCAGCAGCATCAGAAAGAGCAGGAGGAACTGAATCAGCAGACCCGGGAGGCCATGGAGAATGCCGATGATCCCGACGAAAAAAACAGGTTCTCAGAGGCACTGGAAAAGCAGCAGCAGGCGATGGAACAGATGCAGAAGGGAAATGCTGAGGAAGCGAGAAAACGGCAGGAGGAGGCGGCAGCTTCGCTGAAGCAGCTGAGTCCCTCCGGGGATATGGGGGATTCAGCTGCTTCAATGGAATCAGCTCAACAGGATGCCACTGGTCCGGAAAATCCTCTCGATCAGGAACTGCAGCAGATACTCAATGCGGAACAGAGAAGAAATGATAAGGAAGCTGAGGGAGATGCAAACTACAACCAAGTGGAGAGAAACTGGTGAAAAAAAAGAGTGAACTTTCAATTTTTCTTTTTCTCCTGATCATGATACCTCTGGGAGCCCAGAGCGTCAGAGCCAGTATGGAAAGTACTACAGCCTATGTGGGGCAGTCTGTGATGTATACAATTCAGATCAGCGGTACAGAGAGTGCGGAACGGCCTGAACTATGGGGGTTTTCGGATTTTTCTGTGGCAGAAGCCGGGGAATCCAGATCTGTCAACTCATCCTTTGTGAACGGCAGGGCCAGCCGCCAGGTTATCAGTGAGTTCAAATGGGCTTTAACTCCTCTGAAAACAGGAGATTTAACCATTCCCGCCGTGGAAGTTGAGATCGACGGAAAGACACTGGCTACCCGGAAGGGGGTCCTCCAGGTAAAAAAGCCGGGAAAAATTGCCGGATACGAGCTCTTTCTGACAGCGGACTCCCTTAAGGCTTTTCCGGGTATGCCTGTCAGACTCACCCTGAAATGGCTCTTTTCCTCCCAGGTCTCATCTCCCGAATTTGTACTGCCTTTTCTTGAGAATCCGGACTTGGAAGTCCATGGTGTTCCGGCCCCCTCCAGCGGGAGCAATGATATCTATGAGTTGCTTATCAATGGAGAGAAGGTCTATGCAATGCAGTCTTCGGAGATTTACGAAGGCAAACAGTACGCCTCTTTGACTATGTACTGGGATCTCTATCCTCTGAAGGCAGGTTCCCTTGAAATCAGCGGTACTCTCCTTTCATTCAAAAGAGCCACAGGACGGGACGGATGGGGGAATTACTCCTATGAAAATGCTGTTATTCCCGGAAATTCTCTCACACTGCAGGTTGAGGATATTCCTTCTGAACTGGCGGATTTTCCCGGAGGCGTGATCGTCAGCCGGGGAACTCTGGAGCTGGAACTGTCTCTGGACCAGAAGAAGGTCTATCCCGGCGATCCTGTCTCCCTTAAGGGAGAATTCCGGAATCTCTCCAATCCTGATGTTATGGATTTCAAGGGGTTCGGAAATATTCCTGAAGTGAACTCTCTTTTCAGAGTGGACAAAGCCGGTCTGACGACCGCAGTGGAAGAGGGGATCCTGACTTTCTCTCAGACCATTCGGCCTCTCTCTGGAAATGTCGGAGAATTCCCTCCCTTGAAGATTCCCTATTACAATCAGCAGGAGGGGCATGTGGATATTTTTGTCTCTGAACCTCTGAATCTGGAGGTCCTGGCCCTGAACAGGGGGAAAAGTGTTCCGGAAGTAGGTGACGGCCTGATCCGTGAGTATGAAAATTCAGAAGAAGAGGACGCCTTATCCATCCATCACAATATGTCTGTTAATTCTCTGAAGACAGGTCCTGAAATCAGAATTTCCCTCTTTATCTTCCTGATGGCGCCTGTTCTGATCTACCTGATCATTACAGG
Source organism: Oceanispirochaeta sp. (assembly GCA_963666275.2). Taxonomy (GTDB): domain Bacteria; phylum Spirochaetota; class Spirochaetia; order DSM-2461; family DSM-2461; genus Oceanispirochaeta. Next base: position 1,829,487 of record CAXXOA010000001.1, read on the forward strand.
GGGGCTTTGCTTCTATCGGCGTCACTCCCGGTCTCTTATGGATAAAATCGGAGGAAAACAGAAATCCTTCCGCCGTCTGGAAAAAGAGCTCAATCATCTGAAAAGAGACCCCGCACTGGATCGCTTGCGTGAGTTTAATGCCTATCTTATCTCCTGGCTGAAAAGTGAGTATGACGGCCTGGTGACTGAGGATCTCACTATTGATCCTGAAATGGCCTGTCATTATTTCTCTGAATCCCAAACGGATGATCTGAAAGAGATCCTTGAGGAATTGGATGACCTGTGCTGGTCGGGAAAGTCAGTGGATGATCTGTCATTCCAGGTAAACAGGATTGCAGAGAAATTTTCTGGAAAGAGGAAATCCCTACTATGAAGACACGACTATTCTCCGGCCTTCTCCTTGTTATACTTTCTGTCTCGCTCTGGGGAAATCAGGATATACCCTCCTGGCAGGATTCTCTCCACCGGGGGGAGGAAGCCTTTCACAGAGCCCTTGAAAACAGCCTGGACATAAACGATCTTTCTGTAGCTGAAAAACATTACAAAGACGCCCTGAAAAAAGGGGCGGATGGCTGGGTAATCCATTACAATCTGGGAAATATCGAGTATCTGCTGGATAAGGCGCCCTATGCACTGCTGGAATACGCCAGAGCGGGCTATCTCTCTCCGGGCAGAAAGGTACTCCAGGAAAACATTGCCACTGTCAAAGGATTATCGGAACAGGAAAAATCCCTTGAGTGGCTGCGGCCTATTCTGTTCGGATCTATCTATCTCCTGGGCTATAGGAATGCCTATTTCTGGGGACTGATTTTCTATCTGCTTGCCTGGGGTCTCCTTATAGCCGGAAAATTACTGAAAAAGAGATCTTTGAATCTTACCGGTGTGATTCTGCTTCTACTGGCTCTCTGGAACACGGGGCTCTGTTACAGCTGGAATCATCTTTACAGCCGCAGGGGGATTGTTCTCGCGGAAAAGCCGGCTCTCTACAGGGGAGACAGCCGGACCTACGGTCAGGTGGTTTCGGAATCCCTCAAAGGGGGAGTCTCCGTCACCAGGCTGGAGGAACGGCAGGGTTGGTCCTATGTGAAACTGCCGGACGGGGCAGAGGGCTGGATGGAAAACTCAGATTTTCAAATGATCCTTCTTACTGAAGAAACTCTTGATTTTGAAAGCATATCAAAGTAATTTATATATATGAAAAACGAGAACGTAGCTATTTTAGGCGCCAGTAACAAGCCGGACAGATACTCTTTCAAAGCTCTGAATATGCTGATGGAAAATGGTCATCAGGTCTATCCGGTGCATCCTGTTCTAGAAAAAATACAGGACCAGAACGTATATCCTTCTCTTGCGGATATTGATGAGAAAATTGACACTCTCACAGTGTATGTAGGGCCTCAGAGGATTGTTCCCCTGATACCGTCCATTGTAAATCTTGCTCCCAGGCGGGTTATACTTAATCCGGGAACCGAATCGGAAGAGCTTAAAACCGCCCTGGAGAGCGCAGGAATTCCCTATCAGGAAGCCTGCACTCTGGTTCTCCTGAGAACCGGACAGTTCTGATCTAGTCTTTCAGAGCCTCTTCCAGAATTGATAAGGAGAGTATTTCAGGCAGAAGTCTGGGATCCTCTCCTTTTTTATACAGCACATAGAGAGGAACTCCCGCTCTGTTAAAACTGTATATCCACTCCATAGCGGTTTCATTGGTCTTCGTTAAATCCGCCTTGTAGAGCTTTACATTTGCCTCCGCAAACAGCCTGTCCGCTTCCTCTGTGTATAGAACTGTTCTTTCGTTGATTTTACAGGTTGTACACCAGCTGGCGGAAAAAGCCAGAAATACGGTATCACCATCTGCTCTGTTCCTTTCTATACTTTCAGGAGAAAATTCCTTCCAGTTTCCCCGCAGCTGCGAATTGGTTGAAATATTATCCGGAGAATCCAGATTCCGGAAGAGGATCACTCCGGAAACGACCAGGAATGCTCCAATCAGGAGGATGAGAAGGTTCCTTGTCACTCTTTTTCGGGCGGATACCATGATCCAGCCCCAGGCCCAGCCTGCCAGCGCCAGAATCAGCAGATACCACAGGAGGGTGATGAAACCGGTTCCGATCTGTTTTATCAGGGTCGTGCTGAGATACACCACAGTTCCCATCAGGAGGAATGCCATAAACTCCCTGAATTTATCCATCCACTTACCCGGTTTGGGAAGATAACGGAAAAAAGAGGGGATAAAGCCGAGGATCAGAAATGGAAGAGACAGTCCCAGCCCTGTGAACAGCATTATGGCAAGAATGATACCCGCTGACTGGGAAAAGGCAAATCCCATGGCGGCCCCGAGAAAGGGTGCCGTACAGGGCGTCGCCACAAAGACGGCAAATACACCAGTAAAAAAGGATCCGGCATAGCCTTTTTTTGATGAAAGAGAAGAGGCTTTATTCAGCCCCGACGAGGGGGGAAGGAGAATAAAGACTTCGAAGAGAGAAAGAGAAAAAAGAAAAATCACGCTGATCAGAATGATAAGGAAGTAGGGGTTCTGAAACTGAAACCCCCATCCCAGAAGCTGTCCCGATTGCTGCAGGAGGATTATGGTAAGTCCCAGTCCGGCAAAAGAAGCCAGGATTCCTCCTGTATAGAAGAGGGAGTTCAACAGGATGGATTTTTTATCACCTCCGCTCTGATTTACTAGATTCAAAGCCTTTACACTCAGCAGAGGCAGCACACAGGGCATCAGGTTCAGAAGAAAACCTCCCAGCAGTGCCAGCAGAAGGTAGTAAAAAACAGACAGATGTCCCACCGCTTTCCCTTCTACTGTGAGGGTAAAAGGAATCACCGTGGATTCGGGGAAAAAACATATCCCGTTCTCATCGCAGAGCTGGTAGAAGACATTCAGATCAAACTGATGCTCCCCCTCGTCCAGTGTATCCGCCAGGAAAAATTCAAGTTCCAGCCGGGCGGTCCTGTAGTAATTGATGATCCCGTCCTCTTCCTCGCCTTCAGGATAAAGGGTTTTACCGAATATAATGCCGGGAGCCGCAACTCCTTCGAGTTTGAAAGTTTCGGGAGTTTTCGTCTGATGGTAACCTTCGGGAAAAATGAAATCAACCTGAAGAGTCCCGGACTCACCCGGTCTGAATGAGGAGTTATCCCAGTGAATGGATATTTCCGGATCCGGAATTTTTTCGGCCCCGGGAAGTGCAATCTGAGAGAACAGAGTTCCTGCAAAAAGGAACACAAATAAGTAACCATATAGGATATGTTTAATCATATATAGAAATATAATGAATCTATTCTACGAAATCAATATTGACCTGTGATGATTTGGCTGGTAAATTGATTGAAAAGTATGTTATGAAGGAAACTATTAATGGCTGAAGAACTCTCATACATTATTATCACTCCCTACACAATAGCCAAATCCCGTACAGGCGGTGTGATATCAAGACTATTGTCCAGAATCGATCTGGATCTTGTGGGGGCTCAGATTTTTGCCCCTACTCAGGAACTCGCAGAAAAATACGCTGCCTCTTTATATAAACAGTCAGTCGTAACAAGTTCGAGGAGTGCGAACCTGTTAAGCGATTTTGTACTGAAAACCTTTACTCCCTCCGGAGGCAGAAGGCATCGTGTTATGCTTCTTCTTTTCAGAGGAGAAGACGCCTGCCGGAAACTCTCTGATATTGCCGGAGCCCTGTATCCGGAAAACAGAAGTCTCGAGTCCGTAACAGGAGAGACAATCCGTGACACCTATGCGGATCTGGTCAAGGAAGAAGGGGAGGATGGAAAGATTCTCTACTTTGAACCGGCTGTGATGACCCCCCGGAGTGAAAAAATCGCTCTGGAAAATCTTAAAATATTTGCCCCTTTTCTTAAAAATGAAGCGAATATAGTAGAGAATGTTGTTTATCCCAATCCTGATAAAGTGGAAAGAACACTGGTTATCATCAAACCTGACAACTGGAAGTTTCCCAGTTCCCGTCCCGGTACGATCATCGATATGTTCAGCCGGACAGGATTGCGCCTCATCGGATGTAAAGTCTATCAGATGAGTGTTGCGGAAGCCCTTGAATTCTACGGACCGGTCCGGGATGCCCTGGTCAGCAAGCTGGGACCGCTCTTCGGCTCTAAAGCGAAAGTCGTTCTGGAAAAAGAATTCAGTCTTCCTCTGGATGAAGAAATCGAAGCAAAACTTCAGGAGTGTTTCGGGGTCAAGTATGCGGAAGACCAGTTCGCAAAAATTATTGAATTCATGTCCGGTGTCAGACCCGACCGCTGTCCCGAGTCTGAGTTAACGGCACCTGGTAAAGTAAAATGTATGGTACTTATCTACGAAGGTGAGAATGCCATACAGAGGATCCGGGATGTACTGGGTCCGACGGATCCCACAAAAGCTCCCGGAGGAACAGTCAGAAGAGAATTCGGTCATGATGTCATGGTCAATACGGCTCATGCTTCGGACTCTGTTGAAAGTGCTGAAAGAGAGATGAATGTTATCAAAATTCAGGATAACAACACCTATAAAATTATTGATAAGTTTCTCAGTGAACGCTGAGTAATCCTGTCATAAAAAAAGGCTGCCTTCTGGGGCAGCCTTTTTTTGTTTTACACAAAGGGAATCAGGATAAAAACTTATCGTGAAGTTTCTGCACTGTATCATCGATCCTGTCCATGGGAACAACAAGTGACAGATTGATGTCTGATGAGCCCAGAGAGATCATTCTTACAGGGGTATCTTCCAGAACACTGAAGACTTTGGAGATAAACCGGGAGTCTTTCCAGAGATCCTGACCTACCAGACAAATGATCCCTTTGTGCTTTTCCACATTGACATTGGCAAAAGACGCCATCTCTTCTGTAATGAGGTCAATCTTATGATCATTCTCTATTGTAATAGAGACTGATACTTCTGATGTGGAGATCAGATCTACAGGGGTTTCATGTTTTTCAAAGATTCTGAAAATTCTACTGAGGAAACCATAGGCATTCAGCATCTTGCAGGATGTGATATTAACAAGGGTAATATCCTTTTTGGAAGCAATGGCTTTTAAACCCTTTCCTGTCAGAGTCCCTTCAATTCTGGTTCCGCTGTGATCGGGTTCTCTCGTATTTTTAACAAGAACTGGAATGTCTTTTCCCACTGCCGGCTGAATCGTTGCGGGATGGACAACTTTGGCACCGAAATAGGCCAGTTCTCCCGCTTCGCTGTAGGTTATGGAAGAGATGGATTTCACTCCTTTGACCTTACGGGGATCTGATGTCATGATTCCATTGACATCAGTCCAGATCTGCACTTCCTCTGCAGCCAGGGCGGCTCCAATAATGGCGGCGGAATAATCACTTCCCCCTCTGCCCAGGGTGGTTGTCACTCCGGATTCGGTGGAACTGATAAATCCCTGAGTCACAATCAGTTTTCCCGGGGCCGGTTTTACCTGTTCCCGGATTCTGCTGTTTGTCAGACTCATAAGAGGTGAGGCGGATGTAAAATTTTCATCGGTAATCATAAAGTTCCTGGCATCCAGAAACTCGGTATCAATGCCCCTCTCTTTAGCTCTAAAGGCAATTATTGTCGTAGAAAGGCGTTCTCCGAATGATAAAAGAGCATCTTTGCTTCTGGGAGAACACTCCCGGAGAAGTGAAAGGCCCTTGAGAAGTGAAATGAACTGATTCAGAAGTTCATTCAGCTGTTTTTCCGCTGCTTCCAGATTCTCGCCGCTGAGAAAGGAATAGGCTGTCTGTATATGATTATTTTTCAGAGTGTCGATATGAGTCAGACACTCGTTCAGGTTCCCCTGTTCCGCCAGGTTTGTCATTTCAACAATAAGATCAGTTGTCTTTCCCATGGCTGATGACACAAGGACGGGAGCCCTGTCCAGCTGTTTTTCAGTAATATCAATAGCGTTATCAATCCAGTCTGCATTCTGGACGGAAGTTCCGCCGAATTTTAGAACAATCATATTAGTTCCTTCTGTATATTTTGTGAAAAAATATACATTTTATGAATCTTTGTCAATGAAGGTCAAAATGTTGCTTTAATTGATTTTACTCCCGGTTTCTGCTATCTTGGACTATCATATCTTTATTCTCATTTCCCGGAGCCGGATAAAATTATACAAAGATGATAAACATTGAAGAACGAATAACAGAACCAGTCCGGGAAAAAATGCGCCGGGATGTGGAAGAAGCCGGAGGATTTGAAGTCCTCTGGTCCGGAACTCTCGACGAAGAAGGGGTTATTTCTCACGTTTTTGCCGCTTCCCGGGGGCATGAATCGGCTACGCCTGCCATCAGATCCCATATGCAGGAAGGTAATGTTGTAATTCATAATCATCCTTCGGGGATTCTCCGTCCCAGTGATGCGGATCTCTTCCAGGCGTCCCAACTGGGAAATGAGGGAATAGGTTTTTACATAGTCAACAATGATATAAGCGAAATCTATGTTGTTGTGGAACCGGTTCCCACAGAAGTTGAAATTCCCCTCAAAGAGGATTTCGTCGAGTCTGTTCTTTCTCCTGAAGGTCCTCTGTCCCGTGAATTCGGTCAGTACGAGGAGAGACCTTCCCAGATTGCGCTGGCCCGTCTGATCAGTGAGGGCTTCAATCAGGAGAAAATTATCATTGCTGAAGCCGGGACCGGGGTAGGGAAATCCTTCGCCTACCTGATTCCTGCTCTTCTGTGGACCTATCACAACCATCAGCGTGTCGTTATATCCACAGCAACAATTAACCTGCAGCAGCAGATTCTTGAAAAAGATCTGCCTCTGGCCCAGAAAATAACGGGCACTCAGTCGGTCAAAGCTGTTCTTGTAAAAGGCCGGGGCAACTATCTCTGTCTTAACAGGCTTCAGGAGGCCCTGGACGAGGATTCTTTATTCCGGGACGAGGATGATGAGCTGTTTCAGATAAAAAACTGGTCGGAAACAACCAAAGACGGTTCCCTTTCAGAACTCCCTGTTCTTCCGGATAACACTCTCTGGTCCCGCGTCTGCAGTGAAACAGATACCTGTCTGGGTCCCAGATGTCATTTCTACGGAAAATGTTTTGTCATGAAAGCAAGACGGGAAGCCGCTGCCGCTGGAATTCTTATTGTAAATCACCACCTGTTTTTTGCAGATCTGTCCCTGAGAATTCATGGAATGGGTTATGAGAATGCCGCTGTTCTTCCTCCCTATCATAAGATCATCTTTGATGAAGCCCATAACATTGAAAATAGCGCCACATCGTTTTTTTCTTCCGATTTTTCCCGGATGGGTATGCGTAAATACCTGACCCGTCTGTTCAGGCAGAAACGGGGTCGGAGTTCGGGGCTTCTCCCCCGTCTGGAGCAGATATGCCGGGCACCGGACGATTATATGTACTCTGAAAAGATCCGGGAACTTAATTCACAGCTGGAAGTTCTGGATGCTCTTTCCTTCGATTTCGGTCATCCGGAAAAAACTCTTAGAATTCGTGATACCGAAAACAGCGATTACCTGGAAAAAGTCATAAAGCCTCTGAGGCTCAGCCGGGATAAAATCCGTTCTCTTCTGGATGCTCTGATGAAATGGAACGATGCCATTGAAGATCAGGATCGGGAGAATCAGACGGTTCTTGAGTTTAAACTGCTCATAAACAGGATAAACCAGATTGCAGGGTTCCTCGAAAATTTCTGCAGCTATAATGGAGAAGATGAGGAAAATGTCTACTGGATGGAAAAGAAAACCTACAGGGACAAACCGACAGTCAGGTTTGTGATTACACCGGTGGATATCTCTTCCTGGATGCGATCGGGAATTTATGATACCTACGGCACTGTGATTTTTACTTCCGCCACACTGACGATGGACAGGAAATTTGATTACTGGGTGAACCGGGTGGGGATGCAGTATCTGGATTCCCAGAGGCTTATAAAAGGACAGTTCGCTTCTCCCTTTCCCTACAGGGAAAATGTTATGCTGACCCTGCCCAACGATATACCCGATCCCACATCGGAAGAATTCAGGCCGTTTTTATCCTCGGCGGTGAAGCAGCTTATTGAATTGAACGAAGGCAGAGCACTGATCCTTTTTACCTCTTATGAAATGCTGAAATTATGCTATAATACAGTGAATCAGAACTGGAGTCGAAAAGATATTCCTCTGCTGAGGCAGGGAAGTGATGAAAGAAGCCGACTTCTGAAACAGTTTACCCGGGATACAGCCAGTGTGCTGTTTGCCACAGACTCATTCTGGGAAGGGGTTGATACTCCGGGAGAGTCTCTCCGGATGGTTGTGATCTGCCGGCTTCCCTTTCGGGTTCCCTCTGATCCGGTCTATCAGGCCCGTTTGGAACTTGTAGAAAAAAGGGGAGGAAATCCTTTCCTCGAACTGTCCCTACCCGAAGCTGTTATGAGATTCAGACAGGGATTCGGACGCCTTATGCGAAGAAAAACTGACCGGGGCGCTGTGGTTGTCCTGGATGCCAGAATACTTCGCAAGAATTATGGTTCTCTATTTCTTCGTTCTCTGCCGGAAACGGGGGTTTTAAATAAGACCTTCGAAAGAGTGCTTGAGAATTTAGAAAATTTTATATATTAATTTGATATATCTAGAAAATGAATTGAAATTCGTAAAGGAGCAGAACATGGCAAATCTGCAGACAACTTACATGGGATTGAAACTTGCCAATCCTTTTATCGTATCCAGTTCGGGCTTAACCGACTCTGTTGAAAAAGTAAAAAAAGCCGCCGAAGCCGGGGCTGGGGCAGTTGTACTAAAATCTCTCTTTGAAGAGGATATTGTTAAAGCTGTTGAAAAAGACGCATCACTTGATACCTATTCCATTCATCCCGAGGCTTCTGAATACATCAATGAACTGGGAATGCTCTCGCAGCCGGACAGCTATCTGGAACTTGTAGAAAGTTCTGTGAAAGCAGTGGATATTCCGGTTATTGCCAGCTTGAACTGCTTTACAGAAAAGTGGTGGATTGATTATGCGGTCAGAATTGAAAAGATGGGTGCTGCCGCTCTGGAACTGAACGTAGCCCTGATTCCCGTGACTGTTAAAGAGAAACCCGAAATGGTGGAAGAAACCATCTGCAATATGGTGAAAGCGGCCGTTAAAGCTGTGAAGATTCCCGTTGCCGTCAAGATCGGTTCCAATTTTTCTTCTCTTCCCGCTTTTGTTGAAAGACTGCGTAAAGCAGGTGCCTCTGCAATCGTTCTGTTCAACAGATTCTACAGACCTGATATAGACATTGATAATATTGTGTTTAAAAACGGAAATCCCCTGTCTGACCCAGGTGAGTTCGCTCAGGTTTTGCGCTGGACGGGAATACTTTCCGATCTTGTGGAAGCAGACTTTTCCGCTTCCACCGGTATCCATGACGGAAAAACTGCCATTAAAATGATTCTTGCCGGAGCCAATACCGTACAGGTCTGTTCCATCCTCTATAAAAAGGGTGTCTCCTATATCGGTGAAATGGTGAAAGAGATGGAATCCTGGATGGATGAAAAAGGCTATCAGGAAATCTCTGACTTCTTCAGTCTTCTGAGTCTGGATGACGATGAGAAGCACATCTACTATCAGAGACTTCAGTATGTGAAAGCACTGAAAGGATTGAAATAATCTTTCCCGAACAGAAAAGATATAAAAAAAACCGCCATCTTATCGATTGGCGGTTTTTTTTGTCAGATAAATATCTGATTATTCTACAACAGCGATAATATCCTGCATCCTGATAATGAGATGATCCACGTCATCGATGCTGACAGAAGTTCCGGCGTATTTATCATACATAACATTTTCACCGGGTTTTACTGTAATCATGTCTTTATCGTCACCGATAGCGACTACAGTAGCAGTCTGTGTCTTCTCCTGAGCTGTTTCAGGGATGTAGAGCCCGGAAGCCGTTTTTGTTTCTGCTTCTTTGACTTTCAGCAGAACACGATCTCCTAAAGGTTTTACTGTCATATTTTTCCTCACATAAGGTTATTTTTTTTTCTGTATGGATAATATACGTATTCGGAGGACTGTGGTCAAGAAAAAATCACCATGTATAATTAGATGAAAAAGTTTCTTTCCGATTTCTTTGAGTTTTAGTATTTTAACTGTATGAAAATGGGAAAAACTATATTCAAAAATGACAGGGACCGGTGTACTTTCTATTCTGTTCAGATTGAACGGTATCTGAAAAGGAAGACCATCCATAAATTCTGCAGCGAAGCGGAAAAAGATGTGGTGAATCAGATCATTTCGGATGCCTGGGAGCACTGCTCAGGTGAAATGAAACATAAGTCTGATTATTCGGAAAAAGTTCTGTTCTGCTATTCCTGCGTTCTTGTCTTTCCCTATTTCATAGCAGAAGAAGAGACTGTGATTCCTGTGGATTTTAAAGCCGGAAAAGTGATAAATTACAGAAATAACTGTACCTGCGGCAGTGGATTGCCCTATTTTGAGTGCTGCGGGAGCGTCTCCGGCTGGGACAGTCCGGATATTGGTCCTTTTTGATACACAAATATTCCTGTAAAACCCATTTGTTTCAAAATGACACAGTATGGATTTTACAGAGATTTTTCCGGCCATAGACTCCTGAATGGACTAGTTTTAGCATTTCTATACAATACAAATAATTAAATAATTTATACATTTCTTTCTGCATTTTGGCATGTTTCCTGCTTATATACTAGCAGGAGGTCATTATGGCTTACATGAACAATACACACGACGATGAAAATATACTTTCCCTTTACTTGAAAGAAATCAATAAGATTCCTCTTCTGACAAGAGAAGAAGAAGATACTATAGCAAGAAAGGCTGTCAAGGGAGACAAAGCTGCTCAGGACAGACTTGTAAAAGCTAATCTCAGATTTGTTGTTAATGTTGCAAAAAAGTATCAGAACCAGGGACTGCCCCTGGATGACCTTATCAGTGAAGGCAATATCGGCCTTATGAATGCCATAGAAAAATATGATCCTGATAAGGGATATCATTTTATATCCTATGCGGTATGGTGGATCAGACAGGCTGTTCTGAAAGCAATATATGAAAAATCAAGAATGATTCGTCTGCCCCTCAACAGAGCGAATGAACTGGTTCAGATAGAAAAAGTAAGAAAAGAGCTTTCCAAAATAAACGGAGAGGATCCTACGGCGGAGGAAATATCTTTCCATGTCGGTGTATCCACAGAAGATGTCAGAACTCTTCTGGATATTTCCCGTGATCTTGTTTCTCTTGAAACCCCAACTTTCCGGGAAGGTGACAACTCGGTTCTGGGTGATTTCCTGGAAGACGATAACTATAAAAGTCCTGACAATGTGGTCATGGAAACCCTTCTTCATGAGGATATCAATTCCGCCCTGGCTACATTGGACAGTAAAGAATCCAGTATTCTGGAATATAGATTCGGACTGAACGGAAAAAAACCTCTGTCTCTGAAAGAGATCGGTGACAGATACAATCTGACTAAAGAAAGAATCCGTCAGATTGAGAAGAAGGCGCTCCAGAGACTGCAGCATCCTTCCCGCTCCCACTACCTGGATTCCTACGTAGCCTGATCGAAAGCATAACATACGTTTAGTGTCCCCCGGCTTAATACTTTGCATGTGTATAGTATTAAGCCGGGCTTTTGTTTTTTTAAACTAAACACCCGTGTAGTGGTTGAAGATATAAAAGCTTGACGGACTGTAAAAAGGGGCTTAAAATTTCTCAGGATTTTTCATAAAACGTTAAAAGAAGGGAATAATGAGTCAAGAAAAGTTAGTTTATTTTTTTGGTGGAGGATCAGCTGAGGGAAAAGCTGATATGAAAGATTTTCTGGGTGGAAAAGGGGCAAACCTGGCGGAAATGACCAATATAGGCATTCCTGTCCCTCCGGGATTTACAATCTCTACAAAAGTTTGTGATATATATTATAAAAACGAGAGGACCTATCCTGAATTCGTTGTAAAAGCCGTAGAAGAGAACCTTAAAAAACTTGAATCTCAGATGAAAATGACTCTGGGTGATGCCGATAATCCTCTTCTTGTCTCTGTCCGTTCCGGTGCGGCTGTATCCATGCCCGGTATGATGGATACGGTTCTGAACCTTGGGCTGACTGAAAAAGCCGTGGAAGGTCTGGCAAAAAAATCCGGTAATGAAAGATTTGCCTGGGATGCGTACAGACGTTTTATCCAGATGTTCGGCGATGTTGTAAAGGGTGTTCCCCATTCCTCTTTTGAAGGGGCTCTGGAATCCATCAAAAAAGAAAAAGGCGTCGAGTATGATAATGAGCTTGATGCGGCAGATCTGAAAAAGGTCGTCTCCCGGTATCTGTCAGTCTATAAGGATGCGGTGAAAGAACCTTTTCCTCAGGACCCTAAAGTTCAGCTCTGGGCAGCCATTGATGCTGTATTCGGCTCCTGGAATAATGAAAGAGCCATTAAATACAGAGATATTAATAAGATTGAAGGTCTTATCGGAACAGCTGTGAATGTACAGTCCATGGTTTTCGGAAACTTTGGCGATACTTCCGGTACAGGAGTCTGTTTTTCAAGAGATCCCTCTACAGGAGAAAACTACTTTTACGGTGAGTATCTTATGAATGCCCAGGGAGAAGATGTCGTTGCGGGTATAAGAACCCCTCAGACTCTGAGTTCCCTTAAAGATAACAATCCTGCCGTGTATGCACAGCTTGTTGAAATCAAGGACAGGCTGGAAAGTCACTACAGGGATATGCAGGATATGGAGTTTACCATCCAGGATGGACAGCTCTATCTCCTTCAGACAAGAAATGGTAAAAGAACCGGCCAGGCCGCCGTACAGATTGCCTATGATCTTGTGAAAGAGAAAATGATAGACAAGGAAGAAGCTGTTATGAGGGTGACACCGGCGCAGCTTGACCAGCTCCTTCACCCCATGATCGATCCAAAAGTGAAAAACGAGATTAAGCCTATTGCAACAGGTCTCAATGCCTCTCCCGGCGCTGCAACAGGAAAAATTGTTTTTTCCGCGGAGGATGCAGAAGCCTGGTATCTGAGGGGAGAGCAGGTTGTTCTTGTCAGAAAGGAAACGTCTCCTGAAGATATCGGAGGAATGAATGTTGCTCAGGGAATCCTGACTTCCACTGGAGGAATGACTTCTCACGCGGCTGTTGTTGCCAGAGGTATGGGAACACCCTGTGTGGCCGGTTGTAAGGAACTGACAGTGAATGAGCAGATGAAAACACTGACAGTGGGAGATAAGGTTTTCAATGAAGGAAACTGGATCTCTCTGGACGGTACAGACGGACAGGTATATGAAGGAACTGTCAATCTTGTTCAGCCTGAACTGTCAGGTAATCTGAATACCTTCCTGACCTGGGCCGATGAGATCCGGAAAGCCGCCAAAAGAGAAGGGGTTGCCGACGGTTTTGAAATACGGACCAATGCGGATCTGCCCAAGGATGCGGAAAAAGGCCGGGAGTTCGGTGCGGAAGGTATCGGACTCTGCCGGACAGAGCATATGTTCTTTGATGAGGATAAACTGAAATCCTTCAGAATCATGATTGTGGCAGACAATAAAGAAAGACGTCTTGAGTCTCTCAAAAAGATCATGGCTCTTCAGGTGGAAGATTTTGAAGGTATTTTCCGCGCTATGAACGGACTTCCTGTCAATATCAGACTGCTTGATCCTCCTCTCCATGAGTTTGTTCCCCGTTCCAAACGGGATATTGTAGAACTGGCAGATACCATCGGTATCAGCAAGGAAGATCTGCAGATAAGACTGAACAGTCTTGAAGAGCAGAACCCCATGCTGGGTCACAGAGGATGCCGTCTGGGTGTTACCTATCCTGAAATCTACGATATGCAGGTGGAGGCCATTGCCAGAGCAGCTGTGAAAGTTCAGAAAGAGGGTATCAAAGTCCTTCCTGAAATCATGATACCTCTTGTGGGGACCTATAAGGAATTTGTTCCTTTAAGAGAAAATGCAGAGAAGGTTCTGAAGAGTGTCTTTGAAGAAACCGGTGAATCCGTAGAGTATAAAATCGGAACGATGATTGAAATTCCCCGTGCGGCACTTACAGCCGAAGATATTGCAAAGTACGCGGACTATTTCTCTTTCGGTACCAACGATCTGACTCAGATGACCTTCGGCTACTCAAGAGATGATGTGGGAACTTTCGTACCCGAGTACATCAACAAGAAAATCCTGAAGGCTGATCCTTTTCAGACTCTGGATCAGCATGGTGTGGGACTCCTAGTCGAACTGGGTGTTCAAAAAGGTCGTTCTACCAAAAAGGATCTGAAAACAAGTATCTGCGGTGAACATGGAGGAGATCCGGAATCTATCGATTTCTGCTATAGAACAGGTTTGAATACCGTATCCTGTTCTCCTTTCCGGGTGCCTGTAGCCCGACTGGCTGCCGCCCAGGCTGTCGTCAGAAACAGATAATATTCTGTATTTAAAGGTCTGAATTTTCAGCCTTTTTATAGTATTTGTGTTAAGGGATCACCGGTGTTACCGGCGGTCCCTTTTTTTGTCCTTTCCCTTCCGCTATTTAGGATCAGTAACTATTGACAATATCTGTATATATCTCTAACGTTCTTCTCTGAAGACAATATTGATTTGAGGAGTTTTTTTTGATTACAGCTAGTAATATCACCCTTTCTTTCGGACATAGAGTACTGTTCAAAGATGTTAATATAAAGTTTACGCCGGGAAACTGTTATGGTCTCATTGGAGCAAACGGCTCCGGAAAATCTACGTTTCTTAAAATTCTCTCCGGAGAGATAGAACAGGACACAGGAGAAGTTATTATTCCTCCCGGAATGCGTCTGGCCGTACTGGCTCAGGACCATTTCGCCTTCAATGATTTTACTGTTCTGCATACAGTCATTATGGGTCATAAAAAACTGTATGAGGTAATGACCGAAAAAGATGCGATTTACATGAAAGAAGACTTCACTGATGAAGACGGTATCCGTGCTTCTGAACTGGAGGCTGAATTTGCCGATCTGAACGGATGGGAAGCGGAAAGTGAAGCGGGAACACTCCTGGCCGGTCTGGGTGTTCCCGAAGATTTTATGGACAAACAGATGAAGGACGTGGATGACACCTATAAGGTCAGGATCCTTCTGGCACAGGCCATCTTCGGTAATCCTGACATTCTGCTCCTGGACGAACCGACAAACCACCTGGATATCGAATCCATCAAATGGCTTGAAAATTTTCTTTTCAACTTTCAGAACACTGTTATTGTTGTTTCCCATGACAGACACTTTCTGAATAAAGTCTGTACCCATATTGCGGATATTGACTACAACAAGATACAGGTTTATGTGGGTAACTATATGTTCTGGCAGCAGGCCAGTCAGATGGCTGCTGCACAGCGAAAGGATCAGGCCAAAAAACAGGAAGCCAAAGCGGCTGAGCTGAAGGCCTTTATTCAGCGATTCTCTGCCAATGCGGCCAAGAGTAAACAGGCTACGTCCCGTAAAAAAGAACTTGAGAAGCTTGAACTCAATGAATTGCCCAGAACGTCACGGCGCTTTCCCTATGTTGCCTTTGAACCTGAACGGGAACCGGGGAAGATTATCCTTGAAGTAGAAGGACTTTCAAAAACAGTCGACGGTGAAAAACTCTTTGAAAATCTGGATTTCTTTGTAGATAGTACCGATAAAATCGGATTTGTCGGGCCTGACAATCAGGCCAAAACAGCGTTTATGGAAATTATCATGGGTAATATGGAACCCGATGCTGGTACTTTCAACTGGGGAGTGACAACGACAACATCCTATTTTCCGAAAGATAATACGGAATTTTTTGATACAGACGAGAACATGACAGAGTGGCTCAGAAAATATTCTAAAGAACAGGATGACTCCTATGTCAGAGGCTTTCTGGGAAGGATGCTTTTTTCCGGAGATGAGTCTCTGAAAAAGGTCAATATCCTCTCGGGAGGGGAAAAGGTCCGCTGTATGCTTTCAAAAATGATGCTCAGCGAACCCAATGTGGTTGTCATGGATGATCCCACTGCTCACCTTGACCTGGAATCTATCACCTCCCTGAATAATGGCCTGATTGATTTTAAAGGGGTTGTTATCTTCTCCAGTCATGACCATCAGTTCATAAATACTGTGGCCAACAGGATTGTGGAGTTCACTCCGGGGGGAGTTATTGACCGGAGGATGACTTTTGAAGAATACCTTGAATCTGCAGATGTGAATGCTCTGAGAGATAAAATGTATGGGGGCAGCCATCAGCGGATGATGCTCTAGCAGAAAGAGGGGACTGTATTCTTACAGTCCCTTTTTTTAAGGAGGATTTCCTGTATGTTTCTGGAAACCGAACGACTGATCATACGCTCCCTGAAGGCCGAAGATATTCCGGCCCTGCAGGATTATTACATAAGGAATCGTGATTTTCTTCAGCCCTGGGAACCTTTAAGGAACGAAAGCTACTACTCCCGGGAATCCCTTGCAAATATGGTAAAAGCTGAAGAGATTGAAGAGATCCGCCGGAAAGCATTCAGGGGATATCTGTTTCTCAAAGAGACTTCACAGAAGATCATAGGTTTCACAGGCCTGACAAACATCCAGTCCGCTTACGATCAATCCGCTCGGGTAGGGTATAAACTTGATAAACAGTATATCAATAAAGGTTATATAACCGAGGCTCTGGTATCCCTGATAAGCTTTGGATTTCAGACAGAATCTCTGCACAGGCTGGAAGCCCATGTGATGCCGAAAAACCTGGCGTCACAGAGAGTAATGGAGAAACTGCATTTCAAAAAAGAGGGAGTGAGTCTTCATTTCAGAAAAATCAATGGTGCCTGGGAAGATCATATTCTCTATGCCCTGATTAATTCAGGAGTGGAGATCTAGTCTCAGTCGTTCCCCTTATAGAGCGGCATATGAAGGGATAATACCGCAAAGCCGGATGAGAGATCTTCCATGACAACAAGTATATTGTCTCTGACTTTCAATTTTATATTGGTAAAGTTCCATATTGCCTTGATATCCGTATCATTGAGGATATCTGCCACAGACTGGGCATGTACGGGAGGAACAGTCAGAATTGCCAGAGTGGCTTTGGTTTCTGCAATGATCTGAACCAGATTATTTATATCCTGGATGATAAGACCGTTTTTTTCTTTTCCGATTTTATTTTCGTCAGCATCAGTAATGGCTACAATATTCAGACCATGGTTTTTCAGTTCACGATATCCCATGAGAGCGGATCCGAGGTTTCCTGATCCGATAATGACGGCTTTATGGGCTTTATCCCAGTTGAGAAACGCCTCGATAGACTGAATCAGATCTGAGACCTGATAACCGATCCGGGGCTTTCCTGTAATACCGGTAACCGCAAGATCTTTTCTTACCTGTATGGGTTCCAGGTCCAGATCTTTTGCTATGGTGGTTGCCGATATGATGGAAACACCATCCTCTTCCGCTCTTTTCACTAAATTCAAATAAGAGGGTAATCTTTTTATTGTGGGTATGCTTGCTACTGATTGCTTGAAATTTTCACTAATTTTGCTCATATATCTTTCCGTTGGAACCTATTATTGGCATAATACTATTATAATATGAAAAAAATGAAAAGATGGATTTCATCAGGAAATGCATCAGAAGAGAATATATTGCAGAATATTTATATAGAAACGATTGTTTCCGGAGGCGATGGCCTTGCCAGAGCAGAAGGGAAAGTTGTGTTTGTACCACTTGTCATTCCCGGCGAAACTATCGATTTATCGATTATTGAAGAGAAGAAAAAATTTCGCAGGGGCATCTGCCGTCAAATTATTAAACCCTCCGAACATCGTTTGGAACCGTTCTGTCCTTACTATGGAGTCTGCGGAGGCTGTAATCTCCAGCATATGGATTATGATTATCAGTTACAGGTAAAAAAGGAGATCCTTAAAGATCTTTTCAGAAAGTTTGCCGGTATAGAGCTGCATCAGGACGTCAGGTTTGTTCCTTCACCACCTCTCGCATACAGACATAGAATTCAGATCCATTCAGATGGTAAAGCTGTGGGCTTTAAAAAGCGGGGCAGTGATGCGATTGCCGCGATAGAGAAATGCCCTCTTCTGACAGAACCCCTGAATTCCCATATAGCTGCACTGTCTCCCGATTCTTTCCGGGGGCGGAAAATGCTCTTTAACCAGGGAGATTCCATTTTCGAAGAGGGTGATGAGAGAGAGATCTCCTACGAACTCCTCGACAGAACAATCCGCTTCCGGGCGGATCTCTTTTTTCAGAGCAACCATTTCCTCCTTCCTGAACTTGTCAAATATGTTATGGAGGATCTTTCACCGGGAGAGGAAGCTCTGGACCTCTACTGCGGAACCGGACTGTTTTCCCTTTTCCTGAAAGACAGGTATAAAAAAATTACAGCCATTGAAATGAATCCTCTTACAGAAAAATACTATCACAGTAATATGAAAGGGAGCGATTACAGCTATTACGGATTTTCACTGGAACAGTGGATCAGGAAAGGCCTTCACAGGAAGCATCGCCATCTTGACCTTGTGATTGTTGATCCTCCCCGGACCGGTCTTTCAGAATCTGTCAGATCATTCCTGACGCAGTGTTCCATCGATAAACTTATCTATGTCTCCTGTGATCCTGTGACTCAGGCAAGAGATACAAAGATTCTTCTGGAAAAGGGATATATAATGGAGGATATGCGCGGGTTTGATTTCTACCCCCATTCAAATCATATGGAAAATGTGGTGAAATTCACCAGGAACTGATCATAATGAACCGGAGATACACGATACTGCTGATTCTCTCCCTGCTGCTTCAGAATCTGACTGCCGCTACCTGGGAAACAGCTATTGCCGGTGTGATTACGACCCCTCCCGCGGAAGGACTGGACGGTAGAATTTTCTGTACGGCAGATGACAGGGCTCTTCACGCCCTGAATGGTGTAAGCGGCCGGGAGTACTGGAGTTACCGTCCCGGCAGAAAACTCATCGGGTATACAACGGTCTCACCCGACGGAATCATCTATATACAGACCGAAAGAAATGAACTGATTGCTGTCAGTCCCGGAGGATGGGAGCTCTGGAGGTATTCCCTGGGAGCTGCGCCTGCAGCGGCCCCTGCAATTGATCCTTTCGGTCGAATCTTTATTCTGACTGGAGATCATATCCTCCATATACTAGACAGGCTGGGCAGAGGAGAAAAATACAGATTCCCCTCTGCTGACTATAGCGGGCTCTACAGTTTTGATAACCATCTTGTATTGAAAACCTCTGATACCCTTGAAATCTATACCCTGCCGGACAAACTGGAGAAAACTATCGATATTGCCGTTGAATATCTTCTGATCAGAGAAGATTCCTTCACTTTGAAGGGAAAAAACGGGGCATGGAATTCTCTGGATTTCAATGATTTTTCTCTGCAGAGTATTCAGCCTCCTGTAGATGAGGGACTCCTTTATCCCCAGCCTGAACTCCTTATTACAGATGCGGGAAGGATTGTCTCGGGCAGAAAAGACTGGTTTATGGAAGCCTATCAGGAAGGCATAGACTCCTATGAGAGTTATTTTCAGTTCGGCTGCAATTCATCCCGGACCAATTCTCCCCGGATAAATCTTCTTTCCGCGGAAAAGGACAGACTCTTTGCCCGGGGATACAGCGACTTTATCCTGGATGATCCTTCCTATCTGAATGAGATCCTGAAAGAACTGGAAGATCAGAAGACCTTTCACCAGCTCTTAAACAATCATCCCGATTATGACCTGTTTCTGCAGGAACTTCTCAAAAACCGGGCCATCATCAACAACTACAGGGAAAACCCTGTTTCACCCGATCTCTACAGCCAGTTCCGGATGTACCTTCTTCTGACTCGCTGGGGAGATCTCAGAACCCGAGATGCCGTCATAGGGCTTAGCCGTCTGGAAGACGATCCTGTCAGTCTTTCCATTCTGATTACTGGCCTTGGAAGGATCGGAGCCGACAGGGACGGAAGGAGCATGAATGCCATATTTGATATAATACGCCGGGAGAGGGGAAATGAAGCCCTCTATCAGAACGCCCTGAAAGCGGCATTCGAAATCGGCCGTTACAACGGGGAAAACTCCATGATAACATTTTTTCAGATATTGCAGTTTGTCACTGATCAGACACGTTCTCCTTCTACGAAAAATTTAATACAGCAGATTATCAGGGAAATTCATAACTGAAAAGATAGTGAAAAAACAAGCTGATTTTTCTTGATATCATTCCTATAATAATAAGTAATCGTTAAGAAATCAGAGGGAGCTGTCAATTGAAGAAATCTATTGCTCTATTGTTTATGGTCCTATCCTTTCTGCTTCCAGTTACGGCCCAGACCGTTTCTGAAGAAGAGATCCTTTCTATAAGTGATCAGACCGGGGATATCCTTTTTGAAAACTATGTCGGTCCCGTTACAGTCTTCAATACCCGGGAGGAAATCACCGGGATAGGGCTTTTTCTGGGCACCAGGAGTTCAGAATCTCCGTCTTGGGGAAATAAATATCAGCTGTATCACTCCTATCAGCCCGAAATTCCTGAAGGGCTGGATGGAGACATCCTTGTCCTTCTTCCCGATGCGGGGGTGGATCATATCAGAAATCTGAGGATGATCCTTTCCGGGTATCTGCAGGGAGTATACAGCTACGAACAGAAACGGGCGGACGTACTGGCAGAGTTTATAACCTATTACAATGCCATCTACTACAAAAACCTCACCCATTTCACTTCACGGTACAAAGAGGGAGTTCTCCAGTATCTTTCAGCCCAGAATGCCGGATTATCAACACATTTCAGTGAATGGGCCGGAAAATCCAGGATTGTAATACCGGTAAAGTCAGACAGGGCTCTTCAGGAGGATCAGGAGGCTCAACCCGGACTGGATACCTCTATTATTTCCCAGCCGGAAGTGGTTGAGGAAATGCGGAAAGAAGAGGATAAAGCTCTTGATACCAGAAAAGAGATGGTTGAGATCCGGGAGGAAGAGCTGGATCAGCAGCAGGAGGTTCTGGACCGGAAACAGGATGAACTCCAGCAGGAGGAGAACGCTGTTGACGAGCAGATCAGAGAACAGCAGGAAATAATTGCATCCGCAGAAGAGGACTCTCCGGAAGCACAGGAGGCTCAGGAAGAGCTCAAAACCCTGGAAGAGGAAAAGGAAGTCATCCAGGAGGAAAAGGAAGTTCTGGAGGAGAAACAGGAAGAGATCCGCAAGGAACAGGAAGAGGTCTTTGAAATGCGAGAGGATATCGCGGAGGATGAGAATACCCTGAACCGCCAGGAGGACGTTATTCCTTCGGCCGGGCTGATAGCTTCTAGCGACACAAAAGCTCTCTGGTTTATTAAAATAGACGAATCAGGAACCCCCTCTTCTTTCGGGCGTCTGTGTAAAATTGCAGAGAACGGGGAGATCCTTCAGGAATCCCCTTTAAACAGTATCCGGGGAAATTCCATTATTGATTCGGGAGAGAACATCGTTGTGATCGCCGGAAATGAAGGGGCTAATACCAGCGTAAAACCCGTACTGATTGACAAGGAAACCCTGGAAGTTGCCAAACAGGGAGATCTGGCTGTTTATGCCGGAAACAGGATATGGACAGATGACAGGAATCTCTTTATTATAACCCGCAATAATTCGGACTGGGTTCTTGGTAAATATACCTATGATTTGGTTTTACAGGAGACCAGTGAAATCAGGATACATCCTGATACGCCAATACTTTTCGATGGGGATTCGGTATTGATTCAAAATGCGAATGGAGACATTTCAGTTTTATCTGTACAGGATCTTTCAGAAATACAATGAGATTACACAGATAAGGAGCTCAAGTGAAAAGAGGACCATTTGCCGGTAGAACAATAAGCATCGTCAATGATCTGTCCCGGGATGAACAGCTGTACCTATACAGAAAAACAGCAGAACTGAAGAAAAAATATCTCAATAACGAAGATGTTTCGGAATTCAGGATTAATGACCCGGATATGTCTGCCTATCTGATATTTATGGAGAACAGTACCAGGACGAAAGAGTCCTTCCGTAATGCTGCTCAGTTCCATGATATCAAACTGAATATATTTGATGCCCAGAGCTCGTCTTTCAGTAAACAGGAAAGTTATCTTGATACCATAAAAATGCTTTTCGGTTACAGCAAAAGATCCCTGTTTATCATGAGGACAGGGGAGGAAGGGGTCTGCCGCTTTCTGGATGAGGAACTGGATAAATATGCGGAAAAAACCGGCTATGACAGAGCTGCCTTTATCAACGGCGGTGATGGAAAGCATGAACACCCCACCCAGGAATTTCTGGATGAGTTTACTTTTCTTGAAAAAAAAGACTGGGACAACAGCGAAATCCATATTGTTCTGACAGGAGACCTCTATCATGGAAGAACAGTCCATTCCAAAGTGGCGGGACTCAACATCTTTGAAAAGGTCAAGGTTGACCTGATAGCTCCTTCAGAGCTTGCCATGCCTGATTACTACGAAAGACAGATGGTGCACAACGGCTTCGAAGTCCGGAAATTCGACTCCATAAAGGAGTATCTGGGGCAGGAGGATATCGCTGATATCTGGTATTTTACGCGTCTCCAGCTGGAACGGATGGGTGACAAAGTCAAAGAGAAAGAACAGCAGCTGCGTGATGCCGTTACTTTTCGGAAAGAGTATATGGACAAGGTTCCTGGGAGTTCAAAATTTTACCATCCTCTTCCCCGGCATAAAGTGTATCCCGTTATCCCCGGATTCCTTGATGAAACAGATTTTAACGGATGGGATGAGCAGAGTATCAATGGTTTTTTTACAAGGACTATTGAAATTGCCATGGTCGGAGGTAAACTGGGCGATGACTTCAGGGGATCCGGCTACGACAGTCCCGAAGGAGCTGATGATTTCATTGAACCCATCGCTATTACCCGGAAATCTCTGGTACAGGATAAATACAAAGTCGGTATTAAACCTGTGGATGAAGGGATTGTCATTGATCATATCGGCAAGGGTGAGGACGTGGAAACCATCTGGCATATGATTGATAAAATACGGAGAATCCTGAAACTGAACTGCCGCAGTTCCCATGGTGTTTTTCATACAGGTGATGGAAATACCTTCAAAGGGATTATCTCTCTTCCGGACATTCTCTCCCTGAATGATGTGGATATCAAAAAACTGGCAGCTGTAGCTCCCGGATGTACATTGAACCGGATCTCAGATCAATCGGTGAAAGAGAAGTTCAGACTTCATATGCCTCCCAAGATATACAATTTTGAGGAGATCTCCTGTAAAAATGAGAACTGCATCTCACATCCTCAGAAATTTCAGCATGTAAAAACATTCTTCATACGGTCTGATGAGAACAGATTTGTCTGCAAGTACTGTGAGAAGAGTCACTCTTTTAATGAGATCTGGGATATCTAACAGTCCTTTGTACTGTTCAATCCTGAAATAAAAAAAGAGTCCCTTTCCGGGACTCTTTTTTATTGTTACCCATACAGGGCATTCCCCGGAGGGAAACTTTTCCCTGGGAGATTAATCCAGCAGGTAGGTGTTCTCGCTGCTGCTCTGATCATTGGAAAAGGGATCATCCAGCAGAAAATCCATCATTCCGGAATCAATTTCGTCATACCCTGTGTCTGTATCGGAGGAATCACTAAAAGGATCTTCCAAAAGACCCACACCGTCCACACTGATCATTTCGGTGGCAAAATCATTCAGGTACTTCTGAGTCATAGTTTCATCTCTGGACTGCTCAAAGGGGTGGATAGTACAAAAGCCTTTCGGCTCTGTTCCGGCCAGGAATATTTCATGGATGGTTTCCGGACAGAGATCTGTCGGCAGAGATCCGGATTCCTCACAGACTTCCATTTCCACTAGTCCCGTATTGGGTTTGGCAAACTGTTTAACAGGAAGCTGGCTGTTGATGTAGGCCATGTATTCACCCCACATCCATCCTGTTGCGGTGGCACCAGTCTGATTGACACCGAGCGAACTTCCCCTCTGGTCAAAACCGGCCCACATGATGGTGGTAAAATAGGGAGAGAATCCGGAGGTCCAGGCATCAGCCCAGTTCTGGGTTGTTCCGGTTTTTCCTCCCATGGGCATCCTTGCAAATCCGTCAACATAACGGGGGAGGTGCTTCAGAGTTCCCTCCTGTACTGTGGACTGGAGAAGATTTACCATAATATAGGCTTCCTGAGGACTCATGACCTGAAGATCCTCTTTTTTCTGTTCATCCCGGAGTTCCCGTTCAGGATTCAGGATGATTTCACCATTCCTGTCCTCAACATAGCGGATCGCAATGGGTTCCACAGATTTTCCCTGATTGGGAAATGTGGCAAAGGCCCTTGCCATCCGGATGGGGGAAATTGTAATAACACCCAGTCCGAGGGGGTATACCCGTGGAAACCGTCTTCCGATTTCTACAGGATCGGAGATTCCCAGCAGACGGGAAGCCCTGTTAATGGCCGCTTCAAATCCGATTCCCTCCAGAACCGTGATGGAAGGAACATTCATGGAGTGAGCCAGAGCCTCTCTGAGCCTTACTGCGCCCTCCCATTCGCCTTTGTAGTTCATAGGAGTATAGGAGGACCCGTCAGGACTGCGGAAGACTTTGGGGCCGTCATAGATCCTTGTGGCAGGGGTGTATTTGCGGGAGGAGATGGCTGCTGAATAGTAAAGGGGTTTAAAAGTGGACCCCGGCATCAATTCACCGTCTACAGCCCTGTTGAACTGGTTGGTTCTGCTGAACTCGCTGCCGCCGATCATAGCCAGGATGTAACCTGTCTCATTTTCCAGTGTTATAAGAGCCGATTCAACTGTAGACTGCTGGTTCTTCTGAACAGAATTGTTGTAGGAGAACTGAGCCAGATAGTTCATGTCGCTCATACCGAACATGAGAGAGAGCACATCCATGGTGGGATTTATGTTTTCGTAAAACTCATCTTTTGCCCGAATGCGTTCCTGGGAACCGGCAATCCGGATATCTTCTATGTTAAATACAAGAGAAAGAAGATCAATCATTGGTACATACTGATCATCCACAACATCCATTCTATTTCCGATGTTCTCTCTATAATTCTTATTCCAGCGGACAAGACCCTGTTTTACAATTTCATCCGCTTTCTGCTGGAAATCCAGGTTCAGAGTCGTATGAACAGTGTAGCCGTCCCGATAGATATCCTGTTTTCCATAGAGCATTTCATCAAGTTCCGTCCGGATATACTCGCTGAACCAGGGCGCCTGATCCTCCCTGTCAAAGAAAGCGGTGGTCTGATTGTCCCGGGACCAGTCATAGCGGTTATTCCAGTAATCAGCCATGGTAAGATCCGCATCCTGTCTGGTGATGTAACCGTTGTTAACCATCTGGTCAACGATCTCACTCTGGACTTTTCTGGCTCTCTCGGGATAGCGGATGGGGGAATAGAGACCGGGGCGTACAAGCTGGATAACAAGCATGACAGACTCGGCTACTGTATTTTCTTCTGCGGAATGGCGGAAAAAGAATTCCGATGCCGCTTCCACACCGTATGTATTGTGACCGAAAGGCATCTTGTTGATATACATTTCCAGAATTTCATACTTGGTAAGCTGTCTTTCCAGCTGGAAGGCCCACCAGAGCTCTTTCAGTTTTCTGGTGACAGAGATATCGCTTCTGTCTGCATATAAATGACCGGCCAGCTGCTGTGTCAGAGTACTTCCTCCGGAAAAATACTGGCCTGTTATAATTTTAACAACCGCCCGGACGGTACCGTACAGGGAAAATCCGTTGTGTTTGAAAAAAGAGCCGTCTTCCCTTGTGATAAGGGCATAAATGAGACTTTCGGGAAGATCATTGATTGATACTATTTCTCTTTTTTCATCGGAAAAAAATTCTGTGATCAGATTGCCGTTAATATCAAGGATCTGTGAGGGAAGGGCCGGATTATCCTCTCCGAAGTTTTCCATATTCTTGATATTGTAATTGGTGGCAAGCATCAATCCTGTTGAAATGCCAATCCCTGCAGTAAAGAGGGCCAGAAGGGACGTAAAAATCAGTACAATCAGTTTGCGCTTACCAGTAAAAATCATAGTCTAAAAGTACGTGTGACCCGGGAGTTTGTCAAGAAGGGGAGGTCATTGCTTTTCAAGCAATATTTCAGGAATCATGGTGATTCTGAAAGAATCCCGCATTTCTGCTGTAAATTCCCGGCTGAGCTGGTAATCTCCGATTTCAAATCGAATGATATGGGTCCCGGGCTGTACTTCAAAAGATTGAGAGAGTTCTTCCGGAGTCACAGGTTTTTCATCCAGGAATACTTTCATTCCCTCTATCGTATTAATACGCAGTGTGGGAAACTGCTGCTGCAGAACATGGTCCAGAACAAGTGTCTCTCCGGCGGAAAGAGCGAATTCGATCGTATCCTCCACTCCGGATTCACTTCTTATCTGAATCGTATGAAGTCCTGCATCCACGACTGTATCACGGGAGGGATCCTCCATGATTTTCCCGTCTATCTGAAAATAAAGGGGATCCTCTACCGGAAGCCCCTGGCTGTTGAGAACATTCAGCCTGACAATTCCTTTCTGGAAATATACAGGTTCAACCTTATAGGAAACACGGGCATTGTAGATATCATCGGGGATTCCCTTGGTGATAGGAAGAATCGTCATAATGAGGGGAAATTCGGAAAGCTTGTTTTTTTCTGATACAAGGAATGTCGCCCGGTCGGGAGAAAGGGTATGGGTATCAGAGAGAGGTATGATAAAGCTTACAGGTTTGCCGAAATCCATAAAGCGCATATATGTCTGGGTACCTTTATAGCTTGTCTGATCAGGAGACGGGACGCTATCAAGATTTTTATAGAAGTAGAGAGCGAAACTGTTACGGTAAAGGGTCAGAGAGTCATCTGCTGTAACAGTAATTTTCAATCCCTGAAGGAGAGGCGTCAGAGGTTCCTGCAGGATCAGACCTACGAGGGATTCTACAGAACCTTCGAGAATTTCAGTTTTTCCATGGGAGAATTCCAGGATCCCCGAAACAGGACCTCTGATATTTTCCGCACTGACCGAAAAGAGAATCATAAGAGAAAAAAGTATGTGAGACAGTAACTTTTTCAGATTCATAGTCCGCCTGTGTTTAATAAATTCTCTGGATTCTGAGGCAATCCGTTTTTTCTTATTTCAAAGTGCAGATGGGGGCCGGTGGATAATCCGGTGTTTCCGGATCTTCCTATAACATCACCTTCATCCACGATTTGTCCTTTTGTTACATCTATGCTGTTCAAATGACCATAGAGACTGGTATATCCGTTTCTATGCTGAATTATAATGTATTTCCCGTAATCTTCCAATTCTCCATAGGCAAAAATTTCCCCATTTGAACAACTTCTTACAGGGGTTCCCACAGAGGCTCTGTAGTCTGTCCCTTTATGCAGTTCCCATTGTCCTGTAAAAGGATGGTCTCTGTAACCGTAGGGAGATGTCACATAAAGAGTTTCGAGCGGCGGCAGGAAGAGGGGCTGAATAAAACGGATCCTCTGAGAATCGGGCAGGTAGGTGCCGGGAAAATATCTGAACTCTTTTCTGGTTTCATCTATGGTCAGGACAATAGACTGGAATTCCTGCTCTTTCAGAGATTCTGCCAGGAGTCTGTTCCATCGGGATGTGCTATTCTGATCGAGAAATACTCCGGGATTGGAAGGTATAATGAGCAGTGAACCCGGTTCAAACTCGTAAATACTCTGAAATCCGTTTATTGTTGCCAGTGTATCAATGGGCAGGTTGAATACTGCGGCCAGCTGAAAAAGTGAGTCATCAGGCTTTGAACGATACTGATAGATGGAGAGCGGGGGCGCAGGCCTTGCTCTTGCCTGGTTGAAATACCAGGATTCGGTTTCTTTCTGCTGTTGTTTGAAAAGCGGGTCGGAAATGACAGAAGTATGCCGGATCTCGGGATAATTCTGCGCCTGTACGCCGGCATACAGGAATAAAATCATAAAAAAACAGAAATAGTATTTCATGATAGAAAAGCAAGGTACTCATCGGAAACCGGTTTTCTGCCGCCCCCCAGGCCCAGTTTTCTGTCTTTCCTGTTCTCTCCGTGATAATCAGAACCTCCGGTAACAAACAATCCCAGGGAATCGGCCAGCTTTTCAAGACGGTTCCCCTGATTTGCGTTGGCTCCTGAATGCCAGGCTTCAATCCCTTCAATTCCCATGGCCTTCCACTCTTCCAGTCTCGCAGGGAGTTTTCCCCAGGAAAGGTAGAGAGACAGGGGGTGGGCAATAACAGGATGACCCCCCGCATCTTTTATAAGCCTTAAGGCATCTTCCAGAAGAATAACCTTTTTAGGGATATAGTATTTCTGATCCACCCCCAGAAACTTGTCAAAGGCATGTTTCATACTCTTGGCAATATTCTTCTCAACCAGAAGTCTGGCAAAATGCGGCCGCGCAATAATGCGTCCTTTAGCGGTTTCTTTCAGTTCCTCTTCAGTAATATCAAATCCGTCTTTCTGCATAAGAGAAAGGATTTCACTGTTTCTGTTATTTCTGTGATGCCTGAGGAATTGAAGACTGCTTTCAAGCGAGGAGCCCCGCCAGTGTTCAAGGCCCAGGCCGAGAAGGTGGAACTCTCCGGGATGATGTTCAATTTCAAGCTCAATTCCCGGTACAAACTGTATACCCAATCTGATGGCGGCGTTTTCCGCTTCTTCCAGTCCATCCAGAGTATCATGATCTGTCAGTGCCAGAGCAGTTAAACCGATAGAAGAGGCTTTCTGGATTAATTCTGTGGGGGTCAATGTCCCGTCCGAACTGGTGGAATGGGTATGAAGATCTATCATAGAGGAAGCATAGACATTTAAAATTGATTTTTCAAGACAGAGTGTTTTGTAAAAAATATTAACTTATTCTTATAAGTGAAAGGGAATATCTTTTAAATATGATTGACACGCAAGAGTACAAGGAATTAATATTCTAATAAGCCTTTACATCAGGAGACGGGATGCCCCCAAAAGCTATAAATTATAAAGCTAACTCAATTGTCTACTTCAGCGGGGATAAAGGGGAATTTGTCTATATCCTCCAGAAAGGCCAGGTTTCTCTGAACTCCCAGGACATCCAGACAGGTCAGGATCTCCATGATTTTGTTCAGACAGGTGAGTTTTTCGGCGTCAAAGCGGCATTCGGCCGTTACCCCCACGATGAAACGGCTGTCGTGCTTGTGGATTCAACTATCATCCAGTTTTCCGTTGATGATTTTGAACAGCTCCTGTCGACCAATGACAGAGTCATTCTGAAAATGCTTAAAGTTTTTTCCAATCAGCTCAGGCGGATTCACAATCAGGTACAGAGCCTACTCTCTTCGGATGAAACCATCAATCAGGAAAAAGGTCTGTTTTCTGTAGGGGAGTACTATTTCAACAATAAAAAGTACAGACAGGCTGTAGATGCCTTCCGGCGCTATCTTATTTACTATCCCAGCGGAAGGTTTGAAGAAGAAGTCAGAAAGAAACTGGAATACGCGGAAACCCAGAAAAATTCCGCCATGGAAGAGTCAGAAAGCATTCAGACGACTCCTAAACCGGCAGCAGAAAAAAAATATACCATTGAAGAAGCCAGGCAGCTGCGGGACAGAAAAGATTACGCCGGTGCTTTTAATACCTATATCAAATCCATACAGGCCAATCCGGAAATCCGTCTTGAAGCGGAGTTCGAAGCGGGAATCTGTCTGTATGAACTGAATAAAACCAAAGATGTGATAACCCATTTCACAGGTATTCTGAAAAGGAATCCTGTTCACAAAAAGATGGGTGAGTGCCTCTATTATATAGGGAAGTCTCATCTGGCCCAGAAAAATATGGATAAGGCCAGAGGTTTTCTTACTAAATCCGTTTCACTTATGAAAGAGGGATCTCCCGAATCAAGAGATGCCCTGCTCCTACTCAGTCAGATAGAGGAGAAATCCTGATTATGGCCCTAGATTTATCTGTTTTCAACCGGTTTGCTGTTACCTTCAAAGCTGGTGATATTATTTTCTGCGAATTCGAACCGGGAGATTCATTTTACCTGATTCAGTCGGGTAAAGTGAAAATCGTCAAGATTTTCGGTGATATTGAAAAAACCATTGATATCATGGAGCCCGGGGAATTTTTCGGAGAAATGGCCCTTCTTGAAGAAGCGCCCAGGAGTGCGTCGATCATTGCCATGGAAGAGACGAAACTTCTTGAATTCAACCGTCAGAATTTTGAAATCCTTATGAAAGGAAATCCTCAGATAGCTCTTAAGCTGCTGAAACTTTTTTCTAAGAGAATCTACGATCAGAAAAGGCGTTTTCAGATTCTCACTCTGGAAGATGAACATGCTAAAGTTGCCGACGTCTTCCTGATGCTGGCAGAAGGAATTACCCCCACAGAAGAGGAGGAGGATTCCGGTAACAGGACTTTTTCCACAACAATTGACGACATAGCTCACTGGTGCGGAATGTCCCCGGCAAAATGCCGGTCCATACTGGAACATTTTTCCTCTCAGAGAAGAGTCGAGATTTTCAGTGATAAAATCATTGTGAAGAATATTAATGATTTCAAACGCTTTGTTTCAACAAGAAGAAAAAATCAGGATAAAAAAGATAACTGATTTCCTTAGTGGAAATTCTTCAGAAATGCCAGTTCCTTTTCAATTTCCCCTTCGTTGGGAGTATTCAGTTCCAGTAAACGCCTGAGATGGATCATACTGTCCAGATCTATCTCTTTGAAATAGAATCCCAGTTTTTCACCTTCTTTGTGAACCAGTACTGAAAGTGTTTTAATCTCAATGTCTGTGGAGACCAGTTTGATCCTGAGATCATAGGTTTCTTCCATCTCGAGTGAACTTTCAGGCATTTCCACCAGTATCCCTTTCAAAGAGATATTAAGCAGATTAAACGGTAGTTTTTCTGATTCACTTTTAAGAATATATCCATTGGTTTTAAAGTCAGCTCTGTAAAATTTTCTATGATCTTTTGAACTCATATAAGTTAATCCTCTTTCCTACAATTATTGTTTTATTTTTCCTCAGTGTCAATTTTGAAATGAAAAATAAAGCAGTAAGTCATTTTTTATGAAACCACTTGAATATATTCTGTTTGAATGTATAATTGTCACCGTATTTAATGCCAAAATAGCTCAGGGGTAGAGCAACGCTCTCGTAAAGCGTAGGTCGTGGGTTCAATTCCCACTTTTGGCTGGATTGAAAATATATTACCAATAAAAAAAGGCTGCCTGAGAGCAGCCTTTTTTATTATTTGTACAATTTTTATTTCAAAGCGTCTGAAATTCTTCCCATAGCTTTCTGGACATTCTCCAGGCTATTGAAAGCACTGATACGGATAAAACCTTCTCCGCAATTTCCAAATCCTGTACCGGGTGTTACCACAACGCCGGCCTCATTCAGAATTTTGTCAAAAGTTGCCCAGCTGTCGGTTCCTGTATTAACCCAGATATAGGGTGAGTTCTCTCCACCAGTACACTGGTATCCCGCTTCGGTCATAGCCTTGAGTATGATGGAAGCATTGTTCAGGTAGTAATCAATCAGCTCTTTTACTTCTTTCTTTCCTTCGGGAGAGTAGATTGCTGCAGCTGCTTTCTGAACAGGGTAGGAGACTCCATTAAACTTGGTGGAATGCCGTCTGTTCCACAGGTCTTTCAGGGCGTACTCTTTGCCATTGGAGTCCCAGACCTTACAGGCTGAGGGAATCACCGTGTAGGCACATCTTGTCCCTGTGAAACCGGCTGTTTTTGAGTAGCTTCTGAACTCAACGGCAACCTCTTCGGCTCCGGGAATCTCAAAGATACTGTGGGGGATGGAATCATCTCTGATAAAGGCCACATAAGCAGCATCAAACAGGATCAGGGCTTTATTCTTTTTTGCATAATCCACCCAGGCTTGAAGCTGTTCTTTTGTCGCTGTGGCTCCGGTGGGATTGTTGGGAAAGCAGAGATAGATAAGATCGGCTTCGACGCCTTCCGGGGAGGGAACGAAACCATTGTCTTCATTTCCTTCCATATAAACAAGACCTTCGTACCTGCCGTCAATGGACTTACCGGTTCTCCCGGCCATCACATTGGTATCCACATAGACTGGATACACAGGATCGGGTATGGCAACCCGGATATCATTGGAAAAAAGTTCCTGAAAGTTACCGGTATCGCATTTGGCACCGTCACTGACAAAAATATCATCCGCAGAGATTTCTACACCCCGGCTTTTGTAGTCGTGTTCGGCAATCAGTTCTCTTAAAAAGGCATATCCTTTTTCAGGTCCGTAACCTTTGAAGGAACCCTCAGACGCCAGTTCATCAACACCTTCATGGAAGGCTTTCAGACAGGCTTCGGGAAGGGGTTTGGTCACATCACCAATACCCATTTTAATCAGTTCTTTTCCAGGATTTTTCGTCTGGAAATCCGCTACTCTTTTGGCTATCTCAACAAACAGATAGGACGCTTGCAGTTTTGAATAATTCTCATTAATTTGGATCATAATGACATATTATAGCGAGAATCATTATCAGTATCTATGATTTAGTCGGCAGAAGGATAATATTCCGCCAAAAAATCTGAAAGCTTTTCAAGGGATTTAGCCCTTTTCCTGTCCTCTCTGCGGAGCTTCATATTCATAAGATAAGAAGCAGGTTTGATCTTTTCCCGGATAATCTGGTTGGGAAAAGCATCCAGAGCCTCAGCAGCATTGCCTTCGTTAATAAAATCTTCAATACTGTGGAGTGGCGTAAAACCTTTCTCTATGCCGGCCAGCAGCAAGCCGTCGAATCTTTCTCTCACCGGAACTCCCTGTTCCCTGTCTCTCTCATTAAAAAACAGGCCGCCGAAGGGAGAGTGAGAGAGATCAATACCGGCATATCTGTACTGAGGCCATTTATGAATCAGCAGATAGTAAAGCTGCCCCTGAAAAGGAAAATAGCTTTTCTTTTCAGGAGTCTCTACAGGGTTATGAATAAAAATGGTGTAGGCATCATTCCGTGATGAATCAGCTGGGAGATCTTGATAGGGAATATAGCTGAGAAAGGGAGTATTGTCCCCGGTTTCAGCTCCCCGGATAAGCCAGGACGTATCTGCAGGAAGAGATGTAATGAAATCTCTCAGATATTCCAGAAACTCTTTATACTCCATATAGCCTGTCATCGAAGGATCTGACGCAAACAGAAGGTCTTGAGCCTCAAGATCGGAAGAGTCCCCGGAAAAATAGCCGTCTATCATAGAGGAGGGCACATTATCCAGAAACCACAGTCCCAGAGAGAGTTCTCCCATATCCATCAGAACGGGAACAAAATAGGCAAGGAGTTCCAGATCCGATTCGCCCCCCCGGGCCCCGACAAGTAAAACAGATCGGTTCTGTTCCCTGATCTGCCTGATCAGGGACGCCGGGGAAGCGGCTGATTCCTCTAGGTAGTCTGTCAGGGCGTTCTCTACTTCAGCGGAAGGAGGTATGATCTCCTGCCTGCCACAGGACGCCACAAGAGCAATAGTAAGAATGATGAAGAGCTTTTTCATAGGATTAACTTATTCTGATTCCTTTCTCTTTGAGGATTTTAACAATTTTTTTTATATCGCCGGGATTCACATTCAGACGGACCGGTTTATAGTCCTGTGAATGGATCCTGATAGAGTGACCAGAGATCCTTTCTACCAGAGAGATCTTTTCAATCTGATGAACCTCCGGGGTCTGGTAGTAATGCAGATTCAGAATCATCTTATCTTCACGAAGAATAATATAGGGCGATCTGTTGCTGAAAATAATAAGGACCATGATAATAACAGTCCCCAGAGCGTAGAGGATAAGATCCAAACGGGAGTATCGCAGAAAAAGAGGTCTGAATCCGATCACAAAAGGGATCAGAAACAGAAAATTCAGGAGCCTCGTCAATGTATGCTTCCGTATGGTCACAGCTTCCATCAGGCCAGTTCTTCCGGGTTCAGCAATTTCAGATCAGGGTGAACAAAATATCCGTCTTCCCTGATCAGCCTGTCATCAAAAAAGATTTTCCCGCCCCCGTAGGCCGGGGTCTGTATAGCCACAAGATCCCAGTGTATGGAAGAATGATTCCCGTTGGATGCTTCATCGTAGCAGCGGCCCGGGGTAAAGTGAAAACTCCCCTTAATTTTTTCATCAAACAGAGTATTCTTCATGGGATTCTCAATAAAAGGATTCACTCCGATAGCGAATTCTCCGATGTAGCGGGCTCCTTCATCCGTATCGAGAACCTGGTTAATCCTTTCGCTGTCATTGGCCACAGCATGGACAATTTTTCCATCTTTGAATTCAAACCGGATATTTTCATAGGTAACACCCTGATAGACTGCCGGACAGTTGTAACTGAGAGTTCCCTGAACGCTCTCTCTGAGAGGAGCCGTATACACTTCTCCGTCAGGAATATTGATCCGTCCATCGCATTTTATGGCTTTCATCCCTTTGATGGAAAACTCCAGGTCTGTACCGGGTCCTGTAATTCTGACTTTATCGGTTGATTCCATCAGCCTGATAAGATTATCCATGGCGGCGGACATCTTTCCATAGTCTAGATTGCATACCCTGAAAAAGAAATCTTCAAATCCGCTGAGACTCATTCCCGCAGACTGGGCCATCGAATCCGTAGGGTAGCGGAGAACGACCCATCGGGTATTTTTCACCCGTTCCTCACCGTGGAGGGGGGTCATAAAGTATTCCATATAAAGATTCATTTTATCGGATGGAACATCCGCTGTGGCTGTCGCATTGTCTGTGGCTCCTATACCGATATAGGCATCCATCTGTTTCATCCTGACCAACTCGGATTCGGCCATGATCTGGAGCTGTTTTTTTTCAATATGCAGAAGCTGTTCCCGCAGAATCCTTTCGTTCTGATAGGATATATGAGGGTAGGCGCCGCACTGATAGGCCTTTTGTATCAGTGCCAGGACCAGAGGTTCACAGGCTATTCCATTGGCATGAATAAGAACATTTTCCCCTTTCTGAAGAGCCAGGGCATAATGGATAATATTCTCTGCCAGTTCGAGCAGTCTCGGATCAGTCATGATTTTCTCCTGTTTTTTCCAATAGATTCACAATCTCCCCCGAAAGAAAGAATGAGCCGCAGACCAGTACCGGAGTCCCGGGGAAATCCCTGCGAATACAGTTGAACGCTCCCGAGGGATCTTCTATCAGTGTAACATCATGGCAGTGGCGGCGAAATATTTCCGCTGTATTCCGGGGATCCATCTTTTTAAAAAAACCGGGAGTAGTAATAAAAATCCGGGAGAATGACGCGGACATCCTGGCCATGGTATCCGCATCTTTGTCCTCACCGCAGCCGAAAAGGAGGATCTCTTCCTGATCTTTACTGATAAGCTGCCTGAAACTTGTAATGGCAATCTCAAAAGAGTTGGGTGTATGGGCGCCGTCTGTAATGATAACGGGATTTTCATTCAGCACCTGCATCCTTCCAGGCAGTGAGGCCGTGGAGAACCCTCTTATCCAGGAGACAGGACTTTCCTCCGGAAACAGCTGTTCCAGAACTGTTAAGGCTGTCACGGCGTTTCTGAGCTGAATGTCTCCTATCAGACTGAGCTGTACAGAGTAGGAATTACCTGATTTTAATGATACCAGCTTTCCCCTTGTTCCAGTCAGACTGATCAGGCTTTCACCCACTTCATAATGATCGGCTCCGCGGATAAGGATTGCATTCTTTTTCCGGGCTATATCGCTGAGAACGCTCTGGACCACAGGAGTCTGTCGGGATATGACCAGAGGAACGCCATCTTTTATGATACCGCCTTTTTCAAAAGCCACTTTTTCAAGTGTTTCTCCCAGCCATTTCGTATGCTCAAGCTCTATAGGCGTAATGACGGAACATTCGGGAATAACTGTATTCGTCGCATCCAGTCGGCCTCCCAGCCCTGTTTCAATTACCGCCCAGTCGCATTTCTGTTCTGAAAATATGAGAAATCCCAGGAGAGTGAGAAGTTCAAATGTGGTGGGACTGTCTCCTCCGGGGAGTGAGTAATCATCCTGTTTCTGCCCCAGGGTGCTGTATATCCTGTTGATCTGATCCAGGTAGACTGTGTCATCCAGGATTTCCGAATTGACGCGGATCCTTTCCTGATAGATCTGAATATGGGGTGATGTATAAAGACCGGTACGGAAACCAGCCTCTTTCAGGGCTCCCGAAAGGAGCACCGCAGTGGAACCTTTACCTTTGGAACCGGCTATATGGATTGATTTGAATTTTTTCTGGGGTGAATCAAAGAGCTCAAGCAGAGCAAACATCCGTTCAAGCCGGTAGAATCTCTTCTGTTTATCCGGTTCCTTTTCAAGATTGGTAAATGATTCAATCCAGTTGAATCCTTCTGTCAATGATTGAAACACAAAACTTCCTTAACGTTTTTTCAATGCGTTGCCGTGGGTTTCAAAACCCTCGTAATCAGCCAGATTAATCACATGGGGTTTCATTTCCTCCAGTCCGTTCTCAGTGACGTAGACAACAGAAGAGTATTTGATGAAATCCCGGACGGATACCGCCGAATAGGTTCTGGCGTTTCCTCCTGTAGGCAGAACCGCATTGGCTCCCACAGAATAGTTGGCAATCGAAAAGGGTGTATTTTCCCCCAGAAGGATCTCTCCCGCGTTTGTAATGAGAGAGAGGGTCTGAAAAGGTTCTTTCGTCTGTATCTGGAGATGCTCGGGGGCAAAAAGGTTTACAACCTCTGCAGCTTCATCAGGGGAGTCGGTCAGGATAATTCCACCGTAACCTTTAAACACATCTTCTACGAAACCTCTGCGCGGTTCTCCCAGTTCGGAAACCAGGTTTTTTATATGTTCCTGAACCTGACTGCTGAGAGTTTCTGAATCTGTGATAAGAAGGGCTGATGAATCAGAGCCATGCTCTGCTTCTATAAGAAGATCCAGTGCGACTTTATAGGGATCCGCCGTGTCATCTGCCAGTACAATGGATTCGGAAGGACCTGCGGGCATACCGATATCAACAGAACCTGAAACCAGTCTTTTGGCGGCTGTTACGTACATACTACCCGGGCCATTCAATTTAACCACAGGTTTTATAGACTCAGTTCCATAGGCCAGTGCGGCGATGGACTGGGCTCCGCCTGTTTTATAGATTTCAGTCACGCCGCAGAGACGGGCGGCATAAAGGCATGCCGGGTCTATACTGCCGTCTTCTCCGGGAGGTGTTACGATACAGACCCTGGGAACTCCCGCCACCACGGCCGGTACTGCCAGCATATAGAGCATGGAGGGGAAATTTCCCCGTCCTCTTGGTACATATAATCCGGCGGATTCTATGGGAATCGCTTTTTCTCCGGCCAGGACTCCCGGACGGACTTCCATAAAATTCATGGCTTCCGGTTTCTGGGCTTCATGGAAGCGTTTTACATTTTCTACTGAGTAGGCAAGGGCGTCCTTAACCTCATCGGAAATAAGGGCTTCCGCCTGATCAAACTCTTCCTCAGATACCCGAAGGGACATATCCAGAGGAGTGCGATCAAATTTATTGTTGAAAAATCTGACTGCTTTATCGCCATTGTTTTTAACATCATCAATAATTTCCTGAACAGACTCTTTGACTTCACTGATATCCAGTTCTGAACGTGATAAAAGAGACTGCTTTTTCTCTTCCGGTATGTTTTTCCATGAATAGATGTTAATAGTCATGTTTATATTCCTTATATCATTGTCAGTTCGACCCGGGTTCCGAGCCGGATAATATCACCGTTTTTAATTTTTATATATTTATCGGGAGATACGAGTCTACCATTTAAAAAGGTACCGTTACTACTCCCTTTATCTTTGATAAAATAGCTCCCGCGGATCTGCTGGATCTCCATATGATACCGGGAGACCATGCTGTCTTCTATGACAAAATCGTTCTCTTTGGCCCGGCCGATAGTCAGCTTACTGTGGACTTTGATCTCTTTTCCATTGAAAAGCAGGCAGTGGATACTTTTTTTCCCGATATTCCTGAGCCGTTTCCCCACCGGACTGGACTGCATGATTGTATCGTCTTTCATAATTTCTTTTGCCTCTCTTTCTCTAAATATAGCAGACTCAGGGTTATAATAGGAATCTCTCAGATTAAAGGAATTCCGGACTTTTCAAGACTCTACTTTACTTTTATTTATACCGATATATATTATATAATAAAATCGGAGGCAACCATGAAAGCCAGTGCGGATTTTCCGACAATTAACAGTAAAAAACCCGATGGGTTGAGTCCGGCAGGGATTCCATACAAAGTTCTGATTATCGATGATTCCATTTTTGTCAGAAAACAGATCTCACAGATACTGACTTCTGAAGGTTATGAAATTGCAGGTCAGGCGGGAGACGGAGTTGAGGGAATAGAGATGCTCAAAGAGCTGGTCCCCAATGTCGATCTGATTACTCTTGATATAACAATGCCCAGAATGGATGGGGTAACCTGTCTTGGCGAACTTCTTAAAATCGATCCTGAAGTAAAAGTGGTTATGGTCAGTGCTCTTGGGAAACAGGACCTTGTAAAACAGGCCATTATGACGGGAGCAAAAAATTATATTGTCAAACCCCTGGACAGAAAAAAAGTTCTGGAAAGACTGAAATCTGTTCTGGAATAGTCAGCGGCGAATTTCAGTAGCACAGTTGTGAAACTGAAATTCCTTCTGATACAGGGACAGAGTGTCCGCGGAAACAGGGGGAAGGCTGTTACACTCTTCACTCAGACAGTTTCCCGGTTTAAACCCGCTGATAAAGTGGGGGCTTGTATCAATGATTTCGGCTAATGCAGGAATATCTTCCATCGGAAGGAGTGAGGGCAGCAGGGTTGTCCTGAACTCATAATTCCTGGATGAGACATTTTTCTGAAGCCATATGACAGATTCCCTGATTTTATCGGGAGTATCCGAGTCGCCTCCCAGAAGGGAATATTTTTCGGGAAGGACTTTTATATCCATGGCAATATAATCGGCTCTGATTTCCCTGATTCTATCGGGTTTCAATCCGTTTGTATCAATTTTTACAGGGAGATGGGTCAATTTCCTGATTGTATCTATGAAGGCCTGAAGTCCGGGATATAAAAGGGGCTCCCCTCCTGATAAAACAACCCCTCCCAACAGGGGAGCCCGGAATTCTAAAAATTCTAAAATTTTATTTCGGGTTAAAAGACCCTCTGATCTTCCCAGTGCCAGATCGGGATTGTGACAGTAGGGACAGCGAAGGTTGCACCCCGGGAAGAATATGACAGGGGCAATCTTCCCGGGATAGTCAACCAGAGACGTTTTCTGCAGTCCGAAATAAGAGGGAATCCCCATTCTCAGGCAATAGCCGCAGATTTCTGAAAAAGTTCATTAACCTCTTTTGGGTTTCCGGTTCTGTAAAGTTCACTTCCGTTTTTATCAAAGAAAACAACTGTTGGAGCTGAAAATATACTCAGGGCAGATGCTTCTTCCATTCCCGCTTCGGTATCTACATTAAAGGAACGGGATGTCAGTTCCACACCCTCAAGAGCTTCTTTCATGGGAGGACAGTTGGGACAGGTGTTCCGATAGAAAAAGGAATAGGACCAGAAGGTACTGTTATCGGAGATTTCATCAGTAGAAGCTTCCCGGGAGGGCTCTGAAAGTTCTTCCCGAATTTCTCTTCCCGTTAATCTGGAAAATGTCACCCGGTCCTTGTATTCTCCCTGCTTTCCCAGGTTCCAGTTCCTGACGGATCTGTAATAGCCTACGATTCGGGAATAGACTTCTGTTTCCTGTCCCTGAACGGTATTGATTTTTTCTTTTAAACGGGTGATTTCCTGATCAATTGCTGTAATTTCATCTGTCATGTTATTTCGCACCTCCCTGGGCGATTAATTGAGCTTTTTTATTTTCCAGTTCTTCAATCTGATTTTTCAGCTTTTCCTTCTCTTCCTCCCGGCAAAGGGGACAGTTGAAGTGCTCACCGCTGAGATAACCGTGGATTTTACAGATGGAAAAAGTGGGTGATATGGTGAAATAGGGGAGTCTGTAATTATAGGCTATTGTTTTAACAAGCTCCTGGCAGGCTCTCCAGTCGTTGATGGATTCTCCCAGAAATCCATGAAAAACAGTTCCGCCCGTATAGCGGGTCTGCAGATCATCCTGGAAATCCATGGCTTCGAAAATATCCCTTGTATAGTCCACAGGCAGCTGTGTGGAATTGGTATAATAGGGATTGTCTTCTGTACCGGAAGTGAGAATATCGGGATAGTGTTTTTTGTCATGTCTGGCAAGCCTGTAGCTTGTACTTTCTGCAGGGGTTGCTTCCAGATTGAACAGGTCTCCCGTTTCCTCCTGATAGTCGGCCAGTCTGTTTCTCATATGATCCAGAATTTCACAGGCAAAAGCCTTGGATTCGGCATCGGTGATATCTTTTCCCAGAAAATTCAGAAGACTTTCGTTCATTCCATTCAGACCGATGGTACTGAAATGGTTATTCAAATGCTTGAGGTATCGTTTTGTATAGGGGAAGAGTCCTGCCTGGAGAAGTCTGTTGATCACTTTCCTTTTGATGGTCAGGGACTGTTTTGCCAGATCCATAAGATAGTTAAGACGTTCAAAATATTCCGACCGGGAACGGGCAAGATATCCGATCCGTGCCAGATTTATTGTGACAACACCGATTGAACCTGTAAACTCATCCGAACCGAAAAGACCGCCGCCCCGTTTTCTCAATTCCCTTTTGTCGAGCTGAAGCCGGCAGCACATGGATCTCACATCATCGGGATTGAGATCCGAATTGATGAAATTCTGAAAATAGGGTGTCCCGTACCGGGAAGTCATTTCAAAAAGCAGTTTGGCATTTTCAGAATCCCAGTCAAATTCTTTTGTCACGTTATAGGTGGGGATCGGATAGGCAAATCCTCTGCCGTCGGCATCGCCCTGGATCATCAGTTCGATAAAGGCCTTATTGATCATATCCATTTCACTGCGGCAGTCTCCGTAGGTGAAATCCTGTTCTGTTCCGCCTACAATGGCTTTTTTCTCCACCAGATCATCCGGGACTGTCCAGTCAAGGGTAATATTGGTAAAAGGAGCCTGGCTTCCCCATCGGGAGGGCGTATTGACTCCGAATATGAAGCTCTGGATACACTGCTTCACCTCTTTGTAACTGAGGCTGTCAGCTTTTACAAAGGGAGCCAGATAGGTATCGAAACTGGACAGGGCCTGAGCACCGGCCCATTCGTTCTGCATGATCCCCAGGAAGTTTACTATCTGAAAAATAAGGGTGGACAGATGACTTGCGGGTTTGGATGTTATCTTCTCTTTGACACCTCCCAGGCCCTCTTCGATCAACTGACGGAGAGACCAGCCGGCACAGTATCCGCTGAACATGGAAAGATCATGGATATGCATGGCGCCGCTTTTATGAGCTTCGGCGATATCAGGTGAATAGATATTTTTCAGCCAGTAGTTGGCGGTTATGGTTCCGGAGTTGTGAAGAATGAGTCCACCGAGAGAGAAATTCACATTGGCATTTTCATTGACACGCCAGTCGGACTGGGAAAGATAACCGTCCATTGTTTCATTGATGTTGAGCATCAGTTTGCGGGTATCGCGAATGGCTTCATGTTTTGCCCTGTAGAGGATATAGGCCCGGGCGATTTCAACTTCGTTGTTTTCAATCAGAACCGTTTCGATCAGATCCTGAATTTCCTCTACCGCGGGAGCTGAATTGGGGTGTCTGTCCGACATGAAGACGATCAGTTTGGCTTCGGTGCTTTTGGTAAGTTTTTCCGTCAGTTCAGGATCATTTCCATTCACGGCCTTCACAGCTTTTTCTATTGCCTCGCGGATCCTTTTCCTGTCGTAGGAAATAACCCTTCCATCCCTTTTTACAACCCGTTTGATAATGGATTCAGTCGGTGTGGGAGTGCTTTCCTCAATACCCAGAAAAGCCCTCCAGTCGTTTTGTGAATTCATTTCCCCTCCCGCATACTTCACTTTTTATCATTTAAAGATTCAATTACTTTTATAAACTCTTCTACATTCTCAAAATGCCTGTAAACAGAGGCAAATCTGACATAAGCGACCTTATCCAGTTGAAAAAGCTGGGTCATAATCAGCTCTCCCAACTCTTCTGAAGGGATCTCATGAGTAGATTTTCCACGGATATTGGCTTCATCTTCAATGGCATGGAGAATCGTATCGACCTGGAACTGGGAAATGGGCCTTTTTTCAATAGCCCTCTGCAAACCTCTTTCCAGTTTTTTTAAATCAAAAGGCTGACGGGTTTTATCTTTTTTTACAACCATCAGAGGGATTTCCTCGACTTTTTCATAGGATGTAAAACGATATCCGCAGGAAGCACACTCCCTCCGTCGCCTGATAGAAGTTCCGCTAATGTTTTGTCTGGATTCAATTACCTTGTCATCCAGAGTTCCACAGA
This sequence comes from Oceanispirochaeta sp., assembly GCA_963666275.2. Classification (GTDB taxonomy): domain Bacteria; phylum Spirochaetota; class Spirochaetia; order DSM-2461; family DSM-2461; genus Oceanispirochaeta. Next base: position 1,871,798 of record CAXXOA010000001.1, read on the forward strand.
GAGGACATTTCATCCATGCCTCCATGCCCTATATACGGGGCCCTACATAGTGTGTTAATTTGGTGTATTTTTACTATACCACACTAAATGTGGAACAACAATCTTTCCGGGATGATTTTTACAAAAATATATTGAACAGCGATGAACTTATTCAGATCTATTACTGCACATCTGTTAATGAGGAAAAGAGAATACTTTTCCTAAGTGTCATTTCTGTCTGAATTTGCATAAAATCCTTCTTGAGAAGGAGAGAATAGGGGGTGTCGTTGAAAATGACATCCAGAATAAAATCCGGTTTGGAGGATTTTGAAAAAATCATGGGTATCCGGAGAGGAACGGGGGGGAATTCCCCTATAAATATTTCGGCACTTTTTTCGTCCGGGGCAACTTCATAGGGAAAAGGACAGTCATAAAATACAATGGGATCCTCTGAAATGACATGGAGTCTTATGCCTGCTGGTTCCTGAAAGGAAGACACAGTCAGGGTTACCGAGCGTCTGTCCAGAAATGTATCTGTCTCCACCGCAGTTTCCAGAAGATCTTCCTGAATTTCCCCCTGAATTTTTATTTCAGTCCCCCCGTTGATCAGCGGTATGGAATTGTCATTGAAGATCAGTTCGCCGTCTCCGATGGCACTTTTGCTGCTGATTAGAATCTCCCGCATTCCTGAATCAAGATACTGTATATCCGACAGGATGACCCTCTGGGGAGCCCTGTCGCTGTAGGGTTCCAGATGCATTATATGATAGGAGAGAAAAAGTGCTGCCGATGCCCACCAGAGTATCCCCAGAGCACTTCTGACTTCTCTCCTGCTTTTTTCATAGTGATGATGATAGAAGCTGAGGCTGGTGATCATCGAGGTGAAGGGCAGAGATGCGAAGGTCAGAAAGACATTTCCCCTGACTCTGGAAGTCAGAATGAAGTTGAAAAGATCTGTAGAGGACCCTGTAAAGACAGCCAGTGCCAGAAGGATCACCGGAGCCAGTGACAGATAGAAGAAGATATGTTTTCTGACTTTGTTTCTGGAGATATTGAAAAGTATGCTCATCAGAAGGATCCAGAGAAAGAATATGCTGAAAATTATGTTTATAAGAACACTGACGCATACGTTGATAAAAGCAAAGATAAAAGCCATATAGGAATAGAAAGTCGGGTTCTTGGGAAAAGGAAGCCCCTTGAGCAGATTCAGCATAAATCTTGAGAAGAAAAGGATCAGCGTAGCCTTGAAAAGAAAGAATACAAGGGGTTTCTGCGCAGCCAGTTCGGGATAGTTTCTGTAGACCAGAAGCTCTTCAATGATAAGAGTCGCCAGCATGGAAAACTGAAAGGTCAGATACATGATGACCGGGACTGTCCAAAGCTGATGACGAAACCGTTTATAGTTCAGATGAATCCGTCTTTCCTGGAATAGAGGGAACAGGACGGAAAGAGCAAAAAGAATGAGGAAAACCAGAACGATACTCTGTTCCTGTATAAGGATAAATTCGTTTTCCGAATAATTGAAAATCAGATAGTTATTGTCCCATTTCAGAGGGATTCCCGCGGAAAGCCCCCCGATCAGATTTGAGAGCATGAAAAACTGGTTATTCAGATTTCTTGACGTAACAGGCAGATTTGAATCCCCGGATACGGCGGTACTGATCGCAACGGAAGGGATCCCTTCAGAAAGGAAATAGGATATTGGCGGGTCCCTGTCGGGGACTCCTGTTTTATTCAGGAGCATGGAAGAAGTATTGTAATTGATGTTTACCCCGTTTTCCGAAGCGGCTGATCCGACTTTTTCCATTAACCAGGACGGGGCCGTATAACCGGGAACATCCCCTTTAATCTCTATGGTGTTCTCTGAAATATCAGGCCTGTAGTAGATGAGGGCCGATTGATTTTCATAAGAGTATCTTTCCAGAAAATCCAGAGATCCTAAAGGGTCTTCTCCCGGAAGATCAGCTCCTGTGATGAGAAAGATCAGCGTTAAAGGAGGTTTCTCTAGGCTGTATTTTCTTATTAGTTCCACGAGTACTGCTATATTGGCAAAGGAATTTCTGTTTCCCTTTATAGGTTGGATCAGAATCAGAACTTCCTCTTTCTCACCCGGAAGAGTCACGATCATATTGAAGGAGAATGAGTGGGCAGATTCAATATTTTCAAGGGACTGATATTCATAGGCGATGCCCTCCCGGGAAAAGAGATCTGACAGATAGGCAAAGAGTCGGTTTTCATTCTGGGGATTTTCAGAAAGAGGAAAGAATCCTGAGAGGGTATCTCTGCTTTCTATCAGATTTTCATTCTGCGAAGAAGCTCCATAAAAAGGGAGAACTGAGAGGCATGTAAGGATAGTCAGTAAAATCAGTTGTTTAGGCTTCTTCATTGCATCAAAGAATAGGAAAAAGAAAACCTCCGGGTCAATACACAGTTTATTATATTATCAAATCTGTGCTATGATCTGAAGCATATGGAACTGTTATCAGAGATTCAAAATAGACAAACGGTCAAAACCTTCTTATCCGACCCTGTAGATGAAAGGAGTCTTGATAGAATCCTTGAAGCGGGACGACTGGCTCCTTCTGCCAAAAACAGGCAGCCCTGGCGTTTTATTGTTATGCAGGACAGGGAACTGAAAGAGAAAATGAAAGAAGCCGCCTACGGGGATGAACGATTTTGTCAGGCCCCTGTCGCTATTGCTGCCTGTACGACCAATATCGGCTACAGAATGCCCAACGGTGAACTTTCCTATCCCATCGATCTGAGTTTTGCGGTGTCGCATATGATGCTTCAGACTGAACATGAACAGCTTGGCTCTGCTCTTATCACCACTTACAGGGAAGATCAGGTAAAAAATCTCCTGACTATTCCCTATTCTATGAAAGTGGTTCTTATTCTTCTGATAGGCCATTATGAAAAGGGAGAGGATCTAAAGGACAGACTTCCTAAAAATAGAGTTGTTGCATATGATCACTGGTAGTATAATTTCAAGATATCCGTAATATCGCATCGCTAAAATGCATAAATTATCAAAATCATAGGAGATTATTAATGAATCATGCACTAAATTTTTATGCAGGTCCCTCTGTCCTTCCTCTGGAAGTTCTGAAGGATCTTCAGGCAGAGATGGTCGATTACAAAGGCACCGGTCTTTCACTGGTTGAGACCAGTCACAGATCCCCCGAGTACGACGAAGTTCATATGGGAGCAATCAATCTGCTGAGAGAGATCTATTCGGTTCCTGATAATTTCAAAATACTGTTTCTGGGCGGCGGAGCAACAATGCAGTTCTCCATGATTCCTCTGAATTTTCTCGCGGGAGGAAAATCCTGTGATTATACACTGACCGGAGCCTGGTCCAAGAAAGCATATGAAGATGCCGTAAAAGTTGGAAATGTCAATGTGGCATACGACGGAAAAGGTGAAAAATATCTGAGTCTACCGGATGTGAAAACTCTGAAAGCTTCAGAAGGTTCCTCCTATTTTCATATGACTTCCAATGAAACCATCGGCGGTATCCAGTGGAAAGAGTGGCCAGAAACCGGTGACACTCCCATAATCTGTGATATGTCCAGTGATATCCTCAGCCGCCCTGTCCCCTTTGAAAAATTCGGAATGATCTATGCCGGAGCCCAGAAGAACCTCGGTCCCAGCGGACTGGCGGTGGTTATCATAAGAGAGGACATGCTTGATAAGTGCCCCGATAATATCACAGCCTATCTGGACTACAGAATTCATGCCGACAAGGACTCTCTGTATAACACTCCACCTGTTTTCCCCATTTATGCCATGTATAAGGTTCTTCAGAAACTGAAAGCAGACGGCGGCCTGGAAGGAGTTGTGAAAAGGAACGGAGAGAAAGCCGGACTTCTGTATGATGCTATAGACAACAGTCAGGGATTCTATAAAAATCCGATTGAAAAATCTGTCAGATCAGAAATGAATGTTGTTTTCACCATGGCCAACGAAGATCTGGAGAAAAAGTTCATTGCCGAAGCCAAAGCACAACGGATGTATGGTCTGAAAGGACACAGAAGCCTAGGCGGCTGCAGAGCCTCCATTTACAACTCGCTTCCTATAGAAAATGTTTCCGCCCTGGTGGATTTCATGAAAGATTTTCAGAAAAAGAACAGCTGATCCGGGAGAATGGAAACTATTTATGATTGTGGACGATCTGAACAAAAGAATACTAAAAGAACTGAAAGACGGCAGAAAATCCTATAAATTGATAGCCGAAGAGCTGGATGTTACAGAGAACACAGTCAGATCCCGGGTCCGGAAGATGCAGGAAGACGGAATTCTTGATATTTCCGGTTATGTTGATGTTGATAAATTCGATGGTTTACAAATTATCATGATCGGAATCCGGACCAGCTCAATGGACTATATATCCAAGGGAGAGGAGATCAGCAATCTGAAAGGGGTCATTTCTGTCTCGGTCGTTACCGGCAGATTTGACCTTATTGTCACAGTACAGCTGGATGAAGATCTCCCTCTTCTTGAATTTCTGAAAAATGAATTATCCAATGTTGAAAGTATTGAAGCCATTGAAACATTCCTTGTCTATAAGGGCTTTAATCTTAAGACACCGTACCTCCATTAAAAAGAAATAAGGAAAAAACTATGAGTTCTTCAAAAGAGAAACTTCAGTCCTGTGGTCTGGCAGTTCCAGAGATACTGATGCCCCGGGAAGGTATCGATTATGATAAGTGGGCTGTTATTGCCTGTGATCAGTTTTCCTCTGATAAAAAATACTGGAAGGATGTGGAATCCCATGTCGGGGATACGCCTTCCACTCTGAATATGATCCTTCCCGAATGCTATCTGGATGAATCGGATTCCCGGGTACCCCGGATTAATTCCACCATGAGAGAATACCTTGAGAAAGGGATTCTTCAGGAAGCCGGTAAGGGCTTTGTCTATCTGACGCGGTCCACCCCCTGGGTAAAATCCCGAAGAGGCCTTATGGTGGCCCTGGATCTGGAAGAGTACAGTTATGAAAAAGGAGCAGAATGCCAGATCCGTCCCACCGAAGGCACTGTTCTGGAAAGGCTGCCTGTCAGGGCGGCTATAAGAAAGAATGCGGCTCTGGATATACCCCATATTCTGGTTCTCTTTGATGATCCGGAAGACAGCATATTTTCCCTTCTTGAAAAGGCGTCTGATGAACTGCCTCTTCTCTATGATTTTGATCTGCCCGGCAATGCCGGTCATCTTGCCGGAAGATTGGTGTCTGATGAAAATCTGATCGATCGTATTTCTGATTTTTTTATCCAGCTGAAGGATCGGGGAGATTTTCTTTTTGCCGTGGGTGACGGGAACCACTCTCTGGGAGCGGCAAAACAGCTCTGGGAAAAAATCAAAGCCTCCGGAGAAGAGGATCTGATGAACCATCCCGCCCGCTGGGCAATGGTGGAATTGGAAAATATCCATGACAGGGGATTGAATTTTGAACCGATTCACAGAGTTCTCTTCAATGTCGATAGAGAGGAGATTCTGAAAGACCTCAATTCATTTTCAGGATTTTCAGCAGAAATTGTTTCGGACGGGAAAATACTGAAAGAGAGAGTAGATGAGCTTTCCGGCAAAGGCCGGCATGCACTGGGAATTATCGAAGGACACAGATACTGGCTTCTCTCTATGGAGAATTCGAATGTGACTCTTTCAGCGGAAGCTTTCCATCTCTTTCTTGACCCCTGGCTGGAAAAACATAAAAATGTGGAAATAGACTATATTCATGGATCAGATGTTCTGTTTCAGCTTTCGGAAAAAGAGGAGAATATCGGGTTTTATCTTCCCTCGATAGATAAATCCACCTTTTTCAGCCTGATCAGCCGGAAAGGCCCTATGCCTCGGAAAACTTTTTCCATCGGCGAAGCCGAAGAAAAGCGGTACTATCTGGAATCCAGAAAGATTCTGCGCTAGATGTTTTTTAACAGAGCTGTTTCAGCCCTGCTTCTGCCCCCGGGGATATTTATTGCTCTGGGGGTTATTCTCTTTCTGTTGAGAAACAGGGTGCCATCAAAAATCAGAATGGTTCTTTCCCTGGGACTACCACTTTGTCTCTACCTCTTATCCATCCGTCCTATGGAGGATCTTCTTCTTTATCCTCTGGAATCCAGGTATTCTAAAGTGAAATCTTCCAGTGAGTTTTCCGGAGCCCGGTACATTGTTGTTCTGGGTGGGGGAAGTGTCAGCAGAGAATCCGAAAGTTCCCTCTCCACCTCAGGGATGACCAGGTTAATGGAAGGGGTTATCCTTTACAGACAATTGGATGTCCCCCTTATTTTCTGCGGCGGAAAAACAATTCAGGGAGCAGAGTGGCCCTCGGAAGCAGAGATTGCATCTGATACGATGAGAAAACTGGGAGTTCCGGAGAAGGATATCCTTCTGGAGGAGACCAGCAGAAATACCTATGAAAATCTGAAGAATATGATGGCGCTGTATAGCCCCGAATCTTTTGTCCTGGTGACATCAGCCTATCATATGCCACGGACCATGATCCTGCTCAGAGAATATGAGGGAGTTAAAGTGATCCCCCACTGTGTGGATTATAAAGTGGAACACAGAAGGTATTCCCTGCTGGATTTCCTGCCCTCCATGGGAGCCCTGAACTCCAGTTACAGGGCTCTTCATGAATACATGGGGCTTGTCTATTATGCTTTACGCTATTCCTGATCCTGCCGGGAGTGCTCCAGAGCTGCCAGCCTTTCTGAAAGTGCCGGATGACTGTAATGAAAAAAACTGTACGCCCTGTGTGGAGTGAGATTGCTCATATTGTCCACTCCCAGCTTCAGCAGGGCCCTTTTCATAGGTTCGGCGCCCTCAATCACATCCCGGGCAAATCGGTCTGCTTCATACTCATGCTTTCTAGACCAGCTGTTGCTGAGAGGAGAGAGGAGCAGACTGAAAGGGGAGAGACAGATACTGAGAATCACCAGAATCGCATGGTATCCCGGCTCTGAAAAACCGAAAGCCCTGTACAGAGGAAGCCATCCCATGAGAGCATGTATGATAAAAAACATTAGTCCCGTAGAGATAATCGAAAACAGAAGCCTTTTCAGTATATGTTTCCTTTTGTAATGTCCGATCTCATGGGCCAGAACCGCTTCCAGCTCATCGGTGCTTAAGGAATCGATAAGTGTATCAAAAAGGACAATCCTTCTGGCTTTCCCGAATCCTGTAAAATAGGCATTTGAATGCGAAGATCTTCTGCTGCCGTCCATCATGAAGATTCCATTGGTCCTGAATCCTGTTTTTTCTGCCAGTTTCAGCAGACGTTCTTTCAGCTCTCCCTCTTCCAGAGGGGTAAACTTATTGAATAGAGGAGCAATGAGTACCGGGTAGAGAACCATCATGATAAACTGAAGGGCAATCAGAAAGGCTGTTGCGAATATCCACCAGAAATTTCCCGTTTTATCCATAAAGAAGAAAAGTCCCAGAAGGAGGGGTACGGCAATCACAGGTGTTATGACTATCTGTTTGAGAAGATCTGTAAGATAGGTTTTCAATGCTGTTTTATTAAAATTATATTTCTCTTCGATATAAAACTGGGAATAGAGGGAAAAAGGAGCAGATACTGCGGAAAACAGAAGAGAGACGACAAATATATAGAGAATATTGTAAAGATAGCCCGGGGGGATTAAAGCGCTCAGAATCTGATCGATTCTCCCCAGCGAACCTGTAAAAACCATAACAATAAGGAATGCGGAAGAGACAAAAGCGGATATGAGGCCGAATCTTCCTTTTTCCAGGTTATAGGCCACCGTCACGTCATATTTTTCCTGAGAAAAGCTTTCCTGAAACTGGTCTGGAATTTTTTCCCTGTTCTTAAGGATATTTCCCATATTTATGACAGATAAAAACCAGGAAACCGTAAACTCAAGCAGAAACAGAATAAGATAAACAATTAAAATAAGGGTTGAAGACATTCTTTCCTCCCATAAAAGAGATACAGGATACCCTTTATTGCTTTAATTATGCAGAAAAGCGGGCTCCCATGTGGAATAATAAGCAAAAAAAATCCCTGCCTGAAAGGCAGGGTTCAATGATAAAATGTAAATTAAAGAGCGGCAATCGCTTCTTTCATTTTACCTTTAGCAACAGCAGAATTGCACTGTTTGCAGATAGTTACTTTTTTACCATCAAAATCCTGTTCGTAGACAGTTTTAATGGATGTTCTTTTACAGAGAGGGCAAGTTCCTCTTCCGCTCTTTACCTGATCACGAATTCCACTGCCTCTGTGAGCTTTAGACATACAATCTCCTTAAAGCACAAATGCCGGTATTTAACTTACAGAAATATATAGAGAGGTTTCTAAAAAGTCAATCCTGTTAAGGCTTTAGAAATATAAAACTGAACTAATTGAGAGCTCCCTTTCACTGAAATCATGAATATTCACGCCGTAATCCAGATTTATCTGAACATTCGGGATGGGATAGGGAAAAATCGTTGCGGAAAAACCAGCAGTAAAAAGCATATCGTTCCGGTAGAACAGCTCATTTGTGTCTCCCACATACCCCATATCCAGAAAAGGAGAGATGTGGACATCAGTAATATAGGGAATTTTTATTACAGGTATGACAAAATTCTGATTCCAGAAAAAACCTCTGTTTCCCGTCAGTTTGTAGTCCAGGATCCCCCTGAGACGATCTCCTGATTTCTCTCTGTATCCATTGAAATAGTAAAAGCCGCTGACTCTGCTGTTGTAATTGAAGACAGGCGTGTACATATAGGTGGTGAGAATCCCGTCGTTCCAGAAGACAACTTCATTACTTGTGGACTGATAATTGATTCCGCTCTCAAGAGAGGCTGTGATCCCCTGCCTGAGATTTCCGATCCAGTTAACATGATCATATAGAATTTTCTGACTGATAGCGGGAATGATGCCCCGTTCCTGAAAATAGCGGTTTTTTTTTCCTGTATTGTTTATCTTAAAGTCATAACTGTAGGGAAAGTAGATTATGGGAGTGACCACATAATCCAGAAATCCCAGGACATCAAACTGAAAGTCCGTATCAAAAATAGTTTTGATATAGCTGTACTGAAGGTTGAGTTTCCCCTCTTCGTCAACCGCCCGGATGGTCTCCCAGAGCTGGGTAAAACGGACGTCCATATCAAAGCTTCCTATCCTCAATCCTTCCATAGCCGATGACAGTTCTGATTTCAGTGGAGAATAGTATCCCCTGAGACTCAGATCTGTCAGAGTGCCCAGAAAATTCCTATAATAGAGATTCAGACCTGTAATCATTCCGTAGTTTGTGTCGTATGTATAAATGGGAATGGGATAAATATTCCAGGCCTCCTCCAGGGAGACAAAAATTTGCAGCGCATTATACCCGCTGGAATCATCAAGAACAGCATAATCAATTTTGACAGATTTGAAAATTTTCTTATTGATAAGCCCCTGTTTCTGCTCTCTCAGATACTCCTCAAGTGATATTTTGTCATTGAAAATATTCTGGGTATCCCAGTCGAGAAATGCATTGAGGGAAGACTGGCGGACAATGCCGTCAATCTCATTGGTGACAGTCTGAATCTTGTACTTATCTGAATCGGCCGCAAGCGGGAGGAGGATTGTGAGCAGAAGTAAAAGAAGAATTTTCAGAGATTTCACATTTTTATAATAAACTTCAAAGCTGTCCGGTGAAAAGTCCTTTCTCAGTTTTGGTATCGGGAACTTTAAAAAAAAAGTTTTCCCGGAGAGACTCTGAAAGAGTTCTATTGCAGGGCTGATTTTTTCTGTTTATGATACAGAATATGTTCGAAACGATCGGTTGGTGGTTTAGAAAAAAAATCCAGAGCTTTCTCTACGGGTTTAATTTTTTCCTCTTTCTTCTAAAAGAAACAGCCCATTTCCCCTGGAATAAACGGGTAGGATTTAAAGTTCTGATCATGCAGATCTATTTTACCGGTGTGGAAGCCCTTTCTGTCATTGCCCTCATATCCCTGGGTATCGGAGCTGTTATCATCATACAGGGCGTGGCGATCCTCCCCATGTTCGGACAGGGCTCTCTCATGTATTCCATTCTCATTATGATTATTACAAGAGAGCTGGGACCCTTGCTGACAGCTTTTATCATTACAGCCCGATCGGGCAGCGCCATAACTACCGAGCTGGGGAATATGGTAATATCCCATGAAATGGAAGCCTATATGTCCATTGGCCTTCACCCCATCTCCTACCTGGGAGTTCCTAGGCTGTACGGGGTGGTTCTGGCCATGCTCTTTTTAAATATCTACTTCAACCTTTTCGGTCTGATGGGGTCCTATATTGTGGCATCCTTTATTCACAGTATCCCTTTTGATGAATATACATTCAATCTGATACAGGCCCTGACTATGGAGGATATACTTTCGGCTTTGCTGAAAAGCATCGTCTTCGGAATCATTGTTGCGGTGGTATCCATCTATTATGGATTTGATGTCAACAGAGCCGTAACAGAAGTTCCCCAGAAAACGATCAAATCCATCGGAACAAGCATCACCCTCTGCATCCTGGCAGATGCGGTGATCGTCGTTCTGACAAGGATGTAAAGGAGAGTGGTGTGAACTGGAATGAGGTCCCTGTGATTCTGGAGGATGTTTCGGTTACAGATGACAGAACTGTCATTCTTAATAATATTTCTCTCGAATTTGTCCCGGGAAAAGTCACTGTGATCATGGGAACCTCGGGCTGCGGTAAATCCACCGCCCTCAAAGCGGCGGCAGGACTGATCCCCATATCCAGAGGAACTGTAAAATACGGCGACATGAAGCTGTACAAACTAAACCAGAAAGATTTTGCCATGGTTCAGAAACACACAGGTTTCATGTTTCAGGACGGGGCTCTCTGGGCCAATAAAAATCTTTATGACAACCTGTCGCTGCCTCTGATTATTTCAGAGCCGGAAATTGATAAGGAAACCCTGGACAGAAAAGTCCGGGAGCTTCTCTCCTCTTTTCAGATGGAAGGAGAGATCATGAGCCGGCCTGTGGCCCTATCGGCGGGAGAGAAGAAGATCATCTCTTTTCTCAGAGCCATCATTTCTGATCCACAGATCCTTTTTATGGATGAGCCGACCACCTACATAGACAGGAAAAGCACACTTCTTCTTATTAAAAAGATATTTCAGTTTAAAAAAGAGGGCAAAACAATTGTCCTTGTCACTCACGACCTGACACTGGCCAGGAGTCTGGCAGATTACTTTATTTTTCTCCACCAGGGAAATATCATTATTAATGATACTCTTTCCAATGCCATGAAATCTGAAAATGAGCTGCTGAGAAGCTTCATTGAAGACCAGTCTCCGGATGGAGGAACCAGAGAATGAACAGGATAATTCTAATTGTTACAGGATGGGCTTTATGAAATTCGGATTCAGACATGCAGATAAATTTGTCGGACTTTTTGTCCTGATTGCCATGGTTTTCATTACGGCATCTGTAGTTGTCACGGGAGTCAATAAAAGATGGTTCGCCAGGGACTATGAATTTTTCTCCCGTTTTAATACGGCGTCCGGTCTGAGCGTGGGAATGCCTGTGAAGCTCCGGGGATTTGAAATAGGAAAAGTGGAGAGGATCACTCTCAATGAAAAAAATCAGGTGGATATAACCTTTGTTATTTATGATACCTATATTGATAAAGTCGTGGAAAATTCCATGATAGAGTTATCCTCCAATCCCCTGATGGGGGGCGGATTGAATTTCTACCCCGGAAAAGATTCCCAGACAGGCATACCTGAATTCAGCTTTATACACTCCAACCATACCGAAAGAGGCAGGGAACTCCTGGCATCCCAGCTTGTGGATAAACCGGCAGGAACCGACCCTATAAGCGATATACTGGGGAATGTTGATCCTATTCTCAAGGATCTGGACGGACTGCTCCTCTCCATGTCGGGTATACTGAACACTCTTGACGGGGCTCTTCTCGGAGATACCCGCAGCCCTGTCGGGGGGATGCTCCTGAATCTGGAAGGCACAACAGCCGCAGTAAACACTGTTTTCCCTGTGGTGGAAGCGATCATGAAAGATGTGGACAGCATGACAACCTCACTGTCACTCCTTATGAAAGAGCTGGAAGATCCTACGGGGATTGTACCCAAACTGATAGACCCCACAGGGACACTGGATACAATTTTTCATGATGACAATGTTCTGTTTGAGCAGATTGTAACCATCCTTGAGGATGTTCATGCCAACCTCGCGAATCTGGCAGTTCTGACAGACGATCTGAAAGGTATCACTCCGGAATTGAATGCTGTACTGAATGAGGCATCCGGCGCATTACGGGAAGGGGAAAAAGTCCTGGAAGGACTGTCCAACAATCCGATCCTGCGGAAAGGCATCAGTCAGGATGTGGATGCTTCTTTTCAGCAGACGACCCTAAGGGATGAGGAATTCTAAAAATGAAAAAAAGCGCTTTACTCTTTATAACGACCCTGATTTTTTTCTCAGCCTGTTCTTCCATGCCGAAAGATGAAAAGGCTCAGCTTGTCACCACGGGACGAACCCAGAGCGCTCTCCAGCTGGAGAGAGGAAACAATGAATACCGCTGGAACAACTATGAATCAGCTCTGAATCTCTACAATAAAGCTCTGGCTTCTGCTTCCGCCGTAGACTGGCAGGAAGGGATCATCCGGAGTTTTGTGCAGATAAGCAGGACTCTGGATCAGTTGAACCGGCCTGATGAGGCATTTACCTATGTGGAACTGGCTTCACAGCTTCTGGAGGGACTGGATTCTCCGGTCCTTCAGGTTCTTGTCATTAACAGACGCAGTGAATGGAGTCTATTCCAGGAAAACATGGAAGAGGCTCTGTCTATTATTGAGACAGCCATAGAAGAGGGAGAAAAGATTTCCACCGAAGAAGCAGGGGAATCATGGAGAATCAAAGCGGCTATTCTGAAAAGAATGGATCAGTTTTATTTGGCTCTGGAAGCGGTGGAGGAAGCAGAACAGATAGACAGCAAAGGTCCCTATCTGGCGGAACTGGCCAGTGATTACTATATCAAAGGTTCTCTTCATTCTGTGATGGGAAACTATCCTGAAGCTGTTAAAAATATGGAAAAAGCTCTCGAAAAAGATAAATTCATAGAAAATTCCGCCGGAATTGCTTTAGACCTTTTCGGTTTATCCCGTATTTATGAAAAATCCGGTGATATTGAGATGTCACAGTTGTATCTTAAAAGGCTTTATCTTGTAAATCTCTATGCAAACCCGGGGACTGTCCCTGAAAAGCTTCTTCAAAATGAAAATTCTCAGCCTGAACTGACAGAATGGACATCCCTTTTCGAAACAGGGCAAAACTAAACACAACTGAATTTCTCTTGTAAGAATGAAATAACTTCGATAAAATACCAGCAACACAAATACTATCAAAAAGGATTAGGATATGCTTGGATTTATCGTAATCGTTGTACTGGGAGCACTGGCATTTGCCGCTCTCAACTACAGCGCTGTGAAGAAAAAGGATGCCGGTACAGATCAGATGAAGGTCATTGCCGGAGCTATCCAGGAAGGCGCAGACGCTTTCCTTCGTCATGAGTACAAACTGATACTGAAAATTGTCATTATCATTGCCGTACTCCTGTTGGTTGTTGTTTCATGGTATGCGGCGGTAGCCTTTATCATCGGAACAATCATGAGCGCCAGTGCGGGATGGATCGGAATGAAGATTGCCACCATTGCCAATGTACGGGTATCAAACACTGCCAGAGAAACAAAAAGCATCGGAGCAACCCTCAAGGTGGCTTTTCAGGGCGGAAGTGTTATGGGTCTTTCTGTGGGCGGCTTCTCACTGCTGGGCCTGGCAATTATCTATTTTGTATTCGGAAAAGCACTGGGGCAGATTCATACGGATCATCTTGTGATCAAAGTCAACTGGCTCGGAATCAGCGACATTCCCTTTACCATGACCGTTTCCGGTTATGCCCTGGGATGTTCCATTATCGCCATGTTTAACAGGGTCGGCGGCGGTATCTATACCAAAGCGGCAGACATGGGTGCAGACCTTGTAGGAAAGACCGAAGCAGGAATTCCTGAAGACGACCCCCGTAACCCCGCCACAATTGCCGACAATGTAGGAGACAATGTGGGAGATGTGGCGGGACTCGGATCGGATCTCCTTGAGAGTTTTGTAGGAGCTATTATTTCCGCCATTGTTCTTGCTGCCTATATTTTCTTTTCTTCCAGCCACTCGGGAAACCCTGTTTCTGAAAAGCTTGTAGAGAAACTGATCACCTTTCCCATACTGTTTGCCGCGGCCGGTCTTGTATCATCCATGCTGGGTGTATTCATCCTGCTGAAGAGTAAAGTTTCCGACAAACCCCATAAAGAGCTCAATAAGGCTACGTTCATAGCAGCCGGTTTTACCATTGTTATCAACGGGGTTCTCACATATTTTTATTTCAACGGAATCGAAGTCGTCTCCGCAGGATTCAAAATGGGGATCCTTTCTCCCTGGATCTGCGCCGTACTGGGTGTTGTCTCAGGAATTCTGATCGGACAGCTGGCGGAAAGATATACAAGTTACGATTATAAACCTACCAAAGGAATCTCTGCGGCCTCTCAGGAGGGTGCGGCACTGACCATCACACAGGGAATGGCTGTGGGGATGAAGTCTGTGATTGCTCCGGTTATAGCCCTGGGTGTGGCTATCATTGCTGCTCATTCGGTGGCCGGGCTTTATGGTGTTGCCATGGCCGCCATCGGGATGCTCTCTTTTGTTACCATGACTGTATCTGTAGACACCTACGGTCCCATTGCCGACAATGCCGGCGGGATCAGTGAGATGGCTCATCTGGATCCTGAAGTCCGGGAAATCACTGATGAGCTTGATGCGGTTGGTAATACTACGGCCGCTATCGGAAAAGGTTTTGCCATAGGAAGTGCAGCCCTGGCGGCTCTTTCCCTTTTTGCATCCTATCTGTATGCCCAGGCGGGTGAAGCCGCAGCCGATGGAATCAATCTGGTTCTGAACATGATCAATACCATGACTCTGGCAGGTGCTCTTGTCGGGGCGGCCTTGCCCTATCTGTTTTCCGGAATCCTTATCGAAGCTGTGGCCAATGCGGCCCGGAGCATGGTTCAGGAAGTAAGACGACAGTTTCATGAGATGCCCGGAATTCTGACTGGGGAGGAAACACCCGATTACAGGCAGTGTATTTCCATCTCCTCTGCCGGAGCGCTGAGAGAGATGAAACTGCCGGCTCTTGTATCGGTTGTGACCCCCCTTGCCAGCGGTTTTATTTTCGGCCCCGAATTTGTCGGCGGTCTGCTGATCGGAACAACCCTCAGTGCTATTATGCTGGCACTCTATACGGCCAATGCCGGCGGTGCCTGGGATAATGCAAAAAAATATATTGAGAATGGCCACTTCGGCGGAAAAGGTTCGGATGCCCATAGTGCGGCTGTTGTCGGCGACACCGTGGGAGATCCTCTGAAAGATACAGTGGGCCCCTCACTGGATATTCTCATTAAAATAATGTCCGTTATCTCTCTTATTTCGGTTTCCATTTTTGGAAAGTTCAACCTATTTTCTTTGCTCCAGTAAGCAGGGAAAGACTATAATTGAAATAGGAGTTCTATTATGACAGTACATTATTATATGACAGTTTTTCCTATGGAAGCATTGATAGCCTCTCAGCTTGAGCCGGAACAGTTCGGTTCCTATATGGCTCTGGGCAGCAAAAAAGCGGCTGCTGAGCAATTGATGTTCATTGAAGTGGCCGGCGGTTTCGGATCCTTTTTTGACTGGGATTTCGCAGACAGAAAATGTGTTCCCCATTCTGACGGCAGGTTAAAGAATTCATTGTACCTCAGTACATACCGGGTCCTTGAGAATGTCCCCCTGAGTGCCATGGGTTCACTGTATCTTGTAACAAAAGACGGAAGATCCCTCAAACTGGATAAATCAGAATATAAAGCTCCGGAAAACTGGATTGGTTATGCACTTTACAGGGAGTATGCCCCCATGTCGCCTCTTGCAGTCAGTACCCTTGATCCCAAGAATTACGGGGAATATATGACTGAGACAGGCAATAAGGTCCATGTCCCTGCTATTTTCTTTGCCGATCTTAAAATCGGTAATATTGATGATATTGAAAACAGCGGAAATGTGGGCCAAATTTATGATAAAAATCTGGCCCATCTGAAAGACTGCATCACATCTCTTCAGTCCGGGAAGGGAAAGATGACAAAGATTGTAGACAGGTCCAATTTCAATTCTTCTTTCTACCAGATCATTGATAACGGTTTTTACGTTTCAGGATCCGAAGGGATTGGCTATTATGCCATGCCCACGAGAGATGAACTGAAGAAACTGGATTATGACTGGGGAAAATCAGCTCTTATATTCTGATTTTGTCCTAAAATTCACTGATTCTACCCCTGACCGGTTCACGGTCGGGGGTTTATGTTTTATAAATGAAAAAAGGTCTGAAACAGGGGGAATAATGGAAATTGAAAAAGAGCTTACCTATATCCGGAATATCCTGATTCTCATAATAGTCATTGCCGGTCTTTTCATAATGAAGACTCTCTCGGGAATTCTGCTGCCCCTCATGCTTGCCATGCTCGTTTCTATTATCTATCTACCCCTGGTCATGTACCTGGAGGAAAAAAGAATACCCGGGAAGCTTATTGTCCCTTTCATTGCCGTAGTCACCCTGGGTATCATCTATACGGTTGCCAATATTTTTATTTCAACCATAACAGATATTATCAGCCAGATGGATTTCCTGATCCAGCAGCTTACAAACAAGTTCCTTATGATAGGGGAGGCTGTTTCAAGGATTCCCTATCTGGGATGGGATTCTGAATACCTGAAAGATGGGATCACCTCTCTTCTGAACCGGCAGAATATTACCTCTTCCGCGTCTTCTCTTCTGAAGGGTCTCGGAAACTTCGGTTCCTCCTTTCTTATGTTCACCCTCTATTTCCTTTTTCTGCTTCCTGGATTATCCCGGTATCAGAGTTATGTCAGATTCGTAGGGGGAGACAACCTTTCACTTCAGGATGACATAGAAAAACTGCAGAAGAGTATTTCCACATACATGGGAATCAAGGTCATAATCAGTCTTATTACCGGTTCTATTGCCGGGCTGATCTGCAGTATCACAGGGCTGAAGTTTGCCTTTTTCTGGGGATTTCTCACATTCGTTCTGAACTTTATCCCGTCAATAGGATCTCTGATTGCCACACTGGTTCCATCCCTGTTCGGACTGATCATGTTCGATACTCTGCACCAGTTTCTTCTGCTGTTTATACTTCTGGCTGTGAATCAGACCATAATAGGCAATTTTATTGACCCGAGAATTATGGGTAACCGTCTGCGTCTGAATACGGTAACAGTACTCTTCGGACTGGTTTTCTGGGGTGTCATATGGGGTATCCCGGGAATGCTTATGTCTGTGCCTCTTATGGTAACGATCAAGCTTTTTCTTGAAAAATCTTCGACATGGAGCATATTCGCAAGGGTAATGGGCTACCCGGAGAATCCTGACAGGAATACAAAGAAAAATTGGTTTAAACTCCGAAAGCAATGAATTGCCTTTATACGCAGAATTCTTTATAATTAGGCTCCAGAAAATGCATACGGGAGTATAAGATGACTATCGATTCGCTCTTTGACAAGTTAAAGAAAATCAAATTCGGGGAAATGCCTGATAACAATCTGCGGGCATTGTGCGAACACTATTACCCAATCATCAAAGAGATTGAAGACCTGAAAAAGAAGACAGACACTGTAATACTGGCTCACTCCTATGTAAAATCCAATATTATCTACTCTGTTGCCGACTATGTGGGTGATTCCTATGAATTGAGTAAAAATGCCAGAGAGGCTGATCAGAAGAGGATCGTCTTTGCGGCAGTCAAATTCATGGGGGAAACAGCCAAGATTCTCAGCCCTGAGAAAGATGTTCTGATTCCCGGTACCGATCCGGCCTGTACTCTGGCAGACAGTATTACAGGCGAAGATGTTGCCAAACTCAAAAAAGAATACCCCGATTACGCATTTCTCTGCTATATAAACACCAATGCGGATGTCAAAGCCCAGTGCGATGCCTGTGTCACATCCTCCAATGTCTATGATATCGTAGAAAAATACCCCTCTGACAGGATCTTTTTTGTTCCCGATAAACTGATGGGAAAAAATATCATTGAAGAAATGAAAAAACGGGGTGTAAAAAAAGATATCAAAATCTGGGATGGAACCTGTTATGTCCATGAAGAATACGATCCTGCCCTTATTGAAGCCCTCAGAATGAAGTACAGCGACCTGGAAGTTATGGTTCATCCCGAATGCAGTCCTGAAGTTCTCAGTCATGCGGATTTTGTCGGAAGCACATCTCAGCTTTACAAGCATATAGCTGAGAAAAAAGACGGACACTTTCTCATGCTCACAGAATGCGGACTCATTTCCAGAATTGAAGCGGAAATGCCTGAAAAAGGTTTTGTCGGTTCCTGTTCACTCTGTAAATATATGAAATCCAACACTCTTGAGGATATCCTGAGGGTTCTGAAAGATCCCAGAGAAGAGGATTACATACAGATTGATAAAGAAACTAGAGAAAAAGCTCTTGTCAGTATCAACCGGATGTTTGAAATAGCCGAATCCTGATCTTTCCGTTAATCATCAGAACAGAAAAGACAGCTAAAGCGCCCCCCAGTGCGGTATGCCACTGGGGCTGTTCTCCCAGAAAAAACCAACTCAGAAGAAGAGCCAGAACAGGAACTACAAATGTGTATGTACTGGCTCTGGCAGCTCCGATCTGTTTTGCCGCATAGAAATACATTCCCGCTCCCACGGCTCCTGCAGCAAAAGCCAGATACAGTATATTAAACCAGAATGAGATATCTCCAGAACGGCTGAATTCCAGCCAGTTTGATGGAAGAATACAGAAAGCGAAAAGACTGGCAATAAGATAGATCAGGCCGTTAAAGAGAAAAGGGTGAGCCTTTTTCTGGGCTCTCTGGCTGAAAAGAGTCAGGGAAGCCCAGCAGAGTGCTGCCAGCAGAAATACAATGTTACTGCCGTCCAGAAGAACCCCTCTCTGCCAGGTCCATGGTTCCATGAGAATCAACCCGCCGGTGCCACCGATCAGAAGAGCGAAAATCTGAGTTTTTGTGATTCTTTGCTTGTAGATAAGCGATGAGAGAAGAAAAGCAAAAATGGGATTTGTAGTCGTCACGATAACCCCGCCTTTTCCTGCCAGACTAGCACTGAGACCTTTTAAAAAAAGATAGTTGTAAATAAACAGCAGCACTGAGGCTGCCAGAATAGAAAGGATCGTGGCTCTATCAAAATCTTTTATGGAAGGAATCCATTTTATCATTAAAGGGAGAAACGCAATAAAACTGAAAATAAATCGCCAGAAGATAATGATAAAAGGATCAGCCTGTACAGAAAGAAGCCTTCCCGAAACCCAGCTTCCTGCCCAGAGCAGCATGGCAATGAGGATCATAACAAAGAAAAGGCTTTCTTTCTTATTCATGAGACAGTTTATCTTTCAGTCTGTTTAAAAGAGAGGAACTGTAATGCTCCCGCTTGTAGGGAGACAGACGTTTTATATGGACCTTCATGGAATTGGCATCAAGCCAGTTTTTAAGATTTTCCTCCAAAGCGGTCTGATCATGGCCCAGACAGATAAGATCGGGCTTTAGATCCTTGATAACAGAGTATGTTCCGATTTCCTTATCAGCCAGATAGGCGTTGTTCACCAGCGGATGATTCTGTATCATCTGGAGTCTCTTATTCTCATTATGAATGGGTGTTTTATTTTTAAAGCTTTCCACGAAGGAATCCCTTGCAACGATCACAGTGAGGATTTTCCCGTGAGAAGCGGCTTTTTCAAGAAAATATTCATGCCCTGGATGTATGTTGTCAAATGTACCGAATACTACTACGTTTTTCATTAAATTATATCCTATAGAATTGTGAAATCTTAACAGAAAAAACCTATTTGAAAAAGGCCGATTCTGAAGGCACTTCGGGATTTTTAACAGGATTCAGAATTGTTTTAAAAAATAATCGTGAATTTTTTGTAGAGAAATAGAGGATTTCCCTAATCATTCTTCCTTTCAAATGAGCTATTTTGACCGCTTGTTCACAAATATATATAAAAATTTGGGGTTTATTGTTGAAAAATTGCTTTAATTATGACTGATCTGCCCTGTATTTGTATGGTTTGTGAAGATGAAGTGAAGGAATCGAGAAGGAGTCTCAATGTTCACTATTTGCCAAAAGATGGTATGTAAGCTAATATTAAAAACATATTAAACAGCAAGTTCCATTTGGGAGGTTTTTATATGCAGGTTTTAAAAGAGTCAGTAAGACAGAGGATAGTAACATCCGCCAGAAAAGAGTTCAGAAAAAAAAGTTTTGAAAAGGCTTCCATGAGAGCCATTGCTTCTTCAGCAGGAATGACTGTTGGGAATTTATATCGGTATTACAAAAACAAGGAAGATCTGTTCGGATCCATTATCGAACCACTGTACAAATCCCTTCAGGGGCTGAAAAAAGATCTTCAGACAGTAGAGGGAGATAAGATTTCCTGGCTTCTCACTCAGCTGAAAGAGCTGCAGAAAGAATACAGAATCGAATGGCTGATCCTCTCTGCAGGTTCACAGGGTTCAAAATACGAGAAAGCCCTGGACAATGTCTATGCACTTCTGCAGACAACAATCAAAGAGGTTCTTACAGAGAATCACAAAGAATCCAAACTAGCTGCGCCTGTAGCATCAGCGATTCTTCATGGTCTGAGAACGATCCTTCAGACAGAGAAAAAGAATTCTCCCGAAGTAGTTGATGAGTTCCTCCAGTTCATGATGTCGGATATGATCAAAAGAGTCGCTTCCTGATTTCCTTGTCAATTACTTACTGTTTCTGTAACAGGCTGACTTTCGGGTCAGCCTGTTATTTTTTATAAGCCACGGCACAGTGAAGAAAGGCTCCCATCCAGAGTACATTTTCATCCATATTGAAACAGGAGTGATGCAGAGGATAGGACGTCTCTTTTCCATTACTGCATCCCAGCCAGTAGAAAACACCGGGTATTTTCGAGAGATAATAGCTGAAATCCTCTGCCGTCATCCTGGGAGAACCCAGCTCGCTGACACCGATCTCATTACCGCTGTGAGACTGCAGATAGCCTATCAGTTCATCAGAAAGATCTTTTGAGTTTATTACCGGGGGATATCCGGGTATAATTTTAACAGAAAACTCACATCCGTAGCGTTCACAGAACATACGGGTTGTTATTTCAATCTCCTTCTGAATCTGCTGTCTCACGCTGTCAGAATAGGTTCTGATAGTTCCCGACAACTGGACTTCCTCGGCAATGGCATTGGGCATATATCCGCCTTTTATGCTCCCCAGAGTAATCACGGAAGGATCAACGGGATCAATAAGACGGCTGACTATAAACTGAAAGGAGTTTATAATCTGGGCGGCAATGGCAATGGGATCCACGGCCTGATGAGGAAGCCCGGCATGACCGCCTTTACCCTTTAATCTGATGTAAAAATCATCATTGGAGGCCATAGCCCGGCCGTTATTTATCCCGACCTGTCCCGTGGGCAGGGTGGGATCGAGATGTATGGCGTAGATCTCCTTCACACCTTCAAGGATCCCTGTGTTCATAAGAGGTTTGGCTCCTCCGGGGCCTTCCTCTCCTGGCTGAAAAACAAGAAAAATATCCCGGTCCGGTCTATCCTGACTCAGCAGTTCTGCAGCCCCCAGGAGCATGGTCATGTGACCGTCATGTCCACAGGCATGCATCCGATCTTCATACCGGGATCTAAAGCTGAAGGAATTCTTTTCAGGAATACTGAGGGCATCCATATCAGCCCTTAAAGCCAGTGGAGCTCTGTTGCCGGGATTGCTTCCGGGAATGAAACCGATAACCGCATGTTCCACCTCACAGGGCAGTATTTCCACTCCCGTATGTTCCAGAACCTTCCTGATAAACCCAGCGGTCCGGGGCAGCTCCATTCCTATTTCAGGCTGGGCGTGAAGCTCTCTGCGCCACTCTATGAGCCGGGGATTGAGGTTTTTTGCAAGATACCTGATCCGGGATAAATCTTTCATAATTTCCATTATAGATTTCCCGTCCTGAAGGCATCAATAGAGGAGGAAAAAAAATCCTTTTATAGACACTGTTCGGATCAATATGATAATTTAGGATCTGGAAAAACTGCTTCCAAATGGAGAAAAGTAAATGCTTCAGCAGATAATGATAGAGAGTAAAAAAGTCGTTATTAAGATTGGATCCAATACACTCTCTAGAGATGACGGCACCATTAATCAGGACTTCTTCAAAGACCTGGCCAGACAGATCGCAGATCTTCAGAACGACGGAAAACAGGTCGTCGTCGTTTCATCCGGGGCCAGGCTGGCCGGTTTGTCTACCCTTGGCAAATGGAAGCGCAAAGAGGATCTTCACTACAAACAGGCTCTGTGTTCCATCGGGCAGGTAGAGCTTATGGACTCCTACCGTCGTGTTCTGAAAGAGTACGGAATCCATATCGGGCAGATCCTTGTCACCGGAGAAGATTTTTCCGATCCCCAGAGAACACTCCGCATCAGAAACACTCTTTTTACCCTCCTGGACGAAGGCGTGGTTCCCATCATCAATGAGAACGACTCCGTCAGTGTTGATGAAATAGAACAGGAAGTTAAAATCGGAGACAATGATAACCTCTCAGCTCTGACAGCCAATCTCTGGAATGCTGATCTCCTGCTGACGATGAGTGATATCGACGGAGTCTTTAATAAGGACCCCAGCACAAACCCGGACGCCCAGCTCCTGGAAGTGGTATACGACTCGGATCAGGTGCTCAATTCCATCGAAGTAGGTGAGAAGGGAGCCTTCGGCACCGGAGGGATTGTCACGAAAATTGATGCTGCCAGAAAGGTTAATGAGTACGGAATCCCCATGATTCTGGTTAACGGAAAGAAATCCGGAATAATCACCAGCCTCAAAAACGGGGACGCCAGAGGAACTGTTTTTCTGCCGGATCAGTCCTGATCTCTGGGATTCCCGTTCTCATACTGAAGTTTATAGAGACTGAAATACAGCCCCTGTTTATCCAGAAGCTCCTCATGAGTTCCCTGCTCCACCAGTTCTCCCTGGGAGAGCACCAGGATCCTGTCAGCTTTCTGAATTGTACTGATCCTGTGGGCGATCACCAGAGAAGTCCTGTCTTTCAGAACCTGATCTATGGCGTTCTGAACAAGTTTTTCTGTTTCTGAATCGATATTGGCTGTAGCTTCGTCCAGGATCACAACTTTCGGATCATGGACAAGAATCCTGGCGAAAGCAATAAGCTGCCTCTGACCGGCCGAAAGATTCGCCCCCCGTTCCTGCACATGCGATTCGTACCCCTTGTCCATCTGCTGGATAAACGAGTCTGCCTGCACCCTTCTGGAGGCTTCCAGTACCCGTTCAAAGGGGACTTCCAGACCGAGAGTAATATTTTCAAGTACTGTTCCCGAAAAGAGAAAAACATCCTGCTGCACAGCCTGAACTGTATTTCTTAAATCCTGAAGAGGGATGTCCGTAATATTCCTGTTATCCAGTAGGATCTCCCCGGACTGAATGTCCCAGAGTCTGGCAGCCAGGGAGGCAATCGTTGTTTTACCCGCGCCGGTGTATCCTACAATGGCCGCGGTTTCACCGGCCTTAACGCTGAATGAGAGATCCTTTAAAACATAGTCCTCTTTTTTGTAGGCAAAGCGGACATTCCTGAAATCAATTTTACCCTCTCCGTAGGAACCGGAAGGTAGAGATCCCCTATCGGGAATGGAATAATCCTCATCAAGCAGCTGGAAAATCCTCTCGCCCCCGGCCATGGCGGACTGCATAATCGTGAATTTCTCACTCAAATCCATAACGGGGCGGTAGAATTTCTGAATCAGGTCAATAAATGCGATCAGGACTCCCAGGGTGAGAATCCCCCGGTTGAACATACCCGCACCGGCATAGATTACAACTCCCAGAGAAACAGAGGTGAACATATCCACAAGGGGACGGAAAACGGCAAAAACATACATCTCATTCAGACTGGCCTTCAAAAGGTTCCTGTTGTTGTCCCTGAAATTCTTTTTTGTATTTCCTTCCTGTCCGAAGATCTGGATAACCTCCATGCCTGTTAGATGCTCGGAAATAAATCCATTGACTTTTCCAATCCAGAATCGCTGTTTTCTGTAGGCCGTTCTGGCAAGTCTGCGGAACACTCCCGTCATAATCAGAACAGGAGGAGTTGTGATTATCGTAATAAGAGCGAGTCGGGGATTCAATATGTAAAGGGTCACAAGCACACCTGCCATGATTGTCAGATCTTTTAGAACCGAGATCGTCACGGATGTGAAAAATTCATTGATCGTCTCCACATCGCTTGTAATCCTTGACACCAGAGTGCCCACAGGTGTATCTCCCAGATACCCCAGAGACTGCTTCATTGTATGTGAAAGCATGCGGACTCTCAGATTTTTCATAACCCCCTGACTGGTCCAGGCCATATTGTACATCTGAACAAAGGAAAAAATAAGAATAAGGCAGAGGAGGGCAAAATAGACAAGTGAGTTCTTTTTAAGCCCCTCCAGATCCTCAGTTCTCAGGGTTCTGTAAATATCCCGATCCAGAGTCTCCAGATCATTTTTCGACAGGGCTCCCCGGGAAGAGTCATCCATCACAGCAGGTGATAAACCTGAAGAGCTCAGAAGGGATGAGACCTCTTCGGTTAATCTGAAAACAAGCCAGGGGCCCCGGTCGGAATCTTTTAAGTCCAAAGAGGGGAGTTCACTGGTCAGAACATAGAGATCTTCTCCGGACTGATAGAGAAGGCCTTCCTTCTCTATATAAAGATCGGCGCCGACAGCGGAGGCTTGTCCGGGCAGGTATGACCAGTCTGAGATCACATACCTGTCAATGGTTCGCTGCATCAGCACAGGCAGTATCAGTTCAAAGGCTGTGGAAAAAACAAGAGCTGCCATAGCTGCCAGAAACCATATTTTGTAATTCCCAGCAATAGAGAACAGTTTCTTAACCACATGATGATTGTATTCACTCAGTTTGCTTTTATCTTCCTTACTCATGGGGTTTCCTCATTTTCCAGGGATTGAAGGACTGCAATTTTTCTGTAGAGCCCCTCTTCTTTCAGCAGTTCCTCGTGACTTCCGAACTGACCTATCTGCCCCTTGTCGAGGACCAGAATTTTATCGGAAACCTGCAGGGTTGAGACCCTGTGGGATATCAGGATATTTGTTTTTCCCTTCCTGATCTTCATCATCTCATGAAGGATATACTCTTCGGTTTTTGTATCCACAGCGGACAGGGCGTCATCAAGGATCAGAATCTGCGGATCCGCCAGCAGAGCCCTTGCCAGGGCTATACGCTGCTTCTGACCTCCCGAAAGTGTAATTCCCCGTTCTCCCACCATGGTTTCCAGTCCCTTGGGAAAGTTCTTCAGGTCCCTTTCCAGGGTAGATATTCGTATAACCCTTTCAAGATCCTCCTGAGGAGCATCCTCCCGGGAAAAAAGTATATTCTCCCTGATAGTACGGGAAAAGAGAATCGTTTCCTGAGGAACCATGGAGATGGCGGCCCGAAGCTGGGATAGTTTCAGTTCATGAATGGGGATATTGTTGTACCAGAGGGTTCCCTGTTCCGATTCAAGAAGCCGGGGAAGCAGTCTTATCAGTGTTGTCTTGCCGCTGCCGGTTCTACCCAGGATACCCAATGTTTCACCGGCATTGAGATCAAGATTAAAATCTTTTATAACCTGAACCTTTTTACCGTTGTCAAAACTGTAATTCAGATTTCTCAGAGATAATGTCTTCAGCTCGGGGACATCCCCCGGTTCATCTATATTGACGATGTCAGGTTTTTCCTTCAGGACCTCATTGATCCTCATCAGAGAAGCGCCCCCCCGCTGTATCAGATTGATGGTAAACCCAGCTCCCATCATTGGCCATGTGAGCATTCCCAGATAGGAGAGAACGGCTACAAAATCACCGGGAGCGAGAGTTCCCAGGACAACCTGCTTTCCCCCGAAATAGAGCAGCAGTGAGACTGTAACTCCCGAGAGAAACATGACAATGGGAAAGATCCCTCCCCAGATCTTTGTAAGAGACATATTGGCTTCCCAGTAGTCAGTATTGTCTTTATCGAACTGTTCAAGAAAATGATCTTCCTTACGGAAGGTTTTGATAACTCTTATACCGCTTAATAGTTCCTGAACCCGTTCGCTTATGGAAGAATAGCTGTCCTGTACCCGTTTGAACCTCTTCCCGAGGAGACGTCCTGTAGACATGACAATCAGATTGATAAAAGGGAGTGGGATGATGACGATCAGTGTCAGTTTTGTGTAATTGATCAGCAGAATGGCAAGGATCGCCAGAGCCATGAAAAGTCCGTCTGTAAAAGCCACAAAGGCCATGCCGCTTGCCATGCGGACTGCTTTCATATCATTGGTCATCCGGGCCATGAGATCACCGGTTTTTCTTTTTCCGTAAAAAGAGGAGCTCAATGTCAGAAGATGATAGAAAATCTTTTCTCTCAGTTCTGTTTCAATCCTCCGGGAAGCCCCGTGAAGAAAAAATCTCCAGAAAAAACGTCCGATGGATATAATAAGAGCCACAACAACCATCTGGATCATAAGACTGGCAATGAGGCTGGATTCAAAAGCCCCGTTTGACAGACTGTTTATTGCCTTTCTTATAAACTGGGGAAGATACAATTGTCCGGCATCGGTGATAATTAAAAAAATGATCCCGAAAATATATTTGAATTTATATTTTCTGAAGTAGGGCAGCAGGGTA
Source organism: Oceanispirochaeta sp. (assembly GCA_963666275.2). Classification (GTDB taxonomy): domain Bacteria; phylum Spirochaetota; class Spirochaetia; order DSM-2461; family DSM-2461; genus Oceanispirochaeta. The sequence goes on from CAXXOA010000001.1 coordinate 1,898,582, forward strand.
CGGTATTCTTTCAGCATATTTTTCAAGATACCAAAAATTGGTGAATAAGTCACAGATTCCCTCTAATTTTTTAAAGAAAGAGAGAGGGATCCGGATGGTCAGATTTAAAAAATACCGGCAGAATTTATATATTTCTGCCGGTTGAAAAGAGATCACTATTCAATGATTTCCCAGTATCTGAAATTTAAGGGGCTGTTGCAAAAGTCTGAAAAGACTTTAGTAGCAGCCTTTTTCTTTTTTGAATGAATCGAACAAAGCATTTAGACTGCAAAAAGGGGCCGCAAAGCGACCCCAGCGTGCTACAATTTGTTTAACCACAAACAAATAAAAAGGAGCACGTGGTGAATCTTACAGCATTTTCCCAACATAGACAATTATTTCTTGATTTAAACATCTCAATCCCCTTTGAAGTAACAGAACATGAAGCAGCACTTATGATTCTGTTGCAAAACCTAGATTACAGCCAGTTTGAACAACCAAAGCAGAAATCAGGACGTCCACGAGCTGTCAATTCATACACAATGATGCTGATTCTTCTGTATGCCAGGATTCATGGCAGGTTTAGTTCGCGAGATGTAGAACGTTTATGCAAACGAGACCTTTTCCTTTTGCAAATCTTAGGTAATCAGAAAGTCCCAGACCATACGACGTTTGACCGTTTTGTTCATACCCATGAGAAAGCCATTGATGAACTATTTTTTCAGATAGTCGTTCGTCTGGATGCATTGGGAGAGCTTAAGAAAGATGTTGTCTATCAAGATGGCACTAAAATAGAGTCAAAAGCTGGTCGATATAGTTTTGTCTGGAAGAAAGCGACTAAAAAGAATCTGGAGAAACTCCATAACCATATCCGGAATTTGATTACTGAAGTTAATGATATTTTCTCCTGGCACTTGGATCCAGGAGATTATCACACCTCATTGAAAATCCTCATAGAGAAGCTTGTTGCAACAGGAGAGCCTCTTTTCCCGAAGACAACAGGTCGAGGCCACCGAATCACGAGAGTTCAGAAATTCTATCGAGATGCTCTTGTTTTCCTGGAGAAACTGGAAAAGTACAATGAATACCTGACTGCCATGAAGGGTAGGAACAGCATGAGTAAAACTGATCCTGATGCCACGTTTATGCGAATGAAAGAGGACTATATGAGGAACGGGCAGCTGAAACCAGCTTACAACCTTCAAGTACTAGTTGATAGCGGATATGTTGTCGGAGCTCACGCCAGTGACGATCGCACTGACTATGTAACCATGTGTCCTGCACTGGATCATATGCATGAACATCTGCCCTGGACATATTCAAAATACTGTGCGGACAGCGGATACGACTGTCAACAAAACTATGAGGCTCTGGAAAAACAGAATATAGAGGCTTTCATCGTAAGCGTCAAATAAACCGCATCTAATAATTTTGAAGACCTCCCAGTACAATCTCACAAGGAGGTCTTCCTTGAAACAATATAAAATGGATCAGCGCCATGCTCTTCTGGCAGAATGGGAACTGTCTGGCAAATCAGTAAATCAATTCTGCCGGGATAAAAACCTGAAAGCAACAACATTCCACGGATGGAGGAAGCGATACAAACGGAAACCTCAACCTTTGGTTGAAATTCCTGTAAAACTGCCCAGGGAAACATCCATAGGCTCATCCATTGAATTGCAATGGAAATCCTACCGGATAAAACTGGACCGGGATTTTGATACAATCACATTAAAGAAACTGCTTCAGACCCTGGAAGAGTGCAATGATTAAGGATTTCTCCCAGGTCAAAATATTTATCCGCCCCGGTGTTACGGATATGCGGAAAGCCATAAACGGTTTGGCTGTAGAAGTTCAGGATGAAATGTCTCTTGATCCCTTTTGCGGCTCTCTCTTCATGTTCTGTAATAAACAGAGACGGATTCTGAAGGCCCTCTATTGGGACCAGACAGGGTTCTGCCTCTGGCAGAAACGTCTAGAGAAGCACCGTTTTCCCTGGCCGGATACGGAAGAAGCTGCTAAAGCCATCAGCTTTGAAGAACTCTCTATGCTTTTGAAGGGTATAGATTTCTGGAGGGCTCATAAATCATTGAAATATTCAGAAATTGCCTGAAAGGAATTTACTCAAATTCCAGACTTTGCTAAAATTCTTTTATGGATATTGCCTCTCTTCCTTTGGAAGCACAAAGAGAATTCCTTTTGCTGAAACAGCAACTCGCTGAATCAAAAGCCCAGAACCAGAACTGGGAAAAGAAGTATCAGCTTCTTGAAGAGAAACTGGCTTTGGCCCTGCATCGGCAATTTGGCAGAAGAGCAGAAAATATTCCTGATCAGATTGAATTGTTTGATACTGAAGAATCTGTGACTCCAGAGGAAGACAGTTCAGAAGAACAGGAAATATCCACCTACAAACGTAAAAAAACAGGCAGAAAGCCTCTGGATGAGAACCTTCCCCGTAAAGAACGGATTATTGATATTTCTGAAGATGAGAAAATCTGTGCCTGCGGTATGGAACTGAAGAAGATCGGAGAAGAAATCTCTGAGAAACTGCATGTGATCCCTCCCCGTATCTGGGTAGAGCGGATTATCCGGTTTAAATATGCCTGTGGTAATTGTGAAGGAACCGCCGATGAAGATGTTCCTGCTGTAAAGATTGCCCCTCCGGAGCCTTCCATCATCCCCAAAGGGATTGTCACTCCCGGTCTGTTGGCATTTCTGATGATAAACAAGTACGTGGACCATCTTCCTTTTTACCGACAGGAAAAACGGTTTGAGCGTATGGGAGCCCGGATTAGCCGTCAGAATATGAGTAATTGGCAGAAAAAGGCTTACGAAGCCCTTCTCCCTCTCTTTGAACTGCTGAAAACACACATAAAATCCGGTCCAGTGCTCCAAATGGATGAAACAACCGTCCAGGTTCTGAATGAACCAGGTCGGGATAACAAACAAAAATCCTATATGTGGCTGGCCAGAGGCGGTCCTCCGGGACAACAAGCTGTTTATTATGAGTACCATCCGACACGGGCATCGGAATATGCGAAGAATTTTCTCACTGGTTTTAAAGGGTATCTGCAAACCGATGGATATCAAGGATACAAAACCGCGGTAGAAGGCAATCCCGATATACATCTGGTAGGCTGCTTTGCTCATGCCAGAAGGAAGTTCATTGAGGCTGATAAAGCCAGTAAGAAATCTAAAAGTGCTCTGGAAGGAATCAAACATATCAAGAAGCTCTATGCCTTGGAAAATGATCTAAGGAGTAGGAAATTGTCTCCTGAAGATTTCCTGGAACAACGGAAAAGCAAGGCTGAACCCATTCTTGATGCATTTAAACAGTGGTTGGATAAAAGGGCTGAAAATGTTTTACCGGAAAGTGCTTTGGGAAAAGCGGTTCACTATGCATTGAATCAATGGGATTATTTGATTCGATATCTGGAAAGCCCCTATCTGACTCCGGATAATAATGCCAGTGAAAATGCTATTCGTCCTTTTGTTCTGGGGAGGAAAAACTGGCTATTTTCCGGGAATCCCAAAGGGGCAGACAGTTCCTGCGGGATGTATTCTCTGATTGAGACTGCAAAACAAAATAATTTGAATCCCTTTGATTATCTGCATTATGTTTTCTCTAAAGCTCCGCTCATCAATAATGAACAAGAATGGGAAGAATTATTACCATGGAATTTAAAAGATAACATTACGGCTGATAAAGGGCCTGTGTTTATTTGACGCTTACCTTTCATCAAGCCCCAGTTACACGAGCAATCAAAGAAACGAAAATTCAAAAAGGATATCGGAAAGAAAGAAAACATGATTTATGATCCTTCAACCGATCATTTCATTTGTGCGAAGGGAAAGAAGCTAAAACTGAAATATGTTCGATCCAGGAAGAATCAATACGGTTATGAAACGACAACACATACATATCGTTGTGAAAGAGGGTGTAAGAGCTGCTCTCTCCGTTCTTCCTGTATAAAACGAAGTAAGGCAGACTATAAACAGGTACAGATCAACCACAAGCTGTCATCTTATCAAAGAAGAGCTACTGCTTTGATATCCAGTCCGGAAGGTAAAGAAATCCGTGTTAATAGAAGTATTCAGGCAGAAGGAGTATTTGCTCAGATCAAAGCCAACTGGTCATTCAGGAGATTTTTACGGGCAGGAAAAACAGGTATCTATACAGAATGGCTATTAGTTTGTCTGGCTATGAATGCTGTTCATTTGGGAAATAGATTATCCCGAGATGAAGTTGGTAATCCCTTCTATTATCAGATAAAGGATGAATCAGCATAGCTCTAAATCCATTTTTTAATAGATAATGTATAGTCTCAGGTGCATCACATAGGATAAGTGTCAGTAAATTACTAAACAAAATGGGAAATTATCAGAATTTTTATTACCAGAACAGAAGTTGTGATCTAAATAGTGATCAAAATAAAAAGAATTTGATTAATGAAAAAAAGAGGCTGTCGCATTTTTACTTTTGCAACAGCCCCATACTCAGTTTTATAATACATTTTTAAGGAAATTCTTTGTCTTTTCATGCTTGGGGTTTTCAAAGAGTTCCTTTGGATTCCCTTCTTCCAGAATCATCCCATCTGCCATGAAGACAACTCTATCGGCTACCTCTCTGGCAAATCCCATTTCATGGGTAACACATATCATGGTCATACCATTCGTGGCCAGGTCGCGCATTACCGCAAGAACTTCTCCAACCAGCTCGGGATCCAGAGCACTGGTAGGTTCATCAAAAAGCATGATTTCCGGCTCCATAGCCAACGCTCTTGCTATGGCCACACGCTGCTGCTGACCTCCAGAAAGTTTACTGGGATAGACATCAGTCTTATCCGATAAACCGACACGATCGATCAGTTTGCTGGCGATGGCAACGGCTTCGGATCGCGACTTTTTCCGGATAATAACCGGAGCCAGGGTCAGATTTTCAAGAACCGTTTTATGGGGAAACAGATTGAACCGCTGGAATACCATTCCCATTTCAAGGAGCATGGCTTTCTGTTGATCCGCCGGAACCCTATGAACGGTCCTGTTATGTTTTCTATCCAGGAAAAGCTTGTCTTCTACAAAGATCTTTCCGCTGGTGATATCCTCAAGATGAATCAGTGAACGGAGATAGGTCGACTTACCTGCTCCCGAAGGACCGATTATACAGATGACCTCACCTTTTTTAACCGCAAGATCCACGTCCTTGAGAACTTCCAGATGCCCGAAGGATTTGCAGAGCTTTTCAGTTCTGATGAGATACTCATATTCATGTTCTTTATCTTTATTCATAAATCGATAACCTCTCTTCCATCTTTCCGAATAACCAGGTGAAAATTGCGGTTACAATCAGGTAGATCACGAGAGCCGGCAGAAATACAAGATAGCTGCCTTCGCTGGTCATAATTGTTTTGGATATGGTCGTGATGTCCATGAGAGAGATGGCAAAAACCAGCGAAACATCCTTGATCATCATAATGAATTCATTACAAAGAGGGGGAATCATTCTACGGGTGGCCTGAGGAATGACAATATGGATCATCGTCTGGGCATACCCTAAACCGAGAGTTTTCGAGGCTTCGTGCTGCCCTTTGTCTATGGACTGGATAGCCGCACGGACGATTTCCGCACAATAGGCCGCCGAGTTGAGGGAAAAGGCGATAAGCGCAGCCAGAAAAGCACCCTTATACACCGCTTCGGGATCTCCCAGATCGAAAAGCCCTCTCCAGGAGAAACCGAAAATCCCCGGTATGGAAAAATAGACAACAAACAGCTGAATCAGCAAGGGTGTTCCCCGGAAGAAAAAGATATAGGCACTGCTGAGTTTGCTGATTATTACATTTGACGATATTTTTCCCAGGGCCAGGAAGATACTGAATATAAAGCCGATGATAATGGATGTTGTCGTCAGCAGCAGGGTCAGTTTAACACCGTGCAGAAGATTCTGCTTGATCCCCAGCATACGATAGGTGTAGTTGACCATTTGACCTGTAAACTTACCGAAACCTTCATCCGATTGGAAGATTGCTCCACCGAAACCGACATAGGACTCCTGGAACGCATTGGCACCTGAAGTAGAAAAGGAGAGGTAACTGATAACCTTCAAATCGTTGTAGGTTATGGTAAGCCGCTTTCTGGAACTGTCCTTCTCATCCTCAATCATCTGCTTCACCTCAGAGGATGCATGATCCATTATCTGAGACTCTGAAACATTGAGTATGGAAAGAACAATAATCAAAAAAACAACTGCCAATACAAATATGGCAGTTGTTTTTGAAGATTGTTTCCAGTCCCTAATATTTATTAGTTTATTGAAAAAATCTTTCATGAAAACCTTTATCAGGCACCAAACCAGTATTCAGTGCTCTCTTTGAAAAATCCTTCTTCCTTCAACTCAGCGATGGCTTCGTTGATGGCAGTCTGAAGAGCAGTGTTACCTTTTGTCATAGCCACGCCGAACTGTTCCGCTTCGCTTTTGTCAAGGTAGGCTATTTTGTATTTATCGGGATATTTCCCAACCTGTCCGTCTGCAACAGTTGAGTCAACAACTACTGCGTCAATTTCCTGATTGTCCAGCTGTGTAAAACAGGTAATAATTTTTTCGTTCTGTGCAACAGTGCTTGTCAGAGAACCGGTGGAAATATAATCAGAAATCAGAATATCAGAAGTTGTTTCCTTCTGTACTGCCAGGGCCATACCTTCCAGATCCAGGAAGCTGTTGATTTCTTTGTCTGAATCTGTTCTGACAACAACAGCCTGGTAGTTATCAATATAAGGATCAGAGAAGTCCATAGTTTCTTTTCTTTCTTCAGTGATGGTTACCGCAGAGATTACAGCGTCATAGTTTACGCCGATACCCTGGAAGATACCGTCCCATGCTGTGTTGATAAATACAACTTCCACACCCAGTTTTTCGCCAAGAGCTTTGGCAAAGTCAATGTCGTAACCAACGGGAGTGACTCCATCATTGGCAAAGTCTTCGAAAGGAGGGTATCCAATTTCAACTCCAATAGAAAGGGTTCCCGCCTGCATCAGGTTGAGGGCTGATGCTTCTTCTTTTTCCTGAGAACCGCTAGCGAACATTGAACCAAGAGTAACAATGCAAAATAATGCGGCAAGAATGCTCTTCTTCATAATTTAAACTCCTAATTTTTTGGTTTATCGTATAATTGTTAATATTTATACCAGTAAAAAATAAAATTGAGTAGATAGTTAACAGATAGAAAATTTAATAATTCCAGATGGTAAAAACACTCATCTTCAAAAAGCAAGTAACTGTATAACAATAAATTATTTTACTCTTAAAAAAGGATAAAATATAGTTTTTTTTAAAGGAAAAAAAACTAATTTTTTTTAAAGGCTTCGCTTATCATACCTTTTTGTAGGACTCGGACCAATTATCTCCCGTCTGAATAGAATAATTATACTCTTCACTGTACTGTCAATACCAAAGACACGGCAAGGAAACTTAAAGAGCCTTTTTTAAAGAGATTTAACTTGTCTGACCTGTTGAAACAGAGAGGGAAATCATGCTAGGGTGAGCCGCATCAACAGTGTCGAATGGAAGATACAAATCTCCCTTCAGGAGGACCCCATCTCAGATGAGTGATTTTTTCCGAATCTATGTAGAGAAAAAAGCGGGACACAACAGTGATTCCATAGCTTTAACGGAAGACCTTAAGATAACCCTTGGAACAGCAGGGCTTAAGCAGGCCCGGATAGTCAATATTTATGAAGTAACGGGATTGGATGGAGAGGCGTTTCAGAAAGTAACGGCCTCAATTTTTTCCGAAGCCACTGCCGACAAGGTGTATCAGAATGCACCGACACAGGGAGTGGCTGATTTTTTTGGTTTTGAATTCCTTCCCGGTCAGTTCGATCAGAGAGCCGATTCGGCAGCCCAGTGTATTCATCTTCTCTATCCCGACTGGAGCGGAGTTGTCCGGTCCAGCAAACTTATTCTGCTGGAAGGGGCAATCAGCCCGGAAGATCTTTCGAAGATAAAGGCCTACTGTATAAACCCGGTAGAATCCCGGGAAAAGGATCTTGAAAGTCACTCCCTTTTTGATCTGGGGACGCAAGCGTCGGATGTTCCTGTGCTGGAAGGGTTTACAAAAGCTTCCGATGCGGAACTGGAACTTCTTAAACAGAATATGGGACTTGCCATGACATTTGAGGATCTCAAATTCTGCCAGACCTATTTCACCGGAGAAGAGCAGAGGGATCCCTCCGAGACAGAACTGAAAGTTCTGGATACCTACTGGTCCGATCACTGCCGTCATACAACATTTGAAACGGAACTGAAAAATATTACGATTCCCCTGGGGAGTTTTCAGCAGACTCTTACGGAAAGCTTTAATCACTATTTGAAAATCAGGGAGAAACTGGGGCGTTCTGACAAACCACTCACCCTGATGGACCTAGCGACTATCTCCGGCAGAAGAATGCGTCATGACGGCCTGCTGGATGATATGGAAGTATCAGAAGAGATCAATGCCTGCAGTGTAAGGATCACAGTCGATGTGGACGGCCGGGAAGAACCCTGGCTGCTGATGTTTAAAAATGAAACTCACAACCATCCAACGGAGATTGAACCCTTTGGAGGGGCTTCCACATGTATAGGTGGCGCCATCCGGGATCCTCTTTCCGGTCGATCCTATGTTTATCAGGCGATGCGGATCACGGGGAGCGGCGATCCCACAGTGTCTCTTGAAGAGACTCTGGAGGGAAAATTGCCCCAGAAATATATTACCCGAACGGCGGCCCACGGCTACAGTTCCTATGGCAACCAGATCGGACTGGCCACCACTTTTGTCAAAGAGGTCTACCATCCCGGTTATCGTGCCAAGAGGATGGAAGTCGGTGCCGTGGTGGGAGCTGTTCCGGAATCCATGGTAAGAAGAGAGTCCCCGGTGGAAGGGGATGCAATCATTCTCATAGGCGGTAAAACAGGAAGGGACGGCTGCGGAGGAGCTACTGGTTCTTCAAAAGAGCACACCACCGAGTCTCTGATCACCTGTTCCGCAGAAGTTCAGAAGGGAAATGCTCCTGAAGAACGAAAGATACAGCGGCTCTTCAGAAACCCCGAAGTCACAGCTCTCATCAAAAAATGCAATGACTTCGGTGCCGGCGGTGTTTCCGTTGCTATCGGAGAACTCAGTGACGGCCTGGAAATCGATCTGGACAGAGTTCCTGTTAAATACCTGGGGCTCAGCGGAACGGAACTGGCTATTTCTGAATCACAGGAAAGGATGGCTGTTGTTACATCTCCTGAAGATGCTGAACACATTATAAGCCTTGCGGCGGAAGAAAACCTGGATGCCACCCATGTGGCAACGGTCACATCAAAAGGCCGCCTCACAATGACTTGGAAAGGCAGAACCCTGGTAGATCTGAGCAGAAAGTTTCTGGATACCAACGGGGTCCGATCAGAAAACAGCGTCACCCTTCCTGAAGTGGATCCTTCGCTGAATCCATTTAAACGGGAGCTTGCCGGTAAGAGTGAAAAAGAAAAATTCCTGAATAACCTGAAAGAGCTCAATATCTGTTCTCAGAGGGGACTTGTAGAGATGTTTGATGCCTCGATCGGTGCGGGAACAGTCCAGATGCCCTACGGCGGAAAGAATCAGCTCTCCGAATCCGAGGCCTCTATTCATAAACTCCCCGTAGAATCAGGGAAAACAGAAACCTGCAGCCTCATAGCCTATGGATTTGATCCGGAACTTTTCGACTGGAGCCCCTATCACGGAAGCCTTTACAGTGTGATATCCTCAGTTGTAAAACTGGCTGCTTCAGGTGGCTCATGGCGGACCACGCGTCTTAGTTTCCAGGAGTACTTTAAAAGACTGGGCGAGGATCCCGAAAACTGGGGGCTCCCGTTTTCCGCTCTTCTGGGCGCCATGGAAGCCCAGGAGAAACTGAACATCCCCGCAATCGGAGGGAAAGACAGTATGTCAGGGTCATTTCATGACATACATGTCCCTTCCACCTTAATTTCCTTTGCAGTCACAACAGGGAAAATTCAGAAAACGATCTCCAGTGACCTGAAAGGTCCGGGAAATACCCTGTATTATATGGGCCTTCCTCTCAGAGAGGATCAGACCCCTGACTGGAATGTTCTGCAGGCCAACCTGGATCAGTTGGAACTGTGGAATCAAGAAGGAAAGATCCTTTCGGCCTCTACGATAAAATCCGGTGGAATCGGAGAGTGTCTGTTCAAGATGGCCTGCGGGAACGGGATCGGTATTAAGCTGGCCCATACGGATCTGCCGCTCTTTGATAAAGCACCCGGAGCTATTGTATTTGAATCGTCCGATTCAGGACTTGCCAAAGCCTATCCTGGTCTAGTGATACTGGGGGCGACCCGGGATGAACAGATCATTGAAACAGCCGGTTTCTCCGTAACTCTGAAAGAGTGTCTTGAAAGCTGGGAAGGAACCCTGAATGCGGTATTCCCCGACTACGAGAACAGGCCCTCAGAAGAACTTTCACTTAAAACCCTGACCGGGAAGTCCGGGAAAAAAGATATACAGGGAAGAAAACCCCTTGTTTTCATCCCTGTCTTTCCCGGTACAAACTGCGAATACGATACGGCCAGAGCTTTCAGCCGGGCCGGAGCGGAGACGGAAATATCCGTTTTCACCAACAGGGACAAACAGGATGTTCTTTCATCACTGAACAGCATGGTTGAACATATCAACCGCTCCCAGATTCTGATGCTCTCCGGAGGTTTTTCTGCCGGAGACGAACCGGAAGGATCCGGCAAGTTTATTGCCAATGTCCTGAAGAATCCGGAAGTGGCGGCGGCCATTGAGAAACTGCTGGAGCGGGATGGCTTGATCCTGGGGATCTGCAACGGTTTTCAGGCACTTGTCAAATCGGGACTTCTTCCCTATGGACATGTCATTGATGTTCCTTCTGAAGCTCCCACACTGGCCAGAAACAGCATTAATCGCCATATATCCAGGATGGTAACGACAAAGGTGATAAGCACGACATCTCCCTGGACAGCGCAGATGACTCCCGGAGATCTCTATGAAATTGCCATTTCTCACGGAGAAGGCCGTTTCACTGCGGAAGAATCCTTTATCCGGGATCTCGAAGAAAAGGGACAGATTGCTTTTCAGTACTGTGATTCCCGTGGAACCGCATCCATGAATCCCCTGTATAACCCGAACGGATCGGATTTTGCCATAGAAGGCATTACCTCTCCCTGCGGCAGAATACTGGGTAAAATGGGACATACAGAAAGGTTTACAGGTGATAACCTGTGCAACATTCCCGGAAACAAACTACAGCCCCTGTTCAAATCAGGTGTAGAATATTTCATATAAGGTTTGGAGGAAAATATGAAAGGTGCAGTGATATTCGGAAGTCGTTCCGATCTTGATAAAATGAAAGGTGCCGCCACATGTCTGAAAGAGTTCGGCATAGAGTACGAAGCTCATATCCTCTCGGCTCACAGAGTTCCCGAACGGCTGACAGAGGTGCTGAAAGACCTTGAGGCTGGCGGATGCGAATTCATCATAGCCGGAGCCGGTCTGGCAGCGCATCTTCCCGGAGTGATCGCCTCTAAAACAATCCTTCCTGTCATCGGTGTTCCTCTGGATGCCAAATTTGACGGCATGGACTCTCTGCTTTCCATTGTACAGATGCCCAAGTCAATCCCCGTGGCAACTGTAGGTGTCAACAACTCCTACAATGCCGCCATGCTGGCAGTACAGATCCTTGCTGTAAAATATCCTGAACTGAAGCAGAAACTTCTGGATTTCAGAAAAGATATGAAAGAGAAATTTATCAGAGACAACTCCGAAGGTGTTGATTTATAACAGTGTCCTTTCAGAATCAGAAAAGAGGAGAGAGTCTCTCCAGGGTGGGAAATGAATAATTTTAATGATGATAAGCTCCATGAGGAGTGCGGTGTATTCGGGGTCTATTCTACTAAGGAGTGTCCCGCTGCAGAGATGACATACCTGGGTCTGCTTGGTCTTCAGCATAGAGGACAGGAGAGTGCGGGTATCACGATTATGGAGCAGGACAAGCTTCAGACCAAAAAGGGCATGGGCCTCGTTTCTGATGTCTTCAGAAACAATGCCATCAAAGAACTCTCCCATGGGAACGCTGCGATCGGTCATGTCCGCTATTCCACAACCGGAGACAGCTCTGTTGCCAATGCCCAGCCTCTGGAAGGTCACTGCCGTCTGGGATCTCTGGCTGTGGCACACAATGGAAACCTGGTTAATGCCGATATTATCCGTTCCCTCATGGAAGACGGCGGTGCCATCTTTCAGACAACAAGCGATACCGAAGTGATCCTCAATATGATCGCCCGGGGAGCAGATAAAGGCATAGAATCGGCTGTCCGCAATGCTACCAAGGCCATCAAAGGTTCCTATGCTATTGTTCTTTTTATTGACAACAAGCTTATCGGGGTCAGGGATCCCCATGGAATCCGGCCCCTTTGTCTTGGAAAACTGGATGACTGCTGGATCCTATCATCCGAATCCAGTGCCCTGAATACAGTGGGTGCCGAACTCGTCCGGGACCTGGATCCCGGAGAAATAGTCGTCATAGATGAAAACGGGGTGAATTCTCTGGGGCGTGATGCAAACAGCAAACTTTCTACCTGTATTTTTGAGTACATCTATTTTGCCCGGCCTGACAGTTCCATTGATGGGATCAATGTTTATGATGCCAGAAAAAGATGCGGAAAAGAGATCTTCAGCGAATTTCCCGTAGAAGCCGATCTTGTCGTTCCCGTACCGGATTCGGGAATCTCCGCAGCTGTGGGGTACTCGGAAGCATCGGGAATTCCTTTTGAAATGGGATTTATCAAAAACCGCTATATAGGAAGAACCTTCATTGCTCCCTCCCAGGAAATGCGTGAGAAGGCTGTTTCTGTAAAACTGAATGTTGTCAAATCTATTGTAGAGGGAAAAAGGATCATTCTTATCGACGATTCCATTGTCAGAGGAACCACAAGCCGCCGGCTGGTCTCACAGATCAAACAGGCAGGGGCAAAGGAAGTTCATCTGAGAATCGTGTCTCCTCCGATCCTGTATTCCTGCCATTTCGGCATTGATACTCCCACCACGGAAGAGCTGATTGCCAGCGGTAAGAGTGTGGATGAGATCTGTGCGGAGATAGGAGCAGACAGTCTGGCCTATATTTCCCTTGACGGCTTGAACAGAGCTCTGGGACAGGAAAGGCATTATTGTAACGGATGTTTAACAGGGACATACCCGTTGACACCGAATAACTGATAGAGGGAGAGAAAATTGATTACCTATAAAGATTCGGGTGTAGATAAAGAAGAAGGTTACAGAGCTGTTGACCTCATTAAATCCAAAGTGGCGGAAACTCACAACAGCAGTGTCCTCACGGGACTGGGCAGCTTCGCCTCCCTTTATGCGCTTAAAGATTATAAAGAACCTGTCCTCGTGGCCGGTACAGATGGGGTAGGGACCAAACTAGCCCTGGCTTTTGAGAAAAAGATATACAGCACAGTCGGTCAGGACTGTTTTGCCATGTGTGCCAATGACATACTCTGTCAGGGAGCTAAACCTCTCTTCTTTCTGGACTATCTGGCCTGCGGCAAACTGGACGCGGAAGTGTCCAGTCAGCTTGTTATCGGGATGGCTGAAGCCTGTAAAGCCGCTGACTGCAGCCTGGTAGGCGGAGAAACAGCTGAAATGCCCGGATTCTACAAAGACGGTGATTATGATATGGCCGGATTCTGTGTAGGGGTCATTGAAAAAGAAAATATTGTTAACGGGAGTACCGTAGAAGAAGGGGATATTGTTCTGGGACTCAGCTCAAACGGAGTTCACAGCAACGGTTTCAGTCTTGTACGAAAACTTGTTACCGATTTTGACGAGGATTTCCAGGGAGAACCTGTTTACAGGGAACTCCTGAAACCTACAAGAGTTTATGTGCCTACAGTACTGGCGGCTCTGGAAAAGTTCAAAAAAGATATCCACGGAATGGCCCATATAACCGGGGGAGGTCTGCCTGAAAATCTGCCCCGGACAATTCCCGAAGGGTTATGTGCGGAAATACTGAAAACCTCCGTTCCCGTACTCCCCGTTTTCCGCTATCTGGAGAAAAAAGGTGTCCCCGAAGAGGATATGTGGGGCACTTTCAATATGGGGATAGGCTTCTGCCTGGTTGTCAAGAAAGACATTGAAACCGAAATCAGCGCTTTCCTGGCAGATCAGGGCGAATCGGTTCATAAACTTGGTTCCATAATCAAAGCCGGGGAAAAAATATGTTTAAAATAGCAGTACTTATCTCCGGAGGAGGTAGTAATCTGCAGTCCATTATCGATGCCGTTGAATCGGGAGATCTGTCTGCCCGGATTGTAAAAGTCATTGCAGACAGACCGGCTTCCGGCCTGGACAGAGCTCGGAAGCATGGGATTCCTCATAGATTGATAAACCGGAAGGAATACAAACAGAATCTTAGCAGTGAAATCTTCAAAGAGATTCCATCAGATACGGATCTGATTGTTCTGGCCGGATATCTGTCCATACTGTCCAGTGATTTCATTGATTCCTGGAAGGGGAAAATCATCAACATACACCCGGCACTGCTTCCGGATTTCGGCGGAAAAGGGATGTATGGTATGAATGTTCATAGAGCGGTGCTCAATGCGGAAAAAACAGAGAGCGGATGTACTGTCCACTTTGTTGATTCCGGCATCGATACGGGCGAAATAATCCTACAGAGAAAAGTAGAAGTGAAAAGCGGCGATACGCCGGAGGATCTTCAGAAGAGGGTCCTCGGGCAGGAACACATTCTACTGGTGGAAAGCATAAATCAAATTATTCAAAACAGACTTTCCTGATACCGGGAAAGAGCAGGAGACAGAGAGTTGAAACGAGCATTAATCAGTGTGTACAAAAAAGACGGTGTACTGGAGTTTTCCAGATTTCTGAAAGACCAGGGCTGGGAGATCCTTTCCACAGGCGGGACATACAGACATCTGAAAGAGAATGGCCTGGAACCTGTTGAAGTATCCGCCGTTACAGGGGCAAAAGAGATGCTTGACGGCCGGGTTAAAACACTGCACCCCATTATCCACGGTGGAATTCTTGCGATCAGGTCCAACGAAGAACATATGGAAACACTGAAAAGGGAAGAAATTGAAACCATAGATATGGTTGTAGTCAACCTCTATCCCTTCTTTGATGAAGTGGAGTCTGATAAGAGCTTTGAAGAGAAGGTTGAATTTATTGATATCGGCGGTCCCACAATGCTCAGGTCCGCGGCAAAGAATTTTCACGATGTAACAGTCATATGTGATCCCCGGGATTATGAGGTGGTACAGAAAGAGATGGAAGCGGGGGAGGTTTCATTTGAAACCAGGAAAACCCTGGCGGGAAAGGTTTTCAATCTCACCGCGGCCTATGACGGCGCCATCAGCCAGTTTCTCCTCGGTCAGGGAACAATGCCTGAATATTTTCATACATCCTATCGGAAAGTCATGGACCTCAGATATGGTGAAAATCCGCATCAGAGTGCCGCCTACTACGCCAAGACATGGGGAGACGGGGCTCTGAAAGAGTTCAAACAGCTCGGCGGGAAAGAACTGTCCTTCAACAATATCCGGGATATGGATGTTGCCTGGAAGATCGTCAATGAATTTGATGATCTTGTCTGCTGCGGACTGAAACACTCAACCCCCTGCGGAGTGGCTAGAGGAAAAACGGCTCTGGAAGCCTACACAAGGGCTTACGAGTGTGATCCTGTTTCCATATTCGGAGGGATTGTGGCATTAAACGGGGAAGTGACAGAAGATGCTGCCAAAGAGATGATCAAGATCTTCCTTGAAATTGTGATTGCTCCCTCCTTCACAGAGGAAGCCCTGGAAGTATTAAAGACCAAAAAGAATCTGAGGATCATTGCGGCAGACAAGGCTCCTTCTGATCATCTTGATATTGTGAAGGTTGACGGTGGTATCCTGGTGCAGGATGCGGATATGACTTTTTCCACCGATTTTAATGTGGTTACCGAGGCGAAACCTTCTGATGATTTAACCGAGGATCTGATTTTCGGACAGAAAGTGGTTAAACATGTAAAATCCAATGCGATTGTTGTTGTCAAAGAGGGAATGGCGACCGGTATCGGAACCGGGCAGACAAACAGGATCTGGGCAGCTCAGCAGGCAGTGGAAAGAGCCGGAGACGGAGTCGTTCTTGCCTCGGATGCGTTCTTCCCCTTTGATGATGTTGTTACACTCTGCGCAGAGAAAGGAATCAAAGCCATCATACAGCCCGGTGGATCCATTCGGGATGAAGATTCCATCAAGGCCTGCAATACCCATGGCATTCCCATGATTTTTACAGGTATGAGACATTTCAAACATTAATACGAGAACCATACGATTACGATACGAGGGATTAGTTCAATATGAAAATTTTAGTGACAGGAAGCGGTGGTCGGGAACACGCAATAATTCAGGCACTGCAGAAAAACAGCAAAGTAGAGAAAATCTTCTGCGCCCCCGGCAACGGTGGAACCGCAAAAGAGGAAAAATGTGAAAATGTTGCCATTACAGATATAAGAGAACTTGCTGATTTTGCAGAAAAGAATGGTGTAAGTCTGGCAGTTCCAGGTTCTGAAGATCTTCTTGTAGCGGGAATCGCCGATCTTCTCATTGAGAAAGGAATTTCTGTATTGGGCCCTCATAAAAAAGCAGCTCTTCTGGAAGGCAGCAAATGTTTTGCCAAAGATTTCATGGAAAAATATGGGATCAAAACAGCTTCCTACAGGAATTTCACCTCCTATGAAGAAGCGGACGCCTGGCTGGAAACCTGTCCCTATCCCACAGTTATAAAAGCCGACGGACTGGCGGCTGGTAAGGGAGTCCTTATCTGTGCGGATAAAAATGAAGCCCGGGAAGGTCTGAGATCACTGATGCTCACAAGAGAATTCGGTGAAGCCGGTTCTCAGGTTGTCATTGAAGAGTATCTGGAAGGAGTAGAGGCATCAATCCTGTCTTTCTATGACGGAAAAACCATCCTCCCCATGGTATCAGCCAAGGATCACAAAAAAATCCGGGAAAATGAAACCGGTCCAAATACGGGCGGTATGGGAGTTGTTTCTCCCAATCCTCATATGACAGCTGAAATCATGAAAGATTTTGAACAGGGAATTATGGAATCGACCCGCCGGGGACTGGAGCAGGAACATCTTGAGTTTTCCGGTGTCATTTTTTTCGGACTTATGATAACGGAAAAAGGGATTTACCTTCTGGAATACAACCTGAGAATGGGCGATCCGGAAACTCAGGCTGTATTGAATCTGCTTGATACGGATCTGCTGGAACTGATAGAGGCAGCCGTAGGCGGAGCCCTGGCCGATGTGAAAATGCAATGGAAGCAGGGAGCGGCCTGCTGCGTGGTTCTGGCATCTGGAGGCTACCCCGGTTCGTATGAAAAAGGATATCCAATCAGGGGCATAGAAGATGCGGACTGTTCAGTTTATATTGCCGGGGCCGTAAAGAAAGGCGAAGATCTTGTTACAGCCGGCGGCCGTGTTCTCAATGTGGTAGCAGTGGGTGATGATCTTCTTTCTGCCAGGAAAAAAGCCTATGCAAATATTGAGCGCATAGAATTTAAGGATAAGGTATTCAGAAAGGATATCGGCGGACCGGTTCTTACCTGAGCTTAGTCCCATTAGCCGCGCATCACGCACTCTTTTCCCTGAAATCTCAATTTCAGGGAAAAGAGTGTTGTTTTTTATAATGATTGTTATTTTCAGAAGAAATGATTTTACACTGATCATAAAAACTGAAACTCCCCCGGGGTGCCCTTTCGGCAAATAATGATCAAAGGCTTTCAAAACAACATATTTGTAAGAAATGAAGAAAAATGAATAGAAATGGTAGGAAAAAATAAAAATCCCGAAAAGGATTCTCTGTTAATAATCCTGAATAGCAGGAACTTTTATGATTTTTTTTCTTTATTTTTCAGAAAAACACCTGATCTCAGTACTCATATACTTAATTTTTAACCATATTTTTACTAATTGTGCATTTTTTCAACAAATCAAGCTCTATTAACGCTTTTATTTTTGTAGTTTTTTACGAAAACATGCTAAAATAATAGACAAAAAATCAACATTGACAATTTACTTGTTTAACCCTATAAAAAACTAAAACCTGAATCCAAAATGGTTCTAAAAAACTTAATCACAAGGAGAAAGTATGAAAAAGTTTTTAGTTGTTCTTCTGATGACTTCTGTACTTATGGGTGCTCTGGTATCCTGTAAGAAAGAAAGCGAAGCAATTAAAATTGGTGTTGCAGGGGCTCACTCAGGTGACCTTGCCTCTTATGGTCTTCCTTCCGTTAAAGCGGCAGAACTTGTTGTTGAAATGTATAATTCCAACGGAGGAGTTCTCGGCAGACAGATCGAACTTGTAGTCGAAGATGATGTTTGTAAGCCTGAAGTTGCTACAAACACAGCATCCAAACTGGTAGGTGATGGTGTCGTTGCTGTAATCGGACATATCTGTTCCGGTGCAACAAAAGCAGCCCTCGGTATTTATAAAGATGAAAATATCGTTACCATTTCTCCCTCAGCAACCAACCCCCCTCTGACAAAGAGCGGAGACTATCCTAACTTCTTCCGTACTATTGCTCCGGATGATGCTCAGGCTGAAGTTGATGTAAACTTTGCTGTTGATGAACTGGGACTTTCAAAAATCGCCATTCTTCACGACAAAGGTGACTACGGTAAAGGATTTGCGGAATTCTGCCAGGCTATGCTTGAAACCAAAGGCGGAGTTGAAATTGTTATGTTTGAAGGAATTCAGGTCGGTGCTGTAGACTATTCCGCCATCATCAACAAAATTGACGCTTCAGGTGCTGATGGCATTATTTTCGGTGGATACCATCCTGAAGCTTCCAAGCTTGTCAGCCAGATGAAAAAGAAGAACATGGAAATCCCCTTCATCTCCGATGATGGTGTAAAAGATGATACTTTTATCAAAGTGGCAGGAGAATTCGCCGAAGGTGTATATGCTTCCGGTCCTGTTGATACCTCATCCAATCCCATGGCCATCAAGGCAGTTGAAGATCATAAAGCTAAATACGGTGAAGATCCCGGTGCTTTCTTCCTGAATGCCTATGCGGCAACTGTTGCTGTTCTCAATGCTATCGAGAAAGCCGGTTCTACAGAATATGATGATATTACTGCTGCTCTGAGAAGTGAATATGTAGAAACTCCCCTTGGTAAAATCAGCTTTGATAAAGCTGGTGATGCTATCGGTGTAGGTTTTGCTGTATATCAGGTACAGAACGGCGCTTATGTTGAGCTGAAATAACAGCATAAGTATTTAACAAAAGCAGAAGCTGAGTGCTTCTGCTTTTGTCGTTTAGTTCTGGTATTTAAAAACAAGGAGCTTTATAAAGATTATGAATCTCGAATATTTTTTTACGCTATTTCTCAGTGGAATGACCCGGGGAAGTATTTATGCCCTGATCGCACTGGGATATACCATGGTTTACGGTATTATCAAACTGATAAACTTCGCCCATGGTGAAATTTACATGATAGGAGCTTTTACAGCCCTGATCATCGGGGGAGCTCTAACCCTCACCGGTATGAACCCGGTTATAATTTTTATTATCGCAGTTATTGCTGCGGTTGTTTACTCTGCAGCCTATGGTTTAACAATTGAAAAGATAGCCTATAAACCTCTGAGAAATGCGCCCAGGCTTTCCGCACTGATCAGTGCTATCGGTGTATCTATTTTTCTGCAGAACTACGTTTTACTGGCGCAAACTTCAGATTTTCTTCCCTTTCCCAACTTACTGCCTGAATTTGCATTTTTGAAACCTATTGAAAATTTTATGTCTACCACACAGTTCCTGATTTTATTCAGTACCGCTGTTGTAATGATACTTTTAACTATATTGATCAAATTTACCAAAATGGGAAAAGCCATGAGAGCGACGTCCCAGGATAAAGATATGGCTCAGCTTGTGGGTATCAATGTTGACAGGGTCATCTCACTTACCTTCATAATCGGTTCCGGTACAGCCGCTCTCGGTGGTGTACTGATTACCTCCCATATTGGACAGATCAACTTTTATATTGGTTTTATTGCAGGTATTAAAGCATTTGTTGCGGCGGTTCTTGGTGGAATCGGCAGTGTTCCGGGTGCCGTTCTGGGAAGTTTCGTTCTCGGACTGACTGAAAGTTTCGGTACCGGTTATATCTCCAGTGACTATGAAGATGCCTTTGCCTTTATTATTCTGATTCTTATCCTTATTTTCAAACCTGCCGGACTTCTTGGCAGAAAAGAAAATGAGAAAGTCTGATTCATAAAAGAGAGTGTGATTGTGTTTAGTTTTGAAAAAATAAAAAAATCGCTGATTACGGCTCTATGGTTCATTTTCCTGACATTTCCCTTACTTGTCATGAAAGTGAATACAATTGAGAATACCGTTGTATGGCGATGGAAAAATATACTTTTTATCGGTGTTTTTGCCTTTGTAATGTCCTTATTCTGGGATGAACTTCTGGCAAAAAGGAACGCTGCAGAAGCCTCAAAGGAAAAGAGCTCCCTTGCGAAAAAGATTTCGGAAATAATGGAGGACAAAAAGTATAAGTACTCCTCTCTGGGTGTCCTTCTGCTTATTGTGGTTCTCTTTCCTTTTATCATGTCCATGTACCAGACCAATATTATAATTACAGCATTAATGTATGTGGTCCTGGGTCTCGGACTGAATATTGTAGTCGGTTTCGGAGGGCTCCTCCACCTGGGCTACGCAGCTTTCTATGCAGTCGGTGCCTATACCTATGGACTTCTGTATTATCACTTCGGTCTGAATTTCTGGATATGTATTCCCATAGGTGCTCTCCTGAGTGCTCTGTTCGGCATACTTCTGGGTATACCCGTACTGAGACTGAGAGGAGACTATCTGGCTATCGTCACCCTGGCGTTCGGCGAAATTGTCCGTCTTGTTCTTGAAAACTGGAACGATTTTTCTTTCGGACCAAGCGGTATAGCCAATATTCCCAGACCCCTGCTTTTCGGACATAAACTCCGCCTTGCCGAGGTAACGACTTTTACCTACTTCATTACCATTGCCCTTACCATCCTGACAATCCTGATCATCAGGCGCATCGAAAGCTCAAAAATCGGTAGAGCCTGGGAAGCCATGAGAGAAGATGAAATTGCCTGCCAGGCCATGGGTATCGATATAATGAAAACCAAACTGGCCGCTTTCTCCATGGGAGCCATCTGGGCGGGAATCATGGGTGTACTGTTTGCAGCGAAAACTACGTTTATCAATCCTGCCAGTTTTACAACCTGGGAATCCATTGTTATTCTCTGTGTTGTTGTTATCGGTGGTATGGGGTCTATACCGGGTGTTATTGCAGGTGCTCTGATTTTTATTCTGACTCCGGAATATCTGAGAGCGTTCTCCGAATACAGAATGCTGATTTTCGGACTGGCCCTTGTTATCATGATGATCTTCCGACCGGGAGGAATTATTCCCAAAGTTCGAAAATCTCATCAGTTTAAAACCGGGGAGGAGAAGTAATGAGCAGCGCGCCAATACTCGAAGTGAATAACCTGTCCATGGTTTTCGGCGGTTTACGTGCCGTGGATGATGTGAACATCAAGATCAATAAAGGGGAAATCGTTGCTCTCATCGGTCCGAACGGAGCGGGAAAGACAACATTTTTCAATTGTGTTACAGGTGTATATGTACCCACTCACGGTGAAGTGAAAATAAATCCTCCCAATGGAAAATCTGCTGTTCTGAACGGCATGAAACCCAATGTTATCAATGAAAAGGGGCTGGCAAGAACATTTCAGAACATAAGGCTTTTCAGCAATATGACGGTTCTTGAAAATGTTATGATCGGACGGCACCAATGCCTCAAATCCAGCATTCTGAGCTCTGTACTTCATACAAGAAAGAACAGGGCAGAGGAAAGACAGGTCCTTGAGGATAGTTATAATATTCTGAAAAAAATCGGTCTGGAGCAGTTTACCAATGAACTGGCCAGCAATCTTCCCTATGGAGCTCAGAGACGTCTGGAAATAGCCAGAGCAATGGCGACGGAACCCTTTCTGCTCCTTCTTGATGAACCGGCAGCGGGAATGAACCCCCAGGAAACAAATCAGCTAGTAGAGCTCATCCTTCGTCTCCGTGAAGAAGAGGATCTCTCCATCCTGCTGATTGAACATGATATGAGCCTGGTCATGACCCTTTCAGAAAGAATATATGTAGTTGATTACGGCAAAATGATTGCCCAGGGATCTCCTCAGGAGATAAAAAACAATCCTGAGGTCATCAAAGCTTATCTGGGAGAGGATATCGATGCTTAATATTGAAAATATAAGTACCTTTTATGGAAATATACAGGCACTGAAAAATATCTCCATTTCTGTAAAAGAAGGGGAGATCATTACTCTTATCGGTGCCAACGGTGCGGGAAAATCCACAACTTTGATGTCTCTTTGCGGGATAGTTCCGGTAAAAAGCGGAAAAATCACATTTGACGGCAAAGATATAACAAAGATGAATCCTGACAAAATCGTGTCCATGGGAATATCGCAGGTTCCTGAGGGACGCCGGATATTTCCTCTTCTTTCTGTGAAAGAAAACCTGGATATGGGCGCATTCCTCAGAAATGATAAAGAGGAAATAAAAAAAGATATTGAATATATCTACACCCTTTTCCCCAGACTTGCTGAAAGACGGAATCAGCAGGGGGGAACCCTCAGCGGGGGAGAGCAGCAGATGCTCGCTATTTCCAGAGCTCTCATGGCACGACCCAGACTTCTTCTTCTGGACGAGCCATCTCTCGGTCTGGCTCCGCTGATTGTACAGCAGATATTTGAAATCATTAAAAAAGTAAATGAAGAAAATAACACAACTATCTTTCTGGTAGAGCAGAATGCCAATATGGCACTGAAAATTGCCCATCGGGGATATGTTCTTGAAACAGGGAACATAACAATGACGGACGATGCGGACAAGCTGCTTTCCAATGAAGATGTTAAAAAGGCTTATCTGGGTATATAATTTACTATCCGGAAGAAGTTCTTAAAAAAGCTGAATACAAAATGTATTCAGCTTTTTTTTACATTAGAACACCCTCTTTTTGTGAAAGTGGATTATCTTCATCGCCGAAAAGAGCATTAATCATCTCTGTAAGCTCAGAATTCACTCTTTTAAGATGATACAGAATTGTCCAGGGGTAACCAGCCTGAAAGATCTCCTGATTCATCTGAGCCAGTGATTCCGGGGTCCGCAGCCATAGATAAGTGACAGGCGTTATTTCATCCAAGGGGATAAGACTCAGCATTGCAGGAAGTATATTATTGTCCACCCACAGGGGATCTATTGATTTCAGGGTATACATAAGGTACCAGTAGGAAAATTCGCTATTACTGTCAAAAAGACTGGGAATGAACCAGGGATATTCCTGTAAAGGAAGGCTGTGAACTATCAGGTATTGCAGTTCTTCATAATACTCGTTTCTGATGAGGGAAAGAATGCCCGAGTTCCTGTCCAGAATCTTTTCAGTGAATTGTTTTTTCTCTTCCGGACTCCAGTTCTGATATTTCAGAATTCTATGAAAACTTTCCACAACAAAAAGGTCTTTCCCGGCACTGTAATTGACAAATTCCATCAGCCATTCAGGGGAATCAATATCTCTGCGAATGAGTGCAAAAGCTTCATCTATCTCCTGAAGAGATGCCTCCATCTCATTGACTGCAAGTTCAACAGAACGGATATCTCCCGTATCCGTTGACTCACCAATGATCATGCCTGAAGTCTCACCGGAGTTTACTGCGGAGACACACCCGGAATAGATCAGAGCAAGAAAAAATATGAATAAACTATTTATAACCTTTTTCATAGAAACCAATATACCATAAATTATTATGTTTTCATGCCCTTCCATAAAACAATAATATTATATATATTTGTTTTTATATATTGACAAAAAAAGAATTCCCGATATATTTATAGATATATATTTACACTTTCTTGATTATTAAGGAGATTCCTTTGGAAGTACTAGATGCCATAAATATTCGTTACAGTGAACTTTCCAACAGTGACTGCTGTCTATCCTGCGGAAAAGCACTTCAGTTTGCCGGTCCCGGTGAAGGAGAGACCTGTGTGGATCTGGGTTCGGGCAGAGGCAATGATGTCATCCGTATGGCCGAATCAGTGGGCGAAACAGGGTTTGCCTATGGTATAGATCTATCTGACGGTATGATAAGCAAAGCAAAAAGGAATGCCGAAAAGCTGGGTGTGAAAAATGTTGAGTTTCTCCAGTCGGATCTTGAAACTCTGCCTCTGAAATGCGGTTCTGTGGATTTAATCATATCGAACTGCGTACTCAATCATGTCAAAGATAAATCAAAAGTCTGGTCTGAAATCTACAGGACCCTGAAAACTGGGGGCAGATTTGTTGTAAGTGATATCTATGCAACACAGACTGTTCCGGAAAAATATGCCAATGATCCTGCCGCTGTTGCAGAATGCTGGGCGGGAGCCGTTACAAGAAAAGAATATATGGCGCTTCTGGAAGGTGCCGGATTTAAAAATATTACTGTCCTGGAAGAGACAAAACCCTATGATAAAGGGGAAATTCAAGTAGTCAGTTTTACACTTTCCGGCTTTAAAACCGGTGAGTGCAGCTGTAAATAAATTTGGAGGAAAGATCAATGAAATCTCTCATCCGTAAAAAATCAGATAAAGCAGTGAAAACAGCACAGTGCTGTGCCAAAATTTCACCTGTTGTAGCTGGTTGTCACGACTAAATGAATTCCGGGCCTTCGGGCCCGGAATTTCATAGCACACGCCTCAAGGAACAACTTTATAAACTATGGAACTATCAAAATACACAATCTTTTCCAAGCTGAAAGACTCGACTAACTGGTTCATCATCAATCTGCTCACTGGTGAAGCGGATATCCTGGATGAATCCACTGGAGAATCCATACAGAACGGAGACTTTCCCGATCCGCAGCCCTATATCGAAAAGGGGTACATTATGGATCCCCGGGAGGAGGAAAAGCTTTTTAAATCCCGGTATCTTGACTTCAAAGAACAGCAGGAAAAATCTGAAACACAGATATTCTATGTTCCCACCTATCAGTGCAATTTTGCCTGTACGTACTGTTATCAGGAAAGTTACGAAAATCCTCCCCGGGAACAGCAGCTGGCTGTAATGGACAGTTTTTTTTCCCATCTGGACAGAAATTTTGCAGGAAAACCTTTCTATGTCACTCTCTTCGGGGGAGAACCGCTCCTTCCGGATAAAATCAGCCAGGAAAACATATCCTACTTTCTGGATGAAGCGGATAAAAGGAATATTTCTCTTGCGGTCGTGACTAACGGTTATTCTCTGGATTCCTATCTCCACAGGCTGCAGAGATCCAATATTCGCGAAATTCAGATAACCCTGGATGGTGTAGGGGAAATCCATGATAAACGACGTCCTCTAAAGGGCGGACAGCCTACTTTTGAAAAAGTGGCGCAGAATATATCCAGTTGCCTGAATGCGGGGATCTCCGTAAACCTGAGGGCTGTTGTGGACAAACAGAACATAAAAGGACTGGTCGATCTGGCCCGTTATGCTATCCGGAATAAGTGGACTGAATCTCCCTTATTTAAAACACAGCTGGGAAGAAACTATGAACTTCATACATGCCAGAGTGGACATAAGTACCTCTTCAGCAGAGTGGAAATGTACCAGGAACTCTACACACTCCTCAAGGATTACCCTGAAATAGGAGACTTTCATACACCGGCCTTTTCCATTTCCCGTTTTCTCCATGAAAACGGGGAGCTTCCGGAACCACTGTTTGACTCCTGTCCGGGGGGAAAAACAGAGTGGGCCTTTGACTATACCGGAAAGATTTTTCCCTGTACGGCCATGGTGGGAAAAGCCGGAGAAGAGCTGGGACAGTTTTATCCCGAATCCTTTCTGGAAGAATCAAAATGCGATCCCTGGCAGGACCGGGATGTTCTGGCAATAAGCGAATGCCGTGACTGCAGCCTTCAGCTGGCCTGCGGAGGCGGCTGCGGAGCCGTTTCCAAAAACCGCACAGGAACAGTACTGTCTCCAGACTGTAGACCTGTAAAAGAGTTAATGGAGATGGGAATATCATTGTATTTTAATCAAGGAGATATATGATGGCTGGAAAAATTCAGGAAATTAAACAGGATGAGTGGTCGGAAGCTGTATTAAAACAGGAAAAGGTGGTTGTAGATTTCTATTCTACAGAGTGTCCCCCCTGTGAAGCCCTGGCTTCGAAATATACAGCGCTCAGTGAACTTTACGGAGATGATATCAAATTTGTAAAAATATTCAGACAGGGAAACAGAGAACTCTCGGAAGAGCTGGGCGTATCAGGATCTCCTACGGTTCTTTTCTATGAAAATGGGAAAGAGATCGGGACCCGACTGGCCGGAGGAGTGAAAAGGTCTGATATGATGAATCAGCTGGACACTATGGCTGGAGAAACCAGAGCATCAGAAATTCATAATTCCATTGAGAAAATACAGACAGAATATGATGTAGCCATCCTGGGAGGAGGGCCCGCCGGACTGACGGCGGGGATCTACCTGGGCCAGGCTCATATCAAAACAGTGCTGATTGATACTGCTCTTTCCGGAGGCTATGTTTCAACAACCCATCAGGTATCAAACTATCCCGGTTTTATAGAACCTCAGCAGGGTTTTATGCTGGCGCATTATATGAGCGAACAGGCCAAGGGAGCGGGTATTGATTTCAGACAGGCCGTCGAAGTCACATCGATAGATCTGGATAATAAAAAAATCCTTATTGATAACGTTGAAACAATTCATGCCAAACAGATAATAATAGCAACCGGTTCTTCACCCCGGCCTTTGGGTATTCCCGGTGAGATGGAGTACAGAGGGAATGGAATATCCTATTGTGCCACCTGTGATGCCAAGTATTTCGAAGACAGAGAAGTGATTGTTATCGGCGGTGGAAACAGCGCAATTGAAGAATCACTGTTTATTGCACGATTTGCCAGAAAAATCACAATTGTCCATCAGTTTGCAGAACTGCAGGCCAATAAACAGGCCCAGGAAGAAGTTTTCAATAACGATAAAATTGAAATTCTTTTTGAGCATGAACCCAGAGAATTCATCAAAAACGGAAATATGGATATGAGTGTACTGGTAGAGGATCTTAAAACAGGTAAAACCAAAACTCTCAATGCCAACGGGATTTTCGTCTTTGTTGGTTTTCAGTCCAATCTGAGCGGATTCCCCGAAACTCTGGCGAAAGATCAGTGGGGTTATTTGACTACAGATGAAAAAATGGAAACAAATATACCCGGCGTTTATGCAGCAGGGGATATTAAATCAAAAGCCTACAGACAGATTACCACCGCAGTCTCAGATGGTACCATAGCTGCTATTACGATTTCAAAAGAACTGTCCTGATCTATTTCCCCTCTTTTTTAATATTAGAGAAGAGGGGAGAATATCCTGCAGAAAGAGTTCCTGAAACGGGCGGGAAGAGAAATTCCTTTCAAATGTTCAATTGTTATTTCCCGGCAGGATTCCCTGTCTCTGTAGAATTGTTCTTTCAGTTGCAGTGTCAATTGCTCATCATAGAATACAGCATTAACCTCATAATTCAGGCGGAAGCTTCGGACATCCATATTGCAGGATCCCACAGTGGAAACCTGGTCATCCATTACAAGCATTTTACTGTGCAGGAACCCTTCTTCATAATGAAAGATTTTAACGCCTGATTCCAGGAGAGGCTGAAAATAGGTAAATGCTGACCACCAGGGTATCCTTTTATCGGGAATCCCCGCCATCATAAACTGTACATTGACACCACTGAGTGCTGCAGATTCCATGGCTTTCAGGATAGCCTGATCCGGAATGAAATAGGGACTCTGTATCAGAATTTCATGACTGGCATTATTGATCATATTAAAATAGAGCAATTCCAGGGAATCCCATTTGGAATCCGGGCCGCTCACAGCAATCTGAACAGGTTTATTCATCTGTCTGCGTTCCTGAAATTTGAAAATCCCCGAATCCGGAAGTGTTTCTTTCTGACAGTTATACCAGTCTGCCATGAAAATAGTCTGCAGTAAACCGACCGAACTCCCTGTCATTCTTATATGCGTATCCCGCCAACGGGAAAACTTTTTTCCCCCTGTGATATATTCCTCACCAATGTTCATACCGCCCGTATAAGCGATCTTTCCGTCAATAACAACTATTTTCTTATGGTTACTGTAATTGATCTTCAGACGGGCAATAAAACGGTTTAAATCAAGAAAATAGCTGAATTGTATACCCGATTCCCGTAATTCTCTCCTGTATTTGAATGAGATCCGTCCGAAGGATCCCAGACCGTCAAAAATCAGACGGACAGCAACTCCCTGTCGGACTTTATTTATAAGAATCTCTTTTATCTTTTCTCCCAGAGAATCAGAGCGCCAGATGAAATATTCCATATGGATAGATTCTTCAGCATTTTCAAGATCCCTCAGTAAATCCGGAAAATGATCACTTCCGGAAAAATAGAGATTTACAGAATTATCTATGGTCAAAGGGACCATGCTGCTGTTCAGAAGAAGGTTCATGTTTTTCACAACATCATTCATGGCGTCATCAGAAATTTCTGAGGAATTAATTGTTTCTTTCTGATATTCTATGATCGCTCTGTAATGGTCCTGAAAATATTCCTCCGGGATCCGGGGCACCAGTTTGTACTTCCTCCAGTCCAGACCGATGAGAATGTAGAGAGCTATTCCAATGATGGGAAAGATCAGTATGACCAGTATCCAGGCTATGGAGGCGTCGCTCTCTTTATTTGCCAGAATTATAGCGACGATGGACAGGAATGTTATAAAAACATTCAGTATGTAGAGGATTTGAAGGACTGTTGCTATCATGATTAGAAGAATATACCAAGGTATAATTATTGTATATCTTAACTAGTGGAATATCCTGTTTGATTTCCTGTTGAACTTCCCTTTATTGCGTTTTTCTGATAGTTTTTCTTCCCATATGGAAACATTTATTTTAGGTACCGGAGGCATGATGCCTTTACCGGGCCGTTTTTTAACATCTGTCCTTTTGCGGAGAGAAGGAGATCTTTTCCTTTTTGACTGCGGTGAAGGGACACAGATTTCACTGAAGAAACTCAATTTAAAATGGAAAAAAATCACTACGATCTTTATATCACATACCCATGCCGACCATATTACCGGACTTCCCGGAATTTTGATGCTCTCAGCGCAGGTCGAGAGGACTGAGCCTTTAACTATTATCGGCCCGCCCAAAATCCGGGAATATATTGAAACCAGCAGACAGGTTCTGGATATGTATATCAATTATGAGATCATAGTCAAAGAGATCGAAGATCCTTCAATTTCATCCACTGTTTATGAAACAGAAGATTTTACGGTGAGAACGATTCCTCTGAATCATTCAAAAGTCTGTGTTGGTTATGTTCTGGAGGAAAAACCCCGACCGGGAGTCTTTTTTCCTCAGAAGGCGAAGGAGCTGGGAATCCCTGTAGGGCCTCTGTGGTCCAGTCTCCAGAAGGGGGAAACCATAGAAGTGGAAGGAAGGACGATTCTACCTGAAGAAGTCATGGGCGGCCTCAGAAAAGGGCGGAAATTCAGTTTTGTCACAGATACAGCCTTTGTTCCTGAAATTGCAAGCTATGTAAAGGATTCTGATCTTTTTATCTGTGAAGGAATGTTCGAACGGGCTCTTATCAGTTCAGCCAGAGAAAAGAAACATCTCACATCCACTCAGGCGGCAAAAATTGCCTCTTCTGCAGGAAACATAAAAAAAATGGGACTGATACACTATAGTCCACGCTACACGGAAAGGGATCTAAAAAACCTTCTTGAAGAAGCTCAGGAATTTTTTACGGATACATTTCTCTGCCGTGACCGCATGACCCTTGAAATCCCCTATGAAGATTAAATAAAAAAGCCGCTTTAAAGCGGCTTTTTTTAGTTTCCTTTTCCCAGGAATTCCCGGAATCTCTCAGGATCAGATCTGAATCCTACTATGGGATTTTCAAAGTCTGTTTTATTGAGTGAAGTGGAAGCTTCCCTGATCAATCTTTTTCCACTGATTAACCGTCCGTTACGGGAGGAGAGTCCGGCTGAGATTGTTGCTCCCTCAAGAGTGTCTTCCAGTCCCTTCAGAAAACTCTGAATATCCTTGATAGAGGCATCCAGATCTTTATTGGGGTCAATGATGGCCATGGCATTATCTCCGGCTTCAAAAGCCAGATCATTGTAACTGTATTTCTCTTTTACCTGAGATGTAAAATGGTCAAACTCATTTTCACCTGATCCTGTATATCGGAGAATGACAAGAACAAGATCCTGATCGAAAGATGCGGCCCTTTCAAGTTCCAGGCTCAAACGTTCTTCCAGGAAATGTTCCCATCCCAGACCGCTGTCCGGATTATACAGAGAAGGCTGGGCATCCGTTTCTTTTCCCTGTTCAACATCAAGATCACTGCCGGTTTCAACCTCTTCAAAATCCATATCACCGAAAGAATCAAAATTCTCTTCTTCCGGGAGGGAGAAATCATCCAGTGAATCAGACTGATCGTCTTCGGAAGTTTCAAAAGACGTTTCCTGATGATCCATTTCCAAAAGATCTTCCTCTTCAGGAATGTCAGGGATACTGTCCTCCATATTGAAGTCATCCATATCAAGTGATTCTTCATCGGGCATACTGAAATCACTATCCAAATCTATATCGTCACCGAATGAGTCGTCCATTCCGAAAGAGTCATCATTTTCCAGGCTCCCGCCATCCATCGGTTCAGAGAGGTCAAGATCTGATTCTATCGGTGAATCTTCAAAGGGATCATGAGAATCGGCGAAGTTTGTATCATCTCCGGAATCATCCGGATTTTCAGAATTCCAGGATTCGTCTTCTTCCATCTGGTTTTTATCAGAAGAGAGACTATAGATGACAATCAGAAGGAGTGTAATAAAGAAAAGGGCAATGACAACGATCAGTGAGATTTTCAGAACATAAAAAATTGATCCCCGCGGAAGAACGGTATAGATACAATCAATATTTACACCGGATTTCCCTGTAATCTGAAGAGGAATGCTGCCAACACTGTGGACAAAACTGATTCCCTTGTATTCAGGGGAAGGATCATCAACAGCATCATTTTCCGAAGTATTCACTTTCACCTGATTGTTGCGGCTGTAAAAGTATTCAATTCCTGTATCGTAGGAGTAGATAGTAATAGCCATCAGTTCTGATTTGTCATTAAATACAGACTTGATTTTATCACTGAAATCATTGTTATAAAGAGAATCATTCTGATTCATAAAATCTGAAACTTCCGAAGCAAGTTCTGGAATTTGTTTTGCAATTATTTCAGAATTTAATTTACGCTGATTAAAAAGGTAGTAGCCGGACCATCCTGCTGTTGCTATAAGTATTATTATTACAAGAATTGTATGTACTGTTGTTAGTGCCTTTTTCATAGTAATCATTATACGCAGAAATAAAGTTTTGTGCATTATTTTTTGGAGGTTTTTTTATGAGCCGGAGAAAAATGACACTGCCTGAGGGATGGTATCCTCATGAAAAAGACGCAGTGGAAAAAATTATTGAATCATGGAGTATAATTCATCCGGAAAACAGGGGAAAACATGTGGCGGGGATTGTACCCCATGCGGGCTGGTATTATTCTGGTAAAGCCGCCTGGAACCTGGTCAACAGAATTCCTGAAAACACTGAAACTGTCATAATTTCGGGAGGACATCTGTCTGAAAGCAGTACTCCAAAATGCTGGAAATTCAAAGAGTTCGAGATCCCCGGAGGACATCTGGAGAAGGATGAAGAACTCTTCATGGAAATATGTCAGGAAATGGAAGCAGATTACACTGCCGATAATACAATAGAGGTTCTACTGCCACTGATTGCGTATAAATTACAGGATGTAAAAGTACTCGCAATGAGACTACCTCCTCATGAATCATCCTATGAATGGGGCTGGAAAGCGGGAGAAGCCTCCGGGAAATTTGGAAAAAAAACATTTTTTATCGGCTCTACCGATCTGACTCACTACGGTGATGCCTATGGCAACACCTTGTACAGCAGGGAAAAGGATCCTTTATCAGAATCCCATAAAAAAGAGCAGCATCTATTCACTCTACTCAATGAAGGAAGGATTCAGGAAGCCCTGGAATTCGATGAACGATGGAAAACCTCCTGTTCACTGGGAGCCGCCCTGGGAGCTGTCGGTTTTGCCGATTTTTATAAAAAACTTCCCGGAGAAGTACTATCTATTACAAGCAGTGCTGATATTACAGGTGACAGGGATAGTTTTGTAAACTACGGAACTTTACTTTTCTAACAATAGAACTTGATCAATACTGTCGATACACCATTTCATTGCCCTCTTTACAGCGTCTTCACCGGAATCTGATTTTTTTCTGAATTGCGCTGCCACAGGGAGCAGGGTAATCCAGGCCTGCCGCTGCTGCGGATTGAGGGAATTCAGATAGGAGACAACGGATCCGTTCAAACGAGGCAACTCCTGAATTCTATTTCTGTAGGATATCAGAAAATCTCTGTAGGAAGAAACTGGTACACCCGCACTGACAAGTCGGTTTATACGGCTCTTTCCCTGGTTTTTGCCAATTGTTTTCAGAGTTACACCGTCTCCCTGAAGAGCTATAACTTGACTGTTACTATTGGCAGCTTTTTTTTCAATGCTGTTTTTATAATAGATCATCGGTTTTGAAATATACCTGAAACCATTGACGGTTTTCTCCCGGATAATACTCTTATTATGGAGAACAAAAGAGACAATCTGAGATTCAATGTCCTTGAACCTGTTTGTTCTAGTATAGAAATAGGGATAAATATAGGTATTTCTTGCGTATGGCTTCCCGAAAGGATAGGAGAAGTCCGCTCCCAGGAGATAGATTTTTCGTGCACCCAGAGTTTCGGCAAGACTTAATGCCGCATGTGTGACATTGCCTCCGGAAGTATCTATTTCGGGGAATTGCCTGAACTCCTGACTGACATACTTTGAAAAAGGGTGATCACTTGTAAAAAAGAATATCTTTTCTGCAATTCTTGTCAGAAAGGACGGTGACGCGAGGTCAAGAACCAGGGGAACATCTTCAGGATATCCCTGCATAAAATGATTGTAGCTTATATGCTGACAATCTATGGAAATGACAAGATCCGGTCTGATTCCGTTAGCAAGAAGAACCGGCAGGGAAGTATCTGTTGCAATGATAGTATCTTTTCCCTGAACTTCCCTTAATACAGGCAGCTGATCCTCCAGAGAAGGGCCTGCTGCTGTTATATAGGCTGTGGAAACAGGAGAAAGAGTCTGGGTCGTTTTTTCCGACATCCCCAGGTTATATAGAGTATTGTTAAACCATCTTTTGCCGAAATGAGCCTGAACTGTATAATCGTCTGTAATCTGATTGATAGCTTCTTTAATGATATCCGACAGAGTATTGAAAAACTCCTGATCGAGAAAAACCCTGGGCTTGAGAGAGACTGTCTGAAGATTACCCGAGAGGACAGGAATATAACGTGTCAGGAGAAAATCTGTGAATTTTTCTGGTTCTTCAGAGACCCATAAGGTCACCCTTTGATCCAGGAATATATCAGTTAAATCGATATTGCCCAAAATGGATTTAACCTCGTCAGATCTGTTCTCCACGATAATCAGAGAGGTTATGGAACTGTTGGCAAGTAAAGATCTGATATGAAAACCTCCCCCCAGTCCGAACACAATGACCATCCCTTCATAAGTGTTTTCAAGAAAAAGTCTGTTTCCTTCTTTTACAGGATCGAATGTGGAATGAACCGGTTTGGCTGAGGTTTGATCTCTTTTATAGAAAGGAATTATATGTCCATTGCGGGAGAGTTCGAAAAAGACAGTGTCAGAACAATCAGAATTACCAATAAGATGGGAAGCTTCGGATGACCTCTGTATTAAAGCCAGAAGATTCCTTTCGAGTATTTCTGTTATCATAAAAGCTCCAGAGTTTTCACTAATTGATTCAAATCAGACTGCCATTGTAAATCTTCAGGGTTGTTAAATAAAGATTTTGTCAGGGAATTATAGTTGTCCGGATGGGAGATCCAATGATTCAGTAATTTCAGGCATCTTTCTTTCCTCGCTTCCCTGGTGCCTTCCGATGGAATTAACTTAAATTCCTCAGTTATCTGTTTAACATTTGCAAAGCCTTCAAGAGAGGAAATCTCTTTCATGGGAAGAGAAACAGGAGAAGGTGAGACACGAACGATCCTGCTGTTATAGGTGTTTTTACCAAACCAGTTACGATATGTAATCATGCTGTTTGAGTAATAGTAGCCATCCTTCCGTGAAGCCGCAAGGGCTTTGATGCGTTCGTATCTGTACTGTGTCCCTGTCTTGAAACGGCAGGAATCCTTAACAGAATAAATTTCAAATGGATGAGGAGAAACATGTTCCTGAAGATCTTTCATACACAGATCAAGTCCCAGAATATAGATTTCCGATGAGGAAAGCTGCTGTAGAATGCCAAGCGCAGTAGCCGCCACAGTTCCCATTTCTGGGACAGTAAAGGAAAATTCGCCCTGCTGCCATAATAATTTATCGAGTTCACTTAACTGATTGATCCCGATAAGAGGATTGGAAAGAACCTTGGGATAGGCGGAAAGTGGCGCCGCTACCGGGACCTTTTCCGGAAACCTTCTGTAATGCTCGGAAGCATAATATCCAGGATCTGTTGAAATAATAAGATCCGGGATAATTCCATTTGCAACCAGAGCCTCAACAGAAGAAGGAAGCGCGGCAATAAATAAATTATTACGGAATTTAGTCAGCTCCTCCATATGCCAGTTCAAAGAAAAACCGGAAGCCGCCAAAATGACATTTCTATTGATTGTTCCAATGAAAAGATTATAATTCTGCTGAATATAATTCAGGAGACTGTTTTTCAGCCATTTCTTTCCGAACTTTACAGTGGTAATCTCATTGGCCTGGAGGATTTTCATATATTGGAGGAGACTTGTTTGAATTTCTTTGTATAATTCTGGAAAGATTCTGATCCCAGGAGACCATTCCAGAATTCTTATATTCTGAATTTTATAGCCTCCAAGATTTTTTTCAAGAAACTGAACAGCTGTATCAGGACGTCCGGGAAACCAGCACTTCAGGTTTTCAAGCAGTCCTTTTCTATAACAGTATGTATAGGTTTCATTAGATAAAAAAAAGACAATAATTTCAGATATTTCCTGGTTTTCCAACAGGGACAGAAGATATCCCAGACCAGGTTCAATTACAATAAGAGAAGAAGTGGGATTTAATGGGTTTTTCTCTATCCAGAGCTTAAAAAACTTTTCAGCCTCTTTAAGAGGAGAAAATTTCGAATGAATCAGCTGTCCGTTTATGCAGGCAGAGTTTAAACCATCTCTGGTTTCAAGCAACTCCATTTTAAATAAGGTCCTCTAACAATTCCTTTAAATCTGAATTTGAAGCATACTTCATTATTTGAGTTTTTAAATCGGGACTCATTTTCAGATTTGAATAGAGCATGGGCAGAGATGAAGACAGTTGGTGCGTAAAAAGTTCAATATCCGGAATTTTATCCTTTTTCTGAACCAGCAGTATAGAATTTTCAGGGAGTTCCAGTATTTCTGAATCTCTCCCTGACATTGTTTTAAAAACAGACACAATTTCAGACTTCATGTTGGAAATTGTTAATCCTTTCTCTACTGATAATAACTTTAAGAGTTCAGAAAGATTCATTTTAATGAGATAAAAATCATTTTGCGGATTCTGGCTGAATATGGAGACTAATATTTCTGCGATATCCTGACTGGGAGTAATTGAGTTCTGTTCTGAATTTTTAATCAAAGCATTTCGACTTTTAAATAATGGTAAAGAAACAGCTTTACTGATGGATTCAAAAATGTTTTCCCAGTTCTCGGGAGGAAAACTTTTCCACTCGGTTATAATCAGCAGTGCAATCAGCTCGTCATCTGCAATAAAGGGAACGCAGAAAAATTCTTCAATCAGTCCATATTCTCTTTTGGAAAAGTATTTTTCCAGAGAAATTTTGTCCGGATTGAACAAAAAAGGGTGGCCCTGTCTGAGGATTTCATAAAAATCGGTATTTCCAAGGATCTCTTCGTCAAGTCGCATCCTGTTATTTGTGGTGATATCGTATCCGGAGCTGCACAAATTATAATAGGCTTTTTTTTCATTTCTATATAATAAAACAGCTTTAACTACCTCAAACTCTTTAATGAGATGGTTAAAAATCTGAGATCCGAAATCTACACTTTTATTATAGGAGAGAAGTTTCGCCAGGAAAGCATCTTCATGAACGGCAGATACGCCTGGTTTAGAAAGACTCTCTTCTGATATTTCAGTGATTCCCTGAGTTTTAACTGCTTTATCAAGTAACCCCATTTAGCTAGAAATACCCAGTTCCTCAAAGATTTTTTTATAGACCTCAAAGTGCTCACTTCTGGCAAATTCCTGAATTTTTTCTTCAGGAAGTGATTCAAGAAGCTGATCCATATAGGTAAGGATATCTCTTATTTCATCCTTGAGTTCTTTGGGAAGATGCTCAAGGCTTGTCTGTTTGTCCAACTGGGCTAATGTACTGGCAGAAGGAAGCAGTGATTCGAGTCCTGTAGGCTTTGCCGGATTTTCAGCATTGTCGGAAGAAGTCTTTATCTGTTCAACCGGGTTCTGATCTGATGGTTCTTCAATATCCTGTTCAAATTTGAACTCTTCCGGTTCTTCGACTAATTCAATATCCTCAATTTCTTCCATATCTGAAAGTGAATCATCAATTTCCTCAGTGTCTACTTCATCAGCTTCGATTTCATCACTGGATTCGTTGAAATCATCAACATGAGTGAGATCTTCAGAATCAGCGGGAAGATCAATTGAAATGTAGTCATCACTCGCATCATCTTCATTGGAATCATCAATGAGTTCTGATAGATTCTCAGTCACGTCATCAGAGATATCATCCAGATCAATTTCTATAGGCTCTTCAATTTCTTCCAATTCATCAATGACATCCTGTTCAGCTTCAGACGAATCAGAATCATCCATTCTTGCGAGTGCTTCCAGAGAATTAAGATCTATATCTTCAGTACCCGGCAACTCCAGATCATCAGAATCAACAAGATCGGTAATAGAATCATTAATCTGATCGGAAATATCCAGTGTTATTTCTGTTTCAGATTCAATTATTCCAGGCAGATCATCATCTGAAATCTCAAGGCTATCAATATCATCCAGATCAGGAAGGTTGGAATTGTCTAAACTCATTTCTGTTTCATTCAATTCCTCTTCCAGTTCAGGTAAGCTTATATCTTCAATCTCTTCCAGAGAGTCATCAACCTCATCGCCTGCAGCTGAGAGGTTATCCTCTTCGATTTCAAGTTCTTCAATATCTAAATCATCGTCAAGATCAACAACTTCACCTTCATCAAAATCATTTTCATTTATTTCTGTAATATCCAGATCAAAATCAAAAGGCTCTTCCGCATTCTGATCTGAACTCTGAGTCTCGGTAAACTCCGAATCACCCAGCAGTTCATCCAGCGAAACATCTTCTACATCCTGAAAAGGCAAATCTTCATCAGGAGAAGTGAAAGAGTCATCGGATTCCAGATCAAATTCATCCAGACTGACTTCTTCTGTGTCTTCAAGTATTTTATCTATATCAGAAACATCCGAAGGGATTTCTTCACTAACGGCTTCTGAATCTTCTTTTGCCAGATCAATGATAAGTTCCTCATCCGATTCATCAAGATCCTCAAGGACGACATCTTCAATCTCAGGAATGCTATCCAGATCCATTAAATCAGCATCAAAAGATTCTTCCTCATCCAGAGAGAGTTCTTCCTCATCCAGAGAGAGTTCTTCCTCATCCAGAGAGAGTTCTTCCTCATCCAGGGAGAGTTCTTCCTCATCAAGGGAGAGTTCTTCCTCATCAAGGGAGAGTTCTTCCTCATCAAGGGAGAGTTCTTCCTCATCAAGGGAGAGTTCTTCCTCATCCAGTGAGAGTTCTTCCTCATCCAGAGAGAGTTCTTCCTCATCCAGAGAGAGTTCTTCCTCATCCAGTGAGAGTTCTTCCTCATCCAGAGAGAGGTCTTCTTCATCCAGGGAAAGGTCTTCTTCATCCAGGGAAAGGTCTTCTTCATCCAGGGAAAGGTCTTCTTCATCCAGGGAAAGGTCTTCTTCATCCAGGGAAAGGTCTTCTTCATCCAGGGAAAGGTCTTCTTCATCCAGGGAAAGGTCTTCTTTATCCAGGGAAAGGTCTTCTTCATCCAGGGAAAGGTCTTCTTCATTCAGTGTGAGGTCGTCCTCATCCAGGGAAAGTTCTTCCTCATCCAGAGAAAGATCTTCCTCATCAAGGGAGAGTTCTTCCTCATCAAGGGAGAGTTCTTCCTCATCAAGGGAGAGTTCTTCCTCATCAAGGGAGAGTTCTTCCTCATCAAGAGAGACTTCTTCTTCATCTAGAGAAAGGTCTTCCTCATTCAGGGAGAGTTCTTCTTCATCCAGTGAGAGTTCTTCCTCATCAAGGGAAAAGTCTTCTTCATCCAGAGAAAAAATATCATCAATAGGGGAGTTTTCCTCCTCCTGGAGAAAATCTTCTCCACCGGAAAAAAGATCATCCTCTTCATCGGCAAAATCTTCTGCTTCTATGGCATCCGGTTCTGAAAGAAGGGATAGACCGGGATCTTCTTCACTGAAATCATCAGGAGATTCCTCTCCATCTTCAGAAGTTATTTCAGCTGTATTTATTATATTGTCGAGTTCATCACCAGTTAAAACAATAGACTCATCATCATCGTCTTCAAAAAAGCCTTTGACTTCAGGCTGAGTCTCTTTCTCTGCAGAATCAAACACGCTCTCATTCTCGGTACCTAAAGAAACAGGTCCGGATTTCAATTGAGAACGGATATCCAGAATCTCATCTTTGATTACAGAGAGCTCACTTTCTATTTTTTCAAGAAGTTTTGTCTGACGTTCAACCAGGTCCATAGAATGATCTGTCTTAGGAACTGAAGTTTCAGGAGCTTTTTCAGGTGAAAATACATCCTCTGATTCTTCAAGGAAATCACCGGCAGCTTCATTATCTTCCGGAGTATAGTCAGTATCGTCATGACTCCAGTTGTCTAAAACCATATCATCTTCAGGCTGCCAGTTATCTTCTGACATGGAAATCAGTTCATCTTCTTCTTCGGGAGAAATAAGACCGTCATCAAGATCCTGGATATCATCCAGATTAAAATCTTCGAGGCTGTCCTGATCTTCAATTTCAAGAGAATCCATGTCACCTAAAAAATCATCTCCCAGATCCAGTTCATCTTCATCCTGATCGAGATTGAGTTCTGAAATATCCATGGAATCCATATCAAAGTCATCGTGTCCATCGGCCTCAGTGGTTTGTAAATCTTTCTTTACCCAGGTGCCGTAATTTTCAAGATCATTGTTTTCGTTATCTAAGTTACTGGCCATTTAGATCTCCCATCCAAAAAAAAACCTTTAGTTGTCATATCGGCAGAAAAGTATAAATTGTTGAAAACTATATTAATTATTGTCATATTGTAACAGAATTGGAAATGAATGTGTTAAGGTTTTTCCCAATATTCCGTAAATCTAAGCATGAAGTTTAGAAGTTTCAAATGGATTTTTTTATCTCTTTTTATTCTGTACTCCCTCTCTCTGTTCCTATGGGGGGACAGTGGTTTAAATGCAATGAAAAAACAGCTGAATATTGAAAAAGAACTGCACAGAAACCTGAGTGTTCTTGTTTCAACCAATGAAAAGCTTAATAAGCAGCTGGACTCCTATCGGTATGACCCTGAAACAATTATCATTCAGGCACGGGAACTGGGATACATTCAGGAAGGGGAGAAGATGCTTTTTGTTAAAGGAATCAGTGATAGCTCTCATGTCCAGAAACCGGGCAATGTTATACTGCCTCAGACACCCAGTGAATCCGGTGAAAAAATCATCAGAGCATTCTTCTTTATTTCAATGATACTGACAGCTGCTTTTTCGCTTCTCAGAACTCTGAAAGGAACTTTAAACCATAAACACTGAATTACAGAGTTTTGACTGTGCCGAGATCAGTTTTATTGTCTTTGAATACATCAGGATTGGTCAGATGCTCTCTGTAAAGTCCTTCTCTTTTATAGAGAAGTTCCAGAGGGACCTGGTAAGCCTGTTCTACAATATCTTTTGTAAGAACAGCTTCAGTTCTCCCGTAGCTGATGGAATGATCCTTGTGAAAAAGAAGTGTCTGATCTGAATATCTTTTTGAAAGATCAAGCTCATGGATAGAATAGATCAGAGAAAAGTTCCTGCCTGAGGCATAATCTTTCAAATATTCCAGAACAATCTCTTTCCAGCGGTTCTCCAGAGCAAAAACGGGTTCATCAAGAAGGAGAATCTCTGATCCATAGAGAAGACTGAAGGCAATCAGAATTTTCTGCATCTCCCCCTTGCTCACGGATTGAACAGGCCTGTCTAATACAGGCTCAAGGCCGAAGACATGGATAAGCTCCTCTACAAGATTATAGGATCCGCTGCTGTGGTTTCCATTCTGAAAAACAATCTCAAGCAATTCTTTAACAGGTTCCTCTGTCTGAAATTCCATATTCTGATAGACAAAAGAGGCTGTAAGATTCCTCTCTTCCTCCGAACGAAAGGACAGGGAATCCTTTCCCTGTATAAAAATTTTACCGGAAGAGGGATAAAGACGGCCTCCCGCCAGCAGCATAAATGTTGTTTTACCAGTCCCATTCTGACCAACCAGTGATGTGATACCAGGAGCCAGGTCTATACTGAGCCCACTAAAAACCGGTTTATCCCCCTGTTCATAGGAGAAATGTACATCCTGAAATACTATTGACATTGCGTATAAACCTTTTATTCTATTTATTTCTGTTAATATATTCTGGAATGGTATTCATAGGAGGCCTTTCCGCCTCGGGAATATTGTACTCCACACTCTCAAAAATTTCATCTTTCACCTGAAACTGCCTGAATATGGTTGGTAAATCACCCAGTTCCTGAATCATATTGTACTGAACCAGTCTGTTCAGGAAAGTCTGGAGTATTCCGAATGACATCTTCCCAAGAGCCCTTGTTGTCTGATTCCTGTGTACACGCTGATCCAGGTCTGTCTGGGCAAAAGCACTCATACCGTACTGACGGTAAACATCCAGAAGATGAGACGTTTCAACACCATACCCGATGGGAAAAGGAATGGATTCCAGAACCTCTCTCCTGACGGCATATTCGCCGGAAAGAGGCTGTATGATCGCTGTGAGCTCCGGAAAGAAAAGAGAGAAGAGAGGCCTGGTCAGTATTTCGGTGACTCTCCCGCCTCCTGAAGGACGAATGGAGTCGGAAAAAGCAAGAGGCCTGTCATAAAAAGCTTTCACATACTGTATCTCCGGTCTCTGAATCAGTGGTCCTACAAGTCCGTAGACAAATCGGGGATGAATATTCTTTATGTCCGCATCTATGTAGACGATAATATCACCCTTCAGCTGATAGATGGCTTTCCAGAGGTTTTCCCCTTTGCCGCGCATGGGTTCAAGATTTGGAAGAATATCCGCAGCAAGATAGGTATCTGCGCCGAAGGAAGCAGCCACTTCAAGAGTTCTGTCTTCTGAACCCGAATCAATAACAGCAAACTCATCTATGAGAGGATACCGGTTCATCAGCTCCGATTTGAAAATTACAACTTCTTTTCCAATAGTCTTTTCTTCATTGAGTGTAGGTATACACAGAGAAATCGTCAGGCCGGATTTCTCCTTTGCTTCAACAAGCTCTTTCAAGTCCTGAAAATCAGAATGATGGTATGTATTGTCCTTAAGCCAGGAATTAATTTTCACTGCAGTACCCCTTATCAATGGCTTCAATTAATCCGATCAGCTGGGCCATCCCTTTTTTAATTGGTTCTATATGGATGGATTCATCAAGTTCGCCCATCTGATCCCCATCGCTCAGGCCAATGGTTATCGCCGGGATTTTCTTATCAATAAAAGCAGAAAGTTCGGAAGTACTGGGAGATAAACGGGGCTTATAGCCCAGTGTCTCCAGTATGGAACGGCTGGTGGTATTCAGAGGATGGGAAAAGTGGGTTCCTCCGGGAGATCGTCTTGCCATTTCCCGGAATTCAACCATAGATCCCGTCATGGATGTCATTTCTTCCGCCAGAGAATGAATTTTACTGGCGAGTTCCGTTACCATTTCATCAGACTCACTGCGTATTTCAAACTTCAGTTCTGCTTTGGTCGGGAGTGTATTATAGGATTTTCCTCCATGGATAGAACCCAGTACAATGCTGGTTTTGGGCTTATGGGGAAGAGGAATCTCCAGGATTTTGTTTATCAGTTCATTCATATTGACAATAGCGCTGACCGCATTGAATCTGGTCCAGTCGTACTCGATAGGAACTTCGCAGGTTAGACGCCCCCGGAGCATTCCTATGGAAGTGTAACTGAGACGACCCAGTTTTACTCCTTCCACACAGACGCCTGCGGTTATCGGCCTTTTAAAGTTATCCATAAAGAATCTCAAACCTTCAATATCTCCATGCCCCAGACTCCGTGATGAACCCATAAGAATCAGATTAGACTCAAACTGGATATCCATTTTTTCAAGGATCATCGGCAAAGTGGCAAGAGCAGCCAGTCCCAGACCGTCGTCACCCACAGCAGGACCGATAACAGCGTCGGGCTGTACCGTTATGGTATGATCAACACTAGTGGGAAAGATTGTATCTAAATGGGCTACAATGAGAATATTGCTGTCTCTGGATTTCCCCGGAATTATCCCCAGGGCATTTCCTTTTTCATCTTCCGAACAGTTTTCCAGATTGTATTCTGTAAACCTGTTCAATAAAAACTGAGTTCGCTCTTTTTCACTGAAAGTGGGAGAAGGTATTTCACTGATCATAATAAGATTTGTCAGTATACTTTCTTTAAACTTTCCCAGCTCAGTTTCATAATTCGGAAGTCTTTGAAGAACTTCTTCACAGATTCTGTTCATAAATTTGTCCCTGATTTTTTGTATGGATAGTATTTATTATAAAGAAAAGTATCATTTCTGCAATGGCAGGAGAATAAAATAAAAATACTGCAAACTTCGATTATTGAAAGCAAAAAACCTGAAAAGATTGTTCACATTCCAATAATTTATTAGAATGGAACATAAAACAGGTTTTAAACTCTGCATAAAAACCGTAGATCAGGGGGCTTCTGTGAAAAAGAAACTGGACTTTAG
Organism: Oceanispirochaeta sp.; assembly: GCA_963666275.2. Classification (GTDB taxonomy): domain Bacteria; phylum Spirochaetota; class Spirochaetia; order DSM-2461; family DSM-2461; genus Oceanispirochaeta. Next base: position 1,941,890 of record CAXXOA010000001.1, read on the forward strand.
AGTCAAAACAATAGGGGAGTGCAAGGTAAAATCTCCCATGCCTTTCTCAAATATACAGGGCGACAGCATAGCAAACTTTGTCCGGGATGATCAGTATGTTCTTCATTCCGTCATAATGGGAGACAACCAGAACTGGGAGAATGTCCACGAGTATGCTCTGGAAATGGCCGGCCCGAGAGAGAACATATATTTTAACCCGGGTCATGTCCATGCAGGGATTGTTACCTGCGGCGGACTCTGTCCGGGCCTGAACAATGTAATCCGTGCACTGGTAAGAACATTATGGCTCAGGTACAACGTCAGAAGGATCTCAGGGATTCAGTACGGATACAAAGGGTTTCTACCGGAATATAATATTCCTACAAAAGCGCTTGATATTGATAATGTTGATGATATTCACAACATGGGAGGTTCAATTCTCGGTTCAGCCCGGGGGGGAGCCAACGATGTAGAAAGACTGGTGGATGCCATTGAGCAGCTGAATATGAACATGCTATTCACAATCGGAGGAGACGGAACACAGAGAGCGGCTCTGGAAATCTCAGAAGAAGTAGAGAGAAGAGGTCTTAAGATTGCCATTGTTGGTATTCCCAAAACGATAGATAACGACTTGAGTTTTATGGATAAATCCTTTGGCTTTGATACGGCTGTATTTAAAGCGGAACAGGCGGTTCATGCAGCCCATGTGGAAGCGAAATCCGCTATTGACGGTATCGGTCTTGTCAAAGTCATGGGACGGGAATCAGGATTCATTGCAGCCCACACCACACTCGCCACAAGCGATGTGAACTTCTGTCTTATACCGGAAGTCCCCTTCAAGCTCGATGGAGAACACGGCCTCCTCAAATCCATAGAAGACCGTCTTGACCGGAGAGCTCATGCCGTGATTCTGGTTGCGGAAGGAGCAGGTCAGGAACTGCTCGAAGCTACCAATGCAACAGACGAAGGGGGCAATAAAAAGCTGGCAGATATCGGTATTTTTCTCAAAGATTCCATAACCGATTATTTCAAAAAGATTAAAAGGGAAATGAATCTTAAATACATTGATCCCAGCTATATGATCAGGGCCTCTGCAGCGACCCCCAATGATGCGCTCTACTGTGCCCGTCTCGGAGCCAATGCGGTCCACGCGGCCATGTCAGGACGGACAGGAATGCTTATTTCCGAGTGGAATAATGCGTTTGTCCATATCCCCATTCAGATGGCCGTTTCAAAAAAGAATAAAGTAGACCCCGAAGGACCGCTGTGGAGAGATGTTCTCGAAGCCACACAGCAGCCTATTACGATGAAATAAAATTCCACTTTAGTTTCTATAAAAGCCGCCGTCTACTGCACGGCGGCTTTTTTCTGGCAAAAAATAACCTGCCGTTGCCGGCAGGTTATATATTTTACAATTATCTATGCTATTTAGATCAATTCTGATTTCTCGATAGACAGTACCTTGAACTTATAATCTTTCTCATTAATGGTAAAACTGAGTTTTCTTCCTTTTCTTGCACCGTAAATGGCATTTCCGAAAGGTGATACATAAGAAATGACATTATTGGAAGGATCGGATTCCCAGGGGCCGAGAATGGTGTAAACTTCATCTTCATCGGTTATCTCGTTGTGCAGAACCACTTTGGTACCGAAGGAAATCTTTTTCACATCAACAGTGGAAGGATCAAAGACCTTAGCTTTTTCAATTCCTTCTTTCAGTTTTCCAACCTGAATATTGAGAGATTCCTGCTTCTCTTTTCCCGCTTTGTATTCGGCATTTTCTTTAAGGTCTCCCATTTCAATGGCAATACCAATCTCTTTGGAGTTTTTGGGAACCTCAACCTCAAGAATATATTTCAGTTCTTTCTGCTTTTCTCTCAGGCTCTCTTCCAGAGTGATAAGAGATCTGCTGCCTGAAGAAACAGCCTTTTCCTCTGTTTCACCAAGGAAGCGAATATTGGGATATTTATCAACAATCTTCTGTCTGAGATCCAGTTTAACAGACACATCGAGCTCTTTTACATCCTGCAGGAGTGTAAATAGCCGGCTTACGGTATCTTCATCGCCGCTCAGGATAAAAGATTCCAGTCGCTGCTCTTTGAATAAATAGGTCATAATTGCTCTATTTATTTTCTTGTTTTCTGTCACATCTTTCTTGTTGCTGATGTCTCTGAATGTAATATCCAGAAGGTGAATCATGTTGATAAGAATCTTTTCGTACTGAAAAGAGAGCTTTTCAAACCATTCCTCTTCTACGGCATTTCTGGCAATCCAGAGGAAAGCATCCCGATACTCTCTGTAATGAGACAGAATATCCTGGAGTTTATCTTTTACAAGATCATCAAATCCTTTGCTGATAAGTTCATCAAGGATAGTTTTGTTGAGGTAGTAGGGGAAAAGCTGAATGTAATAGTTCTGCCATCCCTCGATATGCCTTTTGATTTCCACAAGGAATTCTTTTTTCAGATCGGCATACTGAATGTTCTTAAACAGTTCGTCAAGATCCTCTATATCATCAAAAAGTTCCTGAAAACCGTAGGTCAGGCCCGGGTTGAGGAAAGGATAGATCTTGATAATTTTATTTACAAAGAGGTAGCTGCAGACAACCTGCTCATTCACATTCGCTGCCTTCAGAAAAGACGTGAAATAGGTGAACATTTCAGCAAAATAGTCTGAATCCGGATCCGCTTCACGCATAAAATCCAGGATGGTCTGATACCTGTCGAAAAAATTATTTTCCGCTTTAAACTTATTAAAAGTTTTCTCTTCGATGGTAATGGGTTTGTCCCTGACCATAAAAAGGTCAAGCTTATCCGGCATATTACCGAAATCCGCATCGGTTTTCAGGATCCGTCTGGCTTCTGTACTCCAGCTTGACCACTCGCTCTGAGTGAGTATGGAGGGAACCAGTTCAGCCTTGATCCTTTTCATATCTGCAGCATTATCAAAACTTTTGATTACAGTTTTAAGAGTCCAGGGAATATCGGATTTTACTTTTTTATGAAGTTTCTCTTTGGAAATGACACTTTTAAGAACCCAGATATGGTTCTTATCCAGACTCATAAGAGCATTAACTCCCATTTTCAGAGACATGGTATGTCCCCGTCTTTCAGCAAAATCTATGGTGATATTGTCACCTTTAATAGATTTGATGACACCTACACCCCAGGATTTGTGAAATACGAAATTCCCAGCATCAAAAGAGATATGTTTTTCAAAGTCGGAAATCGCTTCCGTGATATTACGCCAGCTCTGGTTCAGGTTGGACAGTTTGATATACTCTTCCAGCTGACTGTGGTTTTCATACATTTTCCTGTAACAGTTGACAATCTCTTTTCTAGCCCAGGGATTTTTTGCATCGTACTGAAGAATCCTCTTGAGAGTATCAATTGCAACATCCCATTTCCCTGTTTCAACGATGGCAGGGTAGAGGTCCTCCAGGAGCATTGCTGATCTTTCGGCAGACATTGTTTTAGAGATTTTCTTTTCAATAAGCTGAAAAAATTCCAGATCTTCAATATTCAGTTCAATCAGTTTGCTCCAGATGTCTTTAACATTGGAAAAAAGATTTTTATTGATATATCTGTGGATGGCTTTTTTATAATAATCGACAGCTTCTTCTGTTTTGCCTTCGTCTTCTTTCTTTTCCGCAAGCTTTTTGACAATATCCGCTTCGTTGTAATCGATTTTGATTAAACGTTCCCAGATATCGAAAACTTCTTCTTCCCTGTCGGAATTGCTGTAACATTCCGCCAGAACGCGAAGAGCCATTTTATTTTCACCGAACTGAAGAATCCTGTTGCAGAGATACTCCACGATATTCCATTTGTGATTTCCCGAAAAGATGTTGATCAATTCCACCAGATGTGAATCATCAATGAGCTGTTTGTTTAAAGATATGATTCCGGAAATATACAGAGCGATAATACTGTTTTTGGAATGGCTGAGATGCTCTTCGCAAAGATCGAGAATTTCGTTCTGCACATCCGAGCTCAGAATCTCATCGATCGTTTCATCCAGTTCCTTCAGGTTATTCACCGTATAGTTGCTTAAAGTGGCACGTGTCCATTTCTCTTCATTCAACAAATCATTAATCTTATTAATAAATTCTTCAGACATATTTAATAATGCTCCCCAAAATCAGTTAATGTACTGCTGATAAATTGACGGGCTGAGTAATTTGATATTCATTAAAACCTCGTCAATCGTACTTCTATCTTCTTTTATGCTTATATAATGATCTATAAGCCAAAAATACTTATTAATCAGTCGAGGTATCAATACCTCGTCATCATCATTCTGCCGCAGATTACTCTGCAGTGAATATATAGACTGTTTGAGCTTACCGTATTCGATAGCCCTCAGTTCCCGTTTCACATTGAAAACGCCGAACAAAACTGCATATACAGGCAGCCACTCATTGATAATGGACCCTGTATAGCCCAACCTGCTGATCTTATCGATGACCTTTCTAATAAGACCCGATTCCAGCCGGCTGATATCAATTTCCTGAGGATTGATAAAAAAGGCTTCTCTGAAAAAGATTTTCGCCCCCTGCATCTCATCCATCAGAGCGTAGGTATCCGCCAGCTCTGCAAGTATCTGCGGGCTTTCCCTGTTGATTCGCGCCCCCCGTTCAAAACAGACCGCCGCCTTTTCATAATTCCCCAGGACTTTGTTACACTGCCCGATCCTCAAACAGAGAGACACATCCTCCATATCTTCATTCTGAAGGAGTTCGTAGAACTCTTTTCCTGCCGAGTGGACCATATGCTTCAGGGCCAGGATCCCTTTTTCAATATATTCAGAATTCCTGTTTTTGATCCAGAGAAGAAACTGATCCCACTGCGTCAGCAGATAGTCCCCTTTTTCAAAGGGACTGGAAAGATCATTCAGTCTCATCCAACGCGTCTGCCAGAATTTGACCATCCTGTAAAGTTCAGACGTATCTTTTGAATCAAAATCCACAGAATAGGCTTTATCAAGAAGTTCAATAGCTTTATCCAGATCCCGTTTTGCGGTATAACTGCAAACCTGATCCAGAAACTGATCTATTTCGCTTTTTTTAGTGTTTGTACCCATAAAGTTTTTAACATTGCCTACCGGAATTCTGATAAATGCATCTTTCTTATTATACTTTTCAGTCTATTTTAGTCAACAAAACAATTAGGACAGAATCGCTATAATTCGGATTTTGCAATATCAATATTGAATAACGACTTATTCACAAAAATAAAATATTACGATATCTTGAAAAAATGGATAAAAAACTAATATGCGCACCCTCTATTCTTGCGGCGGATTTCTGCAGAATGGGAGAGGAAATCAACCTCATAAAATCTTCAGGAGGCGACTGGGTACACCTGGATGTTATGGATGGAGTGTTTGTTCCGGAAATCACCTTCGGCGCCCAGATGGTAAAACAGATCAGGTCCCGGACGGATCTGGTTCTGGATGCTCATTTGATGGTGGAAAAACCGGAAAATAAGATTCCGGCCTTTATCGATGCGGGAGCGGATTACATTACCTTTCATGTTGAAGCTGTCGTCCATGCCCACAGAGTCCTTCAGATGATCAGAGAGGGCGGTGTGAAAGCCGGGATATCTCTGGTCCCATCCACTCCGGTGAGCTATGTTGCAGAACTGCTTCCTTTTATTGATCAGATTCTTATTATGACTGTAAACCCCGGTTACGGCGGACAGAAGATCATACCGGAATGCCTTCAGAAAGTGAAAGAGCTGGACAGGCTCCGGAAAGAAAAAGGCTACGGGTATCTGATCTCTGTAGACGGGGGAATCAATCAGAGCACCATTAAAATGGCGGCAGAATCAGGAATCGATGTTTTTGTAGCCGGTTCGGCCTTTTTCGGTGCATCTGATCCGGCTGCAGTAGTAAAATCTCTCAAGAACCCTTTTTAACTGAGAGTTTTCATTTTATTTATAGACTGCTGAAGCCGATGTTTGGTATGAGAGGTAGTTTTTGATGATTTCTAAAAAACTTCGCATAATCGGTTTTAGCAGCCTGTTCCTCGTAGTGCTGTCACTCCCGGTCTGGACTCAGCCACTGGAAGATGAATATCTGTACGGCCTGGATCTGTTCAAAAGTTCAAAATATGAACAGGCTTCGAAGCTTTTCAAAACGGTTTTATTCGATCTCAACTCTTCAGAACTCTACGGTAATGCTGCCTACTGGCTTTCCAGATCCTACCTGGAAATGGGTCACTATTCTGCAGCCATGGAAATAATGGAAGAGTTTCTGCTCAATTACCCGAAGAATCCCTATTATCTTGACGGCCAGTACTATAAGGGGAGACTTCTCTTCCTTGACGGAGAGTATGACAAGGCCATTCATTTTTTCTCCTCTTTTATCACTGCCCATGAGACAGAGAATCCCTACCTGGCCAACAGTCTCTTCTGGATAGGCGAATCTCTCTACACTCTGGGAAGGTTTGAGGAAGCCGAAGAGATTTACAGAAAGATCCTTGATGAATACTCAACCAGCATCAAAGTTGAGGCTTCCAAATATAAATTATCTCTCATTGAATACAAATACAGAGAAGAGGAACTGCTTAAACTTCTTCAATGGAGTCATGAGGAATTTCTGAAAAGTTCCAGTGAATATGATAAAAAAGAAAAAGAATTCAACCAGGCCCTCAAAGTCTATCAGGAGAAACTGAAAGAACTGACAACTTCCAGGGAAATCTACGAGAACCGGCTTTTTCTTCTATCCATGAAAGAGGAAGCTCTTAAAATAAAAGAGCAGCTGATTTACCTGAGTGCAAGCGAGGGAAATAATGAATAACATGAAAAAATCCCTGATACTCTTTTTACTCCTTCTTTTTCAATTGCTCTCAGCAGCAGAACAGAAAGAAGCGAATTACCGATTGAATTTTGATGAATCAGAGGCTTTCTGGGAGTTCGAGTACAATCACAAAGGAACCGTCAGATCCCTGCTTGAAAGCAGAGATCCTTCCACCAGCTATGCTTTGATTACAGTGGACGGCCGGAATTACAGTCTGGAAAAGAGTGCTTATTTCAACCAGCATATCGAAGAATACCCCGGATTACTGGTGGTTCACTGGAGCAACAGGACTCTGCATGTTGTACAGTCTATCCAGGTAGACAACAGCATAAAAGGATTCAAGGTTACTTACACTGTCAGAAACCTTTCAAAGAATTATATTTCCGTGGGACTCAAACAGCTCATTGATACATTCAACAATACCGAGGGGGCAGATTTTCTAATCAATGGAAACAATCCCGTTGATTCAGAAAAATCCTGGTCCGATGGAAACGTTCCGCCCTATTGGGAGACAAACCCCTCCGGAGAGGATGATTTCAGGATGGCTTTTACACCATACGGAGACAGAAAACCTGATCAGATTATATTTTCCAACTGGAAACGTCTGAATGACAGCAACTGGGATTTCAACGTCCGTGAGGGCAGGGATTTCTCTCTCCTTCCATACTCAATCAACGACTCTGCCGCGGGTATATACTATAACCCTGTTTCAATTCCTCCTGGTACTGAAATAGCTATGGCCTATGCTCTGACCACGGGGGGGCCTGCTCTGTCGCTGCAGGATACTGTATCGGAAGAGAAAGATTTCAGCATACCCAAAGCGGTAGCTGTTTCCGACAAAAGCCTTATTCTCAGTTATTCCTTCCAATACGATCTGGATATGATTGACGAATTCATAAATGAGATAAATACTCTTCTCCAGTTAGAGAATCCTGTTTATACTACACAGGTAGAGTATTTTCAGGGTGAACTTGAAAAACTGAAACAGAAACTTTCTCATTATGAAGATATACAATAAGACCCTCAAGAAGGGATATAAACTACTCAGAACCGGTCGATACGGAAATGTGATTTCTCTTCTGGAACCCAAGGTTCCGCTTTTTCTGGAGAACTATCATTTCTATTATTTCCTGGGAGCCGCATGCTACCTGACGGGAGATATGGGCGGCGCAGAGACATACCTGAAAAGGGCTGTACAGGTTAACAGAAAAGCCGAAGACCCCAGACTCTTTCTTGCGGCGGTCTATTTAAAGAAAAAAGACACCACTGAGGCAGTTCGTATATGGCTGGGTCTCCTTGATCTGAATCCGTCCAACAGAAAAGCCAGAAAGGGTCTCAATAAAATCCGGAAAATAGATGATCAGGATGTTCTTAATGTGTATCTTGACTCGGGCAACTTCTCATCGATCCTTCCGAGAACAGGTAAACTGATTCCCGACTGGATATGGGGAGCCCTGATCCTTGCTGTGCTGGCCGGAACACTCTATCTTTCCTCGTCACTGTGGATTCCTCTTTTCAATGAATCCAGACAGCCCTCAAGAGGCAACCTTGAAAGATTGTATAAAAATCTGGATTCCTCCTTCCTCCGTCCGGAATCTGCAGATTCAGAAGTCACCTATATATTGTCTGAAGATGAAATCCGTGATTCCCTGAAAAAAGCCCAGTCTCTTTTTGATGATTACAGAGACAACGAAGCAAGAGTGGAAATCAACAGACTCAGGAACTCCAACGCATCGGAAGAAGTTAAACAGAAGGCTCTTATGCTGGAAGGGTTTCTCAAGGACCCTGATATCACAGGAATTACAGGAGATTATTCCTACAGGGATATACGGGAAAATCCGGATCTTTATGAGAACTGCCTTGTTCTGTGGAGAGGCAGGTTTACAAATCTGACCTACGAGAATGATGAAATTATCTTTGATTTTCTTGTCGGGTATGATACTTCCCAGGTTCTGGAGGGTATTATGAGCGTATCCGTCAATTTCCCGGTCAATCTGGATCCTTCCTACCCCCTTGAACTGATGGGTAAAGTTAAAATTGACGAAGACAAATCTATTCGCTTGCAGGCAATCGCCGTTCATAATATTATTGAATAATACTGATATCCCTGATAGTATCACAAACAGATGTTAAGTATCTCATTTAATTTCTTTTTTTATGAAGTACCATTGAATTTTGATTTGTTAAATGAGCATCTATTCCTTAAGGAGATTTTTCATGTCCGAGAAAAAACAGGCAACGATGGAAGATAAAAAGAAAGCAATGGAGGCGGCACGCCTGCAAATTGAAAAACAGTTTGGAAAGGGCTCTCTTATGAAAATGGGAGAACAGGCCAAAATGGAGATAGAATCAATTCCCTCCGGCTCCATTCTGCTGGATGAAGCTCTTGGTGTGGGCGGATTCCCCAAGGGACGTATCATTGAAGTCTATGGTCCTGAATCTTCCGGAAAAACAACTCTGGCGCTCCATGCCATTGCAGAGTCTCAGAAACGGGGCGGTGTCGCTGCTTTCATTGATGCGGAACATGCTCTTGATCCTGTTTATGCCAGAGGCCTGGGTGTCAATGTGGATGATCTGTGGGTATCACAGCCCGACACGGGAGAACAGGCTCTTGAAATAACCGAGTCTCTTATAAGATCCAGTGCTGTAGATATTATTGTAGTGGATTCTGTGGCGGCTCTGACCCCGCAGGCGGAAATCGAAGGAGACATGGGAGATTCTCATGTGGGTCTTCAGGCTCGACTTATGAGCCAGGCTCTCAGAAAACTGACAGGTATCATATCAAAATCCAATGCCTGTCTTATTTTTATAAATCAGATCCGTATGAAAATCGGTGTTATGTTCGGAAACCCTGAAACAACCACCGGTGGAAACGCCCTGAAATTTTATTCCTCTGTCAGGCTGGAAGTCCGGAAAATTGAGACCATGGCCAAAGGCCAGGAAGATGCGATCGGTAACAGAGTCAGAGTTAAAGTTGTAAAAAACAAGGTAGCTCCTCCTTTCCGGAAAGTGGAACTGGAAATAATCTTCGGCAAGGGAATTTCAGCCAGCGCCAGTCTTCTTGATGCATCTCTGAAATACGATCTGATACAGAAAAGCGGCAGCTGGTACTCTATCGGTGAAGACAGGATCGGCCAGGGGCGGGAAAATGTCAAAAAATACCTGGAAGACAATCCTGAATCCGCAGACAGTCTCATGACTCAGCTCAGGACAATCATGTTCCCCGGAGCAGCTGAGAAAAACAAGGCTGCCGAAGACGCAAAAGAGCAGAAAGCGGCAAAAGCACCTGTCAAAAAAAGTGATGAACCCGCAGCACTGTTCTAGGGAAGACTATTGAAAGAAACTGTATACATCGGTATCGGAAGCAATATGGGAGACAGGCTCCGCATTTTGCTCGAGTGCCTGAATAAACTTGAGACTCTCCTTTCCCCGATGAAGATTTCATCCATCTGGGAAACTGAACCTATGATAATAAAGGATCAGCCTGAATTCCTGAACATGGCTGTCTGCGGCAGTTTTTCCGATACTCCTGAAAATCTTCTGAAAGAACTATGGAAAATTGAAGATTCGGCAGGCAGAAACCGTCAGAATGAGATCAGTAAAGGCCCCAGGCCTCTGGACCTTGATATCCTCCTGTTCGGCAACAGGGAAATCCATACGGAAATCCTTGATGTGCCCCATCCTGCCATCAAGGAGAGGGCTTTTGTTCTTCAGCCCTTGTTGGAATTAAATGCGGAACTCTGTGAGCCCGGAAGCGGAACTGTTTACGCCGGCTTACTGGAAGATGTTGAAAACCAGGGTATTATCTGTTATAAAAACTCAGAACAGGTTAAGACATTACTGAAGGATCGTTATGACAGAAAATTATAATATTCAGCTCGAGGAATTTGAAGGCCCTCTGGATCTTCTGTTATTTCTGATCAGAAAAAATGAAGTTAATATCTATGATATTCCCATCAAGAAAATCACTGAACAGTATATCTCCTACCTTCAATATGCGACTTCGGTCAATCTGGAGAATATAACGGATTTCTATGTTATGGCGGCCACTCTGCTCTATATAAAATCTAAAATGCTCCTTCCTGTAGAGGTGGATTTCTCTGATGAACTGGAAGACCCCAGGGAAGAACTGGTTGCCAAACTGATCGATTATCAGAAATTTAAAAAACTATCAGTACTGATGACCGAGCAGGAAAAAACAACGGAATGGGTGATTGAACGGAAAAAGGAACAGAGGATGCTTCCTTTCTCGCCTGATGAAGACATGTGGCAGGAAGTGGAAGTCTGGGAACTTCTGAAAAGTTTTTCACAGGTTATGGGAAATCTTACCCAGGAAACCATCGTAAATCTTTATGAAGAAGTTTCTGTTAATGAGAAAATCACTCTGATTCAGGAGCTGCTGGAAGAAAGAGGAGAATTCTCCTTTACGGACATCCTGATCAACCCTGAATCTATCATGGAGATAGTCTGTGCCTTTCTGGCAATCCTGGAATCAGTGAAACTGAGCCTTATAGCGGTTTATCAGAATCGTCTTTTCGGTGATATACTAATCAGATCAATAAATTATAAGGATAAGAAAAATGACTCTGAGCAAGGAGCAGTCGATTCTTGAGGCAATCCTTTTTCTGGAAAGTGAACCAGTCACTCTTCAGCATCTGGTAAAAGTCAGCGGATTATCAAAAGATGTCATTCAGGAAGTTCTCACCAGTATGGAAGAGCATTACAAAGCTCCTGAACATGGACTTTCCCTGATTGAAATGCAGGGGGGATGGGTTCTTTCTCCCAAGGAAGATCTCTGGGACAACCTTAAAGATCACTATGGTAAAAAAAATGATGATAAACTATCCAAGGCAGCTATGGAAACTTTATCAATCATAGCGTATTCTCAACCCCTCACAAAAGCGGAAATTGAGAATCTCAGGGGTGTTTCATCTGATGGAATGATCCGTCTGCTCCTCAAAAGGAATCTAATCAGGGAAGTCGGTAAAAAAGATGTTCCCGGAAAGCCTATTCAATACGGCACCTCCAAAGAATTTCTCAAAATGTTCCGACTAAAAAGTATAGCTGATCTACCGAAACTTGATGAAGTGGAGCAGCGTAGGTTCGAATTGAATGGATAATACAGAAGAAGAAATAAGATTGCAGCTGTTCCTGGCACGCTCAGGGATTGGTTCAAGGCGTAAGTGCGAAGAGATCATTGCCGAAGGCAGAGTAACTGTCAACGGGAAAGCTGTACTGACACCGGGAACAAAAGTATCCGCTGATGATGTCGTCACTTTTGACAACAGAGTGGTTAAACCCTCAAAAGACCTCATTTACATAGCCCTTCACAAACCCTCAGGCTACATCTGCTCCAATCAGGATCAGCAGGGAAGGCCCCTGGCTATTGATCTGATAAATACCGCAGTGAAACAGAGACTTTACAATGTAGGCAGACTGGACTACATGACATCAGGACTCCTGTTTTTCACAAATGACGGCGAATTCGCCAAAAAAATGACCCATCCCTCTTCCCATGTGGAGAAAGAGTATATGGTAACCTCCAAAAAGGAGATTCCTCTGGAACTGATGGAACAGTTCAAGAGAGGCATGATTGTTCAAGGTGTCAAATATAAGTTGAAAAAGTATACCTTCAAGGGCAAAAGAACAGTCAGCATTGTCCTGGAAGAGGGAAAAAACAACGAACTGCGGAAAGTATTCCTTTCCAGGAATATAACTATAAAAAGTATTCATCGGGTTCGAATCGGAAGTGTTACCCTCAGCGGCCTTAATCCCGGACGGTTCCGAAAACTGACTCCTAAAGAGGTAAACAGCCTTCTTGAAAAAAGTCAAAAAAAAGCCGCAAAAAGGATTGAGAAGAAAAAATGATTGTAGCATTAGACGGACCTGCCGGTGTAGGAAAGAGCAGTATCGCCTCAAAAATTGCAAAAGAATGGAATTTTTTTAATCTGAACTCAGGGAATTTCTACAGAGCCGTGGCTCTTCTCTCTCTGAAAACAGGGATTTCTGTGAGTGAAGAGGAAAAAATAGTTCAGCTGGCCTCTGATTGCCAGATAGAAATCAGGGATTTCCGCTTTTTTCTCAATGGGATCGATGTGGAAGAAGATCTCCATTCGGATGCTATTGACAAGATCGTTGCCCAGGTCTCTGCCATTGTACCGGTCCGGCATATTATTAACGATAAAATACGGAAGCTGAGCGAAAAACTCGACATCGTCGCGGAAGGCAGAGATATGACGACTGTTGTTTTTCCCCATGCTGAAGTGAAATTTTTCATTGACGCCTCCCCCGAAGTAAGAGCGGAACGCAGGTTCAAACAGGGGGTCAGTGATCTGAGTTTTGAAGAAATCCTGGACGGAATCAGGAAGAGAGATGTGATAGACAGAAACAAAAAAGAGGGTAGTCTAAAAATTTCTGACGACGCAATATATTTGGATACATCCTCCTTGACGTTAGGACAAGTTTGTGAGAAAGTATCAGGTAAAATTAAAGAATTTGAATAATTCAGGAGAATTGAACGGTTATGGTAGAAATGGATGCCGCTGCAGCAGAGAACAACAATCAAACAAAACTACAGGAAGAGTACCTGAAAGGCATGGATCAGCTAGTTGAAGGCGAACTGGTTGACGGACATGTTATACAGGTGGATTCCGAGTATGTTTATTTGGATGTTGGCTATAAATCAGAAGGAAAAATACCGGTAACCGAGTTCAAAGAAACTCCTGCTATTGGTGAAGATGTATCTGTAATCCTTGTAAAAAGAGAAGGAAAAAACGGAGAATTAGTTGTTTCCAAAAGAAAAGCTGATGCGAAAGTAATGTGGAAAGAGCTTCGTGACGCATTTCAGGATCACAAGACAATCAAAGGGAAAGTCGTCAAATCCATCAAAGGCGGATTTGAAGTGGATCTTGGTATCGAAGTCAGAGCCTTTATTCCTATCTCAAAGATGGACCTTCACAGAATTGAAAACCCCGAAGAATACATTGGTCTGGAAACAGAATTCTATATCGAACGTCTTTACAATGAAAAATCCAAAGTCAACATAGTACTCAGCAGAAGAGAATGGCTTGAAGAGATTCTCACTGAGAAGAAAAAAGAATTTTTTGAAAAAACAACCATAGGTGATGAAGTAAAAGGAACTGTAAAAAGTTTCACTTCCTTCGGAGCCTTTATTGATCTGGGCGGTTTTGACGGTCTTCTTCATATCAACGATATGAGCTGGGGACATGTAAACAGACCCAAAGATTATGTTAAAAAAGGACAGGAAATTGATCTTAAGGTTATCAGACTGGAACCGGAAGATGAAAAAATCAATCTGTCTCTGAAACATTTTACACAGGATCCCTGGTCTACGTTTGAAGATCGCTATCAGGTAGAAGATGTCATTAAAGGTAAAGTTACCAAGCTCACTGATTTCGGTGCCTTTATTGAAATTGAAGAGGGAATTGAGGGACTTGCTCATATTTCTGAACTGTCCTGGGTAAAAAGGATCAAACATCCCAAAGAAGTACTGAATATCGGAGATGAAGTTGAAGCAATGATTCTCGGTTATGATATTCACGAAGGTAGAATCAGCCTTGGTATGAAACAGGTACTTCCTAACCCCTGGGATGAAATCGGTGAAAAATACCCTGTTGGTATCAAACTGACAAGAACTATCAAAAAAATTACCAATGCCGGTGCTTTTATAGAACTGGAAGAAGGTATTGACGGGTTCCTCCATGCCGATGATCTTTCATGGACCAAAAAAGTAAAGAATCCCTCCAGCGTACTTAAAGAGGGTGAAGAGATTGAAGTGACTGTTATCAATGTCGATAACGAAACACACAGAATCAGACTTGGTGTAAAACAGCTTTCTGATGATCCCTGGGCAACTCTGATGGAAGTAGCTCCCAAAGGCAGTGTTATTGAAGGAGAAATCTCTAATATCACTGATTTCGGACTGTTTGTAAAAGTACAGGGTGAAATCGAGGGACTGATTCATAAGAACAATCTTTCTGAGGACAGAGACGCTGATCCGGATGAACTTCTTTCCACCTTCAAAGTGGGAGATAAAATCAAAGCAGCAGTCATTGAACTGCAGCCTTCAAAACAGAAACTTTCACTTTCAGTTAAAGAAATGAAGCTGAGGGAACAGAAAAAAGAAATATCCAAATATATTCATGAGGAAAATGAGGATGATTCGACTTTTACCCTTGCTGACATGCTGAAGGAAAAAGAAAATTAATTTTTCAGCCATATGTTAGCTGATAAAGTTGATAAGAAGAGACTTGAGACCTTAATTGAAATTAATAACCTTATTAATTCCAATTATACAGATATCAAGTCTCTTCTCACTCATATCCTTGAATCTTCCACACGACTTACCGGCGGAGAGTCTTCCTCCCTTTTACTAGTTGATAAAGAAACTGAACTTCTCTATTTTGAAATAGCCCTTGGAACCAAGGGAGATGAAGTGAGTAAGCTGACTGTTAAAATGGGTGAGGGGATTGCCGGCTGGGTGGCTCTGAACAATCAATCCCTCATAGTTAATGATGTAGAAAAAGATACCCGTTTTTATTCCGGTATAGATAAAGGTGTCGGATATAAAACAACATCAATCCTGGCAGTGCCATTGCGACTGAGAGGGGAGTGTGTCGGTGTCATTGAAGTCATTAACAAGGAAAACGGCAGGAAGTTTACAGAAGAAGATCTGGAATGGCTGGAAATATTCACCAATCAGGCTTCCCTTGCCTATCAGAATGCCCAATCCTATAAAAAAGTTAAAGATGAACTTTTCCGGCTGCAGGACAGAGTAGAAACCAACAGCGGCTATCATAAACTGATTTATGCCAGCCCCGAGATTGATGAACTTTTAAGTGTAACGGACAAGATTTCCCAGTCAGATTCACCTGTTCTTATTACCGGTGAAAGCGGGGTGGGAAAGGAGCTGTTTGCAGAACAGATTCATTTGAAAAGTTCCCGGGCAAATGAGATTCTCATCCGCCTGAATTGTGCGGCCATACCGGAAGAGCTCCTTGAAAGTGAATTATTCGGTCATGTCAAAGGTGCCTTTACAGATGCCTCCCAGGACAGGATCGGTCGCTTTGCCATGGCTGACAGGGGATCTATTTTCCTGGATGAAATCGGAGAAATTTCTTTATCAGTGCAGGCTAAGCTGCTGAGGATCCTGCAGAACAAACAGTTCGAACCTCTCGGATCTTCCGAAACAGTCACTGTGGATGTCAGAATTATTGCCGCTACAAATAAAAACCTGGAAAGCCTGGTGGAAAAAGGATTATTCCGGGAAGACCTGTATTACCGTCTGAATGTCCTACCCATCTCGATTCCTCCATTGCGGGAGCGGAGAGATGATATACCAGTTCTGGCCGAGTATTTTCTGAAGAAATATACCATGAAGAACAGGAAGAAACTTCAGGGTTTTACTCCAGATTGTTTTGACATGCTTTTCAATTATTCCTGGCCCGGAAATGTCCGGGAACTTGAGAATGTGATAGAGAGAGCTGTTATTATTTCAGACAGTTCGGTGATACGAAGCAAGAGTCTTCTTTTATCAAAAGGTGCGGAATCCACATATTCGCGATATAATGGAAAAACTTTAAAAGATGCGGTGAATTTATTTAAGAAAAATTATATAAAAGGTATACTGGATGACTGTGAAAATAATCAGACTGAAGCTTCCAAACTTCTGGGGATTCAGAGAACATACTTATCCAGATTGTTAAAAGAGTTAGAAATAAAATGAGGAGATTAAATTGAATACTCACAATGAAACATCACTGACCAGGGCAGAAAAAATTGCCAATATACTGAAAAACAACAGCAAGAAACTCATAGTAGCGGCCATAGCAGTAGTCGCGATTCTTGTCCTGATTGGCCTTTATGATTTTTATACCAAAGGACAGAAGGAAAAAGCACTTCTTCATGCGGAAACCATTGAAGAAACCTACAGCAAATGGATCAATTCTGCTGAAGCAGATAAAGAATCTGTTGCTGCAGAGCTGGAATCTGTACTGGAAGAAGGTGTTTCAGAGTTCAGCGGTTCCTATGCGGAACTGAGAGCCCTCTATACCAGAGGATTGTATCTTGCCCAGGCAGAAAACTGGGATGAATCCATCGAGGCATTTATTTCTGTTTCAGAAAAATTTTCTGACAGCTATCTTGCTCCTGTAGCACTTTTCAATGCAGCCTCCATAGCTGACCAGGCAGGAAACTCCGAACAGTCTCTGGGCCTCTATAAATCAGTATTGGACAAGTTCGGTTCTGTTTCAGCCGATATCCCTGAAACGCTTTTTAATATTGGCCGCTTGAATGAAGAAATGGGCAATGCAGAGGATGCCATAGCATCCTATCAGCGGATTCTTGATGATTATTCTTCCTCAAATTGGACGAATATTGCAAAAAGCCGTATAATTGCATTAAATACCAATAGTTAATTCTTTTCATCCGAAGATCAAGGAGTGAGCAATGGCAAAAGAAGACAGGAAACGGTCTAAGATCTGGAATATCAAATACTTCAGTCTTGTACTGGCTGTTTTATTCTTCTTTATTTTCCTGGGGCTCAATAAAACAACTTCCATTTTCGACCATATGGAATTGAAGCTCCTTGATCTGCATTTCAATTTAAAGACTGTTTTTGAACAGTCAAGGATTCAGGAAGGGGTTACAATAGAAAAACGGAACCCCAATATATCTCCTGATATACTCATACTCGGTATTGATTTTAATAGTCTGAATGAATTTGGGCGATGGCCTTTTCCCCGGTACAGACATGCGAATCTTATGGATTCTTTCAGCAGGATTAAAAACCAGAGTGAAAGAGAATCCGCCCTGTTTATAGATATTTTCTTTATTGAACCGGACAACAATGCCTATGATGATGCCATTCTGACAGAAGCTATGAGCAATAACGGCCGGGTTTTTATAGAAACAGTACTGAAACGGACCCCAATGAGTGAGTCAGATTCTGCTGAATATTTCGGTCGACAGGATGCTCTGTATGAGAATTTCGGCCAGATAACAAATATAGAAGGGGATACTTCACAGGTAACCGAATATTTCGGAGCCCAGTCACCTTTAAAACCATATGCCCGTGCAGCCTCTGGCTTCGGGCATGCCAATTTCTATGAAGATTATGACAAAAGATATCGCCGGCAGCAGCTTATCGCCAAATCTTCGGTACTCGTCAGATCCCTGAATGCGGATGAACTTACCACAGACTATTCGATTGATCCCGAATCATTCGAGCGTCTGGCCTGGCTTGATAGAGACGGAATCTCTCACACTCTTGAATATCCTCTGACAGAAAAGATACTGAAACAGCTCAAAGAAGATCTGGAAGAATCAGCTGTTCCCCGTGTGGAGGATTCCGACGGAGACGGTACGCCGGATAAAGAGTTTTATACTGTTAATCATTATCAGGATCACTTTGTTCCTGCCATAACCCTGTCCCTGGCGGCAAATTATTTCAATAAAAGTCTCTCGGACATTAAAGTGGTTCTCGGAGAATATATTCTTATTCCTGATATCCGGAAATTCAATACCGAAACGAGCCAGTGGGAGCCATACACAATTACCCGGGAATATCCCGAAACAGACGAAGAAGGAAATGTAATAAAAGAGGGAGTTTATGAAACTGTCTCTGAGATAAAAATTCCTATCGATGAAAGAGGGCAGATGCTGATCAACTACATGGGGACACGGTCAAATCCCTCCCGTGGCGGTTATCAGACCTATCCCATACGTTCCTACTCCGGCTATGCTTCCCGAGTCCCCGGCCTGGATCCCGATGGATGGCCGAGAACCAAGGCTGTGGGCAATAAGATTCTGATGGTGGGAGCCTTTGCCCAGGGGATTGCTGATGATGAAAAGACGACACCTTTCGGGCTTATGTACGGTGTTGAAATACATGCCAATGCGCTGAATACAATCCTTATGGATAATTTCCTTCAGGAAATACCGGATATCTATAACATCCTGATTCTGTTTTTCTCGGTGCTGATAATTGCATTCATTACCTCAAGGATGGGGCCGGGATGGTCTCTGCTATTTACAGTTCTTCTCATTTTTGGTGAATTTATCACCATATCAATTCTGTTTGAATTCAAGAAATACATGATTGACTTTTCAACTCCGGGTATAGCCATGTTTTTTACCTATATTACAGTGGTTCTTTACAGGATTATTGTTGAAGAGTCCGATAAGCGCCGAATTAAAGAAATGTTCGGAAAGTATGTCAGTCCTCTGGTTGTGGATCAGATGATGGACAAGCCCCCTGAATTAGGCGGTGTTGATAACGATACTACAATATTTTTCTCCGACATCCGGAGTTTCACAACCTTATCGGAAACGATGTCGCCGCAGGAGCTGGTTACATTGCTGAATGAATACCTGACAGCCATGACAGACTGTCTTATGGATTACAGAGGGACTCTTGATAAATACATTGGAGACGCTATAATGGGCTTCTGGGGAGCTCCCATACCTCAGGAGGATCATGCACTTCTTGCCTGTAAATGTGCGCTGAAACAGATGGAACTTCTGGATGATCTGAACAGCAAATGGCCTCAGGAAAAGCAGATTCATATCGGTATTGGATTAAATTCGGGTGTAACCACCGTTGGCAACATGGGTAGTGAAGGGCGTATGAACTATACTGTAATGGGTGACAATGTGAACCTGGCATCCCGTCTGGAAGGTATTAACAAACAGTATTACACAAGCATAGTCATCAGTGAATCTACCTACGAAAAGGTAAAGGACAGAGGGGCTATTACAAGAGAACTGGATGATATCCGGGTAAAAGGTAAAAGAAAACCTGTTAGAATTTATGAATTAATTGGATTTGAAGACGGACTTGAAGTACCGGAATAGTATTGTACTGCTGACATTAATAATTTTTACTCTTTCAGCTTCCTGCGGATTGCCTGTATATGAAGTGTTGGATCCTCCTAGAAAGATAGGGTCATCTTTGAATCAGGTAGGGTTTGATACACCTGATGATGATCTTATTGACGGTTATATTATCTATTATAAGATCTATTATTCCGGAGACACGAGTGTAGATGATGATGAAGCTCATTTCAGTCCTTCCTATTACGAAGACAGTTCATCTGAGATGGAATCCGGCACGGATATTCCTGAGGATCTGGACTTCTTCCCATTGGGGATCATCGGTAAAACCAGTGTGACCTATCCGCATATACCGCTGCGGGGGGATGATCATGAGGTGTATTTTGATTTTACAAACGCACAGAATCAGAACGGAGATCCCATCCTTTCCATAGACGGAGTGAATTACAATCAGGACTTGGGAACGCCAGCGAGAGGTGTTTTCTACACGGATGATATCGGATCCGACAGCTATAATACATTCAAAAGTTTTATCAACAGCTTTTCTACAGACTCCGGTCAGATTGACTCAGATCTCATTTCCATGCGTAGCTCAAACGGAGGAAGTCTTTCCAATATCAATGCTATTGAAATTGCTTTTGTTGCTATCAGTTATGGTATAAGTGAGTCAAATTTTGAACAGATGATGAGTTTGCCTGTTTATCTTGGGTCTGTGACAATGAACGTGAATTTTTAACTTTTCATTAAAAAATTAAGGAAATACTATGCTTGGAAGTTATTCAATGAATTTTATATTGCTGTATATGATTTGCGGTTTTACATCCGCTTTTTTCTGTTTCTATATTCTTCGTTGGTATTTTATTGGACATACCATCGGAGCACTGGCTGTGGGCGTCATTGGTTCTTTTGCCGGTGCATTGATCGGTTCCATTTTTTTTCATGAAGGTATTTCAGTAATAAATGCGTCGATTGCTTTTATTATTTCCTTTTTATCACTGTATTTATTTCATTCAGTCAGTAAGCACTATCCTGACTAAAAGTCCATTTTGCTTCTGATAATATATATTCTGTCTACTTAAATATCTATAAGGACTTATAAATGGATTCTTTGAAAGAAAGCTTTGCCCAGCTCTATGAGGTTATAAAAAAATTACGTTCACCCGAAGGTTGCCCCTGGGATCGTGAACAGACCCCTGAAACTCTTACAGGGGATTTTATTGAAGAAGTATATGAAGCGATTGATGCGATTCATGAGAATGACGATGACCATCTTAAAGAGGAACTGGGAGATGTCTTTCTTCTTGTTACCATGCTTGCCTATATCAAAGAACAGGAGAATAAATTTACTGTTTCACAGGTTCTGGACGGGATTTCAGAGAAGCTCATCCGCAGACACCCTCATGTTTTTGGAGATGCTCAGGCAGATGACAGTGAACAGGTTATTAAACAATGGGACCAGATTAAAGTTGAAGTTGAAGGGAGAAAGCCCAAAAAAAATCTGATGGATAAAATATCCAAAGGACTCCCCCCTCTGGAACGCTCCTACAAAATCCAGAAGAAAGCGGCAAAGGCCGGGTTTGACTGGCCAGATGTAGAATGCGTCTGGGATAAAGTGCATGAAGAAATAAATGAAGTTCGAGAGGTTCATCCTGAAAATAGAGCTCATCTGATTGAGGAGATCGGTGATCTTCTCTTTTCTGTCGTCAATATAGCCAGATACCACAATGTAGATCCGGCGGAGGCGCTTCATCTCTGCAATGCAAAATTTATCAACAGATTCAATCATGTCGAATCAGAGATGAAGAAACAGGACCTCCCTATGGATAAGGAACATTTTGAAATTATGGATCAGCTCTGGGAAGAATCCAAATCCAGATAATCAATAAAATTCTTTTTCCCATCCGAAGCCAGAAGCCGGACTCTTGTCACATCAAACAAACTATGAATATCTTCCTGAAAGACTTCTTTCAGGAATTTCATGATATTATTCATCTTTTTGTTACGGAAAAGAGCTTTAGCATTAAGAGTTGTTCCCTCTGCATTAAAACTGTAATCCTCTTTCACATCCAGTTCTCCTGCTTTTTCTTCCAGCAGACCCGCAAGATCGGGATAGGACATTTTTAAAGCGGAAGTTTCCGTAAAAGTCAGGTTGTACTCAGATCCCGCATAAATTGACATGAGAGTCTTTTTCTTTTTGTGTTTATCCTGCTGAAGAGGAAATATTTTGATTTTTTCCACTTCAAATCCTTCAGGGAGATTTCTGTTCAGTTCAGAGATCAGTCCTGAGCTTTCCTGAGGAGGGACACATGTCAATTCTAGTCCCAGGATCTCCGCATTTCCAGTGATTCCCACAGATAAGGGATGGGCAAATTCCATTTTGGGCTTGGGATTAAATCCTTCAGTATATTTCAAAGGAATGGCTGCACACTGTAAAGCCCTTTCAAAAATATGGACTGTATCCAGATGCCCCAGAAAGATTCCTTTACCCGACTTTCTGAATGCGATGACGGCTTTCATCAGATCCTGTTTGTCACTGCTTTCAACGGGCAATTTTTCAGGTTCATCTTCTGAATGTGAAAAGTCAAAGACTTCCGGATACTTCACATCAAATTTACCGCCGCACACGCCGCAGGGACTTTCGCAGTCCTGATCACAGCTGACAGATCGTTCAGAAGCATCAGATTTCTCCTGTTCTTTCTTCAGATAGGCACTGCTGCCCCTAAGAGATATATCATCCCAGGGAAGAGACTCTTTCCTGTCCCGTTCCCGGCATGTTTCCTCTTCCACATTCCAGGAAGCTTCCTCGACTACCTTTTTCCAGATATTCCTGTCGTGATATTCATCCCAGGCATCAAATCGTGCGCCATACCGGTAGGCTTTTTCAAGCAGCTCCCCTGCTCTTTCATCACCCCGGCTTAGAATTCCTTCGATAAAAGAAGAATAGGGAGAATGGAATCCCACTTTAAAATTCCTGCCTCTCAAGCCGTCTTTGATGATTCTGATCTGCTGCATTCCTTCTTCATCATTGAACTGTTTCACCCGTTCATAAGGAGTATGGGGTTTGGGAATAAACACTCCCACATTGACATTCATTTTTATACCGGTTTCCTGCTGAACTTCCTGAAGAAAATCGGAAATGGCTTCCCCTTCAGATTTTTCTCCGGTCTGTACAGGAAGACCGACCATGAAGTAGAACTTTGCCAGCTTCCATCCTTTGCTCCTGGCCTCATTGAGCAGGGAAATGATTTTCGCCCGGGAAACATCTTTATTGATGGCAGCCTGTCCGGCTTCATCAGGGGTTTCCACAGCAAAAGTTAAACCGCTTTTTCTGACAGCGGAAATTTCTTTCAGAAGGTTGAGATTCAGGGAATTGACTCTGAGTGAAGGAAGCTGAAAAGAAATATGCCTCTCTCGATACTGTCTGTTAAGAGTTTCCACCAATGGTAGAAGACCGGCATAATCACCGGATGAGAGAGAAGAGAGTGTAATATTTCTGAAACCGCAATTTTCAACGAGATGTTTGACTTCATTGAGAACCACCGGCACATTTTTCTGCCTGAAAGGCCTGTAAAAGTAACCTGCGTGGCAGAAACGGCATCCGTTGGGACATCCCCGCATTATCTCCACAACACCATGATCCTGGACCGTTGTAAGTGATGCCAGAGGCATGTTGCTGTTGATTTCTGATGTTATTCCGAAATCTCCGTAAATCGATCTGATTGTCTTTTCTTTTTTACCGGGATACCAGTAGGCGGGATCCTCTTTCAGAACAGACAGGAGAGCATCTCTTCCCCCGCCTTTTTTTCTGACTTCAACAAGTTTACGCCCGTAGTTTTCTATAAAGGGCTCCCCTTCTCCGATATATACCGCATCTATGAAAGAAGAAAAAGCGGCGGGATTGGTGGCTGCCGGACCTCCTGCAATGATCAGAGGATGGTCATTACTTCGGTCTTCTCTATGCAGAGGGATATGCCCTGATTCCAGGATAGTAAGCATATTGGTCAGAGTCAGTTCATAGCCTATGGAAAAAGCCAGAATATCCAGTTCACAGAGAGGGATCCCGGATTCTAGAGTAAAAAGGGGAAGATTTCTATTTTTAAGAACATCTTCAAAATCCATGAAAGGAGCAAAAACTCTCTCACACTGGATCCCGGGAATCTGATTAAATCTATTGTAAAGGATTCTGACAGCCTGATTCGACATTCCGATTTCATACATATCAGGGAAGGAGATGCCGACTTTCAGAATTTCATCTTTCTCATATGTATAGGAACCGATCTCCCCTCCGGTATACCGGGCAGGTTTAGCAACCTGGAGCAGTTCTTTTTTAAGGTCTTTGCATACGTTAATTTTTGACATTTAATTTGTATTTTTGTATCGCCTGTGGTAAACGCTGAGCATCATTCCGATTCCCATTAAAGCTGTCCACAGAGACGATCCTCCATAGGATAAAAATAGTAAAGGTATACCGGTTATGGGCATTATTCCAATAGCCATCCCGATATTAATCATGAAGTGAAAGAATATCATACCTGACATTCCCGCAGCAATGAGGGAACCGAAGAGATCCCGTGATTTCAGAATAACATTCATGGATCTCCAGAATATGACAAGGAAAAGAAGAATGATAGCCAGATTTCCAAGGAAACCGATCTCTTCAGAAATAATAGAAAAAATAAAGTCCGTGCTCTGTTCCGGCAGGTATCTGTAATGGGATTGTGTTCCCTGGAGGAATCCTTTGCCGAAAACACCGCCTGATCCTACAGCTGTAACGGACTGAATGATATTCCAGCCCGCTCCTTTCGGATCAACCTGGGGATCAAGGAATACAATCAGCCTCATAACCTGATAATCTTTGAGAACCATCCTGGCAACAAATGACATGACATAGGAAATACCCATGATTGTGAATGAGTAGAAAACCAGATAAAAATAGAATTTTCTTGTTATCAGATACCCCCAGATACCCAGTCCGATAATAACAAGAAATCCCAGGGAGATAATTTTCATCAAACTGGTATCTGAAAAAAGAATCATACTGTTTATCTTATTTTGTGATATAAAAATAGCCCAGTAAGGCAAAACAGAAAAAACGATAGTAAGGACTCCCGTGAGCAGAATAAACAGGATATACCGCTTCCTGGCGCCCGCAATATAGGCCATCACAAGATAAACAGGAATAAACACCATGGCGGTCCCAAGATCCGGCTGAAGCAGGATGAGCCCCATGGGAATAAGCGCAATAATGAGGGCTGTCATAAAAACCCAGATGCTTTCTATTCTGTTCCGATTATTGCTCATATAGGAGCTGAGGAAGAGAATCGTCGTAACTTTTGATATTTCCGACGGCTGAATTCCCAGAGATCCTATTCCGAACCAGGATCGGGATCCATTGACAACCTGACCGAAAAGGAAAGTCATTATCAGCATAATGAGTGTAATGAGGTAAATCGGCAGGGAAAGAGCCCGGAGACGCTTATAGTCCATAAAGGCAAATACAAGCATTATGACTGTACCGGAACAGACCCAGATGATCTGTTTGATATACTCATTGCTTACAATAATGCCATTGGAGTTCACACCACTGGAATAGATAAAAAAGATTCCTATCACCATAAGGAATTCCACAGCCAGGAATATAAAGAAATCAAAGCCGAAAATAGAAGGAGTATTCAGTTTAATCTTCATGATTTTCCTCCTCCAGAGGGATATCCCAGGCATACCATACCCTTCGATCCTTCATATCTTTTATGACTTCTTCGTATGTCATATTCCCGTAAATACCCTCGTAGATAATATCCGCAGCCTTGGGCGCCCACCAGTCCCAGTCATTGGAGGCTTCCACCATGGTGACAACAACATATTTATCGCCCTGATTATCCTCAGTCCATGGGCCGTAGGAAGCAAACCAGGAGTGCCAGTGCTCATCGCTGCCGACCTCCCCTGTTCCGGTTTTTCCCGCGATCTGGACCTGATCATTCAAAATAACCACATTGGCAGTTCCTTCTGTAATAACGGAACGGAGATTCGTCCTGAGAGTGGCGAAATTTTCCTTATCCATATTTATGGTTCTCAGAACTTCGGGAGTGATATTCTCTACCACGCTGCTGTTGGTGGGATTGATAACGGATTTAAGGATATGAGGTTTGTAAATCTCCCCATCATTGATGATCCCTGCAATCATATTCGCCATCTGTAATGGGGTGACAGTAACAAATCCCTGACCGATCGAGGCGTTGAGTGTATCCCCTCCGGTCCAGTGACTGTTGTAAGTCTGCATTTTCCATGCCGGGGAAGGTACATTCCCGGGAACTTCTCCCTGAAGATCAATATTGCTCAGGCTGCCGAAACCGAATGCCCGGGCATACTCCGCTATCGTTTCGATTCCCAGAGCTTCAACACCGACCGTACCGAAATAGATATTACAGGATTCCGCCAGGGCTTCCTGCAGATTCAGCTTACCGTGTCCTGTTTTTTTATGACAGTAGAAAGTCCTGTTCCCCAGTTCCATGCTGCCTGTGCAGTTGACAACATAATTGGGATCAACGGCATGTTCCTGAAGAATTGCTGCGGTCAAAAGGATTTTAAATGTAGAAGCCGGGGCGTAGGATGACTGTATGGCTCTGTTGAGAAAGGGAAAGTCAGGATTCAGAGAGAGTGTACCGAAATTCTGGGATCCCGGCATATTGAACATATTAGGATTGAACCCCGGATAGGAGACAAGTGCCGCGATCTCTCCATTTGCCGGATTTAAAACGACAACAGATCCCTTTCTGGGTCCCAGAGCTTTTTCAGCCAGGTCCTGTATATGCCTGTCAATGGTAAGGACCAGATCATAGCCGTTCTTCGGCGGCTGTATATTTTCATCTCCAGAAAGGCGTCTTCCCCGGGCATCAACAGTATTGAAGATTCTTCCGTTTTCCCCTCTCAGGATATGATCATACTGCTTTTCAATCCCGTTTTTACCCAGAACCGCACCTGATGAGTAGCCCTGATTATAGAGGATCTGAAGTTCTTCATTTGTGATATTGCCTACATAGCCCAGGATATGGGAGATAGAACCTGTGTAATTATAAAACCTGTTAGGTTTGCTGCTCCAGGAGATTCCTTTAAAATGATCGATATTCTCTGCGATGCGGACAACTTTCTCATAGGAAACACCATCCGCAATTTCCACAGGGATATAGGAGGAGACTGAATTCCCCGGAAATCTGTTCAGGAGATCCTCTTCACTCATTTCCAGAATCCCTGCCAGGCGGCTGATCATGAGATCCCAGTTTTCAGGCTGTCCGTCTGCGGAGGTATAATTGATGGCAAAAGAGTCAATATTCATTGCAAGAGGAACATCCTGATAGCGGTCATAGATCCGACCCCTCTGTGCAGGTATGATCTTAGAACGCTGAGAAACCTCCCGGGCCCTCCGCTCGTAGATCAGATTATCCACTATCTGCATATTAAAGAGTTGATAAATATAGATAAGTACAATGACAAGAAAGATTCCGCCCAGAAAATACACTCTATGTGCATTCACTTTGGAATGACCGGGAACAGACATACTTACAGAGCTTTCCTTTCCGGCAGTACCCTATCCAGCAGTAATCGCAGCAGCTGAAATAAAATGGGAGCCAGCAGGGCATTGATTATCAGTTCCAGAAAGAACAACCGGGAAAAAACAGTGGAACCGGAGATCGCAATATTAAAAACATCTATGATCAGGAATGAAAGGATACCCTTGAAGAATGTGACAATGACGAGAGTGACAAAAGGGAACAGAATCGGATCCATTACAAATCGATCATGAAACAATCCTGATACAAAACCTATGATGGTTTTGATAAAGGCATTGAAACCCAGGGGAGATAGACTTAAAAAATCCTCAAAGAGCCCCGCGGTGAAGCCGCTGAACTGTCCTGCACTGCTTCCATATCGGAATGAAAAGAATACAAGCATAATAAGGGAAAAATCAGGAGAAATACTAAAACCGAGATAATGAAATATTGTTGTCCTCAGAAGGATTCCCAGAAACAGCAGAAGAATCAGAATCACCTGTTTTTTCATTGAGTGATATCTCCTTCCTCGCCGGTAAGAACAAAAACATATTCCAGTGTGGAAAAATCTATAACCGGGCGGACTTCAATTTCCAGGGAAGTATTGTACTCTCTGGAAGTTATGCTCTGAACTTTACCGATATAGATACCCCGGGGATAGATTGACTGCATTCCGGAAGTAATAATCAGGTCATCATTGCTGATCTGATAAGTGGCTGTTTTTTTGACATAATTCATTATAAGCAGATTCTCATTGCTCCCGGTACCATTTATCAATCCCTCAAAACGGGTATCCTGAAAACGGGCCGCTACATAGCTGGAGCTGTCGTAAATGGGAGAAACAATGGAAGAACCGAATCCGGCTTCTACCACTTTCCCGACCAGACCGATGATGCCGTTCTGATAGGCTGTCAGCGGCATCCCCTCTCTCACACCGTGCCGACGGCCCTTATTGATCATAAATGAGGAATAGAGGTTAACAGGGTCCTTCGCAATGATCTCTGCAGCTACATGGGAAATTTCGAGATCCTGATCAAAATCAAGCTGTTTTTTGAGCAGCTGGTTCTCCCTCCGGATCTCTGTGATATTCTTATCCATTGTTTCATATTCATTCAGTTTCTGGAGAGTTTTGTCATACTCGTCTTTCAGGTTCTTCAGCTCATTAATGGAGTTAACTGTATTGGAAAACCAGGAGACCGATTCGAAAACAGCCTTCTGAAATCCTGAAAGAACACTCATACCCACCATCTTCGGATTAGACAGCCGGGCATTCGTTGAGAATACAAGCATAGTGAGACTGATAAAGAGTAAAAGTATAAATGTAGGGGTTCTACGGTTTTTGCTGTCCTGCACCAGACGCATACCTCATTACCGGATTATGAGTTCAGATTGTCATAGATACTACGACTGCTGTTTGCACCCTTTTCATACTCAAAATACATACCCGCACCGAGAGCAACACAGAGCAGTGGATTTTCAGCCAGAATGACAGGAACACCGGTTTCTTTGGAAAGAAGCTTGGGAAGTCCCTTGAGGGCAGAACCGCCACCGGTCATGACAATACCTCTTTCAACAATATCAGCCGCCAACTCAGGGGGAGTCTGCCCCAGAGTTCTTTTGACTTCTTCTACAATGGCATTGATGGGTTCCTGTAAGGCCTCCCGGACTTCTACAGAATCGATTTCCAGGCGCCTGGGCAGACCGGTAATGGCATCGGTTCCCTTGATTTCCATTTTTTCAATTTTATTATCAGGAGCCGCATTTCCGATATTGATTTTCAGACGTTCCGCCGTCTGTTCTCCAATAATAAGATTATGGACACTTCTGACATGTTTGATGATTGCTACGTCAAAACCGTCGCCGGCAAGACGAATCGCATTGGTTACAACCATCCCCCCCAGAGAAATGACTGATATCTCTGTGGTACCGCCTCCGATATCACAGACCATATGCCCCGCAGGCTCAAAAATGGGGATATCCGCTCCGATTGCCGCAGCAAGTGATTCTTCGATGATTTTAACTTCCCTGGCTCCCGCTTTGAAAGCACTCTCTTCCACGGCTCTTCTTTCAACTTCTGTTATACAGGAAGGGACACCAATAACCATTCTGGGTTTTACAATCCAGCGTTTGGGCAGTACTTTGGCAATAAAATAACGGATCATTTTTTCCGTTGTTTCAAGATCTGCGATAACACCATCGCGCAAAGGTCGGATGGCAATGATATCCCCGGGAGTTTTCCAGAGCATTCTTTTCGCTTCACTTCCAACTGCGACTACTTTTTTTGTTCCTCTTTCAACAGCAACTACAGAGGGCTCACTGCTGACGATGCCTTTACCTCTGACATAAATGAGAGTGTTACAAGTTCCAAGATCTATACCTATATCAGTCGAAAAACCACCGAAAATTTTATTAGAGCGAGCCATATTTCCTCCAAAGTATCCTTATCAATATTTATTAGTTATAAAGTCGCAATCTGGCATTTCTATGTTCCGGATCAATCCGTAATGTTCTATGCCACTCCCTGCGTGCTTCAGTCATATCATTCAAATAAAAGTACGTTTCACCCAGCATAAAATGCGATTCAGCCACTCCTGGATCAATGGCATTCAGCTTTTGAAACGTTTCTTCCGCCATTTTGAAATTTTCTATATCATAATAGAGTTTTCCAAGTTGAAAAAGCCCCTTTTTTTTCAAAGACTCATCATTTGTACGCTTTAACAACTCATTATAATAAACAGCTGACTTATTATACTCTCCGAAGTTGAAACAGTCTTCTGCAATTTTCAAATATAATCTGTCAGAATTATTGTTATTGAGTGCTTTTTCATAATACTCAATGCTTTTTTCAAAATTGCCAAGAATGGAATAGGCTTCACCCATAAATTCAAATGTATCGCTATTTTCGTATCCCGCATCCCTGGCTTTCTGAAAATATTCCAGAGCGGTATTGGCATAATATCTTCCTTTCATAAGATAGGATTTACCCAGAACATAGTAGACTATTTCAATTTTGGGGGCATCCGGCCTGATAAGGAGTTTCCGGAGCGAAACAATGGCATTATTCAGATACAGAGATTCATCTTCTGCTGAGATCTGGGACACAGCCGTATAATAGGAAGCGAGACCTCTGAAAAAAAGGCTGTGCGCATCCATGGGATTCTGTTCCAGATTGCTGTCTGTTATATTCAGGACGGAAAGATAGTCTCCCTTCTGCCAGAGAGATCTCAAACTCTGGGTGGAGGGCTGAGAATTTATTCTGCTTGAAAAATAGGAAGCCCCTCTGATGATACCGAAAAGGGCAATGGTAATACTCAAGAGTAAAAAAATTACAAGAAACAATAAAATGGACCGGTTATTCCGCTCTTTATGTTTCAACAAAGACCCCTTTAAAAATAAAAAAAAACAGGCCTGTAAGCCGGGTTCTGTCTAAGGACTGCCATCTATCTGATCCGAATGTTACCAAACGGCTTTAGCAATCTACCCGCAGACAATAGACGAGAAATCCTGTCTGCTGCTTGATCTTGCTCCTGATGAGGTTTATCGTGCCCTCTTCCGTTACCGGATGAGGCGGTGGGCTCTTACCCCGCCTTTTCACCCTTACCCGCAGGCGGTATATTTTCTGTGACACTGTCTGTCATTCCCGAAAAGGGAATGCCCGGGAGTTACCCGGCATCATTCTCTATGGAGCCCGGACTTTCCTCTACCGGCAATACACCGGCAGCGGCAATCTGGCCTGTTAAATTTCTAAATACAATTAATCCAGATCAAAGTCATCGACAAGATCTGAAAGCCCGCCGACTTCTGCAGTCATATAGGCTGATGAAGTATCAACTTCGGACCCTTCTGACTCCTGATAAAACAGAATACGGCTGCAGTAGGGACAGAAAAGAATATCTTCTCCGGCTCTTACATCATTTACATACTGCTTGGGAAGGATCATATGACACCCGTTACATGTTCCGTTCAGAACAGGAACAATACCCAGACCGGATTTATTCCTGATAATCCTTTCAAACTTGAAAAGGATCTCCTCATCCATACCCGGAATGACATCGGCTTCTTCCGATTCCAGTTTTTTAAGAAGATCTTCTTTACTGAGCTTTTCGGCATCATTTTTTTCCTGTTCAACCTTAAGCTCCTCTTCCTGCTGAGAGATCATCTGTTCCTCTCTTTGAAGATTATTGAGCATATCTTCCAGCGCCCGCTCTTCCCGCTGTATATCGCGACGGAGCTTCTGTTCTTTCTCTGTGGCATCTTTGATCTCTTTCTCCAGAGCTTCGTATTCTCTCTGGGTAGAAATAACATCCATGCGTTTCTCAAACTCTTCTCTCTGCCTTTCAGCTTCACCCATTTCATGTTTGAGAGTTTTTATCTTGTCTTTGGTATTCTCATACTGCTCATTCTTTTCGATATAGGACTTCTTCAGTCTATTGAGAAGTTCAGTTTTGGTAGCAAGATTCTTGGGGATTCCCTCAATCTCTTTTTCAATTTCAAACTTCTGAGACAGAATCTCCTGCAATTTCTGTAATTTATCAAATGTTCCCTGCATATGGTTATACCTCTTATTAGTTTTCCAGATAATCTTTCAGCCTGCGGCTTCTTTTCGGATGCCTCAGCCTGCGTAATGCTTTCGCTTCGATCTGCCTGATCCTCTCACGGGTTACATTAAAATACAATCCAACCTCTTCCAGAGTCAAGGAATAACCATCTTCAAGACCGAATCGCATTTTAAGAACTTCCTGCTCCCTGGGAGGCAGAGTTTCAAGGACTTCCTGCAGCTGCTCCTGCAGTATTTTGAATGCCGTCTGGTTAGCGGGATTTTCCACATCTTTATCTTCGATGAAATCCCCCAGAAGTGAATCCTCCTCCTCTCCGATGGGAGTTTCCAGTGAAATCGGTTCTCTGGCGACATTCTTAACGGATTTAACCCTGGAGACTGTCCATCCCAGGCGTTCCGCGATCTCTTCATCAGTCGGTTCCCGACCTTTAATCTGCATAAGCTGTCTGGATTCCCTGACAACTTTGTTGATCTGCTCAATCATATGCACGGGAACCCGGATAGTTCTTGCCTGATCGGATATGGATCTGGTGATTGCCTGACGAATCCACCAGGTAGCGTAGGTTGAAAACTTATACCCTTTCCGGTACTCGAACTTCTCTACAGCCTTAATAAGCCCGATATTGCCTTCCTGAACCAGATCAAAGAAGTGCAGACCTCTATTGGTATACTTCTTGGCAATACTCACTACAAGCCGGAGGTTCGCTTTGATCAGCCTGTCCTTGGCATTTTTCATCATGGTCCGTCCATGATTTATATCCTGAGCTTTCAGAAGTACATCATCCGCTTTGTTTTCAAACTCAACTTCAAGATCATAAAGCTGTTTCTCGGCAACCTGAACCTGTCTGATCAGTTCCTTGATCTCATCGCTGGTCAAACCGAGGCTGTCCTCAATTTCCTGCCGTTTTGAACGGGAAGCCAGCCCTCTTCCGAGATTTCTGACCTCTTTCATGTTTGAAACACGGAGAGTCCGTTCTATTTTATCCTGCTTCTTTCGGTACTGTTTAATTTTTTTCGAAGCATTTATGTATTTTTCTGAAAGATAGAAGATTTCTTCCTGGTGGATATCAATACCGATGATCTCTTCCAGCAGTGATTTTCTTTTTACAGTCAGCTTTTTGTCCGAAATGACATCACCGTCTGTAGAGGCAATTTTTTCCTTCATATCCATGTACCCCTTGAGGGTCGGGAAAATTGCTTTCAGAGGCTCTCTGTAATACTGATTCAGTCGTCTCTTCTCGGCCAGATAGTCAGATATTTCCTTTTTTGAAAAGTTCATATCACGGGGATCCGCTTTGGAGAATGCTTTCTGAGCCAGTTTATAAAATTCCGGAATAATCATTCCTGATGTTTTCAGGATATTCTTAATGATCTCTTCCCCTTCTTCCATCTGTTTGGAAAGTTCCACTTCCTGCTGGGCAGTGAGCAGATTCTCTTTTCCAATTTCTCTCAGATAGAGACGGATCGGGTCATCAATGGAGGCTTCTTTTTCGTTGAAGACGAGTTTTTTACTCTCTTCTTCCTCGTCATCATCCTCATCTTTGGAATCATCATCGTCTTCTTTATCCAGATCAAGTTCATCTTCATCAATGATTCCGTCATCGTCTCCGGTAATATCTACAGAGTCGTCATCACTGCCGTCGGAAACAACAGGAGTGGCTCCTTCAACAATGATGGGTTCATCATCAAGATCATTGAGATCATCTTCATCAAGATCCTCTTCAAGATCCTCTTCCTGATCCACATCATCCATGGAAGGTTCCTCTTCCATAATGGTAATGTTCTGTTTTTCAAGAAGGGTAATGACCTCTTCGATCTTTTCAGAATTCACAATATTATCGGGCAGTAACTCATTCATTTCATCATAAGTTATGCGCTTCTTGTCTTTTACGTATTCTAATAACTTAACAATTGCGGGGTCAGTACTGATTTCTGACATTAGTCCCTCACCTTCAATTCAACAATTTCTTGATCCAGGGATTTTTTTTCATTGATTAATTCATTAATCATATCCCAGGATATATTTTCTTTTTCGGCACGATTCAGGAGACGGCTTATCTCCAGACTTCTAGCTTCCAGCTGACGGGATTTAACAAGTTTCAAAGTATTCTTTATCACCTGTTCCGCGTCCGCATCCATTTCACCTGTCGAAATCTTTTCAACAAGCATTTTTTTCACAGAATCATCTCCAATTCTCAACAGAAGCTGCTCAATTTTACTTTCATTATTTTCAACACTGTCTTCCAGAGCTTTATATAAAACTACTGCTCTCTCATCATGAAAGTCAAATTTACTGATATTTTCCTTCAGATACGGAAAAAAGTCTCTATTGATAGAGACTGCCAACATGAGGAAAAATTCATCTGTCATTTTCTGGTTCTGATAGATTTCGGGCTTTTTCTCTTCTTTCTTCCTGGACTGTTGATTTGTATGCCGATTCATATCCACAACGAGAGCTTTATTATTCACTCCCAGGGTTTCTGACAGCATTCCAAGACAAGCATCCCTTTTAATCTCAGAACCAATTGATTCAATATACGGAAATAATTCCTTTACTACCTGCTCCTTGCCTTCCGGTGTCCCGGTATCATAGGACACCATTGTGTAATCTAACAGAAATTGAAAAACTTGGACAGGCCTATTCACCATGTTTTTCAATGTTTCTGCTCCTTCTCTCTCTATTATATCCGCTGGATCAGATTTTTCAGGCAATTTTATCACCTGAAGCTGCAAACCCTGCTGTTCAGATATAATAGCGGCTTTGAATGTCGCCTTCATCCCGGCATCATCGCTGTCAAAAATGACATACCCTTTGGTGGCATACCTTTTTAAAAGTTTGGCCTGACCTTCTGTAAAAGCGGTTCCCAGAGGAGCCATTGCCGAAGTAAAACCGCTCTGATAGAGGGCGAGGACATCGACATTTCCTTCGCAGAGATAGAATTCTCTTGTTTTCCTCAGACTGTCCCTGCTCTGCCAGAGACCGTAAAGCAGCTCGCTCTTCTTATAGAGCCTTGTCTCGGGAGAGTTGATATACTTCGGTACATTCTTATCATTCTTCATTGTTCTCCCGCTGAAGGCAACAACATCTCCCTGATTGGAATAGACCGGAAACATCAGCCTGTCGGAAAACAGGCATCGCCGGGGATTTTTTTTGGTAAACAGGCCGGATTCCAGAAGAAAATCTTCCGAGTAGTTTCGGCTTTTCAGAAAACCATACAGCCAGAAGGAGTCGTCCGGAGCGTAACCCAGCTGAAATCTTTCGATTGTATCTTCATGAATCCCACGGTTAGCCAGATACTGTCTGGCTTCTGCTGCTTTAGGATTATTCATTAAAATATAATGCATGCTGCCGGAGACCCTGTTATACAGTTCTTTCAGAGCATTTTTCTGTATTCCCGCAGTTTCATCATACTGGGATTCGGGGATGACAATTCCCTTTTTCTCCGCAATGAACCGGACTGATTCAATAAAGGAGAGATTCTCAGCCTCCATGATAAACTGAAAAAAACCGCCGCCCTTATGGCATCCGAAACAGTAATAGACACTCCGTTCGGGAATAACGGAAAACGAAGGGGTTTTCTCATTGTGAAAAGGACAGCAGCCCCAGTAACGGTCCCCTTTCCGGGACAGGGCTGTATACTCCCCCACAATTTCAAGAAAATCGACTTTTTCCTGAATTTCCTCAATCACCGTTTCGGGAATTCTCATAGATTACTTACTCCGGAATCCTTCCAGGTAGAGCTGACGGGCCTGATTATGATCGGACAGGTTAGAAGTAAATGTATGAGTTCCCTGAGCCGCGTTTTCCACGACAAAGAACAGATAGTCCGTCTGAGCCGGATTGAAGGCGGCATTAAGAGCCACATACCCGGGATTGGCAATCGGAGCCGGAGGAAGAGCCGGATTGAAATAGGTATTGAAAGGGGATTCAACTTCAAGGTCCCTGAGGAAAATCCTGTCGGGATGGGGCTTCCCCAGCTCTTCTGTCAAGACATATATGACAGTGGCACAGGACTGAAGAGGCATACCGATTTTAAGCCTGTTATAGAATACTGATGCGATTAGAGGCGCTTCCCGCCCAACCCGGTACTCTTTTTCTATAATAGAGGCAAGAATCACTTTCTCCATCATTTTTTCGTCTGAGAACTCCTTATAATAAGGATAGATCTCTCCAAGATTATCGAAAAAAGTGGCAACAAGATGAGAGAGGACCTTTTCTGAGGGAAAATTTTCCTGAAACCGGTATGTATCAGGAAATAGGTATCCTTCCAGAGAGGGACTGACCACACCCAGAGAAGCCGCGAATTCGGGGGATCCGACAAGATCCAGAAACTCTTCTTCCGAGACAATTATCCCTGCTTCTTTCAGTATGGACGCAATCTGCCGCGATGTCAGCCCTTCGGGAATTGTTACTTTTATAAGCTCCTGAATACCCTGCTCAAAAAGATCCAGAATTTCCAGAGGAGACAAGTCCCCACTGACTGTATAATTTCCGCTTTTGATTATCGGGGCATGAAAAAACTTGATATAGATTTTCAGAACCGTCCCGTCGGGAATGAGCCCGGCCTCTTCCAGCCGATCTATTACCGAAAAGAGAGATTCTCCATTTTCAACTTTAAAAAGGACCGTATCACCCGTGCCGGCCACATTCACCGGCTGAAGATTTTTATAAGCGTAAAATACCGCACCTGCCAGAAAGGCCAGGAATAAAACTAAAACTATTATTAAAATTTTTCTGCCCAATTAAGGCTCTCCTGTAAAATGGGATTCAAACTGCTGGATCTCGGAAATTGTGAAACAGGAAAAGATAATCCCTTCCACTTTCCTGGCAACCTTCTGCATAAGCGGATCCAGATCATCGTATCTGTTATTGAGATCTATATAGAGAGAGATAATCTCATCTTTCTCTAGGGGGATATTCCACACCTGATCGAACATGCTCTACCTATCTGTTAGAATGTAATTTCAATTCCCTCTTTTGCCAGAAATACATTGACTTCCGGCAAACCTTTGGATCTTTGCGTATACCATCTGGCAGATCGGAGAATTGAAGCCATTTTCTTATCATCATATAAAGGTTCATGATGAAAAAGGTACAAATCTTTTATCCCGAATTCAATAGCAAAATCCACAGCCATACTGTAGGAAGAGTGACCCCAGTCATATTTCTCGAAGGCTTCTCCCAGGGTATACTGGGCATCCAGGATAATCGCATCGGCGTCCTGAAAAAAACTCATATTCCGGGGTGTGCGCTGAAAATCCTTCTGACGCAGTTCCGTATCGGATGAATAGATCAGAGAATGCTCTCCTGATGCTATTTTATAGGCAAACGAACCATTGGGATGACTCCTTTTGATCCAGCTTATCTCTGTATCACCCAGCATCATGGAATCTCCGGTGAGGACATGAAACTCGATGTTAGCGTTAAAAGAATCAAAACCAACGGGATGAAAAGGTTTTGTCATAAAATCCCCGAGGATCTGTTCCATTTTCGGATAGGGGCTGTAGAAATGCATAACCGAATCGGGATTGTACATGGCTCCGAAATAGGGAAGCCCCAGCAGATGATCGTAATGAAAATGACTGAAAAAGATATGATAGGTTTTTATCTCTTCATTGTGTTTGCGTATTGACCTTTCCATCTCTCTGAGGCCGGTTCCGCAATCAAATACAATGACTTCATTCTCTTTTACACGGGCTTCAACACAGGCAGTATTTCCACCGGTGGTACCGAACAGGTATTCAGGAAGGCCTGCCAGAAACAGTTCCTTGGACTCGGGAGAGACAAGATCAGAAGGTTTAACCCTTTGAATGACAGCGGCTATCTTTGTTCTGACAGCATCCGGTGTAAGAGGCGTCGGAGAGGATCCCCTGACACCCCACAGCTTGATTTTCATTCACCCTCCCGCAGATATTCTTTTAAGCTACGGCTTATACGGTTTCTCTTTTGCCATATCTGAAAGCCAGCGGTCGATCTCTCTGGGAGTATGATTCCCGCCCTGGTTCATCCCCGGACAACTCTGAGCTTCCCTGTCCCATGACTCCCGGGAGTCCATAACAGCCGGCCAGAAAGGATAACTCCTGCATTGAAGAGGCCTGACCGGATAAATGGAACAGCCAAGCCCGTCCTGCCAGAAAATGCAGTCATAATTACTCTTTTCCTGCAGGCTCACTTTCTTAAAAAAACCGATATCTATTATTCTACAGTATTTTTTTAGAAAATCCTCTTCATTCATAGATAAATGATCAACAATCCCCTGAAAATCATTCTCTGATAAAAAGACATAACCAGGCTCGTGCCGACAGCAGTGCCCGCACTGAGTACAGGAGAAATTTAATCCATCTTTATAAAATTTTTTCATAGTTTGTCTCAAATAAAAAAAGCCTTCTCCGATGAGAAGGCTTTTCATGGGGAGAGAAGGATTTGAACCTTCGAAGCCGAAGCAACAGATTTACAGTCTGCCCCCTTTGACCACTCGGGAACCTCCCCGTGTCATATTTGTTCCGTATAGCCTTCTGTCAGATTCGAACTGACGACCCCGAGATTACAAGTCACGTGCTCTGGCCAGCTGAGCTAAGAAGGCATGTATGGGGAGAGAAGGATTTGAACCTTCGAAGCCGAAGCAACAGATTTACAGTCTGCCCCCTTTGACCACTCGGGAACCTCCCCGGAACGTATATAACTGTGTGTCTTTCAGGCTACAGCCCGTCGACGTTCAGTAAATTAAATAAATCCCTGAAAAATGTCAATAGAATCTAACATTTTTATTTCGGGAATATTCAAACACCGGGCCTGTCCCTCCTGAATGTACACCATATGCTCAAAGTACGATGTTTTTGTCCTTCCGGAAGTTACATACTTATTAAAAGCATTTCTGCAGACAGTTTCTCCCCGGTAAATGATGACCGGTTCCACCGTAAAAAGCCATTGATCCTGCCATTTCCCGGTATCATCATCATCGCAATAAAAACTGATTTCCGGTTCATCATGGACTTTAAGCCCGACTCCGTGTCCCCTGGCCTCGGGAAGGATGGCAAAGGGTGTTTTTTCAAGATATTTGTGAAGAGTTTTCTGCATCTGACGAACACTTTCCCCGGAGCGGATTTCCCCGACGGCCTGTCTGGCAATCTCCCAGGAGGTTTCAATGAGACTCCGATCCTCTGTGCTCAGCTCTCCGCAGCCATAGGTCCAGGCTCCATCACTGTAACGCCCACCTTTTTCAAGGACCATATCGATGGTGAGAATATCTCCGGAGCACAGACAAACATTACCCGGAGGATTATGATAAACCTGATCATTAACATTGAAATGAAGAAAAGGCACGTGAATACCGCCCGGATCTGCTTCCAGAACTTTCTCAAGTACAATCGCAGCCAGTTTCTCTGTAGAAATACCCGGTTTTACGGAGGATCCGATCTCCTGAAAAATACTGTGACTGATCCTTGCCAGTGAGGAAATCGCCTTTAAATCCTTTCCTTCCATCCCAGACTCAGGGGATGGAAAAAGATCTGAAAATAGACTTTTCACATTCAGGAGCGATCGCTTCTCAGCGTTCCCGCATTTCCGAGGTAGACCGGTACTGCCGGGTTTTCCGTTCCATTGAAAGTGACCATGACCCGCAGCATCATTTTCTGGGGAAAATCAGCGCAGACAGGCTCCTGTGTACAGAACAGGGGAGCGGTATTGTATTGCCGGGCTACCCTGAGAGCTTTGGCCGGATTAAAAGAGATATCCGGAGTCTGGGAAAAAATAATACTGATGACATCGTTTTCCTGAAAACCATTACTGCTCTGAAGCTTATCAAACAGATCTCCCACTTTATCCTGCAGATCTTTTTCACTATCTGAATCGAGAGACACAGCTCCTCTTACAGCCTTTACCATATTCCTGAACCGTCCTTAAATAACTATATATTTACCTTTTCTATGAATTTGAAAAGAAAACTGACTGAAAAATAGAAAACCGCCACAATAAAAATCATTAAAAAGTACTTTATGAAAAAGAAAATGGAATTTTTTTTCCTTTTACCGGGAATAAAAATGAGCACAAAAACATTCAACAGGGATGCACAGAAAAAAATATAAAAAAAGATTTTCATCAGACTGAAAAGAAAATACTGTGTTGCATCGGCAAAGCCCTGAAAATTCCCGATTATATAAAGAAAAAAAACTGAAACAGAAAGGACAAAAAGAAAAACCACAAGCCTCGTCAGAAACCAGGGAAGCCATATATCCCGTTTCAGTTTATTTAATCGTTTCATTGAAAAAATATTATCACAACATCCTGATCCCTGCATATCCCTTGCGGACCGGGGTTAACAGGAAGGATTATCTGCTATTGCCAGAAGGGATTTTTAATCTTAAAATCAAACTATGTTTCAAACCAGATTCAATAGCAGGGATACTGAGACGCTTGACATGCAGCCTTTTTTAAAGGAGCTTCATCAGGATTTTCTGGAAATGCAGCCAGAGAAAACATCCCTTTCATTCTCCTGCAGAGGATCAGAATCACCCATCAGAGCCGTTTTACTGGATATCTACGGGACTCTTCTGATTTCCGAAGCCGGAGACATAGGTTTGATCTCACAAAAATCAGATCAGGAATCAGGAGCTCGGGTATTTATCAATAGCAGAGAGACCCTGTTTCCCTACAGTCAGATCAGAGAAATACTTACCACTCTTATAAAAGCGGAACACACGATAATCCGAAACAGAGATAGAGGCATAAAATATCCCGAAGTGGATATTATCCAGATATGGCATCTGGTATATACCTATCTTGAAATAGAGTCTTTCACCATACAGGACCTGGCTAGAACGGCTCTTCATTTTGAGATTCAGACAAATAAAATATGGCTGATGCCTGAAACCGGCACACTCATCACTTCCCTCAGAGAAAACTCTATCCCTTTCGGCATTGTCTCGAATGCTCAGTTCTATACACCGGTGTTTCTGGAGTATCTTATGGGTATGACTCTGAAAGAGATGGGATTTTCAGAGAAACTCTGTTCATGGTCCTACCGGAAAGGAAGAGGAAAACCAGATCCAGTGATGTTTTCAGACCCTCTGCAGATTCTGGCAGAAGAGTATTCCATTGATCCGGAAAATGTCCTTTATATAGGAAATGATATGCTTAATGATATTTTTGCAGCATCTGAGATGGGTTTACAGACAGCCCTTTTTGCCGGAGACAAACGATCTTTGCGACTGAGGGAAGACTGTCCTGAAGTGAAGGGATTAGAAGCCGACTATACACTGACAGAATTACAGCAGATAATTCCATATATCGGGGAACGCACAAAATGAAAAAAGAGAAAGCTCAGAACTTGCAGACGGAAAAAAAGAAAAAGAAAAATCATCTGAAAAGGATATCCAATACTCTGACTTTTCTGATACTCCTGGGATTTGCCGGATTTGTTTTCTATCTGGGCTGGGTACAATTTTCCATCCCTGAAAACCATTACGCCCTGGCATTTACAAAAACAGGCGGTTACGATCCGTATCTTATGAAACCCGGAGAGTTCTACTGGCGCTGGGAAAATCTTTTTCCCACAAATATGGAGCTGCATATCTTTGAACTGCCATGGGAAGCGACTGATTTCAACCTGCAGGGTGAACTTCCCTCCGGAAGCGATTATGCTTCGATCCTGACAAATCCGGATGCTTTCAATTTTTCTCTCTCACTGAGGATGAATTTCAGAATGAATCCGGACAAGCTTATTTCCATGATTCAGAAGGAAGGCTTCACCTTTAAAGAAATTGAATCCTGGTACACCCTTCTGCCGGAAGCTGCTGAAGCAAAAATCAAAAATTACATACTCCAGGAGATTCCTCTGGAAACAGCGGAATATACGAGGATAGAAGCCTCCATTCTGGAATACATGGAATCCCAGTTTCCCTATGCTGAATTTTCCGGATTCCACATCCACCGCTGGGAACTGCCGGATAAAACCTTATATGACCATACCAGAGAAATATACCTTAACGGGATAAAATC
Source organism: Oceanispirochaeta sp. (assembly GCA_963666275.2). Lineage (GTDB taxonomy): Bacteria > Spirochaetota > Spirochaetia > DSM-2461 > DSM-2461 > Oceanispirochaeta. The sequence continues at coordinate 1,983,624 of CAXXOA010000001.1, forward strand.
CAACAGAGAGTACGCCGCGGAACTGGAGAAACAGAATGCCGAACTGGAAAGGCAGCTGAACAGTAAAATGGAACTTCTGAAAGATTACGGAAGCGTATTAACAGAATATCCGGTTCTACTGGAATACTTCAATCTTGAAAAAGAGAAAATTGACCCTATGATCTTCGGCTGGGAATCAGGACAGAATCAAGACTCCGAACCATAAGGAGTTCCCCTTCTTCCATCTCTATCCTGATTTTACTCTCTGTAGTGCGGTTACTTACTCCATGATCTCCGGGAGACCAGATCAGCTTGTCCAGAGGCCAGTACAGACCAGCGGAATGCATCCTGCACTCATGTTTAAGAGGGAAAAGAGAGACTGTGGTCTCCGGAAGAACATCAATCTCGGAACTCCCCTGAATGAGCTGTATATAGCTGTTATGGGTAATCCAGAGATCCGGTTTATCCTCACGATAGAACATGGAATAGATGGCAAGAAAGTGATCAGCCCGGCCTCCCCCTCCCCCAACAAGGATTTTTTTACGGCAACCTGTTTTTATGAGATGCTGAAGTGCCAGTTCCGTATCGGTATAGTCTTTTTCTTCTGAATGCCTTTCAATTATCTCCGGATCCATGGTATCCAGACGGGATTTCTGTCTGAGGGAGTCCATATCTCCAATGATGTAATGGGGAACAAGACTGTTCTCAAAACAGTAGTCCAGCCCTGAATCAGCGGCGATCAGAAAATCAGAAAGGTGAAATATGTTTTTTATCTTCTCAAAATCCGGAGCCTTGCCGCCGGTTACTGCTATACCTGTCAATTTTTTATAACTCCTGAAAAAAACTATTATATTTTCCTAAAGGATCGTATTCAAGTTCCGAAAATTTAAAAAGCGAATAAGGATGTTCGCTCGTGGATATATCAAGGAGGATATAGAGTATGATAATTAATCACAACCTTAGTGCAATGAACACACAGCGTTCATTCAAAATCAATGACGGCAATTCTGCAAAGAATATAGCAGCCCTTTCTTCCGGCCTGAGAATAAACAAAGCCGGTGATGATGCATCCGGTCTGGCTGTCTCAGAAAAAATGCGTTCCCAGATAAGAGGTCTCAATCAGGCATCACGCAATGCCTCAGACGGCATTTCCTTTATCCAGACAGCAGAAGGTTTCCTTCAGGAAACAACCGATGTACTGCAGAGACTGAGAGAGCTTGCGGTTCAGTCTTCCAATGGTATTTATACTTCAGAAGACCGTATGCAGATTCAGGTTGAGGTTTCTCAGCTTGTTGATGAGCTCGACAGAGTTTCCTCACATGCCCAGTTCAACGGACTGAATATGCTGACCGGCCGATTTGCCGCCTATACCGGTGAAAACTCGGTTACCAGTTCCATGTGGTTTCATATAGGGGCCAATATGGATCAGAGAGAGCAGGTTTATATCGGCACAATGACATCAACTGCCCTGGGAGTGAGACAGATCGCTACAGGCAACATAATGTCAATTTCGACCCCGGAACAGGCAAACCGCAATATCGGAGTCCTTGATCAGGCACTGAAGAGAGTCAATAAACAGAGAGCTGACCTGGGAGCCTACCAGAACAGACTGGAAATGGCTGTTAGAGGTATTGATGTAGGTGCCGAGAACCTTCAGGCATCTGAATCAAGAATCAGAGATCTGGACATGGCCAAAGAAACTGTGGATTTCACCAAAAACCAGATCCTCAGCCAGGCAAGCAACGCCATGCTCGCTCAGGCCAACCAGAGACCCCAGCAGGTACTTCAGTTACTGCAGTAATCCCCTGTTTTTATCCCTTACAAACAGAACCCGGCGATCAGCCGGGTTTTTTTCGTTATTGACAACAAAAGAAAGGAAAGGTAAGTTCCTTTTAGATGAAAATTAAAGTACCCCAGGACCTTATTACCATATCCAGAATACTCAAAGATGCGGGACACAGCTGCTTCCTTGTAGGTGGAGCTGTCAGAGATCAGCTCCTCGGTCTTGAAGCGAAAGACTATGATCTGTGTTCGGATGCCAAACCTGAACAGGTTATGGAGTTGTTCAATAAAGTCATCCCTACCGGTATAAAACACGGAACAGTTACCATCATTTTTAAAAGAATACCCTACGAAATCACCACATTCCGCGTGGATGGTGAATATACTGACGGTAGAAGACCTGATGAAATAACCTACACTTCTGATCTGCATATGGATCTGAAACGAAGAGATTTTACAATCAATGCCATTGCCTATGATATTCTGGAAAAGAAAATTATAGACCCCAATGGGGGTATTGAAGACCTTAAAAGGAAACAGATACGGGCAATTGGCGTTCCGGAAGAAAGATTCAATGAAGACGGTCTTCGTTCAATACGAGCCTGCCGCTTTGCATCGCAGCTCCATTTTACCATTGAAGATGAAACTTTAAGGGGCATCAACAATCAGCTTCATAAGATTCCGGATCTTTCCAAAGAAAGGATCTATGATGAGCTTATAAAGATATTTAAAAGTGAAAAACCATCCATCTCTTTTGAGCTGTTCAGAAAAACCGGTATTCTGCCCATTATCCTGCCTGAACTTTCCCGCTGCATAGGCATTCAGCAAAAAGGAAGCCATGATTTCGATGTATACAATCATCTTATATACAGCTGTGATGCGGCGCCCCGGGATAATGAGAATGTAAGGATTGCCGCCATGTTCCATGACCTGGGAAAACCAGAGTCCCTGGGGGAAGATGAAGAGGGTCTCCCCACTTTCTACAATCATGAATATATGTCAGAGAGAATTGCTTCAGAAATCATGCTCAGGTATAGATTTCCCAAAGAGAAGATGAAAAAGATACTGCATCTCATCAGAAACCATATGTTCCATTATACCGATGAGTGGTCAGATGCTGCGGTCAGACGTTTTATCAGGAGAATCGGCATTGAAAATCTGGAAGAACAGTACCTGCTGAGATATGCCGATATCAGCGGTATGTCACATACTGATGGGGATTTTAGAAATATTCAGAGTCTGAAAGAGCGGGTACTTAAGATTTTGGAGGAAGAAAACGCTTTTTCCATAAAAGATCTTGAAATAGACGGTAAAGATCTGATGAACAGCCTGAAGATCTCCGGCGGCCCTATCATTGGGGACATACTGGAATACCTTCTGGAATCTGTTCTTGATGATCCGGGTATGAACAACAAAGAGAATCTTCAGATTCTCGCAGAAAAATACTATCAGAAGATTCACTGATCCGCTGATTTTTTTTCTGCCAGCCTTCTATAGGCTGATTCTGCGGCACTTCTCTCGGCTTCTTTTTTATTTTTTCCCTTGCCGGGACCATAGATTCCGCCGTCGACCTCTACCTCTACCCAGAACGTTCTGTTATGGTCTGGTCCGATTTTTTTAACAACTGAATATTTAGGATAGGATTTATACTGTTTCTGGGAAAATTCCTGAAGCAGAGATTTATAATCCCGCTTGTGACGGTTTTCAAGTACTTTTTCAATTTGAGGAATAAGTAAATCGAGAATAAACCGGGTTGTTTCCTTGAAACCGGCATCAAGAAAATAGGCACCGAAAATTGCTTCCATTGCATCTGCCAGAATAGCTTTTTTTGTTCGCCCCCCGGAGTTCTCCTCACCCTTCCCTATCAGAAGGTACTGATTGACCCCCAACTCCAGAGCAATCTCAGCAAGACTCTCTTCGCTAACTACAAAAGATTTTATCCTGGCAAGATCGCCTTCGGCTTTTTGAGGAAGTAGATTGAAAAGGTATTCAGCAGTTACAAGCCCCAGAACAGAATCCCCCAGGAATTCAAGTTTCTCATTGTTCTCTTCAACACCCTGAACTTCATTCGTGTAGGACCTGTGACAAAAAGCAAGGTTCAAGAGATCATATCTCCTGAACCTTATGGACGCTTTTTTTTCAAAAGCAGCTAACTCTTTTTTCCTTTCACCATCTAAAGGTATGGTTTTAATTTCCTGGGAAATATTAGAAAAAAGTCTCACTTATGTTTACTTGATTATCAGCCAAGTTCCGCTTTGATAAAATCCAAAGCATCAGAAACTTTTTCGAACTCTGTAGCTTTTTCATCGGGTACGGATACACCGAGCTCAGAATCAATTGCGTAAAGCAGTTCGTATGTATCGAGGCTGTCAGCTCCCAGATCTTCTCTGAAACGAGCATCCGGAGTGATTTTATCCTCTTCTACTTCCAGCTTTTCAGCAATGAGTTTTTTCAGTTTTTCAAACATTTCATCCATAATAGACTCCTTCTATTTAAGCCATGTCTTCCGGCTCAATAATCTGATTCCCTTTGTAGAAACCGCATTTAGGACAAACTCTGTGACGCAGAATTTTATTTCCGCAATTACTGCAAGATATCAGATTGGGAGTGGTCATACTCATATTGATAGACCTGCGTCTCCTGGATCTTGCTTTCGAAGTTTTATATTTAGGTACTGCCATTCATAATCCTCGCTTAGCTGTTATTGACTGTGAGAATATAGTATTTCTCTTTTTTTTTGTCAAGGTACTTCTTTTTGTTAAAATAAATAAGCTCGCAAACTTATCTTTAATTCGGTGCAATTTTTTCCTTCAGCAGAGTTTCCACATTCTCGGGAACCATGGCACTGACATCAGCACCGAGCTGCACAAGCTCCTTGATAGAAGAAGAACGCAGAACAAAATACTTCTGAGCCGTGGGAAGAAATACGGTTTCAATGTGCGGAGCGAGCTGCTTATTCATCATAGACAACTCAAATTCATAGCCGAAGTCCGCAATAGCCCGGACTCCCCTGAGAATGACACTGATTGAATTCTCAGTTGCATAATCGACAATGAGTTTGTCCCAGAGGGTAACTTTTACATTTTCAATCCCCCGGGTCATCTCTTTCATAAGATTAAATCTTTCGTCAGGCTCAAGGAGATACTTTTTCTGGTAATTATATGAAATAACCACATCCAGAGAATCGAATAACTCTGATCCTCTTTTTATGAGATCCAGATGACCGTTTGTCGGAGGATCAAAAGAACCGGGGAATACTGCTTTTACCATAATGAATACCTATAATAAATGGATTATCTGACTTAGTAAATACATACTGGAATCTTCAAAAAGGTGCAACATTTTTTTTTTTATTTTGACAATATCCTTTGAAATAGATAGACTATTTTTTATGAATAAAAAGCTTATACATTTACAGGTAATTCTAGCATTTACCGCTATGATTTTTCTATCATGTCAATCAGCCGAACCTGTTACTGAAGAACCTGTAAAGCCCGAACAGCCTGCCGAGACGGTTTCCGAAGAACCGGTTCAGCAGGAAGAGGTTCTTGCAGAAGAACCGGAACCGGAAGTTGTTGTGAACAATGAAACAGGATTTGAGATTTCCAAAGAAGAGTACGAGAAAACCCGGGATGAAATCAGCGAACTGATAAATACCTTAAATAGTATAATTTCAGGCAGAAATTACGAAAAATGGAAACTATTTTTATCTGATAGCTATATCAAAACTTATAATGATCCTGTAAAATTAAGACAGATATCGGAACAATCCCAGATCCTGTCAGAAAATAATATTGTACTGACAAATCTACAGGACTATTTTGAATGGGTAGTTGTTCCCAGTCGCTCCAGTGCGCGGGTGGATGATATTGTGTTTTCGGATGACACGCATTTAATTGTTTATATGAAAATAAAAGAAAAAAATACAATTCTATACCAGCTTGAATCAATAGAAGATAAGTGGCAGATCAGCGTTTGGTAATCAAATGCGTTATATTATATATTGTGACTAGGAGAAAAAGGATGAAAAGATTTCAATACACTTTAATAATTTTATGGGTTCTGCTATTTACTGCATCCTTGACTGCACAGGAGCAGGAACAGACTATTGAAGAATTGTATCTGCAAAGTCAGGTTAAAGTAAAAATTATAAAGGCTGAAGCGGAATCTATTGATAGAGATATGAAACTGATCGCTCTTCAGGATATTGAAGAAATGGTTTCAGATGGTCAGATCAGCGGGGATGACAGGCAGATGATTGGCATTCTCAGCAGCCTTGGCACTGAAGGTATTTCCAATCAGGTTATCGAGCAGGGAGCTGTTATAAATGACTTCCCCATGGTAAGAAAAGAAGCCGTCAGGATTCTGGGTGATGTCGGAGGAGATTACGCCAGGGATGCGCTTGTGACTGTACTGCTTTCAGAACCGGAACCAATGGTTCTATCCGAAGCTGTAGTGGCTCTTTCAAAAGTGGGAGCCGATGAACAGGGTATAGTTCTGGCAGTTATTTCAGATGCCATGCGGTCACAGACGGCTTTGAACAAGGACAATAACTTCGCCAATGCGTTTATTCTGGCCATTGACAATCTGGCTCAGAATAACAACGGAGTTGATGATCTGAGGGTTTTTGAGGAACTCACAAAGATAGCAGATCCCCGGAGCGGATACATTACAGTGGTTCGCAAGAAAGCTTTTGAGCTTCTTAAATCACTTCAGGAGTTCTAATTCCAATAATCACTAAACATGTAGTTTTATGTTTATATGAGATAGAAAAACCCGCCGGATCGGCGGGTTTTTTTTAAAGGATTTCTTTTCTCAACTGAGATCGCCAGTCAGGCTTTTCTTCCCTTGACTCTTCATATTCGATCTCTCTCAGAATCTTGAAATTTTTGTTCTGGTTATTATCATAATGAATAACACCGAATTTCCCGTTTCCGAGATAGGCGATTTTTTCATTTTCCTGCAGTGTTTCATCTTTTGCAATATTTTTGATAATGCAATCGAAATGTGCGGGCTCTCCACTTTTCTGTTCTGTTATAGCGGAACTTAAATCCCTAATATTCTTTCCGCAGACAGAACAGACATACGCAGGTCCTGCATAGGAAGTAATACTTTTATTATTATTGTTCTTTTTTCCTCTGTAACGGTTTCTATTGTTTCGTTTAGGAGGTTTACTGCTGGAATTTGACGCCACTTTTGTCCTCATTCATATTTACGATCTCTTCAGTTAAAGTTGCAGCAATTCTTTTGATGGCGCTTTCCATATATAACTTGTCATCAATTTTATGCTTTAACTCATGAAGTTTTTTCGGATCTGTATTTTTTGCGATACGTACCATTCGGAGCTCCTTCTCCCTTGATGAGTATTATCTATGTGTTTTAAAGTCTAAACCTTTATCCTCCATGACAAAAGTGTAAACCTTTCAGCCAATATTACCTTTAATATTAATTTTATTCTACATTGCCGGTGCAGAACTGGGAAATATTCAAGTAATTCAGGACAGGGAAACGACTATTGGTTTCCGATCCTTTTGCTGGAATAGATAACATCTCTGATTTTTAAAATATTTTTTTATCCCTTACAGATATAATATCGTCCTGAAATCTGAAGATCATAAAAGATCTTTCCATTTTTTTGTTTAAAACGCAGTGATATTTTAATCTTTATCCACAAGAAGGGAATTAAGATCAACCGCTTTCACAATGAAAAGATCTTTCATCTCCAGAAGGTTCAGAACCGGTCCCATATCACCGGGATACTCCTTTCCAGTTGCATCGATCAAAGTGATCACATTGGGCCTGAGAGGGGCTTCAGGGTTACCTTTGATCACTCTGGCTATAGATGAGTCATTCAGCATGACAATGCTTCCCAGAGGATAGATTCCCATGCTCTTGATGAAATTTCTGAGTATTTCAGGATCAAACCTTCTTGAATTATCGCTTATGATATTCTTCATGGCCTCATATCCAATCATGGAGTTACGATAGGGACGTTCACTTACCATAGCTTCAAAAGCATCTGCTATAGAGACGATCCTGGCTTCAAGGAGTATATCATCGTGACTTTTCCCCTGGGGATAACCTTCCCCGTCCCATCTTTCATGATGCTCAAGAGCGATCCTGGCAATACTGTCATCATATTTCAGTTCCTTGGAAATAATCTGATAGGAATATACGGGATGACTTCTGAGTTTTTTCAGTTCATCTGCTGTGAGGTTGGATGTCTTTTCCTTGATTTCATCAGGGACTCTCATCATACCGATATCATGCAGGAGAGCCCCGTTACAGAGCTCCAGGAGCTTCAGTCGGGGACGCTCCATGGCAAAGCCTATAGTCAATGAAAGTATGGCCGTATTGAGGGCACTTTTAGCCTGTGCTTTATGAAGGCTGTTATGAGTGAGAACCATCCGGACTGATTGAATAAATTTGTTCTCTACTGTGTCTATGAGCTTATCTGAAATCTGATCGATATCACCGGGATCTATCTCTTCCATGAGATTGATCCTGCTGAATATGCTATCCAGTTTATCCAATGTTTCATTGTAAATCTGAGTCAGTTCCTTGTCTGAGGGGATCCCCCATAGAAGTTTACTGTTTAAAAGATCCTCGTTTTCAGTTTCAGTAAACTGCCCTTCTGAAAGAACAAGATCCACCCCCCATTTATCAAGGCGGGTTAGATCCTTTTCCCGGATCGGGACACCCGCCGGTATGAAAAGAGTATCTTCATCGATAAATACGGGTTTATTGCAGCTCAGGCCCGGTTTAAGATCATTTACTTTATATTCATTCATTTTAGAAAACCTTTCACTTATTTACATTGGAATGTGTCGTAATATTTACAATATATCATAAAAGGGCTTCAAAATTCCTACTTTTTTCATAAAAAAAAAGGCTTCCCGAAGGAAGCCTTAAATTAAGCATTAGCTTTTTGTTTTTTCTTGATCAGCTCTTTGACCTTGGCAGCTTTACCAACTCTGTCACGAATGTAGTAAAGTTTAGCTCTTCTGACTTTTCCATGTCTGGAAACTTCAATCTTGTCAATTTTTGGTGAGTGAATGGGGAAAATCCTCTCAACACCTACACCGTAGGATATTTTTCTAACGGTAACAGTTCTGTTAACCCCGGTATTATTCAGAGCGATTACAAGCCCTTCATACACCTGGATTCTTTCTGTTTTACCTTCAACAATCTTGTAGTGAACTTTTATTGTATCACCGATTCTGAAGTTTTCTGCATTATCCTTCAGCTGTTCAGCTTCAACAGCACGTATGATATCCATATCATCCTCCTGTCAATTTATCATTCAGTCATCTACTGATCATTACCGCTTCTGCGGTCCAGTAGATCTGGTCGATTCTTTTTAGTTTTTTCCAAACGTTTTTCCAGACGCCATTGCTCAATTCTGGCATGATGACCGGAAAGTAAAATATCCGGAACCCGCATCCCGCGGAATTCTTCCGGACGGGTGTAATGGGGATACTCCAGCAGAGAATCCTGAAAACTTTCCTCTTCAAGGGACTCTCTGGTAATAACCCCGTCACATAAACGATAGATACTGTCAATAACGACAAGGGAAGCAATTTCACCAGATGACAGAACATAATCCCCTATACAGACTTCATCGTCCACATACTGGTCTATGATCCTCTGATCTATTCCTTCATATCTACCGCATATAAGAACAATCTCTTTTTCCTGAGCCAGTTCTTCAGCCAGTTCCTGTTTGTAGGATACACCTGACGGAGTGGGAAACACTGTCCTTTTTGACAGGGCCTTAACGGAATCCAGAGCCTCAGCCAGAGGTTCTGCCTTCAATACCATCCCGGCTCCGCCTCCGTAGGGGGCATCATCACAGGTTCTGTGCCGATCAAGGGCAAAATCCCTTATATTGACCAGCTCATATTCAATTATTCCCTTCTCTACCGCTTTTTCCATTATTGAACTTTTAAAAAAACTTTCCACAATCTCAGGAAACAATGTCAACACTGTAAACTTCAATCCAGTATCCAGCCTTCTAACAGTTCAATCTCTTTCTCAGTCACACTAATGGAGCCGATGAACACATCATTGAAAGGAACAAGCTTTCTGGATGAATCTTCCATCTCAACTTCGAAAAGTTCACCATTCCCTCCCTCAATAATTGAGAGAACCGTGCCGACTTTACTGCTGTTCAGAACAAGATTGCATCCAATTAGATCCGCATGATAAAACTCATTGTCCTCAAGCGGAGCCGCCAATTCGCGGGGAACCCATATTTCCCAGTTGGAATAAAGTTTTCCCTGTTCAGGCGTATCAATTCCCTTCAGCTTCATAAGTAACTGATCACCGTTTGGTTTTACGGTTTCAACTTCGAAATTCCGGGAAGAACCCTCTTTAACCAGAGTTATTTTCTCCAGTTTGAAAAAGTGATCCACTTCTCCCGAAAAACTTCTGACCTTTAAATAGCCCCGGACACCATGAGTCGTCCGCACAGCTCCAATTGCTATTTGGTCATTCATTAGTCCAGAATTTCCAGCACAAATCTCTTACCGGTTTTATTTGCGGAAGCACTGAGAATAGTTCTCACAGCTTTAGCAATTCGACCGTGCTTGCCGATGACTTTTCCAATATCATCTTCAGCTACCTTCAATTCCAGAATCGTAGACTTTTCCCCTTCAATCTGATTTACAAAAACAGATTCGGAATCATCTACTAAAGATCTGGCTATAAATTCAACTAATTCTTTTTCCACAATAACTCCCGAAAGCTAAAAATTAAAGGTAAAATTTGTTTTTATTCAGAAGTTTCCGTACAGTATCAGTAGGCTGAGCACCCTTATCGAGCCACTCTCTGATTTTTGTTTCTGAAAATTTTACCTGACGCTCTTCAGCTTCTACCGGATGATAGTAACCAACCTCATCAATTGTTCTTCCATCTCTGGGTGCTCTTGCATCCATAACAACTATTCTGTAATAAGGGCGTTTTTTCGCACCCATTCTTTTTAAACGTATCTTAACCACTTAACAATTCTCCTAAGTTTAAGACATACCGCCCAGCTGATTCATCAACTGAGCCTGATATTTTTTGTTTTTGCTGATTTTCTTCATCATCAGCCGCATTTTCTCAAAATTCTTCAGAAGTTTGTTCACATCAGCAACAGTTGAGCCGCTACCCAGGGCAATTCGCCTTTTCCGGGGTGGTCCAATGATTCTGTGATTCCGTCTCTCCTGAAAAGTCATTGAGAGAATAATCGCTTCCTCACGTTTCAGAGCATTTTCGTCAATATCATCTTCACTCACTTTCCCTGCCAATCCGGGAAGCATGCCAAGAAGTGATTGAACACTGCCCATTTTACGCATTTTCTGAAACTGATCGAGGTAATCTTCCAGCGTAAAAGTCGCTGTTGCCATTTTCCTCTGCAGTTCCAGAGCATCTTCTTCAGAAGCCTGCTCCTGAGCCTTTTCTACAAGGGAGACTATATCACCCATCCCGAGGATACGGGAAGCAATACGCTCCGGATAGAAAGGTTCAAGATCATCTATTTTTTCACCGACTCCGATAAACTTAATTGGTTTCCCTGTGATGCTCTTGAGGGAAAGAGCAGCACCGCCGCGTGTATCGGAGTCAAATTTGCTTAGTATCACACCGCTGATATCAAGTTCTTCGTTAAAAGTCTTGGCAATATCAACAGCACTCTGACCGGTCATGGAATCTGCCACGAGCAGAGTTTCTTCAGGGTTGACCGCTTTTTTGATATCATGAATTTCCTTCATCATATCCTGATCAATCTGAAGACGACCGGCTGTATCTATAATGACAGCATTATATTGAAATTTCTTTGCATGTTTAAGAGCATTCTTTGCCACTTTCAGGGCATTTTTGGTGCTCTCCTTATATACATCTACCCCTATCTGTTCTCCCAGAACCGACAGCTGATCTACCGCTGCGGGACGTACAAGGTCACAGGCGACAAGAAGAGGCTTTCTCCCCTCTTTTTTAAGCCTGGCTGCCAGTTTCGCCGCAGAAGTTGTTTTACCTGACCCCTGGAGTCCCAGAAAAAGGATTGAAGAGACAGTATCGGGGCCTTTTAGCTCCAGGTCCTGTCTGGAATCTCCCAGCAGTTTAACCATCCTGTCATGGACGATTTTAATAAACATCTGACTGGGATCAACTGCCTTGAGAACTTTTTCTCCCCGGGCTTCCTCAATCGTTCTGTTAACAAAGCGCCTTACCACCCGGACATTGACGTCAGCATCCAGAAGGGCAAGTTTTATATCATTAACAGCATCTTCTATATTTTTATCTGAAATTTTTCCTTTTCCTGAAAGCTGTCTGGAAATATCGGAAAATTTTTCTGTTAGTTTATCAAGCATATAACTTTAGTAAATCCCGCAAAAAGTTTTGATTTTATACCGCGTTATGAAAAAACTGTCAACACGGAGTGATGTAAACCATGACATTATTGAACTTTAAAGTAGTGTCTGTCAAGATAACGAAGCCTTTCTTCGGCCTGAAATTTTTCCATGGAAACCGGATAGGTCTCAATCAGATAGAGATAGATATCCCGGGCTCTTTCAAGAGACTGATTCTCTCCCGGAAGTTCATACTGCCAGCCCAGGTTTATCAGTTCATCAGGGGTATAGCTGTCCAGGTTTTCACTCTTTTCCTCACCATCTCTGTTCTGACCGGGTAATTCCTCCGCTTCGGGTTCTTCCATGACTGGGGGAAGCTCCGCTTCAGTCTCAGCCGTGTCCTGGTTCATACGGTTCAGCTCTTCCCTGTCACTATCTGTGAACAGTTCCTCCTCCGAAAGCGGATCCGGAATATCACTACCGGTGCTCTCAGGCGAAGACTGGCTGAATATATCCTGATCTGTCAGAGCAAGAGAGTACTGCAGGTTTTCACCGTTCTGAAGATCCTGTTTCATCAGGATAATTCTTATATCCCCGCTGTTATCATCCAGTCTGAAAATAAAATCCGTCGTACCACGGGAAGGATCATATATTTTATCAGTCAGCTGTAGAGAACCTTCCTCCATCCGGGAACTGAGAAAGATCCATCCGGACCCCTCCAGGGAGAGCAGGAGGCGCCCCAGATGATCTCTTCGGGTCGAAAAACTTCCATCTTCCAGTTTCAGGAGAACCTCTGAATCGGCTTCCCGTTCCTCTTCAGAAGGACCGGGACTATCCAGAAGACTCTCTTTATCTACTGAAGGATCCCACTGTTCCACAGGTATATCCCCGTAATCAGGGGCAGCTTTTCCAGCAGGTTCCTCCTGATTCTCAATCAGAGGATTTTGGGGAAAAGGATCAAATTCCGAGGGAAGATCTTCCGTGACAGCGGGCTCTTCCGTGACAGCAGGTTCTTCCGTGACAGCAGGTTCTTCCGTGACAGCAGGTTCTTCCGTGACAGCAGGTTCTTCCGTGACAGCAGGTTCTTCCGTGACAGCGGGTTCTTCCGTGACAGCGGGTTCTTCCGTGACAGCGGGTTCTTCCGTGACAGCAGGTTCTTCTGTGACAGCGGGTTCTTCCGTGACAGCAGGTTCTTCTGTGACAGCAGGTTCTTCCGTGACAGCAGGTTCTTCCGTGACAGCAGGTTCTTCCATGACAGCAGGTTCTTCCGTGACAGCGGGTTCTTCCGTGACAGCGGGTTCTTCCGTGACAGCGGGTTCTTCCGTGACAGCGGGTTCTTCCGTGACAGCGGGTGCTTCATTGTTCAGCAGATTCTCGGCTTCTTTGGGTTTTCCTTTTAAAACAGGCTCATTTTTCGGCTTTTTCGCTGTTTCCTCTTCTGAAGGCTCCCCTGCCTCCTGAGACGCAGCCTCTTCGGCATCTGCCTGAGGAAACTCCCCATGGGAGAATTCCCCTTCTGTCTCTCCGGAAGTGACCCCTTCTTCCATCTGGTTCTGATTTTCCGGACTCTCATCTGTCCCGGAGGGATCTGTACCGGCCGTCTGACAACTGAAGAAAAGAGCCATAGAAATGAAACCGATTATAAGACTTTTTTTCATGGATCCTTTTCCCTATGGGGCATCCTTCAGAATATCCCAGATCAGTTCATGATTTGCTTTGCTAAAATAGTCAATGTCACTTCTGTCAGCGGGAATCCAGAATTCACGGACCTTTTCCCGGGGCCAGGGAATCTCAGTCGACCTGTACAGCTCCATATCAAGATTCAACTGTTCCAGATTTTCAAAAAAAAGGAGATTGCTCTGGGCCATATCTGCAATAGCTTCATCCAGCTTTTCCAGGTTATAGGCCATTTTCTGTTCTTCCGCAGTATTTATTTTTTTGTCGTTCACGAAATCTCTGATCACCAGAAATCCTGCAATGAGAAAAGAGAGAGACAAAGCGGAGATTCCCATAATGATGAAAACTCTCGGTTTCAGATCCTTCAGATATCTTTTAAACAGGGGCATTACTCAACTCTCCGATCTTCATTGCCAGCAGCTTTGAAATTCCGGATTCCTGCATAGTGATACCCAGCAGTGTTTTTGCGCCGGTTACCGTTTTTTTATTGTGAGTGATCACTATGAATTGGGATTTGGATCCGAACTCGATCAGAACATTCACAAACCTCTGAATATTGGCATCATCCAGAGCCGCATCAATCTCATCCAGAATACAGAAAGGCGATGGTTTTACAACATAGGTGGCAAAAAGGAGTGCAACAGCGGTCAGACTCCTTTCTCCTCCGGAAAGAAGGGAAATATTCTCCAGTTTCTTACCCGGAGGCTGGGCATAAATTTCTATACCAGATTCAAGCACATTATCCGTATCAAGAAGTTTCAGTTCTGCTCTTCCGCCTCCGAACATGCGCCTGAAAATATCATGAAAATGAGTTTTGATCTCATTGTATGTTTTGATAAAAAGCTGCGTGGACTCCTTCTGAATTTCTGCTGTAACCATCTGCAGATTTTCCTTTGCCTGTTCCAGGTCATTCAGCTGGGTCGTCAGAAAATCATACCGTTCTTTCACCTCGATAAACTCTTCAGGTGCCATCAGGTTTACCTGACCGAGGGATTTAATCTTATCTTTCGCTGAGGCCTGTTCTGATCTCAGATCCTGTCTTGTGGCCGTAATTTCCGGTAGCCTGTCCAGATATTTATTGATATCCGACGCATTGTTGTCTCTGAAATCCTGGCAGAGATCTTCAATCTCCTCCTGGAGATGACTTTTTTCCAGAGAGTGTTTTTCCAGAGCCAGGAGAAGTTCCTGAAGTTTTGAGTTCTTATCTTTCAGCTCCCCCTCTTTGCCCGAAACATCTTTATTCCTGCTGTGTATGGATGTTTCCAGTTCTTTCAGGCTTTTCTGAAGAGACTGTTTATTTTCTTCAAGGTTTTTGAGCTGTTCCTCTGATTCTGTAATGCTTTTACGGGTCTCTGCGATCCTTTTTTCAAGACGGGTGATTTCTTCAAGATTCTGCCTGAGCATTTCATCAAAACCGCTCTTCTCAACTTCCAGACTCTTCAGATTATCCTCAATAGCTGAAACCTGTGTTGCCATTCTGGCCTGATTGACCCTGAGATCCTCCAGGGTTTTTCTGAACTCCTGAATTTTAAGATCTAACTGACTGTTCTCTTCGTTGCATCGGTGAATCTCTTCTCTGGCTGTTTTCAGATTCTTTTTGAGAACTGAAAGTTTTTCGTCAATATCCCTTTTCTGGGTAATGATCCCCTGGGGAGCCAGAAAATCATTCAGGAAATCCGGCTCCAGGCTTGTATAACGCTGGACCTGATCCTTCAGATTGCCCATAACATTGCGGATCTCTTTAAGACTCTTCACGCCGGAATCCCAGATCTCTGTGTCATCTTTCCGGACACCGACCTTCCCGGCATCCTCCCAGAGAGAAAGTTTTCCGTCCAGCTGAATAATGATGGATTCCATGGATTCCTGAATCTGTTCCTTCAGGGATGATCTCTGCTTGAGAGACATACCCGACTCTTTCAGACCCGTATCGAGCTGATGGACAATATTATCTGTCAGAGACCGGAGATTTTCCTGCAGTTTCTCCTGTTCCTCTTCCCATTTGGCTATATTATTTTCCTGTTTTTCAATGATAAGAGAATTCTCGCCTATCCGGTTTTCAGAAGACTGGATACTCTTCTGAAAATTCAGGATATTATTCTCCACGTCTTTGAGCTGATCCCGGTACTCCTGGAGTTTTTTCTTTTTTTCTTCAGATTCCTGCCGGAGAGAATCCACTTTACTGTTAATATCCTTCTCTTTCTGCTTGAGAAGTACTATCTGACTCTCTACTTCCTTATTCTGCTCTTTCAGAAGCTTGATTCTGTTGTACTGATTGTCTTTTTCAAGATCAATACCGTAAAGTTTCTTCTGATCTTCAATCAGCTGGGATTCCATTGAGTTCACTTCATCCAGATTGGAAGCGAGGTTCCCGTTAAGAGTTTCTATCTGTGTGCTCAGTTTGGATTTCTTTTCAAGAACCTTTTTATAGAGCTCATCTTTTTTGGTGAAATTTTCCTGAAGGGTTTTATACTTCAGCAGCTGAAGGTCAATTTCAATGGAGAAAAGACCTTCCCGGAGAGCCCTGTACTGCATCGTTTTTTCAGACTGCTTTTTCAGTGTGTCATAATTTTTTTTGACTTCACTCAGGATATTCTCAACCTGAACCATGTTTTCTTTGGTCCTGGCCAGTTTTCTTTCGGCCTCATGGCCTTTCATTTTAAAACGGGTAATGCCGGCGGCTTCTTCAAAAAGAGAACGCCTCTCTTCCGGTTTATTGGAAAGGACCTGATCGATCTTTCCCTGTTCCATTATGGAATAGGCTGATTTCCCGATTCCGGTGTCATAAAAGATCTCCCTCAGTTCTTTGAGCTTTACCTGGGTATTATTCACATAATACTCACTCTCACCGGTTCGGTAGAGGCGTCTTTTTATGGATATTTCGGGAAGATCAAGATCCAGGATATTCTCTTCGTTGGAAACCAGCAGAGTCACTTCTGCCACATTCAGAGCTTTACGGTTTTCTGTTCCGTTGAAGATAACATCTTCCATCTTTTCAGCACGCATATTCCTTGTGGACTGTTCTCCGAGAACCCACTTGATGGAATCCACAATATTGCTTTTACCGCAGCCGTTCGGGCCGAGAAGAGCAGTTATTCCATCGGTGAAATCAATTTGGGTTCTATCGGCAAAAGATTTAAATCCTAACAGTTCAATTCTTTTTAGAAACACGATGCCTCCAGGGGATTATTAAACGTATCATATCATATCAGAAAATTTTATTCATCTTCTGATTTATTTTTTCTTTATTCAGGAATATTGAGATTTTGGTATGTTGAATTATTTTTTTTACTTTATGAGATGCGGCTTTTGATCTTATCTACAGCAGCATCAAAACCATCCAGAAATGTTTCCAGATTCCTGACAAAGACACGGATTGAAACATTTTCATAATTTTCATCCATATTGACTCTGCTTTCAGATACTGTCAGATACAGTTCTCCGGTTTTGGAAGACTTCACAAGGAAAGTGTACTTCCTTTTTCCGGAACCTGTTTTCAATTCACTCTGAAAAGGTTCGATAGATGCTTTCATTTTTCCGACGGCTTCTTCAAAATGCTGCAGGAATTTCGTCAGATCTTCCATGTAGACAATCAGGGAGAATCGTTTAAAACTGCTGTCCCGTTTCTTACTTTCGACCAGGTTCAGAAAGAGGTCTCCGTAACGGTTCTCCTTCACATTGAAAAAATAGGTCAGACTCCCGTCATCAGCAAAACGTTTGGAAGTAAAGATTTCCCCTCTCTGTCCCACAATAGCATCCTTCTCTTTGAATATGGCAGGATAATAGCGGATTTACCCGGCTTAGGCAACCCGCATGAACTCCTATTTACCAGGTTCATCAAAAACGATCAGAGTCCCTTCCGATCTGATCACGTCTCCCGGTTTCAGCTTTTTTGCTTTGACAGCTTTGTTATTCACAAGAACTTCCGTATCGGATATGAGAGTAAACGAGTCATCCGCTTCTTTCACAATGGTGATGCCTGTCTGATTGTCCTGAATATTTTCAAAATTGTCATCATGAATGATCTCTGTCTTCCCCGAACTGACGGCAATAAGGGTTTTGTTCTCAGCCAGCTCAAGGATCGTACTGTTACCATCCGCCGGAGAGAGAACTTCCAGATGAGAAAAGGGATAGAGTTTTTCGAAGGGCGTTTTGTGTATCACAAGGATAATCAGAATTGATACAACCGTCAGGATTGTAAAAACCCACCAGGGAAGGTTGGGCGGAAGACCCCAGAAGATCTCCCAGAGATAGGAAAACTCCTGACTCTCCCTGCTGCCGCTTGTGACTCTGAGTTTTTTTTCCCTTTCAAGAGAAACAACAGGGGTATAGGTAAGGCGAAACTCTTTATTGATACTGTCGTGTATTGCCAGATATGCATCTGTGAGATCCTCTTCGGAAAAAGCATCGAATCCCTTTCCTCCGGTTTTCTCCGTCAGCCCTGTCAGTTCAGGATCAGGCTGACGGGCATAATAGATTGTATACAGTGTGATGCCGCTTTTCAGCAGCTTCTCCTGCAGTTCCTCCGGATCAATAAGGTTATTCCCGTAAAGAGGATGGGGCTCTTTTTTATTCTCTGCATAGGTGTAGTTTTCCCCGTCTGTCAGAAGTACAAGGACTTTTCTGCCCTTACGGACACTCAGCTCCTCCATTCCCTTTTTCATAGCTCTATACATTTCCGTATAGGCATGATCCGCATCGGGCCTGTGGATATTGGCAAGTGACTGAGCCAGTACGGTTCTGTCCGAGGTGAATTCATACTCTTTTTTAATATCCGTATTGAAGGTCATAAGGGAAAGGTTGTCTTTGTATTCCTCTGTTTTCCCCAGGAGATCGGAAAGAGCGGAAATCAGGATGGAAATTCTCCTCTTTTCCGGATCTGTTTCAGAAGTTCCTGCTATGGAATCATACATACTCCCCGAATTATCCAGAAGCATCATGATGGAAATTTCATCCTGGGAATACCCGTTGTACTGGAACCTCCTGATATCAGCCTGTTTCCATTTTCCCTCGGAAGGGCTGTACTCGGAAAGAGTGAAATCTTCTGCCCCCAGAGCTCCCAGATCATCAGGATTTTCCCCTTTCAGAGAAACGTATACATCAACTGTCCCGCTGGTAAGGATTCCCGATGTATCCACACCGGTGATACTTATACTCTCCTCTGCAGTCACTGCGGAGCAGGTCAGGACAAGTAGAAGGATTATTTTTTTCAACATTAGCGCACCTCGTAAAGGAACTGTATTTTTCCCAGACCGATAACGTCCTCATATTTAAGAGGACTTTCAGAAACTTCAGAATCATTGATACGGATTTTCATGGAATCCGAATTTCTTCTGATGCTGACGACTTTCCTTTTTCTGCTTATGACGGCCACACTTTCCGGCAGGGTGTCGTCCCCGTTAATAATGATGTCGTTGCTTTTTCCCGCCCCTACAGTGATATTTCTCTGATTGAGCAGGTATTTCCTTCCCTTCTGGGGACCATTCAGAACCCTGAATGATCCATAGGAACGTTTCTCTTCTATGATCAGATTAAGAAGTGCGGTTCCCAGACCTATGATCAGAAAACCGGGCAGCTTCAGCCAGGAATCAGAGGGAAAAAAAACCATCCCCGTTTCCACAATTGAGCCTCCGATGAGACCCGCCAGGATACCGCTCAGAAGCCCCGCCATGACCTTACTCCCCGAACGGGCCCGCATGCCTTCTGCGGTACCGATAAAAGCGCCCAGGATACCCCAGCTGATGATTCTGGCGATATAGTAGGGCACCTGATATACGTCCATAAAAAGTCCCTCGGGCAGGATCATGGTAAATACCATCTGTCCGGCAAATGCGCCGAGGATCCCTCCCACAGCTCCCCATAGAAGCCCCCAGAGCCACTCTCTGCGCATTTTAATGATATTCTTATGCAGGATCCCTTCCATGGAAGCGAGAACAGCACTGAGTGCAGCTCCTGTCACAGCGCCGCTTAAGAGCAGAACCATTCTGTAACCGCTCAGATAGGTCTGAAGCGACAGAACCAGCTCCAGGAGAGACCACCCGAGGATTCCTGCAGAAAAACCTAAAGCCATGCCGACAACATACTTTCCTCTTGTTTTCATTCTGAGCGCTCCTCACTGATTTCCAGTGTTTTTTCTTTCTCATTTGTCAGTAGTTTGAGTACCGTTGTTTTTTCTTTTTCAATATCCACACGGAGCTCCACAGTTGTATTTTTGTAAGTGAAAGAGAAGACATATTCTCCCGGTTCCAGGGGGATTTTCTGATCAAAAGCTCCGTCTTCCGTCAGATCTACGATCTCTCCGGGAAAACCCGCAGAAAGCAGCCGCTCATCGCCATCAATTCTTATTTCAATACTGTCGTTCCAGCCGTCTACTTTCACATATCCCTCTACTGGCACCATCTGGGCATCCAGCTGCAGAATAGACTGGTAGGGCTGAATCCTCAGATGATAGTCATTGGAGTAGTAACCTTCCGCCGTAACCCGTATTTTATAGACATTGTCGCTCATCAAAGGAGAAGCAAGCTGATCAATCGGCACAAAGGCGTTTTTCTCCATAATCTCAACGACTGCTATATCACTCAGATCCTTTCCCGTTTTCCTGTCTCTCGGTTTGATATCGATCTTGAGGGGCAGCGGATGATAGGATGTCCAGGAGAGATTGATCTGCCTTAACGAGCCGAAATCCCGGAGGGACCGGGTCATTTTCATGGGTTTTAGGTAAATATTTTTCCATATGACCTGACTGTCTATGACTGTCTTCAAACGATAGGCTCCCGGCGGCAGATACACGGGAGAAGAGAGAAAGGTCACCATATCATCAGTTTCCTCGGAGAGTTTATATCTTACTGCCTTATTGATATCCGGTATGGCGGCATTGTCATCGATAAACAGGGTACTCGCCACGAAAAGGTCCTCTCCTCTCTTGGCAGGCTTCGGGATCTGCAGCTGAACCTGAAAGCCCCCGTAGCGGCTGCTGAGAAGATAGCGGTAGTGCATCCCCTTTGCATAAGCAAAGGCTCCTCCTCCGATCAGAAGAATCAGCAGAATCACGGCCACAAAGATGCCCGTTTTTTTGGTCTGTTTTCTGTATGTCCCCAATCTGGTAACGCCCCCCTCATCACTGAGCAGAGAGACCAGATCTGTTTTTATATCCTCCAGAGGAGCGCTGTTATACCAGCGCTTCATTTTTTTGAGGATGTCCTCGATGCTGGCTGTCCTTTTTTTAAGAGATGCCTTCATGCATCCTCTGATAATTGAGGCGACAAATCCGGGCAGTTCCGGCTGAAGTTTTTTGGGAGATGTATAGCGGCCCTTCTGTATTTTCAGTACAGTTTCGGGGTTCATCTTACCGGGAAAAGGTTTTTTTCCTGTCACCATTTCATAGAGCATAACCCCCAGTGAGTAGATATCAGCCTGACAAGTGACATTACGGGAATCCTCAAACTGCTCGGGAGCCATATAGGAGGGTGTACCCAGGGTCATACCATCCCGGGTCAGTGTATCTTCTTCAGAATCCGACTGGGCGATTCCGAAGTCCACAAGCTTTATCTCTCCCGTTCTGGAAACCATAATATTGGCGGGTTTAATATCTCTATGTATAACCTGCCGGCTGTGGGCGTATTGCAGAGCCAGAGCCGCATGATAGAAGATGTAGAGAGCGGCGTTTATATCCAGGTACCGCTCCTTTTTCAGAAGGATATCCACAGAACAGCCGTCGACAAACTCCTGAACAATATAAAAAGAGGAAGCCTGTTTGAAATGATCATACACCCTGACAATATTTTCATGGCTGAAATCAATCATGATTTTCGCCTCACGCCGGAAACGTTCAGCCACCTGTTCATTGTTTCTCAATGTCAGTTTTTTCAGCACAACCGGTTGTTCCAGAGTAGGATGAATGCCTTTGAATACGGCCCCCATCCCCCCTTCGGCAATCTTATCTTCAATCGTGTATTTTCCGATTTTTGCCGGTACTTTTGCCATTCTCTATAACTCCTGCTCTACATCAAAAATATATTCTTCCGGATCCGGTTCCTGGAAAGGATCAGAATAGAAAATCTGCATCCTGTCCGGATTATGAATCTGAATGTAAAGATCATCGGCCCGCAATTTATATTTGCCTGTAATTGTCCGATGTCCGCCCAGATATTTCTGCAGGGGTCTGCCGTATTCTTCTCTGTAGTTCAAAAGAAATTTCTCAACAGTACCGGGCAGTGATTTATCATTCTGAGTCCAGGTCAGTCCGTCCTTCATATCGTCATCATCATGAATATTTACAACCTCCAGGGGAGTGTAATAGTCCAGAGGCTCCGCATGGGATGCCATAAAATTCCGGCCCACGGCCATATAGGGAAGGAGATATTCAAACTCGGCATAATCGTTAAGGAATTCCTCTCCCAGGAATTTAAGAACCCAGCGTTTCACCATTTCCCCTTCATAGACAAATTTTCCGAATGAATGGTTACCTCTCCCCTCTTCATTCCGGATATTCTCGTGGTTTCCTTTGAGAAAGTGGAACTGGTTGGGGAATCTCTGTTTCAGAAGCATGACCATTTCCATCAGACCCAGGCTTTCGCACATTTCCTGATCCATATTTTTATGCCGTCGGAATCCCGTCTGAAACTCTTCATAACTATTAATCCAGCGGAAATATCCCCGCTTTTCGGAATGGAAACCGTCTCCCAGACAAAGGAGCTGGATGGTGTGACTGTTCAGCCCTTCCAGCACTGTCATCCCTTGAGGACTTTTCCATGTCAGGACTTTATACAGGAACTCCCTTCTGGCATGCAGATCGGGAACTACAACCACTGGGATCTCCGGATTGAGAAGGAGCAATCCTCCGGGGAGGCCGTTTTCATCGGGAATCCGGATCAGGGGATTTTCATTTACAAGAATATGAACGACCCCGTCCAGATGGGTCCTGAGTTTTTTCAGAGAATCAACTTTTTTACTGAGCTGCAACTGTTTCAGCTCTTCTTTGAATTTTTCCAGATCTGACATATTCATTCCGGTATCATTGTGTTGTTTATGGTAACAAATTCTCGGGTTATGGCATCGGCAGCTTTCTCAATCTGCCGAGTCTGGTCAAAAGCCTGCATTTCCTGAGGCATCACAGCAATTTTATAGGCAGGAGAGGATTTTTTTAAAGCTCCTCCCGTGAACTCTACATTTTTATCAAGGTTCACTGCTTTTTTCAGTTTCATTTTGTTCTCTTTAAGAGTTTCCGGAACGTCTTTACGTATTCCGATGCTGGCATAAATGACCTGTCTTGCACCGCCGGATTCCGCCGGACCCACACCCAGAATAGAACCGGAATAGGTCAGAACCAGAAACGCTCTGGATTCATCGGAGGGAAGATGATGCTCTATCATCATTCCGTAGGAATTGACCTGATCTGTAAAGATTTTTTCTTTTCTGTTCCAGGAATCCGCCAGAAGATCCTGAAGAGCCGGAGAGGATGTTAATTCTGAAATACCTGAAAGGGATTGCAAGTGAGATTGAACATCTTTTGGCAGTTTTTTAAATGACCCCATGGAAGTACTCCTTTCTGAAATTCTGCAAAACTGTTATGCTAAACTATAATGAAATATTTGCCGAATGTCAGAGGCTTTCTGATTCTTATGATACTAATTGTACCAAACGGCATACTTCCGGCAGGTGACAATTTGAAACTAGCATGCATGGGTGACAGTATAACCTACGGGTTTGGATTAATAAACAGCGACAATAGTTATCCGGGACTCCTTGGAAAAACCCTTTCCTCCCATTGGGAAATCAGGAATTTCGGTGTTAACGGTGCCTGTGCCCGTTCAGGACAGGCCGATTCCTATGATAAAACCGGTATGGTGGAAAAAATTAATAAGTGGGATCCTGAAATACTTCTTTTCATGCTGGGCAGCAACGATTCGAAGGCGGAAAACTGGGTTGACCGCAATACCTACCTGTCAGCCTGCCGGGATCTGCTTGCCAGTATAAAAGAGCGGGAAAGGACTGTGTTTATAATGCTGCCTCCCCCGGCGGGGATCAATTTTTTCGGGATCAGAAATGAGATCATCCAGAAGGAGATCTATCCGGCTCTCAGAGAGCTTGCCGCAGAAAAGGGATATCCTGTTATTGAGTTTACCGAAAAAATGAAAGGCAGCCCCTATCTGTTTCTGGATAATGTTCACCCTAATAAATACGGGTATACCCTCATGTCAGGAGCCATCAGCAAAGAACTGAAAACTTACGGATTGGAATAGGTAAAGGTTTTATTCAGATTGTCCTTTCTGTACTGAATGTAGTCGATTTCGTCCAGAGACCTGGAAAAATAGTACCCCTGAAAAGAGCGGCATCCCAGATCGATCAGAGTTTTAAGCTGGGTCTGAGTTTCCACACCCTCCACGATCAGATCCAGTTTCAACTCTTCGATAAAAAAGAGGATTCCCTTGAGGATGGAGTAATCCAGCTTGCTCTGATCTACTTTTCTGATAAAGGATTTATCGATCTTTACAGTGTCCACAGGTAGATCTTTCAGATAGTTCAAGGAAGAGTAACCTGTTCCGAAGTCATCCAGAGAGATACTGAATCCGGCATCTTTCAACTGATTGAGTTTTGATATGGCATTAACCGGATTATCAATAAGGCTGTTCTCCGTCAATTCCAGTTTCAACCGGGAAGGAGGAATCTCATAGGTGTCGGTCAGCCTTATAAAGGTTTCCACCAGTTCGGGATTGTAAAACTGCCTGGGAGAGACATTCACAGAGAGGGTTCCGTCGATACCCTGATCATGCCAGGATTTGAGCTGTCTGGCTGCTGAAAAAATGACCCAGTTCCCCAGAGGAATAATAAGCCCTGTCTCCTCCGCAAGAGGAATAAAATCATCTGGAGTGATATTCCCTTTGACAGGATGATTCCACCGGATAAGAGCCTCTGTTCTGATATCCTCGATTCTGTAGCTGTTCGCTTCGGTTTCCAGAGTCACAATAGGCTGATAGGTTAAAAAGAACTGTTTGTCGATCTCTTTTATTGCCTGCTTTTCAAGAGCCTTTATAATACTGTTCTGGAGTTCCATTTTCTCAATCACAAGATCACTGATCTCATCTGTAAAAATGGTATAGCTTATTTTTTTCTTGAAGGCGTAACTGAGAGCGATGTCGGAGTTATGAAGCAGGGTGTTCCGGTCAAGGCCATGCTTGGGAAACATGGCCACGCCGCAGCTTGAATCAATGGAAATATTATACCCTGAAAAGATATGGGGTCTTTTTATCTGTTCATTCAGAAGCTGCAGGAACATCTGCAGCCTGTTTTCATCTTTCACATTCTGATAGACAATCAGAAATTCGTCTTCCCTGGTATGGTAGACAATATTTTCAAGGCCGCATAAATCGGTCAGCCTTACCCCTATCTGATAGAGAACCCATTCGCTGATTGTCGGTTTCAGAGCTTTGTTGATAGCCTCAAAATTTTCATTGAGTTTTATAAGAATAAAGGCTATGGGAGAATGATCTGATACTTCAAGCCTCTGATCGAGAAGCTTATTGATCTCCTCGTTGGCTTTCACATGATTGGGTAACCCTGTTTTATGATTTATAACAACACGGCGATGGAGATCAGAATTCTCTTTTTTTATGTTTTTCAGCTCCAGGGCAAGTTCTCCGACCTGGTCAACAAGCTCCGAACGTTCATCTTCCAGTGTCTGTACCAGATCAATAAGTTCTTCAGATGAAAGCTGCTGCAGTTTTTTTTGGTTTATTTTAAAATCTGAATTATTATCCATATATTTTTCTTATCGGGTATGATTCCAGATGCATTCTACATTGATAACCCAACTATAGCAAACATTTTTCCTTTATCTCAGGAAAAAAGAGAAAACCCGGGGACCTTTTTATTTTTCTTATAATAAATGGCAAAAAATCACAATTTAATTCTGTCCTGTTATGATATAACTGTCTCTATGAATCTCCTTTTACTTCTGGGGGCAATAGGATGGGACACATTTCCCGGAGAACCCCCTTCCGCTTTTCATCCTACGGTATGGATGGGAAAATACATCCACTTTTTCTGGAAACTGAATAAAAAACGAACTCCCGCCTATGATTTTTTCTGGGGTTTGCTGCTGCTGATTCTGGGGTTGGTGATTTTTACAGGCCCTCTTTTTCTGCTGTTTTTACTTCTTCCGACACAGCCTTTGCTATTAAGGCTAATAGTGGTGATCCCTCTTCTGAAGGTTTCCTTTTCCATCCGCTATCTGTTTAAAGCAGCCCGGGAAGTCCTGTCTGCTCTGGAAAATCAGGATATGGCGGAAGCCCGGCGGCTCACAGCCTGGCATCTTGTCAGCAGAGATACTTCGGAGCTCTCGAAAGAGCAGATCGTGTCTGCTGTGATTGAATCGGTAGCTGAAAACATCACTGACAGCTTTATATCTCCTGTATTCTACTTTTTTCTGCTGGGAGTTCCCGGAGCCTGGGGATTCAGGTTCATCAACACTTCGGATGCGATGATAGCCTACAGAAATGCGGAGTTTGAATGGGGAGGAAAGCCAACGGCCTGGGCGGATTCTTTTTTAAATCTTATCCCGGCACGACTAACCGGTCTGGGCATTACTCTGGCCGCTGCGATATTACAGGGTTTTTCAGGGAAACACAGCTATGAAACAATGAAAAAACACCATAGCGAGACAGCCAGTCCCAATGCGGGATGGACAATGAGCGCTATGGCGGGAGCCCTGGGTATCACCCTGGAAAAAATCGGTGATTACCGTTTGAACGGCGGTTCAGGCGCACTTGATGAACAGGCTATCAGAAGATGTCTGAAACTCACCTTTCTTTCACTCCTTATTTCACTTCTCTTTCTTCTGTTTTTTTATGAGGGCATTCTATGGATTGTGAACATGGCGGTTTAAACTACCGGGATCTTATATCCCGGGGAATCTCTCCCTCCGGGGTTCTGGATTTCAGTGTCAGTGTCTTCCCCGATCCCCTGCCCCCTGGTTTTCTGGAGGATTTTGATCCGGAGACTCTGACAAGATACCCTGACACACACTGTTTCGAACTGCGTCAGTCTATTCTGAAGGAGTCTGACTATTCTTCCCTGGACTCTCTTCTTGTGACCAACGGAACCTCCCAGGCCATTTTCCTCATTGTGTCGGCCCTTCTCGAAAGGGAGGAACCTGTTGGCATAATTACACCCACATACGGTCAGTATGAACAAGCCTGCGGTCTTAAAACCCGGAATATTTTTTCTGCTGCCATGGAGTTCGTTCCGGGAGAAATCAGATTTCCCATGGAAGAAACACTCACTCTGCTTGAATCGAAGGCGCCCCGGCTTTTATGGCTCTGTTCTCCCAATAATCCCACAGGGAATATGCTGACTCCGGAGCAATTCGGGCTGGTTTACTCAAAGTGTCTGCAAACCGGAACTATTTTGATCCTGGATGAAGCCTACCGCTGTTTTGCCCGGGAAAAATCAAGATTGAAAGCGTCCGGTGAAAACCTTCTTATCCTCAGATCAATGACGAAAGATTACGGGATCCCCGGTCTTCGTCTTGGCTACATTCAGGGGCAGGAGACTCTTATTTCCCGATTGAAAAACTGGCAGCCTGAATGGAGTGTAAATGCTCCTGCCCAGGAAGCCGGCTTGAAATGCTTCCGTTTTCAGGAATTTTTCAGGGAAAAGTGGACCCGAATAGCCTAAGAACAGAAAAACTGAGGGAGCAGATTGCATCCCTGGGATTTGAAACCTATCCGACAAATACCAATTTCTTCCTATTTAAAGTATCCAATCCGGAAGCATTGAAGGCTCATCTCTGGAAGGAACAGATCCTTGTGAGGGATTGCGGGTCTTTCGGTTTGAATGGTTTTATCCGCATTGGATGCCACACCCCCAAAAATAACACCAGGCTGCTTGAAAGCCTGAAGGAGTACCGGGAAAGATGACTCTTGTTTTAGGAGGGGCTAAATCCGGAAAAACCGGTTTTGCCGAAAAAACTGCCAGAGAACTGTCAGAAGAGAAAAATGCACAGGTATATTACCTTGCCACAGCACGTGCCTGGGATGACGAGGTCTGTCTGAGGATACAGAGACACCGGGACTCCCGTCCTGATCACTGGGTAACTCTGGAGTATCCTGTGGAGATTCAGAATATTTTTTCTGATAATATTGTAAAACCCGGCAGTGTCGTCCTGTTCGACTGCCTTACCATGTGGATAACCAATCTTCTCATGGAACTGGGAGAAACCTTCACCAAAGAGGAAGTCGAAGAAAAGGTGACAGGCAAACTGGAGGAGTTCCTGATCCGGGCCCGGGATTTTTCGGGTGAGATAATTATTATTTCCAACCTTGTAGAACTGGGTCTTGTTTCACCGAATTTTCTGGGCAGGACTTTTCAGGATATAGCCGGCATCTGTCATCAGAAACTGGCAGCCCTTTCCGACCGGGTCTATCAGGTAACTGCGGGCATACCGGTCAAGATCAAATGAATAAAGGATTGACCATGAACATTCTGGAGAACCTGGAACAGATCCTCCCCCTGGATAGAATATCAATGAAGGAAGCTGAAAAACGATGGGACAGTTTAACCAAGCCTCCCCACAGCCTGGGAAAACTGGAGGATGTGGTGATTCAGCTGGCAGGGATACAGAAAAATTCCATGCCCCGTATCCATAAACGGACAGTGATCTGTTATGCCGCCGATCACGGAGTTGTTCATGAAGGAGTGTCTCCTTCAAAACAGATTGTCACAGCGGAAATGGTCAAGAATTTTGTAAACGGCGGCGCTGCGATCAGCGTGCTCTCCCGGGAAATCGGGGCTGAACTGATCGTGATCAATGCCGGCATGGCCAACAGGGTCAATCACCCCAGGGTGATTCAGAGACCCGTTGCTCCCGGCACAGCCAATATGGCGGAAAAAGCGGCCATGACCGAGTCTCAGGTCCATGCGTCTCTGCATCTGGGATACAGCGCTGCTGTTGAATCCATTAAAAGCGGTACGGATCTGATCATCACAGGCGAAATGGGTGTGGGAAACACAACAGCCGCCAGTGCAATCTATGCCTGTATGACCGGTCTGGATCCTGCGGATGTGACAGGTACAGGAGCCGGTCTGCCCCCGGAAAAACTTGATCATAAGATTGAGGTTATCCGGAAGATTCTGGCACTGCACAATCCCTCTCCTGATGACCCTCTGAATGTACTCAGAACTGTCGGCGGATTCGAACTGGCTGCCATGGTGGGAACGATGATTGCCGGTGCGGTTCACAGATGCCCTGTCATTGTGGACGGTTTTATCTCAGGCGCCGCAGCCGTGATTGCCATGTCTTTACACAAGGGAGTGAAAGACTATCTTGTTTTTTCCCACAGCTCGGGAGAAAAGGGTTTTCAGGAAGTCTGCCGGACCTTCGGCATCATCCCGCTGGTGGATCTGAACATGCATCTGGGAGAAGGCACAGGGGCTGTGATGATACTCCCCCTAATTGATAACAGTCTGGCCTGCTATCATCATATGGCTACATTTGAAGAAGCCGGAGTAACGGAGATAGATATCTGATGAAAAAACTGATTTACGCCCTGCGTTTTATGACGATTCTGCCGATTCCCTGGAAGGAGAATGAAGACCTTGTAAAGGTTTCAAGATCTTCGGGAGTTTTCCCCCTGGTAGGCTTCATCATAGGCTTTCTGCTTGCCGCAACAGGACTACTCTTCCGCCACCTGCTACCCCTTCCGGTCATAGCGGTTACCCAGACACTGCTCTGGATATTCCTCACAGGAGGGCTGCACCTGGACGGCCTGTCTGATACTTTTGACGGCATCGGAAGCCGACAAGGCCGTGAAAAAACTCTGGAAATCATGAAGGACAGTAATATTGGCGCTTTCGGTGCCCTAGCACTGATTTCTCAGATCCTATTTAAGTACATCTTAATAAGCGAAATCAATAAAATAGCCTTCTGGCTCATAATCATTCCTCCGGTCACAGGCCGATGGGGTCAGCTGATCAGCATTTACTACTATAATTCCGCCCGGGATTCGGGCATGGGGAAGTTTTTCCGGGACTATATAAGAAAATACGAACTTATACTGGGACTACTGATAACAGTGGCAGTGTATTGCCTGCTACTACCCCTGTCCGGTCTTCTCATTTTACCAATACATGCCCTTCTCATTGTAGTCATATCCTCCGGAGTTTCCAGAAAACTGGGAGGTTTGACAGGAGATGTCTATGGTCTGATCTGCGAAACAGGAGAATCAGCAACACTGTTACTGCTGCTGTTGTATTATTCTATTATAGGAAGTCCGGTTTATTCAGAGGTTCTGAATCAACTCATCCATCTCTTTCTCCAGTGAAGTGAAGACAAAATTGAATAGTTCCTCTTCGTACTCCACACCGTCAAAGACAGAAATATAGAGAGGATTTCCGGCAAA
Source organism: Oceanispirochaeta sp. (assembly GCA_963666275.2). Lineage (GTDB taxonomy): Bacteria > Spirochaetota > Spirochaetia > DSM-2461 > DSM-2461 > Oceanispirochaeta. The sequence goes on from CAXXOA010000001.1 coordinate 2,013,787, forward strand.
TTCCCGTTTCTGTTCAAGAATACCCGAAACTTTAATACTATAGGCTCCCACCGAAAGTTCCATATCTTTCACAGGAGATGTCAGATACTCTTCCAGGTTTGTATGACAGGAGAACGAAAGCGCTCTGGGACTGATGTCATGAAGACTGCCTTCCAGTGTCATTCCCTCACATTCGAAGGAAAAGTCACAGAGTTTGCGGCTGTAGCTGCCGAAACGGACATACTCCCTTTTCCCATGGGAACCATTCTCATCAAGAATCGTCACCAGTTGTTCCAGAAGTTCATCTTCACTCTGGTTCAATGAGATATAGTCTTTAAACTGATCGCCGAAGGTGACGCTCTCATTAAAAAATGTATAGGCCTGGACCCCCTTATGGGCAGGCAGGATCGTATCATTGAAACTCTTCAGATCAAAATCTTCGTAGGGATAATCGGTGTTCAGAAACAGGACGGCATCAGGAAAAGATTCCAGTAGAGGGATCAGTTTTTCAGTACTGTTTATCTTGTATATCTCAAACCCTTTTTCAAAGAGTTTTCTCAGTGTATTTTTTGCAAAATCTACTGGAGGATAGATAAAAAATACCTTTTTGCCCATATCGAACTGACTCATATAACCTCGCTGGAAAAAATTGTTACTACTATTATAATGTACATTAATAATTATTACAATTAATGTTCATTTCATGTGAGATAAAATACAAAACCCAGATAGAATGCAATGCTTCCGCCCAGTACGAAAAGATGCCAGATAACATGACTCATGGGAATCTTTTTACTAATGTAGAAAATGATACCCAGGGAATAGAGGATCCCCCCCAGGAGCACCCACAGATTGAATCCCGCTGGCATGGCATCAATGAGAGGTTTTATGGCAATGATTATGGTCCATCCCATGGGAAGGTAGAATAGGTCTGAAATAAGATGCTTTTCCCGGAAAACCAGAGTTTTCAATAAAATCCCCAGGATGGCAAAACCCCATATAACTCCGAAGATTGACCATCCCCAGGCCCCTCCCAGTCCCAGAAGGGCAACAGGTGTGTAGGTTCCGGCAATAAGCAGATAGACCGCAGTCTGATCAAGAATCCTGAACCCTTTATTCACCCTGGGAATATCTGAAAACTGATGGGTCAGAGCAGATGAAAGGTAGAGAAGGATCTGAAAAGCCCCGTAAAGGCTGAACGAGACATAGGCAAGGGGTGTCCCTCCCCCCATACGGGTCAGAACAAGGAGATAGATGAATCCGGCGATGCTCATCCCGGCGCCTATACTATGGGTAAGAGAGTTGAGTTTCTCTTCTACTGTATGATCAGTCTGTTCATAATTTTTTACCATTGCTGTTACTTCCATAATAATGAATTATGAGGGATTCTGCTGAGATATCGTATAGTCATAATATACTAAAGCGAAAAGAAAACAGGTATTAAAATGCACTAGTTTCTGCCATAGCCTATTCTAGGCATAAAAAAAGGTTCTGCATAATGCAGAACCTTTAAAAATTGGGCGGCGGCGGACTCGAACCGCCGACCCCATGCGTGTCGAGCATGTACTCTAACCAACTGAGCTAGCCGCCCTTGCGAGTCCCTATTTTACCGGGATTCAGAAGTTTGTCAATATTTAATGGAAATTAAATTTTTTCTACTGAAAGTTTTTTTGCTCCCCCGATCTCTTCCATACATTTAAGGCAGAAAAGGTTCTCTCACTCACATTTATTTGGGTATTGAACAAACTTTTTTTGTTTCACTATGAAATTATTTAATAGAAATTGTTGAATATTTAAACGATTGGATGTAGCTTTCCAATCGGTGCATTTATTTACTGAAACCGATTTTATAAATATATAAGTGTATAAGGAATTTCAAATGAAACTAAGGGATAAAATACTACTTCCTGTCAGCGCGATTCTTTTTCTTGGAATGTTGAGCATAACTATTATACTGTTTCTCAATTCCAAAGAAGAAATTCAAAGAAATATTGTTCAGGAAATGAACCAGTTGTCTGAAATGCTAATCCGGGATCTTGATGATTATCAGAGATCATCTCTGCAGGACGTGGAAATTTTCAGTGTAAGCCAGTTGTATACTAATATCTTTCTTGAAAATGATGAGAACTCCATTAAAAATGCCAATAGAGAACTCAGAGAGATTCAGCAGAGGCGTAGCGAATATGAAAGCATAGGGATAACCGATGGAACAGGCCTTGTTATAGCCTCGGAAAATGAAGATCTTATCGGAAATGTCAATATAGGCAACAGGGATTACTTCCTTGCTGCAATGAAAGGCAGCAGCGCAGCGGGTGAAATCACAATAAGTAAAGTGACTGGAAACCCTGTGATCGGCGTGGCGGCACCTATTGTGGTAGAAGGAACTATCAGGGGAACTTGTTTTGTAGTTATCGACCAGACAAAGTTCAATACCGACTATATAGACCCTGTAAAGATAGGTAATGAAGGTTTTGCCATGATGGTAGATGGAAAGGGAAATATCATCGCCTATCCTGATAAGTCCGAGATTCTCAATTCCAATACCTATGACTATGATTTCGGCAGAGAAATGATGAGCCTTGAAAAGGGTGTAATGGAATACATTTTCAATGGGAATTCCAGAACATCTTCTGTTATCACCAGCAGTCGGTCAGACTGGAAAATTATTGTCACAGCAGAGAATGATGATATTTACGCAGGGGTTAACAACCTTCTGAAATTGAGCATACTCATCACCATTTTCGTTTTTATCATAGGAGTGGCCATCATAGTTTTTCTATCCAAATCCATTGTAAAACCAATCAGAATAAACAGCGAATATGCGGAAAAGCTGGCAGACGGAGATCTGACTTTCGACTTTAATCAGGACCTTTTAAAAAATAGAGACGAATCTGGAGATCTGGCAAAATCCTTCTATAAAGTTATTGAAAAACTCAGGACTGTTGTCTTCGATGTTCGAAGTGCCTCTGAACAGGTCGGACAGGGAAGCCAGCAGCTTGCAAATACTTCAGAGGAGATCTCTCAGGGAGCAAGCGAACAGGCTTCTACCTCTGAAGAAGTCTCTTCTGCAATGGAACAGATGAGTTCCACTATTGCTCAGAATTCAGAAAATGCCACGCTGACAGCTCAGATAGCAACCAAGGTAGCCGAAGATGCGGAAGACGGCGGAAAGGCTGTCCAGGAGGCTGTAGATGCTATGGTTCAGATAACCGAGAAGATCGCAGTCATAGAAGATATTTCCAGAAATACAAACCTGCTCTCTCTGAATGCCGCGATCGAAGCGGCAAGGGCCGGAGAGCATGGCAAAGGCTTTGCAGTCGTCGCCGGAGAAGTGAAGAAACTGGCAGTCAGCAGTCAATCCGCTGCCAAAGAGATACAGGAACTGGCAAAAATAAGTTCCCAGAAAGCGGATAATGCGGGCAGGAAAATCAAGGCCATTATTCCGGATGTAAAAAAGACTGCTGATCTGGTGAAGGAAATCCTGGAATCCAGCCTGGAACAGAGTACAGGAGCTGATCAGGTTAATAAAATGATGCTTCAGCTGGATACTGTCATTCAGGGCAATGCCTCCGCAGCTGAGGAATCCGCATCCATGTCGGAAGAGTTGTCAGGTCAGTCGGAGAAACTGATTGAAATGATCCGTTTCTTCAAAGTGAACAACATCCATGAAGATCAGAAACTCTTAGCCCAAACGGATGAGAACCCTCTTCATACCGTAGCGAGAGTGTCGCCTGTTAGAGTGAAGAATACTCTACCCATGGTGGATGATGATCTGGCTAGCGGATTTGAGGAATATTAAAAGATTTTCAAGCCCGTATCCTAGAGATTTCCAGGATACGGGTTTTCTTTCTTTTCTGTATAATCTCAGAAATTTTCTTGTATCAATTCCCTTCAGATATATCCAGTTTTGACATTCCCTTACCAGGATTTTATATAAAAACATCAGATTTAATGAGTTAAAAAATAGACTTGAGTCAGAATAAAAAAAAGACCATATCTGAAGGACATGGTCTTTTTTTCTATTCAACTTTTTGAAACGGATTCTTTCCGCAACTATTCTCTATAGATTCTCTTTGCTGATTCTGCTATACGGAGAGCGTTTCTCAAATAAAATTCATCTTGATCAGATTATTATTTGATAGCGCTGATAACCCGTTCCAGAACTTTTTTACGATCCAGCGGCTTAACAATATAATTTTTTGCTCCCAGAAGCAGCGATTTCTTTACTAGATCCTGTTTTCCCAGTGCACTGACCATAACAACACAGGCTTCTTTATCAAATTCAATAATTTTTTCAAGAGCCGTTACACCATCCATTCTGGGCATAGTTATGTCCATGGTTACAAGATCAACATCAGGATAGATTTCTTTGTATTTTTCAACGCCTTCAGCACCATCTGCAGCGGTACCGACAATATCGAAACCCTCTGATGAAAGAATCTGACTGATCTGCTTTGTAACAAACATTGAGTCATCCACGATTAAAACACGCAGTGCTTTTCCATCGTTTGTCAAACCTTCTGGTGTCCTCTCGTTAATGGAAGGAAAATCGCTGGTTGTTTTCATATCAAGCTCCTACTCTTTCTCTTATTGCAACATTGATTTCAACTTTACCATGCGGCAATCCAAGGGGGACTATCAATGCTTCAACATTCATATCCGAGACCTGCATATTTTCACCTGTTATGATGGCAGGAGGAGTCAAATCAAACTTAAATCCCAGATCATGCAATTTTGTTACAGCCTGAGCAGTAATCATATTGGCAAGTTCGGTGATCGTCGCTTTTACCAACTCATCCATGGTAGTCAACTCTTCCCCATTCATGGTTGAAGCGACTTTTATGGCAGTTTCATTGGACATATCAATAAGAACACGTCCTTCAACATCTCCAGCTAACCCAACAATAGCAGCGACACCCAAAACTGGTTGAGTAGACTTTTTCAGATACAACTCATCTCTATTAATTTCTGCTTGCAGAACTTCTTTCATTATATTGAAAGCTGATTCTACAAAAGGATTAATATACTCGACTCTCATGCAGCAACTCCTAATCTTCCTTTTATTATATACTATTTCAATCAGACTTTTTTATTTTTTTTTATATAATTTCAAACCTTTACTTTCAATAACATCCCATCGACTTTCATTGAAAGGAACTTCGTTATGCCCGACAATCAGTACTCCGCCCGGTTTAAGGGCATTGTAGATATTATCAAGGATTCTCACCTGCATGGCTTCTTCCATGAAACTCAGTGTATCACGGCAAACCGCAAGATCCAGTCTGGGCAGGGCGGTATCATTCTGAAGATCATGATATTCAAAGATAACACTGTCTTTTATCTCCTGATTGAATTGATAACCCTGAGAAGCAGATACCAGGTAGGGATCAAAAAGGGCAGATGTCTTTGATTTATCAATGATCAGTCCGGGAGCTGATGAAATATTTATCAAATCGTTATCATTTCCCTGAACTTTCAGTATGATATCAGGATTTTTCCTTTTGAGAAGGACTGCCAGGGAATAGGTTTCATATCCTCTGCCGCATCCGGGATTCCATACAAAGACATTTCCTGATTTATCAGAAAGAGCGGAACTGACGGCATTGAGATATTCATCACCCCACAGTTCACCGGTGTAGGGAGAATAGAAGCCCCGCAGATAACTGGCGGCGTCATCTCTGTTTTCAAGCTGCAGTTTATTGGTACCGCGTTCTTTTTTCCAGCTTTCAAACCGCTCTTTTATCCAATCTTTATTCAGTCCCGAAGGATGGAAACCGGCATATCCGGGTAGAGTTTCTTCAATGAAACCCAGATTGAGATCCCTGTCAGTATCTCCGGAGCGGATCGCCCCAGCGTCAAATGTTGTGTCTTCCGAAGTGGAAACAGGAGACATAACAGGAGTATCCTGAGAAACAGCCGCAACAGTATCACTGCTGCTTTCCATATTAAAAATCTTTTCTGCATCCAGGATTATATACAGACTGTTATCGTTCTCAACAACACTGTCTATGTACTTGATATTGATATCTCCGAAAAGAGGATGAGGCGGCTGCTTTCTGGAAGAATCTATGCCAATGACTTTTTCTATAGTATCCACGAGAATACCAATGGTATGGTCTTCCAGTCTGAGAATAATCATATTCTCAAATTTTTTGTTATTATCCTCTACGGGAAGATTGAAAAAGATTCTCAGGTCAATAACTGAGATAATATCTCCTCGCATATTGTATACACCTTTCACAAAAGGTGCCGAATTGGGTACGAAAGTAAATTTTTCCGCTTTATGAATCTCTTTCACTTTCATAATATCAATACCGTAATCTTTTCCGGCCAAAGTGAAAGTGACCATTTTAAAGTCAATTTTGCTTACCTGAGCTTCATTGAGATCTTCAGTATTACTTTTTGTTTCAGTATTCACATTCATCAGCGGGTCCTTAATATTTATGTGATCTTCTCAGTCGTGAAGCCTGTTCTTTCTGAATACAGAGATCCAGAAGCTGACTTACATCAATAATCAATGAGACCGTACCGTCTCCCAGGATGGTGGCGCCGGCAATACCCGGAGAATTGGTATACTTATCCTTGAGAGGTTTGATTACCACATCTTCTTCTCCAATAAGAGAGTCTACCATAACACCCATTTTTTTGTCTCCGCTGCCGACGATTACAACAAAATTGTAATCACCTGCCTCATCCGTATCAAGACGGAACAGCCTGTTCAGACGGACAAGGGAAATAACATCATCTCTGACATTAAAAACTTCATGGTTGTCTATTATGTTGATATCCTGGGGTTTTATTCTGTGACTTTCGATAACACTTGTAATGGGAATAGCATAGACCTCTGTGCCAACCCTTACAAGCAGTCCCTGAATAATCGCCAGAGTCAGAGGCAGTTTGATGATGAATTTGGTTCCTTTTCCCATGGAGGACTGAACAGTTACAGATCCATTGAGCTTCTCCATCTCCTTCCGAACCACATCCAGTCCAACCCCTCTGCCGGAAATATTTGTGATTTCCTGGGCTGTAGAAAAGCCGGGTTCAAAAATCAGATTGAAAGCTTCCACATCGGAAAGATTTTTACTGGGATGAATGATGCCCCGGTCGATGGCCTTCTTCTTTACAGCGTCCACACTGATTCCCGCACCGTCATCGGCAATCTCAATGACAATCATATTGCCTTCATTACTGGCCTTAAGCAGGATCTGCCCCTCTTCCGGTTTTCCTGCGGCGACTCTGTCCGCAGGACTTTCTATACCATGATCCAGAGAGTTCCTGACACAGTGCATCAGAGGATCAGAGGATCAAGAAGTTCTTCAATAACGGATTTATCGAGTTCTGTATCTTCACCCTCAATGGTTAATTTAATCTTTTTATTCAGAGATTTTGACAGATCCCTTACCAATCGGGGAAAGCGGGAAAAAATCTGATTAATGGGAACCATCCTGATTCGCAGAATCGCTTCATGGAGGTCTCCTGTATTCCGGCCCAGATTGGCTGCTGTACTTTTGAATGTCCCTACAGTCTGTTTAAAATTATTTTCAAAGGTATCAAAAATATTAAAAAGATCTTCATATTTCTCATTGATCTCTTTTTTGATTGCCTTTACAGACATATCCTGCTGAATGTCTTCCAGGTACTTGGGGAGATCATCAAAAAGATTTTTTAATTTTTCCTTGAAAATATTCTCAGTATTCTGAAGTTCAGTCTGTATATCCATGAACTGATTGCTGATCTGGTTGAATGTGGCTTTATTTATAACCGCTTCACTGACAAGATTGAGAAGATTATCAATCCTCTTGCTGTCCACTCTCAGAATGGATCCTCCGGAATCTTTCTGTTTTGCCTTGGCAGGAGACTGATTCCGGGAAACCTCTTTCTGCACCTCTTCCATCTTGGCCTTCTCTTCCTGAGGAGCCTCTTCCGGTACAGGAGTTTTTGCAACAGGCTGAGGAGCCTGTACGGGTGGAGCCTGTTTTACAGGTTCAGGAACAGGAGCCGGTTCTGCAGGAACGGACTGTTTAGGCTGAACAGAAGCAGCTTCCGGAGCCTCTCCCAGAAGAGACACGGAAGTGCCGTTGGTTACATCATCTATAAAGGCAGCTTTTTCCAATTCTGCTGCGGTTTTTCCTGATGAAACAAAGTAGGAAACCACAGGAAAAAACTGATCTTCGTAGAGTTTATCAAATTCCGGTATAGTTTTCAGTACGGATCCCAGAGTTTTCAATTTTGCGTAAACCTGGATTCCGCCGACGCTGTTCATGGGATTATCTTCATCAAAGGTGACATTTACCTGAAAAACAGGTTCACCGCCAGACGCTTCCTTGAGTTCCAGGATTTCATACTCAGTCAGTGCGTCTGAAGTATCTGCCTCAACCGGAGCAGAGGGTTTAGCCGCAGCTTTGGCGGACGCAGGAGCAGGTGCAGGACCTTTCCCGGAGGCAAGACCAGCTAAGCGGCCTTTCAAATCAGAAATGTCTCCGTCATGGATGCCTCCATCCATTCTCGCATTCAGCATTTCTTTGATAACATCAATTGAAGCAAGCAGCGTATCGACTGTGGCCTCATTAACTTTTATATTTTCACTGCGGATTTCATCAAGGAGATCTTCAACCAAATGAGTAAACTCAGCCAGTTCTGTCATCTGAACAGTTGCGGCTCCCCCCTTCAGGGTATGGGCAGCTCTGAAAATTTCATCTATTGCATCGTGATCTTCGGGATTATCTTCGATAGCCAGAATATTCTGTTCTAGAATTTCTACCTGTGAAGTAGCTTCAGCAAAAAAATCTTTTAATAATTCTTCATTATTAGGATCAAGATAGTCACTCATATAAGGTTTACTCTCTTATTCTGGTAAGAATTTTATATGTTTTATAATAGTTTATATTTCTATGAAATACAAAGTCAAATAATAATACTATTAAAAAAGTTAGGATGTAAATCAAATTTCCTTAAATATATATAGTTTACAAAAAGAATAAGGCCAAGTATGCGATTTTATCTAATATGAAGGGCTTTAAAGTACGAAGATTAAACTATAGCTGGAGATAGAAATGAAGCACAGATTGATACAGATAGGCCTTATATGTTTATTTATCTTCCCTGCCCTGTCAGGAGAAGAAGCGGGATTTTCATCCTATTTCGGTACCTACGGACTGGGAAATTACAGTTCCGGCAGTACAGAGTATAAAGACTCATTTCAGTGGGGAGGAAATCTGTATTTTCAGGAAAGCGGCCTGAACGAAACGGGATTCGGCTACCGCTTGGAACTGGACTCAGACCCGATCCTTAAAACACGCTACATATCTTCTGTTCAAATTCAAAAGCCCTATTACACTATAGGTTTCGGGCCAGTTTTCGGTTTACTGAATCAGGGATGGACTTTAATTAAGCCAGGCTTCACCGGAGACTTTACAGCACAATATCCGGGGATTGCATTCTTCGGATTCGGAGGGGATTTGATTCCCGCAAGATCGACTCTTCTTGAAAAGGATTATTCCACTTATTCAAGTTACTTCACGATTGGTTTTTATGTGCTTAAGGATCATATTCTCTGTTACTTCACTCAAAAACGTGATCAGTATACAGAAACAGTGGATTCTGAAGTATCTATTGAAGGCAGCACTTCCTATCTATTTTATTCAGAGTTCTATGAAAAGAATTCCTTTCTGAAAATAAAAACGACGATGGGTTATGAAATACAGGATAAAATATTGGAAACTGCTGAGGAGATTCAGCTGAAATCTATCATATTCGGTCTGAATTTTGATTTTACCATAGGCGGAAACAGTTCAGTTTATGCCAGCATTGATAACATTATCTATCCCATTGCATCGGGAGATCTTGAATTGAGCGGTGTTCCCGAATATCTCTACACATTTACAACAGGTTTCAGATGGTACAGATAAAAAAAAGAGATCCCCTTTTTAGAGGATCTCCTATTTATATCAGAGCATTACGGCTCATTTCTTGTGTGTTAATTTGTTTTTATTCAGTAGCTGCATCAGCAGGAACTTCTTCTTCCTGATGCATTTTCTGGCTTTCCAGGTATCTGAGAACCTGAGCGTTACCGAGTCTTTTCAGCTCAGCGTTTCTTCTGGCTTCTTCTCTGTCAGAAAGGATATTCCATGTTGATTCATGATCGATATCGGAATTGAGTTCATCAAGAACAGCCTGATCGTAAACCAGTGTAATGTCTTTGATGTAAGAGATGAAATCTCCACCTTCCTGCATGGCATCTCTATAGATATAAATACCGTCGAGAGTCAGTGAGGGCTGGCTTCTGGGATACAGAGGCGCTTTGCGGATTTCTCTGTTTCTTACTTCTGCAATGTAGTTGGGGTTTGTCCATTCCAGCTCTCTCCATCCGTCGAAATCGAGGTAGCTGAGGAAGATAGACTGTTTATTTTCGTTGGAATCACGGAAAATCAGACCCATTCCCATGGGAAAGTTCATACCGTAAACACGAACTTTTACAGATTTGAGAACACCTACGTTTTTAACAACTCCGTAACCAGAGAACTGGTCGCCTCTTACAGCATTCTCATCAACTGAGCTTGTTGCATATGCGGGAATTGAAAAAGGAGGCAGGATTGTAGCGTAAGCATTGAAGCTTGCTTCAGGAAAATGAACTCTGATACCCATGAGCTGATCACCTGCAGTCGCAAAGTTATTGACATCATTGTTAACGGGTACAGACAGAACGTAAGAGAGTGAATTATTCACTACAGTCTGAGAAGAAGAAGTCAGTTTTACTTCCCAGTTGGGGATGTAAAGTGAAGTCTGCATAGCAGCTTTTTCTTCATCAGTATACCGGGTACCGGCAACTGTACTGAAGTCCATTAAGGTGGCCTGGTTCTCTCCCTGATAGTCATCTACAAGGTCAGAAAAGTTAATCATAACTGTTTCTTCTGCAAATACTGAACCAGTCAGGGCAAACATAGCCAACAAAAAGAAAGTGAAGAACCGTTTCATTCATAGCTCCTTTCGGTACAAATTCATATTTATTTATAAATCAAAATTATACAGATGCCGATAGGTTTGTCAACGAATTAAAATTTTTTTTTAAATATTGAGCCTCTGGAATTACGAATCCAGAGAAAAGAATGGTGATTCAGGGATCTGACCATTAATAGTTATCACTATGTCCCTGATGAATCTGTAATTCAAAAAAACAGTCTTTTTAACAAGTTCTATTCTTTCCTTAAACGGCAGAGTCAGACCGGACTCCTGATCAAAAAAAGCTTCGGAGAAATCAAGATAAAGCGTATTTCCATCAAGGATATAGGACTGTATCTTTGTACCGGCAGGAACAACTCTTTCAAACTCAAGGACTGACGGCCCCAGGAGCAGTTCCCGTACTGTATGGACAATGCGGTTCTCTTTGTCTCTGTATTTGGATATGAGACGCATTTCCGCATTAATTCCTTTACCGTTATCCAGAGGAAAAAGGAAAACCTGCCTTTGACTGATAAATCCAGTATTCGCCATAACCGCGGCTGTAATAAAAAATAGGAGTATCAGGGATGCGGGGAGAAATCTAAGAACTTTTTTTACCACTTTTTTCCTCTATTCTTCGAAAAAATTCACAAAATCTATGATGCCATTATAGATCCCTTCCGTCATTTTCTTCAAGTATGAGGGATCCCTGAGCCTCTCTGTTTCTTCTGAATTGGTTATAAATCCTGTTTCGATAAGAATGGAGGCCATCATGGCATTTCTGACGACAAACCAGGATTCCTCTTTCAGTCCCCGGTTGGGTGTGTAGGAACTTATTTCCCGATTCATATTTTCTAGGATCGTTTCTGCCAGTTTTCTGCTCTCAAGGGTGAACTCCTCTTCCATGATGGTATTGAGTATGGGAAGAATCGCTTCATTGTCATCTGAATCATTCAGAACCTGTCTGCGAAAGGTTTCCGGAAGGTACCAGACCTCAAAACCGCTGGCATCCGGATTCAGACTGGCATTGGCATGGATGGAGATATACATGATCCCCTCCCCTTCCTCCAGAGTAAAATCATTGGCCTGCTTTACCCGGTTTTCAAGTGTCGGGTATATGTCCGTTCGCCGGGTCATCAGGATTTCCTTGCGGGGAAACTTCTTTTTAAGCATTTCCTCCAGCCTCAGGGAAACTTCCAGCACCAGATCCTTCTCTTTCAGTGGAAGTTCAATACCATCCACAGGGAAACGGCTGAAAGCTCCGGAATCTCTCCCGCCATGTCCGGGATCTATCAGGATTCCCGCTATTCTGTAGGATCCTGCCGTATCAGAAGAGACAGGTTTTTCCAGTAGATGGGATTTTATGATAGAAGCCGCCTCTTCAGAAAAGGTGACTCTGTTGTTGGAATAGACAATAGATCCGGATGAAACAGTCTGATTATGATCAAGGATCATAAGGGGGTATTCTGTTGAGAAAACAACACTCCGGGATCCTCTGATCAGAATTCCCTTTTTCATGAGAGGATCCCAGAGACATCGGCTGTCAGTCTGATCCATAAGCGTCTCCAGACTGATAGGCTCTGAATAGAGAATAGAAACGAGGAATAGAAAAATGGAAAGAACGGCTCTACTCTTCATTCTCTGCACAGAACCAGAGGGCTCCCTGAATACCTCCCCTCAGAAGTGTATGCCAGAAATGCCGGGCGAAAAGGGTCCACTCGGCTTTTTCGGATAGTTCTATCCCCGCTGTTTCCGCCACCTCATTCAAAGCATCTCCCAGGGAAATGCCATGCCAGTCTTTCAGGGCGACCAGTTCCGATGTGACAATGCCGGGAACCGGATGGACTGCGTATTTCATCTGGAAGTCCGGCTGGAATCCTTCCAGTTTGTTCAGACCGGCCGATTCCCGGAGACTGATGCTGTAGGCGGAAGGTGGAAATGCCGTATCCAGTGGCTGCTCGAGAAAATCCCTTGTCAGAGGATTATTTTTTTCAAGGAGGATGCGTATGGTGGAGACAGCTTTTTCCGTAGCCGAAAGCGCTTCCTCTCTGGTCTCCCCCAGAGCAATAACATTTCCGCATTTGCCTATATTGTTCACTGGAAATGTGATTTCATCACCTTCTTCCACCCTGAGGAAAATATCTTTGACAGCCCTGATATTATGGGCTTCCTCCAGGAAACGGATATTCCTGATCACACCCGGAATGGAAATGAAAGCTCTCTCGGAAGACGTTTTACTGCTGAGTTCCTCCAGACTTCCCGGGTCCATTCCCAGTGCAATCCTCATACCCTTCTCGACCAGAGGGACCCCGGATGCATAGGGATAGGTCCATCCTGACATATAACCTCCCGAGAGTCTGGCAGCGATTTCACCGATCATGACCCCGCGGGATGTAAGCTTGATATCTCCTTTGGCAGCACCATTATCAATGCCCAGAACTTTCACGGCCTTGGAAAAAATATCCAGGATCTCTTTTTTCCGGGTCTCTGGCAGATTTGTAGGCAGTGTATGTCCCATCTCAATAAAGCAGGGGGGGAAGAAAATATGTCTGTCCGCAAAACCTGTGACTGTCAGATGTCCCTGATAGACAAGACTGTCTATACTGAACTCAGGGCCATCCATATACTCTTCAACAATTGCCCTTTCGGTGCGGGAGAAGCCAATGGCTTCCTGAACGGATTTTTCCAGAGAAATTTTATCTTCCGCCGTAATAACACCCCGGCCTCCCATATTGTCTACAGGTTTCACCACAAGGGGGAATGTCATTTCCGAAAGGAGCTGGCCCAGATCTGTATCCCCGTCCACTTCCCAGAAAGCGGGACAGGGAATCCCTCCTGACTGGAGTTTCAGTCTCATTCGATACTTGTCAGTGCAGTCCAGGGCCGTCTGATAGGGTATGCCCGGAAGATTCAGTTCCTGGGCAATCCAGGCGACAGTGGAGGAAAAATCCGTACCGCAGGTAAAAACTCCGTCCAGACCGATAGTATCCCGATACTCCGCAGCTGCTTCCGCCAGACCGATTCGATCTTTCAGGTCTACAGGAAGAAAGTAATCTGCTTTATTTTTACAGGGAGCCTGCGGATTCCCATCGACTCCGATTGATGTCCATCCGTTTCTTCTGGCAGCGGCATAGGCGGGATACTGCATCAGTCCCGCTCCGAGAATCATAATTGTTTTACTCATTTTAACCCTTTTTCCGGCAGTATATTTCAAATGTATCACCCAGTTTGAAAATTTTACAGATCCATAGGAGAACAGTTTTATTCAGAATTTTACGAAACGGGAGTTTGAAGGGGATTCGTTCCGGATGGTATCCGGTTACATGAAACTGTATGTAATGGAAACCGAAATGTTTAAGAATATTTGAAGCGGATTTCCGGTCCCAGACAGTGAAATGGTCATCCGGACTTTTCTGGAGGAAATCCTTCCTGTTCAATACCCCGGAGATGCCTTTTCCATTGGGAGTGGAAAAAGCAAGAACACCTCCGGGCGGGAGGAGCTCGGAGATTCTCTGCAGAACCCTTCCGGTTTCTTTAAAATGTTCCATAACATACCAGAGAGTGACAGCATCAAAGGATTTCCGACCGAAATTGGCATGAGGATCGAGATCCTCAAGTGAAACGGCCCGGGCTGCAATCCCCTCCAGATGCTCTGTTATATACCTGATCCCCTCCTCTGCCACATCGATCCCGTAGCAGTCCAGACCGTTCTCTTTTGCCGCCTGAAGGAACGGCCCGAAGGCGCAGCCTACATCGAGGATGGAATGAACCTCACTGTTCAGACGCTGAATTCGTTTCAAACGATCTGTTCCGGAAGATTTGATATGAGCAAAATCCTCCAGATAGGTTTTCCCATACTGTTTTCTGTAATCTTCGAAAAAATAGGAAGCCTGATATATATCATTCTTCTGCTGAAAATTCAGCATGTAATCGATCCGGCAGTTCCGGTTTTCACAGTGAAAATAGGATTTATGCCTGTACCTTCCGATAACCGGATTATTAACGGAACCGCAGACAGGACAGAGATTCGGCATGGGGGTCAGACTGAGGACCCAGTCATAAAAGGGCACGGTTTGGGCATTAAATTTTTCAAATAGCCCTTTCCAGGTGGAAAAAAGATCGTTATGTTCCAGTCGGCGTTTTATCTTTTTCAGAAGAATCTGGGGTTGTTCTCTCCAGCTGCCCGGGAGGAAGGGAAAACCTGCATTCTCCGATAACTGATCATGATACTCCGATGGGTTTACAAGAAGGACAGGCCTTCCTGTGAAAACCCCCTCAAAGGCTGTTAATCCGAAGGATGTAATAATCAGATCATAGGCGGGCAAGAGAGGTTTCAGATCGATCTGATCCTTCAGGAGATTGACCCCCGGAAGGGTCTCGTACTGTTTCAGGGAAGAATGAAAAAAAGGTCCTTCAATAAAAGTCCATTCAATGCCTGTTGGTTTTGATTTCTTCAAACCTTCAAGGAGTTTTTCACTCAATCTCCCCGGATCCTCCCCGCCGAAACTGACAAGGATCTTCAGCCCCATAGCCATTCTGAGATGTTCATGATCCGGCCTGGGAAGGTCCAGAAACATCAGTCCCGTCATATTGGATGACTGGTTATCAAGATCCGGGAGGATGGTGATCCTATAGGGAGCCGTATTTTTTACAGGACCGGCTTCGTCGACGGCAATGAGAGGAAGCTTCTTCAGATTTTCGGGAAGATAGTCGGACGTTGTATTTCTGTTATCCAGAATAACAAGATCCCAGTCATTCCCCGGATCCTCTGTAATTTTCACAGCTCCGGGACAGTTCTCCAGAAGTTCATCAATATGAGAATCGGGAAAATACTTTTCTCCCCGGGGCAGATAAAAATTCCGGGAGGAAAAGAGCAGACTCCATTGTATTGTTCTTTTCAGGTGCCCTGTTCCATTTCCCTTTAATACGGAGGGAACAAAAAGCACTCTATTTTTTCTTATCATCTGATTTTAAATATTGTACCAGCTCAGTGATCTGAATTGGTGCGTTTCTGTAAAGATCTTTAAATATTCTGGTAAGGTTATGGAAATCTTCCGGGGTGTCAAGGGTCACCCGGCTGTTATCCCTCATATTATCCGGAGCCTCGAAATATTTTAAAATGTGTTGATCCGGATGATTATAGATAAAGGGAGTAACATGCTCATGATCATAGGGATCATCTGAAACTTCTGCCGCTTCTATCAGATTTTTAAAACGGAAGACCTCTACTCCGCTGCCATAGGGGAGTCCTTTCATGGCTGTATAATCCCATTCAGGATGCTGTTTCATTTCATTCAGCAGATAGGAAGCCGGTTCATAGGCAACCAGAGGGTTGTCCCCTGTAGCTCTTATTATTATATCAGGCTGATAGATTTCACCGGCTCTGACGAACCTTCCCAAAACATCATCTCTAGATCCCGCAAATATCTTAAAGCCGTTTTTTTCTGCAATCTCACGAAAAAACTCTTCATCTCCCAGAGCCGTGACAAGGACATGAGTGTCGGCGGAAACCATTTTCAACGCCCTCATGGCATGTTCAATGACAGTTTTACCCTCCAGTAGATTCAGAGCCTTTCGGGGCAGACGGGAAGAATCGATTCTGACCTGGAGAAATACAGCACTTTTCAATCTTCCATCTCCCATAATTCTGTCAGGTTGAAAGTATCGGTTTTAAACCGGAGGCTGTTCTCTCTTACCCAGTTGCGGATCTCCCTGAAATACCTGTAATTGAAAAAGATATTGCTGCCCGACTGGAGGGCATAATGGAAAAATCTTGAAAACGGGAGAGTACAGGAATCACCGTTGAATTTGAGGGAGAGGTTTTTCAGAAAAAATCTTGTATAGTCGGCATCTCTTGTCGTATTTTCCCTGGGGATCTCCGACTGATACTTCAGTTTGATATTGGTTACGGTCTCGATGGACTCCCCCCATAGAAAAGCCCGTAAACCGAAATCCAGTTTCTGCCAGTAGGGATTATGAAAACTCGTATCGAATCCTTCTGAAAGGGTAAATTTCTTTTTATTATAAATTCCGCAGTAATCAAAAGGATAGAGGGTGGGCATTTTATTTCCGGCTGTATTCAAAGGAAAAATATCAAGCTTTTTTCTTGTAAAAGCGGGTGCAAACCTTGTGGGAATGGTTTCGAGGCTCGAGTTCATAAGGAGCGGAACACGGCAGAGGAACTCACCTTCCAGGGCGGCTTTGAATATTCTGTCAGCCTGACTTTTTATCTGAAGATCCATATCATTCCAGAACACCAGGAAATGCGATCCTCCGCAGATTTTAGCAGCTATATTGATCCTTTCACCAATGCTGATTTTGTCGGAAACGGTCAGGAATTTGACGGTTTCATACCGGGAAGCCAGATTCTCCATTTCAAATATTTTTTTTGAGGTTTCCACAGAAATGATCTCTTTCAGCCGGAGATCATAAAGCTGGCCTAACAGCCTGGCTTTAAAGGGTTTTCCCCCGCGGTTGAGAATGATGACAGAAATTCCCTCAAAAGGAGGGATTTCCCTGCGGCTACCGGAAACAATCGTATAGGGAGCTTTATCTGCCGGTTCAAAAGTTATAGGTGTAGTATTCATCACAGCGGCTGCAGATCCCCTTGTAATCGGAATTCAGATGGTTGTCAAATACTGACTCTGCCGAGTCCCAGATTTCCTGAAGACTCTTTTGAAAAACATTTCCCAGAATGTTTTTCTTTTCAACATCTTCGCGGCATAATACAACAGAACCATCCGTAAGAACAGACATCTCCCGTTTCAGATGCCAGCAGGGAAACCTGTTTACAGGAGAGAGGTCTGTAACTTTTCTCTGGTCAAGGAAAAGGCTGAAATGGTCGTATTTCTGAATGATCACATTTTCAGTTTTCTCTTTCCAGCTTCTGAAAAACAGTTCTAGATCCTCTTCATTTTCATTCATGCGGACAGCCTGAATCCATGTATGGTCTCTGTTGAGTTTCATAAAAGATTCAATTGTTTTCAATACGGTCTCCCGCCCCTCTCCTCTGAGAGTTTTGTAGAGCTCGGGATTGATGGAATCCAGAGAGAAAATCCAGTCGATCCTTTCAGACTGGATAAGATCCACTCTGCTGTCCAGAAGACCGCTCCAACCCAGACCTGATGTTTCCAGAACAATCCTGAGAGTTGTTTCTGCGAGGATTCCCTCCAGAATCCGGGCAATCCCGGGATGGGCGGAAGGATCACCCCATAGGGAGAGAGAGATCCGGCAGCCGGGAGAGAAGCTGTCTATCCTGCGGGCAAGGTCAAGAACCTGCTCTGCAGGCATGTGGATTTCCGATTCCCTGTGATGGGGAACCATTTTCGGGTAGGGGCAGTAGGAACAGCTCTGCCAGCACTTTTCTACAATCTGAATCTGTATATACGAAGGAAGGGTCCTTGTAAATTTTTCTATGGAATCATTCATGGCAAGGATGGACTGCGCGTCTTTTCCACCGGCCCTGATTATCTTTTCAAGCTGCATCGTATTCATCTGAGTATCAGTACTCAGGGAGATCCTTTTCAGACGCATATCCACGGAGGAGATTTCTGTTTCGATATCAAAGGCATTGATATCTTTCTGAAGGATTTTGAAAAGCGAATCCCGGCAGACAGGACCGTGACTGCCTTCTGCCAGAGGAATTAACTGGGTCAGGCAGTTCCGGTTCAGGATCTCCGGCGTCAGTCCGTAGGGATAGCCGTCGGCAAAAGTATAATCTGCAAAATATCTGTAATGGTTTTCAGTCATACGGGCTGTGAGATTCCTGTCCAGAAGAGGAGTATCCCCAAAAAAATAAAAACAGTGATCAAAGCCCTCACAGGCATCGGAGAGTTTGAGTACAAGATCCTTTTCAGAATTTTCATCCAGCAGGATGTACTCTTCGGGTAACTTATTGTCATAAAACAGTTTTATCTGGTCAATTGACAGGGCCACGGGTATAATTCTTTCTATATCTTTCAGACTGTCTGCATAATCCAGCACAGCCCGGGAGACTGTTGTATCCTCAAAAATCCGATTGCGGCAGGTATCGGTAATATGTATCAGGTTTATGAAAGCTATATTCCTCATATTAATCTGTTATCGTCATTATTTTCCCTTTTAGTGAGGGAAACATCATTTCAGGAGACATTAAAAAGGTGAAAATCCGGCATGTCTATTCAATACTCGGTCTCTTCCTCATTTTAAGCAGCTGCAAGGTCACTCCTCTGAAAGATTCACAGACCATAGAAGCCTATCTGAATGGGCAGGGCTATGACTATTCTGTGGATGCGGAAGGAGACTTTAAAGTAAAAATTGTACTCAGAGACAATCAGACTTCCACGGTATGGATCAGAAAAGATCTGAATTACTCGGGAGACCAGGCTGTGAGAGAAATTTTTTCCGTGGGAGCCTATTTATCGGAAGAGGAATCCGACTATCTGGCGGGATATCTCCTGCAGGATAATTTTCATACAAGAGTGATGGGCAGCTGGGCCTACATAAGTAATCCTGAAGAGCAGCAGATCCTTGTGATGTATCTTGTCAAACTCCCCCAGCAGGCGGAGCCCTCCTTTGTGGAGGAAGCTCTGAGAGAAGCCGCTTTTGCCGCCAATGTGATGGAAAGCGTCGTCCATAGAGAGGATTGATGATCCCGGAGCTCTCAGGGTATTATGCTTTCATTCATGAGAAGTATCAGCAGTTCGGAAAATTCAATCCCCCTATACAATGTTTCAGAAATCACCTTTCTGATTAAATCCCAGCTGGAGGAACAGTTCCGGTTTATCCGAATCAAAGGAGAAATCGGAACCTTCAGAAAGGCTGCTTCGGGTCATTGCTATTTTGTCCTGAAAGACAGGGATAGCCTGATTAATGCCGTCATTTTCCGTTTTCAGATGGAAAACCTTGATTTTATCCCCCGGGACGGCCAGTCAGTGATCGTCCTGGGCCGGATTTCTGTCTATCCCCAGAGAGGAAACTATCAGATCATCTGTGAAACCATTGAACAGGTGGGACAGGGAGACATCCTTCTTATGCTGGAGGAGAGAAAAAAACGGCTTGCAGAAGAGGGCCTTTTTGATCCTTCCGGAAAAAAGCCCCTGCCCCCTTATCCCCGCAGGATCGGTGTCATTACTTCAGCGGGAGGAGCGGCACTTCAGGATATCATCAGAGTTCTGAAACGCCGGATGAACGGTTTTACCCTCTATGTGTATGACTCGCTCGTACAGGGAGAGAAAGCCCCGGCAAGTCTGATCGAAGGCATCAGGTATTTCCAGGATTTTCCAGTGGATGTGCTGCTCCTTTCCCGGGGGGGCGGTTCCATGGAGGATCTCCTCGCGTTCAGTGACGAAGGGCTTGTCAGAGCTGTTGCGGATTCTACTGTTCCGGTTATAACAGGTGTGGGACACGAGATAGATTTTACCCTTGTGGATTTTGCCGGTAATTACAGAGCCGCCACCCCCTCAGCGGCAGCTGAAATACTTTCACAGTCTGCCGTAACCATACGTTCGGAAGTGAGGAGCCTCAAAGAATCTCTGATCCGTTCTGTGGAACACCGGGTGGATATCAGGATACTTCAGTACAACGAAAATGGGAAAGAGAGACTGATTGGAAATTACAGAGATTACCTGGATGCTCTGAAGCTGAAAATGGACAGCCTCAATACGGATATATCCAGAAATACAGAATCAGCCATCCGGAACTACAGACACAGAGTGGAACTCAATCGAATGGGGATTATAAACCAGTCTCCAGAGAGTATACTGGAAAAAGGATTCTCTCTTGTTATAAGAGATGATCAGATCATCAGCAGTGCCCAGGATCTTTATCCCGGTGATCCTGTAGAATTGAAACTGCAGGATGGATCACGAAAAGCCACAATAGAGGAAGAATAATGGACAGTTTTGAAAAAAGAATGAGCCGGCTGGAGGAGATCAATGAACTTCTGAAAGGGCAGAAAAGCAGCTTTTCCGAAATGACAGCCCTCTTTGAAGAGGGGATCAAACTATCCGAAAGTCTTGAAAAAGAGCTGAATCAGGCGGAACAGAAAATCATTCATCTGAAGGAAAATCTTCAGGAAAAAGGATCTGATCTCCCGTAAGGATTCCATGCTCTGTGAAAAATCCCTGATTCATCTCCAGGGCATAGAGAATGGAATAGGAGGAGGCTACGGGATTCAATGATTCCGGCTGAAGATCATGGATCTCTTTGATAACGCCTTTTTTATTGATATATGCCACCGAGAGGGGTATGTAGGTATTTTTCATCCAGAAAGAGACCTTCCTCTCCGCCTCAAAAACAAAAAGCATTCCCTCCCGGGGACCCAGCTCTTTTCGGAACATAAGTCCCTTCTCCCTCTGTTCCGGAGTGGATGCCAGTTCGGCTGATATTTCTATCCCATTAATGCTGAGTGTACAGGTCTCCAGCTTCTCTTCTCCCTGACAGGAGAACAATAGCAGCAGGACAAGGGAAGATATAATAATTTTCAGACGCATTTAAAAATCCTTCAGGAATTCTTCTCTCGTTATTTCCGTGAATCCCTCTTTCGCTCTGGCATCTTCCAGGAATCCCTGAAAGGTTTTTTTATCAAGGTATTTCAGTGTGAGAGGGTATTCCAGAGTGAGAATAACATCCTCGTCCTCCCAGACAGTGCCATCGGGAGAAATATCCCGGGGATCTCCGTATTTGCCGATAAGATCCTGCTGAAGAGTAAAGAAATCAATCTGATCCCTGTTGAATGTTAGAATTATAAGATAGAGAAGATCCTCATTGAACTGAAAGAAACCTTCCTCAATAAAACCCCTGCCCTGACTGGTAATAAGATACCGTTCTCCCAGGTCCTGAAGAGAAACATCCGGATCTCCTCTGTAATCAAACCGGGATTCCGCAATCAGAGCCGTTTTAACCTGTTCCAGAGGCATCCCCAGCAGGAGATTTCTGTATCCCCGGGGCAGCCTGACCGGAGCGGTACTTCCATTGCTTCCGCTGACCTCCTCCTGACCGGAAGGCCCTTCCATTCCGGGGACTTGAGAAAAGAGAGCCTGGTATAGGAACAGTAGAAAGAGGAACTTGAATTGTATTTTTTTCACAGACATCTTACTGATTTTATCGGCGGATTGGTCTTTTTAAAACAGATGTTTCCAAATATTTCATGTTTTATCATGCTGCCGTTTACTCTGGGCTTAATCTTGTATTATGATATTTTCATGAATAAGAATACCCTGTTCAGGGGTTTTTTCCTGTTTTTCGTTTTAATCTCGAAACTAACGGCAGCAGAGAGCAGTCCGCAGTATGAAATTCTCATTCAGAACAGAGAAGAATATACCCGCGCCCCTTCCCTGCTTGACAAGGATCAGGATAGGCCTTTTGAGTTTACCCGAGGGCTTGAGATCCTGACAGATATTCCTAAAGTCAAAGTTTTTATTTCGGACCGGGAAGCGGGAAGAACGCCCTATGAAGATTCTGACCTCCCTCTGGGATATTACAGAATCCGACTGGAAAAACCGGGCTTCCCGGACCTGGAGGTCAGGGTGCTTATCAATCAGGATAAAAGAACAATCCTGAAAGTAAGCTATATAGGCGAGCCCACAGAGGACAAAGCAGGTCAGGAAGCACTTCTTCTCAGAGAAGGAGCATTCTACAGCAGCTTCAATCCCGAAGATCCACTTTTTTACACAAGGATCCACTTTTCCAAAGAACAATTTGAAAATATTAAACCCGATATCATTGTGATTGATAATGAGAATTATCCACTGATAACCCTTAATCCCTCCCTGGAGGAAGAGAATTATTTTACCTATTACTGGGATGGTTTTGATATTGAAGGGAATCCTGTAAAAGAGGGAGATTTTCATCTCTATGCAGTTGAAGACTACAGAATCACATCCCCTTTCAGCATCAAACGGGGATTCACAAGGAAAGCCGCTTCTGCTTTTTCCGGTTTTTCCGGTCTGAGCCTTGTTTCTGCGGGGCAGCTGATTTTTCCCGGAAGTTTTCAGTTCGGTTCTTTTTTCAGCGGGGATTCCTGGAACAACGGCGAGGAGACTTCCGGAAATCTCCCCTTCTCCTTTTTTCTCCGTTTTTCTCCTGTTTCCGGATGGGAATCCTCTCTGAATATGGAAGTTTCCATGCAGTCGGACAATTCCATCCCCCAGATAAAAGCCTCAACGTCTCAAAAAGTTCAGATTTATGGAAAAATGCCTTTTATGATGGCCCTGGACGGCCGTTTTTCCTACAGATCAGATATCAATGACCTTCATCAGATCGAATACAATCATCTTGTAAGAGATCCGGCAGGAGCCTCTCTGGCTGTTCCGGTGCAGTTTAAAGTGGATGTGTGGGATATTTATCTGAGTCCTGAATTTTTATATTCCTTCTCACCCCTGACTCCCGGCTCTTCAGAAAAAGACGATTTTACGGGTGTTTTCCGCTGGGGTGTTTCCTATACAGACAGATATTTTCAGGCCGCCTACTCAAATGCCCTCTACTCTCTCTCCTACAGAGAAAACCCCATTATCGTACAGACTGCCATTGACCTGAATTTTTTTCTCCCCCGATCGCCTCTGTACCTTCTGCTGAACATGGTCTATCAGAAAACACACAATACAAGCAACACCCTCTCTTTCGGGACGGGTGTAGGGTTTCTACTTTAGGAGTTTCACAAGCAGGAAAGGAATGGACAGAAGGAGGAGGAATCCAGTTATCCAGAAGAAACGGTCGGGAATCCTGGAAAAAACACTCCTTTTGCTCTCACCGGACACCCTCTTCTCCACTGATTTCCCGGGACTCCCATCCGCCAGATAGCCGCAGGAGGGACATCCGTTGGTAAATAGCGCCGATGGACCGGAGAAATCACAGGAGGGACACTTAACGGCTTTGAAAAGAACCCCGCAAAAGGGACATTCATTGCACTCTCTCTCCACTTTCCGGCCGCAGTTATCGCAGTAGAATCCCATGAAACCCTTCCATCACTTCTTTTTGATGGCCAGAATGGTAAGGTCATCATACTGTTCATCTTCTTTTAAATGGGAGTAATAGATGTACTCCGGGAACTCTTCATCAGGAATGGGATTGCGGAAGTACTCCCTGTACTGAACAAAGTGTTTTTTGAGGAAATCATCCACTTTTCTGTCAATCCGGATCCTGTCGTCGCTGCCGGCAGAAGGATCGGGATTCAATCTGAATATCTTTTCCACAGCTGTCAGCGCCAGAACCGCCTGATCAATATCACCGGAACAGCTTGTAAAATCAAAATCCAGAGGCTGATCCGGCTGAGGATTATGATATTTAAAGAGCGAGTAGGATTCCCGGTGCATGGAAGCTTCGATTACGGCGTGAATCCTGTTGAATCCGAACTCCTCGAAATCACTCTCCTTTTCATGGGTTTTCAGCATTCCCTCCCGGTCCTGACCGCACTGGTCTTCACAGCTTATGAGTTTGAAGTTGCTGTCCCTGAAATGCCTCTGGGCCTCTTCAATACCGTCTGTGAACAGGAAAAGGACATCTCCGCTATACATCTGATGAGGCAGCTGTTTATAGGATTTATCTCCTTCCAGCATAAAAGAGGGAAATACACCTGCAGCGGGAACTTCATTGATTGTTTTGATAAACATCTCATTCTTCTTATTGTTGTATATGTGCACCAGGTTATCTCCGGCATTACACATATAGCACTTTCCTGTTTTGACATTCATCAGTATGACAATAAATGCGGCGAATCGCCCTTCAAATCCAACCTCTTCAAGAAGGTCATTAATACTGTAGACAAGCTTTTCAAGATGGATCCCATCTTTTTTCACATTCACAGTTTTGAAGTAGTTAATAAAAATCGTGGCGACTTCCACCATGATCAGAGAGGCGGGAATACCCTTACCGGCAATGTCGCATTTGATGATGGCGTAGTGTTCCTCATCAAGCTGCCGGAAGTCGAAATAGTCTCCCGAAACACCCTTTGCCCCTTCATAGTAACCGTAGAAGTGGGCATATTCATTGTCCAGTTCTCCCGTGGTCAGCTTTCTGTTCCCAATGGCCATTGTCTCCAGGGGGATGAACTTTTTCTGAATCTCTTTACCGAGTGTCAGTTCCTTACTGGCCGCGGCGGCTTTAACAAGTCCTTCGGTCATCTGGTTGAAGGTGCTTGCCAGTTCTGAAAGCTCATCCCGGGTCTTGAGTTCGATGACATGATCGGACAGTTTGGATTTATCCTGGGTATCCCGGACAATTTCCACCGCCCTGACAAGCCGTTTGATTGGCCGGATCAGTGTCTGGGCCAGGAAGATGGCACCGAACAGACCGGCTCCGATAGCCAGCAGGGTAATAATAGCTGTAATCCGGATGATATTCTGCTGGATCCTGATAATCTCATTCTGAATATTCTCTATGGAAACTTCCAGCCGGACAATCCCCCTGAAATAGGTGTTCATACCGGCATTCCTGTATACAATAGGTTTATAGAATAGAAATGACTGCTGCTGGGGAGTAAAGTTCTCCGCAGTAAACTCGGGATAGGTCCTGACAGTATTGGAAACACTCTTCAGTTTATCGTTGATTTCCCGTTCAATGCGGCTGATCGTATCCTGAATAATTCTCAGTTCCGCCAGAGACGCCTGGTCTCCCCGGAGGGCCAGACGGACCGCATCTTCCGACAGCTGATCCAGCTGCTGGTTCTGGTCTCCGATCAGAGAAGCGGCGTTCTCATTAATTTCGTTCTGAAGCTGAATAATGGAATCATTCAGGACATCCTGACTTCTGGTTTCCCCCGGTGTAAAATCTTCAATAAGATCTGAGACAGAAAGCATTTGATAGAGATCCACACGGTCCTCTTCTTCGGGAGCGCTTAAATCCAGAGGGCCTGATCCGGTCCGGTATCTATCAATGAGACTGTTAAACTTTTCATCACTCCACTCTTCCGGTTTTTCTAGATCATCGGGATCGACAGTTTCAGGAAAGACCTGATAGGCGTTGATATTTTCATTATTCGAGGCCCAGATATAGTTATAGTTTTCGGGATCGTTTACCCCGATACCCGTAATGGTTGTATTCATGGCGTCTTCCATGGCACTGATCTGTCCCGGCAGAAGCCCCAGCTCCAGTCTGTTCTGTGTGGGCAGATAGCTTCTGGCACCGCTAGCCAGAGTTTCCAGAAGGAGGGCGCTCTTTTCATAAAGCCCCTCTGACAGATTGGTCTGCTGTGTTGTGATCATGTAACGGCCCAGGAATATGGAAACCGTCAGGGTTACAAAAAGTACAAGAGAAAGGATGGCCAGGACAAACTTCAATCTCAGACTGAAACCTCTTTTTTTCATACCTTTTAACTTCTCCTTTTTCAATTGCACAGTCAGAGGACTGCCGTCAAGAACTGCTTTAACATCCCGTTCCAGTTCCCGGCTCTCTCTCAGAACCTGGAATATCACGGCTGTTGTTACAAATGTAGAGATAAAAAGCAGAACCCCTATGATGACGAAGAGCGTTCTGTTGATATTCCAGATCTGCCTGGCCATCCTGACAGGCTGCCAGAAAGTTTTATAGTCGTAGGAAAAATCTCCGAACCGGACTGTACCGGTGGAATCCAGACGGAGCTGTCCTCTGGCAAAGACCAGTCCCCTTTCGGGATGGATCACTCCGACCCTGTAAAGGCCCTCCTGAAGAACCTCAACAGTAACATCTTCAATAATCCTGTCAGTACGGACGTTAAAATCCCCTGTTTTGAACTCATAGTCCCAGGGGGATCGGCCGTCTCTGTCAATAATAACGGAAGTGACATCCCCTCCGGCTTTAAATCCCCGTCCAATGAGACGAAGAACAACCCGTTCCAGCCGGTCCCGGCTGGACTGTATATCGCTGATATAGGTGACGGGGATGTATTTATTGGTCCGGAAAAAGAGGGTTTTAGGTTCCGATGCGTTACCGACATCATCAAAAGCAACAACCGAAAGGGCCCAGATCCCGTTATCCCTGTTTGTGTACTGTACTCCCGCCCGGCTTGTCAGGACACGCCGGGGTGGTTCGGGCAGACGCAGAATATCCGGATCAATAAAATCGGCGTTTTCTCCCAGAAAATTCAGATTATAGCTGTACCCGCCCAGAAACTCCTCATCCGTATTCCAGAGTATTGAGAATGTATTACTCACAAGATACCCCATCTCATCGGTGGGAGGTTTTGCAAAGATAACCGGATCGGGAGCCTGGGTATCTCTGATAATGGACACTGTAAGCGTGTCGGACCAGTTGCCCGCATAATCCACGGTTTTAATATGGAAATACCAGGATCCGTCTTCATCCGCAATGAATGTTCTGGTTCTTTCCCGCAGATCCGCCTGGTCTATATCTTCGGGAGGCTCCGTTTCAGGGTTTCTGTCCCAGAGATAGGAGAATCCCATAATTCCGGAAGAGTCAGCGGGTTTACGCCAGGACAGGACCGCCTGGTCTCCCCTCTGGCGTCCTCCGTTCCTGAAATTCTCTGTTCTCAGCAGAGGCTGGGGAGAGGTCTTGTCCGGACGGAGCAGGTAGGTATAGCGTCTTTCCCTGAAGGTATTTTCCCAGGTGACAAAAAGATCTCCTCTGAAGGAGAGCCAGGATCCGTAAGTGGAATTTCCCCGTATAAGACTGAGATTTTTCTCCTGCCAGAAAATACCGTTCCGGCTGGCCAGAATGATCTGATTTCCGTTTCTGTTGTCAAAATAGAGAACATAGGGGAATCCCCTGTAAAAAGTGACTTTCGGAGCGGCTGTAAAATTGGTTCCCCGGGAGACCTGTTCAAAATCGTCGACTTTTTCCCCCCGGCTGTTCAGCTGCTGATAGTAGATCTGGGGTGCTTCCCGGCTGAGTCTTCTCTCCCAGACAAGATAGATGCGGCCATTCTCCGCAGCGATGTGGGGTCTCTGGTTGTCAAACTGGAAAAACTCATAATCCTGTCCCAGCCTGTATTCACTGAAATCCGTTACCTGAACTTCCCGGGACCACTGATCCTCACCGTTCAGTCTGGATTTGAAGTAGATCTGATAGGAGTTTCTGTTCCCAGTGAATAGGGACTGAAAGACAAGATATTCCCCCTGCTCATCAAAGGCGTAATAGGGCAGAAAGTTCTGTTTCAGATCGGTATTGTCTATAAAATGGGAGAGAGGCTCCCAGGTCCTCCCGTTCGGGGAAACAGTGGAAAAAATGGAGAGGGCTTCTGTCCCGTTGGGAAGGAGGATCCTCTGGGTCAGAAAAAGCAGCTGATTTCCCTCTCTATCCCTGAAAAGCCTGGGAACGACCACTGTGGAATCGGTCTGTACTGTAGAGAGCTCTTCAAGAGCGGTCCGGGTCTGATTGAGCTGATAGATCCCTATCTCTCTTTCCGACTGGGCGATGGCGACCACCGGGACTCCCCTGGCATCCTGGGAAAGCGAGAAGATGGAAACTGAATCTTCGCTAGTGTATTCCACAGGCGGCAGCATCCTGACGGGAGAACTCCAATTGGTACCATCCTCCGAATAGGAACCGAATAGTTCCACCACCCCGGGAGTACTCTGATTATATCTCTGCCACAGTGTAAAAATATATCCCTCATCGGAAACAACAGACTGGGGATAGAAGGCCCCTGAACCTGAAATATCCAGAGGATCCTCCCAGTAAAGCTCTTCCTGTGCGCGGAGAGAGAGGGTGAAAACGAGGAGAATCAGCAGTATGGGAATATATTTCTTCAGAATTTTGATTCAATTCTCCTTTTCAGATCCTGCAGAGGCGGATATGAGGCATTATCACGGTTATTAAGAAGCTGCTGAACAATAGCATAGGCTTCGAAATACTGACCGTTTATATACTTCTCTTCGGCATTTTTAAACAGAGATTGAGCTGCAGATGAAAGGACAATCGTGGTTTGCCCCCCCGCGTCCAGCTGTATACGGTCTTTCAGCTCTATGGCGGCACTGTTTTCCGGATTCAGTTCAATCGCTCTGTCCAGCTGGGCCAGAGCAACGGGAAACTGGGATCTCACGTTTCCCTCTACAATGGCGAAGGCTTTCTGATACAGATCAGCGCTCTCTCTCAGATCCGCGGGATTGGGAGGAGGAATACGGATTCCCAGAAGGATTTCCGCATCATAGATTGCCCGCTGTATTCCCGGATAGTCCGGTTCTATCTCCGCCAGATCCTTCAGTTCAATGTAAGCCTCATCCGTAGCGGATCTCAGACGGCTGACAGCCGAATTGAATTTTTCGGAAAAGATCTCTCTGAACAGATCAGGATCCTTCAACTGCTGGATTTTAAGTTTCAGGACGCTTGCAGCCTGATTGAGAGGCATGGGTATGAGTATTTCATTCAGGTTCTGATCGGCCTGGTCAAGAAAGCGTAATCCGTCGGTCACGTTGTTCTGCTCGATCAGGCGTTTTCCCCTTTCAAAATTGGAGAAAGCCAGATTGAGGAACTGAGTCATTTCCGCATACAGGGGTTCTGTGTCTTCAATGGTCCGTCCGGATTCTACCGAGAGAGCGGCCCGGACAAGGTTCAGCCAGTAGTTGATTTCACTGTTTTCATCTGTATTGGTGGTATACCAGCGGCTTTCCGCCCTGAGCAGGACGATTTCGCTCTGGGCGTAACGTCCCTGAAGATAAAGACTTTTTCCTTCGTTCACATTTTCCCGCACATACCTGATGACCTCCCGGTTCTCCTCATAAAGGATCCTCTCCTGAAGCTCTGCAATTCTGGCATCCGTTTCCTCCCGGGAAAGGAGATCTTCGTTATAGGAGAGAGCCTGAACAAAGAGATTCTGGGCGGTGGTCAGTTCCTGAACAGCCTGACGGAAATCATTCCGGGCCAGAGCATTTTCCGACTGGGTGAAGCGGTATTCCCCTTCATTGAGAAATCTTTCGGCCTGAACAATATTCTGATCGGCTCTGCCTGCGATTCTCTCATACTCATTAAAATCCTGTTCCAGGGTTCTCAGCATCTCATCGGCTCGGTCCAGAAAGACATCCAGCGCCTGTTTCTGAGGGATCTCCTGTCGCATCTGCCTGAACTGTTCCAGATAGAGCCGGATCTCCCCCAGAAGATTCCGGTTATCTTCCCTCAGAACAGCCAGCTCCGCCAGAGACCGTTCGGGATAGATATACGCAATGGCCTGATCCCCGTCATCCACGGGGATACCCTCCAGATACGCCAGGGAACTGTCTTTTGCGCCGAGTATCCTTGCAAACTCCTCTTCTATGGGGCTTATACGGAAATCCGCCATATCCAGAGTGATCTCGCCTTTTACTCTCTCATACTTGCCGAGAGTTTCATCCAGACCCTGCTGTGCATAGGAGACGGCCTGACCGGCCACCTGGTTGCTGTAGAAATCATCACTCTCCAGGGTGAGGGATGTTTCTTCCCACTCCTCCCGGAGGGGCTGAAGGGAGTCCATTTCCTGATCCAGGATTTCCCGCCTTGTGGTCATCAAAGGCAGATCAGCGGTATTGTAGATTCTGTAATTGTCCAGCCGGCTGTTAAACTGACTGAGAGAAGCAAAAAGTTCAGACTGTCTGTTCTGAATCGAATAATCCACCTGTTTGCTGTAGAATCTTTCTATAAGTACTCTGCTGTCTTCGGTCAGAGCTGTTTCCTCATCCAGATTCAGCAGTTTAGACCAGAGCAGATTGAATCGGACAAGCTGATCCGCCCAGAAAACAGCGGTATCATAATTTTCAAGAGCCAGAGTCCAGTTCCCTCTCCTGTAATTCAGATCCGCCGATGAAGCGGCCCTATTGTAATTCTCCTCCAGCCCGGCAAGAACAGGCAGCACACGCTGCTCCCAAAGGGCATCCATGACGAAAACCATCCCTTCTTTCTGTTCCACCGTAGTTCTTCCGTAAACGATTCTCCAGGCGAAACTTAAAAAGAAATCTTCATCAAACTCGGAGCTGATCTCTCCCAGGAGTTCATTCTGGTCACGGAATGTATATCCGGCCTGCCAGATCGAATTCCGATAGTCCGCAAAATCGTTGAAAAGGGTGTAGGCCTCGTTGAGGGTCTGCCGGGAATCCCCCCCCTGGGGGCTGGCTGTTGAGGCCGTGAGGGAATTGAAACGGCTGTAATCATCGAGAAAACGGGTGGAAATATTCATCAGTTCCCGGAGGCTTTTGTCAACCGGTCCCTTGATGAGATCACCATAATTCCTCTCATCGTATGTCCTTTTATGAAAATTGAACCCCGTCAGGTATGTCGAGACAGCCCGGTCGTACTGACCTTCCTGATAGAAGGCATAGGCCCTGTCCATGGTTTCATTGAAAAGGAGACGGAAATAGATAAGCTCGGCACTGATCCTGGCCCCCCGGAGCGTCTCTTCTGTGGCAGGGTTGGGGTTTCTGTCGAGCTGCTCCAGCTCGTCGATGATCTGAAGACCCTTGTTATAGTCATTTTCTTCAAAGAGAACCGTGATCAGTTCCTCGTACTTCGCATTGAACTCCTCTTTCCTGATACGGATCTCTTCAATCATCTTCTGGGCTTTTTCCATCTCATCGGGATTTTCCTTTACGATTTCCACAAGAAGATTAATAGCTCCGTTATAATCCAGGTTCTCCATAAGCTGCTCGACCCGGGAGTATTTTTCGCCGAGACTGAGGGGGGACTCCTGGGAATACAGGCTGATTGTGAGAAGAAAAAACAGAATAATCGGATATGTAAAATACTTATTTAAAATCAAGAAAACCCTTTTTTTCAAATTCCTATTACTGATCACTAATATACTACATTATTATCGGCAACAAAGGAACGAATCTGGATAAAACCGAAGCTTCAGGGTATAATAAAATTAACATGAAAAAGGGTTTACTCCTCATTATAATACTTCTCAGCTCCCTTCAGGTCTCTGCCGGGACAAATACGGCGGCGGCCTATGCCTATTTGAGTGAAATTTTCGGCATTGATCCCAATGCCGGGCTGAACTCATTCCTCACTCTGACCATCCCGGCAGGGGGCAAATACGAAGGAATGGGAACCGCTTTCACAGCCATGAGTTCCGATTCAAGCTTTCTGGATTCCAATCCGGCAGGAAGCTCTTTTGTCAAAAATTCAGAACTTACCTTCTATCACAATAACTGGATTGAAGAAACCAATATTGAGAGTGTGACCTATACGGCCCGCTGGGATAATCTGGGCGTCGGGGTGGGAGGAAAATTCCTCTACCTCCCTTTTGTGGGCATTGACGACTGGGGAGATCGAGCCCAGAATGATGATGGAACCTATGCCAAAGGGTATTACACAGAAACCATCGCCACTGCCAATGCGGCCTATACCTTTCTGAATGACTACTACTATCATGGATTTTCTGTGGGAACCAACTTCAAAGTGGGCTACAGAGGAGTCCCCTATTCGATTGCCCCGAATCAGTCGGCCCTGGCCATCATGGTGGATGTGGGGCTGCAGACCCGCTTCAATGTACTGAAATATTTCAGTTCCCGGGAAAAGAATTTCTCCTTCGGGATTGTGGCAAAGAACCTGGGCACCGAGTTCATCAATGATCCGGATCCCCTTCCCACCATTCTATCAACCGGAATTGCCTACTCACCCATAAGGCCTCTGATCTGGGCATTTGACGTTAACTATCCCTTCAATCTGGATGGAACGCCCTCGGAAGCGATCAGTTATTCCACAGGTTTTGATATGAGTTTTACACCCTTTCTTTCGGTACAGTCGGGATTTCTCCTGAAACAGGGCCTACCCCGGTTCAGCGTGGGATCCTCTTTCGATATGGAGAAATTCAGTATTACAGCAAACTATACTCTGGATCTGACAACACAGGTCAACAAGATTGACAGATTCAGCCTTTCACTGAAACTGAATCTGGGAGACTTCGGGCGCATGTCAAGGAATGAAAAAGCCCAGCTTCTCTATCTGGAAGGCCTCGAAGCCTATGCCAATGGAAAGATAAACGAGGCGATTGATATCTGGGAAGAGTGTCTGACCTACAGGGAGGATTTCACTCCCGCCGCGGAAATGATCAAAACTGCCAGAAAAACACTGGATCTGAACAGGCAGATTGAAGAGAACCAGACCGTAGAAGAAGAGGCTTAACCCCTCTTCCTATTTGCTGATGACAAAATTATTGAGCTGTTTCAGGAGTATTTTCAGCTCTCTTTCTGAAAGCTCTCGCACCGGTTCTGTTTTTTTCCCGGCTCTCCTGAAAGGGAAAGATCTTGTCTTTTTAAAATACTTTTCCAGGGCCATGCGGAAATTGTAGGTTTCATCGCTGAAGGAATTGAAAAATATGGGTGTTGCCCCTTCTTTCAGCATCTGATCGACATCACTCTCTTTCATAGAACTCAGCTTTTCAAGGTAAAGCTCCACCTGCTCCAGAAAGGGGGACTTCTCAAAAGGAATCCTGTCGAACAGCTGTATCATATCCTGTTTTTTCAGCTGGGCTTTTTCCGAATGGACCTCCTGATTGCTCAGCCTGTACCATCCCAGAACCGCCAGCACCAGAGAAAGAACAATCTCATCTACCAGAGGCAGAGGATCCCTGACCACATAGGAGAGAAAATAATAGGATAAAAGGAATATACCTGTGGCAAGAAGAAAGTGCAGCAGGAACCGGGAATCATTGAACCAGGCTCTTACAGCCAGTTCAATTCTGACCTTTCCTATTCTCTGGAACTCCTGCATATCCTCCGGATCGGGAGAGGTTCCGAAATATCCCTGGAAGCTCTCGTTCTCAAGAGCATCAAGCAGACCGGATTTTTCGGGAAAATCCGCAATAAAGCATTTATTGGCATTCCAATGGAGGAAGTATATGTTGGTAGGTTTCAAATTTCAGTCTCCTTTTTTTGCCGGAAGGATATCCAGAATCTCTTTCATAGCATAAAGCTCCGCATATTTTCTGGCTGAGAGGCCCAGGGAGTCCACAATATCGGGATCAGCTCCCGCATTGATCAGTTCTACCGCACAATCCAGATTCTTGTTTCCTACAGCAAGTGCCAGAGCAGTCTGTCCGCTTTTGCTTTTTCTTTCAAGATCCGCCTCATGGTTTATAAGAAATCTTACAATTTCATGATGCCCTTCCGAGGCGGCATCCATCAGAGGGGAGTTATCCCTGTCGGTACTTATTTTATTCAGGTCTCCGCCTGCCTTGTAGAGAATCTGCAGGATGCCCAGATAACCGTGCCTTGCAGCCAGACCGATCAGGGTCACATGATCCATGGACTCTTTATTGATATTGAATCCCGCTTCCAGGTAGATCCCCACCATGAATCTGTCACCTTTCTCTACCGCCCTGGCCAGTCCTTCGAAGGTATGATCATCCAGTCTGTCCTGAAGAGCCCTCATGGCAATCCTTCTCTTGGTTTCCTGATCCCACTGGGGGAGAATCTCTTCCAGGTGATCTCTCAGTTCTTCAATAGTATCCGACCACATGTACATTTCCAGGATATCACTGTAGAGAAAGGAGGATGAGTTCTCAAAGGTATTGATGAGAACCTGCTTATTGTTGGTAGCGGCGGCTCCGAGAACATAACTGAACCATTGAGAGCTGAAATCCGATTTTACGGGGAAAAGGATGAAATAATCCGAATAGAGGAGTCCTTCATTCAGAGCCTTGATGGTACCTCTGTTCCAGGTGTCATCAAAAAAGAAGGCATGAGTCTCGATGAAATACTCATCAAAAAGAGAGGAAACATCAACCAGGAGATCTTTTCTTTCAGGTGAACAAAAAATAGTAATTTTCATACAGTTCTTTCTATTTTCCTCTGTTTCTTCCGGGAATAATTCTTCTTAACCATTATCGGTTATATATGGTAAAAAATTGAACTGCACGGTACAATTGCCTGAATATATGGATAAAGAACAGGAATCTCCGGAACTGGAACAGACCGAAAATGAAGAAAAACTCCTCAACCGGTACATGCAGGAACTTGTAGAAATACAGGACAGCCGATTGCTGACCCGGGAGGATCTGGTAAAACTGGATGAAAAGTACCCCCTTTCCCAGCAGTACAAAGATAAACTGTATATGCTCTCTTCCCGGCATATCACAAGGGCGGAACAGTACAAAAAGCAGGAACGCTGGGACACGGCCATCATTGAGACTGAAAGGGCTCTCCTTTTCTCTCCTCTGGATGAGCAGCTCCGGCTGGACCTGGCGGAACTCTACCTGAACAGAAGCCGTCAGTACGGATATCTTGAAAAAGACCTCAGACGATCTGAAGAGAAAATCAAAGAAACATTAACACTTCATCCCAGGAGTAAATCCGCCCTTCGCATGCAGAAGGAGATGCAGGAACTCTATCGAATTCTGAAAGGGAAGGACCAGAACCGTAAGATGATCCCCATTATCCTCGGAATCCTTCTGATAGTGGGGGCTGTTTCCTATCCCAGGATCAGACAGTTCCAGTTCTGGGGCAGTCAGGATACCCCTCAGGAGGAGTCTCTCTCTCCGGCAGAAAACAATGACTGGTCCTCCCGGACTCTTCAGGTGGAAACCACGGACTCACTGAAAGAGAGGATTGATCTTGATATCACTCAGGCGGAAATTGAAAAACGGGACTCAGGATTCGGAATATCCCTGCAGGGATACACAAGAACCGTGTCGGGCCCGCTGGAACAGATGACACTGAAAGTCAGCCTCAAAGGGCGGACAGAACCACTTTTTGAAAAAAGTATTCCCCTCCTCGATAAAGACAGCCCGATCCTCTATCCCGAAGAGACTCTCCCCTTTTCGGACTATACCCATCTGACCGATTACGACAGTCAGAGTGATGAACTTTTCATCGAACTGGAATCTATCCGGAAATCCGGAATCGATCCTGAAAGTCAGATCTGGGAAACCAGTATGACCCAGTGGGAACTGCCCCAGCCGGAAGGGATAAACCTTGAATTTCAGACAAGACGGGAAAATTTCCTTGAGGGCTATGACGCCCAGTACCTATATGAAGATATCAGGGTGGTGAACAGAAGCCTCAAAGAAATAGAGGACCTTCAGATAGCAGTCCACTGGCTTGATGATTCACAGGCTCTTCTTGCCTCCAGAGAACTGTCCCTGGTCCCCCCGGGGAATCCCTCCATAAGGGGGGAATCGATACAGACATACAGGGTCCTTCTGGACTTACCGAAAACACAGATACAGCCTCCGGGATCACCGGCAGTGACAATTCAGCAGATTAAGGAATAACAATATGGAAAAAACAGAAATCATGAAAATTGATCAGATAGACTGGGACAGCTGGGAAGCGACGGAAACAGCCGTTATAACCTATATACTGAAGGATGAGGAAGTTCTGCTGATCCATAAAAAAAAGGGTCTGGGCGCGGGAATGATCAATGCTCCCGGGGGCCATATCGAAGAGGGAGAAACACCCGAAGAGGCTGCCATCCGGGAGACAAGGGAAGAAGTAGGTCTTGAAACGGAGAACCTGATTTTTTCAGGAGATCTTTTTTTCCATTTCACCAACGGACTGAAACTGAGGGGAACTGTCTTTCTCTGCCGGGACTTTTCAGGGGATCTGATTGAAACCGATGAAGCGGATCCTTTCTGGTGCTCTCTGAAAGAGATCCCCTGGGACAGGATGTGGGAAGACGACCGTTACTGGCTTCCCCGAGCTCTGGAAGGAGAGCAGTTTACAGGACGATTCCTTTTCGACGGTGAAAAGATGATGGATTATGAGCTCCGTTTTTTATGATTTCTGGCTCTGATTATAGAGGTCAAGCATTTTCCCGAAGGGGGAATCCTCTTTTTTAAGTTCCTTGGATCCCCTTGTTATTTTACAGAGACTCAGTCCCAGTTTTTCTGCGATTTTTCTCTGGGACATTCCTTCCCTTATGAGTTTCACCAGGGCCCAGCGTGTTGCCATTTCGTGTGTTTCATTCTCTGTGAGCAGACCGTTGCAGAGAAAATCGTATATAAGTTCCACATCATCACAGGCAGCCAATGCCCGGGACATCTCTTTTATTGAATCATTATCCATCACTGTTCTCCTGCTGGGGTGTTTTGAGGAACTCCTGCTCCAATCCGAAATCATGGATTTTCCGGTGCAGGGTTTTCCGGCCGATACCGAGGATTTCGGCGGCTTTGCTTTTATTGCCGTTCACATGGCTGAGGGTCGACCGGATGATGGCTTTTTCGGATTCAGCCATATTTGTTCCCAGTTTGATCTTGATATACCCGTCTTCCGCCCCTTCTCTTATGGCAGGTGGCAGATCTTCGCTCATGATAAAATGTCCCCGACAGAGGACAACGGCGCTTTCGATACAGTTCCTGAGCTCCCGTACATTTCCGGGCCAGGAGTAATTGTGCAGCGCCATGGCAGCCTTATTATCAATTCCCTCAATTGACTTCCCGTTCTCCTCGTTGAACTCTTTCAGAAAAGCACTCACGAGAAGAGGTATGTCCTCTTTACGTTCTCTCAGCGGGGGAATATGAATATTGACAACATTCAGCCTGTAGTAGAGGTCCTCCCGGAAGTTTCCCTTTTCGATCTCCTCTTTCAGATCACGGTTGGTCGCCGCAATTAGACGGGTATCGATTTTCACAGTCTGGGTTCCTCCGACTCTCTCAAACTCCCGCTCCTGAAGGACTCTCAGAATTTTTATCTGTACCGACTGATTTATCTCTCCGATCTCATCCAGAAAAATGGAACCCTTGTCGGAGAGCTCAAACCGTCCCTTCCTCTGGGAAACGGCTCCTGTAAAGGCCCCTTTTTCATGACCGAAAAGTTCGCTCTCCAGAAGGGATTCGGAAAGGGCCGCACAATGGACTTTGACAAGGGGATATTCCTCCCTGTTGGACTGATTATGGATGGCTTCGGCAACGAGTTCCTTTCCGACGCCGCTCTCACCGGTAATAAGAACAGAAGCTTTTGTGGAAGCCACCTGGGATATCAGTTCAAAAACCTTCTGCATCTGACTGCTTTTTCCGATAAACCTGGCTGTACTCTTTTTGCTCTCAAGCCGGGCGACCTCTTCCTGGAGTTCCCTGTGTTTCAGAACCAGCTCCCGGGAGGAAAGCGCCCTTTTGGCCAGAAGCGACAGATGGTCCAGATTGACAGGTTTGGTCAGAAAATCATAGGCCCCGTCTCTCATGGCCTTTACGGCGTTTTCGACAGTTCCATGCCCTGTCAGAATAATAACAGGAACTGTGGGATAGGCGGAAGAGACCTTTTTAAGGAGTTCTTCTCCCGAAACCCTGGGCATCCTCAAATCTGTTATGACAAGATCGATTTCAGATTTCACCATGATTTTCATGGCTTCGCTGCCCTCTTCGGCCAGATGGACATTGTAGCCGTCCATTTCGAGAGATTTTCCCAGGCCTACCCTGATATTTTTTTCATCATCAACAACAAGTATATTAAATTTCATCCTCAGCCCCTTCCCAGCTCAGCAGTTTTTTCTCCTTCTGCGGTATGGGAAAATCCATTGTGAAGGTTGTTCCCAGATCCTCTTTGGAATGGACATGGATCTCCCCTCCGTGCTCTTTTATCACTTTATAGACAAGAGTCAGTCCCAGTCCCGAACCATTGTCCTTTGTCGTGAAATAGGGTTCGAAAATCTTACTGATCAGGTCCTGGGGAATGCCTCTTCCCGTATCGCTGATTTTGAGGACAACCTGACCATTTTTCACATAGGTACTGATGGAAAGGACTCCTCCGTCCGGCATGGCGGCCATGGCATTTTTCACAATGTTAAGAAGAGCCTGCTTCATGAGTTTTTCATCAATGGGTATCTCAGGCAGCTGATTCAGGAGCTCTTCCTCCAGCTGGATCCCCTGTTCAAGGAGTTCATACTGGACAAAAGTAATGAGTTCCTGAATGAGCTCGTTCAGGTTTCCCGGGACGGGGTTGGTATCCATGGGCCTTACGGCAAACAGATAATCCACCACGATGGAATTCAGCCTGTCCACCTCTTCGCTTATGATGCTCAGATAGTCCTCCATATCCTCCTTGCAGGTATCCCCTTCGGAAGACAGGAGTTTCTGCATCAGCTGAAGATGGATACTGATGCTGCCCAGTGGATTTTTTATCTCATGGGCCACTCCGGCAGCCATGGTAGTCAGAGAAGCCAGACTTTCCGCCCTTCTGAGCCGGGCCTCTTCCGCCCGCTGGTCACTCACATCCTCCACATAGACAAAATCGCCCTGAATCCGCCCCTTCCTGACCACCGGCATAACCCCCACGGAAAGAGTGATATCCCGGGAGGGGGTCTCAAGGGTAAAATCCTTGGGCTTTATATTTCCCATATCCGTAAGGGAAAATTTGATAAAGCTGGCGATATCCCTGTCCAGAATGGCATCCCATACCAGCATATCCGTATAGTCTCCCTGAATCATGGGAAGCATCCTTCTGACGGGGATGTTCATAAACTGTATCTGGTGATCCGGCTTGGCCACAATGACCCCGTAGGGAAGAGAGGACAGAACCATTTCAAGCAGCTCGATGTCCTTCACTTCTTCAGCCAGAACATCAATCAGGTTTTTTATCTGCCTTTCATCCAGTTTGGGGAGTGACTGTATAGCTCGTTTAACAAAATGCCTCATAAATATCTCTTGTTTTATAAAATAAGCATTCCAGAAGGAAAAGTGAATTCTGATTGAAAACTTCTGAATTTGTATGGCTTGTGTTGATCTCTTTCAGAACTTTCTTGAGGAGCGTCTGACCCGACACGGTACCATAAAGTTCCGGATCTTCTCTGAAACGCATATGGATCTCCACCGAAAGGAGTTCCAGGAAATTTTTCAGAATGGTTTTATCCCTGTTGTTATCCATAAACTGAAAGAGATCGTCCAGGTCTGTAATGGATCCTCTTGTAAAGGCCGCATCAAGAAAGTTCCTGACATGCCCTTTCAGGAAGGTATAGTCCAGATCGCTCCACTCCTGAAAATAGTCTTTGAGAGTCATCTTTTCCTGATCGATTCTGTAGAGTTTCTGAAGGATCATATGGGATATTTCAGGAGTCCGGGGTTTGAAATCAAAAGCTCTGACCCGGGATAGTATGGTGGGGATGATATTTCCCTTCCTTTCGGCAGTCAGAATAAAGGTGACATGGGCCGGAGGTTCTTCCAGAATTTTCAGTAGCGAGTTGCTGCCGCTCTCCTGCAGTTTATCCACCTCTTCCAGAATGATGATTTTATCTGTCCCCGAACTGGTATGATGAGCCCATTTGCTCAGGTTCCTGATCTGATCTACCGGAATCGTTGCCGGAACAGCAGGGACAAGATTTCTGGCAAGAGAAATGGTATCGTCTATTACTTTCTGCAGCTCCTCATCAGGAGGAAGCTCCTTACCCGGATCCAGAATCTCAAGGTTCTCAGAAAGCCTGGACAGGCTGCTTGTGTAGCGGGAGAGTTTCTTCTCCATCCCTTCCCAGATCATGGGTTCAAACCTCTTCAGCAGCTTTCTGATGTTTCTGATAAACATAAACTGGGCAAAGAGAGCCCTGGTTCTGACAAGAAGATCCGCAGAAGCTTTTATTTCCGATATGAAATAGCGATTCCCCAGTATGACCATATCAGGATTCACAACCATGCGGTGACTCCTGCAGGCCTTGCAGTCGCACTCCCAGAACCCCTCCTTCCGGCAGGTAATAGCCCTGGCCAGCTCCAGCGCGGTGGTTAGCTTTCCGGCATAGGGTTCTCCTGTGAAAAGGATCGCATTGGGTAAATTCTTTTTTTCCAGGGCCTTTTTCAGCTGGTCCCTGACGACATCCTGTCCAATTATATTTTCAAACAAAAGTGAGCCTCAAATATTCATTTGTTCCAGAATTCTCTGGCCGGAAATATCAAGCGCCGGGAGAAACCGTTCCATATAGGGAATCAGTTCCGATCCTTTGACAATGCCGGACATATCAAAAAAGGTCTGGAAATTGATAAGATAAACAACGAGAAAGACAATCAGGAGCCCCTCTAGAAGGCCGAAGAAGAATCCAAGGAGTTTATCCATCCCTTCCATAGCCGAGTCGTCTACAAGTTTTACAACACCTTTCTGCAGTAATTTGAAAACGATAAAGCTTACCAGAAAAATACAGGCAAAAGCTATTATATAGGCAATATCCTCCAGTGAGGAGCGCTGTTGAATCCACCGGGCTCCGTCACTATAGAATACGGTAGACAGAAGGAGACTGATAAAAAGAGAAGCCAGGGATAAAATTTCTGCAATCATACCGACATAAGCCCCTCTGAGAGAGGCTATCAGAATAATGAGAACAAAAATTATATCTATAAGAGACAGGCTCATATTTTCTCCTCTTTATGTATGTATTCGAGAATCACATCTGCCGCGGGAACCCTGATAAAATCATTGGCTGCAGACTTCATGGATTTCAGCTTATCTTCATCATTCAATATACCATAGATCTCACGGATAAAAATATCCCGGTCTGTATTATCCGGGAGGATTACGGACAATCCCGCGGAAGCAAATACTCCGGCATTCTTTATCTGATCCCCCCGGGATCCGCTGACAAGGGGCAGCAGGAGAGAGGGTGTCCCTGCAGCGGCCAGTTCCCAGAGTGTACCCGCTCCGGCCCGGGATACTGCCAGGTCGGCTTTACGGAAAATGGCCGGAAGCTCCTCATTGATAAAAGGAAGAGGAAGGTAAAAGGGGTTATCTGAAGGTTTGTAGTTTTTTTCCCCCATCTGATGAATGACAAAAAACTCTTCTGTCAGTGTCTCCAGAGACTTTTCCACAAGGCCGTTCAGCTGTTCCGCGCCCAGACTGCCTCCGATCACGACAATCAGCTTTCTGCCCTGTATTTTCTGTTCCAGATCTTCAGGAAGTGTCAGATCTGAATTGGAAAACTCCTCTCTCACCGGATTCCCGCTGACAACCAGCCTGGGAGCGTATTTCTGTGAAAAGAAACGGAGGCTCTCCTTATAGGGAACAAATATCCGTCGGGCAAAGCGGCTGTTAATTCTGGTGGCAAGACCGGGATCCACATCCGAATCATGGGTCAGGACAGGTATCTTCAAAAGGAAGGCTGCCATAACAGGCGGTACACTCACAAATCCGCCTTTGGAGAAAAGGAGAGCCGGCCTTAAACGGCTCAGAAGGAAAAAGGACTGGAAGAAGCCCAGGAGGATCCGGAAGATATCTGTAAAATTCCGCAGGGAGAAATATCGTCTCAGTTTGCCTGTGCTGACCGAGTGATAGGAGAGTGCCCAGTTCTGAACAAGATTTTTCTCTATTCCCCTATGGGAACCTATCCAGTGAATATCATATCCCTGTTTCTGCAGTTTCCGGATGACAGGCAGAGCCGGATAAACGTGGCCCCCCGTCCCTCCTCCCGTGACGGCAATGATCTTCTGTTCCTGTGGTCCCAAAAAAAGTACTCCTTTCTGCTGCGGAAGCAATAATAATTGCCTAAACCTTACAATACCTGACAAAAATAATCCATAAATATTTCTTAAGGAATTTCTTTAATTCTGCCGTGCCCTGTGTTATAATATTAATTGTAACAAGCATATGAGGAGGATAGATATGAATGACAATCCACCTAAAACATTAAGCCGGTATACCGGCCTGTCAGATGCATTTTTCAACAGTATTTTCAAGGGAATACTGATACAATAAAAGTGTGATATCGCTTCAGCAAGCGAGTCCGAACAGCCGGCAATTGCCGGCTATTTTTTTTATAACGCCAAGGCCCGGACGCAGATCAATCGGGGAATAGCAGGATTGTCAGATTGAACCTTAAAGACCTGGAGAGATTCCTGCTGTGGATGGGATTATAAATAAAAAACAGGATCTCCGAGGATCCTGTTTTAATGGGCGATGAGGGACTTGAACCCCCGACATCCTGCTTGTAAGGCAGGCGCTCTCCCAACTGAGCTAATCGCCCTTGATAATTTCAAAAACAAAACTGAATCAATTCCAGGCGGTTCCCGAAGAATCCGTCCCGGAAAAGCTATGGGCGATGAGGGACTTGAACCCCCGACATCCTGCTTGTAAGGCAGGCGCTCTCCCAACTGAGCTAATCGCCCTTGATAATTTCAAAAACAAAACTGAATCAATTCCAAACGGTTCCCATAGGATCCGTCCCGGAAAAGCTATGGGCGATGAGGGACTTGAACCCCCGACATCCTGCTTGTAAGGCAGGCGCTCTCCCAACTGAGCTAATCGCCCTTATCTGTGCAACGATCAGGACTTTACCATATGGTTCCTGACTGGTCAATAGCTTTTGAAAAAAAAAGGCTTTTCCACTTTTCCCCTCTCATTCGTCCTGAATTTCCACCCTGGGATTATGGGAAAAATCCCAGTCGAAAATATAGATTTTGCTATTGGAGGCCGTTTTAATAATCAGATCGGCTTTTGTGATATCAGCTGTTAAAAGATACTGGATCTCCTCCTGAGAACGCAGGATCTTTCCATCAAGGACCTCTACTCTGTTTCCGCTTTCCTGATCCATAATATAGATTTCTTTCAGCTCTTCGGTTGTGGAATTTTTAAAAACGAGGGATTTATTTTCCCAGTCTTTGACACGGTCGGAATCATAAAAAACAAGAAAGTCACTATCTGAAGAACCATCCAGTGCTTTTTTGAATTCCAGATTATCCGCACTCTTGAGGACTACCTCATATTCCACATCCGGATCCATAACCAGTTCCAGAGTCAGGCTTTCCTGCGGCCCCAGCACCCTGCCTTCCAGCAGGTTGATCTCCTCTTCCGGACTAAACGGCGTTTCTCCGGGGGAATCTCCGGGCGGGTCCATCCCTGTTTCTGTAAAGTCAGAAACAGGATGGCAGTAGATTCTGAAAATTCTGTAGTTGGTATAGTTGAAAAGCTCTACTTCCGTTTTGAACTGATTTTCCGGTGACTCTTCATCCACAAATGCGTATTCGGTCCTTTCAAAAAAATCAGCACCGTAGACAGCATCGGGATTGTCCATATCGTTATAGATATCCATCTCTTCCTGATAGTGCTCGGGAAGAATATAAACAACCGAATGTTCTTCTATAGCCACATTTTCAATGACATAATTTTCGTTGGCAATTCCAAACAGATAAAAGCTGCAGAATATGAGGTCCTCGGTAGTGCTTATGTGAATATTGTGTCTGGCTCCGGGCTCAAGTCCGGTCAGGCCGAAGTTGTAATAGTAGTTGGTCTCTTCCTGATCTGTTTCAATCAGAATTTCCTGAAATATGGTTTTCCCCCGGTTCAGGATAGAAAAATCCAGTGCCGTCAGGGACGGCACCGGTATAAAAAGAATAATGAGTCCAATAATTCCCGTGTTTAATATTTTCCGTACTCTTTTCATATTTCCGGCAGTCCCGGGATTCTCCCGGGAAATTGCGAATCAGCCCGGAGGCCAGCTCATCTGCCGTTCTCCTAAAATATGGGCATGCAGATATTCCACAGTCTGCTGACCGTTTTTTCCGCAGTTCAAAACAATTCTGTAACCGCCCTGATCCAGGTCCAGAGAACTGGCAACCCGGGAAACTGACTGAAAGAACACACCTGTGTCCTGAACGTCCCCGTC
Source organism: Oceanispirochaeta sp. (assembly GCA_963666275.2). Classification (GTDB taxonomy): domain Bacteria; phylum Spirochaetota; class Spirochaetia; order DSM-2461; family DSM-2461; genus Oceanispirochaeta. The sequence goes on from CAXXOA010000001.1 coordinate 2,058,091, forward strand.
CTGAAGTTCAATAAAGTTCTGCACTTTCTTTCTGGGAATAACAATCACATGCACTGGAGCCTGCGGATTGATATCCCGGAATGCCATAACATTATCATCTTCATACACAATATCTGCCGGAGCTTCTCCGGCCAGGATCTTATCAAAAATAGTAACTTCCATACATGTCTCCCGGTTAGGCTATTTTCATATGATCAAAATAATACAATCAATTTATCAAGCCGTCCAGAGTCTCATGAACATTTACTCCAGCCGCATTCAGGACAGGTAACACAGCCGTCACGGAATACCAGTTTGCCATCGCACTCCTCACATTTGGACTCACCGGCGATAACCTCTTCTCCGTCAAATATATATTTTTTAAGAACCCGGGAGATCACACGCTCAAAGTCTGCAAAATTGGTATCTTTTGTGAGCTGCTCAATAACAAACTGAAGTGGTGTTCCATGACGGAGGGCCATGGAAATGAACCTGGCAAGAGAGCTGTTGGGCGAGTCGAAAGTTCTTGTAAAGTCTTTCAGCTTGGCTTCAACGGGACCGGACTCGATCAGAAGATCATAACGGCCTTTTCCCGCCTTTCTCACAATACCGTCAGGGTATTTTTTCAGGTCTATCAGATCCTGGGGATCATCAACCACAAAGATTTCATACAGGCTTCCGTTGAGGATTCCCACAATGACAATGAACTTCTTTCCTTTCACCTTGATCTGATGGATTTCACAGGGGAGATCAACCGGTCTTTCCGGTGCCAGAACACGTTTGATGGTCTGGCTGTCTTTTTTGTCAGAGTACTCCAGTATCCCTTTCATGCTTCCGTCGGGGTTGAAGGTAGTGAACCCTTTCAGTCCCTTCTTGTAGGCATACATGTAGAGGTCTTTGTATTCATCGAATGTAGTTCCCGGAGGCAGGTTGAGAGTTTTCGAGATACTGTGGTCAATATATTTCTGAAAGACAGCCTGCATATCAATAGCCTGCCTGGGATTAATATTCATTGTGGTAATGAAATAATCGGGAACGGAAACTTCTTCCTCTTCGTTATCGTGCATTTCCAGGTATTTCAGCCAGGCGTAGTCATAGACGGTTTCTGATTTTGTCTCATCCTCCAGTCCGGTGCGGACATTCCTGTCGTACTGGAGGGCGAAGATCGGCTCGATTCCGGAAGAGCAGTTCTGCCCCACCGAAAGAGAGGTAGTTCCTGTAGGAGCAATGGTATTGAGCTGGATATTCCTCATACCGAAGCGGGAAATCTTCTCTCTGATCTCTTCGGGAAGAGTCATTATAAAATTCGCCTTCAGGAGTTTTTCAATATCACAGGCGGGAAATGCGCCCTTCTCTTCGGCCAGATCTGCCGTTGCCGCATAGGAAGTATCCCTCAGAGCCTTTCCGATCTTATCAGCCAGAGCAAGAGACTCTTCGCCGCCATAGGGAATCTGAAGCATGGCGAATGTATCGCCCAGAGCGGTGAAACCCAGACCGATCCGTCTCCACTGTTTGGAAAAAGTTTCAATCTTCTCCAGAGGATACTCGGTTCTCTCAAGAACATTATCCAGGAACCGGACGCCCAGGCCGACGGTTTCCTGGAACCCTTCAAAATCAAATTCCGCCTTATCTGTAAAGGGATTGGACACAAATTTGGAAAGGTTTACAGCAGATAGGCAGCAAAGAGAATAGGAGGGCATAACAAGCTCTCCGCAGGGATTCACCCTGTCCATCTGAAAGGCCCAGTAACCGTTGTTGAATTTTTCCACATGATCTTTATTGAAGATTCCCGGTTCATTGTGGATATAGGAGTTTTTGGCAAGCAGGTCATAGAGATAGCGGGCTTTTACAGTTTTGTATATTCTGCCGTCAAACTCCAGGTTCCAGTCCAGGTCTTTTTCTACAGCGTCAATGAACTTATCAGAGATCTTTACAGAAATATTAAACTGGGTAAGCTCCTTGTTCCTGTCCCCCTGTTTGACGGTGATGAACTCTTCGATGTCGGGGTGAGAGATATCAAGAAGAGCAATATGGGCTGACCGTCTCTGGCCGCCGGTCATAATGGTTTTTGCCGACTGGTCGAAAATCCTCAGAAAAGAGATAACACCCGAAGAGTTGCCCCCTTTGGAAAGGACATCCCCTTTGGGACGGAGCTTGGAAATATCAAATCCCACACCTCCTCCCATCTTGCTGATCATGGCATCCTCTTTCAGAGAATCATAGATTCCCACCATGGAATCCTGAATATCAATGGTAAAACAGTTGTTGTAGTTTTTCATGGGACTGTCAGGTCTTGCATTGGCAAGTATTCTTCCTGCGGGAATCAGTTTTCCCTCAATGAGCTGACTGAAAAACTTCTCTTCAATCTCTGTTCTTATCTCTTTCTTTTCGGGTGAGGCGATCTCCCGGGCAATTCCTCTGAAAACCTCTTCCGGGCCTTTTTCACCCTGCAGCATATATTTAGTGGTAAATATTTCTTCGCTTAACTTCTGTTCCCATTTGAACTCGACCATTTTCTTCTCTCCTGTTTGATCTGCCATACCGTAATGTCTTCGCGGTTTTAAACTCTTTCCGGGAGAAATCCGGAATAACTGAGTAAATGGCTATTATTTATTAGTCAGTAGAAATATTAATAATACAGGTTCTGCAAAAATTCAAGCACAACCCCATATATTGTGTGATTTTTTCACTTTCAAAAATTATTAACGCTAAATAACATTTAAAGCTCCTGGGGGTTTTATCTATACGGGGTGGGGAAATACACATTGATTATCCCTTCCGGTTTATGGTAAGATCCATAAGGAATTCAACAGGAGATTTTATGGCCTCTCAGAAGATTAGAAATATTGGCATCATGGCTCATATTGATGCAGGAAAAACAACAACAACAGAAAGAATCCTATTTTACACGGGAAAAAGTCACAGAATCGGCGAAGTCGATGAGGGCAGTGCTACCATGGACTGGATGGAACAGGAGCAGAACAGGGGTATTACCATTGTTTCCGCAGCCACCACCTGTTACTGGCAGGATCATCAGATCAACATAATAGACACTCCCGGCCATGTGGATTTCACAGCCGAAGTAGAGCGTTCCCTGAGAGTTCTGGACGGAGCGGTAGCGGTATTCTGCGCCGTTGGCGGTGTGGAACCCCAGTCAGAGACAGTATGGCATCAGGCCGATAAATATCAGGTTCCCAGAGTCGCTTTTATCAATAAAATGGACCGGATCGGGGCGGACTACTTCGAGGTTGTCAAAGAGATAGAGGAGAAGCTCAAGGGCAATCCCATCCCCGTTCAGATTCCCATGGGAGCGGAATCCGCCTATGAAGGCAATATAGACCTGATTAGAATGCAGGAAATACACTGGAACCCCGACAATCAGGGAACCACCTTCGAATACAGGGAAATCCGTGACGGATACAGGGAGCTGGCAGACAGCTGGAGAGAGAATCTCATAGATAAACTTTCCGCCTATTCCGATGAAATGACCGAACTCTACCTGGAAGGTCAGGATGTACCGGAAGAGCTGATTGCAAAGGTTCTGCGCGATGAAACAATCAATCAGAATATCCTTCCTGTTTTTGTGGGATCTTCTCTGAAGAACAAGGGAGTTCAGCCGGTTCTTGATGCGGTTGTCTCCTATCTGCCCGCTCCGGAGGATCTTCCCCCTGTAAAATGCCTCCATACGAAAAAAGAAGAATATATTGAGCTTGAACGTTCTGAAAGCGGCCCTCTGGCAGGACTTATTTTTAAAATCCAGCAGGACAAGGAAGCCGGTTCGCTCTGTTATGTCAGAATCTATTCGGGAGAACTGAAATCCGGTACTGCCATAATGAATATCAACAAGAAAAAGCGGGAAAGAGCCAACAGACTTCTCCGGATGCACTCCAATCATCACGAGCAGATCAGCAAGGTATCCGCAGGTGATATCTGTGTGATTGTTGGAATGAAACTGGCTCAGACAGGAGAAACCATCGGAAGCGAGGGATACCCCGTCCTGCTGGAGGAAATGGACTTTCCCGAGCCTGTCATTTCCGTTGCGATTGAACCGAAAACCATGAGCGATCAGGATAAGCTGCGCAATGTGCTGGATACTCTTCAGAAAGAGGATCCCACTTTTAAAGTAGCGGAGAATGAAGAGACCGGACAGCTTATCATTTCAGGAATGGGAGAGCTTCATATCGACGTTCTTGTCACCAGAATCATCAATGATTATAAAGTCGCGGCCAACATAGGGAACCCCCAGGTTTCCTACAGGGAATCGATCACACAGACTGTTACCCACAAGGAAGAATTTCACAGGCAGCTGGCGGGTAAGGAAAATGATGCTGTGATCACTCTGAAAGTGGAACCTCTCCCCCGGGGAGAAGGAAAACTGTTTGTCAGTGAAGTGAGCAAGGGAAAACTGCCGGCGGAACTGCAGAAGGCTGTCGAAAGGGGTGTCCTGAACGCCATGCAGTCGGGAACTCTGATGGGTTACGCCACCATAGATATCAAAGCCACCCTTGTGGATGCCCAGTACAACGAGCTGACATCCACCGAACTGGCCTTTGAAACTGCCGGTGCCCTGGGATTCGACAATGCCTGCAGGACAGCCTCTCCTGTGCTTCTCGAACCCATCATGCATGTGGATATTATGTGTCCCTCCGAATACGTGGGCGATGTAATCAGCCAGCTGACCCAGCGGGGGGGAATGGTGAATTCCATGGAATCCCGGCCGGCCTATGAGCTTGTAAAAGCCCAGGCGCCCCTGGTCAGCATGTTCGGCTACACAACCTCTCTGAGAAGTCAGACCCAGGGGCGGGGAACTTTCTCCATGGAATTTTCCCACTTTGCCATGAAATCCCAATAAGAGCTTTTTCTCCCTGCAGAGAGGAAGCGCTATCTTTATATAATTAAAAGAAAAGCGATAGGCCGTTCCTGTTTAGGGGCGGCTTTTTTTTTCGCGGCTCCCCGGGAATACCAGTTCCGGCGTAAGAGAAAAAAGTGTTTTTTATTTGACGGTCTTTCAATTCCGGACCTATGATGGAAGTATCATTTTATCCATTCAAGGGGGAATTAAGATGGCTTTTACCACCGATACCATCAGAAATATTGCGGTTTGCGGACATGGAGACACCGGTAAAACAACTCTGGTTGAACAGATTCTTTTCAATGCCGGTGTCATCAGTAAAGCAGAAACAGTCGACTCGGGCCGAACTGTCAGTGACTTCACAGATGAAGAGATCGAAAAAAAGATATCTATTCACTCCTCTTTAACGAATGTTACCTGGAAAGATAAAAAAATTAATATTTTTGACACTCCCGGGTCTTCTGACTTTGTGGGAGAAGTTGTGTCCTCCTTCAGAGCCGCCGAATCGGCTGTGATGCTAATCGGCGCCCGTTCGGGTGTGCAGATCGAAACTGTTAAACTCTGGCGCCGTCTGGATGCAAGGGATATGCCCCGGATTGCGTTTGTTAACAAGATGGAAAAAACCAGAGCGGATTTCTATAAAGTTCTGGAAGACCTGAAAGAGTTTGAAATAACAGCAATTCCGCTTACCATCCCCATGGGACAGGCTGAAGAGTATCAGGGCGTGATTAATCTGATGAATATGAAAGCCTACAGGAAAGATGGCGGAGGACTGGAAGAAAACGCCATTGATATTCCTGATGAATATAAGGAAATTGCAGAAGAGTACCATCTGAAGATGATTGAAATGGCTGCGGAGGGAGATGATGATCTGACGGAAAAATATTTCGATCAGGGAACTCTGACCGTAGAAGAAGCCATTCAGGGACTGAGAGAAGGTCTCTTCGACAACCGGTTTGTCCCTGTTTTCTGCGGCAGTGCCGTAGACAATTCAGGGATCACTCCCCTGATGGATTTCATCGCTCTGGAATCTCCCGCACCGGGCAGAGTCGAAGAGCCCTGTGTCACAGGAGAGAAGTCCAGAATGGTCTCCCAGGAGGGAGAATTTTCCGGCATTATCTTTAAAACCATGATCGACAAGTTTGCCGGAAAGATGTCATTCATCAAAGTGATAACCGGAATACTGAAACCGGGAACAGAGGTCTATAACTCCCGGGAGGAAAAGAAAGAGAAGATCAGCAAAATTTTTCTGTGCGAAGGCAAGGAACTCAAGGAGACAAGCGAAATCTGCGCCGGAGATATTGCTGTGATAACCAAGGTGGAATCACTGAGGACCAACGATACACTCTGCCAGCAGAACGATGTAATCCATTACAAATCCCTGGCACTCCCCCACCCTGTCTACTCCCTTGCCATCAATGCGGAGAAACAGAAAGAAGAGGATAAAATGAGTGCACAGCTGCATAAAGTGGCTGAGGAGGATCTGACCTTTACAATACAGTATAATGAAGAAACTAAAGAGACTGTCATTTCCGGAATGGGAGAACTCCATATCAATATTATTCTGGAAAAGCTGCTTAAAAACTTTAAGATCAACGTAAACAGAAGAGTTCCCAAAGTTCCTTACCGGGAAACGATCACCGCCCCGGCGGATGCGGAGTACACCCATAAGAAACAGTCGGGAGGTCACGGTCAGTACGGAAGAGTCTGTATCAGGATTCATCCTCTGGAACGGGGTGAGTTCTTTGCCATGACCAATGACATAAAAGGCGGTTCGATCAGCAAAGGCTATATGCCCGGTATTGAAAAAGGTCTCCTCGAAGGTATGGTGGAAGGTTATGTGGCCGGATACCCTCTGAGAGATATAGGAGTTTCCGTCTATGATGGAAAAGAGCACCCTGTGGATTCATCGGAAATGGCTTTCAAACTGGCTGCAAAACACGCACTGAAAGATGCTGTAGCCAAGGCGAAACCGACCCTTCTTGAACCCATAATGAATCTGACTGTGTTTGTGGAGGATCAGTTTCTGGGAGATGTTCTTTCGGACCTTTCAACAAAAAGAGGCCGCGTACTGGACCAGAAAGCGATCGGCGGCGGTATTCAGTCGGTATTGGCCCAGGTTCCCCAGGGGGAACTGATGCGGTACAGCATCGATCTGAAATCCATGACCTCCGGAACCGGAGCGTTTGAAGTGGAGTTCAGTCATTATGATCCTGTGGCGGGTAAAATTGCCCAGGACATCATTGCCGCCAGGAAAACTGACGAATAGAGTAAGTTTTCCCGGGAAATAAAAAAGGGGCTGTTGCAAAAGTCTGAAAAGACTTTAGTAGCAGCCTTTTTCTTTTTTGAATGAATCGAACAAAGCATTTAGACTGCAAAAAGGGGCCGCAAAGCGACCCCAGCGTGCTACAATTTGTTTAACCACAAACAAATAAAAAGGAGCACGTGGTGAATCTTACAGCATTTTCCCAACATAGACAATTATTTCTTGATTTAAACATCTCAATCCCCTTTGAAGTAACAGAACATGAAGCAGCACTTATGATTCTGTTGCAAAACCTAGATTACAGCCAGTTTGAACAACCAAAGCAGAAATCAGGACGTCCACGAGCTGTCAATTCATACACAATGATGCTGATTCTTCTGTATGCCAGGATTCATGGCAGGTTTAGTTCGCGAGATGTAGAACGTTTATGCAAACGAGACCTTTTCCTTTTGCAAATCTTAGGTAATCAGAAAGTCCCAGACCATACGACGTTTGACCGTTTTGTTCATACCCATGAGAAAGCCATTGATGAACTATTTTTTCAGATAGTCGTTCGTCTGGATGCATTGGGAGAGCTTAAGAAAGATGTTGTCTATCAAGATGGCACTAAAATAGAGTCAAAAGCTGGTCGATATAGTTTTGTCTGGAAGAAAGCGACTAAAAAGAATCTGGAGAAACTCCATAACCATATCCGGAATTTGATTACTGAAGTTAATGATATTTTCTCCTGGCACTTGGATCCAGGAGATTATCACACCTCATTGAAAATCCTCATAGAGAAGCTTGTTGCAACAGGAGAGCCTCTTTTCCCGAAGACAACAGGTCGAGGCCACCGAATCACGAGAGTTCAGAAATTCTATCGAGATGCTCTTGTTTTCCTGGAGAAACTGGAAAAGTACAATGAATACCTGACTGCCATGAAGGGTAGGAACAGCATGAGTAAAACTGATCCTGATGCCACGTTTATGCGAATGAAAGAGGACTATATGAGGAACGGGCAGCTGAAACCAGCTTACAACCTTCAAGTACTAGTTGATAGCGGATATGTTGTCGGAGCTCACGCCAGTGACGATCGCACTGACTATGTAACCATGTGTCCTGCACTGGATCATATGCATGAACATCTGCCCTGGACATATTCAAAATACTGTGCGGACAGCGGATACGACTGTCAACAAAACTATGAGGCTCTGGAAAAACAGAATATAGAGGCTTTCATCAAGCCCCAGTTACACGAGCAATCAAAGAAACGAAAATTCAAAAAGGATATCGGAAAGAAAGAAAACATGATTTATGATCCTTCAACCGATCATTTCATTTGTGCGAAGGGAAAGAAGCTAAAACTGAAATATGTTCGATCCAGGAAGAATCAATACGGTTATGAAACGACAACACATACATATCGTTGTGAAAGAGGGTGTAAGAGCTGCTCTCTCCTTTCTTCCTGTATAAAACGAAGTAAGGCAGACTATAAACAGGTACAGATCAACCACAAGCTGTCATCTTATCAAAGAAGAGCTACTGCTTTGATATCCAGTCCGGAAGGTAAAGAAATCCGTGTTAATAGAAGTATTCAGGCAGAAGGAGTATTTGCTCAGATCAAAGCCAACTGGTCATTCAGGAGATTTTTACGGGCAGGAAAAACAGGTATCTATACAGAATGGCTATTAGTTTGTCTGGCTATGAATGCTGTTCATTTGGGAAATAGATTATCCCGAGATGAAGTTGGTAATCCCTTCTATTATCAGATAAAGGATGAATCAGCATAGCTCTAAATCCATTTTTTAATAGATAATGTATAGTCTCAGGTGCATCACATAGGATAAGTGTCAGTAAATTACTAAACAAAATGGGAAATTATCAGAATTTTTATTACCAGAACAGAAGTTGTGATCTAAATAGTGATCAAAATAAAAAGAATTTGATTAATGAAAAAAAGAGGCTGTCGCATTTTTACTTTTGCAACAGCCCCTTTTATTTTGCCTGTTTCTATCAGGATCTCTGACTCATACTTGTATAAGGCACTTTGGGGGAAACATTCTTGTAGGCAGGACGGATAATCCTGCCGCCGCTTACCATCTCTTCCACTCTATGGGCACACCATCCGGGAATCCGGGCGATGGCAAAAATGGGAGTATAGAGATCCTCGGGTATATTCAGACAGTTATAGACAAAGCCCGAATAGAAATCCACATTGGCGCAGAGGGGTTTGTCATTGTTCTTGAGTTTGCAGAAAATACCGGGAGTGATCCTTTCAATCGTATCATACAGTTTGAACTCATCCATCCTTCCCGATTCTCTGGCAAGAGCTTCCGCTTTCCCTTTGAGGATTTCCGCCCGGGGATCAGATAGGGTATAAACGGCATGGCCCATACCGTAGACAAGACCTTTTTTATCAAAGGCATCTTTTCTCAGAATACGGGAAATGTAGCGTCCGATTTCCTCTTCATCCGCCCAGTCTTTCACGTTTTCCTTGATATCCTCCATCATACGGGCAACCATGATATTGGCTCCCCCGTGTAGAGGTCCTTTCAGGGAACCGATAGCCGCAGCTATGGCACTGTAGGTATCTGTACCCGAGGAGGAAACCACGTGGGTGGAAAAAGCGGAGTTGTTTCCCCCTCCGTGTTCCGCATGGAGAACAAGGGAGAGGTCCAGAAGTTCCGCTTCCAGTTTGGTATATTTTTTATCAGGTCTTATCATCCTGAGGAGGTTTTCCGCAGTGCTGAGTTCCGGATCCGGCTTATGAATGAACAGACTCTTTCCGTAGTGATAGTGAGCTTTAGCCTGGTAGCCGTAGGCAGCCATGATAGGAAGCTGAGCTATCAGTTCCACACTCTGTCTGAGCATATTTGCCACTGAAGTATCATCTGCCATATCATCCCATGAGTAGGAAACAAGGACACTTCTTGCAAGCTTGTTCATGATATTCTTGCTGGGAAATTTGAGGATCATATCTTCCGTAAAAGAATCCGGCATTTCTCTCTTCTCACCGAGCCTTTCATTAAAAAGCTTCAGTTCCGCTTCAGAGGGAAGGTATCCGAAAAGGAGAAGGAAGATGGTTTCTTCGAATCCGAAACGATCATCCTCCTGAAAACCCTTTGTAAGATCTTTGACATCAATGCCTCTGTACCGAAGGATACCTCTTACAGGGATTTTATCTCCCTCTTCCATGATATAACCGTGAACATCACCTATTTCGGTGAGACCGACAAGAACTCCCGTACCATCCTGGTTACGGAGGCCTCTTTTCACATTGTACTTTTCATACAGATCAAGAGGAATTTTATTGTGGGTATCCATAATTCTGGAATACTTTTTCAGGAACTCTTCGTTCATTTCATTTTTCACCTGTATCAACCTCCCGAAATACTTTCTCTATTCAGACATCCCTGATAAACATCAGTTCATAAATTTTATGAGATTTCTCTCTGCCTTTTCTTTCAAATTTAGTTCCCGGACGCCAGCTCTGGGGTTCCGCATAGGATTCATACTTATTTTTCAGAGAACTTTCTGAAAGGACTTCTAGAATATGCTCTGCATAATTCTCCCAGTCAGTTGCCGCGTACAGATAGCCGCCCGGAACAAGTTTCTTTTCAAGCTTACTGACAAATCCGGACTGGATGAGTCGCCGTTTGTGGTGCTTTTTCTTTGGCCAGGGGTCCGGGAAAAAAATATGAAATCCCCCGATACTCCCGTCAGGAATCATGTGATCCAGTACTTCCACCGCATCATGTTCGATGATCCTGAGGTTGGGAATACTGAATTCTGCAATCTGGTGAAGTAGTTTGCCAACACCCGGTTTATGCACTTCAATGCCGATATACTCTTTGTCGGGATTATCCCTTGCTATCTGGTGGGTGGCATCTCCCATTCCGAAACCGATTTCTACAATCACTTCCTTACTATTCTTAAGAAGATCATCACGACTCAGAAAACCTTCCCTGTAGGGGATACAATATTGTCCGGATAATTCATCATAGGCTTTCTGCTGAGCGGGACTCATACGGCCGGCTCTCAAAACATAACTCTTAACAGATCTGAGCTTTTTTTCCATGAAGCCAAGTCTAGTTAAACCGGTTCTCTTTTACAAGACTTTAGAGTAGTGAATATTTATACACCAAAAACCCTATTTTCTGTATTATTATTTATAGATTATTCAACTTTGTCAATAGATTACCATCCAAATATAGATTGAGCAGTCATAATAGGTTGGTATATAATATGCTATGACATTCAGGGAGTTCCTATTTACCATAATCCTCTTTGCCGCGTCTCCCCTGTTATGCCAGGAGAACCATAATTCTCCTCTGATCATCGGGAGCTATTCAACGATCCCCCCCTACCTGATGGTGACCCCGACAGGGGGGATTACAGGAATAGAACAGGAAATCATCTCCCTCCTGGAAAGTAAATCAGGAAGAGAAATTCATCTCATTCAGTCCCAGAAGGAAGACCTCCTGGAAAGGCTCGGGAACGGTGAGATAGACGGAATCCTAACAAAAAATCTTCAGGAGGATCAGGCGGGGAAATTCCTTGAAACTTCAGAGATATTCTCTACCCCCATGGCAGTCTTCTCGCTTCATGAAAATCTCTACAAACTGGGACTGGATCAGATTGAAAACAGCCGGATAGGCTTTCCCGAAAACTCCCGCACAGCAAAAAACTATATTTCCAAGAGTAACTCGGTCTATACAACCTATACAGATACGGTCGCAGGGCTGCAGCTGCTGCAGGAGGAGAAGATTGATTTTCTCCTGGATGATCTGTTCTTTGCAGACTACATGTCTGACAGACTGAATATGGATGTGAGAATCAAGGGAATCATAGATGATCAGGATTCGTCCTACAGGATACTGCTCAACTCCCAGTCCCTGAAGAATGAACTTGACTTTGCGGTGACCCAGATACGGAAAGAGGAGATATACAGCCTCAGGAATATGTGGATCAGTTCCTATCCGGATAAACGGATTGAACAGACAATATTTACAGATTCGGAGATGGACTGGATTAACAGTCATCCTGAAATTTTCTATCAGACCAATACAGAGCAGAATCCCCTGTTTTTCAGGGAGGGAGATGATTTCGTGGGGATCATTCCTGAAATCATGGATCTGCTTTCAAGCATCACTTCCATCCGCTTTACGGCACTGACAACGGGAAATCTGACGGATTTAATTTTTGTGGAACCGGATGAAACAGAGATTATCTCTTCCCGGGGAAAACCGGGAGAGTCTGAGCAGGAAGAAGTCATTTACAGTGATTCATTCCTCTCCATTCCCAATGTGATCATTACGAGAAAGAACAGCAGTGTCTACATTAATAACCCGGAATACCTCAGGGAAAGCACTATTGTGATGATAAAAGGTTCGGGAATCAGCCGGTATATGCTGAGAACTTATCCCGATATGGATTATCTGATGGTGAATAACCTCAAGGAAGCCCTGAGCCTTCTGAACAAGATCAAGGTGGACTACTTTATAGGGAATATGATTTCCGGAAGCTATCTGATTAGAAAATCCGGTTTCCGGCAGCTTTCCATTACAGGCAAGGTGGACTTTGAAACCAATTACCGTATTGCTGTTTCCCCTGAAATGAGGGCTCTGATTCCCATTCTCAACAAAAGCCTCAGACTCATCACTCCTGCGGAACTGACCACGATCATGCAGAAATGGACGTCCCTCAAACCCGAAGAAACCATTAATTTCACCTTTCTCATTCAGATACTTGTTGTCTTTGCTGTCATCATTGCGATCATTCTGATATGGAACCGTAAGCTGAAACTTGAAATCCAGGAGAGGGAGCGTTCCGAGGAAGCCCTGAGATACAGTGAACACAAATCCAGAGAGGCCGAGGAAATCTCCCGTCTTGCCAGGGAGAGAGCGGAAAAACTTGCAGTTATGGCTGAGTCTGCCAGTAAGGCAAAGTCCCAGTTTCTAGCCAATATGTCCCATGAGATCCGGACTCCCCTGAACTCGATCATCGGTTTTACAGAACTACTGGATTCGACAGAGATGGACAGTCAGCAGACACAGTACCTGAACTCGGTCAAGACATCTGCGGAAGTCCTCCTTGTCCTTATAAACGACGTCCTGGATATTTCAAAAATCGAAGCGGGGAAAATGCAGATAAACCCCTCCCCTGTAAAAATCGCCAAAGTGTTTCATGAGATGGAGGTTATTTTTCAGCAGAAAGCCGATGAGAAAGGCCTGAACCTCCGGTTCCTTGAAAACGACATGAACCATAATGAGTATCTTCTTGACAGCCTCAGGCTGGAACAGGTTCTGATCAACCTCATTGGCAATTCCATAAAATTCACAGAGTCTGGTTTTGTTTCGGTATCGGCCAAATACAATCAGAATCCGGGGACCAGAAACTATGATATTACCCTGACCGTGGCAGATTCAGGGATCGGCATAAAAGAGCAGGAAAGAGACAAGATTTTCAACCTTTTTGAACAGTCGGAAAACCAGGACACCAGGCGCTTCGGAGGAACCGGTCTGGGACTGGGGATCTCAAGCAAGCTCGTACAGCTTATGAACGGAGAGATCCATGTGGACAGCATGTACGGAAAAGGGTCTGTTTTTTCCATCTATCTGCCGGGAGTGCCCTGCCTGAAAGATTTCGGGAATTTTTTCCGTCAGCCCGACACGATGCTGCAGGATCCATCGTATTATAGTGAGGACTCTTCCGCCTCTTCGGAGATAATCAGAGATATCCCGAGCATTCTGGAATGGAAAAGGGTCAGAGACAGCGGAGATCCTGATGCCATCAAAGAGTTCTGCGGCTACCTGATGCAGCGTCCGGAAGCCAAAGAGAATCGATCTTTCAACAGTACCGTGGGTAAACTGATTCAGGCTTCCGATGCCTTCGACCTGGACAAGATCCTTCACTATTCCCGCAAGATGAACAGCTTTTTTTCAGAGGTTTTAAATGAATAGGCAGAAAACAATCCTGATTGTTGATGATATCACAAAAAATATACAGCTCGTAGCGCAGAATCTGAAACCCCTGGGATACAGACTCCTCTTTGCCACATCCGGAAAAAAAGCTCTGGATATTCTGGCGGAGAACCAGGTGGATCTGATACTCCTTGATATCATGATGCCCGAAATGAACGGGTATGAAACCTGCCGGGAGATCAAAAAAACAGAAGCCTACAGCAATCTGCCTGTGATCTTCCTCACGGCTAAAAACGAAGTATCCGATATCATAGAAGGTTTCGATGCGGGCGGTTCGGACTACATCATCAAACCTTTTCACAGTCAGGAATTGATTAAAAGGGTTAAAACACACCTGGAACTGAAGATACACAGAGACAAACTTCAGCAGCGTCAGAAACAGCTGCAGGAACTTGTCCACATCCTCTCCCACGATCTGAAGAACAGTCTGTCGGGAATCACCATGACCATGGATCTGGCGGAACTTGAAAAAAAACATCTGGATGAATACTCCGGACGGATCCGGGAGATGGCAGAGAACGGCCTGTCCCTGATTGATCTGGCAAGAACAATGCTGCTCATGGAGGAAAAACCCTTTGTACTGAAGCCCACAAGCCTTATGGACTGCCTGGATCAGTCAACGGGAATACTGGAACCTCTCATTGAATCCAAGGCCATCAGGCTTCAGATCAGCAGGGAGGAGGATTTTTCCATACAGGCCGAACCCACCTCTCTGGTGAATTCGGTATTGAACAATATCCTGACCAATGCCGTCAAATTTTCAGAAAAAGGGGGAGAGCTTCAACTCTCCATTACAAGAGAAAACAAGAAGATTGCCCTGAGACTCAGGGATTTCGGCATAGGGATCCCCGAAGAGATGAAAGAGAATCTTTTCAATATACACAAATCGGTCTGCCGGGAGGGCACCATGGGCGAGAAAGGAACGGGATTCGGTCTCTCTCTGCTCAAAAAATTCATGGACGCCTACGGAGGTGATGTTACAGTCAAATCCTCAACAACCGGAACCGATGGCTTTCCCCGGGGTACGGAAATCACCCTCTACTTTCTCAAATCCTGATCCTACAGAAGCATTGAGAGTTTTTCCCTCAGGAATTCAGATTTTTCTACAAGCCCGATTTTATCGGAAGCGATGATCATCCTTTCGGGATGTGCCGCATCCAGCTTGACCTGACCGGCCGAAGTGGCAATCAGTTTCATAACCTTATCCACCGAGATGGCTGCGACTTTACCGAAATCAATATAGACAGCGCCCTTCCTCTCTCTCAGAGAGGCGATCCACAGTTCCCGGCATATAATTCTGATTTCCGCCAGGGCCATAAGGCTCTGCATTTCCGAAGGAAGAGGTCCGAACCTGTCGTAGAGTTCCGAATACAGCCGCTCCTGTTCCTCTTTCTCTGAAATAGAGGCAATCTTTTTATAGACTTCCATTTTTTCCGTGGGATCATGGATGTAGGTATCGGGAATGAAACCTGTATAAACAAGTTCGAGATAAACTTCCGGCGGTTCCTCTTCCCTTTCATCACGGCTTCTTTCGGCAATTGCCTCCTCCAGAAGTTTCAGGTACATGTCAAATCCAACTGCCAGGATCTCACCGGACTGCTCGCTGCCCAGAAGATTTCCCGCGCCCCGGACTTCCATATCCTTCATGGCGATTTTGAAACCCGATCCCAGATCTGTAAAATCCGATATGATCTGCAGCCTCTTCATGGCTATATCCGAAAGGGCCCGGCTCTCCGGATAGAGAAGATAGGCATAGGCCAGCCTTTCAGACCGTCCCACCCGTCCCCGCAGCTGATAGAGCTGGGAGATTCCGTACATATCTGCCCTGTCTATGATGATTGTATTGACATTGGGAATATCAATTCCGTTTTCGATAATCGTGGTGGAAACCAGAACCTGAAAAGACCCATGGATAAACCGGTGCATAATCTCTTCCAGTTCTTTCGGGGTCATCTGGCCGTGAGCGGTTTCCACAAAAACCTCGGGGATGAGATCCTGAAGGAAGATCTGAATGGATTCGAGGGACTCCACCCGGTTGTGGAGGAAAAAGACCTGACCACCCCTCTCCACTTCTCTCCGGATGGCTCTGGCTACCGTATCGGGATCAAACTCCTGAATAAAGGTTTCAATGGGCTGCCTGTTTTTGGGCGGTGTTTTGAGAACCGACATATCACGGATTTTAACCAGAGACATATGGAGGGTTCTGGGGATGGGTGTGGCCGAAAGGGTCAGACAGTCAATATTTGTCTTGAGCTCCTTCATCCTCTCCTTGTCTTTCACACCGAAACGCTGTTCTTCATCTATAATAAGGAGCCCCAGCTGCTTGAATCTGATATCTTTTGAAAGGATCCGGTGGGTTCCTATGAGCAGATCAATTTCGCCTTTCTCCAGTTTTGCCAGAGTCTCTTTCTGTTCCGCTCTGGGGACAAAACGGGAAAGCATGGCAATCCTGACGGGAAACCTTTTAAAGCGTTCCTGAAAGTTTTCATAGTGCTGCTCCGCCAGGATCGTGGTGGGACAGAGAAATGCCACCTGACGCCCCCCCATGACCCCTTTGAAAGCCGCTCTCATGGCAATTTCTGTCTTTCCGTAACCCACATCACCGCAGACTAGACGGTCCATGGGACGGGGGGACATCATATCGCCTTTGATATCTTCAATGGCCAGAAGCTGGTCTTTTGTCTCCTGGTAGGGAAATGAAGCTTCGAACTCCACCTGAAAATCGTCGTCCGGCGGAAATGCATACCCCCTGGCGGTCTGACGTCCTGCATAGAGCTTCACCAGCCTGTCAGCCAGATCCTCTACGGATTTCCGCACTTTCTTCTTTTTACTGTCCCAGCTCTTGCCGCCGATCTTGTCCAGTTTGGGTTTCCGGTTGTCGTTACCGATGTAGCGCTGAACAAGGTTCACCTGCTCTATGGGTATAAAAACAGTCTCTTCTCCGGCGTACTCCAGGGAGATGTAATCCCTTTCGTTCCCCGCAGCGGTGATCCTTTCTATTCCCTTGAAAAGGCCGATTCCGTAGTTGACATGAACCACATAATCGCCCGGATTCAGTTCCACAAAGGAGTCAATAATTTCACTCTGAGCTTTCTTTACAGACGCGGGAGCTGACTTTTTCCGCCCGAAGATCTCATTTTCCTGGACCACAAGGATTTTATCCTCCGCCAGGCAGTATCCCCCTGAGATTCCTTCAGGGATAACTGTGGGTTCAAACTCTTTCAGGAGAAATCCGATCCTGTCCGCCTGGGATTCAGATTCGGCAAATATGAATATGGAATACCCCTGATTTCTGAACCCGGCCATCTCCTCTTTCAGGTAGTTGATATTACCGAAAAAAGAACGGCCCGGATCGCATTCAAAATGGATGGATTCGGGATTATCCTCCTGCCGGAGATTGTGAATCTGAAGAGTTTTTCTGTGGGAATGCTGCCGCTCTTCCAGGGTCGCTGTAAATTTATCCGGCGGCGGAACAATCATACCCTGTTCCAGAGCTTTTTCATAAAGCTCGCCGTACTCCTTCATAAGAGAGTTTTCCCCGTACTGAAAAGATTCCATATCCACCAGATAGAGAAAATCCTCCCCTTTGATGTAATCCAGGAGAGACACGGGATGATCAAACGCCAGAGGATAGTAGAGCTCTTCCCCGCGGAATTCACCGCTTGTCAGAAGATGCTCGGAAACCTGTTTGAATAGTGACGGAGTCAGATGTTTTTCAAGACAAAGGATACGCTCTTCATCCCAGACAACCTCCTTTGCGGGGTAGAGTGTTATATCCGATATTTTTTCACCCGAAGCCTGGGAGACGGGATCGAAGAATTTGATTTCCTCAACCTCGTCAAACTCAAAGACTATACGGACCGCATCATCGTATCCCGGAAGGAATATATCCAGGACCTCTCCCCTGAGGGCAAACTCGCCGGGCACACTGACCCGGGGGACCCTGAGATAACCGTACTCCTGGAGCCGTCTTTCCAGATAGACAGGATCCAGCTCTCTGCCGAGAGCGATAGGAAGAGCCAGTCCTTTTAAATACTCCGAAGGGGGAAGATAAGAGAGGAAAGACCTTAATGAAGCCACAAACAGGGTATTTCTGGCATTCATCATCTCATAGAGCGTCTTCACCCTTTTTCCGAAAATGGACGCCTGAGGAGAAACCCCTTTGTAAAGCATAGTGCCCCACCAGGGCATCAGGCTGACCTTATGGTGAAACAGGGAAAGATCCCTGACCAGATCCTGTGCCTCTTTTTCACTGGAAACCACGACCAGACCGTTTTTGCCGGAAAGGCTTGTCAGATGACCGATCATTCCCGCCAGATAATTGCCCCGGATTCCCGTCAGATGAAGAGGAAATTCTCCGGAATTTGCTTTATCCAGAAGAGAATTGAATGAATTGCTTACTTTGAAATGACTTGTTAATGTATTTTGGTATAATGTTATCATTTAAAAAAACCGAAATTAATAAAAAGAATTTGTTTGGGAGTTCCCATGACCAGAAAGCGAATCAGCTTAATATTATTGCTTATCCTGTTAGGGATTTCTGCCGCATCTGCTGCAGAACCGGTATTCAGCATAAGGTATTATAACAAGAAAATCTATTACCCCGAGAGTCCCATTCAGATAAAAGTGATCCTGTCCAATCCGGATTCCCAGCCGATATCATTCAAAGTATCCGAAAACAGGACTTTCAATTTTCAATTTAATCTGAAGACTCTTAAAAACGAAACCCTTCCTCCTTCCAGAGACTACCTGATAAGCTACAACAGCAATCAGCCCGCCTACTACAGGACTGTCACTCTCGAACCGGGAGAGGAATTCGGATTTATTGTAGACCTTGACTCCTTTGTGAACGTCACCGAGCCGGGAGTCTATATTCTGGACGGCCAGTTTTTCAAAGATCTCAATTCCCGGTCGGCCGAGGGCATTCAGTCAAACAAACTCTCCCTGACTATCCGTCCGGGAATGTATGCCACAACCTATTCAGATGAAATTGATCTTCAGACGGGAGAGATTCTCAGTCAGGAGAATCTTCCCCCGGATGAAGTGGTTGCCTATACATTGAAGGCCCGGCAGAAAGATCAGTGGAACAGATTCTTCCTCTATATGGATCTAAAAGATATCCTTCTTCAGAATGATATGATCCGCCGTCAGTTTGAGAAGATGAGTGAAGAGGAACAGTATCGCGCTCTGGAAGAGTACAAAGAGACTCTTAAAATGGGTGAGATGCCTGAAAATCAGAGTATCGTGGATATCCCCATGGATTTTGAAATCCTCCAGACCACCTACAACAGCAGGGAAGCCACTGTCATTGTCAGAGAGGAATTTCAGCAGATTGGTTTCAAAGAGATAAAAAGATACACCTACTATCTTCACAGATACGACAATATCTGGAAAATACACAGGTATGAAGTCAAAAATGTAGGAACAGAATAAATGAAACTGCTCTTAGTCAGCCATGATGAACAACTCGCGGGAGACATATACCGGTATTTTACCCCCCGGGGGTATTCGGTTATACACTATTCCAATCCTCTGAAAGCCATGGACAACTTCCGGGAGATCCGTCCTGATATCATAATCTTCCATGAACCGGACTTTCCCAGACACTGGAAACTGTCGGTACAGTCTCTGAGAGAACTTTATTCAAGGGACACTGCCCTTTTTATCCTTATGGTGCCGCCGGATTATCCGGAAGAGGATCTTCATAAGGCCTATATTCTCGGCGTAAACGGGATTCTCAAGAAAAAAGAGTCTGAGAAAACTGCTGTAGAAAGTCTTGAATCGCTCATTCTGTATTACAAACCCTCTCCGGAAGTCCGCAAACAGCGCCGCCTTCTGCCACTGGGAGAAAAAACAATGGATTTCATTTTTATGAATCCCGAGAATCTCCAGCTTATAAATGCCAGGGTTCTGGAGTTGTCTGAATACGGAGCGATTGTAAAACCTGTAGAAGAGATAAAAACCGAAGGACTGATTCCCGGAATGGAAATCAGCAACTGTTCCCTGAAGACCGGTGATGTTATTCTGAGTATTTCCGTCAGGATTATCGCTGTCAAAGGGGTCCTTGAACTGGAATTTATCGAAGGCCTGGAAGACTGGAAGTCCCGGCTGAAAAAATCAATTGAGTCATACAATTGATTCATGGCTTCACAATCTGTACAATTTACTGTATAAAACATATCTTTAAATAAGTTAATTCGGGAAGGCTAAATCATTTTACTCTTCCGGTTCTTATAAAATAGCATGATCAATAGGAGGATATAATGAATTTAAGAAACACCTATCAGTTCACCTCTGAAAGTGTTGGAGAGGGACATCCGGATAAAGTCTGTGACCTGATATCAGATTCCGTCCTGGATACCGCCCTGGCACAGGATAAAGATTCCCGTGTAGCCTGCGAGTGCTTTGCCTCTACCGGTATGGTCCTTGTGGGAGGAGAAATAACCACTAACGGGTACATTGATATAATACAGGTTGCCCGTGATACCCTGAAGGAGATCGGATACAATGATCACCGTTACGGCATCGACTACAACTCCTTTTCGGTACTGTCTGCCATAAAGCCCCAGTCTACGGACATCAGCATGGGTGTCACAGCCGGGGAAGGACTCTACAAGGAACAGGGAGCGGGAGACCAGGGACTGATGTTCGGTTACGCCTGCCGGGATACGGAAGAACTGATGCCGGCACCCATCCAGTTTTCCCATCAGATTATGAAAAAAGCAGCAGAAGTCAGAAAGAACAAAGTTCTGGATTTTCTCAGACCCGACGGAAAATGTCAGGTGACCGTCGATTACATTGACGGCAAACCCTCCCATATCTCCACAGTGGTTCTGTCCCATCAGCATGATGTGATCGATCATAAAATCATCAGGGAAGGCCTTATCGAAGAAGTCATCAAAAAAAGTCTTCCTTCGGAACTTCTCAATGACAAAACAGTTTTTCATATCAATCCCACAGGTAATTTTGTGATCGGAGGCCCCGAAGGAGATGCGGGTCTGACAGGACGGAAAATTATCGTCGATACCTACGGTGGTGCCGCCGCACACGGCGGAGGAGCTTTTTCCGGTAAAGACCCCTCCAAGGTAGACCGTTCCGCCGCCTACATGGCCCGTTATGTGGCCAAGAACCTTGTTGCTGCAGGAGCAGCAGACAAATGCCAGGTCCAGCTGGCCTATGCCATCGGTATAGCCGAGCCGGTCTCCCTTTATATTGATACATTCGGAACGGGTAAAGTGGAGGAGGAACTTATGGAAAAAGCCGTAAGGGATCTTTTCCGCCTGACCCCAGCCGGGATTATCGATACATTTGATCTGAAAAGACCAATCTACAAACAGACGGCCGCCTACGGCCACTTCGGACGGAAAGAGTTTCCCTGGGAAAATCTGGATATGGTAGATAAAATCAAAAAAGTTCTGCTTTAAACAGCAATAAAAAGTTCCGCCTGGTGCGGAACTTTTTTTATGCCTATAATGGAAATCAGGGAGGATATACATGAGCGATTTTTCCTGGTTAAGCCGTTTCAACCCCGAGTCCGGGACAACTACCTGTCTTTTATGCCCTCACAACTGCACCCTCAAGCCCGGTGAAACTGGTATCTGTCAGACAAGAAAAGCGGAGGAACGGGAAATCACCCCCCTCAGATCCTATCCGGTCACAGCGGTTGCGGTGGATCCTATTGAAAAAAAGCCCTTTTATCACTATCTTCCGGGATCCAGAATCCTTTCAGTTGGATTCAGCGGCTGCAATCTGAAATGCCCCTACTGTCAGAACTGGCATATTGCCCAGACTGTGACCCATCAGTACAGCCAGGTCCTCCCCTCAGATATTCCCGGCCTCTGCAGGGAGCATAAAAACCCGGGATGCGCCTTTACCTATTCGGAGCCCCTTATCCACTATGAATACCTGATGGACGCAGCAGAAGCCCTTCACAGGGAAGGATTGAAGGCATTGCTCGTTACCAACGGGTACATCAATTCCATGCCGGGAGAAAAACTGGCCGAACGGATGGATGCTGTGAAAGTGGATCTCAAAGGGTTCACCCCCGAGTGGTACAAAAAAGAACTGAAAGGCGGCCTTTCTCCTGTAAAGGAGTTTATCCGGATCTGTGCGGAAAAGACCCATCTGGAAGTGGTGACTCTGATCATTCCCGGAAAAAACGATTCCCTTGAGGAGATTGAAGCATCCTCCCGGTTTCTGGGATCCATCAGCAGATCCATCCCCTATCATCTGACAGCCTACTACCCCAATTATCATTACAGCATTCCCCAAACAAAAGAAACAGTGCTTCTGAAACTGGCTGCCCATGCAAGAGAAAATCTGGATCACGTCTATACAGGCAACCTGGGACTGGAGAATCCTACGTTCTGCAGCAGCTGCGGGAAAACTCTTATTGACAGGACTTCGGGATCCGTCAGTTTTCCCGGACTGGAGGAGGGAGTTTGCCGGCACTGCAGAACTCCTTTATACGGGTGTTTCTGATTTTTTTTCCATATGAGTTGACAGTTTTTTCACAGTTTTGTATAGTACCACTCGTTACTTGATATTCCCCTGTAGCTCAGTCGGTAGAGCGGGTGGCTGTTAACCACCATGTCAGCAGTTCGAGTCTGTTCGGGGGAGCTTTAAAGCCTTACTTTGTAAGGCTTTATTTTTTTATAATCCCTGAAAGCCTTCCATGGTAAAGATGCCTTCCTCCGACAGATCAGACAGGGATTTTTTTTTCTGCATTTTTCAAGGGTTCCCTCCTTTTTTTCTTTCCTCCCGCCCCGCTGTCTCTTACAATTGAATACAGAGGTATGCCATGAAAAAATATTACATCAGAAAATCCCCGCAGGAAGAACCGACAGTTATCCGGGCCAGTCAGATCCTGGGCCTCTTTTTTTCTGAGAAGGAAAAGCTTTCCAAAGGGTATCCCCTGGTGGCTCTCCGACTGAACAATGAAATCTACTCCCTCAATGCCCATCCGGACATGAACGGAATTGCTGCGCCCATCTACCTGAACAGCTCAGACGGGATCCGTCTTTACAGACGCAGTCTCTGCTATCTCCTCGAAATGGCAGCCAGAGACCTTTTTCCTGAAAGAAGACTCATCCTGAGTCACTCACTGGGGCACAGTTACTACTATCACACCTTCAGGGAACCCAACTTTACGGAGCAGGAAATCGAAGCCATAAAAAAAAGAATGAATCAGATGGTTTCAGAAAACCGGGAGATATCGCCGGATACTGTCAACTGGCAGGAAGCCATGGACTACTTCACCGGAACGAATCAGGAAGATACGGTCTCCCTGCTTGAACAGAAGAGTCAGAGCCGTATTGCCGTTAACAGGACCGGAGACTATATATCACTCAGACATGAGTGCCTTCTGCCCGCAACGGGACTTTTGAACTGCTTTGACCTGATCCCCTACACCAACGGTTTTCTGCTCCATTACCCCGGCAGCAATGACCCTATGAATCTCCAGCCTTTCAGGGATGAACCTCTCCTGTTCTCCATCTATCAGGAATATAAAGCCTGGGGAAAGATTCTCAATACCAACACGGCGGGCAAACTCAACGCCATGACAAGCAGTAAAAGGGAAACAACCCATTTTATCAGGGTTGCCGAATCCCTCCATAACAAAAAAATCGCCCATATAGCCGATCAGGTTCTAGCCCGGAAAGGGGATGTCAGAGTCATAATGATTGCCGGTCCCTCCTCATCGGGAAAGACGACATTTACCAAAAAGCTCTGCATTCAGCTCCAGGTAGTCGGCTTCAATCCCATTATGGTGTCCCTGGATGACTATTATCTGCCTCATGAGAGGGTTCCCATAGATGAGTTCGGAAAACCTGACTTTGAAGCCCTGGAGGCCCTGGATGTGCCTCTGCTGAATCACAACCTTCTTCAGCTGTTCTCGGGAAAGGAAACTGAATTCCCCATATTCGATTTCAGGAAAGGAGGACGCCTTGAAAAGGGAAGACTTCTTAAAATGGATGAGAGAAGCATCCTTGTGATGGAAGGGATCCATGGGCTGAACAGCCATCTGACACCTGATATTCCCGATGACATGAAGTTTAGAATCTATATTTCAGCCCTCACCCAGCTGAACCTGGATGATCATAACAGGATATCCACCACAGACAACAGACTGATAAGGAGGATTGTCCGGGATCATCAGTTCAGAGACTATGATGCCTTGAAGACGATTCGTATCTGGCCCTCCGTACGGAGAGGAGAGGACAAAAATATTTTTCCCAACCAGTCTCAGGCGGATATTGCCTTCAACTCGGCTCTGGATTATGAACTGGCTGTGCTTAAAGTGTATGCGGAGCCTCTGATTAGAAGTATTCACCCTGATAAGGAGGAGTATTCAGAAGCCAGGAGGCTCCTCTCTTTTCTGAATAATTTCTCCCCCATACCATCCTATATGGTCCCGGATGACTCGATCCTGAGGGAGTTTATAGGTAACAGCAGCTTCAAGTATTAATCCCTGACATCCAGCTCCGGAAGAATTTCTTCCGGCGGCGTCAGGAGATCCGGTTCCGCTTCCGAAAGGGACTCATCGGCAGATTCCTCTGCGGGAGCAGCAATTTCCCCTGCTTTCAGAGCCCATTCAGAATCAGGATACTCTGAAATAAGCATCTCCCTGGTTCTTTCGGAACTCTGGGAGTCTCCGGCCAGGCGATAGGCTGTTACGGCTTCATACATGGCTTCTGCAATCCAGCTGTGCTCATTGGGAAAACGGTAGCGGATCCGAAGAAAGGCATCGGCAGCGTTTTTCCACATCTCCTGATCCAGAAGGATTCCGGCCAGTGTAAACTGAGCCCGGGCTGCTATATCTGAAGTGGCTTTGTCTACCAGGGGTTTCAGAAAGATTTCCGCATTGGCATAATCGCCGTTCTGATAGAAGTGCAGCCCCTTATACAGGGAGATCCTGTTCTGCAGTTCATCACTCAGATTGTCTCGTAATCCCATATCATTAAGCCTGTTGATGGTAGCTTCTTCTTTCAGAGTTAAAGAGAGCAGAGCCAGTTCGATCTGATCCGACCCGTTTTCATCAATCACGGGAAGTGCCTGAATCTGACGAATCTGATCAATCATCTTCTCATTCACCCTGTTCTCCCCGAGAACTCCCACGATCTGACTGACGATGAGCTGAGCCTTCTCACCGGAGGGATATGCCGTCAGATACTCTTTCATAAGAAGGAATTTTTCCGACAGATTTTCTGTGAACGACAGAGCCCTGTAGAGAGCCGTTTCGGCAAGGGGATTGTCCGGAAACAGATAATAGAGCTGCTGATAGGCATAAACTGCAGATTCGGTTTTTTCCCTGTCCATAAAAACTTCCGCAGCCCTGAAAAGGCCGTCCGGGGGAAGTGGACTGTCGGGAAACTCATTCTGAAGTCCCTTCAGGTATTCCATGGCAGCTGTAAAATCTTCAAGCATAAAATGAGACCAGGCTATCTGATAGAGAAGTTCCTCCCGCATTGAGGCATAATCGATCTTTTCCAGTGCCGGGAGATAGCGGTCCAGAGAGGATTTCCACTCTTCCAGATAGGAGAGCGCCAGCCCGGACCTGTAGAGACTGTCCCCTGCCAGAATATTTTCAGGATAGGCGGAAGCCAGTGTATCGAAGCTGAGAGATGCGTCTCTGAACTGGGAAAGCCTCATATAACTCCATCCCAGCTGATACAGAGATTCGGCGTGTCTGTCAGGATAGGATGCCAGATCGGCGGCACTTCTGTAGAAAGAGGCGGCATCCATATACCGGCCCCGGTCCATGGAGATTTTACCCAGATAGAAATAGGCATCCCCCTTCCAGTATACAGGACCTTCCGTTTCGATAATGGAAGTAAAAACCCTGACGGCCTCATCGTTATCACCTATATTGAGACTGCAGATTCCCGATGACAGCAGAGCTCTGTAGTAAAGCTCTCCGGGATCTGAATTATCCAGAATAGCAGTAAAGTAGCCTTTGGCCCTGTTAAACTCTTTCCTGACCGTGTAGATATAACCGATTCTGTAACGGGCTTCGTTTCTCAAGGAAAGCTCCGTCCGATCCAGATTCAGGATGTTCTGATAGTACTGAAGGGCTCCGTTGTAGTCCTTTTCACGGTAGGCGATATTCCCTCTCATGTAGAGATAAAGCTCTTTTTTCTCTGTCTGGGGATAATCGGTGAGCATCCTGTCCAGGTGATTCTTCAGAGCCAGATCCTGGGTATTGGAATCGTAGTAGACAGCCATCCATTCGCCCACAAGCTCCCTGTAGGAGCTCTTCTTGTACTGATTGAAGAGTTTTTCATAGAGCAGAATAGTTCTCTCTTTCTCACCCTGCTCATCGTATATCCTGCCGCTTTCATAAAGACTTTCCGCTGCAATATCGGGATCAAGCCCCTTTGATGCCAGCAGATACCACTCCAGAGATTTATCCGGATTATCCGGCCAGGTCCGGGCAAGATTATACTGGATTTTCTGAACCTCCAGCGGATCCGTCTGGGAGGCCAGTAGTTTTTTCAGAGAATCTCTGGCCGTTTCAAGTTCACCAGAAAGCATATATCCTTCGGCCAGAACAATCAGAGCATCCATAGCATAGGGGCTGTCGGGATAATCGTCATTCAGAAGAGTCATGTACTCTTTGGCGGCATCAAAATTGTCATTCAGGGCATAGAGGCTGCCCAGGCGGAATATTGCTTTTTCCCTGTTTTCCGAATCGGCATAGAGGCTCAGGAAGGATTCAAACTTCTGGATGCTCTGCTCCTGATCGCCCAGGAGATAATAGCACTCTCCCATATAGAAGGGGATCTCTTTGAGCAGCTGGGGAACATCCCTGTAATTGACTGTAAGATCCGAAAAGATTTCCAGGGCTTTTGCGTACTCTTCCCTGTCCATATAAAGGACTCCCTGCCTCTCCAGAGACTGGGCGGCTATGGTCTTGTCGGGATTTGTATCAATAAGCTTCTGATAGGACTCAATGGCCAGAGCGGACTGACCTGTTTTTTCGTAACAGTATCCCAGAAACTGATAGCTCTTCTGAAGAAAGTAGATCTCATCTGTAAATTCTGTCTGCCTATTGAAATCATCGATGGCATTATTAAAATCCTCAGAGGCATAGCGGCTGATTCCCATCCAGTAGTGGATACGTTTGAGATAGGCTGAGCCCGGGTATTTTTTGTCGAAATCCGAGAAATACCGTATGGTCCTGTCGAACTGTTTGAGATAAAAGTAGGAGACCCCGATCATATAGTCTGCCTGATCCACCCGGGGATCATCGGGGTAGCGGCTTATAAACTCATTGAAACTGCCCACTGCACGGGAGAACTGTTTTTCCGAAAAAGCCTGCCTTGCCTCCTGAAACAGAGCCGTACTCGTCTGCCCCCACAGAGTTGCAGCCGAGAATATAATTGCGCAGAGTAGTATAGCCGTTTTCTTCAAGTTCATTCTCCCGGAATATCAGTCTTTTTTGATTGCTTTCGCTTTGTCTTTCGGACGCATGGAGATCTTTCCTCCCCGGTACTCGCAGGACACTGTGGAGCCTTCCGGAAATTTTCCATTCAGTATCCCTATGGACAGGGGATCTTCGATCTCCTTCTGTACAGCCCGCCTCAGCGGCCGGGCTCCATAGACAACATCATACCACTGACTGATCAAATGGTCTTTCACTTTTGCTGAAATATCCAGGCCCATATTCTGCTGCTGCAGTCTCTCACGGACCTCCTGAATCATAAGATCCAGTACGGACATAATTTCCTTCTCATTGAGAGAGTGAAACATACAGATTTCATCGATCCGGTTCAGGAATTCCGGTCTGAAAAGCCTTTTCAGTTCATTCATGGCTGTAGATTTCTGCTGATCCGGTGCGATAAGACCGGTCTGCTGAAATCCGGGGGAAGTTCTGGCCATCTCACGGGCTCCCACATTGGAAGTCATAATGACCACGGTATTCTTGAAGGAGATCCGGTGTCCCAGATTATCCTGCAGTTCCCCCTCTTCCAGTACCTGAAGGAGCAGGTTGAACACATCCATATGAGCCTTTTCAATCTCATCGAGGAGTATAACACTATAGGGCTGACGGCGGATTTTTTCGGTCAGCATTCCCCCTTCCTCATACCCCACATATCCGGGAGGAGAGCCTACGAGACGGGACACGTTGTGTTTCTCCATAAAATCCGACATATCGATCCGAACAAGAGACTCTTCCGATCCGAACAGGAATTTAGCCAGGGTCTTGGCCAGCAGGGTTTTTCCCACACCAGTGGGCCCCAGAAAGATAAAGGAACCCAGCGGACGGGCGGGAGAATTCAGCCCTGTCCGGGAGCGCCTGATGGCGGAGGCAACAGTTTTTATTGCCTCATCCTGTCCGATCACTGTCTTGTGAAGTTCGTCTTCAATGTAAAGGAGTTTTTCCGACTCACTGCGCACAAGCTGATTCAGGGGAATCCCTGTGTTTTCACTGATAATATTCTGTATATCCGTGATCTCTATAAGATTGTGTTCTTCTCTGAGAGTTTTCCGCCAGTCATCTTTCATCCGCTCGATTTCCGCCCTGAGAGAGCGGACATTGTCTCTGACAGAAGCGGCTTTCTCATAATTCTGAGCATTGACAAAGGAGATTTTCTCTGCGGTCAGACGGGCAATTTTATCTTCCAGATCTGATATTTCCACAGGCTGGACGGCATTGCTCATCCGTTTTCCCGCCCCGGCCTCATCAAGCAGGTCGATGGCCTTATCGGGAAGACAGCGGTCGGTAATGTAACGGGAGGAGAGTTCCACAGCCCCTTTGATGGCTTCCTCTGAGTAGGTCACATTGTGATGGTCCTCGTAGCGCTGCCGGATCCCCTGGAGGATATTGATGGTTTCATCTACCGAAGGCTCTTCCACAAGCACGCTCTGAAAGCGACGCTCCAGAGCCGGATCCTTCTCGATATGTTTTTTGTATTCATTCAGAGTGGTTGCTCCGATGCACTGCAGTTCCCCCCGGGAAAGTGCCGGTTTCAGCATATTCGAGGCGTCGATAGCCCCCTCAGCGCCTCCGGCCCCGATGATTGTATGCAGTTCATCGATAAAAAGGATTATATTACCGCTCTGTTCTATCTCTTTGAGAATCTTTTTCAGACGTTCTT
This sequence comes from Oceanispirochaeta sp., assembly GCA_963666275.2. Classification (GTDB taxonomy): domain Bacteria; phylum Spirochaetota; class Spirochaetia; order DSM-2461; family DSM-2461; genus Oceanispirochaeta. Next base: position 2,087,251 of record CAXXOA010000001.1, read on the forward strand.
CAAACTCACCGCGGTATTTTGTTCCTGCCACGATAGAGGCCAGATCAAGACTGATGACTTTTTTACCGCTGAAAAAGTCAGGTGCCGTTCCATCCTGGATTCTGATAGCCAGTCCTTCGACAACGGCTGTTTTTCCCACTCCCGGTTCCCCGATCAGAACAGGATTGTTCTTTGTCCTTCTGGCCAGGATCCGGAGAACCCTGTTTATTTCAATATCCCTTCCGATCACAGGATCCAGAAGATTTTCTGCTGCCATGGCCGTAAGATCCCGGGAAAATTCCTTCAGAAGATTAGGAACATCCCGCACCCCCTGGGAAGAGTTGAGTTTTATACTCTGAGGCGGGATCTCCTTGTTCTGAGGTTTCTGCCGTTTCCGGTTGATATCATAGAGGACACTCCTCAGAATTTCCGTGGTGATATTATAGGCCGAGAGGTACATGGCAGTAGAGCTTCCCGGTTCACCGGCGCCGGCAATAATGAAGTGCTCTGTTCCTATAAACTCATGATGCAGAGCTGTAGCTTCGTTGGCCGCGCTTTCCAGCAGAAACCTCAGGCGGCTGGAAGGAGGCACTTCTCCCACGGTCAGGTTGACATATTCGGAATTGGGAATGGATTTTTCCAGTTCCTCCTGCATCTCCCTTATATTAATCCCCAGTTTCCTGAGCAGATGAAATCCGCTGCCCTCTTTGTCTTTGAGAACAGCCAGTATGACATGCTCGGGTAGGAGTTTTTCCGATCTTAATCTTTTTGCTTCTTCCTGCGCCAGAACAGATAAGACTCTCTGGGCTTCACGACTCAGTCCTTTAAGCATTGCAACCTCACAAAATAAGGTAACGGAGAATTTCTCCGTTTATATAAGTGTATTAAATTCTGCCACAAGGGTACAGTTTTTTTGAAAAACAGAGGATTTTTCTCATAAAAAACAGGACATTGACTACCAAAACGTCTGAATCAGTGCTTTCTGAGGATATCCAGCGGTTTTATCCGTGCCGCTTTACGGGCGGGGATATAGGAAGCCCCCATGGAGAGAAGCACTGTCAGAAGGAAAATGGCGAAAATCACGGAAAAGCGGATCTCCACAGGGATCTCATCCAGATAGTAGGCTCTGTTGAGAAGCTCCACCTGTCCCCCGTCGGAAGGACGGTTCATAACAAACTGAAAGGCATCGCGAATCCCGTTGATACAGGATTCGAGAAAACGCAGGATCTGATTGAGATAAAGGGAAATAAAGCACCCTGCAGCAATGCCTCCCAGACTGCCCGCCGCTCCGGCCATTCCGGCAGTCATCAGGTACTGGACAGAGAGAGTGCGGGGGGAGAGGCCCATACTTTTCTGGATTCCGATGGCCTGTTCGTTTTCCATGACAAGCATAACCATGGAAGAGGAGATATTCATAACCGCGACAAGCACAATCAGGACCATTATGAAAACAAGCAGAGTCCGGGTGGTTTCAAAGTTGCTCTGCTGGGAACGATTCAGGGTTTTCCATGTATAGATCCCCCATCGGCCCTTGAGAGAGGAATAAAGAGTTTCCTCTATGCCTGTCAAATCCCCGTAGGGATCAGCTGTTTTCACTCCGATAATTGTCCGGGACTGATTATCCTGAAGGATCCTCAGAGACCGGCTGTAGGGAATCAGAATCCACATCCGGTCCAGATCCTGGTATCCGGTGGAGAAAATCCCTGTTACCCTGAACCGGGAGATTTTGGGAATATACTTCCCCGTTGAGAGGGTTTTTCCTGTTAAAAGTTTAATCTCATCTCCCGGATGAAGATCCAGTTTCCTTGCGGTTTCGCTGCCGATCATGGCAGAGTCCTCTCCGGTCAGGTCAAAATCCCCTTCCTGAATTTCCAGGTAGCGGCTGAACGCACTGTCTCTAAGGTAAATATCCGGTTCAAGGCCCCTTATGGATACTGCGGTTTCACTGGTGCCGGCAAAAGCCAGGCCCGTACCCGTGTGCTCCAGGAATATGTTTTCAACCCCATCTGCCGCGGCCAGGGAGTCCCTGATCTCGCTGAAGGCGGCTTCATCGAGAGAGTCGTAGTTCCTTAGCTGTATGTGATAGGTGGATGTTTCAATGTAACGGTCGGTAATACCGCGGATCATTCCGTCAGACATGAACAGGACAACCACAAGGGGAATCATGCTCAAAGCGATACCCAGTACAGCTCCCAGTACAGGCCGGGAAGCCTGCTCGCCCCTCTGCCTGTTGAAGAAGAGGCGCCCCGCCATTTCAAATGCCAGCAGATTCATGACAGGACCAGTCTCCCGCCATGGAGATGAAAGCGCCTGCGGCCCCTGTCGGCCAGCGCCTGATCATGGGTAACCAGAACGAGGGTCGTTCTTTCCTCTTCCGCGAGGCTGAAGAGAAGATCTTCCACAACCCTGGAATTTTTCTCATCAAGGCTTCCTGTAGGTTCATCTGCCAGAATAAGCGGAGGCCTGTTCATAAGGGCCCTTGCCAGGGCAATCCTCTGGCGTTCTCCCCCTGAAAGCTGACCGGGATAGTGAAGCCCCCGCCGGGCCAGTCCGACTTTATCCAGAAGCTCCTCTGCCCTGTCCCGGACATCCTTCTTTTTAAGCCCCAGGATTCTTCCGGGCATCATGATGTTTTCCAGAGCGGTAAAATCTTTGAGAAGATAGTGAAACTGAAAGATAAAACCGGTTTTTTCGTTTCTGTACCGGGACAGCTCCACTTCGGCTTTTTCCGTAAGAGCCCAGTCACAGGAGAGGATTTCTCCCGAATCGGGCAGATCCAGCCCCCCTATGAGATTCAGCAGTGTACTTTTTCCGCTCCCGCTTTCGCCTGTGATGACGAGACTTTCCCCGGAAGCCACATCAAAAGTGACATCATCCAGGATCAGAAGCGTATCTCTGCCGGACTGATAGGTTTTTGTTACGTTCTTCATGGAAAGGATATTCAATTCGCACTCCTGATTCATTAGAAAATACCGATCTGAAGAGAGAGGGTAATACTCCGCCTCCCTTCTCCTTTACTCATTGCGGAAAATCTCTGCCGGATTCACTGCGGCATACTTTCTCACAGCCCCCCAGGAGGCTGCCAGAACGGATATAAAAGCGGCGCTGTTGATGATTACAAGATCTTTCAGCATCAGATAAACAGGTATATCCGTAAAGTAGAAGCTCATGGGCGTATAGGCATCTTCCCTGCCCGTTATCTGAAAAGCCAGCAGTCTCAGCTTTTCTCCCGCAGAGACTGCCAGTTCTATAATGGAATTGATATTCAGAGAGATGAGAATTCCCAGAACAGTTCCGGCCAACACACCGGAGAAACCGATGATAACCCCCTGAAAAAGATAGACTTTCCGGATCTCAGCAGGGGTTCCCCCTATGGCTTTCAGAAGGGCCAGTTCCTCCAGTCTCTCCCGGACGCCCCGTTTCATGGAGTGGAAGATGTTCACAGCCACCACAATAAAAATGAGTCCCACAATAAGGAGCATAAAGGTTTTTTCTATCTTCAGAGCATTAAAAAAAGCGCTGTTGTAGGTACGCCAGGAAACCATCCGGCTCCCTTTCAGGGATTCTATGCTGTTAAGCCGTTTAAGCACCGCCAGATCCCTGAAATGTTTTTTAAGCTTCACACCGTAGACAAGTCCCGAATCGGCCTCCTCTCCGGGATAGGAAAGAAGAGAGGAAAAAGCCATATTCCTGTCATATTCATAATAGCCGGTACGGAAAATTCCTTTCACAGTAAAGGTATGGTTTTTCAGAGCCCCCCGGCCGGATGTAACGTCCAGAAAGGTCAGGGTGACTTTGTCTCCGGTAAAAACATTCACCGACCTTGCCAGGTCGGCTCCCAGGAGGATGGTATGATCTCCGGAAAGATCAAAATTTCCCGTAGTCATCCGTATTTTATCCATGAACCCCGTATCTGCCAGCAGAGCCTGTTCATCGGCAAAACGGATCTGTATGCCCGTGGAAAACCCGTCCCCGGAAGTCAGGATCACCTGATGATCCGCAAAAGGCACAACCGCCGAAATATTGGCAATATCCCCGGAGGCCTCAATGAACTCCTTCAGGGATATCCCGGGCTCTTCCACCCGGATATGATAGGAGTAGACTTCGTTGATACTGCTAATAAACCCCTGCTGAAAACCATTCATAACCGATAGAACCGTAATAAGAGTGAGTATACCAATAGCAAGACCGAGAACTGCCAGGAGATTGCCCAGGTGGCCTTTTCTTCCGCTGTGGGTCATCAGATACCTGGAAGCGATAAAAAGACTCCAGTTCCTTTTCATGAGTCCTCTCCTTCTTCCCGGGGAACGAGTTTTTCATAGACAGGCTGATTGTCCCTGTAGATGATCTCCCTGTCTGCGTCCTCCAGCCTGAGGACTCTTTTCACAAGCTGACCGTTCCGGTACTGGGTACTTTCCACAGGTTCATCTGGATCACTCTCATACCTGTATTCCCAGAGGATCTTATCTCTCTCATTCCGTTCAAGATACCGGACAAGCTGATTGTCCCGGTACTCTCTTGTAATTGCCAGCTTCAATAGCCCGCTGATATAGGAATTCTCCTGAAGAACCCTTCCCGACTCGTCAAAAAGAGAATAGATCATGGAGTTATCCCTGTAGTACCATCGGGTTTCCGACTCTTTTCTTCCGGAAGGATCATACTGGATAAAACTTTTCTGAACCTCCTGATCCTCCAGGAAGAATGACTGCACTGTAAGGTGCCAGTTTTCATAGGAATACAGATAGGTTTTATCGCCCTGGCTGAGCAGGGTGGCACTGACACCGGAGTGATCTGCACTGTGCCAGAGGCTCTCTCCTGTTTTTTCGCCCGCACCATCCTGTCTGAGGATCCCCCTGAGAGAACCATCGTCCCTGTAGAGAAGAATACTGGTCTGTTCGGGTTCTCCCGAATCGGAGAGGAAAAGGATCTCTTTGACAGCTCCGTTATGGTGGTAGGAGAAATTCCTATGCTCCAGAAGGGTCCCCTCTGTATTGAAAAGTTTCTCAGAGAGAAGCTGTCTTTCCTGTGAATAGACAAGGATTTCCTGGATATTTTTTTTAAAGAAATAGGACTCCCAGGTTTCGCCGTTGTCAAGTGTGAGTATTTCCCATCTCTTCCACTCATTCTGATTGTGATAGAGGGTCCGTAACTCAAGATTCCCTTCCGATTCCACCCTCAGAAACCAGGGTTCATTTCCCTGTATTACGGCTACGGGCCTGATGGGAGTTCCCAGACCATCCGAGATATAATAAGTCTCCCCGGAGAGGGAAAATAACAGTGAGAAGAATAGAAGCTGTCGGAAAATCCGGCGTTTCATCTAGTCTGCCAGCAGGTCATCCAGATACTGTTCGGGATCAAAAACAGAGAGATCGTCCAGACCTTCTCCATGCCCCACAAAAGCGATGGGAATTTTCATCTTTTTATTGATGGAAACCACAAGGCCTCCCCTGGCCGTGGCATCGTACTTTGTAAGGATAACCGCATCGACCCCTACGGCCTCATGAAAAACTTCCGCCTGCTGCAAACCGTTCTGTCCGGTGGTGGCATCAAGCACCAGTATTTTCCTGTATAGTCCGTTGCCTTCCAGATTGTTATCCACAATTTTGCTTATCTTCATCAATTCATTGATCAGATTTTTCCTGTTATGCATCCTTCCGGCTGTATCGGCAAGAATAAGGCTTTCATTCTGCGCCCTGGCGGAAGCGATGGTATCAAAGATGACGGCACCGGGATCGGACCCGTGTTTCTGGGCCACAACCCGTAAACCGGTCCTTTCTCCCTGAATCTTCAGCTGATCGATGGCTCCCGCCCGGAAGGTATCTCCTGCGGCCAGGACAATTCTGGGGAATCCTGATTTTTTATAATAATTGGCCAGTTTGGCAATGGTGGTTGTCTTTCCCACGCCATTTACACCAAGAACAAGAAACAGATTGAGCCCCTCTTCCGAGGGAACCAGTTCGGTTGTCAGAAGATGCTCCCGGATAATACTCTTCAGTTCTTCCAGAATCGTATTCTTGTCTTTGATCTTATCTTTTTTTACACGCTCACGGAGTTCATCCACCAGTTCCATGGTGACGACGCCGCCCATATCTCCGGAAATCAGGAGTTCCTCCAGTTCCTCATAAAAGTCTTCAAGACTATCGGTTTTACTGAATATTTCAGCAATCCTTTTTCCCAGATTGGCTTTCCGCATAGATCCCTTTGCGGGGTCTTTCTTATTTTTCTTCCAGAACATACGTCCCTCTCACAGGCGGCCGTCAATCCTCGGTGGAGTCTTCGGCTGCTCTTATATAATCTTTTAATTTTATCAATGTATTCACAAGAAGTCCGCCGCTTACAGCGACTCCGCCGAGAAAACTGTAATAGGTAATATTTGAATATCGTTCATACTGCCTGGCTTTATCATAGCTTTCCTGACTGTCCGTAGCAATCCACTGATAGGCGTAGTCATAATACAGATTCGTTTGATTTTGGTAAATGCCGTAGAGGATCAGAGGGACCCCCATGGAAATACTCATCCAGCCCAGCGCTCTGTAAAAATCGGATTTGGCCTCTTTAAATGCCAGCTCCTTGTCATAGGCGCTCTGTGTGAGCTTGACCGTAATGGAATCCCCCTTGACTTCATACGAGGGGATATGGAAGGCCCTGTATCCTTCATAGGCTATTTTAATATCGTTGCTGAATCCCGGTCTCGGCACTGAAAGCGGCGTTATCCCCTGCCATTCGGATCCGTAATAGACATCTGCTCCCGGAGGATCTGAGAGAAAGGAAACATAGGAGCTGATGCCTTTCTCCAGTTCTACTGCAAGTTCAACAGTTTCCATCGCCGGGAGGAATACCTGACGGGAATCACTGATATAACCATGCTCCGAAATACTGATAGTGACAAATCCCGGGCTGGCATCACTGATGTGGGCTTCTCCCACGCCGACGGTCTCTCCGTCCATGAGAATCAGACTTCCCGCCGGTTCCGCCGTAATGTGGATCTCCGACCATGTCCTTCCCAGAAGGGCTACCCGGATTTCAGCAGAGGCTTCCCTGACAAGGGAGTTCAAATCCTCCTCCCCGCCGGTACCGGTCCAGGAGGCAAGGGGTTCTTTGCCAAGAGGGGAAAAACAGGACAATTCAAGGAAAAGCAGTTCATCCAGCCGCTCGATGGAACCGTACAGGATCATATCATAACTTTCGGTTTCCATTTCCCGGGCGACCTGTATCAGAGAAACACTCTTTTCCATATCTTTGAAGATAAGATCCAGCTCAACCGGAACATCCACCTCGGAGGGATCATATCCCTTGAGTCTTTCGATCTCCCGGAATTGTTCTTTTATATCTTCACTGAGACTCTCATAGCGGGAACGGGTGTCCACGGCATCGGAAAAAATAAGCTCATCCCTCTGAGTAAACAGGGTTTCCAGAGTAGTTTCCGATTCCAGGCGTTTATCATCAAGAAAAGTTTCCCTCAGGTAAAGAGACTCTTCATCTGTCAGCAGATGGGTCTTCAGCCCCTCCAGCTCATCTTTAAGCAGCTGGGGGAGACTATTCTGCAGATAAGTCTGACGTTCCAGAAGATTGGACTGTTCCCAAAGAGCAATTCCAACAGTCCAGCTCTCTTTTTCGATTGAGAAGTTGTCCTCTTCCTCTTCCTCATCAAGGCTGTAAAGGAAAGGACTGGTCAGCATTTGCAGGAGGAGTAATAGAAAAAGGCCCTGTCTATTCATATCCTCTTCCGGCGCGGTTTATGGCAGAAACAAGCCTTTTTCTCTGAAAAGGTTTGACCACATAGTCCACAGCTCCGAGCCGTATGGCATGAATGATTTTTTCCTGATCGCTCAGGGATGAACACATTATGACCCGGCAGTCGGGATAGGCCCTTTTAAGACTTTTCAGAGCTTCCACCCCGTTCATTCTGGGCATGACGATATCAAGGAGAACAAGGTCGGGAAGAAGAGATTTATACCGGGAGAGGCATTCAATGCCGTCCCCCGCTTCTCCCACGACCTGATGACCGCTTTCCATAACGATCTGAGAGATAATAGACCGCATAAAGGGCAGATCATCAACAATTAGGATTCTCATTCCTGCTGTGTTCCCGACCAGAGATATTTCAGATAGGAATCAATGAAAGGATCCAGATCACCATCCATGACATTCTGAATATTTCCCGTTTCATGCCTTGTCCGAAGATCTTTTACCATCGTATAGGGATGAAAAACATAGGACCGGATCTGAGATCCCCATCCAATGTCCTTTTTTTCAGCCGCTGTAGCTGCTCTTTCTTCATCCTGGACCTGTTTATAATACTCATACAATCGGGACTTCAGCATTTTCATGGCAATTTCCCTGTTTTTAAGCTGACTCCGTTCATTCTGACACTGAACAACAATATTTGTTTCCAGATGGGTAATCCGGATGGCACTGCTTGTTTTATTAACATGCTGTCCTCCCGCTCCGGAAGCCCTGTAGGTATCAACCCTGATATCCTCGGGGCGGATATCCACCTCAATGGAATCATCAATGACAGGAGAGACATAGACCGAAGCAAAGGAGGTATGCCGGCGGGCATTGGAATCAAAGGGAGAGATCCGGACAAGCCGGTGTATACCGCCCTCCCCTTTCAGGTATCCGTAGGAATAGTCTCCCTCGACTTCGAAGGAGATCGATTTGATCCCCCCTTCTGCTTCTACAAGGTCCATGACAGTAATCTTGAATCCTTTTCTTTCGATCCAGCGGTTGTACATTCTATAGAGCATACTGGTCCAGTCACAGGCTTCCGTACCGCCTGCCCCGGAATGGATCGTTATGAATGCAGGGAGAACATCTGTCTCCTCGCTGAGAAGCTCCAGTGAGTTCAGCTGATCAAAAGTTTCTTTCAACCTGTCCATCTGGGACTGGATTTCGCCTTCCAGAGACTCATCCTTCTCTTCCACAGCCAGTTCGTAGAGCTCTTTCAGATCTTCCATATCCGAAGCAAGCTTTTCCCATGGTTCAAACTTGTTTTTAAGTCTTTTGAGCTGTGCCAGTTTTTTTTCGGCATTTTCCCTGTCATTCCAGAAATTCGGGTCTCCCGACTCGATTTCCAGTTCTTTGGCCTGACTTTTCAACACATCTGTGTCAAAGTCCCCTCCAGGTATCAAGGATATCCCTTCCAAGGGATTTAATTTGTGCTGACATATCGCTAAGCATTTGAGCCTCCGTTCGTTTTTTCTTTCAATACGTTTCGTCTCCACCGTTTCTCAGTCAGTGAAGTAATTACAAGCCGGCCCTCAATCGGGTACTGGTAAATTCTCACAGAATCATAGAAATCAGTAGCCCGGTCAATATCTAATTTCAGCCGGGAGAGATTGTTTTCATTTATTGACAGTGATTCAAAAGTATTTTTCTGTATCTGCTTAAACCCGTAACGGAAAAGTAAATTCTGAACAACCTTTTCACTGTCTTCATTCCCAAGATCAACAACAATGGATACAAACATTTCCTATACTCTATTTGCGTCTTGCCCAACTGTCAATATAGATCTTAAAACAAAGTCACTTCTCCGCTTTCCGCCCCTTCATGACTCATGTTCAGAGCGTTTTCCCGGTCTGCTGATTTCTTATGTCTGAAAATGGTAAATTTATCTGTGAGTTTTTCAATTTTCTCACTGCTCAGTTCCCAGTTTTCATAGGGACTCTCTTTCAGAGTCCTTTCAAATTCAGAAGAGTAGTACACGGCTCCCTTCTCTATCTGGATCATCACCTGTTCCAGCTGTTTTTCAAGCCGTCCCATAGAGAGCAGATCCTTCATGGATTTGTTATAGAACTCATTGTATCTATCTCCCAGAAGAATCACATCGGAAGTACAGGCATCAACATAAACATGTGACTCCTTCAGCTCTTCCAGGCCGTTTTTGAGATCCGAGATAAAAAGATCCAGAGTCCCCTCATCTGCCTGGAAATCCCTGAAAAAATTCGTGAAAAGCTGATCCGTTCTGTTTTTGAACTCTTTAATGGTGGAAACAATATCCTCCACATTCTTTTCCAGTGATTCTGTTCTTACACTGATATTGTCTATGAGGATCCCCATATTCAGCAGATTCGGCAGTTTTGCCGCCTCAACCCGGCTGGAGATATTTATCGTTTTTATATGGCTGATAATACCGATGTATCTTTCCGATGATTCCACCAGAGCATTGATCTCTTTGATGATCATATCAAAACTGGTTTTCAGATACTTTCTTGTATATCCCTTCCTGATAACAGAGGAATTCCTGAACAGGGATTCTTCGTATTCCTGAATTTTCAAAGAATAGGAGTCATCATCATTTTTTGAATGAAAGTCTTTGCCTATTTTTTTGATGGTTTCATAGAAGGATGAAAAATCGGCGGATTTCGTCTGAAAGATTTCGAGAGTTTTATGCAGATCATCCAGTAGATCAAAAAGTATTTCATAACTCATCTGATAGATTCTGTGCTGAAAGGAGAGGGAATCCAGTTTCTGTTCTATTGTGGATCCCTGATCAACAGGCTCTTTCAATGAATAGATAATATGTTCAATGGACTGTCTGATAATATCATGTTTCTGGACTTCCTGGAGAATCTTATAGAGGGGTTCCTTTATTCTTCCCACCCCTGTTATCAGATGATCTCCGAAAAGCTGCAGCTGATCCCTGTATTCCAGATGGATTTCTAGCATCTGGGCAATGGTGGATTCCATCTGCTTGGTTGCATTATTGAGTTCTTTTTTTTCATTCTGTATTTTTTCAAGGAATTCCCGGAAGATCCTGTCCATAACGGCGCCGTTTTCTTTCAGCAGGATACTCACTGCCGCAGATTCCCGGGAAACCTTCTGAAGCTCTTCTGTTATGTAGGGAAAGGCTCCGCCGTTTTTTCCCGCTTTCAGAGCGGTAACCATGGCATTGAGTGAGATCAGTTCCAATTCGGTAGAATCATCTTCTATCTGTTCTATATTTCCGGCGTAGGTTCTGCTTCGGCTCAACTCCTCTTCCAGCTTATTCAGAAACAGAGAGTCCTTACCGGCAAGTTCCGTAAGGATACTCCCCTCGGAATGGACTGTTCCTTTGAGCAGTTTTAGAACATTTTCCATTGTATGGAGCCCGCAGAAAGTGGAGTTGCTTTCAGATTCATTCAACTGAAGAGAGTCTATTTTATCATCCAGAGCCCTGAAAATATTGGGATAGGTTTCGGCAATATTTTCATAGACATGTCCCAATTGACTGCTGATATCCTCCAGAAGAAAAACCAGATGATCCTTATTAAGATGCGTATTAGTTTCCGGCAATCCTGACAACCTCCGGAGCTATTTTCTGCAATGGAAGGATTAAATCCACAGACCCTCTTTTGATTGCCTCATTGGGCATTCCGAAAACCACGCAGCTGGCTTCATCCTGAGCTATATTATAGGCACCGGACTCTTTCATCTCTTCCATCCCCCTGGCACCGTCATCACCCATTCCCGTCATGATGACACCGATGGTATTCGATCCCGAATAGCGGGCGGCGGACCGGAAGAGAACATCCACAGAGGGTTTGTGACGGCAGACCAGAGGACCGTCTTTCAGCTCCACATAATATCTTGCGCCCTGACGCTTCAGAAGCATGTGTCTGTTTCCGGGGGCGATGATTGCCCTACCCGGCAGAATAACATCATTGTTTTCCGCCTCTTTTACCTCGATCTGGCATAAACTGTTGAGCCTCTGGGCAAAAGATTTGGTAAAATGCTCCGGCATGTGCTGCACAATGACAATACCCGGAGCATTGACAGGCATGGCCTCCAGGAAGACACGAAGAGCCTCGGTCCCTCCCGTCGAGGCACCCACAGCCACTATTTTTTCTGTAGTATCAATTTTCAGGGGGGCATGAGACCGGGAGATGACCGCATCAGCCGTCAGTTTGGGCTGGACCGACATAGGTTTTGAAGGTGTCTGCTTTCTGATTTTAGGGCTCGTTGACGCGGCCGCTCTGACGACATCACAGATCCGGATTCTTGATTCGTTCAGAAACTCCTTGGTGCCGACTTTGGGCTTCTGAATGATCTCAACAGCCCCGAGTTCTATTGCTGTCAGAGCGTTCTTTCCGCCTTTTTCGGTTTTACTGGAGCATATGATCGTGGGGATGGGATTCTCAGACATCAGTTTTTTCAGAAACGTCAGACCATCCATCTGGGGCATCTCAATATCAAGGATGAGAACATCCGGCTTATTTTTGGCTATTTTTTTCTCACCGAAAATGGGATTCTGAGCCGTGTCAATCACTTCCAGATCCTTCTCTTCGGAAAGGAGTGATGTCAGAGTCTGTCTGACAACAGCAGAATCGTCTATAATCATGACCTTAATTTTTGAACTCATACGACCTTCCTTTATCAGGCTTTTTTATAATAGATAGTCGGTGCGACACTATGATAAGGCAGATTCAAACCTGTGATTGTCTCTGAATGCCCCAGAAAAAGGTACCCTCCCGGATGAAGCTGATTGTAGAGTTTCATCAGGATTTTTTTCTGTTTCTCCTGGGGAAAATAGATAAGAACATTTCTACAGAATATAATATGGAATTTTTTCTGAATTCCGTAATCATTGTTCATCAGGTTCAGCATTTTAAACTGGACATTCTCTTTCAGAAGCGGTTTGACCTTTACCTGTTCCATCTGAGGGTTTTTACTCTTCAGAAAGAACTGTTTTTTAAGTGCCAGAGGAATACCGGCAATTTTCGATTCATGATATATACCAGCCCTGGCTTTCTGCAGAACTTCCTGGGAGATATCAGTCCCCAGGATGGAAAATCTCAGATTCGGGAATTTTGCCCGGATCTGATGGAGAACCATGGCGATCGTATAGATCTCCTCTCCGGTGGAACTGGCGGAAGACCAGAAGTCCAGCTGCACCGTATCATTAATACTCTGCAGCAGCGGTACAACAATATTGTTTTCCAGATAGACAAAATGGTCGGGTTCTCTGAAAAAATCTGTTTTATTTGTGGTTACCGCATCAACCATAAAAGGCAATTCCTGCCGGAGTCCTTGTTCACTGAAAAGATAGTCGCAGTATTCGGAGTAACTTTTTATAGAAAGGGTTCTCAGCCTTTTGTGCAGCCGCGATTCAAGCATGACCTTTTTAATATCAGGCATCCTGATCCCCAGCTGATCCTCTATAAACCGGCTGAGTCTTTTGAAATCCTTCGGGGCGAGTTGCGGCCGGTCATACTCCTCTGTCATACAGTAACAGCCTTTTTAGCCATGGCGGCAATACGGTTAACATCCAGAATCAGGGCTACAGAACCGTCACCCAGGATGGTTGCACCGGTAATATAGGCGACGCCTTTATAAAGCTTTCCCATATTTTTAATGACAGTCTGATGGTCTCCTATGACCTCATCAACCACCAGCCCGGAAAGGGCATTCTCTGTCTGCACAACCACGGTATGCTCCCTTTCGGGAAGTTCAGAGTCATCCAGGAACATTTCTCTCAGGCGGATATAGGGAATCATGGAATCCCTGTATTCGAACAATCTCTTCTTTCCATGGGTCTGCCGTTCTTCACGGGTCAGCTCCATACAGGCCTGAACGGCCGACAGGGGAAAGACAAACTTTTCGTCTCCGATCCGAACCAGAAGCCCCTCGATTATAGCCAGGGTAAAGGGAAGATTCAGAGAAAAAACAGTGCCTTCTCCTGGTTTGCTGTCTATGGAGATCATACCGCCGAGGGCTTCTATCTGCCTTTTAACAACATCCATCCCCACACCCCGTCCGGAAACGCTTGTAATATTTTCCGCAGTAGAAAAACCGGGCTGGAATATAAGATCGTAAATATCTTCATCATTGATGATGGCATCCGGGGCAATCATACCCTTTTCCACAGCTTTTTTGATGATAGACGCCTTATCCAGACCCTTCCCGTCATCCCGGATCTGCAGGATGACATTGGCACCAGAATAGTGGGCATCCAGAGTGACTGTTCCCATAGGATCTTTGCCGTTTTTCTCCCTTACCGCAGGGGATTCGATTCCATGATCAATTGAATTTCTGATCAGATGGACCAGAGGATCGTTGAGTTTTTCAATGACATTTTTGTCCAGTTCGGTTTCTCCCCCCACTGTAACAAGCTGTATCCTTTTATCCAGAGACGAGGAAAGGTCTCTGACAAGCCTTTTGAAACGGGAGAAGGTAGTACCTATCGGAACCATACGGAGGGTCATGGCATTGTCCCTCAGTTCTGATGTCAGACGCTCAATCTGTTCTGCCAGAGAGAGCAGACTGCTTTTGTTATAATGGGCAGCCAGCTGGGAAAGCCGGGCCTGGGCTGTGACAAGTTCCCCAACAGAGTCTACCAGATTGTCCAGTTTCTCACTCTTGACTCTGATGGAGGAAGAAGCCCCGTCTCCCATAGTCTGTTTCAGAGTTTTCGTGATTTTCTGCTCTTCCAGAGCGGATTTAATATCAGAATTCTTTACAAGCCCTTTCTCGACAAGGACCTGACCGACTTTCTTTCTTGAATCCAGGATCTCTTCCAGTTCATTCCTTTTGACAAGACCCTTTTCCACAAGGATTTCTCCCAGCTTCTTTTCAGATCCCTCTTCCAGAATATCATTCCAGTCTGCCACGAGAGTCACTTCAACCCGGGATGCCGCATCCAGAAATATAAAGATATCCTTGATTTCATTTTCACTTTTGTCACTGACAAGGAAAACCTCCCACTTTACATAGCATTTATGGGGATTGAAGTCTTCCAGGACCGGAATATCCTCAGCATGGGAAACACAGGTATAATCTCCCAGCTCTTTGAGCTCTTTCAGAAGCAGAAGGGGATTTGTACCGCTTAGAAAAATATCTTCAGAGGGTTCAAACAGGATCCTGAAGGTATTCAGATTTTTCTGAGCACTCGACGGGCTGTTTTTTGAAACCTCTTTCTGAGAGACTTCTTTTTCGGGAGGCGCTGTTTTTATTCCTGCCAGAGTATTGAGTTTTTCCACAATATCATTGGAAATAGCTGAAAATTCGGGGGTATTGTCATCCTCTGCATTGAGCATATTGGTGATATGGTCTCTGCTGGCCAGAGTGAGATCAATCAGTTCTTTAGAAACTTTCATCTGACCTTCCCGCAGGCCGTCCATGACGGTTTCCACAGAATGGGTGAACCCGGCAATCCCTTCAAAATCAAACATGGATGCAGACCCTTTAATGGTGTGCATAACCCTGAAAACCGCAGCGATCGCTTCGGGATCCTCGGGGTTCTCCTCAAGCTCGATCAGAAGATCTTCCAGACTTCCCAGCAGTTCATAAGCTTCTTCTTTGAATGTCTCTTTAAACTGATTCATAGGCTCCTACTCTTTTTCAATCATTGAAGAAAAATCACTCGTTTCAAACCACTCTCCGACTGAAGGCGGAACATTGACAATTTCGATTTTCCTTTTGCTCTCCTCCATTGTTCTGTACAGCGAGTACAGAAGCTGAAGACCGGCAAAATCCAGACTGGTAACATTTTTCATGTCCAGCGTCAGGTGAGCGGGAGATTCGACTTTATCCATAAAGTCCTTATACAGCTCTTCAACCTTCTGTATGGTGAGATTCCCCTCCAGCTCTATTGTTTCGGTTTTCCTTGGAGGCATACTCTTACCCCAGGACCTTTTTGATGACTGCCAGGACTTTTTCGCTGTCAAAGGGCTTTACAATCCAGCCTGTGGCTCCCAGTTCCTTTCCTTTCTGCATAATACTCTGCTGGGATTCTGTAGTGAGAACCAGTATGGGTGTAAATTTATGAGAAGCACTCTTTCTCAGCTCCCCGATGAGGGTTAATCCATCCATATTGGGCATATTGACATCGGTAATAACAAGATCTACTGAAGTATTCTGCAGAACATCCAGGGCCTCTTTGCCGTCTGCCCCTTCAATGACTTCATATCCACCCTCTTTCAGAAAAAATTTGAGGCTCTCCCGAACAGTTCTGGAATCATCTACTACCATTATTTTACTCATTACTCTCTCCTACATTCTGATAGATACAATTATTAAAATTTAAAAAATACTCAAAATAAAATAAGCCGGTCATAGGAAAACCCTACAGTTCCGCCCCTTTCTCCTGTTCTGCCACCATTGTAATCTCACTGATTGAAAGGACTTTTTCAATATCCAGAACTATGAGGAAATTTTCATCCTTTCTACCAATCCCTCTTATATAAGCGGTATCGATTCTGGTTCCCACATAGGGGGTGGGTTCAATTTCCTCATCATTCATATCGATGACTTCTTTTACAGCGTCGGTGAGAAGCCCCATGGTCACCATCTCTTCTTCCAGTTCCATTTCTGTAACAATGATACTTGTATCAATGGTTTTTTCAGTCTGCCCCAGACTGAACTTCAGTTTAAGATCGATGACAGGCACCACACTCCCTCTCAGGTTTATAACGCCTCTCATAAAATCCGGCATCCTGGGAACCTTGGATACTGTTGTGAATTCCTGAACTTCCTTGACATTTAAGACACTCAATGCATAGGTCTCATCATTGATAGTAAATGTTAGATACTGTTTAGTATTGCCATCAGAAATTCCTTCCATGCGTTTTCTCCTGTTTCCGGTTTTCTCATTCTAATTCTAAGAGGAATTAAGATTCATTGCCAATAAATTAAAACAGAACGATTTTGTTCTCACCCTCATCCGTTTTCGGCTTTAGTGAATCCTTGTATTCCTTTTCTCCCTCTTCAATTGATTTAATTCTGCGAACAGAATCAAGTTTTTTCAATAAAATTCTTCCTGTCTGCGGAAAATACAGAACCTTTCGTCCCAGCTTTCCTCCCAGATCGGAAGCGATAACTGGGATATCCTCATTTTTAAGAAACAGAAGAGCAAATTCCCTGTTCTGTCTTCCCACATTGCTGACTCTTGTGGAAATATTGAACATTTCACTTCCTCCGAAGACCTTTGCCACAAGATTCCTTTTATTGGATCCCATTTTCAAAAGGCTGTTTATGAGGATTTCCATGGCATAGATGCCGTACCTGTACTCCTGCTTAATTATAGTCTGTTCCGTCAGGTTCGCATTCCCGTCCTTGGGAAGGAGAAAATGATTCATCCCCCCCTGCTTCTTCAGAGGATCAAAGAGAGCAACGGAAATACAGGATCCCAGCACTGTGGATATAATAATATCCTCATCACTGACCTTGTATTCACCTGGATGTATGGTGACATTATTCAGATTAAAACGGTTATGAAAGCTATGATACATTCTTCCTACTTTATTAATTCCAGAACTGCATCATTGGTAAAAAAATCCTGTATAAGAGATGACAGGTTCTCAATTTTATCATTAAGATTTTGCATTCTATCCATCTCTTTTAATGAACTTTCCATCTCTGCTGATAGATTATGGATATCCTCAGCACCGATACTCCCGGCAATGCCTTTTATTTTGTGAAAAAACTCGGCAGCCTCGGGAGCGCTATTCTTTTTAATGGCTGTTTTGACTCCATTGAGGAATTCAGGTATATCTTCTGATGCCATGATGAGAACCTGAGAGGACAGTTCCCTGTCATTCTCTGTAAAGTTCATTAAATTCTGTTTATTAAAAATCACTTCAATAGTCCTGGTTCAATAGAATCTAGTAAAAAGTGTATCTATTTACAAACTAATTTCAATGATTTTTTTTATTGAATGCATCCTGAAACTCATCCCAGGCTTTATTTCTCTGTTTAAGATTATACTTCGAGGAAACAGGGGGCGGACTGTTCCGCCTGTATCTGTAGACCTGTTTATCATCATATTTTCTTCCGTAACCTGGTGCCTGATCGTCCGGAGAGGCTCTTCTGACAGTGCGGCTGCTGCTGTTTGACGGGGCCAGGACAATCTCATTATCCTCCTGGGAAATCCCGGAAAACTGACTGTTGAAACTTTCATATTTGCCTGAGATTTTGAGCATAAACCTTTTCCACCAGCTCAGATATTTATAGGCTTCATGAAAGATTTCCAGCATATAGAGATTCAGAAGATAATCAGGATCCTTGAAACGGATCATTCCATCATCAAAAAAATTGTTCATGAAATCCTTGATTTTATTCACGTCCCTGACTTTTTTAAGATTCTTGAAGTAGTGCACAATCCCTTCTGAAATGATTTTTGGCTTATCCAGGAATTCAGCCAGAATGGGAGAATTTTCCCTGATCCTGTCCATCACATCGTCTTTAAAACTGTCCCGGGTATAGAACATTGTGATTTTATCCTTGTTCCGGGTCCGGAGCATTCTTTCCATAATCTCAACATAATGCTGTTTGAGGACCGTTGACTGAGTTGTCAGTTCTCCTCTGAAAAAGGGATACACATGGTCCCTGTGAAGGTATTTATCTCCCAGATAGAGAATGACAGGAAGCCCAATCTTCTGATTAACTTTCACGACTGTCTCATAAAACAGATCTTTAAATCCCTTCCACTTCTCCTCATAGGGATCGAGAAGATCAAGAAGATCTTCAGGAGAAAATAGAAAATCCTCTTTCTTGAGTATTTCCATGCAGATATCTTCGATTGCGTCCTGTTTCTCCCTGTTTTCCTCTCTCTCCTTTTCCGCTTCCGCTTCCCGGTTAATATAATAGAGGTGAAGGATCTCGGAGGACTGGAACACTGCCGAAGTCAGATGTTTGATTCTCAGTTTGAGGTCCTCTGCATTTTTAAGAATATCAGAAGATATGGTCCGCCAGAATCCGGGATCACTTGTATATTGCTTCTTCTGAATTTCACTAATCTTCAGGCCCATCACCCGGCTCATGGCTGAGATGAAGGAGGAATTATTAAGAGCGCTGTTGATCTTTTTCCTGGCAATTTCCAGTAAAGCTTCCAGTGACTGGGAGGTGACAAGGATTGCTCCGCCTGTCTTCAGCGGCATGGTATAGATTTTCTCCTCGGATTTTATCTCTTCGATGAAGCGGGGACTGATGGACTCGGGATATATGGTTTCAACCATATCGAAGGGAAGCCTCAGATTGGATTTTTCCATCTCCTCCAGAGTCAGATACATACGGTTATCATCCAGCATGAGCCGCTGGATTTCATCCTCCACCAGATTTTTGTAGAAAAAACTGGAATCTCTGTTTGTGATAACGATTTTATCAGGTTTCAGTTCACCCTGATCATTCTTGAATTTGAGCAGTCCGTAATGGGCATTCCGGATTTTACGCATAAGGATTTCTATCTGGTTATTGGCAAACAGGATATCCTTACCCGCATGAAGAACAAAGCGGTTATAATCCAGCATGGGATCAAAAAAATCACAGATTCGATGAAAGATTCTTCTCTGCTCCTGGGTAAAACTCCCAACCTGGGAGAGAAACTCCTCCCGCTGGGAAAGATCCATCTGAAAAACTCCCGGGAGTTCAGACGTATCTACAGCATTTTCGTCTTTATCACTCATGGTTTATCCAAATCCCGTTTATTTTTTTCGTCTTTTTTCAGCTTGCTAATGGCAATCCATCTCAAGATGCTTCTGAGAATCAGGACAAGACCAAGAGCAAATAACACTGATGAAACAATACGTTGCAATACCATAATTCATTCTACACACAGATTTTTCTTATTTCAATTAAAACATAAATTACCCGTCACTGTTATGACGGATAAACCAGCAGCGATGGGAAGCCCCTTTCCTCTTAAAATCCTCTGATTCAGTCCAGGAGGTTTCCTCTGTGATCCTGTATTTCTCCTGAAGAGAATCCTCCAGAACAAAGCGTTTGTAATTATTCGAAAAGATCAGAAGCCCGCCGGGATTAAGGCAGTTCATTGCCTTCCGGATCAGATCTTCATGGTCCTCCTGAATCTGAAGGATATCCCATCTTGATTTGGAATTGGAGAATGTGGGAGGATCCATAAAAATCAGATCGAATTTTTCCCCGCAGGCATTGAGCCATTTTTTGACATCCTCCCGGATGAAACGGTGCTTTTCCACAGGGATTTTGTTCAGCATAAAGTTGTCTTCCGCCCATTTCAGATAGGTGGATGAGGTATCGACCGAACAGACCGAAGAGGCCTCTCCCGCAGCAGCCATGACACTGGCGGTTCCGGTGTAACAGAACAGATTCAGAACCCTGGATCCCGGAGCATGGTCTTTCAGATATTTTCGGATATTCCTGTGGTCCAGAAAGATTCCCGTATCAAGGTAATCGGTGAAATTCACCCAGAACCGACAGCCCCACTCGTTTATAAGATAGCGCTCACCGGCCCTCTGAAGAGTTCTGTACTGGTCGCGTCCTTTCTGCCGGCTTCTCTGTTTGGTAAAAATGGAGGAAAGGGGGATTTCAAGAAGCGAGGCAATGATCTGAACCGCTGTTTTCAGGCGGCTCTCCGCCCGCTGCTGATCGATCCCTTTGGGAGCACTGTACTCCTGGAGATGAACCCATTTCCCCTCGTAAAAATCCACGGCAAAGTTGAAATTGGGAAGATCCGCGTCATAGAGCCTGTAACAGCTTATGTCTCCTTTGCGGCTCCATTTGCCTAGAGATTTTTTATTTTTTTTCAGCCTGTTGAGAAACTGTTCCGCCTCCTGTGTCATAGCGGGCAGATCAACTGTCCGGACACTCTCTTTTGCCGGGGTATCACTGTCTCTTTCCCCGGAGGTTCCATAGAGCTCATAATGGTAGAGACTGCATTTGATGGGACCGTTCATAATCCTGTTTTTTGTGGATGTCTTCAGACCTGTGGCATGCAGCAGGGTCTCATCATCTGAAATCACAGACATCTTCCAGCCTTTGAGTTCACTGTTTCTGCCGATATCACCCAGTTTTCTGTACAGAGAATAGAGCATGCCCTTATCGCCCAGCCGCTGCCCGTAGGGCGGATTGGTCACAATGAGGCCGGGTGAGTTTTTCATTTTATCTGTGATGACAAACTCACTGATATCCCGCCGTTCCAGATGAATGAATCTGTCCAGACCGGCCGCATGTATATTCTCTCTGGCCGCGGCAAGTGCTTTCCTGTCACTGTCAAACCCCATAAGAGGGGGAAGTCCCGAGAGTTTTTCCTCCAGGGCAGATTCAGCGCTGTCAAAAATGCTCTCCCAGAGATCAGGATCATGCTCCCGCCACTTGAAGAATCCGTATTCATAACGGAGGAGTCCCGGAGGGAGATCGGCCGCCATAAACGCCGCTTCAATCAGGAGGGTTCCGCTGCCGCACATGGGATCCACAAGACAGCCTCCTGATGAGGCGATACCGGGCCATCCGGCTCTCATCAGGATGGCATCAGCTGTATTTTCTCTCAGACCGGCTTTAGCGGCTTCCTGCCGGTAGCCTCTTCTATGAAGCCCTCCACCGGAAAGATCCAGATAGAGGGACGCCGTATCCCTTTTAAGATGGAGATGGATTGAGATATCGGGACTTTCACGGTCCACATCGGGCCGCTGTCCTGTCTTATCCCGCCAGAAGTCGGCTATTGCGTCCTTTACTTTTAAAGACGCCGTCCTGTCGGGCAGTGAGACCGAACCGGATGTGGTAGTAAAACAGGCAAAGGTCGCGGACTCTTCCATATGAGAATCCCAGGGAACAGAAAGGGTTTCCCTGTAGATATCGTCAACACCGGCCCATGAGAATTCTTTCACAAGGACCATGATCCTGCTGGAGATTCTGCTCCAGAGGATCATTTCATAGATCTCTTTCAGACCAGCGGAAAAAAGATGTCCCCCCGCCCCCCTGGAGAGAATTGTCCCTCCGTATCTGAGGATCTCCTTTTCAAGAAGATCCTCCAGGAAGACCGGTGCGGCGGCAAATATTTTAAATTCTGTCATTTTATGAGGATAAACTCCACTCTCCTGTTTTTCCATCGGTTTTCCAGATCGCTATGGGGCACAATAGGCATGGTTCCTCCCCGCCCTACGACATCCATCCGTGAGGACTGGATTCCCAGATCGGACAGGGCATCCCTGACAGCCGCAGCCCGGCTGAGGGACAGAGGCTGCAGTTCCTCTTTTTCCTCCCTTGCGGCGCGGGAGGGATTATCATAATACTCGCTGACCGCATGCCCTTCCACGACAATCTTGTAACTGCCGTACTTCTTCAGGACTTCAGAAAGCCGCTGCAGAACGTCCCTGTTTTTCTGTCCCTGCTCTCCTGCCGTGACAAGGGCTGCCTGGTAGGGCTGGAAGGTAATATTGGAGATCTGAACCTTAAGGTTGTTGCCGTCCCGGATAACAAGAATATCCACAGGGATCAGACCGGTCCGGGTGGTTGAGTTCCCCAGAAGGTCTGTAATCCGCAGTTCATAGGGGTAATCTTCTGCAGACTGAACAAGCTCTCCCTGACGGGATCTTCCGTCCCAGATGATCCTTTCCGAAGGCCTTCCGTTACCGCCGAAGGAGATGAACTCTTTGCCTTTGGGATCCCTTATGACCATCTGCCAGTCTCTTATGGGAGAAAGATCCTTCACAGCCATGGAAATCCTCAGCTCATCATCGATGTTATCATCGTCCGGTGAGAAGGGCTGCGGTTCCAGACCTATTTCCACAAGGGGAGCGGAATTGTCCACAGTGAACTCCCGACTGTCGGCGACAGGCCGGTTTCCCTTGGTATAGTTGACTGTCAGCTGACCTTTATAGACTCCTTCCACCATAGCGCCGGTACTGCTCCGTCCGTCCCAGACAAGACTGGCGGGTACGGAACCTGTGCCGGTTTCCTCTCTGACAGCAGCTCCAGTTTCATCGAGAATGGCCAGACGCCAGCTGTCGATCCCCTCTGTGTTTGTCACATGAGCAGTGAAAACCTGCTCGGGAATGGTTTCAGAAACCGGTGAGAAAAGAGTATTTTTGGCTGTCAGATAGACGGGCGTTGATTTTGTATCAATCTGGATTCCAGAAAGGGTGAGCTCTTTGGAATTCCCGGCTCTGTCTGTGGAAGTGACGGCATAACTGTACAGACCGTCAGGCAGGATGTTTCCGTTTTCATCGGTTCCGTCCCAGACGACATTTTCGACCTGGTCCTTCCAGAACCAGCTGTTCACAACCTGCCCTCGGCTGTCCATCAGAGACGCTTCGAACTCTTCCTCCCTGCTGGAAGTCTGAACAATCCGGACAATATCACGATTGCCGTCCCCGTCGGGAGAGAAAAGACCATAGGGAAGTGAAACTGTGATTTCAGGTGCTACCGTATCTTTCAGAAACTGGCCTGTTTTTGCCCCCGGCCTGTTTCCTTTGGCATAGAGAGCTTCAATCTCCGCTATGTAGAGGCCGTCAGAGGCGGGAGTTCCGCTGTCCATAAGGCCGTCCCACTGCAGAACTGCCGGTGGGGCGGATTCTCCGCTCCAGGACTTCACAGGATCACCTGTGCTTCCCTCCGCATCCACAGGAGATACAGTCAGAGACCATTCGGTTATGTTTTCAGGATCGTCTATGACCTGATAAAAACTGACAGTATCTTTGACTCCGTTTCTGTCGGGAGAGAACGCTTCATCGCTGACTGAGATCTGAACAGACATCTCCCTTGTATCAAGATTGATTCTATGGGGAGAGGAAACGCCCCGGTTTCCCGCTTTATCCACGGCTTCCAGAACCATGGTGTAGGTACCGTCGGGAACGGGTTTTCCCTCATTGTCATTGCCGTTCCAGACAATCACCGGATCTGCTTTGCCTCTCCAGAAAAAGGATTTGACAGTTTCATTGCTGCTGTTCCTTATGAATCCCTCCCAGTAGTCCTCTTCAGAGGTATTCAGGGTCAGATCCAGAGAGTACTGGTTTCCCTCATCATTGAGGGTGAGGATATGCTCCCCTTCTATGGTTCCTCTGGGAGCCGTCGTATCGACATTGAACCAGGGAGAGTAAACTTCGGGCTGATAACCGTTCTGATAGCGGACGGTCATGAACCCCTGATAGCGTCCCTCGGTGATAAATCCGCCCATGGGATTCTCTCCCGCATAGGAGATCTCTTCGGGGACTTCAAGCACCCCTTCCTGCCGGCTGTTGTACTGCCAGGCAATATTTCCTCTGCTGTCCCGGACCTGGAGTTCCCACTCGAGGATTCCCGATGTAACAGGAATCCCAGTTCCGAAATGGATAACATCAGTTCCCTCCGGATTTCCCGGAGAAAGATAGGAGTTGTCTATGGACAGATTGACCGGAGGTTTTTCCGTATTCACAAGGATATCCACCAGGGTTTCCTCGTTGCGGTTGCCTGCCTTGTCTGTGGATTTTACAACATAGCTGTAGACACCGTCAGGGACGATAGCTCCGGTGTCATCCTTACCGTCCCAGGCAAGAGTCTGGGGAGCGCCCTGTTCCCAGGTGTAGGTTCTGACGGGATTACCTCCCAGATCCAGAACCTGACCTTCCCAGAAGAGTTCGGAGGAACCGCTTTGTTCAATAGTCAGAGAATCTTTGTTTCCGTCTCCGTCGGGTGAGAATATCAGATCGATTCCCCCGGATTTTTCAAGGGAGATCTCAGGCTGAACCGTATCGATGGCAAACTCAAAGGTATCGGTTTCCGAAATATTGTCATTATCATCCCAGAACTGAAGTGTATAGGAGTACTCTCCGTCGGGCGCGACTTCTCCCGAATCCATAACTCCGTCCCAGCGGAAAGATTCGGGGATGGTTGTTCCTTTCTTTTCCGCAAACATGCGGTCGAAGATATTCTTAAAGGATTCATTTTCAGGCCGTTCGTCTTTGTTCCGGAACTCTTTCACCACTTCGCCGTCTTCATTTCTGACAGCCATGTAGTATCCCATGACATAGCGCTCATCATCGACTGTAAAGGGAATATCAATTTCGTCCTGAACCCCGTTGAGGTCTGGAGAGATATAGACTTTTTCATCCTGTTCCAGAGATATTTCCGGCGGATTGGTATCCCGGACACCGAAAGGTATGGTGGCACCGAGGCCGACGGCATGAATATTATCGTACAGAGGAGCATAGGCTCCCTGGATTTCTATTTCACTGGTCTGTTTTTCTGTCTTCTCACTATCCTTTCCTTTGAAAGTATAGTTGTAATAGAGCCCTGCCGAAGGCAGGAGGGTCTGGTAGTTGCCGTCAATCAGTTCGCTCATGATCATGGAGGACGAGAGGGCTATCCGGATCTTATCCTGTATCACAACCTGCTGGCCTATTTCAAATCTGAAATCTGTGAAGGTGGGAAATCCCGCGTCTGCCGACATGGTCCACTGAAAGTCGTCTTTTCTGATCAGATCAAAGGCGGCGCCTCCGTTGAGGGTTATATTTTCGGGTATGGCCCGGTCATATCCGGCGGATGATCCGTAATTGTAGCCCAGCCCCGAAAGAGAACCGCCCCACTGGAAATTTTTGAACTTCCAGAAAGTCCCTGCATGATGAATTATTCCGAGATTCAGAGAAGAACCCCAGTCAAGATCAGTCCCCAGCGCTCCGGTGACACCGAATCCAGCATAGAGATTCTTGTAAATTTCTTTGGAAAAAGCGATATCCGACTGAAAAAATTCACCGAAATCCATTTCAGTACTTTCCAGCCCCGAAGTTGAGGCAAACCGGAGAGCTCCGGAAAAAACACCGTATTTGGACGGGTAGGAAATGGCTGTATTCACAGCATGTCCCATACCCTGCATACTGCCGTTCCATTTCTGTAGATTGATGTATCCCGCATCGAGGATCATCCTCTGGAAATTACCGGCTGAAGCGGGATTCAGTGATATCGCTTCGGGGGTATCCATCCTGGTAACAGATGTTCCTCCCCCCAGAAAGAGCGGGGAATAGAGGGATTTTAACAATTCCCCTGAAGACTCTGCAAACAGCATGGTAGAGCTGAGGAGGACCAGTAAAACAAGACTGATCCTACGGATAAGATGACTCATGAAAACCTCCTGGCCTTGTATATTCCGCATAGACTCACTATGGTAAACATAATAATCCTATCACCACAATATACCGAAAGTAATAAAAAAAATACATTTCAGGAGAGATTAATGGATAAAAATAAGCCCGAACCATGGTTTTCAGATGAGTGGTTCTGGGAAACCTACGGCCCCCTGATGTTTGATCCCCAGAGGATGGCGGAAACCCCCTCAGAAGTGGATGCCATAATAAAAATGACAGGCCTGGACGGAAAGGCCCGTCTGATGGACTGCTGCTGCGGCATGGGCCGCCATACCATAGAGCTGGCGTCCAGAGGTCATGAGATGACAGGCATCGATCTCAGCAGAGGTTACCTGAACAAAGCCGTCGCCCTCGCCCGGGACAATGATCTCTCAGTAGACTGGCAGCATATGAATGTCATGGATCTGGACAGAAACTCCGAGTTTGACGGTATTATCAATATGTTTACGTCTTTCGGCTACTTTGACGATCCTGATGATGATCTTGCTATGCTGAAAAAACTCCATAGGGCTCTGAAACCCGATGGGTTCCTTTTTATGGAGATGTGGGGTAAGGAAGTTCTGGCCAGAGATTTCGAAGAGAGGGTCTGGTTCGAACGGGAAGGCGTAACCATCCTGCTGGAGTACGGAATTGACCTGAACTGGACGGAACTCCGGAACCGCTGGCTCTTCTACAGGAATGGAAAGATGACGGAATATACCTTCAGTCACCGCATTTTTTCAGCCGCTGAAATGGCCCGGCTTCTGGGTGAAGCCGGTTTTGCCATGGTTGATATCTACGGAGGGTTCGATGGCAGGATTTACGATCATCAGGCAGAGCGTTTAATCCTGGTCGCCCGCAAGGGTATATCCTGAACCGCTGTTTAACTGAAAGGAATCTTTCAGATTATCGGTGATATAGACCCGGTTGTTTTCATCTATCATGATAACCCCCGTGTCTTCCAGGGTATTTGCCAGAGTCATACCCTCTTCCACTCCCAGTGCAAAGAGGGCTGTTGAAAGCCCGTCTGCCTGGACACTCCTGGCATGGATGATGGAAGTACTGATAACCCCGTTCTGCACGGGATAACCGGTTTCAGTATCCAGAATATGATGGTAATGCACCCCGTCTTCTACAAAAAAACGCTCATACACACCGGATGTAACAATCGCTTTCTCGCTGACTTCAATAATCCCCAGGTATTCGCCCCGGGGTTCTCTGGGATCCTGAATCCCGATACGCCAGGGATCTCCGGAGGCCTTTTTACCCATGACAAGTACATTGCCGCCCAGGTTTATGATGGCCGATCTGATACCGCTGCTCCTGAGGGAATCTCTCACAATATCGGCAGCATATCCTTTAGCAATGCCTCCCAGATCCAGGGAGGCCCCGGGATTCAGAAGGGAGACCCTGCCGGTATCACTGATTTCTATCTTTTTATAGTCAATGGTTGAAAGGGCTTCTTCCAGGTCTTTCTCTTCCGGAACAGCCGCGTGATCTGTCCCGATTCCCCACAGGGCGACAAGGCGTCCGATGGAGGGATCAAAGCGGCCGTCTGAAAAGCCGGCAATATCCAGAGCCTGGTTCAGAACGTCCAGAACCATGGGATCCGGAGTAAAACCGCTGAGTCCGCTTCTGTTTATGCTTGAAATATCGCTCGTATCAATATTGACGCTCAGGAGATTCTCCATAGACTGGATTTTCTCAAATGCCAGCGTTATAGCGTCCTGGGGATCCGCCTCTTTCTCCCAGTCCAGAATAGTAATGACACAGGTGGTCCCCAGCAGAAATTCTGAAGAGGTTACCGGTTCCTTCTCGCCGGTACCGGCACAGGAGGCAACAGCCAATACAGTTAATGCAATTAGAATGCTTTTTTGAATACCTTTGAACATGATATGCGATTATGAAGAGGAGAGTAAAAAAAGTAAAGTTCCGCAGATGGCAAATAAAAAAATACTGGTAGCCTCATATGTAATCATGATAAGCTGTTTCATCATTAGAATAAACGTTGAGATCAATAAATGAAAATTAAAAACAAACTCATTATAGTAAACCTTCTGGTATTTCTGCTCTTTCTGGGAACCTTTTTCCTCTTCTATTTTTCCGCCCAGAGACTCTTCAGCCTGAAAGAGCTGGAAAGATCAACGATTCTGCTCAGAAATAAAATGCTCAGTCTGGAATACGCCAATAATGCTGTATTGAAATCTCCGGATATTCCCATGTACAAAATGGAAAGAGCCTACATGGAGCTCAATGAGTCACTGGACAGCCTGGTGGAAAATGAGAACCTGAAATACCTGGACGAATCGACGGCAAGAACAATCAATCTTTATTACAATTTTATTTCAGCCAGAGATTTTGACCTCTACTATGCGGAAATCGTCAGTGAGATTTCCAGTCTCAGAGTAAAGATTTACGGATCATCCATTGAAAAGGTTTATCTGAATTGGAAAACAGGCCTGATGACAGACCGGGAGCTTTACGACAGAATCAATCTGATAAGGATGAAAATCCTTGAGTTTTCAGACTGGTATCACCCCTTTTCCGTTCAGTTTAAAAATATTACCGATGAAGTGCTTGTGACTGTGCAGGGCCAGATAGCCTGGGTTCTCTCTCTTACAGGAACCGCACTGGCCGTATCCCTTCTGATCTCCCTTGCGGTCATTATTTTCATTTACCGGAATATGATCAACAGGATTCAGAGTGTCAGATCCGGAATTGCCGAGATATCCGGAGGGAACCTGACCACCCGTATCAAGGTGGACTGGGATGACGAACTGGCGACTATGAGCGAAAACTTCAATATCCTGACGGAAACAATTTGGACAAGGCTCAATACCATTGGAAGTATTATTCATAATATCGGGCAGTCACTGACCCAGGATCCTGAAACATCCAGACTGGAAGAGACAATCCTCCGCCTGGCCATTGAGAATACCCAGGCCGAAAACGGGGCTTTCTATAAAACAGATACGGAACGGAAAGTGATATATCCCGTTCATAAAACTCCCGACTATGCCCCCCCCTACGATCCTGACAAATTCGGTGAGGAAATTCCTTTTGGAAAAACTGTCCTGGGCATCGCCGCCGTATCGGAGGAAGCTGTTTTTATTAAAGAAGAGAGAGGACAGAATCTGATCCCCCTGAAACTCAGTATAGAAAAAAATTATATTTCCTCCTGTATAGTCCTCCCCCTGATTTCCGAAAGAGAGCTCATCGGGATCATCTGTCTGGAGAAAAACACAAAACGGCAGCTCTTCAGAGATATGGATTTTTCCAATATCCTCTCTTTTATTGAATTCAGTGCGGTGACCCTGAAAAACCTGGAAAAGTACTCGGAGCTCCTCCAGTCTACGGGGCTGAACAGGGAAATGCAGATTGCCTCGGACATCCAGAAGAGCCTTCTTCCCCCGCGAATACCGAAAGTGCCGCATTTCGATATTGCCGTTAATACCTACAGCGTCCGGGGGATAAGCGGGGATATATACGATTTTTTCCCTGTGGATCACGGCAGATGGCTCTTCTGTATGGCCGAAGTGAGGGAAAAAGGGATTGTCTCCTCAATGATTCTTGTTATCCTCCGAACCCTGATCAGGATTCTGGTCAGTCCCGGCCAGGATCCCTCGGAACTTATGGATAAACTCTTAAAAAGTTTCAGAGAGACAACAGGCCTTTCGACGAAGATCCACATCAGCCTTTGCCTAATGGAGCCGGAGGAGAAATCTTTCATCTACTGTGGTACGGAAGAGCAGAAACTCCTTGTTTTCAACAGGGAAAGCGGAAGGATAAACCTGCTGGAATCCTCCCGGAATGCCGAAGGCCTGTATACGTCGCTCAAGGGGATCATGAAGGATTCTGATAAACTTGTGATTATGACAGATGGTTTCTACAATTCTGTGAACAGCGAAGGAAAAGCCTACGGCTGGAATCCTGTCATGAAGATTGTGGAAAAATACTCTGACCGCAGCAGCAGCTGGCTTCAGGATGCCATCCTCAAAGATGTCAGATTCTTTGAAAAAGGTACGGAACAGTCCGATGACCGATCCATGTTTATTGCCTCATTCAAGGAGAATTCCAAATGAAAGTTCAAAAGAAACTCACCCTTACAAGTATAATCCTCATTTCAGGACTGCTCTTCTCCTCGGGACTGCTTTTTGTCAGGATTTTTAATGTCTATCGACTTCAGAATTATGTAGAAGGGACCCTGGAAATGGACATTGCCATGAACCGCTATCTGGACCGGAATCTCTCTCTTTTTACAGAAGTGGGCAATCCTGTGGGAATTACCGAGTTATGGTTCCGTGATCTTATGGATTTTCATAACAAGTTAACCACCTCCATTGAATCCAGTGCCATCCGGCATACCAGCCGGGAATACAAACAGACTATAGATTCCGTTTCCCGTTCCTGGGATAAGCTGCTTCATGATCAGATCAATCCCATTCAGTCTGAAATGAACAGAGTGGGATACTCGGACATTCTAAAAAACGATAACCGCAGCAGCTTCTATCATACCCTTGTGGAACAGAGGGCTCTGGGAAATACCTCTTCTGTAGAACAGTTTGAAAAGATTGAAGCCTATCTGATGGATCTCTATGTCAGCCTGAATGTATTCTCCTTTTCCATAGACTCGCTTCTTGTCCGGGCAGACAATGAACTGGTCCGCTACAGGCAGCAGAGTGTCCTGATAACTTTCATAATGGTTACCACGATCCTGCTTGGGACCATGTTCTTCAGTATCCGGTTCTCCAACAACCTGATACAGAGGATCGTCGTAACCAACCGGCAGGTTCAGGACATTGCCGAAGGAAAACTGAAATTCGAGGATACAAGCAAAAGCAAGTACAAGGATGAGTTTGATGAGCTCCTTGAAAACTACCAGCTCTTCTCCCATATCCTGTCAGACCGGCTGGATTCGCTCAAATTCCTTCTGAAGGATATCGGCAACACTCTGGGGAATGAGACAGACATTAAAGAACTTCAGGAAACAATTGTGGAGCTGGGTATGGATGCGGTCGGCGCAGACAGCGGAATGCTCTTCCTGGCGGATGCCCAGCTTGAAAGCCTGGAACTGGTTCACAGAATCGGTTTCTGCCCTCCTCCCTTTCATCTTGACAGAAATATCTCTGCCAACCGTTCCAATGTGGAAAACTACTATGAAACTCACCCCGTCACCAAGGACTCTCCCGTATTCGGGACCCTTCTCACAGGCGGAGAGGGTATTTTTGTAAAAAACAATGAGCATGACAGGATATTCCCCTATAACAGCGACCATTACGAATGGCTGTTCATCTCGTCCATGATGGCGCTGCCTCTCATTGTTTCCAGCCGTCTGCTGGGAATGCTTGTGTTCTACAAAAAAACAAGACAGGATGTCTTTTCCGATCTGGACTACACCTTTTTCCGGGCCTATACAGACTATACGGCCCAGTCTGTGGATAATGTCCACAAATACCGGTCTCTACTGGAAAACAGGGAAATTCAGAGAGAAATTGATATCGCCGCGGGGATTCAGAAAAGGCTCCTGCCCGAAGAGCTCCCCTCTTTTGACAATGGATCCGCCAGGATCTACTCCCTTCCCGCCAGAGGTATCAGCGGTGACTATTTTGATGCCATCCGGCTGGATGACAAAAGGATTCTCTATACGATCTGCGATGTAGCCGGAAAAGGAGTTCCCGCTTCCATGCTGATGATTATGATCAGAACAATCCTTCATACCATCAGCCACAGACACAAAGCGGCCCACACTCTGCTCAGAGAGCTGAACTACCACATAGCCGGAAGGATCGGTGTCGACCAGTATGCCACCATGGCCGTGTTTATCCTTGATACGGAAAACAGGGAGATATCCTACTCCAATGCGGCCCACCATCCTCTGTACATCTTCAGGAATAAAGAGAAAAAATTCCGGAGTTTTGATACGGAAGGTCTTCCGATCGGAGTGGATAAACAGGGTCAGTTCGGACATAAAAGGATAAAGCTGCACACGGGAGATTATATTTTTCTATTTACAGACGGACTTCCCGAAGCGAGAAACTCAGCGGGAGAGGAGCTGACCAATGAGAAACTGCTCAAGCTCCTGTCACAGATAACTGACAGGGAACCGGAAGATCTGACAAGTGCCGTCCGGAGCTTTCTGAACCGCTATTCAGGAAACTCCAAGCAGCATGATGATCAAACCTTCCTGGCTCTTAAGATTTCATAGTTTTCTGTAGCTGTAGGTATAAAGGAGGATAAGAATTCCTCCTGCCAGAGTGAAAAATCCGATAATTCTGAAGAGAAGCAGGGCGGAGAAGACGGGAGCAAAACAGAGAAGGATTCCCAGGAGCAGCATAATAACCGTTCTGACACTGCCTTCTCCGGGAGAGAAAGATCTTCTTACAAGAAGGTCCTGCAGATTGGATATAATCAGAACGATCCCTCCCGCTACCAGGGGGATTCCCATACCTATTTTGGCAAAACTGAAGGGATACCATAAAATGAGCACACCCCCAATGATAAACACGGCTCCTCTGAGAAGGAGGCGCCACCACCCTTTGTCCGAACCGGAAGCCTGGAATGCCAGAACAGTCTGACCTATCCCCTGAATGAGCAGATAGAGGCCGAAGGTTACGGAGATAAAAATAAGCCCCAGTTTGGGGAACAGAATGAGAGCCAGCCCCGCCAGACAGAGGATGCCCCCCTGCATAAAGGGATATATTTTCACTTTTTCGTAATAATCATTTTCGCTGTCGATATCTTCTATTGTTCCTTTCATGAATAAACCCCGATGATGCACCCCCTCCCGGAAAGATCCCGGGAGGGGTAGATTATTTTTTATTAGATTAATCTTCCAGAACTTTAACCAGCGTGTCCGGTTCCAATCTGAAAGGAGAGCCTTTGCCCTCCATAAAATGATGCTTCTGCATAAGATGAAGAGAGAGAGCTGAAACCATGATGGTTGTTCCGTTTTTCAGGTTTTTGATCACAGTTGTGATTTTACGCTGAATGCCGTCTTCAAAGGGACAGGCCAGATGACCTCTGGCTTCGGTGGTCTGGACAAGCCATTTCCCTTCGATGGTAATCGGTTCACCCAGGCCGTTTCTGCCTTCCTCCATCAGATCTTTGAGAATCTGGACCGTCTCTTCCATATCCAGACCATGATAGCGCATGTGCTCTTCATCTTCCGTGATGATCTCCTGCAGAGGACGTTTATCATCTCCCAGAAAACCGTCAGCCGTGATTACCCCGGGAGCCATATTCTCCTGGGCTTTTTTCATGTTTGGTGACATTTTCATATACTGTCCTCCCTATCAGGCGAATTTATCGTAATAGATTTTTTCAAGGGGAATACCATTGTCGGTCATCACATTGTTACAGGCATTGATCATACCGGGACTACCGCACAGATATCCTTCCATGTCCTTATCCACGCCGATTTTTTCTTTAATGTACCGGTCAAGCACATCTGTAATCAGACCGGTATCCCCTGTCCAGTTTTCCTCTTCCTGGGGTTCGGAAAGAGCGGGAACAAAATGGAAGTTGGGGAGTTTTTCCTCCAGTGCTTTCATCTCATCCATATAGAACATATCCTTGGTTGTTCTGGCTCCGAAAAAGTACCAGACCTCCCTGTCGGTTATGTTATTGTCCACCAGGTCATTCAGAATCGATTTAAAGGGGGCCATACCGGATCCTCCGGCGACACAGATCATGGCCGCATTGGTATCGGATCGCTGGAAATCACCGAAAGGCCCGATCAGATCCATCTGATCTCCCTCTTTCAGATGCTCATGCACATAGGTAGTGGCAATACCGCCGGGAACAAGCCTTATGAGAACTTCCACCTTATTTTTATCCAGAGGTCTGGAAGACATGGAATAGGCTCTCTGAGTCGTTCCCTTTACTTTCCCGTAGGGAGGAACCACAACCTGAATGTACATACCCGATGTAAAGTTGATTTCTTCATCACCAAGATCAAAAAGGACCTCCTTTATATCGTAGGTGAGATCCCGGATACTTTCGACTCTGGCTTTGAACTGTTTGACATTGAACAGGGCATCGGGGATCTGGATCTTAAGATCGGATTTCACTTTGACCTGACAGGAAAGGTGAATATTCTCTTTGATCTCCTCATCAGTCAGATAGGGAGTCTCCGTGGGGAGATGGGGTCCCACATCGCTGAGGATCTGGCACTTACAGGCACCGCAGCTTCCTCTTCCTCCGCAGGCGGAAGGAAGAAATATTCCTTCCGAAGCAAGAAGGCCCAGGAGCTTATCCCCTCCCTTGACATTCAATTCCTTCTTGCCGTTGTTTATATCAATTTTTACATCGCCGTAATTATTGACGATACTATCCACTATCGCGATCAGAGCTGCCAGAACAGCAGAAATACCGGCAACAGTAAGGGGAGCAATAATAAAACTCATCGAATCATACCTCCTTCAGTTTCCCGGTTCTACTGTACGCTCAGCATGCCGGAGAATCCGACAAATGCCATGGCCATAAAACCGATTGTAATCAGGGTGATACCCGGGCCTTCCAGTCCGGCCGGCACAGGAGACTTCTTCAGTTTTTTCTGAATCGCAGCCAGAGCCATAATGGCCAGCCACCATCCCAGTCCGGAACCGAAACCGTAGAACAGGGTCTGCAGAAAACTGTAATTCCTGATCTCGATAAAAAGGGCGACTCCCAGGATGGCGCAGTTCACTGTAATAAGGGGCAGAAAAATACCCAGGGAGAGATAGAGACCGGGAGAAACACGGTCGATCACCATTTCAAGAATCTGTACGGTTGCCGCAATAACGATAATGAAAACAATGAATCTCAGGTACAGCAGATCCAGGGGGATGAGCATGTAGTTGAGAACCGCCCAGTTGATGACCGAAGTGATGGTCAGAACAACCGTAACGGCCATACCCAGCCCGTTGGAGGATTTGATATCCTTGGAGATTGATATGAACGAACACATACCCAGGAAGTTGGCCAGGAGTATGTTACTTGTAAATATGGAAGCAAAGAGAAGGACGATTGGATTTATATCTGGTGTCATTTGGCTTCTCCTCTTTTAAGCATAATGGATTTTGTGACCCAAAGGAATGTTCCCAGCAGAAAGAATGCACTGGGAGCCATCACCATAATGGTCCATTTGACAAAACTGTCGGGCATGATCTGAATTCCGAAGAGGGTTCCGAATCCCAGAAGTTCCCTGAAAAAAGCGATAATCATCAGAACCCACATATATCCCAGACCGGAGGTCACTCCGTCCCAGAAGGACAGGATAGGGCCATTGGACTGGGCAAAAGCTTCGGCTCTTCCCATAATGATGCAGTTGGTAATGATGAGTCCCACATAGGGGCCCAGGGCTTTGCTGATATCGGGCAGATAGGCTCTGAGCAGGATATCAACAATAATAACATAGAAGGCAATGATCAGAGTCTGAACAATCATCCTCACCTTCCGGGGAATTAGACTTTTAATAATGGAAACCGTAATATTTGTGAATGCCGAAACAAAGACAAGACCCACAGTCATTATAAAGGTATTCGTCAGATTATTAGTGACAGCCAGGGTGGAACAGATACCCAGGATCTGAACAAAAATCGGATTGTTGGTCCAGACATTCTCTTTTAGTATTGCGGAGGGGCTTTTTTCATTCATCAGTTATTTCCTCCTTCTCTGAATGTATTCAGCTGGGTGTTGACAATATTCTGAACAGAGGCACTGGTCAGAGAGGCTCCTGTGATGCCGTCAACGGTGGAGTTGTCCGGATCCGTATCGCCGGAGGAACCGCTGCCTTTACGCACCGTGATGCCCTGGGGAGAGATTTTTTCCTCGCGGAACTGCTTTTTAAACCAGTCTTCGTCAATTCGTCCTCCCAGACCGGGAGTTTCATTGTGAGAGATAATCTCAAGTCCAATAATTCTGTCAAGATTTTCATCCACAGCCAGGATACCTGTAATTGTTCCCCAGAGACCCGAGCCGCTGTAGTAGTTCACAAGCAGCGCCTGCCCGTCCAGAGAGACTTCCATGATATCACCCGGTTCGGGGATGGAATCGAAAAGCTCATCGTAGGATCCGGCAATCGCCGCGGGATCTTCCGGAAGTTGATCCAGGGCGGAAAGAACAGCCTTCTGTACAGCCAGTTTCTGGTTGATCTCCACCTGTTCCTCTGTAGCACCCGATGCCAGAGACAGGAAGAAAACAAAGAAAAATGCCGTGATAAAGGTAAATATTACTGTGTATACAATTCCGTTCTTATTCACTTGTCACCTCCTTTCTGTTTAGGAGTAAACCACTCGTCAAAGAGTGAGGCAAAGGTATTCCCCATAAGAATACCGAAACTTGTTCCTTCGGGAAAAAGGGAGAAGATCCTGACAAGGCAGGTTACAGAACCGATCAGAATTCCATAAAGGAACTGGGCCTGATTTTTTTTGGGACCTGTCACAGGGTCAGTAGCCATAAAAACTATGACAAAGAGGATACTTCCCGAAAGGAGAGATTCCAGAGGGGGAAAGGAAGAGGGAATCCCCGCAAAAAACAGAACAGAAGAAAGCAGGACAAAGCTGACAAGGCTGGAAAGGATAATCCTCCAGCTTGCCGTTTTTGTATAGATCAGATAGATCGCTGCCAGAACAATGAGAATAACAGCGCTCTCCCCCAGTGATCCGGGACGGATTCCTGTAAGCAGAGTTTTCAGTTCAGGAATACTACCGCTGCGCATGACTCCCAGAGGGGTAGCCGTCGTCACAGCATCCACAGCCTTCGTCCCGAAGGCACCCGGCGTTTTCCATGCGGTAGTCATGGAACCGGGAAAGGTTATGTAGACAAATAACCTTCCTGTTATTGCGGGATTGAAAATATTTCTTCCGAATCCGCCGAATATATTTTTTCCGAAAAGAACACCGAAAATAATACCGATTGCCGCAATCCAGAGAGGGACCATGGGGGGCATGGACAAAGCATACAGAAGACAGGTAACAAGTACAGCTTCCGAGACTTTTTTTCCTCTGGATTTCATAAATAGATACTCTGTCAATATACCTGCTGCAAAAACAACGAGATGTATCAACAGGGAGCGAAGCCCGTATAGATAAATTGAAAAGATCATAATCGGAATGAGGGAGTATACCACTCTCCGCATCATGATTTGTTTCTGAAACACTCTAAAACCTCCCTATTGAGTTTTATATTCTATATGATAAATTGATATTACATAGAAAATCAAAAAGTTTTCAATCAATTTTTATCAATTATTACTGGATTTGTAATAATTGATTGATTTATAGTATAATCAGAATTAAGGAGATACTGACATGACAGTTGATGCAATGGTCCTTGAAATACAGAAAACAAAAACAATTTACGGTCTTCTTGATCAGAACGGTAAATGCGGTTCCGGATCCTGCGAGGGATGCAAGTGTTCCACAGGGATAAAAAAGATATCTCTTCCTGTTGACAGCCTGTCAGAACCGAAGATCGGGGAACTGGTTGAAATCCACAACTCCGGAGCAGGCCTGCTCCATTTTGCCCTTATAATCCTTCTTCCTCTTCTGGTTCTGGTAATAACCCAGTTCATCCCCGCTTTAATGAACCTGAGTATCAGGACAGATACATTGAACCTTATCTCCCTTTTGAGCGGTGCTCTGACTTTTGCCATCACATCTTTGCTTGTCAGAGCTCTGAGGAAAAAGGATGCCGTCCAGGTTGTAAGAAAATAACCTGACAGGACAGTTCCCGGAAAGAATCAGTCAATCCGGCAGCTGTTGGCGTAGCGGTTCAGATCGACCCATTTGGCATCCATCCGGGATACGGGGATCTTGCCCTTTTTATAGAGAGCGGGGCTTCCCGTATCGAGAAACGGTTCAATTTTCCTCCAGGACAGCTCTGTTTCCTCGGCACTGACAAAGAGTGTCTGATCCCCTTTGAGAGCGTCCTGCAGAAGCTTCTGATAGGCTTCAGGCACTTTTCTGTCGAAGGATGAGGAGTAACAGAAATCCATATCGGTAGTGGCAATTTCCATATCACTTCCCGGCACCTTGGTGGAGTGGTCGATGATAATCCCTGAAAAGGGCTGAATATGGATTATGATACGGTTATTGTCCAGATTCCCGTCTGTATTGAAAAGCAGACGGGGGAGCTTCTTGAAAGAAATGGCTACGCTTGTAACCTTTTCACCAACAGCCTTGCCTGTCCGGATATAGATGGGAATTCCGTTCCAGCGGAAATTGTTGATAGTCATTTTCAGTTCCGCATAGGTTTCGGTCTGAGAATCCTTATCGATCCCCTTCTCGTCCCTGTATCCCTCATACTGCTGAATATGGCAGTCATGAATCTGAAGAGCCTTGAGAACATTCAGCTTCTGAAAACGGATATCCTCTGGATCCAGTGAAACGGGAGCCTCCATTGTGATCAGAGCCAGAAGCTGAAGGAGATGATTCTGAATCATATCCCTGATAATACCGGACTTGTCAAAATAGGCCCCCCGGTCTCCCACCCCGATCTCTTCAAAAGCGGTGATCTGTATGGACTCGATGTACCCGTTATTCCACACAGGGTAGAATATGTTATTGGCAAAACGGAATACAAGGATATTCTGAACTGCCTCTTTGGCAAGATAATGGTCAATCCTGTAAATCTGTTTTTCCGAATAGAACTCTTTCAGATGAGCATTCAGTTCCCGGGCGGTTTTATAATCGCTCCCGAAAGGCTTTTCAATAATGATTCTTACATTGTCACGGAACCCCTCCTTATAGAGGGTTTCCGCAGTACTTCCGTAAACCCTGGGGGGAAGGGCCATAAAGACAATGATCTGGTCAAAATGCCCCAGAGAGTTAACGTAATCATATAGACCGTCCATTCCCCGGTAATAGGTGACATTTTCCGAGAATTCGGGTTCAAGTTCTATATGATCCTGAAATTCCTTATGAGAGAACTCGGTCCTTCCGGAACCGATAACAGCACAATCTCCCGCTATGGTTCCATTCTTCAGGAGTTCAATCAGAGCCGGTATGAGTTTTCTTTTGGCCAGATCGCCGGAAGCTCCCAGAATTACAATAGCTGATCGATTCAGAGCCATATGTTCCCCCTCAGTCTCAGTTTAATTCTTTTTCTGAATTTTTGCCCAGGAATCCTTCAGAGCAACAGTTCTGTTGAACACAGGATGCTCAGGGCTGTGATCTTTCAGATCCGCAGAAAAATACCCCTGTCGGAGAAACTGAAAACTCTTTCCCGGAGCGGCATCCACAAGAGAAGGTTCTACGATGCAGGAGGTATTGATGACAAGGGATTCGGGGTTGAGATAGTCCTTGTAATCCTTTCCTTCTTCCATTTCGTCCATATTTTCCAGAGTAAAAAGGTTGTCATACAGACGGACTTCGGCTTTTTTTCCTTTTTCAGCCGAAACCCAGTGGAGGGTTCCCTTCACTTTACGGCCGTCGGGAGAGTCTCCCCCCCTGGTGGCGGGATCATAGCTGCAGTTCAGCTGGATAACATTCCCTTTCTCATCTTTCACCACCTCATCACAGGTAATGAAATAGGCATGCTTCAGACGCACTTCCTTGCCAGGCGCCAGGCGGAAGAACTTTTTGGGCGGTTCTTCCATAAAGTCATCCTGTTCAATATAGATCTCCCGTCCGAAGGGGATTTCACGGGAACCCGCATCGGGATCACCGGGATTATTCTCCCCTTCCATCATTTCTATCTGTCCCTCGGGATAGTTGGAGATGACTACTTTCAGAGGATTGAGAACCGCCATGGCCCTGTCTGCGGTCTCATTAAGCTCTTCTCTTATGATAAACTGAAGGAAATTGATATCCACAAGGCTGTTGACCTTGGCCACACCGATCTCCCTGGCAAAACGCCTGATTGAAGAGGGGGTGTACCCTCTTCGGCGGAATCCGGAAATCGTGGGCATCCGGGGATCATCCCAGCCATTCACATATTTTTCTGTTACCAGTTCGAGCAGTCGTCTTTTGCTCATGACCGTATAGGTCAGATTCAGACGGGCGAACTCCACCTGACGGGGATGGCAGGGGGCACTGACATTCTCCAGGAACCAGTTGTAGAGAGGCCTGTGGTTTTCAAACTCGAGGGTACAGATCGAGTGGGTAATCCCCTCGATGGCGTCTTCATACCCATGGGCGAAATCGTACATGGGATAGATGCACCACTTGTCTCCTGTCCGGTGGTGACTGGCCTTTCTGATCCTGTACATGGCGGGATCCCGCATATTCATATTCTGATGAGCCATATCGATCTTGGCCCGGAGGATACACTCCCCTTCTTCGAACTCTCCGTTTTTCATCTTTTCAAAGAGTTCCAGATTTTCTTCTACAGTCCTGTTCCGGAAGGGGGAATCCGTACCGGTAACAGTGGGCGTTCCCCGGGTTTCCCGGATCTGCTGGGCATTCTGACTGTCCACATAGGCTTTTCCGTTTTTAATAAGCTCAATAGCCCATGCATAGAACTGATCAAAGTAATCAGAGGCAAAATAGATTTTTTCATCCTGATTGAATCCCAGCCAGCGGACATCCTCTACAATGGAATCCACATATTCCTGTTCCTCTTTGGAAGGATTCGTATCATCAAAACGGAGTTTACATGTGCCTTCATAATCTTCGGCAATGCCGAAATTGAGACAGATGGACTTGGCGTGGCCGATATGGAGATAACCGTTCGGTTCGGGTGGGAATCTGGTTTGAACACATTGGGGAACTTTTCCGGCTTTGATATCTTCATTGATTATCTGACGGATAAAATCGACTCCCTTCTTCGTTTCATTTTCTGGGTTACTGTTCACACTCATTTTCCTCACCTCTTAAGAGTTTCTATAAATCGGCATCATATCACAAAGGACTTTTTGGTTGAAGTACTATAGGAAATTCTCCCGGGGCCGGCCCTTCTTTTCTTTGACCACTCCAACCCTGTTCAGAATCACATCCATCCAGTTATCCGCCTCTCCCCTGGTCGGAAAGGTCCTGGAATAGATCTTTCTATTGGATTTATCCGCCAGGCTTCTGTCACGCTCCTCCACCTGGGAAGAAGAAAATACCCAGACGCCTTTGTTATGAAAGCTTTTATAGGTAACAGAAAAAACATTATCCATATTCACATAGACACCATCATCAACTTCGATAAACATTTGAAAACTCCTCAATAGGTCGTTCCACAGGGCGGGAACTCCGCTTAGAGCACCGCCGGAAGGGCTTCGATTCTATCTGCCCGATGCCGGAGAGTTCCTCCTCATGCTTGAACCACCGCCTGATTATAAGGTTATATTATCCTATATAATCCCGGTTTGAGCCGGGAATAAACCAACAGGGACAAAACCTATTTTTTAATAGTCGGATGAAAGGACACACAAAATGAATATTGTCTTACTGGATGCGGGGACACTGGGCAGTGACCTGGATCTTAATATTTTTTCCGAAGCCGGAAAATGCACGATATGGGAACATACAAAACCGGACCAGGTGGAACAGAGGACCCGGGAAGCCAATATCATAATAACCAACAGAGTACTTCTGGGAGAGAAGGAACTCAGCAGGATGCCGGATCTCAAACTGATCTGCCTCACTGCGACAGGTTTTAATACCATTGATACGGACTACTGCCGGAAACACGGGATCGGCGTTGCCAATGTGGCAGGATATTCCACAGAAAGCGTGGCACAGCATACTTTTGCCATGCTTTTCTATCTGGCCGAGCATTCCCGGTATTATGATGACTATATCCGTCAGGGACGATACAGAGATGACAATCACTTTGCGGATGTTTCAAAACCCTGGCATGAGATCTGCGGTAAAACCTGGGGGATTCTGGGGCTCGGAGCGATCGGAAGACGGGTAGCCCGTATAGCGGAAGCCTTCGGAGCCAGAGTCGTCTACTCCAGCATATCCGGAGTACAGAGGGAGGAACCCTGGCCGGAGCTCCCTCTGGAGGATCTACTGAAGGAATCGGATATTGTATCGATCCATGCCCCCCTGACTGAAAGGACTGAAAACCTGCTGAGCCATAAGGAGTTTGAACTCATGAAGAGGGAAGCCATCCTTCTGAACCTGGGCCGGGGGGCAATTATCAACGAGGAAGCTCTTGTGAGGGCCCTGGAGCAGGAGAAGATCCTCTGTGCCGGGCTGGATGTACTCAAGGACGAACCTCCCCGGGAGGACTCTCCCCTGCCGGCACTGGTGGACCGGGGAAAGCTCTACATTACCCCCCACAATGCCTGGGGAAGCGTGGAGTCGCGGAACAGGCTGATCCGGGAGGTTCTTGAGAATATAAGAGCCTTTCAAAATGGGACGGAACGGAATAGAATTGTCTGATCCGGCAGGAGCCCCTGTTTGACCTGAATCCGTGAGAGTTCAGGATTTTCTCACCAGGAGAGTGCAAATGAAAAAAATAGTAGTGAAATTCGGCGGATCCAATCTCAAAACCAAAGAGGATATAAGTAAGATTGTCGCAACAGTCAAAAATTACAACCGCCCTCTGGTCATCGTGGTTTCCGCTTTTTACGGCATAACCAACTATCTGACCGAAGGGATCTGGACAGTCAGGAATGATGACAGGCATATCCATAAGATGATCAGTTATCTGAAAACCATGAAGAGAGATACAATTGAACAGAATATCGAAGATGAAGAGGTCAAAGAGAATGCCTACACTCTGATCGGTCAGAGGCTGGATCAGCTGGAAAGGTACCTTCTGGGAATCCACTATATCGGGGATATCCCCAATTTTATCCAGGATATGATACTGAGCTACGGCGAAAAGCTCAGTTCACTGCTGCTCTCTCTGATCCTCCAGTATAACGGGATCGATGCCCTGGAGTGCCTGCCCGAGGACATGGGTCTCTATACGGATGGAGAGTTCCGGAATGCCACCATCGACTTTGCCCGTTCCAGCGAACCCGTCAGCAAAGCGCTGTCTCAGGATAAAGTCTATGTGGTTCCCGGATTCTACGGTATATCCGATGAAGGAAGGGTAACCCTCCTGGGCCGGGGCGGCAGCGATTACTCGGCTGCGGGAATCGCCCGCTGCATCAATGCGGAATCACTTGATATCTGGAAAGATGTGGACGGCTATATGTCGGGAGATCCCAAAATGGTCAGAAATCCTGTAAAAGTGAAATCCCTGAATTATACAGAAGCCGCGGAACTCTCCTACTTCGGAGCCAAAATCCTGCATCCCAGAACGGTGGAGCCTCTGGAGGAGCCGGGAATCCCGATCCGGATCTTCAATATTGACACTCCGGACAGTTCACTGATCCCTCTCTCCCTGATCACCTCGGAAACTGAGTTATTGAGGAATCCCGCCAAAAGCATAACCTGCAGCGACGACTTCTCCATTCTGAGGATCAGCGGCGCCGGGGTGGGCATAAAGCCGGGGATTCTTGCGAAAGTCACTTCCGTACTTGACAGAAAGTCCATTAATATCAAATCCGTAGTAACGGCCCAGACCTCCATCAATATCTATCTGGAATCAGCGGACCTGCATCGGGCGGCCCTTCTCATCCGGGAGCTGGGGATGAAAACCGTAACAAAACTTACAGAGATCGATGACATGGCCATTGTCGCGGTGGTGGGCTCGGGAATCGTACACGAACCGGGAGTCGCCGACAGGATTCTCAAAGCCCTGGCGGAAGAATCCATACAGACCCAGATCGTATCCATAGGAGCTTCGGACGTGGCGTCCTATGTGGTTGTCAGGCAGGCGGAAAAGTCCCGGGCAGTCCAGGCAGTACACAGGGCTTTTTTTGAGGAAAGGGAGGACATATGAAGTATAAGCTGGAAACGATCCCCATCTGGGATGCTCTGAAAGAACAGAGTGAATGCCCCTTCTGTCTGCTCACAGACAAAGCCCATGAGCGGTATATCCAATACTACCTGGGTAATTCCGCCATGAATCCTGAAACCCGTGTTGAGGTGAATAAAACAGGATTCTGTCCGGATCATT
The DNA here is from genome assembly GCA_963666275.2 of Oceanispirochaeta sp. Taxonomy (GTDB): domain Bacteria; phylum Spirochaetota; class Spirochaetia; order DSM-2461; family DSM-2461; genus Oceanispirochaeta. The sequence continues at coordinate 2,130,927 of CAXXOA010000001.1, forward strand.
TCAGCCGCATGCTCCTGGCCAGAAGCCCCCAGCACCTGGGCCTGATGGCCCATACCCACCTCCAGACCCGCATGGAAGAACTGGAAAAGGAATTTCCCGGACCGGAGAAAAGCCTGATGGGGCGTCTTCTAAAAAAAGAGTCGTCACCGGTTCAGGTCTTCTCGGAGTCTATGCGAAAGAAAACCGATGACTGCCTTATCTGCGACAGGGTGGCCAGCACATTGAAACGCTACACGTTCACTGCGGTCTACCTTTGGAAAAACAGGGAGGAAGGCTTCCGGGAGGAGCTGGAAGCCTCAAAAGGGTTCTGTCTGCCTCATATGACAGCAGTTCTGGAGATGGCGGAGGAAATTCTCCCCCCTGCTGAGGGAGCTGAATTTTCTGATTTTGTGAAAAAGATACAGATGAGAAATCTGAAAAGACTGGAAGAGGAGATTCTCTGGTTTACCCAGAAATTCAAGGCGGAAAACTTTGATAACCCCTGGGGAGACTCAGAAGACGCTCATTACAGGCTGGTTCAGAAGCTGACCGGGAAAATAACGCCTCACTGACCCTTCGGCACTTCGGCTACGCTCAGTGGAGCCCTCCGCTCAGGGACCACCCTTCGGCACTTCGGCTACGCTCAGTGGAGCCCTCAACTCAGGGACCACCCTTCGGCATAAACAATAGACTTGTATATTTCCCTCATCCCCGCCCCTTCTCCCGCAAGGAAAAGGAATAAAAAAAACCATATCTGAGATAATACTATCTATCTTATCCCGGATATGGTCTGATCTGTTTTATACAACCCCTCGCCCAAGGGGAGAGGGGTGTTTTAATGATTACAGTTCTGAAAGGTAGGCTGTCATCTTTTCGATGGCATTCCTGAACTCTTCCATTTTTTCCTTCTCTTTGGCAATGACATCCTCCGGAGCCCGGGAGGTGAACTTCTCATTGGAAAGCTTCTTTTCGGTGCTCTGAAGCATCTGTCTGTTCTTCTCAAGGTTTTTCTGGAGTTTCTGTTTTTCCTTCTCCACATCGATAAGATCTCTTATGTAGACATGGGCTTCGAAGGTTTTACCTACAGCCGCAACAGAACCGGAGAGATCATCTTCTTCGGAAAGAAGGGCAAAATCATCGGACTGTATCAGCGATGCGATCAGTTCGGATTCGGCATTGAAGAAATCCCCCAGCCCCGGCTGATCTGTTTTTACCCGGGCTTTGATTTTTCTGGAAGGCGGAAGGTTGAACTCGCTCCTCAGAGTCCTGACGGCCTGTACCAGCTCCTGAAGCTGGGTAAAGTTTTCCGCCAGGCGGTGGTTCTCTTTTTCCTTCTCATAGACAGGATAGGCCGCTGTAATCAATGCTTCATCCACACCGGGAAGTTTCTGGTAGATCTCTTCTGTCAGGAAGGACATGAAGGGGTGCAGCAGTTTCAGAGACTTGCCCAAGACATCAATCAGAACGGTAACGGCCCTGTCTTTTTCTGAATCATCATCGCTGTAAAGATAGAGCTTTGAAGCTTCCACATACCAGTCACAGAAATCGTTCCAGAAAAACTCGTACACAGTATGAGCCATATCATCAAAACGGTAGGCATCCACAGCTTTTCCCACAGACAGTACCGCTTCATTCAATCTATGATAGATCCACTGATCGACCCCTTTCAGTTCCACAGTTGACGCATCCAGGATCTGGCGGCCCTCCAGGTTCATGAGGATATAGCGGGAAGCATTCCAGACTTTATTGCAGAACCGGCTTCCCAGTTTTACTGTATCCATATCGAGAGGAATATCCTGTCCCTGGGCGGAGAGGTAGGCCAGAGTGAATTTCATGGCATCCGCACCGTACTGGGCGACGATATCCAGCGGATCGATTCCATTGCCCAGAGATTTGGACATTTTTCTTCCGTGTTTGTCTCTGACCAGGGGTGTAATATAGATATCCCGAAAGGGAGCGGCTTCCATGAACTCTTCAGAAGCCATAATCATACGGGCCACCCAGAAGAAAATGATGTCGTATCCCGTAACAAGGGCGCTTGTGGGAAAGAACTTCTCCAGATCTACTGTTTTTTCAGGCCATCCCAGTGTGGAGAAAGGCCAGAGCCAGGAGGAGAACCAGGTGTCGAGCACATCCGGATCCTGCTCCAGAGCGGAGGAAGAACATTTGGGGCAGGATGTGGGATCTTCCCTTTCCACAATGACTTCACCGCAGTCCTGACAGGTCCAGGCGGGGATTCTGTGTCCCCACCAGAGCTGGCGGGAGATACACCAGTCCCGGATCCCGTTGAGCCAGTGGGTGTAGGTATTTTCCCATCTTTTGGGAAAAAACCGGACCCTATCCTCTTTCCAGGCATTCAGAGCCTTTTCGGCCATCCCTTCCATTTTTACAAACCACTGCTCGGACATGTAGGGTTCAATCACAGTCTTACAACGGTAACAGTGTCCTACCTGATGGGGTTTTTCCTCTATTTTTACGAGATATCTCCCCTCTTCCAGGGCAGAGATGGTTTTTTTTCTGGCGTCCTGAACTGAAAGCCCCTGAAAAGCTTCAGGAACATTTCCGTTAAGAGTACCGTCTCCATTGAGAATATTGACCCTTTCCAGATCATGACGGTTTCCGACTTCCCAGTCATTGGGGTCATGGGCCGGTGTAATTTTAACGGCTCCGGAACCGAAATCTTTATTACAGTGAAAATCGGTGATGACCTCAATTTTCCTGTCGGTCAGGGGAAGGTCCAGCGTTTTGCCTACCATTTCCCGGTAGCGTTCATCCTCGGGATGAACAGCCACGGCTGTATCTCCAAACATGGTTTCAGGACGGGTGGTTGCGACTGTAATGCTTCCGGAACCGTCACTCAGGGGATAGGTTATATGATACAGTTTTCCCGGTTTTTCCTCATGATCCACCTCATCGTCCGCCAGAGCGGTACCGCAGGAGGTACACCAGTTCACAAGGTACTCGCCCTTATAGATAAGATCTCTTTCATAGAGAGTAACAAAAACTTCCCGGACCGCTCCGGAGAGCCCCTCATCCATGGTGAATCTTTCCCGGCTCCAGTCACAGGATGCTCCGATTTTTTTGAGCTGCCTGGTAATGATCCCGTGGTGCTCCTCTTTGACTTTCCAGGTTTCTTCAAGGAATTTTTCCCTACCCAGATCATGGCGGCTCAGGCCTTTCTCTTTCAGACGCCTTTCAACTACATTCTGAGTTGCAATTCCGGCATGGTCTGTACCGGGAACCCAGAGAGTGGGACGCCCCTGCATTCTGTGATAGCGGATCAGAATATCCTGGAGTGAGTTATTAAGCCCGTGTCCCATATGGAGAACACCTGTGACATTGGGCGGTGGAATAACAATGACAAAAGGATCTTTTGAATCGTCTCCGGCAGGTTCAAAATAACGCCCCTCTTCCCAGAAACTGTATATCCGGTCTTCGAATTCTCCCGGGTTATAAGTTTTTTCAAGTTCAATTGCCTTCATTATCCCATCCTTCAACTCTTATAAATGATCCTCAATAAAACTGGTAAAAAGGATCTTTAACAATGTAGAATGAATAGTACAGAAAAGATCCTAAAGAATCAATCTGTACCAGCCTGAAGCCTCTTACGGCTCAGGACCGGTATTGAAAATTTCTGCAGGAATCATGATACTGAGGGCAGAGGTTATATGAGTAATTCATTAGATTCAGCAGCAATTGAAATTTTACAGCAGGGCGATTATACAACACTGGCTCTGATTGACGGGAACGAACCCTATATCCTCACCCTATACTACGGATTCAACAGAGAAGAAATGACTGTCTTCTACTGCACTGAAAAAAGAGGGATGAAACTGGATTACCTCAGAAGCAATCCCTATACCTGCGGTACCATAATACTCAAAGGGTGTGACAATAACGCCTTCCTCTACCGTTCCCTTGTCTACAAAGGAATCCTTGAGGTTATACATGACACGAAAGAACAGGCAAAAGCTCTGAAAGCCATAGAAAAGCATTCAGGATTTGATATCGAGCTTTCCCGGCTGAGAGATCCCATGCTTATGAAACTGATAATGGAAGAGTCATCAGTCAGAGAATGGGAGAGCAATCGACCGGGCAGCTGAAGCTCCTATTTTTCACCGGCAATCAGTTCAGACAGTGGCCTCTTGGGAACATGATGCACATCTGATGAATCCCTGTAATAGATGACATTTTCCGGGTTTGAGGCATCTTCCAGAAGTATGGTCTCACCGGGATAGCCGAAAGCCAGGACCAGACAGGGAGTCAGATCCTCAGGAAGATCAAGGACCTGAGAGAGAGTAGACTTACCGAAACTACCGATCATACAGCACCCCACTCCCTCCTCAGCGGCTCCCAGCTGCATTGTCTGGGCAACGATACCGTGATCACAGCTCGGGTTGGGGCTGAGGGATTTATCAAGAAGAATCACTATATATCCCTGAGGCCTTTCTCCTTCTGACGGGCCGTCCCATTCTGTAAGGGCTCCTGCCCATTTTAAAACGGGAAAGAGAGCGTTCTTCCCCTTTTCCGATGAAACTATCATATATTTCAGAAACTGAAGGTTTTTGGAACTGGGAGAGAATCTGGCATAGGAAACCATTCTGTGCAGAAAATCCTGGGGAAGGGGTTTTGCAGAAAAGCGTCTGTAACTTCTGGCAGATTTTACGAGATCTTCAAAGGACATGGGAGACTCCTTAAACAATGTGTTGGATTACAGAAATCCTGAATATCCTAGCACTGATTTTCCATAAAAAAAAGAGGCTGTCCCACCGGGAGACAGCCTCTGAATCAAACCTCAAAGGGTTTTATTTCTTCTTTTTCTTTTTCTCTTTGGCTTTTTTCTTTTTCTCTGTAGCCTCTGCAATTTCCTCAGCGGTCTGTTTGACAGCCTCAGGCTGGGGTGCAGATTTTTTCACCTGCTGTGCTTTGACTTCGGCAACAACTTTTTCTGTCGCACCGGCAGAAACTGTTTTCGCTTTTTTCACTTCAGCATTGTGCCAGCCCAGAAGGATGGTGGATGCAATGAAGATCGAAGAATAGGTACCAACGATGATACCGACAATTAGACTCAGAGCAAAAGTCTTGATCGTTCCTGTACCGATCACAAAAATGAAGAGTACGGCGATGAACGTGGTCAATGAAGTAATCAGCGTACGTCTTAAAGACTGTGTAATGGAAATATTGATAACTTCAAAGAACTTCTTGTCTTTCAGGAGCCTGCTGTTTTCACGGATTCTGTCAAAAATAACGATGGTATCGTTCAGTGAGTAACCAACAATCGTCAGAACCGCTGCGATAGTAGCAGTTGAGAATTCCAGCTGGAGGACTCCGATAAAACCGAGAAGGAACAGAACATCGTGGACAATGGCCGCAATGGACGAAACCGCATAGTTCAGTCGGAACCGGAACCATATGTACACAAGGATCAGAGCCAGGGCGACAATTGTCAGGAATATCGTCTGGGAAGAGAGATTTCCCGCCAGTCTCGCACCGACAAACTCTGTTGAAAGAACTTCTACAGATCCCGCGCCGAAAGCAGCTTCCAGATTATCCAGAATCTCTTTTTCAGCCTGAGCCTGGAAATTTTCCACACTCTCGTCTTCACCGACCCGGATCATATAATTGTTTTCACCCGAATCTCCGACGGTCTGTACCTGGAGGGCTTCCATGGAACTTAAAGCGTCTTTGACACTGGCAATATCATCTGCGCCGCTGATAGCGATCCTCTGGCTCAGACCGGCTTTAAAATCAATCCCGAAATTGAAACCGCCCTGAGCGAAAGTTCCCACCCAGAAGGCAACAATCAGAACGATTGATATGGTCAGCCAGATAAAGCGGCTTTTAGTAAAATTGATTACTTTTTCCATTATTTACGCCCCCAACTGATGCTGATTTTATCCCGCTTCATAACTTCTGTACCGAAGTCGAAGATCAGGCGGGATACAAAAATGGCTGTAAAGAGAGAACAGACAATACCGACTGCCAGAGTGACGGCAAATCCCTGAATAGGACCCTTAGCCAGCTGGGACAGGAAGATTGCTGCTATAAAAGTTGTAATATTGGCATCCATAACGGTCCAGAAAGCCTTTTTGAATCCGGCTTCAACAGCTGCGGCCCGGGATTTTCCCAGTGCCAGTTCTTCCCGTATACGTTCAAAAATAATTACATTGGCATCCACAGCCATACCCACGTTCAGGATAATACCCGCAATACTTGTCATGGTCAGGGTCATATTGAATGACGACAGGATAGCAACAATAAAAATAAGGTTAAGAACCAGAGCCAGATCGGCAATGAGACCGGCGCCTTTGTAATAGAGCAGCATGAACACAAATACGGCAATAAAACCGTACATGATGGCTCTCAGACCGGACTGGATGGCATCGCTACCCAGAGAGGCACCTACAGCCTGTTCGTTGATGATCTCAAGATCAACAGGGAGTGCGGCAGTTCTCAGTACCAGTTCAAGATCGCTTGCCTCTTCCTGATCAAATCCTGTGATCCTTACAGAATCCCGGATAGGTTCGGAAATACGGGCGGCGGCTTTCACTTTATCATCCATGACAACGGCCAGGGTCTTACCTGTGTTTTCAGAAGTGAACTTGTAGAACTGTTCTCCCCCTTCGGAATCCAGATTGAAGATGACATTGGGCTGACCGGTTACCTGATCGGCGATGGTATCTGCCTGCTGAATATGATCTCCCGCCAGTCCGACTTCGTCACTGACAACAATGTATCTCTGAAACTGGTCAATGCCGTAACTGTCTTTTTTATAGAAACCGAGTACTCTCAGACCTGCTTCCAGCAGATTGGGGTCCGAGGGACGGCCGTCTTCAAACACAGCTCCGGGATTGGCAGCTACATACTGGGAAATCCTGGTGGTAGCAGCATCATCTACAATATGAAAGTTCAATGTACCCTTTCCCATCAGGAAGGAGTTGACTCTTTCGGGATCCACTTCACCGGGGATTTCAATAAGAATCTGATCATTGGACTGTTTCCGGATGGAAGGCTCGGTAACACCAAATTTATCAATTCTGTTATTCAGGATTTCCATTGCCAGGGTAATGGCTTCCTGAAGGTTTTCTTCAGTGGGCACCTGACCGAGTCTTTCCTGAAGGCTCTCTTCATCGGCCTGAACAACCACACTCATACCGCCGGAGAGATCGAGTCCCAGAAGGAGTGTTTTATTTTTCAGTTCTTTGAGAGACAGGATCTCTTCTCTGTAATGTTTTTCCAGAGAGTTAAAAACTTCATTACCTGATGCGAATCCCTGAAGAACAGTTTTCACTGTCCAGCTGGAGGGCAGATCTTTTTTGACAAGTTTATAATTATCCTTGGCCTGATCAATCAGAAATGCGATATCTTCAGGAAATTCCGCTTCCGGATCATCCTTTACCAGGCCGGTAAGGGTTTCAAGATCTTTAGAAGCAGTAACTTTTGCATATTTCTGGATCTCCTCTTTGGATCCATTAGCAAGAGTTTTCTTTTCATCAGGGGTAAAGAAGTACCAATCCACAGTCGGATAAAGAAAGTACGCACCTAACCCCAGAAAGAAAAGAACTACGATAAATCTAAATCGTTTGTTCATTTACATTCTCCGGTAAGTTCTTATTTTTTTTCAGATTTTTCTTTCTGGTCTTTTTTCTGGTCTTTTTTTTCTGTTTCCGCGTTCAGAACTGTAGAGACAGCAGATTTATTGAATTCCAGTTTAGTATCATCGTCAACCTTAACAATAACAGTTTCATCTTTGACAGACTGAACAGTTCCTCTGATCCCGCCGATGGTGACAACTTTGTCGCCCTTTTTCATCGCATTGATCATAGCCTGGGTCTGTTTCTGTTTTTTGTTCTGGGGTCTGATGATCAGGAAATAAAAGATTCCTATTACCAGAGCGAAAGTGACAAGACTGGTGGTCATGGACCCGCCTGAAGCAGATCCTGCTCCTGCCGGTGCCCCCATCAGGAGAGCCATATTAAAAAATTCCATATTTTTTATCCTCGGATTAAAGATTTGGTTAAAATATCACAGAAATTCTGTTCCCGTCAAGAATCGCTAGATCGCCTTGACCCGTGAGATACCCTCGGGAACAGTAAACACGCCGAACAGCCTTTTCATTTCCTGTACAGATGAATAGGAAGAACCGCTGACACGGTTGTAATCCCGGAGGACTTTTTCAAGATCTTCCTGACTGTTTTCAAAAAGGGCTTTACTGAAAGCCTGCTTGTACAGTCCTTTTTCAAGAAGACTGTCTACGCTGAGCTTTGCATAATGTTTCAGATTGGACTTATCAACAATGGCTGAATTTCCTGAATACCCGATGGTATTACAGAACTCTACTAACTTCATCTTTTCCTCTCTTTTTCCGGCGCACAAAAAAGGGGAAGCAGATGCCTCCCCTATTCACTTAATTCAAAGGGTTTTGAATCGGGGGATTACATCATCCCGCCCATTCCTCCCATGCCGCCCATTCCTCCGGGAGGCATTGCAGGAGCACCTGCCTCTTCAGGAAGGTCGGTAACAGCACACTCTGTAGTCAGAAGCAGTCCCGCGATGGAGGCGGCATTCTGAAGAGCGCTTCTGGTAACTTTGGCGGGATCAATGATTCCGGCCGCTACCATATCGGTCCATTCCATGGCATAGGCGTCGAAACCGATGCCTTTCTTTTCATGTTTGGCTTTGTCTGCAACGATAGAACCGTCGATTCCCGCATTGGTTGCGATCTGGCGGATAGGTTCCTCCAGAGCTCTTTTAACAATGTTGTAACCCACGACTTCTTCAGCAGTCAGATCTTTCAGAGAGGCTTTCTCCAGAGCGGTTGTTGCCTGAACGAGGGTCAGACCACCACCGGGAACAATACCTTCATCGATAGCCGCTCTTGTAGCGGAAAGGGCATCTTCTACTCTGTGTTTCTTCTCTTTCAGTTCGACTTCTGTAGCCGCTCCGACATTGATAACCGCAACACCGCCGGCCAGTTTAGCCAGTCTTTCCTGCAGTTTTTCTCTATCGTAGTCACTGGAAGTGTCTTCGATCTGAACTTTGATCTGAGCGATTCTTTCTTTGATATCGCTTTCGGCACCTTCACCGTTGATGATTGTGGTATTCTCTTTTTCCACTTTGATCATCTTGGCGCGTCCGAGCTGTTCCATTTCAGCATTTTCAAGTTTGAGACCGATCTCTTCAGAAATAACTTCACCGCCCGTCAGGATGGCAATGTCTTCCAGCATGGCTTTTCTTCTGTCACCGAATCCGGGAGCTTTTACAGCACATACGTTCAGAGCGCCTCTGATTGTATTCACAACCAGAGTGGCCAGAGCTTCACCTTCCACATCTTCAGCGATGATGAGGAGAGGTTTACCAGCCTGAGCAACCTTTTCCAGGATAGGAAGAAGTTCTTTCATGTTTGAGATTTTCTTGTCGTAAATCAGGATATAGGGTGACTCCATTACGGTAGTCATATTATCCCGGTTGGTAGCAAAGTAAGGAGAGAGGTATCCTCTGTCGAACTGCATACCTTCGACAAAATCGGTGGTGGTCTCAATGGTTTTTGACTCTTCTACAGTGATAACACCGTCTTTACCGACTTTTTCCATGGCATTGGCAATTTCTTCACCAATTTCTTTGTCATTGTTGGCGGAAATAGCAGCGACCTGAGAGATTTCCTCTTTGTCTTTGATATCTTTGGCTGCTTTGCGAATCTCTTCCACCGCATCTTCTACGGCTTTGTCGATACCTCTTTTAATTCCCATGGGGTTGATACCGGCAGCAACGCTTTTCAGACCTTCTTTCACAATGGAATAGGCCAGAACGGTTGCAGTGGTTGTTCCGTCACCGGCAACATCGTTGGTCTTGGTAGCCACTTCTTTTACAAGCTGTGCTCCCATGTTTTCAAACGGATCTTCCAGTTCAATCTCTCTGGCAACGGACACACCGTCTTTGGTTACGGTAGGAGCTCCGAACTTCTTATCAAGAAGTACGTTTCTACCTTTCGGACCCAGAGTTACTTTAACAGCGTCTGAAAGTTTTTCAACTCCACCCAGAAGCTTTCTCCGGGCATCTTCGTTAAACTTTAACTGTTTAGCCATAAATAGTTCACTCCCTTTCTCAGGTAATAAAATTTTGTACGTTTATCGGCTCTGTTCGAGCTACAGAATGTAAGATACTAATTCCTGATGAAATCATCAAGAAATATTTTAAGAAATAAATCAAAGAAATCACGGATGTTCCTGTTTTTTCTCAGTTTCGTTTTTTTGTCCCCTTCTGTAACCGGGAAAAAGGATTTCTCCTGCCATAATTTCCCTGAGATGCCCCCCGCTGGTATCTTCTGCAAGGAGGAAACCTTCTGATGACAGCCCCCGTATAACTACAGTCTCCCTCTCCTGTGATCCGGCAGCCCCTTTTATAAAAGTAACTTCCCTGTCCAGGAAGAAGAGCCTCCGGGTAATCTCCTGCTGCCATCGGGGATCTTCATAGCTCTCTTTCAGGTATTCCAGGACAGGAGGCAGAATTTCTTCAGGATGGCAGGACAAATCTGAAAGCAGTGCCAGAGAGGTGGACTTTTTTTCCAGCTCTTCATGAAAATCTCTCTGTTCGCAGTTCAGTCCGATCCCCACGGAAATAAACTCCCCTCTTGATTCGCAGAGGATTCCGGAAATCTTTTTTCCTTCCACAAGGACGTCATTAGGCCATTTAATAGCACCCTCCAGACCGTATTGATCCTCCAGAAACCTGGCAATTCCCAGACCTGTCAGGAGCGGTACCTGATAAAAGGGATGGACAATCCTGTCATGGGTCAGCTGCAGAGTCATAAGGAGATTGCGTCCACGGTCAGCCATCCAGGTCCTTTTATGGCCTCGGCCCCGCCCCTGCTCCTGGTATCCCGCGAAAATGACAGTCCCGTGCCCCCATTCCCGGAGAGTAAGAATATCAGCCATGGTGGACCCTGTTATATCCTTATAAAATACAGGCGCCCTCCCGAATGGGTTGCTCAGTGAAGTTTTTACCATAGAAGAGCATTATATATAAAAGGGAACGGTTGAAAAAGGTTCCACTTTAGGGCATATTATCCAGGCAGATGAGTATGGTTAAAAAGTTTTTATTTCTGACAATTTTTCTACATATATTTTCCCTTTCCGCCCAGGACAGTTCCCAGATGTTCCGCGCTATAGCCAATGCGGATTATCTCAGGGTTGAAACTCTCCTGAATCAGGGCATGGATCCCGATGTCCGTGACGGAAGGGACAGATCGGCCCTGCATCTTGCCATTCTCTACGAAAACGATCAGATCGGAGCAACCCTGCTACAGGCCGGCGCCGATCCGACGGAATACGACAGTGATGGGGATTCCCTTCTCTACCTGGCGGTTCTGAGGGGAATGGAGAATACCGCCACGGCCATGGTCCGCGGTGGAGCCGATCCCAATTTTATAAACCAGTACGGAAACAGCATCCTGGTCATGTCCATCATCAAGGGTATGATTCTGACTTCCCGGGAACTGGTTCTTCACGGTGCCGAACCCAATACAGTTTCATCCGGAGGGCTATCCTCCCTCATGCTGGCTGTGCAGAAAGGCCTGAGAGAAACAGCTGAGGAACTTGTCATCCGGGGAGCCGAAGTGAATGTAAAGGATACCAACGGCTACACCCCTCTTATGATCGCTACCTGGCGTCAGTATGAGACCCTGAGACAGCTTCTGATCGACTACGGCGCTGTTGAATAATTATTTTAACCATTTGGTCAGATTTTTTCCATTATAAGCTTGCATAACCCTCCATATAACTGTATGTTTATACAAAATTCAGGAATAAATATACGGAATTAATCGATGAACAGCAGAACGGCGAGATTAAAATCAATTAAACGAATTATTGGGGAATACCATATAACAAGCCAGGAGGAACTTCTCAGCTTTCTGGAAAAAGAGGATGTCACAGTCACACAGGCAACCCTCTCCAGGGATCTGAAACTCCTCAAAGTGGGAAAAGTCTCGGACGGCAACAACGGATATTATTATACCCTTCCCCGGAACAGAAAAGAGCTTGAATCGACACAGCAGTATATCAACGATATCACCAGAGGATTCATTTCCATAAGCTTTTCGGGAAACCTCTGCATAATGAAAACACTGGCAGGCCATGCCGATACGGTAGCCATTGCCCTGGACCAGCTTGAAATGGATGAGATCCTGGGAACCATCGCGGGTGATGATACGATCCTGATTGTCCTGAAAGAGAATCTCACAAGCAGAATGTTTATCTCGGCACTGAAAAATACAGTCCCCGAAATGGAGCTTGAGTAGTATGAAAGCAGCAATACTGGGAACCACCGGCTATACCGGACAGATCCTTCTCAGACAACTGAGTCAGCATAAAGATATTGATGAACTGATCCCTGTATCCTCCTCACGGGCCGGAGAGCCTGTCATGAATGAAGATGCGGGACTGCACCCTTCCATAACGGAAAAAATATCCTCCAGCGGAGGAAAACTCATAGATGTGGAAACCGCCGCAGGGATGAAACCCGATGTGGTATTTGCGGCCCTTCCCCATCTGGCTTCTGCGGAATTCTGTTCTCCCTTTTTCGGACAGTCCGTGGTCATAGATCTGTCCGCGGACTTCAGAATCAGTGATCCTGCACTTTTTGAAAAAGCCTACGGAGAAAAACCGCCCAGAGCTGATCTTCTGGATAAAGCCGTTTACGGACTGAGCGAATGGTATACCGAAAAGATCAGAAAGGCTGATATCATAGCCAATCCGGGCTGCTACCCCACAGCATCTCTGCTTCCTCTCCTTCCCCTGGCTGAAAAGGGTCTGCTCAAATCCGATCCTGTGATCGCCGCCATGTCGGGAATTTCCGGGGCAGGCAGAAAGGCCAGAATAGGCAACCTGCTTGTGGAAAGATCTGAAAACATCTGTGCCTATGCCCCCGGGACAAGCCACAGACACTCCTGGGAGATCTGGCAGGAACTTCACGGGGCCGATGAAAATCTGAACCTTGTATTCACTCCCCATCTTGTTCCCATGAAACGGGGTATGGCCATTACCACCACTGTTAAAGTGGACAGTTCTGTCAATGCGGAGACGCTCAAGGGCATATACAGCAGTTCCTACGGAGACTCTCCCTTTGTAAAGATAGCCTATCCGGCGATTCCCGAAACCAAGCATGTCTGGGGTTCCAACCGCTGTGACATCAGCTGGCATCAGGAGGGAGACACACTGATCCTCTTTTCCGTGATTGACAATCTGATCAAAGGCGCGTCCGGTCAGGCCATACAGAATATGAATATAAGATTCGGACTGAACGAAACGGAAGGTCTGAATCTTCACGGTGAAATCTGATGAAAACTGTGGTTTGTAAAATCGGCGGCAAACCCGCCGAATCCATGGATATGATCGCGGCTCTGGCCCGGGAGATAAAAAAACTGCAGAGCCGGGAGGATTTCCGGTTTATCCTCGTCCACGGCGGAGGCACCACTGTTTCGGCCATTCAGAAGCAGTACGGCATTGAACCTGTCTTTATCGACGGCAAAAGGAAAACCTCAGCGGGAGAAATGGATCTGGTGGATATGGGTCTGGCTGGAAAGATGAACAAATCCCTGGTGCGGATTTTTCACAGGGAAGGCCTCAATGCGGTAGGCCTGTCCGGCTGTGACGGAGGCATCTTCCTTTCGGAAGATGCCCGGGGAGAAGGTGACCAGGAAAACAGAACGGGAAAAATATCCCATGTCGACACAAGACTGGTGGAACTGCTCATGGAAAAAACCTTTTTTCCCCTTGTGAACTCGGTCAGTACAGACTCTCAGGGAAGAGGCATGAACATCAATGCCGATGAAGCGGCTCTGGCCATTGCCGAAGCCCTGAAAGCGGACTCCCTGATTTTCCTCTCGGATATTCCGGGGATCCTCATCCATAACGATGTCCGTGAAACCATGAATGAAGCGGAAATTGAGAAGTACATAGCAGAGGGAGATATTCAGGGAGGTATGATTCCTAAAGTCAGAACATCCCTGGCAGCATTACGAGGCGGCGTCCGTCAGATTCAGATTACAAACTACCAGAAGGAAGGAGATCTGAAACTGATTGTACACGGACAGAAAGGGACAAAAATCCTTCTTTAAACTGTAAGAATTCAGGAGCAGAACATAATGAAAACAGATGAGAATTCAGCCATTATACATAAACCGCCATTCCCGAAGAATTATGCGGAGTCTTTCCTTCAGATCGAAAGCGGTCAGGGGGTATATCTGAAAGACAGTGCCGGAAATACCTATCTGGATTTCGGATCGGGCATTTCGGTGAATGCACTGGGATACGGAAGAGAGGATCTGGCGGAAATCGCCTCGGATCAGATGAAAAAGCTCATCCACATATCCAATCTCTATACCACTGCCCCGGCCGTGTCTCTGGCGCAGAAACTGACCGCAGCTGGTAATTTTGCTGCCGTCCATTTCGGTAACAGCGGAGCAGAGGCCAATGAGGCCGCTTTGAAATACGCCAGGCTCTATGCTCTGGAGAAGAAAGGAGCAGGTCATCACAAGTACCTCTCCTTTTCCAGCGGATTTCATGGCAGAACCATGGGATCCCTGAGTGTGACAGCCACGGAAAAGTATAAAAAGCCCTTCGGTCCCCTGATTCCGGGCTGTGACGTGATCGATTTCAACAGCGTTGAACAGCTGGAGAACCTTGAAAATCCCCGGGAATACGCCGCTGTGATTGTGGAAGTGGTTCAGGGAGAGGGCGGACTGGTCTCTCTCAGTGCAGAGATGACCCGGAGCCTCAATGATTTCTGCAGCCGCAATGATGTGATCCTTATAGCTGATGAAATTCAGACGGGTGTTGGAAGAACCGGAGATATTTTCGCGTCAAAAGCCATTGGACTTGAAGCGGATATCATCACCCTGTCCAAACCCCTGGCTGCGGGGCTCCCCCTTTCAGCGACGCTGATCCCCGCCAGGATCAACAATCTTCTCAAGCCGGGAGATCACGGAACCACCTTCGGGGGCGGACCTGTAACGACTGCGGTGGCCCTTAAAACCTGGGAGATCCTGACTGACCCTGATTTTCTTACTCAGGTCAGACAGAAAGGGGATTTTCTGAAATCCGCTCTGGAAGAGGGGTTAAAAAAGGCCGGCCTTAAGGGAGAAGTCAGGGGAAAGGGTCTTCTCTGCGGCCTTGTGACCGATGCGGTTCCGGCGGAGAAAATTCCGGCTTTACTGAAGGGGTGCCAGGAAAAGGGACTTCTTCTTTTAAGATCGGGAGCCAATGTCCTGAGGATGGCGCCCCCGCTTATTATCAGTGAAAAAGAACTCCGGGACGGAGTAAATATAATTTTTAAGACAATCGAGGAGATTAGCAATGAAGGATAATTCGATTAAGAAAATAGCTCTGGCCTACTCCGGAGGACTGGATACGTCCATTATCATCCCCTGGCTGAAAGAGAACTATAACAATGCGGAAATCATCGCCATCTGTACCAATGTGGGACAGGACGAAGACTGGGACAATATGGAACAGAAAGCCCTCAATGCGGGTGCGTCCAAATACTTCCTGGCGGATCTGCGGGAAGAACTGACGACAGACTATATCTTCCCCATGGTAAGAGCCGGTGCGATCTATGAAGGACAGTACCTTCTGGGAACATCCATTGCCAGACCCATCCAGGCAAAATACCAGGTAGAGATAGCCCTGCAGGAAGGCTGTGATGCCCTGTGCCACGGCTGTACCGGCAAGGGAAACGACCAGGTGCGGTTTGAATTGACCTACAAAGCCCTGGCTCCCCAGCTGAAAGTGATTGCTCCCTGGAGACTCTGGGATATCAGTTCCCGGGAAGATGCCATTGAATATGCCCAGAACCACGGCATCGATCTGGGAAATATCTCCAAAAAGAATATCTACTCCAGAGACTGGAATATCTGGCACATGAGCCATGAGGGCGGTGACCTGGAAGATCCCTGGAACAGACCCATGGATGAAATGTTCCAGCTGACTGTCTCTCCCAAGGATGCCCCCGATGAAGAGACTGAAGTTGTCATCGACTTTGAACAGGGTATTCCCGTTGGAATCAACGGAAAGAAACTGCCCGGTTACGAACTCCTCCAGGAACTGAATAAAGTTGCCGCAGCCAATGGCGTGGGACGGGTGGACATTGTCGAAACCAGACTGGTGGGAATGAAAAGCCGGGGTGTTTACGAAACACCTGCGGGAACCCTTCTCCACATGGCTCTGAGAGACCTGGAGATGTTCACCATCAACAACGATGCTCTCCATCTGAAACAGAAACTGGCCATCGACTATTCCGACCTGGTTTATTCAGGAAAATGGTATACCACCGCCCGGAATTCCCTGGAAGCCTTTATGAAAAAGACTACCGAGTACACAACCGGTTCTGTCAAACTGGTTCTCTATAAGGGAAATGCTTTTGTGGCGGGAAGGAAATCTCCCTATGCCCTTTATGTGGAAGAGATTGCCTCTTTTGGAAAATCCAGCTACAAACACAGCGATGCAGAGGGATTTATCAGACTCTACGGCCTTTCAACTGGTGTAACAGCCATGGTTCAGAAGGATCTGAAAGACGACTCCGGTCAGGCAGTCCAGATCAAGGGAACCGCTGCTTCCTATCATGACAAATAAGCTTTAACTGAACTTTGATTTTCAAAAGCCTGCTCCTTCCGAGCAGGCTTTTTTTCTCTCCTCACGCCCTGTACGGGGGATTGCATTCCAACCGCTTACAGCCTAATATTATAGTCACAAAATAACGGAGGAATTTCATGTCCCTTAATTATAACAATCTTGATAAGTCAGCTGCTTTTGCAGAACTGCGTAAAAGTAAACAGGTTTCTTTAAAAGAGGCTCTGACAGCTCAGAGAGTGTCGGATTACTCAATCCCCGCTGCGGGAGGGCTTAGCTACAACTATGCAGCCAAAAAAGTGGATGAATCCATACTGGACCTGCTGCAGAAGCTCGCGGATGAGCAGCAGCTGACAGACAAATACAAAGCCCTCCTGAACGGAGAGATCATCAATACCGGTGAGCAGCGGATGGTTCTCCATCAGCTGACCCGGGGACAGCAGGGAGAAGATGTCTTCCTGGGAGATAAAAACCAGAGGGACTTCTACAAAAGCCAGCTTGCCAGGATCAGGACCTTTGCCGAAGCCGTTCACAAAGAAGAGATCAAAGGATCCACCGGCAAACCCTTCGACACGGTTGTGCAGATCGGTATCGGCGGCTCAGATCTGGGACCGAGAGCCCTCTACATAGCACTGGAAAATAGGACCGCCCCCCTTATGAAAGCCCGGTTCATCTCCAATGTGGATCCAGATGATCCCAATGCGGTTCTAGCTGATCTGGATCTGGAAACATCCCTGTTTATCCTGGTCTCCAAAAGCGGTACGACCCAGGAAACCTTGGCCAACCGGAATTTCATAATTGAGAAATCCAAACAGGCGGGAATCCCCGGCCTCAATCCCTCTGCCCATATGATCGCCGTCACAAGCGAGACAAGTCCTCTGGCAGGCTCTTCAGATGTTCTGGACTCATTCTATATGGACGATTTCATCGGAGGCCGCTACTCTTCCACCAGCGCTGTGGGCGGTGCGGTCCTTTCACTGGCCTTCGGACCCGATGTTTTCGACCAGATCCTGGAGGGAGCCGCTGAGGCGGACAAATCAGCTCTGGAGCCGGATATCAGAAAAAATGCCTCTCTGATGGATGCTCTGATCGGTGTGTACGAACGCAACATTCTGGGCTATCCCACCACAGCGGTCCTCCCCTACAGCCAGGCCCTTTCCCGTTTTCCCGCTCATCTGCAGCAGATGGATATGGAGAGCAATGGCAAGTCTGTAAACCGGAGGGGAGAACCCATGTCCTACTCGACAGGACCGATCATCTTCGGAGAACCTGGAACCAACGGACAGCACTCTTTCTATCAGCTCCTCCATCAGGGAACCGATACGATTCCTCTGCAGTTCGTAGGCTTCCACAAGGCTCAGATCAACTCGGACCTGGAATACGAAGGTTCCACAAGTCAGCAGAAACTGAAAGCCAACCTGGCGGCGCAGATCGTGGCATTTGCCGGAGGAAAAGAAGACAGCAATCCCAATAAGAATTTCAGCGGGGAACGGCCCTCTTCCGTGATTGTGGGAGAGCAGCTGACACCGAAAGCCCTGGGAGCGCTTCTGGCCCATTTTGAAAATAAAGTTATGTTTCAGGGATTTACCTGGAATGTGAACTCCTTTGACCAGGAGGGGGTACAGCTGGGTAAGGTTCTGGCCGGAAAAGTTCTGGCCGGTGGAGAGGACATGGATCCTGTTCTGAAGGCTTATTCGGAAATGCTCTCAATCTGAGAAATCGAATCTTTACAAAACCCATGGAAGTGGAGTATATAAGCTAAGGTTTATACTCCACTTCATGATTTTTTTTGACATCTTTGCTTCCCATGGATTCTGAAGAGGATAGGATTTAAGGATGTCAAATGAAAAAATATTTAAAAAAACGGCCAGTTCATCTGATACTGGGTCTTCTCTGTTTCCTGCCTTTTTCTCTGTTTTCACAGGAAATCTCACAGAATATACTCGTGATTCACTCCTATCATCAGGGGCTGGAGTGGACAGATGATGTATCCCTTGGTATTCGGGATGTACTGACTGAATACTCAGACAACATTGAGATCTATTACGAATATCTGGATACCAAACGGAACCCGGGAGAAGAGTATTTTCAGAAAATTTCCCGGTTTGAACAGGAAAAGACTCAGCTGGCGGAACTTCAGTTTGAAGCGATCATTGTTTCCGACAACAACGCGCTTCGTTTTATGATGGAAACCGGTGCAGATCTGTACCGGGATGTGCCTGTTATCTTCTGCGGAGTGAACAACTTTTCCCCTTCCATGCTGGAGGGTCGGGAGAACTTTACAGGGATTGCCGAAACCGTCGATTATGAATCAACCCTCTCGGTCATGAAAAACCTGCATCCCCTGGCGGAGAAGGTTCTTCTGGTTCTGGACCGCACACCTACAGGAGAGGCGATCAATGCGGAACTCAGGCCGATTCTGGAGAGATTTTCCGATACCTTTGAGTTTGAATACTATCGGGATTTTTCAAAAGGCGATATCGCTGAGAAAATCCGCACCCTGGAAGATGATACTCTGATCTATCTCCTGGCATACAATCAGGACAGCTCCCAGGTCTTCATCTCCTATTCTGACCTGATCCGGCTCTTCCATCAGAACTCCCCCGTGCCCATTTACAGTTCATGGGATTTCTATTTCGGCAGAGGCATTGCCGGAGGAATGATCACTTCGGCTTACAAGCAGGGAAATCTGGCCGGAGACATGGCAGTCAGGATTCTGGAAGGGACTCCCGTCAGCCGGATGCCCGTACAGTATGAGAATACCAATCAGTATATGTTTGACTATAATGAACTGCACCGCTTCGGCATATCTGTCCGGAATCTGCCGGAGGATGCTCTCCTTGTGAATCATCCGGAATCTACATTCTGGGAGAATCACTGGATCTTCATGCTCTCCCTGCTTCTGGTTCTTCTTATTTCCCTTGTTCTTCTTGCTGTCTTTTTCCTGAAACAGAAGAAGGAGAAAATGCAGATTCAAACGGAACTGGAAACCCTGGGAGAACTGATTCCCATCTGTTCCCACTGTAAAAAGATCCGGGATGATTCAGGCTACTGGGACCATATTGAATCATTCCTGAGAAGCCGGGTCAATTTCACCTTCAGTCACGGCCTCTGCCCCGGCTGTATCAAAGAGCTGTATCCCGATATCAGCGAAACAGTGCTCTCAAAACAGGAAAAGGAAAGAAAACATTAATCCTTCCAGGGGAAAATGGTTCCTTTGAGGGACCTTTTCCCCACCTTCTCCTTCTCATCCAGAAGCAGAGCTCCCCAGGGGATCTTTTTTCGGTCGGCTTCAGGATTTTCCTCAAGATAGTCATACTTCAGCATCAGAAGCTTCATAGCACTTTCCAGAAGGACAAGGATCCCTCCGATTCCCGGAATGATAAGAGCCAGTACGACGGATAGTCCCGCATTGAAAATCACTCCCACCAGGAGAAAAAAGGCGGTCCCCGTATTATCAAAAAAGAGAATAAAGCATTTGCGGATGATCCTGGGAAGCGTCCTGTCCAGGGTATTCATCACAGGAAAAAAGAAGAGAGCCACATTTGTTCCTATCAGGGTTACCCAGAAGAGAAAAGCCACTCCGAGAAGCCCCATCAGGTTATTCAGCTGCCCGTAAAAGAGAAACCCCGTGTAGCAGACAAAAGTGAAAAGGAGCGAAGCAGCCCCCAGAACAAGACTGGGCAGGGCATTCTGCCGGATGTATGTAAAAAGGTCCTTTATTTCGGGACTGTCATAATAAACAATATCCTTTACAAACCGGGATGCTCCACCGGCGAAAACAAATA
This sequence comes from Oceanispirochaeta sp., assembly GCA_963666275.2. Classification (GTDB taxonomy): domain Bacteria; phylum Spirochaetota; class Spirochaetia; order DSM-2461; family DSM-2461; genus Oceanispirochaeta. The sequence goes on from CAXXOA010000001.1 coordinate 2,151,319, forward strand.
TGAGCAGAACCCCGGCAATAAGACTCAATACACTGAGAACGGGAACCGCGGCCAACCACTGGGGGGCAAAAACAGGTATCACAGACAGAAGAATCATTATCAGATTCAGCAGCATCACCCGCCCCATATTGTCCCAGGTATCCCAGAATGCTTTTTTAAGCAGAAAACCAATCAAAGTAAAACTCCTTATTCTCTCTGTTCATCTATCAGAGCCCTTTCATGGAAAGGGCAATTCTCTTCCTTTTCAGATCAACAGAAATGACCCTTGCCTGGACTTTCTGACCGACCTTTACAACTTCTGAAGGATCCTTCACAAACCGGTCCGCCAGTTCGGAAATATGAACCAGTCCGTCCTGATGGACTCCGATGTCTACAAAGGCGCCGAAAGCGGTCACATTGGTAACGATTCCGGGCAGGACCATCTCCTCTTCCAGATCTTCAGGATGTTCCACACCCTGGGCAAACTCAAAAACAGCAAAAGACTCCCGGGGATCCCGCCCGGGCTGTTTCAGTTCATTCAGAATATCCTGAATAGTCTCTCGTCCGCAGTCTTCGTTCAGATACTTCTGAATATCAATCCCACGGAGGGAATCGGGATGGCTTGTCAGTTCAGCGACTTTCAGACCCAGATCTCTGGCCATCTGCCCTACCAGCGCATACCGTTCAGGATGAATTCCCGTGTTATCCAGGGGATCCTTTCCTTCCCGGATCCGTAGAAAACCCGAAGCCTGCTCAAAGGCTTTCTTCCCTATCCCCGGGACTTTCAGCAGTTCCTTCCGACTCTGAAAGGGGCCGTTTTCCTCCCGGTAGGCGACAATGGCACCGGCTGTTTTTCTGTTCAGCCCCGAAACATAGGCCAGAAGTCTGGAACTGGCGGTGTTCAGCTCCACACCGACGGCATTCACACAGTTGACCACCACCGAATCCAGGGCGTCCTTGAGGGACTTCTGATCCACATCGTGCTGATACTGCCCCACTCCGATGGCGCAGGGATCTATTTTAACGAGTTCCGCCAGAGGATCCATCAGACGCCGACCTATGGAGACCGCTCCCCTGACAGTGACATCATGATGGGGAAACTCCTCCCTGGCTGCTTCGGAAGCGGAGTAGACAGAAGCCCCGCTCTCGTTAACCATCACCACAGGGATGTTCTGCAGGCAGGAGAGGTTCCGGCAGAATCCCATAATTTCCCGGCCTCCCGTCCCGTTGCCTGTCGCCACAGCCTGAATACTGTACTTTCTGACAAGAGCGGCGATCTTCTCTTCGGCCTCTCTGGTTTTCTTATGAGGTTCCAGAGGATAGATCACATCATGATGAAGCAGGTCGCCCTGGGCATTGAGACAGACGATTTTGCATCCCGTCCGGAGACCCGGATCAACCGCCAGCACCGACTTCTGCCCCAGAGGAGCATCCATAAGCAGTTCTTTCAGATTTTCAGAAAATATTCTTATCGCCTCAAGGTCGGCTTTTTCTTTCAGTGTATTTCTGGATTCAGTTTCAAGAGAGGGGGCAAGGAGACGTTTATACGCGTCAGAGCGGGCCTCTTCCAGAAGGGCTTCCCATCGGCCGCCCCGCAGAGGACTGTCCCTCTCCAGACGGCGGAGGGCTTCTTCATCGGAAGGTTTGATTTTTACCTTCAGGACCCCTTCTTTCATTCCCCTGTACATTGCCAGAATTCGATGGGAAGGGATGCGTTCTACACTCTCATCCCATTCAAAATAATCGCTGTATTTCTGTCCTTCCTCTTTCTTCCCTTTCACAAGGCTGGACTGAAACCGGGCTTTTTCCCGGAAGAGCTGCCTGAGCTTTTCCCTCACCGCAGTGGTTTCATTGATTTCTTCCGCCAGGATATCCCTTACACCCTGAAGGGCTTCCTCCCAGCTTTCGGCCTGATCTTTCCCGCCGTACCACTCTTTCTGATTCAGTTTCTCCGGGGGAGTATTGTTCCGGATCAGATCCGCAAGGGGCTGCAGGCCTTTTTCCCGGGCGGCCATACCGCGTGTTTTCTTTTTAGGCTTATAGGGAAGATACAGGTCCTCCAGAGCAACGGGATCCTGAATGGAGAGTATCCTTGCTTTCAGCTCTTCTGTAAGCTGTCCCTGGGACTCTATGGTTTTGAGGATAGTGGCTTTTCTCTTTTCCAGTTCCTCTATCTTTTCCGCTCTGGTCAGAACACTCTGGATCTGGACTTCATCCAGATTCCCTGTTCTTTCTTTTCTATACCTGGCCATAAAAGGAACTGTGGCTCCCTCAGAGACCATGGTCAGGATCTCCCTGACCGCTTTCGTATTCAGTTTCAGTTCACTGGCTATTTGTTCTGCTAATGTCATAACTGGCGATTATATCAGGATTATCTGACCCACCCAAGAGAAATCGTATCATCTTCTTTCTTTACTTCCAGAGTTTCACTCCAGCGGCTTGTTCCGCTGTCGAAGCGGGAACGGATCCGGAGATAGAGAACAGGCTGTGACAGGGCAGAGATCTCAAAAGAGGTATCCCTGAGGGTCCAGTTTCTCAGAGAGGAATTGAAAAGGGGGGAATCCGCTGTTTCAATTTCATAGGTCTGTGCTCCGTTCACACTCTCCCAGTGAAGACAGAGGGGCAGTGTCCCGGTTGATGACTCCAGAAGGATTCGCGGACGGGAAGGATAAAGAGAATCCACGGCTGTTTCCGTATCAGAATTGGTTGCTCCAGCGTTTGTTTCACAGGACATGATGAAGGCTGCTGACGCTGCCATCAGCAGCAGGAAAATTACATTTTTATTCATAGTGTCAATATAGGGTTTTTCCTTGTCATATTTCGTAAGGCCGTTACTATAATGGGAAATTTATAGGCTGTAAAGGTCTGACCTGGAACACAAAATTTCTTTTCAGCTTGACAGAGAATTGCTGTAAACGTAATGTAGAATTTAGAAATGAAAAAACCCTTAAGGAGAAATTTAATGAAAAAACTGTCGATTCTAGTTACAGTTCTTCTGACTCTTCTCATTGTTTCCTGTAATAAACAGAAAGCAGAAGAAACAGCAGCACCGGCCGAAGCCGCAGCACCTGCTGCTGTGGAAGAAAAAATGGCCATTACCATGGTTACCGACGTAGGAGGAGTGAACGACCAGTCTTTTAACCAGTCAGCCTGGGAAGGTCTTCAGAGAGCGGAAAAAGAGCTGGGTGTTGACGTTTCCTACAAAGAATCCAAACAGAATGCAGACTATGCTCCTAATATGGAAAATGCTCTTGACGGTGAAAACGATCTGATCTGGGGCATCGGTTTCATGATGGCCGATGCGATCCTGGAAGCAGCTCAGAACAATCCCGATCAGTACTATGCCATTATTGATAATGCCTATGAAGAAACTCCCGCCAACCTGGTCGGCGTCACCTTCGAAGCAGAACAGGCTTCCTACCTGGTAGGATACATTGCCGGTAAAATGACCCAGACAGGAACTGTCGGATTTATCGGTGGAATTGAATTCTTCCTGATCCAGGAATTTGAGTTCGGTTTCAAAGCCGGTGTCAAACAGGCCGGAGCAGACATTGAAGTCCTCACACAGTATGCCGAATCCTTCTCTGATGCAGCCAAAGGAAAAAGTATTGCCAACAGCATGTATCAGCAGGGTGCGGATATTATTTTCCATGCCGCCGGCGGTGTTGGAAACGGTCTGATCGAAGCTGCCAAAGAGCAGGGAAAATGGGCCATCGGTGTTGACCGTGACCAGAATGACCTGGCTCCGGACAATGTGCTGACCTCTGCTATGAAACGGGTGGACAATGGTGTTTTCAACCTGTCTAAAGATCTGGTTGAAGGAAACTTCCCCGGCGGACAGACTGTATCCTACGGTCTGGCTGAAGGCGGTGTAGGAGTTGCTCCTACCAGTTCCAAACATGTTCCCGCAGAGATCCTTGCAGAAGTGGAAGAGCTTGAACAGAAAATCATTGACGGAGAATTTGTAGTTCCCAACACTCTGGAAACCTACGAAGCCTATACCCCGGTTGAACTCTGATTCTATCAGTCATAAACTTTATTTAATACGTTAAATTCAGGGGCCCCTGCAAATCTGCAGGGTGCCCCTTACTATCTTCCGGAGGGGCACTTTGAATAATTACGATTTAGATCAGATCGTGGTTGATATGAAAGGGATCACCCAGAAGTTCGGAAACCTTGTTGCCAACGACAATATCGATCTGACCGTACACAAGGGAGAAGTGCACGCTCTGCTTGGAGAAAACGGAGCGGGAAAAACAACGCTTGTCAATTCTCTCTACGGTCTCTATCATCCGACTTCCGGTGAAATTTTTATCAACGGCGAAAAAGTCATCATGGATAATCCCAATGTGGCCATTCATAAAGGGATTGGTATGGTGCATCAGCATTTTATGCTGGTAAAGCCATTTACTGTGGTCCAGAATATTATTCTGGGCAAAGAAACCCACAAATACGGCGTTCTGGATATGAAAACCGCCACGGAGCAGATCATGGATCTGTCAAAAAAATACGGTCTTCATGTGGATCCCCAGGCCTGCATTCAGGATATTACAGTCGGAATGCAGCAGAGGGTGGGAATTCTGAAAACCCTTTACCGGGGAGCGGATATCCTGATCCTTGATGAACCCACAGCCGTTCTGACCCCGCAGGAGATTCTTGATCTGATACAGATCATCGACAATCTGACAAGCCAGGGAAAAACTGTCATTATCATCACCCATAAACTGAAAGAGATTAAGGATGTTGCCGATTTCTGCACCATCATCCGCCGTGGAAAGAGAATCGATACTGTAAAGGTCGCCGATGTTACCGAATCGGACCTGGCCTCCATGATGGTAGGACGGGAAGTCAGTTTCAAGGTCGAGAAAGAAAAGAGCAAACCCGCCGAGACAGTCCTGGAGATTACTGATCTTCATGTGAATGACAATAGGGACATCCCCGCGCTCAGAGGATTGAACCTTAAAGTCCGCCGGGGAGAGATTCTGGGAATTGCCGGTGTTGACGGTAACGGCCAGAATGAGCTGGAAGAAGCATTGATCGGTGTCAGGAAGGCAATCTCAGGATCCATCAAAGTGGATGGAAAGGAGATACTGGGAATGTCTCCCAGAGAGATCCTGGACCACAAGGTATCAACAATACCTTCAGACCGACAGAAAATGGGTCTGGTACTGGACTACTCCATATCTGAGAATATGATTCTTGAAAACTACAAGAAAGAGCCTTTCTCCCGGAAGGGTTGGCTCCGTTTCGATGCCATAAAAGAGTATGCCAGAAAGCTGATAGAACAGTTTGATGTCCGCCCGGCAGATGAAAACTATCTCTCAGGAGCCCTCTCGGGAGGGAATCAGCAGAAGGTTATTATAGCCAGGGAGATCTCCAACAACCCGGATGTTCTTATTGCCGTACAGCCCACAAGAGGACTGGATGTGGGAGCGATTGAATATGTTCATAAAGCTCTGGTAGCCCAGCGGGACAAAGGCAAAGCCGTTCTCCTCATTTCCCTTGAGCTGGACGAAGTCATCAATGTTTCCGACAGGATCGCCGTCATCTACGAGGGAGCCATTGCGGGAGAGATGAGTGCCGATGAAGCCGATGAAAACGAAATAGGACTGATGATGGCAGGAGGAAGATCCCATGGCGAATAAGAAAAATATCACCGAATCCTCTGTCTGGATAACCCTCATATCCATTATGCTGGGACTCTTCTTCGGGGCGGTCATCCTGCTGATCATCGGATACAATCCCATAGAAGCCTACTCTGTTATTCTCAATGGTATTTTCAGTAAACCCAAATATATTTCCTGGACAGTCATTTATGCAACACCGATTATCCTGACAGGACTTTCCGTCGCTTTTGCATTCAAAACCGGGCTGTTTAACATCGGAGCGGAAGGACAGTTCATTGTCGGAGCTCTGACAGCGGCCATAGCTGGATACTTCATATCCCTCCCCCCGATCCTTCACATACCTCTTGTGCTTATACTCAGTATGGCCGCAGGGGCTTTATGGGGCAGCATCTCGGGTTTTCTGAAGGCCCGTTACGGAGTCAATGAAGTTATTTCCACCATAATGCTCAACTGGATAGCCCTTTATCTCAATAATGTCGTGGTTCTCCATGAAAATGTTAAAAGAGAAGGTTCTGAAGCGACCAATAAAGTCCTGAATTCAGCACAGATCATCTTTGCCAATGTCTGGAAAACTTCAGAAGCCGGAGTTGCCTGGCGCAAAGCCCACCCCTTCTGGGGTGATATACTGAGAACCCCGGCAAACGGCGGTTTTCTCATTGCCATTGCCATGGCTATCATTGTTCTGATTATTCTGAACCGGACAACCCTGGGATACAGTCTCAAAGCGGTTGGCTATAACAGGGATGCCGCTGAGTTCGGCGGTATCAATGTCCCGGGTAATATGATCAGCGCCATGGCGATAGCAGGAAGTCTTTCCGGCCTGGCAGGAGCTGTTCAGATCATCGGTTTCACAAGGGAAGCTTCGGCTCTTTCCGCATCGGAAGGTTTCGGGTTTGAAGGGATCTCGGTGGCTCTGATCGGAGCCAACAATCCTATCGGCTGTGTACTGGCGGGACTTCTCTACGGAGCGCTCAAATACGGGGGTGCTAAAATACAGCCGGCTATCGGAGCCCCCTATGAAATAATCAGCATTATTATGGGTATGATCGTTCTTTTCATAGCCATGCCCAAGCTGATCAGAAATGTCAAAATCAAAAGAAAGGAGGATAAGTGATGGTACTTGAAAGTATTGCTTTTATTCTCGGAACAACACTGATGTATGCGGCCCCCCTGATATTCACGTCCCTGGGGGGAACAATCAGTGAAAATTCAGGTGTAGTTAATATAGGATTGGAAGGGATCATGTTCATGGGAGCCTTCATCGCAGCCGGCGTGGGATACTATGCCCACAGCGGATGGATCGGCTTTCTTGCCGCCGGTGTGGTGGGCGGGCTTTTCGGCCTGCTTCATGCCGTGGCCAGTGTCACCTTTACAGCCGATCAGGTTGTATCGGGGATTGCCATCAACTTCCTGGGACCGGGCTTTGCCCTGCTTTTGAGCCGTCTTATGTTTGACGGAGCCGCCATGACTCTCCCCCTGCCCCTGGACGAAAAGATTTCCCGGCCTCTGAACGGACTGTTTGAACAGAACTCCTTTTTTGATGTGATTTTCAACAGATACTCCACTGTGTACCTGGCTTTTATCCTTGTTTTCGCAATGTGGTTCCTTCTCTATAAAACAAGACTCGGCCTCAGAATACGCGCGGTAGGAGAACACCCCGAAGCGGCGGAAACTCTGGGTATCAATGTGTACAGAATCCGCTACCTGGCAGTCATCCTCTCAGGTGTGTTTGCCGGTTTCGGAGGGGCTGCCGTCAGCGTGGCCATCGTCTCCCAGTTCAGAATCACACTGATTTCGGGTCAGGGTTTTATTGCCCTGGCCGCCATGATCTTCGGAAAGTGGAAACCCCAGGGAGCCATGTGGGCCTGTCTGCTCTTCGGCCTGGCCCAGGGGATAGTCATCTATATGCCCCGTACGGGTCTGGAAGTCTCATCCCAGCTGTTGAGCATGCTTCCCTATGTGCTGACACTGATTCTGCTTGTTGTGTTTGTAGGCAAGTCTGTTGCTCCTTCGGCAGACGGACAGAAGTTTGAAAGGAACTAGTCATCAGTAAGGGGAAAGTGTTTGAAATGGGAGGGGAAATATTATTTTCTTCTGCCTGCCACTACCATACTGATATAGTGACCTACCAATGAAAGAGTGGTTTATATGAGCAATCCCCCGGGATTGCTCTTTTTTTTCAAATCGCCTACTCAGGAAGATCCTTAAAAATCCCCTTGTTTTTCCACATCCTTTTCAGCAAAGGGAATCTCCAGTGTATCTGTTAAGCGGGCAAATCCTGTTATGCTATCCCATTCCAGCAAATGACAGCTCTTTATTGCCTTTCACTGGTATGGATTAACTGTATTTTAAGCTCATTGCAGCCCCAAAAACAGAATGATAGATTTATGCTTTTTTTTCCCCGATGTATCCATTATAATAGTTGGAAGGATTAAGAATTTTATGAAGCAGCTTTCCATACGCATAAGAGCACTTATCTTTTCCATGCTAACCTTTGTGATTCTTGGAGCTCTGCTCCTATGGGTTGTTCTTCTATTATCAGCTCAGGTAAGAGATCAGAGGACATTAGATTCCTATTACCGGTATCTGAACTTCAATAATAATCTTGAAAATTTTATAATCTCCCACAGCAATATCCTTTACGGCTTTTCCGCCTATATCAATACCTTTGATAACCTGGATGATAATGAAATTTACGACTACCTGGAAAACCTTCTTGAAAACAACAGTGAATATATCCGGAATGTGGGAATCCTGAAAGACACTACCATTGTCTGGAATTACCCCAGAGAAAATAATTCCGCCGCCATTGGTGTTGATCTGGCTCTTGTAGAATCCCAGGCCCCGCAGATTCTTCTTGTAAAAGAGCAGAACAGAAAAGTTTTTCAGGGTCCGGTCAATCTGGTACAGGGCGGGATCGGATATATCATACGGATTCCCATCAGAAAAAACGGTCTCTACTGGGGACAGGCAAGCATTGTTATCGACGGAGATCAGTTTATCCGTTTTATGGATGAGATCAGCCGTCAGGCGAATATTCAGGTACTGGTACAGGATAACGGTCAAAATCAGGCTGTCATGTACGGAGATACGGCCATTCTGGAAAAAAAAACCGCAACCATATCCATGAGCAATGACTTCGGAATATGGGAAATCAGCTATATACCTATTGATCCCAACCCCCGGAATCTTTACAGCAGCATCATTCTGGTAATCCTTATGGGAAGTAGTATAATAGTCCTGATTACGCTCGTTCTCTACAGATACATTTTAAAAAATCTTCATCTGGCAAACCAGAATATCAGTCTCTCTCAGACAGCAACCACAGACAGGCTGACCGGTATTTTCAACAGATCCATGCTCGAAAGCTATATCCTCAGTGAACTGGAGCGATCGGATAAATTAGGATATGATATCTCCCTGATCCTTTTTGATCTCGATCATTTTAAAAATGTTAACGATACCTATGGTCATGATGCTGGAGACCGGGTTCTTATAAACACAGTATCCAGGGCAAAAGAGATTATCAGAAAAAGTGATTTTTTTGTCCGATGGGGAGGAGAAGAATTTCTTGTTATTCTGCCCGGGATAAATCTGAATGATGCCACCAGACTGGCGGAAAAACTCAGGATTGCGATTGCCGGTATAGATCATACCGATGTGGGCACTGTGACAATGAGCGCCGGAATTGCCCAGCGTCTGGAGTTTGAGTTCTGGACCAGCTGGTTCAAAAGAGCAGACAAGGCTCTCTATAAAGCCAAGGAGAGCGGGCGGAACAGATTATCCATCAGCATGGATATGGAGCCTATAAAAAAGGAATCAGCCAATCTTCAGTGGAAAAACGAATGGTTTTCCGGAAACACCAAGATTGACTCGCAGCATAAAACCCTTATGGAAGACGCCAATAATATGATTGAGGTCTTCAAAGTGGATCCTGAGAAATTTTCAGTACTCTATGATAAGTTTATACAATCACTTGAAGTGCATTTTCGATACGAAGAAGGAATCCTGAACCGGGTGGGATACCCCTTTCTGGAAGAGCATCAGAAAATCCATTCCCATATAATCAGCAGCATAAAAAGAACAGAGGAGAACATGGAGTACTACATATCCTCTCCGGAAGTACTTTTCGACTATATCCTGGAGGAGATCCTCATAGGGCACTTCCTGCAGGAGGACTTCAAATTTTTTAATTATCTATAAGTAACCATTCCCTGATAAGAAGAACCAGAGATTTCATGCCGGAATCTCTGGTTCCATCTTCCATAATACATCCTATTCAAGATCAATATAATAAATATAATCCACACTGGAGCTGTCATTATAAACCAAAGCTTCCGTACCATCCGTATTAATCACGCATCCGTCAAACATATTATAATCCACTTCTATCGTATCCAGCAGAGCATGAGATGACAGGGAATATTTATAAAGATTAAAATCGTAATAGGACGCATCATACAATGTAAAATACAAATCCCTTTCTTCAAAAAGTGCCTCCAGACTACCCTGAATGGAATTGGATGTACTGGATAGATCTGATGTATCTATCGTACAAAAATCACCTGAACCTACGTAATAGAGTTCACTGAAGTCGTTATTGCCGACTAAACTTCCCTGGAAATAGTTAATTGAATTGTTCGCATCAGAAGTGACAGTATCACCTGCAATGGAAAAACTGTATATGTTGTATGAACTGGTTACATAGAGTTTACTGTTGCTGATATCCAGAGCCATGCCATAGTTTGCACTCACATTGTCTCCATTAATTTTTACCGAATAATCGTCCATATCCATTGTGAATAGATCATCATAGCTGGATACAATATAGATTCTGCGGTTAATGCTATCCAGTTCCAGCAACCTGCCCGGATCATATCCGGTACTGTAGGAATGTGTTTCAAAAGTCATATTGCTCAAGTCAACTACATGGAGATCAGAACTATAGTATTCCAACATATACAGCATATTCTCTGAATCGGAATATTTTATTTGAGCCAGAGTTCCAAACGAAAATGAGCATTCACCAGTAACCGCGCCGGTATCCGAATCAATCAACAGGATTCTATTATAATCAGAATCAGCAATTATATACTCATGGGAACTGATCGAACAGGTTTCATCAATAGATAGCCCCTGATCATAGTAGGATGCCAGGGGATCCTCTTCTATTTTCAGAGTAACATCATTGATATTGTAATATCCCATATACCTGTCTTCATCGTAAGGCAATGATATGGAACCTGCGGGAAGCGTGATTTCAAGATCTCCCAGACCATTGGGCGTAATATCCAAATAGAGATATAATAGATTTCCAGTTGAAGAATAATAGGAGGAATATTCAAACTCTGAATCTGTATAAAAATAGGCTGATCCATTGGTAATTTCAATATTATCATCAATATCATCTTCCAGATCATAAAGATCCCCTGTACTTATATCGAGGACATCATCCAAATAAAAACGGACTGTTATTGTATTCTGCCCATAATAGGTACTTCTTTCCGGTTCTATCCTGATAGACAGATCCTTCACTTCCATACCCGTTTCTTCGGCGTATTCCTCCTTGTCCATGATGTCCACAAGGCCGAAATCACAGGATGAAACGAGAATAAGCAGAACACTGATCAGGTAGATATATTTTTTCATTTATCCTCTCCTTCTTCGACCCAGGAGGCATTTATCTCCTGTGACAGAAAATCCTCCTGGATGGACTCCATTTCCTTTTCTGTAACAGGAAGGAAATTGACCGAATCATAGTTGCTGTTTCCAACCTTCTCTATTTTCTGAACAATTCTGAAATCACAGACTACGACCTGCCCCGGTTCATAGGGGAGTTCCTGAAATATCTCATCACTTGTGGATTTCCCGCTGAAATTTCTATTGGAGACACTGCTTTTCAGAGCTTCGATGTCCTGGGAATCCCTCCTGATTTTAACAGGGATATACCCGTTTCTGACCTTGGGGATTTCTACAGGTTTTTCCAGCCCCGGTATCGTGATCGTATAGGACCGGGCCGCCACTGTTCCGGCGGATTTATCCAGCCCCACAGGAATCAGAACCATACAGTCGTCTGATGTGAGTTTCTGACTGTAGTCTATTGAGGTACAGGAAATCATAAGGAATAGAAAAGCTATTCCGGTATACTTTAAAGGCTTCATTGAACACCTCCCTGGATCCTTTCGTATTTCTGCCTGTCTTTTTTCTGGGCGGACCATTCAAAGAGGGCCGGAATCAGCATGAGAACACCCGAGACGATAAGGCCGCTGCTCATATTGGCGATCCTCTCTTTCTGATCCACATACTCATCATAATTACTGGAATGAGACAGAGCATAGGGATCGCTATCGATCAGGCCCAGAGTCAGGCCCAGCCCGGAAGCCAGGAGGCCTCCGGCTGTCCAGAGCCCGGCTTTTCTGCCATGGGAACTGATTGGCTGAAAGGTTACAAAAGCACTATTATCCATCCGGACTGTAATATCCGTTTCATAGGGGAGATGACCTTCGCTCCAGATATAGATATCCCGGATTCCCAGGGGAAGAGCCGGGATAGTCTCTTCGGGATTATCAATTTTCACACCGTCAATAAAGATCTGCATATCATTTCTGAAATTCCTGATTGTCAGAGAACCTCCTCCTCCGGATTTTAAAAGGTCCACTTCCGTGCTCCCCTGCACTTCAAACTCTACCTTCTGATCCTCCCATTCGGGGACACCCTGAATACTGAGAGTCCAGGAACCTTCGCTTAAAACAACAGGATCATCAAAATCTGCCTGCAGTGTTTTCCCTTCAGAGCTGAAAAGAAAGTATTCGGACTGTCTGGTGGTAGCCTTGCCGAGGATCAGTTCCAGACTGCCTGAGTGATTCTGAGACTGTATTTTCTCATAGTTGAGGATTTTTACAGGATAAGCGGTTTTGCCCTTAAGAGTAATTTCACTGAAACTTTTTTCAGAAAGATCAACTGTCATATCCGGATAAACAAGATCCTCCGACCTGAATGTGAGATTGTAGGAATCCGGAGGAAGCTGAATATCCAAAGGGGTGTTTCCCAGAAAACGACCGTCCCCGTATACTTCCACCGCAGCCCCTTCCTCGTCTTCTATGCTCAGACGAATGAGTTTACCAGCCGCTGCTGTGATCAATTCTGTGGTTCCCGAAAGGGAGACAAGCCTTCTGACAGCAGCGGAAAATTCCGTTGAAGTTCCCTCCACTCTCACCTGGGTCAATGGTTTTGTAAGATTCACATACAGGGGTACCCTGCCGGCTATCCTGTCATCTATGTAGACATAGGCCCCTTCCTCACCCAGTACAAGAAGATCCGATGAGGATTCCAGTTCTCCCAGGGAGTTGCTTTTCAGATTACTGACAGGGGTATTTTTTTCTGCATTCAGAACCCTGTGATTCCATTTGAGAATCTCGGCATAGCCTCTCTCTTCCAGAAAAGAAACAGCCTTGTCAATTCCGATAGAGAAAAAGATACTGTTCCCATTTTCCAGTAGGGCTGTGTTGATCCCCACAACCTTTCCCTCTTCATTGACAAGAGGGCCCCCGGAATTCCCCTGACTGATAGCAGCATTGTGCTGTATACCCAGTTCATCATCCCGGAAGGCTGAAATATTCCCTTTATTCATGGAAACAACCCTGTCTTTAAAGATCCTTGTTATAGTCAGTCCCAGGGGATAACCGAAACTGTAAACGGTTTCTCCGATCAGGGAGCTGTTGATACTCTCCCTGTCAGCAAACTCTATTCCTGAAAAGGGATCCTCCCCTTTTATCTGCACCAGAGCCAGGTCATCCCCCTCTTCGTCAGAAACCTCCAGAACATCCGCATCATACTCTTTACCGTTGAGGATTCCCGTAAATCTGTAATCTCCCCGGGCAAACATGGTTTGAAAATCCAGAAGAACAGATCCCTTTTCAGTATCACTGAAATTGTATCCGTACTCTTCGATAAGAGACTGGGCCACGTCAGTTCCGATCCTTTTCCGGGCACTTTCCAGATCTTTGAAAAGAACCACATGTCTGTTGGTCAGGATATATCCATCCGGATCTATAATAAAACCGGAGCCGGATTTGACAGGAAAATAGGAATCAAGGAATTTCCTTTCAGCCAGTTCCTCCAGCTGCCGGATGAGATCCGGTTGGGAACAGGAAGAGGAGTCCAGGAGGAACATATGTTCCAGACTCACAATGGAATCTTTATGATCCTGATATAGAGTCTGGGAAAATATGTTTGTCAAAGAAATAGTAAAAAGGAGAATCGGGAAAAAATATCTGTTCATTGCCGCAAGCCTTTTGAATTATATTTTTTCCGAATCCTAGCATGATTTTTTCTCTTTTAATAGTAAAAGAAAATTTTTTTTAGGATATTCGATTCATTTTTTAATGTTCTGACGTTAACGAGGATGGCATAAAAACTGCCAGGGGAATGGAATAATTTTAATGGAACATATTCCGGCCTCCCCCGGTTATCTGAGCGGGGAGACCGGAAGAACAGGGAATCAGGCCCGGCGATCCTGTCCGTAAAAAGAGAGAATATTCCGTACAGGAACATCCCCCTGAATATAGTGGGCGGAGGCGCAGATATAGCCGCCGTCTTTTCCCAGGGTTTTACACAGATATCGGGTTTCCTCAGCCACATCCTCTACGGTTCCGTAGGGAAGGGTTTTCTGAAGGTCCCCTCCTCCGTGAAAACAGATCCTGTCGCCGTAGGTATTTTTGATAAACTCCATATCCATCCCTTTGGCCCGGGGCTGCAGGGGGTTGAGGATATCAATATCCAGTTCATCGATAAAGGCGGGGATAAGATCGATCACCGAACCGCAGGAGTGGTACATAAGTTTAACATCGTACTGACGGATCACCTTATTCAGCTTCTGATGGAAGGGCAGGATATATTTCCGCCACATATCCGGAGACATCATCAGTCCGTCCTGCACGGCCACATCATCATAGGTATACACCATGTCCACCAGGTGTTCCGCTTTTCCCATAAGAGCTTTGAAGTTGTCTATAAACCTCTGTGTATAACAGTCCATAATGGTACAGACCAGATCGGGGTTTTCATAAAACCCCATAAGAAAGTTATCCAGCCCGTAGAGCCCCCAGGCGGACTCGAATATACCGCCTATATCGTAACGGATATGATAGGGTGCTTTTTTGTTGGCCCGCTCCACTTTGGGAGCGAAACTGTCCCAGTCCCACCAGCTGCTGTCGGGCCACTTCTCCCACTGCTCAATCTGGGCGGAGGTTTTCATTTCCGCCAGGGGAAATCCGGCGTACTCTTCGTAGCGGGAATAGCCGTTATCCACAATTTTTCTCAAAGAACCCCAGATACTGTAGAACGTGCCGTCTTCATTTTTCTGCGGCTCCGGTCCTATGTAATCGGGAGTAATGATCCGGCAGTCCACTCCCAGAAGATCCATCAGTTCATGGCCGCTTGAAATTCCGAAGAAATCCAGAAGAGAATCCCAGGTTTCGGGAACTCCCCAGAAATCAAAGGGCACACGATCGGTGCTTTTATGATCAAGAGCTCTTGTGACTCTCTCGTGGGGGGAGAATTCCTCCTGCCGGGGAGAACCATAAATATTCTGAAACCAGGCTTTGGCTTCTTCAGGGGAGCAGCTGCTCCAGTCGGGTCTGTTTTTCAATGATTATTTCTCCTTACTCTCCGGAATGGATCTATCCGGTATAATATAAAAGGGTTATACAGGCCTGAACCCGAACTCTTCTTTCCCTCCGGGACAAAAGACATGTTACGACTCCCTCCTGAGGAAAGAAAGGACCCTCTCTCCCCGGCTGTTAAGCAGTTCAAGGGTATCCCCATTGACAGCAAAGGAAGTCACCAGGGCCAGATGCTCAAAATACTCCTGTTCAATATATTCCCCGAAACACGCTTTTTTTGTAGAAATTGAAGGTCCCAGCGCCATGGTCGCCAGGTTCAGCTCCAGGATACGGCCTGTATAGGAATTACATCCTCCGGAACCGCTGAACTGCATCGTCTCCAGCCGAATCTCAAGATCCGGCAGGACAACCATTCTGTTGAGAGGACGATCATTCATAGCAGCCAGAATCCACTCCCCTTCCAATCCGTTCCTGGGATCTACCTGCCTCTCAAGTTCTTCTATCAGGGTGTATTTCCATGTCGAAGCATCAGCGGGTACATTGTCTCTCTCTTCTCTCAAAACAGATATTTTTCTCAGAAAACCCTTTTCAAATACAAATCCTTCTATGGGAGAGGAAAAAATCTCCCACCGGGCCTCAGCAAGGTTCTCTCCCTTATAGACAAGAAGGGACATCTGCTCTCCCGCTCCTGCAGAGCTCATGGTTTTAAAGCCGCTGATCCAGAAATTTTCCTGTTGCGCCTTTTGTGCAGAAGCACAGCCTATCAGAATGCTGAGAAGGATCAAGCCTAAGAGGATGTGAAAGATCTTTCCGGGATACTTCCCAGAAAGGAAATCCGGAGACACTCTATTTCTCAAGGAAGCTCTCTCCCCGAGTCATGGGTTTTACGCCGAAATAGTCCGTAAGGGAGGCTGCCAGATCGGCAAAACTGCTTCTGATACCAACAGATCCGGCTTTGCCGCCTTTCCGGTACCACAGAAGAGGCACATGCTCTCTGGTATGGTCTGTTCCTGTAAAGGCGGGATCGCATCCGTGATCACCTGTAATGATAAGAACATCTCCCGGTTCCATGGATTCCATGTATTCCGGAAGGGCCGCATCTATAGCGGAAACGGCATCACCGTATCCTTTGATATCCCGGCGGTGTCCGTAGATCATGTCTGTGTCCACCAGATTGACGAAAACAAACTCCCTCTCCCCCGATGGCTTTGAGAGGATCTCCTTTGTCCGGGCCATACAGGCTTCGTTTCCGGCGTCATGAAAACTCTCTGTTATACCGGATTCATTGAAAATGGAACCGATTTTTCCTACCGCTACGGTTTTGACTCCCTCTTTCTGCAGATGATCAAGGATGGAATCTCCCGGCAGAGCAATACTGTAGTCGTGTCTCTCTTTGGTACGGTAGAATTTGCTGGGCAGGCCCGCAAAAGGCCGGGCGATAACCCTTCCCACAGCCAGGGGATCGCAGAGCTTCCTGGCGATCTCGCACATTTCATAGAGTTCTTCGATGGTGTAGCGGTCCATATGAACGGCGATCTGAAAAACAGAATCCGCCGAGGTATAGCAGATGGGATACCCGGTATTCAGATGTTCCTCTCCCAGTTCTTCAATAATCACGGTACCGCTGGCTGCCTTGTTTCCCAGGATTCCTTTGCAGCCTGTTTTTTCAATGAAAGCCTGTACCAGATCATCAGGAAAAGAAGGATATTCCTTGGGAAACTGATGGAAGGGTTTATCCAGAACCAGACCGGCCATTTCCCAGTGCCCGGTGGTGGTATCTTTTCCGGGGGACTTTTCGGCCATAACGCCATAAAGAGCCGAGGGCTTCTCCACAGCCTCACAGCCGGGAAGTGGATTGCCCAGCAGTTCAGAAGCGTTTCCCAGTCCCATGGCTTTCATATGGGGCCAGAGAGGTCCCGGGATATTCTCACAGATATGTAGAGCCGTATTGGATCCTTTATCGCCGTAGCTGTCCGCATCGGGAAGTTCCCCGATTCCGAAACTGTCAATAACCAGAACTGTTGCCCGCATCCTTTCCTCCCTGCACAATGGCAATCCCCGCACTGGCACCCAGGCGGTCGGCTCCGGCTTCAATCATAGCCAGAGCGGTTTTACGGTCCCGGATGCCACCGGCAGCCTTCACCTGTATATCCGGGACTGTTTTTCTCATAAGAGCCACATCTTCCACGGTAGCGCCGGTAGGACCGAATCCTGTGGATGTCTTTACAAAATCCGCCCCGGCCTCCCGGGAAAGTACGCAGGCTCTGACGATTTCCTCTTTGCTGAGATAGCAGTTTTCCAGAATCACCTTGACCCCGGCCGATCCGGACGCATCCACGACGGCTTTGATATCATTGCGGACATAGTCGAAGTCACCCTCTTTCATTTTACCCACGTTGATCACCATATCCACTTCCCGGGCGCCCTCTTTCACAGCCAGAGCCGTTTCCGCTGCTTTCGCCTCGGAAGCCATGGCACCCAGAGGAAACCCCACGACCACACAGGTCATCACATCGGATCCCTTCAGTTTTTCTGCCACAAGAGAGGTATAGCAGCCGTTCACACAGACCGAAGCAAAATCATGCTCCAGGGCTTCTTCGCATATTTTTTCTATTTCCGCCGGTGTGGCGGCCGCCTTTAACAGGGTATGATCAATATATTTTGATAATTTCTTTTCCATGTTTAACCTCTTTTATTCAGATAATAATCAGAAAAGACGCGATAAATCGCGTCTCCACAGTTTCTTGTGATATTTTTAATTGTATAATGGCTTGTTCATGGATACAAGAAGAAGCTGATCATGTATGACCTATAGCTCCGGGTCCTGAACGGACAGGATAGCCAGACCTCCCAGAGAGGTTTCCCTGTAGGTGCTCATCAGATCCCTTCCTGTCCGGGTCATGGTTTCCACAGCTTCATCGAACTGGATCTTATGGGATCCATCGCTCAAAAGGGAAAATTCCGCATTGGCAATGGCCCTGCTGGCCCCCATAACATTCCTTTCGATACAGGGAATCTGTACCAGTCCGAAAATGGGATCGCAGGTCAGCCCCAGGTGGTGCTCCAGAGCCATTTCCGCAGCGTACTCCACCTGCCGGGGGGTTCCGCCCATCATCTGAACCGCCGCCCCCGCCGCCATGGAACTGGCAACGCCGACTTCGCCCTGACAGCCCACTTCGGCCCCTGAGATAGATCCGTTGGTTCTGACAACATTGCCCAGGAGTCCCGCTGTGGCCAGGGCCCGGATCTGGTCGGTTTCACTGAGGCTGAATACCTCTTTCATATATCTGAGAACTGCCGGAAGGACACCCGCAGCGCCGCAGGTGGGTGCTGTAACCACAATGCCTCCGGAGGCATTCATTTCAGAAACCGCCAGGGCATAGGAGAAGAGTCTTGCCGATGTGGAAAGGGGCTTTTTCAGCATGTCCGCCCTTTTATGGTACATACTGGCCTTTCTTGTAAGACCCAGCCGGCCCGGCAGGACCCCTTCGGTCTCCAGTCCCTCCTGCATGGTTCTCATCATCCTTCTGAGAACTTCCCTGAGAAAATCCCGGATGCCCTCTCCCTCATGCTGATAGACATACTCCCAGAGGGTAATCCCCTTTTTGTTGCAGTCCTTGAGAATCTCCCGCATATTGTTATGGGGATAGACCTGTGAGGATCCTTCAGCCGCGGCATCTCCGGAAGTCCGGATGGAACCGCCTCCGATACTGTAGCCTTCCCATTCTCCCAGAAGAGTGTTTCCTTTCCAGGCTTCCAGTTTCAGTCCGTTGGGATGCTCGGGCATCTCCTCCTCGGGAAACCAGTGAAACTCCACATTCTTATTTCCAAAAGTATCTTTTATAACCTGATCCGTCAGGTGTCCCTTTCCGGTGGCCGCCAGGCTGCCGTAAAGACTGACTCTGTAGATCTCTGCATCGGGATGCTGTATGAGAAAGGCAGCAGCCGCTTTCTGGGGCCCCATGGTATGGCTGCTGGAGGGTCCGTTTCCCACCTTGTATAAACTTCTTATTGAATCCATCTGATTCTCTCCTCTCCTGTCTACCAGCTGATTGTCCGGCCGTTATCTTCCAGACACTGTTCCAGGTACTCCCTGTTCAAATCCAGTTTATCTGTAATTTTCCTGAAAAGGTCCACACTGATCAGGTTCTGTTCCACATAGAGGAAGAGCAGAGCCTTCTCGGCCAGGCAGGGAACCTTAAGGGAATTCATAATCACAGAGGAGTGCCTGTAATCTTCCTCCCCTTCGTTCATAATGCTGCTGTAGAGAGCACTTTTTGATACATCCTCTTTGAGGAACCGGAGTTCCTTTACAAGAATATCCGTATTGCCCGAAGCCGCAGCTTCTCCCAGGGGCTTCAGCGTGAAATAGGTATACTCCTTACCCGGCAGAAAATGGTGCTTGTCACAGCGGGTGCAGTAGTTGGGTTCCAGGGGATCCTCTTTCTGCCTGTCTCCTCCGATGATGATCAGAGGATCGAAGTAGAGTGCCGGGCACTCCTGACCTTTCACGCGGTAATAGCGGTAGGTGTAGAAAGAGTCGCTTATGCAGTCCGAATGTTCGCAGTAGGCTGTCAGAGGAAACACATCGGTCGCCGTTTCTATGAGCAGACGGGCCGTGGAGTTGAAGATATCCCTTCTGAAGTTGAGGATCAGCGTGGGATAGACAAAAACAAGCCCCTTCTTTTCTGAAGCGTTTTTAATAACATAGGCCATACGTTCATCAAAAAAAGAGGCCTCATCGATAATCCAGGTCCCCATTTCGGGAAAGTCTTCAATGAGTTTTTCAAGATCGAAGGAGTTCCGGATCTTGGCAATCTGCTTACCAAGACGTTCATACCCCCCTCTGTAGGCCAGAGCATCTTCGGGATACTCTTCAAAACGTTTTTCATCAAGGGCGGACCGGACAAAAAAGACATTCCTTCGGTCTCCGTGGACAGTACGTGTTTTTTCTGCCACCAGGTCGGATTTTTCCAGGGTGACCCGGGCATCTCTCCAGATTCTGGCGGAATATTCGGTTTTTCCCGAACCCATGGGGCCGATAACGAGGATCCTCCTGGCAGGTCTTGTAAAATCAAAATGGTTAAATGAGTGGTGAACCTGAATAGCCGGAAACCCCAGACTTTTCAGAAAATCTCCGGAATCCTGTGCAGGCAGATCATCCTTCATGTATCCTTCCTTGAGTTGGTGTATTTAATTGGTTGAAACCTCTTATAACAGGGGTCCTGAATACTACCCCCGGAAGAGAAAGATTTCAATATATTAAACAGAAGTCTTTATTTAACCGATTATACAATAAGGACACCTGAATTCGAGAAGGAAAAAATGAAAAGATTACACATAAGCGGCTTATTAATGACTCTGGCACTACTGATCCTCCCCTTCGGATGTGCTTCAACCCCTGAAGAAGATGTAGAGGTTGTAGAAGAAACACCCCCGGAAGAACCAGTGGATGAAACCAGCCTGATGGCTATGGTAGCCAACAGCGATCAGGCCGGACTGGAAGAACTCTTCAAAGTAGATGTGGATGTGAATGAACGGGATGAAAAAGGCCAGACACCTCTGCATATTGCAGCTGCCGCCGGAAATACCCGCATAATGCAGCTCCTTCTGCTTCAGAAAGCGGATCCCGACAGCCGGAACAACGAAGGAAAAACTCCTCTACACCTGGCGATCGCCAACAGTCATCCTGATGCGGCGGAGCTCCTTGTCAGTAACAGAGCGGACATATTTATCACCGATAACGGGAACATGAGCAGTGCGGAACTGGCATTCAATAAGGGAATGACCATGATGGAAGCGGTCTATACTCCGGAGAATGTCAATTCCGGAACTGTATCGGCTGGCTCACTGGTTCATCTGGCGGCCCAGGCGGGGAATTCCGGGGCGGCGGAGCTCCTCATCTCCCTGAAAGCCGATATCAACAGCTGCAATACCGCAGGACTTCTGCCTGTAGACCTGGCTCTGAACAACAGAAACAGTCTGGAGAAAGCCAGAACCGCATCTGTACTGATCAGAGCCGGATCCTATCAGGGAAGGGATCAGGATTTTCACTATGCCTTTATCCTTTTTAATCAGAACGATATGAATACCCGCTTTGAATTCGGTCAGACAGCCCTTCACCTGGCATCCGAAAGGGGTCATGAGGGAATGGTCAAACTGCTGCTTGAACTGGGAGCGGACATTTCCTCCAGGGACAAACCGGGGAACACACCCCTTCACAGCGCAGTACGAGGGGGCTATAAAAATATCGTAGCCACTCTGATTCAGGCCGGAGCGGATGTGAATGCCACCGACTACAACAGCAATGTCCCACTTCATATGGCACTGACACTGGACAATAACCTGGATATTCTGCAGATGCTCCTCAATGCGGGAGCCGATGTGAATGCCAAGAACAGCTTTGGAAACACCCCTCTGCATCTGACTGTTACCCTGAACAAGGAACAGACTCTGGCAGAACTGCTGATGCAGTACGGGGCCTCTATTGAAAGCCGGAATAAACGGGGAAATACACCCCTTTTTGAAGCGGTGGATAAATCCAATGCGGAGATAGCTCTTCTGCTGCTGGGAAAAGAGGCGGATATCTTTGCCAGAAACAAAGAAGGCACCTCTCCCCTGTCCATAGCCATAACAAAAGGCGTCAGTGTTCTCTCCTGGTTTCTGGACAGCTCCAATGTGAACAGCCAGGACAACGAGGGGAACAGTCCTCTTCATCTGGCCGTGATGATGAACGCCCCGATTGATGTGTTCCGCTATCTTCTGGAGCAGGGCGCTCTCATCGACAACAGGAATCTGTCGGGAGATACGCCCTTTCATCTAGCAGTTGAGAAAGAGTACCTGGAACTGACAGACCTCTTTCAGGTGAACGGAGGAGATTTTTATGTGGAGAACAATGCGGGAGAGACAGCCCTGACCATGGCTTTTGCAAAAGGGGCCGAGTTTGTGGAAGCCTTTCTGCTGGATTCTTCTCTTGAAAAAGCCGATGCTCTGCGCTACACCCCTCTGTTTCACAGTATCCTCTGGGAGAGACCGGACATAGTTCGTGTACTCCTGAACCGGGGTGCTGAACTGAACAGCGTCAGCCTTATCGGATCCACTCCCCTTCACGAGGCCGTGAAAACAGGAAATCTTGAGGTAACCGGAATCCTTCTGAGAGCCGGGGCGGATATCGATGCGGTGGACAATCAGGGCAATACCCCCCTTCACGAGATCGTCTACTGGAACTCTCTGGATCTGGCGGAACTGCTGATCTCTGCGGGTGCGGATATCAATAAAAAGAACAGAGAGGGGCGGTCCCCCTTTTATGAAGCTGTCCTTTCCGGTGATTTTGAAATGACAAGCTACCTTATCAAAAAAGGCGCCGACATAGACACAAGGGAGAATACAGGCAAAACACCACTGTTTGATACCATTGTCGATGCCAATACCTCTCTGATGGAGCTTCTGATCAGCCAGGGTGCCTCCATACAGAAAAGAGACAACCAGGGGAATACGCCGCTCCATGTGGCCGTTATTGTGGAGAACCGCCAGGCCATCCAGTTTCTCTTTGATCTGAATGCGGATATTTTTGCCAGGAACAAACAGGACACTTCTCCTCTGATGCTTGTCTTCCGCAAGGGCAATGAATCGGTGGACTGGTTTATGAATCCCCGGAATATCAATGCCATGGACAACAACGGGAATACTCCCCTTCACGTAGCAGCCCAGATGAAGGCTCCTGTCAGTACCATCCAGCTTCTGCTGGACAAGGGAGCTGAAATTGATGCCCGGAACAACCGGGGAGAAACTCCCTATGACGTAGCGGTAAGCGCAAAATATGAAGCCGCTCTGGATGTTCTGAAACCCTGATTTCTGACTGTAATGCACGAGGGATTCCCTGATTTCAGAGGAATCCCTTTTTTATGGCTTCCGCCGCTTTAAAAAAAACAACCATCCACAATATTGATCTTTTCTTCATTTTATTACCTGTTTCTATTGACCTTAACTGTGAATTGCGGTTTTGTAATAGACAGGAGGTTTCAACACCATAATGAAACGAATACTAACTATTGCTCTATTTACAACACTCGTGCTTTCCCTGAACTACGGTGAAGACTACAAAGCTCAGATAGCTCAGAAAAGTGATGCGGCCTGGGAAGATCTTATGAAGAACAGCCGTGATGGTTTTCTGATCGATCCTCCCTTGAATGCCAGTACAATCAATGCCAATTTCGGTCAGTACAAAGATGCCCTTATGCTCTTCCCCGAATTCAGTTTTGACGATTTTGTCACAGACCGGCGTCAGGGAGACAAATACTATTATAGTTTTGACGCCAATGACGGCCTTTTCGTTATCAAATATGATAACAGAATTACCGATATGCTCAGAGAGTACTCCTATGCCATGGGCCCTGTTGGGAATGACAACTGGGAACTCCTGGGGCAGATCAAGGAAGCCTATGACTGGTGGGGTGATGTGGTTCTGATGGAAATTAAAGCTGTCAGAGTCAAAGGTAAAGCCTCTGTGATACGAGATGGAGAAGATCTTGAATTTCCGGCAAAAGATCTTATTGATGCTTTTATGGATGAAAAAGCTTCTGCCGGGGCGGGAGATATTCCCCTGAATCTGACGAGTATACCGGCCGGCCTGGATCCGCGAACCGTTGCGGAACTGTATTTTCAGATTGCCAGTAAGGAACACAACAAAGACGTATGGATCGAACTGCTCAGTTCCTACAACTTCTACAGGGGCAAACCGGAAAGACGGGTAGACTCCTGGTGGAGCAATCTGAATAAAGAGGGACGGACCTTCTTCTATGTCCGCACCGCTACGGATGAGGAAACGACAAAAAAATACTTCTACCAGATACGGGAAAACGGCAATGATGTGGGATCTCCCAAACCTTTAACCCTGGTTCTGGAAGACAATGAATGGAAGGTAAAATCGGGAATCTGATTTTACCAGGTTCCTTCACTATGGAATATAAGGCTGTCCCCGGATTCACAGGGGGGACAGCCTTTTTTCTTTTTAAAGAGTGAAGCTGTTCTTTTTTTTCTCTACCATGAAAAACTTCCCAAAACCCATACCCACCAGTAATAGGGGAAGGAACAGGATAAAGAGATCAAACCAGTACCATTCAATGTGATCGTAGGTTCTATAGGTATCCAGAGTGATTTCCACATTACCCGCTCCTTCAGGATATTCAAGGCGGGAAATAATTCCTTCAACCTCAATTTCCTGATAGGGCTGTTTCAGGAAGGAGTTGAAATCTTTCAGAATACCATAGGCATCCAGACTCTCATTGATAAGAAACTGATCTCCCCCTGAAAATAGAGAGGGCATGATATTGTATTTTTCAAGATCTCCCGACGAAATACTATAATCCTGAATCTCCAAACTCCCGGCCCGAATAAGGATTCCGCTCCTCCGGGTAAAAGCCTTCTGCTGCTTTTCCTCTATCTGCCGGTTGATCAGGTGTTCCTGTTCTTTCAGGAACTGAAGCGGAGCCTCTGAGACATAACCCAGAAACTGATCTATGCTCATATCCTCTTCCGTATACCCCTGCTGACGGGCTCTGGTTTCCAGAAGACTTCCTTCCGGATAGGGAATTCTATCCAGAGAGTCCTGATTCTCCGCCCAGGAGAGAAGATCCGCAATCTCTTTTAAGAATCTGAATCCCTCGCTGTCTTTAAAATACTCTGTAAAATAACTCAGATCATTTTCGCTTTCCATCAGCACCAGAGCCTGAGAGAGAAAATCATAGGACTGGGTATAGTCACTGAGCTGATAGGACACCATATTGGCAAAGTCGTAGGTATTCTGAACCTTTTCAATCTGGTTGATCCTCTCTATAAGTTCATCAATGTTCTGCCCCCTGGCTTTGACAGGGTCAATAATTTCAATGGTTCCGTAGCTGTCTGTGCTGTTAATACCATGAACACGGGAAATATGGATATACTGTCCCCTTTTAAGCTCCTGCTGCTCCAGATCCTCCAGAGATGAAAACTGAGAGGGCATATCTCTTGTTCCATAATACTGGGAAAGGGAAAGGATTTTCTCAGCATGATGCTGGGCAAAGAAGAAGATGGCACAAACCGCAAAAGCCAGGATTCCCGAGAGAATAAACCGGTCCATCCGGACTGTGGGATTCTTCTGCTCCTCCCGTTTTATAGAGTACCCGGGAGTCATGGATAGGACTTTCAGGCTGTAGATCCCCTGATTCTCCTGATAGGCTTCCAGCTGTACCAGATCCCCCGGATTCAGGGAGTTCTCCCATCCGGAGGGGAAATTCAGATCAAAACGGTCTATCTTGAAAGCCCCCTTCTCTCCCTGGAGCGTGCCCTGAATCCGGATCAGGTTTTTCACCTTTCCGGCCTGCCTCCAGGGATAACGGGACGGGAGGATAAGAAACAGGAACAGCAGAACAGCCCCGGCCATGGAAAGAAGGGATCCCCCCAAAAACGGGATTGCCAGAGACACAAGGATTAAGGCCATGAACAGCAGATTCCCTATCCAGCGGAAATCCCTGAACAGCCAGTTCAACTCCTCCTCTGTGACCATACGGCCTGAATGGAATTCAAAAGCCTCTTTTCGCCTGGATTCTCCGGAAGGAAGATCATCTCCCGGCGCATTGTCTTCACTGGAGGGGGATGATTTCTCCCTTTTGGCTGTATAGGATTTCCCCTCTTTCAGAGCCTTCTGAATAGACGCTTCCTCACAAACATCATAGCCGTTCAGGGAAACCACGATAGCGCCTTTTTTTCTCTCGGGCAGAATGATTTCCGCCTGATTGACCTCTTTAATAAAATCCTTGAGACGGGGATCCCAATGTATGACCACATCACCGATTGTTGCGACTGTATCTGTCCGGGAATTGTTGATTTGCAGCTCAATGGTAGAGAAAGGGCCAGTAAGTTCATACACTTTCATCCTGGAAGCAAGGGATTCTTTGTAGAGCGACTCAACAGCTTTTTTCTGCTCCGATGTCAGCGTTTTTACCGATGTCAGCCCCTGAATGACGGATCGGGAGGTCCGGGTTTTACTTGTTTTTTTCCTGTAAAAGCTGATCATATTGACCAGGAATATGACAAACATAATAATATATAGTACCAAACGGATTTCGTTCACGCAAAACTCCTGTTTTTTTATGTTGAATCCCTAGGATACTGAAAAACAATATTTAAACAACCATTTCTTATTATTTCTTTTCTGTTTTGTTTATTCCCCTCCAGTCTCTGCCTTTTTCCTATTCTGTTTCGCTCTCATTTCTCAGAGTTTTTAAAGTATGGAGCATTTTCCTTTTTCTGATAATACGGCCTGATATGAGCTTTAATGATCAATAAACTGGGGCGATTCAGATGTACTGGCATCCCTCTTAATAAAAAAAAGCTGCCCCGAATGTATTCCGGTGCAGCCAGACTTTATGACCTGTATATTATGATATTTTTTTTCTTATTTTCCCAGATAGAGCGCAGCATCTTCTGCAGCAAAGCGTCCGGAGTTTACCGCCCATCCCTGGCAGGATCCGGCGCTGATAACAACATCGTAGGAGTCTCCGTAAATACCGTTTCCGTCGGTACCAGCGGCATAAAGACCGGGAATCGGAGTGCCTTCTTTGCTGATGACCTGGGCTTTTTCATTGATTTTCAGACCGCCTACGGTGGTGAAATACCCCAGGGCCAGATCAAAGGCATACCAGGGGCCTGACTCCATGGGTCTCAGGAACTCGGCGGATTTGCCGAAGCTTCTGTCTACCCCTTCTTCACAGAACGCATTGTATGTGGCCATAGTTTCTTTCAGTGTTTCCGGATCAATGCTGATCTGTGAAGCCAGCTGATCCAGGTCATCGGCAATCTGAATCCCCTCATTGCCGTTTGCAAGCTGCTGGTCAATCAGATCGTAGAGATCCGTCAGCTTAGCCCCCGGCAGGGTATAGGCACCGGCCCCGGCAATACAGCCCTCTTCGACAAAATAGTCCAGGCTGGCCTTATCCAGAATGCTGTAAACTTTCTCCTGGGTGCTCATGGCATTGCCGAAGAAGGAGAAATTCTGGCCTGCAATGCTCTCATCGGCAAAACGGATCCCCTCCTGATTTACTGTCACCATGGTGGGCTGGAAGGAAGAAGCCGCAAACAGATGATTTCCGAAGGGAACGCCTCTGAGGTTTCCTCCGTAGAACATGGCTGTTCCCAGATAGTAAGTGTCCGCTCCGGCGCCAATACCCATATGGATACCATCTCCGGTTCTGCCGGGAACTCCCATCTGCATGGAGTAGTCCGAAGAAATCCCGACAAGTTCTTCCATCATCTCAGGGTTATCCGAGTAGCCCCCCGTAGCCAGGATCACAACGGGTGCTTCTATGGCAACAGATTCACCTTCGCTATTCCGGGCAATCAGTCCTTTTACTCTGCCCTCTTCCATGACCAGCTCTTCTCCCGGAGTTTCGAGTATAAGGTTTACTCCCGCTTCCAGAGCCGCTTCGTGCATGGTATGAATGTATCCTTCTCCCAGTCCATCAAAGATATGCCAGGTTTTTACAGAATCCCCCATGCTTATAACACCCATGAACTTCACTCCCAGCTCTTCAAGCCAACTGATGGAAGCTGCGGATTCATCGAAAAAACGCTTTAATATTTTACTGTCTGAAAGCCAGTGATTGTACTCCTGTACCCGGCGGAACAGATCGACTTTATCGATTTCTATACCAGCTTCTTTCTGAAAATGGGAATCCACGGCAAACATCCCTTCCGCCATCAGAGTGGTGCCTCCCACAAAAGAGTTCTTTTCCAGCAGGATCACATCCATACCCAGCTGGGCTGCTTTGATAGAGGCGGAAAGTCCGGCTCCCCCTGCTCCGACGACCACAACATCGGCCGTAAAATCCGGTTTTCCCAGGGTTACAGCGCTTTTAGATGGGACTGTGCTCTCTTCGTTTCCGCAGGAAACAAAAAGGAATGCTGCTGTCAGTGATACCAGAGCCACAGCGACGGCTTTACGCCAACATACTTTCATAACGAATTCTCCCTTTAATCGATACATATTTATCAATAAAAATTAATCTGGTTATAGGTATAGCAGATACCATTCTGATTGGAAAATTAATAATTCCGCTCAGATTCATCGATTTTTCCGATTATTTATTTGACGGAACAGGTATTTCCCTCTAATATAGATACATATTTATCGATTAATGGGGAAATAATAATTGGATATCCACCGTATGAAATGCTTTCTCCGTCTGGCAGAGGAGCTCCATTTTTCACGGGCAGCGGAAAAACAGTGTATGGCCCAGTCTACAATGAGCCAGCAGATCCATAATCTGGAAGAGGAAATGGATACAAAACTGTTTATCCGGAACAACAGGAATGTGCAGCTGACTCCGGCAGGACAATACCTGCAGAAAGAGTTTAAAAGGCTTCTGGACAGTTATGAAGCGGTTAAAATGGAAACCCGTCGAATCGGTGGATACGGAAGCAACAAGCTGTGTGTGGGCTATCACGGCCCTTTCAACTGGATGTTACTGACCTCTATCTTCCTAACCTTCAAAGCGTCCCATCCCGAGATTATCTTCTCTCTGATGATGGAAAACTGGGGAGAGATTCCCGGTAAGATCATGACAAAAGAGATTGATCTGGGTTTTGTGGAAACATCGGAAATTGATCCGGACAATCCCCATATGGAAAGCTCCTTTCTGGCCCGAGACTATATCTGTTTTGCCATGCACAAATCCCACCCTCTGGCGGATCGGAAAATTCTCAAAAAAGAAGATATAAGAAAAGAAACACTGGCTATGGTAGACCTTTCCATCGGCCGCCGCAGTATAGGGATGATACATCAGAGGCTGATCAAAGCGGGAATAGATGTACTGAAAGGGCATCTTATGAAGAATTTTGAAAGTATCATGGCTATGGTTTCCACGGGAATGGCAATTTCTCCCATGCCCCGTTCGTTCAGTCAGGCAGGTCAAAGCGATATTATTTTCATCGATTATGACAGCCCGGACGCTTATGTAGATATTTCTATTGCCTGGCTGAAAGAAAATACAAGTGAAGCCCTTCTGACCTTTGTGGACCATCTAAAAAACACGGTGATTCAGAAAGAAGAGAACTGAGAAACCTGATAGGAATCTCTCTTTAATGTTCTTTTCCTGTAACAAATATTCATACACAGTTTCATTGATTTTTTTGCTGAAACCGTCAAAAAAACGTTTGTCTGTCTAAAAGGACCGTGGTAAAATCAATAAAATCAATAATTTATTCATTATTCAGCCCGAAAAAGTTTACTCCCGTAGATTTAATGACAGATGATAAAATTTATGACAAAAAGTTTTTCAGAGGCATAAAAAATGAAAGCAGAGCACATTAATCCTTTTCTGGGTTCCACACTGAATATTTTTGAAAGTATGCTGGGAGAACAGCCCGATGTAGGACAGAAATCCCTTATAAAGAATTTTTCCAGTCACCGGTGGGATATCTCCGGGATCATTGGGATCACAGGGACTGCCGAAGGGGTCGTAGCCATCAGGCTCACAGAGAATCTTGTTCAGAAAACTCTGGAAAAATCCGAGATCATCTGGAATACTCCGGAGGAAAAAGAACAGATCATAACAGGAATGGTCGGAGAAATTGTCAATATGATCGCCGGCAATGCTCTGGGAGAGATTACCCGCTTTGATCTGGATATCACCGTTCCCTTTGTTGTTCAGGGGACCAATCACAGCATCGGATGGCCCCGGAATAACCCGATCATTGCCATACCTTTCATTACCCCCTGGGGTCCATTTGAAGTGAATGTGAGCATGAAGGAAAATTTCTACCATTCCCTGCAGACACTTCCTACCATGGCAGCCAACTGAAAAGGCACTCTCATTGCCTTTCCTGCCTGCTTTTTCTGCCGCCCATCTTCTGCTCATCAGATAGGAAACGCTTTTAAAGGGACTGAAAAAAACCGGCTATTCAGCCGGTTCAGATTTCAATTACCCCTTTTTCTAATCTCTGTATAGGGCATCGACGATTTCTTCCGCTATAATACCAAAGAGCTTTTCTTCCGCTTTTTCCGCTTTTTCATCGGCAGAAGCAAAACTCAGCAATGGGATATTCTCTTTTTTCTTCACATAGGAATCTCCCGCAAAACTGCTGTTTTTCACATCAAAAAGACGCCCATGAACAGTCATATAGATTCCGTTTTTACCCAGTCTTCCCGGACTTCTGGTATCGTAGGTACAGCCCATTATATGATAGAGAATATAGAGATAGTCCAGATCCATCTTTTCGGCCAGTTCTAAAGCCGTCTTATCAAAGTCTTCGTTGTAATCTTCTGTAAAAGAGACACCGGTAAAAGTTCCCTCTGTTTTAAAGTTGTCTTCATAAATCACAGAGGGATAGGGAGTCAGAGTGTTCATAAGTTCCTTCTGGGAATAAATATCCGCCTTATACTCCGACTGGGCATAGGAGTCCATTTTGTTCACAATATTCCAGGTGGCATAGTTATCATCCACCGAGAGAAAGGCAATGCGGGCATCAGCCGGTATCCCCTGGAAGTCCTCATCCTCAGGGACAAAATACTGTTTTGTTTTTCCTTTGAACTTATACCCCGTGGTTGTAATGGGAAAGGGCTCTTCCATCAGTTCCATAGTTTCCATGGAGGCGCTGATGTCCATGGGTTTCACCGATTGTCCCTGCCCGTCCATAAGCCAGCCTTCTGTAAGAACTTCTATCCCGTCAATCTGATCATTAATCAGGGCTACCCTGTCATAATTGCCATAAGGATTTTCTTCATACGTGAGAACCATATCCCCCAGATAGGCAAAATCAGAATTGATAAGATCCAGTTCTGATTCCGTGGCATAGACATTAATGGCGGCAAGTTGAATCCCAAGGGCATCTATCGGCTTTTCCTGTATAAAATAGCTGATCCCTTTAACTTCATAACGCCCCCGGGGAAGTGATTTGTAAAAGACTTCGTTTTGCTGAATTTCAAGGTATTCAATAACTTCCTCTCCATTTTCCAATTCCTTTGATAGAATCAGTGCCGCGGCCCTGTATTTTTCCGGAGGGATATTTTTTTCGGGTATATTGATAGAGACTTTACCTGTGATATAGACGATTTCATCCGAAACCTGCTGGCCCGGAGCCAGATTTTCCGTATTCATGGACATACAGCCTGTGAGATTAAAAAAGAGAAGAGAGAGAGTTAGAGCATAAACCTTTTTTTTCATAAATCCTCCAATAATTGTTTACATTTACGAGGTTTTATAATATACACATGTTTATATTATTACAATAATGTGAACAAAATTTTATTTTTTATTTGTGCTGAAAACTAATCTAGCTCGTGGTACAGTTTAAAGGTATGGGGTCAAGGTCACCCCTGCCCTAAGGCCATCTTATCCGCCTCATAATTGGCATTAATCCGATCCATCCGGTTCATCTGCCCTGGCATCTCTTGCCTGCCGACTTGAGGCGGCGCAAAACTCTGCCCACCGGCAGGCTGCCCCATAAAAGGAGACGCCCCGGAAGCAGCCCCCCGGCTCATTCCTCCCGGATGGGACAAAGTATCAGGGTTCCAGACAGAACCAGCCTGATTCTGCCTGACAGCTTTCACCGCGGCCGGTTTCCCATTGCGAAATGAAACCGTATTTCCTTGCCCTGAGAGTCCCTGAGTGTTTGGCTTGCGCAATGTCAGCCGGGAGGGAGGGGGAAATCCTTTCCCTGAAAGAGAATTACCTTTTACGGCTGTTGCAGTTTTCTCAACGAGTGTTTTTCCGGAGGGACTTGAACTTGTGGAACCGGAAGAAATTGAAGCTTCAGGAAATACCAGATTCTCCACCCGGGATCCTGCGGCCTGAGGTTTCAATGCCTGAACACTATTCCTGGAAGGATTGATCCTGTACCCCAGGTTGCGGTAACCCTGACCGCCGAAGGAAGCGGTTGCCAAAGGGATCCGTTTGCTAACCCGGGGAATTCTGCTTATTGGCGCTGCCTTTGGTGACGTCATACCGGGCAACGCCCTCCATTCCACCTACTTACTCTATAGCTTTTGCTATCAGCGGTTGCTTCATAAGATCCAATTTACCTGCAAACCATTAGGGTTGTCTGGTACAATGCCTTTCTTATGATCAACTATTCTTTCAAATCCAGAAATGCTCCGTACATCCAGCCTTTGATATAGCTTTCTTTCAATACGATTTTAAAGCAATTCATAATTTCTAATCGTTATAGACAATCAGTTCTCGATCTGTCACATCAATAATTGATTCACTATCAGCATCAAAATAGTAAACAAGTCTGTAAGTGTCTATTGTTTCTTTTCTGAAAGGGGTATCCTCTGAAGTTATTACAGAAAGAAAATCAACGTGCATATCTTTAATAAATCCTGACTGATTCCTTAAGTATTCATTTTCAAACATGGAAATAATTTTTATATCAACAAGACTCTCAACTCCATTATCAAGATGTCTGGTCATTACTAAAATAGAGCATTTTTTATAAACCCTACGATACCCTGAAAGGTCACTTTTTACATCTCCAACCGTAAAAGATCCAAAATCATTCAGAAAATTAGTGAAATCACCAGAGATTTCCAAGCCGATAAGGGAAGTGAGACCTAATGTTTCTCCACTTTCTATAATCGACTTAAGCTTTAATTCCAAGTCCTCTACTGTCAAACTGAACAGAAAATGGGTTATTAATAAGAACAGGGTAATAAAAGATATTTTTTTCATTTATACTCCTCTTACTGTATATCCGTTGGATCAACGTAATAACGATTATACCGATTCAAAACATCTGCATCTGGAGTGTCTACAATAGAGGCATTATCTCTATCCACATAACGCACTTCCATATGAAGATGTGGTCCAGTACATGCCGTTCCTGTATCTCCCGCATTGGCAAGATGATCCCCAACTTTAACAGGATCTTTATCTTTAACTTTTATTGAACCTTTCTGAAGATGAAATAGATTAAACTCACCCCCATCCTCCAAAGTAATTCTTATAAAATAACCCAATTTCTTATTATGTTTAGCCTCTTTCACAACCCCTTCCACAGGCGAATACACAGGCTGCCCAATCGTCTTATTCTGATTATTTTCTCTCCAAACCCAATCCTCACCAGCATGGGGATACGAAGCATCATAAGGATCTGTTTCTGCCAAGAACCCACCGCCTTCAACGCGCTTCCACCCCGGTTCAAACTGCTTGTAATACTCCGCAACCTCATCAGGCAGTTTTATCCGCCTCACTTCATTTTTCGCCAAATTCTCCCTCAAATCCCAATACCACCTATCCATATCGTGGATATTATCCGGATTCTTTGTTCTGAATCTCATACCGGCTTCCGTCATCAATCCTATAACATACTCATCCGTCAATTCAGCCCCATCCATAGCTCTTTCCAGAATTTCTGTCAGACCTCCCTGAATGGCATCTTTTCCGATTGTTTTCGTTCCATTATAGGATGACATAATCTCTCCATAAGAGTTCCGCAAATGACCGCCTCCATGAAACTCCAAATAGCCATCATCCGTTAAGAACCAATAGTTATTACCGTTTTCATTATTCGGTAGGATATTCTTCTCGTCAACATCAATAGCCAAATTCAGAAGAAAATTAACTTTGGGGTCAATTGTTTGCTGATAATGGGGACCAAGCTCCTCACGCACGATAGCGTCTGTGGGCTGAGGTATATCAAGCCCCAAAAGAGACATCCATTTTTTGGATAAATTGAGAACAGTCCGCAGTTGATTATAATCATAAGATTCGGATTCATGTATAAAAGCGTTCAATCCGGTCCTGTCAAAATTGGAGGCAATAATCTTTATTTCATTTAACACAGTCTCTTTAAACTTTCCGGGCCTATTCCCATTTAGGACATCATGAAGAGTAGAAACAGCATTCACCATCATTATTTGAATATCTAATCTCGAATATCCGTCAACCATAATCAGTCTCCTTATATCCCAAATATCTTTGTAATATGCTGGGCGACTTGGATCTTCTCATCTTCCGTTCCGTACATCATTTCTTCTTTAAAGTGATCCACAAGTTTCTCTTTGACTTCTACCAAGCACTCCCGATACTCTTCCGTAGTCATTTCAATAACCTTACCTGACGGGCTTAAATACCGGTACATTTCAATAGGTTCGGATTCTGTAAAATCTTCCAGATCTTTATCCGACGCATCCTGTTCTGCAATCAGTTCTTTATTCTTGAAGACAAGATCATCCTGTTTCCATATCTCAAATAAGTCGCTATCTTCCGGATTATGTCCTGTCTGTCCTTCCAGTTTATAGGCTTCTTTTTCCGCTCCCGACACATCTTCCCGATAGGTCAGCCGCTGTCCTTTTTGGTTCTGCCTGACATGCTCTACCTCATGCAGCAGGAGGGCTTCTCCTTCTTCTGTATGAGGGGCATAACTACCTGAGGAAAAATAGATATCCTTTCCGAAAGTCAGAGCATCCGCTCCAGCTTTGTGGGTGATTTCTTCCGCATAGGGGCCCGTGTGGATTTTCACTTCGGAAAGGTCTTTTCCATAAGTCAATAAAAAGAGGTTGATTAAAGCTGTATCCGGCGCAAAAATATGGTCATAAACCTCTTTTTTGGCTTCATATGAAGTGATCAGGCCATCTGGTTTAAACTCTTGATCCGGGTTCTGCATTCTGGAGTTATTGTTACCTGTCTTCTCTATTACATTAAGATAAGCCCCATTTGCCAATTCAAATAGATTCGTGAATTTATTATGCCAGGAAATTGTTACTTCTTGATTACCACTCAACTTTCTACCCTCTTGATATCTTCAACAATATTATGAACATCAATAGCAGTATATTTTTTTCTTTGGCTTACACTTCCCCCGGCATGCCCCACCGAATGACTCTGCGTCTTGGCCAGCATCCTCTGCTCTCCATACTCACCCTGCCCCAAGGCCTGCTTATCCGCCTCATAGTTCGCATTAATCCGGTCCATCCGATCCATCTGCCCCGGCATCTCCTGCCTGCCGAACTGAGGCGGCATAAAGCCCTGCCCTCCGGCAGGCTGCCCCATAAAAGGAGACGATCCGGAAGCAGCCCCCCGGCTCATTCCACCCGGATGGGACAAGGTCTCAGGGTTCCAGACAGAACCAGCCTCATTCTGCCTGACGGCTTTTACCCCAGCCGGTTTCCCATTGCTAAATGGAATCGTATTCCCTTGTCCTGAGAGTCCGGGAGTGTTTGGCTGTCCCACTACCAGCTTGGGCGAAGGGGTAAAACTTTTTCGGGAAAGTGAACCTCTTTTTTTTGGCAAAATCCCCGCAAGATGTTTCAAGTATGGGGGTAATCCTCCTGTTAACCGATCATTTGAATATTTTTAATTGCGGGGTCGGGCTATACGTTTCAATTCGCTTAATCGGTACGCTTTTCGGACTACCTCCGGGCCGCCCTGCGTACCTGGCTCATTTTCACTACTATCCCTTTTTAGTGTTAATTTTTTATTTACCTGAAAATTACTTCTGACTAAGAAAAGCTCTGATACTGGATTCAAAATCAGGTAATTCCCATTTTATCGCCATGTCTAAAGGAGTTTCTCCATTATTATTTTCTTTCTTAGAGAAAAGATTATCCTCTACTAGATATTGGAGTATTTCATTGTTTTCATAGCCTACGGCAAACCTGCAACATATACAACATATTTTGCAGGATAGTAATTACCAGTAGACCCAACTCTAAAAAATTCGGTCCGATCATTATTGATTTTGTAAGCAGAGACAGCAACTGAATACAGTCCTTCAGCTATTATCGATTCTGTAATCATCAATTGATCACTTTCAACATTTCCCAGAATATCGTCATAATCAGTAAAACCCACAAATAGAGAATCTGGTAAACTAATGCGATTATCCTTTATCCCAATAATTGAAAAACTCTTATTGTTGTCCACTGATTTAAAAAACAAACTATAAAAGTCTACATTAGGAATATTATTAGTCCATACAATTTCCAAGTTAGCGGAATCATTACGTTCCGTAGGATAATCAGTAAGCTCTATCTCATTATATATAAAAATAGTATTTGTCTCTATTTTATGTTTAGAAATAATAAAACTATCAAAACTTCCATATATAATTTTGGGTGAAGTAAGAGTATTTTCTGGATGTGAATATTGCCAGATTGGAAAATCTGGAGAAACATCAATAGTTAAATCTATTATATCATTTTCATCTATTTTGACAGAAAAGCTATTGTTTTTATCCGTCTTTACATCGCACCCAGAGAATCCTTGTGAATTCTTTACTCTGTATGAAATATGCAATGGGAAATCTTCAACATTTCCATAAGTTTCTACAGTCCCTTTGACAGTTGTGAAATTGCAACTTAGTAATATTAGAGGGAATAATACAAATAAATATTTTTTCATATTAAAATCAAACTTGTCATTCTTCATTTTATAGACGGCGCAGCCCCAGAGATTGCGTCAACTCCTTGATATGGAAAGATAATTTTTTTCAGTTCATCTTTTGATAATATTTCAGTCAAAGCATCCGCCATTAAATCATGATCATTAAATAATAATCTTTTTGCAATTTCGCTATCTGTAATCCTAGTCCATTCAAAATCTGGTTGATTCAAAGCGGCACCTTCTCCATCCCCTGGTAAATATTGTTCAAGAGTCCAACCTGTTATAGCGGTTTTGTTTCTATTAGAATATACTGTAATTCTTAACTGCCCCCATCCACCTTCTATTGCATCGGTAATACTGTGAGCTTTTGTACCAGCTCCAGAGTCATCAATACCAACAGGTAAGCATCCTTCAATTACCCGTGCAATGACTGGATATTCTGATTCTATTACTTCAGAAGGGAACTGGAGCCTTGTATTATTATTTGAAATATTTTGGTGCCTAACATATGGATTCCCATATGAATCATTAAAATATTGTATTAACCCTTTTGTTGGTAAATCGCGCATAGAAACATCGCAAGGATTTGATAACTTTAAGTAATTTGATTGAGCTGGATTAATACCAATAAGATGTAACCAATACACACAAACTTTCTGAATCTCATTTAATTCATGATTTCCATATTTAGAGAATTCTTCGAAGAAATCATTAAAATTGAAATTCTTGAGCTTACCTTTTAACTCTTTATTATTCGGGTTCTCTTCTTGCCCTCCAAAAATTTCCAAAATGGATCTATATGTTGATTTGGCAAGGTCTTTAATCTCATTTTCTTGATTCCCCATTATATCTCCTTGTAAATATCGTAGACAGTCTGTTGGTGGGATGGATAAAACCTAGCTTTTAAAGATCTTCATCATTTTATTTATGACTTCAGTTTTCTCTTCATCAGAACTGTACATCATAGATGTCTGAAATTGGTCTTCAAGTTTTTCCTTTATGATCTTTAATGAGCTTTTATAGTCTTTTTCTGACAATTCATGGACTCTTCCGGATTGACTTACATAGCGATATGTCAAAGGTTCATTGTGAGAAGAGAAATCTGCCAAGTCTTTATCAATAATATCCAGTCCATTCGTCAAATCCTGATCTTTAAAGATAAGATCCTTCTGTTTTTGGAGATCAAACAGTTCTCTATTCTCAGTATCGATATCTGATAAACCTTCCTGACTATTGGCCTGTTTTTCTGCCTTATCGATATCTTCTTTATATATGTGACGATCCTGTCTACGATGCTGCTCAACATGTTCAGCTTCATGCATCAGCAATTGTCTGCCGTATTCAGTATCCGGAGAAAAGCTTCCGGATGAAAAATATATATTCTCACCCATTGTCAATGCATCTGCACCAGCCTTGTGAGTGATCTCCTCGGCAAAAGGACCTGTATGGATTTTCACATGAGACAGATCACTTCCATAACGGATGAGAATCTCATTTATCAAAGAGCTATCAAGCGCATGTATTCGGTCTAATCGCTCTTTTTTCATTTCATAGAGACTTATCAAACCTTCAGTTCTTAGCTCATTATCCGGATTCTGCATTCTAGAGTTTTTGGTTGTTGCATCGCTAGATGGTAACAGATAATGCATGGTTACCAGTTCAAGAAGATTTATGAATTTTCCATAAGATTCTTGTCCCATATTATGACTCCCTGTTTAAATCATCCAAGACATCATAAATAAATACACTTTTAGTATTTAGTCTTCTTGATCCAGTTCCCTCAGCATGCCCCACCGAATGACTCTGCGTCTTCGCCAGCATCCTCTGCTCCCCTTGCCCCAGTGCCATCTTATCCGCCTCATAATTCGCATTAATCCGGTCTATCCGGTTCATCTGCCCCGGTATCTCCTGCCTGTCGACCTGAGGCGGCACAAAACCCTGCCCAGCGGCAGGCTGCCCCATAAAAGGAGACGCCCCTGAACCAGCCCCCCGGCTCATTCCGCCCGGATGGGACAAAGTATTAGGATTCCAGACAGAACCAGCCTGATTCTGCCTGACAGCTTTTACTGAGAATCATAAAATCCATATTAGTGGAGAATTCGAAGTGTTTTTATTTTAGCTCTGATAGTTGATCATGAAGAGAATGCCATCTATTATCTGCCAAGTCATGCTTATCAACCCATTGTAAAGTTTTTTGAATTGAAGCAATCTTCCAAAATGGATCTGAATAATCAAGTATTAATAAATCTCCGGTAGATTTGGATAAATAATATTTTCTAGAAAAGATTAATGATTCTTTAGAAAAGATATAATCTTCGACATTTCCTAATGTCTCAAAATTTACAGTAACAACACAGATTTCCTCTTCTATTGGTTCCATTAAATTAATATTCATTTTCATAGTTTCAATATTGGTTATTTTAAAATGACTAGTTACGACATGAATACTGTTTTTATCTCCTGGTGGAATAGCTATATCTGGGTGATAATAATCAACAACTGTATAATAATAATCAATGCCGGCTTCAAGCCTTTTATATATATGATTAGACACAATTTTTTCAGCCTGAAATTCCTCACCACTATAAGAGAAGAAATTAGTAAAAACTAAGAAAATCAAACCAAATAGTTTACTCTTAAAATACATTGCTTCTCCTTCTATAATATTCTATTGAAACTTCCGTATAATCTGTTCTGTTTTTATAATATGATTCTAAGTAATCAGATGTAAATCTTACCCCATTAGGATTATCATCAGAATGTAGTAATGCTCTACGGCCGGACTCTCCTGTTATTATAGCTGCATGACCTTGTGTTTTTCCTGTTTTTGGATTTGTAGCACGCCAGACTTTTATATCTCCTGGTTGAGGCTCATCAACTTTCTCTAAATCAGGATTATTTCCTATTTCGCCAGTTCTGTAGATTGAAGTATCATTTGCATATGCTATAAACTCAGAACAGTCAACTTTTATTGGTTTTTCAGGGACAATCATGGAACCATTATATTCCCCATCATAACCGGTTCCATAAGGAGTTCCTAATAATTTTTCACCCCTTTTTATTGGATTAATATTATCTATATCTTCAACAGGAATATCAAAGACTTTTTTTTGCCCAGACTCTTCTCTTAAATATTGCAACAACTCTTTATGCATATTTACAGGATCAATTCTTAATATAGCCAACCATTTTTCACAAACTGTATAAATACTCTTCAATTCATCTTTTCCATAGGAACTTGACTCTCTGATAAAATTATTCACATTGAAATGATTGATAAATCGTCCCAATTCATTTCTGCTTTCTTGTGGAAAACTCCCGGGCCTTTTTCCTTCAAAAACATCTTTAATCGTGAAATAAGTAAATATTGCCAATGACCGGGTATCAAACTTTGTCAGTTCACTCATTACAGGATTCTCCCATCAAATAACTTAA
Source organism: Oceanispirochaeta sp. (assembly GCA_963666275.2). GTDB lineage: Bacteria > Spirochaetota > Spirochaetia > DSM-2461 > DSM-2461 > Oceanispirochaeta. The sequence goes on from CAXXOA010000001.1 coordinate 2,191,342, forward strand.
CCAGATTATTTATAGTAGCGTTTCGTTGATCCTCACCACTGTATCGTATCTCATCTTCAAACTTTTCTTTCAGCCTGGAAAGAATCTCTTTCAAACAACTCTGATACTCTTCTTTCGTCAATTCATGAGTACGACCGGATAAACTATTATACCGATATATTACAGGATCATTACTGGTCGTATACATTTCAAGATCCTGCTCTACCGCATCAAGTCCATCATTAAGATCCGTATTCTTAAATATCAAATCATTCTGTTTGAATCGTTCAAAAAGATCTATATCATCGAAATGACTGCCACTCAGACCCTCCTGATTGAGAGCCTCCAGCTCCGATTTTTCAAAATCTTCCCGGAATGTTAAGTTTTGGCCCTTTCGGAATTGATTTACATGCTCTAATTCATGCAGAAGCAGTTCTTTTCCCTTTTCCGTTTGAGGAGCAAAACTACCTGATGAGAAATAGATATCATTCCCCATAGTTAAAGCCTCTGCACCTGTTTTATGTGTAATCTCTTCAGCATAAGGTCCAGTATGAATTTTCACATTTTCCAAGTCTAACCCATATAAAAGATAAATGTTATTTATTAAAGAGACATCCAATGCGAAGACACGATCCAACCTATGTTTTTCCTGGACCTTTGCAGTGACCAAATTCTCAGTTCTTAATTCACGATTAGGATCAGGCATTTTAGGATGAAAACTTAATGCTTGTTCTGAAACACCGATATATGATCCGATAGCAAGTTCTACAGATGTAAGAAACAGATTAAGACTGGAAAAAATTACTTCCCGTTGACCTCCCATTTAAAACTCCCTCTGTAAATCCTCAATCACATCATCAATAAAAACAGTTCTATTTGTTTTTCTGATTTCACCCCCGGCATGCCCCACCGAATGACTCTGCGTCTTCGCCAGCATCCTCTGCTCTCCATACTCCCCCTGCCCCAGTGCCATCTTATCCGCCTCATAATTCGCATTAATCCGATCCATCCGATCCATCTGCCCCGGCATCTCCTGCCTGCCGAACTGAGGAGGCACAAAGCCCTGCCCACCAGCTGGCTGTCCCATAAAAGGAGTCGCCCCGGAAGCAGCCCCCCGGCTCATTCCTCCGGGATGGGACAAGGTATCAGGATTCCAGACAGAACCAGCCTGATTCTGCCTGACAGCTTTTACCGCAGCCGGTTTCCCATTCCTAAATGGAATAATATTCCCCTGTCCAGAGAGCCCGGGAGTGTTTGGCTGTCGCAATGTCAGCCGGGACGGAGGTGTAAAATCTGTTGCGGAAACAGAACTACCTTTTACGGCTATTGCAGTTTTCTCTATGGGATTGGTTCCGGAGGGAATTGAACTTGTGGGACCGGAAGAAACTGAGGCTTCCGGAAATACCAGATTCTCCACCCGGGATCCAATAGCCTGGGATTTCAAAGCCTGAACGTGGTTCCTGGAAGGATTGATCCTATACCCCAGGTTTCGATAGCCCTGACCACCGAAAGAAGCGGTTGCCATAGGGATCCGTTTGCTGACCCGGGGGATTCGGCTTATTGGCGCGGCTTTTTGCGGCGTCATACCGGACAAAAGAGAGGGAGCCGAAACTCCCTGACTTCCAACAGTACGGGTCATGGCCTGTTTTATAGGGCTCCGCATAGCGGAAGGAACGCCCTCCCACTGGCCGGAAGCTGCAGAAGCAATCAGAGGGATTAACTCCTCTCTCGGGAGAATCAATTCAGGTGTTACACCGCCCTCTTCATAAAAGGTATCTGCCACAGCCTGTATGACCTCACTCTGTTCAGGAACAAACGTGGTGATCGGAGGAATCACCATATTTGTTCCAGCTTTAATCTGGGACACACCAGAGACTTTTCCTGAGGCAATCATACTCTGCTGTTTTTCTATTGAGGATATACCGGAAGTACCCAGTTTACTCTCCAGCCGGTTTTTCAACAGATCAAACTCATCCCCGGTAAAAGCCTGCGACTCCCACTGTTTCACCGCCTCAGCGCTGACAGTTTCACTCAGCCCCGCCTTGCGGTAGACCGCCCTCACTTCTTCCAGCTGAGCCCGACTCAAAGGACCGGCCCCCTCTGAGGGAACCGACAGAACAGCCAGAAGATCTCCCGTCAGGGGGAGGACTGTTTCGGGGAGGACAGCCGGCAGGGTCTCTTCGCTGGTGCCTCTTACAGAACCGCCCTTTTCCAGGACCAGTCCGGTTGAAACGTCCAGAGGTTTGTACAGGCTCTCACGGGGAACCGACTTCACCGGGGCGGCCATAAGGGCGGCGCTGTCCAGGACTATTCCCAGGGACTCTTCAAAATAGACCTCTTTGGAGGCTATATTCCCTGCATCGGGGCTCTTCCTGTTTATGGCATCCACCGAACGGACCAGGTCGCCTACGGTCATCCCTGTACTCATCTGTACCGTCCGGTATTCAGCCAGAGCGGATGACAGCTTTTTGTTAAACCCCTTCCGGTCCACAGGGGGAATATTCAGTTTTCCGACGGTTTCTTTCAGAGAAGCAGCCTCTCCTTCGGTCAGCTTTGAAGCCGCAGAGGCTTTCTCCAGGTCTGCTGACTGAAAGAAATCAAATTCCTTTGGAGATCCTGCTTGTCCGAAGGGCTTTTTCCCCTGGCACAACTCTCCCAGAGACACTTTGCCGGTCAGAACCGCATCGGACTGCTTCCCTGTTTTCCCCAGACCACTGTTCCAGGCTTCATCCAGAACAGCCGTATCATCCAGTGTCGTATCCTGCAGCAAAGGCAGAACCGCTGAGATAAAGGGCATCACATGACCCAGTTCTTCACCGGACACTTCTTCACCTTTCCTGTCCAGCCAGGCCTCCGCTTCGGGAGTCAGATCAGAGGCAATGGCATCCCGGTCTTCTTTAATAAAAGGATTAAGAGGAAGCTCTATCACCTCCTCTCCCGCACTCAGAATCTCTCCGGCCTGCTTATTAGTTAGGCCGCTCTCTTTCAGCCGGGCAAAGGCTCCCAGAGTCAGACTGGCCGCTGCGGCCTCTTCCCGTTCACTGCGGTCAGCCTGAACCAAGTCTCGGGTCTCGGTGCTTCCTTCTTCCAGAATTTTCACACCCTTCCCCAACTTCTCCCGGTACACCTTTTTCACCTCATCCGGTGTTCCCTGGGGAAGGACGACTCCCACAGGGGAGGTTCCCTTCAGTTCAGCTTCCACCCTCTTCCAGGCGGCATCCGGATCGTTTTTTACAGCCCCGTAGAGCTCTCCCTCCAGGGTGTAGTAGTACTCTTCCTCTTCCTGTACCAGTAACAGAGCGGTATCAAATATAACCGGGCCGTCCAGGGTAGAGACCATCCGGATCTCCCTGGTTTGACCTTCCGGCTCGGCGGTAATGCCCCCTTGCCGGCCGCTTGTCTCATCCACCATAACCCAGTCGCCCTCTTTGTTCAGAGCGCCGAACCAGCCCTGTTTCTCCACCCGGTAGTTGGGGTCATACTTTTCCCGGTTCCAGTCAAAACCGCCTTTGTCACTGGTCCGGTCAAACCGGAGCCGGGCTTTTTCTTTGTTATAGGTTTCGCTGACGCTGCCGTCTCCATAGAGGTAGATCCGGGATGAACCTGTTTCGGCGGCAGAGTTTTTCTTTATTCTATTCCGGCGCATTCCGGCGGGTTTCAGATCTTCCAGATTCCGGCCCAGGCTCTCCAGATGTTTTTCTGTTAACACAGTCATAGCCCCGGTGGTTCCGGCAAAACTCCAGAGCATCTGCTGGCTGCTGCGGTTCAAAAGCATATCTTTCCGGAAGGCATCGATCCGTTCGGAATCTCTTCTTCCTCCGGGGAAGAACTCATCGGGGTTGAAAAACACAGAGTCCTGTTCTGCCTGGCCGGAAGCCACGAGCTGGGACTCTATACTGTGCCGGGCCTCTTCTTTCCGGGCCTCCCCTTCGGGGCCGTCCAGACTCAGACCTTCCTCATAGAGATCAAAGGCCTTCTGAATCTCTTCGTCCTTCTTTGTATAAGAGTCCTTTGAAAAATAGCTCAGCAGTTCGTCAATCATATTTTCACCCCTTTGTTCCCGCTCAAAAACGATCCTCACACTCACAAGGATCTCTATCTGGTTTGGTCTGCCCGAAGGGCTTCTACATAGTTCCTGGTATCAGAATTGATCCGGTTGTTGATCTTTTCCAGCTCAGCAAGCCAGCGCCGCCGTTCGTTCCGGCTCATATCCAGGACATCCCGTCGGCTCCAGTGAAAGTAGTAGGCCAGGTATGCCGTCTCCCCGTAAATATCTCCGGAAAGACGGCTTATACTTCCCCCGGGAGACTCAACTCCACCCGGTTCCTGTTCCCGCAGGAACAAAGGTCTTCCCTATCCCGGATCACTCCGTTATTCAGCTCATTAAAAAGGTCTACCAGAAAAGCAAAATCCGTCGGAGAGAGTTTGGTAATCACACTGTTATTGATGGACCTCTCAGATCCCAGTTTTTTCACCGTCCGGGTCAAAAGCCCCACATAAAACCACGAAGGGTTCTCTCTTGTTCTGGGATCCCGGTAAAGAGTCAGGAAATCCCGGCACCGGGCCATTGCCATCTCACCCCGCACTTTCGACCCCATCTCCGGTTTTAATCCGCTCCCATGGGGTAAACGGAAAGGGCATCTCTCTTTAATCTCATCTACAGCTGTATTCGCAAAAAGAGAACTGACCGCCAGATCCCTTTTATTCCCGCAGACCGGACATCGGTAGGAGATCTGTTCCCCCTCATTGCGGCTGTTAAAGAGCAACTGGAGATACACAAAATCCGCCTCGTACAGATCCTCCAGAGTCTCAGCGGTCACTGAGGATAAACTTCCCAGAGAGGAGATCAGCCGGGACAAAAGTTCCAGATCCCTCTGCCGGTCGTTAAACCGCACACTGTCCAGCTCCTGCAGCACAAGTTCATCTTCCGCTGTGGCATCCCTTAAAAATCCTGTTCTATGGATCACACCATCCTTATCTTTCAGCCCTAAAGGCAGAGTAAACTCACATCCGGCAGTCATGACAGCTTCTCCAGTTTTTGTTCAACGTATTGATTCATTTTTTCGATAGTTTCCAAATCCAGAGGTTCAAAGGCAAACTCTCTGTAAATATCATCCAGAATCGCCCGGGCCTGATCAGGATAGGGAAAGTCGATTAATTCAAGGTCACCGGTATTTCGGTTCACTTTCAGGTATTTTCTGTCGTCACTCATCAGTTCATCTCCAATTGCCTGAAACGGGGGGCCGATTCATCCCGATGTTCTGTCGCCGAAGGAGCCGGTTTCATAACCTCTTCTTCCTCATGAGAAATTTCGATCCGCCGGCCGCCTCTTTTCCAGACGACCCTTCCGCCTTCCACGACAAAATCCCGGAATTCCGCAAAATCATATTTATCCTTTAAATAGAGCATTAAAGAGGTAAAATTGGGGATTTCCGGATCTGCTGCAGAAACAGAAGCCTGAGGAGAGGCCGAGGAATTGGAACCTTTTTTGTTATACTCCTCATAAAGCATACAAAACCCATCGGTCAGAACCTCACGGCTCAAGTTGTTCAGCCCGGTCATTAAGCTATCATTATCCACAAAGAATCTCCTCTTCAAATTTGACCCAGCTCCCCTCCGGCCGGGAGGGGACGTAAGGCAGATTATCCATGCCGGAAGGATTTCCCTGACATCCAAGAAAAATGACATCCTCACGCTCTGTCAAATCCCAGTCAACATGAGAGAATACACAGTTCAGAAACACACAGCGATCCAGATGGGAAAAGGCAAAAAACGTCCCGGAGATATGACACCCCATAAACAGGGAATCGCTGATGTTCGTGTGTTTCAAACCAGTGATACCTGAGGGATGGTCTGCCGCAAAAGAACTATTAACAGCGCAGATGGAGTTCAAAACACCATGGCTGATTTCCGGTTCGATCATGGCAAAATTCTTGAGCCGCACCGAGTCCATTTTCAATCGGGGTCCAGAGCATCCTCTGAAAGAACCACCATAAAAAGAGGTGTTTCTGATATGAGAACCTCGGAGCTGAGTACTGATAAAAGAACTGTTCGAAAAAGAAGAATCTGAAATCACCATCAGCTGTAAAGAGCACTGATCAACTACCCCGTTGCAAACCAGGGAGGAGCAAATAATCCCCTGATCCATAACAGCCCGGTACAGGGCAGGCATATCCAGTTGTTTCCCGGCAAACTTCAACTCGGGAAAAGAACCTTCATTCATTTGCCAGTTTTTCAGCAGAGTACTGTTTATAAGCTCATCCCTGATAAGAGTAAGACAGCCGGATCCCTGAAAAATCATTTTTCAGTTTCTCCGTAAATATGAACCTTTTCGTTATCATCTTCTTTGTAATACTCAGAGGTTTTTTCTCTCTGCTGCACAATTCCCAGGGCTTCTTCAAACTCTTTTGTCATTTCCAGACAACTTGAACCGTCCACTCCCTGAACATGAATCTGAACATCGCCGTTTTTATCAATTGTTATTTCCAGTTCCTGCTTTTTTGCCATAATCTATCCTTCTAACGCCCTTATACCATTTCCAGTTTCCGGGCGCTCTCTTCGTCTTCCATAAAACTGATTTCACTGGCCTTACGGGCTCTTAAATCCGCCCAGTTCCTGATATTCTTAATCTCCTCACTCATGGTCTGAGAGAGAGGGATCATGGAGCCCACCGAACCATTCAAGATCTCCTGGTCGATATCACAGCCCTTATCGAAGGCATCGTATAAGGCACTGATAACGACTTCTTCAATTTCAGAACCAGAGTACCCCCGGCATAGTCTGGAGAGATGCTCCAGATCATAGTTTTCCGGGTTCCGGTTCCTTTTATTCAGATGAATCCTGAAAATCTCTTTCCGTTCCTGATGATTGGGCAGATCGATGAAAAAAATCTCGTCAAAACGCCCTTTTCTAAGCAGTTCAGGGGGCAACTGAGAGATGTTATTGGATGTGGCCACCACAAAAACGGGACTGGTTTTTTCCTGCAGCCAGGTTAGAAAAGTACCGAAAACACGGGCGGAAGTACCCCCGTCAGTCATCCCGGATGATCCCATACCGGAAAACCCCTTTTCCAGCTCATCCAGCCATAAAATGGAAGGCGCGATGGATTCAGCCGTCTGTATGGCTTTCCGGACATTCTCCTCACTGCTTCCCACCAGGCTGGAAAAGACTTTTCCCACATCCAGACGCAAAAGGGGAAGCTGCCACAGTGAGCTGACGGCCTTGGCTGTCAGAGACTTACCGCAGCCTGGAATACCGATCATCAGAATTCCCTTTGGTTCGGGCAGACCGAAATCCCTGGCCTCTTTGGTAAAGGCTTTGCTCCTTTTATTCAGCCACTGCTTCAGATTTTCCAGACCGCCGATTTCGGCCATCTTTTCATGGGAACGGTAGTACTCCAGAACCCCGGATTTCCGGATAATCTGTTCCTTTTCCGAAAGGATCACGGAAATATCAAACTGGCCGGTTTGCACCAGTGATTTGGCAAACACATTTTCTGCTTCTTCCGCGGTCAGCCCCAAAGCCGCTTCCACGACTTTTTCTTTCTGCACGGAACCGTCCCATAAGGCGGCCTGATTGGGGAGCGAACCTGTAATCTCATCAATTATTCTCTCCAGTGTTGCCTTATCGGGCAGATCGAAATCTACAATGGTAACATCTTTTTCAATGTCCAGAGGAACTTTCAGAATGGGGGACAGGAGAATCACATTTTTCATGCTGATTTTCAGTTCCCGGCTGATATCCCGGAGTTTCCTCACCACCACGGGGTCATTCAGAAAGGGATGGAAATCCCGCAAAAGGAACAGACCATTCACATCACTCTCCAGAATATGATCCAGAGCTTTGATCGGCTCCCGCAGATCAGCGGCGCTGCTGCCGTCGTCCGATTCCAGCCCCTTCGTAACAGACCAGATAAAAAATCTCTTACTTCTGCCATGGGCAATACCCTTCAGAGTCTCTTCCACCCGTTTCTCTTCACTGGATATGATATTGATAAGGGGATACCTGGCCCGGATCAGGACCTCGATTCTCTCTTTAATGCTTAAGTTTTCTGCTGTCATAAATTTGATTCCTTCTTTGTACCCGATTCATGTCTAAATGCCTGTTAAAACTAACTCACCATTGGTGTGAATAATGATCTCTTTTTCCACCAGACAGGTTCTTCTCTTCCTCTTCATCAACCTGCCGTTTTCCGAAAGGGCTATAATCCTCTGATTCCCCGACCCGGCCCACTCTCCTTCCGGCGGGAGATCCGATCTGTAGGGACCGTCAATCAGCAGATCAATCCGAGACAGGAGTTCCCGGGATCCCGGAAGTATTTCCTTTTTCAGATCACAGAAGGAGAATCCACTATACACGATAGAGTTCAGTCCCCTTCCGGTACACTCCCTGATCAGAGGAGAGAGTTCTCTGGCCTGTAGAAAGGGTTCTCCTCCGGAGATTGTGATTCCTTCCACATCTGCCTTCCTGATCAATGAAAGCAATTCCTCCAGTTCGTAATCCCGGCCACCCTGAAGAGACGCCGCCGATGGATTGAAACACCCGGTGCAGTTGAGAGGGCACCCCTGGGTCCACAGAACAAACCGTTTCCCGGGGCCGTTTACAAGAGATGTATCCAGTATGTCATGAACCCTGATAGCCACACTCATACGTCCGTATTCCGTTCCAGTTCACAATGGGTACTGTATCCGCTGGAAGCATGGAAATTGTGAAGGACCTTCCGTACAAGATAGGTTCCGGAGAACCTCTCCCCTGTCTCTTTAATTTCCAGAAGACTCCCTGAGCGGATTCTATTATTTCCTTCGCACACAGCCGACGCTTTCACATAGGTATAGCTGTTGTCAGTGAGTAGAGACAGGGCTTTTTCTTCAGCGCTCTGCTGATCCGGGCTGTGTTCATCCCTGATGACAAGGGGGCGTTCACCAAAATTCTCTTCTACAAGCTGGGCTCCCAGCTCTCCGTTTCCGGTGCGGTCAGTTATAGAAGAAACTTTGGCTATACCTGAAAATCCCTCTCCGGTCATATTATCCCATCCGACAACCTCCACCTGCGTTATGAGTGCTTCCGTATTCCTTCTGGAGGAAAACTCAACGAGAGTCTTTCCCCACTCAAGAACAATATCCTCCTCCGATTCTATGGCGGATTTAATGAACAGAGTGTCATCCTGAACCCAGAACTTGCAGTTATACTCTCTTGCCATGTTTCTCAGAAAATCAAAATCGTACTGATCCTTCTGAACTCTCACCACATGCTCTTTCGAAAGGGCATCCGTATCCGCTGAGAGTCCGTATTCAGAGGAGATTTCAGCAATAATATCCGCATCGGTGGTTTCATTGAAAACTCTATGTTTTCTCACTTTGAGGAGGCGGTGCATTTTATTGGAGCAGTTCAGAATCAGCGTGGCATCGGCATTTTTGCGGAACATAACCTCGCTGCCTGTAATCTCACCGTTAAAGACCTCTTCAACCGCATCCTTAAAGCCCAAAAGAACCGAAACAGACTGGGCCAGTTCAAAATCCGGGGAATCTATCCATTTTTTTTCTATATCCGATAGGATAATCCGGCAGGTGGAAGGTGTATTGAACTGATCCTTTACCTGAATCTGACGGACAGAAGCTTCATGTTCCACCCCCAGACGGGTCCCGTTGATATACACAATAAAAGTGGGGGTCAAAGTCACATTTTCATCGGCCATGAGAACTCCTTTCTAGTACAGCGGCGGGATGGACAGAACAGTTCCCTCTTTGACATCCGTAGGGTCTTCGATACCGTTGGCAACGGCGATCTCCCGCCATTTCCCGGGATCTTCGTACTCTCTCCCCGCCAGGGCGCTCAGACTGTCTCCTTCCTGAAGAACAATCCTCTTGGTGTGATCCGACGAATGCCGCGGTTTTTCCTGTATCTGACCTGCTGCGGTGGAGTACTCTTTAAACAGAACTTTCAGCAGGGCCCTGACAGGAGTCCCGTCATTGAGAAACATGGTATATCTCTGAACAAGATCTTCCAGAACACAGCGGAATTGCAGGTTTCCCCAGGAAAACATAAGCAGAGGAGGCCGGTGCTGATCCGAGTTAACCAGCATGAGTTCCTCCATTTTTTCTGTGTAGACTCTGACGTCGCTTTTCTCTTCGGAGGTATCAAAATAGAGCTCCATGGACAGCCTTTTTCTCTCCCCGATGGTAAATTCCACAGCTGGAGAGTCCAATCCGTTTATTTCATGCTCTTTCCAGGGTGTTTTCTTTTCTATGATGTATTCCTTCGGATTAAACAGAACCTCAAACTCTTCATCTGTATCCAGATTCATAATGACTGCTTTCTCCAGTGCCATAACAACCTCCTATTCAGACTCTTCCAGACCTTCATGCATGATTTCAATCCTTTCTACCGCACAGCCGTGCACGTTGTGCCCCAGCTGTGGACCCACCCAGCGGCAGGGAAGGGCCCGATAGAAATTCCATCGTTTTACCTCTTCTCCCGACGCTGAATAGAGAATCACAGAACCGTCTTTTCTTGTGACGGGATCTTCAGTGGCCACTGTATCGGTATACCATCTGTAGATATCGTTGTTTTCTGTCAGCCCCTTTTCAAGCACGAGATTGGGAAACCTCGTTCTTCCAAGAAATCGGTGAGTCGTTGTATTCAGACCGCCTTCTTCCACCTCATATACATAGTTCTCACTCTCCAGTCCTTCGCAGCGGAAGAACTTACCGCATTGAATACCCTCAATCTCAATACCGAAATAATTGGGAAGATAAGATCCGGCTCCGTTACTGCTCATGAATAACCTCCTTATCGATAATGACTTTTGTATGCTCTTTTTCCGCATGCAAAGTAACAATTATGTATTCAGCCGGTTTAACCGGACAAAGGCCGACCTGAACGGACAATATGCCTGCCTCTCTGTTCTCCGGAGGGTTCAGCTCACTGTCACAGCGAACAAAAAAAGCCTCATTGGCCGTTTTCCCCGCCAGATACCCCTTGCGCCAGGCATCGATCAGGTAGGCTGTCACGTGCCTGACGACCCTTTTCTGAAGAAGCGCATCATTCGGTTCGAACACAGCCCAGGATGTGCCCTTTTTCATGGCGGCACTCAAAAAAGATATGGTTCTTCTCACATTAATAAATCGCCATTCCGGATCTTCCGCCAGGGTCCGGACTCCCCAGACCTTGATTCCTTTTCCGGGAACCTTCTTGAACGCGTTGACCCCTTTTTCATATAACATAGCTATTTCATCATTTTTCAGGGGGCGGGAAAGGGCTACCGCTCCTTCAATGAAACGGTTTCCCGGAGGATAATAACAGCCGTGGGACAGATCAACATCAGAAACTATACCGGCAATGGCACAGGAGGGAGCCAGAGAGAAGGTTGTGTGGTCAGCCGGATCGATAACCTTGAGATCCGGGTAATAGAGCGCCGCTTTGGAAGAGGAGATCCTGTTCCTGTATGCCAGAACATCCGAGGGTTCCATGGAGCTGTTCAGATCCAGCAGGGCAAACCGCCCCTCCAGGGTTTCCGCATGGGTGATCATGGCAGTATGAACGGCAAAAATGTCTTCGGTTTTTTTCAGCAGGCAAACATCCGGAGCGGCGATAAGATTCACATCCTGCAGGGGTTCCAGAGCAGCCAGTCCGGTTCTTCTGTCGGGATTCTCAGTCCGCCCGATAAAATCCCCCGCCCTGAGACCGGCAATTCCCTCTCTACCGCCGGAAAAGAACTCATTATGAACTTCCTCCGGAGAAGAAAAACTCCCGTTGATTGAAATGCTTTCCACAGAAACCAGTGAGGATTGACTTTGTATCCTGTCCAGATAATAGTCAGAGTCCTGAGGATCCGCTGATAATCCCAGAAAATCCTCCTGAAAACCCGAGTTATGAAGGGAGACATTCACAAGGGATCTTTTCCCCGAAGGATCCGGATGCAGCCAGAGATTGAGATAGAGCTCATTTCCCCAGATACCCTCGGATTTACAAAGCAGCTTTGCCACTTTTTTCTGTTTCTGATCCATAAGGATAAAAGACGCACAGGCGGCTCCCCCGCTGCCCTCGCGGTGGGCAATACGGACAATGTGACAGCATCGGCCGCCGTTCTGAAAAAAGGAGTACACGCCGAAAGGAAGGTTCCCTGCGGTGTCAAACCCGCCGAAGGTTTTTAAAAAGTCGTTAAAGTTCTGTATTTTCACAGCTTTATTCAAAGGTCCTTTCCTTGTAATACCCACAAACCCGGCGACAGGATTCTCTTTAAGCGCTATCTTTTCAGTCTCCAGAGGTTTTTTTGTGTAAAGGATACCCGGGATTCCCCCCATTTACGCGCTCTCCTCGGTTTTCTTCTTTTTCCCCGGTTTTCCTGGAAGATAGCGGCAGAACGGACAGAACTCCCAGTCATCTTTCATCCGCCTTTTACAGTCGGGGCATTTTCGTTTAGAGATACCCAGTTTTTTCCTGAGGCTCATCCTGCGAAAAATCATAAGAAGAATGCCAAGAGCCAGAAGGACAACGGCGGTACCAAGCAGGACAAGTTTCAGCCACAGGGGGAAGGGATTTTTTACCGCTTTGAAATTGCGGAATCCCTGAATGGAAAGCTCTTTATCGTCGACCTGTATCATCAGCTGATGAAAAGAGTCGTCCGCCTTCACCCCTTTGGCCCGAAAGGAAACCACATAGGACATATTGATCAACTCGGCGAACTGATTCAAATGATCAGAAACTGTGTCTAAATCCGGAGTGTAGAGGTAGGATCCGCCGCTTTTCCTGGCTAATTCATGGAGAACGGACAAAGAAGCTTCGCTCAGAACCTTAAGCCCCAGAGAGTAGAGGGGAATCCCGCTCTCGCTGAGAACCTGTGCAGTCTGTTCCAGGGTAAACCGGCTTTCATTGTCCCGGCCGTCGGAAAGTAGGATAAAAACTGTTCTCTCATTTTTTTTGAGAATTCCCGCATCCTGCTCTTTCTCAATTTTCCTGACACAACCAACCAAAGTATCGAATATTTTAGCCTGATCCTCCCTGACTTCCAGTTCCAGCACAGCATCGGAGGGGAGATCCGGCGGCAATACATAAGAGAAGAGTTCCTCCGGCTGCTCCCCGACAATGTAGGCAGACAGGGAATCTGTCTCTCCCAGAAGGGTGGAGAAATCCAAAAGGGCATTTTTCTGTGCCGTAAGAGGTTGCCCATCCATAAGTCCAGAAGCTGAAAGGAAAAACACATAATGGATAGAATCATCTATTTTATTGAATGTCTCTACAGCCAGAGACGAGAGGTGATTCTCCGTGTCGATCTTGGCACTAAAATTCCCTTTAACAAGAGTCAGATTGGGACTCCCTTCCTGATCTTCCACAGAGACATAGGCTTTCATCTGGGGAAAAGCATGGGAATCGATACTTTCTATCCGTATCGTATTTTCCTGTTCCTCCTGGGCGTACAGGACAGAGACAACCGACAATACCAGGAAATAAATCAGAGCTATATTTTTCATGGATTTCCTCAATAGATGCATTTGAATTTGAACTCCACATCACCCAGGGTGACAAGATCTCCATCGATGATTTCAGTGACACTTTCGTTTCTGTTCACCAGAATCTTCCCCCCTGAACCGGCATTGTGAATCAGGATGCCATCGGATGTGGCATTGAGAACGGCGTGATGCCTTTTTACAGAGTCAAGGAGAATGCGAACTTCACAATCCACTCCCTGGCCTATCAGGTTTTTTCCCTCCCGGATAGAAAAAACAGCTTTGGTCCGGTTATTCAGACTGTAGACGAACCAACCCACCACAGGAGTGATGCACACGGGGCAGATTCTCCAGGAGGGATCCATCAGATGGCCTTCCCTGCAGAATTTTCTTCTGAAAAACATATTCAAACTCCCTCTTATAATTTCTGATAAATCCAGATACGACCAAAGTTATCCCGCCCCTCGTCTTCCATGGAAAACGTCACAGAAAGGGAATACTTGTCTATATAGTCTTCATGAAACTTAACACTGAGATTTCTCCAGCGGTGCCGGGAATCCGGAGTATCCACATTCAGTGTTTTACTGGTAGAACCGATATCGACTTTCACACGGTAATTACCATGGATAATATCAGACCGGCGTATTATCAGGAGTTCCCGTTTTTTAATGATATTTTTGATATTGAAACGGACAGAACCGCCCAGGTACCTTTTCACTGTATCCCTGACAATCTGCCCGTCCGGATAGGTCAGAGAAATATTGGTAGTCTGAACATCCACTGTGTCAAGGAATTCCAGTTTATGCGACTCCATGCTCTCTTTGTCTCTGGAATCGATAAAATCCACCAGAGTATACCGTTCGTCCTCCAGAAGGAGGATTCTTGATAGTTCTTCACTCATAAGAGACAGGTCAGAACCTGTGATTTTTCTGGTTATAAAGAGTTTCTGATACCCCTCGTTTACCTTCTCTATGCACTTCAAGATGGCATCCAGAGTCTCATAGGTCTGATCAAAGGATTTAATCCTGTCCCCCATTTCAAACACATTCCTCTTGACGATTTCAAAGTTTTCCGTTGTGGATATCGTCCTTTTCCCCCTGGTTCTCTCATCCTCAAGTATTTCCTGAACGATCTGATTATTTATGTCAAAGAGGGGGTAGATAATGTTGACAATGTCTTCAAAGCTCACATCCCCGCACTGAAGAAGCATTCTGGCTGTAAGGGAGATTGTCTGGAGTTCCCTGAAACCCGGTAGAGCCAGCATATCGTAAGCAACCTGGGAAACATTCCTGGATTTATTCAGAAGTTTTATGAGAAAATCCTTCAGATAGGGGGATAAACCGCTTTTATGAACCCTGGCCCAGGGAACAAAGCGGAAATCCAGAGCATTCGGTCCGGGATTGGCAAAATCCTCCGCATCATGGATAGCCGCGATCTCTCCGTCCTCCCCTTCCTGAAGAGACACTCTGGCAAGCTCAATCAGACCGCCTTTGGCATCAAGGGTGTTGACAATTTCAAGCTTGGCGGTTTCCACTTTGCTCATATACCCCTGATAATCGGGATTTTCATCGTTCTGAAAAAAGTCCTCCATCATTTCATGGAAACGGACAGTTATATATACTGTTGCCGGAAGTTTGTATTTCCGGATATCCAGGGTCAGAGCCTGTGGCTCATAAAGGAAGATCGCCCGCCCCTGGCAGTCTATTGCCGCCCCGGGATGAACGATCAGCGCCACCACCCCTCCGGATCCTTTCAGTCTCTGGACGGAGAAATTCTCCAGAACCCCCGGCACCACACCGCTTCCGTGAAAAATGGCATTGTAAAATGCCTCTTTTTTAAAATGGTAGTCCTGAATACTGTTCCAGAAACGGGGCGACGCCATCAGTCCGTTAAAAAAATTGGCTCTTTTAAACTGGCTGACCTCTCCGATAATCTTATTGTCATTCATCTCAACATCCTCAAAACATGATCTGATCATCGCCGATCAGGATTCCCTTCTGTTTTTTTCTTTCCGTTTTTTCAAAAGTGATGTAATACATGGAATGGACAGGCTTTTCCTGCTCAACAATCGTGGCGATTCGGCTCTTTTCCGCCTGATTGAATTCCTGGATTCCTATGGGAAAATGGACTGTAAAATAGGGAACGGAACTGTCCGTATGGTTTCTGATAACATCATTGACACTCCGTTCTCCCAGCACAACAAAATCCCTCTGGGGGAATGTATTTTCAAAAATCTCCGGTTCCAGACCGGTTATGATCTTTAAATACATGGAAAGGCCCCGGGAAGTCCCTCTCCATTGAAAAAGGCTGAGTCCCTTTTGCAGCAGAGCACGGATGGTATCGTCACTGTATCCGGTTTTGCCGGGATCCATTCCAAACCAGCCTGCCATCCAGTATAAAAAGGGGACCGGTGCCTCTTCAGGTATAAAATAGGTATGGAGGGAATCCATAATCTGAATCTGTTCATACTGCATATGCTGAAAAATCCACAGGAAATTGCTCAGAAAGGGATTTTCCTGGTAGAGAGAAGGCAGATAATCCACGGGATTCTTTCCGGAAAGGAGCAGCTGATATTCCCTGGTGCCGTCGGCAAGGGGTCTGGTACTGACATCAATGACTGTAAACCGCGGCTTTCCCGAGCTGCGGTAGAAGTACTGTCCCACATGGCCTCCGGACCTTTTGATAAGACCGGCGGCATTTCTGAAATTTAAACCGATGAGTTCCCGGGGATTCAATTTCGGTGTTTCAAACCCAGCGTCTGAGGACAATGTGCAAACTCTCCTTACTATCCTGTTCTTCCGATACAATCGAGTATCCCCCTTCCCTGACCTTATCCAGGACAGTTTCATAGGCATACTGTTTCTGGATTTCTGTTAAAAAATCCGTTTGATTCTTCTCTGTATAGGTTTCAACGCCCCACCAGTCTGCCGAGAGTTCCAGGCCCTGATCACTGACATGGACGGCTATGCCGTAGGGCCCCTCCAGGCAGATTTCCATATCCGCTTCAATTTCCTCCCCGTTCCAGCCGTTCACAACCAGGGAGGAATTTTCCTCTGCGCAGCGGTATTCATAACCCAGGGCTTTCAAAGCTTTCTGCAGGATTCCCAGTTCCTTCAGTTTTGTTTCTACTTTCGTTATATGAGACATACCTGACTCCTTATCGAATTTGAATCCGGACCAGAGAGGAACGGTCTATGATGTAGTTCAATGTTTCTATTTCGGCCTTGAAAATATCTCCGTATTTTTCAAGGATAACAAAATCGCCCGCCTTTTCAGTAAACTGGGTATCAGAGTATATCTCTCCTTTCATTCCCGCATCGATCTGATAGGATTCGGGAAGATTCAGGAGTTCCTCTTCCGAAACCTGCAGCTCCGTTTCCGGGATTTCCCCGATAACCAGTTCATCATTGAATTTCAGATACAGGAAAGACTGCACTCCCTGCAGAACCTCCACTTCCATCACCCGCCCCTGAACATACAGGGGAACAACAGGCAACGGAGCCTCTTCAATGACTTCCTCTACAACCTGAACTGCCGGAGGCGGAAAGAGAGCCTCCAGAACAAGAGGATCCTCGGGCTGCTCCTGAGGTTCTGCAGTTCTGCAGGACAGGAGACCTCCCAGGACAAAGAGCAGGAGAAAACTATTCAAATATCTTTTCTGCATAGAGAATATCCTTTTCCAGGTAGGTATCGACGGTCCTTCCGTCAGGCCCGACTAACAGAGCGGTATTGTAGGAAGAGAGATCCGGCAGATACAGTTCCCTGACCACTTCAGACTTTTGAAAGAGATTTTTATCTTCCGATTCATGCCATTCATCCGAAACAATAAGAAATCTGTTTAAACCGACCTGGCCGGGAATAGAATGAATCATTCCCCAGGGCCCCTGATAACCCGATGCGGTATATATCCTGTCGCCTGTCAGGGGGAAGTCCGTATCCAGCATAACGATCCTTTTCCGGGCTTCATCCGACAGGACCGTATTCAGGATAAACGGCAGAGACCGATCAATAACATCAGATACATCTTCCGCCTTCAACCCGGAAAAGGGGATGTCGTAGGAGGCCAGAATTTCTCTCCTTCGGTAATCGAATATCTGAAGTCTCAAAACGCTGAGCCGCTGAGAAATACGGATTTCCCCCTTCAGCCCCCACTGACAGGTTGCCCTTGAGGAAACATCCGCTCTTGTTTTTGATTTCAAATCATGGATCAGAACCGGGAAAAAACCGGAAAGGTGGAGTCTCATTCCCATCCATTGGGAAACAATGTCCTCATCGGCTCTGAAATCTGCCCCGTCAAGGGTCATGAATGGCAGCTCTGTGAAAGAGAACTCCCCATTCTGGATCTCATAGTACTGATAAAACTTTACCGGAAAGGGCTCAACATAGATTGTACTGGTCTGATGGGGTTCCTGTTTTTGCTCCAACCGGTACTGGATTTCATTCAGAATATCCGGCAGAAGGAATTCCCACTCGCTGCTAAGATTATCCAGAATTCTATAACTGTAGATAACATCCTCGATAGTGTTACGGGGATAGACTGCCACCATGAGAAAGTACTTATCCGCAAACCGGGAGATGTTGACAGTAGAAAAATAATCCAGAGGGAAGCGGTCTTTTCTGATTCTGTATCCGATTTCAAGAATATCCCGGGGACCGGTGTTGGGATATTCCTGTGCCAGCCACTCATTCAGACTGTAGGGTTTAAACAGGTTCTGCCTGACATACGCCTTTGCCAGATCTCCATAGATTCTGTCTGAAACCTCCGGGGGAATATCTCCCTGGACTTCGGGAAGGAAGAGTCCTATGGAAGGGACGGTTTCCTCCTGGGCGTCATAGAGCTCCTGTACCGCAGGAACGGCCTCCTCCTGAACAGGCTCTTCTGACGATTCAAAGATTCCGGAAGCACTGAGAGGCAATAAGGGAAAAAGGATGAGAAGGAATATTTGAAAAATATTTTTTTTCTGCATTTTTAAACAGGAAAGGGGATTACCCGGGATTGAATCACCCCGGGTAAACACCTATTTCCATTCTCCGTCTTCATAGACGATAGAAATGGTTTCCGTCATAGATCCCACTTCCTGACTGTTCAAGTCGGACATGGTCCATCCGCAGGGAACACATTCAAACAGGTTCCGTCTTGTAATTTCGCTCTGTCCGTCCCGGTCTACCAGAACAATAGAGACCGCTTTCCTTTCGGGAATCCCTCTTTCCACTGTTTTCCACCAATCCCGCAATACAGTATCTTTGGGATCGCAGTTTCGTGAAAAAGAGACCACATCGTACTTCACTTTTCCCGGGATTTTCCTGGCATTTCTATCGACCCCACCGATATCATCAGTGATTTCGGCCGTAGCGCCCAGACCTGTTACAGAGGTAAAGTTACCATAATCCACACCGTCAATTTCGACTTTGAAATTGGTCTTCATCGTTGGTACATAATCAGCCATCTTTCTTCTCCTTCTTAAAAGATTTATTCAGACAATGTCTTTTGCGAAACGCGGAATACGACAAATTCGGCCGGTTTGGCCGGCGCAATTCCCACTTCACAAACAACATAACCTGCATCAATGGATTCCGGAGGATTCAGTTCATCATCACAGCGGACAAAAAATGCCTCCTCGGGAGAATCGCCAAACAGAGCCCCTTCTTTCCAGAGGCGCAAACAGAATGCCGTGAGATTCCTGACAATCTGCTTCCACAGGGACCGGGTATTCGGTTCGAACACCACCCAGTTGGTGCCGTCCTGTATAGCTTTTTCAACCATACAGAAAAGACGACGGATGTTAATGTATTTCCATTCCGGGTCGGAACTGAAAGTCCTGGCTCCCCAGACACGGATGCCTCTACCGTCAAACTCTCTGATGCAGTTGATCCCTTTGGGATTCAGCAGTTCCTGCTCTGCATCGGTCAGATTGTATTTCAGCCCGGTAGCTCCCCGGAAAATTTCGTTGGCAGGAGCTTTGAAAACTCCTCTGGTGCTGTCTACCCGGCCGTACACGCCGGCAATACCACCGCAGGGTGGGGCATAGACATCCGTATCATTATCGGGATCGTACATTTTTACCCAGGGAAAGTAATAGGCTCCCATGGTAGAATCCCGTGGCATGGGCATGGTATCTATCCCCTTTTCCAGAGTTTCCGGTGCATCCAGGACGGCAACCCGAAATCTGTTTTTTTCACAGTGGGACAGGATGGCGTCCTGAGCCGCCGGTTCGGTAACGCCGGGAGCACAGACTATGGAAATATCACCGATTTCATCAAAAGCACAGAGGCCGGACCTTTTTCCCGGTCCTTCATCTTTTCCTATGATCAATTTGGTAATCCCATCGGGATTCTTTACTATAAATGGTTCTTCCACTGTTTCAGGTTTTGCCTTGGCGTCCTTGGTCTGATCCTTCTCACTCTCTTTACCAGCCGCTTTCTGTGCGGGTATTTCCATCAGATTGTTGATATAGCACTTGGTGCCGCCATTCTGAAAGAACTGATATACCGAATGAGAGAGCCATCCGTTTTTGTGCATACCGCCGAAGGTTTTAGTATATTGCGTCCAGTTGGTAACGAGGGTGGCTTCATTAACAGGCCCTTTTTCTGCAACTCCAAGAAAACCCACCACATTGGTAGCACCGGCTTCCAGAGGTTTCGATCCGCTGGAAACTTCTTCAACATATACACCGGGTGTCAAATACTGTGGCATAATCCGATTTCTCCTTCCTCAATTTCTTTATTTTTTTACAGCAGAAAACTGCCGTTGTATGACTCTCACCACCCGCTCTTCCTGAGACGAGTTTATTCCCAGCTGTATACACAGATCCCAGCGGTAGGGTTGAAAAGGCTCCAATTCCCCGGGAAGAGGATAGGAGGCATCAGAATCAAGAAGGTTCATCATGGCTTTTCCCGATTCATTGCCGTACCAGTTGTAGTCTCCCAGAGTAAAAAAGGGATTATCCTCCACACTCCGATGGATACGGGCGGAAACATCCAGTGCCCTGATGGCTGATTTAAAAGCCGGAACCAGGGCAACCCTCAGGTCCACCATCCGGGGAACGGGAACCTGAACTTCTACAGAACTGTCCGGGGATTTCCCGCCGGGTTTTACGATTCTCAGAGTTTCATTTCTATTTCTGCCGTGTCCCTGTTTGATATCCAGAAGGACAATGACAATTTCCTCCCGGTATTTGCCTTCCCATAGAGAGACGGGGATTCGGGGAAACCATGAGACAAGAGCCTCCCGGATCTGATTCAGTGAATAACTGAGAACTGCAGCCTGATCCATCAGTATTCGGACCTCCTGTCTTCAATGACAAGTCCTTCAAGATAGAGGAGCTCATCGGGCCGGATAGAGATTTTATCCTGTTCCAGACCTGTTGATTCGTCAAAAAGCCTGATGTCCTCGACATGATGGATGGAGGAAATACGATCCAGAGTTCTCTGGATAAACTCTTTCTGAAGGGAAGCGCCGAACTCCCAGCCGTTTCCATCGTTTCCGCCTACAAGCGGATGCAGAACCTGTGCAATCGCGCTGTTTATCTGATCTTTTGCCGAACGGGCTTCTATGACCTCTTTTCGGAAAACCAGCTTCAGACGAATTTTGACGGACCGATACAAAGGGCCTGAAACCTGCAGTTTTGTCCCCACCAGTTTCCTGACAGACAAATACTCTTTTACCCTGCGCAGCAGTTCCGAAGAAGGATAGAGCTTCTCTTTCAGATCGATAGATTCTCTTCCCGGCAAAATGATCACGACCACCTCTCCCCGGCTGTTGACTTTGGGCAGACAGATGGAACGGCCCACCGACGAAGAGGCTTCATAGGAGAGCCAGGCAAAGTCCTCGGATGTGACAGCCCGGTTCCGGCTCCGGAATATTCCGGAAGCCCTTTTTTTAAGGTTTTCCAGTGATTCCAGGTCTGCTCCGCCCATGGCGGGCAGAGGGTTTTCCACACCCGCAAGGAAAGGAAGGCTCTCCCGGAGGACTTTAACCTGGCCTGCTCCGATATTTCCCCTGACTCCGCCACCGGCAGAGCACTGCCGTATAACGATATTATTCTTTCCCCTGGGGGGAATAACGCCTTTTTTTCCATCTCCGAAGAGGATTTTGTTCTTTTGATAGTCCAGGACATAATGCCGGGAAACCGCCGTGGATTCATGAAAGTGCGGAACCTGATGGTAAGTTACCCAGACTTCCTCTTTTCCTGATCCGGTCTGTTCTTTTCGAACAGCTCCGGGACCTTCTTCCTGTTCTATGAGGCTCCGTTCGTTTTCGGGAGGATAGACATCCTCCCTTACCTCGATCACAATTCCCGGAAGAATTGGATAGCGGACCAGATCATACTCCTGCAGAGGCGATCCGCTGCCGGATCCCAGCTTTTCATTATAGAATGTCTGCTTGTTGGATCCGTAAACCGAATTCAGATGCACATTTTTTATGACAGGCATGGATTCAAAACTGCCGTTTTCGAATACGACCCGCATCCAGCAGAGACTCTGTCCATACTGCTCTTCCTGTTTCCAGTCGACGGGGATCTGAAACTCAATGAATCCTGATCTGTGAAATGAGTCGGTAAAATCGTTAACATTCAGCTTTTCCCAGGTATTATCCCGGCGGTACTCCCATCGAAGAGTGATCTGCCTGTTTTTCCTGTGAACCAGGTCTTCCCTGTAAAAATCCTGCCTGTCTTTTTCATCCAGTTCGAAAAAAAGAGAGGATTCTCCCGCAGGCAGTGGGTGTTCAAATCCGAAACCCGTGGCCGGTGCGCTTTCATCATTCACCGTGATTAATGTCACAGGATCTGTGGGTTCCTGCTTTTCTGCGGCTTCAAAATTTTTTCGTATTTCACGGGTGTGATCACTGTAGGCGAAATCCGAATATACCTTCAGATTCTCTACTGACCGGAACCCTGAATCATAGCTCAAACGCAAGCGGGAAACCACAGGAGGAACAATCTTTTCAGAAAAATACCAGTTCCATTTGCCATCAGGACTCTGGGAGTATCCGCCCCCTTTGCCCAGATCCTCTACAGAAATTCTTACCCGGATCCAGGTGGACAGGACTCCGTTGACCTCTTTTTCCCGGATATCATCGGGACAGAGAAAAGAGATCACTCCGGACTCGCAAAATGCCTTTGTTCCATCCCGAAAAGAATAACTGCCGCTGGCATACGCCTCTTCTCCGGGGGTTGATACTCCCAGGATCATCCAGTCCTTTCCGTTCCAGTATTCATAACGCATGGAGAGAGAGTCTCCCGGAAAAGACGGGCTGACAGCTTCATTCAGAAGGACATTGATCTGAATTTTCGCTCCCTTCTTAGAAAAGACCTCATGGGATGAAAGATAGAAGATATCATTCACAACAGGAGCTTCCTGAAAAGGCTTGAAATCCTTGTTCAGATCTAATGGGATAAAAGTTACAGAGTTGAAAAGACAGCTGTCCGGTGCCAGTCCGTCTCCGGAAAAGATAAGCTTTGTTACCATACCATGGCAGTCAAAACAGCTTTTTTCCCGCGGCATCTCGTCAAGACAGGCGCGGATATAAAACCCTTCCTGCCCGTCTATCTCTCTGGATGCAATGTTCAAGGGCCCGCTGAAATAGACTGTATTCTCTTTTCGTCTCTCCCCTTTATGAAAATAGGCGGGCTCAACGGGCTGCCAGCGTTCGCCGTCCCAGAGAGACCAGCTGAAAAAGCGGATCAATTCACTGGCTGCTGAAGCAACCTCTCCTGCCTGTTTCATCTGTAGACAGACCAGATTGGATTCCTGGAGGAACTGAAAATCTGCCGACTGTATATACAGGTACCGGCTCACTTCATCCGAAGCCCGGAAGAGGGGGAACCCTTCCCCCTGGTGGTGAAGAGGTTCTGTAAAATCACTGATTCTGGATTGAAAAGAACTTATACAGGAGACAATCCGGTTTTCCCGGATCCCTATCCTTTTGTCTGTTTCAAACGATATGGCCTGATCGCCGTCATTCCGTCCAGTAGAGACACGAAAGCCTTTTTTGATATCCAGAAGCCCCTCGTATCCGGCTGTGGGCTTGAAGGTTAGAAGAACCCTTGAAGCCTGGGGAGAGGATAGAGAGAGCCCCATAAGATCAAGAAGAGCCAGATAGGTCTTTTCGGGAACTTTGTTTAAACGGAACAGAACCATTTCTGTCATCCATGAGAAGAGTTCGACCAGGGTGACGCCGGGATCCGAAGGATTGTGGTTCGTCCATTCAGGGGTATAATGGGGAATCAAAGAGAGAGCTTCTTCGCGGATCTCTTTATATGTTTTATCATCCAAATTGGGACTGGGTATCAATTTCGCCTCGCTCCAGATAAAAAGGGTAAACCATGTTGAAATAGGTATTGACTGACCGCAGGAGATAGCTAATTCCTACATGAAACTTTGTCTCATCTTCAGGATCCTCCCTGACTTCCACATTCTGCAGAATGATTCTATGCTCCCACTTTGTGAGGGCTTCTTCCACATAGTATTGAGCCAGAGACCTTGTCCGGGAATTGTTGGGTGCAAAAACCAGACTATTCAGATCACAGCCGAAGTCCGGCCTCATGACCCGTTCTCCTCTGGTGGTGCCCAGAATTATTTTTATAGACTCTTCCACCGATTCTTTACCAGCTATGCTTTTGATGCATCCCTGCGAGTCGATACCGAAATCTATTGAAAACCCTTTTCCCAGAAAAGAAGAATCCATGAAAGGCAACTCCTTCAATCAATAAAATACGTTGTGTTATTTTTAAGAATGAATTGAGAATTGTAAAGTAGCCTTTCAGTGCCATTTTCTGTAATACATTTCCCATATATCTACTACTTAAAGTATTTTTTTGTTTATTTATAACACTCAAATACTACTTTCAGGGCTTTTCAGTTATATGTAAATTGGGTTTTATTTTTAAATTCATAAATTATCATTGATATATTTATAAAATCCTGTATTAATGTTGTATGTTATTCAGATAACAAGAGATTATTTCAGTACGAGGATTATCAGAAAACAGGTAAAAAAAATGAAAATAGCAATTTTCAGCAAACATCCCTTAATTTCAGAAATGATGACTCATTACTTCAGTTCTCTGGGAAGGGATATGAATATCTATTCGTATTATCCTGAAGAAATGGGATCGTTGAGAAAGGTTTTTGACTACATTATCCTGAACAACCTGTGCCAGTTTGGGGATATAACGGCTTATGTGCAAAAAGCGCAGGAGTTTGTCAAAAACCGGAAAAACCTGATTCTTATCAATGGTGACCATATGAACTGCCATATTAACGGATTTACCGTGTTTAGCGGAGCCAACAG
This sequence comes from Oceanispirochaeta sp., assembly GCA_963666275.2. Classification (GTDB taxonomy): domain Bacteria; phylum Spirochaetota; class Spirochaetia; order DSM-2461; family DSM-2461; genus Oceanispirochaeta. The sequence continues at coordinate 2,216,059 of CAXXOA010000001.1, forward strand.
CCTGCAGGATTTGACTCTTGCTATTACAAGCTCTTCCCCCTCTCCCAAAGATATGTCCCGGCCCTTTTCCATGCAGGAAATGATCTCCCATATGCCCCGGTCTTCACAGTTGCAGAATGATTTTTCTGATCTAACCCGGCATCAGAAGGATATTTTAGGGTTTCTTTTAACCAATATGGATTATACCGTGATTGCCGATCATTTTGGAATTTCGATTAATACTCTGAAAAAACATAATACCAACATCTTTAAAAAAATGAATGTTAGATCCCGGAATGAATTACAAAAACTCCTTATCCGGTCAGCCGTGTTATCCGAGTCCCAGACATAAGTTTCAGGAGGTTTTCATAATGAATGTTTTACAGACAGGTTTTGTTTCAGACAATCAGGATCCGGATCAGCTGGGGAGAGTCAAACTCTCCCTTTATCTGTCTGAAGTCGCCACAGAAACAGACTGGCTTCCTGTGATTCAGGGAATCGCCGGAGATGACAAGGGGATCTTCTGTCTTCCCGATACGGGGGATTTTGTGTTGGCTGTTTTTTCCGACAGCAGCCTGAAAAAGGGCTATGTTCTGGGCAGTACCTGGACCCAGGACGCAGCCCTCCCCCTCTCTGAGGAAAACGGTGACGCCGATCTGAACGGAGACGGCAACAACGCCTTGAGGATGATCAGAAGCAAATCGGGTCAGCGCATTATTCTGGACGATACCGAAGGGGCTGAGAAGATCCAGGTTCTCAACACCGACGGCACCAGCCGGCTGGAACTCAATGCCGAAGAGGAGATGATCAGTCTGCTGAGCGAGCAGGATGTGACCCTGAATGCCAAAACAACAGTGAGCATTAGGACCGAAGAGATGACAGTAGAAACAGACGGAGACCTTACCATTCAGTGCGATAATCTGGGAGTGGAACCCGGTGGGGATGCCAATCTGAAAGGCAGCGGCGGAATAGTTCTGGAAGGCAAAGGCGTAGGGATAAACTGATGGCCTGGGGATTCAGCACTATACTGGAAGAGTTTAAACAGGATTACTATGACCCTACCGATCCCATTGACCGGATGGTATACGAGGAAAACCAGAGGAAACAGAACTTCTCCTTCGGGATCGTTACGGATAATCAGGACCCGGACAAACGGGGGCGTATCAAAGTTCACTTACCCATGATTGCCAAAGACTACATCAGCAGATGGATCTGGATATTCCGCCCCTACGGGGGAGATAACAAGGGGATCTGGGCCCTGCCTGATATCGGTGATCAGGTGATGATCGCTTTTATCAGAGGCGATATCCATCACCCCGTCTGCCTCGGTGGAATGTATACTCCGAGGCACAGGCCTCCGATCAAAGACAATCCGGACAACAATATCAAAGCCATCAAAACCAAAGGCTGTTACCTTCTTATGGACGAGACTCCCGGAGAAGAGCGGATGGAAGCCTCCCTCAAGGACGGACAGATCCGCGTGGTGATCGATACCAAGGGCGTGCATCTGACCAATGAATTGGGAGGTATCGATATCCAGTGCCGGAAACTGACCATTGCCGGAGGGGCAGTCCAGTTTCAGACCGAAAAAGACCTGAGCCTCAAGACAGGTGGAAATCTGACCATGGAATCCCAGAGCACCCTGGCCCTCAGCGCTGGCGGAGAGATTACCATAAAGGGTAGCTCTGTCGACCTGAAAGGCAGCACGGGAGTCACCGCCGAGGGCAAACAGATAGCCAAGGAGAGTGATCCTGTAGCGGGTATGGACCTGCACGACATAGAGGTTCCCTCCAGCAAAGGAACCCAAAAAGTCCCGGCTATCCCCCACCCTTATATGGGAAAACTGGTAGATAAACTGAGCGGCGATGTTTCTGTAGGCGGCAAAGCCGCAGCTACACAGGGCTCGAAAAGTGAATTCGGTGCTCCCGGTCATTTCCCGATGCTCCCGGGAATCAAGTTTTCCAGCAATCCCGACAATATGGGAGAGGTCACAGGCGGCTGCATCGACAGCGTAAAAATCAATGGCAACCCGGCGGCAGTTTTAGGCAGCACGGTCAGCACCTGTGACGATGCGGGCCAGAGCGACCACTGTACGGTAGTCGCACCCGGCACGGTAGTCACCTTCCCCATCCAGTACCCCGGGCAGGACCCGGAGCAGTACAAACGGGACGGCGGATTGCCGATCAATGTGTCAAACCCTGCAGTGTATACTCCGGAAGATATTGCCTACAGGGATCAGCCCAAGAGCCTGACCGCCCTGCAGTGGAGTGCCAGCGAGGTCAACAAAGGCGAAGAGGTTACCCTCAGCTGTTCCACCAGCGGAGTGAAAGACGGTGCGGGGGTGATGTTCAGTATCTATCCCGAAGGGGCGAACACGGAGGTTGATCCGCCTTTGATGGATATCAGGGGCAAAAACAAAGGCAGCCGGGCTGAGGTGAAGTGGATTGCCAAAGACATTCGCAAACCCGACGGGGATCAGCCTATGAAGTGGTTCTTTACTGCCTGGACGCTGTATTGTCCGAAAGAAGAGAGCGGTGAGATTCGGGTGCTGAATCCCAGAGTAATAGATATGGAGTGGGAGAAAGACGCTGTATTCTGGGGAAATGAAATTAAACTTATTATCAATTCTTTTGAAGCAAGTAATTCGTCTAAAAATTACTCTTTAGAATTATGGGAGCAGGATATCTCAAATCCCGATGATTTCATTAACAACCAGGAAATTTCGATAACTGATGATTCCTTTGAAATAACCTACACATTAGACTTTGATCTATCCCTTGTATCTGATTTTAACAGTGAAAAAGAGTACCAGTTGTACTGCAGAATTCTTGATAAAGAAGGAAATGAACTAAAGACCTCCCCTATTTGTGAAATGCATGGAGATTACTAAGGATATGCCAATGAAACAGAAGATCCTCATACTCTTATGGCTTATTGCCAATATCAATATTTTTTCAAATGATCTCTTCACTCCCAAGATAAATCATGGGGAACTGATAGAACTGAATGTAAACACCATCGCTCAAACTCTGGGTATAAGTGAAGAGGACGTTAAGGCCCATCCCCCGGAGAAAGAGGGATTCGGTCCCATAGAAAGTTATGGGGAATATCATGAATTCTTTCAGATCCTATCTATGATACCCCGCGGTTTTTTCATACAGGATATACCGGAAGAAGGGCTTACTTTCTATCGGGTAATGTATGAGGTGGAACAGCAACATGCCATTACCGATGAAGTACTCTGTTATGAGCGAATATTCTACCAGGATAGAGACACGGGGGAAATTATTCTGAGTTATGAAGACTATATGAACTATAAAGCCAGAGGTTGGCAGTTAAGTACACCGGAAATTGAGAAGGGTGTAATGCTTATTGTCAGAAACGGCAGCTATGACGGTGTTATGGTTTACCGGTTGTGGTATGAGGATGTTTACGAAATGGAAGATCCTCCCCGGTATGAGACAAAAAATAGGCATGAAGCTTTTGTATACTTTTTTGGTGATGGAGAAAAAACAGCTGTTCCCGATAACTTTGAAGACCCGGATATCCATATTACCGCATCCAATCCTCTTATAGACAGGGATGATAGATTCAAATACACCATACAAAACGCTTTCGATCAGAATCCGGCCACCAGTTATGTGGAGGATACGGAGGATGACTTAATGGAGGTAAGTATTTCTTTTTCTGACGAGTATTACAATGCTTTATTGGATAAGAATATTTCAATTGTATCTAGACGAATTATAAATGGATATGCTCAGGATGGAAATTTATATCAACTAAACAATCGTATTAAAAAAGAAAAAAGTTATGAGTTAGTAGATAATTTCCTAGATTATCAAATAATGCCAAGAAAATATACTGAACTTGGTGTTGGTTATAGAATAATCGTCAAAGACATATATAAAGGATCAAAATACAACGATACATGTTTAGCAGAATATGATTGGAAAATGAATATTGGAGATTGGATTTTTGGAGGTTATGATGAGTAAAGCTCATATCCGGAATCTACCTATCCCTTATTTTTCTCAGAGAGAAAATATGTATGAATGGAAAGAGAGAGAACCAAAGGAAATTTGGAGTGATGAACAGGAGAAAGACATCCCAAATCCAAATGCTGGTAATGTAATTTACTGGACAGCTGAGGATGAAGTAGCTAATGCAAACCATAAAGAAGGAACACCTAAAAAAACAGAGACCATGTCCCTTTGCAGTTGTAACATAACCTGTCTGGCAATGCTGCTTCAATACTGCGGAATAACCGATGATACTCCTGACGATATAATGGAAAAAATCTTCTCCGCAGCTACGGATGAAGATAATGATGAATTAAGGGCTATCAAGGAAGAGAATTATTCACATGGGCCATCGAATGTATTAAGCATAAGATCCCACAAACGAATTGTAAAAGCCTTATATAATATCGATACGGTTGATTTAGGTTACTCCAGCAACCTGGAATACCTTAAGGAAACAGTGGCCAGCGGTTTTCCTGTCATGATTAGTTGTGGAATTCTTAGACGTCACACAGAATCATTCTACCAAAGCATTATTGATGGAGCAAGTAACGCTCATCTATACTCATACTCCCATGATGGAATAAGAAATGTTCATGATGATTTACTCTCAATTTACAGGAACAATTATGGGACCAGCTATGAGGAAGATCTTTCTGAAGCTCTGGAAGAATTAGAAGCTGCATCTACAGATGAAGAAATAAACACTGCCAATCAGAAAATTGAAACGATTGAGAATCAGCAGGAACAAGTAAAAGAAGAAGTTCTTCAGTACTGTCTTGATGATTATAGAACACACGGTCATTATATCGTTGTAAGAGGATTTACCGAGGATTCTGTCATAATCAACGATCCATGGGGTGATCCAACAGATTTCAATGGCAATTTTCCCAGCGATGGGAAGGGAAATTACTACAACAGTTCCCCCTTTGGAGATAATATTACCATTTCCCTTGAGGACTTTGAAAAACAGTATAATGCAGACGGTACTCTTTGGTCGTCCTTAGTAATTAGACATAATCTGTGGAACTTCGTATTTGCTTCAAATACGGATAGAAGAGTCGTCCCTCCGCAAACTCTTCTTAATGGTTTTTATGAGCAAGAAATCTATGAGTACGGGGGTTACCCCATGAAAAGGAGTAATCTCTGGCATAATGGGATTCACCTGAAAGCCGACAACATAAGAGGAGTCTATCCTATCGGTCCTGGTCAAATCATCGCCGCAAGGATTCTGGATGAAGACTTAAGCAACCCGGACAATAATCCTGCTCCAATTAATGGTAATAGATGTTTTGTTCTGATAAAACATAATTTAAATATCAACAGTGAAATCAAATCTTTCTTTTCACTATATATGCATTTAAAACCTGAAGAAAATCTGGAATCGAAAATATCAAACTATCCGGTACAACCCCTGCAAGCGGATTGGTTGGAGGAGATAATCTTTCGTTCTAAAAAAGTCATGAAAGTAAAAGATAGTAGGACTCCCTCCATCTTCAGTGTTGAAGATGATAGAAATCTTGGCTCATTTACAGCAGGAACATTATTCCCCTATGAGAGCTGTGATGATCAAAAAATCTACTTCAATTTTGAAATATCTGGACAAACAAGAGAATGCTACTCCTTTATGACAGATGATTTCTATATTTATCCAAGTGCCTATAAAAGCAATTCAGAAGAGATTATGGATAAATATCAAAGTGTTCTTGATTCATTAGCCCAGGGCAGAACAACATATTTCACAGAACTGCCTGATCCTGTAATAGAAGTGACCGCGTCCACATGTATCGGAAAAACTGGAGTCTTTGGTGGTTATAATGCAGAAAATAGAGGAATGATTCACCTTGAAATATTCAGCGACGATATTATTATACCTCAATTTGATGAATATGGGTTTAATCCAGAGCCTATCTATCTTGAGGATTCACCTACTGCAATGTGTAACAGAGAAGAAATGATAGGTCTTTTTGATAAATTTGGCTTATACAACACCATTGCAGAAGGATCACGATTTATCCATCTACAGGATGGAATCATTTCTAAAGCGGAAATGCAGGCGTATTATAATCAGAAGCCGGCAATTCTGAGAAATATGATTTGCCAACATAAAAGTGAATGGTATGAAGGAATCAATTGGGAAGATGAGTTAGCGAATGCGGTGGGAGTCCCTTTTGGTATTCCTTTAATCCATAATGTATTGGAAGACAAATTAATAGAAAACCTGCAGGAGTATATTAACAGAATTTATAACCCCTACAAATGGCTGAATGATGGAGATTGTTTGAATGCCATGAATCTGGAATCCTCTGATAATCTAGCAAACGGGTGTGCCACATACTATCACCCTATAAAATTCCTTGAATGGCTTGTGGAATATCAGAACCAAGTTATTACAGATTAGGCCAAAACATTCCCATAGCCTGTTCCGGCGGCATGGGAAATCCTGGAGAAAGGAGAAATTCTCCGGGTTAAGTATTGGAGGCGCCGCAGGGTCTGCCCCGGGACTGGTCGAAAGCAAGCTTTATGCTCGCCCATGCAACCCGGGTAGACGGGACCGTCTCAAAGCCTGACCCCGCCGCAGGCGGGGAAACTCCCTAAAATCAGAGGATCAGCATGATTACTGGCAGCAACATCAAAGCCATCAATATCAATGGCAACCCGGCGGCAGTTTTAGGAAGTACTGTCAGCACCTGTGACGATGCGGGCCAGAGCGACCACTGTACGGTAGTCGCACCCGGCACGGTAATCACCTTCCCCATCCAGTACCCCGGGCAGGACCAGGAGCAGTACAAACGGGACGGCGGTTTGCCCATCAATGTGTCAAACCCTGCGGTGTATACTCCGGAAGATATTGCCTACAGGGATCAGCCCAAGAGCCTGACCGCCCTGCAGTGGAGTGCCAGCGAGGTCAACAAGGGAGATGAAGTCACCCTGAGCTGTTCCACCAGCGGTGTAAGAGAGGGCGCGGGAGTGATGTTCAGTATCTATCCCGAGGGGGCGGATACGGCAACAGATCCCCCTTTGATGGATATCAGGGGAAAAAACAAAGGCAGCCGGGCTGAGGTGAAGTGGATTGCCAAAGACATTCGCAAACCCGACGGGGATCAGCCTATGAAGTGGTTTTTTACCGCCTGGACGCTGTATTGTCAGAAAGAAGAGAGCGGAGTTATACAGGTGTTGAATCCCAGGATAACAGATGTGTCATGGAAAAAGAAATCCTGTTTTCTGGGAGAGAAAGCGGAACTCACTATTAAGAGTTTTGAGATGAGTAATAAATCTCCTACAATCTCTATTGAACTTTGGGAAGAAGATGAGAATAGTCCTGATGATTTTGTACTTACACAGGAAGAAAAAATCGACTCTGACGAAATCTCAGTAACCATACCCTTTGATTTTTCACAGGAAGAACTGGAAAGACTCTCCGATTTTGATATGGACACGGAAGGTGATCTTGAAATATTTCCTGTTCTGAAATACCAGGATGAGAAACTGGACACGAAACCCGGAATAGTACGAATAAAGACAGGAGCCTGAGTTTTGAAAAAGTATTTTTTATTCTTATTACTTATGATCAGCACATACCTGAGCGCTACCACTTTAAACGAGTTTGTTCCCTACAATATGTATGACACGCCCCGGGAAGAGATAGAAGATTTCTACAACTTTGCCGTTGAGAATAATATTCCTACCGCGGGAATAACCACTCTGGATCAAATGCATGTTCTTGCCAGGGGAGTGAAAAAGCTCTTCCGTATATATAAGGAAGAGATAGGCGGACATACCTTCTATCACGCTTTCTATACAACAAGGCGTCACGGCCTTGCTCGAGAAAATGACCCCTATTTTAGAGATGATATTACTGAGGACGATATAACTTGTGCAAGAATGATTGATCCCTGGGTGGATAATCTTTATGAATTTATGGATGACAAACCCGAGTTTGGCAAAATTGAAGATAATCCCTATCCAATGATTTACCAGAGGCTTTACCTGGAGACAGGGAATGGATTGAAATATCTGGATGAGGCGGAATATTTTCTTTCGTTCAACCGTCCGGGTCCCACAACAATTGGAATAGAAATTGGATCCCTGCAACCCTGGTCTCTGGAGGATGAATTTGGTTATTGGTCAGTTCTTTATATTAAAAGTAAACAGTTAGGAATGTATGATTCAGTATCCTATGGACAATCTCATAGGGCCAAACGTGTTTACCTTGATGAGGAAGGTGAGAACATAGGACAGATAGATATTGAAGCCAGCAATCCTCTGATCGATTCCCAAAGACCTTTCCGCTATCTGATTCTCAACGCCTTCGATCAGAATCCGGCCACCAGTTATGTGGAGGATACAGAAGATGATTTGATGGACTTTGTAGGATTGTATTCAGATTCTTTACAAGTTTATCTACATAATAAAAAAACTGAATTAATAGGATTAAGATTAGTTAATGGTTTTGCAAAAAATCAAAGACTATATTTTGAGAATAACATAATTACAAAAATTGGAAGTAATATCCTTAAAAAAACAATAGATTATCAGTTCATCAAGTATCCAGCACCTCAAATGTCTATTGGGATAGGATTTGGCGCAACAGAAATTAGTAAAGGAACAAAGTTTAATGACACTTGCTTAGCTGAGATTGATTGGCAACTAACAGATGGATCTTACCTTATAGGAGGTCGGTTTGAATAATTCTCGTATAAGAAATCTTCCAATTCCTTATTTTTCTCAACGGGAGAATCTTTATTCTTGGAAACAAAGAGAGCCAGCATACAAAGGTATTGATGAAGTAACACAATTGCCAATTTCTAATCCCAATAAAGGTAACATCATCCAATGGACATCAGAAGATGAAGCTATAGATCCAACCCATAAAGCAGGTACTCCAAAAAATCAAAGATCCCTGGCATATAGCAGCTGCAATATAACCTGTCTCTGTATGGTGCTGAATTACCTGGGGATTTCCCATGAAACCCCGACTCAGATGCTTGAAAAAGCCTTTGATGTGAACGACCCCAAAAACACTGATTTTCTCAATCTTCTTAATGAAAGCGGATTAATCCTGAAACACAGGATTATCATCGGAAATGATATCTTTCACAAAGGTTGAAAGCACCTGCAGGGCGTTGGCGTTCATGCCCCCTTCGGGAATGATGATATCGGCGTAGCGTTTGGTGGGCTCGATAAACTCGAAATGCCCGGGGCGCACCACGTCCATATACTGCTTGATCACCGACTCCTGGGTTCTGCCCCGTTCGTTCACATCCCGCTGGAGCCGCCGGATAAAACGGATGTCATCGGGGGTATCCACAAAGATTTTAAGATCCATCAGATCCCGGATGGGCTTTTCCGCAAAAATCATGATCCCCTCGAAGATAATGACCTTATGGGGTTCCACCCGGATGGTATCGTCCATCCTCCGGTGGTGGACAAAGTCGTACTGGGGCATATCGATGGCTTTGCCGTTTTTCAGGTCCTTCAGATGCTGATACATCAGATCCTTGTCAAACGCATTGGGGTGGTCGAAGTTGAAGTCGGTGATATTGCTGTTGGTGATAAACTCGGCGGACCGGTAGTAATTGTCCTGGGGAATAAACACAAAGTCCGAAATGCTCTCTGAGATCTTGCGGACAATGGTAGTTTTGCCCGATCCTGATCCCCCTGTAATGCCAATTAATACCGGTGCCTCTCTCATCACTGCTCTTCCTGTGCCTTCTGTTCTTCGATCTGCATCTCCAGATCCGCCAGTTTTACCTGCAGAGCCTGAAGACTCTTTTCCAGACGCTTTTTCTGGGATTCCAGCTTTTTCAGGGTCATAACCGGTTCGGGCTTCTCCTTGCGGATAGCCTGTTTTACCTGATCCTGACTCTGGCCTTCCTTGAACGCACTCTCCAGCTCCTTCCGTTTCTGGGGTTCTTTCACAGAGGCGACGATTTTCATATTTTCGTAACCGATCTCGGGGTCCACATCCATGGCGTAGACCTTCATAATCGATTTGGCCGAGTTCCGGTTCATCCCTAAAGCCCGGTCGACATAGTCTTCAAAAATGGCATGTTTCTGCTGGCACAGATCCAGGGCCTGAATCAGCAGTTTGCCGAAGTCTTTCATAACCTTGCCGTTGACAGACATGTACTTGTCCCGGATCTCCTGTGTGAGATCCCTGAACCGGGGATCCTCTTCAAATACATTGATATAGATTCCCTTCTCTTCCGCTACTTTCAGAAGGTTGTGGAAAATATCCCAGAAAAGGATGGTATGGGACCGCATGGTCACCTCCCCTTCGTGGCGGGTAAACTGAATATGGTGGGCAAACTCATGGATTGCCGTATAGACAAGGGCATTATCATCGGTGAAATTTTTATTGTGAATGATAATTTCCTGCTTTTCCGGATGGTAGAGACCATCCACTTTTTTGCTGTTTTTCCCTGAAAATACAACAGAAAAATCGACCACTTCCGAATCTATCTGCAGCAGTTTTTCTTTTACCTGGTCCTGATTCATATAATATCCTTCACTCCAGCCCCTTTCAAACGGATCAAACCTGTTATCAGGGGTATTTTTCTCATCGAATTTTGTCCTTACTCTAATGGGTCAGCTCCGATTTGTCCAGATCTCTGGTAACCCTCAGTGGAGCTGTGATAGTATCATTTCATGAATTTGATATCCGTGGACAAACTGACCATTAGCAAAGGAGGTCGCATCCTTGTGGAGGATGCTTCCTTCGGTATAGATACGGGGGATAAAATTGCCCTGATTGGAACAAACGGCTCGGGAAAATCCAGCCTTATCAAGGTGCTGACGGGCAGAGACAACCCCGACGGAGGCACTGTATCCACCAATAACGACCTCTATCTGAGCCAGGTGGAACAGCATCCCGCCTTCGAAGACAATGAAACCATTATGGACTTTATTTTCAGGGATGCCTCTCCCCAGATGGCCCTGGTCCGGCAGTACGAAACCGTTACATCCCGTATGGAGTCGGGAGATGTCTCGGAAGAGATTATGGAGAGCTTTCATGACCTTACCGATCAGATGGAAAAACAGGGCTGCTGGGAGCTGGAGAGCCGGGTAAAATCCCTCTTAAGCGAACTTTCTCTTCATGACTTCACCTCTCCCATGAATGTCCTTTCCGGCGGTATGGTTAAAAAAGCCGCTCTGGTCAGGGCGCTTGTACAGGATTCGAACCTCCTGATTCTGGACGAACCCACAAACCATCTGGACATTCCCACCATTGAATGGCTGCAGGAGTATCTGAACAAGATGGATCAGGCTGTGATTCTTGTTACCCATGACAGGTATTTCCTTGAGAGGATCTGTACAAGGATTCTTGAAATTGATGATCAGGGAATCTATCAGTACAAGGGCAACTACAGTCAGTATCTGGAACAGAAAGCCATACGGCAGAATATTGAAGAGAGGCGTCAGGCCCGGATCGAATCGATCCTTCGAAAGGAGCTGAAGTGGATTTCCAGGGGGCCCCGGGCCAGAGCCGGGAAGGACAAACTCCGGACAGCCAACTACTACAACCTGATGGATCAGCAGGTTACTGATCAGGTGGCGGGAGCCGAGTTTTCCTCCTCCTACAGACGGCTGGGAAAGAAGATCCTCCATCTGAAAAAAATCGAATTCTCCTATGGGGAGAAGAAGGTTATCAATCCCTTTACCTACCAGTTCCGGCGGGGAGAAAGGATCGGACTGATAGGCCCCAACGGATCGGGCAAGACAACTTTTCTGAATCTGATCAGCGATAGGCTGCAGCCCGATACAGGGAGCATCGATACAGGGATCAATACACATTTCGGATACTTTGACCAGACAGGAACGGTTCTGGAGGGGGATCAGAAGGTCATCGACTATCTCACAGAGTATGCCGAAACCATCACTCTGGCCGACGGTTCCCGTCTGAGCCCGTCTCAGCTGCTGGACCGCTTCCTCTTTCCCAAGTCGCTCTATTATACGCCGATCAAAGACATTTCCGGAGGTGAGAGACGGCGGCTCTACCTGATCAGGATCCTTCTGACCAATCCGAACTTCCTGCTCTTTGACGAACCTACCAATGACCTGGACCTGCAGACCCTGACCATGCTGGAAGAGTACCTGCAGGACTTTCCCGGATGTGTGGTTCTTGTCTCCCATGACCGGTATTTTCTGGACAGGGTGACTGACTTTCAGTTTGTTTTTGACGGATCCGGCAATATCCGGGGCTATGCGGGTAACTACTCGGACTACAAGTATGCCGAAGAAGAGGAGGAATCCCGGAAAAAACAGGAGTCCCGCCAGCAGAAAAGCGAAACAAAGCAGAAAGTGAAGACCGAGAAACCCCGGAAACTCTCCTATAAGGAAAAGAAGGAGTTTGAATCTCTGGAAGAGGAGATCATGATCCTGGAAGAGGAGATAGAGTCACTGGAAAAAACCTTCTCTGCCGCCGGATTCGGCGGTGAAGAGAGTGCGGAGAAGGTCAAAGAGTACAACAGCAAGAAAGAACTGCTTGATTATAAGTATTCCCGCTGGGAAGAGCTGGGAGCTCTGGATCAGAGCTGATCCTTCCACTCCCGCCATTTCAGAATGATAGAATCACGTAGCTGCTGGAATATATTGCCTTTTGGAATATCCACACCGGCCAGTACGGGAAGCTCCGCCAGCTTGACTGACCCCAGATAGTAGGAGACACTGCCGATCTGCTGATCCTCTGCCACCGGGGCAGTGATCATCTCCTGCAGATCCACCTTCATAAAGACCGCGGACTCTTCTGATTCTTTGAGAAAAGCCTCGGCTCTGTGATCAATAACAGGGGTCAGAAACTGGCTCCCGCCCTTCCATATCCGCTGTTCGGTCAGGACAGGCTGAGTCAGTTCGGTATTATCATAGTTGTCATAGCCGTAATCCAGCAGGAGAGCCGACTCTTCGGCCCTCCGGACAATCCCCTGAAAATAGGACTCCGTATGAACCCCCATAATCACAGAGATCAGCCTGGTCCCCTCACGCAGAGCGGTTCCTGTAAAGTTAAAACCCGATTCATCGATATATCCGGTTTTCAGGCCGTCAATGCCTTCATAGTCTCCCAGGAGCCTGTTGGTGTTGGTCTTCCTCCGGGGAACCTGTATCCTGTAGGTCAGGTCCTCCCTCAGATTTTCTGGGAGCGGATACATCATAAAGGGTACTGAATGGAGCTCCTCCAGAGCTTCCGGATAGTCCTGGATGTAGAATCGTGCCAGCCGGGCGTATTCCTCGGCTGTCACCAGGTTCAGCTCGCTCCAGCCGTCGGGATCCACAAAAAAAGAGTGTTCCAGCCCCAGCTGATCGGCCTTTTCATTCATTTTCCGGACGAAGGCTCCCACGCCCGGGCCGATCAGATCAGCCAGGGCATAGGCCGCATCGTTGCCCGATGCGACGGCCAGCCCCTTCATAAGATCCAGAACGGTGACCTCCTGGCCCTCTTCCAGCCCCATCAGGGATGACCGGGGCGGCCGGGAGAAGGAGGAACCTTTTTCGTCTATAGTAATGATCTGCCCTTTCTGGAGGGTGCCGTCGGAAAGGGCATCATAGGCCAGATAAAGGGTCATCACTTTGGCCATCGAGGCGGGAGGTATGGGCAGATCTCCCTCCCGTTCATAAAGGATCCGTCCTGTATCAAACTCCATGAGAACCGCAGACCGGGCGATGAGCTGTTCTTCGGGAAATTCCTGTGCCAGAAGGCCGGAAAAAGAAAGAACAGCCAGAAACGCAAGAAGAAAAGTCTTTTTCCCTCTGATCATGAATTGTCCGTATTATTAAAATGGGCTTTAAAAACTTTGATCATGTCCAGATGATCCTGTATTCCCGCAGTCTCCCGAATGCTGTGCATACTCCACAGAGGGTTTCCCACATCCACCGCGGGGATTCCCAGACGGGCGGCGGCGATGGGCCCCAGAGAGCGCCCTCCCCTGACATCCGACCGGTTCAGATAGGTTTGACAGGAAACCCCTGCCCGGGAACAGAGTTCCCTGAATTCCGCAGCTGTTTCGCCTGTGGAGGCGTAGCTCCAGTTGGCATTGAACTTGACCACCGGCCCTTTATTGAGCAGAGGAACGGCATTTTCATCGTAGAGATGGGTAAAATTGGGATGCAGACCATGGGCCTGGTCGGCGGAAATCATAAAAGAAGACCTGCCTGAACGCAGAAAATCCTCCCGGCTGCCTCCGGAGGCCAGAACGATCCTTTCCAGAATCTGTTCCAGAAAGGAGGAATCCGCCCCATGGGGTGTAAGGCTGCCCATCTCCTCGTTATCGAAAAGCGCGGCCACAGAGACGGCTTTTGATTTTCCCGCCTCTTTCAGAGCTGTCAGAGCGGCATGACACATACCCAGATTATCAATCCGTCCGGAAGTGAAGTAACTTCCCTGCCATCCGGCTCTTTCAGCCCCCATGGTATCGCAGACCAGAAGATCCGCTTCCAGGATACTGTCGGCGGCAATCCCTTCTTCCCCGGCAATCAGGCTGTAGAGACTCTCGGATCCCTCCTTTACAGGTTCGCCCAGCAGAAGAGAGAGATGGGTCTGGGGATTATAGTCAAACCCCTTGTTCAGTTCCCGGTTCAGATGGATCGGAGGATTGGGAATCAGGCAGGAGGCGCCCTCTTTTTTATAGAGCCGGGATTCCAGCCCTGAGGACGTTCTGACAATCAGACGCCCCGCTATGGTCAGATTCCTGTCCAGCCAGGTGGAAAGGATAGGACCTCCCAGAACTTCCAGACCCGCTTTCAACACTCCACTCTGAAGGGAGAGGGTATCTCCTTTCAATCGGAACCCGGGACTGTCCGTATGGGCTGCGATCAGCCTGAAGCCTTCATCGGAAGGCCGGAGCTCACCCGTGTGAAAAGCAATCAGGCTGCTTCCGTTCCGGACCACATAGTAGCCGGTCTGAGGTTCCAGATTCCAGGAAAGGGATTCATCCAGCTTTTTATACCCTGAAGATTCCAGAATAACCGAAGCCTCTGCCGCCCCGTGAAAGGGGGTCACAGAGGCATCCAGAAAGTGAAAAAGATCTTTAATGATTGTATCGCTCATGAATTAAAATCAGTCTCTCCGTCCGAGGATTCTCAGTATAAAAAGGAACATGTTGATGAAATCCAGATAAAGTTTCAGAGCTCCCAGAATGGAAAGCTTCATAAAGGTATCGTTGTCGCTGCTGTAGCTCATCTGACGGCTCATATTTTTAATCATCTGTGTATCGTAGGCGGTAAGACCTGTAAAAAGGAGAACACCTGCATAGGAGATGATATAGTCCATACCGGGGCTTCTGAGGAACATATTGATCAGGGACGCCGCGATCAGGCCGATCAGCCCCATGAAAAGGTAATGGCCCATGCCGGACAGGTCCCTTTTGGTGGAGACCGCATAAAGACTCATGGCTCCGAAAAGAGTCGCTGTGGCGAAAAAGGCATTATAAACGGTCCCCAGACCGTAGACCAGAAAAATACTGGACATATTGATGCCGTTCAAGGCCGCATAGACAGCAAAACTGATCATAGCCGACCGGACTGGCATCTGCATAATCCGGGCGGACAGGCGGAAGACAAGTACCAGCTCGGCAATAATCAGTCCGAACATCAGCATGGGGTTTCTGATAACCTGATAGAACAGAGCTGTTCCGACGAATCCCCGGGCGACCACGGCCGTCAGGAATAGACCTGCGGTCATCCAGAGGTAGACATTTTTCAGTATGGTTCGTTCCTGAACAGCCGCCTGTGTACGGGTATTCTTAAAAGCATCACTCATTGTTAAATCTCCTTGTAAGCTCATGTGAGAGCCGGTAATGGATAAATATATTTCTTAAATTGCAGTTAAAATATACTCATAATTATAAAAAAAGCAAAGCAGCGAAAGGTTTCACACTCTATAAAAGGATTTTCAGTTGACAGATGCTCTGTTTTTCGTGAGAATGGTTACATGTTTCTACGCATAAGAACAAGGAGAAAAGTCAATGAAATCTGCTACTTTGAAAATAACCGGTATTTTTCTATTATTACTGGTCCTGTTTGCAGGATGCTCCAAAACAGATGAAAGTGCTTCTGAACCGCAGGCTGCGTCAGAAGAGAAAGCCCCGGCTCCGGAACCCCTTAAAATTGGAATTACCAAAATTGTGGCTCACCCCGCACTGGATGCCCTGGAACAGGGTGCTGTGGAAGTGATCAAAGAGACCTATCCGGATGCCCAGTTCGATCTGCAGAACGCCAACGGAGAAATGTCGACAGCCACCTCGATTGCCCAGAAATTCAAGGCCGACAAAGTGGATCTTGCCATCGGTATTGCCACCCCTACAGCACAGGCCCTTGTGAATACAATCAAAGACACTCCCATCCTCTATTCAGCGGTAACCGATCCCGTGGATGCAGGCCTGGTAGACAGCTATGACCAGGGCGGTGCCAATGTAACAGGTATCTCCGACATGACCCCCGTAAAAGACCAGATCAAACTGCTGTCAACACTGACAGATCTTAAAACTCTGGGACATATATACACTTCCAGCGAAGCCAATGCTGTCCGTCTTGCAGAGATGGCGGAAGAAGCCTGTGCAGAACTGGGAATAGAGTTTATAGGAACCACCGTATCCAACTCGGCAGAAGTAAAACAGGCCGCCCAGACCATCGTCGACAAGGTTGACGGTCTTTATATCAGCACGGACAACACTGTGGTTTCCGCCCTGGCCGCTGTCACAGATGTAGCCAACAGAGCGGGAAAACCCCTGATGTCTGCCGACCCCAGTTCGGGAGCGGACAACGATGTTCTCATCGCCTGGGGATTTGACTACTACAAAATGGGAAAAGCCGCCGGAAGAATGGCTGTGGAAGTCCTTCAGGGTAAAAAAACAAGCGATATCCCCACGATGTTCATGACAAGCGTGGATGACATCGATCTGCTGATCAACCTGGATGTGGCCAAACAGCTGGGAATAACCTTTCCCGACGACCTGATTGCCAAAGCCGCCACTGTGATCGAAAACGGAGCCATAAGGTAAGCAGAACCCCCTGAGGGAAAAGAAAAAGTAAAACCCCGCGGGGCTGGTGGAAACCAGTCCCGTTTTTCATGTAAGATGATTTCCTGACAGTTACTACAACTGTCAGGTAACCATCTTATATAGATAATTCTGTATGTAAAATGAGAAAGAGGAATATATGATTGAAGGTATTTTAGTTGAAGGACTGATATACGGAATCCTGGCTCTGGGAGTGTTTATTACATTCCGGATACTGGATTTTCCCGATTTGACCGTTGACGGCAGTTTTCCTATGGGAGCGGTTATAACAGGCAGCTGTCTGACCGCAGGGGTTCACCCCCTCCTGAGCATTCTGATCGCATTTGCCGGAGGCTGCCTGGCCGGTATGGTCACGGCGATGATCCACAATAAACTGAAGGTTCCCAACCTTCTGGCGGGTATCCTGACCATGACCATGCTCTATTCGGTGAATATCCGGATCCTGGGCAACAGAGCCAATCTGCCTCTGATGAAGACCAGAACCATTATTACCGATGTGATGGGAATGACCGAGTCATTTCTCGGCTACAGCGGAACTCTCCTTCTGTTTTTCCTTATTGTGTTTTTCCTTGTGAAGATCCTTCTGGATCTCTTTTTCCTGACCGATATGGGGCTCTCACTGGGTGCCATGGGTAACAACGAGCAGATGGTAATTACCCTGGGGGTGAATCCGGAAGTTATGAAACTGATCGGTGTTGGTCTTTCCAACGGACTGGTTGCCACGGCCGGCGCCTTTGCCGCTCAGTATCAGGGCTTTGCCGATGTCAACCTGGGGCAGGGAATCGTCGTACAGGGCCTGGCCATGGTTATGCTGGGAGAGTTTATCCTGTCTTCCAACAAAATCTATATACTCACCTTCAGAGTTCTTCTGGGAGCGATCCTTTTCAAGGCCATCATGTATTTCGGACGCTACTACGGATACTACATCCATCTGACCCCCAACGACCTGAAGCTGATCACGGGACTCCTGATTATCCTCTCCCTCTACCTTTCCCGGTTTAAGAATACCAATATAAAACAGCTAGTAATGACAGCAGTGGGAGGCAGGAAATAATGATTGAACTGAAAGATATCAATATGATTTTCGGTGAAGGGACTCCCAACCGGAACCATGTGCTGAGAGATGTGAACTTCCATGTGAAACAGGGGGATTTCATTACCATTGTAGGATCCAACGGAGCGGGAAAAACAACCCTCTACAATGCGATTTCCGGTCACTATCCCGTGACTTCCGGAGAAGTCCTTTTCAATGGTTCGGATGTAACAAGAATGCCCGAATACAAAAGGGCCGGCTTTATAGGAAGGATCTTTCAGGATCCTCTCCTGGGAACCGCGGGAAACATGTCCATTGAAGACAATATGGTCATTGCCGCCTATAAGGGCATGAAAAAGATCCGGAAAACTCTGAACAGAAAAAAAAGGGAACAGTTCAAAGAGCTCCTTGTTCAGCTTGAAATGGACCTGGAATCCCGCCTTAAAAACAACGTGGCCCTCCTTTCGGGAGGCCAGAGACAGGCACTGACTCTGCTTATGATGGTTATGTCCAAACCGGAGCTGATCCTTCTGGATGAGCACACAGCCGCTCTGGACCCGCGGAATGCCGCCAAGGTGATGGAACTGACTTTCAAGTTTATTAATGAATACAACCTGACGGCCATGATGATTACCCACAATATGCAGCATGCCATCGATTATGGTAACCGTCTGATCATGATGGACAAGGGAGAGATCATCCTCGATGTGTCGGGAGAAGATAAAAAAGAGCTGACCGTTCAGAAACTTGTGAATAAATTTCATGAAATCCGCAAGGAAGATTTTCTAAACGACGAAGCCCTGCTATCATAAACGGGAATAGAACTATATTGGGATCTGTTCTGAAAAAAACAGATCCGGGAGGAATATTGTGGCAAAGAAAGTGGTACTGGCCAATGATCACGGTGCAGTGGAGTTGAAAGAAGAGATCAAATCCTTTCTGGAAGCGGAAGGATATGAAGTGAATGATCTTGGTGTAGCCGCCGAAGAAGCGGCGGATTATCCTGACCAGGCTGAAAAAGCCTGCCGGGAGTACCTGAAAGGGGGGTACGAGTTCGGTATCGTATTCTGCGGAACAGGGATCGGAATATCCATGGCTGCCAATAAAATTGATGGTATACGCTGTGCTCTGCCCCAGAACAGCTTTGCCGCAGAGATGGCCAAGGTACATAACAATGCCAATATTCTTTCTTTCGGCGGAAGAATAGAGTACACGGACAGTGTCAAAGATATGGTCAAAACCTTTATGGACCATGATTTTGAAGGCGGCCGTCATGAACGCCGGGTCAACAAGATCATGGATCTGGAAAAATAGGCTGTGCTTCAGCTGAAAAAATCCCTGCGGCTGCAGGGATTTTTTTTGGCTCTCTATCCAACTGCCAGGGGATTCTCTCATGAGAACGGCCTCTCCCCCTCTGTCCCTTTCTCCCCCTTCGGCTCCGCTCAGGGACCAAAAGGGCTGGTCGGAAGCCAGCTACCTGCTCGCCTATGCAGCCGTAGGAGACGGGGAAGTATGTTTATAAAATTTTATTTTGCTCCCCTCAACCCATGATCCCTGAGGGGAGCCGAAGGGTTACGAGATGGCGGTTTCCAGGGCCAGTTTCATCATCTGGGTAAAGGTGGTCTGGCGCTCCTCGGACGTGGTGGCTTCTCCTGTTACCAGGCTGTCGCTGACTGTGAGGATTGTCAGAGCCTGAATGCCCTTTTTAGCTGCGATTGTGTACAGGGCCGCCGCTTCCATTTCCACAGCCAGGACGCCGTGACGGGACCAGAGTTTCCACTCTTCCGGATCGTCATTGTAGAAAATATCCGTAGACAGGATATTTCCCGCATGAAAGGGCTGATTCAGACTCTTCGCCGCTTCTACCGCTTTGGCAAAGAGTTCGTAGCTGGCAGTGGGGGCAAAGTGCATTCCCTTGAAGGTTACGTTGTTGATGCAGCTGTCTGTGGAGGCGCTCATACCCAGAATGATATCCCGGATTTTCACGCTTTCATGAAGGGCTCCGCAGGAACCGATCCGCATGATCCGTTTGACTCCGTAGTCTTTAATAAGTTCGTTCACATAGATTCCGATGGAGGGAACTCCCATACCGCTACCCTGAATGGAAACTTTCTTTCCCTTATAGGTTCCGGTATATCCGTACATACCTCTCACTTTGGTATAGCACACAGCATCTTCGAGAAAATTTTCCGCAATGAATTTTGCTCTCAGAGGATCTCCGGGCATCAGGACTGTTTCAGCAATATCTCCGGGTTTGGCTCCAATATGTATACTCATGATCAAGCTCCTTATACAGGTTTCCTATAACCTGCCTTTATTCCGCATAATTATCATTTTAAATGATAGTTCACCATTTGAAAAATTAAAACCCCGATCCCACTTTGTCAGACTTCCCGGCGGGGAGAGCAATATTCCTGATCAGGACAGCTTGACAGTCCCCCCCTTTTTCATTAATCTTCACTCCAGATGGTCGACTAGCTCATTTGGATAGAGCGCTTCCCTCCGGAGGAAGAGGTGGTGGGTTCGAATCCCGCGTCGATCAATTCAAGGCTTCATGAACTTGTTCATGGAGCTTTTTTTTATTAATTCAGGATTCGAAACGGAATGTAAAAATTATTGAATTTATGTTTATTTTCATGATTCTTCCAGGGCCGGTGGATTAATTCTTATGAATGCTCTATCTTCCAATACTGTCTAATGATTTATTATTCAAAGAACTGACAACAGGAAAGAGACAACTGAGATGAAAAAAATATTCACCCTGCTTGCCATTGCCATACTTCTTATTCTGATACCAGCCTGCGAACAGCCCACAGGTGAAGACAAAGAGAACCCGGATCCCTCCTCACAGGAGGATTCACCCCAGGAAGAAGAAGGGGCTGTAACCTTTTCCGACCCTGTTCTTGAACAGGCTGTGAGAAACAATATCCATAAACCGGAAGGCCAATTAACACGGGATGACTGCCGGCAGGTTATTGCGCTGGATCTGTATAATACGGAACTGAAGGACATATCAGGGATCAGATACCTTACAAACCTCTACTCTCTCTATTTAAGGAATTCTCAGGTTTCAGATATATCGGAACTGGCTGATTTAACGGCCCTGAATGTACTGGGACTGGAAAACAATGCCATAGTAGATATCACTCCTCTGGCAAACCTTACTTCCCTGAAAACCCTGGAACTTAATGACAACAGTATCTCTGACATCTCTTCTCTGGCAAAACTGGTTAACCTTGAAAAACTGAACCTCCGGGATAATGCCATAACCGACATATCCTCTCTGGAAAATATGGCGAACCTGAAAAGTCTGGATTTAAGAGACAATCAGATCTCAGATATTACGGTTTACCGGGGTTTTACAAATATCACCAAAGTTTATCTGAACCACAATCTTGTCTCGGATCTGACTCCCCTCTCAACCCTGGATCAGCTTACAAGTATCCTGGCCGAAGAGAATCAGATTTCCTCCCTCCCTTCTCTTAACCGCTTAACCCTGGTGGATAACCTTATCATCAGCGGCAACGATATTTCTGATATTAGCGAACTGGCCTATCTGACCAGTCTCAGGGCTCTGGAAATGGCAAATAACAAAGTTTCCTCTGTGGAATCCCTGAAAGATATAGAATACCTCCTGTATGTCAATCTGAAGGGAAATCTGATAAGTGATGTATCCCCTTTAAAAAATACTATGGGCAAACACTCCCTCTCCTACACACTGAATATCAGAGACAATCCTCTGTCAACCGAATCGGTCAGTCAGCATATTCCCGACCTGCAAGACTCGGGGGTTGTTGTATATCACTAGAAACAAAAAGGCTCTCCCCAAGGAGTTCAGAGATCTGTATAATAATGATCAGACTATAAAAAATATAAGAAGGAATACCTGATGATTGCTATTTTTGCTGATTTTCCTCTGAAATCCGACAAAGTGGATGAGTTTCTTACCGCTGTGGCCCCCCTGATCAAAGCCTCCAACGAAGAGGAGGGCTGTATCAGATACGAACTCCATAAAGCTCTGAATGAAGAGAATACCTACCTGATGATTGAAGAATGGAAAGATCAGGCTGCCATTGATTTTCACAATCAGACAGAACATTTTACAACGATCGTTCCCCTATTCAGGGATATGCTGAGACAGGAGCAGAGAGTGGTACTCCACTCCAAAACACTCTAGTCAGAGTTCCCGGACCGCAGCCCTAGAGATTCCAGCCATTGAATCGCTTCTTCCTCGCTGGAAAACTCCCGGGAGGGAATGCCGACCTCTCCCTGATCTTTTCCTTTATCGATCAGGGAAATGGTATACTCCTTGAGGGCCCCGCCCAGAAGCATGGCCCGGGCCACCTGACCATTCTCTTCCGCCCAGTCGGAGATCCTGGAAAAGAACTGTATTCCCTCGGGAGTCCCCCCTTCCAGATGTCTCAAATCGGAGATGACGGCAAACTTTTCAAGAGAATTTTCTGACAGACATTTTTTATAATCTTCAAAAAACTGCCGAGCCCCTTCAATATTCCAGGACCGGAAAAAACGCATGATTACAATTTCACCGTGAACCGAGAGCTCATACTCCCCATGAGGATCAAATTCCATTTTTCTCAAGAATCTCCTTCTGTTGCTTCAGATACAAATTCTAGTTTATCAGAGGGTTTTCATCCAGATTTTCCTGATAGATTTATAGCTGAAAGCAGAAAATCAGAAGGGATTCTGTTTGTTCCGGCAGATGCCGGATAGAGAATGGAATTTACCGGGACTGTCATTTATATTTCCGTATCAAAAGGAAGAGCATCTGAAACATCCTGCTGTATTTTGCCTCTCGTAAACTCTAAAATCAAATAAGGAAAATAAAAGATCATTTGTTTTTAAGATCCCGCGGATTTTATCCTGTATAGTGTCCTATAAAGAGGCTGTATTGTATGATTAAAAAGTTCTCTCCCCTGATAATCCTGTCCTTTATTGCTTTCATCTCACTGGGCCTTCCCGACGGTCTTCTGGGTGTAGCCTGGCCCGGTATCCGTGCCAGCTTTACCCTCCCTCTGGACGCGATGGGCTACTATCTTGTCACCATGACGGCGGGCTATACTCTCTCAAGTTTTTTTAACGGTTACTTTGTTAAAAAGATAGGACTGGGTGGACTTCTGGGATCCAGCTGCATTCTCACAGGGATCTCCCTTTTTATCTATACCATGACTCCCTACTGGTTTATTTTCATCCTGGCTTCCTTTCTGGGAGGAATCGGCGCCGGCGCCATTGATGCGGGACTGAATACCTATATAGCCCAGAATCACAGTGAAAGGATGATGCAGTGGCTTCATGCCTGTTTCGGAGTGGGCATAACCACAGGCCCCCTGATCATGACGATGGGGATCGCTTTCACAGGTTCCTGGCGCCGGGGATACACAGTTGTGTTCCTGATTCAGATCCTTCTGGGAGTCCTGTTTTTTTCCTCCCGGAAACTCTGGTATCCCATCCATCTGAAAGAAGAGAATCACAGGAGTGAGGATGCCCCCCTGAGAGAATCCTTCAGATCCCTTCCGGTATGGCTGAGTATGTTCATATTTTTTATCTACGTGGGAACAGAAATCGGTATGGGACTCTGGGCCTTTACGTTTCTGACCGAAGCCCGGGGTATTTCTGAAATGGCCGCCGGCTTTGTCACAGGAAGCTACTGGGCCGTATTCACTCTGGGACGAATCCTGGCAGGTCTCTACGGCCGGAAAATATCATTGAAGGTCCTGATGAACAGCTGTATCCTCCTCTCCATAGCGGGAACTCTGATGCTGCTTCTGCCTCTTCCTGCTGTGTTCACCATGGGGGGAATCTGTCTGACAGGATTTGCGGTGGCCCCCATCTTTCCCGGTCTGGTTTCGGACACGGAAATCCGGGTGGGCCGCAGGCATCTGACCAATGCCATAGGGATGCAGTTTTCCATCGCCGGGATCGGTGCGGCCGTTATGCCCTCCCTGGCGGGGGTCCTGGCCCGGAAATGGGGGCTGGAGATGATCCCCCTGTTTGTTCTGACGGCGGAGCTGCTCCTTCTGGGGGGATATGCCCTTTCCCATGGGTCCAGGCCCTCTGAAGAGGAATAGAGAAAAAGTCTCTGTCCCTGCGGGTGAAATTCCATTAATATTGAATTAGAATTCCAGAAACTACATCTATACAAGAGGACATACTGCAACCCGGGAGGCAGATCATGAAAGTAAGAGACAAACGCAAATTAACAGGAATCTTTCTGTTTTCCCTGCTGATTCTACCCCTTTTTCAGGGATTCTCAGAAGAAAGGGATCTCTTTTCTCTGGATATTTCCGGGGAATACGGCTTCACAAATATTCTGAAGCATGAAATCCAGAGAGACGAAACCGGTGATAAAGGGGATATTTTCAATTACAAAACACAGGGCGGCCAGGATATCCTCTTCTCCTACTTCCGCTATCAGGCAGATCTGACAATAAGGGAAAAGCATCATGCCCTTTTTCTCTTCCAGCCTCTGAGACTGGATACCCGGGCGGTGATTGATTCGGATTTCCGCTACAATCAGCAGGACTATTCAGAGGCGGACGGCGAACTCTCTCTGGTCTACTCTTTTGATTTCTGGCGCTTTTCCTATCAGTATGACCTGATAGAACCTCCCGGATTTTTTCTAAGCCCCGGTTTATCCTTTCAGATCCGCAATGCTCTGATCATATTCAAAACAGAGGAGAACGGAAAAGAGTCCATACAGAGTGATATTGGACCGGTTCCCATACTCAAGGTCAAAACCGGCTATGAATGGCCCCAGGGAACCTATGTTCTATTTGAAGGAGACGGATTTTACGCGACCAACAGGTTTTTTAATGGCGCCGATTACCCTTTCACGGGGTATATATACGATCTCTCCCTGAGGGGGGGATACGATTTTACGAAAAGATTCGGTTCCTATGTGAATTTCCGTTTTCTGGGAGGCGGTGCGGAAGGAACCAATGATAAGGACGAGTATACCTACAACGATCTTCATACATTCAGCTTTACCCTGGGAGCCACAGTCCATCTGTAGGCTCCCCGAGGATAAAGCAGGAATATGACAGGGATTTCCCGGTAAAAGAGATTTTTTACCGGGACACTTTCCTAGCGGTCGACCCGGGCTCCCCCGCCGCCGACAATTTTCTCGACCTCTGCCAGAGAAGCCATGGTGGTGTCTCCGGGAGTGGTCATGGCCAGGGCCCCATGGGCGGCGCCGTAATTGACGGCTTTATCCGCATCATTGTAGGTGAGGAAGCCGTAAATCAGTCCTGAGGCAAAGCTGTCGCCGCCCCCTACCCTGTCCATGATTTCAAGGTTCGGTCTGTGGACAGCTTCATAGATCTCACCGTCGTACCAGGAAATGGCTCCCCAGTCGTTGACTGTTGCGGTTTTTACACCCCTGAGGGTTGTCGCTGTGGCTTTGAAGTTGGGGAAAGCGGAAATGGCCTTGCTGATCATCTTTTTAAAGCTGTCAGTTTCAAGATCTGTCAGATTTTCATCTGTTCCTTCCACTTCAAATCCCAGACAGGCTGTAAAATCCTCTTCGTTGCCGATCATCACATCCACATAGCTGGCGATTTCCCTGTTCACTTCCTGGGCTTTCGCTTCCCCGCCGATGGCTTTCCACAGGGAGGGGCGGTAGTTCAGGTCGTAGGAGATGATGGTTCCATATTTCTTAGCCGCCTTCATGGCTTCGATGACAACTCCGGGAGTTGTTTCCGAAAGGGCTGCGAAAATACCTCCGGTATGAAACCAGCGGACTCCCTGGGAGAAGATTCCCTCCCAGTCGATATCGCCCTCTTTGAGCTGGGATACCGCTGTGTGTCCCCTGTCGGAACAGCCCACGGCCCCTCTGATACCGAATCCCCGCTCTGTAAAATTCAGACCGTTCCGGGACTCCCGTCCGCAGCCGTCGTATTTGACCCATTTGATAAGAGAGGTATCCACGCCGCCCTGAAGGATAAGATCTTCCACAAGGCGCCCCACAGGATTGTCTGCAAAGGCGGTAACAACCGCAGCGCGCATGCCGAAACAGCGTCTGAGGCCTCGGGCTACATTGTATTCGCCGCCGCCCTCCCAGGCCTGAAACTGGCGGGTTGTATGAATACGGCCTTCGCCCGGATCCAGGCGGAGCATGACTTCGCCCAGAGAAAGGATATCGTATCTGCACTGATCGGCAGGTTTAATTGTCAGTTTACTCATTACTTCAGATTCTCCCGTTCTTAATAGTCTGCAGCCAGTTTAACTGTGTCTTTGACTATGGTTTCAATTTTGTCCCAGTTACCCGCATTGATATCATCGGCTTTACCTACCCAGGTTCCGCCGGCACAGGCAATCTGGGGAATGGAAAGATAGTCTCCCAGGTTTCCTGTGTTCACCCCGCCGGTAGGCATGATATGGATTCCCAGATGCTTATAGGGAGCAATGATATTGGAGAGCATTTTCGTCCCCCCCATCGCTTCGGCAGGGAAGAATTTGACCATGGTGATACCGAACTGCATTATCTGTTCCAGTTCAGAAGGAGTGCAGAATCCGGGAAAGAAAGGATAGCCCGACTTGATGGCTTCCTCGACAATCACGGGATTGAAACCGGGAGCAACCGCAAATTTGGCACCCGCATTGAAAGCTCTGTGCAGATCGTCCTTGTTCAGAACTGTACCGGCGCCCAGGACCAGATCAGGAAACTGAATAGCTGCTTCTTTTATGATCCCTTCAGCCGCTTTCGTTCTGAAAGTGACTTCAGCCGCTTTGAGACCGCACCGGCTCAGGATCTCACACATTTTTACTCCGTCTTCCACTTTTTCAATGGCAAGCACAGGGACAACTTTCACATTACCCAGGGCTTCAACTATGGCATCACATTTCTGCTGATAGGAACTCACTACACACTCCTTGGTTTCGCGGTGATATTCTTTTTTGAAACACCGTTTTAAAAATATAATTCATTATACATACCTGGCTCCGTCGGGACAAGAAGAAATTTCTGAATTCCAGCAAGTTCCCGTCAGTTCTTTTATCTGACAACTTTCGGAGAAACACAGTGTAGTCCGGGAGGAACAAATACAGTGAGAATAAACAGGCTATGATCCGCCCACAGGCGGAGGATAGGAATCTGAGGAAGAACTAGGAGTGGTCCGCCAGGAGGATCCGGCATGTATCCAGGAAAGTCCGGACAGCCTGCTCTCCTGTGGCCCAGGAGGTTATAAGCCTGACGGCTGTATGATTTTCATCCGTTTTCTCCCAGGTATAAAACAGATATTCCTTCTGAAGCTGCTCTATCACTTTATCGGGAAAAACTGGAAAAATCTGATTGCTGGGGGATTCCACCAGAAAAGGACAGCCCAGGGCTTTCAGTTCCCCTGTGAGGAGCTGTGCCATCCGGTTGGCATGTTCCGCCAGTGTAAAGTAGAGATTATCCCTGAAGAGTTCCCGGAACTGGATTCCCGTAATCCATCCTTTTGCCAGCAGGGCTCCCCTCTGTTTGATGAGAAAGCGGAAATCCTCTTTCAGGGACGGATTGCTGATGACAAGGGCTTCTCCGAAGAGGGCGCCGTTTTTTGTCCCTCCGATAAAAAAAGCATCCGAATAGAGGCACATGTCTTTCAGAGTCAGTCCTGCTCCCGGTACGGTCAGGGCGGCCCCCAGACGGGCTCCGTCCACGTAGAGGAGTAGGTTCTTTTCCCGGCAGAAACCGTACAGCTCCTTCAGTTCTGAAAGAGTATAGATGGTTCCCAGTTCTGTAGTATTGGAAATATAAACAAGACGGGGTTTTACCATGTGCTCAAAATGATGCTCCACAAGAACCGGCTCAATTGACCGGGGAGTTAATTTGCCCTCCCGGGCGGGAACAGTCAGAACTTTATGACCAGTCGCTTCAACAGCCCCGGTCTCATGGGTACTGATATGACCGGACTCTGCAGCGATACAGGCTTCATGGGGCCTGAGAAAGGAACTGATGGCCAGCAGATTGGTCTGGGTTCCCCCGGGGATCAGATGAACATCAAGATCTTCCCTTCCGGTCAGGTTCTGAAGGATCTCGATGAAATCCCGGGTGTGCCTGTCCTGGCCGTACCCGTCCTCCTGATTGCCGTTATTGGCCCCAATAGCCTTTAAAATATCAGGATGAGCTCCCTCGCTGTAGTCATTCTGAAAACTGATCATTCCCTCTCCTCTCTTTGGCTCTGCACGATTAACCAGGGTGTTACAATTTCAAGGAACTCCTCAGGAGATTCCTGATGGGGTAGATGCCCCGACCGGGGGATGATTTCCATTCTGGCTCCTGGAATGAGAGACTGCATGATCTCACCCGATGAGGCGGGCAGAACCCTGTCCATCTCACCCCAGACAATCAGTACGGGAAGATCAAGCCGGGACAGGTCATCCCGGAACCGTTCACTCTTGTCAAGCCACAGGGAGAACCTGCGGAGAATGGAAAAGTAGGCGTGCCTCTGCCTGTTGTCGGAAACCCTGTCATGGACCCGTTCATAGAGAAAATCCCGGTCCTTCCGGGACATCCCCTCCAGATCGGCATAATAGGGATTCAGAGATTTAAAGGCTTCCACAGGCTGGTTCTTTAAACGGCTGTAGAGGAATTCCCCCACTACCGGCATAAGAAAAAGGAGACTGGAAAGACTGATTTTCTGCTTCTGCGGAACCAGGGCGCCGTCAGCCAGTACCTGAGAGATCATCCTATCGGGATAATGCAGCCCACTATACTGAATCAGCATGGCTCCCAGGGAACTTCCTATAAAATGGGCCCTCTGAATATCCAGGACATCAAGAAACTCCAGAAGAGAATCTTTCAGAAAATCCATCGTGTAGGAACGGGAGGGTTTATCGCTTCTGCCGAATCCCGGTAGATCCGGAGCCACTATCCTGTAATTCCGGCTTAAACCGGGGATAACATGGCGCCAGGTATCAGCCTCATCGGCCAGTCCGTGGATGAGAACGCAAACAGGCTTATCCTCTCCGGCAGTATCAAGATAGAAGAGATTCAATCCCGACTTATCAAGCCGGACCGATGAGGCGTATGTCTTCAGATCATCCCAGACATTCATGAGCGGACCCTTTTATTGAGATGGGAATATTCCCTGTCTTTCATAATCACATGCCGATAGACAAGGTCCTGGGATATATAGTTCAGGAGGGTGATAGGATCCGTTTCATTCTGTCTGAAAAGATCGATGAGAGTACTGAAACGGGAAATCAGTTTATTATGCTCCAGAATATGTTCCTTAAGCCCCGGATAGGCCAGTCCTTCCAGGATAGCTTCTTCCGCCCGGAAGTGCTCTGTCACGTGATGGAGCATCTCATCCAGAGAGGATTCAAGATAATCCGTATCCGTGTGTTTCAGAACCGAATCCAGGATTTTATTGGAATACTGGAAAATCTCCCGGTGACGGAGATCTATATCATCGATACCCGCCGAATACTCATGCTTCCATTCAAGTCTCAGTGCACTGTCGGGTACGGACTCTTCTGTTTCTGTTCGGTTTATATCCTCGGGAGACATGACCGCAAGGTTCCGTCCGGAATCTTTGGCATGATAGAGGGCCTCATCCGCCCGGGTAAACCAGCTGTTGAAAGTCTCTCCGCTGCGGAAGGAACTGATCCCGATACTGACAGTCACATCCGCCAGTTCTTTCAAGGGGGATGTTTCTATCCTGTCACGGATCTTTTCCGCCAGGATCAGGGCATTTACCCCGGTGGTATCTGAAGCGAGAATCAGAAATTCCTCCCCTCCCCAGCGGGCGAAACAGTCGGTTTTACGGCAGATACCCGTGATGGTCCGGGCCACCTGCTTTAACACCCTGTCGCCGAAATCATGACCGTAACTGTCATTAATCCTTTTGAAATGATCCAGATCCAGGATAAGAAGGGATACGGGTGTCTGAAAACGGTTGCATCTGTGCATGGCATTGAGGATACTGGGCTCAATAGCGCGTCTGTTCATAAGACCTGTGAGCATATCTGTCATGGAGAGGCTGTCAAGTTTTCTGTTTTCTGCCCGGAGCTGACTGTTTTCCTTTCCCAGCTCCCGGACAGAGCTTCTGAGAGAGGACATTTTCAGGGTAAGGAAAACTATGGATCCTACTAAAATAACAAAAGCACAGATAAAAAAGATCAGCACTAAAATACCCTTCTATTTTCAGATACACCTGATTCCGCCATTATCCTGTAATGCCGCAGATGACTTTTCTAAAGTTAATCCATTATATTGAAAATCCCCGATTAGGTAAAACAGATTTTCATAAAGATTCTTCCATCTGCGTTTCCAGGCTATTCAGACCCTTTTCAAGGGGATGCCCCGGAGAGATTAGAGCCCGGCATTTTCCCAGAATTTCCCGGGACTTCTCGGGATACCCGTAAAAGCTGTAGATTTCAGCCAGTTCCAGATAGATCTCATACCGGGTTTCCATAAGCAGACTGGCCTGTTCCAGATATACCAGAGCCTCTTCAAGATCTCCCTCCTCCCGCAGGGAGAGAGCTTTCAGGTAGTGGAGCTCCGGATCCCTGCCGGAACGGGCGAGCCCCCTGTCCAGAAGGGAATCCGCCTCCCGGGATCTTCCCGTATTCAAATAGATTCTGCTCAGGTATTTGATGCAGTCTATATCCTCCTCACTCCGGGAAGCCAGTTTTTCCCAGACCTTTGCCGCCTTATCCCGGTTCCCGGAAAAATAGAGTGTCCGGGCATAGAGTTTTTCCGCATCCCCATCAAAAGTCCTCCCTCCGCATAGTTCTTCCAGAATGATCAGGGCGGTCTCCCTGTCCCCCTGATTGTAGAGAACCGCCGCTTTTTTCAGCTGTTCCTCCCTGACAGCCTGTCTGTGTTCTCTTCTGCCGCTGCATCCCGTAAACACAAGGACCGCCAAAACGATTAGCACCAGGAAGTTCTCTGTTTTTACTGTTGTTCTTCTACTCATACAGGGGCTTACGGATTTTTTTTCCTCTGTGATTCAATTTTTTCCTCTTTTTTTGAATCACCCTTTATTTTTCTCCTGTAGTACAGGGTAGATCCCCCCTATAGGAAGGTTATGTTATGAGAAACAGGTTTATCTCTTTACTCCTTGTACTGTCTTTTCTGCCTCTGCCTGTCAGTCCGGAACAGGGAGCCCCTTCTCTGTCTCTACCGGAGGAATCATCATGGACAGTCTATGACATCCATCGATCCCTTTCGGAAAGTCTCTCCCATTCGGATCTGAATCTCCTATTAACAGGAATGGACCAGCTTGAAAGGGAATTCCTCTACAGGACGGAAGGGGGAAACCTCCTTTTTGACAGTAAAAATGATCCCCTTCTGAGGAGCAGTGATCCCGCTGAGATAGAACAGGACAGAACCCTTTATGAAAACCGGGCCCGTGCCATTCAGGAGACCCTGCTTTCCCAATGGGAGGAAAAGGCCCAGAAAGCAAGAACTGTTCTTATGACACCCCTGTCTCAGGGGCAGACAGCACTATCGGAGACAGTGGAGAGGGAGCTGGATCTCTTCCGGCAGAGGATATGGGAAGAGACAGACAAGATGATCTGCTACAGGCTGGACCGATTCAACTACTTCAGAAAAAAGGATAATTTCTCACTGCGCAGAAAAAGCGAAGACCAGACTGCACTCATGGCAGCCGCAGAGCTGACAGAAAGGGTGAATGATGAAACCCGGGAGATCCTGCAGATACTGGAAAAACCATTAGACAGGGAAAGCGGTGCTGCAGTCAGCCAGGCGTCCTTTTCTCCTGATTCCTGGGAAGAGAGCTTTGACAGGGAGTTCCGGAAGGGCCTTGAAAAATGGCAGAAAGCGGAAGAGGAAATCCTTTCCGGCCGTATAGACTGGGAACTGGAGCTTTCTGAAAAGTACAGAGAAACCGAAGCCGCCTGGGACAGGTCAATGCAGATTTTCTCAGATACAAGGAAAGCCTGGATAGAGGAGATGAAGGATCTCTACAGAACGGGCCTGAACGCATGGGATCTGCAGCAGGAAGAGTATCAGGAAAAGTTTGAAACCATGGCCAGGCAGATGGAGGAGGACTCTATCCGTCAGGAGGAGATATTCCTTTCCCGCGTAACAGAGTCTCTGGATATCTACAGGGAGAGTCTGCAGTACAGGGATTCGGCAGAGAAAAATATTCAGTATTACCAGAGTAAAATCCGGGAATTGGAGGATCTGAAAGCCAATAGCCGGAACAGAATAGACAGCATTGAAACCGGTATGGCCGCTGCCATGTTTGCCATGAGATTGAATGAGGGCAAACTTCAGAATTCTCAGGTGGAACTTCAGGATCTGCAGAACACTCTGGAATTGCTTCAGAATGAACGGCAGGAGATCGGGGATGATCTTGATGCTGTGAATGGACGGATTGAAGATTCTGAAGATCTTGAAGAAGAGCTTCAGGACCTGCTTGAAAAACAGCAGAATCTGAGGGAAAGGCTGATTGAAGTGAATGAGCAGATTGAGGACACAGAAAATGGAATAGTGACTCTGGAATCAGATATACTTAGAGAACAGAGGATCCTCGACTCCTACTACACTTCTTATGCCCCCCAGCTGAATGCCATAGCCCTGGAAAGGGGGTATATCATCAGCTATGACATAAAACGTTCTGATTTTCTGAAGGAAAAAGAGACATGGGAATCCCTGAGCAAAGAGTTTTCCGGGCAGATGAAAAGGGCCGAAGAGGACCTGATCTCTCTTCAGGCGGAAGCCGGCGCTTATGACACATCGGTCCCCTCTTCCTCCCTGGAACAGGAGATTGCCAGAATGGAACTGGTCACGGAATACCTTTTCCATCAGCTTGCCGTATCAGAAGCTGTGATGGAATACGCCTCACAGGACACATCTCTCCGACCCCGGGATTCTCAGACACAGGAGGATTACGATGAGGCTCTTTCCAGCCTGGAAGAAGGGGAAAGGGAATACCTCAGCTTCCAGTCCCGTCTGGACTCGCTCAGAGAGGACCTGACAGGGCTGCAGGAACAGATCCTGGCAAAGGAAAAGGCTCTTCAGGAAACCCTGGAGGCTCAGACAGAAGCGGGAAAAGCCTATGAAATGTCCCAGGAGATCTACAGGAACAGTGACATATCCCTTCTGCAGGCCGGAATCAGCAGCCTACAGGATCAGCTGGATGCCTGGTTCCAGGGAAAAGACTCGGCCCCCCCGGAACGTCAGACACTCTATACAGAATATATCCATGCCGGACAGGCCGACTGGGTCAGGGAAAAAGAGGAAGCTGCCAGGACTCTGCTGCGGGATCTGACAGGAGAGGAAACTCTCATGGAGAGCGATAACATTACCAATACAGAGGATCTGTCCCTTCTTATCGCCAATCTTGAAAATCTTGATCCCCGAAGAACTGCATCAGCAGAAGAGTGGGAAAACCAGCTGATTTCCTGCGGTTTTGAACAGGGAGACTACGAGTATGAAATCCTTCAGAATCAATTCGGCACAACCCCTTTTCATAGACTCTCTCTGGATAAAGCCCTCCGGGATCTTATCAGGGAACAGAAACAGAAGTACTGGAATAATGCCCTCCTGGAGGAGAGGCTCCGTCAGGAAGATGACCCATCCCGGAACCTTCAGGAGGATCTGGATAGGGCTCTAAACAGCCTTTTACTAGAAAAAACAGAGCTTATGATTCTGATCGGAGGCTATCTGAAAGACGGCGGAGAAGTCCTTGCTCCCTACAGGGAGTATATATCTTTTCTGAAAGATCAGGGATTCCGGCTGGAACAGGACTCTCTGGATGGCCTGATTCAATTGAGAGAGCTGCTGAACAGACAGCTGGCAGGAGAAATCGGAAAAGAAGAGCTTTTAACCCTGGTATCAGAACAGGGCGGCCCGGCACTCTGGCTGAGTTATCTAAACGGAGACAACAGCGATATGCCCCCGGAACTTTCCTTCCTGGATATCTTTCCGGAGGCATCCTATGATGAGGTTCTCCGTGCCCGGGGCGCTCTCTTTGCAGGTGAGTGTATACAGCAGTTCAACACGGGGGCAGAGGTCCTTTTCAATTCATCGGGAATTGATATGGAAACGCTTCTTGAGAGTCTTGAAACCCCGGAAGATCTCAGGCAGTTTTATTCAGATTTTATGAGAGACCCGGAAATTCCCCCCTCTCTATTATCTCTGGTGGAAAAATACCTGCATTCCCGTTTTGCCGGCCAGTGGGAGGCACTGCTAGCAGACTGGAGTGGTACGGAGGAAAGATGCGAAAATCTGGAAGACCTGATGGAAGGGATGGAAAGTAACCAGAGTGACGACGAAAAGCTGACTCTTCTGGAAAATAACGGATTCAGCGACGAGGTAGCGGAACTCCGCAGATACAGGCTTCTCGAGTCATGGCAGACCTTCCTCAAGAACCCGGACAGTCCTGATTTGCCTGAGGGGGAAATGTGGTTGCTGTTCCGGAACAGTCATGAAACCGGTGAGATCGATTATGAAACCCTCACTTCTCTGGAAGTTTCCCTGGAAAACCTACCGCCACTCATACCCTATACTTCCTATGGGGGCAAATCGCTTTTTGAACATATAGAATCTCATTACGGGGACCTTGGATTCACCGGCAGGATCCGTATGATTGAGGAACTCAAGGGATTTCAGTCCGGTACAGACGGGGTCCTCTGGTATCTGGAGCAGCAGCTCCACTCACGTTATACAGAGGCCCTGGAGAACAGGGAGTATGCGGCCTTTCTGGAACGAGTCAAATCCATAAGAAGAGAGAGCGGCAGTGATGCCCATGAAGAGCTCTTTATGAAAGAACGGATTGGCCAGGCAGGGGATCTTTTACGAGGGGAAACCTCCCTGATTGCTCAGGAAGACTCTTTCGAAACTCTGGCGGACAGGCTCATATCCATGACAGGTTTAATGGAAAGCCGGGAAAAAGAGAGGAATCAGCTCCAGAGGGAAAAGGATATTTTTGCCGAATCTCTCTCCCTGTATAAACAACTTATTATAGACCAGAATTTTGAGGACTTTACTAAAGCCAAATCACTCTATGGGCAGACAAAAAGTGAAATGGAAACGTTGAGAACCACCTATGGTGAATTACTGGGAGAATATCAGACAGCCCGGAACGCTGTGGAAAGCTCTTACACCCGGTACAAAAAGTTGAAACTGGACCTTCAGAAGGCCGAAGAAATTCTGGATTATGCGGGGTGCGCCTATGAATCAGTCTCCTACAGTATTGATACTCTCCGGGATCAGAGACAACAGGCCTATGATGATTCCCTGAAGGCTCTGGAGATTCTCAAAAGCATTCAGCTGGAGGGAAAAACAGAGATAGAAGCGGATGCCCAGTGGGCTCAGGCCCTGGAGGAGTACCGGCAGAGGCTGTCTGCTTTGAATCAGATTGGATCTGCCAGGGAAAATCTTGACGAACAAATGGATTCTCTCACAGCAGCCAGGGAAAGGGCCTTTTCTCAGATGGGAGACACTCTGAAAAAGGTCTTTAATCAATACGGACAGGATTCTCTTATTATGCTCCGGGGAGAAATCCCGACACAGCCCATGTCGGACTGCACAGTGTTTTCCAATGGCAATCTGGGCTCCTATTTCGACGCAGAGAATATTCAGGAGATCTTTACCGGTGATGCCTGCCGCTGGCTGGAGAGTATAAAAAACCTGAACTCCCAGGAGGTACTGAAACTTTTCACATTCGCCTACTATCATGAGTTCGGAGGCAGGGTAAACCTTTTTTCCAACTCCCAGCATAAGAATCTTCTGGATACAAAAGGCGATTTCTTCAGAAAAGCCTGTATCGGCTATGAGGGTGATATGAACACATATCGGAGCGGCGGGTATTCATCCCGGGAGGTGACAAGAAAAATCCATCGGCCTGACGGAAGCATTAAAAAAGTATTCATTAAGCCCGAAGTCTGGTTAAAAGAACATACAGGGTCCTATTACAACCGTGTGGTCAATGATAAAAGCCTGGTCAATCTCTACAGCTTTTTTAAAATTGTCATGCAGAAGGGATTTTTTCTGGCTGAAATGGAAGACAGTATGGCCATGGAACTTTCAGATCTGGCATGGGATTACCTGAACGATGTGGCCAAGGACGAACAGGAAGATGAAAAAAATATTTTCGGTAAACTGAACAGTCTGGGCAGGGACATCAGGGAGAAAAGGCATGCCATCAAAAAGATAAAGAACAATGGCGGTTTTGACGGAACCGCCAAAAGACAGACTCTGCTTGATATGGGAGCAGAGATTTCTAATCATACAAGCCTGATCCTGGGTTTTGACAGTCAAATGAAATCCCTTATGAACAGCGGTTCTGTTACAACCGCAACTCTTCTGAGAGATATAGCCCAGATCAGCGGATCCCCTCTGAAGGAGAGTTCCAGAGAATTGCTGAAACAAATTTTTCAGGAGACCGGAGATTCCTATGAAACCAACAGACAGGCTCTGCAGAAGCTCTATGGGGATCTTGAAAAAATCTGCAGCATCAGCCGGAATGCTGTTGCTGCAAGAGAGAATGAACTGTCTTCGGAAAGAACAATTCTTCTGGAGCAGATGCGGGTCTTTTCCCGGAAGGGGGATCTGGAAAAATATAAGGACCTGGCATTGAACCTTTTCGAATCCCCCTCCTATCTGGAGGGAGAGAGTCAGATACAAAGGGGTGATCTTCTTCTTGAGACCCCTTCCTTCAGTCCAAGGGGTTTCCTGAATAATCTGAATGCCTATGGGGCCTCTCTGTCCTCGCTCTACAGAAAACGGCTTGAAATGATCAAACAGAAAACCTATCGCCAGTTGGAACTGGATGTTGAGGAGTTTCAGCAGAGAAGGAAAATCTGGCAGCAGCGCTTTCAGGAACAGATGGATGACGGCATGGCCCAATGGAAGCTCTCGACTGAGCGGATGATAGGACAGAGAGAAAAATGGCGTGAACAGTTTCTCAGGGAGTACAGATCCAAAGACAGTCTCTGGACCATCCGGATGGAGAACTTTTACAGAAACAGAGAATCCTGGATTTATGAAACAACTCTCAATGCCTGTGAGGCCGGAGCGGACTTTATGCAGGAGGAGTACGGCCTGAAGGCAGATCAGCTGATCAATCAGTCCCGGTATTTTCTGATTCCCTCCGTTGGAAATGCCCTTCCGGATGTATCGGAAATTCTCAATGATGCCATGGAAGGCATCAAAGTGGATCAGATACTCGCTTCCTTTTCCAGCCGAAACGGCAGGATCAGCAGCGGCGGCGCCCTCATCACACCTCCTGTCTCTGTTTTTCAGCCCCGTCCCATAGACGCCAGACCTCTTCTGGAAGAACAGAGGGATCTGAAAGAAAAGTTCCGGAAATCCCTTGTCATAACTCTGGCCTATCAGATGACGGATGCGCTGAAAGAGACAGAAACATCAGTTCAGGACTCCATAGAAGATGCCAACAGATCCACGGATAACTCAGTGGAAGACACCCTTGTGAGCAGCGGATATTACAGGAGGGGAAATACATTTTCCCGGCAGATCATTATCGATAAAAGTGTTCTGGGGGGAAATGAAACGGAAACCCAGAGAATTGAGGCGTTCAGAGACTTTCAGGCCCCCTCCTTTGATCATGGAGTGGAACTCTCGGTAAACAGCCTCAAACATCTGAGCAGTACCCTTATCCAGGCCCGTGTGGAAAAAGCACAGACCAATATGCAGCACTATCTGGATCTGATATTCGGCAGGGAAAAGGACAGAGAAGGTAATGAACTTGATATCCGTACGGGACTGGACGAAGGATTTCTCTCCTATCTGGAAAATCAGGAGACGGCCTTCAGGAGTTCCGCCCAGTATAACGGGGGATTTACAGATGAGAACGGCAAATGGCAGACCGAAGGAAAACATACCGAAACAGCAGGGCTCTTCTATTTCCATGTAGGCTATGCTCCCGAAATGAAAGAGAAAAAGCCCGAAGAAGTAAAATCCGAAGGTTACGGAGAGATGGGACGCATCTTCAGAGCCTTTAAAATTCACCAGGCCCGTATGTACAGGGGATTCTCTGTGATGGATATGCCCCGGTACAACCAGAAACTCTGGGATGATGATGCGGACAATGACGGAAGTTCTGACTCTCTTGTGGGGGCTCCCTCCATGCGAAGCCTAACTGATATTGCCATGAATATAGCCGTATCTGCCGTCCTGGGTCCGGGAGTGGGAAATCTTGTACTCACCGCCGCCCTGAACCTGGTGGATGATGCCCTTTTCACAGCCCTGGATGTGCAGAACGGCCAGCAGAAATCCGGAAAAGCCTGGGGAGACTTCCGCCGGAAAACCGCCATGACAGCCGTTACAACAGCCTCCGGGGCCGTTTTTCAAAAACTGGACGGCCTCACTATGATGTCAGAGGCTTCCGGCAGTATGACAGCTGAAGTGATCACTGATACAGCTATTGCCGGGACTCAAACGGCTGTAAATTCAACAGCCCTGGCAGCGATTGGTAATATTGAGGACTGGAAAAGCTTTGATACGGAGAGTTTTCAGAAGCAGGCATCACTTGAAAATAACCGGGAAGCCTATTTGAACGGAATGAGCGGCGCGGCTGTCTCCTCTTTGATCGATACCGGAGCTTTCGGATACATAAAAAGTATGAAGACCAACGCAGATAAACTGAGTCAGCTGGCGGGAGGGCTGACCTCCTCCGGGATGGAATATGCTCTGACAGGAGAGACAAAACTCAATATTGTAAATCTGAGCATGCTCGGTCTGCAGGGAAAAAGCGGTTTAGTCTCTTCCGGCCTCCTTGAACTGAATCTGGGCGGCAGCGGTTCCCTGCTCTCTATCGGCAACGGCGGGACAGACATCAGTGCGGGAACCATCGGTTCAGCTCTCAGGGGACTGGAAATCTATCAACATAACCGGGAAATACGGGAATCCGACATGGATACAAGAATGTCTCTAGCCATGAGAACACTGGTTTCATCAGAAATGGAACAGACGGAACAGCAGTACCGGGACATCCTCAATCATAAAATTGCGTTTACTTCTGTTCAGGAATCGGGTTATGATGGAAAAACCACCATGAATGAAGACGGCAAAAAGTCCATAGAATTAAACAGCTCAGACTTAACCAGTTTTGACCTGGCAGTCCTGCTGGCCCATGAATCCTTCCGGGACGGTGTTATCAGTGACAAAGACTCACAGAACAGAGAAACCCAGGATGCCGTCCGCTCCCATATGGATGTGTCTTCCGCCATTCAGGATACCTACGGATCATCCTATCTGAGCATTGATAATAACAAGGAAGCCCGCATCTATAAAATGTACCAGAACGGCATGATTTCCAAAGAAGATTTAGGAAACTATGCACTGAAGAATTATGATTCCTCGGCGGATTATTGGAAGTTTACATCTGACGGCAACATTATTTTTGATGGAAAAAAGAATCTCTATGATGAAAATGGAAAACTTCTTGATGAATATGAAGGGAACGGAGGTTTCACGGACTCCCTTGCTGCAATGCTTGGTATTTCAAAGAAAGCTGCCAATCAAATGATGGTGAATGCGGGTTGGTCATGGGAGAATGGTACATTTAAAGCCAATGGCGTAGATGTTTTAAACAATGGAAATACAGCATTAAATACCTCAGATCAAATGAAAGCCCAGTATTTTGTCCAGAGAGATTATGTTGATAAGTTATGGTCGACCTATGCAGGTGATATGAGAGCAATGGCAACTGCCATGCAGGAAGATCTTTTCATTGCAAGCAATGATGGAGATTTCAATTCCACTCAAAAACATATGCTCGATATGATCCCAGGATTACAATCCATGGGAAATCAATTGAAAGTAGCTCTATACGGAGATTCTAGTCATTCAGGAATGCTGGATCAGGATAGGTTTGATAATTACCACGACTCAAATGTCTCAGGTGCATTTCAGGAAATCAAAGATAATTGGAGTTATACAGATGATAATCCCATGTATAGACTTATTGGAGATGGTAAACCCATAGATCCTATTGAAGGAGACGATTATATTACTGTTTGGTCTAGCTATGCAAATGGAAATGAACATGGTTGGAATGGTGGAGAAGCCGTTGATTTTGGTACTGATCGTAAAAATCATCCTCTTTTTACTACTCAGTTTGAAACTATACGTACTAATGATTTCAATTTAGGATGGGATAAAGGTGATATAAATAAAGGTACTGGTTATACATTAAGATCTGACTCTGATTTATTTTATTTAAAATATGGACATATGCAAGCATCATCTTTTGCTTCAAGCCAATTGCAAAACTTGATAAATACTGCAAGCCAGTCAGAATTATGGCGTTTCATGTTGCCTCCTGGTTATCAGATAGGAAATATTGGAAATACAGGACATTCAACAGGCAAACATTTACATTGGGAATTCTATCCATATTGATTGAGGAGGGAAGAATATGAGATTAAAAAAAGTAATTATATACAGTCTCATAGTTATATATCTAGTTTCATGTAATAAAGCAAAAGAGGACAAAAACATAGATACAAATGATAGTATTATGATTAAAACCAACACAATAAATACTTTAAATGAAGAAGCAGATATTTTGAGTTCTGACAAAACTGATATTTCGGATTTTACGAACTTTCAGGAGTTGTTTGAAAATCTTCCTATGCCAACAAGTTTGATTGCAAAATTTGGAGAAAAGTCATATCTTGGAACATTTTATATTGGAAAAGATGGTATTGAAGAAGCTGTATTTGAAAGCAGTGGGTATGAAATTATCATAGATTCAGTGGATATAACAGAAAAGCTATTTACTGTAAATTTTTCATTATTAGATACAGGTAATGAGGTAAAAGAAGCAACTGGAGAAGTTTTCTCTTACACTTTAAGAGTTACTCTTAGTGATTTACTTAATGCCTATAAAAACTCAGAAAATAGATTAAGAATGGAAATACAAGGTAAAAAAGTTGGAGCGAAACCATAACTATGAATATCCTTTTGTTAGTTGATATTTTCAATTCCTATTACCGAGCAGAGCAAAACTCCATGTGGCCCCCAACCCCTAAAGGGTCGTCATTTGCAGGTTAATCTGAAACCTGATTAATCGACAGCAAAAAATAGAGGCTAAAAATAATAATCCTATACTGATGAAGTGCCTCCCCTTTAGGAGCCGGGGGCCTTCAACAGAGCAGACACCTCTTATCATTAGGAAAAAAATCTTAAGAGTGTTATGGTGTAGAGGATGGTTCTTTTCATAAACAATTGGGCTTCGGCTCCGCTCAGCCACCGGGTTTTCTAATTAGTGTAATTAAGACCAAACCACTATATAAAACTTTTTCACTCTCATCCCAAAGGAAGCATGAGCTTGTTTAACTTATTCTAGCTCACCCATAATGTCTTTTTGGAATAGATGAGCTAACCTGCCAATTTCAAAATACCGTGAAGCCCCCAACCCCTAAAGGGTCGTCATTTGCAGGTTAACCTGAAACCTGAATAATCAGCAGCAAAAAATAGAGGCTAAAAAAATATTCCAATACAGAAGAGGTGCCTCCCCCTTAGGGGCCGGGGGCCTTCAACAGAGCAGCTAATCCCTCACCAAAAAAAACACCCCTACACAGAACCAACGGTGGCTGAGCGGATGGTTGCTGAGCGAAGTCGAAGTAGCCGAAGCCACGGATTTTGAAAAAAACACCTTAAATTGTATAGGACCTGCATTGAGCGAAATCGAATCTACCGAACCCCCGCCATAGCCAGTTTCAGCGACAGATACCGGGTCTCCTCCGAGTCCGAGCGGGATGTGAGAACCACCGGGACTTTTAAACCAGCCAGGATTCCCGCATTGCGGCATCCCGGGGTCAGGGAAAAAGCTTTATACACACCATTGGCCGAATTCAATTCCGGAAACAGCAGAATATCAGGATGACCCGCAATGGCGCTTTCTATGCCTTTCAGCTTAGCTGCTTCAGCGGAAAATGCCGCGTCCAGAGCCATGGGGCCTTCTACCAGGGCTTCTCCCCAATCCATTGCCGCCAGAGCAGCCGCATCCATGGTACTGGGAATTTTCGAATTTTTTTTCTCTACCGGGGCAATGCAGATCGCTTCGGGAATGGGAATCCCCAGCTTTCGTGCCATTAGAATGGCATTTTTAAGGATTTCCGTTTTCTGATTCAGATCAGGGGCAATATTGATGGCTGCATCAGTAAGAAAAAAAGGACGGGGTAGAATCGGATGGTCAAACAGGCTTATATGGCTGATAAGGCCATCCTGTAAAATCAGCTTCCTCTCTTTATTCAGAAGAGCTTTTGTAAATACGGATGTATGAACCAGTCCTTTCATTACCACATCCGCCTCACCGGCAGATGCCATCCCGGCGGCAATAAAAGAAGCTTCTTCGTCATTTCCTGCGATTTTTATCTCTACCCCGTCCAGAGGTATTTCCAGATTATCTGCTTCCGCAGTAATTTCCTCTCTGCTGCCGATGAGAATAAACTCACCCAGTCCCTCTCGCCTGGCTCTGTCCACAGCAAGGAGTGAATCCTTATGCCGGGCCTGAACAACAGCGATCCGGCAGGACTTTCCCGGTATGAGGAGTTCCTCAAAAGTCACGGCACATACTCCTGAACGGGATGAATTCCCCTTAGAGCCGCCAGGGCATTATCTGCCAGGGCTTCCAGCTCCCGCTCTCCGGGGATGATATAAACCGGAGCCAGGAAGGCAGTCCGCCTTTTAATCTCCTCGATCAGGATCCTGTCCCTGGCAAGGCCACCTGTCAGCACAACGGCATCCACCCGGCCTTCCAGGGTGGCTCCGTGTTTGGCTATCTCCTGAGAAATCTGCAGAGCCATGGCTTTATGTACTAGCACACTCTTCTCATCTCCCATTTTGACCTGATTCTCGAAGGGGATCATATCCCGGGATCCCATATAGGCAAAAACTCCCCCCTCTCCGACTATTTTTTTCCGCAGTTCCTGACGGGTATAGCGGCCGGAAAGGGCCAGTTCCACCAGAGGCCACACAGGCAGTCCACCGCTCCTTTCGGGAGAAAAGGGTCCTTCCCCGTCGAGTCCGTTATTCACATCGATAACTTTCCCTTTCCGGTGGGCCCCCACAGTAATGCCGCCCCCCATATGACAGACAATGAAATTCAACTCATCATAGCTGTGCCCCAGCTGGGCGGCTACGATGCGGGCAACGGATTTCTGATTCAATGCATGGAATATACTTCTCCGTTCCAGTTCGGGCATTCCTGAAATTTTAGCTTCCGCCAGCTGTTCATCCACAACCACCGGATCGGCTATAAAGGCCCTGCAGGAGGCGCCGCTCAGTTCTCTGGCAACTCGAGCCGCCAGAATGGCTCCCAGATTGCTGGCATGCTCTCCGTAGCGGGCGTTTTTCAGATCATCCAGCATGGGGGCATTCACACAATAGACACCGCCCGCAAGAGGATGAAGC
Organism: Oceanispirochaeta sp.; assembly: GCA_963666275.2. Lineage (GTDB taxonomy): Bacteria > Spirochaetota > Spirochaetia > DSM-2461 > DSM-2461 > Oceanispirochaeta. Next base: position 2,259,463 of record CAXXOA010000001.1, read on the forward strand.
AATCCCCCCCTTCCGATTACGGCATGAATATCGGGATTCCTCCCGACACTGCCTATAAAATCCTCCAGGAACTGGTATCTGTAATCCTCCTGGTCCGCAATGCTGCTGAAACGCTGAAGATCCTCTATGGGGTGCGAGATCTCAAGAACCTTCACCTCCTCCCTGTTCTGAAAGAGAGCCAGTTTGGTGGTGGTCGATCCGGGATTAATAACAAGGATGTGATAGAATTCAGGCATCAGCTGGCAATTTCCTCCTGATAGTATTTCAGAGCCTTATCAATCATTTTCAGATTCAACTCAATGAGCTCCTTTTTTCTGACACTCCCCGGAAGGATCTTCTTCAGAACCTCTTCATCCGCAACACCGGAGATTTTCAGATAGATTGTAAGCATGATGATATTGGCTGTCGCCAGGATACCGCTCTCCCGGGCCATTTCTGAGGCGGGAATATACAGATCCTGAACATCCTTCCTCTCCACTTTCTGACTGACCAGAGAGGAGTTTACAAGGATGAGACCTCCCGGTGTGACATCTTCTTTGAAAGAGAGCAGAGACGGTGTATTGAGGGCAATAAGCACATTGGGAGAGTCCACCACAGGAGAACCGATAGGCCCGGGCGAAACAATAACACTGGCATTGGCCTTTCCTCCCCTCATTTCGGGGCCGTACGAGGGAAGCCAGGTGGTATTGAAACCCTCTGCGATAGCCATATCCGCCAGTAGTTTGCCCGCAGAAAGAACGCCCTGCCCTCCGAAGCCGGCTATTTTAACTCTCTGTTCTTCTATATCCATGTCTCTGTTCAGATTGGGAAGTGAGCCTCCTTCCTGGAGAAGATCCACAAGGCCCTGATCATCGAGAAAAGGAAGTGAATCATCGGGAGTTCCCGGTTTTTCCGAATTGTCTCTGAAATTCCTGACAGGATAGAGGGGTTCCAGATTCTCCTGCATCCATTTCCGTGCCTGAACCGGATCCATCTTCCAGTTGATGGGACAGGGCGAGAGGATTTCCACAAAAGAAATACCCTTTTTATCCATCTGATTCTGCAGGGCCTTGCGGAAGACTTTCCTGGCCTTCAGAACTTTAGCCGGAGTCGAAAAGGAGACCCGTTCAATAAATACCGGAGTTTTCAGAGCGTCCATGACTTCTGCCATGCCGATAGGGTGACCGTCCCTGCCTGCAGACCGTCCCAGAGGAGTGGTCAGCGTCTTCTGCCCCTCCAGGGTTGTGGGAGCCATCTGACCTCCGGTCATACCGTATATGGCATTATTCACAAAAAACACAGTCATATTCTCACCCCGGTTGGCGGCATGGATAATTTCTGCGGTTCCTATGGCGGCCAGGTCGCCGTCTCCCTGATAGGAGATAAGAATTGCATCCCTATGGGTTCTTCTGATACTTGTGCCCACCGCGGGAGCCCTTCCGTGGGCACACTGGATGTTTCCCGTATCCATATAGTAATAGGCAAAAACAGAACATCCCACAGGAGAGAGGAATATGGTTCTGTCCTGAATATCCAGTTCCACAAGGAGCTGGGCAATCAGTTTGTGAGCCGTCCCATGACCGCATCCGGGGCAGTAGTGGGTCACTTTCTGTCCGGGCCCTTTCCGTTCAAAGGTATCGTAGAATGCTTTGGGTTTATCCAGCAGAATCATTGCGGTCCTCCTCCCTCGGGGGCTATGGTTTTCTGAACAATTTCATCCACAGAAGGGATCACGCCTCCCAGCCAGAGGAAACGGGAGACCCTGGCACGTCCCCCTGCAACCCGTTCCACATCATCCGCCATCTGACCATTTGACATTTCTGCGGCAATGACTCTTTCTACCTGTTCTGAGAGCTCACGTAGTCTCTTTTCCGGAAAGGGGAAAAGAGTCCGGGGTCTCAGAAGTCCCGCTTTGATCCCCTGGTCCCGCAGCTGTTTGACTGCGGACTGGCAGATCCTTGAGGTTATTCCATAAGCCACAAAAAGGACCTGTGCATCTTCGCATCCTGTTTCCTCCCACAGGCAGGTTTCTTCTGTAATCTGATCATACTTTTCCTGGAGATGCCAGTTATGGTCACTCTGCAGTTTGGGATCCATCAATATGGAGGTCACCAGATTCTTCCGGCTTTCCGCATCCCCATAGAGGGCCCAGTCTTTTCGTTTGCCATGGAGAACCTTATCGGGAAGCTGAACCGGTTCCATCATCTGACCGATGTAGGCGTCGCCCAGGATCATGACGGTGATCCTGTACCTGTCAGCAAGATCAAAGGCCCGGTAGGTCAGATCACACATTTCCTGCACCGAATTCGGTGCCAGGACCAGATTCCTGTAATTGCCGTGACCGCCCCCCTTTACAGTGATATTATAATCGCTCTGTTCGGGCCATATATTTCCCAGTCCCGGGCCGGCCCGCTGTATATCCACAACCACACAGGGCAGCTCGGCTCCGGCTATGTAGGAGAGACCTTCCGCCATCAGGGATATTCCCGGTCCTGACGAAGCCGTCATCACACGGGCTCCCGCTCCTGCAGCTCCGTAAAGCATATTCACCACGGAAACTTCCGATTCGGCCTGAAGAAAGCAGCGTCCGGAAGTTGTAAAGTACCGGGCAGCCGCATGGGCAATTTCACTGGCCGGGGTAATGGGATAGCCGAAAAAGTGGGTGGCTCCTCCCATTAACGCTCCATGGATAACAGCTTCATTCCCTTTCATAAGTCGTTTTATCTTCTCAGCCATCTTCCCCGTCTCCTTTATAGACAGTGATTGCTCCCGGTTCGGGACACACATAGAAGCATAGACCGCAGGCTGTGCATTTTTCTGGTTTTGATACGGCATACTGGTATCCCAGGATATTTATCCCGGATCCAATGGAAAGGCAGTGATTGGGACAGGCGTTTACACAGAGGCGGCACCCCTTACAGAGTTCGGGATGGATAAGGGATTTATTCATTCCAGGCCTCCGAAAAGATCTTCTGTGCCTTCTCCGAAAAAGTTGATGCCGCTGATGGATTCAGCCAGTTCGTGCGGTATGGCTGAAATATCCAGGGTATGTCCGGGGCATCCCAGGCTCGCACAGACAGAAACCCTGCCGCTGCCTCCCGGCAGAAAAAGGTTTAATCCTTTTGAGGAACCACATCCCTCTTCATGGCAGTGATACTCCTCCATAAGGGGAGCATGGCAGTAGGGACAGAACCCTTCCAGAAGGGTCTGATCCGTATACTGGGGGAGAAAGCTGAAAAGTTTGGCATGACTGCCCCAGAAAGCATCTATGAAAGCCAGTCCTTTTGTACCATTAATGGAAAGTTCCAGTTTGATGGAAGGCTCTCCATGAATGTGAACACTGTCAACCATAAGATTGTGTCCTCTGGGACAGAAAACAGATTCTACGAGCAGAAACTCCTGATCGGCCCTCTTCACAAGCCGTAATCCTCTGGGAATAACTGTTCTGAATTCATCGGGAATCCTGTTTGACCGTAGTTCCATAGCTCTCTCCTGATTGATATGTCACTTTTTTTAATATTTTATATTCAGGAATTCATTACAAATTCTAAACACACAGTATTACATCAGTCAAATGTTTTCCTGAATTTCTGATTTCGCAATTTTTCCTGAATATTTATTATATAAATAATTATTTAATAAAGGAGATAAACAGTGTTGATTTAATGAAGACAAGATAGTCGGATTTTGAAGTATATAGAGACTCTATAGAGAAACGCTTCTCTGGACGAAAACTCATTGACCTCCCTGCTGAAATGAGAATAAGATAAGTCAGAAAACAAATAGATGGATGGGAAGATCCAGACTTTTTGAATAATTTGAAAAAGTAGTTATTCAAAAATATATTTAAAAAGCCCGCAGAATGATACTGCGGGCTATTTTTTTATAATCAGAAAGCTTTGAGACTTACTTGACGATGAAGCGGAAGAACCGTTTTTTCCCGGCTTTCAGAACAATTTCTTTTTCACCGTCCTCTTCCACGACAGAGTCCAAACCTATAACAGCATCCACATCGCTGTTCTTTTCTCCATTGATGGCAGCCCCGTTCTGAGAGACCAGTCTGCGGGCTTCACTTTTTGAGGAACAGAGACCGGACTGGACATAAAGATCCATAATATTCACTCCGGTTTCCAGTTCTGTAACGGCTATTTCCCCGGAAGGCATTCCCGACTTATCCTGAGCTCCTCCGGCGCTGAAAGCCGCTTTGGCTCCTTCCAGGGCTTTAGAGGCTTCCTCTTCTCCGTGAATGATTTTTGTCAGCTCATAGGCAAGAATCTCTTTGGCTTTATTAATTTCCTGACCTTCCAGAGCCCCGAGTTTTTTACACTCCTCGGTGGGAAGGAAGGTATAGAGCAGAAGGAATTTCTCCACATCCGCATCAGCCACGTTTCTCCAGTACTGGAAGAACTCGTAAACTGAAGTCATTTCAGGATCCAGAAAAATGGCTCCTTTTTCGGTTTTACCCATTTTCTTGCCATCAGACCGGGTTACCAGAGGGAATGTGAGACCGATGGCCTCACCTCCTTCCACCCGGCGGATAAGCTCCATACCGGCTACGATATTTCCCCACTGATCGTCACCGCCGATCTGGAGAATACAGTTTTCCCTTCTGTATAGTTCCAGGAAGTCGTAGGACTGGAGGAGCTGATAGTTAAACTCAATAAAGGAAAGTCCCTTTTCCAGTCTTTTTTTGTAGGATTCAAAAGTCAACATTCGGTTAACGGAAAAGTGTTTTCCGATATCCCGTAAAAATTCAATATAGTTCAGAGGGGCCAGCCAGTCTGCATTATCCACAAGTTTGGCCTTATCCCCGTCGAATTTGATAAAATTGGAAATTTGAACTTTCAGTTTTTCCGCATTTTCCTTGATCTGATCAATGGTGAGCATTTTCCTCATGTCCGACTTTCCCGAAGGATCACCTATACGGGCGGTTCCCCCTCCGACGAGAATGACAGGAAGATGCCCTGCTTCCTGAAGATGATGCATGGCAAAAAGAGGCACCATATGGCCCACATGCATGGAAGGTCCCGTGGGATCGACACCGACATAAATCCTGACAGGTCCCTCATCCAGTTTCTTGTTCAGCAGATCCTCGTCTGTACACTGTTTGAAAAAACCCCGTTCCTTCAGGACGGCCAATGCCTTGTTCATAATTTACCATCTCCATTAAATCAATATAGGTTAAAGGATTTTACCTGAAAGGGGTGATTGTGACAAGAAGAATCCACCTCTATAACACTGGTAGAACTACTCAGGGCTTATCTGGATCTATAATGGTTCTCCTCTCGGGAATTCCATTCAGTTTTTTTGTATCAGATGTGTAACCCCAATACCGCAATCTCGGAAACCCCAACAAATATGACTTTTTTACAAATGTATAATAAACTGGACATACAATATCATTTATGTTAACTTAGCCCTAATTATCAATATGATAGGCAAATAATCAAAAAAAGTTAAAAATACATAAAATCCGGAACTGACAATGAATACAAACTTGAAATCTCACCTTTTTTTTGATTCTGACGTCCTAGAACAACAAAGAAAAAAGCTTACACGCACTTTTATCATCCAACTTTCTGTGGCAATCATAATACTTCTGTGCGCTTTACTTATCAATCATTTCTGGAAGATCTTCGATCTCTATGCTTTCAGCTTTGATTTTCTCATACTTATGTTTATTGTTGGCTGGTTTCCTGCCCTGCATAAGACAAATATTTTTCTGAAAACGGGAATATCTATGCTCATTCTAAGTCATTCAATTGATCTTACAGATGAGTTGATTTTCCTTAACATAGAGGAATGGCGTGGAACTATACCCTATTATATGATCTCTCTTCTGAGCATTATGTTAATGATGACAGGAGTATATCAGAATAAAAAAACCAGGCTTCTTCAGGAACAGGAAACAAATCTGCTTCTGTTTCAGGACAGTTTAACCGGTCTGCCCAATAGAAAACTCCTATACAGACAAATGGAGGGAATCCTTAATTTTTCTGAGAGATCCCCTATCAATCATGCTGTAATGATGCTGGATTTTGACAATTTTAAAAGCGTCAATGACACTCTCGGACATAATACCGGTGATATGTATCTGAAGAAAATATCAAATACAATTAAAAATGAAATCCGTAAATCAGATTTATTAGCCAGGATAGGGGGCGATGAATTTTGTATTGTATTCAGCAATATAAAAAGAATCAACGAATTGGTGCACCAGGCAAACAGAATTCTGAATATCATTAATCGGCCATACCTGGTGGAAAATGAAATAATTCATCTCAGCGCCTCCATCGGCATCGCGGTATATCCCCATGATGGAATGACGATCAATGAACTGATGAAATCTGCTGATACAGCTCTGAATAAGGCAAAATCTTCGGGTAAAAATTCTTTCCATTTTTTTGATTTAAAAATGAAAGATGAAGTGCAAAGGTATCATAATCTTTCGGTCCATCTTAAATCGGCTCTTAAGAATCAAGAAATATATACCGTTTTTCAGCCTATTGTTTCTGATTTTCATGGAAAAGCGGAAAAATTTGAGGCCTTGATGCGATGGTATAATCCCTGCCTGGGCTCCGTAAGCCCTGAGGATTTCATCACTATTGCAGAAGATACAGGTATGATAATTTCACTGGGAGAATGGATCTTAAGAGATAGCTGTCAGAAAATGATGGTATGGATGAAGACCCATGAAGAAACCCCGGTATTGTCTGTCAATATTTCTGCACAACAATTGAAAGATAAATGGTTTCTCAAAAAAATTGACGATATTCTTGAAAATACAGGCTTTCCTCCTGAACAGCTGGAACTGGAAATAACAGAGACCCGTTCGATCCAGAAACTTTCCGCCACGTCCAATATCCTCAATGAGATAAAAGACAGAAAAATCAAACTGTCACTTGATGATTTCGGGACCGGCTATTCATCACTCAATTATATAAGAAAGCTTCCCCTGGATACACTTAAAATTGATAAAAAATTCATTGATGATATGGAACAGGGAGAGCGGGGAGAAAAACTGCTGGCCTGCATCATTGAACTGGCTAAAACACTTAATCTGAATGTCATTGCAGAAGGTATTGAGAAACAAAATCAGGCAGAGTTTGTGCTCAGAAATGGATGCCATTATATGCAGGGCTATCTTTTCTCCACACCGCTGGAGTTTTCAGAGTTACTCAAATCCAGCAGATGGCCTGTAACAGGACATTTCCCTCTATAGAAAAAAAACCGCATCCGGAGATGCGGCTTGTATAGTAAAAAATTAAGTGCCTTTGAATCAGGATCTCTTATAGTTTCTGATTTCCTGTCTCAGTCTGGCTGCCAGTTCGGCACGGGGAACCCGGATCTGCTCCATAGAGTCCCGGAACCGGACAGTCACATCGTTGTTGTCCTTGCTGTCGTAGTCAACGGTTACACAGAAAGGTGTACCGATCTCATCCTGCCGTCTGTAACGGCGGCCGATGGCGCCGCTCTGATCGTAGAAAGTGGCGAAGTCTTCAGAAAGCTCTTTCTGAATGTCTTTAGCCAGTTCGGCCAGGCCGTCTTTTTTAACAAGAGGCAGTACCGCCACTTTGACAGGCGCCACATTGGGATGCAGGTGCAGAACGGTTCTCACATCGGGATTGCCGTTTTTATCCTCACCGATAGTCTCTTCATGGTAGGCGTCCATCAGACAGACGAGAACACTTCTTGTAAGCCCCGCGGAGGTCTCGATGACATAGGGGATGTACCGTTCATTGCTCTGGGGATCCAGATAGTTGATCTCCTTGCCGCAGTACTCGCTGTGTCTTCCCAGGTCGAAGTCGGTTCTGTTATGGATACCTTCCTGTTCCTCCCAGCCGAAGGGATATTTGTATTCCACATCGTAGGCGTCTTTGGCATAGTGAGCCAGCTCACCGGGGCCATGCTGGTGAAAATGCAGATTTTCAGGGAGTATACCCAGCTTTTCAATGTAGTATTTCATTCTCTGTTCTTTCCAGTAATCGAACCATTCGTCGTCGGTACCGGGTTTGACAAAGAACTGCATCTCCATCTGTTCGAACTCACAGGTCCGGAAGATAAAGTTTTTCGTTGTGATTTCGTTTCTGAAGGCTTTTCCCACCTGGGCAATTCCAAAGGGAATCTGAACCCGGCTGGTATCAACCACATTTTTGAAGTTTACAAAAATCCCCTGAGCGGTTTCGGGACGCAGATAGATAACCGAACCGGAATCCTGAACGGGACCCAGATGGGTGGTAAACATAAGATTGAACTGGCGGGGTTCTGTCAGCTCGCCACCGCATTCGGGGCATTTCTTGCTGTCGATATTCTCCTGAGCCAGTTTATCCTCGCGAAAACGGGTCTTACACTGTTTACAGTCCACCAGGGGGTCAGAAAAGTTTTCCACATGACCGGAAGCTTCCCAGGTTCGGGGGTGCATCATGATCGCCGCATCCAGACCGACAATATTGTCCTGCATCCGGGTCATTTCCTTCCACCAGATCTCCTGGATATTCTTTTTCAGTTCCACACCCAGAGGGCCGTAATCCCAGGTGGCGGAGAGACCGCCGTAGATCTCACTGGAGGGATAGACAAATCCCCGGCGCTTTGCCAGAGATACAATTTTTTCCATGGAAGCGCCGAATTCATTGGCAACCTGATTTGCTTTTTTCTCTTTAGCCATACTCTTATGCTGTCTCCTTCTGTATTTGTTCACTTAATGCTTTGATCCGCCATGCCGCTTTGGATACCCCCAGCAGGCGAATCGATTCAAATAGAGGGGGAGATATCCGGGTACCCGTAATGGCAACTCTCAAAGGCTGCAGAATCTGCCCCATTTTAATTCCCAGCTCCTCCGCTTTATCAAAAAAGATCTTTTCATTCTCTTCATCGCTGCGGGCTTCAAAACCCTCCAGCAGGGCGGAACAGGAGTCCAGGATAGCAGGTATGTCTTTCAATTCCATTTTCTTGGGAACCGCATCAGCCGTTTCATAGGAATCAATGTCTTTGAACAGAAAACGGATCATCTCTGAAACATCGGTGGTCAGTTTCAGTCTTTCACGGATCAGAGGAAAGGCACCGTCAAACACGGCCATCTCTTCTTCCGTCACAGGGTCAGACACAACTCCGTCCTTCTGCAGCTCCGGCAGAAGCAGAGCTTTCAGGGATTCAGGATCTCTCTGGCGGATATACTGACCGTTGAACCACTCCAGCTTTTTGTAGTCAAAAACCGCCGGGGATTTACTCAGCTTTTCCAGAGAGAAAAGCTGTTCCAGATCCTCTTTGGTAAAAAATTCCCGGGAATCGTCAAAGGACCACCCCAGAAGAGTTATATAGTTGATGATGGCCTCGGGAAGATAGCCTCCTGTACGGAAGTCTTTCAGAGACGTGGCTCCGTGCCTTTTGGAAAGCTTGGAACCGTCCTTTCCCATTACCAGAGGAAGATGGCAGTACTTGGGAGGTTCCCAGCCGAAGGCTTCATACAGCAGCACATGGAGAGGTCCCGAGGGGATCCACTCCTGGGCTCTCATGATATGGGTGATCTCCATAAGGTGATCATCAATCACATTGGCAAGATGATAGGTGGGAAACCCGTCTGTTTTAACAATGACAGGGTCAGGACTGACGTCGCTGTTCTTCCGGGTAATGTCGCCCATGATTTCGTCATGGAACGTGGTTTTTCCCTCCATGGGAACTTTCAGACGGATAACGCAGGGTTCTCCCGCTTCTTTCCGTTTCAAAGCTTCCGCAGGATCCAGATCCCGGCAGTGCCTGTCGTAGCCCTGGACTTTGGATTTATTTTTTTTCTGTTCTTCCCTTACAGCATCCAGCCTTTCGGAAGTACAGAAACAGTAATAGGCTTTGCCGTCCTTCAGGAGTTTCTCTGCATAGTCCTGGTAAATAGCGAAGCGCTCAGACTGTACATAGGGTCCGAAGTCCCCTTTATCGGGACCTTCATCCCACTGAACACCAAGCCATTCCAGTGTATCATACAGATCCTGTAAAGACTCATCGTTGTACCGTTCCCTGTCGGTATCTTCAATTCTCAGAATAAACTTCCCGCCCTGGGAACGGGCATAAAAATAGTTAAAAAGCGCCGTCCTGACTCCACCGATATGCTGCAGCCCGGTAGGAGACGGTGCATAACGAACACGCACTGACATGATATATCCTTCAGATTTGACAGAATTTCTTCGGTGATTATAGCTGTTTCAAAGCGGAATGACCAGAGGAAATTTAAGGGAATTGCCCCACTGGTTTTATCTGCCCTATTGATTCGTATTCTCATATCCGCCGATAATTACGGAAAATTCATATTTGGAGGAACCAGTCATGAGAATCCACTATTTTCAGCATGTCTCTTTTGAAGGACCCGGTTCCATAAGCCAATGGGCCAGGCAGAAGGGGCACACGCTCACGGGAACAGAGCTTTTCAAGGGATCTCCCCTTCCGCAGCTGACGGAGGTGGATTTCCTGATTCTGCTGGGAGGTCCCATGAGTATTCATGATACGGACCAGTACCCCTGGCTCACCCGGGAGGCGGCTTTTGTAGAAAAAGCTCTGAAAGCGGAAATTCCCCTTTTGGGGATCTGCCTGGGAGCTCAGCAGATAGCCCATGTTCTGGGAAGCAGGGTCATACAGGGAGAGGAAAAAGAGATAGGCTGGTTTCATCTTGAAAGACATATGGAAGCACCCGGAGACTTTCCCCTTCCCTCAGGACCTGCCTTTCACTGGCATGGTGAGACCTTCGAAATACCGGAACAGGCAGTTCCCCTGGCGTACTCCCAAGCCTGCAGGAATCAGGGATTCCTTTACAAAAAACGGGTAGCGGGACTTCAGTTTCATCTGGAATCCACTCGGGAGAGTGTCTCCGCACTTGTGGAAAACGCCGCATCCGAACTGATTCCAGGCAGGTATATACAAAATGCCGAAACGATTCTGAGAGAGGATGCCCCCTATGAAGGGCTGAACAGCAAAATGGCCGGCATACTGGATTATTTATCTCCCGGAGGCTGATCTCCCGGCGTAAAACCCTTTTCGTATATGTATTCGGGATAAAACCCCAGCCTGGTATCACTGTCGATTCCGGCAATGCGCTCCATTTCCCCGTCGGTCAGTTCAAAATCAAAGATATCTCTGTTCTCTGCCATTCTTTCAGGATTCACAGATTTGGGGATGCAGATGATTTCCCTCTGGAAATGCCATCTCAGGGTAATCTGAACGGGATTTTTGCCGTATTTTTCTGCAAGTTCCTGCAGAAAGGGCATCTGCAGTACCCTGCCCTTCATAATGGGTGACCAGGCTTCCACTCTGATATTCCGGCTGTTGCAGTAGCTGACAAGGTCCTCCTGCTGAAGGCCCGGGTGGAGTTCCACCTGATTCACAGCCGGTACGATATCACTCTTCCCTATCAGATCTTCCAGATAGGCGGGAGTGTAATTGCTGACTCCGATGGATCGGATCCTCCCCACCCGGTACAGCTCCTCCATGGCCTTCCAGGATTCCAGTGCGAGAGGCCGGGGCCAGTGAATCAGATACAGATCCAGATAATCGGTCTGCAGGGCATCAAGAGACTTTTCAAAGGAAGCTTTTGTTTTCTCATAACCCAGATCATCCATCCAGACTTTGCTTGTAATAAACAGTTCTTCCCTGGGAATCCCGCTGTCTTTTAACGCCAGCCCCACACCTTTTTCATTTTTATAGTAGGAAGCCGTATCGATATGCCTGTATCCGCACTTTAAGGCCTCCAGCACGGCTTCGCCGGCAGATTTATCATCCATAGTAAATGTTCCATAACCGAGGGCTGGAATGGAAAGGCCGTTGTTCAGGGTAAACGAGGTATCAGATTTCATAATGTAGCGTCACTCCTTGATTTATATCTTCATCCCGGGGAGAGAAGTTTTAAACTATTATAACAGAAAAAACCACCGGCACAAACCGGTGGTTCTCCATTCTTTACGATTCGGGAATGTTTACTGAATAGAAGAGGATGCGGGATTCTGACTCAGCAGGTTGTCCACCTCACTCTGCAGTTCCTGAGACTGGGCCACAGTGGAATCCAGAGAAAGTCCTTCGTCTTCTGTGAACTTGATACTGGCTTCGAGGATATCAATTCTGGATGTGTTCCTTTTCATTTCCAGATTATTGGTGCTGATATAGCGGGCATTGAGTTCCATCTGTTTGTTATGGCTGTCAATCTGATTGAGCAGTTCATCAGTCTTTCTTTCAAGAGCATAGCGCTGTTTTCTGTTTTCTGTTATCTGTGCGTTCAGCTTGCTTTTCATTTCAGCATCATTGACAGACTGAAACAGGGAATACAGTTCACCTGCCTGTTTTTTTACCTTGGTCATGGTGATGGAAATCTCTCTCACAAGGGCTTCCATATCCACAACTTCTGACTGAAGAGTGTCTATCTGAGCCTGAAGTTCTCCATTCTGGGTAGTCATATCGCTGTTGCTCTGGGTAAGCACTTCAATTTCCGCACGGGATTCGGGGATATCGACTGCGTAGGGAGTCGTCCTGGCTGCAAATACATTTCCTGATATAAGTAATATTCCTGTTAACACCAACAAAATCTTTTTCATTTAAATGCTCCTTAAATCTATTTGGATCTTTATTATTTACTGATCCGAATAGTAAAAGAGAGAGTTGGAGAAAATTAAAGCCTTTGGTGTGTTTTTAATGATGATTGTCGACAGATTTATGAACAGTTCTTCATATTTCACCACAGTCCGGAAAACTACTGCCTGTAGGAGGCAAAGAATTTTTCCAGCCGCTCCGCAACTATCGATAGAACTTCAAGGTCCGGAAGAAAAACCATTCTGAAATGATCCGGTTCCTTCCAGTTGAAACCGGTTCCCTGAACAAGGAGGGTTCTCGTTTCGGTCAGAATATCATAAATGAGTTTTTCATCGTTCCTGATCCTGAACTTTTTAGTATCCACCCGGGGAAACATATAGAGGGCTCCTCTGGGTTTGACACAGCTGATGCCGGGAATATTCACAAGTTTTTCATAAAAATAGTCTCTCTGGCTCAGAAGGCGGCCGCCGGGTTTTACAAGGTCCTTGATACTCTGATATCCCCCCAGAGCGGTCTGAATTCCCAGCTGAGCCGGAACATTGCTGCATAATCGCATATTCGACAGGATATCCAGACCTTCTATGTAATCCACAGCGTGTTTTTTATCCCCGCTGAGAATCATCCATCCCGCCCGGAATCCCGCCGCCCTGTAGGATTTGGAGAGTCCGTTGAACGTTATTATGAGAAGATCATCAGCCAGCGATGCCATGGGGGTATGAACAACATCGTCATAGGTGATTTTGTCATAGATCTCGTCGGCAAAGACTATAAGTCCGTTTTTCCGGGCCAGTTCAAGGATGCCTTCGAGTATGTCCCTGGGATAGACGCTTCCTGTGGGATTATTCGGATTGATTACAACGATGCCCTTGGTTTTCGGAGTAATCTTACTCTCTATATCCTTCAGATCGGGATACCAGTCGGACTGTTCATCACAGAGGTAATGCACTGCATTTCCCCCCGCCAGAACGGAAGCGGCAGTCCATAAAGGATAATCCGGCATGGGAATCAGAATCTCATCGCCGTTATCAAGAAGCCCCTGCATAGCCATGGTAATCAGCTCACTGACTCCGTTTCCAAGATAGATATCATCTATATCCACTCCCTGGATCCCCAGTCTCTGACACTCATGCATCACAGCCTTTCTGGCCGAGAAGACTCCCTTGGAATCACTGTACCCCTGGGCTTCGGCCAGATTGCAGATAATATCATGGCGGATCTCATCGGGGGCATCAAAACCGAAAGCCGCGGGATTACCCGTATTGAGTTTCAGGATACGGTATCCCTCTTCTTCAAGCCTGACGGCCTCTTTCAGAACAGGTCCTCTGATATCGTAACAGACATTATCCAGTTTGTGAGATTTGTTGATATTGCGCATGTTTTACCCTTTACTGATTGCTGCTGTATAACCAGTTCAAGCTGTCTTCCAGAATACTGGAAAGGAGCATAACTGTCACATTAGAGTTTTTCGACTTGCTTATATCTTTTTCAAGACTTTTTTTCGAGGGAAAGCGGCTCAGAAAATCTTTCCTGTTCTCTGCCAGAAACTCCTCTGAACCGGAATGGCCGACAGTCGTGTTGTAAAGATACAGAGAAAGGAGCTGCAATACGGGATCTTTTTTCCGGGAGGCCAGTTCTTTCAAATGCGGTTCGGCTTCCTCCATCTCCTGTCCGGAAAGGAGCAGAAAGGTATAACACCAGTTGAGCCAGGGGTTTTCCTTTTTTCCCGAAAGGTTGAGACACTCCTGAAAAAACTTTTTCCCCTCTTCCAGGTTCTGGTTGAGCAGATAGGGAATTCCCAGAGAAACTCCGTAAACAGCCAGCCGGGAGTTCTTTTTTTCCCGGATCTCTTTTTCAAGACGTTTGATCTTATCCAGGTTGGATATGGTAAGAGATGTATTGATCATCATCTTGATATTTCTATGGGAGATTCTACCCTTTTCATAAATTTCCTGCTCCAGATAGGCAGTCAATCCGGGCCAGTCTTCTTTCTCAAGAAGAGAAAACATCTTCCAGTTGATAATGAAATACCCGTCCAGGACCGATATAAAAAGGAGGAAGATAACGGCAAGAAACCAGTTTTCACTCCAGAAGATCATGGTATATTCCCCTCCCAGAACAAAGAGGGGCATAAGAGCTATGAAAAGAAAGGAAAACAGTATTATTCCGTTAAACAGGAAAAAAATGGTTTTAAATTTCATCGTAGTTGCTCCTATAATGGAAGTAGTGTAAATTATATCCATTACGGGGTCAACTCAGAGAAGAAGTAGGAGAGTAATGAACAGGATTGAAACGAGAAGCCTGAAAGAGGGAATGTACTTTGAGTCTCCTGTCTTTTTAGGCGAAAACTATATACTGCTGACACCGGATACACCTGTTACTGTCACACTGATAAAGAACCTTCAGAACTGGGGCTTTTCGGAATTATTGACCGAAGGGTCTCCTGTAGGAAGAGAAACTCCTGCCAAATCGTCGGTTGCCATGGTAAAGGGCGCTACCCTCGATCAGGATATAAAAGACAAGGAAGGACTGGCACGGGCCCAGTCTTTTTACAATGATATGACCCAGTCGGTGGAGAAGATTCTCAACCGATTCAAAGAAGATACCGTCCTGAATCTGAGCATCATCACCGAAGAGGTGAAAAAAGCCATAACCATGATTCGGGAAGATGAAAAATATATCCTGAGATTTCAGGAGATATCCCTGAATGAGAAACTCAACTACAACATCCTCCATTCTGTAAGATCCATGATCCTCTCTCTGGCCATCGGAGAAAGGATGAAGATGCCCAATCACAAACTGATTGAGCTGGGTATAGCCTCGATGCTGCACGAAGTGGGAATGCTTCAGATTCCCAGCAAAATCTACCAGAAGGAAGGAGCCCTTACAGAAGCGGAGAAAAAGGTCATTAATGCCCATACAGTCCTGGGCTACCGCTCGCTCCGGGAGTTTTCCCTTCCCAGGGATGTCCTCCTGGGAATACTGGAACACCACGAGAGAACCGACGGATCCGGTTACCCCCAGGGTCTGGACAATATGAAGATCTCCCGTTTCGGCAAAATCATAGCCGTGGCCTGTTCCTATGATGCCCAGATTTCCAACAGACCCTTCCGGTCCAGCCGGGATGCCCATACAAGTCTGACGGGAATGCTCAAAGAGATGCGTTCTCACTACGATGAAGAGGTTATGAAAGCCCTGCTGAGTCTCCTTTCCATCTATCCGATTGGAAGCTATGTGGTCCTTGAAAACAGTTACACAGGCGTGGTTGTGGAAACAGATCCGGATAACTTCCGTTATCCCACGGTCAAACTGCTCCTGGATGCCAATGGACACAACCTGAAAGAACAGCCTGTTATTCAGACAAGAGATGAAAGCGGCTTCAGGGTTACCACCGTGTTGAGCAGCCATGATATCCAGCAGATTAAAAAGAAACTTCATGAGGATACCGGGCAAGCTTGACAGGACTGCCCCGGCAGTATTATTTTTTCATCCCGTAATAATCCTTATTCACTAGCTACAGAGAGATGTAATTTGTCATTCACAAGTACTATGCACAACAGATTGAAAGAGTATATTCAGGCTGCAGGTCAGTCGGAAAAGCAGGCTTTATTCAACGAACTTGCCGCCGCCCTGCCCAGCCCCCTATTCATTACAGGCTGTGAAATAATCCCGGAGGATCACCCCCTCAAACAGGAAGCCTGGATCGTCTCAGACGCTTTTGAAGCCGTAACCAACGGCATGTTCTCCTTTGAACTCTCCCGGCAGCTGGATCTGATCGGGGAAGACTCTCTTCTGTATCCCTGGGCTCAGCTTACAAAAGCGGTAGAAGCATTTTACAACAGGAACAGCGAAGAGGCCTTCAGAATACTGGAGACTCTGCCGGAAGACTCCGCCCCCGGCAGGTTCAGGGAATTTTTTGCCGCCCTGATAGAGAGCGGGGATTTCTCCGAAGAATGGTTGAAACTTAAAAATGCCGTCCTTGACGATGCTATAGATCTGAAGAGCGGGCTGGAACAGCTTTCCGAAGCCGCCCAGGCGGGGATGGAGGATCTTATGCTCGAAACAGCGGGCATGATTATCCGGGATATCCGTAAAGACCATCCGGACAAAGCGGCGGAGATACTCATCTGGACTTTTGAACAGCTGCAGGAATCGGATGTGCTTTCAGACAAAGCCGCAGAGATGGCGCAGCTGCTTTTCGGAGAAACCGAAGGACTGCGGCTGACAGCCCTGTCCACACTCTCCTTTGATCAGGACAGGAGCCTGATCTACTGGCTGCTGGCACTGCATTCCTATCTGCAGAGCCGGGAAACAAGAGAATTCGAGGTGAAAGCCTATCTGAGGATCATATGCGATGTGGCAGAGACTGTAACCCTTGAGTTTGAACTGACAGAAGAATACCTGTCCCTTCTCATCACCCATACGGAATCTCTTGTTGAGCGTCTGAACCATATCTATCCGGATATAACATCCCGGGTAAGTCTGAATCACCAGAATACAACGGCGGGCATACTGTCACTCCTACAGGGTCTGGCAGGAGAAGAACAGGTTCATCACGGAAGAGCCCATAAAAAGACAATCCAGAATACTCCGGCCCCTGTACAGCTGGAATTATTTGCATTTTAAGGGATTTTACTATGAATACGCTTGATATGATCAATCTTACAATCAACCCCTGGCAGCTTCTGGGAGTCTCTCCTGAAGCCGATGACAGGGAGATAGAGGAAGCCTGGGAGAACCTTTCCAACGGCCATAGAAAAAATGATATGATCCGGCAGGCCTATCAGCTGATAGCCACCGAACAGAGCCGGGCCCAGTTCCGTCTTTTATCTCCCCATCAGGCGGGAGATCCCGAAGAGATGATGGAGGATATCCCTCCCAGGCCTGTCTACTCCGGTCCCGGGATCTGGTATAAAACTCTTTCGAACAAACTGAAAACTCTGACTGAAGAGTAAGGCTATATTTCGGGTAGTTCTATAGACTCACCCATGTTAAACTGATCTGGATATAAAACAGCACAGGAGCAGCTCCCATTGATAGGCAGAGAGACGTTAACACCAGAAGATGTCAAGGAGATGGAGAGAGCAGGAATCGACATATCCCTGTCCCTTTCGATTCTCAGAGATTACAATGCCGGTATTATCGGACAGACTCCCCCGGTTATACCCAAAGGGATTCCCGAACCCGACGGGGAAAGGATACTGGATTTACGAAATCCCGAATCCGTCTATTTCACAGGGGAACAGATAAACCGTTTTTTAAAGCAGTTCCCCGAGTTCAACGATCTCAGCGAACTGACAGAACAGAAAGGCGGCCGGAATCTTTCCGTATCCCTTCTGGAGAAGATCGGAACCCGGCTTTTTTCCCGGCTGTCCTATGGTTTCCTCAACGGCGGTTCCGCCACATCCTACGGGGATATTAAAAAAAACAGAGCGTTCAATCCGGAGCTCTTTGATCTTTACGAAAAGACCTTCCTGGGCCTGAGCCAGAGAGCCAATGGACGTCCCAAGGGTGTCACTCCGGCGTTTATTCAGCCCGACGGCACAGAGGGCCCCTCCTATATGGAGATGAAGCTCCGGTCACTCCTGATATGCTCCCGCAGGGGAAACTGCAGGATCCCCTTTTTTCAGATGACCAGCGTCGCCAATAACGGGGAGGTCACCGAAGCCCTGAAGGCCTTCGGAGAAAGCCCCTGGCTCAAAGATCTGGCCTCGGAAAGGGACTTCAGGGTCTGGGAGGGACTGACCGGCGTACAGCCCATGATAACGGCCTATACCCATAGCAGCATTGGAAGAGAAAAAGGTATTTTCAGAACTCCCGATCAGGAAAATGGCCGCATCCTCCCCCTCCCGGGGGGTCACGGACAGTGTTTCCGGGTGCTGAAAGACACTTTCAAGACTCTCCATGACAGGGGAATCCGCTTTGTCAGCCTGGGAAATATAGACAATCTGGGCTACACGCCGGATGCTCTCTCCCTGGCTGTTCTGGCTATAAAAGGAAACCCTGCGGGCTTTGATTTTTCATTCAGGACAGCCGTGGACGTCAAAGGGGGAGTCCTTGTCATTGATCAGGATGATCGCCTGAACTGTGTCGACCTGGGCGTGGGAATCCCCTCACAGGAGATCGAGGAACGGGAAAAGAAAGGGGCAAAAATCCTTTTCAACTGTGCCACCGGCCTTTTCGACCTGACCTGGCTGCTGGAAAATATAGACAGAATAATGGCGGAGCTGCCGACCCGGTTCAGTGATCAGTCAAAAGATGCGGGAAATTATTCCCAGGCCGAACAGGTTACCTGGGAGGTTATCGGAATGATCGAAAACCCGCTGATATTCGGTATAGACAAATTTAAACGCTTTCTTGCCGCAAAAATGCTTGTGGAGAATATGCTCACATCAGGCATCGGGCTGGATTCTCCGGATTTTCCCGGAGGGAAAGAGAGCGACCTGGCTGTGACGGCAGCCCGTCTTCATAAGGGCCTGGAGAATCTTTTAACAACCAGATATGATCTGGTACTTGAAAATAATACATGGCAGCCCCGGGAAGCCTCCGGAAAAAAAGAATAAGGACGAAACAGATGCAGAATTGCCCATTGGATTTTAACAAGGCCGGAGGTCTCATCCCCGTGATCGTACAGGACTTTGCCACAGGAGAGATCCTGATGCAGGCATACATCAACGAAGAAGCCTGGAACGAGTCTGTTGCCACAGGAAGAGGAGTCTATTTTTCCCGCAGCCGGCAGAAACTCTGGCGAAAGGGTGAATCATCGGGGAATTATCAGATTCTGAAAGAGATCCGTGTGGACTGCGACAACGATTCGGTCATCTATAAAGTGGATCAGATAGGAGGCGCTGCCTGTCACACCGGACACAGAAGCTGTTACTACCGGGTATGGCAGGACGGAGAACTTGTGACCCAGGGAGAACCTCTTTTCAACCCCGATGAAGTTTACAAGAAATAGCGGCTATGGACAGGGAATACGAAAAGCTTCTTGAACAGGCAAAAAACAGGTATAAAGAGAATAAAAGGTATTTCCAGAAGCTGAAGAAAATGAAAAGCGGTCAGGTGGATACACTGATGCAGGACCTTCATGAGCAGGTCTTTCAGGAACTGGACTGCCTGAAGTGCGCCAACTGCTGCCATGGGACGGGCCCCCTTCTCAGAGAGCGGGATATAACCCGCCTTTCCCGGGCCCTGAAAATCAAACCGGGAGACTTTGTTCAGTCCTATCTGAAGGTGGATGAGGAAGAGGATTTTGTCTTCAATGCTCTCCCCTGCCCCTTCCTCTGTCCCGACAACTACTGCAGCGTCTATGAGAACCGTCCCGGAGCCTGCTGGGATTTTCCCCACACAGACAATATGTCCTTTAAAAAATACACAGTCCAGATGCTTCAGAACACTCTGATCTGTCCGGCTGTTTCTCTTATTTTTGAAAAGATGAAAGAAGAGATTCCCTGCTGATCCTGTCCACTGTAATAAGAAAAGCAGGATCAGCAGGAAAGCTTGGAAGAGGTCAGGACCCGATGTAGGGGGTAATTTTGTCGAACTCACCGAAGGGACTGATTTCTTCACCACCCGAATGGTATACCCTGACTTCAAAATGGAGATGGGGCCCTGTAGAGCGGCCCGAGTTCCCGATCTGTCCCAGCACATCCCCTGTCCGAACAGACTCACCGGGTTCGTTGGTTGCAGGATCCTTCATGTGGGCGTAGAAGGTTGTCCAGAAACGGGCATCCGGATACTGGGCAAGGACCTCATCATTGACCTCGTGCCTGACTTCCACATGCCATCCGTAGACATAGTCGAATCCAGTATCCAGGACGGCTCCATCGTAGGATGACAGGATCCTTCCTGGTTTGGTCTCATCCCGGACAATATCATTGGACCGGGAAATTCTGACAATATTATCCAGATTGATAATATCCACAGCATGATGGGGTTTGACCCCGCCATACCCCAGCGGCGAGAGACGCCTCTCGATGTATCCGCTTGAAATCATAAAGTTCGTGGTATTATCGACCCCGGTACCGGCATCCACCGGAAGCTTCATTCCTGAAAAGACAGGCTCGAAATTCCCCATGGAGAGGTAATTGGCCTTGTCTGTTGCCATCAGGGTTTCCGCCTGGGCATTATTCTCGGGAAGCCGGGACATCTGAAACACCATCTCTCCGTAGGTTTCCGACTGATCCACTTTATCTGCCAGAAAGAGGTAGGCATTTTTTCGTGAACTGCTTGACCGGGGAAACTGGGAGGCCAGCCATCTGAGATTCATGGCTGTCTGCTTTCTGTTGAAAAGAAAGGCTTCTCTCTCATGAAACACTTCACTTTTAAGACCGTCCAGCTCCGTGCTGACACGGGTCAGTTCAAAAGTGAGATCCTCAATGGATTTTGTACTGCTCTGCGCTGAACTCTGTATGGAACTGTTCAGGGTGTAAACTGTTTTGAGCATTCTCCCGTACTGCATGGAACTGATAAAAACCGTAAGAAAGAGTCCCGCCATGATCAGACCGGCTGCCGCCAGAGTGAAAACACGGGAAGATTTCCTGTGCAGAATCGTATTGACGGCTCCCAGTGCCTGAGTCTGAACAGGCACGGGAATTTCATATCTCCCCGGTGAGTTGTGCAGTATGCCGCCCAGACGGTCCAGAAGATCCATCAGTTCAAGATCGATAATATCATCAGTGACAGCCAGGCTGTTTTTATCTGCTTTCAGAAGCTTCCAGTGCTCCTGTTCTTCCGTAAAGAACCAGTGTCTGTGGGTATAGTGGTCCCTGTCTACCGGAATAATCTGCTCATCGATCAGAATTTTCCTGTCGGGAAGCAGAGATAGAGAGAGTGCATAGGTGCAGGTTTCACCATTGAGCAGTTTTTCATCTTTTTTCCGGATATGGAAATTCTCTTTTTCCTCCAGAATATGAAAAACTGTACGGCAGATCCGTTCTGCTACGGAAGCTGTATTATTTGAATTTTCCGCTGTACTCATAAACTCCTATTCCTCAATTATTGCGGAAAAAAGAATAGAATTTTTTATTCGTCGGCTTCAAGGTGAGAGAGGGGTAAATTCATATATTTCCTGATAAAAAAAAGAATAAAACAAAATTCCCATGATTGAACCTTACAATATTTAAGGAAAAACCATGGGAACTTCACATGAATTTCAAAGAGAATTATAAGCTGTTTCCAGCAGACTCTCCGTGGTCTCCATGGAAATACAGGCATCTGTAATGGATACGCCGTATGTCATATCCTTCAGAGAACCTGATATTTTCTGACTTCCCTCGTGAAGATTGCTTTCAAGCATAAAACCCACAATGGAGTCTCTTCCCCGGCGTCTCTGATCAAGGATGGCATTGAGAACCCGTTCCTGCCTGTAGTATTTCTTACCCGAATTGGCATGACTGCAGTCAATCAGAACCACAGGATTGAGCCCCTCTTTTATAAGAGCCTCTTCGGCATCTTCGATCTTTTCCTCGTAATAATTGGGGCCGTGCTTCCCTCCGCGGAGGATGGGATGACCCGTTTTATTTCCTTTTGTATTGAGAACACAGGTCTGCCCTTTTTTATCAATACCAATGAAACTGTGGGGATGCATGGCCGATTTCATTCCGTTGATTGCCACGTCCAGACTACCATCGGTTCCGTTCTTGAACCCCACAGGCATGGACAGGCCGCTGGTGAGCTCCCTGTGGGTTTGGGATTCGGTGGTACGGGCTCCGATCGCGGCCCAGGAAATCAGATCTGAAATGTACTGGGGGACGATGGGATCCAGAATTTCAGATCCTGCCGGGAGCCCCAGAGAGTTGATATCCAGAAGGAGTTTTCTGGCTTTGCGCAGCCCCTCTTCCAGTTTATAGCTCCCGTTCAGATCGGGATCAAGGATGAGACCTCTCCATCCCAGAGCTGTTCTGGGTTTTTCAAAATAGACACGCATTATAATATTGAGCTTATCGCTGTATTTATCTCTGAGATCCTTCAGCCGCCCGGCATAGTCCATGGCCGCCGCCGGATCATGAATGGAACAGGGACCGACAATCGCCAGCATTCTCTTATCCCTTTTTTCCAGAATATCAGTGATCTCATTTCTATAATTGACGATGGATTTTTTCAGATCATCACTGACAGGTAACTCTTTTTTCAGTGTATCCGGTGCCGCAAGGGGTTGGATAGATGATATGTTAACATCATTCAATTTTTCCATTATAAATAGAACTCCTCTCCAGCCCTTGATAAAAATCAGTGGAGGCTGTAGAAAATAACATGGTATAAATTTATAAAAATAGCAATAGTGTCCGACTGCGCAGTCGGTGTTCCGGAGCAAGTTTTGAAGCCATATTTTTTCATTTTCACACTACTCGTTTTTCTCCTTTACTCCTGTACCTCCACGGGAAGCGGAAATCTGAAGGAATTTCCCGATGATCCCATGGGAACGGGAAAATCTTCATCCGCCGGGATGACTGAAAAACAGAAAGCTGCTCTGGAAGAGGAAAAACTGAGGCTGAGAGCTCTCAGCATAATCTCGGATATGACGCTGGATGAGAAAATCGGCCAGCTTTTTATTCTGGCCATGCGTCATACCTCCAATGGAAAACCGGCCCTTCAGATGGATGACTACCTTGCCTCCTATATCCGCCGATACTCCCCGGGAGGCATCATCCTTTTCTCCATCAATTTCGCGACTCCCGAGCAGACCAGGCAGCTTATCCTCGATCTGCAGAATACAAGCCCCTACCCGCTGTTTGTTACAACCGACGAAGAGGGAGGCAGAGTCTCCCGTCTGGGCAAACAGGAGAATATGAATGTCATATCCCTTCCTCCCGCAGCTGATCTGGCGGCAATGGGCGATCCTGCACTGGTGGAGGAAGCCTCTTCCGTCCTGGCGGCAGATCTGAGAGATCTGGGATTCAATATGAACATGGCCCCCGTAGCGGATATCACACGGAACATCCCTCCGGATATCATCGGAACCAGATCTTTCGGCAGGGATCCCGAACAGACCGGGACCTTTGTGGCTTCGGCTGTGGCAGGGTTTCAGAAAAATCATATAGCCAGCGTTCTCAAGCATTTTCCGGGCCATGGCTTTGTCAACGGAGATACCCATACGGGGATGGTCAAAGCCAGAGGAGATAAAAACGAGTTTGAAACTGTGGATTTCATTCCTTTTATAAAAGGCATCGAAGCGGGTACGGACTGCATCATGACAGCCCATATCCAGGCGCCTGCCCTGACCGGGAACGACGAACCCGCGTCACTTTCCCGGGAGATCCAGACAGGAGTCCTGAGACAGCAGCTGGGATTCAGGGGAATCATCCTCACCGACGCCATGGATATGGGAGCCATTTCCCGCTACTGGACTCCCGGAGAAGCGGCTCTGAAAGCCTTTCTGGCCGGATCAGACATCATTTTAATGCCTGCCAGCATACCAGAAGCCCGGGAATCTCTGAAAAAGGCCTATCTTGAGGGAGTCATCAGCAATGAACGGCTCAATGATTCCCTGATCCGTATTATTACAGCCAAAATACGCCGGGGCCTCTTTGAGGAATCCCCTGTCTATATTGAAAGGATTTCCTCAGAAACCAAAGATAGAAATCATGAGCTCCTTTTAAAAAACCTTAATTTGACGCCAAAATAAGCAAATCCGATACACTTCTTATATTTAAACCTCAAAATTAACGGCTAAAACCATCAAAATAGATTTATTTTCTTATTGACCCCTGAAATAATATTAACTAATATGAATGAATCTATATGTCATGGAGGCATTATGAACAAAAAACAATGTACTGCCGCCGAAAAAATGATTGAGATCCTGCAGCAGCAGGGAGTGGAATACATTTTCGGACTCCCCGGTGGGAACGCCATTCCCATTTACGATGCCCTGGCTCAATCATCTATGAAACTTGTTTTAACCAGGCACGAACAGGGAGCCACACATATGGCTGACGGATATGCCAGAACCACGGGAAAACCCGGAGTTGTTCTTGTCACTTCCGGCCCGGGAGCAACAAATACTCTGACGGGAATTATGACAGCCATGATGGATTCAGTTCCCATGATTGTTATCTGCGGGCAGCAGCTGACAACGAACCTCGGCCTTGATACATTCCAGGAAGCCGATGTTTCCGGTATGTCCTATCCGATTGTCAAACACTCTTTCCTTGTGAAAAATCCCGAGGAGCTTCCGTCAATCATCAACCAGGCTTTTCACATATCCAGCACCGGACGTCCCGGTCCTGTGATTGTTGATATACCCAAGGATATCTCCAGTGCGATGATTTCAAGGGATACAAGCGGAGAGTTTTCCCTTCCCGGTTACAATCCCTACAAAGAGATCGACCAGGAGAGCATCAAGACCGCCGCAGCTATGATTTCCGAGGCACAGAGACCTATTCTCCTTGTCGGCCATGGCGCTGTCATATCCGGTGCCTTCAAAGAGGTACAGTCTCTTGTGGAGAAGATGCAGATCCCTGTGACCAACACCATGCTGGGCAAGGGCTGTTTTCCCGAAAGCCATGAACTGAACCTGGGGATGCCGGGAATGCATGGAACAGCCTATGCAAACAAAGCTCTGTGCGAAACAGACCTGATTATATCCGTCGGAGCCCGATGGGATGACAGAATTGCGGGAAATCCCGAACTCTTCTGCCCCCAGGCAAAGAAAATCCATATCGATATTGATCCTGTGGAGATAAACAAAACCGTACAGGTTGACTGCTCTATCGTGGGCGATGCCAGAGCGGTGCTGGACTCCCTCTACGGTTATGTGGAGAAAGGCAATACCCAGCGATGGATCAAACAGATTAAGCGTCTGAAAAGAGAATTCCCCCTGAAATACAAAAAAGAGGGAAAACTCAGGGCTCAGCATGTGATCGAAGAGATGTACAAACTCACCGGAGGAGAGGCGATCGTCACCACCGATGTGGGTCAGCATCAGATGTGGGCCGCCCAGTTCTTCAAAACTGAAAAAAGCCGGTACTGGGTTTCTTCAGGAGGCGCCGGTACCATGGGATTCGGATTTCCCGCGGCGATCGGAGCCCAGCTGGCTCACCCTGATAAAGTAGTGGTCGCCGTTGTGGGAGACGGGGGATTCCAGATGACTCTCCCCGAACTTTCAACTGCAGTGAACGAGAAACTGCCGATTAAAATCCTTGTAATCAACAACAATTACCTGGGAATGGTCCGGCAGTGGCAGCATATGTTCTATGAGAACCGCCTTTCCGGCGTTGACCTGGAGGGAAATCCCGACTTTGTCAAACTGGCATCAGCCTACGGCATGAAAGGGTTCCGTGTAAAACGGAGCGCCGATGTGAGAAAGGTCCTCAATGCGGCACTGGCCTACAATGACGGTCCCTGCATCATCGATGCGGAAGTGGAACAGCACGACAATGTATTCCCCATGGTTCCCTCGGGAGCCACACTGGATAAAATGCTTCTAACCATGCCCAGGAAAAAGCTGGATAAACCTACGGGAGGAACCTGATGAGTCAAGTACAGGGAAAGCATAATATCAGTCTATACGTAGAGAATAAACCTGGCGTGACAATCCGGATTGCCCTTGTTTTCGCCAGAAGAGGTTACAACATCGAGAGCTTCGTAGGCTCTCCCTCACAGGATCCCCGCTATTCCAGGATCAACATCGAGGCAACCGGGGATTCCCGGACCCTACATCTGATGCTGGAGCAGCTGAACCGCCTGGTGGACGTCATTCATGCCAGAGAGTACTCGGATGAAGATGTGATCCAGAAGGAACTTGCCCTGATCAAGGTCCATTGTGCCAGCGAATCCCGGACGGAGATACTGCAGATTGCGGACGCATTCAAATGCCGCAGTGTGGATATAAGCGATACCACCATGACATTTCAGGTCACCGGCAGTTCCTCAAAAATTGATGCAGTAAGAAAGATGCTCGATAAATTCGGCATTCTGGAAGTGGTGAGAACCGGAAAAGTTCTGATTGCCAGGGGAGAAGAAGAGACTTCCTGGTAGTCGGATCCCACCGGCTTACATATAATTAGATTAGTTTAACGGTTTCTATCTCAAATTGGAGCTGCTTTTCAGATTCAGGCCTGAAATGCAGCTCCTTTTTTACTTCATACCTAAAGAGAATACGCCGAGAATTTGAAAGTCAGACTGTTTTAGGAGGCACTGTAGAACTATGAAAAAATTGACAACCCTTATGCTGTTGTTTGCCATACCCTTTCTTATCTTTACTCAGGAAGAGGAAGGGCAGTTAAGCGGCAGCTTTACAATTTACGACAGCCAGAGCTATCAGCCAGTGTATATAAACAGCGACGGCGGCTGGACCGATATAGGGCAGGTCTACTCCCAGGAGATTAAAAACCTGCTCCCCCCGGCTCCGGGAACCCTGAGAAAATGGCGGCTTAAAACAACCTACATAGATGAATCCACACAGGGACAGAGCACCCTCCAGATAAAACTGCGCCAGTCCAGCGACAGGAGTCCGGTCTTTACCCTGCCCTGGACCGAACAGGGATCCCGATGGCAGGAAAAGAACAGCAACTGGTATATTCCCTATACCAAAAACGGCTCGCTCATCGACAACAACGCCACCCTTTCGGTAAGACTCATAGCACCTCCCCGTTCTTCAAGCCCCGGCAAGGTTTACAGAATTGAACTGGAAGCCTGGGACTTTACAGACGACGGGGCGGAGGAAGCCGGAGGATCTCCGGAACTGAGGATGGCATTTTCCTCTCCCACAGCCCTGATGAGCCCGGATCCGATGAGGACAAGAGAGTCCAGGGAAACCTCAGAAAACGACAGAGAACAGGCCCTGGCTTTTTCACTTGAATTTGTAAGATACAATATTGAAGGCAATCTGCCGGGATTCTATAAATCCCTGGATGACCAGATTCATATTCTCAATACGGGACTGAGTCAGTCCCGCTACAGAGTGGCTCCTCCGGCTTCGGATCTGAGCAGCTATTCCCTGGGAGATTACAAGAACAGCTACCGCTATCATCTGTACAGCTATGATGACTATGCGGCTCTCTTCCCCGAATGGGTTGATCCGGAGAAAAACTGGACTCCCGACAGGAACTGCTATCTCTTTCTGGGAACCGAAGTGAAATTCGGCCGGGAAGACTTTATGAATGGTCAGAACCTTGTATTCATGGTGGAGTTCATCGACGGGGAATGGAAGATCACAGGGATTCCGGAGTAGCCGGTTCCGATTCACAGACTTCCGGTTCGGGCCAGAAACGGGAGGGATCTTCCGGTCTTTCCAGGGAGATCCGTCCCAGTATACCTGCTCTGAGCTCTTTCAGAACAAGCCGGGAGGATCGTTCATAATCCACAGCGCCCCCGCTGATAAGCAGGCCCCTGTTCCTACCGATCAGATTGATCAGTTCATCGGGTTTGCAGCTCATCCCCCGGGTATCCTCAACGGACAGTTTATACCTCCTGGCGATAAGCTCAGGGTACTGTTCCTTCAGATAGCCCAGCAGGGCAAAAGCGATATCATCCAGGTGGAGTATGGCATCTTTGATGGAGCCCAGAGCCGCCAGTTTCATCCCTACCACCTGATCATCAAATTTATGCCACAATAATCCGGGTGTATCAAATATCTGGAGTTCCCTGCTAACGGGAACCCTCTGCATATCCTTGGTCACACCGGGCTGATTGGCCGCCTGCGCCTTCTTCCTTCCCGCCAGAGTATTGATGACTGTGGATTTCCCCACATTCGGAATTCCCACAATCATGGCTTTCACAGGCCTGCGGTTGATCCATTTTTTTTCACGGCAGAGCTTGCGGCACTCACCGGGTACGGATTTCAGACTTTTCTGGCTCGTCGAGTTCACAGACAGGGCACTCACATCGCTGCGGGACATGAAATACCGGACCCATTCGTCGGTAACCGCGGGATCGGCCAGATCCGATTTGTTCAGAAGGACCAGCCTCGGCTTTCCTTCTGTGAGCTCATCAAGAAGAGGATTCCGGCTGGCAAGGGGAGCTCGGGCATCTAGAATTTCTATAACCATATCCACCTTTTTCAGGTTATCCCTGATAATCTTCTTGGTCTTGGTCATATGACCGGGAAACCATTGAATGGCCATGTATTCCTCTCCTGGAGCCAATCCTCTTTCTTTCTGTCCCCAATCCCCTGCCCTTGTTCTTTCTGGAACGCAGTCCTTTCCGGAAGGCAGGAATGAATGATAACGGGGAAAAAAGTCGGGATATGGTGAAAATATTTGAAATCAATGATAAACTATGCGGTATATTTTGACTATCGGGAGCAGCTTATCTTTTCGGAAAAACTCATCAGACTGATTAATGAAGAAGAGGGACGGGTATTTATCCAGACCCACAACTTTCCTGATCCTGATGCGGTATGCTCCGCTTTCGGCCTGAAGGAACTTCTCGAACAGAAAGGCATTCATACCGAAATTCTCTACGACGGAGAACTTCAGAGGGACTCGCTGATCCGGATGATTGCCGCCCTTGAAATCCCCCTCTATCACTGGAAACAGTACACTCTCACCGAAACAGACAGAATCATCATAGTGGACGGCTGCAAGGGAAACTCCAATGTGGAAGATCTCACAGGAAATGAAATTGCCGTCATCGATCATCACAAAAGCAAAACCACCGAAGATGTCATACTGGCGGATATCCGGCCCGAATACGGCTCCTGTTCCACCATCATCAGCGAATACTACAGAGAACAGGAGATTGAACCCTCCCGTTCTGCAGCCTCAGCCCTGCTTATCGGCCTGGCCCGGGACACGGATCTGTACACCCGGGGTATGACTGAAATGGATCTGGATGCTTTTAAGCATCTTTTCAGATACGCAGACAGAACCATCGTCAATGATATCCTGAGAAATAATATTCAGCTATCTGATCTGAAGTATTTCCGGTCTGTCATCGAAGAGATCCGCTATTACAAGGGGATTGCTTTCTGCTATCTGCCCGAAGGCTGTGCCCAGAATCTACTGGGCATACTGGGAGACTTTATCCTGTCTGTGAATGAAGTTCATTTTGTCTGTCTGTTTGCCCGCAACAACAATGATATAAACATATCCTTCCGGAACAATTCGCCCGATCTCCACGCTTCGGCTATCCTGAAAACCTTCCTGAACGGCAAGGGCCGTGGAGGGGGGCATAAAGAGATGGCGGGCGGCCAGATCCTGAACGTAATTGATCCCGACCCGGACGGCTGGTACAAAGAGCTGATGGCCCTTCTCAGCTGATCCGGCATCCCTGGATCCTCTGTCTGAGAGAATCCGCCGTATCCTGCGCCGTCTTATCTTTCACGGTCAAACCGCTTTCCAGCAGATCAAGACAGTCATAGTAGAGATCCCAGCCCTCTTTCTCCCGGATCCAGTCTGATTTGACAGTCCCGGGAGTTTCCAGAGCATCCACAAAAGGTCGTAAACGGCCCTCCGCCAGGTCAAGGAGAGCCCGGCTGTTCTCTTCTTCGCTGAGAACTTTCAGCACCAGCCGGAGAAATATCATAGTCAGGGGGCAGGAGGATATAAAACAGCCGGTGAAGGGATCCAGTTCCTCTTTCACCGCTGTGATTCCCCCCGGGAGAAACCGGGCGTAATAACTGAAGTAGAGCTGCCTGAGAAGGTCTCCTACCCAGGTCCCCAGCTTTGCCGCGGCGATGGCATCTCCCGCGAAAGCCTCTTTATCATGCCGCATGATCAGCCCCGCCTCATGCACATAACGCATATAGGGTTCGTTCTCCCGGTTTCCACTCTGCCCCAGGAGAACCGAGAGGATATATCCCTGATCTTCCGCCCGTCCTATAAAAGCGGGTGTAAAGGGCCTGTATGTCCTGAGAGTATCGCAGAGGATTCCGTTGGTACCCCCTGTAACATGCACCCTGCTGAGGCAGCTTGTGATTCCGTCGGGATGATCCGGATAATCGGGGTCACCGTACCGGGTCATCATTTCACCTCTGGTGGAAGCGGCCATAACCTTCTGCTTGTCAAATACTCTTGTTTCACCTGTCCGGACAGTCCCCTCTTCCGGAAATGGAACATCCGGTGTAAAAATACCCTGAGATATATCCTTTTCGTTGACCAGAGCCCCTGCAATCATTCCCAGGGATACAGATCTTCCCAGGGAATCCACACCCGTGGCACCCCATAGGGGAGTACTCAGATGCTGAAAGGCTGTTTTCCCGGTCTGCTCTTCCAGTTCTTTCTGGGGAAAGACCTGATCAAGATCAATTTTGAAAGTTCCCTTCACCCTGCCATCCACTGCCAGAGCCCAGAGAGGCGCAATGGCTTTGAGAAAGCTGTAATGCCTTCCATACCGACCGTCCACACCGAACACCCGGCCTATGGAGTCAGCAGTGCCGGGAATATCCGAAAGGGCCGACAGGCGTTCCACCAGAAAGGACGTATCTTCCTCTGTAAAAAGATAAACATCCAGTCCTTCGGGGGTGCCGGCTTTCTTGAGTTCCCCGGACAGGTATTCATGCGCCAGATCTTTCAGGCCCTCATGGGTTACAGAAAGGGAGAGAACCACGGTCATCCTGGCATCTTCGGGAGCATTCCCCCTGGATTTTTCGTATTTCAGGGCTTCGGACAGCCCCTTGAGACCGTAGATCATCTCATTGGCTTCCGTATCCACCCCCATAAGAATGGGATGGTCAAACCAGTATTTCTGGCTCTCTGAAGCGACCTTCCCTGCCCGTTCCCTCAGGGAGGGTTCCAGTTTTTCATAGTTTTTCTCCGGCGGAACGGTTAAAAGCACATTGGAGGTAAAAATAATTTCTTCCGCGGGATTTCTGACAGGTTCCGGATTCAGGGCGGTGATTTGAACTGTCCGTTTTTTCCGGACCGCTTCAATCTGCTCCTCTCGCCCGCCGCCCGCAAAAAGGGTCTCCGGAAAGAGCAGCTCCAGAAGAGCCTGTTCCTTCTCAGAGGATCCGGAATCTTTATGGACCGCCGGAAGTTCTTGAGCTCTCCTGAGGAGTGCAGGATCCAGGAGCTTCATATCCTCCCACTCTTTTATAATCAGCCCGGCGGCTTTTGCCAGGAACGATTCATCTCCGGAATCCTCCCCGAGAAGAGAGTTCAGAAAAATCCTTATGTCCTCATCCGCAGAAGAGTTCCTCTCAGGATTCTTCCGGAAGTCCCGCAACTCCGGAAGGGCATCAATGACAAAACTCCAGAACTGTTTCTGATTTTCCATGAAGGGCTCCTTACTGTTTACTGCACTCTGTTATGTTTTAAATACCGTCGGTAAGCTTTGAATGGGAGAGAGAATCATTCCGGGGGCACACAGAATAGGGAATATGTCCCTGATAGATCCTTTCCACTTCTTCTCTTACCTTTTCCACTGTATTATTTTTTTCTGATAAATGACAGAGAAATATTTTTCTCAGAGACGGATTCTCCCGGGACGCAAGCCGGGACATGAAGGCGGCGGCATCCAGATTGGACAGATGGCCTTGATCGGAAAGGATCCGTTTCTTGAGGAACTGCGGATAGGGGCCCCTGTGCAGAAGATCGGGAGAGTAATTGGACTCCAGAAAAAGATAGTCCGAAGCGGCGGCGAGCTCCTCCATTTCGGGAGTAAGGCAGCCTGTATCGGTTATGAGGGTAAAGACTGTAGAATCCAGTTTAAAATGGAACCCCAGAGAACAGGGCGCATCATGAGACGTCTCGAAGGCCCGGAATGTGAGCTTTCCGAATGAATAGTCCCTGCCGGGAGCAATATCCAGACGGTGTATGGCCCCTTTTTTCAGATAGTTCTCCACAGGCATGCTTTCATGGGTGACCACAGGCAGCTCCAGGGTTCTGCTGAGCTGCTCCACCCCTTTGAAATGATCACTGTGCAGATGGGTCAGAAAGAGGAAAGCCAGTTTTTCCTCCTGAAAACCGATCCTTTTCATACGCCTGCGGAATTCTGTCAGTGAGTATCCGTTATCTATGAGGATGGAGAAATCGCCGTATTCAAAGACAAATCCGTTGGCAGCGGATCCGCTTCCCAGAACTCCGAAACGAAGGGAGGATTCAGTTGTCCGCAAGCCACTGTTTCCAGATTTCCGGAGTATAACCGACAGTCACCTCTTTATCGCAGCGCACCACAGGGGTTCTGACAAGTTCGGGAAACTCCAACAGTTCCTCATGGGGATCAAACTCAAGGTAGGCGAATTTTTTCTTATACAGGGGAGCTTCTTTATTTACGATCTCCTCTTCTGAAACTTTGCTGAGGATATTATTGAGTTCACCCCTGCTCAGTCCTTTCTCTTTCAGGTCCAGTGTGTGGAATTTGATTCCTCTGTCCTGAAAAAAACGGTGAGCCTTCCGGGTTTCCTTGCATTTCTTTGTACCGATTATCTGAATATTCATACAAAAGGGTCCTTCATACGATTTTAAGGGAATTATGGGTAAATACGTCAGTTTTGTAAATCCGGAAGATCCTACTTTACCCATCAATAAGGCTTCTCTATAATATCTTTATGTTTTATCCCCGCAGAGCCGGAAGAATACTTCCTATCATCTATCTTTTAACCCTGACATTCCTGCTGCATGCTGAAGAGCCCTCTGCAGACTACACCCCCCGGAAAGCTACCTATCTTCCCGAATACAGAATCCATCAGCTCTTTCCCCGGGATATAACAGAAAGCGTGCCCTGGTACGACATGAATCCTTTTCCTGAATTTGACAATCCCTATTACAATAAAAAAAGGATCCTCCCTGCAGAGTATCGTCAGTCCCGGGGAGAAATCCTTCTGGGGAATTTCAGCGAAGTCCTCTATTTTACCATTGGCTTCTCCGGGGACGAACCACTTGATATAGATGAGCAGGACCGGAACAATCT
Source organism: Oceanispirochaeta sp. (assembly GCA_963666275.2). Classification (GTDB taxonomy): domain Bacteria; phylum Spirochaetota; class Spirochaetia; order DSM-2461; family DSM-2461; genus Oceanispirochaeta. Next base: position 2,292,796 of record CAXXOA010000001.1, read on the forward strand.
GAACTACCTTTCCAGGATAAGCCGCCTCTACGATACGGATATTTCCCTCTGTTTTGCAGGCTCCTCCCGGGAAATCCTTCCCCGGGTCAGCGATCCGGAGAAAAGGATCGAAACAGTGGAGGCAATACAGGATATCCTGATGGAGTATAACCTGTCAGGTATGGATCTGGACTGGGAATTTCCCCGGAATGATCAGGAAAAGGAACTGCATCTTGCCTTTCTGAAGGAACTGAGGCTTATGACCAGGGCTACGGGAAAAAGCCTGAGCATGGCGGTCAGCCGTTACAGACTGCTTCCTGACGAATCCTATGAGATCCCCGACAGAATTAATCTTATGACCTATGATTTCTACGGCCGGCATTCCACATGGGAAGGCACTCTGGAAGCCGTGGAATATATGATGGCCCGGTACAGGATTCCGCCTGAGAAGCTCTTTATGGGGCTCCCTTTCTACGGACGGATTTTTGACGGATACTCGCCGGACTACTGGAAAAAGAGCCAGAGCTATCAGGAAATTGTCAGGGATTTTTCACCCGCCCCCGATGTGGATGAGGCAGGGGGTTACTTTTTTAACGGTCCCGCCACCGTTCTGAGGAAACTCTCCATTGTATCGGAGCATACCCTGGGTGGGATCTTTATCTGGGAAATCGGACAGGATATCCTCAATAAGGCATCCCTGAGCCGGCTGATACTGGATTATTCTGGGTAGTCCCACGGGTAGGGAGACCTGCTTCACAAACTGGATTATAGCGGAAAACCGATCCTAATCACCTGCGCTAAACGTTCACAGGCGACGGGAAAAGAATCCAGTACATAAACTGAGAAGATAAATGTGGGATCCCCCTTTGTAGAAACACAGTCGTGCCGGGAACAGCAGCAATTTGCGCTGTCCCGGACAGAGACAGATAGCTGTTTTCGTCTACTGTCATCTGGGGTCAGCAGGAATCACAATTCTTTCCCTGCAGCTGGGACAAAGCCCCTTTCTGAAATTCTTGTCCGCATCGATACTCAGTCTTTTTCCGCACTTGGGACAGTGAAATACTTTAATACTTCTCTCTTCGTTCAAATCAACGTCTCCTTGAATTTTCTTTATCTATCCCATTCAGGACCTGGAAAATTTCCTGCAGGCAATTTTCATAAAACCAGATTCTCTCAGCAATAAAATGGATCGTTTTCCCGGGGAAGTGGGAACTGAAGAAACCAGATAAGCTCATCATGAGGATGAGTGCGTCTTGAATTGCATAGATAAGGCATATTTTATATTTAGAATACTAATATTAGATTTTTCTGTCAATACAGCTTAATCACTGATTATTCACAGATATTTGCCTTTTTTTTAGCAAAAGTCTAATATTATATTTTGAACAATAAATATAAAAAAGCGTGGTGTAAAAAATATGTATACAGGTGAAGGATTTGTAGAATCTGAATTAGGGGATGTGGATGTCATCCAGCACAACGGGCTGTTCCATTTATTTCATCTTGTTCTGCCCAATCATGATTATATTGCTCATGCCGTCAGCAACGACGGATTCCTCTGGAGACGGGTTAAAAATCCCCTATTCATAGGAGAACCAGGAGACTGGGACGACGATATGCTCTGGACAATGCATATATCCGAAGATCCCGATGGTCCGGCGGCATTCAGGATGTTCTATACAGGTTTAAGCCGTCGGGAAAGAGGAAGAATCCAGCGGATCGGCCTGGCCAGATCCAATGACCTCTATCACTGGGAAAAGGTTTATTCAACAAACTATCCCCTCTCTATTACGGGACCCCATTACGAAGAGTCTATTTCCGAGGGGCGTCACTGGGTCAGCTGCCGGGATCCTTTTTTCTTCAATCGGGGAGAGGACAGATACCTTCTTGTGAATGCCAGAGTCCCTTTCGGGCCTAAAATCAGAAGAGGCTGTGTAGGCCTGGCCCGGGAAGTCGCTCCGGATGAGTTTAAATGGGAAAAGCCCCTGTTCTTCCCCGGTATGTATGATGATGTGGAAGTACCGGGTCTCTACAAAATCAAAGACAGATACTACCTGATAGGCAATATCAGGGAAGATATAAAAGTTCACTACTGGCACTCGTCTGAACTCAGAGGAGATTACGAAGCCTTTGCTTCGAATGTGCTCCTTCCCCAGGGGAATTATGCAGCCAGGATAACCCCTGTGGGGGACAGACTTCTTGTATGGAACTTCTTTACCAACAGAAGTCAAACCGGCAGGACTACCATCCTTCCCCCCCCTACGGAACTCCAGGTTGCCGAAGACGGCCAGCTCTATCTGAAAAGCTACAGTACCTTTGACAAGAAAGTAAAAAAGACCTTCGACCAGAAAAATCTGCTTCCCGTAACGAGGATTCTGAAAAACCAGACAGCCAATGTGGAACAGAAACAGGATGAAATCATACTGGAATCCATCAGCGGATACGAAATTTTCTATTTTAAAGAGAGGTCTACCGATTTCCGGCTTCGATTCAGAATAACCATGGAAGGACTGGGAAAATGCGGCATCATTTTCCGTTCGGATATGGAAGCCAACGGCCACTATATCAGTCTTGATTTGAGAAACGGCCAGACCCAGGCCAGGGTATGGGGAGAGAAGGAAAATGCAGGCATAGAAGAGTCATTCTGGTACAAGATTATTCAATCCAATCACTTTGCAAGTACGGCATCTGAAAGTCAGGAGGTAGAGGTCATTGCTTTCGGCGGTTACATTGAACTTTCTGTGAATAAAAAGATCGTTCTCCGTTATGTGGAGACGGACTATATGTGCCAGGATTTTATAGGCCTTTATGTGGAAAGTGCACGGATTTCCATAACCGAAACAGAGCTCCAGAAACTGGATGGTCCGGAACAGGAAGATCATCAGGTCATTTAGTTATTATGCTAATCTTTTTTTATTCTTTATAGAAAAAGATTAGTTTTTAATACATATATTTATATTATTAATTACATATATTGTATCATTTTAAAACCATATACACTGATTTGACTTGCAGCTGATTTTATTTAGTATTGAATATATTTTTAAATTTTCCTACAATTGAACAAGGAGTTTAAATGATGAGTAATACAAAAAAAACAGAAAAAAGTTCCGATTCGGGAGATGATTCTCCCAGCATTAAACAGATAGCTATGATCTCAACACATGGCTATGTTGCCGCCGAACCACCCCTGGGTGCTCCCGATACGGGAGGACAGGTTGTTTATGTTCTGGAATTGTCCAAAGTACTGGGAAAACTCGGTTACAAAGTGGATATTTTTACAAGACAGTTTGAAGACCAGCCTGCTAGCGAACCGGTAGACGACAATGTTCAGCTTATCAGGATTCCCTGCGGGGGGACAGAATTTATTCCCAAAGAATATATGGTTGACCACATGGATGAATGGGTCGACAACGCCCTCCAGTACATATCAGAAAACAGCAAAGACTACATTTTTATCAACAGTCACTACTGGGATGCCGGTATAGCGGGCATGAAAGTGTCCAAAGCCCTGGACGTTCCCCATCTTCACACTCCCCATTCCGTTGGAACCTGGAAAAAAAGGAATATGGAAAAAGATTTCCCCCAGGACAAAAAAACCTTTGAAAAACAGTACAATTTTAAAGTCCGGATCCAAATGGAAAAGGAACTGTTTCATGATTGCCATAAAGTGATCGCCACAACACCGATTCAGGAGGATCTTATCATAAGGGATTACAATGTACCCAAATCCCATATCAAAATGATCCCGCCGGGATATGATGACAACAAGTTTTACCCCATGGCAGATGCCTCCATGGCGATGCTCAAGGAGAAATTTCATTTCAGGGACAACTGTATTCTGGCTCTGTCCCGACTGGCCCATAACAAGGGGATGGATCTTCTTGTGGAATCTTTCGGAATACTCTGCCGGAAAGGAATCAACGCCCAGCTGGTTCTGGCAATCGGTCATGAAGAAAGGAATGAGGTGGAAGAAGAACTCTTTCAGAATATACAGAAAATCATCAAAAAGTATGATATTGAAGATAAAGTCAGATTCCTGGGATTTATTCCTGATGAGGAACTGGCGGATACCTATCTGTCGGCGGATGTATTTGTCCTTTCCAGCCGGTATGAACCTTTCGGTATGACCGCTGTGGAAGCCATGGCCTGCGGTACACCCACGATAGTCACCCGTCATGGAGGTCTCTGCCGGGAACTGCGAGACGGAACGGATGCCATTATAACGGATCCTTTCAAACCGGAAGAGATGGCCGATGATATGGCAGCCATACTGAGGCATGAAGGCATCAGAAACAACCTGTCCTATGAAGGCAGCAGAACCTCCCGGGACAATTTTTCCTGGACTGGAATCGCCTTGAAGCTGGCCAGTATCGTAAAATAGAATTGAAAGAGCTTAAAGGCAATAGTATGAACAACAGCATAAAGCTCCTCTCTTTTGATCTGGATGGGACTCTTCTGGGCAACAGAGAGGCAACAAAAGAATTTAAATCCGCCTGGGAGACTCTCTCCCGGGAGAACCGTCCCCTCCTCTGCTACAATACAGGAAGGCTCTTTGACGACACCCTGCAGGTGATAAAAGCCGAAGGCCTTCCCGAGCCGGATTACTGCATCTGCGGTGTGGGAACCCTGATTTACAACTATGCGGAAAAACGGGTGGAACAGGGTTTTGCCGATCTTCTCCATCACGGCTGGGATCTTATCAAAGCGGAACTTCTGATGAGTGAAATTCCCGGAGCTGTCCTGCAGCCCCGGGAGTTTCAGAACGATTTCAAGTCCTCCTGGTATCTTGAAAACGCAGCGGAACTGGAACTGAATACCATAAAAGACTCCCTGAAGGATAAAGGTCTGGATGTGAATGTTGTCTATTCCAGTTCCCGGGACCTGGATATCCTTCCCCGTCACGCCACAAAGGGCAATGCCCTTTTATGGCTGATGGAGACACTGGCTATCCGGGGCGATCAGGTGATCGTCGGCGGTGATACAGGGAATGACCTTTCCATGTTTCAGATCCCCCGGGTCAGGGGGATTATCGTTGCCAATGCCATGTCTGAACTGCTTCTCCTGAAAGACAGGGAAGAGTGCTATCTGGCACAGGGTGAAACGGCCCGGGGAATTCTGGAAGGACTAGTTCAATGGGGTGTTATTCAAGGCAGGAAAGGGTGATCTCTTTCCTTTCCGTTTCCTCGTAAAGTCGGGAAAGTGCTCCTCCATGCAGTCAGGGCAGATGGTATGGGAGAAATCCGTATCCTTGTGCCTAGAAAAATACTGCTCCACACTCTCATAGTAACCCTGGTCATTTCGGATTTTTTTACAGTAGGAACAGATGGGGATGATCTCTCTCAGAGCATTGACTTCCTCCAGAGCTTTTCTCAGCTCCACAATAAGATTTTCCTTTTCCTGAGAGATCCTCTCCAGGTCCAGGATCTTCTCATCCAGTGTTATAAGGGTGTTTTTAAAGACATCCACAGCTCTGGACATATCTCCGATTTCATTGAGGCTTTTTAAATTGGGAACGGTCACATCGGTCTCTTTTTTTCCCAGTCTGATGATAATATTGGTAAGGATGTTTGTCTGCTTGAGGATTCTGTTGTTCACAAGAATGAATACCACTAAAAGAAACAGTAGAGACGCCAGAGAGAAAAATGTGTATACATGAATGTCTTTCCTGCTTTTCTGATACTTTTCTGCTGTATAGGCGGAAGTCTGCTGCACGACAATATCCATAAAGGCGGCAATCTGATTCAGAATATCAACTCCCTGGCTGAGATACTCCTCCTGAGTCAAAGAGTAGGGCCCGCCCGTCTCTGCTTCGGAAATGATCCGGTTTCTTGTGTTCCTGTAGGATCCTGTATAGACCTTCTCGAGATCCGTGAGTGAACGGTAAAGGGGAGTATTCTCCCATGGGCTGCTCTGATACTTGAGATCCTTGAATTTTTCATTGGATGAAACCTGCAGGGAAAGGATTTTCTGCTTCAGATCCTCCCGCAGAGGCTTCCCCGAGAGTATGGTGGCCGACAGAATGGACATTTCCGGCCCGGCAGTATTCCTGAGTGCCATAGTACTCAGTTTCAAAGAGGAATAGCGGCCGATTACACCGTCTGCATCACTGATGCTCTGGGAGATCCCCGCCAGAAGAGATTCGATTGCCTCGATGTACTGTGTCATACGGGTAAACCAGAGATCCGCCAGCTCATGATCCCGTTCCTCCCAGGGAATGGAAAGATTTTCCTCCGCCCGGGATCTGAGAGTACTGATCTTTTCCTTAACAGCATAGATCTCTTCTATATGAGAAACCTGATCGGAAAGACTCCCGGGAGACAGTTTTTCTATCGCCCTTTCCAGAGCGGCTTCCCCCTCCAGCCTCCTGGCAAGAATAAAAGTCCGGTTCCCTTCCATTCCTTCAGGATCTCCCGTATCGTTTAATACCACATTGACCCGGCCCCTCTCAAAACCTAAATTGGCCACAGCCTTAAAGAGATCATCACTGACTTCATTCATAAGAAAAATATTCTGGGAGAGCCTGAAATCCTTTATGGATCGATTGAGAATGACAAAAGAATTGACTCCCTGCAGGAGAAGGATGATAACCAGAATAGAGACAAAAATACTCTTTATAGAGTTGTTTCTAAAAGATTGTCTGAGAGTGTCCAGATATGACATAGAGAAAACCACTTTTATAATAATATTGTTCTATCATATCATAAACAGAGAACAATCCTGGAATAATTTTCAGAGTCTTCAAGAAGAAAACACAATCCCGTCAGAGAAAGCCGGGATTGTGGCGTTACTAAAAAAGGCTGTAGACCCAGACGATAAGTTTGTCGTTGGTCTGACTTTTAAAATGGAGCTGTCATGGATGCAGAAATCTATGATATCACTGATCCCTTTCACAAAATCGGGTCATGCTGAGGTTACTGAGGTCAGGATCCTGAAATTTTATACTCGCCTATCATGGTAATAACTTCCTCCAGAGACTGATCGGTGCTCCGGTTCTGCTGCAGGATTTTTTCCGACTGATGAGAAATGGCATCTGAACTGTCCGAGATCTCTTTCATAGCTTCAATGACACCCTGATTGATATCCCGCATCCGAGTGACTGCCTGCAGGATCTCTGTATTCCCTATCTGCATCTCCGAAGATCCCTGAATCACCCTTTCGGAAACATCCTCCAGCTCCCTGATGGCCTTATCCAGTTTGGAGGAAAAGTCCGAGACAGCCTGGGTAAAACTGCTCATACGCTCTACAGCCTTCCGCACATCACCCACGTGAGAGTCTATTTCGGTGAAAGAGGACTGTACGGATTTTGATTCGGTCCCGACCACCTGGATGTTATCCAGAACCTGCTTCAGATTGATTCCGATGGATTTTGACTGAACCGAAGCTGTTTCGGCAAGTTTACGGATTTCATCTGCCACAACGGCAAATCCCCGTCCCGCGTCCCCTGCATGAGCCGCTTCGATCGCTGCATTCATGGCAAGAAGGTTAGTCTTGCTGGCAACAGCAGCGATGAGGGTGTTCGCCTCGGCAAGGTGGGTCGAATCATCGGTTATTTTACTGACAATTTCCTGAAGCTTCATAATTCTGTCATTCCCTTCCTGAGAGGCTCCCACAAGGATCCGGGTCTGTTCTGTCCCCTGGGAGGAGAGATCCATAAGCTGCGAGTTCATTTCCAGCAGTTCATTCAAAGACTCGGAGGAGACTCCCAGAATCTGTTTCTGCTGTCTGATGCTCTGATCCAGAGACTCTATATTCCGTGCCAGTTCTTCTACGGCGGAAGTGGTCTGAATCACACTGGAACTGTGATCTTCCATCTGGGAATTGGTATGCTCCAGATGCCTGCGGATGTCCCCCACTGCCTCAGCCATATCATTGATCCCCTGCCCCAGATGTTCCTTGTTGTCTCCCAGCTGCCTGACCATGGCAAGGATCATGGTAAACCCCTGATTCAGACTTGAAAAAAGCCTATTGGCCATTTGACTGAGAACACCGATTTCATCGGAGGTATCTACTGAGAGTTTGACAGTTAGATCTCCTTCTGCTCCGGTCTGAAACTTGCCAGTCATACCGGTGATGGGCTCTATAATATTTTTAAGCAGGACAAACAGCGTAATGAGGATAAAAACAGCGGCTGTTGCCCCGCTGATTCCGAATAATATGGGAACACTGAAAGGGAGCTCCCTGTGGAGGTCTATCATGGCAATGGAAGAGGTAAGGCCTGTGAGTATAAACATGATAATAGTCCCCAGAAAGGAGCTCATAATCAGACTGAGAAGTTTGACTTTCAAAGTTATGAGGGTCTGTATCTCTGCACTGTTATCTCTGGCCATCTCATCGATGACCATATAAACCAGGTTCATCATAGGAATGGCAATCATCTGGAAAAAAGCCAGAACGTAAAATGAAGCAATAATTCCCGAGTGGGGAAATTCGATTTTCACAAAATAATTCAGATGGATAATGGATGTGATTATCGTGAAAGGAAGGGTAATGGCAAAATTGACCGAGACCCGGGAATTGAAGTTCTGCCAGTCCTGCCATTCCAGATCCTGACTGCCAGCCAGCTTCCGCAGCCGGAACAGAGGATGAAGGGCCAGAAACACAGAGAACAGACAGGAAGAGAGTATAAGAACCACCGATGCCGTATTGGTCAGGAGGTAAATAAACTCCTGTATCGTCATGAATCCGCTGAGAACACTGAAATAGGCCAGGATCATGGGTACCAGAAGGGGTGTGATTAAAAAGATGGGCACAGCCCTTATTATATATTTTTTTTCTAATGCTTTATTCATGGATTTTTTAACATCTCCTGTCTTGACTTGTTTACGGAACAAATCGGATGAAATGTCCCGTCTCTAATTGTATTATATCGGCACTCCAGGAGCAAATATCCACATCATAAAAAGCCTTTCCCCTCTCCAGACCGGCAGAAAGTTCTTTTAATATTTATCAAAGAAACAATTAGCTGAAAAAAAAGAAACGGACCTTTACAGGCCCGTTCAGGAGATGCTATTGAGAGAAATTTCTTATTTCACAATAGTTAAGGTCCGGGATTCCTCAAACCATTTACAGACGGCTCCCATAGCTTTCGACAGGTTTTCCGCTTGGGCGTATATCCGGCCGTCCTGTTCCCGCAGGATAGTATCCGGACCTGTTTTTCCGGATTCTCCGGCAGAACAGGAGACGGGATCCCCCCGGCCTGTAACTGTGAGAACCAAGGCGTCCTGATCCCAAGAGAGAAAATCAGGCATAACTTCCGCAAGAAACTCCACAGGCACCAGCACGCCCGCCTCTGTGACGACAGCCGGGGCAGGCATCTCTTTTGTGATATAATTGACAACGGCCTTTGATGAACCGGACCTGAAAGCCATTTTCATACCGGAAGGAGGATTCTTCAGGTAGTTATTGAAAAAATCCACTACCCCTGCCTGAATCTCCGGAGCTTCTCCGTACTCACCCTGGGTATTGCTGAACATAAAAGCCCGTACATCATTCCGGCTCAGAGCGTCAAAGGTCCGGTAGCTCTGATTGTTGGGAATATCCACCCGGGTCATTCCCAGCCCGTGGAACAGCGCGACGGGAGGATCATCGGGAGAGATATGATACACAGGGCTTGCCAGTTTGGCCGCGGCAATCGCCTCATCATATTCGGGGTTGGTTCCTTCCAGTCCCGCTTCAATATAGGCTCTCAGGACTCCGATTCCCCTGCCGGGTCCGGCAAAACCGATCACTTCGCTGGAGGGAGCATTGGCTCCATCAGATCTGGCCAGTTTTTTCTGTACCATCTCAGGATCATAGGAGTACTCGTCTTCCAGATCTTTTCCCATATAGAGCACATCACTCCAGGCAAAACCGGCTACTGCCGCCTGGATTCTGCTGGAATAGTCCAGATTTCCTCCCACAGACCCTTCGGTTTCCTCCTCATCGCCGCTGACCGCCAGCATAAGGGTCATGTTTCCTCCCAGAGAAACACCATAGGCACCGATACGCTCGGGATCAATGCCGAATCTCTCCGCATTGGCCCGGAGATACCGGACATTGGCTTTAATATCATTGATCTGGTCGGGAGCCCGGTTGGAGGGATAGTTCCGCAGATCCACTCCGGCAACGACATACCCTTCGTCAAGAAAGGTCTGAAGCTGCCAGGGCAGTACCGAATAGGAACGGCTGTAACCGTGAATATAGAGAATACAGGGCAGGTTCTTCTCACTGGTATCGGGACGGAAAACATCCATTTTCAGGTCTTTGGTCCGGGGAACAAACAGCAGGGAGTTATGCACAGAGATCGGTTCGGTAGAAACCAGTTCATGCCTGTACGAGGGAAAAGGCTGAGTCATTTCAATACCGCCCTGATAGTTCTGCACAATCCCGTCCTTTAAAGGATCCCCTTCGGGTGCAAAGACAAATCCGGCGTTAAAATGCGCTTTACCTTCAGAAACCTCATATTCAGCATCGCTGCTGTTCCTGTCCCAGCTGTCCCAGACACCCCGGTAGTTGAGGTACATTTTTTCTTCAAACATATAGAGAGTACCGGGGCCTTCATAATTTGCGGTTTCCACAGTCCCGTTGTAGACATTATCTTCATGTTCGATAAAAGGCAGAGTGATGGAGGAAGCCCTGTCGGCTCCCTTGTAGAGACCGATGGTGGGCAGATTATTTTCATCATACCCATGCTGATAGGTTCGGGTATCCGCACAGGTAATGGTGACCCGCACCCGGCTTCCCCGGCTGAGAAGATAGGATGTGGGCTCAAGAGCCAGTTCCAGATGGACAGGCTGATCCATACCTTCTTCCATCATGGCTTCACACTGATCCTGCCTGCTGGGGTGATAGGTAGCTCCCAGAGCATCCCAACCCTCATTGGCTTCAGAAGTCCGGTGAGACGCTCTGATCTCCCCTTCTGTAATAAACAGGCTTGTACCGTCGGACTTGACCTCTTCCAGATACACAAGGAAGTCTCCGTCCGGAGCTGTGGTTGTAACCCATAGATCCACTGCCGGAACTCCAGTGATCTCATTCTGATACATGAAAAACAGGGGCTGAGAGGTAAATGTCAGAGCCTTGCTGTCCACGTCGACTGCCATATTTCCATCCCAGGTCCGGTTCATCCTGTTGTAGGTAGCTCCTTTTCCGTCCCGGTTGTCAAACACCGAGATGGAGGGATCCACTCTGTAGGAATCCACGGAAACAGATTCGGGTTTTACAGGACTCAGGGTTCCGTCGTTTACAGAAGAAACCGTACCGGACCGGGAAGGATCAAAATACATGACGGTAGGACGCGCTGTATACAGGGGCCAGGATTCGGCATATCGCCACTCCTCCCCTTTTCTGGCATTCAGGGTGTAGTACTGAATGGGAGGAGCTTTATCTATACCGTTGTTGATTCCCTTCAGATTGAAATCAAACCATCGTGTATACACCTCGCTCATATCAATATTGGGATTGCTGTATTTTTCTTTGTCCGTATAGGCCCTTATGGCTTCCACATGATTCCAGGGCCCCATCAGCAGTTTTCCGCCCCACTGCTTCTGGGCAACAAACAGCCCCAGAGCATTGGAATCAAACCAGCCCCCGATCTGATAGAGATTGATCCCGCTGTTAATGAAACCTTCCGAACTGGTCACAGGCGGTATGGTAAGATTTGTTTTCTCTCCGTTGAAATTCACATTGGGTGTATCCCGATACATATTGGCATACAGCAGATTGGGAATGAAATTTTTATTATGAGCATACTGGTCCTCCACATAGGCCTGATAGGCCATATCGCCATCAGGGTCCGCGTCAACGGGGTCCACCTTTTCAAGGAATTCCTCTTTGCTCAGCTTCGGCCCTCCCTGAAAGCCCGAAAGCATCCGGGAAGGAAGAGCGGACACTCCGTTGGGATAGTTCTGATAGTAGAAATCGATATTAGCCACGGCGGGTGTAATCGCCTCCAGCCCCTTGGGAGCCAGAGTGGCAGATGCCAGCTGGATAAACCCTCTGTTGGATCCTCCCAGCATTCCCACCTTTCCGCTGCTCCAGGGCTGTGCATTGACCCACTGAATGACGGCGACCACGTCCTGTCTGTTCTCCAGGGAGGCAAAGCTGTCGTTCACACCAAAGGAGGCGCCGCAGCCCCGCATCTCTGTGATAACATAGACATAGCCCCGGGAAATCAGATTTTCCACTATGGTCCTGTCTATAATAGCGCCTTTCTCCCATCTCCCTCCGCGGGAAGCCAGAAACAGGACCGGCAGCTTCTCTTTGACAGGCTTTCCGGAACTGTCCTGGGGCCGAATAATATCTGTAGCGAGCCTGGTACCGTCAAATCCCGGGATATACAGAGATTCCCTGGCATATCCGGTATACTTTTCCTCTGACTGGAAACTCTCCGGTTCATCCGTACGGCTTGCACAGGACAGAAACAGAAGTGACAGCCACAACAGGGGCAGGACAAATAGAATAAATTTCCTCTTTCTTATGTTAACCATTTATAGAGTTCTCCTTTTTTTACAGTAACATGGTTTATTGTGAAATCTTTACTCTGCGAAGGAATCAAAGAATTCGTAGGTTTCCTGAAGTGCCCGGGGCCATTCGGAACCGTGGAGAGCCCCTCCTACAGTGATAAAATCCACTATATTGGCTCCCTGTCCCAGAGCGGTCTCATAGGCATCAAGCATCAGATCGTAGCCGTTCCTGTCTTCGGTCCCTCCCACATAGAGAGCGGGAGTCGTCACGCTCTGCCAGTCAAAAAAAGCGGGTTCCACAAAAGCGCCGGAAGGACTGCAGGCGGCAAATCTTTCAGGATAGGCTGCCACCTGATACCAGGTTCCGCAGCCCCCCATGGAGATTCCCATAAGAAAGACCCTGTCTCCGGAGATATTCCATCGGGATTCCACATAGTCCATGGCCAGCTGCACATTCTCTCCCGAGAGTTCAATATCCCTCAGCTGCCCTTCAGAGTAGCCGGCAGGATTTTGAGGATCTGTCTCTGCTGTCACCGGAAACATCCCGTAAGGAGGAACTTTCATGCCGAAATTGCCCAGAAAGTAATAGGATTCGGGCCACATGACGATATAGCCGTAGGATTCGGCATATTCCATCATCAGGGTGCCCTGCGGGCTGTCGGGGATGGATGTGGCATTTCCTGTGGCTCCATGAAGCTGAACAATCATCTTATTGGGAACAGCCGGATTGTAGGTACCGGGTATATAGACTGTGACGGCTTCAAGGCGTCCCACCGAATCGTTCCAGTAGGTCCAGTAACTTTTGCCGTAGGGCTTTCCCCGGAAGAACATTTTCAGCTGCCTGGTGTCATCTCTGGTAACGGCAAATTCCGCATTGTTCCCCAGCCCGAAGTATCCGCCCTGTTCTGTAAGGATTTTTCCAAACCCTTTCACCATGAAATCCAGAAAGGGGACATAGATCTGTTTTCCCTCAGCAAAGGGAGCTGCTTCGAGCTGAACCTTTCCATTCCATGTGCTCATATCCAGACGATCCAGTTCAATTTGTGCCTCCACAGAGGCATGACTCAGAGTAATACGGGCATCGGATATTTCCACGGTAAAATCCGGAGCATAGATCCTTTCCAGATCCTCCAGAGAGATGTAAAGGATATCATCCACTGTCCTGTAGGGGTTTATCAGGTCGTATCTGAAATAATCCAGAAACAGAGTATTCTGATTTTCCGAGATATAAATTCCGCCGGGTCTCCAGGAATATAAATTCCCGTTGGGGGTTGTGTCATACATCTTTACGACGGATTCCGCCGGTATCTCAGCCGTATTCCCGGACTCACTGGAGTCCGCCCCATTCATAGAGGCACAGCCAGCCCCGGCCAGAACGAGAGCTGTTACCAATAGGGCTTTGACCCCCTTGTTTTTTTCTTTGGACATAGTCTTCTCCTTTATAACTCCCTCTTTTCAGGATTCCACGATTCTCCCCCGTAAGAATCCATCAGTTGTGGGATATCCTTAATTTCTTCCGTTCGAAAAAAATTGTAGGCCTTCCCACCTTGGGAACCTCAAGATTTTATTTCTGTGATTTTTCCTATGTGTATAAAAATAGAGGAGAAGCTGAAAAGGGGCGTTCCTGTTCCTGCCGGGGAGAGGTACTGCTGAAGAGGTATGATCCATTTATTTCCGGATAGGTGTTTTTCAGACTCGAAAAAACAGGGAGAATATCCGGGACAGGAAAAATTATATCAGGGAGTTTCTGATTTTTCTGCGGGCCACTTCCAGGCTGTCCGGATAATCAGCAGAAGGAAGAGGAGTTCCAGGATTTCATTGATCCGCCAGTAGATCCAGACCTGATCCTCTCCTATAAACTGGGTTCCCCCCAGAACCAGGATGTGGAATATTCCCATACCAATATTCACAATCCGGTTCACAGAAGCTTTTACAGTCAAAGATATAAAAATCATGAGACTGGGGAGTGCCATAAGAACAGCAGCAGCTATAAGCATAGGCTGATCAAAGACAACCCCCTCCAGCCCACCTTCGGTCAGTTGGGCAACATGTCCGGGCTGATAGAATGACAGAATATCATTATAGATATACAGAAACATCAGAGCCGTCCAGAAAAGGGCCAGTTTGACTTTAACATTGACTTTTTCGTCGGTCAGTAGCCGTTCTCTATGATTTTTCTCCATTATTATTCTCCTTCCTTTTCCTTGATTCAGATGCTTCTTTCCTTCAGGGCTTATCTGAACTCTCTTATTATTAAACAGGAGATACAGACAAAACTGTTTCCGGACATCCGAATAATTTTTAAGCAGAATTTTTCAGTAGATTTATAAAATCATAAGATATATTCTTGCGTATTTTTTCAAATCTGCTGAAACTGATATCAATATGAAAAAATACGCGGCCCTTTTTCGGGGAATCAATGTGGGGGGGAAGAATCTCCTCCCTATGAAAGAACTGACGGCTCTGTTGGAACAGCTGGGATGTGAAAAAGTTAAAACTTATATTCAGAGCGGGAATGTTGTGTTTCAGACAGAGCAGGTAAATATCCTTGCCCTGAACGGAGAGATCAGACAGAAAATACAGGAAACCCGTGGTTTTACACCGGAGATTCTGATTCTGGCGGAGTCGGACCTTGGGGATGCGATACAAAATAATCCCTTTCAGACAGAGGAAGGAAAGGCCCTGCACTTCTTTTTTACCTCCCGGTCCCCGGATGCCCCTGATTTGGATTCTCTCATATCCCTGAAAAGCCCATCCGAAGAATTTTCCCTGAAAGGGCATGTATTGTACCTCCATGCTCCCGATGGGATCGGCCGTTCCCGGCTGGCCGCCCGTGTGGAGAAAGCCCTGGGGGTTCCTGTAACAGCAAGGAACTGGAATACTGTGAAGAAAATAGACGAACTGATTTCCCGATTATAATCCGTTCTTCCCTACTCTGGGGCTCTCTTCATATTTGGTTCATACTTTTTATAGATATAATTTGTACTATATATACCATTTTAAATGATAGACTGGCGGATATTACACCATTTCAGGAGTCTGTCATGAAAATCGGAAAAACAGGAAAAGTCCGCCTTACGGTTCTCACTCTGCTGCTTATATTTATTACCTGGGAAGCGGCTATGCATCAAATAAAGGGAGGCGGCCCTGACGGCGCCCCCTCCATACATGCCCTCTGTCCCTACGGGGGACTGGAAAGCCTTTACACAATTTTTACAAGCGGGACATTTATTGATAAAATATATGCTGGTACCCTGGGACTTTTTATAGTTACAGTCGTCCTGGCACTGCTGTTCAACCGGGGATTCTGCGGCTGGTTATGTCCCTTCGGCGCATTGCAGGAGTGGCTGGGGAAACTGGGAGGAAAAATCCTTCCCAGGAAAATGATCCTACCCGCTAAACTTGACAGAGTTCTGCGCTATCTGAAATATCCGGTTCTTGCACTGACCCTTATCCTCTCCTGGAGAACAGCCTCCATGTGGGTCTCCCCTTACGATCCCTGGGCTGCCTATGGTCATCTGGGAGAGGGATTTTCTTCTTTGTGGAAGGAATTTACCATAGGTACGGTCCTTCTGGCTGTCACTGTGATCGGATCCTTTTTCTATGATCGTTTCTTCTGTAAATATCTCTGCCCCATGGGCGAATTCCTCGGCCTTTTCTCCCGGATCAGTCTCACTGGCATCAGAAGAGACAAGGAAAAATGTATAGACTGCAATCTCTGTACATCAGCCTGTCCCATGAATATTGATGTAGCCAGGATTGAAAAAACCGGTCATTCCGAATGTATAAACTGTCAGGACTGTACCTCTGTCTGCCCCAGTAAGGGAGCCCTGGAAAACAGATTTTTAAACAGATTTCCCATAAAACCTCTTACAACAGGTCTCCTGATCCTGGCTGTATTTTCCGCCGGGCTGGGAATCCTGCGGATCAGCGGCCGGGACAGTTTTCTCCCGGCACCGATCGATGAAACAACGGTTATTGTCGAAATTGAAAACCTCAAGGGTTATATGACTATAGCGGAAATTTCCACGGTAACGGGAATCCCCCTGGATGAAGTGTACCGCCGCATGAACATTCCTGAAAACACCCCTTCCGCCACTCCCATGAAAGAAATGGGCGATTATCTCCCGGGATTCGACTTTCATGAAGCCAGAGAAAAACTTGCTGAATAGTTCAATGTTTCAGGATCCGGACTTTCCTGCCGGATCCTTCAGATAATCGCAGATGATCCGGCCGGCGCTAATCCAGTCCTGTGTGGCCGTATGGGCACCTCCGGATATTCTCAGCGACCGGGATGATCTTTCAGCAGGTCGCCCCATCCCTTCCAGAATGGAACTCTTCCCGTCGACACTGCCTGTACAGGCGCAGAAACGGCTGATACAGAGATGATTTTGAGCCAGAAAGAGGAAGAGCTCTTCCATATCCATTTCAGGGACCTCCAGGCTGATATTCAATACACCGGGAACCTTGTTTACGGGACTTTCCATCCTGAAGGGAAGATTCATTTTCTTCCAGTAGTGGACAGCCTCTTTTTCCTGAACAGCCAGGCGGGACTGTATCTCCTTCCTCCGCTGCTGATACTTCCCTATCCCTTTCACAAGGACCATCTGAAGAGCGGGATTGGTACTGTCCGGAAGAGTCTCCTCTATTTCCCGGAAAGCTTCCTTTTTAAGCCCCAGCAGAGCGATTCCCCGGGGAACATGAAATTTATGACCGCTCAGGAAGAACAGATCACAGAAAGGCAGCCAGAAAGCCTCGTCCATTCGCGTGAATGCCTGAACAGCATCGCAGAGGTCCAGTCCCTTCCGGAAGTGTGCATACTGATACAGGGTTTCAGGTTTTTCAAGGCCACCTGTTTCATGATTGACCGCCGAATAGATCAGCACAGGACGTTCTGCTTCCGGGCTGGCAGAAAGAGCGGAAAGGTCCATCACTCCTTCCGGATCTACAGGAACGGCCGTATAGGGAAGCTTCAGAGCCTCCAGAGCCTGGAAGACCGAAGGATGGCAAATCCCGGAAGGATAGTAATGAAAGGCCTGCCTTCTCCTCTCTGATAGACTTTGACAGAAAAACAGCCCTTTCAGCACCGCCTCTGTCCCGGTTGAGGGAAAATGGGAATAAAAGTCAGCCGAAAAAATATCATCCAGAAGAGTTTGAGCTTTTTCCGATACTTTCAGCGCTTCACTGCCCGTACCATGAGGACTCATCGGGTGGCCCCATGAACTGAGTGACAGATTCTGGTATTCTCCCAACAGTTCCCGGTCAGGCTCTGTGGTGGCATTATAATCCAGATAGATCTGTTTACGGGAATCATAGTTAAACCGGGAGTTTATGAGGTTTTTCTGAACTTTACAGGGACAGGCCATAGGATATACTCCAAAAATATATGAGAAAACCGGAAGTTCCGTTTCACTCTTATACTACAGGAAATTTTTCTGATTGAAAAATACTTACAGGAAATGAATAAAATGGCAGGATTTCTCTTGCCAAACCTGATCCTTTTTATTATCGTATATATACGATGAAGGATTTATATACGATTCTCCCCTACGGAGAAAAATGCTGCGAAATGAATCTCAGCGAAAAAGAGGAAGAGTTCTTTATAGAGATGTCCAGTGCCATAGGCAATCCTATCCGATTCAGGATTGTAAAGTATCTGAAGACCCATGCGGGCTGCATCACAGGAGATCTTGTCAATGTCCTCCCCATTGCTCAGGCAACCACTTCGCAGCACCTGAAGGTTCTGAAAAAAGCCGGATGGATTGAAGGTACCATAGACGGTCCGGCTACCCGTTACTGTCTCCATCAGGAAAATGTGGAACGGTTCAGAGATATTGTAAGGCGTCTTTAAGTATCGTCGTTTTTTTTAAAATTCATTTATCGCATTTTTACGATATAAGGAGTAGGCAATGAACATACTATATGAATTGAACTATCTGATGAGTTTTATACTGGAATCCCTGGCAGACAACTGGTGGCTCCTGGCAGTATCGGTTCCTCTGTCTGTGGCGGCAGGCTTTCTGGATTTCGGAGAGAGAGTCCGGAACAGCATAAACAGGAATCCCCTGGCAGGTATTCTGCTGGCAACTCTCTTCGGAGCCTTCAGCCCCCTCTGTTCCTGTACTGTGATACCGGCCATCTTCAGCCTTCTCAGCACGGGAGTCCCACTGGCTCCTGTGATGAGCTTCTGGATAGCCTCTCCCTCTATGGATCCGGAGATATTTTTCCTTAGCGTGACCACGCTGGGATGGCCTCTGGCAACGGCCCGTTTGACAGCAACCCTGCTGCTCAGTCTCAGTGCGGGCATCATCACCCATCACCTTGAAAAACGGCGTGTCATAGGCACTGAGATCCTGAAGGATTACAGAAATCCCCGTGTAGAATCCCTGGGCACTCTTGTGAGGCGCTGGTTGAATCAGGGTATGAGAAGAGTCAGGATAACTGCCGCCCCGGTGCTGCAGGGTAACAGTCCAGCAGAAATCCGGAACCTGAGCTGCTGTGCCGTCAGGGAAACTTCCTGCTCTTCCGAATGCGGATCTGAAAATAGCGGTAAGGAAGCAAACAAATCTGCCGCTGCGGGCAGAATCCTGACACAAACCGTATCAGCAACCCTTTTTGTGGCAAAATTCATAGTTCTTGCTTTTTTTCTGGAAGCCCTGATACTCCGGTATATCCCCCAGGAAAAGATCGCCACCCTTTTGGGAAGTTCCTCCTATCTGGCTCCTCTGTGGATGACACTTCTGGGTGTCCCCCTCTACACAAGCACATTTGCCGCCATGGGAATAACCGGAGGTCTTTTGGAACAGGGCATGTCTCCCGGAGCAGGGCTTGCCTTTCTGATCTCTGGCCCCGTTACGACAATACCGGCCATGGCAGCGGTGTATCACATCGTGCGAAGGCGGGTATTCCTTCTCTATCTTGCCTTTCCTTTTGCCGGAGCCCTGATAGCCGGGTATCTCTGGGATTTGGTCAGAATGTTTTTCTGATCATCAGGAAGACAATAGGAAGGAAATGAGAGCCTGATACTGAAGAGAGTCCATCTGCTCCATCCCGGCTATACAGAGGATGGAGCAGAAAAACGGTCTCTTCAGCCGGCTCTTTCCTCTCTGTGAATCAGTAAATAGGCCGGCACCAGAAAAGCTATGCACAGGTAGATGGACGACGCCCCCATTCGGCCCGAGACGATACCGCCCAGGCTGGCCCCTCCTCCGAAAAATGCTATGACTGATATATAGAGAAGGAATTTCCGTCCGGCCCCTCTGTCTCGGAAGCGCAGAAAAAGATGAAGGTTCTCCATGGAAGACCGGAGATTCCCGGTTATCATTGTTGTTGCCACCGCAGAACCGTGAAGCCTGTTGAAAGTGGAAACCTGAACCGCCGCAATAAAGGAAACAATACAGGTAACACTGAAATCCGACAGGGTCTTTCCTGCCAGGCCGATCAGCAGAAAAGAGACAAATTCCAGGGCAAGCACAAGCTTTATTCTCAGGGAGTTTTCAGAAAGTCTGCGGAGGGATTTCAAAAACTCGGAAATAAGAATCCCCGCTGAAAAAGCCAGGATGGGAAAGAGGTATTTATCAATTACCGCAAAATTCCCGCTCAGGAGAGAGATAGAGAACAGGACCACATTCCCAGTCTGGGCATTGGCAAAAACCCCGCCCTTGAGAACATAGGTATAGGCATCCAGGTAACCGCCGACAAGAGAAAGGGTATAGGCGATCAGAGCGTGCTCATGAATGGATGGAATATTTTGTGCTTTTTTCAACGTTTCTCCTTCAGAATGGGTTCTTCCCGGGGAGAGTGTAGCAGAAGAGGAGCCTCATTGTCCCGGGGCTCTTCTGTGCTGTACCCCACAAAAAAGGGCTGCCTCCGGGGCAGCCCTTATGAAATATCCGATAGGATTATTTCAGATATTCATCCACAGCATCAGCGGCTCTTCTACCATGGTTGATAGCCCTGACAACCAGAGACGCTCCGGTTTCGGCATCACCAGCGGCAAATACGCCGTCAATGGAAGTACCGTAGTTACCATCGGTCTTGATGTTGCCTCTGCCGTCCAGTTCCAGATTCAGATCTGTAATGATTCTGTTGTGCTCCACATGGACAAATCCCATGGCCAGGAAGACAAGATCCACTTCCAGCTCAAAATCGCTTCCGTCGATGACTTTCATCTGGGGACGTCCGCCTGCAGGATCTGAGACCCATTCCACGCGGTTGAACTTTCCTTTCTGAACTTTTCCGTTTCCTTCAAAACCGAGAGTTCCGATGTTCCAGTCCCTCTCGCATCCTTCCTTGTGGGAAGAGGAGGTTCTGAGGATCTGGGGCCAGTCAGGCCAGCTGGGGTTATGGGGCTGTGTCCATTCCAGGGGCTTGGGCATAATCTCATACTGATAGACTTTTTTGGCGCCCTGCCTGTTGGCTGTCCCCACGCAGTCCGAACCGGTATCACCACCGCCGATGACAAGGACAGTTTTTCCTTTGGCGTTGATCACTTCTTCATCAAAGAACTCACCGGATA
Source organism: Oceanispirochaeta sp. (assembly GCA_963666275.2). GTDB lineage: Bacteria > Spirochaetota > Spirochaetia > DSM-2461 > DSM-2461 > Oceanispirochaeta. Next base: position 2,313,739 of record CAXXOA010000001.1, read on the forward strand.
CATTCTTGTTGGACTGTCCCAGATACTCCAGAGCAAAGTAGACACCCTTCAGCTCTCTTCCGGGTACCGGAAGGTTTCTGGGAGTTCCCGCGCCCATGGTGATAAGCACGGCGTCAAACTTGTTCTGCAGATAGCGGATGGATAGGTCCTCTCCGATGGCCACTCCGGTTTCGAAGTTGACACCTTCCGCCTTCATCTGCTCGATCCTTCTGTCCAGAACACCCTTGTCCAGCTTGAAATCGGGAATTCCGTAGCGCAGAAGTCCACCGATTTTTTCACTCTTTTCGAAAAGGGTTACCTGATGCCCCATCCTTCTCAGCTGCTGGCTGGCAGCCATTCCGGCAGGCCCGGATCCGACAACGGCAACGCTTTTTCCTGTTTCCTTTTTGGGAGGACGGGGAACAACCCATCCGGCGGAAAAAGCTTTCTCAATGATCCCCAGCTCCATCTGTTTGATGGTCACAGGGGCATCATTGATACTCAGGGTACAGGAGGTTTCACAGGGAGCGGGACAGACCCGTCCTGTGACTTCCGGAAAGTTATTGGTAATTTCCAGTCTTTCGAAAGCTTCCTTGTACTGTCCTCTGTAAACCGCATCATTCCACTCGGGAATGAGGTTTGTCACAGGGCATCCCAGGTTGTGGCAGAAAGGAGTACCGCAGTCCATACAGCGGGCTCCCTGATCGGTCAGATTCTCCACGGGAGTGGGAATCATCACCTCTTTATAGTCTTTCAGTCTCTCCTCTATATCTCTATAGAGGAAATCCTGTCTATTGTACTCTACAAATCCGAGAACCTTACCCATTATGCATATACCTCCTCGGTTATAGCGGTTTCATCCGATTCTTTTGTTTCCTGTTCTTTGATCTTGGCCAGAGCCTTTCTGTAGTCCAGAGGCATAACCTTCACAAAGTTGGGAAGAGACTCTTCCCAGGCGTCAATCAGCCGTTTTCCCTGGAGGCTGTCGGTATACTCGATGTGTTTTTCGATCATACTCTTCAGGAAGTCGATATCCTCCTGCTCCACAACTGGTTCCACATCCACCATTTCCAGGTTACATCTTGTATCAAACAGCTGGTTTTCGTCATACACATAGGCAACACCGCCGGACATACCCGCCGCAAAGTTCACACCGGTTTTTCCAAGGATGATAACCCGTCCACCGGTCATGTATTCACAACCATGGTCTCCCACGCCTTCTACGACCGCAAGGGCACCGGAGTTTCTGACGGCGAAGCGTTCACCCGCACGTCCGTTGATAAAGACTTCACCGCCGGTTGCACCGAAGAGGTTCACGTTTCCGGTAATGATGTTTCTGTAACCAGAGAAAGTCGCTCCCGCATGGGGATAGAGGATGATCCGTCCTCCCGAGAGGCCTTTACCAAGGTAGTCGTTGCTCTCCCCTTCCAGTTCGAAGGTAATCCCTCTGGTAAGGAAAGCGCCGAAACTCTGACCGGCCGAGCCTTTCAGTTTTACATGGATCGTATCCTTGGGCAGGCCTTCCGCACCGTAGCGGCTTGTTACTTCGTAGCTGAGGGTGGCACCGACGGTTCTGTTGCAGTTTTTGATAGCCTGCTCGATAACCACGGGCTTTTTATTTTCAATAGCATCTTTCGCCTTTTCAATCAGCCCCTGATCGAGGGAGAGAGAAAAGTCATGATCCTGTTTATCGTTGCATCTCAGAGGTTCGTTGTCTCCTCTCTGGGGGGGCATCAGGATCTTGGAGAAATCCAGTCCCCTGGCTTTGTAGTGATCAACAGCGTCATTCACTTCCAGCATATCAACCCGGCCGACCATTTCATCGAAGGTTCTGAATCCCATTTCCGCCATGTACTCCCGGACTTCCTGGGCAATAAAGGTCATGAAGTTCATAAGATGCTCGGGTTTGCCGTTAAACCGTTTTCTCAGTTCCGGATCCTGTGTGGCGATTCCCACGGGACAGGCATTGGTATGACACTTTCTCATCATAACGCATCCCAGAGATACCAGAGAAGCCGAACCGAAACCGAACTCTTCCGCACCCAGAAGGGCGGCGATGGCAACGTCCCGGCCTGTTTTCATCTGACCGTCACACTGAACTCTGATCCTGGACCGGAGCTTGTTCATAACCAGAACCTGCTGAGTTTCGGCAAGACCGATCTCCCAGGCTGATCCGGCATGCTTGATGGATGACAGAGGTGAAGCACCGGTACCGCCGTCCCCTCCGGAGATCAGGACCATATCGGCTTTCCCTTTGGCTACACCGGCGGCGACTGTTCCCACACCCACTTCGGATACGAGTTTTACCGAAACCCTGGCTTTGGGGTTGGCGTTTTTCAGGTCGAAGATCAGCTGGGAAAGGTCTTCGATCGAGTAGATATCATGATGGGGAGGAGGAGAAATCAGCATAACTCCTGGAGTTGAATGCCGAACCCTGGCTACCACTTCATTGACCTTGTGACCGGGCAGCTGTCCGCCCTCACCGGGTTTCGCTCCCTGGGCCATCTTGATCTGCAGCTCATCGCAGTTGCAGAGATAGGGACTGTCCACTCCGAAACGTCCGGAAGCGATCTGCTTGACCCGGCTCATGGGGTTGTCCCCGTTTTCCCGGATTTTATAGCGTTCCATGTCTTCTCCGCCCTCTCCGGAGTTGCTGTGACCTCCCAGACGGTTCATGGCGATGGCCATGGTTTCATGCACTTCCCGGCTCATGGAACCGAAGGACATGGCGGAAGAGACAAAGCGTTTGACAATCTCTGATGCGGGTTCAACCTCTCCCAGAGGAATGGCTCCGTTGGTCTTAAACTTGAAAAGACCTCTCAGAGTATTCAGATTGCTGCTGATATCATTGATACCGGCAGTGTATTTTTTAAACATCTCATAATCATCGCCCCGGACCGCTTTCTGCAGGTTCACAACAGCCTCAGCGGAAAAGAGGTGCTTATCCGCATTCTTTCTGGCGGCGAACTCTCCTCCGGAAACCAGTCTGTTGCTGTAGACATCTTTTTCCTGCCAGGCTTTTCTGTGGCGGGAAAGAACATCGTGTTCAATCACTTCCACATCGATACCGCCGACTCTGGAAACAGTGCCGTCAAAGTATTTTTCAATCATTTTCTCGGAAAGACCGATGGCTTCGTAGATCTGGGATCCCCTGTAGCTTCTGATTGTGGAAACGCCCATTTTGGACATTACCTTCAGCAGGCCTTTCTTGACCGCTGTAATATAGTGCTCAATGGCCTGGGGCAGAGTCAGATCGTCGGGCAGGTAGCCTCTCTCTTTCAGATCCGAAAGGGCTTCGAATACAAGATAGGGGTTGATACCGCTGGCACCGTATCCGATCAGAGTGGCAAAGTGATGAACCGTCCTGACCTCACCGGATTCCACGAGAAGACCGGCCAGATGCCGTTTTCCCTGGCGGACAAGGTAGTGATGGACAGCCGAAACAGCCAGAAGGGCCGGTATGGAGGCATGATCTTTGTCCACGCCCCTGTCGGACAGGATAATCAGGGAATCTCCGAGATCAATTCTGTTCTCCACATCCCGGCAGAGTTTATCGATGGCGTTTTCAAGCTGATGCTCTTCTTCGGTCACCTGGAAAAGCATGGGAACTGTGGAGACTTTGAAGTCCTCCATGTCCATGGCAAGAAGGCTCTGGATGTCATCGTTAGTCAGAACCGGATGAGTCAGTTTCAACTGGTGACAGTGTTCGGGAGTCTCGTCCAGCAGGTTCCTCTCTCTTCCCACAAAGCTCATGAGAGACATAACAAGATGCTCCCTGTAGGGATCGATGGGAGGGTTGGTTACCTGGGCGAAGAGCTGTTTGAAGTACTCATACACAAGCTGGGGTTTTTCGGAAAGGACAGCCAGAGGACTGTCGTTCCCCATGGAACCGATGGGCTCCTGGCTGTTGGTAGCCATCTGACCGATGACCATTTTTATATCCTCGTAGGAGTATCCGAAGGATTTCATTCTTTCCAGAAGGGTTTCAGAATCATGGGTAATCTTTCTGGGAGTTCCATGAAGTCCTTTCAGTTCAATTTTCTGCTCACTCAGCCAGCGTCTGTAGGGTTTCTGACGGGAAATGATACTCTTGATCTCATTATCCCGGATGACCCTATGCTGATTCAGGTCGACAAGGAACATTTTTCCCGGTTCGAGCCTTCCGTTTTCCAGTATATCTTCCGGTTCGATATCGATAACACCGGTTTCGGAAGCCAGAACAACTTTACCGCTTCTTGTGATTGTATACCGTCCGGGTCTCAGACCGTTTCTGTCCAGAGTCGCGCCGATTTTGTATCCGTCCGTAAAGACAAGAGCCGCCGGTCCGTCCCAGGGTTCCATGATCGCCGCATGGTATTCAAAAAAGGATCTTTTATCTTCGGAAATATGATATTTCACACCGAACGCTTCGGGAACCATCATCATCATGGAGTGTTCCATGGAACGTCCGCCCTTGGAAACCAGCTCGAAAACATTGTCGAATGCGGCTGAGTCACTGCAGTTGGGCTGAACAATGGGATACATCTTTTTGATGTCATTTCCGAAACTGGGAGAACTCAGTGAGGTTTCCCGGGCTTTCATATTGTTTGTGTTACGGCGGAGTGTATTGATTTCCCCGTTATGGGCGATATAACGGAAGGGCTGCGCCAGAGGCCATGAGGGGAAAGTGTTGGTACTGTATCTCTGATGTACCAGGGCCATGGCGGAAACAAAATCCTCTTCGCCCAGATCGGGATAAAAAGTTACAAACTGGGGTGCTACAAACATCCCTTTATAAACCATGGTTTTTGAGGAAAGCGAGGGAAGATAGTACTCATCCAGCTCCCAGCCTTTTTCCAGGGCGCCGTTTTCCAGGCACTTTCTGAGAACATAGAGCTTATTCTCCAGAGCATCCCCTTCGAGTCCGTCAAAGCTGACAAAGATCTGCTTGAAAGAAGGCATGACCCTTCTGGCAAGTTCACCCAGACAGTCGGGATTCACAGGAACATCACGCCATCCCAGAAAAGATCCGCCCTCTCTGGCAATGATCTGTTCCGTCATCTCTACAGCTTCGGCTAGTTTTTTTACTCCTGCGGGAAGAAAAATCATACCTGCACCGTATGATCCTTCCGCAGGCAGAGAAAAGGGCAGAACCCGTTTAAAAAAATCGTGAGGCATCTGCAGGAGCATACCCGCACCGTCCCCTGTCTTCATGTCTCCACCGACAGCACCGCGGTGTTCAAGGTTACAAAGGATCTGTACTCCCTCTTCAACAATTTTGTGGGATCTTTCGCCATCTATACGAGCTACAAAACCGACACCGCAGGCATCGTGTTCGAAAGCCGGGTCATAGAGGCCCCTCTTCTTCATCATATAATCAACTCCTCCGCTTTTACGGCAATATGTTGCCATAAAAAATATACCCTTAAGTAATTTAAGTCAAGACAGGAAAATAGGATTCAAATCAGAATTCATCCTGAAAATGAAAGGAGATTTCCCGCGGGAAAGTGACGAGGAGGAAAAATTGACAAAATAGTATTAATTAGAGACAGAAAATGTCAGTTTTTTTTCACAAAATCGAATCCGAAATCCACAAGAAAAGCTTCCTTGTACAGAGACAACCGGACTTTTGCCCTTTTTTTCCGTTTATCCAGCTTCACAATCAGCCCTTCCTGACCCTTCAGAGGGCCTTTTACGACTGTAATGGTATTATTTTCATGAAGGTCAATTTCGGAAATACCGGCAATCTCCCCTGTTTTCATAAACCGGTTCAACTGCTGTTCCTCCTCCCGGCAGAGAGGAGTAATCCTGCCGTCGATTTTCAGAAAAGAGAAAACTCCCGGGGTTGACCGGACGACAACGATCTGATCGGGATCCACCTCTTCTGCCGAGAAGAATAGATACCCCGGAAACAGGGGTTCCTCCTTCTCCCTGAGCTTTCCCTGCTTCCGGATCATTAGCTTCCGGCGGGGAAAAGAGAGAGAGTTTTCCGGGAACATCCCCGATTTCACAAGAAACCGGCGGCACTCGGTCTCACGGCCGGTTGTGACCTGAATTACAAACATGGACATCAGGCGCTCTCCTTTCCTACTGCCGGGATTTCCGCCTTTCCGGAATAGAAAAGCATAATGGCCAGTGCCGTCAGAAACATGCCGCCGAATGTAAGCAGGCTGGGTTTGTCATTGCCAATGAAGACCCAGGTCAACAGTGGGCCTGCTACAGGAATGAGAAACTTCCACACGGTTATATAGGAAACAGCCTCTTTACGGATTTTCAGAAGGTAGTACCAGATGGAAAACCCGCCGGAGGTAACACCCGCCAGCCAGAGAAGTGCGGGATAGAAATACCAGGGTGGCACAATCCGGGGAACGCCTTCCAAGACGAACCCCGTCAACAGCAGAAGAAGACCTCCTGTGGTCAACTGGGCCGAATTGAGAATAAAGGGATCCACCTCATCTGAACTCCGGGCCACAAGAACCACGGCAACGCCGTTAACCACCAGGGATCCTGCCATCAGAAGGATGCCCCATGTTTCATCTCCCCCCTGAGGAAGGGAGCCCTTCCCGGCTGCGGTTACCAGAAAAACACTGAGAACTCCAAGCACCAGGCTCATCAGCCGCCTGAAACTCAGCCTGTCTCCGGGCAAGAAAAAATGGGCGATCAGAGCGGTTACAAGAGGTCCCAGCCCGTTGATGATAGCCCCGGTGGAGGCTCTCATTATATTCAGAGAGGAGTAGAAAAATGCATAGAGCCCGAAAGTCTGAAAGACACCCACCATAAGGATAAAACGCCAGTGCCGCCGTATCTGGTTCCAGTATCCGCTCCGGCGGGAAATGAGCCCCACCAGGATCCCCGCCAGAGAGAAACGGATCCCTGCGAATACAAAGGGGGTCATAAATTCAAGACCTGTTTTAACCCCCAGAAAAGCAGTAGACCAGAGAAGGCAGGCAAAAACGGCCAGAAGCCGGGAATCAGCCGATTTCATCGGTTTCCTCCCTGAGCCAGTCTTTCTCATCCTCTTTCAGACCGGGAGCAAGCCGCTCATAAACCTGTCTGTGATAGGCGTTGAGCCACCCCAGTTCTTCCGCATTCAAAAGAGAGGGATCAATCAGATTTTTGTCGTAGGGACAGAGAGAGAGGGTCTCGAAACAGTAGAATGGCTCATCCGGATTCGGACAGTCATCCCATGGAACTGTCAGAATAAGATTTTCAATCCTGATTCCATGTTCCCCCTCCCGGTAGAGCCCCGGTTCATTGGATGTGATCATTCCCGGCAGAAGCGCTTCGTCCACAGGATGGGGACTGATCCTCTGGGGGCCTTCATGAACATTCAGAATATACCCGACTCCGTGACCGGTGCCGTGACCGTAATTCAGCCCCTCCTTCCACAGAGGCGCTCTGGCCAGTATATCCAGCTGATACCCCCGTGTCCCCCGGGGGAACTGAGCCATGGAAAGGGCTATATGTCCTTTAAGGACCAGTGTATAATCCCGGATTTCCCGCTCTGAAGGGGTACCAAGAGCAATGGTCCTTGTGATATCCGTTGTACCCTGCCTGTACTGGCCTCCCGAATCAATGAGAAAAAGTCCCCCTGCCTCCATGGTGAACTGTTTCGATTCTTCCGCTTCATAGTGACAGATAGCCCCGTGGGCCCTGTAGCCGGGGATGGGAGAGAAACTCTCATCAAGAAAGCCCTCCTGACGGCTCCTGAAATCCCGCAGTCTGGCTGCCGCTTCCAGTTCAGTCAGGGGTTTTTCATGAATTGTTTTTTTAAGCCATCGGAGAAATTGGACAAGCGCAGCCCCGTCCTTCTCCATGACCTTCCGGATCTGACTCTGCTCCACACTGTTTTTACAGGCCTTCATGGGAGTTGTAATATCCTGTTTCTGTAAAACCCGGACCCCTTCGGGAATCGCCCCGGCCAGGATAGAGTTCGTTCTGGCTCCGTTAAAAAGAAGAACCGCTCCATCGGGAAGTGAGGATACGGCATCCACAATGGCTTCATAGGAGTGGGGAATCACACCGTCATCTTCAAGGGCCTTCAGAACTGGCTCGCTCAGCTTCTCCTCTGCCACAAACCAATCCAGAGAATCCTCAGTGAGAAGGCAGTAGCTCTGTACCACCGGGTTATAGGGGACATCCCCCCCCCTGACATTGAGAAGCCAGGCAATATCATCCATAGAGGAGAGAAGGTAATGGGTCCAGCCCGACTCTGCCATGACCTTCCGGACCCTCTGAAGTTTACCGCTTCTGGATTCACCCGATTCGGCATCCTCCAGAAGCCAGACCTTAGCCGAAGGCTGATCCGGACGATCCGTCCAGAGTTCTTCCAGGAGGTCTTTTTTTGTTGCCACAGAGATCTGCAGAGGCAGAAAGCATCCCGCCAGAGTTTCCCACTCTTTCACACTGAGAGTCCGGCCGTCCACACCGACCACACTGCCGGGAAGCAGCTGGTCACTTAACCACTGGCTGTACTCGGGAACATCGGGATTCCCCATTTTAAAAAGATCAATCCCCGTCCCTTCCAGTTCCTGGGCCGCCTGAATAAAATAGCGGGAATCAGTCCACAGACCGGCTTTGTCTCTGGTGATCACCACGGTTCCCGCGCTGCCCGTGAATCCCGACAGCCAGGCCCGGCCTCTCCAGTGTTCCGCCACGTATTCACTTCCGTGAGGATCCTGGCTGTAGATTATATAGGCATCCAGGGAGTTCTTTTGCATAAGCTCTCTGAGTTTCTTCAATCTCTGAAAAAAAATATTCATGGTTACTCCAACTTTTTCTTAACATTCCGGAGGCTCTGCCGATTATTATAACGTGGTTTGCCGGGAAACACTATTCCCCTCCCAACGAATACTTTCCGGCAGATCCGTTTAGTCGGTTGCCCCGCCTCGGCGGGGCTATTTTTTTGCCCTATCGATTTTTATTTCTCAATCAAACAGGATTATTTATCATACTCTACCCATTCTGTACAATTTATCGCGCCTTCCCTGCTTCGGCTACGCTCAGACATCAAGAAGAAAGAATATTATCTTTTCCAGCATACCATGCGTACAGACGCGATTTATCGCGCCTCCTCATACATTAGATCCTTCCTGATACGCGCCACCCCTCTCTGTCCAACCCTCACCCCCGGCCCCTCTCCCAGAGGGCGAGGGGAGAGAAAGCTAAATCATGTTTTCTTAGAAATTTTTGAAACCATGACATATTTCCCTTCTCCCTCTGGGAGAGGGGATCAAGGGGAGAGGGTTGGTTCCAGAGATGCTGAAATGAAAATATTTCATCTTTTAATACCTAGTTTTACTTCTTAACCGCCCGGATATAGATCCTGGTGGGAGCCGGATACCCTTCGGTTGTCTTAGACGGATCATCGGGATCGAGAAACTGTTCAAGAGAATAGAAGACGGCCCAGTCGGTCTGACGCTGTTCGTGGGTTTCCAGTTTGAAATTGTCAAACACTTCCACCTTATGAAAACCGCTCCGGTTCAGCATGTTCACAAGAGCCGAAGCGGTCGGCAGAAACCAGTACCCCGGAGCCTGCATATACCGTCCCTCGGGAAAGAGGCAGTAGGGCTCATCTCCGGGAATGCCGCTGCTCTCCAGGATCAGAGTCCCCCCCGGCTTCATGGCCTGTGCCAGAATTTCCAGAGTCTGCAGGGGATTTCGTCTGTGATAGATGATCCCCATAAAGAAGATCACATCGAAAAAGCGGGGAAACAGTTCCAGATCATCCACCCCGAGAAGATCAAAGTTCAGCCTGGGGTCACTGTAAAATTTTCTGTTCAGCCGATGATGATAGTAGTAACGGACCATAGGGTCGATTCCCAGCACAAACCAGGGATCCTGGGGGAGCATCCGGTACATGTAGTACTCGTTATTGCATCCCACGTCACAGATCTTCTTATTTTTCAGATCCGGCAGCCAGGGAGCCACCCTGTCCCATTTGAGATTGCTCCGCCACTCTGCATCCACCTCTGTTCCGTAATAGTCAAAAGGCCCTTTCCGCCAGGGCATCAGGGCTTTGAGTGCCGCCAGAAGCTGCTCTTTTTCTCCCGGTTCCAGGTCAGACTCCTGTCCGAACCTGACAGCCTCTGAGGAAAAATCAAAGCTGTCCCCCTCCCGGAGGGAAAGGGCTTCGATGGGATCTTCCCAGACCTTCACCGAAGGTTTCTCCAGTTTAGCAGACAGCTCTTTCCTCAGGGACTTCAGCTGGTCTGTCCTGATTTCACTCCTGTAGGGTTCATAGTAGTGGTCTTTCAGGTATTCCCTGCTTACATGGCTGTGTTTCACTGCTTATCCTTTTTTCAGGCAGATAAATGAGGAGAAATTGTACCAGCTGTAGAAAAGATCCACCGCTTCAAAACCGGCGCTTCTGAACAGCTGCTCTTCCTCTTTAAGAGAATAGGGAATCAGAACATTCTCCAGAGCTTCCCTTTTCCGGGAGATCTCCAGCTCACTGTAGCCGTTTGCCCTCTTCATATTGTAGTAGTTATCAATAAAGATCCTGCTTATATCCGTATGGGACTGGAGAGTTTTATCACTCACAAGGAGGACTCCGTTATGATTCAGCCCCTGATAGATATTCCTGATAAGCTCTTCCCTGTGAAGAGGATCAATAAACTGCAGGGTGTAATTCATGATCACCACCGAAGCATTCTGTACAGGAGTGGTCAGAATATCCGATTCGGCGATATCGATGCGACCGAAATCCGCATCCAGGCTCTTCAGTTTTTCCCTGGCTTCCCGGCACATGGGCGCCGAATTGTCCACACCCCGTATGTAGTAGTTATGGAGTTCATGCTTTCTCAGCCCCTCCAGGAGCAGAGCCATGGTTGTACCAGTGGAGCATCCCAGGTCATATATGGTACTCCCCTCTCTGTAAAAGGTCAGTGCCAGAGTAGCCACCATGGACTGTACATCTTTATAGTGGGGTATGCTCCTCTCAGCCATATCGTCAAAAACATGGGCGACGGTTTCATTAAACTCAAAAGGCCTGACAACAGGATCGTAGCTGTCAAATACATCATCCTTGCGATTCATAGCTGAATCCCTCCCCGAAAACTTCCCGAACATCCGAAATAAAAACAAAAGCTTCGGGATCAATATCCGAAACAATCTGCTTCAGATGCGGAATATCCCTGCTGCGGAGAACGCAAAGAAGCACCGGGCGATCCGCTCCGGTGTACATTCCCTTCCCCTTAATCTCAGTCACTCCCCTGTCCATCTCCTGAAGAATCTTTGCGCTGATGCTGTCTGACTTCAGAGAGATCACATAGGCGGCTTTTGTATAATTCACACCGATAACCACAGCATCAATAACACGGGCTGTAATAAAAATGGTGACACCTGCATACAGAGAAAGCTCATACTGGCCGAAAACCAGCCCGGCCATCAGAACAACCAGAGCATCAAGAACCAGGAGGATCTGTCCTACCGAAATAAAAGACAGTATTTTATGAATAATTTTTGCCGCCAGGTCGGTCCCGCCGGTGGAAGCGTCCTGACGGAAAATCAATCCCAATCCCAGTCCCATCAATCCGCCGCCCATCAGAGAAGCCAGAAGATGATCCTGTGTCAGAACAGGAACAAATGCAGTGGCATCAATAAAAACAGAGAGAACAACCGTGGCAACCAGAGTTTTCACCCCAAAAGAGCGTCCGAGCATTTTCCAGGAAAAGAGAAAGAGAGGAATATTCATAACAAGAACCGAAACACCCACAGGGAAGCCGAAAAGATAGTAGAGTACCGTACCGATTCCGGACAGGCCCCCTCCGACGATCTTATTGGGAATCAGAAAAAAATTCATTCCCAGAGCCATGGCGAGACTTCCAAGCAGGATTACCCCGATGCTGAGGACATTTTTTCTGATCCGGTGGCTTTTACTTCTGAACCACCGGTCCATTACAGGTTCCGTTCCTTCCGGATAGACTCCCAGGCTTCCTGAATTTCCCTGAACCGTTCATTGGCGAACTGGGTAAACTCTTCCGGAAGGCCTTTGGCGGCAATCCTGTCGGGATGAAATTCGTTGACTTTTGTTCTATAGGCTTTGCGGATATCCGAATCAGAATCGGAAGGAGAACAGCCCAGAATACTGTAGGCCCCGGAGGAGGAAGTCGACTGAACATACTTGCTCTTCAGCCTGTCATAGGAGGTCTGGGTATACCCGAAAATGCTCACAGCCTGCTGAATGAGCTTCTCTTCCTCCGGATGGATTCTGCCGTCTGCCGCAGCAACACGCAGCAGGATATCCAGGAGCAGCTCTATAAACTGGGCATTCCCTTTGAATGCGGCATAAAAGCGGCGCGCATAGGAATCAAACGATTCTCCCGAACGGACAGCCGCATTGAAGATTTCCATGGCCGCCTGCTGGCTTACCGGATCCAGCCTGAGATCATGCCTCATAAACTGGGATATGGTCTGCTTTTCCTCTTCAGAAATCTGCCCGTCCGCAGCAGAGATTTTCCCCAGCATGGAAAAAAGGGAAGAGAAAAAAACACGGCTTGTATTCTGATGCTCCGCAAAGGAAGTCTGCTGCCGCTGGTACTGCCCTCCCATTCCCTGGAAGGGATTGCCCCTGAACTGACTGGAAGACCTGCCTCCTCCGGCAAAGCTTCTTCCTATGGAACTTCCTATAAGAGCACCTATAATCCCCATAAAAGGGATCCCGCTCATAAAACCGAGAATGAACCCAATGAGTCCTCCGATAAAACCTTCTAAACCTCTCAAAAATATTCTCCCCGGACATCTCTTATGCCCGTTATATAGTAAAAAAACAGTTTTGCCTTTATAAGGTAACAATAAGTTCCTCTCTGGTAAAGACAGGAATCCCTAAAGAATAGAGAACTATTTTTTCCGTCTGTTATTTCTGCTCCTGCCGGAGCCGCCTGAAGTAAAAGGGGGTATCAGGCACTTCGGACCTGTCCCTATCAGATCACCTCTCCCCTCTTTCAGAAGGGCCTCTTTCACAAGTGAGTAGTTCTCGGGACGGTTGAACTGAAGGAGAGCCCTCTGCATTTTCTTTTCCCGTTCCTTCTTGACCACAGGAATGCTCTTCATGGTTTCCGGATCCAGTTCTGTATGATACATGCAGGTGGAAAGGGTTCCCGGGGTGGGATAGAAATCCTGCACCTGGTCGGGAATAAACCGGGTTTCCTTCATAAACTCAGCCAGCCGGACAGCATCTTTCAGAGTGCTTCCCGGATGAGAGGAGATAAAATAGGGTATGAGATACTGTTTTTTATCAAGCTCCCTGTTTATGGCGGCAAATTTTGCCATAAAGGTTCTGTAAACCTGATGCTTCTGTTTATTCATAGCCTTCAGTACCCGGGGAGATACATGTTCCGGAGCCACTTTGAGCTGACCGCTCACATGATAGCGGCAGAGCTCCCGCAGAAAAGCCTCATTCCTGTCAAGAAGGAGATAGTCAAATCGGATACCCGAACGGATAAAGACTTTCTTGATCCCCTTCAGCTGCCGCAGCTCCCTCAGAAGGGCAAGATAGTCACTGTGATCCACATCCAGGTTCCTGCAGGGTTCGGGAGTCAGACACTGACGGTCAGCACAGACTCCGTGCTTCAGCTGTTTGGCACAGGAGGGAGCGCGAAAATTGGCCGTAGGACCTCCCACATCGTGGATATACCCCTTGAACCCCTCCTGATGAATCAGTTTCTCTGCCTCGGATATGACAGATTCATGGCTCCTTGAGGAGATGACCCGGCCCTGATGATAGGTAAGGGCGCAGAAACTGCACCCACCGAAACAGCCTCTGTTATGAACCAGAGAAAACTCCACCTCTTTCAGGGCGGGGATCCCTCCTTTCGCATCATACACAGGGTGAGCCTTTCTGGCATAGGGCAGAGCGTAAACCCGGTCCATCTCATCCCTTGTGAGGGCATGGGACGGGGGATTCTGCACCACATACCGTTCACCGCAGGGCTCAGCCATGGGGCGGGCGGTCACAGGATCTGTATTTCTGTACTGTATCCAGAAACTGCCGGCATAGGCTTTCCGGTCCCGGGAAACATCCTCCCAGGAGGATAGGAGTTCGGTCCCTTCAGGGAAATCATCCGGGGAAGAAACAGCATAAACCGTTCCTCTCACATGCCGGATCTCTTTTATTCCCGTCCCTTCCTGAAGAGCACGGGCGATCTGTACCATGGAGCGTTCCCCCATTCCGTACATAAGAAGATCCGCTTTGCTATCCAGAAGAACCGACTTTCTGACCTTGTCACTCCAGTAGTCATAATGGGAAAAACGGCGCAGAGACGCCTCCAGACCTCCCAGGATAACAGGAACCCCCTTATAGGCCTGCCGGGCCATGGAGGTATAGACAATGGCGGCTCTGTCAGGCCTCAGGCCCGCCTCCCCTCCCGGAGAGTAGGCATCGCTGCGGCGCCTTTTTTTATTAACCGTATAGTGGTTGACCATGGAATCGATATTTCCGGGAGACACAAGAAAGGCCAGAGAGGGTTTTCCGAGAACCCTGAATGCATCAGGATCCTTCCAGTCGGGTTGCGGAATAATGCCTACCCGGAAACCGGCATCCTCCAGCACACGGGAGATAATCGCCGCAGCAAAAGAGGGGTGATCTACATAGGCATCTCCTGAAATGAGAACAAAATCAACATAATCCCAACCACGCTCTGCCATATCTTCACGGGTTAAAGGGAGAAAATCACGGGACAAAACCACCTCCTGGACAAAGGGGCATCTTAACATCCGGACAGGGGAAAATCTACTCCAGAGAGAGAAGTATTCGAGCTCTATGGGCTAAAAAGACGTGCTTTTGGATATAGCTGTTCTCCCGCATGTCAAAACGGATATCATAAAAAGCCGAATCATAGTCTGACTGAAGCTCCACAACCTGCTCATCACCGTTAAGAAAATACCCTGAAAGCAGGTTATCTCCCCAGGTATCATCTGTTTCGGATGAGATAAACAGGCCGGTAATGGTATCGCCGGTTTTATTGACAAGGGTAAAGGTCAGCCCCTCTCCCGGAGAGAGGGCCAGAAGATCCTTGGGCTGGATCAGGATCTTATTCCTTTCTCCCAGATCGATATTGTTTTTCAGATAGATCTCCCCATCCTCGTCAACGAGCCGTATCTTGTACAGTCCTTCCACAAGATCTTCTTCAAAGGAGACAACTGCAAAACTGTCGTTCAGTATCACATCATAGGGAAGAACATCCTCTCCCCAGTCATTGCTCTCCTGATCAGTGAAATAGACTTCATAAAGGGGAAACCCCGTTTTATTGACAATAACAACCTCTTCCGCAAAAGAAGAGAAAAGAGAGAGCAGAAGAAGCAGAAAAATAAAATGCACCTGTCTCACAGCACATCCTCCACCTCGTCCAGCCGGAACTGGTATTCCAGAAGGCTGGCTTTGATATGCTCAAAATAGAGGGGAAAAAGCAGATTGTAAAAATAACTTGTATGGGCGATGGAGTTCTTTATTTCATCATAGTGAGAGGTAATTTTATACTCCTCCGATTTGATATACTCCGCATAGCCTGGAAATTCCTGCATGAGCTCCTCATCGTTATCTCTGGGATGCTTCACCGCATCCTGAAGATCACCCAGAATATCCATAAGATCCTTGAGTGTAAATTCCTGCTGGATCACTTCCCTTGCCTTCTCTTCATCACCCATGGCCTGTGAAATAAAATACCTGTACCTTCCGGGAAGAAGGAGTCTCAGAAGCTCATCTTTCCTGATCACAATCTTCAGTTTATTGAAAAGGTCTTCCAGCTTGTTGATCACATACTGGTTTCCCCTGTAGTACTGCAGAAAATCAATGATCCTCGATGCTCCCGGTTCATCCTTCTGCAGAAGAAGGCCCACCTGCCGGACAAGCTCTTCGGGAAGATTGGGTTCCACCTGAACACTGTAGGTACTGAAACCGGCATTTTTCTTTTCTTTCAGAAAGACTTTGCTGAACCGGAAGAGCTCGTCTTTTTTAATATTCCTGTAGTCACTGAAAAGGGCGGATGCCTCTCTTGTGAAACGGGCATGATAGGCATCGACGATCCCCTGATCCTCCAGAAGCCTGTAATACTCCTCGGAAATCCGCAATCCCCCTATCGGAGCTGTTGATTCCATCCTCTTGGCATAAATAACAGGCATACCGATAACATCCCAGTGCTTGGCTCCGTCAGGACCGAAGTTTCCGATCTGAACTTTACCGATAGAGGCGCCTACCCTGATACGGATCTGAAATAGAGCGTTTATGGAGGGAGAGAGGAATTCATTGTTTCGCAGGCCCCGGATAATATCAAAAGCCTGAAGGATATTATGTTTGGTCTGACTCTCTTCCTCGGAATAGAGGAATTTGTCGTTGGCCTGATTGAAGAGATTACAGACCCTCTGCAGCTCAACACAGGTATAAAACAGTTCCGTGGAGATATAAAGACGGATCTCCTCCTCGGTGAGCCCCTTTGTTTTGGGATCAATCGGACCGCCGTACTGGAACATAAGGCTGTCCCCTTCAATTTTGTTCAGATACCCGCCGTGTTTTTTCAGAACCCAGTCAAAAGCGGAATAGAGTCCGTTCAGAATGGTCTGATTTTCCTTGGCACTGAGGAATTTGGAAAGGAACGTATAGTCTGCCACATCCAGGAATCCAATCCCCACGAGGGCCTCTTCGGACTCTTCGGGAATGGCTCCGAATTCGGAAATAGCATCTATCAGATGTTTGGGAAGATAGTATCTCTCTATATCATTACGGATTTTCTGATCCTGACTTATGGCGGGCTCTTTTTTCTCTTCTTCACTCACTGGGCTCATAGAGTTACAGTCTTCTCCATCTGGATTATGATGATTTAATAATTATACACACATATTATACATAATTATTGATGATGATTCATTCTTTTTTGGGAATTTCAAATTAATGCCTGTTTACAACCATATTGTTACTGATATAATTTCCCCATTCACCGGTGAGAACAGGAGCTATTTTTTGGTACTGAATGAAACAGTTGAGAAAAAGATCATACCCATTGCCGGCGGCAAAGGCGGAGTGGGAAAATCTGTTTTATCTGTGAACATTGCCTTGTCACTGGCAATTTCAGATAAAAGAACAATCCTTGTTGATATGGACCTGGGAGGTGCCAACCTCCATACAATTCTGGGCATTAAAAACACCAATCCCGGCATAGGCACCTATCTGCAGGATAAAAAGAGGACTTTTCAGTCCCTGGTAATTGAAACACCCTACAAGAATCTGCATTTTATCCCGGGGGATACCCTGTCCTACGGCATGGCAGACATTACAGACACCCAGAAAAAGGAGATAATGAAGGAACTTCAGGAACTGGATGCAGACTATATCATTCTGGATCTGGGGGCTGGCAGCAGCTTCAACACCATCGATTTCTTCCTTATATCCAACTCGGGACTGATTGTGACAACACCCCATGCCAGTTCGATTATGAATGCCTATTCATTCACGAAAAACCTGACAATCCGATTCCTTCACAAAGCTTTCAGCAGGCATAAGAAGATGGAGAGCTACCTCAGAAAGAACATCAGGCGAATGCTTCCGGGATCAAACCTCACCCTGGCTCATCTTCTGGAGGAAGTGGGAAAGGAAGACCCTGAAATCAGGGATAAAGCGACAGCCTACCTGGAAGTCCTGCAGCCCAAGCTCATTCTGAATATGATGGAGGAGCAGGAGGATTTCCAGATGGCTGAAAACCTGGGACAGCTGATTGCCAAAGATCTGCTTGTCGAGATGGAATGCCTGGGAACCGTACTCTATGACAAGGAGATTGATGAATCCCTTCACAACCGGCAGCCCTTCCTGCTGGACCATCAGGATACACTCACAGCCCAGCAGATATTTCGCCTGGGCCAGAAAATCGTGCAATCCCGCCATTTTCCCGAGATGCCCCTGGATATAGCTTCCTACGGCAGCTCATTCGGCCTGGCTCAGATTGAAACTGAAAATGATTTTGAGCTCTACAGAAAGATTCAGGAAGAGATCGAAAAACAGAATCAGAGCGAATACGATGTGGATCAGCTGATGGAAATCATTGAAAAACAGCAGGAGAAAATCCGTGAACTCCAGAGTACTATCAGGATGATGGGCCTCGGCGGAGGAGGCGGCGGCGGAAACCCTATGGGAGGGCTCTTCAGCATAGGCTAGGTCTATACGGGTTTATATAAGATATAAACCCGGTATATTTAAAAAAAGGATGAGATGATCAGCCGAAGGGATTAACCATTTTCGGAATGTATTTATCGATCATTTCAGTGGCTTTCTGCGCATCCGTCCTGGGAATGTTCACATTTTTCCACAAAACCTGATTAAAATAATTATTCATGGACTGTCCGATGTTCTCGTCTTTGAAAACAACAAAGGACTGGTTCAGACCGGTTTCATTCATAACAGTAAAAGAGGTGTAGGTTTCCACAGGCTCTTTTCCTACCATGATTTTCGTCTGTCTTTTCGTCACATAGGTATCCACTTCCTTAAAGCGGTAAGGAATTCTATGCCTGTCATCCCGATAACTCGGTTCTGTATGTTTCTGGGAATACGATGAAGGTTCTACAAGAACAAACAGTTTAAGCCCATCGGCCTGAAAAGTAATACCCTGATCATTGGCATATATATCTTTTACATTTCCATAGGATATCATCTCAATTCTGGTATAATTAGAGTTATCATCGAAAAAGTTAGATAGAATATAACCGCCATCGGTAGGGAATTCACCCTTCCTGTAAGCATCAAAAAGATCCATTATTTTAGCCATACCTTCTCCTTATATAATATATGAGACCATTATAGGGCTGTTAGCTCAAAAAGAAACAGCCCTATATATAAAACTATGGTTAATTATAAAGAATCTCAACCTCTTTTTAAAGCAATTTTTCCAGTTCTGATAGTTTCGACAATATCATAGTGAC
Source organism: Oceanispirochaeta sp. (assembly GCA_963666275.2). Taxonomy (GTDB): domain Bacteria; phylum Spirochaetota; class Spirochaetia; order DSM-2461; family DSM-2461; genus Oceanispirochaeta. Next base: position 2,332,600 of record CAXXOA010000001.1, read on the forward strand.
CGAAAAGGTCAATGACACTGTCGATATCATCGGTATCACCGGTCACTTCCAGAATCCAGAGATCTCCCGAGGCATCAATAATTTTAGCCTGAACCGATGATACCAGCTGGAGTATTTCTGATCTGTGCTGTTTATCCGCTTTGATTTTCAGCAGAGCATGCTCCCTGCCGACAATGGAATCCATTTTATAATCCCAGACATTTATCACGTTGATCAGCTTCTGAAGCTGTTTTCTTACCTGTTCCAGAACAGTATCATCTCCATTGACCACAATGGTAAAACGGCTTTTACCCGGGCGGTCTGTATTACCGACAGAAAGGCTCTCAATATTGAAACCCCTCCTTGAAAAGAGGCCGGAAATGCGGGTCATAACACCGGGGACGTCATCACAAAGAATAGAAATGGTATGTTTCATAATTATTCCCTCCCTTCTACTACATCAACAATTGAGCTTCCGTTTACCATGGGAAATGCATTCTCATCCCGTCCGATAAGACAATCCACAATATGAACGCCCTTATCCAGTTTTCCGGAAGAGATAAGAGCTCTCAGTTCATCCTGATTGACCACCTTATGCCCCTGCCCTCCCAGACTGGCAGCCAGATTCGAATAATCGATATCCGCAGACAGATGACTGATATCAAAACCGCTCTGATAGAACTCATCCTGAAGCATACCGATCATACCGAGTTTGGAATCATTCATTAGAAACAGGACAATATTAAGATTATGCTCCGCAGCGACGATGATCTCCTGGCTGTTCATCATAAAACCGCCGTCACCGTTAATGACAACGACGCGTTCATCAGGACGACCGAAGGCCGCTCCCACTCCCGAGGGCAATCCGAAGCCCATTGTGCCCAAACCGCCGGAGCTTATGAAAGTCCTTCCGCTTCTGGAATGGATTTCGTGGGCCGAAAACATCTGATGCCGTCCGACATCTGTGGCAACAATCGGATCCTTTATATACTCCTGCATGATCCTGAGTACTGTATTGACAGTCAGGATAGACTCGGGAATATCCGGCTTCATGGAGTTGGTTTCAATCGTTTTCAGCCTGTCGATCCAGTCCTGATGTTTCCCTTTCTTCACAGCTTCATTGAGTTTTCCGAGTATCTGCTTGAGATCTCCTACGATGGGCAGAAGAGTCTCTATGTTCTTTCCGATTTCCGCCGGATCAATATCGATGTGAATGATTTTCTTGTGTCCCGGGTATGTTTCCAGATTGATTGTGTGTCTGTTGCTGAAACGGGCTCCGAATGCCAGGATGACATCCGATTCATCGATAGCTGTATTGGCAGCTTTTCTACCATGGTAGCCACACATTCCCAGGTTCAGTTCATGGTCATTATCCAGAGCGGATTTTCCCATGAATGTATATGTCAGAGGAATGGATGTTTTATCCACAAAGGTTTCCAGTTCTTTGAAAGCCTCTGCCGATACGACACCGCCACCGGCAATAATCAGAGGTCTCCGAGCCTGTTCTATCAATTTGAGAATTCTTTTGATCTGTCCGGGATGGCCTTCGGAGTTGGGATTATATCCTTCCAGAACAATCTCTTTGACCGGAGGGAGAGTAAACTCCTCCTGCAGAACATCCTTGGGGATATCAAGAAGCACAGGCCCTTTCCTTCCCGTATTGGCAATATGAAAAGCCTCTTCCACCCTTGCAGGGATCTCTTTGACATCCTGGATCAGCAGGTTGTGTTTTGTAATGGGTATGGTAATACCGCTGATATCCACTTCCTGAAACGCATCGGTACCTATATTACTTCTGGGAACCTGACCTGTGATAGCCAGGACCGGAACAGAGTCCATATAGGCTGTGGCTATTCCTGTGACCAGGTTTGTCGCTCCCGGTCCGCTTGTAGCCATACAGACACCGACTTTACCGGTAGCCCTTGCATAACCATCAGCCATATGTGCTGCGCCCTGCTCGTGCCTGGCAAGCACATGTTTAATCGAACTGGTAGCTAAAGCTTCGTAAATCGGCAGGTTTGCTCCGCCGGGATAACCGAAGATTATTTCAACACCCATTTTCTCAAGGGTCCTGACGAGTGCTTTAGCTCCGTAAGTTCGCCCTTTTTTCATCTGCTCCTCCCTGTATAAAGATTAAATGAAACTCATTATATTCAATATTCTTAATTTTGCAATAAAATCAGGGTAAAAAAGTGATAAGTTCTATATCCATGGTAATTTTTTTTCATTATTATAATTACTTATGCAGGATATTCGCAGATCTCTTATGATTTTTCACCTGAAAGAAGACTATTCTCAAGTAGAGTTACAGAAAGCCTACAAAAAACTTGTCAAAAAATACCATCCCGATTACAACCAGCAGAACCAGGAATGGGCACATCAGAAGATGACTGAGATAAATCTTGCCTATGAACTCTGCAAAGAGAAACTGACAGACACGGAGACGGAAGCTCCGCGGGAAAAGGAATCTCAGCAGCAGTATTCAGGACACAGTTCCGAATCCGACCAGAAAGGATCCAACCCCTTTCAGCGGGAACAGCCCTATCAGGGAAATCCTTCTGCCCAGCCCCTAAGCGCTGAATTCCACAGGCAGATGCAGAAAACGACCTACGCCTTCTGCCATGCCACGGATATTTTTTATGAATACGGCCTGCACAACCGCTTTCTCCGCTATGAGGGAAACCGAAAATTCCGCTACCGTCAGTGTCTGAGAGAGCTGGAAGCGGTGATTGATTCCATCAGGGATCTAACCCCCTTAACACGGACCAGCTATGACAATCATATAAAAGGAATCTATTCCAGATTTATTCTGAACTATTACTGTTTCATTATACTGGACGAGGGAGATATCCCCCGTCATCCTAATATCAATTCTCATTGGAATAAAATGGAAGAGTATCTGAACAAGAGTCTGATTGAATATCTTGCCTCTCATCTGACAGAACAGTTTAAGAGGACCAGCTGGCAGGTATCTCTGGCTCACTGCCTCACTCACATACAGTATCTGCAGAGGAAATTCCCCGCACTGGAAAAAGAGGATACATTTATTCGTATTGTGAGACTGGCAGAAAGCTATACAGAGATACGTCAGGAAGAAGAGCGGAGTCACCTCCGCTTCTTCCTTCCCTGAGACTATTCCTGCTTCAGATTCTTCTGTGCCACTGCCAGTTTGGCAATGGGTATTCCATAGGGAGAGCAGGATACATAATTCAGTCCCTGATCCATACAGAATTCAACATTTTCCGGTTCAGCACCATGCTCTCCGCACAGCCCGAGTGTGAGATCAGGCCTGACAAGCCGCCCCCTCTCTGCTGCAATGGAAACCAGTTCCTTAACAGGACTGTTCAGGTATTTGAAAGGATTTCTCTCCAGAAGGTCAAATTCATTGTAATCCGTAAAGAACGAATTAAAGTCATCCCTTGAGATACCATTGGTTGTCTGGGTAAGATCATTTGTTCCGAAACTGAAGAAATCCGCATATCGGGCGATCTTATCTGCCTGCAGGGCAGCACCGGGCAGTTCAATCATGGTTCCCACGCGATAGGGAATCGGTTCGGAAACGTCAAACTTCTGCCTTACAGCCAGTTCCACATCCCGGATTCCCAGAATCTCCGTTCCTTCGATCCTTTTACCGAAGCGCATAGATTTCACTTCCCGTTCGGACATGACTACAGGGAGCATTATCTCGGGCGAGGTGACAATACCGTCTTCTTTCAGAAGCTTGTAGGCCGCTTCAAAAATAGACCGTACCTGCATGGCATAGATCTCGGGAGTGGAAATACCGACCCTGATACCTCTATGCCCCAGCATGGGATTCACTTCTCCCATCATATCACAGCGCAGACGGATATCCGCATCACTCACATCGGGATGATCCTTTTTATAGAACTCTATAAAATCATTCATACTGTCCCTGGTATGAGGCAGAAACTCATGAAGAGGAGCATCAAGGAGACGGATTGTCACCGGATGGCCTTCCATAATTTTAAAGAGATTATAGAAGTCGGAAGTCTGCATGGCTCCCAGTTTCTCAAGGATCTTAAAACGGTCCTCTTTCTCTTCCGCAATGATCATAGAACGGAAAAGCGGGATCCTCTCTTCATCGAAGAACATATGCTCAGTCCGGCACAGACCTATCCCATCAGCTTTGAACAATTTGGCAAGCTGAGCGTCTTTCGGCTGATCCGCATTGGCATGAACATCAAAATCCCCGATGAACTTCTGAATGATTTCCAGAAACTCAAGAATACCGCTCTCTTCAATGACAGGTTTGATAAGTTTGACCTGATCAAAATAGATTGTCGGTTTATCATAGGAGGGAACATCAAGACTGATATAGTCTCCCTCTTTGATCACATGATCCCCTACCTTCACGGAGGATTTAAGGAATTTGATATCCGGGTTGACCATGGCGACCTTTCCCAGACTTCTGGCGACAACCGGTGCATGGGAAGCATAGCCCCCATCCATGGTCAGTACACCCTGGGAGACCTCAATGGCTTTGACATCTTCCGCATAGGTGGAGGGCATACAGAGGATAAAATTGGAATCCAGTCCCCTCTGTGTTGCTATACGATGCTCCTGCATCAGTTTTTCAGTAGAAAAATAGACTTTTCCCACAGCGGCGCCAACAGATCCGGAAATTCCCCCGTAATAGGAAGGCATCTTCTCTGCAGAAGCCTTATCAATCACAGGATGGAGTATTTCCGCCAGTCTTCCCGGCTGAATGGCGTTCACCACATATTCATCACTGACAACTTTTTTCTGATTCAGATCCAGAAGAGTCCTTATATGGGCCTGGGTGGATTTATTGTCCGCCGCATTCTGGTCAATAACCCAGAGTCGTCCGTCTTCTACGGTGAATTTGATGGACCGGATCTCTTTATAGTGGGTTTCAAGCTGATTGGCTATGGATCTCAGTTCTTCAAAATACTCATTTTTTATTTCAGTGACGGGATTTCCCTCGGACTGGGTTGCATCGAAAGAGTTGATAAAAAACTTTCCGGAAATGACATTTTCCCCGTCAACAATATTGCGGGTATAGTAACTTCCGAAAAAACTCTCTTTTCCGTAATTTCCAAAGGTCATTGCCTGAATCAGAAGAGCTGAATCATTCAGGGTTTCGCTTTCTTTGAGGTACCTTGTATAGAGAGACTGGACGTAACTCAGCTGCGCCCAGGCATCGGAAAAGATTTCCTGAGGGTATACCCCTTCTACTTCGACAAGTACATCTTTGGTCTTTTTTGCGGTTTTACACTTTTCCAGAGAATCCGCAAGCTTCTGAAGGACCTTCCTTCTGTTCCCATCCGATTCAATCTCCAGGTCAAGAGTAATGATTCTCCGAAGCATATTCCTGTATTCGTGGTAGGCAAATTCCTCACCGACGAATTTGGCAAAACCATCTATGGTATTTTTGCAAAGTCCAATGTTATGAAGACTTGAAAAGGTATCAATCAAATTCAGCTGAGGACTGAGGACACATTTGACAAGAAGAGGATTTTCGCTGTCTCCGTACTGTTTTTCCACCACATTTCCCATGGACTCGATAGATTCATGGATTTTGCTGCTGAAAGAACCGGGATCTGCCAGTTCAGCCAGTAGAGAGTCGTTGGAAAGGACGTATCCCGGTAGAATGGGAATACCCAGTCCTGCAAGATGCATCAGCCTCCGGCCTCTGTATCCCAGCACATCGAGAACATCTTTATCTTCGGTATAAGCTGTACTGCTGAATGAATAAATATCCATATAGATTAATCCTTTTTAAAGAACTGAGCACCTAGAACAGATCAAGAACGCTGTTCACTGCTCCTCTTAAAAATACTTCAAACCGGGGACTGGCCCCTTCAAAAAGGTACTTTCTCAATTTGGAAACATCTTTGATATCATCACCGGCAACACTGAACATAATGGGATTTCCGTGTTTTACCTTTCCCCATTTGAAAAGGGCATTGATATCATTGATTCTCTCTCCATCGTACCATATCAGAACATCCAGTCCGGGATGCTTGTTTTTATAACTTTCAATAATTTTTTTCCAGGCTTCCACATTTCCATTGTGGAACAGCTCATTGGTAACCAGAACCGCATATTTGGTAGACACTTTTCGTGATCCTCCGGCAGCAGGACTAGCAGGAGCAGCCGTTGTTTCGGGTTCGGGAGAGGCTGCAGGCTGAGCAGTTTCTTCAGGTTTCACATCAGGATCAACATAGGCTTTTTTAGTCCTGATCTTCTTTCCTTCCAGCAGGGAAAATATGTCATTGCAGGCCGAATTCTCAGTTTCCTGATCATCCTCTCTGGCGCTTTTTACAAAACATACCATCAGTTCATCCTGATAGAGGGGAAGAAGGGCATCCCATTGCTCGCTCTTTGTCGGATTGAGAACAGAAAGATCGCCGTTGGAATCATAAAAAGCAAGAACAATATCGAGGAGTGTCCATTCTGAAACAGTTTCAACAAGCTTCTCAACAGACTCTATAGACTTGGTAAGATTCACCGAACGGCAGGTATATCCGAACTTATCGACAAGTAAAAGATTGAGTACAGGCCTCAGCTGCTGAGGAGAGATTTCTCTCTCCTCAATAGCTTCAGTCAGTACATCAGCCAGATTAACCCCGTCCTCCACATCACCTGAGAAGGACAGAGCTTTTTTAAAATGCCCCAGAGCAAGGTTAAAACCTGCTCTGGTGGATAACAAATTGAATTTATTATCACTGATGTTTTGAGTCATATCAGATCTCGCTTAATTCATCCAGATTGACTTTCTTCCTTTTGGAAGGAGTTACGTCAGCTTGCCCCTTAGGTGCATCATTTTTGCTTTTGATGGCGGCAGCATACTCAGAAGAGGAAGCTTCAGCCATTGGCTCAGCAGCAAAGCTCTGGTTAATATCCTCACGAACAGTGGACCGTCTCCGTTTGAAGGAAGCGAATGCCGCATCCTGGAATCCTTTGGAAACACCATTGAGGAACTCATTCATGACGTTAGCCATGCTGTTCAGTGTGAATTTTTTCCGTTTGATACTGCAGATATCCATATCCAGAACCAGACCGGGCTGAACATGGTAGGGGTTGATCATATAATCAAACTCATTGAACTGGGATTCCAGGAAGTCGATTCTCTGATCCATAACCACTCTGGTTTTGGGATTTTCATAACCGAAAGTTGTAGAAACTTTTTCCCTTGTCCGACGCAGCATTTTCAGCATCAGTTCTTTTTCATACAGATAGGTCTGATTGAGACGTTCAACATCGGTGTCTTCCACTCTCAGTTTCATGATCTCATTCCAGTTTTTCTCCTGTTCTTCATAGATAGGATCACCGGAAACTTCCTTGATCTGTTTTTTGATCTGGGGAGCAACTTTTTTGGCCAGGTCATCAAAGTCATTGATTCCTCTGGCTTTTTTGCCCTGGTAGACAACTTCTGCTACATCCCAGATGTGAAGAACTTCCCTATGGAATTCATCCATCTGATCATCATAGTTCTTTCTCAGTTTTTCCAACTGATCATTATCATAGAACTTCAGCATGATTTTGTAGCGTTCATCAGGCAGGTTGAGAGGATCTGTATCTTCGTACTCCCTGACAATCAGCTCACGGGCATTTTTAAGGTTTTCAATATACTGATATCCCATTTTACTGGTATCCAGAATTGAAGTCAGATTGTTGACTGCAGTATTGAAACCTCTGTTTCTGATGTTTTCATTGTCAATAATCTTTTTGATATTCTCACGGATATTCTGGGGATCGAATTCATCCTTTGAAATTTCCGCTCTCAGACCTTCGATTTTTTCTACCAGATTTTTTGCCATGAAAGCATATCTTCTGGAGTTTTCATCTTCTTTCTCGTCATCGGTAAAGTCGGGAACTTTTTTGATCCGTTCGAACATCAGTTCGGTATCGGTTAGTTCTTCTTTTCCTTCATCAACAAGCTGATCCTGAAGGACTTCAATTTCCTTATCAATCATGTCCATAACTGTTTTGGAAATCTGATCTTTGATGATGTACTCAACAGAAGCCTGATACTGGAAGATCGGGCTTATAAGTTCAGATTCCAGGATATTTATGGAAAGTTTAACATCAGTTACAGTTTTGGGCTTGTAGGCATTGTCTTTGAATGCACACTTGATGATGGAGTAGGCATTTTCACCACGTATAAATGCACCAACATCAGTTTTCTGACGCAGCAGAGCATTTGTCTCATTTTCAAGGTCATTCAAACCACGCTGTACATGTCCCTGCAGATGTCCGTACATATTAACGATGGATTTTTCAATCTCACCTGTATTGAACTTGTCTGCACCACCGATCTGATCGAGCATTTCCGCAATTTCTTTCGGGGTATACCGGGCAAGGGATTTCTGTTCTTCCTTGTCGATGAAACCACGAATTTTTTTAACCATTTCATCTTCAGTGGTAACAACGTACCTGTTGAACATGTTCTGGTAGTTCTGGTTGTAGTAATTGTAGAGCTTCTGTTTCAGACCACCCATAACGTCGAGCTGTTTAAGCACTTCAGGGGGCAGTTTTGTCTGCAGCTCATTTAGAATCTTATCTGATTCTTCCTGTACTACACGTTCGAATTCTTCATTCTGAGAACGTCCTTCCTGAGCAAGACTGTTTCTTGAACCGACTGCTGAAGGTTTAGTTGGATGAAATACATTAGGACTTCTGGGAAGATCGCCAGCCATATTACTCTCCTCTAATAAATATTATTTTGTATAAATCACAAAAATTTAGCTATAAGGTTATTATAGATTATAGTACATCGTTTCTCTTTTCCAAATACATTTTTCTTTTTTCCCTCTGATTCTAAAAGAAAAACCTGATTTTTTTTCCTACCCTATAAAAAATCATACGTTTTTTCAAGCAATTCCAGGATCAATCGATCAGGGAAAGGATCTTTCTCCGCAGCTGTTCACTCATGGAACCTTCGGCGAGGGTTTCCATTCGGCCGGAAACGGAGCTCTTTTCTGCAGGAGTGACTGCCCTGTCCAGTTCTCTTTTCAGTTCCTCCAGTGTCTCCAGCCTCTGTTCCATATCTCGTCTTATCAGACGGGAGGCTATGAACCAGATAGTATCCCCCCGGACAACTTCATATTCACTTCCGTCGGGAAGTTCAAGAAGATTCCCGGCCCAGATCCAGTCAGGGTTCTTCCCTTCGAAGACCCTGTAATCCAGATCCCGATAGCCGTTGCGCACCGCAATGTCATTGGAAACAAGATGGATATCCACAAGGGTTATCTGCAGATCATCCATTTTCAGATAGGCCCGGGCCTCCTCTACTGTAACAGGACGCCGTTCGGTTTCAACCACTGGAGGAAGAGATGCGGGCTCCTCGGAAGCACTCTCTTCAGATGCGCTCATACTGGTACCGGAGTCACTCTCACCAGGAGCCCCTTCGGTTTCAGACTGAACAGGAAAAGCTGCGCTTTGATCTTCTGAGGCTTCATTCGCATCAGCCGTTTCAACTCGGGAATCTCCGGAAACCTCGCCGTCGTTCTGACTGACGGCAGCTGAAACACCACCGTCTTCTCCCGCCATTCCGGGTGTGACCTCCCCGGAACTTCCGGTGCCGTCAATGGCTCCGGATTCACTGACTGTTTCGGCCCCGGAGGCCTTAGTCCCGGTAGATTCAGCTTCCATCTGCCGGGAGGAATTTCCTTCACTTCCTGACGATTCTGCGGCTCCGTTTTCCTTATCTGACTGGTCTGAATCTGTATTTTCTCCGGCCGAACCGGCCCCTGAGGATTGAGCAGAACTGTTTTCACCTGAAGATGCCACAGCAGGATTTTCCTGCCGGCCAGCTGCCATGGCTCTTTCACCTTCAGAATTCGTTATTCTGAAGAAAGCAAAAGTACCGCTTCCCAGCAGGAGGAGGACAAGGAGAATTGCCAGGGGAAGGAGAGATCTCCGTTTTTTTGCCGGAGCTTTTCTTCCACCGCTTCCCAGAGAGCCTGATTTCCCCAAAGGTCCTGATGAGGAGGGAGAGGACAGGGAGCCCTTCCCTGAAGGAGGAGTCGTCTTATTCACCGCTCCCTGATTTGCTGCAGCTGATGCAGCCGTTTTTACCGGTTCGGATTGTCTTTCCGGGCGCCGGGAGTCTGATAGGGAAGCTGCCGCTGAAAGGGAACTTCCTGTCAGTGAATTGAGCAGACTTTCCAGACGGGCTCTTTCACTCTGATAGAATTTCAGGTCGGGCATCTCAAGATCAGACATACCCTCGGAAATTTCTTCCGCCTTTCTCAGATTATAGGGGTTCAGCTTGTGAGTAGATATCCGGTAGAGAACAAAAGGATCTCTGTAACCATGATAAAGGTCTCCCAGAACCGGGAGGTAGACGGAGGGAAAATCCCAGGAGGACAGGATTTCCACAAGGGATTCCACGGCACTGCTGTAATCCCCTTTTGCCAATTTCAGAAGCTCCACCGCATTGCTGAGGAACAGGTATTCCAGCCCCGGAGTGGATGGTTTGAGGCGGGAAAAAGCTGAGAGGTCAATCTCAGCATCGCTGCCGCTGAGGGCCATCTCTATTTTTGTTTCCAGAGCGTAGAATGGCTCCCATCGGTCCCGGCTGTCCCAGGCTTCAAGATAGGAGTGCAGAAAACCCAGATACTTGGATGCCATACCGACAAGGTCCGGGAGCTTTTTTTCAAGAAGGAGCGGGTATCCCCTGAGAGGAGTAATTTCAATATCCTCCCCTTCTTTGCTCCGCCATACAAGAGTTGTTCTGTCGGAACTGACATGCCATCCGGATTTTCGGGAAACCTGGGGATCAGATGATCCGAAAGGAATGAAGAGCGCATTGTCCTCACCGAACTGAACCTTGAGGATCTCCCCTTCAATGGAGGATTTCATATTTCCCTGGGTCCAGTCGGAACCGGACTTCAGAAGCACAGGTTTTACAGGAGAGGAATTTCCAGAACCTCCATCGGGAAAAAGTCTGACAAGGTGGTCCGGAATTTCCGGGCTGGTTGTCAGAATGGTCAGATCCTTTTTCCGCAAAGCCCTTCTTTTTATATGCTGTACAAGGGATTCCCGATGATCATAGCTCATCTGTTCCTGAGGAAGATGGGTAAATACAGAACAGACTTCATCGGGGTCTATCCCCAGAGACGCCAGTTCGGCAAAAAAATGATTTTCAAGATCCAGAGCCATCCACTCTTTATTGTAAAGATAGAATTTCCCCTTGCCGCTGACAAAAAATCCCGGCTTGTTCAGTTCTTCCCGGGAGTAGCGCAGAGGGTTATTAACAAGGAGTTTTTTGATTTCATCGCATCGCTGCAGACAGTGTCTGTCCGCGACTTCCCGCTTCTGAAGATCAAAAAGGAGGTTACCGTCAAAATTGAGATGGATATTCCCGTTGTTGTAAAAATACAGTGTATGCCTGTTACCGCCATCTTTGACCTGTCTGTAATCGGTCAGATCCCGGGCCGGAAGATTGAGGCTTTGAAAGAATTTGCGGAAATGTTCAATAACGTCCACATCCCCCAGGTAGGATAGTTTGTGACGCCTGGCATATTCGACTTCCTGGAATGGATTCCCTGTAAAACTGGAAGTTATTATGATGCGTGAGGTAATTTTATGAAGAGCTTCCGGAATATCCGGAATGTTTCCGATTCTCAGGAAGGGATTTTCATCATCCCGATCGCTGCCGAGATAGATAACATAACACTCCTGGCCCAGTTGAAAAACTCTCTGACTGATATCTCTGCTGCCTGGAATCATAAGGACCTCCTACCTTATATCATACAACATAATGAAGCAGAATTATTATTTAGTATACAAGTTTTTTCTATTTGCAAGTTTTTCTTACAATTCTGTATTTATAAAATTGTAAAGTGGACGGGGAAAATCCCAGGAAGGATCCTGGAATTCATTCCTTTCATGAAGGACTCCCAGATAGAGGATCACATGCCGCAGGACAGAATACAGCGTGAGGGTTTTCTCTCTGAGATCGGAGACCTCCATAATGGCGGAACCATTTTTCAGGGGGTGAGACAGCTCCCTGTAGGTACTGTAGAGAAAGCTCAGACTGCCTGTCATGGCGTCCTGAAAAAGATCATATACCGCATGGAATGCGGGAGAGCGGGTTTCTTCCCAGACCGGCCGGATCTTGCCCCTGTCGTGAAAGTATTCCATCAGAGTTTCACTCCCCGGGATCCTGCGGTCCCAGAAAATCTCAAGATACTCTTTCACGGCTCCCCAGAGGGACCAGCCGTGAAGGAAGGCATTCCGCAGAAGATAGTACTCCATGGTTCCCGGTGCGTATCCGGCGACTCCCGGTTTATTCCCTCCCGGATCGGCATAATCGCGGCCGTCGGTATGGGTAATACCGTCGATAAGCAGAAACCGCCCGGTCCTGTAGAGTTCGGAAAGTCTTCCGAAAGAGACAGAGAGAGATATATAGCGCTTTTTCTGCTGGGGATGGATAGTCAGGCTGCCGCTGCTGAACCGGGCCCGGTCTCCGGCGGCGAAATCGCATTTCCGGCAGAATCCGCAGAGATTCAGATAGAGGCTGTGCCGCAGACTGAACATGGTGTACTCATGTTCCTGTTCGGAATTGGTAACGATGCTGTGCCGGGGATACTCCTCCTCGGCCTCCAGGAATTCCCGGTCCCTATGAAGTTCCAGTATTTTTTTGCGGAGGACTAGCCCTTCCTGGGCGGCATCTTCCCCTTCATCTATCCTGTAAGTCAGATGCCAGGCCTCTTTCAGCAGCTCCCGGGTATTGGAGCCGTTCAGTCTGGCGTAGGCAGTCATAAGCCGGATTTTTTCTGTCAGGACTTCCGGATCATCAGGTTTATACTTCAATGCGGCCTGATAGTGCCCCAGAGCCTCTATCCCTCTTCCGGAAATGTGGAGGATCCGCCCCAGCCCCAGACGGATTCTATAGGCCAGATGGTCACTCAGATTTTCATAGGAGAGGGCTTTTTCATAGCACTCACGGGCGCGGAGGAGTTCTTTCCTCTGGTAATATCCGAAATATTCATTGCTGTAGGAGGAAAGGGTGACCATATTGACAAGCTGATTTGCCAGATTCAGAAAATAGAACGGCGCGAGATCTTCAACTTCAAGAACCTCACTGCCGTGTTTATCCAGGAGATAGAGACCGTACTTCAGAATCTTCTCATCCCTCAGGATAAAACCGATATCAATAAGGCATTCAATTTTTTTCAGCAGGGACGAAAGATTCTGGACTTCCTGATCAACGATGAGATCAAATGCCTCCTGATACTGACCGGAGGACATCCTGCTTCGTGCTTTCTGTAACTGAAGGGCAAACTGGTCCACAGGAACAGTATACAGAAAAAGATCAGAAATGTCACAAAGAACCTTTGGCAGAAAGCTAAGGAACTGTATACTCTTGGGTATGAAAAAATGCACAATACTTTTTGAATTACTCCTTGCTCTCATTCTGATCCTATCCTGTACCCCCGGTCAGGAGACAGCCGGTCAGACAGAAGAGCCTGCAGCCTCTGTACTGCCTCTGATTCATCCCGATTTTCTATTAACCCTTCCTGATCTGAAAGAGCTGATTCAGGATCAGCCCGAAGAGATCATCCGGGCCATAATGAACAGGCCCCAGTATTTTCTGGAACTTACAGGCAGACTCCTTGATCTTCCAGGAAAGACCCTGGTTCTTGTCAATAAAACAGAAGGGATAACAGCCGAAGACAATCCCGGGGATCTGCTGGAACTGGATGACTATAAAGACACTCTTATTCTGTCGAGACCGGGACACAGTCTGAGACGCCAGGTTCTTCCCAATCTGCTGGCCATGAATGAAGCCGCCCGACAGGAGGGGTTGAGTCTTATGATATCCTCCACCTACAGGCCCTATGAATATCAGGAATTCCTTTATAACAGATATGTTGAGCAGGATGGACAGGAAGAGGCGGACCGATATTCCGCCAGACCAGGCCATTCCCAGCACCAGCTGGGAACCGTCATTGATTTCGGCACCATCGATGAGAGCTTTGCCAAAACTCCTGAAGGGAAATGGCTCTTCGAGCATGCCCGGGAGTACGGATTTTCTCTGACCTACCCGAAAGGGCTGGAAGACCTGACCGGTTATATGTGGGAAAGCTGGCATTACAGGTACATAACACCTGTGGGAACAGAGATGGAAAAGGAGTTTTTCCTGGGAATCCAGGAGTACATGCTCCGGTTCTTTCATGAAAAAAGGGACGAACTGGAAAAGAGCCGGAAAGGCTGAAAAAAAAGGACGGTTTTCTAAACCGTCCTTTTTTTATATCTTCAGTTTGATTTACTGAATGGTAAAAGTCTTTACTTCTTCATCATATACTTTCAGAACGTAGGTAGTGCCGGCTTCTTCAAGATAGGGAAAACTGAAAGTACCTCCTGGATGCTTCATGTCCAGAATCGTTTCTGTTTTACCACCGCTCATCATTTTTTCCACTCTCAGATCTACTGAGATGGGATACTCGGGCAGAGACACTTCAAAGAGTCCGAACCTTTCATCGTCATCCAGACGGGATGGCGCATTGACAGTCAGAACAATGGGGGTCCCCGAAAGGATAACTTCGCCTGCACCGGGGGTCTGTTCCACCACAAGGGATTCTGTCTGATCTGATTCTTCTGTGCTTATGACAAATTCAAAGGGCTGATTGGATCGGACAAGCCTGTTCAGAGCATCTTCCCATTTGAGGCTTGTATAATCATCCAGCTTGTAGGACTCCCCTATGGGACCGCGGCTGACAACCATTTCAATTTCAGTCAGCCCTGTAATCTGGGTTCCCCCTTCGGGTTTCTGAGCCAGAATTGTCCCGGCGGGAGATTCATCAAAAATATAGGTGACAGGTTCTTTTATGATCAAAAGAGGTTTATACGAGGCAAATAGAGTCTGCAGCTGGGTTTTTACATCCCGGAGATCCTTTCCCAGATAGTCGCCGACCTTGTCGACCACAGCCCCTTTGCTTATGGTGAGTTTGACTCGCCGGCCCGCTTTGACAAGACTGCCCGGCTGGGGATCCTGTGAGATAATTCTGTCTTTCTCCATGGGATCTTCGGTAAACCTGACCTGCACCCTCGGATAGAGTTCCTTTTCCTGAAGGAGGACAAGTCCGTCCACCAGAAGCTCATTGGTCACATCGGGAACCAGTGTTTTTTCCGCCCCTCTGACTGCTATGAAAAAAGAGAGCATGAACGTCAGAAGCAGCAGCACCATAAGGGCCAGAATTATATAGAGGGTTTTCCGGAAAAAGACTTTCTCATCCGGAGACTCGGAGGCTTCCCTGTTGGCAAGAGAATCTTTGACAGGATTATTTTTGAAGGAAAAGTTCCACTTAGGACTCATCAGCATCTCCCAGAACTGAACCGATAAAATCTTTCGAACCATTAAGGAACGATTTGAAGTCCAGTGGTTTTTTTGACTGCAGTTGCAGACGGGTTACCGCCAGCAGTCCTTGTCCAGTTTTTATCAGAATTCCCTGACCCTTGTCCACCCCCAGAACTTTTCCGACCGGTTCGTCAGAGCTGTCATCTTCCAGATTATGGGCTTCCAGGATATTCAGTCTCTGGCCTTTCCAGCTTGTAAAGCCATGAGGCCAGGGGGTATAGGCCCGGATCAGTCGATCCAGAACCGGAGCAGGTTCACTCCAGTTTATAAGACCGTCATTTTTTCCGATGAGAGAACAGAAAGTAGCCTTATTATGATCCTGGGGGACCGGAGTAAGACCATTCCGCTCCATCTTATTCACAACATCCACAAGATACTCCGCACCCAGTTCCGCGACTCGGGCTGTCAGAGAATCACAGGTCTCTCTTTCATGGATTGCAAGAGGTTTCTGCAGAAGGATATCACCGCTGTCCATCTCCAGAGCCAGGGTCTGTACGGTAACGGCGGTTTCCCGGTCTCCTCTGAGAATGATGCTGTTCAGCGGAGAGGGGCCTCTCAGATCGGGCAGCTTCGAGGGATGAAGATTTACCCCTCCCCGGGGGAACAGATCCAGAAAGACCTGTCTGAAGATTTTCCCGTAGGCAATACAGACAAGCAGTTCCGGTTTCAGCGCCTTCACCTGTTCCCGGAGTTCATGATCCAGCTTATGAGGCTGAAGAACCGGAAGATTCAGGGCTTCCCCGGCTTCCTTCACAGGAGAGGGGGCAACCTTGCGCCCCCGGCCTTTGGTTTTATCCGGATTGGTAAGAACCCCTACCACTTCATGATGCTCCGCCAGAGCCTTCAGGGAGGGAACAGCGATTTCAGGTGTACCCGCGAAGAGTATTCTCATTTGGGCTCCAGAGATTTCATATATTTCCTGACCAGTTTTTCCCTTTTTCTGTCGGAAAGATGATCCACAAACATGACGCCGTTCAGATGATCATACTCATGCTGAATAACCGTAGCCATCAGTCCGTCAGCTTCCATGGTGAAGGGACGGCCCCGTCTGTTCCAGGCCTGAATCTGAATGGCCGCCGGTCTTTTGACATCCCCGTACATACCGGGAATACTCAGACAGCCCTCTTCATAGGAGGATAATTCTTCGCTTGTGCCAATAATCTCCGGATTGATAAAGAAAAAAGGATTGCCCTTTTCTATCTGCACAACAAAGAATCTCTCATTCCTGCCCACCTGAGGAGCCGCCAGTCCGATACCGACGCCTTCAATAGCCTGAACCATCCTGTCCATATATTCGATCAGTTCCTGATCGATCTCTTTCACTTTCTCTGATTTATTTCTAAGAACATTCAGCTGTTCTTCAATATCAATTGTGTATATATCCATATGCCGTTCCTTTCCCGGAGGGAAAAACCCCTTCCTGATTCATTACCAATAGTACTAAAACACTCCCTGTAAAGTCAATTCTGATTACAGGAGCTGTACCGGATCCACATCGATCTCCCTGTAGACCCCGGAAGGAACCGGGCACATTTCAAGCTGCCTGGCCACCAGATTATGATCCCGGGAAAATTCATGGGACCGGATCAGCGTATGGAATCTGTAATTCCCGGCAATGACACCCAGGGGACATTCCGCAGGGCCCATGCACTCGGTCACCCCGGCCTTCCTCAGACGGTCCGTACACTCCTCCAGGCTCTGTAGCACCTTATTCCTCTGTTTTCCCCTATGCACAATTCTGATGAGCCTGGAAAAAGGCGGAAAACCCAGAACTTCTCTGGCATCCCTTTCATAGCGGTAGAAGGTCTCCCACTCCCCTTCCGCCGCCAGGGCTATTGCCGGATTTTCCGGCCGGAAGGTCTGGATCAGAACTTCTCCGTCACTGCTGTAGCGTCCGGCCCGGCCGGCGACCTGAACAATCAGTGAAAAAGCCCGTTCCCCCGCCCTGAAATCCGGCAGAGAAAGCCCCGTATCGGCCAAGACGATCCCCACCAGACGGACACCGGGAAAGTTCAGTCCCTTAGCAACCATCTGAGTTCCCAGGAGGATATCAATACTGCCTTCCCGGAAGGCGCTGATTGTATCCTGAAGAACACCTTTTTTCCGGGCGGCATCTGTATCCAGCCTGGCAATACGGGCATCGGGAAAGTACCGGGCGACCTCCTCTTCCACATGTTCCGTACCGAATCCGGCATACCCGACATCGATGGAACCGCAGGAAGGGCAGACTTTCAGAGGATTTTCCTGATAGCCGCAGTAGTGGCAGACCATCCTGTTTCTGTTTTTATGATAGGTCATGGGAATACTGCACTGACGGCACTGCATCTCGTACCCGCAGCTCCTACAGTGAAAAAAATAGGAGTGTCCCCGCCTGTTCAGAAAAAGGATAACCTGCTTCCGGTCCTTAAGGACCTGTTCCATCGCAAGCATCAGTTCATGGGAAAGGAGGCTTTTTGACTGCTTCATATCCACGACAGTGACAGTCGGAAGGGATCCTCCGGCCGGTCTGGTTGTCAGCTTGAGAGAGCGGACAGCCCCGGTTTCCATTAGATGCCAGGCTTCCACCGAGGGTGTGGCGCTTCCCATCACCAGAACAGCCCCTTCCTGGCGGCATCGCTTCATGGCCACCTGCCGGCCGTGATACCGGGGAGTAGAACCGGATTTATAGGAGTTTTCATGCTCCTCATCAAGAATGATCAGCCCCAGATTTTTCAGGGGGGCGAAAACGGCACTCCTGGCACCGATGACCATCCTGGCCTCTCCGCTCTGGATCCGTCTCCACTCCTTGAGCTTCTGGGAGGGAGTCAGATGGGAGTGAAGCACAGCCACAGGCACGGGAATCCGGCTTTTCAGAGAGTCCACAAGCTGATGGGTCAGGGAGATCTCCGGCACCAGATAGAGAATGGTCTTCCCTTCTTCCAGCAGGGCTGAAGCGGCCTGGAGAAAAACCTCGGTCTTGCCTGAACCTGTGATTCCATGGAGATAGTAGAAGGAGCTTTCTCTTTTCAGGATCTCCTGAAGAGCCTCTTCCTGTTCACCGCTCAAAACGATGGCGGAACCGTCAGCGACGGGAGCATCTCCTCCCAGACCCAGAGGGGGAAGATCCTTCTCCTTCCTTCCGCCGGGGAGCATTATGCTCAGAGCCTCTCCCTGAGTGCACAGATAAAAGAGGCTAATCCACTGGGCCAGATCCAGGAGGGAGTCATCAAACAGGGGCTGATCGTCTACCACCCGTCGGACAGGTTTGACTTCAGAAAGGCCTTCCGGCAGGGAGTCTGTCTCGCCGGTAATCCATCCGGTCAGCTCCCGCCGGCCGAAAGGAGCTGTGACGCGGCATCCTATGAGTTCCCGGGATTCTCTGTTGAAGTCTTCGGGAAGAGAATAGGTATACACGCCGTCCAGAGGCAGATTGAAGACAACTTCAATATACCGGGGAGTTTCAGTTCCGGGCATTTAAAAGATCCCGCACTTTTTTCAGATCTTCCCAGACGGGACGTTTGAGTTCGTCAAAATTCAGGACCTGATCGGGACTGAAAGTGGCCAGCACGGGTATTCCCTTCCAGGCTCCTGCCATGCCTCTGAGTTCACTGACTTTTCTGCCCGGCGCATCAAGAAAATACGCCGATGAAACAGGACCCAGAGTCAGGATTCCCGCCGGAGCAAGATCAGATACGGAGGCTTCGATACTGCCGGCGCAGCGGCTCATCTCTTCAGGAAAGGGAGGTCTGTTTCCGGGCATTCTGCACCGGGGAAAATTCATAAGGAGAACATCTTTTTCCATATCCAGATCAATGGCAGCCATCCATTTGAGAAAGTAGTCCATCTCCTCTGCAGCCAGAGGCACATGATTCTCCTCGGCTCTGACCGAAGGGGGCCCGCAAAGGACAAGGAGTTTAGGCTTTGCCGCCCCGATAGCTGGGACAGCGGTTTTCCCCATTCTGGCCACAGGACATCTGCTGCAGGCTTCCCGTGTATCCAGGTGGACCAGTGGATGATCCGTATTGGGCCTGGGAGCAACGGGGGATTCTGATTTGCTTTGAATGTCCGGCCCTGCCGGAGGAGCGGTTTGATGCTTCGGATCCTGCCACTGGGGAGGAGAATACTCTCCCGAACGCTTTCCGAAACGGACATAGTCCTCTGCCAGGGAAAGGACTTTCCAGAACTCAGTATATAATTGTTTCTGACTCATATAGCACCTTATAGAGAAAAAGTCCTCTGGCCGGAGCGGAGGGCCCGGCCAGGGCTCTGTTTTTTTCCTCCAGAATCTCTTTCATTCGGGAGGGATCCGCTTTTTCCTGATCAAGCTGAAGGAACGTACCCACCAGGGTTCTGACCATCCTCCATAAAAAGGCATTCCCCGCTATCCGGAAGACGATGAACGGCCCCTCTCTCAGAAAACAGGCACTGTAAATCTGACGGGTCTTGTTTTCATTCTGATCTCTCAGAGCGGCAAACGAGGTAAAATCATGGACACCGGTAATGACATCCGCCAGGGCATTCAGCCTGACAAGGTCCAGAGGGGGTCTCGTGAGATAACAGAAATCCCTGTAGTGAGCAGCCCCCGCATCGGCATTGAGGATATAGTATTTATAGACCCGGCAGCGGGCGTCAAAACGGGAATGAAAATCCTGATGCACTCCAGAGCTTTTGAGAATCCTGATATCCCGGGGAAGATGGGAGTTCAGAGCGTCCCGGAAGCGTTCATCCGGAATGGATTGATGATCCGAATAGAAATTGGCCACCTGTCCGGTGGCATGGACCCCCGAGTCAGTCCTTCCCGACCCTGTCAGATTCACAGGATGATCGTGCAGAGCCTTGAGGGCCTTTTCAATCTCTCCCTGAACACTGGGCCCGTTCTTCTGAATCTGCCAGCCCTGATAGGCTGTGCCGTCATAGGATATATCCAGACGGATATTACGATTCGAATCCGATTTCACTTATCTCATCCTTGATCTCTTTGTGAAGGTCCCTTGCCAGATCCAGAAGAGCGGAGGGTTTGGATTTGGAAGATTTACCCATTCCTACAATCCGGGAAACCGTAGAGCGGGCTTTCTTGAGCTGAGCTCCTCTCCGTTCGGGGTTATTCCTCTGGCCGTATTTATACTCCAGATAACCTGCCAGGTAAAGGGCGCCGTCAAAACCGTAATTGTTATCCAGATCCGGCCCGAGATGGGAGATTCCCTCCACAGTCTCTGTGCCTTTCTGTTCCAATTCCACCACCCGGCTGTAGAAATAGGCGGCTTTCCTGTAAAAAACCTGGGCCAGGTAGTCGTAATTGCCCGATGGATCCTCTTTGTGAAAATCCATGGAGAGCCAGGCGGCCCGGATGCAGCAGAGAGCCTGCTTCATGGTGGGAGCCTGATCCTTCGGAGAAGAGTCATAACACATCATGGCCAGGATGTAGGAGGAGATGCCCTCAGCCAGTCCCCGGTTTACCTGAAAATCCAGATCGGGAAAGAGTTTTTTCACCTCTCCCTTTCTCTGTCCTATTCTCCCTTTGAGATCCGCCAGACGCTCTCCCTGAGGTTTATCAAAATCACTGGGATAGGCTGCGTAATAGCAGGAGGGACAGACTGTCACAGGATAGAGGAGAGGATAGACAGCTCCGAATTTCGCCGTTGGTCTATACTGCCTGTGAAGTTCTTTTGTCAGATCTCCCGCGTTCATCCTTCCCCCTCCCGAGAGAAGTTCCTCTTTGCGGAAGGTATTGTCACATACCGGGCAGGCGGTTTCCTGCTTCTGAAAGAATGTGAGTTTTACTTTTTTATCTTCAGCCATGGGATTCCCCTTCTATCAAGACCTGTGCGACAGCCAGATTTCCTTCGTGAGAGAGAGAAAGATGGACCCGCTCCCCTCCGGCCCGCTGCAGCGCTTTTAACGCGGTACCCTCCACCGCGAGATCCGGTTTTCCGTCGGCGTTTCTCTTCACCATGATGTCTTTGAGGACAATCCCGCTGAGCCCGCTGCCCAGGGCTTTGCCGAAGGCTTCCTTGGCGGCGAATCTGGCAGCCAGGGAGGGAGCGGCTCCTTTGCCCCGGTTGTTGATATATTCTACTTCTTCGGCGGAGAAAAAACGGTTCATCAGTGCCTGATCCTGCAGCCAGGATTCGATCCTTCCTATATCCACCATATCAATCCCTATTCCCAGGATCATGGCCGGGTCTCCCTGTTCAAATCAAAGGAAACGGAGATTTCCCGGGGAGAGTATTTGAGAACAGTGACTCCCGAAGGCACATCGGCCCTGATGGGAAGAGTATATGTTCCGGGAGTCCTTATATCCGAGCAGTCCAGAAAAAAATGAAAATCCCGGGGCCTGAGAGTTTCAAGGAGGAGCTGACTCCCCTGCATTGTCAGGGAGATCTCGGGAAGGGCATCGGTAATCACAAGGTTTTCAGCCATGTCCACCGTAATGATCGGCTGATTTGTCATTGTCTGAACAATAACAGACTCATCCACCACGCCGCGGATCTCAACAATATCCCCTCCGGGGAAATAGACATTCTCACCCGGAGAAACCAGGCGCGTGGAGAGTGAAAAATCATCGTACCTGTTGGTCAGGTCCACCTCTTCGGTACTGATGGACTGAATCGATTCCATCTGACTCCGGGGGCCCTGAACCATGATGGTGGAGGGTGAGATAAAATACTGAACCAGTTCATACCCGTTGGGGGGAAATCCCACCATAACAGGCACAACTTCCAGGCTTTTTATAATCTTCTCCTCCTGGTAGATGGTGATCTCTTCAGGCTCTACACGGATCTCTATGGTATCTTCCGACAGGGGCAGCCGGGAATCGAAACGGATCTCCACAGGCTGCCGGAAAGTCCCCTCGGATGCGGCGTCACTGAAATTGGCCACAGCGCTTATCTCGTTGTCCAGCACTGAGAAGATCTGTTCCTGAGACCCCCGGAGAGAGATCCTCACATTCCGGGGATAGTTTCCTGTGACCGTGAAGTTATCATCCGTCACAATGGTCAGGGGAATGCTCAGAGACCGTTCTTCGAGAGTATTGATCTGATACATCAGGGCCAGAAGGACCGCGGCCAGAATGGAAATAATCTTTGCCATCCAGTTATCGAAGATCGACCGGAAGAAGTGACTTCTGCTCAACTATAGACCTCCTGGTTCGTCAATAGAGTCTTCACGGAGATTCAGAAGCTGCCTCAGCCTGTGCCTGACCTCTTCTGCGGAAAGAGCATAGAAGATATGGGAGTCATAGGCCAGAGAGAGGGCTCCCGTCTCTTCGGAAACCACAAGGATCACCGCATCAGTCTCTTCGGCCAGTCCCAGGGCAGCCCTGTGGCGTGTTCCGAAACTCCTGCGGATATCGGGCTGCCGGGAAAGGGGGAGGAAACATCCCGCTGCGGCAATTCTTCCATTCTGCACCACCACAGCTCCGTCATGAAGCGGAGTATCATGTCCGAAGATCGTGATCAGCAGACTGGAGGACATATCCGCATTCAGTTTGGTTCCTGTATCTACAATATTTTTCAGTCCCACATTACGGGAAAAGACAATAAGGGCTCCCCGTCTTTTCCCCGAAAGAACCTCTCCCGCCCCAATAATGGCGTCCATCTGGAGCGTCCTGTTGCGGGACTGGATTTTAAACAGATCCCGCTGGCCGATCCGGGTGAAGATACTCCTCAGTTCGGGCTGGAAGACGATAGCCACACCGATAAAGATTCCCGGAGCCAGCATATTGAGGATCCACAGAAGTGTATTCAGCTGAAGGAGCCAGGCCGCCAGATAGACCAGGGCGAGAATGGAGGCTCCCTTGAGGAGCTGTATCGCCTGGGTCTCCTCCATAATGCTGTAGGCTTTATAGAGGAGAAACGCCAGGAGGGCTATATCGATAAAAGGACGGATAACCTCTTCCAGTATCCAGGTATTCATCAGCCAGTCCATTGGATCTCCTTCAGAATACGCACCATGTCGACGGTTTCTCTCACATCATGGACCCGGAGTATATCCGCACCGTGAAGAGCACACCAGGCATTGGCAGCCAGAGAACCGATGAGCCTCTCTTCCGGAGGGGCTCCTCCCAGGATATTTCCTATAAAGGTTTTGCGGGAAAGCCCCATCAGGACGGGATACCCCTCCCTGCCGAACTCTTCAAGATGCTTCAGCAGCGCCAGGTTGTCCTCCTGCCTCTTGCCGAAACCGATGCCCGGATCCAGTATGAGATTCTCCTTTCTGACTCCTGCGGCGATGGCTTTCTCCGCAATATCCAGAAGGAAGCTTTTCACTTCCCCCACCACATCGCTGTAGACGGGGTGTTTCTGCATTTTATCGGGAGTTCCCTGCATATGCATGATACAGACGGGACACTGCCTTTCCGCAGCCAGCGAAACCATAGCCGGATCATCCCGGAGGGCGGATATATCGTTAATAATGTCGGCCCCCGCATCCAGGGCCTGTTCGGCCACAGCGCTTTTTCTTGTATCTACGGAAATCAGGATCCCCTCGGATTCGGGGAGTGCCCGGATAGCTCTGACAACAGGAATGACCCGTTCCAGCTCTTCCTCTCTATCCACATAGGAGGACCCGGGACGGGTGGATTCTCCTCCCACATCCAGAATGACAGCCCCCTGGTGTATCATGGTCAAAGCGGTCTGAGCCGCTTCCCGGGGAAGGCTTTTCCGGCTGCCTGAGAAGAAGGAATCGGGAGTACAGTTTATAATTCCCATTACATGGGGAACAGGAGTTTTCAGTTCAATCATGGTCAGTTAAAGGATACACCATACCCTATATTTTTAAAAGCAGTAGGATTTTTCTTTTTTCGGGAGCCTGATCAATCCTCCAGGATGATGATCTCTACCCGGCGGTTCATCCTGCGGCCCTGATCGGTCGCGTTATCCCCCAGAGGTTCCAGACCTCCCACACCGGAATACAGGAACCGTTCCGGATCGATCCCTCTTGAAGAGAGTTCATCCACAATGGTCTTAGCCCGCACCTGGGAGAGATCAATCTGAGACTCCAGAGATCCTACATCGGCCGTATGGCCTTTCACAAGAAATGTTCTGTCGGGAACTTTCTGAAGGATTTCCGCCAGAGTATCGAGAAGAGGAATATCTTCTGAGAGCAGGACGGCCTGATCCGGAAGGAAATGGAGATCCTTCAGGTTCAAAGCCAGTCCTTCCGGCTTCTGCTCCACAGAGACCTGTTCCTGCCATCCCCCGGACTCACCCGGTGCTCCCAGAGCGGCAATGGAGTCCTCCAGAGAGCCGCGATCTCCCCGGGGATCCCCGGATTCAGCGGATGATCCTGCAGATTGACCCTCCTCCTGGGGAACCTCTCCTCCCAGAGCATCCGCCAGAGCGGTCTGTACCTCCCTGGAGAGTCCTGATCTGTCCAGCAGAGTAATCCCTTTATAGAAGGTCAGAAGAAACCCCTTTTCCCGCAGGGTCGTGCCGTCTGAAAAAAGGTACTCCTCCTCCATGATATCTTTCATGAGGAGAAACTCCCGGGTCTCCTGATCGATCATCAGGGCCACCACATGTTTTCCTGTCAGATTCCTGAGAAAACTGTCCGCTTCGGGAGAACGTCCGGGACGGTATCGTGCCGCGTACTGGGCTTTGATCACATAGACTGGCCGGCCTTCCCAGCTGTCTGTCCCTTCGAAGGTATATTCACAGTAAAGGGGAAGAACCGCACGGGAACGGCCGTCAGGGGAGGTTACGACCATCTCCAGACCGGCTTCCCATTTATCTCCCGGAAACACAGGTTCTTCGGGAAAGGTGGGAAAGGAACGAAGCCTCGGCCACTGTTGGCCGGACACAAGCATAAATCCCCTGTCACTGGCTGTAAAAACGGTGTCGGCTTCGCCTTTGAGGGCCGCCGCGACTTTAAACCCGTTTTTTGAGGTCTCTTCCAGGTCATAGACACGGCCGGTGATCCTGTAAAGCCCCTCTCCCTGGGGAACCGCTTCGTAAAGGGCCCGGTTCTCCCTGTAGACATGCCCCCGGTAACTGCCGTTGACGTACTGACTCAGATTGAATTTCTCGATGACCCTGTATTTGTCTGCCGGTTCAAATGAGAACTGAACCCCCTGCCCCTCCTGAGCCGGAAGCGGGGAGAGACAGGACAGGAGAAAAAAAAAGACTTTATGACTCTTTTTTCTCAAGAGTCGACGTTTTGATAAAACGGGCACTTGTAAATTCCTTTGGTTTAATCCGGACACCTCTGGCTTTGACGCCTTTTACAAGATAGTCTTCCACCGGGAAGGAATCCCCTCCGGTCCGGATAAGGGTCTTCTGGACAAAATCCACCACAACGGACACATCGGTTTTCGTGGTGAAACGGACAAACTCAGCCTCTTCGGGCAGAAGATCATATACTTTATTCAGAATATACTGGGTTATTTTACACCGTTTTATATAGGGATAGTTGTTCTCTTTATTCCTGTAGACCACAGAGAAAACAGTGGACTCCAGGGTTTCCTTGTCTGTCAGACCGCAGTAGAGAAGCCCTTTTCCGATAAATAGCTTATCCGGTACATCGATGATCTGATAGGTACAGTCCTTCCGGATAATCAGAAGTCTGTCGTACACAGAAGCATCGCACATGACTGTCCCGGAGGAGAGATCCGAACCGAGATAACCGGTGTCTTTATTATAGCGGATCTTAAGGTTTTTCTGAGCCGCATCCCGGATATCCACTTTTTCGATGGTCATGATCTCGGTTTTTCTCTTCTGGGATTTTTTATGCTTGGCGATAAAACCATCCAGAGTGGAGATCGCATATTCCACGATATTTTTAAGGTGTCCACGGATTTCCTTCAGCCGTGCATTGATCTCTTCCACCTCTTTTTTCATCTTGTTGATGTCATAGAGAGAGATACGGCGGATGGGAATTTTAAGGAGTCTTTCTATATCCTCTTCCAGAATATCCCGTTTGATCTCCTTCATAAATGGAGCGAATCCGTCCCGGACAGCCAGGAAGATGGATTCGGGTGTTTTCATCTGTTCGATCCGTTTGTAAATTCTCTCTTCGATAAAAATCCTTTCCAGAGTCCGGGCATGAAGCTTATCCAGCAGCTGCCCTTCCTCCAGTTTCAGTTCCTGTTTGAGGATAACCACCAGCTGTTCCGCATGATGGCCGATAACCTCGGGAATAGTCATCACTTCGGGATTATTATCTTTTATGAGCAGAAGATTCACAGAGATGGAAACTTCGCAGTCCGTAAAGGCATAAAGTCCTTCCAGAACATCCGCTGTGTGGACTCCCCGGGGGAGCTTTATCTCGATCTCAACATGATCAGTGGTAAAATCATTGATACTTCCGATCTTGATCTTATTTTTCCGGGCGGCATTTTCCACCGAGGCTATCAGAGACTCTGTGGTAGAACCGAAAGGGAGCTCCCTGATTGTTATCTTTTTCGGGTCTGAAGTATCCAGCCTGGCTCTGGAGAGAACCTTTCCATTCCCCTGCCTGTATTCGGAAACATCCACCAGCCCTCCCGTGGGAAAGTCGGGATACAATTCGTATGCCTCCCCTCGGAGACAGGATTTTTCCGCTTCCAGGACCTCAATCAGATTATGGGGCAGAATCCTTGTAGACATTCCCACAGCAATTCCCTCGGCTCCCAGAATCAGGGGCATGGGGATTTTACTGGGCAGGGTGACAGGCTCTTTCCTTCTGCCGTCATAGGAGTCTTCAAACTCCGTAATCTCCGGATTGAACAGGACCTCCCTGGCAAAAGGCAGCATCCGGCACTCAATGTACCTGGCGGCAGATGCGGGGTCTCCTGTAAAGATATTACCGAAGTTTCCCTGTTTGTCTATGAACAGTTCCTTGTTGGCAAGATTGACTAGAGCTCCGTATATGGAGGCGTCCCCATGGGGATGGTACTGCATACAGTGACCGACCACATTGGCTACTTTGTGAAATTTCCCGTCGTCCACATCAAACAGGGACTGCAGTATCCGGCGCTGTACCGGCTTCAGACCGTCTTTCAAATGGGGAATGGCCCTGTCCTTGATAACATAGGAGGCGTACTCTATAAAATTGGTATCAAAAAGTCCGTTGATATATGCCATCAGACAAGATTCTCCATAATGTATTTCCGTCTGTCCGGAGTGTTTTTACCCATGTAGAATTCCAGCAGTCCCGGAACCTCTTTCATGGATTTGATATTGACCGGGACGATCCTGATATCCTCACCGATAAACTGCCCGAACTCTTTGGGTGAAATCTCTCCCAGACCTTTAAACCGGGTCACTTCAGGCCCCCGCAGCGAGGCCATGGCTTTATCCCGCTCTTTTTCATTATAGCAGTAAATAGTCTTCTGCTTGTTCCGGACCCGGAACAGGGGCGTTTCCAGAATATAGACATGATCGGCAAGTACAAGCTCTTCAAAATAGTTCAGGAAGAATGTCAGCAGCAGATTCCGGATATGGAATCCATCCGTATCCGCATCCGTGGCAAGAACAATCCGTTCATACCTCAGATCATCTATGGAGTTTTCTATTCCCAGAGCCATCATGAGATTGTAAAGCTCTTCATTCCGGTAGATTTCGGTCTGCTTCTTACCAAAGGTATTCCAGGGTTTACCCCGGAGAGAATAGATAGCCTGCAGATACACATCCCGGCAGGAGACCATAGACCCCGTTGCGGACTGTCCCTCGGTAATAAAGATGGTAGACCCCTCCCCTTTGGGACCGTCCTGCCTGTGGTACTTGCAGTCCTTCAGCTTGGGGATGTTCAATGAGATCTTCTTGGATGCGGCTTTGGCCTCTTTCTTGACAGCATTGAGTTCTTTCCGGAGTTTCTCATTGGTAATGATCTTGTTTTCCATCGCACGGGCGGCTTCCTGATTTTTATGAAGGAAGTCTACAATTCCGGCTTTCGTTTCATTCACAATCCAGCTGCGGATATCAGAGTTCCCCAGCTTGTTCTTTGTCTGGCTTTCAAAGACAGGATCTTTTATTTTAACTGCAATGGCACCTGCCATCCCCTCCCGGACATCCGTTCCGGAGTAGTTCTTCTTGAAAAAGTCGTTCACTCCTTTGAGGAGCCCTTCGCGGAAAGCGCTGAGATGAGTCCCTCCGTCGGAGGTATACTGACCGTTTACAAAGGAGAAATAGCTCTCACCGTAGGTTCTGGTGTGGGTAAAGGCGCATTCTATTTTATCATTCTGGCTATAGCCGATATCGTAGAGGGTGTCCTCACCGACCTCGGCATGGAGGAGGTCCCACAAACCTTTTTTGGATTCAAATTTCTGTTTGTTGAAGTAGAGTCGAAGCCCCTTGTTCAGACAGGCAT
Organism: Oceanispirochaeta sp.; assembly: GCA_963666275.2. GTDB lineage: Bacteria > Spirochaetota > Spirochaetia > DSM-2461 > DSM-2461 > Oceanispirochaeta. The sequence goes on from CAXXOA010000001.1 coordinate 2,361,197, forward strand.
AGTTCCAGCATCTCTGTTCCAGGAACTCGTGATTGAAGATGTATTCACCGAAGATCTCCACATCGGGAATGAACTCTACAAAGGTTCCGTTCGGTTCATCCGGAGCAGACCCCTTCTTCTCTTTGATGAGACGGCCCTGCTGGAAGTAGGCCTCCGCATACTTTCCGTCCCGGAAGGCTCTTACCAGAAAATGGGATGACAGGGCATTTACGGCTTTGGTTCCCACACCGTTAAGGCCCACACTGAACTGAAAAACATCATCGTTGTATTTGGCACCGGTGTTGATGATAGAGACACAATCGACAATCTTGCCCAGAGGAATTCCCCGCCCCTGGTCTCTAACCTGGACTTTATTATCTTCCAGAGTTATATCAACCCGGTTTCCGAAGCCCATGATGAACTCATCAATGGCATTGTCCACAACTTCTTTGATTAATATATATATACCGTCGTCCGGATTAGATCCGTTACCCAGACGGCCGATATACATACCTGACCTCAAACGGATATGTTCCAGGGAACTGAGGGTTTTTATCTTACTTTCATCATAAACACTCTTTTTGGCACTCATAGCCAGGAATGATAAAAGCTGTCCAGACTTTTGTAAAGTAGAGAGATAAATGAATGATCTTTCACGAGGCAATCAAACCCTTCAGCTGACTGGCAAGGGGTGCAAAGAATCTGTCCATCATCTCTTTTTCAGAGGGGAAGGTTTCCCGGGGATCCTGGAAGACAGCGCAGCAGCATCTGCCCAGTTCAGACAGGTACATTTTCAGAACCTCTTCAAGCATAAAGAAAATAAGGTCTTCCAGAGTATCTTCTCCGGATATATGACCTTTTCTGACAGCCTGATTCTTCAGCAGACATATGATGTTGCTGTTCAGAGTTCCGAGCCCCTTCAGGACATCTTCCGTACTCTGTCCTTCCATCTCCAGTAAATCCATCAGATATGCCACTGTACCGGTATTGCTGCGGCAGTAACGGTAGAACATGATGAGAACCATTTTCATGGAATGCAGAAAATCCCTGTCCGAACGGTCCAGATTGACAAGAGTATTTTCCGCTGAAATTAAAATGGCTGAAATGAGTTCCGCGGGAACCGGCAGGTCATTGCTGTTTTTTTTCACAAAAAACACAGCCGGACGAAAGTTTAGCGCCGATCGCGGCTGCTGCAGAAAGATATTCCTGTCGTAGTCCTGCATACCTGCTTTATCAGCATCCGGAAACATCCTGTAAATTTTAGCCTGCATACGCCCCACTCCCCTTTTCTGTTATTAATAGTATGCCGTCATCTTCACACAATTTCCACATAAAACACACGTATTCTTTTATTTTCACATAACTTCTTCACATAAAAGGAGAAAAAAAAGGAGAAATCCCGGATTTACCGTGAATTTCTCCTATTATCAATCAAAAGATTACTGATGAATCAGGGGGTGCCCTTTCAGTCGCACTCTCCGCCGGCAAACTGTTTCACAAGCCGGGCCAGTTCCTGACCTCTTTCAAAAGCCTTTTTCTTCTCTTCCTCTCCGGGAGCGCCCTGCCATTCCACAGACTCAAGGAATTCCCAGTTCAGTTTCTCTGTAGAAACACCCAGTTCCTTTTCCGCCCCTCCGGACCATCCGAAGGAACCGAACCGGAAGGCCTTCTTGTTCTGAACCTTCTTTCTGTTGAAGTCATCGATCACATGAGCCATAGGAGGAAACATCTGGTACTCATAGGTGGGCATCCCCAGGACAATACCTGCAGAACGCCAGGCATCGGCAAGGATGAAGCCGATATCGTCTTCAGGAACCCGGTACTGATGGACAGGAACTTTTTCGCTCCTGATCCCTTTGATTACCTCTGTAACCACCTGCTGGGTATTCCCGTACATGCTTCCCCAGATCACGGTTATTTCAGGACAGGCCGGCCCTTTCAGATAAGAGGCATACCTGGCATATCGCTCAACAATGATGGAAGGATTTTCCCGCCAGATGATTCCGTGAGAGGGGGCTATCATCTTGATTTCCAGTCCCTCAAGCTTTTTCAGACCCCGTTCAACAAAGACAGAAAAGGAAGCCACAATATTGGCATAGTAGCGCAGCGCTTCCTTTTCAAAAAAGGCATGTTCATCATCCGAAAGCTGATCATCAAAAACAGCGTCATTCACGCTTCCGTAGGAACCGAAAGCATCGCAGGAAAACAGAATTTTCTGACTCTGTTCATAGGTCATCATTGTTTCAGGCCAGTGAATATTGGGGGTTTCAAAAAACTGAAGGACCTTGCCGCCTCCCAGATCCAGGGTTTCCCCGTCTTCGATGGCATGGACATTCTCCTCCACGCCGGAAAACTCTTTTACAAGAGGAACAGCTTTTTTGGAACAGTACACTTCCATATGGGGATTTTTCTTTCTGAAATCCCTGAGCCAGCCCGAATGGTCCGGTTCCATATGGTTTACAATAATATAGTCAATGTTCTCAAAGCTCACATCCAGTTCTTCCATCTGGGCTGTGATACTCCCGGGAAAATCATCTTTATCCTGGGTAAGATCAATGACAGCGGTCTTGTCACCCTTCACTACATACGAGTTAATAGACGTTCCGTCGGGTATGGACCAGATTCCTTCAAAGAGATTTCCCGGTTCAATATTTACACCCAAGCGGTATATGCCATCGGCCATTTTTACTGATTTCATCGCATCACTCCTTCCTGAGATTCAAATCTATTATTTAATACTTCACCACTATAATATAGGAGAATATTTTACTCAATTCAATTTATCACCTGCTTTTGCTTTACGGAACTGCTCTTCGACCATCATCTGACGGAGAGTCCTGTCAAAGGCATTGGCAAAAGCTTTTGTCTCCCGGGGGCCGAAATTGCCTGATTTTTCATCACCCAGCCCCGCCTCACGAAGCATCTGGTTGAAATCTCTCTCAGCCAGTCTTTCCCGGACATTTTCCCTGTTATAGACGACGCCCCGGTCGTTCAGAACCGGGATATTCCTGTCGACCAGTTCTGCCGCCAGGGGAATATCCCTTGTAATGACCAGATCATGGATATCAGCATTTTCAATGATATACCGGTCAGCACTCCCTTCCTCCCGGGAGGTTATGATCTGACGGATCCGGTCTGCTTTCCTGTTCAGGGGGAGGCTCCGGTTGGCCACAAAGTTTAAAAGGATGCCCTCCCGTATGCAGGCCCGGCAGAGGATATCCCGGACCGGCCGGGGACAGGAGTCTCCGTCAACCCAGACTGTCACTCGGGCACCGCCCGGGCTATAAAAGCTTCAGCCTCGCCCTCCCGGGAACTGAGATTGATGCCCCTCCCGCCGGAAGGGATGAAACATGACTCCCCTTTTGACAGCTCCAGAACCGATTCATGATCCCGGACGGTCAGGGATCCTCTGACCACCACAAGAATGGAAACAGGATACCCTGCCTCCAGATGGAGAGCGGAAACTTTCCTGTCCAGCTTTACCGATACAAGCTGAAACTCTCCGGATGGAGTGGGATACAGGGATGTTCCGTCGGGAAGTATCCGGGAGCGGAGAATTTCCGGAGCCCCTGAAGAGAAGGTCAGGGTCTTCATAAGTTCGTCCACATCCATATATTTGGGAGTGAGTCCTCCTCTGAGAACATTGTCAGAGTTCGCCATAAGTTCCACACCGAATCCCTTCAGATAGGCATGAAGCTCCCCTGCCGGCAGAAACAGGGCTTCTCCCGGCTGAAGGCAGAGTGTATTCAGATACAGAGGCGCCAGGATCCCGATATCCCCGGGATACTTCTCCTGAAGAGCCAGGACCCATCGGGCAGCGTCGTCTTCCTGTCCATCACACCAGCTCAGAGCAGCAGTCAGCAGGGGCACTTTCTCCCTCTCTTCCAGGTTCATGAGGGAACTGAAAAAGGTCCTGAGAAACCCTTCGTTATTTTCACTGTCCTCAGGAAGAAGAGCCGCAGAAAGAGAAGACGGCAGCCAGGGAAGGAAGAAATTCCGGATTTCTTCGGGATCCCGGAACCCTTTCATTGCCCAGTAGGGGGTGAGTGCACAGATAATCTCTGGTTTATGGTTATCGTCCTTGTAGTTTCTGTTGAATCCGTCCAGAGGAATTCCCATGGCATTTTCCCTGGCAAATCCCTCTTCCGCCTGCTCTTTGCTGGGATGGGCCTGAATGGAGAGAGGCTCTCCCGCAGCCAGCAGTTTAAAGAGAAAGGGAAGGTTGCCGAATTTCCTGTTCAGGGATTTTCCGATGAATCTCTCCGGATCAGCCTGAATGAGATCCGACAGAGGGGTCTGTTTCCCTCCGGAAAGATCAACGATAGACCCTCCCCGGGGATGAACTCCCATCCATAATTCTGCCAGAGGGCCTTTCTGATCAGTTCCGATAAGCTCCTGGAGATACTCTTTTGATCCCCAGGCGTAGTCCTGTATGGTATTGAACATTTTCAGTATCATACTTTCTATTATAATCAAATGTGAGATTCTGACAAACCGTCGGTAATTTCGCTCCGCAGATAGCCTGAGTATCCTAAAAAATCAGACAGAGTCCCCTTCCACAAGCCGGGGAAGAATCGTCCGGCTTCTGGGATCCCCCTCTTGGCCGTCGCTTTTCAGTATTTCAAGCAGCATACTTACACATTCCCTGTACAGAACCGCCGGCCTGAGATCAACAGAGGCCAGGCTAAAGGGCAGCACATAGTTGAAAGGCATGTTGTCGTAGCCGATAAGTCCCACATCCCGTCCTGGCTTTATTCCCCGGTCCAGGAGGCACTGGATCACACCAACCGCAGTCATATCATTGACAATTCCCAGAGAGTCCACCTCTCCCTTCCGGATAGAATCGATAAGGGTCTCCGCGGCTTCATACCCCCCCTTCTTACCGGGTTCACTCAATAGAAGGGGAACCTCCCGTGAATCACCATAGGCATTCTGAAACCCCTCATAGCGCTGCCTGCTTGAAAGGATAAGCTCCGGCAGGTATGAGATATAAACAGGTTTTTCATACCCCTCTGACTTCAGATAGGCACCAGCCAGCTCCCCGCCGGCGGTGTTGTCGGTTGAACAGCGGTTGCAACCCCTATAGTCCATTGTGTGGTGACCGATTACAGTGGGGACTGAACAGGAGGCCACAGCTTCGGCTTCCCGGGGATCATCAATATCAAAGAAAATAATCCCGTCACACTCTTTCTCCCAGGAGACGGAAGAGATTTCCTCTGCCGAATGGAGAGATTTCAGATTCAGACGGTACATGGAATCTTCCACCACATCCAGTATGCCCTGCAGAACATCTGTAAAGAACCATTTGGCTCCGGGAAAATCTCCCCAGTACCAGGGGCGGTCCTTTTTTCTGATGCTCACCAGAGAGATCTGCCCGGTCCCCTTCCGTCTGAGGGCACTGGCCGATTTGTCCGGAGAGTACCCCAGCTGCCTGGCAGCTTTCAGTACCGCCTCTCTTCTGGCGGGAGAGACTTTTTCCGGCGTGTTATAGACCCTTGAAACCGTTGCGCTTGAGACACCGGCCAGACTGGCCACCCGGTCCCGGGTATTTTTACTGCTCATACCTTATTCTATCCTTGACAAACCTGATTGCCAATAGTATTGTACTCGTGTACATATTTATATTCAACTACCTGTTTCCTCAGCAGGTTGCAAGTTCTTAACAATAAAGCTTTCAATGCCGGGGAAAATTCATAAAGCTTTTAGATGGAGGAAGAAAATGGAAAAAACCGATCTGCAGGAACACCCCCATAGAAGATACAATCCCCTGACGGGAGAATGGATTAAAGTCTCTCCCCACAGGACAAAACGCCCCTGGAACGGCCAGGTGGAAAAACCCATGCTGGAAAAGAAGCCCCCCTACGATCCGGGATGCTATCTCTGTCCGGAAAATGAAAGAGCCGGAGGGCATAAAAACCCCGGTTATACAGGAACATTTGTCTTTGACAATGATTTTGCCGCCCTTCTGGAGGACACTCCGGAAGGAAGTTTCAAAGAGGGTGATCTCTTTCAGGCCAGAAGCGAACGGGGGATCTGCCGGGTGATCTGCTTCTCTCCCCGTCATGACCTGACCCTGTCCCTGATGGAAGTCCCTCAGATAGAAGGAGTTGTGAAAACCTGGCAGCAGGAGTACAGCGATCTGGGAAGCCGGGATTTCATCAATCATGTCCAGATTTTTGAAAACAGGGGCGCTGTGATGGGCTGTTCCAATCCCCATCCCCACGGCCAGATCTGGGCGGAGGAGATTATTCCTGATATCCCCGCAGCGGAAGGCGGCAATCAGAAAAAATATCTTGAAAAAAACGGCATTCCTCTTCTGGAGGAGTATGTGAAAAAAGAGATGGAATCCGGTGAAAGGATTATTTTTTCCAACGACAGTTTTGCCGCACTTGTTCCCTTCTGGGCGGTCTGGCCCTATGAGGCGATGATCCTCCCCCTCTCCCCCCTCAGCTCAATCGATAGGATGAATGCCAAACAGGTCACAGATCTGGCGGATGCCCTGAAACGGATGGGAACCCGATTCGACAATCTTTTCCAGACCAGCTTTCCCTACTCCATGGGAATTCATCAGGCCCCTACGGACGGAAAGGAGCACCCGGAGTGGACAATGCATATTCACTACTACCCGCCTCTGCTCCGCAGCGCCACTGTCAAAAAATTTATGGTGGGATATGAAATGCTGGGTATGCCCCAGAGGGATATTACAGCCGAAGGAAGTGCTCAAAGCCTGAGGAACTGCCCGGAAGAGCACTACACCACAACTCTGGAGAACAGCAAATGAAGAGCACTCAGATAATAAGCCGTCTGAATGAGGGCAAACTCAATTCCCTTTTTGAAGAACTATACGGAGAAAAGGGCCTGAGAGGACAGAACCGCCGATGGACAGAGCTTGTACAACGGCATGAAGCCCTCTTCGGCGATCAGGATATATCTCTTTTCAGCACTCCCGGACGGACCGAACTGGGAGGAAACCATACGGATCACAATCACGGAAGAGTGCTGGCAGGGTCCATAAACCTGGACACCATAGCAGCTGTATCCCTCACAAATGATACAAAAGTCATACTGGACTCGGAAGGATACCCCCCTGTGGAAATCGATATTTCCCTTCAGGATAAGGTTTCCGGAGAGGAAGGGAAAACTGAGTCCCTGATCCGGGGGATTGCCGCCCGGTTCACCCAGCTGGGCTACAGAACCGGCGGCTTCAGAGCCAATACCACAAGCAGCGTCCTGAAAGGTTCAGGTCTGAGTTCTTCGGCGGCCCTGGAGGTTCTGGTAGGGACCATATTCAGTGCTCTTTTCAATGGGAACATGGTGACAAGCACGGAGATTGCCCAGATCGGGCAGTATGCGGAAAACGAATACTTCGGCAAACCCTGCGGTCTGATGGATCAGGTTGCCTGCGCCAACGGAGGAATCGTCGCTATTGATTTCAGAAACCCCGATGCCCCGAAAATAACACCTGTGGTTTACAACTTCCAGAAAGCCGGATACACCCTGATGGTGGTGGACACCGGAGGCAACCATGCGGATCTGACACCGGAATATTCTGCCATTCCCGCTGAAATGCGATCGGTGGCCGCCTTTTTCGACAAAGAGAACTGCCGGGAAGTGGCCGAAACGGAGATTCTGGGAGCCCTGCAGGAGCTGAGAAAGAAAACCGGAGACAGAGCCATCCTGAGAGCGCTGCATTTTCTGCATGACAACGCCAGGGTGGAAGCTCAGGTGGAGTCTCTGCGGGAAAATGATATAGAAACATTCCTCCATCAGGTGAACAGTTCGGGAAAATCCTCCTTTTGTTATCTTCAGAATGTCTACCCCGGGAAAGAACCGCAAGAACAGGGCATCAGCCTGGCTCTGAACCTGACAGAGAGTTTCCTCCACGGAGAGGGCGCCTGCCGGGTCCACGGCGGTGGATTTGCCGGAACCATTCAGGTGTATATCCCTAACGAACGGGCTGTAGAGTATCAGAAATACATGAGCCTTTTCTTCGGCGAAGGTTCTGTAACGCCTCTGAGAATCCGGCCTCTTTCCTCCATGATGGTACTCTCATAACCTTCAGTGGGCTTTGGCGAGCTCAAACCTGACCTGGACCAGCACACAGGATAAATCAGGGCTTCGGCGGGTGACTGATTTGCCTGAAAGTCTCCCGGCAGCCCTCCCGAAAAAGTTCAGAATATCTCTATAGTGCAGAAATTTACATCTATCAGGAAAGACATTCATACTGGATAGAAAGTCTTTGGAAAGGCCTCTGGGAATCCTTTTTTTTGTAACCAGCCGATTAGTGAAGTATATTCCAGTATATGACAAGAAACAGATGCTCATTGAAAACACGCGCCCTGCTATATGGCGTTTTTGCCATTGCGGCCATTTTCCTTTTTGTTGTTACCGCCTGCAGCTCCGGTGTATACCAGAAACAGGACAGCTATGGCGGAGTCCCGGCTGAGAATGAAGCCCCCGCTCCCATGCTTCTTCGCAGTGAGTCCGTTGCAGCGGACAGCGTCATGGCGGTGGAAGATGAGTTTATCATGGAATCAGACACATCTTCCGAACCGGTCCCGGAGAATTCGGACATGCGGAAAAGGATATACAACGGTTCGGCAGGACTAGTCGTGGAGGATCTGGAGAAAACCCGGAAATCCCTGGAAGATCTGACGACCCGATCGAACGGGTATGTGGAGCAGTCCTACAGGGATTACCTGGTTCTGCGGATACCGGCAGAACAGTTTGACACAATTTTTGCCCGGATCCTGGGTATGGGATCAGTCAAATACCAGTCCGTGGAAACCTGGGACGTGACAGATCAGTATGCTGATATACAGGCCAGACTGACCACAGCCGAAGCCACAAGAGAGAGGCTCTATACCCTACTGGAAAGGAGCACCGATCCGGAAGAGAGAGCCAGGATACTCCGGGAAATCGGCAGGCTCACAGAAGAGATTGAATCTATCAAGCAGCAGGTTCAGATCCTGGACAGCCGGATTGCCTTTTCCAGGATCACAGTGGAACTGATTCCCCGGCTTCAGGAAGACAGAACGGGACAGGATATTCCCTTCGGCTGGATTGAATCCCTGAATCCCTTAAGCCCGGTTTCCGACAAGCTCAAAGCAAGGATGGATCTGAACCCGGGAGAGGATTTTGCCGTTTTTGCCAGAGAGGATATCTACCTGGCCGAAGATGCCTCAGGAACCAGCATATCCGTGAGTTCTGTGGAAAACTCCCCCCGTGGCGACAGCCTGTTCTGGCAGAAAGCTCTGGTTCACTATCTGAGCGGCTACTACGCCTCCTACACGGAAAAAGAGCTTTCCTTCGGTGATAAAGAACTAAAGGGTGTGGAGTTTGTCAGCAAAGACACAGCCCCCTACCGCTATTTCGTGGGAGTTGCGGTTGATAAGGATGATCTTCATATTGTGGAGATATTCTCTCCCCGGAGTGATCGGGATTTCAGCGATCTCTACAAAGCCCTGAAAGAAGGAGAATGCAGATGAGTACCCTGAAAAAGAAAATCCTGCTCCTTCTGTCTCTAACCACTCTTCTCTCTTCTTTCCTAACAGCCCAGGAAGAGGACACCCTCGCTTTTGAAGTCCATGCCCGGCTCCTGGTGCAGAACAGGCAGACAGCCTCTGACGAACTGGCCCGATGGGCCGAATCCCGGGGAGGATACTTCACCCGGAAAACTGATGAAATCATCGATTTCCGCGTTCCCGATGAGCAGATAGTCTCCCTTGTCTCCTATCTGGAAGAGATTAGCCTTGAGGTTGTGGAATACAGTCAGAGTACTTCCGATCTGAGGGAACAGCTCCTCAGCAGCCGCTCCGCTCTGGAAGCCCGGGAGGAAATTCTGGCCAAGAACATCTCCTATATAGACTCTTCCGATGTAGAGGGAACCCTGACCCTGGAAAAGGAGATCCGCCGGCTGATGAATGAAATAGACAGCTACAGAGGCCGTCTGCGGAGGATGCAGAATGACAGGCAATTCGCCCGGGTGGAAGTTCTTCTCACCTTTCAGAGTCAGAGCATCCCCGACTCCCGTCCCTCCCGGTTCGACTGGATCAATCAGGTGGATTTCTACTCCTTTATGAACTCCTCCATCCTCACCCCCCGAAGCGGATGGGGCGGACCGGAAATAACCCTGCCCGAAGGTTTCGCCCTGGTGGATGACAAACCCCGCTTCCTGGCGGTTTCACCGGAAGGGGTCAGGATACGGGTATCCCGGAGAGAGAACTATCCCCAGCAGTCCCGGGATTTCTGGAAGGATGCGCTTTTTACTAATATGGAAGACCGGGGTTATATTTCCCTGGACAGCTCCTCATCGATCAACCTGGGAGGAGAGGATTTTGCCGTCCGCTGGTGGGGCGTTCCCTACGGAAATGAGGACTACAGCTATATTACAGGGCTGCGGCTCAGCAAGGGGAAAATCGAGGTTCTTGAGATTGCCGGACCCGCAGTTTTTGTAAAGGAATACTTCCAAAATCATTAATTATTCATGAATTATTGATTTTTTTTGTAATATCTCACTCATTTTTCATGTTTTACTTATTGAAAAAATGAACACAAGGATTATACTTTATGGTAGTGTGTTTTTTTACACGGAAACTATAATTTAAAGGAAAGGTATTATGAAAAAACTTTTAATCCTTATGATGATCCTGCTGGTCAGCACCGGCATGATCTTCGCTACGGACATTGATGGATTTGAATCTCTGTCCAGCCAGGCTACCTATGGTCTGTTCGGAAATGTTATGGATGATGCATCCAGTGTAGGTTCAGGATTCAGTGAAATCGAAGATAATTATCTCTTTGGAGGTATTATTGCTAACCCCGAACAGCAGACTGATGCAGGATCAAATAGCACATTTGTATCCGGATACTACAATACAGGAGAAAAACCCTGGTCAGTATTCGGTTATTTTGATTTTTCAGGAGCTGACAGAGGAACCAGTTCAACACCAGTAAATGATACAGAAGAAACAGTTGTATATAATGTAGCTGGTGAAAAAACAACAACAACTTATGATGTACCCGGATACGACACGATCAATACACAACTTCAGTTTCTAAAGACTTTTGCTGTTAAAGATCTTGATTTCGATACCGGTTTACGACTTTCTATTAGTATGGTAGATGGTAGATTAGCTGCAGATAACTATACTATAGATAGTAAAGTAACTGGTTCAGTTTACAAAGATACTTTCACTCAGGAATACCAGGATCCGAATGGATCAATCATGGCAGGATCAGGACCTGATGGTGATGAAACTCCTTCATCATTGACTTTTGGTGCCAATTTACCATTTTATATGGAACTGAATGGATTGGAACATTCTGGTGCAGTTTCTTTTTCAAGAACATCCAATGATTATTCTTACACAATAGACCAGAAAAACACTACAGCGAACACTTCCTATAGTGAGTCTCTTGATGCTAAAACAGGTACCAGTACAATTAGTGCATGGTACCAGTTAACTAAAGAATTGGGTCCCGGAGATCTTTCTCCATATGTTAGCATAGCAAGAACTAAGGGCTTTTATGATTATACCTACAAAGATGATAACGGAACAGTGACAACTAAAACAACTTATGAAGGTGAATATGAACCCGGATTTACTTTTGTGATTGGTTCTGAATACAGCATGGAATTTCAACCTGCAGGAGACTGGCTTCAGTTTAAAATGAAACCTGGAGCCTTTTACATGAGAGCAACAGATTCTTATCTATCTGGCTCTAAAACATCATCAACTTCTGGAGGAATAACAAGTACTACAGAAGAAGAAAAGGCTATTGATAAAACCATCACAAATACTCTCGAGGCAAGTCTTAAATCCGCAGTTGAGATGAAACCTGAAAACTGGTTTTTCGGTTTCCAGATGGGAAGCATGATTACTATGGGATGGGAAAAGCAAACGAATGAGTTAAAAGCAGCTGATACTGTAGACAACGCAGGTAATGTTACAGCTAACAAAGATACCACTAATACTGTTAACTATATTGACTGGACCTCTACGGTTGATATGGAATACGGTTTCTTTGTTCCTTTACCCGATGACTACAGACTGGATTTCAAACTCTTTACAAATGAATTAACAGATTTTGAACAGATAGCTGTCGAACTGATTGTTCCCCTCAAATAATTACGCGCTCTAAGTTGTTAGTCACAATGTAATTTATACTTACCCCGGGTTCTCCTGAATCCGGGGTTTTTTCATGGGTATGGAATTATCCTTTCCCTTGACCTTCCCCCCCAATCTCTTTATAAACATAGATAGCATCAACAATACCGGGAATTTGAATCTACCCTTCATAGGTTGGATTTTCCTGACCCGGGTCAAAATATCATTCGTCCCTGCGGGGACACATCCAATACAAGGAGTTTTACCTTATGAGTGAATTATCACCACTTCAGAAAGCCCGGTACGAGTACCAGCCCAAACTGCCCGCTGTACTTCAGGGAGATATCAAAAACATTACCTGCGAACTGGGAGAACCCACTGAATCTGTAGCGGATCAGGCGGCTGTAAAAGATCTTTTTGAAAAGACTTACGGAAATCCCGTTGCCCGCTTTGTTAAGGGTACCAACGAGAACGCCGGAAAGAAAATGAACCTGGGAGTCATCCTTTCAGGCGGTCAGGCCCCTGGCGGACACAATGTAATTGCCGGTATCTACGACGGACTGAAAAACTCCAATCCCGAGTCCAAACTCTATGGATTTCTGGGCGGCCCCGCCGGTATCATGAACGGAAAACTGGTGGAAATCGATGACGCCATGATGGATGCCTACAGAAACACCGGAGGATTCGACATCATCGGTTCGGGCCGGGACAAACTGGAAACGGAAGAACAGTTTGAAATGTCCCTGGCTACCTGCCGGAAATACGACATTACCGGTGTGGTTATCATCGGCGGTGACGACTCCAATACCAACGGAGCGATCCTGGCAGAGTACTTTGCCAAGAAAGAGACAGGGATTACCGTAGTGGGAGCTCCCAAAACCATCGACGGCGACCTGAAAAACGAATACATTGAAACCTCTTTCGGTTTTGATACTGCTACAAAAACCTATTCCGAGCTGATCGGAAACATCGAAAAAGACTCCAACTCCGCCAAAAAATACTGGCACTTCATCAAGCTCATGGGAAGAAGCGCTTCTCACATCGCTCTGGAATGTGCCCTACAGACCCAGCCTAATGTCTGTATCATCTCTGAAGAAGTGGAACAGAAAAAAATGACCCTGGCCCAGGTTGTAGACCAGATCACGGCTGTGGTTGCCAAAAGAGCGGAAAAAGGTCTGAATTTCGGTGTTGCCCTGATTCCCGAAGGACTGATTGAGTTTATCCCTGAAGTGGGAAAACTGATCGGCCAGCTGAATGACCTGATGGCTCACCACGAAGCGGAATTCAACGCTCTGGACTTTGGGGCTCAGCAGAAATGGCTGGGTGAAAAACTGGATGCTGCCGCAGCAGCTGTTTTCGCTTCCCTGCCTGTATCCATCCAGCAGCAGCTTCTCATGGACAGAGACCCCCACGGAAACGTACAGGTATCACGGATCGAGACAGAAAAGCTTCTGATCGAGATGGTAGATACCAGACTGAAAGAGATGAAAGCCGCTGGTACTTTCTCCGGCAAGTTCAATGCTCTGGCTCACTTCTTCGGTTATGAAGGCCGCTGTGCATTCCCCTCCAACTTTGATGCAGACTACTGCTACTCACTGGGTTACTCAGCCTTTATCCTGATGTCTCACGGTCTGACCGGTTACATTTCCAATGTAGCAGATCTTCAGAAACCTGCTGCAGAGTGGGTTCCCGGCGGTTGTCCTCTGACAATGATGATGAATATGGAACAGAGACACGGTTCACAGAAACCGGTTATCAGAAAAGCACTGGTAGAACTGGATGGCAAACCTTTTAAAGCTTTTGCCGCCAAAAGAGATGAATGGGCAGTGGAAACCGCCTTCACCTTTCCCGGAGCGATTCAGTACTATGGTCCCGATTCTGTTTGTAATCAGCCTACTGAAACTCTGAAATACGAAAAAGCCTGACTTTTTTAACTGATCATATCAAGCCGCCTCGGGGCGGCTTTTTTTCTGCCCTGCTCCCAGGCCCTCCTGTCCATCTTAATAAACTCTCACATCTCCGAATAGGATAAAATTCCTTGACTAATCAATTAGGAACCCATAACTTTCTTTGTAAAGGAGACAACCATGCAGTCACTGAAAGGAAAAACAGCCCTGGTAACAGGAGCCTCATCCGGAATTGGCAAGGAAACGGTTCTGGCTCTTCTGAAGGATGGCGTAAAAGTATATGCCGCGGCCAGAAGGGAATCCCATATGGAAGATCTTGTAGAAAAAGGCGCCATTGTGATCCCCATGGACATTACCAGTAAAGATTCGATAGAACAGGGGATTGGTAAAATCTTCCAGGAGAGCGGATCCCTGGATATTCTGATAAACAATGCCGGTTACGGTTCCTACGGAGCCATTGAAGATGTGCCCATTGAAGAAGGTATCAGACAGTTCGATGTGAATATTTTCGGTCTGGCCCGGCTGACTCAGCTAGTCCTGCCGGGAATGAGAAAAAACAGGTCCGGTAAAATAGTGAATATATCCTCCATGGGGGGAAAGATGTACACTCCCTTCGGAGGCTGGTACCATGCGACCAAACATGCCCTGGAAGGGTTCACGGACTGCCTCCGTCTGGAAGTGGCTCCTTTCGGTATTGATGCCATACTGATTGAACCAGGCGGAATCACAACACCCTGGGGTACAATTGCAGCGGACAATCTTGAAAAAATGTCAGGATCAGGAGCCTATGCAGAAAGAGCTAAACAGTCTGCTGAGGGGATCAGAAACAGATATGAAAGCGGTAAAATGACCGAGCCCGGGGTGATAGCCCGGGTTATTCTAAAATCCCTGAAAGCCAAAAAGCCCAAAACCCGATATGCTGCCGGATATATGGCAAAGCCGTCTCTGTTTCTCAGAAAAATACTTCCTGATAGAGTTTTCGACAAACTCATCCAGTCTATGGTATAGATGCCCTTAAACTCTGACAGGATAGTTAAAAAAATGATGCCTCCGGAAAATCCATTCCGGAGGTTTTTAAAATAATCAGTAGTAATCTTCCCCCATGGGATTGAACTCTGCATTTTCGACCCACCATTCGGGTTTTTGAACCATTTCGATCAGATTATCCACTGTCTCATAGTGATACTCTTCCTGCCTGGAAAGGAGTTTAAAAAGCTTCTGCCCCTCTTCCGTATCGACTGAGCTCAGTTTTTCCTTGTAATACTGCTGTCCTTTTTTTTCAATTTCCAGCGCTC
The DNA here is from genome assembly GCA_963666275.2 of Oceanispirochaeta sp. Taxonomy (GTDB): domain Bacteria; phylum Spirochaetota; class Spirochaetia; order DSM-2461; family DSM-2461; genus Oceanispirochaeta. The sequence goes on from CAXXOA010000001.1 coordinate 2,376,488, forward strand.
TTTTCAGCTCGGGAAGGATACTGTCGTTAAGAGACTCGGTTTGGCTGTTCTTTTGAATCTCTTTGAAAATCGTAGTTACAGCTTTTATGGACGACTCATTTTTTTCATGGGGAAGTTTTTTCTGAAGGACTTCAATTGCCCTGGCATGTTTTTCCTCATCCTCTGCCAGCTTGGAAAAAACATTCTTTATTCCCGGATGATCCGTTTTGGACGCCAGTTCCCTGTAAAGATTCTCTGCATCGTGTTCCATTTCAAGAGCAAAATCAAATATATCCACTGTATTCCTCCCTTTGTAAGGTTGTAAGTTGTTATATAAATTAAAATAGAAATACAGGAAGAAAACAAATTTGAAGTGCAAAGACTTTAAAAAATCCCGTAACAAAAGAGAACAATCTTGTAGAAATCCCGATTTACCTTTAAGGTAGGAAAGATTTTAAGAGGAGAAAAAAGTATGAAGACAACCCATTCAGATGAAAATAACGAGAATTTTGCCGAACTTTTTGAAAGCAGCATATCCGGAATGGAGCGGCTTGAACCGGGCCAGCAGATTGAAACTGAAATAGTCTCTATAGCAGGAGATACCATATTCCTCCAGCTCAGCGGAAAGAGCGAAGGTGTCCTTGAAAGAGAAGAACTGACTGACAAGGACGGGAACTGCACCGTCAGCGAAGGCGAAACCATAAAAGTATATTTTCTGGAAGCCAAAAACGGTGAAATGCGGTTTACAACCAGGATCAGCGGTGAAAAAGCCGGCAATGCCATGATGGAAAGTGCCTTTGATAACGGCATTCCCGTAGAAGGGGTGGTGGAAAAAGAGATTAAAGGCGGTTTTGAAGTCAAAATCGGCGGTACCAGAGCATTCTGTCCCTATTCCCAGATGGGAGAGAAACGGGTGGACGATGCCTCTCAGTATGTTGGCAAGCATCTGACTTTTAAAATTACTGAATATAAAGAGAACGGCCGGAATGTTCTTGTTTCGAACAGGGCTATTCTGGAAGAGGAAAACAGAAAAAAAGTTGAAGATCTCAAAAAAGATCTCTCAGAAGGGATGACCATAACAGGTACGGTCGCCTCTATAAGAAACTTCGGTGCTTTTATTGAGCTGGGAGGAGCCCAGGCTCTGCTCCCTATCTCTGAAATCAGCAGAAGCCGGGTGGAGGATATCAATAAGGTACTCTCCGTAGGGCAGGAAGTAACAGCAAAGATCCTGAGCCTGGACTGGCAGAACAGCAAACTTTCAGTCAGTATGAAAGCTCTGGAAGCGGATCCCTGGGAAGAAGCGAAAAAGAAATATCCCGAAGGATCCAAACACACAGGTAAAGTTGTCCGTATTACCGATTTCGGCGCATTCGTCGAACTGGAACCCGGACTGGACGGCCTCCTTCATGTGTCTGAACTGAAAGAGGACCCCAGAGAAAACAACCCGCAGTATAAGCTCCAGCAGAACCAGGAGCTGACAGTCATGATAGGCAGTGTGGATGCCCAGCGTCAGAGGATCTCACTGAAAAGAGGGGACAAAAAACCCGAAGAGGATTTCTCCTCCTTTATTGACGGCGGCAGCGATGACGGGGAAACCTATAACCCCTTTGCAGCTCTGCTGAAAGACAAAGTGGAAAAAAAGAAAAAATAATCCTCATCCATCATCTCTAATATGCTGCAAAGCCTCCTCTGCCTTCCCGTAAGGGAGGCTGCAGCTTTTATCCCGGCAGATATAGATAAGTGTTTCATCCTCACAGAATCTTCCTTTGAAAAGAAGATGATCATCCTGGGGAGAGTCAGTTTGAGCCGTAACTGTACCGGGGAGAAAATCCTGTCGGAAACGGTCTCCCAGAACCTGCGCTTCCCTGCCTGTAATGACAACTTCATAGAATGGTTCACTTTGCAGGAGTGCTACTGCGGCCCAATGGGCGTGGTACATCGGATTTTCCTCCACCAGCGTCATCATAACTCCCCCGGCCTCCTCAGCCAGAGACGCATAGTCATCTTTTCCAAGGAGCCTTGAAAGAAGAAAGAGGTTTTCTGCCATTACGGCGTTGGGAGATGGGATGACACTGTCAGTAAGCTCCACTTCTCTGCCGAGAGCCTCCTGTTCCCCATGGACATTCGTATAGAATCCTTTCCGTTCTGAGGGGAATTTTGTTAATACCCGGGCTGTCAGTTCTTCCGCTTTGACAAGATATTCCGGGCCGCCTGATACCTCATAGAGGCTGATCAGACTTCGGATCAGAAAGGCATAGTCCTCAAGGAAAGCGGATTCATAGAAAGCCCCGCCCTTCCAGGCATGATTGAGAGTTCCCTGATCTGAATGATCAAGTATGATTTTCGCCGCAATCCGGGCGTGCTGAAGATCCTCTCTCCTGCCGAAGGCTTTATAGGCATCGCAGCAGGCACTGATCATCAGTCCATTCCAGGAGATGAGGGCTTTCTCATCCTTTCCGGGGGAAACCCTTTTCTGCCGGGCCTCCATAAGACGGGTTTTAATCCTCTCCTGCCGGATCTGAAGCTCCCCGCTGCTAAGACCGAAGGTTTCCGCAAGAACCTGATCCTTCCGGGCTTCCAGCAGAATATTGTGTCCCATCTCCCATAAACCGTCCCCGTCTACACCGAACCAGTCCCGGGCCAGGGAATAATCCTGCCCCAGAATCTGTGCCAGATCCCGGCTCTCCCATGTGTAGAAAAGGCCTTCCCGGCCGCTGCTGTCTGCATCCAGGGCCGAGAAAAACAAGCCTTCCTCCGAGGTCATCTCCCGGTAGAGGAAGTCCAGGGATTCCAGTGCGACCTGCCTGAATTTTCTCTCTTTCGTCACACGGTAGGCTTCGCTGTAGAGGCTCACAAGCTGGGCATTATCATAAAGCATCTTTTCAAAGTGAGGCACCTTCCAGTATCGATCAGTGGAATACCGGGCAAAACCGCCTCCGATCCTGTCATAGAGCCCTCCTGCGGCCATTTTCTGCAGCGTATGGAGTACTAGTTCCATTACATTCTGATCCCTTCTGAGGACGCTCCAGGCAAGGAGAAAACGGAATAGAACAGGCATGGGAAACTTCGGAGCTCCCTTCACACCTCCCTCCTGCCGGTCAAGATTGTCGATAATTGTTTTCACAACGTCCCGGAGGTCCGGTCTCTCCTGTTTCCACCCGGATAGACGGAGGATCTTTCTGCCGTATTCTTCAATGCCCTTCTCGACCGCATCTGCCGAATCTGTCAGCTCATCGGGAGAGTCCCTGTATTTGTCTCTCACTGCTGCGAGGATCTGATGCCAGGAATCACGGGGAAAATAGGTTCCCCCGTAGAAGGGCCTTCTATCAGGAAAGGCAAAGACTGTGAGTGGCCATCCTCCCCTTCCTGTTATCATCTGTACGGCCTTCATGTAATAGCTGTCCAGGTCGGGCCTCTCTTCCCTGTCAATTTTAATACTCACGAAGGATGCATTCATCAGCTCGGCCGTATGGGGATCTTCAAATGATTCATGAGCCATGACATGACACCAGTGACAGGAGGAATATCCAATGCTGATGATGACAGGCTTGTTCTCCTCTGCGGCTTTTTTAAAAGCCTCGTCGCCCCAGGGATACCAGTTCACAGGATTTTCCGCGTGCTGGAGCAGATAGGGGCTCCTGGCATCTTTCAAATGATTCTGACTCATAATTGGGACCTCCCCGTATTTCTCATTCTAATATATTAGAATACTTGTAATGCATTTTTCTTTTCATATGTATTATACTTTCAAAATATGGAAAAACTGATTAATGGCGTTGTAGAGTTCCGGCGCGGAGACTTTGAAGAACATAAAGAGCTCTTTTCCTCTCTGGGCAGAAAACAGAAGCCCCATACTCTGTTTATAGGCTGCTCAGATTCCCGGGTAGTCCCCACAATGATCACCAAAGCCCTGCCCGGTGAACTTTTTATAATACGGAATGTGGCCAATATGGTTCCCAAATACCGCCTGGCCGATGAATACCTGGCTACCACTTCAGCCATTGAATATGCGGTTCAGGTTCTGGATGTGGAAAACATCATAATCTGCGGACACAGCAATTGCGGAGGATGTGCCGCTCTGCATCAGACCGAAGAGGAGTTTGAAAAGCTCCCCCATACCCACAAGTGGCTCGAACTGGCGGGCAATGTGAAAAAAAGGGTGGAAGAGCAGCTTCCCGAAGACGATCCGGCGGCCCGGGAGTGGCTGACGGAACAGACAAATATAGTTGAGCAGATGAAACACCTTCTGAGTTATCCCTATATCGCCGAGCGCTATCAGACAGGGAAACTGGCTATTATGGGATGGTACTATATCATCGAAACCGGAGAAGTATTCAGCTACAACAAGGAGACAGGTTTTTTTGATCCTGTGAATTAATTATGAAACAGATACACAGCCCCATGATCCTTCTTTTCCTATTCCTGACAGCCTTTCAGAGTCTGGCCTCCCGGGAAATGGAGCGTTCCATCAATACGATTACAATCCAGGGAAATGTACGGACCAGAGAGGATGTTATCCGGCGGATCCTCCCTGTCAGAGAGGGAGATCTCTACGGGGAAGACACAAAAGAGGAGATCATCCAGAAACTGAGAAGTACGGGCCTATTCAATCCAGAAATTGAGGTTATGGCCAGGGAGACTGACGGGAAGACCGATATTCTTATTACCCTGAAAGACAAATGGACCCTGATCCCCATCCCGATCGTGTCAGTGGCAGATCAGGGATCCTGGCGGGCCGGAGCCCTTGTGATAGAGGGAAACCTTCTGGGGTTCTATAAAACCCTGGGACTGGGATTTTTCTATGGTTCCGATGGTTATTCTCTTCTCAGTTTCTTCTCCAGTCCCCTCTTGCTGAATACAGATATGACTCTCACAGCAGGATTTTCCGCAGGATTCGATGAAACAGAGGATCTGACTATGGAAGAGGATCTCCTGCGGGAGTATCAGGCCGATACCTTATCAGGCAGCCTGGGGCTCGAATACCCTCTGGGGCAGGCACTGTTCTTTACAGGCGGATGGGAGTACGACCGTTCGGCACTCAAAGAGAAGAGCCGGGAACAAACGGGTATCCCCGACATGGAGTTTACAGGGCTCTCTGCCGAACTGAAATGGAAAGATCTCTATTATGATATTCCCTATGAGACAGGTCTTCTTTTAAAAGGAGTCTATTCCTGGAACTGGGGTCTTGCTGAGACTGAAAACTTCCCGGTCATAGAAGGAAAGATCCGGGGCGCCCTCACTCCCTGGGCAGGCCACCTGATACGCCTTGACGGACAGTACGGCTCGGGAGACCTTCCGGTTCAGAAAGAGTTCCGTCTGGGAGGACTGCCCGGGACTCAGGTGCTTCCCATGGACAGAATTACCGCTGATGAATACCTTGCGACGTCCCTCTCCTACAATGTTCCGGTCTGGACCTTTTCTGGAGGAACGATCTCAGCGAAAGCTTTCTACGAAGTCGGATTCTATTCTACCGAAACTATTGAAAGGACATTTTTCGACGGCCCCGGGGCGGGACTGGAACTCTTTATCAATGATCTTGCCATACCGGCTGTAACGATGAATTTCGGCTGGAACCGGAAGACCGAAAGCCTACAGTTCTCAGCCGGGATCGGAATGGGCGGAAGCAATCCGGACTGAAAAAGATCTGTCAGTGAAAGACTCCGGCTGAAACGACAAGCTGCATCACATAGGTAACCACATCCATGTCCATATCCAGGGCCCAGGAATTGACAAGATCCTTCAGATAGATCCAGTCCTCCCTTTTCAGAGTATCCACATTTTCATCATATTCCATGTTGAAAATATCAACCATATCTGCCAGTTTATCGAAGTACTTGTCATCCACTTCGCTGCCGGGAAAACAGTATTCCATCAGTTCCGAGGAAAAATCTTCGGGCATACCGAGGGCTTTTATAAAAAGCTCCTCCAGATCTTTCATAAATTCTTCTGTACATTCGTACTGGTATTTTTTTCTCAGATGCTTACAGCTTCTGTTAAATTCATTGCTATTCATATTCTAAGCTCCTGTTTCTATTTTAATCCTTCTCTGAGTATCTGGAAAAGGGGAAATTGTGAATTCTGTTTGACCATGCAGGTATTCTTACTATAATGGAGAGAAACCTGTCTACTGGAGGAACATCATGGGAGACTACATCCGCCCGAGCTGGGATGAATACTTTATGGAAGTCTGCGAAGCCATCTCGAAAAGGGCTACCTGCGACCGGGGAAGAAGCGGATGCGTCATAGCCAGAGACAAACAGATCCTTGCCACCGGATACGTGGGAGCGCCTCCGGGGCTTCCCCACTGCGACGAGGCCGGCCATCAGTTCAAAACCACAGTTCACGAGGACGGTTCCAAAAGCCAGCACTGCGTGAGAACAGTCCATGCCGAACAGAATGCAATATGCCAGGCTGCCAGGAGAGGAATACCTCTGGAAGGTGCAACCCTCTACTGCCGTATGACCCCCTGCAGAACCTGTGCCATGCTGATTATAAGCAGCGGCATAATCCGTGTTGTCTGTGAAAGGAAGTACCATGCCGGGGCCGAATCCGAGGCGATGTTCAGCCAGGTCGGCATAGAACTGGAATACAGACACGAAGAAGTCCAGCAGTACGAAAAACAGTAGCAACGCGATTTATCGCGTTGATCCTGTTTTCGGTAATCGCGTTGATCCTGTTTTCGGTAATCGCGCTGATCCTGTTTTCGGTAATCGCGCTGATCCTTTTGATATAAGACGCGATGAATCTCGTCTTTACGGGGTAGGGATTGGCCTTGGCTGTCGGCATTTTCCCAGAGGAGACGCGATGAATCGCGTCTTTACCCGGGAGGGAGCTAGCGTGGACAGTGCCCCGACGCAGTCCTGCGTCTATCTGGATTTGGGTACGTGATAGATCCTTTTATCATGATCGCTCTGGTAGCGATAGAGTATGGCCATATTACCAATAACCCGTACAAGATGGGCATCGGTTTTTTCCGCCAGCTGACGGGACAGATCTTTTCTGTCTTCCTTATAGTCCACAAATTTCACTTTTATCATCTCATGATTCTCAAGTTCCTGGTCTACCGCAGTTTCAATGGCTTCGGTCAGGCCGTTTCCTCCGATCATAACAACCGGTTTAAGAGCATGGGCTTTTTTAGTCAGATAACTTCTCTGAAATCCCTTTAATGGTTCCATATATTCTTTCTATCTCCTGTTAACAGAAGGGACTATCTCATATTTCCCTATAAAATCAAAGCCCCCTGACGGATTGATTTGTGAAATTTACAAATCCCCCGGGGATGTATATACTTTGCCTCATGAATCTACTTATATTTCAAAGCAATGAATGGCTCTCTCCCCTGTCCGGCAATGACCCGAGAGTGCAGCATATAAAAAAAATCCTCAGAGCCGGGGAGGGAGAGATCCTGGATGCAGGCGTTATCGGAGGTCCCATAGGCAAAGCGGTGATCCGGAAAATCGAAACAGACGGCTCCATGTCTTTTTCCTTTCAGGGAGAGAAATCCCCGCCCCATCCGGATCCTGTTACCATGATCATAGGCACTCCCCGGCCCCCTACAGCCCGGAGACTTATGAAAGATCTCACCACAGCCGGTGTGGGTAGAATGATTTTCTGTGCCACTGACCTGGGAGAGAAATCCTATCTGACAAGCAGTCTCTGGATGAAAGAGGAGTACAAAACAGCACTTCTGGAGGGAATTTCCCAGGGGGAAACCACCATTCTGCCGGAGCTTGTCAAACTCTACTCCCTCTTCAAAGCCATCGATCTGATTGATGAAAATACGGACCGTCTGGCCCTGGATAATATGTCTCCCGATGTGCCCCTGAAATCCTATTTACCAGAGAAAGGCGCTACCTGTCTGGCTATCGGACCGGAACGGGGCTGGAGTGACAGGGAGAGAGGAATGCTCCGGGAGAGAGGGTTTCAGATCTGCTCCATGGGAGACCGGGTACTGAGAACCGAAACAGCCTGCCATATGGGGCTGGCCCTGATTCAGGGGGCCAGAGGTTTTATCTGATCGCTGCCTTTTAAACCCAGGGATGCGATTCCTGCTCATCCCCCGGGAGGGTCACTTTATAAAACTCGAAAGCCGGTGTTTCATAGGGATGGGTCTTTTCCAGAGCTTCAATACAATCAGGAATAAGATCCTCACCTACAAGCATTTCCACACGGAACTCCCGGACTCTCTCCAGAGTCCCTGTGCTGCCTATAAAGGGATCAGATCCCTCAAGTGGTTTAAACTGACCTGTACCTTCACACTCCCAGCAGCAGGACCCGTAGGAGCCCTGAGTCCCGGCCCCCAGAGCGAAAAGAGCCTCTTTCACATCCTCTTTGTGGCTTTCCGGAACAAAAAATACAAGCTTATGCATCACATTCACCCTCTTAGTTATCTGCGGGAAATATTAGCATATTCCCTATGGAATAAACAGATGACAGATTTTTTTTCCTCCTTGCTTGACAGGAATTCCATGAATCTATATGATACAGCACATCAGTTGCCGCTGTAGCTCAGTCGGTAGAGCAGAGGACTGAAAATCCTCGTGTCATGAGTTCGAATCTCATCGGTGGCACATCATTATCCCATCCTTTACGGATGGGTTTTTTTTGTCATTTTCCTTTCCATTTTACAGGATTATACCTGATATCATTCAAAAACAATGCAAAGTAACTTACTCACAGAATTCTATTATCATTGATAAATACAATGTCATTTCCAGTCCGGAGAAAAAAAACTGTCATCTTATTGACAGAAATCCGGCAGACGTATATATTCTTTCAAGAAGTTGCCGCTGTAGCTCAGTCGGTAGAGCAGAGGACTGAAAATCCTCGTGTCATGAGTTCGAATCTCATCGGTGGCACATAATACCCATCCTTTTTCGGATGGGTTTTTTTTAATATCAGCCAAGCTGCAAATTATTGCAGCTCCCATCACCAAACTGCTGTTTTTTCCATCAAAACATGGTATTGTTAAAAACAAAACATAAAAGATATGCGGGTGATTCAACCTGGAACTATAAAAAGGACAATAAAGAATGACTGAAAATGTAGCGATTCTCTGGGATATAGAGAATGTAACACCCTCCAGTAATGACAACTTACTGATTCAGGGTATGTGGGATTATGCGGAATCTAAAGGACGCGTGGTCACATCCTATGCTTATGCGGACTGGAGCAAACCAGGCTTCCGTTCTCTGGGACCGGTCCTGGCGGGCCTCCATTTCTATATGGTGCACATACCCTACCAGCGGGTCAGAAGAAACAAAAACGGTTCGGATATGCAGCTTGTAACGGATGCTCTGGAACTTCTGAGATACCATGACCATATTGATACTTTTATTCTGATTACAGGAGACAGCGACTTTCGTCCCCTCCTCCTCACTCTAAGAAAATCAGGAAAAAAGATACACATTATCTGTGATATCAAAACGGCCGCCCAGGATCTTCTGATTCTGGCTGACAGCTTTACAGACTATAGAGAACTGATCCCCGACAGCGATGACGATGACGATTCATCCGATTCAGACAACGATGATCAGTCTCCTGCCAGAAACAAGCACGATAAGCAGTACTGGTTTGAAAGGCTTGCCGAAACGGCCAGTATCCTCCAGAAGGATGGAAAGTCAGGCAACATGGGATCGGTTAAGATAAAAATGAAGATGCTCAACCGGGATTTTGACGAGAAGAATCTCGGATACAAACGGTGGAGCAGCTTTATCACAGCCGCAGTGAAAGCGGGCTTTGTCAGCCTTGAAGAGGAAGACAGCCAGACCTATATCCTCCCGGGCAAAGGGTATATGCAGGAAGTCAGCTCCCTGCAGACAGCCTTGAGAACCCTTGTGAGCACTCTGGAGGAACTTGATGGTAAAAAAGGTCCCCAGTTTCATCCCTACTCTATTCTAAGCTCAGCATTGAAAGAGAAAGGGGTTGTGATGAAGAATCTGGGATTCAGCAAATTCAAGAAATTCATATCCTCAGCCGAAGCCAGAGGCCTGGTGGAAACAAAGGTGGAGAATCTGAGAAGCTACGTTAAGCTTCAGTAGAATCTTCCAGTATCAGATGGTAGAGCCTGTGTTCCAGATCATAGAACGCCTGGTTCTCCATATGTCGGGCCCCGGGAGAACAGGGATTGAGAAAATCCTCCCTGACCTTCAGGGGCGGTCCCTGAAGCAGGATAATCCTGTCCCCCATCAGAATAGCCTCTCTCACATCATGGGTTACCAGAATGGTTCTTGTCTGCCTCTGTTTCAGTATTTTCAGAATCAGCTGAATCAGTGGAATTTTCATCTTAAGATCCAATCCCTTGAAAGGTTCATCCATCAGGAGCAGCTCCGCTTCACTGACAAAGGACCTGGCCAGGGACACCCGCTGCTCCATTCCTCCGCTGAGCTCACCGGGCAGGGCTCTCTCAAACTCTTTCAAACCCACAAGATCCAGAATCCGGGAGGTCCTTCCGGCTTTTTCTTCTCCATCCATTCCGGAGGGAAGAGCAAAGGCGACATTTTCATGAACACTCTTCCAGGGAAGAAGCCGGGGCTTCTGAAACAGGTAGCTCTGATTGTCACTGTAGGGATTGAGAACTTGTCCCTTCCCGGGGGACCTAAGCCCAGCCGCCAGGTTCAGCAGAGAGGTTTTGCCGCAGCCTGAAGGCCCCAGGAACACTGTAATTCCCGGCGTATCCAGCTGAAGGGAAAAATCCTCTACAACGGTCAGATCCCCGTAGGAAAAAGAGAGATTCTTCCACTCAACCACGATGGTGGACTCCTTTTTTTTCAAGAATGCCCAGAATCCCTTCAAACAGGGCGGACAGAAGAACAATAAGAATCGTCCAGGCAAAAAGCACTGGCGTATCCAGCTGGAACTGAGCGGCCTGCATGGATGTGCCCATACCCTTCTCAGGCATACTGAGGATTTCCGCAGCCACCACAGATTTCCAGGTCAGCCCCAGACCTGTGGACATGGCGTTTCCCACATAGGGAAGCATCGAGGGAAGATAGATCATTTTAAAGATCTCCCCCGGCGTCTTCCTGTAGATACGGGCCATTTCAAGCAGGTCCCGGTCTATCCGGGAGACCCCTGATGCCACACTGCCTGTGAGCAGGGGAAAGACCACAAGAAAACAGATAAAAACAGGAACAAGCTCTGTTCTGAACCAGATGATCGCCAGGAGTATAAGGGAGAGAACCGGAATCGAACGGATACTAATAAGGAGAGGATTTAAAAACCATCGGAACCGTCTGCTGAGCCCCGCTGCCACGCCGCAGAGGACTCCCAGGATAAAGGAGAGGGCAAACCCGGAAAGGCCTCTTACAAGGGTGGGAATAACCTGAGGAAAAACCTCTCTGCCCCTGAACAGCAGGAGCACCTGCAGAAAAACCTCTTCCGGCGGCGGAAGGATAATCTGCCGTCCGATCAGAAGAGAGAGGACTTTCCAGACCGCCAGATACAGCAGTATGGAAATCGCCGTAGTTTTGAGACGGTCTTTTGATTCAGGCATTATTTCAGATAGAGTGTCTCATCGGGCAGAGATCCGCCCAGAGCCGCAGGATTGATCCTGAACACCTCGGAAAAATAGGGATCTGCTGATTCCATGGCTTCCATTCCAGTCAGAAAAGTATAGTTGCTGTTGGGGATAGCCTTCTCCACAACCGGCTGGGGCAGGAGGAATCCGTGCTCTCCGATCAGGACAGAAGCTTCAGAGGGGTTCTCTTTAACCCAGTTGATAGAGTCTTCCATGGCCATCATGATCTCATCGGTCAAAACAGGATTCGCCTCTTCAAAGGCTGAGTTCACAACCATTACGGTGATGGGGAAAATATCTTTTTCAGGATAGGTCTCTTCCCAGAGAAGCTGAAGATCCGCCGCAAAGTGGAGATCGCTGTTTTTTGTCACAGCCATGGTTGCCAGAGGCTCGGGAAGAACAGCCACGTCAACGACTCCACCGATCAGGGCTTTTGCCAGATCACTGGGATTAAAACTGTAATCCATATCAATCTTAAGATCATTGGTATCAGAAAGGAGCTGCATAATAAGATCGGGAGTGGTATTCTTTCCCGGGATATGGAGAGTCCTGTTTTCAAGCTGCTTCAGGGTCAGAGTTCCCGCTGATCTGGGGGCTACCAGATAGAGATTTCCCAGTCCGGTTACAGCGGCAAGCTTGTAGGGAATCCCTTTATTGTGAAGGATAGCAGCCATATTCGCCGGAAGGGCGGCAAAGTCCCACTCTTCATTGATAAGCTGTCCCAGAAGAACCTTCGGAGCCCCGACGGCCAGGGTTTCCACCGTAATATCTCTGTCCTGAAGGGGAGGATTTTCCATAAGCTGAATCATTCCGATTCCGGAGGGGCCGTTCAGTACAGCAACTTTTACAGGGCGGCCGGGATTTTCCGGCTGTGCCGGTTCTTTACTTCCCGAGGCGGCAAGGGATGCAGCGGTCAAAGCCAGTACCATCAGTATGAGGATTGTTTTTTTCATTTTTGCAACTCCTTCCCGTCAGATCACTACCCGTCTTCAAGCAGAAACATGGTGATACATCCTCAGGGGTAGATAATTTTTTATCAATTTATGCTGAATGGCCCAATAAGTCAAGATTTGTCAAACACTGCAGCAGCTGTTATACTCCCTTTTACAGGGAGTAATCCGCCATGTTCCTAACCTATAGCCTCTACAGAATTCTTATAGATCCCATGCTCAAAACCCTGCGGAAGGGCATGAAAGAGAGGATCTCTCCTCAAAAGGATATCATTGATTTTGCCTGCGGTACAGGGGATTTTCTCTTCACCCTAAGCGGGATATGCCGCCGCTGTACAGGAGTGGATCTCAACAGTTCAATGATTGAAAAGATAAGGAAAAAGAAAAACAACGGGCCCTATGAACATCTTGAATTTTATGCCGCCCACGGGGAAGATCTGTCTTTTATCAAAGATCAGGAGTACGATTATGCCACGATCTCCCTGGCCCTCCACGAGATGCCCCTGTCCATGCGGCTGCCCGTACTGAATGAGATGAAAAGGACAGCCCGGACCCTGATCATTGCGGACTATTCCCATCCTCTTCCTCGCAATACAGAGGGCACTATTATAAGAATCATCGAAAGGCTTGCCGGAAAAGACCATTTTGCCGGGTTTCAATCCTTTCATAGAAACAGAGGTTTAAAGCCCCTGACGGATCAGGCGGGGCTTATTGTAGAAAAAGAGATCCCCCTGATGGGCGGAACAATCACGATCATGGAGTGCCGCGCCTCATCTGCTAGTCAAAATTGAAAGGCTTTTCTATAATAGCCCTGATTGATCTAAACAACCCACAGGAGATGAACAATGGAGTGGAGAGCCAGCCATATTCTTGTAAAAGATAGAAATTTAGCCAATGAACTTCTGAAAAGATGCAAACAGGGAGGAAACTTTGCCGCACTTGCCAAAGAGTTCTCCACCTGCCCCAGCAAATCCAAGGGAGGAGATCTGGGCTGGTTCGGTCCGGGCAAGATGGTCCCTGCATTTGAAGATGCCTGTAAAAGGATGTCGCCGGGAAGCTACAGCCAGGTTGTCCAGACTCAGTTCGGTTACCATATAATAAAATTGACAGGACGCCGATAGTTTTCTAGAGTGATTTTTCCAGAATCTCACTTAACTCATACAGACGGAAGGGTTTTTTAAGATAACCCGCAACATTTCTGTTTTCAGCCCCTTTCTGCGGCTCTTCCCGGGTTATATATCCGGAACAGAAAATAATGCGGCAATCCGGATCCAGACGGCTCAGTTTCGCCAGTGTTTCCTGGCCGTCCATCCCCGGCATATTCATATCAAGCAGCACCAGGTTTATCTGTTCCCTGAACTCTTCATAGACCTGTAGACTCTGTATGCCGTCACTGGCCGTCAGGATTTTATACCCCAGATGTCCAAGCATCTCTTTCAGGATATCTCTGTTATACTGCTCATCATCTACAACCAGGATGGTTCCCTGTCCTGTCCTCAGCTCCTCCTTAATGGAAGATGACGGTTCCGTCTCTTCGCAACAGGGCAGAGCCAGAGTAAACGTGGTCCCCTCGCCGGGGAGACTGGTAACCTCCAGGGACCCCTTATGGTTCTTCATGACATTGTAGACAGTAGTGAGCCCCAGCCCTGTTCCCTGCCCCGGTTCCCTTGTTGTAAAAAAAGGGTTGAAAATTTGATCTATGATAGCCGGTGAGATTCCGCAGCCCGTATCAGAAACTTTAATCTGTACATACTGCCCCGGTTCCACCTGAAAAGAGGACCCGTCGGTAAACTCTTTATCATAATACAGATTTTCAGTTGAGACATTGATCTCACCATCCCTTTCAACAGCATGAAGCGCATTGACTATCAGGTTCATAAATACGGTCTCAAGATCCGAAGGATCTCCATACACGGTGGATTGCCGCGCATTTTTAACAAGCCCCATTCTGATCCGTCTGTTCACAGTATTTTCCGTTAGAGCAAAAGCGTTCTCCAGGATCCTGTGAATGTCAGTGCAAGAGTAATCGGAGTTGCTGTTTTTACTGTAAATCAGAAGTTTTTTCACAAGATCCGCCGCTCGTTCCGAAGCCGAGAGGATCATGTCCACATACTTGCCGGAAGATTCACTCAGATCCGGATTGGTGATCTGAAGAAGCTCAGCGGCTCCGGAAATACCGTTCAGGATATTGTTGAAATCATGGGCCACTCCACCGGCAAGCTGTCCCAGACCGTCCATTTTACTCTTGTAATTCAACTGGGACTGAAGCATCAGGTTCTCTTTTTCCGCCTCCTGCCTCTTCCGGATCTCCTGCTGGAGATTCTGATTGGCCTTTTGAGAGGATTCAACCTCCTGCTCGAGTTTAATATTACTCTCCCTGAGCCTGAGACTGCCTTCCCGCACGGCCTCCTGTTTTCTGAAAATAAGGAATGCACTGAGAAGGATCCCAGAGAATACAGCCGCATAGATGGAAGAGAATAATATCACAGTGCTCTGGACCTGAGCTTTTTCAATAGCTATGTAGGGACTGAACGGAACCGAAACACTGATCCCGCCCCGGATGTCTCCCACTTCATACCCCTGATAGCCGTGACACTTCAGACAGGATGTCTCCACATAGATCGGCTCCATGTAGCGGAAAAATGGAACCCCCTCTTTATAGGAAATTCCTGAGGCATCCACACGGCCCTTCTCAAATGAGAAGAGGGCTTCGGTCTCCCAGGGATCCGGCCGGTTCTCCTCCCGCAGAAGATTCAGACTGGTGATATGTCCCACAGTCCTGTTTTCCATATTTTTGAACTCGTTAAGGCTTCTCAATGCCCAGGCAGGGTTCATAAGGGTCAGAGGTCTGCCGGATCCGGTTGTAATATTCTGTTCAGGAACATGCGATAGGCGCGGATTGGGCAGAGTGTCCTCATCAACAAACACGTAGAATCCACCCATTTCGGAGGCCCATTGCCTGAAAGTCCAATCCGCCCGGAAATGACTGACAGCCTCGGTCTCAACCAGTTCAAGGACAGATTCTTTCTGGAAACTGATAAACTGCCTGGCCAGAACAAAAATCAGAACTGTCCACAGAATGAGAATACAAACCGTAAAAAGAATAAAGAGAAATCTGCTGTCAGGTTTTACAGATAACTTTTCCACTTAAGTTCATTATAGCAAAGATTGCTTTCATATTATAAATAAAAAACAATGACTTCCTATTTTTTTTCTTTCAGAGAGTTGATAAAACCGCCTGCCAGTACAAGAGCGAGGGCAATCCCGTAGGAAGGTCTGAAGGCCTCATTAAAAAAGAGGACAAGATAGACCGAGGAGAGGACCGGAGAAATATAGATAAAAGGTGCGGCAAAGGAGGGGGAAGTCTCTCTGAGGGCCACGATCCAGAAATAATAGGAAATACCATTTACAAGAATCCCGTTAAGCAGTACGGGCAGCAGTTCGCTTCCATAGGGAACTTCCCATCCCGAAAAGAAGATCATGGAAAAAAAAGCGGAAACAGCCGCTGTGAGAAAATACACTGTATTGGCAGCCAGAGGATCCAGGGCCACCCTTCCTCCCAGAACGGAAAAAAGGGCAAAACAGAGCGCTCCCAGAGCCACAAGGAGAAACACTGTGATATTATCAAAACGGATGCTACCGATCTTACCGCCTGTCAGTACGATGATGACACCCAGAAATCCCAGAACCAGGGAAGCCGCTTTTTTCACTGTCATTTTCTCTCTGCCAATAAAGAGAGAAAGCAGGACGATAAGAATCGGCCAGGTATACTGAATAACCAGGACTTCCATCCCCCGGCCGACGGCATATCCCAGATAGAGGAACAGGTAGTAGATATAGGTTCCCAGAAGGCCCAGGAAGACAAGGTACAGCCAGTCTTTTATCCTTAATCCGGCCAGTTCCGATAAAGTCCCTTTCCCCAGAGAAGAGAAAAGCAGGACGAAAAATGAAACAAGGCTGGACCAGAAAAGGAATTGATGATTGTCCAGATGGGATTGCCCCAGTTTTGAAACCACCGGAATGAGAGCCCAGGCTCCTACGCATAAAAAAATGAATATTGTCCCTTTGAGACGGTTTTTATAGATCATGAGACTCCAGTCCTGCTTTTATTCTGATGAGAGATCTGTAGGGTTACCGGGAAAGTCCATCCACAATCCGTCGGGTGTTATACCTCAGAAAATCAATGTAATTATCCGCAGATCCTCCGGCCTCTGTCAATGAACCGGTCAGGAGGGTTTCTACATAGATGTCATCCCCGATTTCCTTTTCCAGAGCATTTGTAAGCTTCCTTATATCTGCCCCGGCGGTAGAACCGATGAATATGGTCCTGATATGTCTCTCCTTCAGCAGATGCACAAGATCAGAGAGATGGCGGGCGGAGGTTTCAGAACTGGTGCTCAGATTGGGCATAATTGTTCCGGCCACTTCAAAGCCATAGAGGTCGGCATAGTATCCCAGGGCATCATGGTCTGTGATCAGCACCTTTTTCCCCCGGGGAAGGGTTTCCAGACTGTCTTCGATTTCATTGTGAAGGGAACGGAGTTTTTCTGCATAAAGAGCGCCGTTTCGCTGATACACAGAGGCATGGGAAGGATCCGCTTCCGACAGGACTTCCACAATAACCTGAGTCCACTGGATAACATTGAACGGAGACATCCAGGTATGGGGATCAACACCTCCATGGTCATGACCGTTATGCTCCTCATCATCCCCTTCTCCGGCATGTTCATCTTCCTCTTCCATTTCATGGGAATCCTGATGTTCCAGATCTATATGCTCTGAAATTTCGATGATCTGTCCAGTGCTTACATTTTCAAGGATCCTGACCAGTCCTTCTTCCAGATCAAATCCGTTAAGGAAAAGGATATCCGCTTTTTCCACCGCCGCCATATCCCGGGGAGTGGGTTCATAGCTATGGGGGTCCTGACCCGGTATAATCAGCCCTTTCACATCAGCCGCATCTCCCGATACCTGCTGTACAACATCATTAATAATGGAAGTGGATGTCACAATAGAGAGTCTCTCTGTATCCGCTTTTTCACTCTGTCCCGCTGCTGAAAGGATTGCGCCGCTCAAGAGCAGTCCTGTCAGAATATTTACAACTATTTTTTTCATCTATAACTCTCCCTGAGTATTTCTGCAGTCACTGCAGAGTCCTTTTAAAATAAGCTGGTGCTCCAGCACCAGAAATCCTGTCTCTTTTTCAAGAGATTCCACAGACTTGTCCACGGGACAGAGGCCTGCGGAGAAAAATGAATGACACTCCTGACAGTGCAGATAGGATTCATGATTCGCCTTTTTCAGATAGAAGTACCTCTCAATTCCTCTTTTGTCACATTCAAAAACAAAAGATTCAATAAATCCATTCTGTTCCAGATAGTCCAGCCCCCTGTATACGGTTGCCAGATCCATGGGATGTTCCAGCTCCCTATATATCTGCGAGGCATTCAGGGGAACTGAAGATGTATCAATCAACTTCAGAAGTTCTTTTCGTTTTTCTGTCATAGTTACCAATATAATCATAGAAGAGTAAAAATGCAAATGGTTTGCAGAAATATTTAATAGTTTTTTTGTATTATTTAAAAGAGGAACTATAATTGTAAATAGAGGATCTCAGATGTGGCAGACAGGCTATTTATATCATACACAATAAGATGGGATCCCCGGGAGATTAAAATGTTAACAAATCAAACAGCTTTAAAGACAGCTTACATCCTTTTTTTCCTAGCGATCCTGACCGGTTTTATCCTTCAGGCGGAAAACAGTATTACCTATCTGGAAGGAGATGTGTTCATAATCAGAGAAAATGAAGAGATTTTTGCTGATTTCGGTACAGAACTTCTTGAAAAAGACAGCATTCAAACCGGAGAGGACGGCCTTGTCATTATTGATCTGGACGGAAGCAGAACACTGAAAATGAAGGAAAACTCCTTTATGGTACTCACTGAAACCGGCAATACAACAAGCTTGGATCTGAACAGGGGGAGCCTTTTCAGCAAAGTCAGTAAATTAGGGGGAACCTCCTCATTTTCCGTACGGACCGAATCGGTTGTCGCCGGAGTAAGGGGCACAGAATTTTTTATTGCTTTCGGCAATACTGTTGAGGAGAATCCGGACATATGGCTCTGTGTGAACGAGGGGACAGTGGAAGTGGCCCTGACTGAAACGGATGAGTCGGTCCTTGTCAATCAGGGTGAGGGAATAACTATTCCCGGAGGCAGCAGGCTGACCGATCCCCGGTACTATGAATGGACAGAGGATCTGAACTGGAATACCGACCCGGACTCCGGCCCGGTGGAAGACAGAACCAGCCTGGAAGGGCTCTACAGTGATCTTCTTGATCAGGACTATTTCTAATGAAAAAATCTTTTTTCTTTCTGACCATAGCTGTTTTGTGGAATCTTTCCCTATCAGCGGATCATCATACAGCAGGGTCCCTGGAGGAATCCCCTTTCAATACGGGTACACGGCTGATGTTTCTGGGAGATCTGGGAAAAGTCGATCTGACAGCGGAAGTCCTGGGTTCCTACAGAGGAGACGACCCTTTCCGGCTCTCCCTCACTACGGGCGGCTATTACAGGATTCATAAAAATCTGAAAGCCGGCGTATTCCACACCCTTCAGCAAGGGGTTCTCCATGATGAAGACTGGGAAGTTTCCGATGGAGAATGGTCCTGGGCTGATATTTCCGGCCGCTATGAACAGGTCCTGACGGCTGATTTGACTCCCCGCTTCCTACTCCCCGGAATCCCGGGAAGGAACTGGGTGTTTGCCCTGAAAAACAGATACGGCTACAATTTCTACAATGAACAGCAGACCTATCTTCTCCAGCCCGGACTCACCTGGTTCCTTATGAAAAACCGTTCCCCTCTTATCAGTGCGAACGGATCCTACGGATTCTATTTCCCTTTAAATTTTTCAGAAAGCATTCTTTACAAACAGGGGCCATGGGTTAGTATCATATACCATATGAACCCCACCCTAAAGCTGGAGCTCCGGGGAAGCTATCTCCGGACCAACTGGACAGTCCGGAAGCCCGATGGGACGGAATGGGAAAAAATAAGTGTGGAAACAGACTCATGGGAGGTTCTTCTGGGGCTGATATGGACCCCTTTCCCCGGATAGATTAAAATACAGGGATGAATCAAGGAACACTCCTGGTTATAGGAAACCAGGCAGGAGATCTGGACAGTACGGTATGCACTTTCTGCGAAGCGGTTCTCCAGTCCCGGCTCCATCCTGAAATGGAAACAATAGCTCTGTATGCCAGACCCTCATCCCAATGGTATCTGACACCCGAAATTCAGGCTGTTTTCCATTATGTCCGTATAAATACAGAGGCTTTCCAGTCTCTCTCCAGTTCTGAAGGACAGCAACTGATCCGAAAATCCTCCAGCCGTTTTTTTCTGGTGGATCATAACCGGCCCGAATGGGAGATATCCGAACAGGATGTAGCGGGAATGATCGATCATCATCAGGACAGCAGTTTCGCACCCGATGCAAGCCCCCGGATTGTCCGGGAGACAGGATCCTGTGCCAGCCTCATCTGCCGCCAATTCCGGAGTGCCGGACTGGAAATGACAAGAACCGAGGCCCTCCTTCTGGGGGCTGCCATTATTATTGATACAGGAGATTTCAATCCGGAATGGGATAAAACCAGAGATATAGACAGGGAGGAATTCCGGAGCCTCCAGAAGTATATTTCAGAAAAAGATCTGAAATTCCTGAAATCCCTCTCAGCCATTAAACAGGATCTTTCGGACCTGTCATTCCGGGATCTGCTGATCCGGGACTATAAGGAAATCCCCGCGGATTCTCTGAAAGCAGGGATCTGCTCGATCCCGGTTGATCAGAAAAAGCTCTTTGACCGGAACCTGTACTCCCGCAAAGACCTTGAGAGTTTTTTTAAAGAGAAATCACTGGATCTCCTTATCATTATGCACTCCCGTCAGCATCCTTTCAGACGGGAATTATCACTCTACTGTCCGGATGATCCGGCCTTACTGAATGCGCTGGAAGCGGCCTTTCCTGAAATAAAAGAGATGGACTGCGCTCCCGGTATCAGAAAAAAGGACAGGCCCGGTTGGGTTTTTTTCCCGGGAATGGCCCCCTTTTGTTCCCGGAAAAAAGCTTTACCTCTAATTCATGGATTTCTTAACCGTCATGAATTGAAAAAAACATAGTTCGCGTCTATGATAGTTCAGGTGAATAAAGCCAAAGACCAAGCATATAAAAAACTTATCAGCAGTTCAGATCCAACTGAATATATAGACCTCTCTCTCACCCTGCCCCTTTCGGCCTATGAGAAAAGTCTGGCTGCCAGAGAGTGGATGAAGGAGACAGGATACACCCTGAAGGATATTCAGTATGCCCGTAACCGCCATCCCTACTGGAAGAAGCGCAAATGCGCCGGAGCCGGGATAAGATCCCGCAGAAGAAACGCCCAATACACCAAGAATACCAAGACAAGACTCGGTGAAAAAGAGATTATTGAATTTGTAGAGCTCAATAAAAAAGACAGAAGCGGTCAGTACATGAAAAAGGATTATGAACTGGCCAGACATTTCAAACTGTCCATTTACGGAGTCCAGCATCTCAGAAGGAAGCTCAATAAAATCTACAGAATATTCAATCTTATGAAAGTCAAACCCGAGAAAAAGATCATATTTGAATATATGGCCTATTCGGAAAAACGATTGCATACCCTGTACCTCAAGGAAAAGGGACTTCAGACAAATCAGCAATCTGAGAATCCCCGGAAAAAGATAAAGGAAATACCCACATGGGACCAACTCTGGAAAGAATAAAAGACGCAGCAGCGGCACTCAAGGGTATCACCATGCCGACCCACCTTATTAAAAGTCCCATTTTCAGCAGGGAAACCGGGAATGATATCTATCTCAAACCGGAAAATCTGCAGTTGACCGGGGCTTTTAAGATCCGGGGTGCCTATTTCAAAATATCGACCCTGTCAGAGGAACAGAAAAAGCAGGGACTGATAGCCTCCTCCGCCGGGAATCATGCTCAGGGTGTAGCCCTGGCAGCTCAGATGCTGGGGGTGAAAGCGACCATCGTGATGCCCCGCAATACGCCTCTTATTAAAGTAGAGGCCACCAGGAACTACGGTGCCAGAGTCATCCTGGAAGGTGACTATTACGATGACGCCTATCTCTATGCCAGGGAACTGGAAAAACAGGAAGACCTTGTCTTTATTCATCCCTTTGATGATGAAGAGGTTATGGCGGGTCAGGGAACCATCGGTCTTGAAATACTCGAGGAACTGGCCGATGTGGATACGATTGTGGTTCCCATCGGCGGCGGCGGTCTGATGGCAGGAATCGCAGTGGCTGTGAAATCCCTGAAACCGGATGTGAGGGTTGTGGGTGTGGAACCCGACGGTGCCATGGCTATGAGTGACTCTGTTTTCCGGAACAAAATACAAACTCTGGACAAGGTGGATACCATCGCCGACGGCGTGGCAGTCAGAACTCCCGGTGAAAAGACCTTCGGTGTGATAAAAGACCTTGTGGATGAAATCATCACGGTCAGTGATGCGGAACTGATGGAGTCCTTTCTTCTGCTGCTGGAGCGTCATAAGCTCATTGCCGAAAATTCCGGAGTCCTCTCTCTGGCAGCCCTTTACAAGCTGCGGGAAAAGGGAAAAAAGATCGTCCCGGTTATCAGCGGAGGCAATATCGACGTTGTAACCATCTCTTCGATGATTGATACCGGTCTGGTTAAAAGGGGCAGAATCTTCTGCTTTTCCGCCGATATGCCCGATGAACCCGGTCAGCTTCTGAAAATATCACAGATTCTGGCTGAAGAAAATGCCAATATTATCAAACTGGATCACAACCAGTTCAAAACTCTGGACAGGCTTAAAGAGGTTCAGCTCGAAGTCACAGTGGAAACCAACGGCCATGAGCATGTTAAAAACATTATCCGGGCGCTGGAAAAGGGCGGATACTCTGTGGAAAGAATCTATTAAACGGGTTTTTACGCCTCTCTGATCAGGTCCATCACAGCATCAGGATTCTCAGCAGCTTTCAGCTGACGGCAGAGATCTTCATTCCGGGCGATACCGGCGATCTGGGAGAGTGCCTGAATGTGCTGAGAGCTCTGCTCCGGACGGGATATGATCATAAAAAAGAGATGCGAATCCTGACCGTCCAGGGCTTCAAAATCCACCCCTCCGGGAGAGATGCCCAGAATTATGCACAGATCCTGTATCTGTTCTGTTTTGGCATGGGGTACGGCGATGCCTTTATCCAGTCCGGTGCTTCCCAGACTCTCCCTCTCTACAAGAGCATTCAGAAGGGAGTCGGAATCGTTGATAATGCCCTTATTTTTAAGTACCGCCACCAGTTCCGAGAGCACCCCCTCTTTATCTCCTGATTCCAGAGGAACCTGAATGAGATTTCTGTCAAGTAAGTCCTGTAAAGCCATAAAATCCTCTTATTAAATTCAACCGATAATAGATGGTGACAGATACATGAAATCTGCTTTATTTTCTCCCACTTTAACATCATAGAGAAATGGTTCTTTCTGTTCTCCCAGAAAAAACTGGTCCCGGGGCACATCCTTTTCAATCACAAGGTCATCTACGGGCATAACCGCTTTCCTCCCCTGATGCTGCAGGATCAGGACATAGGGGGTCGAAAAACCGGTTCTCCGGCTGCTGATCATTCCCCGCAAGTTAAAAAGGGGCAGATAATCCGCTCCCACCTTATAGTAAAGCAGGTTATGCTCTTTCTGATGGATATCTCTGGAATCGGTCGGAAAAACTCCCCCTACATTCCTTTTGGGCAGGGCCATAAGACGCCCTTCCACCTGAAAGATCATCATGGGTATATAATCCCTCTCACCGGGGAGCGTCACCGTAAATACAGTTTCCTTTCCCGGTACAGTTTCAAGCGACAGAACCCCGCCCAGAGCATTTTCAATGTCGTGAGCAACCAGATCCAGGCCGATCCCTCTTCCGGACATCCTGTCTACCTGATCATTTGTGGAAAAACCCGGTTTTGTCAGGATCTGGAGGAGATTATTCTCCAGATCTGCGGCTATGCCCTTTTCACGGGCCTTCTTTTCCACCTCAGCCAGATCCACACCGCGTCCGTCATCCCCGAAAAGGATTCTGATTCCCTTACCGTCGTGAAAGGCATTGAGAGAAATGGTTCCCACAGGATTTTTTCCCGCGTCCATCCTTTCGGCGGGAGTTTCTATCCCATGACTCAGGGCGTTCCTGATAAGCTGAATAAGCACGCGGGAAACCAGTTCCAGACTCCGGATACTCAATCCGAACTGACCGCCCCGGAAATCCGTAGTGACCTGTTTTTCCATCCTTTCAGCCGAATCTTTCACAAATCTCTTGAGATTACTGTAGAGAGACGACAGGGGAATTAGAGAAACCGCATTGAGGTTCTGTTCCATCTCCCTGATAAGCCCCAGAAGAGGTTCCTTCTGATAGATCCCCGGAGCCATGGGGAGGACAATCTCTTTCATCTCCATAAGACTCTCTTTCATCTTTGCCAGAGAGTCAGTTTCAAGCTCCACCTTGCTCATCACAGGTGCCAGAGCTTCCTGAACCATGATATCTGACTGGGCCACAGCCCCCCGGCCGCCGGGAGAACCGAAATGGGAGTAATCCATCTGAACCAGACTGGTCTGAAGGATTCCGTCCACATTGACCGCATCAAAAATGGGCAAATCCCCTTCCTGGCTTGTAAGAATGAAAGTCAGAGAGGAATAATCCTGATCTTCCCTGTCCGGTTCGGGATAGGTATAAACCACATTGGTCTTCAGTTCCAGATTACTCAGAACCAGAAAGGCCCTGACATAGGGAAGTCTTTCATCGGGATCCAGCTGAACTGTCAGGCAGAAAAGGGAGTCCCCCCTCCGTTCGGCTTCCCAGAGAAGCTGCTTCTGAAAGGGGTTCAGCTCAATGACTTCATCCCCTCCGGCTCTTCCCGACAGGGAGATCTCGATGGGTTCATCGCTCTGATCCAGGTAAAAATCCTGCTGGGAGTCCTCAGAATTCCGCAGAAGAGACTCCAGTCTGGGCAGAGAAGCGGAAAGTTTTTCGGCCAGAGCGAAAAACTCCTTTGTCCCCCTTGTATTTTTCATCTGTTCAAAGAGAGATTCCATGGAATGGATATGGGTTTCCACAGGAATGAGCTGAAAAAAAGCCGCACCTGATTTCAATGAGTGGAGATGACGGAAAAGATCATCCATAACAGACTCTTCCGGTTCATCCTGACGACACATTGAGATCTGTTTTTTTAAATCCTGAATAAGAGGTCCCGCATCGGAAAGGAACTCTTTCAGATGGGTCATCGCTCACCGCCTTCTGTCTGAAGAGAGATAATAAGATCCACTTCGGCAATGGAAGCCTGCAGTTTCTGGGATATGATATCTGCCGAAAATCCCTGACCGTAGAGTTCCATGACCCGGTCTTTGAGGCTTTTCTTTTTCTCTTCTTTTTCATGGTTCAGCTCTTCATCGGCCAATGTGAGCTGGAGAGTGGACTTTTCCTGGGGAGGTTCCGGAGGAGTGACCAGAGTATTTTTTTTCAGATGCGTATAGACCTGACGGGAAAGATCGGATTTCTCCTGTTCTTTCTGAAGGAGCATAAGCTTTCTGTCAGCTTCTCCCAGAAGGGATTCCAGAGCCTTAATCCTGTCTTCCAGGAGGGCGACATTCCTTTCGGCCGTCTGATTCATTTCCAGAACCAGCTGATCTATTTCATCCCGTATGCTGCTGACCCACTGCTCGCTGGACAAGGCCTTGTCAATTCTTTTTTTTAAAAAGTAGAATCCCCCCGCAATTGCCAGAAGGGCCAGCGCCAGAATAACACCAATCATATATCTCCCTGAAGCTTATCCGGATATATCAATATGATTTCCCATTTCAGGGTCCCGGACTACCTGCTGCTTTTTTTTCTCTTCCTCTTTCTTTTCCGCCGAAGCCTGCTGCCTGTTTTCTTCCTGCTTTTCTTGGCCCGGTTCTTTCTCTTCGACCTTTCCGGATTCGCGATCCTCTTTTGTCGCATTGACCGAACTGTCCTGAAGAAGTTGCTGCTCCACCAGTTTCCTGGCTTCTTCATTCTGCTGAAGAGCAGAAGCCTGCTGATTGTGAGATTGCTCTTTGCTGACCTCGTTCAATCTGACAAACATGGTTTGCAGATCCAGAGGTTTAATAGACATACGCACCTCCCGGAGCAAAGACCAAGAGTCTTAATCCCGCCTCTGCAGCGCTTCCTCCTCGATGTCCTCATACTTGTCGGTTGTAATAAAACCGTCTTTCAGGACAAAGGTCACAGGATAATCGTAGGGGTTGGTAACCTCATACTCATCATCCTTTATATATATTTTAACACCACTATTCACATTACTGGAGGCGGAAATTTTCCCCTGAAGCTGAAGGACCGAAATATACTCCCTTTTCTGCTCCAGAGACTCTTTAACCTTCTCCATTTCATCCACAAGGTCATTATGCCGCGATCTCAGCTCCTGAAAGAGCTTCTCTTTTTCGGCACTGAGCTTCTTCTTGGCCCGTTTCTGCTTCATCAGCCCCTGAAGATTCCTGTCAATGTCGTTCTGTTCGCGGTCCAGTTCCACCTGCAGCTTTTCAAGTTCGTCCAGTTCCTCTTTGGCTTTGGGATCATAACCGACTCTGAGAATCGTTTCGGCGCCCCCCTTGGATCCCAGGGTGGCGGCATTGATCTCTTCTGCCGCTTTGAGTTCTCCCCCCACGATCCGGGCTCTCTTTCCTTTACAGAGGATTTTGGAGGAGGCATCCACATGAGCATGAACGATTCCATCACTCACAATGACATTTTCTCCCGCTTCGGCATTGGCATTGTTGATAAAACTGGACCAGATGGACCGGCCAGCCGAGATATGACCGAACTCCCCTTCTCCGCCGTTGATACCCCGTTTCACAACGATATCACCGCCTGCCGTAAGATTGGACTTACCGACAAAACCGTTCACTTCGATATTACCCTGGGCGGAAACGGTATACCCGTCCTCCACATTTCCCTTGATAATAACTGTCCCCAGTCCGTTCACATTTCCCGTTGCCGCATTAACATCACCGGGAATGACAAGAACTGTTTCGACTGTAATCTTGCCCTTCAGAAGAAGGACCTGCCCACTGGCCGAGGCGATGACAGTCTTACCGTTATCAGTTATGGAAACATTCTTTCCCAGTCCGATCTGAATATCAGATCCGTCTTTGGCAGGGATATATTTACCGTAAACGGTTCTTCCGTCTTTACCGGCCTCAGGGGGTATTTTTCTGGCAAGGGGCTGTCCTTTCACCACATTCTGTATAAGGTTCAGCTCTTTGAAATCCACGGTTCCGTCGCTTTTCTGTTTGAGCTTCACCTGAGAGGGATCCACTTCGAACAGATAGGAGATCGAGGCATTCCGGCCGTTCACAGCCTGTTCTCCCCGGGCGATCAGATAGGGTTGATTATACACAGGATGATCCTCGAACTGTATAAGGGCATCTTCCAGTATTCCGAAAACTACATTGTTATTTCTCAGGAAGGATGTAATATCCGAGGATGTGAGATCCGCTCCTCCGGGACCGGGTTCCGCCACATTGATATATGCTTCCATTTCATCCTGGGAAACTTCCACTGTGGGTCGGGCATCGTTAACAGGATTGTAGATATAGTCGCCCACTTTGACATACACGCTGTCCGCTTTTTCAATGGTCGTTTTGATCTTCTCTTCATCGGGATCTCCGATCTGTCTCCTGGCCAGCTCAAACATGACCTGATCCATACTCACGGCCTGTCCGTTCTCCCCGGGAGGCGTGACTTTCAGATAGGCACCGTCATTGGCTAGACGGACGGAAAAGTCTCCGTCAACAATGATTTTCTCTTCTTCAACGCCCTCTTCTTCAAAGTCTTCAAAGACATCTTCCCCATCGACCCGTGAAACAGTTCGTCTCTCCATTTCATAGACCATAAGGGTGAAGTCTTTTCTGCCGACTCCGATGAAACCGCGCTTTCCTCTCTCCAGAGTCTCGTATTCAAGACGCCTGACAGGAACACCGATTTCTATAGCCGCCTGGCTGAGAGCTTCTTCTATTGTTCTACCAGTCACTTCAACAGACTTGCGTTCTCTGTCTTTCAAAGACATTTCCCGCATGGTCTCCTGAAACTGATCCTGGTCAATCATGTTACATGATTCCTTTTTTCATATTCGTCAGTTTTGATCTCAGACGCATAATCGCCTTTGTATGCAGCTGGGAGATCCTTGACTCGGTTACTTCCAGAACTTTTCCGATCTCTTTCAGAGTCAGATCTTCGTAGTAGTAAAGCACAAGGACTTTCTGCTCTTTTTCAGGAAGCTCATGGATCGCTTCGGCAATAACTCTCTTGATTTCATCCTTTTCCGCGATGGTTTCCGGCTGCAGGCTCGTGGGAGATTCAATGCTGTCCTGAATGGAGACTTTGTCGTTTTCATCGCCCGCATACCAGACATCGTTCAGAGAAAGGATAGAGGTTCCTCTGACCTTCAGGATCATCTGATTGTACTGTTCGGTCGACATATTCATGGCTCCCGCTACTTCCTGATCGGTCACAGCCCTTCCCAGACTGGATTCCAGATGCTGTATGGTATCTTCTATCTCCCTTGTTTTCTGCCTTACCGAACGGGGAACCCAGTCTATCGAGCGGAGTTCATCAAAAATGGCACCACGGATTCTGGTGACCGCATATGTTTTAAATTTGACATGCTTTTCAGGGTCAAATTTTTCAATGGCATCAAAAAGACCGAAAACTCCGAATCCCACAAGATCATCAAAGTCCACGCTCTGAGGCATGCCGACAGAGATTTTTCCGGCAACGTATTTAACCAGGGGAGCATATTGTCTGATTAAAGTATCGCGAATTTTCTGGTCGTGAGTTTTCCTGTACTCAATCCATAATTCTTCTTCTGTTAATTTTTCCATCACTTCCTCAGACATTTACGACCACTTCCTATTTCTGCTGATCTCTGCTTAACACAGTTTTAACGGCTTTGGCAATCTCTTCGGGATCGCTGTTATCCGCCATTCCCGATCCCCTCTGAGAGGATCTCATTGAAACTTCCGGTTCCGATGGCGTTTCCACATCCATATCATCCGGGTCATCTGAACGTCCTGCTGAAGAGGATCCGAAATCCAGATTATCAAGACTCGGAAGAACATCGACTGAAGCTCCTCCTCCCTGAATCGTCACAGTATCCATTGCAGATTCTTCCAGTTTACTATTATGCACATTTCCGTCGGATTCTGCAATTTGATTCTCTCCATCCTCAAGCTCATCCAGCTGCTCCGGCTGGCCGGCAAAAGAAGCTCCCCCGGGATTATCACTGTCATCATCCAGAACAATATTGACCCGGGATCCGGCCTGATCGGAAGATGCCTGGTCTGAATCGTTTTTAGAGGGGGATTCGCTCCCGTCGGATATCAGCAGCTCCGGTAGATAGGTTTTCACAGCCCAGGCCGATCCCATGACAAAAACAAAGGTCACTGCGGCTGTGATGAGGGCTCTGAAAAGAACCACCCCGGCGGAAACACCGCTGAGAAGTCCAATCAGAACAGACAGAATAAGCGCTCCGCCTGTCAGGGATGCTGGAATTATGATATTACGTCCGGCTTTCAATAGAACAATTCCCTCCCTCTTATAAAATTAGAAGAAAAATTTCTTCCCGTCAACCTATTCCATCCGCCGCATAAGACGTTTAATGAACTGGGAGACCCCTTTCCCCTCTTTAAACTCGACATTTTCAAGGCGTCCCACGATGTGCTGGATACAGGTGGAAGCCTGCCCTTTCGGATCAGCCACCATGAAAGGGAGCTGCTTTCTCACCGCTGTGGGAACGGCAGCATCATCATAGACGAATCCCAGATAGTCCACTTTGAGATTGAGGAACTGGGCGGCAATGCTGATAACCTTGTGGGCCACTTTTTTGGCTTCCGTAACGCTGGCTACCCGGTTGACAATCAGTTTCATACTCAGATCCAGATTATCTATTTCGGTGGAAATGATTTTAATGATCCCGTAGGCATCGGTTATGGAGGTCGGTTCGGGAGTCGTAACAATCAGAACTTCATCGGCAGCTTCTACAAAAGAGAGAACATTATGACTCACACCGGCGCTTGTATCGATGATTATGATGTCCGCAGCGGAAAGTTCGGAAAGCTCGGCAATAAAATTGTTTCTTTCGTCATCTGTCAGGTTCGCTACCCGGGAGAATCCGGAGGCCCCGGCCACGATCTGAATGCCGTAATTGGTATCCAGAATGACTTCCTTCATTGTTTTCTGCTTTCTGATAACATGATAAAGGTTGAATTTGGGAATAACTCCCAAAACGACATTTACATTTGCCAGGCCCAGGTCAGCATCCAGGACAATGACCTTTTTACCCAGTTTGGCATATCCCAGAGCCAGGTTTATAGAGACATTTGTTTTCCCTACGCCCCCTTTTCCGCTTGCCACGGTAATAATGCGGGTTTTATGCTCTGCATTAACCGAGGGTTCTCCAGAGCCGGCACCGTTTTTCTTTTTCATCATCTCCCGCAAGAGTTCTGCTTGATCCTGCATCCTATCAGCTCCACACCTTTGTATATTTCTTTTCCAGTTTTTCTATTATCTGTTCTTTATCGCATCCGAATCCCACCAGATATTCCAGAAGCTTTCCTCTCACGTCCCTTGTGATGTCCTGAGGAACGCCCTGTCCGTCGGTCAGAAAGGAGAGAGGTTTCTTTTTTTCCGCAAGGATACTGATCAGGTTCCCCACCCGTGTTGTTTCATCCAGTTTTGTCAGGATGACGGATTTGTAGTGGAAAGGCTCGAACTGATCCAGGATTTCCCTTATATCCTTGTCTTTGGTGGTTGCAGAAATGGCGAGATGAATCTCACTGCCTTCGCCGCAGGCTTCCACAATGGTGCGCATTTCGGCAAGTTTCATAAAATCCCTCGGACTTTTACCGATGGTATCCACCAGGATAAGGTCCTGGTCCCTGTTCAGATCAATCTTCTCTTTCAGGTCCTGAAAGGATTCGGCCGTAAAGACAGGAATCCCCATAATGTCCCCGTAGGTTTCAATCTGGGTGCGGGCACCGATTCTGTAGTTGTCTATGGTGATCATGCATACAGAGAGGGACTGGGCTCCTGAGGTAATGCCGTTGATGGCGGCCAGTTTGGCTATGGTGGTGGTTTTTCCGACTCCCGTGGGACCCACCAGAACAAACACCCGGGGGGACGGCATGGGGGTCTCATGCTGGAACTGAATGGATTCCCCGATCCACTCCATAACGGCTTCTTCAAGCAGGCTGAACTGTTCCAGATCTTCCAGAGAAAACTCTCTTTTGAGCCTGTTGATCATGTCCTCTGTATATTCGGTGGAAAAATCGTTTTCCAGAAGTAAAGCCCGGATCTGTTCCAGAGAAGGGTGCAGTTCCCGGACTTCACTCCGGTTCATGCCCTGGTTCATGTGATTCTTCAGTTCCTGGACCTCTTTCAGAACCTGATCGATGGTTCCGCTTTTCTGGGTCATGGAAAGGATCTCTTTTTTATTCTGCTCATCCTGAATCTTTCTGTTTGCTGCAGGGGTATCGGTAATATAGCCTGTGTATTCCACGCCATCTTTTGTAAACAGTCCCAGAAAACCGCCTATCCGCACGTTTTTATAGAACATGATTTTTGCTCTGTCACCGTATTTCATGCGGATTCTCGTCACAACTTCTTTATGACTTGTACCGGTTTCCGTAAAATGTTGTTCCATACCTTACCTTTTTTATACCTGCATTTGTTCTACAGTGATGACACCGAGAGATTCAATATTTATATCATTGGAGACTTCGGGAACAGAAATCACAGCAAGATCCGGCATGGACCGGACTGTAGAAGATTTCACAAGTGGTCTTGCTGCTTCACTGGTCAGGAGAACAGGATAATACCCCAGTTCCTGAATTCCTCTGACACTGTTGGCTACACTGTTGATCCAGACTCTCTGAAAATCCGGATCCAGTGCCGCAATATCACCGGTTCCCGTCTCCATACGGGAATCGATAATGCTCTGTTCCACCGAAGGCTCTATGGTAAGAACCTTCAGTTCCTTATCCTCTGTAGCATACTGTAAACATATCTGTCTTCCAAGGGCCTGCCGTACTTTTTCTGTCAGGAAACCGGCCTCTTTGGTAACGCCGCCGTAATCGCTGACAGCTTCCAGAATCATCACGAGATTCCTGATGGAGACCTGTTCTTTCAGAAGGTTCTGCAGGACTTTCTGGATCTCTCCGGTACCGAACAGCTTCCGGACTTCATCCACCACAGCAGGGTAGTCGTCCTTCAGGGCGTCCAGCATGGCCTGTACTTCCTGACGGCCCAGAATTTCAGGAGCATGCCGCTTGATAATCTCGGTCAGGTGGGTGGCAATAATGGAGGGAGGATCCACAACCGTATACCCTTCCCTTTCTGCAAGATCTCTCTGATCTCCGCTGATCCATACGGCGGGAAGACCAAAAGCAGGATCCGTGGCGGCTTCTCCTTCCAGAACAGCCCTGTCGCCGCCGGGATTGATGGCCATATAGTGATCAATCCTGATCAGCCCGCGGCCGACTTCCACGCCCTTGATTTTCAGGCAGTATTCCGAGGGTTCCAGTCTCATATTATCTATGATACGGATCCTGGGAACCACCAGCCCCAGATCCAGAGCGGCTTCTTTCCGGATTCGGGTGATACGTTCAAGCAGTTCCGCCCCCTGGTCTTTGTCTACCAGAGGAATCAGGCCGTACCCCAGTTCCAGAGAAAGAGGATCAAAAGGGACAACCGGAGACATTTCGGCGGGAGCTTCCGTTTCCTTTTCCGCCGTAGCCTTTTCAGCCGCCAGAGCCTCCTCGGATTTTCTCTGCCCCAGCCTGTAGGCGGTAAAACCCGAGAGGAGCCCCATGGGAATCAGCAGATACCAGGGGAATCCGGGAAGGACCCCCAGGAGGATCAGGAAGGCACTGGCAATCCCGTAGATCCTGGCCTGAGAGGTAAACTGGGTGGAAACATCATCCCCGAAGGTGCCTTCCGAAATGGACCTTGTCACCACAAGACCTGTGGCCACCGAGATCAGAAGGGCCGGAAGCTGTGAAACCAGACCGTCTCCGATGGTCAGGGAAGTATAGGTCGAGAGGGCTGAGAAAAAGGGTTCTCCATGTATGGAGATGCCGACGACAAGGCCGCCGATGATATTGATCAGAGTAATGACTATACCGACTTTCACGTTTCCCGATACGAATTTGGACGCACCGTCCATAGCTCCGTAGAAGTCGACTGATTTCTGGAGATGATCTTTTCTCTTGCGGGACTCCTCTTCTGTAATCGCGCCGGAGTTGAGCTCCGCTTCTATGGCCATCTGTTTACCGGGCATGGCATCCAGGGCGAAACGGGCCGCCACTTCGGAAACTCTGGAAGCACCTTTGGTAATAACCATGAACTGAACCGCTACGATGATGACGAAGATAATAATTCCCACCACGATTCCTTCCCGGCCGGTGGATCCCACCACAAAGGTGGCAAAGGCCCGGACGATTTTTCCGTCGAAAAGCTCCCCTTTGGTCAGGATCAGCCTGGTTGAAGAAACGTTCAGAGCCAGAGAGAACACCGTGGAGATCAGCAGCATTGTGGGAAAAACAGAGAAATCCAGAGGATCCTTGTTATACATGACAATCAGGATAATCATGAGGCTGAGCATCAGATTCAACACCATCAACCCGTCCAGAAGAAAGGTGGGGAGAGGTATTATCAGCATGATGACTACCGAGAGGACACCCACAGCCACCAGCATGTCGCTGTTTTTCCCACTCAGCAGATTTTTAACTTGATCCTGCAAAGCCATTATTCACTTCCTTCCATCAGGCGGGAGATTTCCCGCTCATTTCGTAGATCTTAACAAGGATACCGGAAACGACAGCATAGTACTCTTCAGGAATTTCGTCACCGATTTCCACATTGGCATGAAGAGCTCTTGCCAGAGGCTTGTTTTCCAGTATGGGAACATCGTTTTCCCGGGCCACCTTTTTTATTCTCTGAGCCACTTCATCCATCCCTTTCGCCGTCACCCGGGGGGCGGTCATGGTTTCCTGCCTGTACTCCAGGGCGACCGCGTAATGGGTCGGGTTTGTCACGACCACATCAGCAGAAGGGACATTCTGCATCATCTGGTTTGTCAGGAGCTCCCGCATTTTCTGACGCAGTCTGTTTTTGATAAGGGGATCTCCCTCTGACTGTTTCATCTCCTCCTTGATCTCGTGACGGGTCATTTTCAGAGACTCTCTGTGCTGATACCTCTGAAAGAGGTAATCCGGCAGAGAGAGGATCAGCAGTATAACCGCCGCTTCGATCATCAGGGTGAATGCCAGCTTACCGATCATGGATGCCGCATCTTCAACAGATGAGAACACCAGATTGGTGATTTCAGGCACTTTCCTCCGTATATTCCAGTAGGCCAGGAATGCGATGATGGCAATTTTCAACAGGGATTTCAGGGTATTGAACATCCCTTCCATCGAAAAAACGGCCCGCTGCAGCCATTTAACAATATTGGGGGAGATCTTTTCAAAATTAGGCTGTATTGCCTTTGCTGAAAAGAGGAACCCCACCTGAAATAGATTGGCCAGAAGAGCTGAAAAGAATGCCACGCCCATAATCGGTAGAGTCAGTCTTGTAAAGTAGGAGACAAAGGCACGGGAAATCGTCCCGGCGGTGGTGACATCGGTTTCCATACTCTGCTGGATAAAATACCGGATCATATCTGCCATGGTCCTTACCATATAGGGGCTGAGAATGGCTATGAGAATAAGGGGAAACAGAAGAACCAGGGAGGCTGTCAGATCTGATGATTTGGCAACCTTTCCCTCTTCTCTGGCTTTACGTATCTTCTGTTCCGTCGGATCTTCCGTACGGCCTTCATCTTCTGCGGCAAACCACTGAATATGAAGAGAGAAATCCCGTTCTGCATTTAAGGGGGGAATCTGAGGAAACAGAAACTCATCAACGGGCTGTCTATAGGTAGAGATCATACACCGCCCCCCTGCAGACTGTAGAGACGGAGAAGCTCCTCCACCTGGGAAAATCCGTTTTCTATAACAATAACCATCTTTTCAATGATAAATGGCGCTGACATCATGATCAGAAGGAATCCTACAGAGATCTGTATGGGAAATCCCACCATCATAAGATTCATCTGGGGTGCCGCTTTGGCCAGCAGACCCATGGTGACAGAGATCATAAGAAGAGTTCCCATCATGGGAACCGCAATAAGGATGGCCTGTTCGAATAGCTGGGCCAGAGAGGAGATCAGACTCTCTGAAAGGAATCGGGGATTGGTTAACAGGTAGTCCCCTTTCATTGCCAGAAAGGATCTGTAGACTCCGGTGAGAAAGAGCTTCTGAATACTGCCGGAAGCAATAAACACAAAAATACCGATCAGGTTGAACAGCTGTCCTACAAGGGGAATTTCCACCTGTGCCAGGGGATCGAAAGCGGCGGAGGCTCCGAAACCCATCTGAACCGAGAACATCTGTCCGGCCAGCTGAAAAATGGCAAAAATGATCTGAAGAAAGAGCCCCAGAAGCACACCGGTGAGAGCCTCCGCTATGAGCAGGAAGACAAAGGTCAGCCCGTCATCGGGGATCACATAACCCAGTGTGGAGACCATGGGGAACACCGCAACAGCGGTAAAGAGAGCCAGCCCACCCCGGGCCATAGCGGGAATCCCCGTGGAGTAGAGGATCGGCGCCACCATAAAGAAAGCGATAATCCTGGCGAATATGAGAAAATAGAGCTGTATGTTACTGATCATTTCATTAAACATCATATTCGCCGCCTGCTGCCTTCTATGACGCCATGGAAGGGATCAGCTCAAACAGTGTGACCGTATAGTTCATGAGAAGGTTCACCATCCAGGCACCGATAAGCCCCAGTGTGATGAAAATGGCCAGAATTTTCGGGACAAACGTCAGAGACTGATCCTGAATCGACGTGGTAGCCTGAAAAATGGAAATGATCAGACCTATGGTCATAGCCACCAGAAGGACCGGGGATGCCAGAACCAGAGTCTGCAGAACAGAATTCCTCATAAGTGTGATAACAAAACCTATAGACACGGGACCTCCTTAAAGTTAGAGAAAACTCAAAACAAGCTGCCTGGTAAGCAGACTCCAGCCGTCAACAAGCACAAAAAGCACAAGTTTGAAGGGCATGGAAATCATAACAGGGGGCAGCATGATCATACCCATGGACATCAGAACCGATGCCACGACCATATCGATTATAATAAAGGGAATATACAGTAGAATTCCGATTTTAAAGGCAATGGTCAACTCATTCAGGACATAGGCGGGAATCACAATATACGTGGGAACATCCGCGAAGGTCTCCGGCCGGGGCAGGCCCCGCATGGTCATAAAAAGTTCAATATTCTCGGGGCTGTTCTGCAGCTGCTGATACATGAAATACCGGATAGGCCCCTCAGCCCGTGTATACATCTCTTCCAGACCGATTTCTCCATCCGCAAAGGGACGGAATGATTCGGTATAAATCTGATCGAATACGGGCCACATGATAAAAAGGGTGAGAAACAGAGCAATCCCCATCAAAAGACTGGCAGGAGGAACCTGCTGGAGAGAGAGGGCCCTCTTGATAAAGTCCAGGACAATGGAGATCCTCAGAAAAGATGTCATCAGGATCAGGAAAGAGGGCGCCAGAGACAGCAGAGTCAGCAGAAGGAGGAGCTGTATGGAAAGAGCGACTTCCTGATTGCTCTGGGGCTGCCTTACCATGAGATCCACAAAAGGGATATCCAGGATCCCGTCGGTTTCTCCGATCTCCTGCTCTCCCGCAGCTCCGGGATTCAACTGCTGCGCCGTCAGCGGCGCCAGAGAGGCTGCTGCCAGTATAAACAGAAGGAGGAACCTTTTCATTCCTCACCTCTCAGGTTCTTGAGCCGGTTTCTCTGGGATCGCAGAAAGTCCGGAGAGCTGTCTTTTATGGTAGTGGAACCGGCGGCGGTGAAACTTTTTCTGATCATATTTCTGAAAGAACCCGCAGGGGTCTCGGCCGAAGCGGAGGTATCCAGATGTATCCTGTCTATGGTTTCCTGATCGGTAATCTCCGAGATGAGGTTCACGTTACCCGCACCGGATCCGATGAGAAAGACCTGGTTGCCCACCTCGATGATATGAAGGGAACTGTCCTTTTTCAGATGTCTTGTAGCCAGAAGTGAGATCTGCTCCTCACGGCTTTCCGCCATAGGGGAAAACCGTCTGAGAAAATACACTAGCAGGTAGATGACTCCGATGACTCCCGCCAGCACAACCAGAACTCTCAGGAGATCGGCCGCTCCTACAGACGAGGGCGCCACGGGTTCCTGAACAGCCGGCTGCTCCCGGGCAGGATCCTGAGAGGTTTCCGCCTCTCCCGGAAAGAGAAGGAGTGTAGACTCATCGACAGCCGTATAGGCATCTGTATCCGGTGACTCTGACTCAGCCGAATTTTCCTGTGAAAAGGTGAATACACTCAGGCATATAAAAAAGAGAAGAAATAATTGTGTTTTCAGTGTCCCCCTCCCAAAAGTTCCACTAGTTTAACAGTCGGTTTGCGTTAATGTTCTCCCACCCGGTCAAGATTGGAAACAATGTCGGTTACACGCACACCAAAGTTTTCATCTATGACGACAACCTCTCCTTTTGCGATAAGGTTGTTGTTTACAAGAATATCCACCGGTTCTCCGGCGAGTTTATCCAGCTCGATAATCGTTCCTTCCCCGATACCGAGGATATCTTTGATCTGCCACTTTGTACGGCCCAGTTCTACCGTAAGCTCCATGGAAACATCCATAAGAAGACCGATATTTCTCTGTTCGGACGGAGAAATATTGGCACCGAACTCGGGGAACTGGACACCCTGGACATTGGGAGCCTGCTGAGGGGACATATAGGGATTCATCTGCTGCATACCCATACCGCCCATCTGCTGCTGGGGCATTCCCATGCCCATACCGCCCATCTGCTGCTGGTTGGGCATTCCCATACCCATGCCGCCCATCTGCTGCTGGTTGGGCATTCCCATGCCCATGCCGCCCATCTGCTGCTGGTTGGGCATTCCCATGCCCATGCCGCCCATCTGCTGCTGATTGGGCATTCCCATCCCCATATCGGGCATTCCCATAGGGTCGGCAGAACCGGAAGGACTCAGTTTTGAGGCCAGATCCGCAGCGACCGGCAGTTCCATAATTTCCATCATATCAAGATCACCCTGCCCTTCAATAGACACGGGATACTTCAGCAGGACCAGGGAGTCTCCTCCCAGAGAAAGCAGACCTTTTGCCACTTTCTGGCTCTCCGGAGAGATAGTCATGATATTATCGCCCACGGTATCGCCGATGGTGGTGACTTCCGATCCTGTCAGCTGGGAAACAGCTTCTCCCACGGCACTGATCGCCGTACCGTCCAGTTCGACATCGCCCTGCCCGATCATGGGACTGGCAATTTTTACAGCATTATCCGGGGAAAAGACATAAACATGCCCCCCGTTGAGGCCCTGATTGAAATCCATCTTGACTTCAACGATTTCATCACTCAGTTCTCTGAGAAGTTCATCTCTGGAGAGAGAGGATATAGCGGGAGTTCCGATAGTAACACCAGTGGCCATTATGCCTGACATGGTGGAACTCAGAGTTCCCGCCACTTTGGCAAAAAGGCCGTTCAGAGCCTGGATCTGATCACTGGAAAGACCGCTTCCGCCCCCCATGGAATCACCGCTATCGGATCCGCCGAGAGAGTCGTTGCCCATCAGCAAAGCATCTATTTCATCCTGAGACAGGGAACCATCACTCATTCTTCATCTCCTTCAACGGCCAGTTCTTCAAAGTCCGTCTGATCAATATCTTCAATTTTACGGGTAACCTGCACAGCGATTTTCTTGCCTACCGCTCCGGGGCGGCAGTCGAATTTCGCCCGGTTTCCGATTTTCAGGACCATCGGGTCGTTAATACTTGTATTGGAGAGTCTAATAACATCTCCTGTTTTAATCGAAAGAACATCCTTCATGGACATCTGGATCCCCCCCACTTCGGCCATCATGGACACGAATATGGAAGACAGACGATCCCGCAGAATATTCAGGTTTTCAGTGGTTGTCCCCCTTCTGATGGAGGAGTAGTAGTACTGAGCCGACAGTTTTGAAATGATAGGCTCTATGGTCAGGTAGGGAATACAGAAGTTCATCATTCCTTCCACATCCTCAACCTTGGTTTCGAGTGTAACCAGAACGACCATCTCAGTGGGAGGAACGATCTGGGCAAACTGGGGATTGGTCTCGATCTGCCCCAGCCGGGGCCGCAGATCTATTACCTGACTCCAGGCTTCTCTCATATTTCCCAGGATACGGACAATAATGGATTCCATTACAGTCCTTTCTATCTCAGAAAGCTCCCGATTGATTTTGGACCCCTCGCCTGTTCCGCCGAAAAGCCTGTCGATAATGGCAAAAGTTACAGCCGGATCTATTTCCAGAACCGCCGATCCCTTGAGAGGATCCATGTTGATAACAGCAAGAGCCGTAGGAGACGGGATTGAACGGATAAACTCCTCGTAGGTGAGCTGATCTACCGATGCTACGTGAACATTCACCAGACTCCGCAACTGTGCGGAAAGGGAGGTGGTCGTTAAACGCGCAAAGGTTTCGTGCATAAACGAAACCGTACGGATCTGTTCTTTGGAAAATTTGTCAGGACGACGGAAATCCCAGATACGGATATTTTTCCGTTCCGCAACCTGTTGCGCTTCTTCCGGTTCAGCATCTCCTGCGGATATAGCTGTGAGGAGCTGGTCTATTTCATCCTGCGAAAGGACTTCCGTCATCTTCTAACCCCGTCAAAAAGTTTAAAATTCATAAACCTGCAGCTCAGGAAAAATAATATCATACACCTTTCCCTGACTTAAAACCCTGTTAATCAGATCTTTCAGTTCGGTTTTTACAATATGTTCCCGTTCCGGAGCCAGTTCCGCCGCTGTTTTCTGGCTGAAATAATTCCGGATGATATCAGTCAGCTGAGCTGTTCTGGCCACCAGTTCCGTCTGGACCTGTGGTTCTCCCTCTTTATACCCGATCTCCACTTTCACAATAATGGAGTGGGGAGACTGATCACGGGTGACACCCCGGATCTGGGGAATCATCGTAAAATAGATATAGGGCTCGGGGATAGTTTCATACTCTTTGGAAACTTCTGCGAAGCTCCTGTTTATACTACCCTTGTCCAGGACACGGAATGTTATGACACTGATGGTAATCGTCAGCAGTACGGCTATGATTCCAGAAGCGACATAAACCAGTACCCTCGCAATCTTGTCTGACAGGAATTTCTTCTTCTTCCTGTCGCCCAGATCTTCAGGAGTGGCTCCTTCCAGTGCATTCCCTAATTCAATATCATTGTCTTCATCAGCCATAATTTCACCTGCGTCCTGTTTAACGGATAAATTTTATCAGAAAACCGTCAAATATGCAAACACTTCCCATTATATGAAAATCCTTATTCATGGCCTTCCGCCAGAACAATAATATCCACCCGTCTGTTATAGGCACGCCCCTCGGGAGTATCGTTATCCACCAGGGGTGTTGTATCAGCCATACCGGCTATCTGAAACTGTTCCTCGTTTACACCCAGATCGACCAGGTAGTGCAGAACATTGGCTGATCTGGCCGTGGAAAGTTCCCAGTTGGACGGCCAGGGACCATCCGGATCGGTAGGACTGGCATCGGTATGCCCTTCAATCCTGAACTTTCGGTCAGAAAGCTCCGATGAAGAGAGAAGCCCCGAAATCTTCTGCAGAATCTGCCGGGTATTCTCAATATCAACATCTGCACTGGCCGGTCTGAAAAAGGCGTCCGAGGCCAGTGTGATCACAAGACCCCTTTCGTCTTCGGTCACCCTGACCTGCTTGCTTTTTATCTCCGGCTTGAACATGGACACCGCCGTCTGCCTGGCTTTATCCAGCCCCCTGGCCCTCTTGGTCGAAGGCATGGCCATGATATTGTTGCCCAATTCCGCCAGCTCTCCCACGTCCAGGGTATTACCTCCCTGCAGCGGGCCTAAACCATTAAAGGAAACCATGATGAGCTCCATTCTGGCGCCTTCAATGGTTTCCGGATTCATAAGTATAACAAAGAAACAGAGCAGCAGGGTAACCATGTCCCCGTAGGTGGTCATCCATTCGGCAGCTCCCTCTTCGCACTTCGGGCATTTTCCCTGTTCTTCATCTGCCATCGAATTACTCCCCGCCGCCTTTCTGAGGTCTCTCTGCAGGAGGCAGATAGGTATAGAGTTTATCCTCCAGGATCCGCGGGTTATCCCCGGACTGGATCGAAAGGATTCCCTGTATCATGATTTCCTTGACAAGGAGTTCTTCCTTGTTCCTGTCATCCAGTTTGATCTGAAGGGGCATCAGAACAAGGTTGGCTACAATGGAACCGTAAAGGGTGGTTACAAGCGCAACCGCCATGTTGGGACCGATCGACGCTGTATCCTCCAGGTTGGCCATCATACCGATGAGCCCGAGAAGAGTACCGATCATTCCGAAGGCAGGGGCAATTTTCGCCCAGTTTCCGAAGAAATCAATTCCCTCCTGATGCCGGGAGTCGATCATATTGACATTTCCATAGAGGATTTTTTTAATCACATCCGGATCAGTTCC
This sequence comes from Oceanispirochaeta sp., assembly GCA_963666275.2. Lineage (GTDB taxonomy): Bacteria > Spirochaetota > Spirochaetia > DSM-2461 > DSM-2461 > Oceanispirochaeta. The sequence continues at coordinate 2,417,677 of CAXXOA010000001.1, forward strand.
GTCCACAACCAGTCTGAGGCCTCCCGGAGAAAATCATCCTCCACGTCATTCAGGGCATCATCCAGAGACAGAAGTCCCTCTTTACGCGCATTGTCGGCAAAGGTAACAAGCTGGGTAATCAGGGCTTCCTTGTTGTAGACCTGAATATTCATGGCAATATTCATATATTTGACAAACCCCAGTGCCTTCTGCAAGGGGCTTGCTACGATCATAGCCGCAAAAGAACCGAATACAACAATGATGAGTGAGGCGATATCTATATACAGTCCTATAGAGTTTCCAGCGGCTATGATAGAACCGATTACAAGGAGAAACCCTCCGAATAATCCACCTATTGTTGCAATATCCATTAAAAACTACTCCTCAATCTTCCCGAACGGGATTGTCGGTAAACACATCCCGGGGGCTATTATTCTTTCCATGTTTTCATTCTTAAACCGCTATCGGGATTTTCATTCTTCAAATCCCTGTCGCTATGACAAAACCGGGGCCCATTTGCTATCGCAAAACCCGATTTGTCATTCTTATACCGCTATCGGGATTTTCATTCTTCAAATCCCTGTCGCTATGACAAAACCGGGGCCCATTTGCTATCGCAAAACCCGATTTGTCATTCTTCATTCTTGAAACCGCCGATTTCGCTCCGGTAGGCCACGATTCGATCGTAAACGTCCGGATAGCTCTCCTGGACAACCAGCCTCTTTCCAGAAAGCATCACGATCGTCGTACTGGCATCCGCTTCAATATACTCTATCTGATGGGGATTGAGGTAGATAACCTTCCCCATTTTCCCCATCATCGTTACTTTGATCATCCGGTTATACTAACCTCTTATCTTTTCAGCTGAAGGAGTTCCTGCAGCATCGTATCGGAGGTTGTAATAGATTTACTGTTGGCCTGGAATCCTCTCTGAGTCACAATCATATCAGTGAACTGTTCCGCCAGGTCAACATTACTCATTTCGAGAGCTCCTGATACGAACTTTCCTTTACCGGCTATTCCGGAGGGTCCGATATTGGCTTCACCGGAATTGATGGTCTGCACAAAAGTGGATTCTCCGCCTTTTTCAAGACCGCCGGGGTTGGTGAAAGACGCCAGAGCCACCTGTCCGAGAGACCGGTTTGTTCCGTTGGAATAAACTCCTGTAATCACACCGCGGGAATCGATCTGAAAAGTTTCCAGGTATCCCATGGAGTATCCGTTCTGACGGAACGCCTTGGTTGAAGAAGTTTCGGCGAACTGAGTGACCGTATTGGTATAGCTGCCCACTTCACCCAGATTCAGATTCATTGTCTGCCGAATGGGAGCTCCGTCCGCACCGGGTGTCGCGTCTACCACATCAAAAGAGACGGGGATCAGCAGTTCTCCCGCATCAACCGTGTCGCCCTGACCGTCGAAAGCTGTCTGCAGAGCACCCAGGTTATCGAAGGTCATGGTAAATGTATTGGTTGTGTTGTTTTCAGCGCCGATCTCGATCGCCGTGTTTGTGGGAGTTTCCGCATCCTGATCAACAGCGACAGCCACATCCCACTGGTTGTTCACTCCGGGAGTTTTGGTAAAGCTGATTGTCATTTTATGGACATTGCCGAAACTGTCGTAGATGTCCTTATCAATCTGCCAGGTTCCCTCTCTCACATCGCCGGCACCGGCGCCGGGGAGGATATCGGGGGTCCTTTTATCCAGGTTACAGGCCAGTTCCACTTCCGTAGTGGCCGAAGCGGGATCTTTGCTTCCCACGGGGATAAAAAGATCTGTTGTATCAGAAGCTGTATTGATATAGGTTTCACCGTCAATGGTTTCTGCTTCCCATCCCTGCACGCGCATACCGTTGGCAGGATTGACAAGCATGCCCTCTTCATCCAGACCGAAAGCGCCGGCTCTTGTATAGAACTCTTTATCTCCCTGGGACAGGATGAAAAATCCGTTCCCCTGAATCGCCAGGTCGGTAAGGTTCCCGGTGGTCTGAAGAGATCCCTGGGTATGGATTGTATCAATAGTGGCAACAGTCATACCGAGACCCACCTGCTGGGGATTCACACCGCCCAGTTCTTCTGTAGGTCTGGCGGCGCCTTTCATCTTCTGGGAGATCATATCCTGAAAGACAACCCGCCCTTTTTTAAACCCGATGGTGTTGACATTGGATACATTGTTTCCAATCACATCCATTCTGGTTTGATGATTCTGAAGTCCGGATACTCCGGAATAGAGTGAACGCATCATAACTCGGTATCTCCTTTATTGTTAAATACTGTCTGTAGTGTTGAATAATCGTAATATTTTCCGCCCACCAGCAGCTGGGGAAACTCTCCGCCTGTTACGGCTTCCACGGAACCCTGGATATTCTGTCCGTTCACAAGAAGTTCCACATCCTGCCCCAGAACGCTCATGGCCGAGGAACTGTTGAGTTTCTGGGCCACAGAAGTAAACTGCTGACTCATATTGGTCATCTGTTCCAGTGAGGAAAACTGTGCCATCTGAGCAATGAATTCCTTGTCTTCCATCGGCTTTGTGGGATCCTGATGCGACAGCTGTGTAATCAGGATTTTCATAAAATCATCTTTACCAAGCTCCGACTGCTGAACTCTGTTCCCGTTCAGGGCTTTATTGAACGAATCGACCTGCATGGACAGTTTTGCTTTATCTGTTCCGTTCATCTGTGTACTGAAATCCATCAGGACCTCCTAAATCACTAAATCTATCTGAGAGAGACCGGCTCCCTCTTCATACACTGCGGGGACCGCATCTTCCAGATCTGCAGCCTCCCTCTGAAAAAAGACAGGCTGTTCCTCCCGATACCCCTGCTGGGGGCCGGACTCTCCGCCACCGACCGAAACATCCAGGGCGGCCGAATCAAACCCGCTGTCTTCCAGAGCGCGGGACAGGTCTGCCAGATTATTCTGAAAAACCTGCTTTACACTATTATTTTCGACAATTATCTTCCCGACTATATTGTTTTCATCAAGATTCAGGTGGATTCTTACTTTTCCCAGAGCCTCGGGCTTCAGAATCAGCTTGATTTCGCCGTGATTATTGTCTTTCAGAACAAATCGGATATTTTTGGCAAGATCCCGGGTCCCCCCCTCCTGAAGCTGTTTGTTCAGCAGGAAGGATCCTTTCTGCTCTTCTGCGGAGTGAAGGATAAACTGTCTTCCCGAGGCATCCCTGGACTCGCCTGTCTGGAGAGTGCCTGTGAGATCATCACCGGTTTCCATTTCAAGGACAAGTTCCTTACTGTCACCGTTTCCGGCAGGAGAAAATACAGCTCTGGCATCTTCTGTTTTAACAGTTCTTCTATCTTCCACGGAGATAAGAGAACTCCGGACAGCCTTGCCGTCGGAATCCCTGTGATTCGGGCCTTTCCGGCCTCTGGGGTCCCCCTCTTTTATCTGTGAAGGATCTGCGGCTTCAGTTCCTGCCACTGACTGAGTCTCCGCTGGTATAGGCGCAGCAGAGGCAGTCTGCTGATCCGGTCTATTCTGTTCTGAGCCGGAAAGGGACTGCTCCGCCTGAGAAACAGGCAGTTCGGAACTGGAGGATTTGTCCCCATCTCCCCGGGATACGGCAGAGGCGGCATTTTCAACGGTAAGGTTTTTTCCTGCCTCGGCAGTGGATTGTGCGGAAACAGCGGAAACTCTGTGTCCCTCAGATTTCTGTTTTCCGGCTGTATGAGAGAGGGTTTTCTCCCCCGGGGATTCTGAACCGGACAGAGGATACGCCTTTGCCTGTTCGGAAAAATCCACAAGACCCTTTATGCTCTTCTTTTCCTGAGAGGTTTCCGGTTTGTGCTGCCGGAGGGTCTTTTTTCCCTGGGGAACTTCATTTTTCCCGCTTTTTCGAGCCGGACCATCCTGAACGGATTGGCTCTTTTTTCCGGAAGTTTCCTGCTCTCTCTCTTTTTCTCTGCTGATCTTTTCATTTTTCAATGTTTCAGCAAAGTCGGATTTCCCGTTTTTATCAGGTTTGAAAGCTTCTTCCGTGCGGCCAGGGTTTCGAACTTTGGTATTCCCCGAGTCAGGATTGCGTATCTCGGTCTGCGGGAATGTAAACTGAACCATGGCACCTCCAGATGAAAATTAATCCTCCGGTTTCAATGTCATTTTACTCTGTAGCTCAGAGGCTCTGTCTGCGGGCATCAATGACAACCAGAAGGCAACCAGGGACGATCTTCCGGATTCCTGAGCCAGCCTTTCGGATGTTCTCAGCAGATCCACCAGCTCGGTATCTTCCATTTCCAGCATGATGGAAACGGCATTTTCGGGAGGCATTCCCTCAAGATACCGGGCATTCTGTTCCAGGTTTGCTCTTTTATTGTCGTACGAATTCAGAGCTTCATTAAGGGATTTCTCTTTTTCATCCAAAGATTTCTGTCTTTCCTCCAGCTGGGTTGCCAGTTCCTGGAGCTCCGCCTCGGACAGAAGGAGCTCATCCTCTCTGGCCTGCAGGTCCGCTTCGCGCAAATCCAGTGCTTCTATCTGTTTAGAGAGACGTTCCTTGTCGAGGAGGTACAGATCATCGGGCTGTTCCACAGGTTCGGGGGCATCGAGTCTGAGAGCTCTCAGCAGGGGTGTCAGGGAATCCCGGGCATTGATCAGTCCCAGAAAATCCACCCAGAGAAGCCCTCCGATTATCAATACAGCAATGAGAATAATCAGAAAAAATATTTTTGCGATCCCGCCGCCGTTCAATCCTGCCACAGTTGTACCTCATTATCCTTATTCGGATGACTCTCTCATCCGGGTCATATTCTGACTCAAGTCATCAAGAAAGAGCTCTTCTTTTTTACGGGCCCTTTTTCTATGTTCCTCTTTCCGTTTCGCTTTGAGTTTATCAAGGCCTTCTCTTGCCGCCCGGGCCTGCCTGTACTCTTCCCTCAGTTTTTCAAGGAGGGGTTCTTTCCTGTCCATCTCCTGCTGAAACCGCAGGATCTGCTGATCCAGCCGGGCGCTGTACAGGGAAGACTGAAAAATGTCCTCAGGGGTCCTGGCCGGGGCCATCCTCTGTTTTTTCTCCACACAGTCCTGCTGCTGCCGGCTGATCCGGTTCCATTCACTGACGACCCGTCCCAATCGGACTTCCGCCTCCTGCTCCTGTTCCAGGCGCAGTTCCAGGATCTGCTCAAGTGAGAATTGAAATGCCTTCATTTCCCGGCTCCTCATCGGCTGCGGCAGAACCCCAGACTTCCTGTTCCGTCAGATCCACACCGGCAATGGCACCCGCATTGACAAGGGTTTTGCGGATATCCGCTTTTTCTTCTATCTCCTGCCGGAGAAAGTCTTTGATGCTGTCAATTTTTGCAATAGCCTCATCCACTTCCGGATTGGACCCCCTGGCATAGGCACCCACTGAGATCAGGTCTTCCTTTTCCGTATAGAGAGCCAGGAGTTTTCTGATATACCCCGAATTCCTTCTCAGGTTTTCGGGCATGATTTTGGTTTCCAGCCGGGAGACTGAGCTCAGCACATCCACCGCAGGATAGTGATACTGTTCCGCCAGCTTCCTCGACAGGACAATATGACCGTCCAGGATACCCCTGACCGCATCTGTGACCGGTTCATCCATATCATCCCCTTCGACAAGGATGGTATAGACACCTGTGATGGTTCCCCTGTCGGAGGTTCCGCTCCTTTCCAGGAGCTTGGGAAGCAGGGTAAAAACCGAAGGTGTGTATCCCCTGGTTGCGGGGGGTTCCCCGATGGCCAGGCCGATCTCACGCTGGGACATGGCAAAACGGGTGACCGAATCAAAAAGGAGCATCACGTTTTTACCCTGGTCACGGAAATATTCCGCTATGGTGGTTGCCGTATAGGCGCCCCTGACACGGCTCAAAGCGGATGTGTCCCCAGTGGAAACCACAAGAACCGAGCGTTTGAGGCCTTCCGGTCCCAGATCGTTTTCAATGAATTCCCGGACTTCCCTGCCCCGTTCCCCGATAAGTGCGATGACATTCACATCGGCCGATGTATTCCGGGCGATCATGCCCAGAAGGGTGGATTTTCCCACACCTGAACCGGCAAAGATACCGATCCTCTGGCCCTCCCCTATGGGAGTCATACTGTCGATGGATCGGACTCCAGTGACAATCTGTTTATCGATCCGTTTTCTTGTCATCGGCGAAGGGGGAGAATGGAATACCGAACGGGTCTCGGTGCTTCTGATTCCGCCCATATCATCAACAGGGTGTCCCAGACCATCGAGAACCCGCCCCAGAAGGTCATCTGAGACTCCTATACTGAGCTGTTCTCCCGTGGCAACCACGGGACATCCTGCTTCGATGCCCTGCATTTCTCCGTAGGGCATAAGCTGAACTCTCTGATCCCGGAGAGCCACAACTTCCGCCAGGATTTCCTCGTTCTGCCTGGGAAGGTAGATGCGGCAGACCTCGCCGATCACAGCCTGAGGACCGCTGGATTCGATCAGATTCCCCTGCACGCGGATAACCGACCCCTGATATTTGACAGGGTCCAGACCTTCCACGGCTTTCAGGTATCTTTTCAGCATAGTATCCTCCGGGGCTTACTGTTCGCCCTTTACCTTGATGGGAACCAGTTCCATGATCTTTTCTTCGATCTCTTTGAGCTGGGATGTAATTCTGGCATCGATCTGACCGAAATCCGTTTCAATAATACAGCCGCCCTGGTCTACCGAGGTATCCTCAAGGACGGTTATGGATTTTACATTTTCCACCATTTTCATGAAGTCGCGGGTATGGTCCGTTGCCAGATCCAGATCAGCCAGGTTAACCCTGATGGCCACATCTCCCCGGCTTTTGAGCTTTCTCAATGCCTGAACAATATTATTCACAACCACATTTTTCTGGTTTTCCGATATGACCTTGATAACTTTCCGGGAGATCAGAAGGACCAGATCTATCATCTGGGTTTCTGCTTCGTCAATCATCTCCTCCCGTTTTTCGATCGCTTTGTCTATGATCTTATGAAGCCTTTCCACAAGCCTCTGGGCCTCTTTCTTACCCTCTTCAAAACCCTCTTCCCGGCCTGCGGCTTCTCCCTTTCCCCGGGCTTCCTCTTCAATCTGGGCAACCTGGGCCCGGGCATCGGCCAGCATTTTTTCCGCATCATTTTTAGCCTGATCCAGAACTCTGGCTGCTTCGGATTCCACTTCAATCTTCTCTCGTGAAGCCTGATCTGTTTTTCTCCGGACCTCTTCAAAGGCTGTTTCCTCAGCCTCTTTGATGATCCTTTCCGCCTCAGCCTGGGCCTGTTCGACCATGCGGGCCTTCTCTTCCTCCCACTGAACGCGGAAGGCTTCGGCTTCCCGTCTGAGATCATCCGCGGTCGGTCCTGTATACTCTTCTATATCAGTGAGTTCTTCCAGAGACTCTTCGGTCTGAAAAACCGGGGGCGCGATTTCCACTTTCTGAGCTGTCAGATTTATGATTTCCATGGGTCTGAAAAGGTTTTTAGCCATGCCCTACTCCTTTACACTGCGCATTTACACCAGAACGTCTTCTTCACCGCTTCTGGCAATAACGACTTCACCCTGCTCTTCCAGTTTCCGGATAACCGATACGATTTTCTGCTGGGCTTCCTCGACATCCTTCCGACGGGTGGGGCCCATAAAATCCATATCTTCCTTCAACAGGGCCGCCGCCCTTTTAGACATATTCCGGAAGATCTTATCCTGCACTTCAGGGTCCACCGCCTTGAGAGCTTTCGCCAGTTCCGCCGTATCGACTTCCCGCATAACCCTCTGGACGGCTCTGTCATCCAGCATAATGATATCTTCGAATACGAACATCCTCTTCTTGATCTCTTCGGCCAGTTCGGGATCGTCCTCTTCCAGGGATTCAATGATGGTTTTCTCTGTGGTTCTGTCTACAAGGTTCAGAATATCCACGATACTGGGAACACCACCGGCAGAGGTATAGTCCTCCGAAGAGAGGGAGGAGAGTTTTTTCTCAAGAACCCGTTCCACCTCTCTCAGGATTTCCGGCGAGGTCCTGTCCATGGTTGCGATCCTTTTGGCTACATCAGACTGTTTCTCCTGGGGGAGCTGACTGAGGATCTGAGACGCCTTGAGAGGCTCCAGATAAGCCAGGATGAGAGCAATGGTCTGGGGATGCTCCTGCTGGATAAAGTTCAGCAGATGAGCCGGATCGGTCCGTCTGACAAAGTCGAAAGGTCTGGTTTTCAGAGAACTGGTCAGCCTGTTGATGATATCAACAGCTTTCTGACTTCCCAGAGATTTTTCAAGGAGCTCCCGGGCATAGTCGATACCGCCGGAAGAGATGAAATCCTGGGCCATCATGAGCTCCTGGAACTCCTGAAGCACCATATCCCTGGATTCGGGGTCTATATTTTCCAGTCGGGCAATTTCAAAGGTAAGGATTTCGATTTCATCTTCCCGGAGATGTTTAAACACTTCCGATGAGATTTCCGCTCCCAGGGTTACCAGAAAGATAGCGGCTTTCTGCTTTCCCGAAAGTTCTTCCTTATGATTCCCCTTGCCCTGGCTGTTTGCTTTTGCCATCTATAAACTCCTGCGTTTTACTCTTCAGCCAGCCATGTTCGGATCAGGTTAGCCACGTCTTCAGGATGCTCTCTTGCCATATTCTTGGCATTCTCCTGCATCTCCATTCTGGCGCGTTCCTGTACGGACATTTCCACATCGATTCCCTCTTCTTCCGCCTGACGGAGAGTCTGTTCTCTCATAGCCTGGTGCTGTCTTGCCAGCTCCTCTTCCCGCAGTCTTCTTCTGCGTTCCAGTTCTTTGGCAATAGCCCGGTAGATAAAGAAAGCGGCAATGAGAATGATCAGAGCAATTATGGAGTAGAGCAGGGTCTGCTGAATCTGCTGCTGTCTCCTGTACTCGGCGTCTTCCGCTTTAAACTCGTCAGACCGGTCAAAAGGTATGTGCTGGACCGTTACGGTATCTCCCCTTGCGGTGGAGTACCCTACAGCGTGCTGAACAAGGGTCAGTGCCTTTGCCAGATCTTCATCGGACACAGGGGTGTACACTCGTTTAATACTGCCCTTTTCAATAACTGCTTTTCCCTTCTCATCATAATCCCAGTTCCATATTCCGTCCACTGCTACAGCCACAGAGATTCTGGCAATCTGAAAGGGACTTTTCTCTTCCTGGATATTCCGGGTGTTCACCACTTCATTCCTGGTGGTACTGTTGCTTTCGTACCGGCCCACCAGGTTGTTCAGATCCTTATAGGCGGGAGCTGTCTGCCCCTCCTGTCCGGGAGGTCCCTCGGGATTGAATCCTGTACCCTCGAAGTTTTCCGCCGAGTTGGACTCGGAAAGGGTTATGGAATTGACCGTTTCCAGCTCACTGTAGGGAGTTTCAGGGTCGTCTTCCCTGACTGTAATGGGAAAATGCTCTTCTGTGGCGATCGTTTTATTAATGAATTCCAGATCAATATCAATATTGACTATATTCACCCTTTTGGGAGTAAACACATTCTGCAGAGATGCCAGGATCGTGTTGGTATACTGAACTTCCAGAGATTTTTTCTGTTTCAGCATCCGGCTTGTCAGTTCGAGCCTGTCCAGGCTTTCCAGCCCTTCAAAGTCATTCAGGATCGTCCCGTTGAAATCCAGGATGGTGATATTCTCTTCATCCAGTCCTTCCACGGCAAACTGAACCAGTTTGACAATACCTTCCACTTTATTTCTGTTGGTGGCAATATCACTGCCCGGACGGGGAGTGATCACAGCCGAAACGGTCACAGGGTTCTGCTCGCTGGCAAAGAGAGTCCTTTCGGGCATAACCAGAGAAACCTGGGCGTTGTCCACATCGGCCAGAGCTTCAATGTGCTGCTCCAGACTGGCTGTGATGGCCCGGCGGAGGTTCACATCCCTCTCAAAATCGGTGAGGGTCCATCTTTCCACGTCGAAAATGGCCCAGGGATCCGTATCGGAGGGAATCAGATCCTCCCGGATAAGCAGAGATCGCATATTTCTGGCTGTTTTTTCATCGGAAACATAGATACGGCCGTCCGCATTGAGTCTGTAGGCGATCCCTTCCTCATCCAGTTTCAGCATGATCCTGTCATTGCTGTCCTGATCTGTGATGGGGACTCCCAGCAGCGGCACCATACTCGGTGATGATGATACGGTGAATAAAAGAACGATACCTACAACGGCTCCTATCAGGATACCCGAGAATATCAATTTCTGAACAATGCTCCACTTACCCCAGACTGTTGTAATCTGGCCAAGCAGTTTTTTTATCCATTCCAGCATTTCCCCCTCCCACGGTGAAAACTGAGGACTTCCTGTTAGTCGTCAGGCAGCCCTTCTCACTTTCTTACCTCATATTGATTATATCTTTATAGGCCTGAACGGCACCATCTACGATACTTTTGGTCATCTGCAGCGACATATTGGCTTTCGCCATGGCAATGCTCACATCATGGACTTCCACAGAGTCGGGCTGTGTGACCATTTTTGTGAACAGTTCGCTGCTGTCAATCTGATCCTGGTTGGCTGCATTGAGCCCCTGCCGGACCAGATCTGAAAAACTGGAAGCTGCGGGAATTTCATCCGGAGCATTCTGCCCCACAACCTTCATATGCCTGGCATCGGTGCGGTTCATGACAATGCTGTTTCCCATAGCCTGTGTTTCATTCAAAAGATTCAGTATTGTACTCATAACCTACCTCCCGATCTCCAGAGCTTTCTGGAACATGCTTTTGCTGCCGTCCATAATAGCCACATTCGCCTCATAGGCTCTGGTGGCGGATATCATATCCACCATTTCGTTTACTACATTCACATTGGGGTACTCGACGTATCCCTTTTTGGGTCCTGTTTTAATGGCATCGGGGTGAGTGGGATCATAGACAAGCCTGAGCTCCGCATCCATATCCTTTTCGATCTCCGAAACCCGCACTCCCTTTCCGATTCCGTTGTCCAGGGACTCGGGCAGAAAAGGAGAGCGCCAGTAGGGCTGATCCACGACAGGACGGAAAACAACCCGGCTCCTGCGGAAAGGCCCGCCCTCGGCAGTCCTTGTGGTATTGGCATTGGCAATGTTGTCGGAGATGACATCCAGCCTCATCCGTTCGGCTGAAAGGCCGCTTGCTGCTGTATTGATCGAACTGAATAATCCCATTCCCTACTCCTTACTACCTGGTAACCATATTGATCTGAGAGAACTGCCAGGCCACTGACTGGGTCATGAGTTCATACATCATCTGATTTTCCGTGGCAGACATGACTTCCTGCTCAATATCCACGTTGTTTCCATTATTTTTTGACGTCGTCAGATAGTCCAGAACCCTTCTGGGCCGGACAGATCTGTAGTCGGTTGTTTCATTGAAACTCATATGCCGGGGATCGGTGACCCGCGCGGGGAGAGTTTTTCTGTTTTCCGAATCGAGCGCCTTTTTCAATTCGGCTTCGAAGTTTACATCGCTCCTTTTGAAATTGGGAGTTTCCGCATTGGCTATATTGTTGGAGATAACCTCTCTCCTGAGCATGGAGACATTCATGGATCTCTGGAGAATATCTACTGTTTTACCAAAGCTGTTGTTTGTAAACATACACGTCCTTCCTCATTGTTTAGTCGATTCCCTATCATCATCGGCACTTCCCCGGCACCTGCTTAGCAGTTTCTAGAGGATATACCGGCTCAGATCCCTGTCCTGGATGATATCCCCCAGCCGTTCATCCACATACTGGGGGGTGATCGGCACGGACTGTCCTTTCATTTCCGGCGCATTGAAGGAAACCTCCTCCAGCAGATGCTCCATAATGGTATGAAGCCTTCTGGCACCTATATTTTCAGTGCGGTTGTTCACCTCTTCGGCAATCTCCGCCAGCCGTCTTGTGGCTTCCGCTGTAAACTCCAGAGTGACCTCTTCGGTATTCAGAAGCTGCGTATACTGCTTTATCAGCGCATTGCGGGGCTGAGTCAGGATCATCTCGAAGGCATCGGCATTGAGATCCTCCAGTTCCACCCGGATGGGGAAACGTCCCTGAAGCTCCGGAATCAGATCCGAAGGCTTGGACAGATTGAAGGCACCGGCGGCGATAAACAGGATATGGGATGTATCGATCATACCGTATTTGGTATTCACTGTGCTCCCTTCCACGATGGGCAGAATATCCCTCTGCACACCTTCCCGGGAGACATCCTGTCCACCGGTCTTATTTGCCTTATTGGCAATCTTATCAATCTCATCTATGAAGATGATTCCCATATTCTGAACCCTGTCCCGGGCTATATCCACGGCGCTTTCGCTGTCGATCAGCTTATCGGTCTGTTCACTCAGCAGGATCTCTCTGGCCTGGGAGACGGAAACCTTTCTGGATTTTTTATTTCCGCCGCCGAAGATACTTCCCAAAGCTCCCAGATTCATATCCATGGCTTCAAAGTTGTTTCCTGAAAAGATCTCAATGCTGGGCCGAGAGCCGGAGGAGACTTTCACATCCACCTGCCTGTCTTCCAGTTCTCCCGCTCTGAGTTTCCTCCTGAGGACCTCTCTGGTATGGGACCCCGGCGCTTCGGGAATCACATCGGGAAGATTCCCGGCACTCGCGCCCTGGGGGGGGACATTTTTGGATCCCGGAAGGAGCAGATCGAGCAGAGCCTCTTCGGTAGCGGCTTCGGCTTCTTCCTGAACGCCTTCCTTCAGCTCATTTTTCACCATGGAAACAGCCGCCGCCATCAGATCCCGTACCATGGATTCCACATCCCGACCCACATAGCCGACTTCTGTGAATTTGGTAGCTTCCACTTTGATGAAAGGCGCTCCGCAGAGCCGGGAAAGTCTCCGGGCGATCTCTGTTTTCCCCACTCCGGTGGGTCCGATCATAATAATATTTTTGGGAGCGATTTCATCCCGCATGTCTTCGGGAAGCATCGAGCGGCGCAGACGGTTGCGAAGGGCTATGGCCACAGCCTTTTTTGCCTTGTTCTGTCCAATGATGTATTTATCCAGTTCCGCTACGATTTCACGGGGGGTCTGCTGTTCCAGTCCTGCACTCATGAAAGCTCCTCCACAATAATGTTATGATTCGTGTAAACACAGATGTCCGCGGCGATCTTCAAAGATCTTTCGGCGATTTCCGCCGCACTGAGATCCGATGAATCCAGATAGGCCTTAGCCGCCGCATAGGCGTAATTTCCGCCGGAACCGATGGCAATGGCGCCCCCTTCAGGTTCGATCACATCGCCGTTCCCCGAAAGGAGAAGGATCTTGTTTTTATCCATAACAAGAAGCATAGCCTCCAGACGTCTGAGAGCCCTGTCGGTTCTCCAGTCTTTGGCCAGTTCCACAGCAGAACGGGTGATATCCCCGTTAAACTCCCTCAGCTTTCCCTCGAAACGCTCTTCCAGAGTGAATGCATCGGCGGTAGAACCCGCAAACCCGACAATGATCTGATCATTGTAGAGGCGGCGGACCTTCCGGGCATTCCCTTTCATGACCACCGATTCCCCCATTGTCACCTGACCGTCTCCGGCCATGGCCATCTGGCCTTTATGATTAACAGCCAGAATGGTTGTTCCTTTTATTTTGATACTCATACAGTACTCCTGTGATTCTTCTTCCTTCCTCTGCCGTGAGGATGGGCCTGCCTGTAGATCTGTCTGATCCGCTCTATGCCTGTGTGGGTGTAGACCTGGGTTGTAGAAAGACTGGCGTGTCCCAGCATCTCCTGAACAACCCTGATATCCGCTCCCTCGTTCATCAGCTCCGTGGCGAAGGCATGACGAAAAGCATGAGCTCCGACCTTCCGGTTCAAACCGGTTTTCTGCAGGTACTTCTGAATTATATAGTACACCCCGCGGGTTGTTAACCGCTCCCCTTTGTAGTCCAGAATCAGAGCTGTGATCCCGTCCTTTCCGGAGGATTCGAGTTTCTGATCCCTCAGGGGAATATAGGATTCCAGGGCTTTCCGGGCGCTTCTGCCAATAAACACGTAGCGCTGACGGCCGCCCTTTCCTCTGATGAGGATTCTGTTCTGATCCACGCTCATTCTGTCAAGATGACAGAGTTCGCTGACACGGCACCCTGTGGAATAGAGAAGTTCAAAAAGCACCCTGTCCCGGCAGCTTTCAAAACTGCCCTCTCCTGTGGCTTCTATCAGGGTTTCAATCTCTCTGTTGGTAAGATAGACAGGCAGATTGGACGGCTTTTTCTGGGAGCGCACTCCGGTAAAGGGATTTCCCGGGGAGTGCCCTTTCTTTTCAAGATAGTCGTAATACCCTTTCAGTGAAGAGAGGGTTCTGTTGATAGTGGAAGGAGAGAGCTGCCGCATCGTCAGGGACCCTATATAGAGCCTGGCGGCATTTCTGTCCGGACCGGTCACAGAGATATCCTCCTGAACGAGGAAGTGGTACCAGTTTCTGATATCTCTGGTATAGGCCTGAACCGTCCGTTCCGAGAGGGTCCGTATATTCCGGCAGGTCTGTATATAGTCCATGATCCACTGTTCCACTTTATCCATAGTAGGGCATCCTTTCCGCATGGGCGGTTCCGCCTGTTTTTTCTGACTGACAGATCATCCGCCAGAGAGAGAAATCTCCCTCCCGGGCCGTCCGGGGAGTATTCCAGAATCCCCGTTCTGTCGGAACCGGGGGAGCGATCCGGCCGGGGAAAATATCCGCTGCGGATCCGATAACCCGGGCCCCCTGTTCGGCCAGGGAGGCAGACCCCTCACTGCGGGTTCCCTCCAGACCGCAGCGGTGAACCAGGACCTCCCGCCCCTGCTCCAGAGCATAATCGGCGGTATAAAGCGCACCGGAACGCCGGGGAGCCTGTACAACCACAATATGAGTGCTCAAACCGCTTATGATTCTGTTCCTTTTGGGAAAATTGTAGCGGCAGGGGATGGTTCCCGGAAAGAACTCACTGATGAGCCCTCCCCCGGCGGCAAGGATATCCTTCGCTATTTTGCCATGGGCAGCGGGATAGACGATATCGCAGCCTGTTCCCAGAACTGCCCATGTTCTGCCTTTGAGAGAAACCGCCCCCTTATGGGCGGCGCCATCCACACCCGCAGCCAGACCTGAAATAACGGGAATCCCGTTTCGGCCTGCATCCAGCCCCAGAACAAAAGCCTCTTTTTCCGCGGAAAGGGAAGGCTTTCTTGTTCCGACCACTGCCAGGGAATCCTCGTTCCCGGGAGGCAGCGTCCCCTTCCAGAAAAGGACCAGGGGAGGATCGTAAATCTCCTTCAGGAGAGAGGGATAGTTTGAATCTGTACAGGAACAGAAGGAAATGCCTGATTTTTCGGCAAAAGCCAGGTCGTCCCCGGCCTGTTCCAGCATCTTTGAAGGATTGAATGACCGGCAGTAGAGTTTACGTCCCAGCAGCCATTCCGCTTCAAACCGGGTAAGCCCGGAAAAAGCTTTTTCATGGGGATACTCTTTCAGCAGAAGGAGTTTTTCCTCCAGCCTCAGGGAGCTGAGTCTGTGCAGGGCCAACAGGACGATCTGATTCACTGCCATTTCTCCTCTTTTATCCTCTGGATATACTCACGGGTCTGCTGCTTCTGTTCTTCCGAACCGGGCAGAGTCAGAACTTTGTTATAGTGATCCAGGGCCTCTTCCAGGGATCCCATATCTTCAAGCAGCTGTCCGTAGAGAAGATGGGCCTTGCTGTCACTCCGTTCTACAGAGAGATACTCCTCCAGATAGGGCTGTGCTTCAAAAGGACGGTTCAATTCGTAAATATAGAGAATGGCAAGGCTGAAATAGGGAGACATAAACCGGGGCTCCACCTGAATGGCCCTCAGATAGTCCTGTTCGACCATTTCCATCTCGTCCTGTTTCTGTTCCGGGCTCTGGGTCGTTAATGCCAGCCGGGACTGGGCGACCCCCCGGTAGTAGTAGAGTCTTCCGTTTTCGGGAGAAAACTCCAGAGAACGGCTGAAACTGTCCCGGGCGGGTCCGTACATTTTGTAGTCCAGAAACTTCAGTCCCAGGGTTCTGTAGAAACGGCCTGTATTCCGTCCGGCGGTAATGGCATCATTCAGTTCATCTTCCCAGCGGTTGAGCTCTTTGCGGATCTCCCTGATCTCTTCAGGTTCCTCCCCGGCGCTGAGGGTTCCCCCCTCCATTTCATAAACCCGCTCAGCCAGCTCGGTATTCCGGCCGGGCTGACAGGACAGGAGAAGAGTCATCACAGTCAAAAGGAGTAGTGCTATCTGTCTTTTTCCGGCACCAGCCGGCGTATTCAGTTTAAACATACCTAACCTCTGGGATGAAAATCCCCGTGTGCTTTGACAAGATCATCCCGATCCAGATGGGTATAAATCTGGGTTGTACTGATATCGGAATGCCCCAGCATCTCCTGAACGCTCCTCAGATCCGCCCCGCCCTGTAGCAGATGGGTGGCAAAGGAGTGACGAAGGGTGTGGATTTTGCCGGAGACCCCGGCATTGTCCGCAATGGTCCTGAAATTTTTCCACATCCCTTTCCGGGAGAGCCCTTTCCCCCGGTTGTTGAGAAAAACCTTGTTTGTCTGGACACCGGGTTTCAGAAGCCGGGGTCTCACATCCTTCAGATAGAGACGGAGCCAGTATTCCGCTTCGCTTCCCAGAGGGACCCATCTCTCTTTACTGCCTTTACCGAAAACCTGAATCATCCCCTCTTCCACAAAAATCTGGGTCATTTCCATTTCCACAGCTTCGGAGACCCGCAGGCCGCAGGAGTAGATCAGCTCAAAAAGGGTTCTGTCCCTTTTACCCAGGTTTGTATCCAGAGGAATCGCATCAAGAAACGCTTCAATCTCTTCCAGGTTCATAACCTCCGGCAGAGACTGGGTGATGCGGGGCATATCCATGGAGTTCAGGGGATTGTCCTGCCGGATTCCCGAAAGCTGGAGATACTCCATCATGGACCGGAGACTGCTGAGGATCCGGGAGAGTGTCCGGGGACTCAGGTCTTTCTCCTTCTGCCTTTCATGGATCAGATAATCTTCCAGAACAGCCGTATCCGCATCGCTCCAGGTCCGGTTTTTCTTTTCCAGAAAATCTTCAAGCCTCAAAACCTCCCGCAGATAGGCTTCCACTGTATTGGGAGACATACGGAGCTCAACTCTGAGGTAGGTATCGTACTGCCTGGAGATTTTCAAACCGGTCATTTTTTCAGCCTTCGTTCCCGGAAGGAACTTTTTTATTTCTCAGATAGGTGGGGACATAGAGATCGGTCTCTACCGACCCGGCTCCGAGGAAGCTCTGGAATCCGTTACCCCCTCCGGAAATCTCCCTTTTAACAGAGCTGGAATCGTCATAAAAACTCTTCCACTTGTCATAGGAGAGGACTTCATCATTTTCTGAAGGGATAGCCGGGATCTTCTCTTCCACAGCCTGCTCGGCCTGCTGACTATTCCGTCTGGAATGAAAACCTGTGGCAATGACCGAAACCTGAATTTCATCTTCCATGGCTTCGTCAATGGTGGTACCGGAAATCACAGTGGCATCGGGATCAATGTTTTCCGTAATGATATCCATAATCTCTTTGTATTCAGACAGTGCCAGGCTGTGACCGCCGGCAACATTCACAAGAAGCCCCATGGCTCCATCGATATTGGCATCTTCCAGCAGGGGGTTGTTGATGGCGCTGGTGGCGGCATCGATGGCCCGGTTATCGCCCCGGCCCGTACCGATTCCCATGAGAGCCTCTCCCTGGCCGTTCATAACGGCTTTAACATCGGCAAAGTCAATGTTGATATCCCCATGCTGGGTTATCAGATCGGAAATTCCCTGTACGCCCTGTCTGAGAACATCATCGGCTTTGAGAAAGGCTTCCCGGATCGGAGTGTTCTTCTCGACGATTTTCATAAGGTTTTCATTGGGAATCGTAATGAGAGTATCCACTTCGTTGTAAAGTTTCTCTATACCCGATTCGGCAAGGCCCATCTTCCTTTTCTGCTCGAAACCGAAGGGTTTTGTAACAACAGCTACGGTCAGAGCTCCGATCTCCTTGGCAATTCTGGCAATAACGGGAGCGCTTCCCGTCCCGGTACCGCCGCCCATGCCGGCAGTGATGAAAACCATGTCCGCCCCTTTCAGGATGTTTTTGATGGTTTCCTTGTCCTCTTCTGCCGCCTGTTCGCCCACATCGGGATTTCCACCTGCTCCCAGACCGCCTGTCAGCTTGGTCCCCAGAGGAAGCTTGATCTTTGCCTCCGATTTTTCAAGGGCCTGCAGATCCGTATTAGCCGCTACAAATTCAACACCCTGTACACCACAGGAAATCATGCGGTTTACCGCATTACTTCCGCCGCCGCCCGCACCTATGACTTTGATAACCGTTTTGTTACCTAAAGTTTCTTCCAGAATTTCCAGTTCCATAAAATCCCCTCCCAAGGATATCCGAATATCTATGATCTAAGGCCTTTCACAAAAGGCCTGTATTCTATACAAAATTGCTCAGCCAGTCCCGGATGCCCTTCCAGACCGAATGCCCCGGACCGGCAGAACTCCCCTCACCCTCCGGAGAGTAGTGATTCTGCCCTTTGTCCGCTGCAATCACCAGCCCCACCGCCGAAGCGAAAACCGGGGTCCGGCAGGGACCGGGGATATCTCTGATTCCCGAAGGAATCCCTATACGGACAGGGCGGCTGAAAATATCCGAAGCCAGCTCGGCAGTCCCCTGCAGCTGTGCTCCTCCGCCAGTGATAACAATCCCGCCTCCCAGACGGTTCAGATACCCCTTCTGATGGAGCTGTTTCCTCACAAGGAGGAAGATTTCCGCCATACGGGACTGGATGATCCGGCAGACTTCCACTTCCGGAAAACTCCGGGGCGGTCGGCCTCCCAGTCCGGGCAGAAGGATTTCACCGGAAGGATCCACCAGGGGCTCCCAGCAGCATCCGTTTCCCAGCTTGATTTTTTCCGCCAGCTCCAGGGGCTGTTCCATCACAATCGACAGATCACTGGTCACCTGTTCCCCGCCCACAGGAAGGGAACCTGAATAGTGGGGGGCCCCTTCGTAGTGCAGAATGATATCTGTCGTTCCCCCGCCGATATCGATGAGCAGAACCCCGAGTTCTTTCTCTTCTTCTGTCAGGACAGCGTCTCCTGCGCACAGAGCCTCCAGAGAGATCTCATTAACTTTGTAGCCGCTCCTGTTAATACACTTGATAATATTCTGAGTGGCGGCGATGCTGGCAGTCACAATGTGGACGTCCGCTTCGAGTCTCACACCGATCATGTCCAGGGGATCCCGGATGCCCACTTTATCATCAACCATATAGTTCTGGGGAATCACATGAAGGATCTCTCTGTCCATGGGGGTGGCGATGGCTCTGGCAGCCTCCAGGACTCTTTTGATATCCAGGGCTGTGACCTCTCTTGTTTTACCGCTGACGGCCACGACACCCCGGGAATTCAGGCCCTCCACATTGCCGCCGGTCACGGCGGTATAGACATCGCTTACTGTGCGGCCTGCTTCCTGTTCCGCCTCTTCCACAGCCTGGGCAATGGCTCGCTGTGCCGCTTCGATATTGACAACCACACCTTTCCTGAGCCCTTCCGAGGGGACCTGGGCATAACCGGATATATAGAGTTCCCCTTCTTCATTGTATTCGGCGATAACAGCACAAATGGTATCTGTACCTATATCCAGTCCGACAATAATATCATTCTCCGGCACCTAAACGCCCTCCCTCATTTTCAGTATTACCTGTCCGGACCTGAAATCCGCATATTCCACATCACTCAGCATGGCCCTTTTCTTCATCACATCCAGGACAAGCATCGCCTTCTTGAGGAGCTGTTCATCCAGGTTTTCCGATACAAGAACGGGTATGGCGAAGGACTTGAAGTAAAGTGTAAAATCATAAAGGCCTTCTCCCTTTTCCCTGACGGATATCTCGGAGATCCCGCTGAAAAGAAGGGGATTGTCCATCTGAAGCATTTTAAGATCTTCCAGAAGCGGCATAAGCCCCTCGGGCAGGGTCATCCCCACCTCCATTTCTGAAAATTCCGATCCTGTCAGAACGGGAAGATCCAGACCTTCTCCGGCATGACCCGCATGAAAGAGGACCCCCTGATCATCAAATACAACGGGAAGAGCTGTGTTGTCCTGGACTTTCAGGAACATTCCCAGAGGATTCCTTCCGTAGAGGACGATTTTCAGGGTATTGGGAAACTGCTTCTCCACAAAGGCCTTCCGAATGAGGGGCGAACTCTCATAACTGGCCTGAACAATGTCCTCATCCAGCGTAAGATAGTTGACCTGTCCCTGAATCCCTCCCATCCGCAGAAGCGTCTGGTCAGGCAGCTGCAGTGTGCTTTCCAGCAGGACCTGCCGGATCTTCATCCTGGGTATGACCAGCACATTCAGGACAATCTGAATGACCAGGACAACAGCCAGTACCAGCATAACAAGAAAAAGAGTGTTCCGGGTTTTCCTGTAGAGGGAGGAGTTATTCATAACAGGCTTTCTCCTCATTCCGGATCATATACCGGGAAAAGTTCAGCAGCAGCCCGAATATCCCCAGAGTGACAAAGGTGGATGTTCCACCTGCGGAAAACAGCGGCAGGGGAATACCTGTAGCAGGAAGAGCCCCGGAGACGACAGCCATATTGATAAGAGCCTGGAAATAGACAGCGCTGGTCAGACCGAAAGCAGCCAGACGAATGTAGGCTGTTTCTCCCTTCACCGCAATGGAATACCCTTTCAGGGCAAAGAAGAGATAGAGGGCCAGTATGAAAAGGATTCCCACGAATCCCGCTTCCTCACCCACTACGGCAAAAACAAAATCCGAATGCGCCGCAGGCAGACCACCCAGTTTAATCTCTCCCCGGCCGATTCCCAGGCCCAGGAGGGAACCGTTTTCCAGAGCCATCCGGGCTTTAAGGAGCTGATACCCCGCTCCGGAAGGATCTTCCAGAGGATGCAGCCAGGATTTGATCCTTTCAATCCTGTAGGGTTTTGCCATCACCATGGGCACCGCACAGAGGATGATGGAGAAAATGCCTGTAAAGAGATAACTCCCTTTGAGACCGGCAATAAACAGGATAATAAGAGAAAGGGCGAAAATATAGATGGCAGAAGAAAAATCGTTCTGAAAATAGACAATCGATGTCATGAGAACGGCCATTATCAGCACCGGCAGAACCGAGTTGAGCAGATCGCTCATGGCCTCTTTCTTTTTATCCAGGATATGAGCCATATAGAGGACCAGGGCCACTCTGACAAGTTCACTGGGCTGAAAGGACTGTCCCCCGATCTCGATCCACCTGGTAGCCCCGCCGGCATGGCTGCCGATACCGGGAACATAGGTAAGCAGATTGAGTACCAGTGTGACAAAAACAAAGGGAATGGTCCATTTACGGATAAATCCCAGAGGAAGCCGTGAAAGGAGAAGCCCGAAAAGCCCTCCCAGAACAATCCAGAGGAGCTGCCTGTTGAAAAAATAGAAAGGGTCGTTGGCGGCAATCCTGCCGAAATGATAGGAAGCGGAAAACAGAGCGCTCACACCTGTCCCTGTCAGGAGTACCATTACCCCTTTCAGTCCCGAGTCACTCATATTGCTGATGATCCTGTCCGCTGCGAACTGTCTCATTTCCTCTTACCGCATCCTTTCCGCTTTTACTGTATCTTCAGAGTGGAAAGCCCCAGAAGGGCAAACATTCCGCCGAGAATCCAGAACCGGGTGACAACTTTGCTTTCGGCCCAGCCGGTCAGTTCAAAATGGTGATGGATGGGAGCCATTTTAAAGACCCTTTTCCCCGTTCTTTTAAAAGAGTAGACCTGAATCATCACAGAGGCGGTTTCGATCACAAAAACACCCCCGATCACAAGAAGGAGGATCTCTTTTTTCAGGATCAGTGAAAGAAGAGCCAGAAAACCGCCCATGGACAGGCTCCCTGTATCTCCCATCATGACTTCCGATGGATGACAATTGAACCAGAGGAAGCCCACACAGGCTCCCAGAAGGGCCAGACCGCTGATGGTCAGCTCTCCTGTCCCGGCCAGATAGGGAATCTGAAGGTAATCGGCAAACTCTATATGACCGGAAAGATAGGCAATGGCCGAAAAGGCGATGAGCGCGAAGATCATCAGACCTGTAGCCAGACCGTCCAGCCCGTCGGTGAGATTCACAGCATTGGAAAATCCGACCATGTAGAAAACGCCGAAGGGAATGTAGAAGATCCCCATATCAAGAACAGCGTTTTTCAGAAACGGAATATAGAGCAGGGTGGTATGTTCATTTCTAGTCAGATACAGAACCACCATGATGGTTGTGGAGATCAGAAGCTGTCCCCACAGTTTCAGTCCGGAACGGAGGCCTTCCGAACTTTTCCTGCTGATTTTGAGGTAGTCGTCCATAAAGCCGAGGCCGCCGAATCCGATAAGAGACAGAACCATGAGCCATGTATAGAACTGGGAGGTGTCCTGCCAGAGTATGATAGAAACAACAACCGAAAGGACGATCAGGACGCCCCCCATTGTGGGTGTCCCGGCCTTGGCCAGATGAGTCTGGGGTCCGTCGTTCCGGACCTCCTGGCCCAGTTTCAGCTGAGTCAGCATCCGGATAACCCGGGGGCCGAACATAAACGACAGAAGAAGAGCAGTCACAGCCGCATAAGCCGCACGGAAGCTTATGTACTTGAAAATATTAAAAAATGAAAAATACTTAACCAGCGGATAAAATATCGCCTCTAACATGTCCCCTCCCGAACACGGAAATTTCCAATTTACCAGTACCACCCCGTTATCGGGACAGATTATGTCGCTTTTAAAAAGCTTTATTTCGGAGCTTTGTAACCGGTCAGGCCGTCGGTCAGCCTTTCCAGTTCCATCCCCCTGGAACCTTTTAACAGAACCAGATCCCCCGCTGCAACGTATTCCATCACTGCGGTTTTCAGCTCCTGAAAATCGGTGGTATGAAAAACAGCCCTTCCCTGACGCTTCAAAGCCTCAAAAGCTGCTTTCATCTCAGAACCGAAGAGAAAGATTCTTTCCGCCTCGACCCTTTCCAGAGAGTCCGCCAGTGAGGCATGAGCCCCGGGACTCTCTTCTCCCAGTTCCAGCATGTCTCCGAGAACCAGAACGCGTCTCCCCACAGTCGGCATGGAGGACACCATTCTGACCGAAGCCAGCACGGAATCAGGATTGGCATTGTAACAGTCCTGCACCACAGTGATAGAACCCTTGAGGATCTGGGACCGTCCGAAGGATGCGGTCATACCCGCCATCCCCTCCTGAATACAGGAAACCGGAACGCCCAGATACCGGGCCACTTTTATAGCAGCCAGAGCGTTCTGAAGATTGTGTTTTCCCGGAAGAGGTACGGCTATCGTATAGTCGGCATACTCAAGCTCATACCCTTCAAGGCCCTTATCCGCAATATTCAGAAGCCCCTCTTCGGACCTCTCACCAAAACTGTACAGGGTACCCCGAAGGTGCTCTGTCAGAACAGACATAAAACCTTCATTTTCATAAAGAAAAGCGGCATTTTCGGGACCGAAACCGGAAAAGATTTTCCGTTTTTCCTCGGCTATTTTCCTCTGGCTTCCCAGATGCCCGATATGAGCTCTTCCTATATTTGTTATCACCGCCAGATCCGGTCTGGCTACGGCTTTCAGTATATCCATTTCACCGATATGGTTGATTCCCATTTCAAGAACCGCATAATCATAGTTGCCTTTCATCCGGAGGACCGTCAGAGGCAGGCCTATTTCCGAATTCAGATTCCCCGGATTCTTATAGGTCGGCTTATGCAGACTCAGAATGGAAGCAATCATCTCTTTTGTGGTGGTTTTCCCGTTACTGCCGGTAATACCGATCACTTTCAGAGTGCTGTATTTTTTACGGTGTTCTTCTGCCAGTTTCTGCAGCTGTTTCAGCGTATCATCGACAGGGAAAAACAGCACACCATAGCGCTGTACCCAACCGGTAACGCTTTCAAGATGCTTTTCCGCCCAGGAGCGCATGACAAGTGCAGCACAGCAGCCGTTTTCCAGGGCCGATTCAATATGAAGATGGCCGTCGGTTCTCTCTCCGATCAGAGGAACGAACAGATTTCTGGGCGCTCCTTTTCTGGAGTCGATACAGACATCCACAGGCTCTACAAACTGCTGACGGTCTCCGAAAACATGACCGTCGCTGAGAGCCAGAAGATTTGTAAGCTGAAAGGGATTCATCATGGATTGTCCCTCACAACATGCACAACATCTTCCGGTTCCAGTTTATCAAGCCCCAGGTCCTTCTCTGCCAGCTCGCCCACTCTGGAAGGAGAGCTGTAAACAGCCAGGGCCGCCAGGGCTCTTTTATTTTTCTCAAGCATCTCTATCTGCTGTTCCTGCAGCCTGACCAAAGCTTCCTGTACCTGCTGATACCGATAACTCTGCCAGATATTCAGGCAGAGCATGGCAGGGAACAGGAGCAGCATAGCCAGAGAAAGGATTTTTTTAGCCATTTTGCCCTCCCTTCCCTATACGGATGGAGGGTTCGGCGATTTTCTCCGCCACCCGGAGCTTGGCACTTCGGGAGGGAGAGTTTTCCCTGATTTCCTCAGACGAGGGGACTACAGGTTTTTTTGTCAGGATATTCACGATCCTGTTATCAGATCCGCAAACACAGCGGGGAACATCGGGGTGACAGATACACTGCCTGTTAAGATCCTTAAAATACTGTTTGACTATCCGGTCTTCCAGGGAATGAAAAGTGATAACACCCACTCTGCCGCCGGGATTCAGGGCTTCTACGACCCCTTCCAGTGTCTTTTTCAGCCTGTCCAGTTCAGAGTTCACTTCAATCCTGATGGCCTGGAATGTTCTTGTAGCAGGATGGATCCTCCCATGCCTGTAATTTCCCGGTACGGAATTGAAAACAATATCTGCCAGCTGCGAAGCAGACCGGACGGGAGAGACAGACCGTTCCCTTACAATCGCCGATGCGATCCGCCTGGAATACCTCTCTTCGCCGTAACGGTAGATGAGGTCAGCCAGATCCTTTTCACTGTACTCATTCACAACAACTTCCGCCGACAGAGGATTGTCTTTATCCAGACGCATATCCAGAGGTTCATCCTTCTGAAAGGTGAAGCCGCGGCCGCTTTTCTCATAATGGAATATGGAAATCCCCAGATCCATCAGAACTCTGTCGGGCTTCACACTTCCCTGATAGGGATCGAAATAGGCATCAAACCAGGTATTTACAAAGTTGACACGGTCTCCGAAGGGAGCCAGCCGCTCACGGGCAACAGCCTGAATGGATTTATCAGCATCCAGACCTAAAACATCCAGCCGGGGAAAGCGCTTCAGAAATTCCTCAGAGTGCCCCCCCTCTCCCATGGTGCAGTCAATAAGGAGCTGCCCATCTTCAGAAGGAGCCAGAAAAGAGGTTACTTCATTTTTCATGATCGAATAATGAACATATTTCATAAGCTAAAAATTTAAATCCCCCATATCAGCCAGACTGTTCCAGCCTTCTTTAACAGAAGCCGCACAGGCTTCTTCATA
Source organism: Oceanispirochaeta sp. (assembly GCA_963666275.2). Lineage (GTDB taxonomy): Bacteria > Spirochaetota > Spirochaetia > DSM-2461 > DSM-2461 > Oceanispirochaeta. The sequence continues at coordinate 2,443,080 of CAXXOA010000001.1, forward strand.
CTCTTCATATTTTCTCTCATCCCAGATTTCCACATGGTCATCCATTCCGATGAGATAACAGTCCCTCAAAAGCCCCACAGACTTCATCAGAGAGGGAAGGAGCTTTACCCTCCCGCTTTTATCGACAGGAATTTCCTCTGCCGGGGCAATCAGACGGCGGTAAATCTGCTGTGACTGTTCCTTAAAAAGGGAGTTTTTCGCCGTGAGGGCTGCCACAAGCTTATCCCATCGTTCAACAGGAAAGAGCCAGAGACAGTTTTCCACACTCTTTGTCAGGACAAGACTCTCCACAGGCAGCTGATTCCTCAGCTTTGAAGGAAGCATCAATCGGCCTTTTTCATCAAGAGTTCCATTAAACTGTCCTCTAATTCCCTTTATTTCCACAACTTCCTACAATTTACCACTAATTACCACATGTTTCCATCTTAAGTATAGAAATTTGTATTGTCAACAAGGATTCAGAAAGAGAGAAGGCTAATTATTAAATAGACAGAAAAGTGGTACACATCTGTTTAGTTGAGGGGTAAAAAAAAGCTCCGGATTGTATTCCGGAGCAAAAATGATCATTATTTTTCTCTACAGCTGCTGCAGAAAGAAGGTCCCTACTCTTTTTTAAAGATCCTGTAATCCAGAAAGGGAAAAATATTATCCTTCTTTTCTAGCTTGGTCAGCCATTCGGTCTTAATCGTATTCCGCGACAGGGAATCGTAGATATAGTTGAAATTGTGAATATGGGTTTTAATCCTTTTTCTGGCATATGGGACCATTGTCCCCGCTTTCATAATAAAAGGCCAGTCAGAAGCCTGGGAAAGCAGCACTTCCCTGGCGGCCTGATTCAGAGTCCTCTCTTTCAGTCCCTTCTCATCGGGAAACCGTTCCACCAGCTCTTCCATCCGCTCAATAAGTTTGTGGGTATGTCTGTAGATCCAGTCATTGCTTCCGTCAAGCCATACCTGACCGTACCCTTTATCTCCCCAGCTTGCAAAAGCCGGTTTGGTCACCTGATTGTCGGGAAACGCTTTCAGATAATCCGTAGGGGTCACCAGAGCCAGCTCAGAAGACTGAGCAGCCACTTCCCTGATTACTGCTTCCAGAAAATCGGGCCCTTCAAACCACCAGTGGCCGAAAAGCTCCGCATCATAGGGAGCGGCGATAACAGGAGGTCTGTTCATATACTCCGCCAGGGTTTCGCACTGGCGGATTCTGTTCTCCACAAAAGACTTTGCATGCTCTACCGCTTTTTCCTGCGCCGCCTCGGGAATATAGTACTCTTTCTGGTCTGTATCACCAGTAATGGCATGATACTTGAACCCTGTATTGACCCGGTTTACACCGTCATTGATATAGGGGCCAATATAATCCAGAGGAAGATCAAAACCGATATCCCTGTAAAAATCCCTGTAGGCGGGATCTCCGGGATAACCGTCGATTGCCGACCAGACAGCTCTTGAGGAGGCTCTGTCCCGGGCGAATGTGGCGATCCCGTTGGGACACTGCACGGGAGCATAAACCCCGTGGACCGGTCTGTCTTCAGAATAGAGAAGACCATGGGCGGAGGATATAAAATACTTCACGCCGTAGGGCTTCAGATACTCTTCCACTCCGGGGAAATAGCCGCACTCAGGAAGCCAGACACCTTCGGGCATCCTGGAAAAGATCCTGTCATGAGATTCCACACCGGTCATGATCTGGGACTTCAGCATGGAAGGATAGGACTGATAATGGGGAAGAAAAGCATGGGTAGCGCAGGTCGTTATCAGTTCCAGGTATCCTGTATCCTGATAGTATTTGATTTTTTTCAGGATATTCCTGTTATGAACATCCTCAAACTCCCGGAGGTTTCTTGTAAAAAACTCTTTATACATAATCGAAAGCTTCAGAACTTCCGGATCCTTTCTGTTCCGTTCCAGTTCTTTGTCAGCCAGCTCAATCAGAAGAGTCAGATGATCCACATAGCGCTGCATCAGAAGTTCATCCTGAAGCATGTGTGTAAGGGTGGGAGAAAGAGAGAGTGTCAGTCTGAAGGGGATTCCGTCAGTTTCAAGGCGTTCAAAAACCCTCAGCATGGGCAGATATGTTTCTGAAATAGCTTCAAAAAGCCAGACCTCTTCCAGGAAAGTGTCATATTCCGGATGCCTGACAAAAGGGAGATGCATATGCAGGATAAACGAAATCAATCCCTTTTTATTCTTCAGCGATTCAATCATTAAACTGTTCCTCATCGATGAGATCGTGTATAGGTATAATTCTCTGGGGGATATCCTGATAACCGGAAACCCCGTGGGCATCTCCGAATTCTGCAGAAAACCCCGAAAGGCGTATCAATTCACTGCTGCTTGAAATATCATTTTCATGAGGAGCCGTCACATATTCCCTGGTTGTTTCAATAATATTGGAACGGACAATCAGATAGTCCTTGTCATCCACGAGAGCCCGGACTTCGGCGCAGTAAAAAGTGTCTTCACTGGGAAGGTTGACATAGCGTCTGAAATCCACGGATTTTATGGGGATATCAAAGTAGTCAAGCACAGCGTCCTTGTCGTATTCAGCGGAATCCAGCTCGACAATCCTGAAAATAAGACCTTTGTAACCGGGAGTATTTTCAACCTCTTCCAGCTTCTTATCCTCCAGATCCCAGTAACAGAATATCCAGGAGGGATCCCGCAGAAGAACGGTGATCTTTGTTTCGTTGTACCGGAGAGGAAGCTCCAGATCGTCTTCCGTATCCAGATCGATCTCCTCATCCTGACAGATGGAAAATTTCCTGGATTCCATCTGAATGGCCAGATTATGAAGCTCTTCTCTTTCGATCCGGTCCTCTTCATAAGCATCAATCAGAATATTGATAAGAGTGTCCTTATCAACGCCGGGTGTAACAAGAACATTCGATCTGTTGGAGATTTCAATCAATTGTTCATAAGTGAATGAATGAAGGCGTTCTTTTGTCATTTAATACCTATTCCAATTTTGATCTGTTAATCGTAGGAAAAATGCTAAAACAATGTCAAGGGTATCAAGTTACGGATTTTATCTCTATCTACTACAATGACTGTTTACAAGAATAGCGCTTTTCCGTCAATATATTCATTATGAAAACCATAATAATCCATGGGCATTTTTACCAGCCCCCCAGGGAAAACCCCTGGACTGGCATGATTGAAGATCAGCCTAGTGCGGCTCCCTATAATAACTGGAATCAGAGGATTCAGGAAGAGTGTTACGAATCCAATGGCTGGTCTCCGGTCCTGGATGCCCGGGGAAAGACCAGCTGTATTCTGAATAACTACGAATACCTATCCTTCAATTTCGGTCCGACCCTCCTCTCCTGGATCAGAGACCACGCCCCTCTGACCTACGAAAAAATTCTGCAGGGAGACAAAAACAGCCGTATCCGAAACAATGGACACGGCAATGCCCTTGCTCAGGTATATAACCATATTATTATGCCTCTGGCAACAGAGAAAGACCGGCTCACGCAAATTGAGTGGGGAATTAAAGACTTTCAGCACCACTTCTCCCAGGATCCCGAAGGGATGTGGCTGGCTGAAACTGCCATCCATCCGGAAACTGCCAATGAGCTTGTAAAATCCGGTATCAAATATACGGTTCTCTCTCCCTGGCAGGCTAAAAGCCTCCTCAGACCGGGAAAAGAGGCCATACCTGCGGACAACTCCCCCGATCTCTGGAAAAAGCCCTGGACCCTCTCCTGCCCCGACGGAGAGCTCACAGTGTTCTTCTATCACCCGGGTCTGTCCAGCGATATTTCTTTCCAGCACCTGCTCAGGGATGCCAACAACTTTTACGGCAGAGTCACCAGGGAGCTGACGGGAGACTGGAGCCAGCTGCCCATTGCCACAGACGGGGAAATCTACGGACACCATGAAAAACTCGGTAACATGGGACTTTCCGCCTTTCTTGCCAAAGTGGAAGACGAACCCTCTCTTAAAATGGGGAATTTCGGAGCCATCATGAACGAAACATCCCCGGAAGGGCATGTGCTCCTCCATGAAGGAGAAGCGGAAAAGGGTTCATCCTGGAGCTGTTCTCACGGCGTTTCCCGCTGGTACAAGGACTGCGGATGCCATACAGGCAGCCAGAGCGGATGGAACCAGAAATGGCGCTCCCCTCTGCGGGAAGGCTTCGACAGGCTTTCGGGAGAAATCGACAGGATCTACCGGAAAGGGATGAGCAGGCTGAGCAGAAAAGACCCCTGGGAGATCCGCAACAGATACATTCAGGTGCTGCTGAACCCCGGCAGAGCAGAAGATTTTTATGAAGAATACAGCTCCGGAAAAAGGTCTCCCAGTGACAAACTCCTGTTTTTCAGACTTCTGGAAGGGCAGAAATTCAAACTTTTCATGTTCACCTCCTGCGGATGGTTTTTCTCGGATATTTCCGGCCTGGAACCGGTGCAGAACATGATGTATGCAGCCCGTGTCATAGACTTATACTCTCCCTTTTTTACATCCTCACCGGAAAACCTCCTCCTGGAATACCTGGCGGAAGCGGAAAGCAACATCAAAGCAAAAGGCAACGGCGCCGTCCTCTATACAAGCCGCAAGTTCGAACTTATGAAGGAACGGTATAAAATGGCAGCCTGGATGATACTCAACCGTTTCTACTCTCTTACCGAACCGGAGCAGAAAAGAGGCTTTTATCATACAGAAAAGTATGAAATTGAGAAAACAGATGAGTATCTTTACAGCGGAAATATTGTACTGAAAAACTATTACACCCTCACCACAGAGGTATATTTCTTTGAAATTGAAGCGGAAAACAGGCTTTTTTCCCGGCTGACCATTCATCAGGGAGAAAGATCCCAGAGCCTCACTCCTGAAGATCTGCCCCTCAGACTGAAAAAAAGCCTTCTGAAAGCCCTCTCAGTATCCAGAACTACAGATTCCACCATGATCAGTGAACGCTTCAATGATACGGTGACCCAGCTGAATGAGATGATGCAGCTCCGGGCCACAGAAAACAGTTCCCTGAAAGACACTCTCAACGCCCTGCTCTATTACACCCTCCGTGAGATCACCTATATGATGGAAAAGAACATTGAAGGATCCTGGGAAAATTTCAGTGAGATCATCCGGACTGCCATGAGCAGAGGGATAGAACTGCCGGAGGATCTATCCTTCTGGATGCAGGAAATCCTGGAACTGAAAATCATGAAGTGGAGATTGAAACCTGTCCATACAGAACAGGAGTGGCTTAACGCCTATAATGGTTTGAAAGTTCTGTTCAATGCCTCGGGAAAAATGCCTGCAAAACCCATCACTCTAGCCCAGACCGGCAAGATTTGCGATGTACTGTTTCAAACGGATGAGGGAAATGAAGTTCTTGAAAAATCTGCGAAAGATATGACTTCAGACCTGATGAGGGAACTGAACCTGGCCGAAGATTTCCATATGCCCTGAACCAGCCCCTCCCCTGAGGAGCTACTTCTGAAAGAGAAAAATCATGACGTCGCCCCAGCCCAGGGGCTTAACAAGCCTGTCGGCCGTTTTTTTGAGCCATAAGGGAGCCGTCCCCATCCCCAGGCCGCCCCAGGTCCTGTGTCTAATGACTCTGAAACCGGCTTTTTCCGCAAGAAGCGGCAGGGTCCTCCGGGAAAACAGAAAAAGATGATCCGGGATGGCGGAGCGCCACTTTTCCTGAAACAGAAGCGCCTGAAGCCCCAGAGCATTGGGGGTGGTACAGATGTAATACCCTCCGGGTTTCAGGATACGGTAGATTCCTGCCATAAACTCATCGGGCTGATTGATATGTTCAATCACATGAGAGTTATGGACTATATCAAAACGGTTTTCCTCAAAACCGGCGTCCTCCAGAGTTCCTATGTGTATGGGGACCTTATGAGTGTTAATACCGAATTCCGCTGCTGGGCGACAAACCTCCACTCCCTGAGCATCCCATCCGGCTTCCCGGAGAAAAGCCGCCAGACGGCCCGTAGCGCATCCTATATCAAGGAATGACTTCTCATCCCGCCCTGCCATTCCGAGGGAATCAAAACCTATATCCCGGAGGCCCAGGTGCATCAGATTCAGAAAGGCTTCTTCATTTTGGCGTTCATAATGGAAATACTCTTCATCGTATCGCTCAATGATATCATCCGTCACAGGCTGAGGATTCTGCAGAAGAAGAGAACACTCTGTGCATCTAACCCAGGAGCTTTCTCCAGTTTCCCAGTGGGGATGAAAAGAATCACTGCCGCAGACCGGACAACCTATACGGTCCGACTGCTCCTGTGTTCCCGGTTTTTTGGAAAATGTCTTCATCTACTGCCTTAATACCCTGAAACTGAAGGTTTCAATACTTTCATTGCCGAAAAAATCCTCCATCACGACCTCCAGTGATGCTGTCCCGGAGTTCAATGTTATATCCCCCAGAAAGAGATAGCCGGCGGCATTGAAAACATCCTCCACAGAAACGCCATCCTGCAGAGCGATGGTATTGTCTCTCTGTACCAGAGAATCCAGGCGCCTTTGCGCCAGAAGGGTCCCAAGGTTATAAAGGGAAACAGAAAAAGGCATGACCAGAAGATCATCCCGGGAGCTGAACCTGTCTTCCACATGGAGAAAGGCTTTGTACACACCAGCAGGTACACTCCTGTCGGGTGAAATGAGGAATTCTGCGCCGTTTGAATCAACCAGCAGAACCTCTTCCAGCCGGGGGGGAACACTGTCGTTCAGGCCGGGCAGAAGAAGCAGGGGATTTACCAGACGGCCCAGGCGGGCATCCCTGATGGTGAAACAGTACTCAGATAGCGGGTCCTCTCCTCTGTAGAGATAGTCTGACGGGGAGACACGGTCCGGAAGATCTTCGACACTCCCCGGAGGCAGCCCCCTGTATATGGACTGAAATCCATTGTCATGCTCCAGTACAAGGAGTGCCGAATCCGTAAAAGGACTGGGACTGAAAGGATCCGGTTCATATTTGTAGACAACCCGTCCCTGATCAAAAGGATTAACCGTTTCCACCTGTTCAAAAGAGAGCCCTTTAAATACACTGTCTCCCGCAGGGAGAGCAAATGTACCTGCCAGTCCCCGGGGATCCGAAGGCCACTGAAAGGCAGAGAGCTGAGCAGAGGCCGTAATGAGGAACGATAAAAGCAGAAAAGACCGCCGCTTTGACATCAGTAGGCCTCCTGCGTATACAAAAGATATCTGTTATCAAGGACAAGAGAGAAACCTCTCGCTGTTTTATTGAAATGAGAGAGGACACCCTGCGCTTTATCCGAAAAAACAAGTTCCCCTGTAAAAGCTCTGGCTCTGATAAGGCTGCCCGAACGGGAGGTTTCTGCTGTCAGAGTCATATGCTGATCCTCATCGGGCAGCATCTGAAGAAGATTCCCTTCCATTTCCAGCTCCTGAACCAGGCCTTCTTCATTGTAAAGCTGCACCTTACCCGGCTGTTCTACCCATACAGAGTAGTCCTCGTTGCCTATACTCAGCTTGACAGGCCTTACATAATGACTTGTCAGCGGAAAGCGGGCTATCTCCGTATAAACCAGTGGAGAGGACTGGTGATACAATACAAGAACCTGATCATCCAGCCCGGAAAGGGCTACAAGAAATGAGGAATCCTCGGAAAGGGCCAGGCCGTAAACAACTTTGTCCTTTTCCGCTTCCTGGGAATCCAGAGAGGCCATTGTTCCGTCTTTTCTGAAAAAGTGTATCTGCCCGTCCAGAGTTCCGAATACCACAATCATGCTGCTGGCTGTCAAAGCTGTCACAGGTGAGACGCCCTCCCAGAACCAGAGGATTTCTCCTGATGTACTGACCTCCCGGAGCAGTGTCCCCGATGCATCGCTGATCAGGAAATGACCGTTGAAAATCATGGGATATCCGGGAATCTCAAACTCTATGGAATTCTTATTGGTCAGATTTACGAGAGTAGAGGTTATGCCGTCCGAGCTTGTGAAACTGTGACTGAGAGAGTAGTTCTGTCTGTACCCCTGTGCTTCATGAAGCATTGAGGGACCATGGGGCATCAGGACCCCTGAATAGGATCCGTTATGTATCATTTCCGGGTCATCCAGCTGGGGGAAGGATTTTCCATCCGCCCGGGAGAGATCCTGAACCAGAGCGGGAGTCCAGACAATCTCCTTACCGCCGTCCAGGGGGAAGGAGAAGTAATACAGAACAAAAAGGATAGATAATAATGAGAAAAATAAGGATTTTTTCATGCTCTCTCTACAAAAAACCGGCTGCTATTCATTATACTTAGACCATAATAGAAATTATAAGCTCATTATGCAAGCGAGATATGAAGATGAATAAATATGAACTGATGGAAATTGCCAGGAACGCTGCGGAAGCATCCTACTCACCCTACTCCCATTTTCGGGTGGGAGCTGCTCTTCTCTGCTCCAACGGGGAAATCATCACAGGGACCAATGTGGAAAACCGCTCCTTCGGATTAACGATCTGCGCAGAAAGAGGAGCCCTGGTGTCTGCCGTGACCAGAGGGATTCAGTCTTTTGAAGCCCTGGCTGTTTCCTGCCCCGATGCGGATTACCCGGTTTCCCCCTGCGGTGCCTGCAGACAGGTTATAAGTGAATTTGTAGAAGCAGATTTCCCGGTCTATTTTCAGGGAGGAGAAGGTGAAATGGTCACCAGAACCATGACGGAACTCTTCCCCTCGGACGCTTTGAGTGAATTGAAAGAAAAATAACCTAACGTTCCAGACGTTTCAGGCGATCAGCATTTTCGCTGTTTTTGGCATCTGTATCCATTTTAGTCTTCCAGATGTCAATTTTTTTCTTAAGTTCCTCTATTTCTCTTTTCTGATTGGTAAGGGTAAAAAACCGTTTCAAAGCAGACAGATAGTTGATTGCCGTTTTAAAATCATCCATCCTGCCTGTGGAAAGCTCATATTTCATCCTGTAATTATCAGCGGCGCCCTGCAGTAGCCGGCAGGTCATTCTGAAATGCTCAACCCTTTCCCGGAAACCCTCGGAACGGGGGTCCATCCCGGGAACAAACTTTTTCAGGTCAATAACATTCTTGGCAAGAGTCGCCAGCCGGGCTTCCAGCTCGATAATCGACCATTTCCATTTGGAGTTTTCCCCGAATCCCTCTTTGACCGACTGAATGGAAAAACCCAGTTCCCGTATAAGCAGAAACCTTTCCGCATCAGGATAATCTTCCACTTTTTCAAGCTTGTCGGAATAGTCTCCGTAGGGCGCATCCAGGTAATCGGAAAAAACTTCCTCCAGATAAATAATCACTTTATAGCAGGATTTTCTGGCATCATTGAGGAAGTTTTCATTTTTGATTCCCAGCAGCGAAATAGACAGCTGATTCATGAGAATAAAGTTGGAAATAATTGCCATATTCTCTTTGGCCAGAGAAATCTTCTGATACTCCGCGCCCTGCTCAGTGCTATTTATGATGGATTTCAGTTTTACTTCATTTTTAAGAGCATCCTCGATCTGCTTTTTATAGACCTTGATTCTCTCAAAATATTTTGTTCTTGCTTCTTCGCTGACTTTTGCCATTCAATTACCTTTTAACCCGCAGCACTCTCCAGCAGGGACTGGGCATGTCTGACGGATGCGTCTCCCTGACTGTCACCTGAGAGCATACGGGCTATTTCAAAAACCTTCTTTTCTCCGTCTAAAGTATACAACTTCGTAATCGTACGGTCCAATGTATCGGTTTTTTCTACTTTTATATGATTATCGGCATAAACTGCAATTGAAGCAAGATGAGTTATACACAATATCTGATTGAACCGGGAGAGCTTTTTCATATGCATCCCGATAGACTGGGCGACTTCCCCTCCTATCCCGGCATCTATTTCATCAAAAACAAGGACAGGAATACTGTCACTGCCTGCCAGTGCTGTCTTGATGGCCAGCATAACCCGGGAGATTTCACCTCCCGAAGCCACCTGCCGCAGCGGTTTGAGAGGTTCGCCTCTGTTGGCTGAAAAAAGGAACTCAACCCTGTCGATTCCCGTGACCCCGCAGAGGTTCTGACCTGTCTCGCTTTTCCGCCCTGTAATGTCTATGGAAAACTCTGCAGATCCCATTCCCAGCTCCCGGAGCATGTCTCTGACGCTCTGCTCCAGAACAGCGGCTTTCTCTTTTCGCCCGGCGGAGAGGATCTGGGCATTGCTTATCAGCTCCTCCTCCATGGAGGCTCTCTTTTTTTCCAGTTCCTTCAGATTGGTTTCACCGCCGGACAGATTCTCAAGTCGTTCCTTGCTCTTTACCACGTATTCCTGAAGAGCTTCATAGCCGGGAGCATACTTTCTGTAAATCTTTTTAATCTCAGCCAAACGGTCTTCGAGCTCTTCTTTCTCTCGGGGATCAAAGATCAGGGAATCCCGGGTAGATTGAATGGTTTCCACAATATCCTCCAGCTCATAGAAGGCATTGGAAAAACGCTGTTCTACAGCTGAAAATTCAGAATTCAGATTCTTGAGATCCTCCAGAGCCGCCCCGGACTTTCGGAGAAGGCTCAAAGCGCCGCCCCTGCTTTCAGGCATAAGATTCAAAAAAGATTCTACCAGGGAATAAAGCTGCTGGGACTGATTCATCAGCTTGAGACGGGAACGGATATCATCCTCCTCCCCTTCCTGAATAGCAGCCTTCTCAATCTCTTCCAGACTGAAGCTCAGGAGCTCCATCTCCTCATCTTTATCCTGAAGGGCCGTTTTCAGCATACGGATCTCTTCGGTCAGCTCCTTCAGAGCATGGAAACGCCCGGAAATTTCCTGTACTTTCTCTTCCAGGCTGCCGTATCTGTCCAGAAAACGGCGATGAAAATCAATATGAAACAGTGTCTGATGATCATGCTGCCCATGGACATCAACAAGAAGCTTACCCAGCTCAGAAAGTTCGTTCAGCGGAAAAGGCCTGGCCTGAATGGATATCTTTCCCCGGCCTGAACTTTTCAGAGTTCTACGGATTATAAGCTGGTCTTCCTGAGGATCAAGATCATGACTTTCAAGCCAGAGCCTCACATCTTCCGACACGATATCAAAAACACCTGTAATATCTGCTTCCTCCTTGCCTGTACGAATCAGGGAGGAGTCACCTTTGCCGCCCAGTATCAGACCCAGCGCTCCTATGAGAACAGATTTTCCCGCACCGGTCTCCCCGGTCAGAATATTCAGCCCCTTTGAAAAATCGACGATGCATTCATCAATCAGGGCAAAATTTCTAATATGGAGTTCATCAATCATGAGGGCCTCCTTTCCAGCCCAGTTTCATTCTTACAACTTCATAAAAATTCCGTCTCCGGAATGAGATAATATTCGCAGTGCAGAGATTCCTTCGTACAACGACCTGATCGCCCGGCAGGAGAGGAATGACATCCTGCCCATCGATCGTCAAAAGAACCTTGGTTCTCTGTTTTTTCTTCACGATCACAGTGATCTCCTCCTGAGCGGGGACAACCAGTGGTCTGTTTGAGAGCGTGAATGGGTTGATAGGATTGACAATGACAGCGGCCAGTTCGGGATGAAGGATAGGCCCCCCGGCGGCCATGGAATAGGCCGTAGAACCTGTGGGAGTCGACAGGATTATCCCGTCAGCCCTGTATTCAATTACTTCCTGGTCAGAAATATTGACTTTCAGATTAACAATTTTTGCCCGTCCAGTAGAAGTAATGACAGTATCGTTCAGACAGCAGCGGTTTTCGACAACCTTACCGTCCCGAAAAACATTAATATTAAGCATAATTCTCTGACTGATGACCATACCTCCTGAAAGGTAGGTCTCAATGGCTTCCTGCCACTCTCCGGAACTGACTTCAGCCAGAAACCCGAATGTCCCCAGATTCACTGCAAGGATCGGAATATTCAATCCTGCCGTCAGTCTGGCACTATAGAGGACAGTGCCATCCCCACCCAGAACAATAACAAGATCGACACCAGCGGGCTCATAGATTTCAGGTTTACCCTTAAAGAAGTGTTTTTCTATTATTATGGATTTCTTTGACAGATACGCCTCTATTTCATGAGAGAGCTCATAGGAGCCGTGTTTCGAAAGATTGGCGATTATCAGAACTTTATTTATTTCTCGCTTCATACTCTGCCCTTATTTTAGGGTAAAGTGGCAAGTACACGGCTGATCAGATCACTGTTCTGCCTTCCCAATGAAGGATAAAGGGGAAACAGAATGCAGTTCAACACCAGGGTTTCTGCTTCAGGACACTGAAAGTCACCGGTATCACCGTCTTCCAGGCAGCATCCTCTGAACGCCAGGGTTGTTTCTATGTTTTTTTTCAATCCGTAAGCCTGTATCTCTTTTACTTTACCGTTAACAAGAACCGGCATACAGCCGTAGTAGGCTGTCCCCTCTTCCTGAATATTCAGGTATCCATGACGGCTCTTCATTAGTGATGATAAGAATAACTCATGTAATTCCCGCCGTAATTCAAAACTTTTCTCGAATTCCTTCATTTGAACCAGAGCGAGAGCGGCATTCATATCCGGAAGCAGCACAGACCGGTCATATTTCCGGATTATTTCTTCAAGCAGGGAAAAGTCCGCTTTGTCCCGTACCATCAAAGCAGTCCCACCGCCGGAGGTGATCAGATCGTCCGCTTCCATACGCATGATAACAATATCGCCCATACTGCCGGCAGTATAATCACCGGACCGACTGGCGAAATTCTGCGTTATATCCTCAATTATTTTAACCCCGGCAATTTCCCAGTCGGAAAAGTCCCACTGATAACCGAAATGCCCGTACAGGAGGATTCCCCTTGTCTTTTCATTGACCTTATCCAGAATATCATCCAGATCGGGAACAGCCGTATGAGCCTCGGGATCAATAAAGACTGGTGTCATTCCTGCTTTTTTCAGGGCCCTCAGATAGGCGGCCGGAACCAGAGGAGAGAGTATAAACTCATCCCCTTCCTGAACCTCAAGTAGAGAGAACGCTATTTCTATGGTCCTTTCATATTCACGGAAAAAATGACATCCGCAACAGTTGGTCCGTTCATTCAGAACCTGTGCTGCCTCTTCAGAAACAGTACCCGGACCGATCTGGTCAGAAACAAGGCATGTGAGCACCGAGTCCATCTCTTTTCGCTTAATGGAAGGTTTATATACTGGAATAGACATTGTTTCAGTTTTTGTGAATTAAACCAATCTGCTGCAGTTCTTCAGGATCAAAAAGCCTTCTGATATCAAGAATGATAAGATATCCGGTTTCCTGGTGATAAACACCCTGAATATACTCTGTACCTATACCTTTTATCATCTGGGGAGGAGGCTGTATCTGGTCTTTATTAATGGTGACAACCCGGAGAACCTTGTCAATTATTACACCCAGCTGCATTCCGTCCAGATTAATAATAATAAACCCGCTCAGGAGAGCTTCATCTTCAGTCAGTTCCGCTTTACGCAGATGAAATCTCTTATGCAGATTGATTACAGGTATAATATCACCTCTGAGATTGAAGATACCTTCAACATAAGAAGGAGCATTCGGTATGTCACGCACTTCCTGGATGCTGTAGATTTCTTTAACATCCATTATATCTATACCGTAGTTCTCTTCTCCAAGCTGAAAAGTGACAAGCTGTAAAGTTGTGTCTATCATGGTGGTTACTCCCATTTCCTATTATGTTCGATATCTATCTTTAAATCAATTATGAAATTCAAATTATAGTTGCTATTGAATTCTAACTCAAGGAGCTGGTTTTAAAATAGATTTTTCAAGAACAGAAAAGATATTTTCATACAATATCAGCGAATATTCCCGTATCCTTTTTTTGAATTCTGATTTTGCAGATGAGTCCGCCATGTCAGTGACAATCCTGAAACCGTCCCATTTACAACCCCATCGTGCCGCAAGTGAAGCTGCATGGAAGGACTCCATAGAACAGATATCCGCTTTGTATCGTCTATGAAGCTGATCCCTTCTTTCTGACATTGTGACAGGTTGATCAACTTCAAGAAAACAGGCCTGTACAAAGGCACTCCCTTGTAGAATTTGAGAGGCTGTATAAGTGAATCCCTCTTCAGAAAGGGCAGAGGTCGATTGAACCAGACAACCCTGAGGCAGCGCATCATTCAAACTGCCACAGCTGCCGGAATCAATAATAATATCAGGGCATACAAGATCCAGAATCGTCTTTTCATCTATCAGAAAGGAAAATCCGATACCTGTCATTAAAATAAAAATATTACTGTTTCTGAAGCGCCGCCTGGCAAGCCTCATTTTCCCGGGGGGCCCCACAGGAATCTCTGTGGCGGCAAATACTTCCCGTGCTGCATGATATTCAGTTTTAACGGGAGCAATGACTAATACATTCACAACAGACTCCTCTGTGAAACCAGTAACATTATTATAGCAAATAAACCCGCATTTCCAAGACCGAGTGTTAGATAAACCAGCGACTCCTCCGCTCCTTCGTTGCTCCCGATGTTGCGTTCCTCGTTCCTGCGGCTAGTCACAAGCAAGCTTGCTGCCCGCCCATGCATCCGTTGGTATGCAACGGCTTTGTTCTTCGCAACGGATTATAAAAAGAAAAAGCCCCTGATCCTGAGATCAGGGGCGAAATGAACTGGCGACGACCTACTCTCCCACCGTAGCAGTACCATCGGCGCAGTTGAGCTTGACTTCCGTGTTCGGGATGGGAACGGGTATAACCTCAACGCAATAGCCACCAGATAATAATCTCACCAAGGCCAAAGCCCTGATAAGAAGCATTCATCTTTCATAAACTCGTAGCTTACAAAGCGATTGCATTTTATATAAATGAAGAGATAAATAATAATATGGTCAAGCCGCACGGAAGATTAGTACTGGTCGGCTGAATATGTTTCCACACTTAGACCGCCAGCCTATCAAACTTGTATTCTTCAAGATTCCTTCAGGGCACTTAAAGTGCCAGGGATGTCTCATCTTGAGGAGGGCTTCCCACTTAGATGCTTTCAGCGGTTATCCCTTCCGAACTTAGCTACTCAGCACTTACCGTTGGCACGATAACTGATACACCAGAGGTTCGTCCGTTTCGGTCCTCTCGTACTAAAAACAGATCCTCTCAAACATCCAACGCCTGTGGCAGATAGGGACCGAACTGTCTCGCGACGTTCTGAACCCAGCTCGCGTACCGCTTTAAATGGCGAACAGCCATACCCTTGGGACCTGCTCCAGCCCCAGGATGCGATGAGCCGACATCGAGGTGCCAAACTTTGCCGTCGATATGAACTCTTGGGCAAAATCAGCCTGTTATCCCCGGAGTACCTTTTGTCCGTTAAGTGACGACCCTTCCACTCGGTATCGCCAGATCACTATGACCTACTTTCGTACCTGCTCGACTTGTAAGTCTCGCAGTCAAGCTACCTTATGCCATTGCGCTTACAGTATGATTTCCAACCATACCAAGGTAACCTTCGCGCGCCTCCGTTACTCTTTAGGAGGCGACCGCCCCAGTCAAACTGCCCACCTGACATTGTCCATTACCCGGATAACGGGCAACGTTAGAAATATAACTGATAAAGGGTGGTATTTCACCAACGACTCAACACAGCCTGACGACCATGTTTCTACGTCTCCCACCTATCCTACACATCATCAGCCATAGTTCAATATCAGGATACAGTAAAGGTTCACGGGGTCTTTCCGTCTAACCACAGGTAATCGGCATCTTCACCGATACTTCAATTTCACCGGGTCTCACGTTGAGACAGTAAGAAAGTCGTTACACCATTCGTGCGGGTCGGAACTTACCCGACAAGGAATTTCGCTACCTTAGGACCGTTATAGTTACGGCCGCCGTTTACCGGGGCTTCAATTCACTGCTTCACTAAAAGCTAACAGCTCCTCTTAACCTTCCGGCACCGGGCAGGTGTCAGACACTATACTTCCCTTTGCAGGTTCGCAGTGTCCTGTGTTTTTGGTAAACAGTCGCTCTCTTCTGGACTCTGCAACTTCGCCATCACGCGTTAAGCCATACTTCTCCCTAAGTTACGTATGCATTTTGCCGAGTTCCTTAACGTGAGTTCTCCCGTACGCCTTAGAATTCTCATCCCATCTACCTGTGTCGGTTTGCGGTACGGTACCCAATAACCTAGCCTTAGAGATTATTTCTCGACTCGATGAATCACTACTCTTCGCTCACCCGTAGGATCGCTACCCTTAACATCTCTCCTCTCCGTGCGGATTTGCCTACACAGATCAACGGATTAATGCTTGGACCAGGACAACCAACGCCTGGCAGCATATCTCCTTAAGTGTCATCCCATCGAAATTATTGGATGTACTGGAATATTAACCAGTTTCCCATCGGATACGCATTTCTGCCTCTCCTTAGGGGCCGACTAACCCTGGGAAGATTACCTTTACCCAGGAAACCTTAGATTTTCGGCGGGGAGGGATCTCACCTCCCTTTTCGTTACTCATGCCTGCATTCTCTCTTCTGATATCTCCAGCATCCCTTACAAGACACCTTCATCGACATACAGAATGCTCCTCTACCTACAGCGGAGTAATCTCCGCCATACCGTAGCTTCGGTACTATGCTTAGCCCCGTTACATTGTCGGCGCACAACTACTCGACCAGTGAGCTATTACGCACTCTTTAAAGGAGTGGCTGCTTCTAAGCCAACCTCCTGGCTGTCTGTGCAATCGTACTTCCTTTTCCACTTAGCATAGTTTAGGGACCTTAGCTGACGGTCTGGGCTCTTTCCCTTTCGACCACGAATCTTATCACCCGTAGTCTCACTGCCATACTATAGAATAACGGCATTCGGAGTTTGACTAAGTTTGGTACCCTGTGACAGGCCCTAGCCTAATCAGTGCTCTACCTCCGCTATTAAACATATGACGCTGACCCTAAAGCCATTTCGAGGAGAACCAGCTATCTCCGGGTTTGATTAGCCTTTCACTCCTACTCACGGTTCATCACTGCCTTTTTTAACAGACTAGTGTTCGGTCCTCCACTCAGTGTTACCCAAGCTTCAACCTGACCATAAGTAGATCACCCGGCTTCGGGTCTAATGCAGCAAACTCAAGCGCCCTATTCAGACTCGGTTTCCCTCCGGCTCCGGCACTTCTATGCCTTAACCTCGCTTACTACATTAACTCGCAGGCTCATTCTACAAAAGGCACGCCATCACCTCTCAAGGAGGCTTTGACCGCTTGTAGGTCCACGGTTTCAGGTTCTATTTCACTCCCCTCCCGGGGTGCTTTTCACCTTTCCCTCACGGTACTATTCGCTATCGGTAGCTATCTCGTATTTAGCCTTGGAGGGTGGGCCCCCCAGATTCAGACAGGGTTACTCGTGTCCCGCCTTACTCAGGTACGTGCCAGCTCACTAAAGTTTTCGCATACAGGACTTTCACCTTCTCCGGTCGGCCTTCCCAGTACCGTTCCGCTAACTCTTGTGAATGCATTTTACACGCCCTACAACCCCATACCCACCGAAATGAGTATGGTTTGGGCTAATCCCCGTTCGCTCGCCGCTACTAAGGGAATCTCAATTGATTTCTTTTCCTTCAGGTACTTAGATGGTTCAGTTCCCTGAGTCTCGCTCCATACAGCTATGTATTCACTGCACAGTGACCGTCATAAAAACGGCCGGGTTACCCCATTCGGGAACCCCGGGGTCGCAGGATGTTTGCTCCTAACCCAGGATTTTCGCAGCTTACCACGCCCTTCGTCGCCGGATAGCTCCAAGGCATCCACCATGGACCCTTAGTCGCTTGACCATATTATTATTTATCCCTTCGCTATTACCTATTTAAAAGATCCGCAAGAGTAAAGTCTCATGCATCTCCCGCCTCTTTTCAAGAAAATCGGCGTAAAAAAAGTTTGATCCTCAGAAGAAACAAACTTCGTTTTTATGGGCCTGACAAGATTTGAACTTGTGACCTCACGCTTATCAGGCGTGCGCTCTAACCAACTGAGCTACAGGCCCTGGTTAAACATGGCCTTCACCTGATGGCTAAAGCCTTTTTTAAGAAATTACATTAACGAGATCGTTCCTCAGCACTTCGTGCCTGCGGTACGACTCGGTGGGAAATTAGAAGTAGTTGACGAAAGCCAAGCCATATATGATTAGTAGTGCACCGATTGCTCAGTGACTCACTGCCTTTAAGTGTACAAACTCAAGGTCTTTATACCTTTCACGCTGAAAGGAGGTGATCCAGCCGCACCTTCCGGTACGGCTACCTTGTTACGACTTCACCCCCCTTACCGAGCATACCTTCGGCACCGGCCTCCTAAAAGGTTAGCCTGGCGACTTCGGGTACCCCCAACTCGGGTGGTGTGACGGGCGGTGTGTACAAGGCCCGGGAACGTATTCACCGCGCCATGCTGATGCGCGATTACTAGCGATTCCACCTTCATGGAGTCGAGTTTCAGACTCCAATCCGAACTGAGACCGGCTTTAAGCGTTTCGCTCCACATTGCTGCTTCGCATCACTCTGTACCGGCCATTGTAGCACGTGTGTAGCCCAGGACATAAGGGCCATGCTGATTTGACGTCATCCCCACCTTCCTCCGGTTTGTCACCGGCAGTCTTGCATGAGTCCCCAACTTAATGGTGGTAACATACAACAGGGGTTGCGCTCGTTGCGGGACTTAACCCAACACCTCACGGCACGAGCTGACGACAACCATGCAGCACCTGTATACAAGCCTCCGAAGAGAAAATCCTATCTCTAGAATCGTCCTGTATATGTCAAGCCCTGGTAAGGTTCCTCGCGTATCATCGAATTAAACCACATGCTCCACCGCTTGTGCGGGCCCCCGTCAATTCCTTTGAGTTTCACCGTTGCCGGCATACTCCCCAGGCGGTACACTTAACGCGTTAGCTACGGCACCTAGGGTCATAACCCCAGACACCAAGTGTACATCGTTTACGGCGTAGACTACCAGGGTATCTAATCCTGTTCGCTACCTACGCTTTCGCACCTCAGCGTCAATCCAGAGCCAGTGTGTCGCCTTCGCCTCTGGTGTTCTTCCTTATATCAACAGATTTCACCCCTACACAAGGAATTCCACACACCCCTCTCGGATTCAAGTCAACCAGTTTCCAACGCAACATCGCAGTTGAGCTGCGTGCTTTCACATCAGACTTAGTTAACCGCCTACATGCCCTTTACGCCCAATAATTCCGAACAACGCTCGCTCCTTACGTGTTACCGCGGCTGCTGGCACGTAATTGGCCGGAGCTTATTCATACGCTAACGTCATCCCATGCCCATTTCCTGACACGGTTATTCCTCACGTATAAAAGTGCTTTACAATCTCTCGACATTCTTCGCACACGCGGCGTCGCTCCGTCAGACTTGCGTCCATTGCGGAAGATTCTTAGCTGCTGCCTCCCGTAGGAGTCTGGGCCGTGTCTCAGTCCCAATGTGGCCGGTCACCCTCTCAGGCCGGCTAATGATCGTCGCCTTGGTAGGCCATTACCCTACCAACAAGCTAATCATACGCAGGCTCATCCTTAAGCGAAGCAAACGCTCCTTTCCTATACCAGCAAAATGGTACAGCTCATTCGGTATTACCCCATGTTTCCATGGGCTATCCCCAACTTAAGGGTAGATCACCTACGCGTTACTCACCCGTTCGCCACTCTCAAGAGGTGCAAGCACCTCTCTACCGTTCGACTTGCATGCTTAAAACGCGCCGCCAGCGTTCGTTCTGAGCCAGGATCAAACTCTCCATGATATAATTTATCCACCGAAGTGGATAAGTTCGTATCAAAGCTTCAAAACAGATACTGTCGAATGTAATCATCCTGATCCGTTTCAAAGTGAGCCAGATTCCCTTTATCTCTAAAAGAAAACTAACGAGATTCCGTACCACAGGCATTTGTGCCGAGGAACGGAATCTTAATGGTCACGGCTTCAGATAAACCTTAACCGAACCATAGTGGGCGGACCGTCAATCTAAAAAGATCAGCGATCCGAACATACTACCAATCATTGCGATCCCCGGCACAAGTGCCTGTGATTCGCAATGGACTTGACTTTCGTCAAATACTTCAATTTCCCTTCTCTAATTCCTTTGTAAAAGAACATTTAGTTCTGTGCGTCCGCTGCTGTACTGCCCGAACGCTCCGTGAATATAACGTTTATTCGCTTTTTTTGTCAACAGGAAATGCAAAAAAAACTTAGACTTTTATGTATTTCATTACTCTTTAATAAATTGCTTCATCGTGTCCGTTTTAAGGAAAAGCCGCAGGTAATCTAGGAAGGAAATGACCGAACTTGCCGCTGCCAGAATAAAGATAATCTTTCCCGCCAGGATCAGCTGACTTATATGGGCTGTCATCTCCAGGGATTGGAGCGTCAGAATGAACATAGCAAAGATCCCAGAGATAAAATAGAAAACAGCTTTGGCCTTCCCTCCGCTTTTTGCGGCAAGGGCTGTTCCCTCTTTTGCCATGACCATCCGTATAAACATAATACAGAACTCTCTCCAGACAATAACAATCATAGCCCATAAAGGCATAAGACCGGCTGCAGTAAAACAGATGAAGTAGGTTACCCTGCTGAGAACATCAGAGAAAGGATCAAGGATTTTCCCGATATCGGAGACAAGATTACGGGATCTGGCGATATGGCCGTCAAGAACATCGGATATTTCAATGACAATCTGGACTACCCAGAGAACAATTATCCACATAAGGGAAAGATTGCCCCTTAAAATTGTCAAAGCAAAGATAAGAAAAAATACGGGTGTCAGGAAGATCCTTCCGACTGTCAGTTTGTTTGGTAAATTCATAGGCAAATCTTAAGTAACTGCCGGCTCACTGTCAACGCTGAAAACTCTATTAAAACCGGGTTTTTCCTTCCATGATCAGGACTTCTCCGCTTCCAGAGAGCGTATAGGTATAGGTATTAAAAAATCCCGGCCTCTGAAATATCAGACCCGGATACTTTTTTTTCAGAATTTTGAGACTTCTGCTGCTTTTCTGACCGTCTTTCTCCAGAGCTGAAAAGGTCGGGTTTACCTGGTCAGGCAATGGGAAGAGATCTCCCCCTGAGGTAGTAAATCCCAGAACCGTAACAGAACTATCGAGAAAAAAGAGATATTCCGGCAATTCTTCCTTCTCTATAATAACAGCCAGTCGATCACCTTCCAGTTTATCTGAATGAAATCCCACCCTGTCGGTCCATTCAAAATAGATACTGCCTTCCTGTGCGGGATAGAAAACCAGCTGTCCCAGATGCTGCTCGGAGGAGGAACGGATATCCCCAATGGGAATCTGCCAGAACACAGAGACTCCCAGAGCGGCTGCAGGTACAAGAAGGAGCAGAGGAGAATACAGAGCTGCCAGCCCCCCCGGGATACATGCACTCAAAAGAAAAATCCAGAGATTCACAGAGCTTGAAAATGAAAGATCCTTTAAAAGAAGCCAGAAAATGGAAAGGGATGCAAGCGCCAGAACGGCATAAACCAGAGCTCCTCTGAGCCCCCTCTTCCTGAAAAAGGAAAGAACCCCTCTGACAAGAAAGGCAGTAGAAAAGAGAATTGTGAAATAGAGCCAGAAAAAGGCATTATCAAGCATAGAGATCCCTGGTTTTGGTTCTGAGATATTCAATAAAATACCTGGAGTTCAATCCTTCACCGGAAATATCCCTGACAAGCTCCCCGGGACTTACCATGGCCCCTTTCGCATGGATATGATCTTTCAACCAGAAAAGCAGGGGCGTGAAATTCCCCTTTGCCACATCTTCATTCATGCGGGGAAACTCCTCAAACAGGGTTTTTCTGAACTGGGCGGCATAGAGATTCCCCAAAGCGTAGGTGGGAAAGTATCCCCAGTCTCCCAGAGACCAGTGAATATCCTGAAGAACCCCCTGATTTAAAGTTTTTGGAACCACAGAAAGAAGGGCTTTTGACTCGCTCTTCCATAGTTCGGGCAGGTCCTTAACCCGGGCATCCCCGTTGATGATCATCCTTTCCAGCCGAAATCTCAGAATCACATGCATATTGTAGGTATATTCATCCGCATCGATCCGGATGAATCCCCGGGAGACTCTATTGGCTTTTCTGTAGAGAGAATCGACGTCCTCCCCGGAAGACTGGTCGGGAAAAAGAGATTTCACCTGAGGAAGCATATACTCCCAGAAGGCCCTGGATCTTCCTATGCAATTTTCCCAGAACCGGGACTGGGACTCATGAATCCCCAGAGAACAGGCCTGTCCGTTGACACTCCTCTTCCATAAATGAGGAAGATTCTGCTCATAAAGCCCATGACCGGCTTCATGAATGGTACTGAATAGTCCATTGAGAAAATCCCGGGGATCAAGATGGGTAGTAATCCGTATATCCCGGGGCCCCAGTGTGGTCGTAAAGGGATGGACGGAAAAATCCAACCGCCCTTTTTTCAGATCATACCCCATGGCCTCAAGGAGTCGCATATGAAGTTCTTTCTGCCTGGTGGTATCAAACTCAGAAACCTGAGAACCCTCGTCTCCCTGTTTTTCAAGGATATCATCTATAAGGGGATTCAGCTCTTTCTGAAGGGGATTGAAAATCCCCTCCAGTGTTTCTGCATTCATACCGGGTTCATAAAGATCCAGGAGGGCATCATAGGGCTCCTTTTCATACCCCAGAAACTCTGCCCTTTCACGGGATAAAGCGACAACCTTTTCAAGATGGGGAAGGAACAGGGAAAAATCCTCATCCCTCCGGGCTTTCTGCCAGGCATCCCGGGAGAGAGATGCAGCCCTGACGAACTCGGACATGAACTCCCGGGGGAGGCAGCTGTTAATGCGGTATCTTCTGTAAAGATTCTTTTTCCAGACCTTTTGATCCCCGCTGCTGCCGAGTTTATCGATCAGATCCTCCCACCGGGGATCAGAGAGCCGATCGGACAGCTCCTGCTGCACCCAGGCCATCTGATCAGAACGGTCTTCCAGAGCCTCTTCAGGCATCCCGGTCTCCTGGTCCCAGCTGAGCAGTGCCAGGATTTCTTCAAGACGGTATATGTCTTCTTCTTTTCTGCGGATATCTTCCAGTAAAGCCATTTTCAGAACTCCTTCGTATTTTTCGGGGAAGGGAACAGTTTTATTATCGAACAAAACAGGTGGTCCCGGAAGAAAAAAAAGGACCCCGCAGGGTCCTTTCATAATAGACAATGTCCTGTATCAGGGCATTTCCTTCTTTTCAATTTTCTCCTGAATCATGGAAACAGCATCAGCCAGGGCGACACCATTTTTCTGTTCACCTGTCCTCACTCTGATGCTGACGGCTTTTTCGTTCATCTCTTTTTCACCGACAACAAGCATGTAGGGGATCTTCTGATTCTGGGCATTCCGGATTTTGGCGTTCATCCTGTCGTCGGAATAGTCTCCTTCCACAAGGATATCAGCCATACGCAGAGATTTTTCCACCTCTTTGGCATATTCATCGAATTTATTGCTCACAGGAATCACTTTCACCTGTACAGGCGAGAGCCATACAGGGAAAGCTCCACCGTAGTTTTCAATAAGAACACCGAAAAAGCGCTCAATAGATCCCAGCAGAGCCCTGTGGATCACATAGGGTTTCTTCTCCACCCCGTCCTTGTCCACAAAGGTCATATTGAATCTGTCGGGAAGGTTAAAGTCGAACTGTACAGTGGAGAGCTGCCACTCCCGTCCCATGGTATCTTTCACTTTCAGGTCGATTTTGGGACCGTAGAAAGCGCCGCCGCCCTCGTCAATTTTATATTCCAGCCCTTCCGCTTCAATCGCCTTCCGGAGGGACTCGGTTGCCGCATCCCAGCGGTCTTTCTCTCCCACGCTCTTTTCGGGCATGGTGGAAAGGTAGGCGGAAATGTTTTCAAAACCGAAGGATCTGAGCATAAACAGGGAGAATCTGAGAACTTCCAGAATTTCATCCTGCATCTGATCGGGAGTACAGATAAGGTGGGCATCATCCTGGGTAAAACCTCTCACCCGGAGAAGTCCGTGAAGGGTTCCGGACCGTTCGTAGCGGTAAACGGTTCCCAGTTCGGCCCATCTGAAGGGAAGGTCCCTGTAGGAGTGTTTGCCGTTGTTATAGATCATAATATGGAAGGGGCAGTTCATAGGTTTGGTATAATAGTCTGCATTATCCATCACCATATTAGGATACATACCCTCTTTGTAGAAATCCAGATGGCCTGAAGTTTCCCAGAGCCAGGATTTTCCCACATGGGGAGTAAAGACCATATCGTAACCGTTTTTATAGTGCTGTTTTCTCCAGAAATCCTCTATGGTGACACGGATTCTGGCGCCTTTGGGATGCCAGTAAACCAGACCGGGACCGGCTTCTTCATGCAGGGAGAAGAGATCCAGCTCTTTCCCGACCCTTCTATGGTCCCTTTTTTCCATCTCTTCCAGATGTTCCAGATGGGCTTTCAGGGCTTTTCCGTCACCGAAAGCAGTGGCATAGATCCTCTGCAGCATGGGACGTTTTTCATCGCCCCTCCAGTAGGCGCCCGCAATAGAAAGGAGCTTGAAGCCCTGGGCATTGAGCCGGCTTGTATCTTCCACATGGGGTCCCCGGCAGAGGTCTACAAAAAGGTCTCCCATTTTAAAAATAGAGATTTCCTCATTCTCGGACAGCTCTTTGATAAGCTCAACCTTATAGGGCTGATCTTTAAACATCTCAAGAGCCTGGTCTCGGGTGAGGACCTCTTTTTCAAAGGGGACATTCTCTTTGATGATCTCTTTCATTCCCTCTTCAATGGTTTCCAGGTCCTCATTGGTCAGCTTCCGGGGAAGATCAAAATCGTAATAAAAACCGTTTTCAATGGCCGGTCCAATGGCGAATTTGGCTTCAGGCATCAGTTTCAGGACTGCTCCGGCCATAACATGAGCCATGGAGTGTCTCATCCGGTTCAGTTTTTCCTGTTTTTTCTGTTCTTTACTGATCATTATTGTACCTCCAGACAGGGACGGCATAAAAAAACCCTTTTATTCGCCGTCCTGCTACTAAAAATTTCTTTCAGCATAAGGACGAAGAACAAAAGGGTTCTCCGCGGTACCACCTTACTTCACCGCCGCCAGTTTATGGTGCAGGCAGTGCGCTCAGCTCTCCATTAACGCAGGATATCGTCTCCGTCTACCGGGCTTTTTCCTTGAAAAACGCCTTTCGGGGAGCAGCTCGGGAGGGGTTTTCCCTGTTCTTACGCCGGCAGCCTTCCAGCCAGTGGACCGCCTCTCTGGTGACGCAGGGGACAGATACTCGTCTCCGTTATCGCTTTGTTAGTAAATATGATAAAACGATTGGGAAATGTCAACTGTCATACAGCCGACAATACCCATTCCCAGGTCAGCCACTCAATAATTTTCCAGCTAACTCGGAAATCCGGTCTCGAACATGATGCCAGGTCCAGCCATTGAGATATTGCGGATCCGGTTCCTGTTCGGCATCATCAAACCAGTTCAGACTCCGTATGGCCAGGAATCTACCGGCATCGCCGTATTTTTGACAGAAATACTCCAGGCTTTTTTCCAGCGAGAGACCCTGTTCATACAAAAGGAGGAGATCACTAAAATCTTTTTTTGAACCTCTATTTGTTACTGCATTTACCTTCATGGCAGCCATATCGGGAATAGAAACACAGGGAAAACTGATCTTCTTTTCTGATTCTGCCAAAATTGGATAGGCATGAAATAGAATATCAATTTTGACCCCGTCTATAACAAAACAGAGAGAACCTGAAGTTCTGTTCAGAAGTTGAGCTTCAGTAAAAACCGTAGAAATTTCGTTCTGAATTATTAAAGAATCAAATGGCTGATGAGAGAATAGGTCTATATCTATTGATTTTCGGTGGCCGAATTGCAGTGCCAGCGATGTGCCGTCTCCGAGAGAGAAAGCGGAAAGGGATTCAATTTCTGATAATTCCTCAAGGAGATTCAGCAATACCTGTGATACTGTTTTGGTGTATACTTTCATGAGTTACAGTATAGAGACAGAAAATTTGCAGCCTTTTTATCAAGTTTTAAAGCAGGCCTGATAGAATTCAGCTGATTCTTTCCGTAATAGTCACGAATAAGCAGCCAGTCCTCCCAACGCCCCCTTTGCAAAACACGTTCAATTATCCATCGAGAATGGTCTTTCATATTTATTTGTTCTCTATCAACATCCCAGAACAGGTCCGGCGATAGATGCAAAATAATCTCGTTCATAAAATTAATTATATATTGGTGTCGCCGATATCACAATAGACTAAAACCAGAGAAGCTGTGACGGGATTCAGACCTCATACCTAGACCTCAGTCCCTAAATGAACAAAGAATCAGAACTCCTGCGACAACAAGTACTAACAGAACCGATTTTTGTTTCATATTATTTTACATCCTTATATTTAATTTAATAAAATGGTTTCAATAATATGTGACTTCTATTGATTCAGTTGCGAATCGGACCTTTGCCCAAATGTATGGATCTATATCTGATCCCATGACTTCCTCTATCTCATCTGATTTCCAGTAAAAGATCGTGCTTGTATCAATAGAAATAGATGGTAAAATATTTGAATCGATAGGCGTAGAGACTGTTAACGAGACCTCCCCCCCTCCGTCAAAATACATATGTTCCTCAATAATCTGATACGACTGATTTAAAGGCTTACCATCTACAAATATCAGATCTGATAACTTGACTGGTTGAGTCATATCAAAATCATAAAAATATTCATCAGAAGAATCTTTTTTTAAATCAGTTGTATCAATATAATTTACATAAACAGATAAATCATATCCAACGGAAGTAACACTAGTAACATTCCACTCAATAATCTCCAATTCGTCCTCACTGGGATAATCAAACTGTTGACAACTCAGAGTTAAAACTCCTGCGATAGCAAGTACTAACAGGTATCGGACCTTTTTACAGATCATTTTTTATCCTTATTTTTTATTTAATATGTGATTTCAAGTGATTCTGTTACAATTCGGACTTTTGCCCAGATATATGGATCTATATCGGGACTCCCAAATTCAGAGATTGCATATGATTTCCAATAGAAAATTGTATTTGTATCAAAATAAATAGATGTTACTGTAGCGGAATCCAAAGGAGTTGATGCATTGAGCGCCATCCACCCCCCCCCCGCTTGATTGCATATATTCTTCATCAATCTGATAGGATTGGTTTAGAGGTTTGCCATCTACCAATACAAGATCCGACAACTTGACCGGTTGAGTCATTTCAAAATCATAAAAATATTCATCTGATGCGTCTTTTTTAAGATCAGTCGTATTAGTATAATGAACAGTTACAACCAGACCGAGATGATCCGATGTCGTGTAAGCTTCAGTAACATTCCACTCAATAAGCTCCAATTCATCCTCACTGGGATAATCAAACTGTTGACAACTAAGAGTTAAAACTCCAGCGATAACAAGTACTAACAGGTATCGGACCTTTCTGAATATCATAGTTTTCCCCTTTTCAATCTATTCTTAATTATATCCCATTAAAACAAAAACAGAATTTTCTGACACAATCTCCGGAAGTGATTTATTTTCAAAACCACGACAAAACGAGTAACCGCTATTGCTCAGGCCAAATGGTAAAGCAAGAATTCCAGATTGCTTTCAAACAATCACTTCGGCTTGCCATACAGAGAGACCTCTGACAGGATAATATAAATATCTAAACTAAAACAAATGTGACTTTTTTGAATGGAAGATTATTTTTAATTTTAAACATGATTGCAAGTTTAATTATTATTGTCAATAAAAATCCAGATAATGAAGGTATTTCAGAAATCTTCGTATCCTTTGGGGCCTTAATCATAAGAAATTCTTATTCTGTTACTTAAGTATTGACTGTTAGTAAGCAGTAGAAGAGATCAATCAAGTATCTGAGTGAACTCCCCTCCACCAAGATAAGTGTGTGAGCAGAATCATCCAAGTTTAGTAATGATCTTTACAGGATGCAATATAAATGCAGTTTTCATCCACTTTGTAGATAATGTGATGTTCGTCGTTTATGCGTCGACTCCAATATCCGCTCAAATTATATTTAAGAGCTTCAGGTTTACCGATACCATCTGCATATCCATCCCGTTCTATGCTTTTAATAAGGTTATTGATGCGTTTTATTTTCGTTTTATCGTTATGCTGCCAATATAAGTAGTCGTTCCAGGCATCATCAGAGAAGAATTTATTCACCCAGCAGTTCTCTATCAGTAGATTTCCCCTGCTCGATCAGATCAATACCGGTTTTAATTTTACTGTAGATTTCGGGATTACTGAATATGCGGAAATTTTCCATCATGTTGTTATATTCTTCTTCAGACATGAGAACAACATTTTCACCCCGTGTTCGAGTAATGATAACTGATTCCACATCGTTAATCACTTTATCGCAGACTTCTTTGAAGTGACTCCGTACCTGAGAACTTGAAATGGCTATCATATATATCACCTCCTGACACTTAAGATTGTACAATATATCGTACTAATAATAAAGATAATCTATTATCTACTACAACAATTTCTTACATTCTGCTTCAAAACTTACTCAAAATCCCGGATTTCCAGGAGCTGAATTTTCAGACCCCGGATCTCCTTCTCTCAGAACGTGTCGGAACCCCAGTCGGGAAAGTTGTGGCAGAATTTGAATTCCTTTTTCTGACGGCCGCACCAGGCCTGGTAGTAAACCATCCTCATGGCTCGGAGAGGTTCAATCTGTCTCATACCATCGGGAGAGATAAAACGAAGCGTCAGATAGCCATTAGGAAACAGACAGAACTCTTGGCGATACTGGTATCTGACAGAAATTGATAATTTATTGCCGTGATGATATAATATTACGTACAATAAAGGATGGGAGCAGTAAAATGGATTTTTCTATAAAAGTTGAAAAACTGCATCACGAAAGCGATAAGTCAGATTTTGTAGCAGATCCTCAGCAGGCTCTTGATACCGTTGAGATCCTACGCCTTCAAGCAGGAAAGTTTTTATATGAATACCCAACCAGATTTCGAAGAGTTATTGAGGTTATTAGAAAATAATAAAGTAGCTTATATGATCGTCGGTGGGTATGCTGTAGCATTTTATGGATATCCCCGTTTTACAAAAGACATTGATATCTTTTTTCAATATGATCTGGATAATATCAAAAAGCTGAAAGATGCTTTATGCTCATTTGGTTTTAATCGTCAACAACTACCAGATTCTCTTTTTACAGAAAAAGGCAATATTATCAAATTCGGAATTGAACCAATCAGAATTGATCTTCTGAATGAAATCGACGGTGTTCTATTTGATGATGTTAAAAATAGAACAAAACGAGGTAAATACGGTTCTGTAGAAGTTTCTTTTATTGGAAAAGATGATCTTATCAGGAATAAAAGAGCCTCTGCCCGATCACAGGATATTGCGGATATAGAGAAACTGGAACAGGATAACTCAGTAAAATGAGAATGAGAGACTTCTCTTTTTACTCAGAATCCCGGATCTCCTGGAGCTGATTCTCCAGATCCCGGATCTCCTTCTCCCAGAACGCGTCGGAACCCCAGTCGGGAAAGTTGTGGCGGAATTTGAAGTCCTCTTTCTGACGGCCGCACCAGGCCAGGTAGTAGACCATCCGCATGGCCCGCAGCGGTTCAATAAGACGGATTGAAGAGGGAGACAGATGCCGGAACTCCTGATACCCGTCCAGGAGGAGAAAAAACTCTCTCCGGCACTCGGAAGCATGTCCCGGCATCAGAAGCCAGATATCCTGTACGGCCGGGC
Organism: Oceanispirochaeta sp.; assembly: GCA_963666275.2. Taxonomy (GTDB): domain Bacteria; phylum Spirochaetota; class Spirochaetia; order DSM-2461; family DSM-2461; genus Oceanispirochaeta. The sequence continues at coordinate 2,472,729 of CAXXOA010000001.1, forward strand.
CCATGGCCATATCATCAAAATCGATAACCATCAGGCCCTCTTCCATGCGGTCGAGAATATTGCCGCAGTGAAAATCGCCGTGAATCCGCAGAAGCGGCTCCTCTGTAAACAGGGGGGTAATCAGATCCAAAATGGAAGTCGTGACGGATTCGAAGGCTCTCCTATAGGAGGGGGTGACCCAGTCCTTTTGAAGTATATCCCCCACATCCTTCAGAAAAGCTCCCTCAGGGGAAATAACAGGGCGGTGAAAAGCCTTCTCCTTAGCCCCTGCCGTATGAAGTCTGCCCAGCAGCTGGCCCAAACGGTACCACTGATCATCCTCTTCGCGGAACTCCCAGAGGCGTCCTCCCATTTTTGGAAAGAGAGCGAAGTAGATCCCCTCTTCTGTCCTCCCCAGGGTTTCATCGGATTTCAGAAATTCCGGCACAGCCACAGGGATATCCGCCTCGTAGCAGTCTTCCATAAAATCATGCTCTTCCATAAGTGCCCGGGCACTCCAGCGGCCGGGACGGTAGAATTTGACAACATAACGCTCTCCCTCATCGCTCTCCATTTCATACACCCTGTTAATATAGCTGGGGAGAGGATTCGTGAATCCTGTAAATCTGAGATCTGTATGGGATTCCACGGCCTGAAGGATCCTGTCGGGAGTCAGGCTCTCGAAGTCGGGAGTGCTGTTTTCATTCATGCTTCCCAGAATACCCGGACTGTCAGGAAAAATGAAGTCTTAGAGGAAAAAACCCGACAATGGTAGGATGAAAAGAGAAATCAAATGCGCCATTATCGGCCTGGGAAGGATAGCCTCCACTCTGGAGGATGATAAATACAGAGAAAAACCGGCCACCCACGCGGGCGCGGTCAACGCCAATGCCAGAACTGTGCTGGCAGGGGGCTTTGATATTGACCCGGAAGCACGGAAAACTTTTGCTCAGAGATGGAATCTGAACCCGGAAACAGACCTCTTCACCTCCTCAGAGGAACTGATAGAAACCAAAAAGCCGGATATTCTCCACATAGCCACCCACGAGGACTCCCATCTGACCTACCTTGCTCAGGCTGTAGCGTTATCCGTCCCGGTGGTGATTCTTGAAAAACCAGTGAGCAACAGTTTAAGAAAAGCTGTGAACGCCGGGAAAAATCCTGGCAGAACCCGGGTCCTGGTGAACCATGAAAGGCGCTATTCCAGGGACTATCAGATGGTGAAAGAGCACATCAGAAAGGAAACCTACGGATCACTCGAGTCTATAAGCGGAAGGCTCTATATGGGGATGAAAAGGCCTGTCAGGAGCATACTGCTTCACGACGGAACCCATATGATGGACATTATTTCCTTTCTGACAGGAGAGCCTCTGAAAAAACTGAAGATTCACAGGGTGGGAAAAGGAGATCAGACAGTCTACGCTTCCGCCCGATGCGGCAAAACAGCCGTTATGTGCGAGTTCGGCAACAGCCGGGATCATCTTATCTTTGAGCTGGAACTGTCCTTTTCGAAGGGAAGAATCAGGATCGGCAACGGGATATACGAAGAGTATGAGAGCCGGGAGTCCACTTTCTACGAAAAGATACGCTCCCTCTATCCGGCGGATTACAGCAGCCCGGGTAAAACAGGGTATTTTGAAAGGATGCTGGAAGATGCGGTGAAGGTTTTTGACAATCCCGAATTACGTCCCGTCTCATCCTATCAGGATGGTCTGGAGTCTTTAAAACTGATTGAGCAGATAAGAAAAAAATTACCCCGCTCTTAAGCAGAAAATCCTGCCGGCAAACGGGGTATTTATCAGATGCTTCTGGATTCGAGCATGGAAAACAGTGTCCTGAAAGCATCTGAAGAAGAGCTTTCGGGAAGATTATCCAGCAGTTCCAGAGCCTGCTTTTTAAAATCTTTGGCCGCATCATCGGCACTTGCGGCATACCCTCTGTTCACAATCCTTTTCCGGACTCCCGGAATAAAGGGACGTAAAAAAGGATGGGCGTCATAAAAAGTGACAACAGGATCTTTCTCTTCCAGTGCAAGGATCAGAGGGAGAGTGGGAATACCTTCCTTGAGATCCTTTCCTGTTTTCTTCCCGAGTTTCCCCGGTTTGCCGATATAGTCGAGAATATCATCCTCTACCTGAAAAGCCATTCCGAAGAGTGTACCCAGCTGGTAGAGTTTTTCCCTTATATCCTGTTCAGATCCAGTAGCTTGCGCTCCGGCCATACAGGCCAGACCGAAAAGTTCAGCTGTTTTTCCTTTGATTCGTTTTAAATAGGCTTCCCGGCCTATATTCAGCTGACTTCCATGAAAATCCTGATCAATCTCTCCCAGGCAGATGGTACTGATGCCATCGAGAAAGAGAGGGATCATTTCGGTATCACATTCAGGTGCGGCCATTTTCATGGCCACAGACATAAGATAATCCCCTGCCAGAACCGCCCTTTTGATCCCCATAGTTTTATGGAGGGTCGGGACTCCTCTTCTGGTGGAAGCCTTATCAATAACATCATCGTGAATCAATGTGGCTATATGAAGGAGCTCCACCGAAGCGGCAACGGAAGCAATGTTTTCGTTCTCTTTTGTTCCCCACTGCGCTGAGAGGAGAACAAAAGCGGGACGGAGCATCTTTCCGTTGCTGAGCAGAAGCCGGGCCAGATCATCTCTGATCCCGGAAGGACTTTCATCCACTATCCCCCGGATATGTTTTTCCACATTTTCCAGGGGTGAGGCTAATGCCGGGAAGTCATTCCATAATGGATGCAGTGACAAATTACCGGCTCCGTTTCTTACCCTTCAGTCTGGGTTCTCCAAAGTAAAGGTAGGTTTTATGAGCCAGAGATGTTCCGTTCCACCATTTTTTCAGCCAGGGCATTACCCAGTAGTCGAGACCGCAGTTTCTTCCGGCTCCACCGAGCATAATGACGGCGGCGAAAATAAACCACAGCTGAGCCCAGGTAAACATACCGGAAAGGATGAATACAAGACACATGATAATGGACACACCCGCAGCGGGGAATGTGAACAGTCCGCCGATAAGAGCCAGACCGATAAGCATTTCCACAGAAACGATCATGACCTGGAAGAACTGGAAGGGCAGATAAGCCATCATGCCATCCATAAAAGTCTGACGGAACCAGGTTGAAACAACACCGTTGAAAGAGAAGATACTATTGGCAGTATCCCATACAGGTCCCCAGGTGTGAGCGGCTGCTGTTGTTACAGCTTCACCGGCACCGGATGCGGCACTGACAGTTTCTACAACAGCTTCAGCAGCACCTGATGCGGCACTTACGGTTTCAGCCGCGTACTCAACTACTGCTTCTGCGGCTTCAGACGCGGCGGAACCGGCATCAGCAGCTTTTTCAAGCCCTGCCTGAACAACGCCCTGAGAGAACATCCATGCGGAACTGGAACCTTTGTCAAAGTTAAACCAGCCTTCGCCGATTTTATTGATTCCTTCAAAGAGCCACATCAGACCAAGCCACAGCCTCAAGGGAAGGGCAAAAAGACCGTTGATTTTACCGGCTACCAGCCCCCCCAGGAAAGACCTGTTGTTTTTGATATCGAAGATTTCATGTTTGAGATATTTCCACCAGGCGTTCACACCGGCGACAGTACTCAGGTAATAAACATTCACAAGATGTTTCAGTGCCATGGCGGGCATACCGGACAGAGCGATGCCTCCGGTATAGGACACGGCGTAGCGTCCACCGATAGAAACCATGAATCCATGGAAGCTGGATTTGAAATGTTTCACTTCACCCTTTCCGGTAATGGCGTGAATAATATTCTTGGCCGCTACTGCAGCAGTCTGCTCCGCCGCCTCAACGATCTGGGGAAGGGGTCTTTCATTTTCAAGCAGCCACACCGCATCTCCTGCCAGATAGACGTTATCGTTATCCGGAGATTTCATTGTGTCGTCAACTCTCAGCCTGTCAACGTGACCGATGGTCATGCCGGTTTCGGCGGCAAAGGAACTTCCTTTGATACCGCAGGTCCAGATCAGGGTACCGCATTCGATAACGGTTCCGTCTTTCAGGGTAAGAGACCCTTCTTCGGCTTTGCTGATAAAGGAGTTCAGGACAAACTTGACGCCCTTCTTTTCCATGTATTTATGAGCTTTTGCACGGGGACCTTCGGGAATCATATTCAGGATATGGCCCAGACCCTCTACATTGATCAGCTCAACCTCATCCTCATCGATATCGTACTCTTTACAAAGGAGAGGAAGATTTTCGATCAGTTCTCCGATCATCTCTATACCTGTAAAACCGGCACCGGCCACAACAAAGGTCAGCAGTTTTTTTCTTTTTACAGGATCTTTCTCGTGGGTCGCCTTCTGAATCACATCAATGATGTGTTCCTGAATCTTGATGGCGTCTTCGTAGCTCCACAGAGACAGAGAGTTTTCTTTAACACCGGGAATACCGAAATCGGTAGCTTCCGCCCCTGTACCCATCAGAAGATAGTCGTACTCATAGGTTGCGGTATCAGAAACAAGCACCTGCTTCTCTCTGTCTATTGTTTTAATGGTGTCACGGACAATGTTTACTTTTTTACCGGCGAAGATTCTGTCAAAAGAGATCTTTACACAGCCGCGTCCTACTCTTTCACCAGCAATCTCGTGAAGTTCTGTCATCAGAGTATGATAATTGTTCTTATCAATAAGAGTGATCTCTACTCCGGAATCTTTTTTAAAGGCCTTGTGGAAGATTTTACCGGCATGAACACCGGCGTATCCACCACCCAGGATAACTATTTTTGTCATGAGTTTCCCCTTCATGGAATGAATATTTTTATATCGCTCTAATCTTATCGAATACTATAATATTTTGTGTCAATGAATCAATCAAGTAATAGTCACTCTTATTCAAAAAAAATCGTACTTTTTTAGTATCCTTCCTGCTGAATTCTAAAAATCAGACCTTTCAGCAGCTATGCTGTTCGGGGTTTTTTTGCCGATCCTCCATTTCTGAGACCAATAAAACCAAAAAGCCCAATATAGCAAGAAAGATTGCCTATCTGTCAGAGATCGGGCTAAGTTTTATTCGATATTTTTTTAACCATTATTTTCATACAAGGAGGGTCTTAATGATCCGTTTTAAAAGATTTACAGGCATTGTTCTGTTAATGATGCTCTTTTTTATCGGGTGCTCAGGCAAAGCAGTATACAATGCCGGCACCTACACTGGCGAAGGAGAAGGTCACGGAGGAACTATTGCTGTTTCGGTAACTGTAGATGACAAAGCTATCAAGTCTATTGAAGTGATCGAAAACCATGAGTCCGATTTCAGCCTCGGCCCCATTCAGACACTGATTAAAAAGGCCATCGACGCCAACAGCGGCGATATCGATGCCGTCAGCGGTGCCTCAGAAACTTCTGCAGGCATGATTGCCGCCATACAGGCAGCCCTGGCAAAGGCAGCTACCGGAAACGCTTCAACAGCTGCCGTATCAGCTTCTGAAGCTGTCACACTGAAAGATGAAACCACTGATATTGTTGTCATCGGTGCCGGCGGTGCCGGTCTCTCCGCAGCCAAAGCGGCGGCGGACAAAGGGGCTGATGTCATTGTGCTTGAAAAAATGGCTTTTGTCGGTGGTAACACCAACTATGCCACCGGCGGTCTCAATGCGGCGGAAACAAAACAGCAGGCGGAAAAAGGAATCGAAGATTCGATCGAACAGTTTTTCAATGACACTATGAAAGGCGGAAAAAATCTGAACAACCCCGACCTGGTTCGTGTACTGACATCCCGGTCCCGGGAGTCCGTGGAATGGCTGACTTCCCTGGGTGCGGATCTGAGCGATGTGGGAAGAATGGGCGGATCTACAAACAACAGAACCCACCGCCCCACCGGCGGTGCCGGCGTGGGTGCCCATGTTGTGAGCGTTCTGGATGCTGCGGCTTCCCAGGTTGCCGATATCAGAACTGAAAGCAGAGTGATTGCCATTACAGCTGATGCCAATGGTGTCAACGGTGTGGATGTGGAAACTCCCGAAGGAACCTACCATATCAGCGCCGGGGCTGTTATCATCGCAACCGGAGGATTCGGCGCCAGCCAGGAGAAAGTTGTTAAATACAAACCCGAACTGAAAGGCTTCGGCACAACCAACCAGCCCGGAGCCACCGGTGATGCCCTGGATCTAGTAGCCCCTCTGAACGTGGCTCTGGTCGATATTGAGCAGATCCAGACCCATCCCACTGTTGTTCCCGTTAAAAACAAGATGATTACCGAAGCGGTCAGAGGAAACGGTGCTATTCTTGTCAACAGAGACGCCAGAAGATTTGTATCGGAACTGCAGACAAGGGATGTGGTTTCTGAAGCGGAACTGGAACAGGAAGGACAGACCGCATTCCTCCTTTTCGACCAGGGAATCAGAGAGTCCCTCTCTGCCATTGAAAAATACGCCAAAGCCGGTCTGCTCACAGAAGCGGCGTCTCTGGAAGAGCTGGCGGAAACCATGGGGCTGAATGGGGAGACTCTGGTTGAAACAGTCAATACCTACAACAGCTATGTGGATCAGGGAAGCGATCCTGACTTTGATCGCCCCGACATGCCCAGAAAAGTGGCAACCGGCCCCTTCTATATGGTGGAAGTCGGTCCTGCGGTTCACCATACCATGGGCGGTCTGAAAATCGACACGGAAACAAGAGTGATCGATACGGACGGCAACTGGGTTACCGGACTCTATGCGGCCGGTGAAGTGACCGGCGGTGTTCACGGAGCCAACAGGCTCGGTGGAAATGCCGTGGCCGATATCACGACTTTTGGAAGGATCGCCGGAGAACAGGCGGCATCTTTTATCCAATAATCCCGAATACAGGGAATAAATACTGATTTTTCAGCGGATTCTCCACAGGGGAATCCGCTGATTTTTTCTTTTCCCCGTATTATACTCTATGACTCATGAAACTGAACCGTAAGATCTCTCTTACAGCCGGAATCTTCACAACCTCAATCCTTCTGCTGCTGGGATTCCTTGTCATTCAGCAGTGGTTCAGTACACTTCTCCATCAACTGGAACTCACAGCACGGGATACGGCTTATGCCATATCGGAAATGGAAGTTGTCAGAGAAAACCTTGTAAAATCCAACGGTAGCATCCCCATCCAGAGGCGCATGGAGGAGATCCGCCTCTCCACCCGGATTCAGTACATCTATGTACTGGACAGACAGGGCGTTTTCTATGCCCACACCATACCGGGAAGTATCGGAACAAAAGGGAGCGATCCCTTTTACCTGAAACTGCTTCAGAGCGACGCCCCCCGGACTCTTGTCAGAAGAGTCGGCAGAGCCCGGCTGACCTCGGTTGAAGCGGCCGCTCCGGTTTATTATCAGGGAGAACTGGCGGGACTCGTTGTGACGGGAGTTCTCAATGGCAGGGTGTACCAGGAGATCAGTCTGAATATTCAGACATTCGCCCTGATTATGATCCTGGCTGTTTTCATAAGCCTCTACTCCTCCCAATACCTCTCATCCAGTATAAAAAGATCCATGCAGGGGCTGGAGCCGGAAGAGATCTCGCGCCTTCTCGGTCAGAGGGCCATGACCCTGGACAACCTGAAAGAAGCTATTGTCACCGTCGATCAGTCCGCCGGGATCATCTATTTCAATACATCCGCGAAAAAACTGATCGGGCTGGGTGAACAGGACCTGGACAGACCTGTTGAGTATTTCTTTTTCGGGGAATCCTTTATTAAATGCCTTTCCGAGAAGAGAACCCTGGAAAGGGAGTTGAAAACTCCCGGAGGGATGACCCTTCAGTGCCGCATAGAACCCATATGGGATCCCCAGAGCCAGGATGTTCTCGGGGCCACAGCAGTTATGGAGGACATGACTACGGTCAGACTGAAAGCAGAGGAACTGACGGGAATAAAGCAGATCAACGAAGGCCTGCGGGCCCAGAATCATGAGTTCCTGAACAAGCTCCATACTATAGCCGGACTGATCCAGCTGGAAGAGTATGACCAGGCGGTCCATTACATCACAGGAATCAGCCGGAACCGCCGGGAAATTACCGCTCAACTGAGCGACAGGATCAAAGATCCCGCCGTCGCAGGACTTCTTCTGGGAAAATACAACAAAGCCCAGGAACAGAAAACGGCTTTTCTGCTGGATGAAAAATCTTTCCTTTCTGCAGGAACAGAGGAGTCCGAAACGATTAATCTGATTCTGGGGAATCTTATAGAGAACGCCCTGGAAGAGCTCCGGGGAAAGGATCAGGGAGAGATAAGGATCAGCCTCTACGAAAAACCGGGATGCCTTATGATCCAGGTGGGAGATAATGGCGGCGGCATAGCCGAACCGGACTATGTATTTATCAGAGGGAACAGCACAAGAGGGGAGAACAGAGGCCTGGGACTCTTCCTTGTGAGGCAGAAAACCCAAAGCCTCGGGGGAGAGATAAAACTGCAGTCCCGCCCGGGAGAAACAGTTTTCACCGTGACTCTGCCTGTGCGGCCCGGAAGGGAGGAATCATGAGGATACTGATTGTAGAAGACGACCCTATGGTAGGTCAGATCAACAGCCGTTTTGCCGGTAAAATTCCCTTTGTCACTCAGGTGGATGTAGTGACAAGCCCCGCTGAGGCAGAGACATTCCTGGAGGAGAACTCCTGTGATCTGCTGCTCCTTGATGTGTACTTCCCCGACGGGAGAGGACCGGAGCTGCTGAAGTGGATCCGTAACAGGGAGATCCCGGTACAGGTCATTTTCATTACCGCAGACAACAGCCAGGAGACTGTGGAAAAGGCTTTTCACCTGGGCGCACTGGACTACCTTGTGAAACCCTTCACTTTCGACAGATTCAGAAAAGCCATTGAAGAAGCAAGAGACAGGATTGCCAAACTGAGCGGCACGGGAAAGTTTGACCAGGACAGACTGGATCATTTCATTTACGGCGAAGTTCCGGAGGAGAGAGCCCTGGAGGAACCCTTTGTCCTGGACAAGGGCATGAGCTACAAAACCTATGAAATGGTACGGCGGAAAATAGAGCAGACAAAAGGGGCTTTTACGGCAGATGAAATGGGAGAGGCCCTGGGAATTGCCAGAGTCACCATACGGCGCTATCTGGACTTTATGGAAAAACAGGAGATACTGGAAGTGAATCTCCAGTATGGAAAAATCGGCAGACCCCAGCACTATTACAGACTGAAAGGATCGGAATGAAAATACTGACAGGCCTTTTTACAGCTGTGATTCTTCTCTTTGCTCTGATTGTCTCTCCCATGTATATTTCCGAAAAAACAGATGTGGTGATCATCGGAGCCGGCGCCGCGGGGATGCGGGCGGCCCTGGAGAGCAGAGAACACACACAGAAGGTGATTCTCCTTGAAAAAATGCCCTACCCCGGCGGAAACAGCAACAGAGCGACGGCCGGACTGAATGCCCTCCCCTTTCCTGATGACAGGGACGCCTTCTTCCGGGATACCAGAGAGGCCGGCCTGAATCACGGCGATCCGGATCTTGTCAGGATACTGGTAGACAGAAGCGGAGAGGAACTGGGCTGGCTCCGCAGCATTGGGGCGGACCTTTCGGATCTCGGGCTTCTGGCCGGCCACAGCAGAAACCGGACCTACAGGCCCTCGGGAGGCCTGCCTGTCGGCCGGGAGATCAGCTCTGTTCTTTTTGACAATATCCGGAAAAGAGGCATGGACCTGAGACTGGAAAACCGAGCCCTCTCTCTGGAATACAAGGGGAAGAATATCCTTGTGACTGTTGAGAACAGGAGCGGCCGGGAGTACCGTATCAAAGCCCGGTCGGTTGTGATTGCCACAGGCGGTTTCGGTGGAAATCCCAGGCTTGTCACAAGGGTAAACCCCGCTCTAAAGGGGTTTAACACAACCAACAGCGCCGGCGCCACGGGAGATTTCCTGGAATTAACAGAAAAACTGGACCCTCTGCTGGTGGATCTCGGCGAAATCCAGACCCATCCGACTGTGGAACCTGATTTCAGCATCCTCATCACCGAAGCCCTCCGGGGAAACGGCGGGATACTGATCAACAGCAAAGGGCAGCGCTTTACCAATGAAATGGCCTTCCGGGAGGCCCTGAGCCGGAGCATCCTCTCCCAGAAAGGGGGAACGGCCTGGCTGATTTTTGATCAGGAGATCCGAAACAGTCTCAAGTCTTCGGAGTACTATTTTCAGAGAGAACTGGTGCGTTCAGGCAGTTCCCTGGCGGAACTGACGGAAACACTCTCCCTGCCTCCTCTGATGCTGGAAAAGGAAATAGCCCTCTGGAACCGGATTGTCCTTCAGGGAGAAGAGGATCCCTACGGCAGACAAGACCTTTTCCGCCCCCTGAACAGCCCACCCTACTATGCGATAAAAGTGACTCCCGGCATCCATTACTGCATGGGAGGACTGGGAATAGACACGAAATCGCGGGTTCTGGACCGGACAGGAACTCCTCTCCCCGGTCTCTTCGCAGCAGGCGAGGCCACAGGGGGCATACACGGCCGGGACAGGCTGGGAGGCAATTCTCTGACAGATACCATGGTATTCGGCAGGATCGCCGGTTACGAAGCGGCTCTTTACAGTCAAAGCCGCTAGGTTCTACCGGGACCTGAGGAGATCCACAATATCCGGATGCCCCTGAGCTGCGGCAAAATCTTCCGCCCGGTTTCCCCTCTGATCCTTCAATCTCGCATCAGCGCCCGCCTCCAGAAGAATCCCGACGGTTCCTGCAAATCCCCTGGCAGCGGCTTTCATCAGGGGAGTGATCCCCTGAAAGTCCGCTCGATCGGGATCAGAGAGAGATCCCAGAACCAGCGAAAGGCTCCGGGGATCCGGCTCCTCCCACCCTGATGCCATAAGATAGAGGGGGGACTCCCCTTTTCCGTTCAGAGCGTCCACATCAGCACCCGTGGCGATCAGAAGCTCCAGTGCTTCCAGAGGGGCTCTGTTCCTCGCTGCCCAGTGAAAGGCGGTCCATCCGTCCTGATCCGCCAGATTCGGGTCGGATCCGGCGGCCAGGAGCTGCCGGAATATGGAGCTGGATCCGGACCAGGCCGCCACATGAAGGGCGGTCCATCCTTCGGGAGTCCTGTAAAAAGGATCCGCTCCGCCGACCAGAAGAGCCCCTACCATATCTGGAAAACTGCAGGCGGCAGCCTTCATCAGGGGGGACCAGGAGTTTTCATCCTCTGCGTTTATATCTGCTCCTGCCTCCACAAGTCGGGTGATCATCACCGTATCCTCTCCCCACCGGGCTGTTTCATGAAGACTGAGATTCAGATCCGAATGAGGAACCGCGTCGGCAGGATACACCCGGCGGGACAGGGCACGGAGGCCCGCCGGGTCCAGGGGCAGATCCCGGGAGGCGAGATATTCCCTGAAATAGGAATCCAGGGGGCGTCCCAGACCGTCCCGGACCCTTCCGTCCTCCAGAAATCGGCTCAGGTATTCCACAACCTTCGGGGTATTGTTCCAGTGAAGGGCCGCCATGAGGGGTATCCAGCCATCCTTGTCAGGCCCCGAAGGAGACGCCCCTCTGTCAATGAGAAAGCGGATCATTGACAGATCCTGTCTGTAGGCGGCGCTCCACAGAAGCAGGGAGGAGCCGTAACTGTCCCGGCTGTTAATACCCATCCCCTGATCCAGAAGAACCTGCACGGCGTCCGCTCCTCCTCCGAAAAGGACCGTATAGAACAGGGCATTCCACCCGTCAAAATCCCGGGCTTCCGGATCGGCCCCATAGGCCAGGAGGAGCTTCATTTTCCGCGGGCCCTCTTCCAGAGAGCCCGCCCTCATAAGGGGAGTGATCCCGTAGGGTTCGGTAAGTTCCGTCTCCGCCCCTCTGGAAAGGAGCAGTTCCGTGGCTCCGGGAGAGTGGTAGACACACCTTGTCAGGAGAGGCACCCCTTCCGGATCGATCATATCGGGGGAGTATCCCTGATCCAGGAGGATTTCAAGGAGAGGAAGGGCCTTCTCCTCCTGATGGGTCAGAGCAAAAAAAGGCATATAGCGGTTAAACTGCTCCAGCCCCTGCTGAAAGGCTTGCCCTTCGGGAACATATCCCAGCAGAAGCTCCAGAATCTGAGGATGCCCCCCGATCACTGCCAGATGGCAGGACGAGAGGCCCTCATCATTGAGAAGAAGAGGGTCTGCTCCCTCCTCAAGCGCCTCCCGGAGGATATCCATCCGGGGAGTACGGCCTGTAAACAGAGCCAGTTCCCCGAACAGAACAGACTGGGGATCTTCTGTTACCGAAGCGGGTTCTGCCTGAAGGGGCAGCAGGGGCAGTAAAAAGAGGAGATAAAAAAAACCTTTCATGAATATAATTATCCATAAAAGGTTTTCAAATGGGAAATGAATTTTTCCCTTCTTTCCGGATTACCGGAAAGAAGAAGGGGCCCCGGGATTATTCCACGCCCAGAACGTCTTTCATGGCCGATACAAAAGCATCTTTGGGAAGGGCTCCCTGAGCCATCTGAGGTTTGCCTTCTTTGGGAACAAACAGAATGGAGGGAATACTCTGGATACCGAACGCTCCGGCCAGTTCCTGCTCCGCTTCCGTGTCGATCTTGTAGACATTCATTTTGCCCTTATACTCTTCTCCCAGTTCCTCCAGGATGGGTGCAACCATTTTGCATGGTCCGCACCAGTCAGCATAAAAGTCTATGATACAGGGAAGTTCACCTTTGAAATTCCACTCTTTTTCATTTTCGAAATCAAACACTTTATCCAGAAAGTCCTGTTTTGTAAGATGTGCCGCCATTGTGGCCTCCTTGTTAATCTCTGTTCCTGTAATTTTCCTTGGATAAAATTACATATCATTTTTTATATATAAACAAAATAACAATATTTTGCCCTTCGGTCAAAGGAAAATCTATAAAAAGTGTAAAACTTCAAAGGTCAGAATGCAAAAAACCTTTGAAAAAAATGAACAATCCCGGGGTGAGAAGTCTGTTTGATCGGTTGATTTTACCTCGGGATTTCGGCAGGATGTTTCTATGGAAAGTCCTGTGATTCATGTTGCGGCGGGAGTCTGCCTCAGAGAGAGAAGAATCCTCATTACCCGCCGGTCTCCAAAGATGTCCGCTCCGGGTTTATGGGAGTTTCCAGGAGGCAAGGTGGAGCCGGGAGAGTCACCCCGGGAGGCACTGATCCGCGAACTGAAAGAAGAGCTTTGCCTTGCCGCCGCGCCGGGAGTGAAACTGGGAGAGTCACGGATCCCTTTTAGATCGGGACATCTCCGGATGGAGTGCTTCCATGTGGCACTTGAAAAAACAGAGGAACCAGTTCTTCTGGAGCATGACGGGATGAGCTGGATCACAACAGAGGATTTCGGGGCCTATCACTGGGGTCCTGCGGACGTACCTCTGGTAGAGGATCCTGCTTTTATTGAGAGAGTTAAAAGACTTTTACTGGAGGAAGGGAAAAAAATATGAGTAAAGAACTGCCCCGCTGGGAACTGTCCATGTATGAAAGTTATCAGGACAATGCCTACCTGAAAGACAGGGAGGAACTGAAAACCACCATTGAGAGCCTGAATGATCTGCTCACCGGAAGCCCCCTCTGGAAGACAGCGCCTCTGGAAGCCATAGAAAAGGCTCTGCCTCTGATCAACAGAAGCTTTGATCTCTACGAAAACCTGGAATCCTATACCTACTGCCGGTATTCAACGGATACAAAAGACCAGAAAACCATGAATCAGCTGAACCAGCTGGAAGAGATAACCCTCCCCCTGAAAAATGCCATGGTGGAATTCAACAACAGACTGGCCGAATCCGGCACCTGCAAAGAGGACTGGAACCGGTCTGAAAATCTGAAGGGTTTTATATTTTTTCTCAATGAATCCCTGAAGGACCAGAAATTTCAGATGACCCCAGAGGAAGAGAACCTGGCGGCGGACCTTTCCCGCTCGGGCGGTTCCGCCTGGGGACGGCTGCAGGAGACCCTTTCATCCACCCTGAAAACCGAGTGGAAGCCCGGTGACTGGAAAACGGTTACCCAGCTCAGGCTGATGGCCAGCAATCCCAACAGGGAGATCCGCCGGCAGGCCTGGGAAAAGGAACTCCGTTGCTGGGAGTCCGCGGAAACGGCCTTTGCTGCCTCTCTGAACGGTGTAAAAGGTTTTTCCGAGACCCTGAATAAACGCAGAGGATACAGCTCCACTCAGGAACGATCGGTCAGACAGGCCCGGATGGCTCCGGAAACTCTGGAAGCCATGATTGAAAGCATGAAGGAAAGCCTCCCCGACTTCAGAAGCTATATGAAGAAGAAAGCGGCTTTTATGAAACTGGACCGTCTCTCCTGGTTTGATATCATCGCTCCTCTGGAGGGAGAGAGCAGGCAGTGGAGCTGGGAGGAAACCCGTGAGTTTATTGAGCGGAATTTTGCCACCCTCAGCCCCGAGTATGCCGACTTTGCCCGGAAAGCCTTTGCCGAGAAGTGGATAGATGCCCCGCCGGCGGAAGGAAAAGTAGGAGGCGCCTACTGCATAAGCTTCCCCCTGCAGGAAGAGAGCCGCATCATGACCAACTTCGACGGCGCTTTCACTGATGTATCCACCATTGCCCATGAACTGGGTCACGGATGGCACCATGAGGTCCTGAAAAATGCTCCGGCACTTCACAGGGACTATCCAATGACCCTGGCGGAAACAGCCTCTATCTTTTCGGAGATCCTTGTTTTTCAGGGATACTACAGAAATGCCGATGAAAACGAGAGAAAGGGACTCCTGGAAAGCAGCCTGAGCGATTCCAATCAGGTCATTACGGATATCCTCTCCCGCTTCCTCTTCGAAAAGGAACTGATGGAACGGAGAGCCGGCGGAGAACTTTCGGCGGAAGAACTGAAGGAGATGATGCTCCGGGCTCAGGAGGCAACCTACGGGGATGCCCTGCACCCGGAAGAGCGCCATCCCTGGATGTGGGCGGTCAAGGGTCACTACTACAGTCAGGATCTTGGATTCTACAACTTCCCCTATGCCTTCGGCCTGCTCTTCGGTTGGGGTCTCTACAGCCTCTACGAGGAAATGGGCAGCGAGTTCGCCCCTCTGTACAGAAAAGTCCTTCAGATGACAGGCCGGGCCACCGCGGAGGAGTGCGCGGCGGCCGCAGGAATCGATATCACAGAAAAAGCCTTCTGGCAGCGGAGTCTGGGAATGATTAGCCGCCAGATTGAGGATTTTAAAAAGTTCAATTAAAAGGATTTAAAAAAGACATGTTAGTCATTGCCCATCGGGGAGCTTCCGCCTTTGCACCGGAAAACACGATCCCCGCATTCAAGAAAGCCCTGGAAATGGGAGCCTCTTCCATAGAGCTGGACGTGCACCTCAGCGCCGACGGGATCCCCGTGGTGATACACGATTTTTTTCTGGATAAAACAACAGACGGAACCGGTCTGGTCCGTTCGATGAACTGGCAGGACCTCCGCCGTCTTGATGCGGGCAGGAGCTTCCCTGCTCTCCCTGTGTGCCGGATCCCCTCCCTGGAAGAGGTACTCGCCCTGATTCCTCCTGAAATCACTCTGAATATAGAACTGAAGAGTATCTCTCTTTTCAGGGAGAACACAGCGGATAGGGTATTGAACATGCTGGAACAGGAGAAATCCTCCCGGCAGGTAGTCATATCCTCCTTCAACCACCGCTGCCTGCAGGAGGTGAGAGAAAGAGACAAAGAGATCAGACTGGGCATCCTGACAGCCTCGGACATGATCAATTTTACAGACTATACCGAATCCACAGGTCTGAATCCCTGGAGCCTCCACCCCGAAGCCTCGTATCTGACAAAAGAGTATGTGGACAGGGCGCATCAGATGGGATGGAAGGTGTTCTGCTGGACTGTGAATACAAAAGAGGCGGCCGCCCTTGTGGGGTCCACAGGAGCCGACGGATTCTTCTCGGATAATCCGGGACTGCTGGATCAGTAGCTGAATTCCAGAGCCGCTGAAACGGTGGATGCCGTGTAGCGGATTCCGGCTCCGCCGATATCCGGAGCATAGCGGATAAATCCGGAATCCGTCTCCCTCAGGATATAGACGTCCCCCACCGTTTCAAAAACCTCCTCCCATTCATAGGAGAGGGATAGGGAGAAATGCCGGGATGTTCTGTACCGGATTCCCGCGGTGAGGCCGAAAAAGCGGCCGTTTTCAAAAAAATCATAAAAGTGAAGATCCCGGAACAGATGGTGATCATAATCATCTGCGCTGACCATGGAGCTGTAAATCATGGTGAGGCTCCCCTGTATAGCGTCTTTTTCCGCAGACAAACGCAGCCCTGTGTAGGGGATTCTGTAATTCACTTCATAATCAATTCCGTTCTCACCGGTGAGATAGGAGGGATCGTAGGAGCTGTAGGGGTAATCTATATCCTGCAGAATATCTGTCCAGGCCCAGTGTATCAATTTGAATCCGGCCAGGCCATCCAGAGAGAATCTGTAATTCCGGAAGACTCGGAGGGATGTGTTATAGTCGATCTGATAGGAATCTTTCAGATAAATATCGCTTAAAGACCAGTTTGTCCAGGTGGTAGTATCCGCATCGGGATAGGAGTCGTAGAGCCAGTCATAATCATTCATCTCCCCGGTCTTATAGGTAAGACTTTTGGCAGCTGCCAGATTAAAAAACAGGAGATTCCCCATATTGACTGAAACAGCGGCTCCCAGATTGACTGTATTGTTCAGCTCCCAGACCAGTTTACTCAGATAGGGGGTGTCGGATCCTGCGGAAGCCATAACAAGCTCATAACTCCTGCCGTTCACCAGGGAAAAGACTGGGGAAGCTGTGAAACCGACACTCCTTCCCGGAGGCAGGAGTTCTCCCGCAGAGGCCTGCAGGGCGAAAGCAGAGGCTGAAAAAGCCAGGAGAAAGCACAGTATGGAAAGAAGCCTACGCATAATCTAAGAATATATCTTTATTACCCGGAAAATACCAGTAACAGCCATTATAACGCAAAGAGGCTGCCCCTATCGGAGCAGCCTGCTGTTATCTATTCAGGATTCAATAGATGGATTATTCCATCCAGCTTTCCCAAACGTCCCGGTTGGCATCTTTCCATTCCCGGGCGGCTTCAAGGGTATCTTTGTTTGAATCCGCAATATATACCATCAGAGGACCGATGGTTTCATTTGTCCAGTATACGTTGGAGAACAGTTTGGATACTTCAGGCAGATCTTCTTCCACACCTGCACGACCCAGGATAAAGATATCATTGGGTTCGAAAACAACGGGTCCGTCCTGCTCAAGGATAACCAGGTCATAACGGCCGAACATGGAGTGGGGCTGCCATCCCATACCGACGATATACTCTCCGTCTTCAATAGCACCGTCAAGGGCTGCCATCATAGCGGGACCGGAAGAAGCCACAAGTTCAATTCCAGCTTCATCCAGACCGTAACCGGGGATCAGCTCCTCTGCGGTTTTGATCATCATTCCCGCACCGGCATCGATACCTGTAATTTTTCCATCCAGTTTTTCAACAACTTCGGGCTTTGCCAGATCCGAAAGCTTGGTTACACCGTCATCAGCCATGTACTTGGGAATGATCAGACCGGTAATACCTTTGTCATAGATTTTTGCGATTTTAACTATATCAGTTCCTTCGGTGTATACACCGTGAAGGGTTGGAAGCCATCCTTCCATGAAAAAGTCCTGATCACCTTCAGCAACAGAAGAGATAGCGGGAGCCACATCAGCAGCTGTCAGATTGACTTCGTAACCGTATTCATCTTCCAGAACGGCGGCAAGAAAATGGGTCCAGGCAACGCCCTCTTCCCAGTTGGCATAGACAAGATTTACGGTCTTCTTTTCAGAACCGTCTTTCTGACCGTTAGCGAAGGCAAAAGTTGAAACAGCAGCCATCAAAAATACAAAAATTGAAGCTTTAAAAAAAGTTTTCATTATATTTCTCCTTAAGAAATTATTTTTTACCGGATCTGGAGAACAACTCAACAGATCCGGGTTTATGTGCGAAATTATCTATCCCCTGACTTAATTCTGTCTCTGAGAAGCATCGCTGAGAGCCTGAGTGACCCTATCCAGAAAAATAGCCAGGATAACAATGGAAATTCCCCCTTCAAAACCCATATCGATTTTCAGCTGGGTGATTCCTTTCAGAACAACGTTACCAAGACCACCGGCACCGATCATTCCGGAGATAACAACCATGGAAAGGGCCAGCATAATGGTCTGGTTCACTCCGGCCATTATTGTCGGGAGGGCCACCGGCAGCTCCGCTTTGAGCAGCATCTGCCTTGGGGTGGCTCCGAAAGCCAGGGAAGCTTCCTTGATTTCCGTGGGAACCTGTCTGATTCCCAGGTTGGTCAGTCTTACCGCAGGGGGAAGACTGAATATCAGCGTAGCGATAACACCGGGAACAGGTCCCAGTTTAAACAGTAGGACAGCGGGTATCAGGTAAACAAAGGCCGGCAGGGTCTGCATAAAATCCAGAATAGGCCTTATTGTATTCCAGGCTTTGTCGGATTTGGATGTCCAGATCCCCACGGGAAGACCGATAAGAAGACCGAAAAATACAGCTGCCACCACAAGGGACAGGGTATCCATGGTCTGTTCCCAGTAGCCCATATACAGAATCAGCAGAAAACCGATCACTGTAAATGCCGCCACCCCGCGGGATGCCACTTTCCAGGCCAGAGCTGTAAAAACAGTAATAATCACAAGGGACGGGGGAAAGTTGAAAATCCAGTTGACTCCCGCCAGAAGCCCTTCTACAAGGACTGCTATAAAATCAAAAAACCAGTCTGCATTGGAAGTGAGCCAGTCTATGATGGCCTCAAAACCTCCGCCAATATTTATTATTTCTCTAATGGTATCCATATTATTTATGCATCCTCCCGTTCACTCAGCTCTTCATGAACTTCACTCAGGGCTGTAGGAGTGATTGATTCTTCCTCCATACCTTCATTCACTTCTCTGATAATAGCGGCTCTGTCGACAATCCCGTGAAAAACACCGTTTTCATCAATGACGGCAATGGGATATTTTGTATCAAGAGCTGTGGACAACAGATCCGAGATAGCGGTTTCCGGCAGTGTTGTATAGATATCCGTATTGATGATTTCGCTCAGATCCTTTTTCTTCTCTTTTTTCAGTCTCACCGCATCATCAATGGAAATGATTCCCTGAAGAACCCTTTCTCCGTTTACCACATACATATGGGACCGGCCGTTTTTCTCCATGATCCTCATGGCAGCCTCGGGACCGTCTTTTGCCAGATTGACTGTGGGGGAATTCCTTTTGACAAGACCGGCCGTAATGACTTTCGTCCTGTCCACGTTCTGTACAAATTTTTTCACGTATTCATCTGCCGGTTCTGCCAGAATCTCTTCGGGGGTTCCCACCTGACGGACTCTGCCGTCGGGTCCCAGAATAACTATCCTGTCTCCCAGCTTCAGAGCTTCATCCAGGTCATGGGTGATAAAGATGATGGTTTTATGCATCTTTGTCTGAAGTTCCAGCAGTTCATCCTGCATCTGGGTACGGATAAGAGGGTCCAGAGCACTGAAGGCTTCATCCATCAGCAGAATCTCGGGATCATTGGCCAGAGCCCTGGCCAAACCGACCCTCTGCTGCATACCGCCTGAGAGTTCACTGGGCATACTCTGTTCAAAACCTTCCAGCCCGACCAGTTTGATAGCATCAAGAGCTTTCTGCCGTCTCTCCTCTTTTTCCATTCCCCCTACTTCCAGACCGAACTCTACATTGTTGACAATGTTTCTGTGGGGAAGCAGTCCGAAATGCTGAAATACCATGGACATTTTATAGCGCCGGACCTCTCTCAAAGTCTCTTTGTCCATTTTCATAATATCTTCACCGTCAATCAGGATCTCTCCCGTGGTGGGCTCAATAAGTCTGTTCAGACAGCGGATAAATGTGGATTTACCGCTTCCGGAAAGACCCATTACAACAAAAGTTTCTCTTTTCTCGATAGAAAAAGTGGCACCGTTGATGGCAACGGTACATCCTGTTTTTTTTAGGATTTCCTGTTTTGTTAAACCTTTTTTAATTAACGGAATTGCTTTCTTCGGATTAGGCCCGAAGATCTTGTGCAAATTCTTAACCTCTACGAGGGCCATGCAATTCTCCTTCTGAAAAATATCCCTTTGCCAGGGAAATTATATATTTATTTGTTATCAAGATATTACAACACTAACAATTTAATTCTATATAGTCAAGCCCCTATCCCAAATCGGCAAGATCTTCAAGATTTATATTGTTTCATTATATATACTTATAAATATTTCGCATACTAAGCATTATATTTAGTATTGTAATATATAAAAGGGATATGCGATCGTAATTTCTGCGGGTATTTTAGTGCTGTAAGCACTTATTTTGTGAATTAAAATTCGGTGAATTTCCTCTCTGAATTATTCGTTCCCAACCTCTCCGGAAGACCATGCTTTTCCGACTTTAAGAGGCTTTCCTGTTTCATGATTTCTCTCTTCCTGATAAAATGTCCGGGACTATGAAAAAGATCCTTCTTAAACTTGAAAACGAAAAGATAATGACCGAAAAAGGGAAACCTTCGGAACATAATATTCACTGGACCTGGACCACCGGGGAAAGCTGGGTCATCCTGGGAAGTAACGGATCCGGAAAAACCCGGTTCCTTGAACTCCTCGAACACCGGGCGGGAAAGGGGGCGAAAACAGTCTCCTTTGAAAACCTCGAACGGATCCTGGAAGAGGAGATCCGTCAGGATGACTCGGAATTTCTGGGAAAAATAGACACAGGGACCCCCCTTTACCGATTCCTGGGTCTAGCCTCAGCAGATCCGGAACTGATCCCCTTTAAAACAGGAGACAATTACAGAACTCTTCTGAACCACGGGATCCGTACCCTTTCCACTGGAGAAATGCGACGTTCCCTCATATACAGAGCCGTACTGTCTCAACCCTCCCTGCTGCTCCTGGATGAACCTTTCGACGGACTGGATGTCACAGCAGCAGAAGAGATGCGCCAGCTCATTACCCATCTGATAGAAGAGGAACACCCGGTACTCCTGATTCTCAACAGGAAGAGTGAGATCCTTCCTGTGAATACTCATATAGGAGTCTTCCGGGATCATCACCTCTTGTTTACGGGATCCAAGGAAGAATGGGAGAAATTCGAAGCTTCCCGGCAGGATCGCCGGATGACAGAAATCCCCATCCCCCCTCCCCCGGCGGATGCCTACCGTTACGACGGAGGCTCCTCTCTTGTGAAAATGCGGGATGTCACAGTGAAATACGGTGAAAAAGTCGTTCTGAACAGGCTGTCCTGGGAGGTCAGAAAGGGTGAACACTGGAAAATTACAGGCCCCAACGGAGCGGGAAAAACAACCCTTCTGAACCTGATCTGTGGTGAGAACCAGCAGGCCTACTGTAATGATATAAAACTCTTCGGGAGACAGAGAGGTTCGGGCGAGACAGTCTGGGAAATAAAGGAAAAAGTGGGGATAATATCTCCCGCCCTTCAGTTAAGCTACAGAGTCTCCGCCAGCGCCAGAATGTGTATTATTTCAGGTCTATTCGACTCCATCGGTGTCTACGAGAAAGTCTCCCCCCTGCAGAGGAATCTTGCCGACCGCTGGCTTGCCTATCTGGGACTCACAGAAAAGGCGGATACCCCGATGAGGCGCCTTTCCTATGGGGAACAGCGACTCCTCCTGATTGCAAGAGGCCTGATAAAGCACCCTCCCCTGCTGATCCTTGACGAACCATGCCAGGGGCTGGATGACAGCAACAGAGAGAAAGTACTGAACCTGCTGGGACAATTTGCCTGCCAGTCAGAATCCACACTTCTCTATGTCACCCATCACCAGGAGGACAGAATCAGAGGAATAGAGAGGCACATTCAGTTTGTTCCGGCAGAAGCGGGCTTCACTATCCGAGAAGTGTCTGTTCAACCATAGCGATGACCGAGTCGGGAGTGGAAGCTCCCGCACTGATCCCTATGGTTTCATACTCCCCTATTTCAGAGGGGATTTCATCCACACTCTCAATATGCCAGGTGGGAACTCCTGTCTCCCTGGCTGTCATATATAGCCTTTTGGTATTGGCGCTGTTTCTGCCCCCTATGATCAGACAGGCATCCACCTTACTGCAGAGCTCAAGAAGAGACTCCTGCCTGTCCTTGGTAGCGCTGCAGATATTGTTGATAATTTTCAGGAAATCTGTATTCTCTTTCAGAATATCACAGATACGATCAAACTCTTCCTGCTTAATCGTTGTCTGACTGATGACCAGAGTCTTCCCTTTCAGGGATATTTTCCGGGCATCTTCGGGAGTACTCACAAGATAGGGAGAGCTGGCATACCCTGCCAGCCCTTTGATCTCTCCATGGTTGGCATCTCCCACGATGATAATATGATATCCCAACTGATTATACTTTCTGATGGTTTTATGGGAGGATATGACTTTGGGACAGGTTCCGTTTTTCACAACCGCATCACGGGCTTTAAGCTCATCCATGATTTTGGCGGGAACTCCGTGGGCCCGGATAACAACGGTGGCTCCCCGGGGAATATCCTGAGGGTCCTCAGCAATGATAACTCCCCTGTCGGAGAAGTCCCTGATGACCTGAGGATTATGAATGATAGGGCCCAGGGTATAGACACTGTCTTCCTGACAGGCCACGGCTTCTTCCAGAGATCCTACCGCTCTGCGGACTCCCAGACAGAAACCCATCTCCCGGGCTTTCAATACACGACGAATATTTTTCATGGGACCTATTATGGAATATAGACATAAATTACGTCATCCCCTCCGATGGTCAAATCGTAACTATTCAGGTCAAGATTTTTGCTCCCCGCATAGAGAAGAACAGTCCGGCGGGCCCTGTAGATATCCCGTCGTTCCAGCAATTCCAGGAGCTGTTCAAAAGACTGATTCTCCACAGAAAGCCGGGAGATCCTGAAGGGCTGAAAATCCCGGTCCCAGGGAAGGGCCGCAAGCTCGCCGTCCAGATCAAACGCATAATCGGGAAAGAGACCCTTTTCACTGGCTCTGGAAAAGACGATCTCCTGCTGCGGTTCCAGGTTTTTCAGCCCATAGGGATAGGCCATGGTCCTCAGATGGGGGGGGAAAACAAGATACTCTTCCAATATACTTTCCGCTTCGCCTATTTCAGCCACAAGGCTTTCCGCAGTCTGATCCCCCAGAAAGGTATGGGTCACCGTATGGTGCCCCAGATAAAAGTCCCTCTGAAGGATCTTCAGTTTTTCGCCCACCACAGGCATATTCCTGTAGGGAAATCCTCTGTGGGGAATATCACCGGTCTGCCTGAAGGGAACCGCATCAAAGGAGACATAAAATGTAAAATTGAAGTGACCGTTCACAGGAGGAAAGTACCGGGAGAAAATCGCAGCCAGGCAATTGGGATCCAGTGCGGCCGGCTCGGTGTAAATCCCGTCCCTCATATCCTGAAGAACCTCCTCGCTGAAAAGGACCTGTCCTGAGGTAGCGTCATCGGCTCCTATAACAAAGGGTTTCATCCCCGAGGGAACTGTAGAGAAATCACCTGAGGCAAAAGCTGAATCACTGAGAGGGAAAAATCCATCCCGTACCATAACAGCAAAAAGATGATGGGTTCTGTTCAGGGAGAGTTCATATCGGGGATCATCGCCGAGCCTGTGAAAACAGAGGACCGGGACTTTTCCCCTATCCCTTTTTTCATAAAAAATAGTCTTTTCCCTGTCCCGTGAAATGCCTATGCCCCGATAGCCCAGTTCATCCGCCAGAAAAGCTTCAGGATTAACCTCTCTCAGAGAACGGACAAAAACAAGACGAACCGGGTCATTATCCCGGTCCATCATGATCCGATAGAGATTGCCCCCGGTCAGGGCCTGCACATCCTGCAGAAAAAAAAGAAATAAAAGAGATACTGTTAAATACCTGATCAAGGATCTGTCTCTATCAGAGAGCGTTCAGAGCCTCTCCTGCCATTCGACCCGTATCCGAAGAGGGATCAATACTTCTGGATGCTTCAAATGCTTTCTTTGCCTGGCCTTTATTGCCTGCCCCCGCATACCCCTGCCCCATCAGGTACTGGATCTTCTGCAGATCTTCCGATGAAGCGGAAGGACTCTTCACAGCTTCAGCAAGAAGCCCGAGAGCCTCATCGTAGGCCAGGGATCTTATAAGAAGCTCCCCTTTCCTGATTCCGTAGGTTGCCAGGAATTCCTCATCGATATTATCCCCGCTAATCTGCCTGAGACTCCTGGCATAGTCGCCTTTCTTTCCCAGAGCATCGTAGCAGACAGCCGCAAAAAGCAGGCAGTTTTCATCTTCGAAAAAATCCCAACCTTCTGAAAAATTGACAAGGGCATCTTCATACTGCTCTTCCGCCAGAAGTTCCAGACCCGCATTCAGATAGGTAAAGGCATCTTCCATTCCCGTACTCATATCGAAGGTACTCTGCTCGGCACCACGGACTCCCATGGTCGCTTCCTGCTGCCATTTTTCGTATTCCGTATTGAGGGTCAGTTTTTTCTTCAGATCCAGGCTTGTTCCCGACAGACCTGAAACGCTGCCTGTGAGTTCTCTCATATTATAGTTTCCATCATCAATCAGAGTGATCATGGCGTCGTCTACCAGGATTTCCGCATAACCGTCGTAAGACAGGCGTATCACAGCATTGGCCGGGATTTCATCCCCTATATAGAGCTCAACCCAGGATGAGCCCTCTTTCATCTCCAGCACCCCTTCCAGATAATCCAGACTGGATTCACCAGTCAGAAAGAGAGTTGCCGAGACGATATATAACAGACCTATAGTTAAAATCTTTTTCATAGTTACTTCCTCCAGAGGAATTCGCTTATTAATAGTATACTCCGCATATTTTTATTTTTACAGGGATAGGCCCCAAAAAAAGGAAAAAACCCCGCAGGAGAGAACTTATTCATCCCCGGAGGGATCTGGAGGATTTCAAAAATACTCTGTATAATACCAGTTCAAAATCATTCTAAAAGGATAGAAAAGTGGCAGACGATAAAAAAGTCATCTACTCCATGGTGGGAGTCAGCAAAAAGCACAATCAGAAAGTGATTCTGAATAACATATACCTTTCCTACTTTTACGGAGCCAAGATCGGAGTCCTGGGTCTTAACGGAGCCGGTAAAAGTACCCTCCTCAGAATTCTGGCGGGAGTGGATACCGACATAACAGGTGAAACCGTCCTTTCCGACGGGTTCACCATCGGCTACCTGGAACAGGAACCT
Organism: Oceanispirochaeta sp.; assembly: GCA_963666275.2. Lineage (GTDB taxonomy): Bacteria > Spirochaetota > Spirochaetia > DSM-2461 > DSM-2461 > Oceanispirochaeta. The sequence goes on from CAXXOA010000001.1 coordinate 2,497,874, forward strand.
CAGCTGGATGAGACAAAGACAGTAAGGCAGATCGTGGAGGAAGGCGTCCAGGAAACAGTAGACCTCCTGAACGAGTTTGATGAGATCAATGCCAAATTCGGCGAAGAGATGAGCGATGAGGAGATGGATAAGCTCCTTGCAAAGCAGGGACGGGTCCAGGAACGCCTGGAAGCCCTGGACGGATGGGATCTGGATTCCAGACTGGAACTGGCCATGGACGCCCTGCGCTGCCCCCCCGAGGACTCTCCTGTAAACGTCCTCTCGGGAGGTGAAAAAAGACGGGTGGCCCTGTGCCGGCTGCTCCTCAAGAAACCGGATATCCTCCTGCTGGACGAACCCACCAACCATCTGGACGCGGAATCCGTCGCCTGGCTGGAACACCATCTTCAGAAATATGAAGGAACCATTATTGCCGTCACCCATGACCGGTACTTTCTGGACAACGTTGCCGGCTGGATACTGGAGCTGGACCGGGGAGAGGGAATCCCCTGGAAGGGGAACTATTCGTCCTGGCTGGAACAGAAGCAGAAGCGCCTGGCCCAGGAGGAGAAGCAGGAATCGGACCGACAGAAAACCCTCAAACAGGAGATGGAATGGATCAGAATGTCTCCCAAGGGCCGTCATGCCAAATCCAAAGCCAGAATCAGTTCCTATGAGAACCTTCTGAACCAGGATACCAGAGAACATGCCAAAGATCTGCAGATCTATATACCCGCGGGTCCCCGCCTCGGGAACGTGGTTATAGAAGCTGACAGCATCAGCAAGGGATTCGGCGAGAGACTGCTTTATGAAAACCTCTCTTTCAAGCTTCCTCCCGGAGGGATTGTAGGTATCATCGGTGCCAACGGAGCGGGTAAAACCACCCTTTTTAAAATGATCACCGGCCAGGACAGTCCCGATTCAGGTTCCATCCGGCTGGGTGAAACAGTCAAACTGGCCTATGTGGACCAGACCAGAGAGAAACTGGATCCTGAAAAAACCGTATGGGAGCAGATCTCCGACGGTCTGGACATTGTGAAACTGGGACAGAAAGAGATGAACTCCCGGGCCTTTGTGGCCCAGTTCAACTTTCTCGGAGCGGATCAGCAGAAAAAAGTGGGAGTCCTCTCGGGAGGAGAGAGGAACAGGATCAACCTGGCCATGATGCTCAAGGAAGAGGCCAATGTGCTTCTTCTGGACGAACCCACCAATGACCTGGACGTCAATACGATCCGGGCTCTGGAAGAGGGTCTTCTGAGCTTTGCGGGCTGTGCCGTCGTCATCAGCCATGACAGATGGTTCCTGGATAGAGTGGCCACCCATATCCTGGCCTTTGAAGGGGACAGTTCTGCCTTCTGGTTCGAAGGGAATTTCAGTGAATACGAAGAGAACAAGAGAAAGCGCCTGGGCATTGATGCCGATCAGCCCCACAGGATCAAATACAGAAACCTGACAAGAGATTAAAACTCCTTCAGCAGACTATAGTAGCCGGCTTCCTTCTGGAAGCCGGCTTTTTTTATAAGTCCTTTTTTTTCGCTCTTGCCTTGGGGAGGAATGGAGTATAGAATCATCACAATCAAAAGCATTACTATCATAGGAGTAACAATAAAAATGGAAGAAATAACCTACGGGGCTCTGGCTATCCTTCCCCCTCTGGTTGCCATTGTCTTTGCCATGTGGAAAAAGCAGGTAATCATCTCCCTTCTGGCGGGAATATGGGGAGGGGCCACGATCATCAATCACTGGAACCCCCTCAAAGGACTGCTTGAAACTTTTTCAAACTATATCGTCGGCCAGTCTCTGGCTGACTCCTGGAATATTGGTATCATCGTTTTCCTCCTGGCCGTGGGAGGAATGATCGGCATGATCAGCAAAATGGGAGGAACCAAAGCCATTGCCAGGAAGATTTCCGAAAAGGCTCTGGATGTCCGGTCCACCCAGCTCTCTGCGGCTCTTATGGGAGTGGCGATTTTCTTTGACGACTACGCCAACTCCATCATCGTGGGCAACACCATGCGCCCCATTACGGATGAACAGAAGATATCCAGGGAGAAACTCTCCTATATCGTTGATTCCTCCGCTGCGCCTGTCTCCTCGATGGCACCCATATCCACATGGATAGCCATGGAACTGGGACTGATTGCTGCTGGCCTTCAGGCTCTGGATATCTCAGGCAACTCCATGCTTGTGTTCTTTCAGACCATCCCGTTCCGGTTCTATTCGCTCTTTTCTCTGGTACTCCTTTTTACCCTGATCCTCCGGAAAAGGGACTTCGGCTCCATGCTCAAAGCGGAGATCCGGGCCAGGTCTACCGGCCAGGTCTACCGGCCCGGCTCCAACCCCATGATCACCGAAGACAAGGATCTTATGCCCGGTGATGAAATCAAAGGGTCTATCTGGGAAGTCCTCATTCCCATTGGTATCTTCATGGCCATCACCTTCTTCGGCCTCTGGTACAACGGCTACGAAGAGGGCTCCACCTTCAGGGATGCCATGGGAAATGCCGATGCCTCTGTGGTTCTGACCTGGGCAGCTTTCATAAGCTCCATGGCTGCGGGCCTTCAGGGAATGATCAATAAAAAGTTCTCCCTCTCCGGTGCCGTTGACGCCTGGATGGGCGGTGTGAAAACCATGATGACCGCAGTGGTCATCCTGGCCCTGGCGTTTGCCCTGAAAGCCGTGATATCAGAGATGCAGCTGGCGGAATGGCTGGTGGAAGTCATTCCCTTCCAGGAGGGAGGCATGGCTGTTGTGCTGCTGCCCACTCTTGTTTTTGTGACCGCCATGTTTGTTGCCTTTTCCACAGGGACCTCCTGGGGAACCAATTCCATTCTTATGCCTATTGTCATCCCTGTAGCCGCCAATGTATCGGCAGCATCCGGTGTGGTGACTCCTCTGATCCTGGCCTGTATCGGAAGCGTACTGACCGGAGCGGTTTTCGGAGATCACTGCTCCCCCATTTCGGACACAACCATCCTCTCCTCCTCCGCATCAGGAGCCGACCATATCGATCATGTGAAAACACAGGCCCCCTATGCTCTTACCGCAGCCGGAGTGGCCATTCTTCTGGGAACCCTGCCGGCCGGCCTGGGCATCCCCTCCTGGATAAGCCTGGCAGCTGGAACAGCCGCAATTATCCTGATTGTTTCTCTGGCAGGAAAAGAAATTGATAATGAGGGAAATATTCTGAACAGCAGAAAGGTTTCCGCAGAAAAGGTTCAGACCAACTAAAGAGCCTGGAACGTTCATGGCCTCCGGAATATCCGGGGGCTTTTTTTAAGTCCTTCCGTGCAGGAAGCGAGTCTGATCTGTATGGGTGAAAAAATTAATGCATAAAAGGGCAAACAGTGAGATTGAGAGAATAGATTGATTAAGGAAGATGAACCCTACTGCTTTCCGGCTTTACGGGAGCGGTTCAGTTTTTCCATAGTCTTGTAGTAGTCGGCATTCTTTTTCACTTCTCTGACATCGTCAATAAAAAATTTGTTGTCCACTACCTTGAACTTCTTGTTGTCCATCAGCTTTCTGAGCGCCACAGCCCCCACCTCTTTGGTAAGCCCCACAATATTGATAAGCTCTTTGGGACCGTAGGGATAGGAGTAGGACCGCTTCTGATTCATATCGATTCTGTTTTTTTCCAGTTCAAGAACCAGGCTGTCCCACATCCGGCCCACAGGATCTCCCAGCATTGTATTTTCAAGCTGCTTGTAGATGGACCAGATTCTCTCTGCCAGAAGGATTGTCAGACGGGAAATGATCTTGGGCTGTTCCACGACCATACTTTTAAAGTTGCTACGGTTTACAGCCATCAGAACTGAATCTTCATGGGCAATAGCCGAAGCACTGCGGGGTTTATTTTCAAGAAGAGCCATCTCGCCGAAAATATCGCCCGGTTTGAGCAGAGCCAGCATCACTTCATTGTTATCAACGATTTTGGTAATCCTGATACTCCCCTTCTGGATGATGTAGAGTTCGGGGCCGTACTCGCCCTCACTGAAGACCATGGTATCTTTGGGATACTGCCGGATAAACTCCTGGGACTTTTCTACATCCAGATAGGCTACTTTGGCATAGGGTTTTATTTTTTCTGCTTTTAACTGCGCCTCTTTGACATGTTCCCCGTCGGGACAGTGTTTGAGGTACTGATAATAGGAGTAATAGGCCTGATTGTACTGATTCTGTTTAATATAGTACTCAGCCACCTGAAAAAGATGGGGAGGCTCGATTTCAGCGGCATTTTTAAAGGTCATCCGGGTCAGGGCCTGGTCGAGCATTCTGACTTTACGGGAGAACACATTGATGATCTTCATGGCCACAGGAGTATTCCTCTCGATCAGAAGAGGATACTGTTCACGGCTGACGGAGATCAGGGTGACATCAGAAACGGCCCGGGCTGTTTCCAGGTGATTATGGGAAGCCATGGTTGATACAACACCGAAAAAATCCCCCGGCTTGAAAATCTCACCGCCGGACTCTTCTTCAATTTCAAACTCTTTTCCGCAATGGACGTTGCCGCTGCGGATTATGTAGAACTGATCTGCCCGTTTGCCTTCAACCGTAATGTAAGAGCCTTTATTAAAATTGACAAGTCCAAGCTGCAGTGGATTATTCATCCTTTCTCCCATTTTTATGATACTCAATTCGGGCGAAGATTTTCCCCTCTTCACCCGAATAATGACATCCGGATTTAGTTATATATCGGGAAATCCTCACATAAAGATTGAACCTTTTTCTGGATTTCGTCAATTTTATTTTTTTCTCCGCCGCTTTTTAATACCTCAGTAACGTACTGGGCAATGAGTTTCATCTCATTTTCCTTCATTCCTCTGGAAGTAACAGCGGGGGTTCCGATCCGGACACCGGATGTAACGAATGGACTCTTTTTGTCGAAGGGGATGGCATTCTTGTTCACTGTGATACTCGCTTCATCCAGCCAGGATTCCGCATCCTTTCCTGTGACATCCATATTGGTCAGATCCACCAGCATGAGATGGTTGTCTGTACCGCCCGAAACGATTCTCACGCCCCCGGCTTCCAGTTCCGCCGCCAGAACTGCGGCATTTTTAACAACCTGGGACTGATAGGTTTTGAAATCCGGCTGCAGCGCTTCTTTGAATGCTACGGCTTTTGCCGCAATGATATGCATCAGGGGACCGCCCTGACAGCCGGGGAATATGGATCCGTTGACAAGTTCGGACCAGTTTTTCACCCTGCCGCTTTTAGGGGCAATGGCCCCGATCGTATTTTCGCCGTCTTTTCCCATAAGGATCATACCGCCCCGGGGTCCCCGGAGTGTTTTATGGGTTGTGGTCGTTGTAAAATGAGAGTCCATCAGAGGAGAGGGATGCTCACCGGCAGCGACCAGACCGGCAATATGAGCCATATCGGTCATGAGGAAAGCCCCTACTTCATCGGCGATCTCTCTGAATTTTTTGAAATCCAGGGTTCTGGGATAGGCGGACGCCCCGGCAATGATCATTTTGGGTTTTGTTTCTTTTGCTGTTTTGAGAAGAGCATCGAAATCGATCCTCTCAGTTTCGGGGTCCACTCCGTAGCTGACAATATTATAGAGCTGACCGGAGAAGTTAACGGGAGATCCATGGGTCAGATGCCCTCCGTGTGCCAGGCTCATACCAAGAACGGTATCGCCGGGTTTACAGACTGTCAGGTACACTCCCATGTTTGCCTGACTTCCCGAGTGGGGCTGAACATTGGCGTATTCACAGCCGAAGAGCTCTTTTGCCCTTGCTATGGCCAGATCTTCCGCCTCATCGACAAATTCGCATCCGCCATAATATCTTTTGGAAGGATAGCCTTCGGCATATTTGTTGGTTAAAACAGATCCGGCCGCTTCCAGTACGTTGGAAGAGACAATATTCTCAGAAGCGATAAGCTCCAGATTTCCTTTCTGCCGTTTCAGCTCCCGCTGCATTGCCTCAAAAAGCTCGGGATCATAACTCTTCAATCCGCTCATTCAAATCTCCTTACCAACCGGGCCTCTGACCGGCTGATGCATTATATTCTTATCTTTCCTATTCAGAAATATCTATAGAACTCCATTGTACCGAACAGCTTTCCAGATGTCCAATCCACTCTTCAAATATATTCTGCTGACTGTATGACTGAAAGTCAATCCTCCGGGAGTTTCCCCTGAAAGGGATTCCCCTGAGATTTCCCCGGGAAAAAGCGATATACCGGTTATCCAGATACCCCCATCCGCCGGGAGACGGGGCATCATCCGGAAGATAGGAAGCCAGCATGCCGTCGGGAGCCGAGGGATCAACGGGAAACCATCCGACACCGGGAAGAGAGATTTCCGCCCAGTAATGGGGAATACCCTGTGATCCGTTGTGAGGCACGAAGATCCCTGAAACCATCCTGGCGGGGACTCCCGAAGCCCGGCAGAGGGCTGTAAAAAAAGAGGCATACCCCAGTGAGTCGGCTACCCTCTCGGTCATCCACTGGGTATGATCGATGTTCCTGCCTTCCAGATCCGGATCCAGCTTCCACTGAATGTATTCATAGATGAGAAGCCCCTTGGCATAGGGATTCCTCTCCCTCAGGACCACCGCAGCGGCTGTTCTTGTAAAATAGTCAACAGGAATGTCTTCGCTGTCTTTCAGCCATCGGCTCATGACGTCCTGATTTTCATAATGATCGGGAATATCCTCCGGATTGACAGAAAACTCCACATTCTGAGTGGAAACACGGTACTGCCGGGAGATTTCATAGCTGTGGCCGCTTGTGAGCTCGGAGATACGGAACACCTGAAGATTCCCGTCAAAACGGAATGGTTCCAGGTTCCCCTCCGTATCCAGAAGCTCCTGGCCCGGACGGAAATCAGGCCTGGGAATCCAGAGGTTCAGAGAATTGCCCGGAAGACTTCCCACCCTGTCAATCATCACCTTCTGGGAGAGAGTCCACTCCCGGGAATCTGAGAGGGTTATTTCACCGGTTTTTTCCACTTCGATGGTGACAGGATTACTGTAACCCGCTGCGGTACGCACATAAAGGGGGCCCGAAACGGCCTCTTCGGGAAGGAAAAAAGCGATCTCATTATCGGTCCAGTTATAGTAGTATTCATCGGGAACCGGCAGATAGTCCTCTTCGTCGGGAGCATCCAGAACATCTTCGGGCAGCTCTCCAGTCAGATTGATAAGAACGGAACTGTTTTTGCGCCTGGCTCCCAGCTTGTCGCCGCTCAGGACCACCAGACCTCCCGGTTTGAAACTGCTGCGGTTGATTGTGGCAAGATAGGGTTTTCCCGGCAGAAAGGCTCCGATGGACCGGTCCGGCAGGCGCTCGGAAAGGATATACAGGGCCCCTTTGCTCCTGCCGCCGGGGGTTTCCACATAAACTAGCCCGGACCCTGTCAGTGGGGGGATCCTGACTTTGATTGTATCATCCGACCAGTACTCAATGGCCGAAGCGGGAAGGAATACATCATCTAGCCAGACCCGGGATTTACTCCTGATGTCGCGAAAGTTGTTTCCCTCGATGATCATAAGATCTCCCGAACGGACCTCTTCCGGTGTGAGAGAGAGAATTTCAGGAAGCCGCTTGGAAACGGAGAGACTCAGTAGGAACAGAAGGATAAGGCAGACATAGACTGCCGCGGGAACTATATGATAGAGGAAATTCTTTTTACTCATGAAACATCAGACCTTCCGGAAAAGGGATCAGTTAACAGACTTCTCCAGTGGATTTGCTCCGCTCTCAGGAGCGGTCCCCGCGGAAGCTTCATCGCTGTTAAGCAGATAAGGACTGATCAGTACAGCCATTTCGACATGAAGCTTTTCAGGATTGTTTAGATTATCCATTTTTCCGAGAGGAAAGAAAAGTACCTGTTCACCATAATTCAGAGGAATACTCTTCATACTGGTGTAGTAGCGGATGCCGTTTTCTTCTGCGGATCCCGCAGTCTGAACCAGCCATATTTCACTCTGGGCAACCAGGATCAGTCCCCCTTCGGCTTTTCTATAGGGAGTAAAGTGCACAGAAAGTCTGGCCCTGTCATTTTTCAGATGGATCGTCACAGGCCTTCCGGGGATTGTGAGCTTCACAACCTCCGATTCCCACAGGACATTTCTGGTATCCTGGGACAGGCTGGCATGGATATGAATGGACAGAGCCTCTTTGAGAAGCTCCTCCAGAGATTTTTCATTGACCTCCTCAGAGAGCAGAAGAGCTCCGGGGAGGAGAGTCATAATGAGGGCAAACCAGATGAGACGTTTTGTCAACGTAGTCCACTCCCATCCAGGCTGGCTGTTTTCAGCAGCTGGGAATCGCCGTAAATATCAAAATTCATATCCACGGGAAGTTCCATGCTGGTTTCCTGGGTAAAAAGCTGACTGTCCGAAGGTTCAAGGAAGGAAAGGAGCTGGTTGATATCCTCTCCCGGTACTGTCAGATCACCCGCCGGTATAGACCAGCCCTCGGAAACAGCAATGGGAGGAGCCATATAGCTGGCAGACGGAGTGACATTGCCCGCCGTAAGAAATCCGAAAAAGAAGGCGAGAACCGCAGCGGCTGCGGCGGCAACGGGGATTCCCGACCATCCTGAAAAACTCCAGGAGGGAGTGGAATCCTGGACTGTATGCCTCTGACGGATCATCCGCTGAATATCAGAAAACTCCGATGTGAGAACCGGTTCCGGCAGGGACTGGAGCTGCTCGCTCTGGGAGGCAAACCCTTTTACCAGGGCACTGCATGTTGAACACTCTTCCAGATGATCCCGGATCTGTTCCATCCAGGGACTGGAGACCTCACCGTCATAATAGGCGGACAACAGAGTTTTGTCAGGGCACATAGACTTCCCCCTTCTTGAGAATTTCACTGATTTTCTGTCTGGCTCTGAAAACCCGGATTTTGACATTTCCCTCCGAGATTTTCAGTATTTCACCGATCTGTTTATAATTCAGACCGCCGTACTCTTTCAGGGTCAGAACAACCCGCATTTTGTAAGGCAGCTGCATCAACGCATCCTGGACCATCCTTTTGGATTCGTCCTCCATCATACCCTTCTCTCCCTGATTTGTAATTTCAGGTTTGGGCTCGTGATAGTATTTCTGATAAGCGTTCCTCTCCCGGCCTTTGCGCTTTTCATGATTCAGCGCCAGATTTTTTACAACCCTGATCAGCCAGTATTTTGACTGGTCTCCGGGGGGTATCTTATCCATTCTTTCAAAATACCGGATAAATGCTTCCTGGCAAAGATCTTCGCTCACGGCATTAGACCCGGTAATCCTATAGGCTACACGCATCAAAAGGGGGTATAGCTCGTTGTATGTCCTCTCAAATTCTTCTGACACGTATCTTACCCTTTACCATAGAAACAGGAGAAACACTGTAATGTTACAGGATTTTTCAGATTTTTTTCCATTGGACCCCGTCGGGTGAATCTATGATCTGAATTCCCCTGGCAAGCAGATCATCCCTGATTTTATCGGCGGCGGCAAAGTCCCTGTTTTTCCTGGCTTCCTGCCTCTGTCCTATCAGGTCTTCGATCTCTTTATCGAGAGGCTCTTCCGGGCTCTCCTCCGTCTCTTCGGCTTCGGCCAGGCGGAATCCCATGATCTTGTCCATTTCAAGAAGAAGCCCCAGTTTCTCCCCATCCTGAAGCTCACTGTTTTTCAGGGTGCTCCACATATCCGCAAGACAGCGGGGTGTATTCAGATCCTGGGAGATATGGGAGATAAAGTCATCCATAACTTTCCGGGCTTCCGGTGAGAAGGATTCCACAGCGGCGGGAGTGCTGCTCTTTTTCAGCTGGATTGTTTTTCTGATTAAACTTTCCCGGGCGCTTCTTGCCGCATCCAGAGATTCCCAGGAGAAAACAAGCTGGGAGCGGTAGTGCCCTCCCAGGAGGAAATAGCGGTAGTCCATGGCGTCGTAGCCCTTGTCCACCAGATCCTGCAGGGTGAGGAATCCCCCTTTGGATTTGGACATTTTACCGTTTTTCATGATGATAAACTCATTATGCAGCCAGTAGTTGACCCATTTACAGCCGTTGGCGGCCTCGGACTGGGCGATTTCGTTGGTATGATGCACAGGAACATGATCGATTCCACCGCAGTGGATATCAAAATGAGGTCCCAGATATTTCGAGCTCATGGCACTGCATTCCAGATGCCAGCCGGGATAGCCCACTCCCCAGGGGGAGTCCCAGGTCATGGCCTGCTTTTCGAATTTGCTGTTGGTAAACCACAGAACAAAGTCCTGGGCGTTTTTCTTGTTTTCATCCACAGCCGTACGGGCCCCGTGCTGGAGATCCTGTTTATCCAGCCCGGCCATTTTGCCGTAGGAGGGAAACCGGGATGTATCAAAATAGACATTGCCCCCGGCGGTATAGGTATAGCCTTTCTCTTCCAGAGTCCTGACCAGATCGATCATCTCCTGAATGTGCTCTGTGGCTTTGCACACCTGATGGGGAATCCGGATATTCAGACGGTCCGTATCCCTGAAAAAAGCTTCTGTGAAAAACTCGGCGATGTCCCATACGGACATTCCCTTTTCCCGGGAGGCTTTGATCATCTTGTCCTCGCCCTCATCTCCGTCATCGGTCAGATGGCCCACATCGGTCACATTCATAACATGGGTGACATCGTACCCGGCGTATTCCAGAGTCCGTCTGAGGACATCTTCGAAGGTATAGGGGCGCATATTGCCTATGTGAGCATAGTTGTAGACGGTAGGTCCGCAGCAGTAGATTCCGACTTTCCCCTCTGTAATGGGTTTAAACTCCTGCATTTCTCTTCCGTCGGAATTAAAAAAATGAACCTTCACAATTTCTCCTCAGCCCAGGTTGTCACGCCCAAAGCGTACAATTATCATAAGTATTGTGTACAAAGTAGAAAAAATCCGCAAAAAAATCAATATAAAGGGACCTGTGAGAGAACAGGAACCCCTGAACAGCCATACAACCTTTCAGACCGGCGGTCCCGCTGACATATATATGGAACCGGAGGATACGGAAGAGCTGATCAGAATTGTCAGAGCCCTGAAGGAGCTGGAGATCCCCTGTTTTATTCTGGGGGGAGGAGCCAATATCCTTGTCTCCGACAAAGGCGTGAGGGGCGTCGTGATTTCTACAAGCAGGCTGAACAGAATCGGCCTGACCGGTGAGGTACTGACCCTGGAATCGGGCCTGGATATCTCTCTGGCTGCCCTGAAAGCAGGCCGATGGGGTCTGGCGGGCCTTGAGTTTATCTACGGCATGCCCGGTTCTGTCGGGGGAGCCCTCTGGATGAACGCCCGCTGCTACGGGGGAGAGATTTCCCGGAGTCTGATCTGGACGGAAATCCTGAATGAAAAGCTTGAACGGGAGAGAATACCCTTCCGGGAAAGCGACTGGGACTACAAAGTTTCCCCCTTTCAGAATAGAGAGTGTGTTATACTTTCCGCAGCGTTCCGGATGCAGCGGAAAAAGGCGTCGGATCTGATATCCCGTATGGATGATATAAAGAACGACAGGGAGCAGAAAGGACACTACCGGGCCCCCTGCGGAGGGTCCACGTTCAAGAATAACCGCAGTTTCGGCGCTCCCTCGGGTGTACTGATAGAACGGGCGGGCCTGAAGGGAACCAGAATCGGCGGAGCGGCGGTCTCGTCCTGGCATGGGAATATCCTGATCAACGAAAACCATGCCACTTCGACAGAAATTGCCAGCCTGATAGAACTGGTTCAGCAGAAGGTGCAGGCAGAGACCGGTTACCTTCTGGAACCTGAAGTTCTGAAAGTGGGTGAGTGGTCAGACAGCTGACAGGTCGGTTTAAAAAATACAGACTCCCTGATATGATAACACAATGAGGAGGCAGCAGATTGGAAAACCTGATAGAGAATCTTAAACAGTACATGGACCCTCTTCATGACGAATTCCTCAAAGATCTGATGCGCTCTCTCAGTGCAGCGGAGCTGGCGGAAATATGGGATAAATTCACCCCCGAGGAAAAACTGAAACTCTTTCTTGTGATTGAGCCTGAAAACAGGGGCGATCTTCTCCATGAACTGCCCCTGTATGAACAGGAGCACCTTATAAGCGAACTTTCGGAAAAGGGCGCCAGGGATCTCCTGGACCAGATGGAACCGGATGACCTGGTAGACCTTATTCAGGATCTGAGTCCTGAACTGCGTTCGTCCGTCTGGGAGAATATGAGCTCCAAGGCCCGGGATGAAATGACCTTTCTCCTTCGCTTTGACGAAGATGATGCGGCAGGACTGATGACAACCCGTTACGCCGCCATCCTGGCGGATATTTCGGTGGTACATGCGCTGAACTTTATCCGATCCAATATGGACAAACTGGAAACAGTCTATTACGTCTACGTGGTGGATCACCTGAAAAGGCTGATCGGCGTAGTCTCTCTGAAGGATATCCTGAGGGCCAGGGATGCGGATAAAATTTCCGATATTATGCAGGATGATGTGATTTTCGTTCATGACGATACGGACCAGGAGGAGTCTGCCCGGGTTCTGGAAAACCACGACCTGCTGGCTCTCCCCGTAGTGGACCGGTTCAACAGACTCCTGGGTATTATCACCTTCGATGACGTGATCGATGTTATCAGGGAGGAACAGACCGAGGATATTTATAAGATGGGTGCCATGGTGGGCGACACCATGAGCTATATGGAAACCTCCATCTGGGGTCTTGTGAAGAAAAGGCTTCCCTGGCTGATTATCCTGCTGGCAGCGGGAACCATCACCACCAACGTGCTCCACTCCTATGAATCCTTCTATCTGACGGCAGCATTCCTGACGCTGTTTATTCCTGTCATAACCCAGACAGGGGGTAATTCGGGAACCCAGTCGTCGACCCTGATGATCCGGGGGCTTGCCACGGGGGAACTCCATTTCCGGGATCTGTGGAAGGTCATGGTCAAAGAGATGCTAGTGGGGCTTCTGATCGGAGCTGTCACAGGACTGGTGATCCTGACCAGAGCCTATTTTACTCCTCCCGGGATCAATTTTCTTCCCGCAGTAGCCATTGCCATCTCCCTGTGCTGCGTTGTGATTTTCGCCACCGTTCTGGGAGCCCTGGTTCCCATGCTGATACACAGACTGGGATTTGACCCCACCGTTGCGGCCGGGCCTCTCATGTCGACTGTGATTGATGTGTGCGGACTGACCATTTTCTTTGAAGTCTCCCGGCGCGTTCTTCATCTATGAGCCGGATCTCAGACAGTTTTCATACCCGCACTTCCACGGTTGTCAGCATCTCCCCTCCCCTCCGCAGGATGGGCCCTGAAGGGAGAATCTATTTTGCCGGCTCCTGCTTTGCCTCCCACCTGGCGGGCTTCTGGGAGGATCATTTCCTTCAGGGCAGGAACACTCTGTTCGGCAATATCTACAACCCCGGAAGCCTGGCGCAAACGATGGGGCTTCTCTGTTCGGACGCTCTGATTCAGAAGGAAGACCTGTTTTTCCATGCCGACCTGTGGCGGCACTCCCTTTTTGATACAGCAAAGACCTCTCTCAGCAGGGATGAGCTCCTGGAAGAGCTCAACAGGGATCTGGAGGTACACAGGAGTTTTCTGAAAACCTGTACCACCCTGGTTGTGACCCTGGGAACAGCCTGGGTATACAGGGAGAACGAAACGGGAAAGATTGTGAACAACTGCCATAAAAGGCCGGGAAGCGATTTTTCCAGGGAGTCCCTTTCCCCTGCAGAGGTCAGAGAGAGCCTGCTGAGTGTGAAAAAAGAGATAGCCCGTTTTAACAGCAATCTCCATATCATATGGACTCTGAGCCCGGTGAGGCACCTGAGGGATTCGGCAGTGGAAAACTCCCTGAGCAAAGCCCTTCTCCGCTGCGGGATCGATGAAATCTGCCGGGGTTCAGAGGATGACGACTACTTTCCCGCCTATGAAATCATGATGGATGAGCTGCGGGACTACCGCTGGTATGCCCCGGATCTGAGTCATCCCTCATCACAGGCTGTGGAATATATTATGAAAAGGTTCTGCGAAGCCGCCGGGACCCGGGAACTGGAAGAGTACCTAGGAAAAGCGGAGAAAATCCTGAATTTACTGAACCATCGGATCCAGCTTCCCGATTCGCCCCGGGGACAGGAATTTCTGACAAAAAGGCGTTCCGCCATTGAAGAGTTCCGGCAGAAATACCCTTTTGCCTCCCTCAGATCTCAGGATACCCTGTAATGTCCTGAATCTCCCTGTAGAGCTTCTGCATCCGGGGATAGATCTTTTTATAGACTCTGAACAGTTTCTGATAGAGCCGGGCATTCTCTTTCTGGGGATAGAAGGTCTTTTCCCGGCTTGTCATAGCCTGGACAGCCCTGTCCACATCCGGATGATTCCCGAGCCCCACATGCACCAGTACGGCCGCTCCCAGGGCAGAGGTCTCATAGGTATGGGGCCTGTAGAGAGGCCGGTTCAGGATATCTGAAGTGATCTGACAGATAAGATCGCTCCGGCTGGCTCCCCCCGAGGCGGCCACTTCGGGACATCTGAATCGTCCCCGGCGCTCCAGGGTTTCAAGGCCCTCACGGAGTTCATACCCCAGACCTTCGATGGTAGCCCGGTAGATGGAGCTGCGGGTATGGACATCGCCGAATCCGATAAGTGCCCCCTTGGCCAGGGGATCCTTCAGGCCCGGCCCCCAGTAGGGCTGCATCATAAGACCCCGGCAGCCGGGAGGATCCGCATGAAGGAGTTTTTCAAGGAGCTCTTCGGTCAGGACGCCCCGGCGTTCCGCTTCCTCCTGTTCCATCTGTCCCATCTGATCCCGGAACCAGCTGATCATCCAGTACCCCCTGTAGATCTCAATTTCAGGGGTCCACGCACCGGGATAGGCTGAGCAGTAGGAGGGCAGAAAAGGGAGGGGTTCGAAGTACCGGCGGGAGACGACTCCCACGGTGGCCATGGTTCCGAAGCTCAGGGAGGCCCTGGACGTGTCAAGACAGCCGGCTCCCAGGGTTTCGCAGCTTTTATCACTGCCGCAGGCAATCACAGGCAGCCCCCGGGGCAGACCTGTCTGTTCCGCCGCCTCAGCCGTAAGCCCCCCGATGATCTCGCCGGGCTCCTTGAGGATGCAGAGTTTTTCAGATTCCACGGGGAAGAGTTTTCTTTTGAGAGAGAACCGGCCTCCCCAGTCCCTCTTTCTGTAATCCATGGGGATATGCCCCACCATGGAAGCCACCGAGTCTGCGGGGATCCCTGTGAGGCGGTAGTTCAGAAAGCCCGAAACCTGCAGGTATTTCCAGGTATTCTCCCAGACAGTCTTTTCATTTTCCTGCAGCCAGTTGCCCTTGCCGTCCCTCATGGCTTTCAGGACAACCTTGTCCTTCCGGATAATCCAGTACAGCAGGTTCAGAGGGAACCGGGGTTTAAAGGATCCTCCGGCCTTTCTTGTATCCAGCCAGGTAATGGCGGGGCGCAGAACCTCCCCCCGGGAGCCCAGATTGATCATGGTATCCCTCAGAGCGGTGACTCCCAGCCCGGAAATCCCGCTGAAGATTTCAGGAGACCGCTCTTTTATCCTTCCGCAGGAGGAAACAAGAGCCTGCCAGAAAATATCAGGATCCTGTTCGGCCCATCCCGGCCGGGAGGATTCGTAGGGGGCATACTCGATTTTTTCCTGCTCCCGGATGGTGCCGTCTGAGGAAAAGACAAGGGCCTTCAGGCTCTGGGTACCGCAGTCTACGGCCAGAACAAGGTTTTTCATGAGGGATCGGAATCCGGAAGAGCCAGCTCTTTCATCAGAGCCCACTCGAGAAACTGCGTGTGAATCTCCCAGGAGGATTCCCCGTATCCCCCTGCGGCCACCCAGGCCTGGGGAATATTCCGTTCTTTCAGGAATTCATAAACCTTTGTGTCCCGTTCAAACATCTGCTGCTTTGTCAGCTTTATGGGTTCCGAGGAAGGGAGTTCATCCTTTTCGTAGGGATCCACACCTCCCACAACAAATGCCAGATCGGGTTTACCCTTCCCCGCCATCCACTCAAGGGCTTCCATCATCCGGGGAATGTAGAATTTCTCCTCACCCGAAGGGATACCGATATCGATATCCCCGGGAATCCAGGAGGGATTCATTGTGCCGTCGCTGCGGTACTCCGGTTCATCCAGGGGCCAGCCCGATGCCATATGGATACTCATGGTAAGGATATCCTTCACATCCGCCAGGGCTTCGGCGGTACCGTCTCCTCTGTGAGCATCCAGGTCAATGACCCAGGCCGTTCTGATCTGCCCCTCCGCCCGGGCTTTGAGCAGGGCGGTGGTAATATCATTGAGAACACAGAAACCGTGACCGAACCCCGGATGGGCATGATGCATCCCCCCGCCCAGGTAATAGCTGAAACCTTTCTGCAGGGCATGGCCGATGAGAAGGTAACTTCCCGATATAATCCGCAGGACATCATTGAGCAGTTCCGTCAGAGGCTGCTGTGCCCTTGAGGGATCATAGCGGTTGTAGTTTCCCGCGCTGTCCATCAGCTCGTAGGCCTGGATCAGCCGGCTTTCCAGCTCGGGGCCGTAGAGGGATTTGATATACTCCTTTGTATGGGCGCGTTCCAGATCCTTCCTGTCGATCACCCGGGGAATATCCCCTACAAGCCATTTATCTTTCAGATCTCCCAGAATGGGATGCGCCAGCAGAGCATCGACTGTATTGGATTTGCGGGTATCCAGAGAAGGGATCCCGATCCCGTAGCGGGGAAAGGAAATGATTGCATTTCTGTTGTAGAGAACCATAGTTATTTTACTCCTTGAGGACCCATTTTTCCGGTGTATTCACATAGGCTCTGAAAGCCTGCATCAGTTTTTCTGTTTCCGGACCGGGGGTGTCGGGAAACTCATGATCATTCACAAATCTGACAGGCAGAATTTCCCGGGAGGAGGATGTGATAAACATCTCCTGGGCTCCGCTGATATCCTGAAGAGTGATATCCCTGCAGCTCAACCGCTCCTCCCCTATCAGGCTCATGACAACCTGACGGGTGACCCCTTTGAGGATATCCCGGCAGGGGGTAAACCAGCGGCCATCCCGGAAAAGAAAGAGATTTGACGTGGTCCCCTCCAGAACCCTGCCGTCCTTATCCGTATACAGGGCTTCTTCAGCCCCCTGCTCCCTGGCCCTGGCAGAGGCTTCCATGGCGGCAATGTAATTGACACTCTTGGCTTCCGGGTGATTTCGCACCTGGGAACAGGTGATCACCTTGACGCCCCTTTCGTACCATTCGGGGGGAAATGTCCGCAGGGGATCGGCCAGGATAAAAAGGTTGACCCCGTCTCTCCGGGTCATTTTTTCAAGACTGGAACCGACGGTGCAGACAATCCTGAGACCGGCCTCTTCGCCTTCCCAGTGTTTCAGGACCTGAAACATGGCCTGCTCAATCTCATCGACGCTGTAGGGAATTTTCATTCCGATCCGGTCGGCTGAAAACTGCAGCCGTTTTATATGATCTTCCAGATGGAAGGGTTTTTTATTGTAGGTCCTAATAAAATCAAAGACTCCCAGTCCTCTGAGAATCCCCAGGTCCCTGACGGACAGGAGCATCTCCCTGTCATCCATCAGAGAGCCGTTCATCCAACCCAAACTCAAGTGGGTACCTCCCTGTCAAACAGTGTATTTTTTTAAAATAGGATCAGTTCCCTAAACCCTCCGGACCAGTACTCCTCACCGTAATCCACGGTCAGCTGAGTCCCCGGGGGAATCAGATGTTCCGCCACAAAAAAAATAACCCAGCGGTTATCCTGCTTTGTGTGTTCCACCGCCAGATTGGGTTCAAAACTGTGATTCACATAGCGCAGTTCATTTCCCTTTTTCAGGGCATTGATTTCAAGCAGAATATCTTCATACCAGGCATCGGGATAGTCCCAGGTATAATCCGTCTCATATCCCCCGGTTTTTCCCGGAATATCCCGCACATCCAGTCCGGGGCCCACCACACCGGTGTACTCACCGATGAGAGCGCCCGGAGCCAGCTCGGACTCGGCAAAGAGGCCGTATCCCACGCCCTCTCCGGCCGGCCGGATCGAGACATCCGCCATGTGTCCGGCTTCCAGCAGAGAACCGTAGTCTGCCCATAACTGATCAAACTCCTGTTTGTTCTCCCTGTAGTAGGGAGAGAGACTCAGATCTTTCCGGAATGAGGGGAAATCGAGGACTTCCGCTTTATCGAGATAGAGAAGCCCCTGCTGTTCCATAAAGGAGCGGCGCTCTTCGGGGGTATGCCATATTTTCATGCCTCTATTATAGTCTGAATTTCAAAGGGAGCAAGTCGCTCTACTCATCAGAGTCGGATTTATTTCTCAGCCAGCGGAGGGCGGAAAAAACAAGCCCGCCCAGAAGGACAATACGGAAAAAATAATCCAGACGGAGCACAAGCCAGTCACCCCGGCAGGCGGTCCAGTCGGGCAGTTCCCTCCCGTCCAGCAGGGCCTTGATATGGGGCTCCCTGCTTATATAGTCGCTGTGTATGCTGTTGGATGCGGAAAAACTCAGAAAGGTCAGAACAAGAGAAACAAGAACCCATCCTGTCAGAAAGATCCAAAAAAGCTGTTTCCGGGTAATTTTTTTCTTTGCCATAAAACTGTAAGCCTCCAGGTATAATTATGAAACAGGCCTGCCCAGGGAAGATTCCCGGTCCTGCTATGAGAGCCGGAAGTGTTCAATCTGCGTTTTCAGGGAATCCAGGCCCTTTTCGTTTTTGCGGCTCTCATCATCCAGAACCACCACGGACTGCTGAATCTGACGGACCCCCTGAGCGATCTCTTCCACTCCCTGCTTTGTAAGGTCCACCATCTCACGGCTTTTTTCAACCCCTGATGTGATGGCGCCGGTGCTGTTCACAATCATAGCGGTCTGTTCGGAAACCCCGGTCACGCTCTGGGTCAGAGCTCCCGAGGCGGAAAGGACCTGAGTGGCTCCTGAGGACATCTCTGTCATGGAAGTGGCAATCTCAGACAGGGAGTTCACCATGATACTCACTTCGGACTGAATCAGTTTAAAAGAGTTAAGGCTCTCGCCGGATGAGTCAGAAGCATTTTTGATCGCCAGGCTGATGGCATCGAGGAGTTCCGTAATGGCCCGGGAGTTCTGTCCCGAGGACTCTGCGAGCTTGCGGATCTCGTCTGCCACAACGGCAAAACCCTTTCCGGCCTCTCCCGCATGGGCGGCTTCGATGGCGGCATTCATGGCCAGCAGGTTGGTCTGGGAAGCTATATTGTCAATCACGGCGGTGATTTCAAGAATACTGTCTGTCTGTTTTGCCACATTCAGGATCTGCTGATTG
This sequence comes from Oceanispirochaeta sp., assembly GCA_963666275.2. Lineage (GTDB taxonomy): Bacteria > Spirochaetota > Spirochaetia > DSM-2461 > DSM-2461 > Oceanispirochaeta. The sequence continues at coordinate 2,517,102 of CAXXOA010000001.1, forward strand.
GCCTTCTCTATCTGATGGGCTCCGTCCCGGGTGTATCCCACCAGTTTTTCCGATCCTTCCGAACGCTGGGAGGTGATATGGGAGACGCTGTTGATAGAGGACATCATCTGCTCCACCGACGCAGAGGACTGAACAACCGCCGAAGACTGATCCTCCACCAGAGAATCCAGGGTTTTTACGGCATCTGAAATATCCACGGAAGACCGGTAGTTCCCGTCCACTTCCCGGCTCAGATGCTCTATTTGCCTGGTGATGGACTCCAGATTGGCCAGGATCTCCGTAACAGCCGATGAGGTTTCCGCACTGGCGCCGCTGATATTCCGGCTTAAACTCATACTATCGTCAAAGGACTCCCTGATGGAAAGGAGAAGAGCTCTGGTGGATTCTACAGCTTTATAGAGACCTGTGCTGATCTCCCCAAGTTCATCATTTTTCACATAGTCAGGCTGCCAGGTCATATCCCCCAGGGCAACCTTTTCCACCCCTTCCATCACAATCCCCAGAGGACGGGAGATCTGGCGGAATAAACGGAATGCCATAAAAAACGAAAGGATCAGAACAAAACAGACTGCTATCAGCCCCAGTCTGAAGTACTGGTTCACAACCTGATCCAGCTCCCCTCTTTTCACGACAAGGAGCTGGTTGCTGTTTTCCTGTTCCTGTATAAGCAGGGGGATAAGTTCATCATAAGCATCCTGAATCGCCTCCTCCTGCTGGCTGATGCGATTGTTAACAGTAATGATTCTTGCGATTCCACGGGCATAGGTATCCAGGGCCTGAAACATCATATTTTTCACTTCCGGCGAAAAGCTCTCATCTCCGATCATTTCACGGATTAAATCGATGGAATCACGGTTCCTTCCTGCATACTTTTCGGTCAGTCTGAGAAGATAATCTTTTTCATGCCTCCTCATCATCAGATATTCGATCATAAGGGAGTTCCTATGATTGTCGGAAATAATGGCCTCCAGTTCATGGGCCGCCGTTCTGAACTCTCCCCGCAGGCCCTCCTCTTCACTGAGACCTTTTTCTGTAAGCATATCAAAGAGGGAGAGTGTTTCTGATTCATACCTGGTTACAATGCCGTCTATCTGTGTCAGCATATCCAGTGCGCCCTGATCGGTTCCCACCTGTTCCTGAATGGATTTTTCCAGATCCTCCAGCTCCCAGAGATCATCCCTGGCGTCATTAATACTTTCATAATAACGTTCTTTATCTTCGGAACGTTTGTGGAGGAGATAGGATTTCTCGGCCTCCGCACTTCCCAGAACCGTATATCCCAGATTCTGAATAGCCTCATTCTTGACGGCAAAAAGGTCAAGAAAAAAGCTGTATTCCCTCTGAGCCATGAGCAGACTGTTCATAAGCATTCCGGACGTGGCAATAAAGAGGAGTAAAATGAGGGCTATAAAAAACAGGATTTTAAACCTTATACTCGATGCGGATTTAACCATTGAAATCTCCCGGAGACTATTTTCATTTCTTTTACAGTTAAGATCTGTTTGCCATAATTGTAATCAATAAAAGAGTAGAAAAGCAAAAAGTATTGACTTTCCCCTCTTTTCATCACTACTTTTTACAGATTATCCCGTTATATCCGGGAGAAAAGGAGTGAGAGATATGAACTGTCCCGATTGTCAGGGAGAACTGAAAGGAAACGGTAACAAGTACCAGTGCCAGGAGTGCGAAACCCTCTGGCAGATAGATTTTACCTGCGATGTCTGCGGCAGCACACCTTCCCTTCTGTCCAGCTGCGGATCGGTGAGTTTTTTCTGCGATTCCTGCAAATCCATGAAATCCCGGAGTTCCATGGAGAAAAAATATACAAAGCTCTGATACCGCCCCATTCGTTCCCGGCAGACCATATTGTACAGTCCTCCGGGGAAGAGTATAATTCCCGACAGGTATGTCCCAATCAAGAAACAAGACGAAAACCAATGCGGTAAGGCTCCTCGAAAACAGAAAGGTCCCCTTTCATCTTGTGGAATATGAAGTGGATGAAGCGGACCTGAGTGCTGTGAATGCCGCGGCGAAAGCCGGTCTGGATGCGGACCAGGTCTTCAAAACCCTAGTACTGAGGGGAAACACGGGAGAGGTATTTGTCTGCGTGGTCCCCGGCGCCTGTGAAGTCAATCTTAAAAAAGCCTCCCGGGCGGGGGGATTCAAAAAAGCGGATCTGATCCCCGTGAAAGAGATCCTCTCTCTGACCGGTTATATCCGCGGGGGCTGTTCTCCTCTGGGAATGAAAAAATCCTATCCCACCTACATTGACGAAACCTGCCTTCTCTATGAGAACATATATGTCAGCGCAGGAATGCGGGGACTTCAGCTTGAAATATCTCCTGCTCGGCTTTGTGAGGCCTCAGGAGCCGTTCTCTCTGATCTTGTGTGATCCGGGTTTTCCGTGCTATAAGAAATATAATCTGAACAGAAATACCTTTATGAATGAACAGGAAAACTGCCGGGAACTGCTCTTTGATGCACTACAGGACCTGGTATTCGAGTCGCCCATTGATAAAATCTCAGTCAGGAACATTGTTGAGGCTGCCGGTGTCAGCCGTTCCACCTTCTACAGGCACTGTTATGATAAATACGATCTTCTGAACAGTTATTACAATTCTGTTCTGAACAGAACACTCTACCGTTACCGGAAAGATCTTGACTGGACTGGCGCTCTGGATGCGATCTATTCGGAAATACAATACAACCTGCCTTTCTATCAGAATGCTCTGAAATCCAGAGATATAAACTGCCTTAAAAACCATATTCTCAACATCAGCAATACCTTCCATTTTTCTATTCTGGAAGCCAACGGCGTGGATATGAATGACTGGCGGAATATCCGGTCCATCCAGTCCAGTATCTACGGGAATCTTGAAATTATGATGATCTGGATCATGGAGGGAATGAAAGAGCCCATCCCGGAAATGATCGAGATTATGAACGAACATATTCCCCGGAGATTCGCTCCCTTCTTTTTATAGGATCCTCCCGGAACCATCAGAAAACTCTCCTCTCATGAGACATCCGGATCAAAATGTTTCTTGGTAATCGCTATTTTTTTATAGATAATAGTTTAATTGAATACATAAAACAGGAGATTACAATGATATCCAGAAGAGAATTTATCAAGGCTGCGGCTGCCGGAGCGGTAGGTGCCACAGCTCTGGGGGTTCTGGGCGGATGTTCCAGAAAATCAACAGAAGTCAATTTTGACAGAGAAACGGAAGTTCTGGTTGTGGGAGCCGGTGGAGCCGGTATGGCCGCGGCAGCACAGGCGGCAGCTGATGGAGCACAAGTTCTTGTACTTGAAAAGGCCGGTCTTGTGGGTGGAACAACAAACTACTCGGGCGGCGTTATGCAGGCTGCGGGAACTTCGGTCCAGAAAGAGTTCTCCTCCTACCAGAATGACACCCCCGAAAACCACTATAAACTCTGGACAGCCTCGGGTGAGGGATATATTGACGAAGAGCTCGTCAAAGACCTGGCCTACGGGGCCCCCGAACATATCGACTGGCTCACAGATCTGGGTCTAAAATGGACCAGCGTCTACGGTCACTGTCATGTCCCCTACATAGATGATGCGCTTTATGCCGACAGGATCCATGTATACGAAGGAGGCGGCGGCGAAGGCGGCGGAGTCATTCTGGTTCAAGCTCTTCTGAAAGCGGCAGAAGCGTCCGGTGCGGTTGTGGAAGTTGACAGCGAAGCCACCGAACTGGTCCTCAATGAACAGCAGGAAGTTGTGGGAATCATCGCTCTGCAGGAGGGTAAAGAGGTGGCTATCAAAGCCTCCAGGGGTGTGATCCTGGCAGCCGGATCCATCGATAAAAACGTGAAAATGGCCAAACAGCTGAGCCCCCAGCAGTACTGGGATCTGACCTCTCAGATCTGCCTTTGCGCCGAAACTGATACAGGAGACGGTATTAAAATGGCATCCGCCGCAGGCGCTGCCATTGGCGGATTCGGCGGAACCATCGACTTCTGCGGAAAAACCGGAGCGGCCACTAGCAACAAATTCCCCATGTTCCCCTATTTTATAGTCAATACAAAAGGGCTGCGCTTTGTCTGTGAAGATGCCACCTATGCCTATCATTACCGTGCGATCTTCCAGCAGGAAACTCAGCTGCAGGGCCCCACCTACATGATATTCGGTCAGTCCAGCCTGAGCAGTCCCGTTACGAGATGGACCCCTGAGTCGCTGAAAAAAGACATTGCCGACGGGGTTGTCATTGCCGGAGATTCCATTGAGGAACTGGCGAGTAAGATCGGTGTACCCGCGGAAAATCTGTCCCGCACACTGTCCGTCTGGAATGAAAATGCCCGGAAAGGGACAGACCCCGAGTACGATCGAAATACGGGAATCGAACCTTTGAGCGGCCCCTTCTATGCCTATAAAAATGTCTCCTTCAACCTGGGAGCCATTGGCGGTGTCACCATAAACACCAACTGCCAGGTACTGAAGCCCAACGGAGAGGTTCTGCCCCGGCTCTATGCGAGCGGCCTGAATGCAGGGGGCTGGATAGGCCCCTACTACCCCGGTTCGGGAACAGCCATTATGGGTCTGATTCACTGGGGTAGAAAAGCCGGTTCCCATGCGGCGGCTCTGGAAAGCCTTAGCTGATAATCAGGGAATTGATTTAACATCCGGTCTTTCGTCTATCACGAAGTCCGGATTTTTTTTGCCTGAAGGGCTGTTTCACTCTTTCTGCCCCCCATAGGTAATCCCTCTTTCTCTTATTCAAATTTGATTAATGAACGCGGGAGCATTAGGCTTTAATTAAATAGCAATATAATAATATTTAAGGAGGGCATAATGCCGCTACTACATTGGGATGAGAAGTACAGCACCGGCATCCGTGAAATGGATGAGCAGCACAAGAAATGGATGGAATTGATCAACAGATTCTATGACAGGATCAATGACGTTAAACTTCAGGACAATATGAAAGACACCCTGAAAGAAGCCATTGACTACACGGTTTACCATTTTGATCAGGAAGAGAAATTCATGGCCGACAAGGGGTACAGCAAACTGTCGGAACAGAAAAAGGAGCATGAAAGGATCAAAAACAAACTGTTTGAATTTCAGGATCTGCTGGACCACGATAAACTTGTTGTTTCCAGCCCCCTGACCAGAGAGATGAAAAGCTGGTTTAACGAACATATCACCAATATGGACAAGGAGTACGGGGATCTGTCCTGATATTTGTAATCTCACCGCTACGGAGTGTCTGAAAGGATCCGAATAAACCTGAGACACTCAAGCCCGGCAACAACTCCCCGTTCTGCCGGGCCTTTATCTTTATGACGGACTGAAATCCCACCGCATCCATTAGTTCCTGAAAGTGAATTCCCGTTTAAATAATACTCCTGAGTATAAAAATACCCTGTACAGGAATCCTCTGTTGCCTATTTAACGGAAAGAGCTCTTATAAAATAAGTATGGCATTGTAATTGCATATTGATCTCTAAACAATTTACGGAGGCAAATATGCTGAAACAGACATGGGAAAAAGTATTTGAATACGCCAGCTCCCCCCTGCATGGAACCTTATCCAGAAAACAGAGGAACGGAGTGAAGATTCAGGTCAACGAGGGAGACATCTATGAAAAAGCTGTCTTTTTTCTGGGAGAGGAGTTTGTGAGAATTACCGAAACCAGGGAAAATGAAACTGTCAATGTGTACTATGACTGGGAAAAGCTTTCATCCATAAAGACCATCAGTAACAAAGAGTAAACCCGATTCTATGAACAGATGATGCCTCAGGGCATTGTCTGTTCCCGTCGAACTGAAGAACTGTTTATCAGATTTTCCGGACTTTGATTGAAGCCGGTCCCTGTTCTGCTTAGAATTGTAGGATGGAAGGCTCAAAAATCCTGAATACAGATATCCGGTATGTGATATTCCGGTCTTTTATCATTTTCACGGGAACAATCTCTTTGATATTCACAGTTGTCCATATCCTGCTGCAGCGGCCCCTGGTCAACATCCTGACTAGCCTGGTGTCTCTGGGGCTCTGTCTCTTCTGGTTCTTTTTTTCAGGGAACAGAGCCAAATATACTCTTTCCCGGATCAGCTTTCTGGCTGTATTTTCTCTTGTCTGGCTTCCATTGGGATACCTGACCTCTCCCGGTTCCTACAGTGCCATGCCCTACCTGGTGATCATGGCGGCATTTATGCTGACGGTTATAGTGAAAAATCCATGGGAATATGTGTTTCCCCTTTCCATGGTGATTCAGATGCCTTTTCTTTTCCGCATGGAGATCTGGTATGCCCATCTTTTCGAGCGCTACACCAGCGAAGAATACAGAATCAACGATCTGACCATGAACTTCACCGTTGTCATTCTCACAGTGATCCTGACAGCCATGTTCCTGATGCGGAAGTACCGGGACTTTAACAGCCTTATGTACGATCTGAGCATACAGGATGATCTGACAGGCCTTTACAACAAACGCTATCTGATGAAAGCCCTGGAACAGGAAAAAAACAGGGCCGAAAGGACAGGCCGGGAGTTTACTCTCTTTTTCCTGGACCTGGATAATTTCAAAAAGGTCAATGACAATCTGGGTCATATGGAGGGAGACAGGATTCTGCAGGAGCTCTCTGAAATACTGCGGAACGGAATCAGAAACTATGACCTGGCGGCCAGATACGGGGGGGATGAGTTTATTCTTCTCTTTCCCGGAACTCTTCCCGAAGACGGAAAGGTCTATATGCAGAGACTGGAGATAGAACTGAAAGAGTTCTGCCGGAAATACAGCGAATTCAATCTGGCGGTCTGCTGGGGGATGAGCCACAGCCGGGGGAAAACTCCCGAAGAGATCCTGAGCGAAGCCGACAGAAATCTGTATCTGTGCAAAGCCGAAAACAGGTCTTCCTCCCGATAGAGGTCCCGGGAGCTCTTCCGCCCTTATTAAACCCTGTTTGCCCTGCTGAGCTGCTTTTTCAGCTCCTCCAGACAGACAGGCCGGGAAGACAGGTAACCCTGAAATTCCTCGCAGCCAAGGGCCCTGATAAAATGGAGCTGATCATAGGTTTCCACCCCTTCCACAATAACTTTGATTCCCATCTCCTGAGCCAGACTGGAAATGGCTTTCAGGATAGTCCCGTCATCGGTGGGAAAATCCTTAATAAACATCCTGTCTACTTTGAGCTTGTCGGACTGAAGTTTTTTAAGATAGCTCAGGGAGGAATAACCGGTTCCGAAGTCATCAATGGCCACGGATATATCATTCTGATGGAGCAGCTGTATGATCCTGTTTGTATGTTCAAGATCCTCTATCAGTGTGGTTTCGGTAATTTCAAAACAGATATTCCGGGTTTTGATAGGGCTTGTTCCGATCAGTTCGATCAGGTTCATAACCAGAGAGTAGTCATTGAACTCCTCCGAAGAGAGGTTGATGGAAATCCTGGCATCCCCGGGGAGCAGGGGCATAATGGATGAGATCTCCCTGAGGACTTTTCCGAGGATGCAGATCCCGAGCCTTTTGATCTGTTTTGTCTCCTCCATGATCGGGATAAACAGGTTGGGTGACAGGGCTCCCAGTCTGGCATTATCCCAGCGTACCAGAGCTTCCGCTCCCGTAATTCCCATGGTGCTCACATCCATCTGCAGCTGATAGACCACATGAAATTCATCCCTCAGAAAGGCATTTTCTATCTCATCCTTGATGATCCGGGTCTGCTTGACCCCTTCGTAAATGTCATGATTATAGATCAGATACTTGGCCCTTTTCATGGAGCTCAGAGCTTCAAGGGCAATAAAAGCATTATTGACAAGGTCCCTTCTGGACTCGCCGTGATCAGTAGAAACAGCTATACCCGAGAGATACCTGAGGGGAGTGTCCATCTGCTGAAGAAACCGCATGGAGGAAATAGCCTTATCCAGGTTCTCCATAAGATCAATAATATCCCCTTCCCTTTCTATGGGAACTGACAGAAGGAGGAGTTCCGATGTGGGGACCAGAATGACCCCTTCACTGATCACAAGATCATAGAGCCGGCTTGTAAGATTCGATATGAAATCCTTCTCTTCCCTGTCTGTGAGCCGATAGCGCAGAGAGCTCACTCCCTGGAGCTTGAGCACAATAACGGCCTGTTTTCCGCCTGCGCTGCCGGAGGCCGCAAAGTTGGAAGTGAGCATTTCCACTGTCTGCTCAGTCATGAGATAGTAGGGCTGCATCTCATTCTCTATGGTGATTTCACCCAGCAGAGATTTGGGTTCCGAATAGATACCGATCCAGTAGGAAACCTTTCCGGGGCGGGTCTGAACTGTATAGATTCTCAGATATTTCTGGATATAGACATTATTGGCTGCCAGGTCCCAGATATTTCCCTCCCAGGCAATATCCTTTGTCAGATCCAGTTGGAGCGAATTGATGGAACCGCTCCTCAGGAATTTATGGGGCTGTTTTCCCCGTATCTCATGAAAAGAGTATCCGTAGAGAGTTTCAAATACGCTGTTACAGTAAATGAGGCTTTTATTCCTGTCGAGAATGATGATTCCCTCATGAGAGTTGTCCGAAATATACCCGGAAGCCATAAGAAGGAGATGTTCGTTTTCCTTGAGAGAGAAAAGGAAGAGGATGACCAGAATAAAAAAGGCTAACACAGCCAGCAGAAGCGGCTGTATCCAGGGATGCTTCAGATAGAAGTTGGATTCATTCTCTATAAGCTGATTCAGATTGAAACTGCTGAGGATAAACCATGTGCCGCTGATGGAATCAAAAACCAGCGGAATATCGTCATTGGTAATGATTTCACTGAAATAGATAAGGCCGTTCTGATTAATCCGGTTTGTTTGATTTGCAACAAGGTCAGTGTAGAGTTCCGATGAGAGATTAAGCTGAAAGACAGCACCCAGATCCCTCCCGGTTTCAAAATCCTTCATGCTTATAAAATGATTCTTGTCGATAAGACCGATATCAATAGAGGACACACGGTTGGATTCATAGGATTCCAGGATTTCAAGCAGGGAAAATCCGTCAAAGTTCATAATGAGGAAGCCTTCCCGGCTTCCCTGGTGAATAATGGGAAGAGCAAAGCGGATTGTCGGCTCATAGGGAAAGACAATCTCCCCGTTTTCAATATTCAGATCAAAATCAGAAACATACATTTGTTCTGTCTGAATGGTATTCAGACTCCTGAAATAGTACCTGTCCGACTTATCCTGGAGCTCCCCGGACGGGACAACTTCGATGGTCCCCTGATTTTTATGAACCCTGGCAATCTCTATTCCCTGATTATTCAGGTAGCGGATCTGGGAGTATTTTATCTTGCTGTTGAGAAACCGGGAAAACATGCTGACAAGCTCATCATAGAACCCGGGAGATCCCGGTTCAGCAGCAAAGTCCTGGAACTCATTGGAGTAGCGGATCAGTTTGAGATCGTCATAGACCTCTTTGAGAAGATTCTGTATCTGATAGCTGTTAATGGCCGTCAGGAGTTCCTGTTTCTTTTCAATTTCATTGACCACCACCTCATACTGGTTGGTGTAAATGGAATGGAGGAAAAACCCCACCAGCAGGAGCGCCGGGAAACCGATCAGAATAAACCTTCTGATCAGCGGCTGAATAAAGGACGAAAGAGTCAGGTTGAATTTCATATACCATTCCGGATGAAAATATTTTGCTTCAGAATCCTGAATAAGACAGATTTCACAATTTTTAAATTATAATAAATTCAGGTTTTGTTTTCAAGGAGTGCTCCCGGAGGGAGACAAGGGGAGATTAAAAAACGGGATTAATCCCGGCGCCTCAGTTAAAGGGAAACCCTGTTACGGCCGCTGTTCTTTGCCCGGTAGAGAGCTTTATCCGCCTTTCTGTAGAGAACCTCTTCGCTCTGATCTTCCAAACAGTCGCATTGGGCGGCTCCCAGACTGATAGTCACATGGTCGGAAACCCGGGAAGATTCATGATCTATGGCCAGATCTTCAATACACCGTCTTATCTCTTCGGCAACTTTGGCGGCTCCTTCCAGATCTGTCTGGGGCAGGATAAGGCCGAACTCTTCGCCTCCTATCCTGCACAGACAGTCGGAATCCCTTTTTTCAAAGGCCTGAACCGAACGGGCTATGGCCTGCAGACAGCTATCCCCCATCTGATGTCCGTAGGTATCATTATAGCCCTTGAAAAAATCCACATCGAAGATGATAAGGCTCAGGGGCAGCCCCGACCGGCGGCTCCGTTTCCATTCCGAAGTGAGCCTTTCGTTGAAGAGCCTTCTGTTGCCGATTCTGGTCAGCCCGTCCCTGTTGGCCAGCTCTTCCAGAGCCTCGTTGGCTCTCTCCAGTTCCCTGCTCACTTTGATCTGTTCTGTCACATCCGTCAGCATCAGAAGGACTTCACTATCGGGTTTTCCCGGTTCCAGCGGGGAGCTGTGGGTAATACAGTATAGAGGAGAATTCCCCTTCTTTCTGACAGTCAGAACCTTGTCATTCAACTTACCCCGGACCAGTTTCTCCTGAATATCCCCGTAGCACCAGGTGTTATCCCCCAGGGCGAATTCAAGATCATCCAGGCTCAGGGTCTCTCTATTGTCCAGATTCAGAATGTTCTTCATTCCCTCATTGAACCAGACGATACGGCCGTTTCGGATGCGGATCAGTCCGTTATGGGAGAGTTTCACCATGGTTTCGAAAAGCTGGGTACTCGAAAGGACCCGGCTGTACCGGCTCAGGGCGATAAAGCCCGCCAGGTTGACCGTCAGAGTAAAGGCATTGGCAAACCAGGGTGCGTCCGGCCAGATTCTTTTGATGACAAACTGGGAAACAAGAATCCCCGCCATAAACAGGATACCGCCGATTCCCATAATAAGCTGGCCCTTTCTGATCACCCGATCCGGATTCCTCAGAGCACTGAGAAACAGTTTCCACAGAAAGAAAAGCGGCAGCACAAGATAAAAAGCTTTGAAAGCCGTATTCCAGGGACCGGAAAACCCGGGATACCCGCCCTGAATTCCAAACATGGAGGCGGAAACCGAATCGGGAAAGGACAGGGCGAATCCGTAGAAAATCAGAGCTGTCGCATAAAGAGCCGCGGATTCCCTTTTTTTCACAGGCCTTATGAGAGAGAGGATCAGAATCGTTGCCAGAGCGGGGTAGAAAATGAACAGCACAGAGAGGTAGCGATAGAGCTGAAAGCTGAGAGCATGGGGGAGCAGATATCCTGCTGCCGAAAGGATCAGATCAAATGCCGCCCAGAGGATCACTGCAAACTGAAACCGAATAAACCCTTTGGACCGGGCATCTTCGGGACTGATCCTGCTGATATTTGTTATCAGAAAAACAGCCACATGGGTTTGAAGGAGAAAAATAATCAGATAGTAGACAACCGCATATAATTTCATCTCAGATAATCTGATTATATAGTAATCATTACTAAAAAAAAGATCATTAAGGATAAATTATGATTTTTATCAGAATATTTATGGAATGAGCCTCCCGGGGGGCTGAAAAAGCCCCTGCAGGATGCAGCTCATTCCGCCAGGATCCTCTCTCCCGCCGGCTCCGGCGGTATCCTTAAGAACGGGAACCCTCAGAATCTGATGGTCAAACCCGCATTGGCGCCGACCCAGAGGGAGACATTCACATCCTCATGGGTTTCATCCAGGAAGGTATAGGGGACGGGAAGTTTTTGTCCTTCCTCCTCTTCTGTCAGATCATTCACATACACATTCAGGGAAGGTCCCGCAAAAAGAGAGAGATGCTCTCCCAGTCCCATGTGGTAGTTCAGATCCACCTTGCTCAGGAGATTGAGATGTTCGGAGTCCCAGTTTTCCACCCTCACGATATTGCTGGCAGATGCCTCCAGAGCCAGGCTGCTCCTTTCTCCCAGGGGGATGAGGGATCCCCATCCAAGACCGGAACTGAAAAGGCTGTCCGATTTGTCGGGAGAGGCCAGAGTGGTATAGGAGTCCTTACCGCTGAGGGTGCCACCGACTTTGAAAATGGTGTAAAACCGTTCCACACCCATCTTATAGCTCACATTGGCAAACAGAGTATCCCCCGCAGACGTCTCCACAGCAAAGTATCCGCCCTTTACAATACTGAAGATTCCGATGGGCAGCCCCCTGTCGGCGCTGGCGGCCACGTTAACCACTCCCAGCTGAACACCTTTCAGATCCGCCGCATAATTGACAGTTCCCACCTGAAGCCCCTTCATATCCCCGGTGGTCACATTGATATTGGAGATCATCACACCTGTTGTATTGCCGAAGACGCTGTTCAGGGTTCCCGACCAGATCAGCCCGACAGAATCGCCGAAATTTGTATTGGTCACTCCGGAAAGCTGTATTCCCCGGGTCTCCTCCATATTGATATTGGACACTCCGGCCATCTGAATCCCGCTCACATCATGGGTATTGAAGTTCCCCACCCCGCCGACCTCCAGGGCATCCACCCCTCCGTTCATTCCATACACAAGGTTCAGTGAAAAGGTGTTGGAGTACTCCATGGACTCCATGCCGCTGGTCCCCATGGGAAAGAAGAATGTGACCTGTCCGGCCCGTTTATTCTCCGCTTCTTCGGCCGGAAGAACTGCTATGGTCATAAGGCATGCTGCCAGTAAGGGCAGATATCTTTTTATATGTTTCATTTTATACACTCCTGTATTCTCTTTTCCTATGTAACATTCGGGAAAACAGGATCTGTCTTTTTTTTATATGAGATTGAATAGGGAGTTGAAATTTCCTCCCTTCCCTGATTCTTTTCTTCAGGAAATTATAGTATTCTTATAGTCTATGAATCGGAAAACCAATCGAAAATCTCTCAATATTCTTGCCTTTATCATTATCAGTGTCTTTCTTCTTTCCAGCATCGTCTCCTATCTTACCTCCAGGCAGAGCCTGAAATATGAGATATGGAACTCCTCACTTCCTCTTCTGAGTGAAAATATATATTCGGACCTGCGCAGCTCCCTGTCTGTGCCCATCAATGTGTCCTCCTCTATGGCCCGGGATACCTTTCTGATGAAATGGGTCTCTTCGGGAGAAAAGGACAGCGGAGAAATCCGGAACTACCTGAATAACATCAAAGAAAAATACGGATTTTTCACCACTTTTTTTGTCTCTGAAGAGTCCCGGAACTACTACTATTACGATGGCATTCTGAAAACCCTCTCCATCATGGACAGCCATGACAGCTGGTATTTTGATTTCAAATCATCCGGGCGGGAGATTGATCTGGATGTGGATACGGACGAAGCCAGTGACGGGATTCTTACAATATTCATCAACTACCGTCTGGAGGATCCCGAGGGGAACCTACTGGGGGTTGTCGGAGTGGGACTGAAACTGGACAGGATTGCGGAATCGCTGATTAACAAACAGAAAAAATATAACCGGAATATCTATCTGGTCGATGAAAACGGCTATATTCAGGTCCATTCCCGGAGAGAACTGATTGAAAAAGTGAACATTTACAATAAAGAGGGAATGCAGGAGATTGCGGCAGACCTGATGGCCGAAACAGAAGTCCCCGTGGGAAAAACATACGGAGAGGGTCAGCAGCGTATTTTTGTGAGTTCCCGCTATATTCCCGAAATGGGCTGGCATGTGATCGTGGAACAGGATGAAAAGGGAGTCTATCGCAAAGCCAGGAGGATTCTCTATCTCAACCTGCTTCTGACCCTGGCTATCTCGGGCCTGCTTTTTGCCGTAAGCTACAGGATTCTCAGGAATTTTGAAAAGAACATGGAAGACCTGGCGGGAACGGATACTCTGACAGGGACAGCCAACAGACGGGAACTGGATAAACAGTTTGAAATTTTTCAGTACAGGATGCAGAGAGAGAAAAGGGATCTCAGCCTGATCCTGATCGACCTTGACAACTTCAAGACGATCAACGATGACCTGGGTCATCTCACTGGAGACGCGGTTCTAAAAAAGACAGCATCGGTCATACAGAACTCCATCAGGCCCACAGATCTGGTTGTCCGCTGGGGGGGGGATGAGTTTATCATCCTTATGGAGGGAAAGGCGCAGGATGCCCTTGAAATTGCCGAACGGCTGCGCCGGACCTGCGGGGATCTGAAGGGCCCGGATATTCCCGCAGAGGCAGCACGGATTTTGACGATCAGTGCCGGTGTGGCCGGATACAGTGAAGGAGAAGATCTGAAAAGCCTGATTCACAAAGCGGACAAGGCCCTCTATTCCGCCAAAATGAAAGGGAAAAACTGCGTCGGAATCTGAAGAGGACCAGCCCTTCCGGTACGGAAAGATTGGAAAATCAGCTATTATACAGTCCCCGGCAGAAGGATTCGGGAATATGAGGTTCAGCCTCTTGCCTGAGACCGGGGAACTCTCCTATAATAGCGTCAGTTCTATTAAATTTAAGTATTACATATTTCCTGTATCATAACAGTTCCGATTTTTTCCAATTTCGAATTATTATCATCATATAAGGTTTAAGAAGTACTTGGTTAATTAACTAAATGAAAAACCGGGTATTTCCGGACAAGGAGTAGCTATGTCTACAAAACTTTATGTGGGTAACATGAATTACAAAACTATGGAAGATGATCTGGGAGAACTGTTCGCCCAGTTCGGTGATGTTGAAAATGTCATTATCATTACCGACAGGGAAACCAACAGATCCAAAGGATTCGGTTTTGTCGAAATGGCCGAGAAAGAAGCGGCTGACGAAGCGATCAAAGGTCTCAATGAGACCACATGGATGGACAGAAAAATCGTGGTAAATCAGGCCAGAGAACGGACTGAAAGACCCAGATACAACGATAACTATTAATTTCAGCGATCCTGAATAGAAGGCAGCCGGTTCATCCGGCTGTTTTTTTTTTGCTTTAAAAAAACGGCATCACATCGACTCAGTCCTGAAACCTGTCGTGATCGGCCGATTATTCCCTTGCCCAAACCCGGAGCTGGTATTATAGTAAAGTTATATCTGATGACCTGAGGAGGCGTTCATGTCAATATTTGTATCCCAGGATGTTCCTGTTCAGGGAATCGCCGGGTAACAAACCTTTCCCCTTCCCTACAAGAAAAATCTCATAATCCTTTCTATTTGAACAGGACATCATTTCCCGACTCTTTTTTTGATAACAACAGGAGTTGGTATGTCCAGACAAACAATAACTGACAACCGGGAACATCACAGCTACCGGGAAAACCAGGCATTTCTCTGCCGCCATTGCGGGATGACCGTACCCCCCGCTGAATTCGGTTCCCGTCAGAGGAATCACTGTCCCCACTGCCTCTGGAGTCTTCATGTGGACCTGAAAAAGGGAGACCGCCGCAGCGGCTGCCGGGGTTTGATGGAGCCCATAAGCGTCTGGGTGAAGCCCTCTTCCGAGTGGGCTGTGATTCACAGATGCCGCAGCTGCGGTTTTATCCGAACCAACAGGATCGCCGGTGACGACAACGAGGGAATCCTTTTGAAACTGGCCGCAAGGCCTCTGACAATGCTGCCCTTCCCGGCAGAGAAAACATGGGAGAAAATACTATGACAGAAAAGAAACGTACAGAACTTGAAGCCTCCCTCTCCCCCTGGGGGTGGAACAGCAGATGGCAGGCCCTCCGGGAAGCCGGCGGCACTCCGGATCTTCTTCCCGGCAGGATCACAACCGAATCCAGGCAGATCTACACTGTGGAGGGCCCCGAAGGCCCTGTCACAGCCGGGATCAGCGGAGCCTATCACTACAGGGCGGTCCTCCGCTCTGACTACCCCGCCGTGGGAGACTGGATTCTGTATAAACCCTCCGACGGAAACAAAGGGGTGATAGAGCAGCTGCTGCCCCGGCAGAGCTGTTTTTCCCGTAAAACCGCGGGAGAGCGGACGGAGGAACAGATAATTGCCGCCAATATAGATACGGTTCTGCTTGTATTCGGCATCAACGGGGGAAGGAATTTCACATCAGGGGGGCTGGAGAGGTACCTGACCCTGGCCTGGGAGAGCGGTGCTGTGCCTGTGGTAGTCCTGAACAAGGCGGACCTCTGTTCTGCCGAGGAGCGGGAAAAAGCCCTTCTGACCGCAGAGAACTCTGCGCCGGGGGTCAGCATCTATGAGGTAAGCGCCCTAACCGGAGAGGGTCTGGAGGGTCTGACAGGCAGTATCTCCCCGGGGAGCACAGTTGCTCTCACAGGGCCTTCGGGTGTGGGGAAATCCACCATAATCAATGCTCTGGCCGGGCGGGAACTGCAGAAAACCACCTCCCAGAGGGAGGGGGATCTGAAGGGACGCCACACAACCACCCGGAAAGAGATGTTCCGTCTGCCCGGCGGTCTGATCCTCATCGATACGCCGGGACTGAAGGAAATTCAGCTCTGGGCTTCCGAGGAGGCCCTGGCGGAAACCTTCGACGATATTGCCCTGCTGGCCCGGGAGTGCCGTTTTAAAGACTGCACCCACAGGGGGGAACCGGGCTGTGCCGTCCAGCAGGCCCTCAGCCGGGGGGAGCTGGAACACAGGCGCTATGAGAACTATCTGAATATGGAAAAGGAGCTGAACTATCTGAAAACCAGGCAGGACAGCCAGGCGGCCAGGATGGAGAGAGAAAAATGGAAAGGCATTGCCAAAATCCAGAAAGACCTGAAGAAACAGAATAAAAGGTCTTGAAAAAAAAACAGGATTGTTCAATAGTTAGTACAGATGAAGAAAAACCAGACTTTACAGAACCTGCTCAGCCTACTACTAGGACTCCTACTCCGGAGCCCCATGGGTTGGTGCAGCTGACTGGTTTGATTTTTAATCAATAAGCAAGTTCAAAGGCCATGGGAATCTCCCATGGCCTTTTTTATTCTGCCTGATCCGTCCGGACACAGCGCAGATCCTGCCGGCCGGGGGAGAAAAAACCAATCCCCTGAGCCCGGGAGGAAAAGATGAAACGTATTGCCGTATTTGACACCAC
Organism: Oceanispirochaeta sp.; assembly: GCA_963666275.2. Lineage (GTDB taxonomy): Bacteria > Spirochaetota > Spirochaetia > DSM-2461 > DSM-2461 > Oceanispirochaeta. The sequence goes on from CAXXOA010000001.1 coordinate 2,533,971, forward strand.
ATTAAGAGACGGAGAGCAGGTACCGGGAGCCAAACTGGCTGCGAAAGAGAAGCTCCTCCTGGCCCGGCAGCTGGAAAAACTGGGGGTGGATGTGATCGAAGCGGGATTTCCCGCCTCCTCTCCGGGGGACGCCGAAGCGGTCAGGATGATTGCCGGGAGTGTGAAGACTCCGGTGATTACAGGACTGGCCCGTGCCGTAAAAGAAGACATCGATATCCTCTGGGAGTCGGTCCGCTACGCCGAACGGCCGCGGATCCACATTGTCCTGGGCAGTTCGGATATTCATATGAATAACAAGTTTAAAAAGGACAGAGAGGCCATGCTTGAAATGGCCGTGGAAGCCGTGGCCTATGCGGCGCAGAAGTGCCCGGATGTGCAGTACTCGCCCGAGGATGCCACCAGAAGCGATCCGGAGTATCTGATCCGGGTGATCCGGGAGGTCATCAAAGCCGGCGCCTCGGTGATCAATATTGCCGATACCGTGGGATGGGCGGTTCCCGATGAGTTCGGCAGCCTTATCAGAACCATCAGGCAGAGTGTTCCCGAACTGGAAGAGAAGACCCTGAGTGTCCACTGCCACAACGACTGCGGTCTGGCCACGGCCAATACCCTGGCGGCGGTGAAAAACGGCGCCGACCAGATCGAAGTGACCATGAACGGCATGGGTGAGCGGGCCGGGAACGCCGCCCTGGAGGAGACTGTCATGATCATGGGAACCCGGAGCGATTACTACAGAGCTTCAACGGGCATACAGCACCGTCTGCTCGTCCCCACCAGCCGGATGGTTCAGCAGCAGATGGGCATTCCCGTTCAGGTGAACAAAGCCATTGTGGGGCAGAATGCCTTCCGTCACTCCTCGGGAATCCATCAGGACGGGATCCTCAAGAACCGGGAGAACTATGAGATCATCAGCCCCGAAATGGTGGGGGCCGTCCCCCATGAGTTTATCCTAACAGCCCGGTCGGGACGCCATGCGGTCCGCCATGTACTGGACAAAGCCGGAATAGGACTGGCCGAATCGGACTTTGAACTGGTCTTTCAAAAATTCCTTCTTATGGCGGATTCCCGTAAAGAGGTGAAACTGGAACAGCTTCTGGGCCTGGTTAGCTGATACCCCACTCCCCCTGGGATCATCGGATACCCGCTATCAGGGCAACCAGATAGTAGCCGATGATCATGGGGGGGACAGCCTTCTCCATATGTCCCGTCAGGACCTCCCATCTGTCCCGCCTTGTGAGTCTTACCGGTACAAAGCTCCTGCATTTGCCTGATTTCCAATTTTTTTTCATTCTGAGACCTCCTGAAAAGGGGTTTTACAGGAACATTACAGGTTCTATGTGACATATCGCGGCACAGTTACCCGATTTTTTTGAAATAAAAGGAAAAATTCATTAGACCCAAAGAAAGACTCATTCGTCATATGGGGTGCGATGGATCAGGTAAATGAGAAGAACAGACAGATTTCCCATGAACGGCTCGCTGATGCGTACAGGACCGAAAAGCCCGGCCTGACCGCCAGGATTCGAAAGGCGGGCAAGACCTGGGAGGAAGCGGAAGACCTGATTCACGATGTGTACACCGAAACCTGGGGAAGGCTGGATACACTGGCGGGGATCATCAATCTCCCCGCCTGGCTGAACGCCCTTGTAACCCGCCGTCTCATAGACACCTGGCGCCATGAAAAAGTCATAAGGGCCGCAGGGGAGACTGATGTTCCGGAAGAGACCATACGGGAGGTCATAACGGGAGCCGGACTGGATCCGCTGAACTCCTATGTCCGTTCCTGTATGGTCGATGCTCTGGACGAAGCGATGAAATCCCTTCCCCCGGCTCAACGGAAGGTTCTGGAAGCTCAGGTATTCGGCGCCAGGACATTTGCCGAACTGGCCGGGGAGACAGGAGAGAGCATCGACACCCTGAAAGCCCGGAAACGGTATGCGGTAAAGAAACTATCGGCAGTACTGAAACATTGGATAAATGAAGGTCTCTCATAAGAGACAGGAGGCAGAAGATGATGGATGAGATTAGACAGGAAATTCGCGAGGAGATACGGGAAGAGATACGCAGAGAGTTTGAAAAGGACTGGCAGAAGGAGAAAAAGAAAAATCCCCACTGCAATCCCGATGCCTGGTGGGAAGAGAGAAAACTGGGCCTGAAAATATTCCTGGGATTTCTGATAGGGCTGGGTATCATTGCCCTGATATTCCTCTTCGGCTGGGCGGTCATGCTCCTGTGGAACCGCCTGATGCCCGAGATATTCGGCCTGACAGAAATCAGCTACTGGCAGGCATGGGGACTCCTGATCCTCAGTTCGATCCTGTTCAAAAGCTCCCCTTTCGGCGGGCATGACAGCAGCAGGGGGGGAGACAGGCGCCGGCGGAAGGAGCTGAAAAAGCTTATGGACGATGAGATGCCCTTTCCTCCGGAAGAGGCAGAAAAATCCGTCCTTTCCGGAGAAGAAACAGAGATCAACCGGGAGAAGGATTAACCCCCTCTCCCCCGGGAGGATCCTATCCTCGTCCTTCCGGGACAGGAACGGCTAGACCGCTTCCAGGGCTTCCCGGCAGCTGGCGCAGTCCCCGCCTTCCGGGCAGGGAAGCCCTTCCAGACAGGGGAGCTTTTTCTTTCCCTCTTCGGGAGCCAGGATATTCTCAGGGCCGGCGGTTTTCCACCCCTCTGTGCGGACCCACTGGTCGGCCCGGCTGATGAGCTCTGCATCCGCCCGGGAGGAAAGGTTCCGGGAGCCTATCATATAGCGGTCCACAGGATTTTCAAGAGCTTTGAAGAGATTATCCCTTATGCTCTCCTCGCCCCGGGCCATTTCGTTGATTATAGCCCTCATGTCTTTTCTTTTGGACTCCCTGCCGTAGGGACAGGTACAGACCAGTTTGTTGATCCTGTTTTTTGTGGCGAACCGGATCACATCCTGCTCCTTCACAAGAGCCAGGGGCCGGATCACCGTAATGGGATAGGAGTCGTATTCCAGCACGGGCAGCATGGTGGAGATCTCACCCTTGTAGGACATGTTCATAAAAAAGGTTTCCAGAATATCGTCCATGTGATGGCCCAGGGCAATTTTGTTGCAGCCCTTCTCTACCGCCGATTTGATAAGCTCCATCCGTCTCTGGGTGGAACACCAGTAGCAGTTCATCTTCCGCCCCGGTTTGAGACGGGCAATCACGGGAACCTGTTTGATCTCGTAGGGGACCTCCCAGACTTCGAGGAAGCTCTCCATCCGGGTTTTCTTGCCGCAGTTGCAGAAGTCGGTTTTGATATGGATGCAGGTAAAATCAAAATCGATGGGATAGCCGCTGCGCTTCATTTTCATAAGATTGTAGGCCAGGGACATGGAGTCTTTTCCCCCTGATACGGCCACGAGGATTTTATCCCCCGGACGGATCATATCGTAGCGGAGGACGGCTTCGGAAATTTTTTTGGAGAGGAGTGTATCTATTGTCATATATTACCATTATTATATTATTTTTAGACGGAAAATTTATCATAAAACGCCGGGAAAGTGTAAGTAGAAACGAGGGAAGAATAGGTTCTTTTTAAGGGAATTTCATTCCCTGGGACCGATCGGAGCGGAGGGGGTCAGGAAGAGAGCCCCCAGTACTGCTGAATCCCCGCCAGCTGTATGGAGATCAGTTCATCCAGGTCCAGCGGATTCAGTCCCGTGTTCTGCCGTTCCAGCCCCAGCCGCAGGCCGTCGTTGATCGCAAACAGGATGCCCACCACCATTTCGGGGTCGGTCGATTTTTTCAGCTCCCCCCGGGCGATGGCCTGCCGGGTCAGCTCCACCTCCATCCGGTGGAATGTTCCCTCCAGGGCATAGTAGCGTTTCTGGATATCCTCCAGAACCGGATTGGTGCAGATTCCCACAAAGAAATTGGGAGCATAGCGCTTATAGAAAAGGATGCAGAACCTCAGGATATCCCTGTAAATTTCCATAATCGGTTTGTCCGCGCCCAGAATCCGTTCCATCTCAGTAGAAAAGTCCTGTTCCCATTTGTCATAGGAGGCGCTGAAAAGTCCGTATTTATCCTGAAAATAGTAGTAAACCGGACGGCGTGTGATTCCCAGGGCATCACAGATATCGGTGAGATTGGTGGACTCGAATCCCTTGAGGGCAAAAATTTCTATGGCCTTTTCAAGAATTTTCTTTTTGGTTGATACCTTTTCCGCCGGATCCGACATTGTTTGAACTCCCTCTGTAAACCTGTATACCATTATATGGAAATTCAGGAGTTTGATAAGTTCCCCGGGATTTCCGGCCTGAAGTTTCAGACCGGAAAGGTTTTAAAATCTACCGGGCGGCGGCGTTTCTACCGGCGATCCGGCCGAATGTCAGAGACATCTGGATGGATGTTCCGCTGGCGGGATACACTTTGTTGAAAAAGCTTCCATTGGCCACCTCACCTGCGGCATAAAGCCCGTGGATGGGATTACCGGCCTTGTCCAGAACCTGCGTATCAAGGTCTGTTCTGACTCCTGTCAGAGTTCCCAGTATGGCAGGGACGATTTTCAGGGCGTAGTAGTCGGGTGTCTCCACTTTGGGAAGCCCTGTGAGAGATTTCCCGAACTCTGTATCTACTCCCTCTTCAATCATCCGGTTGTACCCGGCGACAGTTTCCTTCAGCCCTGCAGGATCAATCCCTGTCAGTGCGGCCAGCTCATCCAGTGAGGAGGCCTTGAAGGCAGAGCCTTTTTCTACCGCTTTGTCCAGAGTGTCTACATAGGTGTTACCGTCGAAGATCATATAGGCCACCTTATCCTTCTGCTGAACCAGCTCTTCGTAGAAGAGAGGATAATCGATGGTTTCGTTGACAAAACGTTTTCCCTGGAGGTTCACATTCAGATAGGGCATCCACATGAGCATGCAGATATCTGTGGTGTAGGCGGGCTCCCCTTCTACAGCGCGGAAACCGATCACCCCCCCGTGGGAGACCACATCCGCCCCCAGAGCTTCGGCCATGACAAGACCGTCGCCGCTGTTGCCCGAACCGGCAAAGGTCATCTGAGCTTCCGCCACAGGAGCATACCGGCTGATCAGTTCGGGGTTTCTGTCAAACCCGCCTGTGGCCAGCACAACCGCTCGGGCTTTATAGCGCAGATCCTCTCCCTCTTTGTCCCGGGCCAGAACGAAGCTGACCCTGTCGGCGTCCTTCTCAAGCCCTGTAACGGCGGTTCTTGTGAGGATTGTCACTCCCAGCTCTTCCGCCTTCTTCTTCATGGGATTGATCAGACCAGCCCCGTGGCTTGTGGATGTATGGGCCCTGAGAACAGGGCTGGTTCCGGCCACACCGGGACCGGTGAGTTCTACCCCCATGTCCAGCAGCCAGTCGATGGTGGCTCCCGAACGCTCGGCCACAAAGGTCAGAAACTCTTTATCGTTCTGCCCTTCCGCCCTTTCGGACCAGTAGGCCACCAGATTTTCCACGCTGTCTTCCACTCCCGCTTCCTTCTGCATCCGGGAGCCTGTGGCATAGACGATTCCCCCGGACAGGACGGTACTCCCCCCCAGCATGGGCATTTTTTCGAGCAGGGCCACAGAAGCCCCCGCTTCTGCCGCTTCGATGGAAGCGGCCAGCCCGGCGGCCCCGCCTCCCACGACAATCACATCATATGTACCGGCGATTTTTTCTTTTCCGCCGCAGGAAGCCAGCAGAAAAACCAGGGCTCCCGCCAGAATAATATACAGAGTCTTTTTCATTTCATTCATCCTTTTCACTGTTTTGCCTTCGCCGCTTTATCCAGAGCGGCATTGACAGCCTCCAGAATTCCGCCGGAAGTCACAGATGCGCCGCTCACAGAGTCTACTTCTGTGGACTGAGCTTCAATCACTGCCAGGGGGATCTCTTCCAGAGCAATATCGGACACCCCTTCGGTTTCGTGCTGTTCATCGATCCGGATCCGGGCGATTTTTCCCTTCTCGACAAGGACTGAAAGGGCGATGGTTCCGTGGACCCCTTCCCCTTCTCCCGCGTACCAGCCATCGGCCCAGGGAGAGCTGCCGCCGCATCCGGCCAGGGTCACTCCCAGCGCAAACAGGAAGGCCAGAACCGGAAACAGTTTCATTTTGTTCCTCATTTTTACTTCTCCTGAAATTTCAAATTGTACACACATGTACATGTACATGCGTGTACAATCTAGGGCAAAAAAAAGTTTTGCACAAGTATTTGAGGTTATTTTATAGATATTTTTTTAGCTAATTGACAAAAAATCCATCCCGGGAGTCGATCAGAACCGGAAACAGCCCCTCCCCGGGGCCATTATCCTCTCAGTAACTCCCAGGGATGGGCGATATCGCAGTATTCAAACCACTCATTCCGGGCAATTTCATAGAGTTCCTGATGAACAAAGGAGAAATGTTTTCGGGCAAAAGCGCTGTTTTTCCACAGCTCCATCGCCACTCCCAGGCTGTTGGGCATCACAGGGGGGGCGGCTTTATCGGGATGATGATCCTCGCCAAAACCGGCGGAGAGCATACAGAGATAGGAACCCAGCACAAGGAAGGGCTCGGACCAGCTGTCGGCCTGCCGGAATACCACCGTATGAGTGGATTTTCTGTCATACCAGAGAAGGGCATTGACATCCCGGTCTGAGGAGATTCGGCAGTCACAGGGGATATCCCACAGGGGTGTCACCTTTTTCGGTGTGATCCTTTTATAGCTGTTCACATGGCAGCAGGGAATGACTGCCAGTTCCCGGGACAAAGCGGCGGCCGCCCTTAAGCCGCGGTTCAGAGTCGGCAGGGGAAAATCCTTTTCAATCTCAAGGATGAACTCCAGCCCGTTCGGGGCCAGGCCGTCAATTTTCGGCGTAAAAAGAGGATAGAAACCCTCCTTTTCGGCAAGGGTAAAAAGGGAGGATTTCATTTTTTCCAGAGTCTCTATAAGTTCCCCGGGATGTTTACCCCGGATCATAAGGGTATGCTGCTTTAAATCATGATTATAGAGGAGCTCCCCTTCCTGCCCCGGAGAGAGGAAGCCCCGATCCAGAGCTTCCGCCGGGATGGCCCCTTCCAGGGGGGTTAGTTTCCGGAACGCCCACTCGGGAGAAGCAGAAAAATCCTCATCCCGAAAACAGTAGAAACCAGCCCGGACTTCCCAGGAGCGAACAGGACAGAGAGAGGCAAATCTGGAAACCTGATCTTCAAAAAAGCTCCGGATCTTTTCTCTGTCCAGTTCTCCTGTGATCCGATTGGCATTTTTATTATTGGAATTCTGTTTCACTCTGACGTCTCCTGATTTTCCCTATAGGAAATGTATTTTCTCAAAGACTGAAGCCTTAAGCCCGGCCGGGATCATCCCGGAAGGGAAAAAAAGTTTAAAAGGTAGAGATTGAAATGGTCCTGTAGGGGATTCTCAGTTCAGAAATGTCTCTGTACTCTTACAGGGTACGGATTTCCTTGGGGTAAGACAATTCTCCGGGAAATATTTTTCCTGCAGATTCCATCAGCATTCCACTATCTTATTTTCAGATAGTAACTTAGACTTCTACCCGCAGTATGAACCCTACATTTTTGAAGGATTCTTATCCCTTCTCTGCCTCTTGAGTTCGAGCCTCAGTGCCAGGACGCTTTCAGCAGGAACGGTCCAGGATAAGAGGGAACTCTCCCTTGCGGCCCGGGAGCCCCGGGATTAGAATGGATTATGCACCGCAAAGACAATCAGCCAGACAAGAAAACCCTGGACTACTACAACAGCCATGCGGCCCGAGTCTTCCAGCTTTACAGTTCCATACCCAGCCCCCTGAAAGATCTTTTTTTAGAATTTCTCCCTCCCGGCGGGAGGATACTGGATATAGGATGCGCCGCCGGAAGAGAGCTGAATGCGCTGAGACAGGAGGGTTTTGAAGCCTATGGAATGGAAAGTTCCCGGGAACTTATCGATCAGTTACAGGAGAACTGCCCCGCCCTGAAGGATTACGTATTCCCGGGGTATCTGCCCGAAGGGATACCGGAAGATATCCAGGGACGATCACCATGGGACGGCCTGGTCTGCTCTGCGGTCCTGCAGCATATCCGTGACAGCCAACTGGCTCCTTCTGCCGCCTCCCTCTCCCGGCTTCTTATCCCCCGGGGCCGGCTGATCCTGACGGTTCCCGGATCCTATCCACTGAAAAAGGATGATCGGGATGAACAGGAGAGGCTCTTCCGGATCCGTCCGGCTGAAGAGCTTATGACTCTTTTTGAAAACTGCCGGCTCGGCCTGCTGGAAAGGCGGGACAGCAGGGACTCTTTAAAGAGGGACGGGATAAGCTGGATGACCCTGATATTTGAGAAAGAGGGATAAAATACAAGGAGAGATTCCTGGGGTTAAAAGCTGTGAAGGACCAACAGAAGGCACTGATAGAATACATAAAGGAACACTTTGTAGGCTGGCTGGAAGAGAAGAATGTCATCCCCTTTCCCCAGAGAAGCGGTCTCCTCGAGACGCAGCTTCTGGAACGGATGGTCCGGGTGGAAGAAGAGCTGAAACGGCAGAATGATAAATTCGCCCGGATTGATGAACGATTCGAACATATGAACGGAAAGTTCGATATGATGTTGGCTCACAGTGATAAAAGATTTGAAGCCCCGGACCGCCGATTTGAAACAATCGATCAGAGATTTGAAGAGATGGACCGCCGTTTTAACAGGCAGTCCCTCTATCAGCTGGCCACATTCACAGCCATTGTGGGAAGCGCCGCAGCCATTTTGCTGCAGGGATAAAATCTCATCCCCTCTTTTTTATCTGCATAACATCGCTCTGAAAGGTCCGGCCGTCCAGAGCAATCAGGTCTGCCTCCTCCCGTAATGCGAAGGGTTGACCGATAAACCGGAGAAACTCCCCCACCTGTACAGAAGCCACCAGAGCGGCCGTATGGGGCATCACCGGTTTGGGAGGATTCTCCCTGCCGGCGAAATCGGAGCCCAGAAGATCGGCGTATCCGAAAGAGGGCGGGTTCAGAACCGCCGCCTGACCGTAATAGCCCGTCACGCCCCCGTGAACCAGCAGGCCCGGTCTGTTCTGTTCTTCCCACACCCTGACCAGAGCGGTTTCCAGCCCGGCCCTGGCGGAAAAGCTGTCCAGGCAGTCGAAGCAGATATCCGTTCCTCCCAGATGCTTTCCGGGGCGGTCATTCCTGTTCAGTGCCTTTACCACAGGAACAATGGTAATATCCGGATGAATCGCCCTCAGCCTTTTCTCCGCTCTCTCGGCCTTGGGACGGCCCAGATCCTCCCTTGTGTAGAGGCTCTGCCGGTTCAGATCCGGTTCGTCCAGGATCCCCGGATCCCACACTTCCAGGCGGGTCACCCCCAGGCGGACCAGCAGATCCAGCACATGAGACCCCAGTCCTCCCGCTCCGACAACCACAAAAGCGGCGTTTCTCACAAACTCCCACTGTTCATCGCTCAGAAGAGGCCGGTGTCTTGAAAAATATTCAGAATTCATAGGCTCTCAGCCCCCCCCTACGGGAGGAAAGAGGGAAAGCGTATCATCCTCTGAAAGGGTATGGTCCAGAGGAACCCCCCGTCCGTTCACAAAAATAACGGCCACATCCTCTTCGGCGATCTCAAGCCTTTGCAGAACATCCCGGATTCCCGCCTGTTCACTCAGATCCATGATCTGCTCTTTTTCTCTGTTTTCCCTGAAGGTAGCAAATAGCTTTACCTTAACCTGCACTGACTATCTCCTTACTCATTACTTTATTCTTTACTTTGTATTTTGAAATTGGCTTTATTGCCGCCGTTTTTCCCGTAGAATCCGAAGGCGATCCTGTAGGGGCCGGGGCATCCCGGAGGAAGGAACGCCACCCTGTCTCCGGGATGTATAGTATAGTCTACAGCCTGGACAATACGGTTTACAAAAATCACTTCGATATCTTCCAGGGAGATCCCCAGTTTTCCCGCCAGTTCTATCCCCGTTAGAGGGTCCTCCAGAGGCATATGCACCGGGATTCCCCCGTATTTTTTCCGCAGGTATGCATCAAGTTTAAGGAATCCCCGGATCTCAATGGTCCTGTCTGTCTCTTCCATAAGCTGCCTCCTGAGCAAAAAATCCCCGGAAAAGAGACACCTTTCCCGGGATTATGGTCCGATTCAAATCAGATCTTAAAAGTTATAGACCTGATCGATCTCTTCGGGGGTAAAATCCCAGACCGTATTATGGGGAGCGATGGGCTCGTACTCCATAAACTCGGGCAGCCTGTCATGGGCATTGGTAAATCCGGCGCGTCTGTTGAAATCCCGTTCCACCTTGAGGACCGATTCGCCCAGTTTGTCCACATCTTCAGAGCTCAGGTTGATCCCGTACTGGGCATTGATCATATCGATCAGGGCCTGGTATCCCCCGGGATTATCGGCAATACCGAAGTAGACGAACAGGCACATCCCCGTACTGTCCACGGCGGCCGTACCGATCTGCATGGCCCGGGCGTACTCGATCTGACCGTCTTTTTTCAGGGGATCCAGGTCGGCTCCCACTTTCAGGATATTTCCCGAGATACAGTAACCCGCCGTATGGTCCGCCCCCATGGGAGTGGTGGCGTAGGTCAGGCCGATTCCCTTGACTGAACGGGGATCGTAGGCCGGGATGGCCTGGTCTTTCACAACCGGAACCCTGTAGAGTCCGCAGGCTTTGCCCACGGCAGAGCATCCGCTGGCGATGATCCGTGCCAGAGGGGTGGGTTTGGCCATATCCTTGATGATTTCAAGAACCTGTTTGCCGTCTCCCCAGGGAATCAGACCGCCCTCCATGGCTGTGGCTATGGCAACGGCGGTTTCAATACTGTCCACTCCCACATCGTCCATGGCCCGGTCGGCATAGGCAATGTCGTCCAGATCTTTGATTCCCGCATCGGCTCCCAGGCCCCAGATGGTTTCGTATTCGAATCCGCTGGTAATGTACTTCCCCTTTTTGTCGGCATACCACTGGGAACAGCGGATGATGCAGCCTTTATGACAGCCGTGGGAGACTTTCCCCTCGCCGCCCCGTTCGGTGATGGTGGCGTTGAGTGTTTCCCCGGAGATATTGTCGCTGTAGTCAATCTGGCCGGAGGTAAAGTTATGGGCAGGGAGCCCTCCCGCTTCGTTGAGGATATTCACAAGAACATCCGTACCATAGGCGGCCAGCCCCTGGCCTGCCACGGGGTGATCCATCAGGGCTTTGGCGAAAACTTTGGAAGCGGCTTTGAACTTTTCCGGATCCGCCACAGGAACTTTGGGGGCATCCGTGTCATCGATTACGATGGCCTTGACCTTCTTGGAACCCAGAACGGCCCCCAGCCCTCCCCGTCCGGCGCTGCGGATATTGCCGTCGGGATCCCGGAAAGATATATTGGCAGAGGCCAGGCGGTACTCCCCGGCCGGACCGGCCAGACCGATGCCCACTTTTGGCCCGTATTTTTCACTGAGCACTTCCATGGCTCTGTAGTTGCCGCATCCCCCCAGGATCTCCTCGGGCGCTTTTTCGATGGTAACGCCCTTCATATCGACTTTGATGATATAAAATGTATCCTCTGCGGGCATTCCCTCTATGACAAGGGCTTTGATTCCCATTTTCGCCATCTGCTGGGAGACCACGCCTCCTGTGTTGCACTCTTTGATGGTTCCCGTCAGGGGGCTTTTGGCTCCCACGGAAAGACGGCCCGAGTTGGGGGCGGTGGTGCCGCTCAGCAGGCCCGGAGCCAGGATCAGTTTGTTGTTTTTTCCCAGGGGATGACAGGATGGCTTGACCTCGTCATTGACAAAATTGGATGTCAGGGCTCTTCCGCCCAGTCCCAGATATTTTTCGGGAACCGCCTCTGTGACAGCCTCACCTGTGGTCATATTCACTCTGATAAATTTGTTCATCTCTGTTCTCCCTTTGAGGTGTTCACCATTGCCGGTGTTTTAAAATGATACATAGAAATCCTCCTTTTCCTGTTCTTACTGAATGCAAGAAACAGGCCAATAGAGGAAAAGGGGTAAAATAGCCTTTTACAGGGAATTCAGAGAAAGAGAGAGTGTTCCGTTGCTCCACAATGGAACACTCTGTTCCCGGAGGGGTGTTCCATTATGGAGCAGTCTATGTTACTGGGGAACAGGAATTCCGAAGATCCGGATTTTCCGGTACAGGGTGTTCCGTCCTATTTTCAGCTGCCTGGCGGAACTGGCAATATTGAAGCGGTTCTCTTCCAGCACACGGCTGATATAGTGCTTCTCCACCTCTTCCAGGGCTTCTGCTCTGTCCGCAGGGATTTCCAGAGGACTGCCGGCGGGTACAGGCTCTGAAAAAAGAGCCGGGACCTTTTCGGAATTAGTCATAAGCTCCACAACGTTTTCAAGCTCCCGGATATTCCCCGGCCAGCTGTACCGGCAGAACCGGGCCATCTGTTCGGTCGTCACGGGAACTTCCCGTTTGTTGATTCTCCGGGAGATCTTTCTGCTGTAGTACTCGATGAGCAGAGGGATATCCTCGCTCCGTTCCCGAAGCGCCGGGAGCTTTATGGGAAGCACATTGAGCCTGTAGTAGAGATCGCTCCGGAAGAGGCCTTCCTGAACCTCCCGGGTCAGATCTTTGTTGGTGGCTGCGATGATCCTGACATCCACGGGAATGGGCTCATTGCCGCCCAGACGGGTGACAATGCTCTCTTCGATGACCCGGAGCAGTTTGACCTGCATGTCCAGGGGCATTTCACCGATCTCATCCAGAAAGAGGGTTCCACCGTCGGCAATTTCAAACTTGCCCGCCTGCCCCCCCTTCCGGGCTCCCGTAAAGGCTCCGTCGTTATACCCGAATAGCTCGGATTCGATGAGTGTGCCCGGGATGGCGCCGCAATTGATGACCACAAAGGCTTCGTCCCTGCGGGAACTGCAGTTATGGATGGACTGGGCAAAGATCTCCTTTCCCGTACCGCTCTCTCCCGAAATCAGCACCGTAGACTTGCTGTCGGCTACTTTGCGGGCAAAGTCCACAGCATCCAGAAAGGTTTCGGACTGACCTATCATCTTGTCAAAGGTGTAGATTGCCTTTCTGCCCAGGATTTCGTTGGCATGCTTACGCACATGTTTGACGTCTTTCACAACAATAATGACCGCAGAAATGGAGGAGTCCCCGGAAACCACAGGATAGGCGCTGATATTGAAGTAGATTTTGTTTTTTTTCGTATTCAGCAGCAGGTCCCGGTTCTGGAACTCCTCACCCGAGAGGGCTGCGGTTTTAATGTTTTCCCAGGAGGGGATCAGGGAGGAGATGGAACGGGAAAAGAGAGACTCCTCCTCTTCTCCCAGGAGTGAGAATGTCTGATCATTGGCAGTCAGGATCGTTCCGTCCAGGCTGCAGGAGAGGATCCCCGCCTGGATGGAGTTCATCAGCTTCTCCGTAAACAGATTGTTCTGCTTCAGCAGAGTATTGTTCTGTTTGAGCCGGATAGTTTTTTCTATGGCGTTCACCGCGGCCACTACCATTCCCAGGGTATGGGTATTCACATTTTCAATGGCCCCCGTCAGATCAAGGCAGCCGATGATCTCCCCTTCGGGACTCCGGATAGGAGCGGCCGAACAGGTCCAGCGGTAGTATTCCTTGATAAAATGCTCTTTTCCGGATATCTGCACGGGCTGCTGTTCTTCCAGTGAAGTTCCCATGGCATTGGTCCCTATATTCTGCTCGTCCATAAAGGCACCGGGAATCATTTTCAGGGAGATTGCTTCCTCCAGGATGTTTTCATCACCGATGACCCGGAGAATGCAGCCGTCCCTGTCGGTGAGGATGGAGAAAAAACTGGTCCCTTTGAGAAAGTTGTAAAGATGGTGAATAAAAGGCTCGGCCACCTGGATGAGATCTTTTTCCCCCTCCAGACGTTGGTAGAGTTCGTTACCTTCCAGAATGCGGTTGCTGTAGACAAGATCCTTGTAGAGGCCGTACTTCTGACAGCGCGAAAAAGACTGGCGGACATACTCTTTGGTCATTTCCTTCTCCTGAAATGTTTTGAAATGATAATAAAAACAACAGTGAGGTTGATCCTGTGAAGTAGTGCTATTGTAGCCCTCTAAAGGGAAAACGGGCAAGGAAAAGTTGTTATCCCCGGGGATTCCTATGAGAGGGTATATTTTTATAAGAACCCTGAGGATGTACCACTCAGGGCCGTATTTATGAGAGTTAAAGCTTTTCTACAAAGTCCCGATCCAGACCTGTTATTTCTACAATCTGGTTCAGGGAGTAATTTTTCTTTTTCATGGACCTGGCAATTTCTGAATTCCGGACATCCCGGCCTAATTCAAGTCCTTCTTCACGGCCTTCTTCCCGGCCTAATTCCCGGCCTAATTCGAGACCTTCCTCCCGGCCCTGTTCCCGGCCGATTTCAAGACCTTCTTCTCTGCCGTCACTTATGGCCTGGGCTTTATCCCGTTCATATTTCATCCGGGCTTCATAGCGTTCCAGGTATTCGTCATTGGCAGTGAATTTGTTAAAGGTGTCATGTGCCTGCTGAAAAATCGGATCTTCTTTGATAATGATTTTCATATCCTCTTCCTCCCATACGCCCTCTTCTTTAAAGTACCAGGCCCATTGACTGAGTCGGTCAGCTGGGACCTTCTGATCTGTATGAGGTTCTATTTTCGGTAGTTCAATATAATGGATCTGCAGATGGTCTGTCAAAATGGAAACTGAGTCATCCAGATCGCTGATCATATGACAGCTGTGAAACTGATTCTCCTTTTTGTCCGGGAAAAGCGTGAAATTCAGAAGATTAATACAAATCACAGGATTCAGCTTTTTATACTGGTGCCCTTCCTGCAGCTGGGAAGAGTAGATCTTCGCCCAGTAGTAGAGACTCCTCTGGATGAATTCACTGTTTCCGATGCTCTGGATTTCAATGTCGTAGATTTTTCCCGACTGGTCTTTGGCTTTGACATCCAGGACACTCTCTTTTTCGCTGAAAACAGTTCTCAGATTGACAGGATTTTTTATTTCCAAACTTGTGACTGTTGAGAACCCCCGGTCCTCCAGGACGGCATTGATAAAATCCTTTAATAGAGGAAGATTTTCCTCCTGTCCCAGGAGAACCCGTACCATGATATCCGATGTTGCTCTGATCCAGCTTGCCATTTCTTCCATTATAAACCTCCCTTTCAGAACTAACAACGCCTGAAACAGGAGGAGTGATTCAATTTCTGCTAAAATAATTCATGGGAAACGGATTGGACTTTGAGGGAATTGATACAGAAGTCAGCCTGTCAGGAGTGGTTATGGATGTACTCTCTCAGGGCCATATTCATAAGGGTCTGATAAGGAGTTTTCTGTTCTCCCGCCAGTTTTTTGAAATAGTGTTTTTTATTATATTTTTGAATCACCACACCCCTTTCACTTGTTGATGAGAGTAAACAGAGATAAAATTAAAGGGAGAGAATATGGGGTTAAAGGCTGTGAATGAAGAGCAGAAAGCAATCATTGAATATATCAAAGAGCATTTTGTAGGCTGGCTGGAAGAGAAGAATATCATTCCCTTTCCCCAGCCATCCGGCTCTTTTGATAAAGAACTGCTGGAACGAATGGTTCGGGTTGAAGAGGAAATCAAACGGCAGAATGAGAAATTTGATCATATGAAAGATAAATTCGATTATTTAAATGATAAGTTTGATTTCATGATGGCTCAGACAGAAAAGCGCTTTAATAGACAGTTTCTTTTTCAACTGGCGACTTTTTCTGCGATTGTAGGAAGTGCGGTAGCCATACTTCTGCAAGGATAGGATTTTAACCCGGTTCTATTAGAGTTTCCTGAGGAACTCATTGAGTATTTTTTCCGTTATCTCTGGATTTATCTGATGAATCTTCTCTGCAATGCCTTTCGCTCTACTTTTCTTAATTTGATCACTTTCTACAAGAAATAAGATCATTTTCAGCCCCCAAATGGGCTCTAATCTCCGGAGCTGGCACTCTCTTCGTAATGCGTTGTCGTTGGTCAAACATACTGCTGAATACTGTTGTGCATGCATCTTTATGTTTCTTCATCCAGCTCCAGTTCTCTCCAGGCGACAATGAGCTTCCGCATTTCAGAAACGGACTTCTCAAGGATCTCTCCTGCTTTGGTTATGGAAATGCGATCAGAAAAATAGGCTTTTCGGACAAGTCCGGCGAAATGGTCTTCCAACAAATCATAACTGGTCAGGGATTCCGGTTCGTAATAATTTTTCAGATCATGGTGATATTTTTCTTTGTATGCCATACTGAATTTCCTATAAATAGTCCCGGGATCATAGTGAGGAAAGATCTGGCTGAGCCGTATGAGTACAGTTTTATAGCTGACCCGGTACATCTTCTTTATTTTCAGTACTCTATCCACCCAGTGGAGTCCTTCGGCTTCATTCCACTCTTTCTTCAAGGCTACAGTGGGCAGCAAGAACTCTCCAGCAAAGCGGTCGGCTTCCTTTTCCTGTTCATCACTCCCCTCCTCTATAGACTCTATACTGTCATAACTGCCTGGGTGCATCAAAAGATGCCCTAATTCATGAGCAATGGTAAAAATTCTCCGTTCTATAGAGACGTCTTTTTCTGCATTTATAACGATCGCCGGTCCCAGGTCTCTATCTGATACAGACAGGCCAAAGGTCTTTTTAAAGCCGAAGTGGTGAAGATAGAGCTTGATTCCGGCTTTTTCAATTTCTGCAGGCAGATCATATAAGGGTTGATCTTTCAAGAGTCCTAATTTCTTTCTGACTTCCCGGGCGGTCTCTTCGGGAGTAGTCATTTCTAAATTCTCAAAAAGGTCATTCCTTTTCTCATCCAGCATTTTTTCCAGGTCATGATAATTTTTCAGCCACTGGGCAGTTTTATAGAGCATCTGATCCCGTTCCGCTTTTTCCCGGGCTGAGAGGGTTTTATTAGTTCTGAAGCGCAGGCTTTTCAGTTTGGGAGCATCTGAGAGTATTTCATTGAGGCTGACTCCAAGGGCATTGCCGAACTTTATGAGGGTGGAAGATTGGGGTTCGGAGCGTCCGTTTAATATGTTGGAAATGGTTGCGGTTCCGACTTCCATTTCTTTTGCCAGTTTGGCTATGGTGTAGCCTTTCAGTTTCATGAGGCGTCTGAGGTTGGGGCCGATATCCTGAATTGACATGGGAATCTCCTTATATATTATATTATAAGGAACTATTTGATAATTCGCAATTATTGTTTTTAAATAGTTTAGTATCTATAATCAGGTTTTTTAAAATTTAAAATTTCATGTTAAAAGAGCAATTTATTTGGAAGTCAACAACAGCGCATAAAAATGATTTAAAACAGTAAGAATTTAAAGTAGATTTTTAATGAGACCAGTCATATAAATGACGAATTTGTTCACATAAAACTGATACCATAGACAATAGAACCGTAGTCGTGATGAAATTTTATGGATTATAGGAACTGTAAAATAGACGGTTGCCAATAAGCCCTTTATGAAGCGGCTGTATCTGCATACAAATATTCCTGGAACCCGATAAACGTCTCCCGGATAGATTGTATATTCCCCAATTTTGCTTTGGCATCGGCAATAGCCTTATATTTCAAGATTAAAAGGCTGGACAATTTGTCATCGTCCAATTCTGAAACACCTTCCGACACATATTGGGACAAAACAAAATTCAAAAAATCCTGCTGGTTCTTATTGTATGAGTCAAAGTGGATCTCCGCCTGTTCTGCTCGGTGCAATCTCGGAACCATATTTTTATGATAGGCAACATAATTAAGCACATCAAACAGATCGCTATCTTCCCCGTGAACGAGTTTACTCAATTCTGTTAATTGTTCTTGAGTGTACCCTCTCTCACAAAGCTCTTCTAACAATCGTCTTCTTGTAGAAGGCAAACTCCACATTTTTCGCAGTTCTTCTTCGCTGGAAAAAAATGATGGCAAATCGCCAAATAACTGCCTTATAAATTCTTCAGCTGAAATGGGTTTTCCTGTAGGGCTATAGAAACTCGTTTTCATCATTTTATCCAGTTCACGGACTTTATTATCAGAAAGTTTTACCCGTATCATTTGCCGTGACTGATTGTCACAAACACAAGGATCATTTCCACAAACAGGACATATTTGAGGTTCCGGTTTTTCACAGATGCAAGGCCGCTTGCCGCAAATGTTACATACCTTTGGAGGGCATATACAAGGATATTGGCCGCATCTTTTACAGATTTCCGGTTTAAAAGGTTCCCCATCCCATTCGGGGTCCTGAAAATGTTTACTGGCTTTAACAAAATCATAGATGGTAAAATAATCTTTTCCATCGTATAAACGAGTTCCCCGTCCTACAATCTGTTTAAACTCAACCATAGAGTTAACGGAACGAAGCAAAATAATATTCCGAATTTCAGGAGCATCCACTCCAGTACTCAATTTTTGTGATGTAGTGAGAACTGTGGGAATACTCTTTTCATTATCCTGAAAATCCCGTAAATGCTGCTCTCCCATCTTCCCATCATGGGCTGTAACCCGATGGCAGTAATTGGGATTACGGCTTACAGCAAACTGATTAATAAGATCCCGAATGGCTGCTGCATGAATTTGGGTAGCACAAAAAACAAGGGACTTTTGGTTCTGATTGATCTCGTCCATAAAGGTTTTTACCCGAAACTTCTCAATATCCATAATTTCTATAATGCGATTTTGTTCATCCTGGGTGTATTCCCGGCCGACTTCGATTTCACCTTCCAGAACTGTATCATCATCGGTATAGGTATAACTGTCTCCTGTTGTGGATATCTCTTTAACCTTAAAAGGTGTTAAGAATCCATCATTAATCCCTTCTTTCAGGGAGTAGATATAAACAGGCTTTCCAAAATACTCATAAGTATCTTTGTTCACATCCCGTTTGGGAGTTGCGGTTAAACCAAGCTGCACGGCAGGACTAAAGTATTCCAGAATAGAACGCCAGGAACTCTCATCATTGGCGCCGCCACGGTGGCATTCGTCTATAATAATAAAATCAAAATAATCTTTGGGGTACTGTCCAAAATTGAATTGATCCGGGCCGTATTTCTGTTTCGGCTCGGCTGCCATGTCTTCAATCGTGTTATTCTGCCGAGATTCGGTCATAAAAGTCTGAAAAATTGTAAAGAATATGCTGCCGTTCTTAGGAACTTTCCCTTTTTTCCGGATTTCATCGGAAGCAATACGCACCAGAGCATCTTCCTCAAAGGCGTTAAAAGCATTAAATGCCTGATCGGCTAATATATTCCGGTCTGCTAAAAATAGAATTCGAGGGCTACGAAGCCCGTCTCTTCTCAGGTTCCATTTAGCATGAAACAACTTCCAGGCAATTTGAAAGGCTATGGCAGTTTTACCGGTTCCTGTTGCCAGGGTGAGAAGGATTCGGTCTTCTCCATCGGCAACAGCTTCCAAAACCTTGGCAACAGCATTTTCCTGATAGTATCTGGGCTGCCAGGTTCCGCTCCGGTCTTCAAAAGGAACAGCAAAGAGGCGTTCCCTCCAACTGGCTTTTTCTGTCTGTATAGCATTGATAGGAGCAGGAAACGTCATTTCCCAAAGTTCATCAGGGGTGGGGTATTTTTCAATATCCCCTTCGGTTCCCTGATCCATGTCGATACCATAGATCCTTAAACCATTCGTCGAATAGGTATAGCGGATATGCAAGCGTTCAGCGTAATCTTTTGCCTGGCCTACACCATCGGTATAGTAAATGTCCCGGGCCTTGGCCTCGACCACAGCCAAGTTGCGGTTTTTGTACTGAAGCACATAGTCGGCTTTTAAAGGCTTGGCTCTCCGGCCCTGCCCTAAAATCCGTCCTTGAGAAATAGGAAATTGCTTACGGACACGGCTGCCTTCTACCTCTCCCCAACCGGCTTTTTTTAAAGCAGGATCTATGTATTCAAACTCTGTTTGTGCTTCATTCATTTGATTACTCTTTTCTCTCGTATCTTGTTTTAAAGGACAACCCAATGTCCTCCCCTATCCGGGCCGACACGTTTGATCAGCCCCTTCTTTTTTAGATTATTCAGATGATATTTCACACCGTCTTCCGTTATGGAACCAAGGAGAACAGCTATTTCTTTTCTACTGACGGTGGGTTTTTCTTTTAAAATATCCAGGATTTTCTGGGTAGTGTCTTTCTGGGTAGTGTCTTTCTGGGTAGTGTCTTTCTGGGTAGTGTCTTTCTGGGTAGTGTCTTTCTGGGTAGTGTCTTTCTGGGTAGTGTCTTTCTGGGTAGTGTCTTTCTGGGTAGTCTTCTTAGGCTCTTTTATTCCGCTTACTTCAGATGGTTTGAAACAGATTTCCGATTTGAAGATATCCTCCTCAACCAATCGTGGCGGTGTGGAAGAGTAGAACTTGCCGTATTTCACAATATTGCGAACGCCTGATCCGAGTTCTTCTGCCAGGCCGATTTCTTTGAATACCCGTGCGATAGAGGGATTCTTTGGAAAAGGAGAAAAATTCTCCGGATCTATTAAGCCATGACCATGGGGTTTGTTTCCGTTTTCAGTCAACAACCGGTCTTTTTCAATGATCATTTTGGCGGGATAGGCATTGATGTATTCCCTGTGAATCAGAAGATTAACGGCAACCTCCCGTAATATGACATCTCTAACGCTTATTCTTTGAGATCCTTCAAGATAGAATGGGTCGGGAAGGTGTTTCTGCCCGAATTGGATGATCCGGTCGTAACTATCCAGCAGGTTCGTCCGCACATCATCCCTATCATCATAGCGGTCTAAATTTTTAATCCTTAATATCAGATCAGTTTTATGATGCGGAAGGGCTGATAATATGGTCTCATCTTTTCCGAATAGGAGGATTCCGGCTAAGGTAATCCCCTCTTCCCCTGAGTTAAAATCTCTGTTGTATAACCGGGAGCTTTTTAGAAGCTCCAGAGGTGATAGATTTTTCCAGGGATGGTCGGGACGTTGAATTATTACAGATTTTTGCACCTTCTGAATCAAAGTTAAATCCAGGTCGCTGATTTCACAATACGGAAAAATCCGATTTTCCGTATAGAAGGTCTGCTTTTTTATATATAAGGCTGTAACCAGGGTGTTGTTGCGGGTTATGTCAAAATCGCCGTCTTCATTCCGGTCGAAAATTTTCTGACCGCATTTATGAACCTGGGAGCTTTCGGGTATGTATATGTACAGTAATAATTTGCCATCAATTTCCACTTGTTCCATGGATAGATAAACAGAAGGGGATATTTTAGCCGGGTTGTTTACGGCTGTGGTAAAGTCTTTTTTTATCTGCTCGATACAACCGGGGTCTATTCCGGTGATGGTTCCGTTGTCCTTAACGCCGAGAAGGAGTTCTCCACCATTTCTGTTGAGAAAAGAGCATACGGTTTCGTAGACGTCTTTGTTGAGGGTTGTGCGGCTTTCTTTGAATTCTCTGGTGATGCTTTCGCCGGCGGTTATGGCGGTTTTGATTTTATTTATGATCATGCGGGCCCTTCTCCTCTATTGAGCCATTTATTACATGTTTTTTCATATGGGATTTTCATATCAGAAAGCCATCGTTCAACATATTTCGGATCATGGCTGTTGGGCGTGGGATTTACATGATCAATATGCACTTGAATAGGCGTTCTAACACAATCTCCGGTAATAATGGCATTCTGTTGCGGAATGATCGCCAGCTGATCAAGGATGTCCGCACTGGCGCTTGAAACCAAACCTTTCACATATTTTTGATCATCAGGGTTTTGTAATCTGTGTATTATAAATGAATTACATTGGGATAAAACCGTTTTTGACAATTCCGAAGGACGCTGACTGCAAACAATAAGAGAAATCCCATATTTACGACCTTCCCTGGCAATTCTTTCGAAAACTTTTTTCGCTACAGATTCAGAGTTTTCGGCAATATAATTCTGAGCTTCTTCCAGTACTATAACAATGGGATATTGACCCCTCTCTTCCTGCATAAAATGAGAGACAAATTCAATGATGATTCTGCCGATTAATGCTGTAACAGTTTCCAATACTTCATAGGGCAATTCCGATACATCTATGATTGAAATCTGATGAGTTCTCCCTTTATCATGAACTATTTCATTTTCATTATAGTCTTTTATGAAACTGTTTTTAGATTCTGATTTAAAAAGCCGGTTAAAATCTCCCAATAGGAAAGCAATAAAATGAGCCAAAATATCTTTATTATTAGCATTGTTATCTTTCAACATCAAAGGAATCGCCATCCGTTTGTCATTGAGAAAACTGTTCATCCTCAAACGTAATGTAGAAAGAAATTCAGAAATACGATTATTACTCCTTCCCTCTTGCTCAATTGCAGCTTCAATAAACTTGGTACATAATTCCTGATAGCTAAACCACAATGGCAAATCAATATTTTGTTCACTCGCGATTTGTTCCTGTTCAATTTTCACCTGGTTTTTCTTAATAAAACTGATCATAGCAGTTATTTGCTCAGGAGTAGGACAAGGTGCATTTCTTACAAAACTTAAATTTTGTATCGTTTCAGGTAACTTATGTTTGAAAGAATTATATGAATTTGCTAATGACTGTGCTTTCCACCAATCGCCAGATCTCGCAATTGTTGATAATGTATTTAGATGCTCTAATTCTAATATATCCAATTCAGGATCTTCAGTTGTTGAATCTTCATGTTGATAATTTTTTGCTAAACCTATGGCTCTATTCAAAACAGGAGCTTGGGTTCCTTCACTAGGATGAAGAAGATGAGAAAAGTCATTCCAGTTCATAAACCAATAGGGTATCTTGACCTCTTCATCCCCTCCATAATAATAGGCATTTATTTGTTGTAGTTCTTCCTTATTATTGGGATTAAGACTCTCAATATTCTCAGGTAAAAAAGCTTCTTTATATTCACCATTAGTATCAAAAATGACAAAGTGTGCATTCTGGAGTTGTTTATCCCCATATGGATACCTAAAGAGGTTCCGAATGATGGATGTGAATGTACAGGATTTCCCGGAACCGGTATTGCCGAGTATAGCGGCATGTTTTACAAAAAATTGGTCGGGACAGATTTTCACTTTGTAATTTGAAAAAATAGGTGACGTCCCTACAGGAAGGAAATAATCCTTTTGATAATCAATATTTTCTGTATCAACCTTATCATCGAAGATTAGTTTCAGATCCTTTTCTGTTACATACCAGACAGGGTTATCCAAAGCGGGAAAGTTATAGACACCTTGAATAAACTTTTCCTGACTGGAATCTTTTGTAATTGTTCCCAGCATGGTGGCAGAAATATAACGGGCAGAACTGGGCAAGGTAATACTTGAAGATTTGGTTTCAAACTCCAGTTCCTCTTTCATAGTGATCCTGGTTATTAGAGCGACGACCCGGTCTGCCCCTACTGGAATTATCAAATAGGAATTGATTCTGGCTATTTCATAAATATCATGTATTCCGTTGGTATAGGGGCCATTATGTTCATCATCAATTTTTATATACACCCGGAAATTATCAACCGACAGGACTTTTCCAATGACTCTATTGTTTGTCATCAGTTTTTCCTTTTCCGTCTGGATAGAGTTTCTGAAGAGTTTCATGAACCATTTGATTCTCTTCCTCTTCATAAAGATCAGGAAGAATATTTTCTACAAAACTGGTAAATGTTGATTTATTCAGGTCATCCTGATCAAGAATTATGATCCTTTTATCATCTAATGCTCGGAATTTCTCAATTTGAGATTCGGGATCTATTGTTTCCGCATAATTCACTATAATAAGAGTAAATGATGGAATAGAGAGGGCCTGGTTAATAATATCGTTGATATGCTCATCATAAAAAGAGTAACCAATACACAACAGAACCGATTGGGGTTTGTTTATTGCCTGGGCAAATTGCCGAAACAGTTCAGAATAGGGTAAATCCAAAGTAAATGTTTTTTTACTGACACAGGGATAAATCATCAGTTCTTTATTTTCAGGAATCTTAAAGTCCTCATTCAGAGGAATCTCTTTAATGCCATATGTATTACTTATGGAAGGAGTTGTTGAGAGCCAGGACAGGGAACCGTGCAGTTTGTAATATCTTAGAACTTTTTCCGCTCTGTACACCTTCCCGGAGACGCTTTGTCCCGGATAGTACAAATCATAATCATACACTTCCGGTCGGAAACAGCGGTTGTGAACACCCATAAACCCATTTATGTAGTGGACTCCTAAATTATCCAGAGCATAATCGAAGGCCATGTCATAGTTTGTTGTAAACAGATTTACCCTGCTGAGATTATTCGGCCTCTGCAGCAGCTTTTTAATAAGCATTTCATGATAATGATAGCGGTTTTGCTGCAATTTTTGATTGGCCTGATAGGATTCATTAATTGTTGTTTTTTCCGTATTGCATTTCTCAAATAACCAGGTTTGCATTTTGGTAATGGAATCATCAATATCTTTTGTAGAATCCCCTTTGTTCTCGTTGATAAATCGATCAGCTTGGAGACAGTTGAATAGATCTTCAAAGGAGGGAGTCAATTCTTCCGGGAAATAGCGATTTATTTCTTCTATTAAATCATTTTTTAAATCGTCAGGTATTGTGCGGATAACAGGAGCTCCTAGATGAAAACTTGTTCCGGCTCCTGTTAGTATATTTACATTTTCAAGGTTAAGGTATTTCTTAATCCGTAATTTCAATTCCGCCAATTCCCGGTCTTCCATCACAACTCTCCGTGAAAAGCTTTTTGTAGAATGGAGTTTTTTAGATTTTCCAAACTGTCTATTTTTTTCTGATATTTCGATATTAATATCTTCTGCTTATTCTTTAACTCTTTAATATCTTTAGCGATTATCTCCTGTTCTCTAAGTGATGGGAAATTAATAATATACTCTTTTAATTTTGAAGCACTGATATTAGCTTGGTTTACACTTGAAGACATTACTGAATACCCATAATCTCTAATCTTTTGAGAATTAAGAAAATAGTTCAAAAAATAACCGTTTAAGATATTTCTTTTATATTTTACATTGATTAAATATCCAGCATAAATAGCTGGTTTAAATCCTTTATATATAGCAGTTTTCCCAACTAACTCAGGACTATTAGTGCGATTAAATAGGACATCATCTTTTTCCAGTTTGAATTTATCAATTTCATTTATATTATTAGTATACTTTAAGTCTACCCATTCAATCTGGCAATCCTGTATGTTTCCCATTCTTAAGACAGCCACTTCACCAGAAGTTTCCGATTTGGATGAAGTTCCATATTGCATTTTTTCACAAACCTCCCCCAACCTCTTCTCTTCCCACCCCTCACCTTTCTGCGAAAAGATCTCATTCAACTTACTCTGAAACAACTCTTTGGCGTTTTCAATATTCCGTTCAATATTGGCTTTAGCCCGGTCTATAGCAGCAAAGGCTTTATCAAGTTTGGCAACAATTTGTTTTTGTTCTGAAATGGGAGGAATAAAAATAGGAATTTTTCTTAATAATTTTGATTTTATCCCAATAACTGTTGCGCCTGTTCCATTCGATAGAATTCTAGTTCTTACTTCTGGTGATAGAAGCATGTATTTAAGAAAATCTTGGCTTATCTTTCCACTATCAGGTTGCATAACAATGATTCTCTGGGCGAATGCAACTTTCTCTTCATTAGGTATCTGTGCAACATTTGCTAATGGAGCTTCTGTTGTAAAAATAACATCCCCCTTATTTGGAATACCTCGTGACATCCAGGTTTCATAATTATCTTCAGCAATAAATTCTTGGGGTTCGATTTCTAAATATCCCAATTTCACATTCTTTGCCGTGATCAGTCTTACTCCTGAGGCTGTCTTTTCAGGAGTTCGACCTCGATAATCTATTAGATTTATATATCTCTCTAATTCAACTTCTTCCCACCCTTCTCTCATATCAACTCCCGAATAGAATCAATAATCGAAGCAGTTTCAGCATCCAAAGCCGCCATCTCATCCAAAATCTCTTTCGGAGACCGTAAAGGCTCCTCTTCCGGAGTATTAGGATTCTTCACAGAAAGATCACACGTAGCCTCATCCACATCAGCCACTTTTAGATTCCAGCTCTTCTCCGTTTCCGGTTTGGAAGCCTGCAGCTGAACAAACTCTTCCATATCCTGATCATTCAAAGGATTGGTTTTCCCCAAACTCCGCCCCGGATCCAGCTGGTAAAACCAAATATTCTTTGTAGGTTCCCCTTTTTGAAAAAACAGGACCACCGTTTTTACACCGGCCCCTAAAAAAGTCTTCTGCGGCATATCCAGTACTGTATGGAGGTTGCAGCTTTCCAACAGATGCTTACGTAAACTCACGCTGGCATTGTCGGTATTGCTTAAAAAGGTATTTTTGATAACGATGGCCGCCCTGCCCCCGGTTTTTAGACTCTTGATAAAATGCTGTAAAAACAGAAAAGCCGTCTCTCCAGTTTTGATATCGAAGTTCTGCTGAACCTCTTTCCGTTCTTTCCCACCGAAAGGAGGATTGGCCAAAATCACATGGAAACGGTTTTTCTCCTGAATATCCCGGATGCTTTCACCCAATGTATTGGTATGAATCAAATTGGGAGCTTCAATCCCATGGAGAATCATATTCATCGTACCGATCACATAAGCAAGATTCTTTTTCTCTTTACCGTAAAAAGTATCTTCCTGTAAAGTTTTCAGATTAGTTGTACTCTTTTCCATCCGTTCATACATATACTCAAAGGCTTCGCATAGGAACCCGCAAGACCCGGCGGCCCCATCGTAAACTTTCTCGCCGATCTGGGGATCAATCACCTGAATCATGGCACGGATCAAAGGACGGGGCGTATAGTACTGCCCGCCGTTCCGCCCGGCATTTCCCATATTTTTGATTTTCGTTTCATACAGGTGACTCAATTCATGCTTTTCTTTTTGGGTCTGGAACTCCAAATCATCAATATATTCCAAAATCTCCCGCAGGTTATAACCGCTTTGAATCCGGTTTTTAAGCTCCGAAAAAATCTCTCCAATTTTGTATTCGATTGTTTTAGGATTCTCAGCTGCTTTTTGTTTAAACTCAGCAAGATAGGGAAAGAGTTTCATATCCACAAACTGGACCAGGTCGGGACCGGTTAAAGCTACATGATGATCAATTTGTCCATTGTCCCCTTTCGGCATAGCCCAGTTGGGCCAACGAAACTCTTCATCAAGAATGAACTTGTACTCTTCCCCGCGCAGTTCTGCTTCATCCGCCTTTATTTGCTCCAGTTCATCCAGGTATCTGAGGAATAAAATCCAGGAAGTTTGGCCGATATAGTCCAGTTCGCTATCGGCTCCGGCATCCTTAAAGAGGATATCATCTATATTTTTAAATGTTTGTTCAAACATGTTGCTTCCTTGCTGTTTTTTTAATTTCTCAATAAGAGTCTTAACTATTGTATCAAAAGATACAAAAAATGACATAGAAATATTCTCACTCCAATTCTTCAATAATCCCATAAGAAGCAATAATTCCATTCTTGAAGGAGCAAAAACAGACCTGGAACTGTTTGACCTTCTGGGGCGATACATAACAGGCCTCCTCTCCTACAAGGGAGTGGAAAAAAACAGAATAGAAGAATATATTAATAGGAAAATGAACAATCCTGACCCCAACAAAAAAGAAGTAAACTCCCCATGCAAAACATAATATTCGACCTGGGCAACGTCCTGATCAACTACAATCCCCGGGAATACCTGAAACAGCAGAACCTTACTCCCGAAGAAACAGACTTTCTGATGAAAGAACTCTACGGCAGCCCCGAATGGGTCGAACTGGACCTGGGAACCATCACCAGGCAGGAAGCCCTGAAAGCCATCACCGAGCGCCATGTAAACCGGAAGGACCTGATCCTCCAGTACGCCCGATTCGAAGACCTCCTGACCCCTATAGAAGAAAATATAGCAATCTACCTGGCACTGGTAGAAAAGGGATACCCCACCTACTACCTGAGCAACTACCACAAAGAAGCCTTCGAAAACGCCCGCACCAGCCACCCCTTCTTCAAACACTTCCGGGGAGGCATCGTCTCGGCCTATGTAAACGCCGTAAAACCCGGCCGGGAAATCTACCGGATCCTCCTGGACACCTACAACCTGAATCCCGCAGACTGTCTCTTCATAGACGACACCAAGGCCAACACCCAAACCGCCGCCGCCCTGGACTTCCAAACCCTCCACCTCCCCACCCCGAAAGACCTATCCCCCCAACTAAAATCCCTAAACCTAATATAAAAACATAACCCCTCGCCTCATGGGCTGGTCGGAAGCAGGCTTCCTGCTCGCCTATGCAACCAGAGGAGAGGGGATTAAGGGGAGAGCGGTGGAAAACCATATTCCCCTGGTCCCTGAGCAGAGGACTCCACTGAGCGTAGTCGAAGTGCCGAAGGGGGTCAGGGGGAGGCCGAACCCCCAAAACACTGAATACAACCAAAACAATTAACCAAACAAATAATCTTAACCTGAAAAAAACATTCCCCCCTCGCCCTCTGGGAGAGGGGCCGGGGGAGAGGGTTGGTGAGCCTCATGGGCTGGTCGGAAGCAAGCTTCCTGCTCGCCTATGCGACCAGAGGAGAGGGGCCGGGGGAGAGGGTTGAAAAGAAGTTAAACTCCCAGAGTAAGCAACTTTCCCCCTTGACAAAAAACTAACGAATGTTAGTATGTATATTGTGAATGAACCCAAAACCACCAAAACCAGAATATTCGAAGCCGCAGTGGAACTCTTTGCCGCCCGGGGATACCACGGAACCTCTATCCGGGACCTGGCAAAAAAGGTGGGCATCAAGGAAAGTTCCATTTACAACCACTTTCCCGGAAAAGCCGCCATACTGCAGGCCATTATGGACTATCAGATGGAAGGATTTCAGAACTCCCTGAAGGCCCTGGACAATCTGAAGGCCATGAACCTGGAGTTTACCGACCCCATCGAGTTCTGGCTGGCCGGAACCGAGGAGTTCCTCAAACATCAGCCCCCCCTGAACGAACCGGTATCCCGGATCATCATCAACGAGATGTTTCTGAACGAACAGTGCCGGGACTTTGTGGTGAACAAACAGTACAAAGCCCAGAAGGAACTGACCCTGACCATCCTCACAGCCATGAGGGATATGGGGCTCATCCGGGACTGCAATATCAACATGGCGGCGCAGCAGTATGTGTACATGATCCAGGGGCTGGAAATGGAAAACAAACTGCTCATGCTCCAGGGACAGTCGGAAAAAGAGAGCATTGCCCGGCTCATAGAGCATATGCGCTTTTTTATGGATGCCCTGAGGAAATAGGATTTTTTTTGCTCACAAACACTAACAAACGTTAGTTTCAAAAAAGGAGAACCATTATGAAGAAAACCATCGGAGGAGTGATTCTGATAGCCGCAGGGCTGATCACCCTGTCCTGCCGGACAAACAGCAGCACCTCCCCGGCCGACCCATCCCTCTATAATAATGAAGAGGGACGCCGGATCAGTTACGAAAGCTATGACACCGTGATGAACTGACTATGGCCGGAGAATTATGAAGAGAAGTGGATTCCCGGCGCCTACGGAGAGACTCACGTGATCCTGCTGGGAGAGGAAACAGCCCCTCCCCTCTTTCTGATCCCCGGGCTTTTTGCGGATGCCACCATGTGGTATGCCAATGCGGGCTCCCTCTCGCGCCACTACAGGGTGATTGCCCCGGATATGATCAACTACGGAGGTAAAAGCCGGCCTTCGGAGAAGCAGATAGAAACAGAAGAGGACTACTTTCGGTGGTTTCAGGGCCTGATGGACGCACTGGGCTATGAGATGGCCGATCTGGCGGGCCTCTCCTACGGCAGCTGGCTGGCTCTGGCCCTGGCGGAAGCCCATCCCGAACTGGTCAGCTCCCTGGTCCTGCTGGATCCGTCGGAAACCTTTATGAAAATGGACGGCGGCATCGCCTGGAGGGGATTCAGAGACTTCGCCTTTTTCCCCAACCGGGACAAATACCGCCGCTTTTTCGACTGGATGGGTGGTGGAGTCTCCGACCCCGAGGCGGACCTGTGGCTGGAACACATGCTGGATGTGATCGAATACGGCTCTGTAGGCATGTTTGACATCCCCCAGCACCACATCTATCAGAAAGAAGACCTCACCCATGTGACCATGCCTGTCCTGATCCTGGCAGGAGGCAAACCCATAGTCTACAAAGACCCCGGGGAGTTTGCCCGAAACGCCCGGACAGCCTTGCCCCACGCGGAAATCCTCATCATCCCTGAAACAGGCCACGGCCTGCACACGGAAAAACCCGAAGAAATTAACACCCTGATCCAGAACTTCCTGACCAGCCGAAAACACTAATCCCACCACACAGCCCCCCTCTCCCCCGATCCCTGAGCAGAGGACTCCACTGAGCGTAGCCGAAGTGCCGAAGGGGGGGAAAGGGTCGGAAAAGAAGGGGGCCGGGGGGAGGCCCAGCAGCCCCAATTCAGCAAACAAATACAAATATGACAAATAAGTATAAACATAACAATTTTTTCCAGCCTCCTTTGCATGAACCTTCTATATCCAAATCTAAAAAACCGCAGGATTATATTCTTACGAAGAATTTAGGAGGAAATATTATGAAAAAGATTCTTTCGGCTTTTCTTATTTTGGGACTTCTCAGTGCGGGAATTTTCGCACAGGGGTCTACCGATTCAACAGGTTCAAAGGATTCTGGTTCTGAAAAAACTGTAGCCGGCATCGTATGGTACAACTACGGCGATACTTTTATCACGTCAGCGAGAAATGCAGTGAATGCAGCGGCAGAGTCAGGATCAATCAAATTGCTGTCAACAGATTCTCAAGGGGATATTGCCATACAGGCGAATAATATCAATACGCTCCTGGCCAAAAATGTCGATTTCATCTGCATTAATAACATAAGCCCTAACGACAGTGCTTCCATGATCCAGAAAGCAAAAGACAGGGACATTCCGATTCTTTTTATCAACTGTACCAGCCCCACCGAAGAGGAACTGAATTCCTACGACAAAGCCTACCATATCTCCAGTGCAGCAGAACAGTCCGGATGGATCCAGGGAGATGCTGTTTCCGCATACTGGAATACAAATAACAGGGCCGACAGGAACGGAAAC
This sequence comes from Oceanispirochaeta sp., assembly GCA_963666275.2. GTDB lineage: Bacteria > Spirochaetota > Spirochaetia > DSM-2461 > DSM-2461 > Oceanispirochaeta. The sequence goes on from CAXXOA010000001.1 coordinate 2,564,960, forward strand.
GGCAAACTCGATTATGTAATGCTCGTAGGAATGCAGGGGAACTATGATTCCCAGATGCGCACAGAAAAATCTATTGAAAGAGTTCATGAAAATAATATTAAGACGAACAACTTGCAGGAAATGCTCTGTAACTGGCAGAGAGGGGACGCTATGAATGCAGTCGCATCGATTCTTGCAGCAAATGGCAATGATATCGATGCCATATTTGCCAACAATGATGATATGGCGCTGGGGGCCATAGAAGCTTTAAAAGCATCCGGTTATTTCGGAAATGGTCCCTATATTCCTGTTGTGGGTGTTGATGCCACCAAAGTGGGTGTGCAGGCTATTGAGGATGGAACCCTTCTTGCCACAAGTCTGAATAATCCTGTGACTCTGGGAAACACCATTTACAAAGTTCTTAGCCTTTTCAATGAAGGCAAACCCATTACATCAGAAGCAGTCGGTCAGAATGTGACAGGTAAACACATCTGGCTGGATTATGTAGCCATCACAAAAGAAAACATTCAGGATGCTTCATACTGAGCAGCAGAAAATTCTGAAAATTAGGGAGCCTTTCCAAAAGGCTTCCCTATTCACTGAAGGAGAACTTATGGCGATTCCTCTTTTAAGAATCAACCATATCAGCAAATCATTTCCAGGAGTCAAAGCACTGGACAATGTTTCTTTCGATGTAGAAAAAGGAACCGTTCATGCGGTAATGGGTGAGAACGGAGCCGGAAAATCCACGTTAATGAAATGCATATTCGGTCTGTATACGGCGGATGAAGGAAATATTCAGTTAAATGGTGACATATGCGATTTTGAAAGCACAAAAGATGCTCTGAACGGAGGTATATCGATGATCCATCAGGAACTTCAGAATATACCTTCTCAAAATGTCATGGAAAACATCTGGATCGGCAGAATACCCTACAGGAAGAAATCCGGAGTTTTACGATGGGTAGATGAAAATCAAATGTACAATAATACTTTAACGCTATTTAAAGACTTGCACCTTTCCATCAACCCTAAATCCATGGTGAAAGACCTGAATGTATCCACCTGTCAGCTGCTGGAAATTGCCAGAGCCGTCTCATACAATGCGAAACTCATCATCATGGATGAACCCACCTCTTCATTAACAGACAAAGAAGCTGAAATCCTGTTTGCCATTATTGAAATGCTGATAAACAAAGGCGTTTCCATACTGTATATCTCCCATAAACTGGAAGAGGTCATGCAGATTTCCCAAAAAGTCACAGTCTTGAGAGACGGAAATCTGGTAGGTACATTTGAAACAGACAAGATAGATTCAGACTATCTGATAAAAAGTATGGTGGGCAGAGAAATCACCGACAGATTTCCCGATAAATTCCCTCATCAGGAGATTGGAGATGTCAAACTGAAAGTATACCAGCTGGAGTCGGGAATACCGGGATCTTTTTCTGATATCAGTTTTGACCTCCATCGGGGAGAGATCCTCGGGATCGGGGGGCTGGTCGGAGCACAGAGAACAGAACTGATGGAAACAGTCTTCGGGTTACGTCCGCTGAAATCAGGAAAAATCGAAATCGACGGAAAGCCTGTTGTAATTCAAAATCCCCAGGATGCGATTCTTCATAAAATAGGATTGTTGACGGAAGAGAGGGCTGCAACAGGAATATTCGGAAAACTCTCAGTGACAGACAATTTCCTTGTAGTAAACCAGAGATACAATAAAAAACGATACATAAAACACGGCCTTTTCCTGAGCAATTCCCAAAGGATCAAAGACAGCGGTGAATATTCCCGGAATCTCACCGTCAAAACTCCGACCCTGGAAACCCCCATCAGTTCCCTTTCCGGAGGAAACCAGCAGAAGGTTCTCCTGGGACGCTGGCTTATGATGGATCCGGAGATCTTGATTCTCGATGAACCGACAAGAGGTATCGACGTAGGCGCCAAGTATGAAATCTATATGATCATGCGCCGGCTCACCTCTGAAGGCAAGTCCATAATCATGATCAGCAGCGAAATGCCCGAGCTCATGGGTATGTCTGACCGGATCATGGTCATGTGCGATGGTCAGCTGTCAGGCATTATTGAAGGCAAATCGGCAACAGATGAAAAAATCATGCAGCTCGCCAGTAATTATTAATAGAGGAAGACAATGGAATTAACCGGTAAAATACAAATCAATAAGAATGGGATATCAAAGATTTTAATTGATAATATCCTTTATCTTGTGCTGTTAATTATGTTTGCAGTACTTATCATCATATCACCATCGTTTCTGTCATGGATTGTGATCCGTGATATTCTGATGCAAAGTTCAACAAGATTGATAATTGCCTTGGGATGTATGTTCATCCTTATTGTGGGGGGGGCGGATCTCAGTGGAGGACGGGTTGTCGGATTTGCTGCTGTCATGGCAGGTTCATTAGCTCAGTCCAGTACTTTCTATAACAAATTCTATCCCAATCTGCCGGAACTGCCGGTTATCCTTCCGGTTCTGATCGCCGTGGGAATCGGTTTACTTTCCGGTTTTATAAACGGAAATATTGTGGCGAAACTGGACGTCAACCCTTTTATAGCAACATTGGGAATAGCTTTGGTCGTTTATGGATTCAACTGTCTCTATTTCAATCTCCCGCCTAATAACTCACAACCCCTGGGAGGGTTCACAAAAGCATATTCTGCCCTGGGTGGCGGATCATCACTGGGAATTCCCAATATAATTCTTATTGCTGCGGCCTGTACGATACTTGTGTTTATCTTCCAAAGAAAAACTTGTCTCGGTAAAGAACTTTTTTCGGTCGGAGGGAATAAAGAAGCATCCAGAGTCTCCGGGATCAATGTCAATAAAATCCTGATATTAGCTTACTCTCTTGCGGGAGGCCTTTACGGACTCGGAGGAGTTCTCGAATCGGCAAGAACCGGAAGTGCAACGAGCACCTACGGTGCCGGTTATGAAATGGATGCCATAGCGTCCTGTGTCGTTGGAGGCTGTTCTCTCATGGGGGGAGTCGGCTCCGTCCCCGGGGTTGTCGTCGGAGTCCTTATCTTTAACGTTATCAGTTATGGACTGACTTTCATCGGCATCAGTTCTTACTGGCAGAATGTGTTCAAGGGTGTTATCATCATATGTGCCGTAGCACTTGATGTGAAAAAGAACAGGAAAAGTCATTAATCCTTTATGCCTGACCTGGTGAAGGTAACAAATATGAAACAGACAAATATCAAATTCATCCTTTATTGCCTTTGCCTTGTTTTGGCATTTTTCCAGATATCCTGTAACGGTAAAAAAGAGATACCCCAATCGGTATCTGCCAGAAATGAAGAAAATCCTTTTGATCAGTACCGAGTGTCCTGTATTATACCTCACAAAGATGACGGATCCTACTGGCTGGGAATTGTCAATGGCCTAATGAAAGGGGCTCAAGATTTTAATATCGACGTCAAGATGAGTTATCCCAGCCTGAACTATGACAATGATCAGATGATCGATCTTGTCAGAATGGCGACTTCCGCCAGAGTAGATGCCATCGTCATCCCGGGCTCCGAATCTGAGGGGTATCAGGATATTCTGCAAACAGCACAGGACAGGGGAATTCCGATTGTTCTGGTCGATACGGATATGGAGACTTTCAAACCCCCTTTGTATGTCGGGAGCGATAATTTTCATGCCGGTGAAATAATCGGAGAAAAACTCTCCTCCTACTCAGATCAGAAAGCTGTCATCGGCGTGATCAGCGGTGGAAAAGAGTTTTATAATCTGGAACAGCGGCTAGAGGGTCTGAAATCAGCGATCAGCCGGTATCCTCAGATGCGAATTAAAACAGTGGATTACGATCGTTTTGACTACCTTCTGATCCAGAACTCCTATCGGAAATACATTCAGGATCAGGAAATTGATACCATCATATGCCTTGAGGGAACGGGTGCAATGGCTATAAGCGCCCTGATTGATAAAAAACCTCCCGTAAATATCATAGCTTTTGACGATTCCAAAGAAGGTCTGGAAGCAATTAAAACGGGCCTTTTTGACGGCCTTGTCGTTCAGGATAATTATTATATGGGATATTGTGCCATAATTGAACTGGATAATCTGAGGAGAACAGGAGAGTTCTCATCAGACAAAGTCATTACAGCTCTGAGGTATCTGGATGCCGGTCCGAAAGAGTAAAAACTACATTTCCATGGTGAAAAAATCCCTTTTGAGCGTAGTCGTGATTCTGCTGATGGCCGGATCAATTGCTTTGTCCATGCACAATAACAAACAGATATACAATCAGTTTTACACCATGATCGACTCCCAGATTGATATAATTGATTTTTCCATAAAGCTGGAATCTATAAATAACCGATTGTCTTTAGGATACATGTATCAGAGATTCGATCAGCTGGAAGGGATTTCCGAATCGATCGAAGAAGCCAGACAGTTCAATGAACTGCTGAAAATGGGAACCATTGAAGCCTCCCGATCGGTCGTTGACTACTACAATATGGTTGAAACCTATCTGGATGAGTGCAGTCAACTCGCAGTATTGATAGATCAGACGAAAAATGAAATCAGGCAAATCGGAATCTATCCACAATCCGAAGCTCTCCTGACGCAGTTTGAAACCGTCCAGTACATAATTTCCTATATTAATATCAGTTTCAAATCGGTTTTCTCTGAAGAAGTGACCAGAATCCGCTCGATAGAAGTGGAAATATCTCATCAGCATAAAAGGATCTATACAGTAATCATCCTTCTGCTGGCTCTGGCCAGCCTGATTTCTTTCTTCTATGTCAAATCCATTTTTAAAACGGCCATGCAGCTGAAGACCATGACAGGTTTCGCCAGTCAAATCAGAAACAACCCCTATTCCAAGGAAGAGATAGAGATACAATCCAATGATGAACTGGCCCTGTTTGCCCTGGCTTTTGACGAGATGATTAGAACGATTCAAAAGCAGATGGTGGAAATAGAAGACAATGCACAGATCAGGGAGCGGCTGAAAAATGCCGAGATTGAACGACTTGAAATGAACGGAGCCCTCCAGACAAGCCACCTGCAGCTCCTCCAGTCCCGGATCAATCCCCACTTTCTGTTCAATACCCTTAATATGATAAAATCCACGGCAGCATCCGAAGGAGCCACGGCTTCATACGATTTAATTGAGACCACATCCGCCCTGCTCCATTACAATTTAACAAAGCTCTCAACTCCCGTTCTTGTATCTGAAGAAATTGAGAGTGTAAGAAACTATATCTCTTTACAGGAAAAGCGTTTCGGTAACCGGATTTCCTACATTCTGAATATCGATTCAATAAACATTGAACAGTTTATCCCTGCGATAATTCTGCAGCCCCTTGTAGAAAATGCCATCACCCACGGACTGAAAGACGTCTCCAGGGGGGGAAAAATCATCATATCCGTCAAAATGGAAGAAAATCGCCTTATTCTTATCATCATTGACAACGGAGAAGGATTTGATGATAAAAAAAAGCAGCAGATTCTCAGGGAATGTCAAAGTAAAAATATAATCTCTCACATAGGATTACGAAATGTGTACCAGAGACTCTTTTACTTCTTTCAGGGAGATATAGATATTATTCTTGAAAGCAATCAGGAAGAGACCAGGATTGGTTTCTCTCTTCCTGTAAAGGGATCACTATGATAACACTGGTGACCGCAGATGATGAAGAAATTGCCAGAAAATCCCTGGATTTTCTGATCATGACAGAACTGACTGAAGCAAATCTTGTTGCTTCAGCCAGCAATGGAGCCGAACTCATCAGCATCGTGGAGCAATACCATCCGGATATTGCCATTGTTGATATAAATATGCCGGTCATAAACGGGATCGATGCGATTCAGTTCCTCCAGAACAGAGGCTGTAAAACCAAGTTCATCCTGCATACAGCCTATGACGACTTTTCCTATGTGCAGCAGGCCATTGATCTGAAAGTCAGCGGATACCTTCTCAAGTCCGATAAAAGGCAGAAAACCATCGCTACTATCAAAAAGATAATGGAAGATGTAAATCTTTATCAAAATGAACAGGAGAATCTCAAACATTTAATGGATGTGGATCAACAGATGATTCCCATTATGGAAAATGAGATTCTCTACTCCATCTATCTGGATATGCCAGCTGTTGAAACTTTCAGAACCTACTGCCAACTGCAGAAACTCAATTTCTCCGGTATGTATATGGTTAATATCATACCGACGAAAGCCACCGAGACCATTTATTCCTCCCTCTTAACCAGAGATATTTTTCATAAGGCTGCCGTCACCGACATAATGGGCAGAGTCTGCCGGTTTATGCTAACCCTCTCCCTGTCCGGATGCAGCTTTATGGTATTAGTTCCAGAAGCTATGAAGGATAATCCGAATGAATGGATTTTCACGGTACTCAGCGCGTTCAAAGAGAGCTGCAACGAAACCTTCTGTATTGATTTCATCATAGGTGTCAGTCAATTCTGTCGGGATTTTCACAACATAGGAAAAGCCTATAAGCAGTGTATCGGGGTGCTGCAGAAAACAGCAGACAGCGGAATATTCCTGCACTCCTCAGAACCGGAGTCCTTTGAAAATACCACGGAATCCGTTATTGCCAGTGAGCTGCTCCACGGATTGAAACGGGGAATTGAAGCTGAAATGATGCAGGTGGCACATAAATACGGCAGCCGGGAGGGAGAACTTTCCAATGACCGGATCTTTAATGAAATATGCCGAGGTGCCAAAGACTGCCCGGAGATCTCAAGCGGCCTCTGCATCAGTATAATGAAAAACAGAGGCCGGATAAAACATACGGAAGGCATCCGGGAGCTGGTTCAGATTTTTATTGATATTCTGGAGCAGTTTAACGGATGTCGGGCCGGTTCACACAATCCCTATGCGGTCAAAGCATACGACTATATCAAGACCCATGCCTATCAGGAAATTTCCCTGAATATTGTAGCCGATGTAATAGGCATAAGTCCTTTTTATCTGAGCCGTCTGATAAAACAGGAGTTCGATGTCACATTTATCAATCTTCTGATGGAATTTCGTATGGCAAAGGCAATTGAACTGGTGAAAAATACCCGCTCCCAGGTGAATGAAATAGCCAGGGCGACAGGATATGCGAATACGGCCTATTTCTGCAAAGTTTTCAAACGGTTTACAGGAAAATCCATTAGCGAATACAGACAGGAAATACTTTAAAAAAACTGAGGATAAATGATGCTTGACTATAATGAATGCCTGATTGAGTTGAAAAAAGAAGTTGTAAAAACGGAGCAAGACGGCTTAAGCATTGTTATCAAGCCTGTGCCTGAAACGGAAAAGGAGGGAGCCCTGGATCCCAGGCAGGTCCTCTGGTCGGAAAAATGCAGAAAAAGTTTTCCTGTATCAATCAAAGACAACTGTAAGGCGACAATCGATGAGATTATTTCGCTGCGTCAGTCCATGGGTTGCAAAAATCAGGACCTCAGCAGCAGTATAACAGCAACAGAGGCAGTTTTTGACGGCGTGAAAGTTGAGATCTATCAGGCGAAGGATCTGCCTCCCAATAGTCCTGTAGCCGTTTATATCCACGGAGGTGGATTCATCGGGGGAACGGTGGCAGTTGTTCGCAATAGCTGCAAACTTCTGGCAGAACGGTCTGCTTGCAAAGTGATCAGTATTGATTATTCCTTAGCTCCCGAGCATCCTTTTCCCGAGGGATTGAACGAATGTTACAGAGTCATTGAATACATTTTCCAGAATCATAAAGCCTTGGGTATGGATAGTACACGCCTGGTTGTTCTGGGAGACAGTGCTGGTGCCAATCTGGCTGCAGCCTGCTGTCTGAAAGACACGCAGAGAAGGATTCGGCTGCAGGTTCTTCTCTATCCACTAATGGATGTGAATCCTGATCAGCCGGATTGGTCTGATAAGAATTACGTAATTCAAGAGAATCCTGAAATGGCAAAGTATATGATCTACGAACTTCAGGAGCTCATTAAAGTCAGCTCATACTCCTATATCAACAATCAAGATGACTTTTTGGCCCCCCTTGCCTCTCCTTCCAGGAGTGTGGATCCTTCCGTATTTCCAACAACGTTGATTGTATCTCCCGAATATGATTATCTGAGAAGCCAGGCGGAGGATTTTGCCCGTCAGCTTTCCGAAAACGGTGTGGATGCAGTTCTTTTCCGATACAAAGGGATGGCCCACGCTTTTTTTGAACATCCCGGAGAGTTCCCTCAAGCGGAAGATTGTATAAATGAGATTGCAGCAGCGATCATGGCTATATAAATTAAGCTAGAAACCCGGAGAAAGAATCCAGGAGTTCCCGGAAACAATAAAATGATAATACCGAATGGTTCAAGTCCCTTCGCCGGGGACTGGTTATAAACAAAAAAAAAGCAACCCCGAAGGATTGCTTTAAATGTTAGTGGCGAAGGGACATTGCCTTTTCTACCCCGAACATCGTGTTCGAGGTAGAAAAGCCGCCTCCAGCTGCTGGCGACGGACGTTCTGTCCGTCTTACGCTCCAGGTATTCGCGCGCAGCTTCCGGGGTTCAAGTCCCTTCGCCGGGGACTGGTTATAAGCAAAAAAAAGCAACCCCGAAGGATTGCTTTAAATGTTAGTGGCGAAGGGACTTGAACCCCTGACCGACCGGATATGAGCCGATTGCTCTACCAACTGAGCTACGCCACCATGCGATTGCCTGCGTAATATACCTTGAACCATAAAAAAGTGTCAACAGGATTTCTGAAAAAAATCTTTTTTAAATAATCTCTCCCCTCTCCTCCTGGGAGAGGGGCCGGGGGAGAGGGTTGGTTCAGGACAGGATTCTCCTATTAAATAGAGAAAAACTCCCTAAATAAAATTCAGCTCCTGAGCCTTTTTCACAATCTCATTGTTCCAGAAGTTTTTCCTGAAAAAGCTGTGCTTCATCTGCTGATTGTCAAAACGGCCCGCCCGGGTCTGGAGCAGTTTAAACGAATGGGACAATAGGATCATAAAGTTCTCATCCTTCATGTCTTCGTCCTCCTGCATCAGATCCTGGGCGTAGAAAAAGAAGTAGTAACCGAAGGGCTGCTGGTTGTAGGCCGTATCCATCCGGCACAGAGGTTTGAGACCTTCCAGGGCCTCCTGCCGGCGGCCGATCTTTCCCAGAAGGAAATAGTAGAATCCCTTTGCCTGATCCAGCAGAACATCTTCGTAGAGGGCGCTGTCCGAAAGGTGCCCTTCTATCAGACGGAAACCGTCCTCCCAGCAGTTCATCTCGTGAATGAACTCCCGACTTGTATCATAGCTCTCCAGAACCGGTTCCAGCAGAGAAATTCCTCTGGCGGGATCCCCCGCCATGTAGTAGGCCTCGGCCTTGAAATAGGCGGTCTCCAGGGAGTCGGGCTGTTTATCAAGCATATCCAGGGCAATCTTCTCGCTGTGACCGAAACACAGCGACCGGGCCATCCAGGCTGTGATCACCCGGATCTGCTGGCGCATGCTGTAGCGCTTGCCCAGCTGCAGAGCCACTTTGAGTACTTTGAAGGCCTCGCTGTACCGGCCCAGCTCAAAAAAGATCCGCCCTTTGATAAAAAGCAGAAAGATCTGGGTCTCCCGGTTACGCTCCTCCTCAACCAGGGGCATCTGGGATTCCAGAAGCCTCAGGGCCATGGAAAGGTTTCCGAAGAGGTACGAGGCCAGCACCATGAAGCGGCCGCTGTAGAGGCCGGAGATTTTATCCTCCAGCTGCTCCCCTATTCTGGTGGCAATTTCAAAATAATCGATGGAAGCCTGTATTTTCCTCTGGGAAAGCAGGGTCAGAGCCAGGCCTATATTCGCCCGGGTCTCACCCGAATGATCGCTGTTTTTCTGAAAGGCGAACAGGCTGTTCTTTACAACTTCCAGGGCCGTATCGGAATCTCCATTCACCCCGTGGTAATGGGCCTGCTGAAGCAGGAACTCCTCGGAATAATCCCCCTGGGCCTGCATAAGGGAAAGATATCCCGAGTTGAGTTTCCCTGCCAGATCCTTCCGGTTCCTTCTCAGAAGGGCGCAGCGGAGACGGCCCGCATACTGAATGTTGTGAAACCCCTCCTGCTGGGAATTGGACATCTGCCTCTGGGGAAAGAGGGGGGAATCCAGGAGAGTCTGGGCCAGATCCATCTCTCTGAGATCCAGAAGATGGTTGATGATTCTGTTCAGAACGGAAAGGCCGAAATCTACATCCCCCCGGCTGTTGAGATAGAAAAAGAGCCCGCTCAGACACTGGGGACTCCCCTCTTCCATCCGTCTCTTCAGAAAGGCGGAAAAGTCCCGGTTCAGCTGATCCAGATTCAGGTACTCCAGAGATTCCAGAAAGCTCAGAACAGCGGTCCTTCCGTACACGCCCCAGGCTCCCGGCCGGAACCTCAGAAATCCCAGGGTTTCCAGCCTTTTGATCCTCTCCTCCGCTTCGGGTACAGGAGTCCCCTTCTGCTTGAAAAAATCAAGGACCAGAGAACGGGTGGCAAAGAAACGGCCCCAGAAGCTCACAGCCAGGATCTCCAGAGAAACCGGATCCTGGTTCTGAAGGAATGTCCACTCCGAAGGGCTTTCGGCCACGCCCGGGTGGTTTTCATTTTCGTTCCAGTAGTGAAAAAACAGCGAGGACAGGGAGTTTCCCAGGGCAGTGAAGGTTTTCATAATGCCGTCCATGCTGTCATTGCGGTCCGGAAAGGCCTGTCCCACCTTGCTGACCGCTTCCGCTCCCGAGGGAACTTTAAATGTCAGAGTCTGTACCGTCAGGGTGTCAAAAGGCTCGGGCAGAGAGTCCTCCCGGGACAGGAAGATATATTTCTGCGCCGGCTGATCCGTCAGAAATCCCTTGAGAAGCTCCTTCAGAAGCTCCCGGGATCCGGGGGTAAACCCTTCGGGCTCCCGGATAATCAGAACCGGCGGTGTGGGATAGGTATCCAGCTTGCGCAGACAGGCCGCCCAGTAGAGCCGCATGGCCTCGGAAAACTCCGTAAAAAACTGATCACTGCACTGAAGATACCAGTCGTTCTGGCAGATCTTCTGCAGAAACGGGCCGTCTTTGAGCCACTGATTGCGCTGGTCCGGCGAAAGGTACTGGCCCGCATGATTCAGAAACTCCCGATTGATAAAATTGACAAGAGGATACAGAGGATCCCAGCAGTCCCGGGCGGGTTCCAGCAGCAGAAACTGCTCCACCAGGGCTCTCTGATCTTCAAAAACCTCTTTCAGAATCATCAGGGATTCATCGGGATCCCCTGTTTTTATAAAAAGCGCTTCCGGCTGATCCTCCCTGAAAAGCCACTGGTTGATCTCATTTTTGACGGGACCGATCTGATCCGGCCGGTTAAGGAAATTCCGATAGAGGTCCTCCAGAAAGAGCATTTTTTCCGTTTTTACCTTTACAGGGAGCAGAGGAGAAGTCTCGGAACTTTCAGGCACGTCCACAAAGGCACTGTACCGGGAAACGGCAGACTCCTCCATCCATATACAGTTTTCTTCTTCAGCCAGCAGAGACAGATTATGAAAGTGAACATCCAGATCCTCGTTATCGTGATCCGCCGAAAGGATGATGGAAAATCCGAACAGATGCTCGGAATTTTCATCCAGATATTTTTTCAGCCGGATCGCCGCATCAAGCACCGAAAGGGCCGTCTCCTTGTATAGAGCGGCGAACTGATATATCTGTTCGTCCAGATCGATGGGAGACCCTCCCGCCTCATGGAGGATGGCACTGCACCGGGCGAGAATTTCCCTTATTTTATCACTGTGGAGCCCCGAGAGCTGTTTTCTGTTGTCCAGTTTATAGTAAATAAAAAACATATATATTTTTAACCTGCTGGCAATTAATGGATTTCTACATTATATAGTAAACTATGGGATATATAAAATATAAAGAAAAAAAATATAAATCCGTGACTATAAAACTATCGCAGAATTCCGACTTTAATGACCTTCTGAGGGAGTTCAATCAGCTCTATTTTACCGATGTGGGTGCTGAAATGGAGCACATCCGGTATGCCGTCCTGGAGCTTGTAAACAACTCCATCAGAGCCCATAAGGAACGCATTTCACACGAACTGATTACCCTCAAATTCAGAATGGAAACCCATGATCTTCTGATAGTTATCAAAGATGCGGGAGGCGGATTCGATACCTCTGTACTCCCCTACAATATTCATGACGATGTGACCGATATAGATATGAACAGCATCTCCTTTCAGGACTACAGGGAAAAACACGGATACAACAGATTCGGTATGGGACTTCTTGTAACAAAGAGAACCTTTCACGATTTTCTCATATCCTTCTATGATAATCAGGGAGAGAGTCAGGACTGGAGAAAAGGAAAAACCATTGGAACAATTATTACCCTTAGGAGCCGATTCAATGACGAATAACAGATCAAGCAGCCGATTTTACAGCTATGCCAAAGTCCTGATGGACGGGGTTCCCGGCTATATGAGAGATATCAGCGACGATGGATTCAAATATGTGACGATTATTCCCATGACAGCGGCTCAGAACGAGACCAAAACCATAACAGTCCTTCCTGAAAATGAGGAGATAGGACAGTTCTCCCTGACAGGACAGATCCGCTGGATCCGCACGGATGCGGAAGGATTCCGTATCTGCGGTATTCAGATCCTCAGTTTTGACACTCCCGACGGGGAAAAGACCTACAGAACCATGGAGCAGCAGTTCGCCTCATGATCAAAACTTTCTTGACGATTGACTTTCACAACGGTACAATAGCATAGACTCTTGATGTAAAAAGAAATGGCTGAAAAAAACCACTTCAACAGAGGCTTTTTTCAGATCTATTTTAAAAAGTATTCATAAATCAGGAATTCAAGGAGAAGCTGCTTGGAACTTAAAGTGCGCAAAAGCGGGAATATATATATTGTTGATATCGAAGGGGAAATGGACCTTTACAACGCCTTCAAACTGAAGGAACTGATAGGCAAGATGCTTGAAAAGAACATCAGCCTTTACATAATCAACATGGAAAAAGTGGAATACATAGATTCCAGCGGTATCGGTGCTCTGATCTATGTCAGTTCTGCACTGAAGAAAAAGAATGCCAGTCTTATCATCACCAACGTCCATGGTTCTGTCAAAAAGGTCATTGAGCTGACAAAACTGACCGGTTACTTTCCTCTGGAGGAGACTCTCAGGGATGGAATACTGAAACTCCAGAAAGGAAAAGGCGCCTGACATGAGCAACACAACCATACAGATCGACGACAATCATAAACTGATGGACCGGGAAGGCCTCTATTTCAAGGAATTTCCCAGTGATTACAGACAGATCCGGTATTTCACCCTTCTCATAGTTCAGAAAGCTCCTCCTGAAATCCGGGAGATCAACCTGCTGGAACAGCAGGTGAGCGAGCTGATTAAAAATGCGGTCAAACACGGCAACAAGAGCGATGCCTCCAAAATGGTAAAAGTCTGGTACACCTTTACCGAAGAGGAAGCCAGGATGATCATCGAAGACGAAGGAGAGGGGTTTCAGTCCATCAAAGAGTGGAATACCTTCAATTCCCGCAGAAACGACTGCCTGAATCAGCAGGATTATGAAAAACTGGCCGACTACGTGTCCTTCCGGACCGAAGAGAGCGATGACAATGACGGCGGTAATGCCATGTTTGCAGCTCTTGAATACTGGGATGAAGGTGTGGTTTTTACAGAAAAGGCCAACTGTGTGGCTGTAGGAAAATCCTTCCGCCGCAAAGATGCGGGCATTCCCCTGAACTGAGATCAGTTCCCTCCGGTCTCTTCCTCAGCAGGGGGTTCTCCCGGCCAGAGGGCGAAGGGAATCTCCCAGTCCTCAATAAACCATCTTGTACCGTCCGAGTACAGATAGATCCTTCCGGCAATGGACCCGGTATCCGAAAAGATTCTGACCCTCACGCTGCCTCTGTTTCCCGATAGTTCCAGAGAACCCGCAGAAAATCCCCTCATCTCGGACCCCAGGGATTTGTAGCTTTCCAGCTCCTCCCTGAATAGTCTGTTGAGATCCCCCGCAAGATACCTGTCGTTTACAATGCCCGAAAAGAAAGAGAAAAAAAAGTTCTGCAGCAGATTGCCCGCCAGTCTTTCGTTTTCAGAAGAGGAAAAATAGTCCAGAAAGGGGCCGACAAAGTCCCCTTCCGGCAGAAGGCGGCTCTGGGGCAGTTTTCTCTGCAGAAAGAGCGGCCCCGAGAACTCGGGAAAGTCAGAGGTCTCCCGGGAAGCCGTGGATTCGTCCTTTTCGGCGGGAGCCTCCGGTTCGGGCTGCTCTCCCGTCCGGTTCATCTGAATGGCCCGGGAGGACGCTTCCTCCTGAACAGGCCGGGGAGTGTCCGTTTCAGGGGGAGGAACCTGTTTTTTCCGGCAGCCTCCTGTCAACAGAGCCGCAGAAAGGAGGAGAATCATAGTCCCTGGGACAAGCCTGTTTTTTTTCATCCTGCTTCCCTTTTAACAGAAATACCCCATACCGTCAAAACCTTTTTTCGGTATAATGGGAATATGAAACAGAAGATCATCCGTCATATCAACGAAGACTACAGTGTTCCCGTCAGGGATCCTCTCTGGAAACATATCTACCTGACTCCTGAATTGAGGGAGCTGATGAACGATCCGGAGTTTCAGAAACTGGGACGGATCCGCCAGCTGGGGCCGGCCGCCCTGGTCTACCCCGGCGCTACCCACACCAGGCTCAATCACAGCCTGGGAGTCTTTTTTCTGGCCCGGAGAATCCTGAAGACCATCCTGCTCTCTCCTGACTGCCCCCGCATATCACTGGAGGGAGCCAAAGCCTTTCTCTGTGCGTCCATGCTCCATGATCTGGGACATTTCCCCCATGCCCACTCGTTCAGGGAACTTCCCCTGGAGGATCACGAACTCCTTTCGGGCCTCCTCATCAGAGAGACAGGAATCGGGGGGATCATTAAAAATAAAATCGGAAGTGACCCGGAACTGACCGCCGCCATCATCGATGATTCGGTGCCTGACGGGGGAAATGAAGAGCTCATCTTTTTCCGGAATATCCTTTCGGGGGTACTGGATCCGGACAAGCTGGACTATCTGAACCGGGACGCCTACTTCTGCGGCGTTCCCTACGGTATTCAGGATATCGATTTTGTCATATCCCAGATCCGCCCCACCCCCTCGGGAATCGGCCTCACAGCCAAAGGGGTTACGGCCGTGGAAAACATCCTTTTTTCCAAATACCTGATGTATAAAACAGTCTACTGGCATACAGACGTGAGGATCTCAACGGGGATGGTCAAAAAAGCTGTCTATCTGAGCATCAAAGAGGGCCTGATCAAGCCGGAAGAGCTCTACGGCATGGACGATGACAACTTCTTCAAAAGGATGCTTCAGCTCCCCGAAGAGCTCAGCTCTCTTATCAGAGAGGCAGAGACCCCAAAAAAGTACCGCATTGTCAGCCAGATCCCCTTTGACGAATCCAGCAGACTCCACCGGGACCTGATGGATCTGGAATTCCGTTTCCGCTACGAAGATGAACTGGCCCGGAAAGTCCAGTCCGAAACAAAAGACACCCTGCCTGAAAACCATCTGATCATAGATATCCCCTCAAGGATCTCCTTCGAAGTAGACCTTCCCATTATCACCGATCAGGGCCCGACTCCCTTTGTCCGGTCAGGATCGGTTTTCAGCGAGCCAGTTGTCCGGGGCTTTACCGATGCCCTGAGGTACATAAGAGTCATAGTCCCCGAAGAAACCGCCCGGCAAGTACCGTTTATCCCTCTGGTGGATTAGATCAGCCCCCCACAAAAAGGGAGGCACTTAATCTGTGAAACATTCCGCTGCGTTTTAAGTAAAAGTCCCCTTTAGGGGCCGGATTTAGGGGCCGGATTTAGGGGCCGGATTTAGGGACAAAAAAAGACGCGATAAATCGCGTCTCCACAATATTCTGATTTAACAGAGAATTATATCGGTAAAAATCAAATCAGCCCCTGTAGAGATGTGATTTATCACATTACCACAGTGAGGTCCCTGAGCGGAGCCGAAGGGTGGTCCCTGAGCGGAGCCGAAGGGTGGTCCCTAAGCGGAGCCGAAGGGCTAGCCTTTCAGGAAATCATCAAAATCTTCCATTTTCAGGGCCAGGTTGCTCCCGCTTTCCCGTGAGCTGTTCCGGGCCTTCATGGGAAGGTACTCTTCGTTATACAGTTTGGAGAGCCTGAAAATGCCGTCTTCGCTGAGATCTTCAGGAATGAGAACTTCCAGGTTGTAGCTGGAGTCGCTGAATCCTTTGATCATGATGTTGATCGGATCTGTAACGGTTATGGCAAAATGGGGGCTGTAGAAGAGCAGCAGCACCGTAAGCATGACCAGGATGGAAATGAAGATCATAAGATTGCTCTTGGACTCTCCCGCATAGATGGGCTTCATGCTGTAGAAGATTTCCATGCCGTCTCTGCTGACGTATCCGTAGTCGGAGGGGCCGAACCACTGCCGGTAGTAGCTGTTGCTCTCCCGGGAGTAGATGGTGCCTTCAGGAGTCCGTACAATCAGAATGGATTTCTGCTGTTCGAACAGACTGGTTCCGTACCATGTGAGAAGATCGTTCTCCTGCAGCTCCAGAGCCGCATCCAGAACAGCCTCATGGCTCTCGACAAAACGGGTTTCCGCATCGGGAACATCCAGCTGTGCCAGGATGAAAGAAGCTCCCGTCAGGGCAAGAACCAGAGAGGCGATGACTGTTGTGATAATCCGGGTCAGATGCCTCTGGGCCATGGGAGAATTGACAAATTTGATCTTTTTGAAAATTTTCAGAAGCCTCAGGAGCCTGAGGATCCGGGCTATCCGGACCGTCTTTACGACCTTCAGAATATTCAGCATACCCGCCGCTCCGATGTAGGCGGTTCCGTCCAGTACAGAAATCACCGCCGGACCGGAACTGAGCAGGAGCAGCGGCAGCGAGGCGATCAGATCGATCCATCCCCTTTCGCTGATAAAGTACCGGGTTCCCCGGCCGTTCTTCACAGCCGAAAAAAAGCGGACAATAAACTCTATGGTAAAAAAGAGGTCAAAGCCGAATCCTGTGAAAATCAGGGTTTTTCTCACATCCCAGGAGAGGGAGAGCAGAACCGCCAGATCTTCCAGGAAGGTCTGAACCAGGACCAGGAATATTATGAGGAGGATGAAGTTCTCCAGGGCGTTGTTCACTTTTTCTTTCATGTTTCTACCATCCGTTCTCTGCTGAAATGTTATACAGTTCGGTAAGCATATCAAAATCGTAACCGTAAAATTTGTGGTTCCGCCTGGCAATATTGAACCAGCTCTGATCGGAAGAGGCGGCCCCTCGGTCTATCTTCATGCCCTCTTTCATAACCGCACAGCGGCTGGAGAAAATGGCGGCCAGCCGGGCTGTGGCTTCCAGTTTATTGTTGTCCTGGAAGGCGATGCAGCTGTTGATACTGCTGCGGATCACCGTATCGGGCATATCGGGAATCAGCTTGGAGAGCTGCCGGGTGATCTGTTCGGCAAATCCCGGAGTCAGTCCGTGCACCTGATTCTGTCCGGGCCCTCCGGGCTGAAACAGATAGGCCAGGGGTTTGATCAGCAGAGATGTTTTAATATAGTTATAGACCTCTTCCTGAGACATCCTGAGCCTCTGGACCTTTGAAAGTTCAAAATGAATGTATTTCTGCCTTTCAAAGGCGTACATGATGTACTTTTTCATGATTCCCGAACGGATGGCATTGAGCGGTCCCGTCAGTTCCTGCCGGCCGAAGGGATTGTTCAGAAGCCTGTCAATCACAGCCATCAGCTGTCGTTTCATGCTCTCCGACGGAGCCGGAAGATTCAAAAAAGAAACAAAGGAATAGCTGATCCTGTCATTGAGCTCCGACTGGATCTGAGGGCGTATCTCTTTATTGGTCATGTCGTAAAGGTTCTGAGTCATTAACTTATAAATATTCTGCCAGGACTCGCCGGGAAAAAAAGCGTCCGAAGTGAGGGTCGGTTTCAGCTTCTGGCCGTTGATGGCAAAAAACTGCATCAGCTGATCCTCCCTCTGGAGAGCGGAAAATCCATTCATTGTAGGATTTTGCATGAGTCTGCTCAGAAAAGCCTGGGCTTTGGCATTGTTGTTATCCATAGACTTCCTACTGATTAAAGGGTTTGCTTAATCTTTGTTTACACGTTAATAATAATACAAAGTGAAAAATATTACATTCCTTTTTCTATTATCGGTATTTTTCCTCATTTCTCCACCCGTAACGGAAAAACTCGGTGCGCAGGAGGCGGCCCCGGAGGGAGAAGCTCCGGCCCATATTCTGGATATGGACATAGGAAGCGTGGGAACCGATGTGTACTGGCAGGGTTACTGGCGCTACCGCTTTACCTATGGAACAGGCTATGAAAACGGACCGGATGGTTGGGTATTTCCCGCCTCATTTTCCGGCCTACAGCAGGGATTCGAGTTTAAACAGGAGCCTGACTTTTTCCTTTCCGTATTCCTTCTGGATCACTATTTCCTGGAAACCTCCATCACAGAAGGGTATGACAGAAACACCTATGTGATGGGCTATATGGGCGGAGAGGAAGACCCTGTGAAAGAGGTCAGAATCGGCAATGCCGGAATCGGAATCGGAGAATACCGGGGCATCGACGTCTCCTCCCCCGAATACAACACGCCCGGAATCAGCGGCCGATTCGAGTCCATGCAGTCGGAGCATGAGTTTATGATCCGCTACGACCCCACAGAGGAACAGAGCAAAACCTTTGTAGGGTCCTATGAGGTAACGGAAGAGGAAATTCTCCTGATGGACTATCTGGAGGGGCAGTTTTTTGTTCTGCCCGATCAGGGGATCAGCAGCCTGAGAGTGTATCTGGAAGAGGACAACGGCGCCCTTGCGGGATCGGACGGCAGGAGATACACCCTGATCACTTCGGGCTACACCATAGATCTGGAACAGGGGCTTCTGGAACTGGATGAGCCGGCGGAGGACCGGGTTGTTGTTTTTTACAGGAAGGGTGCTGCCGGAGTGGGCGAAGACACTGTGGAAAACTTCATAATGGATGTGGATGCCAGCGGAAGACCCGACCCGGAGACAGCTGTACTGCCCTTCGGCTGGTCGGAAGACGATCCTTATGACGGGGAGCCTTCCAGCGGGACATTCGAAGAGACCTCTCTTGTCACAATTGATGGCAACGATGCTCTGCTGGTTCACTCCCCCGGCAGCTGGTCCCCCTTTCAGAGCTATAACCACTACAGTTACAACACCAACCTCCCCTCTGAGTCCTGGCGTACCTCAATAACACTGATGGAGAGGGGAAGTTCTCTGGAAGCTTCGGGAGATTTCAGTTTTACCCCGGATGATTATACCCTGACAGTCCAAAGCGGCAGCTACTCTGCCAGGGATGCCCATACCAGAGTTCCCTTTGCGGAAGAGGACCCGGCACTCTACGGCCCGGGAAGGACCAGCGATGAACAGAAAATTTCCAGGAATATCCTGATATCTGTCAAAGAGGACTCTTCCTCCTACTATCTGGGATCTGAAATTGTCAAAGGATCGGTGAAAGTCAAAGTCAACGGCACTGAAGATCAGACAGTCGAAGTGAATTACGATACGGGCGAACTGATTTTCTCACGGTATATCTTTCCCGATGACAGGATTGAGGTAACCTACCGGACCGAAAGCACAGGCTTCGGCGGGGGAGATCTTTTCATGGCCCAGGGCAACCGGCTTTTCCTTACCCCCTATCTGACCCTGGAACTGGCTGAATCCCTGAGATGGACCATCCCCGAATCCCAGGTGACGGAGGAACAGGGAGACAATCCCGGAAGGATCGACTTTGCGTCCACCCTTTTTTATGAGAAAGAGAATCTCTCTGTGACCGCCGGAGCGGGAGTGACGATCCAGACCCCCGATACAGCAGGAAATCTGAGGCTCCACAGTATGGAAGATGAGGGATACAGTTTTTCCCTTTCCGAAGATCAGCTAATCCCATCTGAAATATCCCTGACTCCGGCGGATTCTGACTACCCCGAAGAGGACTGGACCCCCCTGATCTACAGGGACTTCCTGATGACAAGCAATACCGGACAGACCTATCTGAACGCCTATGAGTGGGATGCCCCGGTAGACAGCAGCGAAAGAGGTCCCTCTGCGGCCGGATCCTATCAGGATGATCCATTCAGCTCCCGTGTGATGGTTATGACCTATGATCTGGAAGGGAGCGAGTGGACCGGAGGGGACTATCTGCCTGTGAGTGACGAACTGATCGATCTTTCGGGCTACTCATCCCTGAGCTTCTATCTGCGCCGGCAGAACCTGGAAGCGGACAATCTGAAAGTGAAACTCATTCTGGGTGAAAACGGTGAATCCGAAGACGCCGATGAGAACGGTTCCGTAGAACCGGGATCCAGCTTCTATGTGGTCAGTAAAGACAATATTTCCCTCCCCGCCGAAGAAAACCAATGGGAGAAAGTCACCATATCCCTTACCACCCGGGAACGTCAGAAACTCAGCCGGGTGCGTTCTTTCCGCCTGCTCCTTTCCAACAGCGGCGGTACCGGGACTTCCAGAGGAGAACTTCTGGCGGGAGGCTTTCAGGGAGAAGGTTCTCCCCTGGTGATGCAGGTGTTCACGGCCTCCGGAACAGAAAGGGATAACTCCAGCCTTGATGCGGTGGAAACCACAGAACAAACCGAAAGTCTTGAAAAAACCTTTCCCGAAGTGGATTCAGTGTTTCATCCCGACGATGACGATCAGAAGGTACTGAAGATCTCCTGGGGTGATAAAAGTCAGGACGGAACGCCTCTGAACAGCGGAGAGTACTGGACCGGAACCTCCTGGATGGAGGGGAAGAACCCGGGAGACTACGGGGAACTGGCCCTTTATGTCCTTCATGAACAGACCGGCGGAGAAGGATTTATCGATCTCACCGACCCGGAGGGACTGGGTATCCATATAAGCTATGAACCCGGAAGCACAGGCTGGGAGAAACTGACAGTCAATCTGGAAGAGGGAACAGCCGGATTTTCCGGTGATTCCCGCATTAACTCTCTGGGCTTTGATAAAGACGCGGGCGAACTGACCCGCTTTACTGTGGGCATGACCGGGCTGAACTCGGGAAGGATCTATCTGGATGAGGTGCATTTTTCCAATCCTCTGTTTACAACCCGGACCAGCCTGGACTATGACCTGACTTATGCCATCCCCGGAACGATTGCCGCCACAGAGGGAGGTTTCCCCCTGCTGGGCAATTTCAACCTGTTCAACCGCATCTATTACAGCAGGGAGGACAACAGCTCCCTCTTTTCCGACACAGTCAATCAGTTGGAGAGCCAGTTCAGCACAGGAGCGGATGTGATGCGCATCCGGATGGAAGGGGATATGGATCTCAAACACAATGAGGAGAATACCCTTTATACAATGGGACACCTGGTTCGGCTGCCCTCCAGCAGCCGCCTGGGATGGGTTTCCGACTCTTACAGCCGGTCCTTTTATCCGGGTGAGGATGTGATGAGCCGGGAAAATGTTCTCCACCTCACACCCCTGGGCTCGCTGATCCTGGAAGCCCGCTCTGGCAGCGAGGGAAGCCTGGACCAGCTGGTTCAGCAGTGGGGAGGATCTTTCAAGCTGAGTCCCTACAAAGGGGGATCGGCAGAAATGGAAATGGACCTCTTTCAGACCTCAGGCTGGGAGAGCGACTCGGAAAGTTACTTCAGCGACTGGGCTGCCGACTTCAGTTACTACACACCCCTGGATGAGGACCTGGAAAGCCGGGAGGGAGAAGGGAACGCCGGATTCTCCCACAGAGGAGAGATTTTCGGTATATCCTGGACTCCCGAACTGAGTTACTATGCCACCGAAACCTATCAGTGGGAACAGACAAACACATGGGAAACCGAACTGGCCTTTCCTCTGGAGATTCCCACCGGCCGGGGGGATATTTCTGTGGAACCCGGTTACAGGAGGAGCCTGGAGAACGTGATTTTCCCCGGGGAATACAGCTCCTTCCGGGATGACTGGGATACCCTCACCAGAGGACTGGAATCCCAGTTCCCCCTGTGGAACTTTGTCCCTCTCTACGAGATCTTTGATACAAACGGCATCGACAGGTTTGAGGATACACTGACTCTGACCGACGACAGTACCTACACCCCAGAGCTCTACCTCTCGGTGAGCCGGATGCCCGGTTCCCGGCTCTCCGATCTGATAGCCCCCTCTTCGGTGGATATCAGCCTGGACAGAACCTACAGAAAAGACAGCGACACCCTATACAGAGAGGACCACTGGAGCTTCCAGTATGTCCAGTCGGCGCTGAACCTTTTCGGCAGCTACGGCAGTCAGGGGTATCTTGATTTTTATGAAACCGATGAGTGGACAAGCTCCCTTCAGTACATCCTCTCGGGTCGGGAGGGATTCCTGCCGGACCCGGAAGAGCTGATCTATCAGAACTATATCAATCTCCTCACCGGAGAGGTCTGGGAAATAAGCCTGGACAACCGCTATGCCCTGCAGTTTCAGGAGGACACATGGCAGGAGGACCTTCAGTTTATCTTCCGCTGGAGAGAGCCCGAGAACCCCTGGATTGACCTGCCCCTCATAGACAGACTGATTGTGAAAACAAACTACAGAGAGCATGAGGAACGTCTGGAATTCGGCGGGGATTTTGACGGGGAAGAGAGGGAGAATACCACATACGATACCATAATGACCCACCAGACCAGCCTGATTATAGAGGAACTGGGGGCTCTGAAAGGCTGGATGTCCCTGGGACTGGGAGGGAAACAGGAGGTTTTCCAGAACGCCTTCGAATTGGGGGTGGAGTTGGAGATCACTTTCTGATAGGTTAAAACCATGAGCAAATCGGTCAGAGTTCTGAATGATATGGTAGCCCGCAAAATTGCCGCGGGAGAAGTAATAGACAGACCCAATTCGGTGGTCCGGGAGTTGATGGACAACGCCATTGACGCCGGAGCGGACCGGGTGGATCTGAGCCTCGAACAGGGGGGGATTGCCAAAATCCGCCTTGTGGACAACGGAATAGGAATGACCCGGGAGGATTTAACCCTCTGCTGCCTTCCCCATGCCACCAGCAAGATTGAAACCGAAGATGATCTGATGCAGATCCGGAGCCTGGGATTCCGGGGCGAGGCCCTTTCCAGTATTGCCGCCAGTTCCCGCCTGGATATTATATCCACCCGGGAGGGAGAAACCCACCGGCTCACAATCCGGGACGGGAAACTCACCGAACCTGTTCCCTGGCGGGGCGGCAAAGGGACGATTGTCGAGGCGTCGGACCTGTTCTACTCCATTCCGGCCCGGAAAAAATTCCTCAAAAGGCCCCAGTCAGAGGGCACCATGTGCCGGAATACCTTTCTGGAAAAGGCCATCCCCTTTCCTGATATCCACTTTCAGCTCACCATGGACGGCAAGGTCCGCTTTACCCTCCCCCCCTCTAGCCTGAGAGAACGGGTGGCCGCCGCATACGGCAACTCCATTCCCGGGGGAATGCTTGTGCAGAGACAGGCTGTTCTGGAGGGCTTTGATATCACCATTGTGGCGGGACGGCCCGAACTGAACCGGAATGACCGCCGGTTTATCCAGATATTTGCCAACAACAGACGGATCGATGAATACGCCTATATGCAGGCTGTTCAGTACGGCTATGACGAAATCCTCCCCGGAGGGGTCTTTCCTGTGTGTTTTGTTTTTATTAATGTTGACCCCTCGCTGGTGGATTTCAATATCCATCCGGCCAAAAGGGAAGCCCGTTTCCGGAACGGTCCCCAGATCCACCATGAACTGGTGTCCCTTATAAAAGATTTTCTGCGGGAGTACAGTCCCGTGCGTCCTGCGGGCGTGCCTGTCGAATCAAGACAGCTGGATCTGAATGAGCCGGACTCTCCCCTGCCATCGCCCTCTGTTCCCTCTCCGGGGCCCGCAGCGGTCCCCTGGCAGAAACCGGCACCATCTGCGTCGCCGGGGGTATATAAGAACAGGACAGACTGGCCGGGAAGCCCGAATCCCTCCCAGCATCACAGAGAGAGCTATCCCGCCACACCTCAGGCCCAGAGCGAGAGGTTCAGCAGGCTTGTCCGGGAGACTCCTCCCCTCAGACAGGAGCTGCACCCGGAAAGGATCCCCCCCTATCACAGGGCCGCACCGGCGGAGCAGGCTCAGGGAGAGAGTTCCATCCGCTTTATGGGGCAGATCATGGGAGTTTTTCTGCTGGCCGAAGTGGGAACTGATCTCTTCATAGTGGATCAGCATGCGGCTCACGAAAAACTCCTTTACGAACGCTACAAAAGAGAGGATCCGGCGGTACAGGAACTTCTGATCCCCCTGGAGCTGGAGGTCAGCGAAGAAGAGGAACGGTTTATGCTGGCACAGAAAGAGGTCTTTACAGGACTGGGGATAAGCTTCCGGAAAAAAGAGGAGAATCTGTTTGAAGTGACAGCCCTCCCCCGGGCGGCCCTCTCCCTGGAAAAAGAGATCATGGAATTTCTCAGATGCCGCAAAGGCTCCCCGGCGGAGCTTCAGAAAGATCTGTATGCCACCATGAGCTGCCGGAATGCCATCAAAGAGGGAGATCCCATCGATCCCGGCGCCGCCATGGAGCTGTTAAAAGGCGCCCTGGCTCTGGAAAATCCCCGCTGCCCCCACGGAAGGCTTCTCTGGTTCAAACTGAGCGAAGCGGAACTCTATTCCCTGGTGGGCCGTACGGTTTAGCTCCCTGAATCCGGCCCCTGAATCACGGCCCCTAAATCCCCTAAAGGGGACTTTTACTTAAAACGCAGCGGAATGTTTCACAGATAAAGTGCCACCCCTCGAGAGGCCGCGGAGCCGAAATGCCCTAGCTAGCAGAAGACCCTCATCTCATCAGAACCAACGGTAGCTGAGCGGGCCTGTATTGAGCGGAGCCGAAATGCCCTAGTTAGCAGAAGACCCTCATCTCATCAGAACCAACGGTAGCTGAGCGGACCTGTATTGAGCGGAGCCGAAATGCCCTAGCTAGCAGAAGACCCTCATCTCATCAGAACCAACGGTAGCTGAGCGGGCCTGTATTGAGCGGAGCCGAAATGCCCTAGCTAGCAGAAGACCCTCATCTCATCAGAACCAACGGTAGCTGAGCGGGCCTGTATTGAGCGGAGCCGAAATGCCCTAGCTAGCAGAAGACCCTCATCTCATCAGAACCAACGGTAGCTGAGCGGAGCCGAAGCTACCGGATCAGAGTCTGCAGTTCCTCTTTGCCCGGATAGGAGGGGTTCTTTTTCAGAAGCTCTTCCACAGTGGTCCTGGCTTCGGCGGTTTTACCCAGAGTAAACTGTACGTGGGCCAGTTTGTCCCAGGCCTCCCAGTTGGAACTGTTGAGCTTGATCACCTGATTCAGGATGGTTTCCGCTTCGGTTGTCTGTTTATTGTCCATATAGGCCCGGGCCAGATTCAGCATAATGTCATCGTCTGTGGGATCGGCACCTACAGCTTTTTTGTAGTAGGAAACCGCATTGGCATAATCTTCCTTATGAAGATAGACATTTCCCAGGTTGTTCCAAACAAGGGCTGAACCCGAATCAAGCTGTTCCGCTTCCTTCAGATACTGAAGGGCCTTATCATACTCAGCAGCCTGATCATACAGGACCCCCAGATTAATACGGGGTTTCACATAGGCCGGATCCACTTCCACGGCTTTCAGATAGGAGGCGATCGCTCCGTCTGTCATTCCCAGATCCTCGTTGATTTCACCCATGGTATAGATAAAACGGGCGTTGGAGGGATCAAGCTGTACCGCTTTGACCGCCGCATTCAGGGCGGATGAGGGATCCCCTTTGGCCTGATAGATCAGGGCCTGATTGTGACGGATATCTCCGTTTTCAGGTTCCAGGGCGGCGGCTTTTTCATAGGCCTGAACCGCCGAGTCATAACTGCTCTGTGCGTAGTAGGCGGCTGCCAGACTCCGCCAGTACCGTCCGTCGTCCCCGGCCAGCTCGGTGGCTTTTTTAAAGTAGGAGACAGCCATGGAACTCACTCCCTCGTTGAGGGCCAGTTTCCCCGCCTCCCAGTAGGAGGCCGCATGGTCCGGCCTGTACTGAATACTGAGCTTCATGGTGGCCAGGGCGTCTTTGTCTCTTCCCAGTTTCAGATAGGTAAGACCCATGGCAAAATAGTTCCCCGTATAGGCGGGGTCTATGGCTTCGCACTTTTTAAAGGAACCCAGAGCATCCGAGTACATCCTGGCCCGGTACTGCAGCTTTCCCAGTTCGTAGGCCAGTTTGGCATTGTCGCTGTTCAGACTGACTGCTTTTTTCAGATAGTCGATGGCTTTCCTGGAATCCCCGTCGGCCTGGGCGATCTGAGACAGGTATTCATAGTTTTCCCAGTTGGAGGGATCCAGACTGACAGCCCGTTCCAGATGCCTCCGGGCTTCATCTCTGGCCGCAGAAGAGGAGGAATCGGATAGATACCGGGCCTGACCTGTCAGAGAGTGCCCTCTGGGGTCCTCCTGATCCAGATCAAGGATATCCTCTCCCTTACTCAGGGCTTCACCGTAGGATTTCCTTTCAATGGCATCCATACCGTCCTTGTAGAGCGCAGCGATTCTGGCTTCTTTCTCTTCCCGGGCTTTTTTCTCCGCCGCCGATTCGGCATCCTCCCTGGCCTGTTCGGCCCGGGACTTCAGATTGGAGGCTTTGTAGGAGGAGGGATCCAGAAGCAGCGCCTGACGGGCCAGATCGATAGCCCTGTTGAAGGCTTTATCCGAGAGGGCGTCTTCTCCCTGCTGAACCAGAGATTCCACCTGCCTCTGCAGTTCCAGAGCCTTCTGCCGCTCTTCCTCTTTCCGGGCCTCCTCCCTCTCTCTCTGAAGACGCAGTTCCTCCTGCCTTGCCAGGAGCTCTGCTGTCTTCTCTCCCTGATCCTGCCCCTGAAGGGACTCGCCCAGCTGATCCAGGCTCTCCCGGAGCTGATCCTGCTGATCCTCCAGATTTTTCAGATCCTCCTGGCGTTTCTGTTCGTCATAGGCGTTTTTCCGATCAATCGCCTGATCTCTCAGATCCCGGGCTTCCTGGTCCGCAGCATCCTCTATAAGAAGGCCGTCAAGAAGATCCAGAGCTCTCTGAAACTCGTTTCGGTCCATATACTCTCTGGCAAGGGTTATTATATTGTCCCTTTTGGAACTTCCTGTATCATCACCGCCCGGAGTCCTGAGGAGGAACCACAACAGGGCTCCCACCAGCAGAATACCAGCCAGTATACCGGCAATTATTAAGATCTTTTTCCTATCCATGAGTTCTCCCAACTTCAGATGTTTTATAAACCACGCAATGTATTCAAGTTAATCATCCAGATCGGATTCTTCAAAGTCTTCCTCGACTTTTTCGCTTTCCGCATTGAAACTTTCCGTTTCTTTTCCCGCCGTACTCAGAGAGTTGAGGATATTCTCCATAAGGGCTCTCTGCCGGGCTTCCTCTTCCAGGCGCTGCTGCTCGGCGATTTCCCTCTGCCGGGTCTCTTCTTCAAGCTTCCGGGCCTCTTCCTCCGCGGCCAGCCTGCGTTCTTCCTCTTCCCGGCGCAGCCTGTCTTCCTCTTCCAGCCTTTTCTGTTCCTCATCCTGAAGGTACTGCCTCAACAGGGCGACCATCTCTTCGATACTCTCCCTTTTAGGGGTATCGGGAACCTCCATCAGATAGTTCAGATAGTCGTCCAGAGCCTTCTGATAGGCTTGATTCGTCACAGACATATTGGCCCGGTTCAAAAGGGCTTTTGTCCGGAAAGGATTCAGTGTTTCCGCCAGACTTGTATACTGTTCTTCCGCCTGTTCATATTTCCCGGTAGTGTAGTAAAGGTTAGCGAGATTGAAAATCAGTTCATGAAAATACTTTCCCTGAAGGGAGATGCCTTTCTTCATGATCTCTTCCGCAGCCGCCGGATCCCCCTCCTTCTGGTAGAGGATTCCCAGATAGAGACAGACCCCGTCATTTCCGGCTTCTTCAGCCAGTGCTTTCTCAAGAAATCCCCGGGCTTCCAGATCCCGGCCTTCCCTGTAGGCATTCAGACCGTCCTGGTAGGACCCTGCCGGCAGTAGTCCGCAGACAGAGAAAATGAGTATTGCGGGAAGTATCCAACTCTTGCGCATCTATCCGATCCTCCAGTTAGGTTTGACAGATTCTGAGAAACTGTTTAGTCTAATACCATATCGGAAAAAAGTTTCGCTTTCCATAGGGAATCCGTAATATAGTATACCCCTAAACGGGGATTTTTCGGAGCAACCATGAGTATTATCATAATCCTTATTATAATCTTCGGCACGGGCCTGGCAGTATTTCTCATTTTTATGATCCGTTCCTTTCTCAGGCCCAAAAGAGTGGCAACTCTCGCCAATCTTGTAGGAGCTGGTAAAAATCCACAGGCCATACGTATGGCCAAACAGATCCTTGCAAAAGAACCGCGGAACAGCGAAGCTCACTATCTCCTTGCCAGGGCCTACAGGAACGACCGGAAAGAGGAACTGGCCCTGATGGAGATGAAAACAGTCAACAATCTGAATGACTTCAAAGGGTACTGCAAGGAGAACGAATTCCGTCAGACTATAGCCCAGCTCTACCAGCAGTTCAACTTTCCCGAAGAGGCACTGAAAGAGTACCTTCTGCTCATCAGAATGGAACCCTACAATCCGGACTACTACTTCAATGCGGGCAAGCTTTTCGAGCAGAGGAAAAAAGGCCCCCAGGCGGCTCAGTACTACAAAAAAGCTATTGATCTGGACCCCCGGAATGCGGAAGCCCTGTTCAGTCTCGGCTCCCTTCTCTACAAGGGCAAAAGAACCAACGATGCCAAACTGATTCTCCAGAAAACCATCAAACTCCGTCCGGACAACTATAAAGCCCACTTTTATCTGGGAAAAATGAATAAGGATGCCCAGAATTATTCGGCGGCCATTGAATTTTTCGAACAGGCCCAGAAGGATCAGGAGTATAAAATCAAAGCCCTCATCGAGAGAGGCTTATGCTATCTGGCCATGAAAAACTACGACAAATCCATTACCGAACTGGAAAGGGCCATCAAACTGACAGCCGATAAGCCGGATGATACAACCCTCTTCGCCCGTTACTATCTGGCCATGTGCTATGAGAAGAAACGGGATATCGACCATGCCATAGAGCAGTGGGAGGAGATCTACAGCAAACAGCAGTCCTTCAAGGATGTGGCGGAAAAACTCAGTCAGTTTCAGGAACTCCGGGAGGACGACAGGATGAAGGACTATCTGACCTCCCCTAACGAAACATTTCTGAAGATCTGCCAGCAGGTGGTGGATGTGATGGGTCTGAGCGTTACCGATCAGTCCCTGAACAAGCTGGGATGTCAGGTCATTGCCGTGGAAAAAAGCACCGGTCAGTGGCGGAACACAAAGAAAATGCCCAAACTGATCCATTTTCTGAGAGTCACGGAAAATGTGGACCAGAAACAGGTACGGGATTTTCATGAGCAGGTTCAGAACATCAAGGCCTCAAGGGGAATCCTGGTGAGCAGTTCCATGTTCAATAGAACAGCCCAGGATTTTGTAGAATCCCGTCCGATAGATCTGGTGGGAAAAGACAAGCTCCAGAAACTGCTGGAACAGGCTGACAAAGTCGGCTGAAAGCCATGAAAATTCTGATTGTTGCGGATCATAAGGATCCTCTGGTCTACTCTCCCAATATAAAACAGCGTTTCGGTGATGTAGACCTGATCCTGAGCGCCGGGGATCTCCCTCTGGAGTATTACGGTTTTATTGTCAGCAGTCTGAATAAGCCCCTCTATTTTGTTTTCGGCAACCATAATCTCAAAAGATTTCACCTTTTTTCCCGGAAATCCCAGCATAATATCTACAGCGGCCACTCCATAATCGAAGATATGTACAGCGCCAGTTTCGGCGCGACCCATCTGGACGGCAAGATTGTGAGAATTAAGTCAAAAAATCTTATTATTGCGGGATTAGGCGGGAGCAGACGGTATAATAAAGGGGATAACCAGTATACTGAATGGGGAATGTTCAACAGGATAATGAAAATGCTGCCCGGTTTATTATGGAATAAACTTGTTCATGGAAGATACCTGGATATCCTTCTGACCCACGCCTCGCCCAGAGGGATACACGACAGGGAAGATCCCTGTCATATCGGATTCAAAGCCTTTTTATGGTTTATGGATAAATTCTCGCCCCAATACTTGCTGCATGGGCACATTCACCTATATTCTCTCAATGAAAAAAGAGTGACTCAATACAAAGAGACTACGGTGATCAATACCTATGATCACTATGTGATAGAAATGGAAGGAAAAAAACGTGGATAAACACTCTATGAATTCGACTGCGTCGTCAGATTTCAATAAAGCCAAAAGCAAGGCTATTTTCAATACGGTTCTGAACATCCTCCGACCCGAAAAGAGAGAACTCCTCTCTTTTTACGATGTGAAAACCCTGGTGAGGACAAAAACAGAGAGCTACAAGGGAATGCAGGTTATAAAAATTGACGATATAGCCGGCAGTGAAGGAAGGTATCACGACTTCAATAAAGCCTTCCTTCCCAAAAGAGAGCATCTGAGAAAACGCTGGGAGAGCATTGATAAAGCCTATATCACCGATGTGATCCTCCCGCCGATCAAACTCTATAAAATCGGAGAAGTCTACTTTGTAAGGGATGGAAATCACCGCGTCTCCGTGGCGAAAGCCCAGGGAATGTTCTCTATCGATGCGGAAGTGATTGAGCTGACCACCGAGATTCCCGTGACAGCGGAAATGACAAGGAAAGACCTGATTGCCGCTGTGATCAATTATGAGAAAGAGAGCATCATCGACGCCCAGCCGGAACTGGGAGAAATCATAGAGGAAGGGGAAATCGACTTTACAGCCCCCGGCCGCTACGAGGAGATGCTCCGCCATATCATGGGTCATAAATACTTTATCAATATGGATCAGAAAGAGGAGATCCCCCTGATCCAGGCGGCCCATTCCTGGCTGGACAACCTGTATACACCGATTGTCAAAACCATCCGGACAGGCAATCTCCTCTCCCGGTTTCCCGGAAGAACCGAAGCGGACCTCTATATATGGATTGCCAAACACTGGCATGAACTGAAGGATAAATACGGCCAGGAGTACCCCATGGAGGCTGCGGCGGCTGCGTTCTCAAAGAAACACGGCACCGGTTTTTTTGAAAACCCCGTCAAATGGCTGAAAGAGAAAATCAACTCCCGCACCACCCCGCCGGCGGAAAACAACGAAGAGGAGTAAAACCCGGACTTTAAGGCTCCCCCGAAACAATCACTGTCCGTTGAAGATAAAGGGCCCCGACTTGAGGCCGTAACCCTGCCTTTCATCCTGATAGTAGACATAAAACCAGGTGGTTCTCTGTATCTCTTCGCTGTTGAGGATATCCTCTAAAAGATAGAGTCCCGGTTCCAGGTACTTTTCCGCCACAAGTTCGGCCTGACTGTCATAAAACCAGAGCACCAGAGGGCTCTGCTGGAAATCAAGCTGCAGGGTTCTGCCCTGCTGATTGATCAGGGGAAAGACAATCTCTGAGGTTTGGACATCAGGCTGCCTGATAGAGACAGTCAGTTCATCCCTCTGACCGCTCCGGTCTATCACAAGAAGCCTGTACTCTCCCGGGGGAAGAGTGTTTTCATTCCCCATGGTCAGGCCGTTGGCTCCCAGCCAGAACTCTCCGTCCAGACTGGAAGTCACCCAGTTGGAGGAGTCCATTTTCCAGGACCAGCTGAGATCGTCCCGCATCAGATAGAGTTCACTGACATCAGCCTCTCCGTCGTCATCCTGAAGCTGCACAAAAAAATTCAGCTCCTGGGACACGCGGCCCAGAACCCTGTCTTCCGTATACACAACCATCCAGTCTGTATTGAGGATTCCCGGTGGACTTCCCGAACAGGAGGAAAACAGCAGCCAGAAGAAAAGACAGGCAGGAAGAGCGTATTTCAAACCAGCTCTCTCCTGTTCTGTCCGGCAGACCGGAGAACGCCGTCCGCCTCCATGGCATCCAGCAGGGCAATCAATCGGCTCCGGCTGAGGGCTGTTTTCCCGGTCAGATCTCCCAGATCAAAGGTCTTGTCCGCCGGCAGGATCTCTATCACCCGGGAGACAAGCTCCCTGTAGGCATCCACACTGTAGAGTATGCTTTCCAGCTTTCGGGCCAGATTCCGTTTGACTAGAATATCCGGCAGATCGGGTCTTCCGGCGGGAGAATTCTCTTTCAGGTTCAGCCCCTCTGTGGAAAGACCGATCAGATCATTCAGATAGGATTTTGTCATGGGAGCCAGATAATTTTCCGGGGTATCCGTACAGTTCAGGAGGGCTCCTTTCTTTCTGTAGACGATCCCCCTGGATATCAGATCTCCCAGCACGGCCTCTCTCAGGGCTTCGGGAATATCAAGAAGATCGGGAATTTCCGTTTCTGTCAGCCCTGCTTCATGGGAAGCTCTTTTTACAATGAGGCTGTTCCATTTATCCAGAGTCCGGGACATAACAAACCAGTCCCCCAGGAGAAGGGCCCCCTGAAATCCCTCGGCGGCGACACCCGGAGGCACCTGCACATACCCCCTGACCCGGAGGTTCATGGAGTAGATATGGGCCGGCCCGGGAAAATTCCCGAACTTGTTGACCCGGCGGGAGAGCTCCTTCATCTGGGCATCGGTAAAGGGTTCCCCCATAAGAAGAACGAATTCCCTTGTATAGTTCTCTCCCGAAACACGGTAGAGCTGTCCGGGGATCTGGAGAAACGGAAAGGTTCCTGTAATTTTACTGACCCGTTCCGCCCGGGAAGAGACAACCTTGCCCGGGTAGCTGTAGTCTGACAGATCCCGCAGGGACAGGTTCATATTCCGTGCATCCGGAGGATTGCCTTTCCATGCCACAAGGGCTTTTCTTCCCTCTCCGGCACCGTAGTACCGGGGAATCACGAGGCTTCCCTGGCGGGCGGCGATAGCGCCCCTGCCTTTCAGATGAATAAAGACCCCGGTAGAACCATCGCTGGTACTGACCTGTTTGATGAGAATCTTTTTACCTGAAGGAAAGAGAGAAAACTCTCCCTTTTCCGGTGGATTCCCCACTTTTTCTGCCGGGAATGCCGTGTATTTCTCCCCGTCTTTTCTGACGGGATTTCCGCTGATTTTATAATAATCGATTTCTGTCACCGTAATTGCCTTTTTTTAACGCTGGGGGCTATAATAACATATTGCCCGGGTATTTAGAATAGGCGCACAGGGTATATAAAAGAACAAATGTCCATTAGAGAAACAGCCGAAGAACTGAATATATCTCCCCACACTCTCAAGAACTGGATCAGAAGGGAAAATCTCAATCCCCGGGCTGTTTCCCGGCTGAACCGGGGAGAAAAACTCACAAGAATGGCCAATAAAAAACATTCCACCCGCAGGCACATCCCCGTTGAAATGATAGGAAACAGAAAGAATATAGTCTCCGTGGAAAAGGTGGTCGGGGCCCTGGAAGCCGCCGCATCGGATACGGAGGAGCGGCTATTTCTTTTTCTTCTGATTTTTCTCTGCAGAAAGGGCTTCATTCCTCTTCCGGAGACAGACAGGGAAGGCCTGACCGGCGCTGAGTTTCTCGCCTGTGCCTCCCCCCTCCCGGTGCTTCACAGTGAACTCAGGGGATATGCCCGCGAAATGGGGATTTCTCTGAATACACCCTATCCTCCGTCCCTCCTGAAGAGGGGGTTCCTCTCAAAGCTGCTCCTGAATGAACCGGATCTGCCGGGCATCATCTATCAGGCTCTGCGCATGGAGGGCAACAGAATCCAGGCAGGAGCCTACTACACCCCCCGCGGAATTATCAGGAATCTTCTGAAATCCGCCGGAGCCGGCAAAGCTGCGTTCCTTATGGATCCCTGCTGCGGTTCAGGGCTTTTTCTCTGTGAATTTGCCAGGTCTGCCGGGAGGCCCGATACGGTCCGGGGAATGGACCGGGACAGAAATGCTGTCCTGCTGGCAAGAATAAACCTGTTCCTCCTCTATCCGGGCATTGAATCTCTGGAGGCGATAGCCCACGGGGACGCGCTCTCGCCTGCCTCCTGGAACCTGCCCGAAGGCTGTGTGATCGCCACAAATCCCCCCTGGGGCGCCCATTTTACAGCGGAGGAAAAGAAAAGACTCAAACGGACCTGTCAGATCCATTCGGGCGAATCCTTTTCCTGTTTTATCTCCCGGGCCATGAAAGAGCTGCCCCACCGGGGAAAAGGGGCATTCCTTCTGCCCGAAGCAGCCCTCTATGTAAAAGCTCACAGCGATCTGCGCCGGATTATCCTGGAAGAGACAACGCTCCGGGAAGTGATCACCTACGGCCCCCTTTTTCGGGGTGTCTACACCGATGTGATCCAGCTGACACTGGAAAAGAGCCCTCCGGGGAGCCGAAGACGAACAAGGGTAGCCCTGAAGAAAAACCCGGACCATCCCATTCAGGAAAGGCAGAAAACAGCCCGTTTCCGAAGGAATCCTCACCAGATCATAAATATCCACTGCACCGGCAGGGACAGGGAAATTCTCTCCAGACTGGAAGAGGGAAAAATAACCTCTCCTCCGCCCTGCCGATGGCTGCTGGGAACCGTAACAGGCGATAACAGGCGTTTTCTTACGGAAACCCCCGAAGAGGAGACGATACCGGTTCTGACTGGAAAGGAGATTCAGTCCTTCAGAACCCTTCCTCCCCGTCTCTATCTGAGGACCGACAGGGGAACCTGGCAGCAGTTCCGGTCTCCCCGGGAGTACAGGGAGGCAAAAATTGTCTACACCTTTATAGGTTCCCGGCCCTCCTTTGCCGTGGACCATTCCGGTTTGATGACCCTCAATTCGGCCAACTGTATGATCCCCCCGGGTCCGGATCTCCTGTACCCCCTGACGGGATGGTACAATTCGGAACTCTTCCGGTTTATGTGGTGGAAAGAGTTCCGATCCCTG
The DNA here is from genome assembly GCA_963666275.2 of Oceanispirochaeta sp. Lineage (GTDB taxonomy): Bacteria > Spirochaetota > Spirochaetia > DSM-2461 > DSM-2461 > Oceanispirochaeta. The sequence goes on from CAXXOA010000001.1 coordinate 2,599,845, forward strand.
AAACTGCTCCGGAGCCAGCTCGAATATCTGCCCCTTCCGGATTGGAGTGAATCCCTGAAACAGGATCTCTCCTCTCTTGTCAAAAAAGGAGAAAAAGGGGAGGATATCAAGCTGGAATTGAATCGGATTCTGTACGATTTCTTTGATATCAGCCGAAAGGAACAGGAGTATGTCCGCTCTGAAATATAATCTGAAACTGATTGTCCTCCTGGGAAATCCGGGAAGCAAATATGAAAAGACCCGTCATAATGCAGCCTGGCTCTGTCTGGATTCTCTTGCCGGTGCCTCCGGGCTCACATGGAAAGAGAAATTCAACGGACGCTGGGCAGAATATGGCAGCCCCGGCAGCACTGTAAAGGTTCTGAAACCCGAAACATTCATGAACAAGAGCGGAGAGTCTGTGATCAGGGCGGCAGAGTTTTTCCGTCTAGCCCCCGAAGAGATCCTTGTGGTCCATGACGAACTGGAACTCCCCTTTGGAACTGTCCAGTTCAGAAAAGGCGGCGGCCTGGGAGGGCACAACGGGCTGAGGAGCATAAAACAGCACCTGGGAACCGGCGATTTCTACCGTTTCCGCCTGGGCATATCCCGCCCGGCTCACGGGGATGTGTCCCGATGGGTACTCTCTCCGTTTTCCTCAGAAGAATCTCCTCTCCTCAGTGTCTACTGGGAACGAAGCGCCCTTCTGCTAGAAAGGCTGATCACAGGATCATCCGGTCAACCCGGAGAAAATAAAAAAATCGACCTTCTGGAGTCTCCCGTATAGGGAGATCCGAAGCCTACATCATAAGGAGACAGCTATGTCAGTGGAATACGGAATTATTGCGGCAATGGAAGAGGAGTGCAAAGGGCTCATTCAGCTGATGGAGTCCCGGGAGGAGACCCCTATGGGGCCGTTCCTTTTTCACAGAGGGACCCTGGCAGGAAAATCGGTATGTCTCCTCCAGTGCGGAATCGGGAAAGTCAATGCCGCCGTGGGAACCGCTCTGATGATACAGAACTGGTCCCCGGAAAAACTCATCAATACAGGCGTGGCGGGTGGTTTTCTTGAAACCCTGAAAATCGGAGATATTGTCCTTTCCACTGAGGTTGTTCATCACGATGTGGATGTTACCATTTTCGGCTACAAGAAGGGCCAGGTCCCGGGAGATCCCGAGGTCTACCCTGCGGATCCGCAACTTCTGGCAGCGGCATCGGCACTGAAACCAGCGGATGAATCAATTCGCCTGGTACCGGGAAAAATTGCCTCAGGGGATATTTTTGTTCATACCGCTGATCACATAGAAACCATACGAAGCGGATTCGCCGATGCTGCCGCCGTGGAGATGGAATCCGCTGCGATCGCTCAGGTATGCCATGCCTTCAAAACCCCCTTTCTGATTATCCGTTCCATATCGGATGTGACAGGTGATGAGGAAAATCATGTCTCTTATGATGAATTCATGCCTGAAGCGGCCAGGATCTCCATTGACATGGTGCTTAAAATCCTTAAAAATTAGAACTTTTAAGTGCCCTGGCAACAGGAAGAAAGAGAAGAGGACCATAAAGATGGAAAAAATAGCCAGTTTTACAATAGATCATGAAAAAATGTCCCGGGGAATATTCGTATCCCGGAAGGATAAAGTGGGAGATCAGACAATCACCACATTCGATATACGGATAAAACTGCCCAACAGAGAACCGGTTATGGATAATCCCGCTCTGCACACGATCGAGCATCTGGGTGCCACATACCTGAGGAACAATGCCGAAT
>CAXXOA010000002.1:0-2283696 GCA_963666275.2 Oceanispirochaeta sp.
CTGAAGGCGCAAGGATTTAAAGAGGGAACAATCCGGACAAGGAAGGCCCATCTTACCCCCTTCTTTACCTTTTTGGATGAAACTGCCGCAAAAGACATCCGGGATGTAAAGAGGAGTGATATTGTCTCCTTCCTTTCCTGGCTGCAGGAGCATCCCGGAGAGAGGGGAAGAGGCTACAAGGATAGTACCCGGATGAGTATTTTCACCTCGGTGAAGAAGTTCTACCTCTGTCTGTATGAGAACAACCTGGTTCTGTCCTCTCCGGCGGAGACAGTCCGGTTCGGGAAACGGCAGGAGCGGCTCAAGGAGATCTTGAGCGAGGAAGAGACTTGCCAGTTTCTGGATTCCATCGATATTCACCAGCCCCTGGGACTCCGGGACAGAGCCCTTTTCGAGCTGATCTACTCTTCCGGCCTCCGGTCCTCCGAAGCGGCCCGTCTGGATGTAAAAGACTACGATCCGGACAGCCGGTTATTGTGGATCCACCAGAGCAAGTTCTCCAAGGACCGGCGGGTGCCCGTTACCAAGGCGGCCGCCTGGTTTCTGGACAAGTATCTGGAAGGCGTGAAGGCATCCCACCGGCCTCTTATCCTTTCCGGAGGCTACCGGTTTACTCACGGAGGGATCAACAAACGGTTCAAACTGCTATTGGAGCGTGCCGGTCTCTATCGAGAGGGCTTAAGCCCTCATTCCCTACGGCATGGCTGCGCTTCCCAGCTGTTGGCCCACGGAGCGGAGATCCGGTATGTTCAGGAGCTTTTGGGGCATGAATCGGTGGAAACCACGGTTGTGTACTCCCGACAGAGCGAAGAGAATATCAAGGCTTCCTACCGGCAGTTCCATCCCAGGGAGAATTTCCATTTCGCCGAAGTAACAGATTCTTACCTTGATTCACTGGAAAACCTGGTTCGGGACAGCTTGAGGCAGAGAGAGAAGAATAGAAAAGCGCTTGCCCGTAAGATAGGTAAATGATAGTTTATTAACAGATTATGGTTGCTACCCGGGGAATTCCAGTTTCAATGCCTCCTTGCAGATCTCCTTTTTACAACGATTTAGGGGAAGAGGGTGATTATTACTTTAATGCCAGGTGGTATGATGCTTCTACCGGTAGATTCATCTCAGAAGACCCCGCCCGGGACGGGCAAAATTGGTATGTTTACGTTTCAAACAATCCGCTAAAATACATTGACCCAACCGGTATGATGAGTGATTCAGCCGCTTTTGCAGCAGCACAAACAAGACTGGATATTGAAAACTCTGATAGTCAATATGGTCATACTTATATTCGTGATGAATATGATTACAAAGATTTCTCTAAAATGCTTGAACATATAGAAAAGAGCAGTGAATTAAAAATCGAGAACAATGAAAAAAGAATAGATGAATTAAAAGGTCAAATACAATCAACTGAAATAGAAAAAAGATCTAAAGCTGCTGAGAATTTTGGAGATATTGCTAAGCTGGGAATTACATTTGATAATGGATCTTTTCAAGATATTGCTGAATTCGTTGCTGATTCTCAGTTGGAACCTCTAGATTATAATTTAGATTTGTCAGAGGAGAATAAAAAGATTTTTGGAAGAATTAAAGAAATTTTCAATTTGAAAAAAGAAAACAATATGTATGAAAATGGAGCAGAAGGCGCTCGTGACTTATTAGATGATATCCATGAAAATCAAAATACAGAAAAAAATAATTCTGAAAAAGATGATTCTAATAATGAATCAGGAGAGGATAAGAGTGAGGATGATGTGAATGAATAATTTAAAAAACAGCAATTCGCAGATTAATAAAAATGAAATTGGGAATAAATTTAAATTTGTATTAATTACATATTTTATTATTCAATTTACGCTGCTTATCTTCGAAGTAATTGGTATTTATCAGATTAATGAAGCTATTCTTTCTATTACTGTTCTTTTCCTGATAGGAAAACTACTTGTAATAACGGGAGTAATAGTGCTTCTTTCTTTTCTTTTTTTTAATAGAAATGAAGCCTTTAAATTTGTGTGTAGCGTAATTCTAATTGCTAGAATTATATATGAAGTAATTGCATTTCTGATAAGTAACTTTTTATTGGGTTCAGGAAGTCTTTATTTACTATTGTTTTGGTATTTGACCATTTTTATAACATTACTAGTATTAAGGAATCGTATTCATTTCAAAAAAATTACAGTCCATATTATTAAATCTATTTTATTTGTTCTTAGTTTTATTGTTCTTTCAAATCTAGGTTTTCTATTAATAAGAAGTATTCTACAATTTGTTAAAAGCTCATAACACCATTGTTCTGCTGTGACCGAAGGGAAACGGCAGCAACATACTTGTTATGACAGGATTTATTTTTCGCCGGAATGACTTTTCTCACGTGAAGAAGTTTTTCCGGCAGTAATCGCAGGCCGAACCTCCGCCGTCGTGGCTCCGGTTCTGATCAGAAAATCCGTTATCTGCAGCTGCCGTCCCTGGCAGCTGTCCGCATTCGCCATATAACGAATTCTCTGTTCACCTGCTTTTAGTGGTAGAGTTATAGCAAGTGAACAGAACGAGATCTTATCGGAAGCGTGCTTAGGATAAGATTTGTTCTGTTTAACGACCGCAGGGAGTGGGCTTGCGTTTACTGCCTATGGAGCTTTTTCTTCGGAATCAGCTCTGGCCGGGACCGGTGTTTCATTGTTTCATTCCCGTTATTACTCGATAAATTCCGAAAAATTCCGTTTTGAAAATCTTTCCTCTACCGATTGAAGCGTAAAAGCTTTTGTGTTGGCGCCTCTCTGTCTTTGCAAAATTGTAGTTACAATAGTATAATTATATTATGACCTTTGAATGGGATGAAGAAAAAGACATAATCAACCGAAAGAAACACGGATTGTCATTCAAAGACGCCAAGTATGTTTTTGCCGACCCGTTTGCCCTGGTTCGTGAGGATTACACGGATTCAGAGCCCCGTCAGCAAATTATGGGGCATATCGGCGGCATTCTGCTGGTGCTTGTGGTTTACACTATGAGAAATCAGCAGGATGAAGACGTTTTCAGAATAATATCTGCCAGAAAAGCGACAACGGCAGAGAGGAGGAAGTATGAAGCAGGAAAATGGTTTTAGCCCTATGGATGAAGACACAAAGGCAAGACTCGCCAAGCTTGCCGAATTACCCGACTCTGAAATTGATACATCAGACATAAAAGAGTGGTCTGATGAGGATTTTTCCAGGGCCGTCCCTTTTCACGATATTTACAAGCCCAGGAAAGAGCAGATAACCACCCGAATCGACGCGGACATTCTTCTCTGGCTGAAAAGTCATGGCAAAGGGTATCAGACTTTGCTGAATGATTTACTTCGAAAAGAGATGAATATGGAATGCAGTAAGCAGGGTTAGGTTTCTTATTTTGTAATAGCCGGATATCGAAAGAATATCTATTTGGATTGATTTTCCTTTAGTTCATTCATGGCTCTCAAATCCTTGATATGTTCAAGGATTTTTTTTTGGTCTGCCGGTGGGAGTTCTTCCAGTTCTTTCAGGCGTTTTGTGATAGTGAGATTCTGTTTTCCAAGGTTTGATCCATCAAGGCCAAGAATTTTATCAGATGAAACATTCATAGCCAGTGCAAACCTTATGATCATCTCATCATTTAAATGGAGTCTTCCAATTTCATAATCAGTTACAAGAGTTCGTTTGATACCGATTTTGTCGGCCAACTCTTTTTGAGACAATCCTTGCTGTTTTCTAATATTTGCTATTCTCTTCCCAATGTTGTTATCGTCCTTATTTTGAATAGGCGGGAGTTCAACGGTCATTTTTCTTGGCATGGTTATTATTTTAAACGATGTTTCTATTATTGCTTGACATAGGTGTTATGATAACACATAATAGTTTTTGTAAAAAGTGTTACTATTTTCTTGACACACTTTTTGAAATATTGCCGTCGGCAATAAAAAAGCCCGTTTCCCGTACGTCGCCAAACATTCGGAAACAGGCTTAAAACCACATAGGAGTAGAACTCCATGCACCAACAATTCTATCACAATTTACCTTCCCCGCAAATGCCGTTCTGCTCCTGGATTTGGAGTAAAGAATGGAAATCCGCACCAGCGACCTGTACGAGGCCGCCTACTACCTGACTAAAGGGGTAACGCCCCACCTGGTTACCTGCCGCCTTCTGGCCGGGAACGTCACCAAAGATATCATCTGCGACTTCTACTTCGAAGGAGAAGTCATTCCTCATCTTCAAAGCGACTTTTTGAGAAGTGAAGCGGTTGTCAATCTGGTTCTCTTCCGCCGTTGTTACGGAGAGATCAACAACTACGCCAACAACGCCAAGCGGGACTACCGGAAAAGCATGAAAGGGGGCCGCCAGTGAAAGACAGCCTCATAACAGCCAACCTGGCCGAAGTCGCCTACCTCCTGGACCAGAAGCATAGCCTTGTCGATGTGAATCTTTGCATGGGAAACCTGGGAGCGGAAGAGCTGCTCTTTACCCTGGAAGGAGAGAACATTACCCGGGACCGTAAACTTTTTCTGGGTACCTGCCGGACTCCTTTGAAGAAGATCCCCGAGACTCTGGAAGTGATCCGGAACCTCCTCTGGAAGAAGGAAGAGGAGGCCCAGTGTGACTAAGATCGTATTTACCAACCAGAAAGGCGGGGTCGGCAAAACCACCATGACAAGAGAACTGGGCTGTTACCTGGCCCATGATAAAGGGCTGAAAACCCTTCTGGTAGACTGTGACAGCCAAGGCAACCTTTCCAGAAGTTTCTTCGACCAGCCGGGAAAAGGACTGTACGAGGCCATTACAGAAGATGAAATTCACGTTCAAAGTGTCAGTGAGAATCTTGAGATCCTTTCCGGATCGATCTATCTCAGCCTGCTGGAAAAACAGCTTGTGGGAGAGTTCGACGGCTATGTACGGTTTAAGGAGCTTTTCGAACGGGAGGAGTTCGAATCCTACGATTTTATCCTGATGGATACTCCCCCTTCCCTGGGAATCCTCACGGGCAATGCCCTTGTAGCCGCCGATCACCTTGTGATGCCCATTACAGCCAGTCAGTACGCCCTGCAGGGAGCTTCGGACCTTCTGGAAACCATGGAGAAGATCAGGCGGAGCCTGAACCCGACTCTTTACGCCCTGGGAGTCGTCCTTAACAGCTACAACCCGGTTACCCTGATCGGCCGGGAGCTGAAAGCCGAACTGACCGGGTTCTTCGGAGGAACCTGTTTTGATACGGTGATCAGCCGTTCTATCCGGATCGAGGAAGCCATTGCCGAGAGGAAGGGCCTGGTCCAGCTGTCCGGGAACCAGTGGAAAAGGTCGGCGGAGGAAGTGAGGGCCCTGGGGAATGAACTTCTATCCCGGTGCGGTCTATGACTTCTTCAAAGCTGAAAGGCAGGAGTCCTTTGAAGGGGGCTTCCCTGCTGGACGAGTTTGAAAAAGACCGGATCAAGTCTCAAACCGATATTGTCAGCGTAATTACCTCCTACGGTATTGCCCTGGAGAAAAAAGGCACTTCCTTTATGGGGCTGTGCCCCTTTCATGAGGACAAGAATCCTTCCCTTTCGGTGGATCAATCCAAGGGGCTTTTTCACTGTTTCGGCTGCGGGGCCGGAGGGGATGTCTTCGACTTCGTGATGAAGAAGCAGGGCGTGGAGTTTAAAGAAGCCCTGGCCATACTCAAGGGAGGAGACCTTTCTCCCAAACCGGCAGCCCCTGTAAAGTCGAAGGAGGCGCAGCCTTCAAAGACTGTCACGGACAAGAGAGATTCCCCTGCCATTAATGAAAGCCCTCTGGGGGACTTTGAAGATGCGGCAGACTACTATCACCGTCAGCTCTCCCATCCGGAAGCAGTTTCCTACCTGAAAAAACGGGGGATTTATGCTCCCGAGCTCCTTGGAAGATTAAAGGTCGGCTACTGCCCCGGAGACCTGAAAGACAAACTCTCAGAATCCCGGTTTCAGGAACTGAAAGAGACAGGCCTCTTTAATGAAAAGAACCTTGAAACCTTCCGGGACTGCATCGTCTTTCCCCTTTACTCTTCTGACGGGAAGATCCAAAGATTCTATGGCAGGAAGATAAATGAAAGATCCAGGGTAAAACACCTTTATTTGAAAGGGCCGCATAGAGGCCTGTTCAATCACCAGGCATTCAAGGTTTACCCTGACCGGATGATCCTGGCTGAAAGCGTGATCGATGCCTTTTCGCTGATGATTTTGGGCCTGGAAAACGTCAGTTGCATCTACGGTACCAACGGAGTGACCAGCCACCTCATGGAAGCTTTGGAAGAGAACCGTACAAAGGAGGTTATCCTTGCCTTCGACAGTGACAATCCGGGTCAGGAAGCTGCAGAAGGTACAGCCAAAGAACTGCTGAAATCCGGCTACTCGGTGAGAACTATTTTCCCTCCGGAAAAAGACTGGAATGAGTCGCTGACCCATCTTAAAAAAGAAGAAATCCATAAACTCATAGATGCCGCCCCTCTGCAGACCCCAAAACCGAAAGAGAAGCCCTTTGCTTCACGATCTGAAGGTAAATACCTGTTTCATTGTTCTTCCCTGGATTATCGGATCATCGGTGTAAAGGAAGGATTCGTCAGCTCTTTGAAGGTGAATGTCCGCTGTCAGAAACCGGAGGATGATTCTGTAAAATTCATAGATAACGTGGATCTCTTCTCCGCCCGGAGCCGGACGCTTTTCTCTGTTGCTGTGGCCCGCCGGTTCGGTGAGGAATCCGCCAGGATAGAAAAGGATCTATTAGACATCCTGGACTACCTGGAGGAGCAGGCCAGCCTGCTTTCATCGCCCTCCGCGGATGTCCGGGCACTGACTGCGGAAGAGGAAGAGGCAGGTCTGGCCCTTTTAAAAGATCCAAACTTGTTTGGCAGGATTGTGAAGGACACGGAAGCTCTGGGGTATGTGGGAGAAGAGGAAAACAAGATCCTTATGTACCTGGCCGCTTCCTCCCGTCTGATGGCCGACCCTGTGAGCGTAATCGTCATTTCCCAGTCCGCCGCCGGGAAAAGCTTTCTGATCGATACGGTAAAAAAGCTGATGCCCGAAGAGGATGTGATTTCCATGACCAGCCTATCCGACCAGGCCCTGAACTACCTTCCCGATGAAGCATTATTGCACAAGTTCCTAGTCATGGGAGAGGCGGTCCACTCGGAGAGTGTAGACCACCAGATGAGGGAGATGTTATCCGGAAAGGAACTGTCCCGGCTTGTGACCACCAAGGACGAGAAGACCGGACGGATGACCAGCAAGCTGGTACGGAAAAAAGTCATTGTATCCGCCGTGATGTCTTCCACTTCGACAGAGATCAACCCGGAGAACGCTTCCCGCTGCTTTGTGGTGAACACCGATGAGAGCCGGGAGCAAACCAGGGAGATCCACCGGAGGCAGAGGGAGAAGTACACCCTGGAAGCCTACCGGAAAAAGGAAGAAGAGATCCCGGAGATTATTAAAACTCATCAGGCTGCCCAAAGGCTCCTGAAGAACCGGGTGATTGTGAATCCTTTCGCCGGGGAGCTGGATTTTCCCTCTTCTATGATGAGATCGAGGCGGGACCATGAGAGGTTTGTAGACCTCATTTCCTGTGTGTGTTTCCTCCGGCAGTACCAGAAACAGGAGAAGAACGATCAGGGGAAGCATTACATAGAGTGCGACCTGGAGGATTACAAGGTAGCCTACCGGATCATGAAGACCCTTTTGTCTTCCACTTTAACGACCTTGCCTCGTTCAGCTGTCATTTTGTATGAGGAGCTTCGGGGACTTCTCAAAAGCAAGGCGGAGAAGGACGGGCTTTTTATTACCGATATCTGGGTAACCCAACGGGAGGTCCGGGAGGTCTCCGGGTTCTCTCATGAGTTGATCAAGAAAAACATGAGACTCCTGACAGAGTACGAATACATCCGGTGCAAAGGATCGGGCCGGGGCATGACCAGGCGTTACGGACTGGCTGCAGATTCTGACCTTGTTCTCTTCGACGACTCGGTGATTCCCTCACCGGGGAAACTGGGGACGAAGCGGGGACAAAATGACTGAGAAACGTAAATCCTTATCATTTCTAAGCTTAGACGAAAGTGGGGAAACCGGGTACACGACGACTATTCAGCCTAATGTTAAATCTGGTAACGGGTTAGGAGAAAGTGGGTACAAATTGCCGGAGAAAGACAGCGCATGAACATACATAAAGACCATCAAACCCTGCTGGACAGCTACCTGGAAGAGAAAAAAGCCCTGGGAGCTTCTTCCCAGGCCATCCGGAACGCCCACAGCCGGATACCCCACTTCCTGGCCTATCTGGAAGAAGAAGGACTGATAGCCGATCAGGCGGACATCCGGACGGCCAGGGGCTACATGGCCTACCTGACGGAACGGGGAACCGAAAACGGAGAGGACTACAGGGTCAACACCCTGGCTTCCTACCGTCAGGCAGCCAGTTCTTTCAGCCGGTGGATGAGGGATTCGGGGAAACTGGTTTCCGATCCCTTTACCGCCGTTAAACCACCCCGTGGTGAAAGGATCATCCCCCGGGATTTGCCCACCGAAAAAGAGCTGGCCCGGCTTCTCTCCCAACTGGCTGACTTCAATGCTGTTAAAGGACTGAAGGCCCGGAAAAGGCGGTACCTGACCTATGTACTGGCCGAGCTCCTCTACGCTTCGGGCCTCCGGATCAGCGAGGCAGCAGACCTTCAGGAAGAGAACCTCAACCTGGAAAGGAAAGAGATTACAGTCATTTCCGGCAAGGGAGGATTCGACCGGAAAGTTTACCTGAACGACTACGCCGCCGGTGTGTTAAGACGGTTTCTAACCATCCGGGATGAGATCCTGACCGGCAAGAGCAACAGGAACTGTCTTTTCGGCTCCTCTTCCGATGAACTGGGGAAAGCTTTCAACCGGGATCTGAAAGAGGCCTGCCGGGAGGTGGAGATTCCTTCTCTAACCGCCCACGGGCTGAGGCACTGTCTGGGCTATCATCTTTTGAAACAGGGCTGCCCCTTACGTCAGATCCAGCAGATCCTGGGACACCGGGCCATAGGGAACACCGAGATCTACACCAAGGTGGATGTGAAAGAGGTCAAGGAGCAGTTGGACCGCTGCCATCCCCGGCAGATGAGAGAGAAGAAGTGAAAAGGCTCTCAAGGCAGAAAGTCCTTTCCCTTTTCGCCGGATACCTGAAGGCGCAAGGATTTAAAGAGGGAACAATCCGGACAAGGAAGGCCCATCTTACCCCCTTCTTTACCTTTTTGGATGAAACTGCCGCAAAAGACATCCGGGATGTAAAGAGGAGTGATATTGTCTCCTTCCTTTCCTGGCTGCAGGAGCATCCCGGAGAGAGGGGAAGAGGCTACAAGGATAGTACCCGGATGAGTATTTTCACCTCGGTGAAGAAGTTCTACCTCTGTCTGTATGAGAACAACCTGGTTCTGTCCTCTCCGGCGGAGACAGTCCGGTTCGGGAAACGGCAGGAGCGGCTCAAGGAGATCTTGAGCGAGGAAGAGACTTGCCAGTTTCTGGATTCCATCGATATTCACCAGCCCCTGGGACTCCGGGACAGAGCCCTTTTCGAGCTGATCTACTCTTCCGGCCTCCGGTCCTCCGAAGCGGCCCGTCTGGATGTAAAAGACTACGATCCGGACAGCCGGTTATTGTGGATCCACCAGAGCAAGTTCTCCAAGGACCGGCGGGTGCCCGTTACCAAGGCGGCCGCCTGGTTTCTGGACAAGTATCTGGAAGGCGTGAAGGCATCCCACCGGCCTCTTATCCTTTCCGGAGGCTACCGGTTTACTCACGGAGGGATCAACAAACGGTTCAAACTGCTATTGGAGCGTGCCGGTCTCTATCGAGAGGGCTTAAGCCCTCATTCCCTACGGCATGGCTGCGCTTCCCAGCTGTTGGCCCACGGAGCGGAGATCCGGTATGTTCAGGAGCTTTTGGGGCATGAATCGGTGGAAACCACGGTTGTGTACTCCCGACAGAGCGAAGAGAATATCAAGGCTTCCTACCGGCAGTTCCATCCCAGGGAGAATTTCCATTTCGCCGAAGTAACAGATTCTTACCTTGATTCACTGGAAAACCTGGTTCGGGACAGCTTGAGGCAGAGAGAGAAGAATAGAAAAGCGCTTGCCCGTAAGATAGGTAAATGATAGTTTATTAACAGATTATGGTTGCTACCCGGGGAATTCCAGTTTCAATGCCTCCTTGCAGATCTCCTTTTTACAACGATTTAGGGGAAGAGGGTGATTATTACTTTAATGCCAGGTGGTATGATGCTTCTACCGGTAGATTCATCTCAGAAGACCCCGCCCGGGACGGGCAAAATTGGTATGTTTACGTTTCAAACAATCCGCTAAAATACATTGACCCAACCGGTATGATGAGTGATTCAGCCGCTTTTGCAGCAGCACAAACAAGACTGGATATTGAAAACTCTGATAGTCAATATGGTCATACTTATATTCGTGATGAATATGATTACAAAGATTTCTCTAAAATGCTTGAACATATAGAAAAGAGCAGTGAATTAAAAATCGAGAACAATGAAAAAAGAATAGATGAATTAAAAGGTCAAATACAATCAACTGAAATAGAAAAAAGATCTAAAGCTGCTGAGAATTTTGGAGATATTGCTAAGCTGGGAATTACATTTGATAATGGATCTTTTCAAGATATTGCTGAATTCGTTGCTGATTCTCAGTTGGAACCTCTAGATTATAATTTAGATTTGTCAGAGGAGAATAAAAAGATTTTTGGAAGAATTAAAGAAATTTTCAATTTGAATGAAAGTCAATAATCCAGATCATGTCATGAATGATGCTTTTGAGCAGATTAGGCGCTCGTGATACTACTGCGACTGCTAGATGGGGAGGTATCCATGGTAGAAATCCAAAATACCAAAACCAACTTGGAACGACATTCTAATAACAGATGATCATCATAGATTACTTGAATCGGGTGGTAATCTATTGAATGATCCATGATTCTCCAGATTTACCTTTAACGAATACGTCTACAGTAAAATTCGCAGATTAATAAAAATGAACTTTGGGAATAAATTTAAATTTGTATTAATTACATATTTTATTATTCATATTTACGCTGCTTATCTTCGAAGTAATGGTATTTATCAGATTAATGAAGCTATTCTTTCTATTACTGTTCTTTTCCTGATAGGAAAACTACATTAGTCATTGATGAAGGTGAGTAGATAGTGCAATTCTTTATATTGGCGGTTTTGGATCATTCCCTATAAAAGAAGTAAAAGAGATAGATGGAAGCCTTTGAAATTTGTGTGTAGCGTAATTACTAGAGGTTGTTTAGATATTATATATGAAGTAATTGCATTTCTGATCAAGTAACACTTTTATGTGGGTTCAGGAAGATCTTGAAGGTTTACTCATTGTTTCCAACATTTGACCATTGGATTTATAACATTAGCTAGTATTAAGGAATCAGTATTCATTTGATAAGTAATAATTACAGTACCATATTATTAAATGTCTATTTAAATTTGTTCTGGAGAAAGAATTGTTCTTTCAATGTCTAGGTTTGGAAATCTATGTGAATAAGAAGTATTCTACAATTTGTTCAAAATAATTTTCATAACACCATTGTTCTGCTGTGACCGAAGGGAAACTGCAGCAACATGCTTGTTATGACAGAATTTTATTCTTTCGCCGGAGAAGTTTTTCCGGCTGAGAACCCGCAAGCCCGCTCCGGGAGTCGCTAAACAGAATACATCTTATAGTAAGCTCATACTTCGCTTCCGATAAGAAAGCATTCTGTTCACTTGCTGATGCTGGTTCGGTTGGTAGTTAAAAAGCACGCAGAGCAGTAACTTTGCGTGCTTTTTTCAGAGCTTGATTGCCTAACATATTAATAGTATTATTATAATTGTTAGGCAATTCCTACATGCCCGGCAACACGAGGAACATTATGAGCGTGATTAAAGACGTGATCAAAGAAGAATACAACCGCCTCAACTCTCTGGTGGAGCTTTATGACCAGAAGATTTCTGCTTTCCCGAAAGGCTCCCTGTCCATCAAAAAGCGGAACGGACACCCTTACTGTTACCGTGCCTACCGTGACCAGGGAAAGGTGAGATTCATCTATCTCGGCAAGCCCGACTCTCCGGAGGCCAAGGATTTTATCCGGAAAGTGGATAAATGTGAGCACCAGTGCTAAATTGCAGAAAACCACCGGAGTGAAGTTGCAGGTTCCGGCTTGAAAAAAAGGGCAGTACTCCCTTGAATGGTAGTTACCACAAAAACCAGATAACAAAAGGAGTACGCCCAAAAATGCTGGAGTTACTGATGCATGAAGCTCAGATGTTAAAACAACAGGGTAAGAAGATCTTTGAAATTGCCCAAGCTATTGGAAAGAGCGAAAGAATGGTTCATTACTATCTTTCAGAACCATCCCGACCAAGAAAAAAGAGAGTCTACGAAAGTAAATTAGACCCTTTCAAACCCTACATCGATACTATACTGGAGGACGATCCTTCCATCAATCGGATGGTGTTGCTCAGGAACCTGAAAAAACAGAATTACACAGGTGGAATCACTATTCTCAGAGACTATGCTGCTGTTAAATCGGCAGAAATATGTAAAAAGGCCGTTATTCGATTTGAAACAGAACCAGGTTACCAGGCCCAGGTGGATTGGAAAGAACTGGGGATGCAAATGGTAGATGGGCAGTACAGGAAACTTTACGCCTTCACAATGGTATTCGGCTACAGCCGAGCACCCTTTGTGATTCACACCACCAGCATGGATCAAGCGACCGTTCTGATGTGTCATGTCTTAGCATTCAAATACTTTGGCGGAGTGCCAAAAGAGATCCTTTACGACAATATGAAAACGGCCTTCATCTACTCTTCTGCTGAAGAAAAATGGAAACCGAATAAACATCTGCTGTCCCTTGCCATACACTACGGATTTACTCCCCGTAGATGTCAGGTTCGCCGACCTCAGACGAAGGGGAAAGTAGAGCGGTTTATACATTTTTATGCTCATTACTTCTGGGTTGAATACAAAGGCCAAACTTTGTTCATGGATGCGTTGAATGAAACTGTTCTCAATTGGATTTCAGAGATCAGTAAAGCTGTTATCAGAGAGCTGGGAGAATCCAGGGCTGACAGGTTCCAACATGAAAAGCAATATTTAACACCGCTTCCTGCAGGGGATTTCGATTGCCGGAGGGTTCAGTCAGTCCAAGTTTCCTGCGAATCCTTGGTCCAGGTAAAATCCAATTGGTACAGCGTCCCTCCTGTTTTCATAGGAAAGACATTAACTCTGAGAATCGACCCTCTTTCCAATATGGCCGAAATAACCAATGGACAAGAAGCCGTTAGGACGTTCCTTCTTCATACGGAGGAAAGGAATCAGAGAGATTATCTGCAAGAGCACAGAGACGCTCTGATAGAGCTCTGGTTAAAACAAAGACAGCCACGTAAAGTTCATCGCATTAGTCGGGAACCGAATGTAACAGTACGCCATCCTGGGCAGTACGATAAACTCTTTGGCATCCAAGGAGCTGCATCATGAATGAGCGGTGTCAAATGATTACCTCAAGGATGGAGGAACTGGGCCTTTCATTTATGTCTGCCGGTTTTGAGAGTTTTTTAGCCAGCCAGGTAAATCAGGAAGCTCCATTAATGGAGGCAATCGGTGAGTTGATTGATCTTGAGCTGATACCCCGGAAAGAACGTATGGCGAAAACCAGACTGAAAGTTTCTGGTATTCCACACAGCAAGACACTTGAAAATTTTGATTTGAGTTGGCCGAAAGGCGGTCTGACTCAGAAGCAGTTTAATGAAATTGCTACCCTGACATTTATAGAACGTAGAGAAAATATCATTCTTCTTGGGCCAAGTGGTCTTGGAAAGACCCATCTGATGACAGCTCTTGGTCAAAAAGCCTGTTTGAATGGATACACTGCTTACTATATCAGTTGTCTGGATCTCTTGGAGCGATTACAGCGATCTCGAGATCAGGGAAAGTTAAAACAAAAGCTGACGTGGTTTGGGAAACCCCATGTATTGCTTATTGATGAAGTTGGCTATGAGAATCTCAATTCTGAGCAGGCGGCCCTGTTTTTCCAGCTTATTAATACCAGATATGAGCATGGATCTATTATCCTTACTTCAAACAAGCCTTTTGGGAAATGGGGAGAAATTATGGCAGATGACGCGGTAGCCACTGCTACACTGGATAGGCTATTACATCACTCTCATGTGATTAGTCTAAATGGGGATTCCTACCGCATGAAAGATCGTATGAAAATAGGAGTCGTTGACTTCTAAAAAATTTGACGGAACTCTGCAATTTGATTTCGGGGATATACTGCAACTTGAGTCCGGTGTTGACAGATAAACGGCATAAGTACGAAGAGAAGAGGAAAAAGTCTCTGGAAAATCTGAAAGAAGTGAAGGTATTGCTCCGTGTTATCAAGAAAACATCCTTCTAAGAAATAGAATCCTTATCAATTTGATAATTATTATCGCTTGGCTATTGCGATTTAACCCTAATGGGAGTATATTTTAGTTAGACCCTGTTTTGCCGAAGTCCAACGCTGCGCGTCGGATCCGTAGTAGGCCAAGACGGGGTTAATTTTTTTTCTTATGGTTTTTTGTGAAAGACGGTTCAAATCTTGATTGTCTTGGAATAAACATCCAATGGGCATAGGGTAGATCAGCCCTGTCCGGATATTGGCTTGTTCCGGCTGTACTTGTTCCTATATTGAAATTAGGCTTTATTTTACAAATATGATTACGGATATGTTTGTATAGTTCTTCTTTCGCTATTGTTCTCTTCCCTCGTACCCGCTTCCCTTCAGGTTTTATTTTGTGTCTGTCATTCAACCTGAATGCCATAGATCCCAATACGACATCCAGGCACTGAAGTATAATATGTTCATGTGAACGTGCTTCGTTTATATTTTCCCTTTTAATCTGTAATCCTGAACCTTTGAATTTAAAATCCTGCAAATTCATAATGTGATCTTTGAATAATTCAGATTTCTCTTTCTTATCCGGAAACTGGTCGAAGAAAAACCGGAGATTCATAGAACTGTGGACAGGTTTTAGTTTGTCCAGTCCAAAGGCATTTTTAATGAATTGATAATACAGAAGAAAGTACTGGTGTTCTTTTTGCTCGCTAGTCAAATGAATTGGAGTATGAGCATTCTGTCTGAACATGATCCTGA
The DNA here is from genome assembly GCA_963666275.2 of Oceanispirochaeta sp. Taxonomy (GTDB): domain Bacteria; phylum Spirochaetota; class Spirochaetia; order DSM-2461; family DSM-2461; genus Oceanispirochaeta. The sequence goes on from CAXXOA010000002.1 coordinate 15,195, forward strand.
CTTTTAGTTTCTCAGCAAATATTTCTTCAAAGAAGGCATCAATGATTTTCTTATATCCATCTAACCAATCTGGCGTAACCTTAGACCATTTTATTTCACTTCTAATTCCCGCTTGCCCCCTGGTATTCTCCAATTTTTTTTGTATCCTCAGGTATTGAGAGGCACCGACAAGAACTCCACCATAGAAATTGGAGTAAAATTCACCTTTTGTGATTGATTCGTCACTGAATAAAATAAGTTCTTTCTCAGAGGAATAACTGTACGCCACAATAAAACAATATTACAGCAATATGACAATAATTACTATAAAGATCTTAACCCCAGCTATTTAAACTCACAAAATCCTTATTCTGCTTTGACCGTAGGGAATCAATAGCAAATTTCTTGTTTTGGCAGATTATTATTTTCCGCCAGAATGCCATTTTACGTTGAAAAGTTTTTTCAGCTTCCTTGATCGCTATACGTCATTGGCGTATACTTTATCTGTGAAGTTTGAATGGGATTCGGTAAAGAACGAATTAAACAAACAAAAACATGGAATATCATTCGACGAGGCTTTGAGCTGTTTAATGTGCCATCTCATTTGATTCTTGTACAATACGATTTTAAACACAGCCTTACAGAAGACCGGATAATCTCGATCGGCCCAATCAACAGAGGTATAGTGATTGTTATTTCCACTGAAAGGGATTAAGGGGATGTGATTCGGCTGAGAAGTGCGAGATTCGCAACTACTTCCGAAAAGGGATTGTATGAAAAGACAATCAAAGGTGAAGCATATGAATGATTCGAATATACCAGAACTAGACTCAAAAGACTTTTCCAGAATGATTCCCCGGGATCAGAGGAAGCGTTTGATTGAAGGAAACTGGGAAGCAGGAGATATAGCGGCACTTCGCAAGTACCTGGGACTGACTCAAAGCCAATTTTCCAAAACGATTGGAATCAGTTTAAGGACTCTTCAGAATTGGGAGCAAGACCGTCGGCATCCAGATGGTCCGGCAAAAGCCCTTTTGACAATTCTTGCAAAACATCCCCGCCTGATTTTACAGGATCTCAAGCATGTTTCATAATCTCTTGCATTCAGAGAGATTTCAAGGAAAGTAACTTTTTCTGTTGAAGCAGTTTTTCCTACTGAGAACCTGCAAGCTCGCTCCGCAGCTGCTAAACAGAATACATCTTATCGTAAGTGAACTTCCGATAAGATGGCATTCTATTCACTTGCGGGGCTGGTTCACCGTTAGACGTCTTTTCTATGCTTTACCTTTACAATTTCAATAGTAAGAATATTATCCATCAGTTCAAATAGAACACGGAAATTCCCGACTCTTAATCTGTAGGAATTTTCAGAACCAACAAGTTTCTTAACTTTTGGATTCCGGGGATTATCAATAAGCCCCTCCACAGCTTGAAGGATAGCTATTCTATCTTTTCTCTCAAGGTTCCGAACTTCTTTTTTTGCTGAGTTCTTCCAAATGAGTTTATAGGAGGCCATCAGATTTCAGCTCAGCAAGGAAGTCCTCATGAGAGGTTGTTGGTTCATCTCTTCTTTCGGCAATAACTGCCAGATCCTCGAGATCTTCCAGTAGTTCATAGAATTCCTGAATAGGGAGTAGTACGGAAGTTTTTTTTCCCTGTTCATCCAATAAGAACTGGGGATGTAATTGTGCTTTTTCCATAAAATTTATTCTAACAGAAATTGACCATTCTTTCACCTCTGAAAGAACCCGATACTTGATCAATTATTTCATTAATCCAGTAATCCATCTCATATCAGTTCCACCTGGAAATATCTGATTCTACCTGAGTAAAGAAAAAAGGAGCCCGGTTGAGCTCCTTTTCGATGGAAAGTATTTCCCGGGAATCAGTGAATCCCGTACTCCTTCCCGTATTTCTCCACTACAAAATCGATATCCTTATCCCCTCTTCCGCTGAGGTTTACAAGGATGGACTGGCGGGGTTTCTCCTGAGCCAGCTTGCAGGCATAGCCTACGGCATGGGCGCTTTCCAGAGCAGGGATGATCCCTTCCAGTCTGCTCAGTTCAAAGAACGAATCCAGACAGTCCTTGTCGCTGGCGGTTACATAGTTGACCCTTCCCATATCTTTCAACATGGAGTGCTCGGGGCCGACTCCGGGATAGTCCAGTCCGCTGGCAATGGAATAGACAGGTGCGGGTTCGCCCTTTTCATCCTGCAGGTTGTAGCATTTGAAGCCGTGGATCATACCGGGAACCCCTTTGGTCATGGTGGCCGCATGGTCTCCCAGGTTCAGTGAGCGGCCCGAAGGTTCCACGCCGTAGATTTCACACTCCTGGTCTTCGATGAAGGCGGAAAAGATTCCCATGGCGTTGGAACCGCCGCCTACGCAGGCCACCACATTGTCAGGCTGTTCTCCGGTCATGTCAAAAAACTGCTCTTTTGCTTCCACACCCACAACCCTCTGAAAATCCCTCACCATCATGGGAAAGGGATGAGGACCGACAACGGAACCGATACAGTAGATAGTATTCACAGGATCCTTCAGGTAGGCTTCGAAGGCCGAATCCACCGCTTCTTTCAGAGTTTTCAGACCATGGGTGACAGGAACAACTTCCGCACCCAGGATTTTCATCCTGACCACATTGGGATGTTCCTTGGCGATATCCACCTCGCCCATGTGAATTTCACACTCCAGACCGAAATAGGCGGCTGCGGTGGCCAGGGCCACCCCGTGCTGACCCGCACCGGTTTCGGCGATGAGTTTCTTCTTTCCCAGGTATTTTGCCAGAAGGGCTTCCCCCATACAGTGGTTGAGTTTGTGGGCTCCCGTATGATTCAGATCCTCTCTTTTGAGATAGATCCTTCCTCCGTATTTTTCACTGAGACTTTTGGCATAATAGACAGGTGTGGGCCTGCCCTGAAAATGTTTCCTGATAGACCGCAGCTCCGTAATGAAGTCGTGGGATTTACTGATGGAAAAGTAGGCATCCGTGATCTTGTCCATTTCCGTCTGGAGCTGGGGCGGGATGAAAGCTCCCCCGTACTCTCCGAAATTTCCCTTACTGTCCGGGTTGTTTTTAAAATATCCCATTGTATGTTCCTCTTTCTGGTGTATTTTTTTGACTTTACGGAAACATTGTAACCGTTTCTATGCATAGAATCAACAAAAAATTTCAAATCATTATTTAGCTGATACCTCTGTTTCTCAGAGTCTGAAAGATCCGGAAGATTCCTCCCTGAAGACCTGTTAAAAATCCGGCTTTGTATTAAGATATCCTGTCGGGTATATAAGAAAGGAACATAATGTGATCATATCTATTATCCAGCCCCCGGTGCGGGACTTCTACCAGACTCCTCATCGTCATGCGGCCCTGGGAGCCAACACGGTAGGAAAGATCCTGGAGCAGGGGGGACATGAGGTTCATCTCTACAATTTCCCATTCGGGGGAAAAGTTGTCAGTACACCTCCCCTTCCCCGGGAGCTCTCCTATTTAAAGCCCTTTCTGATTCCCGGAGAAACCGGGCCGGTCAGCTGGTTCACCCAGCGAAAGCACTTCGGCCCTACTTTTGAAGAGTGCGCCCGTATCTGCTTGAAGGATCATCCTGATCTGGTGATGATCAGCTGTTTTGCCTGGGGTTACGCGGAAGAGTCCCGGCAGACAGCCCTCGCTATAAAAGAACAATCTCCCGGAACCCCCATTGAAATCGGAGGAGCCGGAGTCTCGGTCAATCCGGGGTGGTTTGAAAGTACCGGCCTTTTTTCCCGGATTCGGACAGGTCCGGCGGAAGAGAATCTGAAAGACTTTCCCGGGGTATCCGCATCCCTGCCTGCGATAACGCCAGTCATACAGGAAACTCCCCGATTCAGGGGAAGGCCCCAGTATGCGGCCATGCTGACCCGGGGCTGTCCGGCCCGGTGCTCCTTCTGCGCCAACTACCTGACCCTGGGCCGGGAATTCCGGAAAGTCCCTTCCCGGGAGATCCTTGATCTTCTGGAAAAGACGGGAGAGAGGGCCTTTCATCTGAACCTGGAAGATGACAATCTGCTGTCGGACAAAGAGTATTTTCTTTCCTTTCTGGAGGAGTTTCATAACCGGTTTCCCGAAGCCACCCTGTCGGCGGAAAACGGGCTGGACTATCAGAAGCTGACGATTTCTCTGGCGGATATACTGATAGAACAGGGATTTACAAGGTTCAATCTTTCCATGGCTTCCTCAGACAGCCGGATCCTGGCTGCCCAGAAACGGAGCAGCCGGCTGGACCATCTCACGGCACTTCTGCACCATCTCGCAGAGAAGGGAATACCTGCCGTTACCTACTTTATTGCGGGCCTTCCCGGAGATACGGTGGAATCGGTGCTGGCTAATCTTGTATTTCTGTCCCGGGTTCCCACAGAGATAGGAATATCTCCCTTTTATGCCGTACCAGGCCTGCCGGGGTTTGAGCATCCCGGAACAAACGGCCTTCCCGGCTCCCCGGTTCTTTACTGCGGCTCCTCGGTCTATCCCTGGAACGGGAACCTCACCACGGCCCAGCTGATCTCAGCCTTCCGGCTCAGCCGTCTGACAAATCTCATAAAACTTATGAGCATAACTCCGGCAAGGGACGCAGATCTGCGTCCCCCACATTCTCCTGAGGAAAAACTCCATAAAGATCTGATCGGCAATATCTTTCAGTCCCGCAGACTCCATTCCATTACCGGAAAGGGGAAAAACCGGCAGTTGATCCCGGTGCCCCATATGGATGATGAGATGGTAGAGCGATTTTTACAGGAGATAGCGTAGGGGACGCCGGTCTGCATCCCCCGCTGATCCTACGGATCTACTGGCCGGCGAAGCTGTCGAAATAGCGCTCCAGATCGCCGATGAACTTTTTCTGAAGCATCTCTTCCATAGAACGGTATCCTTTGGACACAGCCGCATCACGGGAAATTCCGGTTTCCCGTTTCTGCTCCTCCATGGTGACGACCACTTTACCCGACTGATCCCGCATTTCCATATAGAGGGTCCAGCGGATATTTTCGTAACCGTTATCCAGATTGGCGTCTTCCATGGAGGCCTGACCGGACACGGAAAGGGGGGCATCCGTTTCGGACAGGGAAAATCCCCGTCCTGTAAGGACCTGGGAAACCATGTCGCTCAATCTTCCCTCCGGATCACCTGCAATGCTGACTGAAAAGGCCATCAGTGAGGCTGTATCCGAATAGAGACTGTAGAGCGTATCAGGCTGATAATCCAGCATGATCGACCGTCCCGAAGGGGCATGAATGATATCCAGCTGATCCAGCATCATCCTGGTATTCTGATCCATCACGACAGCCGCATCCAGAAATCCGAACTGTTTCAGAAGATCACTCTGCCGGGAGGATTCGGAAATAAAATTCGCTGTCCGCTGGCTGTCGTCCTGGATCCTTTTTCTGTAAATCTGAGCGGTCTCCATGCGGTCTATATAGGCCACCACATAGGTCCGCCCCATATCGTCGGTCCAGGATTCACCGAAATGGACATTGATTAGGGTTTCATCAGAAAGCTGGGTAATTGTATCATCCACAGTAGTTTCCATGCTGGCGCCCTGACTGTTCCTGCCGTCGGAAAGTTCCATATACCTGGTGCGGACTGTACTGTCCACTTTTACGGTTGTCCGAAAGATCTGACTGAGCGACATAAGGCCGTTCTGTTTCGCATCTTTCAGGGAGGTTCCCTCTCCTATCTCAACCAGATACTCACTTTCAGGATACACACTGTGTTTGTCATCCACCCAACCGGGCCGCCGCCCCCCGGAGGTACTGTTTCCCCCGGTGGCACAGGATGCCAGTATCAGTACTGCCGCTGCCATCAGGGACAGGGCTGTTATTCGTCTCATAAAAAACTCCTCGTAAGGGGATAATTCTCTTTCATACCTGTAACAATAGACACTGCCGGATCTGCTCTTTATTCAAGGACAAAAGACTCGACAAGTTCCAGCTCTCCCGGTGCAACCTTTACAAGGCCTACATTATCCCTGTAAATCAACTGGGAACCGCTGTAATACTCCAGCTGCACCGTGTGATTTCCCGGTCTGACAGGAACATCCAGGGCATGGGCATAGGCGGGAAAGTAGCGGGAGATCCTGAGGTCTGCATTTTCCGTGGCATCCACAGCCACATCGGCGGCAATCCCGATCAGAGCGCCCGCCAGCATACCACCCACGGACCCGTCCAGCTGATCTTTCACAGCCTCCTTCCCCGTTTCTTTAAGAACGCCCTTGGCAACGGTCCTCAGAATCGCCTTTCCCACCACAAGGGGCTGTTTCAGAAGGAAGATCTCCTGGGCGATGGTCTCCATATCCTCAAAAAGAGGGACCTGCGTCATGGACACTCCGTCAATGATCAGTTCTATCCGGTCAATCCGACTCCCCTGCAGGTCCATCCGGGGGTACTGAAACTTGAAGTGATGGCCCGGAGTCATGCCCGGCATAAACAGGAAGTTGAATCCCATGATCCGGTTCACATAGTCGTCGTCCTGACTGACCGAAGTGATGAAAACCATGCTGTTGCCCGTATCCAGATAGAAAGTTTCCGCCATTTTGCGGGGGGATATACCAGTGAAAGCCATGACGCTTATGTGTCCGACTCCCTCCTGCGACTGATTGTCAGGCAGAGGGGGCAGGGCAAAATCATAGAGCTGGCTCTGTTCGTTGTAGGCCTCCCGGATCTCCTGCAGTTCGATCCGGGCATCATCGAAAGAACCTTCTGCCCGATACAGCAGAAGCCCCAGAAACCGGGCCAGAGCGGAGTTGTAGAACCGGATCTCTCTCGGCTCCAGCTTTCCTTCCGCAGAATCCGACTCATTGTACTCTTCTATGAGCTGTCTGTACTTGTCTTCCAGAAGGTTCAGTTTGATATGGACCCGGCGGATCTCTACCAGAGCGCTTTCATTGTTCCCCAGAGCGATAAAATTGAGGGCTTTGAAAATATTCAGATAGATATTCTCATAATCCTCGCCCGAATAGTCCAGGGCATTGTCATTGAGGACACCCGAGGTCACGGATTTGGAAATACTCTTTGTATAGAGTTCCTCAATTCCTCTCTCCGCTTCGCTCAGAGCCTGGTTGCTCTTTTCATACTCTCTGGCATAGTGATAGAGCATTCCCAGATCCAGATAGTAGAGAACCCGGTCCTTCTGTTTGTAGTAAACCTCTCTGCTGTCCTCAATGACCTGTCCTGCCGCCGCGAAATTTCTGTTTTCCACAAATTCCTGGGCATCCATATACTGAGACTGCTGGGTAACCGTGCTGGCGCAGGAGAATAAGAGAAACAGAAGCCCTGCGCCTGCAATAAAACGTATATGTATCTTTACCATGAGGCCTTTGACTGTTTAATATCCTTCTTCACTTTAAATCCATTGAGCCAGACTTTCTCATTCGTTTCCAGGTCAATCAGCTCCATATCTACATTATAGGTAACAACCCGGCGGCCTTCGATGGCATCGGTAATGGATGTGATGACTCCCTGGAGCATAAAATCCGCACCGGTTTCCGCAGCCAGGGCCGACATGGTATTCTCAGTGGCATTGGACTGCTGGTCCTCCCTTTCCGCCCGGATTTCCTGCCGTTCCGCACTGCTGGCAACAAATCTTACTTTGCCGCTGTTAATAAGTTCCCTTTCAATATCTTTCACAAACGTAGCGGTTTCAATATGTTCGGAACTTTTATTCCGGACAGATCCGACGATTACAACAGGTTTCCCCCCTTCATTCATCATGAAATCATCCAGCCAGGGGCGGCTGAGAACATCGGCAACCATATCTTCTGCGGTCAGACGGGAATCCGTATCATTCCAGCGGCCGCTCAGATCAATGACTTCATCAGTGGAAGTCCTTTGTACAGAGGTAGAAGCACAGCCTGTCAGAACAAGAATGACAGCAAGAAACATCAAAACCCATTTATTTTTCATTTTACGTTAACTCCTTGATTTCCACAGAATATACTGTTTGAATTACTTTATATTGTAATCCATAATCCAACAATATCCACCCGGATTTTCCTCTAATTCATATCCCTTGCGCAATGGTTTCACCTCTTGCATAAAAGGTTGTCATATCTGATAATCCCTTTAACGATTATAGAGGTAAATTCTGTCATTGAATAATGATAAAAAAATAACTAATAGGGATCCCAAGGAATCCCTCCAGCAATTTAGGAGTGTTTAGATATGAGCCAGAATGAAAGATTTGGAATTGCCCTGGTGGGCTGCGGAGTCGTAGGAGGCGGAACAGCGACCCTACTGACCCGGGACCAGGACTTTCTGCAGGAGAGAACAGGTCTCCCCCTGGTACTGAAATATATTGTGGAAAGGGATTTTTCCAATGCCAGAGCCCTTGGTATTGACGAGAATCTTTTTGAAGAAGATTACAACAAAGTACTGGCGGATCCGGAAGTGAAAGTCGTTATCGAACTGATCGGAGGGCTGACTGTTGCCAAGAAAATGATGACCAAAGCCCTGGAAGCGGGAAAGCATGTTGTCACAGCCAACAAAGCCCTTCTGGCCCACTACGGACCGGAACTCTTCGCCCTGGCCAGAGCCAACGGCGTCTCCATCGGTTTCGAGGCCAGCTGCGGCGGAGGAATCCCCATTATAAAAGCCCTGACCGATGGTCTTCTGGCAAACAGGATCGAAGCCCTGTTCGGGATCGTCAACGGAACCTGTAACCATATCCTCACGGAGATGACCGAAAAAGGTCAGAGCTACAAAGAAGCCCTTGCTTCCGCTCAGGCCGCCGGTCTGGCTGAAGCCGACCCCACCCTGGATGTAACCGGTATGGATTCAGCCCACAAAATCACAATTATGGGATCCATTGCCTATGGCGAGAAAGTCAGTCTGGATTCTGTTCCTGTCCAGGGTATTGATAAAATAGACCTGTACGATATCAAAACCGGCCAGGATCTGGGCTATATCATGAAACTCCTGGCCATTGCCAGAAAGACAGAAAAGGGTCTGGCCCTGAGTGTCTCCCCTGCGTTTCTGCACAAGGACCATCCCCTGGCACGGATCAGCGGAGCCTTCAATGCGGTCAGTGTCTACGGCCATGCCGTGGGACATACCATGTATATGGGAAGAGGCGCCGGAAGCTCCCCCACCGCATCAGCGGTTGTAGCGGATATCATTGCCATTGCCCTGGGTATAACAGACAGCGCCTTCAACCAGCTCTCCTTCTGGTCTGATCTGACAGAAGATGCGGTTCAGCTGAAGCCGGAAGAACTTGTAAGCCGTTACTATCTGCGTTTTATGGTTCAGGATCAGCCCGGCACTGTGGCCAGGATAACCGGAATCCTCAGCAGAAACTCCATAAGCATTACCTCTCTCCTTCAGCAGGAGGAGAAAAAAGATACCATTCCCCTGGTGATGACAACCCACGAGGCCAAAGCCGGGGATATAGAGAATGCTCTGAAAGAGATATCCGGCCTCAGTGAGCTGGTGGGAACACCCGTATCACTCAGGATAGTAGAAGAACATCCAGAATCGGTGGTCTGATGAAAGAAATATTTCTGAAGAAACTGGAAAACCAGTTAGGGTTGACCCGTTCTGACCCCACTTCCTTTATGTTTGTCAAAGCTCTGGCGGAGACAGCATCGGAACTGATCAGGACGGAGTGGAATGGTACGGAAAAAACAATCCGGGAGGAGAAACTCCGCCGGGTGTACTACTTTTCCGCAGAGTTTCTTACAGGACGATCCCTCCGGATGAACCTCATGAACATGGGATTATGGGAGAGTGCGGGGGAACTGGCGGCTTCCTATGGTTTCGACCTTTTGGAGCTGCTGGAAGAGGAGCCCGATTCAGGACTCGGCAACGGAGGGCTGGGACGTCTGGCCTCCTGCTTCCTGGATTCTCTGGCTTCGCTGAAACTGCCCGCCATGGGCTACGGTATCCGCTACCGTTACGGTCTGTTTTCCCAGGCTATAGAAGAGAGCCGGCAGAGGGAAAAACCCGATGCCTGGGTTGATAAAGGGGACTTCTGGGGGGTGGAACGCCCGGATGATTTCCGTAAGATCTATATAGGCGGCCATGTCCATATGAGCCAGGACCAGAAGGGAAAACTCCAGTTCCGGATCGATCCCTCGGAGGTGATCCATGCCTATCCTTTCGACTACCCTATTACAGGAGCCGACGGAAAAAACATTGGTACCATGAGACTCTGGGAAGCCAGGTCTCCCCAGGGATTCAATCTGGACCTTTTCAACAGAGAGGAACATATTCCCGCCTGGAGCGATGATGATCAGGCAAGGAGCCTTTCCGCTGTCCTCTATCCGACAGATCAGGGGGTCAAGGGAAAACACCTGAGGCTGAAACAGCAGTATTTCTTTGTCAGTGCCTCCCTTCAGGATATGACGGAACGGTTTAGGAGAGACTTTGCCGGGGACTGGCAGAAGTTTCCGGAACAGCACGTGATTCAGCTCAACGACACCCACCCGGTACTGGCCATTCCCGAACTGATGCGTCTGCTTATGGACCGGGAGGGACTGCCCTGGGAAACCGCCTGGGATATCTGTACCCGGACCTTCGCCTATACCAACCATACCGTCCTTTCGGAAGCCCTGGAAACCTGGCCGGTGACGTTTATCCATGACCTGTTCCCCAGGATCGCCATGATCATTGAGGAGATCCACAAAAGGCTTGAAAATGATCTCTCCGCCCGGGAGAACGGGAATTCCTATAGAATCATCCGTAACGGACTGATTCACATGGCCCCTCTGGCCATCTACGGATCAAAATCCGTCAACGGAGTGGCAGCTCTCCACACGGAGATACTCAAAGACTCTGTTCTGAAAGACTGGTATGCGGTCTATCCTGACAAGTTCAACAATAAAACCAACGGAATAACCCACAGACGCTGGCTGATCCATTCCAATCCGGACCTGACGGCTCTTATCGACAGGGGAATCGGAAAAGAGTGGCACGGGAACCCGGAAATGCTTTCAAAACTGGCAGACCTTTCGGGAGATTCGGCCTTTCTGGAGGAGCTTAAAAATATCAAGGACAGGAACAAGGAGAAATTCAGCAGGTATCTGAAAAAGGAAACCTCCATTGAAACAGACCCTTCCTCCCTCTTTGACTTTCAGGTCAAGAGGATCCATGAGTACAAAAGGCAGCTTCTGAATATTCTGAATATTGCCGGACGCTACCTGGATATGAAAGATTTTCCCGGCCGGGAGATTCAGCCCAGAACTTTTTTCATCGGGGGAAAAGCCGCTCCCGGCTATTTCATCGCCAAAGAGATTATTTTCATGGCAAACCGGGTAGGAGAAACCCTGAGGAAGGATCCTCTGTGCAAGGGAAAACTCCAGCTTGTCTTCCTTCCCAACTACAGGGTGTCCATGGCGGAGAAGATCTTTCCCGCCGCTGAAATTTCCCAGCAGATATCCACAGCGGGAAAGGAAGCCTCCGGTACCGGAAACATGAAATTTATGATGAACGGTGCTCTGACGATGGGAACCCTGGACGGAGCCAATATTGAAATTTTTGAAAAAGCCGGGAAGGAGAACAACTATCCCTTCGGACTGGATACGCCGGGTGTGATTGAAGCGAGGTCAAACTACAGTCCCGGAGAGTTCCTGAGCCGGAACGCCGGTGCAGCCCGGATCCTCGAAGCTTTTGAGAAAGGAGTGTTCGGCCCACCAGAAGACTTTGCTCCCCTGCTCGGTCATATACGGCATAACGACGAGTATCTTGTACTGCCGGAGCTGGAAGCCCACAGGGCCGCTCTGGAAGCTACCGACCGTGGCTATGCCGATACCATGTCCTGGCAGAAGAAGAGCCTTCTGAACATAGCCGGTTCGGGATACTTCTCTTCAGACAGAACAATTGGAGACTATAACAGGGATATCTGGCATCTGTCTCCTCTGGGGTCATCCCCTAAATAGGGAAATCCAGGGTTCAGCCAGAACAAATAATAGTATGAGAATCAGGGCCGGAATGAAATTCGCGGTCCTGATTTTTTTTATTTTCAGCAGATTCAGTCCGATCATCATGATCAGAACGCCCCCCACGGCAGAAACACCGTTGATCATTCCCTCATCCACATAGGGAGCCACCCATACGGCCAGAAGAGTCAGTGATCCCTGGGTGATGAGAATCGTCACAGCAGAGAAAAGGACTCCCCATCCCAGAACGGAAGCCAGCAGAATGGCGGCAAATCCGTCCATAACAGATTTGACAAGCAGGGTCTGATAGTCATGATCAATCCCGGCCTGAAAGGATCCCACAATGGTCATGGCCCCGACGCAGAAAAGCACAGAGGCGTCGAGAAAACCGGCGGCAAAGGTACTGTCTCCCATCCTGGCGGGAAGTTTCCTTTTTAGAAGATCCCCCAGAACCAGAATACGGTCCTCCAGCTTCAGCCAGGTACCGAGTATCCCCCCCAGGACCAGAGAAAAGACCATGTAAAGGGCGTTGCATTCACTCTGGGCCATATCTATCCCCAGGAGCAGGGTGAACAGCCCCAGGGCTGTAAAGATCACATCTTCGTAGTGATCATGAATCTTTCCTCTGAGAGCCAGGCCTATGGAAGACCCTAAAATAATGGTGAGAGCATTAATAATTGTTGCGATCATATGCCTATCATATAGGAGTTTGAATCTGTTGAACAGAAACATTTATAGATTTCCCGCTCAAAATTAAACACCCCTTTGCCGACAATAGGGTTAGAGAGAAAGAAAATACAACAGGAGGTTTTCATCCCTATGTTTGAAGAATCTTTTACGACAGTAACCAGCCCGGAAATGGGCCATCATAAAACTCCGACCCCTGAAGCGGATAAAATCTACTGCGCCAACTGCAGCAACTGCAAACTGGTTCGGACCAGCACCGGCAAAGATAATCAGTACCAGCTGAGAGTCCGCTGTGCGGCGGGAATGTGGAAGAAAAAACTGGGAGAGGAAAAATACTACAAGTATTTTACAGTAGCCCGGCGAAGCACTGAAGAGTGTGAATACTACGAACCCATGGGGGATACCAAAGCTTTCCTGAAGGAGTTGAAAAAAACTCTTCCCATCAAGGATGAAATTTACGCAAACTGACCTGAAAGAAAACAGGTTGAAACTGTATCTTCAGTAGAGTATGATGGTTCTCATATCGAAGAAGGACCATATGCGAAAACATTTACTATATTCTATACTGCTGCTTTTACTCTCTTTAATAGCGATATCCTGTCAGTCAACGCCTCAGAATGTTGATCCGGACTGGACTGAAGATCAGTTCTTCAAATCCGCTCAGGATGCCATTGATGAGGGCGAACTGGAGACAGCTCTTTTCTATTATGAGGTATTTCTGGTGAGGTATCCCGAGGATCATGCCAAAGGGATTGCCGCCGAATACGAAAGAGCCCTGATACATAAGAAGCTCGGTGCGGAAGATCTTGCGATGACGGAACTGGAACAGATTCTGGATAAATACGAGAACAGCACCTATGTTATCCTTTACCCTCCCCGTTACAAAATACTCTCGGAAAAAGTACTGGCCGAACTGAAGGGCGAACCGCTTCCTGAAGTGGATCCGAATAAATATCCTGCCAGACAGACTGACAGCGCTCCCAGGTAGACACGGCAAGGGGTATGACAGGGTTCATACCCCCTTTTTTTATTCCCCTCCCGACAGCATTTATCCTATCTCCTTTTATAGAAAACCGATCATAGGGGGGAGAGGCTCTGAGAACAGAAACAGACAGGGAGATTATAAAAAATAAGTCCCTGCCGGTCAGACAGGGACATGTTTTCGATTCTATTTAACTGTAACGATAGGAGCCGTAACTTATCAGTACTCTGAAGGCAGAAGGATGGGATAGATGGAAATGCCCAGCTTGTCCGCTTCCTCATACACCAGTTCCTTGGTGATCTCACCCACCGGTTCTTCATGGGGCGGTGCATCGCCCACCTGAATGATAATGCGGTTGTCCGCCTCCCATTCAAAATTGCTGATCCCGCTGAAGATCCCTTCATAGACCGCTTCGGGGATATCACGCCCGCCGGAGACGGTGATCCTGTCCAGGAACCATTGAATCCGTTCCAGGTCATCCTGAAAATCCACCTCTTTTGTCAGATAGGCTTCTTTGTAATCCCGGTACATGACAATACCGACACGGAACTTGTCAAAGCCTTCTATGTGAGTCTCCACAAGAGGAACAAGCTTCTTCTGAATAAAATTGATATCATTCTTCATGCTTACTGTCGTATCCACAACAAGCACAATATCGATGGATCCCCCTTTGACGGAAGAGAGGATATTGCCGATTTTATCTACCGCTTCATCCCCGTCTTCAGCCCGGATAAACTCACCACCGGTCATGAGGGCGGCTTCTTCCATGACATCTTCCAGTTCCCGCTCCACTTCCTCGACGATCACCGGGGGAGGCAGTTCCTTTATTTTTGCCGATAGAACAAAGGGGTTATCCTGATAGGCTCCGGAATAATCCGCATAGGGCATCTCGAATGAGCGGATATTCAGCCAGGTCCCCTGACGGATTTCAAGCTGTCCCTCCCGGCTCCAGGGATAGCCATAGGTTACATGGAGGGGGACAAAAATCCGGAATGCCTGATCATCCAGGATCGGATTGTATTCTGCAGAAGAATCAATCAGATAGAACATTCCTCTGTCCCGGGGGAGAAGATCTCCGTCCAGCATACGCGGTTCATCACCGTTATAGACATTGTAGTCGTAGGCTCTGAGAGCAAATGTATCCACCTGCTTTTCAGGATCCGCCGTCGACTCGGTCAAAAGGACAGAGTTTATGCCCGGTTTCTGACGAATCCAGAGATGGAACCCCTCGTCTCTCTCCATTTCAATATAGACATCTCCCGCCTCTATCTGCAGTTCCTGAGCAGCAAGGGGAGTCAAAGAAGTTAGAAGGCACAGTATAATTAATCCGAATAAACCTTTTCCCATACACTCATTATCGGTGCTGTCCGACCGATACCTGACCGGTTTCATAAAAAAACCTGAAACTTCATTTTTTTTGAATTCTCCTGCGAATCTACCCTGTTAAGAGTATTGGAGGCGGAACATGAGAAGATATATTCCTCTTTGTGCAGCATTGGGTCTGCTGCTCTCATGCTCTATGAAAGAGTCATGGGATTACGACAGGGAGCTGGATTTTTCACCCCCGGTTTTACTGGACATGGATGCCTCCCGGGGGCCTGACATCGATTTCAGTTTTGATGAACCTGTGGAGGTACCGGAGAACCTGATCCTTCTGGATAACGGAATGGAAGCCAATCTGGAAGTGAGGGATCAGAACCATCTGATCCTCACTCCTGCGGCCCCCCTGGAACCGGGGCTCCCCCGGACAGCGGAGTTGACTGTAGAGGACCTGAAAGGAAACTCTAATACCTTTCTTATCCGGTTCTGGGGCTGGAATCCCGAAATCCCAGCCACTCTGATCAATGAATTGAACCCCCAGGGGTCGGGTAACAACCCTGATACGATTGAGCTGTTCTTCACCCGGAAGGGAAATACGGCGGGAATGACCCTCTACTACGGAACCCGGAATCATTTCAGCTACCGGTTCATCCTTCCCTGTATTGAAGTGGATCAGGGGGATTACCTTCTGATACACTGCCGTCCCGAAGGTCTGAGCGAAGAGATCAATGAAATTCAGCAGAAGGATCTGTCCGGAGGAAAGCTTGCCAGCGATGCGGCCTGGGATCAGTGGCTGCCTGAAGACTCAGGGCTCTCGGGAAGCAACGGGGTGATATCTCTCTATGACTCCCCCATGGGAAACCCTCTGGACTGTGTCATCTATTCCGACAGAGACCCCGACCCGTCTGATGAGAAACTGGGCTGGACATCTGCCACGTTCGATGCGGTCTGCGATGCCTATCAGAGAGGAATGTGGAAATTTTCAAGTGAGGATATATCCCCTTCAGAGGCTGTGAGCTCTGATACAACCACAGGGACAAGATCCCTGTGCCGCAGCAGTGCCTCGGAAGATACCGACAGGAAAGATGACTGGCATACAGTACCTACCGGTGAGAAAAGTTTCGGAGGGGTGAACACCGACGAAGTATACACCCCCTGAGAGTGGAAAGGCTATACAAGATCCTTATACATGTCTTCTATGGATTCGCGGGGAATAACACCCACATTCTGTTTTACCACTTCTCCCTTGTGAAAGACCATAAGAGTGGGAATACTCTGAATGCCGTATTTTCCCGCAGTTTCAGGGGCATCATCCACATTGGCTTTTCCCACAATGATAGAATCAGTCTCTTCGGCAATCTCTGCAACAAGAGGGCTGAGCATTTTACAGGGCACGCACCATTCCGCCCAGAAATCGATCAGAACAGGTTTATCTGCTTTCAGAACTTCGCTTTCAAAATTTTCATCGGTAATTATGATTTCTGACATCTATTTTTCTCCTCAAAATATTTTAACTCTTCTTCAGGTCTTTCAATCTAAAATCTTGTATTATATTGTCTACATATTTATAAGCCTTTTCAACCTTTTCATCAATGATTCCCCGTTCTCTTGTTTCCAGCATAAGGATTCTCAGATCGTGAAGAAAAAATGAAGCTCTTTTAATGCTCTCCTGAGCTTCTCTAAAGAGTTCAGAGGCGTATTTGCCCCGATGATTCAGCAGGAACTGATACCGTTCCAGTTCGGGAGGAACATTATCATGCCCCATAACGGTCATACGGAGCAGACGGTTCTCCAGATTATAACTCAGTTCGGACGAGTGAAAACGGCGCAGATAATCGCTCAGGGCATGCCAGTGCTCCTTATAGAGATAGCCCAGAGCTCCGTAGAGTTTCCGCACCTCCATGGAGGCATCAGGATCAAAATCTAGTTCGGGATAGGGAGCGATTCTCTGCTCCAGTTCCTCCAGAACTCTGTCGGCAAAACTCTTCTGGGGAACCTTCCGTTTCCTTTCCACCACAGGAGCCCTGTCCGCCGCCTCCCTGGCTTTCTCCTCGAGTTGTTTCAGATGAAGGATCTCTTCCTGTACAAACCGGGTCAGATCCACCCGGGCATGGAGAGCCAGAATATATCTATCCTCAAAAGCAGATTTTTCCGAGGTATCCGTCATATATGTAATGATATGGTCATCGTATTTCTGCCGAATACGAGCCAGGGCCGCTTCAATCTCTCTGGGGCCGAGCCTATCCTTTTTTTTCGGTTTAAACATCAATTTAATTATCGCTAATTAGGGCTCTCTGGTCAATTGAAAGGGAGCGAAATAGGGGGATGTCCGGGGAGAGAAAGGAAAGGAATTCAGGCTGTGACTGAGAATTCTTTTTTCGGGAATTCCATTTCGTCATTGTTTTAAAAATGCATTAGGATATACTTAAAGCTGATTAAAATCATTATATATAAGTCCGGAGAAGAGACATTGAGGAACAGGGAATCCGAATCAGCCTTGGCACAGACAGAAAAACTCCCCGCAGGGACCCCGATTTTCAGACTGTTTGCCCTTATGACCCTTCTGGGGACTCCGCTGGGAATGCTCTACATGGAGTCTGTTATGGGTCTTGCCTCTGTCAGGGAGTTTATGTCCGTCCTGGCACTGGCCCCGCCTTCGGCCTGGATGGTTCTTTCCGGGATCTCCGCCCTTTTACTGGAAGGCTACTTCATGAACAGATTACGGAGGTCGGGAACCGGCATATGGCTCCTTCTGATCCGTTTTACATTTCTGATCTGGGGCATGATAAATGCGGGAGGCCTTTCCTTTTTCATCCATAGAGGAAGCGCTTATATCCCGGATGGTCTGGGTCTGTTCCTGACATGTGCGGTCAGTACAGTCCTGGGGCTGTTCCTGTCCCTGCTGACCATTGTGTGCAGTGCAGATGAACTGGAAGTGTATCTGGATGTGCGGGAGTACCGGAACTCTCCCTGGCTGGGGCTGAGGACAAAACTGTTTTTCAGCATAACCCTGGCCAATCTGGCATTCCTCTTCGGATCGGGGGGAATCGTATTCTATTCCCAGTATGCCGGACTGCCCCTGAAAGAGACATTAATCCGATTTATCCTCTGCACCCCTCCCTTTTTAATGATGACTCTTCTTATGGTGTTCTTCCAGAACAGATCACTGGCAAAGTCCATTGGAGGGGAAGCTCCTGTGATCGCAGAGATGACCGACAGGATCGCCCTGGGAAACCTGAACATAGCATTTCATGAGGAGACACAGAGTGTCGGCATTTACAGATCTCTCGGGAATATGGCGGAAAAGCTCAGAGAGGTCATCGGAGAAATACTTGAGTTTTCCGCCACTTTGAACAGGGAAGTCAGTAGAATATCACTGACTGCGGAGAGTCTCAGCACAGGAACTTCCGACATGGCGTCCTCCTCCCGGGATATAACAAACTCCATGGAAGAGATGCAGTCCAATATTGAAAAAAGTCAGGAAAATGCCTTAAAAACAGAATCGCTGGCGGAAAGCACCTATCGCCTGGCGCAGGAGGGACGGAATCAGGTAGAAGAAGCCGTTCAGGCCGTATCTCTTATCATTGAGAAGATCAGTGTGATAGAGGAGATCGCCAGGCAGACAAATCTTCTGGCGCTGAATGCAGCTATCGAGGCTTCGCGGGCGGGAGAGGCCGGAAAAGGGTTCTCTGTGGTAGCCGCGGAAGTCCGGAAGCTGGCGGAAAACTCCCGGGACTCGGCCAATGAGATCCGGGAGATCTCCCGGCAGACCATTGAAACAACCCGGGAAGCGGAGAAACGGATCTCCTCCATTGTTCCAGAAATAGAAGAGACCTCACGTCTTGTCAGAGAAATTACCAGCGCCGGAAGGGATCAGACCAGCGGAAGTCATCAGATAAATCAGGCCATGACCAGGCTGGATGAGATTGCCAGGCAAAGCAGTGGGATCTCCGAAGATCTTGTGGCGTCAACTGAAATCCTTTCAAAGGGATCGGTCCGTTTACAGAGATTCATTGCTTTTTTCAAGGTATGATCCTGTATTATTGTACCCGAATCCCCTCTTGCCCCGTTCGTACAAGCGATAGTCCCCTCCTTATTCTGTCCTATTGGTATCATGTCCGCCAGGCTCAAGGACTCTGCCTGTTCTTTCTTTCTCAGTGATTATTCCTTCAGAAATTTCTCATTTGGACCTTTGTAACTGATGTATCAGATCAAATAACAGGAAGGATCTGCCAAGGATATCCCTGAAAAAGAGAGCTTTTTTGTAAGCTCAACACAAAGCTGTCATTGACAGGAGACATCTGCTTCTATTATAGTAGTTCTTATTAGGAACACTATTAAAAAGGAGTGATTATGCCTTTGATCCAGTGGCTGAACCAGTTTGGATTAACCAATCAGGAAGCCTCCATTTACATAACCCTTCAAACCGAAGGCGTCCTTACGGGCTATGAAGTCTCAAAACTGACGGGGATATCGAGGTCGAATGCCTATACATCTCTGGCGAATCTGACAGAAAAAGGCGCTGCCAACCTGATAGAGGGAGAGAAAAAGCTCTATGTTTCCGTTCCCATAGAGGACTTCTGCGCCAGCCGGATACGAAGGCTGCAGAAAACCGGTGAAGAGCTGTGCAGAAACATGCCGGCAAGAAAAGAAGAGTATCAGGGCTATCTGACCATTCAGGGACGGGAGAATATCATAGATACCACGATCAATATGATCCTGAAGGCGGAACAGAGAATCTATCTTTCCCTCCCCGAGACCATAAAAGATGAGCTGAAGGAGCCTCTTCTCTCAGCGATAGAAAAAGGTTTGAAAGTTGTCATTATCACAGATAGAACGGTGGATTTCCCGGGAGCTATTGTCTATGAGACAGAAAAAGCACTGGAAGAAATACGCCTTATCACGGATTCCCGTGAGGTTATAACCGGAGATGTGGCAGATGGAACATCCACATCACTCTATTCATCCAAAAGAAACCTGGTACAACTGTTGAAAGAGTCGCTCACCAATGAAATTGAATTGATCAGAATTCGAGGAGTAAAGAAATGAAAGAACCATTCCTGACAAAAACACAGCTTGAGAGGATTGTAGAGTCATACCCCACCCCCTTCCATTTATACGATGAAAAAGGGATCCGGCAGAATGCCAGAAACCTGCATAAGGCCTTTTCCTGGAATAAGGGATTCCGGGAGTACTTTGCAGTCAAAGCCACACCGAATCCGGCTATCATGAAGATTCTAAAGGAAGAGGGCTGCGGCATGGACTGCTCCTCCTATACGGAACTCCTTCTGTCTGAGCGGGCAGGATTCTCAGGGGATCAGATCATGTTTTCCTCCAATGTGACACCGGAAAAGGACTTCCGGTATGCCTCAGATCTGGGGGCTGTGATCAACCTGGATGACATCAGCCATATTGATTTCCTGGAAGAGGCTGCCGGGATTCCTGAAACCATCTGCTGCCGGTATAATCCCGGCAATTCCTTTACAAGCAGAAACAGAATTATGGACAGCCCTTCGGATGCCAAATACGGATTTACCTATCCCCAGCTGGTGGAAGGTTTCATAAAGCTGAAATCAAAAGGGGTCAGAAAATTCGGCCTCCATGCCTTTCTGGCCAGCAATACCTTAAATACAGTCTACTACCCGGCTCTTGGCAGTCTCCTCTTTGAAACAGCTGTCAGTCTGTACAGGGATACAGGCATTAAGGTGAGTTTTGTGAACCTTTCGGGAGGGATCGGCATTCCCTACCTTCCGGAGGAAGAGAGTCTAGATATTTTTGAAATCGGGAAGATTATAGAAAAAGACTACAGGGAAATCCTTCTAGATTCGGGATTCGGCGATATTGATCTTTATACGGAACTGGGCCGTTTTATGCTCGGCCCCTACGGAGCCCTGATTACAAAGGCAGTCCATGAGAAAAAGATCCATAAACACTATATCGGGGTTGATGCCTGCGCAGCCAACCTGATGCGTCCGGCCATGTACGGGGCCTATCACCACATCACCGTCATGGGGAAAGAAGAACAACCGAAGGATCAGCTCTACGATGTCACCGGAGGACTCTGCGAAAACAATGATAAATTCGCCATTGACAGGAATCTGCCTGCAATTGAAACAGGGGATCTGATCTATATCCATGATACGGGGGCTCACGGGTTTTCCATGGGATACAACTACAATGGAAAATTGAGAAGTGCCGAAGTTCTCCTGAAAGAGGATGGATCCAGCAAACTGATCCGCCGGGCGGAAACACCCGAGGATTATCTGGCCACCCTGAATTTCTGAAATCGGTGCCTGCTGTTAAAAAGCTTCCTGGAGTATAGGATTCATAATTTCAGTCAGTCCTCTTTCAAGATTGTTGAAAAAGGACTCTGTATATAAAATTCTGAGCCGCAGAAAATTATTTTTCAAAAAAAAGTCCAGAAACACGTTTCGGGACGATTCATGTACTGAAAAAATGTATCTCTTATCTGTTATTAAAAGACTCGTTTATAACAGATAGGAGAAATGAAAATGAAAGTAATGATCAGAGCCTTACTCTTGGTAATGATAGCAGGGCTGTTCACTACAGCCTGCAGTCTGCTCTCACCCAATGAAGATCCCTCAGAGAGGTATTCTGAGATGTCCGTGCTTCAGGGTGACAGCGTATTGGAAAGCGGCAGCGGCGCCTATGCGTTTCAGACCACCATGCTTTCGACAGAAAAAATCGCGGAGTTTACCATCAGCAGCAGCGGAGACAAGGCGCTGAAACTGACAGGCACCCCCCTGGTGGAGATATCCGGAACCGATGCGGCCCTGTTCAGTGTGACCCAGCCGGGAGACGCCGAGATAGCCACGGACTCTGCACTGACATTTCAGATTACCTTCAAACCCGACAGTGTGGGATCCAAAAGTGCGGTGGTCTCGATTGTAAACAACTCTGGAACAAGCCCCTACAGCTTCAGTATCAGCGGCCTTTGCTCCACCAATGTGGTGACAGCACCGACTGCAAGCCTCACAGAGGGAGCCTATAAGGCTGATGAGATCTCCAACCTGACACTGTCCAGTACCACGGCGGGAGCCTCTATCCGCTACACTCTGGACGGAAGCGATCCCGATGAAGTGACAGGAATTCTTTATGACGGGAATGTGGACCTGACAGGTCTGTTCGGCGCTCATATGAAAGCGGTAGCCTATAAGGCGGGCATGGTAGCCTCAAACCTGCTGGAAGCGGATTATACCTACAAATCCAATACGACGTCTCTGGTAGACGATGCAAAAAATGCCTCATCCTATACAATAGATATGATAATAGACAGTTCAGACAAGATACATATTGCCTATACGTATCAATACAGTTACTTGAAATATCTTACCAATGAAAACGGGGCATGGAACAGCTCCGTCCTTAATAATGAAGACTCAGAGAATCCCTCGCTGGATATTGACAGCAACGGAAAGATTCATATTTCCTACTGGTATTTTAACTCAAGGGATCTACGCTATATGACGAATGCCTCAGGCTCCTGGAGTAAGAGTACGGTTTACTCCGATGAGGATTCAGGGCGGTACAACAATATCCATATCGACAGTAACGGATACCCCATGGTTCTTTTTAATAAAGATTATACCAGTGATTCCATAATGTTTTCCCAGTTCGATGGATCAGTTTGGCATAGCGAAACGCTCGCAAATCCCAGTAATTTGTTTCATCTCAATTCAGTGCAGGACATGAACGGGATGCTCCATGCAGTCAGTGACATTCAAAGCAGCATCAAATACTTTACCAATACTTCCGGAGCCTGGACCTCTGAAACAGCTTTTGGTCTGGGGGGAACCGGAGCCTACATGACAATGGCACTGGCAGTGGATTCAGATGGGTATGTCCATATTGTATGTGATAACATCTCAAAAGAGACCTATTATGTAAGCAATAAAGGCGGATCCTGGAACAGCACAAAGATCGGAACAAGCAACGCTATAAATAATATAGATAATCCCCTCTCCATTATTAATGATCCTGAAGATAAGCAGAGGATCGTCTATTTTGATAGCACCGGAAAGATGATCATGGCCGACAATGGAACCGGATCCTGGGTCAAAACCACCCTGGAAGCAGACACAACCGAACCGTCCTGCCCCAACCTGGGCTATGACTCACAGGGCAAACTGCATATTGTTTATCAGGATAACGGCTCCATCCGCTACCTGACATCCTGGTAAAAGGCTCAGCCTCAAAGCAATGCCGGAAATCGCGTCAGAGTTTTTATTGATTCGACTTCTTTGACAGGTCTATACCCGGTACAGGAGATACTCCCGTACCGGGTATATTTTCAGAAATATCGTAAGCATTCAGAATGACTCAGAGATTCTATCCTCCCTCAGAACTCACTGATCGAATAGGGCCCCAGACCAGAGGGGGGATGCTGGTTCCGATAGAGAAAAAGGAGGTGCATGTTGATCAGATCACTGCCGTATTCCATATAGCTGTTGTCCCAGTTCAGGGGAGAACCGTTCACAATAATATCGTAGCGCCGCCGGTGCCCGGGGGGATAAGTTTCATCGTATCCTGTCAGTTCGGACCAGACCGTTTCCACCTGAACAACCCTGTACTGGTCTGTATCATCCTTTTCCAGATAGCGGCTGCCTTTCAGAATGCTGATGCAGTAGATGGCACTCTCCGCATCAACCGAAAAAGGCTCGGGATCGGGATAGAGCACAGTCCCGGAACCGTTCGGTTCTTCAGGGTGGGAGTAAACACTCAACAGAGTAAATAGGAAAAGGTATATAAAAACTTTCATCAGTACTTTCTACTATACCGCAACTTGATCCTTTACCGCTGAATATTTACAAAATCAAAATGACATCCCGTGAATTTAAGAGTAATCTGAGAAGAAGTCGGACTGTTCGGGAGAACATGCTCTGCATTACTGAGAAAGAGAGACAATGAGCCGCATATACCAGGTCAAAGAAAATGAACTCTACCTTGTGGGCAAGGCAATGGCCTCCCCTCTCCGTATCAATATACTCAAGCTCCTGGAGCACCATCCTCTGAACATAAACCAGATTGCCGAGCATCTGGATATCCCCCAGTCCTCCTGTGTTTTCCACATCAAGATACTTGAAAAAGCAAAACTCATAGAGACCGAAATCCTATCTGCAGCCAAGGGAACCCAGAAGATCTGCCATCTGGCCTATGATGAAATCGTTTTTCCTCTGAGGTCAAAAAAGAACTTCACCGATGACAACATCATGATCTCGGATATCCCCGTTGGCATGTACAGCAACTACAGCATTCAGCCCCCCTGCGGGATTCTGTCTGAAACCGGAGCCATTGGTTTTATCGATCAGGAGGATTCTTTTGATGATCCCCTGCGGAGTTCGGCCGGGCTGCTCTGGTTTACCCGGGGATTCTGTGAATACAGGTTTCCCGATACACGGATTTTCCCCGGCAGAAAAATCAGAAGTATTGCTGTTTCCATGGAACTATGCTCTGAATTTCCCGGGCACAACAACAACTGGCTTTCCGATATAACCCTGTGGTTCAATGAGTTTGAGGTGGGCACATGGCGAAGTCCCTCAGACTGCGGTGGAGAGTACGGGACTCTGACTCCCCGCTGGTGGAGTATCGACAATACCCAGTTCGGTTTTCTTAAAAGCTGGAAGATAACCCGGTCAGGATCTTTTATTGATGAGGAAAGAGTGTCCGACATATGTCTGGCTGATCTGGACCTGGAAAGGGCAGATTACTCCACAATACGGATAGGCATCAAAGACGATGCCGAGTATCAGGGAGGAATCAATCTCTTCGGAAGGGGATTCGGTAATCATGCTCAGGATATCCGGTTCACCATAGAATTCCAGTAGAAAAACAAATCCCTGCAACAAGGGGTCTTCACGGGGTCCTACTCCCGGCGAAACCCCTTATTGAGGGAAAACAGCACACACTAGCTCTGCATGGCTCTCTTTTTTGCGATTTTTGTGGAATTCCTGGATAGGTAGTTCTGGATCAGTATAAAAACCATAACCAGCAGTCCCACCAGGATCTGTGCCCACCACTCCCGGAAAGAGGAGATATAGGAAGGAAGCTTGAAAACGAGCCCGTAGATCAGGACTCCGAAGAAGCTTCCCACCACGTACCCCGAGCCGCCGGAAAGGAGAGTTCCCCCGATCACCACTGAGGCGATCACATCCAGCTCCAGTCCCAGAGCGTTATGGGGTTTTCCCGAAGCCATATGTATCGTAAAGACGACCCCTCCCAGGGCACTGAGGAATCCGTTTATTGTATAGATGGCGATCTTTGACTTTGTCACGGGAAGCCCCATCATGACGGCGGATTTTTCGTTCCCGCCGATGGCATAGACTGTCCGTCCGAACCGGGTGTAGCGGCCCACGAGAATCCCCGCAATAAGGACTATGAAAAAAATCATGACATAAAGGCTCAGATTGGCAGGCCCCATTTTAATCCCTGTCTTTTTCATAAAGGAAATGAAAGGGTCATTCTGAATACTGAGGGTTCCCTGATGGATCATGTAGGCCAGCCCCCTGAGAAGGAACATACCCACAAGAGTCACAAGGAAGGGGGGAAGCTCAAAGAGTGTAATCAGACTGCCGAAGAGGAAGCCCATCAAGATACCAATGGCAAGGCAGATCAGGATCGAGATCCAGGAAGGCATCATATAGACATTGGTCAGTTTGGCTATAAAGATCGAAACAAAGGCCACCATGGATCCCACAGACAGATCAATTCCGCCCGAGAGAATGACAAAAGTCATACCCACCGCAATGATTCCGATATAGGCTATGGCTTTGAAAATGTTCACAAAGTTGTAGACTGACAGAAAACCCGGAAAAATCGTCGATGCCGTTCCGTACATGATTATGAAAATCAGGATAGTCGTCAGGATGGGTATGTTATTGACCGTAATATGGCTTCCGAGATTTTTAAAAGATTTAGCGAGCTTCATTGACGGGCTCCTCATCGGCTGTTGATTTTTTTTGATTCTTTGCCTTGTAGTTTGATATTTTTGCCCGGAACTGATCCGACTGGATAAGTGCCACAAATATAATGACCACCGCTTTGAATACAAGTGAGTACTCATAGGGCCAGCGCTGGAAGTACACGGTAGTGGTCAGACTCTGAATAATCAGGGCACCTATAAGGGACCCGACGAGAGTAAACCGGCCTCCATTGATGGAACCACCGATGATGACGGCTGCAATAGCGTCCAGTTCTATCATAAACCCCGTATTGTAGGGACTTGTGCTGGATTCGCCCGACACATGTACCAAACCGGCCACTCCCGCCATCAGAGCGCAGAACACATAGGTTCCCACAGTGATGGTCTTTGTCCTGATGCCGACAAAGCGGGATGTCTTTCTGTTTTCACCTGTTGATTCGATAAAAAGACCGATGGCCGTCCTTTTTGTTCCGATCAGGGTCAGAGCAAAAATGGCAAGGGCGATCCAGACCGGGATAGGCATAGCCAGGAAGTACCCTGTACCGATTTTGGTAAAAGGAACGCCGTAGTAGGTGGGAGTCTGCCCTTCAACCATAAGGACGGCCAGGCCTCTTGCCGTATACATCATAATCAATGTGGCAATGATTGGCTGAACCTTCACCACCGCCACCATAATCCCGTTGATAAGCCCCAGAAGCATCACGATCAGCAGGGGAATCAGGATAATCACAGCCATATGAGGCTGGGGATCAAGCACAGGCATTCCCTGGAGGTATCCCGGACGGATCAGAAGGGCAGCCATTGCCCCCGCTACAGCCATTATAGAACCGACGGACAGATCAATTCCGCCGGTGGCATAGACCAGGGTCATCCCGGAAGCCAGGATAATCAGCCTGGCTCCATTATTCAGAATACTGATAAGGTTTCCATGTAAACGCCCCTCTTCCATCATAGAGACCTGAAAGAACTCAGGAGAGATGATAAGATTGAGTAAAAGGATTCCTATAAGCCCCAGGAGAGACCAGAGGATCCTTTTCTGTATGGGGTCACTGTTGTTTAATAATTTATCTTTCATAGTTTGATTGCCTCAACTCAGGAATCCGCAATGGTCTGCATCACAGATTGCTCATCAATTTCCACACCGTTTAATTCATTCACGATTTTTCTGTCTTTCAGAACTGCCACTCTGTTTGAAATACGGACAACCTCTTCCAGTTCCGAGGAAATAAAGACGATGGAAAGGCCTTTGTTCTTTAGATCCAGAATGGCTTTCTGGATTTCAATTTTTGCTCCCACATCAATCCCTCTGGTAGGTTCATCAAGAATCAGAATGTCAGGATTGGCCACCAGCCAGCGGGCCAGTATGCATTTCTGCTGATTACCGCCGCTCAGCGATTTTATGCTTGTATGAATGTCAGGTGTCTTGATTTTAAGGATATCCACATATTTCCGGGCAATACTGTCCCGTTCAGCCGGCTCATTAATCGGAATGTTCCCTTTTTAGCCTGCTGAGCCAGAATAATATTGTCTCTGACACTGAGTTCCTGCAGAAGCCCCGACTCTTTCCTGTCTTCCGGGCAGTATCCCATACCATGGGAAATGGCATCTTTCGGATTCCGAATGACCCCTTTCTTCCCTTTTATATAAAAATCCCCTTTATCGGGACTAATAATGCCGTACATGATATTTGCCACTTCGGTTCTTCCGGAACCGAGTAAACCGGCCAGGCCGAGGACTTCCCCTTTATTGAGATTCAGACTGAATTCTTCAATGTAGCCTTCCTTCCGGATATTCCTGAGAGAGAGGAGTTCTTCCTTTTCCCTCTGCTCTTCATTTGTCCACAGGGATTTATCCAGCTGCTTCAGTTCCTGCCCGAGCATATTTGAAATTAAATCTATCTTTGAAATATTCTTTGTCTCATGCAGACCGACAAACTGCCCGTCTCTCAGGACAGTAATCCGATCAGTAATTTCAAACACCTGATCAAGAAAGTGGGTGATAAATATGATGCTGATCCCCTGCCCTTTCAGCTTTCTCATAACCTTAAATAACTGATTGACTTCCTGCACATCCAGGCTGGATGTGGGCTCATCCAGAATAAGAACTTTGGCACTGATATCCAATGCTCTGGCAATCGAAACCATCTGCTGAATGGCAACGGAATAGGTATTCAACGGCTGGGTAACATCGATATTGAGATCCAGCAATGCCATGGCCTTCCGGGCCCTTTCATTCAGATCTTTCCAGTCGATCCCTTTCAGAAAACCGCTCCTGCCCGGCTGCCTTCCGAGAAAAATATTCTCTGCAACAGACAGCATGGGGATCAGGTTGACTTCCTGATAAACAGTACTGATTCCCTTCTGAACAGCCTCATTGGGCGAATGAAAATCGATGATGTCCCCGTCAAAGGCAATGTCCCCGCTGTCTCTTCTGTAGATGCCGGTGATTACCTTGATAAGAGTGGATTTTCCGGCACCATTTTCGCCCATCAGGGCATGGATCTCACCCTCATCCAATGAAAAATCAACATTGGAGAGAGCTTTCACTCCGGGGAAGTTTTTGTCTACGTTTCTGACGCTAAGAATTTCTCCCATCTGTTTCCTCTTACTTTTTAAAGAGGGACCTCCTCGATAGAGGTCCCTGAACTTTTTAATTTTTACCTTTGAAAATCAGAAACCACCGGTGGGGTGATCCTTGTAATTGGTAGTGTCATACAGACTGTCGGGAGTAATAATGTACTGATCAACAGGTTTGCCTTCGATAGCCGCGAGAAGAGATTCAAATCCGAGGGGTCCCAGAAGAGGGCTGCATTCTACAGTGGCATTCAGATCGCCTCTTTCCATGGCTTCAAAAGCAGCCTTAATGGCATCAACAGAGATGATTTTCACATCCGAACCGGGTTTAATTCCAGAGGATTTCAGGGCTTCGATGGCACCGAGAGCCATACCGTCATTGTGAGCATAGATAACATCAAAATCTACGCCGGCGGCAATCCAGGCTTCCACAACCTGACGTCCTTTATCCTGGCTCCATTCTCCGGTTTTGGATTCTACAACTTCGATGCCGTCATAGGTATCGATAACTTCCATAAAACCCTTGCTGCGGAGAATGGCGGGATCTGCAGCGGGATCTCCGAAGAGTTCAACAACTTTTCCATTTCCATTCAATGCGTTGGCCACCCATTTTCCGGCTTCTCTGCCTTCAAAAGCAAAATCGGAAGAGATCTGGGTAACCCAGAGATCTTCGGGAGAATCCAGTCCTCTGTCCAGAAGGACAACAGGGATACCCGCAGCTTTTGCTTCGCCCAGAACTTCATCCCAACCGCTTCTGGTCTGGGGAGCCAGTAAAATACCGTCTACTTTCTGTGCAATGAAATCCCGAATGGCGGAAATCTGACCAGCCTGATCTGTGACTGACAGCTTCAGGTCTATACCGAGCCTTTCAGCTTCCTGCTGGACTGAATTTGTCTCGGTTGTTCTCCAGGGGCTGTCCTCCTTGATCTGCGCAAACCCCACTTTCAACTGACCATTGCCCTTTTCCTGAGCTCCTCCGGCAAATACCGTTGAAGAGAGAGCCAGAAGCATGGAGATCACCAGAACTGAAGAAACCAATACTTTTCTCATAAGAATTCTCCTTTGATTGAAATAATGTTTTTTAATATGCAAATGACATACCAATTGTTTACTAAATAAAATTAAAACTTTCTATTTCCATATATTGCAATATATTAAAAAATTCCCTATTTTTCATATCGAAAATATTGGATACAAATAAGCCGGTTTTTACCCGCTAAATACACATTATGCCACAGGAATCGTATAGCTATTACACAAATTCTGCTTTTTAAGATAAGACTTGACAAGTCCATGGAGTGATGCAAAAATTTTTCCACCCTTTATGAAAAATAAAATATTAATCATTGATGATAATGAAAAGCTCTGTGAGAGCCTGGAAATGAATCTGATGCACCTTGGATACAGATGCGACTACAGAACCAACGGCCCGTCATCCCTGAAATTCCTGGATGAGGAATCCCCCGATTTAATACTGCTGGATTTGTCACTGGGCGAAGAGAGCGGATTGGAAATACTGGAATGCATAAAGGGTAAGAACGCCTTTATTCCTGTTATAATGATAACAGGATTCGGCACGATTCATACAGCAGTTCAGGCCATTAAGGCCGGAGCGGTCGACTATATTCAGAAACCCCTGAATTTTACACATCTTCTCAAGAAAATTGAAAACACTTTGAAAACAGAATCTGTAGTCATGCCCGAATCCTTCATAATTCAGAGTCCTGAAATGAAGAAGCTCATGGAAAAGGCGGAAAAGCTGGCTAAAACGGATTTTCCCATTCTGATTACCGGAGAGAGCGGTACCGGGAAAGAACGGCTGGCCCATTTCATTCATGAGAATTCCGCCAGAAAGGATGAACCACTTCAGATCATCAATTCTGCAGCGTTTCCTGAAAGCCTGCTGGACAATGAGCTTTTCGGCCATGAAAAAGGAGCCTATACCGGAGCGGATGCCCGGTTTATGGGTATTTTTGAGCGCTCTGACAAAAGCTCCCTGTTTATGGATGAAATTGGAGATATGACCCTGCAGACCCAGGTGAAAATACTCAGGACCCTTCAGAACAGTGAAATCCGGAGAATCGGCGGGAACGAGGTCCGGAAGGTGGATGTCAGATTTATCGGCGCGACAAACAGAAATCTGCTGGAGATGATGCAGAACAAGAGATTCCGGGAAGATCTCTATTACAGGCTCAGCACGGCGGTTCTCCATGTCCCGAGTTTAAAAGACCGAACCGAAGATATCATCCCTCTTGCGGAGTATTTTCTCCGCAGCAGTTTCAAAGAAAGGAATATGACCCTGACTGAGGAGGCCCGGGAAGGACTCCTCCGCTATCAGTGGCCGGGGAATATACGTGAGCTTAAAAACTCCCTCCAGTATGCAGGAGCCCTGGCTTCGGAAAACAGAATACTTCTCTCTGATTTCCCCGGAAATATCCAGACGGCTGTAAACAGGGATTCCGCTCCGGTCCAGACCCTCGAAACAAGGGAGAAAGAGGCCATACTCAGCGCCCTTGAGCAAGCGAATCACAATAAGACCGAAGCGGCGGAACTGCTGAATATAAGCCGGAAAACTCTTTATAATAAAATAGCCAAATACGGACTGATCAATGAGTGATACAGCTCTGGTGGCATTGAGAGACGTCTCTCTGGTAATACAAAGTAGGAAAATTATAAGTTCTCTCAATATGGATATCTATCCCGGACAGATCCATGGACTCATCGGAGACAGGGGATCCGGAAAAACATCCATCGGCACCCTCCTGTCTCTGGATACGATTCCCGACAGGGGAAAAGTTTTCTGGAGAGGCGAAAAGATCGATCACTACTCCTACAGGAGCCTGCAGAATCCGGGAATCCAGATGATCTATCAGGACGGAGGGCTTCTGGGCCATTTTACTGTAGCGGAAAATCTGTTCCTTCCCGAAAAGATTCTTCGCCCTTTTCCGTTCAACCGCAGAAAAAAAATGCAGAACGCCGCGGGACAGCTGATACGGGAGTACGGATTTGATATCGATCCGAACCATCTGTTCATAGATCTGACCATGTCGGAACAGGTTGTGATTGAAATCCTGCGGTGCATTATCAAAGAGCCTGACTTTCTTGTGATTGATGAAGCCCTTGAAAAGCTCAACGGGGAAGATTACGAGAAGATTGTGACTGTCCTGAAAAAAGAATCCCGGGCGGGATTGAGTATTTTGTGTATCAGCCACAGGATTGATGATATCTATGGTTTTGCCGAGACAGTATCGGTGGTCAGGAACGGATCCATCCTTCTGACGGATTCCACAAAAAAGATTGACCGCCTGAACCTGATCAAGCTCTGCTATACCCAGGTAACCCGGAACAAAAAATCGGAAGATGTGAATAAGGAGTTCTATCAGATCCTCAGATACAATGAGGCGATCCTGAAGAGCCTTCCCATTTCTCTTGTTGTGGTGGATGAAAAAAACAAGATCAAAATGATCAATGACCAGGGGCTGCTCTTTTTTAAAGTCGGCAGTGATGAGTATCTGAATCTGGATCTGAATACAATCATAAAGGATGAAGAGTCGTTCCGCCGTATCCAGGACAGCATTAACAGGGAAGCCACCCTCTATAACCTGAAAATTGAGAAAACCATCTGCAATATCAAGGTTTTCCCTATATTTGACGGGAAATTCTCCATCGGAAACATCATCATTCTGGAGGATATCTCAGAGCAGGAGGAGATGCGCCACAGGCTGAACCTCTCGGAAAACCTGGCATCCCTGGGGCTTCTGGCGGCCGGAGTGGCCCATGAGATAAACAATCCCCTGGAGATTATCTACAACTATCTGAATTTTCTGAAAATGGATCCGGAAGAACAGCAGCAGAAGAAGGTCGTCCGGCTTCTGGAAGAGGAGATGGACGGCATCAAGTACATCGTTTCCAACCTCATGTCCTTTTCGGGAAAACCCGAAGCCAACTTCGAGGACTTTGACCTGAACCAGCTTGTGAAACAGACCTTTTCCCTGTTGAAGCCCTCTGCAAAAGAGCGGAACATTGACTGCAGGTTCCTCACATCCCGGGAGGAGATTATTGTGGGGGCCAGTAAAATAGAGATTAGGCAGGTCCTTCTGAATCTCATTAAAAACAGCTTCGAGGTACTGAAATCAGACGGCTGTATCGAGGTGGAAACAGAGCAGGATTCCCAGTCCACCATCCTGAGAGTCAGAGACAACGGCCCGGGCATCCGGGAAGACAATATCAGGGACATCCTCCTCCCCTTCTATTCCAACAAGAAAGAAGCCAGAAACATGGGGCTGGGTCTGACTGTCAGCTACAATATAATTAAAAAATATGAGGGAGAATTCTCCTTCAATAACCTTCAGGATCGGGGATGCGAGTTTGTAGTGAAGCTGCCCCGGTAGAAGATTAAGCCATAGAACGGAGTTTCTGTTGATTCCCGATCCGGCCTATCCTATTTATACTTCACAATAAGAACTGTTACCGATCCAGCCTCCCACAGCAAAACTATTTCCGGATTTGTCGAAACAGATGTCATGCAACATACTCTCCCGAATGGTTCCGCGGCTTGTAATGGAAAGGTCTTCGCTGCTGGACTCCGCCGGTGCCTCAGAAAGAAAAGCAGTATTGTTGATAATTCCTCTCGATAATTGACTTTTTATACGCAGATTAGCATAGTATGGTCAAAATAATACGAAAATCGGAGAATCAGAATGAATTTCACTAAACTGATTACAGCTTTAACAATCCTTTTCATAGCCCTGACAGGCTGTACGGAAAAAAAAGATAGAATCGTGATGGGAACCAATGCGGCGTTCCCCCCCTTTGAATTTATAGGCGGAGAATCGGGCGATGAGGTCGTCGGATTTGATGCGGAAATAGCAAAGGAAATTGCTGCGGATCTCGGCAAAGAACTTGTGATTGAAGATATGGAGTTTGATACTCTCCTCACAGCTTTGAACGCAGACAAGGTGGATTTTGTCATTGCAGGTATGACTATTAATCCCAAGAGAGCGGAAAGTGTCGATTTTTCAGAGCCCTACTACGAAGCGACCCAGGCCGTAATTGTAAAAAAAGGCCAGGATGCGATCAGAGCCATTGAGGATCTCAGAGACAAGAAGATCTCGGTACAGCTTGGAACTACCGGAAACGATATGGCAAGCAAGTATACAACCGAAGAAAACATCACGGCGTTCAATACAGGTTTTGAAGCTGTTATGGAGCTGAAAAACAGCCGTGTGGACTGTCTAATTATCGATCAGCAGCCTGCTCTCAGCTTTATCAGCAAAAATCCCGAACTTGAAATTCTGTCCTTTGATTTTGAACCCGAATACTATGGTATAGCCATTAAGAAAGGCAACAGGGAACTTCTTGACTCTGTAAACAGGACTCTTGAAAGACTTCAATCCACAGGGAAGTATGACGAACTGCTTTCTCAGTTCATGAAATAGGAGAGAACCTTGATAGATGCCGTAAAAAGAACTCTTTTTGAAGAGCTTTGGGAATTCGGTCCCAACGGCATAACCCTGATGTTCAACGGTCTTAAGGTCACCCTGGTGGTGACCTTATTTGCCGTCTTACTGGGTGTTGTGCTGGGAACGGTCATAGCTCTGATGAGGATGTCCAGAAAAAAAGTATTCAACCTGATTGCAAGAGCCTATACGGAACTGATCAGAGGGACTCCTGTTCTTGTTCAGCTCCTGATTATCTACTTTGTTGTCTTTCAGGCTTTTGACATCAACAAAACCATGGCTGCCGTCATAGCATTTGCAATAAACTCTGGTGCCTATGTATCTGAAATCATCAGAGCGGGAATACAGGCGGTATCAAAGGGACAAATGGAAGCGGCCCGCTCTCTCGGTATGCCCCACCGTATGGCAATGAAGGAGATCATTCTGCCTCAGGCCGTAAAAAACATCCTTCCCGCCCTGGGGAATGAATTTATTGTGCTGCTGAAAGAAACATCCATCATTGGCTTTATCGGAGGCAACGATCTGATGCGGGCCGGCAATAAGATCAGAAGCATAACCTATGAAGCGACAACACCTCTTATTGCAACGGCGATTGTCTATCTTATACTCACTCTGACCCTTTCCCATATACTTTCAAGAGCCGAACGGAGAATGAAAAACAGTGATTAAAGTAGTTGATCTTCATAAATATTTCGGAGAACTGGAAGTCCTCAGAGGCATAAGCGAACAGATTGATCAGGGAGAGGTCATAAGTGTTATCGGTCCATCGGGAAGCGGAAAGAGTACCTTCCTCAGATGTTTGAACCGTCTTGAAGAACCCACATCCGGGAATATCTTTATCGAAGGGACAGAGATCACCGATCCTGCCACAGATATAGATAAACTCCGGGAAAAAGTGGGCATGGTTTTTCAGCAGTTCAACCTTTTTCCTCATAAAACCGTACTGGAAAATATAATCCTTGCCCCCGTAAAACTGGGAAAAATGGGAGTGGAAGAGGCAAAGGTAAGGGCTGCAGAACTTCTCGAACGTGTAGGCCTGGCGGATAAAAGGGATGAATATCCCAACCGTCTCTCGGGAGGTCAGAAACAGAGAGTTGCAATCGCAAGGGCTCTGGCGATGAATCCCGATATTATGCTTTTTGATGAACCCACCAGTGCGCTCGACCCGGAAATGGTCGGAGAAGTCCTTGATGTGATCAAACAGCTGGCATCAGAAGGAATGACCATGGTTGTGGTCACTCATGAAATGGGTTTTGCACGGGAAGTAAGCAACAGAGTCCTCTTTATAGATGAAGGGATTATTGTTGAGAACAGACCGCCCGAGGAACTGTTCAGCAATCCACAAAATGAAAGGACAAGAGATTTCCTCTCAAAGGTATTGTGAGGGAGTGAACAATATGCCCGGCGCCATAGCCCGGGTATGTCTCATGGTTTGATAGGAATCCAGCTTTACCCCACAAAATGACAGAGAGAACAGAAATCAATACCAGGATGGAATCTCTAAAAAGTCCTTACTCCCCGCCTGATTCTATAAGCCTGTTTCCCTCTTCCGGAAGCATGGGGCCTGCAATTTTTCCGAGGAGAACTCTGTCCGCCGCAGCATAACCTTCCCGGTTTTTCCTTTTCTGTATGGCTCCCTTCTTTTCCAGAGAAGCAAGATTCCTTGTGAGATGCCTGTAGCTGCATCCCATCCATTCGGAAAGCTGCCCCAGGTTCTGGGCCATCAGAGCGGGATCCTGTAAAAGCAGGTAGTAGTGGGCCAGTCTGACCTCCAGGGGATAGCTTGTGTTTATGGCTTCTGAAATGGAATTTTCATGCACCTTCCTGGCCAGCCCCTGTCCGAGAGCGAAAATCAGATCGCGATACTGATCCCGCTTTAACTGTATATCAGCAATGGGGAGAACCAGAGTCCGGGCTTTCTCTGCGCATTGAACCGAACAGGACGCGGAATCACTGCCAAGGAAAACTTCCAGATCCCCGATAACAGCACCGGGTGAATAGATGCGGTAGAGCTTTTCCCGCCCGTTGTTCATGGTTCTGAAAACTCTGAATTTGCCTTCAGTTATAAAATAGAGTCCCCCGATCCTGTTCCCCTCTCTGCACAGAAACTCTCCCTTATGCCATTCCTGAATTTCCGACCTTGAAGATTCCAGAAATATTCTTTTAATTTCACCTGACTGGGACATATGTCCTACCCCCTGTGCAAGATTCTAGGATAGCATCGTCTCCATATACAAGCAGGAAGGACAGGCATGCCTTTTATATTATCCGTTATTACGGGATTTTCAGTGGCTCTTATGATACAGATGAATGGGGTTCTGCAGATAGCTGTGGGGGGAATCCCTGCTCTGCTGGCCATACACCTCAGCGGCCTGACAGGGGCCCTTGTATTTCTGCTTCTGATGCAGAAAAGGATGCAGGGGGATTCTTCGGAAAAGACTCCGGCAGTCTATCTGACTGCGGGAATGCTGGGAACTCTTCTTGTCTATCTTGCCAGTGTGATCTTTGAAAAAGGAGGGATACTCTTCTCCCTGAGCGGTTCTCTGGCGGGTCAGACTCTTGCAGCTGCATTGGTGGAAAGCCTCTATCCGACTGACCGCAGCCGCTCGCCCAGACTCCAGAGATTCCTTTCTCCGCTTCTCCTTATCCCCGGCTCTGTCATCATCGGGATAAAAGCCGGAGCCGGCCCGTTATGGATTCTCATATCCTGGACCCCGGGTGTTATCCTTATGGTTCAGCAGGTAATGAACTCCCGGAATACAGCCCGCTACGGAACTCCCCGTACCATTGTTTTCAACTACCTGTCAGCCCTGGTGATTATAATCCCCCTGTTCCTTTTCCGATCCGGTAGCCCCGTTACAGGCACAGGCCTTGCCGGACAAGTGATACAGCTGCCCTGGTACGTGACTGCCGGGGGCGGCCTGATCGGGGTGTTTACAACGGGAATGATAGCCTATCTGCTTCTGGTTTCACCGGCCCTTACAGTGACTCTGGGCATCTACGCTGGAGAGCTGGCAGGGGGATTGATTCTGGATCTCTTTTACGGAAGGGAAATTGAAGCTCTGAAGCTGGCAGGAGTGCTTATTATTGCTGTCGGACTGATGACAGGAAAGATTAGAAGTCCCCGGAAAGAAAGACCACAGAGACTGGAGCAGGCAAACCACTCTCAATAAAAAGCTATTTGCTGTAGCCCTTTCAATCGGACCTGAAGTGTTATCCCTCAGGAACCCTATTCTCTTTTTCTGATCAGAAAATATCCCTGAATTCAGACATTTTCCAAAAATTTACTGAAGACTCTTCTATTTTTAAACATCATCGTTTTGGTAGAAACAATATGATTAGATGAGGGATATAATTCTATTCCTGCTGTTTCTCACGGAATTCTCTGGGCGTCATACCCTCATTCTGCT
The DNA here is from genome assembly GCA_963666275.2 of Oceanispirochaeta sp. Taxonomy (GTDB): domain Bacteria; phylum Spirochaetota; class Spirochaetia; order DSM-2461; family DSM-2461; genus Oceanispirochaeta. Next base: position 52,445 of record CAXXOA010000002.1, read on the forward strand.
TAAAAACCTCTGAAAAGTATCTTTTGTTTTTAAACCCTACCTCTCTGGCAATATCGCAAATAAGTTCTGAGCGATCTGAAAGCATAGACTTCGCCTTTTCAATCCTTAGATCCCTGATATAACTTGCTATATTCATACCTACTTCTCTGTTGAAAATACTGCTCAGATAAGACGGGCTTACATGAATCTGATCAGCTATAAAAGTCAGAGAGATGTCCCATCGACAATAACTGATCTTGATGGTGCTGAGAGCGAGCTGGGTAATACGGCTGAATCGCTGCTCCCTCCGGGTAATGATTTCAATACACTCAGCAAATAGATCATGAAGAGCTTCAGTAAACATCTCTATAGAAGGATAGATTTCGGCATCAAAAGCCGAATCGATACCATCACTGACCGGAATATCATAGGCTCTGCTGCATTGCAGATAAAAACGTTTGAGGAGAAGTGCTGTATCATGCAGCAGATAGCTATCAAAACTGTATTTGATTTTTCCCAGCATCAGATCCAAGAGATTGTTTTTAAAAGTCTCAAAATCTCCGAGATTGACTGCTGAAATAACTCCCTGGGTCAATTTCTGAATATCCGATGCATCAGGAAAAACACGAATCTGTGCAAGCTTTTCCGGCGTGAGTGTCATTGGTTCCATAAGAAAATATTTCTTCCCGGAAAGCATCATGAGTTCTGATAAAACTGTCGGCAGATTTTCCATACTCTGACTGTCTCTGGTGAAATAGGTCTGATTACAGTATCTGGCATCTTTTAAGAAGGTCTCGCAATACTGCTTCTGCAAAAACTCCTGGGCCAGACTGAAAAGCCTGTCCAAAGAGAGACCAGAGTGGGAACCGGGGCTGACAATCATTATGATCTGTTTATCAGCATAGAGGTGCAGAAAAATCTCCCCCGTATAACCGTATCTTGAAAATAGATCCTGCATATGCTGCTCAAACTGAATGTAGAGCTCCATGTAGTCATTGGTACTAAGTCCGTAAATACCGGAGTAAACAGCTTTCCTCAAACCCAGAAGGCAGATACGGCAGTCTTCAGGATGAAAACGGAGGGGAGGTTCTTTTTCTTTAATAAGCAGGTCATCAAGATAACTTCTATTCTGCCCGGAAACCAGCTCGTTGAGAAAGACAAGGCGGGTATAGGAATTTCTTGATTCTCCGACAATTTGATAATACATACAATAAAAGTATAACCGGGAAACAGAGCTGTTCACAGTCAGAGTTCCATGAACAGACTGCTTCCCGATAAATGCTGATTATTTCATTGCCTCTTCGCCGGCGATACGTCCGAAAGTGATGATATCTGCAATAGCATTTCCTCCCAGACGATTAGCGCCGTGGATGCCTCCAGTGACTTCTCCCGCAGCAAACAGCCCGGGAATAACATTGCCGTCCCGGCCAATTACCTGGGCGTTCCCGTTAATCTGAATTCCTCCCATAGTATGATGAACTTTGGGAGTTACATAGATAGCATAGAAAGGACCTTGCTCTATGCGGATTCCAAATACCTGACGTCCCAGCTCATCAGACTGCACATCAACCGCCTGATTGTAATCGGAGATCGTCTGCTGAAGTACAGCAGGATCCATTTCAAGCTGCTCTGCCAGATTCTGGATGGTATCCGCTTTAAACATCAATTCTCCATCAATAAGATCATTAATCACAAATCCAGCATAGGTTTTTCCACCAAGACGGCCGTCAGCCTCCTGAGTATCAGTGATCCAATAACAGCTTGCTCCTGTCTGAGCCAGTGTTGCCGAGGCTATCTCATCACGGCGTCCATCCTCTTTGACATAGCGACGGCCCTCTTTATTCACATAAATCATATTGTTGATGGCAGCGGAAAAATCCTGCTTATCAGCATTTGTCAGGAGCTGGATCCATTCCATGCCCACAAGGTTGGCATCAGCAGTCAGAGCGATACTGATACCATCTCCTGTAGCAGAGGGAACATTCGTGGTTTTCACATCCGGTCCGAGATCAGGCCAGTGTTTATTGTACTTCTGTCTCATGTCTACATTCGCCCCAAAGCCTCCAGTAGCAATAATAACGCTCTTGCCTGCCCGGGCTTCAAAGGTATCCCCTTCAGCAGTCTTGCCGGAGACACCCACAACTTTACCGTTATCCATGAGCAGGGTATCAGCTCTGTGATACAGTTTCACCTGACCGCCCAGTTCCTGAACCTTGGCCCACTGGGGCAGAACAAATGCGGCACCTTTTGTTCCCCAGGGTTCGGGTTCAGGCATATGGCTGCGGCTCCAGGTAGCTCCAATGGCTGCAGTGACATTCTCTTTCCACCGTGTACCCAGTTCTTCCATAAACTTGACACTTTCAGCAGCGCCTTCGCAGTAGCGGTCCACAAGAGCAGGGTCTGCGACATAATCACCGCCGATGTATGTCTGGAGCTTATGAAGATCCGTTGAATCGTAAAGATAGGTAGCGCCTTCGGCAATATGCGCATCCAGACCTTTTCGAACAGAGGACTGCCATTTGGCCATCCAATCGTCATGAGGTTCCAGAGCCAGGATTGCCTGGATCTTTTTGATCTCCGACTCGGACATGGGCATATTTTTCTGACGATCCGGATCGGCACCGTTGAGAGCACTTCCTGCAGCAATTGTATTTCCGCCTACAGCTCCGGTCTTTTCAATAAGCAGAACGGAACCTCCCGCACTGAGAGCTTTGTAAGCAGCAGTGATACCAGCCCCTCCGGCTCCTATAATGACCACATCAGCCTCATATTCCAGATGTTCACTGGCTTTCTTTTCATCCGCCGCAGCTTCTCTCGAGATGACAGCCTCACTGGCTCCAGCCAACAGTAGAGCTGCCTTGACCGCACCGAGAATACCTTTACTGGAATAGGAAGCTCCTGAGATAACATCCAGAGCAATAGTCTGTTTTTCGATGATTCGTCCGGGCAACTCATTAAATGCAGGATCAGAGATTCCGATACTTTCCTTATGATCCTTAAATGTGATTTCCTCAATACGGGAGTCACTGACTGTAACGACAGCTGTAACCGGCCCATTCATCCCCTCCGCAGTCCCTTCATAGGTTCCGCTCTTAAATATAGCTTCTACGCTTTTTTCAGATGATTCTGATCCGCATCCTATAAGCCCGAAGGTTAGAATGACGCTAATCATCAACAGCAAGATTCTTTTAGTCATTAGATCTCTCCTTATCGATATTTATTTACCTAAACTACCATGAGAGGATTGCCATCACAAGTGAGAATTTTTTTGGAAAGGTGCCAAAAATTTTGGATCAATAATTATATCCCATAAATTTGTCCGCATTTTTCATCAAAAATCATACTGGGAAATACCCTCTGCTTCCGGTTTCGGAGTCAGGCATTCATTCAAGTAGGGGATGATTCTGCCTTGGATTGCTCAAAATCATCCCTCTCCGGACAAGAAATCGGAAGATATTCAAACATTCCCATAAAATATCAAACATCCTTGCCCTTCAATAGGTCGTCTCGGATTTTTACGAAAATTCTGTACCCAACTGAAGAAGATTCCTCATGTACTTCTGAAACGGCCGCCCCTAAGATAAGCCATACGGTGTTGCACCGGAAAAATGATTAAGACAGTGACAGGCTGAAGCGAACGCACTGAATCAGAATAGGATCGTCCGGAGGCTAATCTCTCTGAATGATCTTCAGCCTGCAAACATTGTGTTAATCCCACCTACGTATTTTCTAAGGAGGAATATATGAAGAAGATTTTGTGTATGCTGATTGTATTATCAGCGCTGGGTTCGGTAACTATGTTCGCCGGCGGACAGACCGACTCGAATTCGATTAAAGTCGGAATTGTGAACCTGCCGCCCGAAGAATCCGGTTACAGACAGGCCAATGTGGACGCCATGAACAGTGTCTTTTCAGCAGAGAAAGGCTATGACGCAAAACAGACCAATACCGGAGACAACAGTGAGCAGATCGCCGCAGCCAAAGGGTATATCCGGGACGGAGTGGATTATCTTCTCATTTCGGCAGCCAATGCATCCGGATGGGACGACACCCTGAAGTCCGCAAAAGAAGCAGGTGTAAAAGTTATCCTTTTCGACCGCCTGATCGATACAAGTGAATCAAACTATCAGGCAGCCCTGGTTTCCGATATGGCTTATGAAGGCAAAATGGCAACAGATTGGGTTCTGAACCTGGGTCTGAATGAAATCAATCTGGTTCTGATCCGGGGCCAGTTGGGATCTGCCGCAGAAATCGGCCGGAGCAGCGCCGTCCTCGAGGCAGCTGCCGCCAATAAACTCAATATCGTAGCGGATGGAACAGGTGGAGACAGCTGGAGCCTTGAAGAAGCCCGGAAAGTGGTGGAAGCCGCCATTGCGGCAGGCAAAGATTTCAACGTGATCTACGCTCAGAATGACGGTATGGCCCAGGGAGCTGTTCAGGCTCTTGAAGCAGCCGGTATCACCCACGGTAAAGACGGTAAGGTCAAGGTTATCGGTTTTGACTTCAACCGCTTCGCCCTGAGGAACGTACAGGAAGGTTACTGGAACGCCAATATGCAGTGTAATCCCCGCCAGGCAGCAGAGATCGCCAGGTGGATCGAAAGCGGTTCGCTCCCCAGCGGAATCCAGTATCAGGAAGAACTGCTGGTTACTACAGACACAATATCCGATGAAATTATCGACCAGTGGGGAATCAATGCCGATCCCGGAAAAGGTGTGATAACCAGGTAATCGCGATCATTGCACGATTTTACCTATCGGAACTTGTATGTGCGGTGCGCTGTGCGGGAATCTTTCGCGTACAACGTACCGCAATGAATTTGAAAAGAACCAAGGAGGATCCGGATTGGAGCCTTTAAACATACTAGAAATGGAAGGCATCAGCAAATCGTTTCCCGGGGTACAGGCACTGGATGCCGTTGACTTCTCGCTCCGTAGGGGTGAGATCCATGCCGTGATGGGCGAAAACGGTGCGGGCAAGTCAACCCTGATAAAGGTCATAACCGGAGTCTACGAAAAGGACACCGGCCGTATTGTCCTGGATGGAGAGCCGATTCACTTCAAATCGCCCCAGGAAGCTCAGAACTCGGGGATAGGCACAGTGTATCAGGAAATAACCCTATGCCCCAATTTGACCGTGGCGGAAAACATGTTCATCGGCCGCGGGAACAGCCCCTTCATCACGTGGAAACATATGAACGAAAAGGCGGCCGGGCTGCTGGACTCTCTCGGGATTCCCGCCAGTCCGACCCAGGAACTGACCAGCTGTTCCATCGCCATCCAGCAGATGATAGCCATTGCCCGGGCAGTCGATATGGACTGCAAAATACTCATTCTGGATGAGCCGACCTCCTCACTGGACGATGACGAAGTGAATAAACTCTTCATCCTCATGAGAGAGCTGAAAGCCCGGGGAGTGGGAATCATCTTCATAACCCACTTTCTTGAACAGGTCTATGAGATAACAGACAGGATCACGGTCCTCCGCAATGGACAGTTGATCGGTGAATATGAAACTTCATCTCTTCCCCAGATCGAACTCATTGCGAAAATGATGGGAAAAAACCTGGATGATGTCACAAAGATAAAAAAGCACGAGCCTCTGCTCTCCGGATCAGATGCCCCTGTTTACGAAGCAAAAACTCTTTCCAGCGACGCCGGGGTTCGGCCCTTCGACTTCACCATACAAAAAGGAGAAGTGAACGGGTTCGCAGGTCTCCTGGGCTCCGGACGCAGTGAATGTGCACGCGCCATATTCGCTGCCGACAAGGTGACAGGGGGCGAAATCAAAATGAAAGGCAGGAGCTTAAAGATTAGGACCCCCCTGCAGGCCATGAAACAGGGGATCGGATACCTGCCTGAGGACAGAAAAAGGGACGGGATTGTGGATGAACTTTCAGTCCGGGACAATATCATTCTGGCTTATCAGGTTCTGAAGGGCTTTTTCAAGCCCCTCTCGCAAAAGATGGCTGAAGAATTTGCAGATGAGTTTATTGAAAAACTTAAAATCAAAACGCCTTCCTCGGAGACCCCGATCAAGTCGTTATCCGGCGGCAATCAGCAGAAGGTTATTCTGGCCCGCTGGCTGCTGACCCACCCTGAGTACCTGATCCTCGATGAGCCCACAAGGGGGATAGACGTGGGGACCAAAGTGGAGATTCAAAAACTGGTGGTCAAACTCGCCGAAGAGGGAATGAGCCTGACCTTTATATCTTCTGAAATTGACGAAATGATCCGAACCTGCTCCCGCATGATCGTCATGAAAGACCGGGAAATTGTAGGGGAGCTCAGTGGAACGGATATAACGGAAAACGATATCATGCAGAAAATTGCCCAGGGAGGTGAGTAACAATGCGTAATGTGAAAGCAAAGTTCTCTCATCTCTTCCTTCCCCTTTCCGTGATGGTGCTGCTCATAATTATAAACCTGATCAAGGGTGCTGATTACTTCACCATCACAGTGGTTAACGGAGCCTTTTACGGCAACATACCGAACATCCTGTTCGGGGCGTCCGAGCTTGTGATTCTGACCATCGGCATGACCCTGGTAACAGCGGCGTCCCAGGGCCAGGACATCAGCATCGGAGTAGCCTCCACCATTACATCCGCAGTCTTTGTCATGGTCGTCCTGAAATCCGGCGCCGATGTCACCCTTATAACCATACTGGGGGCGTTTCTCATAAGCTGCGTTGCCGGGCTTCTTGTGGGAGCCTTCAACGGAGCTCTGGTTTCGGTATTCAATGTTCAGCCCATGGTAGCAACACTCATACTTTTTACCGGAGGCCGGTCCATCGCCTTCATGATCGATGGCAAACTGTCTCCCATACTGGCGAATGATATCTCGAACCAGATAGGGACAGTCATACCCGGAGTGCCGATACAGACTCCCATCATCCTGACCGCCCTCTTTATTGCCATCGTCGCCGTCGTGCTCAAGACGACCAATCTCAGGCTCTATGTGGAATCCGTCGGCATCAATCCGAATGCAGCGCGTTTAAACGGCATCAATCCGAAAAGAATCATATTCCTTACATTTCTGATTATGGGGATCTGCACGGCAATTGCGGGATTCATCGCCGTGAACAAAGCGGGCCGCCATGACAGTGTCAATCTGCTCAAGCTGATTATGATGGATGCGATCCTTGCCGTGGCCATCGGGGGAAACTCTCTCGGGGGCGGCAGATTCAGCATCACCGGAGCAATTATAGGAGCCTATACCATTGAGGTTTTGAACAGGACCTTGCTCCGACTGGAGGTTTTGCCCGAAACAATTCCGGCGTTTAAAGCGGTCTTCATCATCATCCTCATGGTGGTGGCGTCTCCCGTGGTGAGAGCTTTTGCCAGAGACACTATTGACAAGGTCAGGGCCCGGGGAGTTTTCAAAATAAATTCCAAGGGCACCCCAGACCCCACTTTAAAGGAGGAGTAGAATGGAATCCAATACCAAAACCAAATCAAAACTGTCGAATTCCAATCTTCTGTTTATCATTGCCTCAGGAATTTTTGTCCTGATGTATCTGGCAGCGATCATAAGCTTTCCGGGCAGTTTCCTGCAGTTTCAGACTTTTTTTGATCTGTTCAGCCTGAATGCGCCCCTCATCATCATGACCCTGGGTTTATGTATCGTTATGATCGGAGGAGGCATAGACATTTCCATCGGTTCGGTATGCGGACTGGTGACCATGGCCAGTGCGGTATATCTTGAATCGGGAATGGGCAATATAGGGGGGGCGATTCTTCTCTCTGTCGGGATCGGCATTGCCTTTGGTGTTCTGCAGGGATATCTCATAGCCTATCTTGAGATACAGCCCTTCATCATCACCCTATCGGGGCTGTTCCTGGGAAAAGGACTCCTCACGACCCTCCACAAAGATCCTATCAATGTCACTATGGCGCAGTTCATCTCCCTGCGGGATTTCAATTTTGTGGTTCCCTGGCTGGGCCGGGTTAACAGACTGGGGATTTTCATCCCTCTGAAGATCAAACCCGGCTTTATCCTTGTGGTTGTCCTGGTGGCCTTTTTTGCTGCGTTTATGAAATGGTCCCGATTCGGACGCAACGTCTATGCAGTGGGAGGGAATGAATACAGCGCCAGGATGCTGGGTATCAATGTTAAAAGGACCAAATTTTTTACCTATGTGATTTGCGGACTCACCGCGGGCATATCCGGTTTTGTGTTCATCATGACCACGGGAGCCGGGAATATCGGAAACGCAGTGGGCTTTGAAATGAAAGCCATAGCCTCGGCGATCATCGGCGGTACCCTGCTCAACGGCGGCGTCGGGAACCTGATTGGAGCGCCCATTGGCACATTGACCCTGCTGATCATAAATGAACTGATCCGGGCCGGCGGAGTCCAGTCGAACTATCAGGCGATCATCAGCGGGCTGTTGCTCTATCTTTTCATTGTCCTTCAGAGTGTGGTCATGGCCATGCGGGATAAAGGGCAAATCAAAATGGCCCTCCCCCCCTGGCTCACAGGCAGCAGAAAAGCTGTGGACCAGTGAAAAATCAGTCCGAAGTCCGGTTCGACGATCTGAACCGGCTTGGCGACACTCCGGCATTCTTTCGGAAGATATAACTGAAATAATGGGGATCGCTGTAACCGACTTCGAAGGCGATGTCAGAACACTTCATCTGATTGTTTATGAGGAGCTGCTTGGCTTTGCCTATACGGACTGAAGTCAGATACTCTATGAACGTCTCTCCCGCCTCCTGTGAAAATATCGTACTGAAATGGTTCGGGCTGACATTGACATGGGAGGCAACGTCGTAGAGCGACAGATCCTGCCTTGCAAATTCCATATCGATAAATCTCTTTGCTTCCAGGATCCTCAAATGGTGCTTCGTATGAATCTGGGAATCCCTGTAGGCGATCCATTTTTCAATCATCCTGAACGCTCTTTCTGAAAACGTCTCATCCGTAAAAGACACTTCGGCAATATGGTTCCGGTCGTAGGATTCGGGAACCACATCCCGGGGATTTCCCTGAAGATCTTCAATCAGCAAACACACCGAATCTATGATGTCGCAGTAGGCAATGGCAAAATAGCTTGAATTGATCGAGCCTCTCGATTTTTCACCGGCAATATCCATATACTGGGCTATGATCTCCGGGATATCCTCCAGGGAAGCGAAGCGGATCCTTTCGGTCAGATGATCTCTCTCCGAGGGAAGAGGTCCATCGGTTCTGCTCCACTTCATGTCGCCCGCGCTGATGATGTTCTTTTTCCCCGTAAGCCTCATATAACGGATCGCTTTATCCGCATCCGTATAGGAGTGGATGATTTCTCCAATGTGTTCCACTATCGAACCGATTCCGATAGCCAGTTGGCATTGGCTGTTCCTTTCGGTCTCGAATTTAATCCCCTGTGCCAGGGTATAAATGATGTCATCCTTCGTCTCTTCTGAAACATTTTTGGCCAGGATTATAAGCTTTTCCATGCTCTGGGGAAACAGAAGAAAATCCTGACGGTTCTGCAGCATAGCCTCGATAATCTCCCTGACCAGAGCAAACTGGGAGTAATCCCCGGAAACTGTGAATATTTCGACAGCCATGATCACATAGCCGTTGGCGATCAGATCGATGTCGGCTTTCCGGGCCATTTCTATGGCATCGACAGTATCGATCTGTCCTGTGATGAGGTCGCATAACCATTTCTCCCGGAGGATATCCTCGGAGGTCTGGATCCTCTGTTTCAGGTTTTCGATACTGGCCAGCCGAAGCTTTTCTTTTTCGATCTCCCTTGTCACCTTCTCCAGGGATGAGATCATATCCTGCACGGACACAGGCTTGAGAAGATACTCATCGACGCCGATGGAAATTGCCTGTTTGGCATACTCGAACTCATCATGCCCGGACAGTATGATGATCTTGATCCATGGCTGATCCCTCTTGATGATGCGTGCCAGAGCGAGGCCGTCCATAAAAGGCATTTTTATATCCGTAATAAGAATGTCGGGCTTGATCTCCCGAAGCGCGGGCAGGGCTATTTCACCGTCCGGAGCCTCTCCCGCAAGGGTAAAGGGTGTGGTCTTCCAGGGGATGCTGTTCCTGATACCTTCCCTGGTCACAATTTCATCCTCTACTAAAAAAACGCTATACATTTATTTTCTCCGGAAGTCCGATAGAGACTGATGTCCCTTCAGAATAGACACTTGAGATTTCAAGACTTGCTTTGCCGTTATAGTATAAATCGAGCCGCTTGCTGACATTGTAAAGGCCATAAACATCATTGATTGCGGAGGCATCGTTACTGCCGGCTATCTGTGTTTTGATGTCTTCCAGACGCTCGGCAGTCATGCCGATGCCGTCATCTTCCACGGTAAACCAGAGGTATCCCTCTTCTTTCCATCCGCGGATAGAGAGCTGCCCCCGCCCCCGTTTGTTTTTAATCCCATGGTACAGAGCATTCTCGACCAGAGGCTGAAGAAGCAGTTTCAGCATCTGTATATCATCCATAATGTCATCGCAGCTGATAGAAAACTCGAGGATATCCCGGTACCTGACTTTCTGGATGGAAAGATAATTCCTTATGTGCTTCAATTCATCCTGTACCGTGGTCCACTCCTTTCCCCGGTTTAGAGAAGTCCGGAAAAAACTGGAAAAGTTCCTGGTTACCGATATGACCTGGTCGTACTGCTTTCCTTCGGCCAGCCAGATGATCGAATCCAGTGTGTTGTACAGGAAGTGGGGGGTAATCTGAGCCTGAAGGGCCTTCATCTCTGATTTCTGAAGGTTTTTCTGCTCCTGGATGTTGGTATCAATGAGTTCCTTGATTTTTTCAGCCATGATATTCAGATTCAAAGTCAGATTGTCCAGTTCTTTTACATTCGGAATATTCGCCCGGGCGGACAGATTCCCGGCGGCTATCTGACTGGACAGGTATTCCAGGTCCCGGATCGGTTTATTGATATTGCCGGTTACCGACCGCTGCGCCAGAATAGAAAAGAGCATTACGAAAACAACGATGATAATCTGAATGACCGACAGAATGACAGCGATTTGTTTGATCTGCTCGTTGGTGACAGCGGCCGATTCAATTTCAAGCACGATGAAATCCTGCAGGATTTCCAGGACGAGACCGGAGACCCCCCTGATTTCATCCAGTATTTTCATGTTCTCGGTAACGGGATAGTCATTTTCCATCTGCATTCCGAGCATATCCACATATTTCGTCAGGGTATCCATGGCTCTTCCCGCGACTTCGAGCAACTGCCGGCTTTCGATCAGTTGGGTATTCTGAAAAATTTCATCGAGATTTGCGTTAATGTCACTGATGATGTCGTACTGAGACCCTTCCTGGAATTCCTTGTTCCCGGCCACAATATCCCATATCTCATTGGATATATCTGTCTTTACCTTCTGGTTCAGTCTGTTTGTCCGGCTCACATTTGTGATGATCCTGTCATAGCGCAGGGTCTGAAACCAGGAAGAGGCAAGACTGATGATTGGAGGAATGACCATGAGAATGATGATGATCACATAGGAGGTCTGAATGATTTTGCGAATACTTGAAGTTCTGAAGGATTTCTGGAACAGGACGTCCGGGAGAGCGAATAGCCTCTTCACGTCAGTATCCCCGGGGTTCCAGGGAAGAGAGGTCATCGTATTCCGTAAAGACCTCTTCATAGACATGCTGAAGCCGTGGAATTGTCTCTCCCTTTGCCAGTTTGGTCGCCAGAGTCAGAATCGCCGGACCTGTTTTGGGATTGCATTCAATGACGCAATTGACTTCCCCGTTTTTAAGGGCATCAATCGCCGCCTGCTCTGCATCAATGGTGATGATAACAATATCCTTTCCCGGCCGGATTCCCACTTCCTTCATAGCATCAATGGCCCCCAGGGTCATTCCGTCGTTATGGGAATACAGCACATCAATGTCATGCCTCTGCGCCAGGAGATCCCTCATAATCTCGTATCCTCTGGAACGGAGGAAATCTCCGGACTCGCTAAAGACAATCTCAAAACCGGAATTCCCGCCGATGATTTCCCGGAATCCGCCGGCCCGGCCCTCAGCCACGGAGGAACCTTCAGTTCCGCTTATTTCCATAATCTTCACCGGTTCTTCCGAAAGCGGTTCATTGAACTTCTTTAACAGAAAAAGGCCGGCTTCCCGTCCTTCCTGGTTGCTGTCGGTGCCTATAAACCCCGCATAGAGATTCTCATCGGCTGTAGTGATCTTCCTGTCTGTCACCAGGACAGGGATGCCCGCATTCTGCGCCTCTTTGAGCACATTGTCCCATCCGTCGGCAACGATGGGCACAAAGGCTATGACATCCACCTGATAAGCAATGAAGGAGCGTATGGCTTTGATCTGGTTTTCCTGTTTCTGTTCGGCATTTTCAAAGAGGAGCTGGATGCCTGCGTTTGCCGCCGCGGCTTTGATAGACTGAGTGTTGCATGCCCTCCACGCACTTTCCGCTCCTATCTGGGAAAACCCCAGAATCAGCTTGTCATCTGCCGTTTCTTCCGTCAGGTCTGGCTGATCGAAATACACCATGCCAATGATGACAGCGGCAATTCCAAGGATGAGGATAAGAATTCCTGTGATCTTCTTGTAATACAACATTTTTTTTAACCAGGACCGGAGGGATGCCAGTACATGATACCTGACATTTACCCGGAACACAACAAATTATTGCATTGAAGAAGGCCTGAGGAGATGAGCATAAGTGATGAAGAAGGGAGGCGGCAGCCGGAAGGCAGGTGGATATGAAATTCAGAGATAGAATAGAGTGAAATTTCCATTTCAACAATAAGATTTCAGATAAAGAGCTCGGGAGAAACACCATATTTATCAGAGAGTTTTCTGATATGCCCAAGGTTGAGCTGCCTTTTCCCGCTGAGAATCTCATTTATGACAGTCCGCGGAGCGACATCTGTCAGGTCCCCCTGTTTATGGCCATGATTTTCCATAAGATGTTTTAATACTTCAATGGGAGAAATATCCTTTATCGGATAGTGCTCATCTTCAAAAGAGGAAATTAACGAAGTTAAATAATCAATGACATATTCCAACTCAGCTTCCCCGGATTCAAATCTATCAGTCAGCTCCATCAGGTATAGAATGGCATTATCATTTTCTTCTTCTGTATGGATTTGAAGACGTTGCATGAATTTTCCTAATTCATTCTCTATGGCATAACTCATATTAAATCTCCTTAACAATACTTCCTCGTATATTCCTCATGGGTCAAAAAATCAATGATGAAAACAGTTTTTCCCCAGGAATACCTGACAATCAGGCGGAACTCATTACATTTGATATTAATACAAACATAATCAGACCCTTTAATGTTATCAGCAGAAGGATAAGCTTTTTTAAGCTCCATGATATTGTTGAAGTTTGACTTCTGATTGACTTTCAACCAACCTCGAAGACCGGTTTCTGCGGTTGGGTATGTTTGGATATACTCCTCAATGGTCTTCCTTTTGATGATAGTCATTAAATCTTCCCTACATTAATTGTCGCATATCGCGACACTTTTGTAAATAATACATCCCCCCTATAATAGCCCATCTTGTTCAGAGTAAACTTATAAACACAAAATGGGCTATTGCTATAGTTTAGATACCTAAAGAGCCTCCATAGCCTCCCGGACCTCTTCTTCGCTGGGCTCTTCCGATGCAGCCTCATCCGTCTCATTGCCCGGGACTTGAGGCTTGAACTCCACATGCTCCCCTACAATTTTAATCTTTGTCCGGGACTGGCCCTGATCGTCGGTCCATCGATCCTGTTTAAGCCGCCCTACAACCCGGACTCCCCTGCCCTTGTTCAGATACTTCTCGCAGGATTCTGCCACTTTGGACCAGACTTCCACATCAAAATAGGAAACCTCGCTGTTGCGGACGCCGTCCTGTTTGAAGTAGCGGTTGGTGGCTATGCAGAACTGGCACAGGGGAGTTCCCTTCGGGGTCAGCCTGCTCTCGGGATCCCGGACCAGATTTCCTTCTACAATAATACTGTTCAATTGGTTCATACACCTCTCCTTGTAAATTGACATTTACTATTCCTACAGAGAGAATTTCCGTGATGCTTCAATCTTCTGCATTTTTTTTACCGGAAAGAATCGTCAAATGATCCTGAACTGAGTTGACATTAGTACTAACTATTATTATTTTCCCTGGAGAATATATTACAAGGAGACTAATATATGAATATTGAAGTGTGGCTGGATTTTGTCTGCCCCTTTTGCTATATAGGCGAAAAAAAACTGTCCATAGCTCTGGAACAGACAGGACTCAGTGATAAGGCGGAAATCCGGTACAGAAGTTTTCAGCTCGATGTGAATGCCAAACGGGATCCTTCCAGAGACATCCACCAGATGATCGCCGACAAGTACGGAATGCCCTACCAGCAGGCAAAAGGGATGAACGACAGGATTGTCCAGGCCGCTGGAGAGATTGGATTGAACTTCGACCTTGACATTATTAAACCGGGAAATACAGCCCTGGCCCACCAGATGTATAAGTATGCCGAAACCCTGGGGAAAGGACAGGAAACGACAGAACTGCTCTTCCAGTCCCACTTTGAGAAGGGTGTTGATATCGGTTCTGAGGAAGAGCTGATCAGCCTTGCCGGACAGGTGGGGATCGACGGAAATGATCTGCGCAGAGTGTTCAGTGACACCCTCTTTCTGGAAGAAGTGATGAAAGATCAGGAAAAGGCTATGAACATGGGAATAACAGGAGTGCCCTTTTTTATCTTCAACGGGAAACAGACAGTCTCAGGGGCCCAGAGTATCGAACACTTCGAAAAGGTGCTGAAGGAAGCATAGAAACGAAAATCAGAATCAGGACAGAAGGCCTTTCTGTACTTATACTGTCATGATTCTTAATCCCTTCTCTTCCAGCTTCTGCAGAATAGAGGGATCAGCGCCCTGATCGGTAATCAGTAGATCTATATTCTTCACACTTCCAATCCTGGCAAAGTCGGTCCTGCCGATTTTTGTGGCGTCTGCCAGGACAATCACACGGCGGGAGCTCTCCAGGATGGCATGATAGATCCCTGTTTCCTGCATGCTGCCGCAGTAGAACTGCCCCTCCTCATCCAGACCGTTGATTCCTATAAAAGCGGTATCGAAGGAAAATCCCCGGATCATCTCTTCCGCATAGAACCCTACGCAGGAGATTGTATTTTTCCGCAGCTCCCCGCCGATCTGAATCACTGAAATGTTATTCCTTGTGTTCAGTTCATTGGCAATATTGGTGGCTTCCGAGGCAATCAGATAGCTTTTCTCGTTATCCAGCATCCGGGCCAGGCAGAAGACCGTAGAGCTGCTGTTCATAAAAATTTTCTCTCCGGGATTCATATATTTAAAGGCTTCCCTGGCAATAGCCTCTTTCTCAGCCATATGGCTGGCGATCCGGACATCAAAGGGCGCTTCATGGATCTGGCTGAAACCGGGAAGCACAGCGCCCCCATGAGTCCTGACCACCAGACCTTTCGAGGCGAGCTCATCCAGATCCCTCCGGATCGTCATTTCCGTGACATTAAAGTCTCTGCAGAGGCTTGTTACCTCAACAGATTTTTCACTCTTCAGCAGACTGAGAATTTTTTCATGCCTCAACTGTTTCAGCATCACTGCCTCCTTGACCGTATTCCCAGTCCATTCTAACCGGACAGGGGTGTATTGAAAAGACATTATTTGTTTGTTTATGTTTTATTATGTTATTTATCAGTCTTTTTTTGTTTGACAACTCCTGTTTTCAGGTTTATGGTGAAACATATCTAACATTATAAAACACTTAAAAACAATTTAGAACAGAAGGTCGAATATGAAAATTCTTGTAATCGGAGACGGTTTTATTAAAACCGAAGTGTCCGTTCCCATCGTGGAGAAAATTATGGCCCCCTATGCTCCCGCAGAAATAGAGACATGTACATTTCAATGGCCCCTTTCTCCCTTTGTCAGCAATGATGAGATAAGGGAGTACGAAGGGGATGAACAGACTGTGATCGATCATATCACAGATGCCGAACTGCTCCTTGTTCACGCTGCCCCCATAACGGAAAGAGTCCTTGAGGCGGCACCGAATCTGAAGGCTATCGGCGTGGTCCGTGGGGGCCCCACCAATATCAATCTGGCCGCCGCTTCCAGAAGAGGAATTCCTGTATTCAACTCTCCCGGAAGGAATGCCCAGGCGGTGGTGGAATTTACCCTGGGCCTGCTGCTCAGCGAATGCCGCCATATTTCCCGGAGCCACAGGAACCTGATGGACAGGGAGTGGGCCTATGATTATTACAGCTATGAAAAATGCGGAGTCGAGCTGAAAGGCAAAACCATAGGTCTTGTAGGGTTCGGCAATATATCCTGGCGGCTGAGCCCTGTGCTGCTGGCCATGGGGATGGATGTGATCGCGTTCGATCCCTTTGTGGATAAAAAGAGAATGGCCTCCTATGAAGTGGAGAAAGTTACACTGGATGAACTGTATGCCCTGTCCGATGTGATCAGCGTTCATGCCCGGCTCACAGAGGAAACCAGGCATATGTTCAACAAAGAAGCTTTCTCAAAAATGAAGGACCGGGTGATCTTTGTGAACACCGCACGGGGAGGTCTTGTGAACTATGATGACCTGACCGAAGCCCTGGAATCGGGAAAAGTCGGTTCTGCCGCTCTGGATGTGTTTCCCCGGGAGCCGGCCGACCTGACGGCGCCTCTCTTCGACAGAGACAATGTCACAGTCACCCCCCACATTGCAGGAGCCACAAAGGACAGTGTGTCCTTCGGTATGACCAACCTGATGAACAGCCTCCTGGCCTACTTCAGGGAAGGATCGCTTCAAAGCTGTATGAATCCGGAAGCCCTTGAGAAAACAAAAAGTTAACGGTTGCGGAAAACCGTGAGATTATACTACTAGGAGAATTTTATGACTTATCAGAAACAGCGGGATGATATTATAGAAACGGGAAAGCGTCTCTATACCCGAAACTATGTGGCTTCAAACGATGGGAATATCAGCATAAGACTGGATGAAAAGAGATTTCTGATCACCCCTTCAGGAGTTTCGAAAGGCTACATGGCTCCGGAGGATCTGCTTGTTGTGGATATGGAGGGGAATGTTCTCGAAGGGGATAAAAAACCTTCTTCCGAGATGAAAATGCACAGGGAAGTGTTTACACGCCGGCCCGATGTAAACGCCATTGTCCATGCCCATCCCCAGATGGCTACAGCTTTTGCGGTGGCCCATAAGGTTTTTGACAAAATTATATTGCCCGAGATCATTTTTTCACTGGGAAAGGTATGCCTGGCTGATTACGGAACCCCCACTACGGAGCAGATCCCTCAGGCCGTGGCTAAATGCATTCAGGAGACTGATGCCCTTCTTCTGGCCAACCACGGCGCCCTGACTGCGGGCAGCGATGTGTATGACGCCTACTATAAAATGGAAACACTGGAGCATTTCGCCTGTATCTATTTCAATGTGATCCAGCTGGGCGGCGGAGTGGAACTGGACCGTAAAGAGATAGACACCCTCTATGAAATCCGGGACGGCGTCTATGGGAAGAAAACCCTGTCCCGGGTCTGAAAGGAGATAAGAGAATGTCCGGTTACTATCTGGGAGTGGACCTGGGAACCACCAATGTGAAAGCAGCTCTGTTTGACAGTCAGTACAACTGCATCGCTGAAGAGGGCTGCGAATACGATACCATCTACCCCCGCCCCGGTTGGGCTGAACAGGACCCGGAAAGCTGGTGGCTGGCGTTCTGCAGTGATATGAGAGTGTTATCAGGGAAATTTCCCGAAGAGATCGGCAGGCTCAGAGGGATTTCCATAAGTTCCCACGCGCCCGCTGTAGTTCCTCTTGATGAAAGGGGGAAACCTCTGAGGAATGCCCTGATCTGGATGGACCGCCGGTCCGAACCTTTTATTCCGGAGATGCGGGAAACTCCCGGAGACGAAACGGTCCGGAAGATTACGGGAAACCGGATAGACCCCTACTACTCCTCTGCCAAACTCCGCTGGATGCGGCATAACGAACCGGCCCTGTTTGCCCGGATACACTGTGTTCTTCAGGCCAACAGCTATCTGAACTACCGCCTGACCGGAGCCCAGTCCAATGACCTGGCCCATGCGGGACTGACCGGTCTCTTTGATATTGAAACCCAAAAGTGGTCCTCCCTGCTCTGCCGGGTCTGGGAGATTCCCGAGGCGATCCTCCCCCGGGTCAGCGCATCCACAGAAATCATCGGCACTGTCTCGGACGAAGCGGCGGCAGCGGCGGGGATTCCCCGGGGCGTTCCTGTGATGGCGGGAACGGTAGATGCCTCTGCAGCTGCTCTGGAAGCAGGGGTTCTGGCTCCGGGAGAAGCCGTTGAAACGACAGGAACCTCCTCTGTCCTGATGATAGGCTGCCGGGAGATGCCCCGGACCCCTTCCCTGGTGGCACTCTACCACGCCCTGAAAGACAAAGCCCTTCTGATAGGCCCCATCAGTTCTACAGGCTCCTCCCTGAAGTGGTTCCGAGACACCCTGGGCCGGGCGGAATGCGAAGATGCGGATGACATAGGGGTAGATCCCTACACCATCATGGACAGGGAAGCCGGGTCCTGCGGCGAGGGCAGCAGCAATCTGATTTTCCTTCCTTATATGAGCGGAGAAAGAGCTCCGCTCTGGGACACCGACGCCCGGGGCGTCTTTTTCGGACTTTCCCTGGGAACAGGAAGAGGAGAGATGATCCGGGCGATACTGGAAGGCGGCGCCTTTGCCCTGAAACACAACCTTCTGGAGGCGGAAAAAGCGGGTCATCCCATTTCCCGCATTACCGCGGCAGGAGGAGGCGCGTCCTCGGATCTATGGCTGAAGATCAAAGCTTCCGTTCTGGGAATCCCCGTGGTAAGACTGAATAACAGCTGCAGCGGCGCTCTGGGCAATGCCCTTGTTGCGGCCATGGGAGCAGGCGATCTTTCAGATCCCGAACCGGTCCTGGAGCGGTTTCTAAACTATGAGACAACCTTTGAACCGGAAGAGAAACTGCAGAATCATCTGGAAGCCAAATACAGACTGTTCAGAGACCTTTATGAGCACACCCGGGAAGACTTTAAAAAAATGGCCCGCCTGGAAGCGCCGGCGGGTGTCAGCGGAAGGGTTCTATGAATTATCTGTGCGCCGATGTGGGAACCTCCCGCATGAAGATTGCCCTTACCCGGCGGGACGGCCAGGTGATAGAATCGGCCTCACAGGATCTGACTGTGATCAAAGAGCAGGAAGGCTACTGCGAGATGGATATGGGAGAGGTCTGGTCAGCCTTTGCCGGACTCTGCCGGGAGCTGCAGGGGAAATGCCCGGAATCCTGGGAAGAACTCTCGGGTCTGGGCGTCACCGGACAGGGAGACGGACTCTGGCTGACCGACCCAGCCGGAACTCCTGTGAGACCGGCGATTCTGTGGAACGACACCAGAACGAAAGAGCTGGAGAGCACCGGTCTGGATGAGTTCTGCACAGGCCGGTCGGCGAATGTGCCTTTTGCAGGATCCTTTCATACGCTCCTTCAATGGCTTAAAATCCATGAACCGGAAAACTTCCGCCGGATCGGCCATATCTTCCACTGCAAAGACTGGATCAATTTTAATCTGACAGGGACTCCATCGGGAGATTATTCGGATGCCTCACTGGCCGGGTTCGATCTCTTTGACAAAGAGTACTGCGAAGAGATCTTTGATGAGATGGACATTGACAGCGCCGGCAGGGTTCTGCCTCCCCCGGCTCCTTCGGGCTCTGTGATTGGAACGGTCTCCTCAGAAGCATCTGACCGGACGGGCCTGCCCCGTGGCCTCCCTGTGATTGCAGGGGCTCTGGATGTCTGCGCTGTGGCCCATGGCGTGGGGGTCAGACAGCCGGGGGACACCTGTGTCATCGTGGGAACCACACTCTGTACAGAAGTGGTTGTGACGGAGGAGCAGGTGGATCTGAAACGGGGTATGGTGGCCTGTCATACAGTTCAGGACTACTACCTCAGCGTGATGCCCACCCTGAGCGGTACCACCTCCTTCGACTGGACCAAAAACCTTCTTTATCCACGGATGTCCTATAAAGAGATGGAAAAGGATATTGCGGACGTTCCGGTGGGAAGCCGGGGAATTATCTACCACCCCTTCCTTTACGGCGAGAGAGCCCCCTTCCGGAACCCCTTTGCCAGGGCCGGATTTTACGGACTGTCGGCGGTCCACGGACGCCGGGAGATGATGAGAGCGGTGTTTGAAGGAATAGCCCTCTCCCTGCGAGACTGCCTGTCCATCCTGCCCGAAGCGGGTGAAACCCTGACTGTCTGCGGCGGCGGCGCTGTGAGCGATCTTCTGTGCGGGATCATTGCGGACTGCACGGGCAGGACTGTGAAAAGGTCCCCCTGGAAGGAAGCGGGCATCAAAGGGATCGCCGATATCCTGTCGCAGGCTCTCGGCAGTGCCCCCTCACCGGAAAGTTATGCCGAATCAGAACCCACTCCGGAGGAGGTCATATTTATTGCGGATCCTGAAAAAACCAGGCTGTATGACCATCTTTATGAAGAATATGAACATCTGAAAGGGGGTATGGAGGCGTTCTGGTCGGAGAGATAAAAAAGGAGAGGATGAAACCATCCTCTCCGCATCAATAAAACTATATCATTCCAAAAGAATTATCAGGGCTTCAGATCAGAAGCTCTGTACTCTCAAAGGGCGAAAATTTTTCCCTGCTTATACTCTCCCCACACAGTTTCGAACCAGTGTTCCTCCCGGGGGATATCCCGGCAGGCTTCCCAGAAGATCCTGAGATCTCCCGAAGGAGTATCAAGGACGATTTTCTGCATCTGAGCCTTCAGTTCAGGATTTTCATTCTTCACTGTAAAGCCTTCCTCCAGCTGTTCATGAAGAGCTGTCCCTCCGTCATCCAGGACTAGGAAGGATCCGCGGCTTCCGCCTCCCTGAGCCAGGTAATCCTCAATGGCTTTGAGATAGAACCAGTGGGAAATGGCCAGATGTCTCTGTTTCAGGGCATAGGGTAGTCTGGACCGGCTGATCCTCAAGTCCCGGAAGGAGTCCACCAGGGATGCGGCCTCTTCCGTATGGAGAGAGATGGTTCTCATATCCCGGATAAGGGCTCCGTACTTACTCATTCTATACTGAAAATCCTCCGCATAGCGGCGTTCGCATTTTTCCTCAGGAGAAGCAGAGGTTATGGTCTCCACCAGGGTCATAAAAGAGCTCAGTGCCTCTTCAGCCGACTCCATTGCCCGCTCCAGATCAAGAGAGCTTTCCCGGTACTCCCTGGCGATTTTCTGACTGGCTCTCCAGGCACCCACCTGACCTGCGTTGAGAGCAGTTCCCCCGGGACGATAAATCCCATGGGAACCATTGACTTCCCCAATGGGAAAGAAGTGCTTGAGATTGACCGATTCCCACCAGTGATCTCCTGCCAGACCGCCGTTATTATGCTGTGCCGCCACTGTGATCTGCAGGGGCTCATTAACAAGGTCTATATGATGATCCCTGTAGAGTTCCACAGCATCGGGATTCAGTTCAAACAGCCTGTCGATAGGCAGTTTTCCGGTCAGTCCGGACTGTTTCCAGTACTCCCGCGCCTCTTCAGAGAGGCTGTGGGGGGTGAAAACACCTATGGAAACATCTCCCACAGGATTTTCTCTGAAATCCATATAGACTTTGCGACCCAGAATTTCTTCTTCTCTGTATATGAGAAGATCGATCAGGGAAGAGCCGTGATTCAGAATCCGTCCCGGGTCAAAAGGCCACTGATAGCCTTTCAGAAAAATAGCACTGGCAAGTTTATCCATGGAAGGAAAAAAGGCATTCAGAAAGTAATGCTTCTCTTCCGTTTCGGGATCAATGCTGTAATAGGACGGGATAACCTGCTGGTAGCTGCCTGACAGGTTCCAACGGAATTTGACTGACCCGATACCGAACTGGGACTCTGTGAGATTCACGGCCTGTGCTCCCGCTTCCAGGGCAAGGCCTATTCCTCCTGTATGGGCAGGAGGATAAACAGAGTTTCTGTAAAGTCCTCCCGGGCCTCCCAGGCCGAATACCATATTATCGCAGAGAACAACTTTCACACCGTAGTTATTGGAATCGAGGTCCCTTTTATTCAGAACGATAGCGCCGACTATCCGGTTGTCCCCGGTCAGAAGTTTGACAACATCATGATGATCCCTGATACAGAGATCCAGATGATTCACTTCCTTTTCCAGAGCTTCTACCATCTTCTTTGATGTATAGGGCCCCAGAGAGGTGCCCCGGGCATTGGGATCGTGGTCCGTCTTGTAGCCGGTGTACCCGCCCCAGCGGTTGTAGGGGAAATCCACCCCCAGCCCTACCAGATGATAGAATCCGTTTTCCGAGCAGAGAGACTCCACCAGAGCAAGATCACCGTGAACAGCCCCTCCCTTGAATATGGACTGAGCCATCAGATAGGGAGAATCGGGCTGCCCTGAGGAATCTGACAATTTGTAATAGGTCTGTTTATCCGAACCTGTATTCCGGGAGGTCCCGCCTTTCATATTATCTGTAATAATGCAGATATCATCCACACCGGATCGCTTCAGCCGGACAGCAGCGGCAAGCGAGGCCGCTCCGCTTCCCAGCACAACAGTATGATGATAGAAGACTGGGACAGCAACTCCGTTCCAATCAATTGTATCGGTCATTACTTCAGACCTTTTTCCTTCGCGGCGGTCCGTCCCTTCTGAAGCTCCGCTTTATAAACCTCTCCATCCCGTACGGGACAGCCGTTTTTACCTAATACATCTTTCATGATCTGAGAACACAGGGAACAGGCCAGGCAGCATTTGCTCTTGTCCATTTCACCTGTTCTGATGATATCCGCAACAGAATCGGGATAGGCGAAACTACCCCTGCCCTGTCCCACCAGCCGGCACCAGTCCTGCTCGACCAGACCAGCCGCCACCTGGGGAAACAGGTTCTTCAGCCAGCCCAGGGCAGCGGTTGCCACAGGAACAGGGCTTATGGCTTTCTGAAGTTCTCTTCCCACCTGCTGGAACCGGACGATTCCCTCCAGGGGATGCTCCGGAGGAGTCTTGCCTCCGGCAATGGGATTATTAAAAGGCCTGTTCATATAGGGCGATGTTCTGGGATATCCTATGGAAAAATTGAACACCGGCATGGATGTCTGATCCACCAGTTCCCTGGCAAACCTGAGAGGCTCAGTCAGATCCATTTCCCGGCTGCCCTTTTCGGGTTTGACACCCCATCCGTAGGGATAAACAGAAGGTTCATGCATGGTCAGACGGGCTGTGATGAAGTGATCGCTTCCCATTTCCTGCGCAATTCCCATGGAACAGTCCCGGACAAAGCGGGTTCTGTTCTCATAGCTGCCCCCGTATTTGCCCTCTCTGGTATGGGCACAGAGCATTTCACCTGTGAGATAGCCGTGAACGGCTTTCATTTCCACACCGTCAAATCCGGCCCGGGCGGCAAGCTTGCTGTTATGAATGAAAAGATCCTTCATCCGGTCAAGCTGGTCATCTGTTGCCGGAGGATAGGAATCATCGATTCCCGCCAGAGCATCCAGCTCCGGATTGTGATGGATAATAACAGGAACGGGAGTCCCCTCGGGCTTGCTCCATCTTCCCGAATGGGAGAGCTGAAGCACAAGGACGACTTCATGTCCCCATTTATCAACCGCGGCCTTGCGGGTTTCCTGAACCAGTCTCTTCCAGACATCCAGGTTTTCCTCGGTAATCATAAGCTGCCTGGGATTACTCTTTCCATCCCTGGAAATAACAGCGGCTTCGAACCATATGAGCCCCGCTCCGCCGAGAGCGAACCTTTTATACCGGCGGAAGGTCAGTTCCGAAGGGGCGGAGGTTTCAGGATCCGCATCTATCCCTTCCATGGGCTGAACAACAAACCTGTTGGGCAGAGTCCATTTCCCAATGCTAACCTGTTCCGACAGGATTTTTGTATTTCCGCTTATCGGAAGGACCAGTCCCAGATCATCAAGCCTGGCTCTCAGATCTGAAATATCCTTCAATTTAAATCTTTCAAATTCTGACATCTTCTGTTTCCTCGTCTTCGCATTCAACTTTCGGTTTTTTCACAAGTTTCAGCAGAGAAGGACCTGCGAGGATTATCACTACAGTCAACAGGAATACAAGACTGATAGGACGGGTGACAAAAGTGGACCAGTGGCCTTCAGAAAGCATCAGAGACCGACGGAAGTTGGTTTCAAAGAGGGGTCCCAGAATCATTCCGAGAATGATGGGAGCCACGGAAAAGTGTATCTGTTTCAGAAAGAAACCGAGAACACCTGCAACGATCAGGACAAAGACATCAAAAATCGAGTTATTGATGGCATAGGATCCAACGAGACAGAAGATAAATACCGCAGGGATCAGGATACTCTTCTTCACAGTAATGAGCCTGCTGAATACCCGGGCGCCGGCCAGGCCGATAACCAGCATGAAAACAACAGAGAGCAGAAGACTGATAAAGATGGAGGAAACAAAGGGCATCTGCTGCTGAAAAAGGATGGGACCGGGCCGCAGTCCCTGAATGATCAGACCGCCCATCAGAACGGCAGTCATGGGGTCTCCGGGAACTCCCAGGGTCATCATGGGAATCAGAGCGCCGCCGGTACTGGCGTTGTTGGCAGCTTCAGGTGCCGCCACTCCATCGATAATACCTGTCCCGAGAAGGTTTTTGTTCTTTCCGAGTTTTTTCTCCTGACCGTAGGCAACCAGGGATGCAATGGAGCCTCCCGCTGCGGGGATAGCGCCGATCATGGTTCCGATAAAGGAAGATCTTACGATAGAAGGAATCAGTCTTTTAATATCTTTCAGACTGGGAACAACCTTATCCAGTTTCTGGGTAATCACAGTTCTATGATCATCTTTGGCAATCTGGTTCAGCATTTCCGCGATACCATAAACACCGATCATGACAGGAATGCTGTCTATACCGTCCAGCAGTTCGGCTTTACTGAAAACCATACGGGGAACGCTGGAGATAGGATCCAGACCGGCTGAACCGAGGATAAGACCGATCGTTCCTCCGATAAGACCTTTGACTGTGGAACCGGGACTGATAATGGCAATGACGCTCAAACCGATAAGGGCTATTCCCACATACTCTTCAGCACTGAACTTCAGAGCCACGCTGGCAATCAGAGGAGCCGCCACACTCAGGACTAGAACACTGAACAGTCCCCCCAGGGCGGAGGCAACGACGGAGATACCGATGGCTTCTCCGGCTCTTCCTTTCTGACAGAGAGGATAACCGTCAAAACTCGTGGCAATGGACGAAGGTGTACCGGGAATATTTATAAGGATGGCGGAAATGGATCCCCCATAAACTGCTCCCGTATAGAGTCCCAGGAGAAATGCAAAAGACACAACAGGATCAAGACCGAATGTAAAAGGGATAAAAACCGCAATGGTCATGGTCGAAGTGAGTCCCGGAAGGGAACCGAAAACGATCCCCACAAGGACACCGAAAAATGATGTTATAAACATCATGGGATTGGCAAAGTAATGTAGACCGGCTACGTATAAATCGAATGACATAAACAGACTCCTCTAGAATAACAGGCCCGTAGGGAACGGGATTCGGAGAATAATTTTAAAAATAACGTACATAACAATCGTCAGGAGCAGTGTGGTTACCATGATCCTGATCATGTGCTTTTTCGGTTCATCCGTCAGAATGACAAGCATGATGGCAAGGAACAGGAAAGCGGCGAAAGCGAAGCCCAGATGCTCCAGAATCAGGGGATAAACCACAAGAAGGGCCAGGGTCAGGAACATGTTCAGTCCGCCCTTGGTCTTATACAGAGGAGCCTTTTTAACCGGAGGAGGACAGTCTTCCGGAACAGGAACTACCTTCAGTGAAGATCTCATCATTAAAAGGGAGAGAACTCCCAGTAATACCGATAACATTTTGGGATAGAATCCAGCACTCATGGCAGCCGGAGCTCCTGCCCTTACAGGCAGTGTAGTCGTATAGGAAAACAACGCTACAGAAATAACGAGAAATACGATACTGGCTGCCAGATCTTTCTTATTCATGGAACATACTCCTTGGACTTTTTGAGTTTTTTGTCATGTATCATTAAATGAGTATAAAAGGAAAAAAAATCAATTGTGTGAAAAAGGGGGAAACTGGGGGCTCACAGCCCCCATTAAGAACTTTTTAATCGTCTACAAACTCGACACCGAGATCATTAACAAGATAGTTCAGCTGCGCTTCAGCAGCATTAACAACTTCATGGAATTCCATGCGGTTGCTGTAAAGGGGCTGATATCCGGCTTTCAGAAGGAAGTCACGGATGGCAGGATCTTCCAGACATTTACCGATGGCTTCATCAAGGATCCGGATTTTTTCGGGATCAGTATCAGCAGGAGCTACAAAACCGGAGTAGTTACCCAGAACAATATCAAAGCCCTTCTCTTTCAGAGTGGGGACATCGGGATAGTCGGGGTGACGTTCCGCAGAAGCAATGGCCAGCAGTCTCAGATCTCCGGAAGCCACGTGCTGTGCTACGTCGGGAAGAGGAATATTGGTGGAATCAACATGACCGCCCAGAAGTGCGGTTACACCTTCGGCATATCCGTCATAGGGAATGTGATTCAGTTCAATCCCGGCTTCAGCAGCAAAGATTTCCGCATAGATGTGGGCACTGGCACCATTTCCGGAGTTGGAGTTTTTCAGTTCACCGGGGTGAGCTTTCGCATATTCCACATACTCTTCAATGGTCTGCCAGGGGCTGTCCGCATTAACTGTAACAGTCGCAGGAATTGTAATTACCTGAGAAATCAGTTCTACATTTTTAATATCGGGGTAAACAGGTGAAATATATTTAGCCGATATGGTGGACATAGAAGTTGTACCGATAACATAACCGTCGTTGTTACTGTTTTCGATAAGCAGTGAACCGACAACTCCGCCACCGCCGGGTTTGTTTTCAACAATAAAGTTTACTCCGAAGTAATCTTCCAGCCAGGATGTAATCGGTCTGGTCAGAACGTCAGTCATACCGCCTACGGACCAGGGAATGATGACCTTGACATCTTTACTCGGATAAGAAGCTTCTTCCTGAGAACCTTCTGCAAAAATTGTGAATGTGAGTGTGATTGCAAATACAATCGCCAGCATCCTTTTCATGTAAATCCTCCAATGATTTTCTTGCATGCAACTAAAAATCAGATTATACCCGATGGTACGGTTTGTCAATAAAAAATTATCCAGAAACCGTTTAATGCATGCAACTATCTATCCTATTTCACTATCTCATAGCGATTTAAGATTCATAAAAAAATTGTGTTTCCTTCCAGATATTCCCCTGTAAGTACCGAACGCAGGGGTTTGACGGATTTTTCAATAATATAGCCGTTCAGCCAGCTGCCTGCGGTTCTTCCCAGTTCGTGAATGGAGAGGGACACTGTGTCGATTCTTCGGTCCAGCAGCCCCTGAATGGGGGAATCGTCCACTCCGGCCAGAGAGATGTCCTCGGGAAAGCGGAATCCCCGTGCCTGGGCAGTCTGAAGGAAAGAGACTGCCACGATATCGTTAAAGGCAAAAACCGCGTTGAAACGGTGCTCCTCTACCCAGCCCATAACGGACTGGGAAATTTCATGAAAGTCGGAAACATCAAACCGGGAGTGAGCTCCCATGGCAAGTCCTCCGGCTTCAAAGGAACCGGAAATGACTTCATACCGCTTATCTGAAATTTCAGGAAGCCCCCTGTACCCTATAAAACAGGGCCTGAGATCTTTCCTGCGGGATTCCATAAGCCTCCCGGCGATCTTTGTTAACCCTTCAGAGACGTCGTACATAACATAACTGCCGCTGCGGGCTTTTCTGTTCAGAAGAATATAGGGGATCTCCCTCTCTTTCAGCGTGGCCGTCAGTTCTCTGCCGGGTTTGGTAAAAGCAAAAACACAACCGTCAATCTGTCCTGTTTTTTTCCGTTCCAGAAAATCCAGGTTTCCATCGTTTACCCGGGTGATGAAATTAAGCTTCACATCACCGAAACCTTCCTGTATGGATTCGATCAGTTCTGATATATTGTAGAAGAAGTGGGTAATCGTGGAGTGCCCATGGGGAAGAAAGAGATGAATATTCAGAATCGCTCTGGACACATGCTTTTTAATGGCCCTCTTCTGATACCCCATTTTTTCTGCGGTTTCCAGAATCTGTCTGGACCGTTCATCACTGATCAGGGTGGACTTATTCAGTACCCTGGAAACAGTACTGGGAGAGATATCAAGCTCTTTTGCAATATCATATACAGTTATACGTTTTCCCATTTTTGCCCCTTGACAGATTTATTGCGTGCAATTAACTTACAATAGATTTCCATTTTTGTCAAAATATACTTCAGGAGGAACAGGAATATGAAGTCTCTGGAAAAAAAAGTTGTCCTTGTGACAGGTTCCAGCCGGGGGATCGGAAGAGGGATCGCGCTGGAAATGGCCGCTTCCGGATTCAGTGTTGCCATCAACTACAGCGGAAACAGAGAGGCTGCGGATGAAACCCTGAAGTTATGCCGGGAACAGGCGGTTTCCGACTCCCAGAGTTTTGCCGTCTTTCAGGCGGATATAAGCAGAGAAGAGGACAGGACAAGACTCCTGAAGGAAGTGATCGAAGAGTTCGGTGATATTCACAGCCTTGTGAACAATGCGGGTGTGGCTCCCAAAGAGCGTCTGGATCTGCTTGAAATGAGCGAGGGGTCCTTTGACAGGCTGATGACCATAAATCTCAAGGGGGCGTTTTTCCTTTCCCAGGCTGTGTCCCGATACTGGCTCTCTAAACCGGAGTTACGTTCTGAATTCAGGAGCCTCATTTTTGTGACATCCGTCTCTTCCGAGATGGTTTCCATCAACAGAGGGGAATACTGCATAGCCAAAACAGGCCTCTCCATGTCGGCGAAACTGTTTGCCCGACGCCTGGCGGCTGATAATGTCGGCGTCTATGAGATTCGTCCGGGGATCATCCAGACCGACATGACCGGAACTGTCAAAGACAAGTACGATCAATTAATCGCAGACGGTCTGGTTCCCCAGAAAAGATGGGGATTTCCCAAAGACATAGGAAGCGCCGCCGCATCCCTCAGCAGAGGAGACTTCTCCTACTCGAGCGGAACAGTCATTCATGTCGACGGCGGTCTGCACATACCGGAGCTCTGATCCCTATCCGAAGAGCACACCCAGGAGTAAACAATGAATAAAATTCTTGCAAAGACACAGCTGTCGGCTGATGTATTCCGTATGAAAATCGAAGCCCCTCTCATTGCGGAAGAGAGACAGGCGGGGCAGTTTCTGATCCTGCAGGTGGACAAGGAGTACGGAGAACGGATTCCTCTGACCATTGCCAACGCCGATGCGGAAGAAGGATTTATTGAGATCATCTTCCAGGCTGTGGGGGCGACCACCCTGAAACTGAGCCGTAAAAATGCCGGTGATACCATCGAAACCGTCCTGGGCCCTCTTGGACAGCCTACGCATATTGAAAAAATGGACGGCCCCGTGGTCTGTGTGGGAGGCGGTATCGGCGTGGCTCCCATGCACCCGATCGTTCAGGCCCACAAAGAAGCGGGCAATCGGGTCATTGTGATTATGGGCGCTCGGAACAAAGACCTTCTGATTATGAAGGAAGAGATGGAAGCCCTGGCGGATGAACTTATCATCTGTACCGACGACGGCTCCTACGGCCGGAAAGATCTGGTCACGGTCCCCCTGAAGGAACTCTGCGAAAAAGACGTTCCCCCGGCGGAAGTGGTGGCCATCGGCCCCCCGATCATGATGAAATTCTGCGCCGAAACCACAAGGCCCTACAAAGTCCCCACCACAGTCTCCCTGAATACAATCATGGTGGACGGTACGGGTATGTGCGGCGGCTGCCGGGTCACTATCGGCGGCAAAACCAAATTCGTCTGTGTAGACGGCCCCGAGTTTGACGGTCACCTGGTGGACTTTGACAATATGATGTCCCGTCTGAAAGCCTACAAGGGCCAGGAGAGCCACCGCTGCAACCTGGACGCCCAGGCGGAGAAACTGGAGAAGAACAAATGAGTGCATATAAATCCCCCGAAACACTCCACAGGGAAGCGGAAGAGCTCCTGAAGGAACTGAAAGATAAAGAGCTGACAGCCAAATCCCGCCGGGACATTCCCCAGCAGGATATGCCCTCCCAGGATCCGGCGGTCCGCCGGGGCAATATGGAAGAGGTCGCCCTGGGATACAGCGAAGAGCAGGTGCTTGTGGAGTCCCTGCGCTGTCTCCAGTGCAAAAACGCCCCCTGCATCAAGGGCTGTCCCGTGAGTATTGATATCCCCGGGTTTATAGACCAGGCGGGAGCGGGAGACTTCAAAGGCGCCATTGCCACCATCAAAGAGAGCAGCATGCTCCCGGCGATCTGCGGACGGGTCTGCCCCCAGGAAAAGCAGTGCATGGAACAGTGCACCCTGGGCAAGATCCTTAAGGATCCGGAAAAGTCGGTGGCCATCGGCCGGATCGAACGGTTCCTGGCGGACCGGGAGAGAGAAAACGGCGACAAGCCTGCTGTTCAGATCGCTTCCGAAACAGGGAAAAAAGTGGCCATCATCGGCAGCGGGCCTTCGGGGCTGACCGCCGCGGCGGACCTGAGAAAGGCCGGCCACGGGGTCACCATTTTCGAGGCCTTCCACAAACCCGGCGGCGTAACAGTTTACGGAATCCCCGAATTCCGTCTGCCCAAGGAGATTGTGGACCTGGAGGTTCAGGGCCTCAGGGAGATGGGCGTTGAGATCGAAACCAACTTCCTGGTGGGCCGGACCAGAAAACTGAAAGACCTGATGGAGAAGGACGGCTATGATGCGGTCTATATCTCCTCGGGAGCGGGACTGCCCAAGTTTATGCACATTGAGGGCGAGAACCTGGTGGGGGTCTTTTCGGCCAACGAATACCTGACCCGGTCGAACCTGATGAAAGCCTACGATGACAGCAATTCGGAAACCCCCATCTACAAGGGGACCCGTGTGGCCGTTTTCGGCGGGGGCAATGTGGCCATGGATGCAGCCAGAACAGCGGTCCGTCTGGGAGCCGAAGAGGTTCATATCATCTACCGCCGGACCGAGAAAGAGATGCCCGCCCGTGTGGAAGAGGTGCATCATGCCCGGGAAGAGGGCTTGATTATTAATATGCTCACCAACCCTGTGCGGATCCTGGGCGATGACGAGGGCCGGGTACGGGCCATCGAGTGCCTGAAATACGAACTGGGAGAACCCGACGCTTCGGGCAGAAGGCGTCCTGTGGCCGTTGAAGGTAGTGAGTTCGAGATTCCCGTGGATGTGTGCATACCCGCCATCGGAAACGCCTCGAATCCTCTGATCAAACAGACAACCCCGGGGCTGGAGTTTACCGAATGGGGAACTGTCAAGGTCGATGAAAACCAGAAGACCTCACTGGACATGGTCTATGCGGGGGGAGATATCTCCCAGGGAGCCGCCACGGTCATCCTGGCCATGGGAGACGGACGCAGGGCCGCAGAGGCTATCAACAGAGCCCTTGTAAATAACTAGCAAACGCGTTTTTAGAAAACCTTATACCGCCGGACGGATTTCCGGCGGTATTTTTTTTGCTGCAACAGTCTTCTATGCTGTTTTCAGCCCCAGACTTCCTCAGCAATCTCTTTCACAAGGCGCATCTTTTTCCACTGATCCTCTTCGGTCAGGATATTTCCCTCTTCGGTAGAGGCAAATCCGCACTGGGGGCTCAGAGAGAGCCGTTCCAGGGGAATGTATTCTGCGGCTTCCCGTATCCGCTTTTTGATTGTCTCCTTGTCTTCCAGCTGGGGCCGTTTGCTTGTTACCAGTCCGAGTACGACCTTTTTGGAGCTGTCCAGAAAGCGGAGGGGTTCGAAGTTCCCGGACCTTTCGTCGTCAAACTCCAGAAAATAGGTTTCCACATCTTCCTTCCCGAACAGGCGCTCTCCCACAGGTTCGTACCCGCCTGAAGTGGCATAGGTGGAGTGATAATTCCCCCGGCAGACATGGGTTGAAACTTTAAGATCCTCTGGCAGATCTTTAAGGGAGTTATTATTCAGTTCCAGATAGAGTTCCTGAATCTGATCCGGGTCAAATCCCGCCCCGGCCATGAGTTTCCAGAAATCCCTGTCGCAGAGCATACCCCAGGTACAGTCATCCAGTTTGATATCCCGGCAGCCCAGGTCATAGAAAGCCAGAATCGAATCCCTGAAAGCATTGCATAGATCTTCTATAAAATCCTTCCGCTCCGGGTAGATTTCATTCACCTTATTCTCATTGGCTCCCCGTACCAGTTCCGCATAAAACTGGGAGGGAGCGGGTATGCTTAACCGTGCGCTGCCGTCCTCTCCGGCTGCCTCTTTCAGAAAGCTGTAATGCTTCAGAAAGGGATGGGCATCGGAAAAACGGATTTTCCCGTTCAACCGGGCCGAATCATCCCGGGTTTCCTCATCGTGAAACTTATAACCTTCTCCGAAATGGATATGCTCCACCCCTTCAAAGCCCCAGAAGTAGTCCAGATGCCAGTAGCTCCTCCTGAATTCTCCGTCGCTTACATTTTTATAGCCAAGCTCTTTCTGTCTGGCCACAAGCTTCAGGATCTCCTCATCTTCCACATGGGTCAGTTCCGCTTCTGTTATCTTTCCATCCGCATAATCCGCCCGGGCTCTGACCAGGGTTTCGGGGCGCAGGAAGCTCCCTACGTGATCGTAATGGGAATGGACTCCCGATCTGTCTGTATTCTCAACTGCCATCTGCTCTCTCCTATAAAAGACAGGGGGGGTCTCTATGACTCCGCCGTCTCTGCTGTGTGATGATAAAAAAGGGAACCTCTCCTATCATTCCTTCTGGTATTTTTATTGTTCCGGTTGTCATACTCCCGGTATAGAAAAGAGCATAGAATAAATAATAAATTATTAAAAATGATAGTTTCTCATGAATTCATGAATTATATTCATAGATATGATTGAAAAAATCCATTTGATGATCCTTTCCGGAGTCCACTCCACCGGAACCTTAACAGCTGCCGCCAGTGAGCTCAACCTGACCCAGTCGGCACTTACCCATGCCATAAGAAAGCTCGAAGGACAGATTGGGACTCCCATCTGGGAAAAAGAGGGCCGGAAACTGAAACTCACCCGGAGCGGACTGCTCCTCCTCGAACTGGCCGAAACCATACTGCCCCAGATCGAACATGCCGAATCCCTTCTGAAACAGATAGCCGGGGGCAGAAGAGGAATACTCAGGATCGGCATGGAATGCCATCCCTGTTACCGATGGCTCCAGAACATACTGCCTCCCTTTCTCCAGGCATGGCCGGATGTGGAAGTGGAACTGAAACAGCAGTTCAACGGGATCAAAGCCCTGATCCGTCAGGACGTGGACATCCTGATAACACCGGATCCCTTCTTCAGTGAGAGGCTGGAATATTTTTCCGTCTTCAATTACAGGCAGGTTCTGGCAGTATCGGAGAATCATCCGCTGGCAGCAAAGGCTTTTGTACTGCCGCAGGATCTTACCGAGGAGACACTGTTCTCCTATCCGGTCAGCCTGGACAGACTGACTGTTTTTACAGATTTTCTCAAACCCGCCTCCTGCCGGCCGGCCCGTATAAAAACAGTAGAGACAACGGAGATTCTGCTTCAGATGGTCGCCGCCGGCAGGGGCGTCACCGCCCTTCCTGATTTCCTGATCGAGGAATATAAAAAAAAGCTCCCCCTCAGATCTGTAAAACTGGGAAAGACGGGAATCAGCAGGAGCATCTTCATCGGCAGGAAAATCTCGGAAAAACACCCTCTGTATCTGGATAGTTTCATTGAGATGGCAGAACAGGGTAATGAAATTGAATCAATAAGCGGTTAATATCTCTACCAGAAAGCCGACCCGTAGTTCTCCAGAAATATCATTCAGGCAATTTCCCGTTCCAGGACTGATCCCAGTGAATATTTTCCAAACTGACCGAACTGTCCCGTTCGATATCATGAGGTTCAAGCCTGGCAAGCCGGCTGGTTGTTCCTTCCGGGATAATTTTCAACCGTTTACCATGTCGTTCAATCTCAACGGGTATTCCTGATTCAAGGATGGAATCCAGAACAGCGTAGATATTTTTTCGCAAAGCAGTTGCAGAATAAATCATTTTTTTTCCTTTTCGTCTTCAATTATAAGCCAAATGCGTACGTATTAAAATATTCACGTACGCATTAAAAAGCATCAGGACTCTTTTCTTCTTAAAAGAAGGAGTTCATTATCGGAGCTTTTTATTTGACAAGCAATTGGTACAGTGTTAATGTACCAATCATGAATATCTCCCTTTTTCAGACAGGATGGAACTACTCTCAGGACGGTCCGGGCAACAGAATGATCCTCCACTTTCAGGGGTGCAACTTCGACTGCCCCTGGTGCAGCAATCCCGAAGGCAGGAACATCAGAGGAAGTCTCTTTGTCCGGAAGGAACTTCTGACCGGAGAGGTCTGTCCCCATGGAGCCATCAGGGATGGTCAGCTGAACCGCGTTCTCTGCGGAACCTGCGTTCCAAAAGAGTGCCTGAAGGAGAACCGAAATCAGGGAATCCGCTTTTCCGCCT
The DNA here is from genome assembly GCA_963666275.2 of Oceanispirochaeta sp. Lineage (GTDB taxonomy): Bacteria > Spirochaetota > Spirochaetia > DSM-2461 > DSM-2461 > Oceanispirochaeta. Next base: position 86,980 of record CAXXOA010000002.1, read on the forward strand.
CCTCCGTCCCTCTGGAGGAAATTGTCAGAACAGCGGTAGAATCCAAGCCCCTGTTCTACGACGGAGGCGGCGTTACCATCACAGGGGGAGAAGCAACCCTGCAGTTTTCCGCTCTGAAGGAGCTGCTGACGGCCCTGAAAAGAGAGGGGATTCATACCGCTCTGGAAACCAACGGGAGCCACAAAAAGCTGCCGGAGCTGTTCCCCCTGCTGGATCTTCTGATTCTGGATATCAAACACTGGGATAGCAGGATATTTGCCGAGACTGCTGGAGCAGGACCGGGGAGTCTTATGGAAAATCTGATGATTGCCAACAGCTCCCCTACCCCCATGCTTACAAGGATTACTCTTATTCCGGGATTCAACAACGCCCCTGCAGACATTGAGGGATTCCTCAAGCTCTTCCAGTCACTGCCGAAGCCGGAGCTATTTCAACTGGAACTGCTGGCCTATCATCAGTACGGAAGAGAGAAATGGGAAGCCATAGGCGAACCCTACAGAGGACCGGATGATTCAATTTCCGATGAAGAAATGAAAGCGCATAAAACCCTTTTTAAAGAAAAAGGCATTACAATTATAAGTACCTGAAACAGGAATAGAGGTTGAAGATGAAAAACTGGAAAGACATATATCCCGATGGAGCCCGGGCAGCGGCACTGGCCGATGCGGTATTCCATGAACAGAAACAGACCACCGTCCTGAACGGCTGGTTCAAAGTCCTGGAGATCCACATGAATGCCATGAAGGAGATCCCCTCTGAGACGGGAGAGGAGATGCTGGCGGCTTTGAAACTGAAGGCTGTGGCGGAAAATCTCCCCCTTGAGATAAGCGATCACGCGGTTTTTGCGGGGACCCAGAACGACGGTTTTTCGAGCAGTTACGCTCTGATTCACCCTTCCTTCAAAGTAGAGGATTTCAAGGGATACTGTGATCCCCTGGCAGTGTTCAATGATCTGGGCGAAGAGGAAGATCTGACCCCGGAAAGGATCAACCGTGTCCGGGATTACTATGCCGGAACAGACTATGTGAATGACCTGAATAAGGTTTATGACACCTGCCGGGAGCAGACGGAGGAAGCCCTTTTTTTTGTCGAGCAGGTGACAGGCCACCTTATTCCTGATTTTTCCCGCATCATACGGGACGGTTCTGAAGCCCTGAAATCTGACCTCCAGAATAAGGCAGAAGCCGAATCAGACGGGGAAAAAGCCGAAACCTACAGGGCCATGGAGATAACCCTGGAGGCTCTTGAAATTCTGGCTGGTCGATACGGAACAATAGCCCGGAAAAAGGCAGCGGAAAATGCGGAACGCCGGGACGAGTGGGAGCTCCTGGCAGAGACCCTGGAAAGAGTTCCTTTCCAGGGGGCATCCACCCTGTTTGAAGCGATCCAGGTCTATATACTCTGCTGGCAGGCAATGTGCCTGGAACAGAGCCCCAACCCCTATGCGTTTTCCGCTGGAAATATAGACAGGCTTTTTGAGCCCTACCGGGCGGCGGACCAGGCGGACCGTGCCGCTGCCTCCGGCCTGATCCAGGCCCTTCTGGCCTTCTACAATGTGGGAGACAGAAGCTGGGCCATATCCCAGAACATGCTCCTCAGCGGAAAGAGCTTTGTGAACAAAGACCTGACCAACACCATGACCTATGCCGTTCTGGATGCCTTTTACAGAGGCAGATACCCCCAGCCCATCCTATCGGTAAGGCTCCATGAGAAGTCTCCGGCAGCCCTTTTCCGGGAAATGGGCCGTTTTTTCTTTACCCCCGGACAGCTGACTCCTTCGCTTTTCAACGATGACTCACTGATCCCTATCCTTATAAATCAGGGAGTGGCTGCGGAAGATGCGGAAAACTACGCCGTGGCAGGCTGTCAGGAACCCCTTATAATGGGAAAAGACAACGGCAATACAACAAACAGCTGGCTGAACCTGGCCAAGGTTCTGGAGGTCACCCTCAATGAGGGACACTCTACTATCACAGGAAGAAAACTGGCCTCTTCGCCTCAGGAACTCATGGATGAAGATCTCAGCGACAGGGACCTTCTGATCCGGATCAGGGAAGTCTACTACAAACAGCTGGACAAGGTGATCGGAGAAATGACAGCCGCCGCTGACGGCTGCTCCCGGGCTCTCTCCCACCTGAGGGTTCCCTTCCTCTCTACGGCTATGGGCGGTCTCGATTCGGGGATTGATCTCAGGCATCCGGAAAAGCAGGGAACCAGCTATAACGGCAGCGGCTGTCTGATACACGGCCTCTCTGTTCTGGCGGACTCCTTTCAGGCCATCAGCGATGTGGCGGACAATAAGTCTGCCGAAGAGTGCTCCTCCCTGCTGGAGGCCCTGAGACTGAATTTTGAAGACAGAGAAGCCCTGAGGCAGTACCTGCTGAGCAGCCCCAAATACGGCAATTACGTTGAATCCGTTGACAATGAGGCTGTTGAGATTGTGGCCAGAGTCTCCGACAGGATCAGGGAACAGAAAAACTACCTGGGCAATCCCTTCCGCCCCGACTGGAGCTCCCCGTCTACCCATCTGCTGTATGGTTACTGGACAGGTGCGACACCCGACGGAAGAAAAGCCAGGACCATGCTGGGATACGGCGTGGACCCCCTGTACGGAGAAGCCACCGCCGGACTGAACTATAAGATCCTCTCCCTGCGGAAGCTGCCATATAAAAAAATGAGCGGCGGATGTGCCTGCCATCTGGGCATCAATCCCTCCTCATTTCCCGAGCTGACACTAGAGGACAAGGGTATAGCCTTTGCCAAAAAGATTCTGAATCCCCTGTTCAATCTCTCCGGAGCCAACGGAAGGATCGAACCTTTTTACCTTTATGTGAATGTAACAACCGCAGACACCCTGAGAAAAGTCCTGGATAAACCGGAAAAGTATGCCCCTTCGGGGGTATATATCATGAGAATCCACGGTACCTTTGTGAACTTTCTGGATCTATCCCCTGCCATACAGGAGGATATCATCCTGCGGCTGGATAACTAGAGGTTTGCAGTGCCCCTGAAAAACCTGAATGACAACTCACTCTATCAGGAAATACTTCTGGATTTCTTCAGAAAGGTCTATGAGGGAGAAATTCAGCCGGATCACCAGTTTCCTCCGGAAAGGAAGCAGGCAGAGGAGCTTTCCGTCAGCCGGGGAACCGTCCGGAAGGCCCGCCAGCTTCTGGAGGAGGCCGGATACATATCCAACACTCAGGGCCGGGGAGCCGTCTATACCCCTCTGAAAGGAAGAGCTCCCGGAAAAATGGAAATCATTGCCGTTGTGGTCCCGGTTCATAATCCTTTTTTTATGGCCTACTACAGAGCCTTTGAAAGGGAAGCTGAGAAATGCGGGATCCTGGTGGTGATTAAACAGCTGGACCTTGAAAATGCCGCAGGGCTGAAACATGTTCTGTTTTCACTCTTTCTCAAGGGAATCAGGGATATTGTTTTCTGGCCCTATGACATCCAGCTGGAGGACAGGTATATCGAACGGCTGAGCGGCCTGGGTATGAATTTTCTCTTCTTTGATGCGGTCAGGAATGACAGATTCTGCGACTATGTGAGCGTTGATAACCGGGATGCCCTGAACAGGCTGTACCAGGCCCTGAAGACCAGAGGGGCAGAACGGATTGCCTATCTGGGATGGGACAATCAGATCCTCTCAAGCAACAGAGAGAGAGAAAAATGCTTCCGGAATCTGATGTCCTCAAAAGATATTATCCTAAGACTGCCCTGGAATCAGGAAACCATCCCGTCAGAGAGTCTGAGCGATCTTGTCCCCCTTCCGGCCTGTATCAGAGAAGACAAAATCGGAGGATTTCTCTGCGGAAACGGCCATATCGGCATTCTCCTTAAAAAGTATCTGCGGGAGAACGGATTTGATCGCATCCCTGTTGCCACTGTGGACAACTACCCGGCCTCGGGGGATCTGGATATAACGGTCTATGAACAGCCCTTCCAGAAAATGGGAGAGTTTTCCTTTCGCAGGCTGAAGGACAGAAGCGAATCTCCTGAACAGTGGATTTCAAAAACGACCTTTCTGAAGGGAACTCTTATCGAGAGGTAAAAAAAATGCTGCCCCGTTACCGGAGCAGCTACATTTAATGCTTATTTGGCAGAGTATTTGCCACTCATCTGATCGGAAATAACACAGAACTGATCAATTTCCATCTTCTGAGATTCGGTCATCTGTCTCAGACGGGCATCCTGTCTCCGGCTGATAAGGTTGGTAAATACACCTTCCTTCATCAGGGAGTAACGGGCATTGGCCGGATAGAACTGGCACTCAATGGTGGAGGCATTTCCGAGATAGCTCTGAAGAACTTCAGCCTCATCACCCATTTCCTTCCAGCTGCTGCACAGTTTATGGTACAGATCCGTGTGGAAGTTGGTCATAATACCGCTGTATCCGGAATAGCCGGCTTTCAGGCTGTACAGAAGAGTCGCCGCATTGGCATTGAAAAGTTTCAGGCTGGAACCTTTTACAATTTCCGCTCTTTCCGTAATCATTTCAGGAGAACAGCAGGTGTCCTTAACAAACTCAAAACGTCCTGTCTTCACAAGTTCTTTCATCACTTCTGCGGAAAGGACCCGTTTGTAGGGATAGGGGCATTCATAAAATCCCAGGGGGATATCCGAAGGAAGCAGTTTAATCAGCTTTTCCAGATTACTCAGCCAGATATCATCCCCTTCCCAGGGCGCGGCAAGACGGTTGGAAACCAGAACAAGAGCATCCGCTCCCGCTTCGGCCATATCATTCAGGTCCTGAGCCTGCTCTTCAATCACATCGGAAACATGACCTGAAGCCATCACAGGGTACCGGCCGGCAGTGATTTCCACGGTTTTACGGCACAGTTCTTTCCTCTCATTCCGGGAAAGTTCAAACATGGCACTGGACTGACAGACTGCGAACAGACCGTCAATTCCTCTACCGATGTACCACTCAATAAGTCTTTCCAGAGCGGCGTAGTCGATGGACAGATCTGTATTGAAAGGGGTTAACATTGTCGGATAAACCCCGCTTACAATTTCTTTTCTCATTCTATTTAATTCCTCTAAATATATAATCCGGAAGTCCTACATCCCCAGAAGTCTGGGAAGGAACAGAACAACACCCGGTACATAGGTAACAAAAAACAGTACCCCGAAAAGCACAAGGAGCATGGGCAGGATCTCTTTAATAACCTCTTTCAGAGGAGTTTTGGAGATACCCGAAACAACAAAAAGGAGCATACCGAAGGGCGGCGTCGAAAGACCGATCATCATGTTCAGAGTGATCATAACGCCGAAGTGGACAAGGTCGATCCCCAGGGCATTGATCAGCGGAAGAACAATGGGGATGAAAACCAGAGTGATACACATGGTGTCAATGAACATACCCAGAATGATAAATACAATGTTGATCAGAAGCAGAAGAACATACTTGTTGTTTGTTACTGTCAGCAGCCAGCCGGCCACAGCGTCGGGAATGTGTTCAATCGCAACGATATAGGAAAAGGCATAGGCTGTTCCTACAAGAAGCGAAAGAGTTCCCGTTGTTTTTACTGTGTTGAGAACAACAGTGCCCAGCTGCTTGATTCCCATAGCCTTGTAGACAAAAAAGGAAACAAGGATGGCATAAAGGGCAGCCAGAGCTCCCGCCTCGGTGGGGGTTACGATTCCCGTATAGATACCGCCAAGGAGAACAATCACAGAAAGGAGAGCCGGCATGGCTTTTCCCGTAATGGACATGGTTTCTTTGAAAGAGAGTTTTTCACCTCTGGGGTAGTTCCGGATTTTGGCAATCACCGCAATGTAGACCATAAGGGCGGCGCCCACAAGAAGTCCCGGGATCATACCACCGATAAAAAGAGCCCCGATAGAAGCTCCCGAAAGCATGGAGTAGAAGATCATGGGAATACTGGGAGGAAAGATCGGGCCGATTGTCGCGGAAGCGGCGGTTACGGCACTGCTGAATCCTCTTTCGTATCCATTGTCGTTCATGGCTTTGATTTCCATCATTCCCAGTCCGGAAGCATCTGCCAGAGCAGAACCGGTCATACCTGAAAAGATAATGGACGCTACAACATTCACATGCCCCAGGGCACCCCTTCTCCGGCCGACGACTGCGTTGGCAAATTTGAAGATCATATCGGTCACTCTACCTGTATTCATGACTTCAGCCATAAAAACAAAAAGAGGCACAGCGATAAGAACAAATTTGGAGTTCATGTTGGTCAGGAACTGTGTGGCCGCCATTCCCATATCTGCCGCAGGACCGGTAGCCAGGGCAAAGTAGAAAAGAGACGCCATAAGCATACCCGGAGCGATAGGAATCCGGATGAGAAAAATCAGGACAAAACAGATGAGAAAAACTAACAAGGGCAGACTCATATTTTATACTCTCCTGATTTTAAAAGTTTCAGATCTTTGACAACATCTATGGTGAACCGACCAATCATAAAAGCCAGAAAAATGACAAAGGGGAAGAAAACTATATCCATCGGAATTTTCAGAACATTCGATTTTTTATAGTTCATGAAGTGAACATAATTCCAAGACGGAATCAGTCCGATAATAAAGGAAACAATCAGCAGAATATTTCCTGAGATTCTCATCCAGAGTTGAGCTAAAGGACCCACCGAATCGTATAACATGGTGAACATAACATGGGAATCATCTCTTTTGGCAAAAATTCCCCCCAGCAGGGAGGTCCAGATAAAACACATAAGAGAGAGTTCCAGGGTCCATGTGAGGGGTCTGAAAAAGTAACGGAATACAATCCCCAGTATAAAAACAAGGAATAAAACAGAAAAAGCGGTAAAGGGAATATAGACCTCTACCGTATCAACTAGGAATTTACCTATTTTTTGAATTTTCTTCATATATAAAGCCTTCTATCAATAGTTAATCCCGTCCGGAGCTTCTCCGGACAGGACCTTATCTACTATTAATCTACCAGAGCCTGAACTTCTGCATACAGATCCATATCCCAGTCTTTTGAGATATCTTTGCTGTCATTCAGATAGGAGTTCTGAGCGTATTCGGCAAATGCCTGAACATCCGGATCATCGATAATAGTCATACCTTCGCCTCTGAAGAAATCCAGGATTCCCGCTTCGGTTTCAAGGTTGGTTGTATCACAGTATTCACGAGCTACATCTACAGCCTGAAGAACCCATTCTTTCTGCTGATCAGTAAAGGACTGCCATTTCTTTTCGTTGATTGTAGGCCAGGTGGAATCAACAACATGGTTGGTCAGTACGATGTATTTTGTTACTTCGTAGAATTTGGCGTTTTTGTCGGTTGCCAGGGGGTTATCCTGACCTTCAACAGCGCCGGTTTTCAGTCCCATGTAAACTTCATTGAAAGACATGGGAGTGGGGTTGCCGCCGAGAGCTTTTCCAAGGGCAATCCATGAAGGAGATCCGGGAACTCTCAGTTTAACACCGTCCATATCGGCAGGAGTTCTGACAGGACCCACTTTGTCAACAAGGTTCAGCTGTCTGGTACCGAGGTAGTAAGCTCCGAGAGGTCTGATCCCCTGAGAATCCACAACATCCTGGAAAACCTTCTGTCCGATCTCGCCATTGAAAACTTTGGTCATGTGCTCATAACCCTGAAAGGTATAAACAGCAGAGAACATGGAAAGGTAGGGAACAAACTCAGCCAGCCAGGGAGCACTGGTGTAAACCATATCAACAGTTCCCTGACGAACGGCAGCCTGCTCACCTTCCTGTGAATAGAGCTGACCGGAGTGATAAACATTCACGATCATGGATCCGTCGGAGATTTTCTCCAGTTCTTCTTTGAATACAGTCATAGCTTCAGTATGGGCATCGCCTGGAACACTGACTGAAGAGAAGTTGATTTCAATAGGTTCGGATGAGGCAGCCGCTGTCTGGCTTTCATCCTTCTGTTTACAGCCGCCGAAAACAATCAGGCCTGCAAGCAGCAGAAAAAATACAGTCTTTTTCATCGATTAAGACTCCTTTTGTCTTATTTGGAATTTTCTGATCTCTTTGATCACGTCACCTATAGTAATATGACTTATGTCACATGTCAACTTATAAATATAACAGTTGACATATGTCGCAGGCAGGGTAAAATAAAGGAAATATTTCTTGTATAATGGACAATTATGGAAAAGATGAGAGGAATTACTCCTTTAAAGAAAATGAAGATTTCTGACGAAGTCACACATGCAATAGAGAATATGATCATTGAGAACAACCTCTGCCCGGGAGACAAGCTTCCTTCTCAGGCGGAACTGTCCGAACAGCTCCAGGTAGGAACGCGGTCCATACGCGAGGCCATCCGGACCCTGGAATCCCGGGGCATGGTGGAAACCCTTCAGGGCAAAGGGGTTTTTGTTAAAGAGAACAACATGGACTACTTTATGGAAACCCTGATGGGTTCCTTTGTATTCCATTTCCCCGAGCAGAAGGACCTGCTGGTGGATCTAACCAACACAAGACGGGTCATAGAATCCCAGTCTATCCATGATGTAGCGGAAAACCCGCCCAAGGGATTCATCTCTTTCTTTTCCAGACTCATTGAAGAACTGGACGAAAAGGCTCTTCAGAAAGATATCGATGCCTACAACATGCTGGATATGGAGCTCCACCGCAGCATCATAGACGCCACTGAGAACAAGATTCTGATCTCACTGTATAAACACCTGACTGATCTTCTTATCCGCTCATTCAGCCGGACAGGGCAGGTCAGAGGCAGCCTGGAAACCAGCATCAGAGACCACCACAACATGCTCCAGGCCATAACGGCCAGAGACGGCGACACAGCAAAAGAGATAATGGAAAAACACATCAATATGACACTGGATAAAATCAGGGAAATGTCTGTGGTTTAAAGGCCGTCCGCCAGCTGCAGAAGCCCTGAATTATGATGGGAGGTTCTGTTCCTTCCCGCCTTTTTGGATTTATAGAGGGCTTTGTCCGCCCTTTTTATCATCGTACTGCTCTCCAGCTGTTCATAGCCGTTATGAGTCGCCACTCCCAGGCTCACAGTCACTTTGAGAGTATTCCCCTGATAGATAGTAACCATTTTCTCAATGGATGTCCTTATCCTTTCCGCTGCGATCTGAGCTTCCTGCCTTCCGGAATTGCACAGGAGGACAGTAAACTCCTCTCCGCCGAACCGGGAGATGATATCCCCCTCTCTGACACAGGTTTTTAATTGAGAGGCAAGGTGGAGAATGACCTCGTCTCCCGCCAGATGACCAAAGGTATCATTGAATGTCTTGAACTTATCAATATCCATGACAATCACCGAAAAAGGAAGTTTGTTCCGCTGACTCCGGGAAATCTGTTCATTCAGACGATGAATGAAAAAGTTATGATTATACAGCCCGGTTTTAGAATCCTTCACAGAGTGTTCATAGTGGATGGTATTCTGGATGGCAATGGAAGTCAGACGCATAAGCCTGTCCATATAGGCGATTTCCTTGGCCGAATACTCTTCACCCAGAACCTTGGAACCGAACAGGATGATTCCGTAAAGTCCTGAGATGCCCAGGACGGGAACGACAATCTCAGGGTTCAGATTTTTCAGTTCAGCAAGAACTCCGCTGCCGGCGATTTCCTGTTCCAGAATCAGAAAACTTGTGGTTCCCCTGTATTTCTGAAAGAAGAGATCCAGCTCCTCCAGGGATGTGATAGACAGTCCGGGATCGCATATTTTCATATTGTTATACCCCAGGACTTTGATCCTGTTGATCATAATCCCTTCATTCAGGATGAATGTAAGAGTCGAGGGAATGAATTTATCCGAAAGGATTCTGATGATCAAATCTATCAGCTCCTCAATGGATTCCTTACGGAAAATCCTGTCGGCATCCATGAGAAGCTCCTCCAGCTCGATATTCGCTTTCTTCTGTTCCTGTATCAGATCCAGGACACCGGTTTCGCTGAAGAGATTATAATTCTGAATCACCAGAGGATTCTGTGAAATTTCTTTCCAATCCATAATCAGAAGGCATTATACTTCAAAAACCCCGATTTTTAAATAAAACTTTCTCTGTTCACTCAAGTGAAAACAACTTCTGCCATGTCCTTCAGGGGTGAATCAAAAATGAATTAAAGGGATTTATCCTCCCCCACAGGGGCTGCCGTATTGTGGATATTCCTAAAAATAAACGCGGATATAGATCGAAATAACAGGAATGTAGGAATAATTTCCCTCCCGGGGACTTTCCACCGGATTGATTGTTCAATTAGCAATAAAAGAGATAGCAACTACCTGCTATCAGGAAATTTTTCTACACAAATGTAATTAGAATACGCATTTCCCACATGCAAGTCGGGTTTTTTCGTAAAACGACAGGATCTCTTCCCATTTCTACTGAAAAGAACAATTGGCATAGGAATTGCACATACTTATCAAAACCAATTTCAACTGGAGAAATGTATGTTCAAAAATTTTTTTTCAAAAGCAACTGTTCTGTCTGCTGCTCTGTTTATCAGTGCCGCATTCCTGTTTGTTTCCTGCGGATCAGAATCTGAATCCACAGAGACCGCTGCCGCAGCTCCCGCGGTAGAAGAAGTGAAATCTACTCTGGACCTTGTAAAGGAACGGGGAAAAGTTATTGTCGGTGTCACAGCCGGTGTACCCGGATATTCAGCACCTAACAGCGAAGGTGTCTGGGAAGGATTCGATGTCGACCTGGGAAGAGCTGTTGCGGCCGCTGTCCTTGGTGATGCCGATGCGATTGAATGCCGTCCTCTGAGCGCAAAAGAGAGATTTACTGCCCTGCAGTCCGGAGAGATCGATGTACTGAGCCGTGTAACAACATGGACTGCAACCAGAGACAGCCAGCTGGGTGTTAACTTTGCCGGCGTAAACTACTACGACGGTCAGGGATTCATGGTTGCCAAAGATTCAGGGATTACCTCTCTGGCAGACCTTGACGGAGCAACCATTGCTGTACAGTCAGGAACTACAACTGAGCTGAACCTTTCCGACTATTTCCGTAAAGAGGGAATGGAACTGGAACTCATTACTTTCGAAAAGAACGACCAGGCCTCTGCCGCTCTTGAAGCCGGACGTGCCGATGCTGTTACCAGCGACCAGTCACAGCTCTACGCTCTGAGAACCAAATTCCAGAATCCTGATAACTTTGTAATGCTCCCCGAGCTGATCTCAAAAGAACCCCTCGGACCCGTTGTCCGCCAGGGAGATGACCAGTGGTTCAACATTGTAAAATGGTGTCTTAATGTTATGCTGAATGCCGAAGAGTACGGTGTAACTTCCGCTAACGTGGATGAAATGAAAGCCAGCAGCACCAACCCCAATGTGAAAAGAATGCTCGGTGTGGAAGGAAAAGTGGCAGAAGGTTTCGGACTTTCCGATGACTTCGGTTACAACATCATCAAACTCGTAGGAAACTACGGTGAAAGCTTTGAAAGAAACCTGGGAATGGATTCTCCCCTGAAAATCTCAAGAGGATTCAATGCACTGTGGACTGACGGCGGTCTTCAGTACGGAATGCCTATCCGCTAATCAGCAGTAATCCGTTTTCCCCGGGCTGTTATGGTCCGGGGAAGTATCCATCCTTTTATACAGGTTTAATAATTCATGAACAAATCAAAAGTCAAAAGCCTGAGTATGCAGACGGCTATCCTGGTACTTCTACTGGGAATGTTTGTCTACTTCGGCTTTAACTATATCGAAAACATCACCAAAAGGAATATCGGTTTCGGATACGGCTTTATGGACGACACAGCCGGATTTTCCATAAGCCAGACCCTGATATCCTACACTGAAGCCGATACATTCGGCCGGACTTTTGTCATCGGACTTCTCAATACCCTGCTGGCGTCTTTTATAGGAATACTGCTGGCAACTCTTCTGGGATTTCTCGTGGGACTGATGAGGATGTCAAAAAACAAACTCATAAGCGGTACAGCTCTGTTTTATGTGGAAATGCTGAGAAATATCCCTCCCCTGCTCCATGTCCTATTCTGGTATCAGGTTGTTTTTCTGAATATTCTTCCCCCTTTTAAAGAGTCTTTCAAAGTGGGGGAATGGCTATATATCAATGTACGGGGCATTACGATTCCGTCCTTTATCCCCCAGGCGAATTCCTATACATACAACCTCATGATATTTGTCTGTATCATAGCGATTATCTACGTCAGTTATATGAAAAAACAGCTGATCCTCAGGGGTGTGCATAAAAGATTATGGCCCTGGCAGCTTCTGGCAGTGATCGGTCCTGTGGTAGCGGCGTTCATAATGAGACCCTATGATGTTGTTCTGCCGGAACTGACAAAGTTCAAATTCTCCACAGGAATGACAATCCGTCCCGAGCTATTTTCCGTTGTTGTGGCTCTGGGAACCTACACCTCAACCTACATCTCGGAAATTGTCCGCAGTTCTATTCTGGCTGTCCCCAAAGGTCAGCTGGAAGCGGCTAAAAGTCTGGGTTTTGCTCCCTACAGGAGACTGCAGCTTGTCATTATTCCCCAGGCTATGAGGACAATGATTCCCCCTGTGACAAACCAGTACCTGAACCTCATAAAGAATACATCTCTCGGTATGGCTGTGGCCTATCCCGATCTGACCTCCATATTTGCGGGAACCACACTGAACCAGACCGGAAGAGCCCTGGAAGTAATGGCTCTTGTCATGATCACCTACCTGAGTATCAGCCTTGTGACTTCCATACTGATGAACTGGTACAACAAAAGCATCATTGACCGCAAAGGAGATATGCTGAAGAAGGAGGATATCCCCCTTGACTGATAAAATCAAAGGCACAATCCACACGATAAGAAAAGATTTTTTCAATACCCCGGGCAATGCCATACTTTCACTGCTGATGCTCTTCTTCGTTGTAAAAGTAGGTATATGGTTTATCAACTGGGCATTTATCAACGCCGTCTGGATAGGCGATACCAACGAAGTTGCCAGTCCCGACGGAGCCACCTGGGCGTTTATCATCAATAAACTGAGATTTTTCATGTTCGGGTTTTATCCTAAAGCCCATCTCTGGAGAATCATTGCCACTCTCCTTCTGATGGCAGCCACAATGATTCCCTACTTTCTGAAGGCTATCAAACATAAAGTCCTTGTATTTGCCGGACAGATGGTAATCTGGCCTCTGATCATAGGCTTTTTCCTGGCTGGCGGCATGGGACTTGAAAAAGTATCCACCAATGACTGGGGCGGCCTGACTCTGACATTTATCCTGTCGGCCCTGGGTCTGATGTACTCTTTTCCCGTAGGTATATTCCTGGCTCTGGGAAGAAGAAGCGAAAAAAAAATCATCCGGTCTCTCAGTATTGCCTATATTGAGTTTTTCCGCGGGATCCCTCTGATTACCATCCTGTTTATGGCATCGGTGGTTGTCCCCTTCTTTCTCCCCAGTCAGGTTTCCATTGACAAGATTATCCGTGTTGTTATCGGTATGACCTTTTTCCAGTCGGCCTATCTGGCGGAGGTCATAAGGGGCGGTCTTCAGGCCATCCCCAAGGGACAGTATGAAGCGGCGGATTCTCTGGGTTTCCGCTTCGGACTGCAGCAGTACCTGGTAATCATGCCTCAGGTTCTTAAAGTGACTGTTTCGAATATCGGCGGGATTTCCATCTCCTTTATCAAGGACACCACGCTGGTACTGATCATCGGAATGTTTGACCTTCTGGGAATTGTAAGCCCCCTTGCCAGCGACAGCAACTGGCTGGGAATGGAGCCGGAAGGACTGATTTTTGCCGGGATCGTATACTGGATTATCTGTTTCAGTATTTCCCGTCTCACCTACAAGGTGGAAGAAAAAGTGAATACACTGCCTGTAACGACAGCAGGTGGAGGAGCAAAGAAATGACAGAACTGAAAGAAAAACCCGCAGTCAGCGAAACTGCCAATCCCGACCATATTATATCTATCTCCAATCTCAACAAATGGTACGATGAGTTTCATGTACTGATCGATGTGAACCTGAATGTTGCCCCGGGTGAAAAAATCGTTATCTGCGGTCCCTCGGGATCCGGAAAATCCACCCTGATCCGCTGTATAAACCGTCTGGAAAAGCACCAGAAGGGTGTTATCAACGTAATGGGTAACGAACTGACCGAAGATACCAAAGATGTCTCTCTGATCAGACAGGAAGTAGGGATGGTATTTCAGAGCTTCAACCTGTTCCCCCATCTGACAATCCTGCAGAATCTGACTCTGGCTCCCATCTGGATCAGAAAAATGTCCCAGAAAGAGGCGGAGAAGATAGCCTGGAAATATCTGAAAAGGGTTAATATCGCCGAACACGCCCTGAAATTCCCGACACAGCTTTCGGGAGGTCAGCAGCAGCGGGCCGCCATTGCCAGGAGCCTGTGCATGCAGCCGAAAATCATGCTCTTTGATGAACCCACATCCGCTCTGGATCCGGAAATGGTAAATGAAGTTCTGGATGTTATGGTGACCCTGGCGGATGAGGGAATGACCATGCTCTGCGTAACCCATGAGATGGGTTTTGCCCGCCGGGTTGCTGACCACGTTATTTTTATGGACGAAGGAAGAATCGTGGAGAGACAGGTTCCGGAGAAGTTCTTTACAGAACCGGAAAATGAAAGAACACGGCAGTTCCTCAAACAGATCCACGCCATCTCCTGATCTGTTATGACGATTGCGGCGCTTTCCGGTTTTTCCGCTGCCATGTTCGTTCTGGCAGCATCTCCCGGCCCGGGAGTATTGGCAGTGATAAGTCAGTCTCTGTCATCCGGGCTGAGAAAAAGCCTCTATATTGTCGCCGGAATCGTCACTGGTGATCTTCTCTATCTGATTTTTGCCCTTACAGGACTGACCTATATTGCCAGAAACATGGACTTCCTTTTCCTGCTCATCCGCCTGGCAGGTGGTTTCTATCTTATCCTGATGGGACTAAGAGCTGTGTTCGGCAAAGAATCATCCGATTCAGAAGAGAGCCGGACTTCCGGAAAAGGGTCTCCGTCCAGGATCTATCTGAGCGGTCTGACGGTCACACTCTCCAATCCGAAGGCCATACTTTTCTACTGCGGATTTCTACCGGCTTTTACCGATCTGACAGGGTTAACATTCCGGGATGGTTTTATCATTTCTGTTCTGATAACCCTCATACTGGGGAGCGTTATGATATTCTATGCTTTTCTGGCGGCTTCGGCAGGACAGAGACTGAGTTCTCCGAAAGGGAAAAAATGGCTGAACCGGGGAGCCGGCAGTATCATGACACTGGCAGGAACCATGCTGATTGTAAAAAAATAGGAATGAAGTGCCCCTCTAATCATCCTGGCTGAGGATCCTATCCAGCAGAACACAGGCAAATGAAATCATATTCTTGCAGGTGGACTCGAAGATTTCCGATTCCCGGACTTTCTGCAGACCACCGGGTTCATGGAAATTCACCCCTACCAGTTCCAGGCAGTTGACGGAGTGGTATTTCTTCTCGAAAGTTTTAATAAAAGTCTGGGTTTTTTCAAAAATGAGCTGTCTGCTTCCGAAAATTTCTTCATCCGAATAGTAGTAGTTCCCTATAACCATTGCCGCACCTGTAATAATACCGCAAACAGACTGAACAGTCCCGAGACCGTAACCGAAGGCAGACGCATTCCTGAGGGCCGCATCCTTATCCATTCCGATTTTTTCACTGAAAGCAAACAGGATGGACTGAGAACTGTTGTACCCTTTTCTATGAAGAGAAATCGCCTTTTCCGCAGCGCTGAGGAGCTTTGTCGATTTTAATGCCTGAGTACCCGCCATAGAAAAACCGCCTTTCAGGATCTAGTGATCCATTAATAATAGGACGGGTGTAGACGGAAGACAATACAACTTTAGTTCCATAATCTTTTTTTTTAATATTTCATTAATATAATCAGAAAGGGATGAGACAAAAAAGTAAATAAAATCCACAGAAAAGGGAGTATATCTCCGGAACAGATCCCCTGCTTCGGGCTCAGCTCCGGAGAGTAAAGGGTTTATTTATCCGAAAAGAATTCCGCTGCGGCTTTCACCTGCTGGGAAGCACCCTTTTTACAGACAAGGAGTTTTCCCTTTTCCATGACCACAATAAGGTCATCAACTCCGCAGAAGGCCACGGGGATATCTCCGTAGACGAAATTCCCTGATCCTCCTGTTTCGAATACAGGCTGTCTGGAGGGGGGATTCAGCTGAGCGATAACATCCCAGCTACCCACATCGTTCCAGTCAAACCCGGCGCTGACCATGGCAATCTTCCCGCTCTTTTCCATCAGGGCATAATCGATACTGTCTCTGGGCAGGCCTTTATAAAGCTCAGTCAGCTGAGCATCGGGATTCACAAAGGTGACTTTACCGGAAACTTCTCCGGCAGGGAATGGGAATCCCTTTTCAAAGGGCAGGACCATCTCCGGAGTACCCGCTTTCAGTTCCTCTGTAAAAGTATCAAGCCTGTAGGTAAACATTCCGGAATTCCAGAAGAAGTTTCCTGCATTCAGGAACTCTTCCGCAGTTTTCTGATCCGGCTTCTCCTTAAAAGAGAGAACCCTGTAACCGGGGGCTTCTTTCTCTCCCGCTTCAATATATCCGTAACCGGTTGAAGGGAAGCCCGGTTTGATGCCGAAAACCACAAGAAACCCTTTCTCCGCCAGCAAAGAGGCATCTTCCGCATCTTTGCCGAAGGCCTCTACATTCTCTATCAGATGATCCGCCGCCAGAACGAGAACAACGGCCCTGTCATTTCCGCCCGCTTTCTTCAGCCAGGCGGCTGCATAGGAAAGAGCCGGTGCTGTGTTGCGGGCTTCTGGTTCCGCCAGGAGAATCAGCTTGCTTCTGATCTCTTCCGGCAGGGAGGAGGCATCCTCCAGCGCCGCGGGGACATGATCCTTGTGGGTAACCACAACAATTTTTCCGGAGAGATTCAGCGAAGCTGCCCTTTCCACCGTGGAGCAGAAGAGAGAAGACTCTCCCTGTACTGTCATAAACTGCTTGGGCCGTTCCGCGTGTGAGGCGGGCCAAAGTCGTTTTCCTGCTCCGCCTGCCATAATAATTACATGATCAATCAAAATAATCCTTCCTTGTTTAATTCTTCTAATCGGGATCTAAATTTCATCAGGAACGCTCGACTAATGTCTCTATCCATTATAATATTGGAAATTATCTTGAATTTCTACAGGAGACTTATATGGCTTTTACGCTGTCCATCTACCCCTGGGTATACGTTGGAAAATATGAAAATACTTGGACCGGAAAATACTTGGAACAGGAACATCTGACACCTGAAGAAGAGGCCCGGCTCAGCGAAAAAGACCATAGTGCTCTGATGGAAAAAAGGAACTCTTTTCCTGAGCTCCCGCTGGTAAACTATACCAGTCAGTACGGGATGGGCTGTTTCGAAGGTGCCAAGGCCCTGCCCCAGAAAGACGGCGGCCTGAAGGTGTTCCGCCCTGAAGAAAATGCGAAACGGATGGCCAGATCCATGGAAGGCCTCCACATGCCTCCTGTAGATGTTGACTTCTGTACAGATGCGATCCTCGGAGTCCCCGGAAGAAACGAAAAACTGGGATTTTCCGTACAATACGACAGTGCCTGGGAAAAGGACAACTTTCTGAATGCCGGATCCATCTACCTGAGACCTTTTACATGGTCAGAACCGGGAATCGGAATCGGCCTGGCTCAGAAACCCTGGCTGGTTGTTGTCTCCACTCCTGTATCCGCCTATTTCACCTCATCCAATTTTGATGCGGTCACCACGGATATGATCCGGGCCACCCCGAAGGGAACAGGATGGATCAAATGCGACGCCAATTATGTAATCCCCGCCCTGGCAAAGAAAAAAGCCGGTGAAAAGGGATACATGGAGGCTATTTTCCTGGACTCCAGAGAGGGGAAATACATTGAAGAAGGTTCCTCCTGCAACTTCTTCTGCCTGACTTCAGAGGGAACTCTTGTCACTCCCGAACTGGGAGATACAATTCTGCCCGGTATCACAAGAAAGAGTATTATCCAGCTGGCACAGGACAGAGGTATAAAGGTAGAGGAGAGAAAACTCTCCATTGAAGAGGTTCAGGACAGCGCAGCAGAATGCTTTGTCACCGGAACAGCTGCCGGCATAACACCCATAACCTCCATAACCCATCGGGGAAGGAAAAGTGTTTTCGGAAACGGAGATCCCCAGGAACTGACCATGTCTCTTCTTCAGGAACTCAAAGGGATTCAGTACGGTGTGATAGAAGACCGTTACGGATGGATGGTTCCTGTAAAAAGCTGAGTTCATTCCATTCTATAGAGAGATTATACAGCCAGAAAGAAGGCCTCCCGGGAAGGGAGGCCGTTTTTTTCAGTTATTCAGCAGGAGTTTTTCCGGATCCCGGGGAATTTCATCCATCATATAGATATCTGTTTCAGGGAGAGGCCTCAGAAGCGCCATGGTATTGAGAAAAACCAGACTCTCCTCTGGTCTTGTTCTGACACCCGTATTGGGATCCCTGTCGATCCTGTCCGCATAGTCTGCGGCTTTTGTCAGATACACAAGAGCCTGACTCTGTCTCTGGGGATCCCGGCTCCTTGTGGAGAGCTGATACTCCACATACCCCAGATTATTGTAGACCATGATAAAATAGTTCACCAGAGATCGGTGCTCAATGATATCTTCCGGAGCCAGATAGGGAAGACTGCTCTCTTCCAGTTTCAGGTCCCTGAGCAGATCATTATACATACTCCTGGCTCCGAAAAGGTTGTGTCGTTTCAGCATGGTATTGGCCAGAGCAAAACGGGAGCCCCTTTTATTCTGTAGTGCTCCTACAGCCTTTTCAAATTCCAGCACGGCCTGATCGTACTCTTCTCTGTCGTAAAGCACATACCCTTTTTTGTAGGACAGATTCCCCGATGTATACTGATTTTGTTCAGCCAGGGTGAAATATTCCAGTGCGCCGCCCAGATCGTTATGCACATCAAAAAGAAGATTACCCATATCGGCATAAAGGAGACCGACATTTTCCCGGGAACCGACCATTCCCCGCAAACGGCTGTTTTCAAGAAGCTGAATACCCATGATAAATTCATTTTCAGCCATATCGTAGTTGCCTTCCACCATCTGAAGCTCTCCCCTTCTCCGGTGGATATCAATATTCATATACAATTCATCCCCGGTCAGCAGGGATTTCTGGTCCAGGTAGAACAGAGCCTTCTGGAGAGCCGATTTCTCCTGTCCCGTGTTATAGGTTTTATTGAAGTACCTTGCCAGCTGGTAGTGAACCTCCGGAACAGTAGCATCCAGCTCCTCCGCCCGGAAGAGATAGTCCTTGGCTTCGGAGACTTCGTTGGTATCGATAAAGTATCCACCCAGTTTGGCAATGGTTTCAGAAGCGTAATAGGGATCTGCCTTGATGGAGCCTTTGGACTGAAAAACCCCTCCCATCATCCTGATATTCTGATCATCCCGGCGGATCAGGAAGTAGCGCAGCATCCGAAGAACAACTTCGTCCCGGTTATTGTACCTGGCCATGACACTGGCATACTGATAACGGGCATCTTCCAGTTTGGAGGGGTCTTCATGAGCCCATTCCAGATAGTTATCTCCCAGAGCCAGCATAAGATCATAATTGTACATATCCTGATCAAGCCCCATAGAGAGGATTTCAGCGGACCTGGCATACTCACCCTTTTCCCTGGTAAGAAACTTTCCGAACTCCAGGTAACCATCCACATAGTCCCTGTATTCACCTATGAGGCCTTCATACATTTCCTGGGCATTGTTGTAGCTTCTCTGATCACTGAAAGCCTCGGCATAATCCAGGAACTGTCCCTTCAGAGGCCATCCTTCAATATCGAGGAAATTCATAATGGTCCATCCGAAATAGGCCTTATTGAAATACTCTTTGGCTTCATCAAATTCAAGTTCCTCGATTTTATCCAGGCCCTGGTTATAAAAGACAAGAGCCTGAAGCGGTCTGTAGAGGAATTGAAAACTCAGATAGACAAGAAATCCCAGTCCCACAAGGATCAGAGAAATAATTCGGAGAAGAGGCCAGCCCTTTTCTTTGAACTGATAGATAAATCCGGTTTTCTTTTGTTCAAAGACCCTGCCGCTCTGCCTCTGGTATCCTTTAGGGAGCGGTATCTTTTTACCGGTTATATTAAAAAATTCATTGGCAATAATCCGGGGAGTACTGCCTTTGATGAGGAGTTCTATTAACTTCTTATAGCGCTCACTTGTAAGATCAGCCTCCGAGAGCGCATCCTGAATATTGAGCTTAAGATTGAGAGGAAGGGCTCTGAGAGAATCCTGAAGAGATTCCATATTCTCTTCTGAAATTTCAAACAGATCCTCATCTTCGATCAGATCTTCCTGATCCTCCATAAGGAAGGTGTCATCCAGAGTATCAAGACTGTCCAGAGAAGCTTCCAGATCGTCGTCAAAGTTGATCCCTTCCTGAAAGTTGAACTGATCTCCCAGATCCCCCATGGAGAACTGCATGGCACTGTCATCATCATCCATGGACAGATCATCCATACCGCCTATTTCCGGGATCTCCTCGTCGGGAGAGGTAAGATCAATCTCTTCGTCCGGTGATGTGAGATCAAACTCCTCGGGAGAATCATCGAGTTCACTGAGGTCAACCTCTTCAGGTTCTTCAATACCGGCATCCTCAGAAACAGAAAGATCTCCCAGTTCCTGAATCTCTTCAGCATCCTCTTCAGAAGACCCTGATGATCCCATACCCGGCAATCCAAGATCTCCGAAGCCCTCCAGATCCTCGTCTGAAGCGGAAAGAGAGTCCAGATCTCCGAAGCTGCTCAGATCATCCAGGTCATCGAACCCTCCCGGCCCTTCTTCAAAGGCACTGTCATCAACAGGCTCCTCTCCAAGATCTTCCATCTCTCCGAGATCTTCCATCTCTCCGAGATCTTCCATCTCTCCGAGATCTTCCATCCCGCCGAGATCTTCCATCTCTCCGAGATCTTCCATCCCTCCGAGATCTTCCATCTCTCCGAGATCTTCCATCTCTCCGAGATCTTCCATCTCACCGAGATCTTCCATCCCGCCGAGATCTTCCATCTCACCGAGATCTTCCATCCCGCCGAGATCTTCCATCCCTCCGAGATCTTCCATCCCTCCGAGATCTTCCATCCCTCCAAGATCTTCCATCCCGCCGAGATCATCCATCCCGCCGAGATCATCCATCCCGCCGAGATCATCCATCCCGCCGAGATCTTCCATCCCGTCAGAATCATCGGAGAGCCCCAGTCCTGCCAGAGCTTCAATCCCTGCCAGCTCCTCCATATCAAAAGAGCTGTCACTCTCCGAAGGCGCTGTTTCAGGGCTGTCATCTTCAAACCCGGCCTGACCCAGAAGTTCATCAAGAGAGAGATCCTCCCCGTCAAACTGGTCCATACCCAGGGTTTCTTCAAGAGATGGTTCAGGGGGCTGAACGTCTTCGATCTCTTCACCGAGACCGGCAAGGACAGCGGGTTCGTCTCCCCATTGGTTAATTGTGTTTTTAAAACTCTCTATGTCTTCTCGGCTTGGCATATAAATCCCATCTTCATATGATTTTCGGCATTTATTCAAGGGAGCAAAAGTTTTTTCAAAGCCAGGTCAACTTCCGGAGGAAAAAAACCGAAATTCTAAGAACACAGCATTGAAATCCAACACATGAAATAAACAGACCTGAAAGAGAAAGCGATTTCGGGAAGACAGGAATTCTAATATGAGAAAACAGCTGCTATCACTTCTACTGCCTCTGATGCTTCTGGGACAGATTCAGGCCCTGGAAATTCAGGATGTCCAGCTCCATCTGAAAATTACAGGGATGACAGAAGCAAAAGCACCGGAGATCTGGCGGGAATATCTGATACTGACCTATAAGCCGGAAAAACCGATACGGTATGTGGGAGCCGCTTTTTCAACAGAAGACTTCCGGGAAATCCATAACTATATGTACAACAGCAACGGAATCTACTTTCTGATTCTCCCTGCCCCCGCAGAAGAGCTGATTACCTATCGTCTTGTTGTAGACGGCATCTGGGAGACAGATCCTCAGAACCCCCGGACACAGTCCGACAGAAACGGCCTACTCCTTTCAAAACTGGAATTCAGTCAGCCGGCCGAATCAGGTTCTCTGAGCCCCGTACTGATGGACAGCTCCAGGGTCAGGTTTCATATCAGGACATCTCCTGGCCGGCAGGTTTATCTGGCTGGTGATTTTAATAACTGGGACCCCTATATGACCGATATGGATGAAATTGAACCGGGAACCTACAGTGTGACCCTGAATATAAAACCGGGACGATACGGGTATTACTACCTCATAGACGGAGAGCCGCTGACCGATCCGCTCAATTTCCAGAAATCCAGATCAAATGCGGGGGAGGATATATCCATCCTCTATATTCCCGGCTGAATCCCCCGGGGGACCTGAAACACCGGTGCCCCTTCCACAAGAGCTGCATAGGCATTCATGGCCGTTTTCCGTTTAAGATCCACCACGGACTGTTCGCTGAAATAGGCTTCATGGTCGGTTAAAACAACATTATCCAGAGACAGAAGCGGATTCCCCTGATCCGGGGGTTCAGATTCAAAAACATCCAGGGCCGCCGCTCTCAGCGGACCTGATGTCAGGGCTTTATACAGAGCTTTTTCGCAAAGAAGACCACCCCTGGCTGTATTGACCAGAACACTACCCGGTTTCATGGCCATCAGCTGCTCTTCCCCCAGAAGGCCTCTTGTTTCCTCGTTCAGAGGGAGATGGATCGTCAGATAGTCGGAGGAGGAGATCAGTTCCTCCAGAGAAACCGCAAGGGCGCCGTTCTCCAGGATCTGTCCGGGTTTGAGGCTGCGGGAACAGACGAGTATCCGGGAAAACCCGAATCCCCCCACCTGCCGATGCATGGCCTGTCCGGTCTGACCGTACCCCAGAATGCCCAGATTGGATCCATTGATCCTGTGGATCCGATGGCCCGGAGAGTCCCGCCAGTGCCCTTTTCTGACAAGACTGTGACGCTGGGGAATCCGGCGGGCACAGCTCAAAAGAAGAGCCGCCGCATGTTCCGCCACCTCTGTGACGCAGTAATCCGGAACAATCCCCACAGGGATTCCTTTTTCAGCTGCCGCAGCAACATCCACATTGTCGTAGCCGATACCGTAGCGGGAAATGATCCGGCATCTGTCCAGAGATTCAATCAGTTCTCTGTCAATCCGGGCCATATTGACCAGAAGGGCATCGGCTCCTTTCACAACCTTCAGAAGCTCATCCCTTTTCAGATGCCTGTAGGATTCCAGTACAAAGCGGTCATCAGAAAAAACCTCTTCCTCCTCATGGGTGTGATCAAAAAGGTTATCTGTTATAACTATGCGGTATCGACTCATAGAGGGAGTATAGACCAAGAGGTTTGATCTGGCAATTCCGGGAACTCTACTCGTTTTCGATGGTCACCGAGACATCCTTCGGAAGAGCCAGGGAAGCTGCGGCCTCAATCGTTTTTAGAATCCCCATAGGGACGGGGCAGGCGGCATGGGAGCAGTGCTCCACAGCGAGCTTGTAAACCGGAGAATCAGTCATTTTTCCGAATACAGCCGAAAAGGCATCCACTTCCTGAAGGGATTCTGCTATTTTCTGAATATCCGGACAGTCCGATCTGATCTGAAGCGAGACATTCTGTCCGTCACGGCTTTCCGCTTTTACTGTTGTTTTGAATCCGCATGCACCTGCATTGATTACCGATTTAGTCATGAGATCTCCTGAGACATTAGAATATAGATATAATTATAGCTCCCGTATGTTCGGGAAAGCTCAGAAAAAATCAGGGATTTTTTGGAATATTCCGACAGGGAAGAGCCTGTACCGGCCCTCTCCTGCCTATTGGGCAGAATAAACTACTGGTCATCCGGATCGGGACAGCCCGGGGCGGGCCCGGCAATGGAGTGGGGTCTTGAAACCTGATCGAAGTCTTCCAGCTGGGAACGGAGAGTGTCCATTTTCGGCAGAGGAGTCTTCTCCCCTTTGCAGGCGATACTGACAAAGGTCACGATTGTGGAAAACACAAGTTTTTCCTGAGTGGCTCCCGGTTCATCTGCAAAGACATCCACCTGATAGCGGGCGCTGCTGGTTCCCTGATCCACGGGAAGGATATGAAACCTGAGGATCGATCCGTTGACAACGGACTCTTCAAAGCTGATCCGGTCCATCCCCCTGGTGACCAGCCTGTACCCGGGAAAATCCCGGGAAGCTGTCAGCCAGGCGAATTCATCGACCCAGAAGAGCATCTGCCCTCCGAAAAGATATCCGTGATGATTAAGATGCTCCGAGCGGACTGAGGTATAGGTGTTCAAAAGGCGGTGATGGCCTCCATCCCGTTACTCCTGATGATATCAAGACCATGATCGATGTCCTCAACCTTGAACATAATGACAACTTTTCCCTCTTCCATCATCAAGGTGGAGTAAAGGTACTCGATATTGACGCTGTTCTTCTCAAAGATCTCCATCACGTCATGAAGGGCGCCGGGTTTATCATCCAGACGGACTCCGATAACTTCTGTCACCCGGGCTGTGAAGTTGTGGCTCTGCAGGAGCTCCAGAGTCTTTTCAGGCTGCTCCGAGATAATCCTGAGGATGCCGAAATCCGCGGTGTCCGCAATGGTCATAGCCTTCAGGGAGATATCCCCTTCTGCCATAATGCGTGTTACTTCGGCCAGACGGCCGTTTTTATTTTCAAGAAAGACTGAAATCTGTTTTACTTTCATCAGTGGTCTCCTTCTGCTTTTAGATTTTTCTCTTGTCGATAACCCGTTTCGCCTTACCCTCGGACCGGGCAATGGACTTGGGCTCCACCAGTTTGATCATCATGCTGATCCCCAGCTCCTGCTTGATCTCCGCATGAATCTTGTTCTTGATCTTTTCAAGAGTTTTCGTTTCATCCGTAAAGAAACTGGGTTCCACTTCTACCTGGAGTTCCACTTCATCCAGATGGGTTTCTCCCCGTTCAATAACGATCTGATAATGGGGCTCGGTCTCTTCAATCCTCATCAGAACATTCTCGATCTGACTGGGGAAGACATTGACCCCTCTGAGAATGAGCATATCATCGGTTCTTCCCAGGAGGCGGTGCATTTTCACAGTAGTCCTTCCGCAGGGACACTCATCATGCCACAGCCAGGTGATATCCCTGGTCCGGTACCGGATGATAGGAGTCCCTTCCCGGGTAATTGTTGTAAAAACAAGCTCTCCCTTCTCGCCTTCAGGCAGGACTTCCCCTGTTTCGGGATTGATGATTTCAGGATAGAAATGATCTTCATTGACGTGGAGACCGTTATGGGCTTCGCACTCGTTGGAGACACCGGGACCGACAATTTCCGTGAGTCCGTAGATATCGAAGGCCTGAAGGTTCAGTTTCTCTTCGATCTCTTTCCTCATATTGTCACTCCAGGGCTCGGCCCCGAAAATTCCGGATTTGAGTGAGAGCTGTTTAAAGTCTATTCCCATCTCTTTGGCGACTTCCGCCATATAGAGAGAGTAGGAGGGAGTACAGGTCAGCATGGTGGACTTGAAATCCCGCATCAGCATCAGCTGCCTTTTGGTATTGCCTGAGGCAGCGGGGATTGTATTGCATCCCAGAGTATGGGAACCGTAATGGACTCCCAGTCCTCCTGTGAACATTCCGTATCCGTAGGCATTCTGAACCACATCATCGGGAGTTCCCCCGGCCATACAGAGACAGCGGGCCATCACTTCCGACCACATGGCGATATCCGCTTTGGTATAGGCGCCCAGAACAGGAGTTCCCGTTGTGCCCGAAGAGGTATGGATCTCGACAATATCCTTTTCAACCACAGCCAGGAGACCGTAGGGATAGGTTTCCCGCATTTCATCTTTGGTTGTAAAAGGCAGTTTGGCAATATCTTCGATGGAATTGATATCATCGGGTTTCACCCCGATTTCATCCATTTTTTTCGTATAGAACGGGATGTTCTCATACACATGCCGAACCATCTTCTTCAAGTTGTAAAGCTGCTGAACTTTCCGGTCTTCCCGATTGTCACACTCGGCTTTTGGATTCCAGATCACAATATCCTCCTTATGCTGCAAATAACAGTAGTTCTATCCTCTAGTAGAGTCCTTTCCTCTCGTCCACAACCCGTATGGCCTTTCCCTGCTGAACCGGTAGAAAACCGGGTTCGTGCAGTTCCACTGCAGGATTGATGGTAATATAGGCTCTCAGTTCCTCTTTTATTCTCTCTTTCAGAGAATTCAAGTCCCGGGCATCGTCCGAAAAGAGCTCCGCTCCGACTTCGGTCTGAATCGTCAGTCTGTCCAGGGTTCCCTCTTTCTGAACCTTGATCAGATAATTGGTCCCGATACCGGGCATCTTCATGATCACTTCTTCGATCTGGGAGGGAAATACATTCACTCCGTTGATAATAAGCATATCATCGGTTCTGCCCTTGATCCTTGTAATCCTCCGGCTGGTTCTTCCGCAGCTGCAGGGTTCGGGTACGATTTTTGTAAGATCCTTTGTTCTGTAGCGCAGGAGGGGGGTTCCCGTTCTGATCAGTATTGTCAGGACAAGCTCCCCTTCCACACCCTCGTCCACAGGTTCCAGAGTGGTCCGGTCTATGGTTTCAAGATAATAGGCATCTTCCCATACATGCATCCCGTTTTTCTCTTCGCATTCAAAGGCCACACTGGGACCGTTCATTTCGGACAATCCGTAGGAGTTGTAGGCATCGATTCCGTAAAGTTCCTCGATCTTCTGCCGGATCTCTTCCGAATGGGGTTCTGCTCCTATGAGAGCTCTTTTCAGATTGAAATCGTCCATGGAGTATCCGAACTCTTCCATCCGGCTATACAGGTGCAGCATATAGCTGGGAGTGGCATGAACCGTTGTGGTTTTGAAATCTTTCATTAGCTGAAACTGGCGCTTCGTGTTCCCGCTGGAAGCGGGAATGACAAGCATTCCCAGTTTTTCCGCCCCGTAGTGAAGACCGATCCCCCCGGTAAAGAGACCATAGGTCATCATGTTCTGAAAAACATCGCCCTTATGGCATCCTGTCGCTTTCAGGGAACGGACGGTCATATTGGTCCAGTTGTCCAGATCATTCTGGGTATGGTAGATCACCGTGGGAGTTCCCGTGGTGCCGCTGGAGGCATGCATCCTGACGATTTCATCCAGATCCACCGAAAGAAGACCATAGGGATAGGCTTCCCTCAAATCATCTTTGGTGGTATAGGGAATCTTCTGAATATCCTCAAGACAGCTTATATCTTCTGCCGAAACAATCCCCACACCGTTGAGCCTCTCCCTGTAGAAAGGAGTGGTCAGAGCTGTGGCGACAGTTTTTTTCAATCTCAGAAGCTGAAGGGCCTGAAGGGCTTCCCTGTCCAGGCGCTCCACCTCTTCATCTTTATAGAGATCATGAATCATAGGAAGCCGCTCCCAGTTCCAGGGCTTTGAAGTTGACCTTTATGATATCCTCCCCCTTCCGGGCAAAGAGTTTGGAAACAGCCTTTTTCAGATCATCCATGGACACAGGAAGGTGGGGAGACGCGGCTCCCACAATCACCATGTTTCCCGCTCTGGCTGATCCGGCTTCCCTGGCGATTTCCGCATCATTCACAAGACGAACATTGGGAAGGGCCTTCACGGCTTTATGAACTTCTTCCAGTTCAGGATAGTTGGGAATATTGATAACCGGTCCTGCAGAGGTGACGAGCAGGCCTGATTCAGAAAGCCAGGGAAGGTAGCGGAGGCTTTCCAGGGGTTCCATACTGAGAACCATGTCCGCCGTGCCCTGAGCAATCAGATCCGAATAGATCTCCCCGTCGGAAATTCTCATATGAGCCATCACGGCACCGCCCCTCTGGGCCATACCATGAACTTCCGACTGCCTGACATTGAATCCCGCTTCGGCCGCAGCAGAAGCAATCACAGCGGCAAGGGAGAGAACTCCCTGCCCGCCTACTCCGGAAAGAATTATATCGTACTTCACTCTGCTGCCTCCTTTTTCTTTCCTTTCCGTGCGGTTTCAATACATTCCCGAACGGCTATCACAACTGAAACCCCTTTATAGGCCAGTTCTTTTTTCAGTTTTTCCTTATTTTCTTCATGGAACTTCCGGTGGGCCGGAATGGTTATCAGGTGGGCTTCGTCCACACCGATCCCGCGAACCACATTTTCCAAACGGGATGAAGGCAGGATCGTGGTCTGCCCTCCCGTCATAGCGACGGTTTCATTGTCTACTATAATGATTGTCAGATCGGTTCCGCAGGAGACACAGTCCACCAGCCCGGTCAGTCCGGAATGGAGGAATGTGCTGTCTCCTATGACTGCCATGACATTTTTCAGTCCCGCTTCGGATGCGCCTTTGGCGGCGGTTATGGAAGCGCCCATGCAGATAATGGTCTCAGGAACGCCCAGGGGAGGAAGAGCTCCCAGAGCATAGCATCCGATGTCGGAAGTAACCGTACTCTCTTCCAGCTCAGCCTGAACCTCTTTGATAACCTTATATGTATCATCGTGTGGACATCCCCTGCAGAGCTGGGGAGGCCGTCCGGGCAGGTCCATGGAAGCGGTGGGACCTGATCGTTCGGGCAGCCCCAGCACCGGACGGATATTATCCGGATTGAGCTCTCCCTGACGGGGAACAGCCTGATCCATCTTTCCCTTGACGGAAACATCCATGGGAAGGATTCCCCTCAACAGGCGTTCCACATAGGGATACCCCTCCTCCAGGAGGATGATTTCATCCACGCCGGAAGCCAGCTGACGGATCTTTTTCTCGGGAATGGGATAGGCCCCGATATGCAGATGGGAAGGAGAGTCTTTCAGTTCCCCTTCGTTTTCTTTGAAGTAGTTATATCCCAGACCGGTTGTTATAACCCCTCTGGTTGTATTTTCCTTATTTAAAACCATTGGGTTGAAGTCTGTTGATTCTGTATAGGCAAGCATATCGCTCTGCCTGTCCAGAAGACTGGCCCAGCGCCTTCTCGCATTGGCCGGCAGGAGCATCCAGTCCTGTTTGTTCAGGGCCTTGTCCAGAGGATTCTCCGCCCTGGCATCTCTTGTTCTGATGGAAGCTCTTGAGTGGGAGAGCCTTGTAACCAGGCGCAGGATCACAGGGACATGGAATTTTTCCGAAAGCTCAAAGGCTTCCCGGGTCATATCGTAGGCCTGCTGCTGATTCACCGGTTCCAGACAGGGGATCCTGGCAAAATCGGCGTAAAAGCGGGTATCCTGTTCATTCTGGGAAGAGTGCATCCCCGGGTCATCCGCCACGACAATCAGAAGACCTCCTCTGATATCCAGAAGGGATCCGTTCATAAATGCATCAGCGGCCACATTGAGCCCTACATGCTTCATAGTAACGATGGCCCGTTTCCCCGCAAAAGAGGTCCCCAGAGCTTCTTCCAGAGCGGTTTTCTCGTTACTGGACCATCTGGCAAAGGGGGCTCCGTTCTTTTCACTGAACTCCAAGAGATATTCCATAATTTCGGTAGAGGGGGTCCCGGGGTAACCGTAACAGGAGGAAACTCCTCCATGAACAGCACCTATGGCAACCGCTTCATCACCGAGCACAACCATTTCAGACATGTGAACTCCTTTAGACTTATGATGTGATCCACCCTAAAGGGGCAGAAGTTATTCATTAGATTTTTTTAGGTATAAGAACAGGGATCCGTTGTTTAGAATCCCCATTGTCATCCTGTAACCTAATATTTATACCATGGCCCAGAGAGGAGAGAAAGCGGGAAATTTGCATTTGTATTTCTGATTGAGGAATATAATGATGAAAAAAGAGGCATGTAGCCCGGGAGAATCGCTTTTCAGAGATGCAGAGGCAGATTCAGAAGTCCCATATCAGCAGGAGCAGTTATAGACATTCCTGTATATAGTGAGCCTGACTTTTTCAAAATCCGGCATATCGAGCCTTTGGGGATAACTCATAAGGAAAAGGGGGACATCTTTCTTGCCTTCTTCCATGGGAGGCTGAATATAATCGTACACATTCAGATGGAACCCCAGGGATTCATAGAAACCGATCCTTCTGACAGCATCGCAATTGACTGGCCGTTCCACTTCCAGAATCACCGGTTTCCCTTCCGATTCCAGGAGCTCCCGCATAATGGAGGAACCGATACCGCTTCCCCTCACTTCGGGAACCACAGCCATGTGGTCGACAAAGACAAAATCTGTAAAATGAAAAGTGTTGATAAACCCCTGATACAGATCATCGGATTTGTAGTGGCGTATCCTGAAGGCGGGATGAGACATTATCTCTTTCTGGAGATCCAGTCCCCTTTTTTCATCCTCGGGGAATGCCTGATTGTACAGATCCCAGAAGTTATCAAAGTCACTTGTTTTTGTATCTATCATAAAACTGAGAGTCATAAAAGCAGGAAAGCCCCCCTCCCGTCAAGACAGAAAGGGGACATCCCGTACAATTAGAGCAAATCAGGTTCTGAATTTACCGAATTCTGTGTTAAGCAATTCCACAATTTCACTGAGCTTCTCGGTAGTTGTCACCACGCCTTCGATAGCACTGGTGATTCCCGAAGATTTATCAGTTATACTGGCGACCTTCTCGGAAACACTGGTGGAAACAGCTTTCACAGAGGAGGAATTCTCCATCATTGTCTGAACGCCGCTTTTTATCTCGATAGATCCGTCCCGGATCACTGCCGTCACGTTATTGATCTCCTGAGAGGCATTCATGATCTGAGACCCCCCTGTATTCAGTTCGGAAATAGAGTACTCAATCTCCTTAAAGGCTCCGACAGTCGATTCAATCTCCTGACTGATTTTTGTAAAGGCATCGTCAATACTGATAACATTCTCATTGGTATTCTGGATTCCCGATGCGATATCGCCCACAACCTTGGCTATGTTGGTAGAGGATATGGATGTGGAATCCGCAAGTTTCCGGATCTCTTCCGCTACAACGGCGAACCCTTTCCCGGACTCTCCCGCATGGGCCGCTTCAATAGCGGCATTCATGGACAGGAGGTTAGTCTGACTGGCAATGGAACTGATAATATTGGCTAGCTCATTGATCGAACCGATCTTGGTAACCACACCGGAAAAATCCGTTCTCATATGTTCCAGAAGATCTTTTCCCTCGGTCATCTGAACCTGGAGTTTCTCTATGGAAGACCTTTTATTTTTGGTTATGCCATCTACACTGTTCAGAGAGGACATCATTTCATTGATGGCGGATGTGGATTCCTCCACCATCTGAGCCTGGCTCTCGATCTGAGAATCAAAAGAGTTGATATTTGATGTTATCTCTTCTGTGGCAGTAACACTGCTGTGAATGTTCTCGTTCAGCACTTGAAGCTGCTGTTCCATTTCCTGTATATCGCTGCTTATGCCGGAGATCGAACTGCTTGTAGTGACTGTCGATTCCTGAAGGGAGTTCTGAAGCTCAACAGTGGTCTGAACAGCGCCCTGAGTCTCCTGGACAAGCAGCCTCAGTTTACCCACGAAATCATTGAACCGGGAAGCAACCGTACCGATCTCATCTTTTGATGATACATCGATCTGAGCGGTCAGATCCGCGTCTCCCGAGGCAATGGCTGTAATGGATTCGGCAATCGATTTAAGAGGATTTATAAAGCGCCGTAAAATAAGAGCCAGAAGGACAAGACCGACAGTCAGATAGACCAGCTGAATGAGAAGGAATATCAACTGAAAACGATTGATGGTAAGCTGTAAATCCTGAGAGAATTCATTGTTTTTGGTTTCAATGTCCCCGATGTACTCCCCCACTCCGAAAAAGAACTGGTATCCATCAATCTCAAAAGGCGTATAGTAACCAACCTTGGGTTCCACAGTCTCTGATCTGGGGTTGTTCCAGTAGTAGGTTGTAAATCCGCCGCCCGATTTAGCCGCTTCGATCATATCCCGGACAAGATAGTTCCCCAGTTCATCCTGGGCATCGTAAAGATTGCTTTTCATTTCCGTGTCAGGCGCAAGCTGATAGGAGATCCTCAGTCCTTCATAATCATAGGCAAAGTAATATCCCACATCGCCGAAGGAGGCGTCCCGGATAACCTTTCTCACGACACTCAATTTCTCTTCAGTCCCCAATCCCTGCCGATCCAGATCAGTCACCAGCCCCTGAAGGAGAGTTTCAAGAGTTTCACTCTGGAACTGAAGGGCCCTTTTCCTGGCATCCAGGAGAAAATCATAGTTGATCGTCATGACCTGGGTATTAATATTTCTAAAAATACTGGAAAGAGAAAGAAAAATGATCCCGAAAAAAAGGATGTAGGATCCGAAGACTATAAGTAGGATCCTTTTCAAGAAAATATTTTTCACTCGCTAAACTCCTGATTTATCTGCATATGCATTATTAAAAGTATATAATCGCTCTTTATATCTACACTATTTAAATAATCGAATATCAGAAACTGCAATTCAATGAATTATTTGTGTAGAGATAGTGGAGTTGTCTATAATAGAGTTTAGGAAAACTAGGAGTTAAAAAATGAAAAAAATCAGTCTTTTCCTATTTATGATTTTCTGTATTTCCTTTTCTGTGAATGCCATGGAGGCCGGAACTGGAATTTCCGTTTTTGTTCCCGAATCTCTCTATACCTACGGAGAAGGCAGTGTCAGCCTGGAACAGAGCCTTGAGTTCAGCCTGGGGCTGGGGGAGTATCTGTCTATACCGGTGGGCTTCACCTACAATACCAACTACGGCCTTATGGTTGACGGAGAGGATAAAGCCGACAGCCCCTGGTTTTATACAGATTCCATTCTCCCCTATGCCATGCTGAAAGCCCATGTTCCCCTGGGATACCTTTTTATTGAACTTTTCGGCGGCGTGGGAGCCAATTTCAACTTTACCCTGAGAGCTCTGGAAGGGAACATGGAAAAAGATCTTTCTACAGACTCAGAACAGGTTGTTTTCGAAGACGGGACTCTGGAATATGACAAGCTCTGGGGCCTGGGATACCTGGCCGGAGCCGGAATCGGAGTGACCATAGACCAGATCAGTGTGCAGATCTCCTGCCTTTACAGGAATATTCAGCACCAGCTGAACATGTCTGCCGACTATGCGGATGTTTCGGATGTTCAGGGGTCCTACGATCCCGGAGAGGATGTCACCCTGCTGATGAGAGGAATTTCCATCGGCCTGGGTGGAAGTTTCGCATTTTAATAGTAAATATCTTATAATTTATAGTAGCTGAATATCACTTTGCATCTTGCGTGGTTTTTTGAATACAGGAGGGTGAAAAAGTGAAAGAACTGGCAGGCCAATGGTTCATTGTGGAAGGCATAATGGACTACAGAGCAGTCAGACAGGTACTTGAATTTCAGAGACACGGCGATCACAGAAGATTTGGAGAGATAGCTCTCTCCCGCCATCTGATAAACGGGAAAGACTTACAGCGCTATATCTATTCGCTGGGCTGAAAAAGACCTGAAGGGGCTGTAGGAAGAGAACAGCCCTTTCAGCTGAAAAACCTATTCTGAAGAACTATCCTCAACCGGCAGCTTTTCGACTTTCTCCTTGAGCGTGGAGGAAAAGCGGAAAACCGGGCTCATATGCTCGTCTTTGGCAGGAATGGTAATCTCTTCACCGGTCTGGGGGTTCCGTCCCAGACGGGCCTTCCGGCGGGGAGTT
Source organism: Oceanispirochaeta sp. (assembly GCA_963666275.2). GTDB lineage: Bacteria > Spirochaetota > Spirochaetia > DSM-2461 > DSM-2461 > Oceanispirochaeta. The sequence goes on from CAXXOA010000002.1 coordinate 120,538, forward strand.
TTTTTCAATGAGAAACGCCCCATCCTGCCCAGTGAAACACTTTTGCCCAGAAGCAGTCCTGTTTCGAGCATATAGCTGTAGTCATCCATAATCATCCTGACTTTTTCCTGGCTTAAGCCGCTCTTTCTGGACAGATAGGAAACAATATTCTTTTTATTGAACTGATCCGTATCCACCCCCTGCAGGGGCATGGTAACTTCTCTATTGAGATGAACAAAGGAATTGGTCAGGAAAACAGTGGCCTCCCTGACCCGTTTATCCTGCTCCGCCGGAGAGACATCTTCCGAACAGACTACAATTTTATAGAGGGCTGAGGTTTTCTTTAAAGGCCCCAGAGTGAACTGTGCGACCTTTCCCCGCTGAAGATCCTCTGCCAGAGCTGTTTTATCGCAGTTGACAATATCCGGAACATCAGACCGCATTTTGATGCTGGCATATTCCATCCAGCGCTCACTGCCATAGCCCAGACTGACAAGGGAGCCTGAAAATGTAAGGAGCAGGGCTCCCCTTTTGTCTCCTTTCTCCAGAGAGGGAACACTCTCCATTCCCAGAAGAGAGATCTGTTCGTCAAAAAGGGTATCTTTTTTCAGCCAGAGGGCTTCCAGTCTATCCAGGGCTTCGGGGTCTTTACTCCACTCCTCCCGGGAGGATTCCAGAATCCTTTTCAGATGAGCCCTGATTTCTTCAGGCAGTTTCTGTTCCATATCATTCTCCAGATTTCAGGTTTTATATTAATATATACCTGTTTAGGTATTTTTTACACTTTCTTCAGGATTCAGCATCTTTTTTCTCTGTTTCACTATGGTCAGAATTACAATAATCAGAGCGACAGGCCACAGGGGGGTCATGAAGAGAAAAATGACAAGGAAAAAGGGAAATTTCTTTTTCTTCTCTCCCGGACTGGCCGAACCGGTCAGAGAGGATTTCAGCTGGTCTGCGGAGTGATTCCCTGTAAGGGCCCTGAAATCCTCCTGGGTAAATTCAGGATGCTCCTTCCCGTACTGCTGGAGCCTTTTTATCTTTTCAATCAGTCCGATGGATTTATCTTTCATGATCGCTTCCACTTGGGGGGGCATTTTTTTTACACCCTCCGGGCCGGTTCCTCCGGCGGGGACAGAAGGGATATTCTCAGACCGGGGAGCTTCTGATGCCTTGGGAGCAGCGTCCCTCACAATGGCTCGTCCTTCCTGTGCGGAAGAATCTGGTGAAACATAGGAACGCTCGTAGGGATTCTTCTTTCCCTTCATACGGACAGTATCTCCCTCCAGAGAGATTCCCAGGGAGTCTATACGGGCCAGTTTCCGGATAAGGGTTCTCAAACGGGGAGCGGAGATTCCTGTGGTCATGGCCAGCTGATCAACCGTGTTTTTCCGCGAGTACTGCATGGCATCGAGGATTTTCAGGCTCTGCTTCTCTTTATAGCGGACCACCCTCCCTACCAGCTGGGACAGAATGACCCCGACAGCGTAAAGGAGGACTGTACTGAGCCGGTTTCCCAGGATATCCGGTGCGGATTTCAGAAATGCAGGAAAATCCTCCACCCGGGGGATAAGACTCAGCCAGGGCCAGGCAAAAATGGCCGTGGGAAGGAGCATGAGAAAAGAGGCGATAATGAGGATATCATCCATTTTATAGATATTCCGGTTTTCCATAGTATTTACATCTCCGACAGACACTGTTTCTCTTCTATTATACTCCCCTTTGAAAAGGAAACAACTGATTCTCTCTATAGACCATAAATACGGCTCTGCCTATAATGCCGGATATGTCAGAAAGCAATTATGAATTCCTGGATTGCGGCAGAGGCCGGCGGCTGGAGAGAATCGGAAGATGGCTCATAGACAGGCCGGCTCCCCAGGCGGAATGGAGCCCCGGCCTGATGGAAACGGAATGGAACAGAGCGGATGCGGTCTACAGAGGTCAGGGAAAATCCGGTCACTGGGATTTCAGAAACCCGGAGCTGGACCAGGATCCGGAGGATTTCCGTTTTACAATGGATTCGATCGTCATGGATCTCCGGTTTTCTGAAAACGGCCAGATCGGAATCTATCCGGAGCAGATCCCCAACTGGGAGTGGCTGAGAATGCAGACAGACCGGGCGGAATCTCCCCTGAAAGTCCTGAACGGATTTGCCTATACCGGAGGATCCACCCTTTTCTCCTCTCTGGGAGGAGCCGGAAAAAACAGAATCGAGACCTGCCATGTGGATGCGTCAAAAAGCTCAGTCAACTGGGCCCGGAACAACCGGGATCTTTCAGGCCTGCAGGAAGAGACGATCCGCTTTGTGGTTGAGGATATACTCCGTTTTATGGAAAGGGAAATAAAAAGGGGAAGGACCTATCAGGGACTGATCCTGGATCCTCCCGCTTTCGGGAGAGCCCCCGGGGGCAGAACCTGGGTATTGAAAAAAGACCTGTTCACCCTGATAGACCTGAGTATCCGGCTTATGGGAGATGATCCCCGGTTTATCCTTCTCTCCTGTCACGACCCTGAAATTACCCCGGAGATTCTGGCCCAGCAGATGGCAAGATTTCCCCGAGTCAGAACCGGAGATATAGAAACACTCAATCTGGAACTGTCTGCCAAGAGGGGCAGATCCCTCCCCAACGGCATCGCCGCAAGGTGGTCCCGCCTTTAAAACAGGGAAGGGACCGGAGCGTAGTCCACTACGTGAGGACCCGGCGCAGGTCTCTAACGCAGGATATGGGCTAAAGATCATCTGGTTACATCATTTTCATGGTGCCCTTGTATAACAGCACCGGCGTTACAAAAAGAGCAGCTCCCTGCTTTTTATTAAGATCCCCTGTAATGGACTCGATCCCTTCCACAACATCAGCCACCCTGGACTCGGGAACCAGCACTTGAATGGTTTTACTCCGGTTGGTCAGATCGTTCATAAAACCAAGGAAGCCCGCAAAAAGAGGAACGCTGGAGATATACTCTCCCATACCGAAGGATTCTGTAATATTGGCCCCTTCGATGCCTCTCTGTATGAACATCTCCAGAATATCGTAGATCAGGTCCAGATCAAAAAGGATCAGAGAGAGAAGGTTCATACGCTCTTTTTTCTCTTCCTTCGACGGGGCCTCTCCGGCAGGGCGGAGGTGAGAGACAAAAGCTTCAAAAAGGGCTGTTTCCGTTGGAGCCGCCAGCATTTCGGGCCGGACCCCGGGCAGGGAGAGTGTCCGGGAGATCATAGCCAGGATCTTCAGATGGTTGGCGGCCTCTCCCATGGGGGCCAGGATCATAAAAAAGAGGCGGGCTTTCTTATTATCAATAGCCTGAAAGTCCACGCCTTTCTGACTGGTGGCTATGACCACAACAAAATCCTCCAGGCCGGGAACTTCCGCATGGGGGATCGCCAGATGATTACCGATCCCCGTGGAACCTTTTCCCTCCCTGGCATGGACATTGGTCAGAAGTATTTTTTTATCAACATTGGCTGCTGCCGGGTGTTTCATTGCCAGATCAGCCAGATTTTCCAGAATTTCCTCTTTTGTCGCCCCGGGGATACCGGCTTTACAACTGTCGGGGTGCACCATATTCAATAGATCCATTTCTCATTCCTCCATATTATTTCCGCGTATCAGGGCAAACTTGGAAATGGGCGGCCCGAATATCTCGTTTATAAAAACTGACATTAAAATGATACTGTTTAAAGCAATGATTGCAGAAGCCGCTTCCGGAGGAGTGCCTTCTCCCAGATGCATTTCCGAGACAATATCCATCAAACCGATAGCCACACCCGCCTGGGGCAGCATACAGAAGCCCAGATAGTTCCGGATTCTGGCATCTGTCCCAACCATCCGGCAACCCAGATAAACCCCGCCGTACTTGCCCAGAGCCCGGAAAATGATATACACCGAACCCATCAGCAGGATCACGGGATTCAGGAACTGAACAGGATCCAGCTCCATTCCGGCCAGGACAAAGAACATGGCGTACAGAGGCGGAGTGATAGGCTGCAGCGCCTTGAAAATACGATGATTCCGGGGAGACATATTGATCAGGATTGTTCCGGCGGCCATATTGGTCAGAAGCGGAGACATTCCCAGCCCCATGACAAGAACGGTATAGGAGAAGAAAAACCCCAGGGTGATGATCTGAACTTCGTTCTCGCTGCGGAGCCGGCATGTAGCCTGATGAATCAGATAGCCTCCGACGGCTCCCAGTCCGATCTCCAGAAGTATATGCCCCAGGGCGGCACCGATGCCGTGACCGCTGCCGCTGATTCCCAGCATGGAACCGGCCATGGAGAAAATGACACTGAAAAGGATAACACAGCCCGCATCATCCAGGGCGACTACCCCGTAGAGCATATCTACAAAGGTTCCATGGGCCTTCAGGGTCTGAACAATATGCACTGTGGCGGCCGGAGCTGTGGCTGATGCGATCGCCCCCGCCAGAAGAGCCACAGGCAGAGGCAGACGGAGAGCCCACAGGGCCAGGGAGACCATGAGAAAGGCAGCTGTAATCTGAATTACCGTAACAACAGCCACATTTTTTCCCAGTCTTTTCAGCTTGGAAAAGGAGAACTCTCCCCCGATCGTGAGGGCAATGAGTCCCAGAGCAATCTGGGTAAAGATCCCCAGTGAGCGCTCCACTTCATGCGGAACAATGTGCAGGAATGACTTCCCTACAAGAAGACCGGCAAAAATATACCCTGTGATTTCCGGCAGTTTGACAACTCTGGCCATGCGGCCCAGATAGTACCCGGCAACCAGAATAACGCCAGCGGCAAAAAGCGGATGGACGTGCAGGTATTCCCAAAGATGATGGAGTTCACTATTTAATTCGTTCATGGATAAGACCATTATAGGAGCAGACCCTGAAATTGGAAATCAAAAAAAAACCTGAAACACAGGAAACTCTCCAGAAGTTTATTATATACTGGTAAGTAATTCAGACAGGGAGTGAAATACATATGAAAAAAACATTGCCCACAACAGCCTATTTCTGCATGGAATACGGGCTTCATAATGACTTGAAAATATACGCCGGAGGCCTGGGAATTCTGGCAGGAGACTACCTGAAAGGCGCCCGGGACGAAGGCTACCCTGTTATCGGCCTGGGAATAAAATGGAAGCAGGGCTATACAGATCAGTACATTGATAAAGAGGGGAAACCCTATGACAGTTATAAAAACTACGAATACGATCTGGAAGAGACGGGCGTGGAAATTCCTGTGACCATAAGGGACCGGGAAGTCTGGATCAAAGTCTGGAAAACCGAAGCCTACGGGAATGCCCCCCTTTACCTGCTCGATACGGACATTGATAAGAACAATGGAGAGGACCGCTGGATCTGCGGGCAGCTTTACGGATGGTTTAAAGAGGAGAGACTGGCTCAGGAGATTGTCCTGGGTATCGGAGGAGTCCGGGCACTGAGAGCTCTGAAGATCCCCGTGGATGTCTACCATTTCAACGAGGGGCATGCCCTTCTGGCGGCCATGGAACTGATCGAAGAAAAAAAAGCCGAAGGGCTCGGGTTTGAGGACGCCCTGGCAGCCACCCGGGAGTCGGTGGTATTCACAACCCATACCCCGGTTGTCCAGGGAAATGAATCCCATGACCTGAGGACCATGGAATATATGGGAGCCTTCAGAGGCCTCAGCAGAAAACAGATGACAGCCATCGGGGGGGCCCCTTTCAATATGACAGTGGGGGCTCTGAGAGTTTCCCGGAAATCCAACGCGGTGGCCATGCTCCATGCGGAAACTGCGAATAAAATGTGGGCCCATGTAGAGGGCCGGTGTGACATCATCGGGATAACCAACTGCATCCATACCCCCACATGGGTGGATGCACGCATTACAGAGGCCTATAAAAAGGGGAAAGAGATCCTTCCTGTTCACAATGAAATCAAGCAGGAGCTCATAGATTTTATAAAAGAGAGAACCGGATCATGCCTGAAGAAAGAGAAAATCCTCATAGGTTTCAGCCGCCGGGCAGCTCCCTACAAAAGGAGTGACCTGATTTTCTCGGACCCTGAGATCATTGAACCCTATCTGAAAAGCGGAGATCTTCAGATTGTCTTCTCCGGGAAGGCTCATCCCCAGGATGACACAGGAAAAGGGATTGTTGCCAATCTTGTCAAGATGATGAAAACCTATCCTGACGCGGTTGTGTTCCTGGAGAACTACGACATGACCATCGGAAAAATGCTGACCAGAGGTTCTGACGTGTGGCTCAACAATCCGAGAAGACCCCAGGAAGCCAGCGGAACCAGCGGCATGAAAGCATCCATGAACGGAGTCCTGAACTGTTCTATCCTGGACGGCTGGTGGCCAGAGGCCTGTCTGGATGGGGAAAACGGCTGGCAGATCGGGGATGCCTTTGAATCGGACTCTATGGAAGAGCAGGACGCCCACGACCTGAAAGCCCTCTATGATGTTCTCCTCAACAAAGTTCTGCCCACCTACTACAAAGACAAGGCAAAATGGGAGGAAATGATGAAGAAAAGCATCAGCACCACCACGGAACCATTCGGTATGAAAAGGATGCTGGAAGACTACTTCCGGAAACTCTATACAGGAGAATAAAGGAGTGACAGAAATGGAAAAAGTCATGTTTTTCGCCTTTCAGGGAGAACCCGTCTGTTTTGCCCATGCCATGATGAATGTCCTGGAAATGCACAGCCGGGGATTTGAAGTAAAACTGATCATAGAAGGAAAGGCCACGGCCCTGGTAGAGGACCTGGCCCGGGAGGACCATCCTCAGCATGCCCCCTATCAGAAGATTCTCGACCTGGGGCTGCTGGAAGGGGTCTGTCAGGCCTGCTGCCATCAGATGGGAACCCTGGATTTTGCCAGGGAGGCGGGGCTTACTCTGCTGTCCGATATGAACGGACACCCGGCCATGGGCCCCTACATTGAAAAAGGATTCAGAATTCTGACTCTCTGACTTCAAATCCAGAGGAAATCTGTCTTAGAATAGTAATTAGTATGATACAAAAGAAAGCAGAAACTCCGGGAATAGGTGAAGAAAACAAATATATAAGCAAAGCGAGAAGCCGCTTTCTCATGGAAAACATTCCCTATTCGATCCTGGCAAACGCCATACTGGCACTTCTGCTGTTTCTTATACTGAGAAATGATGTTCCTCTGAAAAGGATCGCTGTCACAGCCGGTACGATCTATTTCATTCTAGTGATGAGAGGGATAACTTTTGTTCTGTTCAAAAAAGACAAGCCATTTCTGCATGTAAAAATTTGGAGGATTTCATACATAACAGGCATAGGACTTACAACCTTCGCCTGGAGTATGACCTCCTGGTACTCTTTTCCGGTTGATTCGCCTATTTCTCAATTTTATCTTGTCCTGATCCTCTCGGGTATGATATCAGGATCACTGTTGAGCCTCTCTTCAGAATTCTGGATACTGATATCCTATGTGCAGCTCCTTCTGATCCCCCTTATCCTCAGGAATATTCTACTTCCCCAGGCTCACAGTACAGAGCTCATTACAATGATGATTGTCTTTGACCTGTTCATTTCCGGGACCTCCTGGAATCATCATATGAGACTTTTACGGTTTTTCCGCCTCGAATACAGTCAGAAGAACGCTCTGAGGAAGCTGAACCTGAGCGAACAGAAATTTTATCAGATTTTTCATGAAGCTCCTTCTGGAATCTACTACTACAATGAGGATCTGATCATAGAGGAAGCCAATAACGGATTGGCTGATATTCTTAATTACCCCCTGGAAAAACTAAAAGGCTTTGATCTGAGAGCAGTCAGAGATCTGAGACTGATTCCTACCCTGGAAAAGGTCTTTGATGGAGAATCCGGATTCTATGAGGGGGAATACAACCTGACTACATCCGAAGGGAAACGGATCATATCGCTGCATACCTCACCCATGGAGGATACTTCTGGCAATATTATCGGCGGGATAGGAATCGTTCAGGATATTACCGAAAAAACCATGATACAGAAGGAAATCGAGTATCAGGCCTATCATGATACCCTGACGGGACTTCCCAACAGACAGCTCCTTATGGACCGCCTATCCCAGGCTTTGAAAAGTACCCGCCGGCACAAACACAAGGGAGTCCTTTTCTATCTGGACCTGGATAAATTCAAGCTTATCAATGATTCTATGGGACACCAGATAGGAGACAAGCTGCTCATAGAAGTGGCAGACCGCCTGACAGAGGTTCTGAGACAGGAGGACACAGTCGCCAGGATGGGAGGAGATGAGTTCGTCATACTCCTGCCGGAAGTAACAGACGACAAAGAATCCTCTGTGATTGTAGCCGGAATGGTCTCGGAAAAGATTCACCAGACCCTCTCTGACCCCTTTGACCTGGATAGCCATAGAATCCGAACCTCCACCAGTATCGGAGCCATTATCTTTGACGGACAGGAAGAATCACCCGATCAGGTTCTGAAGTTTGCGGATACGGCCATGTACCATGCCAAAGACCAGGGACGGAGCCGGACCAGCTTTTTTCATAAAGAGATGGATGCGATTCTTCAGGAACAGATGTCTCTGGAAAAAGACCTTTCCGAGGCATTAAAGAGCGAAACTCTTGAGATCTACATTCAGCCCATAGTGAGGATTGACAGGAAGAGAATCTGCGGCGCCGAAGCCCTTTTACGCTGGTTCCACCCGGAGAAAGGATTTATCAACCCTGAAAAGATCATTCATACCGCAGAAAAATCCGGGCAGATTATACCCCTGGGAAAATGGATCATGAAGAGGTCCCTTGAGATATACAGGGAACTGAAAAACCGGGACGGTTGTGAACTGGACTACATATCCATCAACCTCAGCGTCAATCAGATCCTTCAGCAGAACTTTGTGAGAGAGACCCTGGCATTGCTGGAAGAATCAGAAATCCCCTTTGAGAGAATCATCCTGGAGATAACGGAAAATATTTTTATCCGGGACTTTGAGAATACAATAAGCAAAATGCAGGAACTGAGAGACAGGGGAGTACAGTTTGCCCTGGATGACTTCGGAACTGGATATTCCTCCCTGTCCTACCTGAAGAAACTGCCTCTGGACAAGCTGAAAATTGACAAATCCTTTACTGAGAACCTGATGAGTGACAGAAGCAGTTTTGCCCTGGTGGAAACCATTATGAAGATTGCCGAACAGTTCGGGCTTCAGGTCATTACCGAAGGGGTGGAAGAGAAGGAGCAGATCGACGCCCTGGAGGGGATGGAATGCTCCTTCTATCAGGGGTATTACTGCAGCAAACCCCTCAAACCGGAGGATTTTGCCCGGTTTGCAGAGGAGTTCAACCGCAGGAACAGTTAAGAGGTACTCTGTTTGGCCCTGTACTTCTCCACTTCCCAGTTGTTGATGAAATCAATTTTATCCTGAGGCATGAACCGGACGCCTCCGAAGTTTTCACTCAGTACAGAGACCTTCACAGCATCCTGAAATAGAACCCGGGAAAGATCCGCTTCTTTCTGAGAAACCCCGCAGGAGATTATGCCCCGGTTCTGAACCAGGATGGTTTTCGGTTTTTTACCGTAAGCCTTTTCATAGGATACGACGCCCTTAACCAGAGCGGCCGTCATTGCTTCAGGGGAGCCCTCCTCTATCCAGAGGGGCTCATGCCCCATATAGACGATGTGATCCGGAGTAAGCGCTGAAAAGACAGGGGCCGCCGCCTCTCTGCTGACAAGCCAGGGATCACACTGACGGATTCTGTAGAAGTGAAATCCGCAGGAGGGGCCGTAGGCGCGGCTGACCGCTTTCTGCAGATCTGCGGCAAGAGCCTGATCAGCAGGAAGTTCTTTCATATCGGGAGTGATGGATATTTTCGTTTCCAGTTTCCCCATAAGGAACTCATAGCGCTTATCCACATCGCTGATGCTGTCTCCGCCTGTGAAGACACCATGATTCTGAAGGATAATGTACTCGGGAAAGTCCTTCCCTTCGGAAGTGAATTCCTCCACCCTGTCTTTCACATACCGGGCCAGGACATATCCCGGATTCACCACGGGAATCCAGAGCATTTTATCTCCCAGGAGTTCCCGGGCGATCTCCTCCCCCCTGACAGCACAGGATAATCCGTTCATAAGGGCGGGATGGGTATGGACCACATATTTATAGGGGATAAAACTGTGAAGCAGGGTTTCCACACTGGGACGGGCGCTTTCGCCTTCCAGCCGGGCCTCCATCAGGTCCTGCAGAGCCCGGTCCTCCCTTTCCTCTGTATTTTCGGGATAGTCGGCAGTCCAGATAGCATCCAGACCGGACTGATCCATTTTTACAAAACCCTTTTCATCTATTTCCGCCATGGAGGATCCCGAGGCCTTCACATACATGACCCCTTTTTCTTTCAGAGAGGTATTCCCTCCCCCGGCCAGGACGTAATCCGGGTTTCCGCCGTAGCGCCGGGTTACTTCAATAAGCTCGTCTACAGACATTTTCAGCTCCTTCGGGCAAGGACTTTCTTTTCATAGTCCAGTACATTCGCGATTAGCTCCGCTTCGGTGGGAACACCCATCTGCTGACAGTAGTAGTCCCAGATAATACCGGAAGGCATGGACTTCAGCTGTTCCAGCATCGCCAGGCGGGCAAAACTGTTGCCTTCCAGATCGTACTGTTTCAGAGTGTCCGAAGGTTCCAGGTATCCCATGAGCAGTCCTTTCAGGGTCGCTCTGGAACCGATGGCATAGGCTCCGATTCTGTTGATGGTCCCATCGAAAAAGTCCAGACCGATGTGTGTATCCTTTACCCGCTGACAGCGGACAATCTCTTCTGTGAGATAGCGGATATCGTCGTTGAGAATGACCACATGATCGCTGTCCCATCTCATGGGCCGGCTGACATGAAGGAGGACTTCATCAAAAAACTGATAGATCGAAGAGAGCTTATCAGCGATCAGCTCTGTGGGATGGAAGTGTCCCAGGTCGAGACAGACCATTTTTTTCCGGCTCATGGCGTATCCCATATAGAATTCATGAGATCCCACAACGAAGGCTTCGCTTCCAATGCCAAACAGCTTGGTTTCCACAGCATCTCTCATTTCAGAGGCGGGAAACTCTTTTTTGAAGACCTCATCCAGAGCTTCTGCCAGGACGGCCCTGTATCCGGCCCTGTCCACGGGAAGATCCTTGGACCCGTCGGGTACCCAGGTATTGATAATGGAAGGGGTTCCCAGGGCTTTACCGAAGGAAGCGGCGACTTCCCGGCTCTTCTGTCCATGACGAATCCAGAAATCCCGGACTGTTTTATCTTTACTGGAAAGGGTATAGCCGCTGTCTGCCATAGGATGGGAGAAGAAGGATCCGTTATAGTCCAGTCCCAGGCCTCTTTCTTTCGCCCAGTCGATCCATCCCGTAAAGTGCTCGGGGCCGATCTCGTCTCTTTCCACTTTCTTTCCGTTGAACTCACCGTATATAGAGTGCAGATTCAGCCTGTGTTTTCCCGGAATCAGAGAGTAGGCTTTATCCAGATCCTCCCGCATTTCTGCAATGGACCGGGATTTTCCGGGATAATTTCCCGTCACCTGAATACCACCGCCCGAAAGGGTGGAATCGGGAGTTTCAAAGCCTCCCACGTCATCTGTCTGCCAGCAGTGGATGGACAGGGCTACTTTTTTCAGAGCCTCAAGAGCCTTATCTGTGTCTACACCCAGTTCGGCATAGGCTTCTTTAGCGTAATTATACATATTTTCCAGTTTATCACTCATTTGATTTTCCTCCGTATATTCCCATATTAGGGGTGGTCAGCGAATAAAACCTTGACGATCCTCCCGATTATTAGCACAATATTATCACCATGTTCCAATTGAACAGACCTGATTTTTTTGACTCGAAAGATGAGCCGATCAAGCTTATAAGGCGCTCTCCCCAGATTCCCTATCCACTGCATAACCATGATTTTTCCGAACTTGTGATTATCATGAGCGGCACAGGGGAGCATTTTACCGAACAGGGATCCTACAGACTGAAAGCGGGAGATGTCTTTGTCATTCACAGCGGGACATCCCACGGTTATAAAGATCTGGAAGATCTTTACCTGGTCAACATACTGTTCACACCGGAGAATCTGCCCCTTCCCTTTCTTGATATTGCCTATATTCCGGGATTTCAAGCCCTTTTCCGCCTGGAACCACAGTACAGGGATTCTCATCAGTTTGCCAGCCGGCTGGAACTGAAACCGGATGATCTGACCAAGGTCACATTCCTGCTGGATAAAATGGAAAGAGAGTATACCTACAGGCAGAAGGGCTGCAACTATATGGCCGCTGTCTCCTTTCTGGAACTGGTGGGCCTTCTGAGCCGCTGTTACGACAGGTCCGAGAGCGTTCAGAACAGGGAACTGTTAAGAATTGCCCGGGGGATAAGCTACCTGGAGCACAATCTTACCCAGCAGGTAAGCCTGGAGGAACTGGAAGAGATGACAGGAATGTCCAGCAGCTCTCTCAACAGACATTTCAGGAGGGTCTGCGGGGTTCCCCCGGTGGAGTACCATATCCATCTGAAAATCCGGAAAGCCTGTTCTCTTCTCAAAAGAACAGATCTGAGCATTACAGAGATTGCCTATTCCTCGGGATTTGAAGACAGCAACTACTTTTCCAGACAGTTCCGCAAGGTCATGGGGACCTCTCCCAGTACCTACAGGAAGAGCTGACCCTTCGGCACTTCGACTTCGCTCAGTGGAGCCCTCTGCTCAGGGACCACCCTTCGGCACTTCGACTTCGCTCAGTGGAGCCCTCTGCTCAGGGACCACCCTTCGGCACTTCGACGTCGCTCAGTGGAGCCCTCCGCTCAGGGACCTCCCTTCGACACTTCGACTTCGCTCAATACAGGCCCGCTCAGGGACTTCCCCTGGACTACTGCGGTTTCAGGCCTGTTCCTATGATCACTTTATTGTGATGGAGAAAGGTTCTGATCCCTGTAAAACCGGACTCTTCAAGGATGGCTTTCATATCCTGCACCGTCAGACTGCCGTGATGCCCTCCCGGAGAGGAATCTCCCGGAAAATCGGCAATAAAGACACGTCCTCCCGGTTTCAGAAGACGGAAAAGTTCCTCTGAGGCTCTGGACGGATCGGAAAGGTAGTGCCAGACAAAAAGGGAGATAGCCGCATCGGCAACATCATCGGCCAGGGGGACATCCCGGATATCGCACTCCAGAACTTCCACGCGCCTGTTGATTCTCTTTTTCCGGACCCGCCGGGCCAGTTCATCCAGCATTTCCGGGGACTGATCCAGAGCCAGGATTTTGCCGTTCCGGAGGACTTCCGCCAGCATGAAGGTATAAAACCCCGATCCGCTCCCCGCATCCACGACCATTTCGGTACCGGACAGGCCCAGATAGGCCAGGGCTTCTTTTCCGGGAAACCCGTAGGATCGTTCAAAAAATTTCCGGAAAATCCCCAGATACTGCCGGGCCTTCCTTTTTCCGGCTCGCCCTCTGTAAAGTGCAGTATTCTCCCTTTCCGACTCGGCCATGACAACTCCTGTAAGGTTTTTCATTTATTTATAATTGTAGCAATTTAAGAATTTCTGTCAAAGTTATAATACCTTCCATAGACTAATGATATCCCCGGGTATATGATTGTCCGCTATGGGTTCATTTTTCATACCCCTACAGTCTCTTCCTCTCAGATTTCAGCAGGAAAAAGAGTTCTACAAAAGACTGATGACACTGGGTCTTCCCATCGCTCTTCAGAACCTGGTGACAACCTCTTTGAACATGCTGGATACTCTCATGATCGGACAGCTGGGTGAAACAGCTATCGGAGCTGTGGCCCTGTCCAACCAGATCTACTTTCTGATGATCCTCCTGACCTTCGGAATCAGCAGCGGGTCCTCTGTTTTTACGGCTCAGTTCTGGGGAAAGCGGGATCTGAAAGGAGTGCATCATACTGTCGGGCTTTCACTGCTGCTGGGCTGTACCGGCGCGGGCCTTTTCACACTGGCCGCCCTTTATCTTCCCCACAGGATTCTGGGACTTTTTACAGCCGATCAGGCTGTAATTGCGGCGGCTGTCCCCTACCTGAGAATTACAGCGATCAGTTATCTTTTTACAGCGGGAACAATCATTTTCCAGGGAGCTCTCCGCTCCATCGGGGTTGTGAAGCTTCCTCTTTATATTTCTGCAGGGGCTTTGAGCCTGAATGCTCTGTTGAATTATGCCCTGATTTTCGGGAAGTTGGGATTTCCCCATCTGGGAATCACCGGGGCCGCTCTGGCAACCACAGGAGCCCGGATACTGGAAACGGTCATACTGGTTTCTCTCATTTATCTGGACCGCTCTCCCGTGGCCGCCACTCTCAAAGAGATGAAAGGCCTGACCCGGATCTTTCTGAAAAAGTACTTCTGGAGAGTCTCTCCGGTCATTCTCAATGAAATAGGCTGGTCCATGGGAGTCACCATGTTTACCGTGATTTACGCCCGCATGGGTACTTCAGTCCTGGCCGCCTACAATATTACCGACACCTTTGCCCGTCTGGCATTTGTCCTTTTCTTCGGGAGCGCCAACGCCTCGGCCATTGTGCTGGGCAATATGATAGGCGAAGGCAGACAGCTGGAGGCGGCAGGGCACGGGCGGTTTCTCCTCCTGACGGTGCCGCTTGCCACGACTCTGATAACAGCCCTGGTGATGATAGCGTCTCCCTGGATACCTCTGGCTTTCAATGTGGCCCCGGACGTCAGGACCTATATCAGGGAGTTCCTGGTCGTCCTGGCTGTGTTTCTGCTGTTCAAAACATCCAACATGCACATTATCGTTGGGATACTCAGAAGCGGCGGGGACACCCATTACTGCATGACCATAGAGCTGCTGCCACTCTGGCTGATAAGTATTCCCCTTGTGGCAGTCAGCGGCCTGATCCTGGGCCTGCACCCCGCTTTAGTCTATACCCTGTCCATGTCCGAGGAAGTGATCAAATACGCGATCAGTTTAAAAAGGATTTTTTCAGGAAGATGGATTCATGATTTGACAGGATAGGCCCTGATCCCCTCCAGGGGAGAGTGGGCGTGAACCCTGTCTTTCACAAGGAGCACAGTGAACGGGACTTTCAGCTGGTTATGGAAAATCACATCATGCCCCAGACAGAGGCCCATTTCGATCACAAAGTCTGCCTGCCTGTTCAGGAACTCTGCCTGCCCGGCGGGATTACAGGAATAGACCTCGCTGGTTTTCTCCTGATCGATCTCCCTTTCTTTCACCCCCCCCATGGAACAGCGGGCGGGAATAAGATGGAGACCCTGGTCCTCCATCTTTTCCCTCACCTCCTGAGCCAGGCCCTCCATTCCGAAGCAGTAGGCCAAACCTATATTCTCATACTCCTGGGAAAGGCAGAACTCAATCACTTCCTGAAACCGGGAGAGTGTTCCCGCCCTGCCGTTATCAATAAGGCGGGAGCTGTTCTTTACAAGAGAGTTCACACTTTCCCGGCTATAGACTTCCAGGCTGGCTTCTTTTACCTGAAAACAATCAGCTCCTGCGGTACGGCAGGCTTTGGATGAGCAGTCAAGACAATTCTTCATATATTCATATTATGGTATATATTTATTTAAAGAGCAAGATCCTCATGGCGTTCAGCACAGCCAGAAGGGCCACACCCACATCGGCAAAGACAGCCAGTCCCATACCGGCAATGCCCAGAGCAGCCAGCCCCAGTACGGCCGCTTTGATTCCCAGAGCCATAATAATATTCTGAAGAACGATCTTCCGAGTCCGGGACGCAATCCGTCTTGCCGTAACAATCCGGGAGGGTTCGTCTGCCATAAGAACAATATCCGCCGCCTCAATGGCTGCATCAGATCCCAGACCACCCATGGCGATCCCCACATCCGCTCGGGCCAGTACAGGAGCATCGTTGATCCCGTCTCCCACAAAGGCGGTCCGCCTGTCCTGAAGAACCAGTTCCTCCAGGGCGGCGACTTTATCTTCCGGAAGAAGGTTTGCCCTGTAGCTTGTAATTCCCAGCTCGGCCGCTATGGCGGCAGCGGCTTTCTCACTGTCCCCGGTCAGCATAATGATCTCCCGGATCCCCACTTTTTTAAGGTTCCTCACCGCTTCCGCAGCATCCGGCCGGAGCGTGTCTGCCAGAGACAGGGATCCCAGATACTCCGTCCCCCCTGCCAGAGCGACAACGGTTCCGATGAGACTCTCCTTTTCGGAGAGATCAGTGCCTGTGATTTCACTGATCCAGGATGGTTTTCCCAGGGAGATCGTCTTCTCCTCCAGGGTGACCTGAATACCTCTTCCGGGAAACTCCACCACCGTATCCGACTCCGGAAGGGTCACCAGGGGAGATGTTTTTATCCAGGCCTTTCTTATGGACTCGGCAATGGGATGAGTGGAATGGGTCTCTGCTTCAGAGGCAAGGTGCAGGAGTTCCTCTTCTGTTGTTCCCGGAGCCGGATCAATGGATACAACCTCAAAGACGCCTTTTGTGAGGGTTCCCGTTTTATCCATAACCACAGTATCAATCTTGTTCAGCGCTTCCAGATAGTTCCCGCCCTTAACAAGGATCCCATGCCTGGAGGCTGTTCCGATCCCGGCAAAAAATCCGAGAGGAATGGATACAACGAGAGCACAGGGACAGGAAACTACGAGAAAAACAAGCGCCCTGTAGATCCAGTCGGAAAACAGAGCCCCCTCCAGCAGCAGAGGAGGAACCAGCGCCATAAGGAGAGCCGAAACAACCACAACAGGTGTATAGATACGGGCAAAGCTTGTAATGAACTGCTCAGACCGGGCCTTCCTGCCGCTGGACTCTTCCACCATCCGGATAATCCGGGAGTAGGCTGACTCTTCCAGGGTATGGGAAACTTCGATTTCAAGAGGACTCTCCCGGCAGACGAACCCGCTGAGAACAGTGGCCCCCCCGGAAACTTCCCGGGGATAGGACTCTCCTGTCAGCGCGGAGGTATCGACGGTTCCTTTTCCTTTGAGAACCACACCGTCCAGAGGGATTCTTCCTCCGGGACGGACAAGGATTTCCATTCCCGGCAGGACATCTTCGGGAGGAACTTCGCTGTAGGCTCCCTCTTTTTTGACAAGGACCATTCCCGGTTTGGAATCCAGAAGATTCCTGATGGAACGGCGGGACCTGTCTACGGCAAGATCCTGAAAGTACTCTCCCACCTGATAGAAGAGCATGACCGCCACAGCTTCGGGAAACTCCTGTATGGCAAAGGCTCCGATGGTGGCTACCACCATAAGGAAGTTCTCATCCATCAGCCGTCCCTGAAGTATATTTTTCAGTGCGGAGATGAGAACAGTCCTGCCGATGAGGAGATAGGCCAGGGCAAAAAGAGAGATACTGATTCCTCTGGAGAGAGTGATACTTCCTTCTGTGAGAATCAGGAAAAAGAAGATCAGGGCCCCTGCGATTTCAGGCAGCCGTTTCAGGAGAGAGGAGAAGCCGCCCTGCCGGGGCTGAAGCTCTTTTTCTCTGGCTTCTTCCCGTCCCATAACGGTAACGCCCTCTTCAACCCGGTCGACAAGGATCTGCAGTTCCTCCATCACTCCCGGTTTCAGGTCTGCTCCTCCCGTATCCAGAGTCAGAACCTGGGTTGCCAGGTTATACCGGGCCTCTTCCACCCAGGGGAGTTTATTGATTTTATCTTCAATCACAGCCGCGCAGTTTGAGCAGGTCAGGCCGCTGAGTATAATTTCATTCCTTTTCTTTTCCATGGGAAAACCTCCGGGATGTTCTCAGGATCATTCAAATAAACATATGAACATCTACTTATATGTTAATTTCAAATGACAGGAATATCAACCATCCCGGGGGAAAAAAGTGAAGATTCTTAAGGGTTTCAGCCGAAAAGGATATGCTGCTGACAGATCCGGAAAATTTCAATCACATGTTCGTCCGTGAGAGAGTAATAGATATGCTTTCCCTCCCGCCTGGAAACCACCACGTGGGCCTGTTTCAGCTGCCTCAGCTGATGGGAGACAGCAGGCTGGGTCATTTCCATCAGCTCGGCGATCTCATGAACACAGAGTTCCTCTTCGATCAGGGCATTAACGATCCTGAGCCGGGAGGGATCTCCGAAGATCTTGAAGGTCTGAACCATCAGCTCCAGGTTTTCCAGAGGGAGAAGCTTATGTTTTGCTTTTTCTATCCTTGCGGGATCATGTTTCAGATGGGGTGATTCAATCTCTTCATTCATAATAGACTATATTAGCACAGGATGATGCATACGAACAGGGACAGCTCCGCCCCTTTGGGTCTCAGAAAAAATGGGATTGCCAACAGAACGAGTCGGGGATAGAATACAGATCAGGGAGAGGTGCCGGAGCTGGTCGAACGGGCCTGACTCGAAATCAGGTGTACTGCTCTGCAGTACCGAGGGTTCGAATCCCTCCTTCTCCGTATTTTCTACTTATTTCAATCCAGAATGAGAATCTCCACCCGCCGGTTGTCTCTGTCACCGCCGGCGGGCTCGGTACTCCCGGCTCCCCTGAGAAACAGACGTCCCGCGCCCTCCCTTCCTTCGGGAAACAGGGCCCCGGCCACAGCCCCGGCTCTCTGGAGAGACAACTCCCGGCGTCCCCGGGGAGATCCATAATCGGCGGTATGTCCGCTTATAAGAATATCCCTGTCCCCGTACCGGGACAGAACATCTCCCAGAGATTTGAGGGCCCGGTTCTGCTCTTCTGAAATATCCGCCGAGTCGGGACTGAAATAGATCCTGCCCGCCTCTTCCAGGGTCAGCATCACGCCTCTGTCCGAGGATTCCACCTCCACTCCGGGTAGATCCTTCAGATCCTCTTTCAGCCTTCCGGTTTCGGCATTCCTGTCCAGCTGCTCCGTCTCTCTATAGCGGGTGATGCCGGAACCGTAAAACTCCTGGGTCACCCCGTCGGTCATGACCATAAGGAATTCAAAGTCCTCTTTTTTCTCTACGGGACGGCCTCTGTCTATATCCCAGTATAACTCCTGCTCCGACCTCCCCGATATCAGCCTGACAGGCTCCCCTGCGGTTCTGACAGGAAGGTAAAGGTCATAGGATATAAGAATCACCGCCAGGTCCCTTCCTTCCGGAGAGGTCTCCCTCCGGTCCAGGGTATAGCCGACCTGAACATCCCCCCTGTAGGGACCGTACCAGGATCCCCGGATTCGGAACATATGAAGTTCCCGGGCTTTCAGACTCCAGGAGTCTCCGGGCAGAACGGCATATCCGGGAAATCGTGGAATACTCCTCTGAACAGGCAGAGTCGCTTCTTCGGGAACATGAAGCTCCCCCAGGGTGTCCCGGCTCATAAGGACTGTTTCCGTTTCGGTCCACTCCAGGACACCCGGCAGGCCGCTGACCCGCTCAACGCTCCGGAAATCTCCCTCCAGCACAGCATCGCCCCCATCTGTGACATCCAGAACAGTCACAACCGAATACTCGTCGATCTGGGCCTGATGACTCAGGAAGCCATTGACGTACACACTCTCATCCACAAGGGATTCGGCATGAAGCACCTGGCCTTTTCTATGGTGGAACTGCAGCTCAACCGGTTCGGACGGGAGAATCTGCAGGGATATAAAAAGGAGGAAAAAAGCGGAGGCGAACCGCATGACTGCCGGGGAGACTCTCATAAAGGCATTATCGGCAGTTTTTGTTTTCCCGGAGAGATTGCCTGAGAAAAACCTGTATAAAGGGGGTATGGGAGTATAAAATTTAAATTTACTTTTACTCACACGTGTGCTACTATATTAGATCAATCGTGTTTTATTGACGCAACGAAGAAGATCAGGAGGATCTAGGCACATGAGTATTTGGAATCTGTTTTCACTGGTTGGAGGACTGGCTATCTTCCTTTTCGGAATGATGGAAATGAATAAACACCTCACGTCCATCGCCGGAACCCGAATGAAAACAATTATGATGACATTGACCAAAGGCCCCTTCAGAGGTTACATGACCGGTCTGGGAATAACCATCATCAACCAGTCCTCCTCGGCTACCACGGTTCTGGAAGCGGCGCTGGTCGGTGCAGGGCTTATGACATTCAGCCAGAGTCTGGCGGTAACTCTGGGAGCGGAACTTGGTTCCACCTTCCTTCCCCAGCTGATAGCCTTCCCGTCGATTACCAAACTTTCAACCCTTATTGTCTTTATCGGATTCCTTGTCCTGATTACGGTCAAAACAAAAAGGGCCCGACATATCGCCCTGACCATCTTTACCTTCGGTCTTCTCTTCCTGGGTATGGATATGATGTCGGGAGCTTTGAAGCCTCTGCGCTCCTATGAACCCTTTATCCTTCTGATGAGCAACATCGAAACCCCCATTCTGGGGATTCTTCTGGGGCTCCTGTTCACCATGATCATTCAGTCCTCGGGTGCGACAACGAGTATTACTATCGCCATGGCCCTGGCGGGGACCATATCCCTGGAACAGGCTATCCCTATCAACCTGGGAGCCGCAGTGGGAACCTGTATCACAGCGGTTCTGGGCAGTGTGACACTGAACTGGGAAGCCAAGCGATCCGCCTATATTCATATCCTTTTCCAGCTGATCGGAGCGCTGTGGGTGTTTATACTGCTTTCCATCCACTTCCAGGGAGAACGCCTTTACATCTGGTGGATCAAATGGTTCACCCTCCATGCCCTGGGAACCGACAGCCTGGCCCGTCAGATAGCCATGGGCTTCACATTCATGCCTGTGATCAACCACATAATCATCTTTCCCAACCTGAAGCTGGTCCTCAGGCTTTTCAACAGGATTTTCCCCGAAAGGGAGGCGGAAAAGCCCTTCGGTCCGGTCTATATAAAGGACTCCCTTATCACAAAGAGTACCGAGCTCTCACTTATGATGGCCAAAAAGGAGATTACCAGGGTCAGTGATTTCATCAAGATAATGATCAATGAGATGAAATCCGCCTTCAGAAGCAGCGACCCGGCGGTTTTTGAAAGAGTCAGTCTGCTGGACTCCAAGGTGGATACCCTTCATAAAGCGATCATCCCCTTCCTTGCCAGACTCTCCCAGGAGGAACTCACAGCCAGAGAATCGGATCTCTGTATGAATTACATGTACATTCAGAATGAGCTGGAGTCCATTGGAGATGTGATAGACAAAAATATAATGAGCCTTGCCACCAAGAAGATAGAACAGAACCTGATCTTTTCAGAAGAGGGATTTCATGAACTGGAGCATCTGATCTACAAGGTAAACCGGAACTTTGAATACCTCGGCGAAGCTCTGAAAAACAACGATCCCGATCCGGCCAGGCTCGTGCTGGACTCCTACAAGAAAAAAGAGGAAGAGAAGTATAAAAAGCTTCATATTGAGCGTCTGTACAGAGGGCAGGCAGAGTCCATTGCCACATCGGCGGTCCACCTGGACCTGATCTCCTATTTCAGCAAAATAAACGGCCATATCGCCTATATTGCCAAGAGACTGCCCCTGGTTTCTCTGACTACGCTCTGAGGCCGGCTTCTGCCGGGGAGGAGGATGGATTCATCCTGTAGATTCTGTAGTTCCAGTTGATGATTTCAGCCCGGAACCGGGATTCGTCCTCCCGGAGCATCCTGTCCAGATTCTTCTCCAGCCCCTTATGGTTATGGGGCACTACGAGATAATCAAAATCAGACAGGCTGCCGAAGGGGGCGGCGTCTCCCGGCAGGGAGCTCAGGACCTCGTGGCCTGTGAGAACCAGAATTTTCCTTCCCTTTGCCTCCTTCAGAAGAGCTTCTTTCTGAAGAGCTTCTTCGGGATGCTCCACATAGAGTGTCCCGTCCACCAGAAACGACGTCCCCTGAATAATATAGTCAAACTCCTGAGACAGCACAGACTCTCCGATAGGCCCGATAAAGGTGTTCGTAACAGGATCGAGCACCCCTCCGGAAGAGGAAATCCTTATGTTTGCCAGTTGGCTGCCGTAGGAGAGGATGCTGTTGAGAACACTGATATTATTGGTGTGAATGTCGCAGGAAATATGATCCTCCGCCGCTTTGGCGGCAATTATATTGGAAAGATGATACAGGGTGCTCCCCGCCCCCAGAAACAGCTTCACAGCCTGATCCGGCCTGCCTGATTTTCTGCTGTGGGCAATCAGATCGTAAATTCCGTTACTGACTTTGATCTTCTGGGAGATATACAGATGCCTTTTCTGGGTAAAAGAGTTGTTCTCCCCATTCACTCTCAGAAAAGAGCCGCCTTCCCTATCTTTTTCCAGAGTGAAAAGACGGGTTTTTATCTCATCCTCATAATTTCTGATCTGTTTATAGATCCATTTGTTATCCGAATAGGAGACATCATAGGTCTCTTTCAGGTAGGAGGCGATATCGTCCATACTCATCCGGACATCCATAATGGATTCGGACTGATTGTCGTCATATTTATGGGAAAAGAGGTAGAACAGTGACTCCACAAGGGTATCTCTTTTCAATCTGTGTTTTGACATGGTTCCCTCTACAGCCTGAAATGGGGATTTAACTAATAACAGGAACATAATAAGTGAATTTCGGTTATTAAGTCAAAAGTAAAAATTCATTGCGGTTTGGAGAAGATAGCCTATCCTGAATGGAGGAGGAAAATTATGAAAAAGATTTTCATTATCGTACTATCAATCCTTTCTATTCTTCCTGTCTTCTCAGGAGGACAGCAGGAGGACTCAGGATCAAAAAAGGTGACTCTTACCATAGCAGGAAGAGACGGAGCCTACGGAGACTCCATGCAGCTGGCAGTGGATGCCTACAGGGAACTGCATCCCAATGTGGATTTCGAGGTTCTCAAACTTTCCGGAAGCAGTCTGTTTGAAAAATCCGTTATCGACATGAAAAGCGGACTGGGAACATATGACATTATCCTTGTGGATGACCCCAACCTGACACAGTTCCAGCAGCAGTCCTGGCTGGCCGATCTGGATGCCCTTTATGATAATGCCGGAGCGAGCCCTGATAAGGACTTCATAGGTTCCGCCCTGAAACTGGGACGCTATCCCTACCGGGAAGATGCTCCTCTCTACGCCCTCCCCTTTGCGGGAAATGTTGAACTCTTTGCCTATAGAACCGACCTGTTCGAAAAATACGGCCTTCAGGAACCTGAAAAATGGGACGATGTTATGACAGCCGTTAAAACCATCGGTGAAAATGAAGCGGATGTTTCGGGCGTGGTATTCCGCGGAACCAAGGGAAACCCCATCGTCACAGGATTCCTTCCTATTTTCTGGTCCTACGGAGCCAGGATCCTGGATGACAACGGTAACGTCACTGTCAACTCTCCTGCCGCTCTGGATGCTCTGAACTTCTTTCTTGAAATGGCAGCCTACGCTCCGGAAGGTGTGTCCATGTACCAGTCAGCCCAGGTAAAGGATGCCATCTACTCAGGAACTGCCGCAGTGGCAACCGAAGTATGGCCCGGATGGATCGGAAAACTGGAAGACCCCTCGGAATCCTCTGTTGTAGGAAAAGTAAGAGTAACCAAACACCCCGGACAGGTGGAGAAATCCTCACCCATGATCGGCGTATGGATGATTGCCATTCCTGAAGCTTCCAAAAATCATGAAGCGGCATTTGACTTTATCCAGTTTGCCACCAGCCGTGATATTCAGACACAGATGGCCGATGTCTACGGAAATCCCCCCACAAGAGAATCCGTATACGGCGTCTCCGAACTAAGCGTAAAATACCCCTGGTATCCGGCTCAGCTGGATGCTCTGAACAACGGAGTTGCCAGAACCAGAACTACCAAATGGAAAGAGATCGAAGATCAGATGGGAACAGCACTCCAGTTTGCTCTTATCGGAGAATGGTCTGCATCCAAAGCTCTGGAAGAGATGGAAAAAGGTATCAGTGAAGTTCTGAAATAAAAAAAAGATTTAATCCATTAAGACTCCGGGGGAAACTCCTGCCTCTCTCCGGAGTCTATTTTTCGGAGACTATGATGACACAAAATATGTACAAAAAATCAGGATTCTTCTATCTGATACTCCTGCCGGCGCTGCTTATTATGCTCTGGCTCACGGTCTATCCGGTGCTGAATGTTTTTTATCTTTCCTTTTACAAATACAACTTTCTCAGCGACGACAAAGCCTTCATCGGTCTGGGAAACTACATCAGGATACTACAGGAAAACCTCTTTCTGGAGGCCTTCAGAAATACCCTGGTTTTTTCTGTTCTGGCGACGGTTGCGGAGGTTCTGCTGGGAATCGCCCTGGCGCTCCTATTTTACGGAACCTTCAGAGCCAAAAAGATGTTTATGATCATCATAATCTTTCCCATGATGGTCTCTTCCATGGTTATATGCGCTGTGTGGAAAACCCTTTATCACTATGATATCGGCCTTCTTAACTTTCTGATCAGAGAGTCGGGCGGACAGCCCGTGGGATGGCTCATCGACCAGGGGAAAGCCCTTTTCTCTATTGTCATCATAGACATATGGCAGTGGACTCCCTTCGCCTTCATAATGATGCAGGCAGCCATGGGGTCTATTCCCGATGAAATATTCGAAGCTGCCCAGCTGGACGGTGCCCGCTACTTCCGAACAGTCCGGTCCATTACTCTGCCCATTCTGTCTGACCAGATTATGCTGCTGATAATGCTGAGGACAATCGATACATTCAAACTCTTTGGAAAGGTTTACGCCCTCACACAGGGAGGTCCGGGGAACGCCACAGAGACCATGTCCTACTACATCTACAGGGAAGGATTTTCCTACTTCAACCTTGGAAAAGCCTCAACCGCCTCACTCTACACTCTTATTGTTGTTGCGGCCATTTCGTTTATCTACATACGGAAAATACTCAAAGAGGACTGATGACATGTATTCTAAAATAAAAAAGAGAAATATATTCTTCTGGCTTTTACTGCTTACCATTACTTTAATAACTCTGTTTCCCATTTACTGGATAGCAGTTACGTCTCTGAAAACACCTGTAGAGGTTATTTCACCCCGGCCGACTCTGATACCTCATACCTTCACCCTTGAGAATTACTTTAATGTGATACAAAGCGGCTTTTTCCGTCATCTGTTCAACAGCCTGCTGGTGGCAGCTACAGCGACCCTTCTCTCACTGGGGCTTTCCACCATGGCATCCTATGCCCTGATCAGGCACAGATTTCCCTTTCATATTAACAGCCTTTTCCTTGTATGGGTTCTGGTGGTCAAGATTCTGCCCCCGGTAGTTCTGGCCATTCCCCTCTATTCCATTTTTATCAAAATGGGGCTGATCAACAGCCGGCTGGGACTCATCCTTGTGTACCAGGTATACACCCTGCCCTACTGTATATGGATGATCTTCGGATTTCTCAAAGCTCTGCCCATCACCTTTGAGGAAGCCGCCATGATCGACGGTGCGGGTCGGTTCTATATTCTGGGAAACATTGTTCTGCCTCTGGCCAGAACAGGAATCATTGCCACTTCCATTTTCAGCGTCATTGCCGCATGGGATGAGTTTCTCTTTGCCCTGCTCTTTATCAGAACGCCCTCGCTGGAAACACTGCCTCTGGTGATCGTTAACTTCATCGGTGAGTATGAAACCCTCTGGGGAGAACTCATGGGAATCGGCCTGCTGACGACCCTGCCTGTACTGTTCTTTTCCAGCTATGTGTACAAATACTATACCCGCGGATTTTCAGTGAGCCTCAAATGAAAAAGACACCAGCCCCCCTGATCACCCTGCACAGCGGTGCTCTGGGCACTCCCCCCAACAGCCTGGACTATCTGAAAACCGCTATCCGCTACAAACCGGACATCATAGAAATTGATGTGAGGGTCACAGGAGACAACATCGCGGTGCTCTGCCACGATCCCTTCATTACCGGGATCTCCGGAGAAAAAGTCTATCTGGACAGCCACCCGATCCGGTTTCTGAAAGATGTGAAACCCGATCTGCTGACCCTGAAGGAGGCCCTCCGGTTCAGCAGGGAGAAAGGGCTCTTCTTGAACCTGGATCTCAAGTCCATAGAGGCGGCGGACGCCCTGGTTGCAGACCTGACCCACCTGGATCAGAGTGATAACATCATTGTCTCAGGTTGTCATAAAAAAGAGGCCGCCTATCTGCGGGAGAAGATCCCCCATCTGAGAGTCCTCTACAACATACAGGATGAGGAGCTCACAATGGACCCTCAGGGCTATATGGAGAGCGTGAAGACTGTGGTAAACGAGGCCTCCCGTCTTGGCTGCTGCGGCCTGAATGTAAACTATCTGTTCTGCCGCCGGGATCTTGTGAAATACGCCGCATTGAGAAGCCTGCCCACCATGGTCTGGACCATCGATGACAGGGATCTCATGCAGGACTTTATGGATATGGGGGTCTACTCCATCACCACCAACAGGATCGACCTGCTCTCTTCGGGAAGCCTTAAGGAGTAAGCTCCTCCGCCTTTGTCAGTATTCGGTTTACCTCTTCGGGCCAGAGAGACTCATCAATGGTTTCCAGCACAAGGGGGATCCCGTCAAAGCGGGGATCAGAACCGATACTGTCAAAAGCCTCCCATCCGATATTCCCCCATCCCAGGCTGTGATGCCTGTCAAGATGACTTTCATAGGTGGATTTGGCATCATTCAGGTGCATCCCCTTCAGAAAGGGCATTCCCACAATGCGGTCAAACTCCTGCCAGACCGCTTCCCTGGCTTCGGAAGTTCTCAAATCATAGCCGGCGGCAAAGAGATGGCAGGTATCCAGGCAGACCCCCACACGGGATCTGTCTTTCACACCTTCGATGATCCGGGCGATCTCTTCGAAACGGCTGCCCATATTGCTGCCCTGGCCGGCTGTATTTTCAATCAGAAGGACAGCATGTTCCGTCTGATCAATGGTAATATTAAGACTCTCGGCGATCCTGTCCAGACAATCCCCCGGTTCCATGGCTTTCAGATGGCTGCCGGGATGAAAGTTCAGGTATTTCAACCCCAGCTGTTCCACCCTCTGCACTTCGTCCAGAAAGGCGGCACGGGATTTCTCCAGCTTCTCTGATTCGGGATGGCCCAGATTGATCAGGTAGGAGTCATGAGGCAGAACACAGTCTGCCGAATAGCCCCGGGCTTCCAGGTTCTCCCGAAACTTGCGGATATTCTCCTCTTCCAGAGGTTTGGCAATCCACTGCCTCTGGTTTTTGGTGAACATGCCGAAGCCGGTGGCGCCAACCTTTTCGGCATTCAGAGGGGCATTTTCCACCCCTCCGGCGATACTGACATGGGGTCCTATATATTTCATACTGGTTCCTTCATTTTTTTCTCTCATATAAAATAAGAGTTGCACTCCGGAGAGACAAGGAGAACATATGAATCTATACAAATGCGGCCCTGAAGATCTGAATCAGGTGATATCCATCGGCAGGGAAACCTACTACGACACATTTCAGGCCATGAACAGCGCCGAAACCATGCAGAAATACCTGGATGAATCCTTCAGTAGAACAAAAATGGAAAAAGAACTGAACAACCCGGATTCGAGCTTTTACTTCCTATATGACCAAGGATCTCTGGTGGGCTACATCAAAATCAATGCCGCCCCTTCCCAGACGGATATAAATGATAAGGATTCTCTGGAACTGGAGCGGATCTATGTGAAAAACCGCTTTAAAGGATACGGATATGGAAGATTTCTCATAGAACAAACCTTTGGGATAGCACGTGAGAGAGGGTGCCGATATGTCTGGCTTGGTGTCTGGGAGAAAAACACGGCAGCCATCGACTTCTACAGAAAAATGGGATTTGTCATGGTTGATCAGCACCCATTTCGAATGGGCGACGAAATTCAGAATGATTTTGTCCTGAAAAAGTCCCTCTGAAACATCCTCCGGCATTCTCCCCCGGCCAGAAAATCTATCCCCGCAGCCCCAGACCGCCCAGACCTTCCTCAAGGCGGTCCGTAGCCGGTGCCGGTTCGGGGAACAGGCTGCTGATCGTATTATAGAGTTCCTGATCCATGGGGTAGTCCGCAGCAGCCAGAGAGGCCTTCAGCTGCTCCGTATTCCTGCCTCCGATAATGGGGGCTGTCACAGCCGGATTAGCCACCACCCAGGCGACTCCCATGGTAGCGGGAGACACACCCCGGCTCTCTGCCAGATAAATAAAGGCGGAAGCTCCGTCGTAAATGTCCTGACGGTCATAGCGGTCGCTGTAAATGGGGATTTCCGCAAAACGGCCTGTCTGGGGGGCTCCCTCCCTTTTCCGCTTCCGCGCCAGGAGACCGCCGCCCAGAGGGCTGTAGGTAATAACTCCCAGATTCTCCGAACGGGCCATGGGAAAGAGCTCCACTTCGGCCTGGCGCTTTACAAGGTTGTACATGGGCTGGATACAGGCAATGCGGTTCATTCCGTATTGCTCGGAGATGCCCAGTGCTTTCATAATCTGCCAGGCGGCCCAGTTGCTCACTCCTATATAGAGGATCTTTCCCGACCGGACCAGATCATCCATCCCGCGGAGGACTTCTCCGGGATCAGTGAAAGGGTCATAACTGTGGATGAAATAGAGATCGATCCGGTCTGTTCCCAGCCGCTTGAGACTCTGCTCCACCTCCCGGATCATATGGAGCCGGGAGGATCCCAGCTGATTCACTCCGGGACCGGAGCGGAAAGAGAATTTACTTGTAATGACAACTTCATCTCTCTCAAAGCGGATCAGATTCCCCAGGATCTCCTCGGCCTTTCCCCCGTTGTAGATGTTGGCACAGTCAAAAAAGTTGATGCCCGCCTCACGGCAGGCCTGATACATCGCAGCAGATTCTGTTTTATCCGCATTGCCGCCGAACGACATGGTTCCCATGCAGAGCTTGGAAACAGCCACTCCTGTCCGTCCCAGAATTCGATACTCCAAAATGATCCTCCTCTTTTCCTGTGAGCCAACTCACAACAATGAATTGCCTCTGCCTCTATTTATCACCCTCTTCGGGGACTATACAGATGAATGATAAATCTTCGGTGCCAGCATTTCTGAACTGATGCTCTTCTCCGCCTCTCACATAGGCTGTATCACCGGGTTTGACAGGCTGTTCTTTCCCGTCTATAAAGAGAGTCCCTTCACCTTTGATTATATAGTTGATATGGGGCCAGTCATGGTTATGCCGGGGAGTGTATCCCCCTTCCCCCAGAGTAAAGATCCGCATGGACCAGCCGTCCCAGCCTTCGCGGCCTGTAATCCCTGTCTGTTTGATGACATTTTTTACCCCATCCATATTCATGGCAACGGATGTCATATCTTCGCTTTTTAATATCGGCATATTCTTCCTCCCGTAGATTATCCCAAATTATCCAATAAAGAAAAAGAAAAAAAAAGGCTTTGACCGGGAAAACGGGCAAAGCCTGTGATTTGAAAAAGAAGATCAGCCCTTCACACTGCCCAGAGTAATTCCCTTGATGATGTGCCTGGAGAGGATAAAATACACAATCATCAGAGGAATAATGGCAATAAAAATCATCATATAAACCTTTCCCAGATCAAACTTCATATAATCTGCACTTCTCAGCTGAGCAATGAGAATCGGAATGGTTTTCTTCTCTTTGGAATTGAGAATCAGTGCCGGCATGAAATAGTTGTTCCAGGAGGTGACAAAAGCGAAGATTGCCTGAACGGCAACAGCGGGTTTGAGTATAGGCAGGACAATGCCGTTAAAAGTTCTCAACTCATTCGAACCGTCCATCCTTGCCGCTTCGACAATTTCATAGGGAAGAGACGCCTCCATATACTGAAGGATGAAAAAGAAAACAACAGGAGAGGCTACTGCGGGAATTATAATGGGCAGAAAAGAATCCATCAGATGCATATTCATAATGAGTCTGAGAAATCCCAGAGCAGAGACCTGCGGCGGTACCATCATCACAAGCATAATAAATTTGAAAGCGAAATCCCTTCCCCTGAAACGGTACATGTGAATAGCATAGGCTGTCATAGAGGAAAAATAGGTAGTCAGAAAAGCTGTCATAGCAGATATGAACACACTGTTTCCCAGAGATCTCAGCAGGGGAATGTTATCATCTCTGATCAGATTGATCCCATTGATAAATAAACTCTTTCCCGGAAGAACCGAAAACCCTTTCAGGATCTCACTGTGCAGCCGGGAAGAGTTGATGACAAGAATAAAAAAGGGAAAAAGAGAGATACAGGTAAGAAAAACCAGGGCCGCATAACAGAGAGTTCTCTGTATATACAGCCCCTGTCTGGCATTGATCATGAGTTTTTTCCCTCCCTTTTATGACCGTAATAGTTTTTCATGGTCATATTGAATACGGTAAAACTGAGCAGGGCTGTTATGATAAAGATAAGGGTGGAGACTGCTCCTCCCAGGCCGAAATTTCTACTGAAAAGATGCTTGTTCAGATACATGATAAGCGTCATGGTGGTCCTATTGGGCAGACCGTCCCCTTTGGTCAGGATCTGGGGAACATCAAACATCTGAATGCCGCCGATCAGACTTGTTATGATCACATAAACCAGAATGGGCAGCAGCAGAGGCACAATGATTTGAAAGAATGTCTGCAGAGAGCCGGCTCCATCGATCCTTGCGGCTTCGAACAGGCTTTCATCGATCCCCATGATCCCTGCCATCAGCAGGATAGTCGTATTACCGTACCACATAAGGAAATTCATCAGAGCCACCAGTCCTCTGGCCGTTGTCTTATCAGCCAGGAACCGGATCGGATCCTGCGTGAGCCCTGCATTGCGAAGGATAATGTTCACCGGTCCTGCATCGGAAAAGAGAGTAAAAAAAAGCATGGAAAATGCCGCAGCCATGATCAGGTTGGGCATGTAGATAACTGTTTTGAAAAATCCCTGACCTTTTAGTTTCAGGGTACTGCTTGTGAACCAGACAGCCAGAAAAAGGGCTATGAGAATCTGGGGAACAAAGCCCATAAGCCACATAACAAGGGTGTTCAGGGCATACCGGGGGACATCCGAATTGATCAGGATCTCTCTGAAGTTTTCCCATCCGGCAAACTGGGGACCCACCTGCATCAGGCCGATCCTGTAGTTTTCAAAAAAACTGTTCACAAAGGTTGTTGTCAGGGGAATTAGAGAAAATATGATATAAATAACAAAAAAAGGGGTCAGAAAAAAATATCCCCACCGGGAGTAATCGACTTTTTTATTCCTGCCCTTTCCACTCTGATGCATAAAGTACCTCATTGATAGTGAATCCGGTCTGATTCGATTTTCAGAAAAAAGGCAGGGAAATGACTCCCTGCCCAGATTGTCAGAATTTATCTTGATAAATTGGGATACAGCTCTGTAACCGATGTATAGAAGTTCTCCCAGGCCTGATCTTCGGAAATTGTTCCGTTGAAGTAGTCACTAAAAGAATTCATCAGTTTTTCTGTCATTCCCTGATCATAGGGACTCATATTGCTCCGGTCGATGCTCATGGCAGAATCAAGAAGAACAGCTATATGATTCTGCCCGCCCAGAAAAGTGTTCTTCAGATCACTGGCTGCCAGGGAAGCCATGGCTTTTTCATTATTGGTAAAGTCACCATACTCTTCTGCGATAGAAACCAGGGTTTCTTCATCACAGGTCAGGGTGTACATAATCTCACGGATAAGTTCCGTATTATCTGTTCCAGCGGCGGCGCATATCCAGGTACCTCCCCAGCTGAATCCCTGAGGACCTTTAACGAGCCCCCAGTCTCCATAACTTCCATTACCGGGAGCCTTCTCTCCGTTGGGATCCTCCAGAGTCGCGGGAGCAAGGCAGAAATCCTGAAACCAGCTGGGTCCGAAATATCCGAAGACTTTTCCCTCTTCCGCTGCGCCCTGAAAACTTTCAGCCGACCAGAGATTGGCTTTATTATTATACCCGTTGGAAGCATAGGATTTGGTCTGATCAATCCATCTCTCAATGGAAGGATCTACAACAACTTTACTGCCGTCCACCCAGGCACTGTTCATATTATCAGAGAAAACACGGAAGGCATCATCGTAGCCGCTGAGCATAAAGTACCCTTTTTCGTGGGCGTCGGCTGCAACGCTGTCAAACTGATTCCAGCTGGAAAGGGCTCTCTGAACATCCTCGGGTCTGTCCGATCCGATGACATCTCTGGCGATAGATCTTCTGTAGATGAATCCACCGGGACAGGCCTGCCAGGAGACACCTTTGAGAACTCCTTTGGAGTCAGTCATGATGTCCTTTGTGTATTTATACTGGTTGGCCACATCCTTTTCTGTTAATCCCACTTCTTTAATTACGTCTAACGTATAAGGAGTATCCACATACTTCAGAGCATAGTCTGCCTCGACCAGAAAGATATCCACCTTCTGATCACTGCTCACGCTGTCCTGCTGGAGGAGCGCCTCATCCAGTTTGTTCTGATAGGCGTTATCGGCATTGGGAGTGATAACCCAGTTAACAGTAATATCGTCTGGAACCAGTCCCCTCTCTTCAAAATAGGTCTTGAACCTGGTCTGAAACTCTTCATTCCAGCAGTAGATATTCAACACCTTTCCCTGTTCCTGACTTTTCGAACTCTCAGCTGATCCATTGGCAAAAAGACATGCCGATGCAATCAGCAGAATCAGCCCTCCGATAATTCTCTTTTTCATTTCACTTCCTCCTGCATTTTCTGCTTCTATTACAATCCCTCAATTATTCAAGGGACAAATCACGAACTGAAGCGCCGGGAACAAATTCCCCCGGAACAGAGACTATCCGGGACTCATAACTCCCTGGATTTTCAATTTTCCTTATCAGATGAAAAGCCAGCTGCTTTCCCAGAGAGACCCCGTCCTGTCTGTAGGTGGTTAACCGGGGATGAAGCAGCGAAGAGAGCAGTATCCCGTCGTAACCCACAATGCTTATATCCTCGCCGACCTTCAGATGCTTCTCCTGAATAACCTTCAAACCACCCAGAAGAGCAAAATCATCGGGATAGAAAATACAGGTAGGTGGTTCCCCGGCCGCAAGGAGCTCCCTTGTGGCATCTTCGCAAAGAGAGGGTAAATGGTATCGCGCCGGGATCAGAAAACTCTCAGGAATCTGCAGGCTGAACTTCCGGCAGGTCTCCAGAAACGACGCCACCCGGTTTTCTGTAACCTTAGTCCCTTCCCCGTGAATGAGAGCCAGACGGGTATGTCCTCTCTGAACAACATACTCAACCATCTGCCTCATTCCATCCACATTGTCACTGAGCACTGCGGAATGCCCCGGCACAGTGTAATCCAGAGTGGTTACAGGAATATCGCTTGCCAGAAGCTTTCCTATATCCTCCCGGGAGAAATCCACCACCGCTATAACCACCCCGTCGCAGCCCCTGTACTGGGTGTGTTTGAAATAGTCATCCCTTCCCCCCAGATTATTGCTGATAAAGGTTATATCATAACCACTGGCTTCGGCCTCCACTTTCAGGCTGTCAAAAATGGTGGCAAAATACTGATGCTGAAGACCGCTTCCGGTTTTATCTTCAAAAATCACACCGATGTTGTATGTCCGGTTTGTCTTCAGAGCCCGGGCAGCGGAATTGGGATGATATCCCATCTCTTCTGCCATCTCCTGTACCATCAGGATGGTTTCTCTGCCGATCTCAGGGCTGTCTTTCAATGCTTTGCTTACAGTAGACAGGGAAACATTGCATCGTTCTGCAATATTTTTAAGCGTTACCATAAAGGCCTCCTGAGATCATACTACAACGTTGTAGTTCCTAAACTCCACCCTACTACAACGTTATAGTATTAATAGCCTTCTCAACTACAACGTTGTAGTATGAGTATACAATCCTTTTTTTATTTGTCAAGAAAGTTTTCAACTGTTCCCGGGAGAGAGTCAGTCTGGAGAGTCATCCTCTTCGCAAACCCCGTCATGGGCCGGCTCAAGATGAATCAGCACTTCCACCACGTCATCACATTCCTCAATAATCGTGGATTTTACGGTTTCGCAGATATCATGGCCCGTGTGGACACTGAGATCCCCGTCCACCTGAACATGCATATCCACCAGTACGGAGTTTCCGGCGATCCTTGTTCTTGTTTTATGGATGGAACAGACACCGCTTACGGACAGGGCAATTTTATTGATCTTTTTCAGAAGGCCTCTGTCTGACATTCTGTCTGTAAGTTCATAAAATGCCGGTTTGACGATTTCAAAGGAGACCTTGAAGATAAAGCCAGAAACAATGATGGCTCCCACGGAGTCGACAAAATACCAGTCGGGAAACACAATTGCCAGGAGAACGGCTACCAGAACGGGGATGGAACTGATCGCATCGGACCGGTGATGCCAGGCATTGGCAATGACTGCAGAAGATTTGACCCGCTTCCCGGTCTTAAGGGTATAGCGGAACACAAACTCTTTGCCGACAATACTCAATAGAGGTCCCACCAGAGCAATCCAGTAGAGACCGGAACTCCTGCCAGCCGGCTCGGACAGACTGGAAATCGCATTGACAAGGAGCTCCACACCGACCACGGAAAGAAGGATTCCGATAAAAAGAGTCACAATTGCTTCGATTCTCTTGTGCCCGTAAGGGTGTTCCTCATCGGCCGGGGGCTCCCAGAATTTGACTCCCACCAGAACGGCAAAGTCTGTAATCAGATCGGAAAGGCTGTGAAAAGCATCGGCCAGAACTGCCTGACTGTTCCCTACAAAACCGACGGCAAACTTTAATGCCGCCAGGAAAATATTCAAGACCATCCCTACAATAGTGACAGTCTTAACCGATTGACTTCGTTTTTCACTCATTTCTCTATCCTGAAAATATGCAGTATCATGTCATAGACTTCTGTCAGATCCGACGGAAGGCTCTCTGTATTATACAGGTCATTGCCTCCGGGAGGGATGTAAACAAGAGGAACGGGATTTCTTGTATGATCTCCTGTTGAAAAATCCTCTGCATTGCCGTGATCACTGGTTATGATCAGATGAGATCCCCTCTCTTTCACACGGCGGCTCAGCTCGCCCAGAAAAGGGATCAGATCCGCCAGACACTCCTCCAGCTTTTCCCTCTTCCTTTTATGGCCCCAGCGATCTGTCAGAAAATACTCATAATAGATAAAATCCGCCCGGTCCGTCAAACTGATAAGCTGCTCTGCCGCCTGAGAAGGCGACAGAAGGGGGAGAGAGAGCCCCAGATCCTTAAGATGCCGCCCTGTTATGTCCATAAAGACACCCGAGCCCCGGGAATAGTCTCTTTTAAAAAGGAATGAACTGCGCCCGGCAAAGGTCATAAGCGTCGAAACGGGAAAGCGGTTTTTAATCCCTCCCCTCCTGTTTTTAAAGAATCCGGGAGTATGAAGGTTGCCGTTCACCGAACGGAGTCCCTCCTTCCTGAGGACCAGCGGCAGGCTCTCTTCCATGATCAGATCAATAAGCTTCTTATTGGGGAAGGCGTTCAGATGATAGCCCAGATGGGCCTGGGCATTCACACCGGTATATAGAGATGTCTGCCCGGTTGCGGACTGGGGAATTCCCTCCACTCCCAGACAGGCGTCCAGCCGGGCAGTCCTGCCTCCGGGGAAGGACTCGGGAAAGGCCCGGTTATCCAGGATCAGATCCGGAGAAATATCTGTAAATACAGATCTGACAGGATTTCTTGCAGGATCCGGTTCTCCGATACCCAGCCCGTCTATAAATACCATGATGACTTTTTCCATAAAACTCCTATAATTATAACAGTTTTCCCGAAACCTGACAGAGGAGTGTGAAATAATGCGAAAGATAATTCTGATTTTTCTGATAATAATGGTGTTCTATCCTGTATATGTCTCTGCACAGACCAAGGACAAGGACATTCCTGAAATAAATCTCAGCACCGCGGAACTGGAGGGAAAGGCAAAAGCCGGTCTGGCTATCGGATACCCCACCGGCCTGACATTCGGCTACAGGCTGGCAAACTACCTGGAGGTCAATGCTTTTCTGGGAACCCACGGAAACGACTTTACCCTGGGAAGCAGCCTTCTTTTCACTCTGGCGGATATCCGGATCAGCAATCAGATCCTGCCCCTTTCGGCAGGTCCGGCTGTATTTGCCTCTTTTGACAATGATTTTTCTCTGATGGCAGGAGGCGCCGTCCGCTGGGAGTATACTTTTGAAGATGCTCCTTTAAATCTCTACCTGGAAGCGGTCCCGGGAGTCATCCTGATAGGAGATATCCGCTTTGCCATGGCATCCTCCCTGGGTATCCGCTACGTTTTTTAATATCTCAGGAGTAATAGGGTTCGGGAGGAGACGGGACAAGAGCGTCCCATTCATAATCCCGGATCTGATAACCCTGCTCCGAAAGAGATTCATGGAGGGACTGCACATGTTCCCCGATCACTTCGGGTGAACAGGCTGATCTGATATTCAGAACAACCTGTACGTTCTGAACATCCCGATCAGACAATGTGATGTGGTCGGCCTGAACCCGTCCCCCCACATTGCTGACCTTCAGGACGCCGTCGGGAGAAAGGATAAAAACTTTGGCATGGGCTACATATCCCAGCCGGGGATTATCAAAGGACTCCATCAGAATAAAACTGAGTTCCGAAGGAGACACAGCCTCGTCACGGCTTATGAACCAGCTTCCGTTATACCATCCGTATTCGGCTTCCGCCCGGGCATATACATCATAGTCCAGATCGACCCGGAATGAGAAATCCAGGGAAAGCCCCCGGATGATATTGTCAAGGAGAGTATCCATTCCCTCTCCCGTCCGGGAGGAACAGGCAAAAAAATCCGCCCGGGGGTTCAGGACCTTCAGCATATCCTCCACCTTTTCCAGTTCGTCCCGGTTGAGCAGGTCGGTTTTGGAAAGGACAAGAACGGACGACTCTCTCAGCTGATGGGAGATCAGGACTTCCGATGGTTCCACGGGATGGGACAGATTCATACGGGAAAAATCATCCAGCATCCGGCGGGCGTCCACAAGGGTCACAAAACCGGCAACCTCAACCACATCGGAGTGAAAGGTCTTCAGCGGATTCACCACTGTGGCCGACAGGTCCGTACAGCTCCCCACCGCTTCAGCGATGATATAGTCCGGGTTCTCCTGAAGAGAGATCTCTCGGACAGTATTAAGGAAATCCGGGAAGCGGCAGCAGAAACAGCCGCCCGAAACTTCTCTGGCGGCAATTCCCTCACTCCGGGAATAGAATGTATCCACCAGGGTATCCCCCTGATCGTTGGTAATCACAGCAGCCTTATACCCCTTCTTCTCCAGGTACTTTGCTCCTGCAATCATAAAAGTTGTTTTACCTGAACCCAGAAAGCCGCCCAGGAGAAGGAGTTTTGTCATGAATCACCTCAAATATATCGGTCCGGACTTTCTGCCAGGCCTCGGCAACTTTCCGGGAATTCTCCGGCGGACAGAGCACTGTCAGCCCGGGTTTTATACTGTATTTTCCAACAGCTGTGATAGTAAACCCCGCTCCCGTATCGGAAACATAGGTCAACTGCCCATCCAGCTCAAAAAATCCTTTCAGCCTGAAGATGCTGTCACTCACAGAGTCGAGAAACACCCTCAGAGACTCTTCGTCTTTAACACGTCCCTCAAGAAACAGGCTGGCCGGCCTGGTATCCGGGGTATTGCAGCTCTCCCGTTTTGCGGTTTTATGAACTGTTTCAGCGGTCTCCAGAAAAGAATAGTCAAACTGCCCGAACTCTCCGGTCTGGATCATGGCGTCCCTGTTGTATTCCCGGAGCGTTTCCTTCAGCTTTGCCAGTTCCTCCGGGTCAGCAAGATCCGCTTTATTGATGAGAAGAACATCCGCAGCTTCCACCTGCCTGGGAATGACATTGAGAACCTTCACAAGCTTGGGGAATTTCACGGGGTCCACCAGAGTCAGGATTTTCCTGACTTCCATATCCCCGTCCATTCCGTGATCTTTCAGAATAAGATCCATGCTGGAAGGATCAGACATTCCCGAAGCCTCTATGAACAGGATTTCGGGCTTTTCCCTGGCAAAGAACTGAAGGCCATAGACAAAAGGGGCTTTGAGGCAGGAGCAGAAGATGGACCCGTTTCCGATTTCATAAACCTTATGCCCCCCCTCAAGGAGGTCGGGATTCTGACTTTTAAGGAGAGAGCCGTCAACAGGAACATCTCCGAAATCATTCACAAGCATTCCGATTTTAGACGAGGGAAAAAACCTGATCAGTTCATTAAGGACCGTGGTCTTTCCGGCTCCCAGAAATCCGGCCAGCAGCACTATTTCAATTTTCATCCCCTACCTCCGTAAAAAAACAGAAGGTGATCCGCAATCCGGACCCCCTTCCTCTGATTATAGAACAGAATTACATAACTTCCTGAAGTTCAGCCTTCAGTTCATTCCTGGAGGGAATCAGGGAGACATGGGTGACTTTACCGTTCACAGCCATGGCCGGAAGGTTGGAAACACCCATCTTACCGAGGCGTGCAATATTCTCGGGCTCCATGATGGACCTTTCCACGACCTTTACTTTATCATTTCCGAATATTTCCACCATGTCATCAGCCGCGGCTTTCATATAGCCGCAGGCCGCACAGGTTTTGGAATCAATAGTCAAAACTTCAATCAGTATATGATCGAGGCTTTCATAGTCGGGCAGTTCCACATCGATCTGAACATCCTCTTTCACATAGGACTCCAGGAATTTCCTTGTGGCTTCCACATCCTGAACAGCCTGACCGACACCCACAACATTTTCAGGGGGAACGCCGAAGGGCATATCGCATCCGGGAGCCAGGATAAACCCCTTATTGCCCATTTTATCCATCAGTTCGATGGCCGCCTTCTGATTATCCTTCTGGTTCCCCAGGAGCATGGTGACTGTAAGCTGCATATTTCCGGAAATCAGGATTCCGTGTTTATCCGTAATTTTCTTGGCCTCAACAATATCAATATTCTCATCAATAGCCAGACAGTCCGGACCGGTCAGAGCCATCACATCGAGGTTTTTGGTGGCATCGCCGCAGACAAAAAAGCAGCTGTAGGCCCCTTTCGTTCTGACATGGTCAAAAAACCGTTTGTAGTCGGCAGCCATGAACTGCTCGAACATTTCCGGTGAAATCTGGGAGATCAGAGGATCTACCGCACCAATGATGTCCATTCCGGCTTCCCTGTAGTAGTCTGCCATGGCAATCGCCACATCTGTCGCGTAGGCCATGAGTTTCAGAACATACTCCTCATCATCGTACATATCCATAAAAATATTGGTGCTTCTCAGATGAGACGCCAGAGTGAAAGGACCGCAGACAAGACCGTAGAGGGCGGTTGTTTCGCCCACAGCCTCTTTAAAACGCTTCATAACATCCAGGACCAGAGGGATCCGGCCTTCTGTACTGGCAGGAATCTTTCCGGGGATCTCTTTTGTGTCCGCCAGAGGATGGCTTTTTACCGTGGGGGGAACATCCACATCCCAGTGAAGATCGCATCCCAGGATTTCCGCTTCGATCTGAAGATCAAAAACCACAGGCTGTCCGTCGGGAGAGTACTGTTTATTGGACTCCAGAAGGCATTCAAGCAGCTTGTCAGCATCCTTGAGAATTTCGTCGGCCCTGTATCCCTTAAGATTCGCAATCTGAACACCCGTATACGGTACCCAGGGAGCTCTCTC
The DNA here is from genome assembly GCA_963666275.2 of Oceanispirochaeta sp. GTDB lineage: Bacteria > Spirochaetota > Spirochaetia > DSM-2461 > DSM-2461 > Oceanispirochaeta. The sequence goes on from CAXXOA010000002.1 coordinate 159,906, forward strand.
TGTAGCTTCCCCTTTGAACTGTTTATATATTAACTCTTTCCCTGTCATCTTATCGACCTCCATTGGGTTATATCTGATTTTGACTGTAGGGAAATAATACGGTCTCCCGGTGGGACCATATATAAATGTCCTATTAATTTTGGTATTTTTTTAACTATTCCTTTTACTTTAACTTCTAATGGCTCTTTAAAGGCTTGCGAAGCCAAAACAATAGATATATGATTAAAACCATGAGAATAACAACCAAAGGCAGATACGCCATAAGAGCCATCATTAATATGGCGGCCAATATTGAGAATACTCCCATATCCATCAAAAAAATATCAGAAAGTGAAGACCTTTCTCCCATATTTCTGGAGCAGATATTCACCAAGCTGAAAAAGGCCGGAATTACCGAATCTGTCAGAGGTGCCGCGGGAGGATTTCGCCTGGCAAAGCCAGTGGAAGAGATCTCTGTCCTGTCGATCCTGGAAGCCGTTGAAGAAGGAGTTCTTCTGGCCCCCTGTACCAGCGGAGACCATACCTGCGGCAGGGAAGATGCCTGTATTCTGGGCAGTTTCTGGGAAGATACGGAAAAGGTGATCAGAGATCATCTTGCCGGTCAGACAATCGATTCGATAATCAAACAGTATAAATTCTAATCAGGAAGGATCAGCCGTTACCAGCGCCCTGGAAAGGTGTGCCTCCACCTCTTTGAGGGTTCTGGCCGCAATGAGCCGGGTTGCATCCTTTTCCGCCTTTTCAATATCAATTGTAGAGAAAAATTTCTGGACCGTGGGGATATGCCTGGGCTGCAGAGAGAAAGTCCTCAACCCGGCTCCCGCCAGGAAATAGAGCATTCCTTTATCATCAGACATATTACCGCAGATACTCAGAGGGCAGTTCTCTTTCCGGGCCGCCTTCACAACCCTGTCGATAGCCCTCAGGATAGCCGGATGATGGGCTTCATAGAGGCTTGAAACCTTTTCATTCGTCCTGTCGACCCCCAGCATATACTGAACAAGATCATTGGAACCTATGGACATGAAATCCGCTTCCCTGGCCAGATCTTCGGCCATTTCCACCGCAGAAGGAAGTTCTATCATAACTCCCAGTTCGGGCATGGTCCGGCATTCAAAGCCGTCTCTCTCCAGAAATTCCCGACTCTTCTGCACCATCCTTTTCGCTTCGAGAAAATCGTCAAGCGAAGAGATAAGGGGAAACATGATCCTGAATTTTCTGTCCTGCCCGGCCCGGAGCATTGCTTTGAGCTGACTGACAAAAATCTTTTTATTCTTCAGAAGGAAGCGGATTGCCCGGAGCCCGAGGAACGGATTGTCCTCGTCCTGATCGGGCATATAGGTGAGGATCTTGTCCCCTCCGATATCCAGGGTCCGCAGGGTCATAATGTCCGAAGGCATTGTATCGAAGATTCGTTTGTAAACAAGAAACTGTTCCTCTTCACTGGGAAAACTGCTCCGGATAATGAAGGGGAATTCGCTCCTGTAGAGACCTATTCCTTCGGCTTTGACCGTTTTGGCCGCCACAATGTCATTGAGAATATTGATAGTAGCCAGCAGGGTGATTCTTGTTCCGTCAGAGGTCAGTGTTTCGGGACTTACCGCGTCTCCCGACTCTTCCAGGTCTTCGCTTGTACTTTTCAGTTTTTCAAACTCAAGCTGCGTATCCTGTCCGGGATTGATAAGGAGGGAGCCCTGAATACCATCCAGAATCAGAGGCGTATCGGTTTCAATGGAGAAGATCCCCCGGTCCTCCGTATAAATAACGGGAACCCCCAGGGATTTCGCCAGAATAGCGATGTGTGCTGACGCCCCTTTACTGAAAAGGACAAACCCCTCCACATGCTGGGCAGTGATCTTTACCAGTTCCGAGGGTAGGAGCTCTCTGGCAATGACGATCTGCCCCGAATAGTCACCGGCCTGCTGTTCCTCCCGCGCCAGATTCCTGAGGATTCTATGCCCCAGATCCCTGATATCCTGAACCTTTTCCATAACCCGGGGATTCCCGCTCTGGGTAAAGATGTCGGAAAAATATTCAACCCGGTCTATCACGGCATGACAGGGATTTTTTCCCTTGTTGATCTCCTCTTCGATATGGCCGATGAAGCTAGTATCCTGAAGCATGAGAAGGTGGGTACTGAAGATCAGAGAGGCCACATCAGAAAGCCTTTCCTCCATCTCCTTCTGCAGATCCTGAAGCTGACAGGCTGTCTTTTCCAGGGCATCCTGAAAATCCTCCTGTCCCAGGGTCCGGCAGGCTTCATTGATAAACTGACGGCTGCGCTCATTATATTTATCTTCCAGGACATACGCGCTGCCCAGGGCTATGCCTTCCACCACGGATCGGCCGCGGATAATGGAATTCTTCTTGGCGGGAGAAGCAACCTCTTTTTTCCTGTTCACCCCCATAAGAAGCTTGGCATTTTCCAGAGTCACAGCCAGCTGGGAAGCGATCGCTTTCAGGGCCATCATATCGTTACGGTTGAAAAAACCGGGTTTGGAGTGCTGCAGGACCAGAACGCCGATCCTGCTGACACCCTGGATGATGGGAACAGCCAGAAAGGCTTCGTATTTCTCTTCGTTGCTTCCCGGGACTGGTCTGAAATGGGGATTTTCACTGGCCAGTTTTTCAAGGATAGGCCGCAGCTCCTTCATGGCGGTACCCACAAGCCCCTCTCCCACGGAAAGGATCAGCTTGCCTATGAGATCAGAGTTCAGACCTTCCGTAGCCTCCAGGATCAGCCTGTCCAGGAATTCATCGTACATATAGATGGAACACACATCGGTTTTCATGTGGGCGGATACAGTTTTAACAACTTTATGAAGAAAACCGCGGATATCACTCTTTTCCCTGAAAAGGTCCGAGAGCTCTCCAATATTACAGATCAGTTCTACATTATCCTTGTTCATCCGCATCCTCTTTCATCTCTATAGGATTAGAGTATTCCACTCTATTTCTTCCATGGCTCTTTGCCTTGTAAAGGGCTTTATCCGCCGCTTTCACAAGACTCCCCGATTCCCTGTCGGACCGGGGAATCAATCCGGTCAGTCCGATGGAAACAGTCAGATAGGGCGCCGCAGAAGATTCCTCATGGGGTATGGCCGCCTGCCGTACCTTTTCCAGCAGCGTTTCGCTGAGAGTCAGCGCATCTCCCAGAGGCATATCAAAAAGGAGTACTGAGAACTCCTCTCCTCCGTATCGACATACAGCATCGGACTCCCTTCTGATGATACTTCTGATGATACGGGCTGTCTCTTTCAGGGCCTCATCTCCCTTCTGATGACCGTAGAAGTCGTTGTAGTTCTTGAAAAAGTCTACATCAATCATCAGCATGGACAGATGTTTCTGTTCCCTTGCCGCCAGATGCCACAGATTACTGAGCGACAGATCGAAGAACCGTCGGTTTGCCAGGCCTGTGAGGGAATCCTTCCAGGCCAGCTCTTCCAGGCGGCTGTTGAGAACCTCCAGATTCTGTCTGCTCGATTCGGCATCATGCAGTTTCTTTTTCAGAAGAAGGTTCGCCTGAAAATTCGAAAACAGGATAAACAGCAGCGCCCCGATGGAAATATAGATAAGTATAAACCATTTCTGCTTCCACGGGGGCTGATTAATAACAATAGGGAAAGCCAGAGTCGTTTCACTCCAGACACCGTCGTTATTGGCAGCCTCCACAAGGAACCGGTACTTTCCCGGTTTCAGGTTGGAATAGGAAGCATAATTCCTGTTGGAGCTGCTGACCCACTCCTCTTCCAGTCCCTCCATCCTGTAACGGTAGAGGTTCTTCTCGGGAGAGGTAAAATCCAGGGCTATGAACTCAAAAGTGAGGGCATTCTGATCCCAGGGGAGCTCCAGAGAGAGGGAATCCTCCAGGAACTGTTTATAGGCAATGGATTCTCCCATGACCTGAATATCATTGAAACTCAGGATCGGAGGCGTGGTGTTATCCATAAGGATGGTAGGTTCGAACCTCAGAACCCCGCCCTGGCTGCCGAAATAGAGATAATCCCCGTCACTGACAGCCCCGGAATTGAGAGAGTGAACCATGATCCCGTCGCTCGAATCAATCGTGAGAAGATCCAGCGAATCGGGCAGAAGGATATTCACCCCTCCCTTGGTTCCAACCCACAGATGACCGTGGCTGTCCTCCAGGATGGATAGAATCTGATTCGACGCCAGTCCGTCCTGACGGGTAATCGCTGAAAAAGTATCCCTGTCACTGTCATAGCGGTTCAGCCCGCCACCGTCAGTTCCGACCCAGAGCGTGTGAAAGCGGTCCTCATAAAGGATACTGATGTAGTTGCTGCTGAGACTCTCCGGATTCCTGGAATCATGATAGTACGTATCAAACCGGTCCCGATCCCTGTCGTATCTGTTGAGTCCCCGGTTTGTCCCGACCCAGAGCCCGCCCTGATGATCCAGAAGGATTGTGTTCACCAGATTATTAGACAGGGAGGGATTATCCTCATCATAGAAGTACCTCTTGAGAATTCCATTTTCCGGGGTCCAGTGAAGGACTCCCGAACTGTAGGTTCCGATCCAGAAAGATCCGTCCGGATCTTCGACGATTTCATAGATAATCGGCTCCAGATTTTCATCAAAACCCATTCCCTTCAGTGGGAAATGATCAAATCCTCCGGTGTCCCTGTTGTACCGGTCCAGTCCGCCCAGAGACCCGACCCAGATGTTCCCTTTCGAATCCTCCGCCATGGCGCTTACATTTCTATGGGCGAGAGATCCAGCCTCTTCAGAAGGCATCCAGTTCCTATAGGAAGAGGAGGAGTTCCTGCCGGGAATCCTCCACACACCATTGCTGTAGGTTCCAATCCAGAAATCCCTGTTGGTATCGATCAGAATAGTCCTGACAATATCCTCTACAAGAGGGTATCTGCTGTTCTTTGAAATGAAACGGAAATCTCTTTTATTGGGATTCAGGATATTGATCCCGCCGCCGTTGGTTCCGATCCAGTACAGACCGGTTCGGTCCTTGAGAAAGGAGTAGATAATTCCGTGATTCATCTTGTAGGGGTCATCGGAATCCCCTTCGTAGGAAATGATCTGTCCACCGGCGCTGTTCCGCTTCAGAAGCCCCCCGCCCCAGGTTCCGATCCAGAGGGAATCCTCTCCGGGGCACAGAAGATAGACATTTTCCTCCAGTGGAATCTGCTCCGTCACAACCCCAGTCCCGGGGTTGAAGAGACTGACCCCGCCGTCCCAGGTGCCGATCCAGAGGGAACCGGAAGGATCTTCGGCCAGTGCCATAATATAGGAGGACTGAATGGAACGGGGATTTCCCTTCTCCGCCTTAAAGTGAACAAAACTTTCAGTTTCCGGATCAAAAAGGTCCAGCCCCCCGTAACTTCCCACCCAGAGCCGTCCCTGCTGATCCACAAGGAGAGACCGGACCGTGTCATGAAGAAGAGAGTCCGGATCCGAATCGGAGTGGTAATAGGTTGTAATATCCCAGCTTCCGGGCTCAATCCGATTCAGCCCGTTCATGGTTCCGGCCCAGATGGCTCCGTCGGGAGTTTTGGCAATGGCAATGACGATTCCGTCTGAAATCGGTTTTTCCGTTCTGGTGGGATCGGAGGTAAAATTCAGAAAATCCTCTGTATCCAGAGACATCCGTGAGAGTCCCTCATAGGTTCCTATCCAGAGATAGGGTTCCCGGGGATCCAGAAAGAGCGTCTGAATCTGATTATGAGGAAGGGAGTTGGGATTGAAAGGCTGATTGTCATAAATCCTGTAGCTCTTCCCGTCATATCTGTTCAAGCCATTCTGTGTACCGAACCAGAGGTATCCGTTTCTATCCTGAACAATCCCGGCCACATGATTATCCACAAGGCCGTCCATAACAGTTAAATGATCAAAGATCACCCGCTCCTCCGCCGCAGCACTCCCTCCTGAAACAGAAAAGAGGATCAGCAGCAGAAACCAATGATTTTGAAGTAACCTTTTTATCACGCTGAGGGCTTAACCTTTTGACATACTGATGGATTTTTCTGTACAGACCCGTACAGCTTCCATCACGGCAGAACGGAATCCGTCTTTTTCCAGAGACCCGACGGCTTCGATAGTGGTTCCACCGGGAGAACAGACCTGATCTTTCAGCTGACCGGGATGAATACCGGTTTCCAGAACCATTCTGGCAGAACCCAGAACCGTCTGAGCCGCCATACTGTAGGCCTTATTCCTGGGAATTCCCTCCCGGACAGCTCCGTCAGCCAGAGCCTCGATGAACATGAAAATATAGGCCGGACCGGAACCGCAAAGGGCCGTATAGCTGTCAAAAAGAGATTCCGACAGGACCTCCACTTTCCCCATGGCTCCCAGCAGTTTCAGAACCTGCTCGACTTCGCTGCTGCTGAGATTTTCTCCCGGACAGGCGGCTGTCATCCCCTCTCCCACCAGAGCCGGCGTGTTGGGCATGGTCCTGACAAGTTTGATATCCCTGCCGAACCTATCCCGGACGCTTTTCATAGTCTGCCCGGCGGCAATGGTAACCACAATGACATTATCAGGCAGTACATCTTTGATTTCTTCAATCACAGGGGAATAGATATGAGGTTTGACAGCAAGAAACAGGACATCCAGCTTATCCAGAAATTCCCTGTTATTCCGACTGGTATTCACACCGGGGAATTTATCCCTGAGACTCTTAAGAGCCTCTTCGGAGCTGTCGCAGATAAAAAGATTTTCACTGCTGACGATATCTGCATTTATTAAACCGCCGATGATGGCCCCCGCCATGTTTCCGGCACCGATAAATCCTGTTTTCATGATTCCATCCTGCTTTGTTCAGTCAAATATTATTAGAGAGTATACAATGAGCAGGGTGGGGTTTCAATCACAGCATTCCCAATAAAAAAGCAGGCCCTGCAGAAAGGAGGAAACTGCAGGGCCTGAAAAGAAAGGTTCTTTATGAAAAAAGGTTTCTATCAGCTGAAAAGAAACTGATTGATAATATTTTCGTAGAGTTCCTGCTTACCGCTTGTCACAGCCGGTTCGCCCGCTTCCGCAGCGTAATTCCGCAGATCTTCCAGGGTCAGTTTTCCCTCTTCAAAGTCTTTTCCTTTCCCGGAATCGAAGGACTTGTAGCGATCTGCTTTCATCCTGTCCAGTCTTCCGTCCTCCTGGATTCTGGCAGCCACTTCCAGCCCCAGGGCAAAGGCATCCATACCGCCGATATGGGCCAGGAACAGATCTTCCAGATCTGTGGAATTTCTACGGATTTTCGCATCGAAGTTGAGGCCGCCGGTCTTGAATCCGCCCATGGCCAGGATGATCCTCATGGCTTCTGTTGTTTCCAGGACGCTGTTGGGGAACTGGTCTGTGTCCCAGCCGTTCTGCATATCTCCCCGGTTGGCATCCACACTTCCCAGAAGCCCGTGTTCATAGGCGACCTGAAGATCATGAGTAAAGGAGTGCCCTGCCAGAGTGGCATGGTTCGCTTCGATATTGCAGGCGAAGTCCTCTTCCAGACCAAAGCTCTTTATAAAGTTCACCACAGTTTCCGCATCATAATCGTACTGATGCTTCGTGGGCTCCATGGGTTTGGGTTCGATATAGAATTTCCCCTTGAATCCGATTTTCCGTCCGTAATCCCTTGCCATCAGGAGGAACTGGGCCAGATGCTCTTTTTCTCTTTTCATATTGGTATTGTACAGAGACATATACCCTTCCCGGCCGCCCCAGAAGGTATAGCCTTCTCCGCCGAGGGCTACGTTGGATTCCAGACAGGCCTTCACCTGGGCCGCACCGTAGGAGAGGACCTGAAAGTCAGGGTTGGTGGCGGCGCCGTTCATGTACCGGGGATTAGAGAACATATTGGCTGTATTCCACAGGAGTTTGATCCCTGTAGCCTCCTGCCGTTCTTTCAGCATGGCTGTGACTTTCTGCAGATTGCTCTCGTATTCACTGATGCTGGATCCTTCGGGCGAAGCGTCTACATCATGGAAACAGTAGTAGGGAGCTCCCAGCTTGGAAATAAACTCAAAAGCGCCATCCGCTTTTTTCTCGGCTTTCACAAGGGGATCTGAATCATTCCAGGGATGAAAAATGGTGGCATTGCCGAAGGGATCCCCTCCGTCCGCACAGAAGGAGTGCCAGTAGGCAATTCCGAAACGAAGATGCTCCTTCATGGTTTTACCCAGAACCACTTTGTTCTCATCGTAAAACTTGAAAGCCAGGGGATTATCAGATCCTTTCCCTTCGAAAGGGATCTTTCCGATACCTTTAAAATATTCCGTATTTCCTACATACACTTTACTCATTGCATTCTCCTTGCAGATTCCTGCACAAAATTGATTTCACTTAACTGAAAAGACCGCTCAATGCCTCAACATAACGGGTGTATTCGGCATAGGTCTTTTCATAGATTTTCACATTTTCCGGGTCGGGCCGGCAGCTCTGACTCTCATCCAGCGCCACATGCTCATCCACCAGAGTATTGATATCCGCCCCCTCGTCCTTTTTCAGGCACCACAGGGCCTGGAGGGCTCCCCCCAGGGCCGCCGCTTCGGCGGTGACAGGCACGACCACAGGCAGGTTCAGAATATCCGCCGTAATCTGACGCCACACGGGAGAGTTGGCTCCCCCTCCGATCAGGCGGACCTCACGGGCCTGGAATCCCAGCTTCTGAAACGAGTCCAGCCCCAGTTTCATTCCCAGAATCGCCGATTCCAGGGCGGAGCGGAAGATGTTCTCCTTCTTCACATTGGATGAAGTCATCCCCACAATACAGCCCCGGCCGTTGGGGAAGTTGGGCGTCCGCTCCCCGTTGAAGAAAGGAAGAGTCAGAATCCCCTCGCTTCCGGCGGGGGCCGATGCGCCCAGTTTGTCGAACTCTTTCACGCCGTAGTCGAAAAGCTGACGCATCTGTTCGGTGGCCACCGTACAGTTCATGGTGCACAGCAGGGGCAGCCAGCCGCCGGTACTGGAGCAGAAGGCCGCCAGGTTCCCGTCGGGATCAATAATGGGGCTGTCCGAATATCCGTAGAGGGTTCCGCTGGTTCCCAGACTCATGGTCAGAACCCCGTCCCGGACCGTTCCGGTTCCCACGGCGCCCATCATATTGTCTCCTCCGCCGGAGGAAACGGGTATCCCCGCAGGGATTCCCAGTTTTTCCGCCACATCGGCCTTCACGGTTCCCGCTGGCTCCCAGCTCTGAATCAGCCGGGGCAGGGTGCTCATCAGATCCCGCTGGGGATCCAGAGCGCGAACCAGCTCTTTGTGCCAGCAGCGGTTCTTCACATCCAGAAGGGCTGTTCCCGAGGCATCGCCGAACTCCATCACATACTCACCGGTCAGATAGAAGTTCAGATAGTCGTGGGGCAGAAGCACATGGGCCATTTTCTCATAGGACGCGGGCTCGTTCTTTTTGAGCCACAGGATTTTCGAAGCCGTATAACCGGGCAGAACCAGATTTCCTGTCTCCTCCAGGAGTTTCTCGTCTCCCCCGAAGGACTCGGTCAGTTCCCGGCACTCTCCGGCAGTGGAGGTGTCGCACCAGAGTTTCACATCCCTCAGAACATTCCCCTCGCTGTCCAGGGGAACAAAGCCGTGCTGCTGTCCTGAAACGCCCGCAGCCTGGGCGGTTTTTTTAATTTCCGGATCGATAGCGGCAAAACAGCTTTCCAGGGCGGTGATCCACCAGCGGGCCTTCTGTTCCCGGCTGCCGTCGTCCCGGCTGATCAGATCATGGGGGGCTGTGGCCGAAGCGGCGATGGTTTTATTCTCATAGTCATAGAAAACAACCTTGGTACTCTGGGTTCCGTTGTCTATTCCGATTACTGTTTTCAAAGTATTCCTCCCTGGTGAATCCCATTATCAGACGACTTTTGTGTCCCAAGAATGGACAAAATCTATATTTCATGCATAAAATTGACATTACTATGGAAATTCTTGATGTTGTTTTTGTCTATCAGATGAGGGAGGAGACAGAAATTCAGTGGCACAGCCGCCGGCACTCCCACGGGCAGGACGAGTACGAACTCCACTATTTTATCCAGGGACAGCCCCGGTTCCAGAACAATCTCAACAAATTCATTATCAATCCGGGAACCATATGCATGACCAGGCCCGGGGTTAAACACTCCATCATTGTCAATGAGGGAGAAAGTCCCATCTCCTACTATGCGGTTCTTCTGAAAACTGATGAAAACAGCAGTATTTCTGATCTGCTCAATACAGAAATCCGCTATGACAGGACCTATGAAGTGGGAACCAACTACCGCTTTTTCTTTGAGGAAATCAAAGAGAAGGGCCTCTCCCCCAGCAGGGCCCTGCGGCAGTCGGCACTGCATCAGCTGATATCCTTCCTCTATATCCTCTCGGGAGAGGAGGATTTCCACTTTTCCGACAGCCGGAATTCCCATATCGAAAAGGCACTGAAAATTATGCAGAACAACGTTACCTCCGACCTGGACCTGGACAGGATTGCCCGGAGGCTGGGGCTCAACAAGTCCTATTTTATAAGGCTCTTCCAGCAGAAAATGAAAACAACCCCCATGAAATACTTCACCCGTTTGAGGATAGAAGCCGCCAGCGCCATGCTGACCAGTACAGACCGATCTCTGGCAACCATTGCCCAGGATCTCAATTTCTACAGTGAATTTCACTTCAGCAGAGTCTTCAAGCAGTACACCGGCAGCTCTCCCTCCCTCTACAGAAAGCAGTATCTGCAGCTGGAAGGCCGGATAAATCCGTACAGACAATCGATTTCCTGAGAAAAAGCTTTTTCTATCCCCTTTGCGCCGATTCCCAAAACCCCAGTAATCCGCTAATATAGGAAATTAATTTTACGGGTGTCATAGAGGCATTTCTGCCCATGCCCCCATACAATACGAGGAGATATCTATATGAATCCCCAGGCCGAAGTGCTGAACAATGTACTGAAAAACCAGAACCCTGCCGTTTTTTCTCTTTTATCCAAACGCGGAAAAGAGATCTTTTTTCCTAAAAAAGGTCTTGTAATGCAGGGTCAGGATGCCAGCGGTAAAAGGATCAACGCATCTATAGGTATGGCTACCGAGGATGACGGTTCTCCTATCCGCTTATCAGCTCTGGAAAAACTTGTGAACATGTCTCCTGAAAAAGTATTTCCCTATGCCCCCAGTTACGGCCTCATGGCCCTCAGGAAAACCTGGCGGGAAATCATCCGGAAAAAGAATCCGGCTTTAGAAAAAACAGAACTGACCCTCCCTGTTGTTACCAATGCCCTGACCCACGGCCTGAGTATGGCCGGATACCTTCTGATCGACGAAGGGGATGAAATTATCACACCCGAATACTACTGGGGTAACTACAACCTGGCGTTCTGCAATGCCTACGGGGCCAGAATGAGCTGCTATACCATGTACGATGGAGAGGGTTTCAACCTGGCCGGGCTGGAAGAGAAGCTTGACAGCCCGGGAGAAAAGAAAGTGGTTCTCCTCAACTTTCCCAACAACCCTACCGGATATACTCCCACAGAAGAGGAAATGCAGGGGATTGCAAAGATTCTCAAAAAAGCAGCCGGAAAAGGGAAAAACATAGCCGTTCTGATCGACGATGCCTATTTTGGCCTTGTATACGAAGACGGAATTGCCAGAGAGTCCATTTTTTCCCATCTGGCAGAACTGGATGAGAGGATTCTGGCTGTAAAAATCGACGGAGCCACCAAAGAGGACTATGTCTGGGGATTCCGGGTTGGTTTCGTAACCTTCTCCTGGAAAGGCATGACTGAATCGGCCGGCCAGACTCTGGTGGATAAAATTGCCGGGGCCGTCAGGGGAAATATCTCAAACGACAGCATTCTCTCCCAGAACCTCCTGCTTACAGCCTATGAGGATCCCTCCTACGAGGCAGACAAAGTGAATAAGTTCGAGCTTCTCAGAAGCCGGTACGATCTTGTCAGGAAAACCCTGGAAGCCCATAAGGAATACAGTGAGTATTTTGAAGCGATTCCTTTCAACTCAGGCTACTTTATGTGTGTGGAGATGAAGAAACAGGATGCCGAAGAGGTCAGACAGAAACTCCTCAAGGAGTATGATACCGGAATCATCGCTCTGGGAAATCTGATCAGGGTAGCCTATTCCTCTCTTCCTGCAAAATATATTGAGGAGCTTTTCGACAACCTCTTCAATGCCTGTAAAGATGTGGAAAGGGAAACAAAATAAGGGATTCCCGCCCCTTTCTTCCCCCGGGAAGATAAAAATACTAAAAATTAATAAGATTTAAAAAAGGGATAGTCTCCGCAGAGGGACTATCCCTTTTTTTTACTCCACCTGCAGGATCTCTGAACTCTTCAGGATAACAGCCAGGCCGAAAATCGAATCATCACTGATATAGTCCATATGCGGGGCCTTATCCATGACCCCCAGAGAGATATGCCAGGCCCGGATATGCTCCCAGGCTTCGGGAGGCATAATAACCTGTACAGGTTTCTCCCCCGCCTCCTGCAGAGACAGTTTCTGTCGGTAAATTTCAGCAACCAGCTCTTCCGCTCTCATACACTATCCTTTTCCTGTCAGTTTTTCGTACTCCCGACGGGCCTCCCCGGCACCTTTCCGGTTTCCCAGAACATCAAAGGTATCGGCCAGATTGAACCAGGCATCCGCATTGCCGGGATCCAGGGTCACCGCCCTGCTGAAAAACTCCCGGGCCCGGGAATAATCCTCTGTTACAAAACGCAGAACCCCGAAACTGTTACAGAGCCGGGAAGTTTCTCCTCCCAGGGAGACCGCTTTATCAAAAGCCTCCTCCGCCCCGTTATAGTCTTTCAGTTCGTAGAGGGCAACGCCGGTTTCACACCAGTAGTCGGGATTGTCAGGATCCCCGCCGGTGGAATTTTTCAGACAGGAGAGAGCCTGTTCCGGCTCTCTCAGTTTCAGATATTCCAGAGCCAGATTGAAGGAGATCACCGGATGGCGCGGGACGAGCTCAAGGGCCTGCAGAAAAAGTTCTGCCGCTTTGAGATGCTTTCCCTGCCGGGAGAAATCAATCCCCCGGTTTACAAGCTCTTCCGCCCGGGATCCCTGCTTCATCAGACACCCTGGTCTTTCAATACCTTGCCGCTGTAGAGGAGAAGGACTCCTCCGATCAGGAACAGGATAACAATGCCGCCGATCCCCACGCTGTAGGAACCTGTCATCTGTGTGGCAAATCCCAGGATAAAGGGCCCCAGGATAGCAGCGAATTTACCGAAGATATCAAAGAATCCGAAAAACTCCCCTGCCTGATTGGGAGGGATCATGGCACTGTAGACAGACCGGGAAAGGGCCTGAATTCCCCCCTGACTGGTGGCTACCAGAAAAGAGATCAGGATAAACATGGGGATAATCATACCCTGTCCCATAAAGGGCAGAAAAACAGCAATTGTGGAAATGACAAGATAGATGCCGATTCCCACAAAAAGCATCGTCCTTCCCGAGGTCTTTTTTGCCAGGACCCCATAGAGGATAGCAAAGGGGAAGGCCACAATCTGAAGCCCCATCAGATCCAGAAGCAGGATGGTGGAGCTGATTCCCATCTTTGAACCGTAATCGGTGGCCATCTTGATAATGGTACCCACACCGTCAATATAGAAGAAGTAGGCCAGAAGAAAGATAAAGACCGCTTTGAATTTCCGGATATTCTGGAAAGTCTTCCAGATCCTTTTAAAAGAGTCCCGCAGGGGTCTGGGAGAGGGATCAATTCCGAATTTCTGTTTGACATTCTTCAGCATGGGGATGGAAAACCCCAGCCACCACAGAGCGGTGATCAGAAAGGCGATGCGGACCCCGTTGATATTCAGAGTGGACATATCCCCTTTGGCCATAAGAAAGATAATCACAAGAGAAGCCACAAAGGGTATGGTGCTTCCTATGTAGCCCCAGGCGAAACCTTTGGTGGAAACCATATCCATCCTTTCCACTTCGGCCACATCCACAAGAAAGGCATCATAGAAGATATTGGTCCCTGTAAAACCAAGGGCTGTGAGGACGTAGAGAATAATCGCGGCCATCCAGGCTCCGGGCTGAATCAGGATCAGCAGGAGTGTGGAGAGGATGCCCATCATAAGGAAGGACCGGAAGTATTTCTTTTTCCTTCCCTTGTAGTCAGCCAGGGTTCCCAGCAGAGGAGCCATAATGGCGATCAGAAGAGCGTAGATACTGTTCCCATATCCCAGCACCGCGGTGGAAGCGGTATTGCTCAAACCTCCCTCACGGGCGATCTGTCCGAAAAAGAGAGGGAACACTGCGGTGGTAACCGTGATGGAGTAGGCGGAATTCGCCCAGTCGTACATGATCCAGCTGCGTTCCGACTTTGTCAATTTTGCCATTTTACCTGCCTTTTAACTCTGTTTAATTCCCGACCAGGGCCAGGGAAAACCAGGGGACATAAGTGATTAATATAACCATTACCAGTAGAACCAGTAAAAAAGGTATTACTCTTTTATATATCTTTACAAGGGGAGTTTCAAACCGATAGGACGCCAGAAAAAGATTCATCCCCACAGGCGGCGTCAGATACCCCAGCTGAAGGTTGGCCAGAAATATGATTCCCAGCTGAACCGGATGAACCTGAAACAGTTCCCCCATGGGGATTATCAGAGGAGCCACCACAAGGATAGCCGAATAGATATCCATGAGACAGCCTGTCACGAGAAGGATCAGGTTCAGCATGATCAGAAAGACAACCCGGGAGTGTATATGCTGCTCCACAAAAGCCGTGAGGATCATGGGAACCTGGGCATCCACGAGGTAGTAGGACAGCCCTTTGGCCGTAGCCAGGATCATCAGGACACCGCCTATGATAGGGAGGCTCCTGTCCATGGCCCGGAAAAGGCTGGTCCAGTTGAAATCCCTGTGAATAAAGCTCTGAAGGACAATGGAGTAGATAACAGCCACGGCGCCTGTTTCCACCAGTGTGGTAATCCCTCCGAAATACCCCGCCAGGATAATCACGGGCAGCAGCAGCTCTCCTGATGCAGCCCTGAGGGAGGAAAAGAATTCCCGCCACTGGAAGGTAAAACTGCTCCTTCGGCGGGCCCTCACACTGGCGACGACTCCCATAACAGAGAGCGCACTGACAAGAATGACCCCGGGAATGATGCCTCCCAGGAACATGTCGCGGATGCTGATCTGGGCGGTCACACCGTACATGATGATGGGAAGGCTGGGCGGAAAAAGCAGACCGATGCTCCCCGAAGAGGTCAGCAGCCCCTGGGAAAAGGACTCGGAATACTCACCCGAACTGGTCAGGATGTAGAGAAGAAGGGCTCCCAGAGCCAGGATTGTGACTCCCGAAGCGCCGGTGAAGGTTGTGAAAAAAGCTGACACCAGGACAGCCATGATCGCCATTCCCCCGGGGACTCCCCCCATAAAGCTCTGGAAGAAACGGACCAGCCGCTCTCCGGCTTTGCTTTCGGAGAGAATAAATCCTGTCAGGGTAAAGAGAGGGATCGCGGGAATACTGGAACTTGTCAGCAGGTTGTAGGCCTCATTGGGCAGAACCTCCAGGGACCCCCAGTCTTTAGAGAACAGAAAGAACGCTACCCCTCCGAGAAGGATAAAAATGGGAGTTCCTGTTATGGTGGACAGGGCAAGAACCAGAATCGCCGGAAAAGCGATGTAGTAGAATGTGTCAAAATAGAAGCTGCTCAGGGTATCCAGAAAAAGCGGGGGCATATCCATGACTGAATAGGACATATTCCCCACTGCGGGGATCGACAGAAAAAGACCGAAAAGGAGAGAGAGCAGCACCGTGACAATTCCCGTGCTCTTCTTTTTCCGGATGTAGAGAAACCGGACAGCCATCACCAGGAATCCCACTGGCATGATCGCAATGACCAGGCGGATGGGAAGGATCCCCACGGTCTGCTCGGGATCGAAACCAATCATAAGGAATGAGAAGGAACTGACTGCCAGTCCCAGAGCGATTCCCGCTGAAAGGATTTTGACAAGGGAACGGAAGACGTTCCCGACCGGGCCTTTGAGTATTTCGCTCCCTGAAGTCAGGGAGAGGTGATTGTCCTCCCGGGAGGTGATCATTCCCGCCAGAAACGCTGTCCAGACAACTGCATTACGGATATACCCCTCCGAACCTGTCAGTCCGGATTTGAATATCAGCCTGGTAAAGATTTCCATGGTAGGCAGCAGAGCCAGGATGAGAAAAACGACTCCTGCTAATTTATCTTCAATATGATGATACCAGGATTTTCTCATTGACCGGCTCTGAACTCTTCCAGACGGCGATTCACTTCATCGAAAATCTCCCGGGATACGGGTTTACCCGGGCCTACAATAAAACCGTAGCCCCCGGCGAACATCTCATGCCACTGGGCGACCTGGGAGTCCGTCAGAGTCAGTTCGTTCAGACCGTTCTGTCTCATCACATCCATGGCCTGTTCATTGAGTTTTTCCGCTTCCGTATAAAACTCCCTTCCCGCTTCCTCCATGGACTGCTTCAGAGCCTCATGATACTGCCGGGGGATTTTACTCCAGGCCCTGTCTGAGATCACCACTCCTCCCACAACGGGCATGACTTCCAGGGGATTCATATTCCGGGCCAGAGCAAACCACTGATAGGCGGCAGCCCCCATGGGAGCCGTATAGACCGTATCGATCATTCCGCTCTGCAGGCCCATGAGCGTATCATTCATAGAAAGGGGAACCACATTGAATCTCAGGGCTTTGAAAGCTTCAATCATATCCTGTTCACCCGTATCCACACCCATTTTGGTTTTTCTTGCATCATCGGGAACATAGATCTCCCGGTTACTGAACAGATTGATCCAACCGGACTTGGACCACAGGAGGGGCTCAAATCCCTTCTCCTGAAAATCATCAGTCAGCATGGGAGTGATTTCCTCCAGAATGAAATCAAGTTCCTGATCATTGTGAATCAGGAAGGGGAGGCTGAAAACAAGGGAGTCCGAGACAATTTTATTCATTCCCACAATGGTCATAACCGCCGCATCGAGCTGACCGATCCGCATTTTCCTGACCATATCCTCTTCGGTTCCGGCAATGCCTCCGGGGTAAATTTTCAGAATGACCCTGCCGTCGGTGATCTCCTTCCAGTCCCGGGCAATCCGCTTGAGAGTCCTGTCCCATTCCGTCCCTTCGGGAAAAAGGCTTCCCATTTTAATAGTCAGTGCCGGGAGCGGAAGCAGCCCGACCATAAAAACAAGCAGAAACAGAAGATATATTTTCTTCGTCATATTCAGTTCCTTATCAAAAGTCCAGGAGAAAAAAGTCTTCCCGATGGTCCAGATACCATCGGGCTTTGTCCTGCATGATAACAGCGACAAGTTCATTATCCGGATCCCCTGCGGGATCGATAGCCAATGCTGCCTGCAGCATTCTTTCAAAGGTCTCATAATCCTGTTTCATCACAGGAATACCGGTGGCATAGGAAACATAGGGCGAAGGATTATTTCCCTCAGAAAGGGCAAGGGCTCTCTCCATATGGTAGAGGGCCCGCTCTTCCGCTGAGTCTCCGATACCGGCTTCTTTATAATATACAGCAGAAAATGCTCCTGCCGTATGGGGAGTGGAAAGAAAAGCTTTGTCGATGATGCCCCCGGGGATGGATGACCAGACCGTAATAAGCAGATCGTGCACCCCTCCGTTTTCAAGGGTTTCATCCAGCTGGAGAGCATAAAACAGATAGGATACGGGTTTATATATGCCGCTTCCCAGCTCCATATCAAAAGGATTACAGGAAAAAGCTCCCAGCCAGGCGGCGCCTGTCCAGTAGAGATAGGGAGCCAGCTCCGGTCCGGTCTGCCGAAGAAGATCATCCGGATCCTCCGACAGAGGGTCCGAAGAGAGTTCCAGCTTCAGGGCCAGGCCTTCCGAAACGTAGTCCCGCCCGCGAAGATACATCTTCCTGGCTCTGTTCAGCATGATCTCCTGACTCTCCCATTCTTCATCAGGGAGCATACCCGCAGGAGTCTGAATAAAGGCATTGGCATACATGATGAAGGATTTCCCCGCCGCCAGCTTCAGGGCGGGATCATCGGGATTCATCTCTATAAGCATTTCATACATCTTCAGAACAAAGGGAAGAGCATCTGCCACCAGCTGGGGATCATCGTCTCTGACAAAAGCTCCCGCTCCGTCATCAGAGGACATCATCAGGGAGATTTTATCTACAACAATCTCATCCAGAGACCGGCAGGAGGCGAATAACAGCAGAGATCCGCAGAGTAGAGAAAGGGCGATTCCGGAAGGTCTATTCATTATTTCACAGTACAATGGATAGGAAGCTTATACAAGGAATAAAGATTAGAATTCCGTGAGGATTGGATAGGCCTGATCAAGAATTTTTCTGTAGACGCTGGGAGTGGGAAAATCCCCGAGTTTTTCAATATCCACCCATTGGACTTCCGCGCTGTTTTCCAGCGGAAAGACGGCAGCAGGGATGTCCCGGTCCGGTTTAACCTGGTAAATTTCCGTATGAAGCCAGTCTTTCCAGGTAGTATACAGGTGCACCGTATCCTGAAGGACTCCCGCTTCCCCGGCATTTTCCGACAGAATGCCCCTGATCTTTTCCGCCTGGGAAATCTCCGCTCCCGGCAGAAACCACAGGCCCTGACCGATCCCCCGGGAGCGTCTGTAGAGAAGGATCTCCCGTCCCTTCAGCAGAAGGAAGAGGACTGTATGCTTCTCTTTGATCTGCCGCTTTTTCCTGGCCGGAATGAATGTTTCCAAGCCTTCAAGCCGGGCCCGGCAGACCTCCTGCAGAGAGCATTCATCACAGCGGGGAATTCCAGTCCGGCAGACCTGCTGCCCCAGCTGCATCAGAGCGGCATTGAATTTCCCGGGGGATTCGGGAGGGATGATTCCGTCCAGCAGTTCAAGGAGTTCCCTGTCCAGGGCGGGACTCCATTCGGAAAAGGCGGTGAGACGCTGACCGATCCGGCGGACATTGGCATCCAGAACAGGATAGGGCTTCCCCAGAGCCAGACTCAGGACAGCCCGGGCAGTATAGTCCCCGATTCCGGGAACCTTCAGGAGTTCTCCGTAGCTATCGGGAAGGGATCCCCCGCAGGACTCCATCAGATACCGGGCTCCCTTATGAAGATTCCTGGCTCTGGAGTAGTACCCCAGTCCCTCCCAGGCCTTGAGAACCTCCTGCTCCTCTGCCGCAGCCAGAGCAGGGATATCGGGAAAAAGGAGCATCCAGCGCCTGAAGTGCTCCACCGCAGCGGTAACAACAGTCTGCTGCAGCATCACCTCTGAGATCCAGACCCTGTAGGCTGTGGGATTGTCCCCCCAGGGATAGTCTATGCCGCTTTCGTCCAGCCAGGAGAGAAGGCTTTCAATATGAGAAGATTTCAGAGGCAGAGAGAGTACAGGATCAGCCAAGAGACAGGGCCTCTCTCTCCAGATCGGCCCAGAGGGTATCACCCGGAGGTACCGGTGCTGTAATCTCCACAGGGGTGTTTTTGACAGGGTGCAGAAACTGCACATGCCTGGCATGCAGATGGATGCCTCCTCCCGGATTGGACCGGGGGGCTCCGTACTTGAGATCTCCCTTCACCGGCCATCCCCGGGAACTCAGCTGAACCCGGATCTGGTGATGCCTTCCTGTATGAAGGTCCACTTCAACCAGTGCATAGCGTCCTGTATGATACAGGAGCCTGTAGGAAAGGACGGCCTTCTTGCTGTCCCCTTTTCCCTGGGAGGTGGTATAGGACTTGTTCTGCTTCCGGTCCCGTCTGAGCCAGTCGGTCAGGGTGTCTTCCTTTTTATCCGGACAGCCGCAGAGCACGGCCCAGTAGGTTTTGTGGATATCCCCCTTGCGGAAAAGCTCATTCATCCGGCTCAGGGCTTTGGAGGTTTTGGCAAAGATCACAATACCGCTGGTGGGCCGGTCCAGCCTGTGGGGAATTCCCATAAAAACATTTCCCGGCTTGTTATCCCGGTCTTTGATAAACTCTTTGACCGTATCACAGAGTGAGATGTCTCCGGTCTTATCTCCCTGAACGATTTCAGACGACTCTTTATTGATGATAATCAGATGGTTATCCTCATAGAGGATTCTCTGAGAAATAGGCTGATCCATAGGCCCCTACCCTAGCATAGAGCGGGGGATTTGTCTGTATGGGATCCTGCGGAGAAAAAATATTTTCAAAAACAGGGAATTTTAATAGTGAAAAAAATATCGATTGGGTGTAGTATAGGACTCGCACCGATCTGACCGGCAGGTTCTGACTTCCCGGAAGGATACTTTTTTACAGACGGATGGGGAAGAAAATTCTGACCCGAAGGAGACAAATCATGTACAATCCCAAATCTTTGAAAGCCGAAGAATTCATCTCTCACGAAGAGGTTCTGCAGACTCTGGAGTATGCGGACAGGAACAGGACCAACAGAGAACTTATCGACAGGATCCTGGAGAAGGCCCGCCTGAGAAAGGGCCTCACTCACCAGGAGGCAGCGGTTCTTCTGGATTGTGATATCCCCGAAAAAAATGAGGAGATCTACCAGCTGGCCTCGCAGATCAAAAAAGATCTTTACGGCAACCGGATTGTAATGTTTGCCCCGCTCTACCTGTCAAACTACTGTGTCAACGGCTGCGTTTACTGCCCCTATCATGCCAAAAACAAACAGATCACCCGGAAAAAGATGACCCAGGAAGAGGTGAAGAAAGAAGTGATGGCCCTTCAGGACATGGGTCACAAACGCCTGGCTCTTGAAGCGGGAGAAGATCCTGTCAACAATCCCATTGAGTATATTCTGGAATGCATTGATACCATCTATAAGATAAAACACAAAAACGGCGATATCCGCCGGGTCAATGTCAACATTGCGGCGACCACTGTGGAAGACTATAAAAAACTGAAAGACGCAGGGATCGGAACCTATATCCTGTTTCAGGAGACCTACCATAAAGAGAGCTATGAAACCCTCCATCCCACCGGACCGAAACACAATTATGCGTATCATACCGAAGCAATGGACAGAGCCATGGAAGCGGGAATAGACGATGTGGGTCTGGGGGTTCTCTTCGGACTGGAACTGTACCGCTACGAATTTGCCGCCCTGATGATGCATGCGGAACACCTGGAAGCGGCTTTCGGCGTAGGCCCCCATACCATCAGTGTCCCCCGGATCCGTCCGGCCGAGGATATCGATCCTATGGAATTTGACAACAGCATCAGCGATGAGATCTTTGCCAAACTGGTGGCCTGCATCAGAATAGCCGTCCCCTATACGGGCATGATTGTTTCCACCAGGGAGAGCAAAGAGTGCCGGGAGAAAGTCCTCGACCTGGGGATCTCCCAGATAAGCGGCGGATCGAAAACCAGCGTGGGCGGATACAGCGAACCTGAAAAAGAGGATGAAAACTCCGAACAGTTTGATACCAGCGATAAACGGACTATGGATGAAATTGCTCACTGGCTGATGGAAATGGGGCATATCCCCAGCTTCTGTACCGCCTGCTACCGGGAGGGAAGGACCGGTGACCGCTTTATGAGCCTGGCCAAAACCGGCCAGATCCAGAACTGCTGCCATCCCAATGCCCTTATGACCCTGAAAGAGTATCTGGAAGACTATGCGTCCGACAGGACCAGAGAGAGCGGCAATCAGATGATCCAAAGGGAACTTCAGAATATTCCCAATGAAAAGATCAGGGGAATCGTCCAGAAAAACCTGAGGAATATCGAAGAGGGCAAAAGGGATTTCCGACTCTAGAGAGGATCCGGCAAACCAGCCTGACCGGGATATTGAAGAGCCCCTTCAATATCCCTTCTTTTTTGGTCATAATAAAAAGTATATGAAAAGTACCGATCAGGACCGTCTGAAAGAACTGGAAGAGAAATTCCAGAGAAAAAAACGCAGAGGCAACAGACTCTGCTGGATAAAATACAATCCCAGCGCCGAATTCAGCTATGATGTGGAAGATGCGGATGAAGACTTCCGATGGATGGTATATGAAATAAAACAGCTGAGAGAAGAAACAAGGCAGTACAAAGAGTTCATAGCCACCATAAAAGATCAGATGATATCTGAACTGGGAATCAATCCGGATACCAGGCTGAAGAAATAACAGGGCCAGCCCCTAAATCCCGGCCCCTAAATCCCCTGAAGGGGACTTTTTATGTGTGAAACCACTGACAGTTAGAAATGCAAAGAGACTCCCTTTCAGGGGACGGGGCCATAACCGGAAGGGACTTTTTATTTGATAAAAGACGAGCTGTTAGATATCAAAGTGCCCCCGGATCCTGAGCGGAGCCGAAGGACGGGGGCCTTACCCGGGGGAGACTTTTTTTCAATGATAGAAGAGCCGGGAATCAGCCGCAGCACTTCTTGTATTTCTTACCGCTTCCGCAGGGGCAGGGATCGTTCCGGCCGACTTTTGGCTCATCCCTGTGAACAGGCTTATTAATCTCCTGACCTTCAGAAAAAATCCACCGACCGTCCTGTTTTTCAAACTTGCTGACTTCATGGTGCGTATACCGGGCTCTGTCCACCATATAGTGGGCTTTGAATTCCACGGTTCCTGCCGAATCGCTCTCCCCGCCTTTGGAAGTTTTTATAATTTCCAGGCCCTGCCAGACCGATCCGCTCGACCAGTCTTCAGTCGCCTTGCGGGCAGATTCCTCTTCCCCTTTTTCAACCTTGTGAGTGTCCATGATAAAATCAATTTCACCCAGAGCATAGGCTGAATACCTGGCTCTCATCAGTTTCTCCGCCGTAGGGGCGGGAATCCCGTTTTTAATATATACGCCGCAGCATTTTTCATACTCTGCGCCACTGCCGCAGGGACATTCCATAGTGTTCTCCTTCAATAAATCAATACAATACGGGGCATCAGAAGCAGTTAAAGTCCTTCCATCCCCATGATCGCCTAAGGAAAAATAATATAAATCCTTGAATTGAGCTAGTCTTGCCGGGAGGGTTTACTCCTGTTTTACCATAAACTCTCTGATTCCCGACTGCCTTCTCACACCCCGGGAAAGGGCCATCTCCGCCAGTTCGGTCGTTGTATAGAGAGTCACCTGCTCTCTGGCCCGTGTAACTCCCGTATAGAGGATCTCCCGGGAAAGGAGCCTTTCCGCCCCTTCGGGAAGCAGAACGATCACATCCCTGTATTCGGAACCCTGGCTCTTATGGATGGTCAGGGCGAAAGCCGTCTGATACTCACCCAGCAGGGTTATGGGGAAATGACGGAACTCCCCTCTCTCCCGGCCGTCAAAAAAGGCATAGTGACTGCCCTGAAACTCCAGAACCACCCCCCTGTCACCATTAAAGAGACCCCGCTCATAGTCGTTGCGGCTGATCATAATAGGCTGACCGTGAAAAACAGAGCCCTCACGGGGGGCAAAGTAGGTGCTCAGAGCCCTGTTGATGCTGTTGATGCCGAACAGTCCCTTCCGGGAGGGAACAAGGATGGTCCAGTCCCGATAGAGCTGAAAATAGGCTTCCACCTGTTCCCGATGATCCTCCCAGGAGGTGACGGAACAGGAAAAAGGAGGAATCATCTGTTTCAGCTGTGCCAGAGGCAGAGTTTCAGAGGCTTCATCCAGAAAGGAACGGAACCCGGGAATCGGAAAATAGCGGAACCGGCCGGAACCGGTCTCGCTGTTCCGCCTGGGATCTTTGAGAAAATCCAGAAAATCCGAACTCTTCCCCTGTATGATAAGAGAGGCTCCCTCCAGAATAGCACCGCTGTTCCGGTGTACCCTGGACAGAGAGAGGACACCCCCGTCCAGCCTGTAGCGGTCCCGGCCGGAACCGTAAAGGAAGTCCGAAAGGAGGGCTCCCGCTTCCACCGAGGGGAGCTGGTCTTTATCTCCTACCAGAAGGAGCCGGGCTCCCGGCTTCATTCCGTCCAGCAGATAGTACATGAGGTTCAGATCCACCATGGAAGCCTCGTCAACCACAATCAGATCCGCCGGAAGAGGTCTGTTCCGGTTGAACCGGGGCGGAGCTCCCGGTATGAGGCCCAGAAGTTTATGAAGAGTTCCCGGAGCCACCGGGAAGGCCCCACCCAGATCCGGATCCGCCAGAAGGTCCTTGAGACTCTCTTCCATCCTCCCCGCCGCCCGGCCGGTGGGCGCACAGAGACGGATATTCAGAGGTTCCATCCCCTTCTGTCTGCGTACAGTCAGGAGCAGCCGCAGAACCCCGCTCAGGATTGTGGTTTTTCCTGTCCCCGGGCCTCCTGTGATCACAGAAAAAAGCCGGGAACAGACCATGGACGCGGCGGACAGGGTCTCTTCACTGAGAACAAGAGAGCTGTCTTTCTGAAGCTCACGGAAAACACTTTCGAGAACCTCGGACTCCCCGAATCCCGTCAGGATTTTCTTTCCCTTCTCTCCCACAAGGGGATCCAGAAGTTCAAGAAACCTTTTTTCATATCGCCAGCGTTTCAAAAGATAGAAGGACTGATCCCCTTCTGTCCTTAGTATCGGAGCCTCTTCCGACGGGAGAATTCCGAAAAGACGGGGATTTTCCTGCAGCAGAGAGGGGAAAAGCTCTGTCAGTGAGGCTTCATCCAGAGAGATCCCGCTGCTTTTCATCCAGAGGGGAAAGTCTTTGAAAAAGTCCTCCCTGCCGATGCGGATATGACCGCTGCCGGACTGCTGCATCAGATAGAGGACCACCCATCTCAGCAGGTCCCGCTCTTTCCTGCCCGGGGAAGTCCCGAAACGGGAGATCATATGGAGGGTCCCCTGTATCTGATAGCTTTCCGCCCCGGTCAGCCGGGCCTTCTGAATAAAATCTCCTTCCCCACTGGGATTGGAAAGGCGCGTTCTGATGTCCTGAGGCCAGGCATCCCGGACAGACTTGAGCTCCAGGAATTTTTTCATTCCCCGGATTTTCCCTTTATGCATCGTCCCCGCTCCCTTTCAGAAAAGTATCAAGATCTTCCCGGCCGGGGCGGATAAAGTAGACTCCCCGCTTTCCCTGATCCCCGGACATGCCTCTGACAAAAAAGTAATAGACCCCGCCGAAATCCCGTTCATAGTCGAAGCCGGGATCCAGGGTAGACAGATATCTGACAAGGGCCTTGATATAGATTCGGGCCTGGACATCATAGAGATGCGAGTGCATTGTATCTTCCAGCTTTTCAGGGTCGTAATCGCTCAGAACACCCCTTCCCGAGGGGACTGTGGTTTTCCAGTCGGCAATATAATATCTGTCATTATGCCGGAAGATCAGATCGATAAACCCTTTGAGATACCCCTTGCGGACCTGGGTACTCCATTCTGCCATTCTGATACGGGACTCTTCCTCAATTTTATAGAGGAATTCCATTTCCGCTTTCAGGACTTCCGGAGCCAGATCCTTTAAGGGTCCCGTCTCTTCCAGAGGACAGTTCAGGACATTCCAGACCATCTCCCCCAGAGGTCTCTGATACTGTTTCCACCAGTCCTGATCAAAAAAACGGACCGCCGCTTCCTCCAGAAAGGCATAGGTCTCTGTAGGCCCGAACAGGTCGTTATCAAACCATGCCTCCAGGGAGAGATTTCCCCTGCCAAAATCAATGTTTTCAAAAATATAGTGGACAAGGTTACCGAATTCGGCCCCTCTTGTGAGCCCCAGGATTCCCGATTCCTCTTCGGGAGGAATCTCTCCCGCATCCTCTCCATCCCTGTCTGCATCCTGATCCGCCCCCGCCGTATCGGGAACCGCACCATGCCTGCCGGCGCTGAGGGAAGAGAAGCTGTCCACCCGGATGATCCTTTCATAAAAAGGGGCCCCCGGAGTCCACCGGGCGCAGTGAAGCTCGGGAGAGTCCCCCACGGGCCGGGGCTCGGAGTTTTCAAAGAGAGAGAGGCTCCCCTCTTCCCTGTCACAGGGGGCAAAGAGAAAAAGCTCCGGATAGGTCCGGGCCAGAAGCATCATCTGATCCCCGATTTTTCTGTGAAATCCCGTCTTTTTCTGCTTGATGGCCTTCCGGTCCCGCCACTGCATATGGGAGTGGTAGGGCCAGTGCGTCTCCGGAGAAGGATCTTTCACAAGTTCCTCCGCATCCTTCAGAAGATCTGGCCCGCAGAGGGCTCCGTAAATACTGGAAAGATAATACAGATCACTCTGGGGGAAAAAGGGCATCAGAAGCAGCGAGGAAGCCCTGGTAAGGGAGACATAATAGAGCCTTTTTCTCTCTTCCCAGTCCGAAAGTGCCGCCTTTGCCCGGGAGTCTCCTGTCATGAGGAAGTCCCTGTAACGTCTGTCATCCCAGTAGTAGGTGAGCTCGCTCCTGTTGCCGGTCTTTCCATCCTGCATGCCGCCGAAGAAGAAGACAATCGGATACTCCAGGCCCTTGCTGGAGTGATGGGTCAGGATCTGAACGGCCTCTCCGTCTTTATCCAGACGCACCTGTTTCTGATCATCCGGGGAGGGATCATTCTTCATTTTCACATACAGATCAAACAGTCCGTGCGCATCAAGGGAACGGTTTTTCTGCTCCTGATGGAACAGCTCGGCCAGGTGCATCAGATTGGTGCAGCTCCTGTCTCCGCTGCGGAGCTTCAACAGCCGGTTCTTCCAGGAACTGGAAACCCTGCCGGGCAGAAGATCCTCCTTTTCGAATAGAGCATGAAAAACCCGTATCAGTCCTCCCTGATCACAGCGGTTCTTCCAGCTGTGAAAAAGTAGGCTCATTTCATCCAGTTCCCCGGTCTCCTCCATCCGGCTCAGATCGGAAGCGTTTAGACGGAAAACCCGGGAAACAAGCAGGGCCCGCAGACTGCTTCTGTCGGAAGGCCGGGCAAGGGAACGGAGAAAAAGACCGAACAGATCGGCTTCTTCCGTATCAAGGACTCTCCTGTCACTGTAGATGACCGATGAGATCCCCCTGGATTCCAGATGCTTCTGCATATTTTCGCAGTCACCGTTGGTATCCATCAGAACAGCAATATCCCCCGGCTGAACAGGCCGGGAATCCTCTCCCAGAACCAGTTGATATTCTTCCTTGAGAAACTGCTCTGCCCTGCGGACGATCTCCCTCATCCAGGCAAGCTTCAGAATATCCTTGTTCTCCTGCTCCTTGTCACTGCCTGAATGGATCTCACAGAAGGTAATGGCCGGAAGGACATGGCCGTCGGCGTCAACCGGATCCGCTCCTTTCACCCCCGCCGCTTCCACAGGCTGAAAGGGAACGGGACGGCTTCCTTTTACAGGGAGCGAGAAGAGCCGGTCGAAGAGAAAATTACAGCCCTCCACCACCTCCCGGCGGGAGCGGAAGTTGGTTCCCAGAGAGTACTGGTCCTCCCGGGCTATGGATTCACAGGCTTCAAAATAGACAGAAAGATCAGCCCCTCTGAAACCGTAGATCGACTGTTTGGGATCTCCGATAAGAAAGAGATTGTGCTCAGGATCCCCGGTGAAGAGGGTGCTGAAGATATCCCACTGCATCCTGTCGGTATCCTGAAATTCATCCACAAGGACAACCCTGTACTGCTGCTTTAAAACCTTTGCCAGAGGGCCGTCAGGATCAGAACTGAGGCGGGAGTGGAGGGTTTTGATCAGATCTGAGAAATCCCGCATGCCCCGTATTTTTTTCTTGTCCTCAATAAGGGGAAGAGCCCCCTGGACAACATCCCGGACAAAAGCATAGCCAAGCAGTTTCCTGTGAATTCCCTTATCCGGTGACTGGGGATCGCAAAAAGGTTCCAGAGCCTCAAACAGACCGGTGACGGCCCGGACAAGAGTTTTATCCGGCAGGTCCTCCGGGGAGAGCCCTTTTGCACTCTTCTCTTCAAGACTGGACTCGGTCAGGGCCAGAAGCAGGGAGGCCGGAACTCCCCCGATCTGCTCATCTTTACTGAAAAACCAGTCCAGCCAGGCCGCCATATCCCCGGTATCGGGAAAAGCAGCCCAGAGAGAGGCTATCTTTTCAGCGGTAGACTCCCGCTGCCGGGTCTTCAGATCCCTGAAAATCTGAAAGATTTCCTGAGTGCTCCAGTTGCGGGCCTGCAGTGGGATCAGGGCATCCCGGAGACCCCCCTCTCCCCGGGAAAACGCTTCCAGCTCTTCCAGGGAGGCTTTCACAGTTCTGTCATCGGGAATCCGGATCACATCCGAACCGTCCAGTTCATCCATGGTGATCTTCACAAGTCGACCGACAGCCTCATCCAGGGATCCGCTGCTCTTGAGGAACCCCCTGATGAGCTCTTTGTCCTCCTCCCTGATATTCCGGAACCGGCTGTAGAGGTAGTCTCTCACACCCTCTTCGATCAGGGAGGAATCACTCAGGAACTCCTGCAGAAAGGAGGATCCCGATTCAAAAGGATAGGTCTGCAGGACATGCTGACAGAATCCATGGATGGTAAAGATTGCCGCTTTATCAAAATTATGACGGGCTTCCAGAAGCAGGGATTTCCGGGGCGCATCTGTTTCAGCCTCCGGCCGGGAAAGTTCCGTCAGAATGGACCTGATCCTCTCACGGAGTTCCCGGGTGGCTTTATTGGTAAAGGTCACCACAAGGATCTGATTCAGCGGAATCTGATACCGCCCGATCAGTTCACAGACGACCCTCTCGAGATTGTAGGTTTTTCCGGTTCCCGCCGAAGCTTCCAGCCTGATGGAATGCCTCAGATCCGCCTCGAAGGGATTAAAGGATTTGGATTCAGACATCGCCACTCTCCCTGGAACGGGCAAAGAAGGGAAGGTAGACAAGCTCCACAAATTCCCTCAGCCTTTCCGGATCCGTTTCCGGAGGAGTATCCATAAACTGCCGTCTGTACAGGCACTGGGCAAAGGGACTATGGGGAGAAAAAGCGGAGGGTTCGGCTTTCTCCAGCCAGGTCTGCGAAAACAGTTCCGCCAGCCGGGAGCTTGTCATATCGGGATGAGAGGCCAGACTTTCAGCCAGAACCTCGCCCAGTTCGGGGTAGACCATCAGGGGCTGCTCAATCTGATCCCGGCAGAACAGCAGCAGACGGGCCAAGCGATCCGCCCCTCCGGAAAGGAGAATATCCCCGGAGCCGCTTCCCCCCGGGTCTGACAGGCTGAAAACTCTGGCTGGAAAGCTCCTTTTCCCGACCAGATAGAGTTTCAGCGACTCTATCCGGGGAATCATCCGGTTCTCCCGGAGAGCATTCATAACAAGGCACTTGATCAGGGATTTCATGTAATGCCGGACTGAAGGCTCACCGGACTCGCAGTACTCCAGGGTTTCCCATTCCCCCGGAGTGTCAGCCGAGGGACTCAACTCTTCCAGAAGCCCCGAAAGAGAGAGAGCTGATCCGTCGGGAAGGGAAATATCAAGATGGGGAATTATCACAGGAGGATGCAGAGTCTCATCCCTGTAGCTCTGATAGACCATATCTTCCGGAGAAATCAGGTAATCCCGCGGATCAGCGAGCCCCCGGGAGAGCCCCTTCTCCTCCAGCTGTTTCCGGATCTCCTCCAGTCTTTCCGAGTAGAAATCTTTCTCCAGAAAAACAAGCTGCGAATCGGGCAGACGGCCCCGTTTCTGCTGATCCGACAGATACCTGTCCAGGGCTTCCGGATCTTCCAGACCGGATGGATCATCCAGGATCCCTTTGAGATAAAGGTATCGGTCAAGAAAAGGAGATTCCCAGTTTTCCTGGCTCTCCTCCTCCCTGTTGTCTCTGTCTTCCAGATAGATTCCCAGAGCTTTTCTATAGTAATAGGCTCCGGGGTTCCCCAGAAACTGTTCCAGTTCCCGGAGAGTCATAACAGGGGATTTTTCCGGAACCTCCCTGTTCAGCCCGATCCGGGGGAGTTCCTCCTTCTCCGGAAGTGCGGCAATTCTGGCGCTCTTGAGAGCCCCTTCATTGAAAGAAAGGCTTTCTTCAGGGCCGCTGAAATACTGGAGATCATAATTGTGAATAGATTCCCTTACAACCAGAGTCTCCCGGGCGGATTGACCATCAGGGAACGCGAAAGTCCCGTCCAGATATTCAAGCAGCTCACTGATCAGAACCGATGGCTGCAGAGTTTCTCCCCGCACAGGGTCTCTGTCATGATAGAAAAGGGTCAGAGCATCCGAGGCGGACAGGAGGGTCTCCAGAAAGGCATACTTGTCACTTCCCCTGCGGGAAAGATCAATAGTCTGCTGAACCAGCTCTCTCAGATCAAAACTGAGCTGCAGATCCTCCCCGGGAAAAACACCTTCATTCAGCCCCAGAACATAGATCCTTTTAAAGGGGATCGCCCTCAGAGGTTTCAGAGAGGAACAGGTAACCCCCTGAGTCAGATACCGTCCCCGCTCTCCTCCCGACTTTCTGACAAACTCCGTCAGAAGTGTGCGGAAAACGGGAAAGTTGAGATCACCTCCCCCTCCTTCGGGGTTCAGCGTTTCTTCAGAAAGAGAGATCAGATCTCTGAAGGTCCCCTTCAGTCTCCATCGGTCACTGCTGTCCTGCCCTTCCCCGTCCCGGGGGACCAGATAGCTTTCCATAAGGGCTTCCGCCAGGAGAACCCATTTTTCCAGGGGCAGATTAATCCTGTTGAGTTCATAAAAATCATGAAAAAGTCCCTCTACAAGATCCATGAGTTTTCCGGCGCTCTGATTTCCTGTCTCATCCTGCAGGGTGTAGGGAAGTCCAGGATCATCCTGTTCCTCCAGGAAAAAACCGTCCCGGAGGCGGCGGAACCCCTCTTCCCAGGAGTTGAAATCTGTTGCTTCGGGAAAAAAATCCTGCTTATGGACCCGGTCCATTCCCCATTTGATATTCAGGGACTCACAGAGATCCAGCCAGAAATCCCGTTCATCCCTGTTGATCTGAAAAGCTTCACAGAAACAGGGATTATCAAAGAGCTGAAACAGATCTTTCCGGGTAAATTTTTCACCGGGAAGTGAGAAGAGCTGTAGAAATCCCTGAATAAAGGGAGAGTCGGATGTTCCGTTCAGATCCACAATATTATAGGGAAGATGATCCCGTCCCGGATGGTCCCCGTCTCTGGATGGGAACAGGGCTTCCAGAAAAGGGGCATATTCATTGATATCAGGCGCCAGTATGCAGATTTCAGTCAGATTCAGGTCAGGATCCCTGTTGAGAGCATTTAAAACAAGATCCTTCAGAACCTCAATTTCCCTCCAGCGGGATGTAAAGGTATGGATGGAGAAAGAGTGGTCCCTACTGTCCAGAACTCTCTTCTCAGAAGGGATACGATCTTCCAGAATATCCGACTGAAGGATATGGAGAAGAGAATCCTCCTCGACAGGAATGTATTCGTTCTGCCTGTCAGGATTATCAAATCCTTCGGAAAGAGTGGCAAACCCTCCGATCAGGGTGCTCCAGCTTTTCAGTAGGGGATGCGATACATCTCCCTTCCACCGGGAATAGGTTCGCGAAGGAGAGAGGATAAAGTGGTCCACCTCTATATCCTTCGAAAGATGATGAAAGAAATTCAGACCCGTATCACCCAGAAAGGAGGAACCGAACAGAACCACCCGCCGGATAACTCCGTCATAGGGTGCTCCGGATTTCATCACAACCGACAGGATTTTACTCAGATGCAGATAGGGCTGATCTGAATGAAACAGAAGATTCCAGAGATGCCTCTGCCACAGTTCATGCTTTCTCATCCCCTCGGGCATAGTCCCGTAGGCTCTGCCTTCCTCCCAGGGAGAGACTAAAGCCCGGCAGTTCATGCCGTAATGGTTGAAAAGTCCGGCGATGCTGTCGGCCAGATCAAAAAGCCTCCCCGAACGGACCCGATTCTGCTCTTTGGGATTCTCGGGATCCCCGGAATGAACATAGCGGAAGAGTTCCCCGTACACAGGGTCATCTTCTGTAATCCCTGCCATGAGAGTCTCCAGGATCTGAAAGAGGATAAGTTTCATGTTATCCAGAAAGAGGACAGGTTTCTCCGGCTCTCCCAGCAGATCCCGGGCACCGGGATAGCCTGAACAGAACTCACGAAGAGCATTCTCAGGCATAAAATAGGTAAAATCTCCACTGATGCCCCTGATCCTGGCAAGTTCCAGTTTCAGCCACTCCCCCATATTTCTGTTTTGCACCACAAGACAGAGGGTCTTGTCAAAAAGAGAATCGGGAAGAAATTTTTGAGGATATTTTTCTACAAACCCTTCAAGAGTATTGCTTTGATAGATGTGGTATGCGCACATGTCCTACCGGACGCGGCGGGCCAGGGTCCAGATGGAACAGAGAATAATCGTGTCCATGGAAACATTGAGGAGCCAACTGGAAAGATCCGGCTGAAAGGAAATGTTTCCATTACTTATGACGAGCTCTGTCATAAACCGCATCATCACCAGCCTGACCAGCCAGAAAAGGAAAATCAGAACGGATGAAACAGTCACAAGACGGGAATCCCCGAAATTGAAGAGCCCCAGAAGCAGAAGAAGGCCGGAAACCAGACTGAATATACCGAATATAAGTTCAGTCTTCTGAACAGCCGGATATTCGGGATTGAAAAAACGGGCAACTTCTCTGGCAAAACCGGTGTTCTGGGAAACAGAATACATAATCCCCTGTAATCCGAGGATAAGGAAAAAGACTGCTATAGCGAGCTGAAGAAAAAAAAGTGATGTCATTCCTGCATTCTGTCTTCTCATGCAAAGTTCTCCTGGGTTTGTGTATACTGATGTTGATCGGTTCTGCCTATAAAATATCATAGTTTTTCCCATATAGGCAATTCATTATTCACGACTTTTCCACAGCCCATAATCCCTTCAGAGCCAGCAGAGAGGTTTTATCCCCAAACTATCAACTTTTTTCCACAGTTTATCCACAGGCCCTGGAATTTGATTCAGTTATCCACAAGAACTGAAATATCCTTAAAAAACCTCTAAAACAGCTGATTTCCGGCAAAAAAGCCGATTTTTTCAAGCTTTTGTGCCCTCAGAAGTGAGAAAGTCCTTTTTTTATTCACAGATACCACAGGGTTTTCCCCAGTTTATCCACAAGAGCCGGGGAATAAAACAGATTTCATATCTGTTCCGGCAATTTTATCCACAGATTATCCACAGTAAAAATCTCTCAGGGTTTTGCGGTTTTGACAAAAAAAAAGATTCAATACCGGGCGAAAATATAAAAAAGGATTATACTTAGAGTATGCGGTATGAGTTTGAATATTTTTACATATACAACGGAAGACTATTAATGAGTGAAACCATTGAAACAATGGAAGAACTTCTGGATTTGGCCGCTATTGATAAACAGCGGGCCGAGAAAGGGCACAGCAGAAAGGAAAACTACTCGGAAAGGTCCTCAAGGCCTGCCAGTTCTTCCAGATAGATGCCGCTGCGCTCCACATAATTGATGCCGTTTCGCCTGATAGCGTCTATCATGGATGGCTTCAATTCTTTCAGAACCTTTGCGGGAGATCCCACTACAAGAGAACCGGGGGGGACTTTCATCCCCTGGGATACCAGAGAGTTTGCCGCGACAAGAGAGTTTTCTCCAATTTCCGCCCCGTTTAGAACTGTGGCATTCATCCCTATAAGGCAATTATCCCCCACAGTACAGCCATGAAGAACGGCACTATGCCCCACGGTGACTCCTTCACCCACGGTACAGGGAACATTCTCGTCAACATGGACAACGCAACCGTCCTGAATATTGCTGTTCCTGCCTATGCTTATGGAATCCACATCACCCCGTATGACAGCATTGAACCAGACATTGACTCCTTCTGCCAGAGTGACATTTCCTATGATATCTGCCGAGGGAGCCAGAAACCCGACATCCCCGGAAATTTCAGGAGTTTTGCCTTTCAGTTTATAAATCATTCCTTAATACCTCTTCATATTCACGGAGCAGACGGTTCATCAACAACGGGAAAATCCCATTCCTTCAGTCTGGATTCAATAAAATCAAGAACAGCCTGATGCTCCTGCTTCCCCCGTCCTTCCACAGGAAGGGCCTGACCGATGGAAAACCGGATTGTTTTCTCGGGATAAATAGGTCCGAAATAGGATGAAACTTTTCCGGGAGCCATAAAATCGGTCTTGATCGCAACAGGCAGGACTTTTGCCCCTCCCCGCGCGGCAAGTTTGACTCCCAGAGAGTTAAAACTTTTCCTTTCGAAATAGCTTTTCCTTGTTCCCTCGGGAAACAGAACAATAGAACGCCCCTTCTTTAGATGCTCAACCCCTTCACTCATGATCTTATCCAGGTCAGCTTTCAGGTTCTGCCGGGTCAGTCCGATACTTTTGGTTGCTGTGGCAATAGGCCCGAAAAGCCAGGAATTGTAAAGACTCTCTTTCATTACCACACTCAGGGGTGTAAAACTTCCTATGATCCAGGGAAAGAGCTGGGTTTCCAGAACACCCATATGATTGGCCACCACAACAAAGGGGCCCTGGGTATGCAGATTGGAAAGGCCTTCGATCACAAATTTTCCGCCGTAATGCTCCATGACCATGCGGATCTGATCAGACTGATCCCAGAATGCTTTATCCGGAAACTGTCCTCTCAGAGACATTTTTCTGCATCTGAGGACAATCTTGAAAAAATCGATATAAAGGGCCAGTCTTCTTCCGAAAATTAGCCTTTTAGGGGACAGCCTGACATCATCAGGGGTTTCATAAGTCTCAAAAAGAGATAAATCCAGCATTCTAGAATTCTCCGAAATAGTTTTTTAAGTCAGAATGGTAGATGCCACTGGTAGTTTTTAATACGGGATGTATAACCCGACTCCCAGGCAGCTTCCTCCTGTGCGGACAGGTCATTAAAGGATAGGTCAACACGCTCCAGCTGATTGAGAAGTTCCAGTCCGGAGGGAACAGTCCGAAGGGAATTCCCGGAAAGATCCAGCTCATTCAACCGCAGAAGTCCTTCCAGTGAGAAGTCAATGGATTTCAGATTATTACCTGACAGATCCAGAATCTTCAGCTTCTTAAGCCTGCCAAGTTGCTCCGGAAGTTGTTCAAGTTCATTATCCGCAGCACTAAAATACACCAATTGCCTGTATTTGACTATACCCGGAGGGAGGGATTTGAGCCTGTTCCGGCTCAGTTCTATAAACCTCAGCCTCCGCAGTTCCAGCAGCTCTTCAGGGAAATCACTCAGTCCGGCATCGGTCAGGCTTATCCCCTTGAGGGAGGGGCAGAATCTGAGCCCCTCAGGAAGCCTGAAAGGCTCATCTCCTGTCCGGGTGGAAAAAGAGAAGAACTCGATTCTATAAAACCACAGGGGTTTGTCTTTCATGAGGGTAAGGATCTTCCAGAAGCTGTAATCAGAATAAACTGTTGTCTCTCCTGAATCATCCCTTAAAAAAGGGGGAATCTGGACCGAGCCGTCAGAAAGAACGAGAGTCTGCTTCAGCAATAGGGGGAAAGTTTCCCTCTGCTCCATTTCCAGAAGTGTCAGAAGGGAGTCGATTCGTTCATAAGGCCCGTTAACAAGGCAGTTTTTCAGAGTTCTGGCAGCATCCAGCATCAGTTCAGATCCCAGGGATCGCCTTCCAGTTCCTCTTCTGTGTCTCCATAATGCCTGTCCCAGGACTCTGAATCCATATCATCGTATTCATCGCCCCAGTCGGAGTCTTCGTCTTCATAATCGTCATCGGGTTCCAGATCATCTAAAGACAAGGTGTCATCTTCATCATCTTCTTCATCTTCAAAGATGGACATACAGTGCCTCCAATCCAATAGGATTTTATGAAACATATAATAACCACAAAGAAAGTGAAAATCCAGAGTTTCCTTAATAATTCTTTAAATGATCCGATATTAGAAACAGGAGTATTTTATGGACAGATATGAAAAGATTCGTAAAGAAATTGAACAGATTGAAAGAGAACTGAACGAGCTCCGCTGTGCAGCTGGAACAGGAAGAGTCAAAGGGTCTCTGAAGGAACTCAGCATGAAGAATGAAAAGATAAAATCTGCCTTTTCAAGCATATCCACAGCCATAAACGGCTGATGATGTACGCTTAATGCTGGCTGATAGAGAGGGGGCTGATGGAAACACGGCCTCCCAGGAATGAAACAGCATTCCCCAGATCATCCGAAAGGATATCCAGATCGCTTACTTTCAGAGAGGTGTAAAGGATGGAATGGTCCAGACCGTACCGTCTGATAGCATCTTCAAGCCCCTGTTTGAGCGAAACAGGCTCTGTATCATCCGAATTCAGGGCATTCGCCTTATCCACAAAAAACTGCCTGCCTTCCACCATCCAGGAACAGACATCTTCAAAAGGAAAGTCCTGACCCAGGGCAATCTGCCGGGGCTGAAAAAGCCTGGCCCTGATTGAAAAGGTAAAAGATTCCTCACCAATATTTTTCAGATAACGCTTATAGGACAGGTCATAACCAACCAGAGAGACCAGATAACGGTCAATGTTTTCCAGAGAGCGGATCAACAGTTCAATGGAGGGGAATAGATGATCCAGCCCTTCTGAACTTTTATCAAACTGAAACTCCAGTATGTAATATCTGTCTTTTATCACCGTTATAGCAATCCTTCAGGAATAGTACCATAAGCTTGAGAATTAAAAAAGGACTGCCCTGTGTAGAGCAGTCCTATTGGTTTTTACCTATTTTTGCCTCACAATTCAGCAATCAGTAAGGTTTTCGGATCCAGTTTTAAAGAAAGATCCTCGGATACGAGATTCTTATGTTCTTTCACCAGTTTGAGAACCATAAAACCGTCTTCAGCCCTGAGGGTTAAGATAACCGAAATATCATCAAGGTCTTTAATAAGGTTTTTGGGAACACCCCTGTCGTCCACATAAACCTGCCCGTCAGGGTAGGAATCGCTGAACCACAGTTCTATATCAGATTCCACAGCAAAAGCTTTGAATTTTTTAATATCCTCAGCCGTTCCTTTGGTGAAATCGTATCCGTCAATAATAACAGCATCGGTACCGCGCTGTCCGTTGTCCATCATGGCTTTAATGCTGGCCAGTACCTGGTCTACACTTACACCACTCTGGTTGAAATTCATAATGACACGATTTCTTATCAGTTCATCATGAACATCCATTGCCTTTTCAAGATCCCTCTTTTTGGCAATTTCTTTAAAAATGTCTTCATACCATGTAACAATATGATCGACCTTATTGGAATAGGAAGCATGAATCACATGCTTATCCCGCATCAGTTTGTCAGTAGCAATGTGTACAAGACAGGCTGTTTTGCCGATCCCCTGTTTGGAGGCAATAACGGCAATATTTCCTTTACCCACGCCCCCGTCAACAGCCTTTTCGAGACTTCTGAGAGGACTTTTATTGGTCAGTTCAGTTTTTACCATTGGTTTCTCCTTTTATTTCTGCTGAGCTCTTCTTTCTTCTTCGTACTTCCTAACCAGCTCGTCAGTTACACTCTGGGGAACTTTACCGTATTTGGCGAACTCCATGGTGAACTCGGCTTTACCCTGGGTAGAAGAACGAAGGACGGTGGAGTAACCGAACATCTCGCTCAGAGGAACTTCCGCTTCAACAACACAGTAATTTCCTTCTTCATTGGATGCTACAATCATACCACGTCTCTGGTTCAGTGTACCGAAAATATTTCCCTGGAATTCCGAGGGACCTTCAACACTGACCTTCATGATAGGCTCGAGGATAACAGGCTTGGCCTTTTTGTAGGCTTCACGGAAAGCTCCGAGACCTGCTGTCTGGAAAGCCTGGTCGGAAGAGTCAACAGGGTGAAACTGACCGTCCACGATTGTCATCTTAACACCGACGACAGGGGCTCCGATCAGGGAACCTTTCTGCATGGCAGTCTGAAAACCTTTATCACAGGAGGGGATATATTCTGTAGGGATAGATCCACCCTTGATCTGGTTTACAAATTCGTATTCTTTCTCATCATCTTCCAGAACTTCCATGATACCCGCAACTCTAGCGTACTGACCGGAACCACCGGTCTGCTTTTTATGGGTATAGTTAAACTCGGCAGAAGTGGAAATGGCTTCTCTGTAAGCTACCTGGGGAGCACCGGTCTCCACTTCAGCTTTGTACTCTCTCTTCATCCTTTCGATATAAACTTCCAGGTGAAGCTCTCCCATTCCGGAGATGATAGTCTCGTTGGATTCGGGATCCACATGAGTTCTGAAAGTGGGGTCTTCCTTGGTAAATCTGTTGAGAGCCTTGGCCATCTTATCAGAAGCGGACTTATCAACAGGTTTGATAGAAAGAGAGATAACCGCGTTAGGAACAAACATGGAAGTCATGGACAGGTTCAGTGAAGAGTCACAGAAGGTGTCACCCGAGGCACAGTCAACACCGAAAAGGGCAACAATGTCACCGGCAGGTGCTTCTGTAATATCTTCCATTGTATTGGAGTGCATTCTTACAAGACGACCGATCTTGAATTTCCGTCCATTACGAACGTTAATCATATCGGCACCTTTTTTGATAACACCCTGGTATACACGGATATATGTCAGCTGTCCGTACTGTCCGTCTTCCAGCTTGAATGCCAGAGCGACAGGAGGTTTGGAAGCATCTGAGGGAAGGATAACTTCCTCTTCGTTATTATCCAGATCAAGAGCTTTGTTTTCTACATCCGGAGGAGCAGGCAGATAGCGGAGAACCGCATCCATCATTTCCTGAACACCTTTGTTTTTATAGGCGGATCCGAGATAAACAGGAACCAGTTCCAGATTGATGACAGCTTTTCTGATGGTGGCGTGAAGGAGTTCTTCGGGGATCTCTTTCTCTTCCATCATGAGTTCCATAATTTCTTCACTGAACATGGAAACTGTATCGAGCATCATCTCCCGTCTTTCATCGGCTTCGGCCTGAAGTTCAGCGGGAATCTCTTCAACACGGATCTGTTCACCGTCATTTCCATCGAAATAAACAGCTTTCATACGGACCAGGTCGATAACACCTTCCAGTTTCTCTTCCAGTCCGATAGGAACCTGCATCATGACAGAGTTCAGGTCCAGTTTTTCTCTGAGCTGATCACAGACTTTGTAGGGATTCGCTCCGGTACGGTCGCTCTTGTTGACAAAAGCGATTCTGGGAACGCCGTATCTTTTCAGCTGTCTGTCAACGGTAATTGACTGAGACTGTACACCACCGACGGAACACAGAACAAGAACGGCTCCATCGAGAACCCGGAGAGCTCTCTCGACCTCGATAGTAAAGTCAACGTGACCCGGAGTATCGATAATGTTGATATCATGATCTTTCCAGGTAACATTTGTAGCGGCAGAGGCAATTGTGATACCTCTCTCTTTTTCCAGCTCCATGGAGTCCATGGTAGCTCCAACCCCATCTTTTCCTCTAACTTCGTGAATGGCGTGAATTTTCTGACAGTAGAAAAGGATCCTTTCTGTCAGAGTTGTTTTACCTGAGTCGATGTGGGCGCTGATTCCGATATTACGCATCTTCGTGATATCTTTCATATAATCATTAACCTCTCAAAAAATAAATTCGCCGGGGTGCGCGGAATGAAAAAAAGATCCCAACCTCCGACCGAACAGCATCCGGCCGTTTGATCTAGGCCGCAGGAGTAACGCGGATTTACCGGTCTCTGTCATCCCGGCAAACTTCCGGATTGTTCAAAGCATATAAATGTAGACGAATTATATAGAGTTACCCCTCTTTCATCAATACCCGGGCTTTGAGAAATCAGCAAACAATTTCCCTGTAGGAAATCAGTTATATCCTTCACCTGTCAACAGAAGCGAAAGGGCTTCCCGAATAGACGAGGCAAGCCTCTCTTCCGCCAGAGGGAGTACCGCATCGTCGGGGGCTTCATCCCGCCCCCGGACGGCAATCACCGAAGCGATCATGGCCGCCTTCAGCCCGAACACCGAAGCCAGAGTCAGCAGGGTGGCGGATTCCATTTCGTAATTCAGAACATTCAGATGCTTCCACTCCTCCAGGCTTCCCTGGAATTTCCGGGGAACATACCCCGTAAAGGTGTCATACCTCTCCTGGCCGGGATAAAAAGTATCACTGGAAGCGGTGATCCCCAGATGAAAGGGAATCTTAAGATTCTCAGCCCCCCGGACCAGATAGCTGGTCAGAGAAAAATCCGCTACAGCCGGATATTCAAGCGGCGCATAGTGGGTGGAGGCTCCATCCAGACGGACAGACCCGGTTGTAATGACAAGATCCCCCGGCTGGATCCTGTCCTGAATAGCCCCGGTGGTTCCTATTCTGAAAAAGTTCTGAATTCCCAGGACCGCCAGTTCCTCCAGACAAATGGAGACCGAAGGACCTCCTATTCCTGTGGAACAGACAAGAACGCTGTGCCCTCCCATCTCAGCCAGCCAGGAGGTGTACTCTCTGTTGGAAACCAGAAAGACCGCATCAGGATCAATCATCCGGGCTGTTTTCTCCACCCTTCCGGGATCGCCGGGGAGGACGGCCGTCACAGCGTCGTTCAGCATTTTTCGGTTCAGTTTTATATGGTATAAAATTTTATCTTCCGGTTTTTCCTTTTCCATGATAACTCCTATTTTTCGCGTTATTGACGGGGCAGTTCCTTCGCTTCTGAAAGAGAGCCCTCTTTCTATTCTAATAGGATTTTCGGCAATTTGTTCACTTAAAAGTAATGAACGGAAAAATCCTTTTTATTGACAAAGCAAAGAGAGAAAGAACATAATCCTTAATATGATAAACTATATGCCGTTACTTATTCCTCTATTTATAGTGGGAATAGCGGTGATCATCATTACTTCCAGAGTGATCTCCCGTCATAACAAGACATTCAAGGGAGAAAAAGTCCAGGACAGAAATTCAATCCTCCGGGAAGCCAACAAAAGGCTCGCAAGCAACCCCAAGGACACTCAGGCCCTTCTTGCTCTGGCGGATCTTCACTATACAGAAAAAAATTATCAGCAGGCGATGAAAACCTACGGAATCCTACTGGAGCTCTGCGCTACCAATTCGCATCTGGATGAACAGATGATCAATCTGAGATTCGGTCTGTCCGCTATGAGATCCCAGGTCTGGTCGGAAGCCTATAAGAGCCTGGCGATTGCCAGAACCAAGGATCAGGACAATTTTGACATAAACTCTTCTCTGGGTATTCTGGAGTATAAGCGGGGAAACCTGGAAAAAGCCATGAACTTTCTCTCCATGGCTCTGAAGCATAAACCGAATCACTATGAAACTCTCAGATACATGGGCCTCAGTTTTTTCAAACTGCGCCGCTACAAAGAGGCAGGTCCCTACCTGAGGAATGCGGCAAACGGTCATCCTGATGACAAGGAAGTGCTTTTCTGCCTGGCAAAATCCCTCTATGAAGTAGGTCAGATGGAACAGTCTCTGAAAATCTTCACTCACCTGAGACCCGACCCGGAATGGGGACCCCGGGCAGCTCTATATGCGGGAACAATCAATAAACAGAAGAAGTCCTATGAAAGCGCCATTATGGATTTCGAAATAGGCCTCAAGCACAAACAGATCAGTAGCGATATCCTTCTTGAAATAAAATACAGACTGGCCGACTGCTACAATCAGACAAACCAGCTTACCAAAGCCCTGGTGGAACTCAATGAAATTACCAATATAAATCCGAAATACAAGGATGCGGAGATTCAGCGAAACAAGATAAAGGAACTCACTTCCAACCAGAACCTGCAGACCTATCTCATGGCTCCCATCAGCGAGTTCATTACCCTCTGCCGCCGTCTGACCATGGAGCTGTTTCCTAAAACACGGATCAAAGTGCTGGATATTTCAGTCAATAAAAACGAATACGTGGATATCTTTGCCGAGGTCAAAGCCAGAAAGTGGGAAGACCAGATCCTGTTCCGCTTCTACAGAGAAGAGGGGAATATCGGAGAGCTGGCGGTACGGGAACTCTACGCTCATATAAAAGAGGTACATGCAGGAAGAGGATTTTGCCTGAGTGCCGGCAAGTTTACCGAAGAAGCCGAAAAATTTGTGGAAGCCAGACTGATTGACCTGCTCCCCAAGGCAAAACTTGTAAAACTGCTGAATAAAGTAAAAAACTCTCCCCAGACTCTCACAAGCACAATGTAACAATATGCCTCTCTTCCGAGAGCATGGGAACTGTCACCGCCGTTATCTGAGCCTTCTCCCCCAGACCTCCCTCCAGAGAGTGGAGTTCTTCCCGGATCTGGGACATCCTGCCTTTGTAGGCGAAGATTCTGCCTTCTTCCGCAAGGATCCTTCTCAAATGAACAATGAGCTCCGGATTGAAAGGGGAAAATCCCCGGAATGTTACCGCATCATACCGGTCTTCAAGCTTTTCGAGGGCCTTTTCGACTATCGTCACATTTTTAATCCCGAGCGTGAGGACCGCATTCCTGAGAAAACTGACTCTCCGCCCGGAGCGCTCCACGAGGAAGAATTCCGTCCCGGGCAGAAAAACAGCCAGAGGGATCCCCGGCAGCCCCGCACCGGAACCGATATCCGCCACGCGCTCCAGTCCGGGCTGATCCAGAACGGAAACACCCGAAAGGGAATCCAGGATGTGCCGGATAACAAGCTGATCGCCCTCGGCATTGACAAGTCCGTACCGGGGATTCCAGAGTTCGATCTCTTTTATATACCGTTCCAGTTTCTTGATTTTTTCAGGATCCTGATCCAGACCCATGGCTTTAAGACCGTCATGAAGCAGACTCATTTTTTCCTTCCCTGGTTCAGCAGAACCATCAGCACGGCAATATCCGACGAGCGCACTCCGGAAATACGGGAAGCCTGCCCGACCGAAATTGGTCTGATCGATTTCATTTTTTCTCTGGACTCTTTCGAAACCCCTTCCGCCCTGTCGTAATCAAAGTCTTCGGGAATACGGATATCCTCCATCTTTCTGAAGCGGGCGATCTGCCTCTCCTGACGGGCCACATACCCTTCATACTTCACATCCAGTTCCGTATGGGAGAGCCAGGCGGGCGGATAATTCTTCAGTTCGGGAACGGCTTCCTCCAGAAGAGAGAGATCCACATAGGGATCTTTGAGCGCCATATAGCACTCTTTTCCCACATGGGCGGTGAGTTTTTCTCTTCCTTCGGCGTAGCTTCCGCTGATGCGCCTCTGCCTGAGAAGCTCTTTAATTTCATCAATACCGTCGGCTTTCCTGTGGAAGAGCTCTTTCATTTTTTCGTCTGCCAGGCCGACCTGTTCAGCATAGGGAAAGAGCCTCCTGTCCGCATCATCATGACGAAGGGAGAGCCTGTATTCCGCCCGGGATGTGAACATCCGGTAGGGTTCCTTCGTCCCCAGCGTCACAAGGTCATCGATAAGAACTCCCACATAGGCCTCATCCCGTCCCAGAACAAGCGGTTCCCGTCCCTGCAGCTTCATGGCCGCATTGATTCCCGCCATGAGCCCCTGGCTGGCGGCCTCTTCGTATCCGGAAGTCCCGTTGGTCTGCCCCGCAATGAACAGCCCTTTATGCCTTTTGCTCTCCAGACTGGGCATCAGCTGGGTAGGATCGAGATAATCGTATTCCACCGCATATCCCGGCCTCATGATCTCCACATTCTCCAGCCCCGGCAGTGTTCGGAGAAACTCCTCCTGCACGACTTCGGGCAGAGAGGAAGAGATACCGTTCAGGTACATTTCCTCCGTATCCAGTCCTTCCGGCTCCACAAAGATCTGATGACGGATCCTGT
Organism: Oceanispirochaeta sp.; assembly: GCA_963666275.2. Classification (GTDB taxonomy): domain Bacteria; phylum Spirochaetota; class Spirochaetia; order DSM-2461; family DSM-2461; genus Oceanispirochaeta. The sequence continues at coordinate 203,323 of CAXXOA010000002.1, forward strand.
CGGGAAAGCGGACAACTTTATCTTCGATGGAAGGACAGTACCGGGGCCCGGTGCCGACAATTTCTCCTCCGTACAGGGGAGATTCGTGCATATGATCCCGGATAATCTGATGAGTTTTTTCATTGGTATAGGTGATATGACAGGGCACCTGAGGCCTGTCGGTTGTTTCCCGGAAAAAAGAGAAAGGCTGCATGATCTCATCGCCGGCCTGTTCTTCCATACGGGAAAAATCCAGGCTGGAACTTTTAACCCGCGCGGGAGTGCCTGTCTTGAGCCGGCCCACGGTATACCCTTTCTCCCGGAGAGCGGTCCCCAGACCTACAGCAGCGGGTTCCCCCAGACGGCCGGAGGACTGATTGAAGGCTCCGATGAAGATGCGTCCCTCCATAAAGGTTCCTGTCGTGAGAACAACAACTTGGGAGCGGAAGGTTCTTCCCCTTTCCGTCACCACGCCCTGACAGACCGTACCGGACGAATCCAGCAGGAGATCCACAACGGTATCCTGAAACAGATGGAGGTTGTCCTGGCTTTCAAGAACCTTTTTTGCCAGCCGGGCGTAGAGGTTTTTATCCGCCTGAGCCCGGGGAGACTGCACAGCCGGCCCCCTGCTGCGGTTGAGGATCCGGAACTGAATCATCGAGTCATCTATCAGCCGGGCCATCTGACCGCCCAGAGCATCCACTTCCCGGACAATATTCCCCTTGGAAAGCCCGCCTACCGCAGGATTACAGGAGAGCCGTCCGATGGCATCCAGACTCTGAGTTATAAAAAGTGTGGAGAAATTCAAACGGGACAGAGCAAGCCCCGCCTCGATCCCCGCATGTCCGCCGCCAATAACTATTGCATCAAAATCCATAATATTTACTTCCCGACGCAGAAGTTTAAAAACATCTGCTCCATGATATCCGAAGAGGTGACTTCTCCTGTGATTTCTCCCAGTGCCTGGAGAACTTCAGAAATATCCATTGCCAGCACGTCCACAGGGAGGCCATTATGAATTCCCTCCAGAACTTTTTCAACCCCGGCATAAGCCCGCTCCAGGAGGTTTTTCTGCCGGAGCGAATCGATCACAGGACCGTCCTGAGGAGAGGGAGAATCGCGGAAGATCCGCCGCTTCAGTTCCTCTTCCAGCTCATGAAATCCCTCTCCGGTTGCGGCGCTCAATGGAACCGCTCCCTCTGGACAGGGGCCATCAGCCAGGTCCGCTTTGTTCCAGACCAGAACCCTGCCGGGATCCGGTTCCGCCAGAACAGCACGATCCTCATCAGAGAGTCCGGCGGTTCCGTCCAGCAGATACAGAACGATATGGGCATTCTCAATAACTTTTCTTGTTCTCCGGATACCCTCTTCTTCGATAGGATCCTCGGACTGACGCAGGCCCGCCGTATCGTACAGACGGACAGGGATTCCCGAAAGGGAGATCCATGACTCAAGAAAATCTCTGGTCGTACCATGTATATCCGAAACTATAGACCGGTCCTCTTTAAGAAAGAGATTGAACAGGGAGGATTTTCCCGCATTGGTCCTTCCGGCAAGGGCCACAATGACCCCCTCCTGATAAATCTTACCCACCTGATAGGTTCCTATCAGATCATGAAGGGAAGATTTGATGGTTTCGAGATCTCCCACAGGAGGTTCGGGCATTTCCACTTCATCATCGGGATAGTCCAGCTGCAGTTCAAAAGATGCGGCAATGTGTACCGCTTTGTTTTTTATTGTGTCGATCCGCTGGGCTACCGCACCGGACAGCCTGTTCAGAGCCATAGCCTGGGCTTTTCCGGATTTGGCGCTGACGATCTCCTGAACCGCTTCGGCTCTTGTGAGATCCATCTTGCCGTTGATAAATGCCCGGAAGGTAAACTCTCCGGGAGACGCCTGGCGGAACCCGTTCCGGAACAGGAGCTGGAGTATTTTCTGAATTCCAGGAAGACTGCCGTGGCAGTAGAATTCCACGCTGTCCTGCCCTGTATAACTGGCCGGCCCTCTGAAGACAACAGCCATAACCTCATCAAGGGGATCCCCCGTCTCGGGATCAAAGATCATTCCCAGGTGCATCCTGGAAGGCCTGGCCTTTCCCAGGGAGTTTTTGCCCCTGAATAAAGAGTCTGCCTTTTCAACAGACCCCTCTCCGGTGAGACGGATAATCCCTATAGCGCTTTCTGCCCAGGGTGTTGCCAGGGCTGCGATTCGATCATCTGGATCGTAATTTTCATGATTCATACAGAAAGAAGGATACATCTTTTAAAGAGAACGTATCAATTGCCGGAAGTCTCAATATAGATTGTTCTTAAGCTCTTCTCCGAAGGCCCGACCCAATTCCCGGAAAGATGCGGACACTGCCAGGGCGTTATCCCGGCTTTCAACCGACTTGACCGCTTCCACTTCCATCAGGATCTCTCCGGTAGCCACATCAACGGCTTTCACAAAACCACTGGTTTCAACTTTATAGAGACTTTCATTTCGAATATCAAAGTCATTGATACCGACCACACCGAAGACAACCCTTTTATACCTCCCGGCATAGGCGGCTTTCAGATCTCTCAGAAAAGACTGTTCATTCGATGCGGTAATCTCCCGGGGAGCCAGATCCATAATTTCCACATCAAAACCATCTGCTGTGAGGACCTCCCTCAGGCCGCCGGCAGTTTCGGAAGAGTTCAGATTGGCTCCTGACATATCCGTATGAAGGATAACAATGCCTGTGGACACTTCCCTGGCAATGGAGTCTACCGTGAAATCCATGGTTACCGTATTCTCTTCGAGATAGCGGGATAACCCGGCAGCTGACTCCAGAAGAGGAGCCAGTTCCCGCAGAGTGGTTTTCAGTTTCCGGCTTCCCGGAGACATAACCACTTCCGAAGGGCCTGCGAAAGGGACAAAGGGGTGATAGAAATTGACGAAACCATCCACATCAGAAACCATCCTGACCTCGAAGGCACCGATCGTTCCATCCCGTTTTCTGCCCTTGTATTCCACCAGGAACTCAATATTCCGGATCCCAATAATACCATCCATACAGCGGAGCGAAAAAGGCGTATCGACCGGACTGTTTGCATCCACCCGGGAGGGGTAATTCTGGATTCTGTAATCTATACGCTGAAAAATCTCCAGAGCCTGTCCCGCATACTGTTCCGCCAGATCCGAAGAGACCGGCGATCCGGTTCCCAGAACATAGGAGGCCGCATCCATCAGAGCTTCCACAGCCTGATAGAGGAGTCCGTTATTTTCACTCTCTTCAGCCAGCCTGAGCAGCCTGGAAAGGGCTTCATCGGCTCCAAAATACCTCTCCTGCAGCACCGACCTGAGGACCTGTTCCGCAGTTTCCGGAATGCAGTAATAGCCGAAATAGGCAAAAAGCCCATCCTGTTCAACCCATTCATCCCTCTCAAGATTCAGGGGCATCCCGTCTCCGGAGATTCCAGTCAGCACAAGAGAGCGGATCTCCTCAAGAAGGAGCTGACGATCCTCTTCTTCCTCCAGAAGAGTTCCCAGACCGCTTTTCTCCAGAAAAACCTCCAGGATCCGGACTGAAACCGCTTCAGCAGTGTCGTCCCGGTTTTCCGACTCGGAGGAAACTTTGAAATAATAGCAGCCGTTTTCCTCTTTATCTTCCAGCTCTTCGAACCACTGAGGAGGGGCTATCCTGCCAGACCGGCCTGAAGCACAACTGATAAAAATCTGGGAGACTCCCATCAAAAGGAGAAGATAGATAATGGGCTGATGAAACTTTTTTATTGTCAATTACAAACTCTTTATACTCAATCCTGATATATGCGGATCTCTTTTACAGCATTTATTCCTGTATTTATACTATCATACGGCTGGATCTTCAATATTAAACTTCCATTAACAGAAAACGGGCCTTTCACCTGTCCTTCATACCCGACATACAGCCCGTCTCTGTTCTGAATAATAGAAAAATAGACATTTTCCTCTCCCCCATCACCGGCGGGCCTGCCAGAACCTGAAACAACCGAAATGGGATAATCCACCGCCAGATAGGTATCCCCGGAATCTTTCATAAAAAGAATCTGCCACTGAATATCCTGAACACTTTTATCCAGAAGAAATTCAAGCGAAGAGAATTCACTGACAGGAAGTGATGTATCTACAAGAATCGAATCTGGAACAGGAAGTTCTCTTGTATAGAGGGTATCATAACCGGACAGGGCGGAACCATCAGCACCTGCGCCTCCCTCGGGAAGAGCTTCCATTGCGTTAAGAATTCCCGCTTCTGTCCAGGCAGAAAGAACCGTACTGCTGTCGGATGAAGACTCGGGAGAACCGGGGAAAGGAATTTCTGTTTCCCCCAGGATTTCCTCTTCATTCTGCCAGACAAGTCTGTTCCGGCCATCGCTTTTTGTGTAGATAAGCTGTACGGCGGCCTGACTTCTATCCTCAAACAGAGATAAGGGGAGAGAAGAGAGAACCTGGGGTATCCTGCTGAATCCTGCATAGAAAGTTCTGGTTTTTCCATTATAGAAAAGGATAAAACCATCATCACTGTCGCCCATGGAGATAAGCTGCCACTGATCTGAGCTCATAAGGTGGCGGGGAGTAAATTCCAGAGAGAGCGAAAAACTTTCCACAGAGCCGAGACGATTCCCGGGAAGATCTGGATAGATATAGGAAATCCCCTGTTCGGCAGATTTTATGTCCCAGGATGCCCCGGGAATGACTGTATTGTTATCAAGCTGAACCGCGAATGAAAAAAGCGAATCCCCCTGATTTTCAAGAGCCTTTCCGCTTCCGGAAGGAGAGACATAGATATCTGTTGAGGCCGCAAGGGTACTTATCAATTTTTTCTGGGGCTCCAGGGGAAAAAGTTCACATTTCAGAGTATAGATCCCTTCATCTCTGGATACGGGAAAAGAAACCGTGCTTCCTATTTGACTGATAAATCCTTCAAGAAGAACTTCCCCGTCCAGAGACCAACGCAGCCAGGGAGAGGAATCTTCCGGGTAGACAGTATAAACCCGGGCAGTGATATTTCCTCCGGGCTGCACTTTGGGAGGATAGGTTTCAACACTTGAAATGGAGAAATCTCCCGTCACCAGATAGAAGTAGGTTTCGGATTCCGACAGAAGAACCCCGGCTCCCCAGGCTTCAAACTGCAGATAATAGACACCTGCTTCCAGATCTTCAGGGAGCGAGACAGGAAGCCCGTCCCCTTTGAGCTCTTCCGGAGCCAGTTCCACCAGGGCTATCTCATTGTATGCGGAATCTGTCAGTCGGATGAGGATCTGATCAGCCTGACCGTCAACTTCAGTAAAACTCACAGGAATTTCAGCCCCGGGAGCCACCACAGAACCATTATCCACAGAGTAGAAGAAATACTCCTCCTCCGGTGTCATGACAAGTCCGTTCTGATCTCCGCAGGAGACAAAAAGAGAAACAATTAAGAATATAAAAAACCACCTGGTTTTTACCACAGAAACTCCCTACATTAAATATAACACATGAAGGGATTAATACACAGATTAATAGCGATGAAAAAAATCAGGTATTCAGCTTCTGCTCAGGAGCGTCCAGGACAATCCCCAGAACAACCTGTACCGCCTTGACCATAGAACTGAGAGGGATACACTCCCGAACGCTGTGAAAATTCAGACCTCCTGCAAAAATATTCGGGGTGGGAATTCCCATTGCGGTGAGTCTGGCTCCATCGGTTCCTCCCCGGATAGGCCTCACTTCCGGCAGAACATCCGCTTTTTCATAGGCTTTAACGAGCAGAGGCTCCAGAACCGGATATTTATCAAGCTCACCTTTCATATTTTTGTACTGTTCCTTGATTTTCAGATCAACTTTCCCACCTGGAAAAGCAGCTTCCACGGCATCGGCAAAGGCACGGAGAGCTTTTAAGCGTCGCTGGCCCTGCTCTTCTGAAAAATCCCGAACCATCACAGTGACTTCCGCTTTATCAACACTTCCCCAGATATGATGAGCCCAGTAATTGCCGAAATAGCCGTCGGTGGCCTCGGGGCTTTCACTCCTCGGGAGAAGAGAGACAAAATGAGAGGCCATGGAGACGGCGTTCACAAGCTTCCCTCTGGCATATCCGGGATGAATGACTTTCCCCTGAAAAGAAGCATCACAGCGCCAGGCGTTGTAGCACTCCGTTTCCAGCTCCCCTTCCACTCCTCCATCCAGGGTAAAACAGAAATCAGACTTCAGCTGCTCCAGAGGAAAATCGTCCATCCCGCAGCCGGTTTCCTCGTCCGGAGTAAATATGATCTCAATATCCCCATGTTCCCAATCAGGATTTTTCATAAGGACTTCCATGGCTGTCATAATTTCCGCAACACCGGCTTTATCATCCGCTCCGAGCAGAGTGGTTCCATCACTGGAGATTATGGTATCACCATTAAACCGGGCAAGAGCTTCTGTGGTTTCCCCATCCAGTACCACGCCGTTTTCAAGACGTATCGGTGATCCGTCCCAGGACCTGTGGATCCGGGGATGAACATCCTTCCCGGGGGCATCCTCCGCAGTATCCACATGGGCCATAAAACCCATTACAGGAAAATCCTTTTCCGAATTGGAAGGGATCCGCCCTATGAGATATCCCTTCTCATCCAGATCCACCCGGGGGACTCCCAGCTGAAGGAGTTCCTGTTTCAGCATATTTAAAAGATCCCACTGTCCTTCTGTGGAGGGCCTCTTCTTTTCAGCAACGGCAGGATTTGATGTAGTCCAGACTTTCACATACCTGAGAAACCTGTCCAGAACGGCAGTCTCTATTTCGCTCTTGTTCATTTCCATTATTTTATCTCCCTGATATAAAATACAAGCTAAATAGGCTGGCTTTAAAAGTCAATTAAAGTTGCCTGAAAAAACTGATACAAAAAACAGTTGACATAAAATACCGCATTCTATATGATACAGCCATCCTGTGCCCCGGTAGCTCAGGGGATAGAGCAGCCGCCTCCTAAGCGGCAGGTCAGACGTTCGAATCGTCCCCGGGGTACCATTTTTTTTCTGCACAGGATTGGACAATTGGAGGCGTAGCGAAGATGGTTATCGCGCCGGCCTGTCAAGCCGGAGATCGCGGGTTCGAGACCCGTCGCTTCCGTATCCCTTCGAGACCGCTGAAATACCTGTTACAGGTCAGAGCGGGATCGACAGCTGAATGTTCCCGTTAGCAATAACGGAAACCTCTGAGCCGCAAAGGGTCTTTTATACTCCGCGAAGGAGACCCTTTTATTGATAAGCGGAAAACGGTACTGTATACCGTAAAATACAGCGTCTTGCCCTTTAGGGCTTTACATATACTGGAGGCGTAGCGAAGATGGTTATCGCGCCGGCCTGTCAAGCCGGAGATCGCGGGTTCGAGACCCGTCGCTTCCGTACACAATAACTTTAGAAAGCTGTCCTTTTCGGGATGGCTTTTTTTTGCCTGAAAATAATTCGGGTCTCGAAGCGGAAGGTCCGGCGCGATGCTCGCAGCGCAATCCGGCAGGGATGCCGGATTAGGACCTGGAGCCGGTCAGCAGGGAGGAGGCAGGATGCCGACAACCGGAGGAGTGACCCGTCGCTTCCGTACACACTAACTTTACAAAGCTATCCTTTTCGGGATGGCTTTTTTTTTGCCTGAAAAGAATTCGGTTCTCGAAGCGGAATAGCTGGCGCGAATACTTGCAGCGCAAACCGGCAAGGACGCCGGTTTAAGGTATGGAGCCGGCCCGCAGGGAAGAGGCAGGATGCCGACAACCGGAGGAGTGACCCGTCGCTTCCGTAAATAAGAACCTTTTAAAGCTGTCCTACTCAGGATGGCTTTTTTTTTGCGGCGGCCGCTTTCAGAGGTTCTATAACCATCAGAAGAATCAGCACTGTATAGAGAGGGACGATCATGAGGACTCCGAAATTCAGCCCCAGGACTTCGGGACTATCCAGATGAGCTCCGATTCCGATAGCTCCGATGATCGTCCAGACAAAGGCATTGAGAATGAAAATGTTTCTGTAGGTTCTCAGAAACAGGAGGATCTGATTCTGAGAGTTTCCAGAAAGACTGTTTTCCCGACGGAAGATTTCATCATAGAACCCTTTCTGATCTTTCAGGGGGAATATCATTGATATGAGCAGAAAAGGCGGAACAATCACCAGAACAAGAGAAGCAATATCAACATAGAGATTCACGGAATTCCCCGTGACGACGATGGCGGCCAGAACCAGAAGAAAAACCATAATATTGAGTAAACAGAAGCGGATTTTAGTCATTTTTGACTCCTTTGCTTTTATAGTATTCCTGTGAAGCTGTAAAAACAGCCAGGGATAAGTCCTTTTTCATCTCATCCATTTGATGAAATGAGATATAGACATCTTTTCGAAGCGAATTGTCATAGCTGCGAGGGAGCATAAGACAGAACAGGGAAGCCGCAAACAGTGCTGCCAGAGAATAGTGTTCAATCCGGCTTTTTTTCTTCCTTCCCAGGGGAAAGGGCGGAACATTCCGGGCTGCAACCTCTGAAGAAAAGTACTCTTTTACAAGGGTATCAATATCTTTTTTCATACCACCTCACTCCTTTCCAGTTTTATCTTCAGTTTTTTCCTGCATTCAGACATTCTGTATTTTATTGTTCCCTCGGGAACTCCTGTTATGAGTGAAATCTCTGAGTATTTCAGCCCTTCATAAAAACTGAGAAAGATGAGCTCCCTCTCCCGGGGACTCAGTTCTCCGATTGCCTGACGTATCATATGAATATCATTTTCACGCTGAAAATCATCTTCCGGTGAGGAGTGACCCGATGCAATCTCATCGTCGGGAAAGGTTCTGACAGGATCCTTTTTTCTCAAGGCATCAATAAGAGTATGCCTGGCAACAGAATAGATCCATGTGGAAAAAGCATAGTCTCTTTTGTATGTATCCAGTTGTTCCAAAACCTGAAGCAGAATGCCCGAGGCAAGATCGGAAGAATCAGAACGGGAGCCTGTAAAATTCTCCGCATAGGTCTGAATCCTGGGATAATACCGGACCCAGATCATTTCCATAAGAGACTCTTTTGCTAGTTTATTCTGTTTCCAGAGGTCGTAACGGGCCTCGATGGTATCCATATACTTATAGTATTCGTAAATAGATGGAAAAGGTTGGAAAAAAGTCAGAGATTCCCGGGGCTGGGTATGCTCTCAGGAGAAAGAGACCTGAAAAAATCGTATTCCCTGGCCAGAGTTTCTATATCAAGGGAATTCCTGAGAAATACAAGACGGGCCATCTTCTGAATGTCACTTGTAAGAGACCGCCACCTGGACACAAGAGATCTTCTGCTCTCCAGGTAATCCAGACAGATCTGCTTTTCCTCATCTCCGGCGTTCCGGCCGGCGGAGACTGCCCGCTCAAAGGCATTTCCCGCCCCCCGATCATACCATTCGGCTGTATTCCGGAGGATTTTAGCCTCCCTCAACCAGCTGTCTTCTCCTGTATCAAAAAAATTCTGCTGGTATTGAAAGGCTCCCAAACGGCTGGATTCAGCATTCAGAAGATACTGTTCCCACTCCCTGAAATAATAGAAATAGGGATATTCTTCGTATCGGGCGGCATTACGGCTGTTTCTGAATACCATCACATTGCTCTCAATGTCGTAGAGGCTCCAGAGAGAAGAAACAATCCGGGAAGGCAGGGGTATATTGCTTAAATACCCCAGCAGATCCTCCTGAGAGAGAGTTTCAAAGAGGAGAAAGATATTATCTGTCCTATAACCGCCATCGGTCTCATCATAAACAAGAAGCGGCTCTTTCAGCTTCACAAGGATTTCCAGTGACACCGCCTGAAGAGGGTTTCCGTCCTGAAGCTGACTGATAAGGTACTCCGAAGCGGAGTCTCCATAAGCCTGAATCACTTCCACAGCCCGGGCAGCCACATCCGGGTCGGGATGATTGAAATTCCCGCTTAAAAAAGGAAGCAGACGGGGATCAAGGAACTTTTCCGCAATACTGAATGAGTGCATCAGAGCCCGGGTGGACTGTGTTTCAACCCTCTGCAGAAGAGAGGGGATCACTGTATCCGCTCCCAGACGGACAAGGATTTCCACAGATTTCAGGGCTATCCTCCGGTTCTCATCCTCCAGCATCTGCAAAAGAATCGGGACACTTCGGGAATCCAGAATCCCTTCAACAATCTGAAGCAGACTCAGACGCAGTTCGTTGTCTTCCGACTCCAGGAGAACCGTGTGAAGATAGGGCAGAGCCGAAACATCGTATTCGGACAGGCCGAACAGGGCCGCAGACCGGATAGAGCTCTCAGAGTCTTTTACAAAAGGAATCAGAACAGGTACCAGCAGAGGGTCACGGAACCGGGGAAGAGTCTGGACCGCCGTAAGTCTCACAATCGGGTCAGAACTGTCCAGAAGCACCTGAAACCAGGGATGATCCGGATCTCCCAGAGAGGCAAAAGTTCTGGAGGCGGCAGAGCGGACAATTTCCCTGGGATCGGAATAGAGAGTGAGAAGGTAGATAGCCTCTTCCACGGCGCCCTTCCGGGAAACAGCGTTGATGGATGTGAGAAGAAGAGAAACAGATCCGGAATTCAAACCCCTTATGACAGCCTTATCCGCTTCTTCCCACTGATCGAAAAGGATTCTGAAGGCCTCTTCCGAGACAGTTTCTTCGTCATCCAGAGTGGCTTCCAGAATAGCATCATAGAGATTCTGAGAGGGATTCTTCTCCATGATCTTCAGTACTGTCAGCTTCACTTCAGGATCCGGATCATCCAGGAGCGCAATGAGGGACTCTTCATCTTCGGGATGCAGGGTATAGACCCGTCCCCTCCGAAGAACATCCTCAATGATCCTGTCTTTATCGTCGGAAAAGGTTAATAGTTCGGGAGTAAAAGTACTGCAGCTGTAGAACAGGAACAGGAGAACTGAAAGAAAAAAGAACCTGTATCCCGTGCTTCTGGAATATCCCGTCAGCTTATTGATATTTTCACCCTCCCCGCTCATAATAAATTCCCACACCCCCAAAGGAGTCTATAGTAATGAAAGGTATCATTGTTGCCGCAGGTTACGGAACCCGGTTCCTGCCTGTAACGAAAACGATCCCCAAAGAAATGCTGCCCCTGATCAATAAACCTTCTATTTCCTTTATCATAGAAGAGTTCATCCAGTCGGGTATTAAAGATATTATCGTCATTTCCTCGAGAAGAAAAAAAGTTCTGGAGGATTTTTTTGACAGAGAAGTGGAGATGGAGGAGATTTTCCGCCGGGAGGGAGCAGAGAGCAAACTGGAGGCCATCAGGCCTCAGGATGCCCGCTTCTCTTTTATCCGTCAGACAGAAATGATGGGAACAGGCCATGCCCTGCTTCAGGCAGCACCCCTGATAGGAAATGAACCTGTAGTCGTCGCCTATCCGGACGACATCCACATGGGCGAAAAACCTCTTGCGGGACAGCTGATAAAGAGCTATGAAGAAACAGGCTGTTCCGTACTGGCCACCATACACAACCCTCCCCACCTGGAACGTTACGGCGTTCTGGATCTGGCCGAAGACGGCAGGCATGTAAAAGGGATCATAGAGAAACCGCCTGCGGGACAGGCTCCCAGTAAAGAAGTCTCCATAGGCCGTTACCTGTACACCCCGGAATTTTTCCACTACCTCCAGGAGGGATGGGAGAAACACCAGGGCGGTGAGTATTACCACATATATGCCCTGACGAAACTGATGGAGCAGAACAAGGTGGTTTTCAAAGAGACCGAGGGAGAACGTCTTGATACGGGAGAGCCTGCAGGATTCCTCAGAGCCACCCTGAGATACGCTGCCGGAGATCCTGAACTTCTGAAAATAATTAAAGAAGAAGCGTCCCTACTGGGCTGACAGGGGGCCTTCGTCCAAATAGGTTCCAAATGTGTAGCGGTCCCGGGGGAAAAGCTGTTTTTTCCGTTCCACCAGGTCTACGATCAGGGCCCGGGCCGCACTCTGGAACTCCTCGCTGTGAGCGGCATAGGGACTCATAAAATTATCCAGCTCCCTATCGAAAATGTCTTCCGGAGCAAAAGAGAGATTCCAGGCAAAAATAACAAAGAAATAGAAGAGTTCCATGTCGGTAAGAACTTCCCTGTAGGGTTCTCCCAGAGTATTGAGAACACTCTTCACTTCATCCAGATCCTTTACACTGACCCGCCCGGTCCCGGTCTGGACAAAAAAACCGCTTAAAGCCCTGTTTTCCTCACGACGCTGTTTCTTCTTATCCGCTCCCATTGATCTCTCCCGCTATTTTCCTGCTTAATTCCAGATAATATCCTGAAAGCTCCAGAAATGACCGGCCTTCCACTTCTTTTCCCCGTTTCAGACAGCCTTTGCTGTAGACCCGGCATTTCCCCGCCAGCTCCTCAGCCGCCAGGGACGCCTGAGGCTCCTTAAAATATTCAGAATCAACAAGCTGTTTCAAGCCCTGTATCCGGAACATCTCAATATGGCCGTACTTTTCAGAAAGCTGTCCCTCATGACCCGCCCTTTTAACAGTCAGGGGCTCATCCAGATAGGCAACTTTCTGTTCCGCTGTTATCCGAAGCCAGAACTCATAGTCCTCGGCAATCTCCAGATCCTCCCGGAATCCTCCGGTACTGTGATAGTAATCCGCCCGGATCATCACAGTGGAAGGACCGATAATACATTTCTTGAGGGAGTCTGCAAACATGTCTCCTTTCCGGTTATGCCTGAGCTTCGACTGGGAGATAATCCTGCCCGCCCGATTCCACTCTTCTCTGGTATGGGAGATCATCAGTCCCGGATGCTCCCGATGAAGGGAGTACTGCTTCTCCAGCTTTTCCGGCAGCCAGAGATCATCCGAGTCAAGAAAAGCGAGGATCTCCCCCTTCGCTTTTTCGGCGCAGCGGTTTCTCACGGCACCAGGCATTCCTGTATGGGAAAGCTCCAGGACTTCACAGTCCATGAGATTGGCATCGGTCGTGGAGAGAACTTCTTCAATTACAGTTTTTGTGTGATCTGTAGACCCGTCATCGCCGATAATCAGTTCAAGAGGTCTCCAGGTCTGATTCAGCACCGATTCAATGGCTTCCCGTATCTGTTCCGGCCTGTTGTAAACCGGTATTATGGCCGAAATAAGAGGCCTTTTATGTTCCATTTGTGTATTTTATCATAGAAAGGCCCTGTTTTTCGGCCCGTATATTGAGAAATTTGCAAGGCGGGGGTATCATTAATAATACAAATGAAGAGGTATTTCCTTCTTTACAGTATAGTTATCTCATTCCTTTTAATGACCTGCAATCTGGATCCTTCGTTTGATGAATACGACGGGGAGAACTTCCTGTCCCAGACAGCATGGTCAGACTGGGCCCTGATGCCGGACTACAGCTTTGAAAGCGGAACCAGTGCCAGTGACTACATGGATTTTTCCCCGGTCAACGGAGAAACCGGCCCCAACGGCGGAGAAGTTTACCGCCTGGAAATTAAAAATCTCCTCCAGAACGGAGATTTCAGCAGTGGAGTAGTGACTCCCTGGAAGTATTACAACAGGGAAGCCCCGGGGACACCACCAGCCGCGGCATCCGCTCCGAAAATGACTATAACCAGTTACAGTGGCAATAATAAGGCTGATTTTAACTTACAGCTTAATCCTGGTTCTTTTGATGACCAACTTTTAATCCGTCCATCAACGGACTTGATTAATGGCAATACCTATTTATCAGGGAAAAATTATTTTTTCCTCTTCAATTACCTTGATAGCGGTATAGACAAGTATACTCTCTACTTTTTCAGCAACTGGGATACCTTAGCGACAAACCCCTTGGAAAACGGTAAAGATTACCAAACCCAAGCTGGCCAAAACTATCCTTATACTTCCATACCAGAGGTAGATCCAAATGACCCTACGAAAATTACATTAAACCGGTTTACCGCATCAGGGACAGGATCAAACAACGACTACCTGGGATTTGCATCTAAGACCCAGGTGGGAGCTTTTGATGAATTCCGAATTGTCCGGTCTCCTGAGGGAGATTTCGACCTCCGGTTACGACTGAAAATGGATGTGGACCACAGACCCGACCTGGATCTGATCAGCGGGTACTACCGTTTCTCGGTCTGGGTAAAACAGGCGGATCTGTCGGGAACAACAAACACCTACCATGCTGATCGTGTGGAAGTGGGTATCCACGGCTACGACAGCAATAACCAGTTGAATGTGGATGATGTCCGGGTCTATTACAAAACCCAGGCTCTGGCGGATGAGTTTGCCACCAGTACGGGAACCTTTTCGGGAGACTGGTCTTCCAGTTGGGTCGAGCTGGTTCTGGATTCGGAAAACCTGATTCAGCTTCCCAATGTCTCCACAGATTCTGTTTTTGAGCTGACTCTGTCTCCCTCCAATCCGGGAAGCTCCGACAGCAGTTGGAACCGCCTCTCTCCTGGAACAATCCTTATATCAGAACCCACTCTGGAGTATTCTGAAACGCCCTGGAATTGACAATTGAAGCAATAAATGTTTTTCAGATATTCATATTTTGAAAAAGATGAAGAAACTCCTCAGGAGTTCTTACTTTCAAATCAGAGCCTGCATAATCTCTAATGTTTCTGGTTACGATATATTCGCATTGATTATCAACAGCTGAAAAATTCTGCATGGCATCTTCAAAATCAGAAAACTCCGAATCCAAAGCATCCTGTACGTTTTTAAATGAAACAGTAAGAATACTCAAAAATTTAACGAGATTCCTGAGAAAGAAACGGGCCTTCTCATCTCCCCCGTTTTTTCGCAAAATGTAATAAAGATTAGCTACTTCAATGGATGTTATAAAACCATTTATAAGAGAATTATCCGCCATTACCAAAACTGTTTTACTTTTTTGATAAAAAGGCTCCCTTCCCAGGGCGACATCCAGTATGACATCAGTATCAATAAACACTCTTCGAGTCATGAGAATTTTTCAGTTCTGGCTTCATTAAGCAAATCTTCATAGTCCCTTCCATCATCCTGAAAAAGAGAACTTATCTTATCAACCAGAGGAGAACGAATTGTCTTAATAGACCTGTCATCTGTTTTGAGCCCCGTAAGGCCTCCCAGATATTCTTCTACGAGTTTCGAAACACTCTGGTGATGAGATTTGGCATATTTTTTTGCTTCGGAAACAACACTTTCATCGATTGTCAAGGTAAGTTTCGTTTGCATCACAGTCTCCTTATACGTATATTCTAACCCCACTTACACGTGTAGTCAACTTTTTAAAAGAATCATACAGAGAGCAGCTCTCTCCCGGTTATTTTACGACCATGACTTTCCGGATTTCATCCACTTCAGGGCCGACAACTCTTATGAAGTAGACGCCCCGGGCGACTATGCGGCCGCTGTTATTCCGGCCGTCCCAGAGGTACTGATAGGTCCCTTCGGCCTGGCGACCCCGCTGGAGGATCCGGACCATATTTCCGTTGAGGGCAAAGACCTGTACCGTAACAATCCCCGGATCATCAATGTCATACATCAGGATGGCTTCATCTCCGTTATGGGGGTTGATGATATTATTCAGGATCGTAACACCACCCCTCTGTTTTCGAATATCCCGGATCTGGAAGGACCAGGGATGGAAGCTGAACACGTCATCCGGATCATCCAGAGCGACACAGGGGAGGCCGTTGAGCATGAAGTAGAACTCCATGGTATTATCTGTTTCCATCTCTTCATCGGATGAGGAGATAGAGAATTCCTGCAGACCGTTCCCCAGAATAGCTGTTGGATTCACATACCGGGCTTCGTAGTTGCCCGATGGTGCAAGTTCTTCCTGATAGTAGGGGAGCCAGAGGTTGTTGGTCACCAGATCGGAGGGGACATTGGCATCGTAGTACATGGACATAGAGAGTCCCTGAAAGGAGGAGGCATTGATCCTGGCCTGCAGGAGAATATCCCGGTCCATGAGTTTTCCGGTTCCGTCAAACACTGTCAGAGAGGTTCCTTCCCGGATGTCTTCGCTGTGAATGCCGTCGGAAGCCCAGAGTGGTTCCACAATACCGAATCCCAGATCCGAAACCCTGTAGACAAGCTGGCTTCTGGCGTAGTTCCCTTCCGAGTCGTATACCGAAAGGGGAAGGATATTAATCGTTGCCGCCAGGATGTCATTCTCGGTTAAAGCGCTGGAGAAACGGAACCTGTACTCCTGACTGGCAGCTCCTCCGGGCCAGGCTTCGACAGATGTAATGGCAATCCCCGACACGCCGGAGAGAGAGAAGTCCGAAGCTGTAATGGGAGCCGAAGCCGTATCGTTTCCGTAAACGGGTTCGGAAAATTTGACATATCCCCAGCTATTTCCGGGGACCGCCAGGGTCAGGGATATATTGGGAGGAACAATTTCCACAGCCCGCTCTTTGGTGAAACTACGGAGCCTGTTGCCCGCATGGTCTGTCAGATAACCTTCATCTTCATCATAATCCACCCAGAGTTTTGTGAGGGTATCCCAGCTGGTATTGCCCGAGGGGTAGATAGAGAAGTAGGAGTCATCCGCGACACTGATACCGGCCAGAGAGAAAACACTGTTCAAAACGTCTGTGACAAAGGTAGGACTGGTCAGATCTGCCGGCTCGTTTCCCAGAGGCTGGAATTCGAAAGCGAGAGGGGGAATGCCTTGTAAAGAACTGTCACGGATTCCGCCTCCCAGAGCATTGGGATGGTCAGTATCGGAATTCCAGGCGGCCGCATCGGCGGAGTTATCAAGCACATGGAATTCAAACCGGTCAAGGAATGTATTGGAATCTTCGTCTTCCGGGATAATCTCGTAGGTGGCCGAACCTTTGTAGGGAGCCAGAATGGGGGGATCTACGTCCCAGCCGGTTTCGGTGATAGCATTCCAGTCGGAACCAGCTGCATAAGGCATATCTCCGTTTATAAACTCATTGGTACCGTTATTATTGATATTAGCTGTTGCGTTGCCATTAAGATCCAGGACTCTGGCGTTGGTTATTCCTCGATACTCAACAGTTCCGTTTCCGGGATCTGTCAATGTCACACCATTTGATCCAAGATAACCCGGCCAGAGATTATTGGTGACATTATCATAGTATCCGGCAATATTGATTCTTATCTCATAAATATTGTCCCGGTCAATGGAATTCACTAATGGATTGCCGTCCAAAGGGAGAACTCCCGAATCAAAAACCCCTTCACCGTTGCCGTCGGCATCATTATCACCGTACTGGAACAACCCTTCTACTGTAACCCAGCCAGGAATTAGCTGATCAGGTATGTGACCCAGGTTTTCACCGCTGTCCAGACCATAGGTCCCGACCCGTATATTAGTATTGGAGCCAGTTAGAGTTGTTCCCAGAGCTATTCCGGTGGTGTTGAAATCAATGGGTTCGGAATAGCGTAGAACAAAATAGTTATGTCCGTTGGAATAATCATTTGCTGGAACCGCATCATAGGGGGCGGTTCCGGCTTTCACACCGACAAGCACAGGAGGAGCTTCGTCGGTGACCTGATAAAAGTTGGTAAAACCATGATTCCCGTTATCATAGCTTCTTACCGGGTTTTTTCCACCCGCGTCATAAAAAAGAGACTTAATTAGTGAAAGATCCGGAGAAATATTCCTGTTGTTTCCCGCTGTATCCGTACTGTTCCCGCCGGGGTTGGTATCCATGATAAATCCGTCCCATCCGGCATCAGTGTTCCAGGATGTATTGCTTGTCCCGATATAGAATGTTGTAAGATCTCCCTGTCCATTGGTTGTACCCAGATTTGTTCCGTTGACAAAATCAAAATCCACATAGGTATCGGTAATAACAACAGCTTCCGAGTTGGTCAGCATTAATCCTGACCCTATGGCTGAGGATATTTCATTAGACGAATTTTCCAAAGGTTCACTGAATGTGAGCCTTATAACATTATCCCAAACAGTTTCCGCCGACAGAAGTCTGGGACGGGTAAAGTCCCATCCATCTACAGGACCGATCGGGTTGTAGACAGTATTCCCACCTCCATTAGTCACATTGTTGTTTGTTTCTGCCACATTCGGAGCGGTCAGTGTATCAGTCACAGGAGAGGCCGCAGAGATACTCCCACCGGATACGGACGAGTTCTGTACATTCAGATTGAAAGCCACATTATAGGGAGTTCCCCAGTTGGTTGGATTAGTTCCATTGTTGAAAACCGGATTTGCAGCTCCAGAACCTCTTACCTGAAGAGTCCATGATCCGACTCCGCCTGTTGCTGTCAGATCGGTTCCGTTGATATATAGGTTTCCAGTCACTCCAGCTCCTACAGTAATATTGGATCCCACAAGATCTGAAAAGGCAGCATTATAATTTCCGAGACCCGGATCAAAAGGTAGAAGAGCATTAAACCGGTCCGGATAGTCAAAGCGGTTATCATCATTATCATTTCTCGTACCGTTTGAGTCTCCATCCCAATCCGGATCTTCCGGGTCAAACCCCGCTCCGAAAATAACGAAGTCCTGGCCGCCGTTCTGGTTTGTTGATAATGATTGACCATTTAGATCAATTGTTCCTCGATAAAAGACAAATTTACCTGTACTTATTCCTGTATTGAGAGTAACTGTCCAACCATCAAAATCCAAATAGACATCATCAAAGGTAATGCTTCCAACGGTAGCTTCGAAAGCCCCTCCAGCAGAGTGATTCCACCTCGTCCCCTGGGATCCTGTTGAATAGTCTTGAGAATTTCCTGACCGATAATATGAGCCGCCCAGAACAATTCCGTTAGTTGCTGTTAATGAGACAGTCCCCGAAACTCCCATATTTAAATTATCCCCAATTGAAGCTATTGAGATATTAGAAGAGGTTATACTCAGAGAAAGGAGCGGATTTGTCACCCCGGAATCACCATTAATAAAAACATCTCCTGTTCCAGCAGTGATAATAAAACTACGATCAGTAGCATCACTATTAATACTACTGTTTATAGTAATGTTCCCGGGACCCGCACCTGTTGCCAGAGTCGTATTACCGGTTAATTGGATTTGACTCAGGGAAATCTGAGAATCTGTCGTTGAAATATTCCCCGATAAATATTCCAGGGATGGAGATGTGGCTGTCACTCCTCCGGTAAAGGTAAAACCCGAACCAATTGTCAGGGTTCCTGTATTTGTGAAACTGGACGTGGTGGTGATCGTCCCTCCCCCATTCAGAGCAACATTCATTCCCGTAGCTCCGGTGGACAGGCTGGTTCCGTTCAAAGCTCCCGAAAAAGTGACCGTTGTTGAATCACTCAGGGTCACAGCCCCCGCTGTCACTCCGGCAAAAGTTGCTGTATCACTATCAGTAATGGTCAGATCATTACCGCCCGTTGTGGCTCCACTGACCGAGATAGCCCCTGATGCTCCCGCATCAAAGGTGACACCACCGGCTCCAATTGTCAGATCATCAAGAGTTATGTTCTGACCCGCTCCTCCTCCGGTTGCTATCGTTCCGGCAAGACTGTTGGTTCCCGCGGCGACAGAACTGATTCCTCCTGTAAAGGTAAAGCCTGCCCCTACCGTCACATTTCCTGTATTCAGGAAAGAGACCGCGTTGGTTACTGTTCCACCACCGTTCAGGGTGACATTCACTCCCGTGGCGGCTGTGGACAGGGAAGATGCTGTTAAGGCTCCGGCCACTGTCACGGTTCCACCGGTCTCCCCGGTCAGATCAAGGGTTCCGACTCCCAGCGCTGCTGAAGCGACATTGGCTCCGCCACTGCCCTGAAGGATCAGATTGGAAGCTCCCGTTACTGCTCCCAGAGTAATCAGTCCTGTTCCACTGCTGAATGTGGTGTTTCCTGTAAGGCTGACTCCGGTAGTTCCGAAGTTGATTGCAGAATTCGTTGAAGAGATGATTCCATTCACGACTTTGCTGCTCGGGGATGTGGCTGTCACTCCTCCAGTAAAGGTAAAACCCGAACCAATCGTCAAAGTACCTGTATTTGAAAAGGTCACAGGATTGGTAACTGTCCCGCCCCCATTGAGAGCAATATTAACTCCTGTGGCTGCTGTCGTCAGGGAAGACGCTGTTAAAGCTCCGGCTACTGTCACGGTTCCGCCTGTCTCTCCAGCCAAATTGAACGTTCCCGCCCCAAGAGCGGCAGAAGCTACATTGGCACCGCCACTGCCCTGAAGGATCAGATTGGAAGCTCCCGTTACTGCTCCCAGGGTAATCAGTCCTGTCCCGCTGCTGAATGTGGTATTTCCTGTAAGGCTGACTCCGGTTGTTCCGAAGTTGATTGCAGAATTCGTTGAAGAGATGGTTCCATTCACGATCTTGCTGCTCGGTGATGTGGCTGTCACTCCGCCAGTAAAGGTAAAACCCGAACCAATCGTCAGGGTTCCTGTATTCGTGAAACTGGATGTGGTGGTGATCGTCCCTCCCCCATTCAGGGCGACATTCATTCCTGTAGCTCCGGTGGACAGGCTGGTTCCGTTCAAAGCTCCAGAAAAAGTGACCGATGTTGAATCACTCAGGGTCACTGCCCCTGCTGTCACTCCGGCAAAAGATGCTGTATCACTATCAGTAATGGTCAGATCATTACCGCCCGTTGTGGCTCCACTGACCGAGATAGCCCCTGATGCTCCCGCATCAAAGGTGACACCACCGGCTCCAATTGTCAGATCATCAAGAGTTATGTTCTGACCCGCTCCTCCTCCGGTTGCTATCGTTCCGGCAAGACTGTTGGTTCCCGCGGCGACAGAACTGACTCCTCCTGTAAAGGTAAAGCCTGCCCCTACCGTCACGTTTCCAGTATTCAGGAAAGAGACCGCGTTGGTTACTGTTCCACCGCCGTTCAGGGATACATTCACTCCCGTGGCGGCTGTAGTCAGGGAAGACGCTGTTAAGGCTCCGGCCACGGTCACGGTTCCGCCTGTCTCCCCGGTCAGATCAAGGGTCCCAACTCCCAGCGCGGCTGAAGCCACACTGGCACCGCCACTGCCCTGAAGGATCAGATTGGAAGCTCCCGTTACTGCTCCCAGGGTAATCAGTCCTGTCCCGCTGCTGAATGTGGTGTTTCCTGTAAGGCTGACTCCGGTTGTTCCGAAGTTGATCGCAGAATTCGTTGAAGAGATGGTTCCATTCACGATCTTGCTGCTCGGTGATGTGGCTGTCACTCCGCCAGTAAAGGTAAAACCCGAACCAATCGTCAGGGTTCCTGTATTCGTGAAACTGGATGTGGTGGTGATCGTCCCTCCCCCATTCAGGGCGACATTCATTCCTGTAGCTCCGGTGGACAGGCTGGTTCCGTTCAAAGCTCCAGAAAAAGTGACCGATGTTGAATCACTCAGGGTCACTGCCCCTGCTGTCACTCCGGCAAAAGATGCTGTATCACTATCAGTAATGGTCAGATCATTACCGCCCGTTGTGGCTCCGCTTACAGAGATAACTCCTGATGCACCCGCATCAAAGGTGACTCCTCCAGCACCAATTGTCAGATCATCAAGAGTAATGTCCTGACCCGCTCCTCCTCCGGTTGCTATCGTTCCGGCAAGACTGTTGGTTCCCGCGGCGACAGAACTGACTCCTCCTGTAAAGGTAAAGCCTGCCCCTACCGTCACGTTTCCAGTATTCAGGAAAGAGACCGCGTTGGTTACTGTTCCACCGCCGTTCAGGGATACATTCACTCCCGTGGCGGCTGTAGTCAGGGAAGACGCTGTTAAGGCTCCGGCCACGGTCACGGTTCCGCCTGTCTCCCCGGTCAGATCAAGGGTCCCAACTCCCAGCGCGGCTGAAGCCACACTGGCACCGCCACTGCCCTGAAGGATCAGATTGGAAGCTCCCGCTACTGCTCCCAGGGTAATCAGTCCTGTCCCGCTGCTGAATGTGGTGTTTCCTGTAAGGCTGACTCCGGTTGTTCCGAAGTTGATCGCAGAATTCGTTGAAGAGATGGTTCCATTCACGATCTTGCTGCTCGGGGAAGTGGCTGTCACTCCGCCAGTAAAGGTAAAACCCGAACCAATCGTCAAAGTACCTGTATTTGAAAAGGTCACAGGATTGGTAACTGTCCCGCCCCCATTGAGAGCAATATTAACTCCTGTGCCGGCTGTCGTCAGGGAAGACGCTGTTAAAGCTCCAGCCACTGTCACGGTTCCGCCTGTCTCTCCAGCCAAATTGAACGTTCCCGCCCCAAGAGCGGCTGAAGCTATATTGGCACCGCCAC
Source organism: Oceanispirochaeta sp. (assembly GCA_963666275.2). Classification (GTDB taxonomy): domain Bacteria; phylum Spirochaetota; class Spirochaetia; order DSM-2461; family DSM-2461; genus Oceanispirochaeta. The sequence goes on from CAXXOA010000002.1 coordinate 225,399, forward strand.
TGCCCTGAAGGATCAGATTGGAAGCTCCCGTTACTGCTCCCAGGGTAATCAGTCCTGTCCCGCTGCTGAATGTGGTGTTTCCTGTAAGGCTGACTCCGGTTGTTCCGAAGTTGATCGCAGAATTCGTTGAAGAGATGGTTCCATTCACGATCTTGCTGCTCGGTGATGTGGCTGTCACTCCTCCGGTAAAGGTAAATCCCGAACCAATCGTCAAAGTACCTGTATTTGAAAAGGTCACAGGATTTGTAACTGTCCCGCCCCCATTGAGAGAAATATTAACTCCCGTGGCGGCTGTAGTCAGGGAAGACGCTGTTAAGGCTCCGGCCACGGTCACGGTTCCGCCTGTCTCCCCGGTCAGATCAAGGGTCCCAACTCCCAGCGCGGCTGAAGCCACACTGGCACCGCCACTGCCCTGAAGGATCAGATTGGAAGCTCCCGTTACTGCTCCCAGGGTAATCAGTCCTGTCCCGCTGCTGAATGTGGTGTTTCCTGTAAGGCTGACTCCGGTTGTTCCGAAGTTGATCGCAGAATTCGTTGAAGAGATGGTTCCATTCACGATCTTGCTGCTCGGGGAAGTGGCTGTCACTCCGCCAGTAAAGGTAAAACCCGAACCAATCGTCAAAGTACCTGTATTTGAAAAGGTCACAGGATTGGTAACTGTCCCGCCCCCATTGAGAGCAATATTAACTCCTGTGCCGGCTGTCGTCAGGGAAGACGCTGTTAAAGCTCCGGCTACGGTCACGGTTCCGCCTGTCTCTCCAGCCAAATTGAACGTTCCCGCCCCAAGAGCGGCTGAAGCTATATTGGCACCGCCACTGCCCTGAAGGATCAGATTGGAAGCTCCCGTTACTGCTCCCAGGGTAATCAGTCCTGTCCCGCTGCTGAATGTGGTGTTTCCTGTAAGGCTGACTCCGGTTGTTCCGAAGTTGATCGCAGAATTCGTTGAAGAGATGGTTCCATTCACGATCTTGCTGCTCGGTGATGTGGCTGTCACTCCGCCAGTAAAGGTAAAACCCGAACCAATCGTCAGGGTTCCTGTATTCGTGAAACTGGATGTGGTGGTGATCGTCCCTCCCCCATTCAGGGCGACATTCATTCCTATAGCTCCGGTGGACAGGCTGGTTCCGTTCAAAGCTCCAGAAAAAGTGACCGATGTTGAATCACTCAGGGTCACTGCCCCTGCTGTCACTCCGGCAAAAGATGCTGTATCACTATCAGTAATGGTCAGATCATTACCGCCCGTTGTGGCTCCGCTTACAGAGATAACTCCTGATGCACCCGCATCAAAGGTGACTCCTCCAGCACCAATTGTCAGATCATCAAGAGTAATGTCCTGACCCGCTCCTCCTCCGGTTGCTATCGTTCCGGCAAGACTGTTGGTTCCCGCGGCGACAGAACTGACTCCTCCTGTAAAGGTAAAGCCTGCCCCTACCGTCACGTTTCCAGTATTCAGGAAAGAGACCGCGTTGGTTACTGTTCCACCGCCGTTCAGGGATACATTCACTCCCGTGGCGGCTGTAGTCAGGGAAGACGCTGTTAAGGCTCCGGCCACGGTCACGGTTCCGCCTGTCTCCCCGGTCAGATCAAGGGTCCCAACTCCCAGCGCGGCTGAAGCCACACTGGCACCGCCACTGCCCTGAAGGATCAGATTGGAAGCTCCCGTTACTGCTCCCAGGGTAATCAGTCCTGTCCCGCTGCTGAATGTGGTGTTTCCTGTAAGGCTGACTCCGGTTGTTCCGAAGTTGATCGCAGAATTCGTTGAAGAGATGGTTCCATTCACGATCTTGCTGCTCGGTGATGTGGCTGTCACTCCGCCAGTAAAGGTAAAACCCGAACCAATCGTCAAAGTACCTGTATTTGAAAAGGTCACAGGATTGGTAACTGTCCCGCCCCCATTGAGAGCAATATTAACTCCTGTGCCGGCTGTCGTCAGGGAAGACGCTGTTAAAGCTCCGGCTACGGTCACGGTTCCGCCAGTCTCCCCGATCAGATCAAGGGTCCCAACTCCCAGCGCGGCTGAAGCCACACTGGCACCGCCACTGCCCTGAAGGATCAGATTGGAAGCTCCCGTTACTGCTCCCAGGGTAATCAGTCCTGTCCCGCTGCTGAATGTGGTGTTTCCTGTAAGGCTGACTCCGGTTGTTCCGAAGTTGATCGCAGAATTCGTTGAAGAGATGGTTCCATTCACGATCTTGCTGCTCGGGGATGTGGCTGTCACTCCGCCGGTAAAGGTAAAACCCGAACCAATCGTCAGGGTTCCTGTATTCGTGAAACTGGATGTGGTGGTGATCGTCCCTCCCCCATTCAGGGCGACATTCATTCCTGTAGCTCCGGTGGACAGGCTGGTTCCGTTCAAAGCTCCAGAAAAAGTGACCGATGTTGAATCACTCAGGGTCACTGCCCCTGCTGTCACTCCGGCAAAAGAGGCTGTATCACTATCAGTAATGGTCAAATCATTACCGCCCGTTGTGGCTCCGCTTACAGAGATAACTCCTGATGCACCCGCATCAAAGGTGACTCCTCCAGCACCAATTGTCAGATCATCAAGAGTAATGTCCTGACCCGCTCCTCCTCCGGTTGCTATCGTTCCGGCAAGACTGTTGGTTCCCGCGGCGACAGAAGTAACTCCTCCTGTAAAGGTAAAGCCTGCCCCTACCGTTACATTTCCTGTATTCAGGAAAGAGACCGCGTTGGTTACTGTTCCACCGCCGTTCAGGGATACATTCACTCCCGTGGCGGCTGTAGTCAGGGAAGACGCTGTTAAGGCTCCGGCCACGGTCACGGTTCCGCCTGTCTCCCCGGTCAGATCAAGGGTCCCAACTCCCAGCGCGGCTGAAGCCACACTGGCACCGCCACTGCCCTGAAGGATCAGATTGGAAGCTCCCGTTACTGCTCCCAGGGTAATCAGTCCTGTCCCGCTGCTGAATGTGGTGTTTCCTGTAAGGCTGACTCCGGTTGTTCCGAAGTTGATCGCAGAATTCGTTGAAGAGATGGTTCCATTCACGATCTTGCTGCTCGGTGATGTGGCTGTCACTCCGCCAGTAAAGGTAAAACCCGAACCAATCGTCAGGGTTCCTGTATTCGTGAAACTGGATGTGGTGGTGATCGTCCCTCCCCCATTCAGGGCGACATTCATTCCTGTAGCTCCGGTGGACAGGCTGGTTCCGTTCAAAGCTCCAGAAAAAGTGACCGATGTTGAATCACTCAGGGTCACTGCCCCTGCTGTCACTCCGGCAAAAGAGGCTGTATCACTATCAGTAATGGTCAGATCATTACCGCCCGTTGTGGCTCCGCTTACAGAGATAACTCCTGATGCACCCGCATCAAAGGTGACTCCTCCAGCACCAATTGTCAGATCATCAAGAGTAATGTCCTGACCCGCTCCTCCTCCGGTTGCTATCGTTCCGGCAAGACTGTTGGTTCCCGCGGCGACAGAACTGACTCCTCCTGTAAAGGTAAAGCCTGCCCCTACCGTCACGTTTCCAGTATTCAGGAAAGAGACCGCGTTGGTTACTGTTCCACCGCCGTTCAGGGATACATTCACTCCCGTGGCGGCTGTAGTCAGGGAAGACGCTGTTAAGGCTCCGGCCACGGTCACGGTTCCGCCTGTCTCCCCGGTCAGATCAAGGGTCCCAACTCCCAGCGCGGCTGAAGCCACACTGGCACCGCCACTGCCCTGAAGGATCAGATTGGAAGCTCCCGTTACTGCTCCCAGGGTAATCAGTCCTGTCCCGCTGCTGAATGTGGTGTTTCCTGTAAGGCTGACTCCGGTTGTTCCGAAGTTGATCGCAGAATTCGTTGAAGAGATGGTTCCATTCACGATCTTGCTGCTCGGGGAAGTGGCTGTCACTCCGCCAGTAAAGGTAAAACCCGAACCAATCGTCAAAGTACCTGTATTTGAAAAGGTCACAGGATTGGTAACTGTCCCGCCCCCATTGAGAGCAATATTAACTCCTGTGCCGGCTGTCGTCAGGGAAGACGCTGTTAAAGCTCCGGCTACGGTCACGGTTCCGCCTGTCTCTCCAGCCAAATTGAACGTTCCCGCCCCAAGAGCGGCTGAAGCTATATTGGCACCGCCACTGCCCTGAAGGATCAGATTGGAAGCTCCCGTTACTGCTCCCAGGGTAATCAGTCCTGTCCCGCTGCTGAATGTGGTGTTTCCTGTAAGGCTGACTCCGGTTGTTCCGAAGTTGATCGCAGAATTCGTTGAAGAGATGGTTCCATTCACGATCTTGCTGCTCGGTGATGTGGCTGTCACTCCGCCAGTAAAGGTAAAACCCGAACCAATCGTCAGGGTTCCTGTATTCGTGAAACTGGATGTGGTGGTGATCGTCCCTCCCCCATTCAGGGCGACATTCATTCCTATAGCTCCGGTGGACAGGCTGGTTCCGTTCAAAGCTCCAGAAAAAGTGACCGATGTTGAATCACTCAGGGTCACTGCCCCTGCTGTCACTCCGGCAAAAGATGCTGTATCACTATCAGTAATGGTCAGATCATTACCGCCCGTTGTGGCTCCGCTTACAGAGATAACTCCTGATGCACCCGCATCAAAGGTGACTCCTCCAGCACCAATTGTCAGATCATCAAGAGTAATGTCCTGACCCGCTCCTCCTCCGGTTGCTATCGTTCCGGCAAGACTGTTGGTTCCCGCGGCGACAGAACTGACTCCTCCTGTAAAGGTAAAGCCTGCCCCTACCGTCACGTTTCCAGTATTCAGGAAAGAGACCGCGTTGGTTACTGTTCCACCGCCGTTCAGGGATACATTCACTCCCGTGGCGGCTGTAGTCAGGGAAGACGCTGTTAAGGCTCCGGCCACGGTCACGGTTCCGCCTGTCTCCCCGGTCAGATCAAGGGTCCCAACTCCCAGCGCGGCTGAAGCCACACTGGCACCGCCACTGCCCTGAAGGATCAGATTGGAAGCTCCCGTTACTGCTCCCAGGGTAATCAGTCCTGTCCCGCTGCTGAATGTGGTGTTTCCTGTAAGGCTGACTCCGGTTGTTCCGAAGTTGATCGCAGAATTCGTTGAAGAGATGGTTCCATTCACGATCTTGCTGCTCGGTGATGTGGCTGTCACTCCGCCAGTAAAGGTAAAACCCGAACCAATCGTCAGGGTTCCTGTATTTGAAAAGGTCACAAGATTGGTGACGCTGCCACCGCTGTTCAGGGAGATATTATTTCCAGCAGAAACTGTCAGCGATGTTGTTGTTAACGAGCTATTAAAAGTAATATCTGCAGCAGCATTATTAATTTGAATATCTGAAAAAGTAACAGCAGGGATTGCAGTTAATGTAATGGTATATGCACCGAATACAGCGATGTCACCTGCAACTGGAGAACCTGCATCTGAAACCCAGTTTAATGGATCAGTCCAGGAAGTATTATCCCCGTCAGCATCTGAGTTACCATCCCAAATATAGGTAGCACCCCACCCCTGCAAAACAACCGAGAACAAAATAAATACTATTAAAAATCTCTTCTTCACACTCAAAATAAATCCCATACCGACGGAATAGTGATCTCCCAGTTTTAAAAGATAGACACTACTTAATATATCACGTAAGCAATAAGCTTTCATTTATCTTTCAGTAAATGAATTGAAAAAATTTGTATGAACGTTTTTTATCCCGGAGATAAATGAGATTGAGTCCTCCCTTACCCCGGTACAATGTTTTTTTCCGGATAGGAATCTTCATTAAACATAAAGGCGTAACCAAACGATAATAATACTATTCAGATAAAAAAGTGTTATTAATAAAAGAGGCTCATAGTGCAGCTTTTCAAAAAGCGGAAACTCCTGAATATAACAGCCCGGGAGATCCAGTTTCTGGACAATCTCTCTCTGTCTATTCTGGGTTTTGATAAAAAGAACCGTTTGATTTACGTAAGCCGTTACCTGAAAGATCAGATTGGCCACGATACGATTCAGACAGGCATCACAAACCTGGAACTGCTGGATTTTCTGATTTCCATTGTGAATCCGGAAGATATCCGCTTTCTCAAAGAGAATCTTAAATCCGACCCCTCATGGGATCCCACGGGGACCCGTTTCCGCTACAGGATCAATGGAAAGCTCTACTCCTCAAAAATCATACTGGATACTCTCATATTGAAGGATTCCGGTCAGGAAGTATCCCTCTTTTTTCTCAAAGAGCAGAGAGAAACTCCGGAAACTGAACATTTGTCTCACATAAAAAGGAGCCTCACTGGAAATTTCTATCTTCAGGAACATCTGAAAAACATCTTTGACCATCAGTATACCGAGGATAGACAGACCGCCCTCTTCCTTCTTTCAATAGATCAGTACGAACAGATACAGAACAACCTGACTGAAGAAGAACTGAAGAGTATGAATCTGATCGTTCAGGAGCGTCTGAAAAGAAAAAATCCTACCATGGATCTGATCAGTCACCGATGGGAGGAGGGACGATATGCGGGGATTCTTCCCCGGGTGGAATCCATTACTGAGCTGGCAAAACGAATGAATGCGATCCTCACGGCCTTTGAACATCCGATCCTCCTTTACACCAGTTCCCGGAAACTTCAGGTCAGTATGGGGCTAACCCTTTATCCCAGCCGCTGCAGCAGCATACAGAATATGATAAATCAGGCGGAAATGGCACTTACCATTGCAGCCAGGCAGGGGGGGAACAGATATATTATCTACTCCCAGGAGCTGAAGGAGGGACAGCACCGTCCACACCTCATACATAACAGCCTGCCCCTGGCCCTGGAAAGGGAGGAAATGTTCCTCCGCTATCAGCCCCGTGTAGACAGCAGGGGCAATATCATCAGTGTGGAAACCCTGCTACGCTGGTATCATCCCGTGCTGGGCATGGTAAGTCCCGGAGAGTTCATCCCTCTGGCGGAGGACTCGGGCCAGATTATTCATGTGGGAGAGTGGGTACTGAAACAGGCCTGTCTGCAGGCGAAAAAGTGGATGCTGAACGGAATAGACCTTGTGGTCTCCGTGAATATATCACCGATTCAGATCCACCAGTTCAACTCTTACAGGGTCATAGAGCAGATCCTCAAAGAAACCGGATTGCCTCCCGAAAGGCTGGAGCTTGAAGTGACAGAGATGACCCTGATGAACCATCTCGAGAAAACAGTGAATGCCCTCCGGAAAATCCACAACCTGGGGGTTAGGATTTCTCTGGACGACTTTGGCACCGGATTCTCTTCTCTGAGTTATCTTGGGACATTTCCCGTGGATATTCTTAAAATTGACCAGTCCTTTGTAAAAGATATAATCCGGAACAATAACCATAAAAGCGTCGTTCAGGCGATTTACGATCTTGCAAGGAGCTTCCGATACCGGATCATTGCAGAGGGTGTCGAGACAGCTGAACAGGTTGAAATTCTGAAACAGATAGGCTGTGATGAGTTTCAGGGATTTTACTACCATAAACCGATGACATCCGAAGAAGTGGAAGACCTGTACATTATGAGGGTCGTCTCATAGACGGGCATTGGATCCTCCCGATCCTGTAAAAACCCGGCATCTCCCGGGGATTCAGAATTGACTAAGACGGACATAAAGCTACAATTGACTCTATGAAATTTGAAATAGACCAGTCTGTTTGTACCGGATGCGGGCTCTGCATCAAAGAATGCCCCCCCGGAACAGTCAAAAAAGATGAGAAAACATCCAGAGTATCCATAGTGCAGGAAAACTGCATCGAGTGCAGTCACTGCGGCATGATCTGTCCTGTGGGAGCAGTGAAGGCCGACGGACAGGACCTTCCCGGAATTCCGAAAAGTCTGAACCTCACAGAATATGAAAGGGCAGACCGCCTTATCAGGACAAAAAGATCCATCCGCCACTACAGGTCGGCTCCTCTTGTCCGGGAAGATCTTCAGGATATCCTTTACACCGGTTCGATTACCGCCACAGCCAGTAACTCCCGGCATGTGAGCCCCGTTGTTCTGCAGGGAGGAGAGGTAGCCGCAGCGGCAGCACTGATTGCCAGAGAACTGCTGAAGGTTGTCGGTTTACTGAACAATCCTCTGGTCCGGGCCCTGACAAGGAAAACGCCCATGGCCCGGTATACGGGCAAAGAGATGATGGACAGAAATATCAGAGCCCTGAAAAAAACTCTCAAAGGCAAGGGTGATCCCCTCTTTTTCCATGCGCCGGCGGTGATTATTCTGACCTACCCCAAAAAGGGAAAACGCTTCGGCCGCACCGACTGCTCCCTGGCGGGAGCCCATATGATGCTGTCCGCCCATGCAAGAGGAATCGGATCCTGTATGATCGGGTTTGCCGAAGCGGCACTCTGGAGAAAAGCCGCCAGAAAGCAGCTTGGAATTCCTGAGGACAGGAAAATCGGACTGATTTTCACACTGGGGTATACGGATAAAAAATACTACCGTTATCCTGTCAGAAACTCATGGGAGCCGGCGGAGTAAATAACGCGTCTCAGGTGTTATAGCCTTTCTCTTCGAGCCAGGCCAGTAGTCCCGGCATGATACCGGGGAAGCGGGTGTTTTCAACGGGAAAGGTTTTAACAAAAGCTACCTCTTCGATCTCATACTCCTCGGGGAGAGGATCAAACTCCTGAATTTCCGAATGGTAGATGGCTCCCCAGCTCATGCTGTCTCCGTTATCCACACTGAAGTCACCTATCCGGGAAAGGGAGTACTTTGTGGCACCGGTTTCTTCGTACAATTCTCTGTGAGTCGCCTCATCAATAGTTTCACCCTCTTCGCGGTGTCCTCCGGGAAATCCCCAGTCAGTTTTCCCTTTAAGACGGACAATAACCCATTTGCCTTTATGCCTGGCGGCGATGACCATATATTCCAGCAGAGCGTCCTCGGCGGTGCCTTCGGGGGCGATACTGTGGAGATCTCGTTTTATCATGAATCTATTCTATCAGGATCGGGGTGCCCCTTCCAGCCGGGAAGACTTATTTTGCCCGTACATACTGCTTCGGCCAGTAATCCAGATCGATGCCCCTCTCCTGGGCGGTCTGCAGAGGAAAGTAGGGATTCCGGAGGAGTTCCCGCCCCAGAAAAACCATATCACTGCTCTGAGAAGACAAAACCTCTTCCACCTGATCGGGATCTGTGATCAAACCGCCGCCGACCACAGGCAGGCCGGTGAGCTCTTTAATTGTTTTTGCCGCAGGAATCTGATAGGCCGGTCCCAGAGGGATCCTGGCATGGGGGATGACACCTCCGGTGCTGACATGGACGATATCGACCCCTTCCTGTTTCACAAGATTCACAGCTTCCGCCAGGTCTCCCGCCTGATTTCCCCCTTCTCCGTAATCGAGAGCAGAGACTCTCAGCATCAGGGGATTCCGTGCTTTCCAGACAGAACGGACCGCTTTGATAATCTCAAGAAGAAGAGCCGTACGACCGGGCATCCCACCTCCGTAGGCATCGCTCCTGAGGTTTGTCAGGGGAGACAGAAACTCGCTGATAAGATAACCATGGGCTCCATGGATTTCCAGAATCTGATACCCCGCTTCCATGGCTCGCTCCGCTGCGGCCTTAAAGGAGTTAACCACATGGGCGATATCCTCTTCACCCATCTCACGGGGGGTAACATAAGAGCTGTCTTCCGGATCGAAATTGATGGGAGAGGGAGCTATAATATCTTCTCCGGGAACCGTACATTTCCGTCCCGCGTGAGCCAGCTGAATCCCGGCGACAGCCCCTTCCGCTTTGATGGCAGAAGCAATTTCAGAAAGTCCGGAGATATGGTCATCATCCCAGATTCCCAGATCATGTGAAGAGATTCGCCCTCTGGCTTCTACAGCTGTGGCTTCCTGTATAATCAGGCCGCATCCGCCCTGGGCTCTTGTCCTGTAGTGAAAAGTATGCCAGGGAGTGGAATGCCCGCTTTCGGGGGCACTGTACATACACATGGGGGGCATGACAATCCTGTTTCTCAATTCAATATTCTTTATCTTTAAGGGAGAAAAAAAATGATCCAAAATATCCTCCAGAAAGGCAGTTTTTTAAAAGGTAATTATTTCTTACGGATTAGCCAATCCAAATCGTCCTAGAAACCGACCAGATTCCTTTTAATCAGATTCCGCCCCAGATTGAGCCCCTCTTTGGCCGCCTCTTCTTTCAGTATGTAATGGATATTGTCATTGGCATGGAAAAGCTGAGAGCTCTGAGAACCTTCCATCTCTTTCCGGATCTCTATCGAGACAGACCACTTCCCCGAGGGCTCCAGGGTCGGTTCGGAAAGGATCTGATAATTCTGGAAAATTTCTTTAATCATACAGGAATGTCAGAAAGAGTTATCATGCGTTAAGAGCCGGAGGCAGATTCCCGTCCAGGACCCGCTGAAAAAGGCCTATGATATAATCTTCCTTTTTCATAAGGAGCCAATACTGGGTGATGTCCCCGAAAAGGACATAAAAGCCTCTCTTCTCGTAATAATCCCGGGTTTTAATGATATCTGTAACATTCAGAGTCATGGAAAATAGCGGTAATTTCATATATCCTCTCCTACCTGACTTACCTCGGGATCGATTCCCTACTTAAAGTATGATCAAAACAGAAAGAATATGAAACGTTTGCATAAGTGGAAATCAGGCCCGTTTATTATTCTGCAGACTGATCCTGCCAATAGGCAAGAGAGTCCCGGAAGCGCTAGGAGGAAACAACAACCCGGTTCCTTCCGCTCTTTTTTGCCTCATACAGAGCTTTATCCACCTCTTTATAGGCCTTGTCAAAACTTGTATTCACTCCAGGTGAAATCGCTGCCATTCCGATACTGACCGTGATGGAGATAGTGATATCACCTGCCGAAAGTGGCGTTTCCGCAAAAAGACGCCTCAGCCTCTCAGCAGAGAGAAAACTATCTCCTCCGGGCTGGGCGGGAAAGAAAAGAATGAACTCCTCCCCTCCCCAACGGGCCGAGAGATCCTCTTCTCTTATCTCTCTGTTCAGCAAATCCGCGATTCCCTGAAGAACCTGGTCTCCCGTATCATGGCCGTATGTATCATTGATCCTTTTGAAATGGTCCACATCAAGAAGCAGCAGAGTTCCCTCTCTTTTATACCTCTCAATAAGAACAAGTTCTTTCTCAATGATCTCTTCAAAATACCGTCGATTTCCCATACCGGTCAGAGGATCATGAGTGGCCAGGTGGGCGAACTTTTTATTTGCCTCTTTCAGGAGCAGATTTTTCAGCCTGTGAAGATAGTAGTCTCTGTACATAAAGGAGGAGATGAAGAGACTGGCCACAAATATAACGAAGCTGTTCACTGCAGCTGAGATTTTTACAGACAGTTCTACATCCAGCTTGAAAACACCCGCAAAAAAAAATGATAAAGGGGACTCCGAAAACAGGAAGATTACCGGGAAACCGGATCAGGCAGAGAAGTCCTGCAATCAGCATACTGCTTGTATAGACGACAAGCTGCCCCGTCCCCTGTAAATCCAGAAGGGCAATGAGAGAAAGCAGAGACAGAATGAGCACCAGAAAAAATGGAGGGAGAAACTTGAGCCTCAGGGAGCACTGGCCTCCCCGCCTGTTATGGAAGATTGCCAGGAATATCAGGATAAAAACAATGGTAACAATTCCGAGAAGACCGTGCAGCAGAAGATATTGACCGAAGACTCCGGCTTCCTCCGGGTCTGCTTCCTTTAAACGGGGCAGGTCAAGCAAAAGGATAAGAAGGATTTCCATCACAAAAATGGCACCACAGTATATACCGCCCCTGCGGCAGTTTGCATTGGCAATCCTGCTTTTAATCTGCTGATCCTGTGCAGGGGTAGGCACCAGGTCTGAACCAAGAGAGAGATACTGTAAAAAAAAATTCAGTAACGGGGAAAAGCGGTTTCTATTTTTCATAACAGCTCTTTAGTTCATGAACACGGGATTTGGAACAGTTCTCATTATAGGAGGAGCCACTGGCCGGTTCAACTCTTATTTTTATAAAAACAGACTCCTGCGGCCGGAAAAACAGCAGGACAGCAATTGTTCTGATGCCCTGTAGAAGGAACCGGGGTTAGACAGAAATGACGGGTTTTGGTATGATCGATCATTATGAGCAAATACCCGTACAAAGAGATAGAAGCCCGTTGGCAAAAATACTGGGAAGAGAATAAAACCTTTAAGGTCTCTGAGGATCCGGCCTTCCCCCGGGAGAAGAGAGCCTATGTTCTGGATATGTTTCCTTATCCGTCCGGAGCCGGTCTCCATGTAGGTCATCCCGAAGGCTATACGGCCACAGATATTTACTGCCGCTACCTGAGGATGAACGGTTATAATGTGCTGCATCCCATGGGATTCGACTCCTTTGGACTCCCTGCGGAAAACTATGCCATTAAAACAGGAACCCATCCCAAAATTACCACAGAAGCGAATATCGAAAACTTCCTGAAACAGATAAAAGCTCTGGGATTCAGTTATGATTGGGACCGGGAGATTTCCACCCATACCTCTGAATACTACCACTGGACCCAGTGGATATTCCTTCAGCTGTATAAAAAGGGCCTGGCCTATGAATCGGATATGCCCATCAACTGGTGCCCCGACTGTAAAACCGGACTGGCCAATGAGGAAGTTCTGGACGGACGCTGTGACCGCTGCGGTCACCAGGTGGAAAGAAAGAACCTGAGACAGTGGGTATTTAAAATTACCGAATACGCAGACAAGCTCCTGGAAGATCTGGATACTCTGGACTGGCCCGATTCAGTCAAAGCCATGCAGAGGAACTGGATCGGCCGCTCCGAAGGGGCAAATGTCACTTTTAAAATTGAAAAAACCGAAGACCCGATCCATGTTTACACAACCCGTCCGGATACCCTGTTCGGTGCGACCTATATGGTTCTGGCTCCCGAGCACGATCTTGTGGGAAAAATCACCACGCCTGAACAGAAAGAGGCTGTAGAAGCCTATGTCCGTCAGGCCAATCTGAAGAGCGACCTGGAACGGACCGAACTGGCCAAAGATAAAACCGGTGTATTTACCGGATCCTATGCGATCAATCCCATGAACGGAAAGAAAATCCCTGTATGGGTTGCCGACTACGTTCTTATATCCTACGGCCACGGAGCCATTATGGCTGTACCCGCCCACGATGAAAGGGACTGGGAATTTGCCAAAAAATTTGACCTCCCCATAATTGAAGTTCTGGAGGGAGGAAACGTCGAGGATGAAGCCTTCACCGGCGACGGCCCCCATGTGAACTCGGACTTTCTGAATGGAATGGGCAAAGAGGAAGCCATTTCCACAGTCATCAAATGGCTGGAGGAAGAAGGCATCGGAACCGGAGCAGTCAATTACAAACTGAGAGACTGGATCTTCAGCCGCCAGAGATACTGGGGAGAGCCGATTCCCCTTGTGCACTGCGAGAAGTGCGGAATCGTCCCGGTTCCCGAGGACCAGCTTCCCCTGGAACTGCCTCCCACAGATGACTTTCATCCCTCCAATACGGGAGAATCACCCCTGGCCAATATCGAAGAGTGGGTGAACTGTGAATGTCCTGTCTGCGGCGGCCCGGGAAGACGGGAAACCAATACCATGCCCCAGTGGGCGGGAAGCTGCTGGTACTATCTGCGCTATGTGGATCCCAAAAATCCTTCCGCCTTTGTCGGAAAAGAAGCAGAAGACTACTGGATGCCTGTGGACCTTTATGTGGGAGGAGCGGAACATGCGGTTCTTCACCTTCTGTACAGCCGGTTCTGGCACAAGGTCCTTTTTGATCTGGGACTGGTAAAGGACAAAGAGCCCTTCCAGAGACTGATCAACCAGGGAATGATAACCTCCTTTGCCTATCAGCGCTCTGACAAGTCCCTTGTCCCCACCGATATGGTGGAGGAAAAAGACGGCAAGTACATTGAAAGCGCCACAGGCGAAGAGGTAACTCAGGTTATTGCCAAAATGTCCAAGTCCCTGAAGAACGTCATCAATCCGGACGATATTATCCGGGATTACGGCGCCGACTCCATGAGGATGTACGAAATGTTCATGGGCCCCCTGCAGGTATCCAAACCCTGGCAGACAAAAGGCCTTGTGGGCGTGAACAGATTCCTGAACAGAGTCTGGGATATTGCGGAGCGGGAAATCACCGATGAGGACCCCTCCAAAGAGATGCTCAAGGTTCTGCATAAAACGATCAAGAAAGTCACTGACGATACCCGGGAGCTGGAGTTCAACACAGGCATCGCCCAGATGATGATCTTCATCAACGAGGCTTTTAAGCTGGAGAAGTGTTTCCGCAAACTCTGGGAACCCTTTGTCCTCCTCATTGCCCCCTATGCTCCTCATCTGGCAGAAGAGATGTGGAAGCGCCTAGGCAAAGAAGGGACCCTGGCCTACGAATCCTGGCCTGTGTACATGGAAGAGCTTACAAAAGACGACGAGAAGGAAGTGGTTGTTCAGATCAACGGTAAAGTCCGCTGCAAGATGATGCTTCCAGCGGGAACCAGTCCCGATGAAATGAAAAAAGCCGCTCATGCCCAGGAAAGGGTACAGGAGTACACAGAAGGAAAGACGATTATCAAAGAGATCGCCATTCCCGATAAGCTTGTGAATATTGTTGTAAAGTAATCGGATTTAGAAAGTAGAATCAGCCCCGGGAGCCAGAGCTTACCGGGGCTTTTTATTCTTTCAATTGGAGCATATATTTTCTCAGCTCCCTTTCGGCTCTCATAATATGCAGTATAAAAACTCTCTCTTCAGTATATCTGTAAAAAAGCCTAACAGGATTGATAACCAGTTCTCTATAAAGCCTGCTGTCAGTTTCAGGAGGAGTCCGGCCTGATTCGGGAAACTCTTTCAGGTGCCCCACTCTCTCCAGAACCCGGGCTACCAGTTTTTCTGCAGCATTCATATTTACCAGAGCAATATAATCTGCAATGCCTTCCAAATCTCTCAAAGCAGATTCGGTCCAGATTATTTCAGCCATTTATTCAATCTTTTTTGAACAGCCTCTTCACCGAAAGTGTTACCTTCCAGGATATCCTTTTCCCCTTTAGCGATACCTTCCAGGATCCGGATCCTTTTTTCCTGCATCTCATAGGCTTCAGCATCGATCAGATAGGCCGACGGTTTGCCATGTTCTGTTATCAGAACCGGTTCTTTTGATTCATGCAGTTCAGCAAGGATTTTCGTAGCTTGACGTTTCAATGTTGTCACGAGCTCTGTTTTCATAAATGTAATACTAAAGTATCACTTCCTTAGCTGTCAAGTTTTCCAAATAAGCTGTGAATATTGCTGGAAAGGAATCGGATTTGAAAAAAATCAGCCCCGGGAGCGAAAGCTTTCCGGGGCTTTTTTATTCGAAACCAGTGTACATTCTATTTTGTGAAGGTCTGAATATCATCTCCCGAACTGGTGAATGTCAAAGCTTTTGCACTTGCGATCATAGTGCTGAAATCCGTATCATCAAAAGAAATTGGATCATAATTTCCATCAAGGGTCACTTTTATGACCTTGAAATCGGCATACTTTGTAGGACTTGCGCTCTGATTCGCCAAATCTTCCAGATCATAATTCGTTAAATAATACTCCACGTCCTCCGGTTGATAGGAAAAGGTCAGGGTCTGTCCGTCCGAACTAAGCTTACCTTTGGTATAGAACAGGTAGAAGGTTTCAGCATCAGAAGGTGCTCCGATATAGTCAGCCATATTTTCATTATGGGAAGGAATCATTACCCACTCATCGACTCCTGTTAACTTCTCGGGACAGTAAATGGTTCCGTTATTATACTCACCATATTCACCGTCAAAATAGGTAAAAGAACTGTCTGTTAAAGTTAATGTATCAGTATAGGAAGAAGCGCTGCCGTATGAATAGGAGAATTTCCACTGGCCTTCAAACCCGAAGTCAATACTGCTATCGGAACAAACACTGCTGGTTTCTTCCACTTCTTCATCAACTTCACTCAGTTCAGAATTGTATGTGGCAGATAATGAATCATTTTCATAGATGGAGATAACGAGATTTGCTTCTGTTATCGCACCATTTACGATCATACCGGAAAGAGAAAACACTATCCTGAATGTGCCTATAGACCCTGTTGCGCTTACTCCGTTTATTTTTATCAACAAGATTGGATCCGGCTTCTATATTTTTTATATAACCAGAAAAATACGGAGAGGTATATTAGTAAGAATTCAGAAAAGAAATCAGAGATCCAGAAGCAGCTCTTTCAGCAGTTTGACCTTTTCCAGGCCTATCCTGGCGGCAACCTCTGCTTCCAGTTCAGCTTTCATTGCCAGATTATCCCGGCAGAATTCTTTACCCTTTCCAGTCAGTTTCAGGATTTTCTCCCTTTTGCTGGAGCCCTCTTTCTGAAGCAGAAACCCTTTTTCAATCAAATCGGACGAACATTTGTGCACAGCCTGTCGGGACATGTTCATAAACCGGGCAACAGCGGAGATAGACAGTTCCTGATGATAGAGACGGTTCAGCAGATGCCCTTCGGCCCGGGTTATATCACTACCGTGTTCACTGACCCAGCGGGCATCCAGTTCCTTCCGGAGCTCCAGGTGTCTGTCACTGATCAGGTCTATAAGATTAGATTGCATTTTTACCCTTTCCAATTGTCAACTTGATTGACATTTCTTCGTATAAAATCAATAATAACCGACAATTAAAAGAATGAAAAGGAATTATTTATGGGAGAAGGTAAACTTCAGAAATTTGTATTCACACTGTTAATGTGTTTTTTTATGGTCCTTGGAATGACCATGTATAACATTATCCTCCATGCGGGATGGTCCAATCAGGTCTTTCTTATTCTGGTCAAAGAGTTCTGGCTTGTATTCATCATAGCTCTGTTTCTGGACACTCTGATAATCGGACCGCTGGGTAAAAAACTGGCTTTCACAATCATCCCTCCGGGGCAGGAGAAGCACATCATTTTCCGGATTCTGTCCATTGCTCTGCCCATGGTAACAGGAATGGTACTGTGCATGTCTATTTTCGGAGCGGTCACACAGCACGGTTTCACACATCATGCGGTGCGGGCCTATCCCGGTGTTGTGGGAAGAAACTTTATCATGGCTCTGCCCCTGAATCTTCTGATTGTCGCCCCCCTGGCAAGAGCTCTGTTTCCTCTTATTTTTCCTCAGAGGAAGGCGATGGCATAGCCGTCTGATTCCTGGAGTGAATTGTCTGGACACATCCCGACAGGGTGTGTCCATTATTCCAGATCACGTTCACTTTCTCTGTATACAGTGAGAGCTCAGACCTTTGCCAGTATTGCAGTAGCTTTCGCGGCTTCATTGGGATAAAGATCTCCCGGGACAGCAGATTTTCCCATACTGATAAAAATTCTATGGCGGGCACAGGAGTCAAAATCCCCCTGACAGTACTGCTTTTTGTAGATTTTCGCCATGGTCGGCATTTTATCCATTTTGTCATTGAAAAAAGGGCATCCCTCCAGACATTCACAATTAGCCATTCCTCGTCCTCCTGAAGTTATATTCTACAGAACCGAAAACAGTAGTTCTTCAAAAAAGTGTAAAACCTTTAATGGGAATATGCCAATTAATCCTGTTTTTTTTCCTTTTCCTCCTCCTTTTGCAGAGAGTCAGGTTTATGATATGGTACCCACAACAAGGATAATCATATGAACCGTGACATAAAACTGGAAAAGAGCTGGCTCCTGACGATGGGAGACGAGTTTGATAAACCCTATATGGCGGACCTGCGCCAGTTCCTTCTGACAGAAAAGCAGCAGGGGAAAACCATCTATCCGCCGGGCAGTCAGATTTTCTATGCCCTGGACAGAACGCCCTTCGAAAAAGTTAAAGTTGTCATCCTCGGCCAGGACCCCTACCACGGCCCGGGGCAGGCTCACGGTTTGTGTTTCTCCGTCCAGCCCGGTGTAGCGCCTCCCCCGTCTCTGATCAATATCTACAAAGAGATGGAAAGTGATCTTGCCCTGACTCCTCCCGGTCACGGCTGCCTGTCCAGCTGGGCTGATCAGGGCGTTTTGCTGCTGAACTCTGTTCTGACTGTAGAAGCTCATATGGCGGCCTCCCATCAGAGCCGGGGCTGGGAGCAGTTTACCGACAGAATCATCCGGGAGCTGGAATCCCGGAGAGAGCACCTTGTTTTTATACTCTGGGGCGGGTATGCCAGAAAGAAAGGAAGCTTCATTGACAGAACCAGGCACCTGGTCATTGAATCGGCCCATCCGTCTCCCCTGTCCGCCTACAGAGGCTTTCTGGGCAGCCGTCCCTTCAGCCGGGCCAATGAGTACCTGAAAGAAACCGGTCAGACTCCGGTTCAGTGGGAGCTGCCGGCAGAGGCCGTGCTTTAGTCTTCATAAAAGATCTGAAAAAACTCTCCCCTGTCATCCACAGCAACTGCAAACCCCAGATTCTGCAGGGGATCAAAAAAGTGATGGTCCCCTTCTGTCAGGGAGAAAGCCGCCCTGCCGGAAGAACTCTGTTCCAGTGGCTCCAGAAACAGGGACCGGCTGAACCAGAGCCCCTGAGGAAGGGGAATCTCCAGATCAAAACGGTGCTTTTCTCTCAGATACCAGCTTTTCATCTCATTTCCGGCGAGCCGCCGTTCAAGAAGCGCCCAATCCATCTGCCAGGGATCTCTCACCTCCTTCTCCTTTATCTCGCTGAGGAAACGGCGGGAATTGAATGAGGACAGGTCCATCCCTCCCTGTAAAGCCCGTATAAGGAATTCCGCTCCCGCCCCGTCCTTCCAGGAGAGCTCTATCACAGGATCCTCTCCCGGCACGAACAGCCCCCCGGCCGGATAGGGGCTGAAGTGTTCAGAAATTCCCGAGGGGATCAGCAGACAGACCACCGGAGTCTCTTTATATACCTCGATCTCACAGGAGGCAGACTCTCCGAAGTGAACAGCCCGGCTCTCCGGGGTAGCGCCGGACTCACACCACTGCAGCGTCCAGTCCCGCTGTTCCGGCGAAAGAGGAAAATCTGTGACTGAGGGGGGAAATTCGACTGTCAAAGACTCTGTTTCGCCGAAGCGGCAGGAGAGAATGAGCAGGATAACGGCAGTTAAGAGGAAAGGGAGCTTCATACTCCTTCAACAGAAGAAAAAACTGAAATGCTTCAGCTTTCTGAAGATTTCCGCTGCTTTTTATAGATGTCGCGAATCTGAATCAGGATATCCCGGTTTTCTCTGCTTCTGAAATCCGGATAGGTCCACTCAAGAGGCAGAAAATCCCTGTTTTTAAACTGCAGAGTCAGCTCACCGTAAATGCCCCTGTTCATGGGGATCCTATGGGCATTGTTTTTTGTGGTTGCCAGGATGAATTTACTCAGGGAGAGGATTCCCGGATCGAGATTGACCTTTCTCAGCCCGGCCTCATCAGCAAATTCTTTTTCAATTGCGTTGGTTTGAAGTTTCACCTCAGTCAGATCCTCAGGGTGAATCAGACGGGAAAAAGAGTAGAAACAGCGGTAAATGGGCGTACCCATCTCAGAGTTGTAGTAATCGGTATAATCAAAGAGAGCCGGCTCTGTCTCAAGATCCATTTCACCCCAGCGGCTGACCAGAATCTTTTTCAGCCTATCCAGTGATTCCGGAATCGAAACAAGGACCCCCATAACCAGCTTTTCCTGCTCAAAATTCTCCGCAATTCCCATATATCAGCCTTTTACCAACAATTCATTTTTTCTGTGCTTGTTACTTTACCTTTATTCTATAATAATAACCAGTATGAGTCAGAATGAAATGTTTCAGGCACGGCTGGACGAAGCCTTAACAAAAAGAGCAATGGTTATGGCCAGGCAGGACATCCCCCAGCTGAAAGACGCATGTAGAACCTACCAGGCGGCTTTTGATGGAATTTTTAAAGTACTTCTGGAAAAGGGGATCCTTCAGGAGGATCAGTACAACTATGAACAGAAAATCTCAGACCTGACTCCGCCGCCATCCGACTCATTCTCCGAGTCTGATATGTTCAATCAGATGAACAGCAGGCTCAGCGCCTATCTGGCACAGCTGGATTTTCTGAACAATTTTTTCTTTATGAGTCCCGATACTCTGGACCTGAGAGCCATAAAGAATGTGCTGGGCCTGATAGACTATATCCACTGGGCCGATCTGTCTGTCACTGCGGGACACCTTATGACAAGAAGTACAGCCCTCTATCTGGAGAAACTGAAAAAGAGCGCCGACAGCATGGCCATGAATATTATGATGAACTCCGTAAAAGTTCTCCAGGAGCAGAATAAGGCAATCAAGAAAATCCTGAAAGGGATCTCCACCTATGCCAAGGAAAACTACAAACTCACTGTAAGAGTCAATATACTCTCCCATATGACCCTGGACCCCAAGAGGATCCATACGGACAGGAGCGGAACCCTTCAGGCTATAAAATTTGAATTCCCGGTCAGATGGGAGGGATCCCCTTTCTTCAAACAGCTGATAGACGAAATCCTTGAAGAAGATTACAGCAGCCAGGGAGAAAATCTTCAGGCACAGATTCTGAAAAATCTGGAAGTTTCTGAAAAGATCGTTAAAAAGAAGAAGAAAAATCTCATGGAGGATCTCAAAAAAGATCTGATGGAGGTCATACAGGAGATGGCAAAGGCCTATATGCCTCTGGAAACGATCATAACCAGAATGGATGCCAACAGCCGTCTGCTGGATGAAAATCCTTCCTCTTTCTCAGAGAAATTTTCCCGCTGGTTCAAGCGGGTCATGCTCAGAAAGCTTGAAGTCTACTATGACATCAAAGACTCCAAGGCAGAGAAAGGCAATAAAAAGGAACACCTCAATTTCACAAGCTATATAAACTGGCTGAGAATGAAGGCGTCCTTCTACAAATCTCTCAACAACCCCAAAAGCCAGAGCTATACAAGAGCAAAGGAATCCTCCTGTGATGATCTGGAGGAATTCCTCGCCAAGAATCAGCAGGAGCTGAAAAGAATCCATTCCAAGTTAACTGTTCTGGAAATGTATTTTAAAGAAAGTGCGGAAGGACCTGTAAAAAATCAGATTAAAGGCTTTAAAGCGGAACTGACTCAGCTGAAGGGAATAGTAGGAAAAGTCATTACAGGCCTGAAAGAGTATCAGGCCCGTAAAGAAGAGATGGATCAGCTCAGAAACCTGGGCATTGACCCGGACTCCAACTAGTTCAGTCTGCCCTGTACATCCCCATAATCCGGAAATCCTCAGTCAGCTTATGTATCTCCTGAACAGCTTTTTCAAAGCGGCTCTTATCTTCAGGCATATCAAGGTCCACATAAAACATATAGGACCAGGGTTTGCCGTGAATGGGCCGGGATTCCAGTTTTGTCATATTCAGCCTGTTGCTGGCAAAAACAGAGAGACAGCGGGAGAGAGCCCCGGCTTCATCTGAAGTGGAGAACACCAGGGAGACTTTATCACACTCTTCCGGAGAGGGAGCCATCTCCTCCCGGGCAATGATGGCAAAGCGGGTGTAGTTATGCGGATTGGTTTCCAGCCCCTGAGCCAGAATTTCCAGGCCGTAAGTCCTGGCGGCATCGACACCGGCAATGGCTGCGATCTCCGGATCATTACTATCAGCCACGTAGCTGGCTGCACCGGCGGTGTCATAATAGCTGACAGGTTCATAACCGTTTTTATTCAGATATTCCGCACACTGAGAGAGTGCCTGAGGATGAGAATACACTTTTTTTACGCTGTCCAGAGTGGAACCTTTCTTTCCCAGCAGATTATGCCTGACACGGATTTTTACCTCTCCGATGATCCTGAGATCCGGATAGAGATAGAGAAGATCGTAGTTTTCCAGGATGGAACCGGCGACAGAGTTTTCCAGAGGAACAACTCCCCAGTCCGCTTTTCCTGTCAGTACATTCTTAAAGATATCCTGAAACTTGGGAACCGGAACCGCTTCGACTTCCGATCCCTGAAAGTAGGTTCTTGCAGCCAGCTCACTGTAGGCTCCGGGAAGCCCCTGGAAAGCGGCAAAGGAGCGGCCCTCTTTCCGGGAAGTCTTACTGTCCGTCCGCGAGGCGATCGTCAGATGCCGGGGATCGGGAATATGGGTCATCTCCTTGCCCACCACCGGAGACAGAGCTTCGATATCGCACATCAGTTTCTCAAACTGCTCCGGGTAGAGAGACTGAGGACCGTCGGAAGAAGCTTTTTCAGGATTGGGGTGTACTTCAATGATAAGACCGTTTGCCCCGGCAGCCACTCCGGCCAGAGCCATGGGAAGAACCTTGTCTCTCAGACCGGTTCCATGGGAGGGATCCACAATAACAGGAAGATGACTGAGCTTCTGGACAACCGGGATAGCCGAAAGATCCAGAGTATTCCTTGTCATATTTTCAAAAGTCCTGATTCCTCTTTCACAGAGAATGACTTTATCTGTTCCCGATGAAAGCAGGTATTCCGCAGCCATCAGCCATTCCTGGATAGTGGCGGATAATCCCCTTTTCAGAATAACAGGCATATCAAGGGAACCGACCTTTTTCAGAAGCTCGAAATTCTGCATATTCCGTGCGCCTATCTGGAAGACATCAATATAGTCTTTCATCATATCCGCATCAGATGGGGAGACAATCTCCGTGACAATAGGAAGACCGGTTTTCTCTCCCGCTTCCTTCATATACCGGAGACCTTCTTCTCCCAGGCCCTGAAAGGCATAGGGTGAGGTTCGCGGCTTGAACGCCCCGCCGCGAAGCATGACCGCACCGGCTTTCTGCACGGCGATGGCCGATTCCATAATCTGTTCTCTTGATTCAATCGCACAGGGGCCGGCAATAACGCAGAGCCGGGGCCCTCCGATTTTTACAGGACCCACATTAAATACGGTGTCATCTTTTTTTAGTTCCCGGGAAGCCAGTTTATATGGCTGGGAAATCGGGATAACCTGAGCAACCCCCGGAAGAAGCTCCACCTGCCGCATGTCCAGCGGGATGCTGCCGACAGCACCCAGGACAGTCTCTTTTTCACCCACAATCTCCCGGATCGTCATCCCTTTGGATTGGAGATACTCTACAATGTGCTCCTTCTCGGAGTCTTTGACCGTATTATGAAGTACAATTATCATGGAGAAATCTTAATTGATTTCTCCTGATTGTTCCATAA
This sequence comes from Oceanispirochaeta sp., assembly GCA_963666275.2. Taxonomy (GTDB): domain Bacteria; phylum Spirochaetota; class Spirochaetia; order DSM-2461; family DSM-2461; genus Oceanispirochaeta. The sequence goes on from CAXXOA010000002.1 coordinate 248,389, forward strand.
GCAGGGTTACATTCTTCCTGCTTTTCATTGCGGGGAATTTTACATCTGCCGGTACAATCTCTTCGGGGATCTCTCCCGAGGCGAACCGCTCCCTATAGGTGAGCACTTTATCGATATACTGAAGAGTCATCATAGGGGTCCGGCTGGATTTCACCCTGTTGGGACCGGCATTGTACATGGCTAAAGCGGTAACCTCATTGACCCCCGTATCCAGGCAGTATCTCAGGTAGGAGACGCCCAGAGGAACATTCAATTCCGGATCAAAAAAATCCTCTTCCGATAAATCGGGAAACGAGCGGGAGTTCAGCTGAAAGACACCCCTGTCAGTAGAACTTCTGTTTTCATTCACTGCGTTCGGATCAAAACGGCTTTCCGTGAAGGCCAGTGCAAAAGCCAGGGCGGGATCAATCCCGTTTCGTTCAGATTCCTGTATAATCAGTGCGGCGAGATCTCTGTCGCCTGTAATAACTGTGTAGTAATTCAGAAGATTCCCTTCCGAACCGGAAGGACCTCTGTATACAATCTCCTGCAGAAGAGATTCATAGGTATCCCGTTCTTCCAGTTCCATAGCTGCCCCCGGTATAGAAGGCTGAGCCAGGCATCCTGAAAAAAGGATACCGATACAGCTTAAAGCTGTAATGCGTAAAGTTTTCATTTCCATCCCAACAAATATTTTTATATCCCGCAGATTCTTTCTGAAATAGCTGCTGTTGCTCAAGAGAGAAAAATGCCGATTCGGGAATTTTTTTGTTAAAAACGCTGTATATCCTTTCTATAGAGTGCTATTAATGGAGAGGGATGTCTGAATTAAACCGCGGGATATTGAATCCGACACAGGAAATGTCCTCTTTCGGCTTTGGAGGATGGGCTCTGGGGGGAGACTATTGGGGTCCTCAGGAACACAGGGACTCGGTCAGGGCCATCCATAAAGCGCTGGCTCTGGGTATAAACCATTTTGATACTGCCCCGGTCTACGGAAAAGGCAGGTCCGAGCAGCTCATAGGGCAGCAGCTCAAAAAAATCCGCAGCCGCTGTCTGATAGCCACCAAAGCCTTTTACACCACTCCGGAAGAAATGATCAAAAGCTTTCACACTAGCCTGAAAAGGCTCCTTACCGATTATATTGATATTTTCTATATTCACTGGCCCAGGAGCGGCACGGATATGCGCCCCGGCATGGAGGAACTGGAAAATCTCCGCCGTCAGGGCAGAATCCGTTCTATCGGTGTGAGCAACTTCTCTCTGGAGCAGATCAGGGAGGTAGAGCAGGCGGGAAAGATAGATTATTTCCAGGGAGGCTACAGCATTCTCTGGCCTTTCATGAAAGAGACCATTCTGCCATACTGCCGATCCCGGGGGATACGCTTTGTTCCCTACGGCGTCCTGGCCCAGGGAATACTGACCGATCAGGGAGTGGAAAAGCTCCTTATCAGCCATCCCGGTTTCCGGCATAAAATGCTTCTCTATTCAGAGGGGATCAGAGAAAGGATTGCACCGGAACTGGAAAAACTGACAGGAAAGTGCAGAGAAGAGGGCTGGTCAGTGGAAAATGCCGTTTCTTGCTATACATTGAAAGAAACAGAAGCAGCCAGTATCCTCCTGGGATGCAGAAACAGAGATCAGGCAGAAAGGAACTTTTCCCTTCCTCCGAAGGAACTTCCCAATTCCATAGTGGAAGAGATCGAGACTCTTAAAATTAGGATTGTCCCCTTTCTGCCGAAAGCTGACAATATGTTCGGGCATGAAAGTTGATGTTCCGGTGGGAACATGAAATAATAGAATAATCCTTTAGTAGAGGAATTGAATTGTTTACAGCAGGGGTAAAGGATGATTAAAACGGTACTGTACGCGGAAGACGAATTTACAAACAGAAAAATTGTTGAAATGGTGTGCCGTAAACTGAATATAAACTGTGTCCTTGCGGAAGACGGACTTCAGGCGCTGGAGATGTTCCGGAAAGAAAAGCCGGACCTGGTTATTCTGGATCAGTATATGCCCGGTTACAACGGCGATATTGTAGCGGAAAGAATACGGAAAATGGACGGGACAATCCCTCTGATTGCCATAACAAGTGATGATGAAGCTGTAACCAGACTCGAAACTTCGGGTTTTAATCGTGTACTGGTTAAGCCGGTGAAGAACAGGGACTACGAATCCCTTCTCAATACTTACCTGGAGACATAAATGCACAAACTGACAAGAGCAGCCCTTCTGCTCATTTTTTTTTCTCTCTCAGCCCTGACAATTTCCGCTGAGGAGAACTCGGTCTTTACAGTCAATTTCTCCCCCTCCCGGATATCTCTCAACCCTCATTACGGATTCACAACATCGGAAGCACAGATATACACCGCACTCTATGAAGGACTGGTGACCTACCATCCTGCCACGCTGGCTCCCCAGCCGGGGCTTGCCGAGAGCTGGGAGATCAGTGAAGACGGAAAAACCTATACTTTTCATCTCCGGGAAGACCTGAAATGGAGCAACGGGGATCCCCTCACGGCAGACCAGATAAAGCAGTCCTGGCTGAGGCTGCTCTCACCGGAAGTATCCGCCGACTATGCCTCTTTGCTGGATAATATCACCGGCGCCTCCGAATACCGCAAAGGAGAGGCACCGGCCGACGGAGTCTCTCTCGAGACCCCTGACAGGGAAACATTCATTGTTCATCTGGACAAAAGCGTCCCCTACTTTCTCAAAATACTCTGTCACTACAGCTTCACACCGGTTCACCCCTCGCTTTTAACAAAGCAGAACTGGTGGAATGAAAAAGAGATTCCCGTATCCGGCCCCTATGCCTTTACAGGTGAAACCGGACATAAAAGCATTATTCTGAAAAAAAATGATCTTTACTGGGACAGAGATTCCGTTCAGATTGATGAACTTCGTCTTCAGTTCAGCGATGATCCGGAAGAGCTTTTAGAGCAGTTCAGAATGTACGAAGTGGACTGGATTGTCTCCGGATGGAACGGCGCGGATGTGGATCCCCAGAAAATGGAAATCAATCCACTTTTTGCCACGTCCTACTTCTACTTTAACAACAAACAGGCTCCCTGGGATGATCCCCGGGTCAGAAAGGGACTGGCACTTCTCCTGCCCTGGGAAAAGGTCCGGGCCCAGGAATTCCTCTCCACATCCCGTCTGATCCCCTCCATACCGGGCTACCCCGAACTGGAAGGGATTCAGGAGTCTTCCATCGATGAAGGTCTCAAACTGCTGAAGGATGCGGGCTATCCCAATGGAAAAGGGCTGCCGGATATACGGATCAGGATCCCTTACGCCGATGGAGAATCCCTCAAACTGATGAAAAAAACCTGGGAGGACCTGCTGGAAACCAGCGTGATTCTGGAAGAGGTTCCTTTTCCGGGCTATTTTGAATCCCTCAAAGGAGATGACTACACTCTGGGACAGATTACCTGGATAGGCGATTATGCCGACCCCATGACATTCCTTCAGATGTGGGAGGAACACAGCAGCCTGAACGATGCCGGCTTCTACAGCGAAGAGTATAACCGCCTTCTGAATGAGGCAGACAGTGAAAACCGTCTGGAGAATATGGCGGAAGCGGAACGGATTCTTCTTGAAACCGGACAGGTTCTGCCCATGGGCCACTCACCGGCGATCAATCTGCTGGATCTGAGATTTATTGATGGATGGTATCACAATGTTCTGGATATCCATCCCTTCAAATACATCGGTTTTCTCAATGAGTTTGTGATTCCCGGGACAATCTGACAGGAAGCGGATGCAGATCAGCATCCGTACATTGAAAACGCTGTCTCCTGACCAGTCTATGCAACAGCTCAGGCAGCGATTTTTGGTCCGCAGGCAGCGCAGATTGAAGACGACGTATCCTGACCAAAGATCGCCGCCGGTCAGTGGAATTCGAAAACCTGCACCTTCGTCAACGCCACATTGACCACCCCCGGAGCATCTTTGAATTTTTCATATCTATGGAGATGGTAATTGACCAACGCCACAATCTCTTCTTTCAGAAGATCCTCATTGGCAGTGGAGAAATCGGCTGCTTTTTTTGAACTGAAAAGATTCCTCAGGGCATCTACAAGTACCTGATCGAGCTCGGCCAGACTGTATTGGGTCTTTTTATCACCCCAGTCGTAGGCAAGCTCCACTTTCAGGATAAAGAAGAGAGGTTTCTCATCACTGGTAGTACCGGATATCTCCGGAAGATTTTTATAATAGGAAACTTCTGCCAGCTCCTTGGAACAGGAGAAAAGGGAGAAGAGAACAAGCAGAACAGGGAATACTATTTTATATCGCAACATACCATAAATGTCGGCATAAAAAGCCGGCGATTCAAGCTCTTGTCAAAAAGGGTAAATACGATTTAATCTAACACATGGAAAAAACCTATATTTCTTACAATCAGATACACAATACAATAATCGATCTGTCCAGACAGATCAAAGACTCGGGCTTTGACCCGGACCTGATGGTAGCCATCGGAACAGGAGGGTTCATCCCTGCCAGAATGGCAAAGACCTTTCTGAATATTCCGATCCTGACAGTGGGCATAGCCTATTATGACCTGGATGATAATCCTACAGACAAACCCGCCATAACCCAGTGGCTGGATCAGCCGGAAAAACAGATCAAAGGGAAAAAAGTTCTACTCGTTGATGAAGTGGATGATACCCGTGCAACCATCGGATTCTGTCTGGATGAGCTTAAAAAGCATGAACCTGCAGAGATCGCACTTCTTGTTATCCATAACAAGGAAAAAGAGAAAAAACATGAAATTCCCTCCTGGATAAACCATTACTTTATCGGAGAGAATTTTCAGGATCAGTGGATCTGCTATCCCTGGGATGCGGAAGACACTGAATTTCAGGAAAAAATGTCTAATTCATAAACAATTTTTCAGGTATCTCCTGTTCTGAGTCCGGGACAGGAGTATACTTCGAAAAATATATTTCCCTGCGTTCAGATGTCGATTTTGCCATAGGACACAGAACGCTTTGTTCCGTTTGTAACCACCTGCACTTTATCAACAGTAATGGCCACGACTTCTCCGGTCAGGACTTCCTTTTTAAACTTATATTTGATCTTGTCATGGATCTTGATTTTATCCCGGATTTTCCTGGCATTTTCTTCAGACTCTTCCTTCGCCATAGCCCGTTCATCCGCTTTAATGGCATAATCCAGTTCTGTTTTCAGTACCAGCTTATCTTCGTAGGAAAGCGGTTCATAAATATTCTTATAATAGTCTGTTTTTTTTGCTCTTGCCATTTTAATAACTCCTGTTACCTGCAATGAAAAAAATCTAATTTTTTTAAATATAAGGGAGTTTTAAAAAATAGAAAAGAAAAAAAACTTTTTGCATAAAAACCGGAGAGTTCCGGAACGAAAAAAATGGCCTTCAATCTTCAAATGAAGACAAAAAAAACTCCGGATTGCTCCGGAGTTTTCTGCAGAAAATTCTGTTTCAGATTGTATTTTCAGTTTCCGTTCTTATGGATTTCATCCAGAATCATCTCTTCTGCGGACTCTTCGGGAATATCATCCAGGGACCGGGGTAGGACAAGGTTCAGAATGATACCGACAAGAGCTGCCAGAGCAACACCGCCGAGTTCGAAGTCCAGTCCGCTTCCCATGGGAAATTTGACAAGTCCTCCGCCAATACCCAGAACAAGGATAACTGAAGACACTGTGAGATGCCGTTTTTCACCGTAGTTTACACCGCTCTCCACAACAGTCCGGATACCGGCACTGGCAATGATACCGAAGAGCATCATGCTCACCCCGCCCATAACAGGAGTGGGAATGGTCTGAATCAGGGCCCCGAATTTCTGAATAAAAGAGAGAATGACCGCAATCACAGCCGCTCCCCCCACAACCCAGACGCTGTAGATCTTTGTAATAGCCATGACACCGATATTCTCACCATAAGTGGTATTGGGAGGTCCACCGAAAAGAGCCGCCAGAGATGTGGCGATACCATCTCCCGCCAGGGTTCTGTGGAGACCCGGATCCTTATAGAAATCCCTTCCGGCAACCTTGCTCAGTACCAGAGTATCTCCCAGGTGTTCTGCAATGGTGGCAAACGAGACAATCAGAAATGTGACAATAGGAACCCAGTGGAATTTTGGCATAACCGGTTTGGTAAAACCAAGCCAGGAAGCTTCTTTCACTACGGTAAAATCAATCAGGTGATAGGCGGGAAAAATGGATCCCATGATCAGGGTAAAAAAGTACCCGCCCAATATGCCGATCAGAATGGGAATCACATTGAAAAAACCCTTAAGAACTATAGAGGAAACAACAGCGACAGCCAGGGTGAACAGAGCAATACTGAAGTATGCCAGGCTGTAGGTTCCTGTTCCTCCGGTCATGGCCATATCCATGGCTGTGGGTGCCAGTTTAAGACCGATAACAATGATGATGGAACCGATCACGACGGGGGGAAGAATCCTGTCCATCCATTTGATTCCGAAGCGGCTGATAATCAGAGCGATTATACAGTAGAAAACACCCACCATAAAGGCACCGCCCATTGCATAGGCCACACCGAAATCCGGCGAAGAGCTGATGGCAATCAGTGGGGCGATAAAGGCAAAGGACGAACCGAGATAGGCCGGTACTTTTCCCTTTGTAATGGCAATATACAAAAGGGTTCCGGTTCCGGAAGTGAAAAGAGCCACCGTGGGGCTCAGGCCAATCAGAATCGGCACAAGAATAGTAGCACTGAACATGGCAAAAACATGCTGAATACTCAGGGGTATCCACTGTTTGAGTTCAGGTTTGACATGAACATCAATAAATTTATCAGACATACAACCTCCAATTTTATTTGGGCAAAAAAAAGCCCTGAATCAGAAATTCAGGGCCGGAATACCAAAGTTATAAATACAGAAGGGGGATAAAAAAATCTGCCGGTTTTTTCTCCATTTCTTCATAGTTCTTTTTTTATCATTTAACAAGCCCTACGGTCAAGGACATGTCTGACCAATTAATTAGACCGGCAGGCCACTTGCTCCCAGAAGGGCCTATCGGTATGATTATCCCAGAGGATGGAAACAGGAAAGCCATCCTAACTTTCCGGAGGAATTTATGAATTTAGTATGTCTGGACCTTGAAGGGGTCCTTGTACCCGAAATATGGATCAACTTTGCCTTGAAAACTGGAATCGAAGAACTGAAACTGACAACCCGGGATATCCCCGATTATGATGTTCTTATGAATAAGCGGCTGGGAATCCTGGATGAACATGGTTTAAAACTGAGTGATATACAGGAAGTTATCAGTACAATGGATCCTCTCCCCGGAGGATACGATTTCCTTCAGCAGCTGAGAGAAAGAACCCAGGTGATTATCCTCTCCGATACATTCGATCAGTTTGCCTCTCCCCTTATGAAAAAACTGGACTGGCCCACCCTGTTCTGCAACACCCTGCTGATCGGGCCGGATGACAGGATAACCGGATACAGGCTGAGACAGAAAGACGGTAAAAAGAAAGCGATCGACGCCTTCCATTCCGCCGGATTCAGAGTCATGGCAGCAGGAGATTCCTATAACGATCTGACAATGATACAGCATGCGGACAAAGGGATGTTTTTCAGAGCTCCCGAGTCTATTTCACAGGAATACCCCGAGTATCCCCTTGTCACTGAATACAGCGACCTTCTGGCCGGAGTGGATGAGTTTATTTCTCAAGGTATGGCAGCAGAGCCTGTTTAACCCGTTCAAAAGCCTCCCGGACTTCCTGGTAGGCGGAACCGGCGTCTTCCGGCCTGTTGTCACGGCCGGAGAACTCCAGTTTTTCGGCGGCCTTTCCCAGCTCATCCATGGATAGATTCCGGGAACTTCCCTTGATGGCATGACCGATACCACGAACCTCTTCCATCTGGGAAAAAACCCCGGGATCTTCAAGGCGGTTCAGATAGGTTTCCATCTGGGTAATAAATGGTTTCAGCAGAGAAACTAGCAGATCAAGGTCCCCCATAAAGGTATCGAGGGCCTGTTTCATATCAAAGATCGAATCTTCATCATCTGAAAGGTCTTCAGGAACACGATCCAGCTCCACGGGAATATCCGGCAACTCCTGTTCCACCTCTGTCAGCTCCTCCAGAGAGCCTGCTTCGTCAAGCTCTTCCATAGCCAGCCAGCGATCCAGCAGAGGCTGGATATCCCTGTTTTTGAAAGGTTTGGGAAGGAAGTCTGACATCCCCGACTCCAGACACTTCTCTTTTTCCCCTTTCAGAGCATTGGCTGTGACAGCGACGATGGGAGTATGAATTCCGATTTCCCGGATCTTTCTTGTGGCTTCGTATCCGTTCATAACAGGCATCTGACAGTCCATAAAAATAAGATCGGGATTCTCACTTTCAGCCATTTCCACGGCATATTTGCCATTCTCCGCCAGAATAACCTGCAGGCCCTGCTTGGTAAGTATCGCTTCAAAAAGTTTTCTGTTTACAGGGTGATCCTCCGCGATCAGAACTTTTCCCTCCCATGTTTTCGGACGGGCCGGCTGATTATCATCTATGCCCCGCCTTCTATCACCTGACAGCTCCTCCAGCTCCTCCAGCTCACCGGCTTCCGATTTTTCAGGAAACATGGCAAGGATACACTTGTCCCAGAGATCCTTTTTCCGGATAGGCTTGGTGATGTAGGCACTGAACCAGCCAAGAAGCTTCATCTTGGCTTCCTCGGTCCCCTTGGCTTTCAGGGACATGAGAATCAGAGCTGTTCTGGTCAGGGTATCATGCGCCCTGACCTGACTGGCCAGCTGCCACCCGTCAATATCGGGCATCAACTGATCGGTAATACAGATGTCGTAGGGCTGATCTTCCTGCCGGACCTTATCTTTCATTTTCTGGAAGGCTTCCCGGCCGCTGCCCGCTTCATCCACCCGGCATCCCCATAATGTGAGGTATTTGACCAGGATATTCCGTATTTTCCAGTTGTCATCCACCAGAAGGATGGAAATGCCTTTCAGGTCATCCCCGTAGTGATACTCCTCTTCCGCCTCAGACAGGGCCCTGTCAAAAGTCAAAGTGAAGAAGAACTCCGAACCGATCCCCTCAGAACTCTCCACCTCAAGCTGACCGCCCATCTGGGCGACCAGATTACGGCAGATAGTGAGCCCCAGTCCGGTTCCCCCGTAGCGCCTTGTGGTGGAAGAGTCGGCCTGTGTGAATGCCTCGAACAGAGTATCTTTTTTACTGCCGGAAATACCGATTCCGCTGTCTTCAACAGAAAACCGGATGGTCGTCCTGGTATCATTCTGCTCAACAAGACGAAGGTAGACCATCACCTGGCCGTCTTCTGTAAACTTGACAGCATTGTTTACAAGATTCATCACAATCTGCCTCAGCCTGGTGGGATCGCCCTTTACAGCAAGATCAGCGTCGGTATCGGCCAGAAATCCGACTTCGACACCTTTCTTATGAGCTTCCAGTGCGACAAGATCTACCGAATCCTCTATGAGATCCTGGAGATGGCAGACCGTATATTCCAGTTCGAGCTGACCGGCTTCTATTTTTGAAAAATCCAGTACATCATTGATAAGGGAAAGAAGGACATCCGCACTGAAACGGATCTGGGAACTGTACTCTTCCTGCTCCTGGTCCAGACGGGTCGTGTTCATCAGTTCGGACATTCCTATTATGGTATGTATGGGCGTCCGGATTTCATGACTCATATTCGCCAGAAAATCAGATTTGGTTTTTGTGGCCTTTTCAGCATCATAGCGGGCATTTTTCAGCATCCTTTCCCTATGATGCTGCTCTGTAATATCATCTTCGAAAACAAAAATATGAGAGTCCTGACTGGTACGCATCATGCGGATGGAAAACCAGTGGGTCCCTTTCTGCCGGATGGGAACGGCGATGGTCATCTGGTTCTGCCTTATATCAGACCCGAGAAAATTCTCCTGAAAATGCAGCCAGTCATCGGACAGGGGGGCATAGCGGATTTTCAGAAGGTCGCCCTCATCATCAAAGAGACTCTTCAGTCTTGAATTGGAATACAGAGGCAATCCTTTGCTGTTCAGGATTCCCACACCTCTGGGAAGTTCATTGAACAATGCCGGCCAGTCAAGGTTCTCAGGTGTCTGAATCATCTCCTACTCCGATAACTTTCGGACCATAACATCGGCTATTTTTGAGACGATCCCGTCGGGTTTGGGGGGTTTGATTATATAGCTGTCGATTCCCAGTTCCTTGGCTTTCATGACACTCTCTTTTTTGGACATGGCAGAGAGGATCAGCACAGGGAAGGTTTCCCCTCTCTGTTTGAGAATTTCAAGAACCTGAAATCCATCCATTCCCGGCATCATAAGATCCAGAAGGAGCAGTTCGGTTTTTTTCTGATCCAGCGAATCCACAAATGACTGTCCGTCGCTGTAGTAATCGGCGCTCCAGTTTGTCTGTTCCAGCGCCTTGGCCACAATGCTGTGAATAATAAAGTCGTCATCCACTATGGCAATGTTGATGCTCCGCTTGAGAAGCCCTGTTTTCATATTGGCGCTTTCATCCTGAAAATTCAGCTGAAAGGCCTCGTTGCTCCTCATCTCGCTATGGGAGGAGAGCAGAGAATCCTGCACATTGTTCTGCTCGGAGGTCATAGTCTCCAGACCTTTGATCCCCAGAAGACCTGAAACAGCTTTATCCAGAGATTTAACAATCTCCACGAATTTAAAGACAGGATGGTACTTCAAATAGTTTTTGATATTGTCATCCAGTGTGAGAATCTTAACCTGCTTCAGATTTCCCACGAACTTTTCCACTTCCTCCAGAAGCTGTTCAAGCTTGGGTTCATCTTCCGTCCTGAAAGTGATGTCAGTCATCAGGATCAGGATACGCGGATACTGGACTTTATACAGTTTAAGAAGCTCCGCCACCTTGTACTGGAGGAGGTTGATTTTCTCTTTATTGAAGCCCCTGGCAATCTCAATAAAAAGGATCTGATCATTCAGGTGGGCATCCAGAAGACAGGGGGTATCATCCAGTACGATCTCCACTCCCAGGAGCTCGGAAAGGGCTGCCAGAAGGGCGTCTATCTTAATGGGCTTATTCAGGAATTTTCTCACCCCGAAAGCCGCAACTTCCATGATTTTCTGACGGTCCACATTGGCAGAGGCCATGATGATGGGGATATCTTTGGCATTGGGGTCCTGCATCTTGTCCCGGAGGACATCCATACTGCTTTTCCGGGAAAGCATATAATCCATGATAATCACATCGGGAAGAACACTTCTGATTTTGGAAATGCCATCCAGACCGTTGATAGCCGGAGTAACTTCAAAACCATAGGTTGAGAGCTGTTTCTGCATAAAATCCCTGTACATGGGAGAATCATCAATGACGAGTACTTTTTTCATCAGGAGAACCTTTAAGACATATTATTTTATTTATACCACAATTCTGCTCTTATCTCTAGAAAGATTGCATCTTTTACCCATACCATCCATAATTCCCCCATGGAAGAGTTCTTATATTCGGGGAATCCCCGCACCCTGACAATTGAGACTGTCCGTATGGATGCGGAAACCGATTCGGGAGAAGAACAGAGACTGCTTCTGGGAAGCGCCGTCTTTGACGAAGCCGGAAGGATGGTGAAGAAACGGGAACCCAGAAGAACGACAGCCTATGAGTACGACGAAAAGGGCAACTGCATTGGAGAATCTGTCTTTTCAGGCGACGGCAACCTGATAGACCGGACGGACCGGACCTTTATTCAGGATCAGCTGACAGAAGAACTCCGGGGCAGGGAAAAAATTACCTTTCACTATAACAGCCGGGGCCTGAAAGATTATGTCACAACATTCCGGGACTCCCACCAGGAAAGCATCTCCTCCTTCGGCTATGACGAACAGAACAGGCTGATTCAGATAGATGTCAGAGATCCGGAAGGACACCTCCTCAGATCAACCCTGCTGGAAAGAAACGAGAAAGATATGATTGTCCGGGAGAAAATCATAAACCAGGACAACATGCTCCTGGAAAACAACCTCTATGAGTACCCGGTTTTCCATCAGGGAAACTGGCTGAAAAGGATCTGCTACTCCCTGAATGAAAGGGGAGAAAAAACGCCCGTGGAAGCCCTTTACAGAAGCGTTTCTTTTGATGCGGCAGACAATAGCAGCGTGTCAGCGGAAAGGGATATTTCCAGCCGGACGCCCCTTTCCGCGGAAGCCCCCGAAGAGAGAGGGGAAGAGACTCTTCCGGAGGACACTCCTTCTGAAGAAAGAGGAGAGGAAAACGGAACAGTCCGCTTCCGAAATGGGATCTACCGGGGCAACCTGGACAGCTCCGGAACCCCGGAAGGGACAGGAGTGTTCGAAGGGAGTGACGGGACTCACTATTCTGGAGAATTCCGCAAAGGCAGACTCCACGGCAGGGGGGACCTGGTAACCCCCGACGGCAGGCACTACAGGGGAGATTTCATGGAGAACCAGCCCCACGGGGAGGGAGAATGCCTCTGGCCCGACGGCAGGAGATACAAGGGAAATTTCTCACAGGGCAAAATGCACGGGATCGGCGTATTCTACTGGCCCGACGGCAGCCGTTTTACAGGACTCTTCGACAATAACAGTCCTACGGAACAGGGCCTGCTGGAATCGGAAAACGACAGGGAGGAAAGGCTTTGAGATACCCCTGCCTGATCCTGGATCATGACGATACATCGGTGGAGAGTACTCCCCGGATTCACTATCCTGCCCACCTGGAAGTAATGAAACTTCTTCGGCCGGGAGTCGCTCCCGTGTCGCTGGAAACCTGGTTTCTGAAAAATTTCTCTCCGGGCATAATGGAGTATATGACGGGGGAACTGGGATTCTCCCCGGAAGAGATCCGGAAGGAATATGAGATCTGGCGATCCTTTACTCAGGAGCGCATACCGGCTTTTTTTCCGGAGTTTCTGGAAACCCTCAGAGAGTACAAGTCCCGGGGCGGCATCATCACAGTGGTGTCCCACTCGGAGGAAGATCTTATCAGAAGAGATTACAGGGCTGCCGGCGCTGAAGATCTTCCCGAAATGGTATTCGGCTGGGACTTTGATCCGGCAAAACGGAAACCCCACCCCTACCCGGTACAGCGGATCCTTGAGAATTACGGGCTCTCACCCGGTCAGGCGCTGATTCTGGACGACCTGAAACCTGCCGTCGAGATGAGCCGTACCAGCGGTGTCGCCATCGCCGCAGCCGGATGGGGACATCAGATACGGGAAATCAGAAGCTATATGGAGAAATCCTGCCAGAACTACTTCAGCTCTGTTGCGGAGTTCAGAGATTTCCTGCTTTCTTGAGAAACTGGTCGATCTCTTCTCTTGTTTTCCGGGCAGTGCTGACAAAACGTTCTGTTTCCTTTCCCTTCTGAAAAACAACAAAACTGGGTATTCCGAAAATATTCAGCTCCTGGCAGAGATCCAGAAAGGGATCCCGGTCAATAGAGATGAAGTCGAAGTGATCGCCATATTCTTTTTCAAGTTCCGGCATCACAGGCTTGATGACCTGACAGTCGGGACACCAGTCAGCGGTAAAAAGAGCACAGACCGGTTTTTCTGATTCAATTTTATTATTAAAATGGTTAATGTCTTTAATATTTTCCATATTAGAATGTCTCCTGTCACATAAGCGTATCTTTTTCTCCAGGCAATCCTTGCATAGAGCAATAAGTAGACTATAGTATATATATTAGAAATATAATAGGAGATACCCATGTTTGATTCCCTGAATTATGAAACTGTTGAAGGAAAAAATACGGAAAAAAAGCTGACTCTTTTTGCTCTGACAACCTGCAGCTTCTGCAAAAAAGCCAAAGCCTTTCTTGAGGAGAATGGATTTCAGTACCGCTATATCAATATGGATAAAATTGATCCAGATGAAAAACGGGAATTCAAAGAAGAATTTGCCGGGAAGTTCAACAAGCGTCTGACCTATCCGACCCTTCTCATTGACGACGAAGAACTGCTGACAGGATTTATCCGTATTGCCTGGGAAAAGGAGCTGATGTCCTAGATGAAAGAGAAGACCCTTTCCGACGTAACAGATTTTCTCAGGGCTGTGACCAGCAAACAGTCCCTGATACTCAATCCTGATACAGAACAGGTCAATACAGTAGCCCAGGGACTCATGGAAAACTACAACACTCTGGGTTATTTCTGCTGCCCCTGCCGGGAACCATGGAATGACAGAAAAAAAGACAGGGACATTACCTGCCCCTGCGATTACTGCCAACCTGACGTCGAAGAGTTCGGACAGTGTTTCTGTGGATTGTTTGTTTCAGAAGAGGCCGCATCTTCCGGCATGGAACTGAGTTCCATACCAGACAGAAGGGACGATGAACGATACCCCTGAACCGGGGTCATTCAGCAGGGATTTCTCCCATGTCACGGAGCTCTTCAAGAGCTGCATCTTTCTCTTTGACTTTTGTCTTTTTAATTGCTTTACGCAGAATATTATTCCACTGCTTTTCGGGAATTTCCTCTTTCATCTCTTCCAGAATAAGGAGGATCTCGTCGCTGCTCTCAATGTTGTAAATTTTGTTCCCGTCATGAAAAAAGAGATCTGCCATCTCATTGATATAGTCTCCGACGCTTCTTTCTCTTTTTGCCACTTTCCTCGCCAGGACTTCTTCTTTTTTTCGCGCTTTTTTTAAATCCCGGTCTTTTCTGGCAATGTCTGTACTTTTCATATGCTTACCTCACTGCAAAACCGGTTAGAATATAACGCTTCAGGAAAGAAATGGCAACCGGAATAACCGGCAATCAGGGGAATAGGAGATTCAGACCGTCATGAATACCCCACAACCACTGATCCCGGTCTCCCACAGCGGTTGCCATAAGAAGGGCCTCGGTATAGGTGATCGTGTCATTCCATGGTTCAAAGATATTCTCGGCAGAATGGATTCGTATAACATAGTTCTCTTTATAATGCTGAGTTACAGCTTCCAGCCAGTACTGCCGGGTTCCCGAATAATACTCTTCTATCACTTCATAAATGGCGGGACCCGGTTTTTCCAGAGAAAAGACAAACTCCAGTCCCTGCCTGCTGTAAAGGATCCTTCCTCTGTCATCCATCAAAGGAACCAGGCTGTTATAGACCTCCCCGGAAAGCACAACTGCCGTCAGAAAACTCTCCTCGTCCAGAGCGGGAGACAGGACCGGCAGTGTTTCGGACCGGGCAAAAGCGCTTAACTTTACACTTCGTAAAACACTCCGGTACTCGGACCGGCCGAAGCGGCCATCATCAAAGTCATCATACACAGTGACCATCTCTTCCGCTCCGGCGGAGAAGACGGAGATGATAGTGACAAGGAGTACGGGAAAGACGATGCTACAGAGAGAATGTGACCTTTTCAACCTCATATCCGGCTCCTTTGAACAGCTCCGACAAAAGAGAAGCCGCACTGGCTTCCGCCTCACGGAGAATTCCCTTGTCCACGGCCATTGTGACAATCTCCGGCATCAGGGTTTCTATGAGCCGGCTCCACTGCTGGGGCGTCATATCCACCTCCGGATACACCTGCCCGCCCTTTGGTCTGTCATAAATAATTATATCAGTAATGCCGGCAGGGGGTAAGCGGAGATTCAACTTTTTATCCTCCTCCGTTTCAAGTGAAAACCGGGGAAGATCATTTTCCAGCAGCCGGAAACCCGCTTTGATCCCCGCTGAGACGACAAGGAAGGAATCCGGATCTCTGGCGGGATCAAGACCGTTTTCCCGGCACATTCTGTAGACAGAGGCATATTTCCACTGTTCGGGAATTTCCCTGTCGGGATAGAGTTCCGGATTGTCCTGAAGAAGGAACGCCGCAGGATCGCTGTTATAGAAACGCTGCATCTCCCTCCAGGGAACTGAATCCCTGTCCTGCGGGTCTATAAAATCGTAGGGAAAGATAACTTTCATTGTATATTCAGAAGAGTTCAGCAGAGAGTCCTCTGTAGACTCAACCAGAGAGGAGTAGACCGAAACGGATCTCTGTTCCCTCCAGAGGGGAAGCGGAAAACCGGTAAAGGAAAAACCCGTCAGCACAAGCATGAGGAATGCAGCAGCCAGGGCGGCGAAGAGTATGGGGCGGATCTTCATAGGAGCTCTCTCCTGAATGTAACGATGACATGGTCATATCCTGTCATTTTCAGCATCCCCGAAAAGATCTGCTGAGCCCGGATCTCCGCTTCCTTCTCAATCCCCTTTTCCCGGGCCTGTTGACGTATATTGTCCTTTTCACCGGTCAGAAGCGGGAGGTAGTCTCCCGTGGTAATGGTTGAGAAGCGTTCTTTTGTAAAAACCTGCTCCAGAGAGGTGTCATCCGCATCCACCAGCAGAATTTCTCCTGCCGGAAGGGTCAGGTAGGCAGAGTTCCCCTGAATTTCAAGGGAAAACCCCTTAGACAGATCGATACCTGCGGTCACATGAAAATCCGCAGTAAAAAGGAGGGATCTCTCCTGCAGGAAGTTCTCCTTTACAGTCGTGTAAATGACACTCCGGTATACCTGGCGGTTCGTGACAAGCTCCCGGATCCGGGTCAGTTCCTCATAAACCTGCTGCTCCCTGATGATGCGGTTGTGCTTCTGCACCAGAAAAAAGATTCCGCCAGCACCGCAGCACAGAAAGATGAGGAGAAGAGAGAGGGAGAGAACTCTCCGGGAAGATCTGTTTTTCTCAGACATAGACCTATTATGACCTGCCGGTAAAAGAGAAATCAATCATTTATTTCAGAATAGGAGAATTTATGTATATTATAGAGTCTCTCCCCGAAAGAGAGTTCAGCGGGGAGGGATCAGTCCAGCAAAGGCTCCAGGAAGCGGACGGCCAGAGTAAACTGGGGCTTGTAGTCTCCACCGAAAGAGAGGGCAGTATCACCCGAATCCAGGCGTTTTCTGTATTCCCTTCCGATTTCCCGCAGACGTTCGACCAGGGACGGGCAGGCTTCGGGGTGTTCCTTCAGCCAGGCGGGGCATCCCCCGGATCCCAGAATCAGGATGGACTCTATCTGCTGAAAGAGACTGTTAAAACCGAATCCCTCCAGATTTGATGATGCGGCAAAGTGGAACCCCTTTACAAGAGCATCTTCCAGCCCCGGTATGGAACCGATCTGCTCGGGAAATTTCCGGGAGCAGTGGGTGAGAATCGCCAGAGCGATGAATGTGGGAAAGTAATGATAATCCATGGCATCCTCCTGAGATATTTCAGAAGGATCAGGAGAGACGCTCCAGGAGCCGTCTTCAAGCCCCTCCACTCCGGTCCTCTGGCCCTGCACCAGAGATTCACAGTAGGATCTGAGTTTGTCGGGACCGTACTCGTCATTGGGGACTTGGCCCGAAAGGATATTTTCCAGAAAGATTCTATGAGCTCCCACCCGGGAGGCCATCTCTTCATAATCGTTATCTTTATTTACAAAAAATTTTTTAAGTGTAAGAATCATGGGCATATGATAATAAAAAAGGTAGGTTCAAGCAATGGAAAACAGCCTTTCAGGAACAATAAAAGACAGGGTGCACGCCCTGCCGGTAAGAGTCTATTACAGCGATACAGATGCGGGCGGAGTGGTTTATCACAGCCGGTATATTGATATGGCCGAACACGGCAGGAGCGAAATGCTCCGCAACCTGGGAGGCAATCAGGCCGAAACCATAGAAAAGGAGAAAATCGCCTTCGTGGTCCGCTCCCTCTCCGTGGATTACAACAGTCCGGCTTTTCTGGATGACCTGCTCACCGTCGAGACAAGAGTGACCCGCTGCGAAGCCTTTACGGTCCAGTTCGATCAGAGAATACTGCGGGGTGACTCCTGCCTGGCACAACTGAAAGTGAAAGCGGGGAGCATCTCTCTGGAAACCGGCCGCCCCCGGCCCATGCCGAAAGAGTGGAAAGCCTCCATAGATGCGCTTCTTCTGAAAGGAAATGACTAAAGGGTAAAGCCGGAAATCACCGACTGAAGAGAGCTGCCCAGTTTCTTCCCCTCCTCCGAGAGGCCTTTCAGATCGGAAAGGGACTCGTAAACCGTGGAGTAGGAGGTCAGCTGTGTATTGGTCAGCTCCCGGATCCTTCGGCACTGTCCCATAAAATTCTCAATATTCTCTTTGATCAGGGAATTTTCCGACACCTGACGGTTAGTTTCCACCTGTATTCCGCTGGATGAAGTCACCACATCACTGACAACCCGGATCAGATCATCGGTTCCGCTCTTCTGCTCAATCATGGCGGCGGCAATTTCCGAAGAGAGCATGGCCGATTCTTCTATCATTTTCAGCACGCTGTCCAGAATTGTACCGGCTTCCCGGGATGTCCGTACCCCCTGATCGACTTTCTCATTGAGAGTGTGGATGTTTCCGGCAATATAGCTTGTATTTTCCGCACTGTTCCCGGCGAGCTTTCTCACCTCATCCGCCACCACGGCGAATCCCAGTCCTTTGTCGCCCGCATGGGCCGCTTCTATGGCGGCATTCATGGCGAGCATATTGGTCTGAGCGGCCAGTTTGCCTATGAGATGCACCAGTCCGTTCATCTGCTCCGAGGTTTCCAGAATTCCCTCGATACAGGAAATGGAGGATTTGACAGCCTGACTCCCCTGAACAATCGACTCATTGAGTTCTTCAGAGATACGGCTGGCGGCCTGGGAGTGATCGGAAACACTCACAATATTGGCGGTCATCTCTTCGATCGTGGACGATGTGGAATCCACCGAAGAGCGGTGAACCTCCACCAGATCGGATATCCGCCCCACTCCCTGAAGCATTTCGCCCAGCT
Source organism: Oceanispirochaeta sp. (assembly GCA_963666275.2). GTDB lineage: Bacteria > Spirochaetota > Spirochaetia > DSM-2461 > DSM-2461 > Oceanispirochaeta. Next base: position 267,098 of record CAXXOA010000002.1, read on the forward strand.
TTTCCCCGGTGGTAGCCACAACGGTCTCCTGATCTGCCAGAGAGGCATCCACATCCCGGGAGGAAGCCAGGATGGCACTGGAAGTCTCCCGGACGGCATCAATGGATCTGTCGATTTCATCAGAGATCATCTGCATCTCTCCGGCAGCCTCGGCCACCTCTGAAAATGCCGAATGAAGCTTCTCCATCAGATGGTTGATCTCTTCTACAAGATCTCCGGTTTTATCGAAATTCAGAAGATAGAGCTTGCCCGTCAGATCCCCACCGGCCGCATTCAGCTCTTTGAGCTTCTCCGTCATAATCCGGATCTGAGCCCGGTCTTCCTGGCGGCTCAGCAGGATCAGGACAATCCCTGCTGTAAGGAATATGAAACTGAGCAGAATGACTGTACCAATATAGCTAATGCCGTTGGGCTCCCCGGTGGAGGCATAATACCGCCCGGCATATGTTGTAAACAGGACAGCAGAGAGCACAACAACAACGGTAATGATCAGGTTTTTATTGAGGCTGAAAAGGTCCTCTTCTCCGGGATTCCTTTCTGTCATTTTCAGAAATCCCTTGACCGGAACAAAAATGATGTTCATGACGATCGAAGAGAACAGAGCTCCCAAAAGACCGGACAGCACCGAAAGGCTGAGGCTCCAGAAAAAGGGGACCCCTCCGGGAGTCACCCAGTGATAGGCCATATAGAACGCAAAATTCGAAAGGATCCACAAAAGGCTGTGAACACTCATGAGGACCCAGGGAATGGACAGGGTCGCCTTCCGGGCCGCTTCATACTGCTCTCCCTGCTTGAAAAAGCTTCTGAGAGGTTTGAGAATCCTACCTATGATGAGAAGTGCTGCCACGGCAGCGATAAGGAAAAGCATAAGAATCACCGGTTTGACAGAGACTGTCAGCCTGAAAACCATCCCGCCCTGGAGAGCAGGATTATAGATCTGAAGAAGACTCTGGGAGAGCTGTACGAAAAAAAGGGGAAAAAGGATATTGATAAGAACAACCTGGAAGGTCAGTTTTTTCCCGTTAAATGAGTTGGACACCTGAATTCACCTTTTGAAAGAATATGCACAAGCATATCATACTAAAAGGCGGGAGCCGATATTTTATTCATCCAATCCGGGGAAATTCTTTCTGATTCTTTTATGAAAGCTCCCCCGGAGGAATCCGGACCTACCAGGAACCTATGTTGTTTCGGATCACGTCCTTCACCTGAGCCTGTATTTCCGATTTCTGCTGACTTGTCAGTTCAAATCTGTTGTTTTCCAGATTCTGAATAAAAGGACCGCTGCCGCCCTCCTGATAACCGGCCTGAAGAAGAGGAACCAGGTCGGAATCCAGAAGCAGCAGAGTGGGGAACCCCTGAACACCGAAAAGAGCCGCCATGACCTGATTCTGCTTCTGGATCTCCTGACTCTGGGTGATCCCGTTGGGAAAATCCAGAAAAACAAGGATAAGATTCTCCCGGGCATAATCTTTGAATTCCTGTGTATCAAAAACTTCGGCCCTCAGTTTTTTACACCAGATACACCAGTCAGATCCTGTATAGTTCAGCAGCAGATTCTTTCCCGTTTCTTCCGATTCGGCTATGGCTCCCAGAAGGTCCTGGGTCCAGCCCTCAGGAGGGTAGGCTTCCCCGTGAAGGGCCATGGCAGAGACCAGAAAGAGTAGAAACGGAAGGATCTGTTTTATTTTCATTGAAATCTCCAATATTCGTTTTTTTGTATATTCAATATATTACAAAACCACCCGGGAATCCAGAAAAACCCGCAAACTTCTGAAAATCCGCATTGTAACTTCTACTCAGGAAAGGTATTTTCAACATGTAGGAGGCAGGGAATCCCATGATCCGGGTAGAGAAGATTCAAAAAAACTTCGGCGAGATTCAGGCTGTCAGAGAGATAAGTCTGGAAGTCCGGAAAGGGGAAATCCTCGGCATCCTGGGGCCCAACGGCGCTGGAAAAACCACGACCCTCAGAATGATAGCCGGTTTCCTGAGACCTGCATCCGGAACGGTCTCTATTGAAGGGCTGGATATGATGAGCAGCCCCGAAGAGGCCAAGATGAAGATCGGGTATCTGCCCGAATCAGCACCTCTGCCCTCAGAGATGCCTGTTTATGATTACCTTAAGTACATCGGGAAACTCAGAGGACTGAACAGCAGGAGTCTGGAGACCCAGATCGAAAGGCTCTCCTCCACCTGCCGGATCCGGGAGGTGATGCATAAGAAAATGGAAACCCTATCGAAAGGGTACAGACAGAGAGTGGGGATCGCCTCCATCCTTCTGTCAGATCCACCAGTACTGATCCTGGATGAACCGGCCTCCGGCCTTGACCCTTCGCAGATTCAGGATTTCCGGAATCTTATCAAAAGTATCAGCCCAGAAAAGGCCATAATCTTCTCCACCCATATACTCAGCGAAGCGGAGGTCCTCTGCAGCCGCATCCTGGTTGTAAACCGGGGAAAAATCGCGGCGGAAGTGAAGCCACGGGAGGCCCGGTCGCAGGAGCAGCCCCCCCGGGTCCTGAGACTGGTCCTGGAAGGCAGTGAAAGCAGGCCCCTGGCAAAGGCTCTTGAATCTCTGGATGGGGTGGATCAGTGCGAAGAAATTAAAACCTCATCTGAAGAAACAGTTCTGAAAGTCCATAGCCGGAGAGATCTGCGGAGGAAAATTTTCAGGATGGTCAAAGACAGAGACCTCACCCTCCTTGAAATGTCTCCGCAAGAGAGATCCCTTGAAGATCTTTACAGAGAGATAACAGGGGAAGACCATGCATAGGATCGAAAAAATATACTACCTCATGAGAAAAGAGATCGCCGGCCTGCTCCTCTCCCCCCTGGGAATCATTGTCACACTCCTGTATCTGGGGCTGAACAGCTGGTTTTTTCTATCCCCTTTTTTCCTGGCAGGCAGGGCGGATATGCTGGACTTTTTTACTCTCCAGCCCCTGTACTTCGCTCTGATCCTGCCGGCTGTGACCATGGGTCTTCTGGCGGGAGAATCCCGTTCAGGCCATCTTGAGATTCTACAGACCCTTCCTGTCAGCCCCGGGCAGATTCTGATGGGAAAATACCTTTCCGCCCTGTGTACGGGGGGCCTGCTCCTGGTTCCCACACTGGCCTATCCTCTGAGCATCAGTCTTATGGGGAATCTCGACGGGGGTCCTGTATTCTCCGCTTACCTGGGGCTCCTTCTGCAGATCAGCCTATTTGCGGCGGCAGGGATCTTCTTCTCTTCCCTGACATCCCGTCAGCTCACCGCTTTTCTGGGAACTCTGGGAATCTGTCTTATCCTGCTCCTGGCGGATGATATGGGAGCCTTCCTGTCCGGAGGGCTTTCTGAAGCTCTCAGCCGGCTGGGCAGTGATTCCCACTACCTCCCTTTCACAAGAGGCCTTATAACACTGCAGGACAGCCTCTACTTTATCCTGGCCTCCATGGTCCTGCTTATGGTTTCCAGAGAAATTCTGAACAAAACCGATCGCCCCCTTTTCCCGGCACTGAGGATCGCGCTCTACGCGGCAGCTCTCCTCCTCCTTATTCTTGTGGTCAAACCCTACTCCCCCCAGTGGGATACCACCAGCCGGAAAACCCATACCCTTTCCGATGAAACCAGGAGAGTCCTCTCGGATCTGGAAGAACCGATGACTGTTCAGATCTACCTCTCCCGGGATCTGCCGGGGGCCTACAGTGCCCTCAGGGGAACAGTCACAACACTGATGGAACGTTACAGAACCCGGGGAAAGGGGAAGTTCCAGTACCAGGTGCACCTCCTTTCGGGAACAGAAGGAGAAGTTCAGGAGCAGGCAAGAGCCTACGGTATTACCCCCCTCTCCCTTCAGGGAATTGAAGAAGATGAAATGACCCTGATCTCGGCCTGGGCGGGAATGGTTCTTCTCCAGGGAGCCAGGCAGGCAGTACTGCCCGCGCTGGATCCCGAGGAGAACCTGGAGTATTCCATTACGGAGGCTATGGAAAAACTGACACGCCAATCGGGTCAGCTGATCCGTCTCCCGGAGAATATCACCATTGACGTGGAAATTTCGGAAAGCCTTCTGGCATGGAATGAGACCCTGGAATACTATCCCCGGCTTATAAGACAAACCGTGGAAGAGCTCAATCCCGCCTTTCTGGACAGACTGGAGTTCAGCTCCCGGACTGTCCCTTCCGCATCCCTGATGGCAAGACTGACTGTGAAAGGCAACGGAAGATCCTATACAAGAGATCTGATCAGCCTGGAGGGAGAGGAGCTGAACCTCCTGTCTCCTCAAGAGATCTCCGATCTGATCCGGCAGATAATCTCCCTGCTGCTGGGCACGGAAAAGACCCTGGGATACCTGACAGACCATGGAACGCTCCCCCTTTTCGGGGACGGTGGGGTCAGCAATTTCAGCCGACTGGTCTCTCAGGGCTACGAAATACGGCCTGTAACACTGAATACACTCCCTGATACCCTGACAGCTCTGATCATCAATTCTCCGAGTCTGAGGTTTTCCGCCGCAGAACAGGGCGTTCTCAATCAGTATGTGCGGCAGGGAGGTTCTCTGGCTATCTTTCTGAGCAGCCACTATGAGCACTATCCCACAGAGGAGGAACTGCAGGAGGGGAAACTGCCTGAATATACGAGAGAACAGACAGGACTGAAAGAGTTCCTGGCAGGGTACGGTATGGGCATACAGGAGGGCTATGTTCTGGATACGGACAGTTACACAGAAGTATTTCAGGAGGATGATGGAAACTATACAGAGATCCCTGTGTATTATGCCCCTCTGATATCAGGCAGCAACATCAACAGGGATGTTGAGGAGCTGGAACCGCTCAAGGAGTTCCTGGCTTTGCATATCTCTCCCCTCAGGCTTCTGAACTCAGACGACCCGTCCATAACGCCTCTCTTCTCCTCTTCCGCTTCCGCCTGGCTGATGGATGAAAACATAAACCTCTATGATCCCATGTCTATCATCCCTCCCTCCGGAGAGAGCAGACAGAGATTCCTTCTGGGAGCCCTTGCCAGGCCGGAGAATACGCAAGGGATGATCCTCCTTACCGGCTCAGGCCGATTTCTTGAGGACAGCCTGATCGATCCCCGGGGAAGAACCGACAACGCCGTTTTCATTCTGAACATGATGGATATGCTGGCGGGAGAGACGGGAAGGGCCCAGCTCCGTTCCAAAGGGATGGGCTATACCTCTCTGAACGAAACTTCCCCTTCGGCACGGCAGATCTTCAGGGTTTTCAATGTCTATCTTCTCCCTCTGATGACAATACTCCTGATCCTGGCCGGTATGAAGCAGAAAAAAAACAGGCTGAAAAAAATTGAAAGCTCCTTCAGGCAGGAAAAGCAACCTTGAATCAGAACCGCCGTCGGTACGAGTGGCTGATCCTTAGCGCCCTGATCCTGATGCTGGGGGGAATCCTGCTGATCCGTTCCGTCAGAAGCAGCAGCCCCCTTCCGGACTGGTCCAGCACTCTCCCGTTCCCGCCGGAGCAGCTCCTTATAGAATATCCGGATAGAACCCGGAGTCTGATCCTTGAAAGGAGAAAGGACCAGTGGTACCTGCCTCAAATCGAACGGCCCGGCGGAGTCGGAGAAGTGGAAAACTTTCTTCAGGATATCAGGGCCCTTCAGCCAGTGAATATCCTATCGCAGAAGGGGCCCTACTCCCCCTACGGGCTGGAAGAGGAGCAGGCTTTTAAACTGCGTATGACAGGAGAAAACGGGGAAACTGTGTTCTATATGGGCAAGCGGAATGAAACCGGCTCCTATACCTATTTCAGAAAGGACGGAGACCCTGCGGTCTATTCAGTCCGGGGAAACTGGCACAGAACCCTGGGGATACAGCCCGAAGACCTGCGGAGCCGGCAGATATTTTCCCTGGATCCGGACAGGATACAGGCGCTGTCCTTTTACACGCAGGATCAGTTAAGCATACTGGAAAGGAGAGAGAAGACCTGGTACAGATCCGGGGAAGTCCCGACAGACCAGAAAAGGATTGACACCTACGTGAAGAGACTGAGCCAGCTCAACTGTCAGAACTTCATACAGCAGGAAAAGACTAATCCGGTCAGTCCATTGCTGACTGTAAGCATAAGAACCGAGTCGGGATTATACACTATGGAACTTCTGGAACAGCAGACAGGGGGGTATCTGGCACGATCGGAAGGAGTGTCGGATAATTTTATTCTGAACAGCTATGACGGCAATACCCTGAGAGAACTCTCGGGGTTCTAGGATCTACAGCGGAGACTCTCCGCCTTCATTATTCCCTGAATCTGATTCGGGACCATCATTCTGAACGGCATGTTTGAGGATCATATCGATCCTTTCCATATACTCCTCATTGAAGATAAACAGGCCGCCCATGATATTTTCCAGATCTCTGATGATCTGATCCTCTTTAAAATAGGGTACGGTTTTCAACCGGGAAAGGGGTATCTGAAAACTGCGGCCGGGAACAATGGTCTGATACAAACGGGGATCATGCTCTCCCAGGTGAAAGCCCGACCGGATATGCCCGTCACCGTCTATCTCCATCTCTTCCCTGCTGATCTCAAGCCAGTCCGCCGGATAGAGATCCGCCCCGCCCCTGTACCAGATCTTCACTCCCAGATTTCGGATCTTCCTGAGTAGTGCCAGGATTCCCGCGCCCCACTGCTCTCCCAGAGGAACAAGAAGCATATGCTCTCCCAGGTGGCTGAGCTCCAGAGCATCGGCTCCCAGATCAGCCAGCCTTTTAGCTTCGGAAAACAGACGGTCCTGCCAGGCTTTGCTGTTGGGATCCATAATATAAAAGGGACGTTCAAAGTGGTACTCTATGACTGGTTTTCCGATGGGATCCTTGAGAATGGCGCTTTTCAGTTCAAAGTCATTATCCACCAGATTCTGATCCGCCATTCTGAGATTCAGATAAAAACTGACCCGCTGTCCCTTTCTGTGGACTTTACGGATTGCAGCTTTCAAACCCTCTTCTCCTCCCAGAAAACTGGAAGGCTTATAATCAGGATAAAGGATATCATGCCCATGGGAGTAGCCGAACACATGCAGCCAGTTATTGGTTCCCAGATACTTCTTCATTACCTCGGCAATGTCCGCCAGAACGGAAAAACCCTTCTCTGTGGGAACCATACAGTCATAGTCAGGGCCGATTAACCCAACCTGAAGCAGATAGGATCCGGGAGGCTCGGCGATTTCCGGCAGAGGCCATTTCACTTTTTCAAGGATTCTCTCAATCCAGTTTAAGGCATCTTCACAGTTTCCATTGTATTTGGTCAGGATCCAGTTGGACCGTCCCGTTTTCACTGTAAAAAAGAGACGGTTGGCAAAGGGGGATTTCAGATTGATCCGGGTTATCCTGCCTTTTTCATCAGGCATGGCACTGAGAATTATACCGCCCTTGCTGTCACCCACAATAATAGTCCGGGTATAGGCTGTGATAGGATAGGTAAGGGAAACCCCTTTGGTCTGATTCTCTTTGTCTTCCAGTTTGGTAAAGACATCTGAGAGCTTTCCCCGCTCCCCTTCATGATTGGGCCACCAGAACCAGGTGTTTTCAGGATTCTCCAGGTCTACTTCCAGTTTCAGTGTTGCCAGTTCTTTTCCGGAGAGGATTCGAAAGATATAGAGGGGACCCGAGTGAGTGGTTTCCATCGGACCGTCTATATGGAGACGGCAAATGAGTTCAGAAGTGTTATAGATTATCGATTCACTACTCAATCCGTCCTCTCAGAACAGTTCTTTCAGCTGGGTTTGTTTTTCAGATATCCGATAATCATCTCTTCTGCCGCAGCTAAATAGGAATCCAGGTCAATGGCTTCTTCATCAATAAGATGCTGAACTGAAGCACCCATCAGAAGTGAGACGGTCAGAGACGGAACAGCATCGACTTTTTCGGCACTGAACTCACCCGTTTTCACCCCTTCCTGAATTACCTCATATAGATTATATCGCCAGTTATTGTAGGAATTTTGAATTTTTTCCTTCAATTCCGGATCGGTTGTCCCCTGAACCCAGAAATCAAACTGTATATATTCCAGTTTTTTCTTGAGGATGGAACGTTTTTTCTCTACAAAAAAAGCATGGAATTTTCCCAGAGGCGAGCCGTCGGAATTCCTGAAATCAATATCCCGCTCTTTTCTGAACTGAATAAGAATATATTCAAGAAGCTTGGCTAAAAGCTCCTTTTTTGTATTAAAGTAGTAGTGCAGGATACCCTGACTCATGCCCGCTTCTTCTGCAATGTGCCGCATTCTGGTTCCGCTTATTTTTTCCCGGGCAATGACATTTAACGCCGCCTGCATTATTTTATCAGAACTTTTTTCCTGATCTTTCTTTTTCTGGTCCATAACAAAAGATTTTAGCACAGAAGGAAAAAAGTTACATGTATTTACATTGATTGATTGAGCAGTTATCCTTTTTCCCATTATGAAGACATTGAAAAACATACCGGTATTTCATGGAATATTCCGGATCATAACGCTGACAGTCCTTACAGTCACACTGGCAGGCTGTATGAATCAGGAGGACCAGGCGAGTCTCCTCTTTTTCTATCTCGAAAGCTGCCCCTCCTGTGACGACTATAAAAAGGCGGAGGAACTCTCGGAGCTTCTTGAAAAAATGGATAAGTCGAGACAGTGGAAAACCGGATCCTATAACCTGGCGATTCCCGAAAACATGCCGAAACTGAAAGCGACCCTGGAGGAGATGGCTCTCCCGGATATATCCCGGTCTCTGCCCCTGCTGATTCTGGATGATACCTACATCAATGGCTATGAAGAGATCGAAAAGACTCTGCTGGATCTGTCAGTGCAGGAAAAGAAATAAAGCCAGAAGAGAGAAAAACAGGGCAGTTGCCAGTTTTACCTTTCCCAGGTGTTTCCTGAAAAAATCAGAGAAGGCCTGAGAATCAGTTCCTTTATAGAACAGAAAAAAGACCACTGTCAGTGGAAAGATAAATCCCGCATTATAGAGAAGAAGCGGAACAACTGTTCTGATTCCCGGACTGTTTTTTACCATATAGACAACCATGGGCAGATATATCTGCCCCGTACAGCCAAGCTCATAAAGGGAGATCAGGAAGCCTGCTCCCAGGCTGCTGAGAATGAGCCAACGGGATCGGGTACTTTTCCGCACAATCCTGTGAATCTTCTTTTTTGTCTCCCCCCCCAGCTGAAGCAGAGATTCTTCGGCCCGTCCCAGGCGGACTTTGATATAATCATACAAACTCAGAGCGCTTAAAAAGAGAAGCATCAGGATCATAACCCATCGGAGAACCCGGGAGATGGTATGAAAGGATTGAGCCATCTGGAGAGCCTGAAACATCCCCAGTCCGATAAGGAAGTAACTGAGAAATACGGAAAGGGTAAAACTGCCCCCGATCTTCAATATATCCCGTCCCTTTCTGCCCAGAAGCCTCAGATAGGAGATAAGAAAAATCAGAGTTGTAAAAGCACAGGGGTTTATGCCGTCCAGGAGTCCCGCCAGCAGCAGGGTCAGCCAGAAGAACCGGGACGTCGGCCCGGAAACTCCGGAAATCCCAGGCCCCTCCTTAGCGGAATAGAGAGCGGGATCCTCCAGAAAACGGGGAAATTCTTCAAACAGAGCCGTCTTTCCTGTAAAAACACGATCCTCCCAGATCAGAAGAGGAAAGGCTCCGGCGGCAGCAGATCTCTCTTCCAGCAGCCTGTTCATCAGCTCATAATTGCCGCTCTCGTAAATATTCCGTTTTTCCGGAAAATCCTGAAGCAGTCCATCCTGTTCCAGCCGGGGCAGAAGGTCCGCATAGAATTCCTCGCAGACGGCACATCCCGGTGTATAGAAAAAGACTCTGTTCCCATCGGACTCTTCAGTGGCCCCAGGGCTCTCCGGAGCTCCTCCGGGTCTGTAAATGCTGTAGAAAGAGGGAAGATCCTCCCGGTTTGCCAGAAAGATCAGAGAAACAGGCTCTTCCCCGGGAACCGGCCCTGTGACAGTAAAGGTTCCGTCTTCTCCTGCAGAAAGGGAAAGCTCTCCGGGAGAAACCGTCCAATCGCTTCCTCCGGAAAGTACAGAAACCGAGAGGGGATCAGGATGATCGTTGACAATCCGTATTTCCACGGAAAACTGCCCGTCACGGACTTGATCCTCCGAAAGTTCATACACAGGGGGATCAACAACCGCATCCGGGAAGATCCGGAAAAGGGAAAATCCTGTAAAGAACAGGATCCATACAAGTCTTGCCGTACTGTTACGCATTACAGAACATTCTCCTTACTGCCTGGAAAGATCATCTCAAACCAGGCCCCACCACTGTCTCTGTTGCCGGCTTCAACACTGCCGCCGGCGCTGTTCATGATGGATTTGACAATCGCAAGGCCCAGTCCGGTCCCCTCATTATCCACAGAGGAATCCCTGTAGAATCGTTCAAAAATCCGGGGCAGCGTCTCCGGAGGGATTCCCGGCCCCCTGTCGCGGAAAAGGATATGAGCTCCCCGGTTGCTCTGATGGAGACGGACCTCCAGGCGGCTCCCGGGAGGAGACCACTTGATGCAGTTATGAAGGATATTGGAAATGGCCATCTCAATTCGCCGGGGATCTCCCGACAGATCGCAGGAAGGTCCGGAAAGATCCAGAAAAAGCTGTTTGGCCTCTGCCTCTTTGCGCAATCCGTTCCAGGCCCGGCGGCAGAGATCCTTCAGAGACAGAGGTTCTGAAACTCTCTGCCTGCTTTCCGATTCCACCCGAATAAGGCTCAGAAGATCCTTGATAATCCAGGAGAGTTTCTGAACCTGCTGGAGGCTGTCATCCAGAAGTTCCTGTCGCCGCTCCTCCATGCCGGGCAGATCACTGCTCAGAAGCTCCAGGAACGAGTTCAATGCGGTTACAGGGGTTCTCAGCTGATGGGAAGCATCCTGGAGGAATCGCTTCATCACGTCCCGTTCCTCTTCCAGGTTATGAAAACTTTCAGAGAGTTCTTTCCTCATGGTATCCAGGCTCATAGCCAGAAGATCCAGCTCATGGGAGTTGGACTGGGGAAGAGGGGTTTCCCACTTCTGGTCCCTCAGATCCCTGGCAAATTCCGACAGCTCGATAATGGGACGGGCCACCCGCTTGCCGCTGAACCTCCCCATGAGGATGGCAGCAACCATGGCGGCCAGGATGGCGATCAGCATCCCCTCCACCAGAAGGGAGATGGGATGAAAGATATATTCATCATACCGGAGGACTTCCAGTTTATAGTTTTTTAAAGGAGACAGAGACAGATTCCTTTCCACAAGAGAAGAGAGAGGGTTCAGATCATCCGGAACGGCAAAACCCCAGCCCTCGGACGTGAGGGACCGGGACTGGGCCAGAAGCAGGCCGCCCGGAGTAAAAATCCTGAGGCCCACATTATTCTGGAATCCCATAAGGCTCAGAAAATCTTCCAGCCTCTCCCCCCGGGGATCTTCAGAATAAAAAATGGACAGGTCTGTTTCCACGGTTCTGGCAATTCTGTTCAGATAGTCTTTCTCTCTGTTGTTGAAGATTCTCAGAGAGATCCCCAGAGAGAGGATTCCCAGAAGGAGCAGAGCTCCCAGAGCCAGAAAGATATGAGAATAGACCAGTTTGGTTTTTATGGAAAAATTCCGCATAGGGCTCCCGGGTAAAGAATGAATCAAGTTTATAAAAAAAAGAGGACCTCCACAACGGGAAGTCCCCAGATAATCACTTAACTCCTGCGGCCCCTGAAGGGGCCGGAGGGAAGAAACCTCTATTTCTGATAAAGAGGTCTTTCCTGATAAGTGGTATGCAGCAGATGATGGGCCTTTTCACTGGTAGGTTCACCCAGGAAATCCTTATAGATCTGAACAATCTCGGGATTCTCATGGGATCTTCTGACAACGGATTTTTCATCATCCTTGTAAATACCCGCAATTCTCTTATCCCGGATATCATCTTCTGTACCATAGGGCTGACCGCCACCGGCAATACAACCGCCCCGGCAGGCCATAACCTCAATAAAGTGATAGGGAGGCTCTTCACCTTTATCCCGAGCAGCCTGAACTTCATCCATAATGGATTTAACATTGGCCATACCGTGTGCAACAGCGACTTTGATCTCTGTCCCGGCAAAGTCGACAGATCCGGCTTTCACACCATCCATACCGCGGACTGCTGTGACATTCACATCATCCAGCTCTTTGTCGGTTACCAGTTTGTAGGCGGTTCTGACAGCCGCTTCCATAACACCGCCGGTAACACCAAAAATTGTTCCTGCTCCCGAGTAGGCTCCGATGGGGCTGTCGGCGGTTTCGTCTTCCAGGTTGATAAAGTCGATACCGGCAGTTTTGATCATACGGGCCAGCTCTCTTGTGGTGAGAACCAGATCCACGTCATTCACTCCGGAAGACTGCATATTGTCATCCCTTCCGATTTCGTACTTCTTAGCGGTACAGGGCATGATGGCTACGGAATAGATATCTTCTTTTTTCACCTTAACCTGGTCAGCATAGTAGGTTTTTGTAATCGCACCCTGCATCATCATGGGTGATTTTGCGGTAGAGAAATGGGGGATCATATCGGGATAGTATTTTTCCATATAATCTGTCCATGCGGGGCAGCAGGAAGTGATCTGGGGCAGAACTCCGGTGCCTTTTGTGATTCTCTTAACCAGCTCGGTTCCCTCTTCCATAATGGTAAGGTCAGCTGCGAAGTTGGTATCAAATACCGCGTCAGCACCGAGTTTTCTCAGTGCAGCATAAATTTTACCGGTAGAAATTGTACCTGGCTCCATTCCGAAAGCCTCACCAAGGGCGACTCTGACTGCAGGAGCGATCTGAACAGCCACATGCTTGGTTGTATCTTCTACAGCATGACACCATTCCTGGGTCTGATCCTTTTCATAAATGGCACCTACGGGACAGTGAGCGGAACACTGACCGCACTTGATACAGGGGCTCTCATTCAGAAGAACTCCGCCGGCCGGGGCGATTCTGGTTTCATGTCCTCTGTGAAGGAACTCCAGAGCCCAGACATCCTGGAGCTGCTGGCAGACCTGAGCACAACGACCGCACTGGATACATTTAGTGGGGTCGAAAACCAGAGAGGCGGTGGATTCGTCTTTGGGGATCCTCTTCACATCATAGTGAAAGGGAACTTCCCTGATACCGAAGTCCGCTGCCACCTGCTGAAGTTCACAGGTCTGGTTTCTACCGCAGGTCAGACACTCCTTGGGGTGATTGGAAAGGGTCATTTCGATCACTGTCTTTCTGACCTTCTGCAGCTCCGGGTCATGGGTAATGTAGTTCTGACCGGGAACTATCGTGGTGGCGCAGGCTCTTACCATTCTGGGAGAACCTTCCACTTTTACAACACAGATACCACAGGCTGCCCAGGGCTCCAGATCGGAGTGAGTACAAAGTGTGGGGATTTTAATACCGGCTAATTTTGCCGCTTTAAGAATTGTATAATCCTTATCAACCGTGACAGGCTGACCATTGATCTTTATTTCTACAGTTTCCACTGATTTTTCTCCTTGATTACTCGTTAAGATACTGTAATAGCGTCGAACTTACAGCCTTCGTAACAGGCTCCGCATTTGATACATTTATCCTGATCGATCACATGGGGTTTCTTTCTCTCCCCTTCGATACAGTTGACAGGACATTTTCGTGCACAAACGGTACATCCGATACATTTATCTGCAACGATTTCATAGTGAACCAGATCTTTACATTTACCGGCTACGCATCTTCCCTCTTCAATATGTTCTCTGTACTCTTCCTCGAAGTTGGCAAGAGAAGAGAGGATGGGGTTGGGTGCAGTCTGTCCCAGTCCGCAGAGAGCAGCCTTTTTCATGGCTTCTCCGATATCCCGCATCTTCTGGATATCTTCCATCTCGCCTTTTCCTTTGGTGATCTTTTCCAGGTACTCATAGAGTTTCTTGGTTCCGATCCGGCAGGGAGCACATTTACCGCAGGACTCTTCCACACAGAAATCCATATAGAACTTGTTGATATCCACGATACAGTCATCTTCATCCATAACGATCATACCGCCGGATCCCATCATGGAACCGATGGCAACAAGGTTGTCGAAGTCAATGGGTGTATCCAGATACTCTTCGGTGATAACCCCTCCGGAAGGTCCACCTGTCTGAGCGGCTTTAAACTTTTTACCGCCCCGGATTCCGCCACCGATATCAAAAACGATCTCTCTCAGTGTGGTTCCCATGGGAACTTCCACCAGTCCGGAGTTTTTGATTTTACCTGTCAGAGCAAAAACTTTGGTCCCTTTGGACTTTTCCGTACCCAGAGTGGCAAACCAGTCTCCGCCCTTGTTGATGATAACGGGGATATTGGCATAGGTTTCAACGTTGTTGATAACTGTGGGTTTCTGGAACATACCTTTGACAGCGGGGAACGGCGGTTTGGGAATGGGCATCCCCCTGTTTCCTTCAATAGACGCCAGCAGAGCAGTTTCCTCACCGCAGACGAAAGCTCCGGCTCCCAGTCTTACTTCCAGGTCGAAGTCTTTTCCTGAACCCAGAATGTCTTTTCCGAGCAGACCGTATTCTCTGGCCTGTTTCATGGCGGTTTCCAGTCTCTGAATCGCCAGGGGATACTCGGCTCTGATGTAGATGGCTCCCTTATCGGCTCCTACACAGACACCGGCAATGGCCATGGCTTCCAGGATGGAGTGGGGGTCGCCTTCCAGGGTGGAACGGTCCATATAGGCACCGGGGTCTCCCTCATCGGCGTTACAGACAATGTACTTCTGATCGTTTTCGACCTGTTTGGTGAAGTTCCATTTCATCCATGTGGGGAATCCCGCACCGCCCCGTCCTCTTAAGCCCGATTTTTTCAGCTCTTCAATGATATCGTCACCGCTCATATCGAAAAGGGCCTTTTCCAGAGCGGCATAGCCGTCGCGGGCAATGTATTCGTCAATATTTTCAGGGTCGATTAGACCGCAGTTTCTCAGAACGATTCTGTACTGTTTCTGATAGAACTCAATATTATCAATGTCAAAGGCTTCCCCTTTGGCTCCCGCTTCAGCCTGATACTGAAGGCGGTCGATGATTCTACCTTTGATAATTGTTTCTGCGATGATTTCCTTCGCATCGGAAGGAACGACTTCCACATAAAAAGCCTGCTCGGGAAGCACTTTAACAATCGGTCCTTTTTCACAGAATCCGAAACAGCCTGTTTTTACAACCTGTACATCATCCTGAACACCCTGTGATTCAGCTTCCGCCAGAAGAGATTTGTAGATATCGTCACCCTTTGCGGATTCACAGGCGGTACCACCACAAACCAGTATATAATTCTTTACTGCCATGTTTTCCTCTCTTTCCTATTTTTTGATGATGTCTCCGGCGGGTTTATCAAAGATATGATTTTCCACCAGCTTCTTATTCATGACATGGGACTCAACAATCTGTTTGGCCACAGCAGCATCCACGTTTCCGTAAATGGTATCAGGCATACCGGGAACCTTAACTTCCACAGTAGGTTCTGCATAACACAGGCCCATACAGCCTGTCTGTTTTACAACAACATCATCAAGACTATTTGCTTTGATGGTATCTAGGAAACTTCCCAGAGCATTTTTTGCTCCTGCTGCAATACCGCAGGTTCCCATTCCCACAACTATATGTATTTCTTTTCCGTCCGTATCTCTGCGGTTCATCTCAGATTTCTGAGAGTCTCTCAGTTTCCGCAGTTCTTCGAGAGTCATTTTAGCCATCTTCTCGTATCTCCTTCGATTGGTTTAACAAGTCTTCTTCCTGAGATATCAGATAATCCCTGAGCAGAATCATGGCACCGGCGTCGCTGAAATCACCCAGCACATCCTGTAATTCACTTCTGATAACACTGTACCCCGTACTGTTCCCGCCAGGTTCTGTGATTTTCCTGGTGATGACCATTTCGTAATCCCCTTCGAAACAGAAGGCCTGCATAAACAGTCCCGCCCAGTCTCCTTCGGGAGGTGTATCCACATTCCCCAGGTTAAACTGTATGTTCAAAGAGGTTCCCTTGTTCTTCTCAGAATGTATTTCAAAACGACCGTCCGTCTGATCTACCGTCTGCTTCAGAAAGGGGATTCCAAGACCAACCCGTCTGTGCCGATGTTTTTCCCCGTCCGAATAAAAGGGGTCCATCGCTTTTTCCACTTCTCCTTCTGTCATCCCGCAGCCGTTATCTGTCAGGCGGACAGTCAGATTTTGTCCGGTTTGGATCAGGTCAAGGGTTACTTTGCCGGCTTTCGCCTCTATGGAGTTCTGGACCAGGTCCATTACCATATCGCTCAGTGAATAGTGCATTCTGCCCTGACCGGATTATTTGAATTTGGAAATAATCTCAGGCAGCTCGTCTGTCTTCAGTTTTCCGAATACTTCCTGACCGACAGTCAGGACAGGTGCCAGACCGCAACATCCGATACAGCGTACAGCCTCCAGAGAGAACTGTCCGTCTTCGGTCGTTCCGCCGCATCCGACACCGAGAAGCTGTTCAAGCTCATCGATAAGATCCTGACCACCCTTGAGGTAGCAGGCCGTACCCATACAGACGGAGATTTTGTGCTTACCGGGTTTTTCAAGTTTAAAAAAGTGGTAGAAAGTCACTACACCGTAAATTTTTGCCAGAGGAACATCCAGCATTTTTCCAAGCTCTACGGCAATATTTCTCGGAATATAGCCGTACTCTTCCTGTACCCGGTGCAGAATCATAATCAGGTTACCGGGTTTTTCTTTCCATTCATCGATAAAACTGAGCAAACCTTTGGTCATTTTCAGTTCTTCTGTTTCAACAGGCATGGAACCTCCCTTAGGAATCTATATAAAATTATTGATTGTCCCAGTATAGAGGTCTTTCCATTTTTTTTCAATAAATTTTGCACTGTTTATGTGAAATTTGTAGCTTAGTCATACCTAACTTTACATTTATTGTGAATTGTGTTACAATAAATGCATTATGAGGCAAAATAAAGAGTATACAGCAAGATTAATTAAATATAAGAGAATATTAATTCAGTTTAAATCTTTGGGGCTGGAAAAGGTTTTTTCTACAAATCTGGGAGATGCAGTCGGAGTTTCCTCCGCACTGGTCCGAAAAGACTTCTCCCGCATCAATATGAGCCAGGGAAACCGGAAGGGCGGCTACAATATCAACGACCTGATTGAGTCTCTGAACCAGATACTGGGAACCAGCGAGCTACAGGATGTGGTCGTAGTGGGATGTGGCAATCTGGGCAAAGCTCTGATCAAGCACGAAGCATTTTATAAGGAAGGGATCAATATCTCCGCCGGCTTTGATATAAATCCCAGAGAAGCTGAAATAAACGGCATCCCCATCTATCCGATGGAGGTTCTGCACAACTATATTACCAGGCATGAAATCAGAGTGGCCGTCCTGTGTGTTCCCGCCGGAGCAGCCTCCCACACCAGAGACCTTCTGCAGGAGGGAAATGTCAAAGGAATTCTCAATTTTACCCCTGTAGAGCTGAAATCCACCGAAACATGCCGGATCCAGAATGTGAATATCTGCCTGGAACTGGAAAACCTCTTTTTTCAGATAAGCGAGAAAGGAGAGGATATGGAGAACCAGTTCGATTGACTTGACCCAAAAAATCGTTAAACTCATTAGTATGCAGGCGATTCCACTAAATACGGAAAACTCCCCTTCAGTCATCCTTGAACTCATCTTCAAGCTGAAAATAAAAGACGTTATGACAAGAAATGTCAAAACAGCTCACAAAGAAAGCACCATGCGGGACATCCAGAAAATCATGAAGGATGCCAGAATAACAGGAGTACCGATTGTTGAAAATTCCCGGCTCAAGGGGATTGTCAGCATGGAGGACATCCTTTCCACCATGGATATGGGAAAGATCGAAGAGAAAGCAAGTCTGCATATGACAAGGAATGTCACCGTCCTGGAAGAGGATATGCCTCTTTCGTTCGCTATCAACTATATCGACAAATATCACTACGGCAGATTTCCTGTTCTGAACATGAACAAGGAACTGGTGGGAATCATTACAAGCCGGGATATAGTCAACCATCTGCTTCTGGAAATGAACAGGGAGATGACCCGCCTGGAGGAACTCCTTCCCGAGAATGCCCAGGCCCCCGAAACCAGCGGCGCTGAAGAGCTCAACTTCATCTGCCACCGCTACGATTTTGAAAATGCGGGAAAAGCCTCGACAGAAATAAAAAAAGCCCTCAAACAGAGGCTGATAGACAGAAAGATCATTCGCCGTGTCGCTGTAGCCTCCTACGAACTGGAAATAAACCAGGTTGTCCACTCCATGGGGGGTACCATGCAGTTTCTGATCGACGATGAAAAGGTCCTCATAACTGCCACGGACAATGGCCCGGGAATAGAAGATGTAGAGAAAGCGCTCACAGAAGGATTTTCCACAGCCAATGACTGGATCCGTTCCCTGGGGTTCGGAGCCGGCATGGGATTACCCAACATAATCCGGGTTTCCGACGAATTCGATATAAAATCCACAATGGATGTCGGAACAGTGGTCGTATCAACGATCTATACAAAATCCCACGAAGAGAATAAAGAATAACTGAGTAAATACGGAAGAGGAATTATCGCGTAACGACAGGAGCTCCCTCCGGGGAGGATCCGCAATATTACAGGAGGGAAAAATGATTGTGCAGGATCTGGCAGACAAACTGGAATACGACTGCCTCGTATCGGAAGGGAACCAGGAGGAAATTACCGCCGGTTATACTTCGGACCTTTTAAGCGATGTTATGGGAAATGCCCCGGAAGACTCGGTGCTCATAACAATCCAGGCTCATAAAAACACGGTGGCTGTTGCATCGCTGGCGGGGATCAAAGCCCTTCTCATCTGCAACAACAGGCCTGCTCCGGAAGATATGCTCCAATCCGCAAAGGATGAGGAGATCTCCGTATTCCGGACAAAAGACAATCAATTTACTGCATCCTGGAAGGTGAACACTCTTCTCTGATGCTCTGCCGGATAGATCTGCATAATCATTCATGCCTCAGCCCCTGCGGCAGCCTGGAAATGTCCCCGGCAAGACTGGTGGAAGAAGCCGGAAAAAAGGGCATACAGCTGCTGGCTTTAACCGATCATAACGCTGTGGACAATCTTCCGGCCTTTGATGTGTGCTGCCGGAAATCCGGAATAACACCTGTGTTCGGCCTGGAAGTGACAGGCCGGGAGGAAGCCCATCTGCTCTGTCTGTTCGGAGATCTGAAATCCGCCATGGAATTCGGCTATTTCATCTACGAAGACCTTGCCGCGATCATGAATGATCCCGAAACCATGGGAGACCAGATCATTGTGGACGAAGAGGAGAACATCCTGGGGGAGCTGGATAAATTCCTGATCGGGGGAGCCGTTGAATACTCCATAGAAGAACTGATCCCCATGGTACATCAGAAAAATGGCCTGTTCATACCGGCCCATATCGACCGTCCCGCCTTCAGTATGGCCAGCCAGCTGGGATTTCTCCCGGACAACGACTATGATGCGGTGGAAGTGATGCACCGCCCCTGTGAACTGAACAGACAGGGCTATCCGGAAATCATAGGAACCGACGCCCACTATCCCGGGAACGTGGGGGAGCGGAGCTTTACCGCCGACCTGGATGAACCGACCTTTGAGGCCTTCAGGGAGTATCTCAAGAAAAGAAAAAAAGAATTTTAGAATTTCTCGGGGAATTTTGGATATATTCTGCAAATAACAATATAATTATTAAATGACATCTGTTTAATGACAGATACTTTTTCCCGGAAAGGAAGCATAATAAGCTCATCAGGGAAAAAGGGAAAATCCGGGATAAAAAATATTTCGGAAGAAAAAGAGCAGAAAGGCACTGCTGATCGGTTAAAAAGAGAAGCAGGTCGATAAACCAAGGAGTATGGAAACATGAAAAGAAGTCTTATTTTGATCGGAGCGATTCTGATGATTGTGGGATTGATGGCAGGATGTGCCTCAGGTGATAAAGTAAAAGAAAGAAGAGATATGCCCGAATGGTATCTCAATCCGCCGGTAGCAGAAGATGTTATTTACGGACTGGGACAGGCAAAACTCTCTTCCGACAGCCTGTCCAGAGATACAGCCATTGCCAGGGCCAGAAAGGACATCGCTCTTCAGGTCAGCGCCAGAGTACAGACAATGATGACAGACTATGCCCAGGAAGCCGGTGCGGAAGGCAACAGCCAGTCAATTACTTTCATTGAGACAATCACCAAACAGGTTGCGGATGTGGAACTGAAGGGAACAACAACAGAAGAGGTTTATCCCGCTGTTGACGGCAACTGGTATGCCATGGTGTCCTACCCCAGAAATGCCATGACCGAAGAAGTATCTGACATTTTCACAAGAAACGAAGATGCTGCCTTTGCCGAGTTTAAAGCGGATCAGGCCCTTGAGAGACTGGAAGCCAGTCTGGAAAATGACCCCATGAAATCTTCTGCCGGAGGCAACTAGGCAGAACTTAAGCTGCATTTCAGGACCACCTCAGCCGGGGTGGTCCTTTTTTTTACAGGATTCGGGAGAGAGCTTTCATGTTTAAATTGATAATTCACATCATAGGTTATATATTAAAAGTGAACCCCTGAACGAGGTACCGATGAAAAAAACTATTTATCAAATAGCCTTCTCAACTGTTTTAATTCTGGGAATAGCCGCTACTCCGGTTTTTTCACAGATAACTGCCGAAATAGTGGACCTCTATGGAGAGGTGACAATTTCCAGAAATGGCGAATTTCTGGATGAATACGATATTGATTACGGAACAGAAATCAAGGCTCATGACATGATCCAGACCGGCCCGGACGGCTATGTTGAGATTTCCGTTGAAACACCCGTATCTCCCGAAGTAACAGTAAAGGTTCTGGAAAATACAACCCTCTATATGGACCATGCAATCCGGCAGCAGTCTCCCCAGACGACCTTTAACGTGCAAAGGGGGGCAATACAGACAAGAGCGGCCGCACTCATTCAGGGGAGCCAGCTGAATGTCAGAACAGACTCTTCCGTGATGGGAGTCAGAGGTACTGTGTTTTCTGTTGTTACGTCTCCCGATACAGCTCTGCTTGTAACCTGCCGCGAAGGAAAAGTTGCCTGTACGACCGACGGAGAAGACTCCTTTATTCAGCCGGGAAGCATTTACGAGACCGAGCCGGACGGATCCTTCTCTCTGAAGGAACTGAACCCGGACGATATTGACAGCTATATAGGCCAGTGGCAGCAGGCAAGGCTCGATGCTTTGATGATCAACGGTGCCGTGTCGCTTGAACACTATGCAAACCTGTATCTGCAGAGCGCCCCCGGATTCCTTGAAACCTTTTCCGAACTGGACTCAAAAAGGGAGATCTTCAGAAAATGGGGAGAAATCATCGACAAAGGCGAAACCCTCTCCATGGGAGAAGCCACCAAAGATAAAATATCACTCAGCAACGGGATT
The DNA here is from genome assembly GCA_963666275.2 of Oceanispirochaeta sp. Classification (GTDB taxonomy): domain Bacteria; phylum Spirochaetota; class Spirochaetia; order DSM-2461; family DSM-2461; genus Oceanispirochaeta. The sequence continues at coordinate 288,508 of CAXXOA010000002.1, forward strand.
ATCCGTTTAAGATCCCGTCTCCCCATGATGGAGCATACGTTCTATACCCTCTATGACCTGACAAATATTTTTAACGACTCCAGAGAGGTACAGAATAATCTCTCGGATACCACAGTCAGAACTCTTCAGATTTACGAAAAGAGAAAAAGAGAATTCATGGAGAAAATTACCATGGCCCGGTACTATTTCAAGATATTCATTGAAATTGACAAACAGGCATCGGGACAGGGGCTGCTTCCCTCATCGGACCTTATGGAGGATTTCCTTCTTGATGAGCCTCTTTTCATAACACCCCCTGCCCCGGCAACTCCGGGAAGCACTTATTTTTAAAAAAAAGCCCGGCAAAACCGGGCTTTCTGATTTATAAAGAGGGAATCCCTTTAAACGTTGAATTTAAAGAAGATACAGTCTCCGTCTTTGACAAGATATTCTTTCCCTTCTACCCGGAGCTTACCGGCAGATTTGATGGCTCCTTCAGAACCAGCTTCGAAAAGATCATCACAGTGATACACTTCCGCCTTGATGAAGCCTTTTTCAAAATCTGTATGAATAACACCCGCAGTCTGAGGTGCCTTCATACCCTCATGAAAGGTCCAGGCTTTATTCTCTTTTCCCCCGACAGTGAAGAAGGTCCGAAGTCCCAGGGTTTTATAGGTTTTCCGGATCAGACGGGAAAGACCGGATTCTTCCAGGCCTGCCTCCTCAAGGAAGACAGCCCGCTCTTCAGGATCATCCAGAGCGGCAATATCGGCTTCAAGCTTTCCGCAGAGCACAACGACCTCCGCATCTTCCGCTGCCGCAGCGGTCTGAACCTGTTTAACATAATCCGAAGTGCCGTCAAGACCGTCTTCGTCAACATTACACAGATAGATCTGTTTTTTCAGAGTAATCAGATGAAGGTCCGCGATCAGTTTCAGTTCGTCTTCGCTCAGCCCCATGTTCCTGGCAGGTTGGCCTTCTCCCAGATGATCTTTCAGCTTTTCCAGCAGAGGCTTCATTTTGAGGGCTGTTTCACGGATGGATTTATCTCCGCTTCTTGTAAACCGTTCATTCTTGCTGATCCTGTTTTCCACAGTGGCCATATCTGCCAGAGCCAGCTCAATATTTATAACTTCAATATCATCCGCAGGACTGATTCTGTTGTCCACATGTACAATATCCGGATTATCGAAACAGCGGACAACATGAACAATCATCCCCACTTCCCGAATGTTGGCAAGGAACTTATTTCCCAGCCCTTCCCCTTTGGAGGCTCCTTTGACAAGCCCTGCAATATCCACAAACTCCACCACAGCGGGGATCACTTTTTCAGCGGGAATCAGTTCGGCAATCCGGTCCAGCCGGGGATCAGGTACACTGACGATACCCACATTGGGATCTATTGTACAAAAGGGATAATTCGCCGCTTCAGCAGGGGCTGCTGTCAGGGCGGAAAATATTGTGGATTTCCCCACATTGGGGAGTCCCACAATACCGCAATTTAAACTCATTTTATTCTCCTAGCAAAAGAGGTAAAACCCTATGGTGTTGCCCTCAATTCCTTATATGTTCGTCTTATCAGGACTTTTTAATACGGGAGGACTCTTTAAAACTGGGACATTGACGGCCGGTAACTCTCCGGACTTCCATAGACGGCATCCGGGCGGTCTTTACACCGAAGACCCGGCATCCCCGGGGGAAACTCTGATCCCAGGTCACAAAAAAGTGTTCACACCTGAGACAGTTGGGAGCCCTGCTATCCACAGACAGTTTATTCCTCTTTCAGATAGTACTGCATCAGCTGCAGAAAGTAATAGATCTTTTTATACAATTCGCTCATAAGATTGGCAAGGGGTTCTTCCCCCATCATCTCAATTTCTTTCCAGTTCACAATTAATTCGTGCTTGGGAGACTTATAGTCATCAAAACAGCGTTTGAGGTTTTTTCCGATAGTCAGCAGATGCTGAACCGATTCATTGAGGATGGAAGCGGCCTGGCTGTTCACCGTTTTAAGGACGTTCCTCATGGCATCCACGGCATTCCTGTCCCGGTCAGCCGCCCGGACCAGTCTTTTAAGCTTGGCTCCGTTGTCAGTATCTTCCGCCAGAGACATATCAAACTGAAGGAGTTCATCCGTAAGCTTCATGAGCTGATGATAGGATTCAGAAAACTGCTGAGATGCGATATTGGAGGACCATTTCCCTGTGATAAGGAGTCTGTCCACCAGCTGACGGATTGACCCTTTGTAATAATCCAGAAGGAATGCTTTGAGAAAATTCATGGGGTCGACATAGGCAAACCCGCCGTCCACTTTCTTGGAAAACGCCATATTGGCTTTTTCTGTATAATTTTTCATCCTGACAACCGAGGTTGTCCCAAAGATATTCACAAGGAGAGAGTCGCGCTGACTCTTTTTTCTCTCCCCGGCAATTCCCATCAGGGTATTTTCGGCTGTTGTCTTAATTTCAGAGAGATAGTCTTCTACAATTTCATAAGAATAGGTTTCAGGTAAAACTTTATAGTCCGGCTTTTCGTCCAGCACTTTGATAATGAGTTCCAGAATCCGGGTTTTTTTGAATTCCTTTACAATCTGCAGGGCTTTTTTCCATCCGTCCCTGGAGATAACTTCCATATCTCTATACTGGGAGAGAACGGTCAGAATGGAATCCCAGTCCTCACTGTCTTTCACCATGGGGAGGATCAGATCAAAATCCTTCAGATCATCGACAATATACTCTCCATTAATGCTGTCAAACCGGGGATTGTATTTAAAATCCCTCTCGGGAAGGAGCGAATCGAATTTTTTCAGAAGGAAATAGTAGTCAAATCGGATAAAATCCTGAATCACCATGAGAGAGCTGTAGAGACTGTTGATTTTTCTGGCCGTGGGAATATCAAAAAAGGTATAGGTCTGAATCAGTTCCTCTTTGATGCCATCCCTTACATCCTTCAGAGATTTTGCTGCGGCGCATCTTTTCCGGATGTTGTTTTCTGAAAGCCCATCTACCAGAGATTTCTGTTCCTCCGTCAGGAAGCTTTCGATTATAATGGCTCTGATTACCTGAGAATCCTTGAGTGACTCAAGCAGAACCTGTGCGGGACCGACTACCTTGTAAATTTCGTAAAACAGCTTTGCCAGGGCCGGAAGGGCAACATTACCCTTTACCTTGAAATACTTTCCGCGCTTTTTGAGATCTTTTTTGATCTCCTTTATAAGGCGTTTTTTTTCCCGTTCCTGATCACCAATTGTCACAAAAAGGCTTAAGAGTTTATCCCAGATGTTACTTGAGTTATTATTGGCCATGTTCTTAATTTAGGTTAAATTATATGAGCTGTCAACGGACAATGAGCAAAGGAACCGGAAGGAGAAGGGAACCTGGGTAAAATTGATTTGGATTTATATTTAAAAGAGCAGGGATTCTTCCTCACGGGAAACCTGAAAGAGCCTTCGGAACTTATATCCCGGGTAAAAACACAGCTGAATCTCACGGGAGAGCATCAGATTGTGATCGCCCTTTTCCCCTTTCTGTCTGTCCATGACAATGCCGGACAAGCCGGCAGGATCGCCCCTTTCGCCAGAGCCAACTATTACAGAGAAATCATAAAGAGAATAAAAAAAGCCATCCACTCATCCCCGGCCCCGCTTTCCCAGCTGCCGAAATCACGATACAGACTCTTCTGCAATTCACAGCTGCCTGAAAAAGCCATGGCTGTCGAAGCCGGGTTGGGATTCCAGGGAAAGAACAGCCTTCTCATCACAAAAGAGCGGGGAAGCTCCTGCCTGATCGGGGGAGTGATTCTCCCTTCCGGGATAGATCTGATTTCTCCGGAACCGGCTTCCCCCCTGAAAGGCTGCGGGAGCTGTCGATCCTGCATTGAGGCCTGTCCGACAGGAGCTGTGAGCGAAGAGGGCTTTGACAGGGAAAAATGTATTCAGAGCTGGACAACAGACAGCCGTCCGGTGCCGGATGAAATAAAAAGCCGATGGGGAAACAGGATCTACGGCTGTACGGCCTGCCAGGATATATGCCCGTGGAACAGAAAGATCCCGGAGGGCCTGGCGATTTCAAAAGGACAGCTCCCCGGGGAGATCCCCCTGGAGTTTTTTCTCACAGCAGAAGAGGAGGAAATCCGGGATTATTTCAGAGGAACGACAATGGGAATGAGCTGGCTTAAACCGGCCTTCCTGAAAAGGAATGCCATTCTGTGTGCTGTTTCTGCTGGCCGCAGAGATCTTCTTCCTCTGATAGAGGCCTTAAGTAACAGCTCCGGGTCCCGAACACTGGAAGAGTGCCGTCAATGGGCTCTGAAGATTCTCAGATAAGTCCGGGACTGGATGAGGTCAGGAGAGTTCCGATCTTCTCCAGTTCAGGCATCCTTCTGAACACAGGGGGCTTCACTTTGTGGGACTCCACATCCAACCTGACAACGCTCAGATAAAGATCATTCAGTCTATCCGCCAGGATGTTCAGATTTGCCTTTAAATTATCTGCGGCCATTCCCGCCAGAACCCTTTCAGAAGCGGAGATATCATTGAATCCCGGATTATTCTTTAAACGGGGAACCACCTGTACACGGGCCTTATATATAAACTGGGCCATTCCGTAGATACCATTATAAAGCTCTTCAAATTTATAGCCCTGAGTTTTGTAGAAATCCAGTTTATCTGTAATCCCTTCAATGCCGCTCCTGATTTCATAGGGAAGATCCAGAGAGATCAGAGCTGATCTTATAAACGAATTGCTCATATTACTGTCGTACTGTTTTTTTAATTCATCTAATTTATCAAATATTTCATAATTGAAAACAGGCAAATTCATACCTCCTGAAAGACATACCTATTTTAACCTGAAAGTGGTGCAATCAGGAAGATGAAAAAGAAAGGAAAATCAAAAGGATTATTTCCGGTGACAACCCTGGAAGGATCCCCGTGAAGACAATTCCTCTTTGAGAAGTTCATAGACCCGGGATTTGTTTAAAAACGCACCGGGAATATCATGCCTCAACCGGGGAGTATCCGTGGTCAGGCGCATAATGACAGTCTCTTCGGGAAGGATCTCAAGGGCATCCGCCACATACTCCACATGGCGGAAACTGTCGGGAAAAGAGAGCTCTCCCGCCTGATACTCCGTATACAGAGGAGATCCCGTCGGAATATGGAGGTTATGGAATTTCACACCCTCCGGCTCAAGATCAGCGACATAACGGACCGTGTCCAGAATCTCTTTCCGGTCCTCTCCCGGAAGCCCGAAAATCAGATGGACAGCCACTTTGATCCCCCTGTCTTTCAGCCTGAAATAGGCCTTTTCAAAGGTTTTAAGATCGTGTCCCCGGTTGATCCTTTTCAGAGTGGGTTCATGGGCGGACTGAAGCCCCAGTTCCGTCCAAACATCGAAATCAGGAGATTTATAGGAAGCCAGGAGATCTGCCACCGGCTCTTCCAGACAGTCCGGTCTGGTGGAAACGACAAGTTCAACAAAATTGTCCAGAGAGAGTCCGTGATCATAGATTCTCCTGAGATCCTCCACCGGAGCCCAGGTACTGGAATAGGCCTGAAAATAGAGGATATATTTTTCCGCACCGTAACGACGCCTCATAACGGCTGCAGATTTCAGGATCTGATCTTCCATGGTCTGAAAAGTCTCACCGATGTAGGCGGCTCTCACCCCATAGACATCACAATAGGAACAACCGGGAGAGTCCCTGTTTTCCCCTCTGTTTGGACAGGAAAATCCTCCGTCCACACCTATACGGTAGACGGTTTCCCCGTACTTGTCCTTTAAATACTGACTGTACTGTCTGAATAACACCGCTCTATTATCCTTATGCCTTCCCATATTGACAACCCGCCGGGACTCTCCTACATTCTTATTGATGAGAAAAATCCTACTGTTCCTGTCCATTCTAATGCTTCTGATTTCCTGTTCAGGAGAAAATCCCCGGATCCTGATTTACTCGGACCTTCCGGAAGCCGTCATTCTGGCGGACCTTTTCAATTCCGAAGGGAATGGTTATACCGCCCAGATCATAAACATAGACCGGAGCGGAATGACAGAAGAGCTGCCCGAAGCAGATCTGGTTATAAGCCGTGATATCCATGCTCCTGACTATATGAATACATTTCTCAATCTCAATTCTCTGAGGGCAGAAGAGTTTGTCACAAGCATCTATCCTGAAATACTGCTTTCCTGTATCTATAATACCGAGCTGAAACTGATTCCTCTCGCCATTGATCTCCCCGTGGTCCTTGAAAAGGAGTCCTCTTCCGGAGGAGATCGCAAGTTTGCCGACTGGGATGAACTGTCTCTCATAACAGAAGACTTTAATACCTTCGATGAAGAAGCATTGACCCGTGCTGGATTTTCCCCTCTCTGGTCGGATGAATTTCTCACAGCCTATCTTTCCTCTGAGACATCCGATTACGAGACTCTTTTCAGATCCCCCTCCGAAGAATTCCTTCCCGCGGTGAACCAGCTCCGAGAGTGGATCAATGAATATAACGCGGGGCCGGAAAGGATTCAGGCTTTTAATGAAAAGTACATGTATATCCCCGATTACAGGCTTATTTCCGGAAACCGGATCGCCTTCTCCGTAAGAAACCTGACAGAGACGATGCTCCTCCCGGATCAGGTTCGGAATACCCTTTCATTCCGTTATTTTGCACCGGGGAACCGCCTTCAGATCAGCAGTCTTGTTTCTGCAGGAATACCGGGAAACACAGGCAACAGGGAGGGCGCACTGGCATTCCTACAGTGGATGATGAACAAACAGACATGGGATGACTACTACAACAGAGTGATTATGAACAGAGACCGGATTTTTGCCTTTAGCGGTATTTCCTCCAGTCTTATGGTCAACGAGGAAGTCCTGATCAGCATTTACCCTGAATTGAAAAACCGCATTCCCTATCCTGGAGAGTTCGCGCGGGTCCCCACCATTGTCTCCCAGTGGGGCAAAGTCAGAAACGAGGTCCTTCTACCCTTCTACAGACGGGCATTAATCAGTGAAAATTCGATCAGCGGGCTCAGTGAAGAGTATGAAAAATGGGGTCTTCTCAATCCGGAACCCTGGCTTTCAGAATAAAACGATAACATGAAATAATTTGACAGATGAATAAAATCATACTAGGATAGCTACTATAAAATAATCCCATGGAGGTATTCTATGGCCGAAGTTATCCTTAAGGATATAACCAAAATTTACGACGGCAACGTAAAAGCGGTGGACAAAGCAAATGTCCACATCAAAGACCAGGAATTTGTTGTTCTGGTAGGACCTTCCGGATGTGGTAAATCAACCACTCTGAGAATGGTAGCAGGTCTTGAAGACATCAGTGACGGAGAACTCCTCATTGACGGCAAAAGAATGAATGAGGAAGCGCCCAAAGACAGAGATATAGCGATGGTATTCCAGAACTATGCCCTGTATCCTCATATGTCTGTTTACGACAACATGGCATTCGGGCTCAAAATCCGGAAATATCCCAAAGCGGATATCGATTCCCGTGTAAAAGAAGCGGCTCAGATTCTGGATATTGAAGAACTCCTGGACAGAAAGCCCAAAGCTCTTTCAGGAGGCCAGAGACAGCGTGTGGCAGTAGGCCGGGCGATTGTAAGGAAACCGAAAGTATTCCTTTTCGATGAACCCCTGTCAAACCTGGATGCAAAACTGAGAGTTCAGATGAGAGCCGAGATCGGCGCTCTTCATTCCAGACTTTCAGCGACGATGATCTATGTAACCCACGATCAGGTCGAAGCAATGACAATGGGTGACAAAATCGTTGTAATGAAAGGCGGAATCATCCAGCAGATCGGTTCTCCCCTGAAACTGTACAACGAACCTATCAACAGATTTGTCGCCGGTTTTATTGGATCACCTCCCATGAACGTGGCCGTTGCCAAAGTTTCGGAAGAGGGTGGAAAGATTGTCATTACCGAAGAAGGTATGACAGTAGCCATTGATGACGAGAGAAAAGAAGTACTTAAAAATTATGTGGGAAAAGAGGTTCTTGTAGGGATCAGACCGGAAGATCTGGACTTTACAACCACTCCTGTTGAGAACAATATGGTTGCAAAAGTTGTTGTTATTGAGCCCCTGGGAGCAGAAACCCAGCTTCATATCAACACAGGCTCTCATACCTTCACAACCAAGAATGAGCCAACCATCAGTGTAAAAGTCGGGGACGAAGTAAACTTCACTCCCAGACTGGAGAAACTGCACTTCTTTGATCTGGAAACAGAAAGATCCCTTTTCTTCAAAGAAGACTGATAATCGATTCTGATTGCAAATGGCTGTCCCCCGGGGCAGCCTTTTTTATTTTCCCCCTCCATAAGGATTTCCCTCCAAATTGCCCATCTTACAACCAAAGCAACTCTTGTTGTAATTTCCGCAACAAACCCTTTCAAACATTACACCATCAATAGGAGTTTTCAAGATTGACAACAGCTGTCAGTCGGGTTAGTTTTCATTATACAAACAGACTCCCCCCCAGGGAAAAGAGGAAAAAGAATGAATTATTTTAATACACTCCCCTTAAGAAAACAGCTTGATCAGCTGGGAACATGCAGCCTGATCTCCCGTAATGAATTCAACGGTGTTGAAAAACTGAAAGGAAAAAAAGTTGTCATTATCGGTTGCGGTGCTCAGGGTCTGCACCAGGGACTGAACATGAGAGACAGCGGGCTTGATGTCTCTTACGCCCTGCGTGAAGGAGCCATTAAAGAAAAAAGACAGTCTTACATCAATGCCACAGAAAATGGATTTGTTGCTGATGTTTATGAAAACCTGATTCCCGGTGCGGACCTGGTTCTGAACCTGACTCCGGATAAACAGCATTCTAGCGTTGTAGAAGCGGTAATGCCTCTGATGAAAAAAGGCGCAACCCTCTCCTACTCTCACGGATTTAATATCATCGAAGAGGGAATGCAGATCAGAAAAGATATTACAGTTATTATGGTTGCTCCCAAATCACCCGGTTCCGAAGTAAGAGAAGAGTACAAAAGGGGTTTCGGTGTTCCTACCCTCATAGCCGTTCACCCCGAAAATGATCCCAATGGAGACGGTCTGGAAATTGCCATGGCCTACGCGTCAGCAACCGGTGGAGACAGAGCAGGAGTTCTGCTGTCCTCCTTCACTGCGGAAGTAAAATCAGACCTTATGGGAGAGCAGACAATTCTCTGTGGAACCCTTCAGGCCGGATCTATCATGCTGTTCGATAAAATGGTTGAAAAAGGTGTGGATGCCTCCTACGCTTCCAAACTCCTCCAGTTCGGATGGGAAACAATTACTGAAGCCCTGAAACATGGTGGTATTACCAACATGATGGACCGTCTGAGCAATGCCGATAAGATCACTGCCTATGAACTGACAGAAGAACTCAAAGGTATTTTAAGACCTCTCTTCGAAAAACACATGGACGATATTATGAGCGGAGAGTTTTCCTCCACCATGATGGCGGACTGGGCCAATGATGATGTCAATCTCCTTACCTGGAGAGAAGAAACCGGGCAGACAGCTTTTGAAAAAACTCCTGCCGGTTCAATGGAAATTTCCGAACAGGAATTTTTTGACAACGGAATTCTTATGGTAGCCATGGTCAAAGCCGGGGTAGAACTGGCCTTCGAAGTTATGACAGAAACCGGAATCAAAGCGGAATCCGCCTACTACGAATCTCTGCATGAATTGCCCCTTATTGCCAACCTGATCAGCAGAAAGAAACTGTATGAAATGAATAAAGTGATCTCCGATACAGCAGAATACGGATGCTACCTCTTTGCCAATGCGGCGGTTCCCATGCTGGAAGACTTTATGAAATCAGTTGATTCAGATGTTATCGGAAAAGGAACCGGAGCTGGCAGACAGGTTGATAATATCGAACTGATTGCCGTAAACGATGCCATCAGAAATCATCCAATCGAAAAAGTGGGAAAAATGCTGAGAAGTTTCATGACTGAAATGAAAAGCCTTTCCTGATTCATACTTCACTAAAAAAAAGACCCGCTCGGTAAGAGCGGGTTTTTTATAATCCAGACGGAATGATGAAATCAGAATTCCTCGCCCCTTTCCTCTTCTTCCTCATCCGTTCCCTCGACAATGATCTCCGCCGTATCCACAGTGGCACCGTCGTCCCCTTCTGCAGAGATCTCACCGTCCAGAGATTCAACCTCCAGATCTTCCTCTTCAACCACTGTTTTAAAGAAATCCAGTTCGTTGCCGATCCGTTCAGCAACGGAACCTATGGTCCCTGTCATATCCTGAATAACGGAAATCGACGAGGAAATCCCTTTGATTCCCTCGGAAACCTGCATAACTCCTGACTGAACGCTACCGGAAATGGCCTGTACATTCTCTACGGCAATCCGGACAGTTTCAGACTGCTCCGTCATATCTTTGGAGTCCTGCCTGACATCTACAGCCATGGTCTGAAGAGAATTCATGGCCGTCAGGATCTGATCTCCACCGGCTTTCAGTTCCACCATGCTCTGGCTTATCTCATTCATCGAGGAGAAAAGACTTTCCACATCTTTTACAGTCTGGGTAAATGTATTCAGTGTGACATCACTGGAGAGCGTGGCTTCTCTGATATTTTCAATGATCTCATTCAGAGAAGAACCGATCTCTCTGGAATTCATGGATGAGGCTTCTGCCAGCTTTCGAATTTCATCGGAAACAACGGCAAAACCTTTTCCGAACTCCCCCGCATGGGCAGCTTCAATAGCCGCATTCATGGAGAGAAGGTTTGTCTGCGAAGAGATGTCTTCTATGACAGAAATCATATTCCGGATGGCATCTATGCTGTTATTGATTTTCTGGATATTAAGAGAGGTATCTTTCAACTGTTCGTTTCCATTTTCCATAGAGGAAACCATCTCTTTCAGACTGCCCAGCTTTTTAACAGTTACCTGCTCTACATTGTTGATGGACGCCATCATCTCATTCACCGCGGCAGAAGATTCTTCCACCATGGAAGTCTGTTCGAGGATACTGGAATTGAGGCTCTGAATCTTTTCAGAAATAACTTCCACGGATTCATAGGAATTCCTGGCCGTATCATCCAGCTGCCTGATATCAGCAGCCATTTCATCAGCACTCATAGAAATGGAGCGGCTGGAAACTTCTGTCTCTTCAACCTGACGCGTCAGTTTGTCACGGACTTTAAGATTTTCGTCGGAAACACCTTTGATCCTGTCGATGATGCCTTTCATGGTATCCTGAAAGAGGGAAAGATTTGAATTCAGTCTGGCCAGATCATCTCTGGAATTCACATTGGCAGTAATGGTCAGATCTCCATCCTTCAGATGGCTGATACTTCCCTCGATATACCGGATATTGATAACGATCTTATTGGCAAAAATGAAGCTGCCTATAAAAACACAGATAAGAACGGCCAGGATACCAGAACCTGTCAGCAGGAATGTTCTGCGTTCAATTTTTGAAACTTCCTTGTCGATACTGCCGAACTGTTCCTCGATGACAGTCACCGAACTGTCCAGCACATTCTCGTAAATACTGTGCTGAGAGAGAAACTCTGTCATAGCAAGATTGAACAGGGCGGCTACTTTGGGATCCGCCCGATCCCGGAATCTCTGAGCCTGATAGATTTTCAGAAAGTTGAAGGAATCCAGAAAAATATAAATATCTTTCACAGACTCCTGAAAAGATTCGTTCACACGGATAAATTCATTAATCCGGTCGCCTTTCATTTCGTTCAGCCTGACAGTGATGTCAAGGGCTTCGGCAATGGCTTCACTCTGGGACCTGAGGTAGGTAATCCCCTCCACTTTGGCAAAAGCCTCATTGGTATGTTCCACAGCCTCCATGAATTCTTCCAGCCCCCTGAGATAGGGAGTTTGCCCCAGCAGCCTGTTCATCAGAATTTCTTCATTGAGAAAACTGTCCCGCAATTCCTGCAGAAGAGCAGTCTCGTCATTAATTTTCTGGATAGGAGCCATAGCGGCAAAATACCCGAAGGCAATGAGAAAGAAAGAAGAGATAATAATTGAAATCAGCAGCAGTAGTTTCGCTTTAATTGACATATAAACATCACCATTTAAAAAATTATTTGTTAACTATTTGTAATTGTTTCTTTATATTATAATACAACATGGGAACTGTATCCCATGATCTATTATAGTCCGGGTTTCAAAAAAAAGCACTTATTAAAATTCAAGGAGACGGGTTGGCCTATGAAGATTTTCAGATTTGCCCTTTTTAATGTTTTATTTTTACTGTTTTTAACGCCGTTTCTCCTGTTTGCCAACGGAACCGGGGATATTATCCCTCTGGACAACGAAGTTCGTACAGGAACGCTCCAGAATGGTCTTCAATTTTATGTCCGGGAAAACAGCACGCCCTCGGATCGAGCCTACCTGAGACTTGTGATCAATGCCGGCTCCACCCAGGAGGACGATGATCAGAAAGGGATGGCCCACTTTCTTGAGCACATGGCATTTAACGGAACCGCCCGTTTTGAAAAGAATGATCTTGTCAAATACCTTCAGGGAATCGGAATGCAGTTCGGTCCTGATATCAATGCCCATACCTCTTTTGATGAAACCGTCTACAAGCTGATGATTCCCCTGGACAATCCCGGGAACCTGGAAAAGGGTCTGGAAATTCTTGAAGAGTGGGCCTTTCATATGACCCTGGATGACCGGGATATAGAAGAGGAAAGAGGCGTCATCCTTGAGGAACGCCGGACAGGACTGGGAGCATCCCGCAGAATGATGGACGCCGCCTATCCTGACATCATGTTCAATTCTCTTTATGCGGAACGCCTTCCTATTGGCACTGAGGAATCCATAAAAACAAGTACTCCCGATGCAATAAGACGGTTTTACAGGGACTGGTACAGACCGGAACTCATGGCTGTAGTTGCGGTGGGGGATTTTGACGGTACCCGGGTGGAGGAAATGATCAGATCCCGGTTTGATAAATACAGGAACCCTCCCATCCCCCGGGAGCGCACAGAAGCGGAAGTCCCTTTTCACAGGGAAACGATCTTCTCAATTCAGGAAGATGAGGAATCCACATGGACTGCTGCGATCCTTTTCAATAAATTCCCCGCAGAGACTGTGAGAACCGGAGAAGACTACAGACGGGAAATCGTTAAAGAGCTCTATATCCGGATTTTCAACAACCGTCTGACAGAGCTTCTGGATCAGCCGGAACCTCCCTTCACCTATGCCTATGCGGATTTTTCATCCCTCACAAGAAAAATGGATTTCCATACCATGACTGTCCTTTCCGCAGACAACAGCCTTTACAAGGCCTATGAAACCATACTGCGGGAGGAAAAAAGGCTGAAAGATCATGGAATCACCTCTTCAGAGCTGGAGAGGGCAGAAAAAGAGCTGACCACTGAGTTCAAATCTGCCTATGATAACAGGAATGACAGTGATTCAGCTGAGATTGTGGCCGGGTATGTGAGTTACTTCCTGGATGGAGATCCCGCCCCTGGGATTGCCTTTGAATGGGAACTGTTTCAACGCTATCTCCCCGAGATAACCGCTGAGGAGATACTCCAGTCTGCCAGGCACTGGCTGTCCGATCAGAACAGAGTCGTCTATACAATGGCCCCGGATCGGAAGGACATTGAACCCATCGATCCTGTAGAACTCTCACGTATCAATGTGATGGTTGAAAACTCTCCGACCGAGGCCCCGGAAGAGAAAGTACTCTCCGAAAACCTTATGGAGGAACCGCCTCTACCGGGAGAGATATCCGCCCGTTCCTACTTTGAGATTCCCGATGTGTATGAGTGGACCCTCTCCAACGGATCCAGAGTGGTTCTGAAACAGACCGACTTTAAGGATAATGAGATCCTCTTTTCCGCTATGGCTCCGGGAGGGCTCACCCTGGCGGAAGACGAGGAGTATATTTCTGCAAAATTTGCCGCAGACGCGATCATACAGGGGGGAGCCGGCAATCACAGCAAAAGGGATATTGAAAAGATTCTGGCTGGAGCAAACATAGCTCTCCAGCCGCAGATCAACACGCTGACTTCGGGATTTTCCGGCAGTACCTCCCGGGAAGACCTGGAGAAGCTCCTGCAGTTGACCTATCTCTACTTCACGGCTCCCGGGATCGATGATGACCTCTGGACCTCCTACAGCACCCGTGTAAAAAACAATCTGGCAAACAGGGACTCCAACCCTATGAACCAGTACAGCGATCTTATAACCTCCGTGATGTATCAGGATCATTTCAGAAGCAGGCCTCTGACTGCCTCCATGATGGATGAAGTGGACCTGGAAAAGGCATATGACTTCTATAACAGGATCTTCGATTCTGCCACAGACTATACATTTTTCTTCACTGGCAGCATCTCTCCCGAGGAGTTGGAGGAGTATATAAAAACCTACCTGGCCAGCCTGCCGGGAACCGGAGAAAAAGAGAAGACCTGGATAGACAGAGGCCTCCGATACCCTTCAGGAATTATTGAAAAGTCCCTGGAGAAGGGGAAAGAGCCTCTAAGCTATGTCACCATGATCTACACGGGGACCTGGGAGTGGAGCGATAAGGAAACTGAGATTTTCCAGGCTCTGGCAGATTCCATGGATATGATTCTGAATGAGAGGCTGAGAGAACAGGCGGGAGGAACCTACTCTCCCGGAGTGGGCGCCTACCCTTCCAGAATACCTTACGAAGACTACAGTTTTGTGATTTCATTTTCCTGCGATCCTGCAAGAACAGAAGAACTGGTAGACCTGGTAAAGGGAATTGTTGAAGATCTGAAAACGGAAACACCGGATCAGAGATTTACCGAAGATGTTATCAAATCACGAAGGGTGTACATAGAAGAGCAGATGCAGCAGAACAGCATCTGGCTTAACAGACTGAAAAGGAACTATCTGCTTCAGATGCCGAAGGAATCCATTGTTCCCGCAGACTATCTCAGCGGAGAATATTCTCCTCAGGTTTTTCAGGACAGGATTCGCAGGTATCTGGACCCGGAAAACTACATAGAGATTCTTCTCTATCCGGAAAACCGGGAGAACTGATAAGATGCCCTCCCTTTTAGGGGAGGGTTTTTTTATTTACTATTTTTCCTGAGGGATGACAGGTTTAAGTGTGCTGTCGGAAGGTTCGGGGACTCCGGCAGGAAGATCACTCTGAGACGCGGGAAGCCAGGTCTGATTACGTCCGAAAGGTCCTATTTTGCCTCTGACGATGAGGTTGCTTCCTTCAAGCCAGATTTCGGAGGAATAGATTTTTCCCTCTTTGGGATCCATGATTTTTCCTTTTTTCCATTTTGACCCTTTCTGTTCCAGTTCCCAGATAATATCCAGTCCCGCAAAAAAGGGTTCTCCTTTAACATTTTCCGCGATGACAGAGGGGTTTACATAGGTATCTTTCAGAGCCCCTTCGTCATCATAAATAACAAGAAGCCGTCCGTAGATTTTCCCCTTGTACTCATAAATCTTGACAATGGATTTCACAACATTTGTCTCATCATCAACAGTCTTCCACATCCCGGTAATACCGGATGCCGCCATGAGTGGAGAAAGGAGAAAGACAGTCAATACAAAGATTCCGATTAGTTTCTTCTTCATTCCAAAATTTCCTTTTTTTGTGGGTTTTCCGCCGTCTTTCCAAAGAGGAACCCGGGCAGATACGAATTTATTTTAACACGGAGGGATGGAGAATCAATAGCAGGAAGAGAAAAAAGAATCTGACAATGCCGATTCTCAGTAATTGAAGAGTTCCTCAATAGGCAGTTCCCGGAAATCTCCCATCTCCTGAAGCGCCTTAAGGTCGACTTCATCCCGGCTTCCCAGAACTAGAAGATTGCTGTTGGCCTTCAGTATCTCCTGCTTGAAAAACCGCCGCATTTCACTGTAGGAATACTCCTCCAGACTCCGGAAAACCCTTTCCCTGAAGGCAGGGTCAATTCCCAGCTCCACAGACTCCCACCAGGACCAGAAAACATCCGCATCCTGAATTCTCTCGGAGGAAAAACTTTTTACCATCGACGCCCTGGCTTCCTGAAACAGAAGAGACTCTTCCGGAACGCAGGACAGAAGAGTATCCAGAGCATTGACGGCCTGCACCATTTTATCGCTCTGGGTGCCCAGAAAACTCTGAAGGATATGGAATCCCTCGGGCCTCTCGGGAACTGTAATATTGGAATAGGCGGTATATGCCAGTCCCCTTGCCTCCCGGATCTCCTGGAACACAAGGGAGTTCAAACCTGTGCCGAAAAACTCATTGTAGAGGGAAACCGAAGGGAGAAGTTTCTCTGAGAAGGGCCTGAGCGGAGCAACCCTGAAGACCTCTGCCTGAAGCATATCATGATGGGCAAAGTAAATTTTATTCTCTGCTTTCTTTTCGGTGTAGATTTTTCCGGGACGGATAGGCTCAGGACTGCTGAGATCTCCGGGATGATGATCCATTATAGACTTGCGGATCTGATCAGGCTCTCCGTTGCCGTAATAGAAGATCTGATGAGGCAGTGAAAAAAGTCTGCGGATTTCATCCATCAGAGCCTGAGGATCCTGTTTTTTCAGCTCCTTCTCGGAAAGGACATCCCGGAAGGGAGAATCAGGCCCGTAAACTCCCCAGGAATAGAGCCCGCCGAAGAGAAGAACCCGTTTGCTCAGTTTCGCATCGGAGCGGCGCTTTATCAAACCCTGTACGTATTTTCTGTAGGTTCTGACCGATCCTTCTCCCCGGCGGATAACGTGATCCAGAAAGGTCAGGGCTTTTATGAAATCCTCCTGGAAACCGAACAGGGAGAGGGTGGTCCTGTAAAGGTCTACATTAAGATTCAACTCCAACCCATCGAAAAACGCCTCTTTCTGGAGCTCTTCCGGCTTCAGCCTGTCTGTTCCGATATATGGAAAATAGTCCCCTCCGACCTGAAGGGTCTTGGAGGAACTTTTTCCCTCGGGAAAGATGAAAGTCAATTCAAACAGATTGTTTTTCTCATTCCTGCCGCAGCTGAGAGAGACCTGGTTTCCCAGGGCAATATGGATCAGTTCCTTTTCATAGTCGGGAAACAGGGGCGGATTCACAAGGGGTGAGTGTTTCCTGAAATTGCGGAAAAACTCAGATTCCCTATTGTACTCCAGCGGAACCGGAGTAATTTCAGGTTTCTCCACTTTTTCAATAGAAGGATCTTCCCCTTCCTTTTTGTCCACACGGATATACTGGTCATTGAATTTTTTCTTTACAAATTCGATCAGTTCCTCTTTACTAATGCTTCGGATCTGCTGGAGACGGCCCAGATAATCCTCCCATTCCATCCCTTCGGCAAAACACTCCGCAAAGGCATCTACAATACCATTGGTTTCAAGGTCCTGAACTCTCTCTATTTCAAGATACTTTGTCACACCCTTGAGAAGACGGGAGTCAAACTCCCCCCGTTTGATGAGGTCAATCTGCTTCATCAGCAGTCTATGGACACTTCCGAGGCTCTGTCCGGGTCCGGGCGTACCGTAGAGAACGAACCAGCTGTACTCTCCGGCACTGCTGAGACTGCTTCCTCCGTCCAGAAGCTTCTGCTTCTGAACCAGGTTCAGATCGATCAGACCCGCCTGACTGTTATTGAGGATCAGATCCAGCATGAAGAGGAGATGATAGTCTCCAGACTGAATTCCTCCGAACCGGAAACCCGTCATTGTGAATTCCGAGTCAGGCCCCAGTAGCTGATACCTTGCTTTTTTAATGTCCCCGGCTTTACCGGAAAAAACAGGAGTGTCTATTGTCTCCGGAGACCAGAGGCCCCAGGTCTTTTCAAAAAGTTCAATCGTCTCTTCTACAGAAAAATCACCCGCTAGGCAGATTGCCATATGCTCCGGTCTGTACCAGGTTTTCCTGAATTGTTCGATCTCTTTCAGAGAGGGCGCTTTTATATGTTCGGGATTTCCCAGGATTCCATTTATTCCATAGGGATGATCAGGGAAAAGCCTGTAGAGAAGGAGTTCTCTTGCCCTGGAAAAGTCATCATCCTGATCCTGATTATACTCTTCGTAAATAGCCTCGATCTCTGTAAGGAATGAGCGCATAACCGGCTCGGAAAACCTGTCGAGTTCTACCGCGATCCATCTTTCCAGTTCAATGGAGGGAATGTCACATTTGTATACTGTCTCTTCCATGCTTGTATACGCATTCACACCCCGGGCCCCTATCAGACTGAGGAGCCTGTCATACTCTCCCGGCAGTGACAGCCGTGCAGCCACCTGGTTCTCCCTGTCAATTTCTTTATAGAGGGCCTTTCTATTCTGCTCACTCTTTTCCTGCCGGATCTGCTCAAAAAGATCTGTCAGGCGATTGAGACTGGATTTTTCAATATCCCAGTGGGAGGCTCCGATTTTACGGCTTCCCTTGAACATCAGATGCTCCAGAATATGAGCCGCTCCGGTGGAAGTTTCAGGATCCCTGGAGGAACCTGCTTTTACGACGATCCGGGTTTCTATCCTTGGTTTCCAGTCTTTTCTGGAGAGGTAAAGGGTCAGGCCGTTTTTAAGAGTGTGGATTTTCAGACCGTAGGGATCCTGCGGTTTGATAGTGCCGGAACTGTTGGGAGACATAGTGCCTAATATTAACGAAATAGTAAGGTTCGGAATAGTCCTGTTGGAGGAATCCGATAAAAAAAGGGAGCCCGAAAAGGCTCCCTTAAAATCTATTCAATTGTAATTTCCAGAGTCCCGAACAAATCAGCCGAGGCAGAAGAGGAACCATCCTCCCTGGAGGAACTCAGACCGTCATCGTCACCGGTCTCTTCTCCGGCGGTGGTGGAGGGCGAAACCGAAGCGTCCTGCCTTCTGGCCGCTGCCGGATCGGTGGGATCCTCCCCTTCGGGGGATTCAGATTTTCCGCCGGCAGGAACATTCACTTTTGTTCCTTTGGAACCGGTAAAATCCACACTCCCCTCGAGCACTTCGAGCCTGAGTCCGTCAAACGTAAAAGAGGTTCCCCTTACAGCAGCGGTAGCCACAGGGCTTCTCACCTGAAAATCATTGACAAGCGAACCGCTTCTTCTGACATCTGCCCTGATCCTTCCCGCTCCGAGAAACAGCTTGGTGGTAGTGGTATCTTCAGTGGTCACCAGCTCCTGCACAGTCATCCTTGTGAGAGGCTTCACTGTAATCGTGGCGTTATCCATCTCCACTTTCGCTTCCGAACCGAAGCCCGTGGAAATTTTGGTATTCATGGGAAGATCCATCCCGTTTACAGCAGTTCTCCAGGAAGCTCCGGGCTCCTGAATTTCCACCTTTCCCGAAATAGACTGAATTGTCACAACCTCCGCACTCAGCAGGGTTGTGATAAGAAACAATGCAGAAAATGTTAAAAGCCTTTTAAACATAATGAGGCCTCCTAAAAACTGAAAGAGACGTATGCTCCGGATCGAAACCTTACGTCCTTATCTTCAAATATATCTCCATTCGGGAGAAAAACACCGTTTGAGAGGGACATTCCCAGATCTGAGAGAGGACGCCAGTTGAGAATAAGATCAATCTCTTCTCCCAGATAGAGGCTTCCTCCCGCATCTTCCCCAATGGAACCGTCAGAAACCGGACCGTCCACAGCGCGGAAAAAAGTAATGCTGGCAAGCTCAACCTGAAGCGATTCCAGGGGTTTTGCGGAAACCCGGAAATCACTGTACATGAGGTTGCCTGTCTTTAAAGTATAGACAAATCCTTTGGAAGAATTTGATACAGGAGAGAATCTGTACAGGTTATCCGTATCGCCCAGGGAGTAACCCATATAATCCCCTCTGTCCTTCCAGGAATCTCCCGAGGTATAGGCCATTTCAAGAGAGGCTCTGGGTTTCATCGGCAGTGAGGGATAGTACTCCAGCAGCCCTTTTCCCATCCCGGCTATAACCATATAGGATTCAGAGGGTTCGGGAATACTGTACTGCCCGAGCTGCGCACCGCCTTCTACAGAGAAGAACAGTTCCGAGCCGATGCGGCCTTCTGCACCGGCAAGGGCATACTGGCTGTGAAAAGTCCCCGTCCCGGGGGTATAGTCCTCAATGAACGACTCCTGTCTCAGATCTTCCTGCCCCACCAGGGAAAGTGTCAGGACGACACCGGAGGAGAGGCCGGAATACTTCATATTGAGAGCCTGTATCAGACGGGGGGGAGCCAGAATACCATCCTCATCCTGTTTTTCATAATCATCCGAAGGGGTCATCAGGATATTGGAATTATCAATGAAAACGAGCCCTGTATAACCTGCCGTAAAACTGAAAAGGAACGGAGCTTCTGAGAGAGTGTAACGGAATCCGTCGGCCACCGAGTCCAGAACTGTTCCGTGGCTGTCCCTCATCTGAAACCGTCCCAAGGTATAGTCTCCCCCCAGGAGCCTTGTATTCTTCCCACTCAGATACAGGGCAGTAAAGTCGGGAGAATGGAGGGTCTCCTCATTTTCATAACGGTAAAGATATCCCGCATCGGCATAAAGGGTTGTATTGGAAGAAATGAGGTATTTGCCCCAGAGAGTGATCTTGTCACCCTGTGTGAGAGTTTCCCCTTCCATGGTGGCACACTGGGTGACGTTTTCTACTTTCCCCCCCCAGTCAAAAGACTGGCCGAACCCCCCGGCCAGAATTGAACCCAGAAAAAGGAGTGATATGATTCGTGTCTTCATCAGAGTTCCTCCTCAGCCAGCAAAGCAAGAGCATTAAGGGCTTCAAATGGCTTCACCGCCCTTCCGGGGATAGAACTGCCGAGGATCCATTTCCGATAGGAGATCTCCCTGGCAGCATAGCGCGGCCCCGGGATTAGGGTATACATAATACCTCCGCTCAGATTAAAACCTTTCATGATAAGAAAGGAGAATTCCCCGTAGCTCACAGGCCGTTCAGGATCCAGACTGGAAAATTTACTGTCCAGCCCCTCCGATTCAATCCAGGACAGGGCATCATCAATTCCCGCTTCCGGGGAAATCTGGCCCGATGCGGCAAGGACCAGATACGCACTCGTCCCCAGATCCGCCTCTTCTTTAGCCAGAAAACTGTCCATCATTTCATTGGACTGAGCCGCGAGAGGGAACAGGGATATAAGTAAAATAGTCTTTATTATTAATCTATACATGAAATACTGATCTCCTGTAGTATTATACAGATAACAGTGTAATGAGACTAAGAGAAAACCACAATATTTTTTTGTAAAATGTTAAAAAGATTATAAAATTACAATCATTTTTGTAATAATTAGGCTCGGCTACTATAATATTCAAGAGACAACACGGGGGTACCAGATGTTTAAAAAGTTAATTTCCCTGACAATATCGCTGCTGATCGGAACAGTTTTTTCCCTTCTCCTGCTTTCTGACGGGTACAGAAACCTTGAAAATAAAATGTATGACCTTCTACTGCATATCAAACCCCAGGTGGAGGAGCAGGAGGAACTGCTTCTTGTCAATATCGATGACCTGACCATCAGCAATATCAATATGTATCCCATCAGCCGGGATATTTTTGCCGACGGCCTGATTCTTATGAAGGAACTGGGAGCTGACTATGCGGTTCTGGATATTGAGTTCATAGACCGGAGCCCGGCAGGGATAAACAACAGGATACTGGAGGAGCAGATTCCGGATAAATTCTCCGAAGTCTTTCAGGATCTTTCTGATCAGCAGTATGCCCTGATCAATGCCATAACACAGGGGCAGATCCCCCAGAACGAGGTGGACCAGTACTTTGTCCAGCTCAGCGACTATGCGGATTCCAGAAAAAACGAACTCCTTCAGGAGGTCAACAGCATCGCCAGAGACAATGATGCCTATCTGGGACAGGCGATCAGCTGGTTTGGAAACGTGATTGCCACAGTGAATATGATGGACTCCCCTGACGAGACAGTCCCGGAGGATCTGCGCGCCCTGGCCCGGGAGAAGGTATCTCTCAACAGGCTGACCTCGGGAGAAACGGGAATGTTTGATACTGCTGCTGAGATAAACCCGGCGATCCGCCCTGTCCTGGAAGGAGCCCTCAATGCAGGATTTCCCAGAGTAAAAATTGATTCAGACGGAGTCAGACGGCGGATTGATCTGATCTACAACCACAACGGACAGCTCTATCCCCAGCTTGGATTTTCAGCCCTGCTGCAGAAAATGGATGTTCAGGGACTGGAACTGAGCCCTCAGGCGATTATCATGCAGAATGCACTTTCATACGAAGGGAACAGGGAAGACATCAGGATCCCCCTGGACAGCAATGGAAAGATGATGATCAACTGGCCTGCCAAAAACTATACAGAGAGCTTCCGTCATATCAGTTTCTATAAGCTTTACAATCATGACAGGCTCCTTTCCAACCTGATCTACAATCTGAAACTCATGGAATCCCAGGGGCTCCTGGAAGCGCCTTTCTATCAGGGAGAAACTCCTCTTCTGGCTTATTTCGATTATTCCGAATCCCTGAAAAATGAAAGGCTTCAGGATCCGGAAAGAGATATTATCGAGGAATATGTCAACATAAGGGAGATGTTCCTGCAGGAGACCGACGCCTTCCTGAACAGTGATGCGGAAAAGGTCATCCTTGAGGAACTGGAATACTACCTGACCTTTTCCGATCTTTCCCCGGAGCAGCTGGATTATTTCAACGACCTGATCCGTCTTGTGCCCGAACTCTTCTCCGAAACCCGAACCGCTGTAGGCAGAATTCTGGATCTCAGGAGGGATTTGTCCGCCCAGCTGAAAGGCTCAACCTCTATCATCGGCTATTCCGGAACCTCTACCACTGATATCGGGGTGAACCCCTTTGAAGAAGAGTATATGAACATGGGGCTTTATGCGGCAGTAACAAACACCATCCTATCCGGACAGTTTCTGGATGAATCCCCCCTGTACATTCCCATTATACTGACTATTTTTCTGACGTTTCTGGCGGGAATCATTGTAGGCAGGCTCAACCCGACAGCGGGGATTCTCACCGGTGTCGGTATATTCCTTCTGACTGAAGCGGCCCTTACGGCCATTTTCCTCAGAACAGGGACATTTATTCCCATCCTCACACCGGGAATAAGCCTGATCCTTTCCTTTATCAGTACCATCAGTATCAATCTGCTGCAGGCATCCAAAGAGAAAGGGTTTATCCGCAATGCCTTTGCCCAGTACCTTTCCAATGATGTAATCAAAGACCTGCTGGATGACCCCTCCAAACTGCAGCTGGGAGGGGAAGAGAAGCATATGACAGCCATGTTTACAGACGTCAAAGGTTTCTCATCCATTTCGGAAAAGATGACACCCCAGAACCTTGTCTCCCTTCTGAATGAGTACCTCACGGAAATGAGCAATCTCATAATGAATGAGAAGGGAACCATAGATAAATACGAAGGGGACGCGATCATAGGTTTTTTCGGGGCACCCCAGACCTTTGAGGACCACGCCGTCCGGGCCTGCCGCTCTGCCATCAGGATGAAGAAAGCGGAAAAACTGCTGAATGAAAGAGTCATTGAACAGGGAAAAGCTCCCGGAGAACTGCTGACACGGATCGGTATCAATACGGGAGATATGGTTGTGGGCAATATGGGAACCCTTCAGAAGATGGATTATACCATGATGGGAAATGCCGTGAACCTGGCAGCCCGTCTGGAAGGTGTCAACAAACAGTACGGCACCTGGATTCTCATCAGTGACTCAACCTACAGGGAAACGGGAGAACTGTTTACTGTAAGAAAGCTGGACAGGGTCCGGGTTGTGGGTATTGATCAGCCTGTCCGTCTCTATGAGCTGCTGGATGAAAAAGAACTGACCCAGGACCACATCAGATTAGGGATGGAAGCCTTTCATTCTGCTCTGGATCTTTTCGAAAACAGAGAGTGGCAGGAGGCCTTTGAAATGTTCAAAAAAGTACAGGATCACATGACCGGAGATGCCACTTCGGAGATCTATATGAAGCGCTGTATTAAATTCATCAAGGAGCCTCCTCACAAGGACTGGGACGGAGTATTCAACCTTACCCAAAAATAGGTTTTTTTTCCTTATCAGACGCTTTTGATCCATGGATTCTCACTACTGAGGGCTTGTCACCCGGATGGAAATTCCACTATAGTTTACCTTGAATCGGTAAATCCCGATCGATTCGAAAGTTATCTGACTCGTCTTCCATCCTGCCAGTTTAGGAGACAGGTCAATACAAATTAAAATTCACTCTGAGGAGCATCTATGATTAGTGGTCTTATAGTTACCATTGTCGGAATGTCCGTGGTGTTTCTGTTTCTGACTCTTTTGGTTGTCACAACAACAGCGATGTCCAAAATTGTTACGAAGTTTTTCCCTGAGCCGGAAAAGCCAGCCGCTCCCGCTGTCAGAAAATCCGCCACACCTGCTAATGCCAGCGCCGATGCAGAAATTGCCGCTGTAATCGCAGCAGTAAAAGCTCAAACCAAATAAAAAAAGAGGTTACATTCCATGAAGAAACGCGTTAATTTTATGTGTACCGCTTTCCGTGACGGTTTTCAGTCCGTATACGGAGCCCGTGTATTAACAAAAGATTTCATGCCTGCTGTAGAAGCAGCATCGAAAGCAGGAATCAAACATTTTGAAGCCGGAGGCGGCGCCCGCTTTCAGGCTCCCATTTTCTACGGAAATGAATCTGCATTTGACATGATGGATGAATTCCGGAAAGCCGCCGGTCCCGATGCGGATCTGCAGACCCTGGCAAGAGGTGTGAATGTTGTAGGTCTCAGCTCTCAGTCCAGAGACATCATCAACCTGCATGCCAAAATGTTCAAAAAACACGGTATCACAACAATCCGTAACTTTGATGCCCTCAACGACGTAAACAACCTGATCTACTCCGGTCAGTGTATTCATGACGCCGGTCTGAGACACGAAGTGGTAGTTACCATGATGGCTCTGCCTCCCGGAGCAACCGGTGCCCATGACAAAGATTTCTACATCTCTGTTCTGAAAAACATCCTGGATGCAGGCATCCCCTACGATTCAGTCTGTTTTAAAGATGCATCAGGAACCACTACTCCTTCCGTTGTCGGAGAGACAATCAAAGCAGCCAGAGAGCTCCTTGGAAAAGACATGAACATTGTTTTCCACTCTCATGAAACTGCGGGTGTTTCCATTCAGCAGTATGTAACTGCTCTGGAAGCCGGAGCCACCCAGGTGGATCTGTCTCTGTCTCCTGTATCAGGCGGAACCTGTCAGCCTGACCTTATGACTATGTGGCACGCGCTCAGAGGAACCGATTTCGATCTGGGAATCGATCCCGATGCCATTATGGAAGTGGAAGATATCTTCAAAGAGTGCATGGAAGATTACTTCCTGCCCCCCGAAGCAACAATGGTTAACCCCATCATCCCCTTCTCCCCCCTTCCCGGTGGAGCTCTGACAGCCAATACCCAGATGCTGAGAGACAACGGTCTGATGGACAAATTCCACGACATCACCAAAGCAATGGGTGAAGTTGTAATGAAGGGTGGTTACGGAACTTCTGTAACTCCCGTATCCCAGTTCTACTTCCAGCAGGCATTCAATAACGTTATGTTCGGCCCCTGGAAAAAGATTGCCGAAGGTTACGGAAAAATGGTTCTCGGCTACTTTGGTAAAACTCCTGTTGAACCGGATGCCGAAATCAAAGCGATCTGTCAGGAACAGATGGGACTGGAACCCACTACTGAACTGGTAGTTGATATCAACGATAAAAACCCCAAACTGGGAATTGAAGCCGCGAAGAAGATGCTCACTGACAACGGAATCACCGATCACAGTGACGAAAACATCTTTATCGCCGCCGCCTGTCAGGACAAGGGAATCATGTTCCTCAAAGGCGAAGCCAAGACAAACATCCGCAAGGAAGCCAAAAAAGCTGATGCCTCTGCAGAAGCGGCCGGTTACACTGTTACCGTCAACGGCAAACCCTACGGTGTTAAAATTGCAGGATCAACTGCTGTTGTTAACGGCGTAAGCTACAATATTGATGTTAAAGACGGTATTGATGCGGCTGTTGCTGCCGCTCCTGCCGCTACCGCACCCGCAGCTCCTGCCGGTCCCGCACAGTCTGTAAACGCTCCCATGCCCGGTCTGGTTCTGAGAATCCCCGTTTCCGTGGGAGACACTGTAACAGAAGGTCAGGAAGTGATTGTTCTGGAAGCCATGAAGATGGAAACTCCCGTTTCTTCTCCCGTTTCAGGAACTATTACAAAAATCTCTGTTGCACAGGGAGACCAGGTGACTGCCGGTCAGATTCTGATTGAAATCGGAGGAGGCGCTGCCGCTCCTGTAGCTGCTGCTCCCGCTGCTGCTGCTCCTGCCGCACCTGCTGCCGCCCCCACCGGAGCTGCACAGTCTGTAACCGCACCCATGCCCGGCCTGGTTCTGAGAATCCCCGTTTCTGTAGGGACTGCTGTATCCGAAGGCGACGAGATTATTGTTCTGGAAGCTATGAAGATGGAGACTCCGGTTTCCTCACCCTATACAGGAACAATAACAAATATTGCTGTTGCCCAGGGTGACCAGGTAACTGCCGGACAGGTCCTGATTGAGATTGGTTAAGGAGTAAGTATATATGACTTTTGGACAAACTATAGCAGCTTCCTTCCGTGAGCTCTGGCTGTCAACCGGTTTATTCGGTTTCCTGCAGACCGGCGGCTGGGGAAATGCTGTAATGATAATCATAGGGCTGATTCTGCTCTATCTGGCAATCAAAAAAGGTTTTGAACCGCTCCTTCTGATTCCCATCGGAATGGGTGCGATTCTGAGTAATATCCCTTTTGCGGAAATTGCCTCCCATACATCTCTGCACGGAGAATTTGTGGAAGGTGCCCTGCATCTTACAGAAGTTTCCGGCGGTTTTATCGGTATGTTCTACGATCTGGGTGTAACCAGCGGTCTCTTCCCCCTGATAATTTTCATGGGTGTAGGAGCGATGACCGACTTCGGTCCTCTTCTGGCAAACCCCAAGACACTCCTCCTGGGAGCGTCTGCTCAGTTCGGTATTTTTATTGCCCTTCTGGGTGCTGTAGCCCTCGGTAAATACGTCCCCGGCATCACCTTCGACCTTTACGATGCTGCTGCAATCGGTATCATCGGCGGTGCAGACGGCCCCACAGCTATTTATGTAGCTTCCCGTCTGTCTAAGGACCTGCTGGGAGCCATTGCTGTTGCGGCTTATTCGTACATGGCACTGGTGCCGATCATTCAGCCTCCCATCATGAAAGCTCTGACCACTGAGGAAGAGCGCAAAATCAAGATGGAACAGCTGAGACCTGTAACCAAAACCGAAAAAATCATCTTCCCGATTACTGTTCTGGCAGCCTGTATCATCCTGCTTCCCAGTGCAACACCTCTTCTGGGAGCCCTGATGTTCGGTAACCTTGTAAAAGAGTGCGGTGTAACCGACAGACTTTCTGATACCATGCAGAATGCCCTGATCAACATCGTAACGATTATGCTGGGTCTGGCAGTTGGATCTAAAATGCAGGCTGACAAATTCCTGAATGTGAATACCCTCGGTATCCTCGCTCTGGGTCTTGTCGCTTTCTGTATCGGAACAGCTACCGGTGTAGGTCTTGCCAAACTGATGAACAAGCTGACCAAACACCCGATCAACCCCCTTATCGGATCTGCCGGCGTTTCGGCTGTTCCCATGGCTGCCCGTGTAGCCAACAAAGTGGGTCTTGAAGCCAACCCCAACAACTACCTGCTCATGCATGCCATGGGCCCCAACGTTGCGGGAGTTATCGGATCTGCCGTAGCGGCCGGTGTACTTCTGGCTCTTGTTCCGGTTCTCGGATAACAGTTACAGATTCAAAGATTTCGATCTTTTATCTTTAATACGAAGCCGTCCTTTCAGGGCGGCTTTTTTCTTCTCCATATCTTCACAGAAGATTCAGAGAGCCTTCTCCTGCTACTCGCATTTACAGAGGATAATGGCACAATAAGTTGAAGGTAATATGTTTCTATTTCATAAGAATCTGTTCTGGAAGTTGAATCAGTTTTTCGTCCTGCTGCTGTGGGTATATCTGCTTTACAACTCGTTAAACAGACTGGACTTTACAGAAAATACACTATTTCATATTTTTCTCATTTCCCACATTGGTCAGGGAAGTCTCCTGTCTTTCTCAGACCTTGGAGGTGTTTATTTTTCGAAGGGACAAAGAGCCATACTGATTCTGCTCTTCGGATATTCCTGGTGGCTGCCTCTCTATCTGAAAAGAAAATTCAGCAGGAGTTCACTCTAACTCTACCCCTTATTTTTCACAGCACAAAAAAAGGGCTGCCTTCAAAAAGGCAGCCCCCATTATTTACAGTTCAGGAACTGAACTATCAGCCCAGACGAGCTTCAAGTTTGTCCATCTGCTCAACCATTTTCTTGGGCAGTCTGTCACCGAACTTGGCGAGATACTCTCTGGCATCAGCAAGGGTCTTCTTGAAAGCGACTGTATCAACTTTCATCAGTCTTTCCCAGTCTTCTTTTGCCAGGTCCAGACCTTCGATCAGGCTGTCATCAGCAGGCATACGTCCGATGGGAGTATCGACGGCATCAACTTTGCCTTCAACACGGTCACACATCCATTTCAGAACACGGCTGTTTTCACCGAATCCGGGCCAGATGAACCTTTTTCCATCTTTCTGGAACCAGTTAACGTAGAAAATCTTGGGAGCTTTGTCACCCAGTTTTTCTCCCATGTCAAACCAGTTCTGCATGTAATCGCCACCGTTGTATCCCATGAAAGGAGTCATGGCAAAGGGGTCGAATCTCAGAGACACATTTCCGAGGTCCAGAGCGGCTGCTGTGGGTTCGGAAGATGCAGTTGCACCCATGTATACACCCTGTTCCCAGTCATAGGCTTCGTGTACCAGAGGCATTACAGAAGTTCTCTTTCCACCGAATACAAAGATATCGATGGGAACTCCGGCAGGATCTTCCCAGTCGGGACAGATTACAGGACAAAGTTCCGCTTTGGCTGTGAAACGGCTGTTGGGATGAGCACCCTTCACTTCGTTTCCGTCAGCATCTTTCTGACCCTGTTTCCAGGGGTTGTTTTTCCAGTCGGTTCCGCCGCCGCCGGGACAGTCGTAACCCATATCTTCCCACCATACGTCTTTGTCTTCAGTTACAACAACGTTTGTGAAGATAGCATCTTTTCTACAGCTGGCAAGAGCCATGGGGTTGGATGCTTCAGAAGTACCGGGAGCAACACCGAAGAATCCTGCTTCGGGGTTGATAGCGTAGAGTCTTCCGTCTTTTCCGGGTTTCATCCATGCGATGTCATCACCGATGGTTTCAACTTTCCAACCGGGAACGGTTGACTGGAGCATAGCCAGGTTGGTTTTTCCACAGGCAGAGGGGAAAGCCGCTGCGATGTGGTATTTTTTTCCTGATTCTTCGTTGGTGAAGCGCAGGATCAGCATGTGCTCAGCCATCCAGCCTTCTCTTCTTCCCTTGGCGGAAGCGATTCTCAGAGCCAGACATTTTTTACCGAGCAGAGCGTTTCCACCGTATCCGGATCCGTAGGACCAGATCAGGTTCTCTTCGGGGAAGTGAGCAATGTATTTCTTTTCAATGGGAGCACAGGGCCATCTGCTGTCTTTCTGACCAGGTTCCAGAGGAGAACCTACAGAGTGCAGACAGGGGATGAATTCACCGTCATCACCAAGAACTTCCAGTACTTTGTTGGAAACTCTTGCCATGGTGTGCATATTGACAACTACGTAGGGAGAGTCAGTGATTTCCACACCGATCTGTGCGATATCAGAACCGATAGGTCCCATGGAGAAAGGAATCACGTACATGGTACGTCCTTTCATACAGCCTTTGTACAGCTCTTTCATGGTTTCTTTCAGTTCAGTAGGATCGATCCAGTTGTTGGTGGGGCCGGCATCTTCCTTTTTAGTGGTAGAAATGTAGGTACGGGCTTCTACACGGGCAACGTCTGAAGGATCAGAGTTGAAAGCGTAGCTGTTGGGTCTTTTTGCTTCATTCAGTTTGATGGCCATGCCTGATTCGACCATTTCGGCCATAAGGCGGTCGTATTCTTCTTTACTACCATCACACCAAACTACCTGTTCAGGGGTGGTCATTGCAGCGATTTCATCAACCCATGCAATGAGTTTCTGGTTCTTTGTAGGAACTGACATTTAAAAACTCCTGTTTTTGACTCTTTGAACTGTCTGTTCTCGGAGTCGATTTTAATTGGATACCTCTATCTTCAGTCATCCGTCATATCCGGATTATTCAAGCTTATGGTATTGAAGGGGCTGAATTCCCTGCCGAAAACCAGCTTATAGCTCTTTCTCAGCATTCTACCAGCACGAACCATTTTAATGAAAAATCTTTTTCAGTCAAGCAATTAGAGGGGTGAAAACAGAGAACTCACTGCTGTTCACCACTATAAAGGTTATTAGATAAGAGGTTTTTCTTCCAGTGAAAAAACAATGACTTTTTCCCCCGTCTTGGTACTCAGATCAGAATGAAGACTCTGTACGGAGACATTCAGAAGATCCTTGATAACAGATTCGAGAAGGGGACGGCCTTTTTCCAGCAGAGCATGACGCATCCTTTTGATAAGGACTCTTCCATCATTGGGATCATTGGACCCGGCCAGCTGTTTTTCTGCCGGTGTCAGAACATCTTTCAGTTTGACAATAACCATATCATCCACAATATACGCTCTGGATTCCAGAGGACCTCTCCCCATAAACTCTTTTTCAAAACGGATGACCGCTTCGCTGATTTCCGCCTCGATCTGCCCTTTCGTTTTCGGAGTCATTGCTCCCTCCCGGTTTTTTATGGTGATAATACAGAATTTCCCTGAATTTCCCAAGAGGAATTGAATGAAACATACATGATATTGAATAAATATTTATCTAAATTTGTCCAGGATACGGATTCAGAAGCGGGAAAACTTTTCAAGCCTTTCCAGTTCATCCAGAAAGTTGGGGGTGAATTTCTCCCGGGGAGTTCTCCGGATCTCCTGAAGGGACCAGAACCGCCCCTTTTCAATCTCCTGAGGATCCGTTTCTATGGGGCCGTCCCAGACGCAGCGATAGGTTTTAACGTATTCTGATTCATAGGAATTTCTGTGCAGATAGGTGTAGAGAAACTCAACCTTCACACCGCTGATCCCCAGTTCCTCCCGCATCTCCCTCAAGGCGGCATCATCATAGGACTCTCCGGCGTCCACATGACCGCCTACAGAAGTATCCCATTTCCCCGGCTGCACATCCTTTTTGATACTCCGCTTCTGCAGGAACAACTCTCCTGAATGATCAAAAACCAGGACATGTGCCACCCGATGGATCAGAGAGGGATTTCCATGAACCTCCTCCCGTGCCGCCTGCCCGATAACTCTATCCTGCTCATCGACAACATCAAAAATTTCACCGGAACTGTTCAAGCGTTTCATTCAGAACCTCCTGCCTGAAGTATAGGATAACCCGGTTTTTTTAAAAACTCATAGGAAAAACATGGAGATAAAAAAGGCTGTCTCCGATAATAGGAACATGATGCCACTGCAGATCCTCAATCCAAACAATAAAAAGAAAATACTCTGGGATGCTTTTATCCTAGCACTCACTATCGTAATCACCCTTATAATCCCCCTTATAACCGTATATAGAATTCCCATGAAGGGCGGACTGCTGCTGTTCGATTTTTTCATTTCCATGATGTTTATCGTGGACATCTATCTGGAATCCCATACCGGATTCTATGAACAGAGAGAACTTATCGATGACAGAGAGACTGTGTTCAAAGAGTACAGACGCAGATATCTCTATCTGGATATTGTGGCTGCTCTTCCTCTCTATATGTTTCTGACCCTGTTCAACAACCCCCTGATTATGGAAATAGCCATCTACGTCAATATGCTGCGGCTGGTTAAGATTTTCAGAATCGGTCGAACCATTTCCCGCATAAGAAACAGCAAGAGGATGAATCCCAGCTTTATCCGGATGGCCCTCCTGATTTTCTGGATTCTCATAGTAGCCCATCTGATTTCCTGCGGCTGGATTTTCATGACCGGAGGCCTGGGGGAGGCTGATCAGCTCAACCGTTACATTGTTGCCTTTTACTGGACAGTGACAACTCTGACAACCATCGGCTACGGTGACGTGACTCCCGACACGGCCGACAATGCCCAGGTCATCTTCATAGTCATCATAGAGCTGATCGGTGCGGGTATGTACGGTTTTATCATTGGTAATATTGCCAATATCATTGCCAATATCGACATTGCCAAATCCCAGTATCAGGAAAAGATGGAAAAGGTCACAACCTTCATGAAATACAAACATATCCCATCCGACCTGAAAGATAAAATAAATGACTATTACGAGTACCTCTGGGAGAGCCGGAGAGGCTATGACGAATCGTCCATCCTGGCGGATCTACCCAAACCCCTTCAGACATCCATATCCCTGTTCCTCAACAGAGATATCATTCAGAAAGTACCTTTGTTCCAGAATACCTCGGAGGAATTTATTAAAGACATTATTCTGAACCTGGAACCTGTTGTCTTCACTCCCGGAGACTATGTCGTTATCAAGGGAGAGATAGGATATGAGATGTACTTTATCAGCCGGGGTTCTGTGGATGTTGTCTCGGAAGATGAAAAGATTGTCTATGCCACCCTGGGAGCGGGATCTTTCTTCGGCGAAATAGCCCTTCTGTTCAGTGCCCCCAGAAATGCAACCATAAAAGCCAGGGAATACTGCGACTGCTACTCTCTGAACAAGGAAACCTTTGACGAGATCCTGGGACGATTCCCCGAATTTGCCAGAAAAATGCGGGAAGAAGCGGAAAAAAGGAAAGCTGAAACCGAACAGAAACAGAAGGATAAATGATTTATCCGCGCCCCTGTTTTTACCCCCTTCCTCACTGAAGGGGGTTTTATTTTGCCTGATGCATAAAGCGAAAAAGTCACTTTCCGGGCGACAGAACACCTGTCAGAAGCTATGAGGAATCACCCCAGCCGGAAGAAACGGAAGATCAATCATCATCATTGAGCATCCGGGCACCCGGATTATCGGGAATATGGAGAATATCCCGGGGTTTACTTCCGTTCTGAGGGCCTACAATCCCCTGGATTTCCATTTCCTCCACCAGCCGGGCCGCCCGGTTGTATCCGATCTTCAAACGCCGCTGCAGATACGATGCGGATGCCTTTCCCGCCTGCATGACAATCTCCAGGGACTTATTGTAGAGAGGATCACTGAAAGAGCTGTCTCCTCCCCGGCTTTCGCTGTCGTACTCCTCTTCATCATCCAGAAAGATTTCATCATCGATATACTCGGGATCCCCCAGAGTTTTCACATAGGACACGACCCGCTCCACTTCGTCTTCCGAAAGGAATGAACCCTGCATTCTTGAAGGAAAAGGATCCCAGGCCGAGGTAAAGAGCATATCCCCCTTACCAAGGAGCTTCTCCGCTCCCATCATATCGATGATAATCCTGGAGTCGGTTTTGCTGGCAACCATAAAGGCGATCCTGGAGGGAAAGTTTGCTTTGATCAGACCTGTAATTACATCGATAGAGGGCCGCTGGGTGGCCAGAACCAGGTGGATCCCCACCGCCCGGGACATAGCGGCCAGCCTGGCGACGATCCCCTCCAGCTCTTTTCCCGAAGTCGCCATCAGGTCGGCAAACTCATCGATCACAAGGACGATGTAGGGGAGTTTTGTGGTGGCGATGTCTCTCTCTTTGATCCTTTTGTTATAGCTTTTGATGTCACGGACCCCCATGGCATCCAGCAGGGAGTAGCGCCGTTCCATTTCATAAAGACACCACTGAACCGCCTGAAATGCCCGCTTGGGCTCTGTTATGACCGGAGTCAGGAGATGGGGGATATCATTGTAGAGCTTCAGTTCCACGATCTTGGGGTCCACCATCATAAGCTTGACTTCCTGGGGAGACTTTTTGAACAGAATGGAACAGATAAGGGAGTTTACACAGACCGACTTTCCCGACCCGGTAGACCCCGCGATGAGCAGGTGAGGAGTTCTGGCAAGATCGATGATCTGATTCTTTCCGCTGATATCCTTACCCAGAATAACGGGTATTTCAAACTCTCCTTCTCCAAAATCAACAGAACCCACAAGCTCACTGAAAGAGACAATGGCCCTCTTTTTATTGGGCACCTCTATACCGATGGCCTGTTTGCCGGGAATGGGAGCCACGATCCTGATGCGGGAGGCGGCCAGACGAAGGGCCAGGTTATCCTGAAGGTTTACGATACGGGAAACCTTGACTCCCGGAGCCGGCTGGATTTCAAACATGGTAATAACTGGCCCTTTGGAGATACCTGAGACCTTAGCGTCAATCTTAAACTCCAGAAGGGTCTCTTCCAGAGCCCTAGCGGCCCGGCGGGTATCCTCATCGATCTGATCAAACCCATTATCGGGGTACTCTTTCAGGAGCCCCGAAACCGGCACCTTATAGGCCTTTTTCCGATGATGCCTGGGTGGAAGCCCTCCGGAGATCGTACCGAGCTTTTCGGTTTCTCCGTCCGGACTGAGTTTATCCTCAACCGAGTGGGACTCCTCCTGGAATTCCTCATCTACCGGAAAATCCCCGGAATCCCCGTCCTGAGAGTCCATGGGTGCGCCGGTTCGCCAGGGATCAAGATCCTCAATACGGTCTCCCATATACCCGGCGTCCTCGTAGGCCTGGTCATCCGCTTCATCCTGATCAATCTCATCCAGGTATTCGGGATACCCCCCTTCATCATAATCCGGAGAGCTTTCGGATTCGGGTGTATGATCAGAACCATGCGGAAGGTCAGGGTAATCTTCCTCCTGATCGAAATCCTCCCTGGAAGGAGGGACAGGTTCCTCCCGGTTTACGGAAAGATCCTGCTCCATCAGAAACTCAATCCCCGGATCACTCACGGGATGAGAGAGCTCTTCCGGATCCTCTGCCTCCTGGAGCTGTTCCGGTTCTTCTGTTCCGGGCCTGCCAGTTCCGTGCTCTTCCCGGTCAACAAGGTCCGAAATGCTCAGAGTTTTCTCGGGATTAAAACCCTCCGGCTCGGAAACTGGACCAGTCTGCTCCCGGTCGGAACGGGAGAGAGAAGGTTTGAGAACCGAGGAGATCAGGGACTGGATCTCACTGTCATCAGTTTCGGGTATAGGATCAATAGGCGCAGGCAGATCGGGAAAGGGAAATGTCTCTCTTGTATCTTCCACCGGTTCATCCTCTTCAGGAAGCTCCGTAGGGGCCGCAGGGGATGATCCGGAAAAACTCAGCCTGCTGAAATCAAAACCCTTTCGGATTTTCTGTACAGATTTATTCAGACTCATTGGCTCTCCGGGCAGCCGTGGCAGCCAGGAGAGATCGGGAAAAATGAGATTGACAAGCTTATACACAAGGGCAGTTTCCACAGCCAGAAGAGCCAGAAGGAACAGGGAAGACAGGACAGTCCCCAGCTGATCTATCATGATCCTGGACAGCGCGATATTTCTGTTGCCTGAAAGGACGTGCAGCAGGGCTGTTAAGGTCAGAAAGGGAAAAATCGAAAGGTTCAGTCCGGCTAAAAGTTTCTGGCTCTTTTCCGCCAGCAGCGCATAGGCGCAGGCAATCAGGAAAAAAGGTATATACAGAGAAACCAGATGGAAGGATGAGACAAGAAAAGCTCCCAGACCATTTGGAACACCCGAGGCTCCGCCAATGATGACAACCAGTATTATTAAAGCCAGTCCGGTCAGGACGGCAGCGGCAATTTTCTGAAATTTTCTGGAATTCACAGGACCTCCCCTATCATTATCGGCTTCTGAGCAGACCTCTTGACCCCTCAGCCAAGAGGGAGACTGACTAGAAAAAGATCAGACCGAGAATTCCCAGGGGTACCAGATAGAATGAAAAGTAAAAGAATTTGCCGTTATCGATCAGTTTCACAAGGAGTTTCAGAGCCAGAAAACCAGAAACCAGGGTGGTCACAAATGCCACGGCCAGAACAGGTAAAGAAACAGTATCCAGAAGGTTTCCCGCATCTTTCAGATCCAGAAGGAGAGCACCCAGAACCGCAGGGATGAAGATAAGGAATGAGTACTCAGCGGCAACATCACGGTTCATCTTTCTATAGAGACCAGTGGAAATGGTAATGCCCGAACGGGAAATCCCGGGAAGGACACCGAATCCCTGAGCGATCCCCATGATAAAACCATCAAGGAGGTTCAGCTCTCTGTAGGACCTGCCTGCAGGGGCTTTCCTTGTAAACCAGAGGATAACAGCCGTAACCAGGTACAGAGGGAAAACCACTTTCGGGGTAGACGATAGATCCAGACTGTCGATAAGCAGCCCCAGAACGCCAGTTACAAAAACAGTCACAAGAAGAATCCCGATCAGACGCATATTGGACTTATCCTGATCATCCGATTTTCTGGCGATCCATTTCCCCAGAGAAAAAAGAAGTTCCACGACTTTTCTGCGGAACATGGCTATCACAACTATCAGCGTCGCTATGTGGAGCAGTACATCAAAAAGGACGGGGATCTCACCCAGTCCCATAATATTCCTCATCATAAGAAGATGTCCAGAACTGGACACGGGCAGGAATTCAGTTACGCCCTGCAGTACGCCAAGAAAAATTCCCTGAATAAAATTCATTAATAACCACCTGTATAATTACTAGTTTACCTCAAAAGGCTGAAAAAACAGATCCAGCCATTCTGCCGGGGGCTGCCCTGTATTAAGATACCTGTATGTTCCCGCTGCGACAATGACTTTGCGCACATAATTCCTTGTTTCACTGTAGGGAATACTCTGAATGAACAACTGGAGATCCAGATCTCCGAAGCTCCTCTTCCACCGCCTCAGATTGCCGCCCCCTCCGTTGTAGGCAGCAAGGATTTCAGCATAACTGGAAGTCCAGGGTCTCTCTTTGAGCCAGTTCACATACAGGGCTCCCAGGCGGATATTATCCCCGGGATCGGCCAGATTCCAGCCTTCAATCCTGTAGCGTCCGGCCAGATCCGATGCGGTTGCCGGCATAAGCTGCATCAGCCCGACAGCTCCGGCATGGGATTCGATCGTTTTATGAAAAGCACTCTCCCGGCGGATGATCCCCAGAATCAGCTCTTCGGGTATACCCTGCTTCAAAGCGTGCAGATTCACTGGCAGAGTCCTGTCCTGCGGATAGAGCCAGGGAATCAGATGGAGAGCCTGCTCCGGAGGCCAGCGGTAGTACCAGTAACCCGTAAACTGTATGCACCGGTAGAACTCTCCCATTTTGAAAAGCCGGCTGCTGAACATATCCACAACATGGGGACTCAGGGAGTCATGCCTTCTGTTCCAGAGCGCCCAGCCCAGCTCAATCTGCCCCGCTTCCAGAACAATCCTGTAAACCTGTTCAACCGCTTCCTCATCAGGATCCAGACCGGCGGCAGCGGCAGAGTCTTCCCGCTCCTCGAAAAGAGGCCATACTCCGGGAGAGGAAACAAGGTAGTAATATCCCAGAGGATCCCTCTCCAGACTCTCCGTATAAAAAGAGGAGCTGAAGAAATCGGGTCTCCTGAGTCTGCCGTCTTTTACAGCCTGATTCAGAAGAAATGCTCCCTGGGAGGTTGGCTGCTTCAGCTCCGTTCCGCCCAGAATCTCCACAGTCTCTGCGAGATGAACCCAGTCCTTCCTGCGGACCAGATAGGTGAAATACTCATCCAGAAGGTCATCAAAATAGGAGGAATCCCCCCAGTCCGGAGCATTCTCTGCCAGAAAAGGGGGAATCTCATCGGGACTGTTCCGGACGAGAAGTCTCATTTCATACCACAGGGCGCGCCGTACCTTTTCAAAAGAACCACCTGTTTCCCGGGCGGTCCTGTAGGAGGAGAGAGCCCCCTGATGATCGCCGGAACTCTCCTGAAGAGAACCGATCAGAAAAGCTCCCCCGTATCCCTGGTTTAAGAGATCAGCCGTCTCAAAGATCCTCAGCCAGGAAGAGGCAAACCGGTCCAGTCTGAGCATATCCCTCAGAGAGAGGAGAAAACTCTCGGGAAGGGGGCCGGCCGCTGCGAGAGTGTCCTGCCAGAGGGTCTTCAGCAGAGGCTCCGCCCGGTCATACTCTCTCTGCTCCAGGGCATTTTTCAGATGCAGAATATTCTGGACATCCGCATCCTCTTTCAGTGGGGATTTCCATAGAGAGAAAAAATCATAGAGATCTCCCGCACCGGCTGACAGGAGAATTCTGACCATCCGCTCTTTTGTAAGATCTCCGGTCTCCTCCAGAAAGGGGATTGCCCATAGTACATCAGCCTCTTCAGGGTGGGATATTGCATCCGCCCTGCCATGACTGCGATAGGCTGCCATGAGTGTCCTGTTCAGCCAGACCCGTCCGTTCTCATCAGGACCGATGAATGCAGAGGAGAACTCGGACAGGTCCTGCCATTTTTTCTTCCTTTTCAGAGATTCCGCCAGAAGGGTACGGGCCATGTCTCCCAGAGGATCTGTACCATCCGAAACCTGCTGAAGCAGAAAGTCTGCGAAACCGGAATATCCCTGATTCTCCAGAAGAAGGGAGGCGGCAAGCAGTTCTGAACGCCTGTAAGCTGTAAAAACGGTCTCGAAGGCTTTCGGACTGACCCTGCCAAGCCCCATGATCTCCCTGGTAGAGACAGAGGAACCTGCCAGTGTTTTATCCAGAACAATCTGTACCCTTTTGATTCTGGACGAGGAGAACAGAAGGGCCCCTGTCACCAGAGAGGATACTACGATGATAAGTGAAACAAAAAGGATGAGTGGAATTTTATCTCTTCTGCTGCTGAATGATGCAAATGTCATAGATTATGGACGGGATCTCCTGAAAAAGTATCGGGAGTATACCTCAATTCCCCCTAAAAGGCCAGAGAGCGCCAGCAGTCTGTCAGATGATCATTCACAAGACCTGTGGCCTGAAGATGGGCATAAAGGATGACGGGCCCCAGGAAAGAGAATCCCCTTCGTTTCATGTCCTTACTGATTGTACGGGACAGTTCTGTTTCTGCCGGAACCTGATCCATGGAGGACCAGTGATTGACAACAGGTTTATCACCGACAAATCCCCACAGATAAGCGGAAAATGAACCGAACTCTTCCTGAAGGTCCAGAAAGATCCGAGCGTTCCTGATGGAGGCTTCTATTTTTTTTCTGTTTCTGATAATTCCCGCATCATTCAGGAGACCCTCGACGTCCCCCTCATCAAACTGAGCGACCTTCCGGGGATCAAAATCCCGATAAGCCCTCCGATAGGCTTCCCTTCTTTTCAGAATGGTCAGCCAGCTCAGACCGGCCTGTGCTGATTCCAGGACAAGGAATTCAAACTGTTTTCTGTCATCCCGTACAGGGACGCCCCACTCTTCATCGTGATACCGGATATACAGGGGATCATTAAGACACCAGGGGCATCTGATTTTTTCTGCCATAGACTCTCCCGCTGACTTTTAGTATAGCACATCAGCGGGAAAATCCTGCGGCATTGATCATGCCGCTGCTGTTCTGTTGCGGGGTTTTCTCCGGTTTTCCAGCATATTCACATATTTGGCGGCTTCATTGAGTTTATAGAAGTTCAAATTTGTGTACTGAAAATGTCTGAGCAGAGCCGGTCCCATGTCTTCCAGGTTGGAAACTCCGCCGTTATCGCCAAGTCCCGCAACAGTCACGCTGATGGATTCAGCACCACCGCGGATTGCCCGGAGGGAACTTTCATTGGCTGTTCCGAGTTTATTATGGCCATGAAATTCCAGGGGAGCATTGGTTCTCATTTTCACTGTTTCAAAGAATTTCTGAACATCCTCGGGAGAAACTCTTGTTTCCGAGTCTGCCAGTCTTACTCTCAGAGCGCCGTGATGGACTGCCCGGGATATAAACCTGTTCAATTTGATCAGATCCGCATTAAAAGGGTTGGAAACCCCCACGCTGACATAATCAAAGGATTTAAAACACTCTTTAATCATCTTTCCCATATCGTTTAGGGAAGATTCGAACTGGGTGGAAGAGACATTCCTGTCCACAATCTCTTCTGGAAAACAGAGATGAATAGAGTTTGCGGAGCAGCGCCTGGCCAGTTCAATGGACTCCATGGACGCCTTGGCCCAGCAGGTAACCAGTGTATGGGGATTTTTGATTCTTATCTGCCTGATAACCCGGCTCTCTTTTGACCCTTTAGAGGGAATTCCCGCCTCAATTTCATGCACACCGGCTTTTGCAAGAAGATCTGCAACCTTCAATTTTTCGGCATCAGTGTAATCCCGACCCTTCATCATGCTGCGTTCCCGAAGTGTAGAGTCGATAATCCATAAAGATTTACTTGCATCAAAATGTACCATAACATCCTCCTGCTGAGAGTTTTTTTATCTCAGCCTCTATACTCAATACAAATTGCAAGAGATGTGCCAAAAAAATTGTCAGCGTTCTGTGAGAAAACAGTTATTTTCTATATAAACATTTACGTGGTATTTTGACAGATCGGGGATTTAAGAAGAAAACAATATTCATACAATTTTGTATGATCGAAGGGTTTATCCAACAAATCTGTAGAAATAATTCCAGAGTGCTCTGTTGACAGCAGATTCGGCAGTAGCTAAATTCAAAAGCAGGAAATCCTTAAGGGAGAATCATTTGAAACCTTTTAACTTTTTACGAATAACAGCTCTTGTCCCTCCGGTAAAACCCGGAGGTGTGGAAAAAAATATCCGGTATATTCTCAATGGACTTGATAAACTCAGTCAGGAGTCTCCCGATCTGGTGGTTCTGCCAGAACTAAGCCTCTCCGGATATACCTGCGGAGATCTGTTCCGGCAGCGCACACTTCTGGAAAAATCCCTGGAAGCCCTTTCAACACTGGCAGAGCAGTCCCAGAAGTGGAACTTCCTTGTTATCGCGGGACTTCCTCTTATCTATAACAGCCGCCTCTACAACTGTGCGGCCCTTCTGGGGGGAGGAAAAGTCATCGGGATTGTCCCGAAGACCTATCTGCCCAACAGCAATGAATTCTATGAACAGAGATGGTTCGCCTCGGGGGCGGACATAAAAGGAAAAGAGATTCACCTGGGAGGGAACCCTGTACCCTTTGGAACGGACCTGATCTTTCAGGACAGGGAGAACCCTCTGTTCCGCCTGGGAATTGAGATTTGCGAAGACCTCTGGGGCCCTCTTCCTCCCAGTACCTATCAGGCTCTGGCCGGCGCCCTGATCATCGCCAACCCTTCGGCCAGTAACGAGCTTGTAGGAAAAGCCGACTACCGGAAAACGGTCACCTCCCAGCAGTCGGCCCGTTGTATCGCCGCCTATGTCTACACATCCTCCGGCCCGGGAGAATCCACCACCGACACAGTTTACGGGGGGCATACCCTGATCTGTGAAAACGGACATATCCTCAGGGAGGGAGAACGTTTCTGCCAGGAGGAAACATCGATCACATCCGATGTGGATCTTGAGTTTCTGGAACATGAGAGGCTGAACTCGCCCTCTTTTTCCCAGACCGCGGAAAAGGAGCAGCAGAACCTGAATTTCCGCTCGATCCTCTTTGACCGCAAAAAAGTCACAAACCGGAAGGATCTGAAGAAAAACATCAATCCCCGGCCCTTTGTACCGGCGTCTCATCAGGACAGAGAGATCCGCTGCAGGGAAATATTCTCCATTCAGAGTACCGGACTTGTTTCCCGGCTGAAGCACATAGGCTGCCGGGATGTGGTTCTGGGCCTTTCGGGTGGACTGGATTCCACTCTGGCTCTGCTTGTAACAGTTGAGGCCTTCAAACGTCTGGGGCTGGACCTTCAGGGACTGCACTGCTACACCATGCCTGGATTCGGAACAACAGGAAGGACAAAAGGAAACGCCCGGCTCCTTTGCGAAGAACTCGGCCTCCCCATTGAAACCATAGACATCCGGGATGTCTGCACTCTTCAGATGGGAGAACTGGAACATTCGGGAGAACCTTCCGATGTAGCCTATGAAAATGTCCAGGCCCGGCAGAGAACCATGTTTCTTATGAACAAAGCCAACATGATCCGGGGAATTGTCATCGGTACGGGGGATCTTTCCGAACTGGCTCTGGGCTGGTGTACCTATAACGGGGACCATATGTCCATGTATGCTGTCAATACGGGCGTTCCCAAAACCCTGGTTCAGTATCTGGTTCAGTATGTGGCGGATCATCATGAGAACAGAAAGGCTGCAGATATCCTCTACGATATCATCGACACACCGATCTCGCCCGAGCTTCTTCCTCCCGACCGGCAGGGAAACATTGCCCAGAAAACGGAAGATCTGATAGGCCCCTATGAACTGCATGACTTCTACCTCTATCAGATGATCCGCTGCGGCTTTTCTCCTGAGAAAACCCTGTTCCTGGCGGAAAATGCCTTCCAGGGGAAATACAGCCCCGAGATCATACAGAAATGGCTGGAACAGTTTATCAGGCGTTTCTTCTCCCAGCAGTTCAAACGATCCTGTCTGCCCGACGGGCCGAAAGTGGGAACCATTGCGCTGTCTCCCCGGGCTGACTGGCGGATGCCCAGTGATGCGGATATGGAAATCTGGCTGAAGAATCTGCCTTCCAAATAAGAAGATGCTAACCTATAC
Organism: Oceanispirochaeta sp.; assembly: GCA_963666275.2. Lineage (GTDB taxonomy): Bacteria > Spirochaetota > Spirochaetia > DSM-2461 > DSM-2461 > Oceanispirochaeta. The sequence goes on from CAXXOA010000002.1 coordinate 330,948, forward strand.
TTAGGAGAAGACCGTAAATTTTACCGGTTGGGAAAAACAATTTCCCGGCCTGAAGATACCGGCTGATGCGTTGCATCCCAGGCCATTTTCATTGTGCCGCCGTGTCTCATCCAAGAGATTCCGGAGGACTTAAATACAGGAGATTCAAGTGAAAGAGACTGCAGATATTGGATTGATCGGTTTAGCCGTAATGGGGCAGAACCTGGTTCTGAATATGAACGACCATGGTTTTACTGTAGCTGTTTACAATAGAACCACCTCTGTGACACAGCAGTTCAAAGAAGGTCCGGCAAAAGGGCGGGATACCATTCTGGGAACAGAGACTGTCGAAGAGTTCATTGGCTCACTCAAACGTCCCCGGAAAGTCATGATCATGGTCAAAGCCGGGAAAGTCGTGGACATGGTAATTGAACAGCTGCTGCCCTACCTTGAAACAGGCGACATTATCATAGACGGGGGAAACTCCCACTACCCGGATACCACAAGACGGGTGGAGGCCCTGGCGGAAAAGGGAATCCTCTTTGTGGGAAGCGGCGTATCAGGCGGAGAAGAGGGAGCCAGAAAAGGCCCTTCTCTCATGCCCGGTGGAAATCCTGCGGCCTGGGAATCGGTCAAACCGATCCTGCAGTCCATTGCAGCCCATGTTGACGGAGAACCCTGCTGCGACTGGGTCGGAGAACAGGGAGCCGGTCACTTTGTGAAAATGGTTCACAACGGAATCGAGTACGGGGACATGCAGCTTATCGGAGAGGTCTGGCACCTTATGAAAGACGGGGCGGGCCTCAACTACGATGAGACCAGCGCTCTTTTCAAAAAATGGAACACCGGGGCTCTGGACAGTTATCTTATTGAAATAACAGGAGACATCCTTGCTTTTCGGGATGAGAAGGGAGAGCCTCTTGTTGAAAAGATTAAAGATACAGCCGGACAGAAAGGTACGGGAAAGTGGACCGGTATTGCCGCACTGGATGCGGGTATCCCCCTGACCCTGATTGCTGAAGCGGTATTCAGCCGCTGTCTGTCTGCCATAAAAGATGAAAGGCTCCTGGCCGAAAAGGCCTATCCTTCGGCAAAACCAGCGCCTCCTTCCGAAAAAGGAGCCTTCCTGAAGGATCTGGAAAAAGCTCTTCTGGCCTCCAAGATTATATCCTATGCCCAGGGATTCATGCTTATGAAACAGGCGGCCGATGAAAACGGCTGGAATCTGAATTACGGCGGGATCGCTCTGATGTGGAGGGGAGGATGTATCATCCGCAGTACCTTCCTGGGAGAGATTAAAAAGGCCTATGATAAAAACCCGGCGCTGAAGAACCTGCTCCTGGACAGTTACTTTCAGAACATTATCAAAGAGAGCGAAGCCGCCTGGAGACGGGTGGTTATGAAGGCTGTGGAATGGGGCATTCCCGCTCCCGCCATGTCTTCGGCTCTGGCTTTTTTCGACGGATATAAAAGCGGCAGGCTTCCGGCCTCTCTGCTTCAGGCTCAGAGAGATTACTTCGGAGCCCATACCTATGAAAGGCTGGATAAACCGGCGGGAGAATTTTTCCATACCGACTGGACCGGTCAGGGCGGTTCTGTCTCAGCCTCTACCTATACGGTCTAGAGGCGAAAAACAGGAAAAACCGGGAGGGAAAGATCTGTTTTAACTCTGCTCCCGGTTTGACTTAGCACTTGCCCGCAGGGTATACTAACTGCTATGGAAAAAACCAAGGAAACCCTTTTTAAAGCGGACCAGGAAGTGGTCTACCCCACGCAGGGGGTAGGTAAAGTTTTAAAAATAGAAGAAAAAGAGTTCAAAGGGCAGAAAGTCCTTTACTACGTTATTTATCTGGAAGTTTCAGATATGACCGTTATGATCCCCACCTCAAAAGCTGAGGAACTGGGATTAAGAGCGATTGTTTCAGCCGATGAGTCCAAAAAAGCTCTGGAGCTGATCACCAAAGAGTACGAGCCTGTTCCCACAGACTGGAAAATGCGCTACCAGATGAATGTGGACCTTCTTAAAAAAGGTTCTGTTCTGGATATCGCCACTGTTGTAACCACCCTTTATCACAGAAGCAAGATCAAAGAGCTGCCGATTCTGGAAAGAAAACTCTATGACAATGCTCTGAAACTTCTGATTGATGAGATTTCGTTCTCTCTGGGAAAAAGCAAGGACGATGTTGAACAGCTGATTTTCAGCAAACTAGAAGCATAAGCAGATGATCAAAGCAGCCATTATTACCGCAGCCGGCCTCAGCAGCCGAATGCAGGGTAAAGGCAAAAAGGAACTGCATAGATTAAAGGGAAGAACCGTACTGGAACAGTCAGTTCTTCCTTTTGTTCTTTCTGAAGAGTTTAACTTTATTGTTGTCACCTATCCTGCAGGAAAAGAAGAAGATCTCAGAAAAGCCCTGCATCATATAAATTTTCCCATTTTTTATGTCGAAGGGGGGCAGACCCGTCAGGAATCTGTAAGGAACTCCCTGCTGGAGCTGGAAAAGAACAATACGGATATTGTCCTGATCCATGACGGAGCCAGACCTCATATCTCGGAAGCCCTGATTCAGAGAGTCCTGAAAAAAACCATTGAGCAGGGCAACGGAACCCCTGTTGTTCCCTCGACCAGTGCGATGAAACTCCTTTCACCTTCTGGAGATATTGAATCTCACCTGACAAGGAACCGCACCTTCAGTGCCCAGACACCTCAGGGATTCTCTTTCCCGGAAATCCTGGACGCCCATAACAGGGCCGATGAAGACAAGGGCAGCTATATCGATGATTCTGAGATCTGGAGCGTTTACGTCGGACCGGCCCATACCGTAGAGGGAGATCCTGACAATATAAAAATCACATACCCAGGGGATCTCCGCAAATAATGAGAATAGGACAGGGATATGACATCCACCGCCTGACAGAAGGAAGACCTCTCATCCTGGGCGGAGTGACAATCCCCTTTGAAAAGGGAGAGGACGGTCACTCCGACGGAGATGTTCTGATTCACGCGGTTATAGACGCTCTTCTGGGCGCCCTTGCCCAGGGAGATATCGGAACCCACTACCCCCCTTCGGATTCCCGATGGAAGGGCGTTTCCAGCCGAAAACTGCTGAAGGAAACCATGGAAAGGGTCAGCGGCAGCGGCTACAGCGTGGGAAACCTGGACTGCACCGTTATTATGGAAAAGCCCAAACTCCTTCCCTATAGAGAGGCGATCAGACGCACCCTTGCCGAGGATATGGGCATCCCTTTAGAGGATATCTCTTTTAAAGCCAAAACAAAGGAAAAACAGGATTCTGTCGGTCAGGGACTGGCCGTGGAGGCCATGGCGGCAGTCCTCCTGAAACGGAAGGATGCCTGACTGGCCGGCAATCTTTGCAGAGCTCAATAAACTCAAAGAATCGGTAGACCTACCGTCGGTCTCCCTGATCGGAGAAGAAAACCGGGATCCCTACAGGATTCTGGTGTCGACTGTCATTTCATTAAGAACAAAAGACGATGTCACCCTGAAATCCTCCAGAAAACTCTTTGAAGCAGCTCCGGACCTGGCCTCCCTGGATACCATGAATGAAGAGGAGATTGCCGAAAGGATCTACCCGGCAGGGTTTTACAGGGTGAAAGCCGCCAATCTGAAAAAAATTGCCGCCACTCTCCTGAGCGAAAACAGAGGAGAGATTCCTTCGGATCTGAATTCTCTTTTGAAACTTCCCGGAGTGGGACTGAAAACTGCGAACCTGGTTCTGAGCCTGGGATTCGGGATACCGGCCATATGCGTGGATACCCACGTCCACAGGATTGCCAACCGAATGGGATGGATTTCCACAAAGAAGCCGGATGATTCTGTCCCAGCCCTGGAGGGAGTCCTTCCCCGGGAATACTGGATCCCCGTCAACGAACTGCTTGTGCTCTATGGCCAGCAGATCTGCACTCCCCAGTCTCCCCGCTGTTCCCTCTGCCCCCTTACCACTCATTGCCGGAGGGTGGGGGTGGAAAAATCCCGCTGAGCCGTTTTTAATCTGTCAGTTCAATGGGGAGTTTCTTTCTATCGAACCGTTCTGTTTTCAAAGGATTCCCTCTGTCGTCATACTCCCAGACAGCCATGGCGGCGCCATCCCGGTTTTCCACGATCTGTTCATCAATACCGTAATAGGACTCAGACAGAATATTCCCGTATTTATCATACTCCCACTGATAGATCGCCACCCCTTCGGGATTGGCTTTGTACTGACCGTAAAGACCGTACTGGCTCTGCTTGACCGCATTGCCTTCCTCATCGTATTCCCAGCGGTAGGACGCGATGCCCTCTTTGTTCTCCACAGGTTTCTCCCTGTCATCCAGGTGTACTTCCGAAACCTTGTTGCCCTTGTCATCATAATCCCAGCGGTACAGAGCCACCCCGGTATTGTCTGAGATCAGTTCATCATAGTTGGAGTAGCTTCTCGATTCCACCATATTGCCCGCATCATCAAATTCATACCGGTACATGGCAATCCCCCAGTAATCTTTCTTAAGGGTATTATCCACGTCATAATACTTCTCTTCGGTGATATGGCCCCGTTCGTCAAATACCCAGCGATAGGAAGCAAAGCCCTTGTCATCCAGGACCAGCTGCAGATCTGGATCCAGATTTTTCTGTTCAAGCTCGTTCCCCTGGGGATAGTGGATCCAGCGGTACACGGCGACCCCTTTGCTGTCGGGCACCAGGTTTCCCATAGCATCGTAGTGCTCTTCCCTTATCCTGTTGCCGAACTCATCATAGAACCAGCGGTACCGGGCCACGTTGTTCAGATCCGAAGCGACCTCCCCGTTCACATCGAAATTCACTTTCCCCAGCCTGTTTCCTCTGTCATCCCAGCTGTAGGAGCAGGAGGAGATCCCCTGAGAGTTCAGAACAGGTTCTTCAAAGCTGTTGAGCCAGCTCTCCCGAATCAGATTCCCTTTTTCGTCCCACTCCCTGTGTACAGCTGCTGCGCCGTCTTCTCCTTCGACGGGTAGTCCCCGTTCATCCAGCTGCAGAACCAGACTCAGATTCCCGTTGCTGTCATAGAGATACTTATATTCATAGACCCCGTGGCCGTTGCTGACCCGGTTCCCCTTGGTATCAAAGAAGAGGGCGGAAACCTTTCTGTTGTTTTTATCCACGTCCCACATAACCGAAGCGACCCCGTCCCTGTCGGCTTTGAGGTTTCCATAGCGGTCATAATGAAACGAAGCGGTAACCGCTCCGGCGGGATTCTGTTTCATCCGGACCGAGTAGATACCCTGTTCATCGGGGATCTCTCTTCCCCTGGAATCCAGATAAACCCGGCGGACATAGGAGCCGTTGTACTGAAACTGAATAACAGGCACTCCGAGAAGCGGGTCCGCCAGGGAGGTCCCGCTGCGGAGGTACTCGATCCGGCTGATCCTGCCGTCGGATGTTTTAGATATCTTATAGGAGTTAACCTTCTGGGCCGTCTCCTCAGTCAGGGGATAGACTCCCTGAATCCTTTCACTCTCATCGATCCGGATCTTCCGGAAGTAGGCAATCTCTTCCATCGCCGATAGAGAGGAAAGGGCCACACCCGTAAATACAAGTATTATAACAATAGTTTTCAATATTCTGCTCATCAATGACTCCTCGTCTCTATGCCCTGTCTCAGCCGGACCAGCTGGTCTCGTTCCCGGGTTTGAAGCAGGATCTCCGACATTTCCATAAAATCCTCTTTCCCCTGATTTCTTCTCTTTTTCTCCTGCTGCCGGAGATTGTACTCCCTGTAGAAGAGAAGCTCATCCTGAACATCATAGGGCTTTTTCACCGAAAAAAAGATCAGAGGCTCCCCTCTTCCAGCCGTTTCAATCTCCACATTGCCAAAGTTCAGCAAAAGCGGGAGAAGTCCTTTCTGTACGGATGTGACATTCAGAACCAGTCCCAGTTCAGTCTGCTTTCTAATATCTTCCTTACCGAAAGGTTTTCTCTCAATATCCCAGATATAGGGAAACTTGATCATATAAACATCATTCCACCAGTCCAGAGCAAGCCAGAAAATCCTGAATCCACCCAGAACAAGCAGAACCGATCCTACAGACCTCCAGATCATCTGAGCTCCCTGTGGGGAGAAGAACAGAAATCCTGTAATTCCCCCGCAGATCAGAGCAGGAAAGAATACCTGCCCCAGAAGAATCCAGGGACTCTTTCTGAAAACCCGTTTTTCCCGGATAGTTGTCTCCTCCGCAATGGAACGGTCACCCCTGTAAAGATATTTATCAGAAGAACCGGGAGTAAAGCGCTCTGAGATCAGTTCCCGCAGCCCCTCTTTTTCCCGTCCTTTTTCTTCATAAACCCCGCGGGCCTTTAAATCCATAAGCATTTTCTGCAGCTTCCCGGGATTGTCGACACCCTCAAAAACGAGCCCCTTTCCTGCGGTCTGAACTTCCAGATTTCCCACACGGAAGATTTTTGAAAGGAGCCCCCTTGTGGTGATCACAACGGTCTGAATCTGGTCCACAGGGATCACCTGCTGGTCCTGCCTGAAGCGGCGGAAATCAAAATACCTCTTCACAACCGCTTTATCGCTGACTTTGTACAGAGTCAGATTTCGAAGAAAAATCTGACAGAAGGAGATGAATACTCCTCCCAGGGCGATCAGCGCAAAAAGGGGATTCCGGGCGGCCAGGACCAGGCCGCTCAGAATGAGAAGCAGGGGGAAAATCAGGGAGAAAGAGAACGCTTTGCGGCTGCTTCTTCCCTTGAAATGAATAAGAGCCCCCTTCTTTTCCTGCCGGGAAGTTAAGGCACGCAGGTCTTTCCAGAAATTCCGGGGAACCCCTTTGATCTGTAAATGTTCGGGATTCTCCTCCGGTTTGAATCCCCTGTAAAATCCGGGAGAATCCTTCAACAGCCTGCGGAAAGCTTCGGAACGGAGCCTCATCAGGACACACTCCCTGTTGGCGGCGTACGCCTCTCTGTGGATATCCGGACGGGTCAGGTTCTCCAGGCCCCAGAAATCCCCTTTGAAATAGAGTCTCTGCCCGCAGACAACCTCTCCCGAAAGGAGAACAAACAGGGAATCCGCCGTATCTCCGGGAAAGAGGAACCGCGCTCCTTCGGGTATCATCAGGATCTGATAATACCGGCGGATCTGAGAGAACTGCTCTTTCCGGAACCCCCTGAAAAGCGGGTGTCTTGAAAGTTCCTTATGTAAATATGAAATTCCTTCTGGTTCCACTCTTCTACTATCGGCGTTTCAGTCGGCCTGATTTAGAAGACTCCTTCGGGAGGTTCTGTTTATCTCAAGAATTTCTGAAATAAGGACGCCTCCGATGATAAGAACAGCGCCCCCTGTCTGAATCAGAGAAAAAGGGTCGTTCATTACCAGGATCGCCAGAAAAGCAGATGAAACAGGTTCCAGAGAGTAGAGAATGGCCGCCCGTGTGGGAGTAACAGCATTCTGGTAGCGGGTCATCACATAGACAGCAACCACACTGCCCAACAGACTCAGATACAGGAGATTTCCCCACAGAACCGGGGAAGGATCCAGAAAGGGGGCCTCGAAAAACGGCATAAGCCCGAAGGCCAGAAGGGATGTAATGAGGAGCTGTAGAGATGTGAGAGCCCTCACATCTTCATCGCTGCCTATATTGTCCAGCAGAACGATGTAGAGACTATATCCCACAGCGCTGAAAAGGGTCAGAGTGTCACCCAGATTAAAAGCCCCCCGGCTCATTCCCCCTGTAATGAGAAAAAGGCCTAAGAAAGCGCAGAAAAGGCCCAGCAGATTTCCCCAGAAGGGGCGCTTTTTCAGTATCAGAAACTGAAAAAATGGGGTCATCAGAGCATAGAAATAGGTTATGAATCCCGACCTGCTGGCAGTTGTGTACTTCAGGCCGATCGTCTGCAGACCATAACCTAAGAACATTAAAAAACCCAGGAGAAGACCCTTTTTCAGAATCTCCGGGGTGTATTCTCTGAAGCGGACCCTGTAGAAAAGGGAGAAAAAGAAAAAGGCAGAAAAGAAGCGCAGCCCCATAAGCATAAGGGGAGAGGTATAGTTCAATGCTGTCTTAATGGAAACAAAAGTCCCCCCCCAGATCAGAGTTATCATAATAAGGGAAATTTCAGCTTTTCTTGTCTTCTGCATAAGGGAACAAGATACCAGAGCCATCCTGTTAGGACAAGACAAAATAAGGCCATCCCCAGGGATGGCCTCTGTTTATACCTGATGGAGGCAGATCTTATTTGAAGTATCTGTTCAGGAGGCCTTCGAAGGCGCAACCGTGACGGGCTTCGTCTTTACACATTTCATGAACTGTGTCGTGAATGGCATCGTAATTGAGTTCTTTTGCTCTGGTAGCCAGCTGTTTTTTACCTTCACAGGCACCGTTTTCAGCGGCCACACGCATTTCCAGATTCTTTTTGGTAGAATCGGTCACAACTTCGCCAAGAAGTTCTGCAAATTTTGCGGCATGTTCAGCCTCTTCCCAGGCGATTCTTTTGTAGGCTTCCGCTATTTCAGGAAGTCCTTCTCTGTCAGCCTGACGGCTCATAGCCAGGTACATACCAACTTCGGTACATTCACCCATGAAGTTCATTTTCAGACCTTCTACGATTTCAGGATCTACATCCCTGGCTACACCTACAAAGTGCTGATCTGCCCAGGCCATTGATCCGGTGGACTGTTCCTGGAATTTTTCTGCAGGGGCTCCGCACTGGGGACATTTTTCGGGAGCAGAATCTCCCTCATGCATATAGCCGCAAATAGAACAAATAAATTTTTTCATGACATATCTCCTTAGTAATAGTAATCATTCCTACCTAAATCCTACAGGAACTTGCTGTTTCTATCAATAGTTTTTTATCTTTTTTTTATGGGAGTGGAAAGGGGATGTCATTTTTCTTCCCCTGGCAGATCCGCCCCGCCCTGTTTCAGAGAAACGTCTGGGATGCACAATATGGAATTATTTATATAAAAGAGCAAATCTTTCGATTCGTCCTTATGCTGAAGCGAAAGACGGGACTTCTTTCCAATGGTCATCTTCCTGATGACTCTTTACAAGCCGCCTTCATGAACTAAAACGGCATCCATGCCGGTTTGCGCTGCGCGACTCGCGCCGTTTATTTCCCTTCAAATCCCGTATAAGCAAAAAAAAGGCCAGCTCTTCGAGCTGGCCATAAGTTTAAGCGAAAGACGGGACTTGAACCCGCGACATCCACCTTGGCAAGGTGGAGCTCTACCACTGAGCTACTTTCGCATTTACGGTGCTATTTATATACAATATCGGCCCTCCTGATCAACCCCCTGAGGAATATTTTTGAAAATCCCTTTGACGACGATTCCCCAATTTCACCTGACAAGGTATCATAATCTGTTAATAACTCATCAAGGCGGGTTTTATGTCTCTTATACTCTGGATACTGGTTTTAGCTGCTGGATTGCTCATTCTGAGCTATAGTTCCGACTGGTTCATAGATTCTGCGGAAGCCATAGGAGTCCATTTTCATCTGCCCCATTTTATCATAGGCGTTGTGATCATAGGCTTCGGAACGTCCCTTCCCGAACTGGCGTCCTCCATAGCTGCAGTGGTTCAGGGAAATTCGGAAATCGTCATAGCTAATGCTGTTGGCTCCAACATAACCAATATTTTTCTGGTTCTGGGTGTCAGCGGCCTTGTGGCAGGATATTATGCTCTGGAACATGATATCTTCCAGACGGACATCCCCTTCCTTGTGGGCTCCGCGATCCTTCTGTCCCTGATGACCTACGACAGACACTTTACAAAAATCGAAGCAGTCATCTGCCTGGCCGCCCTGGCAGTCTATCTCTACCGTTCCATTACCAGCGGATCAATCGCTGAACAGCTGGAAGAGGAGGAAGACAGAAAAAAACTGGGAGTCCTTCCCTGGATCATACTTCTCCTCTGCCCTGTCGGAATCACTCTGGGAGCCAATCTGACTGTGGAATCTGTAGTCAGGATTTCAGGAATTATCGGAATAGGAACAGATATTATTGCGGTAACAGCCGTTGCGCTGGGAACGTCCCTCCCGGAAGTCATGGTTTCCGTGCAGGCAGCCCGGAAGGGAAAAGGCGAAATAGCCGTAGGCAATGTGATCGGCTCCAATGTATTCAATACCTTTGCGGTGATGGGAGTCAGCGCCCTCTTCGGCCCTCTGACAATCACAGGATCCTATCCTGAAAAGGTGCTTCCCATGTTCCTCGGGGCCACAGTTATGGGGGTCTATATACTTCAGGATAAAAAAGTATTCCGCTTTGAAGGGGTCCTGCTCCTCATCTTTTACGCCTTCTTTATAGGATTTTCCTACGGGCTTTTCTGAGATTCCTCTCGGATAGTCCACTGCCCCGCCACAAGAAGTTCGTAGGGACGGAATCTTCCTTTGTAGGCCATCTTTGAACAGTCGGCAATATAGTATCCGCTATAGTAGTAGGGATATCCCCGTCTCCGGGTCTCTTCAATTTCCGCCAGGATACTGAAGGTCCCGGGACTCAGAGAACTGAAATCCGGATCATAGGAGAAGTAGACGGAGCTGAGACCGGATGCCGCCTCATCCAGGATTCCGAATCCGATGAGTTTTCCCTCACTGTAAAATTCAGACTGGAAGGAGGGAACCGCAGGCTGAAAGAAATTCCGGAAGAACTCCTCCTCGTTCACCTCCTGACTGAATTTAATCCGGCTGTGTTTTTCATAGATCCGGAAGAGTTCGTCCCTGTAGGTCAACTCCCGGAAGATCACACGGGTATCCCTGTTTTTTCTGAGGACCCGTTTCTGACTGGCACTTGGCTGAAAATCATCAACTCTGACTCTAATGGGAATGCACTGACGGCAGTCCGGGCATACAGGTCTGAAAAAAATAAGGCCGAACCGTCGCCATCTGTCGCTGAGAAGGGTATCAAACTGCTCTGCACCGGCGCCAATTCCTGCAAAATACTCCTGCTGATAGCTCCTTCCCTTCAGATAGGGACAGGAGGAATGACTGCTTAACTCGGGTCTGGACAATAACCTCATAGGGAAAAAATATACCAGAGAAGCCGGGAAAACAAGAGAATGGACAGGACAAAACTATACAAAGGGTGGGAGCGATGCTACATTGACCCCATGAAAAATACAGAACTCCTGGCACCGGGCGGCAGTTTCGACTCCGCCATGGCAGCACTGGAAAACGGCGCCGATGCTGTTTATTGCGGACTGCAGGAATTTTCAGCCAGAAAAGCGGCAAAAAACCTGAGTTTAGACCAGCTCAGCCGGCTGAGAAACTATACTCTGAAGAATGATAAAAAGATCTATATCGCCCTCAATACCATCCTGAAAGAGAGCGAGATTCCCAGAGTGATAGAGCTGCTGATTCAGCTGCAGGATCTGTCTCCCGACGGTGTGATCCTTCAGGATCCGGGACTGATCAAAATACTGAAGGACTATTTTCCCCGCATTCCCCTCCACGGTTCCACACAGATGGCGGTCCACAACAGCTGGGGGGCAGGAGTCCTGAATGAGCTTGGATTCCAGCGGATTGTCCTGCCCCGGGAGATATCAGCCAGAGAAATAGAAGCAATCCATAAAGCTCATCCCTCCATGGAACTGGAAGTATTCATTCATGGGGCCCAGTGCTATGGTTTTTCAGGAATGTGTCTGGCTTCCGGACTCCTTCTGGGACGGTCCGGCAACAGAGGCGACTGCGGACAGATCTGCCGGACCTGGTTCCGCCATGACGAAGAACAGGGATATTTTTTCTCCTGCAATGACCTTTATGCCGGCACGGACATCCTTGCCCTGGCAGAGGCGGGAGCCTGCTCGCTTAAAATCGAAGGGAGAATGAAATCACCCGCCTATGCGGCGGCCGTCTCCCGTTTATACAGATATATCCTTGACGGGAAGGATCCCGAAGGGATTGCCCCCCTGGAGGAGGATGCCAGGATCACCTATGCCCGGACACCTGTGAAAGGCCATCTTTTCTCTGAAAAGGGAAGAGAGATGATCAATAGGGACTTCCCTTCCCATCTGGGGATTCCCGCCGGAACTGTCACATCCCGGAAAGGCGGCATACTGACCGTCGAATCGCCGGTACCCCTGGAAGGCCGGGACGGACTGATGTTCTTTGATGCAAACGGCAAAACCAGGGCTTTCTCCGTTGATCCTGTGAAAAAACCCGCAGGGGGCCGATACTCTCTGAAAGCCCCCGGGGCCAGTCCGTCCCGGGGAACAGCTCTCTACAAAGTATCCTCCCACAGTCACCACTGGAAAGAGCTGAATCCGGGAAGCTTCAGGCCCTATGTCCTTCCTGTTCCGGCTCAGATCGAAATCTCCCCGGATGCTCTGAAAATCACACTGGAGATCTGGGATCTGTCTCTCAATTATCCTCTCTCTTTTCAGGAGTCCCGGGATAAGACCTCAGGGTTTCAGGAAAAACTGGCACAGGAACTGGCGAAATCATCAGATTTCCCCTTCCGGATCGAACCGGAGTTTACGATAGAAGAGAGTGAAACCGTCTCCCGGTGCTTCCTTCCTCCTTCACAGATAAAAAAAATGCGCCAGGAAATCTACAGCCGCTGTGATGAAGCCAGGAAAAGCCGGAACAGTCAGTTTGCCCTGACAGTGCAGGAAAAGCTCACAGAAGAGTGGAATCTGCTGCTCCGGACCAACCCTCCGGAAGAACTCCCGTCCCGGGAGAGCTGGTTCTCCCGGAAATCCGACCATCCCTATATTACAGATCTCTCAAAGCAGGCAGAGGGATCCTTTCTGCCTCTCTCTCCTCTTCAGTTCCCCCGGGAGGAAGAAAGATTTTCAAAAGACCTTTTTAAAATCCTGGGAGAATCAGCGGAAAGGACAATCGGTTTGAACAACTGGGGCCATATCGGCCTACTCAGACAGAAAGCCGGAAAACAAAAACCCTCCTCTCTGATCGATACAGGCCTGCTGGCAGCAAACAAACCTGCCTACATGCTCTTTGCCGAACTGCTGGGAGACAGCCTGAAAGGAGCCTACGGATGGATAGAATCACCGGAAGAAGAGCTTCCCTCCTGTTACACCCCAATCCGGGAGAAATCCGCCTTCCCCCTTTTTCTAAGCCGGAACTGTTTTAAGAAACACTCATTGAACAGATCCTGCCAGGGATGCAGCCGGAGAGGCCGCTTTCCTCTGGAACAGAACGGAAAGGCCTACACTGTAATCGTGGAAAACTGCCTGACCTGGGTTTATCAGGGAAAAAGAGACTCTTCTATGGACCGGGAGATCTGATAGGCCTGGGATCTCAGCCGGCCGGAGGGTTCAACCACTCCCGATGCAGCCTGAGTCCCGTCGGGGAAGCTCACAACGTAGTCCAAAACCCCGTTTTCTCCCTGATGAAGACGAAGAACCGGTTCATATCCAGTATAGGATTTCAGGACTTTTATTCCCTGTCTCCCCAGGGTCCGGGTTATTTTTCTTTCAAGCGCCGCGGAATGAAATCCCGAAAACCTGATTGAAACAGGCAGAGCGAGTCCGTACTGCTTCAGTCCTCCGGAATTGCTCCTGTAGACAGCGGAAGCCGCCTCTACCGCAGAGACATTCTCTGGCATTTTTTCCAGCAGCATCTGCCTGTAGCTCTCCTCGACCATACTGGCTTCCCACTCCTTCTGGAAGCTGACAAGGCTCCTGTAGAGCAGATCCGCATCACGCCTTTCCCTTCCCAGTTCAAGATCATACCAGGGAACGGACAGGGGTTCGTCTTTTTCAAGGATCATGGCTCTCAACCAGTATTTACCGGCAGTGGCCGGGAAACCTTCGGCAGCACTGGCAAGAGTGAGAGCCCCCCGGAGCCTGCTGCTCCTTTCCCACTGAACCTTTCCGACCCGGAATGTCTGGATCCGGAAAAGGCTGTCATAGTAACGGGAGAGGACAAAATACCTGGCAAGGCGTCCCAATCTCCGGATCTTCCCTGAAATCCCGGCCCGGGCGGTCAATCTCTCCTGGTGGAATTTCCCCTTATAGATCTCTTTTTTAAGCTCAATCATATCCGTCTCAAAGCGGCGGCTGTCGATCCCGTAATAGTACATCCAGGAATCATCACGGTTTTTTTCCAGAGCTTCCACCTGAAAAAGTGCCGCGTCCAGCCTGCCCCTCTGTCTCTGGAAGGAGGCCAGACTCATGGCGGAAAGGGGTGTTTCATCCAGAGCGGCGGCCGCTTTTATCTGCTTTTCCGCCTCCGCATAGTCCCCTTTGGTCAAAAAAAGATCCCCCAGAGCCAGATGACCTCCCGAGCGCTCCATCTCCTGGAGAGAGAGCCGGGCATATTCGATGGCCTTCTCATAAGAGTAGAAAGACTGCTCCGCTATAGAGAGATTGTAATAGGCCACTGAGGCAAAATAGTGGTCTCCGCTTTTCAGAGCACTCTCGATAGCCTCCAGATAATACTTCCGGCACAGGTCCTGATTGTTCTCTTCTGAATAGAGGGTCCCCAGAGTCAGGGCCAGGGACTTCCGGAACTCCTTTGAAAGAGCCTCTTCCAGCAGGGGAATTCCTTTTCCGGCCTGATGGGTTTTGAAATACATCCAGCCCAGATCATCAATCAGATAGCTGTCGTACTCTTCTGTTACCAGTTCCTCCAGATAGACCAGAGCCTCTTCATTCCTGTCAAGGAATCCCAGAATAGAAGCGATTTCCTTTCGGATTTCCCGGTTTTCCGGGTTCAGCCTTTCAACTTCCCTGTACGCTTCCAGGGCCAGATTATAGAGTTTTCTGTCGCTGTAGAGATCCCCCTCTTCTCTGGCAAAGCGGGGGTCTTCAGGATAGGAGGCCTTCCCCTGATCGATCAGTTCCAGAGCCTTGCTGAAAAACTCTCCCGCCACAGCCCTGTCTATACTTTCCAGCAGGTCCTCCTGAGCCCAGACAGAAGAGGAGACTGTCAGCATGAACAGAACCGGAACAAAGAAAAATCCGAAAAGAGAGGTTCGATCAGACATTGTGTTCCTCCCTGTAGAAAAGGATCAGCTTGAGAATGGAGAGCAAATACTGGCTCTTACCTGCCAGCCCCGAAAAGTCCTTCCTGACCTGCCGGGAAAACCGGAACCAGCGGCGGAGATCAGGAGGATCTGCACTGAAAAGAAGAGCCTGATATCCGGCAGTATACTTATAAAAGGATTTCAGTCCTTTTCCCCGACAGAACTCTGCCAGCTCCCCGACAGAAAGCCCCCCGGCCCCTTCAGCCCTGTAGACAGAGAGGAGCAGGGCTCTATTGATTCTATAGGAGGAGATAATACCTTTCCGCCCCCCGGCTGCTCCTGTGAACAGAAAGAGAAGAGAGGCCACTCTTGCAAGGAGAAGAAAAACAAGGGTGAAAACAAAGATCCGTCCCGGGTTTTCTTTCACAGCGTCCCAGGTTTGATATATCCGGAAGAGAAGACTTCTTTCTGCCCCCCCGGCGGAGCTGCTGATCTCGGAAAGAGAGGTCTGGTTGTCCAGAATTTCACGGATATACGGTTCCAGTTCATCCGGATTATAGGAAGTGAATTCAAAATCCTCTCCCGGGGCCAGAGTCCGGGATGTCGGATCAAATTCAATCCAGCCGTATTCGGGAAAGTAAACCTCTACCCAGGCATGGGCCTGATTGGCATTGACAGGATAAAAATTGAGGAGGCCGTTCTGTGTATCCACCCAGAACCCCAGAACCACCCGGGAGGGAATGCCCAGACTGCGGCAGAGCAGGGTCATGGAGAAAGCGAAATAGGAACAGTAACCCTTTTTTCCCTCAAACAGGAAGTACCGCAGCTGATCTCCCGCAGGAGAGGTCCCGGGGTTCAGGGAATACAGATATTCCTTCTGAAAGTAGTCACTGATAGCCGAAGCCTTCAGATAGGCCCCCGGCAGATCTCCGGTTATTTCCATCGCCAGAAGACGAAGATCCTCCTGGTGCCCGTAGTCCGTATAGTAGCTGTAGAACTCGTCATCAGGGCGGCCCTCCCGGGATGAATTGATATCTCCATCGATAAGCTCCCAGGGCCCGACTCTGCTCACAAGAGAATCAACCCTGTAAATCCGGGAAAAGGAGGAGTCCTCCCAGGAAAAATAGGGAACAACGCTTTCCGGGATATTCATGCCAAGGAAGGCAGCTCCGTCAAAGTTGATATAGTAGAATTTCTGAACCACCCTTTCCCGTTCTTTATAATCCGGGGTCTCCCAGCGAACAGCCCCTTCGGGAATCCTGTAATCAGGGAACATCCTGTCAGGACTCTCATAGCTCTTTTCCCTGTCTGAATAAAAGCCTCCCTCTCTGCTGTAGCCCCCCAGAATGAACCGTCTCAGGTAAAGTTCCTCGGGAGGCCCCTCTTTCTGCACAAGAAAAACGAGCTCATCCTTCATGGAAATTTTACTTTCCAGGCTCAGAAAAGGCGCAAAATCAAAATTGAAAAGGGATGACTCCAGAAGTCCCCCTCCCTCTTTCAGAGATTCTGCCTTGTACAAACGCCCGGCTGGAATAAGGAGAAGCCCCATAAGAAGGAGTATGGGGAAAAGTTCTTTCCTGAATCTGAAATCCTTCCGGCTTCTGACTGTCAGAAAAATGAGAAGACTCAGAATACCGCCGGTTCCGAGGAGGATAAACACAAAAACCATATGACCGGGAAAGGGGTTCTCCAGGGTCCAGCCCTCCCTGCCCAGAAGAAGGGCAAAAAGACCCGTGTAGAGGGAAAATTCAGCAAAGGAAAACCAGGGAAACCTTTCCCCGAGGAAAGAAACAAGAAAGAGGAGAAGGGCCGCGGGAAAAACCAGCAGGTAATAAGAGCGGAAGATGACAGGAAACGAGTCCCAGGGAAAGGGAAAGAGGGCCGCAGGAAGAGAGAGGAGCCTGATGAGTGGAAACACGAGAAAACCTGCGAGGACCGGAAATAGCGAGACAGAAAATGTCCTTTTCTTCTGATAGAGAAAGATCCCGGTCGCGAAGCACAGGGCTGAAAAGATCAGAATCCCGGGCCAGAAGGAAAGAGAACTCCTGATCCGGAGCCAGTAGATCAGAAAGAGAATATGATGAAGAGCCAGGCGGAAAATGAGCTTAAGGGATCTGGAGGACACGCCAACCTCCCTTTCTGTAGGCATCCATTTTTTCCCTGTAATTCCGGTCCGGATCCATCGAGGTCAAAAGGAGAGGGGAAGAACCGGGCTGAAAAGGCCCGGGCACCCGTTCCGGCAGCTCGGAAAGAACGGAAAAAAAGAGAATACTGCGGGTGGAATTCTTAAATGAGAGACGAGCCCCCCTCAGTGGCTCCGGGGGTACGGAAGCCAGAAAATCCTGAACTCTGACGGCCTCCGTCCCCGGTGTAAAATTCACAGGAGAAACCTCTCCCGGAGAGAGAACCGACACTCCCATACCGTTCCCTAGAGCATGCTCCATCCAGACCCGGCACTCTCTCATAAGAGAATCAACTTCAGAAGGATTCCCTGCGCCGTTCAGCAGGATAAGAAGAGACTGATCATCCGGTTTCATCCGGAACCCCTCTTTTATAAAAAAATCACCGTATCTTGCCAGTAGATTCCAGTTGATTCTTCTGGGGTCATCACCGGGATAGTAGGGACGGGATTCAAAAAAGGCCTGATCTTTGAGAATCATCGGACGGGAAAAATCTGCCGAATCAAACAGGGGATCTCCCGGAGAGGATCTGACATCTTCCCGGCCTGCTGGATACACGGTAAGAGAGAATTCTGAAGGATCGTTCCGCTGATACTTCAGAACCCCGAAAAGGTCCTCCACCCGTATATAACGCCTCAGGATCCGATAGTTCCCCCGTTCCAGTCTGTCCCGGTCCCGGAGTTTCAGACTGCGGTACGTCTCCCACTGCATGTCAATGCCGCAGGAAAAGACCAGACTGGAGGCAGCAGGGCCGGAGCTCCCTGCTATATCCCGGCAGAGTGTCCCGTCATCGGTGCGGGAGGGCAGATCCGCAAGGGAGAGAGAGTCCCGGTTCCTGAAGAGTCTCATATGGAAACGGCAGGTCCAGAAAAACAGAAGCGCCAGATTAAGGACTGAAAAGTAGAGAATCGGAAGGTTGGAGAAGCCTATGCCCAACCCCAGAAAAAGGACGGAAAGAAAAAAAAAGCCAGTCCCCCCGGGGTCATGCGGATCCCCCGGGCAAGTTCAGAGAATCCGGGAGATCTCATCTCTTACCACCTTATCAATCAGAAGGGACGTATCGGTTTCGGGAGACAGAGGCATAACTCTGTGAGAGAGGACAGAAGGAGCCATATCGATGAGATCCTGATCTGTCACATAATCCCGGTCCTGCGTAAAGGCGAGAGCTTTCGCCGCTTTTAAAAGCATCAGCCCCCCCCGGGAAGAAACTCCGGCTCTCAGGTCCTTATGAGTTCTGCTGGACCGGAGGATCCTGACCAGGCACTGTATCAGTTTGTCATCACAGAAGACCTTTTCGACCTCCTCCCGGCAGCGGAGAAAATCCTGCACCGAGCACACGGGTTTGAGAGTCGGCAGAACCGCATGGGAGGGATCCCCCTTTAAAATGGCGAACTCAGCCTGATCATCGGGATAGTCCGGAGTCAGCTTCATGAGGAACCGGTCTTTCTGGGCTTCCGGAAGAGGGTATGTCCCCTCATGATCCAGGGGATTCTGAGTCGCCAGGACCAGAAAAAAATCTTTGAGCGGATAGGTTTCCCGTCCAATGGAAACCTGCTGCTCCGCCATGACTTCCAGAAGAGCGGACTGAACCTTAGGCGTGGTCCTGTTGATCTCATCTGCCAGAAGGATATGGGTAAACACAGGACCCGGGCGAAATTCAAAACGGCTCGATTCCTGGTTCCACACATCCACACCTGTAATGTCATAGGGAAGCAGATCCGGAGTGAACTGAATCCTTCTGAAATCAGCCTGATCGATCAGAGCGGCAAGGGTCTGGGCAATTGTGGTTTTTCCGGACCCCGGCAATCCTTCCAGAAGGATATGCCCTCCAGAGAGGATACCGGCGGTAAAGAGCCGCAGCAGCTCTTTCTGACCTTTTATAACCCTTTCCATCTGACTCAGTAAAAGATGAGGAAGTTTTTTTATCTCAACAATTTCCCGGGGCAGTCCGGGGAGTTCAACCATGACTTTATTATATTGACGGAAGAGTCAGAATACAATAGATTAAATTTATACAATATGTATTGACAGCTTTCAGTTATGTCATTAATATGGGCATACATTTCGGGGGTGTAGCTCAGTTGGCTAGAGCGCGTGAATGGCATTCACGAGGTCATGGGTTCGATTCCCACCACCTCCAGACAAGAGCTGAAGCTGTCTTGAAAAAGACTGTTTTCAGCTCTTTTTTTTTGTACATAAATACAGCTGCAGGATAGGTTAATATGGGAAATGAGGATATTTTCTCAGGAGAAATTGATCCGGAAATTGCATCGTTATTAGGACTGGAACAAGATTCTCAGGACAGCCCTCCGGATTATGAAAACCTTTTTGAGATCGAATCACCCGATTCTGATGATTCCCAGGACTTAACCGGCGAAGACGAGGATATCACCCGGGAGGAATTCACCCTTCCCGAAGACTACAGCAGAGAGCCGAATCCTATCTTTTCCAACCAGAATTTCTATAAATCCGTCCTTGCCGGAGAGGGAGAGGTCTCCAACAACCTGCATGCGGCCCTTTCCCAGTTCCTGAAAACCACAGATCCCCAGGAAAAACAGCGAGTCAGATCCAGGCTGATAACCCAGTCCTGGGAACTCTTTACGAGTATGTCCGGAAAAGCCGGTGAATGGGCAACCGAACCGAAAAGGCTCTTTCTCCGCTATGGTTTTCTCCTCCCCAATATAGTCAGCAGCGAACAGCGAAAAATGCTGGGATCTATCATAGATGACAATACCTCGGGCGAACCGATCCATTACGTCGATGAATGGCTTGAAAAAGTCTCTGCGGGTATCGTTTCCCCCCTGGCTTCAGATGAAGCCAGACCTTCCCAGAGGACCCAGGATCAAAAGGTACGAATCCAGCTGGATAAAGCAAAGGGCAGCCGGGAAGCCCATCTTCACACTCTCCAGTCTCTGCAGCTGAAGAGAAAACAGAAAGAGAGCACATTAAAGTTGAAAGCCGAGGAGATCATCCGGCATACAAGCAACACTGTATTCAAGGAACTGGAAACACTCTATTCGGAGCAGCAGAACAGAAGCCTTCAGGACATCATGAATCTCTCCCGGGAACTGCTTCAGCTCCATAGGGAGATGCTCAGTCACTACACCCACCTAAATGAAGCGGATCAGAATTTCCGGAAATTTCAGGACACGGCCAGGAAAATGGGAAGCATCATGGAGGTTGACCGTTCGGTTGTTGAAAAAGAAGCCTCCAGCCTGCGGCAGATGGCAAAGCTCTGTGTGGGAAGACAGGGAAATCATATTCCTGTTCTTATGAAACAGTTTTTTACCTCCCGGATCGAAAATGTAGCGACCAGGGAAAATGTCATAAGAGAACTCCATGCCATCGAACAGCTGGATCCCAATATTTTCAAGAGAACCTTTAAACAGAAAACCAACAGAATTGTCCCCCATGTGATTCTGATCCCCTGTTACGGGGATACAGGGATCTGCTGGGAACCTTTTGAAAGATACAATCGCTCTACCAGCCGGGGCAGAATAGCGATCCCTCTCTACCCGAAAAGCCTGAAACTGGCGGTGATCCATGCTGTGGCGGATCTGAGATGGCAGGTAGCCAAGGAAAAAGCCCAGCATTACTGGATGGAAGAGGGTCTAACAGGGCATTACTACCAGTATTTTTCCGATAAAAAAATGCGGGGGGATGTACGGCTTAAATTCATTGAGGACTACATCCTGTGGATAACCAAAGAGGGAGAGGGCGTTCAGAAACTGGATAAAGAGGTCCGGGGAATTTTCTGGAGGGATATGCCCTTCCCGCAGGAACTGAAAGACCGCTTACGGAACCGGGGATTCGTCTATAACGAACTGTACAAAAAAGACCTTAACCGCGCGGCATCTGACGGATATTAAAGGGACTTACCGCCCTTTCCAAAGAGAGGGTGGATATACTTTTCAAGATCCCATTTTCCGCTAATCCATTTAATGACTCTGGAGTAGATAAAAAAAGCAGCCACCACAGAAAGAACTATCACAAGCAGAAAAGTGATCATCTTGAAGGATGGAGAGGATTCGGGAGTAACCAGAAGGTTAGCCCCGAAGAGAAAAATAAGAAAAAACCCGATCATCAGAAAAATATTCAGTACGGTTCCGCCCAGCATAAACAGGACAGTGTTAATTTTTCTATTCACCCTTTTTCCCCTTGAGCCAGAGGCTGATAAATAAAAGGATTCCACAGACAACAATGGCTGAATCGGCCACATTAAATGTGGGAAACCTCTCCATACCCAGAAATCCGTAAAATCTGAAATCCAGAAAATCCACAACCCCGTCGGGTCTGAAAATCCGGTCGATCAGATTTCCCAGACCGCCGCCGACGATCCCCCCCAGACAGAATTTCTGCAGGACCGACTCTTCTCTGGAATGGATCGTATAATAGGCCAGGTATCCCAGTATCAGCAGAGGCAGAATAATAAAAAGAATAATTCTGAGAAAACCCGGGAGCTGATCTCCCATACTGAAGGCGACACCTGTGTTTTTGACAAAAATAAGGCGAAAAAAATCATTCCACACAGAGAGTGCGACTGATCTGTAGGGAATGAACATGACAACAAGAGCTTTTGTTATCTGATCTACGAGTATAATCCCCCCGGCGAGTAGCAGAGGGGAGTATTTTTTCAGGGATTTTTCTGACATGTCACCACAATATCAGAGTCCTGTGGGAACATCAATAAAAACTGTTTCCAACTCCAGTTCATTACGGACCTTTTCCATCACAGCCTTCACACCGGTGGTCTCCGTCAGATAGTGGCCGCCGAAAAGGACATTGATCCCCGCTTCCAGACTCTGATGATAGATCGTATGAGCGGCATCTCCCGTTATATACAGATCCAGCCCCAGGGCGATAGCCTCTTCTACTTCTTTTGCTCCCCCACCGGAGATCATTCCAACGGTTCTGATCTTGTCGGGACCGAAGGGCAGAATTTTTACGGACTGATCCCACCCTCCAAAGAGTTTCATTACAAGATCATCCCTTTTAATCGGTTCCGGCAGGACGCCTTTCACGCCGATTTTGGTCCCCTTGTATTCTCCAAACCCTTCCTGCTCTACCAGGCCGAGGATGTTTGCCAACCCCGCATTATTCCCCCAGAGGGGATGCATATCCAGAGGCAGGTGGACGGCATACAGAGCCAGATTGTTCCTGATCAGAGTTTCTACACGGGAATAGTGGTCTCCTGTCACCGCCAGGGGCTTTCCCCAGAAAAGACCGTGATGTACAAAAAGGAGATCAGCCTTTTCCTCCGCCGCTTTTTTAAAAGTAGCCAGACAGGCATCCACTGCAAAGGCTATCTTTTTTACTTCCCTTTCAGCCTCTCCCACCTGCAGTCCGTTCATTGAAAAATCACGGCCTTCCATAAGATCGATATCCAGAAAAGACCGGCACCAGTCATCAAATTTTTTTATATTCATTTCTTAATTCTAAATAAAAAAGTGAAGAAAATCGAGACTCATTTTTAATCGTTTGCTTGACAATAAAAGAAGTGAGACTATAATTTTAATATGCTATAAAAAGTATACTTTTGCAAAAATTAAGGACTAACCATGCCCTCTACCGACATATCCGAAAAAATTAAAATTGCGATACAGAAATCAGTCCCTGTAACCATTACCACCTATAAGCTGAATCATGACACGGAAGTCTATGTAGAGGAAATCCTTAGCATATACCTGAAGGAGCTCGGTCAGGAAGCTCTGATCGACCGTTTGGCCTACTGTCTGAAAGAACTTGCGGTGAATGCCAAAAAAGCCAACACGAAAAGGGTCTATTTTGAAGAGAAAGGTTTGAGTCTCAACAGCAAAGAAGACTATGCCGAAGGCATGAAACACTTCAAGACAGAAACAATGGATCATATTGATCACTATCTTGAGCTGCAGAAGAAGCAGGGCCTTTACGTAAAAATTTCTTTTCACACCTTCAGTTCCAATTTCCGTATTTCCATCAGAAACAATGTGGAAATCAACAGAAAGGAACAGATGAGGATTTACGACAGGATTGCCCGTTCACGGGCCTTTGACAGCATGGAAGAGGCTTTTTCTGAAGTTCTTGACGACTCGGAAGGAGCCGGACTGGGAATTGTAATCCTTATTCTGATGCTTAAAAAAATGGGGCTCGATGAAGAGTCTTTTGAAATTGAAGGGGAAAACGGCGAAACCACAGCATCTCTGACTATCCCCATTTCAGATATCAAACTGGAAGAGATGGATCTGCTGACCTCCCGGATTGTCAACGAGATAGACGCCCTGCCCCAGTTCCCCGAAAATATCACTGTGATTCAGCAGCTTATCAATGATCCCGATTCGGATATCAACGAAATTGCCCGCCGGATCAGTACCGACCCCTCTCTGACCGCAGACCTTTTACGGGTTGTCAATTCAGCTCAGTTCATGCTCCCCAACAGGGTGGATAATATTGCGGATGCTGTAAAAATGGTTGGTCTGAGAGGACTGAAGAACCTCCTCTACTCCTACGGATCAGAAAAGATCCTGAACCTTCCCCAGAAAAAAGAGCTCTGGGATCATGCTCACAGGACAGCCTTCTACGCCTTCAACCTGGCCAGGAATGTGAGGCTCAAGAAAGATTTTATCGATGATGCCTACGTGGGTGGAATCCTTCATGATATGGGAAAGATTGTTTTTTCAAGCATCCATCCGGAGCTTCTTGAAAAAATCAAAGGATTTTCTTCAGAGAAACAGCTCTCTTCCGGCCTTTTTGAAGATCTGGCGGGAGGCTACAATCATGCTGAGATCGGAGCCAAAATTGCAGAAAAGTGGAATTTTTCCCAATCCCTGATAGAAGCGATCCGGTATCATCACGAACCCAATCAGAGCACTCCGGAATTCCGGAAGGTTGTCTATTGTGTCTATCTGGCAAATGCCCTCTGCGATCTGGAAAAAGAGTTCATCAGCTATGAACAGCTGGATGCCAATGCTCTGAAATTCTTCAGAATCACATCCGAGGATCAGCTGGATACCATAAGGGACAGACTGTCTCAGGCGTTCATGACAGAACTCATGGTTTAACTCTCTTACATTCAGATTCCAGGCCTTTTTTCAAAAAACAGAATCTTATGAATTGACATCACAAAACATTACTATTATATTATATATACATTTTCATATATAAGGAGATTATATAGATATGGCTGTCACAATTTATTCCACTCCGTCCTGCGGATACTGCAATATGGCAAAAGATTATTTTAAAAAGAACAGCATTCCCTTCACTGACTTTAATGTGGCCACTGATCCCGCCAAAGCGGAAGAGATGGTTAAGAAATCAGGTCAGATGGGAGTTCCCGTCATTGATGTAAATGGAAGAATTATCGTCGGATTCAATCAGGGTGCCATAGAATCAGCTCTTAAACGCTGAGTCTCTGAACCCACCGGTTCATAACCACACCAAATGCCACAGAGACATTAAGAGACCCTTTCCAACCATAAAGAGAAATTGAGGCTCTCCCGAGAGACCGGTCAGCAAGACTGAGACATTCGGGAGAGACCCCGACTTCTTCAGACCCTAAAACAAGAATCCCTTTTTCAGGGAATTGAAAAGTTTCCACAGGAGTTCCGCCTAGTTCCAGAGCAAAAACAGGGCGGTTCAGATTCATAAGTTCCTGATAATCCATCCGGCGCCAGGGCAGCTTTTCAACACAGCCCATGGAAGTCCTTTCTGCCCGGGGATGAAGAGGATCCGCTGTACCGGGAGAAAGATAGACTTCACTCACCCCCATACTCTCGGCCGTCCTGAAAATGGACCCCACATTGAAGGGAGAGCGGATCTCATCAAGATATACGGAGACTCCGGAAAAACAGATCCTCTCACCCTCTCCGGATTGATCCCCGGGGTGTATAAAATCCCAGTCGGCCTGGGAAATTTCCAGCTGATTTAGCAGAGAATGTCTCAGAGAATTGACTCCCCGCCTGAGGGCTGTACTGTCAGAGCCAAAACTCTGCCTCAGCTTGCGGACCTGTTCGCGTACCGGTTCTGATAGATCGGGATCCTCGGTCATACCCGTAAGAAGCCCCGAAAAATAACCATCCTCTGACCGGACCTCATTGAGAAGAGACTTTTCCCACTCCTCCAGAAGGCGTACAACTTTTCTGAGTCTTGTTCCGGTTTTGAGAGTATATAGTTTTTTGACTGTAATCATTTACCAGCTGTCTTTGAGGATCTGAAAAAGCTGATCCACCGTGATTCCCCCGATTTCCAGGCGGCTCATCATTTTACCGGTGGTTTCAGCGGCCACAGCCAGCTGATCCATAGGGATTCCGATACTCCTCAGCTGCGAGGGCATAGAGTAAAATCCAATGGCTTCCCGGATCCCTTCAACAAGATCCTCCGGCCGGTCCGGTTTGTCATCCAGGCCTTTGAGAGATCCCAGAAACTCCTTCATTTCATTGTAGGAGGTCTCCATCAGATACTCCAGGATATAGGGAAGCATGACCATGGAGACGACAGAACGGGCGACCTGAAAGTGTCCGCTCACAGAGTGCACCAGCAGCCCGGGCCAGAAGAAACTGACTTCATCCTGGGCCAGAGAGGTCAGAAAGCCTGCCTCGGAAAGGGAAACCACAAGACTGAGATCCCATTTTTTTATCAGTTGTTCTCTCACGGGCCAGAATTTTTCAAATGCCCCTCGGCTGTGAGCCCCTGTCAGAAAAGATCTCCTGGGGTGAATGACCGCCGTAAGGCTGAACAGAAGCATTTCAAAGTAGAGGGGAATCCTGTATCTTTCGGGCATTCCCAGCGAAAGAGCGGGATCCTGAATCATGGTATCGGCGAAATGGCGTTCTCCCCTTACCATTGTTGTCAAAAGTCCGCGGCTTTCTGTCAGGGGAAAACAGCTCTGGAGCAGATAGGGTGTCCAGAAAGGAGTGGGAATTTCCACGTAGGGAAGACAGTTATCCTGTGTCAGCCCCTCCGCAAAAAGTGTATCCGGGTGAAGATTACCGGGAAGGGAGGCGGCAACCGCTCTGGCAACCGAAAGGATCTGGCTGCCTCCGAACCCTATGATCGATTCCACATAGCTGCCTTTGGCCAGGTTGATACAGGTTTCGATGGTAAAGGAGGTTCCGTGCTGTACTTCTTCGTTGAAAAGAATGGTTTTGGCTCCGTGCGATTCCAGAAGCCCCTGAAGTTTCCACAAGGGATCTTTAAGCCGGGAATCTGCAATGATGAGAACCCTGTTTCCCAGGCGGTTGATCTCAATGCCGGCCCGGTTGATCTCATTGATTCCCATAATTATTTTTGATGGAATTCTAAAAAAAAGTTCTGCCACCCTCTACTCCAGTAAAACAACTGTGCTGCTGCAGGATCAAAGATCCCCTTCGTACAATCCTGAAAGGTGAGTTTTTATCTGACGCCGGGCAATGACACTACCGGCAGCGTTGTGTAGCTTGTCTACATGAGCCGTCCGGACAGGAAATTGATACGCCATCAGGATCAAAGAACCCGTTCAGGTAAAAAAAAGACAGGATTATTTAAAAACCCTGTCTGAAATATACTACGAATACTCTTTAAATTCCAAAAAGATCCATCAGCTTGTCTGCGACTGAATTGACAACCGTGTCGTTAATATAATTGGGATCCTGCAATTTCGCTTTTACTTCGGCAATTCTATCTTCACGAACATCGGGAGCAGTCTTAACAGTTTCCATGGCCTGAAAAAGTTCTGCGCTTTTTCTAGCTTCCAGTGAAACATCTACAGAGTCAGCTTTTTCTTTGTTTTCAACCCGCGCCGTTTTCTCAGTTTTATTGTACCGGGATAACGGATCAATCGGACCAATTCTATCTATCGTCATGTCAGCTCCTTTGCTCTCCTATATTTAATATCGACACGCCTGCTATAATATTAACCTTTTTTCTCTCCGGAAACAAGTAAAGCAAACTCCCCTTTTACATGATTTTGCGTTTCCAGATGATTAATTAACATATCGGCAGTTCCCTCGGGATATTCTTCAAATTTTTTTGTCATTTCTCTTCCGAGGAGACAAATTCTTTCAGAATCCAGTTCTGCGAGCTCCTGAAGAAGTTTGATGATCCTGTAGGGAGACTCGTAAACCATAAAAGTCTCCTCAGATTCGAGGAGCTGTGACAGCCTTTTTTTTCTTTTTCCCGATTTCTGGGGAAGGAAGCCCTCAAAATGGAAGGATTTACCCGGGAATCCGGAAACGCTGACCAGAGCTGTAAAAGCCGAGACACCCGGTACGGGCAGGACTGTATACCCCGCATCCCGGACTGTCCTTATAAGGATCTTCCCGGGATCGCTCATAACCGGTGTTCCCGCATCTGAAACATAGGCCACATCATTGCCTTCCTCCAGAAGCTTGAGGATACCCGGGGCACTCTGCTTTTCATTCCGTGCCCGGCAGCTTATGAGATGCTTTTTTATTCCATAATGGTTTAAAACCTTGGCGGACTCTCTTGTATCCTCGCAGGCAATGACATCCACTGCCTTGAGAATCTCCACGGCCCGGTAGGTCATATCCTGTAAATTTCCGATAGGCGTTGCCACCATATATAATGTTGCCATAGAATAGATGGTATTATGAATCGGGCTTCTTGGCTAGCTCAGTTCTGGGAGGAAGGATCTGTTCGCTGAAATTTCAATTATTATCCTGCTGACGGGAGTTCTGGTTTTTCTGATTTTCTCAACAATCCGTAAAAAGGACAGGGAATATTATGAACCTGAGTTTGACAGCCTTCTTCCCGAGGGGGAACAGACAACGGAATGTCCCCTCTGCGGGCGGGGCCTGAGACGGGGAGAACGGGTTCATTCGGTGATCTATTCCCAGGGAGAGGACAGGCTTATGAATATTTTCGGCTGCCCCTGGTGCTATCCGGCCCACCCTGCCGGATACCATCCTCCCGGAAGAGACCGGTCCTGTCCCTCCTGCAAAACGCCCCTTAAAGACGGCAGCTTTGCTGTTGCCAGGGTATTCGAAAGGCCGGGGAAAAAGATCCATGTTCATGTCCTGGGCTGTCCCGTCTGCCGAAACAGCCGCTGAGATGGAGAATCCCGAAAGCTTTACAGACAGGGTAAGGGCTGTGATAAAACAGGTACCCTACGGCAGGGTTGTCAGCTACGGCAGGGTTGCCGTCCTCTCAGGCTCACCCCGCAGTGCACGGCAGGTGGCCTGGATCCTGTCCCGGGACAGTGAAAAATTCGATCTGCCCTGGCACCGTGTGATTAATGCTTCAGGCAGAATATCCCTTCCCGGCAGATCCGGAGATCTCCAGAAGGCTCTTCTGGAGGCGGAAGGGATCGTATTCTCTCCTTCCGGGACAGTCTCGCTGAAAAAATTCGGCTGGTCAGCCTGACCTGTTGGACAGCCCCGCAATTTCTCTGATATTCTAGGCCCTATGAGTACGGTGACAATTCCGGGGATATCCCCGGACAGAAAGACAACAGGTCTGAAAGGGAGCCTCAGGATTCCCGCTTCAAAATCCCACACAATACGAGCACTGCTTATAGGCTCTTTTGCAGATTCTCCCAGCAGGATAGACTTTCCCCTTTATTCGGAAGATACCAGGTCCTGCCTGAAGGCCTGCCGCACACTGGGTGCGGAGATTGAGGAAACAGACCGGGGCTGGAATATCATCAAACCTGTCTCCCGGGAAACAGCTCAGTCCGAAGCCTTTATCGATACAGGCAATTCAGGAACAACCCTCTACCTCATAACAGCCATGGCGGCGCTGCTGGACAGAACCGTCCGGTTTGACGGGGATGATCAGATCCGCAGCCGCTCTGCGGCAAACCTGCTCAATGCCCTGAAAGATCTGGGAGCCGGAGTGACTGCTTCGGAGAATGGTTGTGCCCCCTACACGATTCAGGGGCCTATGACCGGTGGAGAGACTTCTGTGGAATGCCCGACAAGCCAGTATCTCTCAGCCCTGCTTCTGTCTCTGCCTCTTCTGAAGGAGGGACAGTCCAGCCTGGTGAAGGTCCCCCTCCTGATGGAAAAACCCTATGTGGAAATGACCCTCCGCTGGATGGAGGAACAGGGGATAAACCTAGAAAACCGTAATTTCAGTGAGTTTCTCATTCCCGGAGGGCAAAGGTACAAAGGATTCACAAGAGCTATCCCTTCGGACTTCTCCTCAGCCACATTCTTTCTCTGCGCCGCCGCCATCACAGGCTCCTCACTGACTTTTGAAGGGCTTGATATGACAGACAGCCAGGGAGACAAGGCTGTGATTCCCATGCTGGAAGAGATGGGATGTTCCTATCGAGTGGACGGCGAAACCCTCCACTTTTCAGGAGCGCCGCTCAAAGGAACAGTCCTTGATCTGAACGATACCCCCGATGCCCTTCCCGCCCTGGCGGCAGCAGCCTGCTTTGCCTCGGGCGAAACCCATATAACCAATGTCCCCCAGGCCAGGATGAAAGAGACCGACCGGATTGCCGTTATGACAGAAGAACTCAGAAAAATGGGGGCGGATATAACAGAGCTGCCAGACGGCATGATCATCCGACCATCGAAACTGAAAGGAGCCTCTGTAAAAGGACACGGAGATCACAGGGTGGTAATGGCCTTGAGCATTGCGGCCCTCATGGCGGAAGGAGAGACGACAATTGATACGGCAGAAGCCGTGGATATTACCTTCCCCGGCTTTTTTCCCCTGCTGGAATCCCTGAGAGAATAGCCCCTACCTCAGCTCCATATGGTTGAGATAGTCTGCTCTTGTAATGATCCCCAGCAGAGAGGACCCATTGGTGACAGGGATATGTCCTACATTGTATTTAAGAAAAAACCTTTCCAGGTCTTTGACACCGTCATCCTTGCTGCAGGAGTGAACTTTTCTTGTCATATAGGATTTAACAGGAGCATTCATCTGATCGGAACGGCGGGCCTTACTAATATCCCGTAGAGTCAGAAACCCGCAGACTTCATCCTTTTCCGTGAGAACCGGAGCTCCCGTATGACCGACTTTCTCCAGAAAGAGGGACGCCTCCAGAACAGTCCAGTGATCCCGGACACTCAGCACATCGGCTGTCATCAGATCTTCGGCTTTGATGGCAGGGCGGAGGGATTCTTTCAGACTTGATATAAACTTTTCATAGATATCCTCTCCCCACTGGCCTTTCAGCTGAGCCGAAGCCGCCCGAGTGTGCCCGCCTCCCCCGAAAGGAGAGAGAATTTCGCTGACATTAATGGATTCTTTCTGACTCCTGGCGATGATAAGGGTTTTTCTGGCTTTCTGAAGCCCGAAAAGGATAAAAATGGCATCGGCGTTTTCCACTTCAAAAACTTTTTCCACAATCGGAGCCAGACCACTGACCTGCTCTTTCATTTCAAAATAGCTGAGAATGATCGAATGACCGTGAATCTTCTTGTATACCAGCCTGTTGACCACCTGATGGAACAGGGAAATCTGATACTCCTGCTTCAGAGGTTTCAGGAACTGGCTCACAAGCTTCATATTGGCCCCCTGGGAGATCAGCCAGGAAGAGGCTTCAAAATCCTCTTTCACGACATTTTCATGAGTGAAATTCCCTGTATCCGCAAAGATACCTGTCAGACCGATGGTGGCATCCACAGGATCGATCTGCCCCCCCCTCTCTTTTATGGTCAGCGCCACAAGAGTGGTATTCGACCCGTAGGAGGCGGAGACAAGATTCGCTCCGGGGATATCGGATGTATCATTGATATGATGATCGTAAATTGTAAAAGCCCCGCTGTACTGGGGAAAAAAATCCAGATACTCCCTTATCCTGGCCCGTGACCTTGTATCAAAGATGATGAACTCGCTGACATCCTGATCCTTCAGATCCCGTGAAGAGGTAAAATTCAGGTGATTTTTATAGAGATTGTACAAAGACTGGGCTACAGGATGCACAAGACGGCTTTTGACGATCAGAGCATCCGGATAAAGATACTTACCAAGGGCGAGGGACCCGAAACAGTCCAGGTCCATATTTGTATGACCAATAAGCACTTTCATAGAAGCAACTTCAACATTTTAATAATTCCAATTTTCATCTTTTAGAGATCGGTATCTAAATTATTAACGCAACATAACCAATTAATCAAAAAAAAACTGCTCCCCCGGGGAGGAACAGTTTTTCTGAGAATCGACAGACCCCTTACAGAGCCTTCTCCATAATACGATTCAGCCGCAGAGCAAAATCATGGGGATTTTTCAGGGAAGCCCCCTCAACCAGGATAGCCTGGTCCAGAAGAAGCCAGCTGATATCGTCTATGAGGTCCTTATCAGAACTCTCTTTCAGACGTCCCACAATGGCATGATCGGGATTCACTTCCAGAATCGGCTTGATTTCAGGAAGATCCGTCTGCCCCATAGCCTTGAGCATCTGCTGCATCTGAGCTGTAGGATCACTTTCGTCAGCCACAATACAGCTGGGGGATTCATGAAGTCTGCTGGATGCCACAACGTCTTTGACTGAGTCGCCCAGAGCCTCTTTGATCTTTTTCAGAAGAGGTTCAACAGATTTTTCCTTCTCCTTATCCTCTTCGGTCTTCAGATCCTCACTGCTGCCGCTTTTGTTGACAGCTTTCATCTCTTTCTCTTTGTAGGTTCCCATCATGGGCGCGACGATCTCATCAATCTCATCATCCATGATCAGAACTTCTATGCCTTTTTTCTTATAGGCTTCCAGAAGAGGTGAATTTCTCAGGGTCGTTTCATTGTCACCGGTGATGTAATAGATCCCTTTCTGGTCATCCACCATACGGTCTACATATTCGCTCAGGCTGGTCCAGCCTTCTACACTAGTCGATTTAAACCGGACAAGCTCCATCAGCTCGTCTTTATTGGCATAGTCGGAGTAGACACCCTCTTTCAGAGGTCTGTTGTACTGTTCGATAAATTCCTTATACTCCTCCTCTTTCTGAGAAAGGGTCTTCAGTTCACTCAGGATCTTCTTCACAGAAGCATTTTTGATATTTGTCAGAACCTTGTTCTTCTGCAGAATTTCACGGCTCACATTCAGGGGAAGGTCTTCAGAATCGATAACACCCCGGATAAACCTGAGATAGGTGGGGAGAAGCTCTTTATCGTCATCAGTGATAAAAACTCTTCTCACATAAAGTTTCACACCCGGTTTATAGTCAGCCTGATACATATCAAAGGGTGCTTTTTTAGGAATAAAGAAGAGAGTATTGTATTCGAGGGTTCCTTCCGCTCTTGTATGGATCTTGAGAAGAGGATCTTCCATGTCATTGGATATGGACTTGTAGAATTCGCTGTACTCTTCGTCTTTCACTTCCCGGGGGGACCGTTTCCATAGGGCCGATGCAGCATTGATCTGCTCAATTTTGTCTTCTTTGATCTCTTTCCTGTCATCGCCCTCTCCCTCGTAGCGGGAGGAGGTATAGTGGAGGTGAATGGGGAAGGCAATGTGATTGGAGTATTTCTTTATTATCTGTTCCAGATCCCATTTATTGGCATACTCTTTTCCCGCATCATTCAGGTGGAGAACCACAGTGGTACCGCAACCTTCTGACCTTTCCGCTTCGTCCAGAGAGTAGCTTTCACGACCGTCGCTGCTCCATTTCCAGGCCTGATCTTCTCCGGCTTTTCTTGTGATGACATCCACATGATCGGCCACCATGAAAATGGAATAGAAACCGACACCGAACTGACCGATAAGATTGGAATCTTTCTGGGCATCTCCGGAAAGCTTGCTCATAAAGTTCTTGGTTCCTGAGCGGGCAATTGTTCCCAGAGAATCATTAAGATCGGCATCATTCATACCGATTCCGTTGTCTTTAATGACAATCGTCTCTTTTTTATCACCCTCCAGGACAATATCAATCCGGGGGCTCCATTCCATATCCTTGAATTTTTCATCTGTCAGGGTTAGATACTTCAACTTATCCAGAGCATCCGATGAGTTGGATATGAGCTCTCTCAGAAAGATTTCGCTATGGGAATATAAGGAGTGAATCAAAAGATCCAGGAGTTGATTCACTTCGGTTTTGAACTTTTTTTTAGACACCTGAGAATCTCCTTGTTAACAGTGGAATTTTGTGACTATAAAATAATAAGAATCATAAAAAGGGACAACGAAAAAATTCGATTTTTAACTTTCATGTAAAAAAGCCCGATTATTCCTCTAAATACAGGAAATACTGACAGTTATGGTTTATGATTAATGAGGAATCACTTTCATTCCTGCTGGGGAAGAAATCCTGCCCGTAAGGGATAATCAGTTTACAGGGGCAATTGATTATTCCGCTAACGTGATCGCTTTCCAGACTTTATTGTCGAAAAAGGCATCCACTTCCAAGGGCGGAAGATCTTCCCCTCTCATTTTCATGATAATTGATTTAGCCTTCTCAAAATCCAGAGCACTCCGGTAGGGACGGTCTGTTGTGAGAGCATCCCAGACATCACAGACCGACAGGATTCTGGCAATCCGGGGAATACTGTCTTTTTCAAGTCCCTCGGGATATCCCTTACCGTTGAATTTCTCATGATGGTAGTACGCAGCCAGGATCACCTGATCAAGATTGAGAAGACCGTCGAGGATTTCAATCCCCTGAACAGGGTGTTTTTTCATGACCCTGTACTCATCATCATTCAGAGGCCCATCCTTGTGAAGGACATCCTCGGGTACACCTATCTTTCCTATATCGTGAAGCTCTCCAGCCAGAAAGACAATTTCCTGCTCTTTTTTCTTCATTCCCAGCGCGGCAGCCAGGGCTTTCCCGTAAACTGCCACATGGACAGAGTGCTCCCTTGTGTAGGAGTCCCGTTCATCAAGAGCTCTGGCAAGAGTTTTCAGCACACCGGAAAATTCAAGATTGTATTTTCTGATAACCCAGCTGATAAAGAGATTCATAAATGACATGGCGGCAAAGAATATCAGGGAGATATAGAGAGACTGCCTGTGAACCTGCCTTACCGGCTCCGAATTGTCCACAAAAAAGAGGGCGCTCCCGGACTCCTCCATAAGGATTTCATCCTGTCTGATTTCTGAGATTCTCTCTTCTCTGTTTATATAGGTTGTATCTTCCATCTGAAAATAGAGAAGATCCTCATGTTCCTGAATAAATAGTCTGATTTTCTCCGGCCCGGGAGATGTGGCGGCCAGAACCTGGGCCTGAATGAAATCCGGAGAAACGGGAACTGTCTGCAGAATGCCCAGTCCGGAAATCATTATGTAGAGGAAAAGAAAGCTAATCATGGTACCATAGGAAATGATTGTCTCAATTTTTTCCCAGATCTGAACCCTCTCCTTTCCCGTGAGCCTTTTGACAATACTCTGAGTCATCAGGCGGTCACCCCGATCCGTCGAAGCCCCTGTAAAAACGGCAATGAGAGCGGAAAGATGATCCGAAAGGAAGACCCTCAGGATCCTCATCATCCTTCCCAGCCGGGACACCAGGCGGATAAGGCGCATCAGCCTCATGGGAATGAGGGGAAACAGGGTATCCATATGAAGAAACAGGCCGTTTACAAACCAGTTCATATCCAGAAGCATTGTCAGATTGGCTGCAAGGAAAACCCAGAAGGTGAGCCTTTTATACCAGTCCCGATAGGCGATGGCGGTCAGAATCAGCTCCGACATGAGGAACAGAAAAGCCAGGGACATAAGAATTTCAAGTACCGGATCCGATGCAGGACTCAACCAGCCCTTGATGATATCTGTGAGGAAAACTGAGACAAGGACAAAAATGATAAGGATAGAACGGTATAGAGAAGAATCGAGAATTTTACGGCAAAAAAGAGAGACTCTCTTCATGATTTATAATTCTTGCTTCCCGCCAAATAGCTGTCAAGTGAAAATAAATCTTGAAATAAACAGATAATTAAGAAATAATCTTTTCTATGGATGACTCAGACCCTTTTTTATACCTTTTATCTCGGAAAAATAGCAGATGACCTTTGAAATTCTCCTGTTATTTCTCCTTTTCTCCCTTTCAGCAATTTTTTCAGCAACAGAAACTGCCTTTACCTCACTATCAACTCTTCAGATCCACAATATCATGGAAAAAGGCGGGAGAAGAGGCAGGGAAGTAAACAAACTGGCACGAAAGCCGGATGTCCTTCTCACCACGCTCCTTATCGGGAACAACCTGGCGAACATAGGTGCCACAGCCCTTGTCACCTCTCTGACGATCCGTCTTTTCGGCTCACAGACAGTGGCGGTAATGACGGGCCTGCTGACCCTGTTTGTTCTTATCTTCGGAGAAGTCACTCCCAAACAGATTGCTCTGGCAAAAAATGAAGCCATCTGTCTCAACATGGCCTATCCAATTTACTGGCTCTCCACAGTATTCCGCCCTTTCATCTGGATCATTTCCACGATCAGCTCTGTCATAACCAGGCTCTTTTCAGGAAAGGAACAGAAAACCCTGACCATTGAAAACCTCCTGCAGATGGTGAGGATCGGTGAAAACATTGGTATCGTAGAAACCTATGAAAAAGAGATGGTGCAGAATGTTTTCAGGATAAACAATACTCCCGTCAAAGGGATCACCACCTACAGAACCAATGTTTTCTGCCTGGATAAGGAATCCTATATTGAAGATGTTCTGGATGAAATCATGGATCACGGATTTTCGAGGATACCCGTTTACGAGGAAAATTCCGAGCACATAGTTGGGATCGTCCTTATGCATGACATAATGAGAGCCATTTCCTCTGGAGAAAAAGCCTTCAAACTGAAAGAAAAAATGGTGGAACCTCTCTTCATACCCGAAACAAGGATGGTCCACGACCTGTTCCTCTACTTTAAAAAAGAAAAACTAAATATGGCTGTCGTCCTGGATGAATACGGGGGATTAACCGGTATTGTTACAAAGGAAGATGTCATAGAGGAAATCTTCGGCGAACTCTACGATGAGAATGAAGAGAAAGAGGCGGACAAGATCATTTCCCGGGGAGTCCGGGAGTGGCTGATACAGGGTGACAGCTCCTTCTATCTGATTCAGGACAAGCTTGGCATCAACCTGGAGCACGATCAGAGAACCCTCACAGTAGGAGGTTACCTGATTGAAAAGCTCGGAGAAATACCTGAAGAGGGTACCACATTGAAAATGCCCGAAGGGACCTATGTGATAGGAAAGGTCAGTCAGAACAGAATTGAAGAAGTGG
Source organism: Oceanispirochaeta sp. (assembly GCA_963666275.2). Taxonomy (GTDB): domain Bacteria; phylum Spirochaetota; class Spirochaetia; order DSM-2461; family DSM-2461; genus Oceanispirochaeta. The sequence continues at coordinate 367,096 of CAXXOA010000002.1, forward strand.
TATTCCGTCAGTCAGAAGAGAGTTAGCTGTCTCGAATCCTCCGGCCGCTGAACCCCGGCAACGGTTCGGCCTCCGTATTGATGGGAGACCCGCCTTTCATAGGCCATCACTTTTTCGGGATCAGCTTCCACCTTTTCCATCTTTTCGATGTACAGCTGAAGCTGATGGAGTTTTTTCAGCCCCATCCGTTTCTCATCCCTGGGAAGAGAACTTTTCTGAACAGTCCCCGACAGGGTCTGAATGGTCCTGTCGTAAACCTTGAGTGGAACAGGAAAAGGATGCCCGTCCTTTCCTCCGTGGGCAAAAGAGAACCTTGCGGGATCTTCAAACCGGGCTGGTTCACCGTAGATGACTTCACTGACCAGGGCCAGGGACTGTAGGGTTCTCGGCCCCAGACCTTCCACAAGAAGGAGTTCGGAAAAGGTTTTTACTCCCCGTTCAGAAGCGACTGCCAGGACGGCGCCCAATCGCTTCGGATCCACATCTTCGTTTCTGACATTGTGCCGTGAAGGCATGAGCAGATGCCGCAGCTCCCTGGTCTGCTCCCCCGAAGTGCGGCCTGAAAAATCCAGAATGGCATCCCGGGCTTTCTCGGCTCTGGTTTCACTCAGATTCACGAGCATTCCCTGATTGATTCCCGAGATTCCCGAGTGGGGATTCCGGACAAAAGACTTCACTCCCGGAGAGTGCCAGTGATACCGCCTTGCCATTCCGGCTCTGTCGTTCATCCCCTGCTGAACCACGGCCCACTCCCCCTCTCTGGTGAGGATAAAGTTATGAAGGTATATCTGGAAACCATCCTGAATACAGGTATTATCCACTTTTGCACTCAGCCGGGAAGCCGCGACAAGATCCTCACCGTTCAAGCCCTCTTTTCCTGAAATACTCCGGATCTCATCCGGAGTCATCCGGGAGTACCGGCCTCTGCCGCCGCAGATATAGATTCCCAGCTCCCGGGAGAGAGGATTGATTCCCTTTTTCAGGGCTCCCATGACACTGGTTGTGATTCCCGAAGAGTGCCAGTCCATCCCCATGACACAACCAAGGGCCTGAAACCAGAAGGGATCGCTCAGCCGGCTTAAAAAAGCGGAGGGCCCCTGTTCTTCCACCATAATTCTTACGATTTCTCTCCCCAGAAGGGCCATCCTTTCAGAAAGCCACCGGGGGACCCTGCCGTAATGAAGAGGCAGGTCTGCTGTTCCGCTTTTCATCTGAACCTCATGATCCCATTATAAACCAACACAGGAAAAAGGCAAACAAATGTATAGATAAAAAAAGGCTCCCGCAATTCGGGAGCCCCTTGTTTTCCATCTGTGTTCTATCAGCTGACAAGGACACGGATCGAATCGGAAATCTTCTCTCTCAGGCCATTCTCAATAAAATTGAGGGTTCCCGTCAGAGCGCTGCCGCAGCTCATACAGGCTCCCTGATAGGAAATATTGACCTTGGTCACACCCTCTTCATCCAGAATATCCAGGATTTCCACATCTCCCCCGTCTTTATGGAGGAGCGGTCTGATTTCGCCTTCAAAATAGGACTCGATGACTTTCATTTTCTGGAATGTCGAGCGCTCTTCAAAGGGTTTCTCCTTCTTGGCAGCAGCTTCCATTTCCATCTGGGCTCTGGTTTCCTTGAGGATGTCAACGAGATAGTACTTTTTCATCTCATGACCGCCGGGCTTCACACAGGATTTACAAAAAGCTCCGGCTTTGGTATAAGCAGTGATCTCTTCCACGGTTTTCAGATTATTGATCCGGATAACCTCCTGAATTGTCTTCAAGGTAACTCTGGCACACTCACAGACCATTTCATCATCATCGAGGATCCCTTTCTCTACCCCCTTGTACAGAGCGGCAGCCTGTTTGATCACATCGTATGCCATAACGCTGCAGTGCATTTTCTGGGGGGGAACTGCCGGAATATCCGGTGTATCCCTTAAGGCCTCTTCCACATCCAGATTGGTAATCTCAATGGCTTCGTCCACGGTCTTACCCAGACAGAGTTCCACCATCATATCGCTGGAAGCAATGGCGGTACCGCAACCGAAACTTTTGAAAGATGCCTTAACAATTTTTTCGGAATCTTTATCAACAGCCCAATAGAGACGGACAGCATCACCGCAGGACTCGGCGCCCCAGTCGGCAACGACCAGTTTGGCATTCATGGCCTCAGCGTCCTTTTCAGTAATTTCCCCCAGATACCGGGGATGATTCATTCTATCGGCGACTTTATCCGAATAGTTGTCCCAGAGCGATCCGCCCAGTAAATCATTCTTTGCCATCTATTGGCCTCCTCTATATGTGCTGGAGATGGACCTGAGACGGGCTACCGTTTTGTTGATCACATCTATTGTTTTATCTATTTCCTCTTCCGTTGTATAACGGGAAAGGCTGAATCTGACGCCGGTGTGGGCCAGATTGTTGTCCAGATCCATAGCCTGAAGGGTTGCATCGGCTTCCAGATCTTCAGACGAACAGGCGCTCCCTGTGGAGGCGGCTATATTATTCTGGTTCAGATCCCAGAGAAAAGCTTCTCCCTCAATCCCCATAAAACTGGCAAGAATGGTATTGGGCGTCCTGAGTTTCCTGTCTCCGATAATAATGGTATCCGGAAGAGCCAGGATGGCGTCCTCCAATTTGTCCCGGAGCCGTCTGACTTCGGTATCCACATAATCCAGATGCTCCATTGCCATTTCCATGGCCAGGCCCATACCGACCATATAGGCGACATTGACTGTTCCGGCCCGCTTTTTTCCCATCTGTTCTCCCCCGTGAAGGAGGGGAAGCATAGGAACACCCTGACGGATGTAAAGGCCGCCGACCCCTTTGGGACCGTGAAACTTATGGGCGCTGAATGTAAGATAATCCACGGGAACGTCCTGAACATCCACGGGTATCTTTCCCACAGCCTGCACAGCGTCGCAATGAAAGGGAACACCCATTTCCCGGCAGTAGGAAGCCAGTTCCCTGACAGGGTTGATCAGACCTGTTTCGTTATTGGCCCACATCACGGAGACCAGGGTTGTTTTTCCCGGGACAAGAGCCTCTTTCAGTGCATCCAGCGTAACCAGTCCTTCTTTGTTTATGGGAAGGTATGTCACTTCCACCCCTTCCAGCTCTTCCAGAAACTGGCAGGTATGAAGGACACTGGGATGTTCAACCTGGGAGGTTATGATATGACATGGTCTGCCCTCTTTCATTGCAGAAAAATAGGCATTCTTTAAAATTGTATTATTTCCCTCTGTAGCACAGCCATTAATAATTATATCGTCTTCATCGGAAGCATTAATGCCGTTATAGAGTCGGTCCAGGGCAACAGCCATTTCCGGGTGGGTTTCTGTCCCGAAACGGTGCAGCGAGTTGGGATTTCCGTAAAACTGGCAGTAGAAAGGATCCATTGCCTGCTTCACAAGAGGATCCACTACAGTGGTGGCATTACTGTCGAGGTATATTCTTTCCATTCTTCAGTCTCCTGTTTCAACTAATATACCTAATTTTTTCTATGAAGAAAATACCATGCTTCCTAATTACTACCAATTCTGTAACCTTTTTATTCATGAAAAACTTGTCTCTTGCACAATCCATGGTTATATTTTAGAAAAAAAGATAACATATGAAAACAGAAATAACAGTCAGAGAAAAAACACTGGGCATGGAAGACCAGAGCGTTCTGGTACCTCTTTTAAGATCTATTGAGATTCCTCTTTCGGAATACTGCTTTGCGAATCTCTATTTTTTCAGAAATACCCATCAGTACCGGGTCATTTCAGACGGCAGCGATACATTCCTTGCCGGAGTGAGTTACGACAGGAAAAGATATCTTATGCCGCTAATGGATCTGGAGAAAAATCCTGAATATCTGGAAAAACTGGTCCGTATGGGCAAAGATGACGGATATGACATGATCTTTCCGGTTCCCGAAGCCTGGGTCCCTCTTTTTGAAGGGCATGATACGGTATCGGATTTTCTGGAACAGGATTCAGACTATCTGTACACCTCGGAAAAAATGCAGACCTATCCGGGCAGAAAGCTCCATAAGAAACGGAACCTTCTGAAGCAGTTCAAGGAGAACTACCAAGCCTGTCTTAAACCTCTTTCAGAAGAGAATGTGCATGAACCGCTGGAACTTCTGGATATATGGCAGGCCGCCTCCACCCAGGAGATGTGCGATTCCGACTACTACCAGTGCCGGGATACTCTGGTTCACAGGGATTCCTTCAACCTGAAGGGAGCAGTTTTCTATGCCGATGAAAATCCCGTTGGATTTATGATCGGAGAAGCTGTCAGTCCGGAAGTATTCACCATTCACTTTGCCAAAGGGGATGTTTCCGCCAAAGGTGTGTATCAGTATATGTTCAACAGCTTTGCCGGAGAGTTCTGCAGAGACTACAGCATGATCAACCTGGAACAGGATCTCGGCATTGAAGGCCTGAGGAGAACCAAAAGGTCCTATCTACCCGATCAGATGGCCCATAAGTATCGAATCCATCTCAAATAACATAACAAATCATTGATTCGAGTCCCTCTGTAATGGTAAAGTCTGGCTATGGAAAAAATGAAGAGAACCGTTACCTGCGGAGGACTTACCGCAAAAAACGATGGCCAGACTGTTATCCTCAACGGTTGGGTCCATAGAAACAGAGACCATGGAGGAATCCACTTTATAAATCTGAGAGACCGTTACGGCGAAACTCAGATTGTTGTGGATGAAGATGCTCCGGCTGAACTCAGCGAAAAAGCCGGCAGTCTAAAGTTTGAGTACTGTGTAGCCGTGGAAGGCGTCGTAAGACTGCGGCCGGAAAGCATGATTAATACCGAGATGGCCACGGGGGAAATTGAAGTTTCAGTCAAAGATATAAGCATACTGAACACCTGTAAAACCCTGCCGTTCATGATAGAAGATGAAACTGATTCCAATGAAACAGCCCGTCTGAAATACCGTTATCTTGACATGCGTTCCAAAGGAATGCAGGACAGGATCATCCTGCGAAACAAGGTAACCTATGCAGTCAGAGAGTATCTTCAGAAATCGGATTTTCTTGAGATCGAAACTCCCACTCTGATTAAATCCACCCCCGAAGGAGCCAGAGACTTCCTTGTCCCTTCACGGCTCCATGCGGGACGATTTTTTGCCCTTCCCCAGTCACCCCAGCTTTACAAGCAGCTTCTCATGGTTTCGGGGTTTGACAAATACTTTCAGATTGCCCGTTGCTACCGGGATGAAGATGCCAGAGGGGACAGACAGCTTGAGTTTACCCAGATCGACCTGGAAATGAGCTTTGTCTCCCGAGAGGATATTTTTAAAGTCACCGAAGGAATGATGCGTCATATTTTCTCGGAATCCCTGGGAGTGGAACTGCCGGTGCAGTTTGAACGGCTCTCCTATGATGACGCCATGAACCTGTACGGAAGCGATAAACCCGACCTTAGATTCGATATGAAATTCCAGGACTTTGCCCCCTATGTAGCGGGCAGCGATTTCAGTGTCTTCAAGTCGGTACTCGAATCTGAAGGAACTGTGAAAGCCCTGGTTGTTCCCGGAGCTGCGGCGGACTATTCCCGAAAAAAAATCACAGAGCTGGAAGAGACGGCCAAAACCTACGGTGCCAAAGGACTGGCCTGGATGAAGGTGACCGCCGACGGTCTGGATGGGGGTGTTTCCAAATTCTACGCCAATCAGGCGGAAGCCATCTGTTCCGGCCTGGGTGCCACCGAGGGAGATCTGATCCTTCTGATGGGTGCATCCTGGAAGACAGCCTGCACCTCCCTGGGTGCTGTCCGCTCCCGACTGGGAAAAGATCTGAAACTGATAGACGAGAGCATCTTCAAATTTGTCTGGATCATAGATTTCCCCCTCTTTGAATGGAACGAAGAAGAGGAAGCCTGGGAACCGGCTCACCATATGTTCTCCATGCCCCAGGAACAGTACCTGGAAACAATGGAACAGGATCCGGGCCCCGTCAAGGGAGATCTGTACGACCTGGTTCTCAACGGTTACGAACTTGCCAGCGGTTCCATCAGGGTCCACGATCCGGAGTTGCAGCAGAGAATATTCAATGTCGTGGGATTTCCCAAAGAAGCGGCAGAAGAACGCTTCGGATTCCTTCTGGAATCTTTCCGTTACGGCGCGCCTCCCCATGGCGGAATGGCTGCCGGACTGGACCGTCTGGTTATGATCATGGCGGGAAAGGAATCCATCAAAGAGGTGATTCCCTTTCCGAAAAACAGCGCAGGCATGTCCCCCATGGATGAAAGCCCCGCCAGGGTAGATGAGATTCAGCTGAAAGACCTTCACCTGGATGTGATTCTGCCGGAAGAGACAGAATAAGTACAGACAAGAGAGAACAGAGGGGGGCGCGTCAATGCGTCCCCTTTTTTTATTTAAATTGTAAGGTCTTTCGTTTCCTCTCCGGAACCGTCCTTCAGGGTCTGAACGATGAATTCATTGGTTCTCTGCAGACGGTTTGCCAGAAGACGACTTATAAACAGGCCGTACTGGGGATACCTTTTCAGGACCTGAATGAAAGATTTTCTCGGGATCCTGATAAGTTTCCCCGGGGTTTCCGCAATAACCGAGGCACTGCGGTTCCTGTTCAGCAGAAACGCCATTTCACCCATAAAAACATCATCCGGCTGTATTTTTCCCACTGTCTTTCCATGGTGGATAACATTGTACTGACCGCTGGAGATGTAGTAGATGGAATCTCCCGGATCTCCCGCCCGGACCACCACATCACCCGGTTTTACCGAAATCATCTCCTCGCCGGAGAATCCGGCGGGTGTCAGTTTTTCGTGGAGCTTTCGGTTATTCATGATCATAGAGACCTGAGTGCCTTTTTTATTGAAAAGAACTCTGTCGGCAACAATCCTGGAAAGGAGGATTCCTCTCCCGTTGCTGGAACCGGAGGAGGCATTCTGCAGAGACTTTTTAAAGGCTTCCACATCGAAGCCCTCCCCCTCATCGCTTATGATAAAACGGGATTCCTCATCCGAAAGGTCCCATTCCAGAAGAACTTTTCTGGAGCCGATCCTGGGATCTTTATTTTTTTCAATGATCATCTCGATCAGACTTGACCCCTGAGATAGCCCCTGGTCCCGCTCTTCTCTGGTAATCCCGCAGTTTCCGTGCTCGATTGCATTCAGCACCAGTTCCGACAGGGCCATCTGGAGTTTGAATCTCTCCTCGTTGGAGATCCTTCCGGACCGGACCATATTGATGGAAAGGATACCCGCATACACTGAGGCTACCGCATAGTCGCTGTTGCTGATGCTGAAGGCGCCGGAGAATTTATTGAGGATATTATCGGCCAGTTCATTCTGATAGATCAGCTGTCTGTTGGCATAGACAATCGAGAGGATCTTGCTGAAATGGGTTCTGATCTGGGAGTAGTCCATCATGGCCAGCAGATTCAGGTTCCGGTACTGATCCAAAAGACGGGATTCTTCATGCCGTCCCAGGTCATAAACACCAATGAGCCCCGAGCTGTGCAGCCAGGAGTCTTCCATTATCTTTTCTTTCAGGAGGGTGAGATCAATTTTTTTGTCCGAAAGGTGAAGGATGGTGAGATCGGGCAGCTCGAAATTCAGGATATCCAGGGCCTCGGAAACACTCTCTGTAAATCTGAGGTGAAAATCCCCCGGGAATTCATTCTGAATAACCCTCTCTATGCCCTGATTAATGATGGAGTCACTGCAGATAACTGCTATGGTATTCATAATGCAAACTTTTCCTTATTAAAATCCCGTTCATTAATATTAAGAGATATCCCGGCAAAAACCAACTCTTTTTCTTTTTCCAAACTGTGAATTAATTCACAGTTTGGTGTTGCGGTTTTTTTTCCCTCCCTGTATAGTCCGAAACATGAGGTCAGACAAGTTTTCACAGGCTTCCCGGTTAAGGATGATTCGTCTCTATATCTACCTTAAAAATCTTGATTACCAGTGGCTTGAAACGAAACAGACCTCCCGGGATCTGGCGGCTTCCATCGGCACGACCGGCACTTCTCTCCGAAAGGATCTGAGTATCCTGGGCTGTCAGGCAGAAGGCTGGGGCTACCGGGGAGCAGAGCTGATTCCCCAGCTTGAGAAGCATCTCCTTCTGGATCTCCGTGTTGTGGCGGGGATTGCCGGGCTGGAACCCTGGGGATCGGTGCTGCTCAGTAATCCGGAGCTTCTGCCGGGCCTTCATATTACTGCCGGTTTCGACAGCAATATGAACCGCCTGGAAAGGATGAGTACAAATATTCCCCTGTACCCCTCCCATGAGATTCCGGAAGTTTTCAGGGAGAAAGAAATTAAACTGGGTGTTATCTCTTCCGGGGGAGGGATGATACAGAAAACAGCGGAACGCATGGTCAAGGGAGGCGCCCTGGCCATTCTGAATCTGACCCCCCGGATTCTGGATCTTCCTGAAGGGGTTTTCACCTATCAGGCAGATATTCAATCAGGTATTCTAATGCTCCTGTCACAGATAAACGGGAGCTCTAACCAAAAGGAGTAGAGTATGTTTGCCATTCAGACATTGAACAAGATTTCCTCTAAAGGACTGGACCGGCTTCCCCGGGAAAAGTTCGAGACAGCCACCGAACTGACCCATCCGGATGCAATCCTGGTGCGGAGCTATAAGATTCAGCCCGAGGAGATCTCAGAGACTGTAAAAGCGATCGGAAGAGCCGGAGCGGGTGTAAACAATATCCCCGTGGATTACTGTACCGACAGGGGTGTGGTTGTCTTCAATACCCCCGGTGCCAATGCCAACAGCGTCAAGGAACTGGTACTGACAGGGCTTTTTCTCTCCTCCCGGAATATCAATGCCGGAATCAACTGGGTTCAGACCCTGAAAAAGGACGATGAAGTGTCCCGGCTTGTGGAAAAAGAGAAATCCCGATTTTCCGGCCCCGAAATTCAGGGCAAGAAACTCGGTGTTATCGGACTGGGGGCCATCGGAGTTCTTGTTTCCAATGCAGCTCTGAGCCTGGGAATGGAGGTAACCGGATATGACCCTTTTATCTCCATCAATGCCGCCTGGGGACTCTCTCCGGAAGTGAAAAAAGCTTCCTCTCTGGATCAGCTCATAGCCGGTTCAGACTACATAACTCTCCACATTCCCCTGACAGATAAAACAAGGGGGATTATGGATACCAATCAGTTTGAAATGATGAAAGACGGAACCAGGCTTCTGAACTTTGCCCGGGGAGGACTGGTAAACAACGACAGCCTGAAACAGGCGATTGAAGACGGAAAAATCAGCTACTATATTACCGACTTTCCCGATGGAGACCTGCTGGGCAATCCAAGAATCATCACGATCCCTCACCTGGGGGCGTCCTCTCCCGAAGCAGAGGAAAACTGCGCCATCATGGCGGCCAGTCAGGTACGTGACTTTCTTGAATCGGGCAAAATTGTAAATTCGGTCAACTTCCCCACCTGTTCCATGGAGTATGACGGAGGATACAGACTCCTGATCGCCAATAAAAATGTCCCCAACATGGTTGGTCAGATCTCGACGACTCTGGCAGAAAACGGATTGAATATCCAGGATATGATGAACAAACACAAAGATGATATTGCCTACAATATCATCGATATATCCAATAAGGCCGACGAGGCTCTTCTCAGAAAACTGTCCGACATTGAAGGTGTTGTTATGGTAAGGCAGATCCTGCCCGAGGGAGAGGAGTAACTTTTTACCCCGGTTTGAGGGAGCTGTTCTGAAAAGGACAGCTCCTTTTTTTATCTCCCGGGATAGTATTTAATCTGATCGATTCCGTAGAGAATCCTGACAAAGCTGTTATAGCTGCCTGACCCGAGAGTCAAACGGGGAGAATGGCTGAAACAGAGAAGTCCCGAGACCTCCCGGGGGCGATTATAATACTGCTGCCTGAGATCTTCCCGAACAGCCTCTTTCACCCCCAGCTCCATAGCCACCCTGCCGGCATCAGCGGTTGTCACAGGCTCGCTGGCTTTCCCGCCGGCGGCTCGGTAGCGGCTCATATGGAACTGCTCCACCCGGCGGCTCTGAAGGGGAGAAAGCCAGTAGGAAAACTGAACTGTCAGGGTTCTGTAATCATCAAAGATGGTCTCCACTCTGAGGGAGGGATCCCCTTTTTCAATCAGAGCGACCGGCGTGAGGGTGAACTCATCTTCGATCTGCTGTTCCCGGGAGCCCGGGACATACCTGTAGTGAAAACCATAGATCATACCGGAAAAGATCCAGCGGGCTTCTTCCAGTAGGATTCTCACTGCCTTATCCCGGATCTCAGGATACTCCTCGGGACTGGATGCCGTTCCGTCATCGGAAAATTTCATCAGATTGAAATCATGAAAGGAGAGATCTTCCGACAGCTCAACAGTAAGATACGGTTCTGATGCGGCATGGAGGGAAAGCCCTGTGAGACAGAACAGAAAAATGAAAAAAGAAACTCTCAATCGCACCATCAGTTCCAGGGATTACCCCGGGAGTCTCTGAATACAGTGACAGGATCAGTTCCCAGGCGGACACGGAAATAGAGGTAACCGAAGAGAAGTCCCGCCAGGTGGGTCATATGAGCCACCCCCCCCTGGAGTCCGAACACCATGGAGAACAGTTCGATTCCCGCATAGAGGGAGACCATTACCGGAGTTTTCAGGGGGATGATCCCCATCAGATAGACTCTGGAATGGGGGAAATAGACAGCAAATGCCAGAAGTACAGCAAATATGGCCCCGGAGGCTCCCATCAGAAATACTGTATAGGTCCCTGTCATCAGATATATGACAAGAGAGAAAACACCCGAAAGGATACCCGTAAAAAAGTAGTAGACCATGAACTCGGTGGACCCCATCCTCTCTTCCAGCTGAGGACCGAAGAAAAAAAGCCCCAGCATATTAAAAAGGATGTGATTCATACCCCCGTGGACAAACATATATGTTACCGGGGTCCAGTAGAAATGCCTTTGAAGAAAAAGGACCGGATTCATAGCCAGATACCCCTGCAGACGGGGCATCAGCATGGTTAGAAAAAAAACGGTCACATTAATTCCAATCAGAATCAGAGAGTAATGAGAAAAATGATAGGCAAAAGGTTTTCTTAAACCGCGTCCGTGCTGTTTCATAAATATAAAGTAATGCTCCCGAGGGGAAAGATCAATAAAATGCTCCTCCTGAAAGAGGGAAATCCACGATTACTGAAGGGAAAAGAGGCGGACCCCTTTATTCTCCAGCTGATCGATCAGAAGAGAGTTATCCGCAGAGAGATAGAGACTCCCCTGAGAGGATGTGAAGTCATATTCAACCACAGTCAGGACCTTGGAATCCTTTACAAATTCCCCGTAGTCTATGCGGATGGGAACGGGTTTGCTCCCGGGCTCAGGCCCAGTCGGACGATCCAGGCTGATCAGCGAAATGAGGATCCGGTTTCTTTCTCTGATGATCCACCAGGCAAAGGATTCATCGGCCACAACCTTCAGCAGACGGCCCTTGGTGAATACAGAGGTATACCGGGTATAGACATCTTCAATCCGGTTCTGAATGTCCCCGAACTCCCTGTCGGTCAGGTAGGAGTTTCCCAGCAGCAGAGGCCGTCTGTACCCGCGAAGTCCGCTGAATCTTGTGAGAAAGTAAAACCGCAGAACCGAAGCGGGATCTCCTGATTCTGACGGCAGCAGAACTGTCCGTGAAAAGGGTATTTTCTTTTTGCTGTTAATGTCAAAGAGTCTTCCCAGGTTATGAAACCAGTCATGGAAAGCCTGTTCATCCAGTGTTCCAATGGAGGAGAGAGGAGAACTCAGCAGATTGGTAATTTCCTGAAACCGCTGATCCTCTTCGCTTTCTGGATACTCGACAATCCATCCTGTATACTTTTTCAGATCCCCTTTCCCGGGGCTCTGAACAAGAAGAACCGTCTCTTCGGCTTCCCGGGGATTCATGCCTTCCGGAAGAGAAAGGAATATGAAATCCAGGGAATACCGGCTCTGGAGATTCAGGAATATATCGGCAAAGTATTCGCGGCAGACAGGGTTTTCCAGGTTGAAGCAGGGAGTATCCTCCATGCTGCCAATGGTGGCTGCCGTCAGGGAGGCCCCATTCACCCTCTCCCGGATCTTCGGATAATCATAGAATCCGCTCTTCTGAAATTCTTCAGCCGTGATTCTTTCCACTTCTTTCAGGAGTGCCTGCCGGTCCCCGGGCTGCCTTCCGTTGAGGAGCCACTGAAAAAATTCGGGTTTTCTGTAGATCACAGCCGAATCGGGTGCCACCAGAGGGGAGAGATAGTACCCGACTTTAAGACCTGTCAGATGGGCGGCCGCCAGGAAAAGATGAAACTGCTCCTCCAGGGTGAGGCCGGCTGTTTCCATAAGAGGGTCCGAAAGATTCTTATCCAGCAGAGAGTGACTCACCGGATAGAGAGGAAACTCCTCCTGGATCTGGGTAACCGGCAGGAGAACCAGACCGTCAATTCTCAGATAGGGAAGAATTCTCAGAGCCTGAAAAAAAGATCCCGCATCCCTGAGCTGAAAAAATTGAAAATTGCTTTCTCCCATCCATCGGGCATCCCGTCTCCGGCAGACAGGACTGGATGCGCTGCGGAGCAGTGAGAGCCTTCTGAAAAAATCAATGACTCCCCCGCTGCTGATCTCAGCCGAAGAGTAGTCCTCTTCATTGAGATACCCGCTGTGAGTATACTCTTTAAAGAGTTTGAGACCTTCGCTCTTTTCCGAATCTGATAAAGGATAAACAGCCGATAATCTTTGCCAGAGTTTTTTTCCTGATACTGCCATAGGGATATTATAGCATCTTCTTCAGAAATGTCTCCACCATATCGATTTGAAGGGTTAATGCCTCACAGGGATCAAAGAGCCCTTTCAGATTTTTCAGGGCTTCATCCATCATGGCTCGCGCAATGTCACCGGCTTTTGCGATCGAACCGGACTGATCCATAAAGGCGATGGCTTCTTCCACAATATCCCGGCCCTCAGCCATCCCTTTTTCCCCGGCCTGACGGAACAGGTCCGCCAGTGCAGGATATTCTCCGGGATTGTCTCTGTGAAACAGAATGACAGGGAGGCTCTTCTTGCCTTCCACAATATCATCCCCTCTCTGCTTGCCGGGATTTCCCGTGGTGAGGTTCTTCACGTCATCCAGAACCTGGAAGCCCACACCGATCCGCTCCCAGACATCACCGGCCAGGTCCGCTTTTTCAGCAGATTCTCCGGCGATAAGGACCCCGGCCTGAGCAGCGAACCGGGCAAGAGCTCCGGTTTTGAAACGGCACATCTGAAGGTAGATCTCTTTATCCGGGATATCCCTGTGATTGTTATGCCACTGGATATCCAGTCCCTGACCGAAATGAAGACGTCTCAGATTCTCGCAGTACGAATCCAGAAGGGCAAACTTCAGGGCGGCCGGTTTATCAAGTCCGGCAACCAGGCCGGTGGCATTGAAGTACATAAGGTTCCCCGCATTAATCGACAGATCCTCTCCATAGAGGAGATGAACCGCCGGTTTTCCCCGCCTCTCCACGGACTTGTCTTCAATATCATCAATGATAAGGGAACCGTTATGGGCCAGCTCCACCATGGGGGTCAGGGGGTATACATCGTCGGGATCCCCTCCGGCGGCTTCGCTGGACAGGACCATAACAAGAGGACGCCAGCGCTTGCCGCCCCGGTGCAGAAGCTCCACTCCGGGAGCATGGAATGTATCTATCATTCCCCCGGGGATTTCAGTTTCACGGGACCTTGTCATCCCGTCCATCCAGGCAGGAGGGCAGGTTTCGGGCATGACCCGGAACAGAGCCTCTTCAATTTTTTCCAATCTCAATCTATTATGGTCCATAATTCATCCTTTTGAAAAACATTATAGTCAGGGAGCTGCCACAATGTCCAACCGAAGCCGACCGGACTTCTATTCACAAAAAGCCAAACGCGAGGGCTACATGGCCCGATCGGTCTATAAGCTTGAAGAGATCCAGAATAAAACCAGTCTTATCAGACCGGGAGATACTGTTCTTGATATCGGAGCCTCGCCGGGAAGCTGGACGCAGTACGCTCTGAAGCTCCTGAAAGGACGGGGCCGTGTTGTAGGGGCCGATCTGAAACCTCTGGGAAACTTCAAAGCCAAAGGGGACCTGAAATTTATCCAGGGAGATATCTTCTCCGATGAGGTCACAGGCCTTCTCTCCGAACTGGGACCTTTTCAGGTCATAATAAGCGATGCCGCTCCCTCCACCTCTGGAAACAGACTGATGGATACCCGGCGTTCCTACGATCTGGTCGAACGGATCCTTGAGTTTACTCTTAAATGGCTGGAACCGGGAGGAAATTTTGCGGTGAAGGTATTTCAGGGCGGAGATGAACAGGAGCTTTTTGATAGAATGAAACTGGAATTCGCCCAGGTAAAAAGGCTTAAGCCCAAGGCTGTGAGAAAAGAGTCTTTTGAAACCTACTTTATTGGACTGGGAAGAAACAGCACGGACTGATCAGACAGCCCGGCGCCCCCGTGCGGAAGAAAAACCCGAGATCAGCCTGGTAAGATAGAGCTGAAAGGCGATCACCTGCATCTCCTTTTTCATCTCCCGGAGGGTTCTGTCCAGCCTCTCCCCCTCCTGCTGGGCTTTGACAAGCTCTTCCAGATGGTACTTCCGCAGACCTTCACTGGTGACTCTCTGATTCTTCTTGCCTCTCACACCGTACATCTGAAAGGCTGTCTGCAGGGTCTCTCCCTCGGTGACAGCCGTTTTAACCCTCAGGACCCGGCGGATCTGTCTGAGAAAGCCTCCGATAAGGAACACAGGGTCCACATCTCCCGAGAGGATGATTGTGGAAAAGACCTCCAGAGCCGGATTCAGCTCCTTCAGCAGGACTTTTTCAAAGAGGGTGAATACATTTTCATCCTTGCTGTGATAGACAAACGTATCAATATCCTCTTCTGAGATCTGATCGCCTATATTGAAGTAGAAAGAGAGTTTACTGCAGGCTATCTTCAGATCGCTGGTGTTGTTCTCCACCATCTCCAGGAGCATATCCACTGCCCCTGAGGTAATTTTCATTCCCTGGTCGGAAAAGAACTTAATAATCCAGCTTTTCTTCTGGTTATCAAACATTTCCCAGAATATTTTCTTCTGAGCCGCAGGCACCAGCTTTTCAACCTTTTTATCGATGGAGATCCCGTCACTGAGAAGAATCAGGGTCACATCCTCCGGCATATTGCCACAGAACTGGGCAAGAAGCTTTATATCCGCCGCTTTTTTAAGCTCCTCCATATTGTTGATGATAGCCAGCTTGTGAGCAGAAAAAAGTGATCCGTTCCGCAGGATGGAAAGGATCTGACTCATATCAGAGTCAAAGGGATAAAATTTGTGGGATTCAGGATCCTCACCCAGTTTTTTTTTCAGAGACTGCCTGATATTCGTTATGAACTGGTCTTTCTGACCTTTTTCAGGTCCCAGGAGAAGGAAAAGTTTGTCTTTAGCCATACTGTCTTATTATTGTAATGAGTTTTCCCAGAACTTTTACGTCCTGAGTGAATATTGATGGGTAAGCCGCATTTTCAGCCTGCAGACGCACCCGGTTTTTCTCTTTGAAAAATCTTTTTAAAGTGACGGCATCGTCCACCATGGCAACGACGATCTCTCCGTTTTCAGCCACAGGCTGCTGAACAAATACAGCCAGATCTCCGTCAAAGATACCGGCTCCGGTCATACTCTCCCCTTCCACTCTCAGAGCAAAAAGGTTTCCCTTTCTCAGCACATCCGATGGTAGCGAGACTGTTCCGTCGTAGTTCTCCTCTGCAAAAAGAGGCAGACCCGCGGCCACATTTCCCAGTATGGGGATTTTCTGTGTTTCGTTCTCCTCATCCTTTTCAGGAACCAGGGAGATAGCCCGGGATTTATTATGACTGATGGAAATAACCTGTTTTTTCTCCAGGGCTTTGACATGGTCATAAGCCCCTTTCACAGAAATACTGAAGTACCGGCCGATCTCCCGGATGGAAGGGGGATACTGATTATCCTGTATGAAAGTGCGGATAAAACTGAGAATTTCGTTCTGCCTTTTAGTTAAGGTTTTCATCTTTTAATTTCCAATCCGTACTTTTTAATCTTGCTGTGCAGATTACTGGGATATATCCCCAGATCCTGTGCCGTTTTCGCTATATTGAATCCGTTCCGTTCCAGTCTGTCCTGAAGGATCTCCGCTTCAAAAAGGTCTTTGGCCTCATTCAGCTTCATCTCGCCGAATTTTTCAAGCAGGGGTGAGCGCCTTATGACTTTCTTCTCCCCCATAAACTTCCTGACCGTTTCCAGGGAAATAATATCCCCTTCGGACATAATGTTAATTCTTTCGATGAAATTTTTCAATTCCCTGATATTCCCCGGCCAGGGATAGGAGACCATCTCCTCCATTCCTTCGGGAGAAATGGTTCGTCCGGCACTTTTTTCAGGCTTGAACTGGGCCATGAAATGTTCAACAAGCAGGGGGATGTCATCGACACGGTCTTTCAGGGCCGGTACATTTATGGGAACCACATTGAGACGGAAATAGAGGTCCTCCCGGAATCTTCCCGCGTCAATCTCCTGAAGGATCTCCTTATTGGTCGCCGCTATAACTCTCACATCCACTGTGATCTGTTCGGTTCCGCCTATCCTGTCGAATTTCAGCTCCTGTATCGCCCGGAGAACTTTAGCCTGCGCACTGAGGGACATGTCCGCCACCTCATCCAGAAACAGGGTCCCCCCGTCGGCCAGTTCGAATTTGCCTTTTTTGGAACCTGCGGCTCCCGTAAAAGCCCCCTTCTCATAACCGAAAAGTTCGCTTTCTATGAGATTTTCAGGGATAGCGGCGCAGTTGATCTCTACAAAAGGGCCGTTTTTCCGGGGACTCTTATTATGAATAGCCCGGGCCACCAGCTCCTTGCCAGTACCGTTATCACCCAGGATAAGCACCCGGGCATCGGAAGAAGCGCTCTGCTGGATCAGTTCCCGGATTTTCTGGATTCCCCGGCTCTGACCGACCATCTTTTCCTCGACGGCGGGAGTCCGTTTCAGATTCCGGTTTTCCCGTCGGAGTTTCTCCAGTTCCAGTGCATTCCTTGTGAGCGTCAGAACTCTTGTGAGGTCCAGAGGTTTCTCCAGGAAATCAAAGGCTCCTATTTTGATGGCTTTTACAGCAAGATCCACATTGGCATGGCCGGAGATAATGATGACCGAAACCACAGGAAAGTCTTCCTTTATTTTTTTCAGAACATCCACGCCTCCCATATGGGGCAGCCAGATATCCAGAAAAACAAGGTCAAAGGATTCGGTCTTCATCATATGAAGCCCTTCAATCCCGTCTTTTGCGGTGAGAACTTCATAGCCTTCATCTTCCAGAATATCCGTCAGGACCTCCCGGATAGAGGCTTCATCATCAATTATCAGTATTCGTTCCATGCAATTCCTCATAGGGAAGGTCGATAAAAAAGGTTGTTCCCTCTCCTACTGCCGACTCCACCCAGATACGTCCCCGGTGATCAAAGACAATTCTTTCCACGATAGAGAGTCCCAGACCGGTCCCCTCTTCTCTTGTTGTGTAATAGGGATTGAATATCTTTTCCTGATTCTCCGCATTAATTCCGGGGCCCGAATCGGATATCTGTATTCTACAGTAAACAGAATACCCTTTCTTCACAAGATCAGCCCGGATTATAATCAGGCCGTTCCCTTCCATGGCCAGTATGGCGTTTGTAATCAGGTTGTTGAAGACCTGCCGGAACTGAGGGATATCGAATTCAAGCATCAGATCAGAAGAAACATTCTCGGTAAGAATGGAAACATCGGGATAGGATGCCTCGTAGACCTCTGTAATTTCATGCAGGAACTGCCGGAAGTTGCTGGCTTCCAGGACGGGTGGACGCTGCCGGGCAAACTCTCTGAACTCAACAAGAAGATTGTTCAGGTTGTCCACCTCCATCAGGATCCGGTTCATGGATTTTTCTATCATTCCCCGGGGAACAACCTCCTGATCCAGTTTTGTCAGAACTCTCTGGGAGTAGAGCCGGATGGGTGTGAGGGGATTCCGTATTTCATGGGCCAGCCGCTGGGCGATCTCCTGCCAGGCTGAAACCTTCTCGGTCTGCAGGATTTCACGGCGGGTCACATCCAGCTCTTTCATCATGGAATTAAAGGAGTCTGACAGAAAGGCAAAATCGTCATCCTCCCGGGAAAGGAAGCGGAAGGAGTAGTCTCCCTGCGTAACCCTCCTTGTGGCTTCTTCAAGCCGCAGAAAGGGCGAGATCAGTCTCTGACTGATCACAAGAGCCAGAACGAATCCCAGAAAGAGCATGGGCCCCAGAAAAATCGCATAAAAAAGGAGAAGTCCGATTTTGAAAAGCCGGCTGTAGTGGGTATACTGGCGGAATTTCTCTATCATTTGCGTCAGGTTCCTGGCATTCCTGTCGAACTCTCTGGGAATGATCCTGTATATGACAATCCGGAATGACTCTCCCCGGACCTGCATCTCCTTGAGAAATCCAATGATACTGAAGTTCAGTCCGGTCCTTTTGGGAATCAGGCCGGGCGAAAGAGCCAGCAGATCCTGCCGGGTATAGTTGAGTCGGGGATCCCCGAAGAGGATCACATCGCTTGCGGTTACAATCTGTATCCCGTCCAGACGGGGATAGAGCAGCTTCAACTCCTTCCAGGCGTCTTCGGGATCTGATCCCACCCGGCTGGCTGTGAGGGTAAAATAGGGACTTTCCCCGATATCCTCCAGCTGCTGATTCAAATCGTAGTAGTACTCCAAAGCGATATCGAGACCGCTGTTCAGAGCAATTCCCACATCATCGCCGAACCACTTGTCGAAAACCATGTCCATAAAGCGGATGGACAGAACTGTCTGGGGAAGAGAAACAAGGACGACGATCAGCAGTATCAGCATGACCAGTTTGAGTCTGAAGTGATAGCTGCTGTGACGGTTTTTTATACGAACCCTGAGGTAGTAGATGCTATAGATCACAGTGAAAAGGATAATGACGGGAATGGTCATAAACAGAGCCATGAGAGTTCTGTTTTCACTGATGCTTTCCGGATCCAGCCCTTCCAGAATGGTGGATGAGAAAAAGAGAGTCAGGATGATTATGATCAGGTACAGGAGAACGATGGTGATGACACTGTTCTGCAGCAGCTCCCGAAAACGTGTCAGGTTCACTCTGAAACCTCCGGAATTTTCATCCAGCCGCTTCGGCTGATATACCGCCCGGGAATCAGATACAACAGATTCAGAGGAGCTACAAATTTTTTATACACAACTTCCACCCTGTAGCGGATATCAGGTACCTCTCCCTCAAGACCGGAGACTTCAAGAGGAAAGTCCACCAAATGGGTAAGAGCCTGTTCGAAAGGTTCCCAGGACCTGTAGGTTCCTCTCTCGGATCCATTCATCAGGAGAATAAAATCGTCTGTGATAATATCCCGGAAGCCTGTACTGCGCAGAAGGATCTCTTTTGTCCTTAAAACCTGGGGATTCGTATTATCAGCAACCATTCTGGCTCTGAACGTA
This sequence comes from Oceanispirochaeta sp., assembly GCA_963666275.2. Classification (GTDB taxonomy): domain Bacteria; phylum Spirochaetota; class Spirochaetia; order DSM-2461; family DSM-2461; genus Oceanispirochaeta. The sequence goes on from CAXXOA010000002.1 coordinate 386,609, forward strand.
TAGAGGATTTCGACCTTGCCCCCGTCCATGACACTGGCCTTAAGCCGTCTGGCATCCAACTGGGGTACAGCAACAGAAACGGCAATGGAATTGTTGCTGCCAATAGAGAAAAAACCTGTTTCCGGGGTCTGCGCCAGCAGAACTCCGGGTATTAAAAACCAGAGAAGAAAGCCCGGCAGATGAGAAAAGGAGACGGATCTATTCCTCAAATCTCGATTCAAACAGCTCAATAAGAGCGTTAACCGCGTTTTCCTCATCCGAACCTTCTGCGGAAATAGCAAGTTCCGTTCCGTAGGCGGCTCCCATTGTCAGAAGCCCCATGATGGACTTGGCATTGATTTTCTCAGAGTCTTTTTCAATAAAAACAGTGGCCTCAAACTGGCTGGCTGTCTGAACTATAAGAGCTGCCGGCCTGGCATGGAGACCGGCTCTATTCATAACTTTTGTATCTTTTCGGATCATAATTTATTCCTGTTTATTCAAGTAGTTATCCTGATACATATTTCTGGCGTTCTCACTTTCCAACCATTGTATCAGATTTTTGTTAAATTCTTTAGCAGAATAATGACCTTTCTTTTTTAATCTCTCATTAAGGGCAGCCGACTCAATAATAATCGGAATATTTCTTCCCGGTTTGACAGGTATATTAAAAATAGGAATCTTCACTCCCAGAATTTCCGTTGTTTTTATATCTGTACCCAAACGGTCGTAATTTTTGTTCACATCCCACTCTTCCAGGTTGATCACAAGCTGAACCTGCTTTTTATCACGGATTCCACGGACTCCGAATATCTGGGAAATGTTGATAATACCCAGGCCCCGGATCTCCATATGATGACCCAGAATTCTGCTGTCACTGAAACCCATAATTATTTTACCACTGAAACACTTCATAAGTACAGAATCATCCGCAATTAAACGGTGTCCCCGTTCTATAAGCTCCAGGGCGGTTTCGCTTTTTCCAACCCCGCTCTCGCCTTTAATCAGAACTCCCACACCATACACTTCCACCAGAACCCCGTGTTCCGTTTTCTGGGGAGCAAAAATATCTCCCAGAGTTCTGATGATCCTGATGGAGAATTCCGAAGACTGGAGATTTGTCTGAAGGATGGGTACCCTGGCTTTTTCCGCTTTTTCCAGAAACCATTCGGAAGGCTCCAGATCCCTGCAGAAAACACAGAAAGGTATATCATAGGTAAAAAGCCGATCTACCGAAGAGTAATCCTTCTTCCTTTCCAGCTCTTTCAGATACTCATATTCAGCTCCGCCGAAAACCTGTATCCGGTTGGGTGTAAAGGTCTTGAAAAAACCTGTCAGCGCCAGCCCCGGGCGGTTAAGCTCTATGTTGTCTATATTATGTATCAGCCCTTTTCTGCCTGCCAGACATTTTATCTGCAGAGAGTTGTAATCCTGCAGATCCAGGTCGAGCAGATCCAGAACTGTAAACTTGGCCATTTGTATCCCCTGATGTACCGGTTCATTCACCGGCCTAATGATTGTACAAAAAAAAACCGGATTCCGCCACCTTTTTGTTCGCTATTCCGGGGCATAAAAAAAGGCTGCTCCCGGGAGCAGCCTTTCCTATCTGTCAGAGATCACTCAGTGAGCCTGGATTTTCTCCTTCTCTCTGGTACATTTTATCTCAATCTTATCAAAGCACAGGTCAATGGCTTTATACAGATCCCGGTCTTCCACTTTCACGTGAGCATTCTGACCCCATCGGAAATGAACATCCGAAGAGACAATATAATAACCCTTTTTTTCACGGGACAATGTCAAATGCAGGTCTACTATCATTTCTTCTACATGTTTCAGTCGGCGGAGCTTTTTTTCAGTTAAATACTCCCTGGTCTTGTCGGTCACATCGTAATGAACACCTTTAATTTCTACTGTCATAGAAGCCTCCTATATAAATTACCGCCTGAAAGAAGAATGGATATCCAGTTCTTTTCTGTATTTTGCCACTGTCCTCCTGGCGATATTTATCCCGCGCTTACTCAGAAGATCTGAAATCTTCTGATCTGATAATTTTTTCTCACCTGTATTCTCGGCAAGAATTTCTCTTATGATCTCCTTCACACCCTCTTTGGAAAACTTGGACCCTGTAGATCCTGCTCCCGAAATGGAGTTTGTGAAAAAATACTTCAACTCATAGATTCCCCATTCTGTCTGTACATACTTATTTGTGGTAATTCTGGAGACAGTGGCTTCATGAACGCCAATCTCTGCGGCAACATCTTTCAGAGTCAGAGGGTTAAGGTATTTCGGCCCCTTTCTGAAAAACTCCCGTTGAAACTCCAGAATTGCGGTGGCAGTTTTCAGAAGAGTCTGATTACGCTGATTCACACTGTTGATAAACCAGCGGGCATCACGAACTTTTCCATTAACAAACTGTTTTACCTGCTTATCTTCAGCGGTAACGCCTCCATCATGTATATCCTCGAAAAAGGAATTTATCCTCATAACAGGGATCTCTTCATCATTGAGAACAATGACAAATTCCCCCTCTTTCTTTTTTACAACGATGTCCGGTATCACATAGTTGTAAGACGCATCAGAATAATCACTTCCCGGATAGGGGTTGAGGGTCTGAAGGAAATGAATCATTTCATCCCACTCCTCCCGGGTGATTTTCATCTGCTTTATAATTTCATTATATTTCCCTTTCTCCAGCAATTCAAAAAAATCTTTGAGTAATCGGTCAATGCCCTCAGGCATATCCTCCCGGAGATGGGCCTGAACCAGCAGAGAATCCAGATGATCTCTGGCACAGACTCCCTGGGGATCAAACTCCTGGACGATGTGAATCATATGTTCCAGAAGATCATATTCTTTCTCTTCTACAAGGGAGTGGGGATCTTCCAGATGAAAACCGTTGGAATCCAGATTTCTGATCAGAAGTTCTCCGATTTCAATCTCCCTCTCGGAGAGGACTGTGACATGGAGCTGCCAGAGAAGGTGATCCTGCAGAGATTCCTTACGGGAAACAGCCCCTTCCAGAAATTTCCGCTTCGTATCTTCCCCCGTATCGGGTGCCCGGGTATAACCGGGATCGGAGGAATTTTCAAAAGGATCATAATCATCACTTTTACGGACGGGAATATCATCCAATGAGAGAGTTTTACTGTTTTCTACCAGTTCAAGAGCAGGGTTTTTTTCAATTTCCTCAGCAATTTTCTGCTGAAGGTCCTGTATGGGTAAAGCCATCAACTGTATTGACTGATACAGTTGGGGGCTCATTTTCAGTCTTTGTTCCTGCGTCAGAACAGGTCTTTGAATCTGCAAAGGATCCTCCTGACAATTAAAATTGTATCATTATTCCGTATTAAAGCAATAGCATCCGATTATATACTACATTGAGAAATCGTGTCCCAGATAAATAGTCCGGGCCAATTCGCTTTTCAAAAGTTCCTCTTTTGAGCCGCTGACAATGATCTCACCAAGGTTCGTAATATAGGACCGGTGGGTTATCTCAAAAGTGTCCCGTACATTGTGATCGGTAATGAGGATTCCAATCCCCCGTCCCGACAGCTGTTCCACAATTTTCTTTATTTCATAAACCGCAATGGGATCAATCCCGGCAAAAGGTTCATCCAGCAGCAGAAAACGGGGATCCGTCGCCAGAGAACGGGCGATTTCAGTCCTCCGCCGTTCGCCTCCCGACAGGGTAAAGGCCTTCTGGTCCCGGACTTTCTGTATGCCCAGATCTTCAATAAGCTCCTCCATCTTTTCGAGCTTTTCGGCTTTACTGAGATTTCTCCTTGTCTCCAGGATTGCCCAGATATTCTCTTCCACAGTCAGTTTTCTGAAGACTGAGGGTTCCTGGGGCAGGTAGGAGATCCCCAGCCTGGATCTCAGGTACATGGGTTCATGGGTGATCTCTTTATCATCCAGAAGAATTTTACCTGCGGTGGCCTTGATAAATCCCGCAATCATATAGAAACAGGTTGTTTTCCCTGCTCCGTTCGGCCCCAAGAGACCCACAATCTCTCCCTGGTGCATGGAAAAGCTCATGGTCTTTACGGCAGTTTTTTTTCCGTAGACCTTCCGGACATCCTCCACCCTGAGAGTGCAGGCGGGTTTCATGGAAATGTTATCATTCTCCTTCATCCTGATCCTCCCCGGGGTCCTCGCTCTGAGAATCCTCTTCTGTATCTTTCTTTTCCTCAGAAAGTAGGGATCCCTGAACATCCCCTTCCATCTTGATTTCATCCGTATCCAGGTTCACTGTGATTCTTGACGCCCTGAAGACATCCTCATTCCTGAAAACAACGGGAAGTCCTGTCAGCTCCAGCAGATTCTGATCCCTGTAATACACGGCGAACTCACTCCGGCAGGCCAGATCCTCCTTCAGAATTCTAACACCGATCTGAAGGAAAATAATATTCTCCTCCTCCCGGTTCTCCATATAGCCGCTTTTGATGATAAGCTCGTTCTTTCTGTCCTCCATTATGGAGGGACCGTTGATCCGGATGATTTTTTTATCGTTATCATAGAGAAAGACCTGTGAAGTCAGGGTAAAGTCATTTTCAAGATCTTTAACCTCCACGTCCCCTTGGCACTGAAAAATCGAAAAATTCTTCCCCAGAAGTTCCGCCTTCTCAGACCGGATGATCTTTGTTTCCGAAGAGATCTCCACTTTCCCCTCCAGTACAGTGACCTCACGTCCTTCCGCCATGACAGACTTGAGATAGTCGCTGGAGAAATTGTAGTTCTCCGGGAAGAGAGACAGGGGAAGCAGAAAAAGGAGAAGGAGAAACCTATTCATCAGCATCTCCCGGTGAAGTTTCAATACTGCCGTTCACATCAGAGGAAAAACCGATTGTATTTGAGTAGAAATCGGCATTGAAACCCCGGCCTTTCAGAACAGATCCGTCATCCATGGAAATCTCCACCCGTTTTTCGTCTGTACTTTTCAAGATTCTCGTTTCGTCCTCCCACTGGAGAGATTCCGCAGTCATAGAAGCTTCATTCTGAGAGGAGTATCCTGAAATATTCCCCTGAATCGTGGCATCATTGTTCTTATTGATAAGAAGATAGTCGGCTGTTCCTTCCGTAAGGATTCCGCGGCTGCTGTCGTATTCCAGGAATTTGACATCAAACAGTTCCGTGTCCTCCCGTTCCTCCCAGATCTTTGCCTCTTCCGCTGAAAAAGAAGCCCGGGGAACGCCGTTTTTCACCTGCACCCGGGAAACATCATAAAGGATTGATGATGGAATGGTATCGGAGAGCTCCTCTTTTACAGAAGTATCATAATCCAGAGAACAGGAGAAAAGAAAAATCGTTACTGTTAAGGAAAATATTAGAATCTTCATTCTGCGAAAAATTATCTTTTTATCATCCTTCCCTGTCAATCGACATTTTACCAATTATTCTCGCAGTTGAACACTTTTATATACTATAATGAAAATTCAGATCCGATAATAGATTGAGCGACTGCAGAATTATCCGTTTTTATTGACAGCCATATTCTGTTGGAATTAGACTCTGTATAGTTAAAAAGGAAAGGAAAACCCCGAATGTCTGAATTTTTAAATGATCAAGATTTTCAGAAAATCAGAGATCTCATTTATAACGAAAGCGGTATACATTTTTCAGACTCGAATAGAACAATTCTTGAGAGCCGGTTGAAAGAGAGACTCAAACTGCTGAATCTTTCCAGTATTATGGATTACCATAGAAAACTCACAAGCGACGGGGGAGAACTGAAAGACTTTCTTGATTCGGTTACGACCAACCTCACCCGCTTTTTCAGAAACAACGCCCATTATGATACATTCATAAATTATGTCATTCCCGATCTGGTCGCCCTGAAAAGAAAACAGGGAAAGAAGAAGATAACTTTATGGAGTGCGGGATGTTCAACAGGAGAGGAACCCTATACAAATGCCATGGTTCTGAAGGAACATCTCCCTCCTGATTTTGAAATTGAAATTACAGCATCAGACTTGAGTCTGAAGTCTCTTATGAAAGCCAAAGAGGGATTTTATCCCAAGAACAGAGTGACTGGTGTTGAAGATAAATATCTGAACAAGTATTTTGCCCCTCAGGATAACGGTTATAAAATAAAACCGGAAATCGGAGGCCTTATACGGTTTGATTATCATAATCTGAAATTTGGCAGCCCTTTAAAAAATCTGGATATTGTTTTCTGTAGAAATGTCCTCATCTACTTTGATGAAGCGGCACAGAAGAATGTTATTGACAATTTTTACGATGCAATGTCAAATCATTCCTACCTGTTCATAGGACATTCCGAATCCCTATTCGGAATGGACACCCAGTTTAAATTCATCAAAACAGACTGGGCCTGTATCTACGGTAAAATATTAGACTAATAGAAAGAGGCTTTTGTGTCAGTCAATAAAATATCTGTTATGGTCATAGACGATTCCGCCCTGATGAGGAATCTCATATCCAAACTCATAGAAAAAGATAATAATCTGGAAGTTGTCGGAACGGCTATGAACGGCCGGTTCGGACTAACTAAAATGCCCCGGCTGAATCCGGATGTCATAGTTCTTGATCTTGAAATGCCCGAAATGAACGGCATTGAATTTCTGAAAGAACTCCAGAAAAAGAATATCAAAATCCCTGTGGTCATCCTTTCGTCAATTGCGACAAAAGGAGCCAAAGTAACAATGGAAGCCCTCGCATTGGGAGCTTCGGATTTCATTACCAAACCCAGAGGGGGAGACTCCGACGAACTGGATCAGATTGGAAAGCACCTCAGGGACCTTTTGACCGTTTATGGCAACAATCACAGAAAGAACAAGGGAAGCACACCGGTTATGCCTGTGGAAACACCTCTTGAGAAATCCTACTCAACAACAGCTCTCTCGTCTGATAAAAATGGTATATCCGCCCCTTCCAGCGACTGGGAGGCTATAACACCCAGAAGGCGTCCGGGAAAAACTGAAATCATTGCCATCGGGATTTCCACGGGAGGTCCCAATGCCCTGAGGCAGGTGTTCTCCCAGATTGATCCGGAGTTGAAGATTCCGATCCTGGTTGTTCAGCATATGCCGGCGGGGTTTACCAAGGAATTTGCCGCCAGCCTCGACAGAATCTGTCCTCTGGAAGTCAAGGAAGCCCAGGAAGGGGATATTATAAAACCCGGAAGGATCCTTATCGCTCCGGGAGATGCCCATATAGAAGTGGAGAAAAAATCCCTCGCCGCGATTATCCGGCTGGATAATACGGAACTTGTTAACGGTCATAAACCTTCGGCGGGTGTTCTGTTCAAATCCATAGCCAAAAATTACGGCAGCAATGCCATGGCTGTTATTATGACAGGAATGGGAAAAGACGGAGCCAGAGAGATAGGAGAAGTCCTCAGGGAAGGGGGAATTACCATTGCCCAGGACCAGCATTCCTGCATTGTCTACGGAATGCCCCGGGTTGCGATCGAACACAACTATATCTCACATATAGTTCCGCTTCCCGAGATGGCTTCAAAAATTTCTGAATTGATTGTCGAGTAGGCTCAGCCGCAGCCTTTACAGCTTGTACAGGCACTGTTGCAGCTTTTCCACTTCTGAATATCCGCCTGAGAGAGAATCTTCTCAATGTGAGGCATCTCTCCGGGGCCTTTATATTTTCTGATAAGAGCGATAATACCGAAACCGCCGGCAAGACCGGCCATGCCCAGCAGATAGAGGAGTGCTTCTTTCTGCAGGATCAGTTCTCCCAGTTTATAGGCTGCAAAAAAGCAGACAAGAGGAAATATAAACATCAGGAAAGCCGCTCTGACAGCTCCCGACGGGTCGACCATAATCTCAACCATATCTCCTTCATGGAGGTCCAGACTCTTACTGTTGCTGGCGGGGAAATTCTTTTCTTTGACTCCCCAGAAAGAGCGGGATGTATTGGACTTTTCAGATTTAGGATTGGGCAGGTGCACCTGTACAATTCTATGATCCTGTATACTTTCAACTATTACTGGCTGTTTCATTGGGAACCTCCGTACATGGTATTCTTAAACTTTCAATCGATTCAACTTTTCCATTGCTGTTCAGATCCATCACAACGCCCTGGAGCTCCAGATTCTCAAAACAGTCTTTGGAACGTTCGGGCACCTGGGTCATGAATTTTCCCAGCTCAATTTCAGGATCAAGCCCCCCCACGGAAAAGAGGCTCCCGGTTCTTCCCGAATCGGTAATGATAGCGGTTCCTTTGGGCATGATCCCGCAGTCTGCCGTTATGGCCCGGGTTCCCGAACCTATCACCGCAGAGACTTTTCCGTCTATCAGATGGAACATTGTCTGTTTTTCCGCTGTTGTGGTGGCATGAAAATTCACAATAATGGAATCTGTACTGCTCCTGAGTTTGCTCACAATCTCAGGCAGATAGGAAAAAGGGTTGGACAGGTGAACCCTGTAATAACCGGACTGACCCATTATATTGATCACTCCGATCTTCTGATCCCCCACATTGAAAACCCCCCAACCCCTGCCGGGACTGCCGGGAGGATAATTGGCAGGACGGAGAACAAAGGACGCCTTGGATATAAAGCCGACCATATCTTTTTTATAATAGACGCACTCACCTGAGGTAATGAGATCAAGACCAAGCTTTTTCAACTGGAGAGAGTGATTCTTTCCCATACCGAATCCACCGGCGACACCATTACCATTGGCAATGGTAAAATCGATCCCGTACTCTTTTTTAATCCTGGGAAGCATTCGTTTTACAGTAAAGACACCTGCTTTACTGACAATTTCACCGATGAAGAGAATTTTCATTATCATAAAATACAAAATTTGACCGCAAGAAACAATCGCCCGGCCCTCTTATATTCAATTGTTTTACTCCCATAAAGAGGGTTATTGACAAAATGAATGAGGCTACCTATACTAAGCCCACGTCTGCCTGGATGGTGAAATTGGTAGACACGCTAGTTTCAGGGACTAGTGCTCGCAAGGGCGTGGAGGTTCGAGTCCTCTTCCAGGCATAAAAGATCCAATCTGTTGATTGGGTCTTTTTTTTTGCTTAAAACTTACGATTTCATCTTTAAAACTGTTTGCTATTTTTAAGTCATAACTCCGAATTGACTGATTCAATTTCCGTTTTGAGCCCAGAGTCGTTTATATAGGACTTCCGGTTCGACAGTATCAGCCGGAAGCACCTGGATATTTTCAATACCACTGCAAATATCCAGAAGATTATCCTTCCCGTAGCAGAGAAAGACCCCCATCGAATCCCGATAGAAGTTATCTGACTCCAGGATGGAAGGCCTGACAGGAAGCATTCCACCCGGGCTCATATGCAGATAGGATAAATAGACATCTTCTCTATAAAAAAAGTTGATAAACTTCTTAACCAGGTCCGGACTGATACCTGTATTGAAAATCCCCCATCCGCTCACACTCCCAAAACTTTTCACATCATCTCCATAGGAGAGAGCACTGATAAAACCGGTTTTTTCGAGAAGCCCTTTGCTGCTGTCAGTTCCGGTAAGATCAGAAAAATGTTTTCCAGTCAATGAGTCAGCCCCTATACTGTCAATTGCCAGATCATCCATAAGATGAGTAGAATAGATCAGCATGGGAGCTCTGTTCTGAAAGTAATAATCTCTGGCTCTGGAAGTTAGTTCCCCTTTCGGTGCTGATGCAGCCAAATTCCTGTAGAGTGCGAAAGTCTTCTCATTCAGCCTTCCACCTGACATCTGGTAGAATGACTGCTGGAGATATCGGTCTTCAGCTGTGCCGATGATACATCCATAATCCATAATTCCGGAATTTATAATTAAGCGGGCAGTCTGCAGGATACTTTCCGGATTCTCCGGAACCGCAATTCCCAGATTTTGAAAAACATCTTTTCGATACCAGATAAGCTGGAGCCAGGCAGTGAAGGGGATTCCAATATATTCTGATGCCTCAACGGGGTCTTTAAAAGCGGATAATGCACCGGCATAAAATGGTTCACTCATCAATTCATTGAGAATATCTGTCGACAAAAACCGGTTCAGAAATCCTTTGTCAGCAAACATATGAAGAATGGGAGAATCTGCAATTAAAATATCTGCCACAGGTGTGCCCTGGTCACCGATTAAACTCATTGGGGTTTCATCGCTAAAGGGAATAATTTCAACTTCAATGGAAGGATAATACAATTCAAAAGCGTCACATAGGTATCTCAGCTCAGCCAACCTTTCCGTTTGCGTATTGGATGTGGCAAAACGGAGAACCTCAGAACTCAAAGGTGAGAAAGCCCATACCAGCAAAATCCCGGCTATGAATAATAAGCGAAACAGCTTCATTTGCTATCCATCCATCTGTGAGGAGACCATTCCTTCCGGGTATCCATAAGCTGCTCCCGACAGATCGCAATTAAACGAAGGGTATTATAATCATCGTTCTTCAAAAAGACGGCAGACTCAAAGAGAACAAGCGCTTTTTCCAGTTTCCCTTTCAGATACTCTTCAAATCCCTCGCAGATCATTTCAGCGAAATCACAGGTTCTGGTATCTCTGCTTCCCGGCAGATCCATCAGCTCATAAATAATCAGAGGTTGGCTCCTGCCTTTCACAACAACCGAATCCATGGGGCGAATAATAAATGGATGGGTCAAACTCTCTTTTGTTCCCTCACCGATAAGAATCTGTGTCCTGAAATATTTATTCATTCCTTCAATTCGACTGGCAAGATTGACTGTATCGCCGATAACCGTATAGTTCATTCTCTGCCGGGAGCCAATATTTCCGACCATGGCATTCCCCGTTTCGATTCCTATCCTTGTAAAAAACTCAGGCATCAGCGTTTTGTTCCAGAACTCGTTCATCCGGGATAAAACACCCTGCATTTCCAGGGCGGCATAGCAGGCCAGATCTGCATGATTATGTTTGATTTCAGGAGCATTCCAGAATGCCATAATCGAATCTCCGATGAACTTGTCGATGGTACCGCCTCTGTTTTTAATTTCACCCAACAGAGCTTCGAAGTAATATGAAAGCTGCGTAAAGAGCTCCTCTGGATTTAGATTTTCAGAAATATTTGTGAAGTTCTGTATGTCAGAAAACAGAAAAGTCATTTCTCTCTGCTCTCCCTCCAGATTAACATCATTTGAAGAGTTGAGTAGCTGTTTGACAAGATCAGAGGGAACATAGGAAGAAAAGTGACGGAGACCTTTTTTCATAACACCTATTTCGGTACTTAAAAGATGGATCTCTGTTATGGCTGTGTTGATTTGAACATCATCGTCAAAATGGAATTCACCGATTTTTTTCGCTTCTTCCATAAGGCTGAGGATCGGCCTGCTTATTAATTTGGATATATAGAAAATTCCGGGAATAGATGCCAGGAGAATCAGAAGGGAAATCAGAACGGTGATTCTAAATGTTCTAATGAAAGGAAGAAGTATCTGATCTTTTGACACGGCGACAAAAAGGAACTCGTTTTGACTCCAGGGAACTGTATTGATCTTGATAATGAACTCTTCTTTTTCAGCAAAGACCGAATAGTTTTTATTGAAATCCAGATTATCAATACCGTATTCTTCCATAAAAGCCTGAATCACCAGGTTATGAGAGTTCTCAAGGAGGGGCATCGTATTCATCCGGTAGGAAATCAGGGCATCCATGGGAAATGCGACACACTCGCCGTCACTGTTGAAAATCAGAGTCAGAGCCTGTTTGCTCTTGCCCAGTTCATCCAGATACTCATTCATTTCAGAAAGCAGCATATCAACTCCCAGAACTCCCCCTATGCTACTTGAGAACCCTTTTGAGACTGTGATTCCGGGAACTGTGATGTTTGAAAACATATAGGGCCCTGTTCTAACCGGTTCATTCTCATTAACGGCCGCTTTATACCAGATCCGGTCACGGGGATCGTACCCCCGATCCTTTTCCTTCCGCGATCCGATAGTCTGTCTTGAAGAATTCAAAAACTTCCATAACCTGACAGGCTTCTCTGAAGAACCTATATAAAACTGACGCAATATGGCATAGGCGGCCCCTTCAGGTGCCCCCAGATTAAAGACAGGACCCTCATAATCACTGGCGGCTAGAGAGTAAATTTCAAAGAAAGTACCATCTTCATACCCCACATATATAATTCGAAGCTGTGGGTACCGATCCATGGAGTTCATAATAAAATCTTCATAGGGATGGCTCTGAAGACTTGGTTTCTCAGCAATTCCTGGTAGGGATGAAGCCTGATCTGCTATGAAAAATGCCGGCTCATGCAGACTCTGCATTTCCATTACCACTTTCTCAGTTTTTTCAGAAATAGTAACTTCCGAAAGATCTATCGCGTATGCGACACTCCTTCTATACTGCAGTAATGTCACCGCTCCCACAATAGAAACGATGAGAACAGTAAACATAAAAAATATTGTCACCAGGATAGGAATACCAGAGTTTTTTTTCCCTTTAAAAAAATCTTTCTTCATACCAGCTTGTTCAACTACTGTAAAATGAATTGAAAAGTATCCAAAAGAATATTCTCCGGTCCAAACATATAGATACTTTTTACTCCTGAAAAAAGTCTATATGTTTGATTTTGGGAAATCAAGATTTTTTTACTGATTGATTATTTTTATGCTCTCCAGAAGAGATTCCGTATAAAATTCAGCACAACCTATCGTCTCAGCAGCAGAGGCGTCATATCCTTCTCATCCTGGACATACCAGGTTTTCCCAAAGCTGAGCTCCGGATGGATATCATCTTTTTCCGGGCACACAAAGACTTCGTCCACCCGGGTTGGTCTCCAGAGAGTCAGGATATGGTGATACACTTCTCCTTTATGAATAAACCACTCCTCCCAGAAAAGACGATTCTGTTTTGCCCGGGGAGGTATGGCATTGATTACCGTATACTCATCGTTTTCCTTGAGGACCCATTTGTGTTCTTCATAGGGATTGCCGAAATCCGTGTCCGAATAGAAAAGGATCTCCGGATCCAGGTCCAGTCTTCTGAAATAGTCATAGCAGCCGTTTGCCGATAAAGTTCTTCGTAAGCTATTCATGTAACGCCTCTCACAATTTCATTTCTTCCAGTATGAATTTTAAACTAAATCGGATGAGGGAGCCATAGGAGAAGCGGGAAAAAATCAGCGCCGCATATATCCGCCTGCCATGGCTGAAGCCGCGGTAGCCTGAAATATACCCAGAATTCCCGGGAGCTTTTCCTGTTTACGGGAGATCTCTTTCCGTCGTTGTTCAAAATCCACCCCCAGGGCTTCTATGATTCTTGAAGGTATATCGATCCTGATCCTGTCTCCATCTTTCAGAAGCCCGATCTCTCCCCCTTCTGCCGCCTCGGGGGAGACATGCCCTATACAGGGGCCTTTACTGGCTCCGGAAAACCGGCCGTCCGTGATAATGGCTGTGGATGAAACAAGCTCCGGGTCCGCACAGAGCGCTTCGGTCGTATAGAACATCTCGGGCATGCCGCTCCCTTTGGGCCCCGCATAGGCAATAACAACAACATCCCCCGGCTGGATCCTGCGGGTCAGGATAGCATCCCGGGCATCCAGTTCTGTATAGAACACCCTGGCAGTCCCTGTAAAGGTGTGCATCTTTTCATCCATGCCCACATATTTAACCACAGCTCCGTCCCGGGCAATGTTTCCTTTCAGTATGGCAATAGCACCGGAGTCATTGAGCTTTTTTATGACATCCTTTTTACTGACGCTGTAATTTGCCAGAAACCCTTCTTTCTCTTTCAGGTATCCGCTTCTTTCCATCTGCTCCAGATTCTCACCCAGAGTCTGCCCTGTCACTGTGAGGACATCCAGATTGAGATGTTCCTTCAGAATAATCATCAGGGCGGGAACACCGCCGGCATACCAGAACATATCCGTAGCATAACGTCCCACTGGCCGGGTATTCACAAGGAAGGGAATTTGTCTCTGAATCCTGTCGACCTCATCCGCATAAAAGGGAATTCCCGCTTCCTCGGCAATTGCGGGAAGGTGAATGAGGGCATTGGTGGATCCTCCGATAGCCCCGTGAATGACCAGAGCATTGTGCATGGATTCTGGAGTCAGGATATCCCGCACCCGGATACCTTTTTTCTGCAGTTCCACCAACCGGGCTCCGGCCTGCTTCGCCATATTCTGAATATCCGTGGACGATGCCGGCATAACCGCACTGTGGGGAAGAGACAGACCCATAGCCTCTGCCATGATCTGCATAGTTGCCGCGGTACCCATGAACTGGCAGGCCCCGCCGGAAGGACAGGCGCTGGCCTGGCAGATGCGGAATGTCTCTTCACTGATGATATTTTTCTTGAACCCCGCATTCACATTGCCGATCTGTTCCAGGGTAAATCCGTTGGGTCCGCTGGGCATCACCCCTCCGGGAACAAAGATACCGGGCAGATTGAGCCGGGCCAGAGCCATCAGATGGGCCGGAACAGCCTTGTCGCAGGAAGAGATGCAGACCAGGCCGTCAAAGGCACTGGCTTTGGCATGGACTTCCACCATACCGGCTATGAGTTCCCGGGAAACAAGGGAGTAGTTCATGCCCTCATGTCCCTGGGCTATGCCGTCGCAGATATCTGTTGTGGTGTAGGACGAGGGCTTGGCTCCCCTGAATTTGATCCCGTCCGCGGCCATGTTCACCAGTTTATCCAGCCCCACACTCCCGGGGTGACTGTCTCCGAAGGTGCTTTCCACAAGGATCTGTTTCCGTTCGATATCTTCTTCATCCCAGTGCATGCCCATTCTGAGGGCATCCATTTCCGGGGCATTCGTGTTAATTCCCATTTCTCTCTTACAATCCTTTCTCAGTGTATTAAACAGTGGCCCTGGTGGCTCCCGTAGAGATCCCGCCATCCACCAGAAGGCACTGACCGGTTATGTATTCACTGGCATCCGAGGCCAGAAATACCACAGCCCCATCCAGATCCCGGGGATGGCCCGGACGGTTCAGGGGGATCCTGTCCTCTATGTATCTCACCCAGTCCGTGTTCTCATAAAGGACCCGGTTCTGTTCGGTTTTAAACCAGCCCGGTGCCAGGCAGTTGACTGTCACACCATAGCCGCCCCATTCATCGGCCAGACTCATGGTCATCTGCTTGATCCCTCCCCGGCTGGCACAGTAGGGGGTGATCCCGGCGTAGCCGAATACACTGGTAACGGAACCGATATTGATAATACGTCCCTTCCGGGCTTTTATCATGCCCTCCGCTATAGCCTGGGCTACGAAAAAAGGCCCTCTCAGGTTCGTATCCAGTATGGTATTCCATTCCTCCCATGTCACATCCAGGGCCGGTTTTCGAATATTGCACCCGGCGTTATTCACAAGGATATCAATGGCATCAAACTGGCTGTGAACCTGCTCTGCCATCTGCCGGATGCTCCGGGGATCTGTCACATCCAGCTCAACAGGAAAAACCTGCCTTCCCATAGCGGAGATTTCTTCAGAGAATGCCTGCAGACTATCCAGACGCCGGCTTGTGATGACAAGGTCTGCTCCGGCTTCTGCCAGCGCCCGACCCATATACTGCCCCAGTCCCCGGCTGGCACCGGTGACAAGAGCTGTTTTCCCTGATAGATCAAAGAGTGTTTGTTTCATAGTATTTCCTTTTTTTACGGGAGTAGAATCACTTTCAGCAGACTTGCCGAACCTTTTTCAAGAAGTTCCATTCTGGAAGCCCCTTCGGAGAGAGGAACAGCCTGGGAGATCAGTTTTGAGACATCGATCCGGCGGCTGCGGATCATATCAATACAGATCTGATACTCTCCGGCAGAGGCGTTGGACCCCTGAAGGCGGAGCTGCCTGGCAACCACAGCCTGCAGAGGAATATCGATGTCTGGAGAAAAATTCCCTATCATTGTCAGGGTCCCTCCCCGGCCCAGGGTTTGTAGCCCCGAATTGGCTGTCACAGACAGACCTACCGCATCGATAGCGCAGTCCGCGCCCCTGCCTCCGGTCAGGGCAAGGATCTCCCGGGGTACATCTTTTTCCGCCGAATTGAAAACGCCTGCGGCTCCCAGTTCCCTTGCGATATTCAGTCTCTCCTCATCCAGATCCGCCACAAATACCCGACTGCACCCGGAGGCGAGGAGAACCTGCAGAGTCAGTAATCCGATCACTCCCGCTCCGAAGACTATTGCCGTATCTCCCAGGGATACTGGTGTGATATTTACAGCATGAAGAGCGATGGAAAGGGGCTCTATCATGGCGCCCTCCTGAAAACTCAGCTCATCGGGTAATCTGTAGAGAATCCTCTCGGGAACACAGATGTACTCAGCAAAGGTCCCGTCCCGGGAATACTCATCACAGCCTACGCCCAGAACTTTCCTGTTTTGGCAGAAGTTGATTTTTCCCTGACGGCAGTAGAAACACTCTCCGCAGTAAATGGTGGAATCAAAGGTGACCCTGTCCCCGTTCTGAAACTCTTTCACGTTCTTTCCTGACGCTTCAATGATCCCCGCAGCTTCATGCCCCATTATCAGGGGAGGAATCCTCCGGCCTGTACTGCCGTTGAATCCATGAACATCGCTGCCGCAGATCCCCGTAGCCCGGATCCGGATCAGGACTTCATCAGGCCCGGGAACAGGCTTTTCCACCCGGGAGAGAACAAGATTTCCATAACTCTTCAGCACCAGAGCATCCATCATAAGGCAACCCCTCCCACCGCATAGGCGGGAGTCTCCCCCCGGAGAAAAGAGACCACTGATTCGACAGACATCTGCTGCATCCGGAGTTTTCCCATATCCGTATCGGATCCCACATGGGGAGTGGCTATTACATTCAGTGAATTTTCAAGGGGGAGGTCTGGATACTCCCAGGGTTCATCCAGACAGAATCCGCGCAAACCGCCGGACCGGACAGCCTGATAGGCCGCCCGGTTATCAGTGAGCCCTCCCCGGGCACAGTTGATAAGACAGGCGGATCTTTTCATAAGTCTGATCTCCTCCTGGCCTATAATCCTCTGTCCCCCCGAGGCATGGAGAGTAATAAAATCGGAGACTTCGCAGAGCCGGGGCAGATCCACATATTCCACTCCCGCCTCCTCCGCCCAGAGTCTGTCGGGAAAGAGGTCAGAGGCAAGGATCTTCATTCCGAATCCACTCATCAGAGAGACAACCTCTCTTCCGATGGCTCCTGTCCCCACGATGCCCATGGTTTTTCCTTTCACATCCAGCCGGGACACGCCGCTTTTAAGCTTCCCCTGACGGCCTCTGGCATTCTGGTGGATCATACGCCCTGCGGTACCCAGCAGGCAGGAGACAGCCCATTCCGCTGTGGACTGGGCGCTGGCCAGGGGTGTATTGGTAACTGTTATTCCCGCCTCTGCGGCAGCAGCAATATCCACAGAGTTATATCCGATGCCGTACCGGGCGATAAGGCTCAGATCTCCCCCGTAGGTTCTGCCGGCCCGCCTGAGAAGGGCGGATTCCCAGGGCTCCAGATCTGCAATCACAGCTATAGCGCCCTGTATCTCTTCATGGGTTACAGGTTCGGAAGGATTCCGGTCACAGCGGTATTCAATATCCACGGAAGCCTGCCTGGCAGCTTCTTCCAGCAGCCTTGCGGGCTCTCCCTCTCCGGATGGATGGGAAGTCAGTTCGTCCAGAAAACTTGTGGCAAAGACAAGGACTTTCTTGTTCATCAGGGGTTCCTCTTTTTTCTCAATCCAGGATTGATCTCTTTGATCTCATCTTAAATTGCCCTCAGAAGAACACAAGAAAATTGCGGCCAGCAGTATTATCCCGGGATGAACCGGAAATGACAGCTGTGAGCGGTATGGGAATATGTGAATCAGACCCGGAGGCCCATCCTGATTTTGAAGTCTTTCATCCTTTCCCGGCTGACCTGGAGGGATGAGGAGTTTTCGAGGACCACAGCCAGCCGTCCCTGTCCCCAGGGCATAAGACGGAGAATCTTTTCGAGGTTGACAATGGCATTCCGGTGGATACGCATAAACGTCCGGGGATCCAGCCGTTTTTCAAACTGGTTCAGAGTTGTATCCGTCTGAAATTCCCTCTCTTTTGTCTGTATATAGACAAGACCTCCCACTATTTTAAAGCAGAGGATCTCTTCAACTGGAATGATGGCATAGACATGCTTATCCCTGACGCTGACTCTCTGGAGATAGTCCTCTGCTGAACTGAGACTGTCTACTGCGCTTCTGGTCCTGTCCTTGTAGTCATCCGGATCGACAAGGACTTTTTTCAGCTGATCGATAGACTGCCTGAACCTGTCCTTGCTGAAGGGTTTAAGAAGATAGTCCAGGGCATGAACATTAAAGGCCTCTATGGCGTACTCATCGTAGGCTGTGGTAAAGACAACAATGGCATCATGAGTCAGCGCCCTGACGACTTCAAAACCATCCATCCGGGGCATCTGAATATCCAGAAAGAGGACATCCGGCTTCAGCTCATTGGCCATACCCACCGCGTCCGCTCCGTTGGAGGCCTCTCCGAGGACCTGGATTTCATCGTATTCCGCCAGAAAGGACAGAAGCCTCTCTCTGGCCGGCTGCTCATCATCCACCACAATGACTTTAATCAAAATACTCCCCCTTAACGGGGATTCTGATCCTGACAAGCAATCCCCGTGTCTCCTTTTTTTCAAACTCCAGATTTGTTCTGTACAGGGTGAGAAGCCTCTGGTTCACATTTTTAAGCCCTGTCCGGCTGTTGTTCAATAAACCCTCCAGCTCCACCTTTTCCGTGCCGTTATCGGAGATTTCAATAACAAGATCAGGCCGGCTGAACCGTATTTCCAGCTTCAGCTTGATCCTCCCTTCGGGATCCCCGCCGTACTTGATGCCGTTTTCGATAATAGGCTGCAGAAGCATAGGGGGAATCATCACTTCCATGGCGGAATCATCAATGAGGTAATCCACATTCAGGCTGCTGCCGTGACGGATCCCTTCTATTTCCAGGTACTCTTTTATATGAAGGATCTCCTCGCTCAGGGGAACGGTCTTCCTTTTGGTGGAGATAAGAGAGTAACGGAACAGTCCCGCCAGTTTTTCCACCACTCCCACCGCGGTAGAGCTGTCGGTTTCTATGAAGTGGGCAATGGTATTGAGAGTATTGAAAAAGAAATGGGGATTGATCTGGGCCCGCAGAGCCCTCAGCTCCGCTTCTACAGCCTGGGCTTCCAGTTTTTCCCTTTCCCGGCCCATCCTGACCCGGATGGATTCATTGGAGAACAGAAGCAGTACCCCGTCGGGATCCCGCCCGTTGTCCGAAAGGGGACGGGCATTGAGCTTTACAGGAAGGACCTCGCCGCGGCAGGTGTACAGATCGCAATAGAAATCGGTCACAGCTTCACCGCAGAACATCTTTTCAATAAGCCGAGGATTCAAGGCGGAGAGCTGCCCCAGAGGATCGCACTGATCAAGGTCCTCCTGGGATTCCACCCCCACGAGATTCAGAAATCTATGATTGGTCTCCACGATACGTCTGTCCATTCCGAGTAGAAGGATACCTTCATCGATAACTTCAAACATGCTGGTCAGAGTAGAGATCTTGTCGGCAATTTCCCGGGACATAAAGTTAAAACTCCTGGCAAGCACATCCTGGGGGGATTTCAGTGCAACCTCCATGCCGTACTGTCCATCCCTGATCCAGTCGGCTGTGACGGCAAACTCCTTCATATAGGCGGCGACCTCTTTCAGGGCGTTTCCCACAACACCCTGCCGGGGTAGATCCAGCAGGGAGGTTTCAATATGGCCTGTGGCAAGACGCCGGGCCAGACGGGAAAGATGGGTGTAATGGGTTATCAGGTCATCCACCGACTGCTCCAGCAGCAGCAGTTCATCCTCCGGATCGCTCCTCTGGGGTTCCACGCTTTTTCCTATAAACCCTTTCAGTTTTTTGCTGAGGTTCACAATGGGCAGAGAGAGAGCATTTGTAAAATGTCCTGTAATAAGAAACAGGCTGATCAGGAAGATTATAAAAAAGGCTATACTGAAAGAGTTCTGCAGAGCCTGAAGCCTGCTGTACTCCCGATCCATCAGCTGCAGGATCACGGCAAATAGATAGTTCATTGTATCGCTGTAGATGGGGAAGAATTCCACACCGTCGATATACTCTTTCAGTGCATAGGCGGAAAAAAGGTTCTCCGGATCCTCCCGGGAGATCAGCTCCATGTAGATGGGATACATCCTCTGCAGTCCCGGCTCCTGTATAAGAAGCTCTTCGATTCTCACAAATCCCTCGCTCTCCCGGATTTCCTCCAGGCGCTGAAGATTCACTATGGCCAGCTGCCAGACATGATTCAGATTGGCCACGTATTCCTGAATATCCCGGCCGTAGAGGGATCCCTCTCCCGACTCCTCCACCAGGGCGGAGAGCCTTTCATTAAAGGTATCTTTATTGCGGCTGAACTTTCTGTAGGTCTCCCCGTCATTCCAGTTACTGACGGTTTCATTCATAAAGATAAGGATATCACCCCAGAGAATATTCACTTCCAGAAGGGCGTTTTTATCTTTCTCCATGGAGAGGCGGAAAGAACTCAGGAAAAAGGAAAGTGCCACATAGAAAAGAACGATGAGGATAACAATGATATAGGAGCGGAAAATCCTTCGCCGGATATTCATTCCTTCTCCTCCCTTTCCTCTTTCAGCTGCCGGTTCAGCAGCTCCGATGCTTTGAAGGCACTCTCTGTCAGACTGTCATTGAGGATGGATGCGGTGATGAGAGTACTGACTGATTCTCTGGCCCGGTTTATATCCAGAACCGGGGGATTCCAGTTGGTGACAGCGCTGTCATAACTGAGCAGAGAGGCATCGATCCACTCCCGGGAGAGCCCCTCGGAACTCTCTGCCAGATCTTCCCAGGCACTCCTTCTGGCTGCGGGGATCCCCTTGCGAAGGCCCTGCAGGGCAATATCCCTGCCTGTAGCCCATTGGATAAAGTACCAGGCGGCTTCTTTCCGGGAAGAGCCCGAATTGAGGGAGAGCCCCCATATGGAGGCATGGGGAACCGCACCGGCAGGACCCCGGGGGATCATGGCATAACCG
The DNA here is from genome assembly GCA_963666275.2 of Oceanispirochaeta sp. GTDB lineage: Bacteria > Spirochaetota > Spirochaetia > DSM-2461 > DSM-2461 > Oceanispirochaeta. The sequence continues at coordinate 407,541 of CAXXOA010000002.1, forward strand.
ACCTTCCCCACAACCTGGGAAACCTGAGAGTTCTCGTAATTGGACTTGAATACATTGGCGTCATAGATCATGGCGGCCCGTCCCTGCATAAACAGGGAAGTACTGCCGTACCAGTCATTGGATGGAGCGCTGGAGGGGCCGTAGAGCCTGAGAAGCCGCCCGTAGAATCGGGACGCTTCCAGCGACTCGGGCGAGTGAAGGGCCGCCCGGCCCCGGGAATCCAGCCAGTCTCCTCCGAAGGAGTGGACAAAGTCGATCCACTGGCTTGTGGAAGCCCCCCTCTTTCCCCTCATGGTGATGCCGGAAATCTGACCCTCCGACTCCACATAGACTTTACGGGCAGCCTCCTCCAGCTGCTCCATGGTATGGGGAACCTCGAGTCCGAACTGATCCAGGATCAATTTGTTGTAGGCCAGAAGGCTGGTCTCCATCATAATGGGAAGGACATAGGTTTTGCCCTGGCGGATTCCCGCATTCAGGGCGGTTACGATGATATCTTCCGGGTCATAACCGGGCCAGGAGAGACTCGTATTTCTCATTAGGGGAGTCAGATCGTCAGACCAGCCTTCCTTTACATAGGAATCCAGGCTGTTTCCGGGCATCATCATAAAGACATCCACCCGGGAAACTCCGGAAAGCATCTCCACCATCCTTTTGATCCTGAACTGATCCTCCGGATAGACTTCGAGAGAGACCTCTATTCCGGTTATGGCAGTAAACTGGGATAGCCGGGGCTTGATCAGATCCACCCAGGGATGCTTGTTGGCCAGGACAACCAGTTTTTCTCCTTCAAACTGCCTCAGCCCCGTCTTGTCGGTAACGGACGGACTCTCCTTCCAGCCGCAGCCTGCCAGCAGAAGAAGAGCCAGTATCAGGATAAGATTTTGTCGGAGTCGTAACATAATAATCTGCCTCTCTCGGAAGAGAGGATTATACCACCTTTCCGGGATTAGGGTGACTAAAACAGGTTCGGTATAAACATAACCAGACCGGGAAAGAAGATCAGCAGAACAAGAACAAACAGCAGGGCTCCCAGAAAAGGAAGGAGCTGTTTCACCAGCTGCTCCATCTTTACATTGGCCACACCCGACGCCACGTAGAGCACTGTTCCCACCGGAGGAGTGACAAGTCCGATCCCCAGGTTAATACTCATTATAACACCAAAATAGACAGGATCGATGCCGACTTCCATCATAACCGGTGTCAGAATAGGCGCCAGGATCAGAATCGCCGGCGTCAGATCCATGACAAAGCCGATCAGAAACAGAAGGAAGTTGCACAGCAGCAGGATCAGTATTTTTGAGTCTGTCAGCCCTGTGAGAAGATCAGCCAGAGAGGCGGGAACCCTTGCCCTGGTCAGCAGCCAGGCGGAAACCATGGCCATACCGCAGAGAAACAGCACAATCGCGGTGGTCTTTGCCGTAGACAGAAGGATCCTCGGAAGATCCCGCAGGGTAATCTGTTTGTAATAGAACAGCCCCAGAAGCAGGGACACCACAGCGGCCACAGCTCCGGCCTCGGTTGCGGTAAAGATTCCTCCCAGGATTCCCCCTACGATGATGACGGGAAGAGTCAGGGCCGGCCAGACTTCCTTCAGGGCCTTCCAGACAGCGTGCATGGAAAAGGAGTTTCCCTGGTGGCTGTTTCCATAGCCATGCCTCCTGCTTGTAAAGTAGGTAACCACCATCAGAGCCAGACCGACGATGATCCCCGGGATGATCCCCCCCAGGAAAAGTTTGGCAATAGAGGTACTTGTAACAATACCGAAAAGGATAAAGGGGATACTGGGAGGGATAATAATCCCGATCACAGCGGAGCTTGCTGTTACGGCAGCGGAATAGGAGGGCGGGTATTTCTGCTCCACCATGGGAGGAACCATCAGGCCTCCGATCGCTGCAGTATCGGCTATGGCCGAACCGCTGATACCGCCGAAAAACATACTGGCAAGTATATTCACATGCCCCAGGCCTCCGGTGATATGACCCACAAAAGCATCGGCCAGTTTAACGAGCTTTTTGGCTATACCGCCGTAATTCATAACCTCTCCCACAAACATAAAGAAGGGGATGGCCAGAAGGGGAAAACTATTCATTCCTGAAATCATCCGGCTGGGCAGTACCGTCATGGGCAGATCCATTAGAAAAAGCATGACAAGGTTAGCCAGACCCAGAGAAAAAACCACCGGAATGCCTATCGCAACCGAGGCAAATAGTATTAATAGAAAAATCCAAAGCATAATAATATCCTACTCAATTGAGGTAATAGAATTTTCGTGAAATTCATCGCTTGTAAAAAGGGATACAAGCTTGCCCAGGCCGATCACAAGCATCATAAAGCCGCAGACCGGTACAATCATATAGACAAAAGACATGGGAATCGAAAGGGCCGGTGAAACATTCATCACTGTCAGTGAAGCCTGATATCCGTACCATGTAATGAAACCCAGCAGTATGTTTATCAGGATAAAGCGGAAAATGGCCATCAAACGGCGAATGCTCCTGGATTCAATCTTCTCCACCAGAAAATTCAGCCCCACGTGCTCATCATTTTTAAAGGTAATCACAGCTCCCAGAAAGGCCGTCCAGATAAAAAGGAAGCGGGACAGTTCATCCGCCCAGCCTACGGACTGGTTGATAACGAAGCGCATGAAAACATTGTAGGTAACAGTCAGAAACATGGAAACTGTCAGAAGAATCAGCAATGAGTTATAGAGACTTTCCAGGTTTTGAAAAAAGCGTTTTGCTTTCATCTTTTTTTAACTCCTTAAAGAAATGGCCGGCCTGCGTGTTCATATCCCCGGAGAACCGGCCATTGTGTCAAAGGGCTCTTACAGCTTCTTCAACCCCTAGAAATTGTCAATTTCCGACAGAACACTGTCGATCAGATCCTGACCGATCACATCGGAATATTTGTCATACACAGGACGGACAGTGGCCTGAAAAGCCGCTCTCTGCTGGGGAGTCAGGACTGTCACAGTCATAACGTCTTTGAGTTTTTCCATGTACTCTTTGTTGTAGCTCCGGTTGAGTTCCCTGTTTTTGTCTCTCGAGGCTTTGGCCGCATCCATGACAACTTTCTGAAGATCAGAGGGAAGATCATCCCAGAACTTCTGGGCAATCATAAGAACAAAGGGAGAGTAGACATGTCCGGTGTCAGTGGCAAAGCCCTGGACTTCGGGGAAATTCTGAAGATAGATGGTTCCCCAGGGGTTTTCCTGACCATCCACAACGCCCTGCTGCATAGCGGAAAAAAGTTCTCCGAAAGCCATAGGGGTCGGATTGGCGCCCATGGCTCTCCAGGCATCCAGGTGCATGGGGTTTTCCATGGTTCTGACTTTCATACCTTTCACGTCTTCAGGACTGCTGACGGCTTTCACACTGTTTGTCAGGTTTCTGTATCCGTTTTCCCAGTAGACAAGCCCTTTGATTCCGATAGCCGAAAGTTTATCCAGAAGATCCTGTCCGACTTCTCCGTCCAGAACATAGTCTGCCGCTTCGTTGGAAGGAAAGAGGAAGGGCAGGTCAAACACACCATACTGGGGAATAAAAGGAACAATCGGTGCTGTAGAAGGACAGGTCATCTCCTGCTCTCCCCTCTGCAGGGCTTCCATCATCTCCCTGTCATCACCCAGCTGACTGGAGTGATACAGCTCTACAGTGATCCTTCCCTGGCTGTTTTTTTCCACCATTTCCTTGAAGAACTCCAGAGCTTCGTACTGGGCGGATTTGTCGTTGAGACCGATTCCGGCAGTAATCTTATAAGTCTCCTGGCTCCCTTTGTCTCCCTGCCCATTGGCAAAAACGCCAAATGTCAGAACGGTTAAAACGATCAATAAAACGAGAATCTTTTTCATGATTCCTCCTTTTGAAAAAATGAAATATGCCTTAATTATCCCCAGCCGAAAATTCCCCGCAATCAAATTCCTGCCAACAGCCATATGAAGGATTAAGCGGTAATATGCCCCCTTAAAGGGCTGTACTTCCATCTGCTTTTTTGGCAGTTCAATTGAATAAAGATCCTTTCAGGCATTGAAAAAAAGGATTACAATGACCCATGAACTCCCCGAAATGGTTTGAAAACGCCCGCATTTACCACATCTACCCTCTCGGTTTTACCGGTGCTCCCGAAATAAATGACTTCCAGTCTCACCCGGAATCCCGGATAGACAGGGTCAGAGAGATCCTGGATCACATAAGGTCCATGGGACTGAATACGATCTACTTTGGCCCTGTATTTGAATCAGTCAGCCATGGGTACGACACGGCGGACTATACCTGTATAGACAGAAGGCTCGGAACAAACGCCTCCTTCCGCCAGCTGGTGGATGATCTTCATAAGCAGGGAGTCCGGGTGGTTCTTGACGGCGTGTTCAACCACGTGGGCCGGGAGTTTCAGCCCTTTCGGGATTTGAGAGAAAGAGGGAAAGACAGCCCCTTTATCGACTGGTTCGAAGAGGTGAATTTTGAAGAGGACAATGTTTTTCATGACGGCTTCAGCTACAAAGGCTGGGAAGGCCATCTGGAACTTGTCTCACTGAATTTGAAAAACCCTGAAGTGAAGTCCTATCTTCTGGACTGTGTCAGAATGATGATGGAAGATCTGCAGATAGACGGACTGCGTCTGGATGTGGCCTACCTTCTGAACAGAGATTTTATTGCCGAACTGGCCCGGTTCTGCCGCTCCCTTAAAGAGGATTTCTGGCTCATGGGGGAGATTATCCACGGAGACTACAATGAGATCGCCGGGCCGGACCTGCTGGATTCGGCTACAAACTATGAGTGCTACAAAGGGCTCTACTCCAGCCATAACGACTACAATCTGCACGAAATCGCCTGGTCCCTGAATCGGCAGTTCGGTGATCAGGGAATCTACAGGGATCTGAAGCTCTATAACTTCCTGGACAACCACGATGTGGACAGGATAGCTTCGGTTCTTGAAAATCCAGGCCAGCTGCCCGCCCTTTATGCCCTTCTGTTCATGATGCCCGGAATCCCTTCGGTCTACTACGGATCCGAATGGCTGTACCGGGGTAAGAGGACCGGCTATGACGACAAAGCCCTGCGTCCCTCCATCGATGACATTCCGAAAGAGGACAGGTCTCTGGTGGATCAGATACGCCTTTTCTCCCATATCCGGGAGGAGCATAAATCCCTCTCTCTGGGTAAGTTCACTCCACTTGAAACAGAGTCGGAACAGATGATGTTTGCCAGACAGCACAAAGAGGAGACCCTTGTTTTTGCCATGAATATCTGCGGCTCCCGGGTTCTGATTCCTCAAAACCACTTCGACTGCCTGGAAAACCTTTTCGACCCGAGAGAAATGATCCCCCGGCAGGGGCAGTTCGAACTGTATCCCTACGGATGGAAAATATTTAAATATCCCTGTTCCTGACACCCTGGCTGTTTACCATCGTTTTTCTCTTCAGCTATAATTCCCCGAATTCAAATATTTGCTGTCAAAAAGGAAAAACAATGAGTGACAACATGACAATTACTGACAGAACAGCCAACCCCGCTCCCCTGGGACTGATGGGTTTTGGTATGACAACAGTTCTGCTGAACCTGCACAACGCGGGATTCTTCCCCCTGGATGCGATGATTCTGGGTATGGGAATTTTCTACGGAGGCCTGGCTCAGGTTATTGCGGGAATAATGGAATGGAAGAAGGGCAATACCTTCGGAACAACAGCTTTTACTTCTTACGGATTTTTCTGGCTCTCTCTGGTAGCCCTGAAAACCCTTCCAGCCATGGGACTGGCGGTAGCTCCGGGAATACCGGCTATGGCATCCTATCTGATTATGTGGGGAATTTTTACAGGAGTCCTTTTCGTGGGAACCTTGAAACTCAGCCGGGAACTGCAGGTAGTATTCGGGACTCTGACTCTCCTGTTCTTTCTCCTGGCTCTGGGAGATATCACAGAGAATCATGGCATAAAGACTTTTACAGGTTTTGAAGGGATACTCTGCGGACTCTCTGCCATCTATGCCGGTCTTTCTCAGGTAATAAAAGAACTTTACAGCAAAAAGTAAGGGATATCTTTTTAAATGAAAAAGGCTTCGACCGGTGTCGAAGCCTTTTTTTATCAGGGGATTCCTATTCTGTGCACCGGGAACAACCGGAATATAACAAAACCTTCTATCCCCGATTCATCGATGGTAATGGGATGAAGAAGGGAGCGGTAAACCAGGGAACTTTCTTCCTCTTTGATGAAGAACCTGTCTTCCGAGTGGAGGCCGTGGCGGAGATCCACAGAATTGTATCTGTTGTCTCCCATCAGAAAGTAGTGGTCTTTCTGGATCAGGGCATTCTCAGGGAAGGGAGGCAGGTTTCTGAAATCATAGTACCGTATCAGGTATTTCATGAATTCCCCCAGAGCCTCTTCCTGTTCGGCGATTGAGTCCTGCAGAGTAGTCAGGTCGTTATCGCTTCCGTTAATAAGGAACTCCAGGTATTCCAGATTTATAACCATCCACCGGCTTACCAGAGATTTGTACATCAGGTCTGTTTTAACAGAAATCTCCCGAAACATATCGTTCCTTCCGGGGTCTATATCCTTGGTAAGAAAACCCCAGCCTTCCATCCACAGGACAGAGTCGTCCATATTATAGAGGAAGTGAATCTGGTCCTCCCTCAGATACTCTACCTTCTGAAAAGGATGAAAATCTCTACTGACCGAAAGAGCTGCTGTATTCAGGCCGTTATACTGTCCCCGGAGGCCGCCTTTCACAGCATCCAGATGGTCCTGAACAAGCCGGGACCGGATAACATCGGCCTGAGATGCATACTCCCTGATCTGCCTTTCTGTCTCAATGATATTCAGGCCGGCAATTTTATCATCCCACTTGGTCAGAACATCCCGCATGGTTTTATCTATGGGCAGATACCGAAGCTTCTCCAAAGTTTCATCGGGCAGTTCATACAGATCTGTTTCGGAGTGAATATTCTCTTCCAGAACTTCAAAATCACTATTCAGATCCCGTCGCACATAGATAACATCGTTGATGATCTGAAGCTGTTCACCCTCAACTCCCACGACCCTTTTTACAAGAGGATCGGCCTTTTCGTTGCCGAATTCGTCATACCGGTCCAGGTTTACCCCTGTAAAAGTCACCATATAGAGAAACTGGGAGAAAAGGTGCTTCAGTTCGCTCTCGACTGTTTTCTCGTATTTGGGATTCCTGAAGGTAACGATGTCACCTCTCTCGATCTTTTTCAGAGCGGGAATCCGGAATCTTGTAAAAGGAAGAGAGGGACCTCTTGTGATTTTATCAACCACCGGTCTGTCTTTGATCAGAAAGACAGGGTACATGGACTCCGAGGGGATACTGTAGATCTGAAACAGAAAAATATTGATCACAAGAACAAAGATCACCGCAGAAAGGAGGGCGTCGATCCAGCTGAACACTTCAACCACAGGATGCTTTTTCTTCTTCTCCGATGCTTTTTCAATTTTCTTCAGCTCCCGGGAGTAGATGAAAATCTGATAGGCATTAAAGAGCAGAACAGCCAGGAGAAGAAGTTCCAGAAGGAAAGGAGCACCCAGCACCTCCGGATCCGTTGAGATCATGGAAGCCTTCATACAGTAGGACATATAAAAAATAAATGTCGAAAAAAGAAGGTAGCTGTTATAGATCCTCAGAAGTCTATAGGAGAAATTCCTGGACAGATAGAAAAAGAAGAATATATTTCCTGACAAAACAAGGGCTGAAATAAGGACATAAACCGTCGCTTTCGATGAGGGATCCATTTTCCAGGAAAATAACACCTGTATAAGGAAATAGAGTATGGTGCTTACAGCCAGTAAACGGCTGTATTTATTGAAGTTCTGCATGATTTCCAGAATATGTGAAATTCCCTGTTTCTTGCAAGCTGAAAAAGATGAAATAACAGGGTCTATTGAATTTTTATCACCCGCCTGAGCCATATTGACAGATTTCCGCTATTTCGCTAATATCCTCGAGTACCAATTGCCTGGATGGTGAAATTGGTAGACACGCTAGTTTCAGGGACTAGTGCTCGCAAGGGCGTGGAGGTTCGAGTCCTCTTCCAGGCAAAAAGATCCAATCTAACCGATTGGGTCTTTTTTTTTGCTTACGTATACAAAAAACCTGGGAGAGGACTCGAAACGCAGGTACGGCGCGAATACATGCAGCGCAAATCGGCACGATGCCGATTTAGAACCGAAGTCGGCCGGGACTGAAGCCACAGGACGTGGCGGAGGGGACGGCGAGTCCGCTTTAATGCCTGAATGGCTGGATCATACACCTTTTGATGAAATGGCCGATTTAAAATTGAAATTATCTCTATGTAGTAGTGAGCCTTTCTAATTCATTCATATACGTATTGAGCTTTTTTAATACATAATTTGCTATAATATGAGGCTCATCTTTATTTGTGTAATGAAACTCCATGCAGACTTGTTTATGAGGCATGTCGACGAAAATGTCTGGAATGACGTTTTTGATCCAAGGATGATATTGATCATAATCAACTTGATATTCTGTTGTCTCTCTCAGAACCTCACGTACACATTTGTTTAAAACTTTATCACTTCCACTTCCGCCTGAACTAATCCATTTTACAATATGTTCAAAAACGTCACTACCTTTTTCAAGAGCAACGAGTGCTGGACCACCTCTTCTCAACCCAGCATGCATGATTTCTCCCATTAATTGTTTATATGGAGCTGTTCTTTTAAAAGTCTTCTTAGTTTGATATTTTCTTTTCCAGTCTTTAGGAGCACCTGCTTTTTCTAACAGGTCCATTAAATCTTTATTATCAGTATAAGCATATAATATAGAGATCAATGTATTTGTAGGCAAAAATAGTATTCTTGTTTTAATTGATCCATATAAAGCCATTTGTAATCTTTTCGCATCCCAGTCTGCAGACTTTTGACCACTCCTAGCATATTCGTTTAACTTTTCATGAATTACAGTCCAACTATCTTCAATACGATCAGATTTTTTTACAAATTGGGAAACAACTCTTTCTGCTTCTTTATAACAAAATAAAAACCAGACTTCCGTCGTTTTGGGAATTGAGGCTCTTACATCATCTTGATATTTACTATTCTTTTTCCATTTTTCAATGGAAATATTTATATACTCTCTTATTGTTCTTTCTTTTATTGGTAATTTTTCAACAATTTCATCTATCTCAGTAAAATCATCGTATGTCATTCCAAACTCTGTGATGTCTTTTCCATCGTTCAGAACTGATATTGTTCTTATTGTAATATCTTTAAATTTATTTTTTTTAGGACCCGAAAAATTAATAATTTCATTGTCTTTAAGAAAAAGGGTTCCTGATACTTGTTGCGCATAATCTAGCATTGTTTCAACGTCTTCATAATTTGTAACTGGCCATAAAATAAGCATAGGTGTTTTTCTTAGAAGACCGTTCAATTTCCTAAAAAATGCCTTAATTTCTTTTTCATCATATTCATCAAGATATTCCAAATAATCTATAACGATACATGTAGGTCCTAGATCTTTTTTCTCTATGGCTAATTTCTTATAAGATTGAATTTCTCTAAAAATACCATCAATATTTTCTGTATAATCATTAGCATCAATTTGAAAAAATCCACTAATACCGATATGTCTTTTCCATGATAGAGACCTAATGAATGTAGATTTTCCAGTACCTGGAGTTCCAAGAATGAAAGATAGATTACCACCAACTTTTGAAGCACGCGCTATTAAACTGATTTTTTCTTCAACATCTGGAAGAGGCTCAATGAATTCCATCATTTTTGCATCTGTAGAGTTTTCTCCAAGAACTGTCTCAATTTCTTCAAAAGTTGAATATAAAACCATCTCTTCCATTAGTTAACTCCTAAGTCACCTTTCGATAATAGACAAAACAATTTTACTATCAAATGGATAAAAAGCAACTCTATTAGATCTTTTTGCATAATTAGGAAGATTAATTCTTTTCCAATACACTTTAATACCAGTGATGAGTAATATAAAAACTTCTTCTGAGATCTCCTTGATTTTAGTATTCCTCTTTTTTAACTGTTCCTCTTAAATCTCCCAGTCTCTGGAGAATGAGGCTTATACTCTTTCGCCTTCTTCTTAAGTCTTTCCCCCAACATAGAAGTATAAATAATTCACAATTCACTAAAATGCGATATCATAAAAGAAAATCATATAACAGTCAGACATACGGGCTGACGATTTTTCAGAGACTGTCAGGTGTAACAGACTGACTGATACAAAAATTAAGGACTGAAAATATGAATGGAGAGTTTTCTACTGGGAACCATCTGATCTCTGTGTATGACATTGAAAATTTCGTCAAAATTACAAAGAATTTATCGACCCCGGAGCTGTTTGATCTTATGAATCAGATACAGATTCTAACGATTGAGGCCCTCAGGGAAAGGAAGCCAGTTGTGGTCAAAAACCTGGGAGACTCGAATCTTATGGTTTTTGATACAAACGGGATAGATTTAACAATCACTGCCCTGTATAAACTGAAGTCTGATCTGGAAGAATTTTTGAAAAGCCGGGGCATTGCTGTAAAAGTCAGTTTTTCCTCCCATTACGGGGAGATATCTGTGGGCCCATTCGGGGCGGAACCTTTCAGGCAGACCGATGCCTTCGGAGAGGAGCTGAACAGAGCCTTTCTTCTGAACGGAAAACCCTACAGGGGCAGGTTCACAATAAGCCCTGAGCTTTTCCGCAAACTGGGAGCTGACTCCAGAAAAAGATTCCATAAATTCACCCCTCAGATAATGTATACTTCCGAATAGAGAGGCAAAATGAAAAACGCAGCATACATAGCAGCCTCACTGGATGGCTATATCGCAACGGAAGACGGGGGGCTCGACTGGCTGGAGAGCATTCCGAATCCGGAAGGGAGTGATTTCGGGTATGAAGCCTTTATGGACTCCATCGACGCCCTGGTGATGGGGAGAAAGACTTTTGAAAAAGTCCTAACCTTCGGAACCTGGCCCTACAGAAAACCAGTTTTTGTTCTCACCGGCACTCTGCAGAGCCTACCGGAAACTCTTCCCGGGAAAGTCAGCCTGGTAAGGGGAGACCTCCCGGGAATTGTGCAGGAACTCCATGAACAGGGGTATTTCAATCTCTACATCGATGGAGGTCAGACCATACAGAGCTTTCTCCGGGAAGATCTGATCGATGAATTGATCATTTCCACAGTATCGGTTCTGCTGGGCCGGGGCATTTCCCTGTTCGGAGCTCTGACGGAAATCCGGAAATTTAGAGTCGTAAAATCAGAAAAGCTCAATGATCATCTTAGCCAGACTCACTATAGAAAAGAGAGATAAGGGAATGCATTTTTTCGTTTTAGAAAATCTTTTTTTTCAGTAAAGCTGTAGCAAATATCCCCAGACTCCAGAAAAGATAAAAAGTCTGTAGGAGATACTCCACATGACAATCCCTATCACCGCATTCAGAATACGCCAGGTGATCGCTTTCCTGAAAAGCGGAGCGGCCAGGCCGGCGCCCAGAGTTAGCCCGAAGAACCAGAGATACGACATGACCACAGCCCCGGCCCCGAAAAGGTAGCGCCCGTAACCGGGAAAGGTTCCGCTTATCCCTCCCAGGAGAACAACCGTGTCCAGATAGACATGGGGATTCAGCAGGGTGAGAGCCAGAGTGGTAAGAACAGCCTGTTTCCGGGTTGTCAGCCCTGTGTTCCCCTGCCCGTCCAGACCTTCAGAATTTTTTACCACAGCAACCAGACTTTTCAGTCCGTAAAAGAAGAGAAATCCCGCTCCTCCTGCCGAAGCCACAGTGATCAACAGGGGTGAATGCTCTATAAGAGTCCCCATCCCGGCAATCCCGGCTCCAATAAGAATGGTATCGCAGAGAGCACAAACCATGGACACAGTCAGATGATGCTCTTTTTTAATCCCCTGTGTAAGCACAAAAGCATTCTGGGATCCTATGGCAATGATCAGCCCCGCTCCCGTTCCCAATCCTGTAAAAAATGGAGTAAACATACCGGAAGAGTACAGAAAAATAAAAAATTAATGAAATTAATATTACAAATATATAATAAGCAATACTAATATAGATTCCATGATCGACTATAAATTTCTTGAAGCCCTCGCCGCCGTGATCGAGCAGAAAGGATTTGAAAGAGCGGGAGAGGTTCTTCATATTACCCAGTCCGCGGTCACCCAGAGGATCAGGCAGCTGGAGGAATTAACCGGACAGGTTCTGCTTATAAGGAGTCAGCCCCCTGCGGTGACAGCGGCGGGCCGCCTTCTGTTGGAACACCTTAAAAAGGTGAGAGTTCTTGAACAGGAATTCTCCCTTCGCTCAGGTTTATCGGGGTCACCCCAAAGGCCGCAGCTGTCTCTTGCTGTGAATGCAGACAGCCTGGCCACATGGTTCTCTTCTGTAGTCAGCCGGTATTTCTCTCTTTATTCGGGATATCTGGATATAAGAAGTGCGGATCAGGACGTTACTCACAAACTTATGACCGATGGAGACGTTATGGGCTGTATCAGCTCAATGGAGTCATCATTCAGAGGATGCCGGAAGGATTTTCTGGGCAGCATGGTCTACCGCTTTGCTTCAACCCGGAATTTTGCCGGTACCTACTTTCCGGAAGGAGTGGATGAGAGTTCATTCAACAGAGCCCCCAAACTGAATTTTGATAGAGACGATCAGCTCCTTGCCAAGTGGGCATGTCAGTTTTTTAAAGGTGCCCATCCCTTTGAAAACTCCCATATGATTCCCTCATCAGAGCAGTTTCCCATCCTGATAGGGGCAGGAGCAGTATGCGGTATGCTTCCTGAGGATCAGTTCGAAGCTTTACGCTCTGATTTTGATCTTATGGACCTGTCGCTGGAAAAGCCTGTTTCGACGCCTCTTTTCTGGCATAGATGGAGCCTTCCTTCACAAGAACTGGATTCTCTGAGTGAAATAATCAGAGAAGAAGCACGAAAGTCTCTGTCGCAGGAACTCCCCTCTGTTTCTTCCAGATAGAAAAATCTTTTTAGGAAAAAAAACCGGCGCCCTGTAACACAGAACGCCGGACTCATATGTCAAAAGTATTTATATAGAGAACAGATTGAACACTCCGAGGAATGCCAGGATGGCACATATGATCGGAATGATGATTGCCACAGGAACCAGTGAGATAGACAGCTGATCCTTGATCTTTTCATCAGGACAACCGGCAACAACCATGGCACCTCCCGTAGAGAAGGGAGAAATGGCGGAACTCATAGCACCGATGAAAACACAGGAAAACAGCATAACCGGATTCAGTCCCATTGCGGTTGCCAGGCCGGGCACCATGGGGTACAGGAGCGGACAGACAACACTGGTTCCGCTGGAAAAGAAGCTCAGGAATGCGGAAAATCCGACCAGAGCGACAGGAACAAGAATTTTGGGAATGTTGTTACTCATAATATTGGCAATGGCATCGGTCATTCCCGCATCCTGGGCTACTTTCAGAAGCATATACATACCGGCAATCAGAAGGATTGTATTCATGGGCAGCTTATGGATGATCTCTTTTTCATTCCCCAGTTTCAGCATAACACTGACAAAAGCACCGATAATCATAACGGACTGGGGCTGACAGATCTGGGCCAGTGTTTTAATGAAAGGAGCTTTCACCCAGGCGTTGAGAATGGCGGGAATCACCATCAGAGCCAGAGCCACTATCATAACTGTCAGCTGTTTTTTCTGAAGAGGGCTGAAGGGTTCGGGTTTATCAACAACGACCTTGTTTGCCTTGTATCCTTTGAAAACAAAGTAGGCGATCACCATGATGATGATCTGCTTGATACAGGAGTTCAGCCATACCATCATTCCCATGCTGGTGGCATGGTCTCCATAGATTGTATCTGCAATCAGACCGGTAGAGATAACACCGCCGAAGCCGTTGATGGGGTTATCCCCACCCATCAGAGTCGCACAGCTGATAAAGATGGCAATCAGAATCGGATTCAGACCGGCCGCCAAGCCTATGGCAAAGGCAATGGGACCGATAATGGCAGGCGTCGCTGCACCGGCACCCATAAAAGCAACTACCGCACAGGTGACAGCAATGACCCAGGGGATCAGTTTGGCATTGCCGTGCAGGGCATGAAGGAGATGTTTTGAAAGAACATCCATGGTACCGTTGCTGGTGGCGTAGTTGAAGAACAGCCCAATAGCCAGAAGAAAGAACACGATCCTTACAGGAAAGTAGTTGATAACTGTAGAAACTCTTCCTCCCATAAGAAAGACCATGATGATGAAAGCAAGCCCCATAGCCAGAAGCCCCGGATTCACTTTCATTTTCCATCCGACGATGATTGCTCCGATAATGGCAATCAATGAAATTGTCAAAACCATATATAATACTCCTTTTAAATTGGTTGCAACTTTAATTGAGAGTTGCCCGGACCCTCAATTTTACTACCCAGGCAACTCTGTGATCACTCCTTCCCCCAGAACGGGGAGAGTGCCTCACTACATCTGATGAGCCATCCTCTCAATGACTTCATCCTGAATACCTTCTGTCAGGCGGGTAAAGTAGGCACTGTAACCGGCCACACGGACAATCAGTTCGGGATGTTCGTCGGGATTCACCTTGGCATCCACCATCTCTTCCTTGTTCACAATATTGAACTGAATGTGTTTTCCACCGTTGGTCAGATAGGTCTTAATGACTGTACCGAGTTTGTTCAGATCGCTTTCGGTTTTCATATTGGAGGGAATGAACTTCATATTCATCAGGGTTCCCTGATAGGGATCCTGGTTCACTTTCATGGCGCTCTGAAAAACAGCCAGCGGTCCATTCACATCCTGTCCGTGATCGGGAGACAGAGACGCATCTGCCAGGATCTCTCCGCCTTTCCGTCCGTCAGCGGTAGCTCCCGTACAGGCTCCTCCGGGCTGATGGGCGGAAATGGAGATGGCATTGGGTTTGAGAGAATCGCCGTAGGCACAGGGCAGGCTCAGGCAGGTGTCTGCATGGAGCTGATAAATCTCCGCGACAACCGCATCAACCTCATCGTTGTTATTTCCGTATTTGGGAATGCTTTTGAAATCAGCCTGCATCTGCTCATAGCCGACCCAGTCCGCATCCAGTGCTTCAAGGAGCTGCTGCATAGTGTATTTCTTCTCGTCAAAAACAAGCTTTTTAATAGCGTACAGAGCGTTTCCCGTATTCACTCCGCCTACAGCCCCCAGTACCGCTCCGTTTTCAAACTCGAACCGGCGGTTGAACATATCTTTTCCTGACTTCACACCGTCTTTCATAAGGGAGGAACGGAATACATCGGGAAACAGATTCCTTTCAGCAATCAGCTCCACATTGATCCTTTCGTTGGCCATTCCCATCAGATGCCGTATCTGGGAAAATACAGCTTCCTTGAACTCTTCATAGGTTTTCATCTTTGTCACATCGCCGCTTCTGATTCCCACCATCTCTTCGGTATAGCGGCAGTAACCGTCATGCATACAAATATCCATAGCCTGGGGAATGATAAAAAAGCAGGCTACCTGAGTTCGGGTCACAGTGGGCACATTGGCATCCACACAGCCTGTAGCCACATAGTCCCTGGCAACCTCCACGGGGATTCTGTTCTTCTCACTCTGAGAGGTAAAAAATTTAATATTCGATTCGTCTCCCAGAAAGGCGGGAAGTCCCAGTCCGCTCTGGATGCACTTCAGCGCTTTGAGCATCAGTTTTTCCGGTGTGTTTTTATGAACTCTTACAGTCAGAGTGTGGTGAGGCAAATGGGTATCCAGTGCGGCATCCAGGAGCAGATAGGTCAGTTCATTGGTGGCATCGCTGCCGTCTGCTTTCTGCCCGCCGATGGTCCAGTTGTACCATTTGGCCATACCCGCATTCTTGGTTCTGTTGGCCTTTCCGGAAACACGGTTAATCTTCATCACCTTGCAGCGCATGATCTCCAGAAGTTCCAGAACCTCATCGTCATTCATGCGGCCGCTTTCGATATCTGCTTTATAGAATGGATACATATACTGATCAAAACGTCCTGCCGTAGAGGTAGGAGAGGGACAGATCATCAGGAAAGTGAACCAGAAGGCCTGCAGGGCTTCCTGAAATGTCTCTGCCGGCTCATAGGGCACCTTGCGGCAGATCCTCGCCATTTCCAGAAGTTCGGCTTTCCTTTTTTCATCTTTTTCACTTCCCCCCATCTCTTCGGCCAGGTCGGCATAACGTCCGGCAAAACGGACCCAGGCTTCGAAAACGATAATGACGCCTTCCCAGAAATCCCGTTTTTCAATACTGTCCGCCGCATCATAGCGCATATCTTTCAGGCACTGTTTTGCTTCTTCTATAACTGACCTGGCCCCGCCGTTCAGAATGCGTGCATAGTCAACGGCCACCAGAGAGAATCCCGGTCCCAGTCCGTATCCGGACATGGCAAATCCGCCGCCGGATCCTCCTGTCTTATCTTTCCAGGGAGGAAGGATTGTTCCGGATTTCATAAAAGGCCAGAGCCTTTCGTTCATTCCCAGAGATTTACCCATGGTTTCAATCAGGGTGCTGTTAAGGGAGTTCCCGGCAAAACGTTCATTGAGCTCATAGAGTTCTTTTTCATCTTCCGGATCTATGGTATAGATCTCGCTTTTCAGAGATTCCACTTCGTCTTTTGTCCAGACTCCGTATTCATACTGCATCTCCAGACCGAAAGGTTTGCTGGCTCCGGATCCGCATAGAAGATCTTCGGGTTCGATGAAAATATCAATATTGCCCAGCACATGAGCATGGAGCTTGGAACGTCTGAGCAGCATGGGTTCTCCCGCAGTTTTATCCAGAGATTCACTGGCCAGGCGGAATAATTGAACACACAGAGGGTACTTGTTTACCCTCAGACTTTCTTTCATTCTCTCAACTCTTTCTGTCATCTACTCTCTCCTTATATTTCATCAGTAGTTCTTGTTGTTTAGCTTTGTTTAACCTGGAGAAACCCTAACATGGGTTTTTCAAAGCTTAAAAATTAAATCTTTATTGGAAATGAAATTCTGTGATGTCCATACATTTCATCCAGGGTGAAATGTGCGGATTGCACAGACCTCATAAAAAAGAGAGAGAAAACCTAAAAAAATCGACAAATAGAAATAATGCCCCTATAATTTGGTCAATATCCAAACAGAATAGGGAAAATAGGTTAGGACGTTTATGCTTTTTCTTTCACACATTCTGCAGCAGCTTGAGCCGTATTTAATCTTTGCCAGTAAAAAACAGCCCTACAGTACATGCCCGTCCAGAATCGAATTTATTGAGAATCAGAAAGCCTTTACCTCTGACAGAACATGGATAGGTTCGGGGGAGCAGGCTGTCAATCAGCTTGAAGGAACCAGCATTGAACCGGGGGCCGTTATATTTATATGTGACAGCAAGGCCGGGAACACCAGCCAGGACAGACAGAAAAATTTCTCCTGGATATATGTCAGCTGTCCCGCCTCGACCCTTTTCAACATTCTCAATGCCTCGTTATGTCAGATCCAGCAGTGGACGGAAACCTTCTGTGCAGCTTCCGACCAGTCTCTCCAGAAAACTCTTTCCTGTGCCGCTGATCTTTCAGCAACATCTCTTATTCTCATTAATCCCGATAACCGCATGATTCTGAGCAGCAGACTGGATGAGAGCACCTACCTGAAAGAGAAACTGGACGATTCCGGAAGCATAGCGGGATATTTTCTGGAGGATATATTCTCAGGAGAAAAATCCCGGAATCTGCCTGTGAAATATTCAGTTCCTGATAGTCAGGTCGCCGTTTATGGTCAGAAAATATTCCATGGAGAGACACATATAAGTACTCTACTCCTGGAAGACAGCCGCAGCCGGACGGATATGGATTTTCCGGGGTTATGCTTTTCTCTTGTCCAGGGCCTGTACCGGCATATAATCCCTACCAATATTCTTCGTCTGGGAACAAATACAATGAAATTTCAGGAAATCTGGCATGAGATTATGACGCAGAAACTCACCCAGTCCTTTGATGTCCTGAAAGCCCTGGACGGCCTTCCCTATCCGACGGAGATATTTGTCAGGGTGATTGTCGTCACCTTCCAGAACATGGATACTGAACAGACCCCTTTCAGTTTTGTGCTGGCTCAGCTCCGGGATGTTTTACCCGACTGCAATATGACTGTGTATGAGAATGAAATCATTATACTCAGGACCTACTGTGAAAGATGCTTTGAACCAAACCTTGAAAAAAACCGCCTTCTGGCCATACTGGAACGGCATAACTGTTACGTGGGCATCAGCAATGGTACCAGAGACTACGGAACCCTCCGATCCCTCTATCTACTGGCAAAGAATACGATCCTGCTGGCAAAAAAACTCAGTCATAAACAGGGGGAAAGAATTTTTTTCCATGAAGAGTTCTGGATCTACAACGCCATCGATATGTGCGCCCATAAATTTGTCGAACTCCACCATCATGATGACATTATCTATCTGATCCATCCTGCGATAATCCATATCACAAGATACGACAAACAGCACAATACCAATCTGAGGGATACCTTATTCTACTATCTGCTGAATGACCGGAACCTTGTGAAAACTGCTACGGTCACATTTGCCCATCGCAACACGGTACTCAACAAAGTGAATAAAATTGACAAAATTATCAATCTGGACCTGGAAGACGGTTCTCTCCGGCAGAGGCTGATTTTCTCCTGTGAGATGATTCGCTACTACGAAAAGTACATGAATAAACAGCTGAAAGTCTGAAAACAGGCCCCCTTTTGCGTCCTCTTCTGCCCCTCCCCCAAGGGGTGTAATCATACCAAACACATCCCCTGAAATAAGTTAGCCCTGCAAAGATGCCGGTCGGATTTTTGACTTAATCAGTCATGTTTATTAGTTTATAAAGTATGGAACACAAGAAAAACATGCAATCACATCAAAAGCACGGGAACCATCATAGTCATACAGATCACCATAGAATGATGATCAGAGATTTTCGTAAACGCTTTTACATAACTCTTGTTCTGGCGATTCCAGTACTGGCTCTCTCCCCGCTCATTCAGAACGTTCTGGGATTTTCCCTTCAGTTTCCGGGAGATTCCTATGCGGTGTTTCTTTTTGCCTCTGTCATCTTCTTTTACGGAGGCTGGCCCTTTCTAAAAGGTCTGGCAGATGAGCTTAAAAACAGAAGTCCGGGAATGATGACTCTTATAGGAATGGCCGTTTCCATTGCCTTCCTCTACAGTGCTGCCGTTACCTTCGGCCTGGAAGGGACCCCCTTCTACTGGGAACTGGCGACACTGATCGCTATCATGCTGGCCGGCCACTGGATCGAAATGGCCTCGGTCCTAAGCGCCTCGTCGGCTCTTGAAAAACTGGCACGGCTCATGCCTTCGGAAGCCCACAGGAAAAAGGGAGATAAAACGGAAGACATCCCTCTGTCGGATGTTGAAAAAGGAGATCTCCTCCTTATAAAGCCCGGAGAAAAGATCCCTTCCGACGGAACCATCACAGACGGGGAGAGCTATATTGACGAATCCATGCTCACCGGGGAATCCAGGCCGGTTAAGAAGACGGAGGGAGATTCTCTTATCGGAGGATCAATCAACGGAGACGGCGCCATCGAGCTTCAGGTGGACAGCACAGGGGAGGAGTCCTACCTTTCCACGGTGATAAACATGGTACAGGATGCCCAGGCGGTGAAATCAAAAACTCAGGCCCTGTCGGACAGGGCTGCTTTCTGGCTGACCATTGTAGCCCTCACAGCGGGGTTTACGACCCTTGCAGCCTGGCTTCTGGCAGGGTGGGATCTTCAGTTTGCCATAACAAGGATGGCCACTGTGATGGTTATTACCTGTCCCCATGCTCTGGGGCTGGCAATCCCTCTGGTTGTGTCGGTATCCACTTCCAAATCCGCTCAGAACGGACTTCTTATCCATAACAGAACCGCCTTTGAAAACGCCCGGAAAATTACAACCGTTGTATTTGATAAGACCGGAACCCTTACAGAGGGAAATTTCGTCATCCAGTCCATAGAGACATATGGAGAAAATTTTGATGAAGAGGCCATTCTGAAAAATGCGGCGGCCCTGGAAGTCCGATCGGAACATCCCATTGGGAAGAGTATCCTGGAAGGAGCCTCTGAAAGGGATATAGAACCGGAAAAGGTTGAGGATTTCCAGTCTGTAAAGGGAAAGGGCGTCAGCGGTACAGTATCAGGAAGAAAGGTGGAGGTTGTCAGTCCCGGTTACCTTGAAGAACAGGGGATTGAGATTCCCGGGAAATCCGAGGATAAAGGAAATATCACTAGGGTTTTTGTCCTGATAGAAGGATCCCTGGCAGGATCGATCTCCCTATCAGATACAATCCGCCCCGAATCCCGCCGCTCGATCCGCACCCTGCAGAAAAAGGGAATCAAATGCTGGATGCTCACAGGAGACAACAGGGCAACAGCAGAAGCTGTGGCATCCGAGCTGGGTATGGATGGTGTTTTTGCCGAAGTCCTTCCTGATGAAAAACAGGAAAAGATCAAAGAACTCCAGAATAAAGGGGAGTTTGTGGCAATGACGGGAGACGGAGTCAATGACTCTCCAGCACTGGCTCAGGCGGACATTGGAATCGCCGTCGGCTCAGGAACAGATGTGGCCGCCGCATCGGCGGATATTATCCTTATGAACTCCAATCCTCAGGATATCAGTGCCCTGATTATCTTCGGCAGAGCCACCTACAAAAAAATGGTTCAGAATCTCATCTGGGCCAGCGGGTACAATATTATAACCATCCCCCTGGCGGCAGGAGTCCTTTTTCACTGGGGAATCCTGCTTTCCCCGGAAGTCGGCGCTATCCTGATGTCCCTCTCCACAGTCATTGTGGCAGTGAATGCCCGGTTTCTCAAACTGCATAAAGAAATAGACTGATCCGTCAGTTCCCCAGAAACCCTCTGTATGATAAACCGCAGAGGGTTTCCTTTTTACTCCCGTTTTTTTTTCAAATCTTCAATCTTCAAATATTCAAACTATAAAAAAACTTCTGTATCCTAAAACTAACCAATAGTCAGAAAGATACCTCCGCTAGAAAGGAAGAAAGAATGGAAGCTGTAGCAGATAAAACGGAAAGAAAGATGGAAGTATCCCTTCCCATCAAAGTAAAAAGTTATGAAATCGATGTGATGGGAATTGTGAGCAACATCAATTATATAAAATACTTCGAAGATATCCGGACGGAATTCCTGGACCGGTACTATCCCTACGATGAGATGGTCAGAGAGGGGATTTCTCCCATTCTGATGCATACGGAAATTGACTATAAATTCCCTCTGACCATCTATGATAAACCTGTAGGCACAGCCTGGGTCACACAGCTTGAAAAGATGCGCTGGGAATTCCAGTTTGAAATTGCCTGCGGAAAGAGGATCCATGCCACGGGCCTCCAGAGAGGCACCTTTTTCGACATGAATAAAAACCGCCCCACCCGGGTACCGGAACGTTTATCAGAGCAGTTCCTCAGGGAATAGCCGCAGCACCCGGCAGGGATGAACAAACTCCTGATTTCAACTTTCTGCCGCAGCCTCAAGAGCCTGATCTATATCGTTGAGAATATCCCGGGAATCTTCCAGCCCCAGAGAGAGCCTGACCAGACCGTCTGAAATACCCGATGCCGCCCTTTCCTCAGGAGAAAGTTTGGCGTGGGTTGTCGTTGCCGGATGGGTGGCAATACTCCGGGAGTCCCCCAGATTGGACGTTAAAGAGATCATCTTCAGATTATTGAGGAATTTCATAGCGCCCTGACTGCCCCCGGGAAGTTCGAAGGATACAAGGGCTCCCCCTTTCTTCATCTGCTTTTCTGCAAGACTGAAACCGGGATGAGAAGGAAGCCCCGGATAGAGAACCCTCCCGACTCCTCTGCGGGATTCCAGAAATTCCGCGGTCTGCCTGGCATTATCGCAATGCCTGTCCATCCTCAGTGAGAGAGTCTCCAGGCTCTTGGAGAGAATCCAGGCATTAAAGGGAGAGAGAGCCGGACCGGTCTGTCTTGTGAAAAACCGGATTTCATCTATTGTTTCCCTTTGTCCCAGGATCGCTCCTCCCAGAACGCGGCCCTGTCCATCCAGAAACTTTGTTGCCGAATGAAGGACAATATCCGCTCCCAGAACTGCAGGATTCTGTAAAACCGGAGTAGCAAAGCAGTTATCCACAGCCAGAAGAATACCCCTGGAACCTGCCAGTTCTGCCAGGGCTCCTATATCCAGGATTTCGAGGCAGGGATTGGAGGGTGTCTCAATAAACAGCATTTTTGTTTCCGGCCGCAGCGCTTTTTCCCACTCCTTTGGATCAGAAGAATCCACATAGGTAAAATCGATTCCCCAACGGGGAAGGATCCGTGTAATGATCTGATGGGTAGAACCGAATAGTGCCCGGGAGGCGACCAGATGATCCCCCTGTTTCAGAAGGGATGCAAGAGCTCCGAACATGGCGGCCATACCGGAAGCAGTGGCCAGACCGTCTTCGGTTCCCTCGAGAAAACAGAGCTTGTCAATCAGCTCATCCGTGTTGGGATTGCCGTAGCGGGAATACACAAGCCCCTCTTCCTCACCGGCAAAAGTATCTCTTGCCTGTTCCGCCGAATCAAAGACAAAACTGGAAGTCAGATAAAGGGGCTGGGAGTGCTCCCTGAAGTTTGATCGGGCCTGCTGTCTTCTAATGGCCCCGGTGTCGGGCTGCCAGGAATCATTTATGGGCATCAGCGGTCTCCTTCCCGGGCCACGTCGGCCTGGTGTATTTCATAACTGTAGGTTATATCAACCGAAGCCTTCAGCATTTCAACCACAGAGCAGTACTTGGTCACAGCAAGCTCCACGGCCCTTCCGGCTTTTCTGTCATCCACCCGGCCGAAAAGGTGATAGGTCAGATGGATGCTCTTAAAGGGATGGACATCCCCTGTATCAAAACGCTCGCCTTCAATATTGATCTGAATGTCTTTCAGATCCTGTCTCTGTTTTTTCAGTATGGCAACCAGATCCATGACAGAACAGGATCCCACAGAAGCAAGGACCAGTTCCATCGGCCGAAATCCTCCCTGTACTCCTCCGATTGAGGGAGGTCCATCTATTAGGATCTCATTCCCGTCGCTGTTGAGAGCGGCAAAATTGACATCATCATTAATCCGTTTTAACTGTACTTTCATCTATTTCCTCTCTTCCCTGTTTTCTCACATAACAGGAGAATTCAACTGTAGAGACCTGTTGTCAGGTACCTGTCACCCCGGTCGCAGATGACAGTCACCACGACCCCGCCACAGACACCTTTTTTATCCAATTCCTGAGCCACCTGCAGGGCAGTATACACGTTTCCTCCGCTGGAGATTCCACCGAAGATCCCCTCTTCCCGGGCAAGCCGCCTCATGGTCTCTACCGCATCAGAGCGGGAAACTTCAATGGGCCGGTCAATCCGTTCGGGTTCATAAATGGCGGGAAGGTATTTTTCAGGCCAGGCCCGGATACCGGGAATACCGCCATCCGCATCGGGTCTTACCGCAATGATTTCAATCCGGGAATTCTGCTCTTTCAGAAACTTTGATACTCCCATAATGGTTCCGGTGGATCCGGTGGAAGCCACAAAATGGGTGATCTTTCCTGTAGTGTCATCCCATATTTCTGGGCCTGTCGTCGTATAATGTGCCTTGGGATTGGAGGGATTGCCAAACTGGTTGAGTATGACTCCCCGGCCGCTTTTCTCCATCTCCCGGGCTTTTTCAATAGCCCCCTCCATTGCCTGATCCCGTGCGGTCAGGACAATTTCCGCGCCGAAGGCTTTCATGGTATCCACCCTTTCACGGCTCATATGTTCAGGCATAACCAGGATCATTTTCATACCCCTCAGTCCGGCCACCATAGCCAGGGCAATCCCTGTATTTCCACTGGTCGCTTCAATCAGGGTATCCCCTTTCCGGATTCTGCCGCTCTCTTCCGCATCCTTAATCATCTGAAGTGCCGGCCGATCCTTGACGGATCCTCCGGGATTCTGACCTTCCAGTTTTACATACACTTCCGTATTGCCCGTATAAATATGATTCAGTCTCACAAGGGGCGTTTTTCCAATGAGCTGTTCTATTCCTATATAGGTCATCTATATCTCCTCAAATGCGCCGGATACCTTATTATTACAATATACTATAATTTCTATCAATATAGTAGTATATGTTTCCAGTGAATTTTCCGCCTGTTTCCCCGTGTCAGTTTTTTCTTCAGAAAAAGAAAGATTGCTTTTCTCTGTATCCCTGTAATAATGGAAGAGAGGAGGATTTCTATGCAGAAAAGACCATACGGAAAATCCGGGATAGACCTCTCGGTCATAGGCTTCGGGGGAATACTTGTCACAGATGAATCCAAAGCAGACGCAAGTCGCATTGTCTCAAAGGCGATAGAAACGGGAATCAACTATTTCGATGTGGCCCCCTCCTATGGAAATGCCCAGGAGATGCTGGGGCCTGCCCTGGCTCCCTATAGGAAGGATGTCTTTCTGGCATGCAAAACCAATGTGCGGGATGCAGAGGGCGCCAGAAAGGATATGGAAAACTCTTTCCGTCTTCTCAAGACCGACTGGTTCGACCTCTATCAGCTTCATGGTGCTGCGGGCAGAGAGGAAACGGAAAAGATACTGGCCCCCGGGGGCGCACTGGAAACTCTGGATAAAGCCAAACAGAGAGGGGATGTCCGCTTCCTCGGATTTTCTGCCCACAGTGAAGAAGCCGCCCTGACCCTGATGGAAGCCTACGATTTTGATTCCATTCTCTTTCCGGTTAACTGGATTACCTGGTTCAGCGGAGACTTCGGCAGAAAAGTACTCCCTGCAGCCAGAAAAAAAGGGCTATCCATCCTGGCATTGAAAAGCCTGGCGAAAATGGCAATTCCCCAGGGCCAACCCCGACCGGAGGAAAAAGCCTGGTACCATCCTGTAGAATCCTATGAAGAGGCTCTCAGAGGGCTGCGGTTTACATTGGGAACAGAAGGAGTTACAGCGGCAGTCAGCCCCGGAGTGGAACAGCTCTTTGACTGGATGGTAAAGGCGGAAAAGGAGTGGACTCCTCTTTCAGAACAGGAGCTGAAGCAGATGAAAGCCGATGCCGGAGACAAAAGCCTGATTTTTGATGCTAACCACTCGCAATGGTAAAAGTACCGGGGTTGTAATATGATTACCGATGTATAAATGACGCGATGAATCTTTTTCAGAATGTAAACGCTTTCATTATTTAATGAATATTATTGTGAACGCTTTCATTTTCCTCTATATTTCAAAGGAATACACCTCAGATCAGACTCATATTTGAAATTTTTGGAACAGGAGACTGAATCCAGTTTCCGGGAGCAAGGTAAAAATGGAAGCACAATGGAATCCCCCTGCAGTGGTAACAGCCCAAATTCCCCATGGCGATATGCCTGGAGATAAAATTCTTATAGATGAAAAGCACCGTGAAATAGCAGAAACAATTTACAGGCGGCTCCGACAGGAAGAATCCCTGCAGAAAGGCGACAGGATCGTCGTATCCGTTTACGGCGGATCCGGTGTGGGTAAATCTGAAACGGCATCTCTTCTGGCCTACTTTCTTAACAGTGAAGGCCATAGGACCTATATCCTTTCCGGTGATAACTATCCCAGAAGGATTCCTGAAAGCAATGATATAGAACGACTGGGAGTCTTCCGCAATGCCGGCCTGAGCGCCCTGGCCGCTAGAGAAGACTTTCAGAACATCTTTTCAAAAGAGCTGGAAGCTCTGAAAAAAGAAATGCTTGATATACTCCCTGCATCAGATCCCTTTATAGATCCGGAGTGGCTGAAAGCCTATAAACAGGAGGGAGCTCAGGCTCTGCGAGAGTATCTCGGCACTTCAAAAGAGATTCAGTTTACTCTGCTCAACAGGGTCATAGAAAAATTTAAAACCGGTGAAGCCGCCATAAACCTGAAACGGATGGGCCGGACAGAAAATGATATATACCTGGAAAAAATGGATTTTACAGACAAGCAGGTTCTGCTTATAGAATGGACCCACGGGAATAACCCTCTGCTGATGGGAGTGGACTATCCCGTATTCCTTTACAGCTCCCCTGCCGAAACTCTTGAGCACAGGAAAAACAGGGCCAGAGACAGCAATACAGAAACCCATCTGATCTCCCTGGTACTGCAGCTGGAGCATGATATGCTGATGCAACAGCTGGAATCCGCAAAACTGATTGTCAGTAAAAAGAACAGGATCCTGACTCCCGCCGATATCAGGGAGGTTCTGAAATGAAAGAAAGTTGTCAATCAACCGGGCTCAGGGGAGTCATGTTCAATGCCTATCCCGACAGTATCGGCGGCTGTCTCAGATCTCAGATAGATCTGCTACAAAGGGAAATTTTCCGTAACTGCTTTTCAGTTTTTTATATCCTCCCTTCCCTTTTTAAAACAGATCTGGATAGGGGTTTTTCCATTCAGTCCTACGACCTGGACAGCTCTCTGGCAGACATAAATGATCTGAGGGAACTCAGTAAAATGGGAATCAGATTAAAACTTGATTTTGTCCTGAATCATCTTTCAGTTCTTTCCCCCCAGTTTCAGGATCTACTCTCTAAAGGAGATCAGTCGAAATTCAGGGACTTCTTCATTGACTGGAATGAATTCTGGGAAGGAAAAGGAGAATCCGACAGCAGAGGCTGCCTTGTTCCTGACAGGGAATACCTGGATAAACTTTTTATGAGAAAACCGGGTCTTCCGGTTCTGGAACTCCCCTTTCCCGACGGCTCCCGCAGATTCTACTGGAATACCTTCTATCAGGAAGTGATAGAAAGCCCTGAAGGGACAGGCTATCTGGGACAGATGGACCTGAATGCCCGGTCTCCGGAAGTATGGCATTTCTACGGGGAGACCCTGAAAAAACTGAAGAACTATGGGGCGGAAATTGTCAGACTCGACGCCTTTGCCTACCTGCATAAAGATCAGGGACAGTCCAACTTTTTCAACAGGCCGGGAACATGGGAGATCCTGGAGAAGCTCCGTCTGATGGCAAAGCAGGAGGATCTTACACTCCTTCCGGAAATTCACAGCACCTACGGGGAGATGCTTCACAGGGAGCTCTCGACGGCAGGCTTTATGTTTTATGATTTCTTTTTCCCCGGCCTGATCCTGTTGGCCCTGGAAACAGGGGACACGGACAAACTGCTGGAATGGACAGAAGAGATCCGGAAGCATGATTATAAAACTGTGAATATGCTGGGCTGCCATGACGGGATTCCCCTGCTGGATCTGAAAGGCCTGATAGAGGAGGAACAGATAGAAGAGCTCTTTCAGATTATTCAGAACCGGGGAGGAAGGGTGAAAAACCTCTACGGCCCTGATGGTGAGAAGATCTCCTACTATCAGGTGAACGCCACATTTTTCAGTGCCCTCGGCGAAAGTGAGGAAAAAATGCTCCTGGCCAGGGCGGTACAGCTCTTCATGCCCGGAATTCCCCAGATCTGGTATCTTGATCTTCTGGGGGGAAAAAACGACACGGAAAAAGCGGACAGGGAAGGACATAAAGAGATAAACAGAACAGACTTCTCCCGGGAAAAGACAGAAGAATGCCTGGGATCTTCTCTGGTTCAGAAACAGTTAAACCTGATCCGCTTCAGGAATACCTTTCCCGCCTTCACTCCCGATGCGGAACTTTCCGTTCAGACAGGAACAGAGAAGAATCAATTGACCTTCCAATGGAAAAAGGGAGACTGCACAGCCCGGCTGGATGCGGATTTCCTCACCTTTGATTTTAGAATACATTGGACTGAGAATGAAAAAGAACAGGAGCTGATACTCTAAACAGGAGCTGATACTCTAAACAAGAGTTGAAAAATATGTCGCAGAAAAAGATAACCATCGTAGAGATTGCAGAAGAAGCAGGAGTCGCCACCGCCACGGTCTCCCGGGTTCTAAACGGAACATCCCGGGTTCGGGAAGAAACCAGAAACAGGATCCTGGAGGTCATAAAAAAACACAATTACAAACCCAGTTCCGCAGCTCGGAATCTTGTAAAAAATGAGACTTCTCCCAAAGTCCTGGGAGTTATCATTCCCAGGCTTCAGAACCAGTTCACCTTTGAAGTTCTCAACAGCCTCTACCGCCATATTTCTGGAAAAGACTACAATATTCTTATCTTCAATATAGAAAAAGGTAGAAAAGAGATCCTCCACAGGATTTCCCGGGAGGACCTGTCCGGGCTCTTTCTCTTCGGCGATCCTCCGGTTCCCCGGGATGAACAGGACCTGATAAAAAAACTGAACATTCCCTATCTTTATTTTGATCACCATGAACCGGGTGATAATTCCATCTTTTTTGACAATTCCGCCGGAGGAGAGATGGCCGCAGAATACCTGCTGCAAAAGGGCTGTCGGAAAGTTACATTCTGCGGGCTCACAAGTAAATCCCAGCAGCAGGAGGAAAGGCTGGCCTCTTTTTCGCAGAAACTCAAAGAGGCGGGCGTGACGGATCTGCAGGAGATCTATATTGCCGGGGAGGAAGCGTCCTACAGTCTTTCCCGTTCGCTTATGGAAAATGGAGGAGCCGAGGGAATTTTCTATTTCAGTGATCAGCTGGCGTATGGAGGAATGAGAGCAAAAAATGAGCTGCATTCAGAGATATCCCTGATCGGGTATGATGACATCTTTCCCTCTGAATATATGCAGCTCTCAACAGTCAGTCAGAGCTCGGAAGAGATTGCCTCCCGAGCTCTGACCGCTTTAACGGGAATGATAGAATCACCGGTTCCCTCCTATCTGAAGGAACCTGTTGAAATTGTGATACAGCCCCGGTTAATCGATCGGGGAAGCTGAATCAGAGCCCTTTGGTTTTTATCCTTTCCAGAGCCCAGAGGGTATATTTCCTGACCTTCTTATCCGGATCCTGTTCCAGTTCTTTCAGAATGTCTTTCCCCTCTTCCGTATTCAGAGCTTCCAGGGCTTTGGTCACGCTTACCCGTACTTCCGTATCGGGATCTCTGGCTGCCAGAACAATTCCCCGGAAGGCAGCTCTCGTCCTTACTGAGGAGAGGAAATCAGCCGCTTCTTTTCTTACTTTCGGATCTCGGTGTTTCAGCTTTCTGATATTCGTTTCCACATAACCCGAAGACTCCAGAACCTCGGCGATGTAGTGATGAAGAGAAGGGATATCCTCTTTCAGGAGATTCACCATAAGGGCTTCTCCCTGGGGTCCCATCAGCTGAACGGCCCGGCTTATATCATCCCTCAGCTGGGGGCTGCCGTCTTTGAACTGCTCGACCAGAGCCTGGAGGGCTTTTTTATCCCGCATCCTGCTGATACTGTCCATGCACTCCATTTTAAGCTCCCTGTCCTCTTCTATCTTTCGGACAAGGATATCCACAGCCTTGGTACTGCCGGAACGGGAAAGTCCGAGGATAGCAGCTTTTTTCACAGAATCCACTTCATTTTCATCATTAATCAGAGAGTCCATTTCCTTCAGAACACTGTCGTTCCCGAACTCTCCCAGGGCTTTCGCCACTTCTTCCCGCACCGATGCCACCGGATCCCGGAGCATTTCCACACTCTTATTCAGATGTTTGGTCTCTCCGAAATCAATCAGAGCCCAGATACAGGCAACCCGGACCTCCGGATTGGCATCGTTCAGACCCTCCTGAATATTTTTGATAAAAGTTTTCTTTTCTGTTGCAGGAAGGCAGACAATAAGGGCAGCCCTGCTCTGGGCATCCACGGAATTGAGAATAGACTCGACCCTTTCATCAAAAAGACTGTCATCAAAGGAGCTCAGCAGCCTGGCAAATTCCTTTCCCTCCTCCAGAGGAAGGATCGAAAGATTCTCCATAATAATCTGCAGACAGTACTCTTTCTGCATTTCCACAAGAGTTTTCAGAGCCTGAATTCTTACAGGATGGGAGTAGACAGCGCGTCCGGCATGTATGATATCCAGAACAACGTCCAGAACTTCCGGTTCAGGCATATTTCTGAGAGCTTTTCGCAGGCTATCTTTCAGGACGAAGTCAGGATCTTTCAAATACATCACAAGAAGATCAATAAATATAAAACCGCTTCTCCGGGGGATCCGGTCCAGAAGAGCTTGCAGAAGTTCTTCATTTTCTTTGACCCGGGCGATTTCTTTTTTCATCAGCTTCAGAGTTTCATCGCAGCCTGACTCAGAGACACAGTCCAGAGTATTCCGGTAGAGTTCGCTGTACTCCGAGTCAATCTTTGTCTCTTCGGGGAGCTTAAAAACCTTTTCCGCCAGCTTTCTGATACTGTCTCTATGGGGAGACGATTTCAGCACACGTGATGCCAGAAGGAGTGTCCCCGGATTCTCCGACCGGTCCAGTTCCTGAAGGAAACCCGACACATTGACCTGTATGGCCTTATCCAGCAGAGAGAAATTTCTTTCCAGTTCTGCCATATCATTCAGGTAACTCTCCCTGAAAATCCGCCCCAGAATGCCGCAGGTCTGAAGGAACCTGGCCGCACTGAGCCGCATTTCCAGATTCTCACCGTCCAGGCATTTCATGGCGAAGTCCTGATCCTCCTGGGACTCACTGTTCAGAAGTTCGAGAACATGGAGAGACTGTTCAGTGGTCAGGGACTGGCCCTGCCAGGAGTAGAAGGTGTGAAAATCCTGAAGAATTCTCTCTTTGGCAGCCTTCCTCACTTCCAGAACAGGGTCGTTGAGTAGAAGTTTTTTCAGAGTATCGAAAAGGAAGGAGCCGCTCTGGCTCTGTTCCTGGGGATCATAGGGTTTCGCTTCTTTTTCAATTTCCTGGACGATGGTCGCTCTAATCAGGGAATGGGGATCTTCAAAAGACTCCCAGACAGCCCGCTCTGAACGTTCCTCTCCATCATGGAGTAGAATTTTTATGGCCATATAACGGGCGGCCCATTCGGGATCCCCTGTCATTTCCCGTATTTCGTCCATTCTGTTCTGAAAAAGAACCATGGCTTTGTTTCCGTCAAAGTACTGCCCTTTTCCGGAAAGGGCGATCCTGCGGAGGATAAGGAGATCCTTGCTGTCATCCATAAAGCTCTGAAGTTTCCTGGCGACTTTCATATCATCCAGAGCCTTTATGAAAATCGAAAAAAGCCCCTTATCGGGAATGAATTCCAGAATGGCCTCCAGAGCATCCGCATTGCTGTTCCTATTGAATTTCTCCAACCAGAACTCCCCCAGGTTCAGCAGTTCGGGTAGATTGAAATCCTGTTTACGGGAAATCTCTTCAATTGTCTTTGACTTCCGGCAGAGATACTCATAGCTGTAGTTCTCCAGAAGAGCTGAACTGTCCCGGGAGACAACAGCGGCCTCGAGGAGTTTCTGGAACTTTTTCTTTTTTCTGCGGACCAGAATAAGGATCACAACAGCAGCGATGATGACCACTCCTGCAAGAATAAGCACCCACAGAGGGATTTGAGATAGTTTTGAAAAAATCTGATTCATGAAAACTCCCTTTTATGCCATTCCGGCAACATTGTATATCTGAATAGGTTTCACTTTCCCTTTTACTTTTACAGGATCCCTTTTCTCAAGGATAAAACGGTCATCCAGATGGACTCTTGTATCTTCTGTTATGATAATCTCACCCGCTCCGGAAACTCCCTCCAGACGGGCGGCCAGGTTGACTGTATCACCGATCACGGTATAGTCCATCCGTCTCGAACTTCCCAGATTGCCCGCCACAAGATCTCCTGTATGCATGCCGAAACCCACTGCGAGATGCTCAGCCCTTCCCTGAAAGAATTTTCTTGTCTTGGATTTTACAAGTGACTGAATTTCCACAGCGCAGCTGACGGCCTTAATGGCATCTTCCTGTTCATTCACCATGGGAACACCCCAGGCCGCCATAATACAGTCCCCGATGAATTTATCTATATATCCGCCGTATTTGATCACAACCTCAACGGCTTCCCGGAAATACTCATTCAGAACTTCAATAATGTATTCCGGTGTCTTATCCTCGGAAAAGGATGTATATCCCCGGATATCCGCGAAAAAGACGGTGGCATGTTTCGTTCCTCCCCCGGGTTTTACCAGATCCGGAGAATCCACAAGATTCTGAACAATGTCATTGGAGAGATACCGGGCGAACATATCCTTGATGACCCTCCTGTCTTCCTTGGCCACATCGGCACTCTCTTTGAGTTCCATCTCCCGGGACTGGTCTGTAAAGAGTAGTGTCAGCCCCTTATGCTTTCCCCTGACTCCCTTCAAAGGAGAGACATTCAGAGAAAAGTCCATGTCCTTCTCTCCCTTCCCTCTTTTGAAAATCCCTTCAAGCCCCAGCATCTCCCTTCCGGAATCTTTCACTTTTCCCAGGGAGTTGAGGATCTTTTTGCTTATGTTCTTCTGAAATACAGCACTGAAATCCCTGCCTATAAAACTCTCATCCAGTCCCAGAGTCTCTTCGGCCTGACGGTTGAAGTATTCAATCCTGTCTTTTTCATCGATGGTTATGAGGATGTTGGTCATAGAGGAGAAAATACTTGTCTGGTACTGTTCCAGTTCCTCCACCTGTTTCACATACTCTTTGAGCTCCCGGAAAAGCCTGGCATTGTGAAGCATACCGCTTGCCTGTTTCGAAAAAGAATCGGCAAAGTTGAACTGCTCCCGGGAATAGGCATTCTCTTTCCTGGCATTGAGGACAAGGACCCCAATGTTCATCTTCCTTGTAATGACGGGGAGCGCAATGCCGCTGTTCATGCTTTCATGAAGAAACAGCTCCTGAAATGTGTCTCTTTTCCTCTCCTGCAGAACTACAGACATGGCGCACTCATTCAGGAACTCCAGAAGTTCTCCGTCCCCCTCCAGCTCTGCAGGGACGGGATACCGCCCCCGTTTATAGGCCATTTTCAGAAGAGACGTGGAATCCTCGGGTTCTGTATGCAGATATAATACCGCCAGATCGGAATGGGTAACATCCAGAGACTGTTCCACCAGTACAGAGATCAGAGGTTTGAGTTCAAATTCTCCGGAGAGAAGAGAGCTGGCTCTCACCAGTTCGTCCATGACATTTATACTTTTAATCATCCGGATTCTCCAAAGAGAGATTTATTTTGGATTCGTTAATAAACATACTATAAAAAACAGGTTTAACAGGAACTCCTGTCCATTTGTAATAATAGATTAGAAAAATTCTCCTTACAAGGTTTTATAAAAACTCTTATGATGACCTGCCGGAAGGTTTATGGTATCATGAATCTCCCGAACAGGAGAAATTGAATGCACGAAGAAACCATTATCCAGGAAAATCCCGGTAACAGAAAGAAAACATCTTTCCTGTCCGGCAGAGGAGTCCTTGTCTCACTCTCATCCGAAAGCCTGGGAAAAACCATTATTATTGATCGGGAATCATTGATTATCGGCAGGGATGCAGGATGTGATGTCTGTCTGGATGATCCTCAGATAAGCAAAGTCCACTGCAGGATCACTGTGGAGGAAGATAAAATTTTCAGAATTGAAGATCTGGGCTCCACAAACGGTACATACTTAAACAAGAAAAAAATCTCAAAACCCATGCAGATCTATTACAGCGACAGAATCCTGCTTGGAAATACAATATTCCGGTTTCTTATAGAAGAAACACTGGGAAAATAAATCCAGAAAAGGGGGGCGCGGATATGTCAGCAGGAAAACTGCCGATTCTCGTTCAGCAAACCTACACAGGCATAAAAAAATTCATAGATGAGGGACACTACAATGCCAACGGGCAGCTTCCTTCGGAAAATATCCTTTCAGAGCAGCTGAATGTGAGCCGGGCTACTGTGAGAACCGCTCTGGCGAAGCTGGAATATGACGGCGTTATCAAGCGGATCCATGGAAAAGGAACCTTTATCCGGGAAAAATCCATTAATCTCGAGACATCCCTTCAGGAAAAGTGGGATTTCATTCCCATGCTGGAAGAGAACGGACGCAAAGTGACGATCGATCTCCTTTCCATAAAACAGAGGACAGCCGGAACCAATGATGCGAACCTGCTGAATGTAAGAAATACAACAGAAATTGTGGAGATTGTGAGACTCTATAAGGCTGACGGAAAACCCGTTATCTACTCAAGGAATATTTTTCCCAAAAGTCTTCTGAAAAAGAGTGCCGATCCGATTCTCATGAATTACCAGTGCACAGCCTACGAACTGTTTAATGACTATTTTACAGAGCAGGCTGAAAATTCCCTGACCGATCTGATCCCTGTACTGCCAGATGAAAAAGTGGCCGAACATCTGAGAATCGCCAGAGACACACCCATATTGCTCTTCAAGGATTTCTTCCTGACGAAAGGGGAACAGATTCTCCTTGCAGGAGAAAACTATATGCATGATAAAATGATGAAACTCCGCTTTCTCAGTAATCCGGTTTAACAGGATCTCTAAAGAAGAAAGGTGAGAATCTCTTTTCCGTGTCCTTCGGGATTTACCTTATGAAAAGCCTGATGAATAACCATATTTTCATCTATGATATAGGTTGACCTGTAAATTTTCTGAATGATCTCATCATCGATCAGTTCTTTTTCTCCCAGAGCATCAAAACGGCTTATGACCTTTCTTTCAGGATCACTCAGGAGCTTAAAGGGCAGATTATATTTTTTTTTGAATTCCCTGTGAGATTCGGGAGGATCAGGACTGATACCCAGGACTTCCGCCCCGGCCTCAATAATCTCATCATACTCATCCCTGAAACTGCAGGCTTCTGTGGTACAGCCGGGAGTATTGTCTTTGGGATAAAAGTAGACTATGACTTTTTTACCCTTGAAATCCGACAGGGATACAGGATTTCCCTGTTCATCAGGGAGGGTAAAATTCTCTATTTTCACACCGCTATTCAGCATTGGGAACCTCTTTCATTCATGATTAAATGTAAAATAATAAATCCGGTGTAATCATACAAGCTGAATCCTCAGGATTCAGTCGTGTCGGATTTAACCATTCTTTCATAATTAAAACTACCATAGGCATAAAATTTATATTACTCTTTTAATAAAATTTGATAAGGACGGGAAAGGTATATATGAAAAAAAATATTTTATTCCTCTGTACAGGAAACTCCTGCAGGAGTCAGATGGCTGAAGGATGGATGAGAACCCTCCACGGGGATGAATATAATGTTTACTCTGCCGGGATCGAGACCCATGGACTGAATCCTGATGCAGTAAAGGTCATGAAAGAAGCCGGTGTAGATATTTCAGCTCAGAAAAGCGAAAATGTGAACACCATGCTGGAGATTCCTTTTGAATACGTCATCACGGTTTGCGGTCATGCGGATGAACACTGCCCTGTTTTTCCTGGAAAGACAAAAAAAATCCACCACGGATTTGACGATCCCCCCAAGCTGGCCGCCGGAATTGAGGATGAAGAAAAAAAACTGGAACCCTACAGAAGGGTAAGAGATGAAATCAGAGCTTACCTCCAGAATTTCAAGGGAGAATAAGATAAATCAGTTTTTTTTTAAGTTTCAGGGTACACTGGTATGGTAAAAGAAAATAATGAAGAGGTTTTAATGAAAAAATTCTATTTCACCATGTCCCTATTACTATTCCTGTTGTCTGCAGTTTCTGCAGAGGATATCAGAACAGTAACTGTGACAAATACACTTTCAGACTCTGTTTACTATCTGTATCTGACCCCCGAAGATCAGAGTGACTGGGGAGAGGACAGACTGGGAGATGATATACTTGATCCGGGTGATAGTATTTCCATCGATATAGATATTGATTTCTGGGGTTCGGACTTTCGTCTTATGGCAGAAGATGAAACAGAAAGAGCCTACAGAATCGATAATATTGATCTGAGTGAATCTGATCAGCTGTCCATAGCAGAAAGTGATTACCTTCCTTTCGGAGGAAGATCTCCTGTGACACGTACTCTCACCTTTTACAATGACACAGACGAGGATATCTACTATCTCTATGTCTCTTCCAACAGCTCCATGTACTGGGGAGAGGATATCCTGGGCGATGAAATACTCTATTACGGAGAATACTTCACTCTGGACCTTCCCATCGACAGCGAATATCCCTGGCATGACATTCTTGCTGAAGGTTCCAGCGGTTCTTCCTATGAACTGATGGATATGAACCTGATGGAAACTGATGAGCTTACTTTTACTGTTTCGGACATGACATCATCCGGTGATGATTACGATTATGATGATTATGACTACTATGATGACTACGATGAATACGGAGAAGGTTACGACTCAGAAAACGACCCCTACCTGGAAGGATACAGGGAAGGTTTCAAGGACGGCTGGAGAGAAGCCTATCAGCAGGGCTTTGAAGAAGCTATGAGGGAAAACGGTTAAAAGCGTATTAATGCCTTTAAGTCCCGGAAAAAATAAGTCCGGGACTTAAAGGAATTTCTTGAGGGGGATCATGTTCGATCCCTCCCAGGAATCTTTTCTGTAAAACTCCAGAGCGGGAAAGTTATCCTTGTCAGCCAGCAGCTGAACGCGGAGGCAGCCTTTCTCCCGGCACCAAACCAGGATTTCTTCGGTCAGTTTCTGTCCTATCCCTCTGCCCTGATAGTCCCGATCGACAACGAGATCTTCCATCCATGCTGAAAATCCTCCCGCCGCAGTGGAAACTGTGATCTGGGCCGTAACCATTCCTACAATCTTTCCATCTGACTCAGCTACCAGAACAACAGCCTTATCATCAGGTTCCTGAAACAGTAAGGATAATCCCTTTGTATGGATATCCTCATTAAAAACAAAATCCTCTTCGATAGTGAAGAGCAACTTCAGCAGCGGTATCAGTTCCCTGATATCATCCGGACCGGCTTTTCTCACCGTAAAACTCATCAGCTGATTTTCTCCAGTTTTTTCAAAAGGTATTCTTTTTTTTCTTGAACATAATCTTTCAGATCTTCAAAATCATCGGCAGTTTCTGTAGCAGCCCCGGAAAGGATCAGTACACGGTTGGCCCATTTGAACCAGAGATAGTGTTTTTCCTCAACAGCAAAATAGCCGGAAGCTCTCAGCCTGGCCTCCATTGCCGCGTCCAGATCAATGTGGTTGGCCGTGCCTGTAAGATACAGAACATCCCCGTCTTCCAGTATATAGATGACGCAGCGTTTAAATCCCTGCGCCAGAGCTTCATCATTCCTGAATCCTTCAAGACGCAGATCAAGCGTTCCCAGTCTGAGATTATATCCCTGCAGCCGCAACCCCTTCCGGATAGCCGCAAGTTCAGACCGGACATCCTGAATAACTTCCTGATTGGTTCTATTGGCTTCAAGTCTGTGACGCAGTTCTCTCAGATGAAGTTCATACTGCTGGAAGAGCTTTTTGTTGTTGGACAGATAAATAGTCGTATCTGACAGAAGGGTCCAGGCAGACGAGAAATGCTCATTTATATTATTCAGGACACTCGATATTTTTCTTGATATCATATAAACCTATTATACTCGTTTATTCAAAAGAGATAAAATAATTAGAATAAATACATCCCAGAAAAGGAAGAAAGTCAATTGTTGGTACTGGTTTTATCAGATATACATGGAAATTTTGAAGCACTCAGATCTGTAATTAAAGACTCCAGACGATACAAATGGAAGGAGCTGTGGTTCCTGGGAGATCTGGCCGGTTACGGCCCCCGTCCACAGGAATGCTTTGAGCTTCTCAGAAAGTACATATCAACCATCATTCCGGGAAATCATGACTCCTATCTGGCCGGGACCATTTCAGGATCCTTTTTTTCAGAGCAGTCTCTCCATTCCCTGATTCTCAACAGGGGACAGCTGAACCATGCCACCCTGGAACTTATCAAAACCATACCGAAGAAGCAGGAACGGAACGGTGTGACTCTGGTCCATGGAAGTCCGATTGATCCGATCACCGATTACATCATATCCGATTCTGATGCCCTGGAAAGCTTCAACGCCTTCAGGGGATCCTGCTGCCTTTTCGGGCATACCCATGTTCAGGGTTACTACAGACTGAAAGACGGAGAAATTGAGAGCTCAAGAGCCGGCAGCGGAGAGATGATCTGCTACAAGAAGTCCCGGGTTCTGGTCAACCCCGGCAGCGTGGGACAGCCCCGGGATGGGAACCCCGATGCCGCCTGGTGCCTTCTGGATACCCGGAAAAAAGTAATTCAGTTTTTTCGAACTCCCTATGATATAAAAGTGACCCAGGAAGAGATGCGGAAGCAGAAAGCCTCGGACTTTCTGATTGAACGCCTGGAAAAAGGGATGTGATCAGACCTTAACAAGATACCCTTCCAGAATTCCTTCTGTCAGCAGATCTACAAGATTTTCCCTGAGGGGGAACTCTTTTTTCAATTCCGAGACTGTTCTGGCCGAAGTCAGTGCCGTAAGCAAGTCGGCAGAATCAGCCGGGAGCTTTTCAAAACAGATTTCCCAGTCCCTTGTCCAGAAGATCCATGGAGCATCCTCCTGATCTAGAAAAGGCAGAATCTCATCCATGTCCGCATAAACAGACTGGGGAATCAGAGAGGGTTGGAGAGCAAAGTCTCTGATAAGGGCTCCCTCATAACGGGAGATTACTGATTCATCAGTCAGGACAATCCCCTCTGCCGGAGTCGTACCCGTGTCATTCCGGTTTTCCAAAATTTCAAGGACAGCCAGATAATTCAGAAGATCCCGGCGGGCTCTGTAAGCATCCCTGTCAGAGTAGAGAGTCGCAAGAAAACTCTGTATTTCATCGGGAAAGAGAGGGTTTTGCGTATCCGGATTCCGAAACAGTCCCCACTTCTCCACGAGTTCCGATCCCGACAGGTCCAGATCACCGCAGACAGCATTAAACCAGCTGATCCCTTTACCCTCGTTATAGAGCTGATCAGCCAGAGCCGACAGAATCTCCGCTTTCCCCAGATCATCAGCGGAAAAAGAGTCAGTTCCAGTTACCCGGTAGGGATCCCGGCAGAGGGCATGCAGTCCCAGAGAATCAGCCTGATCATACAGGACAGTGCCTGGAAGCACAGAAAGGGGAAAAAGATCCAGATGATTGGGTTCCAGAGAGAGGGCATAATCAAGAGACATTCTGTAACTGTCCAGAGTATCCCCGGGAAGGCCGTATATCAGATCCAGTCCGAATGAGATCTGATACTCCGATAACAGAGCCATCTTTTCCCTGAAAGCCAGGGAGTCGAATTTCCGGTTTACAAGCTTCAGGGCTTCGGGGTTGCTGCTCTGCAGACCGATCTGGAGAGTACAGGGGATCTGCGAAAAAGCCTCAGCCGTTTCATCATCCAGAAATTCGGAACGGATTTCAAAATAAAAGTAGGTGTCAGGGGCTAGCTCGGAGATAAGGTTCAGTATTTCAAGGACCCGCGTTTTATTCACATTGAATGTCGGATCCAGGACAAAAACCTGCTCAATCCCTGCATCTCCAATGATCTGCAGCTCCTCACGGATCCTTTCCGGATCCAGAGTACGGACGATCCTGCTTCCTTTGGATTCAAAGCAGAAATCACAGGCAAAAGGACAGCCCCGGGACAGTTCCCAGAGGAGACCCGTATTTTTATTCAGATCAAGAGCTCCCGACAGGATCGGTGAAGGCAGAGAATTAAAGTCCCGGCAGAAAGCGGCTCTTTCCGGCCTGGAATGTGCAGACCAGATACCCGGTAGGCCATCGGGATTCCCTCTGCCGGCGAGGGCATCAACCAGGGGAGCAATGACCTCTTCCCCCTCACCCTGCATGGCGTAGTCCACACCGGAATCAACGAGAAAACTCTCCGGAGCCGCAGTAACTTCTGGACCTCCCGCCAGCAGGATCAGATGCGGATTCAGACTCTTCAGCAACCGGGCAACCTGGATAACAAGTTCCCGATTCCAGAGGTACACCGGAAAACCTATGAGGTCAGGCTGAGTCTCAGCGAGGGAATCGGCAATTTCTTCGGCAGTCTGATCCAGAAAATGATCTGCCAGCAGAACATCATGGCCTGTAATCATGGATTTCAGACAGGCGGCTGCCAGAGGTATCGCTCTGGTCGAAGGTTCCAGATGAACTGTAGCAAAGAGTATTTTCATACTGACGATAGTAACAGAATCCCCTTTTTATAGACAGATACGGACAATTCTGTTTTTAGCAGTTTTCTAACAGAATTTTCACTGTTTAACACATCTCTGACAACTAGTTTCTTTTATATATGGAAAATCTATGGGGACAATGGGCATCTCTCCTTCAGGAGACGAAAGATAAAGCTTTCAAGCTTTCCCACAAGGGCAGACGTTTCGTTATTTTCAGCGACCTTCATATGGGGAACGGCGGAACCCGGGACGATTTTGCCCCGAACGGGCCGGCTTTTCAGAAAATACTCACAAACTTCTATCTGCCGGGAGAATACGACCTGATTCTGAACGGGGATATTGAAGAGCTGCAGAAGTTTCAATGGGAACAGATCCGGCGGTACTGGAAGCCTCTCTACGCGGTCTTTGAGGATTTCAACAGAAAAGGAAAACTCCATAAAACTGTCGGGAATCATGATCTTATCCTTTCCGGTCGGAATATGGATTATCCATTCCAAGTCCATGAGAGCCTGGAAATTCACAGGAATTCAGACTCCCTCCTTGTTTATCACGGTCATCAGTTCTCTCATATCCTGCGGAAATTCGAAACTTTATGTAAATTTGCCATTCAGTACGTCGCGTATCCCCTGGGAATTATGAACTATTCCAAATCACCGGACAGCCGGAAAAAACTGAAAACAGAACTGAGAGCCTATGAAGCTTCCCGACAGCTGGGACTGATATCCATCATTGGTCATACACACCGGCCGCTGTTTGAATCGCTTTCCAAAAAAGATTCTCTCAAATACAGGATTGATACCCTGATCCGGCGCTACCGGTCGGGTTCACAGCAGGAGCAGATCAGGATAAGAAGCGAAATACGGCAGTGTCAGGAGGAGCTGAATCTAATGAAAGACAACAGTGAATTCCATATCAGCGAGCTCTACAGTTCAGAAACCCTTCTGCCCTGTCTTTTCAATTCTGGCTGCGCGATAGGCAAACGGGGAATCACATCCCTGGAAATACACGAAGATGAAATTCAGCTGATCTACTGGTACGATCAGTCAAAAATCTCCACAGCAACGGCACCGATCGGATACAACTATCATGAAATTCCCGGATCAACGCTGAGACGGGTCATTCTCAACAGAGAGAGGCTGGACTACATTCAGGATAAAATCCGGCTTATGAATCCTCAGCCTTCTCTTTTCTGGCAAGATACATCTTTACCATTTCAGCCGCTTCCAGACTGATACCCGCAGATCCGGCTATTTCATCCACACCCGCAGCATAGAGTTTTTCCATGGAACCGAATGCCGTCAAAATTTTTTTGCTTCTGCTGGGGCCAATTCCCGGAATATTCTCGAGAGATGAGAGGGTCAGTGTCTTTTTCCGCCGTTTCTGGTTATGGCTTGTCGCAAACCTGTGGGTTTCATCCCGGACATGCTGGAGGATACGGAGCGCCCGGTCTCCTTCGGGCAGATCGATAGGATCTTTTTCTCCCGGAAGAAATATCAGCTCCTCTCTTTTGGCAAGCCCTGCCAGAGGAATATCAAGCCCCAGGGCGTTCAGAACCTTCCAGGCAGCATTTACCTGACCTTTTCCACCGTCGATGAGAATAAGATCCGGTTTCTCCTTTCCTTCATTCATAATCCGTGTATACCGCCGGGCAACTGCCTCGCTGATAGCTTTATAGTCGTCAATGTCTCCATCCAGAGAGCGGATATTGAAGTGCCTGTAGTTTTTTCTATCCGGATTGCCATCTTTAAATGAGATAAGAGAAGCAACGGTGAAATGCCCGTCCAGCTGGGCAATGTCAAAGCCTTCTATCCGGCGGGGGAGCTTCCTCAGACCCAGAAGGGTTTTCAGATCCTCCAGTGCCGGCTTGTTCCCCAGGTCCTGAAGTTTCCGTGCCAGATCCATCCTGGCATTTTC
Organism: Oceanispirochaeta sp.; assembly: GCA_963666275.2. Classification (GTDB taxonomy): domain Bacteria; phylum Spirochaetota; class Spirochaetia; order DSM-2461; family DSM-2461; genus Oceanispirochaeta. The sequence goes on from CAXXOA010000002.1 coordinate 449,392, forward strand.
CACAGCCATATTCAGAACGGCCTGATCTTTTTTAGACTCGGGAAGCTCCAGCCTGAGATTTTCGGCTCCTGGAACCTCGCTCCTCAGATACTGCTGAATCAGGCTTCTGTCCTCCAGAGAAACAAAGACTGTTTCTGGGAAATCCCTGTCGGGAGAGGAGTAGTATCGGAGAAGGAACTCCTGGATCGCTTCGGGCGTGGAACCATAGTACTCATTCCGGAAAGTCTCTTTGCCGAGAAGCTTTCCCGAGCGCATCTGAATAACGGCAAAAGCATAGTAGTCTCCCGAAACATCCGCACCGATATAGTCTCTGCTCTCCTGCTGAAAGTCCTCCACTTTCTGCTCTGTCTGCAATTTCTGAAGACTCAGCATGTTGTCCCTGATCTCTGCGGCTCTCTCAAACTCCAGAGCTTCAGAAGCCGCTTTCATCTCTTTCATCAGTTCCTTTTCCAGACCGACAGTTTTTCCGGACAGGAGATTCTTCGCCTTGTTTATACTTTTTCTATACTCTTCCCGGGAGACAAATCCGCAGCAGGGAGCCTCACATTTTCCCATATGATAATAGAGACAGGGTCTTTCCCTCTTTTTCAGGATCCGGCATTTCCGGATGGGAAAGAGGGAATATATCAGTTCCACCGTGGCATCCAGGACTTTCACATCCGGATAGGGTCCGTAATACCTGGACCCGTCTTCCATAATATTTCTTGTTTTAAAGATCCGTGGAAAATCTTCATTGGTCACACGGATGACCGGATAACTTTTCCCGTCCTTCAGGTTTATGTTGTACCGGGGATTCCATTTTTTAATAAGGTTGTTTTCAAGAAGCAGCGCCTCATATTCGGATCCGGTGACGATATATTCGATATGATGGATTTTTTTCACAAGAGTTCTGGTTTTTACATCTTTCACTCCGGAAAAATAGGACCTTACCCTGTTTTTAAGGCGGACCGCTTTCCCTATATAGATGATCTTTTTCCCTTCATCTTTCATAAGGTAGACACCCGGAGAAAGGGGAAAGTCTTTTATTTGATTAACAAGTCTCTCAACTCTATCTTTATTGTTTTCCATAAATCTCCGATATTATACGTAATCAGTAACCATGAAAAAAGATACAACTACCCTGATTTTAATGCTATTTCTCCTCTTTGCCTCCATTCCAGCCTTTTCAGAAACCATTTCCATCGGGAATGAAGACGAATGGCGCGGGGCGAATCTGAACAATCTGAAAACATCTGCCGGACGCGGAGGCTTTCAGGATCTTGTTATTAACACGACAGAACTGAATGTTTCCGGGACAACAGACCTCCTCCTCTCTTTCAACGCTCCGGCGGCTCAGGATAAAACAGGTCTCTATACCATACTGGAAAATCCCGATTATAACGGTGACTTTAAAAAAACAGGTTCCTCCAGTGCGGCTTTCTTCAATAACAAGAAAATGGTTCTTGAGCCTCAGGAAGGATCGAGACTGGCTCCCCATACAAACTGGGAGGATTTTACCATTGAATTCTGGCTGTATCCGGCCAACCCCAAAGAGGGAGAACAGATCCTGCAATGGAAAGGACTGGGACGCCTGGATTCCCAGATTTTTTCCCAGACAATCAACTGTCATTTCCTGAACAGAAAAATGGTCTGGAGTTTTGATAACTTCTTTCAGCTGCCGGGAAGCCCTTTTTCCCATTATGAAATTTCAGGACCACCTCTTCTCCCCCGTCAGTGGCATCATCATATGCTCCGCTATGAGAGCAGTACCGGAATGCTGGAATATCTGATTGACGGACTGCCCGCCGCCATCATTTATACAACATCCAGCGGGAATGAATCCCATACGGTCTATACTCCCCGGATCGGAGAAGAACCGGGAAATCTGGTGATCGGAGAGAGCCTCACCGGTTTCATGGATGAATTCAGGATAGATACCACCTTTATAAGTAACAGGTCTCTCAACCGGTATTACAAGCCCGGTTACGGCATTTCCAGAATCATAGACCTGAACTATCCGGATTCCAGGATCAGCAGCCTGACTCCCGTCCTTTCAGAGCCTGGAAGTTCCAAGGTGTTTCCCTACTTTTTTACAACCAATAACCTTCTGGAAGCAGAAGAGATCCTAAGATCCTTTTCAGGAGAGTCCTCTATACTGGATAAGGATTCCCCCTGGACGGGGTTTGAAGAGCTGGATAACCCGGCAAAGGGGCGGTATCTGCTTATATCATTTCTTCTCTATCCGGATCTGAAGCTGGATCAGACTCCCCGTCTGTCATCCATAAATATTGAATATGAACCTTCCCTTCCTCCGCTTCCTCCCACATACATTACTGTAGAACGGCTGGAAACCGGTTCTGTATCTCTGAAATGGAACAGATCCCCCTCTCCCGAAGTAAAAGGCTATCTTGTCTTTTTCGGTGAAAAACCGGGAGAGTATATATACCCCGGCAGCCCCATGGATGCGGGAAGGGAAAATTCCATTGAAATCCATGGACTTTCTCCGTTTAAGCAGTTTTTTTTCTCCGTTAAGGCTTATAATGAAGGAGAAATTCCCCAATATAGTGATTTCTCTGAAGAGATATCTATTCGTCCCTAAGGAAAATATATATGCCTGATCAGAAAAGCCAGTACAACAAAGCTGTTTCCGCCTATCTTCTTGAGGATTATCCTCTGGCTAAAAAACTGACCGAAAAACTCATTGCTGATTACGGTGACAAACCGGTTTATAATATCCTTCTCGGAAATATTTACCAGGCCCAGGAAGATCTGGAAAGCTCTGTTAAATCCTACAAAAAAGCCCTGGAGCAATCTCCGGATAATCCGGAAGCCTACAACAACATAGGAGTTGTCTACAAAAAGAGCGGAGAGTTTCAGAAAGCCCTGACCGCATTCCAGCAGGCCAGGGAACTGTCTCCGGACAGGGCAGATATCTGTTACAATCTGGGGAATCTTTACAAACAGTTTGAAGATTATGAAAATGCGGAAATATGGTACCAGAAATCTATCGAGATAGATCCCTCCTATATTAATGCCTATAACAACCTGGGAACTATCTTTGAAAAGAACAAGGATATCGATAAAGCTCAGGAAATCTATAAACAGGCTCTGTCTATTGATAAGAATAATGCAACCCTTCTCTATAATCTGGGAATCTCCTACGAAGAGAAGGGGGATTTTGCAGAAGCCCAGTCATCCTATGAAAAATCCTTGAAGTTCCGTCCCGGCTGGACTCCCAGTCTCAATAACCTGGGATCTGTGCTTCACAACCAGGGAAAGGAAAATGAGGCTGAGAAGCAGTTCAATCAGTTATTGAAAAAGGACCCTGAGAATGTCCATGCCATGACGGGCATAGGATCTATCTATGCTTCAAAGGGAGATAATAACAGGGCGCGTCAGTTCTTTAAAAAGGCCCTGTCAGTCGATCCCTCCTACAAATCGGCAACGATCAACCTTAAAAATATCTATGTTAAAGAGAATTCTTTTCAGGAAGCTCTGGAGGAATTGAACAGACAGGCCACATTTCACCCTAAAGACATGGATATTCAGTATCAGATCGGGAGCATTCTTAAAAAGCTGGAAAGGAAGAAAGAAGCTGAACAGGTTTTTAACAGAATCCTAGACCGGGATCAGGACAATATAAACGTCTATAAGGAACTGGCTCAGATCTATGCGGATATGGAAAGGCCTGAACGGCTCAGATCCTGTCTGATTGAGATTCAGAAAAGGGATCCCCAGGACAGGGAAATTCTGAAAATACTCTCTGAAACCTATCTCAAGAGAGACAGGCTGGAAGAGGCCGAGCTCTACATTGATCAGTATCTGGAAACCTATCCGGATGATCGGGGGGCCCTGAAAATCAAAGCCCAGATCCTTCAGAAATCTTCCGATCCCGAAGGGGCCTCTGAAATTTACAGCAGGATAGGCAATGATCCCGAGCTGAACTCTGATCCTGCCATGCTGACCGATATGGCCGAAGCGTTCTTTAAATCCGGCAACAGAGAGAAAGCTGTCGCGAAACTGGAGCAGCTAGTCAATCTCCACGGCTCCATGAGTACAGGCGATAATATCGATGATCTTGCCAATACCCTGGATCTCTATGAAAAAACGGTTTCCTCTTTTGAACAGGGAGAGGGAAGCCAATGGCAGAATAATCTTGAAAAAATGCGTCATATCACTCTGAGGGACAGGCAGAATCAGAAAAATGAATCCGCCATGGATGAATCCTCTATAAGTCAGATCCCTGTGGAATCCGAAGATGCCATAAGCCTGCTGGATATATCGGCCATGGAGCCTGTAATCCGGATCAATGAAGAAGAAGATACCCTTTTTCTGGAAGAGGAAACGGAAATTTTCAATGAACAGTTCATAGAATTGGAAGATCAGGAAGATGAGGAGGAAGAACCGGAAGAGGCAGTTCCGGAACCGGTCGCTCCCCAGCAGGAGCCGCCCTATTATCCTCCCGCGCCCCCTCAGGATGTCTATCCGGAAACCCAGTATTTTCCGCCGGAGGAAATGCCCCCCTCTCAGCCGCTGCCACCTGAAACGCCACCGGTAGAAGATGAGGAGAAAAAAGACGGGGAAAAACTCAATATTGCGGGAATGATCAACTATCTTTTTGAACTGTCTCACGACCTTCCTCAGGAGAAGAAAGAGATCCTCATAGAAAAGTCTATTCCTCTTAAAATGGCCTCTGTGGTTAAACGACTTTCCAATGGAGCCCATTTTAAAGACAAGGTTTCCCGATACGATAGAAGGAACAGAAACAGGAAGGACTACAAACTGAGTGAAAAGAAACTGGGAGACTCCATGCATGCTTTCCAGGACCTGGCCAATATGCATCCGGATTCTCTGATAAGTTCAACGTTCAAAAGAAAAATGGATGATCTGATCTCCAAGCTCAAACCCTATATGAAAGAGGATTAGGTCTAATCCTTTTCCCTGAGCACGACTCCCCCGCTGGATAAATCCCGGATAAGGGTGGTGCACTCTTCCATATGCCGGTCGGGAATCGAAAATTCCATCGTCACATCCGTTTCGAAATCCTCATTGACAATGATCCCTTCCGAAGAAAGTAAGGTTTTTTTAATCTGCTCATACAGAGAATAAGGACAGACCAGGGAGCACTCCGTCCGTGAGATCTTTTCAAGAGGTTCCACAGTTTCAAGGACATCCCGGGCTGCTCTGGTATAGGCGCTGACAAGGCCTCCGGTTCCCAGTTTGATCCCTCCGAAGTAACGTATGACCAGTATAAGAATATTCGTCATTCCGCTGCCTTTTAAAACTTCAAGCACCGGTTTGCCTGCTGTACCGTGGGGCTCGCCGTCATCACTCATACCGAATACAGAACGGGCATCTCCTATGATATAGGCCCATACGACATGGCGGCTCTGAGGATGGGCATTCCTGGTTTCTTTTAAAAGGCCTCTGACCTGTTCTGCATCATCCACAGGCAGGCAGAGGCTTATAAAACGAGATTTTTTTTCCTGAAACTCAGATTCCCCCGGACCCGAGGGGATTAATACTTTTTCCATTTATTTTTTTTCCTATATATAGGATTCAATGCTATAATAAAAATTCTACTACATTCAATTTTTTATCTCATCACAATCATTAAAAACTATTTCAAACATTGAGTTTATTAAGAATTTATAGTATTATACAAAATTCACAATAAAATAAGATTATGACTCATATAATAGCAAGGAGCTATAGTTGATAAAAAAAGATTTTCCCAAAATACATTATTACGACCAGGATTTTGTCGATATCTATAACCGTTCCTGGGCATGGATACAGGACTTCTGGCTCAAGGGGAATACAGAATTAAATGTAAAGAACAGTTTCTTTAATTATAACGAATATGAAACCATTAATTTGTTCGAAACCTCTGTATCCACTTTCTTCATGGTATACAACAACAATAAATATCCCGTGGCACCTATGCTGGATAACTTTTATGCACTGCAGGAGGAAAACGGAGCAATACGCCTTGAATACAATCTGAAAGAAGGGAAACCTGTCTTTACTCCCGGCAACCCCGAGGGTGTTTCTCCTCCTCTTCTCGCATGGGTTGAGTATAATCTCTACCATAAAGTAGGACAGAAAAAACGGATCAAAGAGATCATGCCCTATCTGGAACGCTACTATTCCTGGCTGGATGTCACATTCAAGGATCAGGATACGGGCCTCTATGCCGTTCCTCTCGAAGGGACCATGATGGAAAATGCCCCCCGTGAAGGCATGTATTATCCCATAGACTTCAATTCCCAGCAGGCGCTGAACTCTCTTTACATGTCAGCTCTGGGAGATATCCTCAACGATAAGGAACTCAGTTTTAAATATAAAAAACAGTACTTTTCCCTGAAAACCAGAATCAACAGTATGATGTGGAATGAAGAGGAACATATCTACTATGACCTGGATAAGGATCTGCAGCAGATAAAAGTCAAAACAGCGGCGGCATTCTGGCCTCTTCTGGCAGAAATTCCCAATGAAGCCCGGGCGGAAGATATTATAGAACTGCTGAAAGACCCCGATCATTTTGGCACTGATAACCCTTTTCCCTCTCTTTCTGCCAGTGAAGCAGCCTTTGATAAAAAAGGAAACGGCTACTGCGGTTCGGTATTTCCCTTTCTGACCTTTATGATCATCAAAGGTCTTGAAAAATATGCCCGATACGATTTTGCCCGAGAGTGTGCGATCAGACATCTCTACTATGTTCTTGATACATTTCATCCCGACGGTAACAAGAAGGGAACCCTCTGGGAAGCCTATGCACCTCTCAACGAGGGACCGGCCCAATGGAACGATGAGGAAAGGGAGAACAAGTCTCTCTACCTTCCCTATGCCGCACTTTCCACCATAACCCTCATGATCGAAAACGTTGTGGGTCTGTACATCTCCCTTCCCCGTAAAACTGTCGACTGGATCGTTCCGACACTGGAACTTATGGGTATTGAAGATCTATCGCTGAAGCGGAATATGATCACTATTCTGAGTAACAAAAGCGGGAGAGGATGGGAAATCCGTCTGGAGTCTGAAAAACTCTACTATTTCACCATTGATATCCTGGGAGAGAAGAAGAAAACCCTTCCCATCCCCTCCGGAAAATGCTCCATGCTTATCGACAAACTCTAGGAACAGTCAAATAGAAAAAAAGCAGCCTCCGGGCTGCTTTTTTAATCTTCAGTTCTAAATACCATTCGTCCTCTCAAAGCTCGTGAGATGCTCATTTTGTCGGCATATTCCATATCCCCGCCCACAGGCAGACCGGAAGCAATTCTGGATACAACGATATCTCGATCCTTCAGAATATGCCGGATATAGAGGGCAGTCGAATCCCCTTCCAGTGTCGGATTCGTGGCCAGAATAAGCTCTTTGATTCCCAGGGCCTCTATCCTTTTCAATAACTTGTCAAATCCCAGTTCTTCCGGTCCTATTCCATCCAGAGGGGCCAGGACTCCATGCAGAACATGATAGTATCCTTTAAAATCACCTGTGCTTTCAATCATCTGCACATCCTGTGATTCCTCTACGACACACAGAGATGTGGTATCCCGGGAGGGAGAGGAGCAGATGGAACACAGGTCCTCCTCTGTAAAATTACCGCACTCTCTGCATTTGTGAATTCTCTCTTTCAGCTCCGCAATCGACTGGGAAAGTTTACGATTATAATCTTCATCCCCTTTCAACAGAGAGTAGGCCATCCTGGCGGCACTTTTCTTTCCAATCCCCGGCAGCCGCGATAAAAGGGATATGAGATTATCCAGTGTATTCATCTACACTCCGGGAAATCCGGGGGGAATAGGCATTCCGGTTACATCTGACATTTCATCGCGAATTTTCTCTTTTATTTTTCCATAGGCAGCAGTACAGGCGGAAACAATGAGTTCTTCCAGCATTTTGACATCCCGGGGATCAACGGCCACAGGATCAATGGCAATACCTGTGATCTCCATCTGGCCATTCATAGTAACTTTTACAAGATCACCGCCGGCACCGCCTTCTGCGGATATACCTTTCAGTCTCTCCTGCATATCACCCATTTTACCCTGGATATCCTGAAGGTTTTTCATAAATTCCATAGGATTGAAGTCCATTGAATGCTCCTTATATTTCCCTGATTCATCCGGTAAAATTCCGGAGAGTTGGCTCAGGGCTTTTTAATAATTGTTCCACGGAAAACAGACCGGACAAGTTCAACCTGTTCTTCCAGCTGCTTTTCTTCATGGGATTCATTTTTCTTTACTGCTGCCGTAAACAAGACCTGCCAGCCCAGCTCTTTAAGGATAATTTTTTCTATAGTACGAAACTCTTTTTTCACAAGAGACCCCGCAAAAGGGCTGTCAAAAAGGAGAGTGATATTACTCTCTTCTTTCTTCCATTTTACAGCTTTTTCAAGTCCCGCAGCGATTGAAATGCTTTCCCGCCTCAGAACTGTCAGAATTTTCTGTTTCAGTTCTTCCACATCTGTTTCAGGGACAACGGATGCTGCAGCCGTTTCAGAAGCTTTTTCTTCCGGGACGGGTATCTCCGGTTTCACTTCCACCTCTGCCGGTGGTTCCGGTTCTTTCATCACCGGTGAGGCTTTGGCGGGCTGATGTCCCATTTCCTGAATTTTTTTATCAAACGCCTGAGACAGGGGTGTCTCAGGCGGATTCAGTTTTTTTTTTTTACCTCTTGCTGCACAGCAGACACCTGGGGGCCTGCAGCTCCCAGCTGTTCTTTCATCCTGCCGAGTTCGCCAAGAAGTTCTTTTGAATCTATATGATACCTTATAGAAGAGAGCCTGCTTAAAAGAAGCTCCAGCTCAAACCGCGGATTGATGGAGTACCGGATATCCCGGAATAACTGTAGAACCTCTTCCAGAGCCCATTCCACCTGATAGGCATTCAGATTCTCCAGAACGGAAGATTCAAATCTGTCAGGAGTATATCCCAGAAGGGATTCTTTTTTGACTCCGTGAAAAATAAATAGAATATTTCTGAAATACTCGGCCAGATCTATTATAAACTGCTCGATTGAAACGCCGCTGCTGATGATCTCATCAAAATTCTCCAGAGCTTCTTCCGGTTTTTCCTCTACAAGAAGTTTCATAAGACTGTTGAGCTGATCCAGACCGATAAGACCTAGCTTTTCCTGGATCTTATCCAGAGAAATATAGCCATCCGAAAAGGAGGCGATCTGGTCATAAAGGGTATAGGCATCACGGACAGATCCTGTTGATTCCCTGGCTATCCAGTAGAGGGCATCATCATCAAACTTGATTTCAAGCTCTTTACAGACGTTTTCCAGAAGCCTTTTGATCTCATTGATATCAATCAGTCTGAAATTGAACTGCTGACACCGGGACCGGATGGTGGCGGGAACCTTGTGTATTTCCGTGGTGGCAAATATAAAAATGATATAGGGAGGCGGTTCCTCTATGGTTTTCAGCAGCGCATTAAAAGCACTGTTGGAAAGCATGTGAACCTCATCAATTATATAAATCTTATACTTGGAACTGTTCGGGCTGAAAAGGACTTCATCCTTGATCTCCCTTATATCGTTGACACCGGTATTGGAGGCTCCATCTATTTCTATTACATCCAATGAGTTTCCACGGGCAATTTCCCTGCAGTTGGGACAGACACCGCAGGGTGTAATTGTCGGTCCCTCTACACAGTTAAGGGAACGCGCCAGGATCCTGGCTGAGGATGTCTTTCCTACACCCCTGGGACCGGAAAAGAGATAGGCATGGGCAATCCTGCCGTTTTCGATAGAATTTTTCAGTGTTGCGACAACAAAATCCTGACCAGTAAGTTCTATCAGAGACTGGGGTCTTTTTCGGGATGCGGTTACTTCGTAATCCATAGATCTGCAGTATACAGGAAAGAGGGGGGAGTCATCAAGATTTGATTATAAATGAAAATCCCCTCAGCTCCACCCAAGTAACCTATGGCACATCAAACAATCGCTTACGGCTGCTATCTTCCGATCCTGACCGGGTTGGGCGACGTTCAATTGCATAGAACCTGGATATCAACACTGAAGGGAAAAAGCGGAGAGGGGGGGATTCGAACCCCCGGTACCCGGTTAGGGTACATACGCTTTCCAAGCGTACACCTTCGGCCTCTCGGTCACCTCTCCAAAAAAAATATTACTGTTACACCGGGATATCCGGTTTCCCATAAAAAAGCAGGGAATATGCCCAAGAGGATTCGAACCTCTGACCCTCAGTTCCGCAAACTGATGCTCTATCCATCTGAGCTATGGGCACGTGTACGGAGAGGGAGGGATTTGAACCCTCGGTACGGTTACCCGTACAACACCTTAGCAGGGTGCCACCTTCGGCCACTCGGTCACCTCTCCTGGTTGTGTCCGCTCCCAACAGGAATTCCTGTTTTTAACGAACTTACGGAGAGGGTGGGATTCGAACCCACGGTAGGTCTCCCTACGCTGGTTTTCAAGACCAGATCCTTCGACCGCTCGGACACCTCTCCTAAACCGTACGTAAAAATATCGTAACAGCAGATATTTGTCAAGACATGGAAAATACAATTCCTTCTAAGCCATAATTGCAGGAAATAATAGGGAATAAAACGAAATAATTTATTGCTTCACAATTTTTTATTGTTATAATAGCCCTATGAATATTATTGAAAAGAAGCCGCTTGATAAAATCGGATACAATTTTATAGATCCCTCCTATATTCCCCGGGGAGAAGACGAATATTATCTCCGGAAAACACAGCAGGATCCGGACAAAATATACAGGAAACTGACAGAACAGGAAATTCAGACCCTGGAGGACAATGGGAATACTGCAGATGCCTGGGAGACCATGCTTGTTACGGAGAATTTCAATCCTCAGCTTGTGAGAAATAACTCCTTTTACGGCAAAATCCGCATGGGTGACCTGGAAAGCGTCTATTTGAGTTTCCATGATATAAGGCAGCCCGTTGGAATATACAACTCCACCATAATATCCTGTGATTTAGGTTCAAATGTCTCTATCAGGAACATTAAGCTCCTTTCCCATTATATAATCAGGAATGAAGCCATCCTCCAGAATGTGGATGAGATGGTCACCACCAGTTATGCAAAATTCGGTAATGGTATTATCAAAGAGGGAGAAAAAGAGGAAATTCGCATCTGGATAGAAACAGCGAACGAAAATGGAGGCCGCAGTATAATCCCTTTCAACAGCATGCGCAGCGGTGATGCCTGGCTGTGGTCCCGTTTCAGAGGCCGTAGGGATCTAATGAATGCCTTCAGGGAAATGACCCAGAAAGAAGAGGATAACCGGAGAGGCTTTTACGGCACCATAGGTTCCAGGGCCATTATAAAGCACTGCCGAATACTGAAAGATGTCCATGTCGGGAGCGATGCCTATATAAAAGGGGCCAATAAATTAAAAAACCTGACAATCAACAGTAATTCAGAATCCCCCACGCAGATCGGAGAGGGCGTTGAGCTTGTAAACGGTATAATAGGCTTCGGTTGCCGCATATTCTACGGGGTAAAAGCTGTTCGCTTTATTTTGGACGACTATTCCAATCTCAAATACGGCGCCCGCCTGATTAACTCCTTTCTGGGAAGCAATTCCACCATTTCCTGCTGCGAAGTTCTGAACTCTCTTATCTTTCCCGGGCATGAACAGCACCACAACAGTTCTTTTCTCTGTGCAGCCACAGTTCAGGGCCAGAGCAATCTGGCTTCGGGAGCGACAATCGGTTCCAATCACAACTCCAGGGGCAATGATGGTGAAATAATAGCAGGAAGAGGTTTCTGGCCAGGTTTGAATACAAGCCTGAAGCATAACTGCCTCTTCAGTTCCTTCAATCTTCTTGTAAAAGGGTCCTATCCTTCGGAGATTTACAATCCCCTGCCCTTTTCCCTCCTTTCCACTACAGAAGAAACACTCAATATATTTCCAGCCTACTGGTTCGGCTACAATATGTACGCTCTGGCAAGAAATTCCTGGAAATACTGCGAGAGAGACAAAAGGAAAGACAAACATCAGCACCTAGAGTTTCACTATCTGGCTCCTGATACCGTGAATGAAATGTTTCAGGCCCGAACCATACTGGAAGAATTGGTCTCTCAATCCGGTTTGTATCCGGACAGCTCTCCATCTATGTTCCTCTCAGAAGGCAGGGTTCCAGAGCTTTATGCGGATCATTTTGAAAACGGGCGCAGACAGGTACGGATATTAAAGCCTTCACAGGCCTATAATCTTTATGGAGACTTTATTCTCTACTATGGTGTCATGAACATTGTCGATTATCTGTCCAATTCAGGTCAGGACAGCAATGCGTTACTGCCTCTGCTGCACCAGTCCGGTTCACCCCGATCAGAATGGATGAATGTGGGAGGTCAGCTTATTCCCCGGGAAGATATCAGCAGGCTGTTAGATGATATTGAATCTGGAACTATTCAGAGCTGGAAGGAAGTCCATGATTTTTACAGCATACAGTCGGAGGATTATAGCCGGAGAAAACTCATACATGCCTGTAAATCTTTAAAAGAGATTTTGAATCTCAGGAAAGCTGATGAAATTCTGGATCACTGGGATTCCATATCCGCAAAAGCAATAAAAGTTCAGCAATACATTTCCGAGAATACCAGAACATCCAGAGAGAAGGACTATACAAATTTTTTCAGGATGATGACCTATACAGATACGGATGAAAGAGACTCCGTTCTTGGGAAACTGGAAGACAACAGTTTCATCCGTATTATGGATCAGGAAACCAGGGATTTTAAGGAAAAAATTCAGCTGATCAGCCGGAAATGATATCAAAAATCCGATCAAGATCATCTGCAGAAAAATAGGAGATCTCAATTTTACCCTTTTTGAGATTTCCTTTTACCTGTACTTTCGTACCGAATCTATCGATGAATTTCTGCTCAATATTGAGAAGATCAGGTTCTTTATTCTTCAGAACCTGTTTTTTTTCGGGTTTTTCAATGACTTTTTTTCCCTTATTGAGGTCTTCCACCATTCTTTCAGCTTCTCTTACCGTAAGGCCGTCATTTTTAATTCTTGAATGGAGAATTTTCTGATCTGCCGGATTTACACAGGCGAGGATAGCTCTGGCATGTCCCGAAGAAATTGTACCATCAGAAACAGATTCCTGAATATCCGCGGGAAGATTGAGGAGTCTCAGGCTGTTGGCAATAGTGGAGCGTTTCTTTCCCACCTTATCAGCCACTTCCTGCTGATTGAAACCCATGGCATCCATAATATGGCGATAGGCCATGGCTTCTTCAATAGGAGAAAGATCCTCTCTCTGAATGTTTTCTATAAGAGCTATTTCCAGTTTTTCTTCTTCACTGAAGTCCCTTATGATAGCTGGTATGGAATCCATCCCTGCTATCCCGGACGCTCTGAATCTCCTCTCACCAGCTATAATAATGTAATGAGAGGCTCTCTGCTCTACAATAATGGGCTGAATAACACCTTTGGACCTGATGGATTCAGCCAGCTCACGCAGTGATTCTTCAGAAAATATTTTTCTGGGCTGATCCGGATTTGTGAGGATATCATCAAGGGGCAGCATCTGAATGGCATCCTGTATTTCAGGAGAAATACTCTGTTCATCAAAATTATCATCCAGACTTAAAAGGGCATCCAGACCCATATTACCTAAAGCTTTTTTCTTAGACACGTTCAAGAACCTCGCGAGTTAATTTCTGATAGCATTTTGCCCCTATGCAATTCGGATCATAGAGATTGATGGGAACACCATGGGAAGGAGCTTCAGATAATCGGATATTACGGGGAATAACAGTAGGGAAAAGGATCTCCGTATTCTGTTTGAATGAATCTCTCACACTTTTAATCACTTCTTTCCCCAGATTCGTCCGGGAATCGTACATGGTAAAAATTATACCGCCGATTTTAAGATGAGGATTAAGATTCTTCTGTACCCTTTTTATTGTCATGGAATACATGTATTTCAGACCTTCCAGAGCAAAATATTCACACTGGAGCGGTATTATTACATAATCGGAAGCTGTAAATCCATTGATGGTCAGAACACCGAGAGAAGGAGGACAGTCAATCAGTATGTAGTCAAACTGACTTTTGACTGTCTCCAGAGTCTTCCCCAGCACATTGAGTGAATCTTTCTTATCCCCTTTATTCAGCTCTACTGTTGCTCCTGAAAGATTCAGATTGGAGGAAACAATAAATAAACCTTCCTGAGGTGTTTTTCTAATTGTTTTTTCCAGGGAAATCTGGCCCATGATTGCTTCATATATGCCTTCATCGTTGCTGGAAATACCTAGACTGCTGGAGAGATTTCCCTGAGGATCAAAATCTACAAGGAGAACTTTTTTCCCCATTTCAGCCATATATGCACCAATATTAACCGTCGTTGTTGTTTTACCGACGCCGCCTTTCTGATTGGCAAAAACGATTACTTTGCTCATAGGCTGAATTATATCCGAACACGTATTTCTTGTCACTTCAATTGATTAATGTTGACCAAGATCTTTAATTTATTTATTTTGAAATAATAATTTTATCAGGATTTAAAAATTCTGCTTAAACTTCCAGGAGATTTTTATGATTAAAGAACAGGTAGAGAAAGCACTGGATGAAGTAAGACCTTCATTGCAGGCTGACGGTGGGGATATAGAACTTGTCGAAGTAAAAGAAGACGGTACTGTAATGGTTAAACTCAAAGGCGCCTGCAGCGGCTGTCCAATGTCCCAGATGACTCTTAAACAGGGTGTTGAAGCCTATTTGAAAAAACAGATTCCAGAAGTTTCCTCTGTTGAATCCGTCTAGTTAATTATTTTTAAGGCACTATGTTCCGATAATGAAATAAGCTTGATTTTTTTAAATAATGCTTTAAATTTCTAGTTAAAGTCCGATATTCTCGGACTTTAACTGAAACAAGGAACTAAAATGAGTGCATCAAACAATCTTAGTTTCTCTAAATCCTTATTAGATAAAGATTTATTATATAATTTCCCTAAAATTGAATTACATAGACATCTTGAGGGAACCTTTGACCTTCCTACTTTATTTGAAATTGCCAGAAAGAATGAGCTTGATACACCCGGAGACTTTGAATCATTTAAAGCCTACTGTCAGTTTCCCCTGCATCATAAACCTGATTTTCTTCTCTTTCTGGATAAATTCCATAACAACTGGTATAAATCCCTGGATGATGTATACGAAATTGTCTACAACTCAGTTAAAAAGATTAAGAAAGAGGGACTTTTTTATATTGAACTCAGATTTTCCCCTGAACATTTCGCTCTGGTGAATAATTTTGACAGAATAGAAGTTACAAAGATCATTCTCAGGGCAGCACAAAAAGCGGCAAAAGAGACAGATCTTCTGATTAAATATCTGATAACTTTCAACAGAAGTAAGCAGACACAGGAAGAGATGTTCGAATTATATAAAAAAATTCTGGATGGAGATTTTCCTGAAATTCTGGGAGTAGATCTGGCTGGAGATGAAACAAACTATCCTCCTGAATTATTCAGCGGTTTTTTTACCGAAGTTAACAGGATAGGTCTACATAAAATTGATATTCATGCCGGTGAGATCTGTGATTCTCAACAGATATGGACTGCAATCAATGATCTCCATGCGGATAGAATTGGTCACGGAATATCTTCCTTTTATGATAAAGTTCTACAGAAGGAACTCATTGA
This sequence comes from Oceanispirochaeta sp., assembly GCA_963666275.2. Lineage (GTDB taxonomy): Bacteria > Spirochaetota > Spirochaetia > DSM-2461 > DSM-2461 > Oceanispirochaeta. The sequence goes on from CAXXOA010000002.1 coordinate 465,034, forward strand.
TAGGCAGATAAGCCTGGCACAGTGTCTCATTTCCAATTACCAGACAAATGCCTGGGCAGACTCGCAAAATCATCCCATCGGATACAATTTTAGAAATAATATCCCTGTCTCAATCAATTCAGATGATCCTACTATTCAAAATGCAGATCTTGTAGAAGATTATTATAAAGTAGTAGAGTATTTAAATTTTTCATTTGAAGATCTGGTTCAGATCAATAGCAATACGATTGATTATTCCTTCCTGAATTCTTATGAAAAAGAAACAATGAAGAATAGCTATAAAGAGGAAGTTGATAGGTTCATCAGAAAGAACTCCTGATTTATCCACAACTTATCCTTTTTTTTCTTTTAAAATATCTTTTCAGCAATTCTATTATTATTCAGGATTTATTTCCTCAAAAGCAGATACAAATCTATCAGATTGGATTTTATCCACAGGTTATCCTCATTGGAAAGGATAAAAGAATGTTTCACGTGAAACATTTTAATATTCCTGAGATAAAAAAAACTGCCTGTTAAACAGACAGCTTTTCTGATTGTTTCACGTGAAACATTCTCTATTCTTCCAGTGGGGTGTCGTCCTCATCTTCTTCCTGAGTGACTGCAACACCGATAACTGAGTCACTATCATTAAGATTGACAATTCTCACTCCAAAAGCATTCCTTCCAATCACTGAAATGTTCTCAATTTTCAGCTTGATAGCTTTCCCAAGCGAAGTTATGGAAATGATGGAATCACTTTCATTAACAGACAGGGCTGCAATAAGCTTTCCCGATTTTTCATTAATGTTGTAGGCTTTCTGTCCCTGTGTTCCCCTTCCGTGTGGATGGAAATCATCAAAGTTGGTTCTTTTACCGTATCCATACTCAGAAAGAAGGAATAACTGCTGATCTTCCGTTACAGAAGCCACACCAACAAGGATATCATCATCGGACAATTTTATTCCCCGAACACCATGAGAATTTCTTCCCATGCAGCGAACACTATTCTCACTTACCCTCAGACCTTTCCCATTCCTTGTAATTAACATCACATCGCTGTTGCCGTCTGTAAGTTTTGCAGAAATAAGATGATCGTCTTCATCTAGATTTATAGCTATAATTCCCCTGGTTTTGGCATTTCTGAAATCATGGGTGGTAACTCTTTTTACAACACCCATTTTGGTTGCCATGAAAAGGAAAGTTTCCTCATTGAAATCCTCAAGAGGGGCCATGGCTGTGATTTCTTCATCCGGAGCAAATTCAAACATGGTTTTAAGATGTTTTCCTCTGGATGCTCTGGAACCTTCGGGTATCTCATAGACTTTCAACCAGTAGGCTTTGCCTTCACTTGTCACAAAAAGAATATAACTATGTGTGGAGGCTATAAAGATATGCTCTATAAAGTCGCCGTCTTTAAGGGTAGCCGAAGAGGATCCCTTTCCACCTCTTCCCTGCTCTTTATATGCCGATACAGGAATCCTTTTAATAAAACCTCTGTTGGAGATAAGGACGACCATTTCTTCTTTTTCAATAAGATCTTCGATATTCATAGATCCTATTTCTTCCGGTCGAATTTCTGTTCTTCTCTCATCTCCGTACTTTTCGGATAGTTCTATCGTTTCTTCTTTGACAACACCCAGAATCTTCTCTTCATGGGCAAGAAGATCTTCCAGATAGTCGATATACTTCAGTATTTCCTGAAGTTCATCCAGAATTTTCTGAGTTTCAAGACTGGTAAGCTTCTGAAGTCGCATATCCAGAATAGCCTGAGCCTGGACTTCGGAAAAATCGAATCTTTCCATCAGGTTTGCTCTGGCCATATTCACATTGCTGGATTTTTTTATTATCTCAACAACTTCATCAATATTCTCAAGAGCTATTTTCAAACCTTCCAGAATATGGGCTCTGGCTTTTGCCTTTTTCAACTCATATTCTGAACGTCTTCGGATAACAATCTGTCTGTGCTTGATAAAATGGTGCAAAAGCATCTTCAAGTTGCACAGTTTAGGCATTCCATTTATAAGAGCCAGATTATTTACATTGAAGTTGACCTGGAGATTTGTATGAGCAAAGAGAAGATTCAGTACAACCTTGGGTGAAACTGATCTTTTCAGTTCCATCACAATCCGCATACCATTTCTGTCTGACTCATCCCTTAAATCGGAAATACCTTCAATTTTTTTATCTTTTATAAGTTCAGCAATGCGGATAATGAGATTTGCCTTATTAACCATATAAGGAAGTTCTGTAACTATTATCGCATCTTTTTCAGCTGTCATCTCTTCCAGATAATATTTGGCTCGAACAGTTATTTTTCCCCGTCCTGTTTCAGCTGCCTGTCGGATTCCGGTTTTACCGAATATCACACCTGCCGTTGGGAAATCGGGCCCTTTTATATACTCAAGAAGTTCTTCTGTAGTGATTTCAGGATTATCAATCATGGCATTGATGGCATGACAGGTTTCTTTCAGGTTGTGTGGAGGCATATTGGTTGCCATACCTACGGCAATACCACTGGCTCCATTTACAAGCAGCATGGGAAAGGCTGTAGGTAGGACCAGAGGTTCCTTCATGGAATCGTCGTAGTTAGGGCCGAAATCGATGGTATCTTTTTTGATATCCATCAGAATAGCTTCTGCTATTTTTGCCAGCCTCGCCTCGGTGTAACGCATAGCTGCCGGGGGATCGCCGTCGACAGAACCGAAGTTTCCCTGTCCCTGAACAACAGGAACTCGTAAGGAGAAGTCCTGTGCCAGACGTACAAGAGCATCATAGATAGACTGATCTCCATGAGGATGGAATTTACCGAGTACATCACCCACAATACGACCACATTTTTTATATGGCCTGTCATTTCTCAATCCCATCTCACTCATAGAATATAAAATTCTTCTATGAACCGGCTTTAAACCATCCCTTACATCAGGCAGAGCCCTGCTGACAATAACTGACATGGCATAATTCAGATAGGATTCTTTTACTTCATCTTCAATGGCAATTGGGATTATCTTTCCGGATTGATCCTGCACAATAAACTCCTAGAAAACCTAAACATCAAGATTTGAAACAGACAAAGCGTTTTCTTCAATAAATTGACGCCTTGGAGGCACATCTTCACCCATTAATGTGGTGAACATCTCATCTGCTGCAACAAAATCTTCCAGTTTTACCTGTTTCATATTTCTCGATTCCGGATTCATTGTTGTTTCCCACAACTGATCCGGATTCATTTCTCCAAGTCCTTTATATCGCTGAAGACCAACTTTATCTTCGGATTCTCCTATTTCTGCAAGGAAACGATCTTTTTCAGCATCATCATAGACATAGTGTGATTTATTTCCATAAGAGATCTTATAGAGCGGCGGCATGGCCAGATAAATATAACCATGTTCAATAAGAGGTTTCATGTAGCGGAAAAAGAAAGTCAGAAGGAGAGTCCTGATATGGGATCCGTCTACATCGGCATCCGCCATGATGATTATTTTATGATATCTCAGCTTTTCAATATTGAATTCTTCCCCGAGATTGGTTCCCAGAGCAGTAATGATCGGAAGCATCTTCTCATTTGAGATCACTTTTTCAACCCTGGTTTTTTCAACATTTAGCATTTTACCCCAAAGCGGAAGGATGGCCTGAAATTTCCTATCCCTTCCCATTTTGGCGCTTCCGCCTGCTGAATCTCCCTCAACAATATAAACTTCACAGTTTGCGGGGTTTTTATCAGCACAGTCAGCCAGTTTTCCAGGTAAACCTGTACTTTCGAGAAATCCCTTACGCCTGGTAAGGTCTCTTGCCCTCTTTGCCGCTGCTCTCGCTTTGGATGCTGTTATAGATTTATCAAGGATTATGTCTATAACCTGAGGATGCTCTTCCAGATAGGATGTCAGCCTTTCACAAACAAGAGAATCCACGATTCCTCTTACCTCGGAATTTCCGAGTTTTGTTTTTGTCTGCCCTTCGAACTGCGGTTCCGGTACTTTTACGGATATGACACAGGTTAATCCTTCCCTGACGTCGTCTCCTGTCAAATTCTCATCCAGCTTCTTAACTAGCTTTGATTTCTTAAGGAAATCATTGAGAGTCCTTGTCAAAGCAGACTTAAAACCTGAAAGATGCGTACCACCCTCTTTAGTATTTATATTATTTACATAGGAAAAAATTGTATCAGCGAATCCCTCATTGTATTGAAGGGACAATTCCACTATTACGTTATCTTTTTCTGATTCAAAATAAACAGGTTCTTCAAAAAGAGGAGTTTTACTCTTATTAAGGTACTCGACAAAGGATTTAACTCCTCCCTCGAACATAAAAGACCGCTCTTTTCCCGGAGTGATGCGCTCATCAATAAGCTTAATCTCTACACCTTTGTTAAGGAAAGCCAGCTCTCTGAGTCTGTTTGAAAGTATGTCGTAACTGAATTCTGTCTCATCAAATATCTCAGTATCCGGCAGGAAACGGACAACTGTACCACTTTTAGTACTTTCACCTATCACCTTTACCGGTTCATCGGGAACACCAATTTTATACTTCTGATAATGGATCTCCCCTTCCCTGTGAACTGATACTTCACACCAGCTGGAAAGAGCATTTACAACAGATACACCTACTCCGTGGAGACCTCCGGATACTTTATAAGTATCTTTATCGAATTTTCCACCTGCATGGAGCTTCGTCATAACCACTTCGAGAGCACTTACATTTTCTACAGGATGCATATCTACAGGAATACCACGTCCATTATCAATAACTCTGATAATATTCCCTTCTTCGATATAAACTGAAATTTGAGTACAAAATCCAGCTAACGCTTCGTCAATACTGTTATCTACAATTTCATATACCAGATGATGAAGTCCTTCCGGACCAGTGGACCCAATATACATACCCGGTCTTTTACGGACAGCTTCCAGTCCTTTAAGGATCTGAATATGCCCCGCATCATAATTATCATGCATTTTGTGTACCTAAAAATTTGTTATTTGATAAGATAAATCAGTATATATTTGTGAGTTAAAAAAGTAAAGACAGTCACTCTCTTGTCATAAAAATCAATATTTCATAATATAGCTCCCATCCTGTTGTGAATAATTTGTGGATAAAATATTTTATTTTCTTATTAGGATAGAAAATACTGACATAATTATTTATATAAATTTGATTTATTTTTCCACAGGGTTGTTAATAAAAAATATAATTACATATATCATAAAGATTTATTTACCATTTTTGAAGTATTAAGAATAAATGGCAATATTTTTTCAATTAGGTTCTTTTATCATTTATACTATAGTATCAAGTATTTTAGAGTGTGGATAAACTGTTAACTGGAGACTATTTAATTCATGAGCAAATACGATTACAGCATCTTCTGGGAAGAGACTATAAAACAGTTACGGGAAGAAAATGAAATTTCTGTACAGGAATTCAATATGTACTTTCAGAATATTCATTATGTGGATTCTACAAGCACTTCCATAGTTCTCAGTCTTCCCTCCAGATTTATTCAATCTCAGATAAAACAGCGCTACTCGAGTATTATTGAAGAAAGGCTGCTTGAGCTTTCCGGACTCAACCTTACGCTGGATTTCAAAATTGAGAGTAAAAAGGTAAAAGAGTCAGAACCTAAAACTTCCGGTACAGTTCCGGAAACAGAAAATATAGAAGAAATACGGAAATCCCATCCCCAGCTAAGAAATGATTACAGTTTCAATACCTTTGTTGTGGGAAACAATAACTCCTTCGCTGCTAATGCTTCTAAAGCTATAGCCGAAAATCCGGGCTCTAAATACAATCCCTGTCTTATATACGGGGGCGTTGGATTGGGTAAAACACATCTTATGCAGTCCATTGGTAATTATATTCATTACCATGATCCTTCCATGAAAGTTGTCTATATCCCTGCTGAAACATTTATTAATGATTTTATTGAATCTATAAATACAAAGAAGCAGACGAATTTCAAGAACAAATACAGAAATGTAGATGTTCTCCTTATAGATGATATTCATGACCTTCAGGACAAGAAGGGAACCCAGGAAGAGTTATTTCATACATTCAATGCTCTCTATGATGCCAATAAGCAGATGGTCTTTACCTGTGACCGACCGCCTTCTGAGCTCAAAAACTTTGCAGACCGGCTGAAAAACAGGTTTGTAAGAGGACTGAACGTAGACCTTCATCCACCAAATTACGAAACCCGCTATGCCATTCTCCGTAAGAAGCTGGAAGATAAAGATGTCAGTATCTCAGATGAAATTCTGGAACTTATTAGTAAAAATATAAAAACCAATATCAGAGATCTTGAAGCGGCCCTTACAAGTATTGTGGCCTATGCTGAACTGGTACAGAAAGAAATTACTCCGGAAATTGCCAATCAGCAACTGAAACAGTTTTTCTCCTCACCCATTCAATCCAATATTACGATTGATAAAATTCAGAAACAGGTTTCTGACTACTTTAATGTGACTCTCAGTGACCTTAAAGGAAAGAAGAGAACAAAGCAGATTACCTTTCCCAGACAGATAGCCATGTATATCATCCGTGAAATTACTGATTTCTCGACTACAGAGATAGGATTGGAGTTCGGAGGAAGAGATCATACGACTGTTATGCACTCCTGCCAGAGAATAGAAGACAGAATGAAAACTGATTCTACCATTGAACCGACGATTCAGGAATTAATCCGTTCCATTAAAGAGACCTGACAATCTGTGGATAATTCCCTTATAACTGACCGGTTATGGGCAATTATCCACAGAGGGACTCTATAAATTTGTTTTTTACTTTAACTTGTGGATAAACAGGTTGTATTTATCATCAGGATGTTAACAGGCTTAAATAGCTATAAAATAATGATATAAAAGGCTTTTCCACATATTAGAAGCCTCTACTATTACTATTACTGCATTAATTTATAAAGAATTGTAATAGAAGGAATTTATTCACTTGTGTAAAAGTTAATTTGTTCATAAAAATTAGGCTGTACAACTGATAATTTATTTTTTATTATTTTAAGATACATATCACAGGGGACAAAAAAATGAGATTTATCTGCGATAAAAGCGTAATTGTTAAAGAAATATCTATCGCTCAGGAAATCATTTCATCCAGAAATGCTCTTTCCATTCTTTCTAATGTACTTCTTGAAGCTGACAATGATTCTTTGGTTATTAAAGCGACAGATCTGAAGGTGGGATTTGAAACCAGAATTCCTGCCGTTGTAGAAGTCTCAGGCAGTACAACAGTATTTTGTGATAAATTCCTTGGAATACTGCGGTCTCTTCCGGATGGTGAGATTACCTTTGAACAGAATGAAAATGAAAGACTTAGTATTAAACCTTTGAATAAAAAGATCATGTTTGAGCTTAACTGCATTTCTGCAGAAAAATTTCCTGAACTTCAGAGCATAAATGATGAAAGCTATTTTGAAATTTCCCAGGAAATGTTCAACAACATGATAGCCCAGACCATCTTTTCCATTTCCGTTGATGAGGCTAGATACTTCATGAACGGTGTCTATATGGAGAAAAGTGAAGATTCTCTTCTCATGGTGGCAACAGACGGCAGAAGGCTTTCCTACATAGGTGTAAAACCCGACACTGAGATTCAGGACTTTAACGGGATCATAATTCCTCCGAAAATTCTGAATCTCATCAAAAAATTATCATCAGGAGAGGGAAATCTTTCTCTGTCGGTTACTGATAAGACCATTTTTGTGAAATTTGATAACCAGAAGATCTCATCTACACTGATTGAAGGACAGTTCCCTAATTTCAACAGGGTTATTCCGGATTCCCAGGATTACAATGTTGTCCTATCCCGGTCATCTGTGAATGAGGCTTTGAAACGTGTTTCTCTTCTGGCTGAACAGAAATCGAAACGGATCTATATGACTTTTTCTGAAGGAAATCTCAATCTGAAATCCGAAGAGAGTGAAATCGGTATGGCAGATGAGGATATTCCCTGTGACTATACGGGAGAGGAAATTCGTCTTGCTGTGAACTACATCTATCTGATGGATCCTCTCAAGGTGATCAAAGAGGACAATCTCCTTATCCAGTTTACAGAACCCAACAGGGCCGTCACAATGAAATGCGAACCCGAAGGGGACTATTTTCATATTATCATGCCCATGCAGATGGACTGATAGTTGGGTTTTGAGTCTGTAAAATTCCGCTCTTTCAGGAATCTGGAAGAGCAGGAGTTAGATCTTTCTCACAAAATAATCTATTTAGTTGGAAAAAACGGTCAGGGAAAGACAAATTTCCTCGAACTGATCTATTACCTGTGCTATGCCTCATCATTCCGAACCAAAAATGAGAAAATTCTGATCAGTGACAGATCGGAAAATTTTCATCTTGCTGCCAAGTTCAAAAAGAAAGAAGATTTTATTCCCGATACAATAGATATTTACCTTGATCCGCATCAGAAAAAAATAAAACTCAACGGTAAAAATGTTACAGATAGAAAAGATATTGTCAGTAATTTTCCCTGTGTCGTCTTCTGTCATAACGATCTGTATTTTGTTAATGGAAGTCCAGATAAGAAAAGGGTTTATATGGATCAGTGTATTAGTTTGAATGATCCTCTTTTTATCAATCATCTGAGGAATTATAAAAAAATACTGAAAGAGAGAAATATCCTCCTGAAGACAAAGCAGAAAAGAATGCTTGAAGTCTATACAGAAAGGTTGATAGAAACCGGTTCTCCCATCATGAAGAAACGGGGAGAACTTATTAATTTTCTCAATAAAAATTTTAACACCATCTATCAGAGCATTACTGGACTGGATATTGAATTGACTCTTCAGTACAAAAGTTCCTGGAAACTCAAAGAGAAAAATGAAATTCTGGAGGAAATCCGGAAAAAGGAAGAGAAAGAGCTGATTTACGGCCTTACTCTTTCGGGACCCCATAGGGATTCTTTTTCAATTATCTACAGAAATTCTGATTATTTGAATTATGCTTCCACCGGACAGTTGAGGATAATCTCTCTTATTCTGAGAATTCTTCAATCTCAATACTATAGAATGTCCACTGGAAGGATGCCTGTATTGCTGGTAGATGATGTTCTCCTGGAGCTGGATCAGGAGAAAAGAGTGAAAATGATGAACTATTTTCCTGAATATGAACAAATTTTTTATACTTTCCTGACAGATGATATGATCAGTTCATCCTCTGATTCCATCTGTTATACTGTAGAAAATGGCCATTTTGGAGTAAAACAACATGGATAAAGCTGAAGATATCATTTCTGAAATTTTCGGTTCAAAACTGGATGGGAGACTGACTGAAATTCCACATGTTTTAAAAAACTGGAAGAAAATTCTGATAGATGAGCGCTTAGCGGATCACTGTAAATTTGAGGACGTTACTGAAAATCAGCTTGTCGTCTCTTTTGATCATCAGGGCTGGATACAGGTTTTCAAAATGCAGCAGAGACAGATTCTGTCCAATTTTAACAGATATTTTAAAGGTGATAGTAAAATCACTTCTGTCAGAATGCTTATGAGAGCCGATATTGAATCCTATCGGAGCAGCGGGAAAAACAGGAAGGTGAGAGAAATTTCGAAAGAAGAAAGGGAGTATTCTGCCCCTGCCAGTATTGAATCGATTCAGGATAGCGATTTGCGGCAAGGCCTTGAAAATCTCAGGAAAAAACTACAAGGCAAATAATTGAGAGTTGACATACTTTACTCTTATCCGTATATTAAGCACACTAAAAAGAATTGACTACATTTAGGAGTTATATATATGAAAAGGACTTATCAGCCCAGTAAAACCAAAAGAAATAGAAAATTCGGATTCAGAGCAAGAATGAAAACCAAATCAGGTAGAGCAGTACTTGCAAGAAGAAGAAGAAAAGGCAGAAAAAAATTGTCTATCACAGATGAAAAGAAGCCTTACTAAAAAAGAAATTCTTAGGAAAAAAACTGATCTAAAAAAAATCTTTGCTTCCGCTAGTATTGCAAAATGCAGGGGGGCAAAGATTTTATTTTTGCAAAATTCATTACCATATAACAGATTTGCTGTGGCCCTGGTCAGAAAATATGGTAATTCGATCGAGAGAAATTATTCGAAAAGAATTTTAAGAGAAATTTACCGGTTGGAAAAAGAACAGCTTAAAAGTTCTTTTGATATTGTTATCGTTCTGTATCCCGGTGATTATTCGTATTGGAACAGATATGATCAGTTTAAGAAACTGGTCAAAAGAGCGAATCTTGTTTAGAATCATTAATTGGATTATAAATAAACTCTTAATATTTCTAGTATTAATTTATAAAAAGATAATATCACCCTGGTTACCAAGATCATGCAGGTTTTATCCAACCTGTTCATCATACGCATTGGATGCTTTAAAAAAATATGGACCCTGGAAGGGGATATATCTGTCATTTAAACGTATTATCCGATGTCATCCTGGGAATCCCGGTGGATATGACCCTCTACCATGACTAATTTTTGGGAGTTGAAATGGATAAGAATACATTTCTTGCTATTCTATTATCGGTAATTGTTATTTCTGTAGGTTTTTTTGTCCAAACAACCTTTTTTATGCCAGAAGAAGGAATTCCTGAAGCTGCAGTTACAGAAGAGAGTAATGTTGTTCAAGAAGAGTCTTCCATAGAAGATCAAACGGCACTTTCTTCCACTGAAGAAGTGGCACTGATTGATGAAGGTCTTGAAGAAAGCAATTACAAATCTGAAATAATTGAAGTAGAAACTGATAAGTTTATTGTTCGATTCAATACAGATGGTGCAGTTATCACATCCATGAAGCTGAAAGATCACATGGATGGAGATTCGGAAGTTGATATGATTCTGAATCAGGATACTGGCCTGGGTTCTTTCGGAATGGCTTTCGGACAGAATTTCGATACCTATCTTAATGATACATTTCAGTATATTCCTGATGAGAGCAATGGAACCTACAGCTTTGTCAGGGATTTCAGAATAAGAATGGCAGATGGTTCCGTCAGCAATCCTTTCAGAGTCGAGAAAAAATTCATATTCTTTCCTGATGAATACCTTTTTGAAGTCAGAATCAATATTATCAATTCTGAGAATGTTGTACTTCCTATAAATAGCAACAACCAGGCCTATACCCTTTCAGTGGGTCCCCAGATCGGACCCGAGTTCACAAAGCTTGACGGCAGAAATGAATATAGAAAATATTACTCCCTTTCCGGAGACAAAAGAACCAACCATAAACTGAAAGATAATTTCGAAGAGGTTACCGAACAGGTTAAATGGGGGGGAATCATAGGTAAATATTTTACGATTCTGGGAGTCCCGGGTTCCGGTGTTTCCAAACTGGCATGGTCCAACTCAGCTGTTGCAGGGATGGATGAGTCCTCCCGGATGTTTTTTGTCCGTTCCGAGATTAGTAAGGCCAAGACTGAAGATGTCTACCGTTTTTACGTAGGCCCTAAAAATATTAAAAGCCTGGCTTCCTATAACAACTCCATGGATAATCCTTTCGGCTTTTCAGACATGTATATGGACAAGGCTGTAGATTCCTCATCCTGGTTGGGTTGGCTGGAATTTATCCTCAAATTCATCCTGGAAACATTTTACAAGCTTATACCGAACTACGGTGTAGCTATTATTCTGCTTACAATTCTGATTAAGCTTTTACTTTTTCCGATCACACACAAGAGTTATGAGTCCACAGGTAAAATGCAGAGCATTCAGCCTAAAGTAAAAGAAATTCAGACTACATATAAAAATGACCCCAATAAAATGAATAAGGAGATGGCTGACCTCTATAAAAAAGAGGGAGTTAATCCTATGGGCGGTTGTCTGCCGCTTATGGCGCAGATGCCAATTTTTATTGCTTTATATGGTCTTTTGAATAAGTATTTTGATCTAAGGGGTGCCGTATTTATCAAGGGATGGATAACAGACCTTTCAGCACCTGAGTCTATATGGAATTTTGGGAATTTCACTTTGCCGATTCTCGGCTGGAATGACCTGAGACTGCTTCCCATGCTTTATCTGGGAACTCAGCTTCTTATGACGAAGTTTACTCAGGCACCATCCGGTGGCGGACAAAATGCCATGCAGACAAAAATGCTTACTCTCGGTATGCCTATTATGTTCTTCTTTATCCTGTATGATATGCCTTCAGGTCTTTTATTATACTGGACTGTTACCAATGTTCTTACGGCTGTACAGCAGGCGTTTATTAACAGGAAGAATAAAAAATAGGTCTTATACCCGGGTAGGCTCCTGATTTAGTAATTTCGTTAACCAGGAGATATTTTATGGTAAAAGAATATGAAGGAAAAACAGAAAGGGAGGCAATTGAAAAAGCAGCAGCTGATCTTGGTCTTGAGCAGGATCAATTTGATGTTGAAATTGTAGAATCAGAACAGCATGGTTTCTTTTTCAAGAGAGGTATTGTAAAGATTCGCGTCCATCTCAACGATGGACAGGATAAAAGTTCTGTTTCTGAGAAAAAATCAATTGCACCCTCCGGGGATATTGAAACAAGTTTAATTGCTTTTCTTGAAAAGGTTATTGAACTGATGGGTTATCCCGGGGAAGTTAGCATCAGCTTCAGAAATGAAGATAAAGTAGGTTTGGATATTAAATCCTCCCATTCAGCCATACTTATTGGAAAAAAAGGGAAGAATCTTGATGCTCTTCAGATGCTTGTAAATGTTTACGCCAGTAAAATGGGCGGAAATGACTATACAGGTAAAATTATTATTGATACGGAAAATTACAGGCAGAGACGGGAGGAAAATCTTATCCGTCTGGCAAATAAGACTGCTGACCAGGTTTGCAAGTCAAAGTCTTCCAAACTTCTGGAACCAATGAATCCTTTCGAAAGGAGACTGGTACATATGGCTTTAAATGAGAAAGATGAAGTCATTACAAAAAGTGAAGGGGAAGGACTGTATAAACAGGTAAGAATTATTTACAAGGGAAGCAATCAGTAAATATAATAATGACTTTAAAAAAAAGGGTTAACCATTCCGGTTAACCCTTTTTTATTATGAAAACATCCTATGGAGTGTCTGTTTCAGATCATCCAGAGTATTTCCAATAAGTGATGATACTTTCTCTTTATCTTTTACTTCCAGAAGGGACTCAGGAAGCACAGGATCGTGTCCAACTGCTTTCTTGAATACTTCCCTGAATTTACCGGGATGAGCCGTAGAAAGGACAGTAACATTGGAATTCGGGTTGTTTTCAAGGTATGTCCTGGCAGCTTTGATTCCAACTGCAGTGTGTGGGCATATTTCATATTTATAATCGGTATAGATCTGCTTCATTGTATTAAGTGTCATTTCATCATCGATAAAAAATCCCTGAATATCAGCCCTCATTTTATCAATATCATTGCTGTATAGGGTCTGCATCCGCTCAAAATTACTGGGAGAACCCACATCCATAGCATTGGAATAGGTCTGAACGGAGGGACGGGGAGTATAAATTCCGGATTCCAGATATTGGGGAATAACATCATTTCTATTTGTGGAAGCCAGGAAAGTTCTGATAGGGAGGCCCCACTTTTTGGCATATAGTCCGGCAGTGAGATTCCCGAAATTTCCACTGGGTACGCAGAAGACAGGATCAGATATATTCTGACTTTTTAACTGTGAATAGGCCCATATATAGTAGAAGGACTGGGGAATCAGGCGTCCAAGATTGATAGAATTGGCAGAGGTAAGATTGATATTTTTCAATTCCCTGTCCTGAAAAGCCTCTTTGACCATTTTCTGACAGTCATCAAAGGAACCTTCCACCTCAAGGGCATGGATATTTTTTCCCAGAGTTGTCATCTGCTTCTCCTGCAGAGGACTTATCCTTCCTTTTGGATAGAGTATGACAACATCAATATTTTCCTTGCCGAAAAAAGCCTTGGCAACAGCACTTCCCGTATCTCCGGACGTAGCGGTCAATATAACAGCTCTTTCAGAGTTTGTTTTCAGAAAATATTCCATTGACGCAGCCAGAAAAGAGGCACCGAAATCTTTAAAGGCCGAACTGGGACCGTGAAAAAGTTCGAGGATCTGAAGATTATCCTGAAGTTGTTTCATCACTGGGACAAAATGGAAGGCGTTTTGAACGAGATTTTCAGAATCCTTCTCAGAAATTTCATCGCTTAGAAGGGTATAGATAAGGGAGGACGCTATTTTATTAAAAGGGGTATCTGCCGTAAAGCTTGAAAAAAGGTCTTTCATATCAGGAAATTCTGTAGGATAGAAAAGTCCGCCATCCGGGGCTAACCCCTGAAACAGGGCCTCCTGGAATGACATCCTGATCGATTTATCTCTGGTACTGGCAAATTGCATTATGACTCCTCTGGATTACTGTGATGTATTTAAAAAATACATTTATCCAATAAATTTTTTATGAATTTCATTTAAAGCCCGTTTTTTGTCTTTTTCATGTATGACAAAAGAAATATTTCGTTCCGAAGAACCCTGGGCTATAGCGAGAATATTTACATCAGCTTCAGCAACAGCACTGAAAAGCTTTCCGGAGATCCCGACAGTACCGATCATATTTTCTCCAATCACAGCAATGATCACCAGATCGTTGACGATTTCAATATTCTGAATTTTTCTGGATTCCATATTTTCAGCAAGATTCTTATGCAGTTTCTCACTGGCTGCCTGAACTTCCTCGGTTCTGCAGAGAATAGATATACTATGCTCGGAAGATGCCTGAGTGATCATAATGATGTTCACACCGGCTTCAGCCAGGGAGTTAAAGATCAGAGAGGCCACTCCTGGAATACCGACCATGCCGCCACCCTCTATATTTATAAGTGATACTTTATCAATGGATGCCAGACCGGTAATAATACTGTCTCTGTTACTGCTTTCCCCGGAGATAATTGTTCCTTCAGCTGCCGGATTGAGTGTATTTTTGATATAGACAGGAATTTTTTTATCAATGGTCGGTATGAGAGTATAGGGGTGAATGACTTCCGCACCGAAGTAGGATAATTCCATAGCTTCCTGAATGCTCAGTCTGGGGATTACATAGGCATTCTCAACTATCCTCGGATCTGCTGTTAAAACACCGTCAACATCGGTCCATATCTCTACTTCGGAAGCATCAAGAGCGGCTCCGATGATACTGGCTGTATAATCGCTTCCGTTTCTTCCCAGAGTTGTGGTTCTGTTATTCCTATCAGATCCGATAAATCCTGTGATTATACCAATGGAATTTCCGATTAGCTCTATGCGTTCTTTTATAAGTTTATAAGTGGTTTCAAAAATAACATTTCCCTTGCCAAACTGACTATCCGTTTTAATTATTGAACGGGCGTCGATATACTCAGATCTGATACTGATGGAATTCATATAGCTGGCAACCTGAAAACAGTTCATTCTTTCGCCGAAACTCATAATGATATCTTTTGTTTTCAGAGAACACTCTCTAACCAGTTCCACACCATGAAGGATATCTTTTAATTCATTCAGCATCTGGTCAATCCCGCTTTTCAGTTGTTCAGGTACAGAATTATTAAAAAGTTCTTCCATACAATTATAATGAATATTCCGGATTTCCCGTATATCCTGCAGATAGGCGGAATTACCGGATTCCGCTTTTTCGGCAGCATCAATCAGGAGATTTGTGACCCCCTTCATAGCAGATAAAATGACAGTAACAGGCTGATTTTCAACAGCTGTAATTATACTGACGGTTTGCTGTATTCTTTTTGAATCGGCCAGTGAACTGCCGCCGAATTTCATAACTTTCATTTCTGGTTTAAATCCTTTAAAGGGGTTTCAGTTTTTATATCTTTTTTTTTCAAAATTTTCCATACCCTGCAATGTTATAGAGCCTATATTCCTATTTGTTGAACAACCTGATTCTTTATTGACACAACATGATGCAATCTATAGATTTTTAGGATGCACAAATATGAAATCGAAGGTGGCTTTCCCATTAAAGGGAAGATAAAAGCCAGTGGTAATAAAAATGCCGCTCTGCCCTGTATAGCGGCTGTACTCCTCACTGATGAGGTGGTTGAATTAAGCAATATACCTGAAATTGAAGATGTTCGGGTTATGATTGAAATTCTGGAATATCTTGGGTGTTCTGTCAAAAAAACCGGAGCCAACAGATTCCGGTTCAAAATGAATGATATCAAAAATGAGGTTCCCTATACACTGGCTTCCGCCGTAAGGGCTTCCATTCTGTTTGCCGGCCCTCTCCTTGCCAGAACCGGTAAGGTTATTCTTCCGCCTCCCGGGGGAGATGTTATAGGCAGAAGGCGACTGGATACGCATTTTATGGCCCTTACTTCTCTGGGCGGCAGGGTAGAGGTAGACGGCCAGTTTACAATTACGGCAAATAAACTTGTCGGTGTTGACCTTTTTCTGGACGAAGCTTCGGTTACAGCCACGGAGAATGCCATAATGGCAGCAGTTCTGGCAGAAGGTATGACAGTTATACAGAATGCCGCATCTGAACCGCATGTTCAGGATCTCTGTAACATGCTCAATAGCATGGGTGCAAAGATTACAGGTATCGGTTCCAACATTCTCTATATCGAAGGCGTTAAAACCCTGAAGGGGACTGAATTTACCATTGGTTCAGATTTTATGGAAGTGGGATCCTATATTGGTCTTGCTGCTGTTACCAGAGGAGAACTGGAGATTGAGGATGCGAATCCGGAAAATCTCAGGATGTGCAAAATAGCTTTTGGCAAAATGGGAATTCACTGGAAAACTGAGGGGAATACAATCCATATACCACCCAACCAGAATTTGAAGGTTGTAAGTGATATGGGTGGAATGATTCCTCAAATAGATGATGCCCCCTGGCCCGGTTTTCCACCGGATCTGACAAGTATTATTACTGTTGTGGCAACTCAGGTAGAGGGAACAATACTTATCCATGAGAAAATGTTTGAATCCCGCATGTTTTTTGTTGATAAACTCATTTCCATGGGAGCTGGAATTATACTCTGTGATCCTCATAGAGCTGTTGTGACGGGACCGAGAATCCTTACAGGATCTGATCTAGTCTCTCCGGATGTTAGGGCCGGTATGGCAATGGTGATCGCCGCTATGTGCGCCAGAGGAAAAAGTACAATCCATAATGTCTATCAGATTGAAAGGGGTTATGAATCTCTTTCTGAGAAACTGAATAGCCTTGGTGCAAATATTAAGAGAATAAAAGAGTAGGTTTTTTACTTTTCAACAGGTTATCCACAAGGAAAATCTTAATAACTTGGCAATCTGAGAGGTTTGCTAAGCTTTTTAATATTTTCCTTTTTTTATGTTAAATATATATACTAAAATAAAATAAAATAACTAAAAGTAAATATAAAGAATTTATTTGCAGAATTACAATAATGTAATTAATACTTTGAGGAGAGTTTCATACAATCTTTCCACAGTTATGCACAAGTTATACACAGGGTATCTCCAGTAAATATCCCTCTCGATAAATGACCCTTATATTCAATACATCAGGATAAAGAAGAGGGACACTATCTTTTAATTTCTTTTTCAGTCTTGAGATATAGACGAAAAGAGTTTTTTCATAATTTTCAGATTCTATTCCTATAAACCCGGAAATACTTTTGTACGGGCAAAGGGTATTTCTATTTGTGTACAGAAAGAATAGAATTCCTTTCTCCTTCTGAGTGAGAGCTATAGATTTTCCATCGATTCGGACAGAATTGGATAAAAACTCCAGCGGGGGAAATGTTGAAGAGACTCTCTGCCAACTCAAGGCTTTGTCTAAGCGGTGAATTAACTCTCTCTCTGTCCATGGAGCCTTTAAATAGTCAAAAGATCCGAGGAGAAAAGCTTCTTCCAGATATTCAGGTTCACCGAATGAAAGTACTCTCATATTCTGAAATAGATCTGCCCGGAATATGAACATTTCTACAGGAATCACTATGACGGGAAATCGGTTGTCTTCGATGAGAGTCTCTGAAAAAGAACAGATATTATATATTGCGGGATGATTGCATTTGACTGCGAATCGAATATGATCCGGAAGGGAAATACATAAAACGGCTTGCATAAAAAAAACCGGGCTTCATAAACCCGGTTGAAAGAACTAACCCAAAAATACCTGACCGGTATTATCAATAGCCAGAATTGTTTTACATTCACTGCATCGGAATCTTCCGGGCTTTGTGGCCTTCAGTTTTTTTGAACAGATTGGACAGCGGAAAATCTTTGGAAATATATCACTGGATTTTGTTTCCCCTTCACTTTCAAAAAATGCAACAGCTTCATCAAGATTATCTTTAATATTGAAGAACTGTGAAAAACCGAGAAGCTGGAATACTTCGTAAACTTTCGGCTGAATTTCCAGAAGTACGAGATTTCCTCCTCTGGGTTTTACTGTTTTAAGAAAAGCTGTGAAAGACCCTATTCCTGTACTGGAGACATAATTGAGACTCCCGCAGTGAAAAATTAAGCGGGTAAAACCAGCTTCAATTGCTTTATTAACCCTTTTCTGAAAAAGGTTAGAGTTGTAGGTGTCGATATAACCCGTTAAATATAAAACCAGACAACCTTTTACAGAATCGATTTTCTGCAGTCTAATTTTTAGACTGTCATCTTTTTCTATATCAAATCCAGGTACGATCTCATTGTTCCCACTCATATAATTTCACCTTTAAATTTTACGTAACTTGCTTATTAGAATATACATCCTCTATTCTATTAATCTGCCAATGATTTGTCAAATAAATAAAAATAGTAATTTTTTATTATACGAAAAATAACTAGAATCCTTGATCTACCCAGATTGGGGAGTTAACATGTATAATACAAAAAACTTACCTGGAGATATCCATGAAAAAAATTCTTGTGATTTCAATTTTCTTCTTAACGGTATCCCTCTATTCCCAGGATTCAATACTTTCCAATCTGGATAATTTTTCTTTTATTCCTACAGTGAAAAGCTTGAATTTAGCATCAGCTCAAGAACTGAATTCCTATATTGATAGCAGACTCTGGGTTGTTCTGGACGGCTCATTATCCTCTATTACAAGACTTTCGGGAAGGGATGAAGAGTATCTGATTGAAACATCTCTCGTACAGGGAGAATGGCAGGATCTGGAACGGGTTGTAAAATATAACTGCCGTGCAATTTTTCAGGGGGATTACTGGATGGATATCATACCTGACAGAGTACCGAGAGATCCTTCGGATGATATGATTCTATTGAATACCCATGTCCTGATTCTGGGACAGCTGGTGAGTTATGAGCAATCTGACGGAATGAACATTCCCTATATTCTGGTTGATCAGATCCGGAAAATTCCCTGATATCCCTAAACTGGGAAATCTTTTCTTAAAAAGAACGGTATTATCAGTAGAAGAGAATATGCCTGTCCTCAATCTCTTTATCCAGACCTGAGCGTATAGAGGCTCTTATTATAGTAGATTTCAGCTCCCGAATATTTCCCGGCCAATGATAGTCCAGCAGAATATCCATAGCAGAAAGGGATATCCGTTTCTGAATTTTCTGATTTTTCAGAAAGTAGGTGCATAAGTGCGGAATATCCTCTTTTCTCTTCCTCAGGGGAGGAATATGGATCATCAAAGTATTGATACGATGGTAGAGATCTTCCCTGAATGTCCGTTCTTGTACCATCTGTTTGAGATTTCTGGAAGTGGCCGTGACAATCCTTGTATTCAATTGGATGATTTTATCAGAACCGAGAGGAGTCACTGTCTTTGTTTCCAGGACTCTGAGAAGCTTTGCCTGCATATTCAGAGACATTTCCCCGATTTCATCAAGGAAAAGGGTTCCACAATGGGCCTTCTGAAATAATCCGCTTCGGTTGATTGAATCGGTAAAGGCTCCTTTTGCCGTTCCGAAGAGTTCTGACTCCAGAAGATTTTCCGGGATGGCAGAACAGTTTTTTGCAATGAATTCTCCGGTATTCATATGACTCTCATGGAGAGCCATGGCTACAAGTTCCTTACCTGTACCTGATTCTCCCTGGATAGTAACAGACTCTTCTGTGGGACCGTACTGCTCGATTTCCTTCAGTATATCGCTGATCACCTGGGAGGAGCCAATAATTTTTGTATTTAATATACCGGATTGGTCAATGATATGATTCTTGTAGTAGTGGTAGTGCTGAATAATGTAGGTATAAACATCTTTGAATATGTAATCGGGAGTAAAGTATTTGGCAGATCTCTGGACCATTGGAAGAATGAGGGATATTTCATCTTCTGCTGCGCCCAGTATGATTATTTTTTCCAGGGAAGACCGTATCTTCTCTGATAAATTGGAAATCCTGGAAACTTCAGTGATTATGAAGTCTGCTGTTATCCTGTTGTAATCATCCAGGGAAAAAACATCGTTCCTGATGATCTTTATTGTATCAGGCAAGAGAGTGCGAAATTGCTGAAATTTTTCTTTTCCTAAAGAAATATATAACGTCATTTTTCCTTCCAATAAAAAAAGAGATTAACGCTATTGTAACCTATATATGGAGATAATCAATCAATAATATTCATGTATTCATGAATTTCTTTCCAATCTATCTTTAAAATCCTGGAAAGGTAGGCCCCTAATTTTGTTCTGAGAAAAGGAATGGAACAAATAAAACCGATCAGAGAACTTAATATACCGGGCATTATCAGTATGAATGAAACAGCCAGACTCCCCGGGAGGGATAAATAGTGATCCAGAACCATAATATTGGATTTCAGATCCTCGTGTATCTGCTGCTGAATCTTTCTGATGATTCTTCTGGAAAGGAAAAACCCGAAAAAACTGAGTGCCATGAGGATGGCAAGGAAAAGATAATTCCCTATCAAGTAGGCCAGATTCAGAATGAGAATGCAGTCCAGAACGGGTATAAATGAAACCAGGAGAAGAAAATACAGAAAATTTCTTGTAAATTCAGGTTGCAGTATATTTATGAGTACTTTCAAATTCAGCATGGGATGGATAGTACCATTATTTACTGGTTACAGCAATAATCCTGTATAATGGATTATCTGGCCCGGCTTTTGATCTTTTCGACTGTCAGAAGGAGAAAAAACAGAATATACCGTAAAAGTCTCCAGGGAAGAATCAATGAAAAGAACCCCTCCAGGAACATCTTCATTCCCTTCATATCTTTAGGCTTCTCTTTTTTTCCCGAAAAAATTTCAAAACAGCTTCTTCCCCACATGATAATACCCGGATTGAAGGCCTTGCTGTTTTTATAGAGCCATAGATTATTGCCACTCAAACCTCTTCCTGTAAGGAGAAGGGTGGGAGAAGATTTTTTTATGGCAGTGATAACATTTTTCTCTTCCTGCCTGGTAAAAGAACCGGCGTAGCGACCTACGATCTGA
Organism: Oceanispirochaeta sp.; assembly: GCA_963666275.2. GTDB lineage: Bacteria > Spirochaetota > Spirochaetia > DSM-2461 > DSM-2461 > Oceanispirochaeta. The sequence goes on from CAXXOA010000002.1 coordinate 486,317, forward strand.
AGACCGGGAAATGAGGTTTTGAGGTTTTTTTCAGACTGGAGAATATTCTTTTTTCTTGAACCGAGAATATAGATGGATTTCTGGTACTTTTCCAGAACTCCCAAAAGTCGGATCACAAAAGTGAATGGGTTATGAACTACCGGTTTTTCTCTTTTCAGCCAGGATGCCGCAAAGCGGACAGAGGTTGTGATAGGGATATTGAGTTCGGATTTTGCAAAACAGCTCTTCAGTTCCCTGTTAAACTGAGCCCTCATAATATCTCTGAAAGAGATAAAACAGATCTGAGAGCTGTTGCTGCTTTCAGAAAGAGAAAGGATTTTCTGTTCAATCTGATCTTCACTGAGATTATCAATAGGTATATTGAGAATCATAATCCTGTTTTGTGTCACTTAGAATAACTCCATAATTGTTATGACTGATGATAAGGCAAAGAGGCAGGCTGTCTCCGCACGGAGAACATTGTTCCCCAGATAGAGAGGCTGAAACCCTTTCTGCTGCAGAAGGCGGATTTCTTTATCAGATAACCCTCCTTCCGGTCCAATCAGTATTTTTACTGTGTCCAGATCTTTTTGCAATAGTTCTGACAAGGTATTTTGCTCAATGTAATCCTGATGACAGAAAAAGCCGCACTGCCTATCCTGAACCGGTGAGATCTCAGAGAGCAGTAGAGGATCAGACAGAACTGTATTGATAGTGGAACCGCTCTGCTGCTCCGCTTCCCGTACAATTTTTTCCAGACGGGCCTTTTTATGGGAAAAATCCTCATTACTGCGATACTGAATAAGAGAGTGATCACTGAAAAGGGGAGTAATTCTCGAAACACCCGTTTCTGTTGCCTGACGGACAATGCCATCGAGTTTCTTGCCTTTTGGAAAACAGCAGTAAAGTTCAAGACTGTAAGACCTTGCTACAGTTTCCTTCTCCTCAGAAATAGAGAGGGTGCAGGAGCTGGTGGAGATCTCAGTGATTTTTGCATCGTAAGATGACCCTTTACTGTCCTTTACAGGAATTGTCTGGCCTGTGGAATGGCGTCTCACATGACAGAGGTAATGAAAATCTCTTCCTGTCAGTTCTATTGTGTCTCCGGAATGACAGGGTTTATCTATGACAAACTGCTTCAATCCTGCTCCCCGAGAATCGTTACCTGAACCTTTCTTGATCGTGGGCCATCGTATTCACAAAAATAAATCCCCTGCCATGTTCCCAGGGTAAGCTGACCCTTATTAATGGGGATCATCAGATGAAATCCTGTAAAAGTCGCTTTGATATGAGCTGCTGAATTTCCTTCAAAATGCTGATAGTTATCATCAAAAGGGACTATTTTATTTATCTCTTTCATCATATCAGCTTTGACATCAGGATCGGCATTTTCATTTATTGTGAGACCGGCAGTGGTATGGGGACAGTAGATGAGACAGGCACCCTCCTGAACCCCTTTTTCTTTCACAATTTTTTTAACATCAGAAGAGATATCAATCATCTCAGCTGCTGTATGTGAATTCACAGATATCAGATCAATTGCCATCAAATTTCTCCTTCAATAAGAGACATGATTTTCTGAAGGGGTTTATCGTATTCCAGGTCAAAAACAGGGGGATCATCAAGACGTCTGTTGGCTTCATTTCTTATCATAATCCTCAGGAACTGCTCACTGATCTCAATACCCTCATCTCGAAGAGAAGCGATAAAGGCAGTAATATCCTGTTGTGAGGGGTTATTTTTCTCGTTTATGAAACTTCCTATCCTGTTTGACTCTATGAGTGTTTTGTAATCTTCAATATCGCTGTCTGATAGTTCATCGTCTTTGACAAAAATATCAGGATCAATCCCTGTTTTGTCAATGTTCACACCGCTGGGGGTATAATATCTGGCCATAGTGAGTTTAATGGCACTGTTACCAAGCATGAGCATCTGCTGAACTGAACCCTTGCCGTAGGTTGTATCTCCCACAACAACAGCTCTTCCCCGGTCTTTCATCACTCCTGTAAGAATTTCAGAAGCCGAAGCAGATCCATTGTCTATAATCAGATAAATATCTGTTGTATCCGGTATTATTTTTCCGGATTCAGCCCTGTAAACTTCATTTTCTCCGGGAATTCTTGAACGGGTACTGACAATGGTTCCATTATCAAAAAACTGATCGGCGATTTCCACGACAGAGTTGAGAAGGCCACCCGGATTGTTTCTGACATCGATAATCAGAGAACTTACATCATTCCTTTCAAAATCATTAAGAGCTTCCTCCACCCTTAAAGCGGTATAGGGAGTAAACTGAATTATTCTCAGATAACCGGTCTGATCATCGATGTAGTCCCATTTTACTGTGGGAATTTCAATATTGTCTCTTGTGAGATCAACATTGAAGGTGATATCGCTGCCCCTGAGAATTGTAACTTCCACATCTGTGCCGGCAGTTCCTCTCAGAAGATTTGAAACTTCATCAGTTGTAAAATCTTTTGCTGATTCTCCATTGATCTTATAGATATAATCTCCCGCATGAATTCCCGCTCTGTATGCGGGTGTGCCTTCGATGGGAGCTACCACTTTTACATAGGGACGTCTGCCATTCGGATTTTCTTCATCGAAAAAATCCTTGGAGATATAGAGTCCAACTCCTCCGAACTGTCCCGAAGTGGTATCGGTCAGAGACTGGAGCTCACTCTCTTCAAGATAGGTGGAGTAGGGATCATCGAGGCTGTCAAAAAGGCCACGCATCGCCCCTTCGAAAAGCGTCTGAGGCGGAATTTCATCCACATAATTTCTTAATATCAGATAATAGGCTGTTTCAAACATCCTGAGATAATTCTCTGTAGACGCTCCCGAGGACTGAGCCGAAACGGAAGGAGCAAGTAAAATTACACCCAGCGAAAGAAGAAGGGAGAATGTTAAGGATATCCATAATACCCTTTCAGTTTTTCTTTTCATACGTTCAATATCCTTTGAAAGGTAATTGTATGGTCAGACTTTTCTTTGTCAACACCTTTACTTGACCAGCAATTCAATCAGTTTTAAACTGAAGATCATATTTATATAGTAATAGAATGCCCTATAATTAACAAAAAAACAGGTCTTGAATAAAACTTTTTACAGACCTTCAGGTATTAGTATTATTGTTAGCAGGAGTGATGTTCATGCAGGTTATTGCTGTGGCCAGTGGAAAAGGTGGAGTTGGTAAATCTCTTCTTGCTGCAAATATGGCTATCGGTCTCGCCAAAAATAACAAGAAAGTCATATTGGCTGATCTTGATCTCGGAGGATCCAATCTGCACCTGATTATAGGTCAGAAGCCCACTGTTAACGGTCTGGGATCCTTTATTAATAATCCAAAGCAGAAAATTGAAAATATTATTCAGCCGACGGAATTTGAAAATCTGATGTTTATTTCCGGAGAGGGTGAAATCCCCGGTGCCGCCAATATTCCGGCAGGGCAGAAGAAAAAACTGATAAATAATCTTCTAAAACAGGATGCGGATTATCTCATTCTGGATCTGGGAGCCGGTACTTCCAATATTACACTGGATTTTTTCCTGGTTGCCGGATGCGGAACGATTGTGACCACTCCGACTCTTACAGCCACTCTGAATGCCTATCTTTTCGTTAAAAGTGTTCTTTTTCGGCTGATCTATACCTCCTTTGACCGAAAATCTCCCGCTATTGCCTATCTGGAACAGCTGAGAAAAGATGGAATCTCACTTCAGAAGGTATACCTTTCAAGTCTGGAGGATAAACTGAGGGAGCTGGATCCGGAAGGAGCGGATGTTTTTCTGGAAAGGAAAAAACACTTTCAGCCCAAGCTGGTCATGAATATGCTGGAAAATCCTGAGGATATGCAGAAATCTGACAGGTTGATCCAGTCTGTCAGAGATTATCTGGAAATTAATATGGAATTCCTGGGAGTCATGTACAGAGATGAACTTCAGAAGACAGCCTTGAACTCAAGACTCCCTCTGATCGTCTACAAACCCAGATCTGTTCTTTCCCAGGGGATTTACCGCATTTGTGATAAAATTCTCGAAATGCATCTGGAAGAGTCTGTTGATATCTCCCGGCTGGAGGCGGAATACTCCTATCAGGCAGCTGAGATGGAGGCAGAAACAGATTTCAATGATAGGATACAGTCAATGGAAGAGTTACTGCACAGCGGGGTATTAACCCAGGGAGATCTGATTGAAACGATCAGGATGCAGCAGTATGAAATACAGAAATTAAAAAAAGAAAACCGGTTTATTAAATCAAAACTGGTAAAAGCAGCGGAAGCAGGTTTTCAAGTTTAAAAAACAGTTATGAGTCAGGATTTCAAAGGGAATATAAGCATAGAAATTGATGAGAGAGCTCTCTCTGTCAGATTACGTTTCAAACCGGATGATAAAGGGGAGAAGCATAATCTTGATTCCGTCCGGAAACTCCTTCAGGAGAATAAAATCCATTATGGAATTTCTGACATAGCTCTGAAGGATGCGGTGGAAAGCTTTTCCGACGCCATGGAGGAGGAAGTTTCCGATCCTGTCGCCGAGGGGGATGAGCCCAATTCCGGCGAGGGTGAGGTCTATGATTTTTCACCTCTGTCCTATCCTCCCCGGCTTAAACCGGTGGCAGATAAAATTCTCTCACTGAATAAATCTCCCCAGGTCTTTGATATTATCAAAACTACAGTCAAAAAGGACAGAAGAGTCAAAGACAGGGGACTTTTCAAGGGTGGAAAAGAGAAGATCATCACAGTTGAAGAGACTGTGGAAAAAAAAGTTCCTATACAGGTTTCCTCAGAAGTAAAGAATATCGGCTATTTCAGAAAAGATGATCTGATCTGTACTCTCCGTTCCTCCAGCGGAGATTATACAAAGGGGAAGGATGTTTACGGCAATGTGATTGAGCCGCTTCCGTTGGCCACAGGAAAATTTCATCCCGGAAGTTTTGTACGAAAAGTTAAAAGTGAATATTTTGCGGATGCAGACGGTTTTGTCAGAGTAGGTGAAAACTGGCTCGATCTTTTTCCCTTCGCTGTACACATGTGGGATGTCCGCATCAGCGATGATAAAGCGGACTGTCTCCTGACGATTGATCCGGGACACAAAGTCTCGCCCCAGCCTAAACTGAATGAAATTAAATCAAAAATACAGACCCTGGGATTTTCTCTGGATCAGTTGATCCATGACAGCCAGATTCTCAGATATATTAAAGAAGGATGTACAGGGGACTCTCCCAGGACTTTCAGCCTGACAAACGATGAAGACGGGGAATTCAATATTGAAATAAATTCTCTGGCCACGGAAGCCTATCTGGAATTGAGAAAAGGGACCGGAAAGGGCAGCAAACTTGATCTTAAAAAGATATGGAGTAAAATCCTTTCACTGAATATTAAAAAATTTGAAGAGGATAGAGTTAAACTGGCAATCCTTAGTTTTAACAGTTCCAACGAAATAGAAACATCCATTCTCCTGGCCAAAGGAGAGATTCCCGAAAGAGGGAATGACAGGGAAGTGATCGTTGATACAGAATATCTGCCTGAAAATGAAAAAAATGCCATTCTGGAAAGAATGGAGCATATGAAGAAAGTACCGGAATCCTTTCAGGAATTTCCGGTTGATAAGATAGAAAAGATGGCTCTTGTGAAAAAAGGAGCTCAGATTTTTCACCTGGGAAAGATAAATGAAGGAAAAAAAGGCATGGATGTATTCGGGAATTCAATTCCCGGTATAGACGGCAATGATCCGGTTATCCGTCATTTTGAAAATATAATAATCCAGGAAGGAAAAGCCCTCGCCGGAATTGACGGAATTCTTGATTATTCCAGCAAAGACTCGGTGCATTCTATCAGAATCCGAAAGCATAAGGATGCCCAGGTTCTCGTAACAGTTTCAGAAAACTATATGAAAGCTTCAATATCTGTTATTCCCCCGGAAGGAAGCGGCGGGCTTCCCTCAAAAGAAACTCTGGTACGGGCTCTGGAGGAGAAAGGCGTTGTAAAAGGAATTTCCGACGACACTCTCAATTCGATTCTGGAGATGACGGGAAGGGAGGAACTGGTTACGGATGTTACTGTGGCTCAGAGTCTTATTCCCTATAAAGGTTCCAAAGCCATAAAATTTATCATTGATGTAGATCCTGATAAAAAGAATACCCTCCCCGTTGAAGTCGGGGATACTATTGCTGAGGTGTATTCTTCTGCCGATGATGATTCTGTTGGTGTTAATATCCTGGGAGACAGAATATTTGAAGAAAAAGAGGAATTGCACTGCGATGCCAATATCAAGGAAGAAAACCGGGAAAATGGAGTTTTTCTTGTCGCCATTGAGAAGGGACTGCTGGCAATCGAAGACAATACGCTTCAGATAAGGAATAAACAGGTCATAAAAGGGGATCTGACACGAAATATCGGTAATATCCAGTTTCCGGGAACAGTGGAGATCATTGGCTCCGTTCTTTCTGGCGTCTACGTCAATGCGGGGAATGATTTAAAAGTCCGTGATGTCGTGGAAGCCTCTCTTTTAAGTTCCAACGGATCAATCCTCATCGGCAAGGGGATCAAAGGAGACAGAAAAGCGGTTGTCCGTTCAAACAAGAATATCAATCTCGGTTTTGCTGAAAATGCCAATCTAATGTCTGTCGGGAATATCTCCTATAAAAAAGCTTTCATGAACTGTCAGATAAAATGCAATGGGAAAATTCTATCCCAGGGAAAAGAGACTAGAATCATAGGGGGAGCCATAAAAGTTAAAAACGGGCTTTCTGCCGGATCGATCGGGTCAGAACGGGGCGTTCCCACTATGATTTCCTTCGGGCAGGACTATCTTGTGGAAGATCAGATTAATGTAATGACCAAGGAAATTGAACAGATAAACAGTCAGCTGAAATCTCTGGAAGAAATGATGAGTCTTGCAGAGGAGAAAAAGCAGAAAAATAAGCTGCTTGCCATGAGAAAAAAGAAAATTCAGCTTCTGAAGGTTCAGGAAAAAATCGTAGTTAAGAATTTTCTTATGAAAGATAAATTTGAAGTGCATTTTAATTCGGAAATCCGTGTAACCGGAACTATATTTGCCGGAACAGTATTTGAAAGTCATAATAGAAAGATGGAGGTTAAAGAGAATTTAACTTCTGCAGTGATTTCCTTTGATAGTGAAACCGGAAAAATCATCACGAAAAAAATATAAAGAGAGGCTTTAATGCTTTATTTTCAATTTCCCGCCTGGCTCACACCTGAAATTATTCCGGGGCTGCCGGTCCGGTGGTACGGCCTTATGTACCTTTTTGCGTTTGCAACAGCCTATCTCCTCTTTCGCTGGCAGGTAAAAAAAGAGGAACTGGACTATTCTGATGATGATATTTCCAATCTTTTTTTCTGGCTGATCCTGGGGCTGATCCTGGGAGCCCGTATCCTTTCGACACTGGTCTATGATACAAGCGGAATCTACTGGAGAAAACCCTGGCTTATATTCTGGCCCTTTTCCAATGGCCGTTTTGTGGGTCTTCAGGGTATGTCCTATCACGGAGGGCTGTTAGGAGCCATTATCGCGGGGATTCTGGTCTGCCGGAAATACGGTTGGAATATCTTCCGTATTGCCGATAGACTGACCGCAGGAATTCCCCTGGGCTATACCTTCGGAAGGCTGGGGAATTTTATAAACGGAGAACTTTACGGCAGGGTGACAAGCTCTCCTCTGGGTATTGTGTTTCCCTATGCGGAACGATTTCCCTCCAGGCTGGAATGGGTGCAGAAGATGGCGGGAGAAATCGGAATGGATATTTCCGGACTGGCCGCTGTTAATCTTCCGCGCCATCCCTCACAGCTCTATGAGGCTTTTTCGGAAGGAATTCTTCTCTGGTTAATCCTGTGGTTTATCGTAAGAAGGGTGAAGCGTTTTGAAGGAGCGGTTTCCGGTATGTATCTCATAGGATACGGAATTTTCCGTTTTATTGTGGAGTATTTCAGGGAACCTGATGAAGGACTGGATTTTCCCCTTCAGTGGGGGGGCGATTCTCCCAATTATCTGATGTCTTCTCTTTTTAATTTTACCACAGGACAGATATTCTGTTTTATTATGATCCTGACGGGTCTTCTGATTCTACTTGTCGCCAGGCAGTACAGCCGGAAAGGAAAAAATGTCTGATTTCATAAAGGCTCTCTTTATTCTGATCTTTCTTTCTGTCTCGACACTTGTTTCTGCCTATCAGGTAAGATTCACACCCACAGCGGGTTCGGTTGATATTCCTGTGGGCTGGAGTCTTCTTGACAGTTCCGATCCGGGGAGGATCTCTTTTTCCAATCCCGATTCATCGATCATATTCCAGGTTAGCGCCTATCCGGGGGATCTTTACCGGAATGACAGGGAAATGATGGAAAGCCATCTGCAGGAACTGGATATTTTGGAGTCGGATTTTTCCCGTTTTCTCTATCAGGACCGTTCTGTCAGTCTGGCTGAGTGTGCTTTCAACTCTTCCGGTTCTGTCATTCACGGGTGGTTCCTTTTTATTGACCGGGACGATTTTGACTACTACCTGACAGTGATTACTCCCGACAGTTTCTATCAGGAGTCTTTCCCCTGGATGATCTCCTGTCTTGACAGTTTTTCTCCCGATCAGGACGGGCGGGAGAATCCGGGCCCTGTGAGTACCATGTTTTCCGCCGGCGAGGATTCAGTGGAAACATTATCTGTGGATATCTCCGGAAAGAGGATCCCCTTCTCTTTCCACACTCTGAATAATCAGGCCGTGCAGCTGCTGATTGAGCGGGAGGCTGCCATTCTGAGTACCTATACGGATCCGGGGGAGTTCGCTGAAGCATGGAAAAGACACTATCAGCTCATATACAGAGCCTCTCAGTCGGATCTGGAACCTCTCTCCCTGAGTCTTCAGAATCTTCTGAAAGCGCAGAATCCGGTAGAGAAATCTGAAACCCTTCTCTCCTGGCTGCAGGATTTCACTTATGGGAGCAGTGACAGCTTTTCAGATCTTCTCTCTCCCCTGAGTGTTCTCCAGTCCCGTACGGGAGACTGTGATGCCCTGGCTCTCCTTTATAATATTCTGCTTCAGGACATGGACATCCCCGCACTCCTTATGGTTTCCTATGTTTACAGCCACTCCATGGGAGCTGTGGCAGTGGAAAAGGACGGCGCCGGTTTTGAATATGACGGATCAAAATACATAGTGGCGGAGATGACAAAAAAAGTTGACCTGGGTCTGATAAGCCAGGATATGGCTGCCATTGAAAACTGGGTGATAATTTCTCCCTCGGAGCCTGAATACCATAGTATTTCGATCATACAATAGTTATTTATGAATACATTGTGTCTAAAAAATCATACACACGGGAAAATTCGGCAAATGGAGAATTTTCCGGAGTTGATTAAATAGCTGTATGAAAAGGGATTAGTTAAATATTCTTTAAAATTTTAAACCTGGTATGGTAATTGCATTAATTGTTAGCAGTATATTAAAATTCTGTATTCAGGTGTTTAATTATGGTTATTACCAGTGTCAATTCAAAGAGTTACCTTTTTCATAGTATTCAGAAAGAACTTGTAAGAAAGGCTATTCATCTCATGATTGCCTTTGTTCCGACTCTGGCGTCATGGAATCACATGCTGACTGTTTCACTTCTGATCTGCGGTATCCTGAGTTACACCTATTCCGAATACCTCCGCAGCAGGGGAAAATATGTATTCCTGATATCTGATCTGACATCCTTTGCCTCAAGGGACAGAGATAAGGGACATTTTGTCCTTGGTCCGATTACACTGGGAATGGGAGCCCTTCTGGCTCTACTCCTCTATCCCCATCCTTCTGCTTCTATTGCTATATACGCTCTGGCTTTCGGAGACGGCCTTTCCAGTCTGGCTGGAAAGATTTTCGGTGACAGGAAAATTCCTTTTACAGGTGGAAAAACTTTTGCCGGTTCCTTTACCTGTTTTGCCGCAGTATTCCTTATGACTCTTCATCTTACCGGGGATTTTACAAAAGCTTTTTTCATTGCCCTTGTAGCGACTTTGCTGGAAGCCATTCCTTCAAGAGATCTCGATAATATTATTATTCCTGTAGGAACCGGTTATTTCGCTACTCTTTTAGGCTGATTTAAGACCAGAGGAAGAGTTTCTGACTTGTCCTCAGATAAAAAAATGTTCCAAGAACGAGAAGTATCATCCCCGGTACATAGAGGGGAAAGTAGATAAAAAATACCATTTCAAAACCTGTCAGCATAAGAACAGCAAAAAACATGATCCTGTAGAGTTCGTTTCGGGAATGTTTTACAGCTGTGGAAAAGTAGTTCAGTACAGTTAGTATTTCCAGTGTCAGACAGAAAAAAGCCAGGCTTTTCTCCTCCCCGACCCTGTAGATCAGGGCAGATGTGAGTATGGTTGTGTTAAAAGGGAGAATGATGGAAATGGTAAAGGATACCAGAGTATTTATCAGGAGTATCATCCCGAATTTCTGAATCTGAATTCCTGTCACGAAAAGAGATGCCGCAAAGAAGGAAGACAGTCCGAAAAGCCTGCCGAAATAGGTAATTCTTGTAATTATTTCCTTATCCAGCTGATGAAAGGGGAGTGACCCCTCCGGAATAAGAGGAAAAATCCTCATGAGTGAGAGAGAGAAGGAAAAGATAAACAGGTACAGGAATGCCAGCTGGGCAGAGGGATTTTTCCGGATCTGTCGATAAACAAAAATTCCGAATACAAGAGAGTAGGTTCCCAAACCCATCAGGGATACCCAGGCCTTCAGTGTCTCTCCTGAGCGCTGAATTCTATAGAGCATCCACCAGAGCTGATGATTGGATATGGTAAAGCTTTTAGCTGAGGTCGGCTGGTATCTGAAATAGTAGAAAACGCCCAATAACACAAAGGCGATGGAGATGGATAAAAAAAGGCGAACCAGGTATTTTCTAAAAAGGAGTATCATAGCTCTATTAAAAACCAAATCGGGCAAAACGTCAAAATATCAAAAAATAATTACAGTATATTTCCAGTTGTTCGATAATGTAATAGAGGTAAAACGATGAAAAAAAGACTCACAATTATGATATTCCTCTCTTTTTTAGTGACAGCTGCTCTTTGTGCTGGAGATAAAGCGGAGTTCGTAAATTTAGGTTTTTCACCGGACGGTCGATATTTCCTTTTCGGACAGTATGGGTATATGAGCGAACAGTCCCTCAGCTATGCAGACCTTTTTCTGGTGGATGTTCAGAAAAATATTTTTGTATCCGGCGGCGTTCTGAAAGGGGAATACACAAACTCCCTGGAACCGGGGCAGTCCGCAGACGGGGCTCTCTATAAACTGCTTGAATCTGCTCTGACGCTGAAAAACAGATACGGAATTGATTTTCTAGAAAAAGGACGGCCCCTCTATATCCGTATAGATGAATCGGAAGAATCGCTGGATACACTGGATTTCAGGGATTTTGAAACTTCCAGCCATTACGGTATGACTCTGAATAAAAATATAGTCACCGACGGAGAAGGAATCCCGGAAAAATCCTCTTTCTATATAGATCTGGATTACACGGGGAATTCCGGAAATACCGTATCCTTTAAAATAGGTCATCCCGATTATATGAGGAAAGGTATTGGGGATTACAGAATCGAAAGAGTTCTGACAGATCCTCTGGGAGACTCCATTGTGATTATCCTGGCCAAAACCGACAGGGATCTTAATGTCCGCTATATGGTGGAGACCCTTAAAATCCGCTGACCGATCCGTAAAAAACAATCGATGACCATCCTCACACTGGAGGATGGTTTTTTTCTGTCCGAATTCAACGTGTTTTTAGCCTTCATATCTTGAGTTAATACCTATATTGGATATAATTATCCTTCCGAGACAGAAAATTGCCTCAAATTCCAAGAACAATTAATCAGGAGAGCTTATGCGCATCAGTCAGCTGTTTTATCAGACTTTGAAAGAAGTACCCAGGGAAGCTCAGATCCCAAGTCATCAGCTGATGTTCCGTGCCGGAATGATCCAGCAGCTGGCCAGCGGAATCTATAATTATCTTCCCCTGGCCTATAAAAGTATTCGCAAGCTGGAAACTATAATCAGAGAAGAGCTGGAGAAAAAGGGCTGTCAGGAGGTCCTGCTTCCCTATGTACAGCCTTCTGAATTATGGGAGGAAAGCGGACGCTGGGGGTACTATGGCCCTGAACTGCTCCGGTTTAAAGATAGAAAAGGCGGAGATTTCTGTCTGGGACCGACCCATGAAGAGGTTATCACAGACATGGTCAGAAAAAATCTGAAATCCTACAGGCAGCTTCCCTGGAATATCTTTCAGATTCAGACAAAATTCAGGGATGAAGTGCGTCCCCGATTCGGTCTGATGAGAGGCCGGGAATTTATTATGAAAGACGGTTACAGTTTTGATGTGGACGAGGAAGCTTCCAAAGTCACCTATCAGAAAATGTACGATGCCTATACGGCGATTTTTTCCCGCTGTGGTCTTACATTCCGGGCAGTTGATGCTGCTACCGGTAATATCGGCGGGGATATGAGCCATGAGTTTCAGGTCCTGGCCCAGTCAGGTGAGGATCTCATTCTCAGCTGCGATACATGCAGCTACGCCGCCAATGTGGAAAAGGCTGTGACAAAGCGTTCCGAAGGAACCAGGGACTCGTCCCTGTTTGAAGAGCCTGAAGAAGTACATACTCCCGGATGTAAAACCATCGAGGAGATTTCAGATTTTCTGAAGATGGATGCTTCCCGGTTTATCAAGAGTATTGTTTATATCATTGATGAGGAACCTGTTCTGATTCTTATCCGGGGGGATCTGGATATCAATGAATCCAAGGTTCAGACCATTATGGGAGCCAACAGTGTAGAGTTGGCTGATGACGCTACCGTCCTTGAAATTACAGGGGCCGGAACCGGATTTGCCGGGCCGGTGGGGCTGAAAAAGAAAGTGAAAATTCTGGCAGATTTTTCTGTGACTTCTGGTGAGAATTTTGTTTCCGGCGCCAATAAGGATGATTATCATCTTAAAAATGTGAATTACGGAAAAGATTATACTCCTGATATGCTGGGAGATATTACCTTCGCTGCCGCCGGAGAGAGCTGTCCCCATTGCGATGGAAAGCTTGAAGAGCATCGTGGCATTGAGGTTGGACAGGTATTCTATCTGGGGACAAAATACTCCAAAACCATGAACTGCTCCTATCTCGATAAAGACGGTAAGGATCAGCTTGCTGTTATGGGCTGCTACGGTATCGGTGTCGGCAGGACTGTGGCTGCAGCGATTGAGCAGAATCATGACGATGACGGGATTATCTGGCCGGCGGCTCTGGCTCCTTTTGAAGCAGTGGTCCTTCCTCTGCAGATGAATAAGGAAGAGGTTGTTCAGGCGGGAGACACCATTTATGAGGAACTGAAAGCCCAAGGTGTTGATACCGCTCTGGATGACAGGGAGGAAAGAGCCGGATTTAAATTCAAGGATGCCGACCTGATAGGATACCCCCTGCAGATTGTTGTGGGAGCCCGATCTCTGGAAAACGGAGAAGTGGAAGTGAAAATCCGGAAAACCGGCGAGAAAATGAACCTCTCTCTGGATAAAGTGGCTTCTTTTGTCAAAGAGTATATTGACGGGGAGAAAGCCATTTCCTGAATGACAGGATCGCAACGGACAAAATAGACGAAGGGTGGTAGAACGAAAGGTTCTTCTGCCCTTTTTTTTTTACTCATCAGGATATATATTGTTAAGCATGAAAGGATACTGTTTATTTTTTACACTCCTGTTTCTGCTGGGGACCTCTACCGCTCTTTTCAGCCTTGAACTCGAGTATCAGGGTATTGATGGTGAAGTGGGCTTCCTGTGGAAGCATAATGAGGGATATGACAGTCAGAAGGGTGATAGCGGACCGGATCTTTTCACTTTTTTTCCCGGAGTCTCAGTGTTCTTTACCCTGGACGAACACTGGTTTTTCAAACCTGGAGTCTTTATGTACACCGAGACTCTGCAGTATCTTCCCGACAGGGATTATACCATTCCTGTTGATCAGGCGAATATAGACTCCATGTCGGTTCTTGCCATGACGATTCAGCCTGCAGCCGGGTATCGGTGGACAGTTAAGGAAAGGCATACTTTCGGTGTCCAGACCGGTCTGGGGTTCAATTTTCAAATTCCCCTCTGGGGGCCGGGCAGTGATGACAGGGGTAAGATGTTTTCCTCTCTTATGAGAGAGTGGTTTTATATAAACCCCGGATTCTGGTATTACAATCCCCTCACAGAACGCTTTGCCTTCACTTTCCGTACAGAAGTGGGGCTTCCTGTCTATAACACTTTTATAGACCGAAATCTTCCTTTTTCCGACGGCCTGACTGTTCTGGGTATGGTAGGTATCCGGGTTATTGTGCAATAACCCGGCAAGGATCTATCAGATATACTCTTTCGTGTCCCTGTGAAACCGGCAATCATCCTCTCTACTCATGATAAGTGATAGAAAGGCCGCATTGGCCGTATCCAGAACACCTGCAAACAGAACCAGAACCGGCAGTACCGGAAGTATCAGAATATACCCCTCTGTAAGCCCTCTGCCGTAGAAACTGCAGGACAGGATAAGTGCTGTATAAAGGGCTGTATAGGAGTGGGAGAAAAGCAGGAATGAGACACATACGGAGACTCCCATAACCCAGAAAACCTGAAAGGCAGTCAATTCAAGGCTGGAGTAGGATTTCAGTATGGTGAGCAATGCCACATTTGTGACCATGGCGGTCCCGGCTTTGGCGAAAAGGGTCAGAAAAGGAAGGGATAAGCCGGACATCTTCCGTTTAATTCCGCTGTTCTCCTTAAGGGTTCTCAGCAGGATCTGGGCGTTTATGAAATTGTCCCCTGTAAAAAGAGAACTGATCAGGGGTGCCGTAAAAGCCCGCATCTCAGAAAAGGGCCTTTTCCCTGTCAGAAGGAAGTAGACGAGAGGATAGACTACAAAAAGAAGAAAGGCTGTGGATATCCCGATTATACGGAATAATCCTGTATAGGAGCTGAAGTCCTCTATTCCTGTCAGATGGGCCGTGGCAATGGCAGATACCGGAATGATCAGGATGAAAAAAGCATTTGTGAAAAAGGCATTCATTTTATAAAAGAGACGCCCGAAAGAGTCAAAAAGGTTGTAGACAGGTTCTGCTTCTTCTTTGTCCTTGAAAAGCTGTGTTCCCAGAAAGAAGGCAAAAATCAGGGCCGGAAGGATAAAGTCTCCGGAATTCTGAAATATTTCAAAGAGGTTCACAGGAAGAATGGATCTGAGGATCTCACTGGTTCCCATGTTGTTCAGGCCATTCTGGTAGGGGAAAGGCGACATCCAGCCGTTTGTTTCGGTGATTATGGGAATACGGCTCATGGGCATAAGCATAGACAGTCCCGTGCTGACTATGACCTGGATAAGGGCTGCCGAGAGGGCCAGAATGATCAGTTTCAAAGAGCTTTTAATCAGCAGTCTTTCCCGTCTCAGCTGGCAGACTGAAATTGAGAGTGTGAAAAAAAGCAGAGGGAATATGATATACCTACCAAACCGGAGTCCGAATTCTCCCAGGGAAAAGAGTATATTGTACTGGATTGTACCGGGTTGAGAAATCAATCCCAGTAAAATGCCTGTTATTCCTGCAAGGGTATATTTTAACCACAACTTCATGAGAGCCTCCAATTCAGGGGTAATGAATTATTTTCTTTTTATTATTGGAAGAGACTGAAATATTCCTTTCTTTTCAGAAAATTTCAACCATTCGCCATTTGCCCTGGGATCAGAATTGTCCAGAACATTCAGGATAAAATCACCGAAGTCATCCATCTCGGTAATCTGAGTCAGAAATCCGCATTTGTAAATCCCGGGCATCCGGGAAAGAAGGACGGCATCCGCAAACGCATGAAATCCCCCCCGGATCAGATTGCTCACGGGAAAAATGCCTTCAGAATCTCTATCGGGCTCGGCAAAGGCCAGAGTTCCCTTTTCTTCAGAGACAAAGTAGTCCACAAGCTCTTTTATCAGGTAGAGAGAACCATGGATGAAGGTATTGATCGCTTCATCCATACTTTCTATGGATGACTCTGACAGAGAGGAGGGTATCTTGGGTTCGGGATGCACCACCAGGACCGTATCGATCCTTCCGAAAGATCTGACAGCTTCCCGTATTACAGTTTTGGACGAGATGAGAGATCCCCTGTTCCAGGGAATAACGCGGAGATTCCTGTTACTGGATTCTTTCAGTTTATCCTGTGAGGTCATTACGGGGGCGATAACCCTGTTCCCCTTGTTGAGGCTCAATTCAATGAGCTTCCTGCCAAGGAGAGTTTCGCTGCCGATAATGAGAACGATTTTATCCATATGATGCTATAGTAGCCTCTTGGGGCGACCGGGTCAACAAGGATTATCCATTCTCTTTTTCCAGATACGCAAGGATTTTTTTGACCTTATATTCCGATTCAGCCAGGGCATTCTGCAGATCTGTCATGAAGACTTCGAATTTTTCAAGGGAATTCTGAAATTCCATATCTGTCCGGGGACCATTGAATTTCAGAGCCAGGATAATCGAAAACCACCAGACCGCTTCCTCCATCATTTCCTTGTTGTACCACAGGACATTCCTGTATTCATTGATACCGAACCAGTCGTAAAAATCCCTGTCTTTCAGAAGAGATATAAAGAAGGCTCTGAAATCTCCCGCTGTATCTGACTTGAGCCAGTTTCTGTAGATATCGTAGAAATGAACCATATTGAAAAGCAGAGTGTCATGAAGCTCCGTCATTTTCAGAGCCTGAAACGACGGTATGATGATAGCCTCCATACGGATCCGGTTGCGGATATTGGCCTTGTTTATCCTGGGACGGTTCATGTTCCGCATGATCTTTCTGATCCGATTGAGATCACTGGAAAGCATGGTGATCAGATCATCCATCCGGGGGGTATCAATGATCCCGGTTACCAGAAAATCCCGGATCATATTCATTGCCGGCTCATAGTCGGAGAATTTGATTGCCCTGTCCAGGTCTTTCACGCCCCTGTTGCCCACCCGGAGAAGGAGTTTTTCAAGAGACTTCTTTTCATCATCTTTCCTCTGGATTACCGGATAGTAGACGCGGGATTCATAGCCTTTCAGAACCAGAGGGAGTTCTGATCGAATCAGGTCCCGGTTTCTGAAGATATACCAGAGTTTTTCCTTCTGGTTATACATAATGGTATAATCGTCAGGATCCAGTCCCAGGATTTCCTGCATGTTTAGACTCCGCGTACCCATACGGTCTCCGAACTCGTTATTGATTGCTTTCGGAACACTCTGCCATATGGTTCCTTCTGTTTTGCGGAAGGAATTATTATAGAAAACCAGAGCGGTGCCCCTGTAACTTGTATTGATAAAGGCATACACATCTTCATTGACTTCGCTGTTTTCCATAAAGTCAAAAAGATGAAATCCCTTTGCTCCGGCAAAGACGGAACGTTTTTTCATGAGGGGAACAATTTCCCTGTAATGCCTTTTTACAAGCTCCTTGTCGGGAGATTCGTTCCAGTAGGCTTTTTTATACTCCATACCGTATTTTTCTTCAAAGCCCTCAAACTGTCCGTGACCTATCATGGGGAGCCCCGGGAGTGTCATCATCAGGGTACAGACCCCGAAATACTTCTCTTCTTTTCCGAACTGGGCAACCGCCGTATCTTCATCAGGGTTGTTCATGAAATTGACGAACCTTTTCAGGATTTTAGGATCATAATCCAGAGTCTCTTTCATGATTTTCCGGAATTCCCTGTTATCCTCTTTTTTCAAAAGATTCATAAAGGCGGAATTGTAAACCCTATGCATGCCCAGGTTTCGGACAAAGTATCCCTCCATCATCCAGAATGCTTCTGCCAGAAGGAGTGTATCGGGCATTTCCACGGCAATCCTGTCGACCACTTCTCTCCAGAATTCCACGGGGATCTTATCCATAATATCCTGTTTATTCATACTGAATTCCGAGCGGGAGGGTATCGCTCCGCCATGACCCGGTTCGGGGAACCAGAGTCTCTGGATATGCTTCCTGGCCAGTGTCATGGCCGCATCAAAACGGATGATGGGAAAGTGCCGGGCCACGTGGAGGATCTGCTGAAAAACCTCCTCCCTGATATGGGGTTCCAGAAAATTGATCTGGGCCGTATCGTTCCAGGGCATGGTTGTCCCATCGTTTCCATGGTAGACATAGCTGATTTCTCCGCTCCGGTTATCCACTCTCTTGAAAACCACAGCCGCATCGGAACGGTTGTAATATCCGTCTTCAATATAGAGGCTTATCCTGTCATCCTGAGAGAGATTGGGGCCGTTGAATGTGTATCCCGGATAGGGGATATCGGGACGGCTGAGAAAATAGTCGGGATGCTCAGTGACCCAGTCGGAATCAAGGCCTGTGTGATTGGGAACCATATCGCTGGCCAGCCGGATCCCTTTGGTGAAACAACGGGATTTCAGGTTTTCCAGTGCCTCCCAGCCTCCCAGGACTCCTGATATATCATAGCGGTTCAGGGAATAGGCTGATGCCTCTGCTTCGGGGTTTCCGCAAATCCTTTTGATGGTTTTGGAGGCAGGGCTCCTTTCCCAGAGACCAATCAGCCAGAGACCTGTGATACCCCTTTCTGCCAGTTCATCCAGTTCTTCATCGGGAATACTGTCCAGAGTTTCTATGGGTGTTCCGTATTTTTTCGAAAGCTGATCCAGCCAGACATAGGCATTTTTAGCAAGGAGGATAAGATTGGGCATCCAGTCCGAGTCCTGGCTGAATTTGGCTGAATCCTCTTCCAGGCTTGCGAAATCTATCCCTTCCACCGGACCGGGACCTCCACCGAAAAAACGGGGCATGTTCTCTTCTGTATGGAAATCCACAGCCTGCAGAAGAAACTCTGTATCCAGCTCCAGAAAGGCATTCCATGTATTCATTATAAAAAGGATCTGATCCTTTAAAGATCCGGGAAACCTCCTGGAAGGCTCCAGCAGTTTTTCCACAAGATCGAATTTTTCATATTCCCTTGCTCCCGTCAGGTTGATATGGCTGTTCAGATTGTGAAGGATTGTTTTTCTCAGGGGAAGTGAGAGTCCCTCATCGGGAAAAAGGGTTTTCAGGGTTCTGCAGGCGGGATTCTGATTGGTCAGATAGAGGAGTGCCCCGTCGATGACGCGGGTGTCCAGTTTCTGAATTTCTCTGAGCTTTCCGGCGGAAACCTGTTCCGTTTCCTTCAGAATCCTGTCCGGAAATTCTTTTACAAGGGAACGGAGGTAGGTATCCCACTCCTCCTGCTGGCCCGATTCGGTTATGCCGGAGATGGAGTAATCCCGACCGGAGGTTTTACCGATGTGGGCAAAATACTGCTGAATGAGCCTTCTGTAGAGCATGTTGAGAACAGAAAGCAGATAGATATCACAGGCTTTTATGGTTTCCGGAGGATTCAGGGAACTGTTTGATCTGGAGGAAAGCTCTCTGGTCTGAGAGATACTTTCCAGCAGAAACCAGCCGTCCTCATTCATCTGGGACGGCTGGATCTGCATTTTCTCGCGGACGGTTTTTTCCAGGTAGATATAATTCAGTTGTTCCATAGTGGCCCTCCGGAGAATTGTTACAGTTATCAGTTTTTCATTATAGCTTGGAAAAATCTAATGTTGCAAAGTAATCTTCTATCGTTTCTCTCCGTCGTATTTCTGTGACGCTGCCGTCTTCATGAAGAAGAAGTTCCGCATGTCTGAGTTTCCCGTTGTAGTTAAAACCCATAGCATAACCATGGGCTCCCGTATCATGGATGACAATAAAATCATCCCCCTCTATTCTGGGGAGGGGACGGTCAATGGCAAATTTATCATTGTTCTCGCACAAGGATCCTGATACGTCATAGATGTGATCCACCGGCGCATTCTCCTTGCCGGGAATGGTTATATGATGATAGGCTCCGTACATTCCCGGACGCATCAGATCCGCCATACAGGCATCCACACCGATATAATGCTTATAGGTATCTTTTTTATGGATCGCTTTGGTGACAAGATAGCCGTAGGGGCCGGTTACCATCCGTCCGCACTCCATATAAATCTTCAGGTTCTGATTTTCAGGAGACCCTATGGTCTTTTCATAGTACTCCTTAATGCCTCTGGATACATATTCCAGATCGACAGGACTTTCCTCCACTCTGTAGGGAATTCCGATTCCTCCGCCCAGATTGATAAATTCAAATTCGATCCCCAGGTCTTCCTGAAGCTCTTTAACCAGATCCAGCAGCATCCGGCCGGTTTCGATAAAGTAGTCGGGATTCAGTTCGTTTGAAGCAACCATTGTATGAAGTCCGAATCGTTTCACTCCGTACTCCATGGCTTTTCTGTAACCCTCTTTCAGCTGTTCTCTTGTGAAACCGTACTTGGCTTCTTCAGGAGAACCGATAATGGTGTTTCCTTTTTTAAGAGGCCCCGGGTTGTAGCGGAAGCAGAGAAGCTCGGGGAGCCCCGGTCCGCTGTGAAGAAAATCCACATGGGTAATGTCATCAAGATTAATGACTGCACCCAGCTCAAGGGCTTTTGCATACTCTTCCATGGGAGTGTCATTGGAGGTAAACATGATCTCTTCTCCCTTCATTCCCGCTTTTTCCGCCAGCAGAAGCTCTGGAAGAGAAGAGCAGTCGGCCCCCATTCCCAGAGAGTGCAGCATTTTCATTATATAGGGATTGGGAAGTGCTTTTACGGCAAAATAGTTCCGGAATCCGCCGGGAGCCCAGTCAAAGGCTTTCAGAAAGTAGGCGGCATTCTCTTTTATTGCTTTCTCATCATAAATATGGAAAGGAGTGGGATGTCCTTTCTCTATGGTTTTCAGTTCATCCCTGGTAAAGGGTATTGTTCTGTTCATATACTATCTCCTGCAGTTAATTTTCTTTTTTCAATAGATTCCTGCACCAATCCCGAAAGACCGGCTCGGAAACCCTCTTCAGATGGTCATAGTCTTTTTCTTCGAGGTTTTCCAGTGTACTCCGGACGAGTTTCAATACATCTTCTTCATAACCGCACTCACGCGCTCGTAAATGGATATAATCGATACTTTCCTGCTTTGTCATTTCTTAACTCTTGGTGATAAGATTTTAAGTATTCTAGGATAAAACAGGGACCTTTGGGAATAGAGGAATTCCCTCATCAGGAAGTCTCTTTCCCTATTCTTTCACTGTCTGTTCGGTTACAATACTCCCATTAACCTATATTTGAACCATAAAGGAATACGTATGATCAGAAGGTTCCTCCTATTTATACCTATCCTGCTCCTGCCCCTTCTGGCGGGCTGTACCAGAGCTCTTTATCCTGTATTTATTGACGGACAGGTCGGATATATAGACAGAAAAGGGAATCCCGTAGTCGAGCCTGTTTATGAAAAAGGCGACTCATTTTCCGAGGGACTTGCCATTGTTTCAAGTCAGGGAAAGCTGGGATTTATAAACCACAAAGGGGAGCTTGTCATTGATCATCAGTTTGATCAGGCGGCTCCGTTTCATGAAGGTTTCGCTCTTGTCGTTGTTGACGGCAGGGTGGGTTACATCAATAAGAAGGGAGAGTTTCTCATTGAACCCACATTTGTAAGAGGGGGGAATTTCTCCGGAAAAAGAGCATCAGTTCATACCGATGAGGGGGTCACCTACCTCATAGATAATAAGGGAGAAACCATCCGGGAGGTCTCTTTCGAATATCTGGGAGAATTCCGGGAGGGGCTGGCCCTTTTTATCCGCCAGGGATTCTGCGGATTTATCGATGAGAACGGTATTGCTGTCATTGAACCCCAGTACGAATACGCGGGACCCTTTTCCGATGGATTGGCTTTGATCGTGCAGAATGGAAAAGGCGGATACATAAACAAAAGCGGTGAGATCGTTATAGAGCCTGCCTACTCCTTTTCAGGGGATTTCTCCAATGGAAGGGCCCTTTTTGTAGAAGATGAAAAGGCCGGATATATCGATAAAACCGGAAAAACAGTTATATCGCCCCGGTATGCCTTTGCGGGTAATTTCTCTGAAAAGCTTGCGAAGGTTCAGATCGGTGATCAGATGGGATTTATAAACACTTCCGGCGAAGTTGTTATTGAACCTGCCTATGATTATGGAGAGGATTTTCAGAACGGACTGGCCATGATGGTTAAAGGGGATTCCCTCGTCTATATTGATAAAAAGGGACGTGTTGTCTGGTCTGGAGTTCAGCCGGTACAGGAGGATTAAATGGATAAACTGACTATTCGGAAACCTGATGATCTGCATCTGCATCTCAGACAGGGTGAGCCCCTAGCCGCGTATGTGCAGGAAACCGCCGCGGCATTTAAAAGGGCACTTGTTATGCCTAACACGATTCCCCCTGTCAGCAATGTCGCTATTCTTGAAACCTATAGGAAAGAAATTGAACAGGCCGCTGAGGGATTTGTTCCTCTGATGGCTTTTAAAATCCTTCCCGGTATGACCGGGGAGGATGTGGTAAAACTCAAATCCGCCGGTGTTCTTATTGGAAAGTACTATCCTGCAGGAGCTACAACAAATGCCGAAGACGGTGTTTCCTCCCCTGACCAGATCAGAGATGTTCTGGCGGCTATGGAACAGGAAGGAATTGTTCTGAGTGTTCACGGAGAGGATCCGGAAGCTCCGGTTCTGGACCGGGAGGTTCGCTTCTTTCCCCAGCTAGAGCAGATCCTGGGGGATTATCCCCGCTTGAAAGTTGTTTTTGAGCATATTTCCTGCCGTGAAAGCCTGGATTTCCTCAATACCATGCCCGACCGTCTTGCGGGAACAGTCACGGTTCATCATCTCCTGTATACATTGGAAGATATGATGGGAGGAAGTTTCAACCCCCACCTGTTCTGTAAACCCGTTGTGAAATCCGGGAAGGACAGAGAGGCGCTGGTCGCGGCGGTCATGTCCGGACATCATCGGCTCTTCTTCGGTTCCGACAGCGCTCCTCACCCCAGGGAGAGAAAAGAGGCCTCGTCTGTGAGCGCCGGAGTTTTCTCTTCTCCTGTGGTTATGCCTCTGCTTGCGGAGCTTTTTGAAAAACAGGGTGCCCTGGATAAGCTGGAGCCTTTTATCAGTATTCTCGGGGCCCGGTTTTACGGTCTTCCCTTGAATGAGGAAAAACTGACTCTTGTGAAAGAGGCCTGGAAGGTTCCTGAACTGATAGGAGGGGCTGTCCCTCTTCTGGCGGGAAAAGAGCTCTCCTGGAGGGTTCTCCCTTCCTGAGGTTTCCATTAAAATGGGGAAATTATGATTATCATACCAGCAATAGATTTACTGGACGGCAAATGTGTCCGTCTGTTGAAAGGGGACTATAACTCTGTCAGTTCCTACGAAAATGATCCGGCTGTCATGGCCGAACAGTTTCAGAATATGGGAGTCAAACGGCTTCATCTGGTTGATCTGGATGCCGCCAGAGGCCAGGGGAAGAATAACCGGCTACAGATTCGGGCAATCCGGAAAGTCTTTAATGGACTTATCGAGGTCGGCGGAGGAGTCAGGACCGAAGAGGATATCCGGGAACTCCTGGATGCCGGTGTGGACCGTCTTATTGTCGGGACTGTCCTGGCAAAGGATCCGGATCTTGTGGAAAGCTGGATCCGGAAATTCGGACCAGTATTCATAGCCGGGATCGATGCTCTTGACGGGGAAGTGAAAGTCTCCGGATGGGAGAAGGGAACAGCTCTGGGTGATGAAGATCTGGCTGTGAAATGCCGTCAGATCGGAATAAAAAATATTATCTATACCAATATAGCCAAAGACGGAACCCTGGAGGGACCTGATCTGGAACGGACCAGCAGGATTGCAGAAGTTTCCGGGCTGGCTGTGACCCTTTCAGGGGGGATCAGCAGCCAGGACGATGTGGACAGGGTCTGCCGGGACGGTAATGCAGGCATCAAAGGGATCATAACGGGAAAAGCCGTATACGAAGGCCGGATAGACATCGGGTCTGCGGTGGAATCCTACCAGAAAGTGAACGAGGAGATTGACTGGTGAGCGAAGGTGTAAATCTTCCGCTGATAGTGGAAATTGAAGGGGCCTCAGTAACGGGAGCCCTGATGAACGATAAAAGTTATTCCAAGAGCATTGAGAACAAGGTCCTCTGGGTGAGCCATCCGGAAACAGGACGAATCCTTCCCTATAAGGGAGATCCCCGGTTTCTCAGGCTGGAAAAGGCGGAGAATTTCTATAAAGCTCTGCTTCCCGGAGGTTCGGAAGAAAAGGCCTATGATTTTGTCGTCGATGAACGGGATGTGGAAATTCATGAGGGAGTTGCCACAGCTTCGGATGGAGGAGAAGACAACAGTATCCTTGCCGATCTGACCGCGACCATTGCGGAAAGGCATCAGCAGATGCCCGAGGGATCCTATACAACCCATCTCTTTCAGAAAGGGCCGGATAAAATCCGGAAGAAAGCGGGTGAGGAAGCCATCGAACTTGTACTGGCCCGGTCTAAAGAGGACCTTATCTATGAGTCTGCTGATCTCATATATCACCTCATGGTTCTTCTGGAATCAGAGGGACTGAAAATACAGGATGTTCTTCTGGAACTGAAAAAACGGCACAGCTGATTGATCTGAATAAAAAAAATACCGCCCTTGAGGCGGTATTTTTTTGGCTCTCTCTGATTACTTCTCTTCCAGGGCTCTGTTGATAGCCTCTGCGGCCCTGCGTCCGTCTCCCATGGCCAGGATGACCGTGGCGGCTCCCTGGGAGATATCTCCCCCCGCATAGACCATGTCCAGTGAGGTCTTCTGGTTTTCATCGACCTTGACAGTTCCCCATTCGGTAAACTCCAGCCCCGGGGTTGTCTGTTTGATCAGAGGATTCGAGGCGTTTCCGATGGCGGGTATGCACACATCCACGGGAATCTCGAACTCACTACCTTCAACGGCTACAGGACGCCTTCTGCCCGAAGCGTCGGGTTCTCCCAGTTCGTATTTCAGGCACTCGATGGCCCGTACCCGGCCCTCGTCATCGCCCAGGATCCGCACAGGGTTGGTGAGCATATTAAAAATCACGCCCTCTTCCCGGGCATGATGCACCTCTTCCACACGGGCGGGCATCTCTTTCTCGGTCCGGCGGTAGATGATATGAACCTCTTCGGCTCCCAGACGGACCGCTGTTCTGGCTGCATCCATGGCCACATTGCCCCCGCCGAAAACGGCCACACGGGTCCCCTTGTAGATGGGGGTTTCCGAATTGCTGTCATCGTAGGCTTTCATCAGGTTCGACCGGGTCAGGTATTCGTTGGCCGAAAAGACCCCCACCAGGTTCTCGCCCTCAATGTGCATAAACTTGGGTAGTCCCGCTCCCGAGGATATATAGACCGCATCATAGCCGTCCTTCTCCATCAGGTCTTTCAGTTTTCTGGTCCGGCCCACCAGGAAGTTGGTTTCGATCTCAACGCCCATCTCCCTGAGGCCCTGAACCTCCAGGTCCACAATCTCCTTGGGCAGACGGAATTCGGGGATTCCGTAAACTGTTACGCCGCCGGGTTTGTGGAAGGCCTCGAAAATGGTGACCCCGTGGCCGGCCTTTCTCAGGTCCGCCGCGGCGGTCAGTCCAGAAGGCCCGCTGCCGATAATGGCCACTTTCTTTCCTGTTTCGCACGCAATCTGTACGGAAGGCTTTTCGCCGTTCTCCCGCTCCCGGTCCGCCAGGAACCGTTCGATCCGGCCGATGGCCACCGACTTTTCCGGATCCTTAAGGATCTTGCCCAGGGTGCACTGTTCCATGCACTGCTTTTCCTGGGGGCAGACCCGTCCGCAGATCGCCGGGAGCATGCTGCTCTCTTTGATGGTGGCAATGGCGCCTTTGAAGTCTCCCGCTCCCGCCTGGTCTATAAACCCGGGGATATCAATACTCACGGGGCAGCCCTTGATGCAGGGGGCGTTTTTGCACTGGAGACAGCGCAGGGACTCCACAAGCACCTGCTCCTCGCTGTATCCCAGGGCGACCTCTTCCATATTGCCCCGGCGGACCGCCGGATCCTGGGAGGGCATATCCTGCTGGGGAATGTCCCGGCGGGATTTGGCTGTCAGCTCTTTATCTTTCAGTTCCTTCAGGAGCTCTTCCGCTTCCCTGTGGAGTGTTTCGGGGGATTTATATGCACTCATTTGTTCTTCTCCAGTTTCTCCGCCTGGGCGTCCAGGTTGCAGCGGTGGCTCTCCTGGCCCTTGTAGGCTTTCAGACGGGACATCATATTGTCAAAGTCCACCAGGTGACCGTCAAACTCGGGGCCGTCTACACAGACGAATTTGGTTTTGCCGCCGATAGTGACCCGGCAGCCGCCGCACATACCCGTACCGTCCACCATGATTGTATTCAGGGAGACTGTGGTGGGGACTTTGTAGGGCCTTGTGGTTTCGGCGCAGAATTTCATCATGATCGGGGGGCCGATGGCCACCACTTCCGCCGGGGGAACGTCTTTTTCGCAGAGTTCCTTCAGGGGGACCGTGACCAGATCTTTCCGGCCGTAGGAGCCGTCGTCGGTACAGATGATAAGTTCATCCGCCAGGGCTTCCATCTCTTCCTTCATAATCAGAAGGTCTTTGTTCCGAGCGCCCATAATCACAATGACCCGATTGCCCGCTTCTTTGTGGGCCTGAACGATCGGGTGCATGGGAGCCACGCCGATACCGCCTCCCACACAGACCACGGGGCCGTCCATTTTTTCAATATGCGTAGGCTGTCCAAGAGGGCCCAGGACGGTTTCGATGGTATCACCGGCATTTTTACGGCTCAGTTTCAGGGTGGTCGCCCCCACAGCCTGGAAGATGATCTCAATAAATCCTTCTTCCGCATCGGCGTTGGCAATGGTCAGAGGAATCCGTTCTCCGTACTCCTTGTCCACCTGAAGGATCAGAAACTGCCCCGCCTGTCTCTCTTCCGCAATGAGAGGGGCTTCGATTTTCATACGGAATACATCAGCCGACAGCTGTGTCTTTGCAAGAATTTTATTCATTCTCAACTCCAAAATATTTTAAAACTTCTGTGTAAATTTCAGCTTATTCAATTTGAAAAGGCATTATGGTAAACCAGAGTATGCTACCCTGTTTTGGACAATTTTTCAAATATTGTTGATATAAATATTTATTTATCGAAAATGGGGAGAGGATTCAAAAATAAGGGGAGGTCGGAATCAGACAAATTTGTTGTAGCTTTTCAGCATAAGAAAACTTTCTGTAGAGGTAACATTTTTCACAGCTGAAAGTTCTTCTGTCAGAAAACGGACAAGCCCGTGATTGGAGTCTATCAGAACCTGGACAAACAGATCGTACCTTCCTGAAGTGATGGAGACATCCAGAACATTGGGTAACTGGGATATTTCCATGGCTTTTGCTTCCAGCAGGGAAGACTCCGAAACATTGACAGCTATGGTAGCCAGCTGCTGATTCTCAAGAACTTCGGGATTGATTAAGGCACGGATCTTAACAATGTCCGCATCTTTCAATCTTTTGAGTCTCTGTCTGACAGTTCCCTCGGAAATTCCAAGCTGCCTGGCAATGGCATTATTGTTCTGATGGGAGTCTCTGAGAGTATTAATAATTTTCCAGTCTATATCGTCGGGTTGCATGGTATACATTCCTCTAGGGAAGTATACGGTATATCCAATGCTTGGGCAACTCTCTCACATGTAAGAAGACCTTCATAAGTGTTTACACCCTTCCGGATTGTATCGCTGGCACACGCCGCTTTTTCTATTCCCATAGCTGCAATCATCAATCCGTAGCGGAGAGTCGCGCCGGTTAAAGCCATGGTAGATGTCAGGGCAACCGCCCCGGGCATATTGGCAACACAGTAGTGGACCACTCCATCGATAGTAAAAACAGGATCATCATGAGTTGTGGGTCTTGTTGTTTCAAAACATCCCCCCTGGTCTACGGCCACATCCACAATCACCGTACCGGGTTTCATTTCAGCCAGGTCTCGCTTTTTAATGAGGTGAGGCGCTCTGGCTCCGGGGATCAGAACAGCACCGATGACAAGATCACTCTCTCTGATGACTTTGTGAATATTCTGCTCCGTACTGTACAGGGTTGTGACCCTGCCTCCGAAGATATCATCCAGATAGGCCAGTCTGTCTGCATTTATATCGAGAATTGTGACTTCCGCACCCAGGCCCACTGCCATTTTCGCTGCATTGGTACCGACAACGCCGCCACCCAGGACAGCGACTTTACCTCTGTGAACTCCGGGAACTCCCCCCAGAAGAACTCCCCGGCCGCCCTGGGGCTTTTCAAGAAATCTTGCCCCCTCCTGAACGGACAGACGTCCGGCAATTTCACTCATAGGGGTTAAGCAGGGCAGTTTTCCATTGTGTTCCATCGTTTCATAGGCAACCGCTTTGACCTTTTTTCTCATAAGTGCTTCTGCCTGCTCTTTATCCGCCGCCAGGTGAAGGTAGGTATAGAGAACCTGTCCTTCATGAAACAGATCATATTCCGAGGGCTGAGGTTCCTTCACTTTTACAATCATATCGGCTCTGTCAAAAAGCTCTTTCTTATCCCTGACAATTTCCGCACCGGCGTGTGAATATTCCAGATCTGAGAAACCAGAGGACTCTCCTGCATCTTTTTCAACAAGAACCTCATGGCCTCCGGCAATATAGGCTTTCACATTATCCGGTGTCAGTCCAACCCTGTATTCATGAGTTTTGATCTCTCTGGCTACAGCTACAATCATTTTACGGCTCCTTTTTACATTTAAAAACGAAATGCGGTCTACAATTAAATTGTAAAACGAAAAACGTAATAAAACAATTATTTAACAATATTAAGCGTAATCCAGGCAGGGGAATCAGAGGAGATCCCTGAAAAGGGCTGCATTCGGGGCTCCCGGCATACTGACCAAGGTGTTTTATTGGTGTATAAAAGAAAAATGGAAAAGAAATTCGGAACCTTCAAAGGGGTTTTTGTCCCCTCCACAGAGGCCATTCTCGGAACAGTTCTGTTTCTGCTTATGCCGCTCCTGGTGGCTGATGTCGGCCTGTTTCCCATGCTTCTGATTGTTATACTGGCCCATACCGTTACAATCTCGACAAGTTTCTCCCTGGCTGACTGCGCCACCAACCTCAATACCATTGAGGGAGGGGGGATGTATGCCCTGGCAAAAAAATCCCTGGGAAATGCCATGGGCGGCTCCATCGGGATAATGCTCTATCTTGCCCAGGCGGCTTCAGTGGGCTTTTATTCCATAGGTTTTGCGGAACCTCTCCAGCCCCTCCTGGCCCCTCTTCTGGGGTTTCTGGAACCCTTCCGCGATTTTTCTCCCCAGGGGATCCTGTTGCAGAAACAGCTCCTGGCTTCTTTCTTTTTTATCATTTTCTTTATTATCGTTATGGCCGGGGCGGATTTCACTTTGAAAATTCAGACTCTTATCCTTGTGGTACTGGGAGTCAGTGTCGGGGCCATTTTTATTTCCCCCCTTCTGGGTCTCTCCTATAAGGGGTCTGAGGTTTTTCAGTCCAGGCCTGTTCTATCGGGGAACAGGCCCCTGACAGTGGGGGTATTCTTTCTGGCTTTTACACAGTTTTTCCCTGCAGTTACAGGTATCAGTACTGGTGTGGGGATGAGCGGGGATCTGAAAGACCCCGGTAGGAGCATTGTCAGGGGAACTTTCTCCGCCATACTCGTGACAATGGCTGTCTATCTCTCCGTGACTGTTCTGTTTTCCTTTATAGACAGAGACATCATTCTAACAGGTTATTCCGGTCAGAATCCCGAAGGCCGACTGCTTACGGAACTGTTCGGCCTGGGTAAACCCCTCCCTGCGGGGCTCCCGGGACTGCTGATCCTGCTGGGGGTTCTTTTTGCCACCTGTTCTTCCGCTCTGAGTGTTTTTATGACCGGTCCCCGGACTCTCCAGTATCTGGCAAAGGATGGAATTCTGCCGGGGAAACTGGATTTTCTGGAGAAGGACTTCCGGGAAGGGGGAACAGAGCCCCGTTATGCCCTGATTGTCACTTTTGTCCTGGGAATCAGCATTATCTGGATGGGGAACATCAATTTCGCCGCTATCCTTGTGGGTATCCTGTTCCTGGTTGTATACGGCTGGGTGAATGGAGCGGCATTTCTGGAAAGAATCAGTCGAAACCCTTCCTTCAGACCGACTTTCAATGGTCACTGGCTGATCTCTCTTTATGGTTTCGCTTCCTGTCTGGCGGCGATCTCCCTTTTTAACTGGAAGATTGGTTTGATGATTTTTCTCTCCCAGTACTGGATGTTCAAACTGATCCTCAAGTATAAAGCCGAAGGAAAACTTGAGGGTGTCTGGTGGGGCTTTCTTTTCCGTCTCATCACAAGGGCTCTTGAGAGTCTTCAGGGCATTGTTCAGGGGTCTCATAACTGGCGTCCTGTCATTGCCTCTTTTGCCTACAGGGAAGAGTACGATATCTGGAGGAAGATTGCCTTCCTGTCGGAAAAACTGGCCTCCTATCAGGGGCTTGTAAGCCTGAACATTCTGGCCCTGCCAAAACTGGCGGAGGCACCCCTGGACTGTTCCAGCCTTTCCATCCCGGCAGTGGAGATCTCTACAGGATCTCCCGGACAGACTGTTCTGGATCTCATGCAGAGCTGTCAGCACAGCGGGATAGCTCCCAATACGGTGCTTATGCAGTATCACAGCAAACTGGAAAATGTGAAAATTCTCAACAGAGCCCTGTCCTTGAATAAGGACATCCTTTTTCTGAAAAACGGAGAGAGGTTTAAAACCGGGGGGACCCTGGATATCTGGTGGCGGGGAGAACAGAACGGAAATCTGATGGTTCTCCTGGCCTACATCATGAATCTGTCTTCCGAGGAGAGAGACCGCTATGATATAAGGATTCTCCGGAAACTGGGGAGGGATGAACAGAAGGATCTGGCCGAGGAGGAACTGCGTTCCCTGCTGAAAAAAGCCCGCCTTAAAGGCGAGATTCTGATTCTGGATGAACCGGAGGTCTCCTTCAAAGAGGCCCTGGATAAGGTTTCCTCTTCAACCAGTCTGATTATGATGGGGCTTCCGGGAAATTATGTTTCTGAAAACGGAAACCGTTCGCTATTCAAACTGAATGAGTTCTTCTTTGATAAGGAGATCAACGGATACGGAAATCTGCCGGCCATCCTGTTTGTCAGATCCTCCCGTCCCATGACTCTTATGGAGGAGTGACAGGACTTTCATTCAGAGATTGTAAAGAAAAAAAAATGGACTGCCCGATTGGACAGTCCATTTCTTTTTATAAAGAACAGCCTCAGTCTCCAGCGACTTTGATGACTTCTTCCTCATCCTGAACTGTTTCATCCTGTTCGATCAGCTCCATAGAGTCCGGACTGGACTTGAATCTGAGAACATTCATCATGAAAATGTTCAGCTTGTTGATAATATTGGGAGGTAACTGATTACCATCCACCTCAATCGACATGGCAGGATAGTTTCTTTCTCTGGCCCAGGGGGTGAAGACTCCTTCAATTACCCTTCCGATCAGACAGGCAAAGGGAGAAATATTCACGATTCCTGAATATCCTTCCTCCATAGCCGTGGCGGCGACACCGCTGGATATCGCTATTTCCGAGTTGAGTTCCAGATTGACAAAATTTTCAGAGGTAATCTTCATGATTTTTTTCATATCATGAGGAGTATGGGGGATCAGGTCGGCATGTTTCAGCTTTCCTTTTACCTTCCGCTCTATGTGATGTTTCCAGGCCATTTCAAGATGGAGCTTGAGAAGATCCTTCATTTCGCTGCTGAAAGGCCTCTGGAGAGGATTTTTCAGCTTGAGCCTCTTGTTCAGATCGTACTCCCTGACAAAGTCCAGATAGTGGATCCATTCGGAAATACCGGATACTTTGGCAATGATGTTCTTTTTACTCATCAGATCTACCAGTTCATCTACGGCAAAGTCATCCCTTCTGACGTAGATTTCACCCACAATCAGAACTCTGGGAACCTGATGGATGGTTTTCTTCAGAGGAATCTTTGCCACCTCTTTAGAGACATACTCCAGTTTGGGGTAGACCGTGGGGAAATCTTTTTCAGCGGCTCTGGTCAGCTCTTTCCAGAGGCTGTTGTAGGTTCTCAGGGCTTCATCGGGATTTTCCGCACAGGCTCTCAGAGAGGTCTGAATATCCTTCATATAGTCTGAGATCACAAGACCCTGCCACATATAGCGGGTGAAATAGGGCCCCAGTTCGGTATAGGAGTTGTCCGCGCTCATGGTGAAGACAACGACATTTTCAAGACGCAGATCCCTGAAGAGGTTTTCATAGAATACAAAATACTGTCCGGTCCGGCAGGGGCCGGTGGTTATGGGTACAAAAAGGAGATAGATTTCATCTTTCCGGTACTCCGGTGAGTTGATGAATTTCAGGGCACTTCCCAGAACCAGATGGCTCGGAACGCACTCCTTGCCGGAGGCATGGCTTCTGGCCAGCTGGAGGGTCAGGGAGTCGGCAACAGGCAGAGCCTGGGCATGGTATCCGGAAGACCGGATAATGGATGCCATCATCTCTGTGGCCAGGTCTCCCATATTGGAAAGGAGCATTTTCACTTTGGGATTGTTCTTCAGCGGGATCTTCTCATCTGTTCTGGCATCATGGATATGAAGTTCATCTTTTCCGTTATTCACAAATTTCAGGCCGTTGTCATAGCGGTTCAGAAGGTCCGTATCCTTTCTGGAACGGTATCCGTCAATGATATCCAGGAAGGCTTCGATCCTGGTATCCACACCCGCATCAGCAGAATGAGAGTCCAGTTCCAGAATCAGGAAGGGTTTTGTTCCCATCATCCACTTCAGATAGTGCAGGATAAATGAGTCGGGTGCACAGGAGAAGTTGGTAATGTAGGTTACATAGATATTAGGTTCATCCTTCAGCATGGAGGCGGCCTTCATATCCAGCTGCCCGTAGTACCAGTACATATTGTCAAAGATTTTTTCCTCTTTCACAGGAAGGATATCAAATGGAATGATAGAGAAGCCGCGGCTGCTGAACTTCCGGGGAATTCCCATATTCGCTTCGGGTGTGAAGGCGTTGTAGGGACGTCCCAGAAGGGCTATGACCGGTCTGTTGCTCTCTTTCGCCTCTTCCAGGGCTCGTCTTCCCAGGTTCAGGGCGGCCTTCTGATACTCCTGCTGCTTTCTCAGGGCTACCTTAAAGGCTTTGCTGATTTCATCCTGCGGGATGGAGAGCTGTTCTCCCATCTGGTGGAAATATTCCAGTGCTTTGGTTTCGCCGAATTTAAAAGTCACAATCAGAGGGATCAGTTTGGATTCGGGAACATCAGGGAAGGCCTTCTTAATATAATAGGGCAGACTCTGAGTGATGGGACAGAAGTTGGCGTGTACATCCTTCTCCATACTGGGCATGTCCCTGTAGTGGGGAACAAAGATATAATCTGTTTTCTTGTTGATAATGTCCTGAACCGCTCCATGAGCGATCTCCGCAGGGAAACAGTAGGTACTTTCCGCTCTGGCGACACCCTTGTGGTCGATCTCATCGGAGAGGACTGTTTTTATTCCCAGTTCATGAAAAAACCAGGAGTAGAGGGGGTAGAGGGTATGGATTGAGAATGCCCGGGGAATACCCACAGTAAAGGCTCTTTTTGTGGAAAAGTCTTCGGATTTGGGAGCAAATGTCTCAAACATCAGCTTATTCCGCTCATCGATATAGTTGATAACCTCGCCGACAGCTTCTGTTTTTTTGCTTGTGTTGGTGTACTTGCTGCAGCGGCCGCCGAACATATATTTATGACCGTTTACATTGAGGATCTGAATCGGACAGAAGTTATCGCAGGATTTACAGGTAAATACCCTGTCATACTCGATCTGTGTGTCCAGAGCGGCTTCAAGATCGTAATTTCCGGCTTCAAGAAGGCCTTCCTGATACTTCTGCCGTGCCAGTACGGCGACTCCGAAACATCCCATGAGTTCGGGTGCCGGGGGAACGAGGATCTCCTTGTCCAGCAGCATGGCAAATGCCAGGGGAACAGCCTTGTTTTTGGCCACTCCGCCCTGAAGGAAGATTTTCCGCCCGATGGTTCTGTTTCCCACGACTCTGTTCAGATAGTTGGAAACAATGGATGTGACGATTCCGGCTGTAATGTCCTCACGGCGGGCTCCCTGCTGGATGGCCTTCCGGATATCCGAGTTGATAAAGGCTGAACAATGCTCTCCGAACTTCAGAGGATTATCCGCTTTTAGGGCGATCTCGCCGATTTCCCAGGCATGGGCTATGTTCAGGTCTCCCGCCGCAGACTCTTCCAGGAAGGATCCGGTACCTGCGGAACAGGCTTCATTCATGGCATAGTCGATGGGGACCCGGTTTTCCAGTAGGACATATTTGGCATCCTGTCCGCCGATTTCAAATATGGTATCTACATCACTGCTGAAAAAAGTGGTTCCATGGGAGTGGGCGATGATTTCGTTGTAGACGCCCTGGGTTTCCATAAACACACCCAGAATTTCTCTGGAAGATCCTGTGGTGGAGCAGAGCGGAATCTTAATGGAAGATTCATCGCCGATATCCTTATGGATCTTCTTGCGGAGTTCAATGATGCAGTTTTTCAGCGCAGTTACAGGGTCTCCATGGGTTCTTCCGTAATGGGCGGCTACGATCTCACTTGTTTCCATATCTATCAGACAGGCTTTTGTTGTGGTGGAACCGCCGTCAATTCCGAGAATATATTCTCTGTCGGGTTTGACTGCTCCCACCTGAGTTTCCAGGTATTTCACCTTGTCTTCCGCGGTTTTCAGATCTTTATAGCGGTCGAAACGAATGACACTCTTCTTCAGAATTTTTTCTGCTCCGGGAAGAGGTGATCCGGATTCTCCTGCCAGATGAGCCGCACCGAGGGCTTCAAAATAGGGGGCTTCCTCAGGAATGATATAGCTAATGTCCGGAGTTTTCTCCTGCATAAACCGGAGGATATGCTTGTTTTTTGTAATTCCTCCGGTAAGCAGAACCTGACCTTTCTCTATTTTTGCCCTGTCCAGAAAATCCGCGACCTTGGTGGCCATCACGTCACTCAGAGAAAGGACAATGTCATCTTTTGTCGCCTGCTTTTTATTCAGTCTGTGAGTACAGTCGCTCTTCATAAAGACCGAACAGCGTGAGGAGAGAGAGATGACTTTACTGTCATCAGCCACCTGATTCACGTTATCCAGGGTCATGTCCATCCTGGCAAGCTGCTGTTTAAAAAATTCTCCTGTACCGGACGCACACTTGCTGCCGGAGAAGTTGTTGACGATCTTATTGTTTCCGTCGATGGTGTAGACCACAAGATCTTCACCGCCCATACTGACCACAGCATCCACTTTGTGGCCTGTGACTTCCAGGGCTTTTTCTATACACACCGGTTCAATGACCGAATTGGTCGCCAGAAGAAACCTTCCTTCCGTTCCGGTTGCCAGTGCGGGAATTCCCTCTTCAAGCTGGGATTCTCTCAGGACTTTTATGATGGCACTCTGAAAGTCTCCTTCGTGGGGAACCACCTTGTTCCAGAGTTCTTTTCCATTTTCGATAACAACAGTTTTCAGGCTAGAGCTGCCAATGTTAATTCCGATACTTTTCATACGTTATGGCTTTCCTTCTATGTAGAATGGGAGAAATCCCGTAAATTCCTCATTTTATATGACAGAATTGAATGATCTGTCTATTTAATAGGATTAACTGATATTATTCTTAAAGTTGGCAGTTTTGTCTATCTGGTGAACCGTGGTTTTTGTCATTTGCCCGCTCTCCGGTTCTTGTCATTTCCCCCATTCTCTGCAAAAATCCATAGCCATGAAGATAGCCGTATTATTATCGGGGGGCGTGGACAGTTCCGTTGCTCTCAGACGCCTCCAGGATGAAGGATATAAAGACATTACCGCCTATTACCTTAAAATCTGGCTGGAAGATGAACTGAGTTTTCTGGGGGAGTGTCCCTGGGAAGAGGATCTGGAATATGCCCGGGAGGTTTGTGAACAGGCCGGGGTTCCTCTGAAAGTTCTGCCTCTGCAGCAGGAGTATTATGACAGGGTAGTATCCTATACGGTATCGGAACTGAAAAAAGGCCGAACTCCCAGTCCGGATATATTCTGTAATCAGAGAGTGAAATTCGGAGCTTTTTTTGACAAGGTCAACGAGGAGTTCGACAAGGTCGCCACCGGTCATTACGGTGTGGTGGAAGAGATTGACGGTCTTTACTATCTCAAGCGCTCTCCCGATCCTGTGAAAGATCAGTCCTATTTCCTCTCCCATCTCTCACAGCAGCAGATCTCAAAGATCCTTTTTCCCATCGGAGGCCTCATTAAAGAGGAGGTCCGGGTTCTGGCGGAGAAGTATGATCTTCCCAACAAGGCCAGGAAGGACAGTCAGGGAATCTGTTTTCTGGGAAAGATAAAATACTCGGATTTTATCAAACACTATCTGGGAGAACAGGAAGGGGAAATCCGGGAGAAAGAAACCGGAGAAGTTCTGGGAAAACACAGGGGATTCTGGTTTTATACCATCGGTCAGCGTCAGGGGCTGGGGCTGAGCAACGGTCCCTGGTATGTCACCGGGAAAGACCTGGAAAAAAATATCATCTATGTCTCTTCAAGCTTTAATGTGATGGATCAGAAAGTGCAGACTTTTACTGTCTGCGAGCCCAACTGGATCAGCAAAAAACCCTCAAAGAGCGAACTGAGTCTGAAGCTCCGCCATGGACCCAGAATCAATCAGTGCATCGTCAGATGGCTGAGTCCGGACAGGCTGGAAGTGACTATGGACGAGGGCGATAAAGGGGTTGCTCCGGGGCAGTTCGCTGTTTTCTATGACGGGGAAATCTGCCTGGGCGGGGCGAGAATCGAGTAGTCTCGGGCTGCCCGGACAACGGCTTCGGCGTTGTCTGAAAAAATCCCGTCTACACCGGCTGCAAAGAGCCTTTTCATCTCTTCCGGGTCATTAATGGTCCATACCTGGATAACGATCTCACGCCGGGAAGCCCAACGGATCAGTTTTTTTGTCAGAACCGGTATACCCTTATGGGAGACAGGGATCTGGATGACTCTGCTTTTTCTTTCTCTCAGTGCCTTTACTGAACCGCCGAAGAGATAGGCGCAGAGGAGCTGAATCATCTCTTTTTTTGAAATTGAGGTATCAACTCCGGGGGCTGCCCGGCGAAACTCCTGCAGTACCCCATGATGAAAAGAGCCGATACAGACCCGCTTTTCCGCGCCGACGGCACGGAAGATCTCAGCGGCCGCTTCGGCAAGGGCGGGGTTGTCGTCTTTCAGATCGATATTGAACCGGGTCTGAGGAAACTGTTCCAGCGCTTCCCTGAGAAGGAGGGGATGAATCCCCTTGTCCCGGAAGGGGAAGGTTTTCCCTCCGTCCGGGGTAAAAAGGGCTCCCGCATCAATTCCTGCCAGTTCAGATTTCCTTATCAGAGAGATATTCCTTTCATCACCCGAGACCCGGCTGAAATTGTCATCATGCCAGATCAGAACCTCCCCGTCTGCGGTCAGGTGAACATCCGTCTCAATCACATCCACTCCGAGCCTTGTGGCGGCGGCAAAGGAAACAGCCGTATTTTCCGGAAAATGGAGACTGTCTCCTCTATGGGCGAGGGAGCGGGGCATGGGGGTAAAAAAATCAGCCATCAGAAGCTGCTTTCCAGAATGGTAAGTATTTCCTCTTCGGAAAAAGGATAGGGATTGTTTTTATTTCCTGAAAGGGATGCCGCTTTTTTCAGTTCCTCCCGGGGGAGACCGTACTCTTTCAGACTGGGCAGAGACGCCTGGTCGGCCCAGAGATCCAGCTGACTGATGAGGGCAAGAACCGCCTTTTCCAGAGACAGATCCCTGTTTCCTTTTATATACCTCCCCAGCTGGGCCGCTTTCTTCAGGGAGGAGTTCTCCGGATCATTCTGAAGCAGATTGCTGAGGGTCAAGCGCATGACAGGAGGCATCAGGATGCCGCAGGCCAGTCCATGAGGAATGGGATAGAGTCCTCCCAGAACTCCGGCAATGCCGTGGACTGTTCCCAGTCCGGCATTCGCCAGGGTCAGGCCCGAGAGAGCTGCGCCCAGAGAGATGTCTTCTCTGTTCCCGGCATCCGCTTTATCCTCCAGGAGCGGGGTAAAGGACCGGAAAAAACCTTCCAGTCCCTGACGGGCCAGTGCGTCTGTCAGAGGCGAGGCTCCGGTGGAGAGGAAGGATTCCAGCAGCTGGCTGAAGGCATCCATTCCACAGGATGCGCTGATCTGACGGGGCAGATATTCCAGCCAGTCCGGATCAATGATTGCCGTGTCGGGGATAAAGTTGTCGTGCCTGAGGGACTTTTTGAAGCCTTCAGGTCCGGGACGGCTGATAACAGCATTTTTGGTGCATTCACTACCTGTGCCGGCTGTCGTGGGCAGGGCGATGAAAGGAACTTTTCTGCCCGAAGGATCTTTTGTTCCCACTCCCTCCAGAAAATCTTCTATGGAACCCTCTTCGCAGAGCATGGCTGAAACGGCTTTTGCCGCATCAAGCACACTGCCTCCTCCCAGGGCGGCAACAGCTCCTATCTGACGGTCCCGCATTTCGCCGGTGATTCCATCTACAATTTCAGGAGAGGGCTCTCCTGTTACTGTTTTGTAGAATATCTCTCCCCCCCTGCCTTTCAATGAGATTTTCAGATTTTCAAAGCGGGGCGTTTCCGATACGGACCTACCTGTGATAAACAGGACATTTCCCCTGGACGGATCAAGAATTTCTGCAAGTTTCTCAGTTTTTCCCTGTCCGAACAGGATCTTTTTATTCGCAGAGAAGGAAAAATCTACCATTGGGTCCTCTCTCCGGGAAAATGCGGCTGGTATTGTACCCCTTTCCTGGGTTCTGCCATCCAGGGCGCCACGGTCTCCCTCCACTTCAGATAGTGGGCTGTCTCTTTGTGTGAGACAACGGCTTCTTCGGAATCGTAGACCTCATAAAGAAAAAAACGGGTAGGATCGTCACTTTTCTGAAGGACATCAAAACGGATATTTCCCGGTTCTTTTCTTGTTTTTTTATGGTTCTCTTCGGTGGCGGTAAGAAACTCGCTTTCATTTCCTCTGGTGACAGTGACTTCTACACAATAGACAATCATGGGTATTCTCCTCTCTTGGGGTTGGTGATCACAAAATCAGGGTAAGGTATATATTGTATTATAACAGGATTCGCTGAGACTTGAATGGTTTTTCCTGTAAAAACCTAGAGCTCTGGGAAGATACCTGATGATATCAGAGGCTGTAAAAGAGTCCTGGGGTATCTCCTCCTCAGCCAGCTGAGCTGTCAGGCCGTGCAGAAGAACAGCTGCTTTCACAGCATCTTCCATCCCCAGTGTGGCTGTCAGTCCTGCAATTATGCCCGTCAGGACATCCCCGCTGCCGGCTGTTCCCAAAGCGGAGTTGCCTGTCATATTGAGGAATTCTCTCCCGTCGGGCGTTTTTATTGCGGAATGCGGCCCCTTGTAAACTGTAATGGCCTGAAAGGCCTTTTCTATGGTTTCTCCTGAGGGCAGATCCCTTCTGAGGACACGCTGTTCTCCCGCATGGGGTGTCAGAACCGTTGCGGCCTTTCTGTTTCGGGTCCATTCCGGATGGCCTGCCAGAGCATGGAGGGCATCCGCATCGATAATGACGGGAACTGGGATAGCGGGGATCAGCTTTTCCAGGAGGTTCTGGACCTGTATGCTCCTGGTGATGCCCGGGCCGAGGATGACGGCGGTATGCCTTGAGGACAGTTCGAGAAGTTCCTCCCCGTTAGCTTCGCTGAAACCGTGATGTTCATCACTTTTCATGGGAGCAAGGACTGCCTCCGGGCAGAGGCGTGAAAAAGAGGATCCCAGCTGTTCGGGAAGTGCTGCCGTGACAAATCCTCCTCCGCTCCTGAAAACCGCCTGTGCCGCCAGGGCAGGGGCTCCGAAATAGGTTTTTCCTCCGCCTATAATAAGAATCTTTCCAAAACTGTTCTTGTAGCCCTCCTGATTCCTGGGGGGCAGGGGCGGGGGGAGATTCACTTCAGAGGTCAGTGCCCTGCTGTCATAGAGAGAAGGAGGAAAGGATATGCGGGAACAGAAGAGTGTGCCGTTTTCTTCGTAACCCGGATAGAGAAGATTTCCCCGTTTGGGAGAACCGAAAGTGACAGTGGCCGAGGCTCTGACAGCTTTCCCTTCAATGGCTCCTGTGGAACCGTTTATTCCCGAGGGAATATCCAGAGAGAGAACCGGAAGGCTCCTTTCATTAATAAGCTGAATTATCTGTGCATATAGGCCGCTCACAGGCCGGTTGAGGCCTGTCCCCAGAAGAGCATCCACAAGATAGTCTGCCTTATCCAGAATCTGTGAAAACTCCTTTATCTGCGGGTTCTCCATAAGAGGGATCTGAATTTTTTTCAGAGAGTGGTAATTCGTAAGGGTTACGGGAGTGAACTTTCCGGAATCTCCGAAAAGGATTACAGTGAAAGGAAACTTCAGGGAGAAAAGCTTTCTTGCCAGAGCAAAGCCGTCTCCTCCGTTATTTCCGGAACCGCAGATAATCAGTCCATTTTTTCCTGAGGGCTGTATCTGTTTCATTAGAACTGCCATGGATGCGGAGGCAGCATTTTCCATAAGGATCCCTTCCGGGATCCCCAGTTTTTCCGAGGCGGATAAATCAAGATCCCGCATTTCTGCAGGAGTCAGAATCTTCATTTCCTATTCCGGTTCGAGGCCCCAGAACTGGAAAATCTCAGATTGGATCCACATGAAGTTACTGTTTTCTGTAGGAATCAGAAACTGGGATGTTTCCACATTGGATTCATCTTCAGCAATGATTGTGACATCTTTCACGGCCAGAACAGGATAAACTTTATTGGAATGAAAATTCTTGGCAATTTTCAGGTACTCTTCAGAAATGTAGGGAAAAAAGTCTTTTCTCTGTTTTGAATAATCTTCTCGTATCTTTACAAAGAAAACGCCGGTTCTCATATAAAAACTCCCTATATGTTTGGTCTTTTGGGATCATTATACAGGAACTCCCTTTTTTTGGCTTCCATTTTTTATTAATTCCGGGAGGTTTTTATGTCTGTCCGTTGTCTGCCGTGGTTTCCTCGGCAGCGACGCTGTCAACCTCGCCCTCTCCGGTCTCTTCCTGACGGGGTTCTTCGGAGGCGTAGCGGATGCTTATGGTTTCTCTGTTTGTTCTCTGCCGGATTTTCACATAGAGGGTCCGGTTTACAGAGTCATAGACCCATCCGTCCGAATAGCGCTGAAACCGGGGATCGCTTTTCCATACGATGTTATGCAGAATGATTCTGTCAAAGGGATCCACCCCTCTTATTATCAGATGATGTACCTGACCTCTGGGAAAATCCACATCAATATCCAGACCGTTCTCAGACTGCCTCACTCTGTAGGATTCCGCCGCAGTAAAGAGCCAGCTGTCCCTTCCGGTAGCCTCTGAAATATCATGGAAACGGGGAGTAAACTCTTCCTGGGGATAGAGTTTCAGAACCGTTGCCGGCCGTATATAGCCGTTGTTCTGGGAGGGCCTTTCTCTGGAAAAGGATATTTCTGCCGGGAGAAATCCATTTTCATCACTTCTGCCAAGCAGTGTCAGCATGAGTTCCCGGCCTATCTGGATAAGGTCTTCATTCTCTGCTGCTTCGCCGGCTTCCTGAATGAGACTTGCCGCCAGGAGATTCAGCTTCACATCACATACAGGGTTCTCGGGATGAAAGAAAAAGAGACCTTCTTCAAGCCATACAATCAGAGGGTAGAGGTTCTCTTCGATCCATGCTTCGATATCATGGTCCTCCCCATCGTTCAGCATGCTCTGAAGAAGGAGAATTTCTCTGTTGGGAGATCCTTCAGGGTTTCCTTCCAGTGAAAATGCGGTGATACGGTTCATCAGATCATTCGTATTCTGCCTGAGAATAGGAGCCCCTTTATTCACAATGTCTCCGGTAAAGGGGGCCGAGTACCAGGTCAGACTGGAGCTGTTCCGGTCTCTGCTGCCTAAAAGATCCTGCAGGAGCACAGAATAGTCATCCCTTCTGAGAGTTTCGCTCATAAAAGAGACATAGGAGTATTCATTGAATTCCCTGGTTTCATCGGGCAGGGAGAACTGACCGGTAGTGAAGTCGAATCGGGATTTCATTCCCTCATAGACGAGGCTTCTGAATTCTGTCAGCTGATCCTCATAGTCTCCCTGGGTTATATCTGTTTTGTCTGCCAGCCACTCCCTGACACTTCTGCCCAGGCCGGGTGCTTCATCTTCAAGCATTAGAACTGCAGACGTTCTGTCATTCATACGGATGGACAAAATATTTTTTGATTCATCAAGGATGAAATCCTGGTCCATGTTGAGAAAGAAGGAACTTGTTCCATCCGAAAGAATGAGCTGATCTTCTCCCTCTCTGTTCAGCTGAAAAGGAGAGATGATTTCTGTATGAAGCTGAATCTCCGAAACAGGCGGTCTGGTCTGGGGAACGAAGATTTCAATGGAGCTGTTGCTGCTCACAGGATCGGTGGTCAGAGTCAGAACCGTATCGTATTTGAACTGAAGTCTGAGGGAGTTATTATCCCGGCTCATTTCCTGAATCTGAAGATCTCTTTTTATCCCGTCAGCAGTGATAATCGAAAGAGGTTTCCTTCCTGAAAACTGGAGACCCAGGCCATTGCTGTCCAGGTTGAGTTTTGTGATTCTGGGAGGTCTGATACCCCTTCCCCGGGTGACTGTGCCGCTGTAGAAGGCATTTTTCATCTCTCTTGAAAAATGGTCAAACTGGGAAAAATGGAAAAAAAGAAAAGCAAGAATAAGAAGGACATAGACTACAGCTGTGACAAATAATCGGGGACTTTTTTTTCTTTCCATAATGGAGAGCATAGTATCAGCAGGATTCTAAAAAAGCAACCTTGTCCAAACAGGGATCCATAGGTATATTTATCACACTGGCCCCATCCAAGGAGACATTAGATGCTGAACTCTATCAGATGCCTGAAACTGACAGGATTTTCCATTCTGTTCTTTCTTTTTATACTCACCGGTTGTGCTACCGCTCCGGAAAAACCTTCCGGGGAAGTCACTCTTCCTGCTGAAAAAACAGAAGAGACTCCTCCGGTGGAAACTCCAGAGGAAGAAGCGGATCTCCTTGAAAAGCTGGAAGCCGTGGCATCCCCTGAAAATACGGGAGAAGCCCTGGCTGTTTTTGAAGAGTCCTCCGATGAGCTCAGCATTGAGGAGAAAATCGTGATGGCCTCCCTTCAGGTCGCAGAAGGACTATTTCCGGATGCGGAGGCAACCCTTGATGAGGTTCTGGCGGAAGAGCCCGAAAACACAGAAGCTCTCTATGTCTATGCACTTTTATATGATGCCCGGGAAGAAGAGCCTCTCAGGGATGATACCCTGAAAAAAACCCTGGCGCTGGATCCGGGTCATATTGATGCCAATCTGTTTCAGGGAATGGTCCGTCTGGGCCGCAGAGACTACAGGAATGCGGGAGCCAATTTTTCCCTGGTCCTCCAGGAGGAACCGGAAAATTTCCTTGCCCTGTCCGGAGCGGCCACGGCCCAGATGAATCAGGATAATCTGGAATCGGCGGTTTCACTGCTGGACCGGGCGATAGAGCTGGAACCTGACTTTGCCTATCTCTATATTGACAGGGCCAGAGCCTGGAAAGGGCTTAAAAAATACGGTAAGTCCGAGGATGACATTACAAGGGCGATAGAACTGGAACCGGATGTGGAATGGCACTACCTTGACCGGGCACGGATAAGGATCCAGTACTTCTACAATCTGGAGGGAGCCTATGAAGATCTTTCCAAACTCCTTTCCATCAATCCTGAGAATTTCTTCGGCAATGTTTATATGGCGGGGATTCTGGACGACTGGAAGAGGTACGACGAAGCGGAAGCGGCCTATCTTAAAGTCCTGAAAGCCAGGCCCTCCTACGGTTTTGCTCATGAACCACTGGCAAAGATTGCCTATATGAACGAACGGTATGAAGATGCGGCAGAGCATTTTATAAGAGCCTATGATTTTGAGCCCAGGGAGTTTTGCTATATACTGTCCGCAGCGGTCTGTATGGAAAAATATGGGGACAGATCGTCGGCTCAGAGCCTTCTGAAAGAGGTCGCACCGCGGGTACAGCGGGAAACGGTTATGTATGAGATGTTCCGCTATTACCTCTCTCCCGGATCAGATTTCTTTATCTCCGATAAAATTCAGAAAGAAGAGGATAAAGAGGTTCAGAGCAGGATGTATTTCTATCTGGGAGCCCGGTATGATCTGGCGGGCTTACGGAACTCCGCTCTGGCCGCCTACGGCAATGTGAACGAGAAAAGTGATTTTTATGAGTCCGATCTGGCCGGGTGGGAATTGAACCGGGCAGAAAATTAAGGACATCAAGTTGAACAATTCGGCAGTACAGGAAAAAACTATGACCATCGTCAATGAAAGTGATACGGTTACCCGTATAACCCTGGAGGACAGGGAGATTATTCTGATGGGAACCGCTCATGTTTCCCATGAAAGTGT
The DNA here is from genome assembly GCA_963666275.2 of Oceanispirochaeta sp. GTDB lineage: Bacteria > Spirochaetota > Spirochaetia > DSM-2461 > DSM-2461 > Oceanispirochaeta. The sequence goes on from CAXXOA010000002.1 coordinate 530,740, forward strand.
TGAGCAGGTTGCCCAGGCTATCCGTGAGGAGAGTCCGGACAGAATCTGTGTGGAAATCGATGCCGGCCGGTATCAGTCTCTTTCAAAGAAAGAAAACTGGCAGCAGATGAATCTGAACAAAGTATTCAGGGAGAAAAAGGGGTTTCTGCTCCTGGCCAACCTGGTTCTTACGTCCTTTCAGCGGAAGGTCGGTATGGGGACCGGAATTAAACCCGGTGAAGAGATGAAACGGGCCATTGAGGTTGCCCGGGAACTGGATATACCTTTCTCTTTCAGTGACCGTCCTGTTCAGATTACCCTTCAGAGAGCCTGGGGAAAGAGCAATTTCTGGAATAAAATGAAACTGCTGGCCTCGCTTATCAGTTCTGTTTTTTCCAATGAAGAAGTGGATGCCGAAGAGATCGAGTCTCTGAAACAGAAAGGGGCCTTGGAGGATATGATGGGTGAGCTTGCGTCCTATCTGCCCTCTGTAAAATCAGTTCTGATTGACGAACGGGATCAGTATCTGGCTACCAATATCTACAAGTCTCCGGGCAGCAAGGTTCTTGCTGTGGTCGGCGCAGGCCATATGGCGGGAATGGTCAAATGGATTCAGGCCCTTTCGGAAGGGAAAGCCTCGGATGATCTGAGAGAGATCTCCCAGCTGCCCCCTCGGAAAACCTCTTCCAAAATTCTCCCCTGGGTGATCCCGGCAATCATCCTCTGTATTGTTGTGACAGGTTTCCTGACTTCGGGCAGGGAAGTGGGAGTCCGGATGCTCCTGATCTGGATTCTCTCAAACGGAACTCTGGCTGCCATTGGAGCCCTGATCGCTCTGGGTCACCCTCTGACCATTATCGGTTCCTTTCTGGCTGCCCCTATCACCAGTATGAATCCGACGATCGGAGTGGGTATGGTTTCAGGTATTATGGAGTACTTCCTGAGAAAACCCAGGGTTCATGATATGGAAAAGCTTCAGGATGATGTAACCACATTGAAGGGCTGGTACAGAAACAGGATCTCCCGGATCCTGCTTGTTTTCTTTTTCTCCTCTCTGGGAAGTTCCATCGGAACCTTCTACGCCCTTCCGAGGATCTCTCTTTTACTGGGCAGCTGAGTTACGGTCCTTTCGGGAAGCGAAGACTTTCCGAATGCTTTCTGAAATATCCTGCACCAGAAGGGGTTCTGACTTTGTCCACTCTTTGCTGTCCGCGGCTGTGCCGGGCAGCAGAATCCTTTTGAAACCCATCTCTTCAGCGGCTTTCAAGCGCCTTTTCAGCTGAGGAACCGGCCGGATCTCTCCGGTAAGGCTCATCTCTCCCATGGCTATCAGATCCGCCGGGAGAGCGATTCCTGTTCTGGCAGAGTAGATAGCCAGTGCCAGGGGCAGCTCCATACCGATTTCGGCAATCTTCATTCCCCCTGCGACATTGATATAGATATCCTGATCGGAAAAACGCAGGTTGGCATGTTTCTCCATAATCGCAGCGAGACGGGAAATCCTGCCCGGTTCTATCCTGTCGGAAAATATCCGGGAAACCGCGCCTTTCGCCTCTACAGTGAGGGCCTGAATTTCCACAAGCAGTACACGGGAGCCTTCAAAGACAGGGGCTACCGCTATTCCCGGAGGAAGAGTTCCTTCCCTGTTTTCAAGGAAGAGACCTTCGGGATTGCTTATCTGCAGGAGCCCATTGGCTTCCATTCTGAAAATGCCGATTTCATCGACCGAACCGAACCTGTTCTTTGTAGACCGCAGAATTCTCAGATCATTGCCCGAGTGGTCAAAGTAGAGAACCGTATCGACCATATGTTCAATAACTTTCGGGCCCGCAATGGCTCCTTCCTTGGTGACATGAGCGACAAGAAAAAGGACCGCGCCGCTCTCTCTGGCCCAGTTGATCAGCTCGAAACAGCCGAATTTCAGCTGGTTGACTGTACCTGGAACAAGACCCTGAGTCGGCGAATGGAGCGTCTGTATAGAATCGATAATGACAAGTCCGGGCTTTCTGTCGGAAAGGACTTTCAGGATCTCCTCTACTCTGGATTCACAGAAGATAACCAGATTTTCGTTATTCACACCCAGACGATCCGCCCGGATTTTCAGCTGTCCCTGGGACTCTTCACCCGATACATAGAGAACTTCTGAATCTTTGCTGGCGGACTCGGCGATCTGAAGCATCATGGTGGATTTTCCAATCCCGGGTTCCCCTCCCAGCAGGATCGATGAGCCGGCGACAAGACCGCCTCCCAGCACCTGGTCGGCTTCGTGGATACCGCAGGATCTGCGGACATCCGGATCGGGTTTGAGTTCTTTTACAGATACAGGCTTTGAAGGCTGTCTTACCTGTCCGGCAGGTGATACAGATTCTGTCTGTACTTTCTGTTCCCTGAAGGTATTCCACTCCCCGCAGCCGGGACAGTGACCAAGCCACTTAGGCTCTTCATGACCGCAGGATGTGCAGAAAAATACAGTTTTGTTTTTGGATTTAGCCATGGAGCTGACTACTGAAAATCAATCAGTTCAATATCAAAGATCAGCCAGGAATCGGGAGGGATGGGGCCGTATCCTCTCTCTCCATAGGCCAGTTCGGGGGGGAGGACTACAGTCCTCTGTTCTCCCGGCTGCATACTCAGTGCGGTTTCAACCCAGCCGGGGATAACGCCGTCTTCGCCCAGAGTAAACGAGAAGGGTTCTCCCCGCATATAGGAGTTGTCGAACTCCTGGCCTGTGACAAGTTTCCCTGAATAGTGCATCTGAACAGTATTCCCGGGACGGGGCTTGGCTCCCGAACCTTTTCTGAAGACTTTGTAATAGATTCCTGTTTCACTCACCTGAAGGTCTTCTCCCAGCTGGTCCAGAATGGCCGCAACACGGGGATTCTCTTCGGCGAAGAGCTGACGGTTTTTCTCTCTGGCCGCAGAGATCAGAGAGGCCACCGCCTCTTCATCGGGTCTGAAACTCTGGGCATCTGATCCGATTCGCATGATTTCGATAGAAAGATCATCATCCTGTTTTATCTTGGGAAGGATCTCTGCTCCCCTGATAAGCTTACCGAACACTGTGTATTTTGAATCAAGAAAACTGTCTCCCTGAATCAGGATAAGAAATCGGCTTCCACTATCTTCGTTTTTCCGGGATTCCATCATCAGGGCGCCCGGTTCGGAGGAGCTGAAACTGCCGGTCTGCTCCCGGGGAAAGGTGTATTCCTCACCTCCCTGTCCGGATACAGGGGATGCCCCTGAAAACAGGGCATACCCTTTGACAACCCGGGAGAATGAGAGATTATCATTCAAGGCGGATTCCGCATTCCCTTCTGCCTGAGCAACAAAGTTTGATACCGTCAGAGGAAGGTTCCGGTAATCCAGCTGATAGATCAGATCTCCCCGGGGGGTGGACAGGCGGGCATATATCCCCTCTGTCAGATCAGAGCTTTCTTCCCCTGTCAGAAAAAACGGGCTGATCAGCAAGGCAATAAGGATAGGCAGGATTCGTTTCTTCATAATAATCTCCTTTTTCTGCAGGCTATATTTAGAAATCCAGAAGTTCCACTTCAAAAACAAGCCAGGCATTGGGAGGAATGACTCCACCGGCTCCGCGGCTTCCGTATGCCAGTTCGGGAGGAAGGATAATGGTCCGTTTTTCCCCTTTTTTCATATCCAGGAGGGTTTCATCCCAGCCCCGGATAACCTGTCCCACACCAGCCTGCAGTTCAAAGGGAGTTCCTCTCTGAACAGAGCTGTCAAATACTTTCCCGTCCAGGAACATTCCTGTGTAATGCGCGGTCACAGTCGTTCCGGCGGCAGGTTTATCTCCGCTGCCCTCTTTTTCAATAATGTAGCGGATTCCCGATTCGGAAACTTCTGCACCGGGCCATTTGGCATTGATCTCTTCCAGAACAGCCTTATTGGCTTCTTCCATCTTTTTCCGTTCCAGCTCGGCAATGTCTTTCTGATATTTATCAAAAGCCGCCTGATCATTCTGGAAGGCTTCCGCTTCGGATCCTACACGGATGATCTCCAGCTTCTCGATAAGGTCGTTCTGTTTGATCGCATCCACAACATTCTGACCTTCTACAACATGACCGAAAATGGTGTGTTTTCCCTGGAGCCAGGGGGTTTCCACATGGGTTATGAAAAACTGGCTGCCGTTGGTCCCGGGACCGGCGTTGGCCATGGCCAGGATTCCGGGGCCGTCAAACTGGAGGGAACTGTCGATCTCGTCTCCGAAATTGTAGCCGGGACCGCCTGTTCCGTTGCCCAGAGGATCTCCTCCCTGGATCATGAAATTGTCGATCACCCTGTGGAATTTCAGACCGTCATAGTAGGGGCCGTCTTTCATGGATGTTTCCATTTTGCCTTCCGCCAGGCCTGTGAAGTTGATAACAGTCAGAGGGGTCTTTTTGTATTCCAGTTCGACAAGAATGTCGCCTCTGTTTGTATTGAAAAGGGCGTAAAGTCCGTCCCCCAGTTTGGATCTGTCTATGGCATTTGAACTCATAATAACTGATACGAGCAGCATTCCTGTTAAGAAGAATCTTTTCCGGTTGAATAGCCGACTCATATTTCCTCCTGATAATTGTATTGTCTGTAAAGGTAAACAGCCCCGTCCGGATTCTGTTACAGATGGGCAGGATGTTTTCAAAGAGCATAACACTATTGGGAGGCATGAATCAATTCTATTGAAGAGAGGATTCAATAGGGAATAGGGTTTAATAATTCCCACCCAGATTGTAAATACTCGGGTTTCTGCTGTCGTAACTGATCAAAGCTTTTGATCCATCCGGGGATAAACAGAAATTGAGGGGATCTCTTTCTACTTCAGGGAATAAACTGTAAGATCAGAGAAACGGGTCCCCAATATCGCTGTGGAACCATCAGAAGAGAGTTCTGCCAAAGACGGTTCGAAGTTCATTTCTCCTGTCAGCGGGATCTTTGCCTTTTGGGTCCAGTTTGAGCTGCTTCCTGTGTAGATATAAGCCAGATCTTCTTTATTTGAGCCCACAATAGCGGTAGAACCATCTGAAGAGAGGCTGACCGAGAGGCCGTAGCCCTTTGCCGTCTCTGGGAGTTTTACAGTCTCGGTACAGTCTGACCATGAGGAGGGGGAGTAAAGATAGGCTCCGCCGTTCCTGGACGCCGTACTGTCGCCTTTTCCGACAAGAGCCGTAGATCCGTCCGCAGAAAGGCTGACAGAGTAACCGAATCCGTCAAAGGGCGAACCATCAGAGGCCGTGAGTTTTGCTGTTTCTGTACAGTCTGTCCAGAGAGAGGAGGTAAATATATAGGCTTTCCCCCGTCCGTCTTCGAGATGTCCCGTTCCGATTAAAGCTGTCTGCCCATCGGCAGACAGGCTGACAGAAAACCCCAAGCCATCATCTGGTGCCCTATCAAAAGCTGTCAATTCTGCGGTTTCCGTGCAGTCTGACCAGGAGGAGGACTGGAAAATATAAGCCGCTCCTCTATTACTGTTAATAGATAGGGCCCCGACAAGAGCGGTTTTTCCATCCCCGGAAAGACTGACCGCGCAGCCCAGTTCTGCATCCGTTTCCCGGTCAGTGGTTGTCAGCTTTGCCGCCTGAACCCAGGTGGCGCCTGATCTTGTAAAAATATAGGCCGCGCCCGCCCTATCGACGTCATAGGTCTCATTGATAGAATCATCACCCATAGCTCCGATCAGAGCTGTATTTCCGTCTGCCGAAATACTCACTGAACATCCGAATCTATCCTTTGTAAACCCATCAGAGGGTAGCAGTTTTGCATTCTGTTCCCAGCCCGTGGAGGTTTTCGTATAGATATACGCTGCCCCGGCGTAAGAGCCGTTTCCACTGTCTCTGCTGTCTCCGATTAAAGCCGTTGTGCCGTCAGCAGAGAGACTGATTGAATCACCGGAAACTGAAAGGTCCTCTCTGTAATGGATGGAAACAGATACCGAATCAGAATCGGTTGTTTTGCCGTCATTCACACTGAGAGTAAATGTGTAATCTCCTTCCGCCAGATCTGGAGTGATTGTAAAGCTGGCAGCCCTAGTGTTGCTGTCGGTCAGATCTACTGATGTGGGATTTGCGGCAGAAGGTTCCCAGGTATATGTTGCCGAAGTATCTTCATCACTGATGGAACCGGAAAGAGTTATTGTCTGCCCCAGAGCTGTCCCGATCTGATTTTCACCGGCAGAACAGGTTAGGGTCGTTTCTTCATCTGATTTTTCCAGATCCGAGAGAAGCTCTCCCATGGGGCTTCCGCATCCGGCTGATAGGATCAGGATGATGCCGGAGAAAAAAGTTAAAGCCGCGAATTTACTTAAAGTCCATGATGAGTATCTATATGAGTTCATTGTATCAATCCTTTGTCTGGTTATTCAGAGAGACCAGTTGGTATTTCACACCGAGAGAGAGGGTCGGGCACTGATAGCTGTCATCCGATTCAAAGAGAAAAATGTAACCGGGAGTGCAGGATAGACTGAACTTCCCGCTTAATTGAAAGTCCAGGGAGCAGCCGGCACTCAATACGCCCTGAAGGCCTTCGCTCCGGCCGGATTCGGAGTTATTAATCCAAAGGTAGCTGATACCCCCTCCCAGGAAGGGAATAAGGGCAAATCGTTCAGTAACAGGCAAGCGCCACCCCGCTTCTATCAGCGGCATGAACATTGTCATGCTTTTAAGCTGATCTTCTTCCGGAATAAATGTAAAAAAACCGACTGTAAATCCCAGTCCCAGACCTGTTCCGGCAATTCCGGAGTATTCACATCCTATATTTCCTCCCAGACCCAGGGGAGCGACATCGGCAAAATCTCCGGTCATAAAGAGACCCGCCGTTTCGGCTGTGATATTTACCTCCTCTGCTGAAAGGGCAGAGAAAAAAATGAGCCATATTAAAGGGGCTGCAATAAGAAGCTTGTTCAGGTTTATCAAAGATCTGGTCCTCCGGATGATGAAATCAATAGTTTATAAATGAACAATACATTATTTTCAAAAGTGTGCATACACTTCTTATTGGTGGAGGCTCTAAAATCTTAATATGCCGTTTGTGGATGTTTATTTAAATCTGATCTCGTTCTAACACAAATCAGTCAGCAAGCTATGTTGAAACCGGGAAAATCAAATGATCCCTCTGATCTCTCTCTTTCTTGACAGGAAATCCCCAAGTGGCTAAAATATTTCACAATATGAAAAAGCCCGTATTCTTTTTTTACTTTTTTAATTTCTTTTTCTTTTTCAGCTTTACCGACAGGAAGAAGCCCGGGCTTGGTTAAGGAACGGTAGTTCAAGAGAGCCGCAGAGAGTTTCTTCAGACGAACGAAACTTACTGCGGCTCTTTTTTTGCCATATAAAAAATCCAAAAGCCGGTTAGCCCTCAACGGAAGGGACCCGGTAAAATATGAGAGGTCCGGAATGGAACAAAATCTGGAAGATCTTAAGAAGGAGTTTGCCCAGGCCATTGAATCGGTCACTGACCGGTCTGCCCTGGTAAACCTGAAAGCCGATTACCTTGGAAAAAAGGGAAAGCTCAATGCTATCCTCAAATCACTGAAGGATGCCTCCCCTGAGGTTAAAAAATCCCTTGGTATGAAGTCCAATCAGCTGAAGGAAGAGATCCTGGCGGAAGTGGATCAGAAAATGACTCAGCTGGAAACAGCGGAGATCAATGAAAAACTACTGAAAAACTGGCAGGACGTTTCTTTCAGGAATTCAATCCGTGATCAGGGGCTCAATGCCGCAGGGTTTCACCCGGTCTCTCTCATACAGAGAGAACTGGAGGAAATCTTCCAGTCTATGGGTTTCTCTATTCTGGACGGCCCCCATATCGAAAATGAATACTATAACTTTGAAGCTCTTAACATACCGGCGAGTCATCCCGCCAGGGACATGCAGGATACCTTCTGGTTTACCGATAAAAAACATCTTCTCCGGACCCATACTTCCAACATGCAGATCCGGGGTATGGAGATGCACAAGCCTCCCTTTAAATTCGTAGGGGCCGGTAAGGTTTTCCGCTGTGAGACCCTGGATGCCAGCCACGAGGCAGCGTTCCATCAGATGGAGGGAATGATGGTGGGAAAGGATATTTCCGTTTCCCATATGATTCACTTCCTGAGAACCCTTCTGTCGGAGATCTTCAAAAAAGAGATCAATGTCAGACTCCGTCCCGGATTCTTCCCCTTTGTAGAGCCCGGATTCGAGCTGGACTACGAATGTTTGCTCTGCGGCGGTAAAGGCTGCAGCGTCTGTAAACAGGTAGGATGGGTCGAAGCTCTGGGTTGCGGAATGGTCCATCCCAATGTGCTGGAAGCCGGCGGGATTGATCCCAAAGAGTGGAACGGCTTCGCCTTCGGTATCGGTGTGGACCGTCTGACCATGATGCGCTATCACATTGACGATGTAAGGTATCTCCATAGCGGGGATCTGCGGTTTTCAGAACAGTTCAAGGCCTACTAGGAAGGGAAATATGAAGATAAGCTTAGATTGGATTAAAGAATTCACCGATATACCATCAGATATAACAGCCCAGGAACTGGGTATGAAATTCACTCTTTCCACCTGTGAGGTTGAGGGAGTGGAAGCGACCAACGAGCATATGGATGCCGTAACGGTTGCTCAGATCACAGCTATTGAGCCCCATCCCGATGCGGATAAGCTGAACCTTGTCTCTTTTAAGACGGCAGAGGGTGAAAAAAAGGTTGTCTGCGGCGCTCCCAATGTGGCAGTGGGACTGAAAGTTCCTTTTGCTCCCATAGGAACCACCCTGCCCGGCGGATTCACCCTGGAACCCAAGAAGATCCGGGGTATTCTCAGCGAAGGTATGCTCTGTGCTGAAGATGAACTGGGACTGGGAGATGGTCATGAGGGACTTCTCGTCCTTCCCGAGGATGCAGTTATAGGTACAACCATGAGTGAACTGATGGGACTGAAAAAGGATGTCCTTCTGGATATCGATAATAAGTCCATTACCCACAGACCCGACCTCTGGGGCCACTACGGTATGGCCAGAGAGTTTGCCGCGGTTTTTAAAAATCCCCTGAAGAAGCCTTTCAGTGACGAGTGGATGGCAAAAATGCGGGGATATTTCACTTCCGATGCTTCTCCGGTTACCATCTCGGTTGAAGAGGGCTCTGCCTGTCTGGGATACCTGGGACTGAGCGTCGACAATGTTACTGTCAAGCCGAGCCCCTCCTGGATGCAGCAGCGTCTGATCGCCTGCGGCCTGCGGCCCATTAATAATATTGTTGATATTTCCAACTATGTGATGCTGGAACTGGGGCAGCCCAACCACCTTTTTGACCGGGATACGATCCGGGGAGGCAGGATCATTGTCAAAGAGATGGGAGAGGAAATCACCTTTACCACTCTGGATGAGATGGAACGAAAGATCCTTCCCGGTGATACCATGGTCTGTGATACCGAAGGCCCTTCGGTCATCGGCGGTATTATGGGCGGACTCACAAGCAGTGTGAAAGAGGATACCAGCAGAATCTTCATCGAAGCGGCGAACTGGATCGATGCCAGGATCCGCCATACATCCACCAGGCTGGGACTGAGAACAGATTCCAGTCAGAGGTATGAGAAATCCCTGGATACCAATCAGCTTGAAAAAGCAGTTCTCAGGATCCTGGAACTGGTCCTGGAAAGCTGTCCCGAAGCGAAAGTGGTGGGAAAAATTGAATCGGACGGGATTATTCCCACTCCGGAACTTAAAATCTCTCTGGATTCTGCAAGGGTAAACTCCATTCTGGGGACAAGCCTGAGTGCGGCGGAAATCACAGAGAATCTGGAAGCTCTGGATTTTATTGTGGAACCTGCGGGGGATCTGCTGATGGTCACTGTTCCCAGTTTCCGTGCCACCAAGGATGTGGAAGTGGATGCGGACCTCATCGAAGAGGTGGGAAGAGTCTACGGTTACGACAAACTTGTTCCCCAGGCTCCGCTCAGTGCCGTTTCTGCTGTGAATCTGACTCCGGCTAAAAAAATTCAGAGAAAGGTTCTGGACTATATGGTGTACAGAGGACAGGCTCTGGAAGTCTATACCTATCCCATGGTGGGAGAGAAACTTCTGGATCAGGCTATGTGGCCTGTCAGAAATGAGAGCCTCAAACTGGTGAATGCCATCAGCCCCGAGCATGACAGGATGCGTCCTTCCATGATTCCCAGTCTTATCCAGTCCGCCTCTCTGAACCAGAAAAACTGGAACAGTTTCAGAATGTTTGAACTGGGACGCTCCTACAGGGAAGATGAAAAAGAGTTCTCCCGGGAACTCTATCAGCTGGGTGCGGTTTTTTATGACAGAAAAGGGTCTCCCTTTCTGGATGCGGCTAATGTGATGGAAGGACTTCTCAATTCTCTGAACCTGCCTTTCCGTATCAGCGCATCCTATAACCCGGCCAATTCTCTGCTTCCTGAAAACTGGGCCGGTCTGCACCCCACGGACTTCCTGGACATTCAGGTAATGGGCAGAAGCTGCGGATTTGTTTCAACCATTCATCCCCTGGTGTGCCGGAACTTTAAAATCAAGGGGAATCTTGTCATGGCTGTTCTGGACCTCACATCCTTTCAGGATAAGGAGATGAAGGATAAAGCCAAATACAAACCTCTTTCCCGTTTTCCCTCTTCCACCTTTGACTGTACCGTTGTGGCTGATACCAGAACTCCGGTTGAGGATATTGTCAAAGCTCTGGGCCGCCTGAAAATGAAGGAACTGGACTGGGTTAAAATAGCCGATGTTTTCACTCTCAGCGAAGAGCAGAAAAGCGTGACTGTAAGAACATCATTTTCCGATCCTGAAAAAACCCTTTCCGGAGATTTTATTCGTCAGGCGGAAGACAAGGTCGTCTCTACCCTCAGAGATGCGGGATTCCCCCTGAAAATGTAGTTGGAACTTCCTTCTCATTCCGGTAGCCTGAGGGCCGCCGGAGTGAGATATTTCTTCGTCTATTTTTTTGTTTTTGCCTGGATACTGCCGAGCAGAACAAACCCTTCAATATGTATCAGAGGTCCGGCGGCTTCCGACTGGACCTTGTTTTCAATGGATCCCAGAAGGGGAACTCCTTTGGATGTGACCCTTACTCCGGGGGGAAACTTCATCTCCACACTTCCCATAAAGGCAAATGCGTGTATCACTGTGGTCCCTCTGGCAAACCGGGCTTCTCTGAAATCCAGAAGCTGGCTGCCCAGTATCGCCGCCACATCCAGTTTTCGGGGCACATCCCACTCTCCCTTCCTTGTATGACTGCCCAGAATGGTAAAGAAGGAATCATTTTCATTTTCACTGTCACCGGGGCTTTCCCTGTAGAAAGAGCTTTCCTGTTCAGTCTCCTCCTGCTGGGGAGGAAGATCTGCCACAAGGGATAAAAGGGTTGTTTTGTCATCGCTGCGGTTGAGGATGTCCAGCCGCTTTTCCAGCTCTTCAATAGAGATATGGTTATGCGCATAGGCCCACTGGAGATGCAGTTTCACCTCTTCTCTCAGTTCTTCGGGACTGATGCTCGCAAATCTATTCAGAATCGACATCGCTGCTCCTGTTCGTTTTTTCCACCGGAAATTCCATATGGAACGACAACCCTTCCTCCGGTGTGGTTTCCACTGAGATGTTTCCTCTCAGTTTCTGGGTTATTATATTATAAACAATGTGGAGGCCCAAACCTGTTCCTCCCTCTGAACGGGCCGTTGTATAAAACGGTTCGAAAATCTTTCCCGAAAGCTCTTCAGGAATCCCCTGACCGTTATCCCTGTATTTGATTATGATATCATCTGCCTCTCTGTAGCTGACAATACTGATCTTTCCGGAATCCCTGTTTTTAAATCCGTGTTTCAGCGAGTTCATAATCAGGTTGGAAAAAATCTGTGAGATTGTTCCAGGGTAAGTTGTAATCATGAGATCATCGGGGCAATCTATTTCAATCAGGCAGGGTTTCTTTTTCAGCTCGGGATGGAGACTTTTGATGATTTCCTGAAGGTACTGTTTCAGCAGAAAAGTCCGGATGGCTTCATCAGACTGATCCACGGCCACCTGCTTGAAGACCTGAATCTGACTGGCTGCCCGTTCCAGGTTGGCTAGGATCATACTGCAGGACTCTCTGGTGCTGTCCATATAGTTTTTGAACTCTTCCTCAGTCAGCTCCTCCTGATCCATCAGGTTTTTCACTTTACTGGTTTTATCATCCAGATAGGAGGCAGCGGTAACGGCAATCCCCAGAGGTGTATTGATCTCATGTGCCACCCCGGCCACCAGGCGGCCCAGGGCAGCCATTTTTTCAGACTGGATCAACTGCTGCTGAGTCCCCTCCAGGTCTTTCAGGTATTTCTGAAGGGTACCCGTCCTGTCTTCCACCTGCCTTTCCAGATTTTCATTCAGCTTTTTAAGCTGATCTTCCATGTTTTTTCTTTCTGTAATATCTCTCCCTTCGGGAAGGATAAACCTGACTTTCCCCTGGCTGTCAAAAACAGGACTGACCGAAATATCATAAAAGCGTTTTGTTCCGTCCTGATTGATATACACAGTCTCAAACCGCCTGTTCTCTCCATAGGATGCTTCTTCCAGAATGTCTCTGATCCTTTTTTTTTCATTGCCGGAATTGCTCAACCAGGGGGAGTCCCAGAAGCTCTGCCCTTTGACTTCCTCCAGTGTACTGCCAATAACATCCAGAGCGATTTTATTGGCCTGCAGAATCCTTCCTTTTCTATCCAGAATTCCCACCAGCTGGGTTGTACTTGTAAAGATGGTTTTAAAGAGCTGGGCTGTTTCTCCTTCTTTCTCTCGGAGGAGTTCATACTGTTTTTTCAGGGAAGAAATTTTATATGTCAGAAATGCGGTAATCCCGAGTATCAGCAGCAGCATCGTATATCCCAGCAGCAGAATCCTGCGGATCTGAAAACTTTTCAGAGAAGAGATTTCGTCTGGGTAAAAACCGGTTCCGATAATCCAGTCCCAGTCTTCAAAAAGGGTCACATAGGATATCTTTACGGCAATAATTCCGGGGTCATCGTATTTCTGATAGGAGTATGTTACATATCCGCTTTTTTCCGCTTCAACAATCGCCCCCATCTCCTTGTAGATTTTTTTTCCTTCGATATCCTCGTACTCTCCGATATACTGTCCCAGAAGATCTTTCATGTAGGGATGAACAATCATATCCGGTCTTGTCGTCATTACCCAGAAATAGTTTCTCCTGTCCTGCCCGTAGCGAAGGGAGTCAATCATTTCACTGGCCTGTTCCTGTGCTTTTTCCAGAGAGAGTTCTCCGGAATCCACACGGCTCTGCAAGTTTGTCAGGAGGGATATTATAGTAACAGTCATCTGTTCAATCTGATGCTTTCTGTCTTCTATCTGTACGTTTTTAAAATCCGGAATGACAACTATGTGGATGGAATAGAGAAACAGCAGGAGAATGAGACTCCCGGAGAGGATAAAATAGTTTTTACTATTCCTGATAATAGACTTCATATTCTATATTCTCTATCAGGAATCCTTCGGGGTCAATAAAAGGTGGAAAAGCTCAGGCGATACCGAGGGACTTGGCTTCTTCCGTCTGAAGATAGAGTGTTGCGATGGTCTCTTTTTCATCTGTATCAATAGAGAACGCATCTGTCCCGAAACCCAGATTCTGCAGAAGCTGTATGATCATCACAAGGCCGAGTCCGGCTCCTTCTGTAGAATCCTCGACCAGCTGGAATGCATCGGGAACAGTCTTGTACTCTTTCATAATGTCAAATTTTTTCTGAATCCGGTGCTTTTCCTCGTCTGTCAGGAGCGTGTTGTTCCGGACTCTGATGCGGAGCTTTTCTCCCCTCAGATGAAAATCAATTTTAATATACAGTCCGGCTTTTTTCTGCTTAGCCTGGAATTTTTCAATTTTTGTAAAGGTTTCCTGCCGGAATGTTTCCAGGCCTCTGGCATACTCCTCGGGAGAGCTTATATCAAGCCCTTTATCCTGAAAGTACACCCGTTTGGTATTGGCGCGGTTGGCATTTCCCGCCAGCTCGTGGAGGCAGTAGGAAACCTGATTCAGAAGATGGGGCTGTTTGATTTCGTGGAGATATTTTTTTAAAACATTATCGATATAGTTTCTTTCCCGTGAAAGGTATGAGACAGTTTTAATAGTAAGAACTTTGGATTCACTAATCGCATATTCCACAAGGTTTGTGTTCATTTTTGGTTTTTTTCCTGCTGTTATGAGATTTTTTCATATTACCATTTCTTAAAGCATTTGCAATTCTTTTTTCTGTGCATCATGTTTTTTTAATGTATTTTTTAAAAACAGAGTCTTTTTATGAAAGAATGATTCATGCAGGGAGAATATATGAAATCTAAAATAAAGCTGGAATTTGACCAGATTACCACAAGGGGAGGGGACCATGGAGAAACCTCTTTATATAACGGGGAAAGGCGGCGAAAGGATGACCTGATATTTGATACTCTGGGTGATCTGGATGAGCTGAACAGCGCTCTGGGGGTTGTCAAAGCGGGAATCAGGCAATTCCCTCCTGTTGCGGCAGACAGTGAGAAGCTCAAAGTCTGGCTCGCATCCATCAATAGGATTCAGGCCCAGCTGATTCTGTTGAGCGGCATGGTTGCCAATCCCGACAACAGCAGAAAGATCCGGGACGGGGGAATTGCTGAAAAGGATATTGAAAACCTTGAAAAAGAGCAGAAAAGACTGATGAATGAGGTGTTTTTCCCCAGAGAATTCATTCTCCCCGGGGATTCCCTTGTCTCCGCCTGGATTGATATGGCCCGGACTATCTGCCGCCGTTGTGAACGGGATGTGGTGCGATGTATCCGGCAGGAAGTGATGCATCATCTGATTCCCTGCCAGATCTATCTGAACCGCCTGTCTGACTATCTCTTTGTGAGCGGGCGATACTGGGAACAGGTTTCCGGATAGATCAGCAGTCTATCCCGGTGAGTATTCCATCAAGAATTTCTCCGCAGATTAGGGCCCCCCGGCTGTTGAGGTGGACACCGTCGATGGTATACACAAGGCCTCTCTCCCGGGAAGGCTCTTTGTTTCTGTCATTCTCAAGATCCATGGGAGATTGAAAGAGCCAGGTGGAGCCCGGTTGAATCGGTTCCAGTTCGCTGTTGAATCTTTCGCCCAGGTCGGCCAGATGGACAGGAGAGAGTAAGCTCTCTTCCTTCTGAATCTGACGGATAAGGCTGTTTATCTCGATCTTTTTTTTATGAAGAGGGTGTTCCAGATTTTCACTGAGCAGGGGGATCGTGAGTAGAATAATCTCCCTGACTCCCGCTCCCCGGGAAAGGGCAACTGCTTTTTTCAGAAGATCCCCGAATTCCTGCAGACTCTGCGCCGCGAGAATTTTGTGACGCTCCATATTCCGGATAAAAGGCCCCCACTGTTCGGGATGGTTCTCCTCCATGTAGGGGATGAGCAGATCATTGGCCCCTCCGTCAAGCAGAAGTATCTCGGGTAGGTTTGTTCTGAGATGGACTTCCAGATTTCTGAGAATTCCGCTCATGGGCATTCCGTTCTGCCCCCGGTTTATCAGCCGGAACTGTTTTATCTTTTCAGAATGGTTCAGCGGAGACTCTCCGTATTGTCCGGCCAGGAGACTGTCTCCCACGGCAAGCAGTTTTTTCATAAGTTCCATTCCTCCTCATTACGATTTCATTTTTTATGTTTTCCCATTAGTATGGGAAGATCCGGCGGGTCATTCAAGCATCCGGGTAACCTTTTATTTCACAGGAGACCTCTCCATGAAAATCCTGCATACATCCGACTGGCATCTGGGACGTTCCCTTTACGGGAGAAAGCGCTATGAGGAATTCTCAGCATTTCTGGACTGGCTGGTTGAGACAATCCGGAAAGAACAGATCCATATCCTCCTGGTCGCTGGAGATATTTTTGATACAAGTACTCCCGGAAACCGGGCCCAGGAGCTTTATTACAGCTTCCTTTCGCAGGTCTCCGGGACCTGCTGCCGGCATATCGTTATTACAGGGGGCAATCATGACTCCCCCTCCTTTCTGGATGCCCCGAAAGGTCTTCTCAAGGCTATGAATGTCTATGTGACAGGATCCAGGACAGAGGATCCGGGGGATCAGGTTCTTCTCCTGCAGAAGGGGGATGATCCCGAGCTTATTGTCTGTGCGGTCCCCTACCTGCGCGACCGGGATATCAGAACCGCGTCGCCGGGGGAGACTCTTGATGAGAAAAACAGGAAACTCGTAGAGGGTGTAAGACAACATTATCAGGATGTCTGCAGGATTGCTCAGGAGCTGCAGTCCCGGCTTTCAGAAGAGGGAAAAGGGCTGATCCCCATCGCAGCAACAGGGCATCTGTTTGCCGCCGGAGGGAGAACTCTTGAGGGAGACGGTGTCAGGGAACTCTATGTGGGGTCTCTGGCCCATGTCGGGGTGGATGTCTTTCCCTCCTGCATTGACTATCTGGCTCTGGGACACCTCCATATTCCCCAGGCTGTGGGAGGTAGGGAGCATATCCGCTATAGCGGCTCTCCCATCGCAATGGGGTTCAATGAGGCCTCTCAGCAGAAAAAGGTTGTCCTTATAGATTTTGCCGGTGCCCAGCCGGATATCCGGGAACTTCCGATTCCCTGTTTCCAGCCTCTTGTCAGCCTTTCGGGGTCTCTGGAGGGTATTCTCTCCTCTCTTGTCTCCCTGAAGATGGAGGGCAGCTCCGCCTGGGTGGAGGTGGAATATACGGGCACAGAGGTGGTTCCGAATTTACGGGATTTGCTGGAAGAGACCCTGGATGGGGGGGACCTTGAGATTCTGAGGATCAAAAACCGCCGGGTGATGGAGGGTATCATCCGCAGGGCGTCCCATGAGGAGACACTGGATGATCTGGATGTGAAAGATGTCTTTCAGCGCTGTCTGGACGCCTATGAAGTCCCTGAAGGGGAAAGAGAGGAGCTGGATGCCTCCTATAACGAGATAATCCTCTCTCTGCAGGAGGACGACAGGAATGCGGAATAGGGAGAGGCGGATATGAAGATACTGGAACTGCGGTTTAAAAACCTCAATTCTCTCTACGGAGAGTGGATTCTGGACTTTACAGATCCCGAATATATTTCCAATGGGATTTTTGCTCTCACCGGACCTACCGGTGCGGGGAAGTCTACAATCCTTGATGCCCTCTGCCTGGCTCTTTACGGAGCCACCCCCCGGCTGGGAAAAATCACAAAGAGCGGCAATGATATCATGTCCCGTCAGACCGGAGAGTGTTATGCCGAAGTGCTCTTTGAATCCCGGGAGGGACGGTTCCGCTGTCACTGGGAACAGAGGCGGGCAAGAAAAAGTGCAGACGGGAAACTCCAGGATCAGGAGCATCAGATTGCCCGGGGGGATACGGGACAGCTTATAGAAACAAAGAAAAGCCTGGTCCTGAAGGTCATTGAAGAGAAAACAGGGATGGATTTTGAACGCTTTACCCGGTCCATCCTGCTGGCTCAGGGCGGTTTTGATACCTTTCTGAAGGCGGAACTGGAAGAAAAATCCCGCCTGCTGGAACAGATTACGGGAACCGGAATCTATTCAGAGATCTCCCGTAGAACCCATGAAAAGCTTCGTGAGGAAAGAGAGAGACTGACAATCCTTCAGGCTGAAACCTCTTCTATCACAGTTCTTGAACCGGAACAGGAAAAAGAGCTTACCAGGGAACAGGAGGAGAACCGGATCACTCTGTCCCGCCTGAATGAGGAACAGGGGAAAACAGTGGATGCCCTTGGATGGCTGAAATCCCTGGAGGAGCTGAAAAAAGAGATTCAGACTCTTTCGGCCGAGTCAGAGGGAATTCAGAAAAGGATCAATGCCTTTGAACCGGAGCGGAAGAAACTGGAGCTGGCTCAGAAGGCGGGAACTCTGGAAGGGGCCTATGCGGAACTGCAGGGGCTTCGCCGGCAGCAGGAGAAGGACAGGGCTCAGCTGGCCCGGGAGAAAGCCGCTCTGCCTGAACTGGAAGAAAAGGCTTTCTCTTTGGGAGAGGCCCTGAAAAAAGCGGAAAAAGCTGTTTCGGCGGCGAAAGATCAGATGAAAGAAGAGCAGCCGCATCTGCAGAGGGTCCGCTCCCTTGATCAGAGGCTTCAGGAACTGGGACAAGCTGTCCGGGCGCTTCAGGAGAACTGCCAACGTGACTCTTCTGCTGTGAATGCAGACAGAATCCGGAGGGCCGAATTTGAAGCGAAGGGGAAAAAGGCTGAAGAGAAAAAGCGGGCCTTTGAAAGATATCTGAAAGAGAACAGTCAGGACGAATGGCTTGTCAGCGGTCTGACCGGAATTGAGGAAAAACTGGACACCCTGCTTTCCCGCCGTAAGGGAATCGAAGAGAAATCCCGGGACCAGGAGAGGAGCGAAGCAGATCTGCAGAAGGCCTTTCTGAAAACTGATGAAGCAAAAAAATCTCTTTCCGAAAGCCGGCAGAAGATGGAAGGGAAGAAGAAAGAGCTGACAGGGAGCAGAGAGGAGTATCTGAAACTTCTGGGAGAGAAGGCTCTGAGAGAGTACAGGGCTGAAAAGGATGCCCTGTACAGGGAGAGAGAGCTTTTAAAAAGAATCGAAGAGCTAGAGACTCACAGGGCCCATCTGGAAGATGGAAAGCCCTGTCCCCTCTGCGGATCGGAAGAGCATCCCTATGCCCGGGGGAATGTCCCTGTCCCTGATGAAATTGATACGAAAATCAACGGAATAACCCAACTTATAGACCGGGCGGAAGACCTTGAAGCTGAAATAAGGAGTCAGGAACAGACACTCGGGGAGTCTGAAAAGACTCTGAAAGACTGTGAAAAGATGGAAGCCCTGGCAGAACGGGAACGGATCTCTGCAGAGATGAGCCGGAATGAAATTCAGGAGAGTCTTGAAAAGCTGAGAGCGGATTTCACAGAATTGAAAGAGGCTGTGCTGGAGATCCTGAAACCCTACGGTATCCGGGATTTTCAGGAATCGGGCATTGAATCTCTCCGGCAGAATCTGAGACAGCGTCTGAAGAAATGGCAGGAAACAGTCAGAGCCAGAGCAGATGCTGATCTTGCAATGGCAGATATTCACAGTGAAATTAAAAGTCTGGATGGGGTTCTTGAGACACGGCTCAGCACGCTGGAACAATTTCAAAAAGAGCTGGAATCCCGGAAAAAACAGCAGGCGCAGGTACAGGAAGAGAGACGGACTCTTTTCGGGGAGAAAGATCCCGACCGGGAGGAGGCCCGTTTGCACCAGTCTCTTTCCGAGGCGGAAGAGGCTGAGAAAAGCTGCCGGGCGAGGAATTCTCAGGTTCTGGAAACACTGGCCGGGCTCCGGGCAAATGCCGCTTCTCTGGAAGCAAGGATCTCTGCAGGAGAACCTGAACTGGGCAGCTGTGAAGAAAAGTTCTCAAGGGAACTGAAATCAGCAGGCTTTTCTGATGAAAGAGAATACCTCAATGCGTCCATGCCAGCCCGAGACCGGGAACTGCTGACCCGGCAGGCGGCTGCTCTGGAGGAATCCCGGGTGGAAGTGAAAACAAAAAGGAAGGACAGGGAAAACAGGCTCGAAACCGAATTGTCCAGAAAGATCACAGATCTGTCCCGGGAGGTGCTTGAAAGGCAGCTCAAAGAGTCAGAGGAACGTCTTAATACTCTCAATGACAGGATTGCCGGGATCAGGCACCGTCTCAATGAGAACAGGATGGCCCGGGAGAATATGAAAACCAGACTGGAGGGAATCGAGGCCCAGAAGAGGGAAGTCCTGCGCTGGGAGAAGCTCCACAGTCTTATCGGATCGGCTGACGGAAAGAAGTTCAGAAACTTTGCCCAGGGCCTGACATTTGAGCTCATGGTGTCCCATGCCAACAGACAGCTGGAGAAAATGACGGACCGGTATCTTCTTCTCCGGGATGATCAGCAGCCTCTGGAGCTGAATGTGATCGACAACTATCAGGCCGGAGAGATCCGGTCTACCAGGAACCTGTCGGGCGGGGAGAGTTTTATTGTGAGCCTGTCTCTGGCTCTGGGACTCTCCCGTATGGCAAGCCGGAAAGTCAGGGTTGACTCCCTTTTCCTGGATGAAGGGTTTGGAACCCTTGATGAAGATGCTCTGGAAACCGCACTGGAAACTCTTTCCAACCTCCATCAGGAGGGCAAACTGATAGGGATTATCTCCCATGTTCCGGCTCTGAAAGAGAGGATTACCACTCAGGTGACGATCAGTCCCGTTTCGGGCGGCCGCAGCGGGGTTTCCGGTCCCGGTTGCCGCAGAATCTCCTGAGGGATCTAGTGCTTTGTAAGATAATCCTTCAGAACATCCAGAACAGATGAAATTTCATGGGATGTGGTGAACTCTCCGGGAGAGAACCGGATTGTTCCGCCTCCCTCCAGGGTTCCCAGGGTTTTATGGGCTCCCGGTGCACAGTGAAGGCCCGAACGGACGGCAATCTGATTCCTGTTGAGATGGGCTGTAAGCTCTGTCAGAGAGGACTGAACCGGAACCACCGAGACTACCGTGGTAAAGGAAAGGTCCCTCCTTTCCGGGGGATGTCCTATGATCCGCAGGCCCGGTAGATCTCTCAGTCCGGTAAGCAGCGATTCAAAAGTGCTGCTCCTTTCCCCCCGCGGAAAGTTCTTAAGATAGTTCATACTGTGAAGCCAGCCGGCCAGTCCGGGAATATTGGGGGTACCGCTTTCAAATTTGTCGGGGACCCATTCCGGTTGGATCTCTTCGCTGGAACGGCTGCCGGTTCCTCCTCTTTTCAGAGGAGGCAGCCTGTCAGGATCTTTAATATAAAGCGCTC
This sequence comes from Oceanispirochaeta sp., assembly GCA_963666275.2. GTDB lineage: Bacteria > Spirochaetota > Spirochaetia > DSM-2461 > DSM-2461 > Oceanispirochaeta. The sequence continues at coordinate 551,444 of CAXXOA010000002.1, forward strand.
CGGTTCCCGCAGGGGCGAGAAGGCCCTTGTGGCCGGAAAGGCAGAGAAAGTCTATGCCCCATTGTTCGGGAAGAAGCTTTGTCTCTCCCGCGGCCTGGGCGGCGTCAATGCAGACAGGAACTCCCTGCTTTGCCGCCAGATGACAGATCTCCTCCACAGGATAGATCAGGCCGTTCACATTGGAAGCTGCAGTCATCACGATGAGCCGGGGAGATGTGTCCCTGAGTCGGTTTTCCAGGGTTTTCATATCAATGGCACCCGTTTCGGGATCGCCGGGCAGACGATCTATCCGGATATTCCGTCTTTCCGCCAGGTCTGAAAGGGGGCGCATGACGGCATTGTGTTCCATAGGGCCGGTGATCACAAGATCTCCCTCTCCCAGATAGCCGTACAGGACCGTATTGAGAGACTCTGTTGTTCCCGAGGTGAAAAGGATTCCTGCGCTGTCCCGGATGGAAAAGTACTCCGCCAGGTGTTCTCGCAGTTCAAAGAGAATCCGATCGGCCTGAATCCCCGCACTGTGGGAGGTCCGGCCGGGGTTTCCCATAGGTTTCAGAAGTGTTTCTGCTACAGCTTCCGCACAGCCCGGAGCTTTCGGCCAGGATGTGGCGGCATTGTCCAGGTAGATCAACGGGAGCCGCCGGAGAGGAGCTCCGGACTCAGCTGCAGGATGGCTTCCAGAACGCCTCCCGCTATTGCCCGGGCTTTGTCGGAAATGATCCGGCAGTAGGTGACATCCCCCCTGGGGTCGACATCGGCAATTTTAAAGCCCCTGGTCACCTCTGCTCCCCCGGCGATCATACCGCGCACCACGCCGTCCAGAGGGCTGAGAACTTCTTCTGAGCCCACCTTCAGGATTACCTCTCCCTTTGAGACAAGGGAGCCAATATCTTTTAGAACCTTTACCTGTCCTTCAGAAGGTGCCCGGACAACCCGGTCTGCGGTATGACCGGCAATATTTCCGGGAATCCCCGTATTGGGAGCCGCAGGCCCGTCATGAATGACCTTGCCCAGGTTATGTCCCCGGTTGGTCTCTATGACCGCATGGACATCCTCCCCTGCTGAAAACCCGGGTCCCAGTCCGATCACCACGGGAGCCATGTCCCTCCGGGTTCCCAGGTTTTTTTTGGCAATAATGGCATCCACTACAATCAGGGGGGCCAGTTTTTTTATCCAATGGCCCTCCGGATCGGGGATGATTGGAATTTTACCCGTGTTCCAGGCCTTCTTGATATCCTCTTCCGTCTCGGCTAGAACCGCGGTAATCCCTTCCACGGTGACTTCCCTGTCAAAGACAGCCTGAGCAAAGGACACAGTCCTTCTTATCACTGTAGGATGGGACGTTTCCAGAGCGGCAACCCGGAATCCGCAGCGGAACAGTTTGCTGATTGTTCCCGTTGCCAGATCTCCGGCACCCCTGACAATCGCCAGAGGAGGGAGGGCTTTTCTGTTCCCTGCGAGGGAGCGGCCGGAACCGCCCGACTGCACCTGCATTATCTCTGCCATGATACTCAGGGCGATTTCCTCGGGAGTTTCCGTTCCGATATCCAGTCCCACCGGAGCGTAAACCCTCTGCAGATCCTTTTCTTGAAACCCCTGATGAAGCATTTTTTCAAAAAAGAGTTTCACTTTCCTTTTGCTTCCCAGCATGCCTATATAGACGGCTTCTGTGGAGAGGGCTTCTCTGAGAGCCGAGTCATCATGATTATGGGTGGCAATAAGGATCGCTGTCTTCTCTGTTATCCACCCTTTCTCCCGGGCCGAACGGAATAGGTCCGCAGAACTGTCTCCCTCCAGTCTGCCCAGGGCTCCGGGGAATCTTTCGGGAGTGGCGATTCCCTTCCGGGTATCTGCCACGATATAGGGAAAGTTCAGATAGTCGGCCAGTCTGGAAAGGGCCAGATTGACATGCCCCCCTCCCGCCAGAAAGAGTGCCGGTCGGGGTGTGAAGACTTCCACGAAAAATTCCATATCTCCCCCGCATACCATATCGATGCTGGAGGAGGATGTGCCGCTGTCCAGTTTGTAGGCAACCATCCGGGATTCTCCTGTTTTCAGAGATTTCCGGGCCTCTTCCATTACCATCTGTTCCGCCGGGCCTCCCCCGACGGTACCGAAAATTTCCCCCTCAGGCAGAACAATCATCCTCCCCTTGTTTCTGGGAGCAGAGCCCCTGGATGAGGTTATGGTAATCATGGCAAAGGCTTTGTTGTCCTTTTCCAGTTGAGCGGCTTTATCAAAAAGAGACATAATCCCTCCTGTTTGTATGTATATAATCCCAGTGTATCAGGAATCTTCCTTCAGTATAATCGGATTTCTGTAATCCCGCAGGTCTGTCAGAAATATTTGATCCACTCCGGGACATTCTCTCTTCAGTGTCCTGACCAGCTTTTCTGAATCTCCCGGGAGATTGTCCATTTTATTCAGGATCAGAGTTCTCTCCATCCCGTCTGCCGCGTCCTTGAAAAGCCCCAGGGGATGATTGATCAGACGGATCAGATGCTTTGTCTCTACAGGGCTGTTTTCTGCCAGTCCCAGTCTCTCCTGTGCCAGGGAAAAGCGGTGTATGGTCCGGGAGTTTCCCGGTGCATTCAGTATATCCAGACCGACCACCCCGATAACCCTGGTGCTGCAGGGGATGATCTGCGGTTCATGCTCTGCCGGGAGTTTCATGGGTTTTCCTGCTGCGCCGTCTGCTTCGGCAACTGTCAGGTCCGGCTGGAATTCCTCTATCCAATCCGCCAGAGATTCCGGCGGATATCCCGAAACTTTCAGCAGATTTTTCTCTAGAATTTCCTTCCATGCCCCATAGAGGGGAAAATCCGCAGAGAACAATTTCAGATCTGTAAGGGGTCCTGTAAAAATTTCTCTGAAGGGATTGTCTTCTCTTCCGGGGGATCGCATCTTTGTGGTCGTGGTGAACAGGCTTTTCCCCCGGGATTCGGATGCCAGAGCGTAGAGAAGAGACGTCTTGCCTCCGCCTCCCACGATACTGCATACTTCGCCCCGTTTCAGATTGAGTGTTTCCGATAGATTCATAGGCCATTTTAAGCCCGGTACGGCCTCTCTGCAATCCCTGCTCCCTCCGGGCACCCACTGGTCAGATCCTGACATTCTTTGTATCCTTTTCTCCGGGAGGATACAGCTATGATTTATCGCAAATATGGAAAAACCGGAAAGGATGTTTCTGTTCTCGGATTCGGAGGAATGCGTTTCGGAGACATCGATGATACTGATAAAAGCGCCGCCTTGATGGTTCAGGCTGCCGAAGGGGGTGTGAATTATTTTGATACCGCACCCAAGTACTTCGGGACACGGAGCGAAGAGGTTTTCGGCCGGGGACTGGCAGAACTGAGAGCCAGAAACCTTCCCTATTATCTTTCGACAAAAACCTTCTGTTCCAAAGAGTATGATATCCGGACTGAAATTGAAGGCCAGCTCAGACGGCTGGATGTGGATGCCATAGACTTCTATCATGTCTGGTGTGTGACCTCTCTGGATGACTGGCGCCGGAGAAAGAAAAACGAGGTGATCAGTACTTTCAGGAAACTGAAGGAAGAGGGCCTTATCAATCATATCTGTGTCTCCAGTCATCTGATCGGAGATGAAATCAAAGAACTGCTCATGGAAGGTGTTTTTGAAGGAGTCCTTTTCGGATATTCGGCCTACAACTTTTCTACCAGACAGGCCGCTTTTGATGCGATCCGCAGTGAGAACCTGGGATGCGTCATCATGAATCCTCTGGAGGGGGCCTGATTCCCAATAATCCGGAGGTTTTTGACTTTATCCGGAACCGGGTCGACGAAACTGTGGTCCAGGCAGCCCTGCGCTTTCTATTTGCCCATAAGGACATTTCCACCGCTCTGGTCGGATTCAGTGATTCCAGTCAGGTTGCGGAAGCCCTGAGTGCCGTAGAGGGGTATCAGCCTCTTTCGGAAGCCAAACTGGAAGAGATGAAATCCCATGCCTCCTCCTCACTGGACGGCATATGCACGGGATGTCAGTACTGCGATAAATGTCCCCAGGGAATTCCCATCCCCCGGTATATGGAAACATATAACCAGAAAATTCTGGGCAATGGAGAGGCGGATGTTCAAAGGAGAATGCAGATGCACTGGGGTATTACTCCCGAGCAGGCTTCCGATTGTATCGCCTGCGGCATCTGTGAAGAAGCCTGCACCCAGCACCTCCCCATCATTGAAAGGCTGGAAGAGATCAGTAAAATCAAACTGAAGGGAATCTCTCTTTAAAATCCCTGTCCAGAGAGAAGAGATAAAGCTCCCGGATCGTTTCGGGGCTTTCTTCTCTCTCCCTCAGAAGTCTGTATAATTCCCTTTCATAAACCAGTTCTTCCCTGAGAGTTTCCTTCTCATTTTCAATATCAATAGGGTCTCCCTTCCCGCAACCCGGACAATCGGGATGGGGGGGTATAAAGGAGAAGCTGTCTCTACCTGTATCAAGGTCTACCTCTCTGGCCAGGGGGGCCAGTTTGCATACAAGAGGTTTATGATCCGGGTGGAGAGAACAGAGCCCCCGGAGTCCCAGTTCTTCGCTAAAATCGTTCATGAGAAAAGGGCAGAAGGGAAATGGATAGGATTTAAAGCGAATTTTGGGAAGCTGAAGATCATTCTGCCCGTCCGCCCATTCCACAAGCCCCTTCTGAAAGAGCTCTTCCGTATGGTTCAGTTTGTAAAACCGGCCTATTTTATACAGATCGTATGTGTTGAGAAATACCCGCATGGAGCCGCTGCAGCACTCCCCGCAGAGGGTACAGGAAAAAGGGGTGTCTACTTTCATGGAGCGGGACAGACCGCCAGGCTGTAGAGATTTCCTTTTTTATCAATCCACCGGGAGAGGATATAGGCGCTTCCTATAGACCCCGCTGAAGTTTCCACCATCCGGGAGCGGGATGATGAGGCGGTCTGGGACTGCCAGTCGCTCTGGGTAATATCCATGGAACCGTTTCTCTGTTCCAGAAGGGTCGCAAGGGCGTTTTTGTCTGCCTGCTGCAGTGTCCGGGAGAGGAAGCGGCTGGGACCGGTAAAACCGACAGCAACCTGATAGCCAGGAATTTTCACTGAACTGAAAATCCAGTCCGGCTCTTTGTTTTTGTAGCCCGGCTGATAGGGCAAAGAGAATGTGCTTGTTCCCGAGTAGGAGAAGATGGCCGCGGTCAGCTTCTCAGTCTGAATCTGATCTTCCAGCGTCAGGTCTTCCACCAGGGCTATGGCCCGGTCGTTATTGAAAGCGATGCCTGTGGCCTCCTTTTTGGCCGTTCCCCTGACGCTTTCATCCGTACGGGTATAGGACACGCCATTGATCTGGAAATACCGTGAAAGCTGCCGGGCTGCTTCCTCCCGGCACAGTTCCAGTTCTCTGTCTCTGAACTGCTGTCTGGTGGAGATGGTGAAGAAAAAGAGCTTCCCCTCCCGGGGAGTCAGGTCAAACATCATGGAGGATATCTTTTCCATCTGGAGGGTTTCCGGATCTTCCTGCGGTTCTTTCTGTGATGAACGGCAGCCTGTGATCAGCAGGGCTCCTGCAAGAAGGGACATCAGCAATATCTTTTTCATGACTCTACATCTCCGACTCCCGAGGCGTGCTCCCCTCAGGTCTATAGGATTATTCTAATCTGTTTCAGGCAACAGGATGCTTGAAAAATCAGTAATCGTCCAGCCGGTACGGGGCGGGAGTTCTCTATTTTTCTGAAATAATATTTCCCTGCACAGAGAAATCCGTCAGAAGTTGAGGATTTCCCGGGAGAATGAAAATTCCGTCCTGTTCTATTCGAAAGGTTTCAGGTATACACTATAGGCTGTTTTCCTTAAAACATCTTATCAGACTCTGGAGGAAGGAATGGAACATAACTGGCGCTGCCCCAAGTGCGGAAATATGAGCTATGAAACAGATCAGTTTGCGGCAACCGGAGGGGGTTTTTCAAAAATCTTCGATGTGCAGAACAAAAAATTCACGACCGTTACCTGTACACAATGCAGATTCACTGAGCTTTATAAAGCGGAAACAAGCTCTCTCGGAAATATTTTTGACTTTTTCATAAATTAGGAGTCCCAGTCCTGAAATGGGGGGAAATCCTTTCAGGAAGGACTAGAAATACTTTTCTTCTATGAGAGAGAAGACTTTATCCGTATAAAGGGCCAGCATGGCCGAGATAAAGGCTCCTGTAAAAATATAGGCCAGGTTGTTGTGAATAATTCCGGCCATAAGGATCCGGCCGAGCCCTCCTGCTCCTGTGACAGCTCCGATGGTTGCAGTTCCGATATTGATAACCGTACTGGTCCGGATACCGGCAATGATGACCTTGCCGGCCAGGGGGATCTCGGTTTTGAACAGGACCTGCAGTGGCGTCATGCCCATCCCCAGAGAGGCTTCTGTCAGATCCGGGTGGACCCCTTCGATCCCTGAGATTGTATTGTTGATGACGGGGAAAATGCTGTAGACAAAGAGAGCAAAAACAACGGGTTTGAATCCGAAGCCCGCAATGGGAACCGCCAGGGCCAGCACGGCGGAGGGCGGGAAGGTTTGGGCCATAGAGGCCAGGGACCTCAGAAGAGGATAGTACACCCGCCCGGACGGCCTTGTGACAAATAGACCCAGAAGTATTCCGATTACCGATGCGGAAGCTCCCGAGAGGAAAACCATAAGGAGATGATCTCCCATCAGACGGGGAAGAGAGGACCGTTCATAGAGAAGATTTGCTTCAGATGTAAAAAAAATTTTCAGTACAGATTCCCGGAATACTGGAAAAAAGGCGTAGGAGAGGAAAAAGACAAGAGAGAGTACAAAGAGAGAAATGGATAGCTTTTTCTTCAATTCGCAAGCTCCTTTTCCCTGATAAAGAGCTGCAGTATGGCTTTGAGTGTGATCCTGCCGACGGGGGCACTCCGACTGTCTTTTTTTACAGCAAGAGTATCAACACCCTCTCCCAGCATCAGGGAAAGAACCCCCTTGAGACTGTCTTCCGGCCTGACCGACTGCGAAATCTCCGGATCCGGAATCTGTGATTCCATCGCATAGGCCACATTGTAATAGGCCAGGAGCTTCAGGGCTTTCTGTTCCCCGATGAACTTCTTTACAAACAGGGAGGCGGGATGGAGAAGAATTTCAGGAGTCCTGTCGTACTGACGGATCTCTCCCTTTTCCATTATGGCTATCCTGTCTGCCAGGTTGACCGCTTCATCCAGATCGTGGGTGACAAAAATGACGCTCTTTTTCAGCTCCTTCTGCAGGGAGAGGAACTCTTTCTGAAGCTGAAGCCGGTTCAGAGGGTCGACAGCTCCGAAGGGTTCGTCCATCAGCAGAACCGGAGGATCCGCCGCCAGGGCTCTGGCCACCCCGATCCTCTGGGCTTCTCCCCCTGAAAGCTGGTGAGGAAACTTGTTCCTGTATTTACCAGAGGGGAGGCCTACCATTTCCAGAAGCTCCTCGGCCCTACGGGAGAGCCCTGATTCCTCCCACTTGAGAAGACGGGGAACCAGAAGGATATTCTGCTCCACAGTCAGATGGGGCAGAAGGCCAATGCTTTGAATCACATAACCCATACCCCTGCGGAGTTTTTCCGGAGCCATGGATCGTATATCTTTTCCCTTCAGGAGAATTCTGCCCCTGTCGGGAGAGATCAGCCGGTTAATCAGTCTGAGGGTGGTGGATTTACCACAGCCCGAGGGGCCCAGGAGCACACAGACTTCTCCCTCCTGAATCTCCAGGGAGATCTCTTTCAGTGCCTGGTGTTCGCCATACCATTTGGAAACATTTTCAAGTTTTATCATACAGTTCCTCCAGTCCAGCAGGAGTTATCCGGCGGATCAGGATTTCAAGGAGCTTATCAATCAGAAGAACAAGAAGGATGATGGGGATCACACCCATAATGATCATGTCCACGGCAGCCTGTTCCAGCCCTCTGAACACAAAATACCCCAGTCCTCCCGCACCGATAAGGGCGGCAACGGTGGTATTCCCTGTTGTTTGAACCAGTGAAACTCGGATCCCGCTCAGGATCAGAGGAATCGACAGGGGAAACTCCACTTTCCAGAAGAGCTGCCGGGGAGTCATGCCCATTCCCTTGCCTGCGTCCAGTGTATTCCTGTCGAGGATTTTCAGGCTGGTATAGGTGTTTCTTACAATGGGCAGAAGCGCATAGAGAGTCAGGGCAATCAGAGCAGGAGTCCGTCCGACTCCTCTCAGGCCCATTTCCCGCAGAACAGGATACTCCCGGGACAGATAGGCCAGAGGAGCAATCAGAAGTCCGAAGAGAGCCAGAGAGGGGATTGTCTGCATGGCATTCACAAAAGTGAAGACCGGAGGGGAGAAAGAGGACTTCTTCCAGGCAAGGATTCCCGCGGGGACTCCCAGAATAACCGCTCCGCCCACAGCTCTGAGGGCCAGAGTGAGATGATTGATCAGCTCCGAATAGAATCGGGATTCCACATTTCTGAATTCCCGTATAAAACCGAATCCCTCCATATATCCCAACTGGAAAAGGAGGACAATGAGCAGTACAGGGAGCAGATTTATCACACCCTTCCGATAGTTCATCAAGGCAAAAGAGGAGGCCAGAAAAAACCAGAATCCCCCGGAAAGGGAGATACTGCCATAGGGATAGGCCTCCAGGCCGAGAGAGGTCTGAAGAGAGACGGCTCCCGGGATGAGGAGAAGATACAGCAGAAAGCCATGAACCCAGAGAATTCCGGCATTTTTCCTCCGACCAGACAACAGGGCTGCCAGGAGCAGCAGCGCTGGCAGAAAAGGGTATAATCCTGGAAACGCCTCCGGAAGAGAGAAAAGCCGGGGATCGACAACCCGGTTCTCCTTCAGTCCCGCAAAGGGAAGGAAAAACGCTGCCCCCCCCAGGATGACTCCGGGGAGAGACGCTTTATTTATCATCCTGAAAAACATCTAAATTAAAGAAACCCCTTTGATCTCAGATACTCCTCCGCTACTTCTTCGGGGGATCTACCTTCAACCGCAATGGCGGAATTCAGCCTCTGCAGGGTTTTAAGATCCAGTGTGGAGAAGACCTTCCCCAGTAATTCTTCAATTTCGGGATTGGCCATAAGGACTTCCTCCCTTATGATCGGAGCCGGTTCATATACGGGCTGAACTCTCAGGGAATCAGTGAGAACCACTAAACCCAGTGCGGCAAGCTGCCCGTCTGTACCGTAGGCCATGGCGGCATTGACCCCATCGGTGCCTCTCGCTGCGGCCTGTTCGGTCTGGGCTGTATTGCCCCCCGACAGAACCAGCATCTGCTCTTCGGATAGATCAAAACCGTAGGCTTCTTCAAACGCTGGCAGGGCGTCGGGTCTGGATATGAACTCTTCCGAACCGGCCAATTTAAATTCTCCTCCCGCATTCAGGTAGTCTGCCAGATCTTCCAGGGTCTCAAGTCCTTCTCTTTCTGCCAGATCCTCCCGGACACAGACAGCCCAGGTATTATTGGCCGGAGCCGGTGTCAGCCAGACCAGCCTGTTTTCATCATAGTCCAGCTTTTTGACAGCTACATAGCCTTTCTGAGGATCCTTCCAGTCTTCCGACCCGGCAAGGTCGAAAAAGAAGGCTCCGTTCCCTGTGTATTCAGGATAAATATCAATCTCCCCGTTGATAATGGCCCGCCGGGTCACATCGGTAGGACCGAAAATCGTATTGTCGATTGTCTGAAATCCTGCCTCTTCCAGGATCAGGAGTATCATACTTCCCAGGAGGGAGCCTTCGGTATCAATTTTCGAAGCCACACGGATTTCCGGCTTCATCTCTGTTTGAATCCTGTCGTTCTGTCCTCCTGAAAAGAGGGAAGAGAGGCTGAAAAACAGAACGAAAATATATGAGAGATTTTTTTTCATAAGGAACTCCTTCCTTTAGGAGTATAGGGGGAGGAGGCGGGGTAACGCAAAAATGTTTCCCAAAAAAATGGGATATAGAGAATTTACTAGGTCAGATCTGAGAACTTAAATAGCCCCGGAGACCTCGTTCCTCTTGCATATGCTGGAAATATTCATAGGATAGGGCAGATGGAAGGGAAAAACGACAGATATGATTTGGCAGTGATCGGAGCAGGTCCTGCAGGACTGGCCGCGGCCTGTTTTGCTGCCCGGGCGGGATTGAAGGTCTGCCTTATTGAAAAAAATGCCCAGCCCGGAAAGAAGCTCCTAATGGCGGGTTCGGGCCAGTGCAACCTCACACAGAGTGGTGAGATCCGGGATTTCTTCTCCCATTACGGAAAAGCCTCCCGGTTTATCTCATCTTCTCTTCTGAACTGGACTAACAGGCAGCTGCGTGATTTTTTCACATCCCTGAATGTGGAGACCGAAGACCGGGGAGACGGGAAAATATTTCCTGTCTCCCGGAAAAGCCGGGATGTGCAGGATGCCCTTGTAAACGAGTGCAGAAAAGCGGGCGTTCGTATCTATTACAAGAATCAGGTTCTGGGACTCTCTCTTAAAGAGGGGCTTTTTAAGATCCGGAAACAGGATAAAGAGAGCCTCGTCTCCCGGTTTGTCATGATTTCCACAGGCGGGCTGTCCTACCCCTCCACAGGCTCCACTGGGGACGGATATGATCTGGCTCAGAGTCTGGGACACTCGATTATACCCCCGTTTCCCGTTCTTTCCCCTGTATTCCTCCGGGAAAATCCCTTTGTAAGCTGTTCGGGAATTTCCTTCCCCTCACAAATCCAGATCTTCCGGGAGGGAAAAAAAGCCGCAGAATACCGGGGAGACCTCCTTCTGACCCACAAAGGCCTTTCCGGACCGGTCATTCTGAACAACAGCCGGAATCTCCGGCAGGGAGACTCTCTGAAAATACGGATATCCCCCCGGGAGGGGCGATCAGATTTCGAATCAAGGCTAATTGCCGCGGCCGGGACGAATGGAAAAATGAGCCTTAAAAGGTTTGTCTGTGAGGAGGGCATTCCGGAAAAACTGGTTCTTCTTGTTTTTCAGATCTGCGGAATCAAAACAGATCTGACTCTTGCCCAGCTGAACAAACCCGGCCGGAAAAGCCTGCTGGATCATCTTTTCGCATTTCCCGTAGTGATTCAGTCCGTGGGGGGATTCAATATCGCCATGGCCACAGGGGGAGGAATTGATCTGAAGGAAGTGAATCCCAAAACAATGGAATCCAGAATCTGCGAGGGGCTGTTCTTTACCGGAGAAGTTCTGGATGTGGACGGAGACACCGGCGGCTACAATCTTCAGTTTGCCTTTTCTTCAGCCAGACTGGCTGCCGATGCCCTGATCAGGAAGGGATCTTCCTGATCTACTCCCGTCCTCCCAGAAAGTGAGATGCCTCTCCCACTTCAAGGAAATTGGTAACATAGGCGTGTTTCGGTGAAGATCCCACCATGAGGACCAGATCCGTGTTCCGGATCACCCCCTGATTCAGCAGGACCTTGACGGATTCGCTGACCATTTCATCCAGGGTTTCCTGAGATTTCAGAGGAAACGCATCCACTCCGAAACTGAGCGCCAGCTGGCGGATCACCGTGGGATTCGGTGAGAGCGCCATCACAGGGATCCTTCCTCTGAAGGCTGAAAGCAGTCTGGCAGAACGTCCCGTGTCTGTCTGGATGATGATCGCCTGGGTTTTCAGGGTCTTTGCCGTATTCACGGCAGATTTAATCATCTGAAAGCGGACAGGATGGATTTCCACAAGCTTCAGATTCTTAAATGAAGGCTTCATTTTATCTTCAATATTCCCCGCAATGGCCGCCATGGTCTGAACCGCTTCCAGAGGATAATCACCGTAGGCCGTCTCTCCTGAAAGCATCAGAGCATCTGTCCCGTCCATGACCGCATTGGCCACATCGCTGACTTCCGCTCTTGTGGGCCGGGGATTATGGATCATGCTGTGAAGCATCTGGGTCGCTGTAATGACAACCTTCCGCCTCTTGATACATTTCCGGATCATTTTTTTCTGGGCAATGGGAACCTCTTCGGCCGGAAGTTCGATTCCGAGATCTCCCCTGGCAATCATAATCCCATGGCAGTGTTCCAGGATTTCATTGAGGTTTTCAATTCCTTCGTTGTTTTCTATTTTGGCAATAATTTTGATCTGACTGTCATACCGGTCAAGAATCTTCTGTACAGCCAGAACATCTTCCTTGTTTCTGACAAAAGAATGAGCAATGAAGTCAATGCCTTTTCTGGCGGCAAAATGGATGTACTCTTCATCTTTTTCTGTTAATGCAGGAAGGGGAATCGGAATCCTGGGAACATTGACGCTCTTTTTATTCTTAATGGCACCATTGTTATTGGCTATGCACTTCAGCTGGTTTTCCTGCTTATCTATGATCACAAGAGAAAGGTCGCCGTCATCAATCAGAATTTCCGTACCCCTTTTCATATCTCCGCAGAAACGGTTATAGCTGACGGAAAAATGCTTTTTCTCGGAAGTTTCCCCCCGGGGGACAATGAGAACTTCATCTCCCTCAGAAACTTCTATGGGGGTTTCAATATCCACTGTCCTGACTTCCGGCCCTTTCGTATCTATCAGTATTGCCGCTTTTTCAGAGACCTCACGGATACGGTCAATAATTACTTCGGATTCTTCCGGTGTCTGATGGGCGGTATTCAAACGGAATGTACTGGCCCCTGCATTATAGAGGCTGCGGATAAAATCCGTGTCGTTGTGAACTCCAATAGAAGCCACAATTTTTGTCCTGAGTTTTTTCAAACAAAAGTCCTTTTATTACGCTTTTTTCTCAAGCGAATTAGTCTATCTATAAGCATAAAAAAAACTAAGGGGAAATGAAAGGAGCAAAAGCATAAATAAAAAAAGATCGATTCGGGCTACAAACCTTTCCAGCCCAGTCCGGGGAGACCGTTGGGTGACAGCCAGCCTTTTTTCATAATCACTGTGCCGGCAGCGGGATCATTCAGCAGGTCCAGATGGCCGTCCAGATCGGCATAGCGGATGTTCTTCCGGCTCAGGGCAAAATGCAGACCCGCGGATATACCCAATGCGGATTCATCCATACATCCCACCATGACTGTGATGTGGGCGGAACGGGCGACGCTGTCCACCTGTACCGCTTCGGTGATTCCACCGACCTTCATAATCTTGATATTCATCATATCCACCAGTCCTTTCCGCGCCAGGTGGAAGGCATCGATCAGGGATACCAGGCTTTCATCTGCCATAATCGGCACATGGGATCTGGCGGAAACATCCCCCAGCAGGTCGGGCTTCCCTTTTCGGGTGGGCTGTTCAATCACCTCCAGGTCCAGGCCTTTTGCCTCGGTTAAAAAATGGAGGGCCTGATCCCGGGAATACCCCTGATTGGCATCGAACCTCAGGCGGATGTCCTCTCCGTATTTCTCTCTGAGGGCTCTCAGGCGGGTAAGGTCCTCATCCAGATCCAAACCACCCTTGATTTTGAGGATCCTGAAGCCGTCTCCTATAAACCGGGCGGCCTCTTCCATTGTTTCCTGCAGATCGCAGATTCCTATGGTTATGCTCGTTTCGATGCGGCTTCTATAGCCCCCCAGAAGTTTACAGACAGGCAGATCCGCTTTTTTACCAAGCAGGTCCCACAGGGCCATGTCCACAGCCGCCCAGACGCTGAAGTATCCGGGCAGTTCCTTTTTCAGCGAGTCCAGAATTTTCATCCGGGAGAAGGGGTCTTTTCCTTTGAGAAGAACAGGAAGCTTTTCATTCAGCACGGGAAGCATCTGATCCAGATCTTCCCCGGTCACAAAGGGGTCAGGTGCTGCACAGCCCCAACCCCATATGGTTCCCGTATCAATCCGCAGGAGTAGATTCTTTACAGAGTGAAAACTCTGATAGGCTACCTGGTAGGGCTGCGCCAGATCAAATGAAAAACTGATCAGCTCAATCGTCCGGATTTTCATTTTCTGAGTTTCTCAACCGCATCAGCCAGCCTTTCCGGCCCATGCAGTAGAGGATCCACCACAGGAAGTTTGAATTCTTTCTGGAGATTGTCACAAATCCAGTCTACATCGGGATCAGAAAGTCCTTCATGGTTGATTGAAATGGCAATGACAGGTTTTTTGGAAAGGAACTCCACCAGGAATATCTGATCTTTCAGAGAGTCCAGAGGGTAGCCGGGAAATCCGTCGTATTCGGTTCTGCCCGGGGCATGCTGCATGATGATTCCGTCAGGCCGGCAGGCTGCCAGAATTTCAAAACCTCCGGGGTAGCCCGGGTTCATAAGGCTGCCCTGACCTTCGATCACAGCAAAGTCCATATGCTCCTCTTTCCAGGCCGACCAGACAAGATGCTCCAGCTCGCCGCTGACATAATCATTCACAAGTGAGTCCATGACGGTACTGTATTTTGCTCCCTGAAGCCAGGCTGTCTGGCCTGTGCCTATAAGTTCGGCTGTCCGGGATCTTTTCTGCAGTTCGTGTACAATCATCCAGGCTGTGGTTCTCTTACCCAGGGCCGAGTCTGTCCCCAGAACAGCTACTTTGGCGCAGCTGACATCTCCTATCTTTCCGCTGAACATATGGTTGCTTTCACGGCTTGTTTTCCGGATATCCCGTATCTGCAGATTTTTCTCTTCTGCCAGTTTCTTCAGGTCCTGCCTGTCCGCAAGAAAATCATGCAGGCCCGAGTCAACATTCAGTCCAAGCTGAAGAGCCTCTTCTACAGAATCAATGATCTCGTCTGTCAGATAGCCTCCATCAGTGGCCACTCCGATGATATAATGAGTCAGCTCCAGTTTTTGCGACGAGGCCAGTTCCCGGGCCCGTTCCAGATCCTTTACAATGGGGATTCCTTTCTTCCGGCGATCCAGAAATTCCCCCGCATCAGGTTCTCCGGCAATTGAGCTGTCTAAAACTGCAACGACTCTGTACCGCTCGGTAAAACGGACAAGGCCGTGGGCTGTCTTTCCATAGGTTGTGGCAAAAGCCTTATCGCAGTAGACAACTGCATTTCCTTCGGATTTCATTTATCTCCTCCCTGTCAGCACCGCCACATACCTGTCTCCCGGTAAGGGGGTTTCTTTATTCAGATTTATAAGGGCGCTCAGTCCGGCAGTGGACGCGGGAAGGACTGACAGTCCCTCCTGGTTTTTAATGAATCCCGATAGCCCTGTCATTGTTTTATCCGACACATTGCAGGCCCATCCCCCGGTGTCTCTCAAGGCATTGAACGCCAGCTCCCCGTCAATGGAGTGCCAGTTGATCAGGGGCTCGTTGACTTGGGATTCCCGTATCTTCGACGGATCCAGATCCCTGTAGTCTGCATAGCCTTTTCTGAATGAGTGGATAATCGGATTTTTCCCTGTTGAGGATCCTGCAATGATTTTCGGGATTCTGGAGGTTTTTCCCCGGCGGTAGAGGGTCTGAAAACCTTTATAGATTCCCGCCAGAGTCGTCCCATTGGAAACAGGGACTGCTACGGCCGCAGGAGCATCTCTCAGTTCATCATAGATCTCAAAGGCGATTTCCCCATAGGCTTTCAGCTGTATATCCGTATTGATTGCGCCGGGGTTGGCATCATAGTAATCCCGTTTTTCAGCTTCCCGGCTTGAGAGGAGAACAGCTTCCTCGTAATCCCGACCGGCTCTGACGATTTCCGCACCCCATTTTCTCATCTCTTCCTCGCGGGTGACATGGTATCCCTGAGGAATATAGATCAGACATTCCAGCCCGGCCAGATAGGTGGCAAAAGCCAGGGCCACTCCGTAGTTGCCGCAGGTTGCAAACACCACTTTGTCATAGCTTCGGCGGTAGGCATCCTCCACCTGGGCAAAGGCGATCCTGTCCTTCTGTGTTCCCGAAGGGTTGGACCCTTCGAATTTCAGGTAGAGCTGACGGAATCCGTACTCCCTTTCCAGGTTTCGGGCCCGGGAGAGCATTGTATCTCCCACTTCCGAAGCTATGATATCGCCATAAGCTTCGATGCGTTCGCTCATGGAACGGTCATGATCCAGAACAGCTTCTCTCAGGCTGTTTATCTCATCCAGGACCTGATTCAGCTGGCCCGTTGCATTATCCAGAAGATCCATCTTTAGAATCCTCCTCAATTGGAATGAATTGAATTATGATTGCTTTTGCGTTCTTGTCAAAAGAAAATGAGATATTTTTTGAATTTATTTTTCCATCGTTAACGGGGGCGCCGGTAAGGCTGAGATCCATGCAGTTCTTCCCATATCAGGGATCAGGTAAAATCAGCCTAATGGGAGATTCTTTTCAGAAAATGCTTTCTGATAATAGGAACGAAAAGGGACTCTTTCATCGCAATCAGTGAGAGAGCATAAATCACTGAACCCGCAGCGGCCGAGACAGCAACTATTAATCCCACTGAATCGGACTGTGTCAGGAGTATCTGTTTTATTGCGAAAACACTCAGAGACATAATAAAAGTGGCGGCAATATATTTGAAGTTCTGACGGAAATGCAGTTCCATCTGTTTTATATAGGACCAGCCGAAGATTATCTCAACAGCAAGTATCATCATCTCAGACAGGATGGACGCCAGGGCGGCGCCATTCTGGCTGAAAGCGGGAATAAGCATAAAATTGAGAACAATATTCATAAGAGTGGAGAGCAGTATGGCCACCAGGACAAGTTTCTGTTTTCCGTAGGAAAGGAGAATCTGCTTGCCTATGAAGCTCTTTAACGGGAGAAGCATAAGAATGGGAAGAAGGATTCTCATGGTTGTGACAGCCGATAGATATTTCCGACCTCCGAAGATCATAACGGATTCATAGCTGAGAAGATAAAGTCCCGCCATGGCCGGGAGAGGAAGAAAGAATATGACTGAAAAAGCTTTCTGTGCCAAAGGCTTCATCTTTTCATGTTTTCCTCTGGCCACCATATTGGAAAACCGGGGGATAAGGACCGAGTTGGCTGCAACGAATACGGTTTTTATAATCCGGATGAGCTTGTTTGCCGTAACATAGTAGCTTACGGAAGCATCGCCGCTCATGAAACCAAGCATAACTTTATCTATATTGTTGTAGAGTTTTGTTGAAATGAATAGAAAAAAGAAATAGAGAGCTCCGTTGATATGTTCCCTGACATTGACCTCTCTGAAAGGCACATGTTCTATCATTTTTCTCAGGTTCCAGTAATTCAGAACCCTTGAAAAGAATGTACTTATGATGGCAATGCTGCCGTAGATTATATAGTCTTCCGGTCCTTTCACCAGAGTAAAGGTCAGTATGATAGAGATGACTTTGGCAAAGAATTTCCTGTAAGCCATAAATTTATACTCTTCCATGCCCTGAAAGAACCATTCAAAGCCGAAGGTCTTAAATCCGATCTGTATTCCGAGGATAAGATAGAGAAGAACTTCCTTGTGGAATTTATCAACATAGAAGATGGAACTGAGAAATATAACATAGACAATGGCTGTCGCAACAAGTTCAATGGTCAGAATGCTTTTAAAGACTTTGCTCCGTTCATGGACGCTGTCCCTGACTTCCGCGATTTTCCTGACCCCGTAGAGGGGTATCCCCAGTGCCGCAAAGTAGGTAAACACCTGAATAATAGACGTGGCAAACTGAACCTTTCCCAGGTTTTCCGGCATCAGTACACGGGCCACGTAGGGAAATGTTATTAAAGGAGCTGCCAGGTCCAGGAACTCCTTGAGAGTATTAAAAAAAGCATTTGCTTTGACGGATTTCTTCTTTTTCATAAAGCTCAAACCTATGTCGGTTCTCTCCCTAATGTCAATATTCTCTGCCTCAGGGCAGGGAATATTTCTACAGGGTTATACTACCAGCCGCAGAGGGTTTCAAACTCATCCAGAGGATAGAGACTATGGCTGCCTCTTGATATAAGCTTCCCCGCCCGGGGATAGTCTTTGCGTCTTTCTTCAATTTCCCGGGTCATCTCGCTGAACTCCTTCGGAGTAATATAGATGGACTTGAGTTTCCGGATAATACGAAGGGGAATTCGCACAGAGGAGTTCACATAGTTGGGATCCGGAACTTTCCATCCCTTCCCGTAGTAGGATTCCAGGAATGCTTCGGTGTTGGACGGGTATTGGATCTCCACATCTTTGAGAGTGCCTGTTTTTCCCGGGAGAAAATCCTCTGGTTTCAGAGGGAGACAGGCCTGTTTATGAAGCCAGATGGAACCGTCCTCATACCAGACCGGCCGCAGATCCAGATGGATAGAAGGATCATCTACCTCCAGTCTGAAGTGGAAGAGTTTTCCTCTCCGGTTAATGGAACAGTAGGCTCCTTCCAGTACCATTTCAATCACGAGTTTTTTCAGTTCCTCCTTCACTTCGGAGGCTTTTGTTTTCTGTGAAAAATATCCCGCATCAAAGTCATCATCTCCGGGAATATAATCCCCTTCCCTGTAATACCCAAGCAGTGTTCCGTACAGGATGAACAGGGGTGTTCCCAGTTTTTCAGTGAAAAAACGATTTGCCCATGTATACTGCTCGAGATAGCGCTTCTGGCTTTCCAGAATCTCTTCCCCCGACTTGGACAGAGTTCCCTTCTTGGTAATTTTCATACCGCTGTTGAGTTTCTCGAAGATTTCACCACTACCATGGGGAATTGTCAGTTTGACTCTGTCACTGTCTTTACAGATCTTTCCGTTCTTCCTGAGATTCAGTGCTTCTCCTGTGGAGAATCTGAGAGAAAGTTCACTCTCCTGCGGCAGTATCTGAATCAGCGGCCGGGAGAGCATGAACCGGAAAGATCCAGGCAGAAAAGGGTGTCTCCTGATCCGAAACTCTCTGATCAGAATGTTATCAATCAGTATCTGAACAGATTTGGCATCACCCGCAAATATTCCGGTGATTTTAAGCCCCTTGTTGATCCAGTTTAAATCATAGATCCCTTTGACACGGGAGATCTTTTCAAGGGATTTTACAGGTTCTGCTTTACAGTGGAAAAAAGGATCCTCCACCTCTGACAAGCCGGCCATAAAGCGGGCCTTTTCCAGATGAAACTGCCAGAGCTGGTAAAAGCTGAAAGCAATAGAATCATTTTTCTTCCCTATTTTATCAAAACCTTTCTGAAAGCAGGATATCGCTTTCCTGTAATTCCCTTTCTGCATTTGTCTCTTCCCTTTATGGTAGAGAGCTGCAAAGCTGATTCCCCCGGCTTCTGCCCGGGTCCGAACTGTTTCTTTTAAACGGGCGAGAAAATACTGCACTGTATTCATATCTATATCCTGTTCCCTTTTGAATGGTGAATTTTTTTTTAATACCTGTAAGTTAAACCGGTTGTGACAGAAAAGGCGTTGTCAAAGACTTCATAGGCCAGAGCCTGACCTGCTACAAGCAGATAGGACAGATCAAAATTCAGTTCCAGGCCGTAGGGCAGAAAGACCATACCGGCCAGTCCTGTCCGCAGTTCCACATTGAGTCTGTCCTGATCGGCAAAATATTCAAAAACGTAATCTTTATCGTAGTTGATCCGGGAGCCATGGAATTTGAGAAGCCCCCATCTGTCAAAAAAGCTCAAAGAAAAGTACTGGGCATCCGAACCGGGGCCCGATGGCGCTCCCAGAAGCTGCCCTTTATGGGTATAACCGTGATATACAAGACCATGTCTATAGTACGTTCCACCGCTGCGGCCTTTCAGGGCGTAGGAGTTGCTTACCTGCATCCAGGAATATTCCGCATTGAGGGACAGCCCTTTTTGAGGGCTCAGGGGCCACACCTGCTGGCCTCCGAAGGTAAATCCCGCGGTATGGTCGGGATAGTAGAGGAGGGAATGGAACTCTTCAGAGTGGTCTTCCTTGAAGACCTCCAGATAGATGTTGGTTCCCTTGTCCGGGAATTTCCAGTCCAGCCATAAGGACACTCTCTGGTCGGTTCTATCCTCTCCTCCCAGGTCGCTGTCCACATAGGCAAAGCTGTACAGCTTGGATAGGGCGGTTCCGTTGATATCCTCCCAGTTGCAGATAAGGGTCCTGTTGATACCTACTGTAAAAAAAGGATTGTATGTCGGCTGCCAGGCCAGCATGTAACCGGTCAGATAAGTATAGTCATCGTCATCGAGAGAATTGAAAAAATCAGATTCCTCCAGGACTCCGTTTACAATCCTTGCTTCAAAGGTTCCCCATCTGGTTTCGGTTTTCCGGATACCCATATCGCTATGGTAGAATCCTTCCGCCGCAGCGCTCATGATCAGAGGATTAAAAACCGCAGGCCCCCATATCATATTCTCATGAGAGACCGCCAGGGTGAAAATTCCATAGTCAGCCCGGATTTCACTCTGCCCGGGAGATATCTGGCTGTAGGATTCATCTCCCATGCGGGTGGGATAGTCTATTCCGCTGTAGTAATAGGAATAGTCTCCGGTTCCTTTGTAGATCGGGTATTCCTTGTTTTCCGCATAGGCGAGTTCGGGGAGAAGAGAGAATGAAACATAGGGGCTTTCAAAAGATAATCCTGCTGAAAAATAGCTGTTCAGTCCTTTGCCCTGCCACTGCAGGCCGTCATTTAGACCTCTTGTCAGGTTAAAGGAGTTCCAGGAAAGCTCTGATGTCACAGGAGCAATTTCCATACTTGTATCGCTGTTAAAATAAAAAGGGGTTGGCCCGTCCATATGTTCGGCCCAGGGGTGCTGCCGGTTTCCGTACTCCCGCGTATTTCCGGAGTAGGTATGAAACCCCAGCGTATCGGGTGTACTTTTACCAAGAAGGTCGGTGTACCTGTAATAGTCAAGGTAGAGAGAACTGAATAACTCCCCGGAGAACAGGCTGAATGAGCAGAAAAGAAAGACAGCTGAGAGGATATGTCTCTGTTTCATAAGGTGGAACTCCTTTGTTTAATCACAATACTCTGACAGGGGGTACAGGGGCTGATAGCTTGTTGAGACAAACTGTTCCTCCTGCTCTCCATTGCCCAAGCCGGCAAGATTTTTTTTCATGGCAAGATATTCACGGGGGGTTAAAAGAGTTTTGTTCAGGGTTCGGATAATAAAATCCTGATTCTTTGCCAGGTCATTCACATAACCGGGATCCGGAACTTTCCAGCCTTTCCCGTAGTACCCTTCCAGAAGGACTTCGGGGACACGGGGAATATCAATATCCACACCCCGCAGCGTTACAGTCTGAACAGGGAGAAAATCTTCCCGCTTTCCCGGAATGCAGGCCTGGAGATGGGCCCACATATTGCCTGAGTTGAACCAGACAGGACGTAAGTCCAGATGTATCTTGTGGTCGAATCCTTTTTCTGTCTGAATTCGAAAGAGTTTGCCCCGTCTGTTGAAGCTCACAATAAATCCGGCTTTGATAAGCTTCATGACAATTTCTTTCGTCTCTTTTTTTACATCCCCAGGACGTGTGGAACTGACAATATATCCGGCATCGAAATCGTCATCCCCTTTGATGAAATCACCTTCTCTATAAATTCCGAGAAGGGTTCCATACATGGCAAAAAGCGGCATCTGCAGCTCGGATTCAAAGAACTCTCTTACCCTGGTGTATAAGGCCAGATAGGCATTCTGCCGCTCTCTCACTGTCTCTTCCGGATCAGTGATCTGGCCTTTTTTGGTTATGGCTGAGCCGTTTTCCATCAGGTGAAAAAGAGTATCCTGGCCATGGGGCAGTTCAATTATCGCTTTTTCCGAGCTTTTATAGAGAAGGTTTGTCTCACTTTCAACAGTCTGTATTGTGAGCTCTGACTTCAGGGGCAAGGTTTCAATAACCTGTCGGCTCAGGTTTATTTTGAACATCCTGTATCCGCCACCGCTCTGACAGTTCAGACGTCGGATCTTCTTTCCTGAGAGAATCAGATCGACAGATATGCTTTCTTTATCTGTAACAAACCCTTCAATTACCATGGCGTTGAACTGAAAAAATATGTTGAACGTTCCTGCATATTCCTCTTTCCTTCCGTTTATGATTTCTCCGGGAAGAATCTGTGAGAGAAAGAGGGGATCCTCCACCCGTTTCTTCCCTTTTTTATAGAAGGCTTTCTCCAGCTCAAAGGGAAATCTCTGATAGAGACTGTTGACGATCTTCCAGGACCATATCCGGTTTGCCGGAAAAAATGATCTGTTGAAACAGAATTTGGCCAATTTTATCAGGTTTTCCGCAAAGGAAGGACAAATCAGAATAATATCTGCCAGTTTAAAAAGCAGAAGCCGGACCCCTCTTGCGGTCCTGAATTTTATCTTTTTCAGCAGTTTTTTCATAAATCATTCCTATAAGTTTCTGACAATGGATTTATCATCGGAGATGTTATCATACTCTTTCTGAGGCGTCATCCAGTCTCCGTACCGGTATCTGAGGTAACCATCGTAATCTTCCGGGATGGAAAGGGACATACCCTCAAAATCTGTTTTTATTAAATGATCTGTGAATTCGGCTGGAGTGGATTTTAAAGCCTTGTTCCGGATGGACCAGAACATAGCATTTTCATGCCGTACTTTTACAAAAAGATCGACCTGGACAAATCCCGGTAAAATGAACAATCTTCGGCTCTGTATCTTTATCAGCCGGATCTCTCCCTCTTTCAGAGGGGCAGAGTCTTCTTTATTCCTGACAAATTCGACCCTGTATCCGTATCGGTACCGGAACTTTTTTATTTTTTTTACAATCTTTCCAAGGTCTTCCGCCTTCATGGAAAGATCAACATCATGGTCCCAGGGAAGAAGCCTTTTTTCTCTCATGACACCAATGAGGGTTCCCCCTTCCAGCCAGTAGTCTACTTCATTCTTATCAAGAAACTCCGTGACCATTCCGGTGAGTTTAAGTGTCTTTTCCAGAAGCCTGCCTTCAAGGGGTTTCCGTGTCAGTCTGAGCCAGGCGGCAGCCAGTTTATGGGGAAAACTGACACTCCGATCATCAAGCCTGGCTTCTCTCCATATTTGAACAATCATGAGATCTTTCCTTTTTCCCTGAGAAGGGCAACGATTTTTTCCGCATTCAGACGACAGTTATCGCGACTGACCGGATTGAACCATCTGTTCATTTTCACTCTCTCTTCAACATAGTAGGAGGAGTCAGAAAGGAGCCTTCCGATTTCACTGATGAACTCACTCTGTGTCAGTATCTTCGGTCCGGGAGTATACTCTTCAAAGGGGACGGAAAAGCCTATTTTTTCCGCATACTCCTCAAGATCATAGGGAAGGAATGCCATAGGTTTTTCTGTTATAAGCCAGTCTATGAACATACTGGAATAATCTGTTACAAGCAGATCGAAGACAGTGAGTACTTCCATTATTTCGGGGACTTTAGAAGCATCCAGCATTCTTATCCTTTTTATCTTCTGAATTTCGGGAGGCAGCAATCCTGCATAGGAGGGATGGGGACGGAGAAAAATGACTATTTTGTTCTCTTCCAGGAAGGCTTCCAGTGTCTGTGGATCCAGGTCGTCAAAGGGAAAGAATTTCAGCTCCGCATAGGCTCTCCAGGTGGGGGCATACAGGACGCTCTTGCGGCATTCAGGAAGCTCCGGATCCACTTTTTTGATGAGATCAAGGGACTTCTCAATGTGCATAAGATCGTTTCGGGGCAGGCCGTTCACAACAATTTTTGATTCCGGGACATCAATATATCCGGCCATCACAGGGATAAAGGCTTCGTTATTGGAGAGCAGATAGGAGAAGTTGGTTTTAATAAGCTGAATATAGATCTTCTTTACAAGACTCATCTGGTTTTCATTGTTCCCGAAGTGCTTGAAAGGAACTCCATGACCAACATGATAGACAAGCCGGCGGAAGGAAAGGAAGAGTCCTGAGACAGGGGTTTCCAGAGTGGACGGGACCCAGACTCCGGCTTTCAGGGCGTGAAACTTTCCTTTCAGTGAATTTGTCTCTATAAAATGGGGACCATACTCATGGACCAGTGATTTCCGTAATTCTTCATCATTGATAACAAATTCCACTTTCCAGTCCTTATAATTTTTAAGAAAGTACAGGAAAAGATAACGGGAATTAAACTGAAATTTTGTGGTGTAGGAAGAACAGAACACAATATGTTTGTAGTCTCTACTGCTGAAAAGGGTCAGAAAAGAGGGTAGCAGACCTTTTAATATCAATAGGAATCTGAACAAATTGTATTTTTTCTGCTTTGAATTCTCTGCCATGGATTTTTCCTCAATTTAATTATTGGATTTTCTAGGTCATTCCGGAAACTTTACCTCAACGTAGGCTGAAGTTTGAAACATTGCCGGTCCTCTTTAGAAAGACAGGCAAAGAACATGGGTGAAAAAGAGAGTCGTATCGGATTGTTGGTATCTTAGAATTACCTTCCGGCGGGCTGTCTTTCCGGAGCAATATGCAATGCTATTTTTTAAGGTCATTCTTTATTTGAGTTGTTGATATCCCGTTCGTTCTGGGTAGGTAAATAACTTCGCAAAGTTCAGACAGAAAGTCGAACTCTCCTTTCCAGTCATCGCCTATAACAAAAATATCCACCTGATATTTTTTTATGTCATCAACCTTCTGCTCCCATGATTTCTCGGGAATAACAAGATCTACATACCTTATGGATTCCAGTACCAGTTTCCTTTCCTCATAAGTGTTATAGGATTCTTTATGTTTTATTCTGTTGAAGTTGTCATCCGAGAGAGCCACAATCAGGTAATCTCCCATCTCTCTTGCTCTTTTCAGGAGGTTGACGTGGCCCCAGTGAAGAAGGTCATAAGTTCCGTAGGTTATAACTCTTTTCATATATGTTTTTCATACATTTTATCAAGGATGGTTCTCAGCTTCGTACTGGACGTCTGTTTTGTGTAGGGAAAGTAGTGTATGGTCACGCCTTTTTCCGCGAAATCGGCTTCCAGCCTGTTCCACTTTTCAGAACCTTTCCAGTCATCCCCTACAAACATAATATTGAATTTAAGATTATTCCAGGCTTCCCATTTATCATAGGAAGTCTGCGGGACAACCATATCGACATACTGAATACTTTCTACTATAGCCATTCTCTCCTGGAACGGAATGACAGGAGTTTTTCCCTTTTCATTCTGTGAGAGTTCATCTGTTGTTACACCAACTATGAGGTAGTCGCATTCCAGTTTCGCGTTCCGCAGTATATTCAAGTGTCCTATGTGAAATAAATCAAAAACCCCGGTGGTATAACCAATTTTGACCACAATAATCTCCCAGTGTAAATTTCTGACATTATATCTTCAAAGCATCAATATTTCAATTCATAATGCCTTTGTTTCCAATCATATATTCAAGAACTAAGACTCTTTACAGATAAAAGAGTTACATGGTTTTCTCTTTCCACTTTTAAAGTTTCCAGTCGCCAATCCCCATGTCTTAGAGGTCTGCCTCAGGCATTCCGGTACATTATTATTAAAAGAGCACCCGTCTGTAACCAAGACCAATCGAAAAATCAAAGTCATCTTTCTGAATATCAAATCCCAGTTTCCCCAGCAGAGCGTCCCTGCTTGAAAGAGTCCATTCGGCTTCGGTATCAATCATAACCGTATGGGTAACGGGATCTTCCAGTCTGTACCAGTTCTCATAGGGGGCTTCATAGGCTATCTCAATTCCCTCTGCTCCCGCTATAAGCCATTCAAGGCTTGTTGTTAATGCCAGCGCCGGAGCAGTCCATTGGGCAGATAGCTTTGATGTTACCGTATCCGGGCCGTAAAGGGCGCCATAGAAGGTATTCATTGTTTCCCTCTCATACTCCCAGGAGTAGTACATGGGGTTGGTAAACTTTCCTGATTCGGATTCCCTGTTATAAAGGTATTTGCTCGCCCACATCCAGTCAAAACTGATTCTCAGCCTGGCAGGAGGCTGTTCCATTGCGCCGATACGGATCATATGGGCATAGGAGCTGCTTTGCCTTTCGGAAACATCCCTTCCCGGTCTGCCCCTGCCCCAGGACGCTCCTCCTGTCAGTCCCATAGCATTCGGGTTACTGTCGGAAGCTTCAATACTCATATTGTAGTCATCCATTATGAGTGATCCGTAGATCTGCAGTGATGAAACTGGCATATAGACGTAATAGAGTTCATCCATCACATTCTGGTAGTCCTGATAGTACCCGTGATAGAAGGTGATAAAACCCATATCCTGAATCATGGGAACCTGCTCATAGATGAGATTGTATTCTGTTATTCCGAAGAGAAATTTCTCCGTTTTCCAGTTAAAGCTGTGAGCAAAAAGAGATTTGTATTCGGTATCTGCCATTTTTTCCATGGCTTTCCTGTCTGATGTGATTCCTGTAAAAAAATAGGATAATTCTCCTTTGTTCATAAAGAAGGTTTTACTCAGTGCCAGGTGGTCGAAGTAGGGGGCCGTCCCAGAAAGACCCAGGGCATAATCTCCCGGTCCTATCTGGATCTTTCGCCTTCCTCCGGAGAGATTAAGACCATCCTTCTCCCACTCCAAATAACCTACATTGGGAATATTGGGGTCCGTATAGATATTGCCGCTGCGGCTTATATAGGGAAGGTTGGTATAAGGCTGATGGTGCAGATCAACCATCAGGTCAGTATGAAGATCCATCTGGGTAAATGCTCTGAAGTTATCCTGATGGAGATCCAGGTTGAACATGAGAAAAGAAGGGGTGTCATACCACTCATAAAGCTGGTTTAACGAAGGGAGAGTCTGATCGCTGTTATACCCGCTGTTAAAGGTGAATAAGGGTGTTACCTCTCCGTTAAACGTGGATTCCGCTCCGGCTGTCAAGGCAAGGAACGGTAAGAGCAGCAGTAGGGAAACTGTTTTTTTCATTGTCAGTAGTAAAACTCCGCACCTATGCTGAATATATTATTTGTGTAGGATTCCCATTTAAGATCAGAGGTTTCCCTGATTTCCCCGAAGACAAGAGCATATCCGCCGTTCAGTGTGACAGGCAGATCCGGAATATCCCAACGGCAATCCAGGGAAAGAGTATTGACCGATTCAATCAGATGGCCTCCATGGTCTTTAGTATCATATCCGCCCTCTTCGTAGAGGTCATAGTCTATAGAGTCTTTAATAGAGGTTCCGTATTGATCGCTATGGGTAATGAAGCTGTAGGTCAGGTCAATCAGAAAATTGCTGAACGCCGCTGTTCTGGCTGTAATGAGCAGTTCATGGCTGTCCGGAGGAAGATGGTATCCCAGATTTTCTCCCTTGTTGGCATAGTAGGTGAGCATCCGGGTTTTTTCCTCCGCATTGTAATAATCTGTGTAGCTGGGGTACTTCTGAGCATAATGGGTGTAGAAAAAGGGTTCCAGTCGGGTGTACTGAATATTGAGTGTTGTGAAGGGAAGTCCCGGCACAACACCTTTCACACCTCCCTGAAGGGCAAAGATATTCCGGACTTCGCTGAACCATTTATCATAGGTCCAGTAACGCATTTCATCTGCTGTATAGCTGCCATAGAGCTGATATCCTTCCAGAAAGTTCCAGGCCAGTTCCAGGCCCAGATACATGTTGTCATAATTCCCCAGGGTATTCTGATAGACAATGTCATTCATGAAAGGATTCATATAACCCAGTTCAAACCTTTTAACCCATATAACACTCTGATTGATAGAAAAGTCTATACCGTAGGGGAAGTGAAACTCCATCCGATTGCTGGTGAGCATATTCTGAAAAGTATCGTCTTCCTCCCAGTCCGTCAGTGTTCCGGTCAGGAAAACATAACTGAAACTGTCGGTAAAATTGAAGGTTCCTTCAATAGCATCAAAAGAGCGGGCATTCTCTGAAATCAGGATATTTCCTTCTGCAGGACCCCAGTCTCTTTCTATCATTCCCCAGCGGAGAAAAATCCTGTTGTTCAGAAGGGAAAGGGCCATCTCGGGGGAGGTATTGTAACTGGACGAATGGCTGTTGTTCTCTCCGTCAGAGTACCCGATAGGGGAATCCTCATTATAGCTGATGTAAAAACCTTCCCCCGGGGTGCTGTAGGTATAGGGTGCCCAGGCCACAGAACTCAGCTTATCGTATCTCAGACCTGCATCCATACGATAGGAAAAATGGTCTGTCAGGTTTCCCTGAAAAAGCATATTGAGAACATTGCGCTGATCATAGTTTTCCGGATCTTCGCTGGAGACATTCAGTGACGTGGCAAAGGATGCTCCCAGTTCAAAATCTGAAATCTCCGTACCTTTCAGCGGTAGACGGCCGGTTTTTAAAATGTTCTGATCCTTTTCGGGTCTTAATTCAGAAAGGTACTCTCTGATGAGAGCGCTCTCTCTGGGAGAGTCGGTATTTTCCAGCATCGTATAAAGCATATCTACGACCTGAGCATTGGAATAGGGTTTGGCATAGCTTACAGAAGGAAAAAGGCCGCGGAGCTTTCCGGCATCCAGAAGCTGGTAAACAGGACTGTCCAGGGGGACAGAGAGCTGATTGGGAGTGGCTGATATTCCTGATAATATCAGGAATAGGAAAAGTATCTGTAAAAATCTAAGTTTCATGGAAAACTCCTGGCAGATTATTGATAGTAAATACGGGCAAATAATATGTGAGCCGTCAACTATGTATAACACTTAATTGAATACCAATAACTTTTAAAATTGGAAATTTAAATATTTACTGTAAATATGACCTTTTTTGAAGTTTTAGGAAAGTTAATAATACCACCTGGAGCGGGTTTCCGGATGAATTTTACTGGAACATTTTTCATAAAGAGGGAAAAGAGGATTCCTCCAGGGGGGATCCCTGTCTTCAAGGTGATTTATAAACAAAAAAAGAGGCCACAGGGACCCCTTTTTTATACCGGCGATCGGACTCGAACCGATACAGGATTGCTCCCAGCAGATTTTGAGTCTGCCGTGTCTACCAATTTCACCACGCCGGCAGATCATTTGAGAAAGATAGCCCAACAGGATTGGCTTGTCAAGCCGAGATAATTGTGTAAAAATTTCCTGTGGAGGTAGGTTTCGATGTTTCTTGCAGGCTCTTTTCTTTTCTGGCTTTTCTTTCTTGTGACAATAGTATTTATGTTCTTTCCGGCTCTGCTTATCTGGCTTCTAACGCTTCCCTTTGACAGGAACAAGAGGATTCTTCATCAGTATTCCTGTTTCTGGGGGTCCCTTTATACATGGTTCAATCCCTTTTTAAAGCTCCAGATCCGGGGGCGGGAAAAGATAGAGAAGGGACAATCCTATGTTTTCTGCGCCAACCATCAGTCCATGATGGATATTGTCATTCTCTACAGACTTTTCCTGCATTTTAAATGGGTCTCCAAAAAAGAGATCTTCAAGGTCCCTTTTCTGGGGTGGAACATGCGCCTGAATAACTACCTCTCTCTGGATCGGGCCAGTCCCTCCAGTCAGATCAGAATGATGAAGCAGGGGGAACAGCTTCTGCGGAGAGGCAGCTCCCTCATGATTTTTCCCGAAGGAACCCGGTCAAAAGACGGAGCCCTTGGAAGATTCCGGGATGGGGCGTTTATTCTGGCACAGAAAACAGACAGTCCTGTTGTTCCAGTTGTTCTGAAGGGCTCGGGAGATGTATTCCGGGATGGGGCTTTTTTCTATAAGAGGGTCTATTCCATGTCGATAGATCTGCTCGATCCTGTCTCTCCCCGGACTGAAGAGAGCCCTAAAGCTCTGGGACGTTCAGTCCGTAAAGAGATGCAGAAGGCCCTGGGTCAGTCATATGACTAGATTCCTGAAGGGGCTGGTTTTCTCAGTACTCCTTCCGCTTATCCTTGCCACATCCTGCCAATCTGTTCCCTATCAGATGACCCCGGAGCAGCTGATAGCTCCGCCGGCAGATTCTCCCTTATGGACAGAGACAGAGTACGAGGGAATCTCCCGGCTTCAGTACAGGGAGGCAGAGCTGTCAGTCTCTCTATCGGCATTGCGTATTGATATGGGTTCCGGTCTTTATGATCTCATCCAGACAGAACCGGACCCTTCTGGTAAAGGAGAGGCCAGGAGTGCCCGGGTCTCTGAATTCGTACGGGATTATCATCTGATTGCCGGTATGAACGGCGCCCCCTTCAGTCCTGCCAATATTTTTAACAGAAAAAATATCTCAAGTGAAATAGCCGGGCTTATCCTTATAGACGGTACAATCATATCCTCTCCTGTTTCCTATTTTGATTCCCTCTATAAATTGAAGGGAGGAGAACTGCTTATCTCTTCTCAAAGTTCTCTGCCCGAGGACGTTGTCTGGGCTATAGGAGGCTTTCATATCGCTCTGGAAAACGGTGAGGTTACAGGAAGGAGGGATATCCGGCATCCCCGCAGCGTCCTGGGACTTTCCCGGGAAGGTAACCTTCTATATCTGGCTGTTTTTGACGGACGGCAGAAAAACGCTGCAGGAGTGACCACCGAAGAGATCGGCCTCTGGATGGCCTGGCTGGGAGCCTATGATGCCCTCAATATGGATGGCGGCGGCAGTTCCGCACTGGTTCTGAATGAGGACGGGGATTACCGCCTGTTGAATACTCCCATTCACAG
This sequence comes from Oceanispirochaeta sp., assembly GCA_963666275.2. Taxonomy (GTDB): domain Bacteria; phylum Spirochaetota; class Spirochaetia; order DSM-2461; family DSM-2461; genus Oceanispirochaeta. The sequence continues at coordinate 581,717 of CAXXOA010000002.1, forward strand.
AGGGAAACCCGGGCTGGAACGGTCTGTTGCCAGCCATATCGGTGTATTCCTTCTGAAGGATTGATACTCAGACTTTGATTATTCCTGAATCATCCTGGGTCTTCAGCCATTCGATCACTTTGGGACGTTTGATCTTTTTGGTTGTCGTCATCTCCATGGGCTCATCCAGGATTCTGAATCTGGAGATCTTTTTATAAGAGAGGAGCTCTCTGTTCACATGGTGAACCGCTTCGATCATATCTTCCCGGATCTGATCTGTGTTGGTAATACTCAGGGATTCGTAGTGTTCCCTGTTCGGATAGATCAGAGCTTCTATTCCCTCACCTCTTGTCTCCTCATTGGCCAGATAGCCGAGGATCAGGATCTGCTCAATCTGCTGAAAAAGCTGGAAGTGATCTTCAATCTCTTCGGGGAAAACATTCTTCCCTCCTTCGGTGACAATCAGGGATTTGGCCCGACCTGTCAAATAGAGATAGTTCTCCTTGTCCAGATAACCCAGGTCACCTGTTTTCAGATAGCCGTCATCGGTAAAGAGTTCTTTTGTGGCTTCTTCGTTTTTGTAATATCCTCTACAGCAGATGGGGCCTTTTATAATGATCTCCCCTATGCCGTCCTCATCGGGATCAAGGATCTTCATATCAATAAGGGGAAAGACCTTTCCCACAGATTTTACCTTGAAGGCATGAGCCGGATTGAGTGTGGAAATGGGGGCAGTTTCTGTCATTCCATACCCCTGTACAAAGTCCAATCCCAGTTCCTGGTATCTCCGGAAGGTCTCAGGAGCCAGAGGCCCGCCGCCGCAGATCATATAGCGCACAGTGTAGAGATTGGCTTTTTTCAGAAGGAGATTGCCAAAAATCTTTTTACCCAGGTTGATATCAAATATCTGTTTGATAATGCCGCTGACCCGCATCAGAAACCCGATAAGCAGATGAATGGCCAGTCCCTTGGAACGAACCTGTTTCATCATTCCCTTAAGGATCTTGTTGTAGAGAAGGGGGATCCCCATGATGACAGTAATTCCGCCGCGCTTCAGATCGTTCATCATCTGACCTACCGAGAGGCCCCCTGCAAAGACAAGTTCACAGCCTATGGAGATGGCCTCCAGAAAAACCGCGGTCATGCAGTAGCTATGGTGGAGGGGGAGAAGAGCATAGAGTACATCTTCGGGCACCACTCCCAGAAACATGGGATGATTCGCCTGCAGGGCATCGGTGGAAAAGTTTTTGTGGGTAAGCATCACCCCTTTTTCATTGCCCGTTGTACCTGAAGTAAACAGAATCGCCGCCAGGTCCTCCTCTTCGGCCCATGTGGTTATGGTTTCCGGAGTCTCAGGCAGATCCAGGATATAGTTTTCTTTCTCCCCGGAAAGGGAAATTCTTGTTTTTACAGAAGAATTTTCCCATCCAAGGGAGTCATATTTCTCTTTATCGACAAAGAGGAATTCGGCTTCTACAAAATTGAGAATCCGCTCGGTCGTTTCTTTTTCCAGCTGATAGTCTATGGGGACGATGATTCCCCCGAATTCCAGAACCGCCAGATAGGCCATGGCCCATTCGGGGGAATTCTTGCCGGTCAGAGCAATGCGGTCTCCTTTGGCCGCTCCCCTGCTGACAAGAAAGTTTGCTGTATTCCGGATGATCGCCTTGGCTTCAGAGAAGGTATAGTGAGTCTCTTTGGGAGCAAAAGACGTGAAACAGACCTTGTCGGGAAATCGGTGAAGCGAGACATTGAACATTTCGGAAATGGTCGGCCACTCTCCTTTGATGAATTCTCCCCTGAAGCTATCAAGCCAGGAATATGCGGAATCTGCCATAAACTCTCTCCTGAATAACGATTTTGAATGGATCTATTATAACAGTAAAACAGTCTTTGTATAGAAAAAAAGGCGGATAGGCAAGGATGGGATGATACTGGATGATAGGGACGGTGTGATAGGGACGGAGGAACTCTCTGTAGGGAAGATGCGGATTAATACACGATAAACCTGGGTTTATTGGAAAATTGAGCCGGTTTTTCAACAATTTGAAGAGGGCGATTCGGAGTGCAATCTATCTTTTCAAAAGTTGGTACTTACCAGTGAGAGATTTCAGAAAGAATCCTTATAAAAAGAGAAAAAAGGTATCTTTAGACTTTGTTTTCCGGTCAATCCTGGCCATTTTCAAGCAGTATTCCACTATGATTATAAGATGAGGATTGTTATTTACCTTTTGAAATCGATAAAAATCGCCTACATAATCAGTTTTAACCATTCATCGGGAGGATCAAGCAGCCGTAAGCGGCCCTTTTTCAGCTCGTACAGTCCTCCCCATATGTAATTTTCAGCTTTTTCACATAATCCGGCTTTCACAGGGTTATTGGAATATAATGGAATGTGTTCACCAGCTGCCGGAAGCTGGCGATAATTTTACTTTTGAAACGATCATACCAGACATGCCCTTGCAATCCGAACAATTTGTTAAACCGCATGGCAAACACTCCCAGGATCCATTGCATCAGTTTGGATAATATGGTGTCTCCTTTCGGTTTAATCAGTAAGTGGACGTGGTTAGTCATTATGGAGTAATGAATTAGTTCAACATCGAATTTCTTTTTTGCCTCTTCGACCACACGTGAAAAGAGTTCCTTCACTTCATCCGTATTGAGAATAAATTCTCCCCGGTTTGTTTTGGCTGTCACATGATATGTGGCACCGTCCTGTAAATATCTTGGTTTTCTCATAACTGGTATACAGCAGAATTAACAGTCATGCTTCAAATTTTCTCATTTCTTCCTCCGTCCCTCTCTTTTAGCTGTCCTTTTATCCATCACATTGAAACAAACAAAGAAAACTGGCTATTCTCATAAATATGAATACACTGGGTATCGGACTGGATTTCGGAAATTCCAATACTACTATGGCTGTCTTTGACGGCGAGACTCTCACATATGTTAAAATCGATCACTCTCTGGAGAGGGGAACGGTCATGCCCTCGGCTCTTTATATTGGTGTGATAGGGACGGAGGAACTCTCTGTAGGGAAGATGCGGATTAATACACGATAAACCTGGGTTTATTTGAAAATTGAGCCGGTTTTTCAACAATTTGAAGAGGGCGATTCGGAGGGCAATCTATCTTTTCAAAAGTTGGTACTTACCAGTGAGAGATTTCAGAAAGAATCCTTATAAAAAGAGAAAAAAGGTCTCCTTAGACTTTGTTTTCCGGTCAATCCTGGCCATTTTCAAGCAGTATTCCACTATGTTTGTAAGATGAGGATTGTTATTTACCTTTTAAAATCGATAAAAAATCGCCTACATAATCAGTTTTAACCATTCATCGGGAGGATCAAGCAGCCGTAAGCGGCCCTTTTTCAGCTCGTACAGTCCTCCCCATATGTAATTTTCAGCTTTTTCACATAATCCGGCTTTCACAGGGTTATTGGAAATATAATGGAATGTGTTCACCAGCTGCCGGAAGCTGGCGATAATTTTACTTTTGAAACGATCATACCAGACATGCCCTTGCAATCCGAACAATTTGTTAAACCGCATGGCAAACACTCCCAGGATCCATTGCATCAGTTTGGATAATATGGTGTCTCCTTTCGGTTTAATCAGTAAGTGGACGTGGTTAGTCATTATGGAGTATTGAATTAGTTCAACATCGAATTTCTTTTTTGCCTCTTCGACCACACGTGAAAAGAGTTCCTTCACTTCATCCGTATTGAGAATGAATTCTCCCCGGTTTGTTTTGGCTGTCACATGATATGTGGCACCGTCCTGTAAATATCTTGGTTTTCTCATAACTGGTATACAGCAGAATTAACTGTCATGCTTCAAATTTTCTCATTTCTTCCTCCGTCCCTCTCTTTTCCCTCTCTTTTAGCTGTCCTTTTATCCATCACATTGAAACAAACAAAGAAAACTGGCTATTCTCATAAATATGAATACACTGGGTATCGGACTGGATTTCGGAAATTCCAATACTACTATGGCTGTCTTTGACGGCGAGACTCTCACATATGTTAAAATCGATCACTCTCTGGAGAGGGGAACGGTCATGCCCTCGGCTCTTTATATTAACAGGGATTACAGCTCTTTTACGGGCAGCCGGGCGCTGCAGCAGTACCTGGAGGACAATACGGACAGGAAAATCCGTTTGTCCGAGGTGAATGTGGGGACCATAGAGGTCCACATGGGGGAGATGGACCGGGATTATTTTATTGAGAGGGACCGGTCCTTTACGGCCCAGCTGCATGCCCGGGTGGATAAGGACCTTCCCGGACGGCTTTTTCGTGGACTGAAGGCGTATCTGGGAGGGACGGAGGATACCCGGTTCAGGGTTTTTGGAAAGACCTTCCGCCTGGAGGCTCTTCTCAATCTCCTGCTGCGGGAGATCCGAGAGTCCGCTGAAAAACAGGGGATTCCCCTCTCTTCCATTCATGTGGGGCGGCCTGTCCGCTACGAGGGGAGCGGAGACTACAGAGAAGATCTGGGCATGGTCCGAATGACAAAAGCCCTGGAGAATGCAGGATATCCTGCTCCCGTTTTTATGGAAGAGCCTGTGGGCGCTGCCTGGAGCTATATGGAAAAGCACTTCATGAAAGAAGGAGAAACCCTCCTTGTTTTTGACTTCGGCGGAGGGACTCTGGATCTGGCTGTTCTACAGAACAGGGACGGAGCTCATCAGGTCCTGGCTACCCGGGGGCTGGCCCGGGCGGGAGACTGGATCGACAGGGAGATCTTTAAATCTGTCATTTTCCCCCTCCTCGGAAAGGGGGAGATGATTTCCCACAGGCGGGATGACGGGACTATGGCAGAGTATCCTTTTCCCTTTTCGGACTTTGAAGAGCTCCTTTTGAACTGGCAGAGCACATTCCTTCTGAATCAGCCGAAGTACCTGGAAGAGATCAACAGGGCTGCCAAAGAGGGCGGTGTCATTGCGGAAAAAGTTGGACGTCTGAGCCGCCTGATCCGCTGCAACGGCTCCTTTCCCCTGCTCAAGCTGATAGAACAGGCCAAAAAAGACCTGACAGAACAGCAGGAAACTCTGCTTTCCTTTGAAGAAGCCGGCCTGTCTGTCCGCATTACCCGGAAGGATCTGGAAGATCTTCTCTCTCCCCTGGTGGTTGAGATCGACAGCCTTATCAGGGAGGTTCTGGAGCGTGCCGGAAGCCCCCGGATTGACCGGGTTGTCTGTGCGGGAGGCTCCTCTCTTATCCCTCTGGTCCGGCAGACTCTCGATCGGCATTTTCCCGGAAAAGTAGAGGAGTGGGACCCCTTCCGCAGCATCGCCGCCGGCCTGGCCACGGCGGATTATCACCATAAAGATAAAAATTGATTTAGTGTAATACTAGTTACCCCGTAGTATATTAATAAGTAGATGATTTACAGAAGGAGATTTTTTATGAAAAGAATAAAAATTCTGCTAATTCCTCTCCTTATTTTCGGACTATTTCTTTCCTGCGACGATGGTTCTTCTTCTATAACAGATGAAGATGCGGCCGAAAAAGCTGCGGAATTTGCCCTTCAGATGGCATCTCTCTCACAGGATCAATCCAATTCCGGTATTTCTACCGGAGTCAGCCGGGCTTTGGAACCTTTTATTGAAGACTTGGAAATTGAAGAGGGTCTTTCTTTTTCAATGGCTGTGGACTGGGTAACAGGGGAAGTGGAAGTTACAATGGTTTTTACTTCATATATTATTGATGATGTAACCATTGACGGAACTCTCGTATACAATTTTGTAAGCGACTCCAATAGTTCAATAGGAAATATGACGGGAAGCTATACCATGCTTTATGAAGGGGAAACCTATAATGTGACAATGGATCTTATAACGGTTACTTCCGTTGATCCTACTTCACTTCAGATGACAATATCTACTAATGGTTCAATAACCTGTAATAACGTGACATTTGTGGTAGACGAGTCAGAGACTTTCTCCGCCTGATTTCTTCTTTTCAACCTGTTCCAGTGTCGACAGCAGGCCGCAGGCGGCCTGAATGTCCAGTCCCCGGGAGCGGCGGATGGTGGTGGTAATGCCCTTTTTCTGCAGCTCCTGCTGGAACTCTTCCATCCTGTTCCGGGGGGATCCTTTCCAGGGAAGTCCCGGTACGGGGTGGAAAGCTATCAGATTCACCCGGGTTTTCACTCCATTCAGAATCCTTGCCAGCTCTCTGGCGTGGCGCATCTCATCATTAAAACCGTCAAAAAGTATGTACTCCACAGAAAACCGCCTCTGACCTGAGAAGTCTCCGGCACTGCGGATCAGGGATAAAACTTCCTGCAGGGGATACTTCTTTTCAACTGGCATGATCTGTTCCCTTTCTTCCGGAAAAGGGTTGTGGAGACTCAGAGCCAGGTGGCAGCTGGACTCTTTCAGAAAGCGTTCCAGCCCGGGCAGGATCCCCACTGTGGAGAGGGTGATCCTTTTAGGGCTCCAGGCCAGGCCCTTCTCCGAGGTCAGCACATCCAGGGTACTCAGGACTTCATCGGGATTATCCAGGGGCTCTCCCATGCCCATAAAAACAAGATTTGTCAGGTTTTCCCATTCGGGAATACTGTAGATCTGGTTGAGGATTTCTCCGCTTGTAAGGTTGGCCTGTAGTCCCTGCTTGCCGGTCATGCAGAACTGACACTGCCGGCGGCATCCCGCCTGGGAGGAGACACAGAGGGTGGCCCGCTGTTCATCAGGGATATAGGCGGCTTCGATATAGTTTCCAGCTGCTTCAAAAAGGTATTTCTTTGTTCCGTCTGTACTGACCGAACAGTTCACTGGCTCAGACCGTTCCAGGCTGTACGAGTCCTGGAGAGCAGCCCGGTTTTTCTTGGAGAGATTGGTCATCTCATCGATAGAGCGGACATTTTTTTTATAGAGCCAGTCTGAAATCTGACCGGCTGTGAATCCGGGAAATCCCTCTTTCCTGACTATCTCCTGTAGTTCCTGATAGGTTCTGCCCCATAATGGCTGTTTCATCTGCCCAAATTACACTCCCGCTGTGATATATGCAAGAGTGGAAAGCAGGGTTCGGGAAGGATAATCCGGGAGCGATGGAAGCACAGGAAGGGTATTTTCTTCAAAAAGAGGCTATTTGTTTCGAACCAGGCGGGAAAGGTCTTTTTCTTTAAATCCCGCTTCTTCAAGGTCTTTGAGGAATCTTTTCCCGTCACTGTAATAGCCGGCGGTACCCTTCAGGCCGGGATACTTCTTCTGCCAGTAGCTGTTAAATCCTGTCATGTAGAGCTCCCGCAGATACTTGGCACCCATGGAGGCCAGGGCTGTCTCAAAACACAGCGCATCTGCTCCCACCTGAAAGTGGATTTCACTCTCTCCCGACTGATAGAGCGATAGCTGCGAGGTTTCCTGCCGGGCTGTCAGGAGGTCTCCCGGGTAGAGTTCCAGGAGCCACTCCCCGTAGTAGCGCCTTCCTCCCTGGCGGTCTACAATCAGCTTTCCTCCGGGATACCTGCCCTTCCGCATAAAAGGAGAGAGGATCTCCTGGCAGGCACTGGCTTTGTTTTTTCTTTTATCAAGAAGTCTGTTAAACCCGTGGGGTACTGTCATTTTCAGAGAAAAGTCTGTAAGTTCCAATCCGGCGGAAGCCCACTCCGCCGCCAGTTTGTCCGCTTTTTTCAGAATCTCCTCGGGGGGATGAACCAGAGGGAGGGCCAGGGAGAGGATCTCTTTGTTCCAGGGCTCTTCCTCCAGAGGAGTCAGGCTCAGAGAATCGTCTGTGACTGTTCTGATAAACTCATCCGCTGTGGCGGGGATTTTTCCCTGCCTGAGCAGATAGAAGGCCAGAACCGTTTCCTCCAGAAAGGATATATCCTTTGAGGAGGAGAGCTTTTTGCTGTCTCCCACAGCCAGTTTACCGTCTTCGGGACGTTCCGCCAGTATGGCGGGACAGAGAGCCCTGGGATCCGTTTCTCCGGAGGGATAGGTTGTTGTTACGAGACCGGCGCAGTAGGGGCCCAGAAGGGGACCGAGACCGGCTTCATCGATACCCGAGACGATCAAAAGTTGAATATCCTTGAACCATGGGGGGGGAGGATCAGATCCAGTTGTCCTGTCTGCATTCCCGTATTGCCCTCTTTTATATAGGTTCCGGTTTTCTGGCCGATCATATCTCTGAGATTCTGGAGATCCAGATTGATCGATTGGGTTTTTCCTGAAAGATTGAATACTCCGAGCTTGCCTGCCGTGTTATACAGGATCGCCGGATCATTCAGTCCGCTGTCTTTGATCAGGTAGAGTTTCCCCCGGGAAAAAGCTTCAAAGGCCTCAAAGGTGGATTTCAGCTCTTCCAGCTCCGGCTCTTTCAATTCTGTATGATCCACTCTGGTCATAAGAACTCCTCCTGAAAGAAGGATCATCTGTCTGAGAGACTCTCTGATCTGCAGGGGGAGTTTTGTTCTCCAGGATCCGCAGGGGAAAATCCCGGGGTTTCCGATCCACAGACTTTTCTGAAGGGGCGCATTCTGAATGCCCTTGATCACAATCTGTCTGAACGCTTCGGCAGGTTTTTTCTTTTCCAGTCCCGCCGGAAAGGTATCAAAAATCTTAATACTCCCCGAACCGGGAAGGTGGGGAATCCCTTCTGTGCTGAGGCTTTCGTTTTTTCCCATATTCTCTTTAAAGAACTGGAGGGTTTCCCTCTGCAGGTCCCCGGATGTGAAGGTGTTGTCCTTCTTTATCAAAGGCTGCTGCAGAGCCGAGAGGCCTGTCAGGTGGAGGGCTCTGAAGCCCCATTGATCCCGGATCGTTTTTATACACTCCCTCAGGTAGTTTTTCACCTCCGGGTTGGATATATCCAGCAGAGGGATCAGGTCATCCCTGAGGTTCCTCATAAGCCATTCGGGATGCCTTTTGAATACATCAGAATCCGGTGAGACTTTCAGGGGGGAGAAGGCTAGGCAGGGAGTCATGCCGTTGTGTTCAATGCGCCTTGTCAATGTGCCGATCCGGCTGTTGAAATCACTGCCCAGAGTGGTCCAGTCCCCTTCCTTCTGATGGATCCCTTCCAGGCGGATCTGCTGATAGAACAGTCTTGTATTTTCCAGAACCGTCAGGTTTTCCTCCAGCTTCTTTACCGAAAGCTTCCCCGAAGCTGTTTCGGGAGAGATTGTCCATATGGTCCTGTCCCAGTCCTGAAAAAGAGAAGAATATTTCCGGGAAATATCGTTGGTCAGTTTTGTCAGAAGCTCTTTCATGTCTCCCATTCGGAGGTACACATTATCCAGCTCTGCATGGGTATCCTTCTGCAGCACTCTGTTGAACTGCCACTCTATGGTCAGGAGGCCTTTTCGTATGTTTATGGTAAAATGGACATTCTGATGAAGAGGATTCTTTCTGCCTGCAATCAGGGATACATTGCTCTGCTCATCCTTCAGGGAAATGAAGGGTGACAGAGAGTCCCCGGTGGCATAGTAGTTATGCTTTTTTACTTTTTTAAGACTGATCTGAATTTTCAGAGAACGGAGATACTGATCCTCTTCGCAGCGGATCTGACCGGCAATCACATCATCGATTATTGCCAGTTGGAGAGTAAAGGGGGCTATCTCCTGGCTTACGGGAGAACTCCTTTTGGGCCAGAGGGTCGACAGGCGAGTCCTCTTTTCCCTTTCAGCCCCGAACTTAACAGAGATATGGATTTTGTTTTTATCTATACCGAAACCATTCATCATAGGATATTCTCACTTCCAGGTATTTGGGTTCTCGTAAGTTCACTTTATTCTATGTCTAAATTTAAACTTTTCCCGGAAGGAAAAGCAAATACTTATTTTTTCTTTCTTTTATCCTCTTTCACTTTTATCATATCCGCCAGAGTAAAGGTATCCTTTGACTGATCGCTGTACTGACTGATCAGTTTCCGGTTCAGGGCTTTTTCTTTCCTTCCCGGCCGTCTGGACTGATAGGGGTCAGAACTCTTATTCTGTTCCTCTTCGTACCCGCAGGAGAGGGCCAGGCAGGCCAGGATAACAGCGCCCTTTTTTCCTCTGGTGGTAATCATCTCCCTTCCGCAGAAAGGGCAGGGTTTTCCAGATGTTTCCAGGGAACTGTAGGTTTTTGTACTGGTTTTTATCTCTTTAACAAGACGCGCCGTGTGTTCCCTGATCTCTTTCCGGAACTCCTGACTTTTCAGCTGTCCTTCGGCAATCCGTGTAAAAGCCATTTCCCAGCGGGCTGTAAGATCGGGAAACTGAAACTCATCCGGTACAAGCTCCATAAGTTCCTCCCCCCGTTTGGTGGGAAGAATCTCCTTCCCCTGCCGCTCCATATAGTAGTGGTTGATCAGCTTCTCGATAAGATCCGCCCTGGTGGCGGGAGTCCCCAGTCCGGCCTGTTTCAGGTTCTCCTTCAGTTTAGGGTCCTTCAGGTAGGGGGCGGGGTTTTCCATGGCTGTCAGCAGGGTGGCTTCGGTATAGCGGGGCGGGGGAGATGTCATCCCTTTTTTCACAGCAAGACTTTTCAGAGGGAGAGGCTCCCCTTTCCGGGGGAGCTCTTTTCCGAAGAAATTTTCCCTTTCATCCCTATCCTCTTTCTCTCTGCCTCCATGCTCCAGCTGCTTCCAGCCCCGGGAAACTGTCCTTCTCCCGCTTGCCCTGAATGTGTGGTCTTCCGTCCGGATCCGGAGTTTTATGGATTCTGATTCCGCCGGTGGGGATAGTATCGCCAGAAACCGGCGGACGATCAGATCCCAGAGCATTTTTTCATCGCTGCTCAGGCGGTCCGGAAAGGCCGGTTCTTCAGTGGGAATAATGGCATGGTGATCGGTCACGCCCGCATCGTTGACAAAGCGTTTTCCCGGATTCAGGTCCTTTGCCATCAATTCGTCGGCATTTTTTTTCCACTGTGTTCCCCTCAGGGCTTTCAGCCTGTCTTTGAGGGTTCCGGTCATATCAGAAGTGATATACCGGGAATCCGTCCGGGGGTAGGTGACAATCTTGTGCCGCTCATACAGGCCCTGGAGAACCTGCAGGGTTTTTCTGGCGGAAAAACCCATCTGTCTGTTGGCCTCTCTCTGCAGTTCTGTCAGGTCATAGGCAAGGGGCGGCATTTCGTTGACCTTTTTTACAGTGATCTCTTCAAGGATATGTTCTTTTCCGGACAGGTCTCTCTGGAGTTTTTCAGCCGCTTCCCCTGTCTGTATTCTGATCTGGCCTTTCGGATCCTGCCACAGGGCCTGAAAGCTTCCGTAATCCGCTTCCAGAGTCCAGTAGGGGGAAGGAGAAAACCGTCGGATCTTCTTTTCCCTGTTCACAATCAGAGCCAGGGTGGGAGTCTGAACACGGCCGGCGGTCAGTTTTGTATCGTGTTTGCAGCTCAGGGCCCTGGAGGCATTCAGTCCTATGAGCCAGTCCGCTTCGGCCCGGCACTCGGCCGCCCTGGAGAGGTTTTCGTAGTCTTTTCCGGGTTTCAGGTTTTTAAAACCCTCCCGGATAGCCTTGTCGGTCTGGGAGCTGATCCACAGGCGCTGCACCTTCCCTTTCCAGCCTCCCATACGGAGAATCCATCGGGCCACCAGCTCTCCCTCCCGGCCCGCATCGGTGGCAATGATGACTTCGTCCACATCCTTCCGTTTCAGGAGGGAGCTGATCTGCCGGAACTGATGGGAGCTCTTCCGTATGATCTGGTGCTTCATTTTTTCAGGGAGCATGGGGAGGAGGGACAGATCCCATTTCTGGAACCGGGAATCGTAGGCGGAAGGCTCTGCCAGTTCCACCAGATGGCCCATCGCCCAGGTGACAATCCACTCTCTGCCTTCCATAAAAGCCTTATTTTTCTGATGACAGCCCAGAACCCGGGCCAGCTCCCTGCCTACGCTGGGTTTCTCTGCCAGTACCAGTTTTTTCATGACTTCGCCCCTTTGTGAATAATCCGCCAAAGTATACCCTCCCCATGGGGGAAAGAAAAGGGATTCCTTTTTGGCCCCTAACGGAATTCCTGCCGATAATGGAGTGTACTCTATGAAAATTTCAGATCACTCTTCGGCAGAAAACAGAGGCCTCCCCAGAACAGCCCGCCTCCGGAATAGTAAGATCTCCCGAGGAGATCCGGCTGTTATGAAAAAAGCCGCCCCCTCCACCGGGACTTCCGGAAAGCTCATGGTTCTGAGACAGGAACTTATCAGCGAAACTCTGAAATCTCTCTCCTCACTGAAATCTCCCATACACCGGGTTCTCTCTCTGCTCCAGCAGTACCGACCCTCCCCAGAGTCCCGGGACTTTCACATTACCCTTCAGATTCTGGAGGAACTTGTCAAAAGGGAGCATCCGGAGGGACAGGAACATATGGATAAGCCCCTGGGAAAACTTCTGACCTTTCTCAGACAGGAGAGGGACCTGGCCGGCAGTTCCAGGGAGTCTCCTGTCGTTCTGGCAGAGTCTCTTCAGAATCCGCCCCCCGGGCTGCCCTGGTCCCTCCGGGCGGAAAGGAAAGCGGGGCGCGATGAATCCCCCTCCGGGGAGGGCGGGAAGGAGCAGGAGCTTGTTCTTCAGGTGGACCATCCCCTGCTGGGGCCGGTTAAAGCTCTCCTTTCCAGCGGAAAATCCGGAAGCTCCTGTACCTTTTATTCTCCCCGCTCCAAATCCCGCCGCCTTCTCCGTCAGAGCTTCCGGAATTTTGCCTTGAAGCTGAAAGAGAAGGGACTCGGAACTGTCAGGTTGAAGGTTCAGGCCCGGGACGCAGAGCTGTCTTCCCGAGTTCAGGACCATCCGGGGGTCAATGTATGGGGATAGGAAAAAAAGCGGCGGCCCTGAAATGGGACCCTTCAAAAGATGAGGCCCCCAGGATGATTGCCTCTGGGAAGGATGCCCTGGCGGAAAAAATTCTGATGATAGCGGAGGAGGAAAATATTCCTGTTCTGGAAAAGGGCCCCCTGGCAGAGGCCCTCTCATCCCTGGAACCCGGTCAGACGATCCCTGCGGAACTTTTTATACTGGCCGCAGAGGTTTATGCCTTTCTGGCTGATCTGGATGAATCAGGTTACTTCGGCTGAACGGAGCATCCTGGCCAGCACACCGGGAATGGCCCGGCTCAGAAAAAGGGCAAAATGAACTTTCGGTTTGATTCCCAGATAGATCTCTCTTTTCCGCCTGGAAAGGCCATTGAGGATAATCTCCGCCGCTTTCCGGGGAGAAATACCAGCCGCCTGATTGGGGTCCATCTTTTCATGTTTCTGTCCTGACCCCTCCAGCGCGTTCAGAGATATACTGGTTTTGACAAATCCCGGGATAATCAGAGAGACCGAGATCCCATGGCGGTGAACTTCCGCCCGTAAGGCGTCATAAAAACCCTGCAGGGCCATCTTTGAGGCGCTGTAGCTGCTTCTCAGGGGGGTCGCAAACTTCCCGGCCACACTGTTGACCGCGGCGATACTGCCGCTTTTCTGACGTATCATATAGGGTAGAATACACCTGGTCAGCCAGGCGGCTCCCAGATAATTCACATCGATTATGGTTTTCATCACCTCGTAATCGGTTACCGCCGCTTCCGATCTCTGGCTGATCCCGGCGTTATTGATAAGCACGTCAATGCCGTTCCATCGGTTCCAGGCCTCTGCCGCTGCTTCCTCCAGTCGGCTGTGATCCTGCATATCCAGAGGAAGGATCATATATCGCTCCCTGTCCTCCCAGTCCCGGCAGATTTCCTCGAGTTTTTCCCTGTTCCGGGCAGAAAGAATCACTCTTCCCCCCCTGTTGTATACTGTCTCTGCCAGGGCTTCTCCGATTCCGGATGAGGCGCCTGTTATCCAGTAAATCCTGTTGTTTTCCATCATCTTCCCATCATAAACCAAAGGCCCGAAAAATAAAAAGATAATAATTTACCGATTTTATTGATTTTTTGGTTGGCTCCCTTTAAGGAGTGACCTATACTAGGAGATATGAAACTGAATTCTTATGTGAATATTCCTCTGCCTACCCTGAAAAGATTTCCTGTCTATCTGGGGTTACTGAAAGAGTGTGAGCAACGGGGAGAAGAGTGGATATCCGCCAGCTATATAGCCGGAAAACTTGGTCTTAAATCCATCCAGGTCCGGAAAGATCTCTCCTGTACCGGAATTGTGGGAAAACCGAAAAAAGGGTTTCTTCTGAAAGAGCTGATGGACGCCATCTCCTTTTACCTCGGTCAGGGAAACCAGTCTGATGTCCTCCTTGTGGGAGTCGGAAATCTGGGAAAGGCCCTTCTGGGTGAAAAACGTCTGACCCGGCACGGATTTAAGATTGTCGCCGCTTTTGATGTGGATGAAAGCCTTATAGGAACAGTCATGGCGGGGCATAAAATTTTCAGCATGGACAAGCTGGAAGATCTGATCAAAAGGATGGGAATAAAAATAGCCATTCTGACAGTCCCCGAAGAAGAAGCTCAGGCTGTTTCGGACCGTCTGGTTTCGGCCGGGATTGAAGGGATCTGGAACTTTTCCAGTCTATTTCTGGATGTTCCCTGCAATATAGCTCTTATTAACGAGGATCTCGGGTCAAGACTGGCCCTGCTCGCCGGGCAGGTTACCCATGGAGGCTCCTGTGAGGATACTCCCACCGCCTCCCGCCTGGGCAGTGTTCCCTTTTCCAATAAATAAAAAGAGACTCATGTTCCATGACTGGATCCTGATGACAATCGCATGTCTATTCAGGTTCTGTCAGCAGAGTCTCCGGGAGGGAACTCAACTGAGTTCTCTCAAAGGGAGGCCCCTGAACAGAAGACTCCACTGAGCGGAGCTGAAGTGCCGAAGTGCCGAAGGGTGGTCCCTGAGCGGAGCCGAAGGGTTATTTTACAAGTTTAAGTGACGGTCCCCGGGGCGGTTCCGGACGGTCCAGGGCGAATACGATGGTTTTTCCATCTTCCTCGTGCTGAGTAATTCTGATTGTTCCGCCCCCCTCATCAGATTCCACATGGACCAGCATTCTTTCCTGTTCGTCTTTTGTGATTGTCAGAATCAGATCTGCTCCGTAAACTTCCACTACTTCCGTTTTGTCAATATTAATTGCTCTTCCCATTTGAAACCTTCCGGGGTAAATATTAGTTGATTATTTCAAACCAGAGAGATCAGGTCAATCCGCGTCAGGCGTACTGGCTTATCTCTTCCGCCAGTACCTCAGCCCATTCGCGGCTCTCTTCCTCTGTATTTCCCGCCATTTCATTTACTTTCAGGGAGGGGAGAATCATTCGGGTTCCCAGGCTTCTCAGTTTGGCTTCAAGGATATTGACGGCTTCGCAGAAAAAACGAAATCTGCTGCTTCCAGGACCGAATACAGCCCCATAATGGCCTTTCAGGTCCAGATCATCCATTTCCCGCTCAAAATTTATAAAATCTACAGCCAGATCTCCGTCACTCCAGGTGGAGGAGCCCAGTATTATAAATTTATAGTCTGCCAGTTCCGATGGCCTGGCTTCAAAAGTATTTTTTACAATATTCTCGACGCCTCGGCTCCGGAGTTCCTGAGAGATGGCTCTGGCCATCATTTCAGTTGTTCCTCTTTTGCTGGCGTATACAATTATTACGTCTGCCATAGGGATAATGTGATCTAAAACGGAAAAGACCGCAAGGGGCAGTCCCCCTGAAGGACTGCCGGAATCTTTACAGAATTGTTTTTAAAACAGCTGCCCTGTCGTCAGCCAGTTTTTTCAGGTTGATCCTGTCTACAATCAATCGCTCGTTCAGTCCATGAGCTATGACACCGGTTTCGTCCACTGCTTTCAGGGCGATCAGGATTTTGTTTTCTTCAACGGTTTTTACTGTTGCCTCTACTGTTACAGTTTCGCCGGCCACTGTGGGTTCCTCATGATTGACCTGTACCATTGTGGCTACGGTGGTCACTCCTTCATGCATCCTGTCATCCAGGAGTTTCCAGGCCGTGTCCAGCATCAGCTTTGTTAACGATGCCGTTGAAAGGAGTCCGTCATAGGTGTCATTCTGTTTAACATCCTTCTGAAGTGTCAGAGATATTCCTGCTAATTCCTCAAAACTGGTTTTCATAGCATCCCCCTTACAGAAGAAATTCTAAATCGACAGAGAGGGAAAGTCCAAAAAAACTCCCTAATATATCTTCCCGGCTTTTCTGCCGGAGTCAATTCAAAAGAAATGTCTTCAAATCAGTGCCAATCATTACCGGGGTTTTCGTCCGGGGGGAGACGATGGCCGCTTTTTCCCTCCGGGGGCACCGTTTCGTTTTCCGGGTTTTCTGGCAGGAGGTGATGGTTTTTTCGCCCCTTTTTTCCTTGGAAACAGAGTCCAGCAGCGGTGCAGAGGTTTTCCGAGAAAGTCCTCATCGGTTGTGAGGGATGTCATATCTTCAATACGGAATTTCGCGCTCAGATTCCTTTTATCCAGAAAGAATTTCTTATAGTTTGTGGAAAAGAGGATCACTCCTCCCTTGGCTGTGACGGCGCTGCAGAGATCCAGCATCTTTTCATAGTCCTTCTGAATATCCCAGACGCCTTCCATTTTCCTGCTGTTGGAAAAGGTGGGAGGATCCAGGATAATAATGTCCCATTTCCTTCCTTCGCGGCCTGCTTTCTCCAGAAAAGGGGTCACATCGCTGCAGACAAACTCGAACATTCCCGGAAGGAAGTTATTCTCCCGGAAATTTCTCTCCGCCCAGTTCAGATAGTTGGAGGACATATCTACTGTGGTAATGGATTCTGCTCCGCCTGACGCGGCATAGACTGAAAAAGAGCCTGTATAGGCGAAAAGGTTCAAAACCCTTTTTCCGGCACTGTCTTCCCGGATCATCTGGCGGGTTTTTCTGTGATCCAGAAATAACCCCGTATCAATATAGTCATGAAGATTGACAAGAAAGATCAATCCGTTTTCCGAAACCTGACGAAACTCTTTCTCTTCTCCCTTGGCAGAATACTGGCGATGTTCCTTCAGCTTCTCCCGGGTTTTCTGGAAGATATTTTCCGGTTTAATGTAAAGAGCTCCTCCGATTTTACTGATCTCCTCATCGGTGAATATCGCGGTCTCCGAGGAATCGGCTTCGCTTATTGAAATATGAAGGGCATCTCCGTAGACATCCAGTGTGACGGGTACATTTTCCACAGTCATGCTGTGAATTCTGTAGCAGTCTGTTCCCGAGGAATTGAAATAGGGCCTGAGTTTTTTATGTTTTTTTTTCAGCTGAAGAATCAGCTGATCGAATTTTTCCTGATCCATTATTTTTCTCCAGGCCCTACCTTATCCCATATCGCTTGTGCTTGAAAATCCGCAGGGCCCGGAGAATATCAAATCAGCCGGAAAAGCCATTCATATAGGGCAGGTTCTGAGCCACTTTCTTTGCCCGGGGAAGATTTTCAAGGAGCAGAGCCGTACTGTCCCAGGTTCCTTCTGTCAGAGCGGAACGCCTGCTTTCTGTGAGGTTCACCTTCCAGCTCCTGTCTCCCGCCTTCAGAGAAAGATCTTTCAGATCCAATTCCAGTTCCAGGGAAGGATCTTTTTCTACAAGATACTGAAGTTCCAGGATAGATGCTGCTTCCATTGTGACCGCAGGAACTCCCAGCATCATGCAGTTTCCAGCAAAAATCTCTGCCAGAGACTCTGCGATTACCACCTGAATACCCCATCTTTTGAGAGACTGGGGAGCATGCTCTCTGCTGGAACCGCAGCCGAAGTTGTCATTGGCAATGAGAAAACCCGCTTCCTGACGTTCCGGGTCGTTAAAGGGATGGTCTTTTTCTGAACCGTCCTGATTAAATCTCTCATCAAAAAAAGGATACTCTCCCATTCTGGCAAAGGTTATCTCCTTCAAAAAACGGGCGGGAATGATCCTGTCTGTATCTATATCATTTCCCCTGATCGCAATCCCCCTGGATTTGATGGTTGTTATTTTTTTGATTTCTTTTCCCATGTTCTATTCCTGTTCCTTTCTGATATCGCATACATGTCCGGCAACCGCAGCAGCCGCAACCATAACAGGAGACATCAGGAGGGTTCTTCCAGTGGCGCTTCCCTGTCTTCCGATGAAGTTTCTGTTACTGGAGCTGGCACATATTTCATCTCCCTGGAGTTTATCCGGGTTCATGGCCAGACACATGGAACATCCCGCAAAGCGCCAGTCAAATCCGGCAGCCTGAAAGATTTCATGGAGCCCTTCGTCCATAGCCTGTTTTCTGACGGCAAGAGAGCCGGGAACAACGATGCCCCTGACTCCCTTTGCGATCTTTTTTCCCTTCAGATAGGAAGCCGCCGCCCGGAGGTCTCCAATCCTTCCGTTGGTACAGCTGCCGATAAAGGCTACCTGTACCGGAATCTCCTCGGCTTTCATCCCGGGAGTCAGTTTCATATGGGCGTAGGCTTCTTCAAGGGATTTCTTCTGAACCGGATCCGACGGATCGGGAACAGGTAGATTCTCATCGACCGCCACACTCTCTCCGGGAGTTATCCCCCAGGTCACCATGGGAGATATCTCATCGGCGGAGTATCTCACAACATCGTCGTAGACCGCATCTTTTTCGGAGGGCAGGGAATTCCACCAGCTGACAGCTTTTTTCCAGTTTTCTCCGGAGGGTGCATAGGGGCGCCCCTTTATATAGGCATAGGTGGTTTCGTCGGGATTCACATAGCCGATCCGGGCTCCCCCTTCGATGGACATGTTGCAGACGGTCATGCGTCCTTCCATGGTCATTTCATCAAAAACGGTTCCTCCGTACTCGTAGGCATAGCCGATTCCCCCTTTGACTCCCAGCCTGTTTATAATAAACAGAATTACATCCTTGGGAGTGACTCCCGGTTTGAGAGTGCCATTCACCTCAATCCTTCTTACTTTCAGGGGATCCATTGCCAGGCATCCGGTAGCCAGAACATCCCGGACCTGGCTTGTTCCGATCCCGAAGGCCAGGGTTCCGAAAGCCCCGTGGGTAGAGGTATGGGAATCGCCGCAGGCAATAGTCATTCCCGGCTGGGTCAGCCCCTGTTCGGGGCCTACCATATGAACGATTCCCTGCTTGCCCGAGGGAGGGTCAAAAAGAGGAACGCCGAATTCCTTTGTGTTTTTCTCCAGGGCGCTCATCATCTCTTCCGCCTGGGAATCGGCAAAAGGCCTCATTGCTGAGACCGTGGGGACTATATGATCACAGGTTGCAAATGTCCTTTCCGGGAAGGCTACCTGAAGTCCCTCTTCCCTCAGACCGTCAAAAGCCTGAGGACTGGTCACTTCATGAACCAGATGCAGTCCTATGAGTAACTGATCCTGTCCACTGGGCAGCGGCCCCGCATTATGTGCATCCCAAATCTTGTTATACAGTGTTTTCTGTGCCACAACTTTTTCCTTATAAAATGATCTATCTAATAAAAACCGCTCCGCCTGAGCGGAGCAGCAACTCATCTGTCCTTTATATTGTATATATCCAATACGGGAAAAAGCAAAAAAAAGAGGGGGTGCTGCAGAAATCTTTCTTCCTGCAGCACCCCCCGAAACACAATCAACGGAGTATGAAGCCCTTTATCCTTTCACTTTTATCGAGAGGGGAGCCGGTTTGGGCTGCTTGGGGATGGTCATTGTGAGAAGTCCGTTTTTCAGGTCCGCTTCGATCTTCTCCTTGTCTATGTCCTGGGGAAGAACAAAGGTCTTCTCAAACTTCAGTTCCTGATGCTCCTCTCTCAGGGAGTCTTTCTTTTTCTCTTTTTTATCCTGTTTATGCTGAGCCTGAATTTTCAGGATATTTTCTTCTACATGGACATTCAGTTCCTCCGCGCTGAAGCCGGGAAGTTCCGCTGTCAGGGAAAATCCTGTTTCAGTTTCGGTCACTCTGGTGACAGGGGTCCTGGTTTCTCCCCATTCGGAAGAAGAATTGAAAAATGATTCGAACATTTTATCGAAGTCCTTCCACAGATCAATGTTCCTGTTGTTTCTTTTTACGGTCATATAGTTCATATCTTACCTCCATAAGGATTTTTTTATTTTCTCTAATAAATACATTGCAAATGCTGTGCCAAAAGCTTCTTTTCTAACTGAAAATCCTCAGAAAATCTCTCTCATGGGATTTTATTCCCCTTTTATGCGGAATTTTCCGTATCTCTCCCGGAAAATTCATACAGATGAGTCTGTTTGGCGGGTCACCTCAGGCTCTTCCCGGCGTCCTTTGTGTCAGAATGGCCCAACAGTTTTTTTTCGCTGGAATTTTTTGAGTATAAATTGGATAATTGAAACGCATTTGCTCATTTGTATGATGTCATTTATGATTAGAAAGAGGAGCTCCCTATCAATTTTCTGAAGGAATTTTCTGTTGACAGAGGCTGTTAAAAAGCAAATGGTATTTTCCAAGACCAAAAAACCGCAGGTATCCGGATTTGACAGTAAAGATTCTCCCTGGAAGATTCTTATTGTTGATGATGAACCAATTATCCACTCCGTGACCGAGCTTGTCCTGAGGGACTTTCATTTTGAGAATCGACCGCTGAAACTCCTTTCAGCCTACAGCGAGGCAGATGCCAGAAAAATCCTTTCTGAAGAAGAGGGGATCGCCGTAGCGATTGTCGATGTGGTTATGGAAGAGGACAACTCCGGGCTGAAGCTTATAAAGTGGATCCGGGACGTTCTCGGATACAGGGAGATCCGACTGATTCTCAGAACCGGTCAGCCCGGAGTGGCTCCGGAAAAAGAGATCATTCACCGCTATGAAATCAATGATTATAAAGAAAAA
Source organism: Oceanispirochaeta sp. (assembly GCA_963666275.2). Lineage (GTDB taxonomy): Bacteria > Spirochaetota > Spirochaetia > DSM-2461 > DSM-2461 > Oceanispirochaeta. Next base: position 602,339 of record CAXXOA010000002.1, read on the forward strand.
ACCGAGCTGACAGATATCAAGCTTCTGACAGCGTTAACCGTTGCGATCAGAGGCTACAGGGATCTTGTGGAGCTCAAAAGGAATCAGTTCGGCTTTGCCAGGATACTGGATGGCGCCAATGAACTTTGGCAGAACCCCAGGGAATCGGCCCTGTTGAGTGTTATCCTCAGGCAGTTCAGTTCTCTCCTTTTCAATATAGGGGATTCTGAAGAGGTCCGGGACTGTTTTGCCGTGACCTGTAAGGACGGCAGATATCTGATCAATATCGCCCAGGGCCGGTATGCGGATTTTCAGGGAAAACCCCTGGGGTCCACGGACCTGGCCTATCTGAAAGAGTCCATGGCTCAGTGTTCCCATGAAAAGCCCATTGTCTTCAAAGATCCCTTCATTGTCTGTTCCCTGGATACCAGGCAGGTTTCCGGTCTCTATCTTGTAATGAAAACCTCTGTCCGTCCCGACGATACGGATAATACGATCCTGGGAGCTTTTCTTGTTAACTCATCCCTGGCCATGGACTACTGGCTGCTGACTGCCAACAAGAACAGATCCCAGAAGAATATGCTTATCTTTCTCAGTGAAGTTATTGAGCATCACTTTATGGAAAACGGCAATCACATCAGACGTGTTTCAGAAATGATGTACCTGCTGAGCAGAAAAATCGACATCGACGAGGAGAGTGCGGAGCGCTGGAAGATGGCGTCCATCCTTCACGATATCGGCAAGATAGGTATTCCTGACAATATCCTGAAAAAACCGGGGATCCTGACGGAACAGGAGTTTGAAATTATGAAGACTCATGTTCAGATCGGGCATAAACTCCTGAGTACCAACAAAGATGAGTTTTTTCCCGATGCCTCTGAGATCGCCCTGTACCATCATGAAAAATGGAACGGTTCCGGTTATCCCCAGGGGCTGAAAGGCCATGATATTCCTCTCCCGGCCAGGATTCTCTCTATCATTGATGTTTTTGATGCCCTTACCCATACCAGGATCTATAAGGATGCCTGGAGTATTGAAAAGGCTCTGGATCATATCAAGAGTCAGAAGGAGATCAGTTTTGATCCTGAACTGGTCAATTCATTTGTAGAGATTGTTCCGGAATTACAGTGGGTGCTAGATGAATATCCGGATTAAGGGCTTTGCCTCCGCTGTCATTCTGATTTTGCTTTCAGTATTTCTGCAGGCCCAGGATTTGCCTGGAGTCTCTGATGCTTTCAGTATCAGACAGTACAATCCGGAATTCTATACAGAGAAATCAGAGGACACCAGTCCCCTGGATATCATTAATCTGCCTGATCAGAGCTGGGCCCCTCTCCCGGAATCCAGCAGATTGCCGGCGGGGGAAGACGCGGTCTGGTTAAGGATAGCACTTCCTGAAGGCGCTCTGGGGCAGGACGTCTACCTGACAGAACATTTTGGCATCCGCAAGTGGAATGTCTACTTTTTCTCGGAGAACCTGCTCCTGGATCAGGAAGTCATCAGCTGGACTGAAGACTTCCGGGATAATCAGAGTACCCACTCCCAGTACAGGGGTTTCACAAACTTTCATGTTTTCAACAGCAATCATAAGGATGTTGTTCTTCTGGTCAGACTGGAACCGCAGTATGGCCTGATCTACAGCTTTTATCTCCGGGGAAGGGTGAACTTCCAGAATCAGTACAACTCCTGGATTTTCCTTCAGGGCGTCGGGGTGGGGATCATTGTTGTGGTGATTCTTCTGACCCTGGCGATGTCCCTCCGGCTGATGTACAAGATTGACTGGCTCTATCTGGCCGTTGTGGTGATTACGGGGCTGAGCATCAGTTACTACACCGGTATGGGCCCGGCGCTGATCTCCTATGTATTTCCCCGGTTTTCCCATACAGCCTGGCTGTTCCTTCTCAGTCTGTCCAATCTCTTTTTTATCCTCTTTATCGAGGAGTTCTCTGATTTTCCCGCAGAGAAGAAGGGAGTGGGGACCTACTTCCTTGTGATTCGCTTTCTATCTCTTCTGTTTCCTGTGGTTCTTCTGTTCCTTCCTGCCTATCTGGGGGCGGAGGTCATGCACTTCGGTACTCTTTTCATATCTCTTCTGATACTGGCCGGACTGATTCAGCTCGTGGTGATACAGTCTGTCCAGGCGGCCTGGATCTTCAGCGGATGGCTTGTGATGATCCTTTTCATCACTCTGGGGACAATCCTGAAACTGAATCATATCACCATACAGATCATGCCTATCATATCCTTTATCCTGGGCTACGCCCTGCTTCTGATTTTTCTGGGGACAGCACTTATAAAGCAGATGGACCAGCAGCGGCGGATTGAACTGCGGCGAAGACGGTCGGCGGAACATATGGCTGAGAGCGTCCTGAAGAGGATGGGAGAAAACAAAAGGATGGCTGACCTGGGAGAGATGGTCAGCAGTGTAACCCACGAACTGGGAACTCCCCTGGGGGTAACAGTGACCCTTTCATCCAATATGACCAATATAGGCCAGCATATCAGACAGCTCTTCAATGAGAGTGAGTTGAGCGAGGATGATTTTAAACAGTTCATGACGGATGTACTGGAATCATCGGAACTTATTGAAAAGAATATGGAAACGGCCCGGGGCCTCATTGAAGGTTTCAAACAGGTTGCCTCCGATCAGGCGGCTCCGGATATCAGGGAGTTCAACCTCTTTCAGTATATCTCACAGGTTGTACGGATTCTTATGACCCAGTTCAAAAGGCGTCCCTACAAGCTGAATCTGAATATCCCGGGAGATCTGACGATCCGCTCCAACCCCGGAATTCTAACACAGGTGCTGACAAATCTGATTAATAATGCGATTGTGCACGGTTTTGCGAACAGAGAGGAAGGATCGATTAATCTGAACGCCCGGAAGATCCTTAAAAACGACAAAAACTACGTGGAGCTTGTTGTTGAGGATGATGGAAACGGCATACTCCTTGAAATCCAGAAGAAAGTCTTTAATATGTACTTTACAACACGAAAGGGATTCGGTGGTACGGGAGTTGGGCTTTCCATAGTCAAATCTCTTGTGGAGGAGCGTTTGCAGGGCTCCATCTCTCTGGTCAGTAAACCCGAGAAGGGGACGACCTTTACTCTGCTGATCCCTGAAAGTATCGAGGAATAGGTTTGAAACACATAATACTCTTCTTTTTCATCATTGCTTTCTCCTGCATGAATACGGCTTTTTTCATGGGACTGATCTACTACCTCAAAGATAAAATGATGTGGAAGTTCAAAGGACTTCTTTTTCTGGGCTATATCCTGTTTCTGTTTTTTCTCTCGGGCATGGGATTTTATATGACCGAGCTGGCCGGCATGGCCAATTCCATCCTCTATGACCTTTTCCGTGTGCTCTATGTTATCGGATACTCCCTTCTTATCTACTATCTGCCAGCCACCATAAACTATCTTCTTAACCGTCCCTGGAAGAGGAACCGTCTGTTCTGGACGATTCTGGCCTCTTTTTCCTATTTCTGTGTTGGGATCGTCCTGATGCTCAAGGGGATCTCCCCCCTCTGGAATCTTCCTCTGGGGCTGTTTTTCTTTACTGCCCTTGTGTTTGTTCTGCTTGACGGATTACGGTCTCTTCCCCTGGTCCGTGACAACCGGGGCCGGTTTACGGTGACCCTGATTTATGCGGGAACCTTTATCTTTCTGCCTCTGCTGCTGATCGTCAGGATTATCAGCTCCAATTTTTCGTCGGATCTGGAAAAACACGCCCTCTACTTTCCTGTGCAGACATTCTACTTTTTCTGGCTGGCACTGGTTCTAATGCAGTTTCTGATCTTCCGTATCCTTGCTTCCGATTCTGTGCCTCTCCCTCTCACCGAGCGGCCCCTCTCTTTTTTTGAAGAGAAGGGTATTACCTCCCGGGAAAGAGACATTATTCTGTGTCTGGAGAAAGGGCTTACCTATAAAGAGATCGGGCAGGAACTGTTCATATCCTCTCACACTGTGAGCAATCATGTGGCCAGTATCTATAAAAAGATCGGAGTCCGATCCCGGGTGGAAATGCTGAATGCTCTCAGAGGAGCCTCTGAGAGTATTCTTTAGAATCCGGTTTAGAAACCGGGGATTTTCAGTTTCTCCGCGGCTTTTTCAGCCTCTTCCTGAGCTCTTCTTTCTGCTTCGGCCTGCTGCCGGGCCGCTTCGGCTTCGGCTTCCGCTTTCAGTCTGTCCGCTTCCGCCTGCAGCCGGGCGGCTTCTTCCCGGGCCCGTCTTTCCGCTTCGGCTTTCAGACGGTCCGCTTCGGCCAGAATCGCATCGGTTTTATCTGTAAGAACTTTCTTCTGCGAGTCTACCAGGTCTTCAATGGCATCCATGGAACTCAGCTGATCCAGCGATTCCACTCCCAGCCTGTCCATGGTGCTGTTCAGAAGTTCGTTCTCTTCCAGATAGGGCTTCAGATATTCCGCCAGATACTCTCTGATCATCTCATCCACCTGATCTCCCAGACCTTTCAGATATTCTCCTATGCTGTCAGCCAGAATATTGTCCAGGTCAGTTTTTACCTTCACCTCTTCAATCCCTTTCCGTGATACCAGAATTTCCGCCTTGAGCGAGACTTCCTGAATGCCGCTCATGACCTCGGCGACAGCTTCCGCCAGGAATCCTTCGCTGTTTGACTGTCTGATTTCGAGAGAGCTGAGCTGTATGTCCAGCTCGGTCATGATCCCTTCCGATTCAATCGAATAGGAGACGCCAGTAATATCTGCTTCGCTTTCCACGCTGTCTATCTGAATGGCAGGAACACCCTCTTTGAGTTCCAGGTGGTTGCCGGGAGACTGTATGTTCATTCTGAAGGCTTCTTCTGCCTCGGTTCTGGCGTCGAAATAACCTGCAAGCTGAAGGGAGGAGTTGTCTTTTTTCCAGTCCGCCGTAAACGTGGAGGGAGTATCCAGCTTGTCCGGATCATCGGTGAGGCTGAGAATCTCCGAGTTCAGAATTCCCGAGTCATCGGTTCCTCCGGAAAGACTGATCTGTCTGACCAGAACGGTCGGAAGATCCGGAGAAGGAAAGGGGATGACCCTGCCGCCCCGCTGTATTGCCTTCTCTTCTGTCTCTTCTGCTTTGGCTGAACGCATACTCTGGAATCTCTCATAGACCTCCAGGGCCTTCAAACCCTTTTCGTAATAGTCATTCCACCGGTTCCGTATATACTTTTCCGCGGTCTGGGAGGCAAGGGATCTGACATCTCCTCCTGAAAAATCCAGAAGGCTTTTCAGATAATCGATATCGCTTTCTATTGAGGACTGAATATCTCCGTAGAGCCCTACAATATGATCTTTTTCGTCCAGAAACTCCCGGCGCATGGTTTTCAGGCTGTCTGTTGTTTCTTCGATCCTGGGATAGAAGCTGTTGATCTGATCCAGCATATCACGGCCTTCCTCCAGGGATCTGACCCCCTGGATATCAAGGGACTTCAGGGTTTCCACATCGTCCCGGAGAGCCTGGATTTCCTCTTTTTTCTTTACAAATCTCTGAGTCCATCTCTCCTGAAACTCCTCTACTTCTCTGTTCCCCTCATTGATGAGGTTCAGAGATTTCAGATTTTCCTTCTGTGAGTCCAGCAGGGCTTCATAGTCCATCTCTTCCGGAGTGAGTGCCAGGGTGTCCATCAGATCCCGGCTTCCCGAAGTATCACTGTCGGGTTCTGATCCCGGCTGATCCTGAAGTTCTCCCGCGGGGATCTCTCTTTTGGTGTCCCACTGAAAATCCCTGAGGGATGTCTCTTCAATATGGACTCTTTTGCGGGTGAGCTCCGCCATGTTGAGTCTGAAGGCGGCCGAACCTGTTTCGATCAGATTCCGGGACAGATCTTTTGAGTCTGCGATCTGGAGGGAGTCATAGGAAAAAATACCCTTCAGAAGGGATAACTGGGGATTTTCAATGGTGGATTCGGCCTGAAAAACCCTTTCCATTCCCATTTCAAGCAGAGATTTGAGGGCTTTGTCCTTGAAAAAAAGGTTGAAAACCAAAGCTCCGCCCACCAGAACCAGAAGGATTACAGCCTTCCATGTGGATACCATACCCTTATTCTTTTTGATTGATTTAGCGAGACCCTCCAGTTTTTTCCGGGTTTCCTCGGGAATGTCCACCCGGATCTGAAGTTTGCCTTTCTCGTCCGGCAGAAAGAGGGATTCCACCAGCTCTCTGTCTTTGGGAATGTGGATCCGTTTGAGGATCTTCTTCCTGAATTTCTTTGGAGAATATTTTTTTCTGAAGAGTTTGGGATTTTTTTTCTGTTTTTTCATTTCATCAGTTCCTTTGGATCAGGCAAATGCAGAGGCTTTCCGAACAGCCTTCGTCAGTTTAGAAATAAGAGGGATCTTCTTGAGACTTTTGATCACCTTGTTTTCCGCCAGCCTGGGGGCAATGGTTTTTCGGTAGACTTTCACAAGCTGAAGAAAGAGAAAGAACACTGGTATCCAGAGAATGATGCCTGAAAGAAAACCACCCATGACAACAGTATTGTTGAAACTGCTGTAGGGGACGATCGGAGTGTTGTAGAGGCCTGTGAAAAAGTCCTGAAAAGAGGGGCTTTCCAGAACCCTGGATCCCAGTCTATCCAGGAGGGAATCCGTTAAAGGGGTTACCAGGCGGAAGAGTCCCATACTCAGTAGCAGGGCCGCCAGGTTGTGTTTCAGGAGAAACGCCAGTATGAACAGGACTGTCCATAAAAGGTTTCCTCCTGGAATGAGAGCCAGCCAGAAGCCGAAGGCTATACCCGAGGCCAGTTCGGACGGTCTGGAGTTACTGTTCAGAGCAACAACCAGTTTGGCTATAAATGAAATCATGGATCCTCCAAAATCTTTATGGTGTTATAAGAAAAAAACTGGAATTACAGTAATGGTGGAAATACAATACTGATTAATATTATAGTATTCTTATTCATTATTACTAAGTATAGAAGTTATTTGAGTAAAAAAAAGAGGAATCCTGTGTTAAAAAAGAGTGGTTGTGTATTAAGTTTGTGCATTTTTATTGTTCCCCAGATTCTTATGGCATTTGTTCTGAGATACCTGGGAATTTTTTCTATTGAGGAGTTCAGGATTCTGGTCTATTCCCCGGTTACATGGGGTATAGTTCTTATCGTTCCGGCTCTCTACTTCTATATTTTCCGAAAAATGGTTTCTTCCATCATACAGTGGAAAAAAGACCCCTCCTCTGTTTCGCTGGACAAAGTGAGTAAAGCCGTTGTTTCCGTACCGAAATATGTCCTTATCAGCGGAGCTGTCTATGGCATGATACTGCCTCAGGTTATCACCCTTCTTCATCCGGAGATCCCCATGAATGTAAGGCTGGATCTCTCTCTCATCGGTTATGCCAGTATTATGTTTTTCGGCATTCCCTTCTACATTCCTTTCATTCGGCATTTCGAGATCTGGAGCGATGATGTTCCCTTCCGGAAGAATTTTATGTCCATGACCATTCCTGTGAGAACAAACCTTGTGGTTTTTTTCCTTTTCACTTCCATACTTCTGACTGTCAGGATGGGGATCAAATACCAGATGCTGAATGCAGTGTCCCTTGAGGATATACAGGCCTCACTGCAGGGAAAGCTTCTCCCTATGGAGCTCATCGGCGTTGCCATGGGTCTTTACAGTATTTCCATGCTGATGAAAGGGATCAACCACAGAATCCATCAGTGTCAGCAGTATACGGAAGTTCTTGCCTCTGGAGACTTCACAGGGCACAAAAGCCCCTGTATTTCCCGGGATGAGCTGGGGGATCTTTTTGAAAGTCTCAATATGGTGCTTCTCAATAATGCGGAGCTTCTCCGCGGTCTGGATGATCCCGTCAAGAAGACTATGAATTCCAAGGATGCCGTTCTCAATGTCTCTATGGATACCTCTTCTTCCATTGAGCAGATTTCCCGGAATATTCAGAGTGTAAACAGCAGAATGGACGAACTGAACAGCCATGTGCAGAGCTCTCTGGAGTCGACCAATCATCTGAGTCAGAATATTTCCCACCTGGGAAGCAGCGTGCTGGAGCAGAATGAAATGGTTGAGGACTCCTCCGGAGCGATCGAGGAGATCACAAGCTCCATCGACAGTCTGACGAATGTGGCCCACGGAAAAATTCACAGTGCGGAGAAACTGACCCTTATTGCCGATGAGGGCAAGGAAAAGCTCGATAATACGGTAGAGAAGATCAACCGGATTAATGAAAACGTAGAGAACATCCGGGAGATCCTTTCTCTGATTCAGAATATTTCAGCCCGGACAAATCTGCTGGCTATGAATGCGGCCATTGAAGCCGCCCATGCGGGAGATGCGGGGCGGGGTTTTGCCGTGGTGGCCGATGAGATCAGGAAACTGGCGGAGACATCCTCAAACAGCTCCAGGCAGATTAATGACAACATCGGAAATATTATCGCTGTGATTCAGGAGACTTCCGAAGCCGGAGGGGAAGCCATACAGAGCTTCAATGAGATCACCACGGAAATCAGGGGAATGATAAACTCCTTCCGTGAGATAAATTCCGGTCTGGGAGAGCTGAAGAACGGAAGCTCCCTCATTCTGGATTCTGTGACGAGTCTGAAAAATATATCTACCGATGTGAAAACCCGGTCGGACGATATGAACACAATGACAAGCAGCGTCAACAACTCCCTGGACAAGCTGCACGAGATCTTTATGGATACAACCAAAGCAGCTCAGGAGATGCATCAGGGGTCGGAAGATGTCAAAGTGGTGGTTGAGATGCTTAAAGGTCAGAGTCGGGTTCTGGATGAAGCTTCAAGCAAGATTGTAGAAGGTCTGGGGAAATTCCGCTTCTGAGAGGTGAAAGAACAGGTATCTGTCACTGATAGATACCGTTCTTCAGAATAGAAATATAGAAGTCCCAGTTGTTCATGTAGTTATCATGGATCGTCTGAATATCCTGATCCTTGCTGAGCTCCTCCATGAACTCCTGTCTGGTCTTCAGCAGAAGCCAGGAAAACAGGTCCAGTATCTTTTCTTTGGGGAAGTTCAGGCGGGATTCATCCACATCCCCGAAAATATCCAGGAACTGACTGGCAAAGTAGTTATGGATCTGCCGGGAAATTTCCTTTTCTGTTATCTGTTGTGTTTTTGTGATCAGTGAGATGAAACCCGGATGGATCAGATAAAAATCGATGGCAAAGCTGGAGACAAGGAGAATCCTTTCCAGGATATCTTTCGGGAAGTTCTGATGGTCTGCCCTGATCCTCTCTTTGAGATAGTCATAAAGTTCGCTATAGGAGTGTTCCACAATAAAAAGGAACAGCTCCTTTTTACTGCTTATATATTCGTAGAGTCCTCCCTTGGATATGCCGGCTTTTTTGATGATCCTGTCGGTTGAACTCTTTTCATATCCCCAGGTACTGAATTCTTCTATACAGGCCTGGATAATCTTTTCTCTTTTTTCAGGAGATATTCTGGCAAATGCCTTTTTCATATTAAGGATGTTAAAGGAAGTTCAGGAAAATGACAAACAGATTTTACAGCAGCCCCTGGAGAGTCTCTCCATAGCAGCTGTCCTGCCGGGGTTCCTCCGAATTTTCCGGGGTTTCCCTTTTGCCTTTTCTGGTGATTCTGTTTTCAAGGCTGAAGGCAAAGGTTATAAGAAACGTTAAGAGGATCATGAGGAAGGCCAGAGTTATGAATATACCCGCATAGGTCATAGATGATCCTCCGAATAGCCGCTGTCAAAAACGGTTTTAATAATTATCGGTCGTTTTTTTCAATTTGAGAAGCTTTTTTTTAAAGCCCCTCCGCATCCTTTCGGAATAAAGAGGGGCAGTATAAAATCAGGCTATTCCCTTGAAGCTTTTCTCAACAAGTTCCGTATTTTCAACCCTGGTGATCAGGCTCACCGCGATTGTGAATACGATGGAAACGGGAAGGCCCAGAACCATGGGGTCAACAGAAGGCCAGGCTCCTCCGAGAAGGGTTGTCCTTCCGAAGAGGGCTTCACAGAGTCCGAAGACAGCTGCTTCTGAACCATGAAGAAACAGGAAGCCGAAAACTGTCACTGAAAGGCCCGATATGATCCCCGCAATGGCTCCTTTCCTTGTGAGCCTTTTCCAGTAGAGGGAGGCAAAGTAGGGCGCCAGGAAGCTGGAGGCCATGAGGCCGAAGAAGATTGCCGTTGCCCTGGCTATGATGCCCGACCCCATTTTGATTCCCAGAAGGACAGTCAGAAGAATACTGAACACAATCCCGATCCGGGTGATCAGGATCTCTTTCTGTTTCTTCTCCTTTGTCACATGGCCGGAGGAGTAGAAATCTCTTCCGATGGAAGTTCCGATGGCATGGAACTGGGAGCTGAGAGTCGACATTCCTGCAGAGAGGATGACAAGCATGAAAAGGTAGCCGAACCAGGAAGGCATGGCATCGGCGATAATCAGGGGTATCAGTTTGTCCGAGTTCCCTTCGGCGGCCTGAATCGCCAGGATCCCGGCATTGTTATGGTAGTAGACATTGGAAAGGGCTCCCACAATAAAGGAGGTTCCCACGGTCATCATGATAAAGACAGCCCCGATGATGATGGCTCTGTTGAGCTCCTTATCGGATTTTACTGTCATATAGCGGACAACCAGCTGAGGCTGAGCCAGAACGCCGATTCCCACACCCAGGACCAGGGAGGAGTAGATGATCCACCAGAGGTTGCTTCCCGCTGCGGGAGAACTGGTCCAGCCCTGATGGCCTATGGCTTTCAGCCCCTCGGGTACCAGATCTTTCATCTCTGTGAGAGCTCTATGGGCTGTGCCCACCCCGCCCAGTTTGGCATAGATAAAAATGAGGAGGAAAAACATACCGAAAAACATCAGGGTTCCCTGGAGCGCATCGGTATACATAACCCCTTTCAGGCCTCCCATAATAACGTAGCAGGCCACCAGAACGGAAAAGATGATGACAGAATACATATAGGGTATTCCCAGAAGTCCTTCCAGAATCCTCGAGGCGCCGATAAGCACCGCCGCAGCATAGAGGGGCATGAAAACAAATATTATAAGCCCCATGAAACGCTGGATAAAAGGGGATCCCAGGCGCCTTCCCAGAAGTTCAGGAAAGGTATGGGCATTCAGGTTCAGCCCCATTTTACGGGTTCTTTTTCCGAAGAACATAAAGGCGATCAGTACGCCCACGCCAACATTGCAGACAGCCAGCCAGAGAAGACTCATCCCGAAAAGAGCGGCTACGCCGCCGAATCCCACGATGGCCGAGGTGGAGATAAAGGTAGCTCCATAGGACATGGCCATAACAAAGGGATGGGTTTTCCTTCCTCCCAGCATGTAGTCGGCCGAGTTCTTTGTCTGGGAGAATCCTCTGTATCCCAGATAGGCTACCACAGAGAGGTAGAGCACGATGATCACCACAAGGAAGTACAAATTCATGATACAACACCTCCGTCCACTTCTTCTTCCAATTCAATTTCTTCTTTCATCCACTGTTTTTCTGTTTCCAGTTCCTCTTCAGTGGCTTCACCTTTGTTCCAGTTGACTATACCGTAGATCGCTGACATCAGGGTTGAAAGAATCAGCAACAGAAAAGCCATGGCTACCGAAGGATCGGGTATCCCGAACATAGAGCACTCCTCATTTTATAAAACCGACTTGCAAGTCGGCAGCTGTTTTAGAAAAACCCGACCGGATGGTCGGGGTAAGTCTTTAAACACAATAAAGGGAGTTTTAGATTTTCGTCAACAAGAATTTCCTTTTAAAAACCAGTGGCGTGCCCGTAGGACTGGGAGTCCGGACCGGTGAGATTCATATAGTGGGTGGGCGGTTCGTAATAGGAGCTGCGGCTCATAATGCCGCGGGATATTGTGAAAGGATGTGTGGCCAGGGCTTTGAGGATCATCTCCCGGGAAAAATGATTGACGTTAAACAGGCAGACCGAAACCATGCTTCTCCGGGGAACCACAGTATTAAGCTCTTCTTCAAAGGCTTCCATCTCTTCCAGGGGATGACTGCTGTCCAGCAGCCATGACATTTCTGTGACCATTCTCAGGTTCCTGTGATAATCCGCATGCTGTCTGGAGTAGAGGCCTTTCAGTGTACTGTCCAGACCGATAGTGGAAAAGGACCCTTCCGAGGAAAATATCTCATCGGCTCTGAGAATATTGATCCTGTCGGGATCCTGGATGTGAAGACGGAATTCGGGGCAGGACTTAACAAGATGCTTTTTGAAATCATCCACCTGAGACCCGGAAATTCCGTATAGCAGATAATCGTCATCCTTCAGTCCGCGGCACATGAATCCGCTTAAGAAATGGTCCCGTTCCTCTTCGTTCTGGTAGAGGCAGGCTATATGGGACCCCCAGTGGCAGCGGGTATTTCTGTAGCCCAGCTTCATGGGCGTGAAGCCGCTGGTATCAGAACTCATTCTTTACCTCCTTAAAAGGTTTAGGGCCCGGAAAACAGCTCTCCCCCTGTTCTCAGGGAACAGTTTCTCCGGGTTTGGATATAAAAAAACAAACCTAATTTGATTTGTAAAAACACTGAAGATGGCATGGATTAGCAGATATGATGTTGCGGGTATCTTTAAATGTAATTGATGGGAGAAACTATTTCCTCTGTATTTAACAGGTTTTTCCCGAAAATCGGGATTGGTTCCTGATTAAATGTTTAGTATTTTGTATGATACGGACAATCTATCCCCAATTTAAATTAAGGATTCCTATGGCTTTCGAGACGATTACCTGTTACGGCAAAAACTGTGACCATCCTCCGGTTCCTGAAACCCCGGCTCTGGATATTCAGGGACTGACCTTTCAGTATCCCGGGACTCTCCATCCTGCTGTTCAGGATGTTTCTGTTTCCATCCAGCCGGGAGAGAAAGTGGCTCTTGTCGGCCCCAACGGAGCGGGAAAGTCCACCTTCATGAAGCTTATTGTGGGACTGGAGAATATTCAGCAGGGCGTTGTCAGCGTTTACGGCAACAGGGCCCACTCCTGCAAGCACCGGGTTGCCATGGTTCCCCAGAGATCTTCCGTTGACTGGTCCTTTCCCGTTACGGTCAGGCAGGTTGTTGCCATGGGCCGGTATGTGCATCTGGGCTGGTTCAAACGCCTCCGGGCGAAGGATCACGAAAAAGTCCAGCAGGCTCTTGAGACCATGGAGATCGCCGATCTGGCCGACAGGCAGGTGGGAGACCTTTCGGGAGGACAGCAGCAGAGGGTTATGCTTGCCAGAACCCTGGCCCATGATGCGGATCTGCTGTTGATGGACGAACCCCTGAACCATGTGGATATAGCCACGCAGGAACTGATTTTTCATGTGATAGAGAAGATCTGTAAAAAGGGCAAGAGCGTCCTGATCAGCTCCCACGATCTGGGGCTGCTGACGGTCCATTTCAACAGAGCCCTGTTTCTGGATCATAAACTGAAAGCCGACGGACCGATCAAAGAGGTTCTGACGGCGGAGAATATAGCCAGTGCCTACGGGTTCCGGTTTCATCAGACAAAGGAGTTGGGTCCATGGTTGAATGGCTGATTGAACCCTTAACATACGGTTTCTTTTTAAGAGGTCTGGCCGGAGGAGCCCTGGCGGCCCTGGCCTGCGGAATCCTCAGCGGTTTTATTGTCTGGAGAGGGATGGCTTTTATCGGAGACGCCCTGTCCCATTCTATCCTGCCGGGGATCGTCCTTGCCTATGCGCTGGGTGCCAACCTTCTGGTGGGGGCTCTTCTGTCCTCCATGGTGGCGGTGGCCGGGATCGGTCTGATCACAAGAAGGAACGGACTGAAAGAGGACTCTGCCATCGGAGTTATTTTTACAGGTTTCTTTGCCCTGGGAATCATGCTTCTCAGTAAAATTTCCACATCCCAGGATCTGAGTCATATCCTGTTCGGCAATATCCTTGGAATTTCCAATACGGATCTGATTATTATCAGCGGGATTGTCCTGCTGGTGATGGCAGGGGTTTTCTTTTTCTATAAGGAACTCCTCGTCACATCCTTCGACCCGGTTCATGCTGTGACCATCGGTCTCTCCCCGCTGCTGATCCACTACGGCCTGCTGGTTGTGGTGGCCCTGACCACAGTGGTCTCCATTCAGTCCGTGGGAGTGGTCCTGATCCTGGCTCTTCTTGTCACCCCCGCCGCCTCGGCGTCCATGCTTGTCAAACAGCTCCCCCGGGTGATCGGCCTGGGATCTCTTTTTGCCGTGTTTGCCAGTGTCAGCGGTTTCTATGCCTCCTACTATCTGGACGTGGCTTCGGGGCCTTCCATTGTGATTATTCTGTCCCTGATTTTCCTGGTCTGTTTTGTAATAAGTCATATCCGGAACCGGTAATTTTCTGTCCTCCCGGGGATGTCGGGGCGCAGTAAGAAAGTTTCTGCTTTAATTTAAACTAATTCAGAGTAATCTCTGTGAGAAACGATTATAATGGTAATTAATCATGAATTTCCGAAAGTTTCTGGGAGTTCTGTTTCTCCTCTCTCTGTTTCCGCATCGCTCCTTTCTGACAGCTCAGATCCTTGAAGCCGCCAATATCAGGGTGCTCCTCCTGGTGGAGTATGACGGGGAAGAGGACAATGTCCCTCTCCAATCTGTCATAACGGATTCGGTTTCTCTGGAATTTACTATCCGAAATCTTGATGTCCTGGTTGTGGAACCTGAGGATCTGGACGCTCTTTCCTCCGGTGATGAAGATCCTCTTGCCGCTCTGGAGCGCCGCAGCCGTTCCTCCTATGTGATGCATGTTCTCTACAGCGTGGACAAGGGGAAGGTGGAACTCAAAACGGAGTGCCTCCGGATCAGTGACAGTTCTTCCCTTTTGAAGGAAACCTTTAAGGTCCCTGTCGGACTGTCTCTGGACGATGAGATACAGCAGGAGGTGAGCGGCTACATTGACAGGATAGAGGCTGATATCCAGGAGAATCCGGACCTCATGACCTATTTAGTGTATGAGGAGGAAAAGGATTCTGCCCCCGCCTCTTTTCCCGTCCCCGGAATCACGACGACTTTTACCTTTTTTATGCCCCTGGGGGAATCGATGGACTATCTGGGATACGGTATCAATCCGCGGATCAGGGCTCACTATCCTCTCCCTCTTTCTTTTGGAGAGATCGGATTCGGCTGGTCCGTTTCAGTCAATTCTGTATCGGCGGAAGGGGAACTGAACACGTCGCGGAATATTTTTACAAGCACTGGTCCGGATATCCTTCTGAAATGGAACTTCCTTGACCGGTACTATCTCTATGCGGGCCTTTCCGGGGGAATGTGTATCTGGATGGTGAATAGAAACAGCGAAGGCTACCAGGGTGTTCTGCTCCCCGGCCTGATTGCCGATGCAGGAGCCGGATGGGCCTATAATGACTGGATCCATCTTGTCCTCGGTGCGGACTATTCTCTCTATTTTGAAGAATCTCTGAATATTATGGGGATTTCTCCCTCTCTGGGAGTATATTTAAATTTATAAGCAGAGGAAATGGAATATGAAACTGACGTATTCTCATGCATCTGCCCCTGTCCTAAAAACCCGGATCCTGAGATTCTGGTTTCTCATTTTCCTGATTGCCTCATGCAAACAGCCATTTTCATTCAAAGAGATTCTTGATGAACCTGCCACAGATCCTGCTCCCCTGACGATCAATCCTCAATCGGCAACTCTGTATATTGAGAGCAGTCTGAATTTTTATGTTTCCGGAGGATCCGAACCCTATTCCTATTCTGTTACAGAGGGAACAGGATCCATTACGGAAGAGGGATTATATACAGCCCCTGAGACTGCCGGAACAGAAGTTATTACAGTGGAAGACAGGTCTGGGGATAGTATTACAGCCACTCTGACTATTACAGACCAGCAGCTGAATGCGGATTATTACGTTGCAAGTTTATCCAATTCCCCCTCTGTTGCCTCCGTTGGTTCCATGATCGGGCAGAGCTTTGTTTATGCCAATCAGGGCGTAGATGGGGGTGCTGTCAAGGTCTTCTGGAGCGCCTATATCTCTACAGATACAGAACTGGACGGAGCCGATATCCTTGCCTCTTCCGGTCTGGTAGATCCCCTGGCTGCCGGAGCCGCTTCGGCTTCCATTCCCATTGGGGGGAACTGGCCTGTTTCGGGAGGTATCTATTATCTGTTGGTCAGGCTCACTTCCGCAGACGACAGGGATCCTTCCAATAATAATGAATCAAGCGCTGCCTTTACCATTAACGCGTCCAGTTCGGATATAGACTATGTGGTTACATCCATAACAACCAAATATCCCACGGTCTCCACGGGAAGCCTCTGCGGTGAAACTTTCAAAATCTCCAATATTGGCGGAATGGACGGCTCTGCGGTCATCAACTGGTCTGCCTATGCTTCGACAGATCTGATTATAGACGGAGGAGACACCCTGATTGATTCGGATACCACATCCTTTGCGGGGCTTGTTTCCGGGGATACCTCGTCTAATATTCCCATCAACGGATCCTGGCCGGGTACCGCTGGAACCTATTATCTGCTTGTTCAGATCTCCTCGGCAGATGAGACCATCACTTCCAATAATATCGGGTCTCAGGGAAGCTATGAGGTGGTGGCTCCTCCTGACTATATAGTCTCCAATGTGGTGTACCAGACTCAGGGATCAACCGGGCAGCCCTTCAGTGACGATGGTGTATATAGTTTTGAAATCAAGGAGATCGCCGGGAATGACGGCAGCCAACCCATAGGTTATGAAGTTTTTTATTCTCTGGATACCATACTGGATGCCGGGGATACTTCCATTTTTAGTGGAAGTCATATTCCTTTGGCCGCGAATACCTTTTCAGGAGCTATTTCTTTTGAAAGTGCTGTGAATGCGGTCTGGCCGAGTCTGGGAGGCTATTACAACCTTATCATTAGCCTTGTCTCGGGAGACGATTCCAATTCTTTCAATAACATTTATGTGACTCCTGCTAGTATAACCGTGCCGGAAGTTGTTACGGAAAATATTCTTGATGACAACTCTTCCATTGCACCGCCATGGACCAATGTTTCTACAATCCCCATGGACAGTGTCGCAGGCCTGAAATTAGGGGAGTTGATCTATGTGGATGGACAGATGGATGGAAGCGCCTCTACCTATGACACCTATAGTATCGATGTAGAGAATATTGCTGCTATCGATCTGACAGTTCTCTGGAGTACTGGTTCTGATTCTATTAATGTCCATTTCTGGGATTCCACAGGGGCTGGAGATTCCTACACAGATACCGGTAATGATGAAGAGCCTAAGAATCCTCCGGAAAGAATCGCCGTATCATCCAATTCAACCTACTATATTGGGATTGAATTTCTGGGAACCGATACGGCCGCTTACCGGATTATTCTTCACGGGAAATAGGTTCCACCATTCTGGTCAGATCAGACAGTATCTCCTGATAGAGATCCTTCTGCTCCGGATCGTCCGGGGAGGGCAGGTAGATGGATTCCTTCAGAAGGGCATCCAGCATGGAGGCGGTTTCTCTCAGGGCCAGGGTTTTTCCGATCGATGCCTGAATGATCCCGTAGCTGTCCATATACTCTTCCAGAGAGTTGTACACATCGGGAGACTCCCGGCTGACCGTATCAGACACCAGGATCTCTTTTAAAAGGACCTTTTTCTGCAGCAGTTTCAGGAGGTCCTCCTCATTGTCCGCATAGGGGAGGCCCTCCTGAATTTCGTCCATTACAGTATCGAGGTTCCGGATGGTTTCCATGAGCTCCAGACGGGTTTTGTAATCGACTCTGGCATATTCCAGAAAGGCCAGATCTTCGTCGCTAATCAGATTGGACTGCACTTCGGCAATGGCCGACCGGGCTCCCATTGACCGGAGATTGTTCATGATCTCAAGGATAGAGTTGCTGTTCAGTCCTGTAAGAGTCAGAGCATTGTAGTAGTCCTGCCTGGCTGTGAGATCATTTTTGGAAAGGAACGCCCTCTGTCCCTTCTGGAATTCCTGTTCAAACCGGAGCATCAGCTCATTCCGCTCCGACTCTTCCATACTCTGGAGTACCTGGTATCCGGACTGAAGATCCGGTATAAGAGCCAGAGCTTTCAGAATCGCCTCTTTCGCTTCGGGGAAGCGGCTGCTGTCAAAATGCTGCTGTCCCTCTTCTATAAGCGCTGTTATTTCAGCAAATACAGGCGGAGGCCCTGTCTCTCCGTCCAGAGGCTGTGACAGCAGGATCATGGTGTCCAGAGTATCAAGGATCCTTCGATCCGTACCTGCCCGGCTCATAAGGGCCGGGTATTCTGCGAAGTTCCCGTTACTGAGGAATGTTTTAAAAGTATCTATCTCCTCCAGAGCCCGGGGATAGTTCCCGGACTGGAGTGATTGGGTGATTCCGTCAAAAGACGCGTTGATCTGGCTGTCCAGGAACTGTTCGTTTTCCAGTTTTTTCGTCAGAGTTTCAAAGGCCTGTTCTGTGGTGCTACGGGTTCTCTGCTGTTCCGTCAGGTCAGCCGTGAGGGTTTCTTTCTCCCTCTGAGCCGATTCCAGTGACTCCTCCATCCTGGCGATCTCCTCTTCCAGTTCCTGCTCCCGGCGGAGCCTCTTCTCCTCTTCCGCTGCAAGGGAAGCTTTGAGTTCCTCTTCATACTGATCCTGAAGGCTGCTTCTGAGAGAGTCCAGCTGCTCGTCTATGGCTTCCTGATTCATGTTCAGAGCCAGAAGGCGATCCTCCTCCCGGCTGAGCTGATCTTCCAGCCTTCGGGCCAGGGCCTCTTCCAGCCTTATCCTTTCGCTTTCCGCCTCCATGAGCAGGATCTCTTTCTGGTCTAGAAGGGAGTCCATTTCCGTCTGAATCCGGGAAATCTCACTCTCCTTTTCTGTGAGTTCCTTTTCCGATTCTTCTCTCAGCGCTGTAATGATCCGGCTTTCGGTCAGGTTAACAGAAGAGCTGTTTGATATGATTTCCTGCTCGGAGATGCTGAAGTAGATTATGAGAGAGGCACCGACAATCAGTAAAACCGCCAGAGAGACCAGATTTATCAGGATCGGGAAGGTCCTTCCTTTTTTTCGGGGGCTGAATCGGAAGGTTTCGCTGGTTATTTTAAGTTTACCCCGGTCTATGGCCCTGTCTATTTCAGCATAGACCTGGTCTCTTTCGGACAGAGGGATGGATTCTATTTCAAAAAAGTGATCATGGATCGGTGTCGCTCTTTCCAGTAAACCAGACATAACACCACCAGAAAATAACAAAATTTCTCTCAATTGAAGATAAAAACAATTATAATAACTATTGAACAGGAAAACAAATGACTATACGTTCAAAAATCATATATGTTTTTCTCCCCCTCCTTGTGGTTCCCCTTATTCTTACACTGCTGGTGGGTGTCCTCTCTACCCGGAATGGGATTACCCATATAGCCTCCCAGCAGATGGCCTTCAAATCAAGAATCCTGAATCAGTTTATGGAAAACCAGTGGCTCCTGCTTGTGAACAATGGGTTTTCAGAGAATGAGGCATACCTTTCTGTTTCAAAAAAAACAATAGAAGATTATGCGGGAACCCTGGTGGAAAACAGGGAAGAGCTTATTTTTGCTCTGGATGCCCTGGGGAATGTGACCATGAACACCGGTGACTTTGACATGGCCCCGGAGACGGGTCTGTCCATATCCAGTGAGTTCAAAGATCAGGGAAAGAAGTGGATTGAGTTTTCCATGGGAAAGGAGCGTTTTGTTTCGGATGTGACAGCTTTTGAGCCCTACGGATGGACCGTGGTCAATGCGGTACAGAGGGAGTTCTTTTTCGGCTATATCATGACCATGGTGATGAGAATCCTTCTGATATTCCTTATTTCCCTGACAGCCTCTGTGATCCTTCTTATATTTTTCTCGGGCTATCTGACAAAGCCTCTTCTCAGGATTGCCGAAGTGATCCGGAAAATTATCGAGACCAATGACCTCTCTGTAAAAGTGGATATCTTTTATGACGATGAAATCGGGGAGATCGGCCATTACTTCAATATCATGACAAGGGAGCTGGACCTGGCCAATGATCAGATGAAAAACTATGCTCTGAAGGCCGTTGTGGCCAAGCGGAACGAAATGAAGATCCGGAATATTTTTCAGAAGTATGTGCCCAAGGAAGTGATTGATCAGTACTACGGCGAACCCGAGTCCATGCTGGAGGGAGACAGCCGGGTTCTGGGGATTCTCTTTTCGGATATCCGGAAATTTACGACCTTTTCGGAAAAACTCCCTCCCCATGAGGTTGTTGAGTCGCTGAACCGGTATTTTGAATATATGGTTGATATCATCATGGATCACAAGGGGATCGTAGACAAGTATATCGGCGATGCGATCATGGCTTTTTTCGGAGCCCCTGTGCATCATGACAACGATGCCCTGGAAGCCACCAGAGCCGGTCTTTCCATGCTGGAGCAGGTGGAATCTTTTAACCAGTGGCAGAGGAAATACGGAAGGTCGCCCTTTCATATCGGTGTGGGGATCAATTACGGTTATGTGACCGTAGGGAATATCGGGACAGAGAAAAAGATGGACTATACTGTCATCGGCGATATGGTCAACCTGGCCTCCCGGCTGGAAGGGCTGACAAAGTATTACAACCAGCCGATTCTATTGTCCCAGTCTGTTCAGATCAAGGTCCGGGAGGAGCTGCCCTGCCGCCTTGTCGACAAGGTTGTGGTGAAGGGAAAAACAGAAGGGACCAATATCTATACCGTCAAAAGAGAGCTGACCGAAAAGGAAAAGGAGCTCTGGCTCAGCTATGATGACGGGATTACCCAGTATTACAAAGGGAACTTTACAGAGGCCGAAAAGTTTTTCAAAGAAGCCCTGACTTACGTGCCCGATGATTTCTGCTCCCTTCAGTTTATGAAGCGGTGCAAACATTACATGAAGTATCCGCCTGTCGAGAACTGGTCCGGCGCTGTCGTGCTTCAGGCCAAATAGGGCAGATGAACTTTACCTTACCCGTTGTTGCAGTAATGTCCTGTACACAGAAGGAATTGATTGATATTGACAAGTTAAATGGTTTTTTATACTATTAGCCACCATCGGGCTGGTCGTAAGCTTCGCTTACTGCTCGCCCATGCATCCGGGGCTAGTCGTAGATTCGTCTACTTCTCGCCCATGCATCTAAGGGCCTATAGCTCAGTTGGTTAGAGTCCCTGACTCATAATCAGGTTGTCCTAGGTTCAAGTCCTAGTGGGCCCACTAAGCACTCCATTTTTGGAGTGCTTTTTTTATGTCTAAACGCTTATAATACATGGGTTTAATGTGTTTTAGATAAAACGGGTGTCTGGTTTTTAACGGGGACTGACGCCTTTATCGACGCCAATTGAAAATTCTTATGGTCCTGGAATGATGAAGGAATTCTGTTTAATCCGGAAAAGTTTCTATTTTACCTGCTCTCACGACCGC
The DNA here is from genome assembly GCA_963666275.2 of Oceanispirochaeta sp. Taxonomy (GTDB): domain Bacteria; phylum Spirochaetota; class Spirochaetia; order DSM-2461; family DSM-2461; genus Oceanispirochaeta. Next base: position 623,647 of record CAXXOA010000002.1, read on the forward strand.
ATCGCATAATGGGTATTATGAAGTATGAAAACATATCTTTTATGTACTACAAAGCTCTCTATCAAGAATAAACATAAGAAAAAAAATAAAAAAGAAGGGGTAGTATTTAAGTACCAGAAAAATACTACTTTCATTTTTAACATACTACTTACGTGCATTTTGCATCTATTTATAACACTTATTTACTACCTATTTCTGGATAATCTCTCAGTCAGTTGTCAATCAGATTTTTGATCCTATAAAATCATCATTGATTTATTTCTGGTTTGTTGTATTAATAAGATTGTTTAAGGTTTTCATAAGGGTCGAAAAAGTTTTTCTGCAACATGGGTATTATGAAAACAGCTTTTTTTAATTGCTCTTCATTATACCTCAATAAATAACAGACTCATAAAAAATACCGGTGAAAATCTTCTTTAAGACATAGTTATGAATCTCTGGAGGTCGATATGAATATTATTCGAATAGTTTATTTCAGTGTCAAAAAATGTGTGGGAATAAATTGATGGCCTGGGGATTCAGCACCATACTGGAAGAGTTTAAACAGGATTACTACGACCCTACTGATCCTATCGACCGGATGGTATACGAGGAGAACCAGAGAAAGCAGAACTTCTCCTTCGGGATCGTCACGGACAATCAGGACCCGGATAAACGGGGACGTATCAAAGTGCATTTACCCATGATTGCCAAAAACTATATCAGTAAATGGATCTGGATATTCCGCCCCTACGGGGGAGACAACAAAGGCATCTGGGCCCTGCCCGATATAGGTGATCAGGTCATGATCGCTTTTATCAGAGGCGATATCCATCATCCCGTCTGCATCGGAGGAATGTACACGCCCCGGCACAGGCCTCCGATCAAAGACAATCCGGACAACAACATCAAAGCCATAAAAACCAAAGCCTGTTACCTTCTCATGGATGAGACTCCCGGAGAGGAACGGATGGAAGCTTCTATCAAGGATGGACAGATCCGCGTGATGATCGATACCAAGGGGGTTCATCTGACCAATGAGCTGGGTGGAATTGATATACAGTGCAGGAAACTGGCCATTGCCGGAGGAGCTTCTACGATTCAGACTGAAAAAGACCTGAGCATTAAGACAGGTGGTAATCTGAACATGGAGGCCAAGAGTAACCTGGCCATCAGTGCCGGTGGGGATATCACCATAAAGGGAAGTACAGTCGACCTGAAGGGAAGCACAGGCGTCACAGCCGAGGGCAAACAAATTGCCAAAGAGAACGACCCTGTGGCAGGTATGGACATGCATGATATAGAAGTGCCCACCAATAGCGGAACCAAAAAGGTTCCCGCCGTACGCCACCCCTATCTCGGTAAACTGGTGGATAAACTGAGCGGGGATGTCACCATCGGCGGCAAGGCGGCGGCTACTCAAGGCTCCAAGAGTGAGTTTGGGGCTCCAGGGCACTTCCCCATGCTTCCGGGAATCAAGTTTTCCAGCAACCCCGACAATATGGGAGAGGTCACAGGCGGCTGTATCGACAGCGTGAAGATCAACGGCAACCCTGCGGCGGTTATGGGCAGCTCTGTAACCACCTGCGATGACGCGGGCCAGAGTGACCAGTGCAAGGTCCTCGCTCCCGGTACGGTAGTCACCTTCCCCATTCAATACCCCGGTCAGGACCCGGAGCAGTACAAACGAGACGGTGGGTTACCTATCAATGTATCAAACCCGACGGTGTATACAGCGGCGGAAGCGGCGTATGCCACGGAGCCCAAGAGCCTGACGGCCCTGCAGTGGAGCGCCAGCGAAGTCAACAAAGGGGAAGAGGTCACCCTGAGCTGTTCCACAAGCGGTGTGAAAGATGGTGCGGGGGTGATGTTCAGTATCTATCCCGAAGGGGCGGATACGGAGGTGGATCCTCCTTTGATGGATATCAGGGGAGAGAACAAAGGCAGCCGGGCTGAGGTGAAGTGGATTGCCAAGGATATTCGGAAGGCTGATGGGGATCAGCCTATGAAGTGGTTTTTTACGGCCTGGACGCTGTATTGTCCGAAGGAAACGAGCGGGATGATTCGGGTTGTTCAGCCCTATAAACATAAATTTGTTAACAAACAAAATGAACCTTTAGCTAATCGAAACTATACACTTCGATATTCATCGGGAAACACACTTCAAGGGACAACTGATGGTGATGGGTATATAGAGATTGATGACCTTCATCCTGGAAAGTTCAAGATAGAAATTGAGGTGGCAGAATAATGGGAAATAAAGTAGTAGTTTTTGATGGTGAACAGAATGATCCAGAAGATAAGATCAGCTACCTTCTGGAACCATTCATAAATATCTTTCCCCGATCCAAGGATAAATGTTTTACCACGATTGAATGGGAAGAGGAAGCCGCAGGAATAGCGACATCCTATGTTTTCAATAATGAATATGTAAAAGAGTTTTCACTTAATGATAAAGTAAATAATTCTTATGGAGAGGAAATCCCCGTTGATTCATTCGGCTTTAAAAAGATTGACGGACTATTTTATGTAGATCTCAGACGAAAGCTAATCTACACAGATATACACGGAGAAGTACAGGCGGATGTATATGGTTCGACCAAAAAAATTAGTTTTTTCTTTGAAAGAGCACTGGGAGAACATAGGCTGTTAAAACAGAATATAACCTATGTTTTTAATAAGATTTACGATTTTTTTACTCATCACATAGGGACTCCCGGAGAAGAGGCATACGGTATTGAAGATGGCCTGAAATGCTATGAAGAAGTTGTTTTTCGTATAACTGGAGAAAATCAAGGCATTACCCTTCTTGATGAGCACAATCAGGAATATACCGAATATCATATTGATACATCAGATATTCAAACAGATGTTAAGGGTATGCATGAAATGCAGCTTCTTTTTACCGGCTCGTCTGATGCCATCAGTAATGACAGTATAGTTACCATTGAGGTACGAGGTTTTTCCAAAAACGATTCTGAAGGAGAGATATTAGCCTCGTTGGATATTACCCTCATGACAAACAAGCTTCTACCTTCCATAGATACAATAAAAGAAGAAGACTTCAATATATGGGTTTATCCAGGAGAATCAGGAGAAGAATCTGAGCATAATGGCATCCAGAGATTGAAATACATATGTAATCAGGTCATTTCACGGCATAAAGGAATAAGTGATTTTCATTTTCTTACTGAAAACGGAGTCTACTGCGAAGACATGAAGGGTGCTCTGGCTTCCTATTTAGAAAGTTTTCCCCAAACGGAGAATACTGGGTTCTATCCTTACGGAGATAAGCTGACCACCTTGGGATGTAATCCGCTAATAGAAGAGTATTTTTCTACTGAATACGGGATTCCTAAAGATAAAATAAAAGGATGTTTCGTTGATAAGAGACTTCTTATTGGTGATGAAACAGGAACTGAACTGAATAAAACAGACGGACTGATAGATCTTTATGAAAACGTAGTTAAAGTTTTTCAAAGGAAGTTTGTCGAACGGGCTAAAGCATACGTAGACGTTTCCCACAGCTGGTTTAGCAATGCCTCCCAGAACCCCAATTACAAAATGGGCACGATCACACTAACCAGTGATAGAACCACGAATGATGGTAAAACATTACCTGCAGGAACAGAGGTGAAAGTTTCCTATGAATTTAATGCTATAAAGAAGGGCGATGATGGTGCAAAGGAAGATGATTACTCGGCCAAACTACCATTTGATGATGAAGGAAACCCTAAAGCGGGAGAATATCAGATTGAGGCAACCCTTAATGGACAGAAAATAAGCAGTAAGGTCTCTTTATCGGTAGAAGACCTAAAAACAAGAGTAGATGTTAATCATAATGAAAACAAGGGAAATTATGCTAAAAATATAGCAGGGACAGGTAGTGAAGACTTCCAGAATTGGGGGATGCCATATGGGTTTGGAAAAAAAGACACCCTGGAGACTCATATGGGAAGAGAAACTATTGACACAGGAAACCTTAAGAACAGAAGTGAATATAAAGAAAATAATGACAAGAGCATCTATCCCGGTGATACGGAGACGAGAAGGCCAAAGATATTCGGTATAGACTGCTCCGGATTTGTGGAAAACTGTCTGAAAGAAATAACCTTTGGTGATTCCAATAAAACAAAAATTGTGCCCTTCGACAATCTGAAAGGCCAGGGAGATTTTTACACAGGTAAAACAGAACGGATTTCCCGAACTATCCCCACAACCGAAGAGAGGAATGAAAGGATAAGGATCGGCGATCTGTTCTGGAATGATGGGAAAAATGCTCATGTAGCCATTGCTTATGGAAAAGGTGATGAAACGAATGAAGAAGCGGAACTTTCGTCGGAAAAGGAAACAAAGGATGGAGCGACGATAACTTTTCTAGACCATAAAAAGATTGAAATTATTCATGCTTATGGGAATTCATATAGGTTAAAGGCGGATAGTTACCAAGTAATAAATACGGTTACTAAAGAGTATACCGATACAATTAAGGCATGTGTGGCAAAAACTGTTAAGTCTCCCTTTCAATTATGGTCCACAGAAATTGGAAACAGAAACATAGGTAGGGTTTACCTATGGAAATAAAAAGGTACTTCTTGTTATTAACAATATTTTTACAAGGATTTTTTAACCTTATGGCGAATGATGTTCAAATAACTAGAAAAGAAAAAATGGGTTGGATTACTCCTCAGGAATTGAATATGAGGGGAGGTATGGAAACATATGAGGGTATACATAGTCTTACTCTTGATGGAGATCACAGGCCTGTATTAAGGGTTGGAAGAAGATCTTCTTATACCACAGATGAAAACTTGAATCTTTATTTGAGAAATGATGGTTCCAAGTTTATTGATGATACTTTTTTTTATTCAAAGGGAGAGACATATGTTCTGTCTGGTAATCTAGAAGAGTATAAGTTGCAAATGAGAAAATCCATTGACAATGATTTTAAAGTTATTCTCAATGTTGAACATCCTGAATATATTAGCACTGGATATGGAGCTTCTCAATGCATCCCTCAAGCTAGTGGCGATGTGATATTTTGGGAAAGAAATACCGAGAGCTGCCTCCGAGCACTCTACTCCGTAGAAAAAAACACAGTTAGCCCCCTCTTTCCCATTGATGAAAATGACGCATTTTTTCTCCGTTTTATCGACGAATACGGGTACCATTATTTTTACAATGAAGTCCTGGATATCAATGGAAATTATGTCGCCCCCTTGCAGTGGGCCGTTCCTGAAGGAGATTCAAAATGGACTCAAGGCGGGAAGATTCAGGGGGGTAATTCAAATAATTTTTTCTATAGCTTTGTCGAAACAGAAGGGAATGAATATAAAGACGCTGCTGATAGCTGGGAATATGAAACAGGAATAAAAATTTACTCCATCTTCCGTTGTAAAGAATACTGGGAAGTTATTTATGAAGGAGTCGCTCCATTAAATCAAGTAATCACCACGCGACGCGGGCCAGTGCTAAGTATTGCTCCTCCCCTGAAAAATTACACAAGCACACAATTGGAAGAACAGATCTACAACAACACCACCATGGATGAAGAAGGTCGCATCTACTACATGGAACTGGATGCGGATGAACTGCGAGTTATGCGGGTCACCGTAGATCTGGATGTAAAGTTTATAAAATGGGCCCGTGACGGTATTACAGAAGCTCAAGTCTCTACCCCTCCTGATGAGATTGTCTGGTATCTGGAACAGGCTACCCCGGAAGAACTCAGACTGTTCCGGAATGCCTTTTTTGCTTTGAAAAATTACCAATTTAAAAGTGATGATTTAACAGATTACTTCAGCCGGTATAGCTGGTACAAACCGAATCATTCCGTAAAAGCGGATGCAGCATTGCTTTCTGATAATCAGAGACGGCTTCTGGATTTGATTAGGCAGTATGAAGAGAAATAATGTATGCGTCAAATAAACACAGGCCCTTTATCAGCCGTAATGTTATCTTTTAAATTCCATGGTAATAATTCTTCCCATTCTTGTTCATTATTGATGAACGGAGCTTTAGAGAAAACATAATGCAGATAATCAAAGGGATTCAAGTTATTTTGTTTTGCAGTCTCAATCAGAGAATACATCCCGCAGGAACTGTCTGCCCCTTTGGGATTCCCGGAAAATAGCCAGTTTTTCCTCCCCAGAACAAAAGGACGAATAGCATTTTCACTGGCATTATTATCCGGAGTCAGATAGGGGCTTTCCAGATATCGAATCAAATAATCCCATTGATTCAATGCATAGTGAACCGCTTTTCCCAAAGCACTTTCCGGTAGAATATTCTCAGAACGTTTATCCAGCCATCGTTTAAATGCATCAAGAATAGGCTCAGCCTTGCTTTTCCGTTGTTCCTGGAACTCTTCAGGAGATAATTTCTTACTCCTTAGATCATTTTCCAAGGCATAGAGCTTCTTGATATGCTTGATTCCTTCCAGAGCACTTTTAGATTTTTTACTGGCTTTATCAGCCTCAAAGAACTTCCTTCTGGCATGTGCAAAGCAGCCTACCAGATGTATATCGGGATTGCCTTCTACCGCGGTTTTGTATCCTTGATATCCATCGGTTTGCAGATACCCTTTAAAACTAGTGAGAAAATTCTTTGCATATTCCGATGCCCGTGTTGGATGGTACTCATAATAAACAGCTTGTTGTCCCGGAGGACCGCCTCTGGACAGCCACATATAGGATTTCTGTTTGTTATCCCGACCTGGTTCATTCAGAACCTGTACGGTTGTTTCATCCATTTGGATCACCGAACCGGATTTTATGTGGGTTTTCAGCAGTTCAAAGAGAGGGAGAAGAGCTTCATAAGCCTTTTTCTGCCAATTACTCATATTCTGACGGCTGATTCGGGCTCCCATACGCTCAAACCGCTTTTCCTGTCGGTAAAAAGGAAGATGGTCTACGTACTTGTTTACCATCAGAAATGCCAACAGACCGGGAGTGACAATCCCTTTGGGGATAATGGTAGGCTCCGGAGGGGCAATCTTTACAGCAGGAACATCTTCATCGGCGGTTCCTTCGCAATTACCACAGGCATATTTTAACCGGACAATCCGTTCTACCCAGATACGGGGAGGGATCACATGCAGTTTCTCAGAGATTTCTTCTCCGATTTTTTTCAGTTCTGTTCCGCAGGCACAGTTTTTTTCATCTTCAGGAATATCAATAATCCGTTCTTTGCGGGGAAGGTTCTCATCCAGAGGCTTTCTGCCTGTTTTCTTACGCTTGTAAGAATCTATTTGCTGTTCTTCCGAACAGTCTTCCTCAGGAGTCACAGCTTCATCTGTATCAAATAATTCAATCTGATCAGGAATATTTTCTGCTCTTCGACCGAATTGACGATGCAAAGCCAAAGCCAACTTCTCTTCAAGAAGCTGATATTTCTTTTCCCAGTTCTGATTCTGGGCTTCTGATTCAGCAAGTTGCTTTTTCAGAGATAAAAATTCTCTTTGTGCTTCCAACGGAAGAGAAGAAATATCCATAAGAGAATTTTAGCAAAGACAGGAATTTGAGTAAATTCCTTTCAGGCAATTTCTGAATATTTTAATGTTTCGTGGGCTTTCCAGAAATCTATGCCCTTCAGAAGCATAGAGAGTTCTTCAAAGCTGATGGCTTTAGCAGCTTCTTCCGTATCTGGCCAGGGGAAGCGGTGCTTCTCCAGACGCTTCTGCCAGAGGCAGAAGCCTGTCTGATCCCAGTAAAGGGCTTTCAGAATCCGTCTCTGTTTATTACAGAACATAAAAAGAGAGCCGCAAAAAGGATCAAGAGACATTTCATCCTGAACTTCTACCGCCAAACCATTAATAGCTTTCCGCATATCGGTAACACCGGGTCGGATAAATATCGTGATTTGAGAGAAATCCTTAATCATTGCACTGTTCCAAGGTCTGAAGCAGTTTTTTCAATGTGATTGTATCAAAGTTCCGATCCAGTTTTATCCGGTAGCCATTCCATTGTAACTCAATGGATGAGCCTTTGACTGTTTCCTTGGGCAATTTAACAGGAACTTCAACCAAGGATGGAGTTTTACGGTCATACCGCTTTTGCCATCCGTGGAAAGTCGTTGTTTTCAGTTTTTTATCCCGGCAGAACTGACTTACAGATTTTCCGGACTGTTTCCACTCTGCCAAAAGAGCGTAGCGCTGATCCATTGTGTATTGTTTCATAGTAATTCTCCTGATGGAGATTGTACCGGGATGACTGGGAGATTTTTAGATGCGGTTTATTTGACGCTTACGAAATAATGTGTATCTGATGGTATTTATATCAGCTAAATTCTGACGCCAATACCGACGCCTTTATTATACAAACCTAGAAGCATTATATGGAAAACTTACTACATAACAGCTTCTTATGCGGTACGATACAGCCCTATACGTACTGCATAAGGACACTGTACAAGTTCAAGTCCTAGTGGGCCCACTAAGCACTCCATTTTTGGAGTGCTTTTTTTGTGTCTAAACGCTTGTATTGCATGGGTTTATGGTGTTTGGGATAAACCGGGTGTCTGGTTTGGAAGTAAGCGTCAAATAAACACAGGCCCTTTATCAGCCGTAATGTTATCTTTTAAATTCCATGGTAATAATTCTTCCCATTCTTGTTCATTATTGATGAACGGAGCTTTAGAGAAAACATAATGCAGATAATCAAAGGGATTCAAATTATTTTGTTTTGCAGTCTCAATCAGAGAATACATCCCGCAGGAACTGTCTGCCCCTTTGGGATTCCCGGAAAATAGCCAGTTTTTCCTCCCCAGAACAAAAGGACGAATAGCATTTTCACTGGCATTATTATCCGGAGTCAGATAAGGGCTTTCCAGATATCGGATCAAATAATCCCATTGATTCAATGCATAGTGAACAGCCTTTCCTAAAGCACTTTCCGGTAAAACATTTTCAGCCCTTTTATCCAACCACTGTTTAAATGCATCAAGAATGGGTTCAGCCTTGCTTTTCCGTTGTTCCAGGAAATCTTCAGGAGACAATTTCCTACTCCTTAGATCATTTTCCAAGGCATAGAGCTTCTTGATATGTTTGATTCCTTCCAGAGCACTTTTAGATTTCTTACTGGCTTTATCAGCCTCAATGAACTTCCTTCTGGCATGAGCAAAGCAGCCTACCAGATGTATATCGGGATTGCCTTCTACCGCGGTTTTGTATCCTTGATATCCATCGGTTTGCAGATACCCTTTAAAACCAGTGAGAAAATTCTTCGCATATTCCGATGCCCGTGTCGGATGGTACTCATAATAAACAGCTTGTTGTCCCGGAGGACCGCCTCTGGCCAGCCACATATAGGATTTTTGTTTGTTATCCCGACCTGGTTCATTCAGAACCTGGACGGTTGTTTCATCCATTTGGAGCACTGGACCGGATTTTATGTGTGTTTTCAGCAGTTCAAAGAGAGGGAGAAGGGCTTCGTAAGCCTTTTTCTGCCAATTACTCATATTCTGACGGCTAATCCGGGCTCCCATACGCTCAAACCGTTTTTCCTGTCGGTAAAAAGGAAGATGATCCACATACTTGTTTACCATCAGAAATGCCAACAGACCGGGAGTAACTATCCCTTTGGGGATAATGGTAGGCTCCGGGGGGGCAATCTTTACAGCAGGAACATCTTCATCGGCGGTTCCTTCGCAATTACCACAGGCATATTTTAACCGGACAATCCGTTCTACCCAGATACGGGGAGGGATCACATGCAGTTTCTCAGAGATTTCTTCTCCGATTTTTTTCAGTTCTGTTCCGCAGGCACAGTTTTTTTCATCTTCAGGAATATCAATAATCCGTTCTTTGCGGGGAAGGTTCTCATCCAGAGGCTTTCTGCCTGTTTTCTTACGCTTGTAAGAATCTATTTGCTGTTCTTCCGAACAGTCTTCCTCAGGAGTCTGTGGTTCATCAGAATCAAATAATTCAATCTGATCAGGGATATTTTCTGCTCTTCGACCGAATTGACGATGCAATGCCAAGGCCAACTTCTCTTCAAGAAGCTGATATTTCTTTTCCCAGTTCTGATTCTGGGCTTCTGATTCAGCAAGTTGCTTTTTCAGAGATAAAAATTCTTTTTGTGCTTCCAACGGAAGAGAGGAAATATCCATAAGAGAATTTTAACAAAGACAGGAATTTGAGTAAATTCCTTTCAGGCAATTTCTGAATATTTTAATGTTTCGTGGGCTTTCCAGAAATCTATGCCCTTCAGAAGCATAGAGAGTTCTTCAAAGCTGATGGCTTTAGCAGCTTCTTCCGTATCTGGCCAGGGGAAGCGGTGCTTCTCCAGACGCTTCTGCCAGAGGCAGAAGCCTGTCTGATCCCAGTAAAGGGCTTTCAGAATCCGTCTCTGTTTATTACAGAACATAAAAAGAGAGCCGCAAAAAGGATCAAGAGACATTTCATCCTGAACTTCTACCGCCAAACCATTAATAGCTTTCCGCATATCGGTAACACCGGGTCGGATAAATATCTTGATTTGAGAGAAATCCTTAATCATTGCACTGTTCCAAGGTCTGAAGCAGTTTTTTCAATGTGATTGTATCAAAGTTCCGATCCAGTTTTATCCGGTAGCCATTCCATTGTAACTCAATGGATGAGCCTTTGACTGTTTCCTTGGGCAATTTAACAGGAACTTCAACCAAGGATGGAGTTTTACGGTCATACCGCTTTTGCCATCCGTGGAAAGTCGTTGTTTTCAGTTTTTTATCCCGGCAGAACTGACTTACAGATTTTCCGGACTGTTTCCACTCTGCCAAAAGAGCGTAGCGCTGATCCATTGTGTATTGTTTCATAGTAATTCTCCTGATGGAGATTGTACCGGGATGACTGGGAGATTTTTAGATGCGGTTTATTTGACGCTTACTAATAAACTAGAAAATAGGGAGAAGAATTGGAAAAAGAGTAATTCGTTATCAAGAGCACCTCTTTGCGGGGGTGCTTTTCTTTTGTGGAAAAGTTTCGTCATTCAATTACCAATAACATGCCTTATGTCTATAATTGAATACTAATGATATATTCCAAATAGCGATTATCGCACAATATGCATAGTTCTGTGCAAGATTTTTGCCTTACTTTTTTGCTGCTCCCGCCATCCAATGGTGGGCAATTATAGAAACATATGAGGATTTCAAAATGATTTATGAAAGCTACTATTGGAAAGAAGAGCTTTACCGAAATGCAAAATGGTTAGTAGAATCCTTATCAAAAAAGAAATGGTTAGATCGAAGTTTCGCAAAGTTAGAGAAATGCTTGATGCTTTCAGCATATTCTTTGCGTAAACTATCTGAATCAAAAAAAATACCAGATGAGTTTATGAATAAACAGAAGTTCTGAATCAGGTGATTCACAACCTGTTTCTTTACTCCGGGTCGCAGAACTTTTTTATGATTTCCTTCTGAGCCATGTTGTCCAATGAAAGTTCAGCAACAAGCTTCTTTAGGTTTTCATTTTCAGATTCTAGTTGCCTTAACCTGACAACTTCTTTGGTAGTCATTCCACCATATTTCTTTTTCCAATTGAAAAAAGTGTTCTCACTAATGCCATAGTCTCGGGCTATCTCTTTTACCTTCTTGCCGGCAACCTGTTCATTCAGGATTTTTACAATTTGCTCTTCTGTAAATCTCTTTTTCATCTCAGCCTCCATTGTATAATTGGGCTGAAAACTAATCTAGCTCGTGGTACAGTTTAAAGGGATGGGGTCAGGCCGATGAAATAAAACTTCGGCACACCCTATATGGAGAACATAAGGGAATGTTGAAAGGGCACCTCATTAGATGAAAATTTTTTTTGAATGAAAATATAACTTTTCCCATTATTTTGATTGAGTTTTCTGTTGAAAGATAATTTTCCACTTCCCTCCGATATTCTGCCAGACAGAACTGTAATTGACTTTATTTCGCTTATTCTTAATCACTTGCACTGCTTCATACATAAGTAAAATGACACTGTCTGAAAGTATGATTGAATCCCTTTTTTCTCCTATAAAGGAGACCCCATCAAGTAAGTCTAATTTTGAAATCTTAGAATGAATTTTTATTCCAGCTTCATTGATTTCAATACATTCATCATTAAGTAGTTCTGAAACAAATTTTTTATCACCCCTATTCTTATTATTAAGCAGCTTTTCTTCAAATTGAATCAGCTTCTTTTCTAAACCATCTAGAGAATCGTTCATGGTAATACCTCCAATGAACCTTCTTCATTATATTTCAATTGAAGAAATCAAATAATAGACAAACCCATAGAAAAACTGATTGAGATAAATTATTACTGTAAAAAACTCTATTTTCCCATTGTTTTTTACAAAAAGTTAACAGTATGAAAACCATTCCATTTCTGATGATTTCATCAGTCATCAAAATATCGCTTTCACAAGCTATAATACCTTATGCCTAATTGGTTTTGCTCATTGAAGTTTGCTACATAAAACATGAGAAGTATTCAGGATGGCCGCCACCCTGAACATGGTCTGTCTCTGCTTTGAGTGTAGCGGCGGATAGAGTTTGCCTGCGTTATCCAGGCGGAAGTCGTAGGATTGATCCTTCGTTTGGAGTTCAATAAAAGTATAGCAGAGACCGTATCCGGTTCTTTGGCCGGAACTTGCTTTGTCCTAAAGATCTGAGAGGGTTGTCTTATTCCGCCCGTTTGTCTTTGATTGATAAAGGGCATTGTCTGCCTTCCTGATAATTTCCGAAATCTCATTGTTCTGTTCTGTAATAATCGAGATTCCGATACTGATCGTTATTTTCATCTCATCCCGGTACTTTTCTTCAACTCTTTCTCTGATGCGCTCTGCCAATTCATAGGATTCAGGTTCTGTCGTATGGGGAAGCACGATCATAAACTCTTCACCGCCGAATCTTGTACAGATATCCAGCTCTCTCAGATCAAGACTCAGTAACTTGCTGATTTCCACCAGTACTTCATCTCCCGTTTGATGTCCGTATTTATCATTGATGGATTTAAAATGATCTATGTCGATCATCAGAAGAGAGAATGGAATTTTATAACGTTTGAAACGGCTTGTTTCTATGGATAAAACCTGCGTCAGATGCTGTCTGTTGTACAATTTGGTCAATGTATCCACGGAGGAAAGCTCTACAATTTTTCCTAAAAAAGCACTTCCGATTATTTTGGGTTCAATAATTTCATCTTTAATATTTGTCAGATAATCCAGGGTCGCTACTGTAATTTCGACATTTCTATTGAGCTGTCTGGATAAGCTGTTTTTATGATCTATTATGGCCTTCCAGATCATAGTGGCTTCATCTTTATCGAAGACTTCATTGGTAAGATGAAAAAGAACTTTTACATACAAATCGCTTTCTGATTCCTTCAAAAGGGTTTCAAAGAGTTCTTTTTCTTCGGTTGACTGTAAGCGGTCCCCGGCAATTCCCGAAATAAACCTGGGTGTAAAAATTTTATTATTTATTATATCAAAAAGTTTCGTATGGTCATTTTTCTCTCTTTTCATCCCATTTCCCTCTGGTTGAGAATATATACCCTCTTTTTCGTATATTTTTGAAATACACAGGCTTGGAAGGGTCTTCTTCAAAGTATTTTCTTAACCGCATCACAAAGTTATCGACTGTACGGGTTTCCGTTTCTGTACTTGTTTTCCAAACCTTTTTAAGAAGTTCCTGTTTGGATAGTATCTGGTCTTCGTTTAAGACAAAGCATTTTAACAAGGCGCTTTCAAGAGGTGTCAATTTGAATGAACCTTTTAAGGATTGGCAGGTCGAATTTTCAAAATCGATCCGGTTTTTACCAAAGGAATATTCGTCCATATCGGAAATATTCTTTCTATACCAGCTCCTTCTTTTTAACATACCGCTGATCCTCAGGAGCAGTTCTTTGATATGAAATGGTTTCGGCAGATAATCATCTGCTCCCAGGGAAAGACCTATAATTTTATCCCGGATTTCAGATCTTGCCGAAACAATAAGAATAGGTAACGTGGGTGAGTCTGATCGTATTTTCTCCAGTATTTTGAATCCATTGTAATAGGGGAGCATTATATCGAGTATGATGAGATCTATATCATCATTATTCGACAGTTTCATTGCCTGTCTTCCCTCTTCTGCCCAGAGAACCCTGTACCCTTCTGTTTCCAGATTGAATATAATGCTGGACGCCAGATTCTTATCATCTTCTATGAGAAGAATTAATTCTCCGTCGGACAAAGTGCTCCCCTGTTATTAATTATTCGCCTTATCTGCTGGCAGTTCAATGTAAAACAGGGTTCCCTTACTTTTTCTTTTTTGGCGAATCTGAATTTTCCCTTTATGTATTTGGAGAATTTCCCTGCACCAGTTGAGACCCAAGCCCAGGCCTTTGAGAGATAAATCGGGAAAAGTTTTTATCTGAACAAATTTTTTAAAAACGCGTTTTCTGAATTTGCGGGAGATACCGATTCCTTCATCCGAAAAAACCATAATGAACTTCTTCTTTTTATATCCTAAATATATTCTGATTTTCACCGGCGGAGAACCGAATTTTATTGAGTTATCAATCAGATTGCTTAAAACTGCCATAAAAGCGGAAGGATCAATTTTTATAAGGGATTTGGAATTTCCGATTACAGCAATACTGTTGTCATCCAGGTTGAACCGGCTTTGAAGGACTTTGATCGCTGTTCTGATATATATATCCGCAGGAAGCAGTACCGGTGAGAAAATGTCTTTTTTCTTATGGATTTTTGAGATTTCCAGAATGGATGCAATCATTTGATTCAGTCTTATTGTGTCGTTTTCCAAGCGGTTGAGAAAATCATAATAGGCACTGTCGGAAAGGTTCCTGTTTCCGAGTGTTTCACAAATCACCTGAATGGACGCAACAGGTGTCTTTAAGTCATGTGTAATGCTGAAAAAAAAATCATCATAAATACGATTGATTTTTGTCTGTCTGATCAACTTATAAAACAGAATAACCGTTCCGGCAGAATTCAGAAAAATCAGAATGAGCCCGCAGAGGAAGAGAAAGGTTTTTAACGGAACAGTAAAAGTAGCGAAATTAATGACATGTTGCAGAGTCGGGTAGATTTCATCATCAGAGAAAAACAGCCGAACCCATAGCCCTATCAGTATCAGGAAGAAGATCTGTACCAGAACAAATAGAGTCACCGAAGTCTGAAGGCTGATTCTTTTTTTTGTTTTGCTCATCTGACTTTTACACTTCTTTTACTTTACCAGTTATTCAGGCTGTTATGATTATAAATATAGTACATTTGTACTTGGGAGGTTTGATCATGAAAATTCTCCTGGTGTATCCGGAAATCCCTCCGACATTTTGGAGCTTCAAATATGCCCTGAAATTTATTGGCAAAAAGGCCTCCGACCCTCCTTTGGGACTGCTGACTTTAGCATCCTTACTTCCTTCGGTGTGGGAGAAAAAACTGGTGGATCTGAATACCCGCAGGTTGTCTCAAAAAGATGTCGCCTGGGCGGATTTAGTTTTCATCAGTGGTATGGATATTCAGAAGAAGTCTTTTATTGAAGTGGTTAAAAGATGTAAGGGGGCGGGGAAATTTGTTGTGGCTGGTGGTCCAATGGTCACCCAGTATCCGGAAGGTTTTCCCGATGTAGACTGTTTTATTCTGAATGAAGCGGAAATTACGATGGAACCTTTTCTCCGGGATCTGGAATCAGAGCATTTGAAAAGGGTCTATAAGACAGGAGGTTTTGCGGATCTGTCACAAACTCCCAGTCCGGACTGGAGTCTTCTACATTTGAAGGATTATGCTTCAATGGATCTTCAGTATTCCCGAGGGTGTCCATTCAATTGCGAGTTCTGCAGCATTACAGCTCTCTTCGGGCATAAACCCCGTGTAAAGGCGACAGATCAGTTTCTGGATGAGATAACCTCCCTGTATGATGCTAAGTGGAGAGGTCCTGTCTTTATTGTGGATGACAATTTCATAGGGAATAAAAGGCGTCTGAAGAATGAAATGCTTCCGGATTTGATCTCTTGGCAGGAAGATCACCACTATCCCTTTAGTTTTACAACAGAGGTCTCCATAAACCTCTCTGATGATGAGGAACTCATGGACATGATGAGGCAGGCCGGTTTCAGTACCTGTTTTGTCGGAATTGAATCTTCGGAAGAGGCCAGTCTGACTGAGTGTCATAAAACACAAAACCAGGGCAGGGATATGGTTCAAAGTGTGAAAACCATGCAGCGGAAGGGTTTTAATATTTCGGGAGGGTTCATCATAGGGTTTGATAACGATCCTGCTGATATTTTTGACAGACAGGCCAAGTTCATTCAGAACAGCGGGATTGTCACCGCTATGGTAGGACTTCTGAATGCACCTTTGGGCACCCGTTTGTATAAAAGACTGAAAGAAGAAAACAGGATAATTTCTGGTATAACTGGAAACAACACTGATGGAGTTTTGAATTTTATCCCGAAACTTCGTCCTGATATTCTGATCAATGGGTACCGGTCTCTCATGAAAAGAATCTACTCCCCAAAGTTGTTTTTCGAGAGGATCCGGGTTTTTCTTGAAGAGTACAGGGTTCCATACGAAACTATTAATATCAGTCCTTTTGCCGGCATCCGTTCATTTTTTCTGGTGCTTCTCAAACTTGGAGTCATGAAAAGGGACGGGAAGTTCTATTTCTGGAAATTATTCTGGTATACGCTGTTCAACTGTCCTGAAAAGCTGAGGATGGCCCTTACCTTTGCCGTATACGGCTATCATTTTCAGAGAGTGGCCGAATCGATCTGACGGAGAATTTCTGCAAAAGGTCTGAAAGGGATGAGAGATTTATCAATAGAGGTGTCAGTATGAGTGAAAAAAAAGAAAATCGATTGAGGGAATTTCTAAGTGAAAAACCTGTCTGGGTCTGGCTGCTGGTATATCTTGCTCTGACAGGTATTTTATTCGGTCTTTTCAATTTGATTTTGTACCTGCTAGGTATTGTTCCTTGGATAGGAGTGATGGTATTGGTTGGTACCGGACTGTTGTGGGGAATGATTCAGTATTCCCGATTCCATAAAAAGGGTCAGACTGAAGAAAACACTGAGATAACTTAGATCTTTGCAAATTGATGACAAAGTGTTCTTTTAGAGAATACATCTCTGACGCCAATACCGACGCCTTTATTATACAAACCTAGAAGCATTATATGGAAAACTTACTACATAACAGCTTCTTATGCGGTACGATACAGCCCTATACGTACTGCATAAGGACACTGTACAAGTTCAAGTCCTAGTGGGCCCACTTTAGCTCCTCTTTTTGAGGGGCTATTTTTTTGTCTAAACCCTTTCGGGGATAGGGGTTAAGCTGTATGAGGTAAAACGGCCGTCTGCTTCTGAAAGGGGACTGACGCCAGTATTGATGCCTTTTGGAAATTCTTCCGGTCCTGGAATGGTGAAGGATTTCGTTATTAATCAGGAAAAGTTTCAATATACCCAAGAGGATCATTTATACCGCAATAATCTCCGTCATTAAAACAAATCTCAGATAAAGTGCCATCTGCCGGAGATAAAACTTCAAAGATGATTTTTTCCACTTCTCCTTCGAAAAGAACATCTCTTTTCTTAACAGTATCGCCTTGTTTAGCAACTGGATGGAGTATTGCAACTTTGAATTCCATATTGAGCTCTGTTTTTCGGCAATCACAAACTGATTCGTTTTGATTGACATAGAGGGGTAAGTAAATCGGAATGCGTTCTTTATCCATTATGATTCTCCTCATAATAGGGACAGGCTGCCCTTAAACATTCATTGTTACGTTCGTGATTACTGCACTGAATATTACTTGAAAATTGAATGTCCAGTCCCAATTGTTCTCTGACGAATGGAAGCGTTTTCTCAATTGTCAGATAACTGACTCTTTTACAACATCGCGGTCCACCTGATTCAGAGATAGATTCCAGGCAAATGCTTGTCAGTTTGTTTGCCATTCCCCATGTTTTAACAGATAAAGGAGTTGTATCAGTTAAAATCGCAAGAAATAATCCACCTCCGATTCCGGCACCACATGCTCCATAATAGCCGCAAAAGCCCGGTAAAAGATTTCTTCCCCTCGTTTCAGCTATCTGTAGACTCTCTTCAAGTACTGCTCTTGAATCATTTCTTAGAGTTCTGTAAACAGTCAGGAGAACTGCAGGTACTAAGACGTGATGTTCCGGGCAATGCATTGGAAAATCCTGGCAATCCCAAATGGTCTGTATCAGCTCAATGGGATCTGTTAGATTCATATCGTATGCTTTCAAACAAATATCTTTAATTTTAGTAAATAATTTCTCATCTAATGTATACGCCATGATTTCACCTTTTCTGTTTTTTATTAAACACCAATAAAAGAATCTTATATTGTAATTCTTCTATGATTATTGTACATAAATCTCACCAGTCGCAGTTTGATGAGGAATTTCAAACATCTTAGAATTCATTAAACATAAATAAGTATATGCCCATAATATATGTTAAACTTTCTTTATTAGATCAGAATAAAGGAGTCTCATGGATTATGAAAAAATATGTTTGTTCAATCTGTGGTTATATCTATGCTGAAGCATACGGGTATCCAGAAGGAAATATTTCACCTGGTACGAAATGGGCTGATGTTCCATCCTCATTTGTTTGTCCCTTGTGTGGTGCTTCAAAGTCGGAGTTTAACGAACAGGAAGAGGAATCCTCTAAACCTGCTGATTCAACATCGGGAACACTCTCTCTACCGGATGATATCAGCTATACCTCCGCAGAACTTTCTACCCTTTTTTCAAATTTGGCAAAAGGCTCTGAGAAACAATATAAACCTGAAATGGCTGCCCTCTATAATGAGTTGGCATCTTATTACAGTCTGAAGTCAGATAAAGTCAATAATCCTGATTTCGAGACTGTAAAAACTCTGTTGCAAACAGATTTATCATCACATTTTGCTTTAGCTAATGAAGTTGCCGGAAAGAATCATGATCGAGGGGCTCTGAGGGCTTTGAAATGGGGAGAACAGGTTTCCCGGATGATCAATTCCCATCTAAATAAGGTTGAATCCGGTTCTGCTGATTTTCTAAAAGAGACAAACGTCTATGTCTGTGATATCTGCGGATTTATCTTTGTGGGCGATGAGAAACCGGAAATCTGCCCGGTCTGTAAGGTTCCGAGCATGAAGATGACACAGGTCAGAAGGAGCGCTTGATATGTATGCAGTAAGAAATATCCGGTTATGTACAAAAGATTGTCTCTGCCTTTATGTTTGTCCTACAGGTGCAACAGATACAGAAACTGGTCAGATTGATGCAGAAACCTGTATAAGTGGATGCCGTTTGTGTGTGGATGCCTGTCCTTCTCATGCAATATCTCTAGTTCCCGAGGAATTCCCAAAGCAGCAAAGTAAGACAGATGATGTAAAGAAAGCATTGAAGATTTTATCAGAGAGCAAAACAAAACAGGAAATTCTTGCTTTCTCACTGGAACAGCTATCGGACGATCCCCTGATTAAACAAATGTCTATGGCTATTGGAATGTCCAATCGCATAATGGCTGAAGACTTACTCCGGGAAGCAGGTTTCATGCTTCCTCAAAGTGATGAAATAAAAGAGTTACTTATGAAGTTATCAGCTGAAAGTTCGGAGAATGATTTTCCAAAAGAAAAGGTGAAAAAACTTATAGATATTTTAAATACAAACATTAGAGAGGAGAAGAACATGTCCAAAACCACTGACAATTTAATGGAAGCCTTTGCAGGAGAGTCCCAGGCAAACAGAAAGTATCTTGCCTTCGCCAAAAAAGCTGAGCAGGAAGGGCATTTGAATGCAGCAAAGCTGTTCAGAGCTGCTTCTGATGCCGAGACCATTCACGCTCTTAAGCATTTTGAAGTAACGGGTAAAATTGGTTCCACCCTGGAGAATCTGAAATCGGGAGTAGAGGGAGAAACCCACGAATACAAAGAAATGTATCCTCCCTTTGTAGAGCAGGCTGAGGCAGAAGGCAACAAAGCGGCAGTCAGAACCTTTACCTTTGCCATGAAAGCGGAAGAGGTTCATGCCGGATTGTATCAAGAAGCCATGGATAATCTGGATAATCAGGAAGAGGTTTTCTATTATCTGTGTCCTGTTTGCGGAAATATTGAAAAGTTTGTTCCGGGCAAATGCCCGATCTGCGGTGTTCCCGGGGAAAAATTCATCAAGTATTAGATCATTTTTAGTATTACAATAAGAAGCGTCCAAATGGGCGTTTCTTTGTTTATAAGTCGACTTTTAACAGATAAATAATATAAGAAAATCTAGAATCCTACTCGATCCCAACCAGTCCCATCATCGGAACAGAATGTAGCAATCTTGCCAGATTAAACCGCCTGTTCACCAGACGAACGCATAATGAAATCCATGTTCATGTGGTGAATTGCACGTTCATGACGTGAACGCCGGTGTTCACCTGGTGAACCGATATATATAGATATAAATAATCTTATAAATATAATACTACTATAGGAATTATCGATTCATATTTCTTGCAGAGAGATTAAGGCTCTGCACTATCATCGGGACTAATTATGAAATCTTTCGCAATAATCAAATAGGCTTTATTTTGTTTTTCTTAAAACTAAGTCATGTTAAAATGAAATGGTCTCAGACAAGGTGAAGAATGGCTATATCAACAAAAACTAGAAGAAAGTTGTGGAGTTTCTCAGGACAGTTGTGTGCATGGTGCAAAAAGCCTCTGGTTCATGATATCTCAGATGATACTTTTTCTATTATAGGTGATGAGTGTCATATTCATTCTGGTCAGAAAGGTGGTCCAAGGTATGATTCATCATTCCCACAGGAAAAGATTGATGGGTTTTCAAATCTAATTCTCTTATGTAAAGCTCATCACAAAATTGTTGATGACAATCCAGAAGTATATACAGCTGTCACTTTGAAAAAAATGAAAAAAGAACATGAGGAGTTTGTAAAAAAGAAATTAATCGTTAAAACAGAAGAACGTGCTAAATATCTTTCTAGGCTTACTTCAGGGGCAGATATACTAAATGTGATTTCGAATATTTTACAGTTTGGATTCTATACAGATGAACCTGAAAATCATGCGGAAACAGAATTGTTAAGCCGGTTCATTGAAACTGTTAATAATTATAGCGACATCTATTCGAGCATTGAATCAGGAAGACTAATCGAAGTCGGATATGGTTTGTCCCAAATGTTAAAGGAAGTTGAAGATGCTGGGTTTTGGGTCTTTGGAATTCGAGAAAATCAGACACCTCAATATCAGGGCATGGAAAATGAAAAGTGGCCTACAGGTATAATACAGATTTATAGATCTAATAATCCATCAATAATTAGAGCTGACTCTGCATTTGAGGGATCTGATTAAGACTATTAGATATTTATTTAATAGGAGAATATTGTGGAAGATTATAAAGGCTGCCGATATGATGTTCAGGTTTATGAGCTTAAGAACAACCAAGGGTATAGTGGGTCTGTTCGTGTTCTTTATGAATCGGGAGAAGGTCCTATAACACAGGAACTCTTCACTCAGGAAAAAATAATTTCAACAGCTTTCAATGAAGTTCATACACGTCTTTCCAATATGGCAAAAGGTTGGATTGATAAAAACTTTTAGTACTATGATTTAATAGATATACAATAAAAGTTTAGGAGGAAAAGAGAATTGAATCTTCAATGATAATGAAGATATTTCTCAAATATGCACTTAATAAGGAGAAGTTTTGGCAGATACAATTGAAAAAAAACAGGCTAAATCTGGTAATGTCAGCTATGGTGATTCCGTTGTACTGTATGAATCATCCAAAAGTCGAATTGTATTTGTTCCTTTTTTCATTCCTCATACTGATTCACAGGGGCTAGCAGGTAAAATAATTACTTATCGGAAAGAGAGAATAATGGGTTTGATTCCAATTGAAGATAAGTCAATTTCATTAAATGAGACATCCTTAATAAAGCTATTGGAAGAGCTTAAATCCCATTATGCAGTAACAGAGAAAGGAGATGGCGAATACATAATTCTTAAAATTGGAGAAGGTATTACAGATAATCAGAATCATGCTCCTTCTCAAATTGCAGAGGCACTGACCAGTGCTTTATCTCAAAAGGATATTCTATCATCCATAACCCCTTCATCAATATCTGATGAGATTGGCAGTGTTTTCAAAGGTGCGATAAAGATTAAGGAGATGGAGAAAGCCGTATCCAATCTAAGATTCTTGCTTGACTCTGGGGACACTAAGGAATCGACATATCAGCGATGGTGTGAAAACCATTCTTGGGCATTTGGAAATTCATACATATTGGATGAGGAAGATATTCGAACAATTAGCCCTCATGATCAGTTAGACATTTTGCTTTCAAATGTTATCGCTGGTTTTCGGGATGTAATAGAGTTGAAAAGACCGGATCTGGATATTTTGAGATATGATGATGCACATAGAAATTTTTATTTTTCATCAGAAGTCTCTAAAGCAATTGGTCAGTGCCATAGGTACCTGGATATACTTCAGGAATCAGCTCTTCGCGGTCTAAGAGATCATCCTGAGATTGTTGCTTATCATCCAAGAGCAATAATCGTAATTGGTCGATCAATGGATTGGACTGAAGAAATGCATCGGGGGTTGCATGGTCTAAATGCAAGATTGAATGGAATAAATATAATGACATATGATCATCTACTAGCTCAAGGAGAAAGATTATTATCTTTGTTTACAACAGGTTCAGATGATAGTGAGGTCGTTAATGTTGTTTCACCTGTTGAAGATGATGACCTAGATATCGGTTTTTAACAATGAGCATAGAGAAGAGTTTAGAACGGTATTCAAATTCTGCATATATTAGGGCTGTTGTTACGGCTATTCCATATATCGGAAGTGCATTAGATATTCTACTTTATGAGAAGGGAAGCAAATGGAGGCAAGAGAGATTTAATCAAATGATAGAAGCTCTATCTAATGAGATTGAAGAGCTTGGAATTGCTAGCGATGAAATTATCGAATCTCTTAATGCGAAAATAGATTCAGAAGAGTTTTATGACCTATTCATTCAAGCCTCACAAAATGCAACAAAGGAAAAATCAGAAGAGAAAATAGCAACGATTTCACATATCTTAGCGGGTTATTCAAGTGGGGAAATAAATGAAGTTGATGAGGCTTCTCTTTTACTGGATTTGGTTTCTGAAATCTCTGCTTATTCATGTAAGTGGTTATCAAAGCTGTCACAGAACCAGATTCCAGATTATTATAAAATTAAAGGAAAATATGTAGTGTGGGAGGATTATGAGAAATTCTTGATAAGTAACTATCTAGATATAAGGAAAGAAAAGAGCATTCCGCCCGAATATACAATATCTGACTTGCAGATTTATTCTTTTCAACGATTAGAAGATCTTCATCTGATTAGAAAAACAGAGATAAATACTTATAGTGGTGGTAAGATCAGTTATATCCTGAAAAGACCTTCACAATCATCAACAATTCACTTTACATATGAGGAAAAGATTTCTTATCAAATTGATAGCCTTGGTCACTTATTCATTGAATGGATTAAAGATCAATTCTAAAAGATTAATGATGTAATTCCCCCCGCTCCCAGAAAGCATAGTTAGTAATAAAATGCACCAAAGGAGCGGAACCCATGGGCCGTCATAAACTACCCTACAAAATGAAAAGCCAAACCAGCATCACAGGTTCTGGCGATACGTTTTGTCAAATGATCCACACAGATCAGAAATATCCACCAAAACCAGAGTCAAATATGAAGCCGAGAGAATAGCCAAAGAGGCTTATCAGCTATCCATTCAGGAAGCAGATAAGGTCATCTCATTTGCAGAATACAGCAAGGACTTCTTTACCGAGAAATGCAAACTGACTTTAAGAAGACAGGCTTCCAACAAACCGATATCACCGGAGATTCTGAAAGCCAAAAGAGGGCAGCTGCTGAACCATCTGCAACCTCAGTTTGGTTCTCTGCCTCTGAATGTGATTACCCAGGTGATGTATGAAGACTGGAGGATGCGAATAGGCCTTTGGCTTCTTAGCAAACACCGCATAAGAACTATTATGAAGTATGAAAACATTCCTTTTATGTAGTACAAGAAGTTAGGATCCTTTCTGTTGTTTTTACATCATAAAAGATGTATTCTATTCTTATGGAGAAGCAATGGGACATTGAGTTTTATTCTGATCACGATGGAAATTGCGAAGTCGCTGAATGGATTATGAAGCTCAAAGTATCCCAGAGGAACAAGGTAATTGCCTGGATTGATAAGCTTCAGGAGATGGGGCCGCTATTGCCACGTCCCTATGCAGATCTTCTTTTGGATGGAATACATGAATTGAGAATGAAGGTTTCTGGAAATCAGGTTCGGATTCTCTATTTCTTTGTATTTGAAAACAGGATAGTCCTTACCCATCCCTTCTACAAGCACGTTTTGAAATTGCCTGAGAAAGAGATTCAGAAAGCTATTCAAATCCGGGAAGATTATATGAGGAGGAATTAAAGATGAACTATTCAGATTTTAAGGATACTCTTCGTAAAGATGATCCTGACTTTGACAGCCGTGTCAAAGCGGAAAAACTGAGAGTAGATCTGGCCGTTGCTATTGCAAAGAAGCGGGAAGCAGAAGGGTTTTCCCAGAATGTGATAGCCTCTCTAGCTCATTTGACTCAGCAGCAGGTAAGCAAGATCGAGAATGGCGAGAATTGTAATATCGATACTTACTTCAAAGCGATGGCCGCTTTGGGTATGAATTTCAATGATCTTGTAGTCGCCGAAAACTGACGCCAATATTATACGAGCCCAGTAGGTTTATAAGCTTCGCGTGATTCAGTGGGATTATTATATAAGCTAGAATGAATTATGGAAAACTTACTACATAAGCGCTTCTTATGCGGTAGGATACAGCCCTATCTGTACTGCATAAGGACACTGTACAAGTTCAAGTCCTGCCTGGTCGCAAGCTTTGCTTGCTGCTCGGCCCTGCATCCTGAGTGGGCCCACTAAGCACTCCATTTCTGGAGTGCTTTTTTTGTACCTAAACGACTATAATGCATGGATTTAGGCTGGTTGGGGTAAAACGAGTGTCTGCTTCTGAAAGGGGACTGACGCCAGTATCGACGCCTTTTGAAATGTGATTGCCTTTATTCTGACGTCAGGATGGTGGCTGGAATGGAGAAGATTTCTATATTAGGAGAGAATTATTGTTCATTCTCTCTAGGTAGTTTATACACCTCCTTCTTTGAATACTTCTTTTGCAACCAGTATTGCGTTTATTGCTTTCGGGAAGCCGCAGTAAACAGATAGATGAAGAAATATTTCCAGTATCTCTTTCTTGGATATTCCACAATTCAGAGCTCCATTTAAATGTACTTTCAGTTGTGGAGCACAATCTCCCATAGCAGCTAATGAAGAAATTGTGACTAATTCTCTGTCTCTCAGTCCTAAACCTTCACGGGAATAAATCTCTCCGAAAGCATATTCAATGATGTATTTACCAAGATCAGGGCTTACGGAATTGAGATTCTCAATGACCTCATTTCCACCTTTCCCATCAACTTTCTTCAGTAATTCCAATCCTGTTTCAAAATTGTAACTCATTTAGCATCTCCTATCGTGTTTTTCTAGGATGCTAAAGTATAAAGCTTACTTTAAGGCTATAGCGTTTTTATAGAATTCGACTTTTTCATCAAGTTTTAGCAAATGATCCATGTCTCTCTCAATCTTTTCTTTTAATACACATCGATGATTTTCAAGGATTTCAAGTCTTTCAGAGAGCGTTGAGTCTCCCTGATCTCGTAGATCGGAATAAGTCATGATGTCTTTGATTTGCATTCCTGTATCTTTCAGCCTGGTAATAAACAAAGCCCATGTAATATCCTTCTCGGAGAATTCTCTATATCCTGAACTGTTTCTTGAAAGCCCCGGAAATAGTCCCAATTTGTCGTAATATCTTATTGCTGAAACTGTGATCTGTGTTTTTTCTGAAAACTCTTTTATGGTCATAAATAACCCTTGTTAGAAAATTTAGAATCATTTTTCCTGATTATTTTATTGATTATGGAAATCTTGCTCAATTCCAACCAGTCCCATCATCGGAACTGAATGTGGAGAGATTGCTATATTACTTAACTTTACCCAATGTAAAGCTTTCTATAGGGAGTGTATTCTCAACTCTCTGATACCAATCATTGAATACCAGCTCCAGAGAATTGACCTCGAAAGAACCAAAGTCGTGATTCCTGTAAGCATCCAGTTGTTTCAGGTATTTCTGAGTATTCGTCAGCTTATTCTTAAACCGGATTACTGTTGAATGGGCAGTTTGCAATTTATACCTTGTATCAATTGAGTTGCTGAGATTTGAACCATTAAAAGATGATCTTATTCTCTCTCTGAATTGGTTCAGGTTATCATTTTCAGGAAATCCCTGGATCATTACACATGAAGGGGAGGCTGTTATCCCTTTAAATCTTATAGAGAATCTGCCTGTTTGGGAGATTACTTTACGAATCAGTTCTGAATAGTCCGGGATGCAAATGCTTGAGATATCAAATCCGTCGTAACATGAAATTATTGAAAGAAGAGTAATATGCATATCTGATTCCGGGTAATAATACTGATCTGGGTCAATCAGACGCATTTCTTCAAGAAAGGATGTAATTCTTTGTTTTACGTCCAGGGATGGTCTGATCAGCAGAGTTATTCCGCGTCTTCTGTCGTTATCAGAATCTATTAGAGTATCGAAGATGCCTTTACCTGATGCAATTTGACTTATGGAAGATGTATATAATTCGTTGTAATGCTGATTGAGATTCATACCCATATTATCTATGACATTACGATTGATGTAAAACATCGATAAGAGTAACCAAAAAATTCTGCTCCATTCCATCCAGTCCCATCATCGGAACTGAATGTAGCAATATTGCTGCATTAAACCGCCTGTTCACCAGACGAACGCAGAATGCAGATCCATGTTCATGTGATGAACTGCACGTTCATGACGTGAACGCCGGTGTTCACCTGGTGAACCGATATATATAGATAAATACAGTATTATAAATATAATACTACTATAGGAATCTTCGATTCATGTTTGCATAAAGGTTTATACTTCATGCATTGGTCAAGAACTTGTTCTATCAGCGGAACTAATCCACGCATAATTATTATCGTTGCATATGTTACAGAAATGGTCTGAATGATTTCTTATACTTAAAGACATGAAACTATATGAAGTATTAGCCGCCGAATATAAAGAGATTTTCCCATCTTCCCAGGAGAAGGTAGATTTTGTTGAACAGTACCTTGATAAGGGAGAGTCACAACGAATACTGGATATCGGATGTGCAAGCGGAGAATTTGTCTATCAGCTATCTTCTTCAACCAGAGAAATAACAGGGATTGATCTCGATGAACTTATGATTGCTGAGGCAAAGAAACAAATAGTTTCTGACCAACCAGACGTCATTCAGTTCTTCCAGGTAGATATGCTTGGTTTTCTCAATAAATCAGAATCTGATTTCTATGATTTCATCACATGCCTGGGTAATACTATTGTTTATCTTGATGGTGAATCTGAATTGAGAGGTTTTCTTCAATCAGCGCATAAAGCTTTGAAAGAGCATGGAACGATGATTATTCAGATATTGAATTACAGCAATCCCATGATTGCTCCTGGGTTTATATTTCCGAAGGCAGCGACTAAGAAGATTGAGTTTAACAGAGAATATGTGGCATTAAAAGATTCTGCAAAATTAGAGTTCAAGACCTCGGTAAAAGATAAAAGTTCCGGAGAGACTGATATAGATTTGCACCGGCACTTCCCCTTTATCAGCAGTAGAATTGAAGAAATTGCCTTAGAGTTCGGATTTATTAAATCAAAAATATTTGGCGGTTATACCAGGACAGAAGCTGAGGCTTCTGATTTCTTCCATCTTATCGTTCTTGAAAAGTAGTTAAGGGAGGATTTCATTAAAGGAAGCTATATATTATCGATTCTAACGAAGAGAAAAATTGATGAGAAAACTTTGTCCCGGATGTTTATTATTTATTGCCATAAATACCATAGAGCAGATAGAACCGGCTCTACTCATTGTGATACCTGCAAAGGCTTATTGGAATACAGTCTGAAGATAACTGAAAACTGTAAATGGAAGAAACAAGGAAGATTATGTTCTGCCTGCGCTGTTCATTGTTTTGAAGAAGAGAAACGAGAAAGAATCAGAGATGTAATGAGATACTCCGGACCTCGTCTTTTGCTCACAAATCCAATACTGTCAATTAGATATATTATACTGAAATCAATGCAAGGAAGGATTTCCTGAAAGTTTTAATCCGGAAATCCTTCCATATTAAAATCCTAGTTGCCTGCTATCCCCCGCTCCCAGAAAGCATAGTTAGTAATAAAATGCTACAAAGGAGCGGAGCCCATGGGCCGTCATAAACTACCCTACAAAATGAAGAAGCCAAACCAGCATCATAGGTACTGGCGATACGTCTTATCAACTGATCCACACAGATCAGAAATATCAACGAAAACCAAAGTCAAATATGAAGCTGAAAGAATAGCCAAAGAGGCATATCAGCTATCCATTCAGGAAGCGGATAAGGTCATCTCATTTTCAGAATACAGCAAAGACTTCTTTACCGAGAAATGCAAGCTGACATTGAGAAGACAGGCATCCAACAAACCGATATCTCCTGAGATTCTGAAAGCCAAAAGAGGGCAGCTGCTGAATCATCTACAACCTCAGTTTGGAACTCTGCCTCTGAATGAGATTACCCAGGTTATGTATGAAGATTGGAGGATGGGAATAGTCCTTCTGGCTTCTTAACAAACATCGCATAAGAGCTATTATGATATACAGAAGCTAGCCTCTTATGAAGTACGAATTCTGATCATTCGCTAGAAGGGCTGCAGAAATAGAGCGAGGAACTCCTGCTGCTATTATTTGAATTTAAAGACATCTTTGTTTCCAAAAGGCACACATAATGTTATGATAAGAATATGGATAAGTTCTTCAACTGGAATGATGAGAAGAATGCTCTATTGATCAAAGAACGGAATATTTCGTTTGAGGAAGTTGTCTTCTGTATTCAGAATGATGGAATCCTTGATGATGTAGCACATGCCAATCAGGAGAAATATCCCAATCAGAGGATTTTAATCGTCTTGATTGATGACTATGTGTATTTAGTCCCTTATGTAGAAAACGATGATGAAATCTTCCTGAAGACTATAATTCCGAGCAGGAAAGCGAAAAAAGAATATCTGGGAGGGTAAGCATGGACCTTGATGATTATGAAAAAGAAATACTCAAAGATTATGAATCTGGAAAACTGAAAACCTCAGGGATTAGCGATCGTGAAAAAGAACGGTTCTCTGAAATAGCCGCAAATACTCTAAAAAAAAATAAGAGGGTGAATATTCGATTATCTGAGCATGATCTCCAGGCTATTCAGAGGAAAGCTGTTCAGGAAGGGTTACCCTATCAGACCTTAATTTCCAGCTTGATTCATAAATACACTAACGGGTTGCTTGTAGATAAGTCAAAAATTGCTGGTTAAACTGACGCCGATACCGACGCCTTTATTATACGAGCCCAGTAACTTTATATGGAAAAATTACTACATAACAGCTTCTTATGCGGTACGATACAGCCCTATACGTACTGCATAAGGACTCTATACAAGTTCAAGTCCTAGTGGGTCCACTAAGCACTCCATTTTCGGAGTGCTTTTTTTGTGTCTAAACGCTTATAATACATGGCTTTAGGCTTGTTGAGATAAAACGGCCGTCTGGTTTTGAAAGGGGACTGACGCCTTTATCGACGCCTTTTGGAAATTCTTCTGGTCCTGGAATGGTGAAGGATTTCTATATTCAGTAAAATATAACAGTCTCTGGAAATCTCAGAGTGTATCACCGTGGGATTCTTTCCACCTTCTTTACTTGAAGATGATTTTGAATATTGAATCAGGCAGTGATAACAGGAAGCTAAGCATGCTTCCATTATCGGAATGTGGAAATATTTCCATATACTGGACTCAGATGAGAAAAGCTAACCCACGGGGGCTGAATTTTATTCTTCTCGGAGCAAAGCTGGCCCTGGACCGGAGTTGAGGGGACATTCTTTCAGCCCAAGTTTGCCCCGATGCTTACCTTTCAGGCGGTGAAAACGGACCTGATACTACCGGGGGGGTGATTAAAGCGTTTCCGGAAGGTTGCGGCAAAATCCCCCATATTGGAGTACCCCACAGCCAGGGCGGCTTCAGATACGGAAAATCCCTGATGCAGCAGCTTATACGCCCGGTCGAGTCGAATCTCGACCAGGGCTTGATGGACCGTACAGCCGAAGGCCTGACGAAATCCGGTTTTCAGTTTGTAATCGTTCAGATTAACCATCCGGGAAAGTTCAAAAAGTCCCGGAGGATCATCCATCCGGCTCTCCAGGATATGACGGGCCTCCCGTATCCTCTCAATATCCCCCGAAGAGAGGACCGCGCCGGATGACTGCATTCCATTTTTCAGATATTGGACTATACAGGCGGTCAGATCGGAAACAGACTCTTCCAGAGCCAGAGATGCATCTATGCTCTCTCTGGCTCTCTGAATTATTCTATTGTGGAGATCCTCCATATGAGCAGGCAGCACACAGGGACATTTTATGATCGATTCGTGGCAGTTTTCCGCGTAGGGCTGCAGTTTCTTCGGAAGTGCGCAATCCCGGTCCCGGCAGTATTCATCAAAGATTTCCGGTTCGAAGTGGGCTTCAACCAGCTGAATCATCTGACCTCCGGGGGCTGATATTTCAATATCCATGGGCCCATGGGCAAAGGAGAGATAGCACTGCCCCGGGTAGTTGTCAAACGCTTTTCTATTTCCTTTCATGCGGAAATGGACGATTCCCCGGGTGGAGAACCCCATTTCCACCATCCGGGGGACAACTGAACGGCTGGAAAAACAAAGGTCCCTCTTTAAGTGAAGATCAATATAGGAGACGGAAACACCCGGGGAAAGGGCAATATTTTTGTAGATACCACAGAGTCCTTCGGTTTTTACATGGTATAGGGAGCTGACTTTTCCCGATAGAGAATGATCCTTTAAAGCTTTGGAAAATTCCAGCTCCACATCCCGGTCGTTACCCAGTTCCACTTGTCTCATTGTCCTGCCTTTATTAATCCCGAATTCGGTAGAGAATTATTGTATATGAATATAACATATAAGAACTAATATAGTTAGTCTTAATTAACTATGATGATTTTATGCTCATGCAAGGAATATTTCAAGCATGTAATTCCCATGTCAGGAGGAAACAGTGAATATTACGGAAATCAATCGGTTCTTCCATCAGGTAGCCCGATGGCAAATTCGAAAAAATGCAACGAAGTCAATGAGTATTGGCATATCTCAATTTATACGGGAGACATAAGAAAATGTCGGAAAAGAAAGAAGCTTCTCTTTTAAAGAGATTTGTTCCCTATATGGGAAGGAAAAAAGCCCTGCTGCCCCTGTCTCTGTTTCTATCCGGGACGGCTGCAGTGCTGAATATCCTGCCCTATGTTTTTATCTGGATCATCGTTAGGAAGATCCTGTCTGCGCCGGAAGGAATGAAGCCCGGTGAAACCGGGACCTACGCCTGGCTCGCTCTGGGAAGCGCCCTGGGAGGAGTGGTTTTCTATTTCTGCAGTCTCACGAGTTCCCACCTGGCCGCATTCCGGGTGGAAGTGGGGCTGCAGAAAGTGGCTATGGGGAGAATCCGAAACATGCCTTTAGGCTTTTTCGACCTGTATCCCAGCGGTAAAATACGGAAGATCGTGAACGACGGGGCTAAGACAACCCATACTTTCCTGGCTCATCAGTTGCCGGATATGGCGGGAAGCATCGTCACCCCGCTTATTCTTTTAATCTTGACTTTCACGGTGGACTGGAAAATGGGGCTCTGCTCCCTTATTCCCATCGCTTTGGGATTTTCCACCATGAGTTTCATGATGACTGAGAAAGGAAAGGCCTTCCAGAAGCAGTATATGGATTCCCTTGAAGAAATGAGCTCCCAGTCGGTGGACTACATTCGGGGAATCCCCGTTGTAAAGACCTTCGGACAGACCATATTCTCGTTCAAACGCTTTCATGACAGCATTATGGGGTACAAGGAGATGGTTCTGGCCTATACCCTTATGTGGAGGATGCCCATGTCCTTTTATACGGTTATTATGGAATCGGCCGTCTTCTTCCTTATCCCCCTGTCTATCCTTATGATCGGCCGGGAGGGGGATGTCCCTTTTATACTGGCGAACTTTCTATTCTATCTGCTCATTGCACCCACCTTTACCCAGGTTCTGATGCGGACTATGCATTTTCGGCAGAATGCGCTGATCGCCTCCCATGCTATTGATCGTATAGACGATCTCATGGGGTATCCTTTCATGGAATATCCCTCTCTGGAATGTCGAAGCCGGGAGGTCAGCCTGGAATTCAGAAATGTTGGTTTCTCCTATGCCGGGACAGACTCCCCTGCGGTACAGGGAATAAGTTTCAAAATCAATCAGGGTGAAACAGTGGCTCTGGTAGGTCCTTCGGGAGGAGGGAAAACCACGATTGCCCGTTTGGCCGCCCGTTTCTGGGACGCCGATGAGGGAGAGGTGCTCATAGGAGGGGAGCCTATTGGAAACTATCCCAAAAAGCAGTTAATGGACCGAATCTCCTTTGTCTTCCAGAACACACGGCTCTTCAAGGGCTCCCTCCGGGAAAATATCGTCTTCGGTAAAGTAAACGTGGCCGACTCGGATATAGAGCGGGCCGTGGAGCTTTCTCAGTCTAGGGAGATCATCGACTATCACAGAGAGGGGCTGGATACAGTAATCGGATCCAAAGGAACCTATTTGTCCGGCGGAGAGCAGCAACGGATCGCCTTGGCCAGGGCGATTGTGAAAGACTCTCCCATCATTCTCCTGGATGAAGCCACGGCATTCGCAGATCCGGAAAATGAGCATCTTATCCAGAAGGGGATGAAAGAGCTGAAAAAGGGGAAAACCACCCTGATGATTGCTCACCGCCTGACCACTGTAAAAAACGCTGACCTCATTCTGGTCATAGAGAAAGGGAAAATTGTTCAGCAGGGGACCCACGAGGAGCTTATGGCCATGGGAGGACTGTATGAGACCCTGTGGAATGAGTACCAGAAGTCCATAGCCTGGAAAATCGCCGCTAAAGAAGCGGTCAGAATGGGAGAATAGGATGATTAAACACTTTCAGAACATATACGCCATGTCGGAAGAGGGGGCCAGAGATTTCGGAAAATCTATTTTCTGGACGACTCTTCTCTACCTCAGCTTTATGCTTCCTCCGGTTCTGGGATTCAAATTCCTGGATGAATACCTGGTTTCGGGGAATCCTGCAGGCAGGGTGCAACCATATCTGATACTGACGGCAATCTTCTTCGCGATTATGTTCGTTCTGGCCTATATCCAGTACGATTCCACCTATACCCGGATCTACGGAGAAAGCGCCAGGCAGAGGCTCAATCTGGCGGAGACCCTGAGGAAGCTGCCCCTGGCATTTTTCGGGAAGAAGGACATTTCCGACCTGAGCGCCACCATAATGGAGGACGCCACGGCAGTGGAACAGATTTTTTCCCACACCATTCCCCAGCTTTACGCCTCTGTGATCATTGTTTGTCTTTTTGCGGTGATGCTTTTCATCTATAACTGGATAATGTCCATAGCCCTTTTTTGGGTGGTGCCCGTGGCGGCACTGGTCTTTTTCCTCTCCAGAAAATTCCAGGGGAGAACCCAGAAAAGGCTGTACGATCAGAACAGGAATATCTCAGAGAGCGTTCAGGAAGAACTGGACCTTATTCATGAGATCAAGTCCTATAACCGGGAAGAGGCCTTTGCAGAACGGCTGAACGGAAATCTGGACAGGTATGAGAAAACCCTGATGACTCAGGAATTGCTTATAGGTGTCAATATTAACCTTTCCTATATGATACTGAAATTGGGCCTCCCTACGGTGATTCTTACCGGGGCATTTCTGCTATACAGAGGAACGGCGGATTTTTCAGTATTTACCTATTTGGCCTTTCTCGTAGTGGCTTCCCGTATTTATGCGCCTATGATGCAGTGTTTTGATGATTTTGCGTCCCTGATCATGCTTAATGTGCGTATTAACAGAATGAAGGAGATGGAGGCCATGCCCCGTCAGACGGGGACAACAGTGTTCGAGCCGCAAAACTACGATATCTGTTTTAATAATGTGGATTTTTCCTACCGCGGCGACGTGCAGACCTTGAAAAATGTCAGCTTTACCGCAAAGCAGGGGGAGGTCACCGCCCTGGTCGGTCCCTCGGGAGGCGGGAAGAGTACGGTGGCCAAGCTGTCTGCCCGGTTCTGGGATGTGGACGGGGGCAGGGTGACCCTGGGAGGAGAGGATATTTCCCTGGTAGATCCGGAAACTCTGCTGGAGAACTTTTCCATTGTATTTCAGGATGTGACCCTGTTCAATTCCTCGGTGATGGACAATATCCGTTTGGGACGGAAGGACGCCAGCGATGAAGAAGTTCTGGAAGCAGCGCGCCTGGCTCAGTGCGAGGAATTCGCCTCGAAGCTGCATGACGGGTACGACACGCTGATCGGTGAGAACGGGGAAAGGCTGTCCGGTGGTGAGCGACAGAGGATATCCATTGCCCGGGCCATTCTTAAGAACGCTCCCATCATCCTTTTGGATGAGGCCACAGCTTCTCTGGATGCGGAAAATGAAAGTAAGATCCAGCAGGCACTGAGCGAGCTGACCCGGGGTAAAACGGTCCTGATTATCGCACACCGGATGAGAACAGTAGCCCATGCGGACAACATCGTGGTTCTCAAGGAAGGCCAGATCGTCGAAACAGGCACTCCCGAAGATTTGGCAGTGCAAAACGGAATTTTCGCATCCATGATGGAGAGACAGAATTCGGAGGTCTGAGAGAAAAAGAAAAAATCGGGAAGGCTGACCAGGGCAAGACCGTCACACTTCCAGAATCAGTCGAAATGCAATGCTCACGGGAGACACAGGAAAGGAGGTCTCCAAGGTCGAGAAGGAGCTGCAGGACGAGAAGGACACGGTGTTAATGGTGAGGGACGGTGTGAATGATGCACCGGCCCTGGCCTCCGCCGATATGGGGAACGTCCATTCCGGTAACCCTGAACGGTATGTGTGTAATGTGCTTTTTGAGATTAGCCGCCCTGTACTGCCCCCTCCGCTAGGGGGCAGCCCGTTCTATAGCTTTTTTATATCGGGACGAAAATTTAAACACTGCTTCGGTAATAATGGTGATGGAGGCCGCCTATAAGAGGTCTCTTCTTGATGCTCCCAGATTTTGCATAATTCGTAAGCGCTAATATCTCGGCATTAGAAAATTAGTTGATAATGTTCCAGGGAAGAAGCTGCTCCAGAGCCTTACGATCAGTTGAATCAATCCTTGGCAATTTCTCGAAAAGCTGAAAGAGATAATTCTGCGGCTCAATATTATTTGCCTTCGCCGTTTCACACAGACTGTATATAGCAGCACTCGCATGGGCACCCTTCGGGGAGTCATAGAACATCCAGTTCTTCCGACCGACAACAAAGGGTCTTATGGCATTCTCTGCGATATTGTTATCCGGTGTAGTCACTGCATACTTCATGTAGCGGACAAGCTTTTTATATTCATTCCGAGTATATGAGACTGCTTCTCCCAGCTTCGTCTTCGGCGGAACCGTTGTAGACATCTCTTTCAGCCACTTTTGGAAGTCCTTCCATATAGGAACGACCTGTTTACGGCGGGTTTCGATGAAAGACCGCTGATCAAAATCTTTTTCCCGCAGTTCTTTCTCGACCTTGTAGATTTTCTGAATGAGTTTCAGTGCTGTATTGGCCTTACCGCCACTCTTTGTCGCCTTGGCTGCTTCATAGAATTTTCTTCTGGCATGAGCCAGGCATCCCACATGATCAAGTTCGTATTCTTTTGCAGCCTTGTAGTACCCGGCGTATCCATCAGTTTGGAGAATACCGGAGAATCCTTTCAGTAAGGAGAGAGCTACCTCTTCTTTTCTTGTCTGAGAGTAGTTAAACAGGACTATCTTTCGGTCCTCATTAGAACCGACGGTAATCCACATATAGGATTTGTTCTCCGGTTTTCGTCCCGGTTCCTTCAAAACCTGGACCGTGGTTTCATCCATATTGATCAACGGTCCTTCCCTGCTGAGTTCTCTCATCAATTCAATTAGAGGTTCGCACTTCTGTGCGGCTTTAATAGACCAGTTCGCCATATTTGTGCGGCTGATATCCAGTCCTACCCGTTTAAAAATCCTTTCCATTCGATTAAACGGCAGAGAATCACCGAATTTGCTGACAAGGATATAACTCAGGATACCAGATGAAGCGATGCTTCCTGGCATAATACGGGGCGGAGCCTTGGATCTGAGAATAGTAGGGAGATCTTCATCTTTTTGAAAATCATCACATGTACAGGGACCGTACTTAAGCTTGATATGTTTTTTGACTATGACTTTGGCAGGAATGAACTGAAGCTCTTCTGATTCATCTTGTCCGATCAGGGGTCTCTTGGAATGGCAATGGCGACAGATCTTTTCTTCTTCAGGTAAATCGTGGATGATCTCTTCCCGTGGGATGCTCTCCGGGATGGGTTTTCTACCGACATTTTTCCCATTGCTGGTTTTCTTTACAGGTTCTTCTGCCACCTGGTCTGAAGACTCATCAGTAATCTGTTCAATCTCATTGAACAGATCCATTTGCTTCTTATCTTCTTCCGTCCATTTCTCGCTCTTACGGGCATATTTCAGCCCTTTGATAAAAAGGATTTCCTCTTTCAGACTTTCAATAAGAGCATCCTGCTTTTCCTGTTTTTCCTGCATATCCAGGATGAGTTGCTTCAACTGATCGATATCATCAGGTAGTGATGATCTATCCCTCTCAGATGCCATGAAGAGGATTATAACAGGAGTCCGGTTAAATTAATAGTAGAACTTCAAGAAACGGTTTTATATCCCAGAGACTTATGAGCCTTCCAGAAATCAATACCGTCGAGCAGCATATGGAACTGGTCGTAAGTTATTTCTCCGGCGGCATTTTCATCTGCAGGCCAGGGGAAATGATCCTTTTCCAGCCTCTTCAGCCAGAGACAGAATCCATTCCGGTCCCAGTAGAGAATCTTTAAAAGCTTTCGTTGCTTATTGCAGAAGAGAAACAGTGACCCGGAAAAAGGGTTCCGCTTCAAGTCTTCCTCGACCAGGATGGACAGCCCGTTGATTTGCTTTCTC
Source organism: Oceanispirochaeta sp. (assembly GCA_963666275.2). Classification (GTDB taxonomy): domain Bacteria; phylum Spirochaetota; class Spirochaetia; order DSM-2461; family DSM-2461; genus Oceanispirochaeta. Next base: position 660,878 of record CAXXOA010000002.1, read on the forward strand.
ATATCTGTATAACCAGGGCTGATGTATATGTTTAAATCACTGAAGTCTACAATCATGCTATGGTCCTCAATGATTTAACGATTCGAATCAGGTGGGATTCATCGAAGTACTGTGGAACAAGAATCCGGGAGGGGCCGACAAGAACCTCAATCATTGAGCTCTTTTTCTCTTCCTTCTTCAGGTTAAGCTTAACAAGTCCGTTTTCTGAAGCCTTCATAGGAGTCTTGAACCTTCCTTTCCAATCACGGAACGTCCAGTAACTCAGATTCTCATCCCTGCAGAACTCAGCCATGGACTTTCCGCTGGCCTGCCATCTATCGATCATCTCTTTCCAGTATTCTCGGGTCATTTGAAACCTCCACTCTGGAAAAGATATTGTGAATGGAGTGGATGTAAGCGTCAAATAAACCGCATCTAAAAATCTCCAAGTCATCCCGGTACAATCTCCATCAGGAGAATTACTATGAAACAATACACAATGGATCAGCGCTACGCTCTTTTGGCAGAGTGGAAACAGTCCGGAAAATCTGTAAGTCAGTTCTGCCGGGATAAAAAACTGAAAACAACGACTTTCCACGGATGGCAAAAGCGGTATGACCGTAAAACTCCATCCTTGGTTGAAGTTCCTGTTAAATTGCCCAAGGAAACAGTCAAAGGCTCATCCATTGAGTTACAATGGAATGCCTACCGGATAAAACTGGATCGGAACTTTGATACAATCACATTGAAAAAACTGCTTCAGACCCTGGTACAGTGCAATGATTAAGGATTTCTCTCAAATCAAGATATTTATCCGACCCGGTGTTACCGATATGCGGAAAGCTATTAATGGTTTGGCGGTAGAAGTTCAGGATGAAATGTCTCTTGATCCTTTTTGCGGCTCTCTTTTTATGTTCTGTAATAAACAGAGACGGATTCTGAAAGCCCTTTACTGGGATCAGACAGGCTTCTGCCTCTGGCAGAAGCGTCTGGAGAAGCACCGCTTCCCCTGGCCAGATACGGAAGAAGCTGCTAAAGCCATCAGCTTTGAAGAACTCTCTATGCTTCTGAAGGGTATAGACTTCTGGAAAGCCCACGAAACATTGAAATATTCAGAAATTGCCTGAAAGGAATTTACTCAAATTCCAGTCTTTGTTAAAATTCTCTTATGGATATTTCCTCTCTTCCGTTGGAAGCACAAAAAGAATTTTTATCTCTGAAAAAGCAACTTGCTGAATCAGAAGCCCAGAATCAGAACTGGGAAAAGAAATATCAGCTTCTTGAAGAGAAGTTGGCCTTGGCATTGCATCGTCAATTCGGTCGAAGAGCAGAAAATATCCCTGATCAGATTGAATTATTTGATTCTGATGAACCACAGACTCCTGAGGAAGACTGTTCGGAAGAACAGCAAATAGATTCTTACAAGCGTAAGAAAACAGGCAGAAAGCCTCTGGATGAGAACCTTCCCCGCAAAGAACGGATTATTGATATTCCTGAAGATGAAAAAAACTGTGCCTGCGGAACAGAACTGAAAAAAATCGGAGAAGAAATCTCTGAGAAACTGCATGTGATCCCTCCCCGTATCTGGGTAGAACGGATTGTCCGGTTAAAATATGCCTGTGGTAATTGCGAAGGAACCGCCGATGAAGATGTTCCTGCTGTAAAGATTGCCCCTCCGGAGCCTTCCATCATCCCCAAAGGGATTGTCACTCCCGGTCTGTTGGCATTTCTGATGGTAAACAAGTACGTGGACCATCTTCCTTTTTACCGACAGGAAAAGCGGTTTGAGCGTATGGGAGCCCGAATCAGCCGTCAGAATATGAGTAATTGGCAGAAAAAGGCTTATGAAGCTCTTCTCCCTCTCTTTGAACTGCTGAAAACCCACATAAAATCCGGTCCGGTGATCCAAATGGATGAAACAACCGTACAGGTTCTGAATGAACCAGGTCGGGATAACAAACAGAAATCCTATATGTGGCTGTCCAGAGGCGGTCCTCCGGGACAACAAGCTGTTTATTATGAGTACCATCCAACACGGGCATCGGAATATGCAAAGAATTTTCTCACTAGTTTTAAAGGGTATCTGCAAACCGATGGATATCAAGGATACAAAACCGCGGTAGAAGGCAATCCCGATATACATCTGGTAGGCTGCTTTGCACATGCCAGAAGGAAGTTCTTTGAGGCTGATAAAGCCAGTAAAAAATCTAAAAGTGCTCTGGAAGGAATCAAGCATATCAAGAAGCTCTATGCCTTGGAAAATGATCTAAGGAGTAAGAAATTATCTCCTGAAGAGTTCCAGGAACAACGGAAAAGCAAGGCCGAACCCATTCTTGAAAAATTTAAACAATGGTTGGATAAAAGGGCTGAAAATGTTTTACCTGAAAGTGCTTTAGGTAAGGCTGTTCATTATGCATTGAATCAATGGGATTATTTGATCCGATATCTGGAAAGTCCTTATCTGACTCCGGATAATAATGGCAGTGAAAATGCTATTCGTCCTTTTGTTCTGGGGAGGAAAAACTGGCTATTTTCCGGGAATCCCAAAGGGGCAGACAGTTCCTGCGGGATGTATTCTCTGATTGAGACTGCAAAACAAAATAATTTGAATCCCTTTGATTATCTGCATTATGTTTTCTCTAAAGCTCCGTTCATCAATAATGAACAAGAATGGGAAGAATTATTACCATGGAATTTAAAAGATAACATTACGGCTGATAAAGGGCCTGTGTTTATTTGACGCTTACGAGTAAAAAGGGAGTAAGCGTCAAATAAACCGCATCTAATAATTTTGAAGACCTCCCAGTACAATCTCACAAGGAGGTCTTCCTTGAAACAATATAAAATGGATCAGCGCCATGCTCTTCTGGCAGAATGGGAACTGTCTGGCAAATCAGTAAATCAATTCTGCCGGGATAAAAACCTGAAAGCAACAACATTCCACGGATGGAGGAAGCGATACAAACGGAAACCTCAACCTTTGGTTGAAATTCCTGTAAAACTGCCCAGGGAAACATCCATAGGCTCATCCATTGAATTGCAATGGAAATCCTACCGGATAAAACTGGACCGGGATTTTGATACAATCACATTAAAGAAACTGCTTCAGACCCTGGAAGAGTGCAATGATTAAGGATTTCTCCCAGGTCAAAATATTTATCCGCCCCGGTGTTACGGATATGCGGAAAGCCATAAACGGTTTGGCTGTAGAAGTTCAGGATGAAATGTCTCTTGATCCCTTTTGCGGCTCTCTCTTCATGTTCTGTAATAAACAGAGACGGATTCTGAAGGCCCTCTATTGGGACCAGACAGGGTTCTGCCTCTGGCAGAAACGTCTAGAGAAGCACCGTTTTCCCTGGCCGGATACGGAAGAAGCTGCTAAAGCCATCAGCTTTGAAGAACTCTCTATGCTTTTGAAGGGTATAGATTTCTGGAGGGCTCATAAATCATTGAAATATTCAGAAATTGCCTGAAAGGAATTTACTCAAATTCCAGACTTTGCTAAAATTCTTTTATGGATATTGCCTCTCTTCCTTTGGAAGCACAAAGAGAATTCCTTTTGCTGAAACAGCAACTCGCTGAATCAAAAGCCCAGAACCAGAACTGGGAAAAGAAGTATCAGCTTCTTGAAGAGAAACTGGCTTTGGCCCTGCATCGGCAATTTGGCAGAAGAGCAGAAAATATTCCTGATCAGATTGAATTGTTTGATACTGAAGAATCTGTGACTCCAGAGGAAGACAGTTCAGAAGAACAGGAAATATCCACCTACAAACGTAAAAAAACAGGCAGAAAGCCTCTGGATGAGAACCTTCCCCGTAAAGAACGGATTATTGATATTTCTGAAGATGAGAAAATCTGTGCCTGCGGTATGGAACTGAAGAAGATCGGAGAAGAAATCTCTGAGAAACTGCATGTGATCCCTCCCCGTATCTGGGTAGAGCGGATTATCCGGTTTAAATATGCCTGTGGTAATTGTGAAGGAACCGCCGATGAAGATGTTCCTGCTGTAAAGATTGCCCCTCCGGAGCCTTCCATCATCCCCAAAGGGATTGTCACTCCCGGTCTGTTGGCATTTCTGATGATAAACAAGTACGTGGACCATCTTCCTTTTTACCGACAGGAAAAACGGTTTGAGCGTATGGGAGCCCGGATTAGCCGTCAGAATATGAGTAATTGGCAGAAAAAGGCTTACGAAGCCCTTCTCCCTCTCTTTGAACTGCTGAAAACACACATAAAATCCGGTCCAGTGCTCCAAATGGATGAAACAACCGTCCAGGTTCTGAATGAACCAGGTCGGGATAACAAACAAAAATCCTATATGTGGCTGGCCAGAGGCGGTCCTCCGGGACAACAAGCTGTTTATTATGAGTACCATCCGACACGGGCATCGGAATATGCGAAGAATTTTCTCACTGGTTTTAAAGGGTATCTGCAAACCGATGGATATCAAGGATACAAAACCGCGGTAGAAGGCAATCCCGATATACATCTGGTAGGCTGCTTTGCTCATGCCAGAAGGAAGTTCATTGAGGCTGATAAAGCCAGTAAGAAATCTAAAAGTGCTCTGGAAGGAATCAAACATATCAAGAAGCTCTATGCCTTGGAAAATGATCTAAGGAGTAGGAAATTGTCTCCTGAAGATTTCCTGGAACAACGGAAAAGCAAGGCTGAACCCATTCTTGATGCATTTAAACAGTGGTTGGATAAAAGGGCTGAAAATGTTTTACCGGAAAGTGCTTTGGGAAAAGCGGTTCACTATGCATTGAATCAATGGGATTATTTGATTCGATATCTGGAAAGCCCCTATCTGACTCCGGATAATAATGCCAGTGAAAATGCTATTCGTCCTTTTGTTCTGGGGAGGAAAAACTGGCTATTTTCCGGGAATCCCAAAGGGGCAGACAGTTCCTGCGGGATGTATTCTCTGATTGAGACTGCAAAACAAAATAATTTGAATCCCTTTGATTATCTGCATTATGTTTTCTCTAAAGCTCCGCTCATCAATAATGAACAAGAATGGGAAGAATTATTACCATGGAATTTAAAAGATAACATTACGGCTGATAAAGGGCCTGTGTTTATTTGACGCTTACGAAGAGTCCTTTCATAATGCCCCGAACGATATCCCTGTCGTTCCGAGTTCCGTTCATGCTTCTGAGCATTACATAACTGATCAGCTTCTGCTTCTAGCATTGCATTCAATGTCTCTTCTACCGTTTGCCTTACGAAATTCCCGAGATGGTCTTTGACTTTATCCTCGTTTAGTTCGATAATATTACCATTCATACAGTCCTCCTTCTGACACGTTTTTTGTGGTTATTAAACAATCGTCAGTTTGAGGACTTATTTATTATTCATTTTTGAAATTGCGAAAGAAATTATACGTTATCTGGATACCTCTAACGTACAGCCAACTGTCTGGTAAATATCATCACTGTACAATATTCGATTAAGTACTTATGAAGATATTAATCTATCGTATACTAATGGATAAATATCCTTAATACTATCAAATGAAGCTTTTTTTATTTCATAATCAATAAGAACTTCATTAATTATGGGAACATATATATAACCATTATTTAGCTCTACATTAAGCTGTTTAAGATATGGTTCATAACCAAAGCACTGATTAATTAATCTTAAAACTGTTGTTCTTATGATGGTTTCAATAAATACTTGTTGCCAATTTTTATAAAAATTCGTATCAAGCGTGTTCATAATTTTATTTTTAATTGATCTGCTATTGAATTTTTTGTAATCAACAAAAATATCATTAAAAATGGAATGAGCAAATTCATGCCATATGTAATATATTATATGCTTTTTATTACCAAAAGAAATGCGATTATTATCATCTATAAATCCGATAATAGCCATTGGACTATCATGATAGCGACCACCATAATTACAAAAATCAAACGAGTTTAAAAATAAATAGTAATTTGAGAAAGAAACTTGATTATATTTTTCAAAGTGATCAATATGTAAATCAAGATCATAATCTAAAATATTATATAGATGTTGATCATAATAATTTTTATTATCAATAAAATAACAATTGAAACCTGTTTTTTCATAGAAGTCATCAATTAATGAAAATAATTTTTTTATATTCCTAATCCCATTTGCTCTATACACTATTTCTTCTGGAATATCTTTATAACTAACTCTATTTCTATTGTATTGTAAAAATAATCTTGGTAAACAATCGTATGCAAATTTTTTATTTCTAGTCATCTTCCTAAAAAAAGTTACTAATGGATCATTACTAAAATCATTATAATGAGTTATCGTTTTCTGCAAAAAAATATTATTTTTAAAATATGTATTATACTCATCCCCGAAAATATTTGACCAATAACCCGAGATGTACTGCAATATCCCCAACAATTCAAGATTCGCTGAAAAAGAACTAGTTAATTTCATTTGTTTCCCTAATAATTTATCCATAAATCATTTGTCTATCAAAACAAAATAACTTATTACCCATTTTTAGAAATTCTTCGTCATGTGAAACAGAAATAATAATACTCCCGGTGTTCTTAAATTCTAACAGAAAGGAACTTAATTTATCAATGGATGTTGCATCTAAGTTATTTGTTACTTCATCTAAAAGCAATAACTGTGGTTTGGAGACTAAGGCACGAGCAATAGCAATTTTTTGTTTTTCTCCACCTGACAAAGACTCAGCATCTTCAGACAGAATGGTATTATAACCACTATTCAAGTCCAAAATGAAATCTTCTATACCAATCTGCTTACAAATTAAGTATACATCATTTTCAGATACATCATTTCTATAATATATAATATTCTCCATAATTGTCCCACTTATGAATACAGGATTTTGAGGTACATAGCCAATTTTTTTGAGATATTCTTGAATATTCAATGTTGAAATTGGAATATTATTAATCAATATTTTACTAGTGTAACTTTTATACTGCCCCAACAATAGTTTTATAATTGTAGATTTTCCTGTACCAGATCTACCAGATATAGAAATCCAATCAAATTTATTAAATGAAATATTCAAATTTTTAAAAACGTATTTTTCATTGTCATAAAAGTAACTAAGATCATCAATTTTTATATTACAAATATCAGATGATAATAGATTTTCAGAATCACATTCATAATTGTTATAATCAAAAAAATCAGTTAATCTAGCTATTGAAACAAATGTTTCATTCAATTTTGCTTGAATATTAAGTAATCGGTTAAGTGGTCTAATAAATAATATTATAAGAAAACATATCGATACTAATTGACCAGTAGACAGTTTAGCATAAAAAATTAGAATTCCACCAATCCAGATAATTGCATTCCTAGAGTTCAAATCTATGAAGTCATTATAAAAATCATGCACTATTTGAGTCTTTCTTAACTTAATCAATGAATCTAGCATTTTGTTATATTTTTTTTTAAACATTGATAAAATATTACTTTGAATATTGAGAGTTTTATTATATTCATGAGATTTTATTATTTCTACTTTATATGATTCTACTTGTGACTTTTGATCAATAATATCAATATATAATTTTGAAAACAACTTTGAAAAGGAAACAAAGATAATGATTGTTAATATAAATGCAATTATTGGTACTATTGATATAAATAAAGATTCACAAATGATAAATATAATTACAATAAGTACAACTATTGAATCCATAATCAATGAAACAGTTGTTTCTGAGAGAGTATTCTTTATTGTTTCAGCATCATCAAATCTTGATAGAATTTGTCCAATCTTTCTTTTTTCGAAAAAAGCAATGGGTAAATTTGACAAATGATAAAAAAAATCATATACAATTTTCTTTTCTATTGAAACTGAGAATTTCATTAACATCAAACTACGTACACTTTCTAAAGAAATTTGAAAAAATGAAAGTACGATCAGAATAATTGAGAATTTGGAAACAGCACTTATAGATCTTTTTGTTAAAATATCATCGATATAAAATTGAAAAAGTACTGAAGATAAAATACCTAGTAAAGTTCCCACCGTTGTTACTATAAAAAGTACTATTAAATCATATTTTTTGTCTTGAAATATAGTCTTTAAAAATTCTTTTGATTTAACTTCCGAATATATAGAATAATCAACTTTTTCTTTTCTTTCATATTTTATTATGTAACCAGTCCATATTTCTTGAAAAGAATCAAATGAATATTTTTTCTTTCCATGTAATGGATCAAGTGTATAAATGTATTTATCTGAAACTTTGTAAATATTAATAAAATGCTTTTGAGAATTATTTTTTAATTCAACATGCGCAATGAAAGGAACTAAATTATCAGTTGGATACTCTTTCAATTCAGTGTGAATCAGGTTATTTCCTTTGAGACAGACATTGCCCTTATGATCCCCATTCTCTCGGTAATGATCGGGGTTATTCTCTGGTGGCATAATCGTATTATCAACAAACTGGTAATGAATTATCGTCGGGTGCAGAAGGATCTTGTTGTCTCAGAGCAGAAATACAAAGATGTTATGGATACCATGCTTGAAGGGGCACAGATTCTGGATCATAACTTCCGCTATCTATATATCAACGATATGGCGCTCACTCATGGAAAAAAGACCAGAGAGGAACTTCTTGGCAAGACAATATTCGATGTTTATCCGGGATTTGATGATACATTGCTGTATTACCATATGAAAGAGTGTATGGAGAAAAAAAAATCGAAGAGATTGAATAATGAGTTTAGCTATCCGGACGGAAGTTCCGCCTGGTTTAAACTTAGTTTGCAACCGGTTCCGGACGGCATTTTTATCCTTTCAATTGATATTACAGAACAGATTAAAGCCGAGAATCGTCTGAAGCTCCTGAATGGAGAACTAAACCACCCCGGGTTTCCCGGAGACACAATTATATGAGAGGATTGTGTTATGGGAAAAAGAATCAGGTATGCTCAAGAAGTTAAAGAGCGGGCAGTTCGGATGGTCTTTGATCATGAAAAAGACTATGAATCACGGTGGGCAGCAATAATTTCAATAGCCTCAAAAACCGGGTGTACTCCGGAGTCTCTGAGAAAATGGGTAAAACAAACCGAGATAGACCGTGGTATCAAGGACGGTATTTCCAGTGAAGACCAGGCAAGAATAAAGGAACTTGAAAGAGAAGTTCGTGAGCTTCGAGAAGCCAATGAGATATTGCGTAAGGCATCAGCATATTTCGCCCAGGCGGAGCTCGACCGCCGAAAGAAATAATGGTCAATTTCATTGATAAGAATAGGGAAGATCATGGAGTCGAGCCTCTCTGTAAAAATATTCAGATAGCTCCATCAACCTACTACGAAATGAAATCGAGGCAATCAGATCCAGACAAAGAGCCTCCAAGAGTAAAAAGGGATAATCACCTGAAAGATGAAATCAAACGGGTCTGGTTTGAGAATAGATGTGTATATGGAGCTAAAAAAGTCTGGCAGGCCATGAATAAAGAAGGAATCCCCGTCGCCAGATGCACTGTAGAGCGTTTAATGCGTGCTATGGGGCTTCGTGGTGTTATTCGTGGTAAGAAAGTCAGGACAACAATTCCGGTGAAAGACAACAGGCCGGATGATCTTGTAAATCGGGATTTCACCGCTTCCAGGCCAAACGAGTTGTGGGTGGCTGACTTCACCTACGTTTCCACCTGGAGGGGATTTGTCTATGTAGCTTTCATAATCGATGTATTTTCAAGAATGATTGTCGGCTGGCGGGCATCAACGTCAATGAAAACTGATTTCACTCTAGATGCTCTCAATCAGGCATTGTGGGCAAGGCAGGTAACAGAAAAACTGATTCATCACAGTGATCGTGGGTCTCAATATCTGGCCATTTCCTATACCGAACGATTGATTGAAGCTGGAATTGATCCATCAGTTGGGAGTAAAGGGGATTCCTACGACAATGCTCTGGCAGAGACAATAAACGGTCTGTATAAGGCTGAAGTCATTCACAAAGATGGCCCCTGGCGTTCGATTGAACAGGTAGAACTGGCAACCTTGGACTGGGTGGATTGGTATAATAACAAACGGATCATGGAACCTCTGGGATATATTTCTCCACAAGAGTTTGAAATGATGTATTATGAACAGGAAATTAGTCTGGCAGTAACAGCCGGACTCAAGTAAATCTGTCTCCGGGATTCTCGGGGTGGTTCACTGCACGTTCATGACGTGAACGCCGGTGTTCACTTGGTGAACCGATATATATAGATATAAATAATCTTATAAATATAATACTACTATAGGAATCTTTCTTTTTTGCATTGGTTTAGAACTTGTTCTATCAGCGGGACTAATTATGAAATCTTTTATAATTACAATCAGTTCTGATGATGGGACTGAATGATAAAAGATTTTGTCATTCAGCTGTGATAGACTGGCAACTATCAAACTTTTATCGGGCAGGAGAGTCTTGATCCATGATTACAGTTGAGAATACAGAGAATCTGACAGGGGTAAAAATCTCCGGTGATTTCTATGATTTTCAGGCGTTGGTAGATGCTTTTTATGCTGTCTCTATTGATGAAGAGGATACCAGGAACAGCAAATACTTTGATAACTCTACAAGAGTCCAAGGTCTTTGCTATGATATCCGTCATGCATTTATGGGTGATCGTGAAATCGCTCTGGTTGAGAATGGCATGACGAGGGAGTTGATGAGCTTTCATTCCCAGATTACACCGGAGAAGAATGTCTATTTTGAAATGAATTATCTATATCCGGAAATGATTTTCGTGACAGCGGCTCTTAATGAACTGATTGATATTTATCAAAAGACAAACAGCAAGCCAAAGAATGAGTATTTTGCCGCTGTCAATAAAGCGGTCATCTGGGATAACCATGTTGCAATTCTTCGGGTATTTCAGTCTGCTTTCTGCAATTGCGTTAGGGAAACGCTGACTCCTGCTACTTTCACAAGATGGTTGAAAATCATGAATGAGCGTTACAGTCATGTACTACTTATGAGCGGACATTACCTTGATTATATAAATCTGGAATATCTCAAGTTGGATAAGGAAAAGAGACAGAAGAAACTATCATCCCTCAGCAAAAGCATAATCGAGTACACCTATGACCCCATCCACGAAGAAATGAGACATGAAGCTAAAGTGATGGCAGAACAGTATGGTTGCTCTCCTTCAGACTTGGTTAATTCTGCCCTTGAATACCCGGAGGAGATAGAATGGTAATCAAATATGTTCATAGGCTGGGAGATGAAAAAAAGGAGCTGAAGGCGTATCAGTCTCAGGATATCCCCGACAACATTATTGAGATTATTACAACAAATCCCAGATTTTCAGAGAGCTGTATTTTTGGACAGAAAGGACTAGGGGAACCTGATGAGATTGAACTCTTATCCATCATATCAGATGGAGGTGAAGAGATGTCCTTCACGTATTACAATAAAGGAATCCACTACATGATGAACGGAAGTCCAGAGGATCAACCGATTTTTCAAGTCTTCACTTATTTCATGATGCTCAATAGATAGAAAATACCCCGCTCCCGGAAAGCATAGTTAGTAATAAAATGCACCAAAGGAGCGGAACCCATGGGCCGTCATAAACTACCCTACAAAATGAAGAAGCCAAACCAGCATCACAGGTATTCGGGAGAAAAAGCAGCAGAGCTGCCACCTTAACGAACAAAGACACTTCGGACTTCGGTCCGGTGTCTTTATTGGCGATACGTCTTATCAACTGATCCACACAGATCAGAAATATCAACGAAAACCAAAGTAAAATATGAAGCAGGGAGGATAGCCAAAGAAGCGTATCAGTTATCCATTCAGGAAGCAGATAAAGTCATTTCATTTGCAGAATACAGCGAAGACTTCTTTACTGACAAATGCAAACTGACTTTAAGACGACAGGCTTCCAACAAACCGATATCACCAGAGATTCTGAAAGCCAAAAGAGGGCAACTGCTGAATCATCTGCAACCTCAGTTTGGTGATCTTCCTCTGAATGAAATTACCCAGGTGATGTATGAAGACTGGAGGATGGGTATCGATTCAGGCTTCCCTGATTATATTGCATAAGAGCTGTTATGACATACACAAGCTTACTTCTTATGAAGTACAAATTCTGATCATTAGCTGGAAGGGTCGCAGAAATAGAGCAAAAAACTCCTGCTGCAATGAATTGAATCAACGATTTTCACTGTTTCCAAAAGGCACACATAGTGTTATGATAAGAATATGGATAAGTTCTTCAACTGGAATGATGAGAAGAATGCTCTATTGATCAAAGAACGGAATATTTCGTTTGAGGAAGTCGTTTTCTGTATTCAAAATGGTGGGATCCTTGATGATGTAGCGCATGCCAATCAGGAGAAATATCCCAATCAGAGGATTTTTAGCGTCTTGATTGATGACTATGTGTATTTAGTCCCTTATGTTGAAAACGATGATGAAATCTTCCTGAAGACTATAATTCCGAGCAGGAAGGCGAAAAAAGAATATCTTGGAGGGTAAGCATGGAACTCGATGATTATGAAAAAGAAATACTCGAAGATTATGAATCTGGTAAGCTAAAATCCTCAGGGATTTGCGATACTGAAAAAGAGCGGTTCTCTGAAATAGCCGCAAATACTCTTAAAAAAAATAGACGGGTGAATATCCGATTGTCTGAGCATGATCTCCAGGCTATTCAGAGGAAAGCAGTTCAGGAAGGGTTGCCCTATCAGACATTAATTTCCAGTTTGATTCATAAATACACGAATGGATTGCTTGTTGATAAGTCAAAAGTGGCTGGTTAATCTGACGCCAGTATTCGGAAGAAATAGCGGTGAAACCGCCACCTTAACGAACAAAGACACTTCGGACAAAAGGTCCGGTGTCTTTATTGACGCCTTTTGGAAATTCTTCCGGTCCTGGAATGGTGAAGAACTTCGCATTTATTCCAAATGAAAAAAAATGTCAATTATTTTCGAAGAGATCTTAAATACATAGGCAGCTCACTTACAGCCACTATTTTATCAATTATCATAACCAGCCAGCTTTCCGGGTAACGTGGAGGAATCAGGGTCAGTGGAAACATATGCCTTTTGATAATGTCGCGTTCAATGCGGTTTAAGTGAAATCTTTCTCTGGCATTATTCAGGGCTGTTACCGGATGGGTGAATCCATGCATTTTATGGATCTCATAAAATCTCTTGTAGGGATGAAGGGATTCCCTGCTCCAGTCGTACAGAAAAAAATCATGAAGGAGGGCTCCTCTGGCAAGGGAACGGGAATCCAGATGCAGTCTGTTTCCCCATTTCCAGGCCAGCCGGGCGACCTTCAGACTGTGATCAAGAATACTGTTGCCGTGGTGGTTTATACTATCCAGCGTCTGGATATCATCATGGCTGAGTATCTCCTGAATTATCCTGTCAAAATCGTTTTCCAAAATCTTTTCAGTTCTCTTTTTTATCCCGGTTCAGACGCTTGTTTAGAGCTTTTGTAAAGGGCTTTAGTCTGGATTGGATATTTAATGTGTGGCTTCTGAGACTCTCCAGGAAAGATGTTCCCAGTTCTCCTCTGAAGGGGAAGAAAAATCGCGTATGATTCCTGAACCCTTCCCGGACTCTGTCTCTGAGTTCCAGTTTCAGGTTTTCAAAATCAACGGGGATTTTCTCTTCTGTTTCATCTACAAATCTCTTGATGCGACCGGCAATGTTGAAAGACTGCCAGAGATCGACGGCAAAGAGTCCTGTAAATAGACCTATGAAAAAGGAGAGCTGCAGATAGTTATATAGCTGGTCTATTATGCTGTTCAGCCGGGGGTAGATCATCAGATAGAAAAACACCCCCAGTATGGTCCATAACAGGCTGTATAACGGGCAGATTAATCCCTGTATATTTCCTTTGTTCCGGGAATAGTCCCAGAGCTTGATTTTAAAGTGATGAATAAAGATTAGCCCAGCAATGTATTCCAGCAGGGTCAAACTGATCAAAAATGTTAGAGCCTGCAGATAAAGAGGCAGATTCAATGAGCTGGTCCGGTACAGGATGATCGTGCCGAAACCGTATAGGGGCAGCCAGGGCCCCTGCAGGAATCCCGGGTTGATCCATCTTTTTGCCTCTCCGTAATATCGTCTCCAGAACAGTTCAATAAACCATCCGGCAACCGTTCCCACCGAAAAAAGAAGAACATATTTCAATGTGAAATACAGAGTGTCTGCAATTATTTCCATTATCCGGGCCTCACTGATCAAAAAATAATATCAGTTCAGATGAAAGTCAATTCAAGTGTCTATACACAAAATTCTTTTGAAAGATCTTCATTCTTCTCAATTGTAGTGATATGGTGTAAGGCATTCATAAAATATGCCCATTAAAGCAATCATTTGATTCAACTATTTGTAGTGCCAGTAGAATAGTTTTTTTATCCCTGAAAACAGAAATCCCAGGCCCATTACTAAGCCCACGGCGTAACCCGCTAAACCGATAATTGGTATTCCGTATATCTGTGGTTGGATATCTGAAAGTACAATTATCGAGGAACTTAATAAAAGTGCAGAAAGGACCAGGCCAAAAACAAGTCTAAACCCGACCTTGTCTAAGGTCTCTCTGAGCCTCTCTACCTGAGGAGTGCGTAAGGTAACTTCCCGTTCTTTGATAAGATTTCGTAGATCGACAAATAGATCCGGGGTTTGCAATAACATTTCGGACCAGTTGAGTTCGAAGGTCATGGCTATATTTCCGGCACGGCCTTACACAAAGAATTTTACAGGCTCCAACAAAACCAGAAAAAAGGTTTACTCCCATACAATAACAGGCCCTTGTCCTTGTTTCCCTATCCATTTTATAGACCCAACTGAGACTTCCTTCTTTTTTGATGCAAAATCTTCATCCATCAACTGAAACTGCAATCCACTATCATTTGTTGTAAAGTTCATGGAACCACCATCGCTGAACTTTATCAGCAAACTATAGCTATCGATGCGATACGTTCCCGGTTCGGTCACTTTTGTGGAGAAACGACCGTTTCTATCAGATCGGACAGTATAACTTTTATTGCTATCAATATTATAGAATTCCAGGGTAATTCCTTTTTCAAATAAACCCGCAGTCTCAGGGTTATTATTATGCGCACTGAATTCAGCTTAGATTTTTCCGGATACAACAACGCTGCTATTCTGTCTCTTTCCCAGTTCAACAGGAGCCTCATTATCAATACCGTTAAAGGAGACTTTGTATATACCCTTGTCTGTACCTAGAAGAATTCCATTGTCAATCGGGTAAAGGGAAAAATCTTCTGCAGAGACCGCATCCAATAGAGTTTTCTTTTCCACAAAATCTGTCAATTCCAATTTTGCCCAAGTCATCCCTCTATCAGTACTCATATGCATGGGAAAAATACTTCTATAGGGTTCTCCATTCTCTGAATGATACTTTCCAAGATATAAAATGACGATATTATCTCCATTGATTGCCGTTACATAACCGTTATTAATAGGTTTGACAACCTTACCAACCGGCTGCCATGAATCGCTGCCCGGCCCTACCCGGTCTTTACGAAAAATAGCAATGTATGGGAAATCACCATCTTTTCTGAAAAATCCATATACCGCATTCCCCTCTTCATAAATATCAATTTTGTCAGGTGTAAAACCGATACCATTTTCGGCTCCAGTATTTCTAGCTTCATTTATCAAATTGACCGGAATTTCGATTGGTTGCCAACTTTCCCCTCTATCCCTGGAAACATATCCACTGTAACCTCGCAGAAATATGGCGTCTCCTTCAAAATAGAAAAGGCCGATCTCATTTAAAGGAACAGGAAGAGAATCTATCTTTTTAAAAGTAAATCCGAAATCCTGACTCAAATAGAGTCCGTCCCGGGATTTTACCAGAACCTGATCGTTCTGCATGCAGATATCAGAATAGATGTGGGGGATAAACCGCATGTTGAATTCCAAATAGACCCTATCCAGAAGATCAAAATATTTTTGAGTGTTCGATCTGTCGAGAAGACCATCTGAATAATATGCAGCAAAAAGGAAGTCTTCGTAGGTTGGGGTATCATATATCCTGGAATGATCTGCTTTTTCGAAGTTGAATTTCACATCATTCCAGGACTGTCCCCCATCTCTGGAAATTTCTGTATGTCTTCCATCTATGGATCTGTCTCTGCCGTAATATTTAAAATTATCATCATATCGTTCCCAGCTTTGCCCCATATCCAGGCTCCGTTCAAAGGGGTAGCTTTTATCAAGCGGGGCTGAACGGAAGAGAACAGGTTTTCCATCAATCTTTTCAACACCTGTTTTAATGGGATCAGGGATATCATAAGAGACCACTTGCAGTTGCTTTCCAGGACTGGAATTATTCATTTGTCTGAGCAAGTCAACATCTTCTGGATAATGATATGCTTTCACTTCCCAGGAAACTCCCCGATCCTCTGAAAATGCATAAAATCCCTGATTTTCTACGATTCTATCCTGAATCCCCCAAGTATTATTTATGTTTTCACCAGGATGCTTCCGCTGCAAGTTCATAATAACGGAGTCTCCGTCAACCTTTCCGATAACCCAGGGATACCACCCATCAGGGAAATCCGCTGATTCGGCAATATTCTGAAAAGAGTCCCCCTGATCATGGGAAATAAACATTCCGGTCATTCCTCCGACAATGATAATATTTTCATTCCTAAGTGCTGTACGGATATTGCCAGAAAGACCTGATTCTTCCTGTTTAATGATCTGCCATGAAGAATCTGATATATCGTAAAACGCAACCCCGGAGAAATCTGTTGCAATGAATGTAATATACTTTTCATTTAGTTTCAGAAACCTGGCTTCAAAGGGAGGTTCAATCAACAAAGGCACATTATTATGCTTGGGATTCCAGAGAGCCGCCCCATATTGACTTCTAAAAATGATATTCTCACCATAGAAGCCTTTGGGACTAAAGAATACATCTGTATTGAAAGATGCCATACCAAAAGCCTTCCCATCTCTGGTGGTATGAAACACCCAGTGTTCTCCTCTATCCAGACTTAAGGCTGCTATATTGCCAGAATGAGAACTAAAGATAAGAATCATCTGATCCTGAAAAGCAATACGGTTACAGTCAATTGTATCGTAGGTTCCGAAGCGTGTGGATGACATTGACAGGCGCTGATTCAGAAAAGCTGTATGTTTCCATGATTCCCCGCCGTTTTGGGATACTGCTATATACTGATCTCCCGCAAACACCAGAAGGTCTCCATCTGAGCCATAACAACTTTGCGGTTTATATAAAACAGGGAGTTCCTGCGACTCGGTTTCAAAAAGAGTGACAAACTTAAAGGGACTGTCCAATTCTGTTAGATCAGGCGTTGTTGAACAGGAGAGTACGGAAAGAATAATAAGGCAGGTAATAGAAGAAAGAGCTTTACTGAGTCTTTTCATGGCTACGAACTCCTCAGGGAATTGTATTGGAAGTCTTCTGAAAAAAGCAAATTTGTTCATTTATTATGGGTTGTTTCTGTTGGATTACGCAAGTATAAAGGCATGTCTCTGAAATGTTGATAACTGACTCACCTCCAACCCATCGTCGGAACAGAATGTAGAGTGCCTGAATAAAACACCGGAGAATCCTTCCAGATGCTATCCATCATTCTGATCGAGCAGTCCAGTATCGCTCCGGCAAATATGTGAATATGATGAAACAAGCTGGTTTGAAAGTATTAATGTCCCGGAAAGGAATATAAACAAATGAGGCAGCATAAGTCAGCTGTGTCCACTATTGACAGTCAAGGCCAGGTTTTATCATCGCGCTATAATGGAGTTTCCGGGATATTTCTCTCCCAAAAAAATTGAAATAATGTATTATAAACAGGAAGAACATCTGGCTGTAGGTGCCGGACCTAAATAAAACTGTTTTCGGGATTCAAGGGTGGTGCATTCAGAGCACGCCTGTTTTTTTTTGTAGAAGAATAGAATCCCTCAGAGTCAAGATTGAAAGGATTTACGAACCATGAAATATCAGAGAATACAACAGCTGATCTCCTTCCTGATCCTTCTTCTTTCCGGCAGCAGTCTGACAGCAGGAGTATTTCAGGAGGGAGAGAAAAAGAATGTTCTTCTGATTACGTCCTACCATTATGGAGATACCTGGACGGACAATGTGGTCAATGGAATTCAGGATATTCTCGACAGACTCAGCGGGATCGAGCTCTATACAGAGTACATGGACTTCAGACGCCGGCCGGAACTGGAATATTCCCGGGTAATGGAAGATTACATACTGGAAAAGTATCAGAATGAAAAAATTGATGTGATCATTGTATCGGATGATGCAGCCCTGGAACTGCTCATAAAACTGCGGGCGGATCGCTTTGCGGACATCCCTCTGGTATTTTGCGGGATCAACGAATTCCGTGAGGAGAGTCTGATGGGACAGACCGGCATCGTGGGTGTTAATGAGACCCTCATGATCGATCAGACACTGGATTTGGCCCTACAGCTGTTTCCATTGACAAAAAGGGTCTACGGAGTCGCTACTGATATCAGTCTCGCCGGCCGTCGCAATCTGGAAGAGTATCGGACATCCTCTTATCAGTCATCCAGAAGGGTTCAGCTTCTGGAACTCCTGAATTTAACCACTGATGATGCGGCAGAGGTGCTGTCGAAGCTTCTGAAAGACTCAATTCTTCTGGATCTTTCAGGACTCAACTCTCCTGAAGGGAGGCAGATTTCCCGAATACAGACCATGGAATTGATGACTGGGTATTCCAACCTGCCTGTCTTCACCCTCTGGTCCTCCTCTATGGGGGAAGCGGGAGCTTTAGGGGGAGTCGTGGTAGACGGATACAAACAGGGAGTCCAGGCTGGAAATCTGGCGACCCGGATTCTTATGGGAGATACCCCGGATTCAATAGCCCTGGTGACAGAAAGTCCCAATGTCACCATGATTGACTACACGCTGATGAAACAGTTCAGCCTGAGCGAGAAGGATTTGCCCTTAGGGACTGTAAAATTGAACAAACCCACCAGCTTCTACGAACTGTACAAGAAGTATGTCTGGTTCTACACCTCCCTGATGTTCCTTTTGATTCTTTTGGTACTGCTGCTCCTGTACTCCTTTCTGCAGAAGAGGAGAGCCGTCCATACCATAGCTATCCAGGAGAAAAAGTTCCGCACCCTATTCGAAAACGTACCGGACTATGCGCTGCTGCTGGAAAAACGGGAGGATGGGGTTTTTATTTCCGATCTGAACGAGGCCGCCTGCCGTGTTCACGGCTATCAGAGGGAGGAATTACTGGAACAGCCTCTGGAGGTAATGGATCCCGAGTCTCTTGACCATGACAGGCTTGATTCTGAATTGAAGCAGATTGATCACCTGGGCCGGCTTCATCATGAGATTCTTCATCATCGGAAAGATGGGAGCTGTTTTCCCGTCGAAGCGACAGTAACGCCTGTGGAGATAGAGGGGCGGAGCTTTCTTTTCTCAGTGGAAAGGGATCTTACCAGGCAGAAAGAGCTTGAGCAGGAGAAGAGCGAGCTGGAGAAACAGATCCGGCAGAAGCACAAAATGGAGGCCATCGGTGTTTTAACGGGAGGGATTGCACACAACTTCAATAACAGCTTGAATGCCATCATTGGAAATTTTGAACTGGCCTCCGTGAAAAATGATGACCCTAGTATTCAGCAATATTTGAAAAACGGGATTGAGGCAGCCTTCAGGGCCAGTGGTCTGATCGATCAGCTGACGACTTACAGTCACTCTTATGAAAGGGATTATTCACTGGTAAACCTTTCCGGAGAAATAGAGAAGACGCTTTCTCTTATACGTTCTACCCTGCCTGCGACCTTAATTCTCACTGTAAAAATTTCTGAGGAGAGCCGTGATAAGCATATCATGGCTGATTCACAGAGTATTCAGGAAGTTTTGAAGAATTTATACCGTAATGCAGCCGATGCAATTAGTGATAAGGGGTCTTTGACCATTTCTCTGGATCTGGCACCCGCCGGTAACCTGGATAATCACAGAGAGTACTCCCATCTGGATAAATGCCTGCAATTAAGAATCTCAGATACAGGGTGTGGTATCTCTGATGAAATCTTGGAAAAAATCTTTGATCCATTTTTCTCTACTAAAGAGGTTGGAACCGGCATTGGAATCGGTCTGACAACGGTAAAAGGAATCATCAGTCAATTGGGTGGGACGATACGGGTCAGGAGCCGGCTTCAGGAGGGCAGTACATTTGAGATCTACCTTCCCATTGCAGAATCAGAAACTCTGAGAAAAGTTCCTGAAAAATGATCCTATCCGGGATGACAGAAAAAATCCTTCTTATCGATAATGATGTTCTGGAACCCGATGTATTTTCCATAATTCTGCGCAGTTCCACCCGGTCCCATCATCGGCACTAAATATGGGGTTCTGATTATATACGATTGTGATTCCTCCATATTCACATACCGCGACTATTTTAGAGTTCTGAAATCGTATGGGGTTTATAGGTGACGAGTTCCTCAATTTAGAAACCGAGAGTGGAAAAGGATCACATTTTGTTTGTTATACTTCTTAATAAATCATAGAATTTCTCTATGTCTTCAGTTGCAAGATCTGCAACACCTTCGGCAGTGAGGTCTCTGTGATGCTGACTGTGCTTCTGGTAATGTCCTTGTCCGTTCTCTGTCAGTACAATCACGATGGAACGACGGTCTTCCGGATTCGGGATTCTTTTCACCAGGTCGATTTTTTCCAGATTGTCGATTGCAACGGTTAATGTCCCTGTTGTAATTCCCATTTTCCCGGCCAAATCCTTCATCTTCATAGGTCCCTGTGCCCCAAGGATCTCTATTGTATGCATCTGTTGAAGAGTTATTCCAGAAGCAGATACAATGGAGTGCTCCCAGGAGGACAGTTTCTCATAAAACTCAATTATTAAATCTGAAAGTTTTCGGATATCATCATTTTTACTCAATTGTTTTCTCTCTTGTGAATGCTATAGATGATGATAACATGACGACAAGAATCGATCCAATATTATGAGAGAGGGCTCCCAGAATAGGAGTTAATACACCAAAACCACTTAAGAGAATGGATACAAGATTGATCGACAGACTGAGGATGAGGTCTATCTTTATAATCTTAACCATTCTTCTGCTCAGTCTGATAAGAAAGGGAAGAGAAGAGATACTATCCCGCATGAGGATTATATCGGAGGCTTCAATGGCCATATCAGTTCCTTTCAACCCCATGCAGACTCCAACAGTTGCGGATGCAAGAGAAGGGGAGTCATTCATTCCATCTCCTACAAACATGGTTGAAGATCTGTCCTCTTTTACTCTTTCGAGTTTTTGTTCTGGTTTCATTGAGTAGGAGAACTCTTCAATTCCCGCTTCAGATGCAGCCCGTTTTACAGACGAATGGGAATCGCCGGAAAGGAGAGTTATTTTTTGAAGACCGTGGGTTCTCAATTGTGCGATTGATTCTTTTACACCCTTTTTCAGAGGATCAAACAACTGGATTGTTCCAACAATAGTCTCTCCCCAAAGAATGTCTGAAACAGTAAAACCTTCAGTCTGATCCATATCTCCTGCAGTTATCATTGCCTCTTTTCCATCGATAATCGCTGAAACTCCGTATCCTGGAATAACTTTCAGGTTCTCAGTCTGAGCAGGTGTAATGTTTCTACTCTGAGCCAATTCTATGACGGCACTTGCGATAGGGTGCGTACTACCTGCTTCAAGACCATAAGCCAGAGCCAATATTTCATCCTCCGTGTAACCTTCAGCAGCTAGGATCTCTTTAATTTGTGGTTTACCCTTTGTAAGGGTTCCTGTTTTATCAAAATAGACCGATTCAACCCGGGCTGTCTGTTCCAGGGCATTCCCACCTCTTACCATGATACCCGCTCGGGCAGCCCGGCCAACAGCTGCAATTGTTGAAACAGGACCTGCCAGCAGGAAGGAGCATGGACAACCGACAATTAAAACAGTGATGGCTCTGTTAATATCCTTCGTGATGAGCATAACAATAATGGAAATAGACAGAATGACCGGGGTGAAGAAGGTTGCATATTTGTCAACGATGCGAGTGCTGGGGATTTTCTCATTTTCAGCAGAATGAACTAAATCAATTAATTTGCTTATTGTGGAGTCTTTTCCCTTGAGAGTTACCTGCATTTTTATTAAGCCGTCTGTATTGATTGCCCCTGCGGCTAATTTGTCTCCAATAGCTTTGGAAACAGGAAAGGATTCGCCTGTGAGCAATGATTCATCAACAGACGCTGATCCAGCGGTAAGGATACCATCAATGGGAAATGTTTCTCCGGATTTGACGATGACAGTCTCTCCTATTTGAACCTGCTCAATATCCAGAAGAACTTCATTGCCCTCTCTTTCTACACGAGCCTTGGTTGGATTCATATCTAAAAGGGATTCAATAGACGAACGGGCACGGCTGCTTACTGCCTCCTCAATAAAGGAGCCGGCCATCATTATAAAACTGACGATTGCTCCTTCCATAAAGTTTCCTGTTGCCATACAGGCAATCAAGGCAATACTGACAAGCTCGTCGACATTAACCTTTTTTTGAACAACTCCCTTAATGGCATCCAAAATAATGGGAAGCCCATTCACAGCTATTGAAAGCAGTAAAATGATCTGAAGTAATAATTCCGGTTTGGGCAGAATAGAAAGATTATGAACAATTCCACTTTGGTTTATTAGCAATGCAATCGGAATTAATAATCCTCCCATCGCTATCTTCATAAAATCACTGGAACTGAAAATCTCGCGATAAACGGATAGATCACTGAATCTGCCAACCATAAAAAACCTCTTTGAAAAACATATAGTTTGATAGTCAAACAATAAGGATTGCTAACAAAGATGTCAATATGGTTTTAAGGAATATATAGATTCCTGCTCTGATATTATAATGATTCTGGCGGTGTTTGCACAAAGAAAAATTGAGTATATTTACTGACTATATCGATATATATATTGACGCAATAATGATAATTTGATCTGTCAGGAATCTTTTAAAAAAAACAAAAAAATAGTCTTGTTTCCTGCATGCATAAGTTCAGCATTTTTGATTTAATAAATCAATTTTTATCAGGAGGCTATTATGGCAAGAAGTCGTGATTCATTTTTAACTGAAGAGGAAAAAGATGATTTAGTAGAAAAAACAAAGGCATATTTTGAACAAGAAAGAGAAGAGCAACTTGGAAATATGGAATCATTTTTTATAATTGATTATTTTGTAAAAGAGTTAGGTCCTATCATTTCTTCAAAGGTTATTCGTAGGTTTAAGGAACAGGTCGAAATGAAACTTGAAGATGCTGAAGTTGAAGTAATGACAAATCTGGATTTTGTAAATTGAACAGTGCTGTATTGAAGCCGATATCGACACCTTTATTATTGATAGATAAATACTGCACCGTGACGGAATTCACCTGACAGTTGGCTTATAGAGAGGTGGCCATCTTATCTCCAGAAGGTATAATGATTTTACCACAATTTGTTATATCAGATGGATTCAATGGCCACCTGCAGGACTGCAGCAAAAAAGGCTGCACTCAGAAAGATGAGTATGACCTCACCCCTCCTCATTTCGAACAGTTGCAGTAGTAGTTTGCTGCCTTATTGACTTATCCCATATTGGGATGAGGAAGAAGCTCTCTATTCTGCGGATTCTTTGCTCAGAAAGCATAATAGTCCTAATGTAATATAATTTGTTTTGCTGAGAAATAAAGCAGATGAAAAAGATTAACCAGGTTGACAATTTCAGGTTAACCTGGTTAACATAAGAGTATGGAAGAGAAATCACTTCTTGATATGGTATTTAGATCGCATCAGTTATTACAAACCCTGGAAAGTTCTCCGCATGACTACGGAACAGGAGAAGTGCTGTTTTCCTCCGAGATCCATACGATTGTAACAATCGGAAAAAAGGGGAACTGTAATCTTTCTGAATTGGCCAGGGATATGTCTGTATCTAAACCGGCAGCATCTAAGTTTATCAGCAAGCTGACAAAATCCGGTTATGTTAACAAGACTGGTGATCCTGCTAATAAACGGGGAGTCATTATTACCTTAACCGGGAAGGGTATGAAGGCTGTTTCGGGACATGAGGAATTTATCAGGAAGATGTTTGGACCATTGAAAGAGGTAGAGTTGGAATTGTCCGGGAAAGACGTTTCGGTTATCGGCTCATATCTTTCCTCTTTGATTGAAGAGTGCCCCTGGAGATAAAAATTTTTGTCTATAAGTTAACCAGGTTAACAGTTTGTTGTAAGGAGAATAAGTATGTTTCATTGTAATTCAATTGGCAGCTTTCAGGATTTCTTTCTGCGAGTTGTCGTTCTGTCCTGCTTTGTCTATCCGATTCTGGCGGCTCTGGCATTTGCTCTTCATCCCAATCTTTTCTGTATGAGTATCAGTCATTCTGTTGAAACCAGGATTTCGGAATTTCATCATAACAGGTTCATGCATTTCGGCCACTTTTTATTGGTTGTCGCTGTCCCTTTTCTCATGCTGGCCGGTATTCATTTTGCCGCACTACTTTATGAAAAGGCCCCTCTTTTAGCCGGCCTGGGTTTTTTTCTGGTGATCTTTGGATGTTTCATTCTGATTCTGGATAAGTCGGCTTTGTGTTTTGTTCCCAGTGCTCTTGATACTCTGAGTGAGGATGAGTTTTCAGGATGCTTTCCCGGAATCAGGGCCATTTTTTCCTATAGGGGCTATCTGAAGGTTCTGCAGTTCCTGCCTGTCCTTCCTCTGGGATTCATTCTTATCGGAATAGGGTTGGTCGTGAAGCAGCCCATACCCCTGTCCCAGGGCATCCCCATTCTTGTAGGAGCCGTTCTCATGATGAATCCGGATATAGACCTGCTAAGCATGCTGGGGAGTGTTTCGATCGGAATAGGATTTATTCCCTATGCCGTCTCAATAGCCTCAGGCAATTAAGGAGAGATTTATAATTGAAGAAGTCACCCGAGAGCAGGCTGGAAACTTTTCTATTGCAGAGGCTGCAGTATCAGGAGAATATACTGCCTTTCGGGGATTCTTCGCAGACAGAATCTATATGTTGCATCTCTCTGGTTTTTATATTCTCCAAATACTTCCCTGGCCGTACCGCTCAGGAAATCTGTCATGAGACTATCCAGGGAACTGTCCAGTTCTGTGATATTTTTTCCGATGACAGTTTGATTGGGATGGGCCAGGATTGTTTTATCCCGGTCAATGATACAATAAAATCCGTCACCACTGATCTGCCGGTAAGACGTATCTTCCTGTATGTCATCCCTGTTTTTATCTCTGATATCTCTTTCTATCAGATCTGCCTGGAGAGAGAGGTTTTCAAATTTCATCTGGTCGGGTTGCTGACTGGTCGCACACCCTATTAAAAGCGATAGAAGGATTACAATCCCTGCTTTTTTTAATCCTATGATTTCTTTCATTTCAAGTCATTCCCTATTTCCGGTTTGCCATGTTGCTAGCTTCTTGGAAATATCGCATTATAAGCAGTTCTTGAGAACAGTTGTTTTCCTGAATTCCTTTTACACTCTATTGTATGAGCTCCGTTTTTCTACGGCTTTTGCTGTCAAACAGATTCAGTCAGTTCCACTCTTAAAATGGTTTTCAGCTTCTCTTTTGCTGTTCTTCTGGGATCATTCAAATAGATTTCCCAGTGTTCTGTTTTTTTCCAGTTCAATCCTGAAATCTTTAATTGTTCATGCATTGTCTGAAACGTGGCGGGTTCGTTGTCATAAGGTCCCATATGCAGAATCTGGGCAAAGCGTCCTTTTCCAAAGCTTCCGAACTGGAGGTGGTTAAAAGCATCCATCCCCGGATTCTCTTTTTTTGCTGCCTTACGCATAGCAATGTCCCTGTATTCTTCAAACAGCTCTTCCGTAAGAAACTGCGGCTGCCGGATCATGATTCTATACTGCAACTGGTCTTTACGGTGGGGAGAGTACTGATGTATCCCTTCCTGAAGAGTCCAGCAGCCCTGGAGCACTCCGACGGAATAATTATGGGCTCCCAGGGGTGAGTCCTCTTTCTTATAGCTCATTTTCAGAGTGTAACTGAAACTGTAGAGAGCACTGAGGTTCCATGAAAAATCCTGTTCATTAGGATCCCCTTTGCCCTCGATCCAGACAAAGGAACGATTTTTGAGGTTAATTATGTCTACTTTATTTTTTGGTGCCCTATAGTCCCATGGATCGCTTTCTTTAAAATTTTCTTCCAACATTAATACCAGTCCTCCTGCCTGAAATTATGAATGATCTCTGTGACAGCTGTATGTCAGGTTTCTTTAATAGTACAGAAGGGCTTTTTTCAGTTTCTCTTCTATCCTCTGGCGTAACGGGGCAGGTTCCATCACTTCTATGTATTCGGACATACCGCAAAGCAGCTGTTCCACCCAGGCATCTGTGGGCCAGGGGATCCTGATATCATGGGGGAGGGAAGAATCATCTGGTTTGTAGGGCCGGATGATAGGGAAGTCCTTGTATACACGCTCTTCGTGGACTCTCAGTGTGATCCCCGGAATGGATTCTCTATCGACCCGGTCATGAAAGTTCAGATCCGGGAGTTCTGTCATCTGTTCCTGCCGGTTGAAAGAGCTCTCTGTCACTTCCAGGGCGGCTATTCTGTCGAGCCGGAAAACCCTGTACTGATCTCTCAGACGGCATCTTGCCTGAAGGTACCAGCATCTACCCCGCAGTACGACTCTAAGAGGTTCTATCTCTCTGGATGATTCCTGCCTCTGATTATTCTCATATTGAATCTTCAGGGTTTTCTCTTCCGTTATGGCATTAATGACTTTTGATAGACTGGCTTTCAGAGCCGAATCCGGAGAGAGTTCGGGAGACCAGCTGAACCATGTTGTTTCTGATAGTGATGAAAGGAGGCTTATGTCTCCCTCCAGTTCGGGCTGATCTAACATATCGCCCAGAGCTGCTACTGTATTGCACATCAGGGAAAGGCCGGTTGATGAAAAGAGATGTTTCTCCAGGCGGTAATGGGGTAGCAGACCGATTCCGCCTCCCCGGCCTACGCTGGAAACGAGGGGGAGTCCCGCTGTTTCCAGCTGGGCAAGATCCCTGTATATGGTACGTTCGCTGACCTCAAACTGTTCTGCCAGGGAACCGACTGTCTCTGTCCTTTTATATAAAAGAATCATGATGATAGAAAGAATTCGTTCCATTTTCATCCTTAAACTTTATCATCAACCTTCTGTTTGGTAATACAAAAACAGAGAAAAATCGGTCGTTACGGAATGAACCCTGACATACAGTTGTCACCCGGGATTGGTATGATGGATCAATCGTTATTGAACAGGAGAAGAATTATGCTGTTAAAAGAGAAAAGGGTCTGTTATTTATATGTTCCGCACACTCTGGCGGACTGGGAAATCGGATTTATCACTTCAGAATTGAATAGTAAAAGATTCCTTTCAGGGCCTGGTCACTATGATCTTAAAACTGTCGGTGCCGGTCCCGAATCCATTACAACAATGGGAGGGATTATTATAACACCACAGGAGTCCATTGAAACAATAGATTTCAGGGACGGTGATGTTCTGATCCTGCCGGGGGCTGACACATGGATGGAAAAGACACATGACGGGCTTTTGAAGATGCTGCCTGATCTGCTGGAGAAAAACGTTATTGTCGCTGCCATTTGCGGAGCCACGTTTGCCCTTGCGAGATCCGGTGTGCTGGATGACAGATCACATACAAGCAACGACAGGGATTATCTTAAGATGATTTGCCCGGGGTATCGCGGCAGTTCCTGTTACGTTGATGAGCCTGTTTGTGTGGACGGGAACCTGATTACCGCTTCAGGGTTTGCTTCCCTGGAGTTCTCCTATGAAGTTTTTAAAAAAATGAATGTCATGAATGATGATACTCTAGAAGCCTGGTATAAGCTTTATCAGACAAAAGAAGCCGGATATTTTGTTCATCTATTGGAGTCTCTCAGATAAAATAGGTAAGAATTTTCATCCAGAAATGTAATTTCAATTAATTCTGGAATGGAGAGGACGTATGCAATTATAAGGACAAAATTGGAAAATCCAGCATATAGAATCTTGAATCATCTGGTCTCATCTTTCGGACTTTGAGCTTTCTCTCATAAGTCTTTGTATTCTGATGGATGCAGACAATCATTTCTTTATTTGAATTGAGAGTCATTGCATCTATATGGATAGATAAATCACACTGTGATGCTTCCATACTTTCCATGATCAACTTATCCAGTAATCGATACAGCTCCAGTTTTCGCACTGCCCAGTGAATGCTCATATAATCAGATTCTATCCTGTATTGGAGCCTTCCCTGATAACGTAAGGACTGTTGTTCCAGGTAGAATCCAACAAAATGCAGTTCATGATCAACACGGGCGAATTTGTTTGGCAGATGTGCATAAAAAAGCAATCTGCTGAGGCGAATGAAAGAGCTTTCCAGCACTCTTTCTCTGTTATCCTTTTCTTTAGTAAGCCCTCGATTCAGGGCCACCAGATAGGTAAATGACTCTTCCAGAAAACTGTATTGAATGGAGTTTTTCGCTTGCATAATATCCCTCTCTAATTCCTGATCATAAATAGGACATGAGGGATTTTCCTTGAGGATCGGGACAAAAACCTTTAATATTCAGTCATGGTTCAGTATATTTCACCATCCAGTTATTACTCAGGTGAAGATCTCTTTCTGGACAATCATCCTCCCCTCCGGATACTGCATATGGATCATAGTATTGAGTATCCGAGTCATACCCATGACTTTACAGAAATGGCGATTGTTTATTCCGGATCAGCTGTCCACCATGTGGGTTCTGAAAGACATAGAGTTACGGCAAATGATGTTCTGTTGATCCCAAAGGGTGTTTCTCATTCCTATTCAGAAGTAGAAGATTTCTCATATGTAAATATACTTTTCGACTCAGAGAACCTATTTAAGTCAGTATTGCATAGGCACTTCTTTTCTCTGCTTAATGATTTCTATAATCCGCAGGAATTCCACAACTATAAGCTGAGTCCATATGAGGTTAAGGAAGCATTATCAATTGTTAAGAGGATTGACAGGGAGTTATACCGGAATATGGATATTAGCAGGATTGCCTCGGTTTCTTATTTCATTCAATTGTTGTCCATGCTCTATGAAGCGAGTTCTGTAAGTTTCCCTGCTGGAAGTTCTACGGAGTTGCGTGTCCATGGGATTATTGATTTGATTGATAACAATGTAACCGAAAACTATCCCATCGAGTCCCTGGCAGCAAAGGCTATGACCAGTCCTCGCAATTTTACCCGACTTTTCAAGTCTCTCACAGGAAAATCTCCTTCTGTCTATATTAAGGGGAAGCGCATTGAGAAAGCCTGTGCTTTGCTATCTGGAACCGATATGACGATAACACAGATTGCGTCGCTGGTCGGATTTGATGATCCGAATTATTTCTCACATACTTTCAGGGTTTTGAAGGGAAAGTCACCAAGGAAATTTCGCTCTGAAGAACAGTATTTTTAATAGTATTCATTGAAATTTTGAAGCTTGCTCAATTCCAATCCATCAAGCAGCAGGTTCTATTAAACCGGCTAATCCCTGGACGAGTGGATTTTTTAAAAATCATCTGCATGTGGCCTACCCAGATAATATTCCAGAATACTTCCAAGGTATGGGAGTAAGATAAATATCTTTTTACAAAACATTCTTACAAGCGATATATGTTAACAACATATCAACAGAACAGGTCAGATTTTAACAGTCTGTTAATAGTTGCTAAAAGTTCAATCGACGATTTTTACATTGCAGAATTCCTGACATATACTCATTTAATTCACGCTGCAAAAAGGATGGAATGGAAGTCTTGCATTAGGAATTTATCTCCAGTCTGTATCCTAGAGGCAATCCATATCTTTTTCTTTTTTGCTAAAATGAGGAGGTATAAATTATGAGGCACTGTTTAAATAAATACAGATCCAGCGCAGCAGGTCTGTTTATTGTCCTGTTCATTCTTGTTTTCGGGGGGGGAGGATTCACAAGCTGTACAAATCCAGTAGACGATCAATTAAGCGAAACATCGGATATAACATCAAATGATTCTTCAAGTAATACATCAAATCCTGAAGCATTATCCTGCAGCGCAGGGAGTGATCAGGATGCGGGACTCGGTACTGTCTCGCTGACCGGTTCAGTCAGTAATGCCGGAGATGATGTTACCTATTCCTGGAGAGCCTCCGATAGCAATCCCTCAACGGTTTCCTTAGCTGACAGCACTTCATCCTCTGCCAGTTTTGATGTTTCATGCGATCTTGATGAGGGAGAGTATGAGTTTATCCTGACAGTTAGCGACGGAACTGCAACGGCAAATGATTCTGTGATTGTATCAGTCAATTATGTGGACAAAATGATCGCCTATGACGGTGCAACTAAGGACTACTACAGCCTTTCAATAAGCCTTTCCCCTGACGGGACAACTGCACTTATCGGGGCTCCATATGATAACGACATGGGTACCTATTCCGGTTCCGCCTATATCTATACCTGTAATGACTCCGGCTGGAGTCTGGCTGCAAAGGTGACAGCTACAGATGGGGAAGCCTATGATTACTTCGGACGTTCAGTCAGTCTGTCCTCTGATGGTTCTACGGCTCTCATCGGAGCCCCCGGTCGTACGGATATCAATAGTGATGATGACAGTGCATCTTCCGGTTCCGCATACATATTTACCCGCAGCGGCTCAGGCTGGAGCCAGGCCGCAGAGCTTACAGCAGAAGATGGAGCTGCCTCTGATTGTTTCGGCAGAGCTGTCTCTCTCTCCTCAGACGGGTCTTCAGCCCTTATTGGAGCATCCAAGGATGACGACAACGGGGCGACCTCCGGTTCTGCCTATATCTTTTCTGGAAGCGGGTCCAGCTGGAGTCAGGAAAAAAACTGATAGCCTCTGATGGAGCTGAATTAGACATGTTTGGACGGTCGGTCTGCCTTTCTGCCGATGGTTCAACTGCTTTAATCGGAGTTCCTGGTGACGATGACAATGGTGCTAACTCCGGCTCTGCTTATATCTATACCGGCAGTGGTTCCAGTTGGGATGAAAAAGCAAAGTTGACCGGTTCTGAAGGAGATTCCTATGTCACTTTTGGGAATGATGTCAGTCTTTCTTCAGATGGAACTTATGCTCTTGTCGGGGCTCCTAATAATGGCAAAGGTGCAGCTTACTTCTTTGCCTCTGACGGCTCCGGTTGGAGTCAAGAGGCCAAGATTATATCCTCTGATATCGAAACCAATGATTTACTGGGATTTTCCGTAAGTCTTTCCTCTGATGGAAAAACAGCGCTTATTGGAGCGTACGGGAATGATGACGATGGTCAATGCTCCGGTTCTGCTTATCTTTTTACCCGCAGTGGCTCCAGTTGGAGTGAAAAAATGAAACTGACTGCCCCTGATGCCGAAGCAAATGATTATTTTGGAAATACAGTGAGTCTGTCCGCTGATGGGACCGAAGCACTTGTCGGGGCATATCTGGATGATGACAATGGTCTGAGCTCCGGATCGGCATATTTTTTTTATTGATATTTTCTCCCAATGACAGTCCGGCATGCCAACTTTGAATAATAGCGGAATATCACTGATAATTATGGAAGCGGGCTCAAAAATCAATTGATACCGGAATCAAGGAACGCTTTCTTGCCAAAAGTATCCAATATTAAGATTCTAAAAAAAGGAGTTTGTAGATGAGAAAGAGTATACTTTTTTTTATGGTTCTTGGGGTAGTTCTATTTTCCTGTAAAACAACAGACGAAGCAGTTCTCAGTGAGCCGGAATCTGAAGATGTCTCAACCATTGCAGAACAGATCAATACGGAGCTTAAGGATGAAATCGACAATGGGGAAATCCAGCTGTTTCAGTATGATGAAGTTCTTGTTATAAGCATTGGAAGCCGTGTTCTCTTTGATCCGGATAGTTCCCAACTCAAAGAAGAGTTCAAACCTGTGCTGCTGGAGCTTTCTCGTTTTCTGATGAACGAATCTGATAAAATCATCCGAGTAGAAGGCTATACTGCATCAGCCCGGGTAAACAGAGTCGATTCATGGCAACTGGGAGCGGACAGGGCTGTGAATGTGCTCCGATTCATGCAGTTGGAAGGTGGAGTGGATCCGACAAGGCTCGTGGCGGTTTCCTATGGAGAGTACAGGCCGGTGGAGTCCAACGATGACGACATCGCCAAGGTGCAGAACCGAAGGGTCCAGATTGTACTGGTTGACAAGCCCGTTTATCAAACAGAGATGATGAATAATCAATAAAATCTGATATATTTTATTGTGCAACGGCGGAGGAATTCTAAAATGCAATGAATTGACTGACGCATGGTTTCTTATCCGGACAGGGACCAGAGAGCACTCCATTTTAGGAGTGCTTTTTTTTACCATCAGCTGCCTGCTTCTAAAAAGAGATTGACATCAGTTTTCCGAAGAAATAACAGTAAAACCAAATCTCCGAAGAACAATGACGCTTCAGACATTCCTCGGGAGTCTTTTAATATGACTATGGGAAAAGAGTTTATTTTTAGCATTCAAAAGGGAGTGTGATATAGTAAGGGCAAAATACCTTCAGAGCTGGAGGACTGGCAGATGAAACTACATGTGAAAAAAAACGGGGAATATTCCCTATACCAGGCCACAGGATCCGAACGGTACTTTTCCCTTTGGTCAATTCGAATCTGGCTATGTCCATCAAAAACGAGAAAGCCGGATACAGGATTAAAGGCAGGACCATGAGTCAGTTTCTCCTAAAATCTAATAATCTACCTATATACCTGGTATTTCAACCTTTTGAAATAAAAAAAATCCCCCTCGATATCTGATTATGAAGCCGGCGAGTTGAGTCGGCGGGGCCTGTTTTGCAGATGGACATCCTCCGCCATTTGGAAAGATATCTTAGCTCTGTTTTCTTTTAGTTAATATTTGTTCTCCAATTATTTGATTTTTCCTTTTTAATCTCTAAGAATTTTAAAAAACAATCCGCTGTTTAAACTTGTATATCTGTGACTTCACAGGTTTGTTAAAAAACGGAGGCAGATAATCGTGAAAACAGAGAGCAGATGCCCGGTAACAGGCATGGTCGGGACCCGCAGGGGTGGAAAAGGAACCACGAATAAGGACTGGTGGCCAAATCAGCTGAATTTAAGAATTCTCTATCAGAACCCGGAGACACTGAATCCATTGGATTCTGATTTTGATTATGCAAAGGCATTCAAATCTCTTGATCTGAAAGCTGTTAAAGAAGACCTTTATAAATTAATGACAGATTCCAGGGAGTGGTGGCCCGCCGATTATGGGCACTACGGACCTTTGTTTATCAGAATGGCCTGGCACAGTGCCGGAACCTACCGTGTCAACGATGGACGGGGCGGGGGAAATACGGGCAACCAGCGGTTTGCTCCCCTGAACAGCTGGCCGGATAATGTGAACCTGGATAAAGCCAGAAGGCTTCTCTGGCCAATTAAACAGAAATATGGAAAGAATATCTCCTGGGCGGATCTGATGATTTTGGCGGGAAACTGTGCCCTGGAATCCATGGGATTTAAAACCTTTGGATTCGCAGGGGGACGGGAGGATATCTGGGAGCCCGAAGAGGATGTCTACTGGGGTTCGGAAAAGGAGTGGCTGGCAACAAGCGATAAAAAGGACAGCCGTTATTCTGGTGAGCGGGATCTGGAGAATCCCCTGGCAGCGGTTCAGATGGGATTGATTTATGTGAATCCTGAAGGTCCTGACGGGAATCCTGATCCGGTCCTTTCGGGAAGGGATGTACGGGAAACATTTGCCCGGATGGCCATGAACGACTATGAAACAGTTGCCCTTGTCGCCGGAGGGCATACCTTCGGGAAATGCCATGGGGCCGGGGACGCAGCCAATGTCGGCCCCGAACCGGAAGCCGCCCCAATAGAAGAGATGGGACTGGGTTGGAAGAGCGGTTTCAAGAGCGGAAAGGGGGGCGATACCATCAGCAGCGGTATTGAAGGGGCCTGGAAACCCAACCCCATTAAATGGGACATGGGGTACCTGACAGTGCTGTTCAAGTATGAATGGGAGCTGGTCAAGAGTCCTGCAGGAGCCAATCAGTGGCTGGCCAGGGATGTGGCTGAAGAGGATATGATCGTAGACGCTCATGATCCGAAAAAGAAGCACCGTCCCATGATGACGACAGCCGATCTTTCACTCAGGTATGATAAAACCTATGAACCCATTGCCCGTCATTTCCTGGAAAATCCTGAAGAGTTTGCCGATGCCTTTGCCAGGGCCTGGTTTAAGCTGACCCATCGTGATATGGGGCCGAAATCCCGCTATCTCGGGCCTGAAGTTCCAGAGGAAGATTTGATCTGGCAGGACCCCGTTCCAGAAGCTGATTATGAACAGATTGATAGCCTTGATGTAGAAGATTTGAAGAAAAAATTGCTCTCGTCCGGATTAACTGTTTCACAACTGGTTTATACAGCCTGGTCTTCAGCTGCCTCCTTTCGGGGGTCTGACTACCGCGGTGGAGCTAACGGGGCAAGGATCCGGCTTGCCCCCCAGAAAGACTGGGACGTGAATCAACCGTCTCAGCTTAAAAAGGTATTGAAGAAACTTGAGGATCTCCAGAAGGAGTTCAATGCTTCCCAGTCTGGAAAGAAGAAGGTTTCACTGGCAGATCTGATTGTACTGGGCGGCTGTGCCGCTATTGAAAAAGCAGCATCTGCTGAGGGACGCTCAATTTCGGTTCCCTTCTCTCCTGGACGTACTGATGCCTCTCAGGAGCAGACGGACGCGGATTCCTTTGCTTTTCTGGAACCCTGTTCAGACGGATTCAGGAACTATCAGAGAAAAATATACAGCGTATCTGCAGAAGAGTTACTAATCGATAAGGCGCAACTTTTAACTTTGACAGTTCCGGAACTGACTGTTCTGATCGGGGGGCTGCGTGTGCTGGGGGCCAATTATGGCGATTCTAAACTGGGTGTGTTAACGGATAGGCCGGAAACTCTGTCCAATGACTTTTTTATCAACCTTCTTGATATGGGAATCCAATGGAAACCAGTAGGGAAAGACGGGGAGGAGTTTGAAGGAATTGACAGAAAAACAGGTAAGAAGAAGTGGGCCGCCTCCCGGGTGGACCTGGTGTTCGGTTCCAATTCTCAGTTAAGGGCTCAGTCAGAAGTATATGCCTGTAGGGATTCAAAAGAGAAATTTCTGACTGATTTTGTGAAAGCCTGGGACAAAGTGATGAATCTGGACCGGTTTGATCTCAACTGATCTGTCGAACGGAAAAGGAGCCTGTGATGGTTAAAGAAACCACCCGTTTAACCATCACAGGAGGATATGAAAAAACTATTCCTTATTACTGCCGGTAATCTCTCGCTTTTCCTGGGCATTGCGGGAATCTTTCTACCAGTATTGCCCACGACCCCCTTTCTGCTTCTATCGGCCACCTGTTATGTGAGAAGCTCAGAGAAACTCTATGTATGGCTGATCAATCATAGAGTTTTCGGGCTTTATGTCCGTTCCTACATCCTGTATAGAGCGATCTCTCTCCGGGCAAAAATCATCTCTATTCTGGCTTTATGGATTGTCATGTTGTCGACAATTCTTTTTTTTATCAGTCTGTTATGGTTAAGAGTCCTTCTGTTTTGTATAGGGCTCGGCGTTACAGTTTATCTGGTACATTTTAAAACTCTGACAGCAGCGATGATGGCTGAAATAAAGGAACAGCAGAATAGCCGTTGATACGCTAGATTTTATGAAATATAAATCAGCATATGCTCATTATCTATGATAAACTCTCTTTATCAGATCGTCATAAAAGGAGTCCCATGGATTTATGAAGAAGTATGTTTGTTCAATCTGCGGTTATATCTATGATGAAGCGCAAGGCTATCCGGAAGGAGATATTTCTCCTGGTACGCTTTGGGTGGATGTTCTATCTGAATTTGTCTGCCCCCTGTGCGGAGCTTCAAAGTCTGATTTTAAAGCACAGGGAGGGGATCAGGCAGAGTCCGCCGGCATCTCGTCGGAAACACTCTCTCTGCCGGATGAAATAAGCTATACAGCAGCAGAACTCTCTGCTCTCTTCTCCAATCTGGCAAAGGGCTCTGAGAAGCAGTACAGGCCGGAGATGGCTGCTCTCTATAATGAATTGTCATCCTACTACAATCTGAAGTCGGATAAGGGCAGTAATCCGGATTTGGGGAATATGAAAGCCCGGCTCCAGGAAGATCTGTCATCCCATTTTGCCAGGGCCAATGAAGTGGCCGCAAAAAATCATGACAGGGGAGCCCTGCGGGCCTTGAAATGGGCGGAACAGGTTTCCCATATGATCAGCTCCCATTTGTCTAAGGTTGAGGGAGGTGAGGCTTCTTTTCTGAACGAGACAAATATCTATGTCTGTGATATCTGCGGGTTTATATATGTGGGAGATGAGAAACCCGAGATCTGTCCTGTCTGTAAGGTCCCGAGCTGGAAAATGACACAGGTCAGAAGGAGCGCCTGATATGCATGCAGTAAGAAATATAAGATTATGTACCAAAGATTGCCTATGCCTTTATGTCTGCCCTACCGGGGCAACCGATACGGAAACGGGTCAGATCGATGCGGAAACCTGTATCAGCGGATGCCGTTTGTGTGTGGACGCCTGTCCTTCCCATGCCATATCATTGATCCCCGAGACCTATCCTGCCCAGCAGGATACAGTGGATGATGTCAGAAAGGTTCTGGGAATTCTGTCAAAGAGCAAAACAGAGCAGGAAAGGATCGCTTTTGCTCTGGAAAAGGCAGCAGACGATCCCCTGATGAAACAGCTGTCCCGGGCGGTCGGTATGTCTAACCGCATAATGGCGGAAGACCTGATGCGCGAAGCAGGGTTTATGCTTCCCCAAAGTCATGTTATAAAAGAGTTGCTGACAAAATTATTCACCGAAAGTAAAGAGAGTGATTTTCCGAAAGAAACGGTGAAAAAATTGATTGAGCTTCTGAATGAAAATACTAGAGAGGAGAAGAACATGTCTAAAACCACTGACAATTTAATGGACGCCTTTGCAGGAGAATCCCAGGCAAACAGAAAGTACACTGCCTTTGCCAAAAAGGCTGAGCAGGAGGGGCATTTAAATGCAGCCAAACTTTTTAGGGCTGCCGCTGATGCAGAGACAATTCATGCACTGAAGCACTTTGAAGTGGCTGGAAAAATCGGTTCTACCATGGAAAATCTGAAATCCGGAGTTGAAGGGGAGACCTACGAATACAAGGATATGTATCCTCCCTTTGTAGAACAGGCCGAGGCTGAAGGAAATAAAGCCGCAGTAAGAACTTTTACCTTTGCAATGAAAGCAGAAGAAGTTCATGCCGGCTTGTATCAGGAAGCCATGGATAATCTGGATAATCAGGAAGAGGTTTTCTATTATCTGTGCCCTGTTTGCGGTAATATTGAAAAAGTTGTTCCCGGTAAATGCCCTATCTGCGGCGTTGCCGGTGAGAAATTCATTAAATATTAATACCTGTACGTCTCAGATAAACTGGCAGGAAGCGCCCGATTGGGTTTTTCCTGTCAGCATAGGATTTAAGTCGTGTTTCATAAGGGATTGAAATGACTATCAGCATGGTCTTTTTATGAAATACAATCTCTTCTCTTTTTTAGATTCCGAAGGATTCGTATTGACAAAAAAAGACCGATCGGTCTAAATTCGCTGACATGAGCAAAGGTGATGAAACCCGTCAGCGTGTTATTGAAAAGACGGGAAAGCTCCTGAATCGGACAGGATATTTCTCTACATCCATGTCATCCATCCTGACAGAAGTAGGCCTCAAGAAAGGAGGGCTCTACAATCATTTTCTCTCAAAGGAAGAGCTGGCACTGGAAGCATTCAAATCCAATGTGACCTGTGTCGGAAGTTATCTCAAAAATATAGCTGAAGAGCCGGATGATCCACTGGATGTACTATTTTCTCTCTGTGACGCAAGTTTGGATATCGCTTCAGGGCGAATCCTCCCCGGGGGCTGTCCTATTTTGAATGCCGGAATCGAGTCTGACTTCATCTCTGACAATCTTAAAACGGAAGCATCTCTGGCTATGGAGAAAATGCGGAAACTGATCCTTATACCTCTCAGAAGGCTTGAGGAGGAGGGAAGGCTTAAGGCTGGTACAGATGTGAAGTCAATGGCTTTTTTTATCCTTGCTGCCGTTGAAGGGAGTATCCTGGTTTCCAAGATATCTGAGGATAAATCAGCGCAGCAGCAGGTTATTGAAAATCTGAAAAAATCCATCGATTCCTATATGATGTAATTTTTTTATCACAAAAAAGACCGAACGGTCTTTTGTTTTGAGGAGAGTATCTATGAAACAGAATTTTCGCCGTGTGGCTGTGACAGGCATGGGGGCAATACATGCCCTAGGGGCAGATCCGGAATCCCTGTTTAAAGAAATCATTGCCGGAAGATCCGGAATCAGTACACTGGAAGATCCAGAACTTTCAAAGTTTCCAACGAAGAGAGCTGCTGGAGTTTCCGATTTTCCTGTTAGTAGCATACTGGATACAAAAGAGATCCGCCACTGGGACAGGTATATCCAGTTTGGTGTGTACGCTGCATTGCAGGCGTGGGAATCTGCCGGTTTCAGTCTGGAGTATGAGGATGGCAGAACCGGAGTCTGGCTGGGCTCCGGTATCGGAGGTATTGCTACTCTGGTTAAAGCTCAAAACGGGATTACCCGTAATGAGTCCTGGCGGTGCAGTCCTTTTACTATCCCCATGATGCTGACAAATATGGCCGCAGGAATTGTATCCATGAAAATCGGGGCGAAAGGTCCCTGTCTTGCTCCGGTAACCGCCTGTGCTACAGGAAATAATGCCATTGGAGAAGCATTCTCCGCTATTCGGGTGGGTTCTGTTAAGAGGGCTGTCTGCGGGGGGGCGGAAGCGCCTCTGTCCCCGATTGCATTTTCAGGTTTCAATTCCATGAAGGCCATGTCGACGCAGGAGGACGGTGGACTCTGCCTGCCTTTTTCCGCCGGGCGTGACGGCTTTCTTATGGGAGAAGGATCAGGAGTCCTTGTTCTGGAGGATTGGGATTCTGCAATGGAAAGGGGGGCTGAAATCCTTGCAGAGGTAAAGGGGTATGGCTCAACCGCAGATGCCTACCATTTTACAAGTCCTGATCCGGAAGGGAAGGGAGCTGCAGCAGCCATGCGATCTGCTATGGATCAGGCAGGTTGGAATCCTGAACAGCTAGATTACATTAATGCTCATGGCACAGGGACCCCCCTGGGGGATGTAGCAGAAACCAGGGCTATCCGGCAGTGTCTCGGTCACTTTTCAGATAAGGTCATGATCAGTTCCACAAAGGGGGCTACTGGTCATCTCTTCGGTGCGGCCGGAGGAATCGAAGCTGTTATTGCGGTCAGAGCCCTTCAGAGCGGTGTGATCCCGCCTACCCTCGGACTGGAAAATCCGGATCCTGAATGCAGCCTGGACTATGTTCCCTGTACGGCAAGAAAGACAAACCCTGTTCGTCTGTTATCAAACGGCTTTGGTTTCGGTGGTCATAATGCAGTTATTGCATTGGAGAAAGCATAAGCCTTTTTCAATATTTAAACTAAAACCATTTTTTTTTGTCAGCTGTAAAAGGAGAATTAAGATGAAGTTCAAAAAAGTCCGCAGCTGAGGAAACACTCAGAAAAAAGCGCGGACAGGGAATCATTGCATCCTGCCAGTTTTCTCCCAATGATAATTTTCAGAAAAATTGTTTGCCTTCCCAAGGTGGGAAGGTTTTATAATTTTCTCATCATAAAAAAAGGATGTAATGATGACCCCCAAAGAGAATTATCTGACAGCTATAAACCATGGAATCCCTGAGGATGTCCCCGTCTACTCGAAACCGGTTCGTTACAACATCGGTTTAATGGATCCTTTTGAGAAAGGTCCGGCAGGAGGCGGCTTCGATGGTTTCGGAGTTATGTGGGAACATCTGCCAGAGGGGGCTACTCCCAGTTCTGATTATGTTTTAACCGACATCACAAAATGGAAAGAACAGGTCTCTTTTCCGGATCTTGACTCCATTGACTGGGCTGCCAAGGCAGAGAAAGAGCTTGCAGGATTCAACAGGGATGAGCAGATTCTTGAATATGGGATGGGGAACGGAACTTTTGAACGTTTCCTGGATCTTATAGGTTATGAGGGATTGATTTTCAGTATGATGGACAATCCGGACGCCTGCCATGAACTCCTGAATGCCCATACGGAATACCGGATAAAATTTATTAATATTGTAGCAGAGCACTATAAACCGGATTTTATTGTTATTTACGATGATGTTGCCTATAAATCCGCTCCCTTTTTATCACCTGATATGTACAGGGAGTTTATTAAACCGGAGCATAAAAGGGTGAATGATGCCATTAAAGCGGCCGGTGTTATGCCCATTAATCACTGCTGCGGTAACGCCGAGATTCATATAGAGGATTTTATCGAAGAGGGCGCTGTCGCCTGGAGTTCCTGTCAGCCCCAGAATGATATTGTCTCACTGCTGAAAAAATACGGCGATCGTTACAGTTTTATTGGAGGCTTTGATACCCACAGCTCTGCTGCTTCTGTAAATGCAACAGAGGAAGAGAGGAGGGCAGAAATACGAAGAGCTATTGATACCTATGCTCCCTACGGCAGTTACATTCTCGGGAACCACATCGTTCAGGGAAAGACCAGAGAGGAAACTTTCCAATACAATTCTCAGATTTTGGATGAAGCCTATTCTTACGGGAAAGGTTTCTATAAGACGCTCTCAAAAGTTTAATCTGACGCAATTGTTCCGGTCCGAAAGGATGTACGGATTGATTACACTAGGCATTCCATTTCTGGAGTGCTTTTTTTCTGTCTCTCTGTCGGAGAAAAAAACACAGGGGATATCAATTCCGTGCCATCCTCCCATTTTCCGGAGAAGGCCAGGTTCATTAAATGGCCTGAGAGGAAACAGGTGTTTTTGCTTTATTTAATTGCAGTCAGATGTTTACAGAGGCCTCTGGAGGGTATATCTTTAACTATATAATAGAATGCTGGAGGTATCATTATGAAGAACAGATACCGATGGATTGTTCTATGCTTTGTTCTTTTTTATCCCATCGCTGTTTTCGCTGCGGGATCTTCGGAAACGAACCTGGAAAAAGTTCCCGTTGATCTGGATCTCTCAGAAATCACCGAAGATATAGTTTACGAAGACCGGGATCTTATGGTCTTTGTTCTGCATGTACAAGGGCACACTGAACTAACTGGTGTTGGAGAAATTTTCTATAGTTCCTATGTTACCACAGAACCCTCCCCCCCTCATAAGAGCTGTGAAGAAGGAGAACTCGGTGGTGTTGGAATGGGGATTTCGATGATCTCTATACCCGGGCGTGGTATCCTGATGCTGGAAGTTGAATCTCTGGAGCAATGTGTTAATCCAGCCACAGGAGAATTCCGTGTTACTCAGAAGGAGAGGGTGATCGGTGGTACAGGAGAGTTGAGCCGGGCATCAGGAAATTTTTTACTGGATGTTGAAGGCCAGATGGGTTCAGGTCAGAAGATTCATATGACCGGGGAGCTTGGTCTTCCCTGATTGGAATCAATATTTTAAATATCTCCGGTTTTTATAGTTTCGGGAACTGATTCAGTCTCCCATGACTCTGTTCCGTCCCTCCTTTTTTCCCCGGTAGAGGTTCTTGTCCGCCCTGTCAATCAGCTCATCAATGTTCCAGTCAGGCTGAGACGACGCTACTCCGATTGTCATGGTTACGGAAAGGGAATGTTCTTCGTATATAAACACACTGGATTCTATGGCTGACCGTATTTTTTCAGCTGCGGTCAGAGCATCCCGGCTATCCGAATTTGTGATAAGGCAAAGGAACTCTTCTCCTCCCCAGCGGGAGGCTTTGTCTTCCTTGCGGATATTCTGCTGCAGTATCCGAGCGACTTCTTTTATGACAAGATCCCCCGCATCATGGCCGTAGGAATCATTGACGGATTTGAAGAAATCAATGTCTCCCAGGAGGATGCTGAAGGGCTTTCCTGTTCGTAGAAAACGGGCTTTTTCATCCTCCAGGTAATCATACATGGCTCTTCTGTTGTACAGCATGGTCAAATGATCGGTGTAGGCCATTTCCTTTATCCTGTTAAAGGCTACCCGCAGCTGATCATTGGAATCTTTCAGTGTTGTAATATAGGCAGATATAACTTTGTTAATCCTCATTTCGAACAGGGTAACAAGTAACGTCAGAATGAGAAAAGACACGAGAATTGTCCTTGCTATCTGTGAGATTGTTTTTCTGTTGGTTTGAACCATTCTGATACTTTCCGATTTAACCAGAGCATCCACATCATCCAGATAAACCCCGGTTGATACAACCCAGTTGTATGGTTTGTACAATTTTCCATAGGACATTTTTTTAGCCACAATGTCGGAATCGACTTTTCTGAAAAAATAGGTGTTATATGTCTCTCCGAAAGCATTGATTCCATTCAGTTCCTCCAGGTAGGGGAAATTGCCGTTGTTATCAATTGTATCTGTTGAAAGATACTCTCCCTCTGTTTCTCTCAGGTTCGGATGGACGAAGCGTATGGCATAATTCTCTCCTC
This sequence comes from Oceanispirochaeta sp., assembly GCA_963666275.2. Classification (GTDB taxonomy): domain Bacteria; phylum Spirochaetota; class Spirochaetia; order DSM-2461; family DSM-2461; genus Oceanispirochaeta. Next base: position 703,421 of record CAXXOA010000002.1, read on the forward strand.
CGCTATAGTTCAGTATCTCGTTTATCCAGATATAACCGTTCCGGGGCAGCTCCGTATTATGGATTAACTCCTTTACTGCGCTTCGGAACATTCTATCAAAATCATCCTCATTTCCGTATGTACCATATAAGCGTAGGATTTTCTCAAGTTCAGAAATTGTACTGATTGTCTGCAGGACTGTGGATCTGATCTGGTTTTGTTTCTGATACAGGATCCCCTGTTCCAGCTGATCCAGTTTTCTCCTGTATTCTCTTTGAATGTTCAGATAAATGGGGATGCAGAGCAGTGATGTTACAGAGACAATAAAAAACAGTGCACCGATATAATAGGTCCGTCTGAGTTTTGCCTTTCCAATTTTATCCATTGATCCTGAACCTTTGTAATCTACTGATAATAGGATCTATTCAATCACGAATAGAAGGTTGACTCAATTATTAGAGTTTTTACGGTCTACACCCATAATTATAGATTCCATGGAATAGAGAAATCTAGCGGAATTCCTGTAACGTTCACTGCAGGATCAGGGAAAAAAATTAAGTGTCTCCTTTCAGATCAGTCCCATCCGGAAGTTCTGGCAATTCAGAGCTGGAAACATTACTCTTAAACTAAGGTTTATGCCATTTTGTATAAACACGGGAATCACAACAGAAGCCGGAAAAGGAGATCTTTTATGGCAGGAAAAAATCAGATTGTTCCCCATCTATGGTTTGATACCAGGGCTATTGAAGCTGTGGAGTTCTATTGTTCTGTCTTTCCCGATTCAGGAATTCTGAAACAGAGAGTTATTCCGGACACTCCCTCGGGTGACTGTGACTATCTCACGTTTGAACTCTGGGGGCAGAGGTTTGAAGCCATCAATGCGGGCCCGGAATTTTCTATTAATCCCTCTATTTCCATGATGGTGAATTTTGATCCTCTTTTTTTCGGACAGGATAAGAACCCAGAACTGGCCGCCCGGGAAAAGCTGAACGAAATCTGGTCGTCTCTCAGTCGGGATGGTCAGGTCCTTATGGAACTGGGACAGTACGATTTCAGTCCCCTTTACGGATGGATACAGGATCGTTACGGTATGTCCTGGCAGTTGATCCTGACAGAACCGGGGGGAGACCCCAGACCGCCTGTTATGCCTTCCATGCTTTTTGTAGGGGATAACTGCGGAAAAGCAGAAGAAGCCGGGGCATTTTACCGCTCTCTTTTTTCTGACTCCGAAGAGGGAATGCTTGTAAAATATCCTGCTGCAATGGGGCCTGATTCGGAAGATACAGTTATGTTTTCAGATTTCAGACTGGGAGATACATGGATAACTGCTATGGACAGCGCCTATGATCATCAGTTTCAATTCAATGAGGCACTGTCTTTCATTGTCTACTGCAAAGATCAGGATGAGGTCGATTATTACTGGAGCCAGCTTTCAGCGGATCAGGAAGCCGAGCAGTGCGGCTGGGTCAAAGACAAATACGGCGTTTCCTGGCAGATCATCCCCACGGAACTGAATACCCTGATGGAATCGGGGAGTGAAAGCCAGAACAAAGCCGCAATAAAAGAGCTGCTGGAGATGAAGAAGATTGATATTTCAGTCATCAGAAAAGTCTATGACTAGAGGACGTTCTGTTTTCATTTCCAGAGGGTTCCGAGCTGCCTTCTGGATTTTTCCGGGGGAAAAAGTATACATTAGTTAGATACTCACAATAGGAGAGAATATGAAAGAAAAAAAAGGCCGGCCCAGAGTCCTCTCGTATGAGGATTTTCCCGGAGCGGATAAGGGAACATCCTGGATGGTCGGTATGCTGCTGGAGCTGGGTGAGCGGACCTATGACCAGGTGGAACATCTCGATGATCAGGCTCTGGATTTCAAATCAGAAGGTTCCTATCTGATCACATCTGTCCTCCTGCTCCATCTGGTGCAGGCCGAATTGAATCTGTTCGGATTCATGGTGGCTGATTTTGAAATGCCCGAATATGCCCATGAAGTAGCCAATACAGCTTCTACAGATCTTTCATCAAGGAAAGGGGCCGGCAGAAGATCGGTTGAGATCCTTGAAATGCATCTGAAGTTTCGCCATGAGTTTCTGAGGCAGTATTGTGGGGGGGAAGGTTTTTTTGATAAACCCTCTCTCAATCCGAAATTCAAAACCTGCCGGGATGTCATGGGGCACCTGATCTGGCACTGGGCCAATCATAGCGGTCATATCGGAGAAATTACCCTGAATGCAGGATACGAATACACCTGGCAGTAAACACTCTGATGAATCGGGGCGTGAGGGTCATAGCAAAGCTCTTCCGGGGGTGAAAAAGATTCCTCTTTCAGTCCTCAGAAAAGCCTTTTGCTAAAGGGATTTCTGTTTTCTCTTCTTATCCTTCTTCGGCTTTTTCGCTTTAAAGGGTCTGGTATCCAGTTTCGATTCAGGGAGGGGCGGATCCAGCTGGAATCCCTCTGTTTCCACTCTGGGAATTATCTGTTTCGTGAGACGCTCTATGTCTTTCAGGCTGTCAAATTCTTCAGGACTCACAAAGGAGAGGGCTTCTCCTACCTGGCCGGCCCGGCCGGTTCTTCCGATTCTGTGAATGTAGTCTTCTTTCAGGTGGGGCAGGTCGAAGTTAATGACAAGGGGCAGCCCGTCTATGTCGAGTCCTCTGGCTGCCAGGTCTGTGGCGACAAGAATCGACGCCTTATCTTTTTTGAATTCGGCCAGGGCCCGGGTTCTGGCTCCCTGGCTTTTATCTCCATGGATCGCCTGGGCAATATATCCTGCATGGATGAGCTTTATTACAAGCCGGTCCGCCCTGTTTTTTGTTTTCACAAATATCAGAAATTTGAGCCAGCCCTTTTCCTGCATCAGTTCCAGAAGGAGCTCGGTTTTCCTTTCATGGGCTACAGGGAACACTGACTGTTTCACCGCTTCCAGTGTCACTTCTTCAGGAATAACAGATACTTCCAGGGGATCCTGCAGTAATTCTTTTGCCAGACCGCTTACTTCATCAGACAGTGTGGCAGTGAACATCATGGTCTGCCTTTGGCGGGGAACTAAATGGAGGATCTCATTGACCTCATCCTGAAAACCCAGATTCAGCATCCTGTCGGCTTCGTCAAAAACAAGCACTTCCAGCCTGGAAAACTGCACTGCATTTTTCCTGTAAAGATCCAGGAGCCTGCCGGGGGTGGCAACCAGAATATCCACGCCTCTGCTCAGGCGGATCATCTGAGGATTGATCTTGACCCCTCCGTAGGCTACGGTGGACCGGATTTTGAGGTAGCGGCTGTAATTGACTGTGCTTTCATAGACCTGAGCCGCCAGTTCCCTAGTGGGGACCAGGATGAGAGCCCTGATCTGATTGGGAGAGGCTTTCCCTTTTCTGTTGAGAATCTCCAGAACAGGGAGCATAAATGCCGCGGTTTTACCCGTCCCGGTCTGGGCTGTTCCCAGGATATCCCGGCCTGCCAGTACCGATGAAATAGTCTGGTCCTGAATCGGTGTGGGTTTTCTATAATTAAGGGCCTTCAGGGCTTTGAGTATGGGATCCGACAACCCTGTGGAGGCAAAGCCGGGGGAATTGGAATTTTCATTATTTATCAATGTCTGTTCTCCGGGATACTTGTGATTAAAAATGACGCCTGACTTTAAACTGCCGGCCTTTGATCTGGCCGTTCTCAAGCAGCTGCCGGGCTTTCTCGGCTGATTCGGATTCTACCGCAACAAAGGTAATATAATCCTGGCGATCAATTTTTCCAATGGCCGTTCCGGCAATACTGCCGTCGGCTGTCAGGGCTCCGAGAAGATCTCCCGGGCTGATTTTATTTTTCCGCCCTCCATTGATGGAAAGAGTGACCATGGAGGCCGGAGGATACACCGGGCTCTGAGGATCATTTTCAGGGAGCTCTTCTATTATATACCGGCTATAAAGAAAACTGTTGATGAGATCCAGACGAAACTGCTCTCTGGCTCCCAAAAGGGAAAAGGCATGCCCTTCCAGACCCGCCCTGCCTGTTCTGCCGATGCGATGGATGTAGTTTTCTGTTTCAAAGGGCATATCATAATTGATGACGGCCCCCAGTTCCCTGATATCCAGGCCTCTGGCAGCCACATCCGTGGCAATGAGGATTCTGACGCTGCCGTTGGAAAAACGGGTGAGCACCTCGGTCCGTTCTTTCTGCTCCAGGTCCCCGTGCAAAGCCAGGCAGGATAAACCGGTATCCTGAAGATCCCGGGCGATAGTCCGGCAGGCCTCTTTGGTATTGCAGAAAATCAGTACCGATTCGGGCTGATTCTTTTGAAGGATACGAAGGACGGCCTGACTCTTTTCTCCCCTCCCTGCCCTGTAGAACCTCTGAGTAATGGCAATATCATCACCCTGAGACTCCACTTCGATCTCTCTGGGATCCTCCTGGAGTTCTCTGCTCAACGCTCTGATCTCTTCGGGAAAGGTTGCGGAGAAACAGAGAATCTGGGTTTTTTCCGGTACAAAATCGAAAATATCATGGATTTCATCGATAAAACCCATATCAAGCATCCGGTCGGCTTCGTCCAGAACAACAGATTTTAAATCATCCAGCACAAGACTCCCCCTTCGAAGCAGCTTGTGCACCCTTCCGGGGGTACCTACGACAATATGGGCCTGATGACTGAGGGAGTGCTCCTGCTGGTAATGGGGAATCCCTCCTGTTATGGTCACAACCTTGATGTTATGACGGAACCGGGCGAGTCGGCGCATCTCCCGGGAGACCTGATCGGCCAGTTCCCGGGTGGGGCAGAGAATCAGGTTCTGGACCCGGAATCGTTTTACATCCAGGTTTTCCAGGATACCGATACTGAAGGCAGCGGTCTTCCCGCTCCCTGTTTTTGCCAGAGCCAGGATATCTTTCTTTTTGATTATGGGGGGAATACTGACCTCCTGGATCGGGGTCATATGTTTATATTCGAGTTTATTAAGGTTCTCCAGCATTTCCGGAGAGAGCGACAGGGCGCTGAATGGTTTCATTCCCGGGACACTATCATGGATGGGTAAAATTAAGCAATGGAAGAGTTTATTCTTTTCTTAATTCTTTGAACATTGAAGGCGGCCTGCCCAGCCTGTCCGTTCCGGAATGATGGATTTCCCACAGGATCTATTCACTTTACCTTTAAGGTCTTGTTTATTATTTTTGTAATATAAAGGTTTTGATTTATTACATGGGAAAGACAGGCTGTCATTTCCTGGCGATGTTTTTCCCATGGTAGATATAATGCCGGAAAAAATTCGTAAGGAGATATGTATGAATGCTAAACAGCTTGAAAATATGAAAAGCGGTAAAGGTTTTATCGCGGCCCTCGATCAAAGCGGCGGGAGCACTCCCAAGGCCTTAACGGCTTATGGTATCACCCCCGAGTCCTATGATTCGGATAAAAAAATGTTCGAACTCGTTCATGAAATGCGCACCCGGATTATTAAAAGCTCTGCCTTTACAAGTGATAAAATTCTGGGAGCCATTCTTTTTGAGCGCACGATGGATAGTCCTGTGGATGGCAGATTTACAGCCGACTATCTCTGGGATGAGAAGGGGATTGTTCCTTTTCTGAAAATTGACAAAGGTCTGGCTGAGCCTGAGCAGGGAGTCCAGGTTATGAAGCCTATTCCGGGGCTGGAGGATCTGTTAACCCGGGCTCTGGAAAGGAATATTTTCGGAACAAAGATGCGTTCTATGATCAAGGAGTATAATCCTGATGGTATTGGCAGAATTGTAGACCAGCAGTTTGAGTTAGGGCAGATAATCGCTGATCGGGGCCTTGTGCCTATTATTGAACCGGAAGTGGATATTCACAGTGCTGAAAAGGACAAGTGCGAGACACTTCTGCTGGAGAAGATCCTTATGAAACTTGAGACCTGGGAGAGCGGGAAACCAGTGATATTTAAACTGACCATTCCCTCAAAACCGGATTTCTATCTTCCCCTGATTGATCACCCTAAGGTCACTCGTGTCGTTGCCCTGTCCGGAGGGTATTCCAGGGAAGATGCCAACAGGAAGCTTTCTGAAAATACCAGGATGATTGCCAGTTTTTCACGGGCTTTAGTCGAAGGCTTATCCTATCAGATCACGGATCGGGAATTTGATTCCATACTGGAAAGCTCGATAAGCTCCATTTATAACGCATCAATAGTATAGAATGTTTCAGGTATGCAGCCCTGCGGGAAAGGGCTGCTTATGAGTCTTTTTTTTCGAGCCCCCGGAGCTAATCGAAGAATGGATCAATCTAGCGCAAAATCCGTATCCATGGTCTGAATGGTTTTCATGGAAATCCGGAAATGATTTCTTACCAACTCAATAGCAACTTCTTCATTACCGACATTCAATGCCTTGAGTATATCCAGGTGTTCCTGATAGCTGTTGGGCGTAATTTTTTTCTGGGTATTTTTCATGCTGAATAACAGGAGATGGGTAAGGTGTTTGAACATATAATTCAGAACATCATTATTCATCAGAGCTACCAGACCTTTATGGAACTCCAGGTCCAGTTTTCTGTACTCTTCCAGATACTCTTCAGAGGATTTTGTTGACATCTCTGTGACAATCGCCTTGAGACTTTCCAGTCCCGGATAATCCGGAGATTCAATAAAACTTCTAATAGCCTGAATCTCGATCAGTTCTCTGGTTCTGAACAGATCCATGAGTATTTTCTTATTCTGAGGCAACTCGTAGGAAATGGATTCGGTTAAAGAATTGAGATAAAAATCCAGTTTCTGCTTCCTTACAAAAACGCCTCTGCCATGTTCGATGGAAACAAGGCCTTTCATTTCGAGGAGCTTCAGAGCTTCTCTCATAATTCTCGATCCTACATGAAACTGTTCTGCCAATTCAGTCTGAGGGGGGAGTCTGTCGCCTTCTTTGTATTTATCAGAAAGAACCATTTTTTCCAGTTCTGATTCAACATAGGCAGCTTTACTTTTTTGTGCGAAAGGATCTGCTTGTATCATGAATATGATTATACCCATAAAAAAGAATTTTATGTCAACATTTATTGAAAAAAGGTGACAACTATAAAAATAAAGATGACATGTGACATCTATTAAAAAATAGTTGACATAACTTGGCAAGTGGCTTTAATATTCCCTCAGTTGTTTGGAAATGCAATAAACAGCATTCACTTGGGATCATAAAGATCCTGTTGAAAAACTGTTCCGGTCAGCTCCTGATATGTCCGAGAAAAAGGGGGTTGAATTACGGAATAGGAATTCAAATGGGATACGCTGAAATCAGGTTAATTTTTTTTATTGCAGATTGAAAATTGTTAATCAAAACAGGAAAGGAGACAATAATGAAAAACAGAACAAACATTTTATTTATCGCCGTTATTTTGCTCTCATGCAGTGTGATTTTTGCTCAGGGCGGCCAGGATGGCGCTTCCGGAGATACCTCTTACAGTGCAGAGAAACCCCTTGTAATGCAGATTGGTAATGGTGTGGATGATATGAACCCCCAGACCATCGCTCTGAAAAATTTCGGTGAAGCCCTCAAAAGTGAAACAGAAGGCCGTGTAGACTATGAACTTTTCTCCAACTGTACTCTCGGGTCAGATGAGGAAATGGTAGAAATGGTCAGAACAAATACACTGCAGATGACCGAAGCCAACCTGACAATCAAAGACTACGTTCCTCAGATGTACGCATTCGGCCTGCCCTTCCTTTTTCACAGTTATGCTGATGCCTATGACTATCTGTCAAACTCCGACACCGCAAAAGGGATCTGGGCAAAACTGGAAAGTGATATGAATATGCGGAAAGTGGCCATTTATCTGAATGGAGCCCGTGCTCTGACAACCAAAGACATTGAAGTCAAAGGCCCTGCTGATCTGGATGGTATTAAAATCCGTTCCATGACTTCTGCTGTTTCTCAGGATACAATCCAGGCTCTGGGCGGAACACCCGTTCCCATGTCCTATTCAGAATTGTATGTTGCCCTGCAGACAGGAGTTGTCTCCGGTCAGGACAATGGTCTTTCCAATGTTTACTCCTCCAAGTTCTACGAAGTTCAGAACAGATTCTATAAAACCGAGCATGGCTATACCATCAATGTTGTTTATGTAAACCCCAGTTTCTATAACACTCTGACTGCTGAAGATCAGGCCATTTTTGACAAGCTGGCGAAAGAGTATCTTGAAGATCAGTATTCAGCGGACATGGATCTGTACTATGCGGAAGCTGAGAAATCTCTGAAGAATGCAGGGATGAAAATTGTTGAACAGAAAGATATGGATATGCAGTCTTTCTTTGACAGTGCCTATGAAATGATCAATGCAAAATATACAACCAATCAGGTGTATCTTGATATTGTGAACGATGTAAAAGATTTCTGTAACTATTAATCAAAAAGAATAATATTTGAAGCGCTCTTTTCTGTTGTCACAACAGGAAGAGCCGCTTCAGGGAGTTTTCTCTGTGACTAACAAAATAAAATATATCTGGGACAATCTGGAAAGATATCTTATGATCTTTTTCTTCATTGTATTTTTTCTGAATGTCTTCATGCAGATAGCATCCAGAGTTTTTTTCAACAATCCCTTCAGATTTACCGAAGAACTGTCCCGTTATTGTTTTGTCTGGATGGTTTTCCTTGGAATGTCTTTCGGTACAAGGTACAACAAACATATTAAAATTGATGTTGTTGTCTCTATGATGCCTGAAATGGTTCGTCTCATTATTAACATATTTATTGATATTCTTACTCTTGCCGTATTTACTTGGATAATTTTTCAGGGACTGGAATACGTACAGTACTCCAGCACTAATAACATATATACATTGCCGATCAATAAGGGCGTTATTGTCTCTATACTCCCCATCACCGGGCTCCTCGTCGTGATCCGCTGCCTGGAAAAAATATACATTGATTTCAAAAAATACACTAAGGGAGCACAGTCATGAGTCTATTGGTTGTTTTCCTGATTATTTTTCTGGTGCTGCTTGTTATCGGCGCCCCTATTTATCTCTCCCTCCTGTCTTCCAGTCTTGTCTACTGTTTCATGCGAGGCGGTATTAATCCTTTGATGATTATGCAGAAGATGTTTACAAGTCTGGACAATTTTGTGCTCCTGGCGATCCCCATGTTCATGCTTGCAGGTATTCTTATGAATGCAGGGGGCGTTACAAACCGGATCTTCTACTTCTGTAAATCCCTGGTGGGCCATCTGCCAGGCGGTCTGGCTCATGTAAATGTTCTGGCCAGTTTTATCTTCTCCGGTATGTCCGGCTCAGCCCTCGCCGACGTGGGCGGACTGGGACAGGTTGAAATGAAGGCCATGGAAGATGAAGGATACGATGATTTCATTACCCTTGGTGTGACTGCGGCCTCCTCGACTATGGGACCGATTGTTCCGCCTTCCATACCCATGGTGCTCTACGGTGCCGCTGCCAGTGTCTCCGTAGGAGCTCTGTTCAGTGCCGGATTAATCCCCGGGATCGTCATCGCCATCATTCTCTGTGTCATCATTGCTGTGGTGGCCAAAAAGAAGAACTTTCCTGTTCATGAAAAAGCGACCTTCAGAGAAGTGGTAAGAAGATATAAAAGCGGGTTCTGGGCTCTTCTGATGCCCTTTGTTATTATGGGCGGTATCTGGTGCGGGTATTTTACTCCCACCGAAGCTGCCTGTGTCAGCATTGTTTATGTACTTATCATCCAGATCTTTATATATAAGGAACTGAAGTTCAAGCAGATTCCCCAGGCTATCTCCAGTATGGTTGTAAGCATTGTTCCCGCCCTTGCTATTGTTTCTTCAGTTGCCCTGTTCGGCTGGGTCCTTCAGTTTGAGCATCTGGGACAGATTATTCTCAACGGGATCCTTTCCATCTCTCACAACAGGAATGTGGTTCTGCTTCTGATCAATATCATTCTGCTCTGTATGGGATGCTTCCTGGACTCCACAGCGGTTATTCTGATGTTCATTCCCATGTTCCTTCCCCTGGTAAAGGTGGTGGGGATCAATGAAATCCACCTGGGAGTGATTGTTGTATTAAACCTTATGATCGGTCTGATGACTCCTCCTGTCGGTCAGTCCCTCTATATGATGGCAAGTGTGACAAACAAGGAATTCGGCCATGTTGTGAAAAGCACATGGAAATGGCTTATTCCGCTTTTTCTCTCCCTGCTTGTTATCACCTATTGTCCCGATCTGGTCCTCTGGCTTCCCAGAACCCTGGGCCTTATCTAACAACTTCCAATTACTGTGAATGAAAGGATTGATTCAATGGAGAAAAAAAAGATACTTGTTTCTGTGACCAACTATCCGGAGTTCTGTTCAAAGGGCAAAAAAATGCTTGAGGACTTCGGTTGTGAAATCACAGCGACTGAAGAGAGCCGTCCCTACAGCCGTGAAGAGCTCCTGGGAATGATAAAAGATTATGATGCCGCTGTTGTGGGATGTGATATCTGGAGTGAGGAAATCCTCGCAGCGGCTCCCAGGCTCAAGATTCTGTCCCGATTCGGCATCGGTGTAGATAACATTGACCTGGAAGCTGCGAAAAAGCATGATATCAGGGTAACCAACTGCCGGGGAATCAACAGCAATTCCGTTGCAGAGCATACAATGATGCTGCTCCTTTCCATGATCCGCCAGGTGGCTCATCTTGACAGATCAACCCGGGAAGGGGAGTGGGAACGGGCCGTTATTCATGAGATCAACTATTTCAGGATCGGTCTCGTCGGATTCGGCGGCATCGCCCGCAAGGTTGCGAAAAAACTGCAGCCCTTCGGACCGGAAATATATGCCTATGATGCGTATCCCGATCTGGAAGAAGCTGAAGCGTTAGGCGTAACGATCTGTGATTTTGATACGCTTCTGGAAAAATGCGATATCCTTTCCCTGCATGTACCGGCTCTCCCGGAAACCAGGCATCTCATTAATTCCGCAACCATAGGAAAGATGAAAGACGGTGCCTATCTTATAAATACGGCCAGGGGGTCGATCGTGGATGAAAAAGCCGTTTATGACGCTTTGAATTCCAGGAAGCTCTCAGGTTACGCCACGGATGTATTTGAAACAGACCCTGTAGATAAGAACAACCCCTTACTGAAACTGAAGAATTTCATATGTACTCCTCATATTGCTGCCGAGTCATATGAGAATTATGACCTGACGGGAATCGAAACCGCTCAGGCGATTATCGATGCCTTTAGCGGAAAAACCCCGCAGAACTTACTTGTTTAGGAGAACAATATGATTTCAAAATCCTTTGCTGATGGGGTCTATCCTGTAATGCTGACTCCCTTTTCTGATGATAATAAAGTGGATTATGCCTCTCTGGCCAAACTGGTGGACTGGTACCTTGAAAGCGGTGTAGCCGGTCTGTTTGCCAACTGCCAGTCCAGCGAAATGTTTTTTCTCTCTCTGGAAGAGAGGATAGAGCTGGCGGAGTTTATAATAAAACGCGTCGACTCTAAAGTTCCCGTTGTCGTCTCAGGCCATATTTCAGATTCCCGGGAAGATCAGCTGAAAGAACTGAATGCCATGGCTGACGCAGGCGCGGATGCTCTGATTCTTATCACCAACCGCCTGGCCGGAGAAAACGAGGGTGATGACGTCTGGTTTGCAAACCTGCAGAAACTCCTTGAAGGAATCCCTTCTGACATGCCTCTGGGGTTTTATGAATGTCCCTATCCCTATAAAAGACTCATCTCTGATGAGAGCCTCAAATGGTGTGCCGAATCGGGAAGGTTCTTTTTTATGAAAGATACCTGCTGTGATATTGAAACGATTGAGAGACGCTTGAAGATTGTGAAGGGTTCTCCCATGAAGCTTTTCAACGCCAATACCTCAACGCTTCTTGAAACTCTGAAGTCCGGTGCCAACGGGTTCAGCGGGGTAATGGCGAATTTTCATCCCGAGCTCTATACATGGCTGAACCGGGAGTATGAAAAGCAGCCCGAACTGGCGGAAAAAGTTTCCGACTTTCTGACCATCGCTTCGATGATAGAACGGCAGGTTTATCCTGTAAACGCCAAGTATTATCAGAAAATCATAGGGAACTTCTCTTCCATTCAGACAAGAGTCAAATCTCCCGAGCTTCTGAATGAAACCTGTCAGCTGGAGGTGAGAAAGCTGGATAATCTCACCCGGGAGATAAAATCCCTGCTTTTTAACTGAATAGCCCCGGAGGCTATACCAGTGAATTTCAGATCCGGCGGCATGGGGAGATGCGCCGGTCTGGTCAGGGTTTTTCAGTCCTGATGATCGTTCCAGTGGTTGAGAATGTAAAAAATAACCCAAGAGGTCTATATGGTATTAAAAAATAAAATCGCTCTGGTTACCGGTGCCGGTCGGGGCATCGGTAAGGCCATTGCGATGAAATTCGCAGAAGAAAAGGCAACAGTCGTCCTTTCGGGCAGAAATAAAGAGGTCCTGGAAAATACTCTCAGAGAGATTGAGAGTCTGGGCGGAGACGCATTTGTTGTCACTGGTGATTTAAGAGATAAAGAACAGGTTCAGTCCATTGTTGATACAGTCATGGAGAAGTACGGGAAACTGGACATCCTTGTAAACAATGCGGGAATTTCCAGGGAAATGAAACTCATGGATATGTCCATGGATATCTGGGATGAAATCGTAGAGGTGAATTTACGGACAGTTGTGCTTATGACAAAAGCGGTCCTGCCGATTTTCAAGCAGCAGGGCGGAGGGAACATCGTCAATATCGCTTCGGCTGCCGGACTGCGCGGACTTCCCGGCAGCACCGCCTACGCTTCCTCCAAAGCCGCCGTGATCTGTCTGTCCCAGGCACTGGGAGATGAAATGCGTCCAGACAATATCCGGGTCAATGCTATCTGCCCCGGTCCTGTAGATACAGAACTGTTTCAGAAATCGGAACGCCGTCAGTTTATTCTGGATGCCGGAGGGGATCTGTTTCAGCCCGAGGATATAGCCAATGGTGCCCTCTATCTGGCTTCAGATCTGTCTAAGGGAATGAGCAGTCAGGTTCTGACCATCCGGGGATTCAACCGCTGGTAGGGCGGGATGACAGAGCCGGCCGGAGGGATTCCCTCTCCTGAGTGAATCTCCTGGAAACGATTCTGTTTCTTACCGGCTTCCATTCAGCCCCTCTTTCCGGGGGGCCGTTTTTTTTTCCTGTTTACAGAGGATCCTGCTCGACAGGTTTCCATGTCATTGCTTTTACACTATCCGCCACACTCTCATGATTAACGCTTTTTACATCAAACCGCAGGATTTTAAAAGTGAACTGCAAAATGAATCCAATGCCGAAGACCGAGATGACTGTCCCTATGCCGACTTTCGCACCAAGAAGCCATCCTATAACAAGAACCGTACCCTCAATCATTCCCCGGATGGCTCCGATGGGGATACGGGGTATACGTTTTCCAAGGGCTACCATGAGAGCATCCCGGGGACCGCATCCCAGGGAGGCTCCGATATAGAAATAGCTTCCCAGGCAGATGACAACCTGTCCTGCCAGGATCATGAAAAGACCCGGCAGAAAACCTGTCATCAGGGGAACGATCTCAGACGACTGAATGACGTCCACAAACTTCCCGATAAGGATGGCATTGAGAATGGTTCCGAATCCGATTTTTTCTCTGAACAGGTAATCTATGAGAATGATGGCGAATCCTGAAATGATAACGATATTGCCAAAGGATATATGTGTCTGATAGGAGAAGCCCATACTGAACGCATCCCAGGGGGATAAGCCCACATTAGCCTGAACGCTTAAAGAGATGCCCAGGGCATAAAGGAAGAGTCCGGATATGAGTCTCAGAATTCTGAGCATGTATGTCGTCATTGTTTTCTCTTTTATTTTTCCTGTTTGAGCTGTATGTCGCTGCCAGTATCAGTTATAGCAGGATCAGGAAAAGGTAAACAGCACCCCGGGCCGATTTCAATGCAATAAGAATAGAGGCAGAGTTTTCTCTCCGTATCTATGCCATTTTTTTAATCAGAAAATAAAAGTCCGGTTTTTTTCCTGTGGTGGAGGGGAGGTCAGGGAAAACATACCATTGAGAAGCATCTCTCTGTTTCTGTATCAAACAGGTTTCCGTAGAGAGCAGCGGATATTCACAAAAATAATACACTGGTCGTGTGCCAGATAAATCATGCAGGCAGTTCCGACAATCCTGAAAGATTCAGAATGGGCTGGAAAGAATATGAGCTGAATCCCCTGGCTGTTTCAGAAAACTGATGATAGGGTAATATACACATAGGATGTATGCTTTATGCACCGAATCTGAAATGAAGGAAGGCAGGAAGGGTGAAACGCTGGACAACAGAAGAGATCGAGGCCTGGTACGCCGCACAACCCTGGCTGGTAGGCTGCAACTACATACCCTCCACAGCGGTCAATCAACTGGAAATGTGGCAGGCTGAAACCTTCGATCCCGAGACTATCCGGCGGGAGCTGGGATGGGCGGCGGATCTGGGAATGAACGCCCTGAGGGTGTACCTCCACGACCTGGTCTGGCTGGAGGACCCGGAAGGATTCAAAGAGCGGATACGCCTGTTTCTGGAAATCGCCGACGGGGCGGGAATGAAAACTCTCTTTGTCCTCTTTGACGACTGCTGGTTTCCGAATCCCCGTACAGGGAAGCAGGATCCTCCGGTCCCCGGATATCATAATTCCCGGTGGGCCAGTTCTCCCGGCCCCGCCGCTGCCCGGGATCCCGAACAGCAGGAGCGCCTGGAAACCTATGTGAAGGATATCGTGGGCTGCTTCGCCCGGGATGAAAGGATACTTCTCTGGGACGTTTATAACGAACTGGGCAACATTTTCCTGCCCACACTGGCCAAACCCTGGTTTATCCGTATTCCCAGGCTTCTGTTTTTGTATCCCCGCTTTAAGATGGGGTACATACCCACGCTGGGGCTTTTCAGGAAGGCTGTCCGCTGGGTAAGGGAGGCCGGACCTTCCCAGCCGCTGACGGCGGCAGTATATATCCGTCATGGGAAACTGAACCGCCTTCTGATCGAATCCTCGGATATCCTTTCATTTCATAACTATGAGAATGTCAAATCCCTGGAGCGGCAGATCCGGAAACTGAAGAAAGCGGGAAGGCCCCTGCTCTGTACCGAATATCTGAACCGCTGCGGCAAAAGCCGCTTTGGTACTTTCCTTCCTGTTTTCAGGCGGGAGAAGATAGGCTGTTTCAACTGGGGACTGGTGGACGGCAAAACTCAGACAAAATATTCCTGGCAGCATCCCCGTCCCGACGGTTCGGAGCCGCCCCTCTGGTTTCATGATATCTTCCATAGTAACGGAACACCTTATGATCCGGCAGAAATCGAGTTCTTTGAAAATCAGTGCAAATAGAAGTCGCAGGTCCTGATTCTCTCCGGAAGTTGTCTTCAATCTCTCCAAAGCTTTAACAAATCTTTGTATTTGATTTACCTTTCCTTTTATATTCTATTTTAATATAAGGAGATTATGTTTATACAGATGAATTTATAAACACCTGATATTCACAACACCGGGGTGTCTGAGGATTAATATATATGATTTCAAATGCACGGATTGATTTACACATTTTCTGCCTTATGGTTTTAATGGTGATATTCATATACATAAGGAGAAATAAGAAAAAAAGTTTTTCACCCCGGATGCTTAACTGGGTTATTCTGTTTCTTTCCTTCACCCTGATAACAGAAGCAACAGCATGGAGAACTGAGAGTTTATATAAAAATATTTCCTATTGGTTTTATGTCATTTCGCTCAGTACCAGCTCGTTTCAAACTGTTTCATGGATCTGCTATTTTGACTATAAGATCTATGGAGACATTCAAGCCCTGAAAAAGAGATTGAAATATTATGCTGTTGCGCCGGCAGCCATCCTGAGTCTTATGGTTTACAATTTTTTTCGGCCGGGAATTGTTTTTGAAATAGATCAGGCAGGAACCATTGTCTGGGGTTGGGGATCCTGGCTGCCGCCGGTTATCGTCTATGTATTGATTCTTGCCAGTTTATGGTTCTTTCTGAAGAATAGAAATATGATTGAGGGGCGGCTGACGCAGATTCTTCTTGTATTTATTGTTCTCCCGATTTTTGGCTCGATTATTCAACAGTTTACAGAAGATATTCCCGTAAACTGGGCCATGTATACATTGGCATTGCTTATGACATTCATATCTGTTGAAATGCTGGAGCTGTACAGGGATGAATTGACTAACCTCGCAACAAGAAGACAGTTGGAGAACAGGCTTCAGTTTAAATTAAAAAACAAGGCGCCTTTTTTTGTCGTTATGATGGATCTGGATAATTTTAAAAGTATCAATGACACGAGAGGTCATTTGGAAGGCGATAGGGTTCTCCAGGCATTTGCTGATATTCTAATAACAAGCATTAATCCTGAGGATTTTGCATGCCGGGTCGGAGGTGATGAATTCATG
Organism: Oceanispirochaeta sp.; assembly: GCA_963666275.2. GTDB lineage: Bacteria > Spirochaetota > Spirochaetia > DSM-2461 > DSM-2461 > Oceanispirochaeta. Next base: position 719,776 of record CAXXOA010000002.1, read on the forward strand.
CTGATTATTGAATCCCGGGAGGATCATGTAATGCATGAGGTTATCCAGAGGATTAATATGAGAGTGGAGGAATTCAAGAAGGAAGAATCCTTTTTTGAACTGGGGGTAAGCATTGGTGTGGAAAAAGTGGAAACACCGGAATCCTATGATCTGGATGGTCTGCAGCGCTCCATTGACAGCAAAATGTATGAACATAAGAAAATGAAAAAACAAAGATAAAGTCCTGAGACTTGCTGTTGAATAAGATAAGGGATTCCCTTAGCATAGTCCTGCAACTTACCTTTTCCTGTTTCTGTATCAAACAGGTTTCCGCTGGGAGCAGCGGATCTCAGAGCAGGAGGATTTCTCAATGAAAAATGAAAATACCTTTCCCCAGGAGCTGGCTTATGTACTGGGGATCATCATCCTGGCCCTCAGTGCCGCTTTAATGGCCCGGGCGGACTTCGGTGTCTCCATGGTGATCGCGCCGGCCTATCTCGTCTATCTGAAGCTGTCCGCTGTTTCTCCGTCTTTTACATTCGGTATGGCCGAATACGGGCTGCAGGGAATTCTTCTGATTCTGATGGTGCTGTTCCTGAAGCAGTTCAGATTGCGCTATCTCTTTTCCTTTTTCACAGCAGTATTCTACGGGCTGGTACTCGATTTCTGGATGACATCTGTCGTCCGTCTTGATCAGGCTCTGAACCTGCCGCCATTTCTCTATTTTTTCTCAGGCCTCTTCTTGGGTGCCCTGGGAGTGGCACTGCTCTTTCAGACCTATATATCCCCTGAGGTGTATGAGCTCTTTGTGATGGAGGTTTCCTCCCGCTTCGGCATAGAGGTCAGCCGGTTTAAAACCGGGTATGATATTGTCAGCTGTATCCTGGCCATAGGCCTTTCCTTCCTGTTTTTCGGATTTCTGCACTTCGAGGGAGTGAAATGGGGAACCGTCATCTGCGCCATGGTCAATGGACCCCTGATAGGTCTTTTCAGCCGCTGGATGAAAAAGCGGCTGAATTTTGTGAGAGTTCTGGAGAAAAAGCAGGTTCTGGAATCAGTTTAATATGCATGAACCTAATTGCTTTTTTGCTGACGGCAGTTCGACATTTTCTCTGAATATCTATTCTTCGGGAACAAAGACTTCAGAGGTTTGAAGGATCATTCCCCATTCTTCTCATATGATAACTTGTAAATCTACCTATACCGGAAAAAGAATACAATAAAAAGGATTTTGTTTATTGGTTCAGAAACTCCCTTCAATTATTCTGTTTTTAGCAAACGGTAAAAGCTACTGTATCAGGAGACTATGATGGAAAGCGTATCTAATGTCTATTACCAGAGAATTGATGCTCACACATCAACCGGAGATATCCAGAGAATCACCGGGAAACTTTTAAAATCTCTGGTTGAAAAGGAGAATATCCAGCTTGAACAGAAAATCCCTCTGAAGGTTCATTTTGGTGAGAGTGGGAATGTCACTTTCCTTAAATCGGACAATTATCACGGGGTGATTGATTTTCTAAAAGAAAGGAATATCGATAGTTCTTATATTGAAACAAGTGTTCTCTACGGGGGGACTCGGTATAAGAGGGAGCTCCACGAACAGACGGCAAAGAAACACGGTTTCAACGAGCTTCCTTTGATTTTTGCGGACGGGGATCATGGAGAAGACTATGCCGAAGTGGAGATAAATAAGAAAAATTTCAAAACTTTCAAGGTGGGAAAGGCTTTTCTTGATTATAATCAGCTTATTGTTCTGGCTCATTTTAAAGGCCATCGGATGGCAGGTTTCGGCGGTGCTATGAAACAACTCTCAATGGGATGTGCTGCCAAAGGAGGTAAAATGGCCATGCATATGGGAGAAAAACCTCATATAATCAATAGAAAGTGCAAACAGTGTAAGATATGTAAAACAAGGTGTAACGAAAATGCCCTTCATATCGGGGTGATAAGAGAGAGCCGGGGAGCTGATAGAAAAAGGTCCTGGATCGACAAAGATAAGTGCGTCGGTTGCGGAGCCTGTGTGGCTATCTGTCCCCACCAGGCCGTTTCGATAATTTCACCGAAAAGCGTGTTGAAATTTCTGGGTATCGGGAATCCTTTTCTTGAAAAACTGGTTGAAGGGGCCTTCGCCGCTCAGAAGGGAAAAAACAATATCTATATAAACTTTGCCATGAATATCACACAGGGATGTGACTGCGAAGGAAAAAGAATGAAAATTCTTATGGATGATTTCGGTGTATTCATTTCGACAGATCCCGTGGCAATCGACCGGGCCTGTTATGATATGACGAAAGAGAGAGGCCGGACATTTAAAGGAATAAAACAATTTGCCTATGCAGAAAAAATCGGTCTGGGTTCTACAAGATACAGATTGCATGAGATAGGGGCGTGATCCCCAATGGATGATTTTCTCCGGATAAGCAGCATAGCTCAGGTATATGAGGCCTTAGGGCTCTCAAAAGCATATCACCCGCTGGTCTCGGTATTTTCCCATCATGACCTAAAAAGTATGAAGGAATATGTCAATATCCCGATTCACCTGGATCTGTATCACATCACCTTCAAGATGTGCTCTGAAGGGGTTATTCAATATGGAAGGAATTCCTATGATTTCCAGGAAGGGACGATGTTATTTACCCGGCCGGGACAGGTCCTTTCTTTCCGGGAGTGGAGGGAGGAGGATGGTCAAGGAGGGTGGACTCTTTTCTTTCATCCTGATCTGATACGGAAGTCAGATCTTGGAAATAATATCGATCAGTATAGATTCTTTGATTATGATGTAAATGAAGCGCTTCATCTCTCGGAAGATGAAAAAAAGACCCTTCTAGATATTATCGATAAGATCATAAAGGAATACACAGCCAATCTTGACCGGCACAGTCAGAAGCTCATTGTCTCTAACATTGAGCTTCTGCTGGACTATTGTATCAGGTTTTATGACCGTCAGTTTTATACCCGTACAAATCTCAATTCCGACTTCGTTTCCCGATATGAACGATGGCTGTCAGAATATATGAAGAGCGAAAGTCTAAAAGAGTCCGGTCTTCCCTCAGTTGCACTTTGCGCTGATCATTTCAACCTTTCGCCAAGTTATTTAAGCGATATGTTAAAAAAGGAGACAGGAAAATCGGCTCAGGAACATATCCATTACTACATTATTGACCGTGCAAAAACCATTCTTCTTAATTCGCAACGGACAATAGGAGAAATCGCCTATGAATTGGGATTTGAGTACCCCCAATATTTCAGCAGACTTTTTAAGGCGAAAACCGGATTGACTCCGGGCGATTTCAGAGAGATATGTAAAGAGTGACTTTATAGCATATCATGGAGAGGCCACCTCTCTCTGCGGATTGTACGATGGAATCACCCTTCAAAATCCTCAAGCAGAGAGATGAACCTTTTTTTATCATTTTCATCCAGCCAGGAGGCTGTGAACGCATTTTTCTGCAGAGTAATCAGCTCTGCTTCTGTCAGGGATTCCAGCTCCTGAACGGCTTTCAGGTTTTCCGACATATAGCCGGGAAAATAGGCCGGGTCATCAGAATTGACAGTGACAAGCATCCCCCTGTCCAGCATGGCTTTTATCTCCGCGGCCTTATGATCGGCTGCCACGTATTTATTGGAAATGGGACAGACAGTCAGCCCCAGTCCCCGCTTTTTTATCTCTTCCCAGAGGGCATCGTCTTCCAGTGAATTGACCCCGTGATCGATCCTGTCAACGCCGATCTCCTCCAGGCACTGCCTCAAATGCTCCCGCGTATTCTTCTGATCCACATCGCAGTGCATGGTCAGTTTCAATCCTTCCTTCCGGGCCCGTTCAAAAACTTTTCTGAATTTCACAGGAGGATTCTCAAACTCGTTGGAATCCAGTCCCACTCCGATTATCCAGTCTCTGTAGGGCAGAGCCTCCATTAGAGTCGCCATGGCAAACTCGGCGCTCATGTCGCGGAGAAAACACATGATAAGCCTGGTTTGGATGCCCAGGGTTTTCTCTGCATCCTCCTGAGCTCTTCTGATGCCTTTTATGACAGTCTCAAAAGAAACGCCTCTGGATGTGTGGGCCTGAGGATCAAAGAAAATCTCCGCATAGACCACATTCTGGGAGTGGGCTTTCTGCATATAGGCCATGGTGAGATCATAAAAATCCTCTTCCGTCAGAAGCACGCTCATGCCCTCATAGTAGACAGCAAGAAACGAGGGGAGATCGTCGAAATCATAGGCATCACGCATCTCCTTTTCATTGGCGTAGGGGAGTTCCAGTTTGTTCCTTTCGGCCAGGCGGAATTTGAGTCCGGGTTCCAGACTCCCTTCAATGTGCAGATGCAGTTCCGCTTTGGGCATTTTATCTATAAAATCGCTTATATTGCTTTTCATATAGGTCTTCTCCTGATGACATGGGTTGCGTCTACTTCAGAAATCCGCTCCTGAAGCCTTGTTAACAGCATAATCGGGAAAAGGCCCGGTCGGCAATCGTTCCTTGAAATTATTGATACGGTCGGGATGTCTTTTCCCTTTTTCGGCCCGGAATTCCGAAGGCTGTGTCATTTCAGAGAAGAGCTGTTTATCACATCCAAGCACAGCGTTCAGGCTCTGTGGGATAATCCATCAAGCATTTCTCTCCGGATTTTGACTCTACATGGTGTTAAAATCATGAGAAGAAGGACCCATAAAGGATTTTAAACCTGTAGAAGCATGAGTCCGCTCAAAGGGAACTATTTCCCATCTTTTTCAGATGAAAATCCCGTTCAGTTTTTCACAACCCGGTTCCTTCCGGATTTTTTCGCTTTGTAGAGAGCTTCATCAGCTCTGTTGAGGATCGCTCTTTCATCAAAATGGTCTGCTTCTTCCGATGCATTGAAGATCCCGATAGAAACAGTCATAGCTACAGTTCCTTCCGGTAGGAGAAGCGGCGACGACGCGATGTTCCGGCGGATCCGCTCTGCAATGCTTTCCGAAACATCAGGAGAGTCACAGTCTAACAGTACGGCGAACTCTTCTCCTCCGAACCGTGCCGGGAAGTCTTTATCCCGCAATGTGTGCTGCATGATCTGGGTGATATGCTTCAGAGCCTGATCTCCCACGCTATGGCCCCAGGTATCGTTGACCTTTTTAAAATGATCAATATCCAGAATCAGCAGGCTGAAAGGGGAGCCCTCTTCCCTGAGTTTCCGGATCATCTGAGAGAACCGGTTATCAAAGGAGCCCCGGTTGGGTATTCCCGTAAGGGGATCAAAAGTCGCCTTGTGGTAGAGCTCTTCCTCCATTTTCTTACGTTCCGGAATATCTATGATAATACCAGCCATTTTCTCCATATGGCCTTCAGTGTCCAGGCTGATCCTGGCGATGACTTCGCTCCATATATACTCACTGTCTCGGAGGATTCTCAGGTCCTGACGAAAGTGCTGCTCCCCGGAATGGCGCTGCTTCCGCAGATACCGGAAAGCTTTTTTCAGATCTGCAGGGTGAATGTATTTCAGAGTCTGCAGCAGGGGCTGGTGAAGATTCTCGCTGAGGCCTTTGACTCTGGAAACAATTTTCGAGTTGAACCAGCAGTACCCGGTGTTGACATCCAGTTCCCAGGCACTGGATTCCATAAGATTGGACAGGATCTCAAACTGTTTGCTGGTGGAGCTTAATCGGTTTCGGAGAACTGCGTCTGAGAGCAGATGGGCTGTCATCCGCAGCAGGGCAATTTCTTCATCACTCCACTGGCAGGGGGTGGTACAGTCATCCAGCCCCAGGAGGCCCCACCACTCACCCTGAACCATAACGGGAATGCTGACGGTGGACAGGACTCCCTGGGCTGTCTGATAGTCCTTGAAATCGCTCTCTTCCAGTTCCGGAATGTTAGCCGTTTGCCACTCTCCCCGTCTGCGGCTTTCTACAAGAGCCCGGTAAGTGGGAGAGCAGGTATCGAATCTCCAGTGCTTCGTATCAAAATTCGGTCTTTTCTTCAGGGCATGCTTCTGGTCATCCACCCATTCAAAAGGGAAATTCATAAGCATGTGTTTGTCGCTGAGTTCCAGGACCTGAAACAGCCAGACCCTGTTCACCCCTGTGATCCGGCCCAGGTCCGCTATCAGATCAGACACCCCATCGGGCCATCCCTTACCGCTGCTCAGTGCTTCCGCTCCGCGGGCCAGGGCTGCCAGAAGGCTATGTTCCCTGTCAGGCTTCAGGGGAGAAAGCCCGGTTATTGTACCGGTACGGACACCGGGTATCTTTTTATCTGTACTCATGATTTCAATAGCTCTGCTCTTATTCTCATGGAGTCATCAGAGCGTCTGCTATTCTCGGGGAGAGACTGAAAAATCAGATCCGGGCAGACTGACTACCATGAGCTTCTTACGTAATCTTAAAAAAATTAGATCATTGATCTTACTAATAATATATGGGAAACAGATAAAAAATGGTATGTAAAATCTGTAAATCCTTATTTTTCTTCTTCTGCTTCCCTGAAATCCGGCCGATTGAATCAGCTCTTTTTTCAGGCAGAAAAATTGACTCTCAGAAAGAAAAAATTACAATTGTAGGAATGGAAACAATTTTTTTTATTCCGGGTATGTGGACAGGGAAAGCCGCTTTCCCCCACTTTACGAACTATTTCACAGAGAAAGGCTATCGCTGTATAAACTCTGTACTCAGATATCATGACATAGAGCCCGGAGAGAAGCCTGACCGGTTGCTGGCTACCACAGGTATTAAAGATTATGTGGATGATCTTGAAAAAGAGTTCAGAGCGATCGAGGGTCCCGTCATTATCCTGGGTCATTCCATGGGTGGGCTGCTGGCTCAGCTCCTTTGTGAGCGGGTCTCTCCGGAGAAGCTCATTCTTTTCAGTTCTGCTCCCCCCCTGGGAATTGCCGCCCTTTCCTATTCGGTGGTAAAAACCTATCTGGGGATTTTTTTCAAGCCCTTTTTCTGGAAAAGAAGTCACAAGCTCTCTTTTAAACGGGCCTGTTATGCGATCCTGAATAATCTGGGGCCGGAAGAGCAGAAGAAGGAGTACGGCAATTTTGTCTATGAGTCTGGAAAAGCCATGCGTGAAATAGGATTACCCCAGTTCTCCCGTCAAAAAGTGACAAAGGTTGATCCTGATAAAATTCACTGCCCTGTTCTGGTCATTCATGGCAGGGAAGACCGTATTGTTCCCTCTAAAACCGGAGAGATGATTGCACAAAAATATAAAGATGTTGCCACTTTGAAACTGATAGAAAATAGGGCGCACCTGATCGAAATTGAAGAAGGTTGGGAAGAGGTTGCCGATTATATCTATTCCTGGATTCGAGCATGATTGTTAATATTCCCCGGAATGACTGATCAGAGTGATATTGAGCTGTTTTTGCCGAAATTCTCTTGACTCTTTTTTCTTATTGTTTCAGAGTTTGGAAACTAAGAATATAATACTATTTATATATTGCGTCTATGCTATAAAAAGGGGTTGAAGACATGAGAGATAAGCGGAATATTATGCTTTTGACATTGGGACTGCTTGCGTTCCTTACAAATGGAGACAACTATGCGGCGGCGCCTCTGCTGCTGAATATATCCCGGGACCTGGGTCTGGAGTTGCCGAAAGCTGCTCTTTCTGTGACAGCCTATATGCTCTCTTTCGGTCTGTTTACACTGATTTTCGGACCTCTTTCCGACAGATTCGGGAAAGTTGCTATCATCAGAGTTGCCGCCTTTGGAACAGCCATCTTCAGTATTGTCGGAGGTTTTGCCTTCAATCTGCCCAGTCTGATCGTGTTCAGAAGTTTCAACGGGGCCTTCGGAGCCGGTATTTTTCCCGTTACGATGGCTCTGGTGGGTCAGTCCTTCAGTGATAAAGAAAGGCAGGGGGCCCTGGGAAAGGTCATGGGGCTGATGTTTCTGGGCGGGGCCACCGCAACAGCCCTGGGCGGTATCATCTCCTATTTCGGATCCTGGCGGCTTGTGTATATCCTATATGGAGTGGGAGAACTTATTATTGCTTTCGCCATTCTGAAAATCCTTGAAAAAGACAAAAGTGTTGTGGAAAAACTGAATTTTCTGGAAGCCTATAAGACACCTTTCTCCAATTACCGGTTTATGAGGCTGGTCCTTGTGATTTTCCTTGTGGGATTTACTGTGTTCGGCAGCTTTACCTACTCGGGTAAGCTCCTTCAGTCTCTGACGGGGTTTTCAGTCCTTCAGGTGGGACTGATCCTCTCTTTCTTTGGACTGGGAACTGTCTTCGGAGGGAGGATCGCTCCCAGAGCCAGAATGATTCTGAAACACGGTTTCCTCGTTACCGCCGGAATCCTTGGGTTTGCGGGACTCTATGCTCTGTCAGTCCTGAATAATGTGTACTTCCTGGCGCTGGCTCTGTTCGGTTTTGGCGTGGCTTTTATTTTTCTCCAATCTACCCTTGTGGCAACGGCCCAGGCAAAGCTGCCGGCAATGCGCGGAACCGCTATGTCCCTGGCATCATTTAACATGTTTGTCGGGGGCGCTGTGGGAACTGCAGTCAATGGAAAGATCATGGCCGCGTTTGGTATCAGTTCCATTTTTTTCAATGCTTCCTTCGTCATTCTCATAGCCGGCCTGATTGCCTCGGTATTCATTGCCCGGTTCGAGATGAGGCAGAGGCTGGTAAAGGTCTCTTAACACCGTTTCTCTCCTTACCCGGGGAAAACCCCCGGGAATGGCTTCTTCCCCTTTTCCGGACCGGGTATAATTGATTTATTGTATCCCTCTGCAGATCCCATCCCGGGAAAGGAAAGAAGCCGTGATCAGCAATGAAAATGTATACGAACAGATAGAAAGCCTCAGCGAGAACCTTCAGGAGTACATCCTTCAGATGAGGCGGGATTTTCATCAATTCCCCGAACCGGGCTGGCTGGAAGTCAGGACTTCATCGCTGATTGCCCGGGAACTGCACCGGATGGGATATGAGGTTTTAACAGGAGAGGATGTCTGTCTGAAGGAGGCCCGGATGGGGGTTCCATCCCGGGATGTGCTGGACCGGGAGTACGAACGCGCCCTGGCGCAGGGAGCGGATGAATCCTTTGCGGTAACAATGCGGGACGGTATGACCGGGGTTATCGGTCTTCTGAAAAATGGTTCCGGCCCTACAACAGCCCTCCGCTTTGATCTGGATGCTCTGAGGGTTCAGGAAAGCGGGGACCCCGGCCATGGCCCCTGCAGAGAAGGTTTCGACTCAGTCAATGAGGGATACATGCATGCCTGCGGACATGACGGCCATGCCGCCCTGGGCCTGGGAGTCGCTGAAGTGCTCATGGAAATCCGCCATGAGTGGCAGGGAACCCTCAAGCTTATATTTCAACCCGCCGAAGAAGGGGTCCGGGGAGCAAAAGCCCTTGTTGAGAAGGGGCATCTCGATCATGTGGACTATCTGATCGGGGCCCATATTTCTGAATCAGAAGGGTATGACGGGGATTTCATTCCGGGATCCCATGGCGCCCTGGCAACGACAAAACTGGATGTGGTCTTCCATGGAAAGGGCGCCCATGCCGGATCGGCACCCCAGACAGGGAGGCATGTCATGCTGGGCGTTGCCGCGGCCATAAGCAATTTATATGGAATTCCAAGGACCGGCGCCGGGGCATCAAGGATTAACGTGGGAACCCTTAAAGCCGGGAGGGGGAGGAATATCATTGCGGACAATGCAGAAATGGAGATAGAGGTAAGAGGCGAAACTTCACAGATAAATCAGTACATGGAGGATTATGCCAGGAGAATCATTGCTTCATCTGCCCAGATGCATGGACTCTCCTGTGAAATCAGAGAGATGGGATCCGCACTGACTCTCAGCAGTGACAAAGACCTGATAGAAAGAGTCAGAACCATTTGCCGTGAAAATCTTGCTTCTGTTAAAGTCTCCTCTTTGGACAGTATGCATTTTGAAGAAAGCGAAGACTTTTCCATTATGATGAAGAGGGTGCAGGAAAAGGGGGGATCCGCGACGTTTATGCGGCTCCTTTCTCCACTTGCCGATGTGCTCCACGGGAAAGAATTTGATTTTGATGAATCCTGTCTGATCCAGGGTGTAAAAGTCTTTGCCGCTGTTTGCCATGATCTGCTGCAGGACAATTGAATTCCCGGACAGCACAATGCCCTGTCTCTGACTATAAACCCTTTGAAAGTATTTTAACCCCTCTGCCGTGGGAAGTGTGTTTGAAAAATTACTGAGCAGACACTAACGTTAAAGATAAGGAGTTTATTATTTATGCCTTTGTTGAAATGGGATGATTCTTATAGTACGGGAATAGAAAGGATGGATGATCAGCATAAAAAATGGATAAACATAATAAACAGGTTTTATGATGATCTGAACAATGTGGGATTTAAGGATAATACTAAAAAGCTTCTGGACGATGCGATTGAGTATACCCATCATCATTTTTCACAGGAGGAAGAACTGATGAAAAAGATGAACTATCCCAAACTTGCTGAACATCATGCCGAGCATGAAAGGATCAAGAAAAAACTGGTTGATTTTAAACAGGCTCTTGAGAAAGGAGCTCTTAATGTCTCTCAACCAATAACAAATGAATTGAAAAACTGGTTTAGAGAGCATGTTACTGCTCTTGATAAAGAGTATGGGGATTATTCAAAGCTCTGAACTGTAATCTTCTTCTCTCTGCGGAAGGGACTTTTAGATAAGGCAGCCTTGCCGGCCCCTCCCGCAGTGGAAGGACGCCGTCTTAAATTGACGGTGTGGTTATACCCTGTTTCGAGAAGGTTTTGACAATTTTCTGGTAAAACATATTGTTGGGAACATGGGTGAGGTTCCCTTCAGAGTCACTGAGAACCACAAAAAAGCCGTTGATATCCTTGACCTTGCCTGAGATACCATCGGGTAGAATTTCAATATCATCATCGACCTTGAAGGGCCGGAAAAAGAAAAGAATGACTCCGGCAAAAATATTGCTCAGGATACTCCAGACAGCAAAAAAACCAATTGCGATGAGTCCTATGAATCCGGCAATAGAAACCCAGGCATTTTCAAAGGAGACTCCCCAGAGGATTATCAGGCCGATAATCGCAGCCATATTGAAAGCAATGGTTTTGGTTTTATGCATGGCCAGATTCCGGGGCTGGGACATCCTGTTTTTTCTGACATAGCTGTCAATGCCTTTCTGGGCGATTTTCTGGAGGAGTAAGTCTAAAAACAGAATTCCCAATGAAATGAATCCCTTAATCAGGATTGTTGAACTGATATTTATATTCTCTAACATAATAGTTAGTATACTAAATAAAAAACAGGATGTCACCCTAATAGATATTTTTCCTTTGAAAGGGGTCTGATCGAATTTATAGCTTTATAACGGGTTTTTTACCCTTTATATTAAAAATCATTCCGAAAATTTTTAGCTATTTGACTCTCTTTAAAGCTAAGGCTGCTAATTAGTTCAGGTTTTAATTCCCATCCGGGAAGTATAAATCCACAAGGGCTCTATCTTATTATTCAATACCGTCTATAATGGGGCATACTCCGAAAAAATTCTCAGGAGTAAAAGGTCACAACATGCCATCAAAAGCCGATTCTCTTAAAAAACAGATTCTGGAAGCCATTCAAAATGATGATGCTCCTATCATCATGACATCTGTTTTAGTCTCCGTCGTGAAAAAAGGGTCATTTTTCTCTCCCTCTCTGGAAGTTCAGCTCAGCGGAAGGGTTGATAAAGAGAGTGATAAGGTCGCCATTGAACGGATTGCCGCAGAAACAGCCGGAAATACACCGGTGGTCAGTACTCTCCGTTTCAAACCCTGATAAACACAGGGCCTATTCCCCCGATGACACGCTCCTGATTTTCGGGAGATCTCTCACACGGATTTTCCTGTAAAAGAAAGGATCCGTTTAAATGGGGAAATCTGAATCTACTCTTTTCTGACCCTGTTGCGGCCGTCTATTTTGGCTTTGTAAAGGCGGTGGTCAGACAGTTTTAAAAGCTCTTCCCTGTCATAGGCTTCAGTCCAGGCGGCGACTCCGAGGCTGACGGTAACCTGCCCCACGTTTTCAAATGTATATGCTTCTATCCCTGCCCGGATCCGTTCTGCGAGTCTTGCTGCCTGATCTATACTGCTCAGCCGTACGATTATAAGGAATTCCTCGCCGCCCCATCTCCCGCAGATATCAAGTTCCCTGACATTTTCCTGAATAAGTTGGGCGATGGTCTTCAGAACCCGATCACCCACATCGTGTCCATGTGTGTCGTTCACAAGTTTGAAGTGGTCCACATCAAGCAGTATGAGGGAAAAATCATTATGATAGCGTTTACAGAGAGCAACCTCTTCAGAAAGAGCTTCTTCAAGTTTACGGCGGTTATATATGGATGTGAGAGAATCGTATGTGGATATATGCTTCAATTCTTCATTGATAACTGATATTTCTGAATTCTTTTCTTCAAGCCGTCTGTTGGCATCTTCAATTGTTTTTGCATTGAGAAATATTTTTACAAACCGGCTGTATTGCACGACTGCTATCAGCCACGCGAGAATCCCGTTTGAAATGACATCTGCCACAATGACCTGGCTCATTTTGTCCGGATAAATGACAGGAAGCAAAGAAAGGACACTGAGGGAAAGCAGAAAATACAGGATGAAGCTTTGCATGTATGAGAGATAGAAAAATACAGAAATGACATAGATGACCGCAAGGTAGATCGTCGGGAGACGCAGTCCGTCAAAATCCACCAGAAAAAGCCGCATAAGAATAATTCCGATGCCTGCCAATCCTGGAATCAGTTCGAAGACCTTATGAAAGAGACGGATCCTGCGTTTTTTGCTTCGGGTTTTGAGAAAATAGAGAGAGGCAGCAGCAACAACGCCCATGGAACAGGATGTCATTAAATATATCTTCTGCAGCATGGATTGGGATTGAGAAACAATAAGGGCATAAAGAAACTGTTCAATGAATAGGAACAGGGAAATTGAAAAAATTCTGTAAATATTCTGGTTGAATTTATAACTGTAATAATCTGATCTCAGATCTGAAGGGATGCCGGGAAATAGAGAACCGGGTATTTTTGAAATAAAATCTTTTACCGTCACTGTTCTCTCCCTGATAATCACTTCCCACCTTTATTAAATGACTGCAGCAAATCCGGCTTATAAAATGGTATCCTCAAGCCTATAGGGAATACTGTTTTATGCCAATACCAGTCTGACCCAGATGGGCCAGCTGAAATGGAAGAGTCCCGGTTTTTCCGGTGAGCCCTGAGGAATAAGAATGCTAAAAGGCATTGATTCTGATCCGTTTTCACCCTATTTTTATTTAAAGAGAGTAGATCTTAAAAATGGCCAGCAAAAGTAGGACATCCGATTCCCGGATAACAATGAAACAGAATCCGCGATTCCCTGGAATTGAGGTTAAATCGGGAAAAAACCAATTTTCCCGTCATGCCCATATTCACCAGGCCTGGTCTTTCAGTTTTGTGCTGAAAGGGCAAACCCGTGTTTCATTGGGTACAGGAAAACTTGAGCTCAGTAAAAATCAGTTTATTGCGGTACCTCCGGGGGTCCCTCATCTTTGTTCTCCCGAAATTGACTCGGGTTTCAGTTTTACTGTTCTCTATCTACCGTCAGAGTATCTTGGTCTCCATGATTCTGAATTCAGACAGATCAGATCCGGAGAAATAGAAGCGGCCGTTGTCGATGATCTTGTCATACAGTTCCTTCAGAGTCATAGTGATAAGGATCTGGAAATCAGCAGGGAGAAGCTAAGGCATATTCTGGTTGGGAACAGTTCGGTATTATTCGACAGCAGGGAATATAACTTTCTGGATCCGGAATCCGGATCTATGGAAAGAATTACCCAAGGCAGCCGGTTTCAGGAGTATCGATATGCCCGGAAAACTTTCGGTATCGGCATGAAAAAAATCTCTACGATTGAAAAGATGGAAAGAGCTAAAAAGCTCCTGTCTGATGAAGAGGATCTGGCAGACATCGCACTGCGCTGCGGATTCTATGATCAAAGCCATTTTTCCAGGGTTTTTAAGCTCTATACAGGTTTTACTCCCGCCAGTTATCTTAAAAAATAATCCGCACATTTCTCCAATACAGATCATCGCTGATCCTCTATTCTTTTGCTATGAATACATCCGTTTTTCCCCTGGTTATCACAGTTATTTTCGCCCATTTCCTGGCGCTTTTAAGTCCCGGCCCTGATTTCATGCTGCTTGTGAAGAGTGGAATCAGAAACAGATTACGAAGTGCCCTGGGGCTGTCTGTAGGGATCGCCTGCGCTAACGCTGTGTATATTCTCCTATGCATCATCGGTCTGGGTGAGTTCCTTACGAAATCTCTTTTCCTGCTCCGTCTTGTGAAAGCTTCGGGAGGAGTCTTTCTGCTGTATATTGCAGTGTCTGCCCTGAAATCCGGAAAGGAAAAATATCATTTTAAGCAGGAAATTCAGACCTCAACGGGAGGGAAAGAAAAGTTTCACTCCGAGTTTCTGGCCGGTTTTCTGTCGGGCATTACAAATCCCAAAAATCTTGTTTTCTATTTAAGCCTCTTCTCAATGGTTCTTTCTGCCGGAACGGGTAAAGGGCTGAAGATCGGTCTGGGAGTCTGGATGACCTGTCTTGTCTTTTTCTGGGACAGTATGATTCTCATGGTTCTGTCCCGGGAGCCGGTGCGTAAGGCCTTTTCGGGTGTTGTCTACTACATCGATAAAACCGCGGGGATTATCATAGCTGGCCTGGGGGTGAAGCTCATAATCTCGGCTGTGAAAGATCACAGCATATGATTACTGTTGGCAGACTCCGGAATCAATCAGGCCCTTCCGGAACAGACCCCTCCGTTTTTGTAAAGCATAGCATAGTCAGTTTATACTAGTCGGTCATTGGTGGGAGGAACGTCTGTTCATCTATAGGAACTTCCTTCCTGTTTCTGTATACTGAATCTCATTCAGGAGGAACTGATGGACTCTGTCCCGCAAATTTCCAGAACGATTCAGCTTGGCTACCGATCGGTATTTCAGGACGGGCGTATTGCTCCGGCTCTTCTCTGGGAGGAGCTGGAAGAAACTGCAGAACAGCACTGCCGCGCCATAGGTCAAAATGTTTTTTCACTTCTCAGGAGGAATGAAGCCTGGGTGCTGAAAAGCGGACGCTCCCGTATGATCCGCTACCCCGGTTATGGGGAGTCCATTGAAATTACAAGCCATATTCGAAAGATGGACAGATTCAAAGGGTTCAGAGAGTTTGTTCTCCGGGATACGGCAGGCAGGATTCTGGGAGAGGTTTCCACCCTCTGGACGTATATGGATCTTGAAAAAAGGGCACTGAAACCAATTCCTGAAGTTTTCAACCGGAAATGGGGCTGTCTCCCCGGTATCTCTGAAATAGAGCCTCCCCGGAAAAAAGATTTCCTTCCCCTTACCGACTGCTTCAGTGAAACATTCAAAGTCAGAAGGCGTGATATAGACTCCAGCGCCCATGTTCATAATATCCGCTACCTCGAGTGGCTTATGGAATCAGTCCCGCATGGCCTCTACAGAGATTCTCAGATTTCAGATTTTTCGATCCTGTATCTGAAGGAGCTGGCTCCGGGAGCTTCCGTTCAGGTCAGAACCCAGGCCCTCGGTGGAGACTCTTTCCGGCACGACTATTTTGATGCCCATACTGGAATCCTCCTCTGCCGGGCCGCATCGCACTGGAAGAGTAAAGTCTCTTTGTACGGCATGCAGGAAGCCGAATCCCTTCCCATGGTCAGTTCCGGCTGAAGCTGTGATTGTGAGGACCGCTCCAGGGGCTGAATCATCATGTAGAATTTCCGGGGAGCCTGGACTCCCCGGAGAATGAGCATTTTCAGTAATCGGGTTTGCCGAAGAAATAGGTTCCGTAAAAACTTCCCACAGCCACATAGTTCTCCCCGATCACAGGGGAATCCAGCCAGTCCTCGTCAAAGACAATCTCCTTTTCCAGGGAAGGTTTCAGGGGATTGCTTATATCGTAGAAGACCAGGGCCGGTTCGTTTTTATCTATGGAACCATTGGCCAGACAGAGAAGATTCCCCTGTACATCGAAGTCGAACTTTTTCATATCAGGATCCCAGACCTTTTCCTTTACGGGATGGGAGGGATCGCTTATGTCAATCATCATGATTTTCCGGTCTTCCGTTTGGCCGTAAAGAACATCATTGGCAGTTTTCAATCCCCCCGAGCTGATCCATATGTTGAAATCGTAAACCCCTGAGACCTGGGGGGTGGCCGGGTCTGTCAGGTCTATCACTGTCAGGTTGCCTGAGTCGTCGGTGATGTAAAAATAATCATCCAAAAGCAGTGAGGCTCCGTTATATAAGCCCAGAGTTATACCTGTTTCAGCTGCTTTCACAGGAGCTGATCTGGATGAAATGTCCATGACAATCACTTTGCTTTCAGAATCATTGAGGTATAGAAGATAGTCTCCGGATAGTTTTTCCAGAGGTCCGAATGTAGACATGGGATCTAAAAGCACTGTTTCCGAAAGGACTGTGATGTTATCAGGATCCGAAAGGTCTATAATTGTCAGTATATCTGGGTCTTTCAGAAGATAGAGGTCATCGCCGTCAAACTCCATATAACAGTTTTGTGAGTAAGTTGTTATTCCCTGGTCGATAAAATCCAGGGAGCCCAGGTGTTTCGGTGCACCGGGTTTATCCAGATCATAGAGTTCCACCCCCTGCCAGCTATTGTCAAAGGCCGCATAATTCCTCTTGTTGTTGAAACTCAGCTCTTCAATAAAGGACAGGGCTAAATCCTCTGTCAGATTCCAGAATGAGCAGGATCCCAGAAAAAGCGATGTTGTCAGAATCAGTATAAAGAATGATATTTTTCTCATAAATAGAACCCTCCTCCCAGCTGGAGCTGTATGGCCGACTCCCATCCCAGGGACCACTGGTCCAGTGCCACATCCATTTCTCCGAATATCCGGAATCGGGGAAGGATCTTGAATTCTCCTCCCAGGCCCAGTCCGTAGCTGTCCAGATATTCCCAATCCAGATCCGTTCGGAGTATAAACTCACCGTCGTACCTGACCAGAGGATCTATCCTGTAAAATGCCAGACCATAGGGGCGGAGCCTTTTCCGTTCATCATAGTAGATATAGCCCCCTGTCCGGAAAGATATAGGGTAGTGGATAAACAGGGGAGAAAGCATACTGACCGTTGTTCCCAATCCCAGCTCGGCAAACCACCAGCTGGGCAGGATGTAATACGTTCCATACAGGTTTATCATAGATCCGCCTCCGGAAGAGGCTTTCACTGCAAACCGGGTCAGTTCTTTCTGTTCCATTACGGCATGAATGTTCTGCTCATTATCCATAAAGATCGTTTCGTTATAGGGATAGTATCCCTCTTTCGTAACTTTGACTTTCACCTCGGCATAGCGGTTCAGGCTTTTTGTCAGAGAATCATCTTCGCCTATGATTCCCACAGCTTCACCGTCAATATAGACCCGGACATCGGGCTGATCACTTGTGACATTCAGAGGGACATACTCCTCGTACTTGAACACAGCGCTTTTCTCGACAAGTTGGCCTGTAAAGTTCTGGGTCAGCTGTCCTCCAATCGCTTTAATCGAATCCACAAGCTGATCCATATTTTCGTAAATCTTATAATAGGATCCCAGAATTTCCGTAGTGGAGACATCTACTGCCTTCAGATCAATGGAAAGGACCGATCCGATCTGGTCGACAGATCCCATGATCATCACATCCGCAGACAGCATCTTTCCGATCTCTACCGCCGAGTTTTCGTCACTCAGACCGCTCAGGGAGAATTTGATTTCATCCACCACCTGTTCCCGTCTGCCCCTGTCAATTACCACCACCAGCTCGGTATCTTCGATAGATGAGCTGAGAAGGCTGGTTATTCCCTTTAATTCCGCGGCTGTTCCGCCGTTTCCTGTCAGTTCCAGTACCGCTACTACAGATTTTTCCTCTTCTGCTGAAAGGGCAAATGCTGAAAGCAGGCATAGGAACAGAGTGGGAAGGATCTTCTGCCTTGCCATGTTGTCTCCCGTAAAAATCATGAGGTTGAATATTTAAATGATCCGGAGGATTAAATAATTTCCTTTTATTAATTGGCCTTTTAAATATTTATTTATTTTTATCAATCTATTCTGTTTCTGTAAAGAAGGATAGCTGACTTTCAGATCCTCCGGTTTCTGCAGAAAATTCCACTTTGTGGGACCCTCCATTGACATTTCCCTGTAATAAGCCTATAGTTTTATTCAACAGTTTGATATTTTTATATGTAGAAACGTTATATTGTTTTCATTGTGATCCATTCTTTTGTTTCCTGTCTTCAATTTCCGGTTCCCACAGTTCAATAATCATTCCGTGAAATTAATTTAATACCGGAAAAAATTCCGGAACAGGAGACATTATGTCCAAGAAAATTTATGTAGGTAACCTTAGCTGGAATACCACCGAAAACGATCTGAGCAGCCTTTTCGCACAGTACGGAGAAGTAATCTCTGTAAACATCATTACTGACAGAGACACAAACCGTTCAAAAGGTTTTGGTTTTATCGAAATGGCTGATGATGATGCAGCAGCTGCCGCAATTTCAACTTTCAACGGTACAGAACTTGACGGTCGTAACCTGAGAGTCAATGAAGCTGAGAATAGAGAGAGAAGCAACAGACGCTACTAAGCGTTTCTTCTCTGTAAAAAAAGAAAGGATCGGTTACGATCCTTCTTTTTTTTATACTTAAACTCTGTTCAGGGAGCCGAAATTGGCAAAACATAGATACTCAGCTGACAAACGTCAAAAAGAAATAAAGAGACAGAAAGCCCAGCAGGCAAAAAAAATGCGCCGGGAACTGAAAGGAACCCCTGAAGCTGAAAGGGATGAGCAGTCCCTGATAAACGAATATCTGGGACTTCCTCCTGAACCGGAACCGTCAGAAGATGAAGAGGATCAGGATCTGGAGCAGGAATAGAGAAAAATTGACAGAATTTGTTTTCAGTCAGATTTCATATGATTCTTTTCAGCCCTTATCCCTCATCAGTCATGATCATTGATGTGCCGGGAGCAGGAATCGCTGTTTTATATCCCCTTCCAAATCGAAAGTCATCCCCTGTATAATTTTCCTGATAGAAGCCGTAAAACTTATTTGTGGTTATACTTTAGTATGCTAAAAACAGGGGAGAACATGATGAAAATCTGGGTCGATGCAGACGCCTGTCCCGTGGCGATAAAAGAGATCCTGTTCAGATGTGCCGACCGCAGGAATATTTCCGTTATACTTGTGGCAAATCAGACTTTGAAAATACCGAAATCACCCTACATCTCTTTCAAAAAAGTTGCCGCCGGGTTTGATGTGGCAGATAACGAAATTGTCAAACAGATGTCTCCGGGGGATCTGGTTATTACCGCCGATATTCCTCTGGCTTCCGAGGTGATCGATGAAGGGGGAATGGCGTTGAATCCCAGGGGCGAACTTTATACCAGCGAAAATGTAAAATCCCGTCTGGCCATGCGAAACCTGATGGATACTCTCCGTTCGGGGGGAATGGACACGGGAGGTCCCGCCGCACTGAATAAAAAAGATATCCAGGCATTTGCCAATCAGCTGGACCGCTGGTTAACAAAAAATCTGAAATAGCGTTTTCACCTTTTCGGATTACACACTCTTCCATTCAAAACCCCGGGACGGTAAGCTTACCGGTTCTACTGAACCGGCTATGGCCTGTTCTTATTGAACTCTATTAAAGGTTAATCATCCACCGAAGTGGGATCTCCGGAAAATGTTTCTGCCATAAGCTTCTCTTATGAAGAGATAAAAAAAACTCGTTTTATCCGTTCAATAATTATCGATATAATAATACTGAAAATACCTAAGCCTCCCGGACTTCCGAATCTTTTATCGCTCTATTTCATACGGGAGTCCGGGCTGCGGCGGTTAAATGGAGTATAAAATGATAAATAAAACAGGAAAACCCATTCGGGCGGGACTCATGGTCCTGGTTCTTCTGCTGGCCCTGGCAGGGTGCGGAATAAAAGCCGGCAACTTCACAGACGGATCCTTTTCCGGCAGTGAAAAAGGTTACGGCGGAGATGTGACTGTGGTCCTTACAGTTTCAGGCGGGAAAATTAAAAACGTCGATATTTCCGGCGATAAAGAAACCCCCTCTGTGGGACAGGCTGCTTTTGATAAACTTGCCGCCTCCATACTGGATAGTCAGAGTGCGGATATTGAGGCTGTTTCCGGAGCATCTTTCACAAGTAAAGCTGTTATCGGTGCTGCCGAAAAAGCTGTTGCTGCTGCAAAAGGGATCTCAGCGGAAGCCATTGAGCCCGTATCCATGGCAGATGGAACCTATACGGCGGAAACCTGGTCTTTCTCTCCGAACTTTCCCCTGCAGGTCAGTGTAGAGGTCAGTGATAATAAATTCACAGGAATTGAAATTATCGGGGGGAACGATACCAAACCGATCCTTCAGAGTGCCATTGATCTTCTGATTCCCAGAATGATTGAAAACCAGTCTGTTACTGTTGATTCCATAACAGGCGCCACAACTTCCAGTAATGGTATCAAGGCGGCAACAGAAGACTGTCTTGTTCAGGCTATTCAGGCCGCAGGCGGCGATGTCAAATCTGTCAAAGCCTTCTATGTGAATGCGGATAAGAAAAGCGAGACCCTTCAGATCGAGACAGATGTCCTGGTTGTGGGAATGGGCGGTTCGGGAATTGCCACCGCTGTCCGTGCTGCTGAAGAACTCTATGCTGCCAATGGAAACAACCCGGAAGCCGTCAATGTACTTGGGATCGACAAAGCCGGTAAATACGGCGGAACCAGTGCTGTGACCTCTTCTCCCATGTCAATCAATCCGCCTTCCTTTGTAGCGTCCAATGGCGGTAAGGATTATGTGGATGTGGATGTGCTGAAGGCAGCCTGGATTGATTATACCGAAGGGGATGCCAAAGAGTGGTCTATCGATTACATGATGAACGAATCGGGCAACGCCACCGACTGGCTGATGGAACGGGGATTTGATTTCGGAGCACCTATGCAGGGCCTTTCTGAACCTTATGAAGCTGTTGTCGCTTACGGCGGACAGTTTGGAATCAAGAAAGAAATTGTTGCCGGGTATTTTGATACCATCATGGAGCTCTACGCTGAAATCGGCGGAGAGTATATGCTTGAAACTTCCGCTACCGATCTGCTTACCGATGCTTCCGGGAATGTAACAGGTGTTCTGGCAGAGAATGCGGACGGAACAAAATACGAAATCCATGCGAAGAGTGTTGTTCTGGCAACAGGCGGTTTTGCGGGAAGTGGTGAGATGACCAACCGCTATCTCTCTACAGAGTATTATCCTCTGACCGGAGAGGCCTACAATCATTACGGTATGCGTCAGAATGACGGAGCCATGATTCAGGCTGCCATTGATAAGGGAGCGGCCACCTATAACATCGGAGTTCCTCCCATAAGCCATATCGGCGGGGCTGCCGCGATCATGCATGAGTACGAAGTAACCCCCATTGAAGGTTCCTTTGACCTCTGGACAGGACGGGAAGCAACCAGATCTCTTAACGATATTCCCATGATGATGGCTGTGGCTCCCAATGCTATGGCTGTAAACAGTGCCGGAGTCCGTTTTGTTGATGAAACATCCCTTGGTTCTTATGGAAACTGGCAGGCCGGTCCCCGGTTCTACACCATATGGTCCAATGAAATGATCGATGAGATTAAAGAGACTGGACTGCGTTTCGATTCAAACGGTCTGTTTGTCAATCAGGGAGGATGGCCTATCAATACTCCTGTCGAGAATGTCTATGAAGTCCTGGATAAAGCCGTCAGTCATGGTATTGCTGTGAAAGCCGACTCTCTCTCCGCTCTGGCGGAATCTCTGGAGATGGATCCCGCAGTACTGGAAACCACAGTGGAAAACTACAATGTCTACTGTGACAGCAGGGAAAATCCAGCCGACGGAATCACAAAAAGTTCTGTTGTTTATGGTCTGTCGGGAATGCCCATTGATAATACAAACAGCACCTTTGAAAAAGTGGAAGGTGATGGTCCCTATTATGCCGTCATCGGATCCCCCTGTGTCTACTCCACCACCGGTGGTCTGGACATCAATGAGAAGTTTCAGGTTCTGGGCAAGGACGGCAGCGTTATCAATGGTCTCTATGCTGTAGGAACCGATTCTATCGGTGTTATGCTGACAGAGAAGAAAGAGTATGTCGCCTATGGCGGCGCCGCACAGGGCTGGGCTTTTACTTCAGGTTATCTGGCTGGTGCTATCGTAGCAGATGCCGTAAAATAGCTCTCCTTCTGATAAAAATACATCAGGAAAACCCATACCGGTTTCAACCCGGTATGGGTTTTTTTTGGTATTTGCTGTAGTTTATGTACCTATCAGAGGGAGATTCATTATGGATATGGTCGGTTTAAAGTACTTTATCAGTGCCGCAAAACAACTCAATTTTACCAAAGCCGCCGATGAGTGCTGTATCACCCAGACCGCTATGAGCCTCCATATTGCCAAAATAGAGAAAGAACTGGGATTCAAACTGTTTAACAGGAACCGACGCTCCGTTTCCCTCACACCGGGAGGAGCTGTATTCCTGAGGGAAGCGGAAAAAATCCTGAGACAGTATACAGAAGCGGTCCAGAGGAGCGGCAGTGCGGCAGTGGGGCACGAAGGGGTCCTCCGGCTGGGGTTTACCAACTTTATCGAAAGGGCTTTTTTTCCCGAGCTGATCGGCCGGTTTCATACCCTCTATCCCCGTATTGAAATTGTATTGAACAAGAATGAGCAGCCCTCTCTGATACAGGATCTGAAGCAGGGACTGAACGATGTTTCGGTTGTTTTTCCCTATAACGTGGAAGACGATGATGAAATCTGTGTAGAAACCTTCTGCTCCTACGATATCTGTGCAGTGGTAGGACAGGATCACCCCTTCTCCGGAAAAGGGGAAATCTCGCTGACTGAGCTTCAGAATGATCCCGTCATTATCAGTACCGGGACCAAGCTGCCCATGGTTCATAAGAGGATGCACCGGGACTGGCTTAACAATCATTTCTCTCCTGACAAAGTCATAGAAGCGGACAGTGCGGACGCCATGCTCTTCCTGGTGGAGGCCGGTTTCGGAAGTGCTCTGATGCCATCCTGCGTCAGGCAGGTTCAGAATGAAAAGCTGAAAGTCCTGGATCTGAAGGGTGCGCCATTTAAAATCGATATGGCCGTCGCCTATATCCGGGAGAGTGAAAATCCCGCATTGGAGCTTTTTCTGACAGCTTTGAAAGAGTATCTGAAGGAATAGGGTTTCCGGGGAATGCCGTTTCAAAAGGGGCCCGGGTAATTCAAAAATCGCTCACAGCACAATGAGATAAAACCTCTCTTTTTGTATTATCTGTTGACAAGGGCCGGACAAAATATATAGAAATGTAGATATATCTAAAACAATATATAATTATAGTTATATTTCTGGAGCTCATACATGAAACTGTTTTTTAACCCCCTGACAGCCAAACCAACCTACAATGTCCGGGCCCAAAGAACCTTTACTGTCATTCGAAAGTACTCTTTTCTCTTCACCCTGCTTGTCGCTTTAGCCGGCCAGTTGGAACCGAAACTGGGATTGCTGGTTATTCCCGTGATGATCGGATTAATCCTGGCCTCTTTCTTCAAGGGGCGCTACTGGTGCGGAAACATCTGTGCTCATGGAAGCCTGTTTGATTCCTTTCTGTTTCCTCTCAGCCGAAATGGAAAAATTCCCCGGTTTCTGGGATGGGCCATTGTTTCCGTGATGGTACTAGCATGGTTCGGCTTCCGCATGGGATCCGGGTTTGTCCGGGCTTCCGGATTTTATGGAACCCCCGGATTCTGGGACAGAATGGGTATGGTTTTTGTCAACAGCTATATGATGGTGGTTATCGCCGGTTCTGTTCTCGGACTTGTTGTGAGCCCCAGAACCTGGTGCAATTTCTGCCCCATGGGAGCCATGCAGAAGGTTTCCCACTTTCTGGGCAGAAAGGCCAAGGTCACCTCTTCCACAGAAGAAAAGGTGACCATTTCCAATACCCGGGAGTGCCACAAGTGCGGAAAGTGCGCCAGAGTCTGTCCCATGCAGCTCTCTCCTTATGACAGTTTTAATTCGAAAAACCAGCTGGATAATGTTAACTGTCTGAAATGTTCCACCTGTGTTGTCCATTGTCCAGCCGGAATTCTTACCCTGGCAAATGAGAAAACAGCGGACTTTATTTTCAGAAAGGTGAAAAAGGAAGCGGGAAAAGACAGAAAGCGTTTTGAAACCACTGTCTATAAAGTAACTCAGCTTAAAGAGGATGTAAAAGAGTTTATCTTCCAGCTGACGGACGATAGCATCCGGTTCACTCCCGGCCAGTTTATCCTGGTGAGAATCGAAGAAAAACCCGAGATGTTCCGGGCTTTTTCTGTCTCCCGTTTTGATATAAACAGTAGACAGATAGGTGTGACTGTTAAAAAGGCTCCCGCCGGCTATGGTACGGATATTCTGTTCAACTCTTTCTCCGAAGGTATGACCGCAGTTCTGGAGGGACCGATCGGAGATGAACTGGTGATCGATAAAGATTCCAGAAAAGCTGTCTTTGTGGGAGGAGGTATAGGTATTACTCCTTTCCTGCCTCTGGTTCAGGACGCTATTGAGAGGGATCATATTGAAGAGGTCAAACTGATTTACGGGGTCAATAAAGAGGATGAGATCCTCTATGCCCGTGAATTTGAAAAGCTTGAAAAAGAGAGCAGCAAGTTCGAATTTATCCGGGTTGTCGCTTTTGATGAAAACTGGAAAGGTGAGAAAGGCTTTGTGACCAATGTCATGGAGAAGCTTGATCTGAAAGACAATGTGATCTATATGTGCGGTCCCCCTCCCATGATCAATGCCTCCAGGGCCAAACTGTCGGACCTCGGGATTGACGAAGAGAGGATCCGTTACGAAAGCGCCTGATTCAGACTTTCTCTCAGGCAGATTCAGAGGAGACTCATGAATCTGCCGGGAGTTGACTAATTCCCGAATATCCCCGCCTTCCTGTAGGCTCCGGGAGAGACTCCTCTGTATTTTTTAAATATTTTTGAGAAGTGGTGGCGGTCATAGAAACCCAGGGCCTCGGCAATGGATTCTATGGAGTCTTCCTTATGGTCCAGCCGGATGCAGGCCTCTTCAATTCTCCGGCCGTTTATGTACCGGCCGGGGCTCTGCCCCAGTTTTTCATGGAAAAGTTTTTCGAACCGGCTTACCGACAGGTTCGCCGCTGCTGCCAGATCCTCATTCCTGTAGGAAACAGAAAGATCCTCTTCGATAAGATTCAGAACTCTTGTTATCCTTGCATCATTGATCGGCAGTGTTTCCGCTCCCGCTAGAAACTGGCTGAGAGTAAACCCCAGGGCTGCGTGGATTCTCAGCTCCAGATCCAGGCTCGGGTACTCGGGGTCATGGGCTACATCCCGGCCGATACTGCTGAAAAAATCCTGCAGTTCCGGACTGACGGACATCTCTCTGACCTGATTCCGGATCGCATCGATCTGCGGTCCCAGATTGAAGTGGATAAAAAGATGATCCATCCTTTCCCGGTCCTCCCTGTATCTGCCTCGGGGTTCCCCTATAAGTTCATAGACCTTCTTCAGATCTGGCGATACGTTATACTCTCCGGTAAAATCTGTCTCCGGCGCAATAAGAAGGACCTTTTCAGGGCCCAGGCTGTAGGGCAGTCCTTTATGATGAACAGTTCCGCAATGTCTTCTGTTCCAGTAAAGGCGCCAGTAGGGAGACTTCTGGTGAGAAATATTCCACATCTGAAAAGACCACTCCCGGCAGCAGTGAATCCGGAGAGACAAGGCTGAAAAGTGCTGTTTCAGGGGAGAAGGGTCTCCGCTATGGGGATTATTCCGCAATCGCATAAGGGGAAAATAGTCTAATTATTGGTCTTTGACAACGTTTTTGTACATAAAATAGATTTAATTATACATATCTCTTCAGAGGATGAGTCGGGTATAGTCAGGGATAGATAATCAGGAGGATAAAATGTCTTCAAATACAAAATTTTATTTAATTGCCAACGGTGACCTCAGAGAGTCCGCAAATATTGCCGGATGGCCCGAGCAGAGTAAACTGGAAGCTGATCTGATAGGGATTTTCAAATCCAGAAATATTGATGTGGTAAGAGCACATCCCGTAAGCGGTGGACATGGTTTCATAAGCAGCCAGTCCATGGGTAACGAAGTGATCATGGCTATTCCGGAAGGTGCCACTGTGATCAGTGCTCATGCTGTATGGCAGTACAGCCACCATGTCCTGGGAGCTCTTGTTCAGAGAAGCGATCTGAAAGTGCTGACCATTGCCAACTTTGACGGAACCTGGCCCGGGCTTGTCGGCCTGGCCAACCTGAATGCCTGTCTTGTGAAACACAACAGGGAGTTCTCAACAATCTGGGCGGAAGATCTGAATTCCGACGAGGCTCTGGCAAGAATCGATGAATTCCTGAATACCGGGAAGGTTGTCTATTCCAGCGCTCATATTCACCCCTTTGATCCCTCCGGAGCTGATCAGGAACTTGTAAAAATCGGCCGGGAAGAGGCAGACAAAGTCAGAACTCAGCGCCGCATTATGGGTTACTTTGACGAGATGTGTATGGGAATGGAGAATGCCATTATCCCCAACTCTCTCCTTTATCCCCTGGGAATCGGAAAAGAGAACCTGAGTCAGTCCGCTCTCTTTGCGGAGATGACGACCATTGATGACGCGGAAGGGGCAGAAGTGATTCAGTGGCTCCGCGACAAAGGGATGCAGTTCAAAGTCGGAACAGACGGTACGAAAGAACTGACAGAACAGCAGCTTACCGAGCAGGGTAAAATGTACATTGCCGCTGCCAGAATTGCAGATCGTTTCGGTTGCGATGTGATCGGTATCCAGTACCAGCAGGGACTGAAGGATATCGCTCCCGCCTCTGACCTGGTGGAAGGTCTGCTGAATAACCCGGACCGTCCCCCCGTCAAAGATACCGAGGGCAATATCATCCGGGACGGTCAGGCCATTCCCTGTTTCAACGAAGTAGACGGCGGATGCGCTGTAGACTTGATCCTTTCCCATGAGATCTGGAACCGTTTCGGTGAAGATCCCTCAGCCAACCAGGAGGATATCCGCTGGGCCCGTCAGTACACAGGTAAAGCAGTTACCACTGAGGGAGAAGTGGAATACAGCAATGAAGATATCTGGGTGGAACTCCTTTCAGGATCCTCTCCTGCCAGCCACTTTGAAAGGGGTTATGCCGACGCCATTGGTTTCAGACAGAACCCTGTGTTCTTTCCCTACGGCGGAGCTACCCTTTCGGGAGTCGGGAAAGCCGGAGAAGTTGTTATCAGCCGTGTCTATATTGCCCGCAACGGAAAGCTTTCCATGAATATCATGAGAGGAAAAACCGTGACTCTGCCGGCAGAGGAAACTCAGGACCGTCTGGATAAAACTGATCCCAGCTGGCCTATCAAGCATCTGATCAGATACGGTGTGGACAGGGATGCCATGCTGGGTCATCCGTCCAACCATGAGACTATCCTGTACGCTTCCTCTAAAGAAGCGGCGGATAAACTGGCTCTGGCAAAAGCTGCCATGGCCAAAGAGCTGGGACTGGATGTATTCCTCTGGGGAGATCTGGGAGAGCTGGTTTAAACTGATAAAAGAATTAACGCCTTTTTTCATTTAGAGCTATAGATTATGTGTAAAAGCACCTCTTTCGGGAGGTGCTTTGCTTATACAGGAAAAAGCTTTGAAGCTATTTTTACCATATCTGATAGGAATAAGGCATTTCAGGCTTTTCCTGTAAGATGATTTCTCGCATGATAAAGATAGAAATACTTCTGGATGACAGGAAGTTCCTTCTCTTATATTTAGAGTATGAACAACAGAAGTTACAATGAACTTTTTGCTTCTGAGTATCTCCGGGGAGAAAAAATCCACTGGGAGATCAACTGAATTATTTATCCTGTTCTCCTTCTTATGAGCATACTTACCTACCTGTTTCAGGATAATAAAACCGCAGGGGCATTCGGTATGGGCCTTGTGGGCATCAACATACTCTATAACGGATTTATGTGGTATTTCATCTATAAGAAGAAGCCGGTGAGGATTCTGAGTTACATTATGATGACTCTCAATGTCCTCTCTCTTACCGTATATAACTATTTTGATGCCACCTATAATTCGCCGGTCCTGACGGCCACATCCGCTGCTATTCTGATATACCCGATCCTGATGTTTCTGGCTTCTCTCAGAATGGACAGGGTACTAGTCTGGTTTACCACACTTCTCAGCTGCACCATGATGAATCTTCTCTATTTCAGGTTCTACAGTTCCTTTCATCTGGGAATGGCGGAAACAAAGATTTCCGCAGACTGGATCAGTCAGGGATTCAGGACTGTTTTTCTGGTCGTGCTGGGATATCTGATTACGACAGTTCCGGCCAGTATGCGGCGGATACTGGCCAAACAGGATGAACTGAGAAAGGAAGGTACCCTTCATAAAATGAAGGCTCAGAGGGATCCTCTGACCTCTCTCTATAACAGGTACTTTCTGGAGGAATACTTTAATAGCAGTGTGGAAAATAATGAGGAGCCGGGCCGTAAATATGCCCTGCTGTATATCGATCTCAATGATTTTAAAATAATGAATGATACCCACGGGCATGACTTTGGAGATTTTGTTCTCAAATCGGTTGGAGAAGATCTGAAACGGGCTGTCCGGGACGGGGATATTGTTGCGCGTATCGGCGGAGACGAACTGGTGGTGCTCTTTCAGCTGGAGTCGAATACGGAAGTTGTAAAGGCTCTGGCCCAGAGGATCTCGGATGCTATTAAAAGACCGCGCACATTTAACGGGATAACCATCTCCGTGAAAGCAAGTATCGGCGTTTCCCTCTTTCCTGACCAGGCGGCGGATATGGAGGAATTACTGAAAAGAGCTGATCAGGCCATGTATAAAATCAAAAAGGAGAAGAAACACGGGGTCGCTTTTGCCTGATCCATTTTTTTAAGGACCCGTGTTATAATCATTTTGATTGAAAGAGGGATAAAATTCATAATCAAGGTTTCTCCCATGAGGTGTAGAGGTCTATAGATCGGATTCAGGAATCCATCATAGACACTCTTTCAGGCGAAAAGACAAAATCCTGAAAAATAAATTTTGATTGATCATTAAATTCCAATCCGGTAATCTGTTAGTACCATGAAGCTTGTACTGACAGACCGTGAACAAAGGATCATTTCCAGTCTTTACAAAGACATTGCTGATGAAAGATTGAGCCCGGACAAATTTCTTCATGCCTATCTAAAAAAGGCGGGATCACTCCTTCAGGATGATTTTCATGCGGCTCTGGTGTTTCCCAATTCTTTTACCACTGATATTCAATCTATCAATAATAATCCGGAAGATTTTAATGATTTCTATTTTAAACATATGATGGATAAGGATTCTGTACTGAATGCTCTGATGGAGAATCCGGGCAGGATCAGTTATCTGAGGGATCAGGAAGACCAACAGCATCTTGCCGAGTTTCTTAATGAATGTCATAGAATCCGTCCCACAGGAGATTACTGCTATATTCCCATACTCTATCACAAACAGCTGATAGGCATGGTGGGCCACACTCTCCCTGAAGGGGAAGACCGGAAGTTCGGCGAAAGGGAGACTCAGCTCCTGCAGCTGATTCTTCCCGCTCTGAATGCCGGCATTGTCTCCCATACCATGCAGGAGAAAGTCCGGATACTTTCCGAGTATTCCATGGGAAATGCAGAAGATAAACTGGGGTTTCTCTATATCTATGAAGATGGGGAAACGGAAGTTCCCATCAACGGGAATATTGTACTGCTGGAGGAGATATTTCAGTTTAAGAAGCAAAATAGGCAGAAATTGCTTAAACATCCGGTTATAAACTATCTTGTTAAATCTCTCAAGAATTCCAATAGCCCTGTCATCTGCTGGACGGAAAAATACGGAAATAAAACCTTTATTTTCCGCATACTGAATAAATCAGGTTCGTTCCGGTTCGGGAAGGAGCTTTTTGCCCTGATCACGATAGAGGAACAGAAAGGGGTCTACAGTTTTGATAAATTTCAGAAAGAGTACTATCTGACGCCCAGGGAACTGGAAATTTCTCAATACATTATCCGGGGAGTCAGAAACAGGGAAATTGCCGAATCTCTTTTTATTTCCGAGGCAACAGTCAAAAGGCATTTGTCAAATATTTTTGAGAAAACCGGCTCTCAGAACAGGACCCAGCTGGTTCTGCAGCTGACAGGCACACAGGAATAAGAAAAATCCATTATATGTGCCGTGTTCTGACACAGGGAAACTGTATATTCAGAGCATGAACCAGGATATAAGCCATTTGATTCAGTATTGTATTGAAGATCTCTACAGTTCCGTCCGGCCCGAGTATGAAAGCTGGCAGAGAACAGAATCACCCTATCCTCTGGAAGACCCTCTTGGATGGCTCTATCTCAGTACCACTGAGGATATCATAAAAAAAAGGATGCTCGACGCGGGGATTGAGCCGGAACTCTTTGACGATATCTACTTCGCCATCTGCTGGGAGATCAGGGAGCAGGGCATGGCCGGCTGAAACCTGAGCTCCTGTCTTCTGAAACTGCATGGGGGGAGATCCGGCCATGGGATCATGACTCCTTTGGCACCGAAGGTTTCACCCCCTGCCTGTTTTTGTAATTTTTTTTTAATAGATTAAGAGAACATCTTTTTTGAAGTTAAAACAGAACCCATTTTTTTTTAAAGACCACCGATTCCTCATGTTGTTACGGTTACATTGCTGAGAATCCTTTACATTTTTCTGATTTAGTCAGTAAATGGTGTAGATATAAAGAGGAATTAAAAAGAATGAAGAGTACAATTTTAATAGTAGATGACGAGCAGTTGATCCGGGAGCTCTTATACGATTTTTTAAGTAAATCCTATAACGTGATTTTATGTGGAAACGGCTATGATGCGTTAATGGAAATTGAAAAGAATTCCATTCAGCTGGCCCTTGTTGATATAAATATGCCGGATATGAATGGACTGGATTTCATTCAGAAAGCCATAAAGATAAAAACTGATATCTCTTATATTGTCATTTCAGGAAACAGCCATATTGATTCCGCCATTGATGCTCTTCATTGTGGTGTATGGGACTTTATCAGAAAACCTTTTCATGACCTGAATTCCATCAGAAAAACCATTGATCAGGCACTGTCTCATCAGGAACTTCTCAATGAGAATTTCAAATATAAACAGGACCTGGAACAAATGGTTTTAGAGAGGACCAGGGATCTGGAGAGCAGAACTCTCGAACTGGAAGAATCCCGGTCGTCGATCATTGGTATTCTGTCCAGGGCTGCTGAATATAAGGATTATGAAACAGGTCAGCACTTTGTCAGAGTCGCCTTATATTCTGAGCTCATCGCAAAAGGTCTGAATTTAACCGAAGCCGAAATTAATGTGATCAAAGAAGCGGCTCCTGTTCATGATATCGGAAAAATAGGCATACCCGAAAGAATTCTTCTGAAGCAGGGCAGACTGACTGATGAAGAATATGATGAGATGAAAAATCATTGCCTTTACGGAGAGCAGATTCTCAGCAGCCGAACCTCCCTGTTTAAACCCCAGCGCAGCGATGTCCCTTTTTCGGAAGAAAAGATCTTTTCCCATACTCTTCTGGATGTGGCCGCAAAGATTGCAAAGTCCCATCATGAAAGATTCGACGGCCAGGGGTATCCCTCGGGGTTGAAGGGCTGTGAGATTCCTCTGGAAGCCCGGATTGTTGCTGTGGCTGATGTCTATGATGCTCTCGGGACGAATAGAACTTATAAAAATGCATGGACAGAAGAAAAGTGCCGGGAATATCTGCATACCAACAGCGGAAGTCAGTTTGATCCTGATGTGGTCAAAGCCTTTTTCAGCAATATTGATAAAATAATGGATGTAAAAAAATCCTATGTTGATCAGGTATTTACAGGTTCCTCCTATTTGAACAGGGAAATTACCTATACTGTTCTCTGATTGTCTCCTGTCCCTGTTTTTCCGGTAGGAAACCCGGCCGGAACTTTTCTTTTCCTCTCACAGTTCTTTTGCTTTCAAAAAAAGAAATGCTTACACTTTGTGTATGAGTTCTCAGCAGAAAAAACAAACCATCCTTGTTGTGGATGATATGCCCGACAATATCTCACTTCTCTCGGGTATTCTTTCAAAAGAGTATAGAATCAAAGCCTCCAATAATGGAGCGGATGCCCTGGAGCTGGCACGAAAGACCCCCCCGGCCTTATCCTGCTGGATGTGATGATGCCCGGGATGGACGGCTACGAGGTCTGCCGGCAGCTGAAATCTGATCCCCGGACAAAAAATATCCCCGTCATTTTTGTTACGGCCCTGGGAGACATTGAAGATGAGGCTCTGGGGTTTAAGATCGGGGCGGTTGACTATATTACAAAACCGGTGAGCCCTCCGATTGTATTGTCCCGGGTCAGAACCCACCTTTCTCTTTATGAACAGAATAAAAATCTGGAGGAGATGGTTGCCAAGAGGACTGTCGAGCTGCAGCATAGCCGATTTGAAATCATACGCCGCCTCGGAATGGCTGCGGAATTCCGGGATAACGAAACAGGACGGCATGTTCTGCGGATTGGATTTATGGCAAAGATTCTCGCCCTGGCCATGGGAGTGGAAGAAAGAGAAGCGGATATTTTTTTAAACGCCTCGCCCATGCATGACGTGGGGAAAATTGCCATTGCCGACAGTATTCTGCTCAAGCCCGGGCTGCTTTCTCCGGAAGAAAGAAAAATCATGGAAGAGCATGCCATGCTGGGGGCAAAACTGATAGGGCAGCATCATGATGATCTTCTTGCCGTAGCGGCAACTGCTGCTTTGACCCATCATGAGAAGTGGGACGGTTCAGGATATCCTCAGGGGCTTAAAGGGACGGATATTCCTCTGATAGGCAGGATTACAGCCATTGCTGATGTTTTTGATGCCCTGACCAGTACAAGACCCTACAAAGAGGCCTGGCCGATCGAGAAGGCTGTGAATCTTATTAAACAGGAATCGGGGAAGCATTTTGATCCGGAGCTTATTCCTGTCTTTATGGATAATCTGGATAAAATAGTGGAAGTGATTAATCAGAACTCTGATGATGAAGCCGTGGATATGCTATGAAATTGCGCAGGGTGTTCCTTGTCGGACTGGTGGCTTCCATGGTGATTTTTATTACTGGGCAGTATTTTATCATTTACTCCATTCTGAGAAAGGGATTTGAAGAAAGAGAGAGCCTTGAACTCCGGATGGATCTTGAAAGGGCTTCAGAGCTCATTGCATCTCACATCGTTCAGATCGATCTGATGCTGAAAGACTACGCCACCTGGGATGATACCTGGGAGTTTGCAGATGATCTTAATGCGGAATACAGGGAGGAAAATCTGGACCTGGAGTATTTTTCCGGTATATCCCTGATTTCCCTGTTTTTTCTGGATAATCAGAATCGGATTATCTATTCGGATGCTCTGGATATTCCGGAGCTGTCATCAGGGGTCATTAAAGACAAAGTCGCTGCTGTCACGGATCTTGATTTTCCGCTTGTTGATGAGAGTTTCGGAACTGAAGGCGGGCTTTTCGCCCTGGGAGATTCCGAACTGGGCATTGCTGTTCGGAGACCGGTTCTGAAAAATTCCGGAGAAGGCCCGCAGAGGGGCTGGATGATTTTTGTAAGCCTTCTGGGGAGAGATCAGCTGAATGCGTATGAAAAACTTCTCGGATATTCTCTGAATATCAGGGGACTGCGGCCCGGGGATGAGATGAAGAGCTCCGACAGGGGGATTCTCCTGGAAAGGGAGAGGAACAGTATTACCGGTTCGATCCCGATTTCCGGCCTTTCCGGAACTCCGGTGGCTCTGGCCTCGGTTCAGAAATCCCGGGATTTCTATTTCTATGAACTCAGTCTTCTGAGGAAGTTCTATTCCCGGGTTATCCTTTTTCTGGCGGTCATAGGATTCCTTGTCTACTATTTCCTCAGCCGGAATATTTTCTACAGGATTGAATCCTTCCTCAACCAGGTGCGTTCTATCACAAGCAGGGGAAATTCCGCAGAGCGGACGACTCTGAAGGGGAATGATGAAATCGGCGAACTCAGTGTTACAGTGAATGCCATGCTCGACTCGATAGAAAATACTGTCTCTACAGTAAGGGAAAAGGAGAAGCTTGAAAGTATCCTTGAAACCAGTCCCATCGGTGTGGGGATCTTTGTCGGTGAGGAAGGGAAATACGTCAACTCCGCCATGAGGGGACTGGGAATCCATCTTGGCATCAATGAGCGTTCTCTCTTTTTCTATCCCGAGCAGCAGAAGGAGTTTATGGATATCCTCCGGAAAAATGGTTTCTGCCGGAATTTTGAAGCCAAGTATATAACTCCTTCGGGAATCCGGGATGTCCTTGTTTCGGCCTATACCCTGGAGTATGAGGGCGAGCAGGCTGTAGTGGGCTGGCATGTGGACATCACCAGCAGGAAAGCCATAGAAGATGAGCTGGCTCTGAGCAAACAAAAATATCAGCACCTCATAGAAGAGCTGGGATCCTATTTTATGATTTACAGCCATCAGGTGGATGGGGAGCTGCTGTTCATCAGCGAAGGCATTTATGCCATGACAGGAAAAACCCGGGAGGAGGTTCTCGGTCAGTCCTGGCAGGATATATTTGACTGGCAGCCCGGAGCTGTTGAAACCGCTAATGAAAACTTCCGGAGCTTCATGGAGGGCAGCTGCGATTTCAGGCAGTTTGAAATGGACTTCAGACACCCAGACGGTACCATCCGGACTATCAGGAACTCTGCCCATCCTCTGCGGGATGAGGAGGGTGAGATCATTTCCTTCGACGGACTGGTAGAAGATATCACCGATCAGAAGAAGATGGAGAGGGAGCTGGAGCAGAGCAGGCTGAAGTACCAGCATCTTGTAGAAGAACTGGGCAGCAGCTTTCTTATATACAGTCATGCTCTGGACGGTACATTCCTTTTCGGAAGCGAAGGTTTCAAGTCCATTTTCGGAATGGATCCGGAAGAAATTCTGGGACAGAAATGGATGTTCTTTATCAACTGGCTGCCCGGGGCCATCGAAGCCGCCCAGGAAAGCATTGAAGGTTTTGTCAGTAACCAGAGTAATAATTTCCATCAGTTTGAAATGGATTTTATCCATCCTGACGGTTCGGAAAGAACCATCCTGGTCTCCAACCATCCTGTCAGAAATAAAGACGGAAGCATCCTTTCGGTCGATGGGATTGTGGAAGACATCACAGACAAAAAGATTATTGAAAAAGAGCTGGAGGAAAACCGCTTCAAGTATCAGCGTCTTCTGGAAGATCTGGGCAGCAAGTTCCTGATCTACAGCCATACTCTCGAGGGAGAGTATCTTTTTGCCAGCCAGGGTTTCAAGTCGATTTTTGACCTTGATCAGGATCAGCTGAAGGGACGGAACTGGGCCGATTCCATCGACTGGCTTCCTGAATCCATTGAGAAGGCGAATCAGACTGTACAGTATTTTCAGGAGGATCCGGAGCATAACTTTGCTCAGTTTGAGATGACATTCATTCATTCAGACGGGAGTGAGAGGACTGTCCTGATTTCCAATCATCCTGTAAGGGATGAAAAGGGAAATATCCTCAGCATTGACGGACTGGCTGAAGATATTACAGAGAGGAAAAAGGTGGAAAAAGAACTAGCCCAGGCAAAGGAAGCCGCGGAAGAGGCTGCCCGGGTGAAGGCGGAGTTCCTGGCCAATATGTCTCATGAAATCAGAACTCCCATGAATGCCATCATAGGACTGACCCACCTGGCCAAGCAGACGGATCTGAATGAGAAGCAGTACGGCTATATCTCCAAAGTCAGCCGATCCGCAGAGAATCTCCTGGGAATCATCAACGATATTCTGGACTTTTCCAAAATTGAAGCGGGAAAAATCGAACTGGAGCATATCAGCTTTTATCTGGAGGATGTGTTTGATCACATATCAAATATTCTGGGTTTGAAAGTCGAGGAATCAAATCTTGAACTGATGTTTGATGTGCCCGGTGAAATCGATACCGCTCTGATAGGAGACCCCTTAAGGCTTGGTCAGGTCCTTCTGAATCTGGGATCCAATGCGGTAAAATTCACCGAAACCGGTGAAATTGTTATAGGCGTCAGAGAGGACAGCTGTTCGGAGAATACCTGTCATTATCATTTCTGGGTAAAAGATTCGGGGATCGGTATGACAGAGTCCCAGAAGGAAAAGCTCTTCAAAGAATTCTCCCAGGCGGACACCTCCACCACACGGAAGTACGGCGGAACAGGGCTCGGGCTGGCTATCTCAAAGAAAATTGTCGAGCTGATGGATGGGGATATCTGGGTTGATTCCCGGGCGGGAGAGGGCAGCACCTTCCATTTCACTGTTACCATCGAGAAGCAGCAGGGAGCGGAAAAAAAGGATTACAGGGTAGAGGATCTTTCCCGGGCCAGGCTGCTAGTTGTGGACGATAATGCCACGGCACTCCTGATTCTGGAGGAGATGCTCAGCTCTCTGGGATTCTCTCTGGAATTATGCCGGAGCGCAGAGGAAGCGCTTTTGCAGCTGCGGAATCCCCCCGAATCGGGTTGGGATCTCGTCCTTATGGACTGGAAGATCCCCGGTAAAAGCGGTATAGAAATCTGCCGGGAGATATACGATGATCCCGAAGCTCCTCCTCTGCCGAAAGTTCTTCTCCTCACAGCCTACGGCAAAGATGATGCACAGATGTTCATTGAGGAGGTCCCTCAGATTGTGGATGTCCTTTCAAAACCTGTGATGCCCTCAATCCTTCTGGATTCCATCCTTTCCGCACTCGGGAAGTCTGTTCTGAAAAAAAGCCGGAAGCGGGTGACTTCAGAAAATCTCAACAGCATCAAAAACAAGCTGAAAGGGGCCAGAATCCTTCTTGTGGAAGACAATGAAATCAATCAGGAAGTGGCGATCGAGCTCCTTGAGAGCGTGGGAATCTGGGTCTCTCTGGCAGAAAACGGTTTGGAAGCTCTGAACTCTCTGGACAACGAGGAATTTGACGGGGTCCTCATGGATTGTCAGCTTCCTGTGATGGATGGTTATACGGCTACGGCTAAAATCCGGGAACAGGACCGCTTCCGGGATCTCCCGGTGATCGCCATGACGGCAAATGTCCTTTCGGGCGACAGAGAAAAAGCCCTGAAGGCGGGGATGAATGACCATATAGGAAAACCTGTGAATCCTTCCGAGCTCTTTACCATACTGGGAAACTGGATTACCCCTGCCCGGAAGAGGCTATCTGATATACCGGAGAAAGAACCGCAGACACGGAGTCCGGAACTTCCTGTCATTGCCGGCTTAAATACAGAAAACGGTCTTTCCATTGTGCAGAACAATAAAGAAGCCTATATAAGGATCCTTCTGAAGTTTCTGGATATGTACAGCCGTTTCAGAGATCTTTTTCAGGATGCGGTAAGTGATGAAGATCCCGATGCCCTTACCCGGCTCGCCCACTCATTGAAGGGCTCCGCCGGCAATATCGGTGCTGTGGAAGTCTTTAATGAAGCCTCGAAACTGGAAGCCGCGTGCAGAAAAAATGCCTCCTCCGAAGAGAGGGAAGACCTGCTGGAATCCCTTCTCTCCCGATTGGAGCCTCTGACGGAAAGTCTTGGTCTGTTCCGGGATTCTCTTGTTTCAGAGGAAAAGGAGGAAACTCCTGCAGCAGATCCCGGGGAAATCCGGGCCCTGATACAGGAAATTCAGGAACTCCTGGAAGAGGGGGATACCGAAGCACTTACCCTGATTCATAAGCTGGCTGAAGGGATAGGAAAGAAGCAGTACGAGCCGGATTTTAAACAGCTTGTAAAGGCAGTGGAAGGGTACAGCTTCAGGGAAGCCCTGGAGAAGCTTAAAAGCCTTCGCTTCTAGGCGGTTTTCAGCTAACAGAAAGAGATCTCCGGTCTCATAAAATCTTTTAAATTTCATAACTCAATTGTTCGCAGATTGATCAACTCCCGGGAATCTGGTATTTGTTGAGTAGTCAACTAAATACGTCTTCAGGAGAAACAGTCAGTGAGAAATCGGGACAGAATGAGCATCGGGAAATGGATTTCTGCTCTTTACAGGGAGTTTCAGATCTATATCAACAATGAGATGAAAGAGCTGGGGATCTGTTCTTCCGAGTATATCTATCTTGTAACCCTGGGCGAAAAAGAGGGTGTTAATATGAAAACCCTCAGTGATGAACTGATGATAGACCGGGCGGAAACTTCCCGGATTATGAAGAAGCTGGAGCAGAAGGGACTTGTGGTCAGGGAACCCTGCGTCTCTGATAAACGGGCCGTGATTGTCCGGCTGACAGACCGGGGAAGGGAGCTGCAGCCTCTGATTCTGGAAAAACTGGATGTCTGGACAGATCTTCTTTCCTATGGAATGTGTGAAAAGGAGACAGAAGGTTTTATTGACCGCCTGGAAGGGATGTATTCCAGATGTAAAAATTATTTAAAAAAGGAAATGCCATGATAAACAATTATATAGCAGATCGTTCCTATGCCATTGTTTCCGGATTTCTCGGAGAGACTGTGGCCTCAGAGATGGGTGTCACCTCCCGGATCGATGACATCATTGTCATCAATTTTCCCAAGGGGAATCTTTTCGGTCAGGGTCAGAATGTCTCTGTGTACCTGGATAACAGAACAGGAGTTGAGCAGGTCGATGCCAACCTGAATGTCTACAGGGTTGCCGTCAAGGGATATGTGGAAAGTGCTACAGCCGGTATTATGGTTGTTAAACCTGAATTTTATGAGCTCTTTTACGGAAACAGTATCATCGAAAGGTTCAGCATTCCCGGATATGAACATTCTCTTGACCGCAGAGAGATCCTGGCCATCCCGGAAAGTCCTCTGCTGGAGAGTGATTTCTCCGGAGATTTTGTCATTGATAATAACAAGGTGGGGGTCTTTATTACCAAGGCTTCCGAAAGACCTCACTCGACAGTCATGGCCTATCTGTCCAATCAGAGAGATGATATATTCCTCATTTCCCACAGGGGATCATTCAAATCGGAGAATATTCTCCGGGACAGAGAGTGCGCCTTCGCGATTGATCACAGGGCGGAGATCACTTTTGAAAGGGCCGTATTCTGGAACTATACGATTATCCGGGGGCTCATTTACAGAATCTCTGAAAACAACTCCCTGTTTCCTGTTATTCAGGCCGCTTTTGTAGAGAAGAATCCCTGGGAACAGGTGTTTTTCACCCATGAAAACATTGAGATGTTTCATATCCAGCCTCAGGAGATCATCTGTCCGGAAAAATATTTTCATTTTATACAGTCAGAGGCTCAGAAGGCTCTCCAGGTTTAGAAAACAGGTCTGACTCTCCCTCTATGAGGTTTGCCGGTTTTCCTTTACAATTCAGAAAAAGGTCCATTTCACTGTTTGTTCAAAGGAAGTCTATGTCTGAAAAGCAGAGGCAGTTTGCCCTCCTGTTCCTGATGAATTTTTTCATTTTTCTGGGTATCAACTCTATGAATATCCTGCCTGCCTATCTGGCCACTCTGGGCGCCGGGAACGGTCTGATCGGAATGTTCACTACCATTCCTACCATGACCCTGGTACTCATCGTCGGGATTCAGCTTTTCCGGGGACAGACCTACAATAAGCTCCGGCTTCTGCGTCTGGGGTTCATTACCACCTTCATCGGAACTGCGGGATTAATTCTCTTTCACAGCAATCTTCTTGTGATGTTTCTTTTCTACATGCTCACGGGAATCAACTATGGGGCGGGTTTTACCAATCTTTTTTCAATGATGTACGACATCACTCCCGAAGATAAAAGACGCTCCTATGCCGCACTGTTCGGTATTTCCGGGCTGATGACTTCCGGGCTGGCATCCATCATGGCCCAGGGGATCTATATTTACATTGCTCCCCATATGATCTTTATGGTCCCTCTGGTTTTTTCGGTGCTTGTGATTCTGCTTTCCTACAGCCTGAAGAAGGAGTGCTACACCCTGGTGGAAGAAGAGAATTTCACCTTTTCCGGACTGGCGCTCAAGCCGGGAATCGGAGTTCTGATTTTTCAGACTCTGGCTTTCGGCGGCGGCTACGGCATTTTCAAGACTTTTATTCCCCTCTTTACGGAGCAGAGGCTGGGGATTGTGGATATCACAAGGTTCTTCGGTTTCTTCACCCTGGTCGGTGTGGCATATCGTCTTGTTTTTTCCCGCTTTCTGGATAGAATTCCCCGGAGGCTGATTATGGCGATCGGGTTCTTTGTGATGGTCCTCACAATCCTCTATCTGAACTGGATGACAAAACCCGCCCAGCTTTATTATCTGGGGGCATTCTACGGTATGGCCCACTCTCTGCTCTTCCCCACTCTGAGTGCCGAGTTTGTCAGGATCGGGAATGAAAACAGGGCGGCCTACAGTAATATCTTTATTGCTCTCTTTACCATCGGGATTACCGCCTCCTCCTGTTTTCTGGGAATCCTGGCGGACTTTTTAGGGCTTCAGGCCATCCCCTATGCGATCACTGCTGTTCTTATGGCGGCACTGTTAAGTCTGTTTCACCGTCCGGCAGAGAGGTCTGAAGAAGCGGCCTGAACAGGGGGGAGGAGGAAATCTCCTTTCTGCATTCCGGGGTCAGGATTTTCCGGATCCGGAAAAAAAGATTTTCAGGGCGATAGAGTAAAAAAAACCGCCTTTGCCATACCGTGCGAAGGAAGGATAGTACTCGGCATTGCTCAGGATCCAGTTGTATCCCGTACCGAGGTCCAGCATCAGGGCGGGATGAAAATAGTATTTCCATCCCAGGAGAGAATCCAAATAGATGATGGTGTCTCCTGTCTGGTCCGGGACTGTGCCGCTGCCGAAGTAGTTCAGGAAATCCGTTGCCATTCCCATGCCGAAATAGAGGTCTCTCAGGTCTGAATTGAGGAAGTAATAGTTTGACATTATTGATATGTTGACTGTTGTACAATAAAGATCATCCACATTGGTTTTAAATGTCATATGTCCGAAACCGTATTTCAGGGCCATATGATCCCGGAGGATATGTTCAAAACCTGTTCCCAGTCCCCATCCGTTATTTTCCAGACCAATCCTGGTATAACCAAGATCCAGTGAGAAAATCCGATTAATCGCATCCTCCTGTCCGGAGAGGTTTGCTGTTATGAGAAGCATGAGGATAAAGAGTATTCTTCTGTTCATATTGTTCTTTCAATATGAAAGAACAGCATGCCGGGAGTCAATTCCCGGAGCACATTTTTTAGAAGGCAATCTGTCCTTTCTTTTCTTTTCAGGAGGGATTGGGGGATTTATATAGCCCCATGATTTTGACGCACTTTGAGAATTAAGGTAGTATGGGCGGCATTACAAATTTACATGGGTGTATGTATTCCATAGAGATTTTCCAATGATCCTTATCTGTACCTTCGGATTAGGGATACCCATATATTCAGGTCGAGTCATAGAATGAATAAATATATAACTCTGGAAAAAGCATTCCTCAAACGGATCCTCCCCATCTTTATTATCTCAACTTTTCTTAGTATTTTTCTTTCCCAGTACAGGCAGATGACATCCCAGTATGCGTCCCTGGACCATGCAATGGATGTTGAGCTGAAAAGGCTGGTTTTTGAGGTGACAACCCCCCTCTGGAATCTGAATTATGAACAGCTGGATGACATAGCGGAAATTATACTTATGAACAGGAACGCTGCGGGGATCAGTATCCTGAATGAAGCCGGAGAATCCATTGCCTCTTCAGGGTATTACAGGGAATTTTCCCGGGCGGAGCTGGAAAAAC
The DNA here is from genome assembly GCA_963666275.2 of Oceanispirochaeta sp. Classification (GTDB taxonomy): domain Bacteria; phylum Spirochaetota; class Spirochaetia; order DSM-2461; family DSM-2461; genus Oceanispirochaeta. The sequence goes on from CAXXOA010000002.1 coordinate 761,570, forward strand.
TGAAATCCACAGGGGGCAACAGTCATTTTCAGCCGCATTTTTTTGAGGCCATTATGGATTTCCTCTTCCACAGCAGCAAGTTCGAAAGGGTCTTAGTCAAATCTTCTGATGTTTATTTCACCATGGATAATGAGAGTGTTCTGATCGGGAATGTGTATCTTATTTTTTCGGATCAGTACATTACATCCGGTATCCGCAGGGATTTTTTCCGTTTTTTCCTCATCGGAGTTGCATTGCTTCTTATATTCAGCTCTATCATTTTTATCACCTATCATGGCATTGTCACATCGCCATTGCGGGATCTTCAGCAATCGATCATTGATGCTACAGGAAGTTCCGGATCCTTTCAGTCGCCTCCTGTCACAACGACCAACGAGATTGAACATATCAGAATTGTATTTAAGGAATTATGGAGGAACCAGTCTCTTATTGCCGGAGAACTGGAAGAGAGCAAGAACTTCTATCATCAGCTTCTGGAGTCGCTGCCCCTTGGTGTGGTCCTTACAGATAATGCGGGAACAATCCTCTTTCATAATGAAGCCCTTGCCGGGATAGTAGGATACTCTGCCGAGGAGATCCGTACGATGACTCTCTGGGATCTGCTGCCGGACAGATATCATCATATACAGCAGGGGATCCGCAGCTCCCGAGAAATTCCGATCCCCTATACTACCCAGGAACAGTTCCTGGTTGATAAAGATGGAAGGCAGATCCCCGTCTCTGTGAATAGAAGTATTATTCAGAGAAATGAAGAAATCCTCTATTGGTCCTGTGTTGAAAATATTACAAAAAGAGTCGAATCGGAGAGAGAGAAAAAAGAGCTTCAGAAGCAGGTTTCCCAAAGGAACAAAGTGGAAATGCTGGGGCAGCTGGCCGGGGGGATCGCCCATGATTTCAACAACCTGCTGACACCTATCATCGGGTATGTGGAGATTGTTCTGACCAGCATCGAGAAGGATGGGAAAGTCTACAAATATCTGGAAAGTGTTCTGGCTGCTTCCAGGAGAGCCGGAGAGCTTGTGAAACAGATCCTGGCTTTCAGCCACAACCACGAACTGGATCTGAAACCTCTGGATGTGAATATCATCATCAATGATGTGCTTGAACTCTTTCGTGCCTCCCTTCCCAGTTCCATTGACCTGATACCGGATCTCAGTCCTGACTGCGGCCTCATAAAAGCGAATCCGACCCATATCCATCAGATTGTCATGAATCTTTGCACCAACGCCTATCATGCATTGGAAGGGTTTCAAGCCGGTTCAATCACAGTGAGTTTTAAAAGAGCAGAACTTTATGCCGGAGATCTGCCGGCTATTGCGCATTCATCCGGTTCCTTCGTCTGTCTTAGCGTGCAGGATACGGGACGGGGAATGGATAAAGAGCTTCTGGATAGAATCTTCGAGCCCTACTTTACAACAAAGGAAAAAAAGAAAGGGACCGGTCTGGGACTGGCCATTACCGATAAAATCATTAAAGACTACGGCGGTTGTATTGTTGTTGAAAGTGAAAAAGGGAAAGGGTCTCTTTTCAGAATCTATCTTCCTCTGGTAATTGAAGATCCTGAAACGGGCGCAGAGGAAGTGAACCTGTCCCCATTGTCTTCAGGAGAAGAACATATTCTTGTTATTGATGATGAGGCTCCTGTGGGAGAGATGACCAGGGAAATACTCCAGTTCCTGGGATATAAAGTGACTTTAAAAACAGAAAGTCCGGCAGGGCTGGATTACTTTGAAAAGAACTCTCATTCAATTGATCTTGTTATTACAGATATGACCATGCCGGATCTGACTGGAGATAGACTCGCCGGAAAAATGATGGAAATTAATGATTCTGTTCCGATTATTATAATGACAGGTTTCAGTGAAAATTTTACAGAAAAACAGGCTGAAAAAATGGGCATCAAAGCCTATCTTTCCAAGCCTGTGTCAATGAAAACCCTCTCAGAGGCCGTAAAAAGGGTTCTTGAAAGAAAGTCGGTAGAATGACAGACTCCAGATCGTATAGTATAGAAATTGAGGTTATGAGTGAAACAGAAACAGGATATTAAGGTTCTTTGTGCCTGGTGCAATTCTCTGATTAATGAAGGAGTTACCATGGACGGCCAGGTCTCCCATGGAATCTGTCCGGATTGTCATTCCGCTTTTTTATCGGATAAACCGCAGACTCTGAAGGGATTCCTTGATCAGCTGGAAACTCCTGTCCTTGTGGTTGAAGACTCAAGCAGGATTCTGTTCGCCAATAATCCTGCAGTCCATCTCTTTGATAAAACGTCAGAAGAGATCCATGGCGAACTGGGCGGAGACCTCATGGAATGTGAAAATTCCAGAAAACCCGGAGGCTGCGGGAACACTCTTCATTGCAAAGCCTGCGCCATAAGAAGATCTGTGAAATATTCCTCTTCAACGGGAGAGGCTCTATACAATGTTCCTGTTCGGGTCGCTGTTGAACCTTCCAGAGGTGTTCAGAATATTAGAAGCCGTATTTCTACAATCCCCAGGAAAAATGAGAAGGGTGAATCTGTTGTTTTCCTTACAATCCGGGATTATGAAAGGGTTGACTAGATTTTATACAGACTGTTCCTTCTGCAAAGACACAGAAAGCCGGGAGAGGTTGATTCCATGAAGAAAAGACTATTCATTATGCTTCTGATTTGCTCAGGTGCTGTTTCTGCCGAAACTGTTTCCCTGAATACTGCCGATTCCGCTCCCTACAGTACAATGGACAGTACCGGTTTCTATGATGTCCTTCTGGAGGATGTTTTCAGCCGTTTGGGGTTGGGGGTCCATATCAATCACTATCCTTCTGAACGCTCCATTCAATGGGCGGACGAGGGGCATGATGATGGAGAGTTTGCCAGGATTTCAGGGTTATCCGATACGTTCGATAATCTTTTGGAAGTCCGGGAGCCTCTGGTCTCATTTCAGTTTGTGGCAGTTAAAAGAGCGGAGGATTCCTTCAGGATCAACGGATGGGAAGATCTGAAAAATTTGAGAATCGGATTCCTGAATGGCTGGAAAATCTATGAAATGCAGCTGGGATCCTATCCTGAAGTCACCCGATACGACAATGTCGAGAGCATGGTGAATGTTCTACTTGCAGGAAGAGTGGATGTTATTCTGTATTCTGAATTGAGAATGAACAATTACATCAGGAAAAATAAGGTGGAGGGGATTGAGATCATTCATCCCCCCTTAACCGTCCGGACAATGCATCTGTATCTGCATGAGGATCATGCTGCTCTGGTCGATAAAGTGAATGAACAGCTCCGGGAAATCAAATCTTCCGGCCTCTATGAAGAGTACTATAAAAAATATCTGATGCAGTAAAAAAAGGATCCCCCCGGGGAGAGGGAATCCCTGTTTCTGCAGCATCACTGCTGAAGCGGATGAGAGTCTAGGCTACAGTGCGTTTCAGTCTCTCTCCCTGCTGATGCCTTTGATCCAGGTTTCTCATTTCAAAGAAAGTTGCTGTGACTGTCACCAGGACTGCAAGAAAGTCCGCCGTGGGGAATGCCGCCCATACTCCGTTCAGTCCGAAAATCCGGGGCAGAATCAGAGCTGCCGGGATCAGGAAAAGGAAGGTCCGGGAGGTTCCCAGCAGCAGTGAGACTCTTCCCTTGCCGACCGCCTGAAAGTAGGTGGCTGAAACAATCTGAATACTGATGATGGGCATCAGGAGAGACATTATTTTCAGAGCGTGAACACTCCTTTCTATTAAAACGGGGTCGGTTGTAAAAAGACCTACAAGCAGGTCCGGGTTCATCCGGACAATAACATAGAAGAAGAGGGCAATGGATGTCCCCGAGATGATAGCCAGGAAGAGTATTCCCTTTACTCTATCGTAAAGTTTGGCTCCGTAGTTGTACCCGGCAATGGGCTGAAATCCCATGGCAATCCCCACCATGGGCATAAAAATGAAAGAAAGGAGTCGCTGAAGAATCCCATAGGTGGAGACCGCCAGGTCTCCTCCCAGTCTTCCTGCGGTAGTAATAATCACTGTGGCGACAATACTGGTTCCGGTGGACTGAACAAAGTTGGGTATCCCGAGGATTGTCATCTCTTTCAGAAGGGAAGGCTTGATGCGGAAGTCGGATTTTTCCAGTCTCAGCAGAGATTTTTTCCGTGCGTAGAACTGAAAAGCCCATAGGAATGAGAAGAACTGGCTTATAATGGTTGCCAGAGCGGCTCCCCTGACTCCCAGATGAAAAACAAAGATCATGATGGGATCCAGAATTATGTTGAGGATCAGTCCAATGAGCATGCAGTTCATGGCTGTTCTGGCATTCCCTTCCGACCGGATCAGACTGTTGGCTCCCATGGACATTCCGAAAAAGGTAAATCCCCAGATAATGGTTCTCATATAGGTAGCCGCATAGGGCATTATCGCATTAGAAGATCCGAATATCCTCAGTATGGGGGTCAGAAATAGCTGCAGCAGAAGAGATAGGGCTATCCCTCCGATCAGAAGTGTGGTCACGGCAGTACCGAAGGCGCGTGTCGCTTCTTCGGGTCGTTTTTCTCCCAGTCTTCTTGAAATAATGGACGCCGCTCCGGTGGCAACCATCAGCGCCAGGCCCTGGAAGATCATCTGGATGGGGAAGGCTATGGAGAGCCCCGCAATGGCCATGGAGCCGACACCGCGGCCCACGAAAATGGTATCGGTGATATTATACAGAGCCGCAACCATCATACCTATAATGGTGGGTACAGACATTTTTATAAGCAGGGGAAAGAGTTTCTGTTCTCCCATAAAGGCTGATTTATCTTGCTCTTGCATGTTTTTTTTCCTCTAATTTTGCTGAAACATTCCGGAGGGTTTTCAGAGCCGCAAGGAGATCCTCCGCCTCCTGATCCTCCAGAAGCTGAATATTTTCAAAAATATGGTTTTCAAATCTGATATCCGCCTGGTCTGTCAGGCTGATACCCTGGTCGGTGATGGAGACTTTGACCTGTCTTCTGTCCTGCTCTGATCTTTTCCGGATCGCCAGGCCCGTATCAATGAGTTTATCGACAACCTGGGTCAGGGATCCTTTGATCATACCCAGACTGCTGCCCAGTTCCTTCATCGTCAGATCTCCCTTGTCTCTCAGGACAAGCAGAGCCCGCAGCTGGGTCATGTTTACCTTGGAGTCCTCGGGAAGTTTCAGATCATACATAAGTGTATGAACGAAACGCTTCGGAGTCTGAATAAACAGATAGGCTTCATCTCTTGTTGGTTTTTCCATATCTCTACCACCTGGATAGTCTCAAAATAAATAGTTTATATTTAAATAGTCTATAATAAGACTAATATAGTGAGTCCGGATGTATGAGTCAAGAGGATTTCATCCCAACCGGAAAGTTTTACATAAAGTGTCTCTGAACTGATCCTCAGGGAACTCCTCCCATAGGCAGCACCCGCGGGGAGCCATATTAATGATCCATTCATCAGAATTGTGGTAGATAGAGAAAAAGAGGCAATGATATGATAGGTCATGATCGGAGATTTTACATATACCGGATTATTCCTTTCTTTCTTTATTGCATCCGGCGGGATGACCTCCATGGTGATCTCTCTACTGATCTTCCTTTCTATCAGGGAGAAACAGCTGTTTCACTATCTCCATGGGGGATTCTTCTTTGTATTCGGATTCTGTATTCTCTGTGACCCCTACTCCCGGCTGGGAACAGAGAGCTTCGCTCCCTATCTCCTTTATATGAATTACCCTTTAATCTTTCTTGTGGGGCCTTTCTTCTACTATTATTTCCGGAGCCTTATGGACAGGAAATTTTCTTTTTCGGTGAGACACATTTTTTCATTGATACCTTTTTTAATCACTCTGATCATTTTCATTCCCTATTATGTCAAATCCAATGAAGAGAAAATTGCTCTGTTTCCTTTGAATGGGATTTCAGACGGGGTAGTGAAGACACTCTACAGGATTATCGAACTGAGTATGTTCCCCTGGAGCCTGGTGTGGGTACTGTTTGCCATATACCGTTTCTGGAACCGTTACTATTACATTAAGGATAATCATGACAGAGCGGTGAAATTCGCATCCATCTATCTCCTGGGCAGTCTGGTTGTGATGATGGTTATTCTGGTTACCGATGCTCTGAATCTCTTCCAATATTACACATTCGGTATTCTGGGTCTCATTCTGATCATGCTGTTCCTTGGGGTAGTCACATTCCGGTATCCCCACTTTTTTATTCAGGTCAGAATGGAATCGAGCGCCGCCAGGTATGCCAAGTCCCGATTGTCCAAACCGGTTGCAGACGATGTTGTTGAGAGGATTGAAGACCTTATGAGTCTGGAGAGGATCTATGAGAACCCGGATCTGACCATCAATGATTTAAGCCGCAGTCTGAAAATCACTCCCCGGGAACTTTCGGAGATCATAAATACCCGGTACCAGAAAAATTTCAGGAATTTTATCAATGCCCACAGGGTGGATGCGGCCAGAAAGAATCTTGTGAACCGACCGGGTGAGAGTATTCTGTCTGTCTGTTTCGCCTGCGGATTCAATTCGAAATCCAATTTCAACAGAGTCTTTATGGACAGTGTGGGAATGACGCCTACTGAGTTTCGGAATCGGAACAGCAGACAGAAAAGGAGCCTTAAACCGGCAGACACTGTCCCTGAACAGGGAAAAATATGATTCTTTCTGAAACAATATTTCAGCATATGATAGGAAGAGTATGAATAAAAGAGAACTTACGTATCAGCAGACCTTTGATGGCATCCGGAAGGCAATGGATGATATTGTTGCCGAAAGCGGATTTGATAAACTCACAATCCGGGATCTCTAAAAAGTTCTGTATTTTACAGCCTCGAATGGTTTGTCCTGCAGACCTGGGACGGGGATGTCCCTCCCAATACAATTGTAGGGAGTATCCCTGCCAGAATCATCAAATCCAATGAATAGGGTTCAGGTCTCTTACTCCTCTTACTTCATGGAGGAACGGCTTCTCTGTCATAGGAAATACCGATAAGGATATCAGTATTTTTGATTTCCCTAAGTAAAATTATATCGATACAATATTATCTAAAAATATTTTATCGTTTGAAGGGAGTCTAAAAATATATGAGCAAAGAACAGTCCTCCGGTATTTCCCGAAGAGATTTTCTGAAAGGTACTGCTGCCGGAGTTGTAGGTATAGCCGGCGCCAGTGTTATCAGTTCCTGCAGTTTCGGCAGCAAAGGAGCAGTTGCTTCCGCAGATGGAGCTTCCGCTGCAGCCCCCCGTGAAAGTCTGATGCCTAAAGTCTCAAAGACCATCAAAGCGGATGTGGTCGTTCTGGGATCCGGCGGGTGCGGAAGTGCTGCCGCCACAAGAGCTGCTCAGCTGGGAATGAAAACCGTCCTTATTGAAAAAAACTCAGTATACGGCGGAACAACCATGTTTACCGAAGGCCTCTTTGCCGTAGGGTCTCACTGGCAGAAAGAGGCGGGGGTCGACTACACCGTGGGAGAAGTATTCTCCAAAGCCATGGATTACCATCACTGGCTGGCCGACGGGGCTCTGAACCACGCTTTCTTTGATGCCTCTGCCGCCAACCTGGACTGGATGGAGTCGGTGGGCATCAAATTCCGCGCCGTCAGCACCATGGGGGTCGCCCTGACAACCTGGCACCTCTATGAAGTGGAAGAGGGACAGCTGAGCGGTACAAAATACGTACAGCAGTGGCAGAATGCTGTGGAGAAGAGCGGCGCCACCATCATGATGAATACTCCCGGCCGGGAGCTGGTTATGAAAGACGGAAAGGTCGCCGGAATCATAGCGGAGCAGGAAGACGGCAGCTATCTCTATATTGAAGCCCCCGTTGCCATTCTGGCTACAGGAGGATACGCCGACAGTCCCGAGATGATCAATGAGCTGTGTGATTTCAGTGCAGACCGTGTTGAGGCAACCGGGATCAAAGGCCGGGACGGAGATGGTATCCGTATGGCTCAGAGTGCGGGGAGTACCTTTGCCAAATCCCCCGGGACCCTTGTCTTCTACGGTGGTACCATGAGGGGAATGCCCTACGGAACCCAGCTCTACTGTGCAGCTGCTTTCCAGCCCTTTTTCTGGGTGAATGAGAAGGGAGAACGATTTGCCAACGAAGAGCTGGCGGAACAGAACTTTACCCATTCGGGAAATGTTCAGGCCATGCAGAAAAAAGTTTACAGTATCCTGACGAAAAAGCAGATGGATATGCTGGCCTACGAAGGCTGCGTTTTCGGCTGCGGTGAATACATTGCCCGGGGAAGCAAGCTGACCAATCTCTATAAGGAGCTGGATGACTGGACATCCGCGGGAAAAGGCAGTGTCTATACTGCTGATTCTCTGGATGAGCTGGCGGGAAAGATCTCTGTAGACAGCGGAACGCTGAAAGATACTGTGGAGCGGTTTAATGGATTCTGCAGCAGCAGGCAGGATCTGGATTATGCCAAGAACCCGGATTACCTCTATCCTCTGGAGGACGGTCCCTACTATGCTTTTGAGCTGGTTGCGGGAATTTTCGCTTCCGCAGGGGGGGTGAAAATTGATACAGCCAGCAGTGTCATCAACGAACAGGGTCATGCCATTCCCGGTCTGTATGCGGGAGGTTGTGAAACCGGTGGGCTTTACGGTGATACCTACGACGTAGGTGTTTGTGCCGGTTCCTGCCAGGGCTTTGCCGTCCATACCGGTAAAGTGGCTGCAGAAAGTGCCCGGAAGTACCTGAAGGCTTGATTGACAAGGCCTTGTTATAATTAAAATAATAGCGGAGAGGTAAAGATATGGATTTCAGCAAAATACAGTGTTTCCTCTCCGCTGCCAATACACTGAACTTTTCCCGGACAGCAGAGGAACTGTATCTCACTCAGCCTACCATTACAGCTAAAATCAACTCGCTGGAAGAGGAGCTGAATGTAAAACTCTTCAACAGGAACAGGCACTCTATGACTCTTACCCCGGAGGGGGAGTATCTCTACCGGGAATTCTCCTATCTGTTCAATTATTACCAGAATATAAAGCAGAACCTGGCCCAGATGACCTCGTCAAACAATTCGGTGATCCGCCTGGGATACCATGGTCCCGTAGGCTGGGGATCCGTTCATGACAAAATCAAAGAATACCGGGCTCTCCACCCGGATACGACTTTTGAAATTCACATCGACGGCTGGGGACCTCTGAAGACGGCTCTTTTAAATCGGATCGTGGATGTCATATTTATTGAACAGGAGGAGATCGGGGATTCTCCCCGGCTGGAGAGTCTCTCTCTGGGAAGGGGGCTGTCGGCAGTTGCTCTGAGCAGGGAGCATCCTCTGGCAGGTCGGAGAAAGGTGAAAGTCTCCGAACTGGCCGATGACGTGGTCATTATGGTGGACAACACCTATCATCCCAGGAGTGTTTCAGCCATTCACAAAAGGATGCAGGCTTCCGGTGTGAATATGCGGAGAGTCCTGTTTGTCAAACGTCCGGAAAATGCCCTGGGAATGACAGCCAGCGGCCAGGGTATTACCTATCTGCCCAGAACCTTTAAAGTGAAAAATGACCCGAACATCGCCTATGTGGATGTGGACAGCCCGGAGATGTATCTGGATTACGCCCTGGCCTGGTTGAAAGAGTCGGAAAATCCCAATGTAAAGCGGTTCTGCGACTTTGTGAAAGAGAATCCCTGGCCCCTGGCGTAAGCTTGAAATCTGACTATTTCAGGAAGAATAATGGGATTTAAAAAATACAATTCTGTATTTTCTGTCGGATATGCTTTCTATGGGTAAATTTTTTTTCTCTTCCAATAACAGGCGGATGTCTACGGATGGAATAAATCCGGAAAACGTAAGCCTAACTGCTGAAAATACTTAATGAACAGGGATTTTTACAGGTTACAGTTAAGCCCGTTTTTCATTTGTCCGATGCGGGATCCTCTAATGCAAACATTTTCTTTGCTACTTGAATAAAAAGGCAGGGATACTACAATTGAAGGAATAATACAGATAGGAGAACGATTATGAAAAAAGTAGTAGTACTTGCCATGTTTCTGGCCCTTTCAGCCGCTGTTTTTGCCGGTGGATCCCAGGAATCTGATTCCGGTGAATCCGGAGGAGCATCCGATCTTAAAATGGTTCTGATCCTGCCGGGACCGATCAATGATCAGAGCTGGAATGCCACAAACTATAGCGGACTTGTTGCAACCAATGAAGAGTTGGGTACCAATATGGAGTACATCGAAAATGTACAGGCCAGTGATTATGAATCCACTTTCAGAAATTATGCTGAACGCGGTTACGATCTGATCATGGCTGCGGGAACTCAGTTTGATGAGGCTGCCAATAAAGTTGCTCCTTCCTTTCCTGAAACCACATTTTGTGTTGTAAACGGTATGGTCTCTTCCGGACCCAATGTGGCTCCTATTTTCCCCAAAGAATATGAAGCCAGTTACATTGCCGGTGTTATGGCGGCCTATGTCACTGAAAGCGGAAAAATTGCCACTGTCGGCGGTTTCCCCAATAAGGCTATGGTGGATCTTCTGGATGTCTATGAAGCCACAGCCGCTTCCTATGCCGCAGAGAAAGGTATTGACGTGAGTGCTGTCAGAGCCTATGCCAACTCCTGGAGTGACGTGGCCCTGGGAAAACAGATGGCTGAAACAATGATCGATAACGGAGCGGATGTACTTTTCTTCTATGCCAATCAGGTTGGACTTGGTGCCATACAGGCAGCCAAGGAGAAGGGAGCTAAATTCATCGGTTTTTCAAGCAATCAGAATGATATAGCTCCTGAGACAGTCGTTGCCAGTGTGGGATTTGACTTTCAGGTTTTCTATAAATGGGCTGTTGCCAAATACCTGGACGGATCCCTGGAGGGAAAAGTTCATATGGCCGGTCTGAAAGAAGGACTTTTTGTCCCCTATTACACCGAAAATATTGATCCTGCGGTTAAGAAAGCTGTAGAAGAAGCCACCGCAGCAGCCATAGCCGGAGATGTTGATTTCGAATCTATGTTCTCTGGAGATTACTGATATCTGAATCCTCATTGAGGATTTTCCTTATCTTTTTTTCAGTTAAAACTCTTCCCGCTGTCCTGAGGGGCTCCGGGAGGAGTTTATTTTTTGAATATCTAAATAATATACGGTTCGCCGTTATACAATGTCCTTCTGGAGGACTGAATGCCACTAGTTGAGTTTAAAAATATCAGTAAGTACTTTACCAAGGTTATTGCCAACGATGATATCTCATTTTCCATCAACAAAGGAGAAATCCTTGCTCTTCTGGGAGAAAATGGGGCTGGCAAGAGTACTATCATGAAAATTTTGTACGGCCTGTATCAGGCGGAGAAGGGCGAGATCCTGATTGACGGAACCCCCCGCCGGATCAAATCTCCCCAGGATGCCATGAAAATGGGCATCGGGATGATTCAGCAGCATTTCTCTCTTATCCCGGTTCATACAGTTCTGGAGAATATTATTCTCGGAAATGAGAAAGGGTATCTGAATGCCGGAAAACTTTCTGCCAAAGTAAAAGCTCTGACAGAAAAGTATAATTTCAATATAGAACCTGATTCCTATATAAGGGATCTCCCTGTGGGAGTTCAGCAGAAAGTTGAGATCCTCAAAGCTCTCTATCAGGATGTGGAACTCCTGATTATGGATGAACCTACGGCAGTCCTGACTCCCCAGGAGTCGATGCAGCTGATGGATTTTGTGAAGAGTTTTAAAGAGAGAGGACATTCGGTTGTCTTCATTACCCATAAACTTCAGGAAGTTATGCACGTAGCCGACAGAATTGTGGTTATGCGCAGCGGAAAGGTCGTGGGGGATATTCCCCGCCAGGAAACCACGGAAAAAGAACTCTCCCGCCTGATGATCGGAAAAGATCTCCCGCCCATCTCCATGACCGAACGGGAGAGAAGTGAGACTGTCCTTGAGGTCAATAACCTTTCGGTGAAAGGGAAGCAGGGGCATTTTGCTCTGAAAAACGTTTCCTTCTCAATCGAAAAGGGAGAGATCCTGGGCATTGCCGGCGTCAGCGGTAACGGACAGCAGGAACTGGGAGAGACTCTCAGCGGACTGTTTGAAGTAGAGGAGGGCGAGATCCTTCTGAACGGTGCCCAGATAAACGATCAGTCCGTAAGAGAGAGGATCGATAACGGTATAGGCTATGTTCATGCCGACCGCCATAGCGCAGGGCTTGTATTGGATATGAGCCTGGGAGAAAATCTCCTTTTAAAGAGCAGTTTCAGCAAAGAGTGGGCAAATCACGGTGTTATCAGGCAGAAGAAACTGGAATCCCATGCCCGGGACATCATCAGAGATTATTCTGTGAAAGCTTCGGGGTCCGAGAATCTCATGAAAGGACTTTCCGGTGGAAATCAGCAGAAAGTTGTTCTGGGACGGGAAGTTTCCATAGGTACAAAGGTTCTTATATTTGATCAGCCGACCCGGGGACTGGACCTGGGGGCAATTGAATATGTTCATAGAACCATACTGGCAGAAAGGGATAAGGGAAAAAGCATCCTGCTTATCTCCACAGAACTCTCCGAGATCTTTGCCCTTTCCGACCGCATCGGCGTTCTCTATGACGGAGAGCTGATTGATGTTCTTGATAAGAAAGATGCCACAGTGGAACAAATCGGAATGCTCATGGCCGGTATCAGGGAGGAATCAGATGAAACATAATGCAAAAGATCTTATAATCTCAACCGCCCTATCCATCCTGGCAGGGCTGTTTGTCAGCGGGCTATTGATGCTTTTCCTGGATAAGAATCCCCTCATCGTCTACGGAAAGCTTTTCTCATTTCTTTTCCGGGACGGCTACACTTTTGCGGAAATCTTTGTCAAAGCGACGCCGCTGATATTTACAGCCCTGGCTTTTGCTTTTTGCTTCAAAGCCAGCCTGTTCAATATAGGCGCTCAGGGACAGTTCTATATGGGGTCTCTTGCCGCTCTGGCAACATCCCTGGGCCTGGGAACATCTCTGCCTTCCTTTCTCGCCCTTCCTCTGATCTTTCTGGCGGCCCTGGCTGCCGGCGGGGTTTGGGGGGCCATGGTGGGAGTCTTCAAAGCCCGGTTCAAGGCGAACGAATTCCTTGTCAGTATGATGTCTGTCTATATCGCCCTGGCTTTTATGAATTACCTCTTAAGGACTGTCCTGATTGAAGCAAAGCACGAGTATCCCCAGTCTGATCCTATTCAGGCGGGGCACTTTATCCCTGTCCTTGTCAAAGGAACCCGTCTTCACGGCGGATTCCTCCTTGCCGTTGTGATTGCTGTGCTCTGCTGGTTCCTTCTCTATAAAACCACTGTGGGATACAGAATCCGGGTTGTGGGAATGAATCCTGTGGCGGCTTCCTTTGCCGGGATAAACTCCGCCCGGATCAGTGTGTTCGCCTTTTTTATCAGCGGCGCTCTGGCCGGTCTGGCCGGGTTTACAGAGGTGAACGGAGTCCAGCATATGCTGGTTCAGGGATTCAATCCGACAATCGGTTCGGAGGGGATCGGAATCGCCATTCTGGCAAATGCCAATCCCATCGGCATCATCTTCGGCTCTCTCCTTTTCGGAGCCCTTAAAGTCGGCGGTTCCATTCTGGGGCAGACCTCGGGAATTCCATCCAGTATTATCGAGCTGATGGAAGGCTTTGTAATGATTTTTGTCATCCTCTCCTATTATCTGAGGAAAAAAATCGAACAGAGACGAAATATTAAAAACCTGCTTGCAAAGGAAAGTGTATGATCAATATTTTAACCAGAGCCATCCTTATGAGCACTCCTCTCCTGATTGGAGCCACCGCGGAAGTTTTTGCAGAGCGGACAGGTGTGATGATCATTGCCATTGAAGGGATTTTTCTGCTGGGAGCCTGGGGGGGATTCGTCGGTGTGTTTCTGACCCAGAGTTACTTTTTCGGACTCCTCCTGGCCATGGTGCTGGGACTGCTTGCCGCCTCTCTCTACGGATACATCACCATCTATCTGAAACAGCATCAGATCGTAACGGGGACCGCTCTGAATATCCTAATTGCCGGTCTGGTCGCATTCTTCCATAGAGTGATTTTCGGAGTCCCCCTCCTGCCGCTGACGATCGATCCTCTGCCGGCTCTGCCGATCCCGCTGCTTCACTCCATTCCTGTGATTGGGCGGGTGTTTTTTAATCAGAGTATTCTGACCTATTTTGCTTTTATCATTGCCCCTCTGGGATACTTTATCCTTTTCAGAACCTCTCTGGGACTTGTTATCCGGTCGGCCGGTGAGAATCCTGAAGCGGTGGATGTGGCAGGTATGAAAGTGGAAACCGTCCGGTTCAGAACGACAATGGTGGCCGGTGTGCTGGGGGCCGTCGCGGGGAGTTTCTATTCGATTGTCTATCTGGGAATGTTTACAGATACAATCATAGGAGGGAGAGGCTGGATTGCCTTTGCCATCTGTTTCCTTGGAAACTGGAACCCCCTGGGGGCCATGGTGGGGGCCTTTATCTTCGGGATTGCCGAAGCAGTTGCCATCTATATGCAGTCCTCCGGACAGATGGCCCTTCCCAACGAACTTTTTATTGCCCTTCCCTATATACTGACCATCATTCTGACTCTGGCCAGAAAGAACTTCAATGTACCGGCCAAGCTGGGTGTGCCGTATATCAAGGGGAACTGATCCCCATGATAAGGGAAATTCAGATAATAAAGGTCTGGTTGTTTTAACCGGGCCTTTCCTGTCAGCTCAGATGCTGTCTACTATCTTCCTGGGGAGTTTTTTCACCTTTGCCCGGCGTTTCTTCCGTTCGGGAATCATGCTCCTCATAGACTCAAGCCTGCCGAAGCACAGCAGCCTGTCATGGGCATGGAGCTTTCTGGTTTCCCTGGGGTTGGGGATGACTTCCGTGTCCCTGTGAAGGGTCAGAACGGTAATGTCCTGCTCCCTTAATCCCGATTCAGAGAGAGTTTTGCCTACCAGATGGCTGTCCTCTTTGACAAGAAGTTCCGCCACTCCGTACCCGGTACTGATGGTCAGTCTCTGCCTCACATCCAGTTCGGGAAAGTCTACCTGGTTGGCAACATAATCGATAATGGACCCCGCAATATCCAGGCCGGTGGCTCTTTCAATCCCCTCCAGTCCGGGGGAGGAGTTCACTTCCATCACGAGGGGCCCGTCTTTGCCTTCCAGCATATCCACACCGGCTACCCGCAGGCCCATAATCTGGGCGGCCCGGACGGCTGTCTGTTCATAAAGAGGGGAGAGCTCTATGGCTTCCACGGTACCCCCCCTGTGAACATTGGACCGGAACTCATCTCCGACAGCACTGCGCCGCATGGCTCCCACAACCCTGTCTCCCACAACAAGAGCCCGGATATCCCTGCCTTTGCTTTCGGAAACAAACTGCTGAATCAGAACATTCTGCTGGGTGCTCTGAAGGGTTTCTATGATGGCTTCGGCAATTTTCATTTCCGGTGCCAGGATCACACCGATGCCCTGGGTTCCCTCCAGAAGCTTTATAACGACGGGGGCACCTCCCACTCTGTTGATGGCGGAAATCACATCCTTCTGGTTCCTCACAAAGGTGGTGGCGGGAATTCCTATATCGTGACGGGAGAGGATCTGTGTGGCCCTGAGTTTATCCCGGGAGTTGCTGATGCCGTTGGACGTGTTGGGAGTATACACATCCATCTGTTCGAACTGTCTGACCACAGCTGTTCCGAAATAGGTGATAGATGCCCCGATCCGGGGGATCACCGCATCATAGTCCGACAGGGGTTTCCCTTTAAACTGAAGGTCGGGAAGGTCTCCCGAAAGATCGATCGCAAAGCGCAGGGTATCCAGGACCTTGCAGTTATGTCCTCTGTCGAGGGCTGCCATTTTCAATCTCTGCGTACTATAGGAACGGGGTGACCGTGAAAGTATTGCCAGTTTCAAAGTTTTATTACCTCCGTAATAAATAAATCATAAAAATCTGCTCCAGATTCCGGAGACTCTATTTCTGCAGGGCCTTGTTTCTGTTTCGTATTTCTGGCCCCGGTTTTATTCCCAGATAGGACTTACCCGGAATGACTATGAAGTTTTTCCTCATCGCGGCTCTGCCCAGAAGCATCCTGAAGCCCATGGAGGATCTGTTTGTCAGGGTCAGTTCCACCGGAAAGGTATGTCCTGCCAGCTGAATTCTGGCCATAATGACAGGCCGGCGCTGCAGACATCCTGAGGAACTTTTCACGTTTCTGAAGTCTTTGACCGGAGCGGTGACAGACATGCTGTCTTTCAGGGATTTCTGCCAGGGGTAGACATTGAATCTGACCCAGGGAACAGAATCCTTTTCAAAATACTCTATCTCTCCTACATGGAGGGAGGAGGTTCTGGCACCTGTATCAACCTTGACCTTTAAAAACTCTACATCCCAATCGGGAAAGGATATCCACTCCCGCCATCCGATGGGAGTCAGTTTCGAATAATCCTTCTTCATATTTCTGTATCCTCCATGGAATTGGAAGTGAGGCAACTATAGTGATTTCCCGGAATTGTGTATATCTGGAGAGGGACAAAAAGTCGTTTTTTTTTAAAGAAAAATCTATCAGAAAAACGGGGAGTCTTCCGGTTGAAGCGAACAGATCCTCTGTTCTCTGCGGGCCGGTCATTGTTTCTGGCCCATCCAGAGGTCTGTGCAGCCGAATCATCCCTCAAACAGTAATGAAACAACCTGCTGGAACTCTTCCGGACAGGGCGCTTCCACGGTTATCTCTCCGCCGGTTTCGGGATGGGGAAAGCTGATTCGCCCGGCATGAAGAAGGAGCCTCCTGTTTCCGCAATAGTCGGCGAGGATCGTATTATGCCTCAGATCTCCGTGGGCCGTATCGCCCCCGATCGGGTGGCCTATCCTGGCCAGGTGACGCCGCAGCTGATGGTACCTTCCGGTGACAGGTTCTGCTTCCACCAGGGAGTACCGGGACGTGGGAAAGCGGTTGTTCCCTACAGGTATCTCTCCCTGTTTCAGGGGGACATACCGGCTGAGCGCCTCCTGTTCCTCCTTGTTCACTTTGGAGACTTTTCCCTGATAGTACTTCTGCAGAGGGACGGCGATTTCTCCGGGTTCGGAGATCCAGCCCCTGACAACGGCCTGGTAGTATTTGTGAATTTCTCCCTGCTGAAAGCTTTCACAGAGCTTGCGGGCGGTTTCGC
The DNA here is from genome assembly GCA_963666275.2 of Oceanispirochaeta sp. Lineage (GTDB taxonomy): Bacteria > Spirochaetota > Spirochaetia > DSM-2461 > DSM-2461 > Oceanispirochaeta. The sequence goes on from CAXXOA010000002.1 coordinate 778,672, forward strand.
TGTCGTTGGCACAGATGAGGGCTCCCGAGGCGGGACGGTCCAGCCTGTGTACCGGGGAGGGGGGATCCTCATACATTTCCCGCAGACGGTCCACCACTGAATCTTCATCTGAGGACAGGACTGTTTTATGGATAATCAGCCCCGAGGGTTTGTTGATGACCGTAATCCACCGGTCTCTGAAAAGGATATCCATTCCTAGCACAGCTGCCGTTTTATGAATTCTTTGCGCTTTCTTTTCTCTTCATACATTTTATCGTCGGCTTCCTTTATTGCCATGGCATAATTGTCGTACCTTTCCGGTGAATATACGGCATAACCGCAGCTGCAGACAATGGTATAGGGGGTAATTCCCTTACTGTTGAATCGGGAGAGTCTGTCTCTTATCCGCCCGATCACAAGCTCAGCGCTTTCCTCTCCTGCGCTGTCCAGTGCAATCAGGAATTCATCTCCCGCAAAGCGGGATACCTGATCTCTTGTCTTTACGGAATTCTTCAGGATATGGGAAAAATGGATCAGCGCCTGATCTCCCGCTTCATGGCCGAACCTGTCATTGATCTGCTTGAAATCATCCAGGTCTATCATAATCAGGGTAAAGGGAGCCCTGTTTTTTCCGGATGAAGCGGTTCTGAAAAGGAGCCACTCTTCTATCTGCTTTCTGTTGTTCAGTCCCGTAAGGGGATCACAGGTTAAGCTGCTGAGTTCCAGAAAGATATACACAGAGACAACGGCCAGAGCCACGCTGTTCCAGACAAGGAGGGTACTGCGGGTTGTTATCTGCAGGACCGCCCCGGTCAGGGGCAGGCCAGTAAACAGGATAACCGCCAGAAAAATATCCCTGTCTATTTTCTGCCTGCTCCTGATGATGAGAAATACAGGGGCCAGAATGATAAAGAACAGATAGGATGTGAAACCGATGACTCCGGTGAAGTTGGATGTGTAAACATTCTCTGCGGTGATCCTGTAGATCCAGCCGGTAGAGAGGTTCACTGTCAGGAGAAGGACCCCCAGTAAGAGGAACAGGCTGTAATACCCCAGTTTTCTCAGCCGTTCGGGAGATCGGAATATCTTAATATCTATATAAATGAGCCAGCTTATCGGGACAAGCAGATTGGAAAGATAAAAGATATATTTAAAGATGATATGAAGACGGCGGTAACCTGCCTCCGGGGCGCTTTCAAAGTACCAGCTCAGAATTTCCAGTGAGAGCAGCAGTAATGTGGAAAGGCATAAACGGAGAAACCACTGATTGGACAGGGATAAATGCTGGCGGCGGTAAAACATATTCAGGCTCAATATGGCCAGTAAGGCTATAAAGAGATAATGGGCTGTGAAAACATACTGATGGTACATATCGGTCTTTTTAATTTTTCTTCAATGTCATTTTTTAAAAATGGTTTATGTCATGAAGCTCATCATAGTTCAGGAACCTCCCGCCGTCAACAAACCATCCCGTTCTCCCGGAAATCATTTTATCTCTATCGGCTCATTCTCTTCCGGGATTTCTGTTGTAAATCCCAGACTCCTGAGATGATTTGAGAAATTCGTGATTGTTTTCTCTTCTCCGTGAACCAGAAATACCTTACGGGGTTTCGGGCTGAATTCCTGGAGCCAATCGGTCAGGCCGTTTTTATCGGCATGGGCTGAAAAGCTTCCGATCCTCTGAATTTCAGCCTTCACTTCAAAGATCCTTCCCATCATCCGGATTTCACGGGCTCCGTCCAGAAGCACCCGCCCCAGACTCCCCGGGGCCTGATAGCCCACGAACAGAACGGTATTGTTCGGGTTGTCTATGCCGTGACGGATATGATGACGAATCCTGCCGGCCGTACACATGCCGCTCCCGGCTATGACTATCGCCGGATCATCGGATTTGCTTATCTCCCTGGAATCCTCTGTTTCGGGGGTGCATTTCAGATGCGGAAAAGAGAAAGGTTTATCCTTCCGGGCTCTCGCCTCAGCGTCATACAGCTCTGAGTGGTTTTTAAAAACTTCTGTTATCTTAATGGCCAGTGGGCTGTCCATATAGATGGGGACCGCGGGAAAATCGGGATTCTCCCTTTGAAGATCACTCAGTGTGTAGAGAAGTTCCTGGGTCCTTTCCAGAGCAAAGCTGGGAATAAATACCTTTCCTCCCCGTTTTATTGTTTTTACTATGACATCCAGCATCTGAGTGCCCCGGGGAAGCCGGGTATCATGGAGACGATCACCGTATGTGGATTCAATAAAAATATAGTCGGCCTGCTCTATGGGCGTGGGGTCTTCAATGATAGGGACATTTTTCTGGCCCAGATCTCCGGAGAAAACAATTTTTTTCTGGAAGGTATTTTCCGTAATAAAGAGCTCTACGATGGACGATCCGATCACATGACCTGCGTCCTGAAGAACAAATTCCAGGTTCTTTCCCGGAGAAAACGGACTCTTGTAGGGCAGGGGATACAGCAGGGGGCCTACTTTTTCCGCATCTTCCAGAGTATAGAGAGGATCCCTGGGCGGCAGCCCCTTGCGGACTCTCCGCTTGTTTTCATGTTCCGTATCCTTTTCCTGTATGAACGCCGCATCCGAGAGCATGATCGGAACCAGTTCCGCTGTGGCGGGACTGGCGTAGATCCTTCCTGAAAACCCCTGCTTCACCAGTTTGGGGAGGAGGCCGCAGTGATCTATGTGGCCATGGGTGAGGATCATGAAATCCAGAGTTTTCGGATCAAAATCAAAGGGCGTGTAATTTTTCCGGGCCAGTTCTTTCCCGCCCTGGAACATACCGCAGTCAATCAGAAAGTGAAAATCCTCCGTTTCGATCCTGTGGCAGGAGCCAGTGACTACCTGCGCTGCTCCATGACTGGTTATGTGCATACAATATCCTCCCGTCAGGACAAAGTATATTCCCTATCCCAGGGGGTTACCAACAATTCTTTTCCTTTGGTTTCTTCTGTTTTTCCGCTGGAATATACCTGCTTCAGAGCTGATGCTGTTACCGTAACAGAGGGCAGCACTATTTTTTTTCTGAAAAAAAAATGTTCTTATATAATAATTTACTTCACAACAGTGTTTAGGAGCTGAATATGAAATTGCGTACCCGAATGACCCTTTTACTGATCCTTCCCGTTGTTATGGGACTTGCCCTTATGGGCTCTGTCATTGGTATTTTCGTTGCCCGGTCCAATCAGGCCAACTTTCTCGGTATGGCCGAGTTAACCGCAAAAGCCCGGGCGGCAGAGGTCGAACGATGGATTCAGGGGCGGCTTCTTGAAATAGAGAGAACCGTTTCCGATCCCGCTGTCAGGAGCGGAGATATTGATCTTATGGGAGAGTATCTGTTGCAAAGGCATGACAATCTGCCTTCTGATGTTGCTTTTGAATTCTGTGCCGACCTGAACGGTGACTATATAACATCTGCCGGGGGAAGCGGCAATATTTCCGCCAGATCCTATTTTCAGGAGATCCTTGCCGGCGCTGATGTTGCCGTTTCGGAAGGACTTGTCTCAAAATCCACAGGATTGAATATGACCTACATTGCTGTTCCCATCAAAGACGATAAGGGAGAGCTTATAGGAGTGGGTGCCTCTGCAGTGAGTCTGGAAACGCTTTCAGAAATTGTCAGCATATCCATTTCGGAGACAGCTATGGTGCTATTATGGATAGCCATATGATCCTCATCGCTCACCCGGATACACAGTACCTTATGACTCTGGACCTGTCTGATCCCGATGCCGTCGGATTCCATGGACTCGGACCGGGGATCGAGAAGATCAGAGAAGGGGAAGCAGGATTTCAGAAGTACACGGATCAGAACGGCGTGGAAAAGTTCATGGTATTTTCCCCTGTAAAGAATACAGGAGGATGGACCATGATGATGGTTATCCCTTCGGCTCAGATCAATGAATCCGCCGCCCGGGTGATCTTTCTCATTCTCACCATATCCCTGACTCTGCTGGTCCTTCTCACGGTGATAATTCTCTATTCCATCACAAAAATCGTGGGGCCTGTAAAACTGATCTCGGACCTGTCATTGCTCCTTTCAAAAGGGAGGATTGAGCTTGACGATACAAGTCAGGAGAGCCTTGAAAAGGCATCCTTATACAGGGATGAAATCGGAGATGCCGCCCGGGGGATCCGTTCCCTGGTCGATGCTTTAAACCGGATTGCCCGCTCCATCAGTGCTTCCACAATGGAAGTGGAAAACAGTTCAAAAAGTGTCAATCAATCCAGTCAGGCTCTTGCCCAGGGTGCTTCTGAGCAGGCGGCCAGTGCGGAAGAGGTTTCGGCAACTATTGAGGAGATCAGCTCTTCCATCAAGCAGAGTGCGGAGAATGCTTCGGTAACGGAAAAAATTGCCCTGAGCGCCAGAGAGTACGCCAGGGACGGTTCGGAATCCGTACTCAGTTCTGTCGAAGCTATGAAAGAAGTGGCTTCAAAAATAGGGGTCATTGAGGAAATCGCCAGACAGACGAATCTTCTGGCCTTAAATGCCGCCATCGAAGCGGCCCGGGCCGGAGAAGCGGGAAAAGGATTTGCCGTGGTTGCCAGCGAAGTCCGCAAGCTGGCGGAAAACAGTCAGAAAGCGGCTGCGGAAATTGTAACGATCTCTGCCCGGAGTGTAAGCACAGCAGATGATGCGGGACAGAAAATCTCAAGTGTACTGCCGGATATTGAAAAAACCTCCGAGCTGGTGCAGGAGATCAGCTCCGCATCAAAAGAGCAGAGTTCCGGAATCGAACAGATCACCGCTGCCATTGATCAGCTGGACCGGGTTATTCAGGGGAATGCCAGTTCCAGCGAGGAACTGGCTTCCATGGCAGAGGAGCTTTCCGGTCAGGCCCGGATTCTGAGGGAAGCGGTTTCCTTTTTTAAACTCAGTGATAGGCAGAGCAGCGGAATCACCAGAGAACTGGAAGCGCTCTCATCAGATGACGGGGAAGGTTCCCTGTAGCCCCGGGATTCCCCCCCCCTCCGGGGGGAGCTTTCCCGGATTTACTACCAGTGAGAATCCATCCTATTATGGGGGAATGAAAAAAATGCGTTTTATCCTCCCTGTTTTTCTCCTGGTTCTGCTGCTCCTCTCCTTTTCTGGTATAGGCCGGAACGGGGCACAGGCAGAAAGCGGAAATTCAGATATTTGGATCATTACGGATATCCATTATCTTTCTGACAAACTTCGGGATCAGGGCCCTGTTTTTACAGGGTTCATCCAGTCGGGAGATGGAAAGAATATCCTCCGGATAGATGCCATACTCTCGGGTTTTTACGCATCCGTGGAAAAGAACAGGCCCGCTGCTCTCCTTGTCACAGGAGACCTGACCTTTAACGGCGAGAAACAGAGCCACAGAGACCTGGCTAAATGGTTTCGTAAAATCGAGTCCCTGGGAACCCGGGTCTATGTGATCCCCGGAAACCATGACATCAACAATCCCTGGGCAAGGAAGATCACAGAGGACGAGATCCAGCAGGTTCCCGGAGTTTCTCCGGAAGAGTTCGCCCGTATCTACAGAAACTTCGGATATAAAAATGCCCTCTCCTATGATCCGGCTTCCCTGAGCTATCTGATAGAACCGGTCCCTGGTTTTCTTGTTTTTATGCTCGATTCCTGCCGGTATGACAGAAATCTGGCCTACGGTGTTCCCGTCGGCAGCGGAGCGATCTCCTCTGAAACCAGGGAGTGGATAACTGAAAGAGTCAGAGATCCGGAACTGCAGGGGAAAAACGCAGCGGTTGCCATGCATCACACCCTTCTGGAGCATAACCCCATGGTGAGTGACGGGTTTACTGTGAACGACAGTGAAAATTTGCAGGATTTTTTCTCCACCCTGGGGCTCAGGACCTTTCTGAGCGGACATATTCATATTCAGGATATCATTCACAGGGAGAGGGCTGACGGGAGAATTCTGGATATTACAACCAATGCCCTGTCTGTGTATCCCCATAACTACGGGGTTCTATCTCTGTCCCGGAAAAATCCCGAGTATACCGCTGTCAGCCTGTCTGATTCGCCGGAGCACATAGAGCAGGATGTCCTGCCCTCTCTCAGGTCCTTTTTCATTCAGAGTTCCGATCAGATGGTCCGGAAAACTCTGGATGCCGGGCTCTATTCAGCTGATGAAATAGACAGGATGTCAGAATTTCTCTCCCTGGCAAATCTCAATTTTTTTGCAGGACGCGAGGATCCCCACAGGATAAATCCCGAAACCCTGGAACTTTTCAGAAGAGACGGCAGTTCATTCCTGAGGGGGTACCTGGAAAGTATTCTCAGGGATCTTCCTCCGGGGGATCAATCGGAACCTCTGGAGTTGTAAAGGGGGAACCTTCAGTCTTACGGGAAAGCTGCTATATCTGAACTTTATTCAGACCTGTACAAGACCCTCCGGACCGCAGTTCATGGGGGAGTACCCTGCTTAAACCGGAGGAGCCTGAAAAATCAGTTTCTCTGGAATCAATGAAATCCAGAAGGGTTTCGATGGTCATAGAAGCTATCCTGTCCAGGGGCTGACTTATCGTAGCCAGGTCCGGTTCGATAAAACCTCCCAGATCAATGCCGTCATAGCCCATCACATCAATCTCCCGGCCGACTTTCCGCCCTGAATCCGCAATGGCTCTGTAGCCTCCCACAGCCATTTCATCACTCACATAGAATGCTGCCGTGATTTCAGGACTCCCGGTGAGGAGTTTTTCTGTCACATCCTTTCCCGATTGGAAGGAAAATGATCCGGGCAGAACATAATCAGAGTTGAAAGTCAGTCCTGCTGCCTCCAGGGCTCTCCTGTAGCCCTGAATCTGAGGATCCGAGCCGGCATCATTGATGGCATCTCCGCAGATGAATCCGATTTTTTCATGACCCAGGGATATCAGATGGGAAATTCCGTCATAAACCGCCTGTTCCGCATCTATGTGATAGGACGGCCATTTCAGTTCGGGGATATGTATGGCACATTGGACAACCGGAGTTGTACTGGCATTGAGATAGGAGTTGATCCTGTCCGAATAGGATTCATGACAGAGGATCAGACCATCCACTTCTTTCTGTTTCAGAAGATTCAGGTAACTGATTTCCGATGTATCGTCATCTTTGATATGGCAGACAATAACCTTGTAGCCTTCCTTTTCCAGGATCGATTCAAGGATGTAGAAAAGTTTCTGATGAAAACTGACAGAGACTTTCGGTAAAATCAGACCGATCAGATTTGTTTTCTGAAGGACCATGCTCCTGGCCATCTGATTGGGGACATAGCTCTCCTGCTCAATTGCCTTCCGCACTTTTTCCTCGAGTTCGGGGCTCACAGGTTTTGTTCCATTCAGGACGCGGGAAACTGTGGAAATCGAAACACCGGCTATCCGGGCTATGTCTTTTATACCCATATCTGCATTCTAAAGTATCTTCCCCGGGTTATTCAATAAAAAATCAATCTTTTAGGAAAAGGTTTTCCTTGACGGGAAAACCTTTTCCCGCTAGAGTGGAATTAAACTCAAAGAAAGGAGCTAATATGAAAAAAATCATTGGTCTCTCTCTGGCTCTGCTGCTTCTTCCCTGTTTCATAATGGCAGGCGGAAATCAGGAGATGGAAAAATCAGGAGATGAAACAGTTACTCTCGTTGTCTGGGATCAGTTCTACAGAGGTGCGGAAAATTCCATAATGGAACAGATTATTGAAGAGTTTGAAGCACAGCATCCCGGAGTGGTTATTCAAAGGGAAGCAAAAACCCTTGATGATCTGAAACTTGTCCTCCAGATGAATGTACAGTCGGGAACCGGTCCTGATATTATGCAGCTGAATCAGGGTGAAGCGGATATGGGCTCCTTTGTCAAATCAGACCTTCTGGCGAATCTGACTGACGTGGCTGTGGCCAAAGGCTGGGAAGATCGGCTTACCAAAGCGAATCTGACTTCCATGGGTTACGGCGGAGAGTACTACGGCGTTTCCGTCACAGGTGAAGTTGTGGGGTTCTTCTATAACAAAGAGCTTTTCAAAGAGCTGAATCTTTCTATACCGGCAACATTCGAAGAGTTGGAAGCCCTTCTGGCAAAAGTAAAATCCGCCGGTTATGTTCCCATCAATTTCGGAAACCTCGACGGATGGACAGGTATTCATGAATGGTCTTCCATCCAGCATGTCATGACAACCCGATCTGAGCTGGATCAGATGATGAGCGGTAAATCCGGCTCCTTCTGGACCGTTGATGCCAATAAGAAATCTGCAGCCAAACTTCAGGAGTGGGTGAACAAAGGGTATTTCACCAAGGACTTTTCCGCTATCGGCTACGATGATTCGGCCAATGTGTTCTATCAGGGAAAATCCGCCCTCATGCTGACAGGAAACTGGCTCCAGGGAGAGATTGATAACAATGCCCCCTTCGAAGCAGGTTTCTTCCTTCTTCCGGCTCCCTCTTCAATACCGGGAAACCTGAAAGCTGTCGGAGGTCCGGGGATCCCCTTTGTTATCAATAAAGATACGGATAACCTCGATCTGGCTGTTGAATTCCTTGATCTTCTGACACAGGAAAAAACAGCTGTACTCTGGGCTGAAAATGCCATGCTTCCCGCACTCCCCATCTCTGAAAAGGCTGTCCCTGGTGCCACAGATCTGTTCCGTGACATCCTGAACAGCTATGAGAAAGTCAACAGCAATAACGGTATCGGGTATTTCATCGACTGGATCACTCCGTCTTTCTATGACACAAGTTCGTCTGCAGTACAGACTCTCATGTCCGGAGATTCCACTCCGGAAGAGTTTGTTAAGGCCCTTCAGGAAGACTACAACAGCTATCACTGATTCTCACAATAAAACACAGGGGGGCTGAAATCCGGTCCTCCTGACAATCATAAGCCTTTTTTGAATCTGAACAGACAGGGCGGAGTAAAAATACATGAAGAAAATTCTAATCATCGGACCGGTCTTTTGCGATCTCCTGCTGGATGGGTTTCAAAGGGTTCCCTCTCCGGGAGAAGAAGAGTATCTCAACAATATCGGGACATCCATTGGCGGTGTCGCGATTACGGCTATGGCTCTGAATCAGCTGGGTATACCTACAGAGCTGGTTACATCACTGGGAGATGATCTTTTCGGCAGATATATACTGGAAGATCTCAGATCAAAAGAAATCGGTACAAATTATATTACAGTTGAGAAGGGTAACAGGAGTAATCTCACTGTTATTTTTCCATTTGAAAAGGATCGGTCTTTTCTGACTCAGATGATGGACCAGGACTGTAGGACCAGGACTATTTTAGAGGGGCTCCACAGAATCAATCTTGATGAGTTTTCCCACATACATATTACCTTTCCCCTTTTAAAAGAGAAAGAATACAAAGAACTTGTTTCCAGGGCTTCGGATAAAGGTCTCTCTATTTCTGCAGATCTCGGTTTTGATGATGCTAAAGCCTGGGATGATTCGGACTATATGCTGCTGAAAATCCTTGATTACTTTCTGCCCAATGATAAGGAAACTTTCCTTATTACGGGAGAGAAAGATGTCGAGAAAGCAATCCGCATCTTAACACAGTGGGTAAAGACACCCCTTGTAACACTGGGGCGGAACGGTGTCCTCCTTATTAATGAAAATGACGAAATCTGCCGGATTCCGGCTATAGATATTCCGGTTATCAATACTACCGGAGCAGGAGATTCCTTTACTGCCGGATTCCTTTACGGAAGACTGAATAAGGAGCCCCTCGAAACATCCGCTTTAAAGGGAGTCATTTGCGGTTCTCTGACTGCCGGGGCGCATGAATCCGTATCGGGTCAGATCAGTTTAAAGGAAATCAGAGAATATATTTAGAAAAAAACCTTGTTCAAGGAGTCAGAGAATGAAACTGGGAATTATCGGCGGAGGGAGTGTCCGGACGCCGCTTTTAATTAAAAATCTACTGGAAAGGAATGATCCGGAACTGACCGAGATCGGCATATTTGATACGGATCATGAGAAGGTCAGACTTATCAGACCTGTTCTGGATGAGATTGCCTCCCGCCTGGGCAGCCGGAAGCAGATTACAATCTGTGAAACCTTTGAAGAAATGGCTCATGGTGTGGATTATGTTTTTTCAAGCTTTCGTCAGGGAGGCGATGCCGGTAGAATCTTTGATGAATCTCTGGCCGAATCCCTGGGGATGCTGGGGCAGGAGACCGTGGGCGCCGGGGGAGCTTCTATGGCTCTGAGAACTCTGCCCGCTGCTATGGAGTATGCGGAATCCCTGAATCGGATCTCTCCGGATGCCTGGCTGATTAATTTTACAAATCCTTCGGGAATCCTTACGGAGGCTCTCCTGAATTACAGCAGTCATAAAAAGATTATAGGTATCTGTGATGCTCCCATTGTGATTAAAAATATGGCTGCCCGGTATTTGAAATGTCCGGTAGGGGAGATTGATTTCAAGAGCTTCGGACTGAATCATCTCGGCTGGGTCTATGAAATAAGGAGGAATGGTAAATCTGTTCTTGAACAGCTGGTGGAAGAAGCCGAGGAATTTGTTAAAACCGAGCCTCTGTATACAAATATGGTGGACCATATAAAGGAGACCGGACTGATTCCTAATGAATACCTCCTTTTCTACCTCCATTCGGAAGAAATAAGAAAAAAGTATGCTGAAAAATCCTATAAAAGGAGCCAGTTCATTGCAGATATAAATGAAGATTTTTTTAAGAATCTCAGAAACCGGGGAACAGATTCGGCTATCACTGTCTATGAAAATTATCTGACCAGGAGAGAGAGTTCCTATATGGCCGTAGAGTCGGGAAATCCCCGGAAGGAAGAAAAAATTGATATTTTCGCCCTGAAAGACAAATTCGGTTACGACGATGTGGCTATTGCCGTGATGGATTCTCTCCGCGGCAAGGGGGATATAACTCTTCCGGTCAATAGAAAAAATGACAGCTGTTCCTATCTGGAGAGAGATGATATTGTCGAGGTAGATACCCGTATCTGCAAAGATGGATTCAAACCGGGCTTTGATGTTCCGGAGCTTCCCGCATTCTGCCGTCAGCTGATTCTCTCGGTAAAATCCTACGAACGGGATCTGGTCAGGGGATACTTCGAGAAGGATGCGGACCGTATTGTGAAGGCTCTGGGCCGGAATCCTCTCATACCGGAGGAGAAGGCTGAAGCTCTGTTTAAAGCCGTTTTGAAGAACCACAATATGAAGGGGTTCCTTTAATGAAAAAAAAGTACCGATCCCTCTATGAACGTCCCATGGGAGGGCTTCTCTATCTGATTCCGGGGATTGCGGTTTACTTCCTTTTCTTTATCTTCCCTGTTATCCGATCCCTGCTTTCCAGTTTTTATCAGTATGAGACCATGTTCCGCCGGTCTTTTTCCGGTCTGGAAAACTACATACTCGTTCTGAAGGATTCAAAATTCTGGATTTCCCTCTCCCACAACGGGATCCTTATCCTCTTCATGATGCTTCTGCCGGGGATCGCCGGTCTGCTCCTGGCAACTCTGTTCGAACTGGGAAAGCCGAAATTCGGAAAAGTCTTTGAAGTCAGCTGTTTCGCTCCCCAGATCCTTTCTCTGGTTGTGGTCGGCGTCATATGGAAGTGGATATACAATCCTGTCTTCGGAATCCTCAATCATTTCCTCACGATTCTGGGACTGGAGAGCCTGACCCGTCCCTGGCTGGGGGATGCCTCCACAGCTCTTGCGGCCGTGGGATTCACAGGGACCTGGGTCAATTACGGTTTTGCCATGGTCATTTTTATGGCGGGATATAAAAAGATCCCCCGATCCCTTTTTGAATCCGCCTCCCTGGACGGTGCGGGATTCTGGCGGCAGTTCTATTCGATTTCTCTTCCGTCCCTGGCCGGGGAGTCGGCGGTGGTTTTTACCTATCTGTATATTCAGTCTCTCAAAACTTTTGATCTGAGTTATATCATGACAAAAGGTGGGCCCGGAGATTCCACCTCGGTCCTCTCTCTCTATATTTTTAAAAATGCCTTTCAATACAACAGGATGGGATACTCTGCGGCTCTGGCTATACTACTGCTTATCTGTATCACCATCGGATCCACTCTCATCGGGTATCTGACAGGGAGGGACAGCGATGAATAGCAGACAGACAGTTTATAAAATTTTCACCTATGCCGTGCTTGTGCTGGTCTTACTTATGGCCGTCACACCCCTTTTTTTTACCTGGTTCACCGCATTCAAGGCAAAATCAGAATTGATCACCAATATCTTCGGACTCCCCCGGAGCTGGGAGTGGGGCAACATAGGCAGAGCCTGGAACCAGGGGCATTTCGGTACCTATTACAGGAACTCTCTTATTGTTGTCTTCCCTGTCATTTTTCTTTCCCTGTTTTTATCCCTTCTGAATGCCTATGGTTTTGTCCATTTCCGGATCCCCGGTAAAAAAATTCTTTTCCAGATTTTCCTGCTGGGCCTGGCTGTTCCCATGGAAGTTGTCATGATCCAGCAGTACTTCCATATGCAGAATCTCGGGCTTCTCAACACAAGAACCGGGCTTATACTGGCACAGGTGGCCATGTCCCTTCCTTTCGGGACCTTTTTCCTTTCCGCCAGTATGAAAACACTCCCCCGGGCAGTGATCGAATCTGCCGAAGTGGACGGGGCTTCTCCAATGCGGATCCTGTGGCAGATCCTCATGCCCCTGCTCATGCCCTCTCTCGTGGCGGCGTCTATCTTCTTTTTCATCTGGACCTGGAACGAATTCCTTCTGGCCCTGGTTCTGATCGGTGTGGAAAAGTTGAGAACCCTTCCTCTGGGGATGGCCTATTTTCAGGGCAAATACGTGGGAGATATTCCTCTTATGGCCATGGGAGCCACTCTGATGACCGTCCCTGTGCTGGCGTTTTACGTGGCACTGCAGCGGTATTTTATCTCCGGTATCATCGCCGGATCTGTTAAAGAGTAAGGAGAGTCTATTGAATCTGCAGAATCCATCCTATGCTGACTTCAGCCTGTGCCGGGAAATGCTTCAGACTCCGGAAATCATCGCATCATTCGATTCCCGGGCAGCGGAACAGTTCCATCCCGGAAAAACTGGCAGAGTTCTGATCACAGGCGAGGGCAGCAGCCGGATCTTCCCGGCAAAGAATGCCATCCATTACAATCTGAAACGGGGCAGTTCCACAATATTTACCGCCGGTTCCTATCTTGCCAGGGAGTATGATCTGAAAGACTCAGCTGTTTTCGGCAGCACCAATTCAGGCAGCACAAAAGAGCTTGCGGCCCTGATCGATACTTTCGGGAAGGGAACAGGAACTCCCGATTCGTTTACTCTGGTCACAGCCAATGGGGATTCCCCCCTTTTGAAGGAAGCGGACTCCCGTTACATTCTGGGCTGCGGCCAGGAGAAGGCTGTCGCCGCCACGAAGAGCGTGGTGGAACAGGCTCTGTTTTTTCACAGCTATGCGGCTTTGGGAAACCGAGAGGACATGACGGGCCTGTCCGCCCTGGCAGGCAGCTTCGCATCCGTACTGGAGCAAACAGTACCCCGGGGGATCGCTGAAACCATCGCCCGGTCGGGGCGTCTCTATTTCGCCGGAAAAAATGATGGAGCCGCAGAAGAATTGACTCTGAAAACCAATGAAATTGTCAGAAAGCCTTCCGCCTTTCTGGAAGGCACCTATCTGCTTCATGGCATTGAAGAAATTCTGGGAAAAGAGGATGTCATTGTCATTCTGGATCCCTATCCCGAAGAGTATGAAAAGATCCGGCAGTGCATTACAGAAGCCACTGGGGCTTCGGTCGTAGCTGTCTCTTCCCGGCAGACCCCGTTTCCCACCATCCAGATTCCATCTCTGGAGGGGTATGACTCCTACCTCCATCTGGCGGCGGGATGGAATCTTCTTGTGGACGCCGGATTACTCCTGGGGATTGATCTGGATACTCCCTCCAGAGCTAGAAAAGTCGGCAATGGCATAGCCGCCATTTAAGTCCTAGCTTTTCCGATCCTCCCGCCCATCAGCGTAGCGGGCAAAGCGGATAGCTTCGGGGGAGTGAACCGGTTCTCTTGTAGGCCAGGGCCAACCGCCGAACTGGGTGGCCCTGTAGTCGGAAATGGCCTGGTTGATCTCTTCGTCGGTGTTCATCACAAAGGGGCCGTACTGAGCCACAGGCTCTCCTATGGGTTTGCCCTGAAGCAGGAGCAGACGGCTTGTCTTCTCTCCGTTTGTCAGCTTCAGGGAAGAATCTCCCGGGACATCGAACGAGTGATTTTCCTGTATTTCTGTGTCATGGGCCTTGAGGCCGCCTCCCTCGTAGTAGTAGAGGGTTCTTCTGCTTTCAGATACTCCTTCCGGGAGAGTCCAGACAGCATGGGGGGCCAGGGTTATTATCCAGATGGCAACGTGGTTCTCCGGATTCTTTGCCCAGGAGTCAGGTGCCGGTGGAGGGGCTGTTTCTCCCCTGAGATTACCCGCAATGATCCGGACGGAAATCTCCCGGCCATCCTCGTCCTCTTCCTTACGTATGGGAATATCCTCAGACCACAGCATGGTGTAGTGGGGATCGGCAAACTTATCCTTTGCAGGCAGATTCAGCCATACCTGAAAAAGGTGGAGTGTATTGGGTTTGTCCCGGTGGACACAGGGAAACATTTCCGAGTGCTGAAGACCGCTGCCGGCTGTCATCCACTGGACATCTCCTTCCCCGTATCGCCCTGCGGCTCCGTGAGAATCCGAGTGATCCACATAGCCTTCCAGAACGATGGTGACAGTCTCGAATCCCCTGTGGGGGTGCTCGGGAAATCCGGGGACCCTTTCGCCATGGTACATCCGCCAGCCGTCTTTCAGTGTAAAGTCCTGGCCGATATGCCTTCCCGCCAGAGAGGCGTCCGGACCCTGATGATCATTTCCCTCCGGGTAATGATCGTAGTGGTGGGCACAGAAAAGAAAAGGATCCTGTGTTACCCAGTGAAAACCCAGGCTTTGAATGTTACTGACAACTTCCTTCATAACGGCGACTCCCTGCTTTTTAAAAGGTATGTTCCTAAAATCATAGGGGATTCCTATCTATTTTGAAAGCAGGTTACTCTGATTTGCCGGATATATGGAAATCATTCCGGTTTTGTAATAATATATCTCCATAAAAAAATGCAGCTATCGATTGAAAAATTCTTTAAATATCTGGCTATTGCAGGCTTTATCATCCCTTTTGCCATCATCAGTCTCATCATTACTGGTATGTACAAGAACCGTCTTGTGGATCAGCAGATTGACAAACAGGTCAGGGTGAATGAATCTCTTAAAAAAACGGTCCTTGATGAGCAGGTCCGAGACTGTGAGTCAGTGCTGCTCAAGTACACAGAGGATCTGGATGTTCTGTCGGAGGAACAGCTGCAGGATATTATCCCCATCCTCAAAGGGGAGTGGAATATCCTCAGAGTTCTGCTGCCCGCCAATGCGGTTTTTTCTTTAATCCGGGGGGGCCTCAGGTATGAGATTTCTTCTTCCGGTACAGATTCTGTCCTCTTTGATCAGCAGATCCCCTATATTTCCGGCACGGACTTTCCGGACGACCGGGTCAGCTGGAGTATTCCCTATCAGTCAATTTATACAAGGGAAATTATCCTTACGGCTGTGGTCCCCCTTAAGTCTCCCGAACCGTCCCTTCTGGCTCTGGACATCCCCATGAAGGAGTTTGTTTCCCGTTTTAAAGAGGAAACGGAACAGAAAGGGGAGAAGTTTCTGGTCCTCCTGAGCGGGGATGAGGTGATCAATCTCAATCGGAAGCTGAATGAGCCTGTGGAGTACAGCTCTCTCTATGACTGGGAGCTGCTTCTGGATAAAAAGAACTCGGTTCACCAGATAGGACTTCTCGGTAAAAGATACTATATTCTCACAACCTATCTGGAATCCATGGATTTCTATCTGGCCTCCCTTATTCCCTACAGGATTGTACTTCTTGAAATTATTCCCGCCATGGCAGTGAACGGGATCATTCTGATTCTGTCATTTATTCTTATTTACTGGGGCATCAAGAAAGTCACCGGAAGGATCAGCAGCAATGTCCGCCTGATGAATGATTATATGGCAGCTATTGAACGCGGGAATTATCAGATCCGAAACTGCACCACTGAGGTTACCGAATTTCTTACTCTCAACAGGAGCCTCAACAGTCTGGTGGAAACCCTGGCCTCGAATATTACAGACCTGGAAAAGGGCAACCGGGAGCTGGCCGATCAGACCGAGCTGAAAACCATACTGCTTCATATGATCAGTCATAACGCATCCACACCGGTGACGATCCTGCTGAATACAGCCTATGAAAAGCTGGAAGACGAGGATAACGAGGAGATCCGGCAGATGTATATTGCCGCGGGTAATCTGCGGACACTGATGGAGAATATTATGGTTCTTCTGAAGCTTGAGGAGGGATTCTCAGGGCTCCAGGAGGAGATCATTAATCTGAACGATCTGACCCGGGATGTCTGTCAGATGTACGAACCTCTGCTGGCGAGAAAGGATCTGGCATTCGACCTGGATTTACCTGATCTCTTCTGGAAGGGGAACTATTTTCTCGGAAAAGTCCTCCTCGAAAACCTGATAGAGAATGCTCTGAAATACTCTTTTCATGGAGGGACTGTCAGCATCTGTTGTGAGAACACCGGTGAGGAAGTCAGGTGGACCATTTTTGATAACGGCCCGGGGTTCAGCCGGGAAGACAGAAAAATGGCGTTTACCCGTTTTAAAACCCTTTCCGCCCGTCCTACCGGAGGAGAGTCCTCCAGCGGTATCGGTCTGTTCCTTGTAAAGCAGATAATGCTCCGCTGCGGCGGGAATATCCGGATCCTTCCGGAAGAGGATCATTCCGGAGGAGCGATTGAGCTTCTGTTTCCCGGGGCTTACGCGGAGACCTGACGTTTCCCTGAGATTCGCAGGAATAACCAGAGAACAATATTCAAAAGAATAATCCCCAGGGTCAGCAGGGTTTTGATCAACCATATCCCCCTGAAGTCCAGAACCAGAAAGCTGTCCAGATAATCTACCTTTTTTACAGTCCTGGCCCTGCCGGGCTGAAGTGTGCTGAGGTTATAGCCTTCGGTTCCTTTCTGAAGAAGGCCGAAGTAATCATAAATATTGAGTTCCCCGATTTTACTCTGGTCCGGATGCAGGATCGTTTCTCCCCGGAAATTGACAAGGAAAGCTGTCTGAAGTCTCCCATGAGAGTATTGCTTCAGAATCTGCGAGACCTCTTCGTAGGGGACAAGGTACCCCAGGACTCCGATGAGATTTCCCGGGGAGCTGTATACTTTCTGATTGTAGTAGATGTAGAGTTTCCCCTTGAGGGAGTCATAAAAGAGTTCATAATCCTCGTTTTTGTCAGAGCTGATAAAGTTATAGTACCAGCTGTCTCTGGGATTTTCGGGGCTCATCTTTACTTCTGTTCCCGCAGACTGGTAGACAATTTCTGACTGGGATGAGGCAAAATCCAGGGCATCGCATCCTGTTCGTATGGCAAGATCTTCCAGATAGGCATCCAGGTTCTGTCTGACCCGGGGAGATTCAATCCAGTCAGATAAAAACCGGGCATTTATTTTCTGTTCTTCCATAGACTGAATGGGAGCCATAATTGTATTGAGTTCCTGTTCCACCCTGGTAATGATTCCATTGGAGATTCTATTATAAAACCAGAAGTGATACAGTGTATTTATCAGAAGCAGAAAGAGAAGAGACGAGAGAATTGTTGTACTTAGTATGACTTTTTTACTATCCATTGCAACTTGAATTTATAGCTTCTTCCGAAAATTGGCAACTATGGATAGATAAATACTGATAAGATACCCCCTGATGGGGGTATTTTGTTAATTATTCTCAGAAAACTGGATAGCCTGGAAAGAAAATTTAAAAATTAAGGTTTTTTTAATCCTGCTGTGAAAAGCTTGGCAGGGAAGGAAAAAAATGAGTTTAAATGTTCTAATCGCTGAGGACCTTGAGTATCTGCGGAGTTATGTCTCAAAAATACTGCAGAAAGAAGGCTACCGGACTCTGGAAGCTTCCTCAGGAGAAGCCTGTCTGAAAATACTGGGAGAAAACAGTATTGACCTTATCCTTCTGGACTTGAACCTGGGTGATATGGATGGACGGGACATCATCAGGATTCTCAGAAGGCAGTACAACGATATCCCCATCATGGTGGTTTCCAATTTCACCGAGATCGACATAAAGGTGAAAGCCTTTGATCTGGGATGTGATGACTATCTGACAAAACCATTTTATAAAAAAGAACTCCTGGCAAGGATCCGACGCCTTTGCGCCAGAACCTCTCCGGCAGCAGAGAGTAAACCGGCTGTGAAAAAACTTGAACTGGGCCCCTTTCTTGTGGATTATGCCAATTTCAGGGTTTTTAAAAATGGATCTGAAATTCATATGAACAGGAAACTTCTCGATCTCTTTACCTATTTTGTTTCCCATCCGGAGCAGGTCCTGACAAGAGAGTTGATTCTTGACAATATATGGAAGGGCCAGGACTTCCCATCAGAAAACTCTCTGACAGTCCATATTCATATGCTCCGGGATCTCATTGAAGACGATCCGAAAAAACCTGTGTATCTGAAAACAAAACGAGGAGCCGGATACATCTTCAAGGTCTAAGGGCTTTTTTAAAAATCAAAGAGTCTGTAGTTCAGGGCATCGGCCATATCGATCTTTTCGGACTGCTGCAGATGGTCCTCGAATATCTCCGTTTTCTGCACCGTGCCTCCCGACGAATCGATCACAAAAAAAGCGTTCTTGGGATACTTCTTCTTGATTTCAATCAGTGTGGCTGTGATCTCTTCGATATTGGCCGGGTCGTCGTCGCTGACGCCGAAGCGGTGATGGGGGCTGTAGCCGTACTTCTGAAAGGCCTTTTCCACCGACCGGTGGAGGGCCTCTTTTTTCAGTATGGAAATGGGCGTGTTCAGTTCGGGGTCTCCCAGGTCCCGTCTGACTCTGGGGTTCGAGACGGGATAGATTGTCAGCAGGTTGGGTTTCCGGAGGAGGAAGCCCTTACGGTAGAACAGGTTCATAGCCCGTTTTATCGTTGCCGGCTGATGCCCCCGGGCGGTGATGATCGAAACAGGCCTGCCGTTCAGGACGGCATAGAAAAAGTGGTTCCAGCTGGGGCCGTGCCACTCCCATTCGGGCTTTTCCAGAGCCTTTTCCAGATCAATCTCAATGTACTGACGGCGTTTCTTTCCCCGGACCCAGAGGGGATACTTTTTATCCCGGAAGTTCCGGTAGGATCCCACCGAATCGTCCCTGTTGACGTAATAGTCCGCGTATTTACCGCTTCTCCCGATGGTTCTGGTGTTCTGAGCCAGTTCGGCCGAGCTGATTTCTATCTCCTGATGGGTTTCCTTATGAAACAGAAGGATTTTTGTTCCCACAATGGCGATATTGTCATCCAGGTCAAAAAAATAGAAACTGCGCCCGCCGTGACGGGCATTTCTGTCTTCCTTGTAGGGGAGCCACTGGGCAAGGGGCAGCTGCTTCTGGGGCATCAGAGTCTCTCTTTCAGAAGGTTCATATACTGATAGTCCGTACGGTTGATCTGTATGGGAGTTATGGAGACATAGCCGTTTTCCCAGGCCCAGACATCTGTTTCGGGCAGGTTTTCCGTTTTATTCCAGTTCCCCCTCGCCCAGATCAGGCCGTCTTCCTCAATAAATTCATGATTAAAGGGACGCAGCCCCATCTCTGTAATTTTAATCCCCTTCAGCTCTTTAAACTCTTTCTGGGGAAAGTTGATATTGATCACCCTTTCCCTGTCCAGAATATCCGCCGCAAGAACCTTGCGGATAATCTCCTTCAGGTGGGGTCTGGCGCTGTCCAGACCCGCAAAGTCGGCGGAAACAGCAATGGAGGGAACGCCGCAGATAATCCCTTCGGAGGCTCCGGCCAGGGTTCCCGAGTAGATGATATCTGTTCCCACGTTGGGACCGTCATTGATTCCCGAAACCACAAGATCCACAGGGAGGTTCAGTCCGTACAGGGCGAATTTCACACAGTCCGCCGGTTTGGCCTCCAGGCTCCAGGCATCCATGGAGTCAAAGAGCTCCTTCCGGTGGTGCACTCTGAAAGGTTCATGGATCGTAATGCCGTGACCGATAGCGCTCTGCTGAGTGTGAGGCGCCACAACAGAGACCTTACCGAAGTCTCTCATTGTTTCGGCCAGAACTTTTATTCCGGGAGCTTCGATCCCGTCGTCGTTTACAAGGAGTATATTCATGAAAAGTTAAACCAGTCCTTTTCTGATCCTGCTTGAGATCATATCAATAATCGTAACTGTCACTACCAGGACCATTACAATGATCATGGCCCGGGGCCAGGCCCTTGTCCGGATGGCGAAGATCAGAGGGGCTCCGATCCCCCCGGCTCCGACCAGCCCCAGAGTGGATGCCGCTCTCATATTGATTTCAAAACGGTAGAGCGTGTAGGAGATCAGTTCGGGGCTGACCTGAGGCAGGACGGCCCGGAAAAGGACTTCCATGCTGGAACCGCCGCAGGATTCCAGAGCTTCTTTAACCCCCATATCCATGCTTTCGATGGCTTCGCTGAAGAGTTTTCCCAGCATACCGATCGAGTGTATTCCCAGAGCCAGGATACCCGCGGGGGCACCGGGGCCCACAACGCTGATAAAGATCAGAGCCAGAATGAGTTCGGGAAATGTCCGGATCATGGTAATGATGAACTTTCCCGCCAGAGAGGCTTTGCGGCCCACTATGTTCTGGCTGGCCAGCAGGGCAAAGGGGATGGAGATCACAGCGGAAACAAAAGTACCGCTGATGGCAATGGCTATGGTTTCGATAATCGCATAGGGAAGGCCGTCGATGGTCATATTGGCCATATAGCCCATGTCAGGATGGACGATCCCCTGGAGAAGAGAAGAAATAGTTCCTTCTGCTGTGGCCATGACTCCCTTGTAGGGAATGCCCAGCATTCCCCAAAGGATCAGAACCGCCAGGCCGCCGTAGTTGACTACCCGGTAGATTATCTGACCGGCCGATATATTTTTCTTTACAATGATATTTTCCATTAAACCAACCTTTTTCTGATATGGGAGCTCACCAGATCTATGACCAGAACCACCGCAAAGGAGATCACTATGATCACACCGACCCTGTCAAAGTTCCGCCAGGCCAGGTTGTGTTCGAAGGTCTGGCCGATTCCTCCGGCTCCGACGTATCCCAGCACCGCGGCTGCCCGCACATTCACTTCAAACCCGTAGAGGGTATAGGACATGAACTGGGGCAGGATCTGGGGCATTATGGCGTATCGCAGGATATTGGGCTTGTCCGCACCCAGGGACATGAGGGCTTCCACCTGTCCGTAATCGATCGCTTCTATAGATTCGTAGGTCAGTTTGGAGATAAGGCCGAAGGTAAAGATCGACAGGGCGATGACCCCGCTGAAAGGGCCTATCCCGAAAACCGCAACAAACAGAGAGGCCAGTACCATGGCCGGGATGGTTCTGAAGATATTGAGAACCAGACGGAGGGGCTTGCTGATCCAGGGATTCTGCAGGAAATTGCCCGCGGCAAAAACCGCAACGGGAAGGGCGATGAGAGCTCCCCAGAAGGTTCCCACAATGGCCATCCGGATGGTTTCCAGAAGGGGGGTCACCACTTTGACAGAATAGGACCAGTCGGGGGGAAAGAACATCCTGTTCAGGAGCCTTTTTCCCTTATTGAAATTCTGTATCACTTCCACCGGGTTGAAACCGGCAAAAACCGCGCTTCCCACAATGAGAGCCACCACCAGAAGGATAATGGAATTTCGTCTCAGATGATTGGCTTTGGGAACAATGATTTTATCCATTATTCGTCTCCCAGCATCTCGTCCTGATGTATCGCTCTGCCGTACACCTTTTCCAGATCATTCAGAAAGGTCTTCTTGTCAATGTCTTTTATCTTCACATCATAGACAATCCGCCCCTCTTTCACTCCTACAACCCGACTGGCATAGTTCAGGGCCAGGTCGACATGATGAAGGTTCGCTATGGTGGTAATGCCGTCTTCGGTATTTATTTTTTTCAGATAGTCCATAACCTGGATTGTGGTGATCGGGTCCAGAGACGCCACCGGTTCATCCGCCAGCATCAGCCGGGGTTCCTGGGCCAGGGCTCTGGCAATAGCCACCCTCTGCTGCTGTCCCCCCGAAAGTTCACTGGCCCGGCTGTGTACCTTTTCCAGGATATCCACTCTCTGGAGAGCCCTGTAGGCAATCTGTTTGTCCTCTTCTGGGAAAAGACCCAGTATGGTTTTCCAGGTGGGATGGTAGGCCACCCTTCCGGAGAGCACATTGGTCAGTACAGAAGCCCTTTTGACAATATTGAACCCCTGGAAGATCATACCGATCTGTCGTCTTATATGGCGCAGTTCTTTTCCCCGGGCAGTGGTTACTTCGGCCCCGTCAAAGGAGACCTTTCCCGATGTGGCAGGAATGAGCTGGTTAATCAAACGCAGTAAAGTGGACTTACCCGCTCCGGACAGACCGATGACCGCAACGAACTCCCCTTCTTCGATCTTCAGATTTATATCATTCAGGGCTTTTGTCCCGTTGGGATAGACCTTACTGACTCCGGTAAACTCAATCATTTTTGACTCCTGTCATAATTGTACTTGCATATTATTAAGTAAACTCCGTAAAATTATAGCAGATTTTGTTAAAGTTTATATAGTAAGGAGAGTTTGATGAAAAAAAGCTTGTTTCTCATGGCTGCTGTTGCCCTGATTATGTCCTCTTTTGTATTTGCCGGAGGGAGTCAGGAATCTGACGTGAATCCGGATGTTCTGGAAGTTCAGCTGATTCCTTCCCGTGATGCGACCTACCTGGATGCCCAGAGACTTCCTCTGCAGGAGCTTCTGTCTGCCGAAATGGGGATGGACGTGAATGTGACTGTAGCAACAGACTACAATGCCCTGATCGAAGCCATGGCTTCCGAACAGGTTCATGTGGGACTTCTTGCCACCACTGCCTACGTACTGGCTGCCGATGAAGGCGCTGCAGAAGCAATCCTGAAATCTCTCCGCTATGATGTGGATGACAACGGACAGCTGATGAAAGATAAACCTATGGTTTCCGGCTATAAATCCCAGCTGATTGCCGACAAAGACAGCGGTATCGAATCCGTGGCAGACCTGAAAGGCAAAAAAGTGGCAATTTCCTCTTTTACATCCACTTCAGGATTTGTATGGCCCGCCAACCTGCTGGCAGACAATGGAATCGATCCCGAATCGGATGTGGACTGGATCAATGCGGGTGGACATGACAATGCGGTTCTGGCTGTTTTCAACGGCGAAGCCGATGCGGCTTTTACTTTCAAAGATGCCAGAAACCTCTTTGAAAAAGAGTCTTTCTACGGTGATCTGATGGACAAGGTTGTTCTTGTTACCAATACCAGCCTGATTCCCAATGATACGATCTCTGTAATTCCCAACCTCAACGAAGACCTGAAAGAGAAAGTCAAAAAGGCCTTTATCGCCATCAGTAAAGATCCCAAAGGACTGGAAATCATCCGGGGTATCTACAACCATGAAGGATATGCGGAAGCCCAGGATTCCGATTATGATGAAGTAAGAGTCTATCTCGAAAGAAAGAATGAGTGGGATTTCTGATATAAGAGGAAAACTCTGATTGTTTTGAGAGGGAGAGTCCTGAGGGATTCTCCCTTTTTTTTTATTCAAGAATATTCCCGAGGTCCATTTCCTCCAGAATCTCCCGGGTTTTGACAGGCCTTCCTTCATGGAGTGATTTATCCACAGCCAGCAGACAGGCCACAGTTACCAGCCCCTCCTTCAGATCCGGTTTAGGAGTCACCCCCTGGTGCAGGCAGCGGGCAAAGTACTCGATATAGTTCTGATACTCCCCCGCATGATGGCTGATGCCGTTGAACCGGAAATAGTAGGCCTCTTTTTTATAATGGGTAATTACAGGATCCTTTCCCTCGAGATGTTCCGCGTAGCGCAGTTCGTGGTAGTCCGCCTGGGACGAGCCTTTCTCTCCTCTGATGATGCAGCTCATGGCGCTGTCTCTCTGTTCCGGAGGGAGGGGGCAGGAGTAGGTGCCCGAGATCCTTGCAGTCCGTCCCCGGGAGGTTTTCAGAATGATATGAATAATGTCATGGTGTTTCAGGTCAAAGGAGGCACCGTTGGAACTGAGGTCTCCGTAGGCCATCACTTCTTCAATATCCTCCATATACCAGCGGATCAGATCCAGGGGATGACTGATCCCGCCGAAAAGCCATTTGAAGCCGTCGCTTCTTGTCCATGGTTTTTCAAGGAACCAGCGGTGATCGTCGTTGTAATAGGCTTCCATTGTGCAGATCTCACCCAGATTTCCCGCTTCGTAGGATTCCCTCTGTTTTATCATGGATTCGAAAAATCGGGAGGACTGACCCACCATGACATGCTTTTTATGTGTCTCCGAAGCTGTGAGAATCTGACGGGCCTCCCCCAGATCCGTAAGGAGAGGTTTGGTACAGATCACATGTTTGCCTGCTTCCAGGGCCATGATGATATGACGGGCATGCAGAAAATCCGGAGTATAGATTCCTACCGCATCTATGTCGGGATCATTCAGAATATCCTCATAGCTGGTGGTATAGCCCTCCAGAGAAAAAAGGCTCTGTATCTCTCTGCAGAGTTCCTCATTCAGATCGCATATCATTCTGACATCCCATAGTTCGCTGTTGACCGCTGCAGAGATGATGCTCCTTCCTTCTCCCAGTCCCAGAACTCCCAGTTTCAGTTTTTCCATTTGCAGGTCTCCTTCTGTAGTTCTCATAATAGGGCGGAAATGTCCGGGTATCTTTGCAGAATATGCTTTATAGTTATCATATATGGCTATTCGTTATGAGTCCCTGGCTCTTCCGGAGAGGGCCGACGGGACCTTGTGGAAGTTTTCGGAATTCAAAGAGGCGAAAATTTACAAACCTCATAATCACAGGGAACTGGAACTGAATCTGGTTCTGGAAGGTAAGGGAAGCTACATTGTCGGGGGAGTCAGATACTCTCTTGAAAAGGGATCCCTTCTCTGGCTCTTTCCCGATCAGCGCCATGGGATCGTGCATTTTTCAGAGGACTTTGAGATGTGGATAGCCGTTTTCAGGCCCGGCTTTCTCAGGGCTCTCTGGGGAGAGGAGTCCCATCTTCTCCTCTCCTCCGATCCCGGATCAGTTTTTGTCAAAACCCTGAACTCACCGGTACTGGATAAACTGAATGCCCTGTACGCCCAGGTGGACAGGGAAAAGGGAGACCCGGCGCTCTACAGGGCGGGACTGGGGTATCTTCTTCTGCGTTCCTGGAAAGTTTACCGTGAGTCCGGTGAGCATCCCGAATCGGTGAATCTCCATCCGGCGGTCGCCCGGATGGTTCAGCTCCTGGGAGCATCGCCGGAGCAGGAGAATCTCTCCCGTCTGGCAGAAAAGGCGGGGCTGAGCTACTCCAGGCTCTCCCGGCTTTTTCTGCGGCAGACAGGGAAGAGCCTGATCAGTTACAGAGACAGCCTGCGGGTGGAGAAGTTCTGCGAAGTCTACCGGGGCAGCCCCCACAGAACTATCCTGGACTGTGCCCTGGAAGCGGGATTCGGAAGCTACGCCCAATTCTACAGGGTGTTCAGGAAACACACAGGACAGAATCCCGGATCTTTTCCATTTGACAGGGATGAGAATTTGTTTAATCTGCCATAACCCTGTAAGATGGAGAAAAAATACAGGAGCTTTTTGACGATATGCCCTTTGGAACACACTTGATAGAATCCCGGTCTCTGATGGAAATTAAACGGTACCAGAACAAATACTGCTTTAAAAAACGGTCTGTAGCGGAACATATGTGGTCTGTGGCCAAGATTGCCGAAGGTCTGGCTATCTGGGAGAGTAAAAAGTTCAAAAACAAGGTCGATATGGCTATGGTTCTCCAGAAAGCCATCAACCACGATATGATCGAACAGTGCACTGGGGATATCCTGGGGCCCACCAAAAAAAAGACCATGGCCATGAGAGAGGCTATTGAAGAGATCGAAGAGATGGCCTTCAGGGAAGAGATCGAAAAAGAACTGCCCAAATCCTGGCGGAGTCAGTTCCAGTCCTATATCCTGAATCCCAAGACCGATGATGTGGAGGGGCAGATCCTCCGGGCGGCGGATATCATCGATACCATGATCGAATCCATTGAGGAGATCAAGCTGGGAAATGATATCTTCAGAGGGGTTCTGCTGGAAAGTTCAAAGTCCCTGATAGAGGTGGATCTCACCAGTGTGAAGTATTTTATCAAATATGCCATCACCGACTTTGATATTGATATTAAAGAGTACTTCGGTCCTGAACTCTATGCGTTCCGTGAGACTCTGGAGTTCGATCCTGCCGTTTTTGAGGCCAACCTGGATATCCGGTTTGAATAATAAAAGAGAGGGCGTTCCCATTGAACGCTCCTCTCCCTTTTATTCCCTCTCCTCCGCCTTCGGACTCCTTACAGGAACCTTTGAGGAGAGGATGGATTTCTTTTTATCACAGAGGTTTCTCTGAAATTGTCAGCAATCCCTACATATACATGGTCCGCCAGAATTTATAGTTCTCCTTTTCGATGGTGTTTAAATCCGGGATGGGAAAGAAACGGGTCCCCTTCTGGGAGGCGAATATAAAACCATGGCGGATAATAGCATAGGAGAAGGCATCCAGCCGGCTCTCCAGGGCTATCCCCTTGTTGTGTTTATCAGAATATTTCTGCAACTCATAGAACCCGTCTCTCAGCGTGGAGGGATGAATATTTTTCACAGGGCTGGGAGTGAAGGGGTTGTGTTCAAACTCATCCACAAAGCTGAGAAGGTCTATCTCAATCTGGGTATAGAACTGTTTGGGAGCGGACTTTGACTGGGCCGGATCGGTTATGTAGCGGCCGAAGGTGGGAAAGTCGTATTCCGACAGAACCATCATCCTCAAGGGGGATATTTCCGCATACAGCCGGATCTTCTCCTTTTCGTGATTTGCTCTGAGCTCCCGGGATTCCAGGCCCAGACAGTAACCTTCCTGTGTGACCAGATAGAGCTTCTGTATGGATGAGAAGTTCACATGTTCCAGAACCCTGTATGACTTGATGAATTTGGTGGCTTTGGGCCTTCCGTCTTCATGAGGGATGAGCTGGCTGTAGGCTTCTTCAATGGGAAAATACTCATTCCGGAAATCCGGATCGATCTCGGCAAAGATGACCTTTCCGCTGTAGTGACGGCTTGAGCCGCAGGTATAATGCTTGGCAAACATCTCGGGATTGAGATGGCTGCAGATAAGAGCATTGTTCGGATAGAGCGTCATATAAAGGTGTGTTTGGTACGGCATAATTAAATCCCCCAGTATGTTTTTAAGATCGGTGCGATAACAAGTGAAACCACTGCCATTAGCTTTATGAGAATATTCAGACTCGGGCCGGCTGTATCCTTGAAAGGATCTCCCACCGTATCTCCCACAACCGCTGCTTTATGGGCATCACTCCCTTTGCCATGATTGTCTCCGGTTTCTATCATTTTTTTGGCATTGTCCCATGCGCCTCCCGAATTGGCCATGAAAATGGCCAGGACCACGCCGCTGGCTGTGACACCGATCAGGACTCCCATAAGCATCTGGATCCCTCCCAGGAATCCCACAAGAAGAGGGGTGATGATCGATATGACTCCCGGCAGAATCATCTTTTTCAGAGCCGAACTGGTGGAGATGTCGACACATTTCTTGTAGTCCGGTTCCTCCTCTTCCAGGAGAATGCCGGGTTTTTCCCGAAACTGCCTCCTGACCTCTTCGATCATGGCGAAAGCGGCATCCCCTATGGCATTCATTGCCATGGAGGAGAAGAGATAGGGGATTACGGCCCCCAGCAGCAGGCCGGCAATGACAGACACATCCAGCAGCTGAATGGACTCCAGAGGGAGCCCCA
The DNA here is from genome assembly GCA_963666275.2 of Oceanispirochaeta sp. Classification (GTDB taxonomy): domain Bacteria; phylum Spirochaetota; class Spirochaetia; order DSM-2461; family DSM-2461; genus Oceanispirochaeta. Next base: position 806,516 of record CAXXOA010000002.1, read on the forward strand.
CCTGTTTCTGGAAGGCTGAGAAGAGAATCACCGAGGTGAGGGCTGCGGAACCGATGGCAAAACCTTTTCCGATCGCCGCTGTGGTATTTCCCACGGCATCCAGTTCGTCGGTGACTTTCCTGACAGCCGGAGGAAACTCGCTCATTTCCGCCAGGCCTCCCGCATTATCCGCAATGGGCCCGTAGGCATCCACGGCAAGCTGAATCCCCAGGGTCATCAACATCCCCAGAGCCGCAATGGCCACTCCATAGAGTCCTGCCAGAAAATTTCCAAGCATTATCGCAATGATGATGACCACGATGGGAAGGAAGCTGGAGGCCATTCCCACACCCATCCCGGTGATCAGAGTTGTGGCTGGTCCGGTATCACAGGCTTTGACTATCTTCAGGACCGGTCTGGTACCTGTTCCGGTGTAGTATTCTGTCAGAAGTCCCAGGCTGATTCCCGCCGCCATTCCCAGGACGGCGGAGATGAAGATATTGATGTACCCTGATCCCGGGATGCTTTCGTTTCCGAAAAACAGGAAGGAGGCTACGAATGTGAAGACCGCCGAGATGGCTGCGGCGGTAAATGTCCCTGTATTCAGGGCTTTCTGGGGACTTTTTCCTTTTTTAATTCTCACAAAGCGGATTCCCAGAAGGCTCGCCAGTACCCCCAGAGAGGCCAGGACCAGGGGGAATACTGCCAGGCGGAATCTGATCTCCGAACTTCCCAGTGACGCAGCACCCAGGATCATGGCCCCGACAATGGAACCCACATAGGATTCAAAAAGGTCAGCGCCCATTCCGGCTACATCTCCCACATTGTCTCCCACGTTGTCTGCTATTGTCGCAGGGTTCCTGTGATCATCCTCGGGAATCCCTGCTTCCACTTTTCCCACCAGATCGGCCCCCACGTCGGCGGCCTTGGTGAAAATCCCTCCGCCTACCCGGGCGAAAAGGGCCATGGAGCTTGCTCCCAGACTGAATCCTGATACAATCTGAAGGATCTTTTCCGAAAAGAGTTCAATCGTAAAATTCAGAGTCATACGGGCGGTGAGCAGTATGATAAAAATGCCCAGCATCGCAAGGCCCACCACGGACATACCCATAATGCTGCCGCCTGTGAAACTTACCTTCAGGGCCTTTGTTATGCCCTCCTGAGCCGCGTGGGTGGTGCGGCTGTTGGCCGCAGTTGCCACTTTCATACCAATAAAACCGGCCAGAGCGCTGGCTCCGGCACCCAGGACAAAGCTCAACGCCTGGAAACGCAGTATTCCGCGGTTTGAAACAGCAAGGAATACGGCGACGATCACGACGAAGGGAAGCAGCACAGAGAACTCTCTGCGCAGAAAAGCCATGGCCCCGTCCGAAACATATCCGCTGATCCTTTTCAGCTTTTCGCTCTCCACGGGCTGTCTGAATATCCAGCGTGTCCGGTTCATGGCATACCACAAGGCTAGTCCTGCTCCTGTCAGCAGGGCTGCCAGTCCAATATTCACCAATAACATAGAATCTCCTTTTCCTGGAAGCCTCCGATGCCCTGCTCACCGGTGGATCCCTCTGTGTGAATAAAATTTACTGAGTTACTATAGTAACTCCGAAATTCCAGGGAAACAAGTTTTTTGTCGAATATGTTCTATGAAATTGATTTTTCTCTTCTTTTTCAGCTCCTATCCGCCCTTTGAGGAGCCAGAGGATAGGGTTAATGCACTGTCATCATGGCCCGCCAGCGGTCGTACTCTGTGTCCAGGGGAAGATTCAGGTTGTTTCTGAAAGAATCCAGCGAGGGATCGTTAAAGCGTATGAAGGGGTTTACTTTCAGTTCATCCGCCAGGGCTGTTACAACATGGTCACGGGAGTAGCGTCGGTTGTATTCCTCTGCAAAGGGATTTCCAGGATCAATTTCCCGAACTACCCCGAGAGAGTATTTGACAAGATCGTGACCGGCGTAGATACGGCTTTCTCCGGGGAGTTCTGTCAGTTTTTTCAGAGACTCAAAGTAGATCTCGTACTCTCCGGTATAGCAGTTGCCCACGGTACCATTGAACAGGGTATCTCCTGTAATCAGCACATCTCTCCAGGAGAAGACAAGGGAGTCCATTGTGTGGCCCGGGGTGGGGAGAATGATGATCTCTTCGTCTGCCAGGGTGAGTGCGGACATCTTTATCAGTTCCTTAGCAGGTATAAAATCCGCTGAGCTCAGGTCCAGGAGGGCCCTGTTTCCTTCGGTATGGTCATCATGGCCATGGGTATTGGTTACAACTTTCAGAGTCAGTTTCCTTTCTGACAGGAAATCGCTTATTTCCCGGACCGCTCCTCCGTCAATGACGATCGCCTCGGAATCTTTCCACAGAAGATAGGCCAGGTTGCCTTTTCCGTAGCGGAACTGGTTTATATGCATTGTTTTCTCCTTTTTTTATCTAAAACAGTGAACCTCTTTATGGTTTTGTTTGAATTAGATTATCTGAAACTGTAATATGTATTATATGAAAAAATCTTCGAATCTGCTCACAGTCCTACCCCGCAGGGGAATAACTATAATCAGCGGCTACAGAAAAAACGGGATCGACTCTTATGTGGCCCTCTATGAACTCAATACTGATGATTCTGTATCCGTGACCTTTCCCAAAGGACACAGTTTCTCGCCCGGTCAGCCGGTCACTCTTCATTTAGATAACAGAACAGGCGTTTCCGAGTACGATGTGGATCTGAGAGTCTACAGGCTCTCTTACAAAGGAACAGTTTTTCAGGGAGATGACAAGGTTTTAACTGTGCATCCCGATGAGTATATGGTCTACTATTCCAATGGCTGTGTGCTTGAGTACAGAGCGCCCGGATTTACCTATGATACCCTGAAAAGGGAACAGGAGCTCCCCGAATCGCCAATCACCATGGATGACCTTGTCTGGGATGAAAAGGAATACGGGAATAAGCTCGGGGTTCTGGTTACAAAACTGCCCAGCAGGCCTCATTCCTCGCTGATGGCGTTCCTTTCGAATACTCAGGATGATATATTTCTCATCACCTTCAGGAGTAAGCTCAAGTCCAGAGCCCTTCATGCTGATAACCGCTGCTGTTTCGCCATTGATCACAGGGCTGAATTTGTTTTTGATAAAGCCTATGAATGGAACTACACAGTGTTAGAAGCAGAAGCCTACGGCATTTCCAGGGATAATCCCGTTTTCAAAGAGATTCAGTTCCATTTTGTTCAGAAGAACCCCTGGGAATCCACATTCTTTCTGAGCCCTGAAATTGAGATGTATCATCTCAGGCCGCAGCATATACTTCTTCCCGATACAATGTAAGGATTCACATATGAATATTTCACTGAAAGACTATTTTATCTCTCTCTCTTCTCTACTGGATTTTCTCGAAATGGAGCTCCATTCCCACCCAACCAACCACTGTAAGAGGGTGGGCCTGATGGCTCTCCGGCTGGGCAGGATCGTCGGTTTCTCAGAGAGTGAACTTGTGGCTCTGGGGGCTCTTTCTCTTCTGCATGATCTGGGGGCCTCTCAGGCATTCCTGATTCAGAAAATGGAGAAACAGAAGCATCCGGATGTGGAAATATTTCCCGATCACTGCCAGGCGGGAGCACACCTGATAAAGGGAATTCCGTTTCTGTCAGTCATGTCCGATGTGATCCTCTATCATCATGAACGGTATGACGGAAAGGGATTTTATAAAAAATCAGACAATATCCCGCCCATGTCCAGGATCATTACCCTGTCGGACCGGATCGACATGGAGATCTACAACAAGAAAAAGAGCCTGGGAGAGACCGTGGATCTGATCCGGAAAGAAACCGGCCACTCCTTCGCTCCGGAAATAGCCGAAGCGGGGCTGGAGCTTATGGGCCAGTGCAATATAGAAGCCCTTCTTTCGGATGAGACGATCTCCGATACCCTCAGGGATATCTTTCCCGCCTTTGATATTGAGGCGAACGAGCAGGATGTTCTGGATATGACCGCTGCCTTTTCTACCATAGTGGATGCCAAATCGCCTTTTACAAGGAATCATTCCTCCAGCCTTGCCGATAAAGTTGTCGCCATGTGCGGGTATTACAATTTTGATCATGAGAAGACCTTCAGAATGCATATAGCCGCCAACCTTCATGACATCGGGAAGCTCTCTGTTCCCAATAGGATCCTGGATAAAAACGGTAAACTGACGCCCGAGGAATTTGCGGTTATCAGAATGCACACAGCCTATACCAGACAGGCTCTGTCCCAGATCTCCGGATGGGAGGATATTACCGACTGGGCGTCGGACCACCATGAAAAGCTGAACGGCAAAGGCTATCCCCTGGGAAAAACTGCGGATGAACTGCCCTTCGAGTCCCGTCTGATGGCCTGCCTGGATATCTATCAGGCTCTCACAGAGGACCGTCCCTACAAAGAAGGTTTTTCCAGAGAAAAGTCATTTGCCATCCTGGACGAATGTGTGGAAAGGGGCGAAATTGACGGTACCATTGTCAACGACATGAAAGAGTTCTTCGGCTGATTTACCCCGGAATCCCGCTTTTTCTGAGACTTCCCGGAGGGGCACTGACAAAATGAATGAACAGCAGGGAGGGATCATACCCTCGGTTTTAACAGAGACACAGAACGATGAGATCCTCTCTTTCGCGGCGGAACTTGTGAGATGTTCCGGAGAGTCGGGAAAGGAGAGGAACTGCGCCGAAGCTGTCCGCCGGAAGATGGAGGATCTGGGATATGACCAGGTCCTGACAGACGAGTACGGGTCGGTCCTCGGGGTCCTGAGAGGATCCGGGAGCGGGCCGACCCTGCTCTTTGACGGCCATACCGATGTGGTCCCCGTAAGGGAGCCGGACAAATGGACCCATGATCCCTATGGAGGAGAAGTCTCTGAAGGGAGGCTCTGGGGGCGGGGCAGTACCGATATGAAGGGGGCCCTGGCCGCCATGGTCTGCGCTCCGGCTTTTATGGATCGGAGGGATTTTTCAGGAACCATCCTTGTCAGCGCATCCGTGGCGGAAGAGATGCTGATCGGAACGGCTCTGGACCATGTCCTTCAGAACCATCCTGCCGATGCTGTGGTTATAGGAGAACCCACGGGACTGAAACTGGGGAATGCGGAAAAAGGAAGGGCCAGTCTGGAGATGATCTGTCATGGGACCGTCGCCCACAGCAGCCGCCCCGACCTGGGGGACAATGCGATCTACCGCATGATGGAGGCTGCCCGGAGGATCCGTTCCCTTCCCCGGCGTTCCCATCCTGTTCTGGGGGAAGAGGTGATCGAACTTGTGGAACTCTCCTCTCTTCCTGCACCGGGGAACGGTTCCATTCCCGGACGGTGCCGGGCTCTCTGGGAGTGCCGTCTCCTGCCGGGGGAATCGGAAGAGGAGTTTCTACTCAGATGGCATCAGGCCCTGGAAGGTGTGGGCAGAACAGAGCTCCGAATTGCCGAATACAGCATAGACGCCTATACGGGGCATACCATGAAAATGCAAGACTTTCTTCCCGGCTGGACCGGTGATGAAGAAAGCAGAGGGCTGCTCTCCCTGGCGGCTGATGCTCTCAGGGCTGCCGGGAGGGGTGTTGAGTATTATGCGGCTCCCTACGGCTGTAATGCTCTTGTCAGCGCGGCCCGGCGGAAAATTCCCACTGTGATCCTGGGACCAGGGGATATTTCTGCTGCCCACAAGCCCGATGAATCTCTTCTGATTCAGGAGCTTCAGGATGCCGCTGCGGTCTACAGCACCCTCAGCCGTAATCTAATGCGGCTGAGGACTGTAAGCTGAAATTCTGTTTCTTTAATTAATGGATAATCCGTTTCAGGAACATTTTTGTTCTGTCGTGGGAAGGATTCGAGAAGATCACTTCAGGTGACCCCTCTTCAATGATCATCCCTTCGTCCATAAAAATTACCCGGTCTGCCACATCCCTGGCAAACTGCATTTCATGGGTCACCACAATCATGGTCATCCCTTCATCGGCCAGGTCTTTCATGACGTCCAGAACCTCTCCGACCAGTTCGGGGTCCAGGGCAGATGTGGGCTCATCAAAAAGGAGTATGTCCGGCTTCATTGCCAGGGAGCGCGCAATGGCGACTCTCTGCTGCTGACCGCCGGAAAGCTGTTTGGGGTAGACATCCCGTTTATCCGAAAGTCCTATCCTTTTCAGCAGGGATTCCGCCAGGACGACGGCTTCCTTTTTGGGAACCTTGCGGACATGGACGGGGCCTTCAATGATATTCTCCAGAACCGTTTTGTGAGGGAACAGATTGAATCTCTGAAATACCATCCCCACGTCCATCCTCAGGCGGGTCAGTTTTGTCTGGGAATTGATCTCTTCGTTTTTGAAGAACACCTCGCCATGATCGATGCTTTCCAGCCTGTTGATGCATCGGAGAATTGTACTTTTCCCTGAGCCGCTGGGGCCGAGGATCACAATCTTTTCTCCCTTTTCCAGGCTGAAGCTGATACCTTTGAGGACCTCAAGGTCTCCGAAGCTTTTATGTATATTTACAAGTGTTAATATTTTATCCGACATTTAACTCTCTGTTTCCAGTCTCTGTTCCACATAGCGGGATAGTACCATCAGTGCCGAGCACATGATGAGATACAGAAATGCGACCACCGTGTAGACTTCAAAACTTCTGAATGTGGCATAGATGATCTGGTTTCCCGCCCGCATCAGCTCTGTTATGGTCACCAGGGACGCAATGGATGAATTTTTCAAAGTGATAATAAACTGATTGAGCAGCGAGGGCACAATAATTCGTATCACCTGTGGGGCGATGATCCGAATCATCGCTTTGGGGTAACTCATACCAAGGCTCTCGGCGGCTTCCATCTGTCCGCTGTCAATGGCAATGATGCCCGAACGGATGATCTCGGCGATATAGGCTCCCGTATTCAGTCCGATACCCAGAATACCTGCGGCCATGCTGGAGAGTTCTATCCCCAGCTGAGGCAGACCGAAGTAGAGGATAAAAAGCTGCACAAGCAAAGGGGTCCCGCGGACTACCCAGATATAGGATATGCTGAAGGCCCGCAGGATTCTTATGGATGATATCCGGAACATTGCCAGAATTATTCCGACAAGCATTCCCAGTATCAGGGCTGCAATGGATATTTCAAGAGTCACCACGCAGCCCATGAGCAGATTGGGGATCCTGTTGATTATGATTGAATAATCAAGTGTCATGTTCAGTTGTTTCCCTTATATTCCGCTGTGACTTTCCTCATTCTCCGACAATCCATTTCTGATAGAGATCGTCCATGGTTCCGTCGGCTTCAAACTCAGCCAGGCATTCGTTTATGAAGGCCAGAAGCTCCGCATCCCCATCCTGTACGGCAATACCCAGTTCGGCGGAAGTAAAAGGTTCTCCCACAATTTTCAGGCCGTCAGTGGTTTTGTTGAACTCCAGCTGGTTCAGAAGGTCATTGACTGCTGCATCGATTCTGCCTGTCTGCAGGTCGAGCATGTAGTCTACAGTTTCGTTATAGGAAACGATCTCGAAATCCGCGCCGTTATCGAGCAGGTCCTGCAGAACCGCTTCGGAGGTGGCACCCATTTTGGCTCCCACTCTCAGGCCTGTCAGGTCATCGGTGGAAAGGATCGAGTCATTGGCGGCAGGAACAACAAGGACCATACCGGTTTTCATATAGGGAGTGGCAAAGTCAACGACTTCTTCCCGGGCGGGTTTGATGTACATGGCTGCACAGACCACATCCGCTTTTCCCGACTGAAGAGTAGGGATCAGTGAGGTAAAGTCCATATCGACAACTTCCAGTTCCACACCCAGTTTATCAGCCATAAGACGCATCAGATCGATATCGTATCCGGCCATTTCGTTTGTTTCTTCGTCGAGGAATTCAAAGGGTATATAGTTTCCCGTTGCCAGAACCAGCTTGCCGCTGGCTTTGATTTCATCCAGCCGTCCGCCCGCTGCAGCTTCTTCCTGTCCGCCGCTGGCGAAAACACCTGTCATAGCCAGGCAAAGGGTGAGTAGAGTCATAACAATTTTCTTCATAGTCTTCTTTTTCTCCTTGGATCTATAAATCATACCCAACTCTATAAGGCAATTACTGTGCCAATGAGATTGAACTGGCTCTCAGGGAGAAAAAACACAGGGAATCCCACTAAAAGGTAATCGTATACAATTGTAATGTACTAAAATGTAAGAATAGGATCCCCCGGATCAATGCTACTCCAGGCTGTTGTCGGCCAGATGCCATCCGTCAACATTCTCCACCACGCTGATTTCCACAACATTGCTGGCTTTCTTCAGAACCTGGCTGCACTCTTCGCTCAGATTGAGGAGGTGCAGATTCGTTCCGTTTTCCGCGTACTTCTCGGTGACAAAATTCAGAGCTTCAATGGCAGAGTGGTCGTATATGGTTGACCGGGAAAAATCAATGATCACATCTTTCGGGTCCTCCTGAAAGGCAAAGAGTCTTTTGAAAAGGTTGGCTGAGCCGAAAAAGAGGGCTCCTTCCAGTCTGTAAACCTTATAGCCGCTTTCGTCTTCAGAAACGGACACTGTTATATTGGTTCCCTTTTTCCAGGCGAAAACCAGAGCAGATACAATCAGGCCCGCCAGGACTGCCACAGCAAGGTTTTCCAGGATCGTAATGACTGTCACAATGATAATGATGAGGGCATCGGATTTGGGAATCTGATGGATGATCCTGAAGGTCGCCCACTCAAAGGTTCCTATGACCACCATAAACATAACCCCCACCAGAGCCGCCAGGGGGATCGATTCAATCAGCCTGGAACCGAACAGGACAAACAGGATCAGTGACAGACCGGCCACAAACTGACTGAACCGGGTCCTTCCGCCGGCCCGGACATTGATCATGCTCTGCCCGATCATGGCACAGCCTCCCATGCCGCCGAAAAAGCCGTTGATGATATTGGACACACCCTGGCCGATACACTCCCTGTTGCTCTTTCCTCTTGTTTCTGTCACTTCGTCCACAAGCATAAGGGTCATAAGAGATTCAATGAGTCCCACCGATGCGGCTATCACAGAATAGGGAAAGATAATCCTGATGGTCTGCCAGGAAAACAGTCCTTCGGGAATGGCGAAACGGGGCAGGCCGGCTGCCAGAGTTGTTTTTGAAGGATCAAGAGTCTGGACAAAGTCGATTACAGTTCTGACGTGAATTCCCGCTTTTCCCAGAAGAAGAGACAGAAGGGACACGACTATGATTCCCGTCAGGGTTGCCGGGACGGCTTTTGTCAGTCGGGGAAGGAAGTGACTGATGAGCATGGTGATTCCGATCAGAACCAGCATGGTCAGAAGGGGAACTCCTTTCATAAGCACATGGTGTCCCCCCTGAAGAGTGTAAAACATCTCCAGCTGGGATTTCAGAATGATCAGAGCCAGTCCATTCACAAAGCCCAGCATCACCGGATGGGGAACCAGACGGATGAATTTTCCCAGTTTAAGGACTCCCACGGCTATCTGAATCAGACCCATTAAAATGACCGCGGCGAAAAGGTAGGCCAGGGCTCCCTCCATGCCGACTTTTTCTGTCTGATCAATCACAAGGGGTGCAAAGATCACCGCTACCGCACCTGTCGCACCGGAAATCATACCCGGGCGTCCACCGAAAAGAGCTGTTCCCACTCCCATCATAAAGGCCGCGTAGAGACCGATGATCGGATCGATCCTGGCGACGAAAGCAAAGGCGATCGCTTCGGGTACTAGGGCGAGGGCGACAGTGAGTCCTGAGAGAAAGTCATTTTTCAGGGAGACCTGTTTCTCAATGGAAAGTTTAAAAATTTTATTACGGGCGAATTGGCTCATTTATTCTCCTGAGTGAGTATTGCGCTGATAGTGAGGATAGTATGGATAAATCAGAGGGTTTCTTCGTTTTACAGACGAGAAGGCTACCAACAGAATGCCATGGGATCATCAACGGGGTTCCCTATCATACAGTTAGAGACGATTATGTCAATTGGATTCTTTCCATTGTGCCTCGCCAATTTCCCGGTGAAGTGAGAAAAAGCAGGGAGTCGATGGAAAAATCCACCCTTAAGTAGATAAGATGATTTCCTCCCTCCAAAATGTAGCATTTTCTCTTTTAAAGGTTGAAAGCAGAAACATTTAGACCTTTTAAAATCCCTATACAAACGGGAATTCGTAAAAAAATAGCGGAGGACATTATGATGGTACAATTTTTGCATAATATAATCCTTATATCAAAGGAAATATCTCAAAATGCAAAGTATACGGAATATGAGGTCTGCCCTTTTTAAGAAAAAAGGTTTCAGCTCCATCAAATCTGCCCTGCTCCCCGGTCTCATTCTGCTTCTGAACAGTTCTCTCGGTTCTCAGGATCTGAACAGTTTTGTTCAGGGGGGAAAGGTGATTACCGACATACTCTGGGTTCTTGTGGCGGCTATCCTTGTTTTCCTGATGCAGGCGGGGTTCATGGCACTGGAGACAGGGCTCTCGAGAGCAAAGAATTCCATCAATGTGGCCATAAAGAATATTACGGATTTTATATTTTCCATCGCTGCCTTCTGGTTTATCGGGTACGGACTGATGTTTGGAAAAACCCTTCATGGATTCCTGGGAATCAGTGATTTTTTTGTCGCTTTTGACGATGACAGCTGGAAAGCCACGTTTTTTGTATTTCAGGCGGTCTTTGTGGGTACGGCTGCTACCATTGATTCGGGGGTTATTGCGGAACGGGCCAAATTCAGTACCTATCTGATCATGTCGTTTATAACATCTGCTATTATTTATCCTGTTTTCGGACACTGGGCCTGGGGTGGTCTCTTTTATGAGACTCAGGCGGGATGGCTTCAGAATCTGGGATTCCTTGATTTTGCGGGATCCAGCGTGGTCCACTCCATGGGAGGCTGGATCGGTCTTGCGGGCGCTATCATTATAGGTCCCCGAATCGGGAGGTTTGCCGCTGACGGGACCCCCCAGAAGATTCAGGGCCACAACATCGTTTTTGCCTATCTGGGAACTTTTATCCTGTTCTTCGGCTGGTTCGGTTTCAATGCCGGCAGTACTCTGGGGGCGGATTTTTCTGTGGCCAATATTATTTCCAACACAATGATCTCCGCTTCCTTCGGAGGGATTGCCGCCATGTTCCTCAGTATGTTTTTCAGTAAAAGCAAACTCCCCGAACCGGAGATGATTATGAACGGTATTATCGGTGGTCTGGTTGCCATCACTGCGGGCTGTGCCTATGTTAAGTCCGTATCCGCACTGGTGATCGGAGTGGCTTCCGGATTTGTTGTCTACTTCGGAACCCTTTTCCTGGAAAAGAAGGGAATCGATGATGTGGTTTCCGCTATTCCCGTTCATGCCTTCTCCGGAGTCTGGGGAACCATTGCCACAGGGCTCTTTATCAGACCGGGGTTTCTGAAGGATTTCGGGATGTCCCGGTGGGAGCTGGTGGGTGTTCAGGTTCTAGGAGTTGCTGTCTGCTTTGTCTGGGGATTCGGCCTCTCTTTTCTGATTATGTCACTGATCAAGAAGTTTGTGCCTGTGAGAGTCTCGGCGGAACACGAGAAGATCGGCCTGAATATCTCGGAACACGGCACCTGTTCCAGCATCCTCGAATTATCCAACTCCATGAGAAAGGTGATCGAGGACACAAGGATTGGAAGCGCCAGGAAACTGGAAACAGAAATAGGAACGGAAATAGGCGATCTGACCAACTACTTCAATGTAATGATCGATAAACTGAAAGAGAAAGAGGAAACGGCGGAAAAAGCTCTGGAGTCACTGAGATTTATTTCCATCACTGACGGTCTGACCAAAATCTATAACCGGAAATATATCACAGATGCCGTGGATAAAGAGCTCAGCCGTGCCAGCCGGTATGATCACAGTGTTTCCATTGTCCTTTTCGATATTGATTTTTTTAAAAGCGTTAACGACAGCTACGGCCATCAGATCGGAGATCTTGTCCTTGTGAAAACGGCAGAAATCATTCGTGAAAACCTGAGGGAAACGGATCTTATCGGACGCTACGGAGGAGAGGAATTCCTTATCATTCTCCCTGAAACGGATTTGAAATCCGCTTATGAACTGGCTGACCGTTTAAGGGAGAACGTCTCGCAGATAGCATGGGAATTTGATGTCCAGAGGAAAATAACCATTAGCGGAGGAGTCGTGGAAAATCTGGGAGAGAGTTCTCTTAAAATGATCGGCCGGGCGGATGAGCTTCTCTACGTGGCAAAAGACAAAGGCCGGAACCGGATCGAAAAATGACGGCTTCCCGCTTCTGGTCTTTTTTACTGGAATCTGTTCTGCGGTCTGAATCAATTGTCACGGTCCATATTTTCAATTGGATAAAATTGTGTATCATAGTCTTCAGGTCTGTATTCTCATTTGGAACATACAGGCTTTTGGAGGTATCCCCATGGCGGTTGATCAGGATAATAACAGGAATCTTTCATATCCGGAGAGTATGTTTTCGCCGCCCTGGTATCTGAAGGGCCCTATGGTGCAAACCCTTCTGAACAGTGCCAGATTCCGGAACAGGGGGATCACAGCCTTTGATACCGCCAGTGTAGAAACAATCGTTGATGCCGGAGAGGGTGTGCGTCTGCAGGGGTTCCTGGCGGAACAGAGCGGGAGAGCACCAGCCGGGCTGGTCATCCTCTTTCACGGATGGGAGGGCAGTGAGAAGTCTGCGTATATGGTCAGTACGGGACGCTACTTCTATGAAGAGGGATTCAACGTTTTCCGCCTGAATATGAGGGATCACGGAAACAGTCACCATCTGAATGACGGATTTTTCCTGGGGACACTTATAGGGGAAGCCTATGAGGCTGTCAAAGAGATCATAAGACGGTTTTCCCCGGGGATGAAGGCCTCTCTGGCCGGGTTCTCCATGGGAGCCAACTTCTGTATCCGGGTGGCAAAAAAGGCCTCCGAGGAAGGTTACACAGGACTGCACCATGTGTTTGCTGTCAATCCTCCGGTGGATCCTCTGGATTCAACCCGCAGAGTCGATGAGGTCGTTTTCATCCGTCAGTACTTTCTGAAAAAGTGGAAGGAATCCCTTCATAGAAAGCAGACCCTTTTTCCCGAAAAGTATGATTTTCGTTCTGTTCTGGCCATGGACCGGTGCATCCCCATGACCGAGTCCCTTCTGGAACAGTATACGTCCTACTCCTCTCTGGAGGACTATTTCGGAAGATACACTCTCAAAGAGGGATTCCTTGAAGATATAACCATCCCTTTTACTCTGCTGACCTCCCGGGATGATCCGATTATTCCCTATGAGGACATTGCCTCGGCCAGGATGAGTCCGGCAGTCAATTTCCTGCTTCAGTCCAGAGGAGGCCATTGCGGCTATATAGCTAACCATCGCCTGGAATCCTGGTATCTTCCTTCCATGCTCCGGGCTTTCTCATGACAGCATTTCAGTGATTTCTGTACTGGAAAAAAGATCTTCCATATCTGTCAGAGCCTGCTCAAAATCGTAGTTTTCTACGGAATTGACAAATTTCTTGAATTTGGGGTTCCGCTGAAATCTGCCCGAACAGCACTCCTTCATTTCGGAAAGCAGGTTAAGAGCTTCCGTATCATTCTCTTCAAGCAGCCTTTTCAGTCTGTCTACTTTCTCCGCTGATACCGAAGTTTCCAGGGATTCGGATTCTTTTGGAACGGTCAGGGGCAGAGAGCCTTTCTTATCCTTCAGGTTCTGAATCAGGAAAGACAGCGCCGAGTTCAGGGTCTCCCTTCTGAGAGACTGCTCCTTGTCCGGGGCATCCTCTCTCACCGCTTTCTCCAGTTCCGCTGCCAGATTCCGAATTTCACCGGCCCCTATATTTCCGGCAGAGCCCTTCAGTGAGTGGAGGAGCCGCTCCGCATCTTCGGGAGATGTCTCCAGAGTTGAGAGATACTGCCTTTTGAAATCCTCATACATGTCGGCAAATTTCAGAAGAAGCTTTGCGTAAAGATTCTGGTTCCCCTTGAGCAGATTGAGTCCTACGGCAATATCAAGACCCGGGATTTCCGGAAAGGCTTTCTCCCCGCCGGACTTGAGATCCTGCGATTCCGTAAGTTCCGGCTGGATCGTGGCATCGATCCATTTGGACAGAACTCTATAGAGTTCCTCCGGGTTGACAGGTTTGCCTATATGATCATTCATTCCGGCTTTGAGGGATTTCTCCCTGTCTCCAGACATCACATTAGCTGTCATGGCAATGATCGGGAGGTTCCGGAACCGTTCCTCCCGGCGGATTCTCCGCGTGGCTTCATAGCCGTCCATCACCGGAAGCTGACAATCCATAAGCACCGCATGAAATGAATCTGTTTCAAGCATTTCCAGAGCCTGCTGCCCGTTTTCGGCAAGGGAGACTTCGATCCCGTAATTATCAAGCAGCTCAATGGCCACCTCCTGGTTGATCGGATTGTCTTCTACCAGAAGGACCTTTGAACCCTCCATAATAACCTGTCTCTGATACCGGGCTTTGCTTCTGCTGATCCTGTCACTGGGATTGATATAATGGCCTGACAGACTCAGGATCGAGTTGAGAAGGGAAGAGGGCATTATCGGTTTGGCCAGGTATTCTACAATACAGGACAGCTCCTGTCCGGCCTGCAGCAGGTCATCACTGCCATAGGCGGTCGTCATGATGATCCCTGGTTTGGGGTTTATGTTTGTTTCGTTTTCTATCCGGCCGGCCAGTTCAAAACCATCGCTGCCGTCGAGATTCCAATCCAGTAAAATGAGGTCGAACTCTTTATCCCGGGCATTTTGAATTTTATCCAGTGCCTCTTCAGATCTGGTGACACTGTCGTAATCAAAACCGAAAGAGTTCAGCATTTCAGAGAGTATGGCAAGGGTTGAGGGGTTATCATCGACTAGAAGGATTTTCAGATCTTTTGCATCGGTAAAATCCGGATACCGCAGTTCCTCTGAGCTCTGAACCTGCAAATCCACAGTAAAATGGAAGGTACTGCCTTTTCCCTTTTCACTGCTGACCCAGATCTCACCGCCCATCAGCTCAGCCAACTCTCTCGATATGGCAAGACCCAGTCCGGTTCCTCCGTATTTTCTGGTGGTAGAACTGTCGGCCTGGGAAAACTCTTTGAACAGCTTTGACTGCTGCTCCTCTGTCATGCCTATACCCGTGTCCTCCACCCAGAAATGGAATCTGCTCTTTCCATTTTTCCCATCAATCTGTCTGACCCCGACGATGATTTCTCCCTGTTCTGTAAATTTCGCCGCATTATTTGTCAGGTTTAGCAGGATCTGTTCCAGCCTTAGAGGATCCCCTACCAGAGCTGTGGGGGTTTCCACCAGGAAATCAAAAACCAGCTCCAGTCCCGCTTCTTCTACTCTGTAGCTGAGGATATTGGCCAGGTTTTCAAATACATCTTCCAGATAGAAATCAATTTCCTCCATCTCTATCTTTCCGGCCTCAATTTTCGAGAAATCCAGGATGTCATTGAGAATCCCAAGCAGGTTTTCCGCTGCTTTGTGCACCTTGGAAACATAGCCTTTCTGCTTCTTATTCAGTCCCGACTGCATGGCCAGGTGACTCAGACCGATTATGGCGTTCATGGGTGTTCTGATCTCGTGAGACATGTTTGCCAGGAAGTCTGATTTGATCCTTGCTGCTTCTTCTGCCGCTTCCTTTGCAAGAGCCAGTTCTCTGTCCGCTTTCTTTCTTTCAGTTATGTCCTCTACCAGCCCGTCGATAGTCAGTATATTCCCGTTATCGTCTCTCACTGGATGGTTTGACACTAGAAGCGTTTTTTCTATCCCCTCAGGATGGCGGAAGCGCATTTCAAACTGCATAAAGTTTTTTTCAGGTTCATCAAAGAAGGATTTAACAATCCTACGTCCTACCTCGATATCCTCGGGATGCCAGTTTATATTCTCCACCCAAGTGCGGCCTATTAGGTCTGCCGGATCAATCCCCATGATCGATTTGAAGCCTTCACTGCCGAAAAGAAATGTTCCATCACTGTCATGGCTGTATATAAGGAAATTCTCTCCCAGCTCTTCTATAAGCTGTTTATATTTTTTTCGGCTCTGCTCCAGTTCCTGTTCCATGGATTTCCGGTCTGTAATATCCACATTCCAGCCGGCAAAGGCTGGTTTTCCTTCATACTCAAAGGGGAATATGGATATCAGCATATCTCTAGGTTCTCCTCCTACCTGAACTTTGGCTTCATAATTGGAACAGTACCCGTACTTCTCCAGCTGCTGTTTCAGATTCCTGTCATCCTCCGGTTTCAGATATTTGCTTCCATCGGAATCTCCGATCTGAAAACCGATTTTCTGCATCTCCGAATTCACATATTTAACTTCATTTTCCGTCATGATCATGACGCCGATCGGATTGGTATCCAGAATATGGGCCAGGTTTTCCTTCTCTTTTCTTATTGTTTCCTGGTATTCCAGTTCTCTGGTAATGTCCTGCATGACCGCAACAATATAGGTTTCCCCATCCAGTACTGTGAGGTTTACGGCAATCTCAATGGATACGGGAATATTGCCTTTTCTCAAAGCGGTAATTTTAAAGCGTTTTCCCAGGTAGTCCGGAACATCTCCCCGGCGCAATTCCATAAGAGATTCTTCCAAATTTGTTCTGAAAGGTTCCTCCAGGAGCTGTTTCAGATTTTTCCCGATGATTTCTTCTGAGCGGTACTGGAAAATCTCTTCTGCCGAAGGGCTGAAAAAGGTAATAATTCCCCTGTCAGTTGTAACAAGAATTCCATTCATCGCCGTATTGATTATGGACTGGAGCCTATTGGTTCTCTCTTCCACCTTGAGTTCCAGTTCTTCCCGGGCTTTTTCAAGCTCTAAACGGGCGCTCTCCATTTCTGTAATATCCGTAAAGGTTTCAAGGACAAACTCCTTGCCATCCTTTTCGATCCTGTTGACCGAACGCATGACGGGAATCTGTATGCCTTCTTTTGTGATGACACGGTTCTTGAGCGCCCGGTTCTGACCCACTGAAGCCTGCAGACAGGAACTGTCATCGAGGGGGCACAGCATCCCCCGGCAGGGGTTGCCTATGATCTCCTCCGGGGTTCTGCCCAGAAGGGCCAGGGCGTGTTTGTTGATGGTTTCCACTTTGCGGGTTTCCGAATCCACCAGGAAGACTCCCGTGGGAATGGAATCAATCAGGTTGGACAGGAATTTCTCATTCTCCGCCAGTTCTCTTTGAGACTTCTCAATGGAATCTATCATTGTGTTGATTCTGTGGCTGAGCTTGCTAATCTCATCGGAGCCGGGAATCTCAGTCCTTAAACTGCTCTCTTTTTTGAAGGTAATCCTGTCTACCTGTCGGGAGAGGGTCTCCATCCGTCCCAGTATATGCCTGGAGATAAATAGAAAGGCCGGGAAGCTGAGGGCAAGAAGTATCGCAATGACACTTATGTTGTACTGTTTATTGACTCTTCTGTTGGACATCTCTTTTGATCTGTCCAGGGATATCTCCATGACAAAAAACCGGGAATCCGTTAAATCCCGATAGGGCACTGTGGCCAGGAGGTTTTCGTGGTGCGGTCTGGAGATAACGGGGAATTCCAGTTTGAAATCTACCGGAAGTTCGTTCTTCTCTCTCCCATAAATCCTGACGGGAAATCCGAGGATCTCCGAATACCCGTCCAGAGCTGCCGGGGAGAGGCGCTGGATAAAATACATCCATCCCACCGGCTCTGAGGTTTCGTCATTATTCAGAATGGGCCTGGCTACGGCCAGTCCTGTTTCTGAGGGACTTATCTGTATAAAACCGCTTATGATGCCGGGATCCGATTCCGTTCGGGGAGGTATTCTGTCAAGCTCTCCCAGTATGGACTGAAGGATCTCCGGGGAAGGGGCGCCATCGGCATTGGAAGCTGCGGCATGGACGATCTTTCCTTGCATATCCTTTATCACGATGGCTGCAAGGGACACCCGGGAAAAAAAGTCCAGCTTCAGGTTTGTTGAAATATAGTCGGGATCACCATTCTGGACATATTCATATGTTTCATCCCAGCTGGAATAATCCTGCAGGAGAAAATCGAGCTGATTGAACAGGAAGTTCAGGAAGCTTTCTGCCCGTTCAATCTGATGGTTCAGCTCCTGTTCCTGTATTCTGTTCTGCTGGTTCACAATGAGGAGGCCTGAGGATAGGTACAATCCTACAGCAAGAGAGAAGACCGCCGAGAGAAATACAATTGTTGAGATAATTCTGATCTTCAAGTTATTTCTCCGTTTGATCCGGATGCTGCAGGTAGATCTCTCTGATCTTATCCAGGTTTTCCAGAAAAATGTCTGTCAGAACCGGATCGAAATGGAGGCCTCTTTCCTCTTTTATATATTCCACTGCTTCTTCAATGGGCCAGGCCCTTTTATAGGGACGTTCACTTGTCAGGGCATCAAAAACATCTGCCAGGGCCGTGATCCTGCCTATGATCGGAATCTCCTCCCCCTTCAGTTTTCCCGGATACCCTGTTCCGTCCCATCTCTCATGATGGGTCAGGGCGGCTGTTTTCGCAGCCTGTAATAGGGTATTCTCATGGTCTCCGATAATCCTGGCGCCGAATTCGGCATGCTGCTGCATGATCTCTGCTTCCTCCACGGTCAGGCGGCCCGGTTTGAGAAGGATTCTGTCCTGTATGCCGATTTTGCCAATGTCATGCATAGGCGTGGCATTGAGGATCATCTCCGCCTCCACCTGATCCATTCCGATGCCTTCGGCCAGGATCCGGCAGTACTGGCTCATCCTGATAACATGCATCCCTGTTTCGTTATCCCTGAATTCCGCCGCACGGCCCAGCCGTCTGATGATTTCCAGCCGGCTTGAGTTCAGCTCTCTGGTCCTCTCCAAGACCTGTTTCTCCAGGAGCCTTTTCTGATCAAAGAGATCCAGGTGGGTTTTCACCCGGGACAGGACTATCGGAGGGCTGACGGGTTTTGTGATGTAGTCGGCGGCCCCCAGTTCAAACCCCAGGGTTTCATCATCCACTTCTCCCAGGGCAGTTATGAAAATGACAGGAATGTTCCTGCTCCGGGGATCCGCCTTCAGCTGGCGGCAAACATCATAGCCGTCGGTACCGGGCATCATTATATCCAGGAGGATTAGATCCGGAGTGTCCGAGATGGCTATTTTCAGGGCTCTCTGTCCGTTGTTGGCGGCTTTTACCTTGTATGTATCCGACAGGATACTGGACAGGAGTGTTATGTTGTCCGGCATGTCGTCTACCACAAGAACTGTCTGCCGGGAATCTTTGCTGTTTTTCATCCGGTCATGATATAAGATAGATTTCCGATCCTCAATAATTACCTGCCGGGAGGGGCTTATTTTTATAGAGATTTTCCTTGAGCCCGATTCCCTGACAATCTTGACCCGTAAGAGATTTCTGACATACACTCAGAACGGTATCTAAAAAACCATTCATACTTAGCTTTTCCGTTTCCGGGCTTTCCTTTGTCTGTCCAGATCGGGATGAAATCCTGCATTGTTCAGGTCTTTATCGGAGGTCTTAAACGGCATGATCCAATACCCTTTTACCGCCATTGTCGGCCAGGAAGCCATGAAGACGGCTCTCATTCTTCATGCCATCGACCCTTCCATCGGAGGAGTCCTGATCCGGGGCCATAAGGGAACAGCCAAAAGCACGGCCGTCCGGGCTCTGGCAGAGCTTCTTCCCCCTCTCCGGGTGGTAGAGGGCTGTCCTTTTCACTGCAATCCTGATGCCCGATCCCTGATTCATGAGGACTGCCGGAACAGGGTAGAAGCCGGAGAAACTCTGAAAGCTGCTGAAATTGAAGTTCCTCTTGTAGAGCTTCCTCTGGGGGCCACAGAAGACAGGCTGGTAGGATCCCTCCATATGGAAAGGGCTATCCAGGCGGGAGAGAGGGTTTTCGAACCGGGTCTCCTGGCGGCCGCTCACAGGGGAATCCTCTATGTGGACGAAGTGAACCTTCTGGACGATCACCTGGTGGATCTTCTTCTTGATACTGCCGCCTCGGGAATCAACCGGGTGGAAAGGGAAGGCATATCCCGGGTTCATCAGTCTGATTTTATCCTGATCGGCACAATGAATCCCGAAGAAGGGGAACTGAGACCCCAGTTCCTTGACAGATTCGGCCTCTGTATCAGCGTGACAGGAGAGTCAGATATTAAAAAGAGAAGCGAACTTATAAGACGCCGCCTTGCCTTTGAAAAGAATCCGGTACTGTTTGCAGAGTCCTGGGTCGAAACCCAGGAAGCCCTGCGGAAGCAGATTGCCGATGCCCAGGCCCGATTGCCGCAGATCATAGTTCCCGATGAAGTCCTGGATTCGGCCTCCTCTCTGGCTGTTAAAGTGGGAGCTCAGGGGCACAGGGCGGAAATCACCATTATAAAAGTTGCCTCAGCCATCGCGGCCTTTATGGACCGGTCTACCATTTCCCACGGAGATGTTATGCAGGCCGCTGCCATGGCTCTGCCTCACCGGCTGGACCGTTATATTGAAATGGGAGAGACCGAACTCCCGAAAGAGCTGACCGATGCTCTGGTTGAAGTCTTCGGAGAACTGCCCTTTCTCTCCAGAGAAGAGGAGCAGGATGAAGATGACAAGTTCCTGCTCTACGATCCAGACGAGGACCTTTTTCCCGGTAACTTCGCCGGGGGAATGCCCGTTTTTGCCTACCTAAAAAAAAAGCATCCAACATTGTCCTTCTAGGGGATGAAATCCCTCTGAAGATCTCTCTGGACGAGCACCGGGTTCTGCCGGGGCGGAAACAGACCCGTCCTTCCCGCAGGGGACGGCATGTGGCCTCTGTCAAAGTCAGGGAGGGAGAACAGATTGGAGAACTGGATCCTCTGGCCACCTGTCTGGCTGCGGCCGTAAACAGGAGCGGATCGGGGGAACAGAAGGGTTTTCAGGGTATCTCGCACCGGGACCTGCGGCAGCGTCTGCGGGTTCAGCCTGTCAAAAAAACAATCCTCTTTCTGGTGGATTCCTCCGATTCCATGCTTGTGGAAGAGCAGATCAAGCTTGCCAAGGGGGCTGTCCTGGGTCTTCTTACCCAGGCCTATCAGAAGCGCTATCGGGTGGGAGTCGTTGTGTTTCATGACTGGGAGGCAAAAGTTATTCTGCCTCCCACCACAAGCATTGCCCGGGCCCGTCATGAACTGCAGGCTGTGGTGACCGGAGGCGGAACCCCTCTGGCCCATGGTCTGGAAACGGTTCTCCAGACTGTCAAAACCGAGCGGGTCCGCCATCCCAATGATCAGCAGCAGATGATCCTCATCACCGACGGCAGGCCGTCGGTCGCCCTTCGCCCGTCTGCCAATATCCGGGACGAGGTCCTGACTCTGGCGGATAAATTCCCCGCCCGGAACATCCCCTCTATTGTACTTTCAACTGCAGAACCGGGCACTCTCCTCCGTGAGATAGCACTCCATCTGAAAGCCCCTTTAAGAAAGCTCCGGGATGTCATTCATGCATAAGAGCGGAACACACAGGAACCGTCACCAGGCCGGAGATTCCGGCAGGGGGCCGGATAATCTGATTTTTTTCTTTGATTTTTGCATTTTCCCTTCGGATCTCTTAAGATTTTCAATAGTCATAAAGTTAATAACACGCTTATTACATTTTTAAATCTATCAAAGGAACGAATATGAATTTCTCAGTCAGGGCTAAACAGATAACCGGTTTTGTCGGTACTTCTCTGATCATTATTACAAGTCTGGGTCTGATCTCCTATTTTAATGCTCAAAGGGCTCTTAAAGCGGAAGTGGAACACAGGCTGATTACAGAGGCGGAACAGCTTGCTGTCGGGTTTGATAACTGGATTACCAGCCAGTTCCTGGAAATCTCAGCTATTGTCAGATATCTGGAGATCGATTATTCATCCGAGATGTTTGACGCCTTGGCTGAAGAAGCCCTGCGTCTGGGGTATAACTCCATTTCTCCGGTTGACGGGGATGGAATTCTGCATCTGGTTTCAGGTGCCCAGGTGGATCTGAACAGCAGGGACTATATCCAAAAGGTCTTCAAAGAGAAAATCCCTGTGATTTCTGATCCAGTTTTCAGTGCTGTAGAAGGAGAAGAGGATCTTCTTACGGTTCTTATTGCAGTCCCGATCTTTCGCGAAGGACATATGACCGGGGTTATGGTGGGCCAGAGGAAAGCAGAATTTCTAAGTGAATTCCTCCAGACCGTAGACAACGGGGAGGGCTCCTCCAACTATATTATTTCCAGGGATCCCTGGCCGATCGCCCATACCAATCCGCAGATGGTCAGGGACAAAACCGATGCGACCGTGCTTGAGAAGGATAATCCCCGATTTACAGGTCTGGCTGATATTATCCATAGGATGATGAAGGGAGAAGAGGGAATCGATGCCTACGGCCGGGGTAGAAACCAGGTCTATGCGGCCTATACTCCCATTGGTGACTTCGGCTGGGATGTGGCTATCAATATCCCCCGGAAAACTGCTCTTGCCTCTCTGGACCGCTTCAAGATTCAGATGCTTATGATCGGAATATTCTGGATCGTCTTCGGGGTAGTCATCGGGATTGCTTTGGGAAATACTTTTTCACGGCCCATTAAAATCCTTTCGGAAAAACTCAAAATACTGGCATCGGGAGATCTTTCCATCTCTGTGGATGATAAGCTGGTGGCAAGGTCCGATGAGATCGGCCTTCTGGCGGGGTCTCTCCGGGATATGTCATCCAATTTTAAGAACGTTGTCAGCCAGGTAATTGCCGCCTCTTCCAATATCGCCCAGAGCAGTATGCAGGTGAATGAATCCAGCCAGATGCTTTCCAGCGGATCTAGTGAACAGGCCGCCAATGCCGAGGAAGTCTCAAGCTCCATGGAGCAGATGAATGCGAATATCTCCCAGAATGCTGACAACTCGAACATGACAGAAAAAATTGCTTCCAAAGCCGCTGTTGATGCCAAACAGAGCGGGGATTCTGTCAAGGAAGCTCTGGAAGCGATGAACCAGATTGCCGAAAAAATTTCCATTATTGAGGAGATCGCCAGAAATACCAATCTTCTGGCATTGAATGCCGCTATTGAGGCGGCCCGGGCGGGTGAGCATGGCAAAGGCTTTGCCGTGGTGGCTGCGGAGGTCAGAAAGCTGGCAGAGCAGAGTCAGAAAGCGGCCGGTGAGATCACAGAACTGGCATCCAATACGGTCCGCCTTTCTCAGGGGTCGGGAGATCAGCTGGCCAGGGTTGTTCCTGATATTGAAAAAACAGCCGACCTGATCAAAGAGATCAGTGCCTCCAGCAGTGAACAGCAGGCGGGAGTCGAGCAGATTACGACGGCCATTCAGCAGCTTGATCAGACCATACAGAGCAATGCGTCTTCTTCGGAGGAACTGGCGGCGACATCGCAAAATCTGGCTGCCCAGGCGGAAGATCTTAAAACTCTGATGGCCTATTTCAAGCTGGGAAACTCTCCCCGGGAGACTAAAAAAAGGACAGAAGTCAAACAGCTCCCTCCCGGTCCAGCCAGGGCTCCGGTCAGACCCCGGATGCTGCCGTCCTCAGAGCCTGTTTCGGATTCAGAACCGCCTCGTCCGGACAAAAGGGAAGAAACCGATGATTTTGAAGAGTTCTGACAGATCTGATCTGCCGCCGGAGAGCTTATGAAGGTTTCATCAGATCGAATCTATATAGAATTTTCCGATTCACCGGGCAAAATGTGGGGTTGGAACAGCGGAACTTTTTGATTACCCTATATTCTATTTCGCCGCATCCGGATCCTGACAGATTGCGGATGCGGCGGAAATTCCTTCTTCTTCAAAAAACTTATATAAAATTTCAGATTATTCCTGTCCCTCCTGAAAAAAGGTTATATTATATAAATTAGCTAAGACTATCTCTTGACCCGAAATATTAATGCTGATAAACTTTAGGTGAATCAGATCAATACTATCCCTGGGAGGACAGATTATGAAGCTTGTTGATTGCACGGTTGATAAAACTTATAACATTGCTACGATCAATACGTTTGATACGGGGATGAAGGATTTTCTTTTTTCTCTGGGTTGCTATCCCGGTGAGAATATCACCCTCATATCCCAGCTGTCATCCAATTATGTTATCAACGTTAAAGATGCCCGCTACAGTATTGATAGAAACCTCGCTTCCGCCATTGAAGTGCAGGAAATGGATAATCAGAACTCTCTGAAAGAGAGTGTTGTCTG
This sequence comes from Oceanispirochaeta sp., assembly GCA_963666275.2. Classification (GTDB taxonomy): domain Bacteria; phylum Spirochaetota; class Spirochaetia; order DSM-2461; family DSM-2461; genus Oceanispirochaeta. The sequence continues at coordinate 830,609 of CAXXOA010000002.1, forward strand.
ATTTTTTTTACCCCGTAACTTAGGAGAGCATAACAATATTCATCTATAATAATTATGGCTGAATCTGCAGTGCCTCCTGTATATATGACTCAATAGTAATTGAAGGAGAGATAGATGAAGATTGCTTTAGCAGGTAATCCGAACAGCGGCAAAACAACGTTGTTCAATGCCATTACAGGGAAAATTGAACATGTGGGGAACTGGGCCGGTGTCACAGTTGATAAAAAAGAAGGGCTTGTTAAGGCTTCCCTGAATCCCGGAAAGGAGCCGGTCACAGTTGTTGACCTGCCGGGAGCCTACTCCATGTCCCCCTACACAAACGAAGAATCCATCACCAGGGATTTTGTGCAGAACGAATCTCCCGATGTCATTATTAATATAGTTGATGCTGCCAATATGAGCAGAAGCCTCTTTTTTACCACCCAGCTGATGGAGCTGGGGATTCCGGTTGTGATTGCTCTCAACAAGAGCGATCTTGTGAGAAAACAGGGCACTGTGATCGACACCCTGCTATTGAGTGAATCCCTCAGTGCTCCTGTTGTTGAAACAGTGGCTGTGAACAGTGCGGATAAAGGACTCCTGAGTCTGCTTGAAGCTGCCGCCCTTGTATACGGTGAAAAGAAAAAACAGATTCCTCTTCCTGTCCGGGGCGCTGGAAATGCCTCCACCAGGGAAGAAATGGAAGAGGTGGACAAAAAGAGGTTCCACCTTGTAAAGAAAATTGTAGAGCAGGTAGAGCGGAGAAAACTGGACTCTTCAAAACAGTCTCTTCAGGATAGAGCCGACAAGATCGTAGCCAGTAAATGGCTGGGACTTCCTATTTTCGCCCTTATTATCTGGCTTGTTTTTTCAATCTCCCAGTCCTGGGTCGGCCCCTGGATGGCTGATCTTCTGGTGGGCTGGATCGATGGTTTCTACGGCCTTGTGGAATCGGTCATACCCGAGTCGACCAATGCTGTACTCAGATCTCTCCTTCTCGATGGTATCATCGGCGGCGTCGGAGCAGTGGTGGGATTCCTTCCCCTTATCATGGTGCTCTTCTTTATGCTGGCTCTTCTGGAAGATTCCGGATATATGGCCCGGGTTGCCGTGATCATGGACGGATACTTTAAAAAGATCGGTCTTTCGGGAAAGTCCATCATTCCGATGATTGTGGCAACAGGTTGTGCCATTCCGGGAATTATGGCGACAAGAACTATCAAGAATGAACGCCAGCGCCGGACAACAGCCATGCTTTCTCCCTTTATGCCCTGTGGTGCTAAACTGCCTATCATTGCGCTTTTTGCCGGTGTTTTCTTCAATGACAACGCCTGGGTGGGAACATCCATGTATTTTCTGGCTATCGCAGTCATTATCCTCAGTGGCCTTGTTATCCGTGCTATTACCGGAGACCGGTCTACTTCCTACTTTATTATGGAGCTTCCCGAATACAGGGTGCCCAGTTTAAAAAGAGCAGCCGTCTCCATGATGAGCCGGGCAAAAGCTTTTATCATCAAAGCCGGTACGATCATACTGGTCTGCAATGCGGTTGTTCAGTTGCTTCAGACTTTTAACTGGCAGTTTCAGGTTGTCAGTGAAAATGCTCCCGGATCCAGTATTCTGGCCTCCCTGGCATCTCCTCTGGCATGGGTTTTTATCCCCCTGGGGTTTGGGTTGTGGCAGTTTGCCGCGGCGGCTATTACAGGATTCATTGCCAAGGAAAATGTTGTGGGAACCCTGGCTGTTACATTTTCCGTTACCAATTTCATTGATGTGGAAGAACTCGCGCTGGTGTCAGGAGGAGTGGAAGTCATGGGGGTTTTCGGGATCGGCGCTGTGGCGGCTCTCTCCTATCTTGTATTCAATCTCTTTACTCCGCCCTGTTTTGCTGCCATAGGGTCCATGAACTCCGAGATGGAGTCTCCCAAATGGCTGTGGGGTGCCATAGGTTTCCAGTTGGGAATGGGATACACCATAGCGTTTCTGATTTACCAGTTCGGTACACTGTTTACAACCGGTTCTTTCGGTTCCGGATTCGCCGGGGGGCTTGCCGCTGTGGCAGCCATTATCGGATATGTTACCTATTTAGCCTGGAAAGGCAGCCGGGTGACTGAACTTAAGACTGTAGGAGCTGTTTAAAATGACTTTAACAGATATCATTATTCTGCTGATAGTTGCCGGTCTGGTTTCAATCGCGGTCTGGAAGATTGTAAGAGACAAAAAGAGGGGCAATGCCTGTTCCGGCTGCAGCTGTTCTTCAGGAAGCGGCGCCTGTCATATGAAGCTTCCGGAAAAACTGCAGTAGCCATTCGGTTTCTTTCGATCCTGTCCCTTTCCGGATTTCTTCACTGGTAAACCGGAAAGGGGAACCGGCATGGAATAGATTATTAAAGGGATGCCCCCGGGGGATTCAATAGTATTTGTTCCCTCAACCTGCTATTCTGAGGCATGGTTGTTTTCTATGCTGTTTTATCGGCTCTGACTTTCGGTACGGCAGACTTTCTCGGTGGTTTTTCCTCCAGGAAAAATTCCGCCACCGCCGCCGTGGCCTGGTCCCAGGGCGCGGGATTCCTGACCGTTCTGATCGTGGCGCCCCTGATGGGGGCTGAAGCCGTTGGTTCTTCTGATATCCTCTGGGGAATCATCGCCGGCCTTTCCGGGGCAATGGGAGTCCTTATCCTCTTCCATGGCCTCTCTACAGGGCTGGCATCAATAGTTTCTCCCCTGGCGGCTCTTTCGGGAGCTGTCCTGCCTGTCATTTTCGGTCTTCTCATAGGGGAACGGCCTCCTCTTTTAACCTGGATTGGCGTGGCCCTCTCACTTCCGGCTATTCTGCTGCTGTCATGGGAGCAGGGAGAAAAACAGGATCATGTTTTCCGTTCCGTCCGGATGGGCCTCCTGTCGGGAGCTTGTTTCGGCGGCTTCTTTATTTTCATTTCCCGGACTTCCGATGCCTCGGGAATGTGGCCTCTGGCTGCGGCCAGGGCTGTGACGGTGCCGCTTTTTATACTGATGACCCTTTTCCGGAAAGGACATGTCAGGCTTCTTCCCGGGACAAAACGTATCACCCTTATCAGCGGTTTTCTGGATATGGCCGCCAATGCGCTCTATCTGCTGGCTGCCCGGACGGGATATCTGATCCTGGCAGTTGTTCTTACGGCTCTTTATCCGGCTCCCACAGTGGTGCTTCAAAGGGTTTTTCTCCGGGAGAAACTGACTCGCCCCCGCATCGCCGGACTAGTCCTTTCCATTTCAGGGGCTGCCCTGATCGGAGCCGGCGGCTAGAATTCCTCCAGAGTGAGTGAGATTTCGGACAGACAGGTGTCATCATAATGGCTTCCCCTGTAGATCTCGCCTATGGTCAGTCTGATGCCGAAAAATCCGTAGACCTCCAGAATGAGTTTCTGATACATAAGGGATTCTCCCTCTTCCGGCGATATCCCCAGATCCTTGAGTATCATTTCATAGAAATCCGGATAATCCCCGGCAAAGAGAGTCAGGACTTCTCTGTAGAAGTCATCCTGCAGGGACTCCCATTTTTCCAGGGAGATTCTCTGACTGTCCCGGGAATCGGATAGGGAGAACCGGGCGGGAATCTGCTGTTCAAGAGTAAAGTAGAGTGTATAGTCCTGCTCTGTTACAAGCCCCGGAGCTGTAAACCCTGCCACAAAAGAGAGAGAAAAGTCTTTAATCCTGTTATTTTTCTGATAGAGTCCGGATGAGGAGGCAAACCCATTGGTCAGATCCAGTTCACGCACAATCTGCTGTGTCTGAATCAGAACGGATTCGTGATAGCCGGGGCCATCCGCTCCCTCCACCCAGGGGCTGGCCGTGTCCCCGTCAAAGAGATTGTCCGGACCATAGGTCAGAGTTTTGCCTCTGATAGTTTCAGTCAGCGAAGAAGAAGCCCAGACGGATTCCCCCATAGCTGTTTCAAGATTTTTCCATTCCCTCTGCTGGGTAAACAGACTGGAAACTGCGAACAAAAAGAGCAGCATTGAGACTGAATACTTCATAGGATTATTATATCACATCGGATTTCCATCTGTTCTATAATAAAAGCAGGACAGAAAGGGTATGACTATCCTTCCTGCATATACACTGGAATGACCGGAATTCTGTTTCCGGATTTCTATACTGTGAGGTTCTGAAATGGATATGTTAACCGCTTATTTCAACAGCATACAAAAAGAAGATCTGACTGTGATTCTTAAAAAAATCGGAGTTCTGATTCTGATTTCCCTCCTTGCCTTTATTGCGAATAAGATACTGGTGCGGGCCGTCCGCAGGGCGGATGAAAAATACTATCAGCTGGATTCCACAGTCGTGCCTGTTCTGATCACTCTGACGAAGTCCACTGTATTCCTGATTGCTCTCATATTTATCCTGGAGGCTCTGGGGGTTAATGCTACCAGTCTGGTGGCCCTGGTGGGGGCCGCGGGGATCGCTGTCGGCCTTGCCCTGAAAGATACCCTTTCCCATATTGCCGCCGGCATTATGATCCTTCTCCTGCGGCCCTTCAAAGCAGGGCAGTTTATCGAATGCTCTTCTGTGGCGGGAACGGTAAAAGAGATCGGTCTTTTCTCCACAACACTGGAGACCCCCGACGGCCTCTATGTGATGGCTCCCAACTCCTCTCTCTGGGGGGCACCCATTAAAAATATCCATAGGAACGGAAAACGGCGGATGGACCTGGTTATCGGTATTTCCTACGGAGATTCCATCGATACGGGATTTGAAGTCCTGAGAAGCATTATTCAAAACGAGGCAAGATTTCTGGCTGATCCTGCTCCCCAGGTCATGGTCCTGTCCATGGGCGACAGCTCTGTGAATCTGCAGCTCCGTGCCTGGGCCGCCATCGATAACTACTGGCCCGTTTACTGGGAAACCAATAAAATCCTTAAAGAGAAAATCGAAGAAGCCGGATTGACCATTCCCTTTCCCCAGGTGGATGTTCATAAAAGAGACTGATTCTCAGCTGACCACCTGATTCCGGCCCAGATGTTTGGCTGTATAGAGTTTTTCATCCATCCTTTTGAAAAGCTGTTCCAGTGACTCTGTCTTATTGAGAGGAGCCACCACGGAAAAACTGGCCGTCAGTTTTCCCGGCAGGGGGAACTGGTGTTCCTCCACAGCCATACGGATCTTTTCCGCTGCCGAAGAGGCATCGCTCCTGCTGATATAGGGGAGAAGAATAAGAAATTCCTCACCACCCCAGCGGGCCAGTGTATCACTCTGCCTGATATGGGACTGAACCAGGTCCGCCAGCTCTTTCAGCACTTTATCTCCTCTGTCATGGCCGTAGGAGTCATTCACTTTCTTGAAGTAATCGATATCGAACATGATAAGGGAGAAGGGGGTATCATAGCGCTGATAGGCATGGTAGGCCTTGTTCAGATCATGATCAATTTTCTGCCGGTTGGCTATTCCCGTCAGAGAATCCACCGTCGCCATTATAAGAAGTTTTTTATTCTGCAGAAAAGACTCTCCATAGAGCTTGGATAGAACAAAGGTCTGGGTAAAAATCAGAATGATGATGGATCCCTGCCCCAGATTGAAAAAACGGTTCGGTCCGCCCCAGTAATAGATTATATCGAGCAGTGTCAGGGCAAAGGCCAGAACTCCTGTATAGGTAAAGGTTACCGCCCCGGGCAGCCGGCGTTTACAGGCCCGTATCAGAAGAAGGAATATCACCAGTATCAGAAAAATAATATTCGTATTGAGGACAATAATGGTACGGCTCAGTATGCGTATCGGCAGGAGGAGTACGAAAACACTGTATATCCCACTCACTCCCAGAGCGGAAATCACAAGACCTTTTCTGAATCTCCGGGACGGAGGATAGAGATAGTTGAAGAACAGCAGAAGAGAGGCGCCGCTCAGGATGGCAGCAAGGTATTCCAGGCGATAATCCATTTTCCAGGGAATGGCCGGGAGAATTGTGGAGATCATATTCTGTCCTGTTGTCACCGCTCTGAGGATCATAAAAAGGGCTGTAAAGGTCAGGAACAAAGCCGATTTGTTTGTGTATTTATGCAGATAGAGAAAGAGATGGTAGATCGCTGCCAATAGCAGGATCCCTGCAAAAACAGATTCAAATATGATCTTCCTTGTTTCTATCTTGTGAATGGCACTGTAGGATCCGATCCGTATGGATTCGGTCAGACCGCCCGAACGGAAGTAGCGGTTATGCAGTTCAATTTCTATGGTATTCTCTGTTTCAAAAAGGAAAGGGATCACGCTTATGGTAAAGTCTGTCAGACCGCTGGAAAGATCCCCTGAGCTATAGATTGTCCTGCCGTTCATCCTTATGGATGCGGCCTGGGAGAGTTCCGGTAAAAGCAGGGCACCCATGGTTCCCGCGTAGGCTTGGGGGGGGGAGAAGGTCTTTGTATAAGTTCCCCGGGTATAGGGGGTTCCTGTCAGGATTTCCCAGCTTCCGGGCACTGTTCCGTGGCTTTGCATAGGAGAACCCTGTTCCTGAAAGAGCCATTCTCCGTCAAGATCCGTCAGGCTGGAAAGATCCAGCTCCGTTAAGTTGAGATGGGGTATTCCCACCTGGGGAAAAAGAGAAAGAACCGGGATAAATACGATCAGGAAAATCCATTTTTTCACTTTTTCCATTCCTCTTCAGGAAATAGGAAACCTATTAGTATCCTTACTTAATTATTAGGGTATGAAAGGGGAAAATTCCATTTTAAAACTTCTTTTCTCTCCAGTTCACGGGAACAAGAAAAAAACTCAGGATAACCAGCGCTCCAAAGGACAGATACAGGATCAGGAAAAATGAGTCGGGGAGATCATAGAAAATTATTTTATGGATCAGCCGGGCTGTAAAGGACATGGATGTATCCGTATTCTGCCCGGCTTTCTCCCTGAGGCTGTATTCCAGGGTGGTCAGAGGGCAGAATATGCCGAGCAGTGATTCAAAGGCCACCAGAAGTACAGCCCCGGCATGGACCAGCCGGAAGAGTCGTCTACGGACCCATTGCCATTTCAACAGTCCCCCAGCCAGAATGAAAACTTCCCCCAGTACTGTAAACAGGACATAGAGGAAGTGAATCAGCACAATAAGATCAGCTGCCGTTCCCGCATTCATGACTTATGAAGAGGCTCTTCAGGGTGTTCCCAGAATTCCATCCGCACCTTTCTCTCTGAGGATCCGGATCTTTGTATTCAGCTCTTCCAGAAAGCTTTTCTGATTCAGAATCTCTTGGGGAAAAACCTCTACCATAGAAAGGAAAGGGGTCGCATCATTCATGGAAAGAGCGGCTTTTTCCCTGAGTTTTTCTGCCAGAGGGTCTTTCACTTCAAAGGCCTCATTGCTCCGGGACTGGTCAAGATAGACAATCCAGGAGGCCAGGGCTGTGGATATGGGAGACACATCCTCATTCTGTTTCAGAAGTATCAGCAGGCCTCCCACAATGAAGTTCAGAATCTTGCTTGAACCGTCCTCGGCCAGGCGGAGAAGCTTGTCCCGCACGGCAGGGTTGGCAAAGCGCCTGAGGAGTGTTTCGATATACTCGTCATAATCAATTCCTGCGATAGGATTCAGGGTCTTTTTCAGTGTGTTCATATAGGCTCTGACGAACTCCCTGATCCTGCTGTCATTCATCGCATCATCCACATACTGATACCCCGCCAGCAGGGAGAGGTAGGCCAGGGCGGAGTGACCGCCGTTGAGGAGCCGGATTTTCATCAGTTCATAGGGTTTTACATCCTCCACAAGCTGGGCGCCTATCTCCTCCCAGGCGGGGCGTCCGGCGGCAAACTTATCCTCAATGACCCACTGAATAAACTGTTCGGCAAAAACAGGAACTTCATCCTGTAGCCCGTATTTATCTTTCAGATAGGACCGGTTTTCATCGGATGTATTGGGTGTAATCCTGTCTACCATGGTGCAGGGAAATGTGATGGACTTTCTGACATATTCCAGCAGGTTTCTATCGCCTGTTTCCTCCAGAAACTGATAGAGAAGCTTTTTCAGCACATCGCCGTTTTCGGGAATGTTGTCACAGGAGAGAATCGTCAGGGGAAATGCTCCGGTTTTCAGTCTCTCTTTCAGCCCGTAAACGATTAACCCCACAGCCGTAAGAGGAGTCTCTTCTTTTTTTTCAAGGTCATGCCTGACATTGAGGTTGGTTCTATCCAGGTTCCAGTTGTTGTCGTAGCAGTAACCTTTTTCAGTAATTGTGAGAGAGAGTATCTTCAGGTTCCGGTTCCGGCAGAGCTCTGCAAATCTTCCCGGTTCCGTAGGAGTATGGATAAAATCCCTGATAGAACCGATAAGGGCTATCTCTTCGTTTTCAAGTTCCCTGGTGACCAGAGTATACAGGTAGTCCTGGGACACCAGAGCCTCTTTCATCTTTATATCCTGGGGCATCAGACCGGCGCCGCAGATCCTCCATCCGCTGTCATTCATTTTCATCAGTTGATGCAGATAGAAGGCCTGATGGGATCTATGAAAATTCCCCACGCCCAGATGCAGAATGGAACAGTCCGTCTGTTCCAGATTATAATCCGGCATATCAGGGACATTTTTAATGGAGGGTAAATTCTCCTTTTTCAAGTGTATCTGTGTCATAGAAAACTCCTTTATTCTATATGTCTTTTCAGGACCTCTTAAATTTATACCCTCCCCGGTGGGAGCGCAAGTTTAATCCCCGGAATCCCGAATTTGTCTACCCGGCTATTTACAGTGGCGTGGTTCCCGGGTATATCTACAATCAGGGGAGTTTATAATATATTGAAAGAGAAAACAGACTATTCGGGAAATCTGAAAATCCGGCAGGAGCACTGGCAGGACTCACCCTGCTCCCGCTGCCAGGGTACTCCCTGCTGCCGCAATCTTCCCCTCGCTCCGGGGCGTCTGGAGAGTCAGCGGGATTTTATCAATCTGACAATGGCTTCCGTCTATAATGGACTTTTCCCGGCTATGAAAGATTCAGGGGAGTGGACCTACTACCTTTCCCGCAGCTGCAGCTTTCTCAGTTCCGAAACAGGGATGTGTACGATTCATAAGGAACTCCACCAGAGCCTAATCTGTAAAACCTATGACGCTCACAGCTGCTGGTACACCGATGCTTTCAATTCCCGGCGCTACACAACCATGATTCCCTTCAATACGGAAAGGCTGATCTGGCTGGAGAAGCGGTATGATCTGATCCGCAGCAGGTTTGCTTCCTCCCCGGACTGGGAAACCCTCTGCCGGGATATGCAGGCGGAGGGTCCCGGTTTCGAATATCCTGTTACAGGGAATCTTTCCCATGCCCTTCAGAGAAAGCTCACTTTTAAAAAATCCCGTTCAAGCCGTTATCTTCTATTTCCTCCCTATAAACGGCCCGGGGGAAAAAACCATTTTGAACTCCTCTCATTCCGGCTGGGATTTCCCGGGGTCTCACTTGCTCTGAGTGATACCACCTGGGCATTCCTTGTGGAGACAGAGATGGATCCCGCAAAACTCGATCTTGTCCGCAGAGAATACTATCCCGCCATTGAACATAAAGACGGGAATTTCAGCTTTGACTCGATCGTCCGGGAATACTCCCCCTATTCTGAAACAGGCGAACAGTGGGTTCTTCTCCACCGGGAGGATCTGCCCACTCTGACGGCTCTGACGGAGTTTGATGCATCAGGGAGGATTAAAAGGCTTCCCAGCTGTGCGGAAATCCTCCACTCCCTGCAGCCATCCTCTCCCAACAGAGTCGCCTGACTCCTGAAAGACGCATTTGACAGAAAGTCTTCACTTTCTTTTGCATCCGGGTCTCCAGGACTGTTTTCAGAAAAGGGATTTCCCTGTACCATCACAAGCTCATGCAGACTGTCAGTATCAATAACAAAGATATTTATATCGTCAAATCCCACAATCAGGTTCTGGAGGCCTGGGAACCCGGAGAGAAGCAGAATCTTTTTTCTCTGGATTTTCATACAGATACCCGAAATGCTTTCTACAATTATGCCTACTGGCGAGCCCATAGTGAGGTGAATGCGGGAAAAGTCCCGGATCATAAAGTCCGGAAAAATGAGCTGATGGAAGAAAAAATCAGGCTGTATCGTAATAACAGAATGACCCTGGAACAGGTTAACGACAATCTGAAACATGATGAGCATCTGGATTTTGCAGTCAGAACAGAGATGATCGATACGGCGTTTATCCTGGCGAACAACACCAATAAGACCAGTTCCAATCCAAATGTTCACATTGTGAACAGTAAGGAAGAGTATGATAATCACAGGCTGATCGAGTACTCTCTCTCATCGGCAGACAGTGTAGAGACCGGCGACCAGGGCAGGGAGCAGATGGCTCACCGGGCAATAGAGTCTGAAGTCCTTGAAGAGGCCTTTTCGGTAGCCGAATCCTACAGGGAAACTTTTTTTGACAGGTTCATACTGGATATCGACTGCGATTATTTCAATACCGAACAGAGTCTCTATCCAGAAAACAGGGAGTCCTTTGAGAAACTCATCCGGGATTCGGAGTTTATAACCATTGCTCTGGAGCCGGAATGCGTGGATATCTGCCGGTATGAGGGGCATGATCTGGACAGCCGGAAAATCCTGAAAAGGCTGCTTGCCATTATCGAACAGGTATAATTCAGTTTTTCCCTCTCCTATATTGACATAGCTCCGGTTTTCCCTATATTTAGAACTTACAAACATAGCAGACAAAGGAACCTTAATGCTAACAATGTCTGCTTATATCTTTTAAATGTAAAGGTTTCTCCCTGTATTGAAGGGAGGCTTGAAGGTATAAGTAGTTTCTCTGTTAGTGATGTCCTGTTTGTAATCCCCCCGCAGAGAACCCCTTTCCTCTATTCCTTTACACAAGGAGTTATGAATGAGTAACAAATTGTGGTTTGTCACAAACGGTGTTCAGGTTATTTCTGTATTTGATAACAGAAACATGGCCGAGAGCGAAATGAAGAAGTATCAGGATGATCCTGATTACAGTTACTATGATTTTTATAACGTGGATATCGATGAACTGGAAGAGTATCCGGATGAGTACGATATCGCTCTTGAGGAAGGGTTTATCGGCTGATTTCTTCAGGGAATTCCTTTTTAAGGAATTCCCGACAATATAATACCTTAAGGTAAAAAAAAGTATACAAAACCTTTCTCTGTTTTTTTTTACTAAAAATAAACTTCAAATATTGTTAAAACCCTTTAATGAAGTATATATAATAATGAATAAGTTTATACTAAAATTGGAGGGTGGTTTGAAACGCAAGCACCAGGTATTTTCATTAATTTCTTTTATAATTCTAATTGCATTTGCAGGATGCAGCGGCGGAGGCAGTTCTCTGTCAAATGAAGACAGTGAATCCAATCCTGTTGAGGAAGTGGCTGTACTTAACTACAGTTTTGATTCCGATTTTGCCAATAACGGAATCATCAATGTGGATCTTATTCCCCTGGATTCCGCAGGAAACTTCACATCTATCGATTCGATTTCTGCCGTGGCCAGCTTTGATGACGGCCAGCCGGGAGTGACTGCCCGTGCGAATGTGGATATCAATCTGACAGTTCAGCTGAATCAGTATGTTCAGCCTACAGCCTCTTCTCTGCCCTGGGCCTTCGCTGTAGACATTGACAGCAGCGGCAGTATGAGCACTAGTGATCCCAGTGATCTGAGAATTGATGCGGCAAAACTGTTTGTTGCTTCCATTCTGGGGGAAAAACCGACCAGTCAGTTCAATATTTATGATTTCGGTTACAGCTCAAACGGAACTTTTTCTGATACCCGTCAATTAACGGCCGACTGGACTTCTGATCAGACTACGATTGATGCCGCGATTGATCAGGTCGTCGCATCCGGAGGGACTCCCCTGTACGATTCCATTTATGAGATTCTTCAGAAATTCACTACTGAAAAGGATGCTTCATCCTATCAGAGAGCCATGCTGGTTCTTTCTGACGGGTCTCCTAACAGCTATACTTATGAGCAGGATGTGTATGACTATTCTGTAGCCAACAATATTCCCATCAACTCTGTGTCACTGGGTAGCGGCTCCTATGAACAGAATATGAAGGACTTGGCAGATGAGACTGGAGGTGTTTATACCAAAGCCGTAGATGCCGCTTCACTCAGTACAGCTTTCCAGAATATCTCTCTGGGAACTTCAAACGGTTATATGGACTACAATCTTGTTTTTCCCGATCCCTCTGTTCTGCCCAATGGAACCAGTACCACTGTAAATGTCACTGTGACGATCAGTGCCGGCGGGACAACTCAGACCGCTTCTTTTACTCTGAACTGATCTCAACCAATTCTGAGAAAACAGGTGCTACGGAATCTTCGGATTCTTCGCAGCACCTGTTATTATAGATCTATTATTCTTCTGAAGAGGCCTGTATATGCAGTCTGAAGCGGTAATGACCGGTGGAGACAGTATACTCCTCCCTTGTCTGGGGTCCGCAGCTGCCTGTTCCCAGGCCTCTCTGGATAAAATCCACAGACAGCCAGGTGGAATCTCCCGCCCTGAGATCGCTGGTATGCCTGGCGGAAAAAAGCTGATCCGGTGAGTAGGGGAGGGCGGAGAACTCCATGGGAAAGTCACCCTCGATGAAGAGCCCCGGTTTTCCGGATCCTTTCAGTTTCAGCCATCTTGTATCGGTATGGTTGCCGCACTCCTGAGGCAGGATATAGGGAACAAACTGATCTGCCAGCTTCTGTCTGTAGATTCCCAGGAAAGCCGATTCCGCTCTGTCTATGTAATTTTCGTGGGGGCCTCGGCCGAACCAGGAGAGATCCGAATACCCCGGAGCCGTTTCCAGAAGCAGCCCCACCCGGGGTAGCGACGGGTATCCCCTGGGAATTATTATTTCATTATCTATGATAATGCCTCCCGAAGCGGCGGCGCTTATCCTCTGGGTATGTCGTATCTTCTTTTCAGGATCTTTTCCTGTGTAGGTTCTGTCCAGAATCAGCTGAACCCTCTGATCGTCTTCAAGAGCAGAGAAAGAGGAATCCAGAAGGGTCAGTGCATTCAGTCCCGCAGCCAGCCACTGGCCCAGAGGTTTCTCCTCCTGGCCGGACCAGTCCCTTATGCCGTCATTATCCGTACCGGCTCTCCACAGATTCAGAACCGGCCCCTGTACTGTCAGAGCTTCCTCATCCAGGACTATGGTCATATGTTCATGATTATTTCCCGAGATATTGAGGGATGTACGCCCGTTGCGGAATATTTTCTTCTCCCCCTCTGTCAGATATTCGCCTCCGGGGTGCTCCGGGAGAGTCATCTGCTTCCGGTGAAGAAGGCTGTCTCCGGGACGGAATCCTCCGTAAAGGCGGATTTGCTCAGAGGCAACAGGATGCTCCGGCGGGCACCAGGGTGTTTTCTCTCTGGTAAGGACCCGGATATTCAGCAGAATTTCCTCCCCCTCATGGGCGGGTGTGACACCGCAGGGAAGAGGAATCCCGGCAGTTTTTCCCGGGGGGATCTCAGGCAGATCCAGTTCTCCCTTTTCCGAAGGAATCCCGTCTCTCAGGATCTCCCACTCGGCCTTCAGCCAGGAGAGAGAAGTGAAATCCTGTTTGTTCTTTATAATCAGAGAACCCGGCCTCCCTGTGTAGTTCTGCTCTTTCAGAGCTATCTCTACTGGCTGGGCCAGCTTTTTGAACTCCCACATGGCCGGGTGGGGGGTCCTGTCGGGCCAGATCAGTCCGTTGATACAGAAATCCGAATCATGGACGGGTTCTCCGAAATCTCCTCCGTAGGCCCAGTACTCTTTTCCTTCGGAATTTTTCAGAGTTATCCCCTGATCCACCCAGTCCCAGATAAATCCCCCCTGGAGTCCATGGGTTTCCTCAAAGGCTTTCCAGTACTCCTTCAGACTGCCGTTGCTGTTTCCCATGGCATGAGAATATTCACAGGCGATATAGGGCCGGGAGTCTCCTGATTCAAGAGCAAAATGGATCATATCCTCTACAGACTCGTACATGGGGCAATAGATATCGGTGGCTCTGGCTCCCCATCCCTTCTCATGGATAAATCGGCCCTGGCCCCACTCCTCCCGACAGGCTCCCTCGTAGTGGAGGGGACGGGTCGGATCTATCCCTCTTATCCAGCCAGCGGCGGCATCATGGTTGGGGCCGTAGCCTGTCTCATTGCCCAGAGACCAGAGGATAATGGAGGGATGATTCCTGTTCTGCAGAACCATACGCTTTGTTCTGTCCAGAAAGGCGGGCATCCAGCGGGGATCCCGGCAGAAAACATCGTAGTAGTCATGGGCTTCTATATTGGCCTCGTCCACCAGGTAGATGCCGTACTGGTCGCACAGTTCATACCATTCGGGACAGTTCGGGTAGTGGCTGTTTCTGACAGCGTTGAAGTTGAACTGCTTCAGCAGCTTCAGGTCCTGAATCATGCTCTCTCTGGTTATGGTTTTTCCTGTCAGGGGATCATGCTCATGCCGGTTGACTCCCTTGATCATTACAGGGCGCCCGTTAATCAGAAGCTCCTGATTCCGGATTTCCACCTTTCTGAATCCTGTCTTCAGACTGAGGGCTTCGATCACCTTTCCATCCGGAGAATCCAGGGACAGGGAAAGAGTATAAAGGGCGGGACTTTCACTGCTCCAGAGTTCCACCTCTTTCAGCGGGAAGTCCATCAGGACAAGACTGCTTCCCATTTTTATCTCATCGGTGGTCCGGATATTCCGGAATCTGGTGGTTCCCCCCGCAGGGGCATCCAGAACGATTCTGCCCCGGGGATCCTTTAAACGGATATGGAGGGAGTATTCCCCGGCAACAGGAGTTGCCGAACGGGTCTGGATCTGAAGTTTCAGGACACCCCTTCCCTTCAGATCCGGTTCGGCCTCCACCCGGAGGTCCTGTATATACTGATGGTCTGTGGAGTAGAGACTGACGTTCCTGTAGATCCCGGCCATCCACCAGTGGTCCTGGTCTTCCAGAAAGCTCCCATCGGACCAGCGCAGAACAACAACTGTCAGGGTATTTTCCCCGGGAGTTACCAGGGAGGTTATATCAAAGGCGGCGGAGGTCCGGGAATCTTTGCTGAACCCGGCTTCCTGCCCGTTTATAAAAACGAAAAAAGCGCTTTCGACCCCCTCAAATTGCAGGACGGTCCTTCTTTTCTCCCAGTCCGGAGGAAGAGTAAATTCCCGCCTGTACAATCCTGTGGGGTTTTCTTCGGGGACCAGGGGAGGCGGCGTATCAAAGGGCATGCGCACATTGGTATACCAGGGGCTGTCTCCCGTATCCTGCATGGTCCAGTTGGAGGGAACCGGTATCTTTTTCGTTTCCTTCCACTCCGCATGGGGCGCTAAGTCTTCGGGAAGGACCTGAGAAGGGCTCTCTTTCAGGACAAAATCCCATGAACCGTTGAGGGAGAGGAACCAGGGATTCGCTTCCCTGGTTCCCTTCTCTGCCGCCTCCATGGAAGTGTAGGGCAGAAGGGACGCTCTGGGTTCTATGGTCCCTATGGAGGGACACTCCGGTCTCATCCAGGGTGAAATTTCTGATAAAGGGGAAAATGACATGGTTTACCTCCCGGGTATATAACCTTGTTCTAGTCCTTTTACACTTGCTTTTACATGAGTGTTCTGGTAAAAAACATATGTAAAATGGTATATCCGGGACTGGAGAAAATGCAAGAAACAATTCTCTTTCGCTCTCTGGGCGATCAGGAGGACCGTCAGCGGGTGGGCTGCGGCTTCATGTTCAAGCCCGATATCACCCGGGACGAAACGGATTCCCTGTTCTCCACCTATGCCATTGTCTATGTCCTCCGGGGGGAGGGGACCTATATAGGTCCCGACGGGATATCCCGCCCCATGGCTGGGGGGACACTTTTTCAGCGATTTCCGGGGATACGCCACTCAACAGTACTGAATCCTTCCAGTAACTGGGCGGAATGCTTCCTGGATTTCGGGCCGGGTTTCTATGACATGCTGAAGCGGATCCGGGTCGTCAGACCCGAAGAGTATACCCTGCAGCTTAAGGGGAATTTCCGGATAGAGCAGACCATCTACCGCTATTTGAAGCATCTGGAGAAGGCGGAAGAGAGGGAGCTTCCCGGTCTGAGCCTTGAAATGATGCAGTATGCGGCCTCCCTGCTTCAGCAGGCCCGGGAGGGAAGTCCCGATCACTACTGGGGAAGGGTTGAGAAAAGCTGCCGGGATTTTGCTCTTTTGACTTCCCGGCGTGTGGATCTGAAAGAGTACTGCCGGCAGAACGGCTGGGGATATGAGAAATTCCGGAAGAGTTTTGTCGAGAAGATGGGAATCTCCCCCAAACATTATCTGATACAGAGGCGGATCGACGAAGCCTGCCGGCTGCTCAGATCAAACAGGCACAGTGTTAAGGAAATTGCGGAAATTCTGGGGTATTCATCGCCTTTCGAGTTTTCCGCCCAGTTCAAACGGGTCACAGGAGTTTCTCCCCGTGAGTTCGGCAGGAAGTGAAAACTGCTTGAATTGCGGAAGAAAAGCTGGATTTCCCGGCTCTTTCAGAGTAATATAAATAGAATAGGTTCGTCGAATAAGTTCTACTTATTTGATTCCAATAGCCATTTCAGCAAAATCCGGTAATTTCTGAAGCCCGTAAGGAATGGAAGGAAGAGTATTTGAAATTGTTTTTCTTTAGATATCACTATATGATTGTCAGTGAAATTTCTGTTTTTCAGTTTTTTCTATCCGAAACGGGAGAAACAGATCTGAAATAAAAGGAACGGAAACTATATACCATGAGATCTATCAGGAATTAGGAGTTTTGAATGGGACAGGTAAAAAAAAATAAGAGAACCCTCCAGGCTGAGGAAACCAAACAGAAAATTTATGAATCCGCTATTACCATGATTAAGCAGAAGGGATTCGAAAATGTTACCATTCAGGATATCAATAAACATGCCGGAGTCTCTGTAGGGACTTTCTATCATTATTATAAATCCAAAGAAGATGTCTTTTTCGAGCTCTATCGCTTTGCTGACGAGTATTTCGAAGATACCGTCTTTCCCAAACTCTTTTCAGAAGATTTCACTACCAGTGAAAGGATCCTCCTGTTTTTTCAGAATTATGCCGGCTTCAATGTCAAACACGGCATCGACTATGTCAGTCAGTTATACAATACAAAGAACAAACTGTTTATCTCCCGGGACCGTTATATGCTGGATCTCCTGCTTCGGATAGTTCAGGAGGGACAGAAGAAAGATGAAATCAAAAACAGCATGGATCCGGAAGAGATCATCGAGGATCTGTTTATCGTGAGCAGAGGAATTGTTTTCGACTGGTGCCTCCATGAAGGAAATTACGATCTCGAGAAGAAAATGCATAAGCATTTGAAGAGGCATTTGGCCATTTTTTGTAAATAGAATCGATTCATAGAAAAAATTCGCCGAATGTGTTCGATAAAACTTGACAGCTGGGAATTTCGCCCCTATCATGAATCAAGTAGTTTATCTAACACATCACAACTCATTGAATTCTTCCGTACAATCCGAAGGTTTGATAAGTCATGATGTACATTGAAATCTTTTACTGGAGATGAACATGAGCGACACATTGAATCGATTGATTGGTATTGTTGGAAAAGACCGGGTTGTGGAAAATCCGGATTTTACCAGTGATACTGTCGGTTGCAGAGCCGTTAAAGAGCCGATGCAGCCGGAATTCCTCGTTAAACCTTCCAATACGGAACAGGTTCAGGAAATTGTTAAGATGGCAAGTGAATCAGCCATTCCCCTTATCCCTGTCAGTTCCAGCGGTCCCCATATAACAGGGGGCGTATCTGCCAGTGCACCCGGTGCCATTGTGGTGGATATGAGTGGAATGAACAAAATTCTTAAAGTGAACAGACGGCATCGCCTGGCTTTGATCCAGCCTGGTGTTACCTGGGATCAGCTGGCAGCGGAGCTTGCTGAAAACGGACTGAGAATTCCCCAGCCTCTGCTTCCGAAAAAAGGGAAATCCGTTATTGCCTCCCTGCTGGACAGAGAGCCCCTTCTTTCGCCCAAGTATCAGTGGAATATGACGGAACCACTCCGGTCTATGGAGATCGTCTTCGGAACAGGAGACATCGTCTACAGCGGTATGGGAGGTCATAGAGGTGAAAAAGAAGAGAACTGGGAAAACGGTGAAATTCCCGTAACCAATGCGGGTCCCCATCAGTTTGACTTTATCAAAATGGTTACAGCTTCTCAGGGTACCTTTGGTATTGTTACCTGGGCCTCGGTCAGAGTCGAAGCTGCCACGACTGTGGAAAAGCCTGTTTTTGCCGAAGCCGCCTCCCTGGAAGCCCTCTCTAATTATATGTATAAGAATCTGAAATTCCGCTTTGGCGACGAGGTCTGCCTTTTCAACAGAAAAGCCATGGCCAGTATTCTGGCAGAGACGGGAGATTCTATATCGTTATACGAAAGCAATCTTTCAAACTGGACCGCCATGATCAATATCAAATGGGGAGCCCTCCGTGCGAAAGAGAAAGTAGAGGTTCAGGAAGCGGATGTCATGGATATCGCCCAGGAGAACGGCCTGGTTCCGACAGCCTCTGTAGCGGGACTGCCCGCGGCGGAAGTGACGGGAAAAGTTCTGGCATTGCCTTCGGAAGAGAGCTGGAAAGACAGGAAAACAGGAAAGTCCAAAGAGATTTTCTTCCTGTCCACTCTGGATAAAATCCCCGGTCAGCTCAAGGCTGCTGCCGCTCTGGCGGACAAGCACGGTTATGCCTTTGCAGAATGCCCCGTATATATTCAGCCCCTTCATCAGGGAACCGCTGCCCATTGTCATATAGTCCTTCCTGTAACAGGAAATGAAGCGGAGACAGAAGAGTTTGCCGCCCTGTACCGTGACTTGAGCAGAGAACTTATGAACGCCGGAGCATTTTACTCCAGACCTTACGGTATCTGGGCGGATCTGGTTTATGACAGGAATGCCCAGAATACAATTCTTACCAGCAAGATGAAAGATATCTTCGATCCGAAGCATATCATGAATCCTGGAAAACTGTGCTTCTAGGAGAGGGGAGGAAATTATGTCATTGAAAGATTTTACTAAAGAGATAGAAAGGTGCAGCGCCTGTTCCTACTGTAAGTGGATTCCTTTTGATCAGGTGAAAAGCTGGCGGTATTCAAAAAACTGTCCCAGCATCGATTATTATAACTTCAACAACTATTCCGCCAGAGGCCGGTATCTGACAAGCCGCTCCATCTTAAGAGATGAGATCGAACTGACAGACGAGGTTATGGACATTGCCCATACCTGCCTTAGCTGCGGCGCCTGTGATGTATCCTGTAAAATCGCACGGTACAACCTGGAACCTCTGGACATGACCAGGGATCTGAAGGCTGAACTGGTGGAGAAAGGGAAATATCCCGAAGCCCATAAGGCCATACTGAAAAACCTTGAGAAAGAACTGAATGTCTTCGGTAAGGACAAGAAAAAACGGGGCGACTGGGCCAAAGGCCTGGGAATCAAGGACCTGACAAAAGAGAAAGCGGAAGTGGTTTTTCATGCCGGCTGCAGCTACAGTTTTGATGAGAAGTTGAGCGGAACTGTACAGACGGCGGTGAAAATTCTCCAGAAAGCCGGAGTGGACTTCGGTATCATGGGAAATGCGGAGATGTGCTGCGGAGCCAAAGCGTATTCCATGGGACATTATGATGAGTTCCAGAAACTGGCAGATCCGAATATGAAACTCTGGGAGAAAGCCGGTGTCACCACCATTGTGACAGCCTGTTCCGACGGATATCATGCTTTTAAAAGAGTCTATCCCCAGTACGGAAGCAAGTTCAAAGTCATGCACATTGTGGAGTACATAGATCAGCTTATAAAAGAGGGGAAACTCACTTTCACAAAAGAAGTCCCTATGACAGTTACCTACCATGATCCCTGTCATCTGGGAAGGCTGGGTGAACCTTATGAAGAGTGGAATGGCGAGGAAACTACCTATAAAAACCAGATCATTGTGCATACCCCCCGCAAACCCCGGTACAACGGAATCAAGGGAATCTACGATGAACCCAGACATATACTGGAAAGTATTCCCGGTGTGAAACTGCTGGAAATGGAAAGGATCCGGGAGTACAGCTACTGCTGCGGAGCCGGCGGGGGAGCCAAAGAGAGCTATCCCGAGTTTTCCAACTGGGTTGCTGGAGAGAGACTGGATGAAGCGGTATCTACCGGTGCGGAAACGATGATTACCGCCTGTCCCTGGTGTAAGACGAATTTTACTGATGCTCAGAGTGAGAGCAGTTCCATGAAAATTCTTGATATTCTCGATCTTGTGCAGATGGCACTGTAATCAAGGAGATGCAAAATGAGTTTAACAGATACGCAATATAAAGAACTGGAAACGATCGTAGGTAAAAGGAATATCTCCAGAGATCCGGGAGTTCTTGACGGTTACCGCTACAATCTGGCACATACGGCGATTCATCTGGGACCCCACTTTGATGTTCTGACTCCCCGGGGTCTGGCAGTACTTCTGCCGGGAAATACGGAAGAGGTCCAGAAAATTGTAAAATGGTGCAACAGAAACGGAATCAAGTACAAACCGTCTTCCACTTTCTGGTCTGCCCAGGGATACCCCTGTGATGACAATACCCTTGTGCTGGATATGCGCAGGATGGATAAAATCCTGTCGATCGATGCGAAGAATATGATTGCCGTTGTGGAGCCCGGTGTTATCGGGGCGACCCTTCAGGCTGAAGTTATGAAAGTAGGACTGAACTGCCATATTCAGGGTTCAGGCTGTTCCTGTTCCATCCTGGCGGGTGCTACAGCATGGCTGGGATCCGGTCCCGGTAACCTTTATGCGGGATGGCAGTATGAAAACCTGCTCGGAGCCGAGTGGGTGCTTCCCACCGGAGAGGTTGTCAGAACAGGATCCCTGGGTTATGACGACGACGCCTGGTACTGCGGCGAGGGTCCCGGACCCAGTATGCGTGGTGTCATAAGAGGTATGTTCGGTTCGAAAGGGTCTCTGGGAACATTTACAAAGTGTGCCGTAAAACTGCACGCCTGGCCCGGTCCCAACCATCTGCCTGTGTACGGAAAGGCTCCTGCCTATACCACAAAGCTTCCTGATAACTTTGCGGCTTTTACGCTGGGATTCCCCGACTGGCAGGCCTGGGCTGATACAGCCCATCTCCTCTGGGAAAACGGGATCGGATACTCTGCCCACAGACAGTTCAACTTTCTGGGAAGGGATCTCAAATGGGGTATGATTCAGATCCTTACTGATCCTGAAAAAACCATTTCCGACCTGGAGGGCCTCGTCAATGAACCGGGCTTCAAGGAAGTCAACGATTCCATGAAAATTGACTTCCAGCTGATCATGGCCGGTATGACCCAGCGTGACTTTGACTGGCAGAGGGAAACTCTCGACGAGATCCTGAAAATAACAGGAGGCTATATTGTCGAGTGCATGGATACGGAGCACCTGGAAAACTACACCCTTCTGTATCTGCTGAGGCTGGGACACAAGTCTCTCAACTTGGTCTACGGCGGTGGTTATGACGGAAACTTCGGTATGATCAATGCTATCGATTTCGGTGCCCAGCGGGCCGAAGAAGCCGGAGCCCTCAAACTGGAATGGGAGAAAAAAGGTCAGATCGTTGCCGGAGGCGGTGACTGTATGATGGGACCCATCGGTGGTCAGGGGGGAGGCGGAACCGGTCTGTGGGAAAACTTTACCTGTTTCGACAGTGCCAGCAAAGAATCCACAGACGGTGCTCTGGCTTTCTTTGATGCCTCTTTTGAGTATGCCAAGTCCAAAGGCTGGAGCGGAAGCGGTTTTGAGAAACTGAACTCCATGGCCCGGGGTTACGATGGATACTCTACTCCCAAAGAGATCAGGGACAAGGGCCATGCTGGCAGTCCCAATGCAACAGCATTTCGTTATCAGGCAAAGGTCTACAGATCTTTGAATCCCAACGATATGGGTGATACCTATTACGAGATACTGGAAGACTGAAAGTAATACCGGGGGCTTCGGCCGCCCGGTTGATTTTAAAAAAATTAGGTACTTGGTCTCTGGATTGTTGGTGTAACGATGGTGCTGGCAGGCATGATTATTCCAGCGTAAATCCGGATCAGAACAGACTTGCTGTTTTTAAGGAGGAATGAAAAACTATGTCTGAATATGTAGCAGGATTATTGAAAAGGGCGAGAGATGCCCAGGCGCAGATTGAATTTCTGTCTCAGGAAAAAGTCGACGAGATTTGTGAAAATCTTGCCTGGACTACAATCCAGGAGCCCTTTGTGACCGAACTGGCCAAACTGGCTGTGGAAGAGTCCAGGATGGGGCTTTTTGAAAGCAAACACGGCAAAATGATGAATAAAGTCCGGGCCGGATGGTTCGATATGAAAGGCAAGAAATCCGCCGGTGTGATTGAAGAAGATCCTGCTCTGGGACTGATCAAAATCGCCAAACCCGTAGGGGTTATCGGAGCCATGGTTCCCACCACCAACAACGAAGCCACTCCGGTTCTCAAATCCATGAGCGCCATCAAAGGCAGAAATGCCATTATCCTGGCACCCCATCCCCGGTCCATCAAAACCAACGAGATGGTTGTGAACAAGATGCGGGCGGTACTGAAAAAACTGGGTTACCCGGAAGATCTGATCATCCATGTGGATCAGGTAACCATGGAGAACTCCCAGGAGATCATGAAACAGTGCGATCTGGTTCTGGCAACCGGAGGAGCGGGCCTTGTTAAAACCGCCTATTCCAGCGGAACCCCCGCCTACGGTGTAGGAGCGGGAAATGCCGTTACCATCGTTGACGATACACAGGATATGAAAGTTGTTGCCGACAAAATCAGACGGTCTAAAACTTTCGATATGGCTACAAGCTGTTCTGCTGAAAACTCCTGCCTGGCTCAGGATACGATCTATGAGGAACTCTGCAGCGCTCTGGAAGCCGAAGGCGGTTTCAGAGTGAAAGAGGCAGATAAGGGGAAGATCGAAAAAGCCCTCTGGCCCGACGGTGAGCATCTGAACCGGGACATCGTGGCTCAGCCTGCGGCAACCATTGCGAAGATCGCCGGCATCGAAGTTCCCGAAGGAACCAATTTCTTCTTTGTGGAAGAGAGCGGAATCGGCGAGGGATATCCCCTGAGCGGTGAAAAACTGTCTGTAGTGATGACCCTCTACAAATGGAGCGACTTTGACAAGGCCGTCCAGATGGTCAACGATATTACCAACTACTCCGGCGCTGGTCACTCCTGCGGTATCCATACCGAAAAGAAAGAGAGAATCCTTCAGCTGGCTGAGCAGGTGAAAGTGTCCCGTGTTATGGTCAATCAGCCTCACTGTCTTGCCAACAGCGGAGCCTGGACCAACGGTATGCCCACCACTCTGACTTTGGGCTGCGGTTCCTGGGGTGGAAACATCTCCAGTGAAAATGTCACCTGGAAGCACCTGATCAACACCACCTGGGTTTCTTCTCCCATTGCCAACAGACAGCCTTCCGATGAGGATTTATTCAGTGAGAGCGTCAGAAAAGGTTAATAAAAAAAAGGAACTTTCCAATAGGGAAGAAGAGAAACCTGAACAGGGCATAGACTATGATAGTCTTCCTGCCGCTCATCGGGAGAGTCTGGCCAACATGACCAGGACCCGAGAGACAATGCTGGCCGGTGGCGGTGAGTCCCGGCAGGCTAACCAGAGAGCAAAAGGAAAAAAAACAGCCCGGGAAAGGATTCAATATCTGACTGATAAAGGGAGTTTCGTAGAAAACCAGCCCTATATGAAGAGCCGGAATGAGGATTTCGGCATGGATAAGAAGAAGTTTTTCGGAGACGGCGTTGTTACAGGAAGCGCTCTGGTGGATGGAAGGCAGGTATGGCTTTCATCCCAGGATTTCACCGTTCTCGGTGGATCCCTGGGGGAGGCTCATGCCGCCAAAATTGCCAAAGCCCAGATGGAAGCCATGAAGACCGGAAAGCCCTTTATCTCCATAAATGATTCCGGCGGAGCCAGGATCCAGGAGGGAGTTCTCTCTCTGGAAGGGTACGGAAGCATCTTCCGGGCCAATACCCTGGCCTCGGGCGTGATCCCCCAGATGTCCATTATTATGGGCCCCTGTGCGGGAGGCGCCGCCTACTCTCCGGCTCTGACAGACTTTGTCTTTATGGTGGATAAAACCGCCCATATGTATATTACCGGTCCCGATGTTATCAAGGCCGTTACCGGTGAAAATGTGACTCACGAAGCTCTGGGCGGGGCAGAAGCCCATAACAGTAAAAGCGGTAATGCCCATTTCCGCTGTACCTCCGAGGAAGAGTGTCTTATCACTCTCAGGCGGCTTCTGTCCTATCTACCTTCATCCAATAGGGAAGCTCCTCCCATAGTGGAGTGTATGGACGATCCCGGCAGGAATACAGGAGAAATCATGAATATCCTGCCGGATAAGCCCAACAGGCCCTATGATATCCGTACTGTGATTGATCTGTTTTTTGATCAGTACAGCTTCCTGGAGGTTCATAAGGAGTTTGCTCCCAGTATGGTAGTCGGTTTTGCCCGGTTGAACGGAAGATCCGTGGGGATCATCGGCAATCAGCCTATGGTTTTTGCCGGTTCCCTGGATAAGGACTCTTCCGATAAGGCTGCGCGGTTCATCCGTTTCTGCGATGCCTTCGGTGTTCCCATTGTGTCTCTTGTGGATGTGCCCGGATATATGCCGGGTACGGTACAGGAGTATGGCGGAATTATCCGTCACGGAGCCAAGCTGCTCTATGCCATTGCGGAAGCCACAGTGCCCAAGGTGGCTCTGGTTCTCAGAAAAGCCTACGGAGGCGCCTATATCGGTATGGCTTCCAAAGCGCTGGGATATGACAGAGTTCTGGCCATGCCTATGGCGGAAATCGCAGTTATGGGAGCGGCGGGAGCGGCGAATATCATTTTCAGGAATGATATCAATGCAGCCCGGGATCCCGAACTGATCCGGGAGATCAAGATCCATGAGTACCAGGAGAAGTTCATGAACCCCTATGCGGCGGCATCTCTGGGAATTGTGGATGATGTGGTGCATCCCGAGTCAATCCGTACAGAACTGATCCGGTCTGTGGAAATGCTTTCTGACAAGATGGAGGATCTTCCCCGGAAGAAGCATGGAAACATTCCGTTGTGATGTAAAGTTTCTTCGGTAAAAAGAGCTGAGTGGAATCTGCCGGTGACAGAATATCACCGAAAAAATTATTGACAGGCGTCATGGTGTTTACTGTGACGCTGTTATTCGGGTATCCAGGACGATCAGACAGAGAGAATCTGAAGCTAATCAATCTCTCCTCCTGATAGGTTCTCTATATAAAATTATCGGTTTTCCGGCATCAGCCCTCCCTGCAGAGAGAAATCCTTCCGGGCTGGTGTCGGTTTTTTATTTTCATCAATACATAAACAATGAAGCCGTGAAAAGTAGTTATAAACCGGAATCTGAGTTAATATATTGTGGACTGGTTCCTGATCTGGTTCTCTTTCCTCAGTATGGACAAAAAGAATCTCTCATCTACTGGATTATTCATCTCACAGGGCTTAAATATGCATAAAAATATCATTGTGTTTGTAAAAAAAAGTATTTTGTTTATCTTTGGTCTCTTTATTATCTCCATTGGTGTGGCTCTCTCTGTTAAAGCCAATCTGGGAGTGTCTCCCGTCTCGTGCATCCCCTATCTACTCAGTCTGAAATTTTCCCGGTCACTGGGAACATATACGATTTATTTCAATATCACTCTTATTCTTATTCAGGTTCTTATTCTGAGGAAAAACTACCCGCTCTTTCAGATGATACAGCTGCCTGTTGTTCTTTTTTTCGGACTCTTCATTGATACTGCCATGCATCTGGTCTCGGGAATCGCCGTTTCCTCCTACGCGGGGCAGTTTCTGCTCTGCAGTCTCAGCTGTATCGTGATTGCCATCGGAGTCCTTATCGAGGTGAAAGCGGACTTTACCTATCTTCCGGGAGAGGGCGTGGCTCTGGCTCTGACAAGGACATTCGGCTTCCGGTTCGGTAAATCAAAAATGGGGACAGATACCGCCATGGTTGTGGTGGGAATTCTGTTCTCTGTTCTTTTCTTTCGGAATATTGTGGGAATCCGGGAGGGGACTGTCCTCGCTGCCGTCGCCGTTGGATTTCTGGTAAGACATTTTCATAGCTTTTCGATATGGCTGGCAGATATGCTGAGCCAGGAGTCGGGAGATAGTAAAAGTGCCGCATAAAGGAAGGGACAGTCTCTGTAACTGCTGAGCTGTTTCCTGTGGTATGATTGTTTTCTCCTGACTGTATTTCAGATACCCTGTGAAAGGAGAAAATATGAACGGATTGGACGCAATCTCTGAACTGACAGATAAGGGCATTTCCAACCTGAAACTGTTCAGCAATACCATACTCCATCAGATCATAGAGAATACCAATGACGGTATTATGGTCACAGACAAGGATGGCCTGGTTATCCTGGCAAATCCTCCTGCTGCCAGGTTTATGAACAGAACACCCGAAGAACTGGTCGGGTATAATGTCAGGATTCTGCTTAAAAAAGGCTTTTATGACCGTTCCACCATTCTGGAAGCCATAAGGACAGAAGCTCCCGTTACAAGAGTCATCTCCCTGCCTCACGGTAAAAATGTCATGTCCACAAGCATGCCGATAATGGATGAAAACCATAGAGTCGCCATGATTGTCACAACTACGATCAATCAGGACATAGTGGATACCTATGCCGCTGCGATAGAAAAAGAGAAGATCAAATCCGAACAGTACAAATCTGCCGCCACCTATCTTGAAAATCTGGGGATCAGCGGAGAGGAACTTATTTCGATGAGCCCTGTGATGCAGAGTATCCGGAGTGAAGCCTCCCTCATTGCCAGGACAGACAGTACAGTATTCATTTCTGGAGAATCAGGAACAGGGAAAGAGGTGATAGCCCGGTTTATCCATAAGAACAGTAACCGGAGGAATGAACCATTTATCCCTGTGAACTGTGCCGCCATTCCGGGAGAACTGATGGAGTCTGAATTCTTCGGCTACGAGAAAGGAGCCTTTTCCGGAGCTTCTCCCAGTGGAAAGCTCGG
Organism: Oceanispirochaeta sp.; assembly: GCA_963666275.2. Taxonomy (GTDB): domain Bacteria; phylum Spirochaetota; class Spirochaetia; order DSM-2461; family DSM-2461; genus Oceanispirochaeta. Next base: position 857,618 of record CAXXOA010000002.1, read on the forward strand.
CTTCTTTGAGATGGCAAGCAAGGGAACTCTTTTTCTGGATGAGGTGGGAGAGCTGCCCTTGCATATGCAGTCAAAACTTCTGAGAGTTCTGGAATCGGGCGAGTTCAAGAGGGTGGGGGGAACAAGATTTATCAAGACCGATGTCAGGCTGATTGCCGCCACCAACCGAAATATGGAGTATCAGGTGCGCCAGAAACTTTTCAGGGAAGATCTGTTCTACCGTTTGAATGTTCTGCCGATTATTCTGCCCCCTTTACGGGAGAGGCCGGAGGATATCATTGCTCTGGCTGAAAGATTTCTGATCAGATACAACACAAAGTTCGGGAGTAATAAAGTTTTCTCTAAGGACTTTCTTCAGTCCATGATCAATTACTCCTGGCCGGGGAATGGCAGGGAGCTGCGTAACCTGATAGAACGGCTTGTTATTGTCACCCCCGGGCAGGAGCTTGAATATGAACTCCTCAGTAATGGAAATCCCGTGAGAACTGACTGCAGAGAGGATTCCGGAAATACGGAGAATCAGATGCTGCCTCTTAAAGACGCTGTCAGGGATTTTGAAGCCCGATATATCAACAGAATGCTGTCCCAATGTGAAGGAAGGGTTTCCCGGGCGGCGGAACAGCTGGGCATTCACAGAACACAGATCTATAGAAAACTGAATAGCTGCAAAGAACTGGATTAGTGCAAAATTGCATCATATGTCGTAAAATCACAACAAACATTGTTGCAGATATGCGACATTCAGGCATTCCACTGCTGGATATTCAGCCTCCGAAGCACATTTTATGAGACTTTCAGAGTCTTTTCTTTTTTGGCACATTAATTGCAATTCCTTAGGATGAGGATTAATCAACCTCTCTCCAGTTCCTGTAACTGGTAAAACATTTTAAGGAGTTCTTATGAAAAGGAGATTAAATCTATGGTAGTTGCATTAAGTGGAATCGGTATCCTGCTTGGATTTATCAATCTGATGTTTGGCGCCTGGAAAAAAGTGAACCTGCTTGTTGTGACTTTGATTACCAGTGCCATTATTGCTATTTTCAGCGGCATGAACATCGCTGAGGTCTGGACCGGTCCCTTTATGGAGGGATTTACAAGCTTTGCGGGAAAATACCTGCTGCTGTTCTGTTTCGGAGCCCTCTTCGGAAAAATTATCGAAGACAGCGGTGCGGGCTGGCGTATCGCCACTTCCATCGCCAGTAAAACCGGAAACCGGATGGCTCTGGGAGCATTGACTCTTGTCACCGCGCTTCTGCTGTACGGAGGCGTCAGCATTTTCGTTATTGTCTTTTTTATCCTTCCCATAGGAAAAAGCCTCTTCAAGAAAATAGGGATTCCCTGGTACCTCTTTCCCGGTATTGCCATGATCGGAACAATTCCCGCAGTGGGTATGCTTCCCGGGACTCTTCAGATTCTGAATATCATCCCCACAAACTTTCTCGGCACCACTCTGACTGCCGGCGCCGGTGTCGGCCTTTTCGCCACGGTCCTCTACTGTGCCATGGCCTATCTCTATACAAAGCGCATCCTCAAAACCAATGCGGCCAATTTTGATCTGGAAGAATTTAACGCCGGGCATCAGGTGGAACTGAACGAAGCGGAACTGGAAAGCAAAGCCCCCAACGTTCTTGTTTCTATTGCTCCCATTGCTGTGGCTCTTATCCTGATCAATGTTTTCAAAATCAACATCGTTATCGGAATGATCCTGGCCAGCCTTGCAGGTATCGCTCTGTTCTGGAAATCCCTGGGAGGGGCAAACTTCTGGTCTACTGTGAATAACGGTATTGCCAACGGGATTGCTCCTGTTATCTATGTCTCTGTTGTTGTGGGCGTTGCCAGAACCGTGGCGTCTGTTCCCTTCTTTGAAGTCATGAGAGATTCCCTTCTGAACCTTCAGATCAACGGCCTTCTGAAAGTGGTTGCCACCACTTCGGTGATGTCTGCCATGACAGGTTCCTCATCAGGAAGTATGACAATGATTCTGGATCTCTTCGGAAAAGAATTCCTCTCCTGGGGATACAATGCCGGACTGCTGCACAGACTCATTTCGGTTGCCTCTCTGGGCTTCGATTCCCTTCCCTGGAACTCTGTAGTGGTTGTCTTCTTTACACTCAGCGGTGTTTCCTACGCCAAGGGGTACAAACATGTTTTCGCCTATACCGTGTTGATGCCCTTCCTCTGTGCTCTGGGAATCATTCTGGTCTCACCTATTTTCTATTAGAAGAGATTTTATCAGGAAGGAGGAACAGATATGCCTGCACTACAGGAAAAAAATAAAGAGATTGTCAGGGACTTTTATGATCTGATAATAAATAAAAAAGACTTTGCTGCGGCAAAAAAATATGTAGGTCCCCGGTATAAGCAGCATAATCCACTGGTAAAAGACTATCCGGAAGGACTTGAGGAGTTTATAAATTTCCTCAGAGATAACTATCCCGATGCCCATAGTGAGATTAAAGCCATATATGCGGATGGGGACCATGTCATTCTACACGTCCTGTCCTACAGGGATGAGACTTTAAAACGGGCCATTATTGAGATTTTCCGTCTGGAAAACGGCAGGATTGATGAGCATTGGGATGTGATACAGGAAATTCCAGCCAAATCAGCCAATCTCAACGGTATGTTCTAGTCCGGAGTGACAATTCATATGCGGCAGAGTTCTGCTTTGGCCGCTATTCATTCCCGGGAGGGATTTCCAGCTCTCCCGGTTCACAAAAATCAATCAGATATTCCAAGGAGTTCTCATATGCACGAAAATAATCAGGGTGAGTACGGTAAATATATTATTCAGGAACTTCAGGATCCCAACCTGGGGTCTCCGGATTTTCAGGAGATGTATAAAAAATTCTCCAACAGAATCTTATGGATAGACAATAATGTCCTGGAGGGGGCGTTTCAGATGAATACAGCCTGGTACTATGCGGTTCCTCCTGTCAGCCCTGTTTTTGATGAGCATGTTCATGACCATGATGAGCTTATCGGTTTTTTCGGGTCCAATCCGGAAGATCCCTATGATCTGGGAGCCGAACTCGAGGCGGGGATCAATGGGGAGATGCATAAAATTACAAAGTCTTCGCTTATCTTTGTTCCCGGGGGAATGAAGCACATGCCCCTTTCCATCAACAGGGTGGATCGTCCCGTCTTTCATTTCTCCATTGTTCTTAACTCCGAATATGGAGACGGAGCGTATAAATGATCTCCCGGCAGCTTCTGCTCTTTCCCTATAATAGAAGCTGCCTCTATTTCCCCTGATTCCCGGGAACCTCCTGATACCGCTATCCATAACATTGTTTTCAGTTTGTAAGTTTTCCTCCCCGAACTTTTCTAATGGGGCTGGCCTATGCCGAATATGCCTTAAGAACAAGAAAACTCAGAAACGCATTTTAACCCGAAAGTCGTAGATATGTTTCTTCAGTCCGAAGAGGTGTTCAAGAATTTCAGTGCGGGAATGACTGGCGGATGTATCCGGTGATCGTCTGATCCTTTCCTTATACGTAAAGTTATAATGAGGCTAAAGACTGATGGAAAAAAGAAAAAATTGGATAAAATATACGAAATAGGTAGAATTCTCTTCGGAAAACGTAAAAAAAATAATTATTACAAAAAAGTATAAATCCGTGATATGCTTTGTGACAATTGATCAATCAAGCAATAGGGATCCCTCCTGGTTTTTAAAACCTAAAAGGTCAGACAACTTGATGTCTGACCTCATGAACTCGCTGTCTTGAAAATTACAGGACTCTGAGTTATCTATAGAGTTCAAAATTTTACTAACTATTGGAATATAAAGGAGGGACATGTGGATATCTTTACTGCAGCTATCTCAAAAATTAACAGTTTTGCCTGGGGACCGGTTATGATCATTTTTCTGGTCGGTACAGGAATTCTTCTCTCGGTTTTAACAGGATTTGTACAGTTTCGTAAACTGGGAATGGCTTTTCGCCTTCTCTTTTCAAAGGACCATCAGGGTGAAGGGGATATTACTCCCTTTCAGGCTCTGATGACCTCTCTTTCCGCAACAATCGGTACAGGAAATATTGCCGGTGTTGCAACGGCTATTGCCCTGGGAGGGCCTGGTGCCGTGTTCTGGATGTGGGTTACCGCTGCTTTCGGCGGAGCTACAAAGTTTGGTGAAGCCGTACTGGCTATCCGCTATAGGGAAGTCAACGAAAAAGGTGAACAGTCCGGCGGCCCCATGTATTACATTAAAAACGGGATGAAAGAGAAGTTCGGCGGCAACTGGGCCTGGCTGGGATGGCTTTTTGCTTTCTTCGGTGTGGTGGCTTCCTTCGGTATCGGAAATATGGTTCAGTCCAACTCTGTAGCCGATGCGATTGAACTCAGTTTCGGCGTTCCCCTCTGGGTTACAGGAATTGTTATCACAGTTCTTACCGGTCTGGTTATCATCGGAGGGATCAAATCCATTGCCAAGGTAACATCCAAGATCGTTCCCTTTATGGCACTTTTTTATGTTCTTGGTTCCCTTATTGTCCTGATTACCAAGGCCGGAATGGTTCCTGCCGCTTTCAATCTCATCTTTTCCCATGCTTTTTCTGCTACCGCAGTGAGCGGCGGGCTGGTCGGTACGGTTATCCGATTCGGTGTGGCCAGAGGTGTTTTTTCCAACGAAGCAGGACTGGGTAGTGCCCCTATCGCCCATGCGGCGTCCTCCAATAATAATCCCTATACTCAGGGTCTGATCGCTTCTCTGGGATCATTCCTTGATACTCTGGTTATCTGTACCATGACAGCCCTGGTTATCCTGATTTCCGGTCTGATTACATTCGGAGCAGACGGGCTTATGATTGTGGCGGGAGACCTGAACGGAGCCTCTCTGACAACCACTGCTTTCAACACGGCATTTCCGGGACTTGGAAAATTCCTTGTTTCATTCGGACTGATCTTTTTTGCCTTCTCCACCATTCTCGGCTGGTTCTATTACGGGTCAAAGTGTATGGAGTATATCGGCGGAACCCGCTCTGTATCAGTTTACAAATGGGTCTTTCTTGCGGTTACCCTGCTGGGATCAATCATGAAGATCGGTATTGTCTGGGACCTGTCGGATACATTCAACGGTCTGATGGCTATCCCCAACCTGATTGCCCTGCTGGCACTCAGCTCCATTATCCTCCAGACCTCCCGGTCCGGAAAAGTGGACATAGATCCGAAAGCGGTTCCTGCTGGAGAGCCCGCCTGAGGCTGAAAATTTCAGTTTAATTCTGAAAAACAAAACCCCCTATGATCATTCAGAGGGGGTTTTCTTTGCTATGCCTACCTGATAAGGGGTTTCCTCTCTCCGGTTTTTTTCCCAGAGAGCGGGTTTCCCCGCAAGAGTTCTATAAGAGTCTAAATATGGATGGATATCAGTGAGACATCGTCATGAAAGTGTTCGATATCCCGGACCATCTTGGACTTCTTTATGACGCTTTCATTGAAATCCTGATCCCTTCCGGCTTCAACAAGAAACCTCTGAACCACTTCCTCCCTGATCTTGGTATGAAGGATTTCCGATTCCAGCAGACCGTCTGTATAAACAACGATAATATCGTCTTCATGGAGCGGGATTTCAAGCTCCGCATAGGCCATATCCGGAAGATATCCCAGGGCGGGACCATCCACAACGTGGGATGTGCAGTTTTCCTTATTGATAATATACAAAGGCATATGTCCCGCATTCGCCAGGGTCAGGGTCCTCTTCTCTGTATCAATCAGCAGGCTGGAGAAGGTAACAAGCATCTCCCCTGAGTTTTTAAGAAGCGAGCAGAGCTGTTTGTTCAGGAGTTTCAGAAGCCGGCCCGGAGTGTAGAGTTCGCTTCTGTTTTTTTTGCTGATGGAACTTGTCAGGACCTTCAGCATGGCTGTCACAAAGGCCGGTTTGACTCCGTGTCCAACCACATCTCCGATATTGACTAGAAATCTGGCTTCATCGAGTTTGATAATGTCGTAATAGTCTCCGCCGATTTTCATCTTTTCGTAGGGGATATAGGAGAGTTCCACTTTGGCATTCTGTATTTCCGGTATGGTCGTATCAAGGAGCTTTTTCTGAAAATCTCCGGCGGTTTCCAGCTGGTAGTCTATCATTTTCCGGAAAGAGTCATCATCGGTCTTCATCTGGTGGAACGACCGGGCATCCGCTATTTCAAGAAGGAGTTTATCAGGATCCCAGGGTTTGAGGATGAGTGACCGGATCCTGGCAGTGATGGCTTTCTGAATATCATCGATATCGTTGTAGGCTGTCAGCATGATCAGCTCAATATCGGGGTACTCCTTGTTCAGAGACAGGAAAAAATCACTTCCTTTCATACCGGGCATTCTGAGGTCGGAGATTATGACGGATGTTTTGTCTGCAATCTGGGGAAGCTCCTGAAGGCACTCCAGGGGGGAGGGGTAAACCTTGAGGCCGATGCTGTTCTCTTCGGCATAATCTGATAATTCTCTTGTTAGAGCCTTGATGACCTGATATTCATCATCTATTAAACAAATGTATTCTTTAATGTTTTCTTTCATAATAGTAAAATAATATTACATTCACTATTCGGAGTCAAATTGTAAACGCATGGAATATATTATTTATCTGATTCTTTCTCCTATTGCCTTCACTGTCATGTTCATCACAATGACGGTGACCTGGAAATACAGGCATGAAAAGACCGGCCGGTCTCTGCTGATCTATTTTGCATTTGTTCTTCTTTTTCTGACTACTAATGTTTTCGAACTTATGGCTCTGAGTGAACGCTGGATGCTTACCTGGACAAAATTTCAGATCTCCTTCTACTCGCTCATTCCTGTAGCCTGGGTCATGTTTGCTCTGAGGCTCACAAGATCAGAAAGCGATTTCGTCAGAAAGCTGAAATATCTTCTTCTGATTATTCCTTTCTTTACAATTCTTCTTGTCTCCGCCTATCCCCGTCTCTCTTTTTTCTACACGGGACACTCTGTCAGCCTCATAGGGCAATATTCCACACTGGATACCAGGTACGGGCCTTTTTTCTGGGTTTTCGGAGCCCATGCCTATCTCCTGCTGATCGTAGGAGCCATGATCATTCTGAAATACATATACTCCGACAGCCTTTATGTCCGGAGACAGGTTTTCTTTGTCTCTCTGGGAACAGCCCTTCCTCTGATGGCAAATATCCTCTATATCCTGCCACTGCCTTTTTTTACCCATAAGGATTATACTCCCCTGGCCTTTTCTCTGGCGGGGCTCCTCTTTTTTATAAGCATCTACTGGCACCGCTTTCTGGAGGTCATCCCCTATGCCAGGAATATCATCATCGACGAAATGGATCAGGCTCTGCTCATACTGGATCACGAAGGATCTGTGATAGATGCCAATCGGTCGTTTCTGGATCTTTTTGCTCTGGATAAGGGCATCATAGGTAAGAATGTGAATACCCTGGAACCTGTCTGGCCCTATATTGATAGGGAATACCTCTCTCAGAAAGATCTTTTTGAAGTGGTCCTGGCTATGGGGGAGAAGAGGATTACCTGCAGCGTAAGGATTAAACCGATTCTGATGGAAGGGAACAGGGAGTACGGCAGGCTCATTACTTTTTCGGATATTTCTCTTCTGGTTGGACTCTATAATGAGAAGCTCGATCTTCTGAAAAAAATGGAAGAGACCTATCAGAAACTGAACAGTACCAAATTGCAGCTCATACACAAGGATAAACTGGCCGCCATTGGTCATATTTCTGCCGGAATGGCCCATGAAATAAAGAATCCCCTGAGCTTCCTCACAAGTAATCATCGATATCTGTATAAACAGCTCGAAAAAATGAAGAGTGATCCCGGTCTGGACGTTTATGCGGATATTCTGACAGAGATATGGGAAGTCCTGGATGATTCGGGAGAAGGAATGCAGCGAATTCTGGACGTTGTGAATAATCTTCTGGATTTCTCCCGTAAAGAGGGGGAAGATACGATGGATCATGAATTTGACCTCAATTCCGGGGTGGAAAGGACTTTGAAAATACTGAAGGGAACCATAAATCCCTCCCTGTCTGTAGAGAAAGATCTTGGAAGTTTACCCGGTATAGAATGTTTTAGCAGCGAGATCAATCAGGTTATGCTGAATCTGCTGACCAATGCTGTTCAGGCTGCCGAAGAGGAGCTGACCCCGGACTCCTCTGTGAAGGTGAAAACCTGGGCTGCAGATCAGAAGGTAGCCTTTTCTATTACCAACACGGGAGCTCCCATAAAGGAAGAGAGCCTTAAAAAGGTTTTTGATCCATTTTTTACGACAAAAATCGCGGGGAAGGGCACCGGACTGGGGCTCAGTATAGCCTCGGATATTGTGGTTAAAAGGCATAACGGCACTATAGATATTGACCGCAGAGGCGAGTATACTGTTTTTACTGTTTCTCTTCCTGTCTTTCAGGGTGCCTGCAGATGATTTACGGGGATTTGCTCTGTGATATATACTAAATACTGGTTTTCTCTTATGGGTTTTCGTTTTAAAATGCTATTAGATCAACCATTAAGGACATTGTAAACATGGATTATTTCCTTTATATGATCCTTTCACCGATCGCTTTTGCCGTCGTCTTTATAACTATAACGGTAACCTGGAAATTCAGGCATGAAAGGATAGGCCAGGCGCTGCTGGTCTATTTTCTGCTGGTTATCCTGTTTCTGGTGACAAATGTCTTTGAGCTTCTGGCCGAATCCGAATCCTGGATGCTGATCTGGACAAAGCTTCAGATCTCTTTCAACTCCCTTATTCCTGTGGCCTGGGTTGTGTTTGCTCTGAGCCTGACCCGTTCAGAAAGCCCGTTTATAAAGAAGCTGATTTTCCTGCTGCTGATTATTCCTTTTTTTACAATCATCCTGGTTTCCTCCTATCCTCTGAACCATTTTTTCTACACAGGCCACTCAGTTGTAGAAGTGGATATCTATTCGACTCTGGATACGGATTATGCACCCTTTTTCTGGGTATTCGGCACCCATGAATACACCCTGCTCATTGCAGGAGCCATTCTCATTCTGAAGAATATACGTTCGGAGAATATTATATTCAGGAGACAGTCCCTATTTATTACTCTGGGGACGGCAGCTCCTCTTGCTGCCAATCTTATCTATATTCTTCCCCTTCCTTTTCTGTCTCATAAAGATTTCACACCCCTTGCCTTTGCTCTGTCGGGTCTTTTTTTCTTCATCTGCATTTACTGGGAGAGATTCCTTGAAATCATTCCCTTCAGCCGAAATCTGATTGTTGATGAGATGGATCAGGGGCTGCTGATTGTGGATCCCAACGGGGTTGTGGTCGATGCCAACAGATCGTTTCTCTCTCTTTTTTCTCTGGAGGCACCGGACATCCTCGGTAAAAGTCTGAGCACTGTCTCTCCAGTCTGGGATATAATCATGGAACCCTATCTGCTGAAGAAGCCGGTTTCTGAAGTCATAGTGTCCAGGGGAGAGAATAGAATTACCTGCAGTGTCATGATCAAACCGGTGATGCTCCGTAAAAATACCGAATATGGAGTCCTTCTCATGTTTACAGATATCTCTCTCCTGGTGGGGCTTTACGATGAAAAACTGGATATGCTCAGAAAGATCGAGGATTCCAACAAAAGACTGGAAGGCGCGAAACTTCAGCTTATCGAAAAAGAGAATCAGGTAGCCCTGGGGAATCTGGCATCGGGAATCATTGCTGAACTGAGAGATCAGGTTTTAAAAGGAGAGGAGCTGAAGGGAGAAGCCCGTTCCAGAACACTGGAGGTCTTCAGCAATTTCCTTTACCTGGCTGATCATGATAAAGAGGATCCGGAAGGTTATGATATGAATGGGGCCTTAAAAAAGATTCTGGATCTGCTGATCCTCTGGCTTAAACCGTCTTTTCCCGTAGACACATCCCTGGGGGATCTGCCGTCTATAGGATTCTGTGGAAACAAAGTGAATCAGATCCTTCTGGCTCTTCTTGTGTATGCCCTAAAGGCGGCAGAAAGGCTGGAGAAATCAGAAAAAAAAGTTCTTATACAAACCTGGAGAGATGATTCCTCTGTATTCTGTTCTATTTCCCATACAGGGCAGTTTCTTGATCTCTCCCGTCCCGGAGAGGCATGGCAGCAGAACGATGTTTCCGATCTGATCAGTACTCTGGAAATAATAAAAAAACACTACAATGGAACCTTTGATCTGGGATACCAGGACAGGATGGCCGTGTTCACCCTGTCTCTGCCTGTCAGAACAAAGGAGTGAAGAGAGCCTTCGTTTTCATTCGCAAATGACAGGAAACCTTAAGATCACCCTGGTCCCCGAGGGAGAAAGATTTGTCACTTCCATCTTCCCTTTGTGAGCCTCTGTTATGGTTTTAACTATACTGAATCCCAGACCGAATCCCCCCTCTATTCTTGTTCCGCTTCTTGAGCTGTCTGCCAGCAGAAAAGGTTCTCCCAAACGGTGGATCAGATCGTCCGGAATGCCGGGGCCATTGTCTGAAACCTCTATCAGGAATTCCTTTTGCTGCCGGGATAATGTGATATCAATGTCAGAACCCGGAGCATGCCTGAGAGCATTTTCTACAATACTTCTCATAGCCAGTTCCAGTCTCTCTTTGTCCATGAAGGCTGGGAAGGGGGAATCGCAGGTGGATCTGAATGTTACAGGAAGCTGTCTGGTATTATAGGATTTACAGAAATTTTCCAGCCATTCTGTTGGATTAAACTCTTTTTTTATAAGAAGTCCCGGCTGAGTCCGGAGGCGGCTCTGCTCCAGAAGTTTCTCTGTCAGGCTGTTAAGGCTGTCTATTTCCTCAATAAGTGACTGTTTCAGCTCCTGATTCTCCATGAATTCAAGGGCTACTTTCATTCTGGTTAACGGGCTTCTGTATTCATGGCTGACCGCTCTGATCAGAGCGTGGATGGAATCTATATACTGTTCTATCCTGTCGGCCATCCTGTCCATTTCGCGGCCCAGTATGGCCAGCTCGTCATCTCCCCGGGGAGTCACTCTGTGTTTCCAGTGATCCACGCCGAACTCCAGGGCTGTCTCTGTCATTTTTCTAAGAGGTTTCAGCAGCTGCCTTACTGAGATATAGCTGAAGCCTATGCTGAAAATAAGGAAAATCCCCAGTATAAAGGTGTTGAAGAGTGTAATCCGGATATCTGAATGATAGTCTCTGTACTGATAGGAAAATTTTCCTCTTTCAATGTGTACGGAGTAATCAACCAGGTCATGTAAATAAAGAAAAAGTCCGCTGAACTCCTCTTCTTCATCATGGGTACTCCAATGGACTCCCGGCCCGGTTATCGTTATTTCCAATCCGGAGTCATAGTATATTTTTTCTGCCTTTTCCAGATCGGGCGGGGTGCCAATCGAGTCGGTTAGCAGTTCGGAAAAGAGGGCCAGATTCAGGGACGAGATACTGTAGTTCCTTGTGGATGAAGAGGACTGCCTGAACAGAATCAGTCCTGAAATGAGAAGGCAGAGGGTGGTAAGGTAGATTATGATGAGACGGGAGAAAACTGATTTCCGGATTCTCTTTTTCATTGAACTGTTCCGGTGAAAACATAACCAAAGCCGTGGATCGACTGAATATAACGGGGGGCTCTGGCATTCTCTCCGAGTTTTGCCCGGAGACGGCTGATTACAATATCAATAGACCTGCTATAGCTGGAGGCATCTCCTCCCTGAATAACCTGTGCAATTTCATCCCGGCTTAATTTCTTGCCGGGATTCTTCAGGAAAAGCAGGAGTAATTCATACTCCATGGATGTCAGATCCAGGGGCGTCTCCCTGAGGATGACTCTGCGTTCGGTCGGGTAAATGATCAGGTCCCCTGATTTCAGCGGCCCTTCCTGGTTTTCCCTGTTCTCTCCGTCCGGGGGAGTATAGGACCTCCGTAGGATCGAGTTGATTCTGCTGACTAGTTCCCTCGGGTCAAAGGGTTTGCTCATATAGTCGTCTGCCCCCAGTTCCAGTCCCAGAATTTTATCGGTTGAGTCTCCTCTGGCCGAAAGCATCAGTATGGGGAGGTCACTTGTCTGCCGTATTTGCCTGCAGACTTCGAAACCATCCATACCGGGCATCTGAATATCAAGGATCACAATATCGGGCCGGATTTGAGCCAGGTTTTCCAGGGCTTGCCGGGGATCTGTTTCCGTCTCAGCGGAAATCCTGTATCGGGGGAGGTATTCGGAGAGCAGTTTCAGAAGCTTTGTATCATCATCAATTATGAGTACCCGGGGCAATTTTCCCTCCTCATGCAGAGAATAGAAACAGGTTAATCAGGGGAATCCTTCTATTGTTACAATTTAATACAATTTTTTACAGTATTGTAAAGTTATCTCCAATTTCATTGATTACACTTTTAAACATGAAAAAGAATCTATGTATTTCCATCATTCTGCTTACCCTCCTTCCCGTTTTCGGATTTTCTCAGGTCCCGGAGACGGGAGTGATGCCGGTAACAGAAACTCTTGAGGTTTCAGAACTGTTTGTCCAGCCCGAAGGTTTCGGCTGGGGGAACGACGGAGACAATCTGGCTCTGTACTCGACCCTCGGTACTATTCACAAGGTTCTGGGGTATTCCGCTGTTCTGGCGGGTATTTCAGCAGGGGTATTCAATCCGGCTGTTGTGAGTAAGAGTATTCATACCACTCTGGGAGCCGGCGCTGCTGCATTGAGTGCTGCCACAATGGGCATGGGATTTGTTGTCTACAGCGGCGTATTTTCTCCCGATGACGGGGTGGATTCCAATATGGTCCATGCCATCCTGGGGATTACCGGGGGAACAATGATGGTCATCACACCCCTTCTGGGAGGTACCGCCCATAAGGTTGTCGGTATCACAGGAACTGCGGTTATGGGTCTTTCTGTAGCTGCCAAGTGAGTTTATTAAAAAATAAAGATATTTCAGGAGCAAAATATGAAAAGAATTATTACTATTTTAGTCATTTTAACGGGTCTGCTCGTTCTGGCAGGAGCCGCCTCTTCCTCACGGAATGAAGTCGCTCTTCTCTATCATGGTATCAGCGGCGTAAACAAGGAAGCCATGAATCATCTGAGGCAGGAGGTTAAAAAGCAGGGCGCGAATTTTGATTTCAAACCTGTTAGTGTCACATCCTCGTTTAATCCGGAAGACTTCAAAGCCGTCGTTATTCTGAATACAGGGCAGGCTGATGGGATTGATCCTGCCATTTCAGATTTTCTTTCTGCTCATTCAGGCTTGTCCCGGATGATCCTTGTGAATCTTATTAAAGGCAGTCAGGAGTATAAGGTCGATGTTCTTGCACCTTCTGATGCTACAGGTGGAGTGGATGCGGTGTCCGCATCATCCCTCTGGAAAGCACCCGGCCTGGGAGGATTCAAAAAGAAAGCTGAAATCCGGGCTATGCACGATGAATGGACCGGGATTGTCTTCGATATGCTTGAAAAGGAATAGAGGGGAGGCGCTCAATGGCTGGAATCTTTATTCTCTATCTGCTGATCCCTGTTTACCAGGTTATAGTCTATACGGGACTTCAGTTTGAGCTGCTTCCCATGGATGTGGTCAACTATGCGCTCTCCATATCGGCATTCTACTGGATGATGGGGAACCTTCTCATGGCTTCTAAACTGCCAGTCCTCGACCGTCTCATTTCCTACGATCAAAGGATAAGGCTCCATATTTTTTCCTCTGCGGGGATTACTGTGGCTGTGGCTTATCATGGGCTGTATAAGATTCTGATGGGATATGCTCTGGCTCCGGTATCTATGCTCCTTCTGATGGGATTTACCGGCCTTGTCCTGACTTCCGTACATTGGATACCTCTGCCGGGCTTAAAGGCTTTCCGCAGTTTTGTCATCCGCAGGATCAGGCATAATGTGGAAAAGGATTATGACAGAACAAAAACTCTGCATTCCTTGCTTGTTCTGGCAATCGGCGGTCTTGTTTTTTTTCATGTGGCCGGAGCAGGCGTTTTTACCGAGACACCTCTGATCTCTTCTCTGCTCTATCTTCTTATTTATCTCTCTGCTATGGGAATCTTCCTGTACAGCAGGTATCTGAGAAAACCGGTAGCAGCCCGTATCCTCACTGTCGTCGCAAATGGAGATCTCCTTGTGATTGAAGGGGAAACAGAAAAGGATATCCCCTACCTGCCCGGGCAATTCGCCTTTCTGGGGATGAAAAATGAAAAGGGGAAATGGATTGAACACCCTTTTTCCTTCCTATCCAGTAATACCAGGGATTCCTCGGAGAAAAAGCAGAAACAGATAGTCAGTTTTGCTGTAAAGATGGTGGGAGATTTTACAAAGAATCTTTCTCTTTTGAAATCCGGTGATCAGGTCCGAATCAGAGGAGCTTTCGGCGGGTTCCGGCCGGAGCTGGGGGAAAAGGCCTGCCTTATTGGCTCGGGAATCGGGATTGTTCCGATTCTGAGCATTCTCAGAGGGCTGAAAAAGGAAGATTCCGATAAGACGGAACTTCAGGTTTTTCTGGCCGTGAACCGGCAGGAGGAGATTCCGGAAAAAGACGAGATTCTGAAAATTTCAAAGGATATGCCGGGCGTTCAGATCAATTTGCTTGTCAATCAGGAAGACGGAATACTTTTTTCGGATGACTATTTTAAAGGGAAACTTCCTGATCCGAAAGATTTTCACTACTACATCTGTTCATCCCCGGGAGTCAGAAAAATCCTTCTTGGAATACTCAAAAGATTCGGTATCTCCGGTAAAGCTATTCATTATGAAGCTTTTTCTTTCGGCTGATCAGAGTCTGTCGATTATGGTGACATCGTAGAACAGTTCCCTTTTCAGGTATTCCCGGGAATCGGGCTGCTCAATGAATCCCACCAGATTTTCCACCGCCGCCGCTCCGATTTCAGCGGTAGGCTGGGAAATAACAGAAACAGGAATTTTAAGGTAGTCAAACCATTTATTATCATCATAGGTGATTATTTTTATTTTTGCCTGCTCTTCCGGGGGCAGATCGTTTAAGACGCTGATCACTTCATAGCATACTGCAGATGTTGCGCAAATAATTCCATCCAGCTTGTTCTCTCTGATAAAATTCTGAATGAGAGGGTAGGAATTTTCCTTGTGATAACTCAGGCTCAGTACTGCCGGAGGCTGAGGGGATTCCGCTTCCTGCTGAAATGTCTTATACCCCAGAATCCTCTGTTTTATAGTATATACCGTATCGGCGTATCCTATGAATCCAATTCTCTGAGCTCCTTTGGATTGCAGATGTCCGGCTCCCAGGTAGCTGCTGTTCAGATTGTTGATCCCTATAAACAGGAAGTTATGATTTTTATACTGCCTGTCAATCAATACAACGGGGATATCAACTGTTGCAAGCATTTTAGGCATTTTTTCTGAAGCAATTGGCGCAAGAATCAGTCCGCTTACATTGCGGTCCAGCAGCATTTTAATATTTTTGGACTCTTTCTCTGCATCATCCTCGGAGTCGCAGACAATAATGGAAATTCCCATGTCAAAAGCCACGGTTTCAATTGCCTTTGTGACAGAGACATAATAGTCTTCCCTGATGTCCGCGATGATAACCCCGACATACTCTATCTGATTGCCCCGTTTGGATTTAACACCTCTGTAGTTCAGTTCCTCCATAGCTCTGATGACAGCCTCTTTGGTTTCCTGGTTCACATGCCTGGTTTTGTTAATCACATGGGAGACTGTTGTGATGGAAACACCCACTTTCTCAGCTATGGTTTTCATGGTGATATTCTTCTGCTTCATAGGTTCAATGTACCCTGAGATTCCGGGTTTGGCAAGAATCAATAAAAAAATATCGTAAAATTTGCGCAAAAAAAGTTGTTGACGTGCGCAAAAAGTGGGGTGATAATGAGCCCAGATAAGCCAAATAAGGAATTGTGATGAAAGCTGTTATTTTAGAAGAAAAGGGCAGTATCAGCCTGAGAGATATTGAAGTTGAAGACAGAGTCGGTCCGGATGATGTCAAAATCAAACCGGCGGCAGTAGGTATCTGCGGAAGCGATGTCCACTATTACCTTGAAGGAAATATTGGAGATTTTGTTGTCCGGGAACCCATGATTCTGGGGCATGAAGCCAGCGGTGTTGTCACAGAGGTCGGTGAAAACGTCAAACATCTGAAAGTGGGGGACAGGGTCTGTATGGAGCCGGGGATTCCTGATTTTAAAAGCAGTGAGACCCTTCAGGGAATGTACAATCTGGATCCGGCTGTCGTGTTCTGGGCAACCCCGCCAGTCCACGGCTGTCTGAGGGAGTCTGTGGTTCACCCCGGAAGCCTCACTTTCAAGCTCCCGGAAAATGTCTCTTTTGACGAAGGCGCTCTGGTGGAGCCTGTTGCCATTGGTATGCACTCTGCCAACAAAGCAGAAATCTCTTCTGGGGATACGGCTCTGGTTCTGGGAGCGGGGACCATCGGTATAGTCACGGCTCTGGCTGCGGAGGCTTCGGGCTGTTCCAAAGTATTTATTGCCGATTTAAAAGCGGAGAAACTGGATTTTGTCCGTAATCATTACGGAGATAAAATCACAGTTGTTGATCTGAAAACCCAGACAGTAAAGGACGTTCTGTCCGCTCATGATGTGGATCTTGTGGATATTGTATTTGAAGCCAGCGGAAGCGCTAAAGCCTATGAGGGCATTGCCGACTTTGCCAGACCCGGAGGGACCATCGTGCTGATTGGTATGCCCGGCGGACCTGTTCCTCTGGATGTTGTAGCCCTTCAGGCGAAAGAGCTGAGCATAAAAACGATCTTCCGTTACGTGAATATCTACCCCAGGGTTATCAATCTTATTGCCTCGGGCAAATTGAATGTGAAACCCCTGGTAACAAAAAAATACAAATTCAAAGAGGCTGTAGAGGCTTTTGAGTTTGCTTCAACCCTGCCGGGTGATCAGATCAAAATCATGATCGAAACAGGGTTCTAGAAAAATTGGAAGAATGGCTAAGGCCATAAAAAATAAAGGAGTTACTATATGAAAAAGATTTTATTGGTAATGCTGACAATCTGTCTGGCAGCTCTTCCTGTCTTCTCAAGCGGACAGGCTGAAGATGATGGAACATTTAAGGTCGCCTACATCGCCAGAGCCCAGGCGGATTCATTCGCTGCCTGGCTGGCAAATGCGGTTATTGAGGAAGCGGACAAGTATGATGATATTTCTGTAAAGGTTTTTGATGGACAGGCTTCGGATGATAAAGTCAATTCTCTGATTGAAAATGCCATTGTGAACAAATTCGACGCTATCATTATTCAGCCCAATAATGGGGAATCTCAGAGACCCTATGCGGAAAAAGTTGTTGATGCGGGAATTATCTGCATCACCACCAATGCCAGAATTGCCGGAATACCCGGAGCGTCCTCTGTCGATGCCGATCCCTATGAGCAGGCGGCGGTTAATGCCCGTGCTGCGATCGAACAGGTTCCCCAGGGAGCCAATGTGGTTGTTCTCAAGGGCCCTCCCGGAAACTTCCATGCTGATGAAAGAAGAAAAAGCTGGGAAAATGAGTTTTTTGCCAAAAGACCTGATGTTACAATAGTGGGAGAGCAGATCGCCAACTGGAATAAAGACGAAGCTATGGCTCTTATGGAAGACTGGGTTCAGGCAAACGACAGTATCGATGCCATTATTGCCATGAATGACAATATGTGTGCGGGTGCTCTGGAAGTTGTGAAAGACAATCCCAAGTTTGACGGGATCCTGGCTTACGGTGTTGACGGAACAGCAGAAGCTACTCTCCTTATTCAGGAAGGACTGATGACCTCAACCTGTCTGCAGAGTGCCTATGCACTGGCTGAAAATCTCCTTTCTGTAAGTCATAAACTGCTTACCGGAGAAGAGACTCAGATCGACGTGGATATCGACGCACCTCTTGTGACAAAAGAGAATGTTCAGCAGTACATCGATATGCATAAAAGAGCCGGTGCTCTTTAATCTCTGAAGTTGTTGGTTAAGCCCCGACGGCGGAATGTCGCCGGGGCTTTTTTGTCTGTAATAAATTAGGAAAACAAATGGAAGAAATCAAACTGAAGGTTTCCAATATTGAAAAATCCTTTCCCGGTGTTAAGGCCCTGAAAAGCATCAATTTTTCCGTGCATAAGGGGACTGTCCACGTTCTGTGCGGAGAGAACGGTGCAGGAAAGTCAACGCTCATGAAAATCATCAATGGTGTTTATAAACCAGATGACGGCATCATTGAAATTGACGGGAAAGCTGTGGATATCAAAAATCCCATTCAGGCCCGGGCTCATGGAATATCTATGATTTTTCAGGAACTCAACTACATTCCGGAAATGACAGTTGAAGAGAGCCTTTTTGTCGGGCGTCTTCCGGTCAATAAATTTCAAAAAGTAGACTGGAAAGAGATCAGACGCAGAACAAAAGAGCTGCTGGAAGCAGAAGGGCTTCCCTATGCACCCACTACCAGACTCCGGGATCTCTCTGTTTCGGATATACAGATGCTGGAGATACTGAAGGCTATCTCTTACAAGTCAGAGATTGTCATAATGGATGAGCCCACTTCGGCTATCACACAGAAAGAAGTGGCTCTTTTATTTGAAAAGATTCAGAAGCTGAAAAGTAACGGTGTCAGTATTATCTATATCTCCCACAAGATGGATGAGATTTTTCAGATCGCCGATGAAATTACAGTACTGAGAGACGGCAGTGTTATTGAAACACGGAATAAAGACGACATTACCATTGATGAAGTGATTGCCCTCATGGTCGGCAGGGAGCTGTCCAGCGAATATCCCAAGGAAGAAGTTTCTATGGGAGAGGAAATCCTTGCTGTCAGGAATTTTACCAATCCAGGTTTTTTTGAAGACATCAGTTTTAACCTGAAAGAAGGGGAAATTGTCGGTTTTTCCGGTCTTATGGGCGCCGGCAGGACGGAAGTCATGCGGGCTGTCTTTGGACTGGATCCCTTTCAGGAGGGGGAAATTTCCAAAAACGGCCTGAAAATTAATAATTCAACTGTAGAGAAAAGTATAAAGAACGGAATCGTCATGCTGTCGGAAGACAGGAGACGCTACGGGATTATCCCTGTGAGAGGGGTCCGGGAAAATGTCTCTCTGGCCAACCTGAAAAAGTTTTTTTACAGGGGGCATCTCCACAAAAAACAGGAACTCCAGACCATACAGGAAATCTGCAGCCAGATGAATGTGAAAACACCGACACTGGAAACGTCTATAGATTCCCTGAGCGGGGGAAATCAGCAGAAGGTTGTTCTGGCAAAATGGATGATCAATGACCCGGATGTTCTGATTATGGATGAACCTACCAGGGGCATCGACATCGGAGCCAAGTTTGAAATCTATAAACTGATGACCTCCTTTGTGAAAAAGAAGAAAGCCATCATTATGGTTTCTTCGGAGCTTCCGGAACTGATCGGAATGTGTGACCGCATTTATGTCATGTCCAAAGGCAGGCTCATGGGATGTCTCAACCGGGACGAATTCTCTCAGGAAACAATTATGAAAATGGCAACGGGTGTCATGAAAAAGGAGTCTGAAAAATGAAATTCAGTTCAAAAAAAATAGATCATATGTGGAGCAATGCGAAAGACAGATACAGCATCATTCTGGTTCTGATCTTTTTAACAGTTATTTCAACGCTTATAAATCCCAATTTTCTGACAGCCGGTAATATGTCCAATGTTTCCCGTCAGATTGCGGTAACAACAATCCTGGCGTTCGGTGAAACCATCCTGATCATTTCGGGAATGCTCGATCTTTCCTCCGGGTCGGTACTGGCTCTGTCAGGGGTTCTTTCTGTTGCCGTTTTCAAAGCGACGGGAAACCTTTTACTTGCCTTTTTCGTGGCTATTTTCGTGGCGGTTTTCTGCAACCTTATTAATGCCCTTATGGTAACCCGGTTCAAAACTCCTCCCTTTATTGCCACCCTGGCAATGCAGGCTATGGCCCGGGGAGCCGCCCTTCTGTACACTAGCGGGCAGAATATCTATCAGATCGACAGATACACCGTTTTCGGTCAGGGCTTTGTGGGATTCCTTCCCACTCCGGTGGTCTTTCTGATCGTTCTGTTCATTCTGACCTGGTATATTCTTAAGCATACCCGATTCGGCCGGTCCCTGTTTGCCATCGGGGGCAATGAAGAGGCTGCCATCGCCTCGGGAATCAGCGTCAACCGGAACAAGGTTATTGCCTACATGCTCAATGGTGTCCTTGTCGGTATTGCAGGTGTTCTGTTCATGTCCCGTGTTAACTCAGGCCTTCCCAACGGCGCCATCAACTACGAGTTCCAGGCTCTGACCTCTTCGATCATAGGAGGAACCAGCTTTTCCGGCGGTATCGGAACGGCAGGAGGAACCGTGGCCGGTGCTTTTATTGTGGGATTCCTCAACAACATAATGAACCTGACCAATGTGAACTCCTATCTGCAGCAGATCATCCGGGGTGCGATCATCGCACTGGCTGTTATCTATGATATCAATTCCAAGTCAAAACGGGATAAGAAAAAACTCGGAAACATCACGGAAAAGAAATGAAAACAGTAATCGGAATAGACAACGGAACCCAGAGTACCAAGGTTGTCTTCTATGACTATGAGAATAAAACCATCGCCGCTTCAGCTACGGCCCCCCATGATCTGATCAGCCTGGACGACGGCAGCCGGGAACAGAAGGCCCAGTGGTGGATCACCGCCCTGGAAAACTGCTTTGCCGCGATCGATCCTGAAATCCGAAAGACCGCTCAGGCCGTGGGCGTTTCAGGACAGCAGCACGGCTTTGTTCCCCTGGACAGCGAGGGGAATGTTCTGAGGGATGTGAAACTCTGGTGCGACACCTCCACTGCCGGAGAGTGCCGGGAACTGACCGAGTCCTTCGGGGGAGACGAGAAACTCCTGGAGGAGACAGGAAATCTGGTTCTGCCCGGTTATACGGCTTCGAAAATCCTGTGGCTCAAAAAGAACGAGCCCGCGTCCTATGAGAAAATGGCCCATGTGCTTCTGCCCCACGACTATCTGAACTTCTATCTGACCGGTGAGTATGTGATGGAGTTCGGCGATGCCTCGGGAACAGCCCTTCTGGATGTGAAGAACCGCTGCTGGCACAAAGAGCTGGTTCGCGCTCTGGATCCCCAGCGGGATCTGATGAGTACCCTGCCCCGGCTGATTCAGAGCTGGGAGCCAGCGGGAACCGTGAAGGCCGATGTGGCGGAAAAACTGGGAATCCCTGCGGGGATACCCGTTTCCTCCGGCGGAGGAGACAATATGATGGGCGCCGTGGGAACCGGAACGGTCCGGGACGGGGTTCTGACCATGAGTCTGGGAACCAGCGGAACCCTCTACGGATATTCGGACAGCCCCATTATTGATCCCGACGGGAACCTGGCGGCCTTCTGCTCCAGTACCGGCGGCTGGCTGCCCCTGCTGTGCACCATGAACTGTACGGTGGCTACCGAACAGATGCGTCAGCTTTTCGACTACGGCGTGAAAGAGTTCGACAAACTGGGCGCATCGGCCCCCGCCGGAAGCGAGGGGATTCTGACTCTTCCTTTCTTCAACGGGGAGCGGACGCCCAACTTCCCCAACGGCCGGGGCTGTATTGTGGGGATGACTTCATCCAATGTGAAGAAGGAGAACATCTTCCGCTCCGCCCTGGAATCGGCGATTCTGGGAATGAAACTGGGGCTGGACTCGTTTCAGAAGCTGGGATTCCAGGCCCGTGAGGTCCGCCTGATCGGAGGGGGAGCCAACTCTCCCGTGTGGCGTCAGATTACGGCGGATATTCTGAACCTGCCTGTAGTCGTGCCTGTCACCGCCGAAGCGGCGGCTCTGGGGGGAGCCCTCCAGGCCCTGTGGTGCCTGAAAAAGGACGAGGGGACGGATATCAATACTCTGGTGGATGAGCATGTGGCGCTGGATGAGAGTCAGAGCTGCCGGCCCGACCCGGAGAATGTGAAAATCTATGAAAAGACCTATGCCGAATACACCCGTTATGTTGAGGCATTGAGCGGTCTTTTCAGTTAAGTGAATTTTCGGGACTTTACAGATACCGTGGCGGTTATTCTGTCTGCGGTATCTTTTAATTTTATAAAGGGGGGAATAGAATGGATTTGAATCTGAAAGGGAAGCAGGTCTTCATTACTGGTGGAAGTGTCGGTATCGGTCTTGCCGTGGCCAGAGCGTTTGCCCGGGAGGGGGCAGATGTTGCTATCGGGGCCCGGAATAAAGAACGTGTTGAGGCGGAAGCGAGAAATATTGCAAAAGATTATGGCGTGAGGGCTCTGGGTCTTTCTGTGGATGTAACTAAGCCGGAAGATATTGAAAGTGCCGGGAAGGCGATTGAAGAGGCTTTCGGCGGAATTGATATTGTTATAAATAATGCCGGCTCAGGGACAGAAGAAACCGTAATGAACTCTAAAGATGAGGACTGGTATGCGGTCTGGGACCTGCATGTCATGAGTACTGTCAGGACAACCCGGACTTTTGTTCCCTATATGAAAAAGCGGGGGGGCGGGGTGATCCTCAATACGGCCAGTATCTGTGCCACCCAGCCTCTCTGGTACGAACCCATATACAATACAACCAAAGCGGCGCTTCTGATGCTGGGGAAGTGTCTGGCCAATGAGCTCATTGGTGACAATATCCGTGTGAATACAGTCAGTCCCGGGCTGGTTCTGACTCCGGACTGGTGGAAAACTGCCGGGATTCTGGCCGAAAAAGAGGGGATTACTCCCAAAGAGTATCTGGATAATATTGCCAGAGACAGCGCCCCGATCAACCGCTTTGCCAGTCCCGAAGAGATTGCCGAATACTATGTTTTCCTGGCTTCCGATAAAGGGGCCTATTCGGTGGGATCCAACTATTATATAGACGGCGGCTGGCTGAACGGTGTGAGATAGTTCTATTTTCCGGAATCACCAGCAGTGATGGACGTAGTGCCTGATGTATTTATCATAGATCCGTCGGACTGCATCCATCTTCTCTGGTGAAAAATCCGGGTATTCCGCCGCTTTAACGTTGGATATCACCTGTTCCTGACGACTGGCTCCCGGGATAATACAGCTGACCTGGCTGTGCATGAGGATCCATTTCAGGGCAGGCTGGACCAGCAGATCCTCCTGAGGAAAGTGTTTCCGCAGTTCTTCCACAGCATCCAGTCCTGCTTCATAGGGAACTCCGGAAAAGGTTTCTCCCCGGTCAAAAGCCTCTCCTTGGCGGTTGAAGGTTCTATGGTCCTCTTTGGCGAATCGGGTATCCTTCGTGAATTTCCCTGTAAGAAGACCGCTGCCCAGGGGTACTCTGACAATAACACCGATTTTCCGATCTTCCGCCTGCCGGAAGAAGAGCTCCGCCGGGCGCTGGCGAAACATGTTGAAAATGATCTGAACTGTCTCTACTCCCTCGTATTCAATGGCTTTCAGGGCTTCTTCAACACGTTCCACACTCACGCCGTAGTGCCGTATCTTCCCTTTCTGTTTTATCCTGTCCAGTGCTTTGAAGAGAGACGGATTGTAATAGACATCCGTGGGCGGGCAATGAAGCTGCAGAAGGTCCAGCGATTCCATCCCTGTGTTTTTCAGGCTGTCATCGATGAAACCTTCAATGTTTTCAGGTGTATAGCCCCGGGCGGTATGGGGATCCAATCGTCTTCCTGCCTTTGTGGCCAGGACAATCTCCTGCTTCCTCTCCCGGAGGACCCTGCCTACGGCTCTTTCGCTTAAACCGTCGCTGTAGACATCTGCTGTATCAATAAAGTTGATTCCCTGATCTATGGCAAGATTCAGTGTCCTGTAGGCATCTTCCTCGTCAAAAGATCTGCCCCAGCCGCCTCCCAGCTGCCAGGTTCCCAGAGAAATCTCCGAAACTGTAAAACCGGTTTTTCCTAACGCTCTGTATTTCATAGGTATAAGTATGAAGGATTTTTATCAGGAATGACAGAAAACAGTCATACAACCCATCCATTCCGGAATTCAGAGATACTCTTCAATATCATGCCCGTAGTTGCGTCTCTGATAGCCTTGAGATCGTTTCCTGGCATACTCTCTGATCTCCGGGAACTCAATGAATTCTCCCAGATAGGTAAAACCGCCGTCTTCTGTGGCACTCTCAAAGGAGAGATAGAGCATGGTCTTGTCTATCTGTTTGAAATCTCTGTCGTACACCCGGGAAATCTTTCCCCCGCTGTCCCTTTCTATCCACATTTCTTCATGAGGCCGGGATATGCCCCGGACCCTTTCCAGTTTATCTTTGTTCATATTCTGTACTCTATGTTACAACATCCCCCGGGAAAAATCATTACAACAGGGCAGTGGAGCCGAAGCTTTACTGTCGGGAGACGGAGTTTTTGTGTACTATGAACCCTAAGGAAGGAAATTTGTTCTGAGGAGCTTGTATGGATCTGGAGTTTATGGCGATTCTCATTGTGACGGGAATTCTGCTGGGGCTATCTCTGGCCGGGAGCAGAAAGAAAACAGGGCTGGTTCTGAAGATGGCGGGGAAGCGTTTTATTAAGATATTTCCCATGGTGGTCCTGATGGTCCTTCTTCTGGCGATCACATTTCTGTTTATTCCCGCAGAGGATTTATCAGCCTATCTGGGAAGTGATAATATTCTGGAGGGAACTGGACTTGCCGCCCTGATCGGTTCCATTTCTCTTATGCCTGGGTTCATCGCCTTTCCTCTGGGGGGCGCCCTGAGAGATTCGGGGATTCCCTATATGGTCATATCAGCCCTCACATCCTCTCTGATGATGGTGGGAATCCTCACGATTCCTGTGGAAAGGCAGTACTTGGGGCTGAAGGTCACTCTGGTGCGGAACCTTGTCTATTTTTTTGTGGCCCTACTGGTGGCACTGGTCACAGGACTGGTTTACGGTGAATTGGTATGAGAAAAAAAATATCATTTTTTTATCCTCTTCTGATTCTGGCACTGCTGTTCTGGGCTGTTCTGTATCTGGTGAATCCGGCATCAGGAAAGATTGTTTCCCGGAATTTTTTCGGGTCTTTTCTGACAATGATGAAAATTCTGCCTTTCACTTTTATTCTGATAAGCCTTTTCGAGGTATGGGTGAAAAAAGAGAAGGTGGAGAAGCATCTGGGAACAGAAGGAGGCGCTCTCAGTTTTCTCTGGGCCCTGGCCCTGGGAGGAACCACTGTGGGGCCGATGATCGTAGCCTTTCCCGTGGCTTCCGCCCTTCACAGAAAAGGGGCAAGGCTATCTGTTGTATTCACCTATATCGGTGCCTCCGCAGTCTGCAGGATCCCCATGACCATTTTTGAGAGCTCCTATCTGGGAGTCAAATTCACACTTATCAGGTACGGGGTTTCCCTTCCCCTTATCGTCCTGACTTCTATCATTATGGGGAGAGTTCTGGAAAAGAGAAATTTCAGTATTACAGGATAATCTCTCTCAGGACCCGTGTACCCCGGGGTAGAAAAGGCTCCGGATTGTACGGAAATGTATTAATATCTGTTGGCTTTGGATCTGTTTCGTTCTGTTTTGTTATGTTAAGAACTGTTTAAACCTGTTCCCCGGCTGTTTTTGCCTCTTTTGGCACGGGTATTGCGTTCTATTTGGCAGAACTTAAAGATAGAATGGATGGTTTCGCATGAAAAAAAGACTGTTTGTCACGTTTCTGGTTTTATATCATTTTTCACTTTCCGCCGGAGGTGTTCAGGATCAGGGAAAAGGCATTACCCTTTACATTGCCGCCAGTACGACTGATGTCATTTCTGATGCGGCGGTCCTTTACCAGGAGAAGACCGGTGTTTCGGTTCAGATAAATCCCGCTTCCAGCGGGACTCTGGCAAATCAGATTGAGCAGGGTGCTCCGGCGGACGTCTATATCTCCGCTTCCCGCAAGTGGATGGACTATGTGGAGACTCTGGGCGCTGCTGAGGATGTCTCTTCTCTTGTCAGGAACAGACTGGTTCTCATCGCTCCTTCGGACTCTCCGGACGGGTCATTTATCCTGGACGGGAATTCCTCTTTTCCCTCCTCTTTTGAGGGGTATCTCTCCATGGGAGACCCCGAACATGTCCCGGCGGGAAAGTATGCCCGGGAAGCGCTGACCTATTTTGGCTGGTTTGGGGAACTCGAGCCCAGGATGCTTCCCGCCGCTGATGTCCGGGCCGCTCTTTCCGTTGTTGAGCTTGGCGAAGCCGAAAGAGGGATTGTCTATGAAACAGATGCGGAAAAATCCGGAAGGGTCAGGATTCTGGGGGCATTCCCTGAAGAGTCCCACACGCCCGTAGAATACTTTTGCGCCCTTCTGAGTGATGCGGGAGAAGAGGCCGGGGCCTTCTATGAATTCCTCCTGCATGACCAGGATGTGAAAGACCTTTTTACACGCTACGGATTTACTGTAAAATAGGGCTCTTCCTTCAATTGGGGTATATATGAATTTTCATGATATTGTTTCGACAGTATTCCTTTCCATAAGGATAGGGGTCCTGGCCACAGCTATTAATCTCCCTCTGGCTCTCGGTGTGGTTTACTTTCTTACGCACACTCAGTTCAGGGGAAAGAATCTACTGGATGGTCTGATAAACCTCCCTCTTGTGATGCCTCCTGTTACAACGGGATATATCCTCCTTTTTCTGTTCGGGAAAAAGGGGCTCATTGGTTCTGTCCTGTTTTCTTTCTTCGGGATGAGGATTGCTTTCACCACCATGGCGGCTGTGATCGCTTCCATGGTGGTTTCTTTTCCCCTTATCACAAGAAGTCTCCGGATTTCCATGGAAATGGTTGATCCCAGGCTGGAGCAGGCCGCCCGGACTCTGGGCGCAGGTAAAAGGGCTGTCTTTTTCCGGATCACTCTGCCCCTGGTTCTGCCGGGAGTTCTCAACGGTGTGGTTCTGGGATTTGCCAGGAGTCTGGGGGAGTTCGGAGCTACCATGACTTTTGCCGGGAATATCCAGGGGGTCACCAGAACAGTTCCCCTTTCGGTTTATTCGTTCCTGCAGATCCCCGGAAGAGAGCGGGAGGCGGCGGTTCTGGTGTCTATTTCCATCGGTATATCCTTTATGGCCATGTTTTTATCCTCTCTGTTCAATGCCCGGAGCCGGAACAGAACAATTCGGGAGGCTCTATGAGCCTTGTTTTTGATCTGACCATTCCCCGCAGGGATTTCCCTCTCTCTCTGAAGGGAGAGTTCGCCGATTCCACAGTGGGAATCTTCGGTTCCTCCGGTGCGGGAAAAACCTCCTTTTTCAGCCTTCTGGCGGGGCTGGAAAAACCCAGTCAGGGAGGCATTACTCTTAACGGCAGGGTTCTCACCGATACGGAAAAGGGAATCTTTGTCCCTCCCCAGAAAAGGCGGATCGGCGTTGTTTTTCAGGACAAGCTGATGTTTCCCCATATGACAATCCGGGAGAACCTCCTGTTCGGAGTTCCCTATGTCAAAAAGAAAAGGGTGGCTCTGGATGATGTGGTGGATCTTCTGGACCTGGGAAATCTGCTGGACTCCATGCCCCATGAGGTTTCCGGAGGCGAGCAGCAGAGAACGGCTATCGGACGGGCCCTGCTGACCTCTCCGGAGCTTCTGCTTCTGGATGAGCCCTTCAACGCCGTCGACAGCAGCCTCCGGTACAAGATCCTTCCCTATCTCAGAAAACTGAGGGACAAGCTTGGCATTCCCATGCTTGTGATCAGCCATGATCTTCCGGATATTCAGAAGCTTACCAACAGAGTGTATCTGATCGAGAAGGGAGAGTGCCGGGGTGACGGGGAGCTTTTTGAACTGCTGGGACGCGGATCAGTGCTTCCGAATAACCTGAATATTGTGAATACTTTTCATCTCTACAGCCCCCGGGAGGAGAGCCGGGGACTTTTTACCTGCGCTGTCAGGGGAATGCCCGGACAGTTCCTGAAAGTACCGGCTCATTCTTCCGAATTCGGTGTCGTCACAGTTCAGCCCAGTGAAATTGCTCTGGCAAAAACCCGCATAGAAAATATTTCCATGCAGAATCAGATACGGGGAGTCATTGAGAAACTCTATGATTCGGATGACCGTTTTTTCTGTCTTGTCGATACGGGAGTGCCTGTCCTTGTGGAGATTACCGCTGCTACAGCGGAAGCCCTGCAGCTGAGAGAGGGGATGGAAGTACTCTGCCTCTTCAAGGCCCACTCTCTGAGGACGGGATAGAAGCAAAACCTCGAAAAAATCCCGATTTGGAATTAGACTTTCTTAAAAGGAATTAATAGCCCCCACTGACTTTCAAGGAGAGCCCATATGAAATTGCCTGTAATCCTTTTCTTTTCCGCCCTGGTCCTTGTCTCCTGTTCCTCCCTGCCCGATTCAACCGGGGCGGCTGAAGAGTTCAGCTGGGAGGCGGCAGATCAGCTTAAAGGCCGGAACGGTCTTGTCCTGGCTCTGGCGGAACTGGAACAGGAGGATATCCCCTCCCGCCTGTACACCCTTTTTCAGAACGATCTGACCACCGCTCTGGTGATGTCTTTCCGGGAGGAAGGCGTGGATATACAGGTTGTCACCAGGGATAAAATTCAGCGGATTATGGATGAGAAAGCGCTGGAGTTCCAGGGGATGACCTATCAGGATGCGCAGATTCAGGTGGGGATGCTCCTGGGAGCAGACCTTCTTGTGACAGGTTCTCTGGTCTGGCTGGAGGATGATATCTATAAGTTCTCAGGACAGATCATAGAGGTCGCCACGGGCACTCAGGTCGGGGGCTATTCCAATGAGTTCTGGTTTGATACGGAATCGGACTGACGACTCTCAGATTGTTCCTTTCAGAGCATCCAGACGATCCATAAGACGGGGATTCTTCTCTCCGTACTCTTCCAGAATATCCTCCACTCTCTCTTTCTCCTCTTCTGAAAGGCCGTTCCACATCTCATCGTAGAGTGTGAGTGTTCTTACCGCTGTCTCCAGAACTTCATCGGAACTGCCGGGGGATCTGCCCATCCTTCCCATGAGGGATTCACATTTTCTCAGGTAGGGCAGCTTCTCAGAGGGAATCTCGCCAAGAATCTCTCCATGAATTTCCGGGAGGGCCGGTGCCAGGGCGGCAGAAAACTCCTGAATCATTTCGATCTGCTCCCGGGAGAGTTCCAGAGAGACAAGAAGGGTTCCGGGGCTCAGGACCACGCGGCTGATCTGCATCCCCGGGCTGATCTTTTCCGACAGGGCTTCCAGGTCGACAAAGGAATACCGGTCCTGACGGGACAGGATCTCTCCCAGAGCATCCGGGTCCCTTTCGGGGGATTGCGACCGGGCTCGCTCCTCCAGTTTGTATAATAGTGAGACCGGAAGATTGAGGCGTCCCAGTTTCAGTTCCGTCAGTTCCAGACGCAGCCGAGAGCCTTTGATCATATCCGTATTCATGGCGATGGTGACCATGAACCGGAAAATCCCGTCTTTAAAAAGGGGAAAATCCACGGGGACGGCCGCCGCGGCTCTGAACAGAACGGCATCTTCGAAGAGTTTTATCTCCGCATTTCCATCGGCGGGAAATCCCTCTTCCTCCAGGAGCAGGGCAAACACCTGATTCAGCTGGAAATTCAGTCTCTCTTCGGAGAGGACTATTCCCTTTTCGGAATAGGAGAACCCTCCGGAGGAGTAGGGAATCTCCTGAAAACTCAGACTGTCCCATTGTTCCTGGGACGGCTGGATCCGGATCAGAAGTATCACAGGTATAGCGATAAGTATAAGCAGGATGGCAAAAGCAATGATCAGTGCATTTCTGCAGCCCCGGGGCTTTGCAGAATCCTGATTGGGAATATTGGACTGGTATTGGCTCATAAGGATTTATCCCTCCAGATTTTTATAACAGATATACCGGGCAATTTCTGCGGGAATGACGATACTGTTTTCACAGCAGTCTATAGTCAGGTCTCCCCGGCTGTCCCGGGAGGTTATGCATAATGATTTTCCCGGAAAAAGTTCATTCCGGTGACAGAATTTGAGAAGCCCTTCCGCGGCTTCGCCCTCTTCTGTTATCCGGATTATCTGCAGTCTTGAGTTTTCGGGAGCCCTGTCCAGCCTGGGAGCCGATATCAGCTCCTCTTCTCTTTCGCTCCCGGGAAAAGGATTGCCGTGGGGGCAGGTCTGGGGTTTGTTGAAGTAATCATAAAGGTAGTCTGTAAATTCTTCTGAAAGGCTGGTCTGGAGTCTCTGGGCTTCCTCATCCGATTTATCCCAGGGATAGTTGGTTGTGGTAATCAGGAGATGTTCGATAAGGTAGTGCTTTTCCAGGGTTCTCACGGCAAATCCCCGGCCTTTTTCTGTCAGCCTGATATCTCCATAGGGATCCTGTTCTACCAGTTCGTGTTTCTTCAAACGTCCTATGGCCTGGTTGACCGCAGGTTTGGAAACTCCCAGATTGCCTGCAAGCCTTGTATTCCCGGTTTTTCCATACTCTCTCTGTATAAGGAATATAGAGACAAGGTAGTTCAGGGCGGCAGGAAATTTCTTCTGGAGTTCTTCAATATCAGATGCGGTAGGGTTATACATTTGCTTTCGATTATCCCACTTTTAATTGGCTACGGCCGGGTTTTCGGGCTGTTTTCAGGATAAGTTTAAAAGGGGGAGGGGAACGTGTCAAATGAAAGTGATCCACTATTGCTTTTTTGCTGGAAGGACAGGTATTTTTATAGCATGGATTTCCCCGGAAAAAAATCATTGCTACCGGTTCTGCTGATCTTCATTCAGGTCCTTCTTGCTGCCCAGCATATCCCGGGAACTCGCTGGAAAACTGTCGAAACCGAAAACTTCAGGGTTATCTTCCCGGAAGAGCTGACAGAGCAGGCTGCCGATCTGGCAGGTAAAATGGAAGTCCTCTATGCTCTGGAATCCCCCTCATTATCCCCTCCCCGAATCTCCCGGTGGACCATCGTTATTACAGGGGAGGATACGGATGCTAACGGGTTTGTCTCCCTGCCTCCCCGCAGGAGCGTCTGGTCGGCCTTACCAGCCGGAGACAGCCTTCCTCCTCTGGAGTGGATGGATCTTCTGGCTCTTCATGAAGGGCGGCACATGATCCAGTACGATGCTCTGAACCGGAGACTCAACAGACTTCTGTATACCCTGGGAGGGGAAGCGGGCCTTTCGGTCGGCCTGTTCTGGGGGGTCCCCGGCTGGTTCCTTGAAGGGGATGCGGTGGGAGCCGAAACCGCCTTCTCCGGAACCGGTCGGGGCAGGGATCCTCTTTTTTTCAGACAGATGAAAGAGATCATCCTGAAGGAAGATTTTTCCTATCAGAAAATGGTGAACCGCTCCTACAGGAATTACATTCCCAATGAATATGTAACAGGCTATTTTCTGACGTCCTATCTGAAGAATCATTACGGACCGGACAGTCTGGCCAGATTTCTGAACGGTCCTTCAACCATACCCTTTCCCGCCCTGGGAATGTATCTGGGAGCCAGGACTACCACCGGACAGTCCTGGTCGGCTCTCTATGACCAGATGGCCCGGGAGCTCCGGGAAGCCTGGGAGCAGCAGAACAGGGATATTGTCCCCATAGAAAACAGTAAAATCACCGAGCCCGCCGGGAGGGATTACCTTCTCTGGGATCCCCTCCTTTTTGAAGAGGACCGCATCATTGCCCGCAGAACCTCCCTGTCGGGAGTCCCCCGGCTGATTGAGATCACACCTGAAGGGGAGCAGTCCCTTGTCCGGGTTCCATCGACAGACCATATTGCCATCCACGGGGACCGGGCCGTTTGGGCCTATTCCAGACCCTCCGCCGTGTATGACTCTCTGAGCTGGTCGGACCTGGTTATGACGGATATCCGGACGGGAAAGAGAACTATCCTCACAGAGAAGCAGAAGTACAGATACCCCGCGTTCAGTCCCGACGGAAGGGAAATTGCCGTTATTTCCCGGTCATTAAAGGGGGAGGACTCCCTGGTGATCCTCAACAGTACCACCGGAGAGGAAACCCTTCATCGGCTCCTTCCCCGGGGAGATGCCGCGGGAATTGCCGCCTGGTCTGCCCGGGGTGAGTCTCTTTTTCTGACCCTGCAGGATGCGGAAGGGCGGGCCATTCTCCGTCTGGAAAGAGAAACGGGAGATTTCAGCTATCTGAAGGATTTCAGCTACGAATCGGTAAAGAGCCTTTCCTTCTCCCGGGGGCTGCTCTTCTATTGTTCCAACCTGACGGGGGTGGAGAATGTGATGGCCCTTGATCCGGAGACAGGAGAGAGCTTTCAGGTCTCCTCCCGTTTCAACAGTGTCAGGCTCCCCCTGGCAGGAGTCTGGCGGGGAGAAGAGGTCCTCCTTTACAGTGAATACACCTCTTCCCGGGGGGAGCAGCTGGCCATTCAGGAGCTGAACCCTCTCGAATGGCGCGGGGAGGACGAGATTGTCTCCCGGGAGTTTCTCTATTATCCCCGGAGCACTCTGGAATACCCCGACTACCGGGAGGCTCTGGCAGCGTCTTCCGGAGAGTCCCCTGTTACAGTGGAGGATTACTCCCTCCTTCAGGGACTGGGCAATATACACTCCTGGGGGCTTGCTCCGGATGAGGAATCAGGAACAGCGCTGAACCTGTATATCCAGTCCGATGACGTCCTGGATACCTTCGGCTGGAGACTGGGGGGAGCTCTTGATGCGAACGACAGCAGCCGGGGAGGTTTCTTTAACCTGAACTGGCGCGGGGGCGTTCCTGAAATCGCCCTGAACAACCGCTACTGGTACAGGGATATTCAGGGTTCCCTGTACCAGGATCTCTCTTCGGTTTTTCTGCTCTCCCAGCCTCTGAATTTTGACAGACCCCTCTGGTATCACAGGCTTGTCCCCTATGCGGGAATGGGGGCGGACGTTCTCGTTCCCGAGGATCCGGAGCATGAGAGTGAGAGCTCGCTTCCCCTCCATTTCGGAGTACAGGGCAGTTCTTTCCTTCCCGGCGGGCCCAGGAGTCTGAATCCCCTCTGGGGAGTTTCCGGGCGGAGTTATCTTACCTTTTCTCCCTTTACGGACCGGGACAGGTATCTTTTTTCTTCGGCACTGATTTTCTATCTTCCCGGAGTGATCCGCAATACAAGTCTTGTGCTGTCCGGATCCTACGAACAGCAGGACAGGTCCTATCAGAGCCGAATACTCTTTTCCCGGGGCTACGAAGCGGTTAAAGGAGAGGAGTTGTATCAGTTTTCAGGATCCTATGAGTTTCCACTCCTCTATCCCGATCTGGCTCTGGGGTCCTGGATGTATATCAATAGAATCCGGGGGCAGTTTTTCTATGATCATACAGGGGTCGACAATCCTTCGGCAGAGCCCCGGATCTACCAGTCCCTGGGGGGCTCCCTGTCTTTTGAGTTTCATCCCTTCAATACCCCCCATTTCCCTCTTTCTCTGGGGTTCCGCTATGCCTGGCTTGTCGAAGAGGAGAGGTCCTCTTTCGAGATCCTCTTTATGACTCTGGGCCTATAGATTTAATTCGGGAAATCCTGTTTTATATAAGACTCTCAAAACGTTGATGACGAGGTTGTAATGACTCTTTTCATAGAAATCCTTCTTATTGTCCTGATCTATCTGGCGGGGATGGGGCTGGGCCTATTTATTCCGGTTCCCTTCAGCCTGCTCAGCATGGGACTTTTTTTTCTGCTTCTCATGACAGGTCTCCTCAAAGATCGTCTTTTTACAAAAATATCCACCCTGATCCTCTCTAACCTGGCCTTCTTTTTTATTCCCCCCGCAGTGGAGATTGTTGATTCCATGTCTGTTCTGGAGGGAAACTATCTGAAACTGATTGTGATCATGGTTGTCAGTAATATTTGCGTTCTGGCTGTGACCGCTCTGGTCGTGCAGGCTGTGCTGAACAGGAAGGAGAACAATCGTGACTGACTGGCTGACTTCTACCCCTCTCTTCGGAATCCTGCTGACGCTTGGCTGTTACTTTCTGGCAATGCGGCTTTACAAACGGGTGACCATTCAGCTGCTCAACCCTTTTATTGTGAGTTTCGCAGCAATCCTGATCATCCTTTTTCTGCTGGATATTCCCCTTTCCCGATATATGGCGGGAGGTAAGTATATTAAGATGCTTCTTCCTGTGACCATACTGCTTCTGGCTCTTCCTCTCTACAGGCAGCTGCCTCTTCTGCTGGAGCATAAACTGGCTATCATCCTGGGGATCCTAGCAGGGGTGCTGACATCGGGAGTTTCGGTATTTCTTCTCTGTATCCTTCTGGATGTGGATAAACAGCTTCTCCTCTCTCTCATTCCGAAATCCATAACGACGCCTCTGGGGATCATCCTCTCTGAAACCCTGGGAGGTTTCGTGAGCGTAACGGTTATTTCCATAGTCATTACAGGAATACTGGGGGTTCTTTTCCATGGCCCTGTCTTCCGGTTCCTCAGGATCACCCATCCTGTGGCCCAGGGCATCGCCATAGGAACCGCTTCTCATGCTATTGGAACCTCCAAAGCTATGGAACTGGGAGAAGTCCAGGGCGCAATGAGCGGACTGGCCATTATCCTGGCCGGGATTATCACTGTATTTTCGGCGCCCCTGTTCCTGCTTCTCTACAGTCTTCTTTGAAACGGGTAATCACTTACCCGTCCCGTGTAGTTCCGGCCACTTCCGGGAGCCGTCTCCCTGTAAGCCCATCACCTTCTTTCTCTTCTAAATTTATTCCAGGTAAGGGAATAGTTCTTTTCTGAACAGGGATCCTCTTTTGGCACAGCAATTGCATTAGAGTAGGCAAAAGGAGCACATTATGGAAACAAGAGGAGTATTCAGCCCGGAGCAGGGACAGGAACTGTCCGAATTTGTAATCATTCAGTCAGAGCCACCTCAGCCTCTCTGGGAGGAAGACCTGTTTGAAATCACAGAGCAGGGACAGAACCAGCTTCTGAATCTGCAGGAAAGGAATTAAATCCTATCATACCGACAGCTGTGGTATACTGTTGATCCCATGAAAACCAGAGTTTTATGCCTCATCCTCCTATGGTGCCTCTGCTCCCTGTTTCCCGGGGGGCAGGCAGAGGGGGAGGAATCTGCCACTGTCAGAATCCTCTTTATGCCCGGGGTAGCCGATCCCTTCTACTACTCCCTTGAAAAAGGAGCGAGAACAAAAGCTGATGAACTGGGAATCCCCTTTACCTCCGCACCTTTTCCCTCTGTATGGGATCCGGATGAACAGATCCTGATCCTGTCCGATGCTGTAAGCCGGGAGGATTATAACCTCGTTATTATCTCTCCCACCGCAAAAGACGCTCTTATCGGGCCGCTGAAAACTCTCCATAACCGGGGAGTGAGCATCATAACAGTGGATACAGCCATCGGAGACGGGGATTATTCAGGCAGCAGCGAGTGGAGTTTTCCCCTGACTCATATAGGCACAGACAACTACGCGGGAGGAGTTCACCTGGCCGAGTATCTGGCGGAACAGGTGCATGAAAAGGGAAAAGTCTATATCAATACCACCACCAGGGAGACCTCCACCACCGAAGAGAGAAGAAAAGGGTTCGCCGACGGGATTGCCCGTTTTCCCGAGATGGAACTGGTCCGGACCGATTACAACGGGGACCGGCAGGAGGTGGCGGCAGAACAGACTCTTCAGGCCCTTCTGGCTTTTCCGGAGCTTGTGGGAATCTGCGGCACCAATGTTTTCAGCAGCCAGGGGGTTGCCGATGCCGTTTCCGGAACAGGACTGTCCGGGGCCGTCAAAATTGCCGCCTGGGATGCCACCGAGTCTCTTATAGAGGGGCTCAGGAACGGGGAGGTGGATGTTATCATGTCCCAGAAACCGGGAGACATAGGGGCTCTTGCCGTGGAATGGGCCTACAAATATCTGATAGAAGGAAGTAGGATTCCCGGAAGGATTACCTCGGGTTCCATCCTCTTTACCCCCTCCAATCTGAATGACCCTGCTGTCAGTCAGTATATCTATACCCGCTAGGACGGCTGAGACCCTATGAAACTTTTCCCCAAACTGGTCCTGGCCATTTCGCTTCTTATCCTTGTACAGGCTTTTACTACGGGAGTTCTTGTGAGCCGGTCGGTCAGGAGCAGCAACAGGGAAGACTCGCTTGTGGAGCTGAGAAAAGAGTCGTCTGTGATGCAGAATAATTTCCACTCCTGGAAAAGGCACCTGTGGAAACAGCTTGTGCGAATTCAGACTATGGACACCACGCCCAGCAGGGAGAACCTGACCCTCTCCATGAGGTCTTCCAATGTGGATGCTGTGATTGTCAGATCCGGAGCGGAGGTTTTCACCATTGAAGCCATAAGTACAACCGGCGACTTTGTTCTGCCTTCTGCGGATGCTCTTCTCGTCTTCTATCCCCATCCCTATATCAGGCTCTACAGGATTGACGGTCAGTTCTACATGGTCGGAGCTATCTCTCTGAAAGAGTATTCTCCTGTAAAAGATGTTTTTCTTATAAAACATATTAACGGCAGTTTTCTCAGGAACATTGCCTTCAATAACCGGGGGGCCCTGTTTTTTCATACGGATCAGGAAATCCTTGTCAGCGATATCCCGAACGAACAGCTCCCGGCGGATTCTCTCCACAATGGTCAGGAGAGTGCCTATACGGAGCAGCTTGACCTGATCCTGAAGGGAACTTCCTACAATGTGGCCAGTGCCAAGTGCGGAGTGACGGGGTATCCCGGACAGGAGGAGATCGTCTACCTGTCGTCGGTGCTGTCGAACGAACCGTTTTCACGGAGGATCCAGGATGTGGAGAAGGCTGTGCTCACCGTGTCTCTGGCAGCCATGCTGATTACTGTGTTCCTGAGTATGCTGATTTCCCGGGGGATCACAAAGCCTGTTATCCTGCTGGCACGAGCTATGGAGGATCTGAAAAGCGGCAATTTCGGTGTCCGTCTTCGGAATCCCCCCGGCGATGAGATCGGCATCCTTCTGCGGGGGTTCAATGATATGTCCGAAACCCTCTCTCAGGATCAGCTTGCCATTGAACGTTCTCTCCATGAGATCACTTTTCTCAACATGTACAATGAAAAGGTTATTAACTCCATCAGGGCCGCCATCGTCGTGGTGAATGAATCGAGAACCATCGAGAAGTCCAACCATTTCTTTCAGACCCAGTTCCCAGAAGCGGAAAAGGGATCTCTTCCCTTTGACAGTTCCGTTCTGAATGAGATTGATCAGATTGTCCGGGGGAGGAAGGAGTTTCATATTCAGCGTTTCAGGGGAAAGGATCAGAGGGTTTATGAGCTGAAAATCTACCCCCTTCAGAGAGACAGCAGAAACGGAGGAGTCAAAAATCTGGCTGTTCTGCTTCTGGAGGATATTTCTGAAAAAAATGCCTACGAGGAGAAAATCTTCCAGGCGGAAAAACTGACCTCTGTGAGTATGCTCTCCGCCGGGATTGCCCATGAGATCAATAATCCTCTCTCTTCGATTCTGACAAATGTTCAGAATCTGATTTACGACGAACAGGATGAGGAGTCTCTGGACACTCTCCGGCTGGTGGAGAATGAGACTCTCCGGATTGCCAGAATTATCCGGGATCTTCTGGATTTTACTTCTCAGGAGCAGAATGAAACCATCAGTGTGAATCCCCTCTCGGCGGCGGAAGAAGTTATCCGGCTGATTCAGCACGCGGGCCATGCCAGGGGCCGGGGAATCTCTCCTCTGAAAATTGAATGTCCCTTTTCTCCGGGCAGTGTTACAATATCCAAGGGTGAACTGATGCAGGTTTTTATCAATCTTATTCAGAACGCTCTTCATGCCAGCAGAGGAGAGGATCCTGTGGTGCTCCGCTTTGGCAGGGAAGAGTCGGGGTTTCTGACGATTTCTGTCAGAGACAGGGGGGAAGGCATCCCCGATGAGCTGCTGACCCGGGTCTTCGACCCGTTTTTTACAACAAAAGCCAATGGAGAGGGCACGGGATTGGGGCTTTCCGTGGTTTACGGGATCATCATGAAATACAACGGCACAATCCGGATTGACAGCACTCCCGGCAGGGGGACGGAGGTGATTTTTCAATTGCCTCTGGAAGGATCATTGTAGATGAATATTCTCATAGCGGACGATGAAAAAGGAATTCAGAACGGCCTTTCCAGACTGTTTTCCAGAGAGGGATTCGGTGTTTTTGCCGCCGGTGATTATGATCAGGCCCTGAAAATTGTCAGAGAGAATGAAATACAGGCCGCTCTGATCGATATCCGTCTGGGCAGCGGGGACGGAACGGCCCTTCTGAAAGAGATCATGAAAACCGATCAGGATACGGTATGCATCATGATTACAGGGTATGCCAGCATCAACAGTGCTGTCGAGGCAATGCGGCTGGGAGCTGCAGACTATCTTATGAAGCCCCTGGATAATACCAAACTCCTGCAGAGTGTGCGTTCCAGAATCGAGATCCGCAAACTGAGGCATGAGAACTCCTTCCTCCGGTCTGAACTGGAGAATATGCGAGACAGGATTCCCTTTCTGTTCCGGGATCCCCGGATGGGTGAGATCAGAGAACTGGCCGACAGGGTCAAGGATACGGATGTGACCATTCTTGTCGGAGGGGAGAGCGGCACGGGAAAAGAGGTACTGAGCCGGTATATCCATGAAACGGGAAACAGAAAGGACTTTCCCTTTGTGGGGGTCAACTGCGCGGCGCTGTCTGAGACCCTGCTGCTCAGCGAACTCTTTGGCCATGAAAAAGGGGCATTCACAGGGGCTCAGGAGAGAAAAATCGGGAAAATTGAGCTGGCCGACAAGGGAACGCTCTTTCTGGATGAAATCGGGGATATGTCCCTGGATGCCCAGGCCAAGCTCCTGCGGGTTATTGAAGAGGGAACCTTTGAGCGGGTCGGAGGAAACCGTCCCGTCAAAGCGGATTTCCGGCTTATCGCCGCCACCAACAGGGACCTCTCCGCTCTGGTGGCATCCCGGCAGTTCCGTCAGGACCTCTACTACCGTCTGAAGGTTATCACCTTCCATCTCCCTCCCCTCAGGGAGAGGCGGGAGGATATCCCCCTTCTGGCGGACTATTTCTGTGATTTCTTCTGCCGGAAATACAGAAAGGACAAAATGGAGATCTCCCCGGAAAACAAAGAGACCATGAAAAAATGCAGTTGGCCCGGAAATGTCAGAGAACTGAGGAATATGATCAACCAGGCGGTTCTGCTGAGTTCCGGATCCTCCCCGGACCTCTCTCCCTATCTTCTGCCGGCTGAAGCGGAACCGGAATTTGAGCCGGCTCTGATTCCCGAAGGTTCCCTGCATGAACAGCTGGAGATCCTGACGGAAAAATATGAGAGAAAAATCCTCTCCCGCGCCCTGGAAGAGACTCGCTTCAATAAAACCGAAGCGGCCCAGAAGCTTGGAATCTCCCGGAAAACCCTTTTCAATAAACTTATGAAATACAACATGGCCTGATGGGGGCTTCCGGCTCTTTGTTCTCTCACCGGGCAAGGCCTGCAGGGGCGTCTCCTCCGGGGGAGGTTTGAATTCATAGGCAGATGGCTTATAATGAAACTCTGAATATCCGGTCGGAATGTATTTTTCTTTGAGTTTCGATTTGGTATGCAAAGTCTATCCAAGGAGAAAATAATGAAAATAACAGGCAAATGCGTTGTATCTATGAATTACAAACTGACCGACAAGGACGGGGT
The DNA here is from genome assembly GCA_963666275.2 of Oceanispirochaeta sp. GTDB lineage: Bacteria > Spirochaetota > Spirochaetia > DSM-2461 > DSM-2461 > Oceanispirochaeta. The sequence goes on from CAXXOA010000002.1 coordinate 897,057, forward strand.
ACTGCTGGACCAGTCCGCCGATGCTCCTCTGACCTATCTGCACGGGACAGGATCTCTGATCCCCGGTCTTGAAAAAGAGCTCGAAGGGAAGAGTGCGGGTGACAAAGTAGAGGTTTCCGTTCCTCCTGCCGAAGCCTATGGTGAGATCGCCCCCCAGCTGATCCAGAAACTTCCTCTGAATATCTTCAATGGTGTAGAGAAAGTGGAAATCGGAATGGAGTTTGAAGCTTCAGGAGCGGAAGGTCAGGTCATGGTTGTCAGGGTCGAAGACGTGCAGGGTGAGGAAGTAACCGTCAACGGTAACCATCCTCTGGCAGGTAAAACCCTGAATTTTGATGTTGATATTGTTGAAGTCCGGGAAGCCACAGAAGAGGAACTGGAACATGGCCATGCTCATGGAGCCGGCGGCCATCATCACTGATTTTTTATATAGTCAACCAGTTTGTTAATCCGCAGAGGGCGGCTGTAATAGTAGCCCTGAATGAAGTGGCATTTTTTCAGGATGCTGTTGTTCAGCTGTTCCTCTGTTTCGACACCTTCGGCGACCATGGACAGATCCATATTATCCGCCAGATTCACAATAGAACTTATGACCTTCATATTTATGGGATCCGGGATATTCCGGATAAAATCCCTGTCAATTTTAATGCATTCCACAGGGAGTCTGCTGAGATAGCTCAGGCTTGAATAGCCCTTTCCGAAGTCATCAATTATAAGGGTCACACCGGGATGTTCCTTTTTCAGGCGATTCAGGGTGCGGCTGATCTTTTCGGGGTCTTCCATAAGGAAGGTCTCTGTTATTTCAAGCTTCATCAGCCTGGGATCCAGGCCTGTTCTTTTTATTACTCCGTCGATCAGCTCGGGAAAATTCGGAAGCATAAGCTGTTTCGTACTGATATTGACCGACAGAAACAGGTTTGTTTTCAGTTTTCTGTTCAGAAGGCGGATATCCATGCAGGCTCTGTCCAGAACCCATAAGCCGATGGGGATGATCATGCCGTTCTCTTCTGCCGCAGGGATAAACAGATCCGGGGGAATCACTCCCCGGGTGCCGTGCTCCCATCGTATGAGAGCTTCTACTCCGGCAATTCCCTCGCCGTTGGTATGTATGGGCTGATACTCCAGAAACATTTCCTGCCTGACCAGGGCAGACTTCAGTCCCTGTTCTATGGTCCATTTATTTTTTGCCGAGTGGGTCAGGTCTTCTGAAAAAACCACAAACTGATTTTTCCCGTTTTCCTTGGCGCTGTACATGGCCAGATCCGCATTTTTGGTTATCGTATCATGGTCGCTGCCATGGTCGGGAATCAGGGCGATCCCGATGCTGACCCCTATGGAGGCCTGATTGCTCTCACCGTCCTGGTCTATGACGAAACTTCTGCTGATACTGGCCAGTATCTTCCTGGCTACCAGCTCGGCGTCTTTCTTTTCGTTGACCTTGGTCAGGAGTACAACAAACTCGTCTCCTCCGAAACGGTAGATCAGATCCGACTCTCTCAGGGTATCTCTCAGCCTCTGGGCGGTGTCTATCAGAATTTCATCGCCCGCCTGATGACCGAATGTATCATTGACCTGTTTAAAACCGTCCAGATCCAGGAAGAAGAGAGCCGCATTGCTGATGGATCCGGAGGACATCTGCTCAAAGAGGCTTGTGATATCCGAAGCGAATAGATCCCGGTTCCCCAGATCGGTGAGCTTGTCATGGTAGGCCAGGTAGCGCAGTTTCCGCTCGATATTCTTTCTGTGGCTCACATCCCGGATAATACAGGTCAGAGTCCTTTCGTGGAACTCTCTGGAATTGCCGAAAGATATCTCTATGGGGGAGACTCCCCTGTTCTTGTTCCGGGCCAGAAGCTCCATATGATCGTCAATATTAATTTCTTTTCTGTCATCAAAATCCACATAGAAATACTTTCTGATGTCAGGGGCATAGCGTTTGAAAAGTTCTTCCGGAAAGAGGGTTTCGAAGGATTTTCCTGTGATCTCTTTTTTGTCATAGCCGAAAACCCGGATAGTGGCGGAATTGGCATAGATAATCTTGAAGGACTCATCAATGATGATCACAGCTTCCGAAATGGTTTCCGATAGGGACTCATAGTTTTTCTGAACTTCCTTCAGCTGGTCCACCAGTTTTTCCGAATTGGATTCGGGCTCCCAGATATTCAGAAAGAAAGTCCTCTCACTGCCCTGTTTGTAGGGGAGGATGATGGCTTCAAAAGACTTATGTTTGTTATTCCCCGTAAGGCATCTGAAAAGAAAAAGGTCCTCTTCCTTCTCTATCTGAGTCTCTGTCGTCGGGTTGAGCTGCTCTCTGATTCTGCTTTTAAGAAGGGGATGGTATTCCGGGGGAATCAGATCGTATATGGATTCGGCAGGCAAACCGGTTTCGGGTATTTCCAGGATTTTTTGTGCATGAGAGTTTGTTTTCAGAATCTTTCCATCCTCTTTCAGTTGAATAACACCGTCTATGGCATTTTCCATAATGAAATCCGAGGGGATCCCCATGCTGTCGGCAATGGACTTTTCTATGTCAGTATCCCGTTCCTTATTTTCTGAAATCTTTTCAGCCAATTTATATACCCTGAGACTTTTTGAGAAGAATATATCGTTTACTACGTTAGAATGCTAATTATTGAGAAAATCAGCAAAAAAAACAATCAACGACCGGAAATAAACTGCATAATATTTCATTTTTCCAACCTATTCCCCTCAGATCATTCATATTTCCCGGTGGGGAAACTCCACTCGTGTTGGCAAGATGGAAAGTACAGGTATAATCAGAGTTATGAAATTGTCTGGATTTGGTGAAAAATTTACTTCTAAGTCGGGAATCCTCGAATTGATGGATGACCTGGGAAAGGCCGTGTCGGGATCGGATCATGTCTGCATGCTGGGAGGGGGAAACCCCGGGAGCATCGAACAGGTGAATGCTGTCTGGAGAAGATGTCTGACCGAACTGATGGCACAGGGGAACAAAATGGAAGAAGCCCTGGCCAATTACGATACCCCTCAGGGAAAACACTCTTTTCTGACGGCTCTGGCGTCTCTTCTGAAAGGCCAGTACGGCTGGGATATAGGTCCCGAGAATATTGCCGTGACCAATGGCAGTCAGAATGCCTTTTTTATACTTCTGAATCTCTTTTCCGGCACCGATGCGGAGGGGGTCAAAAAGAAGATCCTTTTTCCCATGTGTCCCGAGTACATCGGTTATGCCGATCAGGCTGTGGAGGAAGGCGTTTTTAAAACAGTCCCTGCAGCGATACATGATGAGGACGGGTTCTTTTTCAAGTACCATGCGGATTTTTCAAAAATAGAGATAGGCGAGGATGTGGGGGCTCTCTGTGTTTCCCGCCCCACGAATCCAACGGGGAATGTTCTGACCGATGACGAGATCCGGCACCTGGCGGATCTGGCTGCCGGCGCGGGGGTTCCCTTTATTGTGGACAATGCCTACGGTTCCCCCTTTCCCGAAATAATATTTCAGGATGTCACCCCTCTCTGGAATGAAAATATCATCCTCAGCATGAGTCTTTCCAAACTGGGGCTTCCTTCGGTCCGGACGGGGATCATTGTGGCTTCCCCCGAGATTATCCAGGCTGTTTCCGCCTGTAATGCCATTATCAGCCTGGCCAACGGTACCATCGGGCAGGTTATAACGGAATCTCTGATTAAAAGCGGCGAGATCCTGGACCTGAGCCGCAACTGTATCCGGCCCTTCTACAAGGAGAAATCCGATAGAGCTGTGTCTCTTCTGAGAGATCTGATGCCGCCGGAGGTGGATTTCAGGGTTCATCGGAGCGAGGGGGCCATTTTCCTCTGGGTCTGGTTCAGGAATCTGTCCATTACATCCAGAGAGCTCTATGAGAGACTGAAAAAACGGGGGGTGATCGTCGTTCCCGGAGAGTATTTCTTTTTCGGGCTGGAAGAGACCTGGGAGCACAGTTCCCAATGCCTCAGGATCAACTATGCCCAGGAGGATCACCTTGTGGAAGAGGGAATCCGGGTTCTGGCGGAAGAAGCCGCGGGAGCTGTCAGGTGACTCTGAACGTCCTGATTGTTCTGATCCTTATCGGGGGATGGTTTTCGGGAAGGATCTTTGCCCGGATCGGCCTGCCTTCGGTGCTCGGTATGATTTTCTGGGGGATCGCCATCGGTCTGGGGGGAGAGGGGTTCATTCCCGCTTCTCTGGATGAAATCAGCCCTTTTCTGAAATCCCTGGCTCTCATTGTCATTCTTCTCAGAGCGGGTCTGGGAATCAGAAGGTCCACCCTGGAAAAGGTGGGTAGGGTCGCTCTTCTCATGTCATTCCTTCCCTGTCTTTTCGAAGGAGGGGCTCTGATCCTCCTTTTTCACTATTTTATGGATTTCCCCTGGTTTACCGCCGGGGTGACAGCCTTCCTTCTGGCGGCGGTTTCCCCCGCTGTGGTTGTCCCCTCCATGCTGGAGATGAAAGACCGAGGTCTGGGAGCGGAGAAGGATGTGCCCACCATTATCCTGGCGGGTGCCTCTCTGGACGATGTTTTTGCGATCACCCTCTTTTCCATCTTTCTGGGACTGGCGGGAGGCCAGGAAATAAGTCCCGCCATGGCCCTCCTCAGGATTCCCCTTTCGATTGCAGGGGGTATCATCCCCGGGGTGATTGTCGGTTTTTTTCTGACCTGGTACTTTCGGAAGCACCATGAGAAGATCCGGGCCACCGAAAAATCCCTGCTCCTTCTGGGGATGGCCGTCCTGCTGGTGGATATCGGAGACTGGATTCAGACAGCCGCTCTCCTGGGGGTTATGACCACCGGGTTTATCCTTCTGGAGCGGGCGGAACATGTGGCTCATGAGCTGGCCGCCAAGCTGAATAAAGCCTGGGTTTTTGCAGAAATTGTGCTTTTCGTTCTTATTGGAATTTCAGTAGATGCCCGGGTCGCTTTCAGGGCGGGTCTGGCGGGACTTCTCATCATTGCGGGAGGGCTCATTTTCCGTTCTGTCGGTGTCTGGCTGGCGACTATGGGGAGCGGACTGAACAGAAAAGAGAGATTTTTCTGCGTCATCTCCTATCTGCCTAAAGCTACTGTTCAGGCTGCCATGGGGTCGGTTCCTCTGGCGGCGGGTATCCCCGAAGGGGAGCTCATCCTGGCACTGGCAGTTCTGGCTATTGTCTTTACAGCGCCTATGGGACTTATAGGAATCAGAAAGCTGGGTCCCCTGCTGCTTGAAATGCCTCAGGATCCGGCGGGCTCGTAAATTCTCAGACCGTAGATGTTTCTGGCCGGGCCGCTGCCGAATTTATCACTCAGATTGTACTGTTCGCTCAGATAGCGGGTTTTCTCGTTCAGAGGATCCCTTATGAGGAAATCCGCTTCTCTGTAACCGTTGATCACAACGAAATGGGGGATCCCTCCGGGACGGAGAACCTCCGCAATCACAGGGATGTCCCTGTCCAGATAGGAGCGGATGAGTTCGGGATCTGCCGGAGTGCTGCGGAAGTCCACGTAGGTATAACTCCCGATCTGATCCATCTTGTCCACAGGCTTCTGCCAGAGAATTCTGACTTTTCCCAGGAATTCTCCCGAATCGTCATCCCAGCCCTTATCAAAACCTTCATTTTCGACAAGCCATTTGTTCAGTCTGCCCGGATTTGTTCTGACATTGTAATAGTCCAGCACCATTGCCGCTGCGGTGAGGGCACAGCCGTGAGTATGGATTGTCAGGGTTTTACTGGTTCCGAGGAAGTCCTCACCCCAGCGTTCCGCTTTTGTCTGACCGAACCAGCGGACGCGGAGTTCCTTCTCGGCGGTTCCTGATCCGTACATCAGGAAGGACGTTGTCAGGATCAGAAGAAGAAGGGGATAGAAGGTTTGCTTTCTGCACATGAGTAGGAGTATACCGCGGGACGGGTATTTTTCAGTTCTGTTTGATCAGTATGTTGGAAATTCCTATGGCTTCGAGCTTTCTGGCGTAACTGGCTGTCTGAATTTCCGGAATATCAGCCAGGACGATACGGGTGATGCCCCTGTTGTTGAGGATAGCTTCGGGACTGAAACCGTTCCGTTCCAGAAGTTCCTTCATGGCCGTGGCATTCTCCAGATTTCTGTAGGCTCCCACCTGGATGGTGAATTTCACTTCCAGCACTTCCATATTATCCACAGTCAGGATAACAGGGGCGGTGCCTGATTTTATCATGTCCAGTTCCACAGCGGCCGCATAGGAAAGGTCGATGATTCTGCCGTCCACAAAAGGACCCCTGTCATTGATCCGGACCTGCACGGTTCTGCCGTTATTCAGGTTGGATACAGTCACAACTGTGTTGAAGGGGAGTTTCTTATGGGCTGCTGTGAGCTCATGTGTATTAAAGGTTTCTCCATTGGCTGTCAGCCTTCCATGGAACTTTCCTCCATACCAGGAGGCAATCCCCTCTTCATCATAGGCCCAGAGGTTCGCTGCTGCTGAAATCATCAGCAGTAAAACAAGAAATTTGCAAATGTTTTTTCCCATAGCTTCTCTATCGGCGTTGAAATCCTATCTGTTTAGACTCTTTCCAGACCCGGTTCACATTTTGTTCATAACCTCCCCGTATTGTTTAAACCGTAACAAAGCATAAAGGTCATTCATTCAGGAGGTTTGACATGAAAAAGATTTTAATTATCGGTTTACTGGCTGCTGCGGCAGGTACAGGTCTGTTTGCCAGAGGCGGCAATGATACGACTCAGCAAGATGCTCCCTACGGATACGGTTCCGGCCCCATGGGCGGATATGGAAGAGGATGGAACGGCGCACCCGGTGCCCAGCAGGGTCCGGGGATGATGTACTGGACCGATCAGGATGGTAATCCTGTCAATGCTCCCCAGTACGAAGAAGTGACTGTAGAAGGGACCCTGGTTCTTGAGACAGGTACCCATCCCTATATTGAAGAGGCAGGAGTGAAGGTTTTCCTTATGGTTCCCCCTTTTGCTGTTTACGATCTTGATCTGAAGGGCGGCGAGAGTGTACAGGTTTCCGGATATGAGATCCCCGGAGGCGGGCCCATGTTCTGGAATAGTGACGATTCGGCAAGATTTGTTCAGGTCCAGACGGCCGTTATCGACGGTGAAGAGCTGACTCTCCAGGGCGGAATGGCTTATGGCAACGGCGCCTGGTGTGGTCCCGGAGCCGGCGGCGGAATGGGTAGAGCCGGAGGACGCGGTCCCGGAAGGTGGTAATTCTTTAGGCCGTTACTGTGATTTCAGGGGAGGTTTCTGCTTCAGGAGCCTCCCTTTTCTGTTGCCATAGCGCTCATGGGTCTATATAATTCCTTGCCATGAGTAATGATAATAAACCTACATCGACACACTGGGCGGATATCACCGCCGATAAGATTATCCGCGAACGGGGACCCAAGGAGCACTATACCTGTGCTTCGGGAATTACCCCCTCCGGAACAGTACATATAGGAAACTTCAGAGAGATCATCTCTGTGGAGCTTGTTGTGAGAGCTCTGAGAGAAAAGGGCGAAAAAGTCCGTTTTATCTATTCCTGGGACGACTATGATGTTTTCCGTAAGGTTCCCAAGAATATGCCTCAGCAGGAGCTTCTGGAAACCTATCTGAGAAAACCCATCGTTGTGGTTCCCGATGTCCTGGGCGATCAGGAAAGTTATGCAGCCGCCAACGAGAAGGAACTGGAAAAGCTACTCCCCCGGGTGGGCGTCTATCCTGAGTATATCTACCAGGCCAAACGCTACAGAGCGTCCGAATACGCCGAAGGAATCAGAACAGCCCTGGAGCATAAAGAGCAGATCAGAGCCCAGCTGGATGAAAGCCGAACCTCTCCTCTGGCAGAGGACTGGATGCCGGTTTCCGTTTTCTGTACCGCCTGCGACCGGGATACAACCAAAGTCACAGGATGGGACGGCGATTACGGTGTCTCCTACACCTGCGAATGCGGTCATGAAGAGACCGTGGATCTGAGAAAGACCCATGCGGTGAAGCTCCCCTGGAGGATCGACTGGCCCATGCGCTGGAAAATGGAAGATGTGGACTTCGAACCGGCCGGAAAGGATCATCACTCCGAAGGCGGCAGCTTTGATACGGCCAAAAAGACAGGAAAAGAGACCTATGGTCATGAACCTCCCGTCACCTTCCAGTACGATTTTATCCGCATAAAAGGCCGGGGAGGGAAGATTTCATCCTCTTCGGGAGAAGTTGTCTCCCTGGCGGATGTTCTTGAAATCTATCAGCCCGAGGTTATCCGTTACCTTTTCGCCGGAACCAGACCCAATACGGAGTTTGCCATCTCCTTTGATCTGGACGTCCTCAAAATCTACGAAGATTATGACAAGTGCGAAAGAACCTACTTCAATAAACCCGATTCTCCCAAAGCTCTGAAGAAATGGGAGAAACAGGCCAGAATCTATGAGCTCTCCCAGGTTGATAAAGTTCCTGAAAAAATGCCCTATCAGATTCAGATCCGTCATCTCTGCAACATCCTTCAGGTATTCGCCGGAGATGTCGACTCTGTAATCGCCTATCTGGGCGATGTGGAACCTGATCAGGTTGAAAGATTCCGTCAGAGAGCCGTCTGCGCCTGGAACTGGGTCAGGGATTTTGCTCCGGAAGATTTTCAGTTTGCCCTGCGTACCCCGGAAGAGGGAAAGGTCGAACTGGATGAGAAAAACATCGAAGCCATCAGAAGACTCGCCGGAATTATACGGGAGGGAATGGATTCCCTGGATGAAAAAGAGTTCGGTACCAGAGTCTACGACATGATGAAAGAGCTGGAACTCGAATCGGCTGACTTTTTTACAGCCGTCTACAAAGCTCTTGTCTCCAAGGAAAAAGGCCCCAGGCTGATCAGTTTTCTCTATACAATCGGAAAGGAAAGGGTTCTGGCTCTGCTGGATCTCTACTGATTCCTTTCATTTTGATCTGAAGAGCTCCGGGCAACCGGAGCTTTTTTTTCGGATTCATTTGCGATTTCTCCCGGGGATGTCTAAAATTTAGAATCGAGGAAATGCGCTATGGAAATATTGAGAAAATTTGTTGCTCCTGAATTTGTCTTCGGAACGGGAAGTCTCGACCTGGCCGGCCAGTATGCGGATCATATGGGAGGAAACAGAATCCTTCTTGTGACTGATCAGGGCATAAAAGATTCCGGCTGGTGCGAAAAGGTGGAATCCGCTCTCTCGGAAAGAGGGATGGAGTATGTGATCTATGATAATATACTGCCCAATCCCAGGGAAGCGCAGATCATGGAAGGTGCCGATTTCTACGACGGGCAGAACTGCGATGTGATTCTGGCTCTGGGTGGAGGTAGTGTCCTGGATGCGGCAAAGGGCATCGGTATTATTGTCTCCAATGGCGGGCATATCCTTGATTACGAGGGAATTGATAAAATTCCCAGTCCTATCCCTCCTCTTATCTGTATCCCCACGACCTGCGGCAGCTCGGCAGATGTCAGCCAGTTTGCCATTATCACCGATACGGGGAGAGGGAAAAAAATCGCCATTGTTTCCAAAGCACTGGTACCGGATATTTCTCTCATTGATCCGGGAACCCTCGTCACAATGAACCGGGATCTGCTTTCTGCTGTTTCTCTGGACACCCTGACCCATGCCATAGAAGCCTATGTCTCCACAGCCCATTCCTTCATGACAGACAGGCATGCCCTGGGCGCTATCGAGCTTATCGGAGCTTATCTGCCCCGGGCTCTGGATGATCCGGGAAATCTGGAGTATCTGAGCAAACTTATGCAGGCCTCTCTGGAGGCGGGGCTGGCCTTTTCCAATGCCAGTCTGGGTATGGTGCATGCTATGGCCCATGTCCTGGGCGGTTTAAAGGATTTTCCTCATGGAGAATGTAACGGACTCCTTCTCAAGGGGGTTTGTGAGTATAATTATGCCAGCTGTGCCGAACGGTACGATAGCATTTCCTCTGCTCTGGCGGCCTCTCATGGCGAGAAAGCCGCTGAAGGAGTCGGGGGCATACTGCAGGAAATTGACAGACTTGTGGAAGCTACCGGCATCAAGGAGAATCTTGGTCGCTTTGCTCTCAGTGCAGGGGAATGTCAGACCCTGGCCGAATTGTCACTACAGGATATTTGCAGCGTAACCAATCCCAGAGAACCGGAGGTTACAGAGATAAGGGACATATATGAAAGAACCTTCATGGGATAATAAAAATCAGAACCGGGACTCTCTGCGGCAGCAGGTCATAGGGCTGGGAGAGAAGAGTTTCCGGAAAAACTACTACTCTGATCTGAAACATTCCCGTCTGGAGCTGCAGCGGTTCCGGGCCGTTCTGGAAGATATTCCCGATATGATCATCATTCTCAATCGGAAAGGAACTATCCTGGATCTGAATAAAACTGCCATGAGAGTTCTTCAGGGACAGAATCGCCAGCTGGTGGGGGAACATATCTCACGGATCGATTCCATTGATTTTCCCCGGTTGAATGCCCCTGAGTCTGAACGCTTTATAATGGAAGAAGTCGTGGGTGAGGGAGAAAAGCGGAAAGTCGTTTCCCGGATGATGTACCTCCGGGAGGTCCCTCTGGAGAAGGAATCCCTCTATATTATCATCGGAAGGGATGTGAGCCAGCTGATTCAGACTGAAAAGGAACTCAAAACACTCAACCAGAATCTGGAACAGACAGTGGAGGAGAGAACCTTTCAGCTACAGAATAATCTGCATCAGCTCAAGTCGGCGCAGCAGCAGCTGATTAACTCGGAAAAAATGGCTCTCATGGGGGAGCTCGTCGCCGGGGTGGCCCATGAGATCAATACGCCTCTGGGCATCGGAGTGACTGCCTCCAGTGCTCTCTGGAGCAAGGTGGATGAGATGGAGAAACTCTATCAGTCGGATAACATGACCGAAGAGGATTTCCACGGATTTATAGAATATCTGAAAGAATCCTCGGGGTTAATTCTGGTGAATATGCAGAGGGCTTCAGAACTGATTCAGTCATTCAAAAGGGTTGCTGTGGATCAGAGCTCTGATGTTACCCGATATATCAATTTCGGAAGCTATCTGAAAGATGTGGTCAGAAGCCTCAAACCCCAGTGGAAAAAACATAACATTGAACTGGCTGAGTCGGAAAAACTGGAAATCGAAACCACCCCGGGCGTCTGGTCCCAGATCCTGAGTAATCTCATCCTCAACTCCATCCATCATGGATTCCGGGAGGATCATGTCAGCGGTACAATCAGAATTGGATATACAGTCAGAGGCAAAGAGCTGGAACTCTCCTATCAGGATAACGGTTCGGGTATCCCCGACGACCTTCTTGATAAAATATTCGAACCCTTTTTCACCACAAGGAGGCACGAAGGGGGGTCAGGCCTGGGAATGCATATAGTCTATAATCTCATCAGCTATAAGTTGAAAGGGACTATCACGCATTTCAGACCCGAAGGGGGAGGCGCGGGATTCCTGATCACCGTCCCCCTGGATCATATCGACAAATCCTCAGCGGAACATTCCCTTTAGGAGATAATCTTTTCTCCGCCATCTGGGATTCACTTTTACCCTTAAATCCAGCCGGACTTTATAGGGAAAGATCTTTTTAAACTCTTTGAGAGCGGCTATGCGGATCCATTTGATCCTTTTTCCCTCTTTTCCCACTACAATCCCCACCTGGGATTCGGACTCTACAGTGATAAAGGCTCTTACCCAGAGTTCTCTGCCTTCCTCTTTCATTTCCGTATCGGAAATTTCTACATACAGAGCATGAGGCAGTTCATCTGTCACCTGGGAAATCGCTTTTTCCCTTATGATTTCAGCTATTCGGAATTCCGGTTCCTGATCGGTATAGTACTCTTCGGGGTACATCATTTCCCCTTCAGGAGCCAGCTCAAAAAGACGGTCCTTCAGTTCGGCAATGCCCTTTTCCTTCAGAGCGGATGTTTCCAGCATGGCTTCGGGATGAACATTGACATTGAGTATCCCTTTGATTTCGCTCAGGTAGTGTCCTTTTATGTCTGTTTTATTAATAACAAGGAGAACCGGCTTTTCCTTCTGTTTGTTCAGGAGTTCAATGATTTCCTGCTCCTCTTTTCCGGGAGATCTTGTGGCGTCAACCACATACAGAACCATATCCGCTTCATCCAGTGAGGAGTAGACGACTTCTTTAAGGTACTGGTTGAACTTTTTGTCCGAATGGTGGTATCCAGGGGTGTCAATGAAAACAAGCTGCCCCCTCTCCTCCGTGAGGATTCCCCTGATTTTATTTCTGGTTGTCTGGGGGACGTCCGCTGTTATCGAAACTTTCTCACCGCAGAGTGCGTTGACTAAAGTGGATTTTCCAGCCGAAGGACGGCCGATTATGGCAACAAATGCCGATTTCATACTTTTATTTCCTTTGAGAGAATTTTAAGAGCCTTGGTTCTTTTTCCCATTTATATTAAATTGCCATTCTGACAAGAATTCAATATATTATTAGAAACACTGCTCGCGAAAGCAGCATTCAGTAAGGAGACTATACTATGATCAGACGCCTGGAGGAAGAGGGAAAAGAGCCAAAAAACAATACTGACCAGGATGCTCTTTCTCAGAAAATGCTCAAAACAAGAACTATTATCCTTTCAGGGGAGATCAATAAAGAGCTGGCCGAAAAGGTTATCCGTCAACTCCTCCTGCTGGAAGCGGACGGCGACGGCCCCATTAAAGTCTTCATCGACTCTCCCGGAGGAGACGCCGATGCGGGGTTTGCCATCTACGACATGATCCGTTTTATCAAACCCGATGTCTATACGATTGGAATGGGACTGGTTGCCAGTGCGGGAGCTCTTATTCTCCTGGCTGCCCCTGTGAACAGAAGGATTGGACTTCCCAACTCCCACTATCTGATTCACCAGCCCCTGAGCGGTATGCGCGGTGTGGCCACTGAAATTGAAATTCATGCCAATGAGCTTGAAAAACTCAGGGTAAAAATCAATAAACTGATCTCAGATGAGACAGGCCTGGATTTAGACAAAGTCAGCAAGGACACAGACAGGGATTACTGGATGAGTGCTGATGAAGCTCTGGAATACAAGCTTATATCCCAGGTGGTAACAACCCGGGCCGAACTGGAGATGGTGGAATCAGGAAACTGATTTTTATCAGGCTCCTCTGTCCGGCAGGTATCAGAAGTCTCAATGTTTTTTTAAGAAAAACATTGAGACTTTTTTTATTATTTTTTTCATGAATCACATGTTCAGAGTATCGACTTCACCTTCTGAGCCACAGTTTCGCCCAGTTTTTTATGCTCCTCTTTTTCAAGATGGATCCCGTCTACAGGGCTGGAAACTATATAGTCAGCCGTATTCAGAAAATAGCAACCCAACTCTTCGGCAATACGATTGTACTCTATGGCAAAATTCCGGGATTTTTTGATCCCGCCTATAAAGGATTCCGCATAGGTTTTCATTTCCACCGCCACGGGAGGGCTCATAAGAAGCAGCCGGGGACTCCCGTTTCTGAAGGCTTCGGGACTTTTATAGATCAGGTTGCCCAGACGGCCAATGCTCAGGGCTATATCGTAGGCGGTAACAGAGAAGCGGTTTTTCAGATCGTTTGTTCCCAGCATCATAACTACCAGATCAAGAGGTTTATGGGACTCCAGGCAGACAGGAAGATGTTTATACCCGTTTTTATCGCCGCTAACAGGATCATCCCATACCGTGGTTCTCCCGTTCAATCCTTCTTCTATGACAATATAATCGGGCCCCAGCTCTTTCTGGAGAACCCCTGTCCATCGCTGATCTTCCGGATATCTTTCACAGCTTGAAGGATTCCACCCCCATGTATTGGAGTCGCCGAAGCAGAGAATTCTTTTCATCACAGACCTCTTTTCCGTACTTTTCTAGGACGTATTATACCCGATTCGGGAAGAATCAGCAAAAATTGAATCAGCAGGGTTTTTTTTTCTGTTAAACAGATATGGGTAAATCGACAGAGCATTTTTTGATTCAGATCTTACTGATACTCCTCTTTTTTACAGCCTGTTCCTGCAGGATCCCAACGGCGGGAGAGAGTTCCGTTCTCACCATAATGACCTGGAATGTACAGAACCTCTTTGATGCTGTTTCCGACGGGGGAGAGTATTCTGAGTTTGATCCCCTGAAATCAGACTGGAACGACGAGCTCGTAAAAATCCGTCTGGAAAATATCTCCCGAGTCATTCTTTCTGTAGACGAAGAGGGACCGGATATCCTTCTGTTTCAGGAGGTGGAGAATGCCTCCCTTCTGGAGCGGCTGAACCGGGAATATCTGGGAGATTCCTATACCTACTGCGGGGTGGCCGTATATACGGAAAATTCCATTCACTGCGGGTTTCTCTCCCGGATAGAACTATCACAGCAACATATTTTTCAGCCGGGAGAATACGGAGAATTTCCGCTGAGGGCAATTCAGGAACTCCGTTTCCGGGCCGGTGGGGAAGAGCTTGTGATTCTGAACAATCACTGGAAATCCCGGTCCGGAGGGGCTTTCGCCACTGAATCCGGGCGCGTCTCCTCCGCACAGATGATCGCCCGGAGGATCCGGGAACTGGAGGAGGAGGGACTCAGGCAGATCCTTGTCGCAGGAGACCTGAACGGCAGTGCCGGGGATTTCCGGGAAGGCGGTATTCAGACGGCTCAGATCCCGGTAGAGGCCTTCTATGAGAGTCCCTGGCTGGACAGCCTCTATATTGCCGGAGATCCTGAAGATCTGAATGGTTCGGAAGATAAGGTGGTTCTCTACTCCCCCTGGGAGGAGATGGAGAGTGAGGGCAGTTATTTTTTTCAGAATCGGTGGATGAGGCTGGATCACTTTCTCATGACAGAGGCATTTTTTGATGGAGCCGGATGGGAACTGGATGGGACGGAGTGCTTCGATGAGCCTCCTTTCTGCACCGATGAGGGCAGGCCTCTCAAGTGGGAGAGCTGGAAAGGAAGCGGTCTTTCCGATCATTTTCCCCTGGTACTCCGTTTGAGGCTGGATGAATAGGCCCGGCTGCTGACGGGAAAATCCTCTCTCAGGGCTTGGATTTCTTCTCTCTTGGATCGATAATGTTTCTTATATACCTACCTGATTTTGAAGGGTTCTTCCTGATCCCAGGAGGAGACTCTCGCAAGGTATGGAATCAGGAATTGAGCAGGAGTTAAGATATGATCGATTATACATCTTATGCGGATATAGTTTTACAGCAGGGGATTAACCTGAAAAAAGGGCAGAATGTCCTTGTCAGCTGCAATGCCGGTAATTATGACCTGGCCAGAGTTCTGGCAGAAAGAGCCTATGCTCTGGGAGCAGGGTATGTGGATATTGCCGTTCAGGACAATTTTCTGACAAAGGCCCGTCTGGACGCGCAGTCGGGGGAACAGCTTGAGTATGTTCCCAACTATCTTGTAGGGAAGGGATATCAAATGCTTTCCGAGGACTGGGCCAGGATCCGGATTGACAGTACCGAAGAGCTGGATGTTCTGGGAGAGGCGGATCCTGAAAAACTGGGAGTCCTTTCGAAGGCCCAGAGAAAGGTACTGAAGTTTGTATCCAAATCCCTTATGAATGACGAACACAGCTGGTGTGTCATAGCTTCTCCGGGCCCTCTGTGGGCTGAAAAAGTTCTGGGTAAAGGGGCCACATCGGAGCAGCTGTGGGAAGTGCTGAAACCTATCCTCCGTCTGGACAGCAAAGACCCTGTGGCCGCCTGGAAGGAGCATGGGGATAAGCTGGCAGCCCGGGGCAAAACTTTGAATACCATGAAGCTGGACCGACTTCACTTTGCTGCTGATGGTACAGATCTGACAATCGGTCTGAATGCGATCTCTCTCTGGGCGGGTGGGCCGGCTCCCCTTCCCGACGGCCGGCAGTTCCTTCCCAATCTGCCTACAGAGGAAGTCTTTACCACACCCGATTTTTCCCGGACGGAGGGTACTGTAAAAGTTACAAAACCCCTGAAAGTACTGGAAACCATGGTGGAAGAGGCCTGGTTCCGCTTTGAAGAGGGAAAAGTCGTGGATTTCGGGGCCCGTAAAGGGCGCGATGTGATAGAGAAGTACCTGAATATGGACGAAGGCGCCCGGTATCTGGGGGAAGTGGCCCTGGTGGATGAGTCCTCACCTATTGCTGCCAGCGGTCTGCTCTTCGGTTCCATCCTTTATGATGAAAATGCCTCCTGTCACATTGCTCTGGGGGGAGGGTATCCCACCTGTCTGGATCTGCCTGCAGGGGTCTCTTCCGATGAGGATCTGAAAAACCATGGCTGCAATGTCTCTCTGGTTCACACGGATTTTATGATCGGTTCTCCCTCTCTGGATGTGACCGGGTATGATAAAGACGGAAAGGCGTATCCCGTTATCCGGAAAGGATCATTTGTCTTGTAACTTTCTGATAAGACGCTGAAAGGATTTTGCCGTATGGGTGAAGAAAACAATCTGGCCAATAGAGATATCTCCGCGGGAGTTGTTCACTCGCTTCCATCGGATCTGAGTGAGTCTCTTTTTTCTGATGGAGCAGTTCTTTCCCTCTGGCAGAATCTGACTCCCCTTGCCCGGAATGAATGGATCTGCTGGGTGGAGGATGCAAAAAAGCCGGAGACCCGGGCACGCAGGATTCAGAGAGTCCTGGAGGAGCTGCAGGAGGGAAAGCGTCGCCCCTGCTGCTGGCCCGGGTGCCCGCATAGAAAAAAAGATGGGCAATAAGCCAAAAAATCGGGAGAAACACTCCATGGAATTCAGAGCAGAGATAGGTTTTCTTACGGAATCTAAATTGGCTGGGAAGCTCTGAGGACTCTACCTGTCCATATCCCGGATAGTCTTATCCATCCGGCCGAGCCGGGATGCGGCATCATCCCATGACTTCTGCAGATTTTTCAGATGCGTGCCGGTCAGGCTGAACTGCCTGTCCAGGATCTCATAATCTTTTTTGATCTGGGACACCAGGGTCATCAGCTCTTTGCTCCGGTTGGAGAAGGAGTAGCCTCTGAAACCGTAGACCACAGTCTGGAGATACACAAAAAGATTGGACGGGCTGACCGGGAGGATCCCCATCTTGAGGAGTTCGTTGATAAGGCCTCCCCCCTCCCGGATAAAGGCCCTGTAGTAGAGACCTTCCGAGGGAATATACATAAGAGCAAAGGGCAGGGTCCCCTCCCGGGGGAGTATATACTTTTCTGCAATGGACCGGCCGTGCTGAATAAAGACCTTTTTTACCGCTGCCGGAAGATCTCCTGAAGACTTTTCCAGGCCTTCCCTCACCTGCTCCAGGGAGAATTTCGCATCCACCGCTACCTTGTAGCTCCCCATCAGAATGACCGCATCGGCTCTCTGACCGCCCGCAAAACCGTACTGAAACTGATAGCTATCCGGAGGAAGCCAGTTGCGGATCAGCTCCTCCATCATGGTTTCCCCCAGTCCGCCCCGCATCCGGGGATTGTTGAAGATCCGGCTCATCTCTTCCAGCTGACCGGAAATCCGATCCAGCTGTTCAAGCTTACCATTCATTCTCAGAAGAATCTCCGGAGAGTAGGATGGCTCCCGGGGAGGATTCCTCTTTACCAGGATAAGTATCAGAATAAAACAGAGAAGGGTGAGGGCAATGAGTAAAATTGTCTGTATAGGCAAGAAATCCTCCCGGGACTGGTCTATTCAAAACTTATACGGCAATTCGGAAGGTGGCAAGGTGAATTTATGGAAAACAGGGTAAGCACAGGAAAAAGGGGCAGGAGGTTTTTATGTAGATAGGGACGGAGGAAATCTTTTCCCAGGATTTGTAGCAATCCTTATTATCCTGAAGCCGGAAAAAGACAGTATATACCCTTATATATATTGCTCTGAATTGTGAATATACATCTTTCCGAAAAATCACTGGATATCTTCTGAGAGTAAACTTCTGGTAAATGATCAGAAAGGCGTGGTCTCATCAATGTAAAAGGAAATCGACCTTTTATGTTTAAAATCTTTAACCTCCATCCCCTCTCTTCTTCTCTTTTCTGAAACGCCAGCTAAGTGACAGAATTACGACATTCCTTCACTTGTCACATTACTGTCGTATGAACTAACCTGTCATCAGGCTATCTTTCAAAGGCAAACAGCAGGAGGCTTTATTGTGCTGCTAATTAAAAAGTTGAGACTTCAGAAAGGCTGGTCCCAGTCGGAGCTGGCTGAATTCAGCGGTTTAAGCGTCAGAACCATCCAGAGAGTCGAGAGAGGGGCTCAGCCCGGTCTTGAAACACTCAAATGCCTTGCTGCTGTTTTTGACATGGAAGTTGCTGATTTTCAGCAGCAGGAGGATAGTATGAATCAGGACAGTATTTCCCGGGAAGAAAGACAGGCATTCAGGCAGGTTCAGGCAGAAAAGGGCTTTTACGGCCATCTTCTAACCTATATTTTTGTGATCGCCATGCTTTTTGTTATAAATCTGATTTCAGCACCGGATTATATCTGGGCGAAATGGCCCGCCCTGGGATGGGGGATCGGAATCCTGTCCCATGGGGTACGGGTTTTCTCTCCTTTTCGCCTTTTCGGCCCGGAATGGGAAAAAAAACAGGTGGAAAAGAAGCTGGGACGCAAGCTTTAATCCGGATCGGAACTTTTTTGAAACCTCCGTCCCTCTCGGGACGGAAAACTTTACTTGAGCCCCAGCAGGCGGTCCAGGGCCTGCATATCCAGGGCTTCTTCCACCACATCGGCTATGCGTTCAAACTCTTTTTCCCGCAGGATCTCCTCGGTTTCTCCCGGTTCGGAGGGTTCCCATCCCAGGGACATCAGAAAAGCATGGCGGAAAGAGGGGGTATCAAAGATTCCGTGCATGTAGCTCCCCCAGAAACGGCCGTCCTGTGATACGGCCCCGTCTTCGGTTCCGTCTGTCCGTCGGTAGAGGGGGATGGCGTTTCCTGTAATTTCCGATTCTCCCATATGGATTTCATATCCCTTCAGGTTTGCTCCGGACAGGTTGCTGAAGAATCCTCCGTCCCCCGTCAGAACCCCTTCGGTCTGAACCGTTTTCTTTTCCCGGGAAAAGTCTGTCTCAATATCCAGAAGTTCCAGGCCCCTCTCTTCTCCGGCAGGGCCTTCCATTCCCTCGGAATCCCGTATGATCCGGCCCATCATCTGATAGCCGCCGCAGATTCCCCCCACAGGCGTGCCTTTTGCCGCCAGTTTCCGGATGGCGTCGAACAGGCCGTTCTCTTTCATCCACTTCAGATCGCTCATGGTTGTCTTGGAGCCGGGAAGGATAACCGCAGCGGGATTTCCCAGCTCCTGCAGATTCCGTATAAAACGGACCTGAACACCCTTTTCATTCCGGAAGGGGTCAAGATCATCGTAGTTGGAGAGTTTGGGAAACTGGATTACGGCGATTTCAAGGCCTGATTCCTCCCCCCATCTCCGGTTGGTTTCAATAAAAACCGAGTCTTCCCTGGCCAGATAGATATCCGGAATCCAGGGGATCACTCCCAGAGTGGGCACGCCGCCGCAGCGTTCGGTCAGCATATCGATTCCAGGCATCAGGAGGGCTTTGTCTCCCCGGAATTTATTGATCAGAAATCCTTTGATCCGGTCTCTGTCTTCATCCACCAGTTCCAGTGTTCCCAGAAGGGAGGCAAAAACCCCGCCTCTGTCTATGTCCCCAGCCAGTAGAACCGGGGCATCCAGGTAGCGGGCCACAGACATGTTGACGATTTCATGGGCTTTCAGGTTGATTTCCGCGGGGCTTCCCGCTCCTTCGGCAATGATAATGTCATTTTCCGCCTGCAGACGGTCCATGGCAGCGGTCACTTCGTTCCAGAGAGACTTTTTGGCCTGGTAATATTCAGAGGCCGGAAGGGTCTTCCAGGGGCGTCCCATCAGGATTACCTGGGAACGGGAGTTCCCTTCGGGCTTGAGAAGAACAGGGTTCATATCTATATGGGGAGGCCGTTGTGCCGCCTGGGCCTGGACCGCCTGAGCCCGGCCGATCTCCGCCCCTTCGGGTGTGACAAAGGAGTTGAGAGCCATGTTCTGAGATTTAAAAGGGGCCACTTTATAGCCCCTGCGGCTGTATATACGGCAGAGTGCTGCCACCAGGGTGCTCTTTCCTGCATCAGAGCAGGTCCCCTGTATCATAAGGGTATGCGCCATTCTCTCCTCCCGCTTTATGTGGGTTAACCGGTAGATTTAACGGGACAGTTTCTGTTGAATTTCCCCGTCGGTTTTTATGCTTTTCTATTCAACAACAGAATCGCAGTTTGTGTCCACACAGGTTATTCGGGAATAATAGACCTTTGTGTAACAAATCGTTATGATAGGATACTATGAAATATTACAGCTCTCCCGAATCCTATCTATCAGATCTGGAAGAGAGAAGCCGTCCTCCCGAAGGGTTCAGGATCGGAGTTTCCTCTCTCGGATTTACTCCCGTTGAGAAACCCGACGGGAGTGAAGCTGCCATGAATCTCACAGCCATCCTGCTTGATGAGCCTACTGAGTCTTTTGCAGCGGTATTTACACGGAATGCCTTTCCCGGTTATCCCGTCCGTATCGGCAGACGCCTCCTGGAGGAGTCCGCGGTTCAGGGTGTGCTGGTGAACAATAAAATAGCCAATGTCTGTGCTCCCGGAGGCGAAGAGGCTGCTCTGGCCGTAACCTCGGCCCTGCAGGAGCATATGGGGGAGGATTTGAAGGCTCCTGTTTTTCCCTCCTCTACCGGTGTTATCGGATGGTCTCTTCCTGTGGAGGCTATGAAAAAAAGGATCCCCGGATTGACAGCGACCCTGCAGTCTGAGTCTCTTCTGCCTGCAGCAAAAGGAATCATGACCACTGATTCTTTCCCCAAAATCCGCTCGGAACAGGTAGGGGAAGGTTCCCTCTGCGGTATCGCCAAAGGGGCCGGTATGATCGAACCCAATATGGCGACAATGCTTGTTTTTCTTATGACCGATATAACCATCAGCCGGGAGGCTCTGCGCCGCTGTCTCTCCCGGGTGGCTGAAAGGACATTCAACAGAATCTCCATTGACAGCGATCAGAGCACAAGCGATTCGGTCCTCCTTTTTTCATCCTGCAGAAAGCCGGCTGTTGAAGAATCAGTTTTTGAAGAGGCTCTCTATTCGCTTTGCCGGAAGCTGGCAGAGGATATTGTTCGTAACGGAGAGGGGACCGGACATGTTATAAAAGTAAAGGTCCGGGATGCGGCAACAGAAGAGCAGGCTGCGGCATTTGGTAAAGCTCTTGTGAACTCTCCTCTGAGCAAGACTGCCATATATGGAAATGATCCCAATGTGGGCCGTTTTGTTCAGGCCGTGGGAGACTATGCCGGGAATAACGGTATTGCCCTTGAGGAAAAGAAACTGATCATACAGCTGGGAGAGGAAACTGTTTTCTCGGGCGGAGAGTTTCAGCTTGACGGCAGTAAGGAGAAGAGGCTGAGCGATTATCTTCTCTCCCGAAAAATGACAACCCCCAATCCGGGATATCCCGAGCATGAGATGTCTGTTGAAATTGCCATAAGTCTGGGACTGGGAGATGCGGAGTCTCTGGTTCTGGGCTCAGACCTCTCTTATGAGTATGTCAGGGAAAATGCGGATTACAGAACATAAAGTCGTGATGGAAAAAGGAAGCACCATGAGTGAAGAAGTAACAGTCAGCAAAAATCAGGAGGGAGAAAAACTCCTTCAGAGTAAAATAGAAGATGCCTCTCGGCTCCTGGGGAATGCCCGGGATGAAATCCGTAAAAGGATCATCGGTCAGGAAGGCATGGTAGACGGCCTTCTTATGGGAATCATTACAGGGGGCCATGTCCTGGTTGAGGGAGTTCCCGGCCTGGCAAAAACTCTTATGGTAAAAACCGTAGCCGAAGCGCTGAATGCGGATTTCAAAAGGATCCAGTTTACACCGGACCTCCTCCCGGCCGACCTGATCGGTACGATGATCTACAGGCCCCAGACCGGAGAGTTCGTTCCCCGGAAAGGTCCCGTTTTTACCAATGTGGTTCTGGCCGATGAGGTGAACAGAGCTCCCGCCAAAGTTCAGTCGGCACTCCTGGAGGCTATGGCGGAGAATCAGGTGACCATCGGTGACAACTCCTATCAGCTCCCCGAGCCCTTTTTTGTCCTGGCCACCCAGAACCCTATTGAGCAGGAGGGGACCTATCAGCTCCCGGAAGCCCAGCTGGACCGTTTTCTCATGAAGCTCAAAGTGGAGTATCCCTCTCCCCAGGAGGAGCTGGATATCCTGAATCAGCTGGATGACCCTTCCGAAGTTGTGATCAGGAAGGTCTTCAACCGCTTTGCCATTCAGGATCTGAAAGAGACAGCTTCCAGAATCCGAGTAGATGAAAGTATCCGGAAATACATCGTTTCCATTGTGAACGCTTCCCGTGTGAAGGGGCGTCATCAGCTGCCTTTTACAAGGTACATTGAGTTCGGAGCCTCCCCCAGAGCTTCCATTGCTCTATTCAACTGCAGCCGTGTTCAGGCTCTGTTTGAGGGGCGGGATTATGTGATTCCGGAAGATGTCAAATCCGTGGCCTACAATGTACTGCGTCATAGAATTGTCCTCTCCTACGAAGCGGAAGCGGAAGAGCTCCAGGCAGATGATGTTATCCGGGATATACTGGCGGCTGTAACGGTTCCCTGATTATATGGATAGCCGGAATATTTCCAATAAAGTCAAACATCTCCATTTTATCTCCCGCAAACTTGTGGACACCATCTTTGCGGGAAACTACCACTCTGTTTTTAAAGGTCCCGGCCTGGAATTTGATGAGGTCCGGGAGTATGCCTGGGGAGATGATCCCCGTTTCATTGACTGGAATGTGACCTCCCGTATGAGCGGTCCCTATACCAAAACCTTCCGGGAGGAGAGGGAAGTTGTCCTTCAGGTTCTTGTGGACACCTCAAGCTCTCTCTTTTTCAGTTCCGGACAGATGAATAAACGGGAACTGGCCGGGTATGTTTTTACTCTTGTGGCCCTTGCTGCGGTTGCCAACAATGATAAGGTCGGCAGTCTGCTCTTTTCCGACAGGATCGAGGAGCAGGTTCCTCCCCGGAAAGGGAAAAAGCATGTGCTCAAACAGATCACGAGAATTCTCTCCGTCCAGGAGGGACAGAAAGGCTCCAACCTCTCTCTGGCTCTTACAACCGCATCCCAGACAATGAAGCGCCGGGGGATCTGCCTGATCCTTTCGGATTTCAGAACGACAGGTTATCAGAAGGAGCTCTCTCTGCTGGCCAGAAAGCACGATGTGATCGCTATCAGGCTGACCGATCCTCTGGATCATGATTTCCCCTCAACAGGCCTTGTTTCTCTGGAGGATCCCGAGTCGGGGCTCCGCTGGCAGGGGATGGGGACTAAGGGCATGCGGGCGTCCTACAGACAGTTCTGGGAGCATGAGCGTTATCTCTGGCGCAAAGAGTGCCAGTCCGCCGGTGTGGATATCCTTGAGATTTCAACCGAAGATGATCCGGCTGCCAGGCTTCTTCATTTTTTTGAACGGAGGAAAAGCCGCGCGTGAAGCTTCCCAGTCTCTTACTTATAATGCTGTTTTTTCTTTTTCCGGCAGCTGCCCAGGAATATCAGCAGTTAAATACACGGTTCCTTCCTCCCGATTACTATGTGGGGGATACTGTGGATCTGCAGTTTACCCTCAGAACCTCCGAAAGCTATGATCTTCAGATCCCCGAATCCCTCCCTGATCCGGGATGGGTGGATCTTCTTTCCCTTAAAATGGAAAAAACCGGTACAGATACCCGTATTACCATACGTTTTATCCCCTTCTATCCGGGAACGCGGACACTGCCGCCCCTGGTTCTGGGAGATCTTGTACTGCAGGATATTAAAATCTATACCTCTTCGGTTGTCTCTACCGACGCGGACAGGGAACTGGCAGGGCTGCGGCCCAATCTGATTATTCCGGGAACCCGGATCACAGGGGCTGTCATTTTTTCAGCTCTCTTGAGTTTTCCCATACTCTTTATTCTGCTTTTCCGGATCGTCAGAACCCGGACAGGGGCTCTTGTCAGGTCCTACCGCTTGAACCTTCCCTACAGAAAGTTCCTGAGGCTTATGAAGAAGGTCCGCCAGTCCCTGAATGATATGTCCGATAAGGAGTTTTTCAATATCTATGCCGGAGGGATGAAGGATTACCTTTCCACCCGGTTTCAGCAGGATTTCACAACCCTGACAACCAAGGAAATGGAAGTGGTTTTCCGCAGATCCTCTCTGACAGAATCGGTCTATCTGACCATGCTGAACCTTTTTCACAGAATGGATCGGGTGAAGTTCGCAGGAGAAGAGATGGGATTCAAAGAAAGGGAAGGGATGATCGCCGAAGCGGAAGAGATTTCAGGAGAACTGGAAGAATGGAGGAAGCACAGTGCTGACTTTTGAAACTCCGGGTTTTTTCTTCCTTTTCATGCTGGTTCCTGTTTTTATCTATCTCCGCCATTTTGTCCTTAACGGAGGACGGTCTCTGAGGGTTTCCATCGGCCTTTGGAAGAAAGGGCTTTTCAGGGCGCCTCAGAAGGGAGTCCGGTTCTTTCTGTTTCTGGGGACTCTCCTTTTCTGGGGAGGGATCTGCTTCCTTCTGGCCGCTCTGGCCGGACCCACGGTGAGCGTCCACGAACAGGTCTATCTGAACAGAGGGGCTGATATCATTATTGTGCTGGATCAGTCTCCCAGTATGGCCGCCCGGGACTTTCCTCCCGATAACAGGCTGGACGCGGCAAAAAGCATGATAACCAAATTTGTGTTCAACCGGAAAAACGACGGCGTCGGACTGGTGGGTTTCGGGGACGAGGCCGTTTTGAGGGTCCCTCCCACTACGGATTATGAAACCTTTCTGAACCGTTTGAATGGCATGAAAATTATGGAGCTCGGTGAGGGGACAGCCATCGGTATGGGAATCTCCGTTGCGGCTCTCCATCTTTCCGAAAGCTCTTCGGATCAGAAAGTCATAGTTCTTCTGACCGACGGAGATAACAATTCCGGAGAAATTCAGCCCATGGCCGCCGCGGCCATGGCGGCACAGCTCAATGTCCGGCTCTATGTGATCGGGATCGGTTCGGAAGGAGAGATCCCCTTTGAGTTTGTTCACCCCGAAACGGGGAAAATGGTAAGCGGAATACAGCGGAGCTCCTTTAACGAAGACTTCCTTGTACAGCTGGCACAGACTGGCGGGGGAAGCTTCTACAGGGCTTTCACTCCCGGTTCTCTGGAGGCGGTATTCCGTTCTATAGACTCATTGGAAACCATAGAGGAGAGGGTCCGTATTCACGTGAGAAATATACCCGTCTACCGCTGGTTTATTTTCATAGGACTCCTCTGTATAATGGCTGACCTTATTCTGAGAAAAGTTCTGTTCCGGGAGGTTTTGTGAAAGTTCTCTATCCCGAAGTCTTCTGGCTCCTTATTCCGGTGGCTCTTCTCTCTATCCCGGCTTTTTTCAATTATCTCAGGGGAAAGCGCTCTCTCCTCCGCCTGGGAGGACTCTGGCGGAAAGACGAGAGCCAGCAGGTGTATTTTATAAAAACTCTGGCCTACTGGATTTCTATGGTTCTCTTTTTCCTTTTTGCCATCCTTGCTCTGGCGGGAATCAGCTGGGGTAAGGACAGCGAAAAGGATGACAGTCTGGGAGTTGATCTTGTCATGGCAGCTGATATCTCAAGGAGTATGCTGGCTGACGATCTCACCCCCAACCGGCTGAGCAGAGCCTCTGAAGGGATGAGTTTTATTCTCAATTCCTTTGAATCCCTCAGGACTGCTCTTGTTGTCTTCAAGGGGAAAGGAGAGATACTGGTTCCCCTGACTGAAGATTCCATTCAGATGGAAACAGCTCTTCAGAACCTTTCCCCCGGAATGTACACTGTTCCGGGATCGGACATAGAAATGGGCCTGGTTTCGGCTCTGGAGGCTTTTCCTCCCGGATCTCCCGGGAAAAAAGCCGTACTCCTTGTGAGCGACGGCGAGTCCCTGGAAGGCGAACCCAGTAAAGCGGCGAGGGAGGCCTATCTTCAGGGCATTCCCATCTTTGTCCTGGGAGTCGGAACGGAAGAGGGAATTGTTTTGAGGGACGGAGACAATGAAGTGGTCAGTGATACGAACGGTCAGGCCGTGATCACCCGTTTGAACCGGCAGGTTCTGGAGGATGTGGCTGATCTTTCGGGAGGGGGATATTACAGCCTGGCAGATCCCCGTTCTCTGGGAGAGCTGACAGCAGATCTTGAAGAATTGATCGGTTTACAGGAAGCCGAAGGAATCCTATACCGGGATCATCAGCAGTTCCGGATCTTTATACTCCTGGCTCTGTTGTCTCTAGTCCTGAATCTTGTTGCGGGAGGTATAAGATGGTCAAGATGGTTCTGAGGAAACTCTCTGCCGCAGGTCTGCTTGTCTTCACTTTCTGGGGTTCCTCCTGCACACTGCTGGAACCGGGAGCATCTGTTCTGAAAGGGAACTATCTTTATCAGCAGGGAAGGTATCAGGATGCTCTTCTCTCCTATCTGGAAGGACGGGATACAGAAAAATTCAGCGGTAGAATCCAGTATAATATCGGCAATGTCTACTATGCTCTGGGTGAGGGGGAAGCGGCCCTGGGTATCTGGGACAGTATAGATGAAAACAGGGACAGCGAGGTGGCCTTCAATACCATTTTCAATAAAGGGGTCCTGCACTATCAGATGGGCCGTTATCCTGAAGCCTACAGATCCTTCCGGACAGCCCTTGAGATGGTTCCCGGTAATCTGGACGCCAAACGGAATCTGGAGCTGACCATAGACCGTCTGGAAGTGGAAAACCCCACCGAAGAGAACCGGCCCGATAAGCCGACCGCCGAAGCGGGAGATGATGCCCGGCGGATCCTGCAGTACATCAAAAGAAAGGAGGGAAGCCTGTGGAAATCAGAAACATCGGAACCGGCAGATACAAACGACTGGTAGTCTTTCTTCTGATCCTGACAGGGGCCGTCTTCAGTCTGATTTCGCAGGAACAGGTCTCCCGTCTTCTGGAAGCCGAATGGAAAGAGGGCATTTTCGAGAATCAGAGGTTTACTCTGAAAGTGATCACTCCCTATCCGGGGAAGATGCCCGTTTCCATCATGGATCCCCAGTGGCCCGTGGGAATTCAGAAAGTCAGCGGTCCCTATACGGCCCAGAGGACGATTGAGCGGGAGGATGGTACCTTCGGTACGGTTCTGCAGGTTATCTATACTCTGCGTTCCCAGAACTCCGGTATCTTCAGGATTCCTCCCATTACGGTTCTGCCACGGGGAGGCAGCAGCGAGTATTCCGGGGACCTCCGTCCCCTTTCCACAGATGAACTCTTTATTCCGGTCCTTCAGAACGATGAGAAACATCTGAACTACCCTCTGCAGCTCACATGGGAAAGTCTGCCTGAAGAGATTTACGCAGGTCAGTCTGTACCTCTAGTTCTGATTATGAATAACCTGGAAGAGATCGATCTTCCCGAATCGGTACAGCTCTCCTCGCCGGGAGGGGCTATTCTGGAAGATGCGGAAGGCCTGGGGGATATCGGGTTTTCCGGACTGAAGGATACCACTCTGTTCAATGTCCCCATGAATTCCTGGATACTCACGCCCTCCAGAGAGGGGGCCGTGACCCTGCCGTCTGCTGTGGTTTCCATCTCCGGTGTGACAAGAAGGACAGAACGGCAGACCATAGCGGTTCAGGCTCTTCCCGAAAGAGTCCGTTCCTCAGGAGCGGTGGGACGTTTCTCGGTGAACTACACCCTGTCTGATTCCACTGTGACTCCCGGGAGCAGTCTGTCTCTGTCTATCCGGATAGAAGGAGAGGGGAATCTGAACTTCCTGAATATGCCCGAACCTGTCATTCCTGAAGGCCTCTCCTATTCGGTGAAGGAAACGCCCGGATTCTTTCCCTCCAGAGAGGGATACCAGGGAGTCCGGGAGGCGGTCTATACCTTCCGTCCCGAGTCTCTGGAACACTATGAAATTGTGATCCCCTCCTATTCGGTTCTGGACCCCCGGTCCGGAAGAGTGGATACCATAGAGGAAGCCCGTCTGGTTTTTGATGTTTCCGGTGATATCATTGCCGGGGAGGAGTCGGGAAGAGACCGATTTTCTCTAATGGCTCTTTCTGACAGCCGGGCGGCCAGGGGATGGACCCTTTACAGAGAGCCTCTGCTCTACCTTGCCCTCCTTCCCGGTGTGTTCTTTTTTATTCTGATGGCCGTTTTTAAAAGGTTTAAACCGGCACTGGTACCGGCGATCTTCCTGTCTATCCTTTTTCTGTCGGCTTCGGCGGTCCAGAAAGAACCGGAGACCTGGGTGAGGGATGCGCAGGTTCTGTTTGATCAGTCCTCCTATGCGGACGCACTGGCTCTGTATGATTCCCACAGATCCGACTGGGAGGGGAATGGGACTTTCCTCTACAATGCGGGGATTCTGGAATTCCTTTCCGGCCGGAGAGCTCCGGGAATGGCAGATATGCGCAGAGCTCAGAATCTGCTTCCCATGAACAGCCGGATTCACAGGACTCTGGAGGTCATGGAAGAACTGATGGGTCTGAAAAACCAGCATAACCAGTTTATACTGATCCATCCGGATTTTCTGTTTCTTCTTCTGATTCTTGTTTTCAACAGTGCCATGCTGGCTCTGGGATACAGCGTCATCCAAAATAAACCTCTGCCTGTAATCCTCTTTCTTGTCTTTACACTTCTGACAATCGCAGCGGGAGGGGAGCTCGTGAGAACCGCCTGGCTGCTGGACCGGCCCCTGGCCGTGATCAATCAGGATTGTGTTGTAAAGAAAGTCCCCGAGGAGATCGGAAGCGACTGGCTCAATCTGGAGGAAGGAACCACCGTCTCTTTTGTAAAACAGGAGGGCGATTACAGCCTTGTTATGACAGCTTTCGGTCTGGAAGGGTGGACCAGATACGACAATCTCATCTTTCTGAAGGGAGAGGAACCTTGAGTTTTAACGATATTCTCTCCCAGTGGGAAGATATGAATAAAAAAAACGGCTCCCCCCGGGAGGAGGAGCGGAAAAATGAAAGCTCCCGGAATGATTCATCCATGAACGACTGGCTGGAGCGATATCCTCCGGACCGGAAAATGAAAGACCGCAAGGAAAAGCCAGACAGGATTATAACTCACACAAGAAAAAAGCTCCTGAATAGAATGGAACCTCAGGATTCTCTGGATCTCCATGGATGGAACGGACAGGAAGCTCTGGGCGAACTGGAATCCTTCCTGAAGAGAAGCAGCAGAAAGGGACTGAAAAAAGTTATTATTGTTCATGGAAAGGGTCTGCATTCACCCGGCGGTGAATCTGTTCTCAGGCCGCTGGTAAAGCAGTACCTTCAGAAATCCCCTCTCGTCAGGGATTTTGGCCGGGCTCCCGCAAGGTCGGGAGGGAGCGGAGCAACCTGGATATTGCTCCGGTAGTTATCTTTCCCTGTAGATAATGCGTCCTCTTGTGAGGTCATAGGGGGAAAGGGCGACTTTTACTTTGTCTCCCGGTACGATTCTAATGTAGTGTTTCCGCATTTTTCCTGACAGATGTGCCAGAATCACGTGTCCGTTAGCGACTTCTACGCGGAACATTGTATTGGGAAGGGATTCTTTAACAACACCTTCCACTTCAATAGCTTCTTCTTTTGCCAAACAAATATCTCCTGATGTCTATAGTGATTAGCATATTAGGGAATCAGAATGTATTTGTCAACTCCTTGACATTTTTCTTTAAATAATACAGATTATTGCGGATATAATTTTCCTTAAAAAAAGGTTATAGCTATGGAAAAAGAATTTGAAGATAAGATGAAGAATGTTCTTCTGGAGATCAAGGAGTCTGTTCTGAAGAATCTTATCTCAGAGAATGAAGACTTCAAAGCGGCGGTTGAAGATCTTGGTGTAAAAGATCTGGCCGATATTGCATCGAATGATATCGATGTAAGAACTCTGGAAGCTGTGAGCACTCAGGACAGGAACAGACTGAACAAAGTCGAGTCTGCCCTTATCCGCCTGGAAAACGGGAAATACGGAGTCTGTGCTTCCTGCTCTAAAAAAATAGGAAAAGACCGTTTGGAAGCCATTCCCTACGCAGTTCTCTGTATCGACTGTAAAAGTGCCAGCGAAAAACGGAGATAATTTTCCTCAAACTTTTTAAAAAAAACATAATAATCAAACGAATTAATAAATAGATTAAGCCGGAAGTTTATCGCTTCCGGTTTTTTTTTATACGCATTTTTCTTTTTTCCAGTAATACCGGACCGCTTTTTTCCGATAATTTAAATATCAGGAGGTTCCGGACATGGAAATGCGTTCTGCATCAGGGCAGATCAACATTGCACAGCTCATGAGCATGAGAAACTCATCGGGAAGAATCAGTATTCCTGTTTCCCGGGTTCAGAGTCCCTATGCCCAGTTCAAGTACGTCCAGGGGGTTCCCGCGGCTACTCAGGGGCATGCGGTGCCATTGAACAGACTTCGTGTTCTGAACAGCCTGATCGATTCCCTTGTCTCTCTGAAGGACGGGAATGTTTCCAGGACAAATACATCCGGCCTCTCAGACAAAGCCATTGATGCCCTGATTGATCAGTATGCCGGCAAGCTTCATACCGCTATCTCATCACAGGCCGGCCCCTATACCGCAGGGACACCCTATACCACAGGTTCGTTAGTCAATGTGACCGCCTGATTCCATGTTAACCCTGATATTCATCATTGTAACAGCTCTTTTTTTCTATGGCCTCCTTCCAGTTCTGGGGGCTTTTGTCGTGCGTTCCCACTGGAGAGGTGTCAGAAAGAATCTTCATGCCTCTCTGTTCTACCCCATGACACTTCATACTCCCTCCGAGCAGGAAGCTTCGTTGGGGCCCTTCAGAGTTCTCGGAGAACTGGAAGCGATAGAAGGGAATGATACTCTCTGGCTTAAAACCCGTGAGAACCGGTCTATTACTGTAGATATGCGGGACAGTCATGTCTATTTTATGCCTGCCTTTGCCGGGAAGGAAAAATTCTATCCCCACCTGAATCCCGTGCCCTTTCCTTCCGAATCTCTGGAACGGGTTTCGTGGAATCAGGTTTTTTCCATGCCCGAAGGGACAAAAATGTATGTGAGCGGAGAATTGGAGTACCGGGCGGGGCGGTTCCGGTTCCGGTCGGGAGAGACGGCACCCCTTATGGTTCTTGTCTATAATGAGAATCCCCGGTATCTGGTTCCCCGGGCTGTCTGGTGCGGCCGTCAGAACAATGAGTTCTGGAATTTTCTGACCCCCTGGTCTCTCATCTCAGGAATCCTGATCCTGCTGATCCAGTCGGTTTACCTGCTTCAGAACAGCGGAAACTATCTGATTCAGTTTTTTTGTATAGCCATGGCTCTCATTCCGGCTCTTCTTTTTCTGCCTCCGGGGGTCTTTCTGTTCAATCTTTACAGAAAATCCTGGGACACGGCCCGGCGGTTCAGAGCGGAAAGGGATCTCATTCGGCTTTCTCTTCTTCCGGACAGGGGAACCGTGAAAGAACCCGCAGGGGAGGGATCCTTTACTGTGTACAGATGTCCCAGCGGATGGAAAAACCGCCGCAGAGAGGGAGAGGGTATTCTTTCGGAAATCAGCCCTCTGGAGGGCCGGGTCGAACTGCCTGAGGATCCGCATCTGCTGGCATCGTACTGCCAGAAAAAGGCATTTCTCTATGAAAGTATTTCGGGAATTCTGGTTCTGACGGGTCTGGTTATGAACTTTATTCTTGTCTGGATTGTTTTTACCTGGTTTTTTTAAATTGAAAAGCAGACCGGCGCCGGACCGGTCTAAGGGCTTTTACTCCATTGATTTCTTTTTTGCAAAATTAACGGTCAGCTTTCTTCCCCGGAAATCGATACCGTCGAGATTATCAATGGCTGTTTCTGTGGCCTGACTGTTGAGAGTTATAAAAGAGTAGTTATCAAGAATCTTAATATCCCCGATCATGCTTCTGTCCACTTTTCCTGTATTCACGAAAAGGTGGATCAGATCCTTCGGGTAGACTTTGCGGTTCCTTCCGATGCTGACAAAGAGTGATACGCCGTTCTGTACGGTCCTACCTGTCTTTTTTGATGCAAATTCCTTGAGCATGTAGGCACTTACCCAGGATCTCATTGAATAAGGAACAGTTTTCTTGAATGCCTTTCTATAAGCGTTGAGAATATCCGGGTCTTCATTTTCTTTGACCCGTTTCAGTAGATTCTCAACAGCAGGCAGTAGGTCTTCAGGGTTAATAGTTTCATTTTTACCCATGACTGATGTCTCCTGTTTGAATAAATTGCCGGTTTCTGCAGTTGAAAATCCCCTTTGGGATGGCAGCACTTGGGCGAACATAAAAAAAATGAAAAAAACGGGAGTTTAACAGGTCACGGTAATTTTCCGGCGCAATACCAAATTTTCTTAAGGGAGATGTTTCTTTAAATGATAAGGTCTGAAAAGAAGATTGACTGAAGTACAATTCTTTCAAAACGGGTCTTATGTTTAAACAAACTGTTTCTCTCCTGAGGAAAAACCTGTTGTTTTTCTCCGATTTTTTCGATAATACACTTACAATATATAGTGACACTCCATTTGTCAATTGTTTAGAGTTGTCTAATCTGGAAAGGGGTATGTACTTGAAAAAAATAATCGCCTGTATTGCTTTTGCCGTCCTGGCAGCCCTGCTGCCTGCTCAGACTTTCAGGTTCTCACAGCAGCAGGGTGATCAGTACAGGATCGTGGCAGAAGTCACCGAAGGGGTTTTTCTGGATGATCAGCTTCTGGGAGAGTCCTCCATCCTGAACAGGATTGCCGTCATGGTCACGGAATCGGATGAGTCGGGAGGGACTCTGAGCGTCAGATACAGTATCTCGGAAAAATCTCTTGATACGGGAGTGTATATATACTCTGCAGAGGATGCGGTTGAGTTCTACCGCTATAATAACGGGGAGTACGGAGATATTCCGGAACAGGACTATCTGCCTTCTGTCCGGAATGTTCCTGTTTTTCCCGATTCCGATCTGGAGCCGGGAGATTCCTGGTCCGCCATGGCTGAAGAGGTTCATGACCTGAAGCCCTTTTTTGACATCGATTACAGGCTTCATATTCCCTTCCGGGTCTTCTATACCTACAAGGGGAAAGACACCTACCAGGGCCGGGAGGTCGATGTGATCCTGATCAACTATCATCTGTATTCAGATGTGGATGTTTTCTCTCTTCCTCCCGGAGCTCTGCCTTCGGGAACTGCGGATCTGCCCAACGGGGTCTACGGGGATTTTGAGCAGACTTTTTTCTGGGACTCCCGGGCGGGGATTCCCGCTTATGTTACTGACAGATTCTCCATCAGCTACACTATGGACTCGGGGCATCGCTACACTTTCAGGGGAATCTCCGAAGGGAAGGTGACCGAGGCGGATCAGTGGGAGAAAAAGAGCGTAAAGGAAGAGATTGAAACGGTTCTGGAGGATGAACATCTGGAGGATATTTCTGTTGAAATTTCCGATGAGGGTGTGACTCTCACCCTTGAGAATATACTCTTTGTTCCGGATGAAGCTGAATTTCTACCGGGAGAGGAGGATAAACTGAAGGACATCGGCCGGATCATCAGCCGCTTTCCCGATCATGATCTTCTGATTACAGGGCATACCGCTTTTGTGGGGGCCAGGTGGGATGGGCAGCAGCTGTCGGAGAGGAGAGCCGGTGCTGTGGCGGAGTATTTCATGAACACGGGAATTAAAGATTCATCCCAGATGGTAATAAAAGGTATGGGGCACTCCATGCCTGTGGCAGACAACAGTACTGAAGAGGGAAAGAGAAAAAACCGACGGGTGGAGATAACCATCCTTGATAATTGACCGAAAGATTTTTATCTTTTGAATAGGACTAGGAAGTTTGACTGGAGGGTGTATGGCTAATATAGAGAAAAAAATAGATGAATTGAAAACTCTTGTAAGGGAAAATCTTACAGAAAGGGATGAGATCTACCTTGCTCTGGGAGAGATTCTGCTGAAGAAGCCGCCGGAACTTCAGGAATCGGGTCTTCTGGAAGAACAGAGGTCCACAGCGGAGGAACATAAAAAAAAGATTCCCCTCCTCAGGGAGCATCAGGATGAGATAGAGAAGGGGGAAGAGGAACTGACCCGTCTCAAGGAGTCCGAGGGCAATCTGAAAAACAGAAAGTCCGCTGTGAAAGAGGAGATGGAAACCCTGGAGGAGTCTCTGGGAGAGAAGCTGTTCCATCTACTGAAGACGCTGGACAATCCTTCCTGGAGCGTCGCCTATGAACCGGTGACAGCCCATATCAATAAGATGCGGGATACGGAATCCGATCTGTTTCAGAGTGAGAACCAGTCTTCCCGGAAAAATATATTGAACCATATGGTTTTCAAAGGAAAAAAATCCCTTCTGAAAAGCAAGAAGAAAACCCTGGAAACCAGTTTGACCAGGCTTTATAGAAAAGGGTTTCAGGATGCTCTTGAACTGGGCGCCGGAGCCGGCGGTGCCGATACTCCCGACGGGGCCCTTCTGCAGCCCTGGTTCCGGGCGGCGGAGGAGATGAAGACGGTTCTCAGGGATGAAGAGGAACTGGAAAACAGAAAACGCCTTATCAAGGATCAGCAGAAGGAGCTGTCTCAGGGGAAAGGCCCGAAAAAACGCATTGAAGCACTTCAGAAAGAGATAGAGAGAGAAGAGGAGTATCTTCAGGATTCTCTTATCAAACTGGGTGAAAGCGCCTGTGGAAACCGCTCTGTGGAGCTTAAAAAATCCAAAGAGATCAAATCTCTGTTTACAAAAATTGATGATTTAACAGAAGCCGGGGTGGCTCTTAATCTGGAAATAGAAAAGTGGCAGGCCCGGATTGAAATCCGGAAACTTGAAAAAGACAAAGAGTATATGACCCGGAAAATCGATAATCTGGAGGAGGAAATCCAGGCCCGCCGTCAGGAAATAAAAATTCTGAAGAGGGACATTGGCAAAATCGTAAAGGATATTGAAAAGAAAGAGGAATTCTCTTCGGATCTTCCCGAACCCGAAGAAAACCCTGAATCCTAAATGTGAAAAAACTTCGCCAGTCTGGATTTTTTTTTCCGGTAATGGAGATAGAGAAGCATACCGCTTACCGGGATAAGAGCGGCTATCACAATAAGCGACCAGCTCATTCCCTGATGTCCCATGACAGAACCGGATACTATGAAGTCGGTAACGCCGCAGAACACCCCGATCCCCAGAAGGATGAACCCGGCAATATTGCCTCCTTTCCTGGCTGTTCTTCCGGATAGAGTGACAATAGCCTGGGTGATGACAGCCCCTGTCAGGATGATGGGGAAACTGAGCTGGAATACCCGGGAGGATAGATCTGTGAAGAGGGATAGTGAGGCAAAGACTCCCCAGAGAACAATCGTCTCACTCCAGATAATCAGATTGGATTTTGCCGGTTTTGTAATGGGGACAATGGTGAGAAGCCAGCTTCCCACAAGGCCTATTATGGGGTAGATCGACCAGCTTATACTTCTGGTCAGAACGATATCAACCGAGAGGGTTATCATCAGGGGGATTAAGATCCCGAAGCTCGTTATGGAAAAGGCTATTCGGATTTTCTCCCTGGGGCTCAGCCGGGGAGCGGCCGGATTGAGCTGATCGGTTGGAAAGTCCCTTCCCGGCTCGGGCTCTTCGTAGAATTTCTGGATGGGGGAGTGGCACAGAGGGCATTTGGCAATCTCATCATTGACTTCTACTCCGCATCTTGAACAATAGGGCATACAACCACCTTTTTATTAATCTAACCTGTTACTTTCAATTTTAACGGGTATATCCATCTTTCTCAGGGATGTGAAAAAAATCCTTTCAATTTCTGTATCCTCCACAAGGCTGCCGAAGGATACATGCAGTCTGTCCTGCCAAGAAACAGCAGTACATTTGATCCTGTTTCCCTTACTGGGGGGAGGATAGAAGTCAAATCTTTCCACATGGGGACACATCTCCCCGGGCAGCTCCATTCTGCCCAGATTGCTGAAACCGCTTGTATAGTTTCTTTCCCCCATAAACTGGTAGAGAACAGGGAGGACCAGGTCTTTCAGCAGCAGCGGGAGTAATCTGTTGACAATGTTGATCTCCCCTTTTATGTTCCGGCTTATCTGCTGATTGAGAAACCTCCTGTCCACCTCATAGCGCATGTAGTGATGAACTTTGGCAGCGATCTCCTCCAGGGTGTAGACTCCCAGACGGGGGTCTATCCAGGGTTCCACCGAAAGAAAAAAGTTCCGCATGGTTCCCGATGGATAGAGATTCCTGAGATTGACGGGAATATTCATCCGTATGGGTTTTACCCTGCCGGGCCTTTTTATGTGGTTGATTATGTACTCCTGAAAGCTCAGGATCAGAAGGGCTATCAGGAATTCACTGATACTGACATTCAGTTCTTTCGCCCTGGTTTTTACTTTCTCCACAGGCATGATCCCTGTTGTCAGATAGTAGCGGTGGGGGGGTATCAGTTTCTGATGGAGATGGAATGCCCGGGCTCCCCGGGAGGGTTTGGGAAGCTTCGGGTTGAAGTACTGCTTGAAGGCGTCCTCTTTTTCATCCTCTGCCGGTGGTTCCTCCAGGGAAAAGATTCCCCGCTCGGGATCCGCCGGGATGGTAACGCCTTTGAGCCTCAGGTACTCTGCCGCCAGGGTTTTCAGGTAGATGGAGGCGCCCGTTCCGTCAGTCATTATGTGGGAAAACTCAACAGCTATGCGGCATTTATAGGCCCTCACCCTGAAAAGGAACATCCTCTTTTTTTTGATAGGCATTCTCATACAGGGATAAAGGGAGTCCCCTTCTATCCTGGGAAGCCTCGGGTTGGTGTCAAGGTAGTACCAGAAGAGGCCTCGTCTGAGAGACACCTGATAATAGGGGAACCGTTTAATTACCCTGTTATTGGCTTCTTCCAGCAGATCAATATTGACGGGCTCCTTCAGGGAGAGAGAAATTCTGAAAAGGCTTGTAATCCTTCTGGAGAGAATGGCCGGGTAGATCTTTCCGGCATTGTCGAGTTTGTACCAGTTGCTGTCCTGAGCCAGTTCCCAGGGGAGAGTCATGAGATCACCTTCGGTCTGGAAATCGATGGACGAATCTTCAGGGAATCGATAATCTGTCTCCTTTTAAAAACCAAGTGTATCATAAAAAACTTTTCCGGCATATTGATCCCGGATGATTCCAGCGCCTGTTTTGCCTCCAGTTAGTTTGCAGCCTGTGATCTGTCAAAAAGGATGACAACCAGGGGCCCCGCCAGGATGATCAGAGCGGCCGGATAGAAATACAGGGGCGGGATCTCTCCCAGAAACAGAAAGGACAGGACGGTGGCGGCAACAATCTGTGCCAGGTTGATGAGTGAGACGACCTGGCCTCTGAGCTTTCTCATTCCCAGGTTGTTTATGGTATGGCCGATGACTGTGCAGAGTACAGTCAGTCCGGCTATGGAAACTATATCATTGATGCCCGAGGGGAGAGGATCTCCCTGATTGATGAATCCGATGATCAGGCAGAGGATCCCCCCGGTCAGGTATACCGGAACCATATAAAACCAGAGTGGGGATTTCTTTCTGTTCTTCTTTCCCAGGGCCAGGTAGAAAACAATGAGGATCATCGCAACAATGACCACGCCGTCTCCTCTGATATATTCCGGGGAATAGCCGCTGTCTTTAAGTCCGAGAAAAATAACTCCCCCGACCGCAAGAACGCTGCCGACGATTTCCAGTGGTGTGATTTTCTCTCCCACCATAAAATACATGAGAAAAGGCATAAAGACAGGGGACATATTGATCAGAAGTGATCCATGGCCTCCCGGTATCATCCTGGCTCCCATTGTCCAGGTTATAAAATGAAACCCCAGGAAGAGGCCGGGCAGCAGGGACGGGATTATTTTCCGGAAGGTTACAGGCCCTTCCATTTTTCCGGCATCCCGGAAAAAGAGGGGAAGTGTTATAAGAGCCGCAAGAATCTGTCTGTAGGCTGCAAGAAAGATCGGGTCCATTGTGCCTATCTTAATAAAGACAACTGACGAACCGGCGGCCATAACGCCTATGGCCATCATCATGTAGATCATGCTGTGTTTTCCTTTCCGGGGGCATCGGGGTTATCAAAGGATAGCGATTCCCCCGGAAATTGGCAATAATGGAGAGACTTTTCAGATTTTCTGTAACCCCGGGTCTGGAGCAGGGTTTATGTTGTAGAACCGTTCAATTGGATTCTAATCGGCCCTTAAGGTTTTTCTCCTTTTTCCTTAGGGGCCTTCTTTATTTATAAGACTTTCAGAACCGCCTGAGCATGATCTTTGGTTGTTACCTTTCTGAATACATGCTTTACCCTGTGTTCTTCATCCAGAACAAAGGTGCTCCGAATAATTCCCATGGAGACTTTTCCGTAATTCTTTTTTTCTCCCCAGGCCCCGAACTGCTGGATGACCTCTTTTTCCGGATCACTTAAAAGGATGAAGGGCAGTTCGTATTTGGTTTTAAAATTCATATGGCTCTTCCGGGAATCTTTGCTGATTCCTATTACCACGGCGTCCTGTTCTTCAAAGGCGGGGAATTCATCCCTGAAACTGCAGGCTTCTGTGGTGCACCCCGGGGTATTGTCCCTGGGGTAGAAATAGACAATAACTTTTTTTCCCCTGAAATCATTAAGGGATATGTTGTTTCCGTTTTCATCGGATAATGTGAAATTTTCCACCTGATCGCCAACTTCCAGCATCTTATACTCTCCTGATCAATTTTTTTTCTGTTTATAAATATAAAGAATATAGGTGGAAATGAAAAATTTATTGCTTTGAAAGCGTAAAATAGCCATATCTGAAAGCTAATATTGACACAAATTCAAAAAATGTAAATAATAAAATCATGATAAACTCCAACAGAAATGCCGTTATTACCGGTATGGGGAAAGCCCATCCCCGCCGGAAGGTTACCAATGATGAGTTATCCCGGTGGGTTGATACATCGGATGAATGGATTGTCTCCCATACGGGGATTAAATCCAGATACCTTGTCAGCGGAGATGAAACCTGTTCATCCCTTGGTATTGAAGCGGCAAAAGCGGCTTTGGAACAGTCGGGAGTTGATCCGGACAAGATCAGCATGGTGATCTGTGCGACCTCCACACCGGATTACAAGGCTTTCCCCTCTACGGCAGCCCTTATACAGAATGCTCTGGGACTGAACCATTCAGGAGCATTCGATCTGGAAGCCGCCTGCAGCGGTTATACCTATGCCATGGATCTGGGTAGATCCCTGATTCAGTCGGGAAGTATGGATCATGTCCTTATTGTGGGAGCGGAAGTTCTCTCATCCATTGTGAACTGGAGAGACAGGAATACCTGTGTTCTTTTCGGAGACGGAGCAGGCGCTGCTGTCCTTTCGCCCACAGACGAGGACCGGGGAATCTTCCACAGTCATCTGCGGGCTCAGGGCTCAGGTGAAAAGGCTCTGATGGTGGAGAAAGGCGGTTCCGCTTCTCCCATCACGGCAGAATGGCTGCATGAGACAGAAGATCCGGCTCCCATGTATCTGTCCATGGATGGGAGGCAGGTATACAACTTTGCCGTAAAAGTTCTTGTGGAGACAATTGAAACCCTGCTTGAAAAAGCGGGAATTTCCGCAGATGAGCTGGACTATATTGTCCCGCATCAGGCGAATGTCAGAATCATTCAGGCAGCAGCCAAAAGAAGCGGAATTCCTCTGGAAAAATTTTATATAAATCTTCCCGAATACGGGAATACTTCAGCCGCTACGATTCCTATCGCTTTTAAAGAGATGGATGAGAAAGGGCTTTTGAAAAAGGGCCAGAAGATCATTACTATGGGATTCGGTGCCGGGTTAACCTATGGAGGAAATTATTTAGTATGGTAGACAAAAAATTGGCAATGCTTTTTCCCGGACAGGGTGCACAGTACTCCGGAATGGGAAAAGACCTGTGGGACCGGTATGACAGTGTGAAGTCCCTTTTTGACAAAGCGTCGGAAACAGCCGGCAAGGATATGAAAAAACTCCTCTTTGACGGCTCGGAAGAGGATCTCAAAGCTACGGAGAATACCCAGGTGGCCATTACTCTGGTCAACCTTTCGGTCCGGGCGGCTCTGCTGGATGAGGGATTCGTCTCAAGCTGCGCTGCCGGGGTCAGCCTCGGTGAATATTCGGCAATGGTCGATACGGGAATCCTCACAGAGGAGGATGCTTTCACCGTTGTTACAAGAAGAGGTGAGATTATGGCCCGGGCCGGCCAGCTGGTTGTAGAAACCAGAGGGGAAGCCGGGATGGGCGCGGTCATGGGGCTGGATTTTGAAACGGTCCGCACTGTGGTGGAAGCCTCCGGGAGGGACGATGTGTTTGCCGCCAATAACAACAGTCCCGTTCAGGTTGTTGTCTCGGGAACAAAAGAAGGTGTCGCTGCGATTCAGGACTCTCTGAAGGAAGCGGGCGCCAAAAGAGTGATTCCCCTTAAAGTCTCTGGACCGTTCCATACTCCTCTTCTGAACAGCGGGAGGGAGGAGCTGAACGCGGTGGTTTCAAAAATTGAATTCCGTGATCCTGTAAAGGATTTCTATTCCAATGTTACAGGATCGATTGTGACTACAGGAGCTGAAGTCAGGGAACTCTGTATCGAGCAGATGGTAAGTCCCGTTCAGTGGCTTGTTATAGAGAAGAATATAGGATCAGCCGGAACCGAGCTGGTTGTCGAAGCCGGGCCGGGCAATGTCCTTACCGGTCTATGGAGTAAATCCGGAATGGAGCAGAAGTGCTGGACCTGCGGTAAGGTTGAAGGACTGGATCAATTTCTGGAAGCAGTGAAAGGAGACGCAAAATGAGTCAGAGAGTTCTGGTAACCGGAGGATCCCGGGGTATAGGAAAAGAAATAGTCAGTGTATTTCTGGAAAATGGTGCGGAAGTGCATTTTATAAGTACCAGTCCCAGTCCCCATCAGGAGGAGCTGGAGAAACTGGCAGCGGAACATAATACCACTGTCACCTGGCATCAGGGAAATGTGGCCGATGAAGAGCAGATGACTGCGATCGTCGAACCTCTGGCGAAAGAGGGTCTGGATGTGGTTGTGAACAATGCGGGAATCACCCGGGACGGACTGATCTTCCGGATGTCTAAAGACCAGTGGGACCAGGTTATGAATGTAAACCTGACAAGCACCTTTCTGGTATCAAAAATTGCGGCTTCCCAGATGATCCGTAAAAGAAGCGGAAGCATCATTAATATTTCCAGCGTGGTCGGTGTGACTGGGAATGCGGGACAGACCAACTATGCCGCATCCAAAGCGGGGATGATCGGTTTTACCAAGAGCCTCGCCAAGGAAGTGGCCGGCAGAAATGTTCGGGTTAACGCCGTGGCTCCCGGTTTTATCGAATCCGATATGACCGCCGCCCTGAGTGAGAAGGTGATGGAAGAGCTGAAAGGTCAGATCCCCATGGGAAGAACCGGTCAGGCCCGTGAGATTGCCGATGTTGTCTATTTCCTGGCTTCGGATAAAGCTTCCTATGTCACAGGGCAGACAATTAACGTTAACGGCGGAATGGCCATGTAGACGGCATGCCGTTGACGGATGATAGAGCCGTCCATTGGCTGGATTCTGATTCCGGTATAGGATTGACCGGAAAAAAAACATATTCCCCTGTTAGGGGAATATCTGATTTTGAAAGATTACTCTGGAAGGAGAGATAGGATATGTCAAAAAGAGTTGTTGTCACTGGACTGGGAACTGTAAACCCGGTTGGTAAGGATATTAAAGAGTTCTGGGATGGACTGAAAGCCGGTAAAATCGGGATCGGACCCCTCACAAAGTTTGATGCATCCGAATTCCCCGTTAAAATTGCCGGTGAGATCAAAGATTTTGATCCCTCTGTGAGAATTGATAAAAAAGAAGCCAGGAAGATGGCTCTCTTTACGCAGTATGCTGTATATGCCGCAAAAGAAGCCTTTGATGATTCCGGGCTTTCCGAAGGAAACTATGATTCCAACCGGGTCGGCGTGGTTCTCGGAAACGGAATCGGCGGATTTGAAGTTATCGAAGAGGGAATCACCCGTCTCAACGACAGAGGTCCTGCCGGTGTTCCCCCCATGTCTGTTCCCAAAATGATCGATAACGAAGGTCCCGCGAATGTGGCGATCTCTCTGGGTTTTCACGGTCCCTGTTCCGTTATTTCCACAGCCTGTGCCAGTGCTACCGATGCGGTGGGTCAGGCAATGATGATGATCAAAAGCGGTATGGCCGACTGTATTTTCACAGGCGGTATGGAAGCGGCGATCACACCCTTCGGTATTGCCGGATTTGCCAAGATCCAGGCTCTCTCCACAAAAAATGATTCACCTGAAACTGCCTGCCGGCCTTTTGACAAAGACAGGGACGGTTTTATCATGGGCGAAGGAGCAGGTATCCTGGTTCTGGAGGAGCTGGAACACGCAAAGAAAAGGAATGCTCCTATCTATGCGGAAATCGTCGGATACGGTGCCACCTGTGATGCGGGACACCTGACGGCTCCCGACCCCGAAGGGATCGGAGCGGCCCGCTCCATGGCCGTCGCTCTGGAAAGTGCCGGACTGAAGCCCGAAGACATTGACTATATCAATGCCCACGGTACATCCACTCCCACCAACGATCCCATTGAAACCAAGGCCATCAAAAAAGCTTTCGGGGATCATGCCTACAAACTGAAGATCTCTTCCACCAAATCCATGACGGCCCATATGGTCGGAGGAGCCGGTGGTGTGGAAGCTATTGTCTGTGTCCTGGCTATCAAGGATTCCTTTATGCCCGGTACAATGAACCTGGACAATCCCGAAGAGGGATGCGATCTGGATTTCCTGGCAGGTGCCGGAAAAGAAGCCCCCGTCCGGGCGGCCCTGAGTGACTCTCTCGGCTTCGGCGGTCATAATGCTTCTATCATTTTTAAAAAATACGAGGACTGAGACATATGTCAGAAATGGAAAAATTACTGCCCCACAGGGCACCCTTCCTGTTTGTAGACAGGCTGGAGAATATTGATGAAAAAGGTATCACAGGATACAGAAAGTTTACGGACGAGGATTTTTTCTTCAAAGGACACTTTCCCGGTTATCCCGTTGTTCCCGGTGTTATCCTGATTGAGTCCATGGCTCAGGCAGGGGGAGCGGGCCTGAAAAAGCAGGGTCTGGGCGGAGAGAAAGATCTGTTCTTCCTTGCCTCTGTTGAAAAGGCCAAATTCCGCCGTCAGGTGGTTCCCGGTGATGAAGTCCGTATGGAAGTTGTCAATGAAAGGGTTTCGGGGATGATGATCAAGCAGAGCGGAAAAGCCTATGTGGGCGACGAGCTTGCATGTGAAGCCTCATGGCTCTGTATCATGAAAAAAGAGGAGGCCTGAGGCATGCTTATTACTCCCAAGATTATCAATAACATCTGTCTGACCACACATCCTGAAGGGTGTGAAAAAGAGGTTATGAACCAGATTGACTATGTAAAGTCCCAGCCGAAGATTGATATGCCCAAAAAGGTCCTTGTTGTGGGATGCTCTACCGGTTTCGGTCTGGCTTCCCGTATCTCCGCGGCCTTTGCCGGTGGTGCGGAGACTCTGGGGGTTTCCTTTGAAAAACCCCAGACGGCAAAACGGCCGGGAACTCCCGGCTGGTATAATAACAGGGCTTTCGACAGGGCCTCCGCTGCAGAGGGGCTCAAATCCCATACTCTGGACGGAGACGCTTTTTCTGATGAAATGAAGGCTCAGGCTATTTCATGGATCAGGGAGAACTGGGGAGAAGTTGATCTGATTGTTTACTCTCTGGCCTCTCCCGTCAGGGTCGATCCGGAAACCGGAGAAACCTACAAGTCCGTTCTGAAGCCCATCGGAAAGCCTTTTACGGCTCTTTCGGTTGACTATATGAAAGAGACTGTCAATGAGGTGACCATCGAACCCGCCGATGACGGGGATGTGGAACCCACCGTGAAGGTCATGGGTGGTGAAGACTGGATCCGCTGGATCTCCCAGATGAAAGAAGCCGGAGTTCTGGCTGAAAACTGTAAAACCGTTGCCTACTCCTATATAGGCCCCGAGGTTACCTATGCTGTTTACAGAGAAGGAACCATCGGTAAAGCCAAAGAGCATCTGGAGGCCAGCTCCAGAACTCTGAACGATATGCTGAAAGATCTGAAGGGTGAGGCTTTTGTTTCTGTAAATAAAGCTCTTGTGACCCGTTCCAGCGCCGTTATTCCTGTTGTTCCTCTCTACATCGCCCT
Organism: Oceanispirochaeta sp.; assembly: GCA_963666275.2. Taxonomy (GTDB): domain Bacteria; phylum Spirochaetota; class Spirochaetia; order DSM-2461; family DSM-2461; genus Oceanispirochaeta. The sequence goes on from CAXXOA010000002.1 coordinate 941,193, forward strand.
GCTTTTCAGAGTGATGAAAGAGAAAGGAATCCATGAGGGCTGTATTGAACAGATGTACCGCCTTCTGTCTGACCGTCTGTATGGTAAGGGCGAGGTTCCTGTGGATGATCAGGGACGGATCCGTGTGGATGACTGGGAGATGAGAGAAGATGTTCAGCAGGCTGTCTCTGAACTCTGGGATCAGGTAAATTCCGGGAATGTATCCGAATTGTCGGATATTAAGGGATTCCGTGAGGATTATCTTAAACTTCATGGTTTCGCAATAGATGGAATCGACTATGATAAGGAGGTAGATCTTTCAGCAAATTTAGAGCAGGAATAATCCTGTACAGCAGTTGTTAATTGACACATGTATCTGCCGCAGGTTCTGATGGCAGTTACCTTTGAAAATCGCATTAAGGCTGCTCCTGTCAGGACCAGCCTTTTTTTTGTATAATGGATGAACCATGCCGAAAATAATTGATCATAAGAAAAGAAAACAGGAAATTCTCAAAAGGGCTTTCGTCATATTCGCCCGTCGGGGGTATCAGGATACGAACCTTTCCTATATCGCCGACAGATGCGGGATCTCCCGTCCTACTCTTTATCTCTATTTCAAGGATAAAGAAGAGATCTTCTACTATGCAGTAAAAGAAATGACTCATAGTATGTTTAAACAGTATAAAGAGCTCTTTGATACGGAACACATGACCCAGCTTGAGAAACTGAAATTCATCTGCTCCGATATTATCCGGATCTCTTTCCGTCAGAAGGATTTCTACTACAGTCTGGCTGATTTTCTTTTCCAGATGAAACGGCAGGGAATGGACTATTCCCGGGAAATCCAGAAACGGACCGTGGGTCTGACATTTCTGCTTGCCAGGATCATACGGAAAGGTGTTGAGAATGGCGAATTCCGGGAAATGGATCCCAAAGATATGGCCTTTCAGCTTTTCAATATGCTCCAGGCCTTCGCCTTCCAGATCGCCCTGATCGAGACGTTCAAACCCGAACCGGCTATCGCGGCGATTACATCCTATCTCGACAGTTTCGGTTCCAGCTGAGCAGCGCTTCTTTCAACTCTCCGAAATCGGATACTTCCATATCCGGTTTCCAGGGAGACTGATTCTCCCATTTCCCCGGGTTGTACCAGCAGGTACTGATCCCCGCCTGAATGCCTCCGGCTATATCCGATGTCAGACTGTCCCCTATGATCAGGACTTTTTCCGACAGGGGCACTCCCATGTTTTCAGAAACAATCTCAAAAATCTCTCTGGAGGGTTTGGCGTATCCCACATCCTCCGAAATGGTGAAGCTTGTGAAATTCAACTGGAATTCCCGCCTGTCCAGCCTGTTTTTCTGGACCCCAGAGAGCCCGTTGGTAATGACTCCCATGGCATAACCGGCTTCAGCCAGTTCGGTAATCAGGCTGACCGCTCCAGGATAGAAGTGGGATTCCTTTCCCAGGTAGTGCAGATACATTTCAGACAGTTCCTCCGGATCCCGAGAAGAGGGCAGATCCCGGCTGAATCTTCTGAAACGCTCGGTTTTCAGTTCTTTTCCTGTTATGAACCCCTGCTCCAGTTCGAGCCAGATCGCATCATTGACTTTATGATATATTTTTCGGAACTCTTCGGGGGGGAGGGGATTGTCCATCGCCTCCCGGAGGTTCTCCAGAGCATTGGTTTCGGCAAGTCTGAAATCCAGAAGGGTTCCGTCCAGATCGAATAAAAGGGTTTCATATTTCTGCATCTGTTTATCCTAGCAAAAAAGAGGCTCTTGCTGAACCCGTTTCTCCAGAGGAACAGGCAGCTCCGGGGAATGCAGAAAAGGCACTTCCTGCAGAGATCGGATCATCTCTGAAAGAAGTGCCCCACAGGAAAGAAAAGCTATTCCTAGACGAAAAATTTCAGAACAAAAATGGCCGCTACAATGTAGGTGAGAACAGGAACTTCCTTGCCTTTTCCTGTAAAGAGTTTCATAAGGACATAGGAGATAACTCCGAAGACGATTCCTTCTGAAATGCTGTAGGCCAGGGGCATCATAATAATAGTCAGAAATGCCGGAAGGGCTTCTGTGATCTCATCCAGTTCAATATCTTTGATGGGGCTCATCATGAAAAGTCCCACTAGGATAAGAGCAGGGGCTGTGGCAGCGCCGGGGATCATTATGAAAAGGGGAGAAAGAAAGAGAGCTATAAAGAAGAGGACTGCGGTCGTCAGTGCGGTGAGCCCGGTTTTGCCCCCTTCCTCGACGCCGGCAGCACTTTCCACGTATGTGGTTACAGTACTGGTTCCCAGTATGGCTCCAACGGTTGTTCCCACCGCATCGGCCATCAGAGCTTCTTTGACTCTGGGGAGTTTTCCCTCGCTGTCCAGCAGCTTGGCTTTGGTTGAAACTCCGATCAGAGTTCCCACCGTGTCAAACATATCCACCATAAGGAAGGTGAAAAGAACAATCAGCATATCCAGTGTGAAAATCTGGGAAAAATCGAATTTGAAAAATATAGGTGCCAGAGAGGGAGGAGCCCAGGATCCGGAAGGTGCCTGAGTCAGACCCAGGGGAAATCCTATCACTGTGGCTGCCAGAATTCCTATAAGCAGGGCTCCTTTGACCTTGAACGCCAGGAGAAGACCGGTAAGGATCAATCCGATCAGGGCCAGCTGGAATTCGGGGGTCCCTATGGATCCCAGTCCCACAGTTGTTCCCGGATTGGCTACGATGATTTTGGCATTGCTGAGGCCGATAAAAGCAATAAAAAGGCCTATACCGACGGAGATCGCTTTTTTGATATTGGGAGGTATGCAGTTGATGATGGCTTCCCGTACATTCAGAAAGGTCAGAACGATAAAAATGATACCTTCCAGAAAGACGGCGGTCAGGGCAAACTGCCAGCTGTAGCCCATTCCTATACAGACGGTATAGGCAAAAAAGGCATTCAGCCCCATTCCCGGGGCCAGGGCAAAGGGGAGTTTTGCCACCAGGGCCATCACAAGGGTGGCGATCAGTGATGAGAGAGCTGTGGCTGTAAATACGGCGCCGAAATCCATTCCGGTTTCGCTGAGGATCAGAGGGTTTACGATGAGAATGTAAGCCATGGTCAGAAAGGTGGTGATTCCCGCAATGACTTCGGTTTTCACATCAGTTCCGTGTTCTTTCAGCTGAAAAAACTTTTCCATAGAGACTCCTTAAGTTTAAATTTCCAGATATTATTGTAAAACCTATTTAACTGAACAATCAATCAATAGTTGAAAATATCGAAGAAAGTCAGACAAGATTATGCTATATTCTGAATTGGAGGTCTTTATGGAGTTGAAACAGTTTATAGATGCCGCCGCCGGAAGAAAAAAAGCGGATATTGTTTTCAGAAACGGAAAAATCATCAATGTTTTCACAGGAGAAATCCAGGAAAACAGCCTGGCTGTGAAAGACGGTATCATTCTGGGCTACGGCGCCTACGAAGGCAGGGAGGAGGTTGACCTGGAAGGAGCCTATCTGGCTCCAGGATTCATCGATGCCCATGTCCATATAGAATCCTCCCTTTCCACTCCCGAAAATTTCTCCTCCCTTGTAGTCCCCCGGGGAACTACCACTGTGATTGCCGATCCTCATGAGATTGCCAATGTATGCGGTCTGGACGGCATACGCTATATGCTGGACGCTTCGGAAAACCTTCCCCTGGACTGCCTTTTCATGCTTCCCTCCTGTGTTCCCGCCACGCCTTTCGAGAATGCCGGTGCTGTCCTGGAGGCGGAGGACCTGGCTCAGCTGATTGACCGGGACCGCGTCCTGGGCCTGGGAGAGATGATGAACTATCCCGGCCTGATCGGAGGAGATGATAAAGTCCTGGCAAAAATCCGCCTGGCCCGGGAGAGGGGAAAGCCCATTGACGGTCACTCTCCCATGGTGGAAAGGAAGGACCTGAACGCCTATGCCGGTGCGGGAGTCATGACCGATCATGAGTGTGCCACTCCCGATGAAATGAAAGACCGCCTGAGAAGGGGCATGTATGTGCTGATCCGGGAGGGGTCGGCTGCCCGGAATCTGACAAGCCTTGTGACAGCGGTAAACGCCAATAATGTCAGGCGCTGTGCGTTCTGTACCGATGACAAACAGCCCGAAGACATCATCCAGGATGGTCATATCAATTACAGCATCAGAGAGGCTGCCTCTATGGGACTCAATCCCCTCTGGGCTATTCAGATGGCGACCATTAATGCCTGCGAGTGTTACGGCCTGAAAGGCAAGGGCGCACTGGCTCCCGGGTATGCTGCCGATATGGTTGTGCTGAAGGACCTGGAAAGTTTTCAGGTCCAGCAGGTTTATAAAGACGGAGAACTGGTGGCCCGGGATGGAAAGATTCTGAAAAGTTCAGAACAGAATCCCGGCGACGCCGTGAGGGATACCGTCCGGATCAGAGAGCTGTCAGCCGGTGATTTCCGGATGTCCCTGGAAACGGACCTGGCCCGGGTTATACGGATACTGCCCCATTCGATCGTTACGGAAAGTGCTGTGCGGAAAGTCGACAGGGATCAGGAGGGTTATTTTATCAATCATCCCCATCTGGATATCCTGAAAATGGCTGTGATCGAGAGGCACGGCGGTAAGGGGCATATCGGTTTGGGGCTTGTGGAAAACTACAGAATGAAGGGGGGCGCTGTGGCATCCTCCATCGCCCATGATTCCCATAATCTTATAGTCATAGGCGACAGTGATGAAGATATGGCACAGGCCGTGAATGAACTGGCCGGGAGCGGCGGAGGCATCTGCGTTGTCTCCGGCGGAAAGGTTCTGGGAAAACTGGATCTGCCCATTGCCGGCTTGATGTCTGATCAGCCTGCTGAAAAGGTCAGCGCCATCCTCAAAGATATGCTGGAGACGGCCCGGACCCATCTGGGGGTCAATCCGGATCTGGATCCCTTTATGACCCTGGCCTTTATGGCTCTTCCTGTAATTCCGGAGCTGAAACTGACTGATGAAGGCCTTTTTGATGTGACAAACTTTCAGTTTGTGGATCTGTGCATCAAATAACGCGGTAGAGACGCGATTTATCGTGTCTCTACCCCGCGTCTCTACCTGATTTGGATGGCAAAAAAAAGGCGGATGCTGCTGAGCATCCGCCTTTTTTATCAGATCAAACCGTTTAATACGGTTTTGTAGGAATCAACAAAATCTTCTTTCCGGAACCAGAGGGCCAGTTCCCTCCGGGCGCTTTCCACAGAATCCGAGGCATGAACCACGTTGTAGATCGTTCCGTTCAGTTCGGGGCTTCTTGCGTAACCCATATGGGTAAAATCCCCACGGATTGTTCCCGGTGCTGCTGTGCGGGGTTCTGTATCCCCGTTGATTTTTCTGACAACTTCAACAGCATGGGCTCCTTCCAGTGCCAGAGCCATGGAGGGACCGGAGGTCAGGAAATCTTTGAGGGGATTGAAAAAGTCTTTCCCCTTATGCTCTGCATAGTGTTCAGATGCCAGTTCATCGCTGCAGCTGATCAGTTTTGCCGCCACTAACTGGAGTCCCGCATTTTCATACCTTTTAAGAACCTCTCCGATGAGGCCTCTCTTAACACCGTCTGGTTTTACCAGCACAAAAGTTCTTTCCCATGTCATTTGATCGATTATAGGTATACGAATCTTTGTGTCAATAGAAAAAATCAACTTGTCTGACCTTTTGTAACTTGTCTGACAATAGTTGACAAACTCGGGCAGTACCGAGACAATTCTAATCATTGGAGTTATTTATACTCAATGTAAGGAGAATTGTATTATGAAAAAATTCAAAGTGATCCTTCTGGCTGCTCTCCTGCTGTTCATTTCAGGAGCCCTATTTGCAGCTGGTGGTCAGGAATCAACAGGTCCCGGCGATGATGCCAAAATGGAAGTTGAGAAAGTTAAAGCAGGGTTTGTTTATATCGGCCCCGCCGGAGACTTCGGTTGGACCTATGCTCATGAGCAGGGGCGTCAGTATGTTCAGGACATGTTTCCCTGGCTGGAGACAATCACTGTAGAAAGCGTTCCCGAAGGTGATGCTGTCAGATTTATCGACAGACTTGTTCAGCAGCAGAAATGCGATATCATTTTCACAACCAGTTTCGGTTACATGGATGATACTGTCAAAGCCGCTGAAAAGTATCCTGATGTACAGTTCTACCACTGTTCCGGATATAAAAGAACTCCCAACATGGGGACCTACATGGGCGATATGTATCAGATCTACTATCTCAATGGTCTGATCGCCGGTGCTATGACCGAGTCTGATAAAATCGGTTATGTCGCGGCTTTCCCCATTCCCGAGCTGTTCCGTCACATGAATGCTTTTGCTCTGGGTATTAAAGAAGTAAACCCCGAAGCGACTGTCAGTGTTAAATGGACCTACGCCTGGTACGGACCCGACAAAGCCCGTGAAGCGGCAGAAGCTCTGATCTCCGAAGGCTGTGATGTCCTCGGATTCACCGAAGATACTCCCACAGTTATCGAAGTGGCTCAGGAGCATCAGGAAAAGGGTGAAGATGTTTACGCTCTCAGTCACTACAGCCCCATGCAGGTTTACGGTGAAGAAGCCGTCCTGACAGGTCAGCTGACAGACTGGGGTGTTCTGTATGAACAGATCCTGAAAGATTACAAAGCCGGTAAAACTGAAGACCTGAGCAACTACGACCTGCTCTGGCTCATGAAAGAGGATGCCGTTGAAATGGGTGCTTCCTGGGATGAAAAAATTAATCCCCTTTATGTGGATGTGCTGAAAGGTAAAATGGTTGAGACCGCCGACTTCGGAAGTATCTCCGTTTATGACCTGGTTATGAAACGGTACGAACAGATGGATCAGGGACGGGACGTTTTCGATCCTTTCGTCGGACCTATCTACGATCAGGAAGGCAATATGACCATCGCCGACGGCGAAATGGCTTCAATCGGTCACCTCTTTTCTGAGATGATGTATCAGATTGATAACTTTGCTACTCCCATTCCCCAATAATCCGGGAATATGAGATTTTAGCTACCGGGGACGCTGCGGCGTCCCCGTTTTGTTGCTAAAATGACCTGTTACTTGTAGAATGTAAAAATATCCTTCCGGAGAAATCAAATTGAAAAGAATAGAAAAGCTGGAAATGAAGGGCATTTACAAGTCCTTTATCGGTGTGAAAGCCAACCAGGATGTCAATCTGACAATTCAGAAAGGGGATATTCTAGGGCTTCTGGGTGAGAACGGCGCCGGGAAAACCACACTTATGAATATTCTCTACGGTCTGTACCTTCCTGACGAAGGGGAGATCCTGGTCAATGACAAAGCCATAAGATTGAAAAATCCCAAAGACAGTATGGATGCCGGCGTGGGGATGATCCATCAGCACTTCATGCTGGTCCAGAAACATTCGGTTCTGGAAAATATAACACTGGGATTCAGGGAAGCCCCCTTCTTTTTCCCCCAGAAATATATGAGAAACAGGATTGTCGAATATTCTCAGAGATTCGGACTGGAAGTGGATCCGGATAAAAAGATCTGGGAGCTTTCCGCAGGGGAACAGCAGAGGGTTGAGATCCTGAAAGCCCTGCTGAGGAATGCGGATCTTCTTATAATGGATGAACCCACATCGGTTCTGACTCCCCAGGAAGCGGAAGACCTTTTTGAAATATTGCGTAAAATGACCAGTGAAGGTCACTCTGTCATCCTGATCAGCCACAAGCTCGAAGAGATCATGAGCATTTGTAACCGGGTCATGGTTATGCGCAAAGGCTGTGTTACCGGGTCTGCAGAGATCAAGGATGTGACCCAGGTGGATCTGGCCAGGATGATGATCGGCAGAGAGATCTCTACGTCCTACCCCAAAAAAGAGATCGAACCGGGAAAAACAGTTCTTGATGTCAGCGGCCTCAGAGTCAACAGCGATCAGGGTCTGCCCATCGTTGATAATCTGAGTTTTGAAATCCGCGCCAACGAAATTCTGGGGATTGCCGGAGTTTCAGGAAACGGTCAGCGGGAAATGGTGGAAGCTGTAACAGGACTGCGGAAAGTTGAATCCGGAATGGTTCATCTGGACGGAGAGGATATTACCAACAAGTCGGCCCGGAAAATCCATAATCTGGGAATTACCCATGTTCCCGAAGAGCGGATCAAGTTCGGTACGGTTGCCAATCTTCAGCTTTTTGAAAATTCCGTGCTCAAACAGCATCACCGCATGCCTTTCAGCAGGAATATGCTTATGAACTATCCGGTGATCAGAAAACACGCCCTCAAACTGGTGGATCAGTACAATGTGGATGCCGCCTCGATCAATACACCTGTAAAGAACCTCTCAGGAGGAAACATGCAGAAGCTGATTCTGGGCCGGGAAATCTCCGTGGGCCCGAATCTTCTTATTGCCGCCCATCCCACCTACGGTCTGGATGTGGGAGCCGCAGAGTATATCCGGAAGGAACTGATCCGCTGCCGGGACGAGGGCGGCGCTGTCCTCCTGGTTTCGGAGGATCTGGAAGAGCTGTTCCAGGTCTGCGACAGGATCGCTGTCATGTTTGAAGGAAAGTTCATGGGCATTGTAGATCCCTCGGACTGCGTGGTGGATGATATCGGCCTGATGATGGCCGGATCGACAGATCTTGGATCGGGAGAGTGCCTGTAATATGTCAGTAGTAATTCTGCCGAGGGAAAAGGCTTCCCCGGCGTTCAATTTTGTTGTTCTTGTTTCATCCCTCCTGGCGGGTCTTGTCGCTGTGGGGATTGTATTTCTGATCAAAGGGATTAACCCCTTTTTCGCCATCGGTGAAATCTTCATAGCCTCTTTCGGCAGCAGTTTCGGTATCAAAGAAACCCTGACCAAGGCTATTCCCCTCATTCTGATCGGTAGCGGACTGGCCCTGGCATATCGGGCCAAGTTCTGGAATATCGGAGCGGAGAGCCAGCTACTTTTCGGAGCGATCTTTGCCACATGGGTGGGACTCCACTGGGGTCCGGGTCTCCCTTCGATCGTTATTATTCCCCTTATGTTTCTGGCCGGGTTCATCGGCGGTGCTCTCTGGGGAATTGTCCCTGCGATTTTTAAAGTGAAGTTCGGTATCAACGAAGTCATTTCGACACTGATGCTTAACTATATCGCTGCGGAATTTGTGAAATTTCTTGTTGTAGGCCCCTGGAAGGGCGCTACCAAATACGGCTATCCCTATACGGATGATCTGCCCGAGCAGGCGATTCTGAAGCTGCTGCCCGATTCCAGGATCTCTCTGTTCCTGCTGATTCTGGCTGTGGTAACGGCCCTGGTCCTCTGGTTTCTTGTTTTCCGGACCCGTTTCGGATATGAAATCCGGGTTATAGGAGAAAACCCCGAAGCGGGTCGTTACGCGGGAATCGACTTTTTCAGAACCTCTCTGATCATGATGGCCATCAGCGGCGGCGTGGCCGGTCTGGCCGGAGCGGGAGAGCTGGCGGCTATTCATCTGCATCTGAGCTATCCCGAGACCATCAGCGCCGGATACGGTTTTACAGCCATCATCGTGGCCTGGCTCGGAAGGCTGAATCCGGCCTTCTCCATCTTCTCCGGACTCTTCTTTGCGGGGATCATTGTGGGGGGAGATGCCATTCAGATGTCCATGGGGCTGCCTGCTGCGACTGTAAACGTCTTCAACGGCCTGATCCTTGTGTTTCTGATCATGGGTGACTTTTTTCTCAGTCACCGCGTTAAATTCCAAAGGAGCCAAAACTGATGCTTGAAATAATCACTTCAATACTGGTCCGGACTGTTGTTGCCGGAACCCCTCTCCTGCTGGGGACTCTGGGGGAAGTTATTACGGAACGGGCCGGAATCCTCAACCTGGGAGTGGAAGGGATGATGTCTCTGGGAGCGGTTACCGGTTTTATCGTGACCTTTACTACAGGCAATCCCTGGCTGGGAATGATTGCCGCTATTATAGCGGGAGCCCTGATCTCGGTGCTCCATGCTTTTGTTACTGTGAGCCTCAGGGCCAATCAGGTTGTTTCGGGTCTCTCCCTCACCATGCTGGGGCTGGGACTGAGCGGACTCTGGGGAAAACCCTACATCGGCCGTCCCCTGACAATCAAAATGAGCGCCATTGCCATTCCGGGACTCTCGGATATCCCCGTTATAGGCAAGGTTCTGTTCTATCAGGATGCCTACTTCTACCTGTCTGTCCTGCTGGGACTGATTGTGTGGTTTGCCCTGAAATATACCAAAATGGGAATAACACTCCGTTCGGTGGGAGAAAATCCCAAAGCTGCGGAGACTCTGGGAATCAATGTCACCCTTGTGAAGTACATCAGTGTCATGGCCGGAGGAGCTTTTGCCGGTATGGCGGGAGCCCATCTTTCCACGGCCTACAGTAAATCCTGGATCGAAGGGATGACTTCCGGTCGGGGATGGATTGTTATTGCTCTGACCATCTTTTCCCTCTGGGATCCGGGCAAAGCCTTTCTGGGTGCCTATGTCTTCGGAGGTATTTTTGTTATCCAGTATGTTCTGCAGCCTCTGGGGATCTCTCCCAACCTTCTGGCCATGCTGCCCTATGCCACCACTCTGGGTGTTCTGCTCTTCTACGGAATGAGCAAGGGCGGGAAGAAGAAAATGAGTTCTCCCGCAACCCTGGGGGAAGCCTACATCAGGGGGAGCCGGTAATTTCCAGCTCTTCCGCGCTGTATGGCATGAGATAGAGAGCTTCTCCTCTGGGGAAGCTCTCCATTTTTTTATAAAACTCCAGCAGATACTGAAGATCATCCGGAAGGAAGTTTTCGTAGGCTTTTTCCTGATAACCCATCCAGGGGAAGGCCCTGTCCATAATGCCGATTCCCCGGCCCGGGACTATCTCCAGAACTCGCACGCTGTTCAGCCCCGCCGTCTGTCTGGCATAGCTGACAGCTTCCGACAGACCTCCTGTCATATCGGCAAGGCCCTTTTCCACGGCCTGGGTTCCCGTCCAGACTCTCCCCTGGGCCAGCTGGTCTATCTGATCTTCCCCGACAGGACGGTGTTCCACGACCAGAGAGGTGAACTGGCTGTAGATCGACCTGATATACTCTTCCATATTTTCCCGCTCCGAATCGGTAAAGCCTCTCAGGACAGTTCCTGTATCGGCTCCTTCCGCTGTTTTGACTGTATCACTGCCTATTCTGAGTTTTTCAAGAAGACCTGAGATATCAGGGAATACGGAAACCACTCCGATCGAACCGGTAATGCTTCCCGGAGACGCTATGATGGTGTCCGCGGGAGCGGCAATGTAATACCCTCCTGAAGCAGCGGATCCCCCCATGGAGACAATCACGGGTTTGCTGTTCCTTCCGGTTCTGCAGAGGGCTACCTCCCGGGCTATCAGGTCCGATGCCAGGGAGGAACCGCCTCCCGAATTGATTCTCAGGATAATCGCTTTGACCATGGGGTTGTTTCTGGCTCCCCTTATCGCTGATGCCAGAGAGTCGGATCCGATGGACTGCCCGGCGATTCCTGTTCCGCTGATGATATTCCCCTGGGCATAGATCACGGCTATCAGGGGTTTTCCCGAACCCTCCCATTCGTAATCCATTCTGTTAGCCGAAAGGGAGTAGGGAAGGAGTGTCAGTTTCTCTTCTTCCAGAAGGCTCAGGAACTGATCTTCGTAGTAGATCCCGTCAATCATTCCCAGTTCCAGAGCCCTGGAGGCATGAATAAAGGGCCCCTGGTTGAGGATCTCCTCCGGCGTTTTGCTGAATCTGTCCCGCCGTCCCTGTGTGAGCATTCGCAGCTGCTCCCTGTGAAGCCCGGCAAAAAGGTTCTCCAGAGAGGCCCTCTCCTGGTCTGTCATGGACGATTCAGAGAGGTTGTTGAAGGCTGTCTTATAGGGATGACTCCGGAAATTCTGAAAAATGATTCCCCAATCTGCCAGAAAATCCCTGAAATAGAGATGGGAAGTGGAGAAGCCTCGCAGATTGACAGATCCGGCGGGAGACAGATAGATCGCGTCCCCTGCGGAAGCCGCCAGAGTGTAGGGGAAATTTTCGATGGAATCGTAATAAAAGTAGATCTTTTTGCCCGAATCCCTGACCTCTTTCAGCAGCTTTTCAATCTCCAGGAGATTGGCAAAGGATGTCCGGAACTCCTGATTCCGGAAAATCAGGGCCTTTACGGATTTCTCCAGCTTAATCTGCTCCATATCCCGGATAAAATCCATAAGGCTTCTTGTGCCGTTCCAGGTTACCTCAGACCGGTATCCCGGTGCCGGAGCATCGATGATGGTCCGGGCCATATCATAGACAATGGCTTTCCGGAACCCTGAATCGGCCAGACTCCTCTGCTTTTTGAAGGTGCTGTAGAAGTGAAAATCTCCCTGCTGAAAAGGAGTCTCTTCAGAGCCTGTGGTGCTTGTTCCCGCTTCTCCGTGGCCCAGCGCCATGGCCGCACCCAGAGTCACGGTCTCATCCCGGAAGTTATAGGAACCCGAAAGCTTCAGTCCATCCAGGGGTTCCAGGGATAATCCTCCTGTAAGGGGTGTATATTCGGATTTCTCCCAGCGGGCATCGGTCCATAATGTGAACCTGCTGCCCAGGGCTTTGCTGAAAAACAGGGGGCGGAACCCGATTCCCGTAATGCCGTAGGGATCCTCTGTCAGATCTTCTCCCTTCAGGGACAGTGACAGAAAAGAGAGGGGGCGATAGAGAAGAGACAGGCCGAAATTGACATCCCGGTTGTTCTCTCTTATCCAGGCCACGGAGGCTCCCCCGTAGAGTCCCTGGCCCATTCTGGTTCCTGCTGAAAAAAGGTGTTCTCCGTATTCAGGTGTTTTCAGATAACTGTAGGCCATGGGCCCCAGAGAAAATATCAGATCAAATTCCTGAAGGAGTCCCTCTTTGTCATACCCCTGTCTGTATCCCATTCCCATGGAATTACCCACCCCCATGGCAGCGGGATTGCTGAGAGGAGCGGCTGTCTGGTCCTCAACGGCTGTGGCGATATCCCGGGAAAAGAGCAGGACCGGGAGGAGAAGAAGGGCAAGTCCTAACTTGGTTTTCAGATTCATAAGGCCTCCGGTTTATACAAGTCTGAGAAATCTGAGAAGATTCTCCCTGAACTGATTATGAACCAATGTTTCTCTTTTGCCGACCATTGATCCGTAAAATTGGTATATTTCCCTGATCTGATCCGCCTTGGCGGGAGTCCTGAACAGCCAGGGCCAGGCGGATGGGTTGTCTGTTTCGGGAAGAAGACGTTCCGGAGGGATCTTTTCCAGTATCCTTTTTGTATAGCTTCCCGGAGCTTCCGGCTGGCACAGAGCCGCTGGGGGAATGGTAAAGAAACATCCCAGGCACAGATAGGCGGAGATGAGCTCCTCCGGCCCGTCATACCAGTGGATCAGCAGAGGGTTTCTATGGGAGGATATCAGTTTCAGAACCTCTTCTTCCGCCCCTTTGGTATGGATGGTTACGGGTTTTGTGTACCTCTCCGCCAGAGTCAGCTGCCTCTTGAACAGGGGGATCTGCTTTTCCAGCGGGGAGTTTTCGGGGGCCCAGACCGTATCCAGTCCTATCTCGTTAATCATTAAAGTCCGGCTGTACTCAGCACTCTGATCATCCAGATCCTCTATCGAATAGGAACCGCTTTTCCATGGGTGAATCCCCGCACAGGGAATGATCCATTCGGATTTTTCAGCCAGAGAGCTGTTGCGCTCCCATGAAAGCATATCCGTACCGGCGCTGAAGCAGAGGATCTTCTCTTTCTCCAAATGACTGAAAAGCCTCTCTTCCTCCTGAGGAGGGTAGCTGTCGCAATGGCAGTGTATATCAATATAGGAACAGGAGGTGATCCTTCTTTTCAGTTCACCGGGAGTCATGGCTTATTTGAATTTATACACAAGAATCCGGGAATTCCTGTCTTTGTTGTAGAGAGCCCTTTTGGCTTCCGGAAGAGATTCCAGCCCGGCAGGGGTGAATCCCAGATTAACAAACCAGTCCGAGGTCTGGGTGGTGAGGACAAAGATTTCCTCCAGCCCCATATCCCTGCCTTTCTCGAGCAGAAAAGAGACCATCTTGCGGCCTATATTCAGATGGACAAAGCGGTTCTCCACCGCCAGGCCGGCGATCTCCGCCTTTTTCTCTTCATAGAGATGAAGAGCCGCACAGCCGTGAAGGATTCCGTCCATGGCATAGACCACGAAATCGTCAATCTGCGACTCCAGCTGGACTCTGTTCCGGGGAACAAGGATCCCTTTATCCACAAAGGGTTTCATAAGGCTCAGGACGCTGGAGATGTCCTTGTTCTCCATGGGCCGGATGCGCTCATATATATTGGAGTAGATCATGGTTCCGATACCCAGGTTGGAGAAGATCTCCTTCAGGACAGATCCTTCGATCCTTCCGTCCAGAATATGAACCCGGTCCACCCCATCCTGACAGGCTGAAACGGCCAGTTCTATCTTTTTGATCAGGGGATTCTCGCTGTTGAGCCTGATAAACTGCTCCGCCTGGGACACAGACAGTTTCGACAGGCGTCCTTCCGGGCTTATACTGGCATCATCGGGAATCTTGCATGTCGCTTCGGTGAGGCTGTCTTCGGCGGAAACAAAAAAGAGTTTATTGGCTCCCATGCTCCGGGCAATGACAAGGGACAGTTCGTCTGAAGATATATTGTAGGGATCTCCGTTGCTGTTCCATCCTATACAGGGAAAAATCGGGATATGCCCCTCTTTCAGAAGGGTATGAACCGCATCGGTCTGAATCTTTTCCACAGTTCCCGTGTGCTTGTAGTCGACGCCGTTCACAACGCCTATGGCTCTGGCCTTGACCCAGCTGCCGATCACCGAGGGGATCCCGTTCCCCGACAGCAGGGTCATCACTTTATTGGATACATCAAAGGCGGCCATTTTAATAAAGTTGATGCTCTCCTCGGTGGAGATGCGGACATCGTTTTCGGTCTCGTAGGGGATCCTGTACTGATTCAGAATTTCATTGATCCTGACATGGGCGCCGGGAATAATGATGATTTTTATTCCGTTCTGATGGAGCAGTGCCAGATCTTTCACAAGCAGAGAGAAGTAGGGATGATCAATAATGGGGCTGTCTATTTTCAGAACAAAAAGGGAGTCCTGAAAACGGCGGTTATAGGAGAAGACCTCCCGGATCAGGTCTACATGTTCTCTCATCTGATTGCTGTCCATCGACACCTCCCTGTTTCATATATCATTCCGTCACCCCGATGGAATGTCAAGTGTGAAACTTAAAGAATCCTCAGTTGCGGTAACAGGTATTTTCCGGTTATAGTGAGGGATCAATTCCGGTTTGGAGTCGAACAGGGGACACAAGCCTTCAGGAGAGAAGATAAAAATGAGTGAGAAACTGAAAAACCAGGATCAGGTTCAGAAGTTCTGGGCAAAAAAAGAAGCTGCTCTCGGAGGAAAAGTGGTTTTTCAAACCTATGTGACCTATCTCGGAGATGCCGGTACGGGAGAATACAACGGCAGAGGCGGCCTTTTTTATGTCATCAATGACAGGCTCTATTTTGAAGACTTTGAAAAATTCAATGCTCTGATGGCACTGCTCAACCGGAAAGACGATGATTATGAAAAAACGGAATTTTCCATTCCTCTGAAAGATATTTCCCAGATGTACAAAGTCAGTGAAAAAGACGCCAAAGCCTGCATCGACGGTCAGCTGCCGGAGGACCGTATTCCCGAAATGAGCAGGCTCAGATCCTTTTTCAGCCGAGGGTTCTGTAAGATCGTTGCCGCCGGAAGGCCCACCATGTTTATGGAGATCATGGAAGAGGACGCCCTTCTGAAGCTCCTTCCCAATCTCAGCTGATATCCGATCCTACTGTCTTCTATAAGTAATAAAAGAGTACTCCGGGGTACCTGTTTCTTCCGTCTTTTTCCACTGAGCCATATTCAGTTCCGGAAAAAAGGTATCCCCGTCTATGGTCTGATGCACCAGGGTCAGCTCAATGGTGTCGGCCAGGTCCATGGCTGCTTCGTAGATGGTTCCTCCCCCGCAGATAAACACCTTCTCCTTTCCTGAACAGTATTCCAGGGCTTCCTCCAGAGAGGCGCAAACCTTGTCCCCCTCCTGAAGATCTCTGTTGCGGGATATGACTATATTCTCCCGGTGGGGGAGCGGTTTTTTCGGCAGGGAGTCGTAGGTTTTCCGTCCCATTATGATTGGATATCCCTTTGTCAGGGATTTGAATCTCTGAAGGTCCTCTTTGATATGCCACGGCAGGGTATTGCTCACGCCGATCACCCGGTTTTCCGAGGCTGCCACAATTATAATGATTTCAGGCTTTTTACTCATTCATATTCCTTTTCTCTCCGGGTCCGATCAGACCGCAATTTCAAACTTGATGGTGGGATGACTCTGATAGCCTATGATTTTTGAATCCGTATAGACCCAGTCGAAAATGGAACAGTCACCCTCTGTTTCGATCCGGGGGAGTTCATAGGGGTTCCGGGCGAGCTGGGTTTTTAAACCCTCTACATGGTTTTCGTAGACATGGGTATCCCCCAGAAATCCTACCAGTTTTCCCGGCCTGAATCCCGATTCTCTGGCCAGCAGATGCAGAAGGAGAGCGTAACTGGCTATGTTGAAGGGCAGTCCCAGAGCCACATCGACGGATCTCTGGTTCCACATAAGGCTTATTCTTCCGTCGATCACTGTTACCTGAAAGGCATAATGACAGGGAGGCAGAGCCATCCGCTCCAGATCCAGGGGGTTCCAGGCATTTACAAGCATCCTCCGGTCTGCCGGGTTGTTTTTAAGTTTTTCCACTAGATTCTTCAGCTGATCCACTCCCTCTCTGGAACCGTCGGGAGTCTTTGTCGAGGGATAGTCCGAGCCGAAATGGCGCCACTGCCAGCCGTAAACGGGGCCGAGGTCCTTTTCATCCATCATCTTTTCTTTGGATGCCTCATCGTTTCCGTAGGGAACTTTTTCGGGGCTGCACCATTCATCCCAGATATGGTTGTTCCGCTCCTGGAGCCAGGCTTTGTCTGTGATCCCCTTTATGAAGAATTCAAGCTCTGAGGCCACCAGCCTGAAAGGAACCCGCTTTGTGGTCAGCAGAGGAAAGCCGGATTCCATATCGTGCTCAAAATAGGCCCCCGGTACTGTAAGGCAGCCGATTCCTGTCCTGTTCTCTTTCAGAGCCCCTTCATTCAGGACTTTCTGCACAATATCTGTATACGCTTTCATAAATCTCCGCCGGTTTCTGAGGTGCTGCTATGATAGCAGAAATCTCCCGGCAGGAAAATCCCGCATCAGCCCATTGCAGGCAGGATCCGGAGGGAATAAAAAAAGGGGCTGTTGCAAAAGTCTGAAAAGACTTTAGTAGCAGCCTTTTTCTTTTTTGAATGAATCGAACAAAGCATTTAGACTGCAAAAAGGGGCCGCAAAGCGACCCCAGCGTGCTACAATTTGTTTAACCACAAACAAATAAAAAGGAGCACGTGGTGAATCTTACAGCATTTTCCCAACATAGACAATTATTTCTTGATTTAAACATCTCAATCCCCTTTGAAGTAACAGAACATGAAGCAGCACTTATGATTCTGTTGCAAAACCTAGATTACAGCCAGTTTGAACAACCAAAGCAGAAATCAGGACGTCCACGAGCTGTCAATTCATACACAATGATGCTGATTCTTCTGTATGCCAGGATTCATGGCAGGTTTAGTTCGCGAGATGTAGAACGTTTATGCAAACGAGACCTTTTCCTTTTGCAAATCTTAGGTAATCAGAAAGTCCCAGACCATACGACGTTTGACCGTTTTGTTCATACCCATGAGAAAGCCATTGATGAACTATTTTTTCAGATAGTCGTTCGTCTGGATGCATTGGGAGAGCTTAAGAAAGATGTTGTCTATCAAGATGGCACTAAAATAGAGTCAAAAGCTGGTCGATATAGTTTTGTCTGGAAGAAAGCGACTAAAAAGAATCTGGAGAAACTCCATAACCATATCCGGAATTTGATTACTGAAGTTAATGATATTTTCTCCTGGCACTTGGATCCAGGAGATTATCACACCTCATTGAAAATCCTCATAGAGAAGCTTGTTGCAACAGGAGAGCCTCTTTTCCCGAAGACAACAGGTCGAGGCCACCGAATCACGAGAGTTCAGAAATTCTATCGAGATGCTCTTGTTTTCCTGGAGAAACTGGAAAAGTACAATGAATACCTGACTGCCATGAAGGGTAGGAACAGCATGAGTAAAACTGATCCTGATGCCACGTTTATGCGAATGAAAGAGGACTATATGAGGAACGGGCAGCTGAAACCAGCTTACAACCTTCAAGTACTAGTTGATAGCGGATATGTTGTCGGAGCTCACGCCAGTGACGATCGCACTGACTATGTAACCATGTGTCCTGCACTGGATCATATGCATGAACATCTGCCCTGGACATATTCAAAATACTGTGCGGACAGCGGATACGACTGTCAACAAAACTATGAGGCTCTGGAAAAACAGAATATAGAGGCTTTCATCAAGCCCCAGTTACACGAGCAATCAAAGAAACGAAAATTCAAAAAGGATATCGGAAAGAAAGAAAACATGATTTATGATCCTTCAACCGATCATTTCATTTGTGCGAAGGGAAAGAAGCTAAAACTGAAATATGTTCGATCCAGGAAGAATCAATACGGTTATGAAACGACAACACATACATATCGTTGTGAAAGAGGGTGTAAGAGCTGCTCTCTCCTTTCTTCCTGTATAAAACGAAGTAAGGCAGACTATAAACAGGTACAGATCAACCACAAGCTGTCATCTTATCAAAGAAGAGCTACTGCTTTGATATCCAGTCCGGAAGGTAAAGAAATCCGTGTTAATAGAAGTATTCAGGCAGAAGGAGTATTTGCTCAGATCAAAGCCAACTGGTCATTCAGGAGATTTTTACGGGCAGGAAAAACAGGTATCTATACAGAATGGCTATTAGTTTGTCTGGCTATGAATGCTGTTCATTTGGGAAATAGATTATCCCGAGATGAAGTTGGTAATCCCTTCTATTATCAGATAAAGGATGAATCAGCATAGCTCTAAATCCATTTTTTAATAGATAATGTATAGTCTCAGGTGCATCACATAGGATAAGTGTCAGTAAATTACTAAACAAAATGGGAAATTATCAGAATTTTTATTACCAGAACAGAAGTTGTGATCTAAATAGTGATCAAAATAAAAAGAATTTGATTAATGAAAAAAAGAGGCTGTCGCATTTTTACTTTTGCAACAGCCCCTTCTGCCTTTAATTGCGGATCCTATTCATAGAAAGAGTACTGGGCTCTCATGGCGGCGGCCGCCCTCATCAGGGATACCCAGCTGGCAATGCCTTTGCCGTAGTAGGCTGCAAAATCCACAGCCGCATCTTCGGGTTCCACTTTCGGATCTTTTTCAAGCATGTAGTACCAGTGATTGGAAACAGCAAAAAGAAGCTGTCCTCTCGAATAGGCTGTAAAGGCTTTCTTCACTTCCCACCAGTCGATCACATTGGCCAGGGGGGTGTAGACTTTTCCCTTCCATGAGGCAAAGGCTTCCTCCCAGGTGCTGGGAGTTCCGCTTTTTTCATCATTCAGGTATTTATGTACTTCCACGTGGTTTGTCAGTGCTTCCCACTGGGATTCTTCATTGAGTCCGAGATTTTCATCAGCCAGCTGCTGTTTTACATAAGCAATCTTTTCAAGTCTTTCAACTTCCAGTCTTTTTTCTTCGTTTGTCATAAATCTCCTCCTGTTTCGGAGTTTTGTTTTTTGAGTGCCAGGCACTGTTTAAAATCTTTATTAGTTAAACCTAATCCATCTTTTAAAAAAGATCAAGAAAAAACTTGACAAATATTAAAATCACCCCATTATGTTAAATTCTGGTTAAATAGATTAAATGGTACTTAAGGTGTGGGTAATTTTTAAATATATAATGGGTAGATAATTAAGGTTTTTACGATGGGTTTTGGTCTGAGGGCGGGGCCGGATTTTTAAAAAAAATATTTTTTTAAAATCATGGCAGCGGATCTGATACCTCTGATTGTGCAAGACTATTATTCATGATCTAATAGAAGCAGAAATCATGATTATTCAGGAGATACGCTATGTCCTCTTTTAGCAATGTCACGGTCGAAGTGGCCGCAAATATCTATTTTGACGGGAAAGTCACAAGCCGTAAGGTTCTCTTTCAGGACGGAACTTATAAAACTCTGGGAATTATGCTTCCCGGAGAGTATGAGTTTAATACTCAGAGTGAGGAACTCATGGAAATTACTAAGGGAGATCTTCTGGTCCTTATCAAGGGCGAAGAGGAATGGAAGGAAATTAAAGGGGGGGATTCTTTCAGGATTCCCGCCAACTCCTCTTTTCAGTTGAAGGTCAGCGGCGTGACCGATTACTGCTGTTCCTACTTCAACTGAGTCTGTCAGGGAGCAGGGGGGGGCTATTCCCTGCTCCGGCAGATTAATCCGCATTGGAACTGAACAGCTTCAATCCTTCTCTGGGAAAGCGTTCTTTGATTTCCTCAACCGCATCTTTCAGAAGAGCGGCCTCTTCTTCCTCACAGTAGATAATGATCATAACATTCTCTTCCGGCCAGATATGATCCCCCATTTTAGGGTCAGAATTTCCTGCCCCCATGATACCGGGGATCCTTGTGAATTTTTTTCCGGCCCCTCTTCTGTTGATCGCTTCAAAAAGATCCGCTTCAATTGACTGATTGGCTACGATTTCTATGCGTTTCAATTTAAGTCCTCTCTCGGCTGGCGGGGCTGAAGGAAATCTTCGGCATCACTGCACTCGGCTTTTCGGTTGGTTTCATGTTTTCTGTTGAAAAGGGAGTAGAGAACAGGAACCAGGAAGAGAGTCATGATCGTGCTGACTGTCATTCCCCCTACTACGGTCTGTCCCAGGGGCTGAACCAGTTCAGATCCTTCCCCGGGAAAGAACGCCATGGGAGTCATTCCCAGAATCGTGGTCAGGCTGGTCATCAGTACCGGCCTGAGTCTGTTCCCTCCTGCTTCTATACAGGCATCCCGTATGCATAATCCCCTCTCCCGCAGAAGGTTGGTATAGTCTACCAGAACGATCCCGTTGTTCACGACAATTCCCGCCAGCATTACCAGGCCGACAGCCGAAAACATACTGATGGTTTCTCCTGTAATTTTATAGATGAATATGATCCCTATAAACATGAGCGGGATGGTGAAGAAAATGATAAATGGGTCTCTCAGGGATTCGAACTGGCTGGCCATGACTCCGAATACAAGAACCACTGCAATGATCATTACCACAATGAACTTGAACAGATAGGACTGGATTTCCGCATAGTCTCCACTGAAATCGATCACCACCGATTCGTCAGCTACGATATTTTCCGAAATAAGCTGGCGGACCTTGCTCTCCACCTCATTGGTGGCATAGCCCGGCTTGAGGCCTCCTGTGACGTGGACGACTCTCGTCTGATCCTCCCGGGAAATATCCACCGGGCCGGAGGATTTCCTCAGGCTGGCCACGCTGGACAGGGGAATCCGGATCCCGCTGCTGTTGATCATGAATATCTTCTGCAGATCCGGAATAGCGCTGCGGTCGGCTTTATCAAGGATCACCAGGATATCGTACTCATCGCCCCCCACGCGGTACCGGGAGGATGTCTTACCATCCACATTGGCGCTGATCTCGTTTCCAATATCGTAGATGCTCAGTCCCAGGGAGTAGGCTTTGTCCCTGTCCACATCCACTTCCACCTGGGGAAGTCCCTCTACGAGGCTGACTTCAGGTTCTGTCACTTCCGGGGCTTCCTGTTTCAGGAGTTCCCGTATTTTATCTGCCGTTTCCTTTGCCAGCACCAGGTCGTCCGTTTTAATCACAATATCAATAGGTGAGGCGCTTCCGCCCATGTTGTTGGCCGACCCGAAAGAGAAGGACGCCGAGGGGAAGCTGTTGAAATGGCTCCGCAGTTTCTCTTTGATCTCGTCATTGCTTTCCGAGCGCAGATCGTAATCTTTGAGAGTCAGGGTCAGAGTGCCTTTGCTGCTGTCCTCTCCCGATAGGAAATTTCCGCTGGAACCGGTGGCCACAATAAGCTCATCCAGGCTCAGGATCTCCTCTTCAATGATCTGAGCCATCTGCATCATATACTCCTGGGTTATGTCCAGGCGGGTTCCTACAGGCATGGTAAGGGACACCACGATGGAATCCTCTTCGCTGGTGGGCATGAAGTCGATGCCGATGCTGGGGAACATCAGAATGCTTATCGCAAAAATCATGATGGTAATTACAAGGGTCAGGCCTCTGTTTTCCAGGCAGTAGGCCAGCAGCTTTTTATAGCCGTTGTCCATTCCTGTAAAAAAACTTTCCATGGCGCTGTCTATTATTCTGAGCTGACGGAATCTGACAGGTCTCTGCTTTCTTGTATGAATCGCCAGGTATTTGCTTGCCAGGACCGGCACCAGGGTGATGGCGATCAGCAGAGAGGCCAGAAGGGCAATCACTATGGTGAAGGCCAGATCCTGAAAAAGGACGCCGATCATCTCCAGTTCTTTTTTAAACATAATCACAGGTAGAAAGACACAGACCGTTGTCAGGGTGGATGCCATGATGGCCATGAACATCTCCTGGGTTCCCAGAATGGCCGAAGGCTTCAGTTTGGCCCCTTTCTCCCTGTAGCGGAAAATATTTTCCAGGATCACAATAGAGGAGTCTACAATCATTCCCACCCCCAGTGTGAGTCCTGCCAGGGTCATCAGATTCAGGGTCATTCCGGAGAAATACATAAGCATGATGGTGATCAGCAGGGAAATGGGAATGGATAAACCGATTATCAGAGTACTCTTCAGGCTCCTGAGAAAGATAAAAAGGATGATCATGGCCAGGATGGCTCCTGTAAGCGCCGATGAAGTCACCTGGTTCAGAGAACCCCTGATTATATCTGTCGTGTTGTTGATCACTGTGACTGACATATCCTGGGGAAGGCTGCTGTTTATCTTCTCAAGGCTCTCCAGTACCATATCCGCCGTTTCTATGGAGTTCACTCCGCTCTGTTTCTGTATGGATATGTACACTCCCGGTTCCCCGTTGATGAACACTGTGGATGAGGCGTCTCTGAAGCCTTCCTGAACCGTCGCTATATCCCGGAGGCGGATCGTTTTGCTGACGCCTCCGCTCATTTTGTAGGTGACAACCGCATTGGAGATCTCTTCCAGGCTGCGGTATTCTCCGGCGGTCCGGATCAGGTACTTTTTCGTTCCCTCCTCGACGTTTCCCGCTCCGATCTGAAGATTCTGTACCGAAAGCATCTGAGACACCTGGGTGAGACTCAAGCCGTAGGCTTCCAGCCTGTTCTGGGAGATCTCCACCCGGACAACTTTCTCCCTTCCCCCGTTGATGTAGGTCATGGCGACTCCGGGAACCTGCTCCAGATAGGGCTGTATCTGGTCCTCCGCGATCTCTCTGAGCTCTTCGGGGGTTCTGTTCCCGTTGACCACCAGATCGATGATGGGAATCATGGCAGGGTCGAATTTAAAAATCTGGGTGGCTCCTGCTTCATCGGGAAGGGCGTCTTTTATGAACTCCAGTTTGTCCCTGACTTCGTTGGACGCTTCGGTCAGGTCCGTGTCCCATCCGAATTCCAGGAGTATAAAACTGATCCCCTCGGAAGAGGTGGAGGAAATTTCTTTCACGTCCGAAACATTGGTCATCATCCCCTCCAGGGGGCGGGTAACCGTCTGTTCTATCTCTTCGGGTCCGGCGCCGTTATAGCTTGTATAGACCACAAGGATAGGCGGATTGATCTCAGGATAGAGATCTATGGGAATCTGCGGGACAATATAGAGACCCAGTCCCACCAGGATGGAAAAGAGGATCAGTATGGTTGTGGGTTTATTGACTATGGTTTTGGAAATGCTCATAAAACCTGTCCTAACGGAGGGGCTGAACCGACCGGATCACTTTGACCCGGGCCTGGTCATCCAGCAGTGTCTGTCCCTGGTATACCATGGATTCTCCCTGCTTCAGTCCCTCCACAATCTCGGATATCCCGTCTATGCTGATCCCTTCTCTGATCAGTCGTTTGGATACGGAATCTTCAGTGTCCAGAACAAAAACGAATTTCTCTCCGAACCGGTCCAGGATGCAGTCCGAGGGAATCTTGACGATCTCCTCTTTGACCTGTGTGATCAGGCTGATTTCTGCATACATGCCCGCCTTGATCCGGGGATCCCGGGTTGCCAGGTCCATGGTTATCTCCAGGGTCCGGGAAACAGGGTCCACAATGGGGCTGATCTCTGTGACCACCGCCTTGAAGATCTCCCCGGGATAGGCTTCCAGGGTGATTCCCGCTTCCATTCCCATGGAAAGGCGGGAGATAAAACGCTCGGGGATGAATGTCCTTACCTGGAGCTGGCTGAGCTCTCCGATCTCTGCAACGGGGAGCTGGGGGCTCACAGTTGAGCCTATATCAATGGGGAGGGAGGTAATGGTTCCGCTGATCGCCGCTTTTACAGGGTTGGCCGAATAGGTCATCCCGGGGCGCGAAGGATCCACTTCCGCTATGATCTGGTTTTTCCTGACATAGTCGCCCAGGCCTGCAAAGAGTCTGGTGAGTTTTCCCGATGTGTCGGGATAGACCGAGACGGAACTGGCAGCAACAATGTCTCCGTTCACATCCAGATGATCCCGGATCTGTCCGGAGACCGCCTGGGTTGTAGTCACAGCAAAGACTGTTTCCCCCTCTTCCTGCTCTATGCCGCCCCGTTTGCGGGGGCCTTCTTTTCCGCTGCTCACCATTGTAAAAACAAGGTATCCCGCGGCTGCGATCAGAGCGAGCAGAATGATCAGGAATACCTTCCGGCCGGGGTGTTTCTTCTTTGTTTCTTCAGAGGTCATCTTTCCTCCAGGGCATCTGACAGGTTTTCCGCATTAATCGCATATTGCAGGTCCTGCAGATTGTTGATGTAGTTGATTTTCTCTCTCAGTATATTCAGCGATGCCGACAGATAGGATTCCTGTGCGGTTTCCACATCCAGGAGTTCCCTGGTGCCCAGGTTGTAGGCTTCTGTGGTCAGTTCAAAGGACTTTCTGGCCAGTTCCTCATTCAGACCGTAGGTCTCGATGGTATTCCTGGAGTTTTCAAGGCTCATTACCAGGCTGGTTATCTCCATGGCCGCCTGATCGTAAAGAGCCTCTTTCTGAAGGAGGAGGCTTTCAATCTGGTCGTCAAAGGTTTTGAGGGTTACCGCTGTGGTCGAGCCGGGGATAAAACCGTCCAGGGGGATCCCTATCTGTACGCCCATGGTCAGGTTGTCGATCCAGGTGCCTTCTTTCCAATTCTCCGATTCCATGGGTTCGTCAACAGAGGTTCCCCAGTTGGAGTAAAGGGAGAGCGTGGGTGTTCTGTTGTACTCGGACTGGAGTTTCCTTGTGTTCCTTAAAGACTCAATCTGTTTATCCAGCCGGATCAGGTCCATCCTTCCCGCTGTGTAGGAATCGATCAGCTCCTGTGCATCCAGGGAGTAATAGGTCAGGTCATTCAGATCGCCCTCCAGGGAGATCTCTGCATCCAGGGGAAGACCCAGCAGCAACTTCAGGCTCATCTTGCTGTTTTCATACTGGGTCAGCAGGTCGTTGAGGGCGGGTTTTTCATTCTCTACAGAGACCTGCGCCTGGAGCATGTCCAGTTCAGAGATCAGCCCGTTGCTGTAGTTTTCTCTCGCCTGGATGTAGCGTTTTTCCGCTACTTCGATATTGAACCTCTTCAGTTCTATATTGGATCCCATGGCAAGGAGGTTGTAGAAAAGTTTCCGCACATCCCGGCTCAGCTTTTTCACGGCATCCTCATATCCCAGCATACTTTCCTGGTAGTCTATGATCGTCTGCCGGATGCCAGTAGCTGCTGCCGCATTGAGCGGGAGGTTCAGACTGAGGCCGGCTTTCATATTCCAGGCAGGATCATACATGTCCGGATACAGGGGGTTGGGAGTAGGGTCGGACAGTAGGGTTCTGCTGTGACCCAGATCAACTGAACCGTTGATCGAAGGGATAAAGACATTCCAGGCGGTGTCCCGGTCCCGCCTTTTTGTTTCTGTTTCAATGGTTGTCATTTTCAGGTTCAGATTGCTTTCCACAGCCAGAGTCACTGCTTTCTCAACGGAGATATAATACTCTTCAGCCATGAGGGAAAAATTCAAAAGCAGAATGGACAGGGCAATGAAAAATACTGCGGGTTTCATAGGCTCTTTACTCCTCGGTTGTTGTCGGATCGTATAGGGACCGGAAGCAGGAGAAGGGGTTGAACAGAAAAGCCTGTGCGGTTCTTCCCGCGAGCTTCCGGATATCGGATCACCGGTTTATCTTTTAGTTATAACATATTTTAAAAGAAAATCTGTCGGGAATCGGTGAATCTTTTTTACGGGAGCCCTGAGAGCGATTCCTCCAGACCTGCATCCGGAGGAAATAAGTTAAAAGGACTTGGGGTGCCGGAGGATTCCGGGTTAAGTAAGCTGTTCCTCAAAGAGAGAGAGTATTCTGTTTCTGGCCGTTTCCATAGGCATCTCCACGGAACATCCGGCGGCTTTTCTGTGGCCGCCGCCGCCCAGTTCCGCTGCGATTCTGCCCACATCCACATGGTTGTTAGAGCGTAAACCGATAATGCAGCGTTCGGGAGTCTCCATACGAAGAAGCGCAACGGCTTCACAGCCTTCAATACTCTGGAGGAGCTGATAGAGTTTGTCCGAATCCCTTTCATCGGTCCCCAGCTCTTCTCTGTCTTTCCCGTCTTCCCAGGACAGGACAATTCTGCCGTTACAGTACAATCGGCTGCGTTCCAGGATGCGGCCCATCAGCCGCCGTGTGGCCAGCTGGCGCCCTCCGGACATCATTTTATAGGTCCTATTGGGTGACGCCCCCTGTTTTACGAGGGTGGATACGGCCTGGAACACCTCCTGTGTGCTCTCTTCCAGATGCCTGAAAAAGCCTGTATCCGTGGAAAAACCGAAGAAAAGGAGTTCCGCCGTTTCTTTATCCGGTTCGATCCCAGCGGCTTCCCATATCTTCAGCACCAGCAGGGTGGTGGAAGGACTGCGGGGATCGACATAGCGGTATCTGCCTTCAGGCTTTCCCGAATCGTGATGGTCTATAACCATCAGGGGGTACTGGCGGATCTTCTCCAGGGAAAAACCGGTGCGCTCCGGGTCGGACAGGTCCAGCAGGACGAGGAGTGTTTTCCCGTCATTCTCATGGTTCCATTCCGCAGAAAACCGGTTCTCCAGATAAAGTGTCTCCGGGCGGGTAAATGGTTTCTGCGCTAGGAGGGTTACTTTTTTGTTCTGTTTTTCCAGGAAGGAAGCCAGACCCAGCATGGAACAGAGACAGTCCGCATCGGGCTGCTCATGTCCCAGAAGTATAAAGTGTTCATACGAAGAGAACCCCTCCAGAAAATCGGAGGGGACGGGTGAGAATTTCATGAATGATCCTGATTTCAGTATTCTATGGTCAATTCACTGACACTGAACTGTTCTGTGTAGTCGTCTCCTCTGAGAACGCCCCAGCTCACATCATTGAAGTTGCTGACCAGATAGAGACGGAAATGACTTATCTTGCCGTCTTTGTAGTAAAAGGTTGCATAAGGATACTGAGCCCCTTCTCCGTAGACAATCTCGGCATAGCCGGCGGCTTTTTTAAACCATTCATTGGGAGCATAAAATGTTCCCACCGTTCTGTTCGCCTTGATATAGTCAACGCGGTAACCCAGTTCGTGGGGGTATACCCGGTTAATTGCCATCGTCTTGGGGTAGTATTCGGATGAGGTAACTTCCGCAAACAGGAAAGTTCCGCATAATATTGTTAAAAGAACTGTCAGCACAGCTGCTCTTTTTTTCATGGACACAGGCCTCCTTAAATTCCAGTAGCTCTATTCCATTTATAATAGATAATTACCTTTATGGCAATGAAGTTTTTATTTCCCTTTCAGATATCCGGCGATTTACCCTTCCCGGGGGAAGGAACCTTCGGGGAAGAGAAAGCCCAGAGCCTCTTTGACGGACCCGCTGAAAAAGAACTCCAGATCATCCTGGATTTCAGGGGGGAGATCTTCCTTGTCCTGTCTGTTCCGTTCGGGAAGGAGTATTTTACGGCAGCCGTTTCTATGGGCCGCCAGTACTTTTTCTTTGACGCCGCCGATGGGAAGGAGGCGGTCGGTCAGGGTTATTTCCCCTGTCATGGCCACATCATTGACCAGGGGGGTCTTTCTAATGGCCGAGACAATCGCCGCGGTCATGGTGATCCCCGCTGAAGGACCGTCTTTGGGAATCGCCCCTTCGGGTACATGGATATGGATATCCTGCTCTTTCTGGAAATCTGCAGGAACATCAAGCTCCTCGTAGTTGGCTCTGATGTAGGACAGGGCTATCTGGGCGCTCTCTTTCATCACGTCTCCCAGTTTTCCCGTGAGGATCAGCTTGCCGCTTCCTTTGAGAAGGGATACCTCTACAGGCAGAATCCTGCCTCCCAGTTCCGTCCAGGCCATACCCGTGGCCAGTCCGGGACGGTTTCTCCGGTCATTGTCTTCATCCTGAAAAGGAGGTTTGCCCAGGTAGCGGATCACATCGTCTCCGGATACAGTCATTCTGAGACCGGTAAAATCCGGAAGTTCCGGTTCTTTTTCAGGGATCGTTCCAAAGAGCTCCTGGTGGCTGTGAATCCGGGCTGTATGGATGTTGTCCCGGCCGGACCTGTTCTGATGCTTTTCAATGGCTTCTCTGGCTATTTTACGGATAACCTGTCCGATCTCCCTTTCCAGATTCCTGACTCCCGACTCTCTTGTGAAATAACGGATGACGGTTATGATGGCATCATCGGTCAGATCAATCCGGCTGATATCCATGCCGTTCTCTTTGAGCTGCTTGGGAATGATAAAGCCCCGGGCTATGCGGACCTTTTCGATTTCCGTGTATCCGGGGATCTCGATAATCTCCATTCTGTCCAGAAGAGGCCGGGGGATATTGTGAACCGAGTTGGCCGTGGTAATAAACATAACCCGGGACAGGTCGAAAGAGAGTTCCAGGTAGTGGTCTGTGAATGTGCCGTTCTGCTCCGGATCGAGAACTTCCAGAAGAGCCGCCGAGGGGTCTCCCCTGTAGTCGTTGCTCATCTTGTCAATCTCATCCAGAAGGAAAACAGGATTGCAGGTACCGGCTTTTTTCAGGGACTGTATGATTTTTCCCGGCAGGGCTCCCACATAGGTTTTCCGGTGGCCCCGTATTTCCGCTTCGTCCCGGACGCCGCCCAGGGATATCCGTATGAACTCCCGGTTCAGAGCTCTCGCCACAGAGCGTCCCAGAGAGGTCTTTCCTGTTCCCGGAGGGCCCACAAAGCAGAGGATCGGGCCTTTCAGCTTCTCTCTGACCTGACGGATGGCTATATAGTCCAGAATGCGGTCCTTGGCTTTTTTAAGATCGTAGTGATCTTCGTTCAGCACCCGGGCCGCCCGGACGAGGTTCATTTTGTCGTTGGATTCTTCCTTCCAGGGGAGCTCCAGAAGCCACTCCACATAGGTTCTCAGGACTCCCGATTCGGGAGACATGGGCTGGAGTCTGGAGAGGCGTTTCACCTCTTTGAGAGCTCTTTCCTCCACTTCCCGGGGCAGGTCTTTCTCCTGGATCAGTGCTTCCAGTTCCGCTACGCCCGAGGGATCTTCATCCTCCCGGCCCAGCTCTTTGTTTATCTCTTTGAGCTGTTCGTTCAGGAAGTACTCTTTCTGGGTCTTTTCCATTTTTTTCCGGACCCTTCCGGAGATATTCTGTTTCAGGTTGAGTTTTTCAATTTCCATCTGAATCAGCTCTATCAGCTGGTTCAGTTTTTCTTTTGTATCGTCCAGTTCTAGAAGGCGGATTTTTTCCTCTGTAGAGATTGTCAGCTGGGATGCTATGATGCCGCAGAGTTTTTCCGGTGTCTGAGCCTGATCCGCCTGATTCCGGATTTCCCGGGTGATCTTTTTGTTTTTGGCGGAAAAGTCTTTGAAACTCTCCTGCAGGGTTTCCATGGTGACTGCCATTTCTCTGCCCACTTCCCTCTTGTCGGGAAGGGGTTTGTACTGGAGCATAAGGATCCCGTTTTTTCTTGTGAGTCGCTGTACCAGTCCCCGGGATCTGCCTTCTACCAGGATCCGTGAGTTCCCGTCGGGGAGTTTGAGAACCTGCAGAATGTGGGCTACTGTTCCGTAATTGTAAAGCTGTTTTTTTGTCAGGGCTGATTCTGTAGACTCTTTCTGAAAAGCAAGGAAAATATCCCGTTTGCCCTTCATGGCCAGGTCTATGGCCGCGACTGAAATCTTGTCGGTAAGAAAAAAAGGTGCCACCGTATACGGAAATATAACCGTATCCGGCAGCACTATTACGGGCAGTTCCTGCTTTCTTTTAAGCTGTGATCTGTTTATTTTCATAAAGAGCATTTTCCCATGGGGCTTCCAGTTTGTCCGGATCTGTAATAACTACCGGCAAGCTGTCATTTATAATCACATCTTTTGTGATAATGACTTTTTTGGGCCCCTTGGTTGAAGGAAGATCATACATGATGTCGATCATTGCTGTCTCGACAATAGAGCGGATACCCCTGGCTCCGGTTTTTCTTTCCAGAGCTTTCTCGGCAATCGCTTCGATGGCTGCCTCTTCAAATGCCAGATTGACATCGTCCAGTTTAAGAGACTCCTGGAACTGACGTATAACCGAGTTTTTAGGTTCGGTAATGATCTTCTGTAGATCTTCCTTGTTCAGATTGTTCAGGCTGACCTGAATCGGCAGACGTCCGATGAATTCAGGAATAAGACCGAATTTTACAAGGTCATCGGGATGCATCTGATTGAACAGTTCTCCCAGATCTTTTTCATGGGACTGCTGAACATTCGCACCGAATCCCATAGGATGCTGGGTGACTCTGTTCTCAATGATTTTATCCAGTCCGACAAAAGCACCGCCGCAGATGATCAGAATATTGGATGTATTGATCTTGAGCATTTCCTGACTGGGATGTTTTCTCCCGCCCTGGGGAGGCACAGACGCTTCGGTACCTTCAATGATTTTCAGAAGGGCCTGCTGTACTCCTTCACCCGAGACGTCTCTGGTGATGGAAACATTTTCGCCTTTCCGCGAAATCTTGTCGATTTCGTCAATGTAGATTATACCTCTTTCAGCAGCGGCAATGTTATTTCCTGAAGCCTGAATGAGTTTCAGGAGGATATTTTCCACGTCTTCACCGACATACCCGGCTTCTGTCAGAGTCGTTGCATCGGCAATGGCAAAGGGAACTTTCAATTTCTTGGCCAGAGTTCTGGCAAGGAGAGTCTTTCCTGTTCCGGTCGGGCCGATGAGAAGAACATTGGTTTTTTCAAGTTCCACATCTTTTGAGACTCTGTCTTTGTACATGATTCTTTTGTAGTGGTTGTAAACACCCACAGAAAGGGTCTTTTTGGCAAGGTCCTGTCCGATCACATACTGGTCAAGGTACTCTTTGATCTCTTTGGGGGTCGGAATTTCATCTATGAAATCAGAAGAGATGCTGTCCTCTTCCTCTGCCATGATTTTATTACATACCTGAACGCATTCGTCGCAGATGTAGACGCCTGGTCCGGCAATAAGTTTCTTTGCAATATCAGAGTGTTTTCCGCAAAAGGAGCAGACTTTTAACTCTTTGTTCGATTTTGTTGATCTAGCCATATATATAAATTACCTCTTAAGGATACTGTCTGTGATACCGTAGCTCACAGCCTCTTCAGCAGACATGAAAAAGTCCCTTTCCATATCCTCTGCGATCTGTTCTTCCGTTTTGCCTGTATTCTGGGCAAAATAGGTGATAAGAAGTTTTTTCAGACGGATGATTTCCCGTGCCTGAATGCCTATATCCCGGGCCTGGCCCTTCACTCCGCCCCAGGGCTGATGAATCATAACTCTGGAAGAGGGGAGGCTGAACCGTTTGCCTCTGGCGCCACCGGCCAGCAGTACGGCTCCCATGGATGCGGCCTGTCCCATGCAGATGGTCTGAACGTCGGGTTTGATATGCTGCATGGTGTCATATATGGCCAGTCCGGCAGTTACGGAACCGCCGGGACTGTTTATGTACAGGTTAATGTCTTTTTCAGGATCTTCCGATTCCAGAAAAAGAAGCTGAGCCACAACCAGATCCGCCGTTACATCCTGAATTTCACCATCAAGAAAAACTATCCTGTCCTTTAAAAGGCGGGAGTAGATGTCATAAGACCGTTCGCCCACACCTGTTCTTTCTACAACCATGGGAACTAAAGTATTATTCTGAATGTCCATATCGGCAGACCTCGTTATTAAGCTTATTTCATTAAGTCGGAATAATCGACTTTCTCAGCATCCTTGGATACTTTGGCGTTCTCAAGCAGGAAGTCAATCAGTTTCTTCTGCTTCAGATCACTACTAAGATACTCTTTTAAGCCGGCTTCGCCAAATGATTTTTTCAGATCTTCCACAGGCATATTGTACATTTCAGCCTGTTTTGCGATCTCTTCTTCCATTTCCTCGTCGCTGACTTCGATCTTTTCGTCTTCGATAATTTTGTTGAAAATCAGCTGGGTTTTCAAGCTCTTTTCAGCATTTTCTTTCCAGCTTTCCAGGAACTGATCCTTGCTCTGTCCCTGAATTTCAAGGAACTGAAGCATCTGATCTTCGGGCATCTGAGACTGCTGGAGGAAGTTTCTCCAGTTGTTTTCCAGTTCCGCTTTGATCATGGAGGCGGGCAGAGTTATATCGCTGGATTCAACCAGTTTGTCCACCAGCTGTTCAATCTTTTCAGATTTGATTTTTTCTTCAGCAGACTGTTTCAGTCTGTCTTTGATATCTTTTCTCAGATCATCAAGGGTTTCGAACTTTTCGTTCACATCCTGTGCCAGTTCATCATCCAGCTCGGGAAGCTGTTTTTCTTTTACGGCTTTTACAGTGACTTTCAGAGAGACATTCCGTCCGGCCAGTTCGGAGTTTTCAAAATCATCCTTGTACCGTTTCCGGATAATCTTCTCTTCGCCTTTTTTCATGTCAACGATCTGTTTGTCGATCTTGTAGTAGTTGTTTCCGGATCCTACAGTGAAGACAAAATCTTCCCTTTTGGTTCCTTCCACTTCATCCTTGCCTTCCATCTCAACATAGTCAATGGTGACAATATCTTTATCAGCAACAGTTTCATCGGCTTTGTCCATGACAACAGAATTCTGTTCCTGAATCTTTTCAAGCTCTTCATTTTCATGCTTTTTCAGGATTTTAACCTGTTTCTCGGTTATCTCCAGGCCTTTGTATTCTCCGAATTTCACTTCAGGGAATGTGTCGTAAACAAGCTCGAATGAGAACTCTTTTTCAGGGTCCAGCTCAGGTTTTCCCTGAACTTCGGGGTAGTCGTATCCAAGAGGTTTCTCTTCAACCTCTTCAATAACTGCTTTCAGGGCTTTATCCATGAGATTAGCAGCCGCTTCTTCCCTGATCCCCTCTCCGAATTTTCTTTCAAGAACAGATGCGGGAACCTTTCCTTTTCTGAATCCTTTAATCTGTACTTCTTTGGAGTATTTGCTCAGAAGATCTTTGTACTCTTTGGCTGCGTGTTCTTGTCCTACCGTGATAGAAAGCTTCACAGCAGAGTTTTCCAATTTCTCGACATTTTTACTGGTAATCACAGCTACGTCCTCGTTAATGGGTTTGTCGGTATATAAAAAAAGACGACCCGGATAACACCCAGATCGCCTTCCACCTTCCGTTGAGCGAAAGACGGGACAGAAAAGTCCCGGCTTCCTGCCGGAAATGCCCGGCTTATTATATTGTAAGAACAAGGACAGAGGCGCCGTGTCCTTCGAGTTTGTCCCGGGGACTTCACTCTTTGCTGAACTTTGGCATTGCCCTGCTCTTTATTTAAGCGAAAGACGGGACTTGAACCCGCGACATCCACCTTGGCAAGGTGGAGCTCTACCACTGAGCTACTTTCGCAAACAGTAAAAAAGTGCCTCTGACACTTTTGCGAGAGAAGGGACTCGAACCCTTACACCGAAGGCACTAGTTCCTAAGACTAGCGTGTCTACCAATTCCACCACTCTCGCAGTCTGAGCCGTAAAGGGTTCGAACCTTTGACCCGCAGATTAAGAGTCTGCTGCTCTACCAACTGAGCTAACGGCCCTGATTGTACATCCAGCAGGATTCGAACCTGCGACCTACGGATTCGAAGTCCGGCGCTCTATCCAGCTGAGCTATGGATGCAACTAAAGGAGGGTGAATGACGGGACTCGAACCCGCGACAACCAGAACCACAATCTGGCGCTCTACCAACTGAACTACATTCACCATATTTTTAAGAACGAGACGTATAATCATATAAAAGGAGGGTTTTGTCAATATAATTTGAATGACTTTTTATAAAATCAGAAAGAAACCCTGAGGATGGTGTAAAAACTTTCCCAGGAAACCCTTACATCTCTGAGATGTTCCATACAGAGGGTCCGGTAATGTTCTGTCAGATCAGGGCTCAGGTGTTTTGAAAGCCTGCTTCCCAGGGTTCCTTCTCTGGTCGGGGACAGCCACTGGTTCAGGAGGGCTTCCGTCAGGAGCCTTTCCTCTGTTCCGCTGAACTGTTCACTCGATTTGCGTATCGACTGATCCGGAATAAAAAGGCCCAGGGCTTTCTCCGGAGAAACAAGATGAGGATGCCACTCCCTGTATACCGCCTCTTCCGCTTCCAGGATGCTGTCGAAGTCCGCAGATCCCTCTACTTTCTTTTTCAGGAGGGTCCCGAGGCGGCTTCCCGCTCCGGGGAGGGGTTCGCAGCTCAGCAGCTCTCCTCCCGGTGCGGCAAGGTCCCGGAGCAGTTCCCACTCGCTCTTCCACTCCTCCCCGGGAGTCCGGAAGATCCAGTTGCGGGTAATAATCCTTTCAAACCGTATTTTTTCGGAGCGAAGGTTCTCCAGGACCGTCAGAGGCGGAACGTCCTCTTCTCCCAGGAGCAGAGGCCGCTCGGTGACCGGGAGGGTCCGGGCAAAGTGACTGCACAGGTCCAGGTGCCTTTTTTCAGGGAAGTAGGCGGTGACTCCCCCCTCAGGGGACCGGCGCCAGCTTTCCCAGAGCAGAAATCCGCCGGATTCTTTCCATACCAGGGTCCTGTGGTGTCTTTCCGGACTGGCCAGGGAGAAGACCCGTGATCTCATCTGCTCCAGGAACTCACCGGACTGACCGCTGGTCCGCCGCATCCACCGGTCTCTCTGTTTATCGCCGGGTGAGTAGGTGAGAACTTCTGCGGGTTCTTCGATCATCGAAGCCATCTGGGCTTCCCTTTTTCTGACCACATCATCCTGGATCTGCTGCTCATATCCCTGAGCAGAGGGCTGGTAGAAGATCCGCCCTTTCAGTCCTTCCGGCAGATAGGCCTGGGCTACCCAGTGTTCCCTGTAGGCATGGGGATAGTTGTAGCCCTCGCCATGGCCGAAGCCGTGCTTGTCCCGGCTGGGATCCTTCAGATGGTTGGGAACCTCTTTGGCCGCTTCCTCCTCCACGACTTTCATGGCATCGAAAAACGCCAGTGCCGAGTTGGATTTGGGAGCTGTGGCCAGATAGAGTGCCGCTTGGGTCAGTGGGAACTGTCCCTCGGGCAGACCGATCCTGTCATAGGCCTGAGCCGCCGCGTTGACCACCACAAGGGCATTGGGATCTGCCAGCCCGACATCTTCCGAAGCGGAAATGATCATTCTTCTGAAAATGAACCGGGGGTCTTCTCCGGCCCGGATCATCCGGGCCATCCAGTACAGGGCCGCGTCAGGGTCGGATCCTCTGATGGACTTTATAAAGGCACTGATCGTATCGTAGTGATAGTCTCCCTCTTTGTCGTAGAGAACCACTTTCTGCTGTATGCTCTCTTCGGCGGTTTCCAGGGTTATATGTATGGAACTCCCCACGGGGGGAGGATAGTTTTCGGGAGTTGTCTCTACAGCGAGCTGCAGGGAGTTGAGTACGCTCCGGGCGTCTCCGTCTGCGGTTTTTACAAGATGTTCCAGAGCGCCCTCTTCAAAGGACACTTTCCACTGTCCGTATCCCCTTTCTCTGTCATTCAGCGCCTGGAGGGCGATCTCCTTCAGATCCCGGGAGTTCAGTTCCTTCAGCTGAAAAATCCGGCTCCGGCTCACAAGAGCGGAGTTGACTTCGAAGTAGGGGTTCTCCGTGGTGGCACCGATCAGGATGATGGTCCCGTTTTCCACCCAGGGGAGCAGAGCGTCCTGCTGAGCCTTGTTCCAGCGGTGAACTTCGTCAACGAAGAGGATACTCCTTCTGCCGTGGATATCTCTTGTTTCCTGGGCTTCATCAATGGCGTCCCGTATCTGTTTTACACCGCTGAGGACCGCATTGATGCTAATGAACCGGCTGCTTGTTGTTCCGGCAATGACCCGGGCCAGGGTTGTTTTTCCTGTTCCGGGAGGGCCGTAGAAAATCAGGGATGAAAGCTGGTCTGCCTGTATGGCTCTGCGGAGAAGCCTTCCCTCTCCGACGATATGATCCTGACCCACGTATTCATTCAGATTACGGGGGCGCATCCTCGCGGCGAGAGGTTCGTTATGGGGAGCCTGTGCAAAAAGATCCATTTACTGATTTAATCAGAATTTTCTGATTTCGTCTTTAGCCTGTTTCAGAACCTGACTGTACTGTTCTTCCATTCTGCCGAACTGTTCGGAAAGGAGCTTGAGGAATTCCGGATCATCCTCGGGAGACAGCTTGACAGTTTGTCCTGTCTGCTGCTGAAGCTGCATCTCTTTCTGGCGCAGCTGAGGCATATACTGCTGTTTCAGAGCCTCTTCCAGCTGATCCATATTGGAAAGGTACTGTTCAAAGAGCTGGGAAAGCTGTCCGAACAGATCGTTTGTATTTTTTTTATCTCCCGTGATGAGGATAACGGCTTTTTTCAGTTTCTCCAGTCCCGCCAGATCGGCTTCCAGTCTCGGGAGGGAGAGGTTTGCCAGAACCGTTTCCAGAGCTCCGGAGCGGAACCATACCTGTTCGTCCCCTTTATAATGTTTCAGCCTGTCGGCAATATCAGATTCTTCGGGTTTCTCCAGATAGGAGGATGCACTGATCTTTCCCTCCTTTGTGAGGGATGTCTTTTTCATAGCCTCTCTGTCTACTTTCAGGTCGGCGGTTTTTTCCATGGCCAGTTCAAGGGCGGATTTTATCTTTCCCATATATTCCTCTTTCTCCGGGAGTCCTTCTATTCCTGAAAAACCGGTTTTCAGGGGTCCCTGTTATTCGCAATCCTAAGAACAAGATAATAGGATTAATCTCCCAGATCAAGGAGACTCTTCCAAAACCGGAAAATTCCCCTTTTCCGGAGTTCCCGGCCCCCGCCGAATCCGGGGATTCTTATTATTTCAGCCCTGTGGTATACTCCCAGACGCTATGAGTAGAAGAAGTGAAAGACAGAGAACAGAAAAATTTCAGAAAAGAGCAACTGTCATGCTGGATACTTTCCACTGGCAGAAGGAAGAGGAATTTTTCCTGGGCATTATTGAAACAGGAGTTTTTCCTGTGCAGGAGGTTCGGGATCTCTCATGGGATCAGTTGAAAGATACCTATGAGGGGCTTTTCTGCAAAGGAACCCTTCTTGAGCTGAGAGACAGTATCCTGGAAGGATTCCGCGAGATGCTCACTACCGGAGAGGGCCTTTACGGTGAGCCAATTAATAACGGTAAAGGGCAGTTTCCTGTTTTCAGAAAAGAGAGTCTCAAGGGCGTTACGAAAGAACTGGACCAGTTCAGGGATTAAGAATACCCGATTCCGTACAGATCATATCGACTTTACGGTCCAGGCCTTCCTCGGTAGGGATGAATTCCCTGAGGCAGGCGTCGCAGGTTATTCCGATCAGCAGAGTTTCCGACAGATCTGCTCCGGCCAGATACCTGTCGTAAAAGCCCCCGCCCCGTCCCATTCGTTCCCCCTGTGCGGTGAAGCCCAGGCCGGGAACAAGGATTATTCCATTTTTGTCAGGAGCCACTACCGGGGAGTCCCGGCGGGGTTCTCTGATTCCCCATTTATTAAGAACAAATTCTCCGGGATCCCACTGCTTCAGTGCTCTGAAGGTCATGGTTGTGGAGCTTTCTATCAGGGGCACGGCCGTCTCTTTTCCGGCAGCAAGGCCTGCTCTTATCAGACTGTCCAGACAGATCTCTCTGCCGAAGGAGAGATAGGCGAAAATGCTACTGCTGCTCTGCCACTCCCTGAGTCCCTCTATACTTCTGCAGATATTCGCGCTGATGATTTCAATTTCTTCCGGGCTGATACGGTTCCAGGTTTCCCTGAGCTGTGAGCGGCACTCTTTTTTTGTCAATTTATTTCCTGAATCCTTTTTTTAATTAAATTTTCCTTCCGCAGTTCCGGAGACTCCCTGTGTCCTGTTTCACAGGAAGGGAATCAGGGCCGGAACAGAGGGTAAGGGGTGCCTGTCAGTATCCGAAGCTGACACCCAGGCTGTTTGTTCTGAGAGTAACATAATTTCCGCTCACAGGAGCATTATTTCCCAGGGAAAATGTAAAATAGCGGCTCTCATTAAAGGGATCATAGACACGGCCCATCCCGGTCCGGCTGTTGATCTCCATTTTAACAGGTAGGGGTTTGTCTATATACCGGCTTAACATGGGTTCGATCCCTTTCAGGGAGACCGCTTTGACAAGGTTCATGTTGGTATAGGAGGTACTTTTATAGATCTGGGCGCTTAAGCCCTCGGGTATGCCGGGAGAGGCGGGGGATTCATCGTAATTTACCCAGAGCAGATAGGAGTTTCCTTCTCCGTAGGCTTTTCCCGCAGCAGGTTTGTCAACAAACACATGGATGCCGAATCCTCCCATGCCATCCTCAAGCCCGTCCACGTATTTCACATTGAATTTGTAGGTTACCGTATCCTGTTGTTTCAGAGGCAGGTTTGCTTTGGCCATGCCGGCTTTCAGGTCGTTCTGATACAGACGACTGCCCGAGAGATCCCAATCTCCATAGGTAGGTTTTACCGGGAGGGTCTGGCTGAACAGAGGGGCGATTAGCAGAAGAGCTAAACTGAGTGTAATAATAACTTTCCTTTTCATTTTAGATACCTCTAACAGA
Source organism: Oceanispirochaeta sp. (assembly GCA_963666275.2). Taxonomy (GTDB): domain Bacteria; phylum Spirochaetota; class Spirochaetia; order DSM-2461; family DSM-2461; genus Oceanispirochaeta. Next base: position 980,232 of record CAXXOA010000002.1, read on the forward strand.
TGGTTTTTTGTGTGCGACAAATATCACATTAACCCCGAAATCCCGAGGCTACAAGGAAAAAATACTCAGTTATTTATGAGTTCTCTGTTAAAGGGGAAAATCAGGGAAATTTTGTTACCACCTGGATTTATTGTTGTTTATAATAAATTCAGCCGCAGCCAGAAGGTCCCTTTTTACGATGAGTCCGGGGTACTTCTCCTCCCGGATAGAGGCAGCTGTTTTCTGCCCCTGTCCGGTCATCACCAGAAGAGGGGAGAGATTTCCGTTCAGACCGCAGAGCAGGTCTCCCTCCCTGTCCCCGATCATCCAGGATCCCTCCTTTTTCAGAGAGAACTCCTGGATGGCTTTTTCAAGGAGAGCCGGGGAGGGCTTTGTGAAAGACATGTCCTCCAGAGTGGGGTGTATCGCTCTGTTTCCGGCTCCGATGCTGTAATAGATCGCATCGGGCTGGGCCTCGGGATCATCCAGCTCCCGGGACATGAGATAGCACATATACTCATGGTTGAGCTGAACCACCGACTCGGGAACATAACCCAGGCCAATGCAGGACTGGTTGGTATTCACCATGATCGCAAAACCCGCTTCTCTAAGCTTTTTGACAGCCTGGGCGCTGCCGGGGATCAGCTGCATCTCTTCCGGTCCCGTCGTGTAGGCGGAAAGGGTGTTGATGACCCCGTCCCGGTCCAGAAACACCACAGATTTTCCTGCCAGCAGAGGGGCCTCGCAGAGGGGCTCTTCCGTACAGATATGTTCTCCGTCCTCCCGGAGCTGGTGGATTGTTACAGAGTAGGGGGCCCGGCAGAGAGAGGGGGCTCCGTACCAGGTGGTTATTCCCTCTTTCCGGGGGGAATGGCCGGGATGATAGTGCCCCGAGAGGCTTAAAAGAACCTTCCGGGAATCCCGGGTGATGTTTCTGATGTTCTCCCATTCCAGATAGCGGTGCGTGCTTTTGGACTGGTGTTCCTTCCGGATGAGAAAATGCTGCAGATGGATCTGTCTATAGTGTTCATCCTCAAAAAGAACTTTCTCCATCAGACGCCTTTCCCTGTCTATCCTGCGTGGTCTGTTTTCCTCCCACTGACGATCGTGAAAGCTGACAAAGCGGAAGGCTCCGAAATCCTGAATCAGCGGCTGGTCTCCGAAGACCTCAGTGAAGAGATCCCCTGTATCGCTGTTGCCGGGAATGACTATCCAGGGGATCCCCGCCTGTTCCAGAATCGAACGGATCAGTCTGTAATCCTGTCTCACCGTTTCTCTGAAGGGCGTCATCAGGTCCATGTAATAGTCGTTGCTGTTCAGCACAATGGCGGGAGAATCCACCAGGTCGCCGGTGATCACAACCAGGTCCACCGAAGAACTGCGGAATCTCTGAAGGGCCTTTCTGAGAATGGTGACCATCTCTCTGCTTCTGTTTTTATGCTTCAGAGAGGATCCCGGTATGTGGTACCGCAGATGAAGGTCTGATATATGGCCTATTCTGATTGATTCCATCTACAGAAAATTGTAGTGGGGAAAAGGCCTTATGGGAAGGATTTTAAAAAGGATTTTTAAAGCAGAGAGTGATCCTCCTGGATCGAGTAACGGATAACAGCTCTGCCCAGTCTGTAGAGGATGATCTCCTTCCAGCGGTCCTGGATGATTCTTCCGAAGAGGGGCACACTGAGGGAAACCACCCCGGCGGGGGTTGTTTTTCTGCTCAATCTTGTGAGTTTTCTTATCCTCATGACCGGTTTCAGAATCTTGTAGGACTTTCTGCCTGTCCGGGAGAGGAGAGAGACCATGGGATTTTTTGAGAAGTCCCGGGCCTGTCGGATCAGGTCCACCGAAATATTCTCCATGGCAAAGTGGCTGCCCGGTGCATTTGTATAGATCCGGGAGAGGCTTATCATCAGGAGCCTGTAGGATACGCCCAGCCCCTGGGTGACCCTGTAGCTCATCCAGGGAACTGATCTTCCAGGATATCTCTCTTCGGGGAGTTCCTGAAGGAGCCTCAGGATTGTCTCTCTCAGTCCCGGTTTTTCCGCTTCATCCGAAAGGTGTTCATTCAGAACGGACAAGGAGCGTCTGAGAAAACTGTTCAGGCCTTCTGAGACCCGGTGCCTGGCGGAACGGCCCTCCCGGGGAGAGAGGGAGTAGAGGGTGTCCTTTTCGAAGCCCGATTCCTCCAGGATCTGTTCGTAGCGTTTCAGCATGGCCTGGAGCAGGTCCTGTTTGCCCTCTTCCTGGGGTATGAGCTGGAGTTCCCTGTCGAAGTGCTTTCCCTTGCGGATAATTTCACTGCGGGAAAACTGTCGCCGCCGTCGGGACAGCTCCTCCGTATTTCCCCCGTAGAGGTAGATCATATAGTAGGCCGCCCGGAGCAGAAATACGGTGTAGTAGTAGCGGATCATTCCGGACCAGATCCCCCGGATCAGGATGGACCGCAGGGTATAGAGAAAGATCCCCGGCAGGCCGATCAGGGGTATCAGAATCAGCCGCAGTGCCTGAACCGCCAGACCTCTCCTGTTGATAAAATCCACAATCGGAAGGGCGTTCAGCATTTTCTGGAATTTCATGCTTCTCTGGAAAGGCCGGAACCATTTGAGCCGCCGTGTCAGAAGGTACCGGAGAAGAAACTGCTTTTCCACTTTGAGATGGAGATCCTCATAGGCCAGCAGGAGAGTCTCCAGCAGTCGAACCGGTGAGAAGTTGAGTTTCAGAGTTTTGAAGGACAGATCTTCTCCTGCGGCTTTTTTTTCCGTGGGAATGAATTCCATCAGCAGGGTTTTCAGGTCATCAAGGATCTGAAAAGACTCGGAATGGATGAGTATCTTCCGGATTTTTCTGTAAAGCTGCACCCACAGATCCCGGCTGCTCTGTTCCTGCCATTGGGCTCCTTTCATTTTTCCGGGAGAAAAATACCGCCGGGATGTACTGAACAGAATGATCGGCGTAATGATAAAGCGCACAATCACTGGGATCAGGATCAGAGAGATCACAGCCATAATGGCGGCTGTCAGGACTATCGGGTGATAGAGTATCGATTTGATCAGGACTGCTCCATCAGCAGATCCAGGGTCTGCCAGCCCAGGGTGGCGCATTTCAGTCTGACCGGATAGTTTACGAGGCCCTGCAGGGCTGTGATGTCCCCGTACTTTTCAAGAGTCTCCGGAGAAATCTCGCCCCGGAAGACAGTGTTGATCTCCTTTGCTATATCCCGGGCTTCCTCCAGAGGCTTGCCTGCAAGCAGTTCCGTCAGAATCGAGGCGGAGGCCATACTGATGGAACAGCCCTCTCCGTCAAAGATGATTTCGCTGATCCGGCCGTCCTGTACCTCCAGTTTCAGAGCCACCCTGTCTCCACAGGAGGGATTGTCCAGCACGGCGCCCTGTTCCTTTTCCTCCAGCTTCCTTTTATGTCTGGGGTTTCTGTAATGTTCCTGAATTATTTCCTTATGTAAATCGTCAAACTGCATTTTTATTCTCCCAGTGCCAGACTCACCTGTTTCAGCAGTTCCTCGTCCCGTATCGGTTTGAGGAGATAGGCTTCCGGATTGATGCTGAGGGCTTTTTTTCTGATAGTTTCATTGGGATAGGCTGTCAGAAATATGACCGGTGTCTTTTTTATCATCTTAACCCGCTGCGCCGCATCTATTCCATCGATAAAACTTTTCAGGTAGATATCCATGAGAATCAGGTCCGGATTGTGCTGAAGAACCGCTGGCATCACCCCGTCGGCATTCTTTACAACTTCAGGTACTTCATATCCTGCCAGTTGGAGCATTTCCTGGAGTTCCATGGCAATAATCGGTTCGTCTTCGACTACTAATATTTTTTTCTGCATATAAAATCATCTCTCCGTTCTCTTTTGAAATTCATATTAAATCGGTTATACTCACAATAGTTATGTATCGGAATAAAAAAATCTTCTTTTATGCTCTCAGCGAGTATTTTACTCCCCTGGACCGCATGCTGACTAAAATTCACAGGAATTTGTTTTTGAAGTATAAAAATACTTCAATGTTTTTATCCCTGGCCATCTATGTTATTATACAGCTGATTTGGGGAAAATCCCTCAAAATCTCAAGCAATTACTTTGTCCTTATTCCTCTTTTCGCCTCCACCCTCTCCTACGGTCTTGTCGGGGGAATCCTTGCGGGTCCTCTGGGGCTTCCTCTTAATCTGCTAGTGTTCCATCTTGCCGGGCACCCCGAATACGCTCCGGAAAACCTTCTCATTGCTGAGTTATCGGGTATAACAGTCGGCTTTGTTCTGGGATACATGAGCGATTTTTTCAGTAAGATGAACCGGGAGATACAGAAACGGAGGATCACCGAAGAAAAACTCAGAAAAACCCTGGCAGACAAAGAGATCCTTCTGGAGGAAGTGCACCACAGGGTCAGAAATAATCTCAATATCATAAAAAGCCTTGTGGCCCTTCAGTCCTCCCGTGTCTCCGATCCGTCCTTCCGGGAGGAGAGCGAAAAACTCAGACAGAGGATCTTCTCCATTTCGCTGGTTCATGATCAGCTGTTTCATCACAACAACAGTGTCTTTCTGAATCTGCAGGAGTACCTGTCCTCTCTGATAGACAACCTTCTGAGCCTTTCTGTCCATCAGGGTATCAGTCTCACCACCCACTGGCCCGATGAGGATATGCCCCTTGAAAGTGATAAAGCTATTTATATCGGACTTATATGTCAGGAAGTGATCGTGAACGCTCTGAAATATGCTTTTGAAGACATAGAGTTTCCTGAACTGACCTTTTCTCTGGATATTCATGATGACCGCATTCATATATCCATTGCCGATAACGGATGCGGATTCGATCCTGAGGATTCATCCGAGGGGCTGGGGAAAAAGCTTATCCGGTCTCTTTCTGGCCAGCTTGACGGGACCTGTTCCTTTGAAAACCGCAAGGGCACCGTATTTACTCTGGACTGTCCTTTCAGATAAACAGATCGCCGGCGCTGTCCAGGATGGTGAGAAACCGGTCCACCTCCTCTGATGTGTTATAGAAATAGAGGCTGGCTCTGGCTGTGGAAAGGGCATTCATTTTTTTTGCCAGGATATGGGCACAGTGATGGCCGGCTCTTACCGCCACACCCCGACTGTCCAGATACTGGGTCAGGTCATGGGCATGGACTCCCTCTTTCATGAAGGCGGCAATTCCCCCCCGAACAGGGGCCTTGCCGAAAACTTTCACACCCTGAATCTGCTCCAGACCCTTCAGAAGCCTTTTTGTCAGAGAGGATTCCATACTGTGGATCCTTTCCATTCCCAGGGCTGACAGATAGTCCACAGCAGCTCCCAGTCCGATTGCCCCGGAAATATTGGGTGTGCCCGCTTCAAATTTGTGGGGGAGGGTATTCCATTCGCTATGGTCATGATACACACTCCGGATCATTTCTCCTCCCCCTTTCCAGGGCGGGAGCTTCTCCAGGTATGAGGCTTTGCCGTATAAAACGCCGATCCCCGTGGGACCGCACATTTTATGCCCTGAAAAAGCAAGGAAATCACAATCCAGATCCTGTACATCCACACTCATATGGGGAACACTCTGAGCTCCGTCCAGAAGGACCGGGATATCCCTTTTATGGGCTTCTTCAATAAGGGCCTTTACATCGTTAACCGTCCCCAGCACGTTGGACATATGGGTCACAGCCACTATCCTGGTTTTATCGGACCAGAGTGTTTCCAGAGTCTCTGTATCCAGGGTCCCGTCGGGGAGAACCGGTATGTATTTCAATGTGAGGCCGTACTGTTCAGAGGCAATCTGCCAGGGAACAATATTGCTGTGATGGTCCATTTCGCTCAGGATGATCTCGTCACCGGGAGAGGTAAAGGCCCGGCAGAACGAGGAAGCTGCCAGATTGATGCTGTCTGTGGTTCCCGAGGTAAAGATTATCTCCCGGTTCTCCCGGGCATTTATAAACCTGGCTACCTTGCTGCGGGCGTCCTCGTACTGCCTGGTGGATTCTTCTCCCCAGCGGTGAATCGCCCTGTACACATTGGCGTTATAGTTTGTGTAGTACCCTGAGACGGCTTCCAGGACAGCCAGAGGTTTCTGAGTAGTCGCCGCATTATCCAGATAGATATAGTCCCCGGATCCGGGGGCCGCGAAAATGGGGAAATCCTTCCGGATTTCATTCACTGTTTTTGTCAATTCTCAACCTCTGTTCAGATGTTTCAGCCCTTCCCGCATAATCCATCCGGTCAGTTCCGGGGGATTCCCTTTCAGGTTCTCTCCCATCTTGCCTTCAATAAGCATTTTCCGGGATTCTTCTCCTGATAAGCCCCTGCTCTGAAGGTAGAACAGCTGGGCAGGGTCCAGTTTTCCCGTGGTGGAGCCGTGACTGCATTTTACATCATCTGTGAGGATCTTTAAACCGGGGATGGCATCTGCCCGGGCGCCGTTGGAAAGTATCAGATTTTTGTTGCTCAGATAGGCATCTGTTCCCGGGGCATCATGCTCCACCCGGATCATCCCCTGAAAAATCGATCGCCCCCTGTTTTCGGCAAATCCGTCGAACTCGGCCCTGCTGGCTGTATGGGGAGCCTGATGTTTCTGCTCTATCCTGATGTCCTTATGCTGTCCTTTGCCGGATACAGAAAATCCATGGACATGAAGATCTGCTCCCGTTCCCTGGAGGGAGTAAATGCTGTTTGTTTTGACAGTTCCTCCTCCCAGATGGAGCAGGGTGAAATCCAGGGAACTGTGAGTCTCCTGGGAGTAGAGGGATTCCTCCACGTAACGGCTCTCTGTTCCCAGGTTCTGAATCTGGGTCATCTTTACATGGGCATTAGGGCCGATATGGCTGCGGATCAGAGTATTTACAAGTTCTCTATCTTTTTCATCCTCCCGCCCGTTGAAGTGCAGTATCAGATGTCCCTGCCAGCCCGTCTCAAAGCGGAAAAAAAGTTTCGGCATGGAGAGGCCGTCCCGGGTGAGGGCATTCAAATGAATATGCAGAGGTTTTTCAAGGATGCTGTTTGCCGGAAAGGTGAGGGCCAGGAAAGGGTTGGAAGAACTTTCGTTCCAGGCGGAGAACCTGTCGGCCCATCCCCCGGGATAAAAGCTGTCCATCTCATCGGCCGGAATGGTAATGAGAAATTCCTCCGTGACGATTTCGGGAAATCCCGGCCGGCTGGGGTCAGTACCCGAAAGGGTGAGGTCTTTACCGTTGAATATGATCTTTCCGGCGTTCTCTTCCTGAACTTCCGGAAATCCCGCCCGGGCCGGAGGATCCTCCGGGGCCGGCAGATTGTGAAAACTTTCGGGATTGATAAGATCCACCGGTGTCCGTCTCCACAGTTCCTGCTTTCTGACGGGCCAGCTCATTCCATTGAGAACCTCCCGGGCCCGTATTCTATTGTTTTCGACTCTGTCTTTAATTATTTCAGTGTTCATATGCCTTCCTCTATCCTACGGATCCTTCCATTTCAAGTTCGATCAGTCTGTTCAGTTCCACCGCATATTCCATAGGCAGCTGTTTGACCAGAGGATCAATAAAACCATTGACGATCATCATGGCGGCATCCTGTTCGCTCAGGCCCCGGCTCATCAGATAGAACAGCTGGGTTTCGCTGATTCTGCTGACCCTGGCTTCATGTTCTATGGAGGCGTCGTCTGTTCCTATCTCCATATAGGGGTAGGTGTGGCTGCTGGATTCGCTGTCCAGAATGAGGGCATCGCAGACCACGGCGGACCGGACATTTTTCAACCCCGGTTTGGCTTTCACAAGGCCCCTGTAGGCGGAGGATCCTCCCCCGCGGCTGATGGATTTGGAGGTAATCACCGAGGTCGTATTGTCTGCGGCATGGATGACCTTTCCTCCCGTATCCTGTTCCTGTCCCTTCCCGGCAAAGGCAATGGAGAGAATCTCTCCGTGAGCTCTCTCTCCCAGAAGAAAGACAGAGGGGTATTTCATTGTCTTTTTACTGCCGATATTGCCGTCCACCCACTCGACAGTGGCGTCTTCATAGGCAAAGGCTCTTTTCGTTACAAGATTGTACACATTGGAGGACCAGTTCTGGATGGTCGAATAGCGTACCCGGGCCCCTTTCTTGGCTATGATCTCCACAACCGCACTATGAAGACTGTCTGTGGTGTACACAGGGGCGGTACAGCCCTCTATGTAGTGAACAAAACTGCCCTCGTCGGCAATAATCAGAGTCCTTTCAAACTGGCCGAAATTTTTCGTGTTGATCCGGAAGTATGCCTGCAGGGGGATATCCACATGAACCCCTTTGGGGATGTAGACGAAGCTTCCTCCCGACCAGACGGCGGAATTCAGAGCTGCAAACTTGTTGTCCCCGTAGGGAATCACTGTGCCGAAGTACTCTTTCACAAGCTCGGGATGCTCCCTGACCGCTGTTTCGGGGTCACAGAAAATCACGCCCTGATCTTCCAGATGCTTTTTCAGGTTGTGATAGACCACCTCAGAGTCATACTGGGCTCCCACTCCTGCCAGAAAGTTCCTTTCCGCTTCGGGAATCCCCAGGCGGTCGTAGGTTTCTTTGATATCATCGGGCAGCTCATCCCAGGAGCCCGACTGCTGGTCAGTGGGTTTGACGTAGTAGAAAATATCATTAAAATTTATCCCCGAGAGATCCACACCCCATCCGGGCATGCTCTTCCTTCTAAATGCCTCAAGGGATCTGAGACGGAAGTTCAGCATCCAGTCCGGTTCTCCTTTGTGTCTGCTGATATCCCTGACAACCTGTTCATCCAGACCCTTTCTGGATTTGAAAACGGACCTTTCCGGGTAGTTGAAACCGTATTTGTAATCTTCCTGTACCAGTGTTTTATCCATGAACAGCCTCCCGTACAGCCATCTTGTCTTTAATCCAGTTATAGCTGTTGGCCTCCAGCTGCTCTATAAGCTCCATACCTCCGGAAGTGATAATCTCCCCTTCGTACATAATGTGCAGAAAGTCGGGCTGCACATGGTCCAGGATCCTCTGATAGTGGGTGATGATTAGGCCGCCGAAACTCTCTCCCCTTATGGAATTGATCCCTTTGGATACAATTTTAAGGGCATCCATATCCAGACCGGAATCGGTTTCGTCCATCAGGGCAAACCGGGGTTTCATCATCAGCATCTGGAGTATCTCCATCCTCTTCTTTTCTCCCCCCGAGAAACCTTCGTTCAGGTTCCGGTTGATAAAGCCCTGGTCCATTTCCAGGAAGTCCATTTTTTCTCTCAGTTCTTTAATATACCCTGTCATATTCAGGGGGGCCTCTGGATTAAGGGCCTCCAGGCTACGTTTCAGAAACTTACCCACGGTCACGCCCGGAATTTCCACAGGGTACTGGAAGGCCAGAAACAGCCCTGCCGCAGCCCTTTCGGGGATATCCATTTCAAGGAGGTTCTCTCCGTCCAGGAGTACCTCCCCGCCGGTGACCGTGTAATCGGGATGACCTGCCAGTACATTGGCCAGAGTACTCTTGCCCGAGCCGTTGGGGCCCATCAGGGCATGCACCTCGTTGGTGTTTATCGTCAGGTTTATACCCTTCAGTATGGGTTTCCCCTCTATTTCAGCTTTTAAATCTCTGATTTCCAGTTTACTCATATTATTAATCTCCTCTAATTTACGTCTTCTCTTGTCTTTTCGCCCCCGCTAAAGTGTGCTCTCTTAAGGTTCCTGAGCGGAGTCGAAGGGCTGAAGGGTCAGATAGGGTATCCCATGGCCACCCTGAGCTCCTCCGAGGCAAAATTGATCTGCCAGGGGGGATCGTACACCTGCATGGTTCTGACCTTTTCAGCCCAGGGATTCAGTTTCCGGAGCCTGCCCTGAATCATCCTTTCCAGATCAGGGCCCCAGGGGCATCCCGGGTAGGTCAGGGTAAAATCCACCTCAATCGTGGTTTCATCCTTTACTTCGACTCTGTAGATCAGTCCCAGCTGGGTAATGGGTGCCATGATTTCAGGGTCATATATTTCATCGAGCTGATGAAAGATTTTATCTTCCAGAGCTTTTTTATCTTTTTCTGTTTCTTCCATAAACTGCTCCTGCATCAGATTTTTTTTCTGCAAAAAAAAGAACAACCATTCTGGAAATTCTCATTATTTGTCAGTAGACTTATATAAGAGAGATAGCTAAAGCTAACTCGATTAGTCTATAATAAAATATATTACTAATAGAGTAATATATCAAGGATTGCAGGAGGAGATTTATGAATATAACAGCTGTTTCAGCCAATCCGGATCCGTCGTCTCTGTCCGGTCAGATCTTTCATGAGACTTCGGCAATCCTGAAGATGCATGCCCATAAGGTTTACTATCAGGACCTCTATACAGACCATTTCAATCCGGTCCTCACAAAGGCTGAGATTGACAGGCGTTTTTCCCTGGATAATGAAGTCAGCCGCTATGCGGGGGAACTTGTCAGTTCCGAAGGTATTTTCATTGTCCATCCCGACTGGTGGGGTGGTCCTCCCGCTATCCTGAAAGGCTGGGTCGACAGAGTCTTCCGGCCCGGTATCGCCTACGATACGGACAGGGAGTTTCCCGGAGATCCCGGGGAACATCACCCTTTGCTGTCGGGAAAACGTGCCATTGTGGTCTGTCTGTCCGACAACAAAGCAGACAATGAAATTCTGAGAGTCTTCTGGGAAGAGAAAGTTTTCAGCTGGTGCGGTCTGAAAGATTTCCGCATGTTCCATCTGAACGATATGTCTTCCCGGTCCTATGAGGACATTGCCGACTGGAAGCGTCTGGTCGTAAAAGATTCTATCCGGTTTCTTACAGGGGAAGTTGTAAAGAACGTAGTCTGAATCTCTTTTCAGAGGATCAGGGATTCGGCTTTAAGGCTTTTAGCCCAGAGAAATCTAAGCAGCAGGAGATAAAACAAAATCATGAAATTTTTAAAATCCACATTTTTCGTATCACTATTGGTCCTGGTTTTTACAGGATGCGGAAGGGACCTGGGGTTTTCCCCGTCAGGGACATCCCTCAGCCTATCCCTGAGCTTTCCCGAGTCCGGGGCTTCAGGAAGTTCCCGGCTGATCCATTCCGAATCGGACCTTCTCACAGTCTCATTGACTTATCCTGACGGGAATGTGATAGAGGCGGAATTTGAGAGATCCGACTCTGAATCCACTCTGGAAGTTCTCGTAGAAGAGCTGGAACCCGCCGACGGGGTGGAGCTCTATGTTTCTCTGGGTCTGGCCGAGGGGAACCTGATTCTATCCGATGCTTCTTCCACCATTGATATCGTCCAGGGGGAGAGCATCCCCGTTGATCTGATACTGGAACCTGTGGTTTATGATATTGAAGTAACCTTTAAAGACAGAAATGGTTCTGCCCTGACGGATTATACACTCCTCTATGATAAGGATATGACAGGTTCTACTTATAAAAATCAGGTTACAACAGACAGCAGCGGGAAGCTTCCCATGTCCATATCCACCGACAATCTCTATACCTATACATTCTATGAAATGAGTATCTCCCAGGAAGAAGCTACCTACTATATGGCCAGGAACGGTCTCCAGGTGCTTCAGTCCGGTCCGGATTATGAAATTGTCGCCCGGCCTGAATTATTTCTGGACATTGATGTTGTGTCTGATGTGGGGCAGCCTCTTTCCGGTGTCAGAGTAGAGCTGCAGTATACAGTGGACGGGCAGACTTATCAGTCCAAAGATCTGGATACGACCGATGGGAACGGACATATGTTTTTTCATTCCTACGATGATTCCGCACTGACAGCTTTCTGGGAAAATGTAAGCGCCTACACCTCCCAGAATCTTATATTTAATCTAGTCGATGCCAGTCAGGATATTTACAATTTTGATTTCAGTTACGGCAATAATACGCTGGATGATCAGTACGCCATCGTTCCGGCGCAGTAGAAGGATAAGGAATCTCTATTGCCTTACTGTATATAAGTATAAAACAGGGGTAGAAAGGATTGTTTCTCCTAGTGTCCCTGGATTGAAGTTTTCGCATTGTGAAGAGGGGGCTCTCTTCAATTCCAAAGATTAGTTTTCCATTCATTCAGGACTGTTTTCATGACATACTGATCTTCTGAAGAGATTCCTATTTCAGGAATAAGCTAAAAACTCAAAGAAACACTTGTTCATTAGTTTTCTATACATTACTATTAGACTTTGCAAAAATAAATGAACAGTGAGAAATTTAATGAAGTTACTGAAATACACAATAGGCCTCTTTGCCCTGACAGTCTGTCTTATAAGCTGCTCCCGGGATCTGGGTTTTACACCTGACGGAAACTCCCTGGAGCTTTCCCTGACTTTTCCCGGATCCGGGACAGACAGAGAAAGCCGTCTGATCCATAGCGAATCGGATCAGCTGACCATTTCATTGACCTATCCCGACGGCAGTGTGATTGAACAGCAGTTTGACCGGAACAACTCAGATACAACTCTGGACGTGCTAGTGGAAGATCTGGAACCAGCCGACGGCGTTGAGCTGTATGTTTCCCTGGGATTAAAAGAGTTTGATCTGGTTCTCTCTGAAGCCAGGGATTCCATTGATATAGAGGAAGGCAAAACTGTTCTGGAAGATCTGACTCTTCAGGCAGTGGAGTATGAAATAAGCGGTACTTTGAAAGATGAGTCGGGCTATCCAATAACAGATTTAAGTTCTGTTTCCATTAATGGCACAGACTTTCAGTTGGATAAAAATGGAAACTACAAATTTACCCTTTCTACAGAGATGGCTGATCATAGCTATGTGATTAATTATATTTATGGGGGAGAAATAAATTTGAATTTTGTTAGAACCGGTTTGGATGTTCTGAAAAACTGGAATAATTTCGAAATCCAGATTCAGAATGAAATGTATCTGGACTTTTATGTGTATGATTATAATACCGGTTTACCTGTCTCCGGGGCCACAGTGACATTAGAGTACTACTACTCTCCTGATTTCGTTACCGTCCCAATTAATATCGTATCAGACAGTACAGGTCATATATTCTTTCACTCAATAAATCACCCTGAATTGGACTTCAACAATCAATTTGAATTCTATACGATGACTATTTCCTATCCGCTTCTTCCAGATTTTGTTGATTATTTCTATGATATTGATAGTTCCTGGTACAGAACTGATGATATTCAACTGGATGAACCATTGGTATAATTCAGGATCTCCTACCAGAATTGTCATGTTTCAGATATGAAGTCGTGATATTGGCGTTATATGATGTATATTATTGTATATTATTGAGTATAATGTATATTAATAGAATCAATAGGACGGCTGTTCATGAAACTGATAAAAATAACAATTTTGATTATTGCAATCGGGGCTGCATTCACAGGATGTAAACGAGACCTGGGTTTTACACCTGACGGAAACTACCTGGAGCTTTCCATCCGCTTTCCCCAAAGCGGCACATCCGAATCTTCCCGGTTGATTCACTCCCAGTCGGATGAGCTCTATATATCCCTGACCTATCCGGACGGCGATGTGGAAGAGGCTACCTTCACCAGGGACAGCTCTGATTCCACCTTATCGGTACTGGTGGAGGACCTGAGGGTTTCCAATAATGTGGAACTCTATATATCCCTGGGATTGAGTGAGTATGAGATTCCCCTTTCGGAAGTTACCACTACCATCAATATCAAAGCCGGAGCGAATACACCTTCACTGCTGACTCTGCTGCCTATTGATTACACGGTGACAGGGACTCTGACAAACAGTTCCAATGCAATCCTGGGTAACCATTCCATCACATTGAATGATTCTACAAATATCACAACAGACAGCAGCGGGCATTTTTCTCTGACTGTCTCGTCTGAAGATCTTGAGGATTATGTTAAGTTCAAGATTGTTGATACTGAAACCTATGAACTGGCCAGAACAAATCTCTATCTGATCCAGAACAGAAATAATCTGACCTTGAAAGCCTCCCCGGAGATCTACCTGGACTTCTTTGTCCGGTCTGAACAATATGCGTTACCGGGAGCCCAGTATTATATCCGGGAAGGCGGAGAAAGCCTTATCCACTCCGGGACAGCTGATAGTCTTGGGCGTGTTTTCTATCAGGATAGTGATTATACCTCAGCCATTTCTCATCAGATTCAGATTAGTTATAATGATTTTTTTGTTAGTGAATATATATGGACTCCCGGAGCGCCTGGGGCTTTTGTTAATGATGTTGTGATGGATCCTTACATTATTTATTCAGGGTATGACAGTAATGCCGGTTCATATAACCTCTACAGGATTAATAGTGCAGACTCTCTTGATGAAGATGTTATTAACATTGGGAACTTTGGTATAGGTACTTATGGCGTAAGAACAGCTGTTGATTATCTGTTGGGGAAAATCTATCTTTGGACAAGTACCGGTTCTATCCAATATATAAGTGCTCTGGATGGGTGGAGCACATCTATTACTTCCTCTAATATTACAGCGAGTCTTCCACAAAATTATAGTTCTGTTCAGCAGATATTGCTTTTGGATAATGGGAACCTGGCTCTAGCTACTTCTTATGGAGTTGTTTTCTATAATACATCTACAAATTCAGTCACTTCCACGATCGATAACGGAGCGGCCAGTTATGGTCTGGTTATCAATGGCATCTATCAGGATGAAAACGGTGATATTTATGCCTTGGGATCTGATCGATTATCTGCCTCTCCCGGAATCCAGCGAATATATTCTGTTAATACAGGAAGTAAAACTCTGAAGGCGGATCTCTCATCCTATAATGCTTTTGCAGCCTATCCTCTCTCTTCAGGTTATATCGATGAATCTATGTATTCGTATATGTTAGGCCTTTATGAATGGGATTCCAAAATCGTCTCAATACTGTCTCAGGATAATCCCTATTCCAATACTAATGGGGAAGTTGTTTTTTTTAATCCTTCCGGCAGTACCTGGTCAACCAGTGGTTCGCCCCTGAAGGAAGAAAGCAGTGGTGATCCCTTCCTTTACTTGAGACCTATTGGTGTGTTACCTAACAATAAATTTTATTTTATTGAGAAAACCAATGGTTCTGACAGGAAGATTTTTTCATTGAATGATTCGGATGATGGTACTCCCACGTTGTTTCAGTATTCGAATCCTTCGGGAACAGCTGTAGATAGTGTTTATTATTACTACTCCGAACCCAGTTCATGAAAATAGCCAGTCTCCATTTTGGAAACGGAGGAGGCCATCTTTTCGGAGGGCTTGCCATCTGGCAGGCTTTCCGGAGATGTATCCCAGATAATCTCTCTTTTTACTTACTGACAAACTCGGAGTTTCCTATTCCAGTTGAGGATCCCACTCTGGATATTCTGCGATTGCATCTGGAGCCCGGTAAGTTCTTTGCCCGGGACCGGGATACCATGCTCTATCAGTATCTGGAACATCTGGATCCGGATGTTATCATTGTGGATCATATCTGGTTACCGGTTATGCCTATACTGGAGTCTTTTAAAGGAAAAAAAATCATATATTTCAGACAGATACAACCTCAATGGCTGCAGACTCCGGAACTTCCGGATGGCTCCGTTAAAGCATTCAACCCGGAATCCTATGATCTCGTTTTCAATATAGAGCCGGGATTTGATCTGAACCATGCTGTGAAGGTTCCTCCGCTAATAGGAGTTTCATCAGAGGATGTAAAATCCCCCGAAGTCATCCGCCGGGTTTTGAACGTGCCGGAAGGAAAGAAGTTAGCCCTCGCTGCTCACAACGGGCACCCCGGTGAGCTGGAAAAAATTCTGAAAGAAACTGATATTAACAGGGATGAATACCACCTGGTTTCTCTCAGTAATTTGAATGATGAAGCTGATCAGTTATTTCCTCTCTCCCATTATCTCTCCGGTGTGGATCTTGCCATCGGTGGCTGCGGCTATAATTTTTTCTATGAAACCCGGTTTTACGATTTAACGGCCATTTATCTGCCTCAATTTAGGGACATGGAAGATCAGCATTGGCGACTGGAAACAAACCGCCATTACTCCGGACCCTTTAACGGGGCTGAAATCATGGTGCAGAAAATCCTATCCTTGCTATAAATTGTTTTAATTACAGGAGTATCCATTCTGAAAGTTGTATCCCTTGGCCTGGGAACAGGTTCTGGCCACTTTTTTGTGTCTCTCACACTCTGGCAGTCTCTGAAAGAGATCTACAGGGAGGACCTCAGTTTTACACTCCTTCACTGCACGGGAATTGAATCTCCCCTGGATGATGAAACTTTGGAAGCTTTTCCTGTCAATCTTGAACCTGAGTCAATGTTCACATCTCCCAGAAAGACCATGCTGTATCAGTATATCAAACATCTCGATCCAGACATTCTAATCGTCGATACCATATGGTTTCCTGTTTTCCCATTTCTGGATGAAATCAAAGCCAGAAAAATATTCCTTTCTGCCTATATGCCGCCTGAATGGTTTCTTCCCCATCGATGGGATCTGGAAGGGCTGTATGCCTTTGACCCAGATCAGTTTGATTATGTTTTTGCTATAGAACCCGGATTCCAGTTTCCCGGCAGTATCGAAACGCCTCCTGTTATCAATGTCCGGGAGTCTCTGCTTCAGTCTCCAGACATTATCCACCGTGTATTGGATGTTCCCGAAGGAAAAAAACTAGCACTGGTTTCTCACAACGGGGAAGAAGGGGAGATTGAGGGCATTCTGAAGAACGCGAATATTGATCCCGAAGAGTATTGTCTCAGGTCCTTATCTTCCTTTGATGATAAATCGCAGGAATTATTTCCTCTGGCGCATTATATGAGCGGAGTTGATCTGGCAATAGGCGGATGCGGATATGGTTTTTTTTATGAAACCCGGTTTCATGAAATCCCTTCAATTTATATTCCACAGCCACGAATCGGAAATGAGCAGCATTGGAGACTTGAAAATAACCGCAATTATTCCGGACCATATGATGGTGCTGACAAGATTTCCAGGATGATACAGGAGCTTTTCTAGTCTATGCCTCAGCTTTATGATTAATGGGGGGAAAAAACATAACTCCTTTGAAATGGATCGTCATTTCTTAAATCTTCCCTTTACGATTTACCCGCAATCTACATCCCCCAATTCAGGGATATGGAAAATCAGCACTGGCGATTAGAAGTAAATCGCAATTACTCCGGACCTTTTGACGGGGCCGAAAGAATCGTCAGGTTCATACAATCTCTACTGTAACTTCATAAAATTCTCTGTAATTGGGGAAAATTCCTACATACGAAAAAGATCTGGTATGCCATAATAGATAAGTTAGCACTTGAATGCCATGAGGAATATTAAAAGGAGACCCCTCATTCCATGAATAGAGCGAATACTATTAAAAAATTATTTTTAATCAGTCTTTCAGCGCCTGTCTTTTTTTTCAGCCTACTCTTGTTGACTTCATGCAGTAAAGAGAAAACCCAGGTCCTTCAGGAAAGTCCGGTTACCCTTGTTGTGGAATCCCGGCTTTTTACACCTCCTGAAGAAAGAGCCTTTATTGTCAGTGAAATTCTTCCTGAATTCGAGTCTCTTCATAACTGTAAAGTTCAGTTTACAACAATGGATGATGATTCTCTGCTCAAGAAAGCCCAGTTTCAGAAAGAGTCGGGAAAAGTCACTACAGATGTCATCATTGCTCACGACGGGATTATGAACGAGTGGATCAGGAATGAGTATGTCATTCCGCTTCCCGTTCAGGAATGGACAGACCGCTCCTTTTCCAATGCTTTCCGTTTCAGAATCTCTTCAGGGGGAAAGATCTATTTCGCTCCCATCGGCGGAGATGTCTATCTGACTCTGATCAACAAAAAGGCTCTTCCCTATAAGCCCGCAGATATCGATCCGAAAAATCTCTCCTGGGAGGAGTATGTCCAGTGGGGGAACAGTGTGGCTAAAGCTACAGGTACAGGACGGGTCGGTGTTACCGGAGTCCCTCAGAAATCCCTGATCTATATGCTGGGAGGGGTCTTCCTTTCCTACGGCGGGGAATTTCCGGTTCTCAATTCGGAGGGAGCTCTGAAAGGCTGGAAGCTTATGGTGGATATGAAAGAGGCATTCAGTCCTGAAATCTCCCGATATGACAATGTCTCCTATCCAATGAAGTCAGAGGAAATCTGGATGACAGTGGCTCACATGGTCCGTCTGGGTGAGGTATACCGGAGCAATCCCGATCAGTTCATCCTGGCACCTGCCCCCCGGGGATCTGCAGGGATCGGAACGATTGCCGGAGCCAGCGGGTTTGCCGTTATGAATGGTGCTCCCCATAAAGACCTTGCGATGGAATTTGTCAAATTTATGACGGAACCCTCACGGGCTGTCAAAATTTCCCAGGGAGCCGGAGGATTCATCCCCCTGATAAACGAGTCTCAGGGAATGCTGGGAGACTCCCCGGAAGATGAAATCATTGCCCAGGGAATTGAAATGCTGAAAACCGCCAGAGTTTCGGGTGTTCCCGGAGGGGATTATACCTCCTGGGGCGAGGTAAAGCAGGTCTATGATGAGGTTTTCAATGAACTGGTTTTTACAAGACAAAAGGTAGATCTGGATTATCTGAATGCCGCTCAGGAAACCCTGAACCAGATGAGAAAGAACTGAGTCTCTTTTAAAACAGATAACCCAGGCCCAGTTCAAAGCGGTGAAACCGTATGTCGGCCCTGGTGCCGTCTGTTCGTTCATATTCGGGGGATGTATAAAATGTTGTATACCTCAGATCCAGGATCCAGTGACCTGCGTCTTCTCTGTCTATGTCCAGACCCAAACCGGCAATAAAACAGGCATGCAGTTTCCTGTCCGGTTCTTTATCGGCAATAAGAATCTTTTCATCTTCACTTTTAAATGATCCCTCTCCGGAAAGGTATATCAGACCTGTTCCTCCCTGAAAGAAGAGTCTGACAGGACGTGTATTGAAATAGCTCCTGAAAATAAGAGGAACTTCCACAGAACTCTGGCGAAAGATATACTCTTCCCCTTCCACATCCAGACCGCAGCTGTTGACGGCGTAGGTCAAACCCGATTCCAGCGCCCAGGATTCGTTGGTAGTGAACTGGAGCAGGAGAGAGCCTGTTCCCGAAGGAATGGCGAAGCGTTTTGTATCCGCCTCCGCTCCATACCAGTCCCAGTAGCCCTTACCTGTTCCTATAGCGCTGTGAGCGGCTAGGCGGGCTCCCCAGTGCAGTTCCCCCGCATTGAGAAACCCCGCAGAACAGATCCCCATTAAAATGATCAGGAAGAAACGGTCTCTTCTCATGGCTTATTCCCCCGGGGAGGATGACTTAATACGCCCAGTCCCATATCGATTCTGTTTATCCTTATATTACCGCTTCCTCCCTGATCCCAGGCGTAGCCGGGAGAGGTGAAGGGATGGGTAAAGCGAAGGGTCAGGACAAGGTCTTTTCGCTCTGTCAGAGGGACTGTATAATCGGCTCCGGCCTGCAGGCTGAAGAGTATCGTCTTTTCCGCCCTTACATATTCATCCGATACGACCCTGCTGTCCAGGGTAATTTCCCTCCGGGTTGTTACGGGCAGAAGCGTCAAAGAGGGGCCCGCTCCCAGAGTCAGTCGGGATCTTTCAGACAGAGGGGGGGCCATCAGCAGGATAGGGAGCTCCAGCGACTGCTGGGTATAGAGAATCTTCTGATCCTCCACCCTCTGACCTGCCCGGGCAAAGATGTACTGAAAAGACATGTTCAGGAGGCTCCGGCGGGAGAGGGGCAGTTTCGCCGTATAGGCCATTCCTCCTCCGGTTCCGGGATAAAGGGACCCTGACTCGGAAGGGTCTGTAGGCTCCCATAAGCCTTTACCGCTGCCCATTCCCAGAGAGAACAGGCCGGTAAATCCGGTTGTCAGATCCGCCGGATAGAGCCAGGGAGCAAGGACAAGGAGAATTGAGAGAAGGAGCCTTCTTTTTCCGGTCATATAGTATTTCTACCATATTCCGGAAAAAACAACAGCCGGATATTTTAGAATTTTATTCCCACCACATAGCGGTAGTAGGCCTTGAAGTCCTCACTGAACAGGTTGAATGACTTTCCTGTATACAGGGATGACTGAGGTGCATGGGGATAGGTGAAATCCATAGTGACCCCCCAGAAGAGTCCTATTCCGTCCAATCCCACAAGAGCCCTGGCCGAGGGAACCGCCGTGTAATCTTTCAGCTCTGTCACATCAAGGTAACTTTGCTTCATACCGCCGTCCAGGTCCACGAAGAAGGGGCCGATATCCAGGCGGCTACCAATATGGAATCCCCAGACCATATCATCCGGATTTTCCGTGTAGTTTCCCGAGGTATTACCGAAATAGTAGAGGGTATAGAAGTAGTTGGTTCCCGACTGAAAGGCCGAATAGATCCTTTTGTCCTCCTGGTATTCAAACCAGAAACCCAGATCCACTATGCCGTTTCTTGATAAGTTGATTAACCCCAGGGGAAGCCCGTAGATCTCCCGGGATATATTGAGAACCCCCACCTGGAGTCCCCGCATGGTTCCGGCAATGTTCAGAACCGATACCTGGGTTCCTTCTATGTAGGAACTGTAGTTATAGATCCCCGCCGCCTGGAACCCTTTGAGTTCCCCCGCCTGGTTGAATATGCCTGATGCCTGTATTCCCGTGGACGGGCGCCCGACAATATTGAAAATACCCGAGGCCTGAATTCCCGTAAAAGACTCTCTGGTGATATTGAAGACACTTCCGATCTGAATTCCGTTCATGTTCCGGGAGGTGATATTGAAAACATTACCATACTGGATTCCCTCCATATTCCCCTGAACGATATTGAAAAGGTTGCCGTACTGAAAGCCTCTGAAGTTGTCTCTGGTCAGGTTCCAACCATAACTCACCTGGATCCCCTCACTGGGATGGAGGGTGGTGTTCCAGCCCCAGGTGGCCTGGATTCCCGAAAGGGTGGGGGCTCTTGATCCGAGAAGGCCCAGCTGGAAGTTCACCAGGTCGTTTTCTTCAATTTCAGGATAGTCCATGCCGGGCAGGATGGAAAAGACAAAGCTCTTCTGACCCTCCGAAACTTCCCCGACTTCTCCCCGGAAACGGGTGAACTCAAAACCCCGGGCGGATTCAAAATCTTCCAGAGTCAGATAGAGCTGCGCATTCCGGGACAGGCTGACTTCTGCGGTTTTCACATCCTCTCCATCATTATAGAGGCTCTCGGAGCTGCTGAGTCTGATTGAGTAGGCTCCCGAGGGAAGAGCCATTTTGAGGGTATCCCCCTCAGGTTTGGTGAATTCCGCTATGAGTCTGTCCGTGTCATCCCGGATGGAGAAGCGGCCCCCCAGTTCGCCCGAAAGCTGCAGGGCTGAAGTGGGGACAGTCAGGTCTGTAAGGACCAGATCTCCGGTTCCTGTCAGCTGTATCTCATAGGCCGGATGCTGAGGCCCGCCGATGGTGGATTCTGTCCGGGAGAGGGTTTCCTCATAGGTGTGCTGATAGACTTCGTTCAGTGTGACTCTGCCGTCTCTGGTGTTGTCGGCAGCGCCTCTCAGTCCTGTGATCAGATAGTGGGTGAAAAAGGATCCTCCCAGAGCATCCGATTCCTGGGAGAGCTCTGTTTCCGAACTGGATGTCAGAAAAGCATGCCCTTCCATGGAGGAGGAGTCATCCATCAGGAAGGGAGAACGGCGCTGCCCTCCTTTGGATCGTGTGAAGGCTCCGGATGAACAGGAATCCAGCACCGCAATAACCACATCGGCTCCGGAGCTGTCCAGCTGGGAGCGGATATCCTTGTAGGATATCATCCCGTCGGCCAGGAGGATTCCCGTTTCATTGGAGTGTCCTGAGTAGTAGAACATGACCTCCGACCGCCTTACCAGGCTGTCAACTTCCTTTATCTGATAGGTCAGATCCCGCAGCTCTCTGCGGATCCCTTCTGAGGTTGGATCGAGGAGCAGACGGCTGTCCTCGTAACTGATTCCTCCGATCTGACGCATGGTTCTGGCCATGGCGCTGGCATCATCATCGGCATAGAGAAGAGTCTGCCTGGCATCTCCTCCGTTATTGGCTCCGATAAAGAGTCCGAACCGGCGAATCTCCAGGGCATCCGCGCTCAGAAGAGTACTGCCCAGGGCTATAAAAATCAGGATAAGCGCTGTTTTTTTCACTTAATGGTCCTCTTTCAGGATCGGGACGGCATACTGATGGATTGTACCAATTGCCGATGTATCCAGTTTTTCCTTCTTCAGGAGACCGGGGATATCCAGGAGAATGTTCTGATCCCTGGCCTCTCCGGCTATCAGGTCAATGATCGGAGCCACAGGAAAAGCCTTGTCTGAAGTGATCAGATAGAAGGTCTCATAGGCAGGGGCATCATCCAGTTCATACGAGAAGGGAAGCAGCTGCTGCCCTCCGGTTTTCAGGGGCACCGCGGTTTCGGATTCTTCGGGGAGATGGCGGGTTACAACGCCTCGGCCGTCTACCGAAATGATCATTCCGTATACGGGAGCTGTTACCTGATAGGCCAGCTGGATAAGATCCGATTCTTCGGCGGAATCATAGAGTTCCAGTACTTCCGATTTTCCCTGAATCTCCCTGTAGACCTTCAGATCCGGTTCTCCCAGGCCTTTGATCCTTGTTATCTCATTGTCAGGGGTCCTGTCATTGACCGAGAAGAGGAAGGGGATAAACAGACCGAAAAGGACCATGGCCGCCGCGGGAATCAGATAGGGCAGGCGGGACTTCCTCGAGGGGAAAGAGGTCTCGTTCCCTCTATCAGTCTCTTCCTTCCCTTCCATTTTCGCCTTTATAGCGGCCGCCATATCTTCCGGTTTGTAGGCGGCAAGGATCTCTCTGTTGGACCGGGCTATTTCATCCATCTCCCGGGAGAGTTCTTCCCTGTCCAGGCCCTCTTCCCAGGACGGAGGGAGTTCTCCCAGAAAGTATTTTTCCGCTTTTACGGTAGGATCTTTTTTCATAATTCTCTCCCTTCCAGGCTTAACCCTGCTTCCCGAAGTTTTCTGAGCCGCCGTCTGACCCCGGATACGGACATTCCCGCCATTTCCGCTGTCTCTTCCAGTGTCAGACCATCCATATAGTGCAGCACCGCGATGGTCCTTGTTGAAGGTTTCTGTTCCATAAAAAGCTGGTCCAGAAAAATCCTGTTCACCGCCTGATCCTCCACCCGGTCGGAGCTGACGATCCTTTCCAGTATTTCATTGTCCGCAGAGCTCCGGTTCTCTTTCCGCATTACATTCAGACAATGGTTGGTGGCAATCGTATAGAGCAGACTGGAGGGGTATGTGTCTTTCAGGCTTTTCTTCTTGTTCAGTACTTTGACAAATACATCCTGCATCGCGTCCAGTGCCATTTCCTCATCTTTCAGAAGCTGCCGACAGCGTCTGAGAACCATCGGTCCGTATTTGGTATATAAACTTTCAATATCAACAGCCAGACCCTGCCCCCTTAGTACTCTTTGAAATAGCGATCGTAATACCTGCGTCTGTGCCGGTCTTCTCCTCCCAGCCTTACACCTGCGGAAAGGGAAGCCTGCCAGCGGGAGACCACCAGAGGAGAGATTCCCGCGGCAGGGATAGCACTGTTGTCTATCCGGTATACCAGACGGGATCCCAGAAAAAATCCATCCTGAAGCAGAAGATTCACTCCGGCTCCTGCAGCAGGGACCAGGGAAAGATGAAGCTCCCGGTCTGAAGTCATACCAGTTTTTCCGAAGTTTCCATATGACCCTTCCAGATAGGGATCCAGTAAACAGCTATTCCCAAATAGATGATACCTTATAAAGATTTGACCTTGCCAGTTAAAATACCACTGGTTTTCTTCAGTTTCCTCAAAATCGATCAAACCGCTCATACCGAATCCCAGATACTCCTGCTTCATTTCAATATCCATACCCCGGAGACTCATCTCATCCTGGCGGATATCTTTCAAATGGTCTTTTTTCTCATCCCATTCCCAGGTGAAAACAGCGGAAATCCGGGTTTCCTCCAGAGCTGTTAAACCCATGGCAGGGCCGGTCAGTAGAATTATAAGAACGGTTAAGTTTCTGACGGATCTCACTTTTTCAGCCCTCCGGTCTGTTCTACTAGATAAAACAACCAGAGCGGTGATTTCTGTCACTCTAAAAAAATAAAAAAGCCGGTTTCCAGTCAACCGGCTTCTCTCAGGATCCAATACGTCGGGAGTTTAAGAGGTTTTTTCCGGAATCAGAGAGACTTCTTCCGAAGGATTCACCTCCCCGCTGCTCAGATGAAAATAGTTGACAGTATCAAACAGGACCTCTGACTGATGCTGCAGTTCCTGGGACATATTCATTATTTTTTCACTGGACAGGGCATTGCCCTGGATCACACTGTCCATCTCCAGCATGGCCGAATTGACCTGTTCGGCTCCTTTGAACTGCTCCGCACTGGCACTGTATATCTCCTCGAGCATTTCCGAGGATTCCTTGATTCTCGGCACCATCGAGTTGATCAGGTCGCCGGATTCTTCGGCCGCTCTCAGGCTGGAATCGGCTATCAGGGTTATCTCTTTTGCCGCGGTCTGACTGCTCTCCGCCAGTTTTTTCACTTCCGTTGCTACAACGGCAAATCCTTTTCCTGTTTCTCCCGCTCTGGCAGCTTCAATAGCGGCATTCAGAGCCAGCATATTGGTATTCCGTGCAATTTCATCGATGATTGATATTTTCTCTGTAATCACTTTCATGGCTTCAACCGTCCCCATAACGGACTTTCCACCGGTAATAGCATCTTCCGATGCCTTTTTGGTGATGGTATCTGAATTTTTGGCGTTTTCCGTGGTCAGCTGAATATTGGAGACAAGCTGTTCCATGGAGGCGGAAATCTCCTGGGCTCCCGCTGCCTGCTGACTGGCGCCTTCAGACACCTGCCGGGTGGAGTCGCTTATGCGTGTGGACTCCCTGGCAATCAGAGTCGCCGAGTTCTGGATGGAACGGATGACATTCTGAAGCTGCTGGATCATTTTGTTGAATGAGTCTGCCAGCTGTCCCGTTTCATCTCCGCTGATACTGGCAATCATAACATCCAGATTGCCTTCCGCCACTTCTATGGCATCTCTTGTTATAGCCACTATGGGGCCGGCGATTTTTCTTCCTATCAGAATAGCTGTCAGGGTTGCCGCAATCAGGAGAACCAGGGCAATGGCAAGCAGAATCATAGTACTGCTCTGGATAGAAGATTGAACAAACTCCCTGCTGTGCTGGACGATCCTGTCAATATCATCCGTATAGTTGCCCGTTCCCAATACCCAGCCGAATGGTTCATAAAGGATTGTGTAGGATCTTTTGGGTGAGGCTTCTGCGGCTCCCGGACGGGGAAACCAGTAGTCTGTGAAGCCGCCGGCTGCTCCCAGTCTGTTGAACTCCTGAATGAATTTTTTCCCCCGGGCATCAACGGCATCCCAGCGGTTTTTTCCCTCCTGTTCGTTTCCCAGAAAAACAACGGTAGTTCCGTCTTCCGTATCCGCCCAGAAATATCCGTCTTCTCCATAGCGGAGGTTCCTAAGAAAATCCGCCGCCAGTTCCTGAGCCTCTTCGGGAGAGACTGTTCCTCTTTCGGAAAGACTGGTGAACGAGTCCAGCATGGAGACGGCTTCTTCCACCAGATTTTTTGACATCCTGTCAAAATCGCTGCGCAGTTCCCGTTCCATTTCACTGAGATTCTGGTTTCCTATCCTCTTGATGGTAAGAATGGAGAACATTGTTATCGCTGCTGTCAGTACTGTCAGGGAAAAGAAAACAAGGAGGGCAATTTTATTCTGAATTTTTTTCATATAGATCTCCTACGAGACATTCTGTACAAGAAAGTCTAATAGGAGTTCTTTTCCGACACTAAAGGGCTTTTATAGTCTTTCTGTGTCAATTTTGTGAATAATTGTCAGTGAAAAAAGAACCTATTCCTGGGGAATCACTTTTCCAATATAGGGAAGGTTTCTGTGTTTCTGGGCATAATCAATGCCATAACCCACAATGAATACATCAGGAATTGTGAATCCCACATAGTCAACGTGAACCTCCACCTCCCGCCGGTCGGGCTTATCCAGGAGTGTGCAGATTTTCAGTGAGGCCGGGTTTCTCAGTTCCAGAATCTCTTTGACTTTCTGCAGGGTATAGCCCGTGTCAATGATATCTTCCACAATGATCACATGCCTGCCGTGAATCTCCTCTTCCAGGTCCTTGTTGATATGGACATCTCTGGAGGAATCCATGGAATTCCCGTAGCTGGAAACAACCATGAAATCAAATCTGGCATCAAGATCTATGTGACGGGCCAGATCTGCCAGGAATACGGTGGATCCTCTGAGAAGGCCGACAAGAAGAATCTCTTCGGCATGGGCATACTCTTTTTCGATAACTTTACCCATCTCTCTGACCTTGTCTGCCAGGGTGGCCGTATCAATCATTTTCTCAATTGTGTATTTCATAGCTGTATTTTCCCCGAGGTCCCGGGAAGTGTCAACTCATAAAAGGGCAGACTCCCATCCTGTCGCCTCTCCTTTTCTGATAATATTCTTTAGCGGGTCCAGGTTCGCCAATTGTGTCCTTAAAATGAGGAGAGGGACTTTTTTACGGCTGTTTTGTGAGGGATCAATGAATCCCTATGTAATTATTGTGTAGTTTGGGGGCCTTCGATTGCAAATCTGTTTTTCCCGTAGATATGATTGAATAAGCAGGGAATTCAACATTTTTTAAAAGAAGGAACAGAATATGAAAAAGATACATTTGAGGATATTAAGTTTAATACTGATGATTCTCGTTTTATTCGGGGCCGTTATGGGGTCCTTCTCTGTGTTCATGCTGAGCAGAATCGGAGAGCAGGATATTGAAACTCTTGAACAGGCCCTGAGGGACGATTTTGACCGGCTGTCCCAATGGCAGGTAGAGTCGGCGATTTCCATGATCGAGTATGCCTACA
This sequence comes from Oceanispirochaeta sp., assembly GCA_963666275.2. GTDB lineage: Bacteria > Spirochaetota > Spirochaetia > DSM-2461 > DSM-2461 > Oceanispirochaeta. The sequence continues at coordinate 1,007,021 of CAXXOA010000002.1, forward strand.
GCAAAAAGGATCAGATCGGTCTGGAAGCGGCGGTGGAAGAGGCAAAAGAGTATGTGAGAAGCCTTTCCTATGGAGATAGCGGATATATTTTTGTCTACGGAAGCGATGGAGAGACTATTGTGCTTCTGGGGTCTGATGCGGAGGGGACCAACCGCTGGGATCTACAGGATGCTAATGGGAATTATATAATCCGGGATATCGTGGAAGCAGCCAAAAACGGAACAGGATTCACAACCTATTACTATCCCAAACCGGGAGAGACCGAAGCGCTCCCCAAACGGGCATACAATGCCTATTTTGCCCCGCTGGACTGGAGTGTCGGTACCGGGAACTATGTAGATGACATCGATACCATTATTGTAAGTGAAGAGCAGCGTATACGGGATAATATAAGGAATGTGGTCATTATGATTATCTTCCTGGATCTTATCCTCTTTGTTCTGGGGGCAGCATTTGCCTGGTATCTGGGAAAGAAGATTTCCCGGCCCATAGAGTATCTCTCTCAGGAAGCTATGAAAGTGGCTTCGGGAGATCTGATGGTCAGTATGGAAGTCACTTCAAAAGATGAAGTGGGAACTCTGGCCGATGCGTTCAATCAGATGGTGGGCCGTCTCCATTCCACTGTGGACGGGATAATCAGGGTGTCCAGGCAAATACATAACAGTGCCGTCGAAGTCGCCAATGCCTCCCAGCAGGTGGCGACCGGAGCCAGCGAACAGGCTTCCAGTGCCGAGGAAATCTCTTCATCCATGGAAGAGCTGTCTGCCAATATTCAGCAGAATACGGAAAACTCCCGGACATCCAACAGTATTGTCAAAAAGGCCGCAGAGGATGGAGATTCAGGAGGTGCAGCCGTTGAAGAGACTGTTCAGTCCATGAAGTTTATCTCTGAAAAAATAAGTATTATCGAAGAGATCGCCAGAAATACGAATCTGCTGGCCCTTAATGCCGCTATTGAAGCCGCCCGGGCAGGAGAAGCCGGGAAGGGCTTTGCCGTTGTCGCTTCGGAGGTCCGGAAACTGGCCGAGAACAGTCAGAAGGCGGCGAATGATATCACCCATGTTTCTTCAGAAAGTGTGAAAAAAGCGGATATGACCAGGGAACTGATGCAGAATCTGGTTCCCAATATCAAAAAATCGGCAGACCTGGTGGAAGAGATCATGGAGGCCAGTATTGAACAGGCCAATGGAGCGGATCAGATTAACACGGCCCTTCTGCAGATGGATAAGGTCATTCAGGATAATGCCTCGTCCAGTGAGCAGATTGCAGCCATGTCTGAGGAGCTGAAAAACAAATCGGACCAACTGGCGGAGATGGTAAGTTTCTTCCGTATTGATCAATCAGAGGATTCAGGTACTATAAAAAGAGGGGCTGTCAAAAAGACAAAAAAGACAGAAAGCCCCAAGCAGAAACCCCAGGTGGCTCTGCCCGAGTCCGTTGAGGTTCTGGAACCCTCTTATATCTCCAGGGAGGAACATGATGAAGACGATTTTATGGAATTCTGATAATTGAGAGCCTCAGTTTACTTTCTGCTGGCTTTTGTTTTTCTCCCCTTTGTTCTGTCAGCCCAGTCCCGGGATCTTCTGATCCTGGGATCAGTGGAAATGGTGACCCTCACTCCCCCGGGGGAGACGGTTCCCGCCCGAATTGATACGGGAGCCGCAGTTTCGTCCCTCTCGGCATATCAGGTCGAGGAATTCCTCAGGGACGGACGGATGTGGGTTCGGTTCAGGACCTCTTTCTCAGAGGAGCAGACTCATTCGTGGGAGCTGCCCGTGAAAAGGACTCTCCTGGTTCGGCAGGGCAGCCGTGAAGAGCTGCAGCATCGGTATATTGTTGAGATTCAGATACAGCTGGGTGAGATGACTCTCTCAGAGGAGTTCTCTCTGGCCGACCGACGAGGGATGGCATATCCTGTTCTTATTGGCCGGAACATTCTTGAAGGGAAGGCTCTTGTGGATGTGTCTGGAGAGTTTTTTGTTTCTCCTCCTGATAGATAGATTCTGAAACGGGACATATAAGGACCCCTACCATTACAGGAAATTGAAAAAGGAAAAGCCTGACTCTTTAAAAAGTCAGGCTTTTGAATTTATAAAGGAGTGCTGAAGAGACTTAGACCATATCTTTCATGGGGTCATCAATCTTCTGATCTTTGTAGCTTCTGGGAAGAACAATATTCAGAAAAATCGCTGTCAGACCACCTGTCGTGATGGCAGAACCGAATACACCTTTGAAGAAAGGAGTAAAATGGTTCAGAATCTCAGGAACAAAGACAACTCCCAGGCCCAGGCCGAATGACAGGGCCATGATGATCACACCTCTGCGGTCGATGATACTGGAGGCAATGATTCTGATACCAGAAGCGGCGACTGTACCGAACATGATCAGAGTGGCTCCGCCCAGGACAGAGTTGGGGATGATCGAGAAAAGTCCTCCGATAATGGGGAAAAGGCCGAAAAGAACAAGGAGTCCCGAGATCCAGTAGCCAACGTAGCGGCTGGCAACGCCGGTCATCTGAATGACCCCGTTGTTCTGGCTGAAGGTTGTGTTGGGAAAGGAGTTGAAAATCGCCGCCAGGGCAGAGTTTATTCCATCTCCCAGAACCCCGCCGGAAATCCGTTTCACATACACATCCCCCTCAACAGGTTCTCCGGAGATCATGGATGTAGCTGTTAAATCCCCGATAGACTCAACAGTGGTAATCAGGAAAAGGAGCATCATGGGGATCAGATGCGGCCAGGAGACGGCAAAACCATAGCGGAAGGGGATCGGGGCTGTAATAATCTTCAGAGAGGAAATCCGTGAAAAATTGACCTGACCGAGGAAGGCGGCCACAATATAACCGAGAACCAGACCGAAAACAATGGCGCCCATTCTGAGCCATTTATTTTTGCTTCTGTTGAAAATGATAATGGTAATGAGAACAATGCCCGCCAGCATCAGGTTGGTGGGGTTTGCAAAAAGATCCGGTTTGTTTGCCAGAAGCCAGGCGCCTCCGCCCACATCGGTGAGTCCCACTTTAATCAGGGAGAGACCGATACAGGTGACAACAATACCGCTGACAAGTGGAGTAATAATTTTTTTAAGCAGAGGGATGAAACGGCTGAAGATCATTTCCACAGGGGAGGCAATCAGACAGGTTCCGAAAATGGCAGCCAGCATAGCCTGTTCGCTACCGCCTGCATTCTTCACAGCAAAGCCGATACCGATACATACAGAGAGGAAGGTGAAGCTTGTTCCCTGAATACTGAGAAGACCGGACCCTACAGGACCGAATTTTCTGACCTGGATAAAAGTGGCAATACCTGAAACGAAAAGGGACATGCTGACCAGATAGGATGAAAGTTCCGGGCTGAATCCGAGCGCTCCGCTGATGACAATCGCAGGGGTTACGATCCCGATGAAAATTGCCATCATGTGCTGGAGAGCCGCAAAAAAAGCCTTACCGGCAGAAGGTTTGTCTTCCAGTCTGAAAATCAGATCTGTTTTTAGCTGTTGAGCATCACTCATGGACGCCTCCTTTTAGGGGGAATGAAAGTATTGCCTTTATTGTAAGGGGCAAATTTCAGTTCTTGAAAGGATTTTCTTCAGTTTTTTGACTAATTGGTCAATTAATAGTGTTGAAATGGTAGATAAGAGAGAAATGGGAAGCGGGTTTATAAAAAAACCCGCGATCCTGGAAGGATGCGGGTTCAATGACTGTGATTCGACAGAAGAATCAGTAGTTTTTATCTGCGTATCCGACCCAGCCGCCGTGGTCAACAAGGGTTCGGTCAAATCCGGAGATCGAAAAGTTCAGGGTTCTAGATTTTCCGCTCTTTGACTGGATCACAAAGCAGTTCTTTTCCAGGTCAGTGGAAAGTTCCGTTTCTTCTCCTGAAAACTCTTTGAAGAGTTCATCAATTTCCCGGGAGGAGAGCTCTACCGCCATCATTCCGCAGTTGTACATATTCTGACGGAAGATCCGGGCGAAGTTTTCGGCAATCACCAGATTTATATCATTCACTTCCAGAGCCCAGGGAGCATGTTCCCGGGAGGAACCGCATCCGAAGTTACTTTTTGTGATGATGACTTTTACACCCTCAAGATCTTTCTGAGGATCAAATCCGTCCATTTTGAGATCTTCCAGAAGATTGGGTTTCAGGGCTTCCTTGGTAATCTCTGTCAGATACTTGGCCGGAATGATTTCATCTGTATTGATATCGGATCTGTCCAGGAACAGGACTTTTCCGTTAAAAGTTTTTTTCTGACTCATGTTCTTACCCCTTGTACAGTGATGAATTGGTGATTTTTCCCGTGATGGCCGCTGCCGCTGCCGAGGCGGGACTCATCAGGTGGACCATGCCGCCCTTACCCATTCTTCCGTTGAAGTTTCTATTGGTCGTGGAGGCACAGGCCTCTCCTTCTGCCAGAACGCCGTTGCTCATTCCCAGACAGGCTCCGCAGGTCGGATTGGTAAGACACACTCCGGCGTCCATGAAAATATCAATCAGTCCTTCTTTGAGAGCCTGTTTGTAAATGTCGGGAGTGGCCGGAGAGAGGACGACTCTGACAGAATCAGAAATGGTATTGCCCTTCAGAACCTTGGCGGCTTCCCGGAGATCTTCGATCCTTCCGTTGGTACAGCTGCCGATATAAACCTGGTTTACAGGTGTTCCTTCCATCTCGCGGATGGTTTTCACCTGATCCGGTTTGTAGCCGAAAGTTACAACAGGTTCCAGATCGCTTACATCAAACTCAACAACACTGGCGTATTCGGCATCACTGTCGGACTGCCACTTGCTGTAGTCAGCCAGGGCTTCCTCTTTGGAGGCGTAATCCTCTTTGATGAAATCCCACAGGAAGTCTACGGTTGTCTGGTCGGGATAGCAGATCCCGCAGGTTCCCCCCGCTTCGATGGCCATGTTGCAGATGGTCATCCTCTCATCCATATTGAACTTATCAATCACAGGGCCTGTAAACTCAATCACCTTGTTGGTGGCTCCGTTCACACCCAGCTTCGCAATGATCGAAAGGATCACATCCTTGGCGTAAACACCGGGTTTCAGAGAACCGGTCACGTTGATTTTAATGGTCTGGGGAGTCAGGAAACTGCAGACTCCCTTGAGGATTCCCACTTCCAGGTCTGTGGTTCCCACACCGGCGGCAAAGGCTCCGAAAGCGCCGTGGGTACAGGTATGGGAGTCTCCCATGATGACTGTGAAACCGGGGCGGACGAAACCTTTTTCCGGGAATATGGCGTGACAGACTCCATTGCGTCCGATGTCAAAGAAGTCTTTGATTCCCTGGCGTTTGGCCCAGTCTCTCATAATCTTGCCCTGCTCAGCGGTTTTTGAATCCTTGGCGGGGGTGACATGATCGATAACAGCCTTGATCTTATCGGGATCAAAAACCCGGTCCATCCCTCTGCTCACCAGATCGTTGATGGCAATGGGGGTGGTGATTTCATGACAGAATACTCTGTCCAGTTTGAGAACATGAACACCCTCTTCAGGGCTGTCTACCCTATGGGCATCAAAAATCTTTTCAGCAATTGTCTTTCCCATATTCACTCCTTGTGGTTTTTCCTGGTCTATATCTGTAAAACTGGTGTCCTCCAAAATAAAGTAAGACAACCCATGTATTCAAAATCTGTTATTCCGGCGAAAACATCCGGGGAGGCGTGATGATCCAGATGGCTTTGAACTCTCCCTTCCCTGTATTTACGAGAGTATGGGGGACGGAGGATGAAAAAGAGAGGCTGTCGCCTTTTTTCAGCTTATAGCTATCTGTTCCGTAAAGAAGATCCGCTTCGCCCTCCAGAATAATCCCCATTTCCCTTCCGGGATGGCCGAACTGTTCGCTCCCTTTCTCTCCCCCGGGAGCAATCTTCAGTACCAGAGTCTCTACGGCATACTCTTCATCTTCAGTCAGGGGCGGAGTCAGCAGTTCATATTTGACCTTGCCCAGCAAGAGGTTGTCCCTGTCACTTTTATGAACAATCCTGACCTTTCTCTTTTTTCTGAAATCCCTGAAAAGGTATTCAGGATCAATATCAAGGATATCCGCCAGGTTCAGAAGCGTATCGATTGAGGGGGATACCTTGTTGTTTTCAATCTGTGATAGCAGGCTGGCGCTGACATCCATATGATGGGCCAGTTCTTTCAGGGTCATCCCCTGGCTCTCTCTTACCCGTTTGATCTTCTCTCCGAATCTGTATTCTGTCCTGATGGGGCGCGCCATGAAATCCTCTGTCTGTTAATTAAAACTAAAGTTATGTAAGTATAATTAAACTATCGGAGGTTTTTCGTCAAGATCGTAGTTCCCCGGAAAAGAGTTTTTCGGGGACGGAGGATTTTCTATCGGTTTTCTTGAAAGATTTGAAGCAGCCTTCTTTTATGGCAGGTAGAAGAGGTATGAGAAAAGCACGAATAATACGACCCAATGCCACATATCATGTGACAGCAAAGACAAACAGGGGAGAGTTCCTTCTGGAACCAGAGGAAGTGAAGGAGTTGTTTTCCTGTGTTGTTAATGAGGCCAGAGAGAAGTATTGTCTCCAGCTTATTCAGTTTGTAATTATGAGCAATCATGTACACCTTCTGATAAAACCGGCGGCGGACACCAATCTGTCAAAGCTTATGCAGTGGATTTTAAGTGTTTTTGCCGTAAGGTTTAATAAAATGTACGGCTTCAAAGGTCATGTGTGGTATGACCGTTTTAAAAGTAAAATTGTGGCCAGTTTCCGCCAGCTTGTAAATACATTCAATTACATCACCGATAACCCTGTCAAAGCCGGATTGTGCCAGAAAGGCTGCGATTACCACTGGGGCGGCATGTATGAACTGAAGCGGGGCCGATTCCGGCTGCTGGATCCACCGGAAGACTGGCTGAAGCTTCTTGTGAATATTTCCTGAAAAGCAGCTGGTTAAATAGAATCCCCTAAATTTTCATTATTTTTTGCAAATACAGTACAGCTCTGCTCTTGTCTATGTCTTATTCAGATAAAGACGCCATTTCCAGATGGGAATTTCTTCATTTCATTGATTATATTGTTGCGCCAGGTATTTATTCCTGTTGGAAGGGAATCATATATCTGCTTGTTCCGGTGTTTTGGCAATTGTTGCCTTCGTTTCCGCTATTTTTTATGGAAACGTGCCGGAAGGATTGTTCTTTACGGGGAAACAGGAGGGAAAAAACTTGTTTTTGATCCTCCGTCCCCTTTAATCAAATCAATCAGTGATCGCAGAGATTACTGCCTGTCTGCAGGTTTCCCTGGAGATAACTCAGAACCACTGTTTCCGGGTTGTCGGCGGATGCTCCTGTTATCACTTCGATCCCCTGGCTGTTGAAGAGCTGCTGGGCCTTCATTCCCATGCCTCCGGCAATGACCAGGTTGATGTTTTTCTCTCCCAGCCATTTGGGAAGGAGTCCCGGTTCGTGGGGGGGAGGTGTCAGGTAGGTAATCTCTTTAACCGAGACAGCCTCTTTGTCCGCTTCGAGAATGGCGAACTCATCACAATGTCCGAAATGGGCGCAGAGCACTTTATCCGCGCAGGGTACAGCTATTTTCATTTTAAAACTCCTGTTAAACTTTTATTCAGATTTTTTGCGGCTTCACGGATTCCCCCGGCAACGGGAGATTCCAGTTCGACCGTAATGTTGCCTTTGTCGCATCTTTCGGTGAATGTCGGATCCAGGGGAAGGCTGCCCAGAAAGGGGAGGTTTTCCGCTTCGGCCATTTTCTTTCCGCCCCCGGTGGAAAAGATCTGATGGGTGCTGCCGCAGTCGGGGCAGACAAAGCCGCTCATGTTTTCAATCACCCCCAGAACGGGCAGTTCCAGTTTCCGGCAGAAGTTTATGCTTTTCCGGCAGTCCGAGAGGGAGACCTCCTGGGGCGTTGTCACAATAACGGCTCCGGTGGGATCCGGTACTGTCTGGACAGCGGAAAGGGCCTCGTCTCCGGTTCCCGGAGGAAAGTCCATGATCAGGTAGTCCAGGTCTCCCCATTCCACATCTTTCAGAAACTGGGTCAGCACGCCCTGCTTCATGGGGCCGCGCCATATGACCGCACTGTCCGGATCTTCCAGAAGGAAACCCACGGAAATCATTTTGATTCCCCTGGTTTCCAGAGGAAACAGATTCTCTCCGTCCGACTGGAGGGGCATCCCCCGGACTCCGAACAGGGTGGGGATGCTGGGACCGTGAAAATCCACGTCCATCAGCCCCACTTTCATCCCTTCCGCGGCAAGGCTGAGGGCCAGTGTGGCCGCCACAGAGCTTTTACCGACTCCCCCTTTACCGGAGAGGATCATTATTTTGTTTTTGATCCGGTTCATCCGTTTTGTCAGTTTGGGGTCGCAGCTCTCTTTTGTTTCGCAGCTGCTGCAATTCTGATCACAACTCATTCCATTTCTCCCATATCTGTTGTATTGCCCGGCTTACGGGCTCTATGCGGGCTTCCAGAGGGGTCTTCCCCGCCCGGAGGGCCGCAGGAACTTTCCTGTCAAAGGGAATCTCTCCCAGCCAGCGGAGGTTCAGCCTGTCGGCGGATCTCCATATCTTATCTGTCAGCACCGGATTGATATCCCCTTTGTTCACACAGAGCGAACCGGGAATTTCAAAGTGCTTCAGTACCTGAGCCAGCCTCTCCATGTCATGCAGGCCTGAAGGGGTCGGTTCGGTCACAATCAGAACCTGTTCGGACTGATTCAGCGAAGCCAGAACAGGGCATCCTATACCGGGCGGGCCGTCAATCAGTATCCTGTCCAGGCTCCGTTCCCGGGCGGTCTGCTCAGCCAGTTCTTTGACGCGGCTGACCAGTTTTCCCGAATTGTCTCCCCCCGGATGAAGCCGGGCGTGGATGAGCGGGCCGTTCTCTGTTTCAGACCTTATGCAGAGCCCCGAATCATGATCTTCCAGTGTAATCGCCCGGGAGGGGCAGTGATCAAAGCAGACGCCGCAGCCTTCGCAGGTATCTTCCTTTACTGTATAGACGCTGTTATTTCGCTTCACAGCATGGAAACGGCACTGTTCCAGGCATAAACCGCAGGAGCTGCATAGAGTCTGATCAACCCGGGCATGGTACCCGCTGAAAAACTTTTCCCTCATGACTTCTCTGCCCTGAAGGATCAGAGACAGGTCGGCCGCATCCACATCGCAGTCTGCCATGACGCCGTTTTTCATAAGCCGGGCGAAAGAGGCCGTGACCGTTGTTTTTCCTGCCCCCCCTTTCCCGCTGAGGACTGTCCATATCTTCATGCTGTCAATCTCCGAATTTCTGAAAGTAGTTCCCTCATCTTCTCCGACAGATAGGGGAGTGTGTGAAAAGGGATCTCTCCCCGTGAGTATGTCTCGGCTATTTCCCTTTTATAGGGGATGGACAGGAGAAGGGGGTGGGCCCCTTCCCGGCAGTACTCTTTTATAAGATCCACGTCCTGCTCGGCCTTGTTTTCCACAATGCCATAGGGAATTCCCAGGGGGAGGATCGCTTCCACCGCCAGGGTAAGATCATGCAGTCCGAAGGGCGTTGGCTCTGTAATGAGAAGGATAAAATCACTGGAGCTTACGGTTTCCATAAAAGAGCAGGACGTTCCGGGAGGGGCATCCAGAATAACCATCTCCTCTTTCACCGGTTCTTTCAGAAGTTCCCTGATCACACGGGTTGCCTGGGCTTCTCCCACATTCATGACTCCCTGGATCAGATTCATCCCCTCTATACGGCTTCTGCGTTTTTTTCCCGTGGTATAGTCTACCCAGGAGAGGGACCCTTCCGGGCAGGCCAGGAGGCATCCGCCGCAGCTGTGGCAGAGTTCCGGAAAAATAAGAGGTTTTGTTTTCAGTGCGGCCAGGGCGTTGAAGCGGCAGACCCGGGCGCATTTTCCGCATTCTGTACAGCTTCCGGGATCTGTAAGACCCGGGACCTGTACTGTCATCGGGGATTCTTCCCGGAGGCTCTCGGGCAGGAGAAGATGGCAGTTCGGTTCCTCCACATCACAGTCATACAGGACGACGCTGCCTTCTGTCCGGGATATGAAGGATGCCAGTGAGACAGAGAGACTGGATTTTCCTGTGCCTCCTTTTCCGGAGGCAATAGCAATTTTCATATCAGACCCAGTGACCCTCTACATCAGCCCCTTCCAGTTCTTTCAGACCATTGTCTGCAAAGAGTCTGAGGGCTTCTTCAATGGTTTTATCCGATTCAGACTGAAACACCCGGACTCCCGCTTCCCTGAGAATCCTGAAGGCTTTGGGGCCGCAGTGCCCTGTGATCAGAACATCTGGATCCTCTGCCAGGACCGTCTGGGCCGCCTGTATTCCCGCTCCCTGCACGGCCTGCTTATTCTGTGTATTGGGGATAAAATAACCGGGTTTTTCATCGGATTCTGTAAGGAAGAACAGAGGGGCCCGTCCGAAGCGACTGTCTATCAGGCTGCCGGTTTTGTCTTCCCGGCAGGTAAGGGCTATTTTCATTGGAAACCTCCTGAAGGAATGTTATGAGAATATTCTCATAAAGATATTATGGGCATATTCTCTTTATTTGGCAAGAGGCTGTTTCTTTTATATTGATTTTTTTTCAAGAACTGTTCAGGATTAAGTCAGGAGATAAACTGATGCCCCGTCCCGCCAAAGAGAAACTTGTATGTAAACCGCCTGAAGCCTGTGTGTTCAAACCTGCAGGGATTCCCATGAGTTCCAGAAAGAAAATCATACTGTCACTGGATGAGTATGAGGCCATAAGGCTGGCCGATAACGAAGGTCTATATCAGGAGAAAGCCGCTGTGGCTATGGGGACGAGCCGCCAGACCTTTGCGAGGATTCTGGATTCGGCGCATAAAAAAGTGGCCATGGCACTGGTGGAATCCCGCCCCCTCCAGATAGAGGGGGGGAATGTTAAGTTCTGCGGTCAGGGAGGCTGCCGTCACAAGCCCGGATGTCCCAGGCTTGATGATCAGTCAGATTCCTTAGCATGAAGCGCCTGACTGAAGAATACTGATTCTTCTACAGGTAATTCGGGAATATACATCCCCAGGGCTGTCTGAAGTACATCGCTGATATTGGATACGGGAACAACAGTCAGTTCCTGTTTGACTTCTTCCGGCAGTTCTTCCATATCTTTTTTGTTATCCCAGGGAATAATGACAGTTTTTATCCCCGCTCTGTGAGCGGCAATAACCTTTTCTTTAATTCCTCCTACGGGCAGAACAGCCCCCCTGAGTGTTACCTCTCCCGTCATGGCAAGGTCCGGTTTAACCGGTTTTCCCAGGATCATGGAAGTGAGGGCGGTCAGAAGGGTGACTCCCGCAGAGGGGCCGTCTTTGGGGACTGCCCCGGAGGGGACATGAATATGGATATCCTCTTCTTTGAAGGCAAAGGAGGAGGTAAAGGGCGAGAGCTTGGATCGGATAAGACTTAATGATATCCGGGCGGACTCCTTCATCACATCTCCCAGCTGACCTGTTATGGTCAGATTGCCGTTTCCAGGCATATGGGTAGATTCAACAAAAAGGATCTCTCCTCCCACCGGGGTCCAGGCCATTCCCGTCACAACACCGGGAGGATTTACTTTACCAATGGTTTCATGCCGGACTTTCCTGGTTTCCAGGTAATCCTCGATATTGTCCCTTCCCATAATAATCGGGAGTTCTCTGACGTTTTCCACAACCTCCTGGGATGCCGCTCTGGCCAGAGCCGCTATCTGCCTTTTCAGTCCCCTCACGCCGGCTTCCCGGGTATAGTTCTCAACCAGTTCCTCCAGGGCGTCTTCTCCGATTTCAAGCTGACCCTCATTGAGACCGTGGTCTTTGAGTATCTGAGGAACCAGATGGGTCTGGCCTATGTGAACTTTCTCGGGGTTCGTATAACCCGAAAGGGTTATCACTTCCATCCTGTCCAGGAGAGGACCGGGAATGGAATCCACAGAGTTTGCCGTGGCGATGAAAAAGACATCCGAAAGATCGTAGGGAACTTCCAGATAGTGATCGGCAAAGGTATCATTCTGTTCCGGATCCAGAACCTCCAGAAGGGCGCCCGCCGGGTCACCATTGTTGGATACAGTGAGTTTATCCACTTCGTCCAGTACAAAAACAGGATTTGTGGCTCCGGCTTTTACCATCCCTTTAATAATCCGTCCCGGAAGAGCTCCCACATAGGTTCTTCTGTGTCCCCGTATCTCTGCTTCATCCCGGACTCCGCCCAGGCTGACTCTTACGTACGGTCTGTCCAGAGCTTCGGCAATGCTTTTGCCCAGACTTGTTTTACCGGTTCCGGGAGGGCCTATGAGCAGGAGGATAGATCCCTTTTTATCATTCTTCAGTTTCATAACCGCCAGATGCTGAATGATCCTCTTTTTCACTTTTTCAAGACCGTAATGATGCGCATCCAGGGTTTCCCTGGACCGGGTCAGATCAATGGATCCGGTTTCGACAGGCTCCCAGGGAACCTGAAGCATCAGGTCCAGATAGTTTCTGAGGTTTCGCGTTTCGGGGCTCCCCGGAGGCTGATCCTCCAGTTTCTCCAGTTCCTTCATGGCTGTTTTTTTGACTTCAACGGGCATGGCGCTCTTTTCGATCTGATCCTTCAGGCTCTCTTCACCTTCTTCCCCGTTTTCATGAAGTTCCTTCTGTATAACCTTCAACTGCTCCCTCAGGACATTTTCCCTGTAGGAACGGCTGGCTTTTTCAGTCATTTTATTGGCAAGTTCCGCCTGTATCCGGATGGATTCCTTCTGGCGGATCATATGATCCAGCACAGTCATACCCATCTTTTTCAGTGACGGTTCCTCCAGGAGTTCCTGTTTTTTGGACCGGGACAGGTTCAGATAGGGAATGATGCTGTAGATAAGGGATAGAGGACTCTGAAGTAGATTCATCTGTTTCACCGCATCTTCGGTTCCCTCGAAAAAGGAGGCAATCTCTCCCGCCATGTTCTTAACGCTCTCCGCCAGGATCCTGCTGCTGTCTCTGTCCAGGTCATATCTGGTTTCGAGGAATTCCGCCTGCGTATAGAGGAGATGGAATCTTTTTCTTACATGATGGATCTTGATCCTCTCGACACCTCTTAAATCAAGCTGCAGTTCTCCGTCCTTATCCCGGGCGTTCTCAATATTCGCCAGAGTACCGATTGTATAGAAGTCGCTGTTTTCCAGATCGGAAAGATCAAAATTCTTTCTGAGGGAAACTGCGGCGACCATATCCGGGGATTTCCGTTTATTCAGCATTTTATACTCTTCCAGAGTGATACCGCTGATTCTTACGGAATTCATAGCTCCCGGAAAAAGGATAGCCCCTTTAAGGGGTACAAGATTCAGTTCTTCCGGAATATGTAAATTTTCAAAATAATCTGTCATTAAATAACCTCTCTTATTTCTCCGTCAGAGCAGGATAATGCTTTAACGGAAAAGGGATTCACTAAAAAGTACATTAATAAATCTAGGCTTTTTCCCGGTACAGGGAGTGGAGATTCTTTGAAGATTCTGTTGTTTTCAAATGTGAGATCCGGGAAAACCGTGTTGATCAGAGGTATACTGTGTGTATGATACGTAGAAACGCCCTGATCTTCCTCCTTTCTCTCCTTTTTTACATAAACAGCTCCATATTCTCTCAGCCGGTGGTTTCCATCCTGCATTTTGAAAATATTTCAGGGGACCGAGAGTCAGGATGGATGAGCCGAAGCCTGGCTGACGGTCTAACCGCTCTGCTGCGCAATGAAGCGCTGATCCTTGTGGAAAGGGAAAACCTGGAAGCTGTTATTGAAGAGCAGAAGTTCAGCCTTTCAGGCCTCACCGATGAGGAGACGACCCTTGAGATCGGCAGGCTGCTCAATACGACCCAATTAATCGGCGGAGGATTCCTTATCAATAACGGAGTTCTCCGGGTAACGGCGAAAATTACGGATACCACCACAGGGGAGATCCTGTTTTCCTCTTCCGTGGAGGAGGGGGCTGGCCGGTATTTTGAAGTGGAAAAAGCTCTGGCCCGGCAACTGGCCGGTTATTACGGATTTGTTCCCCATATTGAGGATAGTCATCAGACCGGTTCGCTCACGGCTTTGAACAGCTACTACAGGGGCCTGCTGTATATGGATTCGGATGATTACAGCAATGCTGCTGAAGCCTTTCAGAATGCCCTGAAAGAGGACCCTTCTTTCAGGGATCCCGGAGAGGGACTCGAAGAGAGCTACAGGTTTCTGAAGGATTTCCGGAAAGCCCGGTATCAGAGGGAGATCAATGGTCTCTACCGTCGTCTGGATTCTCTTTTGGATCGGGCCGGGGCCGAACCCTTTGTCAACTATGGGGACTGGGTCGTTCAGGCTATGTCAGAAGGGAAAAGCAGTGATGAAATTTCAGCCTATACCCAGTCTCATCCGGAGATCACCTGGGGAAACAGCCCTGTCGAGGTATACTGGCATGCCCAGAATGTTATGTCGGATATTGCGGGAAATGCGAAGGAGTACTTTGATGATACAGCCCAGGCCGCAGGGATGTACCGGCGGATGATCGGGCTTTCCGCTGTGATCCAGGAGGAGGAGCCCGACGACCCTTTTCTTCCGGAAATCGTCTATCAGGAACTCCTGGCCTGGCATTATCTGGAAGAGTGGGCTCAGGTTTATCGTGTCTGTGAACAGATTATGATGACCTGGCCCGATTATAGAATGATGTGGGCTGTGGAAGATTTTTATGAACAGTCTCTTGAGTTCTACTCCGGAGACTAGCCGTGCATGGCATCTATTTCGGCCAGTCTCTCTTCGGAAAGGCTTACGGAATCTCCCCGGAGCCGGGCAAAAAGCGTCATCCGGGAAGCCGCTTCCAGGACTTCCAGTCTGTCGAAAGCCTGGAGCAGGGTTTGTCCCACAGTTAAAACCCCATGATTTTCAAGAAAAACCGCACTGGCTCCCTCTTTGAGAGAGGACGAGACAACCTCTCCCAGGCTCTGAGTTCCCATTAAGGCATAGGGAGCAAAAACAGGTTCCCCCAGAAGGTACCTGGCTTCGGCGGTCAGTCCTGTATCCACTCTGTCCTCTCCCGTGGTTGTATAGAAACTGGCATGAACCGGATGAGCATGGACTATGGCATTCACATCGGGCCTTGCCCTCAGTATCCGCAGATGCATATCTGTTTCTATGCTCGGTCTCAGGCCGACTGAAATGCTTTCCCCCTGAAGGGTCATCAAAGCGATCTGTCTGAAGTTTATCCGCCCCTTATCCAGTGCCGCCGGTGTTATGAGAACACGATCCTCTGAGACCCGGAAGCTAATGTTGCCTCCCGAACATGTGGTAAGCCCCTGTCTGTAGAGGCGCCTCATGGTGGAAGCCACAGCTTCCCGTTCCTTTTTGTATATCATGGTGTTTATTTTAACCAATAAGAAATATCAGATCTACAGCCCTTCCCGGAAGAGGATAAATCTTTTCTCCCCCGGTCACAGAGCGGAGCCGAAATTGCTTGTATTGATTAATTCTTCCCGGATTTCCCCGATTCCTGAGCGGAGCCGTAGGAGAGGGATTAAACTAATACAATACAGATTCCCCGGTCACTGAGCGGAGCCGAATATGTTGTTTTTGCCTAATCCCTTCCGGATTTCCCCGGTTCCTGAGCGGAGCCTAAGGAGAGGGATTAAATTAATACTATACAGATTCCCCGGTCACTGAGCGGAGCCGAAGTGGAGGGGATTCGCTTTCTTCCCCAGCAGCGCCATTCCCAGATAGATGACTCCCAGAGCTATTCCCGAATAGAGCATATAGAGCGGATTATGTCCCTCGGCGATCTGATAGAAAAGGGTCGCCGTCGCCCAGGCCAGGATTGTCAGGTACACCATCTGTACCGCAGTGTAAAGGGGACCCATCTCCTGATAGGCCGCGCTCATGGCCGCCAGACAGGGAAAGTAGAGAAGGACAAAAAGCAGATAGGCAAAACCGGCTGCAGGAGAAAAGTATTTCTGCATCCTCATGAGGGTATTATCCTCCAGTTCCAGTTCCCCCGCTATAGTCTGTGAATCCTGCGTCACCGAGGATATTCCGATCAGATCTGCTGTGCGGAATAGATCCAGGAATCCAAATGCAATGGATTGGAACGCTCCCAGTACTGTTCCCAGGGGATCAAGGGGTTCCTGTTTCTCCACGCTTTGTATTTCCGCATGAAAGTCCATGGACGCATAGAGGGAGTTCACAGTACTGACAATGGCTTCCTTGGCGAAGAGACCTGTAAAAAGGGCTACCGATGCGGGCCAGTTTTCTTCACTGACACCCATGGGTTCAAACACAGGCTGCATCTTTTTACCCACATGGGCCAGGACCGAGTTCCTGGTATCCTGGTTTCCAAAGGTAAGGCCGTCCTCGCCGATACCCATGGCGTTCAGAAATCCCAGGATCGTAACGGCAATGGTCATGATAAGACCGGCTTTTTTTACAAATGAGGTCAGACGGATTCCTGCCGCCTTCATAATGGATCCCGGACGGGGGGTATGATAGAGGGGAAGGTCCATCACAAAGTTGGAGTGGGTTCCTTTAAAAATGGTATTCTTCAGAAGAAGTCCTGTCAGGATGGCCATAACAATGCCCACAAGGTAGATGAGGAATACCATCACTCCCGACCATCTGTTGAACAGGGCTGCACTGAAAAGGGCATAAACAGGGAGTCTGGCTCCGCAGGACATAAAAGGGGTCATAAAGATCGTCATGTATCTGTCCCGCTTGGATGTCATGGTCCTGGCGGACATTATGGCGGGTACTGTACAGCCGAAGCCCACCATCAGAGGGATAAAGGCATTCCCCGGCAGTCCTATGGATTTCATGACCCTGTCGGTGATCACAGCCATCCGGGACATATATCCCACGCCTTCCAAAATCGCCAGGGCCAGGAACATGAAGAACACCACCGGTATGAATGTGGATACCGTCTGCAGCCCCGCTCCGATCCCTCCGGCCAGAAGGGTAATCAGCCAGTCGGAACTACCCATATGATTCAGTAGAGCTCCCAGGGCATCCACAAAGATCAGACCTGTGATCTGATCAAAAAAGTCGATAAAAATCCCTCCCACATTGACGGCAAACCAGAAGGTAAGGAACATGGTTGCCAGAAAAATGGGGATCGCCGCAAAGCGGTTCAGAATGACCCTGTCGATTTTGTCTGTCAGACTCTCTTCATGGTCGGCCCGTTCCATCACATTTTCGCAGATAAGATCTATCTTTTTATAGATGCTGTCGGGATCATTCAGGTTCTCTGTGAGATTCTCTTTCGGGGCGGTCAGCTCCCGTTCTCCCGAAACGATCTGGAAAATAAAATCCCTGGCTCGGTCTACCGAGGATTTGTCTATCGACGTGATCGGGAGGACCGGGACGCCCAGTTCCTCTGCCAGCTTCCCGTGGTTGATTCTGATGCCCTCTTTTTCGGCAATATCAGTCATATTGAGGAAGATCATAAGGTTCTGCTGTCTTTTAATAATATCCAGGGTCAGAAAAAGGTTCCGGGAAAGATTGGAGGCATCAATGATATTGATTACAAGGTCTTCGTGGTCGGCGATCGCCTTTTCGGCAATTTTCTGCTCTTCCGTATCGGGAGAGAGGTTGTATGTTCCGGGCAGATCGATCAGGTCGATGGTCCTGTCCTTCAGGGTCAGAAGCCCCTCAACCTTTTCTACGGTGACCCCCGGCCAGTTCCCCACTTTATGGCGTGCCCCGGTGATGGCATTGAAAAAAGTTGTTTTCCCGCAGTTGGGGACACCCGCAATGGCTATCCTCTTCATTTCCATTACACGATTTCCTTTACCATGACAATTTTGGCTTCGTTTGTCCTCAGGGCAATCCGGCTGCCTCTCAGTTTGATAACCATGGGGTTTTTGATGTTGGAGAGTCCTTTTTCCACAGGGGTACCCCGGGTAAAACCCAGTTTTTCAAGCTTCCGGGCGTATTCTGATTCTTCAATGATGTCAGATATGATATATGTTTTACCGGATTGAATTTCGGTCAGATTTATTTCGGCCAAGATTCTCCTCCTGAGTCCTGATTATCCTGCTATTGTTAATTAAAGCTAACTATATTTTGATTCCATATCAGAGTCAATCATCGGATATTAAAATACTGATAGAAAACAGGAGAGTCCAAGAGGAAAATTAAGAGGGGAATGTTTCTGGTAAAAACATGCATTATCCTTTATAGTCTCAATGGTCAAAGATTATGAAACTGTCATTTTTAAATTTATCAATCCGCAATAAACTCTTCTGGACTTTTTACCTGTTTTTTCTGGCACTCATCATTCTCACGTTTCTGATTGTCAGTTTCTTTTTTAATATGAACAGCAGGAACATGCTGGAGCAGGAACTCGAAGTGAGTGCCGAACTGGCCCTTCAGGTTGTGGAATCCAATGCACAGGATACAATCCGCTCCCATCTTAAATCTCTGACAGAATCGAGCCTGGATGTTCTGAATTTTATCTACAGGGATGGACAGGAAGAAGGACAATCTCCGCTGGAAATGCAGAAGAAGGCTTCAGAGTATCTGAGAAGTCTGACTGTGGGAGATAATGGCTATGTGTATGTTCTGGACGGGGAGGGGACGATCCTGGTTCATCCCTTTATGGAGCTGGAAGGCACCTCGGTCAGGGAGTTCGAATTTGTTCAGCAGCAGCTGAGGGATAAAAAGGGCTACCTGGAATACCTCTGGAAGAACCCGGGAGACCCGGAAGCCCGGAGAAAAGTCCTTTATATGGAAACCTTTGCGCCCTGGCAGTGGATCGTTTCCGTTTCGGCCTACAGGGCTGAATTCCATTCTCTGGTTCAGATCGATCAGGTCAAAGAGACAATCAGCCAGATCCGTGTGGGCAATGAGGGGTATCTCTTTGTTATGGACAGGACGGGGAAATTCCTTATCCATCCTCACTATGAAGGCGCCCATTACAATGATATACCGGTTCTTCAGGAACAGGATCGCAGTTTTTTTGATGAGATGATGGAGAACCTGAACGGTTCAATGGAGTATGAGTGGATTGATCCTGTCTCTCTGGAAAAGCAGAAGAAGATGCTGACCTACAGATACATTCCGGAGTTTGACTGGATCATTGCCACATCGGTCAAAGAGAACGAACACAGGAGAGAGCTGTTTCGCGTCAATATCACTCTGATCCTTATTTTTTTGATCTCCAGCTGTCTCTTCTTTCTGATCAGCCGGTATCTGTCGAAGATGCTGACCCAGCCTGTATTCAATCTTATCTCATTTATTGACAGTTCCGTGGGCACCGACTATTCAGCGAGGTTCCAATATGATGGGAATGATGAGATCAGGAGTTTATCCGATCATTTTAATCTTTTCCTCTCTATGCTGCAGAAAGAGAAGGACGAACGGCACAGGGTTGAGCAGAGAAATCGGGTTTTGGCTCAGTTTCCAGAAGGCAATCCCTATCCGGTTATGAGGGTGGACCGGAATCTGAAAGTCCTCTATGCCAATCCCGCGTCCTTTGAACTTCTGGAATCCTGGGGCGGGATGAATGCTTTTCTTCCCGAGGAATTCAGAGAGAATCTGATATCCCAGGGAGAGCCCTTCGGCAGCTTCGATTATTATACCGCTGTCAATTCCTATAATATTATTTTTTCCTACTTCAGAGAACAGGATGCGTTCTATCTATTTTTTCAGGATATTTCAGAGCGGAAGGAAAATGAGTATCAGATGCTTATGTCCGAGAGTGTTTTCAATAATACCCTGGAGGGTATTGCCATAACAGACCCCGCCGGACACATCAAGAGGGTGAATCCCGCGTTCTGCCGCATCACAGGGTACAGTATGGATGAAGTTCTGGGACAGAATCCCAGGATCCTGAAATCTGACCGCCATGCCCCGGAGTTCTATAAAAATATGTGGGACTCGATTATTCATGAAGGTGCCTGGAGCGGGGAGATCTGGAACCGGCGTAAGAACGGTGAAGCCTATCCGGAATGGCTGACAATCAATTCCATTTTTGATGAGAAAGGACATCTGCTCCACTATGTTTCCCTTTTCAGGGATATTTCAGATATCAAAGAGAGTGAAGAGAGGCTCAGGCATCAGGCTTACCATGATGCCCTGACCGGGCTGCCCAACAGACTGCTTTTCATGGACCGTCTCGAGCAGGCCATCAGGCAGGCCGAGAGAGGCAAAGAGAGTCTGGCTGTGATGTTTCTGGATATGGACAATTTTAAAACCATCAATGACAGCAAAGGGCATAGCGTGGGGGATTTTTTTCTGGAGAGAATCGCCGAACGGCTCAGACATTCCTGCCGTCAGGAGGATACGGTCGCCAGGCTGGGGGGAGATGAATTTACCATACTTCTGCCCTCCATGCAGGACAACAGAAGCATTGTGGAAATAGTTCAGAGGGTTCAGGAAGTGACCCGGCAGCCCATGACCGTTCAGGATATGGAGATCATCCCTTCGGTCAGTATCGGTGTGACCTTCTACCCCCAGGACGGGGATACCATGGAACTCCTTATGAAGAATGCCGATATGGCTATGTATAAAGCCAAACAGAGCGGGAAAGGAGGATATTCCTTCTACAATTCCCGGATGGACGAACAGTTTCAGAAGCGCCTGGACATGGAGAACCGTCTGAGAAGGGCTCTTGAAAATGATGAAATCTCTCTGGTGTATCAGCCTAAAGTTTCCTCTGTCACCGGTTCGGTTCTGGGGGCGGAAGCTCTTGTCCGTTGGAAAAATCCCGATCTGGGTGTCATTCCTCCCTCCGAATTCATTCCCCTGGCAGAAGAATCCGGGTTCATTCTGGAACTGGGCGACTGGGTACTGGAGCATGCCCTGATGGACATGAAGGATTTTCAGCAATCGGGTCTTATGGATTTTGAGATGGCAGTCAATCTCTCTGCCCGGCAGTTCCGGGACTCCTCATTGACGGATCGTATCGAGAGTATTCTTGGCAGGACCGGAGTTTCCAGGCAGCAGGTCAACCTTGAAATTACAGAGAACATTGCCATGGAACACTCGGATGAGTCCATTGCCATCCTGGAGAGGCTTTACGATCTGGGACTGAAAATATCCATAGATGACTTCGGAACGGGGTACTCCTCCTACAGTTATCTGAAGAAGTTCAGAACCCATACCCTTAAAATAGACAAGACCTTTGTAGATGAGCTTCCCGGAGAGACGAAAACCTCTGCCATTATGAAGAATATGATCGATCTGGGGCATACTCTGAATATGGAGGTTGTGGCTGAAGGGGTGGAAGAGGAGAGCCAGTTTCTGCATCTGAAAGAGCTGGGCTGTGATATCATTCAGGGATACTATTTTTCAAAGCCTCTGACCAGAGAGGACTTTCTTCTGTATTTGGAATCCTGATAGAAAAGCCGCCAGCGTTGTCTGACAGTTTCAGATCTCTCTGTTTCTGGCAATAATACCCATGATGGCATAGCAGAGTTTTGCCGCCGTATAGGCGCTGATCCTGTCGTTCTTCTCCGGCTCTGTTCCCACAATATCAAACCCTATAATATTGTGCCGTTCCGCCAGTGACGATACAAGGCTCAGGGTCTGGTACCAGGAGAGGCCCCCCGGCTCGGGATGGGATGTGCCGGGAAATACAGAGGGATCCAGGGCATCCATATCGATAGTGAGATAGATAAATTCGGGAAAATCCGGAGAAAGGGTAATCTCCCTGCTGCCCATTCCGCTGCACAGATCAGAGGCGTCCCTGTAGGGGATATTCCTCTCTTTTCTCAGGTCCATTTCACCGGGAGAGAGGCTCCTTACCCCCATCTGGTAGATAGGAAACCCCATATCCAAAGCCCTTTTCATGACCGAAGAGTCCGTGTAGAGAGAGCCTTCATTGCTCTCTTTAAGATCCGCATGAGCATCGATCTGGACAATCCCCACATTGACGGAACCCCTTTCAATCTCCCGCAGGATTGCCAGGAAGGCCCCGTTGCTGATGGAGTGGTCTCCTCCCAGAAGAACGGGAATCTTCTCCATCTGGAAGATCATTTCCACCTTATCGGCAATACTGTTCAGAACATCCTCTTTTCTGCCTCTGCAGTTTACAGGAGGATAGGTATGAATGCCGCTTTCGGCGGGTATGCTCTTCCCGTCAAAGATTTCCAGCTCCTGGCTTGCTTCCAGAATCCTCCCGGGCCCGGAGCCTTCCATGGGAACAGGAATCAGATGAAACAGAGAGTCCTCCTGCTGGGGAAAGCCGGAGGCAAGAAAGGGTGTATCATTTTTTCTGGGGTGCATCAGAAAAAATATAGGCAGTTCCCGTCGGGGATTCAAGTCTTTCTTCCTATGGGAGGTATTTTATTCTGTCCCGGTATCTTCAGGAGTGAATCCGACAGCTGCTGATCAGAAGAAAACGGCCGCCATCGGGACCACTCAGAAAATCCACATGATCCCCGGCGCCGTAGAATCCCAGCTGCTTTTCTGCGATCTCTTTTTCACCGGTGGAAATCCGCCCCTCCAGGACATGAATAAAACCCGCATGATCTTCGGGAATCCGGTGCTGCCAGTGAGTTCCGGGGGGCAGATACACTTCCAGATACTCCATATTGGTAGAGCTGTCGTCCATCGGTCCCTGTATATCCGCCAGGTGACCCGACAGGATTCTGATCCTGATTCCCTCTTCCAGAAGAGCCTCGGGTATCTGACTGGCCGGTATGATCTTTTCCACTTGTCTGAAATCCATAAAATCCTCCCCGATGAAATCCTGTCCTTTTCTGATGTCAAGAAAAGCCGAATGGCGGGACTCTTTGAATTCTAAAAGGACGGAAGGAAAAAATCCATGGAGATTCGGAAGGAGTCTGTCCGGGCCGCGGAATCAGCCTGAGGTGATTTCTCTGTGGCCCTTCAGAAATATAATCGCCACAAGGGCTCCCATAAGAGGGAAGAGAGAGAATACCTGATAAAGGACCGGGAAATTCCAGAATTTCAGGATGATCCCGCCCAGTATTCCTCCCATAAAGAGAGGAGCACCCATTCCGGCTGCCGTATAGAGAGACATGGCTATTCCCCGGCTTCTTGCGGAAGTGGCATGATTGATCAGAGTCACCATGCAGAGGTGGTTAATTCCGAAAGAGAGGCCGTGGCAGATCTGGGCATAGTAGAGAGGAGTGAGCGAGTCCGCCAGAGAGTAGACCTGCATTCTGATGATACCAGCGGCCAGGCCGACAAGCCACAGGCGCTTCAGTGAGAATTTCTTCAGAAGAAATCCCGAATAGAAAAACAGGGGTATCTCCAGGATCGGTCCGATGGCCCAGAGGGCTCCGATTTCCGAAGTATGGAACCTGTTGCTCAGGAGCAGGGAGAAAAAGGTGTTGTGACCTGATATTCCCAGAGTATTGAGAAGGGCAATCCCCATTCCCACCCAGTAGATGGCGGGAAAGGTTTTCAGGGTGGCAAAAAAGGGCAGATGGACTTCATCCGGGCGGGAGTGCAGGTTTTCTGTGGGCAGAAAACTGATTACAAGAGCCGCCAGGGACAGCATCAGGGCGAATCCTGTAAAAACCGAATAGGGCCGGTTTCCCGACACCAGTCCTGTGATATGGATTATTCCCAGGGTCACTGTATAGCCCAGGCTCCCCCCCTGCCGGGATCTGCCATAGCTCTCTCGGGGGTATCTCATGGTTTGTCCGTACATGGCATCCGACAGAGATGAGGGGGATTTGATTAGAAATCCCACTCCCAGCGCCGCCGGGATAAATATCCAGAAAGAAGAGGACCGGACCAGCAGGAAGAAGAGTCCGATTGCAGTGAGGATTATAAAAACCAGGGTTCTTCTGGGAGAGTTGAACCGGTCGTAGGCCCTTCCCAGAATCAGGAGTCCGAATATGGAGAAAAGTTCATAACTCCCCATGAGAAATCCGATGCCGGAAGGTTCCATTCCCTTGTTCTGCAGAATCAGAGGCAGAAAGGGAGTGAGGATGGAAACAGCCCCGAAGAGAAAAAAGTAATTTGCTGTATAGGCTGTAAAATGCGATAGCTTTTCTTTCATTACACCAATCATAATGCAATCCGGGGGGATTCAGAATAGGGATTCTCTCTTTTTATATTTTTAAAGGAAATGTTGTTTAATAAATGTTTAGCAGATTGACTAAACGTTTAATGATCATTATTATCACCCCACATGAATGTAACCATACGGGATGTGGCGGCCAAAGCCGGGGTTTCCCCGGCCACGGTTTCGCTTGTTTTAAATCATAAACCCGGAGTCGGGAATGAAACACGGGAGCATGTTTTCCGGGTGGCCAAGGCCATGAACTATGATCTGAATAACCCTGTAAAAAGTTCGGAACGGGGTGTCCTGGGGTTTCTGACCATTGCCAGGCACGGCCACATGGTCAATCCGGATCACTATGCTTTTATATCAGAGTATATTGAGGGGGCTGAAAAAGAGGCCCGCAGTGCCGGATACTCCCTTGAGGTCAGGCAGTTCGAAGAGCAGGATCTGAGCGGGATTTTCCGGGAGCTCCAGGGGCTTCCTTTTGCCGGCGCTGTCGTCCTGGCCACAGAGCTGTCAGAAGAAGATCTTTTGGTTTTCCGGGAACTTCCCTTTCCGGTTGTCTTTATTGATGCCAATCACCCCATTCCCTTCTGCGATTTTGTGGATATGGATAACGAAGGGGCGGTATTCTCCGTTTTACGGAAACTGAAAAATAAAGGACACAAAAAAATAGGTCTGGTCAGATCCACCTATGAAACCAGAAACTTCCGCCTGAGGGAAAGAGGTTATTATGACGGACTTCTCTCCTGCGGTCTGTTCAGTTCGGATCAGTATGTCTATTCGGTGGATTCCCGTTTCCGGGATGCCTATCTGGATATGAAGAAGATCCTTGAAAGCGGAGCCGAGCTGCCTACGGCCCTGTTCTGTGTCTGTGATGTCATTGCTCTGGGGGTGATGAAGGCCCTGAAAGACTCCGGGTACAGCATTCCCGGAGATATTTCCGTGGTGGGGTTTGATGATATCCCGGCGGGGCAGATGGCAGATCCTCCTCTTTCGACGGTTCAGGTTTCCAAGCAGTACATGGGTATGAAGGCTTTCCAGCTCCTTTTCCATAGATTGAATTCCCCCGGGGACAGTCCCCGGGAAAAAATTCTCATAAGCAGCCAGGTCGTGTTCCGGGAAAGTGTCCGGGACGGCAATGCCCCAGGAGGTAAATAATGAAGATTCTCAATTTCGGTTCTCTCAATATTGATCATGTCTATCAGGTTCCCCATATGGTCCGCCCGGGGGAGACTCTCTCCAGCTCGTCGCTGGATCACTTTGCCGGCGGCAAAGGTGCCAATCAGTCTGTGGCCCTGGCCAAGGCCGGTCTTGATGTCTGGCATGCGGGAAAAATCGGCGAAGAGGGAGTCTGGCTTACAGAACTCCTGCAGAAATACGGCGTTCATACAGAATATGTGGAGTCCTATGACGGTCCCACGGGACACACCATTATTCAGGTAACCCCTGAAGGACAGAACTCTATTATCCTCTTCGGCGGGGGAAATCAGAGCATCGCCCGGGAGGAGATCGACAGAACCATTGCGAATTTTTCAGAAGGGGACTATCTGGTGCTCCAGAACGAAATCAATGAGATGCCCTATATCCTTCAGGCCGCCAGAGCCCGGGGAATGGTGATCTGCCTGAACCCGGCTCCCTTTGATCAGAAAATTCTCTCCTGGCCACTGGAAGTGGTAAACCTTCTTGTAGTCAATGAGATCGAAGCCCAGGAACTGGCCGGTGTGGAAGGAACCTTTCAGGAGGTTCTGGATGAACTGGTCCGGAAGTATCCTGATATGGAAATCCTTATGACAGTGGGAAAAGAAGGGGCCTATTTCGGCAGGAAAGAGGAGCGGATCCATGTTCCCATCGTGGAGGCGCCTGTGGTTGATACTACCGCTGCGGGAGATACCTTCTTCGGTTATTTCCTGGCATCCCGGATAAAAGGCCTTTCTGTGAAAGAGTCTATGGAGAGAGCCACCAGGGCCTCTGCTGTTACCGTATCCCGACCGGGAGCTATGGATTCCATACCCCTGGCGTCGGAACTGGACTGAAAGTGATGGCCGCAGATCTGCCGCCTCAAGAGGGACATTAATCCCAGTACAGAAGGATCTTTCCCGATTGGCCTGAAGCCATGATTTCAAAGCCTCTGTAAAATTCATCCACCGGCATACGGTGGGTGATGATTCTGGTGATATCCAGACCCGACCGGATCATGGCGGCCATTTTGTACCAGGTCTCAAACATCTCTCTTCCGTAGATTCCTTTTAAAAGAAGCCCTTTGAAAATGATCTGATTCCAGTCGACCCGGGTTTCATCCGGGGGAATCCCAAGAAGGGCTACCTTCCCGCCATTGTTCATCTTCTGAAAAAGCTGGTGCTGAGCTCCGCTGCTGCCTGACATCTCCATGCCGATATCGAATCCCTCCAGCATATGAAGTTCTCCCATGATAGTGTCCAGGTCATCCGTCTCAATGTTCACGGCCCTGGTGACTCCCATCTGCCGGGCCAGATTCAGGCGGTACTCGTTTCTGTCGGTGATAATCACATACCGGGCGCCTCCGTGTCGGGCCACTGCGGCGGCCATGATCCCTATGGGACCGGCCCCTGTAATCAGCACATCCTCCCCGACCAGGTCGAAAGAGAGGGCCGTATGAACCGCATTCCCGAAAGGATCGAAAACAGCCGCCGCTTCATCGGAGATAAAATCATCCAGCTTGAAAGCATTGTAGGCGGGCATCACCAGGTATTCGGCAAAGCAGCCCTGACGGTTAACACCGATTCCTTCGGTATTACGGCACAGATGGCGCTTTCCCGCCCGGCAGTTCCGGCAGTGACCGCAGGTGATATGCCCCTCTCCCGTCACCCGGTCACCCGGGGAAAAGCCTGCCACTTCGCTGCCCATGGCTTCCACAGTTCCCACAAACTCATGGCCTGTAATCATGGGGACCGGAATCGTTCGGGCCGCCCATTTATCCCAGTTGAATATATGTACATCCGTCCCGCAGATAGCAGTAATTTTAATCCTGATCAGCAGGTCGTTGGGGCCGTATTCCGGGAGGGGAGCATTGATCATCCAGAGCCCCGGTTCGGCTTTGGATTTGGCCAGGGCTTTCACGGGATGATCTCCATTTCCCGCCCGGTTTCTATGATCTTATCCAGAGCGAACAGGACCTGTTCTTCCGAATGGGCTCCGGACATCTGAAAGCGGATCCTGGCTTCTCCCATGGGAACCACAGGATAGGAAAAGCTGATGGCATACACTCCCTTCTGCAGAAGGATTTCCGCCATCCTCCCTGCCAGGGCGGCATCGCCCAGCATCAGCGGAACAATGGGGTGCTCCCCCGGGGGAATGGTAAATCCGGCGTCCTTCAGGGTTCTCCGGAAGAGCCAGGTATGGGATATCAGGGTTTCCCTGAGTTCTTCCGACTGCCGGATTAGCCGTATGGCTTCTATGGCGGTGGCTGTGATCACCGGGGGAAGAGAGTTGGAAAAAAGGTAGGGCCGGGAACGCTGACGGAGCCAGCTGATGATCTCCCGGCGGCCGGAAGTATATCCCCCCGAAGCGCCGCCCAGAGCTTTTCCCAGGGTTCCTGTCAGGATATCCACCCGCTCTGTGACGCCCCGGTACTCGGGGGTCCCCCTGCCGGATTCGCCGATAAAGCCCACCGCATGGGAGTCGTCCACCATCACCAGGGCATCGTATTGATCCGCCAGATCGCAGATTCCCTTCAGATCCGCTATGATCCCGTCCATGGAAAAGACGCCGTCCGTGGCGATCATCCGGAACCGGGCCTGCCGGGACTTCTTCAGCTGCTCCTCCAGGTCGGCCATATCATTATTGCGGTAGCGGTAGCGCTCGGCTTTGCAGAGACGGATCCCGTCAATGATGCTGGCATGGTTCAGGGCATCGCTGATGACGGCATCCTCCGGACCCAGTAGGGTTTCAAAGAGCCCCCCGTTGGCATCAAAACAGGATGAGTAGAGAATGGTATCCTCCGTCCCCAGGAAGGAACTGATCTCCTTTTCCAGTTGTCTATGGATGGTCTGGGTACCGCAGATAAAGCGGACAGACGAAAGGCCGTAGCCGTAGTCCTTCAGGGATTGCCGGGCCTTTCTGACAAGATCGGGATGATTGGCCAGTCCCAGGTAGTTGTTGGCGCAGAAATTGAGCACTTTGGCGCCGTTTTCAAGCTGCACCTCCGCCTGCTGGGCTGTGGTGATCACCCTTTCGGTTTTATAGAGCCCTTTTTCCCTGAGCTCTTCCAGTTCCCCTGTCAGATATTTCAGAAGTGATATGCTCATAGTGGGTCCCCCTCTACTGAAGATTATAAGTCTATTGGTAGGGGAACTCAAAAAGAGCTGATGGGGAGGGAAGGATTCCTATAGCCTGTCCCGGAGATTCAGCAGCAGCATCCGGAATCTCCGCCGCAATCGCAGCCTATCTCGTCCCTTCCCTTCAGGCGGGACTGAATGACCGCAGAAGCGCATCCCACCCCTTTCTCTATTCTGATTGCAGAAGCAGAACAGTTCATCATGCAGGCACCGCACTCCATACAGTTGTCTCTTTCCCTGAGGACAGCTCTGCCGTCGACAAGCTGAAACACTTCATGAGGGCAGACGGATACGCACATGCCGCATCCGGTGCACAGGTTTTTATCATATGCCAGTGTGGTAACGCCCTTAATATATTTCATGATAGAATCCCTCCTGCTGTTATGAGAGCCAGACTGCCCGCACACCCTGCCAGAAGAAGGGGGATACTCAGTTTCATCTCTTTCCGGACCCCCGAGAGGGAGGTATAGGTACTGCTCCCGGTCAGGTTCAATACCTGATAGACGATCCAGCAGAGCAGAAGCAGGCTTTTTCCGGCGGAATACATATTTCCGGCTGCGGGGGATCCGGGATTTCCCATAAACTGCAGTGCCAGTACATACAGGATTCCCAGGAAAAGACCCTTCAGGGAGAAGGCCCGTCCCGGGAGCAGAGGCAGAAGGGCTCCTGCCAGGAGGGATCCTGTAAATCCTGCACCCAGGGAGAGGACTGTGTTTTCGCCTATCTGCCGGGCAAGGGCACCGGATCCCATGAATAGAGCATCTGTGAATGAGAAGAGAACTGTCAGGATGGCTGCATGAGGCAGGGACTGTACAAAATGCGTCAGTGAGACGGCAAGCCTTTCTGGCAGGGGGAATTCCTTCCGTCTCATTGAGGCATCCGCCTGCATGCCCTTTTCCAGATACCGGGGAAGATCCCTGGCTTCGACGGGGCCGTAGTAAACGGTAAACCCGGTCTCTCTCTTTACCTGTCCCGGTGTTATGCCGGGGGCGCCCAGCTGAGGGAGTATCAGTTTTCTGTGATCCACAAGATCTGCCAGCCCGACGCGGGATATTCTTTTTATAAGTTCCTCTGTCCCGAATGTCCCTTTCCCGGCGGCACACCAGACATTGATGCCGTCCGTATCCAGAACCAGAATCCATCCGTCGATACCGCAGAGGTTTTTCCGCAGATGGTCCAGAGTCAGCTTATAGTTGGCAGTGACAAAAACAGGGCTTTTCCTGTCAGGAGATCCAATCCTGTAGATACCGGGATTGACTCTGTACCGGGTTCTCCCTATCCCCGAACGAACCATGAGAGCTCCCATATAGTCCCTGAAGGTCCACCGGGATTCCAGTCCTGGAATGAGCATCAGCACTCCCTTTCTCCTTCGTCGCAGCAGGCTCCGGCCTGGTTGATGGTCGTGAACAGGGTATTCAGGTAGGCCATGGATTCAAGAGCTCTCTTCATGGCCGGCTCATTCAGATCCGATAGAATCCGGGAGTATTTCCCATTCATTTCGGCATTGATATCCCGGGTTTTCAGAAGGCCTTTTTCGGTCAGAGAAATATTTTTCTGTCTTCTGTCATCGGGATTTTCACTCCTTTTGAGATACCCGTCCCTGACCATTCTGTCGACGGTTCTGCTCAAAATGCTTTTGTCCATTCCCAGTGTTTCGGTCAGTTCGGAGACTGCAGCGGTACCGCAGCTGTCAAGTTCCATAAGGATATGGCATTCATTCAGCTTTATACCGCAGCATTCCACGTCGTTTCTGATGCTGCCGCTGAGCAGGCGCTCCATTTTTCTCATGGACTGCCTGAAATCCATTATAAATGTCTCATTCATGGGAATATTATTAGTATGGGTTGTTTGAAAAGTCAATAGTTGATTTATGAAACTATTGACTTTTTATATAGTCTGGGAGGTCTGGTTTCCGCTTCAGTTCTAAAGGACCCTGTTGGTCGCCATGACCCGGCTGTAATACTTTCCCGACTCTTTGACTGTCCGTTTCTGAGTCTCATAATCCACCCTGACAATTCCGAACCGTTTGGCATAGCCGAAGGACCACTCGAAGTTATCCATCAGGGACCAGACATAGTAGCCCTTCAGATTGACACCCTCCGAGACAGCCCTGTGAAGAGATTTCAGATGAGACCTCAGATAGCTGATGCGGTCTATGTCCTGAATCGTGCCGTCCTCCTCCACCTTATCGTCCGCAGCCATGCCGTTTTCGGTAATATAGATGGGAAGGTCACCGAAATACTCTTTTGTGAAGTTCAGGGACCAGTAGATCGCTTCGGGGGTGATGTCCCATCCCATATCGGTTTTCGGATGGCCCGGGGGAAGTTTCACATCGCTGAACCCGTTGGGATTCTCAGCCGGTCTGACGGGGGGACAGGTATAGTAGTTGTATCCTATATAGTCCATGGGAGCGGAGATGACAGCCATTTCCTCTTCCGTGTACTCCGGCAGGGCTCCGAAATTCCTTCTGTATTCCTCCTCTTCGTACTTACCTGTCATCAGAGGGAACAGCCGCTGCAGATTCTTTATCTTCCAGGCTTTTCTGGCCGCCTCCCGGTAGGGTTCCTCCGCAAGAAGAGGCCAGGGGGCTTCCAGGTTTTCCACAAGGCCCGCATAGGCACCGGGAACATTCTGCCGGATCTTCTGCAGGGCCAAACCGTGACCCAGCAGGGCGTTGTGGATCGTCTGGTTTACCACCTGCTCGCTTTCAATTCCTCCCGGCGCATGCTGACCGATTTTATGGGCCAGGATGGTAAAGCACATGATCTCATTGATGGTGGCCCATTTCTTTACCCTGTCGCCCAGCGCCCGGGTCACCACATCTGTGTAGTCCGCAAAGAGCCGGCTCACTTCTTTGCTCTTCCAACCGCCGTAGCGGTCCTGCAGAGTCTGGGGGAGGTCCCAATGAAAAAGGGTTATCAGCGGCTCTATATCCGCTGCCAGCAGATCATCCACCAGGCGGGAGTAGAAATCCAGTCCTTTCTGATTGACCTGTCCCTCTCCTTCGGGGAGTATCCGGGGCCAGGCGATCGAGAAGCGGTAGTGTTTCAGCCCCAGCTCCTTCATGAGAGCGATATCCTCTCCGGTCCTGTGGTAGTGATCGCAGGCCACATCTCCCGTATGCCCTCCGTAGACTTTTCCAGGCTGCCGGGAAAAGGTATCCCATGTGGAGAGGCCCCTTCCGTCCTCGTTGTAGGCCCCTTCTATCTGATAGGAAGCCGTGGCGGCTCCCCAGGTAAAATCATCAGGAAAACGGTATGTCTGTTCCATTTTCGTTCCTCCCTGTCTCTTCTATTCTATTTAACTATAATTTATTTGACGTTCTCTTGAAAATTAATGATTTTTTATTGTTATTATTTGATTTTTTATCCATCCTGTCCGTATGGGAAACGTTCAGACCATCACTCTGCCGGATATCCGGCCCTACCGTTTTTTTCTCAACAGAATCCATACGCATAAAACCTGGTCTTTTCCCAGGCACCGGCATCATGATGTTTTTGAATTCTACTTTGTCTTTGAAGGAATACTCAAGCAGGTTTTTGATTCGGAAGAGATACTGATGGAGCCGGGAGACTTTCTGGCCATTGGAGAAGAGGAGTATCATAGTCTCAACGGAAGGGTTTTCGGATTCTATAATCTCATACTTCCCGTGGAGGACTGGAAGGAATTCTTAAAACTCCCGGAAATCGGTCAAGCCTTCTCCGCTCTCAGGGGTTCCGGGAGGTTTCATACCAACGTGCCCTCGGGAAAAAGAGCCCGCATCAGGAATCTTCTGGATGAACTGTTCCTCTATCAGAAAAAACCCTACGGAGATCTGCTGCTCCAGAAATTCCTCATTACCCTGATTGCGGATCTATCAGAACCGAAAGAACCCCATCCTGAAGCCTCTCTTCCCCCCTGGCTTCAAACCGTGATCGAGCTTTCAATGACCCGGCTGAGTGAGGGAATCACCCCCCTGGAAATGGCAGAGCTCTGCCAGAGGTCTCCCGAACACCTGGCCAGGAGTTTCAGAAAATATATGGGAACCACTCCCTCATCCTGGCTGAATGAACAGAAGCTGAAACAGGCCTGTCTGCTGCTGGAGCACTCCAATACCCCCGTCCTGGACATCGCTCTCTCCCTGGGTTACGGGAATCTGAATTATTTTTACAGACTTTTCAAAGAGAGGTTCGGTCTGCCCCCCGGAGAATTCCGCAGGAAACAGTCCATATTGTCCAATTTCAATTGAATCGGCTCAGCCCTTTTTAATTACGCTAATTATCTCATTTTGTTTTGCATCCGGAAAATACAGGGGTTAAAATTCAAGGTACCTGCCGTATCCTGATCCCGCCGGGATACTACCTGCATACACATACGGGCAAACGCATTTACAAAGGAGTATGGACATGAAATCCAGACAAGCCGTAACCGGGTTTGTTCTTGCTCTGCTGTTTCTCAGCCTGTCCCTGTCAGCTCAGAATCTTATATTCTCCGTCGCAGATTTTTCCGTGGAATCCGATAACAGCCTATACAGGTATATCGGAAAGGGGATTTCCACACTGATCGCCGGGGAGCTCCGGCAGTCCGAATCTGTGACCATTCTGGAACGGCAGGAGATGAATAAAATCATTGAAGAGCAGAAACTCTCTCTGTCCGGGTTTATGGATGAATCCAGTCAGCTGGAACTGGGGATGCTGCTGTCGGCGGATTACATTGTCTTCGGAGAAATCATTGATATGGCAACGGCCTTTCTGGTCAGCGTCCGGATGGCTGATGTGGAAACAGGCGAGGTCGTCTGGGAGGATAGTCTGACCGAATCTCTGGACCGGTACGACTATATCGGAGCCTATTTCGCCCGGTCGATTCTGACGGAGCTTGATCTTGAGATAGAGGAGGAAACCCTTGTTAAGGTCGACAGCAGAGAAAGCAAGCGGGAGGAGGCTGTTATCGCCCTTTCTTCCGGTATCGATGCCTATGACAGGGGCGATGAAGAGAGAGCCCGGGAAGAACTTAAAACTGTCACAACACTGGATCCGATGAACAATACGGCCCGGTTCTATCTCTCAAAACTGCAGGCTCTTTCTCCGAAATTCCGTGTTGAGAATGCTCCTTACATAACAGCCTATGGGGCGGCATCCCTGGGTTTTATGACCCAGGGGAGCCTTTATTTCTGGACGGGGATTACTTTACCCCCTCCGGGAGTGGAAACCACTGATTCCGGTGCTCAGGTCGTGGGAGACTATTCGGCGAAAGAGTCTGAGAATACTACATTCTGGGGTATCCGGATTCCGCTGGGGGAAAAGAGCGGACTGGATGCCGGGATTTTCTCACCCTCCGGGGATACCCAGGCCTATTATGAAGGCGGTATCGATGGTGATATGTCTGAGGGTTCCGAATCTCAGGCTATATTCGAATATGACGGTGAAATGGTCGACGGCCTGAAAAATTATATTAACGGCATCGGTATTTTTACCGGTTACGGGACAAAACTGAATAACCGGATAGGCCTAGGGGCAGCCATCATGGCCTGGTATAGAATAAACGGGGAGGAACCCGGACGCAGCGATACCTATGGGGAACGGGGCGGTGATCTGGTTCACGAGGGACTTTTTTTCAGTTTTTTTCCCGGTATTTTCGTTCAGGGTCCGAGAGAACAGTTTACCTGGGAC
Source organism: Oceanispirochaeta sp. (assembly GCA_963666275.2). GTDB lineage: Bacteria > Spirochaetota > Spirochaetia > DSM-2461 > DSM-2461 > Oceanispirochaeta. The sequence continues at coordinate 1,040,917 of CAXXOA010000002.1, forward strand.
TTCAATGTGGGAATAACAAACAGTAAATCCTACTATATCGATTATGAAGAGTTTGAAATTGTGTTAGGTCAGCAGCCTGTTGTCATTGATACATCCTTTACCTATGGGCTACTGGACCAGCAGCTTTTTCTGGGGCTTAAAGGGATTTCGGATATTTTTACCGATGACAGGGGTGGTTACAACCTCAGAATCATTCCTATGGTGGAATACTGGCTGTTTCCGTTTTTTTCGCTTCGGGGCGGATACGAGTACAGTCAGCTCAGTCAGTTTGATGAGTTCTCAATCGGTAACGGGGGTGTCGGCGGCTTTACGCTGAAAGCCGGCCGGTTCGACATAAATGCCAATCTTACCTACCGGCAGAAGCCGGCCACTCTGCTGCCGGGAACGACTGTGGCAAATATGAAGCTGCTGATCGGGGTCGAGTACAAGCCTTATTTCCTATCAAGGATATAAGTTTGTCTGTTTATTGCAATCGGGTGCAGGGAAAACCTGTCCTTTTTTCCTACTCTTCCCTGTGAAGGCCCTGATAGATATCGGTCCGCCAGACACTGTAATCCAGCTCCCAGGTCCAGTCGCTGCGGCAGTCCAGGTCTATTTCCAGACGGACTTTGCCTATGAGTTCTTCAAAATCCTCATCCTTACCCCTCTCACAGGCATATTCAAAGGAGTGTTCTTCACCGTTATAGCTGAACAATACTTTGGCAGCTGCCTGATCCTGGCTGATCATCTCCCACTGGATGGACAGCTCCATATCGACCCGGTTCCCCTGTCTGTCCTGGAAGGAAGCTGATTCGGTGACCTCTTTCAGGGTTTCCCCCTCCTGGATCTTCAGTTCCAGATCATCCCGGATCTGCTGCTGCAGTTCATAGAGGGTCTCGTTGAAGTGACGTGTTTTATCCTGAAGGATCAGTTTTTCCCCCGGAAGAAGTTCAAAATCCTCCTGCCAGTCCGAAAAGGTGACTTCCGGCAGTTTCACCACACCGAAATTCTGGGTCAGATGCAGCCTGATGGTATGTTTTCCAGGGGCAACTTCCAGCGTGAGCGGTATGGTTCTGTCTCCTGTGGTATACCCCACGAACTCTTCGTCAATATAGACCCGGGCATCAATGATATAGGAGTAAAGGGAGATCTGACCCGGTTCCTGCTGTTTCATGGCCAGAATACTCCGGTCTCCCCGGGGATTCTGGAACGCCAGTTCCCGTCCGGTCATATATTCCACAAGTTTTTCCGCCAGAGCATGGACTGTGTTTTCTCTGTATCCCCGCTGGGAAAAAGTCCGGGTCTTTCCGGTTTCCACCTCTATCAGATCTATGTTGATAAAAATATCCTGGCCCAGAAAGACATAGCTTCCGCCCAGAATAAAGGAGGCCCCCAGGAGTCGGCCCGCTTCCAGGGCATTCTCTTCATCCATCAGGCCGGTGTACTGGAGTTTCTGCTCCTCCAGGACATCTTCCAGGTTGTCCCTGTCGACAATCTGCACAGTGCCGGATCCTGAAAGGTCTTCCTCAAGCAGGGATCTGATGATCCCCTGCAGATAGTTTTGATCCTGCTCATTGTTCATGTTCTCAAAGGGGAGAAGGGCAATAGAGGGCAGGTCGGTCTGGGCAAACGCCGTGAGCGGGAGAACCAGGAGGAGCATCATAAGGGCGGTAAACTTTTTCATAGAGAGTATTATAGGAGGTTTTCTCCTTTTTGTCTAAACAGCTGATTTTTTTAAGCCAGGGGAAAACCCGCTTTCCGGTCCATTATTCCATAAAAGTGATTGGCTAATCATAGCCGGTGATATTACAATTCTTCTGTGATATCACTCAATCAGAATGACGAAGCCATCTCTCTCATGTTCCTGATCCAGTGGATAGGGATCGCCGTTCTGGCGGGATTCGTGGGAAATCTCTGTGTACTCGGGCTCTACAGGTCAGTTCTGTGGCTCAACTCTCTTCTTATGGCTCAGGATCTCCCTCTTTTTTTCTGGCCCGCCCTGGGAGCCCTCCCGGTGGGGCTTCTTGTCTACAGGCATGTTCCCGGAGCCATGGGGGAGGGGATCCCCTCCTATCTGGAGAGTGTCAGGTATGGCAACGGGGCTCTTCCCCTCAGGGAGACCGTCTGTAAGTTTTTTGCCGCCTTCCTCTCGCTGGGAACCTTCGGCAGCGGCGGAGCTCTGGGGCCGGCGGGGAGAATGAGCGCCGGAATCATGTCGACCATCGGTCAGTTCCTGACCCGGTACTGGCTGCCTCCCACGCTGATGCAGATCTTTCCCATCTGCGGTATGGCGGCCTCTGTGGGGGCCATGATCCACAGCCCTATCGGCGGCGGGCTCTTTGCTGTAGAGATTATTCTGAAGACCAATATGCGCTACAGGCAGATCTTTCCCGCTATCCTGGCCAGTACGACAAGTGTTTTCGTGGCCCGGCATCTCGGGCTGGAGCCTATCATTCAGTTTCCCCTGATTCACGGTGTAATGGATGTGGGTATTATTTTTATCCTTCTGCTAGTGACTTTTACAGCGGGGTTTCTGGGGAAACTTTTTATCCTTTCCTATTCAAAGATATCCCTTCTGTTTCAGAGAAACCATAATATCCCCGGAAGAAAACGAACCCTGTTTATGGTGACCGGAGCCTTAGTAGCCTCTATTGTCTACTTTATCAATCCCGATCTTATGGGCATGAGCTCTCCCGTGTTCAGAGCGGTCCTTTCCGGTGCCAGGGAGCCCCTTTATGGTGCTCTTCCCCATTCGGTAGACATCATGAAAATACTGCTTGTCATGTTTGTACTGAAGGGAATGGCCAATATATTTACTGTGGGTTCCGGGTTCAGCGCGGGATTTGCCGGCCCTGCCATTCTGATGGGGCTGATTCTGGGAGCCGCTTTTGCCGAGATTTTCAGCATACCCTTCGGATCGGTAGAGTACTTTGCTCTCCTGGCCGCCGGTTTCGCCGGCTACTTTTCAAGCATCATGAACACTCCCATTGCCGCCGCGGTGATGACCATAGAGGTTTTCGGAATGAACTACAGCCTTCCCGCCGGGATGGCCGCGGTCATCGGTTTCCTTGTCAATCAGGAGCATACCCTCTACGACCTGGTTCTGGAGGAGAGGGAGGAAAAGCGCTTTGAAGAGACTCCGGAACTATGACTGGTCCGGAGCTGTGATTATAATCGTGCAGAGGTTGTCTTTAAAGGTCAGCATCCCGTCTGCGGCTGTAAGGGTTTCCATCGATCCGTCGCTCAATCTGTAGCTGATCGGAGAATCCTCTTTCAGTACCCCGATAAAGGGCTCGTGATTGGCTTTGAATCCTATTGAGCCTGATTTTGTCGTGGTTCCGCAGTAGGCCGCCGCTCCCTTGTAGAGCACCTTTGTACTTGTCAGGATTGTCAGATCGAAGGTTTTCACAGTTTTCCGGCCTTCTTCCTGGCATCTTCCACAGTTCCCACCATGTAGAATGCCTGTTCGGGCAGGTCATCGTGTTTCCCATCAATGATCTCTTCAAAGGATCGGATTGTATCTTCCAGAGGGACAAACACTCCCTTCATTCCTGTAAAGTGTTCGGCCACACTGAACGGCTGGGATAGAAACTTCTGGATTTTCCTGGCCCGCTCTACAGTCTTTCTGTCATCGTCGGAGAGTTCATCCATACCCATAATGGCAATAATATCCTGAAGGTTTTTGTACACCTGTAGAGTCTCCTGAACACGCCGGGCCACATTGTAGTGTCTCTTTCCGACAATTTCCGGGGCCAGCATCCGGGAAGATGAAGCCAGAGGATCCACAGCGGGATAAATTCCTATCTCAACAATAGCCCGGCTCAGGTTGGTGGTCGCATCCAGATGGGTAAAGGTGGTAGCCGGAGCCGGGTCGGTATAGTCATCGGCGGGAACATACACAGCCTGTACAGATGTGATGGAACCCTGTTTGGTGGAGGTTATCCTCTCTTCCAGGTCTCCCAGCTCCGAAGCCAGGGTGGGCTGATATCCTACGGCCGAAGGGATCCTTCCCAGCAGGGCAGACACCTCCGCACCGGCCTGGACGAAACGGAAAATATTATCAATAAAGAGGAGAACGTCTTTCTTCTCCTCTTCCCGGAAGTATTCGGCAACGCTGAGAGCCGAAAGGGCGACTCTGGCTCTGGCTCCGGGAGGTTCGTTCATCTGGCCGAAGATCAGGGAGGTCCTGTCGATGACACCCGACTCCTGCATCTCTCCGAAGAGCTGGGTACCCTCTCTGGTCCGCTCTCCCACACCGCAGAAAACAGAGTTTCCCCCGTGGACTTTGGCAATGTTATTTATAAGCTCCATGATCAGAACGGTTTTACCCACACCGGCACCCCCGAAAAGGCCGATCTTCCCCCCCTTCATATAGGGGGCCAGAAGGTCTACCACCTTGATCCCTGTCACAAGGATTTCATCGGTGGTTTTCAGTTCGTCGAATTTGGGTGCGGGACGATGGATGGGGTAGGTCTTCTCTGCCTCAATGGGACCCTGTTCATCAACCGGATCTCCCGTGACATTCATGATCCTTCCCAGAGTTTTCTCTCCCACCGGGACAGAGATCTGTTCTCCTGTATTGATCACTTCCAGACCTCTCCGGAGCCCCTCGGAGCTGTCCATGGCAATGGCTCTCACCGTGTTGTCTCCGATATGCTGAACCACTTCCAGAACAAGGTTGTTCTCTTTGTCATTAATGGCCGGATTGGTCACTGTCAGTCTGGTATAAATTTCAGGCAGATGTTCCGGTTCAAAACGGACATCCACAACAGGTCCGAGTATCTGAATGATTTTGCCTATTGATTTTGTCTCTTCCATTGCTTATCCCTTTAGTGCTTCCTTGCCGGAAACTATTTCTATTAATTCATTGGTTATCGCAGCCTGACGGGCATGGTTCTGCATGGTCACATATTTTCCGATCAGGTCTTCCGTATTGCTTGTGGCATTTTCCATGGCGGTCATACGGGAGGAGTGTTCACTCAGAAGGGAGTTGTACAGATAGGAGTTCAGTCTGTATTTCAGCATCAGAGCCCCGACGGCCCGGGCCATCTCATCTCCGGAAGGTTCCATCTGAATATTCCGGCTTTGTCCCTTCTCCGCCTCCGCATTCTCAGGTACGAGAGGAAGGAGCTGTTTCAGTTCCGTCTCCTGCTGCAGAGCCGAGTAGAAGATATTTCCCAGCAGATATACCTTCTGAATGGTACCGGCCAGGAATCTGCTGTAGATCTCTCCGGAAATAAGAGCCAGATCCTTTTCTGTAAAAGTCTTTTCGGCAATCTCGGTGGCTTTGAAAAGATCCAGCTCCTTTCTCCGGCAGAACCCTGTTCCTTTATTACCGATGCTTGTAATTTCTACGGAAATCCCCTGCTTCTCCTGTTCTCCCAGGAAGCGGTTGACTTCTCTGAGAACCGAGCTGTTGTGAGTCCCGCACAGCCCTTTGTCTGCTGTGAACATCACAAGGTGCACCTTTTCCACTTCCGCGAATCCGGTCACCGCCCGATGGGAGCTCTCTTGCAGGGAAGGGAGAATCAGATCCTTCATCTCTCCGATTTTCTGATGAGAGAACTCCAGAGATCCCTGAAGGGCATAGAGTTTTCTCAGTTTGATGGAGGAGATCATATTCATCGCCCTGGTGACTTTCTGCATGTTTTTCAGGGAACTTATTTTCTGTCCCAAGTCCCGGATATTGCTCATGATTCCCTGTCTTTCTGAGTATTCTTTCTGATCTGAAGGATCAGGCTGCGCAGCTCTTTCGATCCCTGTGCCATCAGCCACTCCTCTTCAAAAAGAGGATGCTGAACGATCTGAGCCAGAGCGGAAAGCACAACCAGATGAAAGTGCCTCTGATCTGCCGATCCCACCAGGAAAAACATGGAGTGAACGCTGTCCATCTGATCGGTGAACCTGATGCCGTTCTTTGATCTGACAATCAGCAGCTGGAATGTACTGCTTTCTTCTACAAGGATGTGAGGAATCGCAAAGTAGGGGCTCAGGGCGGTGGAACTGGACTTTTCCCTGGCAATGAATCTGCTGTAGATTTCATCCCGTTTTATCGTATGGGATTCCAGGTGCTTCGCTGCGGTTTCAAAAAGGGCTTCCATGGATTTGCTCTTTTCGTAATCTATGATTTCACAGGACTGGATGAGCTCTTCAAAGCGGTCTGTCTCTCCCTTGTCTTTGCCTGTCATGATCTCTTCGATCTCTGTTTCCAGGGTGGGTGAGGCCAGTTCTCTGGCAGTCAGTCTTTCCACAAGTTTGAACATGTCCCGGCTGATCCGGGAGGTCCTCTGGCTCATGGCCATGGAGAGGTTCAGTGTGTATCCGGAATCAATGTCTGTATCCAGAGATTCAGGGCGGAACCGCGCTTCAAAGGCATCAAAGACTTTTTCCGCTTCCAGTTCCAGTTCGCTTGTAAAAGCTTTCTCCTTTCTCAGTTTATCCATGAATGCCGAGGCTTCCGTATCCAGGTACTGGAAAAAACCCTCTTCGTAGTTCAGAAGGGTCTCTGTTTTATACTTGTCCAGCCGTCCGGATGTTCCGGCTTTGAGGATCATTATCTGATGGAACACATCGATGGGAGCATACTGGTGCTGTTTCAGGATCTCTGTGAGCCGTTCTCCTCGATTGAGCTGGTTTTTGGTGGAGGCGTCCAGATCGGAGGAGAACTGCATAAACGCCGCAAGCTCCCTGAACTGGGCCAGGTCGATCCGCAGGGAACTGGCTGTCTGTTTCATGGCCTTGATCTGGGCATCACCTCCCACCCGGGATACGGATATTCCCACGTTGATGGCCGGGCGGAGTCCCGAATTGAAAAGGTTGGCTTCCAGAAAAATCTGACCGTCTGTGATGGATATGATATTGGTGGGGATATAGGCCGAAACGTCCCCTTCCTGGGTTTCCACAATCGGCAGAGCCGTCAGGGACCCGCCGCCTTTCTCATCACTCATTTTCGCCGCCCGTTCCAGCAGCCGGGAGTGTAGATAGAACACATCGCCCGGATAGGCTTCCCGTCCCGGGGAACGGCGCATCAGAAGCGAGAGCTCCCTGTAGGCCTGGGAGTGTTTTGTCAGGTCATCAAAGATCACCAGGGCGTGCATCCCGTTGTCCCGGAAATATTCCGCCATGGCTGTCGCCGCATAGGGGGCCAGATACTGGAGGGACGCAGGATCGGATGAGGTTGCCGCCACGACGATGGTATTCTGCATAACATTCTGTTTTTTCAGGGTTTCTACAAGCTGAACAACAGAGGAGCGTTTCTGGCCGATGGCAACATAGACGCAGTAGACCTTGTCATCCCCTTCCATTTTGGCCTGGTTGATGATGGTATCCACCGCTATGGTGGTTTTTCCGGTCCTTCGGTCACCGATGATCAGCTCCCTCTGTCCCCGGCCGATGGGGATCATGGCGTCTATCGCTTTGATTCCGGTCTGAAGAGGTTCTCTCACGTTTTTTCTTTCTATGATACCGGGGCCTTTGACCTCTACTCTGTTCTGCTGATCAGTCCGGATGGTTCCCAGGCCGTCCAGGGCATTGCCGAGAGGATCCACCACTCGACCCAGGAGCTCTTTTCCGACAGGAACTTCCGCAACCTGCTGTGTCCTCCTGACCCGGCAGCCTTCGGTGACCCTTTCGTAGTCGGAAAAGAGGATGATACCAACGGTTTCCTCTTCCAGGTTCATAACCATACCATGGATAATGCTGCCGTCCTCGACATCAATTTCAACCAGTTCTCCCGACAGGATATTATCCAGGCCCCATACCTGGGCAATCCCGTCGCCGGCCTGGATGACTCTCCCGATCTCCACCTCTTCCGGGGAAGGGGAAAAGTCTGAAATCCTGCTTTTTAGTATTTCCAGTATTTCTGCTGGTTTTATATCTTCTCTCATTAATCCTTTCCTGTTACAGCATTACCTCAGGCCGTTTCCAGAGTGAAACGCTATTTGAGTAATCTCTTCATTTTTTTCAAACGCCCCTGGAGGCTCAGATCCATCATCCTGTTATCCCAGATAATCCGGATTCCTCCCAGGATCTCCGGTTTGAGTGAATTTTCCATCCGGAGTCTCCTTCCTGTCTTCCCGTGCATTTTTTCTTCCAGTAAGCCGAGAATCTCCCGGGAAAGAGGCTGGACCGATTCAATCCTGAGGGGCAGGGTACAGGACTCCCGGTCCTCCTGCTCCTGAAACGCATCGGGTAAAAAAGGAATCCCCCCCAGACGTCCGTTTCTGACAAGAGCTTCAAGAGTCCGGCCGGTAATCTCACTTATGTAGGGAAGAAAAGCGCTGGAGACGAAGTCCCATTCATTGTTCCGGCTTGTATGACGGGCCAGGCAGTACTCTCTGATCTGCGGCGCTTCCGAAAGGAGGGATGTGATAAAGTTCATATCATCCCGGACATCCTCTATTCTGCCCTGCTCCCGGGATGCCTCGAATAAAGCCCGGGCATAGCGTTTCACAACGATCTGACCGCTCATAGGTTCTTCACCGTCTCTTCTGTCCAGGCCCGCTCTTTATCTCCGACAACGGACATTCCCACAAGCTGTTCCGCCGCATCGCATATAAAGGCCGCCAGTTCTTTCTGGAGTTCCTGCATAGCCGCTTCTCTCTCAGCCGCTGCGGCCTGCCTGGCCTGCTCGATCAGGGACGCGGCTTCCGCCTCGGCTTTTTTGGTCAGCTCTTTTCTGAGGGTCTCCCCCTCCAGTCTGATCCTGTGCAGAATCTCATCCGCCTCTTTGTCAGCCGCTTTCAGAATCTCCTCTTTTTCCGAGGCAATTTTCTGAAGACGTTTCTCAATTTCCCGGGCATTGTCCACAGCAGAGGAGAGGTACTCCTCCCTGTCTCTGATATTCTTTATCAGAACAGGCATCAGAAACTTCCAGAGGAGGAAGAACAGAAGGCCGAAAGTTATCCAGGTCCAGATGGCCAGACCCGGTTCCAGTTTAAAAAGTTCCATAGGCCCGGATTACATGAAAACGACGAGCAGGGCGATGATGGCACCGAAAAATGCCAGACCTTCGATCAGAGCCGCGACCAGAATCATATTGGACCGGATGTCCTTTTTCTCTTCTGGCTGCCGGGCAATCGATTCCAGAGCTTTGGCGCCTACCATACCGATACCGATAGCACCGCCGGCGATACCCAGACCTGCCCCGAGAACTGCCAGTGCGCGGGCTAACAATGAAATATCCATATTGACTCCTTCTGATTAATTTTCTTAATCCAAAAATATCTAATTACACCTTAGTGTGTACTTGCCATTCCAATAAAAATGCAGCTGAGCAGGGTAAAAACGTAAGCCTGCAGAAAGGCCACCAGGGCCTCCAGGGTATAGGTGAATACAGCGAAAGGAACCGAAACAAAACCGAAAAAAGGATTGATCACAAAGATCAGTACCAGGAATGAGAGAATTGCCAGGTGTCCGGCAAACATATTGGCAAAGAGCCTCAGACTCAGGACCATGGACCTTGTAAATATGCTGAGCAGTTCCAGGATAAAAACAAAAATCCCCACAACAACAGGAGCGCCCTGAGGATAGAGATTTTTGAAGAATCCCAGAAAACCGACTTCTTTAAAGCCGACTATGAATGTGAGAAGAAAAATTATGACAGCCAGAGCGGCGGTGACATTGATATTTCCCGTGGCTGTTTTAAAGGCCGGTATGAGTCCCAGAAAATTGACTGTCAGAAGATAGATGAAAAGGCTTGTAAAGAAGGATAGCCATTTCTGACCTTTTTCCTCTCCCATGACTGGATAGACCACATCATCTCTGATAAACAGAATGATAGCTTCCACACTGATCAGCAGCTTTCCCGGTTTCAGGGATCCCTTTGATGCAGCCAGTGCAAAAAGAGCAAAAATTATCACCGAAGAAAGGACAAGCATAAACTGATGAACTGTGAAACCATGGGGAAGCTGTATCGGCGGAAGGAAGGGGAAAAGTTCCAGTTCCTTTCCGTTCAGGACATGATGAAAAAGGGCTTCCGATACATCTGTTTCCTCTGAAGCGGCCGGGCAGAAACCGGCAAGCAGAAACAGGAGTGAAAAAGGGTTGAAAGAAAAAGAAAGGGCTCTTTTAAAACTGTTCATAACGATCCTCATCTTCCATTCCAACATAGTTCTCCGGGCTGTTCCTGTCAATTGAATGTGAGCCTTAATCGGTAAAAAATTAACTATATGTAAATCTATCGTTCACTTATAAGTGATTGATATGTAATAAAATAAGATGGATTATGATTTTTTAAAGAAAAAATGATATTTTTTAAAAAATTCCCTCAATGTCCTTTATAGTCCATCAAAAAGCCTTATAGATCCCTATAATATTCAAAGGAGGCAGAAGTGCTTTTCCCTCAGAAAAGCAGGCGGATCTGTCCCGGCCGGAGCTTCTCAGAAGGGCGTTTTCTGAGGGTGTCCCCTAAAGCAGATATCCCTTCACAAAGGGAAAAGACATATAAAAAGAGAGGAGAAAAAGCAGGGAAAATCCCAGTATTTCCATACCCGATGAAAGGAGGTGTACCATCTTCTCCCGGCTCTTGAAAACTGTAAAAATTCCTTTCTTTCCGAAGTAGGCCAGATACCCGGCCACACTGATGGGAAGAGCCATTCCTGCAGACATGGCAATCACAGCAAAAATCCCTGTAGAGAGCATATCCCGGGCAAGAGTGAAAATGAGGATCATGATGGCTCCGGGGCAGGGAAAGAATCCTGTCAGCCCTATGGCCCAGAAGGATTTTCTGCTGCTGCCGTTTTCATTGTTATGTCCATGGCGGGAATGCCTTATGGCGCCGATAAGCAGCAGCAGAGAGAGGATCGCCAGAAGCGTATAGGCCCAGCCTTCCATCAGAAGGGAAGAGCTGTTGATATTACGGGAAAGGAAGGGGCCTGCGGTGGATTTGAACAGAAGGATCAGCAGCACGGCACTCCCTCCGTGAAAGAGCGACAGCAGCGCTCCCAGGGCCAGTGGTTCCAGAGCTTTGGCCTCCCGGCTCAGATAAAGAGAAAAGACTATGGTTTTTCTGTGCCCCGGCCCGGCGGCATGGAGCATCCCATAGAGAAAAGAAAGGCTGTAGAGCAGAAGTGCCAGCCCCCCGGCTCTGCCGTTTTTTATAGCCAGCATCAGATCGGCCATGCGGTTCCTCAGATCCAGCTGGGTTTCCACCATTTCCGTACCGGCCTGCCCGGCAGGCATCGTCGCCCGGGGCGTGTTCTCATCGGGTGATCCCATAAAGGGATTTGCCGCCATTCCCCCGGTCAGAAAGAGCAGTAATGCCGGACAGAGCAGAAGGCTTTTCCAGCGGAATCGGGAACAGTCAGGGAATGGCAATCTGGATCTCCGTGGGATAGTATGTTTTAAGTCCGGGACGCCACTCCCGGTGCAGTGTGAGGTCTGTCGCCGGAGCGAAAGGATCGTAATAGACAGGATAGTCTCTGTTCTCTTTCAGCTCATAGGAGTAAGGCTCTGTTTCCGGGGGAAGACTGAAACTGACAGGTTTCTCCTCGTCGTAGGTGACATGGCAGAAAAAGCTGTAATCGTAAACCGCTATGGCAAGCTCTTTTTTCCGGAGATCCTCCAGCGGGATTGTAAAGCTGTAAATCATGGTTTCATCGTCTTTGTTCCATACCTGGAAATCCTGAACCTGCTCCGGGCTGAAGCGCTGGTCCTCCACCCTGAAAAAGACAAAGTAATTGTATTTTTTCAGATTGCTGAAGGCATACTGAAAGACCCTTTCTGTTTCAGCAGGATCGAACTGTCCGTTCTTGTCCTCATCAAAATTGAAATTCACATCTGCACTGAAAAATTTATCAAACTCCCACTCCAGAGTGATTGCAGTGATCCTGTTCTCACTTCCCGATACTGTGCATCTGCTTGTGAGCATCATATGGGGATGGGCACTGAGGAATGCCGGGGGAAAGAAAAATATAGCCAGAAATATAAAAATTATTTTCTGTGGTTTCAAAGGAGACTCCCTCTATACGTGGTACGTTATATTCAGACCCTGTTATTATATACAGGATTTTCCGGGAAGTCTTTACCCTGAAATAGAGGAGCAAACGGGCGGTTTCTGTAATAAAGCCCTCTGTTCAATATGTTTTTAATTTATGAAAAACAAAAAAAGTACGATATAATGAATGGGTAGTAACAAAGTTTTGAGTTTCAGAGTGCAGGTCTCATCCTGAGCTTTGCTTCCCGATAGTCAACATTTTTGTCACTTGAAGTATATTTTCCAAGGAGCTGCAATTTATGGATCAACAGATAAAAGAATGGATAAGCAATGTTCCCAAGTCTGAGATCCACCTGCATCTGGAAGCTGTCGTTAAGATTTCATCCTACATGAAGCTTAATGAGAAATATAATATAGATGATACTTTAAGAACCGTTGAGGATTACAAAAAACAGTTATCTTTCAAAGATCTCAAAGATATGATCAACTTTTTTCTTCACCTCCAGACTTTTTTCAGAGAGGAAGAAGACTACGCATATATGGCCCGGGATGTAGAGGACTATGCCCTGGATAACAATATCCGCTATATGGAAGTCTATTTCTCCCCTTCGAAAATTATTCAGGCCGGATTTGTGGATATTCACGCTGTATTCAGGCTTCTGGATAAAACCTTTCAGCAGATAAAAGAGAAACACGGCATAGAAACAAAAGTGATTGTCGATGTCTCCCGTTCTTTCGGACCGGCAAATGCCATGCAGAATCTGAATATCCTGATGGACTACCTGAAAGGAGCGGAGGATACCTGCTTTATAGGGATCGGCCTGGGCGGTGCGGAATCCGGCAACAGCTGCCTTGAGTATAAGGACGTTTTCTCCCTGGCCCAGAAGAATCATCTTCACACAGTGGCCCATGCGGGAGAAGAGGTGGAATCCAAATCCATCTGGGACGCTATAGACGGAATCGGCGCGGAAAGGATCGGTCATGGTACCAGTGCCATGTTTGACGAGGAGCTTATGGCCTACCTGGAGAAAAGCGGAACTCCTCTTGAAATCTGTCCAGCCAGTAATATTGTAACAAAGAAGTATGTCAGCCGGATGGAAGATCATCCTATCCGGAAGTTCTTCGACAGAGGCATCAATGTCACTCTCAATACAGACGATCCCATTCTCTTCGATATAGACCTGAACACAGAGTACTACAACCTCTACAGCAAACTGAACTTTTCCCAGGAGGAACTCCTGAAGGTTGTCAGAAATACCTGGGAGAGTACATTCCTCAGCAGGGAAGAAAAAGACAGATACTGGGCTCAGGTCGAGAAAGCTGTCTATCAGGGAAAAAAAGAGAAATAGCTCCGTCTCCTGCCCGGACTGTTCAGAACCCAATCCCTCTGATATTCTGATTAACCATGAAAACCGTGGAACAGATCAATGATAAAATCACCTCCGGAAAGGCTGTGGTCCTGACAGCCGAGGAAGTGATCGATTATGTAGATAAAAAAGGCCTGGAAGCGGCGGCCAGAGAGGTGGATGTTGTCACCACAGCAACCTTCGGCCCCATGTGCTCTTCAGGGTGTTTTCTGAACTTCGGCCACAGCAAACCGAAAATCCGCATTACAGAAGCCTGGCTGGATGACGTGCTCGCCTATTCGGGTGTCGCTGCTGTGGATCTCTATCTGGGAGCTACCCAGCTCAGAGCCAATGATCCCGCCAATATCGAGTACCCCGGTGATTTCAAATACGGCGGGGGCCATGTGATTGAGAAACTGGTAGCGGGAGAAGAGGTGCAGCTCTTTGCCCTGTCCTATGGTACCGATGACTATCCCCGGAGAGAGCTGCGGACAAAAATCACCATAGACGATCTCAATCAGGCTGTCATGGTGAATCCCCGAAACTGCTATCAGAACTATAATGTTGCCATCAATACTTCGGACAGAGCGATCCATACCTATCTGGGATACCTGAAGCCCCATATGAAGAACTGCGGCTATTCCAGCGCCGGACAGCTGTCTCCCCTTTTGAATGATCCCTATTACAGAACCATCGGAGTGGGCACCCGGGTCTGGCTGGCAGGCGCTCAGGGACATGTCTACTCCGAAGGAACCCAGCATGCCTCGGCCTGTGAACGGGGAGTCCTGGGGGTTCCCTCCGAGGGGGCGGGCACCCTGGCCCTGACAGGAGATATGAAACAGATGCGCCCCGAATTCGTCCGGGGAGTCAGTATAAAAGGCTACGGAGTCTCACTCTCCCTGGGTGTGGGAATACCCATTCCCGTTCTGGATGAACAGATGCTCCTGCAGACCACGATCCGGGACAGGGATATCATGGCCCAGGTCATAGACTATTCAACAGACTATCCCGAACGGAACGGAAAGATTGTAGGGAATGTGAGTTATGAAGAACTGAAGTCCGGGCAGATAGAGCTGAATGGAAAAAAAGTGGAAGCCGGCGGGATGTCCTCCTATGGGGGGGCAAGAAAAATCGCGGCGATCCTGCAGGATGAAATAAAACGGGGGGATTTTACCATTACCGCGCCCATTGCGCCTCTGCCTGTGGAAAAGTCCATGAACCCAATGAGAGAAGGGGAGTTGAGGTAATGAGAGATACAACCGGAAAAGTGACAAAAAAGCTTCTCCTCTACTTTCCCGAATGTGAGACGGAAAAACCCATTGTCTATCATCTTGTAAAAGACTATGACCTCGTCATCAATATCTTCCGGGCCCGGGTCACTCCCGACGACGAGGGATTCCTTGTTCTGGATGTCACCGGGACGGAAGAGAATATCCGGAAGGGGATCCGCTTTATCGAAGAGCTGGATATCAGGATCAGCGAGACCCAGAAGGGAGTCCGCTGGGATCAGGAAAAATGTGTTCAGTGCGGAAGCTGCGTGCCCCACTGTCCCACAAAGGCTCTGAATATATCCGATCGCTCCACGATGGAGGTTCTGTTCAATCCCCAGGAGTGCATTGAGTGCCTCAGCTGCCTGAAGGTCTGTCCCTATGGGGCGGTGTCTTCCCTGTTCTGATCCCCCGGAGGCATTCCATTGAAAAGAGTGATCCGGGAATTTCACTACAGGGACGCCCACTTTCATATTCATACAGAGGCCTGGGAAAAGGTGACTTCCTCCATCATTGAGGAGCGGCGGAAACTGGAGTCTTTTATCCGCCGGTTTCCGGTTTTTGAAAGCTCCCTCTCACCCCTTGTTTTCACTTCAGCCGAACTGAAACAGGCCCCTCTCTCTGTTGTGAGAATGCAGGAAGCCTCGGTTCTTACCGGTCTGGGCCCCATGGCCGCCGTAGCAGGAACAATGGCTCAGCTTGCCGCGGAGGAGTCCCGCCGCAGAGGTTCGGCCGAATCGATCATAGAGAACGGGGGAGACCTTTTTCTTGACTGCCGATCCGATGTCACCCTGGGGCTCTTTACGGGAGATAACCGCCGCTTCGGATCTCTGGCTCTTCGGATTTCCCCGGAGATGATGCCCCTTGCGGTTTGCTCCTCTTCGGGGCGGATGGGGCACTCCCTCAGCCTGGGGGATGCGGATGTGGTCACGGTCTTCTCAGGCAATGCCTCTCTGGCCGATGCGGCAGCCACTCTGGGAGGAAACCTTGTGGTATCGGAAGACACTATTGAACCGGCTCTGAATACTCTCATGGAGATTGAAGGTGTTACAGGCTGCTTCATTATCCGGGATGACAGGTTCGGTTCTGCCGGACGGATTCCAGAACTGCTGCGCAGTCATGATGCCCGGCTGCCCGATAAGGTCTCCAGGGATGATTCTTCAAACTTTCCTCTTTTATGAGTCCCTGTTTCCCACTACAGGGGGAAGAAAGACATTTACGATTCGGGAAAGTCGATTATACTGTAAGGCCAGAATATCAGATAGAAAGGACAAACCATGTACAATATGATCCTTGTGGATGACGAGGCTATTATACGGGAGGGCGTCTCCAGCGTGATCCCCTGGGAAGAGAACGGGTTCTCTCTGGCAGGGGTCTTTGAACACGGCCTGTCCGCACTGGAATACATCGAATCCCATCCTGTGGATGTGGTCCTTTCGGATATCAATATGCCCCGGATGAACGGCCTGGAACTGAGCCGGATCCTGGGAGAACGCTATCCGGATATGACAGTCATACTCCTGACAGGGTACGATGATTTTGAATACGCCCAGGAAGCAGTCCGGAATCAGGTCAGGGAGTTCCTTCTTAAACCGATAACGAAAAAAGAACTTTCAAAGGTCCTTGGAACCATCCGGGAGGAACTGGACAGGAAGAGGGAGCAGAAGAAAGCCCAGGAGGTGCTGCTCGCCAAGCTGGAACAGAGTTTTCCCCTGCTGAAGGAACGGTTCCTCTGCCGGCTTCTCAACGGCAGGATCAGCAGAGAGGAACTGGAGTCCCGCCAGGAGTTCACGGGATGGATCGATCTGAAAAGCTATTATGCCATCATCCTGATCCGGTCCCCTCAGGACTGGGACGATCTTGACCGCCTCTCTCTCTCGGAAACTCTGAAGGAGAAAGTAAGAGAGGAGGATGAGGTTTTCTTCAACAGGAATGAGGATCTCATTATGCTGCTGCAGGATCAAAACCCGGAGGAGCTTGAAACCCGCACTATCCAGATGGCACAGGAGGCTTTCCGCTTTACCTCCCGCAATGAGGGAAAACAGGTCTCCATCGGCTGCGGAGAGGTGGTGGACGGGGTGGGGAAACTCGAACGATCCTATCTGGGGGCCCAGAATGCTGTGGAGTATGCCCGTCTTCTGGGGCTGTCCCATATCCTTTCGGTTCAGGATATCCGGAGCAGGGAAGCCATCTCTCCCGAACAGTTCAATGCCTACTGCGGCAGGATTATAAGCAGCCTGAAAGAGGGGGGGCTCGAGGACAGCCTTGAGGCTCTGGAGGAGCTGCTGGGGTATCTGGCCTCCCATTATCTGACTTCAGATCAGCTTGTTGTGGGATTTATGCATTTTTATCAGATGCTTGATTCCTTTGCCCGGGATATGGACCTGCAGGAGGATGCCGGAGATAGTCTTATCTCCCATACCGGAGAGTTCGAATCGCTTGAAACAGCCACCCTGTTTTTCAGGAATCTCATACAGAGCCTGGATGAGAGGATCAGGAAAAGACGGAATGACATGCTTTTCTCCCGGATAGACAAGGCTAAACATATTATCCGGGAACGGTTCCGGGAGAGCCGTTTCTCCCTGCAGGATATCTGCGATGAACTCTACCTTTCCACAAGCCAGTTCAGTCTCCTTTTCAAGGACGGCACAGGCCAGACCTTTGTGGAGTATCTCACCGCTTGCCGGGTCGAGGAAGCCAAGAAACTTCTGGCCGGGACAGATCTCAAGGGCTATGAGATTGCGGAAAAAGTCGGGTATACGGACCCCCGCTATTTTACAATCATTTTCAAAAAGCAGACGGGAATGACCGCTATGGAGTACCGCAGGAGCCGGAAGACATGAAAAACTCTCTCCGCTTCGGGACTCTGGACTCCCGTATCTATACCATTTTTACCCTGATGATCTTTCTGGCCATTTTCATTATGCAGCTTGTCTCCTTCCGGTTCACCATCAATACGGTCAGAAGCTCAACTCTGGAGAGCAACCGGGCAATGCTGGAACAGCTTGTCAATCAGATGGACACCTATATCGCCGGGATGGAGCAGATCTCCGTCTCGGTTACCACTGATCAGGAGATTCAGACTCTATTGAATATGGAGGCTCCTGTCCCGGCGGCGGAAAAAGAGCTGTTGAACGGGGTGATCCAGAACAGACTTTACAACTATATCCAGGCCAGGGAGGATATCTCGGATATCCTTGTGATCGGATACAACGGGGAAACCATTTCCAGCGACAAAACCGCACAGATCAATCCCTGGACCTCCATAGAGGATAAGGACTGGTATTCCGGTGCGGTCGAAGCCTTTGACAGAACCGTTGTCTCCACATCCTATGTCCAGAATCTCATAAAGAACAGGTATTCCTGGGTCGTTTCCCTCAGCAGAGCGATCCTCTCCCTGGAAGACCGGCGCATCATCGGCGTTCTGCTGGTGGACCTGAAGTTCAACAGGATCAAAGAGCTCTGCCAGTCCCTGGTGATCGGCAGGAAAGGGTACAATTTTATCCTGGACCGGCAGGGGAACTACATCTACCATCCCACACAGCAGCTGGTTTACAGCAATATCAAAAAAGAACCGGTCCGGGAGATCCTGAGTCTGCTGGATCATCCCGGAAGAAACTCCTTCCAGCTGGATGAACGGTACTATCTTGTGGAAACCTCGGATCTTACAGGATGGTCCGTTGTGAATGTCACCCATGACAGCGATATCGTCACCGAATGGAAGTCTGTGCAGATTATCTATGCTCTCATAGGGCTTATCCTTTTTCTGATTGTCGGCCTGGCCACGAACAGGATCTCCTCGGGCATCACCAAACCTGTCAGAAAGCTACAGGAGATCATGCAGGGGGTGGAAACAGGGGAGTTCCGGCAGGTGGGTCATATCAGGGCCACCGATGAGATCCGGGAACTGGCCCGGGAATATGATCTGATGGTGAGCCGGATCAGAGAGCTCATGGAAGCCAATATGCGGGAGCAGGAGCTGAAAAGGAAAAGCGACCTCAAAGCCCTGCAGGCGCAGATCAATCCTCACTTTCTCTACAATACCCTGGATTCAATTATCTGGATGGGAGAAATGGGGCAGAGTGAAAAAGTGGTGCAGATGACCTCGGCTCTTTCAAAGCTGTTCCGTATAAGCATAAGCAAAGGGCGGGAGTTGATACCCATCAAGGATGAGATGGAGCATGTCCTCTCCTATCTGACCATACAGGAGATGCGCTATAAAGATAAATTCACCTATGAAATGGATATCGATCCGGATCTATACGATATGATCACCCTGAAAATCACGCTGCAGCCCCTTGTGGAGAATGCGATCTATCACGGGATCAAAGAGGTGGATTATCAGGGACATATTCAGATATCCGGCTGGCGGGAAGAGAACAATATGATTCTGGAAGTGATGGATAACGGCAGGGGAATGGATGAAGAGCAGCTGCAGGAGATGATCATGGGCCTGGAAACTCCCCTGGAAAAGCGGCCCCGTCTATCCCGTCAGGGAATGGGTGTGCGGAATGTGCATGAAAGGATCCGGCTCTATTTCGGGGAACAGTACGGGTTGAGCTGTACCAGTTCTCCCGGGGAGGGGACGGCTATCAGAGTGAAAATGCCCATATCCGAACTGGAGGCGTATATATGAAAAACTGGTATCTCCTGCTTCTCAGCCTTGTGGCGGCTCTCCTTCTGTTTATGGCCCTCTCTTTTCTGTACAACACTTCGGGGACAGAGCTTCCCGAAATGGACGCTCCCGTGGAGATCATTCTTAAATCCACGATCGGTCCTTCCATGGATTTCTGGGTTGAAGTGGAGCAGGGTATCTATGAGGCGGCAAAGGAATTCGGTGTGGCCGTGGAGATTTCCGGTCCCCGTTTTGAACGGGATATCAAAAGGCAGATCCATATCCTTGAAAATGTCATTTCCAAGAATCCCCCTCTGATTATTCTGGCGGCAAACGACTACTCCCTCCTTGTGGAACCTGTCATGAAAGCAAGGGACGCGGGAATCCCTGTGATTTCCATCGATTCGGGTATCGATACTGATATCCCTGTCTCTTTCATTGCCACAGACAATATTATTGCCGGTCATAAAGCGGGGAGGGAGATGAAACGGCTGATTTCAGGTTCCTCCCGGAAGCAGGTGGCGATTGTCAGCCATATACAGGGAACAGCCACCGCCATTGACAGGGAGCTGGGAGTATCCAGCGCCCTTGAAGGAGAGGAGCTTATCGGTACCTGGTTCTGTGATGTGGACGAGAAGAAAGCCTATCTGATTGCAAAGGATCTTATGAAAAATCCCGATCTGGGGGGGATTGTCGCTCTGAACGAGGTATCCACCCTGGGGGTCTGCCGGGCAGTGGCCGAAGAGGATGCAGCTGACAGGATACTGGTTGTGGGATTTGATAATGCTGTAAAAGAGCTATCCTATCTGGAAGAGGGTGTACTGAAAGCGACGGTGGTACAGCGTCCCTACAATATGGGATACCTCTCGGTCAGGGTCGCTTCAGAGTTTCTTCGAGGCGAACAGGTCCCTCCGTTTATAGATACAGGATCGGTTCTCATTACAAGGAAGAATATGTTTGAAAGAGAGTTTCAGGAACTGCTGTTCCCTTTTTCTCATAATAATGAATAAAAACTTTACTTTTTTATCCATCTGAATAAGTATTTTTATGTATGTATAAAATATTTTTTAAAATAGCTTTCTGTTTTATTCTGGTATTCTGTATTTCCGAAGCATTCTCCAATTCCATTCTGTTGCCGGACAGTGAGGAATTTGTAGATCTGGATCCGATCACACGGGAAGACTGGAAGCTTTCGATTCCTGAGAAAGTCCGTAGCGGCTACAAGGCTCAGTATCTGTACATTTCAAAATTGAACACAGATACATATCTGGCGGCTGCGGTTACGCCCTCTTCCGGGATTGGCCAATGGATACTGGAACTCCGTTATCAGTTTGAGCTTGTGGAAATTCACTACTATTCCAGTGATGAAAATCAGTGGATCAGTAGTATTTCAGGAGATCAGGTCCCCATGAACCACAGGGATCTGCCGCATACCGCCCTGGTTTTTCCTCTGGATCTTCCCCTCGGAGAGTCGACGGAAATCTATATTCATCTTCAGGATTATCAGAAAAAAGGGACATCCCTGCGGCTGGTCTCCCCCGGGAAGTTCTTTCTGCAGGCAGGAAGGAGCAATGCCTATCTTTCATTCTCGTTCAGTCTGATTCTGATTATAGGGCTGTACCATTTTTTTCTGTTCCTTACGGGAAAGAAGCAGTTCTATCTCTATTACTCTCTGATTATGATCTCTCTGGTGGCGGCTCTGACTGGGAAGCATAGAATCCTCAGTTTCCTGCTTCTGCCGGGAAGACCCTATGGATACTTTGTCTATCTTTTCTTCAATTCCCTGGCCATTCTCTTCAGTCTGCTCTTTGCCGGGGTCTTTTTCCAGATACCCAAAAGAAGCCCCGAGAGCAGAATCCTGACAGCTTTCATATCCCTGTTCTCAGTACTGATCCTTCTGTCTCTCCTCATACCAACCCCTCTACTGGGGGATCTTATGAATTTCATTATCATTCCCACACTGATTTTCATTCTTTTCCTGATTGTCAGGAAAAGCTTCAAAGGGGATAAGACCTCCCTGATCGTCCTGGTCAGTTTTCTTCCCCTTGTCCTGGGAGCTCTGCTTGAAAATATCCTTGTGTATTCGGATTTCTTCTTTCTGAACCATCAGGGAACTCTGATTTTGACCGGAACAATGCTCCATACACTGATTATGAGCTACTCTCTTGCCATGCAGCAGGCAAAGCTTGATCTCCGTTACACCGCCCTCAGAAAGAACTTCCACAGGCATGTGAACAAGAGCGTCAGCGACAGGACAAGGGAACTGCAGGACAGTGTGTACAGAGATCCCCTGACGGGGGTGCTCAACAGGGCCTGCCTGGAAGATAAAATAAAAGAACTGGAAGCAGGGTGTCAGATGGAAATGAGCATTCTCTTTGCGGATCTGGACAATTTCAAATACTACAATGACAATTTCGGACACCCCGTGGGAGACGAGATCCTGTGCCGATTCTCCCGTTTTCTCCGGGAACATCTGCGTTCGGATGATCTGATATTCCGCTACGGTGGAGATGAGTTTCTGATCTTTATGCCCGATACGGAAGCCGATCAGGCTCAGAATCTGAGTTACCGCCTTCATCGGGAATTCCAGGAAATGGCTGAGACTCTGTGCCGGGATCTTGTCGAATCCGAGTGTCTTCTGGGGGTCTCCCTGGGCTACGCATTATGGTCCGGGAAAGAGCCTCTGAAGGGGGCTGTCGAAAAAGCCGACCAGGCTCTTCTGAAAGCAAAGGAGCAGGGAAAAAATAGAATTGTTCTGTCCTCAGAGCTTTGATTTTCCTGTAATAATCTTCAATATCTTCCGAATTTAGGAAATATTTCAACATTCTCCGTAAAATCTTCAATTTCGCGATTTCAAATTCGGGGGGATAATTTTCCTATCCTCACAGGAAAAATCCCAGAAAGGAGTGTGAGATTTTGGGAGAAGTTATCCTCTCGATGCAGAAAATCGATAAACGTTTTTCCGGAGTACATGCACTGAAAAGTGTAGACTTCGAGCTGCGCGCTGGAGAGATTCACGCGCTGATGGGTGAAAACGGAGCAGGGAAGTCTACACTGATGAAAGCCCTCACCGGTATATACCCTAAAGATTCAGGTGAAATATATTATCTGGGGAAACTCTATAACCCCCGGGACCCGAAAGAAGCCCTTGGCAGGGGAATCGGGATCATTCACCAGGAACTGAACATGATGGAGCACCTGACGGTAGCTCAGAATATCTTTATTGGCAGGGAATCAACAAAAGGCAAAGGTCTGTTTCTGGACGACAGGAAAGTGAATCAGAGGGCAGAAGCTCTGTTCAAACGTCTGAATATGGATATCGACCCGAAGGAGACCCTGGGGAATCTGACTGTCGGAAAGCAGCAGATGGTGGAAATCGCCAAAGCGGTATCACACAATCTTAAAATTCTCATCCTTGATGAGCCAACTGCGGCGTTAACCGAAACCGAGATCAATGAACTGTTTGCCATTATGCGCGACCTGGCGGCAAAAGGCGTGGGGATGATCTATATCTCTCACCGAATGGATGAAATAGGCCAGATTACCGACAGAGTTACGGTCATGCGGGATGGTGAGAATGCTGGTGTGGGAAACACCAAAGAGCTCTCCAAGGAAGATATCATCAATATGATGGTTGGTCGGGTTATCTATGAAGAACCCAAACAGCAGAGCAATGTTCCCGCCGATGCGGAAGTGGTTCTGAAAGTGAACAGCCTCAATGCGGGAAAGCTTGTAAAAGATGTCTCTTTTGAGCTGAGAAGAGGAGAAATCCTGGGATTCGCCGGACTCATGGGTGCCGGTAGAACCGA
Source organism: Oceanispirochaeta sp. (assembly GCA_963666275.2). GTDB lineage: Bacteria > Spirochaetota > Spirochaetia > DSM-2461 > DSM-2461 > Oceanispirochaeta. The sequence continues at coordinate 1,063,869 of CAXXOA010000002.1, forward strand.
AACGGCAAGAGCTCTTTTCGGAGCTGATCCTCTGGATAGCGGATACATAGAAATCAATGGAAAGCCTGTAAAGATTTCCTCCCCGATGGATGCTGTACGGCATGGAATCGGCTATCTGTCGGAAGACAGAAAAAGATACGGTCTGGCTCTGGGACTGAGTGTTACGGAAAACTCCATCCTGGCGGCGTATGACGACTTTGAGCATGGTCTGTTTGTCCATAAAAAGAAAGTGGCAAAGATCACCAGCGAGTACGTGGACACCCTTAAGATCAAGACACCTTCGGTTGAACAGCTGCTGAAAAATCTCTCCGGAGGAAACCAGCAGAAGGTTGTTATTGCGAAATGGCTGATCAAAAACAGTGAAATCCTGATCTTTGATGAACCTACAAGAGGTATCGATGTGGGAGCGAAAAGTGAGATCTACACTTTGATGAACGCTCTGGTCAAAGAGGGGAAATCCATCATCATGATCTCTTCCGAGCTCACTGAAGTCCTGCGTATGAGTGACCGGGTTCTGGTCATGTGCGAAGGAAGAGTTACCGGAGAACTGGATATCAAAGATGCCAGTCAGGAAGAAATAATGAAATACGCAACGAAAAGGGATTAAGAGATTATGGAAACCAAACTGAACGAAAAAAGCATGGGAGACAAGATCCGCGAAATCGGCCTTCAGAAATTTCTGGCCCCTGCGGCCCTTGTTATCCTCTATATCTTTTTTGGAATCTTCGGAAGGAACTTCTTTTCCTACACCACCCTGGTGAATATCCTGGATTCCTCCTATTACATCGGATTCATTGCCATCGGTGTAACATTTGTTATTATCACCGGAGGGATAGACCTCTCCTGCGGTACTGTCATGATGGCTGCCGCGATCATCGGAGGTACGGCCTATAAATCCTGGGGTTGGCCCATGTGGCTCTCTCTGGTTGTGATTATGATTGTGGCCATCGCCTTCGGATTCTTCAACGGTATTATGGTCTCCAGGCTCAATCTGCCGCCCTTCATTGCCACTCTGGGAACCATGATGATCTCCATGGGTGTGGGATCTATTGTCTCTAACGTAAGAAGTGCCACATTCCCCACAAGAGCGAATGAAGACGGATGGTTCAAGAATATATTCAAATATATTACGGAAGACAATTTTTCCATTCCAACCGGAGCCATTGTCCTTTTCGGTACAGCCTTTATCTGCTTCATTATTCTGACAAAGACAAAAATGGGACGTTACATCTTTGCTGTGGGAAGCAACAAGGAAGCCGCCAGACTGTCAGGTGTGAATGTCAGAAAATGGGAAATGATGGCCTATGTGGTCAGCGGTGTTATGTCCGGTATCGGCGGTATTGCCTTTGCAGCGGTATATACCACGGTTATGCCTGCACAGGGACAGGGATTTGAGCTGTATGCGATTGCCGGTGCAGTAATCGGCGGTACCTCCCTTTCCGGCGGTATCGGTACAATCTTCGGTACCATGATCGGTGTTTATATTATGAGTGTTCTGAGAACCGGACTTCCTTCCATGGATCTTCAGTCCCACTATCAGACCTTCTTTACCGGTGTGGTTGTAATCGGTGCGGTTCTGCTGGACATCTACAGAAACAAAAAGGCTTCAGAAGTGAAGATTCTGGCTCCTTCGGATACATACAAAGAGAAGACAACCAGACAGATTCTGATGCTGAAACAGGAAGGCAAGGCAGAAGAAGCGGCCGCTCTGAAAGCCGAGATGAAAGAGACCTATGTGAAAATGAAAGCCCAGGAAAAAGCGGAAAAGCAGAGAGTCCTGGCAGAGGAAAAAGAGGCGGAAAGGCAGTTTGAACTGGAGATGAAATCCCAGCAGTAAAAGGCTTTTCACACAAAAAAGGTATATACCCGGATCTGGGAACAGATCCGGGAAAAAATACAGGAGGATTTTATGAGATTATCTAAGAAGCTAGCATTAGCATTTTTGGCTGTTGCAGTAATTCTACCTACCTTAGGCTCATGTAAGAAAAAAGAGTCTGCAAAAGGTGGTGGGACACCTTACATCGCTGTTGTTTCAAAAGGGGAGCAGCATGACTTCTGGCAGCAGGTTAAACTGGGGTCAATGGATGCGGCTGAGAAATACAGTGTGGATGTAACTTTTGAAGGACCGCCCTCAGAAAGTGATGTCCAGATTCAGGTGGAAATGCTGAACAATGCCATGGCGAAAGCCCCGGTTGCAATCGCTCTTGCGGCGCTTGACACAACAGCAGTAATGGATCAGCTCCAGCAGTGCAAAGACAACGGCGTTCCCGTTATCGGTTTCGACTCCGGTGTTCCCAATGCTCCTGCAGGATCTATCTATGCCAATGCTTCTACTGACAACTTCAATGCTGCCGGTATGGCTGCTCAGGAGATGTTCAAAGTAATCAAAGCTGACATCGAAGCTGCTACTGCTGCAGCTCCTGTAAAAATTGTTGTTCTCAACCAGGATGCTTCAGGTGAATCTCTCCTGAGTCGTGGAAAAGGTTTCAGAGACACAATGGTTGACCTGATCGTTAAAAATACCGCTATGAGCGAAGCTGACATCAAAGTTATGGGTAACCCCGGATACATCGATGCCAAAAACCCCACCAGCGGTGACAAAGTAATGATCGAAATGGTTGTTCCTGCTTCTGCAGCCAACACCGACGCTATGGCTTCTGCTTCTGCTGTTCTCAACAAAGTAGCAGACGACAATGTTCTCGGTATCTTCTGCTCTAACGAAGCAACTGTAAAAGGTCTTCTGGCAGCTACCAATGACGGTGCTGATCTGCCCGCGAAATATCCCGGTCTGATCGCTATCGGATTTGATGCCGGTGAAGGACAGAAAAATGCCGTAAGAAACGAGTACTTCCTCGGTTCTATCACTCAGGATCCCTATTCCATCGGATACAAAGCTGTTGAACTGGCTTTCATGGCTTACGAAGGAAAACCTGTTTCTGACGTGGACACCGGTGCAAAATTCTACACCAAAGACAATATGGATGACGCTGATATCGCCGGACTTCTGTACGACTGATATCTGCTGATTGGTACATAAGTATTATAGGGGGCTCCGATGGAGCCCCTTTTTTTTCGTCCGAAATTTCCCAATGTGGGAAATCCTGAAAATTTCACACTCAACTCTCCCATTCATTACGGTAGAATCTCGTTAGATATTAATATATCGATAAATGGAGAACGAATATGAAGAAGTTTTTAAAAGTGCTGTTTTGGGCTGCGGCTGTTTTAAGCCTGTTTTCCTGCAAGGAAAAAACCGTGGGAGCCGATGGCGTCTATAAGGCCGAGTCTATGGGATTTCACGGGCCGGTTTCTCTGGAAGTTGAGATTGGCGAAGGAAAGATTCAGGACATCAGAATTCTGGAAAGCTTTGAGTCCGAAGGTCTGGGTGATGTAGCTTTTGACAAAATTACAGAACAGGTTCTGGAAAACCAGAGTCTGAATATCGATTCGATCAGTGGAGCCACTTTCAGCGCCTGGGCTGTTCGTAATGCCATTCAATCGGCTTTGGAGAGTGCAGGGGCAGACATTGAAGCCCTCATGTCCAGGGAAATTCCAAAAGAGACGGAGCCTTTGAACCTGGAAGCCGATGTGGTTGTTTTAGGGTCTGGTGCGGCTGGAATGTCGGCTGCTATTGAAGCAGCAAAGGCGGGAGCAAAGGTAATTGTTCTGGAAAAGCTGAGTCGAACAGGCGGTTCTTCTCTCACATCCAGCGGAATGGTTCTGGCCGGAGGATCCGCTTTTCAGAAAGCTGCAGGCATTGAAGATTCTCCTGAGGCGCTGCGTCAGTACTGGATTGACCGGGCTGGAGGGAATGCGGATGTCAATCTGATCAACTATGCGGCATCCAATGCTCTGGAATCCCTGCAGTTCCTGGTGGACATGGGAATCAGTTATACGAAAGATTTTATCCTTACTTCAGGAACACAGACCGTCCGGAGAGCTCATCTCCCTCCTGGATATGGCAGAGAGTTCATGGGTAAAGTCATTGCTGCGGCAGAAAACCTTGATGTGGATATCTATACAGATACAAGAGCTATGAGTCTCAGCATGGAAAATGGTGAAGTGAAAGGTGTAAAAGCCGATAGGAACGGAGCGGAAGTCACAGTTGAATCCAGGGCCGTCATCATTGCAACAGGCGGCTTTGATCATAATGAAGAACTGAAAGCCCTATATGCTCCTGAAGCTGTCGGAGCATGGGCTGTTTCTGCCCCTCAAAATACCGGTGACGGACTGATCATAGGGATGGATGCCGGTGCTGATACTGTGTTTAAAGGCGGAGTCATCGGTTGGAAAGTCGTATCTCCCCGGTATGGCCATACCACAATGATAGGACGGCCTATTTACGGGCTTCCCAATCTGATTGTTGACAGCAGAGGCGAGCGGTTTGTTGATGAAAGTCTGGACTATCCCTTCATTTTCAATGCCATGGCTGCCAATGGAAGTGATAAGTTTTATTTTATATTTGACAGTAATGCCGGGGCAACTGAAACACTGGAAGCTGCAACCGGGACTCTGGAGTCCCTGGAAATGGCTGTAGAGGCAAACGTTGCTTTTAAGGCTGATTCCATTGAATCCCTTGCGGAAACGGCAAGTCTTCCCGGGCTTGCAGAAGCGGCATCTGACTTTAATGCGGCCTTTTTAAGGGGTGAGGATTCTGAATTCGGAAGAAATACTTCCACAATGGAAGAAATCAGTGAGGGTCCCTATTATGCTCTTCAGTGTCAGACAGCTACTTTGGGAACCTTCGGCGGACTGAAGGTGAACGTGGAAGGGGAAGTCCTTGATAAATCCGGACAGCCTATCCCGGGTCTTTATGCTGCGGGAGAAGTGGCTAACGGGGATTTTTTCAGTGAAATATATCCTGCCAGCGGTTCCTCTCTCGGCATGAGTGTTATATTTGGCCGAAAATCGGGAATGTCCGCTGCAGCGTATATAAAATAGCAATATAATTCTGGTATATGGGGTCAAAAAAGCGAACGACCATATCAGATATTGCCAGGTTGACCGGGGTTTCCCGGTCAACTGTATCGCGGGTTATAACAGGAAAAGGATATGTGAGCCCGCATAGCAAAACTCTGGTATTGGATACTTTGAATAAATTGAATTACCTTCCTCAGAAAAAACACAAATCCAAAGGGGTTGGTGATCTTGTAATGATTGTATCAGGCCTATTGATGAGTCCTGTTCAGATCACAATTATTGAGAGTATTATTTCTACTCTGGATAAAGCCGGTTTGAAAGCTATGGTTTCCTATAACCAGTTTGATCCCCATCGGATGGAGGAGTATCTGGCCTATGCGGGAGAACGCCACTTTGCCGGCATAATACTGCTGGGGATTCTGGAAAGTCCCGGTGTATTACGGCAGTTGAAAAGGATGGATATCCCTGTTGTTATTCTGAATCAGGAAATCCAGGGCGTTCAAGGGGATCTCATAATGCTGGATGACTATAAAGGTGGTTATATGGCTGCCGACTGTCTGATTCAGAAGGGGCACAAACGGATCGGTCTTCTCATGGGTTATGCTGACGCGAAAGCAGCAAAGAACAGGGAGCGCGGAATCCGTGATGCCCTGGAAAATGCCGGAATTGAATTGAAGGGCTCGGATGTCCATTACGGTGATTTCACTCAGAAAAGCGGGATAGATTACGCTGATATGCTGTTAAGACAGAAAAGCAGTATTACCGGTATCATCTCCTGCAATGATCTTATGTCTGCAGGGCTTATCTACCGGTTAACCCAGGCATCATCCAGAATACCTCTGGATTTCAGCATCATTGGTTTTGACAGCACTTTTGTAACCGGATCCTCCCGTATCAAGCTTGTTTCCATACATTATGATTTTCAGAGCATCGGTCAGGCCGCTGCCGAATTCGTTGTAAAAAGAAATCAGGAACCCTATGGGGAGCCCGGCAGGATAGTGTTTCCACCTGTTCTAATAGAAGGTAATACTGTTTCCGCTCCCCGAGGATGCTGATTCTTTAAAATGGATATGCCGTTCTCTGACCGGGTTTCGAGCACAGCAAGCAGGAGAGAGGCCTTTTTCAAACAGACCTCTTTGATTTCTCTTCTCATTGATGTCGTTAGAATATAAAAAAGGCGACTGAGTTTACTGACAGCCGCCTTGAATCCTATATAGATCCGATTTTTCAGAATCCGAAATAGCTGTTGGCGTTGCGGAAACTGATGTCCTCCACCATGGCTCCCACCAGATCAAAGTCCAGGGGGATCAGGCCTTGTTCCATATCCTTACCCAGGACATTGCAGAGAATCCGTCTGAAATACTCATGTCTGGTGTAGGAGAGGAAAGACCGGCTGTCTGTGAGCATTCCCACAAAACGGCGGAACAGTCCCAGCTGGGAAAGGGCTTCCATCTGACGCTCCATCCCGTCTTTCTGGTCCAGGAACCACCATCCTGAGCCCATCTGAATCTTCCCGGCGACGCTGCCGTCCTGAAAGTTGCCCAGCATGGTGGCGATCACCTCGTTGTCCCGGGGGTTCAGATTGTAGATAATGGTTTTGGGGAGTTTGTCCTCCCTGTCGAGCAGATCCAGGTAGGCCGCCAGGGGGCGGGCAAAGTTCTGGTCGTCAATGGAGTCGAATCCCGTATCGGGGCCCAGCTGTTTGAACAGGCGGGAATTGTTGCTTCTCAGCGCTCCGATATGAAGCTGCTTTGTCCAGCCCTTCTCCGCATCCATCCGGCCGAACTCCAGCATCATGGCAGTTTTGAACTTATCCGCTTCTTCGGGAGTGACCGCACCGCCGGCTCTGGCCCTGTCAAAAATGGCTGTGATCTCCTGATCTGTAAAGGGAGAGGCGTAGACCGTATCCAGTCCATGGTCGGACAGGCGGCATCCCGCATCGTGGAAGTACTGATGTCTCAGGCGCAGGGCTTCAATCAGGGAGGGGTAGGAGTCTATGGATATATCTGACACTTCGGAAAGCCGGTTCAGATAGTCGTTCCAGAAGTCCTTGTCTACGGCCATGGCTTTATCGGGACGCCATGTGGGGAGGATCTTTACGGCAAATCCCTCTTCCGCCAGGGCTTTATGGTGCTCCAGGCTGTCGATGGGGTCATCGGTTGTACAGGAGGCCACCACTTTGCTGTCTGTCATCAGTTTACGGGCGGACAGGCCGCCTGTGAGAACCTCTGAGGTTCTGTTCCAGACCTCCTCCGCTGTATCCCCTGAGAGCAGCACGTCGTCAATGCCGAAGTACCGGGCCAGTTCCAGATGGCTCCAGTGGTACATGGGATTCCTCAGCAGGTAGGGCATGGTTTCGGCGAATTTCTGAAACTTCTCCCTGTCGGACCGGCTTCCGGTGCAGAACTCTTCTGCAATCCCGTTGCTCCGCATGGTTCTCCATTTATAGTGATCCCCGTAGAGCCAGACCTTTGTTATATTGTCCCAGCTGATATCGTCCCGGATCTCTTTAGGATTGAGATGGCAGTGGTAATCTATGATAGGCTGGTGCTCCGCATAATCATGATACAGTTTTACGGCAAAAGGATTTTCCAGCAGAAAATCTTCATTGATGAATTTCATATTTATCTCCCATGTTTTATTGAGCATCCCCGGTGGGATGTTTCTTTACAGAGTCACACCATCTTTGAAAATGGCAATTTCCCGAATCCCGCTTTTTTCGGCTGCGGTCTGTTCCCCGTTAACGACTTTCAGGATCTTATCCAGCAGAAGTTCCGTTGCTTCCGCCATATCGGAAGAGCCGTCCCCGATGATCCCCGCATTAAAGTCGATCCACTTCTTTTTGTGTTCTGCCAGGGCGGTGTTGCTTGCAATTTTCAGAGTCGGGATGAATCCGCCCAGGGGGGTTCCCCGGCCGGTGGAAAAGAGGACAATCTGACATCCCGCCGTTCCCAGGGCTGTGGTGGCGACAATGTCATTGCCCGGGGCATACAGAAGGTTCAGTCCCTTCCTGCTGACCCGGCTGTCCATTTTTACAACATCCAGGATCTCCGACTTTCCGGATTTTCTGATACATCCCAGGGATTTATCCTCCAGAGTGGTAATCCCTCCGGCCTTGTTGCCCGGGGAAGGGTTCTCATAGACAGGCTGGTTATGGTCCTGATAGTACTTTTTGTAGCTCTCTATCATGTCTTTGGTTTTTTCGAAAACAGATTCATCCGCGCACTGTTTCATAAGGACATTTTCGGCTCCGAACATCTCCGGTACCTCTGTGAGAACAGCGGTTCCCCCGGACTTTATAATTCTGTCGGAGACAGATCCGATCAGAGGATTGGCTGTTATACCGGAAAAGGCATCGGATCCGCCGCACTCCAGTCCCACAACAAGATCCGACCAGGAGCAGTCTGTCCGGCTGTCTCCTGAAGCCGCCTCCAGAAGTTCTTCCAGACAGGCTATGCCCGCCTCGATTTCATCTTCCACGTTCTGAGCCGCCAGGTACCGGATCCTTTCGGGGTCCGGCTCTTCGGGCATGGTCTCCCGGAAGGCCTTGATCTGATTGTTTTCACATCCCAGCCCCAGTACCAGGACTCCCCCCGCATTGGGATGAAGAGCCATGTTCTGCAGCAGACTGCGGGTCCTTTCGTGGTCATCTCCCAGCTGGGAACAGCCGTAGGGATGGGTAAAACAGTAGACGCCGTCAATACCGGCCAGTCCTTCCTGCCCCTTCCGCATCAGAAACTGCTGCAGGATCTGCTGGGCTGTTCCATTGACGCATCCCACGGTCGGGAGGATCCACAGTTCATTGCGGATACCGGCTTTTCCGTTTTTCCGTTTGAATAAACGGGGAACCGATACAAGGGGGCTTATTTCTGAGCTGCCTTTTTCCGGTTCATATCGGTACTCGGTTTTCTCGGACAGACCGGTTTTGATATTGTGTACATGCACATGTTCACCGATCTGTATCTCCTTTCGGGCATAACCGATGACGGCGCCGTATTTCAGTACAGCTTCGCCTTCTTTTATGATCTTTACCGCAACTTTATGACCTTTGGGGATATCATTCAGGACCCTGATGGTATCCGGGCCGGCGGCTACCGCCGCGCCGGACTCCAGATCCGAGAAAGTGATTCCCACATTATCTTTTTCATCTAGAAAAAACAGTTCGGGATTCAAAGGTATTCCTCCAGTGTGGCGGCCATGCCGTTGGTGATGATCTTATAAATATCTTCTCCCACTTTCCTGTGAAGTCCTTCCAGGCTTTTAAGGGAAACTCCCCAGTGGTCGTCCAGAGAGAGGATCCGGTCTGCTATCGCCATGGCATCCTCTATGGAGGCGGGATCTTCCGCCCATAGTTCTTCATAAAGGTCCAGGAAGGGTTTGTCATCGTTCACAGGATACTCTTTTCCGTCCAGGGTCCCTCTGTAGAAACAGATCAGCGCCGCCAGAGAAAGAGACATCAGCGGGGGTACAGAGGCGTTGGATTTATAATATTCCAGGAACTGCGGGAGCAGACGGGTTTTGAATTTGGTCATGGAATTCAGTGAGATGGAAAGGAGCTGATGGTTGATAAAGGGGTTTCTGAACCGGCCCAGTACTGTTTCAGCATAGTCTTTCAGGTAATCCTCAGGCATACCCAGATTGGGGATAATCTCCCTGTCCAGCAGGTTCTGAATGAACGCGGCGAGCTCTTTATTTTCCACAGCATCCTTCACAAGCTCAATGCCGCACAGGTAGGCCACCGGAACCAGGGCTGTATGACAACCGTTGAGGATGCCGACTTTTCTCTGTTTGTAGGGTTTCAGATCTTCTACAAGCTTGATATTCAGGCCGCTGCCTTCCAGTTTCAGTTCTTTTCCAACAGATTCAGGTCCCTGAATTACGAAGAGATGGAAGTACTCGCCGGTGGTGATGAAATTGTCTTTGTAACCCAGCTCTTTCTCCAGTTCTTCCACTTCATCCCGGGGGTATCCTGTGACGATCCGGTCAACCAGGGTGGAACAGAAAGTGTTGTGATTTTCAAGCCACGAGACAAACCCGGGTTCCAGGTTCCAGAGGGCCGCGTATTTAAGAACTATTTCCTTCAGTGCGTCTCCGTTGTAGTCAATCAGTTCACAGGGGATCAGGATAAATCCGGAATCCGCAGAACCGCCGAATTTTTTAAATCTCTCATGGAGAAAACGGGTCAGTTTGCCCGGGTAGGCCGACTGGGGACGATCTTCGTATTTGTCGTCGGGATTGTAGGCGATTCCCGCTTCGGTCGTATTGGAAACGATAAACCGCAGCTGGGGATTCTCCGCCTGGGAGAGAAACTCATCATACTCTTTGTAGATGGGAATCTCCCGGTTGATACAGGAAATCAGGCGTTTCTCGTTTTTCAGTTCCCCCTGGTCATCGTATCCCCGTATGATAGAGGTATAAATCCCGTCCTGGGTGTCCAGCAGAGGGGGGAAGTCTGTATCGATGGGACGGACGACCACTACACCTGCATCCAGACCGTTTTTCTCGTTCAGGATATCCACCTGCCAGTCGATGAAACAGCGGAGGAAGTTCCCTTCTCCGAACTGGAGGATCTTTACCGGCCGTTCCTGCTTTGTACAGCCGAATTCCGCAGCTGTCGATCTATTCATTGCTTTGCCTGTTGTATTGCTCATTTCATACTCCTATCTAATATCCTATGTATATAAAGGGGACTCATTCCCCCTGATCTCCTGAAAATACTCTCTTCATGGCCCAGTTCCTGTGCTGAACCATTTCCGCTTCCGCCTGATCCGCATCGCCCTGACGGATGGCTTCGAGAATCCGGATATGTTCCATGGGGATCCGGGAGAAATCCTTGTCTTTCTGTTTCAGATGAGGCTGATCCTGCATGACAATCCGGGGGGTCAGCTGGCTGAAAAGGGATACAAGGACATGGTTCCCCGTGGCATGGGCTATGGCCAGGTGGAAAAGATAGTCCTCTTCCAGGTAATCTTCCTTGCCGTAGAACCGGGCAAGAAACTCCTCCTGCCTCTGTTCTATCAGTTCCAGATCGGCGGGAGTTCTTCTTTCCGCCGCCAGTCTGGCGCACTGGACATCCAGGATAAACCGGGCTTCCATCAGATCCGCCATTTTCTGATCCCTGCTCACCGGTATCGACTGCATCAGCTGTTCCACTGTTCCGCTGTGCATATTGGCAATCCGTGTACCGCTCTGGGGAGATATCTCCACAAGACCGTAGAAGTCCAGTTTCTGAAGAGCTTTCCTTATGGTTCCCCTGGTGGTCTCCAGCTTCTCCGCCAGTGCTCTTTCCGAGGGGAGTCTGGCTCCCGGCTGAAGCTGCCCCGAGACGACAAGCTCCCGTATTCTGGAAAGGATAAAATCCTCAGGTTCCCTGTCTTTGCTGCTGTTTTCAAAAAGTTCCAGAGATACTGCCGTATTTTTTTCTGATTCCATCGAGTCCTCTTATTTCTTCTCTTCCGGCTGCTTTTCGCGGTTTTGTTTTATCGGGGCGGTGCTGTTTCCTGTACGGGAAGGGGACAATACCCATCGTCCTTCGGGCGCAGCCGATTGAACATACTCCCAGAAGTCATCTCCGGTGATCCCTTCCTGCAGGTCTCTTTCCGGCAGGATAAAAGCCCTTGAAGGGTTGATATAGAGGAAGAAATAGTTTTTATATCTGTAAATTCTATAGATCGAAGTCCATTCCAGAGACTGCCTTTCCTTCTGGTTTGCCACTTCAATCCTCTTATTTTCAAAGCTGATGGTGTATACAAGACGCTTCTGATCCAGGTGATTCACCCTGATCTGGTTCCGCAGACTGATTCTGAAATACACAAGGTAGAGGAGTGGCGCAGCCAGCGCAATGATCAGAAAAAGCGCGAAAAGGAAGGCGCTTCCGGTAACCAGATTCAAAACGGCGAAACCCGCTATAACGAGGGGGAACATTATCAGACTTATCCAGCGGCGCTGAAAAAGAAAGCTGTTGAAAAAAGCAAAATCCCGAAAAATTTCAGCATCCATATGGCTCTTGAACTTATAATTGTTATCCTTTTCCAATAGAAATACTCCCTGAAAATAATTGGTCAACCAGTGAATCTCATTAATATAACTGGTTAACCAATTGTGTCAATGATTATTTTCCCCCTTTGAGGGATTGTTCCGGAGAAACGCCAATTCCTCCGGGAAAACAGAAAATCCGGATACTCAAAATTCCTGTAGTTGTGATATACTTGCCCGGGTATGCCACTACTTGAAATCTTTGGAAATATACTCATACCGGCCTTCACCGGAATTATACTCTTCATCTACTTTCTCTATTTTGCCTTTATTGAAGAGTCAAAAACCAACTCGATCCGGTACTTTACGGTTTTCCTGATCTCCTTCAGCTTTTTTCTTTTCGGAAGGCCTGTGCAGATCCTTTCGGGAGCGCATCCGGCTCCTGTGATCATTAACAATATCCGAACCTTCATTTTCAGTTCCCTTACCATTCCCATGGTAATCCTGGCAGATTTCTCCCGGCCGGCAAAAGACCGGAGGTTCCTGTTCCGCCCGCTTATGACGGCAGGGGTTCTGACCGGGGTGATCTACTCCTTCTTCAATACCATAACAACTACAGGGTCTGAGGTCATTTTCAGAATAGGCAATATCAATGTGTATGACTCGGTGACTCCCAGCAGAACCGGTCCCTTTTACGGGAGGGAAGTCACCATTGCGATCTATCTTGTACTGGCCACCATCCTGTTTCTGGATTCCATTGCAAAAATCCAGCGGGCCAGAGGGTATGGCGCCAGAGGGGAGGTAAACCAGAAAAAGGTCTACCTGTATAACATAGGAAAAATGGTTTTCGCTTTTACATTCTTTTTCGGTGCTCTGGCTCACCAGTGGTGGATCTACTATGTGGGGGCTCTGATAAGCGTTTCATTCCTTGGCTCCGGTATCGCCCTGGAGATACGGGAAAACAGGGTAAGAATGCAGAAAGTCATTGCCTATATCAGGGAGGACCTGATTCAGGACCTTTCTCTGGATGTTCAGATACATAAGCAGGTTTCGGATATGCTGAAGCTGCTCCAGATTCCCGAAGAAATCAACACATTCATTGTCCTGAAGGAAAATCCCCAGAAAAAGGGAAAAGGAAGGGAGAAGCCCTGTCTCAGCGATTCGGTGATCAAGGAGACATCTCTCCTCCTCGATAGGATCCTGGGAAGCAATCACTACATTCTCATGCCCATGGGAACGGACATGCTGGGAATCTGTCTTCCCGTAGAATCGGCGGCGGATATCTGCCGAAGCGAAACAATACGGGTCTGTGAGACGCTGAAGGGCGTAATGGATATCTTCAGTGACTTTGATTTCGGTATAGGACGGTCCTACAAGGGGCTGGAAGACCTGAAAAGCTCCTACCACGAAGCCGTCACGGCAGTGGAGTATGCCGGCAGGATAGAAGGGGGGCAGGTTGTTCATATTACGGATATCCATGACGAAGAGCCCCGGAGAGAGTATCCCCTGAAAGAGAAAAACGCCTTCCTGGCTGCCATTCGCATGGGAGACGGGGTCAAAGCCCAGGAGCAGCTCCAGGCCCTTATGTCTCTTCTCTTCAGCTATGGGAACGAAACGGACAAACTCCAGAAGGTAAGAACCTATGAGCTTCTGGGGACCATGGTGGAATCCGCCATTGCCGGAGGGGGGGATGTGGATGAACTCCTGGATCTCAGTGAGAAGCTCTTCTCCGAGCAGGTCATGATCCGCAGTACCTCCCAGCTGGCTGAGTGGCTGAAGCTGCGCACCGATGAGATCATTCAGATAGTCTCCCGTTCCTATTCCAACAGATCAAAGAATCTGGTGATCAAAGCGAAAGAGTATATCAGCAGTCATTATGCCGAGGCCATTTCCGTCAGAGATGTGGCAGATGCGGTCTGCATAAGCGAATCCTATTTTAAATCCATCTTTAAAAAGAGCAGCGGATACTCCTATTCGGAATATCTGACTGTGGTCCGTATCGACCAGGCAAAGAATCTGCTCAACACAACAGAGAAATCTGTGACAGAAATTGCCCTGGATGTGGGCTATCAGACCCCGAATTCCTTCAGTTCCCTCTTTAAAAGAGAGACGGGACTCACTCCTACCCAGTGGAAAAATCTTCAGAAAAAAGTCTGAAAAATCGCCAATTAATACAATTGGGCCGTTTTAAAATACAATCGAATAGCAGAAAAATACAAATTCATTGTTTTTCAGGATCTTCCATAGAGCGGGTTCGCAAAACCCGTCATAGCATTTAACAGCCAATTGATAATCCTTTATCGAAAGGCGTAATTAACAAACGGAGGATTCTTGTGAAAAAAAGAATTGTTTTGCTATCTATTGTTTTAATGATGGCCAGTACCCTGGTATGGTCCAATGGTCAGAGTGACAGCGGTTCCGCTTCTGACGGCGCTAAAAAGAGCTACACCTTTAAATTTGCCGAACTCAACCCCAAAGGTCATATTATGGAACAGGTTGATTCCAAATTTGCCGAACTGGTTTACGAAAAATCAGACGGACGGATCAATATCGAAGTATTCCCCGCAGGTCAGCTGGGTGATGAGAAAACCATGTATCAGTCTCTTCAGATGGGCGGCGGCGCCATCGATATGTGTCGTGGAAACACCAACTCTCTGGGTGACTTCGGCGTCAAGAAACTGACCCTTTTCGGTCTTCCCTTTATTTTCCGCGACAGAGAACACCTCTGGAATGTTCTGAACAGTGAAATCGGTCAGGAATTCCTGAAAGAACCCCAGGAAATCGGAACCGGTATGGTTGGTCTTTTCTACCTGGACGAAGGTGCCCGTCATATTTTTACAAAGCCCGGAATCGAAATCAACAGTGTTGAGGATCTGGAAGGTCTGAAACTCAGAGTTCCCACTACTCAGCTGATGTCCGAAACCTTCCAGGCTCTGGGTGTTCAGCCCACTCCCATCAGTTTCGGTGAGCTCTACTCCGCTCTTCAGGCCGGTACAGTTGACGGTGCTGAACAGCCCTACTCCGGTTACTTTTCCAACAACTTCTTTGAAGTAGCTCCCAACTATACCCTGTCCGGTCATACCTACAGCCCCTCTATCGTTCTTATGAGCGAAGCGGTATTCAACAAACTGGATGACGAAGACAAAGCTATCATCATGGAAGCTGCGAAAGAAGCGGAACAGTACAACCTGGCTTCTATCGAAAAACTGGACGGCGAACTGATTGAAAAAATCAGAGCTACCGGAGCCACTGTTAACGACGTTGCCGACAAAGCTGCCTATGTCGACCTGGCTAAACCTGTTGTTATGAAATACATCAAAGGCCTGGAAAGCGACTACGAAGCAATCCTCGCAAAATAAGTTCTGACAGGATTCAGCTTATAGGGGCCAGAGCAGTTTCGCTTTGGCCTTATTTTTCAGGAGTTAAAATGAAAACTGTTACCAAGTTTTTCGATATGGTTTACTGGGTTTTACTTACAATCTGTAAGATCGGATTTGTAGGGATGATTGTAATAACCACCAGTGTCATCATTAATCGCTATTTCATAAAATCCCCCATGACCTGGGGGGAACCGGTCGTGCTCATGTTCATGGTGTACATGTCTCTTATCAGTGCTGCCCTGGCGATCCGGAAAGATACCCATATCCGTATGCAGATCATCGACTATATGGTGCCCGCAAAAGTCATGCCCGCCATACGGGCTTTCGGTCAGATCCTCATGTTCGGTTTCGGACTGTTTCTGTTTATATACGGTTGTAAATTTTTAAAAATTGCCAACAGGAATATCATCACGGGGATGTCCATCAAATCCAGCTGGCTGTTCATGGCAGGGCCTGTTTCGGGAGCCGCCATCATGCTTATGGAAATAGAACGTTTTATCAACTTCTGGCACCGCGTTGCCACCGGACAGAAGCTTGAGATAACCCGATGTCAGGAAGAGGAAGCCGAAGCCCTTGTGGAAGATGCGGCAGAAATCATCCAACACTGCGAGGATAATGAATAATGGATCATAATACTATCGCCACCCTCATTCTGGTGGGCTCATTTTTCGTATTTCTGGTTCTGAGAGTTCCTATTGCCTTTGCAATCGGAGTCTCAAGTATCGTAACAACAATCTATCTGGGCCTTCCCATCATGCAGATAGCCCAGCTCATGATCAAGGGTGTAAATGTCTACACTCTGATGGCTGTCCCTTTCTTTATTATCGCCGGTGAACTTATGGGAGCCGGAGGGATTTCAAACCGCCTCATCAATCTCTCCAATGCCATTATCGGCTGGATGCGGGGCGGTCTGGCCACTGTGAACGTCATGGCTTCCATGTTTTTCGGAGGGATCTCCGGATCATCTACTGCCGACACCGCCTCTCTGGGTACGATTCTTATCCCCATGATGGCCAAAGAAGGGTACGACAAGGAGTTTGCCACAAACATTACCATGGCCAGTTCTGTTCAGGGACTGCTTATTCCTCCCAGTCACAATATGGTAATGTACGCCATGGTTGCCGGAGGAGTTTCTGTAGGACGTCTGTTCCTGGGAGGGATCATTCCGGGAGTATTCCTCGGTATAGCCCTTATGGTGTTCAGTTATATTGAAGCTGTCAAACACAAGTATCCCAAGGGAGATCCCTTCAATTTCAAGACCCTCTTTGTAACTCTGGCCGACTCTATCTGGGGTCTCATCACCGTTCTTATTGTGGTCGTCGGGGTTGTCAGCGGTGTGTTCACGGCAACCGAGTCCTCTGCTATTGCCGTTGTCTGGGCCATCCTTGTGGGTATCATCGTCTATAAGGAACTGACACCTGTTAAAATCTGGCATCTCATGGAACGGTCTCTGAATACTCTGGCCATCGTTATGATTCTGATTTCCACGTCCCAGGTATTCGGATGGCTTCTGACCTATCTTCATATGCCCGAACTGGTTGCCAGCGGTATCCTCGGTCTGACGCAGAATAAAATCGTCATTATGATCATTCTCAATATTGTTATGCTGATTCTGGGAACCATTATGGACATGTCTGCCATTATTCTGGTCGCCACACCCATTCTGCTGCCCATTGCCAGAACCATAGGAATGGATCCTGTACACTTCGGAGTGGTTATGATTCTCAACCTGGGTATCGGTCTGATTACCCCGCCTGTAGGAGGAACCCTTTTTGTAGGTTCTGCTGTTTCCGGCGTTCCTATAGAGAACCTGGTAAAGAAACTGCTTCCGTTCTTTATGATTATGATTGCGGTACTGCTTGTCATTACCTATGTACCGGAGATCGTAATGCTGCTTCCGGATAGACTGATGCCACTGGCTGTGGGCAACTGAAGCTGCGGATAAAGGTTGATATTATGCAGAACAATTCCCCTGCCGCCGACGGCCTCTCATCCTTTCCTTCTGTGCCGGATCCCCCGGGTGCTGTTGTGATCTGCCCGGGCGGCGGGTATCAGATGCTGGCCGACCGGGAAGCTGAACCTGTGGCTGCGGCATTTGCCGCCCGGGGCTGGCAGCCGTTCGTGCTCCGGTACCCTATAAAGGATGAGACCCGTCAGGATCCTCTTCTGAGAGAGCCTCTTGAAGCTCTGGCCCGGGCTGTCTCCCGGGTAAGGGAGGAAGGATTCCCTTTTGTGGCGGTCTGCGGATTTTCCGCCGGAGGCCATCTGTCGGCTTCTCTGGGAGTCCATTGGGCCGAGATGGATGAACGTCTGGCTTCTGAATCTTCCGATGGACAGGCACCCCCCTCCTGTCGTCCCGATGCCATGGTGCTCAGCTATCCGGTTATTTCCATGATCAATGATGTACATCAGGGATCCATGGAAAATCTTACGGGACAGGATCCGGCGCTGAGGGAGTATTTTTCTCTGGAACTGCAGGCCGGTCCGGAATCCTCACCGGCCTTCCTCTGGCATACCGCTGATGACAGGGAGGTCCCCGTGGAAAACTCTCTGGAATTCTTCTCTTCTCTCAGAAGAGCAGGTGTTTTCAGTGAGCTTCATATTTTTCCCCGGGGTGTCCATGGGCTGTCTCTGGCGACACCGGAAGTCGATCAGCCCGAAAAGGGTCGTCTCTCCGACCCGCATGTAGCGCAGTGGTTCTCGCTGGCTCTCAGCTGGCTTGATCAGCTCCGGTAATATGGCAAACTAATTTCTTGAGTGATGGTAAAAAACAATGAAAGATGAATTTGATACAACATTAGCTGACTCCCAGGGAACTGCGGTTGCGCCTCTGGCAGCGAAAGACTTTGATCTGGGTGCCTATGAAGACTATGAGGCCTCTCTGCTGGAGGGATGCCGGAAATTCTGGGATGCCGAAGAAGGGATCGCCGTATACAGGCGATTCCGGGTCCCCGAGGTTTTCTCCTGGGCCGCCCGGGACAAAAAACTGTCTCTGGAACTGCAGCTGGCAGGTTTGACAAAAAGCCGGGACTATATTTCAGATATCCCCAACTTTCTGGAGCCCTGGTACGGTATCGGTGTGGTCTCCAGTGCTTTCGGTGTGCCCTATATCTGGCACGACGGGCAGGCTCCGGCTGTAGAGGGACCCTTCCTTTCCGCACGGGACGCATTGGATCATAGGGTTTCTTCTGTGGGAGAGAGTCCCGAAGGGAAACGGGTTCTGGAGATGATCGAGTATTTCCTGGACCAGACAAAAGGCCGGGTTCCCCTGAGCCTGGGAGATACCCAGTCTCCCCTGAATATTGTCTCCTCCTATCTGATGGAGTCCTCAGCTTTCATGTTTGAGATCTTCGACCATCCGGAGGATTTGAAAGAACTGGTTGATACGGTTGCCACTATGGAGCAGGATTTTCTGGAGGAACAGCGCAAACTGATCGGGGATGCTCTGGCGAAACCGGGCCATGGTTTTGCCTCCTCCCGGGCCTTCGGCGGCGTCGGGTTCAGCGATGACAATATCCTTATGTTCAGCGATGACGATTACAGCTCTCTTGGAATTTCCTCCATGAAGACAGCGGCCCGTTCTTTTGAAGGTCCTGTCTTCCACTCCTGCGGCAACTGGGCCGACAGGGCGGAGCTTGTTAAAACGATTCCCGGTCTCATTATGGCCGACGGAGCGGTGGGAAAGCAGACCGATCCCTCTCCCAATGATCCTGAAGTTCTCGGGAAAGCCTTTGCCGGTTCCGGTGTGGTCCTTCATGTCAGGATCGTCGGTTCTTCCGATACCGTTCTGACCTATACGGAAAAACTGAAGCACCCCGGCCTGAAGTGTATTGTCACTACCTACTGTGAGACTCCGGAAGATCAGGAGAAAGCCTACAGGGGCATTCATAACCTGGTCTAGGCCCGGAGGGGATCAAAGGGTCCATGGCATTATTAAAGAAGAAAAGAGGAAAAGAACAATGAAATTTGATGTTACCTTTCACCCGTCCTGGTGGAATCAGAACCTTGGTATCCGGTTTACAGAGGATTTTTTCAATAACCCCGAATACAGAATCGCTTCGGATGTGAAGATGAGGCGCTGTCTCTTTGAAAAATTCGGCGAGTGGGGAATCGGAGAAGAAAATCCCGAACCCCGGCCTCTTCTGGGGAGTGATCTTATCGCCAGCGGCTACCTCTATTCCAGCCTGCTGGGATGCGATATCAGATACAGCGAGGAGGCGCCTCCCGAAGTTATCTGCGCGGCTCTCTCCGAGGAGGAGGCAGGCCGTTTCAAAGCTCCTTCTCTGGAGGATTGTCCTGACTGGCAGATTGTGGAGGAGCAGATCCGCTGGCTGCAGAAAGAGTACGGATCCGTCCATTCCGCCCTGAACCTTCAGGGAGTCCTGAACCTTGCCCTGGATCTCCGGGGTGACTCCATTTTTATAGATATGTACCAGGATGAAGAGAAGGCCAGAAACCTTTTCGATCAGTGTTTTGATCTTTCCGTCCAGGTGGGAAAAAGGCTCTCTCAGGTCTCGACCACTCTCTCCGGCGGTGTGACAGCTATTACCAATGTTCTGGATTTTCCGGGACTCTATGTCCACTCCAACTGTTCCGTTGAGATGATTTCACTGGATAACTACAGGGATTTTCTGCTGGAGTACGATAAAAAGCTGTCCGGCCTGTTTCAGCCCTATGGAATCCACCACTGCGGTCAGTCCATGGAGCATGTGGCAGAAGGCTATGCTGAGGTTCCGGGAATGGTTTTTGCCGAAGTGGGGGCCGGTTCAAAGATTGCGGAAGTAAGGAAAATGCTTCCCGACTGCTGGCTGAATCTGCGGTATTCCCCTGTAAAACTCAGTGATGTTCCCGAGAGTGAACTCAGGACGGAACTGCAGCAGATGGTTCTGGACGGGGGAGGGGTCGCTTCACCGGTTTCTCTTTCCTGTGTGGGGATCGACAAGTCTGTTTCCGATGAGCAGGTCTCTTTGTTTCTCAGGATCATGAAAGAGATAGATCAGCAGGGATAGCCCGGGGATTCCCGGGCATAGCGGGGGGAGAGAGAGCCGCAGGAACTACCGGAATTTCTCCTCCAGCGCCCACAGCCCCAGTGAGGGGTTGGAGACATAAAAAATCTCCTCCCCGCCGGGCAGAATGTTCCAGCCTTCTTTCAGGGTTTCCGGTCTGTATCGGGACCGGTACTCCTCCAGGTCTCCATAGGCATATCCTATCTGCTCAATATCCTCCCGGCCCAGTCCTCCCGGACAGTAGGTGACCCTGAATCTATCGTCGGTTGACCCATGGATCAGATGGGCCGCCGCGCTGAGATTTTCTGCCAGTTCCGGATCTTCTTCCACCATCTTCAGTGTGTGATCAGTCCCTTTGTATCCGAATTTCCGGATAATTCTGTCTATCCTTTCGCTCTCGCCGAAACTGTGAACCTCCGGAGCGAGGATGATCAGCTCTCCCTGATCCGCCAGGGCCATACGGGTTCTGTAAATTCCCTTGTTGGCCAGCCATGTGCTTCTGAAGCCTTCCTCTTTCAGAGAGACGAGAATTTTTGAAGGGGCTCTGTCGAGGAGAGTTATATTCACCTGCCGGGAAAGCTCTGCCGCTTTTCTGTAGCACTCTTCATCGTCTCCGATGAAAATTCCCCTGGTAACAGGATTCCCGCTGCTGTCGGAAGTGATCACAGTCAGGACATAGAGAATAGGCAGGTTCCGGCAGAACTGATCCACTCCCCGGTTGAAAAGCTGCCGGACCGGCGTGTTGGTCCGCCCCATGATCCCTTCCATTCCGCAGACAGCTCCCAGGAAATGGCTTTTATCAATGGCTTCCTTTCCTCCGACACCGATGACAATGTTTTTGGAGTAGTTAGCCATCCCGGCAATCACATGGGGAACCACCTGACCTATGGAAAGGATAAGATCCCATGGTTCATCTACCATGGTTCTATTGATTTCCACAGGCCAGTCAAAGGAGAGTCTGCCCTGGGATATCTCTTCGATAAAGGCGGTATCGACACGGCCCAGCTCTATGAGCTCATCCTTCCAGTTGTGGTCCGTAATGAGGTGACCCGGTAGATCTCCGAACATCTTCTGTTTCTCTTTTTCCGACATGGGAGTGTGGGTTCCCAGGGCGGGAATGACTTTTTTTACCCTGCTGCCCAGTTTCTGCCAGGTCAGTTCTGTGATTTCCCCCGCCCGGGAGTGATGCCGGGTAAAATCCGGAGGTATTATAAGGGTGTTTTCCTTCTGAGGGATTCTGTCCAGAACTGAAAAAAGGATATCTCTGATATCCTGGTGGGAAAGGTCCGTTGTTTTGGAACCTACAGCAGCGTAGAGCATGAATATAATCCTTCTGTAATATCCCTACACCTTAGTTGTCCCTAAGGAATGTGTCAATCATTTGTTTCTCCCCTGACAGGACTTCGCTGCCAGGGGAAGGAACAGGGCGAATTCAGACCCTTCTCCCACCTGGGAGGATACTGTGATCGTCCCTTTGTGAGTCTCCAGCATATTATAGACTCCTGCCAGTCCCAGACCCGTCCCTTTGCCTTTTTCTTTGGTTGTGAAAAAGGGATTGAAAATCTTCTCTTTCACTTCAGGGGGGATCCCCTGGCCTGAATCTTTCACGGCTATCTTTGAAAAACATCCCGGCTGAACCGGCAGGAGTGTATTCCGGCAGGATTCCCCGTCCAGTTCGACCACAGACACTGACACAGTGATTCTGCCACGGTCCGGCCCCATGGCGTCCCTGGCATTGAAGATCAGATTGAGAAGGGCATTCTGGAGCTGGGATTTCTCTCCTTTGACAATGCACTCCGCCCGGGGGATCTCCAGCTCCAGTGTCAGTTCCTGCTGGATAGATCTCCGGGCAAGAAGGATGGTATCTTCAATCACATCCGGAATATTCATGGGCCGGGAGTCAAACTCCTCTTTTCTGCAGAACGAAAGGAGCCGGGATGTCAGATCCTCCGCACTGTCCATTGCCTGGTATACGATATCAAGGAGATCCTGATTTTCCGGAGTATCTGATTTTTCCATCCTCATACGGAGCGTGTCAGTGGTACTTCTGATTCCGGTGAGGATATTGTTCAGATCATGGGCCACCGTTCCCGCCAGCTGCCCCAGGGCGTCCATCTTCTGTGCCTGATTCAGCTGTTCCATCAGCGAGTTGTACCGGCTGATATCCTGGAATATGCTTATGATCCCCAGAGTCCGGTCCTGCGTGTCTTTGATCAGGGAGGATTTGACAAGCACCAGAGTCCTGCCCCCCTTCCTGGATTTCAGTAGGATTCCCCCGGGGTTGTCATCTCCGCCGCTGATAATGCGGTTCTGATTAAAAAGCTGTGATTGCCGGTCGGCCCTGTTCTGCAGTTTTATGACCTTGTGGCAGTCGGTTCCTTTCGCCTCCTCCCTGGACCATCCTGTCATCTCCTCCATAACCCTGTTCATGGACAGAATCCTGCCTACCGGATCGGTGGTCATTATCCCGTCTTTCAGGGATTCAAATGAGGCTTCCATCCAGCTCTCATGGCGGGAAATGGTTTTGCGTTCCTCCTCTTTATTCCAGTTGTTAATAAAGAAAATAAAGATAGAGAGGTAAAGAACCTCTATCATATCCTCCATCGGATCCAGATAGTTGGTAATGCCCTGATGCTCCAGAAGGTTTGATAAGGAGGTTATAAGGTAGATGGAAACGGATAGCAGCAGAGGGATTTTTATACTGGTTCGGAGGGATTTGGCATTTTTATGAAGTATCAGTACCAGCATGCAGGAGAGGAGAAACACCGAGGAGAAAAAGCTCAGGACAGCAATATTGTTGATCAATTCACGCTCCCGAGCCTTTTGTTATTCTGATAATCCCCAGTAGAGTGAAGATCGCTCCGCACAGCATCATGAAATGTTCCAGAAAATTCATGGTGCTATAGAGGTAAAAGGCTTCTGTCACAGTAAATATATTGGAAAGGAGAAACGACAGATAGGCAAAAAAGAAAAAGAGCTTTCCCGGCAGATCTGCTTTTTGAAGCAGTATTCCGATAATAGGTAAGCCTGCGAGGAAGCTTATCATGACAAAAATTTCATTCGATACCTGCATATACTCAGTTTAATCGATTTTTTTGCGGTTTTGTCCCGTCCGTATGGTATTTTTATGGGTTTTTGATGGTTCTCTCTTCTGCCTTCATAATATCCAGATTCTCCAGGAGCGAATAGAGCCGGGAACTGTCCAGTTCCTTCCGGTTCAGGAACAGATCTGCCCATTCCAGGATCAATCCATACTCTTTCAGTTCTGACAGGTGGGGCCGTCTGGTCAGCCATTTCTGTAAAGAGAGTATTTCGGCCCGGTAGATTTTTCTGTCCATCAGAATGCCCTGTATATAGCCCTGAAGCCGGAGAGTATCGCAGGTCAGAGGAGATCCATTCTCATCGGAGGCACCGAATTCGGTACAGAAATGCCTGATAAAAGCCACTTCCTCCTCTTTGAGGATATGACTGTGTGTAAAGGAATCTATAATGGCGAGAAGTTCGCTGACAGGATGATGCCTGATGGCTTCATAGTGCCGTGACTTCCAGTCTTTGAGCTTCTCCAGTTCCTTTTGATTGATGATTCCATCCGAGGATATTCCATAGAGAAGCCCTTCCAGGGTCAGAATTGCCCGGGCCAGTTCCGATGTCTCTTGTTCCATACTTATAATATAGCAAACCAGATCTCCGCAGGATACAAAAATCCTTGTTTTTAGTAAAAATATATCAATTAATGCTTGATTTGAAAGGGATATTGAAATACAATCGAAAGCAAAAAGAAAGTTAATTGTAAAGCAATTAAAGGAAATATACAATTTAAGGAGAGGTCCATGGCGGAAATTGTTGTCATGCCGAAAGCAGGAAATTCTGTTGAATCCTGTATTATTCTAGAGTGGTCGAAGCAGGAGGGAGATACTGTCGCTGTCGGTGACATCCTCTGTGAAGCAGAAACAGATAAAACTACTGTCTCGGTGGAATCTACAGCAGAAGGTGTTCTGCTGAAGCAGTTGTACAAGATTGACGATGACGTTCCCGTTATGCTTCCTCTGGCTATTGTAGGCTCGGAAGGGGAAGATATTTCAGCTCTTCTGGCAGAGGTTCAGTCCGGTGATCAGAGCGCGGAAACGGAAGCCGCCCCGGCGGAGGAAAATGCCGCTCCGGCGGCCCCTGCCGCTGTTTCCGCAGCTGCCGCTCCAGCCGCCTCTGTTGAAGTCTCCGGTGAAACCGGAGGATTCGCTTCTCCCAGAGCCCGAAATCTGGCTGCGGCCAAGGGAGTCAATCTCTCCTCCCTTCCCGGGACCGGTCCCGAAGGCAGGATCATAGAAAGGGATGTCCTTGCGGCGATGGAAGGTCAGGCTCCCCTGACACCGGCAGCCCTAGAAGAGATGATCAGAACCGGTAAAACCGCTCCCGCTAAGGGAACAGGACTGGGAGGACGGGTTCTGAAATCCGATCTGACCAGTGTCGCTCCCGCTCCGGCGGCTGTTTCTGCCGCAGTCTCTGCCGATTTCCCCGGACCTGTGGAAGAAATAAAAGTCAAAGGCGTGAGAAAAGTCACAGCTTCGAGAATGCTCGAATCCATCACACAGACCGCGCAGCTGACAATGAATACCAGTGCCGATGCCACCCGCATCCTGGCCCTGAGAAAACGGCTGAAAGAGTCTCCCGAAGAGATGGGCCTCCAGAAGGTGACCATCAACGATCTGGTCATGCTTGTGGCAGCCAGAACTCTCCGGGACTTCCCCGAAATGAACGCCCACTGGCTGGGTGATACGATCCGTCAGTTTTCCCATGTGCATCTGGGATGCGCCGTCGATACGCCCCGGGGTCTGATGGTTCCCGTGATCCGCTTTGCGGATACTCTCAGCCTGAAAGCGCTGGGTCAGGAGTCCAAAAGACTTTTCAGCAAATGTCTGGAAGGACAGATCGAAGCGGAAGAGCTCTCGGGCGGAACCTTTACCATTACCAACCTGGGTGCCATGGGGATTGAAAGCTTCACCCCTGTTCTGAACAAACCGGAAGTGGGGATACTGGGAGTCTGCACTGTGCAGCCCAAGCCCGTAATGAAAGGGGAGGATGTCTCCTTTGTTCCCCATATGGGACTCTCTCTGACCTTTGACCATCAGGCAACCGACGGCGCTCCTGCCGGCAGGTTTCTGAAGGCTCTTGTAAATAATCTGGAAAATATTGATCTGGTTCTGGCACTGTAAGGAGAAGGGTAGCTTATATGGATAAATACGATCTGATAGTTATTGGAGCCGGTCCCGGCGGATATATCGCCGCTGAAAGGGCTGGTCATGAAGGGCTGAAAGTCCTTCTGATAGAAAAAGATAATCTGGGAGGGGTTTGTACCAACTGGGGGTGTATTCCCACCAAAAGCCTTCTGAATTCCTCCAAGCTCTATAAAAAAGCCAAGTACAGCGAGTCTTTCGGTGTGACTGCGGAAAATGTCCAGTTCAGCCTGGAAAAAGCTATGGCTCACAAACAGGATACCATTGATACCCTGCGGAAAGGCATCGCCTTCCTTATGAAGAAAAACAAGGTCGATGTGGTTATGGCCGAAGCGGAGGTAACCGCAGCTGATACGGTTGTGGCCGACGGAAAGACCTACAAATGCGACAATCTGATTGTAGCCACAGGATCCACGGCCTTTGTTCCCCCCATTCCCGGATCAGATCTTCCCCATGTTCTTGATAACAAGGGAATCCTCAATGTCGAGAGGATCCCTGAGAATCTGGTCGTGATCGGCGGCGGCGTGATCGGCGTGGAGTTTGCTTCTTTTTTCAGCAATATCGGTGTGAATGTCTCAGTAGTGGAGATGATGGATGAAATCATCCCCCTGATGGATGCGGATTTTTCCGTTGCTCTGAGAAAGAGTCTGGACAAAGTGGATTTCCATCTGAAAGCCAGGGTAACCAGAATTGACGACAAGAAAGTTTACTTTGAAAAAGATGGTAAAGAAACCGCTCTTGAGGCAGATATGGTCCTGATGGCCGTAGGCCGCCGTCCCATTACCATGGGACTGGAGAAAATCGGTCTGGATGTGGCTCCCCAGGGGATTCGGGTGGATGAACAGATGAAAACCAACCTTCCCGGTGTTTATGCCATCGGGGACGTAAACGGAAAGTCTCTCCTGGCGCATTCAGCCTCCCGTATGGCCGAAGTGGCAGTGAACTCCCTTCTGGGCAAGCAGGACCGGATGCGCTACAGCGCCGTGCCCTGGGCCCTTTATACCGAACCGGAAGCTGCGGGATGCGGTCTGACCGAGAAGGATGCAAAAGAGCAGGGATTCAGCGTGAAAACCGGGGTTATGCAGATGCGGGCCAACGGCCGCTTCCTGGCGGAGCAGGGTAAAAAGGCTCCGGGAATGTGCAAGGTTGTGGTAGATGCCGACAGCAATGAGATCCTGGGAGTTCATCTTCTGGGTTCCTACAGCTCCGAGATTATCCACAGCGCCGCGGCTATGCTGGAGATGGAACTGCGGGTTCAGGATGTGAAAGAGATGATCTTTCCCCATCCTTCCATATCGGAAATTATTAAGGACGCCCTCTGGGAGATCGGTTGATTTTTTGCTCCATATCCTGCGTTGGAAAATACTCAGGTACATACGTACCTTCCGTTTTTCCTGCCCTGTATATGAAACAAATCCTTCAACCTTAAAGCAAAAAGAATTTAAGCGGCCCACCGGCCAAAGGAGATAAACATATGGCACAGCAAATTACGGTAGATCCCAAAAAGATCAGAGAATCTGGAGTGGTCAAACTGAAAGATATTCCCGTTAACCAGTACAAAGGGGATATCAAGGACGAGATCAAGAAATATGGTAAAGACGGCCTGAAACAGGCCTATTACGATATGCTCGTGATCCGTGAGTTCGAATCCATGCTCAACTCTATTAAAAAAGAGGGGCATTACCAGGGAATCGAATACAATCACAGAGGTCCCGCCCACCTGGCAATCGGTCAGGAGTCCGCCTATGTCGGTCAGGCACTGGCTCTGGATACGGATGACTTCATCTTCGGCTCTCACAGGTCTCACGGAGAGATCCTGGCCAAGTGTTTCAAAGCGGTTCACGCCATGAAAGAAGCCGACCTGACTTCCGTAATGGAATCCTTTATGGACGGTGATACTCTCAAGGTTGTTCAGGATCACAATAACGGAAAGTCTGTACGGGACACGGCGGAAAACTTTGTCCTCTATGGTGCTCTTGCGGAAATCTTCGCCAGAAAAGCCGGTTTCAGCCGGGGGCTTGGCGGTTCCATGCACACCTTCTTCGCTCCTTTCGGAAGCATGCCCAACAATGCTATCGTCGGTGGTTCCGGAGATATTGCCCTGGGGGCGGCCCTCTTTAAGAGAGTGAACAGAAAGAACGGTATTGTCATTGCCAATATCGGTGACGGATCTCTGGCCTGCGGACCCGTATGGGAAGGTCTGATGATGGCCGCTATGGATCAGTACAAGACCCTCTGGGACAAGGATCTGGGCGGTATGCCTCCCTATCTGCTCAATGTTTTCAATAACTTCTATGCCATGGGTGGTCAGCCTATCGGTGAAACCATGGGATTCGGAACCACCGCCCGCCTGGGTGCCGGTGTGAACGAAGACAATATGCATGCAGAACGGGTGGACGGATTCAATCCTCTGGCTGTCGCGGAAGCCACAGCAAGGAAGAAAGAGATCCTGCTGAAAGGACAGGGACCTGCCCTGCTGGATACAATCACCTATAGAATTTCCGGTCACTCTCCTTCGGACGCCTCTTCCTACAGATCCAAAGAAGAGATCGATGCCTTTACTCAGATGGACTGCATCGTTGAGTTCGGTGACTACCTGAAAGCCGGTAAAGTGGCTACCCAGAAAGAACTGGATGCTATGAAAGAAACTGTTGTTGAGAAGATCACCACCACCATGAAGCTGGCAATTGATGATAAGATCAGTCCCCATGTGGATGGACAGTTTATCGAGTCTGTTATGTTCTCCGGCGGAAATATTCCCAAGATGGAAGACAGGGAAGCCGAAGTCCTTCAGCCCCTGGAAGAAAACCCCCGGGTTAAACAGCTCAAAAGAAAAGCCCGCTACGGTTACGATGAGAACGGCAAAAAACTGCCTGCCTCCAAAACCTATGCCTTCAGAGACGGTATCTTTGAAGCTATGGCTCACCGTTTTACAGAAGATCCCACTATGATTGCCTACGGAGAGGATGTGAGGGACTGGGGTGGTGCTTTTGCCTGCTACAGAGGTCTCACCGAGCTCCTTCCCTACCATAGATTTTTCAATTCACCCATTTCCGAAGCGTCCATTGTAGGGGCCGCTGTAGGATACGCCATGGCCGGAGGCCGGGCTGTTGTGGAGCTCATGTACTGCGACTTCCTGGGAAGAGCGGGAGACGAAGTCTTCAACCAGATGCCCAAATGGCAGTCCATGTCCGCAGGTGTTCTCAAAATGCCCCTGGTTCTAAGAGTTTCTGTCGGTGCCAAGTACGGCGCCCAGCACTCCCAGGACTGGTCGGCTCTTGTGGCCCATATCCCCGGACTGAAAGTCATGTTCCCCGCTACTCCCTACGATGCGAAAGGAATGCTGAACCTGGCCCTGAGAGGAACCGATCCTGTGATCTTCCTGGAAAGCCAGAAGATTTACGGTGAAGCTGAACTCTTTGTGAAAGAGGGGGTTCCCGAAGGATACTATGAAGTGCCCGAAGGAGAACCTGCAGTACGGAAAGAGGGAAATGATCTGACTATCATGTCCATCGGTGCAACCCTGTATCCTGCTATGGATGCAGCGAAAGAGCTGGAAGAGAAGTACGGCCTTTCTGTGGAAGTGATCGACCTGCGGTTCCTGAATCCCCTGAACTATGAACCTCTTGTGGAATCTCTGAAAAAAACAGGCCGCTGTCTTCTGGTTTCGGACGCAACAGAACGAGGTGCTTTCACTCATAACATCGCATCCAATCTGAGCCGTCTGGCCTTTGACTATCTGGATGCTCCCATTACAGTACTGGGATCCAGAAACTGGATTTCCCCCCCTGCAGAAATGGAAGAGATATTCTTTCCCCAGGTTTCCTGGATCGTCGATGCCGTTCATGAACAGATTATGCCGCTGGCAGGGCATAAGGTTGAAACAGTTCAGACCAATGGCGACTGGATCAGACGCCTGAGAGCAGGAGTATAACCTTTTAAACTTTTTAGAATAGATTTGTGATTTTTTGCGGCCCCGGTTCTCCTCCTTTTCCGGGGCCGCTCCTTTTATATCAAATCTGTTGTTTAAAGACTTATGAGCTACCTGTAACTCATCATGATTTTTTCTATATCTTCCCTCAACTCTTTTATGCCCGTCTCGGTATCCCTGTCCTCTACTACTATCTGAAAAAGGCTTTGTCCGATAAAGTCGTCCATAGATCTATACCATTTGAAATCCGGATCAAGATAGCTGTTCTGTATCAGCGAGGTGAGCAGAGGATAGTTCAGAAGGTTCATCTCCTCCAGGTCCGAATCGCTGCTGTTGTAGATGGTATTCACCACATTCCTGTTGGCAGGGAGCGTATTGGTTTTGTTCCATATCTCAGTCTGGAACTCTTCGTCACTTGTCAGGAATTTTAGAAAGGCGAAAGCCTCCTCTTTATGCCGGGACCGGGAACTCATCCCCACCTGGAGGGTATAGAGCTTGGAAGAGCTTTTTCCGGAAGGGCCAGCCGGGAGGGGGATGGCGTCCCATTCAAAGTTTTCATATTTCAGAATCCTGTAGGGGTAGGTGCCGTACACCTTGTATTCTGAAAAATTGAAACTCTTGAATCCTACATTTCCTGCTTCAAAATCCTCCTCCCTGACTATCTGTCCCTGATTCAGTTTGTGCATTTTTTTGAGATACTCCAGAGTCTGGGTCATCCTGCCGTTTTCAAAACCGATTTTCGGTTTGTCAGGATAAAACAGGTAGTCTTCGTTGGTATAGAAAGCATGGTGCCAGTCATATCCGAAAATTCCGAAAGTATCCGGTTCGCCGTCTCTGTCGCTGTCCTGTGTCAGAGCTCTGCAGATTCTGTATAACTGATCCCAGTTCCAGTTGTTCCTGTCTATCTCAATACCGGCATCGGAGAGAAGCGTTTTATTCACTGCCAGGAATGAGGGGACAACCGACAGGGGGAGCGAGTACTGTCCTCCGTTGAATACTCCTGCCTCCAGGGCCCGGGAGTAGTAGGAGTCCCAGGGGAAATCTCTGTCCTCCGAGATAAAGTCATCCAGGTTCTGAAGGAGTCCGATGGAGGCGTAGGTGTTGAAGTCTTCCTCCACAAGAAGAAACAGGTCCGGTTCCTGACCTTTCAATACCCTCTGGGCCAGCCATTCGGAGTAGTAATTGTACATGGTTCCCGTTTTCAGTCGTATCTGTATATTCCGGTTTTCCGGACGGCTGAGAAAAATCTCAATGGCTCTGTCATAAACCGAATAGACAAAGGCCTGGGGAATACCCCAGCTGTTTCCCGAGTAGACAGACATTTCCAGAACTACTGTCCGGGAAGGGATATACAGGGCCCAGAAGGACGCTGTCCCTAGTACCCCCAGCAACAGGATCAGGCTGAGTCTCTTATACCTGTTCTTCATGAAAACTCTTGAGCATGATACCGGACTGAATGGCAAAAATAGCAATCTGGGTCCGGTCCCGGAGATCCAGTTTTTTCAGAATCATGCTGATGTAGTTCCGAACGGTCCCTTCGGAAAAGTTGATCTCGCTGACAATCTCCTTATTGGAGTATCCTCTCCCTATGAGTTGAATAATCTTCAGTTCAATTTCATTGAGCTCTTCAATCTCCTCCTGCTTCTGATTAATGAAGAAGGATTTTGCCATTTTACCGAAAATACTGAAAACTTTGCTGGCCGTATCAGGTTCGATAGATGCTCCTCCCTGATAGACCGTTTCTATGCTGTTGATAAGGTCGGATTTGGATATTCCCTTAAGCAGAAATCCGTCGGCACCGTTCTTCAGAGCATTATAGATGTACTCTTCACTGTCGAATGTGGTCAGCATAATGATTTTAATTCTGCTGTCCTTCTCTTTTATCAGATTTACACACTCTATGCCGTTCAGTTCGGGCATACGGATGTCCATCATGATAATATCCGGCTTCATTTCCAGAGCTTTCTGAACCGTCTCTCTGCCGTTGCCTGCGGTTCCGATGACCTCAAAACGGCTGTCTGAACTTATTAGAAGTTCCAGGCTGTCCCGGATAATTTCCTGATCATCTGCAATCAAAACCTTAATCATATCAGGGACTCTCTCCTCAATGGGATCCGGGCGATTGTCCGGAATCCTTTTTCCTTTTCTGTGATAAACCGGAGGTTTCCTCCCAGCATATTCACCTGCTCCTCCATATGGGAGAGGCCGAAATTCTTCAGAATTTTAGGGCAGCCGACTCCGTCGTCAGATATTTCTACAAACAGCGATGATTCCTGAAATTTCATGACGATTTCAATATGCCGGGCCTTTCCATGTCTGATGGAGTTGGTGGTGCTCTCCTGGATCAGCCTGTATACGGTCAGTTCCTCGTCATGCTGCATGGCCGGGTACTCCCCGACTATTGTCAGTTGAGCGTCCTGCTTTCCCAGGGAGTTGATATTCTCCACCATATCCCGGACCGCCTTCAGCAGGGAGGCTTCGTCAATCACATCCGACTTCAGCTCTTTTACGGATCGTCTGATATCCAGCAGTCCCTTGTCCGATACATCCTTGATTTTTTTCAGCTGCTTACCCAGGGGGGATGCGGTCTGACCGGCAATTTCCATGCAAGCCTCCAGACCTGTGGAAATGCAGGTGAGCGAGTGTCCCAGAATATCATGGATTTCATGGGCCAGTCGGTTCCTTTCCTTCATCCGGCCTGCTTCCTCCAGTTTCTCATTGGCCAGTTTCAGTTCTGCCAGGTTGTTTTTCAATCTGCTGTTCAGCTGGATGAACTCCTTGTTTTCCCGGATTTTACTCTGAATGAACAGGTAGAAGAAGGCCATGACCAGAATCAGATTAATTGATTCCAGGAAGCTTTTGATTCCGAAAAGGTAGAATTGGGTCGTCGGGTGATAGTAGTCCATATACTCCTGGAACGGTACCATATTGACCTGGACAGTGAGCAGATCATAATCAAAAAGGATATAACAGCTCAATGTCACAATCAGGATCACCAGACGGAGCGTCATTCCCTGGATATGCAGGAAAAGGCCGGCGCAGACAAAGAGAAAAAATCCTTTATAACTGAAGTTCAGAGTATAGGTGATCAGTCCGAAGAGAATCAGATCCGTCAGGTAGAGAATTATGATTTTTGTTGTCTGCCCGTAAAAAACCTTATGTTTCAGTATATTGGATATTCCGATGGCCGACAGCAGAGCCAGGCTGTATGTGGGAACCTTCCAGGCCACATGGGGTAGGTACCTTGCCATCTCCAGAAAATCCCTGGCCTGATAGTCATTGCAGATCTTGTAGATCGTAAGGCAGATTGTCATGGACAGGAAGGCAGTAATAATATAATTCAAACCATAAAGGGCGTTGTAAATCTGTTTTACCCGAAGTTGCATATCCGCTCTATTGTAACCCTGTTTAATGAAATTCCATAAAAAGATTTTTCTGGAATTTTGTCATTTTGAAAATGACATTTGTCATTTTAATTGTGACATTTTATTCGTTGTGATATCAGTATATCCCCTATATCCTGATTTCAGGTTTGATGATTGGTACCACTCAAGCGAAATTGTTTAAAACTCAAAAATGTGAAAAGGGAGTAGAAATGAAAAAACTGTTAACTGTCCTTCTTGTTCTGCTGATGGCGGCGTCCGCTGTAATGGCTAACGGCCAGCAGGAAGAGTCCTCCGGATATACATTCGGATATACATGTATGACCATGAACAATCCGTTCTTCATCGCTTTGGAAGGTTCCATTCGTGATGCTGTAGAGTCCAACGGCGATAAACTGATCACAATGGATCCCGCCATGGATGTAGCGAAACAGATCAATCAGATTGATGACCTGATTATTCAGGGAATCGACCTTATTTTCCTGAATCCTGTAGACTGGGAAGGTGTCAGACCCGCCCTTGTCGCTCTTGAACGAGCCGGAATCCCCATTGTGAATTTCGATACGGAAGTGAAAGATATGGAGTATGTGACAGCCTATGCCGGTTCGGATAACAAGAATGCCGGTTTCGTCTGTGGTCAGGACCTTGTGGAAAGGTATCCCGACGGAGGCAATATCGTTGTTCTTGATTCTCCCACTATGAACTCCATCAATGACAGAATCGCCGGTTTTATGGACGCCATTGAGGGCAAAGGTTTCACTATCGTTGCTCAGCAGGATGCCAAAGGTGACCTTCCTACTGCTATGGAGCTGATGGATGACATCCTTCAGGCACATACTGATATCATAGCCATTATGGGTGGAAACGATCCCACCGCACTGGGAGCCCTGGCTGCCTGTAAATCTGCCAATAGAACAGACATCCTGATCTACGGTGTAGACGGATCCCCCGAAGCCAAATCCGAGATTGCTTCCGGAAGTCAGTTCGTCGGATCAGGAGCTCAGTCTCCTATCTCTATCGGACTGGAATCTGTAGATCTGGGATACAAAATCCTGGCGGGAGAATCCTATCAGGAAAGAGTTCCTGTAAAAACCTTCCTTATCAATGAAGAGAATGTGGGTGAATACGGAACAGACGGCTGGCAGTAAGCCCTGTTAATTTAAGGAAAATTTGAACTCCCGTCCTCCCTGGGCGGGGGTTGTTTTATCAAATAATGAGAGGCGGAAATTTTGAGCGCTACGACTTTACTGGAGATGAAAAATATCCGGAAAGAGTTCCCCGGTGTACTGGCTCTGAAAGATGTCAGCCTGCAGGTCTGTGCAGGAGAAGTCCATGCTCTTCTGGGGGAAAATGGAGCCGGGAAATCGACATTGATCAAAGTCCTTGGGGGGATCTATATTCCCGAAGAAGGCGATATTTATATCAATGGAGAACCCGTCAGAATAGGGAATGTTCATGACTCCCAGCACTGCGGCGTCAGTGTTATCCATCAGGAGCTGGTTCTGGTTCCCAAGATGACAGTGGCAGAGAATATTTTTCTGGGCAGGGAGCCAATGCGCCACGGGGTCGTTGATCACGAGAAGATGAACCAGCAGGCTATGGAGCTTCTGGACTCGTTCGATCTTGATATCTCCCCTGAAGTGAATATCGAGGAGCTGACCATCGCCCAGCAGCAGATGGTGGAGATCACAAAGGCTCTTTCGTTCAATTCCCAGATTCTGGTGATGGATGAGCCGACCTCATCTCTGTCCGAGAAGGAAGTCACTTTCCTTTTTCAGACTATCAGGAAGCTGAAAGAACAGGGCGTGGGAATTATCTATATATCCCATAGGATGTCCGAACTCTTTGCAATAAGCGATAAAGTAACGGTTCTGCGGGACGGGGAGTACATCGGAACTGTTGAGACTCCTGAAACCACCCACGATGAACTTATCTCCATGATGGTGGGAAGGCAGCTGACAAACTACTACACCAGAACTTTTTCCGATTCAAAAGAAAAAGTTCTGGAAGTGAAGAATCTGAGCGACGGGAAACTCCTTAAGAATGTGAGTTTTGACCTTCATAAAGGGGAAATCCTGGGATTCGCCGGCCTGGTCGGAGCCGGAAGAAGCGAGGTCATGAAATGCCTCTTCGGACTGGATCCCATTACCGAAGGGGAGTTTTTTCTGGATGGAAAAAAAGTGGATATCCAGCACCCCAGTGATGCTATGGATCTCGGGATAGCCCTGGTTCCGGAGAGCAGGAAAGAGGAAGCCCTCTTTATGGCTCAGAGTGTGAAATTCAATACTTCCATCAAGGTTCTGAGCAAGTTTATCCGGGGCATATTTGTCAACCAGAAAAAAGAAGAGGAGATTGCGTCCTCTTATATCAATAAAATGTCCATCAAGACTCCTTCTTCCCTGCAGATTGTCGAAAACCTGTCAGGGGGGAATCAGCAGAAAGTTGTTATAGGACGATGGCTGGCTACGGAGCCTAAAATCCTCATCCTTGACGAACCCACCCGAGGTGTCGACGTGGGAGCCAAAGCGGAGATCTATGCCATTATGAATCAGCTGGCATTGCAGGGGATGGCGATCATTATGATCTCTTCAGAACTGCCTGAAGTTATAAATATGAGTGACCGGGTTATCGTCATGTGCAATGGCGCGGTTACAGGCAGTCTGACCCACCAGGAGATGGATCAGGAAAAAATAATGCACATGGCAACATTACACGATATTGAGTCCGATGGGGGAGGAACGTCATGAGTGAAGGCTCTACTAAAGCGATAAAATCCAAATCGCAGCATAACAGGCTTCTGCATAACGGAGCTGTGCAGTTCTTAAGGGAAAATATGGGAATACTCATAGGGTTGATGATTCTCTGTGTCATTATCTCTCTGCAATCCCATGTGTTCCTGTCCAAGGCTAATATTCTGAATGTCCTTCGTCAGGTGGCGACCAATCTTTATATGGCCTGCGCCATGACTATGATCATTATCCTGGGGGGAATCGACCTTTCCGTCGGTTCTATTGTGGCTCTTTCAGGGGTTGTTACAGGCGGCATGATCGCTTTTGACGGCGCATCCCTGGTGGTTGCAGTAATCTGCGGGCTTCTGGCAGGAATAGCCATTGGGGCTTTTAACGGGTTTGTGGTTTCTACAACCACAATCCCCCCGTTTATTGTCACTCTGGCAACCATGAACATCGCCAGAGGAGCCGCCTATGTCTATACAGGCGGTCAGCCTATCCGGGTTATGTCCGACAGCTTCAACTTTATCGGTGCGGGATACCTGGGAGATATTCCCATGCCGATCATATATCTTGTCATAATCGTTGCTGTCTCTGTATTTATTATGGGCAAGTCCAAGCTGGGAAGGCACATCTATGCAGTGGGGGGAAATCATAAAGCCGCCCTGTTTTCCGGTATCAAGACAAAAAGGGTGACATTCTTTGCCTATTTCTTTTCCGGTCTTCTTTCTGCCATAGCCGGTATTGTTCTGGCTTCCCGGATGTTTTCAGGGCAGCCGACAGCCGGTCAGGGGGCTGAGCTTGATGCCATTGCCGCGGTCGTTCTGGGGGGAACCAGTATGAGCGGCGGGGCCGGTAAAATCGGAGGAACCGTAATCGGAGCTCTTGTTATCGGTGTTCTGAGTAACGGTCTCAACCTTATGGGGATCAACTCGTTCTGGCAGTACATTGTCAAAGGCGTGGTGATTCTTATTGCCGTCTATGTGGACTATTTCAAGAAAACCTCGAAATAGTTTCTGTCCGGCATGAAAAACAAGGGGATCCTCTTCCGGGGATCCTCTTTATTTTTATCCTCAATACCGGATCAGCCGGGTCTCCCTCTCCATGATGAGTTTCCCTTTAAGAAAAATATGTGTCTTTTCTCCCTGATTGATCAGAGCTTCTTCAGGACTCTCTCCCTCTATGAGAACCAGATTCGCCTCTGAACCGGCAGTTAAACCGTAGTTTTCAAGGCGGAGAGCCATGGCGGGATTATCTGTAATCATCTCCGACAGGGGCCGGAGTTGTGAAGGGGTTCCTCTTTGGGTCAGCTGGGCTGTCAGAAGGGCCTCCTCCATAAGGTCGCCCCGTCCGAAGGGGCGGAAAGGATCCCTTATGTTGTCGGAGGACAGGGAAATATTCACACCCGCCTGCAGGAATTCATTGATCCTTGTGGTGCCGCGGCGCTGTTTCAGAGCATCATTGCGTCCCATGAGAAAGAGATTGCACGAGGGGAGTGTGACAATGTGTATCCCTGCCTGACGGACTTTTTCTATAACCCTTGCCGCTTCCTCCGGAGGAAGGGCATTTAAAGAGGTGCAGTGACCTGCTGTTACTTTTCCCTGCATCCCGGTTTCTATTGTTTTTTCGGCAATATATTCCAGGGCCCGGGCGCTGGGTTCGTCACTCTCATCCACATGCAGGTCCAGAAGAAGATCATATTTCAGAGCCGTCTCAAAAAGGATATCCGTATAGTTTCTGTAATCGGCGCTTAGGGTCGGGCACCCTCCCAGGATTCGGCCCCCCTTCTGAATAGCCTGATGGACAAGCGAGTAGACAGGGTCGGACAGGTCGGCCCTCTGCATGTCTCCCGGAAACATGACAAGCTGAATCTCAAGGGGATGGGTCAGTTCCTTTTTGAATCTTAGCGCCGTATCCCAGGCTTTCAGCTGGAGCTCCGGAGAGAGGGTTATGTGGGTTCTTATGAAACCGGTTCCATTGGCAAGGCACAGGTCCGCCATCTTCTGAGCCCTGAGAACAAAATCCTCTTCGGGGGCTTCACTCATATATTTGGTGGATTTTACAATCGCATCGATAAGACTCTCCGCGGGAGAGGAAATGCAGTCTTTGGTGAAGGTTTTATCCAGATGGGTATGAAGATCAATAAAAGAAGGATAGGCAATTTTTCCCTTTCCTTCAATAACTGTAAATGACCGGCTGCTGTCGGGAGTCTCTGTGATGAAGCCATCGCATATATAAAGATCTCTCTGCTGTCCCTTATAGTCTGTAATATCTTTTATACAATAATTATTCATAGTTTATTCCTGAATTTGTGTTAAGGGAATCTTAGATTGTTCGGAAAATTAAAACAATAAGGGAGAAACGGAATGGGGAAAAACAGGAACCTTTACAGTATGAAACGGAAAAACAGACCAAAAAACATACAAAAATGTAGTTATAAGAAAAAATAAGTTAGGATATTATAGAATTTGTACGTATAAATCCGCATTTGAAGGGTTCTCTGCGAAAAACAGGAAAATACGGATTGTGATTTTTATCAGAAAATGAATAAATATACTTACACAAAACAGGAAAGTTCTATTTTAAGGAGAGAACACAAATGAAAAAAATTTTAACGGTATTGTCCTTTCTGGTCATTTCAGCAGCCCTTTCTGCTTCTGGAGCCCAGGATGCAGCCGGGGATTCTTCCAGTTCCCTGAAGGTGGCAGCTCTGCTGCCGGGACCAATTAACGACGGAGGATGGAATACTTCCATGTATGAATCTCTGAAACATCAGGAAGAAGTTTTAGGTGCGGAAATCGCCTATACAGAGAATACTCCTGAATCTGACTATGAAGAGATTTTCAGAACCTATGCTGAAAGCGGTTTCACTGTGATTTTCGGACACGGATTCCAGTTCGGAGAGGCTGCCAAAAAAGTAGCTCCCAACTATCCCGATACTGTATTTATTGTAAACAGTTCCACCTTCACTCAGGAGCCCAATCTGGGATCTTTCCTGGTCAATGACTTCGAGTGCGGATTTGCCCAGGGAGCTATTGCAGCTCTGACATCCGAGTCTGACCTTGTCGCATTTATCGGTGGTGTGGAAATTCCCCCTATTGCAGCTCAGGGCGCCGGATTTGTTGCGGGTGCCAAATACATCAATCCCGACATTGATGCCCGTTTGATCATGACAGGCAGTTTTACCGATATTGCCCGGGCCAAAGAGGTTGCCTCTTCTCTGATCGAAGAAGGTGCGGATGTTCTGATCGGTGATGCCAATGAAGCGGGTCTCGGTGTTGTGGAAGCTGCTGAAGAAGCCGGTGTATATACCATGGGTTGTTCCAGTGACCTCTATGAAGCGGCACCTGATATGAAAGATGCCATCCTTGCCAGTGTTGTAGAAGACACTGCCAGAGGACATGAACTGATTATCCGGGATGTGATGAGCGGGAATTTTGTTCCCAAGAACTACCTGATCGGATTCAAGGACGAAGGCGCCGTGACTCTGACCTCTTTCAGGGATAAGGAATCTCTCTACACCGCTGAAGAGATGGAGACCATTATGGGAATCATCGAAGGCCTGTCTGACGGTTCTATCGATGTGGAACAGTACAAATAAATATTGAACTAACAGGAACAAGGAACATATGAAAAAACTGACATTGACTTTAATGGTTTTACTTCTGTCTGCCGCTGTTTTTGCTGGCGGACAGTCTGAAGGTTCAGCAGATGATACGCTGAAAATCGCCTGTCTTCTGCCCGGTCCCGCCAACGACGGAGGCTGGAATACTCTGATGTACAATTCTCTGAAACATCAGGAAGAAGTGTATGGTGCAGAGATCGCCTTTACAGAAAGGACCCCCGCCTCGGATTATGAAGAGATTTTCAGAGGATACGCTGAAGCGGGATTTGATGTTATTTTCGGTCACGGCTTTGAATTCGGTGAACCCGCCACAAAAATAGCCGAGATGTATCCGGATGTAACTTTCATAATCAACAGTACCAATATCTCACAGGGACCCAACCTGGGATCTTTCCTTGTATACGATTTTGAGAGCGGATTCGCCCAGGGGGCTATTGCCGCTACTGTTTCCAAAAGCGGTATTGTCGGTTTTGTCGGCGGTATTGAGATTCCCCCCATTGTAAACCAGGCTGCCGGATTTGTCGCGGGTGCCAAATACGTGAATCCCGATATTGAAGTCAAATCCATCCTGACAGGAAGTTTTGACGATATTGCCAAGGCTAAAGAAGTAGCTCTTTCCATGATTTCCGAGGGCGCGGACGTCCTTGTAGGTGATGCGGATGAAGCCAGCCATGGTGTGTTTGAAGCCGCAGAGGAAAACAGTGTCTATGTGATCGGATGTTCCACCGATCTGTACGAAACAGCACCCGATTACAGGGATATCATCCTGACCAGTGTGACCGAAGACATGGCGAAAGGCCATGAACTTATAGTCAAAGGGATTCTGGACGGAACTTTCACAGCCAAAAACTACCTTGTAGGATTTGAAAGCGGAGCTGTTGCTCTGGCACCCTACCGTGAAATGGAGTCTGTCTTTTCTGCCGAGCAGCTGGCTGCCATTGATGAAGTTATTGAAGGATTGAAAAGCGGTTCTATTGAACTGGCGCAGTAATTAGAAAATTATGAAAAAATATCTTATTGGTCTTAAAAAAAACAAATCGTTCCTGCTGCAGTTCAGCGCTGTACTCTGCGCTTTTCTGCTGGGAGCAGTTATTCTGAAAATGATAGGCATCTCTCCCCTGAGAGCCTACGCCGCCCTGTTTCAGGGGGCCTTCGGAAGTAAAAACGGTCTGGCTGAAGTCTTCGTCAAGGCAACGCCTCTGATCCTGACAGGTCTCTCCTATGCCTATGCATCAAAAGCGGGACTGGTCAATATCGGAGCGGAGGGACAGTTATATATGGGCGGTATGGCGGCCACTCTGGTTGGATCCCATTTTGCCGGGATGCCTATGATCATCCATATTCCCTTTGCTCTTTGTGCCGGTTTTCTGGCCGGCGCCCTCTGGGGGCTTCTGGCAGGATGGCTGAAAGTGACTTTTAAGGCCAATGAGATTATTACAACAGTCATGCTGAACTATGTGGCCATGCTGTTTATCAGCTATCTGGTGACGGGCCCCATGAAGAACCCCGCCGGGAATATGCCCGAGAGTTCTCCCGTCCTGGAAAGTGCCACCCTGTTCCGGATCTTGCCTGGGACCAGGCTTCATCTGGGCTTTGCTGTCGCCCTGGCGGCTCTTCTGTTCTATTACTTCTTTATATGGAAGATGAAACAGGGCTTTGAAATCCGGGTTGTGGGATTCAACAGAGAAGCGGCCCGGGCTGCGGGTATGTGGCCCGAAAAGACCCTTCTGCTGACCATGTTTCTGGCCGGCGGTATGGGGGGGCTGGCCGGGACTGTGGAAATCCTGGGGATCCAGGGGCGTCTGCTGCAGGCATTCAGCCCCGGGTACGGATTTGACGGCGTCGCCGTGGCACTGGTGGGGATGAATCATCCTGCCGGGATCGGCCTGGGAGCCTTCCTTTTCGGAGTTCTCCGGGCTGGAGGAAACAGGATGCAGCTGATAGCGAAAGTGCCTGTTTCTGTTATCTATATTCTTCAGGGACTTGTTATTGTCTCTGTCATTGTGGGAATTCATCTGAAAAATCTGAATATTCCCTTGCTGAAAAAATTTGTCCGGAAAAATGAGGAAAAGGAGGCTGCCCTATGAATTTAGGATTTATGGATCTGTTGAACTACCTTTTAAATGCGGATCTGAGAATGGCGGCGCCTATCCTTATTGCCGCTCTGGGACTGCTGATTATGGAAAAGAGCGGTATTGTGAATATCGGATGTGAAGGCATGATGCTTCTCGGATCCTTTGTGGGTGTCTTTTTCGCCCGTGCCTTCGGTTCCCCCTGGATGGGGATCCTTTTTGCCGGTATGAGCGGTATGGTTCTGGGTCTGATCTATGCCGGGATCGTTGTTTCTCTGGGAGCCAATCAGATCGTGACGGGTATTTCCTTCAATCTGATCATTCTGGGCCTCACTTCTACACTGAACCGGGTCGTTTTCGGAGTATCGGGGCAGACAGCCAGAGCTCCGGGTTTTGAGAAAATTACAATTCCTTTTCTCAGTGATATCCCCATCCTGGGATCTCTTTTCAATCTGCCCGGACCGGTCTATCTGATACTGCTGTTTGTACCGGTTCTGAGCTATTTCTTTAAAAAAACGACCATCGGACTGAAGATCCGTTCGGTGGGAGAGTATCCCAATGCGGCAGATGCCGCCGGGATCAATGTGTATAGAGTCAGGTATCTGTCCATTCTGGCGGGAGGATTTCTGATCTCCGCCGCGGGAGGTTTTCTGTCTCTGGGAGTTCTCAGCCTTTTTACTGAAAACATGGTCAGCGGCCGGGGCTATATTGCCATGGCTGCGGTGATCTTCGGAAACTGGAATCCCTGGGGCGTTCTGGCTGCCACT
This sequence comes from Oceanispirochaeta sp., assembly GCA_963666275.2. Taxonomy (GTDB): domain Bacteria; phylum Spirochaetota; class Spirochaetia; order DSM-2461; family DSM-2461; genus Oceanispirochaeta. Next base: position 1,105,888 of record CAXXOA010000002.1, read on the forward strand.
CTGGTTTTCGGTATGGGAGAGGCTGTGCAGATCAAAATGCAGACAGCCAGCAGCGCTATTCCCTATCAGCTGCTGATGATGATTCCCTATATCCTGACCATTCTGGCCCTTTCCGGATTCGTGGGAAGATCCAATGCCCCCGCTTCATCGGGAAAACCTTTTAAGAGCCAATAGGGAGAGAGTGAATATGTTGAAAATGCGCGGAATCACCAAGGTCTATCCGGCGGTGGTTGCCAATAAAAATATCAATCTGGATCTGGCTCCCGGGGAAGTCCACTCCCTGCTGGGAGAGAACGGCGCCGGAAAGAGCACCCTTATGAATATCCTGGCGGGAGTTATAAAACCGACCGAAGGGGAGATAGAGCTGGAGGGAAAGCCTGTTCAGTTCAGTTCCGCCAAGGATGCGATCCTTCAGGGGATCGGCATGGTGTATCAGCACTTTATGCTGATCCCGAAACTGAGTGTAGCTGAAAATATTGTTCTCGGTATGAAACGGGAGAAGGAACCCTTTCTTCAGATCCATAAAGTGGCAAAGGAGATTGAAAAGTTCGCCAGACAGTACAATATGAATCTGGATCCCTTTGCCCGGGTGGACAGTCTGTCCGTAGGAGAGCAGCAGAGGGTGGAGATTGTGAAAGCCCTCTACAGAGGAGCGAAAATCCTCGTTCTGGACGAACCCACAGCCGTACTGACTCCCCAGGAGATCGACGAGCTTTTCAATATGATCCGCCTTTTCATTTCGGAAGGACGGTCTGTAATCTTCATCAGTCATAAGATGGATGAAGTCCTTGAAATCAGCGACAGAATTTCCATTCTCCGGAAAGGTGAGATGATAGAAACTCTGGTGAATGAGGACATCTCGAAAGAAAAGCTGGCAGGCCTGATGGTGGGACGGGATGTCTCATTCAGTATCGAGAAAACAGGATGCAAACCCGGAAAGGAGATGCTCAAGCTTGAAAATGTTTCCGTTTCCAAGAGCAAGGGAGTCGATGCCCTGGCGGAGCTCTCTTTTTCTGTCTCCCAGGGAGAGATCCTGGGGGTCGCCGGGGTTGATGGAAACGGGCAGAGCGAGCTTCTTGAGGTTATTACAGGCCTGAAAAGGGTCAGAAACGGCAAAGTAATGCTGGCGGGAAAAGAGATCCATCACAGATCTCCCCGGGATATTCTGGAGATGGGACTGGCCCATATTCCCGAAGACAGACATGTCCGGGGGCTTGTCCTTGATCTGGATATTAAAGAAAACTTCATGGTGAACGACTATCATAAGAGCCCCCATACAAAGGGAAGTCTCATCGACTGGGCTTTTATTGCCGAGCATGCCAGGGAATATGCGGAACATTTCGATGTACGGACTCCCTCTCTGGAAGTCCCTGTATCCAGCCTTTCCGGAGGAAACCAGCAGAAGCTGGTCCTGGCCCGGGAACTCCACGGAGAACCCAAAGTCATTGCGGCGATGCATGCCACCAGGGGGCTTGATGTAGGGGCTATCGAGTATGTTCATACAAGGATTCTGGAGCAAAGGGAGCGGGGAGCTGCCATCCTCTATATCTCTACAGAGCTGGAGGAACTGATGAATCTTTCCGACAGACTCATGGTCATGTGCCGTGGTAGAATTATCGGCATAGTTGATCCAAGGGAGGTGACAGTGGAGCAGGTCGGGCTGATGATGGCCGGCCATCCTCTGGAAGACTGATATGGGAAATATTATCGAACCCCTGACTCTGAAAGACACCGGGGCACCCAAATATAAGATTATAGCCGATGAGATCAGGGAACAGATCCGTTCCCTCACTCCCGGTCATAATAAGCTGGAAACGGAAGAAGTCCTGGCGGAAAGGACCGGTACCAGCCGGTCCACTATCCGTCAGGCCATCACCCAGCTCATCGAAGAGGGATATATTACCCGGATTCAGGGAAAGGGAATGTTCGGTCATCCCATGGTGCATGATCTGAAAATGCGCGTGGATATGGATATGAACTTCCGGCAGATCCTCGGGGTGGGGGGGTACCGTGTCTCCGTCTCCCAGTCTGACGGATATGTAACGGGAGCTTCGCCCCGTTTGTGCAAAAGGTTCCCTGAATATGAATCCGCCAGGGTTTTCGAGTTTCACTGGACCTACTTCGCAGACAACAGGGAGGCTATTTTCTGCCGGACCCAGGTGCCTCTGGAGCTGATGAAAAAGAATCTCAGTCCCATTCCGGCAGTCTCTCTCAAGGACCTTCTGAAGGATATCTGCGGAATGGAGGTGGCTTTTACCACTGCCTGGACAAAGGCTGTTCTGGACAGGGAGGCCATGGGGATTTTCGGACTTCCAGAGAATGATCCTGTTCTGGCATGGGACGAATTCTTTTTTGATCTGAATGATTATTTTATCTGTTTTAATGAAATCTTGTTTAATCCCGAAATAGTGGATATGGCCAGAATCACCCGATTCTGAAACAGGTGGTGTATGAGTTATTCTGAAATCGGGAGCAGTACGCCCGTTCACGACGGTTATTCCAAGGTTACCGGGGCTCTCCTTTATACGGGTGACCTGCAGAAGCCGGGAACCCTCCATATGAAATTTCTTCTCTCCCCCCGGGCGCACTGCCGGATCCTCTCTTTTGATCTGTCCGAGGCGGAAAAAGTTCCAGGTGTCAGGAAGATCTATACCTGTTTTTCCACTCCCTCCCGGCTCTATAACAGTGCCAAACGCTTCGACGGGCATGATATTGTGGAGGATGAATCCCTCTTTCCCCGGACCCTCAGGTTCAAAGGGGATTTTGCCGCGGCCGTGGCGGCGGATTCGCCCGAAGCCGCTGCTAAAGCGGTCAGGCTTATCCGGATGGAAACGGAAGATCTTCCGGCAGTCTTCTCTCTGGATGACGCTCTGAAACCGGGCGCTCCCGCCGCCAATGATGCGGTGCTCGGGAGCAACCGCATTGCTGATATCACCGTGGGTTACGGAGAACCAGAAAGTGAGCTGGCCCGGGCGAGTAAGGTTTATGAGGATGTGAAGGAAACCCCGGCTATCCACCATCTGGCACTGGAACCCCATACAGTTCTGGCCAAGTACAGGGAAAGGAGAAAGCTGGTTATTCAGAGTTCCACCCAGAACTCCTTCGGCGTCCGACTGCTCCTTTCGGAGCTGCTGGATATGCCCCGCAGCCGTATTCAGGTGATAAAACCTGCCATGGGGGGAGCCTTCGGGGCAAAAATTCCCATGATCCTGGAACCCTATGCCGCTGTCGCCGCCCTGGAGCTGGGAGCTCCTGTCCGGATTGAACTGACCCGGAAAGAGGTTTTTCTCTGCACCAGGACCCGGCATGCCTCAAAAACGCGGATAAGAACATCCGTCTCCCGGGACGGGAAGATCCTGGCTCAGGAGATCGATTACCTCATTAATGCAGGGGCCTACTGCACCCAGAGTGTGAACGTGGCAGCCGCGGCGGCCCATAAGGCGGTCAAGCTCTATCGAATTCCCCATTTCCGCATCACCGCCACACCGGTGTATACCAATCTCCCTGTGGCGGGAGCCATGAGGGGCTACGGTTCTCCCCAACTCTATTTTGCCGTTCAGACCCATCTGAAGAGAATCGCCGATGATCTGGGGATGGATTTTGTGGCGTTTCAGAAACAGAATCTCATCCATCCCGACAGCACCGAGCCTGTGTACGGATCTCCTATCGGAAATCCCCGTCCCCTGGACTGTGTCCGGACCGGGGAGGAGCTTTTCGGATGGGAAGAGAAATCCCGGTCCGTTCCGCCGGAAGGATTCCTCCGGGGGAGCGGCATGGCTGTGGGAATGCATGGCAACGGGGTTTTCAAGGTTCATGTGGATTTTACGGGGATCCATATCAAGCTCAACGAGGATGGAACCCTTGTATTCTTCACGGGGAGTCATGATATGGGGAACGGCTCGGTAACCCTGCAGAAGATGATCCTGGCGGAGGAACTCAAAATTCCTGCGGAGAAGATGGAGGCCATCGAGACCGATACGGACAGCTGCCCCTGGAATCTGGGGGATTTTGCCAGCCGGGGGGTCTTTGTCTCAGCCCAGGCGGCCAGGAAGTCGGCTCTTCTGATGAAGGATCTTCTGCTGAATGAAGCGGTTCTCTACTGGGAGTCCCGGGACTGGCCCTGTCAGCCCGGGGAACTGGCTCTGGGAAAAGAGCTGATCCTGCAGACAGGGACAGACCGCTCTGTCTCTCTGCAGGAACTGCTGCTGTTTATTTATCAGGTCAGGCAGTTCTCCCCGGAAGTGACAGGCAGTCATGCCAATGAAGCCGACAGGACCTCCTACGGAGCCCATTTTGCCGAAGTGGAGATCTGCCGGAAGACGGGAGATCTCAGAATTACCGATTATGCGGCTGTCCACGATGTGGGAAAGGTTCTGAACCGGATGGGGATCGAAGGCCAGCTGGAAGGGGCTATTCAGATTTCCACTGGTTTCGCCTTGTGTGAAGAGATGGTTTTTGATGAGATGGGAGCCCTGAAAAACGGGAATCTGAAGAAGTACAGGACCATTGATGCGGCCACTATGCCCCGGAAGATCCGGATGGCTTTTATAGAAGAGGGAGATGAACCGGGCCCCTACGGAGCCAAAAGCATAGGGGAATGTTCGGTTGTGCCCGGCGCCCCGGCCATTGCCAATGCGGTGGCCTCCGCTCTGGGATGCTATCCCGACAGGCTCCCCGTATCGAAAGAATGGATTATTGAGAAACTGAAAGAAAAGGACCTGTTTCTGGGAGATCCGGAAGAGGACGTTACAGGAGTATAAGAGTATGAAAGTATTGGGTATTTGCGGCAGCCCCCGAAAAGGGGCCACCGAATGGTCTGTGAAAAAAGCTCTGGAGGTTCTGGAAGGGTATCCCGGGATTGAAACGGTCTACTGGTCCGTCCGGGGAAAGAAAATAGGTCCCTGTATTCACTGCGACCGCTGTATCCGGGAAAATTCCATGTGTACCATTCAGGACGATTACAAAGAGGTGGAAGCCCTGATCCTGGAAGCCGATGCGATTCTGGTGGGAAGCCCTGTCTATGATATGAATGTGACCGGCCAGCTGGCCATGGTGTTCAACAGAACGCGGCCTCACTATCTTGTTCATGCGGGAGGCCTGAAGAACAAAGTCGGTGCCGCTCTCTCTGTGGGGGGAACCCGTCACGGGGGGCAGGAAATGACCAATATGGCTATTATCAACTTTTTCCTGATGCATGAAATGCTTGTCACCGGAGGACTGGGGGGCTGCTACAACGGCGGAACCGTCTGGTCCAGAGATGACAGGGTGGCAGGAGCCGAAAAGGACGGCCCCGGAGCCGATACGGTCATCCGGCTGGCCCAGGGTATGGCCGAAGCGGTGATCACAATAGAGCATGGCCGGAAAACCGCCTACGAAATCATGGAGAAGGCTGAAAAACTCCAGGGATCCAACTCTCCCATCAGAGATCATTAAGAAAGGAACGCAATCAGTCATGGAGATCCGTTTTACCCTCAACGGCCGGAGCGTCACTGCCGAGGTAGAAAAAAGACAAACCCTTCTCTCCCTTATCAGGGATCACTTCCATCTGACCGGAACCAAATACGGCTGCGGAACAGGAGACTGCGGGGCCTGCAAGGTGCTGCTGGACGGGCAGGCTGTGACCTCCTGCAATCTGCCCTCCTACAGGGTGGACGGCCGGTCTGTGGTGACTATTGAAGGGATAAACGGGGAAGACGGCTCTCTCCATCCTGTTCCGCAGGCTTTTCTGGACGCCGGTGCGGTTCAGTGCGGCTTCTGCACACCCGGCATGGTGATTCAGTCCATCGACCTTCTGGGCAGGAATCCCGATCCCCATGAAGAGGAGATCCGGGAGGCTCTGAAGCACAATATCTGCCGCTGTACGGGGTATGTAAAAATTGTTCAGGCCGTTCAGAATGCGGCAGAGCTTATGAAAGGAAAGGATGGGCTCCATGGCTGATAAGCAGATCTCTTTAAAAATAAATGGATCCGGGCATTCTGTCCTGGTTCGGCCCGGTCTGACTCTCATGAAATTCCTCCGGGAGGATCTGGATCTGACCGGAACCAAATGCGGCTGCGGCGCCGGAGACTGCGGAGCCTGCAAGGTCCTTGTCAACGGACAGGCTGTAACGACCTGCAATCTGCCTCTCTCCCGTCTGGACGGAGCGGATATCGTCACCGTGGAGGGCCTGGCCGAGTCCGCCCTCGATGGAGGAGCTCTGCATCCGGTACAGCAGGCATTTATCGATGCCGGTGCGGTTCAGTGCGGCTTCTGCACCCCCGGTATGGTCATCACCACTGTGGATCTTCTCTCCCGCCATTCCCGCCCCTCCGTGTGGGAAATCCGGAAGGCCTTTGAGAACAATCTCTGCCGCTGTACGGGATACGCTAAAATTATCGATGCGGTCAAAATCGCTTCGGGCCAGATGACCCCTCCTGAAAAAAGTGACGGAGTGGGAGGATTTTCTCCTGTGACCCGGGTTTCTTCCAAGGTAACTGGCCGTCTGAAGTATACAGCGGATATGAAATTCTCCGGAGCCCTGAAGGGAAAGATCCTCTATGCTCCGGCTCCTCACGGGATTGTAACGAAAATCGACACCGAAAAGGCCCGGGCTCTTCCGGGGGTTGTGGATGTGGTGACCTTTGAGGATATTCCCGACAGGACATTCAACAGCCATATTACGGTTCCCTATCAGGACGTCCGGAAGAACGACAGGATTTTCAACAGCCATTTCCGCTACAGAGGGGACAGGATCGCCGCGGTAGCCGCTGTAGATGAGGCCACCGCCCGGAAGGCCCTGAAGCTGATTGATGTGGAGTATGAGGCTCTCCCTTTTCTGAGAACGCCGGAAGAGTCCCTTCAAGAGGGGGCCCCTCCCATCCATGAAGAGGGCAATGCTCCGGCGGAAATCTCCGACTCCTCAGGAACTCTGCCCGACAGCCGGGAGGACTGGTTTGTCTATGAAGATACCTTCCGGACCGGCCGGGTTACCCATGCGGCCATGGAGCCCCATGCGGTCACAGCCCTCTACGAAGAGGAGGTACTTACAGTCTACAGCTCCTGTCAGAATGTTTTCTGTTATCAGGCTATGCTGGCCGAACTGTTTGAACTGCCCTTTAACAGGGTCCGGGTGATCAAACCCCCTGTGGGAGGAGCTTTCGGCGGCAAGTCCGAGATGGTTCTGGAACCGGTAGCCGCTCTCCTGGCCCTGCGGACAGGCCGTCCCGTGGCCATGGAAATGACAAGGAAAGAGGTGTTCAGTTCCACAAGGACCCGAACCCCTGTGAAGATAGAGCACAGGATCTGTGTGGGGGCTGACGGGCTTTTCCGGGAGCATGACTATCAGGCTGTTATGGACAGAGGCGCCTACTTCGGCAGCGGGTTCGATCTGGGCTATGCCTTTATGGACAAAGCCTACCGCCTGTACCGGGTTCCCCGTATCGCTACAGAAGTTAAACTGGCCTATACCAATAATCAGCCCCCCGGTGCCATGAGGGGCTATGGGAATCCCCAGCTCTCCTTTGCCAGAGAGGTTCTTATAGACAGAATCTGCCGGGACAGGGGTTGGGATCCCGTGGAATTCCGTCTGGCCAATCTGATTCAGCCGGGGGATAAAAACCCCTCGACAGGAGACGATCTGGGGGCAGCCCATCCTGCGGAGTGTCTGAAAGCAGGGGCGGAAAAGTTCCGCTGGGACGAGAGGAAGAGGCTCTGTCATGAACACAACAGCATTCCCGGTCAGACTCTTCTCCGGGGGATCGGTGCTGTCTCGGGGGTCCACGGCGCGGGAATCTATCCGGGCTGTGTGGACTATTCTACCGCTTCGGTAAAACTGTTCCCCGACGGTTCGGCTGTGCTTACAATTTCGGCCCATGAGAACGGCCAGGGAAGCAGCATCCTTATGAAGAAAATCCTCTCCTCCTGTCTGGATATTCCGGAGGATAAAATCTCACTGGCCGAGACGGATACCCTGATGACGTTCTACGATAATGGAAGTTACGCCAGCAGGGAAACCTGGGTATGTGGACAGGCTGTTCTGAAAGCCGGAGAAACCATGAAGAGGCTCCTTCTGGAAGAGGGGGCCCGGATGTTCGGCTGTGCCGCAGCTGATGTGGAGTTCTGTGACGGCAGTGTCCGTTTTAAATACGCCGAAGGAAAATCGGCCTCTCTTACCGAGCTGGTCAGGCATGCGCAGACAAGCTATCCCTTCCGGGATATGGCTGTGATTGAGAGCGTTCCCTGTCCTTTTGATCCGGGAGCCTACTTTTCCAACTTTGCCGAAGTGGAAGTCAACAGGGAAACCGGTGAGGTCAGGGTTCTGGACTTTCTGGCTGTGCACAATTCGGGTACACCCATTAATCCTGTCATGCTGGAGGGTCAGGTGGAAGGAGGCCTTCACATGGGTCTGGGATTCGCCCTTTCCGAAGAGCTGGATGTGGACCCCGAAACAGGGGATGTGAAGAACGGAAACTTCAGGAAATACGGATTTTTCCGGGCTTCCGAGATGCCTGAGACGGATGTGCTCTTTCTGGATAACCCGGAAGAACCCGGTCCCTACGGGGCGAAGAGTATCGGAGAAGCCACAACCGGAGGGGTCGCTCCGGCGGTTATCAATGCCATCAGTCATGCCACGGGGGTGGATTTTTCCACCCTGCCTGTGCGGGCGGAGGATGTTCTGGCGGGGTTATCCGCTTCAAATAATAAGTAAGGTGATTAAATAAATGAAAATACTCGTATTATTAGCCCATCCATCGGAAGGAAGTCTGAATTCCGCCATCGCCCGGAGGGCTGTCGCGTCTCTGGAGAGGATCGGACATGATGTTGTATTTCATGATCTCTACAGGGAAGATTTCAGTCCCCTCATGACTGAGGAAGAGCTGGCTGAAAACTATACACCTTCCGGCCTGGTCGGCCGGCATTGTGATGAACTGAAATCTGCTGACGGTATCGTGGTGGTGCATCCCAACTGGAGGCATCAGGCTCCGGCTGTTCTGAAGGGCTGGGTAGATCGGGTAATCCGTTCGGGAGTTGCCTTTGAATATGCCGGGGAGGACGGCGGGGAAGGCCGTCTTGTTCCTCTGTTAACGGGCAAATCGGTCACTGTATTCAATACAGCAGACTGCCCTGAAGAGGAGCTTACAGCGTTGGGTGATCCTTTGAAGCAGTTCTGGGGGCAGATTGTATTCGGGAACTGCGGGGTGGATCAGTTTGTAAAAAAAGATTTCTGCAGTGTTTTTCTCAGTACACTGGATCAGAGAGAAGCCTGGCTGGAAGAGGTGGAAACTCTATTGAAAGAGCAGTTTAAAGTAGAATCATCCATATTTATCTGATTTTATTGCATCTTTTGTACAAAAAAGACACAATAGTCATCAGATGACTTAATGAATAGAGGTGTGTTGATGATAAATGATCTGAGATCCTATATGAACGTACTCAGGGAGCAGGGAGAGCTGAATCTTCTGGAATCACCTGTTGATTTGAATAGAGAGCTGGGAAGCATACTGGCTTCTGTAGAGAAGAAAGGCATGCCGGCTGTCCACTTTACCAACCTGAAAGAACGGGAAGGAGAAGTGGTGGGAGGGCTCCTTTCCAGCCATAGGAAAATCGCCCTGGCTCTGGGATGCAAAACAAAAGAAATTTCCAACGTGCTTATGAAAGCGTATGAGAATCCCATCAAACCGGTGAAAGTGAAAACGGCGGATTTTCATAAGAATATCAAAACAGGGAAAGAGGCTTCCCTTATGGAACTGCCCATTCCCATCCATGCTCCCGAGGACGGCGGCCCCTTTATCACCGCCGGCGCCTGTATTTCAAGGGATCCCGAAACGGGCAGACAGAATGTTTCCTTTCAGAGAATGCATATAAAGAGCGATAACCGTTCGGGGATCATGATCAACGAGTGGCGCCACCTCCGGGAGATGATGAAAAAAGCATGGGCCAAGGGGGAAGGACTTCCCATTGCCATTGCGGTGGGAGTTGATCCGGCGGTTCTGATCGGGGCGGGGTTCCGTTATGACGGGGATGAGATGGAAATTGCTTCGGCGATCCGTCAGACTCCCATCGAGGTCGTAAAGTGCCAGACCAGCGATATCCTGGTTCCGGCCCATGCGGAATATGTTATTGAAGGACAGATCCTTCCGGACCTTCTGGAAAAGGAAGGCCCCCTGGCTGAGTTTACCGGTCACTATGGAAAGCTCTGGGACAGCCCTGTGTTCGAACTGGAAGCCATCTGCCACAGGGATAAGCCGATCTGGCAGACCATGAACGGCGGGTCCTTCGAACACATCAATCTGGGGAATGTCCTGCCCCGGGAACCTCTGCTGGAAAATTACACCCGCTATGTCTCCAAAAATGTGGTGGATGTGCATATTCCTCCCTACGGGGGCGGATTCCTGGCACTGATTCAGATGAAGAAGACCAATCCGGGAGAACCGAAAAATGTCGCCATGGCGGCCATGACAAGCCATGTGAACATAAAAAATGTTATTGTTGTAGATGAAGATACGGATATCTACAACGCCTCCGAGGTCTGGTGGGCTGTAACAAACCGGGTGAATCCCCGGGAGGATGTTTTTGTGGTTCCCAATTCCCAGGGGCATGAACTGGATCCCTGCAGTGATCCCGTGGGAGTCCAGAACAAGACAGGTATAGATGCCACTTCCAAAGCGCATATGAGTGATCTGAAGAAAGTGGTTTATCCTGATTATGATCTGACTCAGCTCGCTTTTTCGTAATGCCGGGGATGTGATTTTTTATTGATAGGAGTGAAGAGATAAAATGATGGAGATATATGATTCAGTAAAAGCCTTTCTGAGTGAACCGAAAGGGAATCTGATCGACGGCGCTTTTGTTCCTGCTGTTTCCGGAGAGCGGGCCAATGCCAGAAACGCTTCGGACGGGACAACCCTCGGACAGACTGCCGCCTCGGGAAGTGCGGATGTGGATGCGGCTGTAAAAGCCGCGGCCGGAGCGTTTCCCTCCTGGTCGGCTTCGGCTCCAGGATACCGGGAAGGGGTTCTGCGGAAGTTCGGGGAGCTGATTCAGGCTCACAAAGAGGAACTGGCTCAGCTGGAGTCCCTGGAAACCGGGAAACCTGTGGATCATACCATGAAAATTGATGCTCCTGTCTCCTCATTCAACATGCTCAATGCCTCGGGGATTCCCAGTCGGATCACCGGGGAAACCATACCGGTTTCCGCGCCGGGAATGTTTGTCTATTCTCTCCGGCAGCCTCTGGGTACCATCGGGATCATTCTGCCCTGGAACTATCCGCTGATCCACTTTTCCCAGAAAGCCGGACCGGCTCTGGCGGCGGGAAACTGTGTGATCATCAAGCCCGCCTCGGTGGCGTCCCTTTGTATTCTCAGACTGGGAGAACTGGCCTGTGAAGCGGGGCTTCCCCCGGGAGTTCTCAATATCCTGACCGGAAGCGGCAGTGTTATCGGCAGTGCCATTTCCTCCCATCCGGGAATCCGGAAGGTTCAGATCACCGGTTCCACTGCTGTGGGAAAAGGGGTGATCAAAGCGGGGGCGGAAAATCTGAAGCGGGTGACCCTGGAACTGGGTAGCAAAGCGCCGAATATTATTTTCGATGATGCAAACCTGGAGAAAGCCATTGAGGGCGCCTTTGACGCGGCCTTCGGCAACACAGGACAGAGCTGTGTGGCGGGAAGCCGCCTTTATGTACAGGACAGGATCTACGATGCAGTTCTGGCGGGACTTCTGAAAAAAATCGAGACAGTGAAAACAGGACCCGCCATGGATGAAGAGACCCGGTTGGGGCCGATCGTGGATGAAAATCAGTTCAATACCATTATGAAATACATCGAAACCGGTAAATCCGAGGGAACTCTGCAAACCGGTGGTTTCCGTATGACAGGGGGGAATCTTCCGGAGGGAGGATTCTACATCGCCCCTACTGTTTTTACTGATGTGGCTGATGATGCGGTGATCTCCCGGGAGGAGATATTCGGTCCGGTAGTCTGTGTCTATCCCTTTAAAACAGAAGAGGAAGTGATTGCTCGTGCCAATGATACCCGGTATGGCCTGGCCGCCGCAGTCTGGACCGGGAATCTGGGCCGCGCAAGCAGAGTCTCGGCAGCTCTGGAGTCGGGAGTGGTCTGGGTGAATACCTACGACAGATTCTCCTCCAATGTGCCTTTTGGCGGTTTCAAAGAGAGCGGTTACGGCAGAGACAATGGAACAGCGGCGATTGAGGCTGTGACAGAACTGAAGTCCGTCTGGATCAATACAGCAGAATAGGGAGTACTTATGGATATTACAAGCTTTTATCTACCAGTAAAAATACTGGAAGGTCCCGGGTCTTCCCGGCAGATCGCCGATCATCTGGGCAGGGGGAAAACCCTTCTTGTCACAGATAAGGGCCTTGTTTCGGCAGGTCTTGCGGGCACCATGGCCTCGACTATGCAGTCCTCGGGGCTGGAAACTGAGATCTATGACGATGTGCTTCCCGATCCGGACGAAGCCATGGTCATGAAACTGGTGGAAGTTCTGAGAAAAGAGTCGTTCCGGCAGGTTGTGGCTCTGGGCGGAGGCAGTGTCATCGACACGGCCAAAGCCGCCTGCTGTCTGGCTGTGAATGAAGGCCCTATGGAGGCGTATCAGTGGGATAACAGGATCTTTGAAAATCCCCCCCTGCCTCTGGCTGCTGTTCCCACCACATCCGGGACGGGCAGTGAAGTTTCCGGTGTGGCTGTTATCGGCAGCCGGAATACCAAAAAGGGGATCAAGCAGGACGCCATCTTTCCGAAACTGGCAGTGATAGATCCCGAGCTGATGACAGGGCTTCCTCCTTTTCTGACTGCCATAACAGGAATGGATGCGCTGACTCACGGGATAGAAGCCTATACGGGCAAGAACCGGAATCCCCTGATCCTGAGCCTGGCGGAATCTGCCATTAAACTGACTGTCAGCGCCCTGTCCGAAGCGGTTCATAACGGATCGGATATCCAGGCCCGCTGGGATATGGCCAAAGCTGCCATGATGGCGGGAATCGCCATGGATCTGGGAGGACTCGGTATTGTTCACTCTATTTCCGCTCCCTTCTGTACGGCCCTGCATGTCTCCCATGGCCTGGGAAACACATTCCTTCTGCCCTATGCTCTGGAATTCAATATTGCCGGAAACGAAGAACTTTATGATGATCTGGCCCGACTTCTGGGAGGAAGCTCTCACAGGGACTGTATCCCTGCCATTCTGAACTGGCAGAAAGAGCTGGGACTGGAAGAGGCTCTGGGAAAAGTCCGGGATCAGCTGGCCTCTGAGGGAGACCTTGAGATGATCGGAAAAATCGGTTCGGGAATGTTTCTTATGAAGAATAATGTAAAACCCGCTTCTCCCGGGGAGTGTACGGCTCTTCTGAAAAAAGCCGCAGGCCTTTAAGGCTCCTCAATCAGCTCTTCCCCTGCCCAGGACTTCAGCCTGTCAGAGCTGATCCCCAGGGATTTCAGTATCCTTGCGGAGATCTGCTGGAGCAGATCGTCGATGGTTTCCGGGTTGTGATAAAACGAAGGGATCGGCGGGAGTATAACAGCTCCCGCATCGGTCAGATTCAGCATGTTTGTCAGATGTATTCTATTGAAAGGGGCTTCCCGGGGAACAAGGACCAGAGACCTTTTCTCTTTGAGTGAAACGTCCGCAGCTCTCTCTATGAGATTCCGGGATATTCCGGCGGAAATCCCACCCAGAGTTCCCATGGAGCAGGGGGCAATGATCATGCCGTCATAGAAGGAGGATCCGCTGGCAAGAACGGAGGCCATATTATTCCACTGTTCCCGGAGGATCTTCCCCCTCTGGCCTTTGAGCCAGTTTTCCCAGGATATTCCGGTTTCGTGTATAGCCACCTGATCAGCCCAGTTGGATATGATCAGACTGATTTCCGCCTCCCGGTCCTGCAGGTCTGTTATAAGCTGCCGGGCAATAGCCGTTCCCGAAGCGCCGGTTATGCCCAGAATAATTTTTTTCGGTTTCTGTATCATAGCTTGAATTGTAATGATAATCCGGGGAAACTGAAAGAGGGATGCCCTGTTTGTAACAGGTCCCTGTTTGTGGTAGTTTAGTTCTCAGGAGAGTATATGGCGTCCAGAATACAGGTCGGAGCATCACGTACAGAGCTCGTTAAAGCAGAGATTCTCAATATTATAAAGGAACAGAATCCCCGGTTGAAAAAGCTTCCTTCCGAAGGGGATCTGTCCCGCATTCTGGGAGTCAGCATCTCCACCATACGGGAAGCTCTCAGACTCCTCAATAAAGAGGGGTTTATAACCAAAAAACACGGATCAGGGAACTATATCCACTGGAGCGCCCTGGATTGTCCCATGCGGATAGATCTTATCTTCGATTTCCGGCAGCTCATGGCGGACAGCGGAAACCCAGTCTCGGAAATTACAGAGCGAATGAGGGAAGTGAAGTCGGGATATCTGGAAAAAGAGACCCTCAGCCTGCCTGAGGGGAGTGACATCCTTGAATATACAAGAACCTATGTTTCCTTTGCGGGAACAGGAATCCTCTCAGTGAGCAGTGTTCCCCGGGATCTTGTAAAAAGAGACGGACTGGACAGAGATTCTTTTGCCACTCTGGGAGATTTTATCTGGCAGAGCTGCGGCAGGGAGGTGGCCCACTCTCTGTGCACATTTATTCCTGTCATCTCTGATGAAGAGCTGAACAGTGTTTTCGGCTTTCATGAAAACAAGGCACTGATCCAGTGGCAGGAGATCTTCTATGATCAGGAGGATGATCCTGTCCTTACCACAAAAGTGTACTTCAATCCGGATCTGATCATTATGAGTCTTTTACGCAAACAGGATCACTGAAGCCGGACCCCGGAGGAAGAGATCCCTTAAACATCATTCAGTCTGTTCAGCAGGGTTTCCTTTGTTTCATCAAGGCTGCTGATCGTTTCAGGAGAGCCGCATACGGCAAGGACTGTGAACAGGACATCCGCCAGGTACATAAGAGACAGGCGGGACTCTGTCGTCCCCGTATAGGCATAGATATCCAGATAGCTCCCGATCAGAGTGTAATCTGATAACAGGGCCAGAGGGGATTCCTCATTGTTGGTCATACAGACTATCGTCGCCTGATTCTTTTTTGCCTTTTCGGCCATCTCGATCATATCCCTGTCGTATCCCGAAAATGAGAGGAACCAGGCTATGTCATTCCTTTTCAGATTGTTGGCTGATATCTGCTGGAAAACAAGATCTGTCTGGAAAATCGATTCTATCCCCAGCCGGGAAAATTTATTCAGCAGGTCAAGTGCGACCACAGAGGATCCTCCGACACTGAAAAGCTGTATCTTCTTTTTGCTGAGGATTAAATTCACAAGCTTGTCCAGCTGAAGGGGATCCAGCTGGTTCAGGGTTTTTTCAAGGGCACTGCACTCTTTTGAAAAAATTTTGGCAGCAATCCCCATGGTTGAGTCATCAGCGCTGACTCCCTCCTGCAGCAGGGAGTAGCTGGCGGCGACCTGATGGGCCACCGCAAAGGAGAAAGCTCTGAAATTCTCATATCCCAGTTTTCTGCAGAACCGGGAGATGGTGGATTTACTGGCGCCGGTTATTTTCGACATGTTTACGATGGAAATATTTTCAATGTCCTCCAGGTTGGCGAGAACATAATCTTTCAGACTTTTTTCAGTTTTTGAAAAAGTATTCTTTTTATCCTCCAGTTTCGCTAGTAAATCCATAGTGTTCTCAGAGCCCTCTCTTTATTGTTTTGATTCGAAAATCCTCTTCCCTTCATTGTAGATCAGCGTGGTTTCGGCAAGTTTTTTCACCAGGGAGCTCACGGTTTCAAATCCGATTGTATCATCTTCCTGCTGCAGATCCTTGATATCTCTGGACCATACTTTTCCGCCGATATACCCTCTTTCCTCATTGCTCACAACGTTGAATCCTCTTGTCATAAGCAGATGAAGAATGGTGTTCAGAGCTGATTCCTGGCCACCGTTTCTTGTGCCGCCCACAGTAAAGCCCGCTCCCAGTTTATTCCGCAGGACTCCCGGTTTCATTACACCAACAGGCCTGAGCCGGGAAAAAAACGCCATAAGCTGAGGCGTGATGGTGTGCACATAAACAGGGCTTCCTATCAGAACCGCATCAGCGGTAATAAAAGAATCGATAAGGCTCTGCATATCGTCCTTGAAAATACACCATGATTTGTTTTTTCTACAAGATCCGCATCCGTTGCAGGGGGCTATTTTTTTACCGCGCAATGAAATTATCTCAGTTTCAATGTCTTCGCCTGCTACTTCAGAAAGGGCGTTTTCAAGTATGTTAAGTGTGGCTCCCTTTCTGGGACTTCCTGATAATCCTAAAATTCTGATCATATCTTAATCCTTTGTTCTCTTACTCTGAAATGGAAACAGGTCTCCCTGAATCTCACTGTTTAAGGAAAGCATCCAGATCCACAGCGGGATAGGTGACTCTTCTGTAATCATCTTTTATCTTAAGGTCAATGGTCGCATCGATGGCGAATTTTGTCTGCATTCCCTCTTCGTCGGTGGTGGGGTCATTTTCCATTCCCTGGGCATAGGGAACCGTCACAATGTCCTTATTCGCATCCACCCGGGTGGACATGGCCCATAGGATGTCAGCGGGAAGATAGATGTTCACATCAGGGTCCACAACCACAGCAATTTTGATATTCACATGGGTCATCAGAGCCGCCATGGCCACATTCTTGGGTTCTCCCGAATTGGTTTTGCTCAGAGCCACAATCGCCATAAATCCCCCTGTGTAGGGTGTGAGGTGAACATCGGTCACATTGGGAGACACATGGGAAACCATCCTTTTCAGCATGGGTTCACGGGACAGCACGTTTCCTACATTTATATGCTCATTGGAGGCGGGAATAATCGTCTGATAGATTGGATTATTCCGATAACAGATGGAAGTCACCTCTATCACAGGCATATACTGATGCTCTCCATAGTGTCCTGTAAACTCGGCAAGAGGGCCTTCGTCTTCCCACTCTTTTATCTTGACAAATCCTTCCACCAGAATCTCCGTATCGGCGGGAACATTGATATCCACAGCGTTGCCTCGGGCCACTTTCAGGGGTTCCCCGTTCAGGGCTCCCGCCAGGTAGGCTTCATCCTCTTCAATGCGGAATCCAGTAGAGATTTCCACTGCCGGATCCACGCCGATGGCAATGGCTATGGGCATATCTTCCCCTTTTGCCTCATACTTTTTAAAATTCTGATAGATATGCCTCCACTCGTTCATCATCAGTCCCAGTTTCCGGGGGCCCTTGACCTGCAGTCGGTTGAAGGAAAAGTTCTGCCTTCCCGTTTCGGGATCTTTGGAGACTATAATCCCTCCGGTTATATAGGGGCCTGCATCGCCGGAATTGTGATGGGGAATGGGAAGCTGTTCCAGGAGATTGATATCCTCTCCGCTTATGATGTTCTCCAGGAACGGGGGATTTTCCACAACTTCCGGAGCCATCAGTCTGCCCAGTGCCTCATCTACTTTCTGATTTATCTCCTGTTCTGTACAGTCCAGAGCCAGGGCAATGCGCTTCATATGACCCAGTACTCCGCCGACGATGGGAATCCCCGAAGGATTGTCCGTATTGGTAAACAGTCCGGCTGGTCTTCCTTCTTTTTCCATGGCATTTTCAATTGCCGCGAATTCAAAATCCAGTTTCACTTTTTTATCAATTTCAATCAATTGACCGTTCTGTTTCAGTTTTTCTAAAAATTGTCTCAGTTCCATATATTCTCCGGAAATTTTATGATCCTCGGAGATCTTAAGAAAAGATCTCTGGGGGTTGAGCGGACCCGGCAGCCCCGGGAAGGGGGCCGGGATTTTTTTTGTGAGCAGGTCTCCTATTTAAGGATTCCCTCTTTGACAAAGGTATGCCTGATATCGGTGGCATGCTTCTGGAACAGGGGTGTATCCTGGATGCTTAGATCTCTCGGCCGTTTCAGGTCGTCCAGTTCTTTGGTATAGAGCACTCTTCCCGGCCGTTTTGACATTACCAGGACTCTGTCCGCAAGGAACACGGCCTCGTAGATGTTATGGGTTATGAAAAGCACCGTATTGCAGTTCTTCTGCCATATCTTTACAAGGTCGGCAGTCATCTGTTCCCGGGTCAGCGAGTCAAGAGCACCGAAGGGCTCGTCCATCAGGAGCAGGGGCGGGCGGGTAATCAGGGCCCGGCAGATGGATACACGCTGCCGCATTCCTCCTGAAAGTTCATAGGGGTATCTGTTTTCAAACCCCGCCAGCCCGGCCATTTCAAGGAGTTCCATGGCCCTGTCCCTGTATTTTTCAACGGGTCCCAGCTTTTTGATCTCTATAGGGAGCAGGACATTCTCTATCACAGAGCGCCAGTCCATCAGGAAGTCCTGCTGAAAAACAAATCCAATATCTGTGTAGGGTTTCTCCACCAGCTGATCGGCTATTCTGATCTCTCCGGTGGAACTCTTTAAAAGTCCGCTGATAAGCATCAGCAGCGTACTCTTTCCACAGCCGCTGGGACCAACTATGGACAGGAACTCTCCGGCCTTTATATCCAGGGAAAATTCCTCCAGCGCCTGAAGGGGGCCATCGGACGTTTCATACACTTTGGTAACACCTGATATTTTTATGGGAAGGCCCTTTGCTGAGCCGTTGTTTTCAAATTCACTCACAGTTCTCTCCTCTCTGCTTTTATATTCTTTGCCATTGCCTCTGTTACTCTTTGCGGTTGGGGTCACCTTTGATACACACTTTTTCAATCAGGTTCACCACATTAAAAAGGACAATTCCCATGAGGGAAAGGATTATAAGGATCGCAAATACCATCGGGGTATCAAGATTGCCTCCGGCTACAACCTGGTAGTATCCCAGACCTTTGTTGGCGGCAACGTATTCTCCCACAACAGCTCCGACCACCGAAAGGGTTATACCGACTTTCAGTCCCGCAAAGATATTGGGAAGAGCCTGGGGAACCCTGAATTTCCAGAACTGCTGCATTCCAGAAGCACCCAGGGAACGGGCCAGGTAGAGCATCTCCCTGCTTATGGATTTCAGACCGATGACGGAGTTGACAATAATAGGGAAAAAACACACAAGAAAGGCAACCATCAGGGTCGGGATAATACTGAATCCGAACCAGGCTACAAGGATAGGAGCCAGGGCCACTTTGGGAATCGCCTGAGCGGAAACCAGCAGAGCGTAGGCAGTCTTTTCAAACAGGGGAACATAGACAATCAATATGGCCAGAGGAAAACCGACGCCCATGGCAATCAGGAATCCGAGAAGCACTTCGTAAAGGGTCACCCAGCTGTGTCCGGCCAGAACCCGCCAGTTTTCGGCAACAGTTTTCAATATTACCGAAGGGGCGGGAATCAGATAGATCGGTGCATCCAGAATCCTGACAAGAAACTCCCACAGAACTATCAGGAAAACAACTGAGAAGATAGTATACATATTATTCGTGAAAAAAGAGAGACACACTCTCTCCTTCTTTTTTGTGCCCGCTTTACTTCTCTTTTCCGCGGGACCACTATTTCCCAATATTTCTGCCATAAAGAACATCACCTCTAATATTTAATTAAGTTATGGAGACCCGGCGGTTTTCCACCGGGACTCCTGTATAGTTTTCAGAAAACTCAGATTGTATTACTCATCAATAAATGCATTTGTATAGTATTCGCCAACGGGTTCACGGGAATCCAGAGCTCCGTTGTCATACATGATAGCGATAGTACGTTCGAGACTGTCTTCTGATATCCATCCGTAGGGTTTCCCTTCTGTCTCTTCGGTGCTGAACAGCTCGATGGTTCTGGCTACCTGATTCCTTGTAATTTCCTTATTGAGTTTATCAGGGAAGAGTGAGTACATAAGGTCAGCCGCTTCCTCGGGATGAGCCACGGTATATTCTGCTCCTCTCCGTACAGCTCTGTTGACAGCGGCGACAATTTCGGGATTCTCTTCAATGTATTTATCCGAAGCAACCAGTCCGTGAGCCATCATGTTGAAACCGAAGTCTCCAATGAAGAAATAATTGAAATCTTTTCCGGTTTTGGCTTCCAGAGTCGCCAGGTCATTGGTTGAGTAACCGGCCATCATCTCAACATTACCGTTCAGGAAGGCGGCCGTTTTGGCGCCCCAGTCGGCTATGATCAGATTGACACTGTCGGTATCCACTCCGTTATAGCTCAGAAAGGCATCCAGAATCATCTGCATGGATCCACCAGCTGTATCCACAATGGTTTTACCAGCCATATCTGCAGGGGTCTCCAGTTTTACTTCCGGCAGGGCCATAACAACCTGGGGCAGCTTCTGCAAATAGCATGATGTCATTTTGATCTTCATCCCTTTGGAACGGGCAACAATAGCGTCATCGGCGGCAAGATAGGAAAACTGGTCGTCTCCTGATACAAGCAGCTGAGCCGGAGTGGCTTTTTCCGAACCTTCAAGGATGGTTATGTCGATACCTTCTTCGGCAAAATATCCCAGCTCCTGGGCTACAAAAAGATGGGCGTATTCCCCTTTGATGAGCCAGCTGAGCCTTAGATTAACGGGGGTGAGTCCGTTTTCTCCTGCTGTACTGTCATCCGATGATCCATTGGCAAAACAGAATGTTGAAGCACCCGTCGCCATCAGTAAAACCATTCCAATCTTCCAGAATCCCTTAAGAACTCTGTTCCCGTTTAAAATACTCATGTAAGCCTCCTAAGCCTTTTTGGAATAAGTGGGTTGTTTTAGTCACCCACTCATCCGATCAATTTGAAATTTTGAATTTTCTTCCCCAAAGAATTTACTTTCTTCGCTAGCTAACAATTTTTTTATATCATGAGGCCAACTATTGATCTATAAAATAAAAACTAATTTCATAAAATAAATTAAAATGAAAATATGTTCCAATTTCTGATTGACCCTGCATCATGATTCCGATAATAATTATTTTTATAGAAAATATTTCGTCGCTAGCTAATTTTCTATATTTAATAAATACTTATTATGTATGTATATAATGATTTATTTATCCAGAGGGTCTTGACGCAGATCGGACTCTGAAGATTCTTTTTTTCAATGGATTCCCTCCTTCGCTAAAGGCGGATCCTTCGGAAATCCCACGGGGAAAAAGAGCGGAGATATTATTTGAAACTACAAATATGTATGAAACTGAGCTGGTTGTAAGGAGAAGAGTATGCCGGTTGTTAATGTTATGTTATGGGAAGGCAGAACTGTCGAACAGAAGAGAGAATTGGCTGCTTCAATCACAGAGAGTGTGGTTGAAATCGGCAAATGTCCCAGAGAGAGTGTGGTTGTAACCTTCAGTGATTTTCAGAAATCAGACTGGGCTGAAGGAGGTTACCTGGCAATAGATAAGGTCAGATATCCGAAAGAAGATTAATCTTTTTATTCAGAAAAAAAATTACATAGAATGAATCCTATTCAGGATCAGGAGGAAATTATGAGTACACAGCATACAATTCTTGTTCAGGGGGCCGTCTTTTATGCCTACCACGGGGCAACCCCGGAACAGATTAAACAGGGACAGCGCTTTATTATCGATGCCGAAGTCAGTTCGGACATGAGCAAGGCCTGTCAGGATGATTCGGTGGAAGGGATTGTGAATTACCCTGAAATTTTCAAAATCATTGAAGATATCACGACCAATGAAAGATTCAATCTCATGCAGAAACTGGCATTGAGGATTATTGAAAAAATTAAAAGTGATTTCCCCGATGTCAGCAGAATCAGTCTTTCCGCCAGAAAAGCCATGTGTCCTTTCTACCGTGACTGCAAAACAGTACCGGGCGGAGGCGGTTTTATTACAGATAACGGCGGATGCGGCGTGACTCTGGTTCGGAATTTCTAATCAAATATAGAGGGGAAATAGAATATGAAAAATTATGATATACTGAAATCAAACGGGATGATGTTCTGGGGAAACCATGGTCTGACCGAAGAGCAGAATGTAATGGGAACCAAATTTGTCGTAGACATTGAAGTGACCCTGGATATGTCAAATCAGTTTGCGGAAGATCAGCTGAGCAGCGGCCTTACCTATACGGATCTTTATCTGATTACACAGCAGGTTGTGACTCAGGAGCATTATAAAACCATACAGAGAGTGGCTCAGAGAATTACCGATGAGATTAAAAACACCTCAAAAACACCCATCGAAGGTGTATCTGTCACTGTAAAAGAGCAGTTTCCCGCTATTCCGGGGTCCAATGTTGAATACATAGGTTTTACTCTGAACAGTTAATGGCTGAAAATGGGGACTGCCCGGAACCTCGGGGGAGGTCCCCTCTTTTCCCTTTCGGAAATATAAACAATTGTAGAAATGTGGCATACTGAAGCGTCACACAGATTCACATCATCTGAACTGACCATCTGAACCGACACGGAGAAAGAATGATTATTAATTGGCAGAAGAATCTCTGGATTGTCTGGACCGCACAGATCTGCAGTCTGGCGGGATTTCACTTTGCCCTTCCTTTTCTTCCCTATTTTATACAGGAACTGGGAGTGACAGATTCTGCAAAGGTAAAACTCTGGACCGGTATTATGTCCAGTGCTCCCGCTGTGACCATGGCCATCATGGCACCGGTCTGGGGAATCCTGGCAGACAGAATCGGAAAGAAGATGATGCTTCTGAGAGCCATGTTCTGCGGAACATTTATTCTTGCTGGTTTAAGCCTGGCCGGGTCTGTCACCGTTGTGGTCACCCTGCGGCTGCTGCAGGGACTCCTGTCGGGAACCATGACCGCCTCGGCAGCGCTGATTTCTTCGGGAACCCCCCGGAAAAAATTGAGTTATGCCCTGGGAATGCTCTCATCTTCCAACTTTATCGGGATGTCTCTGGGGCCTCTTGTCGGGGGCGTCACGGCGGAATATTTCGGATACCGTATCAGTTTTCTCATCGGAGCGTTTATTCATCTGACAGGGTTTCTTCTCGTACTTTTTGCGGTCAGGGAAAACCGGGAGAATCCGGAGGGAGTCGAAGAAGAGAAAACAGAAACTCCCAATGATTCCGGGAGAGTTCCCCTTTTCAATTTCACAATCATCGGGGGACTCTGCATCCTTCTGGTTCTCCGCCTGTCCAGAAACCTTCCCATACCTTTTATCCCTCTCTATGTACAGGAGTTTCTGGGGACCATGGAGGGGGCTTCCACCATGACGGGGGTCATTTCCTTCGGAAGGGGAGCTATGACGGCGCTGGCGTCTGTGACAATTGTCAGAATGGGTGACCGCATAAACAGAATGAAGCTGATAACCCTTCTTCTGGGAATTACCGCTGTCCTGAGTATCCCCGTCCCTTTTGCTGCCGATCTGGCGGGGTTTTCCTTCTTTCTGATCCTTTCCACATTTTTCCTGGGAGGGATAGAACCCCTTGTTCAGTCGGAAATCATAAGTACAGTACCGCCCCGGAAACGGGGACTTATATTCGGGATTCAGACCACTGTGAGCAATATAGGCTGGTCAGCTGCTCCCATGATAGGCTCTCTTATCAGTATCAAACTGGGTATTTCCATGGTATTCCTGGCAATGGTTGCCTTTATGACTCTCTCGACTCTGATCTCTTTTTTCTTTGCGGTCTTGCAGAAAAGACTTGTACTGCCCGCAGAAACCGGGTTCTGAAAAGGAGCAGGCTGTGACGGATATTCTCTTATTCAGATCTTTTGGAAGATTGTGGTATTATACGGTTTATGAAAGAACGGATAGGCGAGTATTTTGTGCGGCTGGACCTCCTCTCACTGGAGCAGGCCGAAGAGATTTTACGGGTTCAGGAAACCAAAGAACCTCGAAAGAAATTCGGTGAGATAGCTCTGGAGCTGGGATATATTACCGACGACGATCTGGAGGAGGCTCTGCCCGGGGAGTCATTTTCTCCTCCGGCGGCTACTGAATAATCCTGAGGCTCTCAAATCCCAGATGGTTGAGTATCTCCCTGATCACAAGGAGGGCCAGATATTCGGTATGATTCATTGACTTGTCACTGTAAACAGGGGAACGTCCCATGCTGAGCAGGGCAAACTGGGTGAATTTCTCTTCAATATGCTCTTTCGTATACTCGGTGAGCTCCGCTTCTTCCAGATGGAATATCCGGATAAGTTCTTTATCGTCCGTATAGAGATTCAGTCCTTTGTGATTGACCAGCGCCGGATCGCTCATCAGCTCATCTTCTATGTAGTTGATGGCCCATTCAATCTCAGCTTCCGTGGGAATCTCACTGCGGATAAACTTTTCCGCCACATGGTTCCAGTCTATACGGGCTCTGCCTGTTTCCCTGAGGGAGTCTCCCTCCTGTTCGGAAAAGATTATATAGGAATCTTCCTTTTTCATAAGAAGATAATTCTTTTCCTGTATAGCTTTACTGCTGTTTTCCATAGTCTCTCCTTTTTCACAGCCTGTCTGTATCTTTTTTTGGAAAAGATCAGAGCCGTCTGTTTTTTTTCATCTTTTTGTTTCTGTACATCCTCTTATCCGCCAGGTGCAGCATCTCCTCTATACTCCGGAATCCCTCTTTGAGCAGGGCGTAGCCGATGCTGATACTCAGTGGAATCTCTCTCTCTTCGAAGAGAAACCGGGCCGTCACGGAGTCCTGTATCCTTCCTGTCAGCCGTTCCACACCTTCCCTGTTGTCTATGGAACGGAATATCACTCCGAATTCATCGCCTCCAAGACGGGAAAAAATGTCGTTTTCCCGGAGGACTTTCTTTATTCTGGAGGCTGTTTCGATAATGGAGGCGTCTCCGTAGCTGTGGCCCAGGGTATCATTGATTTTCTTCAGATTATCCATGTCCAGAACAAGCAGAGAGAAGGAGGCGCCGCTTGTCTGGGAGCTTATAAAATCCGATCGGAGAACATCGTAGAAAAAACTTCTGTTTTTCACACCAGTCATCCTGTCTGTGGTAGACGCGATATAAAGGGCGTTCTTTCCCAGCTTTTCGGCAGTAACAATCGCAGCGCTGATGATATCGGAAAGCATGTTGAGGATTTTGGCATCCAGCATGGTAAAGCAGTTATTCCTGCTGGAAAGGACTTTCAGGACTCCCACGGGGCTGTTGTGATACAGCAGGGGAACAACTATCATGGATCTCAAACCCACGCGCCGGCAGGCTTCCCTGTCGACCCTTTCATCGCTTTCCGAATCCCGGCAGAGTATGGGTCTGTTTTCGGTGACGCACAAACCGGAGAGGCTGCTCTCCAGGGGGATCCTCAGGCCCAGCATTTTTTCGGCCACCCCCGATGTCGCTCTGTAGACAAGGACATTATCCTCTTTTAATTCAACCACAGCCCCCTCGGCTTTTATCAGCGCCTGGGAGCTCTGTGCAACCAGGAAAATGATCCTATCCAGATCAAGTCCGGCCTGGACCACCTCGTTCTGGATGCTGATAATGTCCAGGAGTATGGATTTATCAATCTCCTGAAAATCTTCTTTCCGGTTCATTCTCTACCACTTGTCTTTCTTTGCCCAAAGATCCTCATCGCTGCAGATTTCCTCTCTTGAATTATAGTCGTTTCCGGGGAATTCTGCGAATCCCTTTCCTTCCCGGAGGAGAGTCAGTCTGCCGGAAAGACAAGCCTGAGGACAAACTGGATAAACTTTTCAATGGGAATGATATCCAGCCCTGTATTCCTTTCCAGAAGGATGATGGCCAGCAGGGCAAGGGATCCGTATCTGTAGAGTTTTTCCTCCAGAGCCTTATTTATCCTGATGCTCGTAAAGAGGATATGACTGCCGTCCAGGGGAGGGATGGGGATCATATTGAAGATGAACAGGCTCAGATTGATAATCCCCGTATAGAGAAGGAAGTTGAATACCCTGTAGAAGAGCCGCCCTTCCGGAATGACCCCGGTCGCAAGAAGGAGTTTAATTATCAGAAGGAAGAGTATTCCAGTCACAAGGTTGGAAAGAGGGCCGGCAGCGGCGATGATCATCCTGTCCCGGTCGGGGTTTTTCAGGTTCTCCGGATGGAACTGCACCGGTTTGGCCCAGCCGAATCCGGCAACCAGCAGGACCAGCATTCCCAGAGGATCAATATGCTTCAAGGGATTCAGTGTGATCCTGCCTCCCTCTTTTGCTGTGGGATCTCCCAGAAGAAAGGCTGCATAGGCATGACAGAACTCATGGATGGTCAGGGCAATAATGACCCCGGGCAGCAAGGTAAAAATGGTATTTAGATTCAGGCCCATAGGACTCCTTGTTAAGTGAAAACCGGATCAGGCAAAAACAATTTTGCCTTTGTTCTCTCTTTCCGTTTTGCCTTTGACTGCGGCATACCCCAGAGCGGCGCAGCCGTATACCCTGTGGTTTTCGGGAACACCCAGGTCGCTGAGAACAGTCCGTACCTCCGGATTGTCTGAAATATCCTGAAGCTGGTTGATCCATACCGAACCTACTTCCAGTGAATGCGCCGCCAGGAAGATATTCTGCAGAACCACAGAGCTGTCAAAGGGGCCGTGGACATAGTCGGAAGGAGTGGACACCAGTACAAGGGTGGGAGCATTGTAGAATTTATGATAATCCGGGTTTCCTATGGCCCGGGCTACAGTTTTGTGAAGGTCTGTGAGTTTTTCCTCTCCCTGAACTACTGTGAGCTGCCAGTTCTGGGTGTTTCTGGCACTGGGGGCATCCAGGCCGGCTTCCAGTATCTTCTCCAGATCCTGTCTTTCCACCTGACTGTCTTTGAATTTTCTTATACTGCGCCGTGTTTTTATATTTGTCAGAACGTCGTTCATGTCCGCCTCCGGAATTGTTTTCTCCGATTATATTGTTCTGAAGGGAATGGTGAAACCCCTGGCGGAAAAGAGGTTCCCGGAAATATTTTTTTGTCTGGTTTTTTATAACTCAGTATGGGTCTCAGGACAGAAGAATCTTTATAAATTCCTCTGTTGAAAGATTCTTGAAATAGTAATCCATATCCAGACCCTTCAGGGCTTCCGCAAGAGCATCTTCTCTGAGGGCGGTTCCTTCCAGGGCGTCTTCCAGCGGGGAGATATCATCAGCCCCGAAGTAGTCTCCCCGGACGGCGAAGTCGGTCAGAACTCCCTTTTTTATCTCCAGGAATACCTGGATTTTTCCGCAGCCCTCAACCCGCCGTTCTTTGCGGATGCTGTGGGCGGGGGAGCGTCCGAAGTTCCATTCCCAGCTTTCATACCGGGCCTGGAGCTCTCTGATACCCTCTCTGTCGTCTTCTGTCAGGGTATAGGATTTGAGACTATGCTCTCTGGTCATAAACTCACGGAGAACCTCCAGAAACCGGGATGTTTCCATATCTTCCGTCAGGTAGGGTCTGATATTGGTAACCCGGCTTCTGACCGATTTTACCCCTTTGGACTCAATTTTATCTTTAGATACTTTCAGGGCTTTTGAAACAATAGACAGATCCGAATCAAAGAGGAGGGTTCCGTGGTGCATCACCCGGTTGGCCCGGACGTACTGGGCATTGCCTGAAAATTTCCTGCCGTCGATTAAAATATCGTTCCGGCCGCTGATTTCTGCATCCACATTCAGGTGTTTCAGGGATTTCACAACGGGAACGCAGAAAGCCGCCAGATCCACTTTGGCGTTTTTAGGAGCATTCCGGATAAATGTGTAGTTCAGGTTCCCCAGGTCGTGATAGACCGCCCCTCCGCCGGAGAGGCGGCGGACCACTTTGACTCCCTGCTCTTCCGTGTAGGGAACATTGACCTCTTCTATGGTGTTCTGGTTCTTTCCGACGATCACGGCGTTGTCATTCTGCCAGAGCATAAAGTATTCATTCTCCCGGGGGAGCTTTGTAAATACATACTCCTCCAGAGCCAGATTGTAATGGGGGTTCGTGCTGTCGCTTTCTATATAGAGCATGGGCATGGTTTTTACCTCTTTCAAATCTACAGTTGGTCTATATCATAGTTCAAAACTCAGGTTTCGGCAAAGAGCCGGGACCCGAGTCTTTTTTATCCCGCACACTTCTCGTAGAAATCCCGGTAGCAGATCCTCTCCTCTGAACTGACCGCAGCCATGGCTTCCCGGGGGTGCTGGTTGAGCAGGCCCGAAACGCCGTAGGGAATCCGGTAGCCCCACTTGTAGCGTCCCATCAGGGGTTCAATGTAGCCCTGAATGGCATTGACCACAGAGGCTATATTGCTCTTTGCCGGGTCTATCAGGGGGAGCAGCAGCTCCAGAGGCGTATTGCCGGCCCCCCGGCCCATTCCGTAGTAGGAGGCGTCAATATACTCAGCTCCCGCATCCATAGCCGCCAGGCTGTTGGCCAGGGCCATCTGAATATTGTTATGGCCGTGGAATCCCAGCTTCATATCCGGGCAGTTTTCCCTGTATGTTTCCAGGCGGCTTCGGATGTCATGAGGAAGAAAAGAGCCGAAGGAATCGGCCAGGTAAACACCCTCGGCTGTGGTACCGTTGACCCTGTTCAGGCACTGGCGCACCACTTCGGGATCGCTGGCAGACACAGCCATGATGTTGAAGAAGGTTGTGTATCCCAGCTGATGCAGATAGTCCGAGAGTTCTATGGCTTCATCAATCTGATGAACATAGCAGGCCAGTCGGACCATGTCGATCACAGAGTCTTCGGCAGGGATAAAATCCTCTTTGAAGCAGCGTCCGATATCTGCCATGACAGCAATTTTCATGAATCCCGGCTTTGCTGTGATCACCTTTCTCAGATCTTCCTCCCGGCAGAAACGCCAGGGGCCGTGGTCTGCAGGGGAAAAGACTTTCGGGCTGACCCTGTAGCCCATCTCCATCACATCCACACCCGCTTCCAGATTGGCCTGATACACGGCTCTGACGGCCTCCAGGGAAAACTCCCAGTTGTTCATGAGCCCCCCGTCCCGGATTGTACAGTCAATTACCTGAACCTTCTTCATCTCTTTTCCTCCCCAGGTCAGTTTCGGATTTTCCTTTTTCCTCCCTTCTCCAGGGAGGATTCACCCTCTCCTGCAGGAGGCCGTAAAAGAAAAAGAGCCAAAAAAAAGACCCGGGATTCAGCAGAACTGCTTCCCGGGTCTTCATAACCTTTCTTACTCTGGTTATCGCTTCTTTTTAAGCGTTACAAGACCCGGGCGTCTAAAATAAAAATAGAAACCGAAAAAAGAGAAAAAGAAATTTTCTGCCCAAGTCTTGTTATTCATTTGTTTTACTACTCTATAGCAGGGAACGGATCTGTGTCAATCAATGATTCCGGTATTTCTTCCAGCGTCCCTTTTACAATTCTGAATCCAGGGGTTCCTGATTCCTGAAAATTCCCAAAGGGGGGCGCTAGATGCTTTTTCTTACCATTTTCTCAAGATCCCCGGGAATCGGTTCATGCATGATCTCTTTCCAGGCTTTAAGAAGCTGTTTGGGTTTGATCGTGTAGGGCTGAACTGCAATGTATTTGTATGTATCATTGCTTACAAGGGATTTTGCCACAGCCAGAGCGGTGGCCTGTCCCTGTTCGTAGGGCTTCTGGGTACTGAGGCCCATAATCATCTGTTTTCTTGCCATATAGGAAGCAACGGCATAGTCCAGGTCGCAGGTGAAAATGGAAATATCCGTCCTGTTCATTTCCTCCAGAGCTTTGATAGCCGAGAGGGCAGGCTGATCCCAGGATATATAGAGGGCTTCGATTTCAGGGTGGCGGGTGATCAGCTTTTTGCAGACATCGTAGGTGTGTTCTATTTTCCCGAAGGATTCTATGCCCATGATTTCAATATTGCCATAGCTCTCCCGGATGACTCTTTCCGCCGAAGAGTCTCTGAGATGGGTTCCGTAAAACTGGGTTCCGTGGATAAGGAATCCCACTTTGGGGCTGGCTTTGTGCTTCAGGTATTCTCCCAGGAGAATACCTGCATTGGTTCCGTTCTCCTTTTCATTGACAGAAACACAGGATACATAATCATCTTTTGCGAGTCCTTCGGGGATATTACTCATAAAAACAAGTTTTGTAGACTTTGCCAGTTCCTTGAATTTCTCCGCTGTGTATTTATCATCTGTCGGAATCGCAATCAGAGCATCCGGTTTCTGCATCTGTATCGCTTCCAGCTGGGTTAGCTGAAGGGCCGGATCAAACTGGGCATCCATGACGGAAACCACAGAGATTCCGTAATTGCCCAATGTATTTTTTATGGCATCTTCATGCAGTCTGGTCCAGGCATTTCCCCCGTAGTGAAAGGATATGGCTACCCGGAAGTTGCCCTCCCGAAGAGTCTTTTTTTCTCTTTCCGACAGGGATATGCCGTCAGGAGCAACGGCTTTTTCTCCAAAGGGGCCCCAACCTATCATCCTGGTGGACTTTCTGATTATCAATTCCATATCAATTTCAACATCCGATTGCTGTTCTGCATTATCAGGATCAGGCTCCGGATTCACCACTCTCTCCACAGCTTTCCGGGCAATCAGCTGGGAATTGTGGCGTAAAACAGTTATGGGCGGTGTGGACATTTCGCACCAGGTACTATCGGCAATCCCTATGATTGACAGATCCTGGGGACACTCCTTACCAATGTTCTGAAGGGTTTTCAGGGCGCTGTAAGTAAGGTTGTTTTCGCAGGCAATGATGGCAGAGGGCTGGAATTTTTCGTAAATCATCTGAATCTGATGTTCCATCTCCTCTTCTGTACTGTTTTTTTCCAGCTGCAGGATCAGAGCTGTTCTGTAGAAAATTTTGTTGTCCTTCAGTGACTTCTTGTATCCGGAGATTTTTTCGGAGACACAGAAGGGGTTATCTTTCTGGACAAACAGGGCTATTGTCCGGTGGTTGCTGTTGATAAGGTGCTGCGTCGCGTTGTATACGGCTTTGTGGTAGGAGGAGTACACATAGGGGGTGGAAAAGTTGGCAATTTTTCTCTCAATACAGACAAAGGGAATCCGTGTTTTGGCTATTTTCTTATAGTATTTGCCATTATCACTGGCAGGGGCCAGGATGATCCCGGCCGTATTTTTATCCGCTACAATACGCTGGAGGATTATTTTCTCCTGTTCGATATTGTCGTTGGTCAAGTGAACAGACAGATGATACCCGGCCTTCACAAGGAGGGTATTCAGATGAGAGGTAATCTCTATATTCAGAGAACTGGTTAAATCGGGGATGATCAGAACAATCACAGAATCTTTTCCAACCATCAGGGACTCTGCTATGTCCTTCTGTTTGATGACATAGCCGGTGGCTTCAATCGCATCCTGTACTTTTTTAACCAGTTCCGGTCCCACGTATCTTGTTTTATTTATTACATGAGAAACAGTGGCAATAGAAACATTCGCCTGTTCTGCCACATCTTTCACAGTAGTTTTCTTATTTCTGTTCATCTTTTCTGTCTCATTTTTATTTACGTAAAAAACCTTCAGTAAGAATAGCATTTCAGTTTCTTAAGGTCAAAATATTACTGAAAAATCGGAAATTCGGGATTTTTACATAAAAAAATAGCTCCCACTCAGATAGCTTTTTTGAGGAATTATACAGTAGAATATAGGTGTATTCAAACATAAAACAGTGAATTTACGTAAATAATATTAAACAATCCGTTAAAATCTTAATTTTTGAATAAAAAAACTTGACAGATAGGATACTGTGGTTTAATTTTACGTAAAATTATGATTTTCTACGATGGCCTTACAACTTGATTCACTAAATTGAAAATCAAATGTTACCAACAATTCTCATCTATCAATGGAGGACAAGATGAAAAGTTTTAAAATGCTCTCTCTCGCTATTCTGATGACCATGTCTATGATCTTTACTGTCTCTGCCAACGGAGCGGCCGAAGGGGAAGACGACGGAACTCTGAAGTTCGCCTTTCTGCCCAATACACAGAACAATACTTTTCAGAGCACAATGAATGATACCTTCAGCAGCCTCAGCGAAGCTAATGGTATCTCCTATACATGTCTGGATCCTGATTATGACCTGAACACACAGCTGAATCAGCTTTCTGATGCGGCTACACAGAAATACGACGCCGTATTTGTCATTCCCGTAGATTCAAACGGTATTACCGCCGGTCTTTTTGAACTGAAACACGCAGGTGTTCCCGTTTTTAACGTAGACACTTCTGTTGGAAAAGATGACCTGGACCTTGTCCAGTCCGTTGTTGCAACTGACTGTTTTCAGGCAGGAACTCTTGTTGGTCAGCAGCTTGTAAATGATTTTCCTGAAGGGGGAAAAATTGCGATCCTCGATTTCCCTTCCAATGAGAGCTGTGTTGACCGTGTAAACGGTTTCCTCGAGGGAATCGGAGATAATATGAGCAGCTTTGAAATTGTTGCCCAGCAGGACGGAGCCGCCGCTCTGGATGTTTCTCTTCCCATTGCTGAAGATATAATCACAGCCTATCCCGATGTTGATGCTTTCTTCTGTATCAATGATCCTTCTGCCCTCGGTGCTGCCGCTGCTATCGAAGCTGCCAATAGAAAAGGCGATATCCGCGTTTACAGTATTGATGCTTCACCTGATGGAAAACAGGCTCTTCTGGACGGAGATTTCACAGCAGTAGCTGCTCAGGTTCCCATCGAAATTGCCAAATATGCTTTCCAGCAGGCTCTGGACTATATCGACGGAAAAGAGATTGAGTCTTCCGTGTATCTGGATTCACACCTTGTTTCCCTGGAGGAAGCTACCAGAACCGTAAACGACTGGCAGTAATCTGACTTCGTCTTCTGACAGGAGAAGGGTATTCCTTCTCCTTTATTATTTTAAAATCTAAGGAGACCCGGATAAATGAGTAAAATCATCCTGGAAATGAAAAATATCAAGAAGAGTTTCTCCGGTGTCCATGCATTAAGCGGTATTGATTTTTCATTGGAACAGGGAGAGGTCCATGCTCTCCTGGGCGAAAATGGAGCCGGTAAGTCCACATTGATAAAAGTACTTGGCGGGATATATCAGCCGGACCATGGATCCATCCATATAGAAGGGGATCAGGTTAAGATTGACAAGGTTCAGACCGCAAGAGAACTGGGTATCGGGATTATCCATCAGGAGATAGTTCTTGTTCCCTATCTTTCTGTTGCACAGAATATCTTTCTGGGCAGGGAGCCTGTGACCAGGCTCGGCACCGTTGACAGCAGTAAAATGATCAGCCGGGCTCATGAAATGATTACCGGTCTCGGATTGGATATCGATGTCCGGATCCCGGTAGAAGAGCTGACAATCGCCCAGCAGCAGATGGTAGAGATTGTCAAAGCCATCTCATTTGATGCCCGCATTCTTGTAATGGACGAACCTACTTCTTCTTTGAGTGACGAAGAGGTTGAAAAATTATTTGAGACCATTGAACGCCTGAAAAAACAGAAAGTCAGTATCATCTATATTTCACATAGAATGGAAGAACTGTTCAGGATCTCCCACAGGATCACTGTCATCAGAGACGGCGCCTATGTGGGAACCTGTAAAACGGCTGAAACAAATGTATCCGAACTCGTATCTATGATGGTAGGACGGACTCTGGATAATTTTTACGTAAGAGAATACAACGATCTTGAAAACGCAGAAACTGTTCTGAAAGTGGAAAACCTGACTTCTGAAAATACTTTCCGTAATATCAGTTTTAAAGTACGCCGGGGAGAAGTGCTCGGTTTTGCCGGCCTTGTGGGGGCCGGAAGAAGTGAAATCATGATGAGTATATTCGGATGCAAACCCCATTGGACATCCGGAGAGGTCCTGTTGAATGGAGAACAAGTCCGTTTCAGGAATGCCCTGGAAGCTATCAATAAGGGAATCGGATTTGTCCCGGAAGACAGGAAGAAACAGGGCCTGATTCTCAATAATACAGTCGGATATAATATTTCAATCGCCTCTCTTAAATATATCATGTCAGGTCTGTCTATAAGCAAAAAGAAACGGACTGAAAACATTCAGAACTATATTAAAAAACTGCAGATAAAAACCTACTCTCAGGATACTTCGGTGGTGAACCTTTCCGGTGGAAATCAGCAGAAGGTTGTTCTGGCAAAATGGCTTGCCACCAAGCCAAGCCTTCTGATCCTGGACGAACCGACAAGGGGTGTCGATGTCGGAGCCAAATACGAAATATATAACATAATCAATCAACTTGCAGCTGAGGGCATTGCGGTCATTTTTATTTCCAGTGAACTCCCCGAGATCATCAATATGTGCGATTCCGTCTGTGTTGTGAAAGAGGGAAGGATTGTAAAACAGTTGGATAAAAGTGAGCTGTCACAGGAGAGCATTATGCATCTTGCAGCTGGAGGTAAGGAGAACAATGAATAATTCACTATCAAGAAACTTAAAGTCCAATGACCTGTATCTGTTACTGAAAAAGAACGCCGGTATTCTGGCAGTTCTTATTATTTTCGGTTTCATTCTGTCACTGGCAACAGACAATTTTTTAACAAACAGCAATCTCATTTCCGTACTCAGGCAGATTTCAATTAATATGTTCATTGCTCTGGGAATGACCTTTGTCATTATTCTGGGCGGAATTGATTTATCTGTGGGAAGTATCGTGGCCATGAGCGGAACCCTGATCGTAGGGTTTATTGTAACCCAGGGAATGCCTATCGCTCTGGCGATCCTTCTCGGTCTCCTTCTGGGAACTCTCGCCGGATTTATCAATGGGGCCCTAATTGCCAGATTCAAGGTTCCGGCTTTTATTGTCACCATGGCTATGATGAATATTGCCAGCGGAGTCGCCTATGTATACAGCGGAGGCCGCTCAACAAGGATCAAGGATGATATATTTGTCAACATAGGAACAGGATACATGTTTGATGTGATCCCTCTGCCTGTGGTTTATATGGTTCTGCTGATTCTGCTCTTCTCGTTTATTCTGAATAAAACAAAATTCGGTATGTATATTTTTGCCATCGGCGGAAACCGTGAGTCCGCAAAACTCAGCGGTGTTCCCATCATGAAAATTGAGATCCTTGTATACACACTTACAGGCCTTCTTGCCTCCTTTGCCGGTCTGGTTCTGGCCAGCCGTATGTATTCGGGGCAGCCTTCGGTGGGAAAAGGCTATGAACTGGATGCGATTGCAGCCTGTGTTCTGGGCGGTGTATCCATGGCCGGCGGAAAGGGGCACATCAGCGGTACTGTTATCGGTGCCATGGTAATCGGAATCATAAGTAACGGATTGAATCTGATGGGAGTCAGCTCTTTCTGGCAGCTGATTGTGAAGGGTATCATCATACTCATCGCCATTCTGATAGATACGCAGAAAAGCAATGAAAGCATAGTAACAAAATTCATCACTTCTTTCAGAAAATCCGAAAACCGGGAAAAGGGAGATCAGTAATGGATATATTCAGAAGACCCTCAAAGGCGGATTCCACCGGTGACGCCATTCCGTTTTATCATGACAATGTATACCATATTTTTTCTCTGACTCCGCCTGTGGGAACCACAGTGTATCCCGATCGCTTAAGGACATCCTGGAATCACACCATCTCACGGGATCTGATCACCTGGGAGGAGCAGCCTGTTGCCATATACCCCGGCGATGGGGATGAACCGGATGCTTCCGGCGTCTGGACGGGAGCTGTCATTTACGGAGAGGGCAGGTACCATGCTTTCTATACCGGTTATAATATCAGTGCTCTGTATCAGCAGACAATCTGCCGGGCCACCAGCGATGACGGCATTGTATGGGAGAAAGATCCGAAAAATCCCATTATTCTGCCTTTAACATCCAAATATGAACCTCTGGACTGGCGGGATCCCTACGTCTTCTATAACGAAGAGGAATCTCTCTACTGGATGCTGATTTCAGCAAGGATCAAGGATGGACCTACCACAAGGAAAGGCTGTGTTGTTCTCTACCGTTCTCCTGACCTGGAAAACTGGGAGCACTACGGCCCCATCTACGAACCCTGGCATACAAACTGCCCGGAATGCTCGGAGATGTATAAAATCGGCGATGTCTGGTACCTTTCCTATTCCCGGTTTTCAGAGTTTGTAAACACCATCTACCGGACTTCCTACTCTCCCTACGGGCCCTGGAGTACACCAAAGTATGACGGGATCGGAGGCCGGCGCTTCTATGCTGCCAAGTCCATGGAAAATGCCGGAGGCAGACGTTTCTACTTCGGATGGGCCCATGACAGGGGAAATCAGAGTGACACGGGAGAATGGTACTGGGGCGGTGCGTTCTGTATTCCCCATGAAGTCAGACAGAATGCTCTGAATGAACTCGATGTTTTTCTCCCCGCGGAGATAGAATCTTCGATTCAGGAGCCTGTAGAATGGAACTATTCCCACAAGCTGGGGAATGTGGAGAAGAAAGGTGATAACAGCTTCTCTGTTCACTCCATGGAAAGGTTCTCCTACGGATTCTTTGACCATAAAGAAAAGAGCTTTCTGTTCTCCTGTTCCATTGTCCCGGAAAATGTGAAAGAGAATTTCGGTATCCTTCTGAAATCCGATGAGAATGCCTCTGTCTGTATTCAGCTGATTTTTGA
The DNA here is from genome assembly GCA_963666275.2 of Oceanispirochaeta sp. Classification (GTDB taxonomy): domain Bacteria; phylum Spirochaetota; class Spirochaetia; order DSM-2461; family DSM-2461; genus Oceanispirochaeta. The sequence goes on from CAXXOA010000002.1 coordinate 1,142,237, forward strand.
CGTGGGAATGCAGAGGGTATCCCTGGAAAACCTACCCATGCCGGTGGATCCTTTCTGGCAGCAGTCCTGTCAGTCTATCCCCAGCCCAAAAGATCCCGGACCTGACGGTTTCAGGGTCAGTGAGAAACCCTTCTCCATAAAAGAGGGGGAGCCTATCGATATTAAGGTTGTCATTGATAATGATATGATAGAGGCCTTTATCGGTGAAAAGGTAGCCTTTACCTACAGATCCTATGCAAAACCGGACTATGAAGTCGGGCTGTTTGTTCAGGACGGTTCCGCTGACTTTTTCAATGTTGAGATAAAAAAATAACTTCCTTCCTATCATCCCCCGGTCAATCCGATTCGGGGGATCCATTTGAAGCTTTGCCCTTCGAGCTGCCTCGCATAGAATTGTTGATCCTGGCTGTGTAACAGTACAGGGACTCATCTATTTCAGACTGAATGTTTACAGTCTTCTTATAGATGGGCCCATATTCTTATACATCCGTAAGTGCCACTGATTGATTGCCTCTGCATAGTCGGGGACACAGAGGGAGTACATCTGATTGGTTACATCCTGAAGTTTTCTGTTCAGGTCATTGAATAGCTGCCGGCCCCGGGGAAGAATCCTGAGTTCACTGTTTCTTCGGTCTCTCTCATCCTGACTCTCTCCGATCAGCCCCTTTTCGACAAGTTTGTCTTTACTGGCGGAAATTGTACTCCTGTCCAAAAGGAGCATCCGTGAGAGGTCGATGGCATAGGCGCTTCCCTTCAGACTGACCATGGTGGCCAGGATTCTGAACTCTGAAAGGGATAAGCCCGCCGAGTCTTTGACTGTTTTTATCCACATCTGAGGGACGGCTTTACAGAAAACAATAAACTCGGGTGTGATCGGGGTATGCGTTTTATCAAGGGGGGCGGCATCATCCTGCCGTTTTCCCCTCAGGCTGGAAAGGACCAGGGAGGCCACCAGGTTCCCGCTTCTCTCCTCATCCGGAGTCAGATCGTTCCAGAAGGAACTCTCCTGAGCTTCGTAGATAGCTCTGGTGGCTTTTATGGTCAGGTCTATCCCTTTTTCTGTGACTGTAATTCTACTTTTGCGGCGGTCCGTCTTGCTGGAGCTTTTAGTTATATACCCCTTGTCCTCCAGTGATGAAAGTGCCATGGATATGGAGTTGCGCCGGAGCATAAGAAAATCGGCAAAATTGAAGCCGTCCACCGGTCCGCCCGAAAGATAGAGTTCCCTGATGATACAGAACTCCGTTACTGTCAGGTCACAATCTCTTTTGAGTACACGGGCAATCTGAGCCTCATGTTCCACAAAAACAGTAACCATCTGGGGGGTGAAGGTTACCATATTATCACTTTCCGCCATAGATCCTCTCTTTATTAACAGCGTCCATCTTTTATGTCCTGTGGGATGAGAGCATTATAGACCAAACTGTCCATTCTGATCAAACAGAATAAAAAACAGGGAATCACTGGCGGAAAGTCTTTTTATTTCGCAGCCTGCTCTATGGCTTTTCCAACAGCATCGATGACTGCGGCAGAGGTTTTGGACGCTCCGGATACGGCATCGATATCTGCACTCTGTTTTTTGATGACTTCGGGCAGCAGTCTGTCTACAACGTCTGTTCCGATTCCGGGAGTTTCATTGTTGACAGTTGCGATTATATCGGTAATCTTACCACCTTCTACAGTCATTTCAACGGCAAACTCACCGTGCATTCCCGCATTGCTCGAACCTGTATAGGTTCCGTCAACATACTTTGTTCCGCAGCCTGTTAATACAAGAACGGACAGGCCGGCCAGGATAAATCCCAGTTTTTTAATCATAATTTTGTCCTTATTGATAGGTTTTTAAAGGGAACAGCCCTGCCGGGCTGTATCCCCGTTTTTTATCAGAAAACTCCTGATATTATACGCTTTTGATATAGGCTCCCGCATTCATGGCGCTGTGACGTCCTGTATTTACATTATTGGCACAGCAGGATCCGCCCAGATTGATCGTATAGACATTTCTGTAGAGCATGGCTCCGTCGAGACCCGCCGCATAGAGCCCGGGAATGGGATCTTTTCCGGGAGTCAGTACTTCCTGTCTTGCATTACAGAGGATCCCTCCGATACTGCCGAAGTAGGTCTGTTCAATCCGTGCGATGTAGTAGGGGCCTCCGCTGAGAGCTTCCAGTGTCTCGGCTTCCCGGGAGAAGTCCGTATCAGAACCTTTGGCGCACATGGCGTTGTATCTATCTACAGACGCTTTGAGGGCCTCTGCATCCATACCCACGGCCTGGGCCAGTCCGGCAAGACTGTCGGCTCTGTAGAGAGAGTCTCCGTCATTGGTTGCCAGAGATTCTTCCAGGATCCGGGCAGCGCCGTCTTCCAGAGGGCCGAAGGTCTTATCAAAGAGGGCCTGGTTGAAAATGACATAGGAGTACTTGTTGGCTTTGGTAGGCATGGTCTGATACATCATGTTTCTGGCGCCAATATTTTCGTTTACAAAGCGCTGACCATCCTGGTTGACCCAGAGTCCGAATCCATGAGCCGAAGCCACTCCGGTTACCATTCCGTTCAGAGGGTCTGCATACTGGGGAATGTTCATAGAGGGAAGGGCGGGGATGTAGTTCATAACAAATGCACATGTTTCGGGAAGGATGTCCTTTCCACCCGCAGAGAGGGCCATTCTCAGACCGTCACCGTTGGATCCTGCATTTCCTCCCAGCAGGACATGTTCGCTGGTCCATCCCTGTTCGGCAACCAGATCTCTGTCTCCACCGACTCCTCCGGACGCCAGTATCACAGCTTTCGCATCAATACCGTAGACAGTCCCGTCAGCATTTTCAGCATAAACACCCTGCACTTTTCCATCCTGAAGAATCAGGGCGGTTGCGGCTGTTTTCAGCATGATCTCTACACCAAGCTCCCGGGCTCTTTTACCCATGGGTTCGATGTATCCGGCAGAGGCTTTATGATTTTTGAACCAGTGAAACGTGGGAAGGGTACAGGTTCCGAAGTAGTCGTCGACATACTCAAATTCAACACCCTGCTCGATCTCCCAGTCTATGTTTTCAGAGGACTGTGTACACAGGTCGATCCACTGGGCACCGGGATTCCGGAACTGGGCAATTTCCATCTCATGGGCAACAACGTCGGCAATGGTGAAATCAATCCCCGCTGCTTTCTGCATTTTTGTCTCCACACCGAACTGACCTTCAACAGATCCTCCCATAGGTCCCAGGACGCTTGTTTTCTCCAGGGTAACTACCTTCAGACCGTCCAGAGCGGCCTGAACAGAGGCGGCCAGACCGGAAATTCCACCACCCACAACAACGATATCGCAGGAGAGTTTCTCATCTACTTTGGAGGGGATCTTCAGACCCGGTTTTTCGGAGATTTCTCCCTGGCTGTTCTTTCCCAGAAGGCTGCATCCGGGAAGTCCTACGGCAACGGCACCGGCTCCGGCGGCAGCTGTAGCAAGACCAATAAATTTTCTTCTTGTCAATTCCATGGTTTCTGATTCCTTTTCGCTCTATAAACTCATAGCATTTTTAGTGTTTTTCCCAATTTAGGGGCACTTTTAAAATATGTCAATACACAAATAGATCAATGATCAAACATAGTAAAATCAGCATATAGTTATATTTTTATAGATAAACCTCTATCTGTATAATAGGTGAAAACAGCCTGAAAACCCGGAAAAACAGCGTTTCAGCTAACAAAACTCTCTAAAATAAGGCTTTTTCCTCATAACTCTTTCTGCTAGATTGTAAAAGCTATGAGTACCCGCAATGCAAAACAGAAATTCTATTGTGCCATTGATACAATTCTTATGGACAGGACTATTGATAAGATTTGCGTCAATGACATCATCAGAGAAGCGGGGACAAGCCGTTCCACTTTTTACCGTCACTATTATGACAAATACGCCCTTGTCAGGGATTATTATAATTTTGTGGTCAGAGGGGTTCTTGAAAAGAACAGCAATGAAGATCTGGTATGGATTGACGGACTGATTCTGATTCTCAAGGAACTGGAAAGTCATTCACGATACTATAGAAATGCCATACAGCCTGAAGGGGGACTGCATGAGCATATAGAGGAAATCACCAGGCATTTCTATTATGCCCTGGCAAAATATCACAAAGTTGATCTTGCAAAATGGAAGCACAGGGCGGCACTGGAAGCCTATACGAGCGGAACCATGGACATCCTGGTTCGATGGATTATGGAAGGTATGCCTGTTCCCGCGGAAGAATTCTCCGAACTGCTGGAAACTCTCTTTCCGTTCTCTTTCAGTATCCGCTGCTACGGCTGGAAGGTGAATCTTCTTTCTGGTTTGCACTACTAACGGGACAGAAAAGGGATAATGTCCCGCTTTAATAAGTATAGATATATCGATATGCCTTTATCTATAAAAGTTTTCCTATTATCCTTGGGTATAGTTCATCTGAGGAGAGAAAATATGTCAAAAACAGCAATTGTAACCGGCGGATCCCGCGGTCTGGGTGAGGGGATGATCCTGAAACTGGCAGAGATGGGATACAACGTTGTGGCCAACTATGTCAGCGACAGAAGCAAGGTCCTGGCGGAAAGTCTTATAAAGAAAATCGAAACAAAATACGGCGTGCAGGGGATGGCCTTTCAGGCGGATGTGTCCGACTATGACAGCTGCAAGGCCCTTTTCGAGGCTACTGTTGCCCGGTTCGGCGAAAAAATCGATGTTCTTGTGAACAACGCCGGAATTGATAACAATCTGAGTTTTCTTGAGATCAAACCCGAGCAGTATAAAAGACTTATGGATGTGAACCTGATGAGTTATATGCACTGTGCCCATCTTGTGATTCCCTACATGATCAAACAGAAAGAGGGGTATATTATCAATGTCTCCTCAATTGGCGGTATGATGGGGGTTGCGGATCAGGCCGACTACTGCGCTGCCAAAAGCGGTGTTATCGGGTTTACCAGAGGGCTGGCTGTGGAGTTCGGCCGCTATAACATCAAAGTCAATAATATCGCCCCCGGTATGATCTGGACCGATATGCTCAGGGAAGCGGATCAGACTGCTGTTCAGGCACTGGAACAGATGATTCCCCTGGGAAAAATCGGAGAAGTGGATGATATTTCAGGCTGCATGGAATATCTTGTGAAAGCCAAATATCTGACAGGACAGACCATTTCCCCCAACGGCGGACTGGTAATGCCCTGATTCTAATATATTTTGCTCCGGGAGAAGCGATTGCTTCTTCTGGAGACAGTCCTCTTAAGCTTTTTTATTCTGTTACAACACTTCCGTCAATGCTTAGATTGTAATTGGAGCCTGTAATATGACGTTCGGCATGGAAGATTATCAGATCATAAACGTTATCCGGAGAGAGAGCCAGTTCACTCTCTTTAGACGCATCCAGTGTTATTGACCGGGATTTTTCCGGATGAACACCGCCCAGATCCAGAATCAGCTTTCCGTTCAGAAAAATCCATACATCATCATCCCCTGTAAAGGAAATGGTTTCCCCTCCCCTGTAGTACAGCTTTAACCTGGTCTCAGTGGTAAAACCGAAATTATGATCATATAGGGAGCCGGGTGTTGTTGAGTTATAGTTGCCATATCCCCGGTTGTCTAAAGGAAAAAAATTCGGATGGGAGAATTCCTTGAGAGAACCTGTTTCACTAAAGGAGAAAGAGGATTGAAACTCAAGATTTATACCGGGAATTGTTTCATACCATTGCCCAAAGGATTCACTTGAGGTAATCAGGCCGGAGTTGAGTTTTATCAAAGTTAGTTTGCCGCTGTTGTCCAATGTGTCAGATACCAGACCGGGGTAAATATCCGCATTCCCGTAATTTTCAAAATCCGGATGCCCCCTGTTTCCAATATAACCGTCACCGGTTCCGTGTTCATTGTATCCGCGGAAATCTCTTATGGTCATCTCAAATTCGCTGTTTTCGATATAGTACTGTTCCGATGTGACTGCGCTGCTCAGGGAGCCCCGTGAGGCTACTGCTTTAATCAGTGCCGTCCGGGAAACAGAAAGAGGCCCTGAATAGAGAGTCGCTGTTCCGGATGCAGGTTCCGTACCATCCAGTGTGTACCATATTTCCGCATCGCTGTCGGAGGACAGAATCAGTTCCTGAGAATCCTCATAATAGCCTCCCTTAAGAGAGAGGGCGGGAGCCGGAGGAGCTGTCTGAACATCCGATGAGCTGTCGCTTTCCTGATTTTCAGGATCTTCGGGAGAGTCTTTTTTATCTCCCTCAAAGAAGAGATCACAGTTCAGCAAAGATATGAAGCAGGCTGCCAGTATAAAGATTCTGAGGGTTGTTTTTTTCATGGAAACTTTCCTGTCATATAAAAAATATTCCTGAAGACTCTGCGATCAGGATTTTTATATATTACAGTTGTTTATTTATATTGAATAGAGGAAAAAGTTTGTTTGTTTATTTTTACAAGCCCGACCCCGGGTGGAAGTTTCCGATCCGGGGTTAGGCAAAGTGTTATGGGAGAATTACTGCTGCCCAGCAGCAAAGGTTACAGCATTTTCTCCGGCAATCCGGCCGGAATTGTAGGCGTAGGCCATGGTACATCCGGGAATATCGTAATAGGGATATCCGTAGAATCCTCCGGTATCCTGACCAGCGGCGTAGAGGCCGTTTATCGGTTTCAGCTCCGTATTGATAACCTGAAGCCTTTCATTTACCTTGATTCCGCCCAGGGTTCCGAAAATGGCCGGTTCCATCCGGATGGCATAATAGGGACCTTCTTCAATGGTTTTTGTCAGCCAGACCGGATCTTTCAGGAAATCATCGTCACGCTGTCTGGCAATCATATCCCTGTAGCGGTCGATGGTCGCCACAAGAACACCCTGATCAATGCCCATCTGCGACTCCAGGGTTTCAATACTGTCACCTTCAAAGGCTATTCCCGCATCCATCGCATTTTTCAGCTCATCCATAATGGAGGTAAAGGGGACCAGAGCCCGGCCTCTCCAGAGAATCTCCTTTTTAAGGCGTGCCGTTGTTTCCGCCGGAAAAAGACCGGGAAATCCCTCAGTGTGCAGAGTCTCCAGGGTAGGGCGGTCAATAATGACGTAGAAGGAACCGGCAGTTCTGATGGCGGAAGCTCCCTTGGCAAGAGGCTGTTCGGCACACAGGCCTTCGTCCATAAAGCGTTTCCCTTCCAGGTTCACCTGGAGCAGACCGCCGTAGTTCAGGTACTTGAGGAAGTAGCTGTTATAGTCTTGGGATGTGCTGGCCGCAAACTCTGTCAGATGGGGAGAAATCTCTTCGCTGGGAGAGGCGCCTGCAGCCAGGGCCATATTCAGACCATCTCCTGTATTGGAGGACATACCGGACAGGAAGTAGTTGGAGCTTCCTGTGTACCGCTCCAGCATTTCCGGGCTGCCGCCGAAACCGCCGGTGGCGATAACAACAGCATCGGCATGGACAGTGACCCGGGTACCGTCATCTCTGACAGCTTTTACTCCTACCACATCTTTTCCATCCATTATCAGCTCTGTGGCGGATGTTTCCAGAAGTAGTTCCGCTCCTGAAGGCAGAATGTGGTCAGCATAGAGATTATCCATCTTTTCAAAACCCTTGCCTGTATCATGGGTATAGCCGTAACCGCCCAGACGGGAATAGTTATAACCGTTCTCTGCCAGCCAGTCTGCGGTATCACCGGATTTTTCCAGGATGGTCCGGACCAGAAGGGGATTAGCTGTCCAGTCCGAATATTCCATCATCTCCCGGAATACATCATCCACAGTGACATCCGAGCCGGCGGCTCTTGTAAACGAGCTGTCTATACCAATAAAACCGGTAGAGCAACCGCCCATTCCGCCGACTTTCCCCGTGCGCTCAATGATCAGTATATCCCCGCTGGTTTCACAGGCTGCCAGAGCCGCAGCGGTACCGGAGGTTCCGGCACCGATGACAGCGACTTTAACAGTATATTCTTCTTCTGCATTGATTTTTTTGGTGGGAATATTAAAGGCCGTAAGATCGGCCCCGGCCTGTTCCAGAGCGGTACTGACAGCAGACAGGATTCCCCTGCAGGTCATGGTACATCCCGATACCACATCTACTCCGATACTCTGCTGCGCTACAATCTCTTTTTCCATCCTTTCAATAGAAGGTTCCACGAATCCTGCGGTATCATCACAGTTGGTCACTTTTATACTCACAATAGATGTTTCGTCCACTGTCACATCAACAGAGATGGGCTCAATGACTTTGGGAGATCCGAACCGGGCCCCTTCGTTGCTGCCTTCGGCCCATTTGCCGTAGGCTGTTCCCGTATAGACCCCCGGAGTCATGGCTATTTCCGGTAGGTTGACTTCCGGGCCTTCACTGTTGAGAAGGGCCATATCCACCCCTGAACCGCTCAGGGCCTCTGCCACGGCAGCTTTAATGGCATCGCTTGCCATGGTAGCCCCGGACACAGAATCAACGGCAAGGCTCTGACTCTTGATGATCGCCTGGGGTACCAGCTTCAGGGCATTGTCGGCCAGTCCTTTTGTTTCATTATGGGCGGTGATTTCGATACTCCTGATAGAGTTGCTGTCCACTGTCACAGCGACAGCCACAGGGCCGTTATGGCCTTCGCCTGCTCCCTGATAGGTTCCGGGAGTGAAGCTCAGCCCCGTTTTTCCGCAACTGGCAAGCAGTGTGAGAACCACAAGCAGTAACAGTAGTAAATGTTTTGTTTTTTGCATAAAACAGTTTCCTTTTATTGATGATTTTTTTTAGTAGAAGCGGTAAAATTCTATCATTATAAAACCGGTAAAAATGTATCGATAAGGAAACTTATGTATCAATTCGGTCAGTTTTCAGGCTTCAGAAGGTTTATTTCCAGAGGGATACACCCTGTTTTCAGAGAGGTTTGCCCGTGCTGCTCCGGAAGGAGCCGGGGCTGATCCCTTCGTGTTTTTTGAAGAGTCTGTAAAAGGTTACCCTGTTATTAATGCCAACCTGCCTGCCGATTTCATCAATACACAGATTGGTGTTCAGAAGCAGGTATTTAGCTTTTTCAATCTGCAGTCTGCTGATGTAGTCAATGAGAGAAATTCCCATACGTTCTTTGAAAATCCGGGAAATATATTTGGTAGACAGGGCCATATAGGAGGCAATTTTATCCAGGTAGATCCCGCTGTAGTAGTTGTTCTGAACATAGCGGATAATGTGCTCCACCATGGCCTGAGCATGATCCTGCATTTCATTCTGTGTCTTCTGCATAACCCTTCCGAAGAATGTCATCAGAGTAATAAACTGCAGATCATAGCCGCAGACTTCAGTATTATCAGTTCCGAAAAATTCCTGTTCCTTTTCAGAAGCAACTTTTTTTATATCCAGATCCATTTCCGCAGCATAGCGGATCCCCGTATTGAACAGTTGGGAGAACAGAATATTCATATGCTTATGGGAAAGATTATGTTCCGCATTCCGGCAGATTATTCTCTTGAGAATCTGAGTCAGAGTCTGGATATCTTTAGCCTTAAGGCAGTTGATAATCTTTTTCTCATCCTCAAAACTGTATGAAATTTTATAGGATATAACAATTCCAGCAGAGTTGAGGATCTGACAGACTCCTCTCTCTGATTTCAGATTGAGAGCAGTCATGGCATCACTGTAGGACTTCCAGAGGTTCTGCAGACCTTCGCGGATCCGTCCCAGACTGATGGTTATGAAAGGGGCTTGCTCTCCGAAGGAAATGTTCCTGAACAGATTTTCCAGAATTTCCTGATCTTTCTGCCGGGACAGATTTATAACAAGAACCTGAAGAGTGCTTTTCAGCGGGATAATATAGAAAGGGAAGCTGCGGCTGATCTGTTTTTCAATCAGTGCCATCGTCTCATAGGGGACTTCCGGTGCCTGAAGCTGGCTCATCTCTTCCCGGCCCCTGGTAATCTCCAATAGGCAGCAGATGTAATAATTTCCGGAAAAATTCAGATACTTTCTGCAATGTTCGCTGAAAATTTCAGATATGCCGAGACGGATCCCCTTGAGGATCTGAACAAAATTGATATCAAAATATCCTCTGGTGAAGTTATTATCCGGACCTTCCGGAACGCTCATGAAAAAGGGGGGCTGTAATGTTTCGATCGATCCGGTCTCGTTTACCATATGAGAATACCCTGCATGTACTGAAGTATATACTCTCTGTTGACTTTTATGCACCCGACTGGTCAAGAACCTCCCTGATCGCAGAGGCCAGTTCCGAAATGGAGAAGGGTTTGGACAGTATCTTTCTGATGCCGGATTTTTCTGCCCTGTTCCGGTTCAGAATGGAACTGTATCCGGACGAGATGATGATGGGAAAACCGGGTGATTCTTTCAGGATTCGCTTTGCCAGGTTCAGGCCGGTGAGTCCGGGCATGGTCTGGTCGGTCAGCAGCAGATCAAAGTCTTCGGGGGTATCCATGAAAGCAGCAAGGGCTGCCGATGAATCTGTAAAGCAGCTGACCCTGTAACCCAGGGGTTCCAGGATCTTTTTTTCAAGATTTATAATGGAAGCTTCATCGTCCACCGCCAGGATATGCTCCCTGCCTCCGAGGGGCTGTTCTGACTGATTGTCCATTTTACTCGGGAGCTCTGCTCTATTCTGATCTATTTCAGGCAGAAACACAGAAAAACAGGTGCCCTCATTGGCTTCTGTTGTAAACCGGATCATTCCTCCGTGTTTTTCAACAATCCCGTGAACTACCGAAAGGCCCAGTCCTGTCCCTTTCCCGCTCTCTTTGGTTGTAAAGAACGGGTCGAAGATAAATTCCCTGTTTTCCTCGGGAATCCCTTTTCCGTTATCCTTTATGTGAAGCACCGCGTAGTTTCCGGGGCGCAGGTCCCTGTATCCCCCGTATTCAGTGGATTTCAGGGAGAGCTTTTCCAGAGTGATTCCTATGGTTCCCTGTTCCCCTTTCAGGGCATGAAAGGCGTTGGTGACAAGATTGATGATCACCTGGTGCAGCTGATTTCCGTCTCCCATGACTTTGATTCCCGGTATAACATCCTCATGATAAATTTCCACTGTTTTCGGAATGGTCTGAGTTATCAGCCCCAGAGCTTCATTTACCAGAGATGAAAGGTCTATAGCACTCTTTTCGGGATTGGATTTCCGGCTGAAGAGGAGGATCTGCCTTACCATATTTCTGGCCCGTTCCACTGCCTTCAGAATTTCCAGGATGTATTCGCTATTTTCCGTATCATCAGGAAGCTTCCTTTTCAGCAGTTCCGCATAGCCCAGGATCGCTCCCAGGATATTATTGAAATCATGGGCAATCCCTCCGGCCAGGGTGCCCAGAGATTCCATTTTCTGGTTATGAGTCACCATCTTTTCCAGCCGTTTCTGCTCTTTCTGGCTTTCCCTGAGCTTCGTTATGTCCCGGATAATTCCATGAATTCCCAGGGGAGACCCTTTCATGTCGTATTCCATCTCAGAATTGATTGCGGCCATGACTTCTGAATTGTTTCTGTGCTTCAGGACCACTTCCCTGTCTCTTACCATTCCCTGGTCTGCAATTTCCTTCAGGAAGGATTTTCCCTCTTCAGGATTCAGATAGAACTCCTGGATGTAACGGCCCAGAACTTCTTCCGGTTCGTATCCAAGGATAAACTGTACAGAGGGAGACACATCATGGATCTTTCCCTCTGTATCAATAAAATAGCTGATGTCGATCAGTTTTCTGTAGAGATTCTTATACCGTAACTCTGATTGCTGCAGCTTCACAGAGGTGGCAATCCTGTTATCCTCATGCTGCAGAAGAAAGCCTATAAACAGCATTCCCAGGTAGATGGCCGTTCCGTAGGGGAGGGCCATCCTTTTCATAAGCTGCCAACCATTGGCAAGATCCCCTACAAAGAGAAACCCCGGCAGGATGAAAATCAATGCTATAAAACTGCCGACAATATGAAATGCCGCAGTCCTGCGGCCCTTCCATAAACGCAGGAGGTTCCCCGCAGTGAAAGAGAGTGTCAGCCCGATGATTCCGGCCTGCACACCGGCTCCTCCCAGATGGGCTCTCATTATGACACCTGTCAGATAGGTTATGAAGCCCGAAAGGGGGCCGCAGAAAAGGGTACTCAGCACAACGATCGCATTGCGCTGATCAACAAGCACGCCCTCTGCGACGGGAATCCGCACCTGCATACAGACAAGAAGAGCCGCTGAGAACAAGGCTCCCATGATAACGGGTTTCATCCACTGAAAAGCAAAATCCACGGGTTTTATATAACTGTAGAATGAGACAAAAACGATAAAGACAGCCAGGTTATTGAACATGCCGATAAACAGGCCGGAACCTTCTATCATAAGAGACTCCTCTGTACTATAAATTATGATCCCGGCTTCCTGTTTTTGCAAAAGAGTCTGTTGTCTCTCCTTTTTTCAGATTTAGAGATAAAAATATTTTTAAAATTGTTTATTTATTGTCTATTGATGAATGAAATAAGGGAGTTTTTATTGAATATATTGATATTTATCTTTTGATTGGATTGGATAAATGGTTATATAGATTAAAAACAGTTAAAAATGAATTTTTACGGTCCTGTTTTATTGTAAAAAATACTTGTTGCGATTTCCAGAGGCAGCCTGTACTATGGCGGATATGACAGAATTGAATAAAAAATACGGATTCTGGACAACCAGTGCCATGGTTGTGGGAATCGTTATCGGATCGGGTGTCTTCTTTAAAGCGGATGATGTCCTTACGGCTTCGGGAGGATCTCTTCCGACTGCCCTTCTTGCCTGGTTGACCGGGGGAGCCATTATGGTGGTGACGGCCTTCCTTTTTTCAAAGATTGCCGCGGAGATCGGGAAAGTCAACGGCCTTGTGGATTACTTTGAGGAGGCCTACGGGCAGACCGCAGGGTTCAATATCGCCTGGTTTATGACAACAGTCTATTACCCCTGCCTTGTGAGTGTGCTTGCCTGGGTTTCCGCCAATTACACAGTGTCTCTCCTGGGACTGGAGAATCTTCTGTGGCCTCTGGCGGCTTTCTACCTGTTCCTCTTTTTCGGGATCAATCTTCTCTCTCCGGTGATAGCCGGAAGGCTTCAGGTCAGTACCACCGTTATAAAACTGACGCCTCTCGTTGCCGTAGCGTTGATCGGCACCATCTCCGGGCTTATCAGCGGGCAGACTGTGAAGAGTTTTACCACCGTGGCGTCTTCTGTCGCAGGCCAGGGAGGGGGACTCGGACTGGCCTGTCTCTCTACCGCTTTTGCCTATGAGGGTTGGATCATAGCCACCACTATCAATGCGGAGATTAAAAATGCCAGGAAGACCCTGCCCAGGGCCCTGGTCTTCGGAACAATCCTGATTGTCCTTGTCTATACCTTCTACTATGTGGGAATCGCCAGTGTAATCGACAATGAGAAGGTTCTAGAGTACGGAGACAATACCTCCCTTGTGGTTATTTCCACACTCTTCGGCAGGTTTGCCGGGGTCCTTCTGAATGTTTTTGTGATCATCTCCTGCCTGGGAACCCTGAACGGCCTTGTGATGGCTTCCTCCCGGGGAATGTACTCCATCGGAGTCAGGAATCTGGGACCGGCTCCCGGCTTTTTCAAAGGGGTCAACGGAAAAACCGACAGCACAATCAATTCGGGAATCGCCGGATTCTGCCTCTCCTTTCTCTGGCTCATGGTCTGGTACGGGAATTTCCATGGATGGTTCGGTGGATTCATGGATACTTCCGAGCTTCCCATCGCCTTCCTCTACTTTGTCTATCTGGCCCTTTATGTCTGGTATATACGGAAGTTCGGCAGCAGGGGAATCTTTATCGGGTATATCATTCCTCTCCTGGCGGGAGCCGGTTCGCTTTTCATTGTTATGGCGGCCACCCGGAAGGATATGTTCTGGCAGTTTACCCTGGTCCTGGCTCTGATCATGATAGTAGGGAATCTGCTGAACCGCAAAAAGAGTCCTGCTCTGCAGAGCAGTCCCCGGTAATCTCACTGACAACGGAACCTGCCCCGGACACTCCGGAACGGCAGGTCTCCGGAGCAGGTCAGGGGTTCCGAATATTTCTGACATTCCGGTTCATCAGTTTTCTGACCAGGGAACGATACAGCCAGCCTTTCAGGGGGCCCAGCTTCTGCCTGTGGTGCTGAAAAAACTGATCCGGGCTGTCGAACAGGCCAAAGTCTTTATTGATCCCCTCTTTCTGGATATAGGTATCACAGAGTTCCCAATCGACCTCCGGAGCGATCAGGTTGGTGGTGGCAATTCCAAAGCCGCAGAATTTCCGGACTCCCGGGTTGTTTTTCTGGATCTGTTCCAAATAGGGTCTGTCCAGGATGAATCCCTCCAGATTGAACCATCTCTCTTTATAGAAAACCTCCACCCAGCTGTGGACGATCGAGGGGGGACTGAGTCTGTACCAGATCCCTGTGATAGCCCCTTTCTGCAGGGCCTTGTCGATGGTAAATCCATGAAACCGGCAGGGGATCCCCGCCTTTCTAAGCAGGGACATCAGAAGGATCCCCTTGGTATTGCACTGGCCGTACCCGTCATCCAGAATCTCACTGGAAGGCATATCGTCCTTTCTGTTGTAGCCGAAGCGGATTTCATCTCTGACGAAATTGTAGATCCCCCGGATCTTTTCCTCCTCCGGAAGATCCTCCCAGCCCCGTTCCTGAAAAAGTCTGTCAAACCGGGGATCCCTGAAATTCAGCAGCTTTGTTTCTATCATATATTTTTTCATATCAAACTCCTTGATAGGGAGATGATACAGCTATTCGGAATAATGGACTTGAACGGAAGCGCTGCGGGCAAAGATGTCCGAGGGTTTCTCTCCAAAGAGCTTTCGGAAGGTTCTGCTGAAATGGGCCAGATCGGAAAAACCGCAGTCCAGGGCTACCTCCTGGAGGCTCTCTGTGGACCGGAAAGAGTCGATGGCAAAAAGGGTTTTCTTCCACAGCACATAGTACTTGAAGGACACCCCGGTTTCCGCTTTGAAAAGATGGGTAATCCGGCTCCGGGAAAGGTCCAGTTCCTTTTCAAAGTAATCCAGACCGTGAAAGCAGTGTTCCTCCCGGGTAATGTGCTTGAGTATCCTCTGAACTCTGGTATCCAGAGGCTGTTGTTCGGCCCCCTGGAGAACGGCTTCGATGACAGATGGATAATCTCCATCTGCATAGGCATCTTTTATGGTTCCTGCCTGCTCCAGAGGGCTGAACCGGTTCATAGCAAACTGATACTTCATTTCATCCCCCGCAAAGGGTTCAAACAGAATGATGAGCATCTCTTTCTCTTCCGAGACAATCCTGTGGCGGATGTTCTGGTTTATCAGAAAGGCTTTTCCCCGTACCACTTCCTCTTCGATTAAAAGCTCCAGGTGATCCTGCAGGGAGATGACAGCCTGAAGGCAGTGGTGGGCATGAAAGCTGTTGCCTTTCAAGCTGCCCTTATAAAAGGCAAAATTGTTGAATATTTTTATTTTATTCATCGTTTCGCTCATTCAGGATTCCAGGGCTGTAATCGACAGCCGGCTGCAGAGACCCCGCAGTTTTTCCACAATCTCATCAATGAGTATCCTCCGGGGATGGGTCCGGCGGCAGAGCAGGGCTATGTCTCTGTGAAAGCCCTCATCCGCCACGGGGATGTAGTGTATCCCCGGCTCGGCCTTCTCCGGCACTGCCAGGCGGGGAATCAGGGTTATACCGCTGCCCAGGCGGACCATCTGGCGCAGAGTCTCCAGGCTGTTGGCCCGGAATTTCTCCTTTTCTCCAGCCCCGTGTAGCCGGCACAGCTCCAGAGCCTGATCCCGGAAGCAGTGGCCGTCACTCAGCAGGAGCAGATTTTCCCCCCGGAAGTCCTCTGTCTGAACAAGCTCCTTCCGGCACCAGGAGTGCCCTTCGGGGACGGCCGCCACAAAGGCCTCCCTGAAAAGGGGGATGGTATCGAAGCCTTCGTGGCTTTCCGGCATAGCCAGTATGGCCGCATCGATCTGCCCGTTTTTCAGGCTCTCCAGGAGGGTCCGGCTCTGCTCCTCCAGTAAAAAGAACTGCATCTTTCTGTACTCCGGAAGGATGTTTTCCGTCAGCTGGGGAAAGAGCCAGGGCCCCAGAGTGGGGAATATGCCCAGCCGCAGACTCCCCTGATAGGGATCCTTACCTGCCTGAGCCAGCAGTTCCAGATCCTCCACCCGGCTGAGGATATCATTGACTATCTCCAGAGCCTCTTTCCCGAAGGATGTAAGGCTCACTTTGCGCGTATTCCGTTTGAACAGAGGGTGTTCCAGCTCCTCTTCCAGTTTTTTAATCTGACCGCTCAGGGTCGGCTGGCTGACAAAGCACTTTTCCGAAGCCGCCCTGAACTGCCCCGTATCGGCTACGGCCTTGAAATATTCCAGATCTCTCAGATTCATAGGAACCTCAATTTCTAATATATAGGTAATACCTATAAATAATATAAGAATAAACGATTTTACACAAGGTTTTGATTTGTGGTAATAGTAATTAACAAATAATTCAAGGAGGCATCACATGGATGCAATAATCAATAGTTCACTGCCCGAATTCAAAGCACAGGCTTTTCACAACGGAGATTTTACAGAAGTCAGCCGCAAGGATCTGGAAGGAAAGTGGTCCATCTTTTTCTTCTATCCCGCAGATTTTACCTTTGTCTGTCCTACTGAGCTGGGAGACATGGCTGATGTTTATGAGGAATTTCAGGATATGGGCGTTGAGGTGTATTCGGTCAGTACGGATACACACTTTGTTCACAAAGCCTGGCACGATGCTTCGGATACTATCAAGAAAATCAAATATCCCATGCTGGGGGATCCCACCGGTGCCCTTTCAAAGGCTTTCGGTGTGTATGTAGAAGCGTCAGGGCTTGCCAACAGAGGCACCTTCCTTATCAATCCGGAAGGCCAGGTGGTTCTGGCTGAAATGAATGTGGACGGTATCGGCAGAAACTCGGAAGAGCTGCTGCGCAAAACCAAAGCGGCCCAGTTCATTGCCGCCCATCCCAATGAAGTCTGTCCTTCCAAATGGACCCCCGGTGCCGAAACCCTGGAGCCCGGTCTGGAACTGGTAGGAAAGATCTGATTTAAAGGATGCCCCGCCTCCGGGCCCGGGAGGCAAAATCAAACAAAGGGACAGCGAGATGTTAAAACCCGGAATATTGGAACAACTGAAAGAGCACTTCAGGACTCTGGAAAAGGATCTGGTGCTGGTCTATGACGCCAGTGATCATGAAAAACAGAAGGAACTGGTTGAGATGCTGAGCGATGTGGCATCCACCTCAGACAGGATCTCCGTCAGGGAGAGTCAGACCAGGTCCGGAGTTCCGGGATTTTATCTGGAACGGCAGGGAGACGCCCTGGGGATCCGTTTTAAAGGCATTCCCGGGGGGCATGAGTTCTCCAGCCTTATTCTGGCGATCCTCCATGCTGATGGAAAAGGCCAGTGGCCCGATCAGGGACTTCAGCAGCAGCTGAAGAGGCTGATCGGGCCTGTAGAACTGAGAACCTATATCTCCCTGTCCTGTACAAACTGCCCTGATGTGGTGCAGGCCCTCAATCAGATGAGTCTGATTCATCCTGATTTTACTCACACCATGATCGACGGGGATTATGCCCAGGAGGAGATCAGCGCGCTGGGTATCCAGGGGGTCCCTGCGGTCTTCTCGGGAGACACTCTTGTCCATTCGGGCAAGGCCTCTCTGGGAGAATTGCTGGCCTCTCTGGAAAAAGCGCTGGGAGTGGACGAGGGTGACGGGGAACCGGTTGAGCACGAACCCTTTGATGTGGCTGTGCTGGGCGGAGGCCCCGCAGGCTGTTCCGCCGCTATCTACAGCGCCCGGAAGGGGCTGAAAACGGCAGTGATTGCAGGAAGGGTCGGGGGGCAGGTCAATGACACCGCTTCGATCTCCAACCTGATATCGGTGCCTCTGACCACAGGGAAAGAGCTGAGCGCCAATCTCAGAAAGCACAGCCAGGACTATGATATGTCCCTTTTCGAGAACAGGACTGTAGCCCGACTGGTTCCGGGAGAGCTCCACAGGATCGAAACTGATAAAGGCGAAGTTTTTCCTGCCAGGCAGATCATTGTGGCCACAGGAGCTTCCTGGCGCAAGCTTGGAATTCCCGGTGAGGACGAGTATATCGGCCGGGGAGTTGCCTTCTGTCCCCACTGCGACGGCCCCTTCTTTGCGGGAAAAGACGTGGCAGTGGTCGGGGGAGGGAACTCGGGAGTGGAAGCCGCCATAGATCTGGCGGGCATCTGCCGCAGCGTGACTCTGCTGGAGTTTCTGGACGAACTCAAGGCCGACCGGGTATTGATCGATCAGCTGGAGAAACTGGTCAATGCCAGGATCCTGAAGGGAGTGAAAACCACCGCTGTTCAGGGGGACGGAGCAAAGGTCACCGCTCTGGACTATGAAGAAAGAGACAGCGGCCGGAAAGAAAGCCTTAAGCTGGACGGGGTTTTTGTCCAGATCGGCCTGATGCCCAACAGCGCTTTTGCGCAGGGAGTGGTAAAAACCAACCGTTTCGGCGAGATCGAAACCGATGGGAAAGGCCGTACCGACCGGAAAGGCATCTACGCCGCCGGGGATGTGACCACTGTTCCCTTTAAGCAGATTGTTGTCGCCATGGGCGAAGGGGCCAAGGCATCCCTGGCAGCCTTTGAAGACAGGCTGCGCAGCTGATCCTGTTTTGAGACTCTGATGTGTAAACGCAAGCCCTGAGTTCCGGGGCTTCCGTTTGTTTAGAATCGATCTTTTCCGGTCCATCCGCATTAGCTCCCTTCTGTTCTGATCCCTCCTATCCTTTACTGCTCTTTCCAGCCAAAGATCCTGCTTATTGTTATTCCTATGAAAGTCTGATAGGTTTTTAAAAAGAACAGATGATGACTATATGATCATCCGTTTGTTTTTTTCTCTCTGCATTTTGCATCTCAGGCCATTGGAGTTGAACATGAGCATAAATAGAATCGTTTTTATTTTAATAGTATTGATGTTGCCATCAGTTTCCTATTCCCTTGATTTCAGCGGAGACAATTATCTCATGGTGAATACCGACAGGCTGCGTCTGCGGTCAGAACCAACCCTCGGTTCCAGGATCGTCTCTGTTCTGGATCAGGAAGATAAAGTGGTCCTTCTGGAGAGAGGAGAAATGGACAGCATCGATTCTCTTGAGGCACCATGGATTAAAGTGTTTACCGATGACTCCCGCCTGTTGGGCTGGGTGTTTTCAGGATATATCAGTGATACTGAGGAGCCTGTCGATTATGGTGATGAAGGGCCCTTTAACAGGCGGGGCAATATTCAGTCCGGGCTGGAGTATAACAGATCGTCCGACAATACCTATCTGGATGAATTTTCTCTGCCTCTTCTGTTCGCAAAAAGGGCAACCCGCTGCCTTCTTCAAAAAGATGATGTGACCATTGATTCCGTCCAGTTCAAACCCAGTCCGTATCTGAAGAGCACCTGTTTCAACATCGATCTGTCTGACTATCCGGAAGGGAATCACATTTTTACAGTCTCTGCCTATGATGCAAACACATTACTGGCAACCCGCGAATTTGAGATTGATAAATATGAAAGAGAGCAGAATCTGATCGACGGATATCATGAAGATCTTTTTGAATACAGGAAAAAAGACTCTGTCATAGAGATCCTGGAACTCTATGATGTCTATTTTGATCAGGACAGCCCCGAGATGCCCGCCTATCGGCCTGATCTGAATACCTATGTAATGGATTTAGACGGGGAATATCAGATGCGGATTTCGATTCAACCGGATGAATCCGAGTACAGAATCAAGGAACTGCCGCTCCATATTGAAATTTTGAGAGGGGAATCCGTTGCTGCCGATTATGAGCTGGGTATCTGGGAATTCATTGCCGATCATGAGTGTTACGGGGTAGGCCCTGAATTCCATCTCTTTGATGGGGGTTTTGTGATTACCTGTAACTGGCCCTTTGAATCTCCCAGGGACATGCTTGTTTTCAGCAAAACCTCCCATAGTCTTCAATCGGTTTTTGATTATTTTAAAGAGAATAAAATGGAGAGATATAACTATTATTTTGATGTAACCCTGGAAGATGGTATGGTCATTGCCCGGAATCTGAAAAGCAGATACGACAATTATACTCCCAGGACCTACTACTTCAGCCTTGAAAATGGAAAGTTCATTAAAGCTGAGAAGATTCCTTGAATCTGGCTAAGATCCAAATAGGCTGCGCAGCGGCCCGGCCAGGGGCTGATTGGGCCTTGCAGGTTCTACTGAATCTTAATCCTGTATAGGCCCGATGGTGTGCCGAAAATAACACCATCGCTGACAGGAACTAATTCAAAATCCGCCTTTTCCAGGTACTCCCGAACCCTGGGGTCTTCGATCATGGCATACAGGTTCCAGTCCTTCCAGGTTTTGCCTCCGTCATGACTCAGATGCAGGAGCACCGTATTGTTATGTATATTATGTATGGTGGGATTATACTCCCAGATCGCCATATTGTTACCGGACACGGCAAATGTGGGATGATCCATGAACACCCTGACAGGAACGCCTATGGATTCCCAGGGATTAGTCTCACCATAGGCCATTGTATTCCTTCTGTAGGGATAGAAGAGGAATCCGTTGGAACTTCTCTGTGAGTATATGGCGTATACATAATCACCTGTAGAGGCAAACCTGCTGGAGTGGGGAGTGAAAGACAGTTCCGCTTCATTTTTGCGGTTATTATCTTCCCTGATATATTCCCAGTTCTTAACGGTGCTGTCAGCGGCGTAGTAGGAGCGGTAATCTTTATTAATCATTATCGTGTCTCTGAAAAACTGCAGATTCCCGACCTGCATGGCTGAAAAGGGCAGGTTGTCCACTTCAGAAAAGGTACGGCCCAAATCCTCACTCAGATAGATTTTATCATTGACTCTCAGGACGATACGGTCGCCCCGAATATCAATGTTATGATCGGGTATAAACCGGCGGTTAAACTGAACAAACAGCCGGTTCAGCAGATCCAGGTATTTCCCGGCTTCTCCGTCATCCTGAAAATTGCCGTCCGAATTGTGTGCCGCAAAGATCAGATCCTCTATAACAGGGATGTCCCCCGGTTCAAGCCCTGTCTGTGAACTGGTGCCGTTCATAAAATGGAACGGAGCTTCCTGCCAGGTTTTTCCCCTGTCTGTGGATATTTCCAGGTGGCGGCGATTGTCCGACTCTATATCCAGACCGGTCCACTCTTCATCGTAGCGCTGCCAGGTATTCCCTCCGTCCAGGCTCCTTTCCCAGGGATAGTTCCTGTCCAGGGGAGCCGGCCGGTACAGGATTGTTCTGTCATGCCTGTCCTGTATCTCCCGTTCCACTGGCATGTAGGCTATCAGCTGGGTCCGGCCGTCGGGATCAGAGCTTTTCATATGTTTGAAATAATCAAGATCATTTTCAACATTATATGTTTTGTGCTCCCATGTGTCTCCACCGTCATGGCTGACGCTGATATATGCCAGTCTCTCTCTGTACTCTTCTATATCGTGAACGCCCCAAATATTTCCCAGAGCCGGCCGGGACCTTTGCAATTTCAGAACAATCTCATCTCCAGCCAGGCGGCTTACCTCCCAGGGATGCCATCCTGCGGGAAAATCGGTCCCGTTATCGATAGCTCTGAATGTTTCACCCCTGTCCCGGGACAGAAATAAACCTGCTGTTCCGCCCACAATAAGGGTGTCCCTATTTCTAACGGCAACCCGGATGTCGCCCTTGAGGCCATGGGTCCCCTGGCTGATAATCTGCCACTCTTCGTTACCGGGATTATAGAGAGCGGCAGACGTATAATCGTCTGCAAAAAAGGAGATATAGTCTCCTGAATAGTACTGGTATCTGCCTTTGACGGGGGGAGTGATAAGGGCGGGAGCTTCTCTACCGGAAGGATTCCAGATGGCTGCCCTTTCTTTTCCATCAAATAGTATTTTGCCTTCAAATAAAGCCTTGGCTCTGAATTCTCCGTCCATTCCGAATGGGATTTTCCCAAAGGCCGTATTCTCATCCCTGGTATGAAACAGCCATGTTTTTCCCCGGTCCGAACTATAGGCGTCGATGGCTCCGGTAATGAGGATCTGTTCGCCTTCAATATAGATATGATCTGTCACCATCATGGCGTACTGGTCAAAGCGGTAGGAGCCGTCGGGGCGTTTCGTGTTCGGCAGCAGGGTATGAGTCCAGGTTTTTCCCCGGTCCCGGGAGAGTGCTATATACTGATCAAAGGTTGTTATCAGCAGGTCTCCGTCAGAGCCGTAACCCATAAAGTTCGGCTGGCTGTCCATTTTATACAGAACCGGCAGGGGTCGGGCATCTACTTCAAATATCTTTTCAAAAAGCCACTCTTGTTTGGGCTCCGGTTCCTTTTCGGGGAGACTTCTCAGCCCCGCCTCCACCAGATTTACAGCAAATCCGCACTCCCTGCCGAAGTGACCGTCTGCGGTTTCATAGAGCGCCCCGCCGGAGAACATATTATTCCTATCGGTCCTGTAGCTTCCCTGCAGTTTCACCCAGCCCTTCAGGACGCCGTCCATATTCAGATAGACTTCTTTTTCGCCGGCTTTGTAATTCAGGCTGTTGTTGCTGTTCAGGTCCTGTTCGGGGATATACATTTTTGCTCCGGGGTATCTTTCAGATCCCAGAACAATCCAGGTCTGCCGTTTGCCCCCCACCGACGTCTTTTCAATTTCCATGGTATTAAAAGTTATGCGGGAAGGGATTTCCTCTCGGGAGCGGATTCTTGTACCAGATGACTTTGTACCATTGGAGGTACAGGAAAGGAACAAGAGAATAAGAGTAAGAATCAGATATCTGGTACGTTTCATACTATCTCCATTTGAATAAGGGGATTCCACATAACGGATTATTTTTCTAGCCTGGAGGTTAAAAGCCTCCGGCTACCCGATAAAAATGGAATTCTTTAGCGTTTCCAATAATTCTACATTGATATATATTTTTTCTCTTCCAATTTTGTATTCACTTAAAATACCAATATCTTGTAATTGACTTAAATACCTTGAAGCTGCCTTTCTTTCTACTCCAAGAACTTTTGTTAAAAACTCTATTTTACAATATGGGTGTACAAATAATTCTTCGATCAGTTCTTTTGAATAAATCTTGGGTAATTCATTTCTGACTCTTTCGATTGTTTTATCTAATAATTCTTTTATCTTAAGAACTTTATTTATAGTTTCTTTAGCGACTATTTCTATACCTTTCAGAATATAGATTATCCATTCTTCCCAATTTTCATTACTTGTAACACTGCGAAGTAATCTGTAATATTCTGCTTTATTCTTTATGATATATGAGCTTAGATATAAAATTGGTATATCAAGATAATTTTTTAGTATCAGATATAAGATATTAATAATTCTACCCGTTCTTCCATTTCCGTCATAAAATGGATGAATTGATTCAAATTGATAATGAATTATCGCCATTTTTGCTAATGAATCATCAGCATCATTTAAATACTCAACGGTGTTACTAAATAGCTTATTTATGACACCTTCACTTTGGGGAGGAGTATATACAACTTCTCCCGTTTTATCATTTACCAATGAATTTCCTGGTGTTTTTCTGATTCCGGCATCATTTTTTTGTAATTCGATCTGTATTTCAATAATATCATTAACAGAAAGAAATCCTTTTTCAACTATTTTATTAAAGCCCGAATATAGTGCTTCTCTATAATATATTACTTCTTTAGTAGCAGAATCATATTTTTTCTGGTTTCCACTTATCGCTTTATATAGATCATCTTGTGTTGTTATTATATTTTCAATTTCCGAGCTATCTTTTGCTTCCTGGAGAATTATTGCATTAATTAAAATTGATTGATTGGGGATTATATTAGCAATACCTTTTAATTCTGCTATTGCTGACCGTGCTTTATTTTCTTGTTTTAATATTTTTATCGTTTCTATTTTGTTTGTGTCAGGCGGAAGTAGAGGGAGGTCATTATATGGCTTCGTTGGTATGAAATTTCTCATATGTCCCATTATCGCATTATTTGGTACGCAATTCAATATTGTGTACCATTTATTTAATTTTTGGTACACATCTAAACTATATGTCCTTATTTTTAAGAAAATATCCCATTTCCATTTTCCATTTAACACCAAAATATGCTGCGCAGCGGCCTGGCTTGCCAGGTATAGGCGCTTTTCTTGCCCCTTTATTCTAAACAACTATTTCTTATTTGGGAATTATTTATGGTTAACAGAAGATTTTCTGGTATGAAATATGACAATGGGAAAGACTGATGCATTAGCTTGATACTTATTAAGGGCTCCCCGGAGAATGATAAAATATAAGAGTCATTTACCATCAAGGAGGTGTCCTATGACATTCTATACTAAGCAGCATAAGTATTACTGCGGAATAGATCTCCATACCAAAGTGATGTATCTCTGTATTATGGACCAAACAGGTGAAATACTGGGAATTCCGAAAGATTTTGCCATTATCACCGGTGCCAGTTGTAAATCCTATTGGCATCTCTCCAAGTCTTACGCTACCAATGCAGCTATGTCCAATAAATGGCTGGAAGAGCAGGGATTGGTCAATATCAAATATCTGTGGTGTAAAGCCCAGGGATATATCTGATCAAATCAGGATTTCGTTTGCTCCATGGAGTGAACCGCCCCGTGCGGACCCGCATGCGGGGTGGTGTGGGGGCTGGAGGTTTAAAGCCTCCGGCTACCCGATTTATGTTTCATTCATTATCCAGCAAAGCATTCAATAATGAGAAGTTAAGTTGCACTGCTTTTGAATCAATGCTTAAATAATTATTTATATTGGCCCAAACGTTATCTAAATTGTTCAAATCTGTATCCGTAAATGTGATGTAATTTATGTTATATTTTGACCAATACTTTTTATGTTTAATCATTTCCTTTTCATATTGTAGGTAAGCATCTTTTTCAAGTTCTGTTAAATTCTTATTTTTTCCTTTTAGTTTCATATGTGTTGATGATGGTGAGATTTCAAAACCAATTTTATCCATACTCCATGGATTAATTATAAGAAAATCTAATCTATATTTATGCTTTTTCTTAAATGGATCATATCTTAGTTCGGGAATTAACACTGGAATTGATTCTGGAGTACCATGATTTTTTACATAATCTATATATTTTGAGTAAATTGATATTTGATATTTTGATCCAGTTCTTCTTACAAGATCATACAGAAATTGCAAAAGGTCGACCAATGTAGAAAATGTTCTCTGATCATTTTGATTCATATAACAAAATCCTGTTTCCAATGCATGACCAAGAGTCCAGTATGGTTGCTTGAAATGTCTTATTTCGGATTTATCATTTTCCCAAGAATCATCTACAAATCGAGGAGAAATCAAAAAGCCAAACTCATCAGAATTATTTCCAAACCAATATTCGCTTTCTTTTATAGTTGGTTTTACTTTATAATGTTCATCATAATGTTTAAGAAATGAACACTCCAAGAAATTCGATAAGTATTTCTTGAAATAGGGAAACTTTTCACCAGAAATGATATCATAGAGGACTTTATGGGGAAAAATTAAGTCTGAATCTAGTGTATTTAGTTTTTCAGTGAGGCCTTCTATCCATAAGTTCATATATTCTGTAGGTGACTTTATAACTTCATGTTTTTGGTCAATGTATACACCAGCTTTAGAACCAATGTATGCATTCAAGGATTTCTCATTATCCATATATGAAAACAATTTATTGGTCTCTATAAGAACAAAAGGTAGTAAATCTCTTCTTTGCTCTTTTAATTTTTTGATTCTTTTATTTCTTGCTGTTTTATTTGGATCTCTTTTTCCCATTTAGTTAGCTTCCTATATATATAATATACTTTTTAGTTATCAATGATTTCTGATATATACTTAATGATCGGTACTTCAAGAATTTCCTTTCCTTCAAGATTTGGTTGTAGAATTGTTTTCCAGTAGATGTTTGCATTATATGGCTTACCATGACTGGTTGATTCTGAAAATCTCAATTCTTCACTAATATTTTCACTCATATGGGCAGGTTCAAATGTAGTATCATGAATTCTAAACAATCCTGCATTTGGAACATCTTTTGTCTTATCTAATTCAAATTGTTTGGAAATTGAACCTTGGATATTAGTATTGAAGGTCGGGTTCATTCTATCATCAAAATCAATAATTGATGTTCCATCTGTATCACAAATGACGTTATATTTTATTGAGAATTGTGAAAATATTTTTTGATAAAAAGGTATATTTGTTACTGATCCACAGTTTAAGACAAATAAATCCTTTGCAGGATTCTTTTCTTGTAAAAAAGCTCTGATTATTATTTCTTCTGTAGGACCTTCAATGAGTATAACTTCATCAGCATAAAATGATTCGCATATATGTGGATTGAATCTTAGGATTTCATACATTTCTTGTTTTAGCTCATAATCAGTTTTTATATCCTTAGCTTTTTTGAGAAATTTGTCATTAATCTGATAAACTTTCGTATTCTCATTTTCTTTAGATAGACGAATGATAGATGATTTGGGTTGTGAAATATCAATCATTTGTGGAGAATGTGATGCACATAGAACTTGATATGGTAATTCATCTTTACTAACTTGATAAATTAGATCTCTAAGTTCTTTTAGAATCCTTGGATAAAGAAACAATTCAGGTTCTTCGAATAAAACCATGTAGTCTTTTCTTCCAGGACTTCTTACAAATTCCTCAGCAATGTCTCTCATCAGTAGTAGTGTAAAAATAGCAGCTCTTATAGTTCCATGGCCAATGGAAGAGATTGAAGTTGGCACATTAACATCAATTTCACCAGAATCACTTATTCTATTAAACTCTATATCAAATTCTTTACCTAACTTATTCTCAGTCCACATTACTCTAGATTTCTTATCAATTATGGAGAGACTAGTTTCTGGAAAAAGCTTTTTGAAGTAACTGTTTATTGATTCTTGATAAGTATTAATCGTTTCAGGTTTGTACATTTTATCCTGTAGTTCAGCAATTTTTTCTCTAGCTGCTTTTAATTCAGCTAATTCAGACAACTTAAGTTTACTTTCCGCAATTGATTTCAAAATTTCATTTAATATACTTTTTACTTCTTCTTCATTTGGCATTGCCTTTATAAAGATAGGTTTGGGCATACATGATTGAAATACCCTATGTAATCCTATCGAAGCATAACCAATATCAGCCCAATCATTTGCTGCGGGTTCCCAAGTAATAGCTTTTTTTGTAATTTTTTTATCTTTTTGAAATATTGATTTAATACGTAAGGAGTTTCCATTGATAAGATACTTTTTAAAACTCTCTTTCTGCTTCGGTGCCGCTTCTTGAATTTTTGCAATATCAATATCTTCTAATAAAACCTCAATTTCAAACTGCATTATGAGGTTATCATTCCTTTTGAAATAATCATCTTTATTTGGCGTACAGTCATTGTAAAAAAATTGATACGCTTGGAGAAATGTTGATTTGCCAGCATTATTCTGACCAAATATAAATAAAGTGTTTGTATCTTCAAAAATAATTCTATTGTTTTCTAAACCACCAGAAATTCCTCTAAAATTATCTATTGCAAAATAACTAATCTTCATTATTTCTCCTTTTGTAAACATAACTATCTGATCACCTGCACCCCGGCCTGGCCGCAGGACAGGTATTGGCGTTCTTCTTGCCAACATGGTAAAACATCTCTACTATATTGAGAAGCGATTATTTACTATTGGGTTGGAATATCTGCAAGAAGCATGACAATAGGGGAGACAGGTGCATCAGCATGTTATGTGAGCGTCCTTGCAGCAGTTTTGCCCCGAGCGACGTATCACTTTCTAATGTTAATAATCAGATTTCTCTCAGCAATTGCTATAAGTTGGGTATAAGTTTGAAGATTAAAAATATCATCACAATTGTTACGGTATTAATATTACTCTCGATTTTTGGATATAAAGAAATTCAGAAGAAAATTGCTCTAAAGTATATACAGACAAGATCTTTCCAAGTAAGCACAATTAGTGATCTATCTGGGAATTTTAAAAGAATAGATAATGATTACTTTTCGGATTGGATAAATTTTATACTGAAGGAATCAGAAATAAGTGAAGATGCTCCTGAGAAAGGAGAATTGCATCCTTTTGTAATAGTTCATTTCACCACGAATGATAAATACTCTGTTTTTGTAAAAGTCGATACTAAACGAGATAAAGTTTACTCACACATTTATAAATCCAGAGGTGCACCTGTCTTGAATCTAGTATATTCGGAACAAAACGAGGAACATACATATGAAATGTGGAGTCAAATGATTAATGAGATTCGAAATTTTGATAATTAAATTATGCTGCCAATAATGTCCGTTCTGTCTATTCATAGATTCTATGATGAGCTACTGTTAACTTAACTTTTTCAGCCAAGGGGTTATTCAATGGTGACAGAATATGACATTTCTAATATTCTACCTAGACTCACAGGGGCATTAAAAAAGATTTATGATAAAGTAAATCAAGCATTAATAGCTGCCAAGTTCTCATAATATCTATTCTTTTTAGTGGAGATAAAGTAACCGTCAATTTCTTATGCCCTACGATGTAATCTGAATTCCATGCACAATTTCTACAAGGAGATTTACTGCATGGAAAAAAAAGACATTTGGAAACGAAAAATCAATGAATGGGAGAAGAGCAGTTTAAACCGAACAGAGTTCTGCCTGAAGAATAGCATCCCCGTTTCAACCTTCGACTATTGGAGAATGAAAATCCGCAAGGAATCAGCAGTAGAGAAGGAAAAAGGGCTTGTGAGGATTCCAGTAGTTTTGAAGGCGTCTACAGGAAGCCCATTTTCAATCGAATACCCCTCCGGGCATAAGATCAATATTCCATCAGATTACGATTCTCATTCGCTGATTCGTCTTGTCGCCGATTTAAAAGAGATCCTAAAATGATTCCGGATTTTACCAGCATTCAAATCTACGTCAGACCTGGTATCACCGATATGCGGAAACAGGTCAATGGTTTATCCATTATCACCCAGGAGGAAATGGAACTTAACCCTGGTTCCGGTTGCCTTTTCCTCTTTTGCAGCCGGGACCGCAAGCTGATAAAGTGCATTTACTGGGATCGCAACGGATTCTGTCTCTGGCAGAAGCGCCTGGAAAAAGGAAAATACCCCTGGCCGGATTCAGAAGAGCAAGCCAGGCAGATATCCCAGGAACAGTTGAAAATGCTCCTGGAAGGTATTGACTTCTGGCATACTCATCAAACTCTCAGTTATGAAGAGATTGTCTAAACCATCTTCCCAATGGAATTCAAACATGTTAGAATTTTCTCATGGACTTGGCGGAGATACAAAAATCACCAGAGAAAGCACTTGAACTCATCCAGAGTATGTCTGGTCAGATTGAGCAATTAACAGAAGAACTCCGCCTGGCTCTTCATCGCAAGTTTGGACGTTCCAGCGAGAAAATCGATCCTAACCAGAAGGAACTGTTTGAAGAAGAGGCTCCTTCTGAGGAAGAATTCGCAGCAGATGATCAGATAACAGTTCCCGCACATAGCCGAACAAAGGCAGGACGAAAGCCTTTGGACAGCAACATCCCCCGGGAGGACATCATCCATGACATTCCCGAAGAGGAAAAGATCTGCGGCTGCGGGCATCAACTGGATAAGATTGATGAGATTGTCAGTGAAAGGCTTCAGCATATCCCCGAGCAGATATACGTGGAGCGTCATATCCGTTACAAGTATGCCTGCCGGAACTGTGAGGGTTCCGGTGATGAAGACAAACCGGTTTTCAGAGTAGCCCCGGCGGCTCCTTCCATCCTTCCCGGTAGTATCGTTACTTCGGGGCTTTTAGCCTTTATCTTGGTGAATAAGTTCTGTGATCATCTGCCGTTTTACAGGCAGGAGAAGCGCTTTGAGCGTATCGGCGCTCATATCAGCCGCCAAGACATGTCCAATTGGACAAATAAATCAGCAGAAAGGCTCCAATTCCTTATGGATATGTTTAGGAAGAAGATCAAAGAAGGCCCTGTTATCCAGATGGATGAAACCACAGTGCAGGTTCTGGGAGAAGAAAACCGTCCGGACACCTCAAAATCCTACATGTGGCTTGCCCGGGGAGGGCCTCCGGACTCACCCCTTGTGATCTACGACTACCATGAAACAAGAAGTTCTCAGCATGCCAAGGCGTTTTTGGAGGGATATTCGGGATATCTCCAGACTGACGGCTATCAGGCTTATGAAACGGCACTGGACGGCAACGAAGATATCATTCATGTCGGTTGTCTGGCACATGCCCGTCGGAAATTTGTAGATGCCGCGAAGGCTTCAAAGAAAGCCGGAAGCGCTCAAATTGCTGTAAAGAAAATCAGAGATATTTACCGGATTGAAAGTAATCTCCGGGATGAGCATTTGGATGATATGAAGTTCTTGAACAGGAGAAAAGAGCTGGTTCAGCCGCTTCTGGATGACCTCAAATCCTGGCTGGATGACAAGGCTGAAAAGGTTAGGCCGTCTACGGCGACGGGAAAAGCGATAGCCTATATCTTGGGCCAGTGGGAGAAAATCGTCCGTTTTATTGAGTCTCCCTACCTGACGCCGGATAACAATGCCGCTGAACGGGCGATTAAACCTTTTGTGGTTGGTCGGAAAAACTGGCTGTTCTCCGGATCTCCGAGGGGTGCTAAATCCAGTAGTCTCTTTTACTCTTTGATTGAGACGGCGAAAGTGAATGATCTGAATCCCTATGGATATCTATGGTGGATATTCGATCAGGTCGCAGTCATGGAAGATGATTTTGACAAAGAAAAACTGCTTCCCTGGAACTGTGACCGGGAAGCTATTCAGAAAAGGGCTTTCAAGGGCCTGTAGTTTTGACGGTTACGAGATAAATTATGAAAAAAACTTTCTATTCTATTTTTTTCATTTTCATCATATTGATTCAATGTTTTAGCCAGGACTCTTCTGTAATTGATACACTAAAATCAGAATGGAGCAAGTATAATTATGAAGAAGAGGCTACTATTTGTAATCTTGAAATGAAGAGTATTGGGCAATATATATTCAGTGAAGGTTCTTTTAATATTAATCTGACAGTACAAGCTAATAAAAAAATCTATTTCGAACTTAACAGATCTTGGGATCAAGAATTTTTAGAGGAATTTCCAGATGTACCAGTTCCTTACCTTTCTTTTTATGAGTTAAAGGAACCGTTTGAATCTGTACCGCCGTATATCTTAAATCAATATATTAAGGTTCGTCATAAGAATGTTAATTTTGAAAGTCCTGAGTATTTTGAGTTACAAAAGGATTTTCTTGATTACGTGACTCATTACTCAGGAACAGTCTTAAGAAAAAGTGAAATAGACTCATCCTTGTATATATATTATCCTCCCATTGATGAATTTATTCTGATATGGGCTCCATAAATGATGTCGATTTTGTCGGAAATATAATTACTTAACACAGCAGCGAAATTACACTGCCGATAATCGCCTATTCTATCACTTTAGAAATTTTTATTAACAGAATTATACTGAAAATTACGTATATTTTGAGTCCACATAACATCAAAATATGCTGCGCAGCGGCCTGGCTTGCCAGGTATAGGCGCTTTGCTTCCGACCCGTGCGGACCCGCATGCTCATTTGGTGTGGGGGCTGGAGGTTTAAAGCCTCCGGCTACCCGATTTATGTGGATTTTTCAGGAATATATTTCAACAATAATCCAAAATTTAACAGTCCAATTATTATTTGTAATATCACAATACCTCTTATTACCGAATTATTAGGTATTATATCTCCATATCCCGTTGTTGTACTTGTAACAAAACTAAAATACTGAAAATCAATAAAATTTAAATGATTTGATCTCTGGGAATGGATTTCTATCCATAATTCTGGAAACCGAGCTCGTAGATTTCGAAAATCCTTTTCTTTAGAATCAAAAATCTGCCGATGATTATTTACTTCTTTTTCTAACGCATTAATTTCTGATAATAATTCTGGGTCACCAAAAGAGGATAAATTTTTCAAAGCAAAATCAAAAATATTAATTCTTTCATTTGCTAATTCTAGTTTTAGTTCGGCAACTGCAACATCATGTTTGGCTATATCTAGTACATTCTCTAAATTTAGCTTTTCATTTTGCAATATATTTATGTTACCTTCTATTTCAGATGTTCTTAATGTAACAAAAGAATCAATACCATCATTTACTGTTTGGTTGTACCTAGTGCTTAATTCTTTCAACTCATTCTCGCTTTCAACTATTAATGCATCTAATTCTTCAATTTCGATAATTAACTTATTAATTTCATCAATATATAGATTTATTTCGGATGAATATTCTAATAAATCTTTTTCTGAGATTTCCTTAGTTGAAAAATTATTCTCATAGGAATCTCGAATCATATTTAAAGGATTCAGATTTATCTCATAATTATATAAAAAATTACACGGGTCATATTTGAAACAAGCAAAATATATTATTCCAAAAATGAACTGCATAATTACAAAAGCCAATAAAAAGTTAATCCACTTATTCTGTTTATAAAATTCAGACATAGTTCTCATATTTTATCCTTCTACTATTCACTAACATTAAAAAAAGAGGAAATAAGAATAACGTCCTCATCACTTAGAATATCGTTATGCTCTAAAAACACAGCCTCATCCAAAATATGAAAAACGGAAATGAATGCTTCATCATATTTTTGATTCATTGGAGCATCCGATTTTTGAAAATCATCAAAGTCACAGCTTTGCCATGACGTTATTGTTCTCTTAGTCGTTCTATTAGTAAAATACATCCTTAACCCGTTAATGGTATAGAATTTTGTAATCTTACTACATGTTTGAATAGATTTTATTGCACTACATTCTTTCTTATTAAGAAGATGTTCTTGTCTAAGAATTTCATTTATTTTTGTTGTATCAATATATTGATTTTTTATTACGTAATTTATTGCTTCTGATTGTTTTTCAAAATCCATAAAATAGACATAATGTTGAATATACAGCTCTGTATTTTTGTAATTCTTGATATGTTCTTCACCAATATATTTTGAAATAAAATTATCTGAATAAGCAGATGTTACTGTATCTCCAGTTCTATAATATATCTCTTCATCATTAAGTAGTATTGGAAAAGGATCGATTGATAATCTCATAATTGCAACTGTTCCAATACAATCCTTTAAATACGATTCAAACTTATTTGTAAATATATCATTATCTAGATAATTATGGTTAATAGAGTGATTTCTACTCGAATAAAATTTATCAAATCCTTGTTTATGGACGAACTTATTTATTTTTTTCTTGGTATTGTCTATATGATCGAAAAAGAGTTGTAATTTCTCTTTTATATCTTTAAATACAGTTTCATTCGCTTCTAAGTATTTTTGCATTTGCTGATACATAGGAAAATGTTCTTCTGATTTCCATTTCTCAAGTTCATTGTTACTTTTTTGATCTTGATTTTCAATTATATACATCATAGTCATAGAGACTTCAATTGATTGTCTAAGTGAATAGTAGGCACAATCAAAATAACCTAATTCAAACAATGTAATAGCATTTTTTATCAGGTTACATGCTTCAACTATGAATGTATTTGCAATCCATGCATCTACTCGACCAGTATGACTTTGTTCAATATTTGCTATATCAATTATATAGTCTTTCTTAGACGCGAGTTCAATAGGTATTAAATGTCCACTTTCTCTAAATTTCGTATAATCCATTCCATACCTTTTTTCCACATAACGTCGATTTCACCTGTTCGTCGTAAATGGCGTAATTACTGCAAGCGAAGCTGAATAGCAGTAATTATGACATAGACGAATCTGGTGCAAATCCTTGGTACGCCCGACATGGCAATAAACTTATGAGGTGAAAGTCCTCTACAGCTACCCACGTATAGTAAACATGCTATACCAACTGTTAGCCGACGGCAAGGGCAATTCCGTGAGGAATTGTCTGGAGGAAGCCTGAGTGCAAAACCGGGAGCCCATGCACAAGAATGTGATAGAAGGCCCAGTTCCGGAGGCGAGTCAGCCAATGATGACGATGCCCCGTGGGTGAGGGATAGGGTAAATCACAGGGTTGTCCGGGGAATGTTTCTTGTCTTATTCGGGGAGATCTGTCTGCAAGGCGGTAACGTCGGTTTGACCGTGAGAATCCGGAGGATACCGGAGCAACAAGTCCAGGCCTATCAGGGGGTGACACTCTGATAAGGAGCCGTTTATACGGAACACAAAGAAGTCGTCACAGCGCTTCAAACCGGATGATACAGCGTCAGCAGGAGTAATTCTACTGATAAGCGGACAGAAGTCAGCAGAAGGCATAGTAGCTAACGCCCGGAGTAATGTCCGGTTCATGGTGAAGGCCTGAACATTTCACAAGGAGGAGCCTTATGGTTCTCAAAGGAACAATTTCAGCTTATGCCGGAATCACTTTTGGCGGATCTTGGAGAAACCAGCCTTGAACGAATCTATGATGGCTTTGATTCTGTCGCAAGATAACATGCGTGATGCCTGGAAACGGGTCAAACGCAACGGTGGAAGTCCGGGGATTGATGATATATCAATCTCTCAATTTCCTGATTACCTCAAAAATCGGTGGCCAAGAATCAAACGAGCTTTGCTCAATGGGTACTATGTACCTTCTCCGGTGCTGAGGGTGGAAATCCCGAAGAAATCCGGAGGAAAACGGATGCTGGGAATCCCGACAGTTCTAGACAGGGTTATCCAGCAAGCTATTTCACAGGTTCTGAACCCTATATTTGATCCGGATTTTTCGGAGTATAGCTATGGTTTCAGACCGGGAAGATCGGCTCACGGAGCAGTGAAACAGGTAAACCAATATGTCAAATCCGGGTATAGATACGCCGTGGATCTGGACTTGGAAAAGTTCTTTGATACAGTGAATCATGATATACTGATGCATTTTGTGGCTGTAAAAGTCCGGGACAAATTTGTTCTCAGACTCATCGGCCGTTACCTGAGAGCCGGTATTCAGTTGGACAATGGAAAAGTGATTCCTACAGCAATCGGCACACCCCAAGGCGGGCCTTTATCACCTTTGCTTTCCAATATCCTCCTTGATCGGTTGGATATGGAACTGGAAAGAAGAAATGTACGGTTTGCACGGTATGCAGATGACACTATCCTTTTAACGAAGAGATTGTGTGATGCTAGGAAGATCCTAAAGGAAGTTTCAATATTTCTGGTAAGGAAATTGAAATTGGTAGTGAATCAGGGAAAAACGAAAGTTGCAAAGATAACGGAATGCAGCTTCCTGGGGTTCACATTCAAGGGTAAGAAGATTCGCTGGACTGAGTCGTCTTTTGAGGATTTTCGGTATCAACTGAAATATCTGACAAGGCGTTCCTGGGGTGTTTCCATGGAATACAGAATCGGGAAACTCAATGAGTATATCCGGGGCTGGATGAACTACTATGGGATCTCCCAATATTACAGCCCTCTACAGAACCTTGATGACTGGCTCCGTAGGAGGATTCGCATGTGCTACTGGAAACAGTGGCGATATCCCAGAACGAAAGTCAGGAAACTGATGGAACTGGGAATTCCGAAAGATTTTGCCATTATCACCGGTGCCAGTAGTAAATCCTATTGGCATCTCTCCAAGTCTTACGCTACCAATGCAGCTATGTCCAATAAATGGCTGGAAGAGCAGGGATTGGTCAATATCAAATATCTGTGGTGTAAAGCCCAGGGATATATCTGATCAAATCAGGATTTCGTTTGCTCCATGGAGTGAACCGCCCCGTGCGGACCCGCATGCGGGGTGGTGTGGGGGCTGGAGGTTAAAAGCCTCCGGCTACCCGATTTATATTTTATTTCTTTTATACCTATATCTAATCGATGAAGGAGTAAATCCCATTTTTTCATAAAATCTAATCGCATCACTGTTGTTGGCAAATACAGATAAACGTATGTCATCTACACCTTTTTCATTGATCCAATCTAAGCCAAACTCGAATAATCTTTTTCCTATACCTCGATTTCTGAAATTTTTGGTGATAATAATATTTTCAATTGATGCATATTTTATTGGTATAAGATTTGTTATATTTGGTGTATCTAAAATTTTAATTATAATTAATCCGAGGATTTCGCAATCTTTTTTGGCTATGAAATATGCATAATTAGACAGGTTGATATCTTTCTCAAGAGTTTCATCAGTTCGGCTATTATTTATTCCTGAGAAAATATCAGGATGAAGTAGATGGTGATAATAATCTCCTTCATCCAGCAGTTTCTTTATACCTTGTAAATCTTTTAATGAAGCGTTGTTTATTACTATTTCTTTGTTCTCTTCTACAATTGAACTCATCAATATTTCCTTTAATAATGATTGTATTGAAAATGCCTATACGTAATTTTCCAATTCTTCATTTAGGAGAAAATCTCCTTTATCATTCTTATTGAATGGATAATTTGCTATAACTGAATCAGTATTCAATTCACCATAAATGTGTGGGTATGTTCTCCCATAATTACCATCATCTTCCCATTTTATTTCGGCTTCTACCTTCTCTGTATCAATGCATAGCAAAACTAACTTTTCTTTAATGTGTAAAAAATGTGGTGCTACTCTCCAGAAATTCTCGATAGAAGAACAATGGATGAATCCGTTATTATCAATTAATTCCTTTCCATAATAGCTATTCCCTTTAACTTTGATCCATTGATCTTCTGCTATACAATGAAGAATAATCATACTATTCCAATCTTTATAAATTTTTTTCTGTGTAAATATAACGCCAAAATCACCTGCAGACCGTTAAGCTGGCGCAAATACTGCCGCGAAGCGAAAAGCAGTATTTGTGACAGTAGGGCTGTCAGGTGCATTTTCTGGTTCTATAGATGATTACAGAACGACTGATCCGAATTTAAATAATTATTAATTAATAATATCCCAATCAGGATTACTTCTTTCCGGAACAGAATCCATTATAGCATCAAATTTCTTAAGAATATCTCTTTTGCTGCTCTTTAGTTCATTTCTGAAAAACTGATTTGATTCAAGCTCTGCCAATTCTTTTGTAAATGAGTACAACGCAAACTGATTAATTGAAACTCCTTGGAGAAGTGCAAATTTTTCAATTCTGCTCTTTAATTCTTCGGGTACACGTATTGTCATTACATTACTATTCTTCTTCATTTTCTTTCCTCCACATCTTTAGAAAGTCGCTTGGAGTAATTACTGTATATGAATCTAGCGATAAATCATTTCCGATCGTAAAATCATTAATATTCTTTGTTATCAAATATTTACTTCCACTATTAAAAGCCAACTCAGCGAATATATTGTCTTTTTCATCCCGTAAATTTGGTCTCCATAAATAATTCATGACAAATGGTTCTGCCACAAGAGCAATGAATTCCAAAACGGTATCAATGTCTTCTTCTGTCTTTTGTATAAAATCCAATGTTCTTTTTCGTTTCAGAACATCCTGATATTCCTGGAATACTGGAATGGAGATAGTCATGGTAATTTCTCCATTTCGTACTAGTTTAAGAATTTGATGAGATGCACCAGTACTACTGTATAAGGCCTGAAATAAAATATTTGTATCAATTGTGACTCTCATGTGATAATGATAGCATATATGACTTCACATTTCAATGTTTATAATATTTGATTTATTCTGAGGAAGTTTATCTGATTTTTAACAGATAAATTCATTAGGTTGATAATGTTAAGATTTAGTTTATAAATGAATTATTAATAATTTATTTATAAACCTGATTCTATAGAACATTACTTATTATACTGTTCAGTATAATTCAGCCCTTACTGCAGTGATAACTTCAAAATCCACAGTTATCTAGACATTTCTGCAGTATAACTACTCATATAATCCAGTTATACAGAACAGTATAATAAACCCATACCACCTTTTTATCCTTTGCTTTTTTAAAAAACCTTCCCAATAGGGATAGTAAGGGAGCCGCAGGCTGTGTTCGTAAGAACACCGGAGCCCTGCATAGCCCGGCCCCCGGCAGGGGGATTTGCCATCTATCGGAACAATGGATTCATGACTCACCCGGAGGTATCATATTTTCCGGAAATTATCACTCGACACAGCAGAAAAACAGATTGGATCACCCCTGCCGCTCGAAACAGAACCGTTACAGCTTTTGAAATGCACCAATCTTCATAAGGGTACCCCGAACCACCGGACTTTCCTATACTAACTTTAGTTAGCATGTAAACTATATAAATGATTAAAATATATGAAGATAGGAATTTTCCCCGATTTCCTGACCGGGAAAAACCGCCCGGAAATATATACAGCCGCAAGAACCGGGCATACAATATTTCAAGTAATCCAACCCAAGGAGATATCCATGATATTACCCCAGACAAAACAATCAGAACTGCCGAAAGAAGCTGCCTTTACAGACAGGATGTGGAACGACCTGGTAGACCGGACCGCCGGACTGTTCCATTTCGATGACCCCCGGAAGGAGAAGATGGCAAACCATCAGGTTATGAAGCTGGTGGGGGCGCTGCCTTTTCTGGCGGGCTGCCGCAACCCTTACAGGATCGCCCTGAGTCATCTGGCTACCTATGTGATGGCCGCCTCGGAAGGAGGGAAGGACCTGTTTCTCCACAGCTTTGCCGACAACAGCGATCTGTTTTCCCGGCTGGAGAGGATCAGTCATTTTGACGGAGGAGATCCCGCGGTGATTCAGCGGGGGATGAATCTGCTGGCCCTGGCCATGCTGGAGGACCACCGCAAAGACAGCCTGGAGGACAGGCAGAACAGGAAATACAACCCCCTGAACGCCGGCGCCTGGGACTATGAAAAAATGGCAGGGGAACTGAAAAAAGCGATAGCCAGTGTCGACTGTCCCGGCATGGAGCAGATCCTCTCTTCGGGCCCCGGGCCGGACGGGTACTGGGACGTTTGATTCGTACGCCCAAATCGATTACAACTAGGGAATGATTAAAAATGAAATATTACGAATCCAATACAGAATAGCTCTATTAGTCTCTACCGTAGGAATTACGGTTACCTTTCTGAATATCATTCTCCTTATATCCGCCCGGGGAAGGACACTTCTCCAGGCGGTTGTTCATCCCTCGGTGCTTCTTGTCTTCCTCTTTTCCCTGCTGCTTTTCCTGACCAGGAAAAACCGGGGCACCTATGTGCGGTATCTGCAGGTCTTTATCTTTCTGGCCAACGCCGCGGTGGCCCTGCTGGACCAGTACGACTCCTTTGCGGGCATGGGGTTTGCCATCCTTTCGCTGATCCTGGCCTACAGGTACGGGCTTCTGAAAAAACGGACCAAACTGAAGCTCCTGCTTCTCGCCGGTTTTTTTCTTTTCATACTGGAGTTTTCCATAGTCCGGAAAGGGGGAGACCACATAGGATCCAGCATTAATATTCTGATGTACCTGGGCTTTTTCCTCACCATAACCTACCTGATCTATTCCAGCGAAATCAACAGGATCCTGAACATCGAGATGCAGTATAAAAAGAGCCTGAGCGATATGGAGGAGGAAAAGCAGCAGCTGGCCCGGGACATCCAGGCCCACCACAGGGATATCCGGGACAAACAGAGCCGGATCAGCGAACTGGAAGACCGGATCCAGCGGCTCACCCCGCCGGATAAAACCCTGGATTTTTCGGAATTCCGCATTACCCCCAAAGAGGAGGAAGTGATCCGGGAATTCTGCCTGAATACCCACCTGACCAATAAGGAGATCGCCCATAACCTGGGCCTGACCACGGGGACGGTGAAACAGCACTTCAACCGGATCTTCCGCAAAATGGGAATCCGCTCCCGGCAGGAACTGCTAGACAAATGCCGTTGGAATTTCTGACAGCTCTTCTCTGAAGACAGACTTTTTTTCGCTCCCGTATATCCGGGCATCCTGATCTATCCTGTAGATCATTACCTTCATCCGGCATCCGATCAGATTTTCCGGTTTGCCCTCCATCGTGTCCTTGAGTTCGGTAAAGGGAATCAACACCTCGAACCTGTTATTCAGCTTTCCCAGAAGAAAGGTTTCGAATCTTTCCAGCACCTCTACAGAAACCAGGGTATATACCTCGGGAAATCCCCGCATACTCCGGGGATCCTGAGACTCATCCCGGCGGCTCAGGATCAGCCGGCCCCGTTTCAGGTCGATCTCCTTTAAAAGCAGACTGTACTCCCGGCCTTCCTCAAATTCCGGGGGAGGGTCCATCAGATTCCAGCTGAAGTCCTCCCTGTACATCACACCCTTCAGGCCCCTGAAGTCCAGGATCACCGCCTCGGAAAACTGTCTGACCACCCGGCAGAGCAGGAGCTCTCCCGCTTCCAGCTCAAGCCTCCTCATGTTCAGCTCAAAATCGATCCGTTTTTCCGAAGAAACCGCAGAGGACAGGCGCCTGACCGATTCGGTCCGGTTCGGGCTGTCGATAAGATAGAACCGGTCGCAGCAGATCCAGCTCTCTTCGCTGGGCTCTTCCCCGTTTTTATGATAGATCCCGATCCGGATATGGGGAGACAGGTAGAACCTCCGGG
The DNA here is from genome assembly GCA_963666275.2 of Oceanispirochaeta sp. Taxonomy (GTDB): domain Bacteria; phylum Spirochaetota; class Spirochaetia; order DSM-2461; family DSM-2461; genus Oceanispirochaeta. Next base: position 1,182,738 of record CAXXOA010000002.1, read on the forward strand.
AGGGATCCGTCAGGAAGTGGATCAGTCCTGTTACCTCTTCGGTCAGGTCCACGCTGCACAGGGGGAGTTCCTTCAGCTCCGGGAGCAGGATATTCATCATCAGGCCCCTGTCATCCAGATCGGTAAGCTGGCTGTATAAATGCAGGATATCCGCTTTTCCCCGGATCGGGGCAAGATACTCTTTTTCGAAGATCCCGGTTCCTTTTTGTCCCATGGAAAGGGCCAATCCTCTTAACAGGGCCAGTTCCAGAGCTTTATTCAGAACCGTCGAAATCTGTCTGAAACTCCTTTTATAGCTGCGATACAGAAAATGCGAAAAAGCCCGGAGAACCATGGGCGGCTCATCTTCCGCGTTATTGAGTACGGGGATAATGAGTTTTTCCCGGTTGATCCTGTAGGATTCAAGATTTTCGGGGCTGATCCATTTGATTCTGAAAAGAGAGTTCCTGTTTTTCAGATAGTTTATGAGGCTGTTGTGATAGGCGGCATTCAGACGAAATCGTTTGTATCCTGATAACATGCTAAAACGAACCCTTCAGGGATTCCCGGCAGACCGTACTGCGGCAGCAGAAATGGTACCGGCCGTCCAGGATGGCAAGGTATCCGACCTCATCTTCTCTCAGGGCTTTGCCGCAGCAGAGGCAGTGCCCGGTCCCTTCCGGAAGGAGCGCCTTTAAGTCACTGCCGAGAATCCCGGGCAGATCATAAACACTCCCCTGAGGGGGATTTTTTATATATCTGCTGACGGCGAAGTCCAGCAGCTCTTTGAATCTTTTAAGGGGACGCTCTGTGGTGTTTTTTCTGATATGTTTCATGATTCCCGAACTCTTTTTTTCTATATGACTTATTTAATCTTAATACCGGAACCGGGGAAGAAACAGACTAACTTTAGTTACAGACCGTCCGGAAGGGGGCCTGAAACCGTCCGGAGCCTGCTGGAAATGCCATGACCCGGGGGAAAATGCCCATTCACAGGCAAATGGTCTGGAATGACCCGGTCTCTATATAGATTATCTTTCGCTAATAGAGTACTGTTCTCTGACTCCCTGAAGGGGAGGGAAAGGAAGACATTAATGCCACATAACAACTCATATAATAAAGATTTGCGGAATATAGCCATAATCGCTCACGTAGACCACGGGAAAACCACACTGGTAGACTCCATGTTCAGCCAGAGCGGGGTATTTCGGGAAGGTCAGGAAGCGGCAGAGCGCCTGATGGACAATATGGACCTGGAGCGGGAGCGGGGAATTACCATTGCCGCCAAAAACTGTTCGATCATGTGGAAAGGGGTGAAAGTCAATATACTGGACACCCCCGGGCATGCCGACTTCGGCGGGGAAGTGGAACGGGCTCTGTCCATGGTGGACGGGGTAGTGCTGCTTGTGGACGCCTCTGAAGGCCCCCTGCCTCAGACTCGGTTTGTACTGACAAAAGCCCTGCAGGCCGGACTGGCTGTTGTGGTGGTTATCAATAAAATAGACCGGGCCGATGCGAGGCCCGAGCAGGTTCTGAGCGAAGTTTACGACCTGCTGATCGATCTGGATGCCCATGAGGATCAGCTGGAATGCCCGGTTCTGTTTGCCGACGGAAGAGCGGGAATCGCCAAGAAAGATCTGGCTGACGAGGTGGATAACCTGCATGTTCTGCTGGATACCATTGTTGATGAGGTTCCGCCTCCCTCCTATAACGACGCCGAGCCCTTTCAGATGCTTGTAACAGACCTGTCCTATTCGGACTATCTGGGACGTCTGGCGATCGGTAAGGTAGTCCACGGGACAGTCAAATCCCGGGATGCCCTGGTCTGTCTGAAGGAAGAGGGAAAGCAGATTCCCCTGAATGTATCGAAGCTTCAGGTTTACGAAGGACCCGCTCTGGGAGAGACCGAAACAGCCGCTCCCGGTGAGATCGTTGTTCTGGCGGGTATAGAGAATGTCCATATCGGCGACACCATCTGTACCAAAAGCTCTCCCAAGGCACTGCCCCGGATTACAGTGGACGAGCCTACTGTTGCCATGCGGTTTTCTCCCAACTCCTCACCCACTCTGGGACAGGAGGGAAAGTTTGTTCAGTCCAGCAAAATCCGGGAACGCCTTGAAAAGGAAACCATGCTGAACGTGTCCATCAAGGTGGAGCAGATGACCGACAAGGAAGGGTTTATCGTCAAGGGCCGGGGAGAATTTCAGATGGTTATTCTGATTGAAACCATGCGGAGGGAAGGATTCGAACTCTGTGTGGGTCGGCCCGAAGTGATTTTTCACTACAAAGACGGAAAGAAACTGGAGCCCATTGAACACCTCTATGTGGACTGTGAAGAGACCTTTACAGGAATCGTGACAGAGAAACTTTCCAAACGGAAAGGCCGGATGCTGAGCTATGTGAACCACGAGCACGGACGGGTGCGCCTGGAGTTTTCGGTTCCCTCACGGGCTCTGATCGGATACAGGGACGAGTTCCTCACCGATACGAGAGGAACAGGAATTATGAACTCCTATATTTCGGACTACGAAGAGTACCGGGGAGACTTTCCCGACCGGTTTACAGGATCCCTTGTGGCCGACCGGTCCGGCGAGGCCGTACCCTACGCCCTTTACAACCTGGAACCCCGGGGGCAGCTCTTTATTACTCCCGGCGACATTGTGTATGAGGGCATGATCGTGGGTGAACACAACCGGGATAACGACCTGAATGTGAACCCCTGTAAAACCAAAAAGCTCTCCAATGTGCGGGCCTCCGGAAAAGACGACGCTGTTGTCCTGACCCCTGTCCTGCCCATGACTCTGGAACGGGCCATCCAGTTTATCCGGGATGACGAACTGATGGAGGTAACTCCCAAGTCCATCCGTCTGCGGAAAGCTGTTCTGGCCGCTACTGAAAGAAAGGTTCTGGATAAGCGGAACTGACAGGATCTGCCCGGGGAGAGGGCATAACAGCTCCTCCCCGGGCGGTCTGCCGGACTGCCGCTCTTTTCCAATTGATATTAATCTTATTTAAACTATAATATTAACCGTGTTTAAACTGAATGACTGTGTAACCTATATCGCCTCGAACGCCCTGAAGGATATCACCGAGAAATTCAATGATCTCCTGGTGGAGAAGGGCTCTACACGATCCCAGTGGATCGCCCTGTACTTCATTGCCAATCACAAGGGCATCAATCAGACCGAACTGGCCGACAAGATGAATATAAAAACACCCACTCTGGTCAGGCTGATTGATAAACTGGAACAGGACGGGTTTATCTTCCGGCAGCAGGATCAGACCAACCGGCGGATTATCCGTCTGGAGTGTACGCAACGGGGCTATGAGAAGAACCTCTCTCTGCTTCCCGTGGGGGAGACCTTCTCTCAGGACATAACCCGGGGGATTCCCGATGAAGAACTGGATGCCTTTGTGGCTGTTCTTTCCAAGCTCCTGGGGAATCTGAAAGAAATTGATAAAAAATTATAGTTTCCCGTTGACAGCTCTTTTTTTTGACTCCATAATTAGCATGCTAATAATAAGCAAGCTAACATAAACCGTGAAGATGGAGGAAGAAAATGTCAAAACCCAGGGATCTGCTCAATGCTTTTATGGGAGGGCTGGAAGATCTTGGAAAAACCAATGAACCCAACCTGAATGCCTTTATGGGGCTCCTCGGCGCATCCTATGAGCCGGGAAAGATGGATCTGAAAACAAAAGAGCTGATCAGCGTGGCCATAGGTGTCTACAACCGCTGCGAATACTGTATTGTGTTTCATGTGTATAAGGCTCTGGAGGCCGGTGCCAGCAGAGAAGAGATTATGGAAGCCGCCATGGTTTCCGTTGCCTTCGGCGGGGGCCCCACCATTGCCTATTCTGTGACCCTTATGAAAGATTCTATCGACGAATTTGAAAAAGACTTTTCCTAGGATTTTTCCTGTCATAGACACCGGCCCGGCCGGTGTCTTTTTTTTGGGGCAGACAGGAATTCAATTCTGAATACCCATCACTCATCAGATCATGATTTTCAAACAGGAGCGGAACATGCAGATAGAGATCATCCTCCATAAACTGAGCGGCCATGCCAAAGAGGGCACTGTGGGGGAAGTTGTAAAAAATCCGGGAGACCCCGTCACAGCGGGCGAAACCCTTATTCTAATAGAAACGGGCAAGGGGGTCGTCGAAGTCCCTGCGGAGGGAACCGGTACGGTAGAAAGCATCCGGGTTAAAGCCGGAGAGAAGGTGAAGATCGGCCAGATTCTGGGAACCCTTTCGGGAGAGAAGGCTGCGTCGGCGGGCGCACCGAAGAAGGAGGGATTCTCCTATTCCATAGGGCCGGCCAAACCGGTGGACCGGGAGCTGGAGTGCGATATCACCGTGATCGGAGGGGGCCCCGGGGGCTATGTGGCGGCCATTCAGGCGGCAAAAATGGGGGCGAAAGTCATCCTTGTGGAAAAGGAGAGCCTGGGGGGAACCTGCCTCAACTGGGGCTGTATCCCCACAAAAGCGCTGATCCGCTCGGCCGAGGTGTATCAGAATATCAAAAACGCCGAAAAGTTCGGTCTGGGGGCGGGCCACTTCCCCGCGGATATCCGGAAGATCGTCCACAGAAAGGATGAGGTTGTGAAACAGCTGGTGCAGGGGGTGGGATACCTGCTGGAACAGGACGGTGTGACCCTGCTCAAAGGTTTCGGAACCCTGGAGGACGGGAATACAGTCAAGGTGGCGGAGAGGCAGTACAACACCACTATAAAAACGGGAAAAACCATCCTGGCCACCGGGTCCTCCTCCTGTCTGCTGCCCATTCCGGGCATGGATTCGCTGAATGTGCTGACCAGCACCGAAGCCCTCTCTCTGGAGGAGCTTCCCCGGAAGATGGCCATCATCGGCGGCGGGATCATAGGCATGGAGTTTGCCTTCCTTTTCAGTAATCTGGGGGTGGAAGTGACGGTTTTCGAGTACTTCGATACGATCCTTACTGTCTTTGACGAGGACATTATTCAGACCGTGACAGCCTCGGCTTCGGAGCACGGGATCAACCTGATTACAGGGGCCAAGGTCAATCAGATTCTGGAAAATGAGAGCGGCGGCTGCATCCTCCAGTATGAGCTTCACAAAAAGGAGAAGTACGATCTTTTTGAAAAGGTCCTTGTGGCAGTGGGACGGCAGCCCTGCTATGACGGCCTGGATCTGGAGAAGAACGGCATAGAACTGACCCCGGATAAAAAGGGAATCCAGGTGGATGAGACCCTGAAAACCTCCTGTGACAGCGTCTACGCTATCGGCGATATCACCAATAAGATTCAGCTGGCCCATGTGGCCTCCCATCAGGGGGTGGTGGCGGCCCGGAATATCATGGGAGAGTCCTGCGCCATGGACTATCGCGTGGTACCCAGTGCGGTTTTTACCTTTCCCGAGTTTGCCACGGTGGGGATCTCCGAAAAGGATGCGGAAAAGCAGGGGCTCTCTGTCAGAACAGGGACCTTTCCCTTTGCGGCCAACGGCAAGGCCCTGACCCTGGGAGAAAGCGAGGGTTTTGTAAAGCTCATCGAAGAGGAGGGGACCGGAGTGATCCTGGGCGGCGCCATTGTGGGCCCCCATGCGACCGACCTGATCGGGGAGATCACCCTGGCAGTGAAAAAAAGGCTGAAGAGCGAAGACATTGCCGAAACCATCCATCCCCATCCCACCTGCGGGGAGAGTATACACGAAGCTTCCCTGGCTCTGGGGCTCGGGTCGATCCATTTTGTCTGACACGCCCCTTTTCAGGCCCACGGTCCGCCTCTTTTCCTGTGCTGTATAATAGGGGAAAGATATTTTCCGGGGAGGGCGTATATGAAACAGGCAGAACTGGTTCTTGACTGCAGGAATCAGCTGGGTGAGGGGATCCTCTGGCACGAGGGGGAAGAGCGTCTCTACTGGACCGATATACAGGAACGCCTCTTGTACCGGTGGGATCCGGAAACCCCCGGGGCCGAAACCTTTCCCATGCCCGAGAGGCTCTGCTCCCTTGCCTTCCGGAAGGACGGGGGACTCCTGCTGGCTCTGGAAAGGGGAATCGCCCTGTACGATCCGGCTTCGGGAAAACTGGAGCCCCTTGTCTCTGTCCGCACATCCGGTGATCCCGTAAGACTCAACGACGGCCGCTGCGACCGGCAGGGGCGGTTTCTGGTGGGTGAGTTCGACAGGGAGGGGAAAAGCCGGGGAAAGGCCTACCGTATTGATCCGGAGGGAAGCTGTACTGAACTCTTCGGCGGTTTGAGCAGCGCCAACAGTACCTGCTTCAGCCCCCGGGGGGACCGTCTCTACTACTCCTGTGCCGAGCAGAGGCAGATCTGGTCCTTTGATTATGACAGGGAAAGAGGGATCCCCTCAAAGAGGCAGCTGTTTCATGATTTTTCCGATCAGCCCGGCCTGCCCGACGGTTCTGTTACTGATTCGCAAGGGTTCCTCTGGAATGCCCAGTGGGGAGGCGGAAGGATCGTCCGGTTCTCCCCGGACGGCCTGGTGGATCAGGTGGTGGAGCTCCCTGTGAAAAACGTCACCAGCCTCTGCTTCGGAGGGAAAGATCTGAAAACCCTTTTTATCACAACCGCCAGGGAGGGACTCGGCTCCCGGGAGCTGTCCGGAGCCCCCCATTCAGGAAGCCTGTTCAGGGTCCGCACAGAGACCGCCGGTCTCAGGGAGTCCCGTTTTGCAGGATAGGCCTTCTGCTGCGGATCTCTGTTTCTTCGGTTTTTCCGCCGGGAAAACAGGTTTAATGGGGAAGGCTGAAAAAAAGAATTGCTTTTTTTTTCCGTATCCTCAATGCTAAAGGTTTGAGGGTCCTTTATTTATGAGTAAAATTTCAAGGAAAATGTATCTCCTCCTGGTCCTTTCCATAGGGCTGTCGGTAACCATCTCCTCATGGTTCATAACAGCCTATCTGCTGATCCAGTCAGAAAAGGACCAGAACCAGATCAATGAGATTCACCTTGAAGGGCTTGTGGACAGTATCGAGCAGTTTTTTATGCATGCTGTGACGCTGAACCACATGCTTGCCATCAATCCCACCCTGGCGGATACGGTGGTGAACTCTCCCGGCTGGGAGGAACGCAGCCGGATCTATGGGGACAGGTACAATGTCCGGGAGGGTGTGGCTCCGGATTCGGGATTTCCTCTTCTGGCGGAAACCCATCTGGACTACAGCTTTATCGAACTCCTTTTTCTGCAGGATGCCCGGGGAGATCAGACCGCCCGGAGCTTCGGCCCTCTGGGGCGGCGGGAAGAGCGCTGGTGGTTTAAAAAGATCGCCGGTGAAAAGGACTACAGGCCTTTTATTTCCCACTCCTACTACTCTCTCACTGGGAAAAAGCCTGTGGCATCCATTTTCCATCCTGTTTTTCAGGGCCAGGACTTTGCGGGGATTATGGGAATGGATATCAATTTCAACCATCTTCAGAAGCTCACGGCATCCTATCTGAATTCCGATGAAATGTACGCCATCGTGGTGGATATGAACGGTGTGATCATTGCCCATCCTCAGGAGGAAAAGATCCTGGAGATCTATAATCTGGTGAAGATGACCCGCTCGATCCTGCCCGAAGATCACAGGGGAGAACTGAATGCGGAAGGGTATCTGGACCTGGAGGAGTTCCCCCTGGACTGGCCCGGAAATGTGGCAGACGCTGTGAGCGCCGCCATTGCGGGCTCGAAGGGTATGATCCGGGATACGGAGCTCGAAGGGGAGCTGTGCAATATCTTCTATGCCCCGGTGATCCTGGAAACGGAGGGCAACAGGGATCAGAACTATGCGGTCCTGCTGGTGCGCAACAAAGGCGGTATGATCAGAACCAGAAATATCATACTGGTCTGGGTCTCCCTCTTTGCCATGCTGATCATCCTGATCCTGATTTTCATATTCAGCCGGGAGTACAACAGGAATATCCTGATTCCCCTGAACCGTCTGATCCGTTCCATGAGCGAAGAGTCGGAGGGCTCCGGTTTCAAAGAGATTGTTATGGACACGGGGGATGAGTTCTACATGCTGGCCGGGGCCTACAACGATCTGAGGAAGAAGCTGGACAGAGCGAATCTGAGCCTCCAGGAGAAACTCTCCATTCTGGAACAGAGTGAAGAGGGCTATAAGGCCTTTGCCCAGATAGGCCTCTCCCTGTCTACGGAGAAGGATATAGAGAAGCTGATGGAACTGATCCTGGTGAATGCCCGGAGCCTGACCAACGCCGACGGGGGAACCCTCTATCTCTACAACCGGCAAGATCAGTGCCTGGACTTTTCCATCCTCTATACAGAGAGCATGGACTTCCATATGGGAGGAACCAGCGGCAATCCTGTGACCCTCCCGCCTGTACCCCTTTATGATCACCAGGGAAAACCCAATTACGGGAATGTCTCCTCCTGTGCGGCTCTGAAGGGGGAGATTATCAATATCCCCGATGTCTATTCGGCTGAGAACTTCGATTTCCAGGGGACCCGGGTCTACGATGAAAAGAACGGCTACCGTTCCCGGTCCATGCTTGTGGTTCCCATGAAAAATATGGAGGACGATCTGATCGGGGTGATCCAGCTCATAAACGCCCGGTCGGTGGACAAGGCTCAGGTTCTCCCTTTTAACGACATAGACGAAAGCCTTCTGATCTCTCTGGCCTCCCAGGCGGCGGTGGCCCTGACAAATACGGAGCTTCATAAAAATCTGGTTCAGCTGTTCAATGCCTTTATCAAGAGCATCGCCTCGGCGATCGATCAGAAGTCGGCCTTTACGGGCGGCCATATCCGCCGGGTGGTAACTCTGACCATGATGATTGCCGATGAGATCAACAGGGCCGACTCCGGGGATTTCGGGGATATCAGGTTTTCCGATGATGAGATGGAGGAGATCCGGATCTCCGCCTGGATGCACGATATAGGAAAGATCACCACCAGCGAATACGTCATGGACAAACAGACCAAGCTGCAGGGCTTTCTGGACGGGATCGATGTGATTGATACCCGCTACCGGACCCTGATGGGATCTTCCGGAGAAAACCTATCTATCCCGCCGGAAGAACTGGAAGAGGAACTGGACTTCCTGCATCGATGCAATATCCCCAGGGAGTATCTGAATGATGAAGACCTGGAACGTCTGAAAGAGATCCGCCGGAGGAGCGAGACCCGGGAGGATGCAATTTCCCCGGGAATCACAGAAGAGGAATTTGCGGGTCTTTCCATCCGTAAAGGGTCTTTGACTCCCCAGGAGAGGGGCCATATGGAGGAGCATGCGGAAATGACAAGACGGCTCCTGCAGGAACTGCCCTTTCCGGAGCATCTGAAAAACGTGCCCGACTTTGCCTCCATGCATCATGAAAAACTGAACGGTACGGGTTATCCCGACGGCCTGACAGAAGAGGAAATTCCCCTGCAGGCCCGGATCATCGCCGTGGCCGATATTTTCGAGGCCCTTACAGCCAGGGACAGACCCTACAGAACCCCCATCAGCTTTGACAGGGCTCTGGGGATTATGAAGAGCATGGTTGAATCCGGTCATATCGACGGAAAGATCCTGAACCTGATGATAGAAAGCGAACTTATTTACAGATACGCCGAGAAAGAATTGTCAGAGGATTGAACCGCAATACATTTTTCTCTGGTATAATCGGAAAATCCAAAACAAAATTTCTAGGAGACCGCTATGAAAGTGCTGCTTGTGAATGGAAGTCCTCACGATAAAGGATCCACCTATACCGCCCTGGAGGAGATATCCCGCACTCTGGGAGAGGAAGGAGTGGACAGTGAAATATTCCAGCTGGGGCTGGATCCCCTTTCGGGATGCATCGACTGCAAAAAATGCGCCACCCTGGGTAACTGTGTCTTCAACGACAAGGTCAATGAGTTTCTGGAGATGGCTCCCTTTGCAGAGGGTTTTATCTTCGGATCCCCTGTCCACTACGGATCCTGCTCGGGATCCATGACCTCCTTCATGGACAGAGTCTTTTTTTCGGATTTCATTTCGGGAACCAATCAGTTTATCCATAAACCCACTGCCGCCGTTGTCGCCGCCAGAAGGGCCGGAACCACCGCCGCCTTTGATCAGCTGAACAAATATTTTCACCTGGCCCAGATGCCCGTTGTCACCTCCCAGTACTGGAATATGGTCCACGGTGCCTCATCGCAAGAGGTTGCTGATGATCAGGAAGGCCTTCAGACCATGCGCGTCCTGGCCCGCAATATGGCCTGGCTGCTCAAGTGCATCGAAGCGGGAAAACAGAGCGGTGTGGCCAAACCGGCCAGAGAAGAGCGGATCTTTACGAATTTTGTGAGGTGAACCCTCTTCCCCGGCCCCTCTCCCAGAGGGCGAGGGGGGTGTGGTTTTTATCGGGATCCCCCAGAACTCCTCTCCCTCTGGGAGAGGGGAATCAAAGGGGTGAGGGTTGGAATGGGCTGGCAGGTTAACGTGCAGGACCCACTCAGCTCCTGTTCAAATACTGCTTGATTGTGTTCGAGCTTCCTGGTTATAAACCCTCTCCCCCGGCCCCTCTCCCAGGGGGCGAGGGGTGTGTGGTTTTTATCGGGATCCCCCAGAACTCCTCTCCTTTTGGGCTGGTCGGAAGCAAGCTTCCTGCTCGCCTATGCAGCCGTAGGAGAGGGGAATCAAAGGGGTGAGGGTTGGAATGGGCTGGCAGGTTAACGTGCAGGACCCACTCAGCTCCTGTTCAAATACAGCATGATTGTGTTCGAGCTTCCTGGTTATAAACCCTCTCCCCCGGCCCCTCTCCCAGGGGGCGAGGGGTGTGTGGTTTTTATCGGGATCCCCCAGAACTCCTCTCCTTTTGGGCTGGTCGGAAGCAAGCTTCCTGCTCGCCTATGCAGCCATAGGCGAGGGGAATCAAAGGGGTGAGGGTTGGAATGGGCTGGCAGATGAATGTGTATAGTCATAACTCTGTGAGCATATTGATCTGTTGTAAGATCGTTTCCGGGTTGTAGAGAGCTACTTTGTTCGGGTATCTCAGAATTTTAAAACCTTCTGCTTTCAGAATGTCGTCTCTGACTCGATCCTTGCTCTTTTGTTCTTTAGTCGCATGGTATTCTCCATCAAGTTCTATGATCAGCTGTAATTTATGGCAGTAAAAATCAACTATATAAGGACCTATTTGGTGTTGTCTTCTGAACTTCAGACTCTTTTGTTTTCCAGCGCGCAGAAATTTCCATATATATTCTTCTGCCTCTGTTTGTTTGCTTCGTAAGTTCCGTGATGTATCCCGTAAGCCTGAATACTTTAATCCGCCTCGATAATGAAGGGAATTTCTCCCATCCGTATGGTCTTTCATATCCAAATAAACGTTTGAAAATTAACCTTTGATTCAAAATCTTAAACATTTCTCAAGTCTTTTTATTTACCCTCTCCCCCGGCCCCTCTCCCAGAGGGAGAGGGGAATCAAAGGGGTGAGGGTTGGAATGGGCTGGCAGGTTAATCGGGGGGGGCTTTTCACTTTGTGATTAGAGAATCAGGATATTTTCAGCGTTATATATGCTGGTTATAAACCCTCTCCCCCGGCTCCTATACCTGGGGGCGAGGGGTGTGTGGTTCTCGTAGGGATATCCCGGACTCCTCTCCCTCTGGGAGAGGGGAATCAAAGGGGTGAGGGTTGGATTCCCCTGCGAACACCCCCGAAATCCCTTATACTTATACCTGTTCTAATTCTAAGGAGGAATCATGGTTTACAGAACTCTGGGAAAAACAGGTCTGGAGGTTTCGGTGATCGGGCTGGGGACCTGGCAGTTCGGCGGTGAGTGGGGGGTGGATTTTACCCAGCCCCAGGTGGATGCTGTTTTTGATGCCGCCAGGGAAACAGGGATAAACCTGATCGATACGGCCGAATGCTACGGGGATCATCTTTCGGAGAAATTTGTCGGTCAGGCTGTAAAAAAGGACAGGGACAATTGGATAATCGCCACCAAATTCGGCCATCACTTTGCGGGGCATCTGAAGCGGGAGCAGCTCTGGACGGTCCGGGATGTACAGGCCCAGCTGGAAGGCTCCCTGAAGAGCCTGGGGGTGGAACAGATCGATATTTATCAGTTCCATTCGGGAAAAAATGAATATTTTGAGAATGATGAGCTGTGGACCTGGCTGGATAAGCAGAAGCAGGCGGGCAAAATAGCCCATATCGGAATTTCCATCTCCAACAGCCACGAAGGGGTCATGGAGCCTCAGTCGGCCCGAGCTGTGGAAGTAGGGGCGGAAATGCTGCAGCTCTACTACAACCGGCTGGACCGCCGGCCCGAAGAGAAGGTTTTTCCCGTCTGCCGGGAGCAGAACCTGGGGGTTTTTGCCCGGGTACCCCTGGCCAGCGGTTTCCTGAGCGGAAAATATCACAAAGGGGATACCTTCCCGTCCAATGATGTGCGGGGCGCCCAGTCTCAGGAGGAGATCAATGCTGTTCTGGAACAGGTGGAAGAGATTCGGAAAACCGAAGTTCCCCCCGGTGTTCCCATGGCTGCCTGGGCCCTGGCCTGGTGTCTGAAAGATCCTGTGGTGACGGCGGTCATTCCGGGCAGCAAGAATCCTGAACAGGTTCGGAAAAATGCAGCCGCAGCGGAACTTGCGGGATCCCTATAGAACTTTCCGTCCCTGAATATAGACCGAACGGATATGCTCGGGATCCGCTCCGAAAAGGACTTTCTGAAAAAGGATATCCCTGTCCATCTCAGGAAGGATCAGAAAAGGCGGATTTCCCGCTGTCATATCCACAACCTGGGCGTCGAAAGCGTATCCCGGAGCCAGTTTCCCTACGGGAAGACTCAGAGCTTCTCCTCCGCCGGCTGTGGCCAGATAGAATGCCTCTTTCAGGGTTATCCGGGAATCCCGGCGGCCCCTGTCTTCCGGGGAGCGGGAGGGATCGGTACCGTCTTCCAGCATCCGGGAGGAGGTCACCGCCTGCCGGATGTTCTGCAGGATCCCCGGTGAGTAGCCGGCGGATATATCCGTCCCCAGTCCCACTTCCAGACCTTCCGACATATACTCTTTAATGGGAGCCACGCAGTTGGCAAAGTAGGCATTCGACAGGGGGCAGTGAGCCACGGCGGTTCCTGTCTTTTTAAAGAGCGCTCTGTCATCCCTGTCGAGCAGAACACTATGGGCCATCACAGACTTTTCCCTGAGAAGGCCGAAATCGTTCAGCGCCGCCGCGTCGTTTTTACCGAATCTCTTTCTGACGAAGTTGTGTTCCCAGTCACCCTCGCTGCAGTGGGACTGGACATGGACATTGTACTTTGCCGCCAGTCTTCCCAGGCCGGCCAGTGCTTCATCGCTGCAGCTGGGAATGAACCGGGGGGTGACCACAGGATAGACTCCCTGGGGAACGGTTTTTCCCAGTTCCTGTACCTGCTGAATAAACTCTTCCGTATCCGCCAGAGCCTCCTCGGGGGAGGCGTCCCTGTAGAAGTCGGGGTTTTCCTCCTGATGGTCCATCACAACCTTTCCCACCAGTCCTCTCTGTCCCTTTTCGGCGCAGATCTCTGCCAGCAGATAACTGCTCTCTTTGTGGATCGTGGCAAAGTAGAGGGCTGTGGTTGTGCCGTTGGCAATCAGGGTGTCCACCAGATGGGTGTAGACCTGCCGGGCATATTCGGTATCCTCATACCGGGCTTCCAGGGGAAAGGTGCAGCTGTTGAGCCACTCGTTCAGAGGCAGATCCAGGGCGGTTCCGATCTGGGGCCACTGGGGCGCATGGATGTGGAGGTCCACAAAGCCGGGAAGGAAGTACTGATGGGGTTTCAGTTCTACAAGCCGGTTCTCCCGGGCGGCCTGACTGAGAAGAGGGCTGTACTCTTTCTCTCCGGGCTGCAGAATCTTTGCGATCATACCCTTCCCGTCAACACAGAAAAGGGAATCCTTCAGTATCTCTATGGCATCGGGGCTTATGCTTGTAAAGCCGGTGCCTTTAAATATGGTTTGCCAGTTCATCGTGGGCCGCTCCGGGGTTCAGGATTTTTCCAGTGATGTCAGATGATCCAGGAGTTTGTTCAGAGTCTCCTTCAGCTGGAGTACCTCCGGCTCGGAAAGATCCTCTGTTTTCAGATTTTCCACCAGTTGGAAAGGGACACTGGCGGCTTTTTCTCTCAGCTGCCTTCCCTCTCCGGTGAGAGTTACGACCACCTTCCGCTCATCCGATCTGTCTCTGACCCTTTCCAGCAGTCCGTTCTGTTCCATCCGTTTCAGAAGGGGAGTGATGGTATTGGTATTCAGCACCAGCTTCTCTCTGATCGCATTGACGGTGATCCCGTCGTTTTCCCAGAGGACCATCAGGACAAGGTACTGGGGGTAGGTCAGCCCCAGCTCTTCCAGCAGGGGCTGATAGGTTCTGGTAATCAGCCGGGAGACCGCATAGAGGGGGAAACAAATCTGATTTTCCAGTTTTAACTGTTCGTAACTCATATATCTAAAAATATCCTGTTTACCCGGGGGCATCAAGTTCATCCGGAATACTTATTTCCCCAGAAGTTTTTCAATATCCCCGGCGATTTTGGAGGGATCCGTCATGGGGGAGAAGCGTTTCACGGGTTTTCCCTCTTTATCGATTAAGAATTTGGTGAAGTTCCATTTGATGCTGTTTCCGATGACACCGGGTTTTTCGCTTCTCAGATAGGAATACAGGGGATGGGCATTCTCTCCGTTGACCTCCACTTTGCTGAAAAGGGGAAAGGTCACTCCGAAATTCCTGCTGCAGAACTGCTGGATCTCTTCGTCTCCCCCCGGTTCCTGATGGGCAAACTGGTCACAGGGAAATCCGAGGATTTCCAGGCCTTTCCCCTTGTAGTTCTCATAGAGCTTCTGCAGCTCCTTGTACTGGGGGGTAAAGCCGCAATTGCTGGCTGTGTTCACCACCAGAACCACCTTGCCGTTATATTTGCTCATGCTCTCTTCGCTGCCTGTTATGGTTTTTGCTTTAAAATTGTAAAAACTGCTCATTCTGTTCTCCTGAAATATAAGATATGTGCGATTATATCGCACGCGATATAAAATGTCAAGGAGAAACTTCCACCACAGGCAACAACCAAAGCCCTTGTGCTTAAGGAGCCCTCCCACTATGATGGCTCTGTAAAAAAAAGAACGAATGAAATACTGATCAAGGAAGAATCATGAAAAAGTTACTGCCCCTTCTGTTTCTGTTTTCTGCGGGTCTGCTCTTTTCCCAGGACTTTGAACTGCTGGGACGCTGGCTCTGTAAAACCGAAGATATCCGGCTTGTCACCCTGGCGCTTCCCACTATACCGGGGCCTGATGATTATGCTGCTATGGATCCGGAACTGCTGGAAGATCTGGATGAGACCTACTGGTTTCAGCATTTCCAGCAGGAAGGCTCTGTGGAATATGATTTTGACACGGCTTCGGGAGATCAGAAAAATGTGATTTTCGAGTTTTCGGAAGATGGAACCGGCAGCTTTGATCATATGCCCCTGGAATATTATCCTGACGGGAACTATAACGAGTATGTGATCACCGGCGATGAGTTTGATTCCACTGAGGACAGGAGGGTTGAAAGGACTATCCTTCAGTACCACATGGAGGAGCATCCTGTGATCTATCTCTATCACCATTCCCTGCGGAATTACCGCTCCGAGATGGAGATCACCCTATTGAAATTCCGGGTGATCAAACCCCTTCGAGAGGAGCCCTGAGGGCTCTCCCGGGCGGATTGTCAGAGACTCCTTTCAAGCAGAAGGGTTTTCATCTGTTCCAGATAAGAGTCTGTCAGGATCAGAGTGTCCAGGGTCTCCAGGGGAATCCCCGCAATCCGGGAGAGGGCGGTGGAAAATCCGTGTATTATCCGGGAGATCTTTTCTTCCGCCCCGGGCTGCTCCGGATCTGCCATCACTGCATTGATCTGGCGGCTCATCCCGAGATCCAGGTAGTGGATATAGACCGCCAGAATCTCTGGATCTCCTTCGAAGTCACAGAGTCCTTCGGTCCGGCCCTGGGCAAAGAGCCGGGAAAAAACCTCCCTGTAGAGCTTTTCACTGTAGGAACCCATTATCTGCTCCATAAGGAGGTTACCCCGCTCAGGGCGGGGGGGATCTGCTTTCTTTTCAAACTCCGCTGATGCGGTATTCATTCCCGAGGCTCTTGCCAGCTGCATCACAGCCAGAAGTTTGTCATGCATATCCGGACCTGTTTCCTCCACAATAGGCAGGAAGAGCTGCTTCATCTGAAGGTAGTAGCTGCGGCAGATCTCCTCCAGTACCTCTTCCTTCGAAGCAAAATGGTTGTACAGGGCTCCTTTGGAGAGTCCGCAGCTGTCGGCTATTTTCTGTATTGTCGTATTCTCGTATCCGATCTTCCGGAAGAGCTCTTCTGTCCGGGCGAGTATTTCCCTGTAGGTTTTCTCTTTCTGCTGTTCCCTCTTATTCATCAGAACTCCGTATCCTTTTTGAATCCATGCTCCACCATATTAGCCGCTTTTCCTGTTCCTGCAAAGTTTTCAGGCCTTTCCGCAGTGATTACTGAAGAGTCAGCCACTGGAGAAGAGACTCCTCTCTCTCTTTTCCGCTGGTTCCGGGATGGGCATTCCTGTAGGATCCTGTGATCTCCCCGTCTTTCATGTACAGGACTGTTTCGGCCTGAGCCGCCACCCTGGCATCATGTGTGACAAGAAGTATGGTGACACCTGTGCTGTTGAGTTCCCTGAACAGGCGGATTATCTCATCGGTGGAACGGGAGTCCAGGGCGCCAGTGGGTTCATCTCCGAAGAGGATCCGGGGCTCATTGATCAGAGCCCGGCAGAGGGAGGCTCTCTGAAGCTGCCCCCCGGAGGCCTGACTGACATGCCTGCGGCCCAGTTCGGAAATTCCTGTCTGATCCATAAGCTGTTCCGCCGAGCGATGAATCTCTTTCCGGGGTTTTCTCCCCGCCAGGAAGGCCGAAGCCATGATGTTGTCTTTGATATTCAGGTTTTTTATCAGATGGTTCTGCTGAAAAACAAAACCCATTTTATGAAGCCGCAGGCCCGCAAGCTCATTTTCGGAAAGGTCCTCCAGCTTCTGTCCCTCAAACTCCACACTGCCCAGGGTCATCCTGTCCAGACCGCTTATGTTGTAGAGAAGGGTGGATTTGCCCGATCCCGAAGGGCCCATGACGGCAATATAATCCCCTTGGTTGACTGTCAGATCGACCCCGCTGAGAGCGGTTTTTCCTGAATTTTCCTCTGCAAATACTTTTGTCACCTTTTCGGCTTTTAAAATAGTCTTCATCTTTTGACTCCTCTGTCTTTTTCCTATTCCGCATTCATGGCGGAAATATTCTTCTGCGATATGTTCCTGGTGGATATCACCAGAGCACCCGTTACCGTGAGGATCATCATCAGGGGGAAGAAGAGATAGGATCCCAGGGTGTTTATTTCAAAACTGATGGATGAGGCTCCCAGAAAAGACCAGATGAATCCGACAAGCTTCTCACCGGCTGTGTTGGCAGCCGCCGTACCCAGGACAAACCCTGTTAGAATCAGAATCATCATTCCGGTGAAGTACTGCTTCCGGATCTGGCCGGAGGAAAACCCCAGGCAGCGCATAATCGCGATCCGTCCGGAATCCTTGAGGATCATGAGCCTCAGGAAAAGGGAGGTTATAAACGCTGTGATCAGAATGGCAGAGAATGCGGCGGTGAGACTCATCCTTTTCAGCTGGGTCACAACGCTGCCCAGAGTCTGGGACAGGTACTCTTCCAGAAGGCTCACTCTGGCCGGTCTGAACAGTGCACTGTACTCTCTGACTTTGGCGGGCCCTGTCAGTTCCGGATTCCTCAGGCTTATGTTGATCACATACCAGAGGGTGTTTTCCGTCCCGGGGGGATCCACGGCCTTGGCTGTGAGGCCGCCATTGGTGATATCCTGATAGATGCCGCTTATCCTCATGGTCCGGGTTCCTGTTTCGGAATAGAGGGTGAGTTCTTCTCCCACACGGGCATTCAGGTTGCGGGCGTTCAGCTGTGAAAGGGCGATCTCTCCGCTTTCATCCGGGGCTGATCCAGACTGGTACTCCAGGGGGAAGGCGGAAAAATCTCCGGTCTCCACATTCAGGTTCTCCTTCTCTCCATGGGACGTTTCAATCCGGTAGCGCCCTGTTTTCATAGGGGCATAGTGTAAAACCTCCGGGTCATTCTCAAGAATCTTCTGAATCTCCTCAAAGCGCCGATCCCTGTCTTCGCTGTAGGACAGATCTATCCGGATATCGCATTCCCCTATGCCCATATAGCGGATAAAAGAGGGGGAATCCAGGGTGTTTACAAGGTTCAGCGGTACCAGGATCACGAAGGCTGAGGCAAAAAATATTGTTCCGATGACCCAGTAGAGCCGGAACCGGTGGAGCAGATCCCGGGCTCCCAGGAGGATATTGATATCCCCGATGCGGGAGGAGCCCAGAGATATGGTTGCGGTTCTGCCAGTTGTTCCGGTTTCTCCCCTGAGTCCGGTTAGGGCGGACACGTTCCTGAACCTTCGGAGAAGGAGGAGGCAGAAGACAAGAACCACCGCAAAAGTACTTATCGGACCTGTCAGGGGCAGGAGCTTTTCTCCCGGCGACAGAGGGGCTTCGCCCAGGTAGAGGCGTATCTTTTCCGATAGCAGGGGATACAGGAGGAATGAAAGGGCGTATCCTCCCAGAGAGGCTATACCCGCCAGGAGGGAGTACTTTCCCAGGTAGAGATGCGAAACAAAGCGGCGGGGAAATCCCAGAGCCTTCATCACACTGATCTCCCGGCTGTCTTCCTCCAGGGCGGCCAGAATCGAAAACCTCAGGCAGAGCAGGGCAATCAGGGTGAACAGCAGAGTCACAAGGATCAGAAGAGCCACAGTGATTCCCGAAGTCAGAGCATTGAGGAGTGTGAAGAGATCTCTCGTCACTGCCGGTCCGTTTGCGGGCAGGCCTGCTTTTTCGTACTGGTCCGCCAGATCTTCGCTTGTTTCCGGGTCCTTCAGGAGATACTCCATCAGGTATTCGTCTATGCCTTCCCGGCTCCGGAGTTCCTGGAAATCTCCGGGACTGAGAACAAATCGTTTGGAGTGAACCAGGGCGGGATTCATCTGGGCATCCCTGACAAAAGCGGCAATCCGGAACAGCTTTCTGTAATCCTCAGTTTCGATCAGAAGGGTATCATTGAGGGTGAGGTTTCGGGTCTCCATAAAAAACAGGGGAACTCCGATCTCGCCGTCTGAAAGCTGAACCGGCCTGTTCTCCAGATCCAGGAGCCGGTCGAATCTTTCATTCCCTGTCACCAGGCTCAGATCCATAACACTCCCGGCCAGGGATTCCTTTTCTTCTCCCGGGAGTATTTCCGATCCGTCCAGATTGATCATTTCCACAATCTGGAAATCTCTGACAAGAGGGTTCTCCCGGGACCACTCTTCCACCTCTTCCCGGTTCACAGGGCCTGCGTGCATCTGCACATAGTCCGGGATTTCCGCCCTGAGAAAGAGGGCATCCACAGATCTGACTGTCTGCTGGATGAGGGATACGGCTGTTCCGGCCATCATGGCCGGAAGCAGGATGAAAAGGACCAGAAGCAGGTTCATCATCCTGTTCTTTTTCAGATCATTGCTTAGAATCTTAAAGGTCATATAAAACTCCTTCTTGTCCGAAACTCTCTGTGAGTTCCAGTTTCTTTATGGAAGATGAGCGGTATACCCGCAGAGCCAGGAGGCAGACCCCTGCCCCGGAAAGGCTGAAAAGGGCGGCTATACCCCGTCCCGGTCCGGTTCCGAATATTTTTCCCAGAGAGGGAGCCAGGGAGCCGCCGGGCATCAGCAGAGGAATAAACACTCTGTCAGAAAGAAAACCCGCAGATCCGAAGGCCAGCAGAGTTCCCGTGAATGTCAGGAAGCCCACAAAGGCCCAGACCCGCCCCTGGGCAGAGGATTCCGTATTATTCCGGATCAGAACTTCCGCGGCTGTGTTGATCGAGGGAAGGGCCAGGAAGAAAAAGAACCCCGGAACAAGTACCATAACAGCTGTTTCCTGAAGCCCCATGAGACTGTAGGCCAGGCCCGCCAGAACCAGAGCCCCTGTGAGCTGACAGCGCAGGCTCAGGTGCCCTCCTATCCAGCCGGAAAGGACTGCACCCAGAAGAATCCCCGTGGCACAGAGAGACTGGATCACTCCCAGCTGCTCCACCGATGTAAAGGAGAGGACCATAGGCCCCAGCAGAGCCTGAATCAGGCCTGTAAAAAAGAGGATCCCGCTGATTAGAATCACAAGAGTTCCGATCCCATCCTTTTTTCTTATCTCATTCAATCCTTCTGACAGTTCCCGGGAGATAGGCTTCCTTTCCGGGGATCGGGCTGGGGTCGATACTCCGGCTTGCGCCAGGACGCTGATACCGGACGCGGCAATCAGAAAAGAGATGATATCCGTTATCAGTATTGTCTTTATGGACCAGTGGGCCATCATAAAACCGGCGGCAAAGGGAGACAGAAGAAGGGGGGCTCCCGATACCATCTGGTTCATCCCGGCCGCCCGGGAATACAGGGAGGGCGGGACCAGATCCGACACGGAGGCTTTATAGGCGGGATTCATCACTCCCCCCAGGAGGGAGATCCCGGCCAGAGCCGAGTAACTCGTTATGTCTGTTCCCAGAGTCCCACCGGACGGGATCAGCAGAAGGGCCATCACCGCAGCAGATGCTGCATTTCCGAAAATCATGATGTTCAGGCGGTTGAATCTGTCTGCCAGAACTCCCGCAAAGGGACGAATCAGAAAGGAGGGGAGGAAAGACACCAGCAGGATCGTGCTGGAGCTGCCGGCCCTGCCGGTGTTTGTAAAGACATAGGCTGTCAGAGCAAACACTGTCAGCCCCGAACCGATGGAGGAGAGCATCTCCAGGGTCCAGAGGGTCAGAAAACGGCTCATATCAGATCTGTTATTCATAACGTCTCATTCCTGACTAAAAGGCATAGGCCAACTGAAGGCTGGCATAAAAGCCATCTCCCAGATCCTGCTCCGAACCGTCGGGGGCATACTCTGTACCCTCCAGTAGATATCCCCCTGTCAATTCAAGGAGGGATAGGTCCAGGGTACCGTAAAGAGCTTTCCAGGCTACACTATGCTGCCTGTCTTTTTCTCCCGATATAACCGCTTCGTAGTCATCTGCCAGGATTCCCACGCCCACTCCTGCAAAATCGCCCATAGGGTGGGACTCATCGAAGAATCTGTACTCTCCGGAGATGTCGTATTTCAGTCCCCGCCCGGGGAGCTCCGATGCATCTGTCAGCAGAAAAGAGCTGTTCAGACGGACTCTGCTTCGGGGGGCAAAGATGATATCCAGCATGGGGGAGGTTGTAAAATCCAGAGCGACATCAACATAGGGAGAGGTGTAATCGTAGTGGAGGAAAGGAAGAGGCATCAGAGGGATTTCATTTCCCCAGTCGCCGATAGCCAGAGAGGCTCCGGCCCAGAAGGTATGATTCCCCCGGGAGACCAGCTTGTATCCGTAACCGTTTACAAACGTCAGTGTTTCAAGTCCTCCTATTACAGGGCTGTCAGAATAGCTTTTGAACAGAGAAAAGAATTTGTGCTTTGTCGTATCCCGCTGAAGAAGCATGTCCAGGTTTCCGTATCTTTCCGGGTTGTTCCCGGACGAGGGTTCGGAGAGACTGTTTCCCGAAGAGAGGGCGACTATCTGGAGTGAGTCTCCTTTCTGGAAAATCAGTCCGGCTCCTCCCTTCCATGTGTTGAAATCCTCCCAGTTATAGCTGTCCCCATAGGCCAGGGGATAGTATTCCGGACTCTCTTCCCGGGGGACTTCATCGGCAAAGGCCGCGGTGCAGAGTGTTATGATCAGTGTCTGTAAAATCCATTTTTTCATAGTGAACTCCTTGTTTTCTACTGATATGACTTTTGGTCAGTGACCGTTGGTCATTCAAATAGTTAAACAGAGGGAGATCTTTTTTGTGTTACTTTTTTTCCAAAAAAAATCCTGACGGAAGGGCAGGATCTCCATGAGGCCTGTAATCAGCGAATAATTATTTTAAAAGGACTCAGAAGGGAGAGCGCCTCGGGGGCAGTGAAGACAGCTTTTTCCACCTTGTTATTCAGAGGATCTATACTGTAGCCCGAAGCCTGATTAAAAGCGGCTTTCCGCAGATCCGTATTATGAAAAAGAGTCTCTCTGAACTGGGTTCCTGTAAAGTCCGCTCCCATCAGAAAGGTCCCCTGAAAGGAGCATCCTATGATTTCGCACTTGGTGAACTCTGCATTTTTCAGGGAGAGGTCGGTGAAATTGCAGCTCTCTATCCTGCACTCCCGGCAGGTCATTTCAAAGGAGAAGTCATTGCATTTGTAAAAGTCCATTCCCAGAAGCCGGCAGCTGCTGAATTCGTTATCCATAAACCTGGCCTGTTCAATCCGGGGATTTCTGAAATCGCAGCCCTGAAAGGAACAGCCCTCGAAGGTTGTCTCAATCAGGATGGTTCCTGAAAATCGGCACTCGGGGAAACGGCAGTTGTAAAACTCTTTTCCCGACAGATCCAGGGAGGAAAAATCCACGCTTCGGAACTCTTCATCTTCAAAACGGTCTTCAGTTTCAATGCGGCTGTTCAATCAAATATCCCCTTTATCCCCAGTTCTTTTCTCAGTTTCCTGTTCATCCTATTCAATTCTTCAATAAGGGAGAAGTACTCTTTTTTTTCTTCCTCTGAAATGGCAGAAAGGCTCCTGTGGATATAATCTCCATGCTCCCTTTTAAACTCTTTCACAAGGGCTTTCCCCCGGGGGGTCAGGGAGAGTTCGAAAATCCGTTTGTCCTTTTCGTTTCGGCTCTTCACCACGTACCCCATATCCACAAGACGTTTGGCTACGGGAGTAAATGAACCCTTTTCAAGCTGAAGGATCTGACTGATCCTTGTCATGGAACTGGAGCCCATGAACTCAAGGTAGATCAGGGTCTGCATCAGGGTGGGGTTCATTCCCTCCTGAAACTCATGGTTATGGAAAAATGCCTTGAAATAGATCTCGCTTATGTCTCTTTTCAGACGGAAAATAGGCAGAAGATCTTCCTGTTCTGTCATGGAGTCCTACCCTCTCTCCGGTGTTTCCACTTTTGACAGTGACAGATGAAAGTGGTGCCTTTTTCTGTAATCCAGTATCAGGGCCAGGGCTGTAATCAGGATTGCGATTCCGTCTGCACCGGGAACTGCCGCCCAGACTCCCTCCAGTCCGTAAAGGGGGGGGAGAATTGTCAGCAGGGGGATCAGGCAGAGAAACTGCCTCAGCATACTTAGAATCAGAGCCTTATGACCCTGGGCTGTGGCCTGAAAAAAGGATACACCCAGAATATTGACTCCCACAAAGGGGAGCATAAGGAAAAAGATATTCATCCCCTGAACTGCCATCCCCATGGTCAGCGACTCCGGGGCGATGAACATCCCCAGGAGGACCCGGGGGAAGAGTCTCAGACAGATAAATACAAAGGTGGAAAAGGCTGTTGCCCAGAACATGGCCAGCTTCATGGTCCTGTTGACCCGGTCATGCTGTTCGGCCCCGTGGTTGAATCCCACGATAGGCTGCATTCCCTGCTGCAGACCCATAAGGGGCATAAAAAACAGGGTAAACAGGCTGTTGATGGCGCCCATGGAGGTGATGGCCTGGGTTCCCCCGTAGGAGGTCAGCCGGTAGTTGAGGAATCCCAGAGCGATGCTGTTTCCCACGGTGGAGGCAAAGGTGGCCGCGCCTGTTACAAGGATATCTTTAACAAGAAGCCACTTCAGTCTGAAATCCTCCAGATGCATTCTGATGCTGCTTTTTCCTCTGAGATAGAAGGAGAGGAGAAGGCCGAAGCCCAGAAACTGGCCAATGATGGTGGCTATGGCGGCCCCCTGAACACCCCATCCGAAAACAATGACAAACAGGGCATCCAGCACAATATTGGTCAGGGCAGAGAGGATCATGGCGATCATGGGCAGATGGGCCTGTCCCTCTGTTCGGACTGTAAAGTTGAAGACAAAGGCCATCATGTGAAAGGTAAATCCGCTCAGAATGATCCTGAGATAGGACCTGGCCAGAGCCATGGTAGTGGGATCGGCTCCGAAAATATTCAGAACCGCATCCATCTTCCACTGAAGCAGCACAAGGACCGCCAGGTTGAGGATGATCCCCAGGCTGATGGCGTTGCCGAAGTACTGACCCGCTTTTCTGATATCCCGTCTGCCCAGCTGGATCGACATGAGAGCCGAACCACCGCTGGCTATCAGTGTGGCCATGGCAAAGAGTATCATCATCACAGGGAAGGCTACGGTCAGACCGGCCAGGGCCTCCTCTCCTGCAAAGCGGCCGATGAACATCCGGTCCACAACGTTGTATATAGCATTCACCACCATCGCAATGATCGAGGGGAGTGAAAAGGTCCATAGGAGCCTGCCTATGGGCATTTCCCTCAAATTTTTCTGTTTATCCATTCTATATTATATCCTCTGTATGGTTAGATTTCTAACAATAAGGGGAGAAGATACGGCTTTTTAAAGAAAGAGTCAAGAAGGTTTGATTTCTAACTAATTGATAATTTTTTACTGATCAAAGAAAAACGGAATAGATCCAGGAGGGGACAGGGCCCCCGGCATTTTTTATTTGACAGTTTCAGAAAACAGGTTTATTATAACTTAAACGTTTTAGTAACATATGTGAGTAGTTTTAGAGCACACGTGATATTTGTGGAAAAAATCTCTTTTCTCCCTATTTAATTCGATGCTTCAAAGGCACAGAAAGATACCATCTCTCTGCCCTGTCTCTGCTGAAGTTCTGTCATTTTGTAAGCGAATAGTATGGATATCAGAGTGTCCTGATTTCAATAAATAACAAACGATCAGTATTAAAGGCTTCCTTTTTAAATAAATATTACGGAAATGCCGGCGTCAGCATGGGGTGACGCGTTTTTACGAACACTGTTCTTGAGGAAAAGCAGGTTCCCGGGACAGTGAAAAAGGAGTTCTCAATGAGAAAATATTTACTATTAGTTATGGCCTTTGCTCTGACTGCAACGGTTTTCCCTTCCGGCCATAAGGATGATGTGGCTGCCCGGCCTGAAACAGGTCAGAGCAGTGAAGCCCTCTTTCTCGGTTCCAAGGTACCCTATCCGGATCAGGGAATTCTTGAATACACTGCCCCTCCCGCCGGGTATGAAGCGGACTTCATCTACTGGCTGAACAGACATGGATCCCGAAACCTTTCAGGATTTAAATATGATAAATCCTGGCTGGATATGATTGCTCTGGCAGAGTCGGAAGATCAGTTAACCGAAATGGGTAAAACTGTTAAACAGGATATTCTGAAGATTGCCAATTACGAAAAAGGAAAATACGGACTTCTGACCCTTCTGGGAAAGAATGAACTGTACATGCTGGGACAGAGAGCTGGTGTGGTTTATCAGGATCTTTTCAGCACAGGTAGACCCCTGCTGGCAGATGCCACCCGCAAGGAAAGGACCAGAGAGTCCCGGGACAGCTATCTCACAGGTCTTCTGACCACAGGGTACGAAGGCGAAATCACGGCAACCTATTTCAAGAAAAATGAGGACCCCTATCTGAGGGCCCTGGATATTGCTCCCCGTTACGAAGAGTACAAAGAGAATGGCGACTGGTACGAAAATGTAATTGCCTTTACAGAAACAGATGAGGCCCGGGTCATGACTGAACGGGTGGTTTCCCAGTTCTTCAAACCCGAGTTTGTCCAGCGTCTGGACGATGGTGAATTTGAGTTCTACAGCGAAGATGACGATGTGATCATCAACAGCCTGGCTACAGCGACCAACGCCCTCTGGGAAATGTATATTATCCTTCCCGCTCTGAAAGACGACGGCTTTTCCAATGTGAATATGCGGAAATATTTCAATATTGATGAGCTTGAGATGTTTGAGAAAGTCCAGAATGCCAAATCCTTCTATACCAAAGGTCCCGGTGAACCCGATGAAGAGCCCATAGCTCTTGAAATCATGGCTCCTCTGGCAAAAAGGATGATCAACGAAGTGGATACCCGTCTATCCGGCGAAACCGATGCTCTGGGTGTATTCAGCTTCGCCCATGCCGAGACTGTTGTTCCTCTGGTAGGATTTCTGGAGATCGAAGAGTCTGCTGTTCCCAATGATGATATAGCCGAAGCCATTACCTACTGGGACGTGGCCTATTACGGACCCATGGCAGCCAACCTGGAATGGATCGTCTATACCGCAGAAGGGAAAGAACCTCTGGTGAAGATGCTCCTCAACGAGAAAGAGACAGCCTTTGCCTCCTCTCTCAAACCGGTTTCCGGGCCCTACTACAAATGGTCCGATGTGAAATCCTATTACGGGAAAAAAGTGGCTGATCTGGGATTTGGTCTGGATACCTCTCTGGAGGATAATATCCAGACCCTGGAGGAACAGTACTGATCAAGACGATGATCTGATAAAAAGGGAGTCTCAGTCTCTCTTTCTCCGGAACAGGGGCTGAAAAAAAGGAATAGATCAGGGAGGTTCCCCATGGGAGCCTCCCTTTTTTTACTTACCAGAGTCCGGCAATTATGATCTTTTTTCAAAGAATTTCCTTTTTGTGAGGGAAACTTTTGCTGTTTTGCATTAAATTCTTATAAGTAAAGGAATATCCCTTTCAGTTAAAAGGAGTGAATATGAAGAAAATATTCTATTTAGCTGTGTTGCTGGCTCTTCTGATCCCGGCAATTGTATCAGCACAGGTGAAAATTACAGCCCCGACGGTAAGTGTTAATACAGGTAATACAGCTGCCGATATCGCAATTCAAACACTTATCAATAGCAACTTGAATAGTGCTGCCCTGGAGCTGGAAAACCAGGCTAATACGGAAATCGAGCCCTATCTGGATCAGGACGATCTGGCTCTGGGATTTGCCAATGCAGGTGCTTCAGCGGCCCACATCGGTACACAGAGAGCCTACAGCGACTACAAGAGGTTTGCTCTTACCGTGGGAAGCGGCTTTGCCCTTGCGGCTCCGGCCACAACGGCGGAGGAGCTGGAAGACGCGGTCGCTAAGATCGAAGAGGATGGCGATATCTACTTCGGAGCAGCCACCCAGCCCATCACCGCCTCTCTGGGAATCAATATGGGATGGCTGGTGGAGAATATGTATACTACTGTGAAATTCGGCTATGCCAATATCAGCGATGGCAGTCTGACCGAAGACTTCTCTTTTAAAACCCTCACCATCGGTGCCCTGGTGGACTATCAGTTGATGAAGTCCCGGAAACTCCCTCTGGGTTTTGTGAAGTGGCGGGGCCTTTCCGTGGGAAGCGGTGTGCTCTATCAAAGCAACGAATCTGTTTTCAAAGCGGATTTTCCCTTTGATCCGGTAACTCAAACTGTTCCCATTTCAAGTGAAACGGGAGGGGTTTATGATGACATTGATGTACAACTTGATATTGCCCCGACCCTGACTCTGGGCGTTTCCTCTCACTCTGTTTCCATTCCCCTGGAAGTTACCACGGGAATCAGGCTCCTCTGGCTGATTGACATGAATGTGGGAGCCGGTGTGGACGTGGCTTTCGGATCTTCCGACATTGAGGCCGAACTCTCCAGTCCTATCGAGGTTTCTGATACATCAAACCTGGGTTACTACTCTTACAATGATGGATCTGTTTCTCTGGATGCCAGTACTGATGGTACCGGTCCCCAGATTATCCGTCCCCGCCTGACCGCCGGTCTGGGGCTGAATTTGGGCCCAGTAAAACTGGATGTTCCCCTGATGTACTACTTTGATATCGGCAAGGGAAACAGCGCCATGGTCGGCGTGAACGTTGGGATTGTCTGGTAGAAAATACTGGAGAAAAGTGAGGATCTCTCACTTTTAATATAGAAAACAGCTCTGAAGGACTGGTTCCGGAGGGGCTGTTTTTTTTGTAATTTCCAGGAGAGAAGAGTCTCTTCCCCTTTTTTCAAATAAAATGCTCCACAGGCATTTGATCTCATAAAAAACAAGTATTGGGCATAATCCTCGTTCTGCTGTATCCTTTTCCCATGAAACGGATATATGTACTCTTATTCCCTGTTGCGGGGAATCCTGTGAAAAAGAGGCTTTTACTGGCCCTGGTCATTAGTGCTGGCTTTGCCTCACATCTTCCGGCTCAGACTCCCCAGGAGGGGGTGGGAATCACCATCACAGTGAACGGGGTGGAACTTCAGGGATCTCTCAACCGGAGCACAACCTCTGCCGCTTTTCTTGAAAAACTCCCTCTGACACTGCCCATGCTGAACCGCTACTCCCGGGAACTGGTATACAGGTTTGCCGATCCTTTTCCGGCAGAGGATGTTGAATATACAGGATACGAGGTGGGTGAGATCATATACTGGCCTCCCCGGCACAGCTTTGTGATCATGTATGCTCAGAACGGGGAACGTTTCTCCATGCAGAAGATGGGGACAGTCCTTTCAGACCTGGATTTTCTGAAGGACCTGGTGGATCCGGAAGTGACAATCCGTTTGTCAGAGTAAAAAAAATACATTAAGAATTTAAAAAGGTAAGCATTTTTATGAATTGCGATGAACTGTGTGAGCGTTACAATCTGACGAAAGAGACCATAGAGGAGCTGGAGAAACAGGGCTTTCTTACAAGTATGAGCTGCCATAACGGAGAGGTCTCGTTCTCCGAGGAGGATCTGGGCTGTCTGAACAGAATCTTCACGTTGAAGAACGCCGGGATCGATCTGGAAAAGATCAAGGAGATTCTGAAAATGGAACAGGATGGTTCCCGTTCTATAACCCGCAGACTGAGAGTCCTGAAAGAACAGAGGGACCGGCAGATGCGGGAACTTCACAGGGCCCAGAAAACCATAGACAGGCTGGATTTTCTGATTCATGAACTGAGAAGCAGCGAAGAGAGTACCGGGAGGGAAAATGACAAAATCCTTAAAAGTAAAGATAGCCGTTGACCTGGCTATGACCCTGGTTCTTCTGGTGCAGATGGGGTATATGCTGACAGGGGATCTCTCCCATGAAATAACAGGGACCGTGATGATCGCTCTATGGATCGCCCATAATCTTCTGAACCGGAAGTGGTACTCCTCCCTTATGAAAGGGCGTTATCCTCTGAAAAGGATCATTAATTCAGTCCTGAATCTTCTGCTGCTTCTGGCTGTGGCGGGACAGATTGTCAGTGCCGTGATCATGTCGTCCTATGTCTTCCGTTTTCTGGGAATCCAGATAGGCATGGGATTCGCCAGGCTTGTGCATATGGTCTGTGCCTACTGGCTCCTGGTTCTTTCTTCCCTGCATCTGGGGCTTCACTGGAGCCGAATCATCAAAATTCTCAAAACGAAAACAGCCTATCAGCCTTCTCTGCCGGGGAAGATCCTTATGAATACCCTGGCGGTCGGAGTCTCCTGTTTCGGCCTTTACGCTTTTATTAAAAATCAGATTCCCATCTATATGTTTATGAGAACTCAGTTTGTCTTTTTTGATTTCAGCCAGTCGGCTGTGCTCTTTTTCCTGGAATACATAAGTATTCTGGTTCTCTTCGCATCCCTTTCCTATTATGGATCCGCGGTTCTGGCGGGAAAACAACTCTCAAGGAGATCTTCATGTTCTGTATCAGAGGAAAGCTGACTCTTTCCCTTCTCATTTTTGTTCTCATAGTTTCTGCCGCAGGGGCTCAAAGCCGTTCGGACATCCTTATAGCCTATTACACCTGGGCGGAGAATACGGTGGTCCTGGATCGGGAACGGGCCGTGCGGGAAGCCAACGGCCATGTCTTCAGTATGGAAAACAGGTCCGGAGTGGATACAGTCACAACGGCCAGCGTCCTCCCTCCGGGCAATACCTCCCGGATGGCATCCTGGATTCAGGAGAAAACAGGGGGAGATCTCTACTCCATTCAGGTGGTGGATAAATACTCCTGCTACTGGGATGAATGCCTGGACCGGGCGGCCAATGAAAAAGCCCGGAGAGCTAGACCCGCACTGACCGGGACGGTGGAGAATATGGATCAGTACGACGTTGTATTTCTGGGTTTCCCCACCTGGTGGTATACCATTCCCATGGCCATTGCGAACTTTGTTGAGATTCATGACCTCTCGGATAAGACGGTCATTCCCTTTGTAGCCCACGGAACCAGCGGCATTGCCAGGACTATCCGGGATCTTGAAAAGCTCCTGCCATCTTCGGTTTCCCTGGAAAAGGAGATCGGTATCTACCGCTCCGAAGTCAGCGGGTCCAGAGGGAATGTGGAGTCCTGGCTGAAGGGACTGGGATATTGATGAAAAGTAATATTTAGAAAACGGAAATGATTCTGACAGGAATCATTCTCTGCTGATTGTAAGGTATGCCGATACATTCTCATATTGTGAGAAACACGTCGATCGGCCGGACATGATCTGGGTGTGGCAACTGATTTTCTTGAGAATATATTGCTGCTGGCTGTCAACAGAGAAAAGACTCACGTTACACATAGTTCTCGTGGTGTTAAATTCCTGGGAGTCGAAATCTTCAATATTTATACGGCAGTGCAACAGGAGAAAGTCACAGCTTTTAAAAAGAAAGTTAAGAGCTTTACGAAGATGAATCAGGGAATGAATCTGGAAAAGGCGATTCGCAGGCTGAATCCTTTGCTTAGGGTATTTGCCAATTATTTTCGAGTTACCAACTGTAGGAAAGTTTTTGTACTTTGATGGAATGGATCAGGAGGTGTATAAGGGCCATCCAATTAAAACTCTGGAAAAACCCTCGTCGGCTTAGACAGTTGGGAATTTCTGTCTTTTTAAGAAGAAGATGGATCGCTGGTGTCACTCTTCCAGCCAGTTGGCTAGCTTGTCTTTGTTGAATAAGTGGTTTGATGAACCTGGGATATTCAAAATGTGCAAAGTTGAAATAGGTCTCTGTATAGGGGAATTTTGAACAGGAGCCGATACAAGGTTCGCACGTACGGTTCTGTAAGAGGGATATTGCGGAATTTATTTCCGCAATACCCTACTTTATTTGCCTCTAATGAATTATTTCAATGCTTTTGAAGCATGGTATCGGGGTGGTAAAGAAGTATTGGGCATAATTCAGTGTTTTCTGTATATTAAATATAAATCATAGAATCTGACAGGAGAGACTCTCTTCTGAATCAGTTCTCCGGGAACAGGGCTTCCTGTAGGCTTCTTCAGATTTTTTCGGGAAATAAAGAAACTGTGACTTGACCTAGAGTCATCTCTAGTTATTAAGGTCTTAAAGAGGAATAAAAAATGGATAGAAAAAAAATTGAACAGGAAATATTTCAGGAAGAACGCGCCCTTTTCCAGGGAGAGGATCTTTATATATCAGACACGATTTTTGAATCAGGTGAATCTCCTCTGAAGGAGAGCCATCGGATTGAGATGGAACACAGCTCCTTTAAATGGAAATATCCTGTGTGGTACAGTTCTGATATTATCATCCGGAACAGCTCCTGGTTTGAAATGGCCCGGGCCGGTGTCTGGTATACCAACACAATCACGGTTGAAGACAGCATCATCGAGGCTCCCAAAAACTTCAGACGCTGCGACGGCATTACCCTGAAGAATGTGTCCCTTACCAATGCGGCGGAAACACTGTGGAGCTGCCGCAATATCGTGATGGATAATGTGAACGCCAAAGGCGACTATTTTGCCATGAACAGTGAAAATATGAAGATCAATTCTCTAACCCTTGTGGGAGGATACTCCTTTGACGGTGTGAAGAATGTGGAGATTCACAACGCAAAGATTATGACCAAAGACGCCTTCTGGAACAGTGAAAATGTCACAGTCTATGATTCTCATATCTCCAGTGAATACCTGGGATGGAATGCAAAAAATCTGACACTCATAAACTGTACCATCGAGAGCCTTCAGGGTATGTGCTATATTGAGAATCTTGTGATGAAAAACTGTACTCTCCTCAACACGAATCTTGCCTTCGAGTACTCCACTGTGGATGTTCATATCAATGGAAAAATCGACAGCATCAAAAATCCCGCCGGCGGGGTCATCCAGGCCGACAGCATCGGCGAGATCATTATGGACGACAGCAAAATCGACCCTGACAAAACCAGGATCATCTGTACAGGCGAAGAAGAATCGATGAAAGAAGCCATCTGAAGGGTTTCCGGAAACAGGATTATGAAATACGATTTTGATACACCCGTAAACCGCAGGGACACAGACAGCTCCAAATGGAGTGTTCCCGAAAGCGAACTGCCCATGTGGGTGGCGGATATGGACTTTAAAACGGCTCCCCAGGTCATCGAGACCCTGGAGAAACGGGCCTCCCATGGTGTTTTCGGTTATACCGAAGTACCCGAGAGCTGGTATGATGCCTATGCCCTCTGGTGGAAAGAGCGCCACTCCTTTGAGATTTCCAGGGAGTGGATGATTTTTGCCACAGGGATTGTTCCCGCTATCTCCAGTGCGGTCAGAAAACTGACAACGGTGGGAGAAAAGGTCCTGATTCAGAGTCCGGTGTACAATATCTTCTATAACTCCATTGTCAATAACGGCCGGAATGTACTGGAGAGTCCCCTGGTTTATGACAGGGGAGAGTACTCCATTGACTTTCAGGATCTTGAAGAGAAACTGAAGGATCCCCAGACCACAATGATGATTCTCTGCAATCCCCATAACCCGGTGGGAAAAATCTGGGACCGGGATACTCTTGGGAGGATAGGGACTCTGTGCCGGGAAAACCATGTGGTTGTCCTGTCCGATGAGATCCACTGCGATCTGATCGACCCGGGTAAAGAGTACGTCCCTTTTGCCTCGGTTTCCGAAGACTGCCGGATGAACAGCGTTACCTGCATCTCTCCCACCAAAGCCTTCAATCTGGCGGGGCTGCAGACAGCGGCGGTGGTGGTTCCCCATGAAGGCTTGAGGAACAGGATGAACCGGTCCCTGAATACGGATGAAATTGCGGAACCCAATGTTTTTGCCGCAATCGCCGCGGTGGCGGCCTTTACCCGGGGAGGGGAGTGGCTGGAAGAGCTCCGTGAATATCTTTTTCAGAATAAATCTTATGTAAGAGCCTTTGTAGCAGAAAAAGGCCTTCCTGTCAGAATCGTCCCTTCGGAGGCTACCTATCTTCTCTGGCTCGACTGCAGGGACATCACTGGGGACAGTCAGAAACTCTACCGTTTTCTACGGGAAAAGGCGGGTCTCTATCTTACAGACGGAGCCCACTACGGCAGCGGTGGAGAGGGCTTTCTGCGCATGAATACAGCCTGTTCCCGCCGTGTTCTGGAAGAGGGGCTGGCACGGTTTGAAAAGGGTATAAAGGATTATCTTCAGTCCGAAAAGATAACAAATGGAGGAGTCTTAAATTGAAAAAGTTTTTACTTGTCCTGTTTCTGGGATCATTGCTTCCCTTTACAGCCTGCTCAAACACAAGATCAGGAACAGAAGACAGTCAGAATTCTCAGGAGGATCAGACAGAAATGACAATTCATGTAACATCAAACGGGAATACAACGGTATTCGCATTCAATGACAGTACAGCATCCCGGGAGCTCTACAATCAGCTTCCCCTGACTATCAAAGTGGAGGATTTCAGCAGCAACGAAAAGATCTTCTATCCTCCCGAAAAGCTCGGTACTGCCGGAACACCCCGGGCCAATGCTAAAGAAGGCTCTCTCTCCTATTATGCTCCCTGGGGAGATGTGGTGATGTTTTATGAAGATTTCGGTTCCGCATCAGGACTGTATGATCTGGGACATGCCGTTTCTGGTAAGGAGTTTATCCGGTCCATGTCGGGAACAGTTGAAATCGTAAAAGGGGAGTAATCCATACTGTTTTTACAGGGGTTCCTCAGGCAGCCTGCTTTTCCCTCTTTGGTGAGGAACTCCTTTTAATATAAGTTTCCGAAAATATTTATCCTTCCTTATCTGATCCCGCCTGTTTTCAGGTTATACTGTTGCGATGGAACTCCGAGTACTCAAGTATTTTTTAACTATTGCCAGAGAAGAGAATATCACCAGGGCCGCTGAAATCCTGCATATTACCCAACCCACCCTGTCCCGGCAGATCATGCAGCTGGAAGAAGAGCTGGGTGTGAAACTTTTTCATCGGGGAGCCAGATTTTCACTGACCGAAAAGGGGCTTCTGCTGCGGCGCAGAACCGAAGAGATCCTGGATCTGACCATGAAAACCGAACAGGAGATCAAAGAGGATCTGCAGGATATAAACGGTACTATCTATCTGGGGGGAGGGGAGACCTATGCCATGCACCTCTGGGCGAAGATCATCAAAAAGTTCAGTGATGAAAACCCCTCTGTGAATTTTGACTTTTTCAGCGGCAATGCGGATGATCTTAAGGACCGGATGGACAATGGACTCATTGATATGGTGCTCCTTATCGAACCGGTGGATATAGAGAAGTATGATTTTATCCGCCTTCCCACGGTTGAAAAATTCGGAATCCTCATGCATAAGGACTCTCCGCTGGCCCGTAATGAGACTATCCGGGCGGAAGATCTGCTGGATAAACCTATTATCCTTTCCAGAAGGAACCTTGTGCAGAAACAGATGATGCGCTGGTTTGGAAAGCAGTATAAATCACTGAATATAATCGCCACCTACAATTTGCTGTATAATGCGGCCATCATGGTTCAGGAAAATCTGGGATATGCTTTTGTGCTTGAGAATCTGAGTACACCCCGGGATAATCTCTGTTTTAAACCTCTGGAGCCCCCCTTTGAAGTGGGAGTGGTGATCGCCTGGAAAAAATATCAGGTTTTTTCTCCCGCTACAAAAGCGTTTCTGGAGCTTGTCAAAAAAGAAATCCCCTGATCGGCTCTCTTTCCTCCTCCCTGTTTCCTGCATCATGGACTCCTATGACCTGAGTCATATCGGAAAATGAGATGCCGCACTGCCTTTTTCCCTTCAGAATCATTAAATTTCTCCCAAGGATCTTCAAAAAGATTCAACATTTCCTGAAATGGTATTACATATCGGAGGATATTGATGAGAAATAAACGACAATTCACAAGGCAGCTGTTTCTGCTGCTACTTGTATTTGTCCTTTCCG
This sequence comes from Oceanispirochaeta sp., assembly GCA_963666275.2. Taxonomy (GTDB): domain Bacteria; phylum Spirochaetota; class Spirochaetia; order DSM-2461; family DSM-2461; genus Oceanispirochaeta. Next base: position 1,217,669 of record CAXXOA010000002.1, read on the forward strand.
GAACCATGGGCCTTTCGGCCCGCGGCAGTCAGGATACGCAGGAGAATGCCCTTTCGGCGAAGCAGCAGTCTGTTGTGGCTATTGCCGCCTATACAGCCAATGGTGACAGGGATAGCCTCCTGGAGACTCTGAATACAGGCCTGGACAATGGTCTGACTGTGAATGAAATCGGAGAAGTTCTTCTGCAGCTCTATGCATATACCGGTTTTCCCCGGAGTCTGAACGGTATGGCCGCACTGACCACGGTACTGGAGGAACGCCAGGCTGAGGGCATTAACGATCCTGCCGGAGAGGAGCCGGATTTTCTTCCTGAGAATGTGAACAGATACGCCCTGGGACTTGCCAACCTCAGTGCCCTGGCAGGGTTCCCCATGAATCAGCAGAAAGCCGAAACAAACGGGTACAGCGATGCCATGGATGCCTTTCTGAAAGAGCATCTGTTTGCTGACATTTTCGGTAGAAACAATCTCTCTTTTGATATGAGAGAGCTGGCTACCATCAGTGCCCTGGCCAGTCTGGACGGTACCAATTCCCAGCAGATGTTCCATATGAGCGCGGCTATGAACACGGGACTTACAGAAGAACAGATGAACGGCTTTGTGGCTGTTATTGCAGAAGAACTGGGAGAGGATAAAGGCGACAATGCCGCTTCTGTTCTGGAGCAGGTTCTGGCCAGACGGGCGGAAATGCCCGCTCCTCCCCAGACCGCAGAGGCCTCTGAGAGAGCCTTCATACCCGAGCTTTTTCCCCTGGGAGAACTGAGTGGTAATGAGCAGATCTTTACCGGTGACTCCTGGGTAGCCCCCCTTGTTCCCCCCGCTGAATCGGGAGGTATCTTTGCCGTTAACGTTACCTTTGCACCGGATACAAGAACCACCTGGCATGCTCACAGTTACGTACAGATCCTGATGGCCAACCTGGGTACAGGTTACTATCATGAAGAGGGGAAGGAACCCCGGATTCTTAAACCCGGAGATGTGGTGACAATCCCTGCGGGTGTGACTCACTGGCATGGTGCGGCTCCCGGTCAGTGGTTCGCCCATATCGCCATTATTGTCCCCGTAGACAGCGGTGAAGAGGATCAGTGGCTGGGTCCTGTAGACGAAGAGTATTATTCCAGTCTGGACTGAGGTTCAGCCGGAACAGGGTACTCTGAAAACAGCGGAGCCAGTCTCCGGTGTTTTCAGAATTTCTGCCCGGCCCCGTTGTGTTCCGGGGCCGGGCTATCAGAATAAAGGTAGCTTATATGAAACTTTGTAGATTTCTGATTCTGAGTATTTTTGCTTTTTCCGCCGTAGGAAACCTGGCTGGAGAAGTTCTAGACCGGGAACTGACACGCACCGCTCCCTGGAATGATATCTTCAGTATGTCTATCATTATAGACGGAACAGACCGGGAGAGTTTAAAAACTCTCATGGCGGAAAAGGATGAAAAGCTCTCCGAGGTGTATAATCAGATAGAGAGTTCCCGCGAAATCGAGAGCCCTCCGGTTCTTGATAGGATTGATCCTACTTTCTGCTCTCGGGGCAGACAGGGAAAAACATATCAGGGAAGGGAATCCATTCCTGTAGAAATATTAGGGAGCCGGTTCTTTTACAGTACAGAAGTGGCTGTTGATATAGAGGCTCTTCTGAAAGAGAGGGATAATTCCTGATCTCCTGTCGGTTTTCTCCCCTTGAAAAGGGTATATAACAAAATGCTAAATAAAATAACAATTCCTGTGATTCTTCTGCTTGCGGCTGTTTTTTCTCCTCTCCCGTCCCAGGAAAGTGAACTCCGTCAGGTCGAGCGTGAGGTGGAAGCCCTCAGGCAGGCCTATCCGGATGTTCAGATCTATTTTTCCTATGACAGAACCCTGGAGGATTATGAAATCGTTCTCCGCCGGGATGGAGACCGTTCGGTGCTCTACAGAGCCGGAGGAAGGTATCTTACCAGTGAGCTGCTCCCCCGGAAAGAGAATTTCTGGCAGCTGCTCTACCGCTTTTCCGAAACTTTGCGGGATCCAGCGGATTTTACACAGGAGCAGCTGGACCGTGTGATGCAGTTCGGGTCTACCGAAAACAGACGCTCCGGCAGGGTTGGTGCTACGGCACTTTTTGATGCTCTTTACGATACCGAAACCAGAGAGGATGTGGAAAACCATATCGTCCGGTGGGATTTCCTGGGTCAGGCACTCCGGGTTCACTACAGGATCACCGCTCCCCTGGAACGGGTGGAGCAGAAAATCCGTGATCTGGCAGCCTCGGACCCTGTTGTCCAGGATTTTATCGATGAACTGGGTTCGGCCAGCGGCTACTCCTGGCGCTCTGTCCGGGATACTTCTGGTAAATCCTTCCACAGTATGGGGCTTGCGATTGATATCCTGCCGCGGGATCTGGATGGAAAAGCCATCTACTGGAACTGGGAAAAGAATAAGGGAAACGATCTTTGGATGCTCATTCCTCTGGCAGACAGATGGATGCCTCCTGAGAGTGTGATCCGTATATTTGAAAGTGAAGGTTTTACCTGGGGCGGCATGTGGCCGATCTGGGACAATATGCACTTTGAGTACAGACCGGAACTTCTTGTCTGGAGAGATTTTTTCTGATCAGACCACTCTTGTTTCTGTTCTCTCCCCGATTCAGCCCTTTTCCTCTTCCTGCGACTTTTCCCAGCGGGAAGCGATAAGGGCTGCCTGTACCCGGTCTCGCAGACCGAGGGCATTGAAAATAGCGGAAACATAATTCTTTATAGTCCCTTCCGACAGGAAGAGCTCTTCGGCAATTTCACTGTTGGTGTCCCCCCGGCCGATAGCTTTAAACACCTCTTTCTCCCTCTCCGAAAGCTGGTTGATCATCTGCTGCTGGGCTTCTGGAATCCCGGGGAGTTCGCTTTCGCTTTTACCGGCTTTGTTTATCGTTCCGATCAGGGCGCCCATGACACTTCCTGTCATCTGAAACACATCGTGATAGGCCTGCTGTATGGCTCTGGCCAGGTCATCCGCCGGGATATCCTTCATCAGATACCCCACCGCACCGGCCTGAACGGGCATCCTTATGTCCATAAGAATGATCTCCGGATGGAGCTCCATGGCCATCTGGACGCCGTTACGGCCGTTTTCGGCTGTTCCGATGATGTTAATCCCATCCTGAATATCCAGCAGGGAGGCGATGCCCTCTCTGACCAGACGCTGATCATCGACAATAAGTACTTTTATTTCATTCATGGTTATACCCGATCAGGCTCACCGGATCTTTCGGCAGGACCGTCTTCAGGGTACAGCCTTTTCCGGGAGCGCTTGATATTTCAAATGATCCCCTCACCAGGGTGACCCTGTTTTCCAGACCATCCAGACCGAAGTGCCCCTGACGTCTCTGTTTCCGGGGATCAAATCCTTTCCCGTTATCCTTTAAAATACAGACCAGATTATCCTGGCCGAAGTCAATACTCAGTTCCACGCTGCAGGATCCGGCGTGTTTGAGTATATTGGTGATTCCCTCCTGAATAAAGCGGAACAGAGTTATCAGAACCGCATAGTTATAAGCTGTGTAATCCCCGCTGATGGAGCTGTCTACCCTGTTCCCGGCTCTCCTGAGGTTGTCCAGAAGGGGGGCTATCTCTCCCTCTACGGAGAAGTTTACATTTTTATCACTATTCAGAATATTCAGGGACTCCCTGACATCGGCCATGGTATCTTTCGCTGTTTTCCTGGCTACTTTAATGGCATCCCAGCTCTCGTTCTGATTGCGTTCAAAATAGGCTTCCGCTTTGGAGAGCTGTATCTGTATGGCTGTCAGGGCATGGCCGACCGAATCATGGATGTCTCTGGCCAGCCGTGTCCTCTCTTCCAGCGCGGCTGTCTGTCCCACCCTTCTGGCGTACTCTCTCAGATTCTGCTCGGAGATATTCAGCTCCTTCAGAAGCTTTCTGTTCTGATCGCTATGCTCTCTGTCCTTATTCCAGAAGTAGGCGAAGAGATAGAACAGGATCATTATCAGAGAACGGTAGATTGTAAAAACAATCAGGTACTGGGATTCGCTCCGGGTAAACTGTATAAACCCGGGAATGACAAACATCACTGAAAGGATGATGCTTATGATCAGCCCTATGGGAAAGGCGAAGGCCTCATAGGAATAGAATACGATCAGGATGAAAAAAAGAGTCAGAATGGAGTGATCAAAATTGTACTTTCCCACCAGGAGTATCAGAGCGAGCAGGACCGCCCGGACCATAAAGAGGGTAAAGGGAATCTTTCTGTCGGCAAACCGGTAGTTCCATTTTTTATATTCAAGAATTTCAAGTAGGATAAACAGAACCGAAGAAATCATGATCATGTGCCTGATCCAGGGAGGGGCACCCTCGGGCAGGGGGTACTTGTAATAGACATAGTAGTACTGAAAAGGCACCTGGAGGGTCGTGAATATAAGAATTGTCATCAGACGTAAATTACTTTTAAAATCTATGGAAGAATACAAGGTTTTCTCTCCTGAGAATGTCACTTTAAATTGTCTTATTAAAATCCCTTTCCCGCTCTCTTTAAGTCCCCTCAATCATATTTTAAGGCATTTCGCATATTACCGCAGTCATATTCCGGGGGCCTCTAATCATGACCGGGGGTCCCATTATTATAGTAAATGGGATATCTCCTCTTTGCCCTCCTTTCAGGAAGTGCTGTAAATATTTTATTCTGTAATAAATAGATGCCTGCCTCTATTCCGGGTCAGAGAGATCTTTTTATTTCTCTGCAAGAAAAATAAAAAAAGGACTGATTAGGATTATTCCTGTCCTTCTGCCGGTGCAACCGGTGATGGTATTGTCATGGCTGAAAAAGTCGGAGCCGATATCATTAATATGGACTGGATTCAGCTGATCCCCATCTACTACTCAAAAACCTCTTCCATCTATATCGGAAACATAGAAAATGTCATCATGGTAAACCAGGATGGTAACCGCTTTGTCAAAGAGGACGGACGCCGGGACGAAGTATCCGCAGCCGAACTGGAACAGGATAAAAAGGGTATGTTCATGCTCTATACCCTGCTACCTGGACCCATCCCTTTATCCATCATACCATGGGGGGGATCAGGATCAACAATAAAGCTCAGGCTCTGGATAAAAACGGCAATTCCATCCCCGGACTCTTTGCGGCCGGAGAGGTTACCGGAAGTCTGCATGGTACAAACCGTCTCGGTGGAAATGCCATTACAGACATCATTGTATACGGACGGATTGCAGGGCAGAACGCTGTTCTGGAGTAGGTTTGTAAAATAAAAACCCATAAGCTGTAGTTGAACGGAATATCACTCTGCATTTCGAATCCCGTCGGAAAGAAATCTGTTTCAGCGGGATTTTTTTTTGCTTTGACCTCCGGGAGCCATATGCTCCTGGAAATGGTATCTTTTCCTGCTGATATAAACAGGTAGGAAGGGTTTTCGCTTGACGGTCCGGGGTAGAATTATTAAAGTAATTTTGAGACACCATACATGTATGGCGATGTGGTCGCTTATGTTATGTCTACGGATCTATGAAGGGCATAGTCCTCCATAGGTTTTGTAAATATATTTTGAAACCGGTTGTTAACCGGCAATTCGCTCTTTTTACCAACCTGTCGGATATTATAGCGCCGACAGGTTTTTTTGCCCCCACACCCAGCTCCATCATATATTTGTATCTTTCTCTTTTGTAAGCATCATTATATCCTCTTCTCTGTTTTGAAGTCTTAGATAACTGAATCAGAAGGCAGCGACCTGCTGCCTGTCCCGGGCCGGGGTGATTCCGAAACAGCGTTTATACTCTCTGCTGAACTGTGAGGAACTTTCGTATCCGACCCTCATGGCTGCGGCATTCGCCTTTTCTCCTTCCTGCTGGATCAGCTCTTTGGCTTTGTGGAGCCTGACGTTTTTTATGTACTGCAGGGGGGATGTGCTTGTCATGGACTTGAACGTGGCATGAAAGGCTGTGGAACTCATCCCTGCTTCCCTTGCCAGGGCCTGTACTTCAATAGGCTCATAGTAGTGTTCGTGGATTTTATTGATTACCCGGGATATCTGGTAAAACCCTCTATTATTAACAGCCAGCTCTCTCAGAATCTCACCATTCTCGCCGTTCAGAACTTTGAAGAGAATCTCCTTCAGGAATATGGGGCCGAGAATCCTTGTTTCGTTTTTTGATTCCAGGGTTCCCAGCATCCGGATAACAGCGTCCATGATCGGCTCTGAAAAGGGGGCATCATAAAGGCTTTTATTCAGCTGTCCTGTTCGGGGAGGTTCGGCTTCCATCTCATAGAGGATCTCGCCGATGATCTGGGGATCAATATTTATAACCAGTCCCAACATGGGATTCTCTGCTTCAATTACCGCTTCGCACTGAACGGGCAGGGGGACTGTCTGTACGTAGTAATGAAAAGGATCGTAGGTAAACTGCTGCTCCCCGAGGAAGATATTTTTCTTTCCCTGAGCCAGCATGATTATCTGAGGATTATACAGTTGGGGCCTTTTCTTGTAGGGGGTATCTCTCCTGAACAGTCCCACTCCCTTTATCCCTGATTCTTTAACCCCTTCTGCAGGAAGTTTCGTCAGGAGAATCTCTTTCATCTGATCTATTTTGTCACTCATAACGACCTCAGCTGTATTTTTTGATATTCTGTAGATTATGCATTAATCCTGGAAAAAATAAACATAAATCGAGTCTGATATGTAGAAATAGGCAATTTATATGTTGAAATGGATATTTTTTTACGATCCGGAATGGATTATCTTTTCTGTACAGGAACCGGATATGGTGCAGCAGAGCTCTCTCCGGTGACTGGTAAACGTAAAAAAACAAACAGTAAAGAGGTTAGTATATGAAGTATAGGAATAAAGAAGAGTTTGAAAAAGTTAATATGTTCGGAACAGGTCAGCCGAATGACATGTTTGCCCAATATTTTGTGGGAAAATCTTTTCTCAATTTTATGGTTAAACCCGGAGAGACACCCCTTTTTCTGGCCAATGTCACATTCGAGCCAGGATGCCGGAATAACTGGCATGTTCATAATGGTAAAAGCGGCGGTGGCCAGATGCTGATCTGTACAGCCGGAGAAGGCTGGTACCAGGAAGAGGGAAAAGACGCTGTCAGCCTGACCGAAGGATCATTCGTCTATATTAAAACAGGTGTGAAACACTGGCACGGTGCCAAAGCAGACAGCTGGTTCAGCCATATCTCTCTGGAGGTTCCCGGAGAAGAGTGCAGCAATGAGTGGCTTGAGCCTGTGGATGCGGATTTTTACAACAGCCTCAAATAGGAAGGAATCATGGATAGAGTAGAACGGAGCGAGAAAAAGTTTAAAGAGCTTTTCGGAGATGTAAAAAGTCCCGCAGAAGCGATAGATCCGGATTTTCAGGAAATCCTGAACCGGTTTATATTCGGAGAAGTTTTTGCACAGGGTAATCTGGCTGATAAAGTCCGGGAACTGATCACTCTGGTTGTCCTCACGACGAATCAGAACCTGGATCAGGTATCCGCCCATGTTTTCGCTGCCCTGAATGCGGGAGCATCTCCTGTGGAAATCAAGGAAGCCCTCTATCAGTGTGCTCCCTATATCGGTTTCCCCGGGACTCTGAACGCTATAAACAGAGCCAATGGGATTTTTGAAAAAGCCGGGATCCCTCTCCCCGTGGGGAGTCAGAAACAGGTAACAGAAGAGACCCGATTCGATGAAGGCCTGAAGGTCCAGAAACAGATCTTCGGAGATATTATCGATCAGATGCATAAGAGCGCATCGGACAACCTGAAACATATTCAGAACTATCTGTCTGCCTACTGTTTCGGCGATATCTATACAAGAAGCGGTCTGGATCTTCAGACCAGAGAGCTTCTGACCCTTTGTATTCTCATCTCCCTGGGGGGATGTGAGAGCCAGGTGAAATCCCACATATTCGGCAACACCAGAGTCGGGAACAGCAGGGAAACCCTGATTTCGGCTATTACCCAGTGTATGCCCTATATCGGGTTTCCCAGAACTCTGAATGCGCTGACAGCTCTGGGAGAAGTTCTTCCAGAAAAAGATGCCTGAAAACTATAGGGCCATACCGGCCCTTTCCTATTGATACATACGGCTGAAATAGCCAGAAAAACGAAGGAGATATTTTTTTATGATTTTGAATGAGAGTTATACCCTGCCAAAGGGAGTGGAAATTCCCAAACTGGGACTGGGAACCTGGTTTATCGGGGACGATGAAGTTGTGAAGGCAGTGAAAGATGCTGTTGAAATGGGGTATCGGCATATCGATACAGCTCAGGCCTACCAGAACGAAAGAGGCGTGGGCGAGGGAGTGAAAAACTGCGGTGTTCCCAGGGAAGATCTTTTCATTACCACAAAACTGGCGGCGGAGATCAAGTCCTATAACGAAGCTGTGAAGGCTATTGACGGCTCGCTGAAAATCATGGGACTGAACTATCTGGATCTGATGATCATCCACAGCCCCCAGCCCTGGATGGAATACGGTGATGATGAAGATCGCTGTTTTGAAGGGAACAAAGAAGCCTGGAGAGCCCTGGAAGATGCCTATAAAGCGGGTAAAATCAAATCCATCGGAGTCTCCAACTTCCTGAAAGAGGACCTGGAAAATATTCTGGAATCCTGTACAGTCAAACCCATGGTCAACCAGGTTCTGGCCCATATTACCAACACGCCCTCCGAGCTGATTGCCTATTGCGAAAGCAAAGAGATCCTTGTCGAGGCTTATTCTCCTGTGGCCCACGGTGAGCTTATGAAAAACCAGGAAGTTCTGAAAATGGCTGAAAAATATGGCGTTTCCATTCCCCAGCTGGGAATCCGCTACTGCCTGGAACTGGGGCTTCTGCCTCTTCCCAAGACAGCCAATCCTGCGCATATGAAAAACAATGCAGATCTGGATTTCTCCATATCCGCGGAAGATCTTGAAGTTCTCAAGGGAATGAAAAAGATCGAAAACTACGGTGACGCCAGCATGTTCCCCGTTTACGGCGGAAAGCTGAAATAAAACATTTACTCTTCCAGGCGTTTTGCTCGCTGAGGGAATAGATCCTATAGGACATCCTGCTGAATTTTGGGCTCAGTGGGATGTCTTATTTATACGATCAAATAAGGCTTATTATTGTATTAAAAATAGTATAAAGCAATTCATAAAAGGCAATTGACCTTCCCAAAGCAGTAAGGGGTATCATGAGAGGATCAGAATGAAATGATTCAGAGAACAGCACATAAGGTTTGAGATTCCCTGTCCTTTTGTAAGATGGCAGAGTGCTAATTTTTGTCCCTCTCCTCACCGGCATGATGCAAAGGGGATGCCGTAATCCCGGAGAATCCTGTATACTCCTTAGCTATGGCTATGAACAAGAGAGAGCAGCAGTATCAGAAAACCCTGGAAGCGATCAGGCAGTCTGTGGATGAACTGGTTTTGAAGGAAGGGTTTGATAAGCTGACGATTCGCGGGGTCTGCAAAAAGGCCGGGATCAATCACGGGACTTTCTATCACTATTTCAATTCAAAGGATGATCTGATTATGGATCGGCAGAAACGGTTTAATACTTTTTTTGCCGACCTCTATGAGACCAGACTTCAGCATATGACTACCAGAGACGCCCTGAAACTCTATTCAACTGAATATATTCACTATATTCAGACAAGACTTCTGCCCATGCTCATCTCCTTTGAAAAAACCCTCCTGTCTATCAGTGCCAGAGGGAAGCTGGAAGAGAATAGTGCCCAGACCATTTTAATGAAAATTATTGAAAAGGGAAAATCCGAAGGCGAGATCCTGCCGGAATACTCTACTGAAAGCCTCTACAACCTTTTCCAGATTTTCTATCTGGGAATCCGGGTCCGGTTCTGTCATACCTACGGCGAATCTCTTCCGGATGAGTCCACAGAAAGAGAGATCCTCAAGTGGATCGATACGCTTTTTGCCCCGGAACAGGAAAAAAACAGCCCCTGACCCCGGCCGGGGAAAGAGGCTGATTACCAGTCTTATTCTGCAATTTAAAGAAGGGAGTTTATGTAGTCGAAGCTCTCTTTCAGAGCCCTTTCCACAGATTCATCGCTCTCTTCGTAGTTCTTGTCTTCAATTTCCATACAGGCGCAGAGGTCAAATCCGCTCTCCTTCAGAGTGTCCATGAATTTTTTCCAGTCAATACCGCCTTTGCCGGGAATCCGGGGATCCATATAGTTCAGAGGGTGTGTGAAAATTCCATATTCATCCAGACGTTTCTGATCCACCGAGATATCTTTCAGATGGATATGAAAGATCCTGTCTCTGAAATCAAAAAGGGGTTTTATATAATCCATTCCCTGCAGATGCAGATGGGAGGGGTCATAGGAGAGTCCGAAATAGGGACTGGGGATCATTTCAAACATTTTTTTCCAGAGAAAAGGGGAGGACGCCAGGTTTAAACCGCCCGGCCATTCATCGGCGGAAAAGTACATGGGGCAGTTCTCAATTCCCACATACACCCCGTGCTCTTCCGCATAGCCTATAATCTCCGGCCAGACCCGACCGAATGTTTCCAGGTTTTCTTCGACGGTTCTGGACTTATCTTTTCCGATGAATGTACTGATCCTGTTGACTCCGAGCATCCGGGCCGCTCTGATAAGAGATTTGATATGCTCTATGGCCGGACCGGAAACATCGCCGTCCGGGTCCAGAGGATTGGGGTAGTAACCAAGGGCCATGATTTCCACATCTTTTGAAGCTGCATAGTCCAGTATCTCTTTTCCCTTTTTTTCATCAAGATTTTCCGTATCTATATGGCAGGTCCCGGCATAGCGCCTGGTCCCGGTTCCGGCCGGCCAGCAGGCCAGCTCCACTGACCGGTATCCCAGACGGTCTGCCATATCAATAACTTCTTCATAGCTTTTATTTTCAAGTATGGCGCTGAGTAATCCAAGTTTCATCTTATTCCTCTATTTTAACAAACTGATTTGATTTTGCACTTCTGTGAATGGCATCGCATATCCGCATTTCCCGCAGGCCATCGGCAAAGCGGGCGTAAAAGGTCTTTGTTGACGGTTCCAGAAAACTCCGGTAGATCTGGTTGAATCCCTGTTTGAACGCATCGGGGAATCCTTCCGCATGTCCCGAGGGAAAACTGATCAGGCCGGAGGCTTCGCCTCCCATCAGGCCCGCGTCTTTGGTCAGATTCTCATTGGCTTTGTTCCTGTAGCCCAGAATGACCTGCTCCTGGTTTTCAAGATTCCATTCCGCCGAGGATTCGGTTCCGCCTACCATCAGATGGATCCTGTTTTTCTTTCCCGCAAACATCTGACTGATAAAACAGGTCCCTATGGCGCCGTTTTCAAACCGCAGCAGGACTGTCGCCATATCTTCCGTGTCGATGGGAACATCCTCATACCTGTCCGCTTTTTTGTTTGAAAAAGTCAGGTTTTCTCCCACCGCTTTTTTCCGGACAGGATAAACGGTCTGGAAGTCGGCCATCACTTCCGTTACTTTCAGGCCTGTAGTGTGCTCCGCCAGATCCACCCAGTGGGAGCCTATATCCGCCACCGCCCGGGTTGTTCCCGAAACACTGGATTCGAGTCGCCAGGAGTAGTCTGTTTCATAGAGGAGCCAGTCCTGCACATAACAGCCCGAAACAGAGATGATCTTTCCCAGTTCCTTCTTTTCAATTTTCTCTTTTATATGGTGTGTGGCGGGATAGAACCTGTTGTGAAAGTTGACTGCCGCCACCAGGTTCTTCTTTTCTGCCATTTCAGTCAGCTTCTCCGCCTCTTCGATGGTGACTGTCATGGGTTTTTCCAGAATAACATTCACGCCCTTTGAAAGGGCATAGGACGCTATGGGGAAGTGGCTGACATTGGGGGTGCAGACATGCACAAAGTCCAGCCTCTCTTTATCCAGCATCTCCCTGTAATCACTGTAGGAGTTTTCCACCGATAGCATTTCCGCTTTCCTTTCAGCGTCGACAGGATCGCAGACCGCTGCAATCTCCACGTATCCCAATCGGCGGATCGCTTCTATATGAGCAGCACCGATAAATCCTATCCCAATGACGGCGGTACGTATCTTTTTCATAATTAACCTCAATTTTCTATGTAAAGCTTTACATATTTTGAATGATACAACCACATGATTGATTTGGCAATGGAAAAGTGTAAAACCGTATAAAACCGTGTTTTAACTCCTCGTATGTATAGGCATTTTTACAAATATGAAACTTTTCGTTGACAAACCCCGAAGCTATGCTAGATTGAATGTAAAGCTTTACATAGGAGTCGGCTGTTGAATCTTACGGATATTGCCCAAATGTGCGGTGTGTCAATTGCAACGGTTTCGCGGGTTATCAATAACGATCCCCGGGTGGCCAGGAAAACGAAGTTGAAGGTTATGAAGGTCATAGAAGAAAATGACTTCGTTCCCAACACTTCCGGACGGCATCTGCGGACATCAAGGAGCAATAAAATCCTTGTTATGCTGCCGACTTTTTCCAACCAGTTCTATTCCCGGATCGTAGAAGGGATTGAGGACAGGGCGGACAAGATGGGGTATCAGGTTGTGGTGGTAATGACCATGCTGGAGAAGACCCTGGAAATGAAGTATCTGGACATGCTGCGGGCCAAGCAGGTGGACGGGTGCATCAATTTTTTCAGTACCTTCAACAGCGATGAGATAACGGCCATAGCTGCCCGGTACCCCTATGTGCAGGGGTGTGAACCGACACTGGGGGCTGATGTCTCCAGTGTGGTTATAGACAATGAGAATGCCATATATACAGCAGCCATGGAATTTCTGGAACAGGGGCATACCCGGATCGCCTACATGAGCGGAGACTACTACAAATTCTCCGAGCTGAGCCGTGAGAAGGGGTACCGGCGGGCATTGAAGGAAAAGGGGATTCCCTTTGATGAGGAGCTCCTGGGAAAGACAAACTACAGGTTCAAGGACGGGGTGGTAGAGTGTCAGAGGCTTATGAGTCTGAAAAAGCCGCCTTCTGTCATTTTGTGTACTTCCGATCCTCTGGCTATCGGTGCCATGAATTTCCTTCGATCCGGTAACTGGCCTGAACAGGTAAAGGTTATGGGGTTTGATAATTCTGATATTACAAAGTATTACCTGCCCAGCATCTCCACCATTGCACAGCCCCGGTATGAACTGGGGACAACAGCGTTTGATCTTCTGTATGAGAAGATTGAAGACCGGAAGAGTCCGGTAAAGAAGACCATCCTTCCCTTTGAAATCATTCACAGGGAATCGACGGGTAATTTGCGATTATCATGAGGGTTCTTCCCCGTGATTAAATATTGGAGGGTTTCAATGAAAAAGAAAATGTTTCTAATGGTTCTGACAGTATTGTTAAGTGTCTCTTTCTGTTTTGCATCGGGTGCACAGGATGACGGCGTCAAATCACTTGCGGTAATCATGCCCAGTGCGGACCATGGATTCCTGGGTGAAAGTATCACCCATGCGGAAAATGCTACTGAAAAACTGGCTCAGGAGAAGGGATATAAATATCAGTTCCTGATTTCTGATGACGTGGTTGAACAGTCCAATCAGATCGATACCGTGGTTTCCCAGGGTGTGGATGCGGTTGTTCTCTGGCCCCATAACGGTGATGAGCTGAAATCAGCCGCCCAGTCTATAGTGGATGCGGGTATCCCCCTTATTATCTATGACAGACTTATAAGCAATTTTGATGAAACCGCAGAACTTCTGGGTGACAATGACACTATCGGTGAACAGACAGGTCTTTACTTTAATGAGTATTTTAAAGATGAACTGGCTTCCGGAAAGGTTAATATCCTTGAGTTCAAAGGGGATAACTCTTCTGTTCCCATGCAGAGATCCAATGGGTTCTGGTCTACCGCCAGCCCCAATTTCAACAAGGTCAATGAATATGTAACCAACTGGAGTAAAGACAAGGCCCAGTCTCAGATGGAAGCGTTCCTGAACTCCAGTACCAAAGCCCAGGTTGAAAGCATCGAAGCCATCTTTACTCACGATGCGGAAGTCGCTGCCGGTGTTCTGGCTGCTCTTCAGGGATACGATGGTAGTTTTGATCTGAATGTGAAACTGGTTTCCGCTGTCAGTGCTTCAAGAGAGCTTCTGGGTCTGTTTGATCACTATCAGGAACTGGGCATCGATCAGGTTGTCTACTCTTTCTCTCCTGCCATGGTTGTAGATGCCATTGAACTGGGAATCGACATTCTGGACGGAAAATCAGTTTCCGGACAGTATCTGGTTGAAACAGAAATGGTTGATAACGGGAATTACAAAGACTTTATGAAAGGTCCTGTTTACTCGCTCAGATACTCACTGTATTAAGAAATTAGGGCCGGCGCATCTGTGCCGGCCTGTTTCGCGCAGTGTCATAGGGATAGTTTATGCTATTGGAAATGAAAAATATATCAAAAAGTTTCGGAGCTGTGAAAGCTGTCCAGGATGTCTCCCTCTCTATCGGAGAAGCGGAAGTTCATGGGCTGCTGGGAGAAAACGGCGCTGGAAAATCGACTCTGATGAATGTTCTGGGGGGAATCCTCAGGCCTGACCGCGGTGTGATTGTCATCGGAGGGGAGGAGTTCACTCATCTGACTCCCTTGAAAGCCACCCATCTGGGGATCGGCTTTATCCACCAGGAGCTGAACCTGGTGAACGATCTGCATGTGTATGAGAACCTTTTTCTTCATCATGAACTGACCCGGTTCGGCGTTCTCAACAAAAAAGAGATGATACGCCGGTCTTATGAAATCTTTAAGAAAATGAATCTGGATATTGATCCTCTTGCGATGGTGGGGGATCTGGATACTTCACGAAAACAGCTGATTGAAATTGCCGGAGCGCTTTTATTCGACTGCCGTCTTATTATTATGGACGAGCCCACAACCGCTCTGACAAATGAAGAAATCGATAACCTTTTTACAATTATCCGCGGCTTGAAAGAGCATGGGATCAGTTGTATCTATATCTCCCATAAAATGCCCGAACTCTTTGAAATCTGCGACCGCTATACTGTGATGCGGGACGGAAAGCATGTAGCTACCGGGGATTTTAAAGATATTGACGAGCATCAGGCTACTGAGATGCTTGTGGGAAGGAGCCTTGCCGGAGAAGTGGTGGAAAAATCCAACGTTATCAATACCAATGATATTGTTATGGATGTGAAAGGTCTGAGCTGCCATAAATTTTTCCAGGATGTCAGTTTCTCTCTTCAGAAGGGTGAGATCCTGGCCATTACCGGGCTGTTCGGTGACGGGAGGGGAGAGCTCAGTGAGTGCCTTTTTGGCGCCAGAAAGCCAACAGACGGTGCCATCCTTATGAACGGCAGGGATATGACAGGCAAGTCCATCATAAAAAATATGAAAGCCGGGATCTCCATGGTTCCCCGTAACAGAAAGGAGCGCTCCATTCTGAAGGACATGACAATCCTGGACAATCTTTCCATGGCGTATTTTACAAGCAAGCATAAAAACCTGTATATCAGCAACAGGAAAGAGCACGAACGCTATGATTCTCACAGGAAGGCTACCAATATCAAGGCGGAAAGCCCGGATAATCTGATCACCTCCCTGAGCGGCGGGAATCAGCAGAAAGTCGTATTCTCCCGCTGGTTCGGTCTGGATTCGGATGTATTCATTCTGGATAATCCCACCCAGGGAATCGATGTGGGGGCCAAATTTGAAATCTATCAGCTCATAACTGCTCTGGCAGAGAAGGGGAAGAGTGTTGTTGTCTTCAGCTCGGAATACCCCGAAATCCATCAGATCGCCGACAGGTGCCTGGTTCTCTACAAGGGCCGGATCAATAAAGAATTCAAACGTGATGAACTGAATGAAGTGGATGTTATGTATTATGCCACCGGTTCAAATCTCAAGGAGGCCTCAGTTGGCTGAAAAAAATAGTGAAACCATAAGTCAGGGGGCGGTAAAATCCATGATTCTTCATAACAATGACTGGAAAACAGCAGGGAAGAAACTGCTGATCAATCACAACTATTTTATCTCTCTTGTGATTCTGCTTGTCATAGGAAGGATTGCCAGTGACCAGTTCCTGACCCTGCCCAGTCTTATCAATCTGGTGAAATCTTCTGTCTTTATAGGAACCATTGCTCTGGGGATGACCCTGGTTATCATTTCCGGCAATATCGACCTTTCCGTAGGGTCTATGCTGGGCCTGTCCGCCGCGGTGGGTGTGGTGGTATTCAATTCCACCTATAGTGTCTTTATGGCTCTTCTGACCTGTCTGTTTATAGGCCTGCTGCTGGGGCTTTTTAACGGTATCTTTGTGGGTATCGCCAAGGTAGCTTCGTTTATCGTCACCCTGGCGACTCTGGTAGGCTACAGGTCTCTGACAGTTCAATACGGCGACGGCGGACCTCTCATTGTGGATAACGATGCGTACTTTGATCAGCTGAGGCCCATCGGATACGGAAAGATCGGAATACTTCCCTACCTTGTTCTTATTTTTGTTCTGTTAACCGTTCTTGTCTGGTTTGTGATGACCAAAACCAAATTCGGCCGCTATGTGTATGCCATCGGATCCAATGAGAAAGCGGCCCGTCTGACCGGTATCAATGTGGAGCTTGTAAAAGTTGCGATCTTTACAATCACCGGTATGCTGACCGGTGCGGCGGCTTTTCTGTATATTACCCGGTTCGGTTCGGTCGATGTGGCTACAGCCGGTAAATCCTTCGAGCTGGATGTTATTGCCGCAGTTGCCATCGGGGGGACCTCCATGGCCGGAGGACGCGGTTTCATACAGGGGTCCTTCTTCGGAGCCATTATTCTGTACGCCATTGATGCGATTCTGTCAGCCTTCCTGGTTCCGGCGTTTGTGAATGACCTGATCAAGGGAATCCTGATCCTCGGGGCTGTTCTTCTGCAGAAAGCACTGGATCGGCGATCTGTAGACTGATGGGAGATTGAATAAAAAAAAGTCTCCCGGGAAGGCGCAGTAGAGTTCTATCGGGAGACTCTTTTTTCTCAGTTTCAGTTCAAATCCCTTCTAAAATCTATCCTTATTTTTGCAAATCTTTATTTCCCCGAGTTTTTAAATGGATTTCTCTATCTTATCTTGAACTCCCTTTCTTGTGGCAGGATCAGGCTTTATATTTAACAACTACTTAAAATATATCAAATAGTGAAATTTAAATAGTTTAAATATACTGAATTTCCTATAAAAGAGAAGATATATCCAATAATGTTTAGTTTAAGTCGTTTTTTAAGTATTGAAAAGTAGCTTAAAATTAATTGAAAATATAAAATATTAAGTTGACAGTTTTTGAAATTCACTGTTATAGTCTTCTTGAAATCAAATAGGAGGCTTTTTGTGAAAAGAGTATTGTTAGTCATGACAATGATGTTTGCAGTTCTTTCGTTTGCTATGGCGGAAGGTCAGAAGGAAGATGATGGGAAAGTACGTGTGGGAGCATCTATTTTAACTTCTTCTCATCCATTTTATCAGTCTATAAAAGTTGCACTGGAAGAAGAGGCAGCTGCCCGGGATGTAGAAATTTCAATTGCTGTTGCAGATCAGGATCTAAACCGCCAGCTTTCTGCTGTTGAAGATTTTATCAATAAACAGGTAGATGTAATCATAATTACACCTGTAGATTCTGATGGTGTCGTGGGGGCAATTCTTAAAGCAAAAAATGCTGGAATCCCTGTGATCACTGTCGATATCCCTGCTAATGGGATTGAGGTAGACGCTCATATTGCAACCGATAATTATACAGGTGGTAAACTGGCTGGCCAGGCTATGGCCCAGTATCTTGATTATTCAGGTAAAGTTGCACTTATCACTTATCCAGAAGTTCAGTCTGTTAGAGACAGAATTGATGGATTTAAAGAACAGGTAGCTCAATATGATGGTATTGAGATTGTAACTGAGCTTCCAGGAAGAACCCGTGAAGAAGCAAAAACTGCTACTGAAGATATGATGACTGCTCATCCCGAGGTAACAGGTGTGTTCGGTTTCGGAGATGATATGGCCATTGCAGCAACAACAGTTATTAAAGAAAGAAGTGCTGATGCAATTGTAATTGGATTCGACGGAATGGATGAGGGTAGGAAAACTGTTGATGCAGATAATGCCTTTAAAGCGGTTGTTATGCAGGCCCCTGATAGAATGGGTAAAACAGCCATTGACCTTGCTTTAAAAATTACCAATGGTGAATCTGTTGAAAAAAATATTCCTATCGTTCCAGGTCTTTATATTTTTGGTCCGGGAGAAGTGCCTGTTTCTCTCGATGGAGATCAGATCTCTTTTGAAATTGAATAAGTTTGAATAAATGAAATTAGATGAGCTGGTATGGTTTTACCAGCTCTTTTATTAGGGAGTCTATATGCTGGAAGTAAAGGGTATCACTAAGTTGTACCCCGGAGTCAAAGCGCTGGATAGAGTAAATTTGAAAGTGGAGCCCGGTTTAGTGCATGGACTGATGGGAGAGAATGGTGCAGGGAAATCCACATTAATGAAAATTTTGGCTGGTACTGAGAATCCTAATGGAGGAGAAATCCTTATTGACGGGGAGTCGGTTGCTATTGATTCAGTTGAAGCTTCTCATGAATCCGGTATCTCAATCGTTTATCAGGAATTAAGCCTGTTTAATAATTTAACTGTAGCTCAAAACCTTTTTGCCATGAAGGAAATGATGTCAAAAGGGAAGTTCCTCATAAATGATAAATCCATGGAAAAAGAAGCTGATCAGCTTCTGAGATCATACGGGATCAATATTGATTCGTCCCTTCCTGTTTTAAAGTTATCTATCTCCGAAAGGCAACTGGTGGAAATTGTTAAAGCTGTCCGTCTCAATCCTCGTTTTCTGATACTTGATGAGCCTACTTCGTCTTTGAGTGAGGAAGAGGTAAAAATCCTCTTTTCCATAATCGGAAAACTTAAAGAAAAAGGCTGTGCAATCATATATATCTCTCATAAAATGAGTGAGATTTTTACCATTTGTGATCTGGTCACAGTTTTCAGGGACGGCAAATACATCGGTACCGATTCCGTGGAAAATCTAAATCAGGCCGAATTGGTAAAAATGATGATAGGAAGGGATCTTCAGCACGCTTTTCCTGAGAAAATCGACTCTGTAAGAGAAGACGATGCCATTCGTGTCGAGAATCTGACAAATGAACCTTTCTACCATGATGTTTCTTTTCATGTTAAGAAAGGAGAAATTTATGGGTTATACGGACTTGTCGGTTCTGGTAGAACAGAAATTATGAAAGGTCTGTTCGGTATCCTTCCCAGACAAGAGGGGAACATTTCAATTAACGGAGAGACTCTTCATATTGATTCGCCTCAGAAAGCCATTTCTTCAGGGATCGCCTTTGTTACTGAAAATAGAAAAGAGGAAGGCCTTATCCTTACTTCTTCCATAGAAGAAAATATATCAATGGTGAGGATTGATCATATTCTTGAGCATGGCTTTATCAACTCGAGAAAAGAGAAGAATATTGCCCAGAAACATATCAATGGATTCAGAATTAAAACCCCCGGTTCTGAACAGATAGTTAATAACCTGAGCGGCGGGAATCAGCAGAAAGTTGTTCTGGCAAAGTGGTTTGAACATAATCCGGAAATTTTTATTCTGGATGAGCCGACAAGGGGTATTGATGTGGGTGCCAAGTTTGAGATCTATCAGGTTATCCAGGAGTTGGTGAAGAAGGGTGTTGCTGTCATCCTGATTTCTTCTGAACTTCCTGAAATCATGAATCTCTGCCACAGGGTCGGTCTTGTTCGGGATTTTTCCATAATCCATGATGTCAGTACCGATGATATCACTGAAGATCAGATTCTTATGAAACTTACTGAATAGAAAGGGTATAATTGTGAAGATCAATATAAAAAATAGATTTCTCAGAGATTTTGGTGGAATCCTTATTGCTTTATTTATTATAGCAGCATTTTTTTCTGTGTTGAGTCAGTACTTTCTGACCATTAACAACCTGTTGAGCGTATTGCTTCAGGTTTCCATTATCTCGATTACTGCATTTGGGATGACTTATGCTCTGATGATAGGGGGTATCGATTTATCTGTAGGATCGGTTATTGCACTGGCAGGAATGGTTTTTGCTTTGGTTCTTAATGGAACAGGTGTTCTGTTCTTCGCTGTGATAGCTGCATTATTTGCCGGTCTTATAGCAGGATGTATCAATGGTCTCATCGTTGCTAAATTTGAAATTCCACCTTTTATAGTCACCGTGGCTTCCATGGGGATCTTCCGCGGAATAGCTTATTCTTTTACTGACTCAAAGCCTGTTCCCATCGATATGCCCAGTGCTCTGGCCATAGGAAATAACAGATTTCTGTTTATTCCCATTCCGGTTTGGATTGTTTTTATTCTACTTGTTATCTCTCATATTGTTCTGGATAAAACCAGGATGGGACGACAGACAAAGCTTGTTGGAGGTAACCGGGAATCTGCCAGGTATGCGGGAGTGAATATCTTTAAAATAGAGATACTTGTTTTCATGATTACAGGTCTGGCATCTGCTGTCAGCGGAATTATTTTGACTTCCAGACTTTATTCAGCACAGCCCAATTCCGCTATGGGTTATGAACTGGATGCCATAGCAGCAGCTGTTTTGGGTGGTACCAGTTTATCTGGTGGTTATGGATCGGTAATCGGAACTTTCCTGGGAGCTCTTATCATTGGAATTGTCAATAACGGGATGAACCTGATGGGGCTTTCCTACTTTTATCAGCTGATAATCAAAGGGATTATTATTCTGATCGCTGTTTATGTGGATATCAGGAATAAAAAAGAAATGTTAAAGGCAAATAATTGATGAAGAAGATCTTGGTAATAGGAGAAATCCTTGTTGAAATAATGGCCGAGGACCTTGATCAGTCATTTCTCGGAGAAGGAAAGTTTACAGGTCCTTATGCAAGTGGGGCCCCTGCGATATTTATTGATCAAGTAGCAAAATTTCATGTTCCTGCTACAATTCTATCAGCCGTAGGGGATGATGATTTTGGAGCACTCTGTATAAAAAGGCTGTCGGGTGATGGTGTGGATACCGGAGCTATCCGGGTAATCACAGATACTTCAACAGGTGTCGCTTTTGTTCGATATAATTCAGACGGATCCAGAAATTTTATTTACCACATAAACAACGCGGCCTGCGGTAGAGTTTCCCTTGACGATCTCGCGAATATTAAATGGCAAGAATTGGGTGTCTTTCATATTATGGGATCATCCATTTTCAACAAAGACATGTTTGCAATTCATAAAGAAGCTATTAAAATGATACCGGATGATTGCATTATTTCTTTTGATCCCAATGTCCGTCCCGAAATCCTGAATACTGATCCTGAATTGAGAGATCTCATACAGGAACTGTTCGGGATATGCAAAGTCCTATTTGTAACAGAAGAAGAACTGGAGTTTCTTTCTGGAACTGATAGTCCTGATAAAGCTCTTAAAAATTGTTTTTCTAAAGGTATTGAAGCGGTTATAGTTAAACGTGGAGCTGAAGGGGCCTCTCTTTTTACCGATGGGACCCGATACGATGCTTCAAAAATTGATATTCCGGCAATCGATCCTACAGGAGCCGGAGATACCTTTGCTGGCGCTTTTATGGCAGGGTATGTTTTGGGATGGCCTCTGGAGGAGTGTCTTGAAACGGCAAATATAGCCGGTACTTCAGCGGTTATCAAACGGGGACCTATGGAAGGAACTCTCAAACTGGAAGATAAAGATTCCGTAATTTAATAAAGCAAGGTTTAGGTCGTGAGCAAAAAAAACAGAAAAGTATCGCTGAAAGAAATAGCTCAGATAGAAAATGTATCTATCGCTTCAGTTTCAATGGCATTATCGGGAAAGTCCGGTATTTCCAGGGAAGTGGCCGACCGGATAAAAAAAACAGCAGATGAATTAGGCTATGTACCATCAAAAAGGGAAAGATCCAGTGGAAAAAGACTGGGAAGCATTGCCATTCTCCAGCCGATTGATGAATTCAGTATGCATTCCTGGAATATCTTTACAAGAATCATCAAACAGATAGAACAATATCTATTGGGGAATGATTTTTTCCCGGTTATTATTCCTGTAAATAGTATTATTTCAACGGAAAATACACTGAAAAAACTGCTGGAAATGAATGTTAAAGCGGTTATCTCTATACATCATCTCGAAGAGTCTCTTTTTCAAGAACTAGGAGAAAATAACATTTCCGTTGTGATCATTAATAATAGTTCCCTGGAAGATTCATATACTTCCGTTCTTGTTGACGATTTCCAGGGAGCTTATAATGCTGCTTTGGAGCTTGTGAATAACGGGCATAAGGAGATTCTCTATGTCGACTATCCCAGGACTGATCTTCCGAATATCCTAATGGACAGACGTATGGGGGTTCAAAAGGCATCTTTGGAATTTGCAGGTTCTGGACACAATTTCCATATGCTGGAGATACCCAACTATGATTCGAGCTCAATTCGAGAAGGGCTGGAAATACTCAAGCATAAAAATATTACTGCTGTACTTTCTCATGACGATTATCTGGAAGCCAGTCTGTTCATGGTAATAAAAGAACTTGGATATTCCGTACCGAATGATATCTCCATGATAGCAACAGGGGGAGGAGTTCTTGATTATTCCATTGCATCTACTCCCCAGCTTTCTGCCTATGAACTGGATGTCGACCTCATTGGTAAAATCGCTGGTGAGGAAACAATACGTCTGGTTAGTTCCGGGCAAAAAGAAATTAGAGCTTTAAGAACGAAGCAACTTTTTAAAGACCGTAATAGCGTAAAAAATTTGAATAAAAAGTAAAAAGGTCTAAATTTTTATGAGCGCCATAAATGATTTTCTGCAACTTATGAAAGACAATAAAGCGGGAAAACCCCGGGGGATCTATTCGATCTGCTCGGCTCATCCCGATGTGATCCGGGCCAGTATGCTTCAGGCTCTGGAGGACGGCTCTATCGTGCTGATCGAGTCCACAAGCAATCAGGTGGACCAGTTCGGCGGCTATACGGGCATGACTCCTCCCGAGTTTGTGAGCTATGTGAAAGACCTGGCCGGCGAAGTCTCTTTCCCCGAAGAGAAAATCCTTCTGGGAGGGGATCATCTGGGCCCCAATGCCTGGCAGAGCCTGCCGGCGGAAGAGGCCATGAAGAATGCCCGGGATCTTGTGGAAGCCTATGTGAAAGCGGGGTATCAGAAGATCCATCTGGATGCCAGCATGTACTGCGCCGACGATGAGGGGGACCGGCATAAACCCCTGGCCGATGAAATTGTTTCCGCCCGGGCGGCAGAGCTCTGCGCCGTAGCCGAAACGACCTGGGAGAAATACTGCCAGGGCCAGCCGAAACCTGTCTATATCATCGGAACGGAAGTTCCCATTCCCGGCGGGGCTCAGGAGGAGGAAGAGACGGTAACGCCCACCTCTTCTGCCGATGCGGCCCGGACCATTGAAGTGACAAAGGCTGCCTTTGCGTCGAAAGGTCTGGATGACGCCTGGAGCCGGGTGATCGGTGTGGTGGTACAGCCGGGGGTTGAGTTCGGAGACGATCAGGTGTTCCATTACGACAGCGCTGCCGCGGCGGACCTGAGCCGGATGATTGAGGGAACCGACCAGCTCGTTTATGAAGCCCATTCCACGGACTATCAGAGCGAAACCGGCCTGACCAGCCTTGTGAAGGACCACTACTGCATTCTGAAAGTAGGCCCCTGGATGACCTTTGCCTTCCGGGAAGCCCTGTTCGCCCTGGCGGATATGGAGAAGGAGCTTCTGGGAGCATCGGGAGTTGAACTCTCCCGTCTGAAGGAGACCCTGGAGGAGGTCATGATGGAGGATCCGAAGTACTGGAAAAAGTACTATCCCGGTTCGGAAGAGGAGCAGCTGTTCAAACGGAAATACAGCTTCAGCGACAGGAGCCGCTACTACTGGCCCGATAAAAGGCTCACCGCTTCGATTGAGCTGCTGAAGAAGAACCTGGACGGGAAGGGGATCCCCCTGAGCATGCTGAGTCAGTATATGCCGAACCAGTACAATGCGGTGCAGGAGGGGAAGATCGCCCTGAAGGCACAGGATCTGATTATAAGTCGGATCCGGGATGTGGTGGGAATCTACGCCCGGGCCTGCGGATTTTAAACAGATATCAGAGGGTATGCCCCAACGGGTATACCCTTTTTTTGTATCTTAACCTGTCTCTGCCTGCAGAAAAAAAAGAAACAGGCAGAAAAATATTTCCATAACTGTCATTTCTCTCTGTATAATCACTATAGGCGAGTCCTTCTGATCTATAGTCCGGTCAGAGCAGGCCGTCTGTAATAATTCAAGGGAGTCACAGATTCTTATGAAGCTGTCCATCCGGCACAATATAGGCCTGGATTACTCTTTTACTTTTCTGAATAATCTTAACCTCCTCCATGCGCTGTGGATGATCTGGCTCTCTCTGAAGGGATTTTCCCTCTGGGAACTGGGGTTACTGGAGGGTATTTTTCATGCCACCTCTTTTCTTATGGAGGTTCCTACCGGAGCCGTGGCGGATCTTTGGGGGCGGCGGAGCAGCCGTATCCTGGGCAGAATCTTTTTTATGGCCAGTCTCTTTTTTTTATGGAAGGCCGAAGGTTTTCTGTTTCAGGCGGCAGGATTCGTTTTGATTGCTTTCAGCTATAATCTCGAGTCGGGAGCTGGTGAAGCCCTGGTGTATGACTCTCTGGTCCATATAAAAAAAGAAGAGCTTTTCATGGGGGTCCGCGGAAAAAAGGAACTGATCTTTCAGCTTGCGGCGATCACTGCCTTTCTGAGCGGCGGGTATCTGGCTACCAGGGACTATAATCTTGTCTTTGCAGTCACTCTGCTGGCAGCCCTGCTGTCGGTTGGGAATGCTCTTCTTATGACTGAGCCTCCTCTCAAGAGCCGGCAGATCCCTCCTGAAGGATCCATCATCAAACGGGCCGCCCGGTCCCTTGGAGGGCAGACAAAAAACAGCCTTTCCGTGATCCGGAAGGAACCGCGCATTGCCTATCTGATTATATACAGTGAGTGTATCTTTGTTTTTACAACCACCCAGTATTTCTATCTGCAGACCTGGTGGAAATTTGCCGGTTACAGCGAGTTCTATATGGGGATTGTTTTCTCTTTTCAGTGTTTCCTGGCAGGACTGTCGGCACTGGCCGCTCCGGGTCTGGACAAACGGTTCGGAGAGAAAAAACTGCTTTTCATCATTCCCGTGCTGCTGCTGATTTCGCTCTGGGGGGTTGCACTCTTTCAGTTCAAAGCCCTCTTTTTTATTCTGAACGGCGTTTTTGAGGGAATCCTCATGGTTTCGATCAGCGACTATATCAATAAAATGATCCCTTCCGATTACAGAGCCACCATACTCAGCTATCAGTCCATGGTATTCAGTTTTCTAATGATTCTCCTTTTCCCTCTGATCGGTCTGCTGGGGGACCTGTTTTCCCTGGATGTCTCCTTTTTTGTGATCAGTTCCATCGGAACTGCGCTTTTTGTGCTTTACAGGATTTATATACGGTTCTACCAAAAAAGGAACACTTGATTTCGTCTCAGATTTTATTACCTTGAATTTATGGAAGAGTCAGGGAAGAATCGAACTAAGCGTAAAGCCATATTCACAGCTGATGATTTCGGGGCCTCCGACTTTATCAATAAAGGAGTGCTCCGGGGGATAGAAAAGGGCATTATAAACAGTGTGGCTGTTATGGTGAATTTTCCGGGAGCCCTTGAACATATTGTTCGGTTGAAAGAAACATTTCCCCGTATCTCGATTGGTCTGCACTCTTCCATCACAGCCGGGACGCCTCTCTCCCGGGAAAAGGACATCTCTTCACTTGTGGATCCCCTGGGAAAGTTCTTTGACCTGCAGGAATTTATTCAGCGCATCAGGGAGATCAGACCTGAGCATGTCTATACCGAAGCTCTGGCCCAGCTGGAGGCTCTGGAAAGGGCGGGTGTCGAGGTGGAGCACCTTTCCAGCCATCACAATCTTATGCAGGTTTATACCCCCCTGTTTCAGGAACTGCTCCGGATTGCCCGGGAAAAAGGCATTCCCATGAGAAGCACCAGGCCTCTGAGCCGTTTCCTTCCCCCCTACAGCCGCAGTCCCATCATTCAGGAAGGCAGGAAGGCCGCACTGGAGCTGGTGGTCCGTCACACTTTTTCGGCTATCAGGTTCATGAAATACGGCATGCCCCAGGAGATGCAGAAGAATCAGGATTCCATGATGGACCAGGGAGTTCCCCATCCCGATTTTCTGGGAGACTCCTTCTGGGGGGATCCCACACCCGAGAATCTCAGGTTTATCCTGAACCATCAGCCCCCGGGTGTGACGGAATGGGTTTTTCATCTGGGGTCTTCCAGAGGGCTGGAAGAAGCGCCCAAAGGGATTGATCAGGAGTATTTTCACTTTCGGGAACTTGAACTGTTTACAATCTGTTCCTCCGAACTCCCTCTCTGGCTTGAAAGGGAGGGGATCGAGCAGGTCTCCTTCCGGGATCTCGGCTAAAATAGTCTGTTCCGGAGCTTTTCATATCGACAGCGGCAGGATGAATGTTTTAAAATAAATAGATGATTATTTAAAAAACTATAATTTTTCTGTCGGGAGACACGGCTAATGGATAAAAACAAATTAATAATAATCGATGATGACAGGATGGTTCTGCAGTCTTTAAAGAGAGAGATCCTTTCCTTTTCGGCCTCTCGGAATTTCGAAGCATTTTTTTTCGCATCCCCTGATCAGGCTCTGGATTTTGCCAGGCATAATACAAATATCGGGTTGATGATCACAGATCAGAGGATGCCCAGGATGAGTGGAAATGAGCTCATTAACAGTATTCGCAAGGTGAATCCTGATATTTCCGCCATCATGATTTCTGCCTATACGGACAGGGAAAGCATGAAAAAGTCGATCAGTTCCGGGGTGGTTTCCTATCTTGATAAACCCTGGGACAGCACCCAGCTTATGAGTGAAATCCAGCGGGGACTGGAGATCCATAAACTGAAGAGAATCCAGCGAACCTACATAGGCAGGATGAACCGGGAACTCCAGGGGAACGGGAGGTTTCAGAGCTCTCTGATGGGGCGGAACCTTCCCTATAACAAAAGGGTGAGTTTCTCCTGTAAAATTCTTCCCGTTCCGCCCTGCAGCTGCAGCAGCCATTTTTATCATGTCCATCAGATTGATGAAAACAGCCTGGTTTATATTCTCGGCGATACGGGGGAACCCGGGTTGAGTGCCTCTTCGCTAAGCTGTATTGTCAAAACTCTGATCAAGGAGTTCTTCTATCAGTCTGGGGATCTGAGAATGTTCTCCCCCCGGGACCTGCTGGAGCATCTGAACAGGAAGCTCTGCCAGCATCTTGGGAGTCTGTCGGGAAAGGGAATCCAGTGCTCCATTGTCCATTTTGATTTTGAATTCAGGAATATCACAGCGGCGGGAACAAGCGGGATGACAAATACAATCCTCCGGAATCCCGCGTTTATCTCTCTGGATACACAGGGGCATCCTCTGGGAATCAACAGGGATAACCAGTATGAGGAGACCATGGTGGAGATGCAGTCCCGGGACAGGGTTCTTTTGTACTCCAGGGGACTGGCTTCCATACAGGAGGAGTATGGATTTCTGCATATGACCTTCCTCAAGCATAAGGATGCAGATGATTTTACCAGTTCCGCCTTTGAAGACATCAAATCTCTGATGAAAGGAAAACCCCAGTATGAGGACTATGTGCTTATGTCTCTGAAAATAAAAGACTGACACACCCGACGGGGGTAAATCATATAAAATAAGTATCCTTTCAGCCTGTTTGGTGTTTACTTACTATACAGGGTACATATTCTGCTTACCCCTCCGGGAGGGATATCAGCAGAAATGGTGTATAAAATCCTAATAATACTAACTGGAATTAACTGAGATGATTTCAGTTTTTGATGAGAGGGGACTTATTGATGAAGAAGATGAAACTCCGCGGCCTGTTTACAACTCTTTTTCTGGCGGGAAGTTTTATCAGCTGCGGGGCCCAGACCTTATCCGCGTTGAATATTGACAATATGTTTACAGACCGGGATGCCAGGCAGATCCCCGACTTCAGCCGGGCCGTTTCTCCGGGGATCCGACAGGGGGAGGATACTGTGATTTCCTCTGAAGGGATCTATCTTCTCTCCGGCAGGTTTGAAGAGACTTCGATCATCGTCGATGCCGGGAAAGAGGATAAAGTCCAGCTGATCCTGAACAATCTGTCGATTACAAATCGGGATAAACCGGCTGTGTACATAAAGAGGGCTGACAAAGTTTTTATCACATCCGTAAATACCAATATATTCACGGTTTCCGGAGAGATCGGGGATGATGGTGATACCAATCTGGATGCTGTGATATTTTCCCGGGAAGACCTTGTTCTGAACGGAACAGGTTCTCTGAATATTACTTCTTCCAGAGAGAACGCCATCACTTCAAAAGATGACCTGAAAATCACAGGAAGCGCTTTGACTGTGAAGTCTGCGAAAGACAGCCTGGAAGCCAATGATTCCATAAGAATCTCAGGAGGCGATATCTTCATTGATTCGGGAAAAGACGGCCTTCACAGTGAAAATGAGGATGATCCTGATCTGGGGTATATCTATATTTCCGGGGGAAATCTGGAAATCCGGGCTGCCGATGATGCCATACAGGGGAACAGTACGGTTCAGATTGACGGAGGAGAAATCCTCATTACCTCCAGCACCGAAGGAATAGAATCGACCCATGTTCAGATCAACGGGGGAGTGATTGATCTGTATGCCAGTGATGACGGCATAAATGCGGCTTCCAAAAATGGCAGAACACCCCTGATGGAGATCAACGGGGGAGAGCTGACTGTGGAAGTGGGCCCCGGGGATACGGACGGTTTTGATTCCAACGGAGATCTTATTATCCGGGGAGGGACGATCCATGTGACTGCCCCCCGGTCGCCCTTTGACGCGGACGGAGAGGTGGAGTTCCTTGAGGGTAGTGTGTTTGTGAACGGACAGGCTGTCTCGGAGATCCCCGTACAGAGATGGGGGAGGAGACGGTGAGCCGGGAGAGATTAATGGCAGATGGGACGCGTTTTCAGAGACAGGAGCATAAGTACCTGCTGACTCAAGCCCGGAGAGCCGATTTTTTACAGGCTCCGGCTCCCATATTGAAGAGGATCTTTTCAGGGAGTATACTCTCCGGTCCGATCTTGTCTCTTCGAAAACCACCGGACTGGGAAGCCTGTTTAAACTGGTCTATCATATTGAACTCAGGAAGGACCGCAGCGAGAAAGATTTCATCGATTCCCTGCGGATCCGGAACGGAAATCTGGAAATCTCCTCATCTGTCCTGACTGAATCGGCAGATCGTCTGTAACAGGAGCCTTCGCTGACTGGGGGTATCTCCGGGTTCAGGAGCAGCGGTATTTTTTATAAAGCCTGTAATTCTTGAATCCGCCGGAAAGGTTGTAAACACAGGTAAAGCCTTGGTTGATCAGAAGGTTCTGCGCCGCATTTCCCGTTACTCCCTTATTGCAGTGGGTAATGGTGGGGCGGGATTTATCCAGAGACACTGATCTCTCCCGTAATTCTGACAGGGGGATACTTTCGGCTCCTGTGATATGTCCTTTCTGGTAATCCCCGGAGGATCGGACATCTATAATCTGATACTCCGACTCCCTGCCCAGGAGCTCCCCGGGCGTCATAATCTTTCTGCCATGGTAAATGGCATTACTCAGGATCATACCCGTATACATCACAGGATCCTTTGTGGTGGAGAAAGGAGGCGCATAGGCCAGGTCCAGATGAAAAAGGTCCTCCACAGAGGCTCCGAAGGTTATGGCTGTAGCAAAGACATCCAGCCTTTTATCAACCCCTCTCTCGCCGATAATCTGAACACCCAGAAGTTTTCCCGTTTTTCTGTCTGCAACAGCTTTGATGACCATTTCTCTGGATTCGGGAAGGTAGCGGCTCTGATTTTCCTTGATATTATGGATCACTTCCACGCTGTATCCCGCCGCTTCCGCCTCTCTTCCTGTCATTCCTGTAAACCCGATGTGAAGATCAAAGAACTTAACGATTCCCGTTCCCAGAACTCCCCGAAATTTCAGGTTTCCCCCGCTGAGGCTTTCTCCGGCAATCCTTCCGGTTTTGTTGGCCGTGGATCCCATGGGTCTGTACAGAGGGGCTCCTGTCGCGGCGGACCAGACTTCCGCACAGTCTCCCACGGCCTTGATCTCCGGCCGGGACGTGGTCATTTCCTCATTCACTTTAATGGCCCCTGTGGAACCCAGTTCAAGACCGGCCTCCTCTGCAAGGGACGTTTCGGGTTTTACCCCCGCCGACAGGATGACAAGGTCTGCTTCATAGCGTTTTCCCGATCGTGTGTGAACACAATGGTCCTCAATTTTGTCAGCCAGTTCCCCCAGGGAATACTCCAGTCCTCTGCGGCTGAAGTCATCCTCGATCCAGAAACTCATATCATCATCCAGAACGGGCATCAGGGAATTCCTGGCTTCCAGTATCCTGGTCTGAATCCCCCTCTCCAGGAGGTTTTCCAGAATCTCAAGCCCTATGAATCCAGCTCCGATCACAAGGGCATTTTTAACCTGATGATGCGTAAGATAGTATTCCAGGGACAGAGTGTCTTCCATGGTTTTCAAGGTAAATACATGGTCTGACGTGGCCCCTTCGATCGGGGGGATTACGGCCCGGCTGCCTGTGGCAAGGACCAACTGATCATACGTTTCATTGATGATTCTACCGGTTTCAAGGTCCTTCACTTCCAGGGTTTTTGTCTCCGCCAGGATCTTCAGGACCTCGTGACCCGTCCGTATATCAATATTGAACCGTTTGGCAAACCACTTGGGGTCCCGCGGTGTCAGATCTTCTGCGGAAATATCCTCCCTGCCAATAAAGTAGGGCATTCCGCAGGTGGAGTAGGAGATATAGCTGCCCTTTTCGAATATCAGGATCTCCCTCTCTTCATCGTTCCGTCTCAGTTTCGCCGCCGCCGATGTTCCCGCAGCAACTCCCCCGATGATTATGGTTTTCATATTTTATGCCGTCTCCAGCTGGGGATACTGATTCCGCATCCGCTTTGCTATGGCCACAAGACTCAGCATCACAGGGACTTCCACAAGAACCCCCACAACAGTGGCCAGGGTGGCTCCGGAAGAGAGCCCGAAAAGACTTATGGCAACCGCCACAGCCAGTTCAAAAAAGTTGGAGGCTCCTATCATTCCGGAAGGAGCCGCCACCTGATAGGGAACCTTCCAGAGACGGGACCATCCGAATCCCAGAAAAAAGATAAAATAGGTCTGTAGAATCAGGGGGATGGCAATTAAAAGGATCGCCAGAGGGTTCGAGAGGATGATCTCGCCCTGAAAGGAGAAGATGATAACAAGAGTCAGCAGAAGGCCCGCTTCGGTAATGCCGTCGAACTTTTTGCAGAACACATTTTCGAACCAGTCGGTACCATGACTTTTCAGAAGCAGATTCCGTGTTATCACACCGGCGGAAAGGGGGATCACCACAAAGAGGATCACCGACATCAGGAGGGTGTCCATGGGAACCTGAACATTGTTGACACCCAGAAGAAAAGCAACGATAGGGGCGAAAGCTAGGAGGATGATCAGGTCGTTTACAGCCACCTGGACAACTGTATATCCGGGATCCCCGTCTGACAGATAACTCCAGACAAAAACCATGGCCGTACAGGGCGCCGCACCCAGGAGGACCGCTCCGGCAATATAATCCGTTGCAACCAGATCCGGGATCAGGGCTCTGAAAACCACTTTCAGGAAAAACCAGGCGATCAGGTACATGGTAAAGGGCTTTATCAGCCAGTTCACGATAAGGGTGATAATCAGCCCTTTGGGTCGTTTCCCGGCGTTTACAATGCTCTTGAAATCAACCTTCAGCATCATCGGATAGATCATCAGCCAGATAAGTACGGCTACGGGTATGGAAACATTGGCGTACTCCAGCCTTCCCAGAAACTCTGGAAACCGGGGGAACAGGACGCCAATCGCCACTCCGAGAAAAATGCAGACAGCCACCCAGAGGGACAGATATTTTGCAAAGAAACCGATATGTTTTTCTGACATTGTTTCTACTCCGTATAATGTTGTTATTTTGGTAATTTGGCAAAAACGCCAAATAGTGTCAATATCTTATTGACGGAACCGGTATTTTTCACCACATTCTAACAATGGAATATGAAAAGCAGAAAAATCTGGCCTCCTCAAGGGCAAAGGTCATGAAAGCCCTGGCCCATCCCACCCGGATCTTTATGGTTGAGCTTCTGGCAAAACAGAGCCTTTCGGTCAGTGAACTCACAAAAGCCGTGGGAGCCGATGTCTCCACTGTCTCCAAACACCTGTCTCTTCTGAAGCAGGCCGGTGTCCTTCTGGATCAGAAGGAGGGGAACAAGGTCCTCTATTCCCTGATCTGCCCCTGTATCATGGATTTTATCCACTGCATTGATGATATTATCTATCAGGATGCGGAACGGGGACTTTCCTGTGTTCTCCCGGGTAAATCCTGATTGTCAGGACATCCTCATCTGCTTCCCAAGAGTCATTTTCACAGGGGGATACCATGGTTTACTCCCTGTACCTGTTTTGTCCAGCAGGAAAATCCAGTTAAAAAAATTAAATAATTGACGGGACAGTCTCATCATTACCGGATTTTTCAATTATAATTATCCAAATGTTTCAGGTCTTCCTGTCGGGATGGGCCGAGACTTATTTTAAAAAAATATTTTAAGATCGGAGTTTCTTTTCCTATGAAAATTCAATACAAACTCTCTCTGCCTCTGACGGGCATGATCCTTCTGTTTTTTCTTATTATCCAGATATTTCTGACAGCCAGTCTCAGAGGCTATGAAGAATACATAATCCATCTTGAAGAGGAAACACTTCTCGAGGGGTATCAGAAGGAGTTGAGATCCGCCACAGAGGTAGCGGTTACTCTTATTCAGGATATATATGAAACACCGGGCCTGGGGAATGAAGAAAAAATGGAGATCGCCCGGAAGGCCGTGCGGCATCTGAGATTCGGCAAGGACGGCTACTATTACGCTTACAGGGCCGGAAGCGGTGAGAACCTGATTCATGGTCTGACCCCGGCGAATGAGGGGAAATCTTTCTGGGATCTCCAGTCCCCCGATAAAACCCAGTATATAATCCGTGATCTGGATGCAGCAGCCCGGGAGGGGTCGCTTTTTGTCACATTCTACTGGTCCAAACCCGGCGAAGAGGAAGGACTGGTTTTTCCCAAACTGGGAACGGCTATGATGGTACCCGGTACGGATATCTGGGTGGGAACCGGGGCTTATATCGATGACATTGATTCGGTCATACTCTCCCGGAATACTGAACTTGCTGAGAATACCGACAGGATGCGTCTGCGCCTCCTTATTATCATGATAGGAGCCGCGGTTATTCTTTTTGCTTTCATTCTGCGTCTTATCCATCGTGTGATTGCGCCGGTTGCGAATCTCAGCAGAGTCGCCATGGCCTCGGAAGGGACGGATTTCTCTGTAATCCCCCAGGTTACGGAAAGGAAATTCTCCGATGAAATCACAATACTGGAAACCAGTTTCAGGGATCTCTTTCAGAATTTCAGTTCTGTCATTACGGGCATTCAGAAATCAGCCGGAGACTCTCTGGAATCCAGTGCGCGGATGACGGATGCCATAGCTGATATTCAGGAATCCCTTATAGAATCGGGAGATTCTTTTCAGGGGATTGCGGCAGCAGAGAAGCAGCTTGCTACAGAAGCGGATCTTAATCTTAAACTCAGTAATGATCTGAAGGATTTTACGGAGAATACAAAGTCTCTGGCACTGAAACAGACTGAGGAAGTGGAGGATGCCGCCCGTTCCATCGGTTCCATGCAGAGAGAAGTAGAATCTGTTGCGTCGGGGATAGAATCCTTCCATTCCATAACCGGAGACCTGGACCAGAATGCCCGGGGAGGGGAGGAGAGCATCGGGCAGGCTGTCCGGAGCCTTGAAAAAGCGGATCAGGCTGCCGGGACCATTCATGAAGCCATTGCCATGATCAATGATCTGACCGAACAGACCAATATCCTGGCAATCAATGCTTCCATTGAAGCCGCCCGGGCGGGAAGTGTGGGAGACGGGTTCGGCGTGGTTGCCAATGAAATCAGAACTCTGGCGGAAAATTCCCGCAGTAATATGGAAGATATCTCAGCCCAGCTGAAGGATATTGCCCTTTCCATCAGAGTCAGCCGGGATTATACAAATCAGGCTGACAGTACCTTCCGAAAGATCAGGAAACTCTCTGATGAGGTCATTCTGGGGACAGAGCAGATTGCCTCCCATACAAGCAGTATCCGTTCGGTCAGTCAGGATGTGGCCAGGCTTCTGCAGAACCTTATTGACGGTTCCAGTCAGACCAGCGAGTCATCCCTGAATGCTGTGGAAAAAGTACATGATCTGAGTGAGTCTGCCACGGAGCTCTCCCAGCTGGCTCTGAACCTGCAGAAGACTCTGGAAGCTGTGGAAAGCCGCTACAGGCTGATACAGGATCAGAGCAGCAGTATCCGGGAGGAATCAGATAGGAACACACGCAAAATGGAAGATCTGTCCCGGTCCGTGTCCTCCTTTAAAACAGGGGCATGACTTAGCCGTCCTTGTTTCTGGCCATGGGGCTCTCCAGGCAGAGCCCCGGCTTTATGCTTAAGTCAGGTATTTCTTATGTTCATTTTCCCTCCCTTCGACTACATTTAAGTTATGGAATATTTTACAACCAGTCAGTTTATGGATCAGGTGGGCGTCAAATTCAGTACCCTCCGCTATTTTGAACGGATAGGTCTCCTGAATCCTGAAAAGGACTATGAGAACAACTACAGGCTATACACTGTCAGGGATGCCTTTATTGTCAACAAATTCAAACGGCTGCGAGGCATAGGGTTTTCCGCCAAAGAGGCTCTGACCCTTCTTAAAGGGGTCCCTCAGGATGATCACTCCCAGTTCCGGGGGGAGGAAGCGGAGGAGCTTCTCAGCGTCAGGGAAGAGGAACTGGAGCGGGAGTCGTTTTTCGCTGTAAAGCGACTGGAAGCGATCCGGGAACTCAGGGAGATCCTTCTCTCCTCTCCGGCGGAACTTGATTTTCAAATCAGAGATCTTCCGGGACTCTATTTTCTACCCGCCTCCTCCGGTAATACATTCGGTTCCTCAAAATACAATCAGATCTCCCAATGGATTGATCTGCTCCCCCTGACGATCTACTGCCGCCTGACCGCCTGGGATGATATCGGAAGGGAAGGAGAACCCGACTTCGGCGTGGCCCTGGAAGAGACCTATATCTTCCTGCTGAAGGGGAAATGGATGCAGGACGCTGTTTCTGTTCCCGGCGGCAAAACCCTGGAGTTCCTATCCTCCAATCTGGGGTATCCGAGAATTTCCGCTGATATATTTCACAAGGCCGCATCCTATCTGGATCAGACTCCCTATAAACCGGCGGGACCTGTCTATTTCTACGGTCTGGATCTGAACCTGGGCAATGCGAGTCTCCAGAAAGTCCGGATCTCTCTGGTAAATAAATAAATTTTTCTCTTATCCCTTGACCATGCACAATGTGCAGTCTTTAAGATCGATAATTATTTACTGATTATGGAGGATAAGATGATCAATTTCAGGAAGTTGAATCTTCTGAAGGCAATTCTGCCTGTATTTTTTCTGATGGCTCTGATAAGCTGCGGCGCTGATAAAGGCCAGACCTATACAGCCGGAACTTATACATCAATTCAGGACGGAAGAAACGGACCTGTGGAAGTCGCGGTTACTTTTTCAGATAGCAAAATCAAAGCGATTGAGGTGGTGTCCCATTCCGAGACTCCCGGAATCTCCGATGGAGCGATTGAACGGATACCGGCAAGTATTCTGGAAGAGCAGTCTCTGGCTGTGGATTCTGTCACCGGAGCTTCCTACACATCCAGGGCCATTCTGGACGCTGTCGCCGATGCTGTAAACCAGGCCGGTGGCAGTACAGACGTCCTTTCCCAGGCTGTGGAGAAGGAAATCACCACGGAAGAGCTGAACTGTGACATTGTCATAGTCGGAGCCGGAGCGGCGGGCCTTTCTGCGGGTATCAGCGCCAGCGACAGGGGCGCTCATGTCATTGTCATTGAAAAAGGCGCCAACGGCGGCGTCAGCAACGGTGCCAATGCGGGCGGTCCCATAGCTGTTGGTACCAGAGTACAGGAAGAGGAAGGAGAAGACCTGACTCTGGAACAGCTTTTTACCCATATGTCTGACTTCGGTCACAGTACCATCAATGACAGTCTCCTGAAAAAAGTCCTTTCTGTGACAGGGAGAACCATAGATTACTTTCAGGATCTGGGAATGACAGTCTACCTCAGACGGGACAGCTACGGTCTCGGTTTCAGAGCCCGCCACGGGTTCCGGGAACGGGGTGTGGACAGAGCTCAGTTCCTGCTTGACCGGATTGAAGACAACGGAGGAACCATCCTTTTTGAAACAGCCGGTGAAAGCCTGATTCAGGACGCTTCGGGTGTTGTTACAGGTATCAATGCTGTAAAACCCGGAGGAGACAAAGTTATCATCCATGCCAAAGCGGTTCTCCTGGCTACGGGAGGGTATCTGGGTGGCCAGGATATCATTGAAGAGAAATTCGGTGATATCAATATCATTCCTCTGGGTAACACCCTTTCTGTAGGAGACGGTATCAATATGGCTCTCTCCGCAGGGGGACGGGAAGACAAAAACTGGGGCATCGTGGCCAATGAATTTTCAGCGGCCAATGCCAAAGCCGGCACCTGGTCTTTCAACTGTAACCAGAATCTGAGATTCGGTATCTACGGGGGACTCCTTGTGAACAAAGAGGGAAACCGGTTTTTCAACGAAGAGATCATGGCGACAGAACCCTTAAGCGGAGCGGAAGCCACACTGAGACAGAAGAAATACTACGCAGTTATGGATGATGCCTACTACCAGTCAGTACAGCAGCAGGGAATCTTCAAAACACTGGGCAGCCCTGATGAGTGGATTGCCGGTGTGAGAAACCTCTCCGATGCGGCGCCCGATTCCATAGCCCATAAAAAAGTCCTGGATCAGGCGGGAGCTCAGCTGGAGGAAGCGGTTTCCCAGGGATGGGCCTTTAAGGCCGATACCATTGAGGAACTGGCAGCCCATTTCGGTCTGACAGACCTGGCATCTACGGTGGAGGAGTACAATGCCATGTGCGCTGCCGGGAAGGATGAGCAGTTCTATAAGGCCGACTACTTTATGGTACCTGTTTCACAGGCTCCCTACTATGTGTTCGAATACGAACCGAGCGCCTGGTGTACTCTGGGCGGTGTGGTTGTGGATGACTCTCTGAGAGTTGTCGACGGGGCAGCCGAACCCATTCCCGGTCTCTATGCAGCCGGTCTGGATGCGGGCAGCCTCTATACGGCTCCCTACTACGATAACGAAGGGGCTGCCTTCGGTATCGCTCTGGGGTCCGGTACCCTGGCGGGTGAAATTATGGCTGAGGCTGTAAAATAACAGAAAAAGGAAACAGCCGGGAATGGCCCGGCTGTTTCTAAGTACAAATCAGTTCTGATGTATACAGTTTCTGTTCAGAAAAAGCTTCACCCTTCTACGAAGAGGGAAGGCAACGGGAGTCACTTTTCTTTGCCCAGTATGAGACCAGCTATAACCATCTCATCAAAATAGATATTCCCTATAAAATAGTTAAAGATGTTCATGTCTCTGTTTCTGATGAAGTTATCATGAATGATAAGAAAGTCGGTCGTATCCAGGGGATCAGACTCCCCGATCAGGGTGAAATTATCTTCTCCATCCGTTCTATAGGAGAACTGCAGTTCCCCTTCCCGGCGGTTTTCCATTGTTTTCCAGCGGGACTGATCATCATAGGTGTACAGCTGCCGGATCTGCATAGATCCAATGGGGGTTGATCTGTACTTTACAAGCTCCATGGTATTCCCGTTCAGGATAAGATGGCTTTCCCAGTCTGATCCCAGATTCCATTTTAAGCTGCTGCTGTTGGGTTCTCTGAGTACTGTCAGGCTGCCGTCTCTGTCATACCGGAAATACTCCATCCTGTTCTCTTCCAGAGGGGAGAGACTCCGTTCATACCTGTAGTCTATCGAGTCCTGGAAATGATTAAGAAGATAGATATCAATGTTATCAGTTTCAAAGCAGTAACAAATGGTCTGAAGATAGATATTCCTCTCTTCAAAGTCCAGTTTCAGAAAGTTACGGAATTCCCCTTCTTTGACAAAATAGCTTCTCTTCTGCATGAGAATCCCTTCATCACTGGAAAGATAGGATTTGAATGAGTATCCCTCATGAATCGCATTTATATAGTTTTCACTCTCCACAAGCAGTTCGTTCTCTCTGTAATCGTCTGTGACATTGTGAAGATTTATCTTCTGATCTGGGCGAAAAAATGAGATCTCCGAGATGCATGTGTCATCCCACCGGCTGCCTTTGTAGATTTCTTCTACAATAAACTGAAGGGTCTGGACAGGCCCCTCTGTAGTCAGGTCCACTTTCTGTATTTCCATGATATCCGGAAAGGACAGTTCAAGGCTTCTTTCATTGTTGATAATCAGTGTCATTTTTTTTATGCGGTTGTTGGCCTCGTACCATTTCGGATCAAAAAAGCCCGGAGCGATTTCTATTCTTTCAATCTCTATGGGACTTTCAAATGTATAGAAAAGGAACTCTCCGGAGCTGTCCTGCTCCTTTCCTTCGGCCCAGCAGCTCAGGAGGTCGCCGTCCATCAGACTATTAACACTGTAGCGGCTCACCGTCCTGTCATCATGCAGTTGGCTTGAGGCCAGAACCATTGCGTTTTCTGCAGAAAGAATCTCACAGCTAAAGAGTCTCAGAAAAAGTCCTATGCAGAAAAAGAGGAAAGGTGGATTGAATCGAAACATGCTGAAACTCCCTGGTGTCCTTTGTCATCAGAAAGAACTGATCCATTCTATTCTGTGTTTATATTGTATCGGGATCCTTTTTTAAAGTCACTGTGTTTATTTATGGCTGATGGGATCACAAGGAATTATTGTGGCTTATGATTCCGTGATTGAAGATAAGGACGGAAATCTCATTACCATCCCGGCGGACAGTGTTGTCAGCTGTATCGGGCTCAGGCCCAATCCCTCCATGAGAGAGGATCTGATGTATGCGGGGATAGAAGTTTTTGAAGTAGGGGATGGAGCGGGAATCGGAAATATCAGAACTGTCATTTCCGATGCCTATGAAATAGCAAGAAATCTTTAATTGCTCTATTCTGATATACTACTAATATTTCCATTCAAAACGGTTCCATAGGGAACCGTTTTGATTTTCATCAGGAGGCAATTCATGAGTAAAACCCTCATTGCATTTTTTTCCCATTCGGGGAACACCCGGCTGATAGCCGAGAGAATCGAAGAAATCACAGGGGGAGATCTTTTTGAGATCACAAGTGTGAATCCCTATCCCCGGGATTACAGGGCATCGGTGGAGCAGTCCAAGAGAGAGCTGGCTGAGCAGGCCAGACCCGAAATCTCTCATAAAGTTGAGGACTTTTCCTCTTATGAGAACATTGTTCTGGGTTATCCCAACTGGTGCGGGACCATGCCCATGCCGGTCTGGACCTTTCTGGAACAGTATGATTTTTCTGGAAAGAGAATCTTTCCCTACTGTTCTCATGGCAGTGGAGGCCCCGGAAGGAGTCAGTTTGATCTAGAAGAACTCTGTCCGGATGCAAAAGTGGAAAAGTGCTTTTCCGTCTACGGAAGGTCCTTTAATGATACATTTCTCAGGGAATGGGTACAGAAATAGACATTCCAAGGTCATAGATTTCTGTTTTTCATTCGTATTTCGAGTTTCAGGAGCCGGCCCCGGGCGGCGATTATCGATCCGACCTATACCTTTTCGGTGTCTCCTTTCCATACGGCCTGCGGTATCATTGATATTATATGCCACTCCTATGAGGGCTATTTCAGCCATAGCATAGGAAGTCTGCAGGACGGCATTGCCGAAGCGGTGAACAGAATCTGTGTGAAATACGGGCGGAAAGTCATGACCTGTCCGAAAGACTATGAGGCAAGAGCCCAGCTGGCCATGTGTTCCTTCCTTTCCATTACCCATCTCTACGATTGCGGGCGTGCCTTCGCCGGGAATATCCATGTAACCGAACACGTGCTGAGCGCCTATTTCGATATTGCTCACGGGGCGGGGATCGCCATTGTCTCACTGGCTCGGTTCAGATATGTTCTGTCCGATAAAACGGCTCACCGATTTCTGGAGGGGAGGGCGGATTAAAAGGACCGGTATTCCCTTAAGACTCAGTCTTCAGGAATCCCTTCCTTCCTGAGGATCTCCCGGGAGGTCTCAAAGAAGTCTGTGAAGACACCGTCGGCTCCCATCTTTGCCGCACTGATAAGCTCTTCGGGACTGTTGATTGTATAGAGCAGGACTTTTAAACCCTCTGCATGGGCCTTTTCAATAAAGTCCTGCCGGACCGAGAGGTACCAGAGGTTCACCGAGACGGCTTTCATTTTTCCGGCGGCTTCCAGCAGAGACTCGGAATAGTATTTTCCTGTCAGGCAGTCCTCAATTTCCTGCCGCAGGCCGTCTCTTATTTTGCCGGGAGGGACAAGTTTTTCTAGGAGCTCTTCATTTTCCAGCATATTTTTGAACCGGGGGAGCATATAGTCCTCTTCACCGTATGCGAAGAGTTCTGTGTAGTAGGCAGAGCTGCCCGGAAGTCTTTTCATCAGATTTTCCCTGCGGATGGCTCCATCCAGCAGAGCAATGCGAAGATCCGGACATACCTTCCCGAGTTCAGCCAGCTCCCGCCAGTTGAAGGAGCTGACGAGTACGTCATCTGCGGTGAGCTTTCCGCTCTCAAGATAGGAACATATCAATTCTCCCGAAGGTTTTCCCGTGGCTTTTCCTTTCAGCTCCAGTTGGATCATAGGCCTGTTCTGCTTTTCAAGACTCGAAAACAGATCCAGCACCTCCTCCAGAAAGGGTATTCTGTCCCTGCTGCGGGAAGGATCCCCCGCATACAGTTTCCTCAGGGCGGCGCTCTCTGTGCTGGATACTTTTCCGTCTCCTGTGGACACCATTTTCAGATCCAGGTTATGGACGATAGGCAGGGCTCCGTCACTGCACCTCTGAACATCCAGTTCTATGGCGCTTACCCCCTGTTCAATGACTTTCCGGAAGGCTCTGAGGGTATTCTGGTTGTATCCGGGGTAACTGCAGCCCCTGTGTCCTATGAGAATCATATTCTTTCCTT
The DNA here is from genome assembly GCA_963666275.2 of Oceanispirochaeta sp. Lineage (GTDB taxonomy): Bacteria > Spirochaetota > Spirochaetia > DSM-2461 > DSM-2461 > Oceanispirochaeta. The sequence goes on from CAXXOA010000002.1 coordinate 1,258,883, forward strand.
TTTAATGCTTCGTCAGAGTAAATTCGGCAGAAACATGACAATCGACGGGATATAGGTCACTACAAGCAGGACCAGTACCAGAGCGATTATGAACGGCCAGATCTCCTTCATGAAATCTCCGACTTTGACATTTGTGATGGTGCAGGTCGTAAACATCATGGAACCGAAGGGCGGAGTGATGCCGCCGATCATGATATTCACAATCAGTACCAGACCGAAATGCACAATATCTATGCCCATTGTTTTTATAACCGGAACCAGAAGGGGAGCCACAATAATCAGTACGGCCCCGCCTTCCAGAAACATTCCCAGGAACAGTAGGAATACATTTATGATGACAAGCATCAGCCAGGGAGATCCGGAGAAGGTCATCAGGGCTTTTGTAAGCTGATGGGGAATCCTCTCCCAGCTCATGTACTGGCCGAATACCGATGCGGCCACAATGATCAGGACTACCGTACTGGTAGATAGGACCGTATTTTTCAGAATGATGGGAAAGTGTTTCCACTTCAGTTCCTTATAGAAAAAGACTCCGACAATGGTACAGAAAAGAACCGCAATGGCTCCGGCTTCGGTGGGCGTGAAGACTCCGAAACGGATTCCCAGGATGATGCCGAAGGGGAGCAGAAGAGCCCAGATCGACTCTCTCAGCTGTTTCAGGATCTCACCGGGAGGAGACATCTTTTCTCTGTTCGGGACATAGCCCCGTTTTCGGGAGATCAGATCGACTGTTATCATCAGGGCAATACACATAAGAAGACCCGGCACGTAACCGCCTATGAACATCTTGGCTACCGATGCCTGGGCAATCAGAGCATAGATGATCAGGTTGATTCCCGGAGGAATTACCGGCGCAATGGAGGAAGAGGCCGCGGTGATAGCTGTGGAGAAGGCTTTGCCGTATCCTCTTTTCGTCATTTCCGGTACGAGTATTTTGGACTGCATGGCCGCATCCGCATTGGCCGAACCGGATATCCCTCCCATCAGCGTACTCAGTACCACATTGACCTGTGCCAGTCCGCCTCTCATATGCCCTGTCAGAACATCCGCCATCTTCATAAGGCTGGAGCTGATTCCGGAGAAATTCATGATCTCTCCCACCATTATAAAGAAGGGCACAGCCAGAAGGGGGAAGGAGGAGGCGGCGGTAATGAACCGCTGGAGGATCAGGTCCGGAGGGGTTCCCACATCTCCGAAGGTGAAATAAGCCAGTGTCGCCGCCAGCAGAGCAAAGGCAATGGGAATGCTTGAGAAATAGAGAATCATGACTATGATAATGGGAAATATTGACATACTGATATCCTTAGTTTTCCTGGTTGGCCGGGGAGTGTTTCAAAGAAGCGCCGAAAAACAGTCGAACCTCCTGAATGAGGAACTGGACGGCGTGAATCGTAATCAGGCAGAATCCGACAGTGATGGCCGTGTTTACATAAATGGCCGGCACATCCAGAACGGGAGTCCGCTTCAGCCTGTTGGCCTGAATAAAGAGAATACTCAGATAGGTAATATAGGTATTAATAATAACCATCAGAAAATTGATGACTATGGAAATGATCTCCCTTATCCGTTCGGGAAAAAGCTTGGTAATAAGGTCTATCCCGATGTGCATTTTATTCCGGTAGGCACCGGCCGCTCCTATGAAAACGCTCCAGATAAAAGACGTCGTAGCCACTTCCTCTACCCAGAAAAGCCCGCTCTGGAAAAGGTAGCGGAGGATTACATTGAGAATTACAACAAGCACCGTCACAGAGAGAAAGGTTCCGCTGAGAACAATTTCAAAATTCCGGAAAGCTTTTTTCATTAAGTTGTGCATTATTTGACCTGCTTTCAAAAAACTGCGCACGGTCCTTGATCAGGACCGTACGTTTTCTATTATATATTAGCTCAAGGAATCCTGGATTATCTCATGGAATCCAGTTCGGAGAAAATGGATTCAAATACACCGGGGGTCATCCCGGGCTGTTCTTCGTAAAGGGGAGACAGAGCTTCCCTGAAAGCCATGCCGTCCACTTCGTTGAACTTGACACCATAGGATTCCAGTTCCTTCACAACATCGCCATGCTGGGATTTCAGCAGGCTGACCATATCGTTGGCGCCTTTGGTGAACTCCTCCTGAACGATTTTTCTGTACTCTTCGGGGATCGAAGCCCAGACATCTGTGGAAATATAGACACCGCAGGTTCCCAGAATATGCCTTGTGGTCGCAACATTCTTTGTGGGTCCTTCATACACTTTGGTTCCCAGGTTGGTAAACTCAGACCCTTCCAGTCCGTCTACAACACCCTGCTGAACAGCGGAAAGGGTTTCTCCCCAGGGGAGGGGGGTGGCGATAGCACCCATGGCTGTCAGGGTATCAATGTAGGATTTGGAGCCGGGAGTACGTATTTTCATACCGTTCAGATCGGCAGGAGTTGTAATGACCTTGCTTGTGATCAGATTTCTGAAGCCGTAGATATAGTCCAGAGCCAGGATTTTGATTCCCTGTTCCTCTGCCTTTGCCATCATATCCTTTACGATCTGAGTTTTTGTCAGTTCCACATATTCATCAAAGCTTCTGTAGAGCATGGGAGCATAGAGGGCTTTGAAGTCGGGCACATAGTCGCCTATGAAGGAAGGGTCTTCCACGGAAATGAAATCGGCTCCTCTGACAACCTGTTCCACACCCTCTTTATAGGCCGGGAGCTGGGCCTGGGGAAATGTCTGTATTTCAATGGCCCCCCCGGTTTTCTCATAAATGCTTTCCGCTACGGCATCCATAGACTTGGTAAGCTGTTCTGCCGGGCTGAAAACATGACTCAGTTTCAGAACCAGTTTGTAATCATCGCCCTCTGCGGCTTCCTGCTGGCCTCCGGAAAAAAGAGGCAGCCCAAGCATGGCAATACCGACTATCAGCAATAATCCTTTTTTCATCTGTTACTCCTTTGATTGAAAAAGATATTCCGGGATCTCTCCATACTGATCAATAGCGATCCCTATATGATCGAAAACGATCATATATTTGTAACATTAACGCCGGTAAACCGAATTGTCAAATTAAAAATCCGTTAGCAAAGGGGCTGAACTCTGTGTTTTGTTAGAAATCTGTTCGATATCGATCATAGTTGGAGGAGGGAGGCCGGATGGGAAGAGGCAGCAGTTCTATGAACTAGTCTGAACGACTTTGATATTCAGGGCTTCAAAATCCTTGATGTATTCTTCATCGGGAAAACGGTCGGTAATGAGGGTGTCTATTCTTTCTGCGGGAGCTGTCACGAAATCAGAGACAAGACCGATTTTCCTGTGATCCGCCACAACGATGATATCCCCCCGGGTTCTGTCTATCATCAGCCGGGATGTCTCGGCGGCATACTCCATGGGCGTCGTAAGACCGAAGCGCCGGCTGATCCCGTGGACTCCCAGAATGGCCTTGCTTGCATTCACACGGTTCAGGATTCCGTTGGTAAAACCACCGTAGAAAGCATTCGACTCGGGTCTGTAGAGTCCTCCGGCAAGGATAAGTTCCACTCCCGGATTCTTGATCTGCCCGATGCATCCCGCATTGGTTGTAATGATTTTGACATTTTGCTTATTGATATAACGGAAAATATGAAAGGTGGTGGAGCCGCCGTTGATAAAAACAGTGTCTCCCTCTTCGATCAGGGAGGCCGCATATCTGGCAATGGCATCTTTATTTTCCAGTTCCAGGTCGGACCGGCTGCTGTAGTTTACCTCTTTGTATACCCGGTTAGTGGTAATCGCCCCGCCATGGGTCCGTTCCAGCTGATTTTTCTCTTCCAGAATGGCCAGGTCCCTGCGGATCGTTATTTCCGAGACCGCCAGTATTCTGCTCAGTTCGGGGACGCGGACATGGCCGTCTCTCTGGAGGAGCTCCAGAATCCTGCTCTGCCTGTCTGTCTGAGAATGAATCTGTCTGTTCTGATCGCCTATCTTCATGGACCTTCCGATGATTTTAAAAAATCGCTGATACCGGTTTTGAATATTATCCTGTATACTAAACCTGCGAATTGGTTAATGCAATATCAATTTCAGGAGTACTGCTGAGTGGGACGGGGTTCCGGTTACGGCAAAACAATTCTTATAGGTGATCAGTTTGTTCTCTGGGGAATCCCCGCCATTCTGGGGGCCATCCCTTTTCAGACAGACTGTCAGGTAGACCTCCTGGAACATGGCCGGGGCTGGACCCTTGATGACCGGAGGGAGGAAGTTCCGGGATACAAGGCGGCCAAAAAGGACGACTGTGAAGTGGCGTTCAACAGGATGATCCGTGTGATGGGGCTGGATCTGAGTTCCCGCACACTGAATATCACCCTGGGGGGGACACTTCTGGCCGGAAGCGGTGTGGGAGCCAGTGCCGCTCTGTGCGTCTCCTTTGCCAGGGCCTGTAACGAGGAGTTCGCTCTGGGACTGGATATTCTGCAGATCAATCACGTGGCCTGGCAGGGGGAGTTCGGATTTCATGGCCTTCCCAGCGGTCTGGACAATACGGTATCTGCCTACGGCGGCATTATCAAGTACCGTATGGAAGATCATGTAAAGGCCTTCGAGCGTGTTTCTCTCCATAGTCCTGTCGAAATCGTGCTGGGCAATTGCGGTATTACCAATGATACGGCCTCTCTGAAGGGCTTTCTGGAGGAGCAGGAACATAGGGATCCTCATCTTTTCAACCGCCGTCTGGATCTTATACGAACCCAGGTGGAGGATCTGGGCCGCGCCCTGGAAAATGGGGCGCTCAAAGAGACAGGCCGTATAATGAATGAAAACCACCGTATCCTGATCGAAATGGGATTATCCCATACCAGGCTTGTGGAAATGTGTCATATGGCCAACTCTCTGGGAGCCTACGGTTCCAAGGTGACAGGCGGAGGCCGGGGGGGATATATGGTGGCATTCACTCCGGGAAGGGATCTCCAGGAAAAGGTGGCCACAGCTTTTGAAGAGAGGGGTTTCTCCACCGTCCGGGCTGCTCTGGGGAACCTTCCGACAGATCCCGTGAAATCTCAGATACTTATTTGAAAAGAAGAGATCCCCCCGGTTGTCCTCCTCTGAATGATCAGAAATGATCGTTTCTGATTTATTTTGCTTGCAAGAGGCTCTGTTCCTTATCATAATGGGGCTGAGGTCTGTATATGAAAATGGAGATTCCCGCGGAGCGTCATGCCCGTATTCTGCAGCTGCTGAAAGAAAAAGGTGTTGTCCGGGTTGATGAACTCAGCCGGGATCTGGAAGTTTCGGTCATCACGGTCCGAAGGGATCTGGCTTCCATGGAAAATGACGGTCTTCTTGAAAGGACCCACGGCGGAGCCATCAGTACAAAGTTCAAGATCAATGAGCCCAGTTATGATGATAAAGGCCTGCTGAATGTGGATTCCAAGTACAGGATCGCCCTGAAAGCGGTCTCTTTGATTGAAGAAGGGGAGACTGTTTTTGTGAACAGCGGATCCACTACGGCCATTGTCATAAGAGAGCTTGTGAAAATCCCCGGGCTCACTGTGATTACCAATAATGTGGGAGCCCTTTACAATCTGGATATACCTCAGGAAAGTGAAATCATCCTTACCGGCGGTTATTATCGCCCCGGTACCAGCTGCCTTGTGGGGGAGGATGCGGTTGCCCGGCTCGAAAAGGTATTTCCTTCTTCCACCATACTGGGAGTGGATGGAATCTCCTTCCGGAAGGGATTGACCTCCCATAATACCCACGAAGCCTCAGTGAGCAGAAAGATGATCGAACAGACAAGCGGCAGAGCGATCGTTGTGGCAGACTCATCTAAAATAGGATCCCTCTCCCTGCACAGCATTGCTCCTCTCTCCCGGGTGGATGCAGTTGTGACAGATCGGCTGCCCGATCCTTCTGTTCAGCAGGATTTTCAGAGCGCGGGAATCGATCTTATCATGACAGATCTGTGATCTGATCGGGAATGACCGCTTAAATAGCCAATCGGGATAGAATCTCATTTTAATTCAAAAACGATCTTTAAAGTTGACAAAACGATCAATCACAATCTAATATGATCAGTATACAAGGAGTAAAATCATGGGATATGCAGATGCTTATAAAGATTGTGAATGGGTAGAATTCCCTGTGCTGGAAAGTTTTATGACCCAGGTTCTTATAAAAAGCGGAGTTCCTGAAAAGGACGCGGAGATAGTCAAAGACGTATTGATTGAATCGGATAAGAGGGGGATCGACTCTCACGGGATCGGTCGGCTGAAGCCCATTTATATAGACAGACTGGATGCGGGAACCCAGGAGCCGGTGACAAAGGTGGATATTGTGAAAGAAACCGAAACCACCGCCGTGCTGGATGCCAATAACGGTATGGGTCATGTGGCAGCCACACAGGCCATGCAGATGGCCATCGACAAAGCCAAAGCCCACGGCATGGGTATGGTGGCCCTGCGGAATTCCACCCATTACGGTATCGCCGGATACTACACATCCATGGCGACCAAAGCCGGTATGATCGGTATCACCGGTACCAATGCCAGGCCTTCCATCGCTCCGACCTTCGGAACAGAAAACATGCTGGGAACCAATCCTCTGACCATCGGTCTGCCTACGGATGAGGAGTTTGATTTTAATCTGGACTGTGCCACCTCTGTTTCCCAGAGAGGGAAAATCGAAGTCTACGGCCGGGCGGGAAAAGATCTCCCCGCCGGATGGGTCATCGGTGAGGACGGAAAAACCCGTACGGATACGCAGCAGATTCTGGTAGACCTGACCAAGGGAAAAGCGGCTCTGGCTCCTCTGGGGGGGATCGGAGAGACCACGGCGGGATTCAAAGGTTTCGGCTACTCTACCGTGGTGGAGATCCTTTCCGCCGCTCTTCAGGACGGCAAGTATCTGAAAGACCTGAACGGCGTGGATGAAAACGGGAAAAAGATCCCCATTCTCCTGGGCCACTTCTTTATCGCCATTAATACGGATTTCTTTCTGGGGGAGACTCTGTTCCGCAAGGTGGCCGGATCCATACTCCGGGATCTGAGAAACTCCCGGAAAGCTCCCGGAGAAGAGAGGATCTATACGGCCGGAGAGAAAGAGTATCTGGCCTGGCAGTACAGAAAAGACCATGGCTGCCCTGTTCCCGAGACGCTTCAGAAACAGATGAGTGAACTCAGAGACCGCTGGGATCTGGATTTTCACTTTGCCTGGGACAAAAAATAAAAAATATAGGATAAGGAAATTGACATGGATGATATGAAACAAAAAGCTCTGGAGTATCATGAACTGGAAGGAAAACCGGGGAAACTGGAGGTTATCGCCTCCAAACCCTGCAAGACATCGGCGGATCTGACACTGGCCTATTCTCCCGGTGTGGCCCATCCGGTTCTGGAAATAGCGGACAATCCGGCAGATGCCTACAGGTATACAAATAAGGGAAACCTTGTGGCTGTTGTTTCCAACGGTACAGCCATTCTGGGACTGGGAGACAGAGGCGCCCTGGCCAGTAAACCTGTTATGGAGGGAAAAGGAGTCCTTTTCAAAAGGTTTGCGGATATTGATGTGTTCGATATCGAGCTGGATACAAAGGATCCCAAAAAAATCATTGATATTGTAAAGACCATGGAACCCACTTTCGGTGGGGTCAATCTGGAGGATATCGGTGCGCCCGACTGCTTTGAAATAGAACAGACCCTGATTGAAGAGTGCAATATTCCTGTTTTTCATGATGACCAGCACGGCACGGCGATCATTGCCACAGCCGGTCTTATGAACGCCGCTGAGATTCAGGGGAAAAAGATGGCCGATCTGAAGATCGTCGTCAACGGAGCAGGGGCGGCGGGAATCAGCTGTTCTAAGATGTTCCTGAATGCGGGAGTGAAAAAAGAGAATCTCATCCTTCTGGATTCCAAAGGGGTCATCTACCGGGGACGGCAGATCTCCATGACTCCGGAAAAAGAGGAATTTGCCGCAGATACCGACAAAAGGACTCTGGCCGATGCGGTGGCAGGGGCGGATGTTTTTATGGGGCTCTCTGTGGCGGACTGTCTGACCCCTGAGATGCTGAAGTCCATGGCGCCCAATCCGATTGTGTTTGCCATGGCCAACCCGAATCCCGAAATCAAACCAGAACTGGCTTTTGCCACCAGAGATGACCTTATTATGGGAACCGGCCGGAGCGACTATCCCAATCAGGTGAACAATGTCCTGGGATTCCCTTTTATATTCAGGGGCGCCATGGATGTGAAAGCCGTGAAAATCTCCGAAGGGATGAAAATGGCCGCTGCTAAAGCTCTGGCGGATCTGGCAAGACAGCCTGTTCCCGATGAGGTGCGCAAAGCCTACGGAAGGGATTTTACATTCGGACGAGAGTATGTGGTTCCCAAGCCTTTCGACCCCAGGGTCATAGAATGGGAAGCCGTGGCAGTCGCCCGGGCGGCGTGTGAAGAAGGCCTGGCAGGTGAACCGATCTCTGACTGGGAGGCTTACAAAGCAACTCTCAGAAAGAGAATGGAGAAACACTGGAAATAGTATTTTAAAAACGCGTTTAAACTTATCCGGGAGTACTTATGGACTATATTCTGGCACTTGATCAGGGAACCACCAGTTCCCGGTCTCTTATAATGAATAGAAAAGGGGATATCTGCGCTTCCGCTCAGAGGGAATTCACACAGATTTATCCTCAGAACCAATGGGTGGAACATGACCCGGAGGAAATCTGGCAGTGTCAGAGTGATATGATTCATGAGGTCCTGGATAAGAGTGGGATCTCTCTGGAACAGATAAAAGGTATCGGGATTACCAACCAGAGAGAGACCACTGTTTTATGGGAAAGATCCACAGGACAGTCTGTGTATAACGCCATTGTCTGGCAGTGCCGCAGGACGGCCCCTCTCTGTGAGGAATTGATCCGTCAGGGAAAGAAGGAGCTGTTCCGTAAAAAAACAGGTCTCCCCGTGGATGCCTATTTTTCGGGAACCAAAATTCGCTGGATTCTGGACAATGTGCCCGGGGCAAGAGAGAAGGCCGAAGCGGGGGAGTTGTGTTTCGGTACCATTGACTCCTGGCTTATCTGGAAGCTCACCGGAGGAAAGGTCCATGTCACGGATATGACCAATGCCAGCCGGACTCTTCTTTTCAATATTCATACTCTGGACTGGGATGAGGAACTTCTTGATATTCTGGAAATTCCCCGCTCCCTTCTGCCCCGGGTCAGATCCTGCAGTGAAATCCTCGGATATACCTATGAGACGGATTGGGGATTTTCCGTCCCCATTGCCGGGGTCGCCGGGGACCAGCAGTCAGCACTGTTCGGTCAGATGTGTCTGAATATGGGAGATGTGAAAAACACCTATGGGACAGGCTGTTTCATGCTGATGAATACGGGGGAGGCCCCTGTACTCTCGGATAATGGTCTGCTGACCACCATCGCCTGGCATCTCGGGGGCCGGACTGTCTATGCCCTGGAGGGAAGTATTTTCATGGGTGGAGCCATCGTCCAGTGGCTGAGGGATAATCTCGGTATCATCGATTCGGCTCCTGAATGCGACCGCCTGGCGGAAGTCCTCAAAAGCAACGACGGGGTCTATCTTGTTCCGGCCTTTCAGGGGCTGGGGACACCCTACTGGGAGATGACCGCCAAAGCGGAAATCACGGGCCTGACAAGAGCCTCCGGGAAAGAGCATATCTGCCGTGCGGCCCTGGAATCCATCGCCTACCGGTCAAAGGATGTGATGGATATCATGCAGAAGGATGCCGGCCTGACTTTAGGGGCTATCAAAGTAGACGGCGGTGCCAGCCGGAGCGACGTACTTATGCAGTTTCAGAGCGATCTGTGCCGGACCGATGTGATCAGGCCTCTGAATATAGAAACCACAGCCATGGGGGCTGCCTATTTTGCAGGCCTTGCGGTGGGTTTCTGGGACTCACTGGATGAAATCAGAAGGATCTGGAAGGAAGACAGGGTTTTTACACCATGTATGGATGAGAAAACCAGCTCCCGGTATTATCGGGGATGGCAGAGTGCCGTGAAAAAATGCCTGGAATTGTGAAGTTTCAGGATATTCCGGATCCGGTAAAATCCCTAGGGCTGATTGTTTAATTCCGCCCGAACGGCCCGCCATCGGGGATAGAACCTGTCCATGAAACCTTTGAACCGGCCATTGTGGGAGGATTCCAGAAGGTGCACCATCTCGTGAACCACAAGGTACTCCAGGACATGGGGCGGCTTTTTCGCCATTTCAAGATTCACCCAGATTCGACGGGCCCTGTAGTTGCAGGTTCCCCAGCGGGTTTTCATTTTCTTCACACCTATCTCAGAAACCTGTACACCCATAAGAGGTTCGTATTTTTTTACATAGAGGGGTACCTCTTTCTTGAGGTAATCCCTGTAGAACCGATCAACCAGTCGTTTCCGGCTTGCCAGGTCTGCTCCCTCTCTGAGGTAGAGCTGCAGTGTTTTCTCTTTAAGAACCGCCCGGGCAGCGCCTCCTGCAGGATGGATCTCCAGTTTTACCTGTTCTCCCCGGAAGGGGTGTTCTTCCCCGTGGGTATACTCTTTTACAGCCTCTTCCCGGCGGGAACGGAACTTTTCCTGATGCCTGCGGATCCAGGATTCCCTTGTCTGAACAAAGTCACTGATCTCGCGCAGCGGCATATGCCGGGGAGCGGATATCCTGACAGATCCCCCGGGGGCGGACACTTTCAGGTGGAGGTTTTTTATCTTCTTCCGGGTCAATTCAATCTCAAAGCCGGCGATCCGTACTATTTCCATAGGTCTGGAAATATTAATGGATGCTCCGGAAAGAGGCAATCATCAGACTGGACTGCTTCCCTATGCTGTTCAAATTCCTTCCCCCATATAGAAGGTTCCCTCCTGCAGGTTCAGGTATACGGTTTCACCTACCTTGAGATCCAGATTCCGGCCTTCATGCTGGGGGAGACTGACTTCAAGAACCTGGGAGTTGTCCTTTCTCTGAACTTCCACTTTCAGTTTTGATCCCAGCCAGCTCAGGTCCCTGATCACCGATTCCGCATCATTGGGCGCCCGATGCTCCCTGTGTATCAGGATTTCATGAGGCCGGGCGTATACGGTTTTATCTTCCTGACGGAGATGGAATACATTGACCGTATCCAGAAAGGAGTAGACAAATTCATTGGCCGGCTCCTCGTAGATTTCCCTTGGTGTTCCATCTGTTCTACATTCCCCTCGTTCATAAGGATTATCTGGTCAGCCACTTCCAGAGCCTCCTCCTGGTCGTGGGTTACCATGATGGTGGTCACAGGCATCCGGGAGTGGAGCTTTTTCAGCCATCGACGCAGGTCCTTCCTTACATTAGCATCCAGAGCGCCGAAAGGTTCATCCAGCAGAAGGAGGGAGGGTTTCACCGCCAGGGCTCTGGCCAGGGCCACCCGCTGTTTCTGTCCACCCGACAGCTGGTCGGGAAACTTTTTCTGCTGACCCTCCAGCTGGACAAGCCCCAGGAGTTCTTCCACCTGGGCTCTTATCTCCTGCTCGGGAAGCCGCTCTTTTTTCGGTTTCGATTTCAGTCCGAAGGCGACATTTTCATACACAGTCATATGCCGGAAAAGGGCATAGTGCTGAAAAACAAAGCCTACCTTTCTCTCTTTGGGGTGCACCCCGTTCTGATCAACCCCTTCTATGAGGATCTTTCCCTCATTGGCCGTTTCCAGGCCTGCAATGGTTCTCAGCAGGGTAGTTTTTCCACATCCCGAAGGGCCCAGAAGGGCATATAATCCTCCGGATTTGAAATTGATATCTATACCATGGAGAACTTCTGTTTCTCCAAAAGATTTTTTCAGGTGACTGACATATACATCCATTAGGCTAACTCCTTCCGGGTTTGAACAAACTTTTTAACTGTAAGGCTTATCAGAGCGAAGACAAAGAAATACGTGGCCGCTCCGTAAGATCTGACGGTCTGATATTCACTGAAATAGATCTGAACCTGAATCGGAAGTGTTACCGTTTTTCCTCTCAGCAGACCCGATACGACAGAGGCCGCTCCGTACTCTCCCGCCGCTCTGGCCGCGGACAGGATCAGGCCGTAGAAAAGGCCCCATTTTATTTTGGGCAGGGTTATGCGGAAAAACACCTTCCAGCCCCCCGCTCCCAGGAGAAGGCCGGCCTCTTCTTCATTGTGACCCTGCTCTTCCAGCAGAGGAATGATCTCTTTGGCCACATAGGGGAATGTCACAAACAGTGTGGCCAGAAAGAGACCGGGCCAGCTGAAAATGATAGCCACTCCCAGACTGTCGAAGAACCCTCCGATAGGGGAGTTCTTTCCGTAGGCGAGGATCAGCATCAGACCCGCCACAACCGGACTGATTGTCAGGGGCAGATCCAGGGCTGCTCTGAGAACTTTTTTTCCCGGAAAGGTAAAGTTGGCAAGAACCCAGGCCGCCGCCAGGCCGAATACCGCATTGACCGGCAGGGAGACGGCAATCAGGCTCAGGCTGAGCAGCAGGGCCTGTATTGTATCTCTGTGAAAGAGTCCTTCCGCCCAGGTGCCCACGCCTCTGCTGAAACCTCCTGTGAGGAGGGAAAACAGGGGGAACACAATAAAAATCAGAATATAGGATACGGATATACCTATGAAAAGCTTTCTCACTGTCCGTTCCTCCTGTTGACTTTGCTCTGTATGAGGTTGAAAACAACCAGAGTGACCAGGCTTACAGCCAGGATCACAAGGGAAAGCGCCGCCGCTCCTTCGGTGTCGTAGGTATCGATCTTGTTGTAGATCACCTGGGTGAGCACTTCAGATTTGAACGGGAGGTTCCCTGCTATGAATATCACAGTACCGAATTCCCCGATTCCCCTGGCGAAGGCCATGATGAAACCGCTGAACAGACCGGGCAGCAGGGCCGGGAGAATCACATGGATAAAGGTTTTTACCCCGGAGACTCCCAGGAGCATACTGGCTTCCTCCTCCTGCCGGTCCAGTCCCTCAATCAGGGGCTGCAGGCTTCGAACCACAAAGGGCAGGCCCACAAAGGTCAGGGCTATGAATATACCTGTAGGGGAGTAGGACAGCTGGATATCAAACTTTCCCAGCAATGTCCCCAGCAGGCTTTTGGCCCCGAAAAATGAGGCAAGGGCCACCCCACCTACCGCTCCGGGGATGGCAAAAGGCAGATCCAGTACACTGTCCAGCAGGGATTTCCCCGGGAAGTCGTACCGTACCAGGACCCATGCCGTGATCAGACCCAGAATTAGATTGAACAGCGCCGCCAGAGCGCTGATCCCTGCGGTTAAGCGGGTGGCATAGAGGGTCGCCGGCGTCAGAATCGTCCGGGTGATCCCCTGGAATCCCAGTTCAGATCCCTTGAAAACAAGGGCGGCCAGGGGAATAAGGAGGACTATGGATGCATGGATCAGAACAATAGTCAGACTGAGAGTTTTCCCCGGCAGTAAATGTGTCTCCTGTTTCTTTGCAGGCATAGTCTCCTCCTCAACTTCTACTGGTTGTTGCCCAGTTCTTCCTGAATCTGGTCGTAGCTGCCGCCCTGGGCAAAATGGACCTCTTTGGCTTTTGTCCATCCGCCGAAGACTTCATCTACATCAAACAGATCCAGTGTCGGCAGCTGGTCCGCATACTCTGCGGCCACCTTCTGATCGTAGGGGCGGTAATAGCTCTGGGCTATAATTCTCTGGCCCTCTTCGGTATAGAGAAAGTCCCAGTAGGCCCTGGCTGCTTCCAGATTGCCCTTTTCTGTGGCATTCCTTTCCACCACAACCACGTACATTTTGGCATCGATGCCGTAGGAGGGAACCACCACTTCGAAATCTCCGTCACCCAGATCCCGGGCGATAAGGTTTACCTCGGACTCGAAGGTCAGAAGGACATCTCCCAGACCGTCCGAAACAAAGGCGTTGGTGGCAGCCCGGCCTCCTGCTGCCTGCAGAATGGTCTGACCCAGTACCTGTTTGACATACTCCCGGGCCAGATCCTGATCTCCCCCATTCTCTTTCAGTCCCCAGGCCCAGGCGGAAAGATAGCTGAACCGGCCGTTTCCTGTGGATTTGTAGTTGGGAGCCACGATCTCAATGTCCTCTCTGGTCAGATCCGACCAGTCCCGGATGTTCTTGGGATTCCCTTTTCTGACCACGAAAGCCATGGTGGAGGAGTAGGGGTTGGAGTTGTTGGGATACCGGGTGTACCAGTCCTCGGGAATCAGACTCCCCTTGGGATCGTCTTTTGTTTCCTGATAGAGCAGGTCAATGTCCAGAAACTGGTTCATGGAAACCAGATCAGCGGGAACTCCGTCCACTACAGACCGGGCCTGCCGGGAGGATCCCGCATGACTCTGTTCCACATGAACAGCTATGCCTGTCTTCTCTTCGTACCAGGGCTCATACGAGGCATTCTCATTTTTGAAAATCTCCCTGGCAATATCGTAGCTCACATGAAGGAGCTCCTTGTTCTGATCATCTGCTTTTTTGCTGCAGCTCATAAACAGGGCCGCCGCTGCGAGTAATAGTAAGATGGAATTTCTTCGTTTCATTTTCGCCTCCTGTCTGCGAATGCTTATTAAATTACTAAGGAATATAGAGAATATCTGAATTAATGTAAAGTAATACGATCGAAATAGTAGTAATTAAAAGCCTTTTTTTGCATATATAAGTCTCTTCTGCCGTTTTAAGGCGGTTTTAGGGCCCTTTTAAGGTACAGCTATGAGGATTTATCCGCTTTTTCAGAGAAACAACAGATGGATTAAGACTTTTTAAAGGCAGCTTTTTAGAATCATTCAGGCGGATCTCCCACGGAGACTATCCTCATCCGCAGGAAAACACATGGAGTTTTCAGCTGTAATAGGGCTGTAGAAGCTCAAAGATAGCCGCATCGTTTTCTTCCCAGTATTCCAGTGGGGTCTGTCCCGTTGTCTCCTCGGCGTCAAGGTCGGCACCCTGTTCGACAAGGAGGCGGATCATCTGTTTCTGCAGATCCTGAATCTCCCTGTCTTCAAGAGGTTTATCGTCCCGTTTGAAACCCCTTCCGTTTCCTATGAGATGGAGGACCGAGGCCTTTTCATTTGTCTGGGAAGGGTCCGCAAAAGTGGTATGAATATCGCTCCCCCGGTTTAGCAGCATTCTGGTACTTTCTACAGCCAGAGAGTCTATGCACTCATAGAGGAGCCAGTCGGAGATCTGTTTCCGGGTCTCCTCTTCAGGAAAGGGGTAATGATCCAGAAGATAGGCCAGGACCTCAGAGTGATCTTCCCGGAAGGTGAAAAGGAAAAGATCCCAGCCGTTCTGATCCTTCGATTCCAGCGAGGCCCCTGCATTTACAAGCATATCCATCATTTCGGATGAGTCTGCGTACCGGGCCGCCGCCACCAGAGGATTGTGAGCCATATTCCCTGTATTACCGGGCAGAGCTTTTCCTCTCCTGTTAAGAAGATCCTGTACCAGAGAGACATTCCCGTCGGAAACGGCTCTTTCCAGAACGGTCAGAAAGGGGCCTTCCTCCATCTCTTCCCAGGAGGCATAGGGGATCAGTGCTTCCTGAACCTCCGGGGAGCCGTACTTCAGAGCTGCCTTCAGGATCCCCGGTGTGACAGTAAAATCCCTTTCCAGCAGAAAGGCCGTCCTCTCGAGATCTTCCATTAGAACCGCTTCTTCCAGAGGCGAGGAATCTTCATCATTTCCGGCTCCCCGGTCCAGCATTGCCTCCAGCAGGAAGAGGCTCCTCTGACGGGATACCGCCAGAGTCAGGGGAGATCTTCCGGTTCCGTTGCCCTGTATATCCGCCCCCTGATCCAGCAGAAACAGAACCGCTCTGTCACTGCCGGATTTCAAAGCCAGGCTGAGGGGGGTGTCGCCGTTTTCGTCTGGAAAATCAATGATAATCCTCCCCTCTTTCAGCAAGCGCTGCATTTCGGAGATATTGCTCTCTTCCGCCGCCTTGTGGAGCGGGGTCTGTTCTATAGAGTTCAGTTCTATATCCCAGGCACCGTTCTGAAGGAACAGTTCCCGCATTTTTTCATGACCATATCTGTCCAGCAGCATGAGAGGAGTCCTTCCCCGTACCGTCAGAGGGTTTACATCGCAACCTCGGGCGATCAGCAGCTCTGCGATCTCTCTGTTTCCTTTTTCAGCCGCATAATGGAGAGGGGTCCAGCCGTTTACCCGGTTCGGGTCATTCCCATCCATTCCCGCCTCCAGAAGGGCAGGGACCAGGTCTGAGTACTGTTCCTGAATGGCCTTATGGAGAATATTCATACCATTGTCATTGAGAACCGTCAGGTCGGGTTTGTATTCCAGGACTTTCAGAAAGGATGCGGGTTTATCCCAGAAAAGAGTATATTCCAGCGCCGTATTGCCGGCCCAGACATTCCCGTTGATATCGGCTCCCTTTTCAATCAGCAGACCGATCAGCTCAAGATGTTCTTCCAGCAGTGCTCCTTCCAGAGCCCACTGAAGGTTCAGGTTTTCAGCACCGTACTTTTCAAGAAGACGCACAACCCTTTCCCGTTCCCCCTGGAGGGCGGCTTTATGAAGCTGATGGCTGCTGTTCCTCTCCCAGGAGAGCCAGCTGATTCCTGCGGAAGCCAGAATAAAGATTAAGACTCCTGCGGGGGCTATAGAGAGTAGTACTTTAAACTTCCGGGCATTCTCTCCCAGTTTGGCAGCGCCAATCATACCCAGAGTCATTACTCCCATTCCCAGGGTATAGACAATGGCTGCATCGCTGTCACCGGAGTGAAAGAGAGGGATAATCCTGACCAGGTAAAAGATCATCACCGCGATGACCCAAAGGACCAGGAAAAATTTTCTGTTTTCGTTTGTCATGATTACTCCCGTTGTCTGTTATGTCTTTTACTGATAGCTCACAGGTTCGGGGACAGGGAAATCCAGCCCCCCTGCTGTATGGAGGGTTATGTAATAGGCCGTCCCTTTTTTAAGACCCGCATGGGAAAACCTCTGGTTGTTGATGACAATGGGATCTTCCATCTCACCGATGCGGAAACCTTCCATCAGGGCCGCAGAGGATTTTCTGTCGGGAGTCTCAAAGAACTCCAGGGTAACGTCCTCTTTCGGATCCAGATCTTTGACAACCAGGGACAGGATGGCGGGATCTCCTGAAGCGGCCCGGTCGCAGTACCAGAAGGATTCCTGAATTTCAGGATAGGTTACCCGGACCGGTTCTCCCGTCAGAGGGGCTGTGTAGGAGGAATCTATGGTATAGACGAACCAGAGGTCCGAGATCTCATTGGCTTCTCTTGTATCAACGGGACTCCAGGTCAATTCCGCCTTTCCTCCGTTTACGGGGGCTGTCAGGTTCCCCACAGCTTCTTTCACAAGATCTCCCTGTGAATTGCACTGGTTTATCCGGACTTCCAGAACTGTGCCGTCGGGTATGTTTTCTGTCCCGCAGAGGATCTTAAGAACCGGCTTTTCCCCTTCTGTCCGGAACTCCCAGCGGGACTCGCGTATTCCCGGCACCGGTCGGGTCCGGGCCAGAAAGAGCCGGTCCTCTTCTTCTATATGACCGTAGAAGTTCGGGGACACTTCTCCCCGGGAGGGCTTGAGGACCAGGGCGGACTCTCCCAGAGGATAGGAGAGGAACTTCCACTTGTCGTTGATTTTTGTCCAGTGGCAGAGGGCTCCCGTCTCGTTGGTAAAAAGGAGCTGCCGCCCGTACCTTTTATCGGTAATGGAGAGGCGGGAAATCAGATGATCTCCCGTCTCAATTTCATGGGTCAGTTCATAGCTGTTCCAGTCGAAATAGAGGAGACGTCCGTCCGAGGTCCCCGCGGCCAGAACAGATGCTTCAGAGGAGAGGTCGGCGGACAGGAGAAAACTGCGATGCCCGAAGTTCCCCAGTTCCGCTGATTCAGCCAGGACTCCCGGGGATGTCTCTCTGTAGATTCTGCCGTCCGCCTTGATAAGAAGAAATTTTCCCTCTTCCATGGCGTAATAGATGTCCCGCTTTGTGGAGACAGACTCTTTTCTCTCCCACACTCTGGTTCGTTCATTCATATCATAGCACTCATAAAAATCATTCCCGTCTGTCAGGAGCAGGTGGGTTTCATCCAGGGAATACAGAGCATCATTGCGATAGCCCTTTTCTACAGAAACACTCTCAATCGGACTGTCCTTCTTCTTCCACTGCCAGATTTTCAGACTCTGTTCGGTATTGGTATATTCGTAGCTCACAAGGGCATCCAGAGCCTCCGAGTAGGCCATCCCCCGGATCTCTCCCTCCGCCTCTCTGCGGTTTTTTTCAGTCATGGAAGATGTATTTACAACCCGCAGGGATTTTTCGGTTCCCACAAAAAGGGTGTCCTGGGCCTTATTCAGAGAGAGGAAACGGACCGGTTCATCCAACTCATAAATTTTCCGGGGATTGCCGTTGCTTGTCTGCCAGGACCGGACTGTCTTTCCTCCCTTCTGGGCTGTGAAAAATTGGCCTTTCCTGTCCGCAGATACCATAAGATCGGTCTGTGAAATTTTTACCTCACCCAGAACCAGGGGGAGGGAATCTTCTGCTGAAGGGTCTGCATAAAAATAGAGATCTCCCCTGGAGGATGTCACAGCCAGGGTTTCCCGGTCGGGGAAGAAAATCTTTCTCCCACTCTCTGCCAGCAGATCCGGATGGAGTGTATTTACCTCTTTCAGCTCCCTGTCAAAGAGATGGACTGCATCATTTGTGACCGCAAAATAGGAGCCGCCGGTGAAGTGAATTTCTCCCCTCAGATCGGAAAAGCGGGTCATCCCCGTGTCAGCCGCGGTGTAATAGAACATGTCCCTGTACTCGTTGTTCAGCACCAGATCCTTATCCAGCGGCCAGAGGTAATCTCTATAGCCTATTGCTTCCATACTCAGGTTCCGGACATCCAGGGTACCGTCTGAAAGGTTGATCCATCCTATGCTCTTTCCGTCGGTAAAAAGAAGCTGATCATCCTTCCTTGTGACATGCCAGTCATGTCCCCAGCTTTCGGGAAAAACTTTATCCATTTCCACGAGCCAGATCTTCTCCATGGTTTCCGTATTCAGGGCCAGGACATACTTGTTGTTGATGAGGATCATTTGGGATCCCCATAAAAAAGGTTGGCATCCGGACAGATAGGTCTGGAAGTGTTCCTTGGACTCTGCCACAGTCAGGCCGCTCGCCACATCCACCTTGAAAATCCTGTCGGAAGAGTCTGTGACAAGGAGATTTCTCCCGTCTTCGGTCAGAAGAGCGCTGGTAAGGTTCTGTCTGAATGAAAAGGCGTCTATGAGCTCACCCGTCTCCAGGTTCCAGAGTCTGATCGTCTTATCCGATGAGGAGGATACCAGTGTGTTCTTCTGACGGGTTACAGAATTGATAGTTCCTGTATGACCTGTTTTCAGAAGGTAGGTATCAAAGATATCCGGATTCTCTGAATCAGCGAAAACAGAAAGCAGACTGGTTAGGGATAGCAGCAGGGGCAGGAGAATTTTCTTTACAAACATCAATACAGTTCCTTTTTTTTATTGTTGTGGCCTGGGCATTCTGATAAGCACATAGGCTCTCTGGGTATTCTGGTCGTAGAAAGATTCGGCAATCTCATAGTCGACAGCTTCTTTCGATGATTCTGTGATCCTGTCCTGCAGGACCCGGGTGGAGTCGTCTTCTCTGTCCAGAAACTCCGACTGTACTCTTACATTTATCTGGCTGGACAGGACGGAGGCGGCAATGGTTTCCGCCATTTTCAGAGCTCCGTTTCTGTCCGGCAGGGTCCGGCATCCCGCAGCATACCACCACTGGGGATCAGAAGGAGGATTTATATACCAGTCCGGATAGGATCTGGAGGCCCTGTCCGATTCAGCCCGGCTTTTCAGGGTCACCGTAAAATCCTCATAGGAGGCCTCATTGACCAGAGACATCTCCTGAGTGTTCAGAACCGTACCGCTGAAGGAGGTCTTCGGCTGTATCTGGCCCTCCCTGGTCTGGGCGAAATCGTCATAGAAGGAGATATTAATACTACCGTCGGCATTGATTTTTCCTTCTGTCACAATAGCCGCGTTGTGTAGGGCCTGGACAATCGGAGGTGCATCGGTCTGTCCTGTAATAACTTCCGTGGCAATTTCCAGCGAAGAGAGGAAGGTACCGTCCGGATTGACCATAAGGGGCCAGCCCTCATAGGGGGATCCTTCACTGACTTTGAGTTTCAGAAGCAGGAACCCGTCCTGAAAAGACGCTGTCATCTCATCTCCCCGGCTGTTCTCAAGCTGATAGACCAGGCTGCTGTCCATGGCTGCCCTATCCCGGCGGCCTGTTTTTTCAAGGATTCCAGAAAAAATTGTGTATTTCAGCTGACCGTAGTGTTCCAGGTAGCCGGTCCAGCTGAGTTCTCCCGACCGTCTATTGAAAAGGCCTGTCACCGTGGGGTTTTCCCGGCAGGAAATTTCCCCTTTTCTGCTGATGTCAAAGGAGAGCAGTTCCACAGGGTCCATAAAACTGTCCTCTTCAATATTTATAACCACTCCTTTATAGGTTTCTACAGTCTGCTGCCGTATATCCAGACCCACAGACGCGTACTGCTGTTCCATTTCGGGAAAGGAAGTGGTTTTAGAATAGTCCAGAACATAGATGCCGTCGGACAGGGCGAAAAGGGGCAGGGACAATCCGCATAAAAGGATCAGGCAACAGGGAAGGGTGTATTTCAGATATCTCAATAGGGTCTCCAGTATTTTCTTACTCGGTAGATAACTGTATGTTTCACTGCAGAACAGAAATCGTTTTTCTGCAGAAAAAGATAAAACAGGGAATTAATACAAAACAATAATTTACGTATAGTGTCAATCGGTTTGAAGGGAAAATGGGTTTGAAGCGGGGTGTGGATTGTATCTTCTGGATTACTGATGAATAATAACCTCAGGAGAATGAAAATATGGAAAAAGAATTTGTTGTCATTGCTGAGTTTTTTATTAAGCCAGGCAGCATGGAAAAATTCCTTGAGCTGGCTCTGGAAGATTCGAAAAAGTCTGTAGGGAATGAAGAAGGCTGTCTGGGATTTGATGTGCTTGTTCCCCGGAACAAGGAAAACGTGGTCATCTTATATGAGACATATAAAAATAAAGAGGCCTTTGAAGTTCATAAAACCATGCCCCATTACAAACCCTTTGTGGAGGGGATCCCTTCGCTCCTTTCAAAGGAACGGACTGTCCGGTTTCTGTCGGAGTATTAGGACGTTTCAGAATTCCTTTCCCTGCAAACAGTATCTCATTACACAATCCAGGGTTTTAACCGGAACACCTGATAGAGAGTCCCGGATAAACCAGGCATTACCGACCTGAGATCTCTCCTTCCATAGAGATATTTCCCAGGCATGGCTGTGAAAGCCGGCAGAGCCCGGGGGGGGAATCTCTCCGTCTCCCCAGAACACAGAGGCTCCATACTTACATTCCAGTTCGCCCGCACAGATTCTGCATCCTTCAGGATGTCCTCATCCTGTGATACTTTTTTCCATCAGAAGGGAATTGAATTGTCTTTAATGGATAAATATATAAAATAAATTTGTACCTTACAGCCAGTGACTTGAGGTCCTCTGTCTTCTAAAATCGGTAAATATATATCTATAAATAAGTATTGGAGAAAGCAATGAAATCTATTTTAAGGAGCTTAGCCGTTCTGCTTCTGACAGCGGCTGTATTTTCCGGCTGCAGCAGCGGAAAGATGAAAGATGGTACCTATGTTTCATCGGCAGATGGCCATAATGGACCTATAAAAGTTGAAACAGTGATCAAAGACGGCGCCATATCAGAAATACATATTCTGGAGCATAAGGAAACTTCCGGTATAAGCGATGGAGCAATCGAGAGGATTCCCCATGCAATCATAGAAAATCAATCTCTGGCGATTGATACTGTTTCCGGAGCGACCATGGTCAGCAAAGGTATCATTGCGGGTGTTGCCGAAAGCATCAGAAAAGCCGGCGGTGATGTAGACAAGCTTATGGTGCCTCTTTCGAAACAAGATGTAAAGACTGAAGAGTTCGAGGCAGATGTTATTGTTATCGGAGCTGGAGGAGCGGGAGCTGCCGCAGCTGTTACTGCTGCAGAAGGAGGTAAGAAAGTTCTTCTCCTTGAAAAAGCGGGCAATCCCGGTGGTACGACAATCATGGCGTCCGGCTTGTTCGCAACGGATTCCTATCAGCAGAAAGCCATGGGTATTTCCGTTCCCACGGATGAGGTCTATCAGGAATGGCAGGAGTATTGCAGTTGGTTGAATGATCCGGTGCTGACCTGGAACTTCTTCAAAAAATCTGCTTCCACTATCGAATGGCTGGAAGAACGGGGGTATGAACTGGAGCTGGTAGCCAATGTTCAGAAGGTTCATGAAGGACAATGGCAAACTTATCATGCCTTTAAAGATGAAACCAAAAAAATGGACTACCTGAAAAACCTTCTTTCCCTGGTTGAAAAGAATGGTGGAACCATAATGTATGAAACCCGTGCGCTTAGATTGCTTCAAACCGATGGTATTGTTACTGGAGTTGAGGCGCAGAAAGCAGACGGAACAGTTCTGTATGCAAATGCTGAAGCTGTAGTTCTGGCTACAGGCGGTTTCGGCGCCAGCGTGGAAGTCATGAACC
Source organism: Oceanispirochaeta sp. (assembly GCA_963666275.2). Taxonomy (GTDB): domain Bacteria; phylum Spirochaetota; class Spirochaetia; order DSM-2461; family DSM-2461; genus Oceanispirochaeta. Next base: position 1,281,410 of record CAXXOA010000002.1, read on the forward strand.
GGGTTACCGGTGGAGCCCATTTCAGCCTGCTGAATTCAGGAACACAGACTGGTGATGCTATTGCAATGGCTACATCGGTAGGAGGTGATGACCTTGCCGGTGCTTTTCCTCACTCTCATGGCGTGGACATGCCCTTCGATATTATCAATGCAGCCGGCATAATTGATGACAGGGGAGCCCGGGGAGGCATAGAATCGGTGAACCACTTTGCCAACTACCCGGGTGCTCTCTGGGTCGGAACTGGTAGCAGGCGGTTTGCTTCTGAAGCTATTTGCTATGATAGTGCTCTGGTTGCAAATGCTACCTATGCGGCCGGGGGAAACTACTATGTTATCGTCGATCAGAAAAGTGTCGATGCCCTGGAAGAAGGCGGCTCTGGTATGCTTGGCATCAATATGAGTCCTGAACGTCTGGCCGGTCAGGAATTGGCTCCCACCAGAACTCCCTGGACAGATTTGACAAAACAGTTCGAGACAGCCATTGAACTGGGCGGTGCCTTCAAAGGGAACTCCATAAAAGAGCTGGCTGAAGCGATCGGGATAGATGCGGAAACTTTGGAAAAAACTGTGGACAGCTACAATGAAATCTGCAAATCAGGTGTTGATGAACAGTATCAGAAAGATCCGATGTATCTGATCCCTGTCTCTGAAGGTCCTTACTATGCAGTAAAAGGGCAGACTGTCGCACTGGGAGGATTGGGTGGTATTAGAACGAATTCCCGTCTCAATGTAACCAGAGCCGACGGAAGTATTATTCCGGGCCTATACGCCGCGGGCAATGATGTTAATGAAATCTATAATAATGTTTATCCTCTTATCGAGGGAGTTACCTGTGGTTGGGCATTCAACTCCGGCCGTATGGCGGGAGAAGCCCTGCTGGAAGATTTATCCAAATAATTTTTTGTAAATCCGCAGGCAGGAACTCTTGCTCCTGCCTGCGCTTCTCTATAGGTTTTAATCAGTATGAATTCTGATCAACCACCATCCGATTCTCAGATGCATAAGGCTGGGGAGATATTCCTCAATTGTCTTGCACAGGGAGTTGGAATCAAAGGTCTTTTAAAAAGTGCTTTTGAACTTTTACAAATGCCCATGCATATTCTGGATCCATCTTTTCTTGAACTTGAAAGGATCGGAGGGGAAGATCTTCAGGATCTCCGCTGGCTGGAATACCGTGATACCGGCTATATTTCAGAAGTTCAACTCAGGCGTCTCAGAACCTCCGGTTTTCTTGAAAAGGTACAGACTGCCGGCGAACCCGTAGTCGATAAAAGCATTCCGGGAATGGATGTGATAGGATGCGATGTTTATGCACGGGGTAAGCTGCTGGCACGATTGGGGATATGGTGTATCCGGCCCTACACACAGGACGACCTTGCCATTGTGAAGGTTTTCGGTAAAGCGCTTTCAGCGGAACTGCAGAAAAGCCATCCGTCCTACCTGGATCTGAACAGGCAGAGCGAATACTTTCTGAATAAAATTATATCAAACCAAATCGAGACGGATGATATGGTCAACGCTCTGGCGGAACGCTACAATGTGAAAAAAACTCCACAGATGAGACTTTTCCTTGTCCGACAGGAAACCGGAGGGGATGGTGTCAGCACTCCAGAGTATCAGAAAAACCGTCTGGGACGGCAGAGGTTTGCCCTTATGGCTTCCAGCCTGAGAGGACTCGTTGCCGTTGTTATCGATAATAAAGGGTTTTCAACCTGGATGGAGTCCTTCCCTTTTTCTCCTCACTTCGGGGAGCTTCTATGTGGTATCAGCAGAGAGTTTCACAGTCTCGAGAGCCTCTTTGAAGCCTACAGGGAAGCAGAGGCCGCTTTACGGTTCGGAGAGGGCAAACAGGTTTGCACATTGTATGATGAGGTTTTCTTTTTTGATCTTCTCTCTTTGAGCGGCAATACAAGAGGAGATATACAGAAATTATGCTCTCCCAGTATATTAAAGCTCAAGGAGAGAGACGATTCCACAGGTAGTTCTTTAATGGAAACTCTTGAGGTATATATTCTGAACTCCGGGAATATGAAAAAAACAGCGGAGTCCTTGAACATCCATTACAATACGATGAAATACAGGATGGAAACTATTAAGCAGACTCCTGGACTAGAGTCTTTGTCCTATCTGGAACTGTTTAAAGCCTATCTTTCCATACTCATGCTGAAAAAGAATTCAGGGTAAAGGTTCTGATACAGTCCCGGGTTTACAGGATTGGAATCAATAATCTGGTGAGAGGGGAAAATTAAGACAGCTCCGTTCTGAATCAGCGTCGGAGATATCCCCGGTTCAATATTGAACTAAGCGGTTAAATAGGATAAAAAGACCTTTAAACCATTTTCCGGAGCGTCCCATGCAAACCAGTCTTTTCGCCTCAATCATTCAGCTGTTTTTTATCTTTACCCCCTTCTTTGTTCTGTCTATGTTCCTGTCCATGACGGCTCATCTGGATAAAAGAGAGAAGATTATCCTGATTATGAAAACAACTTTTTCGGTTGAGGTGATCTGCCTGATCATCATTTTCGGGGGAAGAACAATTTTCTCCCTTTTCGGAATTACTGTGGATGCCTTTAAAACCGGTGCCGGGGCGATCCTGTTCTTAAGTGCCGTGGACCTTGTTCAGGGCAAGAATGCCCAGTCCAAAACCATCGATAACGATGATATTTCTGTTGTTCCTCTCTCCATTCCCATCATCGTGGGACCGGCGACCACCGGTACTCTGATGGTAATGGGGTCCACCTACAAGACTTCGGGAGATTACATTACAGGATTTATTGCTGTATCCATAGCTGTTTTTCTGGTGGGACTGATCCTTCTGATTTCCCCCTGGCTGGAAAAGGTTCTGAAGAAAAAAGGGATTACCATACTGAGCCGCCTGACGGGACTGATCCTGTCGGCTCTGTCGGCACAGATGGTTTTTACAGGGGTTCGGAATCTTCTGAATTAAGCGGCCGGGTTGTTTTCAGTCATAGACCGGAGTATTTCTGTACGTCCCTGTAAGAAACTCATGTAATAGTTTTGATTGGAAAATAGTTGTTCTTTATTAAAAGATGCAGAATCGCAGCATATTAATTTGCACCTTAAAAATCTGATCATTAGAATTATTGATATGAAAGGAAGAGATCTTGATGCTCTTGTTGTTGTCCTGGCCGGCGGAGAGGGGCAACGGTTAAAACCTCTTACTGAAAAACGCTTGAAACCTGCTGTTCCCATAGGAGGGAAATTCCGTCTCATTGATATTCCCCTCAGCAATGCCTATCATTCCCGATTCAGGAAAATCCTTATTTTGTCTCAGGGAAAAGACCGATCTCTGCACAGGCATATAAAGGATACCTGGTCTACAGATGAAAAATCGGACAGTTTTGTGAATTATCTGTCTCCCCAGACTCTGGGAACCAGTTATGCCGGAGACGCCGACGCTGTGAGGCAGGCTCTGGAGGATATCCAGTATTACGACCCGGATTATGTTCTGGTCGTTCCCGGGGACCATCTGTTAAGGATGCAGTATTACGATTTCCTGAAGTATCTGGCTGATAATAAAGGGGATGTCCTTATCAGCGTTATTCCCCAGTCTATGGAGAAGGCCGCGGATTTCGGTTCTATTCAGATAGGTGAAAACTCCCGTATCATCTCCTTCCGGGAAAAAGACATAAATACCCCCTGGCGGATCGAAGGGACGGATACTTTTTATGCTTCCATGGGAATTTACGCCTTTAAAAAGGATATCCTGATAGAGGCACTTAAGCATCCGGGAGATCTGTTCGGAAAGAATCTGCTGCCGGAACTGCTTCAGGACTACAAGGTTTTGGCCTATGATTACTGCAGGCATAATCATATTCCCGAAATCGTCCTTGCGGAACAGGAGGGGCAACTGAAGGAAGTCCGGGAAAATTCCAGCAGAGACAGTTGTTACTGGAGAGATGTGGGAACCATCGGAGAATATTTCAGAGCGAATATGGATCTGGTTTCTACCTTCCCCAAATTCAATCTTTATAATAGGGAGTGGCCCTTTTTTTCCATGAACAATCATCAGGGGCCGGCCAAGGTGATTAATCCCAATGGGAAAGGTCTGGTGGAAAGCGCCATAATCTGTGAGGGATCCTTCCTCAGCGATGTGAGAGGAAAGGACCTTGTCATCTCTCCTTCCGTATACATTTCCAATTCTGATCTTGATCAGGTGATCTGTTTCAACCGTTGTATTATAAAGGATTGCCGGATTAAACGTACCATTATCGATAAGAATGTAAATATTCAGGGGCTGGAAATCGGCTTTGATGAAGAGGCAGACAGAGCCCGGGGTATTTACATTGACCCGGATTCGGGCGTTCGGGTTATCAGGATGTTTTTTTCATAATCAATATCTGATTTTATGATATATTGGGACTCTGCCAGAAAAAGCCCCGGAGACTGTCAGGGAAATAATCCCGTCTCGTCTACAAGGCTTTTTCTATCTATTACCGGTAAGAACTCTATTTGACCAGGATGAACTCAACTCTCCGGTTTTTCCAGCGGTTGGTTTCGTCACTATGGGGAACAATCGCCTGGTACCCGCCGAAGCCTACAGCAGACATCCTGCCGGCGCTGATTCCTCTTCTCACAAGGGCTTCCAGGATTTTTTCGGCCCTTTCCTGAGACAGGGGCAGGAGAACCTCATCTTCTTCGTTCTTCCATCTCTTCTCATCATTCCAGAAGATTCGGACCGCATGACCTTCCAGGCGGATATTATACTGGGAATATTTTTTCAGTATAACTGCAAGCCTGTCCAGGGTTGCCAGGTTCCGTTCTCTCAGATCCTTTTCCACCGAGAGGTAGTCCGCTGTATAGGGCTTGAAGTAAATGCTGGAGATTATGATTTTCAGCCGGTCTCCCTCTTTCAGTACCAGAATATCCACAGGAAGGGTCAACGTTTCGGTATGCCTGTTGCCGACCATATCGACTGCGGACACTTCCAGCCTGTAGTCGGAAGCTGACTGAACCAGTTCTCCCCGCTTGTCCCGTCCATTCCAGGTAAAAACTCCATTCTTCATGCTGGTCTGGTCGAATGTGACAAAAAGATTGCCTGCGGGATCAAGAATCCGGCCGCTCCAGGAACGGATCCCGGAATCATCACTTGGTTCGACACTGATATTCAGGCGGTCATTCGCCCCGTCTCCGTCAGGAGAAAATGGGAGAGGTGATGCGGACAGCTTCACAGCCGGCGCAGTCAGGTCCACAATAAAGGGGGCAACCGTCACAGCGGTTCCCAGATTCCCCTTTTCATACTCTACAAACAGAGAGGCATTGAATTTGCCTTCCTGCAGAGCTCCCTCTTGATTATGGCCGTCCCAGAAAAGGGTCTCTGGTACGACAGCATTCTGGCCGCTGACGGAATAAACCGTATTTTCAACGCTGTCGGTGATCAGGAATTCCCAGCCGGTGATTCCGGTAGAGACTTCAGGTTTCAGCTCAAAGGCGATCAGGTCCGCATCACCGTCCTGATTCGGGCTGAAAACATTGCTCGAGGGGGTGAGTCTCACAGGCGTGGGAGTTGTATCCACCCGGAACAGGGAGGACAGGAAGAATGCGGTATTGCCGGCGCTGTCTGTAGATGAAAGTCTGTACTGATAGTTGTCATCAGGAACGACCGCTCCGGTCTGGTCCCTTCCATCCCACTGTACCGGAACAGCCCGTACTTTCCATTCCCAGGTGCGCAGGATTCTGCCGCCGGACTGGATCTGGCCCTTCCATACAGGTTCAGGACTTGTTGTCTGAAAAATCTCTGTTTCATCTTTCCTACCGTCTCCGTCAGGAGAAAAAACGGTATAGAGACTTTTTATAACAGCCTGGGGAGGGGTAATATCAAGGTTCAGTCTATCGGATACGGCTTTCTGCCTGTCTCCGTTTTTGTAAAGAACATCCACAAAAGCATAATAGTAACCCTCAGGAAGAACAGTCCCGGCAGATTTTCCATTAAAGAAATACAGGTTCGGACCATTTTCAGTCAGGGAGGATACAACAGCTCCTTCCATGTTGATGATGCCCATTTTCAGGGTCTGAATTCTGGTTCTGTCCCCTAATGTTATCTGAATATCTACCGTATCTTTCACCCCGTCACCGTTTGGACTGAAATCCGGCGAAGACAGCAGAGTCATACCTACCGGATAGACCGTGTTGTCTATCTGGATTTTATCAACAATCAGAGAGGTTCTGTTGCCGGCTTCATCAACCGAATCCAGGTGGTAGGAGAAGAGACCTTCCAGTACCGGTGCCCCCGTTTCATCCAGTCCGTCCCAGGAGAAATCCTGAACCGGGCCTATCCAGGTATATGACCGGACCTGGTTACCCGTTTCATCTAGAATGGTACCGGTCCACAGGGACTCGGATGAGGAGTGCAGCTGATACACATCGAGAGTGTCCTGACTGCCGTCACCGTTTGGAGAAAAAATTGTATAGGGCAGGTAAATTTCTGCATTGGGAGCGGTATTGTCCACACGGATCGTCAGAGGTCCATAACTGCCGCTGTTTCCGTTACCATCCTTTACATCTGCAAAAAGCATATAGGGACCGTCGGGAGCCCATGAACCATCAGGGAGTCTGCCGTCCCATGAAAGGTCCTCTGGTAAAGTCACTCCCTTCTTCCTTTTAAAGAATCCCTTCTTCTCTTCTTTCTGTTCCGCCAGAAAAGCAATCTCATCCTTTTCTGAAAGGATTCTGATGCTGTACTCCTGCAGTTTCAACCCTTTTATATGAGGAACATAAAGATTTAAAGAGACCTCATCCATCACCCCGTCCTGATTCCTGGGGGAAAGATAGATCTCTTCCATTTCAGATTCTAACGGGATGTCCCCTTTAAAAGTAGCACATCCTGCCGCCACAAAGATCACTGTCAGAATAACAGATGCTTTCAGTGTACGCAAAAACCTCTTCATTGTATCTCTCCATTATCCATTTACGCAGGAATACTCCATTGCCTCATAAATGGATTTCAAATGTAACTGTGCGAAATCCTTGGTAAAGAGGAATCTCATCTTTTATCAAGGAAAGCAAAATGACTTTAAAAGAGAATGATTTATAGAATTTCAGAAATAGTTCCATCATGTCTCTCTTTTCTCGAATCTTAGAATCTCAAGCCCCATATCGCGGAGTATATTGATAATTCCGTATACAGCACTCTGGTCTTTTAAAGAGCCTGACAGTCTGGTTGTTCCGTTTTGCTGCTGTTCCAGTTTCAACCCCTGGAACGCCGACTCCCTGTATCCTGCCATTTCACCTTTCACAATGATTTCATAGAATCCCATATTGTCCCGCTCCGTTTTACTGAAAATATAGGCTTTCCGGCTGTTTTATACCCCTTACTAAAGTCAGGTTTCTGGTAAGGTTTTTGTTGTGGTAATGGTGATGATGATGTAAAATTTCTTACTGTTTGGAGAGTCCTTCTATGGCATTACTGAATTCCTTCATGGAAGCAAAAATCTCACTTCCCGAGCCGCCGGGGAACTGTCTGGATCGTAAAAGAATCCATTCCATTCTGGACGAAAGCTTCCGCCGCTGCCCTCACCTCACAATCCTTCCGGCTCCGCCGGGATATGGAAAAACCAGTGCAATTTCAAGCTGGATTTCTGAAAAAAATATTTTTGCGTCCTGGCTGTCCCTGGATAAAGGGGATAATCAACCCCTTAGATTCCTTGCCTATCTAAGCTATTCCATCGAAGCAAAGGCTTCTGATTTCGGAAGTTCCCTGAAACAGTATCTCTCCCTGCCGGTGCTCCCCCCTTCAGAGTTTATCGCTGCAGCCTTCATACAGGAAATCGAAATTTTAAACCGACCGATTTCTGTTGTCCTGGACGATTACCACGTTATTGACAATGAGTATATCCACTCATTGTTTCAGTATGTTTTCCGGTTTTTTCCCCGGAATCTGCATTTGGTCATTGCCTCAAGGCATGACCCGCCCTTTCAGCTGGGAAAGTTGAGGCTGGAGTCCCGCGTAACGGAACTGCGCATGGATGAATTGAGGTTTGATACAGAAGAAATACACCATTTTCTGAGGAGCAGACTGGAGCACCGTTTCAGTCAGAATAATCTGAGACTAATCGAAGAGAAAACAGAAGGATGGATTGCGGTTCTTCAGCTCTTTGTTTTATCAGCGGAAAAACTGGATTCCGGAAAAACAGATCTGTTTATAGGGGATTTCAGCGGTACCAGTAGATTCGTCATCGATTATCTTCTGGAAGAATTTCTTTCCCAAATGGATCAGGATACTATCCATTTCCTCTCAACCGTTTCTCTGCTGGAGAGATTCTGCATAAGCCTCTACGAATATATAACAGAAAACCGGAAGGGCCGGAAGATCCTGGAGAATCTGGACGTAAATGGTCTCTTTTTAATCGATATGGATGGAACCGGGCAATGGTTCAAGCTGCACAATCTGGTTTCAGGTTTTTTTACTGCCAGATACCCTCTGGAAAACAGGGAGGCATTACTGAAAAAAGCTTCTGAGTGGTTTGAAAAACAGGGACTCATCCCGGAAGCCATAAAATATTCTCTGATGAATCCGGAAGAAAGTGAAAATGCCCGGCTTATTAAACTGGAAGCCGATAAAGCATTCCGGAGCGGCCAGTTCGGTCTGCTGAATGATCTGTTTGTGAAATATGGACATAGGGGAGAAAACAACTCCTATCTATTAATATTGAAAAGCTGGAGCTGTTTACTGCAGGGAGACTTTGAAGGTTTTGAAAACACAATTGAGATACTGGACCGAAAAGTTTTAGATGGATCTAACGGGTACGACAGAAAGAATCTGCAGCTCCTTAAAGCTCTGAAATACAGCCTTGAAGGTAAATCCTCAATCCTGAAACAGTTTGATGAGCCCTCCTCCTTAACCTGGCAGCAGGAAGAAACTATAACCCTGATAACCCTGCTTGTATCGGGAATCATCAAATACAGTACGAACCATCTTACCGATGCTTTATATACGCTGGAAAAAGCGTTCTCTCCGGCAAAGGATACGGGGAATCTTTTTCTGCTCTATTGTATCGTCAGCAGCATGGCTTACATTCTGCTGGATAGGGGAGAGATCCGTAAGGCAGAGACTCTCTGCAGAGAGGCTGAGAATGATTTTTCCGACAAAAAAGGAATTGAACTGCCCCTTGCCGGCCTGCTATATATTCCTCTCTCTTATTGCCGCTATCATGCCGGGGACTTCGAAACAGCCCTTGAGCTGGCAGAAAAAGGGTATCAGTATTGTTCTCAATTAAAAATCCACCATTTGATCAGGGATGACGGAACTCTGATCCTATCCAGAATATGGCAGGAGAGGGGAAGGCCGGATAGTGCGGCGGAAATTCTTTCCAGAACAGTGACCAGGGGAACATGGGAGTATCTGACACGTTTCAGCGGAAACGTGTCAGCCATGAAAGCCCTTATCCATTTGAAAAAGAATGAACTTGAACCGGCACAAACCTGGATGATGAGCATGGGAAAGAGTCAGGATCTGTCGGGGATTTCCCACTTTGAAATGGAAGTTCATGTGTACGGACTGATTCTTTCTGGTTCTTTCAGTGCAGCCCGAAAGATCCTTGATATCCATATTGAACAATCCATGGAAAAGGAACTTAACGGCCGGTTACCGGGGCTATATGTTTTATTGTGTGCACTGTTCTTGAGACAAAAGGATGAGGATCGTGCTTTCTCTGCGCTGAGAAAAGCTCTCGATCTTTCAGATGAATCGGGATTTATCAGTCCTTTTCTTGAATACTTCAGTGATATCCATACTCTGCTCCCCGGATTGGCCAGAACAAGTCAGAAACCTGTGGATCGAATACGGAATGCCTATTACGAAAAAACGTTGGTCAAAGAGAAAAAACTATCCGGTTTTAATGAACTGAGCCGCAGAGAAAAGGAGATCCTGAAGCTGATTGACAAAGGCTTTTCCAATGGGGAAATTGCGGAAAACCTGTTTATCAGTACAGGGACAGTGAAATGGCATGTAAGCAATATTTTTGTCAAACTTGATGTTAAAAACAGAACCGAGGCTGCAGCTGCAGCGAGGGGGTTCTGAATTCATAGAGGAAGTGAGATGAGGATATGAACTGGGAAAAGAGACGATTGAATATCGGTTTTGTATCGACCCGATTTGCCGGAACAGACGGTGTTTCTCTGGAAACGGAAAAATGGGAGAAAATCTTCGAAAGTTTCGGCCATGTTAACCATTGGTTTGCCGGTGAGCTGGACAGAGATCCTGATAGGAGTCTTCTGGTGGAGGAGGCCTTTTTCAATAACAGGGAGAATCTTTCTCTGAATAAACTCATTTTCGGGTCTGTTCTAAGATCACGATCTGTTACCGATTTAATTCATGAAAAGAAAGAATATCTGAAGGACAAACTCTATGAATTTATCAATAGATTCGGAATCGATATTCTCATTGCCGAAAACTGTCTGGCCATCCCCATGCATATTCCTCTGGGACTGGCTCTGACTGAGGTTATTGTAGAAACCCAACTGCCTGTGATCGCCCATCATCACGACTTTTACTGGGAACGCAGCCGGTTTCTGATTAATGCCGCGGGAGATATTCTCTCTTCATCATTTCCTCCTGAACTGCCTTCCATAAAGCATGTGGTAATCAATTCGATGATTCAGAAGGATCTTGCCGCAAAAAGGGGAATCTCCTCCACAGTGATTTATAATGTGATCGACTTTGATAAGAGTCTCAATGGCATCGATGATTTCAACAGGGATTTCCGCTCTGCCCTGGGTTTTGATGAGGAGGATATTCTCATTTTACAACCTACCAGGATTGTCTCGAGAAAAGGGATCGAACATGCTTTGAACCTGGTAAAGAGGCTGGATATGCCGAGAGTGAAACTTATCATCTCCCATTCGGCCGGTGATGAAGGGGATGAGTATTTCAACTGGGTCAGGGAAACCGCTGAGCAAATGTCCATACCTGTATTCTTCATCTACAATCACCTCTTCGACAGGAGAAAATACGATGAAGAAGGGAAGAAACTGTATTGTCTCTGGGATGTCTATCCCCATGTGGATCTGGTGACGTATCCCAGCCTTTATGAGGGTTTCGGGAATGCCTTCCTCGAAGCCGTCTATTTTAAAAAACCTCTGCTTGTGAATCGTTATTCCGTCTATATCACTGATATAGAACCGAAAGGTTTTGATGTTGTTGCCATAGACGGATATCTGACGCAGAACACGGTAGATGATATTCGGGATGTTCTGGTGAATAAAGACAGACGGGATCGCATGGTGGAAAAGAATTTCACTTTAGGGAAAAAATATTTTTCCATGAACCTGCTCAGAAGAAGATTGAGTACCATTCTTGACAGCATTTATGGAGAAGAAAGCTGAAAGATTATTTTAAGAGTCTTTTAAACTGCACTTCTCACTGATTTTTGAAATATGGGGATCCAGAAGCAGATCCCCAAAGGAGTTTTATCCCAACACATCCAGGATGTTCCGGACGGCGGATTCTGTGGCCCGGTCGACGCTCTCGGAGGTAAAACCGCCAATATGGGATGTCAGGATAACCTTGGGATGCATAAGCAGGGGAGTCAGGGCAGGCGGTTCTGATTCAAACGCATCCACCGCGTATCCCGAAACACTGCCGCTGTCCAGAGCGCTCAGAAGGGCTTTCTGGTCAACAAGCTGAGCCCTTGCGGTGTTCACGAGATAGCATCCCTTTTTCATTCTTTTTATAACCTCCTCATCAATAAGAGGTTTCTCTCCTGCCGGACAGTGGAGGGTTATGATATCGCTTTTTGAAAGAACCTCTTCCAGAGCGGCATAACGGAAAGAAGGAATCCTTTCGGGCAGAGTTTCATCAGGATAGAGGTCGTACCCCAGAATATTCATATCCATTCCGGCTGCCATCTTTGCCACATACCGGCCTATCTGTCCGGTACCGATAATGCCCAGTGTTTTACCTTCCGCTTCAATACCCTTGGCCCTTTCCCAGCCGCCGTTTTTAATAGAAAGGCTGGTCTGGGGAACAGACCGGATCAGAGTCAGCATCAGCGTAATTGCCAGTTCCGCCACGCCCCGGGAGTTCGCCCCTCTGGCGACCTGCAGGGCTATTCCCATCTCTTCAGCGGCTTTTCTGTCCACATTGTCTATCCCCACACCGTTCCGGCTGATTACTTTCAGGTTCGGGCACTGTCTCAAAACCCGGGAGCTTACTTTCTCGACTCCCGCCAAGTACCCGATACAGCCGGGGAGGACTCTGGCTAGATCCTCTTCTCCCGGCTGCTTTCCGGGAAAAGGGGTCAATACTTCGTATCCCGCTTTTTCCAGTTCCTTCAGATAGGGATGGCCGTTCTTACTCAGAGACCGGGGGGTTACCAGGATCTTTCCTTTGCTCATAAAAGTCCTCTCAGTTTCCCCATTTCGGGTTATCTACAACCGCCCAGCTGCCGTTTTTCTCAATCACCAGCTTCCGGAATCCTTTTTCTTTGATGGAGCCGTAGTCGTGGCCTGCATCGGCCCGGAAGACATAGAATGTGATCAGAGTCTCTGTATCGGAAAGGTTGATGCTTCTGTGAGCGTATCGGCCGGGTACATAGACTGCCTGGCCGGGACGCATCTCCTTGTAGATCACGTCCCCTTCGGGGCTTTCCATCATCATCATGCCGTATCCGGCCTGGCAGTAGTAAATTTCTGCGGTATCAAGAATCGTATGGAAGTGGCCGTTGGTCATGTGGTATTCGTCTCCCACTTTCCCGGGGTAGACAATACTGGTTCCGAAGCAGAGATCGCCCTCTTTTTCAGGAACTCCAAAATCATAAAAACGGTAGATCAGTTTATTCCCATTCTCTTCCAGCTTCTGCCTGGCTTCTTCATCAAAGTACATATTTTTCATATCCGAGCAGCGTCTTTCCAGAGGATAGATACTGTCGGCCAGTCCCGTGACGGGATCAAAGTGGGTCGGGGTAACGACATAATCGGGAAAATTCATCATTCAGCTCCTTGTTGAGGCGGCGATATCCGAAAGCTTTTCGAACTCCGGTCCGCTGGTGGGGATATCAATGTGGAAGACTTCGGCAATGACTCTGGTCCATCCGTGTATGAAATAGAACCATCCGTCTTCAATGCGGAGATTCTTCTTTGTCTTCTGGGCTTTGGCCTGGTCAAGAAAAATCAGATCTCCCCTGTAGTTGAAGTCCCAGACAACCGCTTTTTCGGGAAAATCAACCTTATCAGTGAGTGGAGAACCGGGACGGTCCTTACCGAGGCCGGTGGCATTGGCTATGAGGGATCCCGGTTTCAGTTGGGCAACAACTTTATCGTTATCCGAAGGGGAGGGACAGAGATAGTAGTCAAAGCTGATATCCGTACCCAATTTTCTGTGAATCTCCTTCATTTCATTTAAACGTGGTTCAGACCGGTTGCTTATGATGATCCTGGCCGGGACGGTACCGCCGTTTTTTTTCTTGTTAATCAGGTAGAGAGTCAGAGCCAGTGAGGATCCTCCGGCACCCAGTATGTGCAGGTCCGCCCCGGACTCCTTCCAGTAGGCATCGTCTGCAATGGCGTCCAGGGAAAGCCCGCTTGTAATGGGATCCTTGGCATGGGCCCAGAGTTCTTTTCCCCTTTTGGATAGGGAACTGGCTTCATCCAGCAATTGGGCGTATTCGCCCCTGCCCTCAAAAAGGTCTCCACAGGCTTTGAGCAGATCCAGCTTGTGGGTCGTTACAAGGGCACCCAGGGACAGTTCATCTTTTTTAATGAATTCCACAGCTTCCCTATATTGCTCCGGAGCAGAGTGGGGTTCGAAATCGAAGCCTTTGATAACCGCGTTGAGTCCAAGGTGCTCCGCCCACTTGGGGAATACTTTCATAATGGAAGATTTACCGGTAGTGACGCCTATGAAGTACATGGTCCTTTCTTTTGCCGGTGTGTAATCGTTCATGTAACACTCCTGTTCTTTCTGTTGTCATTTGATATCGATATTTGTTAGATACTGGAATGTTACACCCCTTGTTTTAGCATGTCAACAATAAATGATAACAAATGCTTGACAAATGATAATGTTGAGCCTATCCTGCTAATAGGAAATAATAGCAAATAATAATAAGTGGAGAATGAAGTGGATATTTTTTCCCGTTTAGAAGAAGAACGTCTTGTCCCGGTTATTAAGCTGGAGACCCCGGAACAGGCATTGCCTCTCGTGGATGCCCTCTCCGCCGGTGGAATTAACGTCGCCGAAGTGACATTCAGAACCGATGCAGCCGCTGCATCCATTAAAGCAATCCGTAAAAACCGGCCTGATATCCTTGTGGGGGCCGGCACAGTTCTGGCTCTGGCTCAGCTTGATGCGGCTCTCGAAGCGGAGGCGTCGTTTATTGTGGCTCCCGGATACAATCCAGCCATTGTGGCCGCCTGTATCAAAAAAGGGGTTCCCATCGTACCCGGTGTAACCAATCCTTCCCAGATTGAAGTCGCTATGCATGCAGGGCTGAAGGTTCTGAAGTTTTTCCCAGCCTCACTGTCGGGGGGGATCCCCATGCTGAAGGCTTTTGGCTCAGTCTATAATGCCCGGTTCATGCCCACAGGCGGTTTGAATGCGGATAATTTTACAGACTATCTGGCTCTTCCCAATGTGGTTGCCTGTGGAGGCAGCTGGATGGTGAAGGCGGAATATATCAATAAGGGGCAGTACGGGAAAATAACCGAACTCAGCGCTGCTGCAAAAGCGAGGATCAAATGAAGTCACAGGTGAATGTTGCTGTCATAGGAAGCGGTCGGGCCGGGATGATTCATGCCCGGAATTTCGCCCGTTCCATATCGGGAGGAAGGCTGGTTGCCATGATAGACCCGGTAGAAGATGCCGTCAGAGCGGCTGTGGATGAGCTGGGCATAGACAAATACTATCTGGATTACAGGGAAGCTCTGGCAGATAGGGATATTGATGCTGTCGTTGTTGTCACACCCACAGCCTATCATAGAGATATCGTCGTAAATGCGGCCTCTGCAGGGAAGCATATCCTTTGTGAAAAGCCCATGGCCATGACTGAACAGGAGTGCCGGGACATGATTACTGCCGCAGATAAAGGAGGGGTGAAACTCCAGCTGGCTTTTATGCGCCGGTTTGACGAGAGCTTCCGCCATGCCAAAGAACGGATTGATGCCGGAGAGATCGGCGATGTGGTCTGTGTCAAATCCCTGACCCATGGTCCCAGCATTCCCCGTCCCTGGATGTACGATATCCGGAAGAGCAACGGTCCTCTGGCGGAAGTGAGTTCACACGATATCGATGCCCTACACTGGTACAGCGGCAGTTATATCAAAGAGGTTTATGCCATTGCGGGGAACTACAGATGTCCTGATGCAGAAGAGGAATATCCTGATTTTTATGACAATGTCCTCATGAACTGCCGTTTCAAAAACGGGGCTCAGGGAATGGTGGACGGAGCTCAGGGCGTATTGTACGGCTACGATTCCCGAGTGGAGATTCTGGGTACCAGAGGGATTATCCATGTGGGGAAAAATCAGAACTTCAGTGTCTTGACCTGCACTCCCGAGGGAATTCACACCCCTTTTGTGAAAAGCTGGCAGAATCTCTTTATAGATGCCTATCGAGGGGAGGATAAAGCTTTTGTGGACTGTATTCTCAATGATACAGAGCCTGAGGTTACGGGAAGGGACGGTCTGGAAGCTGTAAAGGTTGTTAATGCGGGAAACAGGTCTATCATCGAAAAGCGGCCTGTCATTCTGGAATGATGAAACTTTCTTTTAGAAGAAATCAAGGAGAGAATAGATGAAAGCAGCACGACTGTATGGTATAGAGGATATCAGAGTGGAGGATCTCGCTGTACCTGAAATAACAGAGGAGGAAGTTCTTATCAGAGTAAAAGCCTCTTTTATCTGCGGGACAGATGTGAGATTTTTTAAAACCGGTAAACCCGGTGCTTCCGATCAGCCGCTGGTAGCAGGCCATGAAATTGCAGGAGTTATCGAGAAGGTGGGCGCCAATGTGACCGGGTACTCTGTGGGCATGCGGGTGGGAGTGGCTCCCAATTACGGATGCGGAGTCTGTGATCTGTGTACCAGCGGGAATTCTCATATGTGCCTGGAATCCGAGGCTCTGGGGGTAACCGTTGACGGCGGCTTTGCGGAATATATGAAAGTCCCCGCCCGGGCAGTGGCTCAGGGAAACATCTCTCCTCTGGAGGAGAGCATCAGTTTTGAGGAAGCTGCCCTGGCTGAGCCTCTCTCCTGTGTTTATAATGCCTATGAGAAAATCGGGATTTATCCGGGAGATCATGTCCTGGTCATCGGAGCCGGTCCTATCGGTCTTATGCACATCAAGGTGGCCTTTCTGGCAGGGGCATCTGCAGTCTATGTGACAGATCTCAGTGAGGAGCGCCTGGCATTAGCCAAATCCCTTGTTCCGGATGTTCAGATTCTGAGTAATGAGGGTCTTATGGATTCTGTTAAAAAGGTCACCGGCGGACGGCTGATGAACCTTGTTATTACAGCTGCTTCTGTTCCGGTGATCCAGGAAAATGCTTTTAAATACGTCGGTCTTGATGGACGGGTAATGTTTTTCGGCGGTCTGCCCAAAGGAAAGTCGGAAGTGAAACTGGATACCAATGAGATCCATTACAAACAGCTTACCGTAGCGGGAACAACCCGGCAGAGCCTGCGGCAGTACCGAACCTGCCTTAAACTGATCGCGTCGGGACGTCTGAAAGTGTCAGATCTGGTGACATCTTCGTCACCTCTGGAGAATCTCAGCGACGTTATTGCCAATGTGGCCGCAGGAAAAGGCCTGAAAAGCGTAATTAAGGTATAATAATCAGAAAAGGAGCCAGCCATTATGGGCAAGGGATTACTGCTGGGGGTGGATATCGGTACCCAGGGAGTCAAGAGTTCTCTATTTGATCTGGACGGCAATTGTCTGTCCTCGGGGTTTATTGCTTCAAAACTGTATCAGCCGGAACCGGGGATTACAGAAGAAGATCCGGAGTTTCAGCTCGATTCGGTCTGCCGTTCTATCTCTTCCTGTCTGGAGGATGCTTCCGGTGTGAACCCGGAGGATCTCAAGTGTCTGGCCATAGACGGGCAGATGGCGGGAGTGATCGGAGTAGGAAAGGATGGAATGAATGTGACTCCCTACGACTCCTGGCTGGATACCCGCTGTGCTCCCTATATACAACTGATGGAAGAGAAGGCCGGCGAAGAGATCATCCGCAAAACCGGTAATCCTCCGAGCTTTAATCATGGCCCGAAGATCCTCTGGTGGAAGCATGAGAGACCGGAGGTATACAAAAAAATTGCAGGCTTTGTTCAGCCGGCGGGTTATGCGGCCATGCGTCTGTGCGGGCTGAAAGGAAAGGATGCTTTCATTGATACAACCTATCTGCATTTTTCAGGCTTTGCGGATAACAGGAACAGTACCTGGGACAAAGGCCTTTTAAATCTTTTCGGGATCAGTGAAGAGATACTCCCCCGAATCGTCTCTCCGTCAGATATTATCGGACATCTTACGGATGAAATGGCAGCCCGGTGCGGACTTGCCGGACCGGTTCCGGTCGCCGCAGGCTGCGGGGATACGGCCGCGTCATTTCTCTCCTGCGGTGCGGTCGAGCCGGGTATCTGTGTTGACGTGGCCGGAACAGCCAGCGTCTTTGCGGCAACAACAGACGAGTTCTGCTGTGATACCGATACCAGGGTCATGGGCTGCGGGGCTTCCGTGACCGAAGGGCTCTGGCACCCCTATGCCTATATCAACGGCGGCGGGATGAATATCGAGTGGTTCCTCTCTGAAGTGATGGGGAGGGACCGGGGTGACAGGGACAGGTTTGAAGGCATGGAAAAGGACTCTCTGGAACCCCGGGACAGTGATCCTGTTTTCATTCCCCATATGGCCGGACGTGTCAGTCCCAGTCAGCCCTCGCTGAAAGGAACTTTTGCCGGTCTCAGCTGGAATCATACCCGGCAGGACATGTTCATGGCCATTATGGAGAGTGTCGCCCTTGAGTACGGGGTATACAGAAAGTCTCTTATGGGAATGTACGATGATTTGAGCCTTACAGAGCTGAGAATTACAGGTGGTGGAGAAAACAGCAGGATCTGGAAAGAGATGAAGGCGGGAGTTCTCCAGGTTCCGGTTGTGTCCATTGAACAGAATTTTGGAGCCCCCATGGGCGCTGCTATTGTCGCCGGAATTGCTTCGGGAGTTTTCTCATCCACCCTGGAGGCTGCAGGAAAGTGGATCAATACGAAAGATTCTGTTTTCTGCCATTCCAGGCTGTATGGACATTTTGAGAACCGTGTCGGCCGGTATGAATCTCTGCTGACCCATATGAATCGCTACTATACAGGAGCGGAAGAGTGAAAAAGAGTATTTCTCTTTCCCAAGAGAACATAGATATCTCCGCCTATGGGAGCTGGCAGGGGCAGGGGGTGGCTCTCTGGTGGCTGGGGCAGGCAGGTTTTCTTATCTGTTCAGGCAATCTGAAGATTCTTGTGGATGCCTACCTGTCCGATGCCCTTGCCGAAAAATACAGGGGGCAAATGTTTCCGCACATAAGGATGATGGCTCCTCCGCTTTCCATGGAATCTCTGGATGATATCGATTTCTGTATAAGTTCTCACGCCCATTCGGACCACCTTGATCCGGGACTGCTGCCGGTTTTAAGCAGAGTCAGTCCTGCCTGTCGATTTATTGTGCCCGAAGCGGCACTTTCCACAGCCCTTGAAAGAGGGGTCCCCGGGGATCGCCTGATTGGTATGGATGCAGGATCTTTTCTCTCCCTGGGAGACAATGCGGAGATCCGGGCTGTCCCGGCTGCTCATGAGGAGCTGCTACTTGATGATGGGGGGAGACATTTCTTTCTGGGTTATATTCTGGAACTGGGAGATTTCAGGATCTATCATCCCGGAGACTGCATTCCCTACGACGGACTTGATCAATGGCTGGAAAACCGAAATATAGATCTGGCTCTTATGCCTGTAAACGGACGAAGGGAAGATCTCAGTAGCCGGGGGATTGCAGGGAATTTCTCTCTGGAGGAAGCCTATCAAATAGTTCTGGACCATGATATAACTTATCTGATCCCCCACCATTACGGTATGTTTGATTTCAACACGCTGTCCAGGGAAAAACTTGATGAGTTCATACAGGTCAGGAATACGGGCCAGCGTGTTCATCCCGCCGAAACAGGGGTAATGTACAACCTAATCAGGATTTAACTATGAGTAACCAGAATGGAACAACCCTCTTTGCGGAGGAGCGGAAAAAAAGGATCGTAGAGTATATCAATGAAAAAAGAAGGGTGACCGTACCCGAACTCTGTTCCGCGTTTTCCGTTTCCGGTGCCACCATGAGAAATGATCTTCGCGAACTGGGAGAAACCGGTCTTATCACCCGTACCCATGGCGGGGCTATAAGAAAATCCCGTACAGGATACGAACCTGTGATGGATATCCGTTCCGAAAAGAATCTGGATGCCAAAAAACTGATAGCCCTGGCTGCCCTGGGTGAAGTGGAGGATGGAGATACCATCATTCTGGATACAGGAACCACTGTGAAGGAACTGGCCGGACTTCTGGGGGAGAAAAAGAACCTGACTGTTGTTACCAACGATATAAAGGTAGCGGCGCTCCTGGAGGAATTCTCTTCCTGCGAGGTGCTTGTTATCGGTGGATTGCTCAGAAAGGGGTTTCACTGCACTGTGGGGTATAGAATGTTTACCAGCCTTGAATCCCTTTCGGTGGATAAGGCCTTTCTGGGGGCAAACTCCTTTTCTGCAGGGAAAGGCGCCAGCACTCCTGATATTTCCCAGTCCGAAATCAAGCAGCATATGATTAAGATCGCCGCAAAAGTTATTATTCTCTGCGATCAGACCAAGCTTGAAACCGATTCTTTCATCAATTTTGCCTCACCTGAGCAGGTGGATCTGCTTGTCACCGATTCTATTTCAGAAGACTTGCGGAAGCTCTATGAAGATCTTGATATCAATGTCCTCAGTGCTGAGAATACCAGTAAACAGTGATAATGAGCTGAAATCATCTTTTCCTCCCCTATAGGTCGGGACTCCCTTCCATTCTCCAGCGTTGAAGTTTCTCAGAGCCTATGATATCGTTGTAGATATTTTTGAAAGGATAGAGAAAACCTAAACGTTTTAGATTTGATATGGCCAATTTGAAAGATGTTGCTAAACTAGCCGGTGTTTCCGTCGCTACTGCCTCACAGGCGCTAAACGGAAAAAGTGTGAATGAAAAAACCCGGCAGAAAGTTCTCGAATGCGCGGACAAGCTGAATTACGTCCCCAACCGGGGGGGCAGGACCCTTATCACCGGGAAGAGTAATTCTATCCTTCTGGTCATTATCAATTCCACCAAATATACGGATCTTATCAAGGAAAATACCTTTTTCTATAACTATATGATGGGCATCCTGACGGAAGTGCAGAAAAGGGATTACAACTTTCATCTGGAAGTGAAAAGCTGGGATGATCCGGAGCTTCTGTCCTTTTTTCGAAACCGCTGCCGTGACAGGTCTTCTGATGGTATGATTATCATTCCCCAGTATATCAGGTCCTATGGATTCCTTCCGTTTATAGAAAAATTCCCCCATGTGGTGCTGAACCCCTGTATTCAGGATCCCAAAATGAATTTTGTTATGGTTGAGCATGACTATGGCGGTCAGATTGTGGCAGATCTTGTTATGGAGAAAGGTTTTAAGAATATCGGAGTTATTCATGGTCCTCAGGATCATTTTGATGCGGAGTGCAGAAAGGAAGGTTTTATGAACCGCCTGATGAGCCGCGGGATATTCCTCCCCGAAGATAGGCAGTTCTATAGTGATTTCACTATAATGAGCGGCTATGAGGGAGCCGCGAAAATCCTGACAGCCAACCCCGATCTGGATGTTCTTGTCTGCTGTAACGATTTTGTCGCCTCCGGAGCAATCAAATACGCCTGGTATGCCGGATTGAATGTTCCCGGGGATCTTGCTGTCATCGGCTATGATAACGTGGATATCTCCCGGGCGGTGACTCCCGGAATAACAACCGTTGATGCCAGACTTCAGGAAGTCGGCGGAGCCATGGCAAGACTGCTGTTCAGGCAGATCGAAGAGGGGGAGACTCATCTGAGAGAGTATATCCGCCCCGAACTGGTTCTCCGGGAATCTGTATAATCCCCTGTATCTGAATTAATTCTTGACAAACAGAGAGGCTGTGCTATTATAAAATCTGAAACGTTTTAGATTATCTGAAACGATTCAGATAAAGGACTGTTTTTAAAAGGAGAAACCGATGAAAATAGGAATTGACAGCTACTGTTTCCACCGTCTTTTCGGGGAAGTGTACGATGATCAGAAAGCCCCTTCCAACAAAATATCCCTCGAGTGGTTTATAAAACGGGCCCATGAACTGGGTGTGGACGGAGTCTCTCTGGAGTCCTGCTTCATTCCCCGCTTTGACGGCAGCTATCTCAGTGAGATCAGGGGAATGCTTGATGAATACGGAATGGACCGTGTGTATGCCTGGGGGCATCCCGACGGACTGGAAGGCGGAGGTAATGAAGCCGCCTGGGATGACATGATGAAGCATATGGAGTACGCCGAGGCGATCGGAGCCGATGTTATGAGGGTCTGCGGTTCGAGCCTGATGTTCCGCTTCGGAGATCATGAAAAGCAGCTGGAACTCCTGACTAGGATGTTTCAGAATGCCATGCCTGCAGCCGTATCAAAAGGGATTAAAATTGCGGATGAAAATCATATTGATTACAACTCGGATGAAATGCTCCGTCTGATCCATCAGGTCAACTCTCCCAACTTTGGAATCAACTTTGATACAGGGAATTTCATGAGAGTCCTGGACGACCCGGTGGAGGGCATGAAAAAGCTGGCACCCTATGTTTTTTCCACCCATATCAAAGACCTCAAACCCCAGGCGAACTGCGGTGTGGGCAGCTGGCATTTCTTTGCCTGTACGCCCACCGGTGAAGGGCTTGTGGACAATCTGGCTCTGGCGAGGATGCTGAAAGATGTGGACTACAAGGGGTTCCTGGCTATGGAAATTGATTATCTGCATGAGGACTTCAGAAACAACTGGTCTGATGATGATGAAGATAAGGCTGTTGCTGCCTCTGTCGCGGAATTGAAAAGGATTGTAAAGGAAGTCGGCTGATCTCTGTTCTCAGGAAAAGTCAGACACTTTTCCGGACTTCAGCAATACCAAAGGATAAGATATGAAAAAATTGAATATAGCCCTTATCGGCTACAAGTTTATGGGGAAGGCCCATAGCAATGCCTGGAAAAAAGCGCCGTTATTTTTTGATATGGAAACAGTTCCGGTGCTGAAGGTCGTTTGCGGTCGTCACAAAGAGCCTCTGCAGGAGTTCGCCGACAGGTGGGGTTGGGAAGAGGTTGAAACCGACTGGCGGAAAGTAATTGCCCGGGATGATATCGATGTGGTTGATATTTCCGTCCCCCAGCACCTTCACTACGAAATAGCAAAAGAGGCTGTAAAAGCGGGAAAGCATGTTTTTTTGGAAAAACCTATGGCCATGAATACTGAACAGGCCCGGGAATTGTATGAACTGGTAAGGAATGCCAACATCACTCACTACGTCAATCATAATTACAGACGCTGCCCTGCCGTGAGGCTGGCAAAAAAACTGATCGATGAAGGGAAAATCGGACAGATCTTTCACTGGAGAGGAGCCTACCTCCAGGACTGGATTGTAGATCCCGAGTTCCCTCTGACCTGGCATCTGAAAAAGGAAACAGCGGGCATGGGACCCCAGGGGGATCTCAACTCTCACAGTGTTGACCTGGCAAGATATCTGGTTGGAGAAATCTCCTCTGTGAGCTGCATGACCACCAATTTTATCAAAGAGCGGACTCTGCCGGATGAAGAAGCTTCGGGAACCTTCAACGGAAAATCCGCCGGAACCGCCAAAGGGGAAGTCACCGTGGAGGATGCAGCTTTCATGATCTGCAGATTCGAAAACGGAGCCCTCGGTTCCTTTGAGACAACCCGCTTCGCTCCGGGAAGAAAAAATTATAACTACTTTGAGATCTACGGAAGCAAGGGGAGCCTGATTTTCGATCTGGAACGGATGAATGAGCTTCAGTATTTCAACAGGGAAGATCCTGCAGGAGAGCAGGGGTTCCGTACGATCATGGCCACCGAAGCCGAACATGATTACATTGCCAACTGGTGGCCCCCCGGACATATCATCGGTTATGAACATGAATTCGTCCATGCGGTTGTGGATTTCTGCGAAGCCGTCCGGACAGGACGGGAAATCAGGCCGAACTTCTATGACGGATTAAAAGAGATGCAGGTCCTTGAGGCAGGCCTGGATTCTGCCGAGAAAGGCCGGGAAATTTCAATCTGATAGTATCTGCCCCTGGCGGTTCCCTGCCCTGAGGAGGGAGCCGCCTATAATTCATTAAGGACAAAGTCGTGAACAGAGTAAACAAAGGCGCCCTCACTATGGAGCGTCTGAAACAGGGGCCTATCCCGCTGGGACTCTATGGTGCCCTCGGCGGGATTGTTGTCATTGCGATAATCATCAATATGACCATAGGCGTGAATTTTTTTAATCCCGGAAATCTATTGAATGTGGGACGGAACTATTCCATGGTGGCCATTGCCGCTATGGGGCAGACATTTGTTATTATTTCGGGAGGTCTGGATCTCTCTGTGGGAGCCGTCATTTCCACATCCAATGTTGTAGCCGCCACCTATATGGTTTCCAACAGCATGATTTTCCCGGTTCTGCTTCTCTGCCTGCTTCTGGGAACCCTTGCGGGACTTATCAACGGATACCTTGTAACTAAGCGGAATGTTCCGCCCTTTATAGCCACCCTGGGGGTCTCCATAATCATAAACGGGCTCCGTCTTATCTGGACCAATGGAATGCCCAGAGGGTCTATTCCTGACGGCCTCAAAGCCTTCAGTACAGGGAACAGCCTCGGTGTTTTTCCCAATCTGTTTCTGCTGTTTCTGGTTCTGGGAGTGATTTATTCGGTTATCCTGGGGCGTTCGGGATACGGGCGGCGACTCTATGCGATCGGTAACAATAAGAGGGTCGCCTACCTCAGCGGGGTCAGGACAGACAGGGAAGTTATCATTGCTTATGTGATCTGCTCAACAGCCGCGGCGGTGGTGGGAATCCTTCTGGGCGGATATACGGGACTTTCTGATAACTGGGTCGGAAAAGGATATGATCTGGATTCCATTGCCTATGCGGTTCTGGGCGGAGCTGTTATCGGGGGTGGTTCGGGCACCATACAGGGAACCATGCTGGGGGGCTTCATAATGCTTATGATTACCAACCTGGTCCTGCTGGCGAGTATGCCCCTGGAAAGCCAGCTTATCATTCGGGGCCTGGTCATTATTGTTGCGCTTTACCTGTCGAACAGGAAGAGGAATACAGCCTGAGTTCAGGCAAAAAGAAGGAGAAAAGTTATGCGTAATCTTAAAAGGATGGTAGGGGTTCTTCTGATGATGCTGTGTGCTGCAGCCGTTTTCGGAGAAGGACAGAAAGACGGCGGGCAGGCCGCCCCGAAGACAGATGACATTGTTGTCGGCTTCAGCTGCGCCGGGATGGGAAATTCCTGGAGGATGTTCATGAAAGCCAATTTCGATGCGGAAGTGGCAAAACACCCCGAAATTTCAAAAGTCTATTTTACCAATGCCGATGAAAAGCCGGAGAAACAGGCTGCCGATATAAGCGATCTGCTGGCCAAGGGGGTGGATCTTCTGATCATACAGCCTTCCATCGGCGCTGCCATAGTTCCGGCAGTGGAGGAAGCCTACAATACGGGAATTCCCGTTATTGTATTTGACGGAACAGTTCCCACAGACAATATTACCGCCTATGTAGGACAGGATATGAAGAAACTGGGAGCCCATTATGCGGAAGCCCTGATCGATATGATGGGCGAAGAAGGCAAGATTGTTCTTATGAGCGGAATTGCCGGTCAGATGTCTGTGGAATTGAGGCTTGAAGGGGCCAAAGAAGTTTTTGCCAGATATCCCGGGATTGAAATTCTGGGAACCCAGTATACAGGCTGGTCCATTCCAAAGGCCAAGGAGATTATGCAGGGCTTCCTTCAGGCCTATCCCGAGATCGACGGTATCTGGGCCGATTCAGGGCTGATGTCCTTTCCGGCTCTTGAAACCATGAAGGAAGCGGGTCGGCCTCTGGTTCCCACCACGGGAGACCATCTTAACGGTTATGCGAAATTCCTGGTGGCCAACGATGTTCCGGGATATATCGAGCCTTATTCAACAAGGCAGGGTGCCTGGGCCCTTGTGGAAGGACTCAAGGCGGTTAAGGGAGAGACTATCCCGTCTAGGATTCTCAAGGATCCCGATACCTATGATTTCGAGAAGATCAAACAGTTCGTGGATATGGAAAAGTCCGACTGGTGGTGGCTGGGTGATGATCAGATTCCGGCCGAGTTTCTGCCTGAAATTGACTAAATAAAATATAGCCGGCCGCTTTGATACGGCCGGTTTAGACAAATGGAGATTGTTATGTCCGAAATACAGCCCCTATTGGAGTTCAGGAATATTTCAAAGTCTTTTCCGGGTGTCAAAGCTCTCAATAATGTGAATATGAATTTCAGAAAAGGGGAGGTGCATGCGCTCGTGGGAGAGAACGGAGCGGGCAAATCTACGCTGATGAAGATCCTTTCCGGAGTGTATCAGCCAAGCAGTGGGCAGATTGTCTACAACGGGGAGGACGTCCAGATCAGAAATCCCCATGAAGCCCAATTGATGGGGATATCCATCATATTCCAGGAATTCAGCCTGATCAGTCATCTGGATGTGGTTTCCAATGTATTCCTGAACAGGGAACCGGTTGGATTCGGCGGATTCAAAGATAAAAATCTGGCTAAGCGGAAGACTCTTGAACTTTTTGAGCGGATGGGAGTCGAAGTGGATACCGGTAAATTGATTTCGGAACTGAGCGTGGTGGAGCAGCAGCTCGTGGAGATTGCCAAAGCCCTTTCGGTCACTTCCCGGGTGCTTATCATGGACGAGCCTTCCGCGCCTCTGACAGACAAGGAACTTACCAAACTTTTTGCTATCATCCGCTCCCTCAGAAAAGAAGGAGTTACGGTTATTTACATTTCCCATATGCTTGAGGAGGTGTTTGAAATAGCCGACAAAGTCACTGTGCTGAAAGACGGAGAAGTCACCCACACCGATGACGTCGCTAATATGACCAAAGACCTTCTGGTTCAAAAGATGGTAGGCAGGGAGATCGGCGATATTTATCCTGATCCGGGTACCCCTTTGGACAGGGCTCTTCTGGAAGTGGAAAATCTCAGCTGTGGAAAAAAGATTCAGGACGTCAGTTTTACCCTGAGAAAGGGGGAGATCCTCGGGCTGGCCGGAATGGTCGGTTCCGGAAGGTCAGAAGTCATCAAGGCTCTGATGGGACTGTTGAAAAAAGAGGACGGCAGAATTTCAGTTAACGGGAAAGATGTTTTCAACAATACTGTCCGGGAAGCCATTGCCAACGGTTTCTACTATATACCATCCGATAGAAAGAAAGAGGGCATCATCGCCCCGATGAATATAAAAGAGAATACGACCATTGCCAATCTGGATGCCTATCTTAAAAGAGGGCTCATTAACAGGAAAACAGAAAATTCCGCGGCGTCTCAGGAAAACAGCAGGCTCAAGACAAAAACGTCATCCATGAGTGAGCTTATAAGAAATCTCAGCGGCGGGAATCAGCAGAAAGTCCTTCTCGCAAGAGCTCTGCTGACCAACCCGGAAATTTTCTGCATTGTCGAGCCCACCAGAGGAATCGATGTGGGAGCCAAGCACGAGATATATAAAATCCTCAGAGACCTCTGTGAAGAGGGGAACTCAGTCATAATGGTTTCCTCCGAGCTCCCGGAGGTGATCGGCATGGCCGACAGGATCCTTGTTATGAAACAGGGCCGGGTTGCCGGAATTATTGATCAGTCCGGGGGGAAGGCTACAGAGGAGCAGGTCCTCTCTCTCGCCGTGGGCCATGAATACCGCCTGCATAAGAAGGAGGGAGCAAAATGAGTCTGAATGTTATGAATCTCAAGAAAAATCTGAACCCGAAAGAACTGGTTAAGCCGGGCAAATTCGTCTGGCTCCTGTTTGCCCTTCTCTTTCTGGCCAGTGCCGTCTCCTCGCCCATTTTTCTGACCTACAGAAATTTGAGGAATGTGTTTCTGGTACAGCCCATCGGTCTGGGAATTGCAACCCTGTCCCAATCGGTCGTTATGATATCAGGAAACATCGATATGTCTATCGGTGCAGCGGTTTCGCTTATGACCACAATGGCGGCGGGATTGTTCCGGGATATCCCGGGGATCAGTCCGGTTTTTGTCTGTCTGGTTGTCATTCTGACTGGGATCGTCATCGGAGGCTTTAACGGCTTTCTGGTTGTCAGGCTGAGGATTCCCGCGTTTATGGCCACCCTGGCCACAATGTCCCTGCTGCAGGGAGCTATTTTCTTCTACACCAAGCGGCCTATTGGAGGAATTCCCAAATCCTTCCGTTTCCTGGCTTCCTACAGGCTGGGAGGAATTCCCGTCAGCATCTTCTACTTTATTCTGATTTTTCTGCTGGTTCTTCTTGTTGTCAGGAAACACCGCTTCGGAAACCATCTCTATGCTGTAGGTTCGGATTCCTTTATCGCCGGCATCTCGGGAATCAATGTAAACAGGGTAAAAATCATGGCCTATCTTCTGGGAGGCGCCCTTGTTGCCCTGGCATCCCTTTTCCTGTCTTCCAGAATGGGAGGGGGAGGACCTACCACCGGTGACGGCTACGAACTGGATACCATAACGTCCGCTGTTATCGGAGGAGTCTCTCTCGCCGGAGGCGAAGGCAGGCTCCTGGGGGCTGTCGGCGGAGTTTTGATTCTTACAATTTTTTCCAATTTTATGAACCTTCTCGATATTAATCCCTATATCCAGATGTTCCTGAAAGGTCTGATCCTGATTCTGGCTGTTTCTTTTTATGCCAGGAAGGAATCGGAATAAACAATGCAATGGAGTTTGATATGAAAGCACGATTAGTTCCCGTTTACTTCAAGTCTGAAAGGTCAGACCGCTTCAATGTTCAGTTGAACCGTCTGAAAGATCTTCTGTCGGATATGGCGGAGATTCTTGAAGAGCAGGCTCTGGGGGAGGATCTGCCTGATTGCGAGGCAGTCCTTTTTCCCGAAATCCTGGGAGAGGCCTACCGGTCTGCTGATGCCTTCCGGGGACTTGATAAGCCTCTCCTCATTATTACTTCCGAGTTTGCCACTGTTTCCATGTGGGACTGGGAAATCGGAAATTTCCTCAGAGGTAAGGGAGTGGATCCCATTATGCCCTATAGCCTGGAGGATGTCCGGACCATCTGCAGAGTTCTTTCTACAAAGAGAAAAATGGCGCAATCGAAATTTCTGATCTTCCAGGATAATCCCGGAGAAGGGTTTCAACCGGAAATTTTCAAATCTTTCTACTGGTGGGAAGATGAGTGTACGAAGACAATACGGGACAGATTCGGAACGGGTATTGAGAGAAGAAGCCTGAAAGCTCTTGGAGAAAAAGCAGGCCGGGTTCCTGATGCGGAAGCTGAAAAAGTATGGAACAGCTGGAACTATCCCAAGGAGGAAGGATTTGAAAAAATCCGGGGGATCAATGCGGCAAAGTTCTATATTGCCATGCAGGGAGAACTGGACAGTGATGATATCATAGGGGTTGGGTCGAACTGTCTCAATGAATCCCGTTATTGCAGGACCACTCCGTGCCTTACCTGGGACAGGCTGCTGGAAGAAAAGGGCCTGCTATGGGCCTGTGAAGGCGATACGGCAACCTTAACAACCAAATATCTTCTTTATGAGTCTATCGGAGCGCCTCTTTTCATGACCAATATCTATCCATTCCTTATGGGAAATGCGGCTCTGAAACATGAGAAGATTCCTTCTTTTCCTGAAATAGTGGATGACCCGCAAAATCATATCCTCCTGGGGCACTGCGGCTATTTCGGGCTGCTTCCCAGAAAATTCAGCAGCAGCTGGACTTTGAGAAAGAAACAGCTCGCCATTGTTGATGAAAATTCCCATATGTTTGATGCCCGGATGAACACCGGTGATGTGACTGTCGTTAAACTTGATGCGGCCATGAAGAAGATAATGTGTGTACAAGGGCAGCTGAAAGGTTATGTTCAATATGGAGAGGAATCTGACGTCAGAAACGGGGGAATCCTGAGAGTTCCTGATGGAAGGAATCTTATGGATAATGTGTATTCCCATCATGTCATTGTGATGGAAGGGGATCATTCCTATGAAATAAAAACAATCGCTAAGATTATGAATCTTGAGTTGGAAGTGCTATAAAGCAGATCCATTGAGCGGGTTTCAGGGGCCGGAGGCCCCTTCTTTTACTGAAAAAGCCCTTTATGCCTGTATTCCAGGGGGCTCAGACCTGCTTCCTTTTTAAACACTCTGCTGAAATAGTTCTGATCCGTGTAGCCGATAAAGCTGGATATCTCTTTCACTTCCATATCCGCATACTGCAGGAGAAGACGTTTGGCAAGATTTATTCTCTGATCCTGGATGTATCGTGTTGGTGTCATGCCGTAGATCTCTTTAAATGTACGGGATAAATAGGTCGGGTTAATATGGAAATTCTCTGCAATTTCCTGAATCATGAGATTTTCTCTGAATCTTTTTCTTATATATTCCGCCGTTTCTACCGCCAGATCCCTTCTCGCCCTGTCTTCAAAGTGTTCAATTTTCTGATCAATCAGTTTTTCCCGGTTTTTAATAATCTGATGCAGTTTGATGAGAGTGCCTTCAAGCTGGGCCATGTCGATCGGTTTCAGAAGATAGTCGGTGACTCCGGACTGTATGCTCTTCTGCATGTAATCAAAATCACTATATCCCGATATAACGACTATAAGGATTTCCGGATAGTGGCTGTTCAGGTAGGTCATCAGCTCCATTCCGTTCAATCCCGGCATCCGTATATCTGTAAAGACAACCTCAGGCTGTTTCTCCTTCACCAGTTCCAGTACCCGGCTTCCTCCGGATGCTTCTCCCATAAGGATAAAATTTTCATCAAGAGCGGAAATCTTTTTTATGAGATTTTCCCGGATGGGAGGTTCATCTTCTGCAAGAATGTAGTGAATCCTGTTATTTTCCATTTCTTGTTCCTCCGAGGATAACCTGGGAACCTCCTTCCGGCAGATTGCGGGCTTCAAAACGGTATTGACTGCCATAATACAGGAAATAGCGGGCACAGATATTTATCAGTCCCATTCCGCTTATCTGGTTGGAAAGCTGCTTTCGGGGATTCTGAACACCCTCCCGTATCCTGAGAAGCAGATGCTCCAGTTCGTCTTCTGAAAATCCAGGGCCATTATCTCTTGCTTTTATACACCAGTTTTCAGAATCCAGCTCCATGGATAAGGTAATCCTGCAGGGGGGATTCTCGGGCATCCCGTATTTGATTGAATTTTCAAGAAGAGGAATAATGGAGTGCTTTGGAATTTTCAGATTCTCAAGATTTTCAGGCAGGACGAATGTGAATTCCACGGCTTCGCCGAATCTATAGGAGATACACTCCATATAATGCCTTGCCATCTGGATTTCCTGATCTACCGGAACGGTCAGTTCCTTGATCGTGGAAACATAGCGGATGAGACGGCTTAAATGGCTGATCACTTTCTGAATGCCTTCAGTTTGCCCTTCCTCTGCCATAATACTGATGATACTCAGCATATTGAAAAGAAAGTGGGGGTCCATTTGAGACTGGAGAGCCAGCATTCTGGCGTTTACTTCCAGTGTTTTCTCAGCTACGAAAAGATCCAGCTTTTCATCCATTTTCCGGTTCATTTCCGCAAAGGATACTTCCAGAGTATTCAGCTCTGTGATCCCTGTCATATCAGGAAGTATTGTATCTGGAGGAGTCCTGCTCCATTCCATCTGATCCAGCTTTCTGCTCAAATTCATCAGAGGTTTATTGATGCCGAGACTGAGTTTGTGCGAGATGAGAAAACTCAGAACAGAAATGAGAATTATCAGAGACAGGAGAAGAGCCAGTATTTTTTGAACAGGTTTCAGGTAGTCCTTTTCATTTCTGATGTTGATCAGGCTCCAGGGGGCCTCTCCGGACATGCCCAGACAGAGGATTTCCTCTCTTCGGGAAAATCTGTTCTCGCTCTTAAAAATCTTAAAGGGAATCATCTCAGATAGAATATCTGAATAGGCATTGCCATAGGGCTGGATTGACGGGTATATCTGAAGTTTCTGTCTGTTGAAAACCTTGAAATTCTGAGAATTCTTTTCAAGGGAGGAAAACAGGGTCTCCATCTTCTGTTTGATTTCTATATAAGCGATTTTATTTCTGAAATCATCATAAAGGACTTGATAATAGGAGATATAGAGCTGGGAGTTCGTATTGTTTGCCATCTGTTCTGAGAGGGAATCTCTTTCGGGAGGGGACCAGTAGGCTGCCATCCCATTGGTTCTGATATTTTCTATCCGGGAGTGCAGCTGTTCCGGGAGTTTCTGGCTGAGGTTATACTGTCCGGCACAAATCATTTCGAGATCCGGCAGAATAATATTTACCTGTTCAACCTGTTTCAGAGGGCCGACTGTTTCCAGCAGAACCGCCTGAATGGATCTGGCGCCGTAATAGAGACTTACAGGATCAGACTCCTTTTCTTTTATCTGTTCATAATCGGTCATCTCCCTCCGGAGGCTGGGAGAGTAGGCAAGATTCAGGGATATGGTCTTTATTTTTCTCAGCTCGTTATCAAGCAGATCAGAGAGTATCCTTGTATTTGTGATGAGATTTGTTTCCTCTCTCTGTTTGATGAGTCTGTTTGTCAGAACAAGGATAACAGAGGAGAACAGTACCGTACTGATAATCATAGGTATAAATCCGTAAAGGAACAGAGACAGTCTGATACTTATCGGTTTCCGTGCCATAACAGTAGTATAAGGGGATAATCCAGTGTTGCAGCAAAAAATTCTTTCCTATGTCGGAAATGTCCTAATGATGAGTCGGTTCAATCCATATACGGTTTGAGAATCCGGGATTAATGTGATTCTGTACACTGATATAAAGGAGTGGTTTTATGAAAAAAGGTTTAATATTTCTATTGACGGCGCTTCTGGCAGTATCGCTTTTTGCTTCGGGAGAACAGGAAAAAGGAGCAAAGGATGATGGAATCGTTATCGGGTGGAGCAATGCCGGAATGGGAGATTCCTGGAGACAGTTTCTTCAGAGCAATTTTCTTGCGGAAGTGGATTCCCATCCTGAAATTAAGGATTTCTACATAACCAATGCGGATGAAAAACCGGAAAAGCAGATAGCTGATATTCATGATCTTATAGCCAAAGGTATAGACGGGCTAATTGTATATCCCACCATGGGAGAGGTTCTGGGGCCTGCCATTGAAAGTGCCTATAACGAAGGGATTCCTGTTGTCGTTTTTGGCGGAAGTCTGGAAACAGATTCCTATACAAGTCTTGTCACACAGGATCTGAAAGAATTCGGAAGATCTCAGGCGGAATGGCTTGCTGGAGAACTGAATGGAAAGGGGAATATCATCATGCTGAGCGGTATTTCCGGAAATACAACAGCAGAGGAGAGGCTTGCCGGCGCAAGAGAAGAGTTTGAGAAATATCCGGGAATTACCATTCTGGATCACCATTACTGTGACTGGTCTGCGGCAAAAACAAAAAATATCATGGAAGCCATGATTTCGGCATTCCCCCAGATCGATGGTATATGGGCCGATTCCGGTTTAATGTCTCTTCCGGCACTTCAGGCTCTGCAGGAAGCCGGCCGCCCTCTTGTTCCCACAACAGGTGATCAGTTGAATGGCTATGCCAAGTTCCTGGTTGATCATAATATTCCCGGATATGCCTTTCCCATGACGACAAAGCTTTCCGCAGAATCCGTAAAAGTACTGCTTGAGGCTATCAAAGGGAATGACGTTGAAAAAATCCATTATATCGACGTCCAGGGCATGGGACCGGAGGACATAGAAAAATTTGTAAGACCCGAACTTTCTGACTGGTGGTGGATCGGCGATGACCAGATTCCCGAAGAATTCCTCCCGGAAATCTGATACTCAATATTCCGGCCTGCTCCTTCCGGGCCGGAATCCTTCAATCAATTGTAATGAGGTTAAAGATGGATACTTCAATATTATTTACTCCAATCGCAATTGGAAACACAAAGGCTTCGAATCGATTTATATATCAGCCCACAGAAACGAATAACTGTGATTCTGCAGGAACTCCTACAGAGGAGACCTTCCGGGTTTACAGGGAGAGAGCGGAAGGAGGGCCGGGGATCCTGTTTGTTGAATCCATTGATGTCTCTTCTGATTGCCAGGCCCGTTCCAACAGAATGATAATCACAGAAGAAAATAAAGAGATATACAGAGAACTTGTGAGTTCTATAAAGTTGGTTAACCCTGAAATATTGGTCATTTTTCAGCTAAGCCATGCCGGACGCCTCAGTGATCCTGAATTCAGGAAACCCCTTTTTGTTTATGCAAAAAACTCTGAGGAAACCCCCATGTCCTTGGAGGATATCCGCAAGGCATCCGGGGATTTTGTCAAAGCTGCTCTGCTGATAGATGAAATTGGCGGTGATGGCGTTGATATTAAGCAGGCCCATGGTTTTCTGGCAGGAGACTTCCTGCATCCGGGAAACCTCAGACCCGACCAGTACGGCGGCAGTTTTGAGAACAGAACCCGGTTTTTCAGGGAGATCTTTGCTGCTGTTAAAGACAAATGCCGGGATGATTTTATCATTGGAACCAGAATTTCGCCCTATGAGGGAATCCCCGGGGGATGCGGTACTTCTGGTGCGTCTGATGTCATTGAGGATCTAACAGAAATGAAAAAGCTGGCCCGGTTACTGGAAGAAATCGGTGTGGACTTTATCAATGTTTCTGCCGGATATGCGGCAGCCAATCTTGAAATTCTGCTTCCCACAGCGACCTATCCGGAAGGGGTTTATCGTCATTTCACATGGACCAGGCAAATAAAAGAAGAAGTTTCGATACCGGTTATCGGTTCAGGTTACAGCTATACCAGAGACGGAAATAACAGTTTAACCGGTAATGATTCCGATAAAAAGAGCCTGCTCGGTTTCGCTGTTCAGAATCTAAAACAGAAATCTGTAGATCTGGTTGGTATCGGCCGCCAGGTTTTTGCAGACCCCCGTTTTGTCAATAAAGTAAAAAATGGCCAATTGGACAGTATTCACTGGTGTACTACATGCAGCGGTTGCGGAATCCTCCTGGGGAATAATAAAAAGATCGGATGTACTGTCTATGATAATACTTTTACGGAGATTCTGAAGAGTGTCGAATAAACGGCTGAATATCCTGGTCCTTTATGACTCCAATACAGGGAATACCGGGAAAATGGCTGAACTGGTAGCAGAGGGGGCATCTGAATGCGCTTCTGTGCGTGTAAGGCTGTTGACCGTATCAGAAGCCCTGCCGGAAGATCTGATATGGTGCGATGGCATTGCCCTGGGGTCTCCCACGAATTATGGTACTGTCTCCTGGAAGCTGAAGAAGTGGTGGGATGATCTTCCGAAAGATTTATGGAGTACCATAAACGGGAAAATGGGATGCGCATTCAGCTCCGCAGGTGGCTGGGGCGGAGGGAATGAACTGACCTGTTTAACCCTCCTGACCATCCTTATGAATTATGGTTTTTCCGTTTTCGGTGTTACCGAATATGTCACGGACCGTTTGACTCTCCACTATGGTGCCATTTCAGCAGGCAGGCCTGAACAGCCTGAAAATCAGGCGGCTTGCAGAAAACTGGGGCAGGAGCTTGTTGGCAGGATGAGGACTCTGACGCCGACTTGAGTGATGGTTTCAGGCTCGGATGAATCATTTTGAACTCTTCCGGATCCGCATGAAATCATACTATTCCAGGCACTTCCTGGGCATAGTATGATCTCTTAGATCCTGCTTTATTTCTTCAGGATTTTCTGTTCCAGCTCGTCACATAGCAGGTGTTCTGAGAATAGCCGATATGGAATCTTCCTGTTTCATCTTTATGTATTGAATCCAGGATATTGCACTTTCCATATGGGGCATGAAATCAAAAGTCAGGCCGGCTTTCCTGAATATCTTTGATACAACAAATCTTTCAGGGATCTGCAGCTTTGAGACAAAGATGACTCTCTGACACCCCAGTTCTTTCAGTAACTTGAGGTAGTTGACAGAGAGATGGGTGGATTCCTCCGGACCTCTGAAATCCCATTTGAAATTTTCAATGAGATACCATTTTCTGATATCGGATTCCTTTATTTGTTCAATAAGAGCCTGAAAAGCTGCACAGCGCATCTCACTGGTAAAAATCCCGGAGGGAGAGTTTATCAGAATATCATCAAGAAGTTGGAACTCTCTGTATATTTCATGGGGAAGATACTCTTTTATCATGGGAAAACCTTAACACAGAGTGGTAAAAAGGCAAGTTTTATTTTGACATTTTCATGGCCTTATTATCTCTTGACATTTTTTATTATAGATATTATAGATAATGAATATCTATAATAGATTTTAAGGAGAGAATATGTTTGATAGTAGATTTATGGATGTCGTAGCCAGAGAAGGAGTGGTTTCCATCGTATCCTGTGCCGACAATGAGGCTCATGTTGCTAATACCTGGAATTCCTACCTGTCTTTCACAGACGATCAGAAAATCCTGATTCCCGTGTACGGTATGGTAAAGACAAGAAAAAAAACGGAAAAAAACAGCAGACTTCTGCTTACTCTCGGCACAAAAGAAATTGAGGGGAAAATGGGACCGGGAACGGGATATCTGATTGAAGGAACGGGTGAATTCCTGAGAGAGGGGACAGCGTTTGATAAGGTAAAGGAGCAGTTTTCCTGGGCCAACAGGGTTCTTGTTGTTTCACCTCAATCTGTAAAACAGACGATTTAAGTCCAGGCTCCATATACAGGGAGTGACGGTTTTTTGTATAGTGGTTAAACTCATTCTATACTTTAAACGTCATTCCCTTTTTCCTGCAGGGAATACCTTCTGGAGAGTTATATGCAGTTCAGTATCGGGGTTGAATATGCCTTTCATTCCCTTTTTTATATGGTGGAGATGCCTGAAGGAAAAACCATTGGCATTA
The DNA here is from genome assembly GCA_963666275.2 of Oceanispirochaeta sp. Classification (GTDB taxonomy): domain Bacteria; phylum Spirochaetota; class Spirochaetia; order DSM-2461; family DSM-2461; genus Oceanispirochaeta. The sequence continues at coordinate 1,317,545 of CAXXOA010000002.1, forward strand.
AACAGATTGCAGAACTGAATAATATCAAAGAAAGCTATCTGTCTAAAATTTTTACAAAATTACGAAAAGGCGGCATTGTACGATCGATCCCCGGTGTCAATGGGGGGTACGAGTTAGCCCGTCCCGCAGATGAGATCAGTTTCTGGGATATTTTCGAAGCAATTGAAGGTTCAAGTCATTTTTTTCAGTGCGCAGAGATTCGAAAAAATAATATATTTGTTGATGATCCATCTGTTTTTACCCATGATTGTCCCTGTCTGATAAAAGTAGTCATACATGAAGGAGAGCAGCTCTTCAGAGAGCATCTGCAGTCCAGGTCTCTGAAATGGTTATACAATCAGGCTTCCGGGGATTTCTCAGATAAAAGGAAAAATGCCTTTAAAGGGTGGATCGAGTCTCTTTAATAATTTTCCCATTTACCGATTCCCCAATTTCCATTCACATTCCTTTTACATCCTGATTCAACAATTCGCTCATACACCAAAATAAATGAGGAGTTGTTGTCATGAAACGTAAATCTATGAAAAAAGCCAGGCTGATCCGCTGGACCGTCCTGGCTGTCAGTACTGCCTTTTTTCTCTTTTTGGCCCGAATTATATCGGTACACGCCATCTGTCCCATCGGGGGATTTGAAATGTTTTTCAGCGGACTGTTCCGGTCAGGATTCTCCCTGGCAGGACTTTTTTCTGCCATGGTTGTAATTTTTCTGGCCATGTCTGTCCTTTCTGTCATTTTCAGACGGGCCTATTGCGGTTATATCTGTCCCCTGGGGGCCTTACAGGAACTTTCCATGATGGCGGGGAAAAAGGTTCTTCCTGCTGGAATCAGAAACTGGAAAATCCCTGCAAAAATCGACAGTACTCTGAAGTATGTGAAATATGCGGTTCTGGCTTCTTTTGTGGCTGGCGCGGCTATCGGCGCCGGACACTGGATGATCGCGGGAGATCCTTTCATTGTCCTTATAGGTTTATTCAGCGGCGGGAACCTGACTGATGCGTTCTCAAGAAATCCATCGGCCTTCCTTTTTCTTATAGGGATTCTTGTTTTTGCCTTTTTTCTGGGAAAGGGTTTTTGCAAATACCTGTGTCCCGCAGGAGCCTGGTACGCTCTCCTTTCTAAAATCAGTCCTAACAAGATCAAAAGAGATACTCACAACTGTATTAATTGCGGCCTTTGTTCCAAAGCTTGTTCTATGGATATTGATGTGGCAAAATTAGAGACGGTAGATTCGGCAGAGTGTATCGGATGTCACGAATGCGTTAATGCCTGCCCCGTCAATGGCGCCCTTTCCGCTCCCCTGGGGAAGGTGGATGTTAAATCTGCGGTTATTCCCTTTGCAGCCGCTGCGGTATTTTCTGGCAGTCTGCTTTTTGCTTCTGCCTCACAGCCCCAGGGAGAGCATTCTCACGGGGGAGGTGAAAAACATTTCAGCGCTGACCCGGAAGAAAGCGGCAGCGTAGACACTGTGTCTTTTGGAATCGGCGGATGCCCGGGCTGTACCGGTTGCGGACTCTGCACTGCGGTCTGATCATTTAAAAAAGTGAGGTTTTATGGAGAAAATCCTTATTGTGGAAGATGAGCAGGAGATCAATGATGTGGTCAATGACTATCTGTCTTCCCTGGGGTATGAGACTTATCAGTGCTTCAATGGAAAAGAAGCCTTGAAAGCTTTTGATGAGAGAGATTTCGATCTTGTGATTCTGGACCTGATGATGCCCGGTATTGATGGTATTGAAACGGCCCGTCGGATACGTCAGGACAGTCTGGTCCCCATACTGATGCTTACCGCAAGAGATTCAGAAGCCGATAAAGTTTTAGGACTGGAAATCGGAGCGGATGCCTATATGACTAAGCCTTTCAGTATCCGGGAACTGGGCGCCCAGGTGAGATCAATTCTGCGGAGATGGGCTGCCGGAAAAGAAGTCCCTGATGATCAGTCTCCCCTTTCTCACCGGGGAGTGGAGCTGGATCTGCTGAGGAGAATTGTGATAAAAAACGGAGCTCCTGTCAAAATGACAACAGCCCAGTTCGACCTTCTGACCATACTTCTGAAAAATCCCGGCAGGGTCTATACCAGGGGCGAGCTCATTGAAGCATTGAGCGGGTATCAGTACGAAGGGTATGAAAGGACCATCGATGTGCAGATCAAAAATCTGAGAAAGGCTCTGGAAGACGACCCCAGCCATCCAAGTTTAATCGAGACTATCTGGGGAGTGGGGTATAAGGTCGCCGAATGATTTTCAATTATAGAAAAAACGGCATCAGAATGGAGTTGATAGCCGGGTTTGCAGCAGTCATTTTTATCAGCAGCCTCATTACCTACTTTATTATTCTGCTCTGGAGCCGCAGCAGTTTCGATGATCTTGTGAAAGCCAATGATGTGGAAACCGCCGCTCTCTATGCCGAATCCCTGGGGGGATTCTATGAAAATGAACAATCCTGGGAAAATGTGGGTGATGCATTAGGAAACATTCATATCAGAGATGATGAACTCTTCAAAGAGCCTGACCGCTATGATGATCACAGGCATCCCCGGGAAGGGGAAGTCCCCATTGTCATTTTGGATTCCCGGGGAGAGGTCGTTTACAGCGGTATCTCCTTTAAGAACCCTTCGGAAACAGTCGATTCCCTCTCTTTGAAACCCGCCAAGGGCGAGAAGATCATGGCAGATGGAAAAGTCGTAGGATCGGTCTTTTTCAAGTCCATGCTCTTCCGGAGTTACAATCCCCAGGAACGGGTGTTTCTTCTCTCCCTGGCAAAATCTCTGGGGCTTTCCGTTTCCATCGGATTGATTCTCTCCCTTTTTCTGGGAAGTCTTCTGGCCGCCAGGTTCACCAGACCCATCATCCTGCTGGAAAACGCTGTAAGGAAAATCTCCCGGGGAGAAAAAGATCCCAGAGTTGTAATTAACCGGAAGGATGAGATCGGCAGCCTGGCAGTGAGTTTCAATCGTATGACCGAACAGCTGCGCATTACGGAAGAGGCCCGTCAGAATCTGCTGGCAGATATTGCCCATGAGCTGAGGACTCCCGTCAGTATTCTGCAGGCCAATCTGGAAATGATTCAGGAGGGAGTCTACAGAGCGGATGATGAGAAGCTGAAAAGTCTGTACAAGGAAACCGTCCTCATGTCCAGCCTGATTAAGGATCTCCGTTCCCTGAGTGATCTGGAAGTGGGTATCGCCGCGATGAAATGCGAACCTTTCGAGCTGACAAATTTCATAAGGGAAACCTGCGGGAAATATTTACCTCTTTTTGAGGAAAAGCATGTCAGTCTGACTCTTTCCATGGGAAACTCTCTGACCGTTTCAGCAGATGAAGATAAAATCCGGCAGGTGCTGGGAAACCTTCTGGGCAATGCTTTGAAATACGCCCCCGAAAACAGCGAAGTGAGAGTCTCAACCCGGGAATTCAAAGATGATTCGGGTGAGGATTTTGTTCGGATCACCGTGGAGGATCACGGCTCCGGGATACCGGAGGAGAGCCGGGAAAAGATCTTCGAAAGGTTTTACAGGGTTGATCAGTCCAGAAGCCGCCATTCCGGAGGAAGAGGCCTGGGGCTGGCCATCAGCCGGAAAATTATTGAAATTTCCCGGGGATCTATGGGAGCGGAAAACAGAGAGCCTCATGGCCTCAAAGTCTGGTTTACACTGCCTGTCAACAGGCCGTAGATCTCAATGAAAGAGATGGTCCGGTAATCTTGTAATTTTGTGACATCAGGACTAATTTCTAAGACTAATTTGTTTCTGAAGGAGTGAAGAATGCATAAAGAAATAGACCCCTATGATTATATGAATACCATATTGCAGGGAATCAGAAAGGGCGTTTTACTGACTACAAAAAAAGATGACATCGTCAATACCATGACTATCTCCTGGGGACAGATCGGAATTGAGTGGAACAAACTGATTTTTACATCCTATGTAAGGACCGGGCGTTTTACCCATGAACAGCTGAAGAGCGGAGAGTTTTCTATTAATATTCCCATAGACCGGGAAGGGGCAGGGAAAATCCTGGGATATGCCGGAACCGTAAGCGGAAGAAATACAGATAAAATCAAAGATCTGGGGCTGACCCTCATAGAAGGGAAAAATATTTCTGTTCCCGGAATCAGAGAGTGTCCGCTGACCCTGGAATGCCGTGTTCTCTATAAGCAGCTCCAGGACTCGTCTGCTATTCCGGAAAAATTCCTGGAATCCATGTATCCTCAGGATGTGGATTCGGGTTTCCATGGCGCCAACAGAGACTTTCATACCATGTTCTATGGGGAAATCGTCTCCTCCTATATTCTCGAATAGGAAAGAAATTTCCCTGGGCAGTCACAACAGGTGAAACAGGTCAGGAATCAGTTTGAATAAAGAACAAGCGTTGTTTATTGACTTTGCCGTGAGAACTCTGTCCGGATATCTGAAAAATATCTTTTATTCATATTCCTTTTACATTTTTTGAAGAACCTGTACCCATCACTTACTGGAATCGTATCTGCAAAAGTTGATTTCAATAGTGATAAATACATTTTTTTAATATATGAGAGGACAAAATGAAGTTTCTAAAGAGAATTATTCCGGCAGTATTTTCCCTGCCGCTGTTGTTTTCCTGTGCCAGTCAAGGAGATGAAAATATGGCAATAGAGAATCCCTATTCAGCAGGCATGCCCGCAGTCGAGGGGGTAACAGCTATTGTCAGGATTTTCGGGGACGGTCAGAAAGTGTCCGCTGTGGCGGTGGAATACAGTGAAGCCATTGATGGCGGATCTCTGGATCTTTCGGATTTTACTGTACCCGATCGTGAGGTCACTGCCGTGTATACCAATGACAGTGCCTCTGTGTCAGGACAGGAAACAAAGGGGAATTTCGTTATAATTGAACTGGAGACTTCCATTTCTCCTGAGAGTGCTTCCATGGGCGGCGGCCCCGCAAAGGATGACGGGGAAGGCGGTCAGGGCGGGCCTTCTGAAAATGCGGGCGAGGGGGGCGCACCGGGATTCGCCGGTCCCCAGCTGGGCCAGGTTTCAGATAAATCTGCTGATCCTGTGATTCTCAGCGCTGTTATTGTTCAATCTGGGGATATTACAGCCAAAAATGGTCTGACCGTGGCTGGTTCCGGAGCGGAAATGAAGAGCGATAACACTGTAAGCCCTGATACGGAGGATTTCCTGCAGCTTGTCTATCATGACAGCGAGTATGAAAAAGACCTTATGTACAATCTTTATGTTCCCGAAAATTATGATCCTGCTAAAGAGTATCCTCTGATCCTTTTTATGCATGATGCCGGTGTGGTCAGCAACAATCATACAGAAACCCTGACACAGGGGTTGGGAGCGGTAATCTGGGCTTCTGATGCAGACCAGGCCCGGCATGAGAGCTTTGTTCTCGCCCCTCAGTACAATGCCATTATGGCGGATGATAATTCAGAGACTTCTGTCGATATGGATGTTACTGTCAACCTGCTGAAATCTCTCATGAAGGAATACAGCATTGATCCGGACCGGCTGTACAATACAGGGCAGTCCATGGGAGGGATGACCTCTATTGCTATGGATATTAAATATCCGGACCTTTTTGCCGCGTCCCTGCTTGTGGCCTGTCAGTGGGATCCCGAACTGGTAGCCCCCATGGCTGATATTCCTTTGTGGATTGTGGTTTCCCAGGGAGATAACAAAGCGAATCCCGGGCAGGATGCCATTACGGCGGTTCTTGCTGAAAACGGAGCCACCATTGCCAAAGCCACCTGGAATGCCGAGGCGGATAAAGAAACCCTCCAGCAGAATGTGGAAGAGATGCTGAGTCAGAATGCTTCGGTGAACTACACCGTTTTTGAGGGTGGAAGTCATCGCTACACCTGGCAGTATGCTTATTCTATCGATGGAATCAGAGACTGGCTTTTTACCCAGCAGAAGTAATACCCCTGAAGAGATCTGTCCCAGTATGATAGTTGGGAATTCATGGGGCAGAGTCTCTTTGTGAGGTACTTGATACCCCCTTTTTGTTCAAAGGGGGTATTTTTTAGAGTTCTATAAACATATCCTTCCTTCATCACGCGATCTGTTCTTTGCGTTATAACCGAAGCCCTATATTCTGCAATCTTTATGGATTAGAACCATGACCTGCCTTGCTGCCGGCTGCGCGATAAGGGCTTCTATCAGGAACGCGATGGTCATGTTTCTGGGCCATAGATGGACGAAATGCCGTATAGGATCCCATGTGACCGATCCCGTCCCTATCCAGGTGCCAATAATCGTCAGAAAAAAGGAAATGAAGAGAACAGAGCAGAGAGTATTAATTGTCATCACCGCACTGAAGCTGTCCCCCTGTTTCACCAGTTTCGAAGTCAGCCATTCCGACGGTTTATAAGTTATCAGAACAACCGCAATAACAGAGGGCCAGAGCAGGGGCAGTACTCTCATAACCTTGAACCAGTTCTGAATCCTGAATCCTATTTCCAGGCAGGTTATGATCGGAGCGATCAAGCTGACTGATATGACAGAGACAACAGCCATAAACAGGGCAAACTCCCTCTTGTTGCGGGGCAGTTTATTAAAAAAATCCATTCATTACTCCTTTTTATGAAGGCAAAAAAAAAGCACGGAGCTGTAAAGCCCCGTGCTGAACCATTATACGCACTGGTCATGTTCAATGTATGAAAATCGGTGAAAATAGTCAAGGACATGGAAATCCCTTCCATTTACAAAAGAGGAGAAATCCATTCACATTTTATTCATGGTCTCAATCTATCCTGTAAATCAATAAAAGATTAACACCCTTTTGAAAGAGAACTTCCAAAGGGGAAAAAACAGGAATATGGAAAATGAAAAGAAAAACAGGACTCATCACTACTTTATTGCTGTTCACTATGGGATTGACCAATTGCCTGGTTCAGACAGCCAGCGCAGCAGAAACTCCTCTGTTGGACGGGAACGAATTGTTTACAAAACGGGATCTGCAACAGACTGCTGATCTGAATGGCGCGGTAAGCCTGACTATGACCAGCGGGAGAGACTCGGTTGTGACAAAAGAAGGCGTCTATCTTCTGAGCGGAACTTATATAAACACGACACTTACCATAGATGTGGGAGATGAAGCAAAAGTCCAGCTTGTTCTTGACGGCTTCAACATCACCAACAGGGACAGCCCTGCTATCTATGTCAAATCCGCTGACAAGGTTTTCATCTCCACGGAGAACAGGAAGAGTTCTCTCCAGGTTACGGGAAATTACTTATCCGACGGGGAAACCCATCTGGATGCGGTCATTTTTTCACGGGATGACCTGACCTTTAACGGAACGGGTTCACTTGAAATCATTTCCGTTCAGGGAAACGGTATTTCTACTAAAGACGACCTGAAAATTACAGGCGGCGCTCTTTCCATCACATCAAAGAAAGACGGTCTGGAAGCAAACGATTCCATCAGGATTAACGGCGGAAACATTACCGTGACATCCGGAAAGGATGCCCTTCACAGTGAGAATGATGACGATTCCTCCCTGGGCTACATTTATATAAACGGAGGCACCCTGAATATATCTGCAGCCGATGACGGTGTGCAGGGAACGACCATTGTTCAGATAGACGGCGGGGATCTTACAGTAGCGAAATGCCAGGAAGGCATTGAAGCCACCCATATACAGATTAATGGAGGCAATATCACTATCAGCGCTCAGGATGACGGGATCAATGCCGCGGCCAAAAGTCCAATGGAAGTGGTTCTGGAAGTGAACGGGGGGGACATAAATATTACCATGGCCACAGGTGATACGGATGCCTTCGATTCCAATGGAGACCTGTATATCAGAGGGGGGAATATCGATGTCACAGCCCGGTCCGCCTTTGATGCGGACAAAACCGCCCAGATGACCGGGGGCAATGTCACGGTGAACGGTGCTGTAGTTACCCAGCTTACGACCCAGGGCTTCGGCGGCCACGGTGGCGGCGGCAGGAGGCACTAGATGGGAAAGGATATCTGCCTGTTTGAAAGGAAAGAACTGAAATATCTGATCAGCCGGAGTCAGTGGGATAATCTGCTTCCTTCCATAGGCAGATATATCCAGAGAGATAACTATCACAAATATACCATCTGCAATGTCTATATGGACTCTCCCGATTACCGGTTTATCCGGAAGAGTCTGGAGAGACCGGTCTACAAAGAAAAACTCCGCCTGAGAAGCTACGGACAGATAGGAATGCAGGAAGGGGTCTTTCTGGAGCTGAAGAAGAAATATAAGGGCATTGTTTACAAACGAAGAACCAGAATGTCCCATGAGGATGCTCTGAAATTTCTTTCGGGAGAGGGCAAAGCAAACGGCCAGATAGAGAGGGAAATCCTGTATTTTCTCAATCAGAACAAAGGCATCGCTCCGGCCATGTATATTTCCTATGAAAGAGAAGCCTGGCGGGGAAGGGCCGACGGGGATTTGCGCATAACCCTGGACCGAAATATTCTCTGGCGTGAAGATAATCCGAATCTCTCCTCCAGACCTTCGGGAAACAGTCTTCTGCATGAGGATGAACGGCTTATGGAAATCAAATGCGTCGGTTCGATGCCTTTATGGTTGACGGACGCTCTCTCCCGAAATCGGATTTACAAGACCTCCTTTTCCAAATTTGGAAAAGCCTACGGTCGACGGCTCAGCGCTGATAAGGCCAAAAGAGCCTGCTGAAAAAATTAAAAAGGAATACAGAATGAATTCATTAACAGAAATGCTGTCAGAATCGAATCAGGCGGCCCTGGTATCCTTCGGGGCTTATGGGGTCAATCTTATTACAGCCCTTCTTCTTGGGACCGTGTTTTCCCTGATTATTCAATGGAAGAGCAAGGTTTCCAAGTCCTTCGCACTGACTATCGCCATGCTGCCTCCCGTGGTCTGCGCCATATTCATGATGGTCAACGGCTCTCTGGGGGCGGGAGTCGCCGTCGTGGGCGCCTTCTCTCTTGTGCGATTCCGCTCCGTCCCCGGCACAGGCCGTGAAATAATGGCTCTCTTTATAGCCATGGCCCTGGGGCTTACATGTGGAACGGGAAATCTGATTTATGCTCTGATTTTCGCTTTGATCATTATAGGGGGACTGCTTGTCCTTGAGAAACTGAAATTCGGTGAGATTTTCAGTACGAACGGAGAGAGAACGCTCACCATTACGATCCCGGAAGATCTGAACTATAGTCATGTGTTTGATGACCTTTTTACACAGTATACGGAAAAATCGCGTCTGATCGGAGTGAAAACGACGAATATGGGAAGTCTCTTCAAACTCAGCTACCACATTGAATTGAAAAATCCCTCTCTGGAAAAAGAGTTCCTGGATGACCTGAGAGTACGGAACGGAAATCTGGAAATCAGCAGTACCATTACGGCAACAGGAAGCGGGGAGCTTTGATCAGAGTTTATTATACAGGGTTTCTATAGAAGGAGATGAAAATAGAGGGGAATCCAAAGGTTGGAGTTTCAGATACGTCAGGTTCTATAAGAGTAGAAGATTTCATGAGGCTCCGGACAATCGCACTCGGGAGTAAATGTAACAGTCATTCCAGGTGAAAAAAGATATATCAGCTTAGCAGGAGTTCTCCTTAAGTATCACAATTGACTGTCTTCCAACTGGGGCTCATCATAGGACGCGGGAAAAAAGGAAAGATTGAGGTTTTGTGCTTTGGTGCTGAATCTCTGTATGCGTCAAATAAACACAGGCCCTTTATCAGCCGTAATGTTATCTTTTAAATTCCATGGTAATAATTCTTCCCATTCTTGTTCATTATTGATGAACGGAGCTTTAGAGAAAACATAATGCAGATAATCAAAGGGATTCAAGTTATTTTGTTTTGCAGTCTCAATCAGAGAATACATCCCGCAGGAACTGTCTGCCCCTTTGGGATTCCCGGAAAATAGCCAGTTTTTCCTCCCCAGAACAAAAGGACGAATAGCATTTTCACTGCCATTATTATCCGGAGTCAGATAAGGACTTTCCAGATATCGGATCAAATAATCCCATTGATTCAATGCATAATGAACAGCCTTACCTAAAGCACTTTCAGGTAAAACATTTTCAGCCCTTTTATCCAACCATTGTTTAAATTTTTCAAGAATGGGTTCGGCCTTGCTTTTCCGTTGTTCCTGGAACTCTTCAGGAGATAATTTCTTACTCCTTAGATCATTTTCCAAGGCATAGAGCTTCTTGATATGCTTGATTCCTTCCAGAGCACTTTTAGATTTTTTACTGGCTTTATCAGCCTCAAAGAACTTCCTTCTGGCATGTGCAAAGCAGCCTACCAGATGTATATCGGGATTGCCTTCTACCGCGGTTTTGTATCCTTGATATCCATCGGTTTGCAGATACCCTTTAAAACTAGTGAGAAAATTCTTTGCATATTCCGATGCCCGTGTTGGATGGTACTCATAATAAACAGCTTGTTGTCCCGGAGGACCGCCTCTGGACAGCCACATATAGGATTTCTGTTTGTTATCCCGACCTGGTTCATTCAGAACCTGTACGGTTGTTTCATCCATTTGGATCACCGGACCGGATTTTATGTGGGTTTTCAGCAGTTCAAAGAGAGGGAGAAGAGCTTCATAAGCCTTTTTCTGCCAATTACTCATATTCTGACGGCTGATTCGGGCTCCCATACGCTCAAACCGCTTTTCCTGTCGGTAAAAAGGAAGATGGTCCACGTACTTGTTTACCATCAGAAATGCCAACAGACCGGGAGTGACAATCCCTTTGGGGATAATGGTAGGCTCCGGAGGGGCAATCTTTACAGCAGGAACATCTTCATCGGCGGTTCCTTCGCAATTACCACAGGCATATTTTAACCGGACAATCCGTTCTACCCAGATACGGGGAGGGATCACATGCAGTTTCTCAGAGATTTCTTCTCCGATTTTTTTCAGTTCTGTTCCGCAGGCACAGTTTTTTTCATCTTCAGGAATATCAATAATCCGTTCTTTGCGGGGAAGGTTCTCATCCAGAGGCTTTCTGCCTGTTTTCTTACGCTTGTAAGAATCTATTTGCTGTTCTTCCGAACAGTCTTCCTCAGGAGTCTGTGGTTCATCAGAATCAAATAATTCAATCTGATCAGGGATATTTTCTGCTCTTCGACCGAATTGACGATGCAATGCCAAGGCCAACTTCTCTTCAAGAAGCTGATATTTCTTTTCCCAGTTCTGATTCTGGGCTTCTGATTCAGCAAGTTGCTTTTTCAGAGATAAAAATTCTTTTTGTGCTTCCAACGGAAGAGAGGAAATATCCATAAGAGAATTTTAACAAAGACTGGAATTTGAGTAAATTCCTTTCAGGCAATTTCTGAATATTTCAATGTTTCGTGGGCTTTCCAGAAGTCTATACCCTTCAGAAGCATAGAGAGTTCTTCAAAGCTGATGGCTTTAGCAGCTTCTTCCGTATCTGGCCAGGGGAAGCGGTGCTTCTCCAGACGCTTCTGCCAGAGGCAGAAGCCTGTCTGATCCCAGTAAAGGGCTTTCAGAATCCGTCTCTGTTTATTACAGAACATAAAAAGAGAGCCGCAAAAAGGATCAAGAGACATTTCATCCTGAACTTCTACCGCCAAACCATTAATAGCTTTCCGCATATCGGTAACACCGGGTCGGATAAATATCTTGATTTGAGAGAAATCCTTAATCATTGCACTGTTCCAAGGTCTGAAGCAGTTTTTTCAATGTGATTGTATCAAAGTTCCGATCCAGTTTTATCCGGTAGCCATTCCATTGTAACTCAATGGATGAGCCTTTGACTGTTTCCTTGGGCAATTTAACAGGAACTTCAACCAAGGATGGAGTTTTACGGTCATACCGCTTTTGCCATCCGTGGAAAGTCGTTGTTTTCAGTTTTTTATCCCGGCAGAACTGACTTACAGATTTTCCGGACTGTTTCCACTCTGCCAAAAGAGCGTAGCGCTGATCCATTGTGTATTGTTTCATAGTAATTCTCCTGATGGAGATTGTACCGGGATGACTGGGAGATTTTTAGATGCGGTTTATTTGACGCTTACTTTCCTTTGAAGAGAATTGTTTGGAGTTTCTTAGCAGCGCTAGATATTGATGGGAAAGTTCTCTCCGATCAGCGGCATCTCGTGATAAGTGCATACAACTCATTCCAAGTTTTAAATTAATTAAGAATTCTCCCACAGAAAGTACCCTAGAAATCATTTTATAGTTGCTGCTCAATGTTCCATCTTCTTCCGGAACCCTTTACTAACCGAATATCCTCAGCGGTGTAAAGAATTGAAGAACCAAAACCATCCAAGAGTAACTTAACTGATGATAAGTGTTTTCTTGGAATCAAAGTGAAGATTAGAATTACATCACCATCACGTCCAGATCCATTGATCTCAGTAACTCCAAAACCATTACATCTTAGTATGTTCCCAACCTCTTTGTTGTTATCAGAAATAATGATTCTGACGAGTACATCACCTAATGAGAGTCTTTTCTCTAAAGAAATACCCAAGATTGTACCTGCAGAAAACCCCCCAGCATAAGCAATAATGTTAATAAAACTAGACATGTTATTCATAACTTGCTGAATAATCAATAACCAAAGTATACTCTCAAAAAAACCCACTAGAGAAGAAAGTCTTTGATACCCACGGGATGCGAAAAGTATACGTAGTGTTGCTAGTGTTACATCTACGGCTCTTGCCAAAAAAATTAATAGTGCAATTGCAGAAACTTGAAGTAGTTCTAGATCACTGACATTTAAGATATTCATTTTTCACCTACATCAAGATCAAGATACATAATCACCTTGTGATTCTGGTTGATATACCATACTAATAATTTTAACTTGAATTTCTCCTCCTGGGGCATTATAGGAAATCACTTTACCAACTTCATGTCCCAGAATGGCTGCACCCAATGGAGTCAACAATGATATATTTCCATCTTTCCCACTTGAATCTTGGGGAAATACTATTTTTACAACTGAAAATTCATGCGTTAACATATTTTCTATACGAATCTCACTATTAATTGTAACAACGTTATTTGGTATAGATTCAGGCTCACAGAAAGTAGCAGTATCCAAATCTTCTTTTAATTTTAATAAGGTCGCAAATTTTTCTTTACCTCCCATTGTTGCTAAAGAAAGAAAACCTCGGATTCGTTCGATATCATGTACATTTAATATTCTAATATTCTTTTCCATTCGAAATATTCTAATGTTCATTTTTTTTCTATTCAACATGAATAAATTGTCTATATTCTGTCTAATGATTGTCTATAATTCCTGAATAGTTCGTAAAAAGACTGATAAGTTAATATTTTTATTTGTTAAATCCAGTTTTCTTCTGATTGAATGCCGATGTTTTTCTATTGTTGCTGGTGAGAGACCTAATTCATCACTAATTTCTTTATTTGACATTCCAGATTTAATATACTTAGATATCTGAAACTCTCTTGGAGATAGTAGATTCAATTTATCTTTTGTATCAAAAACTAAATCAGAATCAGGTTGTAACATATCTATTTTCAGTTTTGACATGAAATCTCTAAATTGCATAACATTGATTTTTTTATCCAGAAAATCAGTCAACTGAGCATCAATAATACTCCACAATTTTAATTGATTTTCCTTTTTTTCTGTTTCAATCTGAAATAAGATCTCTTTTAAAGCAATGTTTTTCTGTTCCAAGATAATGTATGCTTCAGATATTGTATGTTCCATTTCTATTCTATTCATTACAGCGCAAACTACATCAGCAAGCCCTTTTAGTAATTTTTTTTCTTCCGGAAGAAAACTTACTGAAGATTTTTTACTTTCATCAAATAGTTCAACAATGAGAGTAACCTTATCTCCATTGTTTATGTACAGTGATTCATGTATGGAATCAACAGAGACTCCTAAACCACCTTGAATCATTTCTTTATTGTTTACAGAAATCCTGACTCTAGTTTTATTTGGTATTGAGAAACCTTCTGGGATTACTTTTGCAATCTTTCTTAATGCATCATCATAAGAAATATTAGGAATTGAAAGAACTTCCAGAACAGAAAATATACATGAAAGTTCTTTTTGTCTTTCTTCTAATGATAATTCAATCTGTTTTTCTCTCGTATCTTTTTTAAAATCGAGACTTTTGATATATGATTTCATTAATTAGTATTATAACTAGTATTCTTCAATTTTAGTAGGTCGTTTTCAATTTCTCATCATTGGACTTGACTATTGTAACATTTCGTCATTTGGGTCCATGTTCTACGAATAAACGTATCTCCTATCCATGAATAATTAATTTCGTTGCAAATGTTACAGAAACTCTCTGAATGGTTTCTTATTATTAATGACATGAAACTATATGAAGTATTAGCCGCAGAATATAATGAGATTTTCCCATCCTCCCAGGAGAAGGTAGACTTTGTAGAACAGTACCTTGAGAAGGGAGAGTCTCAACGAATACTGGATATCGGTTGTGCAAGCGGAGAATTTGTCTATCAGTTATCTTCTTCAACCAGAGAAATAGCAGGAATTGATCTTGATGGACTTATGATTGCTGAGGCAAAAAAACAAATGCCTTCTGACCAACCAGGCGTCATTCAATTCTTCCAGGCAGATATGCTTGGCTTTCTCAGTAATACCGAATCTGATTTCTATGATCTCATCACTTGCCTGGGTAATACAATTGTTTATCTTGATGGTGAGTCTGAATTGAGAGGTTTTCTTCAATCAGCGCAAAAAAATTTGAAAGAGCATGGAACGATGATTATTCAGATATTGAATTACAGCAATCCAATGATTGCTCCTGGTTTTATATTTCCGAAAGCAGAAACGAAGAAGATTGAGTTTAACAGAGAATATGTGGCATTAAAAGATTCTGCAAAGTTTGGGTTCAAGACCTCGGTGAAAGAAAAAGGTTCCAGTGAGACTGATATAGATTTACACCAGCACTTCCCCTTCATCAGCAGCAGAATTGAAAAAATTGCCTTGGAAGCTGGATTTATCAAATCAAAGATATTTGGCGGTTATGCTGGGAAAGAACCCGAGGTTTCTGATTTCTTTCATCTTGTCGTTCTTGAAAAGTAGATTTTGAAGGATTTCCAGAAAGTTGTAATCCGGAAATCCTTCCATATTCAATTGTAATCAAATCTATCATGGTTGTGAGATATGAAATCATTTTCTCTGCCAGAATTCTATACGATGACCTTCTGGGTCATATAAATAAAAAATCATAGCATCCCATGGATGGCTTTTTATTGGTGAAGAATCAATCCCTAATTGATTCAGTTCATTCTTTTTCTCTTCTAAATTCAAAACTTCCAGAGAGAGTGTGATTCCCGCACCACCAGAGCTTTTTATCGTGGTTCTTTGAGAGTCCGCGACACTTAGTCGGGAGTTCTCTGATAATTTAAATTCAACAAACCATTCATTTGCAAGGAGTACAGGAAGTTTTAGGATGGATTTATAAAATGAAACTGTTTCCTCCCAAATGTTACAATAGAGTATTGTATTGGAGCTCACTACTGGCATCTTGATTTTACCTCGCTCTTATTTATATGTGTTTTAAGAATGAATACAAGTTCGTATCTGGTTATATTGATGAAGAGCAATGGATGTCTTATTCTTTTAATATGAACCAAGATGTATGCCGACACTGCCATAATAAAGGATGTGCCAGAAAAGTTCCAATATTTGCCTCTCTGGATAATGATGAGATTGCCGACATCATACGGATGACTGGACACTTTGATTACCGTAAAGGTGAATTTCTGTGCCATGAAGGTGATCCAGCGTCTGAACTTTTTATTATAAATGAAGGAAAGGTAAAACTTTCCAAATTTACAAAAGACGGTAAAGAACAAATCCTCCGAATCCTCTCAAATGGTTCCATTTTTGGCGAATACTATCTGTTAAGTGATAACATTCCATGCAACTTCTCCGCTATAGCCATCACAGATCTGAAAATCTGTACACTTGGTAAACCGCAAATGGATAAGCTATTGGTAAGCCATCCCGAGATCGGCATCAAACTTCTGAAAGAGGTTTCCAGCAGGTTGATTCAGATGGAAAATCTGGCAGGCAAACTTTCAAGCCATGATACAGACTCAAAAGTGGCGTATGTTCTCCTGGACATGGTGGAGAAGTATGGCTCTCTGACTATCGATGGAATTCGCATTGAAACTCCCCTAAACAGGGAAGAGATGGCCAACTTTGCCGGTGTTACCAGAGAAACGATGAGCAGGAAACTCAGTAGTTTTGAAAAGACCGGCGTCATCAAGGTCATAGGTCACCGTAAAATAATCATTACAGAAAAAAGCGCTTTGGAAGAAATGATCTAATTATTTTTCATATTGTGCGTCAAATCACATTTTTATTTTTATACCGGGTTTATTCTCCAGTTACAAGTTAACCATTCGAAGGTTACCAGGAGGATACAAATGAGTATAAAAATTAACGGCAATACATCATGGATTGGAAAGGTTGATGCCAGAGACGTTCCCTTTCACCGCCTGGTCCTGACGAAAGGAACAACTTACAACAGCTACCTGATCAATTCTGAAAAACCGACGGTTATTGATACGGTGGATATCTCTTTCGGTAAAGAGTTCAGGGACAATCTAGAAAAAGAGATCGATCTGTCGGCCATCCGGTACATCGTTATCAATCACACAGAACCGGACCATTCCGGAGGTCTTCGGACCCTGGCCGCTAAAGCGGTGGATGCGGTTATCGTCTGTACCGAACCTGCGGTCTATGAACTGAAGGAGATGTACAAGCTCCATGACCGGGAATTTCTGGCCGTGAAAACCGGCGACACCCTGGATATCGGGGGTAAAACCCTGCATTTTTTCGAAACTCCCTACCTGCATACCGAAGAGACCATGGTGACCTATTGCCCGGAAGACCGGATACTCTATTCCTGCGATATTTTCTCCACCCATGTGGCCAATGAAAACTACTTTGACGACAGGGAACCGGCGGATATTATGGAGGACTTCAAAGTTTACTATAAGCTAATCATGGGGCCCCACAGGCTCTAT
This sequence comes from Oceanispirochaeta sp., assembly GCA_963666275.2. Taxonomy (GTDB): domain Bacteria; phylum Spirochaetota; class Spirochaetia; order DSM-2461; family DSM-2461; genus Oceanispirochaeta. The sequence continues at coordinate 1,334,518 of CAXXOA010000002.1, forward strand.
GTGAGAGACCTGATAGAGATTCTCTCCGGTCTGGATATTCAGACCATAGCCCCCTCCCATGGCTATATCCTCAGGAACAATGCCCGGAAGTATATCGATCTGTACGATAAGATGAGCCGGAACAGAGAGGAAGGGGTAAAGGGGCTGGTTCTCTATTCAACCATGACGGGTAATACGAAACAGATAGCCCGGTCCATTCAACATATGTATGAACAGATGGGTATCCCCATGGAGATTCTGGATGCTGACAGAACAGATCCAGAAGAGATCAGAAGGGCTATCACCGCAGCGGACATTGTCTTTTTCGGCAGTTCCACCCGTTACGCCGATATGCCCGGAAAACTCGAGAGTATTCTGAAAGATCTGAAGGATATGGATCTGAAAAATAAATATGCCGCCGCCTTCGGCTCCTATGGCTGGAGCGGTGAGCCCATTGAGATCATACAGGACTATCTGGAGGATTTGGATTTCCGGACTTTTACAACAAGCGGGATTATCAAAACCACGGGAATGACGGATGTGAACTTCCCCATCAGGATCAGGTTTTCCCTGAATGACGAAAGCAGGAAAAAACTGAAAAGAGCGGTGTACTACACCATTGAACAGGTAAACGGCAAAGGAGCGTGAAATGGAAGTTATAAATATCAGAAATACATCTCTGGGAGAAATTGTTGCGGAGAACCCCCTGGTTATCCCTGTACTGAATAAATATGGCCTGGACTACTGCTGCGGCGGAAAAGATACCCTCTCCCGGGCGATACACGAGGGAAACCTTGATGAAGAAAAGGTATATGAAGAGCTGGAAGGGGTCATGAAGGAGACAGAAACTCTAACAGAACTGTTCAGAGACTGGCGGAAGGCTTCCATACCCGAGATTATGGACAGAATCCTCCAGACTCATCATGTCTTTATGAAAGAGACATTGGCGGAGTTGAATGCCCTCTTGTTCAAAGTTCTCAAGGCTCATTACAGGAACCACGGTGGTCTGTTACTCGAGGTACATAAGCTTTTTGGAACTCTCAAGACGGAGCTGGAAGCCCATCTCATTAAAGAAGAGGAGAGTCTGTTTCCCCGGATTCTTGATTATTCCCAATCGGGAGACATTGCTATGCAGAAAGAGATTCTGGAAGAGATGGTCACAACCGAAGAGGAGCATGATGCGGCGGGTGACCTGTTCAGAAAACTGAATAATGTAACCGGAGGTTATCGGGCACCGGAAGACAGCTGTATTTCTTTCCAAAGGACCTTTGAACTTCTGAATGCTCTGGAAAAGGATACATTCAATCATATCCATCTGGAAAACAGCATCCTCTTTGAAGCCCTGAAATCTTCTTTACAACGGGAGTAATCCCCTTGATACTATTAAAGAACCACGGAGGACTTTATGGGAGAAGGAATCGGCACCAATAAATTGAAAGAGCAAGAACTGCGGAAGATCATAAAAGATCTGAACGAAGGATCTGATATCAAAAAGGTGAAGAGGGATTTTGATAAACTGATAAGGGATATCAGCCCCGAGGAGATCGCCAATGTGGAACAGTCCCTGATTGATGAAGGGGTTCCGGTGGAGCATGTGCAGAAACTCTGCGATATCCATGTCCAGGTGTTTGATGATGCCCTGAAGAAGCAGGGGAAGACAAAGGTACTACCCGGCCATCCCGTCCATACCTACAGGCTGGAAAACAGGGAACTCCGTAAGAAAATCCGAAACCTCAAATCAGGCAGATCCGATTTCCTCACCCGACTGAAGGATGTGAAACTCATAGAACTCCATTATGTGAGGAAGGAAAACCAGCTCTTTCCCTACCTGGAATCTGTGGGATTTACAGGACCTTCCAAGGTTATGTGGGGCAAGCACGATGAAATCCGGGCTCTCTTCCGGGAGATTGAAGAGGAGTACGCCAAAGGGGATATGACCGGGGTAAAGAAAAAGAGACGTGCTCTTATTAAAGGGCTCAGAAATATGATCTTTATGGAGGAGAAAATTCTCTTTCCCACATCCCTGCGTAAGCTGCCATCTCAGGCTTGGGTCTCTATAAGAAAGGGAGAAAGTTCCATCGGGTACTGCTGGGTAGAGCCTGGAAACCTCTGGGATGCCAATCTGGTGGGTTCGCAGGATTCTGATGCTGGGTCTGTCCAGGACGCTCCGTCTGTGGCGAGTAGGGGGACTGATAAAATCTCTCTGGATACAGGTTCCCTGACGGCATTTCAGATCAACCTTCTGCTGAAAAACCTACCCTTTGATATGACCTATGTGGATGAGAATGACAAAGTGGCCTACTACTCGGAGGGAAAAGAGCGGATCTTTCCCAGAAGCCCGGGGATTATAGGACGGGATGTGGCTAACTGTCATCCTCCCAAAAGTGTTCATGTGGTTGAGAAAATTGTTGAGGCTCTTAAAAAGGGCGAGAAAGACCAGGCAGAATTTTGGATAAAGATGAATGGTATGTTTATCCATATCAGGTATTTTCCCATTTTTGATGCTTTGGGCAAATACCGAGGGATTATCGAAGTCAGTCAGGAGGTCTCGGGAATACGGTCTCTTGAGGGAGAACGGCGTCTTCTGGATTGGTAAATGGACAAGTATAGAACCCTGTCACTGGTGGATTACATACAGCTCCTTTATAAGGGCCGGCTGGATAAATACCTCTATTCCTACTTTGAAGAGGAGCTGAAGGAATGTACGCCCTTTGAGGTGAATCTGGCTATTGAGAATCTGATCATCCGGTATAAGGATGTGGAGGATATTGAAAAAACCGTTGCCCGGTTTCTCCGGGCGGCCTCTCGCGGTCTGGATCAGTACCCGGCGCCCGAGTATGGACGGGAAACACTTTTTTCAGTTCTTGTGAGGGAAAACAGAGTTATCCGGAATCTCCTGGAAGATCTGAAAGGGGTTTTTCTTCAGATTCTCCCCCTGCTGAAGCAGAACAGTTCTGCAGAAAAAGCGGCGTTCGGGAGGGAAATTCGTAAACTGGAAGCGGTGAAGTCCCATTACCTGAAGCTGCAGTACGGCCTTTTCTCCGCTCTGGAGTCCGTGGGTGCCCCAACCTTGTGTATCAAACTGATGTGGCATCTGCAGGATTCGGTCTGGCCCCTTCATAAGGAGTGCCTGGCTTTACTGGACAGCGAAGAGTGGGATTTTCAAATGTTCAATAAGACCTACGGCCAACTGTATTTTCTTGTGGGAACCCTGTTATACAGGGAAGAGAAGATCCTCTATCCGGTAGCCGTATCGGTTCTGCCCTTATCAGTCCAGGAATCTCTGGTGAAGGAAACAGGCTCCTACGGAATCCTGTCGTAATATTTGCCATCGATTTCTGTTGTTTATTTTGAATTGGTATTGTCATGCCCTATGATTGGATTAGAAAACCATTCGAATTAAAGAATATTCTATATATAATGTAACATATATCACATACAGACTCTCTGTTCTCTTTTATATTCTTAAAGTATAGAGGAGGTCGGAATGATAATTACAACAATTGAAAAAGCCGAAACAATGGTACATAAAAACGGAGTTAAAGCCCAGAAGGTCTACTCGCATCCGGAAGCTCTGGTAAACCATCTTACATTTCAGGGAGGGGCGCGGTTAAAAACTCATACCACCCCGGTGGATGTGTTTTTCTATGTGCTGGAAGGAAAAGCCTGGATTGAGATAGGGGATGAGCGGGGCGCTGTGGAAGCCGGTTCTGTTGTAGAGAGTCCCAAAGGCATTCCCCATGCTCTGGAAAATTTCAGCGATAATGAAATCCTGAGAGTGATGGTTGTAAAGACTCCCAGGCCGTGAATGGATAATAGGAAGGAAGTATGGGAAATTATCCTTGATTTCGTGGAGTGAGTGTATTATGTTAGTAATCGATAACTATTCGGGGGACCAGTCATATGTTTACAGACCGGCAGAAAGACTTTCTGAAAGCAGCTAATATGATTATCTCTCAGGAAGGATTCAGTAAATTGACCATCCGGAATGTGGCAGCAGCGGTGGGAGTGACCGAGCCGTCCGTGTACAGGCATTTTCCCAGCAAGCTTGTGCTTCTGGAGAATTTGTTGGAGGATCTGCAGTCAAAACTGATGCCCCATTTTCATGGCTTTCTAAAGGAGGCGGCTCATAATTCCGACAGTTTCAGGATTTTCATTCTGGGGTTGTTCAGAGAGTTTAAAGCCAATCCGTCGTATGCTTTTTTTGTATTTTCCGAGGAGGTTTTCCATAACGAGGCCCAATTGAAAAACAAATTGCAGATGATCATGGCTGAAAACATTTCTTTTCTTGCCAGGGCATTTGAAATATTTCAGTCCCGGGGATACTGCCGGGATGATCTCACTCCCCGGGAGATCGCATTGAATACCCTTGCCATGATTCGGTTAACTGTAAGCCGTTGGAAGATAATGGACGAAGCGGAAGATCTGGATACTATGGCCAAAGAGATGGTGTCATCGCAGACTACATTACTGGGCGTTTCCGGATCGTGAGATTTTTTTTATTATTAAAGTTAGTGAACGATAACAAACATGGAGGTCTTATGATAAATGTTTATAGAAAAATAGCGGAAAAACCTTATCTGGTGTTGGTTGTACTGATCCTTTTCGGGGCAGTTTTTACGGGATCTATTAAAAAAAATGCCAGAATAGAAACAGATCTGGATAAGTATATGCCCCAGGACAATCCCGAGTTTGTCGCCAGCGATATGGCGGAAGAGGAGTTTGAAATCCGGGACTCAGTTATTATTGCTATAGAACATCCCGAGACAGTGTACAACCCCGAGACCTTGGCTAAAATCCGGACAATCTCAGAAATCCTCCCCGAAAGATTTGACAGGATCAAAGAGGAAGATATTTCGTCGCTTTTTACAGCGGAGAATATTACTGCCGATGAATGGGGTTTGGTCGTGGAACCTTTTTACGGAAGACGAAACATAATGCCGGAGCAGGCAGACCAGATCCGCCGGGCCGTCCAGGGAAATGAGATGGTCGACGGCAGACTTGTCAGTAAAGACGGCAGAGCGGCACTTGTGATTCTGGATATGGCGGATGAGGATTTTTCTCTCTCCTTCTATGAGGAACTGCTGAGTTTTGCACAGGAGTATGAGGGGCCTGAAAACATCCGGATCACCGGCCGTCCCATCATAGAAGGGGAAATGACCAAACTGGGGCCTAAAGATATGGCTCGTATGGCCCCTCTGGTGCTTATATTGATTATTCTGATCGTTTTTCTCCTGCTCCGGAGTGCCAGAGATACCCTCATCAATGTCGTTATTGTACTGATCGGGACTCTATCTGCCTTCGGCATGATGACATTGTTTAAAATTCCCATTTATTCGGTATCCACCATGATCCCTGTTATGCTCATAGCCATCGGGGTGGCAGACGGGATTCATCTGCATAATGCCATTGCCTTTATTGTAAGGGAGAACCCGGATATATCCCGGAATGAACTGATTCAGGAAACCCTGAGATCAATGAGCCGGCCGGTACAGATGACCTCGATCACCACAGCCATCGGATTCCTCTCTCTTTTGACCAGCGATGTCCTGCCGGTGCGTTATTTCGGACTATTCACCGCCGTGGGGATTATGGTGGAAATGCTTCTGGCTCTGATCCTCTTTCCCGCTTCCATACATCTGTTCGGTGTCCCAGGAAGAAACAGGAAGAGGCAATCACCTGAAACTAAAAAGACCGTGAGAGCTCAAGGGACATTCAGTGCCAGGTACAGCCGGAAGCTCCTTTCCCGTCCCGGCCGAACCCTGTTTTTCACAATCCTTGTTCTGGCGGCGGCTGTCTGGGGCACAACTCTGGTATGGATCGACACAAGCTTTCTGGCAAACTTTCAGAAAGACAGTGCCATTGTAGAGACTGATACTTTTGTGAATACCCATTTCGGCGGGACTTCAACATTGAACATTGTCTTCAGAGCAGCTGAAAATGATGTGTTTAAAAATCCGGAAGTTTTGGAAGTTATGGATGATATCCAGAAAAAAGTGGAAATGAACCCTCTTGTGGGAGACAGTTTTGCTCTCACCGATTATCTGAAGCGGATGCATCAGGTTATGCACGCCGATGATTCGGAGTACAACCGGATTCCCGAATCCAGAGATCTGATCGCCCAGTACCTGCTGCTCTATGAAATGTCCGGAGACCCGGACAACTTGAATCAGGTGGTGGATTACGACTATGCCAATGCCAATATGACTTTTCAGCTGAAGAGTGACAGTTCCGCTCTGATGATGGAGGTTATGAAAGAGATCGATCCCTTTCTTCCCGCACTGGCTGCTGAAGGTGTGAGTGTGCAATACGCAGGCAGCGGTTATAAATCCATGATTTTTGCGGAACTGCTCATGAAAGGGCAGATTGCCAGTCTGTTATTCTCTTTCATTCTGGTAGCTCTTATGCTGACGCTTATGTTTAAAAGCATTCTGACAGGTCTGGCCGGCACTATCCCGATCAGCGTAACCGCCGTCATAAACTTCGGGCTTATGGGGTTACTCGGGATACCCTTGAGTTCTTCTACAGCCATTATTTCGGCAATTGCCATTGGGATCGGAGTGGATTATGCCATCCATCTGATAGAACAATACCGTACCAACCGGGAGAAAGGCTTCGGCTATAACCAAGCTGCTGAAAAGACCCTGGCGCATACGGGCCGAGCCATTGTCTATAACGCCATTGCCGTTATCGGGGGATTCTCGGTATTGCTGGTCAGTGTTTTCCCTCCCAACCGTCAGGTCGGCGGTCTGGTGGGATTGAATATGGCAACCAGTATGGCCGGGACTTTAACACTGCTGATTTTGGCGCTTGTGAAAATCGACCGCCGGAAAAATAAAGTAATCAATAATATTGAAGGTGATAGAGTATGACTGAATTGAGAGAAAAAAAGATCCTTATGGTATTTTCGCTGTTTTTGTTTACTGTGCTGGCTTTATCAGCTCAGCCGAGGGGACGGGACATTATGGAAAATGTCTATAACCGGTCTACCGGGGAGGATATGACCGCTGAACTGAATATGATTTTGACCAACTCCCGTGGATCGGTACGGGAAAGAAGTATTGCCCAATACAGCAGGGAAACAGGGGAGGGGAACCAGAAAATCATGTTCTTCCTTTCCCCGGCGGATGTAGAGGACACCAGTTTTATGAGCTGGTCCTATGATGACGGCAGCGATGATGATCAGTGGATTTATCTGCCCGCTTTAAGACGGGTAAAGCGTATTTCCTCAAAGAACAAGGACGATGCCTTTATGGGGTCCGACTTCACTTATGATGATCTTGGTGAGAGGCACCCTTCCGAGGACAATCACAGGATCCTCAGGGAAGAGAGTTATCAAGGGGAATCCTGCTATGTTATTGAGAGTACACCAGTCAGTGATGAAGAACCATACAGCAGAACTGTTTCGTGGATTGCCAAAGATAAATGGATCGGTATCAAAAAGGATTTTTTTGATCACCGGGGAGATCTGTATAAAACATTACAGATTGATGAATACAAGCAGATCGACGGCTATTGGGTTATTACGGATATGATCATGGAAGATCTGGACAGGGAACACTCCACAAGGTTGGAAATGGGGAACATTACATTTAACAATAACCTTTCGGATGACCTTTTTACAGAGAGGCAGATGAAGCGGAATCCTGCAGGTAGGCTATAAATGAAAAAAAGATTCAACCTGCACAATATAGTTCTTGCCTCTCTTGTATTCCTGCTTTCTGTTGATGCCGGCGCTAAAGAGATAGAAGTTTCCGGGATGCTGCGGAGTTATATCGGCGCAAGAGTGCAGGAAGAGGATATTCCCGTGACCGAGCAGACTGTGGACCTTTCTCTGGAAAGCTGGGGCGATATCAGCGAAATACTGATAAATCCTTATGCGTATGTTGCTGAAAACGGGGAAGTGGATATGGGGTTCAGCGAAGCCTATATAGATTTTTTCCTTCCCGGTATTGATCTGCGTCTGGGGCAGCAGGCTGTTGTCTGGGGACAGGCGGAAGGAGCCTTTATTACGGATATCGTCAGCCCTCAGGATCTCAGATCATTTATTCTGGCTGATTTCTCGGAGATCCGGAAAGGAGTCCCCGCTGTTAAAGCCGATTCCTACTTCGGACATTTGACCATGGAGGCCGTCTGGATTCCCCGGTTTGTTCCCACATCACTGCCAGGGGAGAATTCTATCTGGTATGTTCCTGAGATGACTACGGCAGAAAGTGCTGACTTGCCTGGGTATTCACTGGAAAACAGTGAAATTTTTGGTAAGATCAGTTACTTCGGGGCAGCCCTGAACGCAGAAATCATGGCCGGTTACGCTTGGGACGACAATCCAGTGGTAACTGGAGCCGTCACATCACCGGAGAGCCGTTATTATCGTTATACTGTTACAGGAGGAAGTTTCAGTACAACCTTGGGCCCTGTTGTCCTCCGGGGAGAAACTGCAGTCTATCTGGACCGTGAGTTTTCCGCTCTCAGTTCCGGAGAAACCGGTCCGCAGTTCAGCGCTGAATCCTATAATCAGATCCACGGTCTACTGGGACTGGACTGGAGTATGCTGGGCGTGGATATGTCTGCTCAGTATATCCATCAGCAGATCCCGGATTATGATGAGAGTCTTTTAGCAGAAGAAATAACCCGGACTGTGACTTTCAGGGTAAGGGACAGCTATCTGGCAGACACACTGACATGGGAGCTTTTTTCCTATCTGGAGTTGCTGGATCTCGACGAGGGGACAGCCGATGCTCTTCTTCGCCCGTCCCTCATTTACAGCCTGGAAGAGGGGGTTGAGCTGAAAACCGGAGTAGAGATCTTTCTGGGAGATGAAGAGGGCCGCTTCGGTCAGTATGAAGACAATACAATGGCCTATGTCTCCGTCAGCTGGTATTTCTGAGTAACCAAAATAAAGCAGGATCTGATGTGGCAGGATTTTAAGATTGTTTTATCTGGTAAACCTACCTTGCTCATGATCCTGCCTGCAGGGCTTAGGCCAAATTTGTTTAGCCCAATCACTAGGTGGACGGTTTGCTGTGTGGTTGTTTTTGCTTTTTTAGTGTGATAAATGATAGCTGCGCCGGTAAATCAGTATTATCCTCAGATTATATACCGTCAAGGAGGCCAAATTCATAATTTGCCACTTCAACATTAAAGGAGTTTTATGTGGATGTATATCTGTTGTATATAGTTGCTTTCATATTATTGGTTCTGTCTTTAATAAAAAGCCGGATCAAAACGAAAAAAGCCCTGATAAAAGCTTTTCGTTCTATGGAAAATATTCTTCCCGAGATGCTTTCGGTATTGATGCTGGTAGCCATGATACTGACTTTACTCGATGAAAACACTATCTCCCGGTATTTGGGTGATTCTTCGGGTTTTTTAGGACTGATTGCTCCGGCACTGGTCGGAGCCGTAACATTAATTCCCGGGTTTGTCGCTTTTCCCGTGGCAGGTAAACTATTGGAAAGCGGAGCTGGAGTTCTTCAGGTGGCAGCATTTGTTACTTCTCTGATGATGGTTGGGATTATTACTCTGCCTATGGAAATCAAGTACTTCGGTAAACAGACAGCAATCCTGAGAAATCTGTTGTCTTTCATATTTGTCTTTGCTGCGGCATCCTTTGTCGCATTGATTGTAGGAGTGATGCAATGAAAGGATTTCTCATACGCTACCGTGGAACACTGATAACTTTGATTGTATTGGCGGTCTTTATCATATTCTTTCCACAAAAAGCCCCGGAAGCGGGAGCCGCCCTATGGAATCAGCTAAAAACATTATTATTGATTCTACCACCTATTTTTATTCTGCTAGGTTTATTGGATGTTTGGGTTCCCAGAGAACATATGGTGAAACTCATGGGTGAAGATTCAGGAATAAAAGGTGTTCTCCTCGCATTGGTTCTGGGTTCAGCAGCAGCCGGACCGCTCTACGGAGCCTTTCCTGTGGCTGCAGTGCTTATGAAAAAGGGAGTAAAGTTTTATAACATTCTGATTTTTATCGGTGCGTGGTCAACCACCAAAATCCCTATGCTGCTTTTTGAAATGAAATCTCTGGGATACAGCTTTGCTCTTTCCCGCCTTGTAATTGATATCATAGGTATAGGAATAATTGCTTTGCTTATGGTCAAGTTGATTCCTCAACAGAGGATACAGGAGATTTACGAGAAGGCTCAGGTGGAAGAAAATCAAGGTAAACAGATTTGAAATTTTCTGATCTCTTCAAAGACGCAGTACAGAAAGACTATGAGAAGGGAGAAGTCCTTCATAGACCTCATGAAAAATGCATTTCTTTGGGGTATGTACAATCAGGAATGTTAAGTATGAAGAATTACTTGTCATCAGGAAAAGCATTATCCCTAACGAAATTTTATCCTGGAGAAATGTATGGTGAATTGCTTGTCCTTGCAGAAGAGAATTATAGAGGATGGTTGATTGCCGATGAACCAACGACTGTTCTGGAATTGAATGCAGAACGATTGAGTTATTTATTGATGGAGTCATCTTTTAAAAAAATATTCTTTCGAAGAATTTCCTATCGGGTCTCCACAATGACTGAAAGAATGGAAATCCTTACATATAAGAAAGTATCAGACCGTATTATCCTATACTTTTTAAGTCACTACGATGAAGGTAAGGAGTTTGAAATCAATATTACGTCTTTGGCTGAAGAGTTGGATTGTTCCAGAGAAGCGTTATCAAGAGCCATCTCATTTCTTGAGAAAGAAGAATTTCTATCCAAGAGAGGACATAAATTGAGAATTTTGAGTTTTCCTTTACTGGAAACTAAGCTATCATTCAATTAGGTCAATATGTTAGTAAGTCGAAAAATGGATGAGAAGACTCTTCACCGGATGCATTCCATCTATTGCAAAAATAACCATCAGTCTTCTTCATCTTTATGTGAATCCTGTAAATCACAATTTGAATACAGCCTTCAGCAAACGAAACATTGTAAATGGAAGAATCAAGGAAGACTATGTTCTTCCTGTGCTGTTCATTGCTTTGAAGAAGAGAAACGAGAGAAAATCAGAGATGTAATGAGATACTCCGGACCTCGTCTTTTACTCACAAATCCAATACTGTCAATTCGGTATCTTATACTGAAATCTATGCAAGGAAGGATTTCCAGAAAGTTGTAATCAGGAAATCCTTCCATATTAAAATCCTATTTTCCTGCCATCATGGCAGCAACATCTTCAGATACTTCACCGGTAGGCTTGATGTTAAAGTTCTCCACAAGGACTTTCGCCACATTGGGAGAGAGGAACGCCGGAAGGGTTGGTCCAAGACGGATTCCTTTTACTCCTAGAAAGAGTAGTGCAAGAAGTACGGCTACAGCTTTCTGTTCATACCAGGCAATATCAAAGGAGATGGGAAGGTCGTTGATATCATCCAGTTCAAAGACCTCTTTCAGTTTTAAGGCAATCAGAGCCAGGGAGTAGGAATCGTTGCACTGACCGGCATCCAGAACTCTTGGAATCCCTCCTATATCACCCAGGTTCAGTTTATTGTATCTGTATTTAGCACAACCGGCAGTGAGGATGACACTATCCGCAGGTAGAGTTTCGGCAACTTCAGTAAAATAGGAACGAGTCTTTTGCCGGGCATCACAACCACCCATTACGACGAATCTTTTAATGGCGCCGGATTTCACAGCGTCCACAACTTTATCCGCCAGTGCGAAAACCTGTTCATGGGCAAATCCTCCGACAATAGATCCTGTTTCAATCCCTGTAGGAGGTATACAGGATTTTGCACAATTGATGACCGCTGAAAAGTCTTTTTTTCCGTTCTTCTCTTCAATATGGGGTACTCCCGGATATCCGGCCATGCCAGTGGTGAAAATCCTGTCTTTGTAGGCATCTTTAACAGGTACTATACAGTTGGTGGTCATAAGGATAGCACCGTTGAAAGAATCAAACTCCTTGTCCTGTTTCCACCAGGCATTTCCATAGTTTCCGTAGAAATGATCATACTTCTTGAATTTGGGATAATAGTTGGCGGGCAGCATCTCGGAATGAGTATAGATATCAATACCAGCATCTTTGGTCTGTTCCAGAAGCTGTTCAAAATCCTTCAGATCATGTCCTGAAACCAGTATTCCCGGTCTTGTTCCAACACCTATATTTACAGTGGTAATCTCCGGGTTGCCGTAGGTCTCGGTATTCGCTTTATCCAAGGTCGCCATAGCCGTAACCGCCGCTTCCCCGGTTTTCAAGGTTAAGGCAATCAGTTTATCGATATCTGATTCAGTAACCAGATTTGCTAGAGCCTGTAGATGGAAATCCCAGAGGCTTTCATCCTCATAACCCAGGACTTTGGCATGAGTGGTATACGCTGCCAGGCCTTTCAACCCGTAGGTTATTAATCCTTTTAAACTTCTGATATCTTCATTCTTTTCTGCGAGAACTCCGACTTCCTTTGCTTTTTCTGACCAGGCAGACTCAGGGGCATCCCATGCAGCGCTGTCATCAGAAAACACTGATCCTTTGGATTTCAATGAGTTCCTGATCTCAAGGGCTTCTTTTATCAGATCGGTGATTCTTTGGTCATCAAAGTTGGCATTGGTAATCGTGGCAAATAGAGCGGCAGCAATAAACTCAGCTGTTTCAGCTTTTCCCTTTTTGTCCAGAATGCCTTTTTTCTCAGCATCCAAAGCAAGTCCAGCCACTCCTTTGAGGCTATGAATGAGTAAATCCTGGAGGTTTGCTGTTGATTCGGGTTTACCGCAGACACCTCTTTTATCGCAGCCGGTGTTTTTTGCTGCTTCCTGACATTGAAAACAAAACATAGTATCTCCTTTATAAACAGTTTTATAAAAGTCTAATGGATAAAAAATTGTTTTCCAGTGAGGAATTATTCTATTCAGAAAGATTGCAAAGAAGGAATTATTCTCATCTTTGGAACTAATGTGGCAAGATTATGATAGAGTTTCCCTGTGGTTAAAGGAGCTTATATACCTCTCAGCCTTAGCAACCCTTGTCTCCAAGTCGCCAGAAAGTTCTATCACCGGAGTGTTCCCTGCAAGGTCGCCGATGATTCTTTGAATCATTATGTCGACTTCTTCTTGAAGTTCGGAATACTCATCCGAAGGGGAATTCTGAGTTACAATGTCTTCTACAGGAAGATAAAAAAGAGCATCCAGAGACTCAATACTTTTCTTAACTTCTTCAAAATACTCATCTTCGTCAATTTCTCCATAATTATCAGCAACAAGAGTATATGCAAGAAGATCTACGGGAGATCTATCGAAGAACACATCTTCACTTTGCTCCTCTTCTATCAATTCGAGTGATTTTTCAAGCATGGCCCGATACTCATCGAGAGATGGTGGGTCGGGAATCTCATATCCCTCTTCCAGTAATAGATGGTAAGGTTCGTCGTATATAATATAATTGGGAAAACTCTCAGAAAGGAGCTCAATAATTGTTGATTTTCCACTGTTGTGTGAACCAGTAACTGCTATAAGCATTGATAATCTCCAATAAATAATTTCGAGGACAGTAGTTGATAGATCTAAGTATTTCACTTTTGTTTTGATTCTATTAAACTAAATTTGATTGGTTAATCTGTATAATATTCAATATCGAGTTAAAAGTGAGAAAAACATGAAAAAGATCAAAATGAAGTCAGGTTTGAATATTACTATAGATTTAAGTTTAATAATCTTTGCAGGAATCCTCTACGCATTTGCTCTAAAATACTTTGTTCTACCATCAAAAATAATTCTTACTGGTACTGAAGGGATTGCCTCATCGTTATCCTATTTTTATGACAGTGAGAGATTATTCTTGTATTTATATATCGGTTTTCAGTTTCTTATTCTGACATTTGGTTTTTTCAAAGTAAGTAAGCAGTTTGCAGTAAGGTCTTTCATCACAGTTTTAATAGTTGTGCTGTTCTTACGTTTTCTGCCTGAGTTCCAGTTCGCACAACCAGAATCTCAAAACGAAAGAATTATTCTCGTTATATTTGGAGGATTGTTAGCTGGTGTTGCAAAAGCTTTAGCTTTTAAACATCGGGGTTCTACAGGAGATGAAGATGTTATTGGTGCATATTTTGCAATGAAACTTTTAAAACCTGTGGGATTTGTATCAGTGATAGCCGCTATTGTTTCTACTACATTTGGAATTGTACTGGATGTTATCAAGACGGATACTTTTGAAGTTGCCATCAATACTCTCATGTATACAAGTATTTATATCTTTATAGCAGCAGAAACTCTGAATAATTTGTATAAAAAGTTTCAAATCACTCTGTTGACAATCATGACTGATGATCCAGAAAAGATCGGTGAGCTAATTAAAAGGACACTTGATTATAGGACATATACAGGTCAGACGGCTTCTGGGGGGCATAGTAAAACAGAATATCAAATGATAAAAACGATAATTACAAGAGAGGAGCTTCCCGAATTGCTGAGAATCATTGATTCTGTTTACCCAGAGTGTTTTTACTATTATCATGATGTAGAAGGAACTTCAAGAAAATACTTTATTAGACCAATAGGATAATTATATGATGAGAAAGTGGGATAAGATAATTCAAATCAATTTAATTCTTATAGTATCAGCCTTTTCTTCCTGCACTCAAGAATCAAGTTTTCCAAATTTATCAAGAACATCATGGAATAACAGAAGTGTGGATAATATTGAATATTCTTCATTAGCACAAGGAATGACTTATTTACCTCTGTATTCACATATTTATTATATACAAGAAAATAAACCCTTTTATTTAACTTCAACGGTAAGTATCAGAAATGTTTCAAAAGATGATAAGGCATATCTTTTATCAGCAGATTATTTTGATACTGATGGTAATCTGGTTAGAAGCTATCTTCAAAAACCAATCTATTTAAATCCATTAGAGACTGTTGAAGTAGTAATTGCTGAATCTGATATAAAAGGTGGATCGGGCGCAAATTTTCTGTTTAAATGGGCAGTAGGAAATGAACTGAACCCAATTTTATTTGAAGCTGTGATGATATCTACTTCTGGCCAACAAGGTTTATCTTTTACATCTAGAGGTGTTAGAGTTTATTAACCGTCTTTCTATCTTCAACCTGTCCCATCATCGGAACTGAATGTAGCAATCTTGCTTCATTCAACAACATGTTCACCAGATGAACGCATAATGCATGTTCATGTGGTGAACTGCACGTTCATGACGTGAACGCCGGTGTTCACCTGGTGAACCGATATATATAGATATAAATAAACTTATAAATATAATACTACTATAGGAATCTTCGATTCATATTGCATATAGGAGCTGAAAGCTCATTCTTTCTTGCATAAAGATTAAGAATCTGTACTGTCAGCGGAACCAATCACTGTAGAACTCTTCTGGTTAACGTGTTAATTACTTCATCTCATCTTCAATGATCTTTATAAATTTGTGATCAGCCATTGAAACTTGACTCCATGGTACAATAAACCGATGATCAAATTAAGTTGCTACAAAATGCAACAGTTATTTAGAAACTAGGTGACCATCATTATGTTTAGTCTTGAAGCAGACTTGGTAGATCAATTTATCAATCATATAGAGAATCGAAATATTTATTGGAATTTAAGTAATATCCTCAAAGAGTTCAATTATTCAAATGGTAAGACAGATATAATTGCAACTGATGAAGATACTGTTTTTGCATTTGAAGCAAAACTTGATAAGTGGCGAAAAGCGATTAATCAGGCGTATAGAAATACGATATTTGCAGATTACTCATATGTAATATTACCAAAATCTAGACAGACAATCTCAATGAAGAATAAATCTGAGTTTGAAAAATACGGGGTTGGGCTTATACTGGTAGATGAGCAAACTGCTGAGATTTCAATAACTGCAAAGAAAAATTTCCCAGGAAACAACTGGATTGTGAATAAAGCAAAAACAATGATGCAGGAGAAATGTAACGTCGCAAGTATATCAGGAGGTTGCGAGGGAGTATTGTCTTAGGAAAAACCTTCATTTTGATAGGTACCTTGGTAATGGGGCGTTTAAAGAGGTTTACTTAGTTCAAGATTCTTCTAGCAATATTGCATTAAAAATAATAAATCCTCAAAAAGCAAATCTTAAGAGATTGGAGAGGGAAGTTAAGTCTGTTCAAGTATGTAGCTCTCCTTTTATATCCAAGTTTTTTGCTCTTGATACCTTCCAATGACCCCAGCCCTTTAAACTGTACCACGATCTAGATTAGTTTTCAGCCGATTTATACAATGGAGGCTGAAATGAAAAAGAGATTTACAGAAGAGCAAATTGTAAAAATCCTTAATGAGCAGGTTGCCGGTAAGAAGGTTAAAGAAATAGCCAGAGATTACGGTATCAGTGAGAATACTTTCTTTAATTGGAAAAAGAGGTATGGTGGAATGACTACCAAAGAAGTTGTCAGGTTAAGGCAACTAGAATCTGAAAATGAGAATTTAAAGAAGCTTGTTGCCGAACTTTCGTTGGACAATATGGCTCAAAAGGAAATCATAAAAAAGTTCTGCGACCCGGAGTAAAGAAACAGGTTGTGAACCACCTGATTCAGAACTTCGGGATATCAGTTAGACGGGCATGT
This sequence comes from Oceanispirochaeta sp., assembly GCA_963666275.2. Classification (GTDB taxonomy): domain Bacteria; phylum Spirochaetota; class Spirochaetia; order DSM-2461; family DSM-2461; genus Oceanispirochaeta. Next base: position 1,351,051 of record CAXXOA010000002.1, read on the forward strand.
AAACTAGCTCAGATCGCAAGATCAACATTCCTGTATAGTAAGAAACCAAACGATGATCATGTCATTCTGGAAGCAATCAAGAAGATCATTTCCAAAAACAGTAAATATGGCTGTGAGATGATCCATTTGAAGCTTAGACAGCAGGGAATGTTAATTAACCATAAAAGGATTGCACGGATCTATAGAGAGCAGGGATTGCAGTTAATAGCTAGAAAGCGTAGGAGGAAAATCGCATCAGAAGAACGAACTCCTGTTGATTTACCGGCAGCGCCGAATAAGTTGTGGGCAATGGATTTCATAAATGATTCAATCAGTTTCAACAGGAAGTTGAAAATACTAACAGTCATAGATCCTGTTACTAATAAATCACCAGTTATCCATCCTGCTTATTCAATAACAGGTAACCATCTATCAGAGATTCTTGAAGAGGCATGTGAAATTCATGGATATCCAGAGATTATTCAATGTGATAATGGACCTGAATTCAGAGGCCAAGAACTTGATAAGTGGTGTTTTAAACATGGCATTAAAATTAGTTATTCCAGACCTGGTAAGCCAATTGATAACTGCCATATTGAGAGTTTCAACGGTACATTCAGATATGAATGCTTGAATTCGAATTACTTTGAAACCCTTAAATCTGCAAGGCGTATTATTGAAAACTGGCGGAATGAATACAATGAGGAACGTCCTCAGAAAAGATTAAAAGGGATGACACCATCCCAATATGAAGATAAGCTAATAAGGCAGAAAACTAATCCTACAACTGGTCGAAATGTGGGGTGAGGTCAATCAATCTAAATGATCTTGCTCAGGAGGATAAACCACAGAGGCTTGCTTCCTTAACAAGCCAAATAGAGGCGGAGAAAATCTATCTGATTATAAAAACAGATATTGAACCAAGAAGAGAGTTAGCGGATTCTTTGTTGATTACCAAACTACTCCAATTCATACGTGAATTAACTCAAATTGAAAAAGAAATCGTAATAGCATTTAGTTCATTCGATATGATGATTTTTAAAGCTGCTGGTGCTAATCATTGTGCAACGAGCAAATTTTTTAACCTACGGAGGTTTACACCATCGAGGTTTGATGACAATTCTGGAGGTGGTGGTCAACTCCCATATTTCTTTTCAGAATCTCTATCAGCTTTCTAAGCACAAAATATAATAATCATACAGGAGTAATTCGTTACTTACTATTATAGTGCTCTTAATGAGCTTTACAGCTCCTACTTTAGAATGATGATGAATGATAATGGGAATTAGAAGAAGTCCATCACATCCGGTAAAAAAGGAGCTTCTCGAGAATGGAATTCCGCCTTCATTTATGGGAATTCTGAAGAGGAAAATAATTGCAAATGAGAAAGAATAGCAGTATAGAGTGTTTATAAATGCAAGTGTTATAAATGAGAAACCACTCTCATTTTAGAATGTTTGATTGAAGGTATTCTTTTAAATATAAATAATAGCATTCCAAAACCTAAAGTTTTCATCATAATCATTTGAAAGAAAAGATACTCAAACTATAACAAAAAATACTTGACGCTGACAAAGTTTAGAAGTAATATGTGACCGTACACGCAAATATGAATTAGTTATTATTATATTATAAGGAAGGCAAGATGTTTTTTTGATGCGTGACCGGTAACGCATCAAAATAAAATATTATGAACTGTTTAAAATAAGGAGATAAGTCATGAAAAAAGAGAAATTTTTAGTCTGTGTATTATTTGGAGTATTTGCAACGTTGGCGTTCGCATCGGGAACACAGGATATTGAATCAAAGGAAAAAGTTCCTACACTCATCATTGCCAGTTCAAATGCACCCGATTCTTTAATGGCAAAAATGGGAGAAAGATTACAAGCAAATATAAACAATAGCGGAGTCCTAAGAGCTAAATATTTAACTGGACAATCATTGGGAGATATGCAACAGGTCATGGAACAACATATGCAGGGTACTGTTGATATTGCTTTTGATCGTCCCCTCTGGTTTGCTCCATTTGTTTCTGATTTTCAAGTTCTCTCTTGGGGGTTTACGTTTAGAGATAGAGGTCATTTAGAGCAATTTTACTCAAGCAGTATTTATGAGGGTATGAAAGAAAAAGTTCAAGAAAAGTTAGGAATCACTATTCTCTACTCTGCTCCAGATCAAGCGAGAGTAACATTTTCTAGAAAACCTATTGAAAATGCAGATGATGTAATAGGAATTAAAATGAGAGTGCCTCGAATTGAAACCTTTATTGAACTTTGGGAGACTCTGGGGGCAAAACCTACTCAAGTGGCTTGGTCTGAAGCTTTTACATCTTTGAAAACAGGTGTTGTCGATGCTGCAGAATCCGACATAGCTGGTGCATGGTCTCAACGGTTCCATCAAGCGGGTAAATATATAGCACTTACAAATCATGTAATGATGGGGATATTTGTTTCTATTAATAGTGAAAAATTATCTTCTCTTAATGATATTCAAAAATCTGCTTTGCAGGATGCTGTTATTGAAGCAGTACAGTGGGCAAGCTCTACTTCATCAAATAGTGTTAATGAAACACTTGAGAAGATGGAAGCTGATGGGGCGATCATAAATGAGATTGATGTCTCACCATTTCAGGAAAAAAGTAGACAAGGTGTGCAAGATATGGAAGCAAGAGGTGTTTGGCCTAAGGGTCTTTGGCAGCAGATTCAAGATATATATTGAACTGTCTCCAAATGAATAAAAAAAGAGATGGAGGTTCAATATGAATTGGTTTCTCGAAAAATATAAAGCAATATTGAGAACTATTGGCATAATAGAAATAGGTATCATCACCATAATGCTTGTATCTATTTTAATATTAATAATTGTTCAAATTATTATGCGCTCAGTCTTTAATGAGCCTAATGCTTGGGCTGAAGAAGCTTCGGTATATTTATTTATCTGGATTACTATGATTGGCGCTAGTGCTGCATTAAAGATGATGCGACATATTACAATAAGAACCTTTGTCTCTTCTCTTAATAAAAAACTAGGTTTCTTTATTAGGATTACAATTTTCTCAATGATCATGATTGCACTGGTGATCATCATTATAAATATCCCAAGAATTATTAAAGTTGAGATGATTTCTAATACTGTATGTTTACCAATTGAAATCCCAAGAGCTTTTTTCTTCTCTATACCATTATTAATCTCTATGGTCTCTATGACTATAGTATTTTTGTATTATCTTCTTTCAACAATATATGAATTTATATCAGATAAGCCAGTTACTTCAATTATTCAATCAAACTTTCTTGATGATGAGACTGAAGAGGAGAAAATATGAGCTTAATATGGTTGTTGATTTTACTTATAATAATGTTTTCATTAATTCTTTTAGAAATGCCTGTCGCTTTTTCATTAATAATTACTTCATTAATATTTTTGTTGGTTCAAGGGGTGAATACATTGCCATTAGTACTTGGAAGAATGGTGACAGGGTTAGAAAGTTTTGTGTTACTTGCAGTTCCTTTATTCATTCTTGCAGGGCACCTTCTAAATTCAAGTGGTATTACTAAGAGAATTTTTCATTTTTCAGAATGTCTCGTAGGTCATGTAAAAGGTGGATTAGGTCATGTGAATATTATGGCAAGTTTAATTTTTTCAGGAATGTCCGGGGTGGCACAAGCTGATGCAGCTGGTCTTGGTATGATCGAAATCCGTGCGATGAAAGATGCTGGTTATCCTGTCCCTTTTAGTGCCGCTATAACTGCCGCATCTTCAATTATTGGTCCGATAATACCACCAAGTGTCATAATGGTATTATATGCGGTTATGTCTGGAGCATCTTTACCATCCTTATTCTTAGCAGGGATAATACCAGGACTATTAATGTCACTAACTTTAATGTTAACTGTATGGGTAATGGTTCATTTTAAAATTGTTAATGTACCACCATCTCCTAAAGCAAGTATAAGAAAAACAATATTTGCTTTTTTACATGCAGTACCACCTTTAGCTGCTCCCACCTTATTACTGATAGGCTTGTTTACAGGTATAGCTACGCCAACAGAATTAGGAGCAATGATATGCTTATACGCAATAATCCTAGGAATTGTCTATAAAGAACTAACTCTGAAGCAATTGGTGAAAGCGTTAGCGAATACTGCAATAACATGTGGGATCTTAATGTTTATAGTAGTCGCTGCAGCACCTTATGGAGGTATGTTATCTATAACAGGATTTCCGGAAAAACTGTCAGAACTGATTCTTTTATTGAATTGTGACACATGGGTTATTTTAATATTCATAAATATCCTTTTCTTAATTTTAGGTTGTTTTCTTGAAACAACACCTGTGATGATTATTACAATACCTGTTCTAAAGCCAATATTGGATGGATTGGGTGTAAGTCCAATTCATTTTGGAATAATAATGGTGATTAATTTATTGCTAGGAACATTAACACCTCCTTTTGGAGTTTTGCTTTTTGTTATGATGGATGTTGCTAAAGTAAAATTCTCCCAAATGGTAAGAGCTATAGCACCATTTTATATTCCATTACTTATTTTCCTACTAATAATCACTTTTGTACCTGCTTTATCTCTTTTTTTACCAGAATTAATTTTTAATACTTAATTATTTTATTGGAGGTTGAAATTATGCAAACTATTACTGAAAAAGAAAAAAAAATCCCTGTGAAATTTGATGTTGATGTTCTTGTTGTTGGAGGAGGTCCCGCAGGATTTAGCTCATCTATTGCTTCTGCACGGTGTGGAGCTAAAACAGTCTTGATTGAATCATCTGGTATGATAGGAGGTGAATCAACTGCAGGTTTGATGAGTCATTGGACCGGAGATGTAAAAGGTCCAATTTTCGATGAGTTAATTGAACGGACAAAAGAAACAGATGAAGACTATAATTTTTACAAAGATAAGATTCTAAAAGGAAAATATTTAATAAATACAGAGAAATTGAGATTAGAAATGCTTGAAATGCTTCATGAAGCAGGTGTTGAATGGCATCTTTTTACATTTTTTTCAGATGCAATAGTAGAAGATAATAAGTTAAAAGGAATAATTGTTGAAACAAAATCTGGACGTTATGCAATTATAGCGAAAGTAATAATAGATGCAACTGGAGATGGTGATGTGTCATATAGAGCCGGAGCTGATTATTGGATTGGACGTGAGTCTGATGGAGCAATGCAACCAATGTCAATTATGTTTAAGATTGGTGGAGTTGATTATTCAAAAGCAATTTTCCCTGGAGAGTTTATTGATCATTTTGAAATTAATGGGAAGAGTATACAAAATATAGGAAGAGAAGTTCTTCCATCACCTTCTGGACATGTCCTTTTATATCCAAATCCTCTTCCAGGAGTTGTTACTGTCAATATGACCAATTCTATAAACAAAAATGGACTCTCTCCAAAGGAAATAACTGATGCTGATTTAGAATGTCGACGTCAGATTCCTCATATATTAAATTTTCTTAAAAAGTATGCTCCAGGTTATGAAAATTCATTTCTATTAACATCTGCTGCTCGTATTGGTGTTCGAGAAACCCGGCATATTAAAGGATTATATATTTTTAATGAGAATGACATCCTTGAAGGGAAAAAATTTGATGATTGGATTGCCACTAAAAATTGGTTTTTCTTTGACATGCATAATATTTCTGGTCCTGGTTTAGATGAAGCTGGAAAAGTGTATCAAAAAGAGACAAATTATTTTTCTATGCCCTACAGAAGCTTCGTCCCTGAAAAAATTGATGGTTTACTAATGGCAGGACGATGCATATCAGGAACACATGTTGCTCATTCTGCTTACAGAATAATGCCGATTTGTGTTAACATGGGGCAAGGTGTAGGAACAGCTGCCGCATATTGTGCTAAGAATGATGTTAATCCTCGTGATGCGGATGTAACAATTATCCAAAAAATGCTAATAAAACAAGGCGTAGAGCTTTAATCCTAAGAAAGTTTAGTGGAATAAGTATGGCAACAATTAGAGATGTAGCAAAATTAGCAGGAGTGTCTATTGGCACTGTAGATCGAATTCTTCATGAACGTGGGCGTTACTCAAAGGAAGCTTCAAAAAAAGTGTGGACTGCTGTCAAAGAATTAGATTATAAACCTAATATAACAGCAAGAAATCTCTCAATGTCAAAAAGTTTTAATATGGGCGTACTTATTCCATTTGAACATCAAGGAAGTGGATATTGGGGGTCCCCATTACGAGGAATGCTACAGGCTGTTAAGGAATTGGATGCCTATCGTGCCAATCTTTCTATTTTCAATTTTGATCGATTTAATGCTAAAGACTTTGTAAAGGCAGCATATGAGATGTTGAATAAACCACTTGATGGTTATTTAATAGCACCAGTTTATACCGAACAATCGCTTCAAATCATGAGTTTGATTACACCTCAGAAGCCTGTAGTTTTTTTCAATTCCGATTTATCTGGTTGCACTCGTTTATGCTATATTGGGCAAAATTCTTTCTTGAGTGGTCAAATAGCTGCGAGATTAATGCGATTATTACTAAAAAAATCTAATTATAAAACTTTACTCATTAGATCTAATGAAGCGAATATACACTTAGAGAATAGAACAAAAGGATATATAGATAATTTAGGTATTTTTACAAAAGTGGTTTTATATGACGAACAAGAATATTATAACAAAGAAAAATATTATAGGATGTTGGATGAGCATTTAAACAATGAAATCAAAGGAATCTTTGTAACTGATGCTTCGGTTTTTCGTGTAGCTGACTATTTATATGATAAAGGTTTGAAAAGTAAGATTAGTTTAATTGGATGTGATTTAACTTATGAAAACCGAATTAGAATTAGCAATGATCAAATTGATTTTTTATTAACACAAAGACCTGTGGAAATGGGGTATGAAGCTGTTAATATTCTTTATAGAAAAATTATCTTAGAAGAAAAAATATTCATTGATAAAATTATGCCTATTGATATTTTAACCCAAGAAAATCAAGAATATTTTAATTTTTAAATTATTGATAACACGAGCCTGTAATTTTTTCAATTTAAAAATTCATTTCTCGTTCTGAAATCATACCATCATATTCCAGGTCGCTCTAAGTGAAATAGAAAAATAGTAAAAAATAATGAGCCATGGAAGGATATTGATAATATCTATGTAACTGGATGAAAATCTATCCCATTTCTTCCATAACAGTTCTAATTTTACTAAGCCTTTCAGCAGTTGCATGGTCATAATGCTGATTCATCTCTGTTGTAGAATGCCCAATGACCTTCATTGTTACAGACTGGTCGAAGTGATCATTAAAGTAAGAGTTTGCGAAATGTCTGAGAGAATGGAATGTTAGGCTTCTCCCTTTCCGCTGTTCCTCGGTGATCTCGATGTTTACCAGAGCTCTTTGAAAAAACTTACCGATTGCTTTATGGTCTACAGGCTGCTCTCCATCACTAAAAGAAAATATATGTCCAAAGGGGTTTACTACCTGGCATTGCTTCAGATAATTGGCAATATCGGGAGTTATTGGAACTATCCTTGTGTCTTTGGTTTTTGTCGATACTAATCCATATTTTCTATCCCAGGAATGGCAGATCTTCAGTTCTAGTTTTTCAAGATCAATATATTCATTTCGTAATGCCTGAATTTCGCCTATCCTGAGTCCACAAGAGGCTCCAAGGTAGGTGATGGTGAAATATAGCAATTGATTATCCCAAATATCTTCCAGAGCGTTTTTGTCCTTAAAAAGTTTGCGGTATTCAGACATTGTCAGGATCTGACGTTCTCTTTTCTGTTCTGCCATCCTTTTTACATTTAGGCAGGGATTGACTGTAAGATCTCCCAGCCGAGTTGCTTCACCCAGAATTATCTGCAGTGTGGTGTAATAAACATTAATGGAACGGCCGGACAAGCCGTTCCGCTGCATTTTGAACATCCATTTTTCGATATGGGCTGGAGTGATTTCTGACAGTTTTAGATTTTTGAAAGAGGGGAGTAAGTTCTTCTCTAGTATTCGTCGGTTGTTATCGGCATTGCTTCGGGAGAGGATTCGTCCTCGTTTTTCTTCTGCAGAGATGAAGGGACATTTGCCCCAGATAAACCAGTTCTGTGTATATATTGAGAAAAGATCTTTTGTTTGGGTATTCAGTCGATCTTTTTCTTTGGTGAACTTTAAATGCTTTGCTGCTCTCATTGCTTGTCGTTCTGACTTGGCAAGATTTTCAGTATCAACATCCATACCGACAGAGAATCGATTTGATCTGTGGAAATGCACTCCGTCATCGGTATAGTAGTAGTAAAAATACCAGACTTTCTTCCCTCTGATAGGCTTCTTTAGCAGTACGATTTCTTTGCCTCGATGCATAAAAACACTCCTTCATAATGTTAATCCAAGTAAGCAAAAAGATCAAAGTGTGTCTACATCTGTGTCTACAGTTTTCGTAGGGCAAATAAAAAAGCCTTACAGATAAACTAAAGTGTCTACCTGTAAGGCTTTATGTAGTCGGGCTGGCCGGATTTGAACCGGCGACCCCATGTCCCCCAGACATGTACGCTAAACCCCTGCGCTACAGCCCGTTATTAAACGCTCGGAAAAAATAGCATAGGGGCTGAAAATTGTCAATCGATCGGGCAAATTTATTTCTGATCTTCTGATTCCCTGAAGAAAGCGCTGCTGTTTATGATCTCATCGTGATGGTTGATAAAGACATCAAGCAGTTCCGGATCAAAAATCTGTCCCTTCTGGCTGATCATATAGGCCAGGGTATCTTCCAGGCTCATGGCTTTTCTGTAGGGGCGGTCGCATGTGAGGGCGTCATAAATATCCGCCAGAGTAAAAATGCGGGCATAAAGAGGTATCTTCTCTCTTTCCAGGCCTTCGGGATACCCTGTGCCGTCCCATCTCTCATGGTGGTTGAAAATAATCGGAATCGCCGGCTCCAGAAAAGGAATATTCTTGACAGAGTCCCGACCTATTTCGGGGTGTTTTTTCATGATCTCCCATTCAATTTCACTTAACCCTGAAGTTTTATGAAGGATTCTGTCGGGAATTCCCAGTTTCCCGATATCATGAAGATAGGCTCCCCGCTGCAGATGCAGCTTGTCATGGTCTGTCAGATTCAGAAGATCGGCTATTTTAAGGGTAATTGCCGCCACGCGGTGACTGTGCCCCTCTGTCTCCACATCTCTCAGTTCCAGGATCCGTGCCCAGGCCATAAGGATCTCATCATAGGAATCTTCCAGAATGGTTTTGCTTTTCTGCAGATGTTTTATTAGCTGCTGGTTGGTTATGGCTCCGGAAAGCTGAAAAAGACTGAGCTGAAGATATTCCAGTTCGATTGAATCCGGTTCTCTTGAAAGGATCAGCTCCAGGAAGCCTTTCTGGTCGGTTGTATAGAAATGACTGCCGAAATAGATTTCTTCCTCCCGGATATTTTTCATTACTTCAGTTTTATCATCGGTAAAATCCACTTCCTGTTTCTGGAGCATCAGAAAAGGACCGTTGAAAGAGGGCAGTCTGAAAGGGACTCCTGTCAGATCTTCCGGTTTTGATGTCAGGTAGGAGGAGAAAACGGCGTTCCTGTCCACCAGGGATATCGCAATGGCATTGATGGGGAGTTCTTCATGAATATTGACCTGCATCTGATTCAGTCTCTCTTTCAGTTCCAGTCTGGTGTCTGAAAGATAGTTCCCCATCTGTCTGAGAGATTTGAGCAGCCGGATCTGTTTGGCACTCTCTTCTCTTATTTTTCTCAGGGCGGCATTATTGAGTTTTTCCTTACGGTAGCGCCTTTCCATACCATCCAGGATCAGACCGATCATCTGGGTAATGAGAACATTCACAAAGAGAATGTTAATGACTATGATCCACCAGATTTCCCTGTATTCGGCAATGGGGAAACTCTCCAGTCTGCCTTCCAGGTATAAGATACTGATCACCGACAGGATAATTGTATTGAAGGCAATATGCATAATGCCTTTTTCCCTGTTGGTATTGATAGCCAGATACACATAGGACACGGCCAGAAAGAGGAGTCCCGCTCCGTAGGGGCCTGTTGTAATGAGCAGGAGGATTCCCACGGTATAAATGATTTTGCCCAGAACGATCATTCTCACCCTGTAACTGATCGGTCTGAGCAGGCCTATGCTCACAAGGAAAATGTAGAAAAGGACCAGCGAGATCCCCAGAGGGGTTTTTCCCTCTCTGTAGAACTGCATGGCTCCTGTTATGGTTGCAATCAGACCGGGAACCATGATGGTCAGTATCATGGAGATGAAAATAGTCTGCTGCCAGTACAGAAGTGTATCCCAGCGCCCGGTATCCTCCGGGCGTATCATGATTTTTCGTGAGCGGGATAAAATAGAGTAAATCAGCTTTTTCTTCATGGGTTAATACTTTACCATCCGTTTTCTAAAGCATAGGACCCCGTATCAGCTAATTCAAGTCAGATTGGTAAATTATCTCCCGGACTTTTTACGAAGAATATAGCCCTCTTTTACAGCCACTCCCGGTTTAATAAAGCAGGGCTTTCCATGGTCGATTTTGGACAATTCATTCCCTTCGGGATCGTAAAGAGTAAAGTCACTGTCGGCTATGTAGAGAAGATCCGGGCCGATATACTCCAGTTCCTCTCCGGAAAATATCTGGTTTTTCACATCCAGTTCGTAGAGTCCGTTTTCTGAGAATTTTCCTATGGAACCCAGGAACTTGTACTGGGCCGCTTCGGGTTTCTCTGCAGACTCTTCTATTTCCTCCCGGCCATAGTAGAACCCGGTGGAAAACTTCCGGTGACTCACTTTGGAAATCTCTTCCTTGAATCCTTCCAGATCGGGCACATCAATCCCCTGAAGAGAGTCGATCATCTTTCTGTAGGCTCTGGTGACAACGGCGGTGTAGTAGATGGATTTCATACGGCCCTCAATTTTCAGAGAGTCCACACCCGCATTTTTAAGATCCTGAATGTGATCAATCATACAGATATCCTTGCTGGACAGGATAGAGGTAAAACCCTCTCCTTCGTAGATCGGATAGTATTCGCCCGGTCTCTGTTCCTCTTCCAGAACCATCTCGGTGTTGGCGGGGCCTTCCAGTGGGCGGAAATCCCAGCGGCAGGAATGGGCACAGCTGCCGTCATTGGCGCTGCGGTCAATCATCCACCGGCTTAAGAAGCAGCGGCCCGAGTAGGCCAGGCACATGGCGCCGTGCACAAAGGTTTCCAGCTGGACATCGGGTACGGCCAGGCGGATCTCCTCAATTTCTCTCAGAGAGCACTCTCTACCCAGAATGATCCGGGAGAAACCCAGGTCCCTGTAGAATTTGACCGATTCCGCATTCAGGGAGTTCGCCTGTGTGCTCAGGTGAAGATCTCTTCCGGGAAAGTGTTTCTGGAGGGTTCTTACAATACCCATATCACTGATGATAAAAGCGTCAAAAGGGTAGGCCTGGAAGGACTCCAGGGACTGTTCAAGACGTTTGATATCATTGTTGTGAAAATATATATTCAGGGCGCAAAAGAGTTTTTTATCGCCTTTGATCGCTGCTATTTCGGCGGCTTCGTCCCGTCCGAAATTGTCTGCCTTTGCTCTGAGGGAGAAACTGTGCAGGCCGATATAGGCGGCATCTGCTCCGTAACTGTAGGCATATTTGAGTTTTTCCACATTTCCTGCGGGTGCTAATAATTCCATGATTCCCCATTATGAATAAAAGGCGCCTCAGGTCAACACTTGCCGGGGGAGTTTGGAGGAATTTCCTCCCCGGGGAGAGGTCCGGGAGGTTCCGGATGTTGCAATCAATGTGAGGAATTGTATACTGAGACAGGAGAGGTCCTATGAAAGAGAATACGATCCTTGGCTGGTTCGGAGAAGATCCCCATGAAGCGGGAAGAAAACTGATGGAAGCATCCAGGCAGTGGGAGATCTGGGGTAAAGACGATCTCATCGGTCTGAAACCGAATCTCATCCTGGCTAGAGAGGCTTCTTCGGGAGCCACAACACATCCCGAGTTTGCTGCTGGCGTAATCGAGTTTCTGCAGGAGAAAGGATTCTCGAATCTGATGATCTTGGAGGGGTCCTGGGTGGGGGACAGAACTGAAAAAGCTTTCCGGGTCTGCGGTTATACAGCTCTCTCTGAAAAATACGGCATTCCCCTGGTGGATACCCAGAAGGATGAATCTGTCCTCTGTCAGGCAACAAATGGAGAATACAGGATTTGCCGGTCGGTCCTGGAGCTGGACCGGCTGATTAATATGCCTGTTCTGAAAGGACACTGCCAGACCTCTGTCACCTGTGCTCTTAAAAATCTCAAGGGCTGTATTCCCGATAGCGAGAAAAGACGATTTCATAGATTGGGACTCCATCAGCCCATCGCCGATCTGAATGAGATCCTCAGGCCGGATCTGATTCTGGTAGACGGGCTGGAGGGGGATCCTGATTTTGAAGAGGGTGGAAATCCTCTGAAAATGAATATCTTTCTGGCCGGTATTGATCCGGTTCTAATGGACAGCTATGTGACCGGACTGCTGGGCCTCAGAACAGAACATGTTCCCTATATAGGCAAGGCTGCCGCCCTGGGAGTGGGAACGCCCTGGTCGGAGGATTCTGTCATTACCTATCTGAATAAAGGAGAGGGTGTGGCAGGGATTGAAAGGACAGCCCAGGCTGACCGTCTCGGCGGGTATATCCGCGAGAAGAGCGCCTGCAGCGCCTGTTATGCCTCCCTTATGCAGGCACTGAATATTCTTGAAGGAGAAGGACATCTTCCGTCAGAACCAGTTTTTATCGGTCAGGGGTACAGGGGACAGACTCCCCGGGGACTCGGTATCGGGGTCTGTCTGAGAGGCGCTTCCGCATCGGTACCAGGATGTCCTCCGAAAGTAGAGGATATTGTAGCTTTTTTACGAAATAACGGTTAATTAACAAAAAAAATATATTCTTTAACTTTTTTTTAATAATGACCGATGTATATTATAGACATAGTTTAACGAAATTATTTCGGTCGGCCAGAGGTGATCATCAACGGATCCAAATAACACCGGCTGAGATTCTATAGACAAACCCCGGGACACTGAAGCGGGGTTTCTTTATGCCCATTTGAAAAATCAGAATCCATGAATCAGGTAATATTCCTCACAATCCAGAGGACCCGTTCCAGGGGCATCTCTTTTTTCTGTCTGAAGGGAATAATGGTGGAGTGGAATTTCTGCACTTCCTGTGGACCGTCGGGAGCTGCATTGAAGAAGTCGCTGTTTACCAGTTCGTACTCTTTTTCCATGATCGACTCACTCCGGATGACTTCATCTATCAGGGACTGGAAAAAGTCGGCTTTCTCCTTCTTTAAAACCTGGTGGTAACTTTTTCCTATCAGACGGCTGCCGTCGGCAAAGAGTTTCCTGTTGGTCCCTCCCAGAAGGGAGAGATACTCACCCTCTCTGCTCATGACAAAAACGATACTCCTGTCGGACTCCAGTTCTTCCAGGACCCTTTGCTGGTATTCCGGGGGCAGATCCATAGTTCCTCCTTTTCAGTGCATAATAGAACAGTTGCAGAAACAGGTACCTGGACTCCCCGGCAATCAGTTCACGGTCAAACCCCTGAACTCAAAACTTTCCTGTCTGCCATTGAGTTTCCGTCTACCTAATCTTCTTAAAAACAATTCTAAGCTCTTCGGGAAGGCAATTCAAAACTTCCCGGGAAATCAGGACATTACTGATTGCTCATTTCAGAACAGATCCAGCTGCCTTCCGTAGAATATTTCATCAAAATGGAGGCCCATGTAGGGGAGCACCGCTTCCGCCAGGGGGCGGAGCTGTTTTTCTATGTAGTGTTCATAATCTGGTACTGCTCCCTCTGCCGGAAGAGGACTGGGGCCCTCCAATGTCATTATATACCGGATCTCCCGGATGTTTTTCCTTTTTTCCGGTGGCAGAAGCATGGCGGCTTTGACATGGGGAGGGATATGGGTGGTGTAGTTTTCCGGAGCCTTACTCAGGCCCTTCTTATAAACAAGCTCTTCATCCATACGGCCCTCTTTCAGATCTTCTACGAATTGTTTGATCCACTGGGCCGCATCCTCTTTGTGAAAGAAGTGACGGTACAGTTCGTACTGGAAGTTCCGGGCCAGTTCGGTCCAGTCGGAACGGACGTATTCCATACCTGTAAACTCCAGGGTATCCACTCCGCCTTTTCTCAGCATTCCGGCATAGCGTTTTCTGGCGCCGGTTTCGGTACCACGCAGGGGGGGGAGAAAGAAACTGCTGTAGTGCTTCTCGTACTCGATTTCAAGATGGGAGAAAACTCCCGACTCTTCGGTTATTTTCATCTCCATAAAATGGTTTATCTTCTCTGTGAGTCTGCGGCCCGACTCTTCGGGGTTCCGGATCTCCTGCTCCTTCAGGCAGACAAAAACCGAATCCGTATCGCCGTAGATCACCTTGTAACCTTCATTTTTCAGCCAGTTCACTGTCTGTTTGAGAACCCACTGCCCTGTTTCCGTGATGGCTTTGGGGAGGTGGGGATGGTAGAAGCGGCAGCCTGTTGTGCCCATGGCGCCGTAGAAGCTGTTCATCAGGATCTTTACAGCCTGGGCGAGCTGGGTGTTGTTCTGCTCTTTTGCCTCTTTCCTTTTTTCCATCAGATGGGTCAGAAACTCAGGCAGGATCGATTCGGTCCGGGAGAAGCTGTGTCCCGATGGGGTGGTTATGGTATTCTCTCTGCGTTCCAGCAGGGCCAGAGGATCAATATGAAAGGTCAGAATCACCGTGGGATAGAGGCTTTTAAAGTCCAGAACCGCCACATGGTCGTACCGGCCCGGTTCCTGGGAGAATACATAGCCTCCGGGGGCACTCTCTCCCTCGCTGATATCCGCCACATCCGGGGCCACATAGCCTTTCCGGTGAAGCCGGGGAAGATAGAAGTGATCAAAAGCCGCTATGGTTCTGTTCACCTGATCCAGAGGCAGCCCCGTCAGTTCCCGCCGGGCGCAGATAAGATCCAGCAGATTTGTTTTCTTTATGATATCACTGACAAGGCGGCAGTCTTCCAGATTGTACCGGGCCAGGGCGGCGGGATCTTCTTTGTAGCGCCGCTCGATTTCCGCCACCTTGTCTTCTTCGCTGGAGATATCCTTGCCCCGGTTCAGAACTTCCTGAGCCACAGTTTCGAGCTTGAAGTTTTCGAATTTGAAGAAGTTCTGCTTCATTGTCTGGAGGCTGTCTACTATCTGGCGGCCCCGGGTTTCGGCCGCATAGAATCCCCCCCGGTTCTCTTTGATCTTTAAAGGCTGGTCCTGCCGTCCCAGGTTGAAGGGGATGCCGTAATGAAGGAACCGTTCGCTCAGGAATTTCAGATCAAATCCGATCACATGCCAGCCTGTGATGACATCGGGGTCCCATTTCTTTATCCACAGGGCAAAGGCCTGCAGGGTTCCCTGTTCTCCCCGGCAGTACTGGATCTCTCCGTTTCCCCCGTTGTGATCAGAGTGGAGGAGAACTTTTGAGAACTCTTCAATGATGCAGTTATACCCTGTGCCGTGCATGGCAATGGAGTAGACCTGTCCGTTCTGTCCCGTCTCTATATCCAGAGAGAGGACCCGGAAGGCCGGCTCCTCCCTGGCCGCCTGCAGCTGGGGGTCGAAATAGACAGGCCCCTGGGGCGTCTGTCTGACCGGTCCTGTCCATTCTATGCCGCTGTTGATGAAGCGTTCCATCAGGTATCGGTCGGAAGGGTAGATATCCGATTCAAAAACCCTGAATCCCTTTGCTCTGAGGGTATCTCTGGCCTGATAGTAGTGATGGAGGCTTTCGAAATAGAGGGCATCCACGGCTTCCCCGTCAAAGGACGTCAGTTTTAAAGGGCGGCGTCCCAGGAACTCAATGCCATGGGGTGTCTGTTTTGAGGGAATAAAAAAGACGGGGTTGTTATCTGTAACAATAATGGTGAATGGGCCTTCCGGGCCGGTGCCGGATAGAATAATACGGTGCTTCCCGTTGCTGTCCTGGCTTTCGCAGGTTAGTACATACCCTCGATGCATAAAGCTCTCCAATTCTGTATTTCGGACTTTTCCCGAAAATCCTTATGTATTCCCGATTATATGGAATTTCCGCCAAATAAGCAAAAAACAGCCTATCTGGAGGATATCCTATACTTTCGGTACCAGAAAACAGGCCTCACACCCTTCTCCTTTGGGAGAGAGGGGCAGGGGGGAAAGGGCTTAGGAGATAAAAACAGAACGATCAGGCCTTTCCTCTCTTTCCGCTGTTTCTGCTGGAATATTACGGGTGGCCTTGGAGCCTGTTATGGAGTACAATCATCGGGTGAATTCTTTAGGGAGTTATACTCATGCATCAATTTAATAGATTAAAACCCTGGCAGACCGAACTTCTGCTGCTCCTGTCGGGAGCTCTTCTCTTTGCCCTCTCTTTTCCCAGCTTTGCCTACCGGTGGGGTTTCGGATTTCTGGGATTTATAAGTCTGGTTCCCATGTTCCTTCTCATACGAAGAAGCGGATTCGGAAAGAGTGCTGTTTACGGTTTTCTTTACGGTTATATTGCCTATTCTCTCTTCAACTTCTGGCTGGCCAAATTCAACCCTGTCTCCTTTGTGGTTGTTCCCATGATCTATGCGGTCTATTTTCTGTTCTGGTTCCCTGTTTTTAAATGGGCCGACAGAACCTTTCCCCGCTGGGGATACCTGGTACAGCTGATTTTCTGGCTGGCTTATGAGATCTTCCGGGTCCAGGGATTCCTGGGCTACTCCTACGGTATTCTGGGTTACTCCCAGTACAGGTTTACCTCTCTGATCGGGATTGCCGATCTCACAGGAGTTCTGGGTGTTTCCTGTCTGGTGGTTTTTCCCTCCCTGTGGATCGCCCGGTTTCTCAGCTTCAGGATCGAAGAGGGCGCCGGCTGGGCGGCACTCAAAAAAGCCCGGTTTCTGACTCTGCCCGCAGCTGTCTACATCCTTGTGTTTGCAGCCAGTCTGGGGTACAGCACTCTGAACAGGGTCGACTATACGGAGACCCCCGTCTGGAGGACCTCCCTGATCCAGCACGATATCAATGCCTGGCGTTCGGGCATGTCCGTGTACCGGGAGGCTCTGACAAAATTGAAAGAGGTTTCCCTGGATGCGATCAAAGAGGAGCCCGATACGGTTATCTGGTCGGAAACAGCCTTTGTCCCCAGTATAAGATGGCACGATCGCCGGAGAGAAGAGCGGGACAAGTATGAACTGGTTCAGGATCTGAAAGATTTTCTGAGCCGTCAGGAAGCCTCTTTTATAATAGGAAACAATGACATTGTCGAGATTGCAGGGGAGCGGGAAAGCTATAACGCTGTTCTGGTTTTTGACAAAGAGGAAATTGTAGATACCTACCATAAAATCCATCTGGTACCCTTTGGAGAGCACTTCCCCTACGAAAAGCTGTTCCCCCGGTTCTATAAGTATATTCTCAATAACGGGGCCACTTTCTATATCCACGGGGATGAATACACCATCTTCGATATGGGTAAAGCCAAGGCCTCTCCTCTGATCTGTTTTGAAGATACCTTCGGGTATCTGTCCCGGAATTTTGTCCGCCAGGGGGCTCAGGTCCTGGTCAATGTGACCAACGACTCCTGGTCTCCCGCCCAGGCCTGTTCCATTCAGCACGTGGGTATGGCCGTTTTCCGCAGCGTGGAAAACAGACGATCCATGGTGCGGGCCACCAACGGCGGTTTTACCTGTCTCATCGATCCCAACGGAAAGATTGTAGACTGGCTGGAACCTTTTTCGGCGGATCATCTGACTGTGGATGTCCCTGTGTATGATGAAAGGGAGACCCTCTACACGGCCACACCCTTTCTGTTTGACCGGTTTATAATGATCTCATCGGTATTGATGGGAGTTGTTATGCTGATTCTGACAATTCTAAAGGCAAGGAGAGCGGGTAATGAGTAAGATAGATAATGTTCTCAGATTTTTTGAAAAGATCAATGAAATTCCCCGGAAATCCCGGAATACAGGGCCTATTACTCAATTCCTGATGCAGTGGGCCCGGGAGCAGGGGTTTGAGGCGGAAAAGGATGAAACCGCCAATGTGCTTATCAGAGTTCCTGCCTCTCCGGGGTATGAAAACTCACCTGTGGTGATTCTTCAGGGGCATTCGGATATGGTGTGTGAAAAAACACCCGATTCGGATCACGATTTTTCCCGGGATCCTGTCAAATGCCTGATAGAAGGGGAGTGGATGCGGGGAGACAATACCTCCCTGGGGGCAGATAACGGCATTGCCCTGGCCCTGGCCATGGATATCGCCACGGACCCCCTGGTAAAGCATCCTCCTCTTGAAATTCTGGTTACCTCGGATGAGGAGATCGGCCTGATCGGGGCCAATAACCTGAAAGAGGGATTTCTCAGCGGAAAGATCCTGATCAATATGGACTCGGAAGACGAGGGGGTTTTTACCATCGGCTGCGCCGGCGGGGCCGACAGCAAAATAGCCATACCCCTCTCTCTGGAGAAAGTCCCGGGAGACTATAGCTTTTATAGGATAACCATAGGCGGTCTTCTGGGCGGTCATTCCGGGATGGATATTGCTCTGAACCGGGGCAACGCCCTGAAAATGGCGGGCAGGATTCTGTCTGACCTGTCGCTGCAGACGGATCTGCGTCTGGTTTCCCTGAACGGAGGAAGCGGCGCCTCCAATGCTATCTGCCGGGATGCATCTACGGTGATCGCCTTTCCCCAAGGGGAGGGAGAAAAAATCCGGGCTCTGGTAGAGCAGTGGGCTTCGGTTCTCAAAGACGAGATAAAAACAACAGAACCTGACCTGACTGTCTCCCTGAAAGAGGCAGCTGCGCAGGATTCTTCGCTGGATGCCGCTTCAAGGAATATGGTGCTGCAGGTCCTTCGCCTGATTCCCCACGGGATAGAAAAGTTTTCTTCCGATATTGAAAATCTGGTGGAAACTTCAAGCAATCTGGCCTGGATGAGTATTGAAAAAGAGTCTCTGCATATTCTGACGAGTCAGCGCAGTTCGGTCATGTCCGAGCTGAGGGATATGAACCTCCGCATGGAGGATCTGGCGGCTCTGGCGGGGGGAAGCTGTGAAACTCTGAATAAATACCCCTCCTGGCAGCCTGATATGGACTCGCCCCTTCTGAAGAAAAGCGCTGATCTGTACAGAACGCTCATGGGAAGGGAACCTGTGATCGAAGCGATCCATGCAGGACTGGAGTGCGGTCTGATCGGGGATAAATACCCGGGTATGGATATGATCTCTATCGGACCAACCATCAAGCATCCCCATACTCCTGAAGAGAGACTCCATGTGGCTTCTCTGGAGCCTTTTCGCGACTTCCTTGCGGCTTTGCTGGGGGAGCTGAAAGGATAGGGATCCATCATCTCTATAAGAGGAGAGATCCTGAAGATAGAATATCACCAAGATCTCTTCTTAAGTCCCTTTTTCACTCACGGAAACAGCCTGAGATGAGATAAAGGACTTCTTTCAATCGTTTAAAAGATTTTATAGGGAGAATTGAACCGGTGATTCAAAAAGAGTCTGATTTAATGCAGATTTTCTATAATTTTCCGGCTTACTCTTCCGGATAGACAAGTTCGGGGGGGTGGGTCAGGCGGATCTCGCCTTCTCCGGTTTTTATCAGTTCAATCAGAGCCCGGGAGGCATCGGTGTAGATATTCTCTATGCCTATATTCAAGGTGGCGGGCTTCTCTTCCAGCACCTGAAGTTCCGTGCTGTTGTCATAGCCTATGAGGGGGAAATCCTCCTGCAGAACTGTCCCGCTTTTGTACATCTGGGTGACTGTCTGCACCAGGAACATATCGTTCACAAAGGAAATTCCGTCAATTCTATTCTGATCAATCAGTTCCTGAAGCTGCCTGGTTCTCTCTTCCGGGTTCTCCGAATTGATGACCAGGGCATCGGGGTACACCGTGAGAAATCCCTTCTGTCTCAGAGGGTGGGAAAAAGGATCCTCTTCATCCATTATGTACACCGGGTGTTCGGATCCCCGGCTTTTCAGATATTCCCCCTGGAGTTCTCCCCCTTTTTCATTGTCAGTGGCGGAAAAATTGCAGTTTTCCAGATGGATTGCCCTGTGACAGATCACATAGGGGATCTCCCAGGATTTGATATACCCCGCCTCTTCGGGGGTGACAAAGTCAAAAATCAGGACACCGTCGCAATGGGAGCGGATCTCTTTCTCTTTGATGGCATAGAGGGAGTTTACCTGCTTCACTTCAAAAAAGTAGGGCTGATCTTCAAAATAGCTTGTCAGTGCCAGAACGGCTTCCGAGAATATCCAGTAATTCCTTTTCACATTGGTCCAGTAGTGTCCGTCTTCTCTTTTCACATAGATCAGAAGGATCGTATTGGTCCCTTTTTTGCGGAGAGCGCTGGCATTCTTGTCCAGTTTGTACCCCAGGGATTCGGCGGCTTCCATGATTTTCTGCCGTGTGGCGGGGGAGACTTTTTCGGGGCGGCTGAAGGCCCTGGAAACAGTCGCCTGAGAAACGCCTACTACTTTGGCAATCGTATAGCTGTCAACTTTCATAATCTATCCATATAATACATTCGTATACATTGTTTTTGTCTGCTGCTTTTCAAAATTAGCATGGTTAAGCACTAAAATCAAATAAATAGGAATTTTCTTGACAAAAAAATCGCCATGCCACAGAATGTATTCGAATGCATTATAGACAAATAAAGGAGTCTAACGTGAAAAAAATTATCTCTCTCATCCTGACCGGGCTGATGGCATTCTCTCTCTTTTCAGCAGGTCAGCAGGAAAAGGCGGACAGTGGCGAAATCACATTAACTTTTGCCAGTTGGAGTATTCAGGAAAAAAACTTCCAGGACTATTTTACACAGTTGAAAAATGATTTTGAAGCGGCCAACCCGGGAATCAGGGTAGAGTTCAGCGGTTATCCCTACGGGGAACTGAAAAAGCAGGTTCTCATAATGGCCAATGCCGGGCAGGCTCCGGATATTATCCAGTGTGAGCGTTCCTGGTATTCCGGTTTTGTGGGAGGCGGGTATGTGGCTGAGCTCGATTCCGTTCTGGGAGCCGACTATATGGCTGAGATTTATCCTGAAATTCTGGCAGATATGAAAGTAGACGGCAAAGCCTACGGTGTTCCCTGGATTGCCAGCCCCTTTGTCCTTTTCTACAATAAAGATCTCTTCGCCCAGGCTGGTCTGGATCCGGATACACCCCCGGCTACCTACGAAGAGGCAATGGAATTCGCTGCAAAGATCAGCCAGCTGAAAGATGCTGACGGCAATACCGTTTACGGTCTGGGACAGACTACCGGTGCCGTTCCTGTCAGCGGAGGCGCTGTGCTCAGCATGTTCTTCAGCTACGGCGGCGGCATTGTAGATGAAAAAGGCAATGTCAGTGTTATCAACAGCGGAAATAAAGCGGCTCTGGAGGATCTGAAAAAGATGCATCAGGCAGGATTCAACCCTGAAGGCGCCAAACTCAAAGATCTGCGGAACCTGATGGCTATCGGCCGGATGGGCATGTATTTTGATCAGCTCTGGGGTATCGGCGGTGCTTATGCGATCAATCCGGACCTCCGGGGTAAAGTGGGAGTTTCCACACCTCTCAGCGGTGCCGGAGCTCCTGCAGGATCCACTCTGGAAGCCCATCTCCTTATGATCAGCGAAGATTCGGAGCATAAAGAAGCGGCAGCAAAATTCCTGAAGTTCGCCACAAGTACCGAACAGATGAGCAAGTATTCCCAGCTGGCTCCTTTTCTCTTTCCCATGGTCAGCCAGGTGGAGGGAACTGCCGGATACAAAACCAGAGAGGACATAGAGCCTGTTCTGAACTATCCTGAAACTATCCGTTCCGTACCCAAGCATTCGGAAATGGAAAATGTGTTCCTGGCTCTGACTACAGCCGCACAGTCTGTTACTGTCGGAGGAATGACCTCCGATGAGGCACTGGCAAATCTTGACAAAGAGTTGAAAGCGCTCCTGCAATAGGAGATATATCCTGCTTCCTGAGCTATCTCGGGAAGCAGAGTTTTTAAAAAAAATGGGAATCCTATGACTTTAAACAGCAAAACCGGGGATAGAATATTCGGGAATTTACTTCTTCTCCCTTCCATCCTTATTGTGGGAGGCTTTATCTTTCTTCCGGTTATTCAATCCGTATTCTACAGTTTCTTCAACTACAAACTCACAAGGAAGAAGATGCCCCTTGACTGGAACAACTTCGGGAACTACCGGAGCCTCTGGGAGAGCGGGAAGCTTCAGAATGCTTTTTCCGTCACTTTTACCTTTATGATCATGGTGGTTATCGCCGTTTTTCTGCTGGGGATGATCATGGCAGTCCTCCTCAGGAAGGGGTCGTCCGGAACAAGACTGAAAAGGAGTCTCTCTCTCCTGCCCTGGGGCACTCCCACGGTTATCGTGGCCCTTTTATGGTCATGGATGTTTCAGGCCGAATACGGGGTTGTGAACTTCCTTCTGCTGAAGCTCCATATTATTTCCGAACCGGTCAGTTTTCTTGTTAATCCCTCTACAGCTCTGGGCGCTGTGGCCGTAGCCGCTGTCTGGAGGCAGCTGCCCTTCATGTTCATTATGCTTCTGGCAGGACTCCAGGGCATCCCGGCGGAAATGTACGAAGCCGCCCATATGGACGGGGCCTCGGGAGTTCAGACCTTCCGTCATGTGACCCTCCCTTTTCTGAGGAATGTTATCCGTTCCAGCATCCTCGTGACGATAATTACCAATTTCAAGCAGTTTCCTCTTTTCTGGACAATGACAGGAGGAGGCCCCATGGGGAAGACAGAAACCCTGGCCATCCTGACCTATAAAAATGCCTTTGGAAACCTCAATTTCGGTGTAGGAGCCGCTGTCGCGGCTGCCTGGATGGCTGTGCTTATCCTTTTTTCACTGGTTTACAACAGGGTTTTCAAGGAAGCGGAGTACTGATATGAAGAAAAAAATACGTTTGTCTTCCCTGATTGCCGGTGGGGTGGTCATCCTGCTGGGGCTGTTCCTGCTCTTTCCCCTGTACTGGATTGTTGTGACGTCCTTCAAAAACAATATGGATATCTACAGGTTCCCCCCGCAGTTCATACCGGTCCATTTTACCCTTGCCAACTACCTGGGAATCTTCCGGGACAATTCGGTGGTGCTCTATCTTGTAAATAACCTTCTGGTTTCGGCGGGGGCCACAATTCTGACTCTGGGAGCCTCCTCTCTGGCGGGGTACTCCCTCTCCCGGTATCCTTCCCGGTTCGGAAAGTTTGTCGGAACATCACTGCTCTCCACCCAGATGTTCCCCATTGTGGGGCTGATTCTGGCCCTGTATATGATTTTCCGTAATATGAATCTGATCAATAACAGACTCAGCCTGATCCTCTCTCTTGCGGCTATAACCATTCCCTTTTGTACGATCCTGATCAAGGGCTTTTTTGATGATATCTCCCGGTCTCTGGAAGAGGCGGCCCGCATCGACGGCTGTTCCCGCTTCAGGACCCTGGTCTCCATCATCATGCCTCTGTCCAAGCCGGGGCTGCTGGCCATCGGGCTCTTCACTTTCATGCAGGCCTGGGATGACTTCCTCTTTGCCATCACTTTTATCCTTTCCGACGAAAAACGCACCCTTTCCGCGGGGATTGCCATGAAATTCCTGGGAGAGGTTTCCTACGACTGGGGAATGGTTACTACGGTTTCCGTGGCGGGGGTTATTCCCATGTTTATTCTTATCTTTGCGTTTCAGCGGTACATGGTGGCTGGCCTGACAGCCGGGGCGGTGAAAGGATGAAAAAAATGACGCAGGACTACCTGGATAGAAAAACAGGAAAAGGACCCTTTTCCTATGATCCTGACAAGGAGCTGCCCAATATTCTGATGGTGACTATGGATATGGTACCGCCGGATTTCTACAACGCCAGGGTTCCAGTGGACACTCCCTTTCAGAGGAGTCTGGCCGATGAGGGGATCTCCTACAGCAGGGCCTTTTCGACCTCTCCTCTCTGCGGCCCTTCCCGGGCGGCTATCCTGACGGGACGCTATCCCTACATTACAGGAAACTCCGAACGGGCCCATGACGGGCATCAGACAGAGCTCCGCAGCGAGGATATTATCTGGCCCGAATACCTGAAGGCCCGGGGATACCATACAAGGCATATCGGAAAATCCCATGTGGGGACAGAGCACTTCATGAGAGCCTTCAGCGAAAACTGCTCTCCCTGGGACCGATGGTCCCCCCCCTGGTTTAACGAGGACCTTTACATTCAGTTCCTCAAGGATAAGGGGCTGGGCAGGTTCTCTTTCAAAAAAGAGATCCGCGGATGCAGCTGGGAGGGATCGCGGAACGGAAACTCCTACGGAGGCTGGCTGGCCGACCAGAAGGGTGAGCCCTTTCCGGAAAACGCGCTCTATCCCTCTTTTCTTGTCGAAAGGACCATACAGACCCTGGAAAACAGGGAGAATCCGAACCAGCCCTTCTATATGCAGCTGGATTTTTTCGGCCCCCATCAGCCCTTTGCCATTCCAGGCGGCTGGGAGAAACGGGAGGAGGAGATCCGAAAGCAGATCACCCTGCCCGAAAGCTGGCTGGAGTGGGAAGCTGCCGGGTTCCCCGACAGAACCGGTGATCCCCGTGTCTATGACATGTATAGGAGAAACTGGGGAATGAAGAGCCGGGAGGATATGACTGATTATCTTGTGGCCAATCAGCTGCAGTATGAAATCCTGGACAGGCAGCTCGGCCGGCTTTTGAGCTATCTGAAAGAAAGAGATCTCTACGATTCAACCCTGATTGTGTTTACGGCCGATCATGGGGAGATGAACGGCCGCAAGGGCTGTATCGACAAGGGTGCCTATCTGAACCCCCAGGTCCTGCAGGTTCCACTCTATGTAAAACCCGCCGGATCTCCTGTGCAGCAGTCTCCTCTGGTTATTGACTCGCCCAGTTCCCTTCTGGATATCTGTCCGACCATGCTGGACGCGGCGGGCATCTCGATTCCCGAAAGAGTGGATGGACAGAACCTCTTCGACTCGGCCCGGGGAGTCCCCCGGCCGGAGGAAAAACCGGTTATGGCTGATGTGTGGAACCATGTGGTTCCCAATCCCTGTGTGGGGAGGGTCTTTTCCCACAGGGGCCGGTGGTATCTCTACAGCTACAACACCACGTCCTTCCGGGATGAGCTTTACAGTCTTGACTCTTCAGGATCCCTGGAGAATCTGATCGATAGGGAAGAGGCTCCTGTTCAGGAGGGGATCATCCGGATGTATGAAGCCCTCTCCGCCGATGCCCGGTGGGATGTGTACAACTGCTATTTCAAACTGGAACATGCGGAAGATCTGGGGCTGAAACCCGGAGATAACCAGAAGTTCGAATAACAGAGACCTGCCCGGGGGCGGCTCCGGGCAGCTTACTTCAACCCGCCCAGAAGCTGCTCCAGCACGGCATTTCCAATGTGCAGGCCGAACATGCCCGTAACGGTAGGAAGGCTTCCCAGGACCCGGCGTTCTCTGCCCCGGTCCAGGATCTGCTCATTCCCTTCGGGCTTCTCCTCCTGGGAGGGGTCTTTGTAGTCGTAATCTACCTGTTCGGATGAATAGATAGCGGTGATGCCCTTTCCCACGCCCCGGCGGCGGAGTTTCTGCCTGACCTGACGGGCCAGGGGGCACATATGGGTTTTCATCAGATCCGATTTATGGATCGCAAAGGGGTCTGTTCTGAGGGCGGCCCCCATGGAAGAAACTATGGGGATTCCCGCTTTCCAGGAGTACTCCAGCAGGGTGAGCTTCGGGGCCATCGAATCGATCGCATCCACCAGGATATCCGGTTTGATCCGGAAGATCTCCTCCATGGTTTCGTTGTGGGCAAAACCGGGGAAAATCTCCACCCGGCATTCCGGATTGATATCTTCCACCCGCTGTCTGGCCGCTTCCACTTTCAGAACCCCCAGGGTCGACTCCAGCGCCAGAAGCTGTCTGTTTATATTGGTTCTGTTGACCCTGTCAAAATCTACAAGCTGGAAATTGCCGATACCGCTCCGGGCCAGGGATTCCAGGGCGTATCCCCCGACCGCTCCCATGCCGACGATAGTCACTCTCTTTTCCGAAAGGGCTTCGCGCCTTTCCTGTCCTATCAATCTGTCAATTCGTAAAAACCGCTCCATTCCTGATTATTAGCTCTTCCAGCGCTTCCCTGTCAACACCGAGTGTCCGGGAGGCATTGCTGTAGAGGGTATTCATCAGAGCCGGGTAGGGGCCCTGAGCATAGGGCCAGTCACTTTCGAGAAGGATCCTTTCCCGGGGGAGGTTCCGGACCATCTCCAGAAAATCCTCATTAGCCCAATGGTGACCGGGGCCCAGAGACAGAAAGGCTCCCTGTTTCAGAAACCGCCGGGCGGTTTCGATCTTCTCCCTGAAACCATGGATGAGAAAGGGGACCGGGAGCTTTTCCCGTTCCAGCAGCTCCGCCAGAACGCCCGGGGCATGAACCTGATGAAGAGCCAGAGGCCTGGCGTAGCGCCGGGCCAGGTGAAACTGTTCCCGCAGGATTGTAATCTGAAGCGACCGGGAGATTCTCCTGTAGAATCTCCTGTCCAGGCCGCACTCGCCGATGCCCCAGGTTTTCTGGCGGCTGATCAGACCGGCCAGGTCCGCCATCATCAGAGCCCTCAGTTTCTGATCCTCCGGTATCTCCATGGGATGAAGCCCTGCAAAGATTCTGAAGGAGGGATTCTTCTCCTCTTTCAGGAGTTTCCAGTCTCCCGGTTTGGAGGCACAGCTCAGGTACCTGTCTGTACCGGAAGGGGAAAAGTCAGGATCATGACAGCTGTGCATGTGGGCATCTAAAAGGGGCAACCTAGAAGAACTCCTGCCGGAACAGGTTCAGTATTGTCAGGGCTACAACGGTAAGGAAAAACACCCGGATAAAGCCGGTCCCTTTCCGAATCACAAGATGGGACCCCAGCCAGGCGCCGCAGATCTGTCCCACCGCCATAACACCTCCTGCTATAAAAATAACTTTTCCCCCCAGGAGGAACACCACAAGAGAGACGATGTTGCTTGTGAAGTTGGTCACTTTTGTATTGGCTGTGGCAGCTTTGAGATTGAATCCCGCCAGTGTTACAAGGGATATGGTCCAGAACGAACCGGTTCCGGGCCCTATAAATCCATCATAAAATCCGATCACAAGCCCTGCCAGAGTGTAAAAAAGCCAGAGGGGGAGTTTTTCCCGGGACTCGGTTTTTCCAAGATCCGGACTGAACAGGGTATAGAGGAAGATTCCCAGCAGAAGAAAGGGGATTCCTTTCCGCAGGAAATCCGCTGAAATCCTCTGGATCAGCCAGGTTCCGCAGGCCGCGCCAATGAGAGTGGCGATCACGCCGATATAGAGCATCTCTTTTTTGACAAGCCCCGAGCCTGTGTAGCGGATAGCCGCCGTACTGGACCCGAAGGTCGACTGGAGTTTGTTGGTTGCCAGAGCCCTGTGGGGAGGCACTCCCACAGCCATGAGGGCCGGGAGGGTTATCAGGCCGCCGCCGCCGGCGATGGAGTCCACAAAGCCGGCAATAAGTCCTGTAAAAAGGAGGAACATCAGTTTAAGAAAGGTGGGTTCGAATACCATGCCCTATCCTACTCCTCCGGAATCCTTTTGTATAGATTCCGGGCAATTTTACCTATAAGAAGTTATTTTGACCTCCCGGTCGTTGTAAACGTGGTATTTTCCGGCGTTGGCACACTTTTTGTATTACTGTCAGTAGAATATATGCGGCTGCCGCCGCCGGGAGAAAATAGATATGTTTGAACTGCTGTTTCTTGCTCTGATAGTCATAACGGGTGGTGTCCTGATGCTGAAGGTTCTGTTTTTCCTTCTGGGACTGGTCTTCACAAGCGTGGGATTCTTTCTGAAAATCCTTGTTACAGGAATCTTCGGACTCCTGCTGCTGCCTCTGGGGGCTCTCTTTTCAGGCGGGTTTCTTTTTATCATTGCCGCATTCATAGCTCTGGGAGCTCTGATCCGGGAGAGAGCCCCTGAGGAAAGAAGGCGATAAAGACCTGTTGTCCCCGGGAGTTCTGTACTATAATAGCCCTAGTCTGTTAAAGACGGAATACCACTCCCGGAGGATCTGTTATGTATACCGCCACCATCGAATATACCTTCAAAGAAGAAGGATTTAAAGAAGCCTGTGAAATCTGGGAGAAGAGTGTTCTGACCCTGGCCCGCCAGCAGGAGGGATTTGTAAGGATGCAGTTTCTGACAGCTCCTCCGAAAGCCCTCGCCATGGGAACCTGGCAGGATGCCAGCTATGCCCAGGCTTTTATGCAGACCGGAGTCTTCAAAGATCTTCTTGAAAAACTCCAGCCCCTGCTGGAAGGGGATCCCCGTCCGAAAATATGGGATCTTGCCTACTTTGCTCAGGCATGATTGTATTAGGATATGACTCTACTCTGGTACGATCTTGAAACATTTGGAAGAAATCCCCGTTGGGACAGGGTGGCCCAGTTTGCCGCTGTCCGGACAAATGATAAATTTGAGCCCATAGAAGATCCTATAGTCCTGTTCTGCCGGATCACCCCTGATTATGTTCCCGACCCCTACGCCTGTCTGATCACAGGAATTACTCCCCAGGAAACCCTGGAGAAGGGACTGCGGGAGTATGATTTTATTAAAGCTATCGATAAGGAATTTTCCCGGCCCGGCACCTGTGTGGTGGGGTATAACAGCATCCGTTTTGACGATGAGTTTATCCGCAGCCTCTATTACAGAAACTTCTATGACCCCTACAGACGGGAGTGGGCCGACGGGAATTCCCGCTGGGACATTCTTGACCTGGTACGGGCGACCCATGATCTGAGGCCCGAGGGGATCAGCTGGATCTATACGGAAGAGGGAAAACCCCAGTTCAAACTGGAAAAACTCACAGAGGCCAATGGGATCACCCATGAACATGCCCATGACGCTCTCTCGGATGTGTACGCCACCATTGCCATGGCCAAACTGATTTCGGACAAACAGCCCAAGCTGTTCCGCTGGGTGTTCCATCACAGAAAGAAAGACGATCTGCGGAAAGTCATCAATCTGGAAACCCGGGAACCCTTTCTCCATACGTCGGGTATGCTGACCAGTGTAAAGGGATGTACCACCATGATGGCCCCCCTTGTCACCGATCCTGTGGTAAGCAGTAAAATTCACTGCTTTGACCTGAGGGTGGATCCGGCCTCTCTGATGGAGCTGGATGTGGAGGGAATCCGATACAGGCTTTTCACCCCTTCCCGGCAGCTGGAGGAGGAAGGGCTGGAACGTATCCCCATCAAGGGAATCCATCTGGGGAAATGCCCTGTCGTGGCACCGCTGAATACCCTGGACGATCAGGCGGCGGAGAGGCTGGGAATCGATCGGGAGCTGTGCCGGAAACACTGGGAAACTCTCCAGTCCGATCCCGCCCTGCTTCAGAAAGTGCGGAAGGTCTTTGAAAAAGAGACAGCCCTCTATCCGGGAGACGAAGATCCGGACCTGCAGATCTATTCGGGAGGATTCTTCCGGGATGACGACAAGGCCCGGCTCAGGATCATCCACGAAACCCCGGCGGAAGAGCTGAAAACCCTGAACCTGCAGTTCCATGACTCCCGGATCCCCGAAATGTTCCGCCGCTTTATCGGACGGAACTTTCCCCAGACCCTGGACGAAGAGGATATGCGCATATGGAAGAGCTCCTGTGCCTCCAGGATTCTCTTTCCCAAAGCCCGGGACGTGGTAGACCACGGAGAGTTCCTCAAAATCCTGGAAAAACTGAAATACTCCACCGACGTGAGCCCCAGAGAAAAGATGGTGGTCAAAGCCCTGGTCGAGTACGAAGGCATCCTCCAGGCTCAGGTGCTGAGCCACTCAAACAAAAAGGACAGGTAACTCAGACGGGTCTCTCACGGAACAGTAGGGAAAAACAGCCAAGCAGTACAGAACCCCCAGGTGGTAAAGGGTAAACGCCAAGCTGTAAGTAACCTCTAGGAAAGGGTGTGGAAAAGCTGTGCTGAGGGTTACCGCAACCCCCAGGTGGTAAAGGGTAGACGCCAAGCTGTAAGGAACACCCTAGGAAAGGGCGTGGGGAAAGCTGTGCTGAGGGTTACCGCAACCCCCAGGTGGTAAAGGGTAGACGCCAAGCTGTAAGGAAACCCCTAGGAAAGGGCGTGGGGAAAGCTGTGCTGAGGGTTACCGGAACACCCAGGTGGTAAAGGGTAGACGCCAAGCTGTAAGGAACACCCTAAGAAAGGGCAATTCATGAATTGCCCATACACCGTGACAGGCAACCCTCACCGTGAAAGGTAAGAGCTCCCCGGCGCTCTGTCCCTTCTCTGCCGACTCTCACCGGAACACCCGACTGCTGAACGGTAGACGCCAAGCTGTAAGGAACACCCTAGGAAAGGGCGTGGAAAAGCTGTACCCCCCAGGTGGTAAAGGGTAAACACCAAGCTGTAAGGAACACCCTAGGAAAGGGCAATTCATGAATTGCCCATACACCGTGACAGGCAACCCTCACCGTGAAAGGTAAGAGCTCCCCGGCGCTCTGTCCCTTCTCTGCCGACTCTCACCGGAACACCCGACTGCTGAAGGGTAAACGCCAAGCTGTAAGTAAACCCCTAGGAAAGGGCGTGGAAAAGCTGTGCTGAGGGTTACTGTACCCCCCAGGTGGTAAAGGGTAAACGCCAAGCTGTAAGTAACCCCAAGGAAAGGGCGTGGAAAAGCTGTGCTGAGGGTTACTGTACCCCCCAGGTGGTAAAGGGTAGACGCCAAGCTGTAAGTAACCCCTAGGAAAGGGCGTGGAAAAGCTGTACCCCCCAGGTAGTAAAGGGTAGACGCCAAGCTGTAAGGAACACCCTAGGAAAGGGCAATTCATGAATTGCCCATACACCGTGACTGGCAACCCTCTCCCTGAAAGGTAAGAGCTCCCCGGCGCTTGGTCCCTTCTCTGCCGACTCTCGCCGGAACTCCCGGCTGCTGAAGGGAGTCGAAAGGCCTGAAGCTCAGTCTATCCTGTAGGTGAAGGACAAGAGGGGTAGGGGGAAGAACCTTTTCTCTCCGCCCAGGCCCTCTACAATGTAGTCACCTTCTTCCCGTGAGATCATAACAGGCAGTATGGCTCCTATATCCCAGCTGAACTTTTCACCGGCGATCCGGAAGGCTATCCCCGGTACGATCCCCATGGGAAGGGCATCCCACTCGTAACGGGTGTGGTAGTCTTTGTCGCCGTAGCTGTCTATGTAGGGATTGATGTAGTGGGGCATCCGGCCCCAGATAATCCAGTTCTCCGTAACAATGGCCGCCGTGTCGGACATGACCCATTTACCGCCCAGCACCAGTACCGCGCCGTCCAGGTCTGTTCCCGTTCCGTCGTACCCGATGGCGGCTCCCGCGGCGGCTGTGAAATTGTGTTCCGGTCTGCCCAGGGAGTATACCGTATAGGGCAGGAACACTCCCATAAAGTCGATCCAGGAGGCACCGGCAAAGGACCCCACCGAGAGAGCCTGTCTTTGACTGAGATTGAAGGTGTACCGGGCACTGACAAGAGCCCCGGGGATGCTTATCCCTCCCCAGAGGCTCACATGGTCATTCAGACCGTAACTCATGGTGACTGCGGCAATTTCCTGATCCGAAACATGGAACTCTCCCGTTTCCATGGGAAAACCCGTGGGAATGACAAGGAGCCTGTTTGAAGCGGAATCCTGATAGTAGGAGCGTTTGTCCTCTCCCTCCACTATGCTCCAGGCCCGGGTGACTGAAGATCTTAATAATGTGATGAGTCTGCCGTCCCGGTCTGCCAGGACCAGCTTTTCCTGATCAATTTCATACAGTATGCCCTGAAAAGTGGCTCCGCTCCGGGTTTCGATCCTGAGGAACATATTCTGATATTCCGGGATCTCCTCCGGCTCTACCGGACGCGTCTGACCAGCTGCGGGAAACAAAAGAATTAAAGCGGTAATACAGAGAAAAATCCATGAAGAGAATTTCATATTTTCCTCCTGTCTCTTTCAATTCTAATCTAAAATGAGAGGTTTTGCGGGTTCCGGGAGGAGAATGTTCTCCCCCTCTTGAAAAGGCTGGGGCCGGGTGTTTTAAACGTGATTGAGCAGACCCAGCTCCACGGGATGAGGATTCAGAAAGTACTGTTTCAGCAGATAGGGCTCCTGATACTTTCTGGTGTAATGACGCAGCAGGGTGACCGGTACGATCAGAGGGGTGGCTCCGGTATGGTAGTTCTCCATCTCCTCCTGCAGCTCTTTCCGTTCGTCCTCTGACAGGTTCTTCCGGAAGTACCCGGCTATATGCAGCAGGGTATTGTAGTTCTTTTTGACTGTCTTTTTCGTATTCAGGCTGTCCAGGAGCCGGGCCAGATAGGCCTCCTTCCGCTCTTCCAGAGAGATCTCCTGTGAACCGGAACAGAGTTTACCCAGATCTTTCAGAATCGAGGGACTGTGAGCCATAAGGGTGTATTTATGACAGCTGTGGAATTCCACAAGTTCCTTCATACCTCCGGGAGCAACCATCTCTCTCCATCTCTGGAGCACAAAAATAGTCTCTATAAAATTCTCCCGGATTCCCGGATCATTCAGACGCCCTTCATCCTCCACGGGAATATGGGGAAACCTCTTCATATAGGCGGCGGCAAAGAGACCCACTCCTTTGTAGCTGATGGGTTCTCCTGTCTCTTTGTAGACTTTGACCGCTCTCATTCCGCTGGAGGGGCTCTTGGTTTTGAATATGAAGGCAACCAGGTCCTCTTTTTCAAGTTCCTCCAGCCGCCTGGTAATCCAGGTCTGCATCTTTTCGGTATGGTCGATTTTTGTTTTCCCTGTCATCAGACGGGGATTTTCAACAGATCCGACAAGGCGCATGGTTTCCCGGGGGATAGGCAGGCCGCACTCCACTTCCGGACAGACCGGAACAAAGTCACACCACTGACCCAGAGTGTCGTGGATAAAATGATCCAGTTTTGATTGTCCGTCATAGCGGACCTTGTTACCCAGAAGACAGCTGCTGATACCTACCCTGATTTTTTTCATACAAATACACTCTCACCCCTACAGTCGATCGCGACGATAACCGGAAAGTCTTTGACTTCCAGTTTGTATATGGCTTCAGGGCCCAGATCCTCAAAGGCAAGCACCTCGCTTTTGACGATCCTGTCGGAATAGAGGGCTCCGCAGCCGCCGAAGGCATAGAGAAAAACCGCACCGTTCCGTTTAATCGCATCGTATACGTCCCGGTTCCGGTTCCCTTTTCCTATCATACCATACAATCCGCGGTCCAGGAGGGCCGGGGCAAAGGGATCCATCCTACCGGCTGTAGTCGGGCCGGCGGAACCTATCACCCGGCCTTCCGGTGTCGGGCTGGGGCCCATGTAGTAGATGATGTTTCCCTCAAGTTCTATGGGGAGTTCCCGGTTCTGCTCAATCAGCTGAATCAGCCGCTGATGGGCCTGGTCTCTTCCCACATAAATGGTACCGTTCAGCCGCAGTTCCTCTCCTACGGATAACTCTTTTATAAGCTCTCTGGTCAAAGGCAGTTGTATCTCTCTCATATGGTCACCACCAGTTTTCTGTCGGCCCAGCAGTTGACGCTGAGCGCCACGGGCATCCCCGCAATGTGGGTCGGATAGGTTTCAATTTTCACTCCCAGGGCTGTGGTTTTACCCCCCAGGCCGCCCGATCCGATTCCGGTGGCGTTGATCCTGTCTGTAATGTCTTTTTCAAGCTGGGCATACCAGGGATCGGGATGATGTTCATCCAGATTCCGGAACAGGGCTTTCTTGGAGAGTTTGGCCGCATAATCCATGGTGCCTCCGATCCCCACCCCCAGAACCACCGGAGGGCAGGGGGCTCCGCCGGCTTCTGTAATGGCTCCCACAATGGAATTGATAACGGTTTCCCTGTCCGAGGTGGGTTTGAGCATAAAGACCCGGCTGCAGTTTTCACTGCCGAACCCTTTCAGAAGCCCCCGCACAACCAGGCGGTCTCCCGGCAGGCAGTCATAATAGATGACCGGCGGGAGATTGTTCTGTGTATTGGTTCTGTCTTTCAGAGGATCTTTTACTATGGACTTACGGAAAAAACCCTCCCTGTAGGCATCTTCCACGGCATCATGCAGGACCTTTTCCAGGGGATCTCCCTCTAACACAAGATCCTGTCCTATGGAGGCAAAAAGCACTACCATCCCCGTATCCTGGCAGAGGGGCATATGATTCTTTCTCGCCAGAGTCAGATTTTCCACGATATGACAGAGCACTGTTTCCGCCGGACCCTCCTCCATTTTTCTGGCTTTTTCTATCCCCGAGAGGATATCATCCGGCAGAATCACTCCTGCCTTCATAATCGCATTTTTCAGGGGGGTATAGATTTCCCGGGCATTTATCTTTCTCATGGCAGACCTTTCTTATTTGAGATTGTTTATGACTTTTCTGGCTTCTTCCAGATCATTCATCAGATTCAGCATACGGACGCTGTTTTTCATCCTGGCCAGGAAGAGATTCACATCAAAAGGCTTCATGATGTAGTCGTCGGCGCCGAAAAGGAGGATCTGGGACATGGCTTTGTAGCTCCTGATTCCCGAAATGGCAATAATGACTTTATTCCCCTTCCGCTCCTTCAGTTTCATCACGACTTCTTCTCCGGAAATCTCGGGCATGATAAGGTCTACAAGGTAGATCGTGTAGGCCTTTGAACTCCTGAGAAGCTCCGCAGGATCCTGAAAGTAGTCTACCTGACTGATTCCGTTCAGTTCAAATATGCTTCTGATCGCATTCAGGGCCACCTTGCTATCATCCAGGACCGCAATGGTCTGCTTCTGCAGTTCCCTGGAGAAGCTGTCTTCGGATATGAAAATGTCAAAGTATTTATCCAGCCTGTGCTGGGATATCTCGGATTTGAGGATGTAGTCAACCACACCCAGATCAAAGAGTTCCTCCCGGGATTCCAGGGAGTTATCTGAGGTCACGGCAATAACGGGTATGGAGCTGAAGGAGGATTTTTTCAGACTGGTAATAAAATCTTCGCCTCTTGTATCAGCCAGCTCCAGGCCGGTAATGATCAGGTCTATTTCCTGGGCTTTCAGAATTTCCATGGCTTCTGAGGCACAGTCGGACTCGGCAAACTGGAGTCCCTTCTCTATGGCAATGTTTTTTATGATTTTCCTTATAAACGGACTGTTGTCCAGGTGGAGGATTTTCTTCATTTTATTTCCTTACTCGGGTCATTGGGATGTCTCTCTGGGAATAGTATAGTATGCGTATTTTTAATTGGCAATCAGGGTGCATTTTTATTAGAGTTGTTTACATACGGAGGATTTATGATTAAAAAGCTCTTCTTTCTAATGCTGCTGTATACAATGCTTTTTAGTATCTCCTGCAGAAAGGACGACGCGGATACGGCCTCCTCAGCCAGTGAATGGGCTCCCTCTGATAAAGAGCCCGTGGCAGTGGAAACGGCACCGGTCAGATCCGAAGCGTTTTTTCAGGGGATTGAAGCATCAGGTATCCTGGAGGGGATCCGCGAAGCTGATGTTGTCTCTGAAACCTCGGGTATTATAAAAGATGTTTTGTTTGAGATAGGAGATTACGTCGAGCAGGGAGATCTTCTGCTGACCGTTGAAAATGATCTGATGAAAACCAATCTGGAATACTCCCGGCAGGAATTGAAGACGGCCCGGCTTGAGTTCGAGGCGGTAGAGAAGTCCTATAAGACAGGGGGAACCTCCCTGGTTGCCTACAATCAGTCCATGGCAAAGCGGAAAGGGGCCAGGTACCGGTTTGAGCAGGCGGAAGATGCCTATGAGAATACAAGGATCAGAGCGCCTTTTGCGGGGTTCATCAGCACAAGAGACAGCGCTATTATCCCCGGGAGTTCTCTCTCTCCCGGAGTCGCAGTGACTCACATTGTGGATACCTCGTCTTTTCAGATCCGGCTTTCCGTGGGTGAAGAGGCGGTTTCTCAGGTCCTTCCGGGGGCGGCCGCCACTGTTTTCGTCAATGCTCTGCCGGGAAAAACAATCGAGGCATTTATCAGAGCTGTTTCACCGGGGAGCGGCAGAAGCAGCGGACGCTTTCCAGTGGTTGTCCAATGGGAAAATGCAGACAACCTTCCTGTTAAATCGGGAATGTCTGCCCGGGTCCTTCTCCAGCCTGAAACGGGAGGGGAAAAGGAGCTGGTGGCTCCCTCATCCGCACTGGTTTTCCGGAATGGCCTCTCCTATGTCTTCAGGGTTGCAGAGAATACGGCTGAACCTGTTCAGGTGGATGTTCTGAGAATCCTGGGGAACAGAGCCTCCCTTCAGGGGGATATCCGAAGCGGTGACAGCGTCATCGTCTCAGGTCTGAACTCTCTGGCTCCGGGAGATCCTGTCCTGCCCCGGCCCGTGGATTAACAGAGGAGTCCTATGAATATTGGAAAGTTTTCGGTCAGCAATCCTGTCCTTCTGAATATCCTTATGATAAGCCTCCTCCTTATGGGGGGGCTCAGCCTCTCCCGGATGCCCCGGGAGCAGTTTTCGGAAGTTCCCTTCTATTTTGTGAACATCCTCATTCCCTATCCCGGTGTTTCCGCCGAGGATATGGAAACCCTGGTCACGATTCCCGTGGAGAATGAAATGCAGGGCCTGGATGAACTGGATGAAATACAGTCTCTCTCCGGGGAGGGATTGTCCTCCCTGCAGATTCAGTTCAACAGCGGCATCTCTTCGGATGAGTTTGACAAGCTCTTCCAGGATGTGAGAACCCGGTTCAGCAGGGTCTCTCTTTCGGAAGATGTCCTGGAACCTTCGATTGATGATTTTTCCTCCAATGATTTTCTTCCCGTCATAGAAGTTGTTCTGACGGGCACGGAAGACTACGAGAGACTGCGCAAAGCGGCGGATATCCTCTACGACCGGCTGATCCGGGTAAAGGATGTCTCCTCCATCGATCTGGTGGGCTCCCGGAGCAGACAGATCTTTATAGAGGCGGATAATACAAGACTGGAAGCCCGGGATCTGTCGGTCCTGGATATCCTTTCCACCCTCCGGGACAATAACAGCAATGTTCCCGCGGGTAGTATCACGAGTGAAAACAGACAGTTCCTGGTAAGGTCCATCGGAGAATCAGGCACTGTGGAGAATCTGGGAAACCTGGTTGTCCGGAGGGACGAATACGGGGCTGTGAGGATTCAGGATGTGGCGCAGATTCTGGACGGTTATGATCCCAGGGGGGTCCGGGCCCGGTATAACGGAAATACCGCTGTGATCCTCAGGATCTCCAAAATCCCCGGAGGGAACTCCATCGGGGTGATTGAAGATGTCCGGGAGGCTGTGAAGGAGTGGCAAACCGGCCTCTACAGCGATATCCGGGTGGATTATCAGAGCGACTCCTCCCTTCAGATAAGGCAGAGTATCCAGGTGCTTGTAAACAACGCTCTTTTCGGTCTTCTTCTGCTTGTGATTCTGCTCCTGCTGTTTGTGGGGCTCCGGAATGCCCTTATGACGGCTCTGGGAATCCCTGTGACCTTTGCGGTCACGTTCCTGATCCTGGAGCTCACAGGAGAGACCTTCAACAGCAACACCCTCTTTGCTCTGGTTCTTGTGCTGGGGCTGATTGTGGATCATGCCATTGTGATCATCGAAAACAGCTTCCGGCTGGAACAGATCGGTCTTCCCAGGCATGATGCGGCCATAAAAGGAACAAACCAGGTGGTGGTGCCTGTCATCGCCGCCACGGCCACCACTGTGGCGGCCTTTATCCCCCTGATGATCCTGCCGGGGACGATCGGCAAATTCCTCAGAGTGATTCCTCTCACCGTGTCTATTGCCCTGGTGGTTTCCACAGCCGAAGCGGTATTCTTTCTTCCCTCCCACTATGCAGACTGGCCGGGGGGGCATAAAAAGGCCCGGAACGAAGAGAGGTTTTTCGGTCTGTTCCGTAACAGGTTCCAGCACTTCCTGGAGAAGGCCTACCGCAGAAAGAAGACCACAGTGCTTCTGCTTGTTCTCGTTATGATCGGCTCCTTCAGTCTTGTTCCCCGGTTGAATCAGGATCTTTTCAGCGCCGAGGATTTCACTCTCTTCTATATTGATGTGGATCTTCCTCCCGGCAGCTCTCTCGATAAGACGGATGCTCTCATCAGATCCTATGAACAGAGGCTTGTTCCCCTTGTGGGGAACGGGGAGGTGTCTGGCATAGGCAGCTTTATAGGTTTCCGGGGGGAATCCGCCGGCAATACAACCCGAGGGAATGTGGGGCAGATCGTGGTGGATCTTACCGAAATAGATCAGGGACGGATCCGCAGCATTCAGCAGATCATGGATGAGATCAGATATCAGACCCGGGATATCCCCGGAGCTGAGAGGATTGAATTCAGACGCGCCGCCAATGGCCCTCCCACCAGTCCTCCCGTGTCTTTCCGTCTTTTCGGGAACTCCTATGAAGAGCTGAGCCTTGTCAGCCGGTCTCTCCGGGAGAAGTTGGCCGAGTATCCCGAACTGATCAATATCAAGGACAATTACGAATCGGGAACTCCCGAGATCCGTATCATCATCGACAAGGATCTTGTCTCCCGCTATGGAATGAGTGCTTCCTATGTGGGGCAGTATCTGCGGGCCTCTCTGGAGGGGATCAAAGGGGGGACATTCTTTCAGAATAACGAGGACGTGGATATTCTGGTGGGGTTTTCCGCTGAGGGAGCTCTCAGGGCGGAGGACCTTGCGGATCTGAAAATTCAGACACCCCGGGGAGATTCTATTCCTCTGGGGTCTATCAGCCGGATGGACCAGGGACGGGCCCTGGCCTCCATCAGACGTCTGGACGGGCTGAGAGAGATCACCATAGAAGCGGAGACCTATGACAAAGAGACCGTCCGGGAGATCAATAAGGCGGTGGAAGAGCTTTTTGACTCCCGTTTCAGCAGGCGCTATCCTGATATGAGGCTGGTTGTGGGAGGAGAGTTCTCCGAGTTCAATGATCTGCTGATTCAGATTGCCCGGATTTTTCTTGTCGGAATTTTTCTCATTTATCTGATCCTGGGGGCCCAGTTCAGTTCATACACCCAGCCGCTTCTGATCCTTCTGACCGTTCCCTTTGCGTTTACTGGAGTCATTCTCTACCTCTTTTTCTCGGGTACGGCTTTTTCCACGACAGTCCTCTACTCGGGAGTCGCTCTGGCTGGCATTGCGGTTAACGACTCGATCGTGCTTATCAGTTTCATCAACGAACTGCGGAAAGAGGGGACTGCTACAGGGCAGGCAGTCATCCAGGCGGCCGTGACCAGGCTCAGGCCGATCATTCTGACAAGCCTCACAACCATTGTAGGACTCCTCCCCACTGCCGCGGGCCTGGGAGGATCTTCCGTGGTCTGGGGGCCCATGGCCAGGACAATCATCTTCGGTCTTGTCTTTTCCACCCTGACCGCTCTAGTACTGATTCCCTGCTTTTACGGCCTCTTTTTTGATAAAAGAAAAAAAAACGGATAATTCAGAGGCTGTTTATATCTCGTTCATATCTATCGTAGTATATTGGTATTATGACCAGAATACTCATAGGCGAAGACGAAAGAAAAATTAACGATATGATCCGGGACTACCTGGATGCTCTGGGTTTTGATCCTGTCCAGGCCTTTGACGGGCGGGAGGTGCTGAAGGAGTTTCGGAAAGATCCTCCTGATCTTATCCTGCTGGATATTATGATGCCTGTTCTGGACGGGACGGATGTGCTCCGGGAGATCCGGAAAGAGAGCCGGGTTCCGGTCATTATGGTGACTGCCAGAGCCGAAGAGGGAGACAAAGTCCTGGGGCTGGAACTGGGGGCGGATGACTATATATCCAAACCTTTCAGTATGAAAGAGATGGCCGCCCGGGTACGGGCTGTCCTAAGACGGGCCGCTCCCCTGGATACGGCGGAACCGGAGGCGGCGGAAGACTCTCCAGTCTCTCTGGGGGATCTGACCATGGATCCTGTCAAAATGAGTGTAAAAGTCCGGGGGATCCCTGTGGATATGACCGCCGCCCAGTTTCAGATCCTCTATAAACTGATCCGCTCTCCCGGCAGGGTCTACTCCCGTATGGATCTTCTGAAAGCCTTTCAGGATGATCCATTCGAAGGATACGAAAGATCTATGGATGTGCATATCAAAAACATAAGGAAACTTATAGAAGAAGATCCGGCCCATCCTGAATATATTCAGACCGTATGGGGTGTGGGCTATAGAATGAGGGAGTGGGAATGAAGCAGTCTCTCTCTCTCAAGCTGGCTTTTCTCATTGCTGTCACCATGGTGATAAGCAGTCTTGTCACTATTTTTCTTGTCAATTCTTTAACCGCCCGGCGCTTCAGTTCCTATGCTCTCCAGAGAGACCTGGACCTGGCTCAGGCCATGGCGGATTCCCTGACCAGAGCCGCCGATGAAGGGTCTCTGGACGAGACTCTGCGCTCTTTTTCTACCACCCCCATGAGGCTGGAAAATGGTCTATTCCGGAACAACGGGATGATGAGTCACAGAGGGATGATGGGGCGGATGCGGGATGAGGGGCCCTTTGTTCCTCTTGCCGTGACGGATACGGAAGGGAACTTTATTGCCGGGACTCCTCCGGGGACTATGGATGAGGCTCTGCCTGTCCGGGAACTGGATCTGGACACAGGTGTCCCCTATTACTCCCGGGACAGAATCGCAGGCTATGTCTTTGCAGGATCCATGCTGGAGGGGGGCCTTCCGGCTAACGAGAGGGAGTATCTGAAGGATCTCCTCCTGGGAGTTCTCCTCTCGTCTCTTCTGGCTGCCCTTATCGCCTCGGTAACAGGGTTTCTTGTTCTGAAGAGGATTCTCAAACCTCTGAAATCCCTGCAGAAAGGGGTTCATCAGCTGGGCCGGGGAGACTACACCCATCGGGTGGAGAGTTCCGGGAACCGGGATGAGATAGGACTCCTGGCAGAGAGCTTCAATGATATGGCCCGGTCGCTGGAAGCTTCGGAGCAGTGGAAAAAACAGATTATTTCTGATACGGCCCATGAGCTCCGTACTCCTGTGAGTCTTATCATGGGAAACCTTGAAATGATGCTGGAAGGGGTGTATCAGGCGGATGAGAAAAGGCTGAGATCTCTCTATAACGAGAGTTCCCTTCTGGCGGAGCTGATCAAGGATCTGCAGGTTCTGGCCAATGCTGAATCGGGAACAACCAGTCTGGAACACGAGGAGTTTGATCCTGATGATCTGATCCGTATTTCAGCCGACGGCTTTCTCCCTGTGGCGCGGGAAAAGAATATCCGCCTCTCCACAGAGTGCCGCGGAGAGGGAATGATAAGGGGGGACCGGAGAAAAATCCATCAGGTTATAAAAAATCTTCTCTCCAATGCGGTCCGCTACACTCCCGGGGAGGGGACCATCACTCTGAGGAGTTACAGGAAAGGGAGCTCCTTCATTCTGGAAGTAGAAGACACAGGTCCCGGTGTTCCTGAACAGGAAAGGCTTCGCATATTTGACAGATTCTACAGGATCGATAAGTCCAGAAACAGAGAAGACGGGGGAGCCGGGCTGGGCCTGGCCATCAGTAAAGCCATCATTGAGATGCATAAAGGCGAAATTTCTGTGGGAAACGGTCCCTCCGGAGGCGCTCTTTTCAGGGTCATTTTGCCGGATTTACAGCAAGAAATTCAACTTTCAGGAAAATAGTAAAACCTTTTACCCGGGAACGGGAAAATGGTAAAAATGACAGGACAAAAAAACAGATCAAACTGTCAAAAAAAAGCTTGACTTATTGACTTTTCGATGCTGAGGCGTTATATTTGTTTTATCAATGAAGTATTTCACTGTCGGGTAAGTTTTCCCTCCTTTTCTTATCAGACAGTAAAGAATATGCAGGGTATGTTGTTAACTACCCTGCGGGAAGAAGAGCTTGATTAACTTTTTTTCCATTTGATTTTTGGGCCCTTGCAGTTTCCTCCTTTTCTGCAAGGGCTTTTTTTTTCTCCCTATCGTTTATTTTCGCATTTCATTATTTTTTTGTAAAGAAAAAATTACAATTATGAATAAATCTGTTATAAAACCTTTCTTAAAAGGGCAGCAGGCTCATAATCAGTCCTATCAGACCTCCGAACACTCCTCCCCAGAGAACAAGCCATCCCAGATGTTTTCTGATCATGGCCTGAATGATCTCTTTCACAGCCTGAGGTGTCAGTTCCTCCAGACGGGCGGCTACAATGTTCTCGACTTTGGCTATAATATCCTCTGCGGCTTTTCCCGTATCCATTGATCCCGCCAGAGACGCGTGAAACTCGGGACTGGCTGCTTCCGTCAGAATGATCTGCCGTGTTTTCTCTTTGAAAGGGGCTCTGAATCCTTCAATCACAGAGGCTCCGCCGAACATGCTCAGCATACCTCCCAGGGACGACGAGAGGATTGTTTCGGTCAGACCGTCAAAGATCCTGTCATAATTGACAGCATCTGCCGCAGCGGAGAAATCCACTTTTGCCGTCATAACACCGGCTTCGTCGTTCATAATCCGGTTCACATTTTCAATGGTGAAAAACTGGTTCATGATCATGGTATGAATCCCCTTTTTGAACTCCTGAAAATGGAGGGGAATCACTCCGGAGCCGTACAGCCCGGGGACTTTTTCAAAAAGCATGTGAATGGCCAGCCAGTTTGTAACGGCTCCCGACAGGGCAAAAAAGCCCATGGACAGAATCTGCTCGCTGAAAACAGGAACCATGTAACCCAGGGCTATGACAAGCAGGGTGATCAAAGTTGTGATACTACTCATATTCATTGGTTTTCTCTCTCTTCTATAGTAATGATCCTTGTGATTCCGATATATTAAATGAGTCATGAAGAGAAAAGCAAGACATAGCAGATTTCCGGGAGTTCTCTTTTTGTTTCTGGTTTTTTCCCTGTCAGCTCTGCCTGCCCAGGAGAGCTGGCCCGAGCCTGTTCCCATTGGGGATTTCTCCTTTGATGTGCTGGATTTTTCTGTCATCGGATGGTCCAGAGAGGGGCGGCTGGCCTACGGGGTCACAGTTCCCGCCGAAGGGGGCGGATTCAAGTGGCAGTGGTTTGTCCAGGATCTTATAGAAGATTCGATCCTCTATACAAGCCCGGAATGGACCCTTATGTCAGGACAGTCTCCTGCTGAACTTTGGAAAAAGCACCCTGAATGGCATTCTCAGCTCATCCGATTTCATATCGATCAGATAGACAGTTCGGCAAAAGCGGAAAAAATCTTTCAGATAGAAGGTGTCTCCTACAGGCTGGAAACCCTTATGGACCGGTCCGAATCGAATGACAACCCGGAAGGATTAACCCGGAGAATCAGGGTCAACCTGTACCGGAATCATACAACTGCCAAGTCCATTTACGATTATGAACCCGATCCTGAACGGGAAGTCGTGGATGATATGATTATAAAGGGCTATCTCCAGAGTCCCTATGAAAAGAGGCTGGCCGTGGTAGCCCTGGAGAAATCCGGTGCTGATGCGGACTCTCTTGTCTGGAAGTACAGGGTTTTCGGGGCCCACAGAACCCTGGGGTTCTCCGCTGTGGAAACCGGAGGGAGCCGGCTGGCCGAAGCGGTCCTGAACGGACAGTACTACGTTGCCAGGATGTTTCTTGAAAACGGCGCTGATCCTGAGGAGTCGGATCCCCGGGGGTATACGGCGCTTCTGGGAGCTTCCCGGAGGGGCCTGTGGGATATCGTCCTGCTCCTTCTGGAAGCCGGCGCGAACCCTCATGTGGCTGATGACCGGGGCAGGACCCCACTGCACTATGCTGTCGCCGCGGATGCGGAGGAAGCGGTAAAGGCTCTGGTTCTGAAAGGGGCTGATCCCGAGAGGAAAGACAGCGCGGGACTGACCCCTTCACAGGAAGCCGCTATCAGGGGTCTGGGACATCTGGCTTCCTATTTGAAATGAAAAGTTTCCGGGAGGATGAAGAATGAGGTATGCGGATTTCAGAAGCGATACGGTCACACTGCCGACGCGGGATATGTATGAGGCTATGGCTCAGGCGGAGCTGGGAGACGATGTCTACGAAGATGATCCGACTCTGAAATCCCTGGAGGCCTATGCGGCGGATCTTCTGGGAAAAGAGGCTGCCCTGTTTGTTCCTTCGGGAACATTCTGCAATCAGCTTGCCATCATGACCCATACCCGCCGGGGAGACGAAGTCATCGTCGGCGAGGGGTCCCATATCCTTCAGCATGAAGTGGGCGCTGCGGCCGTACTTTCCGGTGTGAATCTGAGGTCTGTTTCTCCCGACAGGGGGAGGATGGATAAAGCGACCGTGGCCGCAATGATCCGGGGAAAGGATGTCCACTTTCCCGATACGGGGCTTATCTGTGTGGAGAATGCCCACTCCTGCGGCAGAGTCCTGCCTCTGAAAGACATGGAGGGGATCGCTTCCCTGGCGTCAGAGCATGGAATTCCGGTTCATCTTGACGGGGCCCGGTTTTTCAATGCCGCCATTGCTCTGGGAGCAGAGTATAAAACCCTGGCGTCCCTGGCGGATTCCATCAATATCTGCCTTTCCAAGGGGCTCTGCGCTCCTGTAG
Organism: Oceanispirochaeta sp.; assembly: GCA_963666275.2. Classification (GTDB taxonomy): domain Bacteria; phylum Spirochaetota; class Spirochaetia; order DSM-2461; family DSM-2461; genus Oceanispirochaeta. Next base: position 1,395,537 of record CAXXOA010000002.1, read on the forward strand.
GTTCCCTTCTTGTGGGAAAGAGGGTATTCATTGAGAAGGCCCGACGGAACAGGAAGCTTATGGGGGGCGGAATGCGTCAGGCCGGGATTCTGGGCGCTGCGGGACTGGTGGCTCTTCAAACCATGATTCCCCGGCTGGCGGAAGACCATGACAATGCCCGCTACCTGGCGGCACAGCTGGGACGTCTTCCCGGGGTGGATGTTTCCCAGGATAGACTGGATATCAATATGGTATTTTTCACCCTCTCTTCTCAGCTCCTGAAGCCAGGGGTTCTGATTCAGAAGCTTCTTGAAAAAGGAATCAGGGTCAACGGACCCGAACAGAATGAATACAGGTTTGTAACCAACCACGGCGTGGGGAGGGAAGATATAGACAGCCTTGTCTCTACAGTCAAGGAGATCCTGGACGCCTCTGCCTAGTCACTTGTGGTAGGGCTCGTTCCGGATGATCCGGAAAGACCGGTAGATCTGCTCCAGAAGGATCACCCGTATCATCTGATGGGGAAAGGTCATGGCTGAGAACGACAGGGCCAGACTGCTCTGACGGCAGACTTCCGGGCTGAGTCCCAGTGATCCCCCTATGATGAAGCAGATATGATCCTTTCCTTTGTGGGGAACCTGCTCCATCCAGCGGGCCAGTTTTTCCGAGCTCAGAGATCTGCCTTCAATCTCGAGGGTCACCGCAAGGGCATCCCGGGGGAGGAGCTGAAGGATCCGCTCTCCCTCCCTTTCTTTCACCTTTTCCTGATCGGCCGGACTGGCATTCTCCGGGCACTTTTCATCAGCCACCTCTCTGATTTCCAGTCTGCAGTAACGGCTCAGCCTTTTGGAGTACTCCTCAATGGCGGATTTCCAGTATTTTTCTTTCAGTTTGCCCACTGTTATCAGAGTAATTTTCAAAAGAGGCCTCCCCTAAGCATTTTACCACCGGGCTCCGATAAGAACCAGCCCAGGCATTGTCAGACAAAGAACAGGGCAATTCCTTACCGTCAATATGTTTGGGCGCTGGACACAGAGGCGGGTCTGTGATTTATAATAGGGGACTCAAAAAGCGGGGGGATTGATTTGAAATCAGTAAAAGATAATGTCACCGCATTCCTTAAAAAATACGGAATGCACTATGAAGATCTGGATATGAAGGCCTGTGTGGAATCCTTTCTGGACGAAATGGAAAAAGGGCTCTCTCCCGAAGGAAGCTCTATCGCCATGATTCCCACATTTATTGAAACAGGGAAACCCATTCCTGTGGGAAAGAAAGTGGTTGTACTGGATGCGGGAGGTACAAATCTCAGAACCGCCCTGGTTTCGTTTAATGAAAAATATGAACCTGTGATTGAACATTTTCAGAAGAATCCCATGCCGGGAACCAAAGGCGCTGTCAGCAGGGACGAATTCTTTCAGATCCTGGGAGACTATATTCTGGATCTGGTACCGAAAGGGGAAAAAATCGGCTTCTGTTTCTCCTATCCCACAGAGATCTATCCCAATAAAGACGGCCGCCTTATCAAATTCAGCAAAGAGGTGGAGTGTCCGGAAGTTCACGGTCAGATGATCGGGGAAAATCTTCTGGCCTATCTGAAAAAGAAAGGACTGAAGGATGATAAAGAGATTGTAATCCTCAATGATACAGTCGCCACGCTCCTGACCGGTATGATCTCCTTTCCCGATGAAGTCTTCAGCGACTATATCGGGTATATTTTCGGTACGGGCATCAACAGCTGCTATATAGAATCCAACAGTAAAATTCTGAAACAGGAGCATCTCAATCCCGAACATAATCAGATCATCAACACCGAATGCGGCTCCTTCAACGGACACCCCCGGGGGGAGATTGACAGGGAACTGGACAAGGGAACTCAGGATCCCGGTGCCTACCAGCTTGAAAAAATGACAACCGGCGGATACTTCGGCCTTGTGATTACCAAAACACTGGAAAAGGCCCTGGAGGACGGGCTGTTTTCGGAAGAAGCCGCCTCCGCACTGAAAGAGGCGGGCCGGCTCTCGACCAAAGATGTGGATGACTACTGCCATAATCCCCATAACAGAGAGAACAGGCTTGTGAAAATCCTGGAGGATAAAACAGCTGAAGACAGAGAGACCCTGTTCTTTCTGATTGATGATCTGCTAGAAAGAGCCGCAAGGCTGGCGGCCTGCTCCATGGCGGGAACCCTGCTGAAAGGGGGAAAGGGCACATCGCCCCTTGAACCTGTCTGTCTGACCGTTGACGGAACAACATTCTACTGTTTCTTCCACTTCCGCTACAGAGTGGAAGCCTATCTGAAAGAGCTTCTCAGCGGTGAAAATCAGAGATTCTATAAAATTGTCAAAGTGGAAGACGCCCCTCTTCTGGGAGCGGCCATCGCAGCCCTGACAAATTGACCCGTCCTTCTCCGGAAACTCCCTCCAGAGGTTTCCGGAGAAACTTATTCTGAAAAATCCTTTCTTCTGGAAATGAGAGAGGAAAAAGACGATACTGAAAGAAGAACATAATGCGTATCGTATCTGGAGTGTCATGTGGAAAATTCATCCCTCCTGGAGGGAAAAAAGATAATAATTGCCGATGATGAAACCTTTATCAGGCAGCATATTACAAGAAAACTCTCTTCCCTGGGGCTGACCGTTTTTGAAGCTGAAACAGGGGATCAGGTTCTGGCTCTGCTGCGCAGTCATCCCGATGTCATCCTGATGGACGTGAAAATGCCCGGAACAGACGGGTATGAAACCACCCGGCAGATCCGATCCGATCTGGTTGCCGCGGATATTCCTGTGATCCTGCTGAGTGCTCTTTCAGATCAGGATGATATCGATTACGGGTTCAAAATGGGGGCGAATGATTTCCTCACCAAGCCAGTCACCTTTGCCATTATTCTGGAAACCATAAAAAGGCAGCTGAATTCCGTTGCTTTGTGAACTATTATAAAAGAAAGACATTGTACAAATTTCCTGCAGAGGATGCCGTTTTAATATGAATACAGAACGGATGACCGAAATGGAACGCAGGAAAATTCAGAGGCAGATGTTTGCCCTGGAGGATGAAAAAGAGGCTGTTGAAGCCCGATACCGATTCCTCCTCGAGCAGGCTCAGGTTGGAATTTTCCGGATTGATTCAGAAACTGGTTATCTCATTGAAGCAAATAAAGAAACAGTTCAGCTCTTTCACTGTGAGACCCTGGAGGAACTGAAAGAACATCTGGATCCTGATAATCATGAATCCAGCCGTTTTTTCGATCCCCGGCAGTTTCAGAATATGTCCGACGGCGATGCGGTCTCTTTCTCCATGCACGCCAACAAAAAAGACGGGACTGCCTTCTGGGCACGGGTGATACTTCAGAGCCTCAGAGAATCTTCCTGCCTGGAGGGGATCATCTCGGATATTTCCGATCAGGTCAGGATGGATATTGAGCTTCGGAAGGCGATCATTTCGGCCGAAAATGCCAGGAAAGAGGCCGTAGAGGCCAACAAAGCCAAAAGCGACTTCCTGGCAAATATCTCCCATGAAATCCGGACACCCCTCAACGGCATCATCGGCTTTACCGAAATCATCATGGCTTCCATAGACTCTCCGGAAGGGCACCTTTATGCGGGGAAGATCCTGGATGAGTCAGAAAACCTGATGACATTGATCAATCAGCTTCTGGATATTGCAAAAATCGAGGCAAAACAGCTGCAGCTCAATGAGGAACCTTTCTATCTGAGGAATCTCCTGGCTGAAACCATCAGTTTCATGAGGCTGAGAGCCCGTAACAAGGGGCTGAAGCTGAATGTTGATTTTGACGAGAGGCTTCCCTCCTGCATTGTGGGGGATTCCTACAGAATCCGCCAGATCCTGCTGAACCTTTTATCCAATGCCGTCAAATTCACCAATGCGGGGAGCGTCTCTCTCCGGGCTGTGAGAGAACTTAAAAGCGAGAGGGAACTGATTGTCCGGTTTGAGGTGGAAGATACGGGGATAGGAATTCCCGAATCCATGCATGATGCTGTTTTTGAGAGCTTTGTTCAGGCCGACAGCTCCATCTCCCGGCAGTTCGGCGGGACCGGGCTTGGTATTTCCATCTCCCGTGAGCTGGCGGAGCTTATGGGGGGACATTTATGGTTTGAAAGCCAGGTGGATCTGGGCTCAACATTCTTCTTCACCATAAAAACCGAGGTTGCCGAGGATTTTAATCCCGATGCCGCAAGAGATAAAGGCAGCAGACTTCTGGAAGGGAAAAGTCTCAAAGGTGTGAAAGTCCTTATCGTTGAGGACTATCCCACCAACAGGGAAATAGCCCAGCACCATCTCGAGTCGGCGGGCTGCCATGTTGATCTGGCATCCAACGGCCTGCTGGCCCTGGAACTGGTCCGGAAACAAAGTTATGAGATCATACTCATGGATGTGCACATGCCGGATATCAGCGGACTGGAAGTGACAAGAAAAATCCGGTCCATTCCGGAGTTTAAGGATATTCCCATCATAGGAATGACCGCCAATGTGATGCCTGCCAACCGGCAGGAATGCAGGGAGGCGGGGATGAATGATTTCATTGCCAAGCCTCTCAGAAAAAAGGGCCTGCTGGATACTGTTGAGTTCTGGCATACCCATCATAGGGGGACCCGGGAAAAAATCCTTCCCGAACCACCTGTGTTCAGGAATGAACAGGCATCGGACGCTCCTCTGAACTATCAGAAGTTCCTTGAGGAGATGGACGGGGATGAACGCTTCGCCGGAGAGGTTATCAGAGGGTTCCTTTTAGAACTGGATCATCAGATAGACCTCATTCATAAAGCCCGGGAAGATCAGGAGTGGAGTATTATTCACAGGGAAGCTCATGCCATCAAGGGAGGGGCACTCAATCTCAGCGCCTATTCCCTGGCAGAGTGGGCTTTCGCCCTGGAACGGGCTGCCCTGAGCGAACATACTGCCATGATCCCTCTTCTTCTGAGGGAACTGGACCGTTCTCTGGACCTGTTCAGGGAATTCTGCCGGGTGACTCTGGGATCGGATTGATCTGCTGCCCGGGATTGCCCTCCCTTTCCGCTTCGGTTAAGATGGATCCATGACAGAAAAATCTCTCGCATTATACAAACAGGTCCCTGTCAGGGTCGGTGAAATCGGTGCTGATAAACTCATGATCTATCTTCCCGATGGAAAAAGCAAAAAAGTCAGACCCAAGGACATACTTGTCATTCATCCCGGCCCGGTTGATTCCACAGCCGCTCTGGAGCCGCCGGCGGCAGATCCATCGGAAGCCTGGGAACTCCTTCAGGGGGAGTCTCCGTCTCTGGAGGAGCTGGCTGAGCTTGTATATGGAGAGTTCACTCCCCGTACCGCCTGGGGAGCTTTTCTTCTGCTGAACAGAACTCCCTGGTTCCGGGGAACCCCCGATGCCATTGAGGTCCGCTCTCCCGAAGAGGTGGAGCAGATCCAGAAGGCGGAACAGGAGAAAAAAGAGGCGGAACTCCGCTGGAACTCCTTTATGGAGGATCTCAGAAAGGGACAGATCCGGGAGGAGAATCGGGGATTTCTGACGGATCTTGAGCAGTATGCCCTTCAGAAGAGCAGGCGTTCCAGGATCATGCAGGACCTGGGAAAACAGCAGTCTCCTGAAAACGCCCATAGGCTGCTTCTGAATCTGGGGGTCTGGGAAGATCGGAAAAATCCCTGGCCCGACCGTTTTGATATGCCCGGGAGTGCTCCGGATTTCGCCCTGGAAGAGGGGGTGGATGTTCCCCGCGAGGATCTGTGCGGTATGGCCTCTTTTGCCATTGACGATGAGGGGAACCAGGATCCGGATGATGCGGTGAGCTTTCAGGACGGGTGGATGTGGGTTCATATCGCCGACAGCAGTTCTCTGATTCCTCCCGGCAGCAGTGCGGACAGTGAAGCCAGGGGGCGGGCAGCCAACCTCTATCTGCCCGAAGGGGTCATTCCCATGCTGCCACCGCTGGCTACCGAGCGTCTGGGACTGGGGCTGCAGGAGATCTCTCCCGCACTTTCATTCGGGTTCAAAATAGACGGCAGTTATGAGATCACCGATTTCAGAATGACCTTTTCTCAGGTGAAGGTCAGCAGAATGACCTACAGGGAAGCCCAGGAGAGGATGGGGGAAGAACCATTCTGTACCCTGAAAAAGATCACAGACAGATTCAGGGAGAACCGTCTGAACGAAGGGGCCCTTTCTCTGGTTCTGCCGGAAGTGAAAATCCGGCTTGATGAAGAGGGTGCTATCCGTATCACCCCCCTGGAGGAGTACAGCAGCAGAGACATGGTTGCCGAAGCCATGATGATGACAGGAACTTATACCGCCCGTTTTGCCCGGGATAACAATATACCCATTCCCTATGTGATGCAGCCGCCGCCTGAAGGGGATCTGCCGGAGACAGAGCCAGGCAATCTCGCCTCTATGTTCCAGATGCGGCGCTTTATGAAAAGGAGCCAGGTCACCACGGTTCCCGGTCCGCACAGCGGCATGGGCCTGCCTGTATACACCAGGGCGACCAGCCCTCTCAGAAGGTATTCGGACCTCCTTGTGCAGCAGCAGATCCGCCAGTACCTTGCGGGGCAGCCTCTTCTGACCGAAGAGGATATCCTGGAAGGGACCGCTTCCTGTGAGTCCGTGGCCGGTAAAGTGACGAGCGCCGAGAGGTTTTCCAATCTTCACTGGAAACTTGTCTATCTGAAAGAGAACCCCGGGTGGACAGGTGACGGGGTTGTTGTCGGCCGGGGAGACAAGCAGACGATCCTGGCCATTCCCTCCCTGGCGCTGGAAACCAGGATCGCTCTGAAAGAGAAGCTGCCTCTGAATACGGTTCTGCAGGTTCAGGTCGAAAAGGTGAATATTCCCGAGCAGCAGGTGATTTTTAAAACTTTTAGTTGATCTCCCCTGACACTGTCTATACTATGGTTGTTGTATGAAACGGATTTTCCCGGTACTGCTGTTTTTTCAGACTCTCTTTTTCCTGGAGGCCCAGGAAACGGTCCTTTTTCCCGAAGGTCTGGAATATGATCCTTTCTATGCCGTCAGGATCACCGACAGTGATGACAACAGCTATGTCCTCAGCAACGCTTTTTATCAGAGCGCCGAAGGGGAGATCAAATATTTTGTCTGGTTCCGCCGGGGCACCGAACGGGGGGTGGCTGAGTATCCGCTGGATCTGTTTAAAATCCAGTCTCTTTCGCTGACCGGGAACTATGAGGTTCCCCCCGACGGATTTACCCCCTGTGAAGTGGAGCTGACCTCGGGTGACCTTTTTCAGGGATTTCTGGATACCACCGGTTACTTTGCCGGGATGGACCAGGATTTCGGCTCTTTCGGCAGGATCTATCTCAACTACAACGGCATTACAAGGGTGGAGTTTCTCCATAATGGAATCTACTCGCGCTGTCCCTTCTGCGGTGCTATTTTCTACAATCAGCTCTACGAAACCTGTCCCTTTGATCAGACCCTTCTGGAGTGGCAGAATAACTGACAGTGCCTAGAGCTTTTCTATCTCTTCTCCCGGCCAGGCGTAGGAGGAGGGGAGTCCCAGTGTTCTGAGGGCACAGAGCCATTTATATCCCGACTCTCTCAGAGTGGGAAAGTCAAAAACATAGAATGTATCGTTGTGATAGAGTTCAACACGCTGTCTTGTCATCACGTTGATTCCCGACAGTTCTTTCAGAGTCAGTTTTTTCTGCTCATTCCCGTCGGAAAGCAGGATATGTTCTCTGTGAAGGGCGATTGTTCCCATACGGGTCCATTCCCGGGGGGCGCCTTTTTTATCGGCGATCCGGATAGTCATCCCCTGATCTTCCATGAAAGGTTTTCCCGTCTCATTCTTATAATAGGCATCCAGCAGATCCTTCAGGGTTACTTTCTGCCAGGCGTTCCACTCCCGGGGGGTGGGGAATCTCCCGGGGGTACCATTTCTGTTAGAAAAACGGTACCGGGAGGAAAGGGTCTGGCTGAATCCGCAGGAGCCGCAGGAGATGGTGTCTCCCCGGGAACTCAGGGTAGCAACCTCCCGGCATTCAGGGCAGATATACAGGAGATTCTCCAGATATTCAGCGGTTTCGGGGGATCTGTACTCCCAGTTCCGATTCTCAATGAGGCTGTATTCGTCCGTTTCAATCAGTCCTGTCAGCTTTTCGTAAATCTCATCGGGACTCAGTTGTTTCAGCTCCGATCCATCGGGGAAGAGCGGGTGGATCGTCAGCTCTATGGGGCCTTTCCGTATGCCTCTGGCCCAGCGGGGCTGGACCGAATAGGCTCCCGAATGAATGGGGACAAACACGGGGATCTTCAACAGCTTCAGGAGTTTTGCCGTGGAATAGTAAAGGGGAAGCGGTCCCCCGTCCCAGGACATCTGTCCCTCCGGATAGATGCAGATAATCTTTCGTTTTTCTTTCAGAGCCATCATATGCCTGATGGCGCCCAGATCGCTTTTGGCTTTGGCTTTGGGAAAAGCCCCCAGGGCTCTCATGAAAAAGCGGCCCGGATTTTTTCTGAAATGGGAATCCGCTGCCATATAATGGACAGGATCCCTGATTTTCAGACCGAGAAGAACCATGTCCCATTTCATCATATGATTGGGAAGAAGGATGTAGGGAGGTTTCATCTCCTTCAGGATTTCAGGGTTTGTCAGTTTTACGGGATAGTGTCTGTTAAACCAGGGGGCGACCAGATTTTTCAGAAAGCCGTGAAGTAGAGGGTTGAAGGTGTGAATTTTATTCATCCTGCTTCCTTTTTACTTGGGGGGTGTTAAAATTCAAAGTCCTCGGGAAGAGGATTGTAGTGCATATCAATATCATCGATTGTCCACTCCGGGGGGAGTTTGAATGCCTCAATGACCTGCTGATGCTCTTTTTCGCTGAAATCATCGCCGTGATAGATCACAAACTTCTGTTTTTTAAAGAGATAGATGACACGGCCCCGGGGAATCAGATCGTATTCGGATCTCAGAGTTAATGGCAGTTTTTTCAGAACGCCCTTTTTTTCCATCATAAACCAGGCGGCATAGTGACCGACTTTATAGTCCACGCTGATGCTTGTAATCATTCCCTCTGTCACCGCTGCGGATTCATCGTAGAAGAGGGATCCCCTGTAGCACCAGAAAATACCCACCCGTGGTTCCGGATCCCGGGGGAGGAAGGGGAAGTCACTCATCACAGCCTCCGGAAATCTGGTTTAATAGGATATAGGGCAGGTTCCGGGTCAGCTCCTGCCAGAGTCTGTAATTCTCTTCATAAAGAACATACCCTTCCTCCAGTTCTGTCAGGAGGCTCTTATAGGCAGGAGAGCCGGGAATCAGATCTGACATATCCGCCGCAGGCAGGTACCTGAGCCGGGGGGAATAGAGACTGTACTGAATCCCCTGTTTCATTAGATAGGATTTGAGGGCGTCTGTTCTGTAGTCAGGTCCGTAGCTGTTCATGATCACCGGTATGACCCGGCTGACAGGAGGTGCCTCCATTTCCGGCAGAACCGGTATCCGGCTGAGCACACCCTTCTGTTCGCTATGGTTTTCGGCGGGAAAAAAGAGGTACTGTCTGTCCCGGTCATGGGCAAACTGAAGGGTTTCGCTTTTTTCCCTGAAGTTTCCGCTATTCAGCATTCCGGCGTAATACCGGGCTGTCCATTGCAAAGTCTCTTCGGACCAGCTGTAGCCGTAGCGGGATGCCATGATACTGAAAAAGAGTTCCGGATTTATCCTGAGGCCTGCAGGGAGAACAAGGGTTCTCTCATCTCCCCGGTCACTGATAATCACACTTCTCAGTTTATAGGAAATCACATCATCCAGATCCAGCGGATCTGCAGGATGCAGTTCTGTAAAGGTAAAGTCGGGCAGGGGATCTCCCAGCATCTTCAGATGGAGGATTTCGTCCCGGATCCGCTCTTTTTCAAGGTACACAAGATCCACTTTATGCATTTCCGCCCAGGTTGTAAGAACCTCCCTGTATCCGGGCAGGTCCGGACGGGCCATGACTGTAAAAGTGGTTTTGCTGTCCCCGATCCCCTCTATACGGAGGCTCAGAGGGCTGCTGTAGAGGTCGGGCCCCGACTGGAGTGTCCACTGATCCCTCCCGGAGTAGACTAGGGTGCTTGCATCCAGGCGGTCTTTCAGATCCTCTCCCTCCAGAAGGATCTCTCCCGCATCGGTGCGGATCCTCAGTGCATCCCAGCGTCTCATCAAAGGGGCCAGTTCCCGCAAAGGGATTCCCTTCTCTCTGAAGACGCCCTCGGCCCGGGGGATCAGAAAGCCTTCCAGAGCTTCAGCGGAATAGTGCTGCCAGAGCTCTCCGTTCAGATAGACATCCAGGGCGGGAAGGATACTCATGGGGAGTAAAAACAGTAGTAGAAGAAGCATTCCCTTTTTCATCAGTTTCGATTGTATCCTTTCCCAGAGTGGCTGGCAAGTACAGTTTTTCCGCCTCCCGGCTCCAGGGGCGCCGATTCTCTGGAAAAATCAGGCCTTTTATGGTACAAACGGCTATGGCGTCTTCTTCCCGTCCTCATGCGGTACTAATAAATCCTCCTGTCTATGATTTTGCCCTCTATGATCTCTATCTGAAGCCCTATGGTCTTTTACGGATTGGCAGATGGCTCAGAGAGGCAGGTTACCAGGTGACTCATATCAATGCTCTCCAGTACGATGAGCCTGAAACAGAGCAGGCTCTGGGCAGGGTTATGAGGAAGAGGGACGGCACCGGGAAGTTTTTCAGACAGCATGAGCCCTATCCTGAAAATCTGTTTTCAATTCCCCGCAGCTTTGCCCGTTACGGGATCCTCCGGGAGGTTTTCAGAAAGAAACTCCGCAGCCTGCCGACGCCGCCCGATCTGATCCTCATAACGACAGGCATGACCTACTGGTACAAGGGGGTGCAGGAAGCTGCCGGACTCTGCCGGGAGCTTTATCCCGATGTGCCTCTGGGTGTGGGAGGAGTCTATGCCACTCTGATGGAGGAGCACTGCCGGAAAGCTGTGTCTCCCGATTTTATCACTTCCGGAAGTATCTGGCCGGGGATTGTGCCGGAGCTTGAAAAAAGGGGGCTTCCCGTACCGGGGTCTCCTCCTCCGGAAGAACCGGATACGGATGATCCTGTCTGGAGAGGCAGCGGAGTACTCCGGCTCAATGAGGGCTGCCCCTTTCACTGCGACTACTGTGCCTCCAATCTGCTCTCTCCCTCGTTCTGCGGCGGAGAGGCCTCCCGGGCGGTGCAGGTTCTGGAAAAGATGGTTTCCCGATGGGGAACCCGGAATTTCGCTTTTTACGATGATGCCCTCCTTGTGAATAAAAAGAAGGTCTTTCATCCCTTTCTGGAAGAGGTCATTGCTCTGGACAGGAATCTGAAATTCTATAATCCCAATGCCCTTCATATCCGCTATCTGGATGAAGAGACCCTGAGGCTTATGATCCGGGCGGGTTTTCAGGAGATCCGTCTGGGCTTCGAGAGTGCGGATGACACCTTTCATGAACAGAAAGATGCCAAGGTGACGATGGATGTCTTCGCCCGGGCGGTGGATGCCCTGAAGGCTTCGGGTTTTCCTCTGAACAGAGCGGCTGTCTATATCCTGGCGGGACTGCCCGGACAGAGTCGGGAAGAGGTGGAACAGTCCATCCGCTATGCCGCCCGTTTCGGACTGCGCTGCCGTATCGCCCAGTATTCTCCAGTTCCGGGAACAGCGCTGTGGCAGGAGAGTCTAAAACACAGCAGGTTCCCCCTGGAAGAGGAACCTCTGTATCATAACAATACCTTTTTCTCCATGGAGTGGGAGGGGTTTACCAGGCAGAACCTGGAAGACCTCAAAGCTCTGACCCTCTCACTCTATCAGAAGTCATCAGTGTAGGAAGCTGTCCATGGCGTTTTCCGGTTTCAGCTCTCTGTTGAGAATATCGTAAACCAGACGGATAATCGGCAGCTTCAGGTTATGTTTCTCACCCAGCTGCATGGCATGGCGGGCGGCTACAGCCCCTTCGGGAAGGTATCCAATCGATCCTATATTTGCAATCAGGTCGTCAATACCTGAAAAATTCTCGTGAATTCTTTTCAGAATGATCTCCCGTCCGAAACGTCTGTTCCGGCCGTGGATGGACCGGCAGGTTACATCCAGATCTCCCACTCCGGCAATGGACGTGAATGTTTCGGGATGGGTTGATCCCAGAGCTTTTCCCAGCAGCTGTATTTCGTTGAGACCTGCGGCAAACAGGAAGGATTCCGTATTGTCTCCCACACTGGATGTGGTTTCCTTCAGGGCATCCAGGATCCCGAAGGCAATGGCGATCACGTTTTTTACCGCCGCACTGGTCTGGACTCCCACGATGTCCAGTGAAGAGAAAAGCCTGGTGTAGGGAGAACTCAGAAGCTCTCTGAACTCAATGGAGTTCCGGGGATTCTGGGAGGCGCTTATCAGACCGGTGATTTTTTCGGCACCGATCTCTTCCGCATGGCTGGGTCCTGATATGTAGACCAGGTTTCCTTTATAGGAACCGGGCAGGTAGTTTTCCATTGTTTCCAGAATAAACTGTGCCCCGTTTTTTCCGGGAACAAATCCCTTGGTAATAGTGGCAATCTGGGATTCCCCTTCGATGATGGAGGGAACAGAGAGAATCTGTTTCAGAGTATCTACCAGAAAGAGAGACGGTGTGGCCAGTATGAGATAGTCCTTTCCGTCCGCCGCTTCTCTGATGTCGCTGGTGGCCCGGATCGTTTCCGGAAGCTTCACTCCCGGCAGAAACTGGCAGTTCTCCCTTTTATTGTTGATATCATTGGTACCTTCTTCGGTGAAGCTCCAGATTGTCACAGGGTTGCCTTTCTGTCCCAGTGTTTTTGCCAGGGCCGTACCAAAGGCTCCGGCTCCGATAATACCTACATTTTTCTCTTTCATGATAATTTCCTTATTTCTTAAAAGTCACTGAATAGAAGAGTTCCCGGTCGTGCAGCAGCAGGTCCAGCAACGGAACCTCCACCTCCCAGAGCCTTGCTCCGGAAAGAGTCCCTCCCGTGTGGGATGTGATATCACCGCTGGTAAGAAGGGAAAGGCTCAGAGAGGCTCTCTCTATTCTTGTCTTCAGGTCCTGCTGATTTCCTGAGAATCTGTCCTCGAACAGAAACTGAAGCATATCTATATATTCCATTCTGCTAATGGTTTTTTCGGGTAGAAAATACTGAAATCCCGGATCCTGAAGGACCGGAAACAGTCTGAAAAGTTCTGAAAAGTTGTCCTGGTTGATTCGGATTGAAAGGGTACTGTCCCTGCTGTTCTCTTCGAAAAGAGCGATGGAGCCTGCGGTTCCGTCCCTGTGGTAGAAGAGTTCCTCTATGCCCCGGAAGTTCAGTCCGCCCTGATAGAGGCCTTCCCCGGGAGAAGATACCACCACGTTAGCAAAGTAGGGATTCTTTCTCAGTTCGACCGCAATGCTGTCGGGGTCCATAGGGGAGAGTCCCCCTTCGGAGGGACTGCTCAGGTCTGTCAGATCCTGAAGCGTGGAAAGATAGAAATCCTCCAGCATAATCCGTCCGGTCACCCGTCCTGATCCATTGCTGTTCAGCTGAATCTGCTGCTGGACAGAACAGGATCCGAGAATAACCGGAAAAAAGAGCAGGAATAGGAACTTTCTCTTCAAAAAAACCTCCGTGGAAAAACAAATTTCCCGTTTCGATCTGATAGGTTATACTAAACAGAGTCTTAAGAAAAGGGCTGGTTACAGTTGGTCCGGGAAAACCCTTCTGTTTTTGCCCGGCCGGAACGGCCGATCTCCCGGGAAATTTTATATATAAGTCAGGCTCTTTTATCCTTCGGGATTTCTATAATATAATAAGCCATCATAAGCTTGAGGAAAATTCATGGATATACGTGAGCTCCAGCTCTTTCTGAAATTGGCAGAAACACTGCACTATACCAGGACCAGTCACCTGATGGCGATCAGTCCGTCTGCTTTGAGCCGGACGATCCAGCGGATGGAAGACCACGTAGGTCAGAAGCTTTTTTTCCGTGACAACCGGGGCGTTATTCTCACACCGGCGGGGCAGCGTTTCAGAGAGTATGCCCTCAAGGTGATTGAGAACTGGCAGTCTCTTCAGAATGACCTTTCCGAAGATGATAACGAAGTCAAAGGAGACCTCAGGGTCTACAGTTCCGTCACAGGCTGTTATTCCATACTTCCCGAACTGCTCAGGCAGTGCCGTAAAAGTTATCCCGGTATCCATATTATTCTGAAAACAGGTTCGGCCGCCGATGCGGTGTCGGCTATGGTCAACGGACTCTCCGATATTTCTGTGGCTGCAGAGCCGGATGTGCTGCCGGAAAATCTCCTTTTCCTCAATGTAACGGAAACACCTCTACAGCTGGTAGTCTCCTCCATGGAGTGTGAAATCAGCGACTATATGAAGAAACATCTGAAAAAGTGGTATGAGCTGCCCCTGATCCTTCCGGAGAAGGGCCTGGCCAGGAAAAGGCTGGACCGTTTTTTCCGGAGCAGGGATATCCTTCCCGATATCTACGCGGAAGCCAATGGAAATGAAGCGATCCTGGCACTGGTAAGCCTCGGCTTTGGCGTGGGAATTGTCCCCTCTCTGGTCCGGGAGCTCAGCCCCATGAAGGATAATCTGAAGGTCCTGGATGAAGATCTGGGGCTTGAACCCTACAAAGTAGGACTTTGTGTCAACAGGAGAAACAGTCAGACACCGGTGGTCAGAGCTTTCACGTCCCTGATAGAGACAATCTCCCTGGAGGAGACACGGTGATCGGAACTGATGAAAAGCGGCTTCAGATTATGAAGATCCTCAGCGAAGGGGATCAGCCCCTTTCAAGCCAGGTCATTAAAGAACGGCTCAAAGAGCGGGGCACCGATATGAGCGAAAGGACCGTCAGGTTTCATATGCTCGCTCTGGACAAGGCGGGGCTGACCGAATACAGGGAGAAAAAGGGCCGTTACCTTACTCCCATGGGGCTGCGGGAGCTGGCCCGCTCCCAGGTTTATGAACGGGTGGGCTTTCTGTCGGCCCGGATCGATGAGCTCTCCTATCAGATGGATTTCGACTGGAAGAACCGCAGGGGGACTGTTCTGCTCAATGTGAGTCTGATTCCCCTTGAAAACAGCTCTGTTGTCTATCATCAGATGGCGCCTATTTTTGAATCGGGCCTTACCATGGGGCGGCTGATTGCCGTTTTCAGACCGGGAGAAAAAGTGGGGGAGACAGAGATTCCTCCGGGCTATTTCGGCCTGGGAACCGTCTGTTCCATCACCCTCAACGGAGTGCTGCTGAGCGAAGGAATTCCTATCAAATCCCTTTTCGGAGGGCTGCTTGAAATTTCAGGAAACCGTCCTGACAGATTCGCCGCCATTATCAACTATGACGGTACCAGTCTGGATCCTCTTGAAATTTTCATAAGCAGCGGAATGACAAGATGCAAGGCCGCGGCCGAAGCGGGATACGGCACCATCGGCGCCAGTTTCAGAGAGATCCCCTCGTCCAGTCTGGAAGAGGTTGTGGATATCAATACCCATCTTACCGAAATGGGCCTGGGAGGCATCCTGAAAATCGGCTATACAGGCCACTCTCTCCTGGATATTCCCGTAGCGGACGGGAGAATCGGTATGATAACCGCAGGGGGGCTCAACTCAGTGTCCTCTCTGGTTGAGTCGGGCATCCCCGTTAAATCCAAAGCCCTTTCGGGGCTGATTGAGTTTGACCGTCTGATCTCCTATGAAGACCTCTATCAGGAGCTTCAGGATATCCGGAGCAGCTATTAAAAGCTGTCAGAGGTTTTCGGAATCTTCAAATTCCGGGGCCCGGGGTATGAGTTCCCGGATTTCTCCTGTTTCCAGGTGGGGTAGGCTTCTGTGAAGTCCTGCGGGGAGTCCTTCCGTCCAGGTTTGTGAAATCTGGAGAGTATCCCCATGGGATATGAGGAGAATCACCTCGCCTGAGTACTCTTCCTCCAGCTGCCGGATCAGAACCCGGATACGCTCCTGTACCTCTTCGGGGCTTTCCACTCCATAGTCACTGTTCCTGTCGTTTTTCTCATCCAGCTGCCAGACCACTTCGTAATAGATGTCCTCCCGCTTCTCATAGCGGCCGAAAAACCTTTCTCTCAGCAGGGGAGAGGTCCGGGGCGGTCTGGTTCCCAGTTTTCGGCTGACAACCTGGGCGGTCTCCCGGGTTCTCAGAAAGTCCGATGCAATGATGACTGTGTCATGATCCAGAAATGTCTGATGCTCCAGGGACTCCTCTATCTGTCTGGTTCCCTCTTCTGTCAGGCCGTAGCTGTTCAGTCCGTTGGAGAAGTGACTGACGATGATCCCCTCCCTGTTGGCTTCGCTTTTGCCGTGACGCATGATAAAATAGCGGTTCTGCCACTGTCCGGGGATAGCAAAGTAGTTTTCCAGAGCCTCTTCCAGGGTGGGAATGGGTGTTTCCTTCCGCTGGCTGTAGGGACGCCGTCTGAGAACGGAGTTGATAATGTACCGGGTGCTCCGGGGCCTGTGGGCCTGAAGCCTCTCCTTGTAGAAAGCCTCGAGCTTTTCCGTACAGTTGGTCAGGGAGTATGCGTCCGCTTTCTGACGGGCCTCGCCTTTTTTTCTGGCATAGAGCTCTGCATTTTCCATGAGATCCACCACGGTATGGGCAAAAGCCTGCGTATCATGGGGAACAGGAAAGCCTCCTTTACCGTCGATCATAAGATCACCGATTCCCAGAGCATCCACCACCACAGCGGGAATTCCCGAAGCCATGGCTTCCAGAAGGACCAGACCCTGGGTTTCCGTTAATGAGGCAAACACAAACAGATCGGACTGATGGAAAATCTCCATGACCTCATGGTGGGGAAGAAATCCTGTGAATGTCACATATCCCGCCAGTCCTGTTTTTTCTGCCTGAGCTTCCAGCTCCTTTCTGGCGGCGCCGTCTCCCACCAGGATCAGATGGTAGTCGGTCCTTTTCATTTTATGAATTATTATATCCAGCATTTCCAGCAGGAAAGGGACGTTTTTCTCTTTCACAACCCTTCCGGCATAGACCAGGACTTTCCGCTCCTGGGGGATCTGATACTTCTGATGGAGTTCCCGGCTTCCCAATCCGGAAAAATTCTCCGTCCTGATTCCCGAGGGAATGATGTTGATGGGTACCCGGGTCCCGTACTGGATCAGGGCATCCCGGATTTTGCCTGTGGGAGCTACAATCCCGTCGCAGCGGTTGCAGAAAAGTGCGGAGAACTTTTCTGCGGTTACTTTTGTATACCGGGAGCCCAGGGGGACATAATGCACATAGTCTGGCCAGAAGGTGTGGTAGGTATGAATATGGGGAATCTTCAGGTACCGGCTGATGGGGACGGATTTCAGACCCATGGATCCCGGGTCGTGAGAGTGGATCAGGTCGATACCCAGTTCCCGCATTTTATGTATGATCGAACCGAACCCCTTGGTCAGCTGAAATTCCTTGATCGCTTTGAAGGGATACCCCGAAGAGGCAAAGCGGATCACATTGCCGTCGGATGTCTGGGTGCCGCTGAAATCGGGAGCAAACACATAGACTTCGTGTCCCATCCGGGTCAGTTCTTCCGCGGACAGCCTGATTGATGTCACCACCCCGTTGATCTGGGGGGTGTAGGTATCGGTCATCATTGCAATTTTCATGGGCAGCTCTCTTCTGTGATGTTCATTGTGCTCATTATACAGGGACGGACCTGCTTCTGTGTTATTTTTCTGTCAGAAATCCGGGAGTTTTCAGTAGGCGTTTTTGTTGATGAACCCCTTGATCACAGTGAGGAGAAGAATCTTTATATCCAGGAAGAAGGTCCAGTTTCGTATGTAATACATATCGAACTCGATCCTCTTTTCAAGGCTCGTATTGCCTCTCCATCCGTTTACCTGGGCCCATCCTGTAATCCCCGCAGGCATTTTATGACGGAGCATGTAACCGGGGACTTCATCTTTCAGAGTCTCAATGAGCTCGGGTCTTTCGGGCCGGGGACCTACAAGGCTCATATCCCCTTTGAATACATTCCACAGCTGGGGCAGCTCGTCGATGGATGTTTTACGCAGAAACGTTCCGAATTTGGTCCGTCGGGGATCATTTTCCACTGTCCAGGTAAAACCCTCTTCCTTGTCGGCATTCTGTTTCATGGAACGGAACTTCCACATTTTGAAGATCCTTCCGTTGGTTGTCATCCTCTCCTGGCTGTAGAACACAGGGCCCGGCGAGGTCACTTTGACAAGCAGGCTCACCAGAAGAAGGAAGGGCGAGAGCAGGAGCAGTCCCGTTCCGGAACCGAAAATATCCAGGAGCCTTTTGGAGATTAGCGCAAAGTGTCCCATTGTGGGGGTATTGATATTGATCAGGGGGACTCCCTGGAAATCCTCAACCCTGGCTCCCAGGAGGGTGTAGTTCAGCTGGGGAATCAGAACAATGGGAGTGACCTGGTTGTAGTGGGTTTTTATAAATTTCTCCTGACGTCTTACCAGCTCTCCCGAGTATCCCAGGACGATGTAGCTGGGAAGGAGCTCTTCAACAGCTTTATCAATATCCTTTTCTTCATAGGAGGGTATATTCAATTCCTGGGCTTTGCCGTTGGAGTCTGCCCATCCTACAATGGTCATGCCGTGCATGGGGGATTCCACCACCTTCCTGACAAAACGTTCCATATGGGAACCCTGGCCGATGATAAAAAGGCGGGAAATATTCTTCCCCTTGATCTTTTCCATTATCAGGTGATTACGGAAGGCGATCCTGTTGGTTGTTAGAAAGGTCTGATTAAAGAAGAAGAACAGAAGCAGAGTCAGCCGGGAGAGTCTGTCCGACTGGATATTATAAGCTGTGAGTATAAACAGTAGCAGGATCTGGAAGTTCAGAATCAGAAGGCCTGAAAAATCTTTATGCCAGGCATGGAGATTGCTGCTTGTGTAAAATCTTTCTCTATAGAGAAGAACCGCGGCGACGGCTATGGGAAAGGGCGTCAGCGCCAGGAAGTGATAGAACTGTTCCAGATTTCTGGTGAGGATAATAAACCGGATGGTGATGGAGAGGATCCAGGAGAATCCCACAATGATAACATCCAGCAGAAAATGGAGAAATAAGAATGTTTTGGTCTGTTGGTTCAGCATATGTAAATTCAGTTTCCTATTGGTTATAGGGCCGGACCGGTGAATCTTTGTCCCGCCTTAATTAAATTAACATGGAAACAGGGCAAATGTGTTACAAAAAATATGAACTTTCCTTGAATTTTACCCAACTTATACTTTTCGGTAGCAGAAATGATTAGATAAATAATCATGTATTTATTCTTTAATCCGTAACATTTCATAAACACTCTCTTAACAGGAGGGTTTTAACCTTTATGTTAATTACGATTCTAATGGAGTGTGAAATGAAAAAAACAACCAAAGGGCTTATGCTTGCCATGATGCTTATCTCTGCTTCTGTCTTCGCAGGAGGTCAGAAGGAAGCTTCTCAGGACGCTGCAGAAACATCTTTCGGTCAGGCTAAATATGTTTTTCTATTTATCGGAGATGGAATGGCTATGCCTCAGATCAATGCGGCTGAAGCTTACCTGAACCAGAAAAACGGATCAGATATTGGTGTTAAACAACTGAATTTTACCCAGTTTCCCGCCCAGGGGCTGACTACCACCTATGATGCGGGATCCTTCATTACCGATTCAGCTTCTGCCGGAACGGCAATCGCTACTGGGAATAAAACCCTTTCCGGTGTGATTAATATGGATGTATCCAAAACCATCGAGTATCCCACCATTGCTGAAATGGCAAAAGGGGAAGGAAAAAAAGTGGGAATTATCTCCTCCGTAGACCTGGATCATGCAACTCCCGCCTGTTTCTATGCACATCAGCCCACCAGAAACAACTACTATGAAATCGGTGTTCAGGCTGTCAGCTCGGAGGTAGACTATTTCGGCGGCGGGAATTTCAGAATGGGAAAAACCCCAGAAGGGCAGCCTACGGTGCATGAACTGATGGCACAGGCCGGATGGACCATGGCGGGGAATAAAACAGAGCTGAACGCATTAACTACCGGAACTGAAAAAGTTTACGCCTACACCAAAGGGTTCAGCGGTGACGCACTTCCCTATGATCTGGACAGACAGGAAAACGAAATCTCTCTGGCCGAGTTTACTGCCAAAGGGATCGAACTTCTGGATAACGAAGAGGGATTTTTCATAATGGTTGAGGCCGGAAAAATTGACTGGGCCTGCCATGCCAACGATGCCGCTTCTTCCATACATGACACCATTGCCTTCAACAACGCTGTAGCTGAAGCCATTGAATTCTACAACCAGCATCCCCAGGATACTCTGATTGTTGTTACCGGTGATCATGAAACCGGTGGGCTGGCTCTGGGATTTGCCGGAACCAAATACGACTCTGCTTTTGAAAAGATTGAAGGGCAGACCATGTCCTTTGAAGCATTCGACAAGTTTGTGCTGGCCCCCTACAAAGAGAGCCACAGCTCTGCTGATGCAAGACTTTCAGACCTGATGCCTGAGATTGAAAAAGCTTTCGGCGTATCCGAATTTTCCGAACTGGAATTGAAAAAACTGGAAGAAGCTTTTGCCCAGTCCATGATGGATAAAGGTTCCAGAGACTCCAGCGATGAAGCCTATCTGCTGTATGGAGGATATGAACCCCTTTCTGTCACTCTGACTCATATTGTGAATCAGCAGACCGGATTGGCATGGACCTCTTACTCTCATACCGGAGTTCCCGTTTCCACCTTCGCTATGGGTGTGGGACAGGACATGTTCAACGGATACTATGACAACACGGATATTTTCAGAAAAGTGTCTCAGATTATGGGACTGAATCCAACTGTTGCCATGAAATAAAAATCTTCTTTTCAGGAAGAAGTCTGGAACCCCGGTTCAAACCGGGGTTCTCTGTTTATATAGAAGATTTCAAGGCTCCAGATGCAGAAAAAGGCCGTTGTCTGAGAGTCTTATTCAGGAGAATACCGAAATGATTTTTGACCTTGAAACTGTTAAAAAACAGGATATTGTATTTGTCGTGATTATCTCTGTCCTGGTACTGATTCTCTCCCTGGTTCCTACTGGATTCAAAGAGAAAAAATCTCCCCTGTCCATGACTGTCCGGGGAAGGGTTCTGGATGTGGATAATACGGATGTACATCAGTTCGGTATTGTCAAACAGGGCGATCAGGGTGTTTCCATTGAAGTCATGAACGGTCCCTTTAAAGGAGAACAGGTAGAGACGGTCAATATGCTCATAGGAAAACTGGAGCTGGACAAGTTTTTTCAGGAAGGGGATGTGGCTCTGGTTGTCCTTGATTTGAGCCCTGAAAAAGACAGAATCCTGTACGGAACCGCTATAGATCATTACAGATTGAATATAGAGATTATCCTGTTGGTTCTTTTTACGGCGATTCTGGTTTTCTTTGCGGGCTGGACAGGTTTAAAAGCGATCGTTTCCTTTGCCTTTACGGCGGTTATGATCTGGCGGGTTATGCTCCCCCAGTTTCTGAATAACTGGAATCCCATCCTCCTTTCGCTTGGTGTTGTTTCCCTTCTGACAGGAGTCATAATTTTTCTTATCGGAGGATTCAGAAAAAGGGGCGTTGTTGCCTTTGCCGGTTCATTTGCCGGAATCCTGCTGACCTGCCTTCTTTCCCTCATCTTCGGGGCCTATTTTAATATTCACGGTGCGGTCCGGCCTTTTTCTGAAACCCTGCTGTATTCAGGCTATCCTCATCTGGACCTGAGATCTATCTTTTTGGCGGGGATCTTTCTGGCATCCAGCGGGGCTGTTATGGATATTGCCATGGATATTGCCGCCTCTATGAATGAGATATATCAGAAACATCCGGATATCTCCCGGAGAGAACTCCTTATTTCGGGTTTGAATGTCGGGAGGGCTGTGATAGGGACTATGACCACAACCCTTCTCCTGGCATACACCGGAGGATATACGACGATGTTTATGGTGTTTATTGCCCAGGGAACACCTATGATCAATGTTCTGAATCTTACCTATGTTTCGTCTGAAATTCTTCACACACTAGTAGGAAGTTTTGGACTTGTTCTGGTGGCTCCCCTGACTGCTCTTGCAGGGGCTATTCTCTACCCAGTCCAGAGAAAACCATAATCCCTTGTCAGTTGCACCCGAGAGTTTTTTCCCCGGGGAAAATGTTTCCTGTATAGGATTTCAATATGCTGTCTGGGAAGCCTTTGGCATTACCTTTCAATTAAGAGGAAGTTCCCAGAGGACAATCTAAATAAGAAAAAATACCAGGCTTTGGGGTTCTGCATGCCCTTAATCCCTGTTAGAGCCTGATGTCCTCCTTCCTATATCAGGCTGCTCTTGCCCCCTGCTATGGATAGCGGTATAATTATTTGACTAATTAATCAAACATAGTGGGGTAGTGTGAAAAGCTGTTTTCGAAATGACGCCAGACAAAAAGTAACCGGCCGGGCCAGGTATGCCGACGACTTCCGATTTCCGGGTATGGTCCATGCCGCACCTGTTTATTCTGACTATGTTCATGCCCGGATAGAATCGATCCATACGGAAGAGGCCCGGAGTATGCCCGGAGTCCTGGATGTGCTGACCTGGGAGGATGTCCCCGGTGAGCTCACGGCAGGACAGATCAACAAGGATTACCCCATTTTTGCTCAGGACAAGATCCGCTTTACCGGTGATGTTATTGCTCTGGTAGTGGCTGACACCCGTCAGCAGGCCATAGATGCGGCTGAAAAGGTGACACTGATTGCCGAAGAGCTTCCTGCCATCCTGGATACAGAGGAAGCCTTCCGGGAGGATTCTCCCGTGATCCCCCGGGATGAAGATTCCAATATTGTGAATCATCACAAGGTCCGCACCGGAGATCCCTTCCCGGAGATGGAGAAGAGTGATCTGATCATTGAACAGAGGTTTGAAACGCCCTTTGTGGAACATGCCTATATTGAACCGGAGTGCGGAGTCTGTGTTCCCCGTGAGGACGGAACTCTGGATATATACGGAACTATGCAGCACCCTTTCAGTACAAGGCGTTTTGTCTGTACCTACCTGGGAAGGCCCCTGGCGTCTGTTGTCTGCTACTCCCATGCCGTGGGAGGCAGCTTCGGCGGCAAGGATGATACAGCTTCGATCGTCTGCGCCAGAGCCGCTCTGGCCGCGCAGAGACTGAACCGTCCTGTTAAACTCCTGTACAAACGGGAGTGGTCCATGAGGGAGAGCTACAAGCGGGTTGCCTATAAAATGGATTACAAAGTCGGTTTTGACAAAGAGGGCTGTCTGAAAGCCCTGATCAGCCGTTCTCTGGGAGACTCGGGCGCCTACACATCCACCACTCCCTGGTCTACCTGGCGTTCCGCTGTCCAGAACATGGGACCCTACCGGGTGGATCATGTTCATGCAGATGTGTACGGCGTGGCGACAAATAATGTCTTTACCGGTGCCTTCCGGGGATTCGGATCACCCCAGACGAATTTTGCGGTGGAACAGATTATGGACATGGCGGCGGAAAAGCTCAATCTGTCTCCTCTGGAGATCCGCCGCAGAAACGGAGTTGTTCAGGATTCGGTGACCATCACCGGCCAGGCCCTGAAAGAGCATACAGTCAGCCTTATGGAGGTGATGGAGAAAACCACCGCGGCCATAGGGTTTGAAGAGAAGCTGAAGCAGTGCTCCCGCGGAAAAGGGGAGAAATGGTACGGCATCGGCATGGCGGCTTCCTACAGGGGAACCAGTGTGGGAGCGGAAGCCATGGATTTCTGCTGTGCCTCCATCAACGTTCAGTTTGACGGATCCATCCTCCTGGATACCGCAGTTTTCGAGAACGGCCAGGGAGCTCCCAGCGCCATGATCCTCATTGCGGCGGAGGAACTGGGTGTTCCTCCCGAATCGATCCATTACCAGTACTCCTCCACCGCGACGATTCCCGACGGCGGGACCACCGTGGCTTCCCGGGGGACTCTGGTCGGCGGCGGAGCCATCAAAGATGCCATGGCAAAGCTGAAGCCTATTCTGGCAGAGACTCTCTATCCTCTGATTGCAGACAAACCTGAAGATATCACATTTCATGATAACAGGATCTGGGGAACCCTGGGACGCTCCCTTACCTGGCCCGAAGCGGGAAGGCAGATGTATCTGGCAAGGGTCTATCCCTTTGCCTTCGGCACCTTCCAGGCTCCCCGGGTCACCTGGGACGAGGAAACCGGACAGGGAACCGCCTACTTTTCCTATGTTTACAGCTGCCAGGCTGTGGAAGTGGAGGTGGATCCTGAAAAAAGGACCTGCCGGCTGCTGAATATCGTGGCAACCCACGATATCGGAAAGGCTGTGAATCCTCCCATGGTGGAAGGCCAGATTCACGGTGGCGTCGCCCAGGGGGCGGGTATGGCCCTGACGGAAGACTTTCTTATGGAAGAGGGAAAGGTCAGGTCTCTGAACTTTTCAAAATATAAAATTCCCCGGATGACGGATATGCCTGAGATCACGACGCAGATTGTGGAGAATTTCGATCCCCTGTCTCCCACGGGAGCGAAGGGTATCGGGGAACCCGCTCTGGAGATCATTGCCCCGGCTATCGCCAACGCTATCGCTGCGGCTACAGGCAGACGGTTCACATCCCTGCCCATTAATTTAAAAAAGGAGCTTGAACCCTGATGTCTGAAATTGAGGTGAATTCAAGAAAATATACGGTTTCCGAGGAGTGGACCGGGAGAACTCTCCTGGACTTTCTCAGGGAGGAGCTGGATCTGATCGGCACAAAGAACGGCTGCGGTGAAGGAACCTGCGGCGCCTGTACGGTGCTTCTTGACAGGAAAGCCGTCAGAGCCTGTCGGACTCCCATGAAAAAAGCGCTGGGTAAAACGGTTCTGACTATAGAAGGTCTGGCTGCTCCCGACGGAACTCTTCATCCTCTGCAGCAGGCTTTTATCGATGCCGGCGCCATTCAGTGCGGTTTCTGTACGCCCGGTATGATTATGCAGGCTCTGGATCTGCTTGATAAAAATCCCGAACCCTCAAGGGATGAGATCCGGAAGGCCATGAGGGGGAATCTCTGCCGCTGTACAGGTTATCAGGCCATTGTGGATGCGGTTCAGATGGCTTCTGTAAAGATGAAAACCCCCTGATCCTCTGACTTGCCCGTGGCAATGTTAAGAAAACTTAACTTGTGTTCAAATATCATCAGCATATAAAATTACCTAAATGTCCCTAAAAAAGAACGTATTTCGTGAAAAAAGGGCAGGAGGTTGTGAATATGCTGAAATGGTACTTTAAAACAAATCTTTTACTGCGGATTTTAATAGGGCTCCTGGCGGGAGCCGTTACCGGTCTGATTGCAGGACCGTCCATCGGAGTGATAACCCCGCTGGGAAGTCTCCTTGTGAATCTGCTCAAAATGATTGTGATGCCCCTGATCCTGACATCCCTTGTTGTGGGAGCCGCCAGTATTCAGCCCCGGGAACTGGGAAAAATCGGCATAAAAATCTTTGTCTATTACATGTTTACATCCGCTCTGGCTGTAACAATCGGACTCATCGCGGCCAATATTTTCAAGCCCGGTGCGGGACTGGAGCTGGCTGCCGCGGCTGATGCGGCGGGAAAAACCCTCAATCAGCCGAAATTCATGGATACCCTGCTGAATATTATCCCCAAGAACCCCTTCGGCGCCCTTTCTCAGGGCGCGGTTCTGCCGACAATCTTTTTTGCTCTGACCTTCGGTATCGGAATCAGCGTTATTAAAAACAGCGACGAAGAGAGGCTCAAAAAGGGGGGAGATACACTCTTTTCCATTTTCGACGGGGCCGCGGAAGTTATGTATGTGATCGTCAAATGGGTCCTGGAATATGCTCCCATCGGTGTTTTCGCCCTGATCGCCGTGGTATTCGGAAGCCAGGGCGCCAGTGCATTCGGTTCACTCGGACTTGTGACCCTTACCGCCTATTTTGGATTTATCATACAGATAGCCGGTATTTACGGACTGTTCCTGGTCGTGAACAAGCTGGGGTATCTGACGTTTTTCAAAGGCGCCCGGGAAGCCATGATCACATCTTTTGTTACAAGGAGTTCCAGCGGAACCCTTCCCGTCACCATGAGGAATGTCACCGAGAATCTCGGGGTTCCCAGGAAGATCTCTTCTTTCACTCTCCCTCTGGGGGCTACCATCAATATGGATGGAACTGCCATCTACATGGGAGTCTGTGCACTGTTCATAACCAATGCGGTGGGTATGGAACTGAACATGACCCAGCAGATCACGATCATCCTCACAGCCGTCCTGGCCTCTATCGGATCGGCCGGGATCCCCGGAGCCGGAGCCATCATGCTTCTTATGGTGCTGAACTCCATCGGAATAACCATTGAGGCGGGCTCAGCTGTTGCCGCAGCCTATGCGATGATACTGGGAATTGATGCCCTTCTGGACATGGGAAGAACCATCACCAATGTGAGCGGTGATATGGTGGGAACCATTCTGGTCTCCAAAGGTGAAAGAGAACTGGATCTGGCCAAGTGGAAAAAATAGCCTCCACATAAAGAAAGGGGCCCCTGAGGCCCCTTTTTCAGAATGGTATTGGTCTGTTAAATCTCATTCAGATAGGAGATAATTTTTTCTGACCGTTTGAGCAGCACTTCGTAGAGATCTTCAATTTCCCCATGGGATAGGGATCCTACTCCCTGGATGATCTTTTTCACAAGGCTGTGCAGCGCTTCATGATCCGCCGTCATTTCCCTGAACTCTACGGATTTTTTGAGATTTTCCGGCGCATCCCTGTCAATCCAGTGACCCAGTTCACAGCTGTGGTGGTCTATGATCTGATCGGCCGGCACATTCATGGTTCCGTCTATGACCCCTCTGGCCTTGATGAGCCACAAGAGATGCTGAATGATGATTTTTACAGAATTGAAATCTGTTCCGGCTCCGAATTCAAAGTCCTGAAACTTTTTGATCTGACTCAGATACTCTTCATGATTCAGGAAGACATGGGACACATTGAAGAACACCCTGTTTATCTTACCGGAGATCTCTGTAATCCGGGAAATCTCTTCTTCCGTATTTTTGCTGGCCTCAACAATGTTTGTAATGGAACCCTGAATATCCTGGGTGCTGGTTTCGATTTCTCCCGAACCGTTTCTTATATTGACGGATATATCGTTCAGCATCTGAGTGGCATTCACAATCTCATGGCTGCCCGTGTTCAGCTCTGACGTGGCCTGCTGGATTGCCATGTAACCTTCCACCATTCCCTTCGTTTCCGACTGGATCGCATGGAATCCCTCCAGGCTCTCTGCGCCGGCATGTTTGATATTCCTTACATTGTCGATGATATTCTGCAGGGTCCGGGATATCAGGGTGGAGTTGTCCGCTGTGGATTCGGCCAGTTTTCTGATCTCTTCGGCCACAACGGCAAATCCCTTGCCAGCTTCTCCCGCATGAGCCGCTTCAATGGCGGCATTCATGGACAGAAGGTTGGTCTGGGAGGCAATGGAATCGATCACATTGATGATTTCCAGAACCGAATCGATACTGTTGTTCACCGTATCGATCATTCTGTTCATTTCCTCCATATCCTGCTGTCTTGTTTCGGTCAGTTCCAGCAGAGCCTGGGCGGCAGTGGTCCTTCTGGATGTGATTTCACTCACGTTCCTTATGGACGCATCCATCTGTTCTATCGCTGATGAGGTCTGGATAACAGAAGCGGACTGATCCTCGATCTGTTCGGAGAAATTGGTCATGGTCCGGCTGATCTCCTCTATTGCCGAGGAGGAGTCCATGAGAGAGTCGTTCAGGGCGGAAATCTTATCCAGAATCCTGATGATGCTGCCGTTGATCCTGGTTGTGAGATAGACCGAATCGGTCAGTTCCCTTGTAAACTCGTGGGAGTGTTCACCATTCCTGTCCAGGATCTCTCTTGTTTTCTGCCGGGACACAGCACAGGCCTTCATGTGATCCGAAAGAACGGCTGTGGTATCATTGCCGCCTTCGGTCCGGCAGCTGCTCAGTCTTTTTGTGACAACCGAGTTGAACCGGCCGATTCTGCCATTGAGCTTCCGGGAGTAGAGATAGCCTGCCAGGAGCTGGAGAATCAGAAACACTCCTGTGATTCCGGCTATCATTGGGGAGCTGCAAAAGACATAGACAAGCCCTGCTCCCGCCAGTGTTATCAGGAATGAGATTGAAAGATAGATGATATTGGTTTTCTGTTCGGTCATTTCCATAGATGCCTCATATGTCCTTCTCAATTGGATTCGCCTGAGTATTCGTCTCATTTTGTGGAGAGATCGTTCAGGGAGCTAAAAAACAATAGGGACATTGTATGACTTTCCCTGTAAAAAGAATAGAAAAAAAGTGAGATTAATTATGAAAATTTCTTTAAATCAGCAGGCATCTGCTTCTGCTGACTGACCATTCGACCTTTTCTCCCATTTTCCATATCCGCCGGGAGGAGCATTTGATCGAAATAATCCCTTCTCCGCAGCGGACTTCCAGATACTGATAGTCTCCGCCGAATTCCCTGTATACAACTTCGCCTGAATCCTTCCGGGCTGTATCCTTAACCTCCCCTCCGATCAGGCAGTCTTCAGGGCGGAAATAGAGGTATTCAGGGGAAGGAGACTCCGCGCCCATCTGATCCGGAGAGAGATGAAAATCCCCCCGATCTGTTGAGGCAATGAGGCTTTCCGGACCTTCCCGATGAAGGCTTTTCAGGGGAATGCTGTTGGATGTCCCTATAAAACTGCCGCAGAACCGGTCGGCCGGACGTTCATATAACTCTTCGGGCGTTCCTATCTGTCTGACCCTGCCGGAATCCATCAGAACGATCCTGTCGGATATGGCCATAGCTTCCTCCTGGTCATGGGTCACATAAACGGCTGTCAGGCCTGTCTCTATCTGGATCTCCCGGATCTGACGCCGAAGGGAACGGCGCAGTTTGGCATCCAGGGCACTGAGAGGTTCATCCAGAAGGAGAATCTCCGGAGATCCCGCCAGAGCTCTGGCCAGGGCCACCCTCTGTTTTTCTCCCCCGGAAAGTTCGTCGGGTTTTCTTCGGCCGTATCCTTCCAGGTGAACCATAGCCAGAAGCTCTTCCGCTTTTTTCCGGGCTTCAGGTCCCTTCTCTTTCATGCCGTAGCAGACATTCCGCACCACATTCATGTGAGGAAACAGGGCATAGTCCTGAAAGACCATTCCGATCTTTCTGTAGCGGGGTTCCAGGCCGGTAATGTCCCGTTCTCCCAGGAATACTTTCCCCTTGGAGGGGGTGTAAAGGCCGGAAATGATTTTGAGCAGGGTTGTTTTACCGCAGCCGCTGGGGCCGAGTAGGCTTATAAGTTCTCCCGGAGGAAGGTTCAGGTCCACATGGAGATGAAAATCCTCAAGGGTCAGTTCTATATTATGGAGTTTCAGATTCATACTCAGTTCTCCCAGCCTTCAAAGGCATCAATTAGAATAAAGGCACCCAGGCAGATCCCGATCAGAATCGTTCCCAGCGCGCAGGCTGGAAAGAACTTATAGGTTCCGATCAGCCTCAGGATGGCGATGGGAATGGTGGTGATCCCCGCTTCGGAAAGGATCAGGGTGGCGTTGATCTCTCCCAGGGATATGGCGAAAGCAAAGGCTCCCCCTGTGATAAGGCCCGGCCTGACAAGGGGGAGTTCCACAGTGAAGAACCGTTTCCATCCTCCCGCCCCCATCAGTCCGGCAGCATCCAGTATATTCTGGCTGATGCGCCTCATAGCCGGTGTGAGGCTCCTCAGAACAAAGGGAAGGGCAATCACCGAATGGGCCAGGATGATGCTGAATACCGGAGGGGTTCCCCGGAACAGACCGAAGCGCTGGAGCCAGAGATATCCGATGCCCAGAACCACCGAGGAGACCCCCATGGGCAGCATAATCAGGGATTCTGTGAATTCGGGATTTTTCAGTTTGTACCGGGCCAGGACCCATGCTGTATAGGCCCCCAGGATCAGGGATAGAATCAGGGACGCTGAAGCAATTCCCAGGCTGTTGCGGATAGACTCGGCCAGGAGGGCCGCACCGGAGACCGAACCGGGAGGGGAGAGCATCTGGGAGTACCATTTCAAAGAGAATTCTGCCGGGCCTGTCCGGGTTTCCTGAGCCAGGAAAGACTGGGTGACCACCGCCAGGATCGGCCCCAGGATGATAATGAAAACAAGGAGAAGGTAGATCAGGGATGCTGATTTTTCTCCTCTTTTCAAACTGTGCCATTTCCGCTTTTTCCGGATCACACTGACTGTATGCAGGTTCCGGCGTTCACTCCGGATATAGAAGTAGGTGATAAACAGGGTCGCCGTAGTCTCCACCAGAGCCAGAGCGCCCCCCTTTCCGAAGTCCAGGGAGTACTTTATAAGCCTGTAAACCTCCACTTCCATGGTTGAATACCGGGGGCCGCCCCCCAGAACCAGGATTACGGCAAAACTCATAAAACAGTAGAGAAAGATCAGCGAGGCTGCACTCATAAGCCCCGGCAGCAGCTGGGGCAGGGTAATGGTAAAGAAGATCCGCAGTCTCGATGCTCCCAGGGTGCCGGCCGCATCGGTCTGGTTCTCCGAAAAACCCTCCCACCAGGAAGCTGTCAGCCTGAGAGCTATGGGGAAGTTATAGAACACATGGGCCAGGAGGATCGCCTTGAAGGAGTACAGCAGATCAAGAACAGTTTTATCTGTATTGAGAATCTCTCTCAGAAGTGAATTGACCACACCCTGGCGGCCCCAGAACAGAATAAACCCCAGCACCACCAGAATGGAGGGTAGTATGAAGGGAATTGTGGTCAGGGCTTTTATCAGCTTTTTACCGGGGAAACTCACATGAGAGAGGAGCCAACCCCCGGGAAGGCCTGCCAGAAGAGAGAGCAGAGTGCTCAGGAGGGCCTGCAGAAAAGTAAAGAAAAAGATCCTTCTGTAGTATTCAGACCCTGTCAGCTCCCCCAGCCAGCGGAAAGTCAGCCCCTCCTGATCCAGAATCCCCCGGGACAGAAGTATGGCCACAGGGATATAGAAGGTAAGGAGGAGAAAAATGAGAATCGGCAGGAGCCGTTTTCCGCCGCCGGTTTTTTGAGCTGAACTGATCATGAGTACCTAAAGTCCCGAATTTTCCACCCACTCCTGCACCCAGGCATCGCTGGACTGTGCGATTTCAGAGGTATCCAGAAGCAGAGGGGTCTCCGAAATAAAGGCCATGTCGAAAGCTTCGGGAAGCTCCGTTTCTGGAATCACAGGCATCATTGTATTGCTTGTGGCGATAACCTGCTGTCCTTCGGGTGAGAGCATATAGTCCAGGAAGGCTCTGGCGGCTTCGGGATTGGCGGCGCCTTTGATCACACCGGCCCCTTCCACCTGAAGATAGTTGCCTTCTTTAAACTCGATCGCCTTGTACCGTTCTGTTTCCTCCCACATTTTATGGTAGACAGGGGAGGTGGAGTAGCTGAGGACAAGAGGGGCTTCTCCATTGGTGAAAAGGCCGTATCCGTTGCTCCAGCTCTCTGTAACAGAGAGAACGGAGCCTGAAAGCCGCTGCCAGTAATCCATGAATTCATCCCCGTAAACAGCTCTGGTCCACAGAAGGAATCCCATACCGGGACTGGACGTCCGGGGATCCATCAGAACCAGGGATTTGGCATATTCGGGTTTTGTCAGATCCTCCAGAGAGGAGGGGGGATCGGTTATGACCTGGGAATCGTAGCAAATGGCGAAGTATCCCCAGTCAAAAGGCAGGAGCTGGTTGGAGTCATCAAACTTCAGCTCCTCCGGAATGGACGAGAGAGCGGGAGATTCATAGGGCTCCAGGATATCCTCCGCCAGGGTCCGGGCCAGAAGGTTGTTGTCCGGGCCGATCAGAAGGTCCGCCCGGGGATTGTCTTTTTCCATGATGGCTTTGCTCAGGATCGTCACCGCGTCGCCCGGTGCGATAAGTTCCACTTCAATGCCTGTCCTGGCTGTAAACTCCTCTGCCAGGATCGGGCCGGGGCCCCATTCGGAGGCAAAGGAGTCGTAACAGTAGATTTTCAGGGAATCTGATGATTTTTGTGCTGCCGCTTCAGGGCTTTGGGCTTCCTGACTGCCCCCCGGGAAGATTCCGGAAGTTCCTGCCATGAGCAGGAGAATGGTTAGATATTTTTTCATGTGTTTCCTCTCCTTGTTCTGCCTGTTGTCTCTGGAAGACAGAACATTTGAAAATTTAAAATTTTCCGGGGAAAGGTTGAGATAGAACCGGTTTCCCTTCGCCGGCATTACCCGGATCAGGTTCAAAGGGTATAATCTCAGGTTCTTCCATCGGGAAAAACCACCCCCAGAGTCGGGTTTCAGCATAAAGGGTATAATACCGGCAGGTCAAGCCGGGGAGAGGGGTCTGAAAGATTACTTCTTTCTGTTTACCGCATCGGAAAACTCTTCCCAGGCTTTCTTTTTCTGCCTGATCGAATGGGGTCTCTGAAAGGTTTTCTGACTCCGGGAGGAGCGCGCTGAATCAGCCCAGACGGGAACAGATGTGCCGGCATTGCTCTGAGTCTCCGGTCCTTTTCTGCCTTTCTTTTTACTTTCAGGCTGTCTTGTATCGGAAAATGTCCCCGTATAGCTGTCATACCTGCCGGAGAACCGGAGAACCAGACGGTTCCACCAGCTGAGCTGCTGGAAGGATGTATCAAACAGACTGATCAGTTTCAGCTGGAGAATTTCGTCCAGGTGCTGATACTGTTTCAGGCTGCTCCTGAAATAGAGGCTCATGGACTGGCGGATTGTTTCATTATTGTTGATTCCCTTCAGCTCTTTCAGGTAGTAGAAGGTTATATTGGCCATAAGTGAGGGTTTCTGCAGCAGTTCCTTCATCTGGGGGGAGCGGCTGCTTATCCTGTTCATTATATCGGCCCTGAAATTGTTTTTGCTGTAGAACTGGGTGTATTTTTCGCTGCTCCCGGTCCTCAGAAGATCGCTCATCATATCCTGGTAGAGATTGTGCAGATGGCTGGTATAGTATTCGATCTGCCCCTTGAAATAGGGAAACAGATAGTCCTTATGAATCAGCTGTCCTCCCAGAATGACTAGCGGAGGTATCTCTCCTCCCTCTTTTTTCTTCAGGGCCGCCTCGGAAAAGGTCTCTCTGAAGCCCGGCCATTTTTTCTCTTTTTCATTCAGAATCGTTTCCAGCTCCTTCAGGGAGGTCCACTGAATATTCTTTTCTCTGAGGTTCTGAATGATCTCGGTCAGGGCGGAGGACCTTTCCTGCTGGTCCTGGTGGGCCTGTTTCTGTTCTGCCAGGCTGTTGTAGAAGTAGCCGTAGAGCATCCTGGCGCTTGTAAAAATCAGAGGGGATATCCCCTTGATCCGTACTTTCAGGTCTTCCCGGTTTTCAAAAAGATGTTTAGTAAAGGTCAGCCAGAAAGAGGGCTCCCTCTTTCCCATGCTTTTCTGGATTTCACTGATTTTTATCCCGGATATTCGGGAGATATTCTCCAGTAGAGTCATGCTCTGGGATTCCCGGATCAGATACTGGATCAGAAAATGGAGGTATTCATCGAGCATTCCCGAGGGGAGAGTATAGGGGGCCTGTTCTGTCTGGAAATCCCGAAGATAAGCCTCTGGGACTGCATGGCGCTATGGAAAGACGGCCCCAGAACTTTGGGCTCCAGGGGGGATATGAACTTTCCCTGGAGAGCGAGACTGTACTTTTCAAAGCTCTTTGTGGTGATGAAGGGGTGTCCGTTCTCGTAATAGTGGCGATAAAGAATCTCTTCGCAGACATAGTAGTAGAAGAGGGGAGACTCCTTTTCTGTAAGCACAATCCGGTAGGGCCTCAGCTCGTTTTCTATGAGCTTGTACTGGAGAAGCCCCATATGGGCATCCTGAAGTTTGTTCATAAGGAGTTCCAGCTGGTTTTTATTGACCAGCGCGGGCTTATGAGTCTTCATTATGTAGGTATTGAACTCCAGGGCGGGGTTCCAGAAGTCACAGATATTATGAAAGATCTGATACTGGATCTGGGTGAAACTCCCCACATGGGAAAGAATCTCCTCCCGTTTATGCGGTTCCATTCTGAAGTATGATGGTGTGGCGTTCTGTGGGGACTGATCAGTCTGGTCCATGATTCCCGGCTCCTGGTTGGTAGTTAAACGCTACTCATTATATCCCATAGGCTGATCCTTTGGGAGGGACATTTCTCCCGGATGTAAAAAAAAACTGCCCCCTTCCGGGAGGCAGTTTACTATTGCATCAGGAATATCAGCTGTTCAGGGCCTGATCCAGGTCCTTTTTGATATCCTCGATATTTTCAATACCGATGGACAGTCTTACCATTTCCGGAGAGATTCCCGCGGCTACAAGAGCTTCGTCGGAAAGCTGGGAATGGGTGGTGGACGCAGGGTGAATCACAAGGCTCTTGGCATCTCCCACATTGGCAACGTGAGAGAAAAGCTGAACCTGCTCAACAAATTTCTGCCCCTCTTCCCGGCCGCCTTTCACACCGAAAACAACCATGCCGCCGGCTCCTTTGGGAAGGTATTTTGCGGCTTTTTCAAAGGAGGGATCTCCCTTGAGTCCCGGATATTTCACCCAGCTGACTTTGGGATGGTTCTGAAGGAACTCTGCCACTGCCAGGGCGTTTTCCGAATGCCTCTCCATTCTGAGAGCCAGTGTTTCCAGCCCCTGCAGGAAGATCCAGCAGTTGTCAGGAGAGATACAGCCCCCCAGATTCCGGAGAGGAACAGTTCTCATTCTGAGGATGAAAGCCAGGGGGTTCAGATCTCCCAGATCCTGGGCGAACTTCAGTCCGTGATATCCTCCGTCCGGTTCGTTGTAGAGTTTAAACTTGGGGTTCTGCCAGTTGAAGGTTCCCGAGTCCACCACAATACCGCCCACTCCGGTTCCATGGCCGCCTATCCATTTTGTCAGGGAGTGCACCACGATGTGAGCCCCGTGTTCAATCGGCCTGAGAAGATAGGGAGTTGTAAAAGTGGAGTCCACCACAAGGGGAATCTGAAACTCTTCGGCCAGTTTGCCCAGAGCTTCGATGTCAGCCACATCCAGAGAGGGGTTTCCAATGGTTTCCACATAGAGCACTCTGGTTTTATCATTGATCTGCTCCCGGAAGGAATCGATATTGCCTGTGTCGGCAAATTTCACATTGATTCCGAATTTGGGAAGAAGGTCATCAAACATTGTATAGGTTCCGCCGTAGAGATTGGAGCCTGAAACGACTTCATCCCCGGCGGAACAGATATTGATAATCGAGTAGAAAATCGCATTGGTTCCCGATGCCACTGCCAGCGCAGCGGCTCCTCCCTCCAGAGCGGCCACTCTGTCTTCCAGTACCGCCTGGGTGGGGTTCCCCAGTCTGGTATAGATATTTCCCAGCTCCTTCAGGGCAAACAGATTCTGGGCATGTTCCGCCGAATCAAACAGATAGGCTGTGCTTCTATGGAGGGGAACTCCTCTCGAATGGGTCTCTTTGTCTCCTCCATGTCCCGCATGGAGCGCTGTGGTTTCAAATCCGGGGTTTTCTATTTTTGTGTAGTCCATTTCTTATCTCCTGTTTATTAAAAATCCTGACCTGTATCACTGTCAGTTTTCAAATAGCCATGTGCTCAGGTAGCGTTCTCCTGTGTCACATCCGATGGTCACTATGGTTTTTCCTGCATTTTCCGGCTTCTGGGCAAGGATCTCTGCGGCTCTCACATTGGCTCCTGCGGAGATTCCCACCAGGATTCCCTCTTCCGATGCCAGTCTTCTGGATGTTTCTCCCGCTTCCGCTGCAGGTACCTGAATGACTCCGTCATAGGACTCTGTATTCAGAACGCCGGGAATGAATCCCGCACCTATACCCTGAATCTTATGGGGGCCTGGTTTTCCTCCGGATAAAACGGGAGATCCCTCGGGTTCCACAGCATAGACTTTCAGATCGGGATTCAGTTTTTTCAGGACTTCGCTGTTTCCTGTAATGGTTCCGCCTGTTCCGACTCCGGCAACAAAAATATCAATTTTGCCCCCTGTGGCATCCCAGATCTCCCGGGCGGTTGTCTCTCTGTGAGCTTCAGGGTTGGCCGGGTTTTCAAACTGCTGAAGGATCAGGGAATCGGGGATTTCCGCCGCCAGTTCTTCCGCTTTTCTTATGGAACCGTTCATTCCTTCGCTTCCGGGGGTCAGGACCAGCTGAGCTCCGAAGATCTTCAGGAGTTTCCTTCTCTCTTCACTCATGGTTTCAGGCATGGTCAGGATCAGCTTGTATCCTCTCTGGGCACAGATATAGGCCAGGGCAATCCCGGTGTTTCCGCTTGTGGGCTCTATCAGAGTCGTGCCCGGTTTCAGTTTGCCGCTTTTTTCAGCCGCTTCTATCATGAATTTACCAATCCTGTCTTTTACGCTGCCCAGAGGATTGAAAAACTCCAGTTTTAAAAGAATTTCCGCTTCTGTTCCGATTTTGTTTAACTTTACCAGGGGAGTATTCCCTACCAGTTCTGTGATATTCTCGGCAATTTTCCTACTCATATTTTTCCTCCTGATATTAAATATAGTACATGACTTTTTCCGGATCCCGAACCTGCTCTGCCAGATCCTTCAGGGATATCCCCTCAAGGGTCTGAGTAATCGCTTTTGTGACCTGATCCCAGACCTGTCTGGTTATGCATTTTCCCGTTCGGCCGCAGGGTTCATTCTCATCCAGGCAGTCCACAATATTCAGCCCCCCCTCCATAACCTCTACGATGTCTTTCAGGGTGATTTCCTCGGGACTTTTTGTCAGAAGATATCCCCCTTTTGCACCCCTTATGGAGCGGATAAGGCCGGCGCCTCTCAGCAGGATAACAATCTGACTGAGATATTTTTCCGATATCTCTTCTTTCTTTGCTATCTCGTTCAACTGGATGGGTCCTTTCTGATAGACCAGCGCCAGATTTACCATAAGCCGGGAGGCATATCGGGACTTGGTGGATAGTTTCATATACCCTTCCTTATTTCTAAATACTATAAATACTATAAATACTATAAATACTATAAATACTATAAATACTATAAATACTATAAATACTATAAATACTATAAATACTATAAATACTATAAATACTATAAATACTATAAATACTATAAATACTATAAATACTATTGAAATAGTAGTGAATGAGGATGGAAAAAGCAATATGAATTTGAAGGAAATTTTAAAAAAAGTAAAAAGTTTCAGGAAAAGTGGCTTTCGCTGTTATCGACAAGCCTGTCGAGAACCCTCCGGAAAGTTTCAAGATCCTGCTGGGGAATCCCTTTGATTATATGGCAGTAAAAATCATCGCATACAGGCAGGAGTTCACTGAACTTGGCTTCACCGGCTTCTGTACAGTAGAGCTTCACCGCCCGGCGGTCGTTTTTGTCCTGGCGCCGTTCGATCAGACCATTTTTCACCATCCTGCTGATCAGTCTGGCAATGGTGGTTTCCTGAGCCTGCATAAGCTCCGCCAGGTCCATCTGGCGAATCCCCTGAGATTTTTTTATATAGTAGAGGGCAATCCACTGGACTCTTGTGGCTCCGTGTTTTTTGAAAGTCTCATTGTAGTTATCCGTGACTTTCTTTAATCCCAGAGTTGCCAGATAGTATATACATTCATCGAGTTGAAACATGAAAACATCCTACATTATGGTGAGAATAAAAGCAAACGATTTTGCCTGTAATAAAGGGGACCCATCAGCCCCGGATCGTTGTGAGATAGCGCCTTTCTATTTCTGAAATACCGGCGGAAAGCTTTTGAATATAATCGCCAATTATATGCGCATCATAGTCAGAAATACCCCCGGTAAAAAAATCCTTCCTTTTGATGAAATGTTCAATGTACAGCGCCGTATCAGCCAGCTCCGGCAGTCCCAGATTGAGAGCGCCTCCTTTTATGGCGTGGACTTTCCGGTGAAGAGAGGAGAAATCCTCTGAGCGGAGATCCTCATTCAGGCTCTTCAGATCCTTACGGCAGTTTTCAAGGAAACCCAGGAATATATCAATTCCGTCCTGTCTTTTCTCAAATTGACCGAGGAAATCTTCCAGGCGGTAAGTCCTGCTGCTTTCCGGCTTCTCTCCCGCGTCCTCCAGAGAGTCCGGGTTCAGTATGGCTGCCACCTGATAGGATATGGCATTCAGCTGAACCGGCTTGTAGATAATTCCCCGGATGTTGCCCTCTATTCTGCCTTTTGCTTCATGCTCAAATCCGCCGGCAGTGAGCATAAGAACGGGCGTGGTGTCATTGCGGGGACATTTGGCTTCAATTTTTTCAACTGTATCGAAACCGTTGAGCATGGGCATATGAATATCCATGAGTATCAGATCAAATTTCTTCTGGCTGCAGAGAGAGACCGCTTTGTATCCGTCTTCGGCCAGGCTTGTTGTGTACCCCAGTGACTGCAGATGGGTGGAGGTTATCTCCCTGTTGGTCTGATAGTCATCCACAATCAGGATTTCCCCGCTTCCGTGGATGAGAGACTGAGGCTCATTGTCAGGGAGCATTTCCCGGCTTGAAATTTCAAAGGGCAAATTGAACCAGAAAATACTCCCCCTGGGGGTATTGGGGGTGTAGCCGATCTCTCCTCCCATAAGCTCCACAAGCTTTTTGGATATGGTTGTTCCCAGTCCGGTTCCGTCATGGCTCCTTGAGTTGCTGTGGTCTACCTGATAGAAAGGTTTGAATATCATTTCGGCTTTGGACGCTGAAATTCCTACGCCGGTGTCCTGAATTTCAAAACCGATCAGAATTGTATTCTCTATGGGAGATGTTACAGGGCCGATGACAATTTTCACCCCGCCTTTGTTGGTGAATTTCTGGGCATTGTTGGTCAGATTCAGCAGGACCTGTCTGAGCCTGTGGGGATCGCCGATAACCACATCGGGAAGGTTTTTGTGCATGATCAGGTCATAATTCAGGCCTTTTTCCCTGATTAAAACCTGCTGGCCCGCCAGGCTGTCCTGTATGGTGTCGGTCAGGACAAAGGGAAAGGATTCTATCTCATAATTGCCCGACTCAATCCGGGACAGGTTCAGCACATCCGATATCAGATTGAGAAGGTGACCCGATTCGGCCAGGATCTTCTGGTTGTATTTTTTCTGAAGCAGGGGGTCTTCTGTTTTGTTGATCAGTTCGGCAAAACCGATAATCCCTCCCAGAGGGGTTCTCAGTTCGTGACTGATATTTGCAAGGAACCGGGACTTTGCCGAATTGGCAAATTCCGCCAGGGTCATGGCTTTCTGAAGTTCCTTGGTCCTCTCCTCAACCTCATGCTCCAGATAACGGTTTTCATTCTCCAGCCGGTCCCGTAGGATCTGATCGCTGATCTCTTTCTGGGTTTTATACCGGACGATATCCTGACCTACAGCGGCTGCCAGGACGGTACACTGGATAAAATCCGTAATATAGCGGATGGACAGACAGGGGATAAAATTCTGGATAAAACTGTAAACAGGGTAGGCCAGGGTAAAGAGGATCTCAAAAAGGAAGAATGGGGAAAACGCTATGATATACAGCTTGGCGGACTTGTTCCCCTTCGCCAGGGCAAAGGAGATGTACTGGTAGACCATAATCATATTGATACCCACCATTATGGTAATGATGACCTGATTATAAATATGGGGAAGATGGATCAGACCGCTGAGAACAGCCCAGATCAGATAAATCACATACAGATAGTTTGTAATCCTGTTCAGATGGGATATTTTCCGGGTATCGTAGCGGTTGACCAGGGTCTTTCTTATAAAATGGAGCCCCGAAATCTGTAATCCCGCCAGAACTAGGGAGTAGATAAGGTTTTCCAGGTAGAACATGCCCGCCCAGTACTTCCAGAGGCTGATCTGGGTGGTGAGCATTCTGTTTATCATAAGAAAGAACATGAAAAGGATGTAATAGTAGTACTTTTCTTCCTGGGTTATGATGTAGAGGATGATATGAAAAACAAGGATAGCCAGGAAAAATCCGATGAACAGCCCCTGAGAATGGAACCGCAGTGAGGATTCATTGGTATAATCAGCGAATTTCATCGCTGTGAAATCCAGTTTTAACCTTCTTTTAAAACGGGTTTCCATTTTTATATAGACGGGAGAGCTAATATCCATGTTTCCGGGAAGCTGGATGAAAATTTCCGGATCATTGGAAAAAAGACGCCAGGGGGTTTCAATCCTGTGGTAGGTGAATCGGTAGTTCTGACTCTCTTCCGCAATATAAACGCTCACAATGGTGCTGTTGAACGGGGTGGTCAGGAGAACAGGTTCCGAACCATAGATCTTCTCTACGTTCATACGGACCCAGATGGCTTTCATATCCTCATTCACGCCATCGTAATAGGAGAAGTACTTACTGGTCTTCCTTTCCTCCCATAAGGGAACAAACCGGCTGTTCCTGTCCGGAGCCAGTATATCTTCCAGTTCCAGCCTGTTTTCCGGATCCGGAAGATATTCCAGGGCCTTTCCTATCTGAAGATCCCTGTTGTCATTGTATAGAATCAGTTTCTCTTCCGGGTCAAAAGACACAAATTCAATGACAGGTTCATCCGATGTGGCTGTAAAATCTTTGACTGAGAGGATGAGCAGGACCAGCAGGCTTAGTAACAGAATTATTGTGACAGCGGTGGTTCCCTTTAGTCTGTTAAAGGATCGGAAAAACATAACCATGATTTGTTTTTCAGATTATCATAAAATCCTTAAGAGGGCACTTTATTTTGAGAAAATCTTGGGACTGTTCAATGAAATTCAGAACTTATTTCGAAGGGGTGGCTTTTTCGCATTCCCTGCAGTCTCCTCTCAAATGGCAGAGGAGTCTGCCGGTTTCAGGATTATGGCAGTAGTACCGCTTCATCTGTTCCTTCAGTCTGCTGCTGACAGACTCTTTTTCAGATCCGATAAGGCTCATCACATCCAGTACTTCACAATGGGTGCAGATACAGCTCATAAGGTTTCTCCCTGAAAGTAATCGGTCTTATATTTGTCTATTTCAGTATTTTTCCGGTTTGTGAAGATTTCTTGCATTTTTTATGCAGGGGCGATGTTTTTATATTGATTTCAGTGTCATCCCGGGGAGTGGGATGATTTTTTCCTGCTTTTCCGGTTCAGGAAAATAAGAACCGGAAGAAATAGATTTTCATATTCCTCTTTTTCCTGAATCCGAAAAAGGTCAGTACTGCAACAGGATTTTCTACTCTTTGGGTTCCCAGTAGCAGCGTTTGGGAGACACAATTGATTCCTCTTTTTTCAGAGTTTTCATTCCCCTGTCAATCTCTTTTCTGTCGATCCCTGTAGCATCGGCGATCTGTCCGGCGCTCATAGGCTTTCCTGCTTCTTTCATGGCATTGATAATCGCTTCTGTAGTTTCCATAAATCTCTTTCCTTTGCACTGTGAAATATTGATAATAGTAATTATTATCAAATAGTTTTATCTATGTAAACCCTAATTCAGTCCTTCGTTCAAGGAAAAGATTGTGTTCCCCGGCCAGGACAATTACAATGGGACCAGATCAATCAGGAGAACCCAAGTGAAATCACACCGCATCTTAATGGTCACCAGCGAGTCTGTTCCCTTTGCCAAATCAGGAGGGCTGGCGGATATGGTCGGAGCTCTTTCTGCAGAACTGAAAGAGCAGGGAGAGGATGTGAGAATCCTGATGCCCCGGTATTATTCGATCCCCAGAGAGGGGCTTGCCGATCTGGGATCTCTCTGCGTCCATATGGGATACGGCGAGGAGTGGTGTCAGGTTCTTCAGGCATTCCTTCCGGGGACGGAAGTTCCCGTCTATTTTCTGGATCATGAACACTATTACGGCCGAAACGGCATTTACGGCCCCACTCCCGGTTCCTCTTTTGATGATAATCCCCAGCGTTTCGCTCTCCTTTCGGATGCCAGCTTTCAGCTCTGCCGCCTGCTCAACTGGATCCCTGATGTTCTGCACTGTCATGACTGGGTTTCCGGTCCTGTTCCTCTTCTTCTGAAAGCCCGGGAGCGGCAGGGGGACTTTGCAGGCTCTTCCTCTGTTATGACGATCCATAACCTGGGATACCAGGGTGTGTTCGGAAAGGAAATGGCCGGAGCCCTTCCCATCCCTCTTGAAGACATAGCCTATTTCAACGGGACCCATGAGAATAATCTGAACTATCTGAAAATGGGGATAGAAAATGCACAGATTATCTCCACTGTTTCACCCAGCTATGCCGAAGAGATAAAGGAGCCCGTAGCCGGCAATGGCCTGGACGGTTCCCTGCGGTACCGTGAGTACGATCTGTTCGGCATCCTTAACGGTATGGATTATGCCGAATGGAATCCGGAACGGGACCAGTTTCTGGAGCCCTTCAACTATTCAGAGGAGCAGCTGGAAAAGAAAGCGGAACTGAAAAAACAGGTTCAGATGGAAGCCGGTCTCGAGGTGAATCCGGATATCCCTCTTATCGGGATGGTGAGCCGTCTTGTGGATCAGAAAGGGTTCGGAGAGCTCTGCGGACCCGGTCATGGAAAACTCTACAGTATACTGCAGGACATGAGAGTGCAGTGTATCATTGTCGGTACCGGGGAGGCCTGGTGCGAAGAGGAGCTCCGGAATCTGGATAACTCTCTGGGCAATCTTAAAACCTATATTACCTACAGCAACAGACTGGCTCATCGGGTGGAGGGGGCTTCCGACTTTTTCCTCATGCCCAGTAAATATGAACCCTGCGGACTGAATCAGCTCTACTCTCTCCGCTACGGAACTCTTCCCATTGTCCGAAGGACAGGGGGGCTGGCCGATACGGTGGAGCAGTATAAAGAGAACACAGGGGAGGGGACAGGCTTTCTCTTTGATGAAATTTCGCCCATGTCGATCTATTACACCGTGGGCTGGGCTGTCAGTACCTGGTATGACCGACCGGCCCATATAGATAAAATGAGGAGAGAAGCCATGTCCCGGCGGTTTTCCTGGGACAAATCCGCCAAAAGGTACAGAGAGCTTTATCAGTGGTCTCTGGACAGGATAGGGCGGGGGTGATGCCCCTATGGTTTATCCAGATGAATTGGTAATCACGGATATCCTATTCTAAACTTCAAAATAAAGAAACTTTTAAAAAGAGGTCTGATTTCCGTTTTGAAGAAACATATAAGAAGAGCTGTTGAAAATCTCAATCTGAAGAAAATCTTTCTAAAGTGGTTCTTAATCTTTCTGTTTATTACATCAGCCTTCTCTCTGTTGGGGTACCGCCTTTATACTGTTCGGGAGAGGGAGCATGTTATCAATCAGATACAAATTCAGGATCTTACTCTGCTTGATGTTAATCCCGGAATCATTGCAGATGAAATGGCTTCTGTGGAACAAATCCTTTTAATGATTGTTGAGTATCTGAAAATCCATGGAGATCTGGCTTCTCCCCCGGAAGAACGTATTTTTGATATTGAATCCATGCTTATGAATGTTTCCACTGTTACCGGAATCTTTGATCAGATCCGGTACATCGACAGGACCGGACAGGAAGTTCTGCGTATCAACTACAATGAGGGAAATCCTCTGATTATTGATCATGATGAGCTCCAGAGTAAAAGCGGGCGGTATTATTTTTCCCATTCCATAGGATTAAAAGAGGGGAATGTTTATGTCTCAGATCTTGATCTGAATGTAGAGCAGGATGAGGTGGAGATTCCCTATAAACCCATGATCCGCTTTGCTTCTCCTGTATATTTGGATGATTCTTCTGAAGCTGCGGGTGTGGTGGTTCTGAATTATCTGGCGGAAAACCTCTTTGAAAAGGTTCTTCTGAAGCGCAGAATCTCCGGTGTACATACTTTTCTCATCAATTCCCGGGGAGACTATCTGATCAATACAGAAAATCCGGAG
This sequence comes from Oceanispirochaeta sp., assembly GCA_963666275.2. Taxonomy (GTDB): domain Bacteria; phylum Spirochaetota; class Spirochaetia; order DSM-2461; family DSM-2461; genus Oceanispirochaeta. Next base: position 1,439,285 of record CAXXOA010000002.1, read on the forward strand.
ATGGAGTTTCTATTCATGTTTCCTGAGGAACCGCGCATTACAGCATCTTTCCAGCAGCCTGATTTATGGCAGGCTCTTAAAGAGTCTGATTCAGGGCAGCTCCTGAATGAAAAGGGGCTGTTCACATACAGCAAGCTGCACCCCCTGAAGGAAAACTGGGTTTCAAGCAGTGGATCCGGAGGGACTCCGGAAGAGCTTCTCTCTTCGGAAGAGTATTACTGGTTCCTTGTGGACTGGCATCCCGATGGAATCCTCCAGGAAGAGATCAGGAATCATTTGATCACTGTCCGTTCAATACGGTGGTATCTGCTCCTTGCTGTTCTTGTTTTTTCTTTACTTCCGGCAAGGTTTAAAGCCCACTCTGTTGATGAAGAAAAAAAAATTAAAGAGATGGCCTACCACGACAAGTTGACAGGTCTGCAGAGCCGGGCCTACGGGCTTCAGAGACTTGTGAATGCCCTGGACAGAGCTGATAGCAAGCAGACTAAGGTGGCCGTACTTTTTGCGGATATGGATAGATTCAAACCGGTGAATGATAAATACGGCCATGACGCCGGAGACTTTGTGCTCAAAACTATAGCCGGAAGACTATCCCGGCAGGTCAGGCCCAGTGATACTGTTGTCCGGCTGGGGGGGGATGAGTTCCTGATCGTTCTGGAAGGTCTGACCGATTCCTCCACTGCCATGATCATCGCGAGGAGAATCGTGGAGAGCGTAAAGGAACCTGTTGTGTACGAAGAGGTCTCTCTGGAATTGGGAATCAGTATCGGCATCGCCATGTATCCCAGGCAGGGCGATAGTCTTGAGGATCTGATTGATCACAGCGACAGAGCCATGTATCAGGCTAAAAAATCAGGTGAGAATATCTGCTTCTATAAAGATAACAAATAAACCGTCGCTTTCGGTTCTGTTTTTTTACATATAGGTCATATCTACTGGAATGTCCTATAAATGAATTTCAATATATTTCTAATTTTATAACGAATTAGTGATCTCCTTTACTTTTTTATATATTACTATAATAGTAAGGTATTGTCGATTTCAGGCAATGCAGCTACTTTTGGAGGCAATTTATATGCATAAAAACAGCAAGTCCTTTTTTATTTTATCTTCCCTGATACTCTCTTTTGTTCTCATCTCCTGTGATACCGGAGGATCCGATAATGATGAAACTAAAGTTCTGTCCCCTGATTTCAGTATTCCTGCAGGTTATGCTGAAACCGGAACAGCAGTGGTTATCACCACTGAGACAGAGGATGCGGTGATTTATTACACCACTGACGATACTGATCCCTTCGAGAGCGATTCGGTTATAGAGGGGCCAAAAGGGGAATCCGTGTCCGTGACGATCACTCAGAATGTCAATCTGAGAGCCTATGCCGGAAAAAGCGGTATGTCCGATTCAGACGCTGTCTCGGTCTTTTACGAAGCAGCCCTTGTGGTGGACAGCTTTGAGGATGGCACTCTGGAAGGTTGGGAGTCTACAGGGGAAGACACGACAGATATCCTTGTGGACGATACCCAGGGGGCCAATGGAACGGGAAAGAGTCTGATGCTGGATAACTCACTGGTTGAGGGGACCTATGATGACGGTTCTGTCAAAAAAGAATTTACCACCGGTTTTCAGCCGACCTATATCAGCTTTTATGCCATGTATGAAGAGAATGAATCCACCAGTGGAGCCGAGTATGGTCCGGCCATAATTTTTCATGACAATCCGGATACCTCCAGCGCCAATAGCATCCTCTATACAGAATTCAGTGTGGAAAACGGCAGTAACCGAATCGATTTCAATGATGAAAGTACTCCTGTCGATTCGGTTGAAAGGAACACCTGGTATCATATTGAAATGAAAAACTTCGACTGGTCCGCAGGGTTGGTTGACATATACTTTAACGGGACCTACCAGTTTGCAGATGACATTGACCTCCCGGCTGCTACGGGTTCAAACACATTAATTTATCTGATTACCATAGGGAGTGATGCGGGAGGCCCGGGCGACGAACAGAGTGCCTGGGTTGATGAACTTGTGGTTCAGTGATTCCCTTTAGGTTTTCATTTCTTAAGCAGGCTGCCCGGTGTTATCGGGCAGCCTGTTTTTTTTAAAAAAAGTATTTGTCAGATATCAATTAAAAAAATCAGAAAGTACTGATAAAAAAGTCTTTCTATAGTCAGTCAGTAAGCGGAACTGAAGAGTTTCCGTTGGTTTCATGAAATATTCTTGAGTTCTGCCGTATGGTGCAAACTGGATAAAAGGTTTGAACTGAGATAAAATCACTTCTGTGACATTCAGTTTTTCTCTACTCACATTGCTCTTATTTCTTGGGTTTGGTCAGGCTATGACAATATCTGTCATTCTGATCATCCGGTTTTTTCGCAAGCAGCATAATGATGTCCTCTTTAACCTGCTCTTCTTTCTGACTCTCTATATATATCTTACAGATCTACTGGTGCCTTCAGGGATGTTCCGGGTGCTGCATTTTCTTCTTTTTACAGACTTCCCCGTACTGTTTCTTATCCCGCCGGTACTTCTGTTTTATGTGCAGAAAACAACCGGAAAGAGAATCCAGTTGAAATTCAGAGGCCTTCAGAACCTTCATTTTGTTCCCTTTCTGGCTATTCTGGCTTTCCATATCCCTCGGTTTTTTTTGATTCCTGATGTGAAAATAAAGATGTTTCAAACAGGTGAAATCCCTCCGCCTCTTATAGGTGGTGTAAGTATGTTCCAGATGGGGATTCTCCAGTTTTTTCTGTATCTCCTCTATTGTTTCTATCTTGTATTTTTTAGAACAGACAAGCATCAGATTTCCCGAATCCGCAGTCTCAGGACAATCCTGTTTTTCTATCTGATTATCTTTCTGAGTTTCTCCTATTTCCTTCTTGTCTCCCGAAATTATCCGGAGCGTGATTTTTCTTCCTTCCGGTTGGCTTTGGATTTTCCTATCATAATTATCAGTATCTACTATTACTATATTCTGATCAGTGGGAAGGTACGTGGCAGTGAGTTAAAAGAGCCTGAGAAGAAATACCGGAAATCAAGACTTCAGCCCGGTGAAAACTCTCAGATCTGCCAAGATCTCAACAGGGTTATTGAAAAGGAAAAGCTCTGGCTGGATCCTGATCTGGATTTACGGGCTCTGGCAGAAAAAACGGGGTATTCCTATCATAACCTTTCACAGGCTATAAATCAGACAACCGGACTGAATTACCATGGATTTATAAACCGCTATCGAATCAGAGAAGCGTGCCGGTTGCTGCTGGAAACAGATATGATCATTCTGGATATTGCCTATGCCGCAGGGTTTAATTCCAAACCCACATTCAACACTGTTTTTAAAAAAGAGAAAAACTGCACCCCCACGCAGTTCAGAGCCAGTCAAAGAAAAAAATAGGCAGAAAAAACGTCTCATCTTATCGGATTGAACGGTATCGATTATTTTTTATCTTATCATTCCCTCAGATTGTTTCTGCAGAAGATGCAGTGTCTTCGATAGAGAAGGTCTGGTGTATTGAACATACATATTTTTCATAGGAGTTGAAAATGGGGAATAATATATCAAGAAGGAACTTCCTGAAAGGTGCTGCCGGAACAGTGGGTGTTCTGGCAATCGGTACTTTAACAGGGTGTAAAATCGCGGGGAAAGGGCTCTATAAACCCGGTACCTACAGCGCGACAGCCAAAGGTATTGGAGAAGTCAGTGTGAGCATGACTTTTTCTGAAAGCAGTATTACGGACGTTGTCCTGAATGTGGAAAATGAAACACTCGGAATCGGTCAGGCTGCATCAGAGGAGCTGAAAAAGGCAATTATCTCTGCCCAGTCCGCTGAGATCGATGCTGTCAGCGGTGCAACGGTAACCTCCAATGCAGTAAAGAGTGCCGTGGATAACTGTATTGCCCAGGCAAAAGGGGAGAGTGTTGTCTCTACCGTTTCCGCCGCCTCAGAACATGGGAAGGAAAAAGACTGGCTGGGAGAAGAACCGGAAATCGGCCATATCGATGAAGTTCAGGAATATGATGTTGTGATCGTTGGTGCGGGACTGTCCGGAATCTGCGCGGCCAGAGCCGCCGCTGAAGAAGGAGCAAAGGTTGCCATCATCGAAAAATCCGCTTCCTTCAACTGCCGGTCCGGAGAGTATGCCCTTCTGAACGGAAGTCTCAACAGACGCTGGGGCAGAGAGAATATTGTTGATAAAAACAGTGTGGTTAACCGTCTTATGAAAGAGACAACATATCGGACCAAAAGACCTATCCTGACAAAGTGGGCTGACCATGCCCATGAAGTGATGGACTGGTTTATTGATGCCTATCCTGAACTGACAATCTGTGATTCCACCAGGGAGAACGTAACTCAGGAACAGTTTGACAAGGGAATTCTGGTTCCCCTTTCCTGGCCTCTTCCCGAAAAATATAACTTCAAAGAGGAAGACTTCCCTACATTCCCCTCATCCATGGAGTTCAGGTCCAGCCGGAGAGATCAGCAGGGGTTTATGGTGGAAGCCCAGCTCAATGATGCCATCTCCCGGGGAACCGAAGTATTCTACGGGTGTTTCGGTAAAAAGCTTCTGAAGGACAGCTCAGGCAGGGTGACCGGTCTGGTTGCTCAGAATTCAAAAGACGGAAACAAATACATTCAGTTCAATGCGAAAAAGGGTGTCATTCTGGCTACCGGTGACAACAGCGGGGATGAAAAGATCCTCAACCACTTTACTCCGGAAGTGATGGAAAAGAAGATTGCCCGGATGGCCGAAATGGGAATCCTGGGTGTTGATATCAATGGAAAACCCATCAGTACCGGAGACGGACTGCGGATGGGAGCCTGGGCGGGAGCCAAAGTTCAGGATTTTCATGCTCCCATGACCCATCATATGGGAGGGGGACAGCCCGGCCAGACTGTCGGTGTCACTCCCTTTCTGCAGATCAACAAGCACGGTGAACGGTTTATGAATGAGTGTATTCCCGGTCAGCAGCTGGAAAACCAGATTGAGCTTCAGCCGGATCATACCTCATTCCAGATCTATGATGCCAACTGGGGGAAACAGATTCCCTTTATGCCCGCCAATCACGGAGGGCTCTGTTATATCATTCCCGAAGATGAAGACGAGTCCAATCCCAACTATGAGGACAGGCAGTATACCAAAATCTCTGCCAAAGAGAGGGAAGGAGCCTACACAGCCAAAGCAGATACCATCGAAGAACTTCTGAAACAGCTTGGATTTGAAGGGGAGGCGCTGAAGAATGCTCTAGCCTCTGTAGCTCGATACAATGAACAGGCCAGAAAAGGGGTGGATGAAGATTTCGGTAAATCCGGAAAAAGGATGTTCCCTCTGGAAAAAGGGCCTTTCTATGCCAATCAGTGGGGAACTACGGTTCTTCTGGTTTGTATCGGTGGTCTGGAAAGCGATGAAGAGTGCCGAACCTTCACTGCAGGGGATCCGGTAAGCCCCGCGAGAGATGCGATACCCGGTCTTTATGTCTGCGGAAACGTTCAGGGTAACCGCTACGCAGTGGAATATCCTATCTGTATGCGCGGTGTGAGTCATTCCATGTGTGTTTACTACGGCTATGTCGCCGGAAAGAATGTTGTACGGGGAGTATAATCTTTCAGGTCCGATTACATCCGTTTGAAATTGTTTACAAATGTATTGCTGTTTTATCATAGCGGTACGTTTATGTAAATATAAATAACCGGCTGTCTGCCGGTTGACATCACTCTTATCTTTATCATCCCGTCGGAGTTGTATTCCGGCGGGTCTTTCTGCTTTTCAAACTGAGTTCCTTGCTGAGAAACGATTCTGATGAATCCTGGGAATTCAATGGGGTTTTACATACATTTTGCATAAGAAAATAGTCATATGTATTAACTATAAATACTAGAGAGATCACCAAAATTGAATCCTAATATGCAAATACTGTATTTCCATGAATATACAGGAACTTGTAAATGGACATAGCCTTTTTTTTCTTAGGAAGCATAGGATCAAAATCTTCGGTCTTACTGTAATCACCCAGAGACATCATATCACCGTTGTCAGTACAAAGATGCCAAAGACCGCATTTCTTTTGTGAAGGTTCCGGTGGGGGAGTTGATCAGAATATTGTCGATATTCTGAAACACTTTGTACCTGCTTTGAGAAGAATCCTTCTTTTGCATTCTGGAACCATAACATAGAAATCTGGTTTGGTAGATAGATATCAGGATTGTTACTGTAACAGACATAATTAACATTTCGAATCTTTCAGGAAGTTTGTTCAGGACAAAAAAAACGCCTACCCGAAGGTAAGCGTTATGTGTATACGTCCTAGAGGATTCGAACCTCTGACCCTCGGCTTAGAAGGCCGATGCTCTATCCAGCTGAGCTAAGGACGCTCGTTTCAATAATAATAGCCGGGGATATAAGAAAAGCCAAGGTGTACTGTTCCCGACTGTGAGTCGGGATAGCAGGACTCGAACCTGCGATTTCCTGCTCCCAAAGCAGGCGCCTTAGCCACTAGGCTATATCCCGTAACGTTTGGGAAGTATATAGAATCTGATATTTTTGGTCAATATGGATTTTCGAGATTTTTTACTGCTTTGACTTCTGTGGTTCCATCAGTCGCAAACCCTTGCCATGACAGGGGATGTTCCTCATAATACGTCTATGAAAACAGCCGAAAGAGCCAGGATCATTACGGAAATTTTAAATACAGAGTATCCCGACAGAAAACCCCTTCTGAATTTCCGAAACCCCTACGAACTGCTGATTGCAGTGATCCTGTCGGCTCAGACGACTGATGCGGGGGTCAATAAGGTCACTCCCATCCTTTTTGATAGATATCCGAGCCCCGGACTTCTTGCGGAAGCACTTCAGGGAGAGGTGGAGGATATTATTCACCCCACCGGTTTTTTCAGGGTCAAAGCGGCCAACATCATCAAAACGGCCAAAGCCCTTTCCGATCAGTATGAGGGAGAGGTTCCGGGAACCATGGAGGAGCTGACCGCTCTTCCCGGGGTGGGGCGGAAAACAGCCAATGTGATCCTCTATCATATCTTTGACCAGCCGGCGATTATTGTGGACACCCACTTCAAGCGGGTTTCCAACAGGCTGGGGTTTACCTCTAAAAAAGATCCCCAACAGATCGAACGGGAGATGCTGAAGAAGATTCCCCGGGAGATCCAGTCGGACTTTTCCATGACATTGAATCTGCACGGCCGGAAGTACTGCCATCCCCGGAAACCCGAGTGCGGGAGCTGTCCGATTCAGGATTACTGCCCTTCGGCGCTGCTCTGATTACTGGAGTTTGAAGGTTTTCAGCTCATAATTGGTCGGTCCGGCCAGTCCTATAGTCAGGCCTATGTAAATCTCACCTAAAGACTCATCAATTGCCGCATCCACTTTAAAAATATTCCCCAGAGATGGATTTAGAACTTCAGACTGTAGCCAGCTAAATCCGCCGTTTTCAGAAACATTTATAAGATAAGCGGCTCCAACCTGAGGAATATCCATAACCTGCACCAGTACCAGGTAGTTCTCCGAGGAGAAAAAATGAAATTCAAATGAATACCCCTGGTCTATCAGCGACTGTATCTCATCAGGGGGATCTGTTTCATCGTACACGTCCAATGTCTTATTCAGTCCCGGGAAGTAAACAGATGCCTCTCTGGGTGAGGAGGCTATTATGTATTTGTTTTTTAAAATACCCAGAGTCCGGTAGGTATCGGTATCAGCGGCAATGGAGAAAACAGGGCCGGATAAACCGCTGGCCCCCGGAGAGTAGGTGTAAACGGAACCGCTGTCGGCTATAACATAGCAGGTGCGATCTATTGAGGCGATCTGCAGATTATCAGCTGTGCCGATTTCATTGGAAAAAGCTATGGTAGCAGGATTGAAGGGGCCCACATATCCGGGATAGGTTTCGGACATACCTATGTGCAGGTTCCCGGATTGATCCACTGTTGCCAGTACGGCATGTGTTCCCGAGTAGCTGACTCTGTTATTGATGTAGGGAGGATAATAATTCGAAATTGTGTATTCCATTTCCTGAGTATGATCTGGTAGATGGTTATAGATATTATTCATGTCTTTTATCGCTAAAACATAATCAAATGTTGTGCTGTTATCAATTAAGTAGAATAGACTCATAATCGCAAAATTATCTTGAATGTAGATATCCGGAATCCCCTGGTATGTAGGAAAAAGACTTGTGATGGTTGAACCTAACAGGGAGGAAGGGGAAGAAATATTCCAGTTTGAACCGTCGCTGGTGTTTAGATAATATCCACCATAGGCTGCATCATACTGAATTGTCATGTGAAATACTCCACTCCCTGCTGATATGGGTCGGTAGCTCGGCGCTGTTGTTGTATAAATCATGGATGTAAGAAGATCTGAGTTTGAATCGGATGCATCAATCCTATCTGTATTCACCAGTCCTGTATGGCCGCTGGCCTCTCCCCACCAGGCCATGGCTTCCATCTGAGCCGGCGCTCCATTGTAAACGCTGAAGTAGACATAGCTTCCGTTTTCACCGGCGGTAAAAAATAACTCATCCTTGTCGGGTATGGTTGTGACAGGAAGGAGAGATCCTGTATCTGTCACAAGAGTCAGGATTTCCTCAGAGACAATATCATTGATGGTATCGCCGATTAGGTAATACTCTTTTCCCGCAGTCAGTGGCCCCAGTCCCAGAAAGATACTTTCTCCGGGAGAAATCAATTTGTAGATATATTCTCCTGCTGACACCAAATCCAGCAGGGGCGAGTCCGGAGAGATCCGCAGGGTCAGGGTGACTTTGTTGTCCCCCCCGGAAAGTTCCATTTCCTGATATCTGTCGCAGACAAGAATGCCGTTTTTATTGAATGTTTCCACTCTGACAGTTCCGGGAACACTGGCCGGCAGATTCTGAAGAGTCGCTGTGGCTGTGAGTTTTCCGGGATCCTCCGAACTCACTTCCAAAACCGCTGTTGTGGTGAAATCCCTGTCTCCCACGGTGTATGTCACAGAAAGGCTGTCCGAAGAGAGGTCGATAAACCGGCCCGGCTCCTGTCCGAAGTTCCCAGAATAGAGAGATCGGTCTATGGAAATCCCCACACTCAGACTGGCTTTTTCACTGGAAAGATCCATTAAACTGTTGCGGCAGGAAAACAGAAAGGGGAGGAATAGGACGACAAAGAAAATACGGCGATTCATAATGACGCTCCTAATAAAAATTACAGGCTTTTCAGGCGTCAGAACAGAAAGCAGTGAGTCTGTTAATAGTAATTATAATGCAGTATGCCCGGAGTTTCTAAAAATGGCCGTGGAAATCTTTTATGGACTGAAAACCCGAGGTCTCCATGTAATTTCTGATTCCTTCCAGAACCTCTCCCGAAGCATCGGGGTTTATGAAATTTCCCGTCCCGATCTGGATGGCGGACGCACCGGCAAGCAGGTATTCCACCGCATGCTCCCAGGCCATTATGCCTCCCAGACCGATCACGGGTATGGTGATGGCATGACTGATTTTCCAGACAGCCGCAACACCCACGGGGCGGACCGCTGGGCCTGACATTCCTCCTGTCACCGCTGGGATGGCAGGTTTCCTTTTGTGGATATCCACCACCATGCCAGTCACTGTATTTATGGCCGAAACCGCATCGGCGCCGCCGGCTTCCGCCGCCCGGGCGATAACAGTGATATCAGTCACATTGGGTGTCAGTTTCATGATCAGTGGCTTTTCCGTGAGTTTCCGCAGGGATTTTGTCAGCCTTTCCACCTGAACCGGATCGGTACCGAACGCCAGGCCTCCGTGCTTTACATTGGGGCAGGATATATTGACTTCATACCCCCATACCGCATCCTGATCGTCTACCCGGCTGATAACTCCGGCGTAATCCTCTTCGGTACTTCCCGCAACATTCAGAATCGACGGGCATCCCAGGGTTTTCAGAAAGGGAATCTTTTCCTTTATAAAGCCTTCTACGCCTACGTTGGCCAGCCCGATGGAGTTGATCATACCCGCCGGGGTTTCCACAAGACGGGGCAGGGGGTTGCCCGGCCTTGGTTCCATGGTGACCGCTTTGGTATAGATGGCTCCCAGATTATTCAGGTCTGTCAGGGATGCATATTCCTGACCGTAACCGAAGGTGCCCGATGCAACTCCCACCGGGTTGGAAAGTGTCTTCTTTCCTATTCTGACTGTCAGGTCCATTTTATCCTCCTGGAATCAAATACAGGCCCCTCTTTGCAGACCCGGGCGTACTTTTCAGGGCCAACCACCTCAATGGCACAGCCCATACAGGCTCCTACACCGCAGGCCATCATCTGTTCCATGGCTGTTTCAGAGGGGATTTCTCTCTCTTCCGCCAGGCTATGGCAGGCCAGCAGCATTCCGTGAGGACCGCAGGAGTAGAGAGAGGGTTTTGTAAAATCATCCCAGTTCAGAGATTTAAGGAATTCAACAGAGGTTCCTTTGAATCCTTCCGAACCGTCGTCAGTACAGAAATGGATCTTTCCATGGGACAGCTCGGGAAGACGGGGGATAAACTCTTTTGACCGGCAGCCGAAAATCAGACGGGGAGCAAAACCCCGATCATCCAGGTAGCGGGCAAAATAGAGGATAGGCCCCAGGCCGATCCCACCGGCAACAAGAAGGGGGGTCGATCCCTCCGCAGGCAGAGAGAACGAGTTCCCCAGAGGGCTGAGGATCTCAATATTTTTTCCCTCAGCCAGTTCAGAAAGGAGCCTTGTGGCGGGGCCTCTCACCTGATAGATGATGGAGGCCAGATTCCTTTTTTCGTCAAATCCCGAAAGGGCGAAGGGACGCCGCAGCAGGGGGGCCGGATTTTCAGACGCTTTAATCGTGAGAAACTGGCCAGGCAGAGGACGTCCTGCTTCTTCGGGCCAGGAAAAGGACATTTCCCTGTAACCCAGGGCTATCTCGTTTTGACCGAGGATTGAGGTTGTGAAGTTTTTCATGGGTTCAGCCTTCCAGGATATTCTTAAGCTCTTCTGTCCTATCTTCAAACTGCTGATTCAGATAGGCCGTCAGGTTTTTTATTTTCATGGCCGTATCCTGGCCGATGGAGTGTTCTATTTTACAGGCTTCTTCTTCCGCCAGTTCCGGATTGAGCTGGAGAGCCTGTTCCAGAAACGCTGTCAGAATCTCATGTTTGCCCAGGATTCTTCTGGCAATCTCATTGCCTTTGGGAGTCAGATTGATAAATGAGTTCTTCTCGTACTCTATCATTCCTCTGGATTTGAGGTTTTTCAGGGCTCCTGTGACAGAAGGCATCTGTACAGAAAGCTTTTCCGCTATATCTTTTACCCGGGCCACTCTGTTCTTCTTTTCCAGCTGCAGTATTGCTTCCAGATAGTCCTCCAGGCTGGGAGTCAGTTTCAATTTTTTTTCCATATCTCATTCTTAGCAGATAAAAAGATTATTGACAAGGAATTGTTATAGTCATGTCTAATTTAATTAGCCTTTTTTGCCTTGCGGATACTCCAGAGAAATTCCCATTCCACATGGCGCCACCAGGGGGCTCCGCTCTCCCACTGGAGGCGGATCAGGCCGAAACGATAGGTTTTCCAGCTGGTATCTGGAGGTGCAGGGCAGATATCCGGGAGTTGGGGTTTGTATGGAAAATCTGCGGGATGCAGGAGGATTCCGTTCCAGTTGAAAAAAGGTGCATCCACAGGGACCGGGGCTGGTTTTCCATGTATGCCCCTGAGACAGGACGCCGCCCTGTCTTTCAGATCCGGGTCGGATAACTCCAGGACAATGCCCGGGGAGCTTTGGCTTATGCCTTTCAGGCTGAGATTCTCCAGAGCTTTCAATTTTTCCCTGTCCACCCTGTCGGGAGGAAAAAAACCTGAGAATCCCGCCAGAGGGACCATGAGCGGGAGGGGGTAGGCGAAACCGAACTGTTTCTGCATAGTATGGAGATATTTTTCAACCGGTCCTTCACTGCCTTCAGCAAACAGGAGGGCGGTGATATACTGAAATTCCATTTTTACATTGTAGAATGAGGATTCTATTTGGAAAAGAGAGCATCTTTAATATTACTATTTCTGATCGCAGCACATCTTGCCGGGCAGGAGGCGGGGTTCCCGGTCAGCGATCATTCCTATATCCCCATGGGTATTGAAAATCCCTCTGTTTCTCCCCTTCCTGCGGCCCCATTTGAACAGAACACCCGTGGGGTTCTCCGTTTTTATCCCCCTCTGGAGGGGCAGAAGACCAGGGCTCTCAGTCTTACAGTTCCGGAGAGTCTTCCCCGGACCGTTTTTTTTCTCAGCGATCAGGGAACTATTCCTGTCAATCTCTCGGGTTTACCCCGGGGAACGGTTCTCTCCATCCGGATTCCCGACAGTATGATCCTCCGGGGGCTCTCCTATTCTGAACCATTTCCCCCGCCCCGGGCGTTTGTGGAACTCCCGTCACAGGAGTCTCCTGAAACAGGGCTTTTTATCGATCTTGACGCACCGGAAAGTCTTATCTACCGCCTTCCCCCGGATCTGCAGGCGGGGAAATCAGTCCTTTCTCTGAAAGTCCTGGCCTCCGGGAATTTAACCGTCACAGGCCCTGATGCTCTGCCTTTAAAGATAAAGGCCCGGGCAACCGAGCAGTCTCTGAGCCTGTTCAACCGCAACGGGAGTTCTGAATGGATTCTGGCGCCTCTGGAGAGCATCGGGGATCTCTCCTCTGCTACAGAAGAGCTTCCTTCCTTCCCGAATCCTCTGCCGGGGAACCTTTCGGATATTCTCAATACACCGGCAGAAACCTGGAGAAACAGGGATTTTGAGCTTTACAGGTGGAATGACTTTCCCCGAATCCTGATCTGGGACTGTCTGGACTATGATATACAGAACCGGTTCTTCCGGAGGCTCTCCTATTTTGTCGAGAAGAAGGGTTTCCGCGGATCCCTGATGACCAACAGGGAGCTTCAGGGACTCCATGGCTGGAATGCCCACGACTACAGGCCCGAAGATCTGGCGGAATTCTACAATCTCGCGGAAAGTCAGGATTTTCCTCTTTACAAAGAAGAGTGGCTAATGCGTGATATCCTCGTCTCCCGGGGGATGCTTGTTAGAAATACCGGTGGAACCCTCTCTCCCGGAGAGGGCGCTGTCATCTCTATCTCACGGGAATCCTCCGCCGTTCTGAGGGAGCGTTTTCTCATTCATGAAGCCTCCCACGGTCTCTATTTTACAAGCGCCGAATACAGAGCCTTTTCGGCCCGTTTATGGGAGGGAATGACTGAGGAGGACCGGAACATGTGGCGCTTTTTTCTGGGCTGGTACGGCTATGATCCCGCAGATGAAGACCTTATGATCAATGAGTTTCAGGCCTATCTTGTCCAGCAGAAAAAAGAGGTCGCCCCGGAGTATTTTAATATCCGGCTTTCCAACCTGATAGGTCTCTATCCCGGGCAGAGAGGCCTTCTGGAGAACGGAACAGGCGGCAACAGTGAAAAATTCGAGCTCTGGTCCAGTCTTTTCAGCCACTGGCTCAGGGAAAAGTGGGGCATTGAGGCGGGCGATTTTTTCCGTCTGTATAAGGATTTGTGACAAAAAAATCCCATGGGGAGAATTAATACGAAATCCTTCTGATTTCGGGTTTACATAGTTTTAGCAATTTGTTATATTTCTTCACGCTCAATCAAGAATGAAGCAAAGGTAGGAAATAGATATGTCTCGAAAATGCGAAATCTGTGGAAAAGGAACAGTCGCGGGACACAGTGTACCTCGGAAGGGTCTTCCGAAAAAGAAAGGCGGAGCTGGACAGCACATCGGTGTTAAGTCTAAAAGAACCTTCAAGCCTAACCTTTTGAAGGTGAAAGCTCTTGTTGCCGGTACACCTAAGTCCATGAAAGTCTGTACCAGATGCCTCAAATCCGGTAAGGTAGTTAAGGCGTAACAGTAATGATCTGCCCGTCGTAGGCGGGCTCAACATTCAAATCGGTCAGTTCCTTTTTTAAAGTGAAGTGATCTACTTCATGACAGATATGTGTCAGATAAGCCCTTCCGGGGCTTATTTTTTTTATAACTTCCAGAGCCTGGGGAATTGAGAAATGGGTTGCATGCGGTTTATACCGGAGGGCGCCGATCACAAGGCAGTCCAGTCCCGAGAGTAATTTGATCGACTCTTCGGGAATAAAACTGCAGTCGGTTATATAGGCGAAACCGCCTATGCGGTAACCCAGGACGGGGAGGTTTCCATGCATCACGGGAATCGGCTGTATTTCAAGGTCTTCGACAGTGAAGGCAGCCTCTCCTATGGTATTTAATGCTATTCTCGGGGTTCCTCCGGCTTTCTGAAAAGGCGCGGCAAAAATATAGGGGAATCTTTCGCGGATTTCTCCGCACACATCCTCCCGGGCGTAAACAGGAACTTCCCTGTAGTAGCTGAAGGGCCGTATATCGTCCAGGCCGTGGAGATGATCCGCATGGGCATGAGTGTAGAGAATGCCGCTGATAACGGAAATATTCGCTTTCAGCGCCTGGAGCCTGAACTCGGTAGCTGTATCAATAAGGATTCCCGTACCCCGGTGCTCCACATAAACAGAACAGCGGGATCTCTGATTTTCTCTGACCGTTGACCGGCAGACATCGCAATGACAGTTAACGACCGGAACCCCGTGAGAGGTTCCCGTGCCCAGGATCTTCACATTCATATAGTATTCATCCTAGCAGATACCTCTTTGTGGAGGAAGACCCGGTTTAAAATAAAAATGGTCTTTGACTTAATGGTTTTTTACTGTACTCTGAATAACGAACGAAGCTTTTTTTGCGGTCTGAATCCGGGAGATGACAAAGGAAATAATGGAACATTCGATTTCTTTAAAAAAATGGTATTTACAGATCTTGCTGCCTCTTCTGTTCCTCCTTTTTTTTGTCAGTATTACTCTCGTGATGGGGGCAACCGCCCATTCCATGAAGCAGCAGACCGGTGAAGTCCGCAAACTGATCAAGAATGTCATTACAATCAATCTGAACGTCCTGCAGGATATAAACATGGTCTATGATGCCATGCTTGGCGAACAGATCCGGGACAAACTATCGGATTTTCGCGAGGCCTTTCATCAGGCGGGAGATAATCCGGACAGGATGGATCTGTTCAGCCTGAAAAACCGCTGGGGTTCCGAGTGGGATCTCTATCTGATCGATTCCAGGCAAACCATCATCGATACAACCTATCTTTCCGACCAGGGACTGGACTTCCGGGACGTCTCGGAGGATTTTGCACAGAAACTGGATGCCATCAGAAAACAGGGCCGTCCTGTGCTGGATAAAATCACCCACGAAAGCTTCGGTGAACACTGGCGGAAATTCGGGTATCTGGCTTCCAAGGGAGGGGAGTATCTTCTGGAAGTGGGGATGACCATCCCTATGGATGAGCCTCTCTACTACCCCATCAATCCCGAGTATATCGGAGAGCTCTACCGGAATGGCAACAGTGATCAGGTCAATGTGGAGATCTATCAGCTTGCCCAGCTGGAGGAGCTGACTGAGTTGGGACAGATCCGGCAGGAAATGCTGGACCGGGGAGAAGTCTACAGGGAAGAGTGGAGCTGGAAAGAGGGAAGCCTGAACTGCTATCTCAACTATGTTCAGCCCGAACAGGAGGATTATCCCTCAATTGAGGAGTATTTCGTTACCCTCCAGTATCCTCTTGAACTATACAGACAGCAGTGGACCCAGAGGGGTCTGATCTCAACAGTTCTTATTTCGGTTATCCTTCTGATAGGTTTCTTTTCAATATTGCGAATCATAAAGTCTCTGACTGTCCCCATTGAGAGGATGGTTGAAGATGTGACAACCATAGCCAGAGGGAACTGGTCTCATTCAATAAGAGAGCCCCGTGCCCGGGAGTTCCAGAAAATCAAGCTCTCGGTGGAGCATCTTGTCCTGGCGCTTCTCAATGAAAAAGCCTCGGTGGAAATCAGCGAGAGGCAGTACCGTCTGGCCCTGGAAGCGTCCCGGGATGCCATCTTTGAATGGTTTCCCCGGGAGCACTATCTCTATTTTTCCGATAACCTGGAGGATATTCTGGGGGTTTCATCCGGAGCCCTGCAGGGGCGCCTTCTGGAACAGTGGTTTTACAATCTCTTCACAACCGACAGCCTGAACATGTGGAAAAACACCATCAGGCAGATCCTGGCAAAAGAGATCCGCCGGGTTAACATGGATATGCAGCTGAAAACCCTGGAGGGGGAGAAATGGCTGCTCCTGAGAGGCGCTGTGGAAGAGGAGGACGGCCAGCTCAGGATTATCGGTATCCTGGCGGATATCTCCCTGTCCAAGAAAAGGGAACAGACTATTGAGACCCTGGCGTATACGGACTCTGTGTCCGGTAGGAAGAATCTCCTGGATTTCTATAAGAACCCCTATATTTTTCATGAGGAGAAAGCTGTCTGCGGATTTGCCATTGTCAATCTGGATGATTTTACACGGATCAATACGACCTTCGGGCATGTGGTCGGGAACAGCGTTATCAGGGAGTTCTGCCTGAAAATTGAAGAAATAGCTGCAGAGCTCCATCAGGAGGAAAGCTGGTCCCTCTATCATATGAACATGGATAATATACTCCTTGTTTTCGAGGGTTTCTCCCAGCAGCGGACAGCGAAAAAGAGGATCATCCAGCTCTTTGACAGGCTCTGCAAAGGGATCTATCTGGCTCTGGAACGGGAGTTCTATTTCACTGTGTCCATAGGAGCGGTCGTGGCCAACTGCCGGATACAGAAAGAGAAGGAAGACCTTGTCAGAAAAGCGGATATTGCCCTCCTTCAGGCCAAATCCCAGGGAAAGAACTCCCTTGTCTTCTACAAGTCAGAGTTTTCCTCGGGGTTTAAAGATACCTACAATATGATTCATCACATATGGGAGAACCTCCATAGCGATTCTCTCAGGATGGTTTATCAGCCCATTGTGGACTCCACAGGAAAAGATCCCGTTGGTTTTGAAGCCCTCCTCCGGATCGGTCAGGATAACCGGATTTCGCCGGCTGTCTATATTAAGGCCTCCGAAGATTCAGGGCTCATCCACCTCCTGGGATCCTGGATCATTCAGGAGTGTTTCCGGCAGGCAAAGGAGCTTCTGGACCGGAACCGGTCTTTCCGTTATGTGAGTGTGAATATTTCTCCCCTACAGTTCCGGGAACTGGATTTTGCCCGCAGTCTGGGCCGGATGTGCCGGGAATCGGGGATCCCTCCGGAAAAGATCCAGATAGAAATCACCGAAACCGCACTAATGGAGTCCGCAGAGAGGATGATCGGTTCCATCCGGACCCTTAAAGAGGCGGGATTCCGTATTGCTCTGGACGATTTCGGAACAGGCTACTCCTCTCTGGACTACCTGGCCCATCTTCCCATTGACGCGATCAAGATTGAAAAGAAAATGACCACAGAGGTTCAGCAGGATCTGAAAGTCCGGCGGGTGGTCACTCTGATCCTGCAAATAGCCCGGGAACTTTCTCTGGAGGTCATCGCCGAAGGCGTGGAGGACTGGGAGCATGTCCGCTGGATGGTCGATCATGGCTGCAACCATCATCAGGGATACTATTACAGTAAGCCTCTGGATGCTGATTCTATAGACAACTACCTGTCGAGCAGATAATTATTGCCCTAAGCTGTATCAGGAACAAATGTTTTGTGCTAATATTGCTGTATAATTAAAAGTAGAAAGAGGGTTATAAGTGAAGTCCTTTTCCCGACCCGAAAAAACAGTGCTCTTTTTTGTCCTCATTTGTTCTGCCTTCAGCCTTTCCGGACAGGAACCGGTTACCCGTAATTTCGGTGTAGATTATAACGACAAGTACAGATCTCCCTTTGCGATAGGGGTAGAGTATCAGAGCCTTAATCCTATCTCCCAGAGCTATTCCGAGGAGTACAGGTATACGGACCTGGCCGTCAGCGGTAAATACTCCTTTGAGAATTATCCCGTCATTCAGCCATTTGCCAGCATGGGGCTCCAGCTGGTAGCTCCTCTTGTTGCCAGTAATGAGTTAACCGATGCCAAGCGTTTTTCCCATAATCTGTTTTACGGAACCCTGGGAGTGACCTATGCCACCAAGATGAATAAGCAGCTTGAAGTGGGAGCTGACTACTATCTGGGCCTGGGACAGGCCGTGTATTCGGATATAGATCAGGTGAATAACGAAACAAAAGGAACCATGGAGTTCTTAACCGGCCTGGGAGGGCATGCCGCTTTCAATCTCAGTTACAACCTGAGTCTGAGTGTTCATCCTACACTGCGGTACCGCCGGTCCTTCTCTCCCCTTGACCGATACAACGGACTCTCTTTCGGACTGGGATTCAGTGCGGCCTACAGGGTGGGGGAAGATCCCGATGCCCCTCAGGCGGAGCTCCGGAGTATCAAATTCGGTCAGCTGGAGCTGCCTCCTCTATTTGCGTCTATGCAGAGTTTTTATGCCAGGAATCCCATTGCGGAGATTCAGATAACCAATATTGAGAAGCATCCCATACAGGATGTGAATATTCAGTTCATGCAGGCCGGTTTTATGGATGCCCCCACAAAAGCCGACAGCATTTCCGAACTGGCTCCCGGGGAGTCCGCGTCGATTCCCATCTATGCCGCCTACAATCAGGAGGTTTTCTCCACCGAGGGAATTACTCCTCTTGTGGGAGAAATTCAGGTGGAGTATCTCTCCAGGGGCAATGTGGGAAATCAGATCATGACGGTTTCCTATGACCTCTACGATAAAGAATCCCTGACCTGGGATGATGACCGAAAGATGGCCGCCTATATCACTCCTTCCGATTCGGCTCTGCGGAACTATGCCAGCTTTGTCCGTCAGAGTTCCAAGGATGTGGAGAACCCCGGTCTGAACAGCTCCCTCCAGACGGGCCTGCAGATCTACTACGGCCTGACTGAAATAGGAACTATCTATCAGAAAGACCCCACATCGCCCTTTGATGCGGCCCAGGAAAATCCCCTGGTGATTGACGCGGTCAGTCTGCCCCGGAGTACCCTGAAGAGGGGAACCGGAGACTGTGATGACCTTACCGCCCTTTACTGCAGCCTTATGGAGTCGGTGGGAATCAAAACAGCTTTTATTACCACCCCCGGACATATCTATGCTGCCTTCAATACAGGAGAAGAGGCCCGTAACTATCAGCTGATTCATCCCGATAAAAATATGACACTGAACATAGAAGGGGAACTCTGGGTTCCCGTGGAAATCACGATGATCGGTTCCGCCGGTTTCGCCGCCGCCTGGAAAGTGGGGGCCGATGAGTTCAACCGCTATGAGGATTCTCCGGAAAAACGGGGTCTCTTTCTGACAGGGGAAGCTCAGGAGATCTACCGGCCCGTCGGACTGAAAGAGACCGACCTGGGGCTCCAGTACGGTGAAAAAGCCGTGATAGCCAGAGCTGTTTCTGCTGAGACAAACAGCCTGGTGAACAGTATTGTCGATGCCTACGACCAGGAAGCCCGGCAGAAGGACAGCAAGAGTGCCTATAATCAGCTGGGAACCATCTGCGCCCAGTTCGGTCTGTACAACCGGGCCGAGCAGGCCTTCAACTATGCCCTGGCTCTGGACAGGAACTTCCTGCCCTCCAAGATGAATCTGGCCAATGTCTACTTTATGAAAGGTCAGTATCAGAATGCCCTGCGGCTCTATCATAATGTAGAGCAGGACTATCTGAGCAATAACAGAACAGCCTCTTCAGCCTATGCAAGGGTCATACTCAATCTGGCCCGCAGCTACTATGAGCTGGAGAATTTTGATAAATCCTATGAATACGCCCAGATCCTTCGGGAAACCAGTCCCGATCTTCTGAGAAACTACTCCTATCTTGAGGATAACGGCGGGTCCGTGCTGACCGAGGAATCGCCATGAAAAAAGTATTGAAAAAAGTTTTATTTCCCGCGGCTCTCTTTACGGGAGTCCTGTTTTTCACATCCTGCCCCCAGCCTCTGACAGAGGACGATGTGGTGGCCGCCCAGGACAAACTGGCTCCCACCATCGAGATCCTTTCGCCCGGTGAAAACGAGGTGTACTACTCGGAGGTGGAGTTTTCCCTGAGAATCCTGGACGATGCGGAGAAAGAAGAGGACGGCCAGGGAGATCTGGCGTCCATTTCCTTTGAACTGGCGAATGATGACCTGCGGGGCGGACGGGCCGTGATTGATGCTGCTGGAAAATTGACCCAGGATTCAAGCTACGGGCCCGATGAAGTCCTTTACGATCCTACTACTGGGCTTGTGAGTTTCTCCTTTTCCACTGTTTCTCCCAATACGGTCACAGGTATCATTTCCGTTACCGTTTCCGCTGAGGACAGAAACGGGAATCTCACCACAGAGAATATGACTCTGGCGGACAATGAAGGTCCCTGGGTGGATTTTACCATAGTCGATACTGTCTCCGGCGAGGAGAGGAGCTATACCGAGGATACGACAGTCCGTTTGTCTGGTACCATCGGGAACTCCGCGGAAGATCAGAACAGTGACAATGAGATCACAAGTATTACCTGGTCTGTTCTGGGAAAGTCCTGGAACGGGCAGCTGGTTCTCGATCCCGATGCCACCTATGTGGATCCCGATACAGCCAATACTCTCAGTTACTACAACGCTTCCCAGAGCCGGTACGAACGGCTCAACGAAGGCGTGGCCTATCCGGAACTGTTTATGTACTATCCCGCGTCAAGGACATTCCGGACCGACCTGGAAATCCCCTTCGGTGCGGGGTCGGTTCTGCCTTTTGAAGTCACTGTGACTGATAAGAATGGTCATGAGACAACTATGACTGTGAATGCTTTTTCCGATGAGTCCGGGCCGGAGGTTGTAATTGAATTCCCCAGGGATGAAACAGCCTATTACAGTATGAATACAGGAGTTTCCCATGATCAGCCGGGATCAGACATCATTCAAGGGTATATTAATGGTGGTATTGGTGATCTTCAAAGTTTTAAAGTAGAACTGAAAGATTCCACAGGAGATTTCTCTTCCGGGAAGATCGATCTGTCTCCCGGAATTGGGGTTCCTTATGATGCCTTTGATACAGGATCAACTTATAATGCTTCCAGCAATGAGTTTTATATAGATATCAGTCAGCATCTTTCTCTTATGGAGAATGAAGCCTCTGTAGCTTATACCGGAGGTACAGATGTGACTGTTATCATATATGCAGTTAATGATGACGATTTTGAAACCAGACCTAAAGTCATTATTGATGAAGATGCAGATGGTCCGGCAATTACTGCAGCTGATGTTCATTTTGCAAGTACCGGTTCGCCTGATTCTGCTTATGCCAATTCAGGTAGTACGCTTGAAATGTCGTTTGCTGTGACAGATGCTTCAACTGATGCAGCAGATCTTACAGTGGTTTCTCAAACTCTTGGAGGTGATACATCTGCCCTTGATTCAAAGGGAAACACATATTCCTTCTCTTCAGCAACTGCATGGAAATCAGGTATGACCAGTGATGCAGATTTAACATATAATATAACTCTGGAGGATAGACTGGGAAATCAGACAGTTCTAACTCAGGGAACCGCAAATGCGCCTCAAATTATGTATTATGATGGGGCTCCAACATATGGAACACATTTATCTTTTACAGCAGATGGCCCGGATGCACATGAAGGCTTTATTGCCCAGGGTGAACAGCTGGATATCGTTTTAACCTCTACCAGGGATCTACAGACCCCAGTAGTATCGAATCTCTCTGTAAAAACAGCATCAATGGGCAGCCTGGCTGCTGATTCCATCTCCCCGGATTCCGGAACCCCCATGAATGTTTTCACGGCTTCTTATACCCCTGGGGCCAGCTCTGTCGATGAAGAAGAGCTGAGTCTGGTGATGTCCCTGACGGATATGGCCGGGAATCCCATGACTGTTCCCGCAGAAGTGCCAACGGCATACTATTATGACAGTGTGGCGCCGAATCCGCCATCTACTCCCAATTTGAATTCTGCCGATGATACTTATCATGTCGCCGCAAGTCTGGGGTCGAATAGTGATGGAAAGACAAAAAATACAACTGACTTAACCATAGAAGGAACGGCCGAAGCTGATTCTACAGTTAGCATCTTTATTAATGGTTTATCCTCTCCGGAGTTCACAGCAACTGCTGATGGATCAGGAAACTGGTCGGATGACATTGTGAGCCCAGTCAACAACGGGATCTATCAGATTGTCGCCAGAACCGTAGATCAGGCGGGAAATGAATCCTCCAGTTCCGGTGTCTTTAACCTTCAGATTATGACGGCACTTCCTTCTGATCCCACTGGTATAGATCTGCGCACTGCCAGTGATTCTTCCAGGCCCGGATACGGAGCAGGTAGTACTGATAATATAACAAACATCGAATCAGTCTATATTGATGGAACAGCACCAGTTGGCAGTTATATGGTCCTTTCGGTTGATGGAACTGCACAGTCTTATACCACCGCAAATAGTCTGGGAAACTGGTCAAAAAATGTTTTATTAGGCTCTGGGGATAAAACCTATGCTCTGGAGGTCAAAACTGCCGATGTCGCGGGTAATGAATCCAGTGGTTCTGAAACGCTGGATATTGTTTTGGATAATATTAACAACACAAGTTCTACAATCACTCTTTCAGCAGATGATGATACAGGCTTTCAGGATAATGACGGATTTACAAAGCTGGCATCGGGTTTGACTTTTACAGGTGATCTCTCCTATGGTGCCGGAGATGATCAGGAGCTCTACAGCAGTTACGGAGTTTCACTAAGCGGTGTCATTACTCCTGATCTGCTGCCTACCTATAGCATCTCGAATGTCAGTGCGGGAGTCGCCAGTGATACATGGTCTGCCGATATGGCATTGGATGCCGATGACGGCTCTCCTTCTGCGGGTGAGTACGAAGGGGAGTATACAATTTCTGTTGCTACCATAGATGCCGCGGGAAATACCTCGGGATCTGTATCAAATTTTGATCTGGTTTTTGATAAGACTTTACCAACCGGATCCTCGGTGAGCGGCCTTGATTTGCTTACCGCTTCTGATTCCGGAATAGACAATTCAGATGATTATACTAACGATGATACTCCAGGTTTTCAGATCGCCAATGTGATCAGTGCAGCTGCTGATAAAAATCTTTTTTCCAATTCCGTTTCCGATCTGATTTATCTTGATCTGATGGCAGAGAATGTGGCTTCCAGTGAGACTGCAACCATAGGAACTACGTCTTTCTCCGGAGACTATAACGGGGCCTCTGCAATCACGGCCGGTACTGTGTCTGATGGTGAATACTATTTAACTGTTGCGATCTGTGACCGTGCCGGTAATGTGTCGACTCCTTCCATTGGAAGCGGATCAGATACATTCAATTCCACTGATGATATCCTGACAATTGATACAGCTAATCCTGTTTCCGCCTTTGTATCTGAACTGTCTTTACGGCAGAATACGATTTATGATACAGGTTATGCCCAGGATGACGGTAAGACAAACAGGATCGGAACACTGATTTTTGACTATATATTGTCAAGTTATGATTCAGAAGATTACTATCTGGAACTATCTTCCAGCGAAGAAGGTGCTAAAGGCAGTGCTCTGGTCGCCATAGACGGGTCGGGAAACGGTAGTATTACCTCTTCTTCGGGTTTTTCAACTATCGGTACAGGTCATACCGTCTCTGTAAACCTTTACGACAGAGCCGGGAATCTCAGTGATGCCAATGCCAGTAATGTAACAGATACGATTATTGTAAATACCGATACACCATCTGTAGATCTTACTCTTTCTTTGAGTGATGACAGCGGATTCTCAAGCAGTGATTATAAAACCAATAATGTATCTCAAACCCTTACTTTCGGTTTCTCTTCGAACCTGACTGAAGACTCCTATGTCCTTTACAACTGGGAAGGCTCTGATGTGAAGCTTTTGGGAAGTTCCGGGGATGCATCTTTAAGTTTTAATGATACTACCCTCACCACGAATACTCTAACTGCCACCCTTTATGATATTTTCGGAAATGCTTCGACCGGAACGGCTGTTAGTGAAAGTATTGTGCTGAATACGGATCAACCCGCCGGAGGATCCATAGATTCCTATTCCATCAGTTCCGATTCTGGTGTCTCCGGTACTGACCTTTATACCAATGTGGAGGACCAGACGATTACTTTTAATCTGAGCGGGATAAATGAAGATTCCTATATGGAACTGGATTTTACACCGGATGGAGGGACTCTCACTACTTTTACTTCAAGTGCCACTTTCAATTTTACCAGTACATCCGGAAGTGGGAATGTGGATAGTAGTCTAATAACACTGGTGGAGGGAAATAATAACCAGATCGCCGTCCGATTATACGATATATATGGAAATGCCTATCAGGCAATTACCCTGCCTGATTCAGGAAAAATCTCCCTGGATACAACCGATCCTGTAACAGATATAAGCAATCTGGCTCTACATGCTGATTCTGATCTGGGAATCCCGTCAGATAATAAAACTTCCGATACCGGTGTTTTGAAATTCTCTTTTGATCTCTCGACAACCTCCTTTGAAAATCCCACATATATTGAATTGCAATCTGATAAGGAAACACCTCAGACACTTCAGATTGGAGAATATAGTGCTGGAGGTTCAGATTTGACTATTCTCTCTTCTTCCGGCATGGCATATGAAGGAAGTCACACTATATCAGCAACCATATATGATAAAGCCGGAAATGTTAGTTCCGGGACCTCTTCAGATAATTTTACTTTAATAACAGATTATACAGCTCCTGAACTGACTTCCTCTATGATTTCTGTAACAAGTGAAGGTGGGGATGATACTCTAACTTTTAATCTGGATGAAAATTTAAACACAGAAATCTTATCAGGAACGGGAGTCGTTGGAAGCTTCGAAGATTTTACAGATATTACATTTGATACCCATGTCAATTTCACTGATCCGAATCCGGACTTAAGTCTCAAAGGAAAGATCTCTTCAGGTGGACTACTGGAGATAGCAGCTTTTAGCGGTTCAACTAGAACCAATTTTCCTGATGGTACGGATTATGTTATCAATTTCGGATCCACCTTCACAGACGAAGCAGGGAACAGGGTTCAGAGAGAAGGAATAAGTAGTGATCTGAACTCAATGCAGTTTGATTATGATTCTTCAGCTTCAGTTACTGTTGATTCACAATCGGGAGTGAGTTCATTTGTTGCATATCAACCAAGTATTGAAGCATTTTCAAACACATCTGAGCTTTTATCTTCCGGTTATACTCCGCTTTCACTTCAAGAGGAGAACCGACGGGTACACATGAAAGATACTGTTTCCCGGGATTCGGATTTGGAAAGCGAAAAAAGAATGCTCCAGAGAAGCGCCTCCCTCCAATCTGAAATCATTATACCCGAGCCGGTAACACAAGCTTCTGTAACTCCTGCATTCGCCCCCGCAGCTCTCCCACCCCAAATCGAATACGAATACAACGTAGACACAGATGCCCTGGCCCATATGGAAGATGTCAACAAGAACAGAATCGATCGTAACCAGCTCCTGACGGAACTGAGGGCGGCTGTCCCCCGGGAGAAGCTTCTTGAAATGGAACGCTTCCTGGAACCGGAAATTCCCGAGCTGGAAGAACTGGTTCTCTACTCAAGCCCTGTTCCCAATGCCTTCGAAACTCCGGTCACCCTGTCGGCGGAAACCACGGTTATCCTGGAGGATGAAACACCCTCGGGACTGATCCTGCTCACCCAGATCCTGCTGGCCGCAGCCATCGGACTGTTGACAATCGGATTCATCAAACTTCTGGGAAGAAACCAGAGGAAAGACTATGATCCCCTGGATTAAAAAAGCCTTCCTCGCCGGAGCTGGCCTCCTCCTTCTGGCTTCCTGCCAGAAGGAAAAGGAAGCCTCCCCTCAGGAGAATGAGCCCCCCGTACAGACGCGATTTATCGTGTCTCCCGAATCAGAAAATTCTCCCGAATCAGAAAATTCTCCCGAATCAGAAAATTCTCCCGAATCAGAAAAATCTCCCGAATCAGAGATTTCCCCTGAATCGGAAGATAACAAATCCTCTGAAGCGGAAGATCTCGCATTATCAGATAAAGCCCCCCCCGTACAGACGCGATTCATCCCGTCTGTTCAGCCGGAAGAGGATGCCAATAAAGCTGAGATGCCTCTAAAGGAGGATTCTCAGAAAAAAGAGGAGCCCGCACCCACAGAGCTCTCCTTCCTGATCCCCTACCATCGCCCGGCCTTTCATGCGGTTCCCCATGAGAACCAGGCCGCCGCGGAGAGGCTGGCTGCTGCGGGACAGCCTGCGCCTTTCAGCCCGCTCTCCTATCCTATTGGAGGAGATAAAGAGGAGCCTGTTCCACAGATCAGCGCCGAACTGGCGATTCTTCCTGAGAAAAAAGAGGAGATACTGAAAGTTCCTGAGGAAAAAACCGATCCGCCCGAACCGGAGATAGTCCCGGAGGTCGTTATTGTTCCTGAACCCGAGGTCGAACCTGAACCGGCTCCGGAGGTTGTGATTATTCCCGAACCTGCTCCTGAGATTGTGATTGTCCCGGAGCCCAAGGTCGAGCCCGAGCCGGCTCCTGAGGTTGTCATTGTTCCTGAACCCGAACCTGAGTCTGAAGTTCTGCCAGAACCTGTTCCTGAGGTTACCATAGCTCCTGAGCCGGAGGTAAAGCCCGAAGTCCTGCCCGAACTGGCTCCCGAGGTTGTGATTGCCCCTGAGCCTGAAGGTATGACAGAAACAGCTTCTGAGCTGCCTGAAGAGCCCGAAACGGATCCGGACCTCCTTCTTCCGGGCCCC
Organism: Oceanispirochaeta sp.; assembly: GCA_963666275.2. Taxonomy (GTDB): domain Bacteria; phylum Spirochaetota; class Spirochaetia; order DSM-2461; family DSM-2461; genus Oceanispirochaeta. The sequence goes on from CAXXOA010000002.1 coordinate 1,465,999, forward strand.
ACTGTTGTCCTGGAATCCCCTCTGGATGACTCCTATTATCAGTCCGCTATCCTGCTCAAAGGTATGGTCTCTCCCTCTCCCGAAGCCCCCGGGGAAACCTCAGGTGTGAAGAGCCTGACCTGGCGGATCCAGGGGATGGGAGAGTATGACAATACAGTCTTTCTGGAAGAGGACGGTTCTTTTGTTCTGGATATTTTTACTACAGGCCTGGAGGGAGTTCAGACTCTGATCCTGAAATCAGAAGATTTCGGCGGACGGGTTTCTGTTCGTGAGATCCCCTTGAAAGACGGGAATCAGCCTCCCGGACTGGCCCTTGAGTATCCACCGCCCCGGGGACAGTACGGCAGTATGCTCTCTGTCAAAGGACGTCTTCGGGATCTTTACGAAGGAATCCCCGAGCTGGAGGGAATCTCCCGTTTGAGCTACTCTCTGGTTCCCAAGAACAGATCCACCGGCCAGACCGTTCAAACCGGAGAGGTTGAGCTTGAGAATAATGCTTTCTTCTTTGCCATAGACATGGCTGAAAGGGCGGGGGAGCAGACTCTCCGCCTGGAAGCGGTCGGGGCAAACGGCGCTGTATCCACCATGGATGTGACTCTTTTCAGGGGAGGCAGTGATATTCCCTCGTTTACCATACTTCCCCAGGATGAGAGACTGGTTTTTACCTGGGATGCCATTTCGGGAGCAGAGGATCAGACCCTCTATCTGACAGATGACGGATCCACCCCTTCGGAGGAGTCCGGTGGAAGCCGTTTCGGTTCCGTCCTTTCGCCTCTGACTCTGGGGAGTGTCCGTAACGGAATCCGCTATAAGGCAAGACTGAAAGCCCGGGTGGGGGACCAGATCCTCTGGTCGGATGTGATGGAAGCGGTGCCTCTGTCTCCGGGATCACTGGAACTGACCGCAGAAGGCCGGTTTGAACAGATCCGTCTCAGCTGGAAGGATATTCCAGGCGCGTCCCTTTACAGGATTCTCCGGAGAGAAGAAAATCAGCAGGATTTTACCCCTCTGGATGAGGATATCTCCGGTACCGAGTATGTGGATGCTACGGTTCAGTTCGGCCGTAACTACTACTACAGAATAGAGCCCTCCGATGTAAAAGGGCCACTCAGCTATGATGTCCCCGCTTCTTCTCTGGAAGCTCCTTCAGAAAAAATCACCATGTCATCCCACTACAGGGACATGACACCCCTTCGGGTCACTGTCTCCGGTGAGTACGCATTTGTGGCCGCAGGAGACACAGGATTCTATATCATGGATGTTTCCACGCCCCAGAAGCCTCTGGAGATCGGTCATCTGGATCTGGGGGATGTAAAGGATATCTACATCAGCGGCGAGTATGCCTATGTGGCCTCCGGATCAAACGGATTCTCCCTGGTCAATATTTCCGAGCCCACAAAGCCCTTCATTGTCCTTTCCCGTGTCACAGAAGACGCATCCGGGATAGCCGGAGAGGATAACACTGTCTATCTGGCAGACGGAGACAGAGGAGTACAGATCTTTGACATTTCCAGCCGGCAGGATCCCCGCCGATTGAGTTCTCTCCATGATTTTCCCGCCTATCAGCTTGTACTGGAGGATAATCTCCTCTATGTTGCCGCCGGAACGGAAGGGATGAAGGTCCTGGATATCACCAATCCTGCCTCTCCCCGTCTGAAGGGCAGCTACTCCCTTGCTCCTGTGTATGATCTTTATCTGGATAATGAGAGCCTCTATCTGGCCTGCGGAGAGGAGGGGATGATTATTCTGGAAAGCAATGAGGGAGAGTTCAGTGAAGTCAGCCGTTTCAGGAGCAGCAATGCCCGGGCTGTCCGGATCTGGGAGGATTACGCCATGATCGCAGACGGGTCGGGCGGAATGAAAGCGGTGGATATTTCCATTCCCCGGGATCCCCATCTTTTCGGCAGTTTCGACGGACAGGATACAAGCTCTATCGCCATGGCAGACGATTACGCCCTGATTGCGGATGTCTCGGGGCTGAAGGTTGTCAGGACCTATCTCTACGGCCAGTCCCTGAAGCTCCAGTCCGTACCAACCCCCGGCAGAGCCTACGGAGTCACCCTTGACGGGACAGACCTCTGGGTTGTTGACCGGAAAGGCGGAGTGGCTCTGTATGATTTCTCCCGCCCCACCGGGTTCTCCGCCGACTCTCTGATCAGAACCTATGCTTCCGAGTATGCCGAGGATATCCTCCTGATGGATGAGACTCTCTATGTGGCCGACGGCCCTGCGGGTGTGAAGGTCTTTGATCTCAATAGACCGGACGAAGCGGTTACAAGCTTTCCTGTATCGGGAAGAGCCAGAAGAATCCTGCCCTACGGAGGGTCAATCGCCGTGGTTTCTTCTGGAGACGGGGTCCTTTTCCTGAAAGACAATGCCATGACAGGACGGATCAACTATCCGGATGTGCGGGATGCCGCTTTCTACGGCTCCTACCTCTTTGCGGGTGACTATAGAGAGGGACTGATCATCATGGAAATGACAGGAGAGGGCAGGGCTATCGAGCTGGACGTTCTTGAGGAATTTGAGAATATACGGCAGCTTATGATCAAAGACGATACTCTTTATGTTCTCCATAAAGGGGGTATCACTCTTTTGACCATAACAAACCCCGAACATCCTCTCATCAGAGAAAATATCTCCTACCCCGATGCCGAAGCCATGCAGCTCTCGGGAAACCGGCTCTATGTGGCCGGCGGTTTTCAGGGTGTTTCCATTTACAGGATCAAAGAGGATCTGTCGGCTCTGAAGGTCTCTGACTGCGAAGATATCTTTGCAGTGGATGTGGCCCCCGCCGGATCCTATGCGGTCTATGCGGATATGGAAGGCATCGGTGTCATCGAGGTATTAATCCCCGAATGGGTGGAATGAATCCCCGGGTATCCCATCGATGATTGATCAAATAATCCCTATGGCAGATTCCCGGTGGAAACGCGATTTATCGCGTTTAATTCCTGGATTTTCCGGCGGGGGATTTGGATTGCCGTCATTAAAATATTATTCCCGGTAGGCAATGAGACGCGATAAATCGCGTCTGTACAGGGGGGCGGGGGGATCATCAAATCATTGATTGCCTGGATACAATGGGATTTTTTTATACGGGTTTCATATCCGGATCTGTAGCGGGATTATGGGTTTTCATATATTCATGTTCTTCCGACACATGTTCCAGGTATTTTCCCAGAGTCCATTTCATGGCGGTTTCTGTGACCATGGCAAAAATGATATCCTGAGGATTCTCCGATATGGATTTCATGGTTCTCATGATCGTGACGGCCCGCTCTTTCGAGTAAACCGCCATAAAGATTACCCTGTGTCCCTGTGTTATGGCTTTCCCTTCAATAGATTCCCCCTTGAAGAGCCCTTCCAAGACCTCTTCCACAACCATTTCGAGCATACTTTCTGTCATGGGGGCAAAGGTTGTTTTTACCTCTTCGGAAGTACTGATCTCCGACAGGGCTTCAAGTCCTCTGGCTGCCTGTTCTTTTGTAAAACCTTTGAGAAGACACATTTCCTGAATCATAAAAATATCCTTTCCAGACTGTAAAAATCTGAGCTTTTCCTATGTATTTAAATTAAAAATAGTAGCAATCCCGGGATTTTACCATAAAAAATGCTATTTTTCTCATTTGACCCCATCAGGAAGCATCAGTATTTTTAAGACATAAGATGAACAGGAGGATCCCTCTTATGTCGGGTCCTTCTGTCAGGAAAGCTGAACAGGAGATATTATGGCTCAGATAAATTACACGATTAAAGCCCAGGAAGCCATCGCGGATGCTTCCAGACAGGCCCAGAAATATAATCATACCCTCATAGACGAAGAACATCTGCTCCTTTCTCTGATGGAACAGAAAGAGGGTGTGATTCCCCCCCTGATGGATCGTCTGGGGATTCAGAAAAATCTGCTCAGTGATGAGATTATTGCCAGGCTCAGCCAGAAGCCCCGGGCCTACGGGGATAATATTGAAGTGAATGCTTCTCCCTCTCTGAGGAATCTTTTCCGTCAGGCTGAATCGGAAGCTTCCAATCTCAAAGATGATTATGTTTCCACCGAGCACCTGCTCATTGCCATGGCAGCCGGATCCGGCGGTGGCGGGACTCTGCTTAAAAAACACGGCATCACAAAAGACGGAATCCTCCAGGCCCTGGTTACCATCCGGGGGTCCCAGAGAGTCACCAGTGAAAATCCCGAAAACCAGTATCAGGTTCTGGAACGCTACTGCCGGGATCTGACCGCTCTGGCCAGGAAGGAAAAACTTGACCCCGTGATCGGCCGGGACGAAGAGATCCGCCGGGTGATGCAGGTCCTTTCCAGAAGGACAAAAAACAACCCTGTCCTGATCGGTGAGCCTGGTGTGGGAAAAACAGCCATTGCCGAAGGACTGGCCAGACGGATCGTGGAGGGGGATGTTCCCGATTCTCTGAAGGATAAAAAACTCCTGGCCCTTGATCTGGGAGCCCTGGTGGCGGGAGCCAAATTCCGGGGAGAGTTCGAAGAGAGACTGAAAGCGGTGATTCAGGAAATCACCGAAGCAGACGGGCATATCATCCTTTTTATAGATGAATTGCATACCCTCATGGGTGCCGGAGCGGCAGAAGGCTCCACAGATGCGTCAAACCTGCTGAAACCGGCTCTTGCCAGAGGAGAACTCCGCACCATCGGGGCGACTACCCTGGATGAGTACAGAAAGCATATCGAGAAGGATCCCGCCTTTGAACGGAGATTCCAGCAGGTCTATACCTCTGAACCTTCGGTGGAGGATTCCATTACCATCCTCCGGGGGATCAAGGACAAATACGAAGTCCATCACGGAGTCCGGATCAGGGATGATGCCCTTATCAGTGCGGCCACCCTTTCGGATCGGTACATAACTTCCCGGTTTCTGCCCGACAAAGCGATCGATCTGGTGGACGAAGCTGCCAGCCGTCTGAAAATGGAGATTGAAAGCCAGCCTGTGGAGCTGGATCGGCTGGAAAGGAAGATCCTCCAGATGCAGATCGAAAAACAGTCCCTTTCCCAGGAAACCGATGCGGCCTCCCGGGAACGTCTGGAGGTGCTGGGCAAAGAGCTGAGCAATCTGCAGTCCCAGAGGGATGCGCTCCACCTGCAGTGGCAGAATGAAAAGAATATCATTGATAAGATCCGGGATCTGAATCAGACCATAGAAGATCTGAGACGCCAGGAAATTCAGTACGAAAGGGACGGCAATCTGGCGGGGGCTGCGGAAATCAAACACGGCAGTATTCCCCAGACCCAGATGGAACTGGCTGCCCAGACAAAGCAGCTTCAGGATATTCAGGGAGAGAACAGCCTTCTCCGGGAAGAGGTTTCAGAAGAGGATATTGCCGGAGTCGTCTCCCTCTGGACGGGGATTCCTGTCAGCAAGATGCTCTCTTCTGAAAGGGAGAAATTCCTCAAACTGGAGGAAATCCTGACAAGACGGGTTGTGGGACAGCAGAAGGCCGTTCAGACGGTCTCAGATGCCATCAGGAGGAACAAGAGCGGCCTCAGCGATGCAGGACGTCCTCTGGGATCATTTATCTTTCTCGGGCCTACTGGTGTGGGAAAAACGGAACTGGCCAAAACCCTGGCGGATTTCCTGTTCAATGATGAAAAATCTCTGACCCGTATCGATATGAGTGAGTATATGGAGAAATTCTCTGTCTCCCGCCTTGTGGGAGCCCCTCCCGGATATGTGGGTTACGAAGAAGGGGGACAGCTGACGGAAGCGGTCAGACGGCGTCCCTATTCGGTTGTCCTTTTCGACGAGATCGAAAAAGCCCATCCCGATGTCTTCAATATCCTCCTGCAGCTCCTGGATGACGGAAGGCTCACGGACAGTCAGGGACGGGTGGTGGATTTCCGCAATGCCATCATCATCATGACAAGCAATCTGGGAAGTGAGATCATCCTTGAAAACGGCACCGGAGAGGAAACAGACAGAAAGCTTCTGGATCTTATGAAAAGGACCTTCCGTCCCGAGTTCCTCAACAGGATCGACGATATCATCACATTCAACAGTCTGGGAGAAGACCAGATCCGGAGCATTGTCAGTCTGCTGATCGAGCATCTGGCAAAACTGCTTCAGGACAGAAAGATGACCCTGACCCTGACAGAAAAGGCATCCGCCTGGCTGGCCCATGAGGGGTACGATCCGGCTTTCGGAGCCCGCCCTCTGAGACGGGCTGTACAGAACCTGGTTCAGAACCCCCTGTCCAAACTGCTCCTGGCCGGTGAGTTCATCGAGGGGGATCATATCCTCTGCGATCTGAATGAAGAAGGGACGGCTCTGAAGTTCACAAAAGGCCATTTCGGCTCCGCTCAATGACCGTTGGTTCCAGGAGGATTAGTTTTTAAGAAGACAATTTTCGGCTCCGCTCAATGACCGTTGGTTCCAGGAGGATTGGTTTTTAAGAAGACAATTTTCGGCTCCGCTCAATGACCGTTGGTTCCAGGGGGATTGGTTTTTAAGAAGACAATTTTCGGCTCCGCTCAATGACCGTTGGTTCCAGGAGGATTAGTTTTTAAGAAGACAATTTTCGGCTCCGCTCAATGACCGTTGGTTCCAGGGGGATTGGTTTTTAAGAAGACAATTTTCGGCTCCGCTCAATGACCGTTGGTTCCAGGAGGATTGGTTTTTAAGAAGACAATTTTCGGCTCCGCTCAATGACCGTTGGTTCCAGGAGGATTAGTTTTTAAGAAGACAATTTTCGGCTCCGCTCAATGACCGTTGGTTCCAGGGGGATTGGTTTTTAAGAAGACAATTTTCGGCTCCGCTCAATGACCGTTGGTTCTGAACCCTCTCCCCTCGGTCCCCTCTCCCAAAGGGAGAAGGGAAGTATGAAAGTTTTTTTTATTGAGTCAAAATAGTTCTCGTAAAAATCAAAACTCCCGGTACGTACGATCACATTACCCCCTCGCCCTTTGGGCTGGTCGGAAGCAAGCTTCCTGCTCGCCTATGCAGCCGAAGGAGAGGGGCCGGGGGAGAGGGTTGCAATGCCCTTCCGGTGAAATTAAACTCTTCCAATAAGTGGTAGCTGAACGGAGACGTAATCCTTGTATTGAGCGGAGTCGAAATGCCTGTATTGAGCGGAGTCGAAATGAATACCTGTATTTAAAAATAATGCTCAATAGAATAAGCGGTAGCTGAGCGGAGCCGAAGCTAGCGTCTCAGATAGGACAGGGCAGGGGGCAGAACGATATTGTTTCCGAATTTGTCTTCGCCGTAACCGTTTTCCGCCAGGATCTCTATATCCTCCAGAACCCGTTTATCACCCCGGAATATAACTTTTGTATCGCTCACAATATCAATCTTACCCATGGCAAGATAGAGGGCAATTCCCCGTTTGGCAAATTCTCCGAGCGTTTCATTTTCCAGAGGAGTCAGATCTTCAAAGGAGAAGTTGTTGTCGTAAATCATGATTTTCTGCTTTTCCAGAAGGTCAAGGAAGACAATCCTCAGAATCTTCTTCATCAGAGGTGTATCATAGAGGGCGTTTATATCCTGGGCTATCAGCTTGTGTTTGACCAGGTGTTCCGCTACGCTCTGCCGTTTCACATGGTTGATCTCTTCGTTGGCACGAAAGAGCTCCAGAGGCATGGCGGCGTTGTATTCATTGTTTCCCAGCGTCATTGTCACATCGCTTCCGTAATGGACAACAATCTTGGCTATCAGGGTGGAGGGCCTGACATGGAATCCCCTGTAGTTGGGTATGGGAACCTGAATCTCTCCCATTTCAGCATAGTGTTTGAGGATTTCCTTGCAGAGTTCCTGAGACACCAGGATATACTGTTCCGGGAAGGCTATAAAATACTTCATCAGATAGATCAGAAGGGATCGTTCATCGATGGGAAGAGTCAGGATCTCCTGCTCTTTCAGGTTCTGATTATGCCTTTCGTAGTAATGAATCAGTACGGTAGCGCTCTCCAGCAGATGGTACACCGCCGATATATGACCGCGGAGTATGGGCAGATTCTGATCCTGCTGGGCCACGTCGGATCCGGAGAGGTAGGTATCATAGAGAGACTGGAGATTGTGGAACTTGTTTTCCAGTATCCTCAGTTTCTCTTCGCTTATCTCTTCGGGGATTGCCGAATCGTACTCATCTTCATTCAGTTTTTTATAAATTTTCAGCAGAAGGCTCTCTTCTGCCAGGTTCAGGAAGGATGTGGCCAGGTAGACGGCGGTTTTTCCGGGAGAGTCCGAGGTTTTTCTGATCTTGTCAGTCTGGACCCTGCCGATAAAGCTGTTCTCCCTGAAATGATAGTCTTCTATGGGAATAATCTCCGTATTCAGTCCCAGCAGTGTATTCAGCCTTGTAATTTCGGCTGAAGCATTGATCAATGCCTGGAAAATCATGGAAATTGTATCTTTTGTGGCTTCGGTGAAGTTTTCATCCACCTGTTTCAGATTGTACGAGGGAGCGGCGTTCTGAATGTGCAGGAGGGTATAACCTATCTCTGAGAAGGACTTGATGATCGCTGTAATTGTCCTCAGAGGGCTCCAGTGCTGATTATTCTGAACTCCATAGGCGTCGAGGAGTTCTTCGCATCTGGCTGCTTCCAAATTCAGTCGTCCCAACAGAGGTCTGCAGACATCTTCCGCCTGGAAATTCCTGAGTCCGGAGGATATGGAAATCAGGTCTTGGAGATCCTCCCGGACAGAAGTTATAAAAGTTTTGTCATCTAGTGTTTGCATAAATCAATCTCAGAACCTGTTATTAATAATTAAAATAAAATGGCATCTTCTGCAATGGTTTTAGCGTTCTTTCTTTGTTTATGAGGCATATTTATTAAAATAATCATATTTCTTTGCTCAGGAGCCTGATTCTTGTAAAAATATAGTCCAGCGAGTCTTTCTTCAGAAGGGCTTTTCGCACCCAGGGGGCTTCGTCAAAAGGAACACTGCTCTTCTCATAGTGAAAGATTCCGGATCGGGGATTCCGGGATTCATACCAGGCTGTCAGAGCGATCTCTCTGCCTGTAATCTCTATTCCGGTTGCCCCGAAATTGTGAATGACAGTGCCCGAATTAAAAAGGCAGGGGAGTGACAGCGGGTCGTAAATGCTTCCGTGACTCTTGTAGTCCTCGTTGTCCAGAACATTCTGGAGGATCGCCGCTGTTGATCGTATGGCCTCCTCCAGTTCTCCCGATTCCTCCTTGTCTTTGATCTCCATGTAGTCTCTTATCATGCTGTCCAGGCGGAATTTCAGATACTCCTCTTCCGAATGCCCTTCAAACAGGGCTCTATGGGTATGTCCCGTTACAACCACAACACCCAGGGATTTGGCAAATTCGAAGATTCTCTGTTCCGCTTTCAGAGGTTTGCTGCTCAGAAAATCCCTTTTGATATTATTGATATGAAGGGGATGGGCAATAAAACGCAGTATCAGTTTGTTCAGTTTGTGTCTGAAAGGGGAACTGTAGAGCGAAGCCTGGTGGCCGTGGAGAATCAGGATCGTATCGCCGTGGTATTTCAGTTTCACAGCCGGTAGGATTCCGGAATTGACTGTCTTTTCAGTTTCGGATCTGCCCTGTTTCCAGTGGTGCTGGGCCCCGTGATCATGGTTTCCTATGATCTTGTACAGTCCCGGTCCTTCCTGGAAATCCATAAAAATCCGGTAGAGATCCTCCCAGGCATGACTGATTGTCCTCAGGCTGACCCTGTGGAGTTCCTCCACATCACCATTGAGAATCAGTTTGTATCCCCTGGGCAGATACCACTCCTTCAGGGCTTTCATTATGAGGGGTGCATTCTTTTTAAACTCATCCCGTCTTCGTCTTCCTCCGATATGAAAGTCACTGAAAATTATGTATTTGTCATCCTCTTTCAGTTCAAGTTCCGGAGCCGCATTGTAGGTTCTTTTCAGGTTTTCCTGTATGATAGAGCTGGTCAGTATCGATTGAGTCCGCATATTTCCCATTATAAATGATCCGGTCCGTCTCTGCCATAAACTTATAAGCAGGAGTCCCCTATGAATGATATAGATCCCTTGTATAACAGAACCTACCCCGAAGAAAACCTCCTGTGGATTATTTTCTCTCCGGGAGAACGGAATACCATTGTTCCGAAAAACAGCATTGAGCCCCTGCTCTCTGATCCGGAGGAAAGCCTTACTGAGGGACTGCTGCGGTCATTTCTTATCGGAGAGGGGCCGGAGGGGCAGAAAATCATCTGCGGTGAACTGCCCGAAACCCATCCCCTGCCTGATTCTCTGGAGTGGATCTCTTTCCGGGACGTCTATACCGGAATGGACCGAACCTATCAGTACTCTGTCAGTCGGGCCAAACAGCTCCTGAACTGGGACAGAACCCATCAGTTCTGCGGTGTCTGCGGAACCCGGACGGATGTGAAAGAGGAAGAGCCCTGCCGTTACTGTCCCTCCTGCGGTGAAATGTTCTATCCCCGACTGGCTCCTGCCGTGATTGTCAGGATCACCCGGGGAAATACCATTCTGCTGGCCCACAACAAAAACTTCCCCGAAGGCCGTTACTCCCATATTGCGGGGTTTGTAGAGGCCGGGGAGACCCTGGAACAGGCTGTCAGAAGGGAGATCCGGGAGGAAGTGGGACTGGAGGTGGAGAACATCCGGCTCTTCGGTTCCCAGCCCTGGCCCATGCCCTACTCTCTGATGATTGCGTTTACGGCTGAGTGCCCCGAAGGAGAGCCCGTTCCCGACGGTGTGGAGATCGAGGATGCCCGCTGGTTTACTGTGGATACCATACCCATGCCTCCCTCCAACGGCAGCATAGCCATGGTTATGCTTCAGGACTTTATAAACGGTAACCGGCCCTGATAAAGGGAGCTACAATATGAATGTTTTTGCTGTTCACAGTCAGGAATTTATAGCTTAAACCGCTGTAGAGGCGGACCCTTCCCAGGGGAGGATAGACTGTTCCCGTTTCCACCACAAAAAGGGGTCCGTAGGGAGAATCCTTCTCCTGCCGGGTGTCAAAGAGGTCTTTGTTTGTGACGAGCGCTGTTCCCATGCCGACCCGGAAAAAACTGTCAAACAGTCTTTTCGAAGGTTTAGAGTAGGTCAGGTAGGTGTAGTACTGGAGCAGCGCGGTTCTGTTGCCCTCCATATTCCAGGGAGACAGATAGTTATACTCCATAGAAATCCCCGCAGTCATATACCTGAGGACTTTCTTCCGGCTCCCCAGATCCATATCCATTCCGAGATTCATATTGATATAGCTGATATTCGTCCCCATATAGGTCACCGATACAGCGCCGGAATCCTGGGTTTTAAAATCATAGCTTAAGCCGGGAAAGTAGAGGGGCAGGGGATACTGGAAGGTAAACTCAACACCTGTCTTTTTATGCTCCTCCGCCAGGGCTCTCATCCTTTCGGTATCGGTAATCTCCTCTTCCTGGGCGTAAAGTCCCGCTGATGTCAGAATAAGGAGGAGCAGGATCCATTTGAACGTATGTTTTCCGGGATGTCTCATTAGAACCGGTAACCTCCCATCACCCAGGGATAGAGATTCCCCAGGGTGCCGCCAGTGTAGTAATTCTCTCTGTAGTCCAGGCCGAATTCCAGAAGGGCCCCGTTTTTATACTCCTTCAGAGCTCCCATGGAGAGGGTGAGTGCGGAAGAGAGCTCCCCCTGGAGGGATTCCCCGTCGCGTCTCACATTCAGGCTTGTCATGCCGAATCCGGCGGCGGGAATTATAAACCACTCTTTCAGCAGAGGGATGGTATAGGTAAAATGGAGTCCCAGATAGGTCTGGTTGTAGTTGTAATCGGCATTTCTGTAGGGCATGCTGGTCCAGTCCATATCCAGTTCAAGTCCCAGGGGGCGCAGCCCGGGGATCCGCCAGAAGATCCTGTTTGCCAGGTCCTGACGGACTTTCAAGCCCAGTCCGATGGGTGTAACCCCGTATTCTCCGATATCCGAGCGGAGATTTATTGTAAAATCATACCCTCCCAGAATGGAGAACGAGTCCTCCCGGGGAACCTCCCGGATAACCTGGGTCAGAGGCGCTTCATCGATGATAAAGGCCCTGTTTTCCACAGCCCTGCTTCCCGAAGGATCGGTCAGTTCCAGATCATACCGCCCGGGCCGGACATCTCCGGTAATCAGGGCAATCCTGATTTCATCCTCCGAGAGCCACTGGACTTCATAGGGGATGATCAGCTGATCCTCCATAAAGATTCTGACGCTGATTCCCTCTCGGAACTCTTTTCCTCTGATGATGATATCCGGATAGACCTGCTGCTGAACCAGCCTTTTTTCGCTGACCGAACGGATCTGGGGCTCCCAAACGGGAACTACCCTGAGGGTATTGATTTCGGAGATATCCGATAGGCCCGAAGAGTCTACAGCCTTGAGGGTGTAGGTGTCCGGAGCCAGATCCTTCAGGGGAAACTCAAGAACAACAGATTCCCTGTTCAGCTCTTTCAGCCTGCCGGGAGTTTCCTTTCCGCTGCTGTCGACCAGGAAAAACTCCGTATCCTCTCTCACCTGATAGACTTCGGCTTTAATGGTCAGTGATTCCCCCTGGTTCTGATAAACCTGTTCGGGAGTGAAACGGCGGACCACAGGCTGGAAGGCTTCTCTTATGATAAGGGGTTTCCAGTCGGTCATGCTGACTGTTTTTTTAAACTTGTTCAGCACTACTATGGCAAACTCGTATTCCCCCGGGGGAAGGCTGAACGTGTATTCGGACTGGTTTATCTGCTCCCTGATGATCTCTTCCGAACCCTCCCGGATCAGCACTTCATAACCCCAGGCTCCGCTGACGGGAGCCCAGCTGAGTTTCTGTTCAATCAGGTTGTCCTTCTCTGTCTGGGCGCTCAGGGCTGTCAGTACATTGAGAAGTATGGCTGTTAAGAGAACAAATCTGAATCTATTGCACATACTGCAGCTCCGGTGACAGGATTTCGGGGACTTCGGTTATTTCCGGAAGGGTCAGCTCAAACGTCCGGGTCTGAAGAGGACTCTGCTGAAATACCTCTCCCTCTCTCTCCCGGAGAGCCTGAATCTCCACTCTGAAAAGACCAACATCCAGATCTTCCAGCCTACTGAAATTATACAGCGTTCCTGTGGCTTTTTCCTGATGGAAGACAAGATTCCCCGTGGCTTCCGAAATGAGCTTCAGATCATAATATTCGGCGCCCCGGGAAGGGGTCCACCGGAATGTCAGAGAATCTCTGGTCTGCATGTCCAGCACGGCGCCCGCAGCCGGTTCCAGCAGGGACGGCCCCGGCAGAGCCGGTACGGGAGTGACTTCAAAGGAGTAGACCTCAGAGGGGGGCGCCGGATTGTTCTGGGCATCCCGTGAGAGGATCTGCAGATAGTAGGTCCCCGGAGTCAGATCGGGGATCGGTCTGTTCTGAACAGTCAGCTCTTCGTCCAGAAGGGTTGTGGCAAAATCGGCCGAACGGGAGAGCCTGATCTGCTGATTGGGCAGGGGAGGGCTCTGGGTCCAGCGGAATGAGGGGCTCTGTTCCAGGATGGTCATCCGGGAGAGGCTCCTGCCGGGCACCGGATAGGTCAGAACAGGCCGGGAGTAGGAGAGGACCCTGTCCAGGGTGAAATTCCGCAGAGAGACGCCGCTCTGATTTGTATTCTCTTCATCCACCGGGCGGAATGCCTCCACTGAGAGGGTGTAGTTCCCCGCCCGCAGACGGGCTTTGTCTTCTATCAGCCAGAGCGGCTCGGTTGTGCCTGTATTGCGGAGCGTGGGATCATTGGGATTCTCAGGAACCAGCTGGGCATTGTAGTAGGCTGCATCGGGCAGGGGGATCCACTGGATTTTCAGAGGGTTGTCCCCCAGGAGAGAGAGATTTTCATTTTCCAGTGGGGTCTGTATCACCGGTTTCGCCAGCCTGTCTATCATCGTAAAGGGCACCTGGTCGCTGATAATATCTACAAGACCATCATCATTGAGCACAGATACCTGCCAGTAGTAGTTGCCCTCTCCCGGAAGGGGAAGGGTCGCCGATGATGTTTCTGTTCTCTTGGTCAGAAGGGGAACCAGAGTGTTCTCTTCCCGGAATATCTGAATCTCAAAGGGTCCCTGCAGGCTGCTGTCCCAGCTGAAAACAGTGCTGTCGTAGGATTCTGTGATCTGCAGACTCTCCGGGGCCGGTTTTTCGGGAGTAATATAGATACGGGCCGCCAGGACTGTGAAGTCCCGGATCTCCGAGGGGGGAACCGACTGGTTTTCCCTGTCCAGGCCGTCTACCTGCCAGAAGTAGCGACCCTGTTCGGGGAGTTCCTCCACAAGATAGGAGTTCCTGTTGATCCATTCATCCACCAGGGGCTCTCTCATGTCCGGATCCCGGGCTACCACCAGATGATAGTTGCTTATCTCCTTGTCCGCCAGCCAGCTGAACCGGAGTCCCTCTCTGACTTTCAGGGGGTTGATCTCTTCCCTGTCAGAAGGCAGGATCAGCTCCGGCGGTTCAACGGTCTCATTGTATTCCACCCGGAACCGCCGGATTTCCGGCGGTGTATAGGATATTTTACTGGCCGTGTTGTATTCGGGAATGACCCGCCAGAAGTAGTCGCCCCTGGGCATTTCTCTCCGGGTATAGAAGTTGTTGCTGCTTGATATATCCGCTACCAGATTTGTAAACTGGGCATCCGAGGATATCTGAAGGCGGGTCGCATTGGTCAGGCCTGAGTTCTCCCAGGAGAAGGCCAGGTCCGGGAGGGTCCTTCTGTACTGGAAGACTTCATCCATGACCGGTACCTGAAGGGAGGGAGCCTCATCCCGTATGAGAACCACCCTGTTGGCTGAGCTGAAGTAGGGGATCCCGTCGCTGTAATTGCCTCTGATCCGCCAGAAGTAGGTTCCCGGCAGAGTCTCTCTGGTCAGGAAGGGCTCGCCCTCAGAGGGAATCAGCCGCTCCGCCGACCGGAAGTCCTGAAACTCCGCCACTTCCAGGGTCAGATTTTCCAGAGCCAGGCTCTGTTCCCATTCGAATCGGATGGGAACCGTCGCCGCTGTTGTGACAAGGAGCCTGTTGTTGGCGGGAGATTTCAGGGTTACCGCTTCCTGTTCCACCCGGATATCATCCTGGATGCTGGCGCGGAAATTCTTCTCTATGCTCTGGGTCTGATCTCCCACAGTGACGTCTATGGTACCCTCGTCGACAGACAGATTGATCGAATCCCCTTCTTTTTTATCCAGAGTCACTGTGGCTGTATCCAGGGCTATGACAGTATCTTCCGCCCGGATCCTCAGAGTGGATGTTCCCTCTCCCTTCCTTTCGGCTGAGATATTTCCACCCAGAAACTCAATGTTCTGAGACTCCTCTCCCCATTCCAGGACAATATAGGTATTGGCCGCCAGGGATATCTCAGTCCCGTCTATGAGACGGATAGTCGCCCGGGAATCCTCAATGGTTCTGAGACTGTCGTAGTTGTAGAGGGGGGTGCTGGTTTCCAGGTCGCCCCAGACGGCCCGGTCGGCAAATTTTCTCTGCGCTCCGTTCTCTATAAAGGTGATCTCTCCGATCACCTCTCCCCCCTCGTTGGTTATCTGGCTGTGAAGATCTCTGTAGAACTCAAGACCTGCCCAGGCGAACACAGAGAGGAGGAGAAGGGTTATGAATATGTCCCTAATCCATGATTTCATATTTGACTTCTTCTTTCTCCGTATTCACTTCTGCAATGTTATCAAAATTTCCTGTTATACCCACACGGTCTCTCAGGTCACTGAGCGAGTGGGGACGGTCCGGATCATCCAGACGGCCCAGGACCGCATAGATCTGCTGGGGTTCGCTTTTCCCTTTGACCTTGATCTTGTTCATCGGGACAAGATCAAAGATTCCCTCTACCAGATCCGCCGTTCCCTGGGAGACAAGTATATCCGTTCCCATGGGTTTATTCAGCGCTTCAATCCGGGAGGCCAGGTTGACCGCATCGCCGATCACCGTATACTCCATCCTTTCATCAGAACCGATCTGACCGGCCAGCACATCGCCGCTGTTCAGGCCGCAGCCGATCTTGATGATCGGTTTCCGCTCTCCTCCCCGGTTCTGGTTGAACTTTCTCAGGGCTGTCCGCATCATCAGGGCACCGTTGATGGCATTTTCCGCATCGTTCCCGTGAGAAATTGGTGTTCCCCAGACGGCCATGATGGCATCTCCGATGTATTTATCCACCACGCCGTTGGTATCATTCACACAGTCTACCATCAGAGTCATATACTCGTTCAGAAAAGAGACCACCTCAGTTGGTGTCAGTTTTTCAGAGATCGCTGTGAAGGAACGGATATCAGAAAAGAATATAGTGGCCGGTTTGATCTCACCACCCAGCTGGATCTCCCCTTTTTCCGCCATCTCGGCCATCTCTTTGTTCACAAAGCGGCCGAATGCGTCTTTGATCCTCTCTTTCTCCTCCAGACCCATGCCCATGTTGATGAAGGCCCTTGTGAGGACGCCGATTTCATCCTGGGAGCGGGGTTTCAGCTGAAGATGGTATTCACCGTTTTCTATCTTCCTTGTGGCTGTCACAAGCTTCCTTATGGGATTGGATAGGGATTTTGAATAGTAATAGACAATCAGGATCGCCAGGGCGACAAACATGACCATCAGAAGGATATTCCGTCTCTGGATCTTGTAGATCGCCTCAAAAGCCAGTTTTTCCGGTACTGTTGTGATCACTCCCAGGCGGCCGAAGTTGACTTTTTTATAGGACCCCAGATAAAAAACGTTCTCCTCCTCTTCAAAGCGGATCTGCCCTGTATTGACCGCTGAGGAGAAAAGCTCCTGTACAATCGGCAGATCTCCCAGATTGATGCCCGAGGTGACCACTGTGGCATCGGGATGGGCAATCAGATAGCCCTGGGAGTCCACGATAAAGGTATCGGTGATTCCCCGGGACTGGACCGCTTTCTGCAGAGTCTGTCTGATATCGGTAAAGATAAAGAGGGTTTTGATCCCCCGTTCCTGCTTGTAGGGAATGGTGATCCCCAGCATGGGAACACCGAAGTGAACGGATACATTGAAAACCGAAGGAGTTCCCCCCCGGGCCAGCCGGATCTGATCGGGATAGTTTTCCATAACTCCCATAATAAAATCTTCCGAGATTCCCAGGTCTCCCATCAGGTTGGCGTTGTAGAAAAGCCTTTCTTCTCCGGGAACACCTACCATCAGGATGTTCTGCTGGCTTCGGAAGAAATAGCTTATATAGTTTTCTTCTTCCGGAGACTCTCCGTATCCCGCCCCCAGCAGGAGCAGGGATGCACTATTGCCTATCTGATGCAGAGTTTCTTCTGTCTGGGAGGCAATGGTCTCGGAGAGTTTCAGATTGCTCTCCTCCACCCTGACCTGACTGTCCTGAAGAAAGAAAAAGGTCGCCAGAACGATCATTCCCGTCAGAGCCATGATTATGATAATGGATGTAATGAAACTCATCTTGACCCCGATGGGGTAGCGGATCAGAGTCCCCGGTTCCGGGCGTTTTCTCTTTTCCTGCTCCTGTTCAGACGTTTCTGACCCCTCTTCCTCCTCATCCGGAGCTGATGCTTCTGCGGAAGTTGGTTCTTTGACAAGGTCTTCCGGAAAGTAGCTGGCCTCCGGATCAAAAAGGACGGTGTCCTCTTCCAGATGAAGCTCCTCTTCGGGCTCGTAGCTTATCACCTTGTCTGCCGGTTCCGCCGGGGCCACCAGGCTGATGGTCTGGTCCGGGCCGGAGAGAACAGATAAAAGGCGGATCGAAACTTTCTCACTCTTCCAGAACTCCTCCGGAGCCTTATCTGTCTTCATGATCAGATAGTAGGGCAGCAGGGGATTGGTCTCCTCCTGATCTGTAGGAAACTCAAGAGCCCCATGATAGAGAAGCATACCCTCACTCTTCCAGCTCCGCAGATGAGTTATCAGGTCAAGCGGATCATTCATGGTTGCCAGATCCAGATAGCTTATGGAAATATAGGAGCCTCTCCCGGCGGTTCTCAGAACAGGGTCGGGTATGGTGAAATCAAGCTGGCCCCCGTTTGTCCGGTTCATGCTGACCGGCCGGATGGGAAAACGTTCGGGAAGCACGACACCCGCCCGACCGAACAGGCCGGTAATCCACTCTATCGCCCGGGGATTCACATTCTCAACTGCAGGGTAGATGATTTTTCTCGAAGGGGTCACAAAGGCACCGAACTCATCGGCCAGGGTAATGTCATCCCGGAGCTGCCGGATCTGTTTCATCAGAGTCAGAAGGAGGGATTTATCAGAGCGGCTCATGCCTCTGCTGCCTGCTGCCCTTCTGGATACAAGCTGTCCCCCCAGATAGGCCAGCCGGGTAAGGGTCATGAGATTCAGAAAACCTGCCATATGATAAAGTTCTGAAAACTGACGGATGAGTCCGGGAACTGTGGACCTTCCGTTGTTCATGGAAGAACGGGTCAGGGATTCTATTGTGTCTATCTGACCGTTCAACACGGTCAGTAGTTTTTTATAATGGCCGATCGTATTCTGAGGCATGCCGGGTTCTCCATTTAATGCTGCAAATAATACAGGTTCTCTCATCTTATTATCTGCTAAATTCCCTTAAAGAATTAGCCTTTTCTCAAAGTACAGCTTCCTTCGGGAGTTTTTCCCCTCCAGGGTTTATATTATAAGAGAAGACGGGCATATCTGCTTGATTTGAAAGGGCCAGCTGCCGATAATAACAGCAGAAAACCCATGGGGGAGAGAGTTGAAGATACTTTCCGGCAAAATCTCACTTTATTCAGTCCTCATCCTGAGCCTGCTGCTCCTGATATCCTGTTATGACAGGTATCCCTATTTTCTGCAGGAGCCTGAGTTTGAGGCTGAAGCTCTGGAAGAGGGCGGCCCGGGAATATCCCTCTCCATGTGGACCCCCGATCCGGAGTGTCTGATCCGGTACAGTGTCAACGACAGGGAGGCCAGCGAAAGCTACGGCATCCTCTACGACGAGCCTGTGATTTTAACAGAACTCTCTCATGTATCGGCCGTGGCCTATCGTGAGGGATACCCCTCAGGACCAGCGAGTTATTACAATTATGATCCGACAAACCCTTAAATTTCTGATCCCCTCCCTGGGAGCGCTTCTCCTCCTGCTCTCCTGTCCCAGTCCGGTGGACTCTCTGGATGAGAAGGACGATGTGGCCGGGTTCAAGGCTTTTTATCTGAGCCCGGATATCAACGGGAATCTTTCCGAGGTTGTCATAGGGGATGTGAACGAAGACTCTGTTGTTCTGATGGTTCCGGGAAACAGCGACAATTCCCGTTTGTCTCCCTCTTTTGACACAGACGCGGAAACAGTGATGGTGGGGAATCAGCAGCAGTGGAGCGGCCAGTCCTGGCTGGATTTTTCCGAGCCTGTGGAATACACCCTGATTTCAAAGGGCGGGAAGGAAACAGACGTGACTGTGTCTGTTGTATTCACCGGTTCCTGGAATACCCTGGGAAGCTCTTTTTCCGGATATGATCCTCAATTTATCTGGAATTATGATAATAACAATCTGATAATCTCATTTATTGATGGCAGCATGATAGGGTACAAGTATTTCAACTCTTTAGCGGGTGATCTTGTGAATATCGGGGCGACATTTGGGGGAAATGTCTTAACTTTTGCAGCTGGGGTTAGCGGAAATATATTTCTGAATGCCTATTATAATAATAGTACTTTAGATTTTGATTTCTACTATACGAATTATGATAGTTCAACCTATACTTGGACCTGGACATATTCGAATTTATATACTGCTACTGCTCCTACTACAGAAATGCAACTTTTTCCAACAGACAGTTCTAATGCTTATCTCTTATTTACTGATAATGCAACAAGATATCCTTATATGGTTCATCAGGATTACTTTAACTACATCACTACATTGCTCGCAAGTCCTGAAATCAGGGCTGTGTCCTCGTTCCGCGGTGCATTAAGCTCCATGGGTTTGATTGCAGCCGCAACCTATCTGGATGATACTGGAACCATCTATCTGTATCAGTACATTGGAACTGCATGGAATCATCTAGCCTCTCTTCCGATAAGCAATCTTATTGTCAAGGATTTAATCTACGATGACTGGAACGGCAGATTTATCATTGTTGCAGCTTCTCCAAACAGCAGTAATACATCCAGGACTGATATCAATGTCTATAGCTGTGATATCAATGAAGGAAGTTGGGAGACTCTCATCGATCCTTTGATTCTGAATGTTCCTGTTGCGGATACAATAGAAGTCGCCTGGGGCAATGAATCGGTTCTTGTAGCCACCAGGCAGGACTGTTATGAGACCAGTGATGCCGGCTGGGTCCATCTGGGAGGCGGTCCCTATTACGATTCTCCCGCTCCCTATTTCTCAGTGGCCGCAGAGTCTGAAGGCTCCCGCCGGTATATCGCCTATACGGATACTTCAGGTTTTACCTATTTAAGGTATCTGGAGCGCTAAAGTCCTGCAGATTCCCGCCGGGAAACTCTGGCCCAATTCCCGGGCTTTATGCTATTCTACTCCCACTCAAAATCCGAGGAGACCATTATGAGCAAGCTCTGGCAGAAAAATTATGAACTGAATGAACTTATCGAAGAGTTCACAGTCGGAATCGACTATATCCTGGATCAGAAACTGATCCCCTCGGACTGCGTGGCCAGTATGGCCCATGCCAGAATGCTTCAGACTATCGGAATCCTGACGGAAGAGGAGAATACTGCTCTGGCGGCGGGTCTCCGGCAGATACTGAAAGAACACAAAGAGGGGAATTTCCCCATAACCCGTTCCGACGAGGACGGCCATACGGCTATCGAAAACAGGCTTGTTCAGCTGGCAGGCGATGCAGGCAAGAAGATCCATACAGGACGGAGCCGGAACGATCAGGTCGTCACGGCCCTGAGGGTCTACGGACGCTCTAAAGTGCTTGAAATGATCCGGGAAGGGGGCATCCTGGTACAGTCCCTCTTGAACCTGGCGGAAAAGCATCAGAACACCCCTATGCCCGGTAGAACCCACATGCAGATTGCCATGCCCTCCTCGGTAGGGCTCTGGGCGGCCGGGTTTGCCGAAGAGATGGTGGACTCCCTGAAACTCCTCGCTTCTGTATGGGAGATCCTGGATCAGAATCCTCTGGGTGCGGCCGCCGGATACGGTGTTCCTCTGGAGCTGGACAGGGCCATGACCGCCCGGCTCATGGGATTCTCCCGGGTACAGAACAATGTCATCTATGTGAATAACTCCCGGGGGAAAATGGAACTGATGGTTCTGGATCTGCTGGATCAGATGGTTCTCAGCATGAGCAAGATGGCTCAGGACCTGATCCTCTTCTCCCTTCCCGAGTTCGGATATTTCAGCCTGCCTGCGGAACTCTGCAGCGGGTCCAGCATTATGCCCCAGAAAAAGAATCCCGACGGACTGGAACTGATGCGGGCTAAGGCGGGAACCGTCAGCGCCTGCGGTACCCAGGTCCGGAATATCCTCCGGTCTCTGCCTTCGGGTTACAACAGGGACTTTCAGGAAACCAAAGAGCCCTTCCTCAAGGGCTGTGATATCACTCTGCAGAGCCTCCGGGTTATGACCCTTACATTCGATAAACTTCAGGTGAATCCGGACAAACTGAAAGCGGGCTTTTCAAAAGATATCTATGCTACCGACGTGGCTCTGGAGCTGGTGGCCGGAGGCATGAGCTTCCGGGATGCCTATAAAGAGGTGGGGCTGAATCTGGATAAACTGGGGCAGCAGGATCCGGATGAATCCATCGGATCCAGAACCTATCCCGGTACCACAGGCAATCTGGCCCTGGATCAGGTGAAAGAGCGCCTGGAGGATATCCTCAGAAAAACCGAAGAGAGGGAAGACGCCATTGACAGGGCCGTTTCTTCTTTGATGGGCGAAGCCGTACAGATCCTGGTGTAGTCTCCCTCAGGGGAAACCTACTCCTCTCCGGCCAGATCCTGGATCTGGCGGATAAGCTCCCGCAGTTTGCTTGTCTCTTCCCGGCTTCGGGCCAGTTCTTCCTCCAGAGTCATATTCTCTGTGGCCAGGAAGTTCTCCGAACGCTGGAGGTCTTCGGCCTGTTTCTCAGCGGCTGAGAGCCTCTGGGTAAAGCTGGTCCGCATCTCGGCCATTTCTTTCCTGTGTTTCTCTTCCAGTATCTGCAGGACCGTGGGCTCTGATGCTTTACGGGTTTCCTCGCCTACAGTGTCTTCCAGTCCCAGAGGTTTCAGTTCTATCCGGAGGATTCTGTTTTCGGCTTCACCCGGTATAACCGTTGTGCTGCCGTCCTGATACCCTCTTTTCCTTACCAGTATCGAAAGCTCCTGTTCGGGCATAAACAGGCCCCGGATACGGGAATAACCGTTGAGGCGGCCATTGATATAGATCTGTGTACCAGCCGGAACTGTGGTAATTTCCATAAATACGAGGTTTTCGTCCTGGACCGGAATTGCAACAGGAGACTGGGAGGCAAACAGACCTGTGTCCTCCTCTGTGAAGGCCGTGGCCGTCAGATCTGTCTCTCCGGGTATAAGGCTTGCTTTCTCCCGGGCTGTCAGGGCGCCGATGCTCTCTTCGTTCTGTGTGAGAACGGCGACTTTACCATCAAGCACAGAAACCACAGTTGCCATACCGGGGAGGGACTGAACCATAAACTCCGTTCCTTCCACCCTGTATATCTTCCCCTGGGCCAGGATCTGAAGGTTTTCGCTGTCCTGCAGCTCCTCCACCTTATAGATCATGGAACCCGTGAGCAGTTCGGTCCGGATATCCGCATCTTTCGTTCCGCTCAGAAGTTTCTGTATCCTCACAAGGGTATTGCTCCGGATGTTCACGCTGGCGGTACCGGCAAAACGGATCTGGCAGATCGAATCGTCCACCACCTTGATAATGTCGCCTTCCCGAACCTTGTCCCCTGGAAGGGGGGTAATAATCTGATCATCCCGGATAATAAAGACTTCACCGGAAATGGCTGTTATCAGGGCTTCTCCCGGCCGGGCGGGCAGGAAGGTTTCGGGAAGAGAGGCATTCTCTTCTGCGGGGCTGTTGAAAACTGTTGAAGAATAGAGATAGAGAATCACTCCGGCCAGGACGAGTCCGGCCAGAAAAAAGGCTGTGGATTTAACAAATTGTTTCATGATTTTATTCTCCCTGTACCTGCTTCAGGCAGGAGAAGACCAGATCTTTTTCCATCGGGGGAAGATCCTGGCAGGCCGCCTCGAAGAGGCGGAGTACACGCTTGTAGCTGACCCGGCCGCTGGAACTGAGGGAACCTTTTCCGCTCGAATTCCTCTGCCAGGTCAGACAGCGCTGTACGGATTTTTTATCGTAGCAGAGCTGAAAGCCGGTTATCTCGCTATGGGTTTCATCATACCAGACAATCAAATCCATATTATCGTCAACAAACCATCGTCTCGGGCCGTCCTCAGGAATCTGACGAACCCCCTCGATTTCTTTCAGCATTGCTCCTCCGCAGGAGGTCTTAGTGAACTGTTCTCAAAGCCTGTGCAATATTCAGACAGTAATCACCAATACCTTCAATCTGTCTTACAATATCAAGATACAGCAATTCACCCTTAATATCAGCACCGCTTTTGATATTTTTCCGGACTTCCTTCTTCAGGGTTTTCCGTGTTTTATCAATTTTATTTTCCAGTTCATAGGCCTCGGCAAGCTGCTCTTTGTTCAGATGCTCGTTCATATGGCCTTTGATAAAGCCCAGGAACTGCTGAACCATCCTGGTAAAGGGTAGCAGTTCGTCAATGGCTGTATCATGAAGGGGGATCTCTTTCTTGTACCGGCGCTGAGAGAGCAGGATCAGGTTGTAGCAGCTGTCTCCGATACTTTCCAGTTCGTTGACGATTCTCATCATGGCGCTAATATTGGCCCGGCCTGATTCATTGAGGTTTTCTGCAGAACATCGGATAAGGAATTTTGTAATCTCTTCCTGCATCTGGTCGGTATACTCTTCCATCTCCTTGATCTCATCAACCTGGGCACCCATTTTCTTGTCGGGGTTTTTGAAAACATCCACGTAGATATCAAACATATCCTCCACCATGTCGGTCATGGAGGCTACTTCTTTCTGTACCTTGATCACATTGATTTCAGGAACATTCTGTATGGTGGATTCGATAAAAGGCAGGGTATATTGTCCCAGTCCCACTTCGTTCTTGCCGGGATGGACCATCTTTTCCACGAGCGCGGCAATCTGATTGACAAAACCGATGAATACCAGGGTGTTCAGAATGTTGAACATGGTGTGGAACATGGCCAGATGTGTGGTGATCTCGTCGCCGGGAACCACAAAATCAACCAGCCTCAGGAAGGGGTTGAATATGATCATAACCACGATAACTCCCGCTACATTGAACAGGATATGCACCCGGGAAGCCCTTCTGGCATGAACATTCGCGCCGATCGAAGCCAGGTAGGCGTCGATGGTTGTTCCGATATTGGCTCCCATGATCATGGCGGCTGCGGCTTCGTAGGGAATAAGGCCGCTGTGTGCCATTGTCAGAGTGATTGCCATGGAGGCACTGGAAGAGTGGACAATGATGGTGATCAGTGCTCCCGCAAGGGTAAAAATCACAATAGAGATAAAACCGCGTCCTGCGAAGTCAGACAGGAAATGAACCTGTTCCGCTTCCAGATCGGGCATGGCGTGTTTCATAAAGGACAGTCCCAGGAAGAGGAGACCGAATCCGATCATAAACTCACCCCAGTCTCTCCTTTTGCTGACTTTAGAGAAGTACAGCGGCAGTCCCACACCTATGATGGGCAGGGCAATGGAACTGATGGAAAACTTGAATCCCAGCAGTGAAACAATCCATCCGGTTACGGTGGTACCGATGTTGGCACCCATGATGACTCCGATGGCCTGTGTCAGATTGAGCAGTCCCGCATTTACAAAACTGACAACCATTACTGTTGTGGCTGACGAGGACTGAATGATCGCTGTAATAGCAAAACCAGTAATGACGGAAACAAAACGGTTGGCAGTGATATGGTTCAGTGTCTTCTGAAGACCTTCTCCTGCCGCTTTCTGAATCCCTTCGCTCATAATTTTCATTCCGAAAAGGAAGAGTCCCAGGGATCCTATTATCTCCATTATAGAAGAGAAAATTGTCATGTTCGGTTTACTCCTGAATTATTTTTTTTCAATAAGTGGAAGCAGGTTTTCCTGATTATTGGAAACCTGACAAATCTCTTACAGTTTAGTAGATACGGGGAGGAAAACACAAGGATAATCCCTCTGTTCAATTAGAAAATTAACACAATTCTAACAATTGAAAAAATAGAGCATCCAATTGTGTTAGATTTTTCTTTTTTTGAGGATCGCAAAGAGGCATAATCCGAGGAGGGTAAAGAAATAGGGAAAGCTGAGGATCAGGGACGGGGGAATCTGCAGAGATCCCTGGGCCCTGTTGGCTATTGCTTCCGCCGCCGCAAAAAGGAGGCAGGCCGCCCCGATTCCCGGGACTTTCCTATAGCCCAGGTAGATCGCCACCAGGGCTATCCATCCCTTGCCTGCGGACATGCCTGGAACAAAAACCCCCAGTCTGTGCGAAAGGGCGGCTCCGGCAATCCCGGCAAAAACTCCCGACACAAGGACCGCCGCTGTCTGGGTCCTCTCCGGAGAGAGGCCCCGGCTTTTCAGAAGGTCCGGCTTTTCTCCGGATGCTCTGAGTGCAAGTCCCGGATAGGTCCGGTACAGGAAGATCAGCATAGCCGCCGCCAGGATCAGGGCCGACCATGTATAAAGATCCAGCCCGCCGGGAGTGATGAGGGCTCTGGCCTGTTCCAGGCGGATGACTCCCTGATTGCCGAAGAGGGACTGGGAGAGAGAGGCGATAAGAGCGGGCATGAGGATATTGATTCCCAGGCCGGTAATAAAAATATTGCCTCTCAGCCTGAAACTGCTGAAGCTGAAAACCCAGGCTGTCACCAGTCCGGCTGCGGCGGCTGCCAGGGCCCCCGCCATGAGGCTGCCGGTCCAGTGGGTCACCACAAGGGCCGCAAATGCTCCGGTCAGAATCATTCCCTCCAGGGCTATATTGAGAACTCCCGCCAGTTCTGTGAGCAGTCCGCCCAGGGCTGCCAGCAGAAGGGGAGCGGCGCTGTTGATAATAGATAGGATCATTTTTTTCTTCCTCTTAAAGCCTGGGATGAAATGAGGAGAAACAGGACTCCCTGGATAATGCTTCCCAGCTCAAGGGAGAGGTGGGACTGAAGCACCGCCAGTCTGGCTCCCTGGGTCATCCAGGAGAAAAAGAACACCCCCGGGACCAGAAAGAGAGGGTTCCGGGAGGCAATCAGGGCTACGGCTATGCCGTTCCAGCCCAGTTCGCCTGTAAATCCGAGGATCCCCGCATAATAGGTTCCGCACAGGGCTATGGCTCCGGCGGTTCCGTGGAGCGCGCCGCTGGCCGTGAGGGGGAGGGTGTCGTATATCCCCAGGTTCAGTCCTCCGAAACGGGCGAATTCCCTGTTGTGGCCGGTCATCCTCAGTTCATATCCTCGCCGGGAGTGATGAAGAAAGAAATAGGCCGTCGGAATCAGCAGGATCACAAGGACAAAAGAGATATTGAAGTGGCTGGGAGGCATCAGAAGGGGAAGCCTGTACCGGTCCGGAATACTCAGAGATTTCAGCAGATAGCTGTCGGGGTCGCTGAGAGGGTTCAGGATCATATGGTCCACTACTTTAATCATGCCCGCCGAAAGGAGAAAGGTGCTTATCAGTTCATCCACATCCCAGAAGGACTTCATCAGTCCCGAAAGGAACGCCAGGGCTCCTCCGGCCAGGGCGCCTCCCAGGATCATCATGCCGACTCCCACAGGGGCGGGCAGATCGGGAAACCGGAGTGCCAGGACCAGAGCCGCCAGGGCTCCCGTATAGACCTGTCCCTCTCCCCCCAGATTGAAGGATCCGGCGCTGAAGGCCAGGATGATGCCCAGCCCGGTCAGGGTCAGCAGAACCGAATAGTTGAGAAAGTTGCCGAAAGACAGTGTGTTGCTGAAAATACCGGGAAAAAAGTAGAACAGAGTCTCCCCGGGCTGTCTGCTGAACATCAGAATCACCGCCGTGGCAATGACAATACAGATTATAAGGATGCGGAATACCGAGGGGATTTTCATAGTAGGTCTGCTCCGGTCATGCGTTCTCCAATGGTCTTTCTTGTCCAGACTCCCTCTTCGGGAGGTGTATGGGTCAACTCGCCTGCCGTGAGGACTGCAATCCTGTCGGACAGAATCAGCAGCTCATCAATGTCCGTAGTCAGAAGGAGTACCGCGGCGCCCTGATCCCTGGCCTGGAGTATCTGTTTGTGAAGTTTTTCCCGGCTTGAAAAATCCAGTCCCCAGCTGGGTTCCGAAATGATAAGCAGGGAGGGATCTTCATGAAGCTCTCTTGTGAGGATCATTTTCTGGATATTGCCCCCCGAAAGGGTTTTGACAGGCTGGTCGGGGTGTCCGGTGATCTCCGCCTTTTTGATAAGGTGGACCGCCCAGTCTCTCAGGCGGGTCCTGTAGCTCTTTCCCGAGCCTTTCAGTTTCCTTTTGAGAAGGATCAGATTCTCTCCCAGAGTCGATTCCAGGCTGGCGCCCCTGGTCAGTCTGTCCGCCGGAATATAGGAAATTCCATGCTTGCGGAACCGGTAGGGCGTCAGGTAGGGGATGGCTTTCCCCTTCAGGAGGAAGCGGCCTTCCCTGGGGCGTATGGCTCCGGTGATCAGGTCTTCCAGAAAGATCAGACCGTTCTCCCGTATGCCCGCAATGCCCAGAATCTCTCCGCCGTAAAGGTCGGCGCTTATGTTTTTAAGCCGGGCGGCTCCCTGTTCATCGTAACTGATGTTCTCCAGTCTCAGAAGAACCTCTTTTTTCCGGGGAGCCCTGTTGGCAAACTCTCTCTTCTTTTCGGGGTCGGGATTTTCCCGTCCGATCATGGCTTCCGAAACGTCTCCGGGAGTCAGTTCCGACAGGGGTTTAATCAGTTTCAGTTCTCCTTTTCTTATAACCGCAATTCTGTCGGCCAGGGAGAAAGATTCCTGAATCCTGTGTGTTATATAGAGGATGGTTCTGCCTTCTTCTTTGAGACGCCTTATAAGTTTTATAAGGTTTTCTGTCTGCTGATCCGTCAGGCTGGCACTGGGCTCGTCAAACACAAGGATCTGCCGGTCCAGAACCAGAGACTCCAGCAGTTCCGCCCGCTGAATCTGGGCGGCCGTGAGTTCGTAGGTCATCCTGTTCAGATCCAGAGGCAGGTCGTATTTTTCCTGGACGGCCCGGATTCTCTCTTTCTGCCGGGACGGTTGTATCCGGAAACTGCTGTCACGGTGCCCCAGGGCTATATTTTCCCAGACTGCCAGGCCTCCGGCCAGGATGGGCTTCTGGTGGATCATTCCCACGTCTTCGTTCTGCGGAAAACTCACTGCCCCCTGATCGGGGCTGTAAAAACCGGAGAGTATGTGCATCAGAGTGGATTTCCCTGCGCCGTTCTCACCCATCAGGCAGAGGATCTCTCCCTTGTTTACAGAGAAGGTGATACGGTTGCAGGCGATGATACCGCTTTGCGGGAATGCCTTGGTTACATCTTTCAGTTCAATGCTGCAGGCATGGGGGGTCTGCATAGTCTCTATCTCAGCTGAAGCTGACCATCCTTGAACTGGGCGACCAGCTCTTTCTGGGCATTTCTGAGGGATTCGGGAACACTGGATTCATACAGGGGATCATCGCTTATAAAGTCGAGGAATCCCTCTTTTACTCCCGCATAGACAGAGGATCCCGCCGGGAGTTTTCCCTGCAGAGCCAGAAGGGTCTGTTCATAGGCGGCTTTGTCCTCCCGGATCAGACCGCTGCCTATCACCGTACCCGGTTCAATGGAATAGCCGTTTGTATCATACCAGAGGACATATTTTCCCTTCTCTTTGGCTGCGGTCACAACCCCCTGGTTGGCTCCTCCCGCAATCGTCAGGATCACATCCACACCCGAATCTATCATGCTTCTGGTCAGGTCTGATGCTTTTGTCGCATCGTACCAGTTACCGATGATCCGGAAATCCACCACTGCTCCGGGTGCTGCAGCTTCCACTCCCTGCTGAAATCCCGGACGGATTTTCTGGTTCATCTCAGGATATTCCTGACCGGCAATGAGGCCTATCTTTACATCGCTGTTGGCTCCGGCCATATCGGATGTGGTCACCAGGCCGGCAAAATAACCAAGCATATAGGAGAGCTCCAGATGGCTGAAAAGGAAGGTGGAGATAGTGTCGTTTTCAATTCTGCTTCCCTCGAGAACAAGGAATTCCTGGTCGGGGTATGTTTTCTTGACTTCCCGGCATATCTCGGGCATGGCGGGGTTTGAACTTATAATAAGGTCGTACTGTTTTTCCGAGGCCAGAGTCTGGACCTGTGTGGCCCACTCGGCCTGATTAAAGCCGCCTTCCACAGTTTTCACTTCCGCACCCATCTCCAGAGCGGCTTTCCGTACTCCTTCGTCCATCATTTCATAGGTGGGGCTCCCTGCAAGGACACCGGGAACAAAAACAGCGATCCGGGCCGGTTCCTGCGAATCCTTCCGGGCAGTCCCGGCAGTCTCATTTTTCTGGCAGCCTGCCAGAAAGAGTGCTGAAAGACAAATTATGGCAATAAATGCTTTTTTAATCATGGAAATCTCCTCCCGGAGAAATCTCTCCGGTAATGACTTTTATAGATATAAATTATTAACGAATTTCAAGTTGTTTTCGAATTATGATGAATTCCATTGTCAGCGTAAAGAGCTGATAGATGAATTCCTCTTATTGACCCCTGAAAAGAGGGTGTGATATCTTTTGTGTGATAATTGCAGGGGTGCTCAGGACACCTCAACCCGTTAGCAAAGGACATTCAATGAGCTTTTCGAAACCCACATCCCTGGGAGTCATAGCCTGCCCGGGCGGCGAAGCTTTCGCCGATGAGATTACCTCTCATCTCAAAACAATCTATAGAAGACGATTTGATAAAAAAGTCGGCTATATCAGCCGCCTTTACGGTCTTGAGAAGGAAGAGGTCTATAAGCAGGCAAATTTTGCCGATGATATCATTTCTCACAGGGTATCCACTGTGGGTGATGGAAAGGCTTACAGGAGTCCGTCCTTCAAGATCCCCTGTAAATCCACAAGATTTGCCAATGGTGAGATCAAGGCGGAGATCCTCCGGTCCATCAGAGGGATGGATATTTATATTGTTCAGGATGTAGCGAATAATAATCCCGTAAAGTTCTTCGGATCCGACGAAGAGGTTGTCTGTTCCGTCAACGATCATCTTATGACTTTGCTGGTTACGATCGATGCGGCTTTTCGTTCGGGAGCCAGACGGGTTTCACTGGTTATGCCTACCTATCCCTACAGCAGGCAGCACAAAGCCAAAGGGCGGGAAGGGCTGACCGCATCGACTCTGGGCCGTATGTTTGAAAATATGGGGATTGAAAGAATCATTACCCTGGATATACATTCCAAGGAGATTGCCCATACCTTCAAGCATCTCTCACTGGAAAACCTTCATGCCTCCTATCAGATTCTGAGGCAGCTGAACGGCAACATAGATCTTCAGGACGAAGATCTTGTCGTTGTGTCTCCGGATACCGGAGCGATTGAGCGGAATAAGTTCTATGCCAACTCCCTGAAAAAGCCTCTGGCTCTTCTTTATAAGGAAAGGGATTACTCCAAACTCACAAGAAGCGCTGCAGATTCCAATATCACTTCAGCCAGGCTGCTGGGGGATGTGAAGGATAAAACAGTTTTTATTGCAGACGATATGCTGGGAACCGGAGGAACACTGATCAAAGCCATGAAACTCATCCGGGAGATGGGGGCCAAGAAAATTATCTGTTCCGTCTCTCTGCCCATGTTCTCCGGTGCTGCGGTGGATCATTTTGACGAAGCCCACAAAGAGGGGTACTTCGATTATATCGTTGGTACCAATGCTGTCACGCTTTCCGATGAAATCCTTCAGAAAGAGTGGTTCTTTTCCGCCAGCGTTTCCAATCTGTTTGCCCGGGCTATTTCCCGGGTTCACCACAACCGCTCGGTTTCTCCCCTGCTGGACAACAGTAAGATGATACAGAGGATGCTGAAAAAGAGGTAAATATTGGTTCTTGCCGTCGATATAGGGACGTCTTCCATGAAAGGCGGTCTGATCAGTAAAGAAGGTTATCTTTTTTCCTATCATAGAGTCCGCTTTCCTCATGCTGCCATCTCCCGGGAAAGTCATTTTTCCGCAGAGCTGTGGATGGACGGGCTCAGGGAGATCGTCGCGGCTGTGGGGCCTGCAAAAATCAGTGCGGTAGCCATAAGCGGGAACGGGCCTACGATGATCCCGGTAGCTGCTTCGGGAAAGCCCCTCGGTCCTGTTCTTCTCTGGCATTTAAAGCAGAGCGAGGATCAGGAGAAAACCACATCCTACTATCTGCCCAAAATCAGCTGGCTGAAAAAAAACAGTCCTGAAGTCTATGATAAGGCGGATCTTTTTCTCTCCTGTCCCGAACTTCTGATGTATCAGTTGACCGGGGAGGCTGTAATGGTTACGCCTCACCAGGACTTCCTTCCTTTTATCTGGGATGATGATGTTCTGAACCGTCTGGGGCTGGATTCCGGTAAATTTCCCCGTATTGTGGAAATGGGAACCCTGGCCGGACAGGTCCTTGAAAAACCCTATCTTCAAACCGAACTGAAGCCTGGGACTCCTGTTGTGGCATGCGGATCGGACTTTATGGCTTCTCTCATCGGTTCGGGAGCTGTCTTTCCCGGTAAGATCTGCGATAGAGCGGGAACTTCCGAGGGGATCAATTACTGCTCCGAGGTTTCCATAGGAAATCCCCATCTCAGGGAGCTGCCCCATGCTGTTCAGGGGTATACCAATATATCAGCCATACTCTCTTCCACAGGAAGTCTGTTCGAATGGTACAGGCATCTTACAGGGCAGGAAAGTTTCAGGTATGACCAGACCATGGATGGAGTCAGTAAGACTTCGGTGGAGCAGGATCATCCCAAGTTCTTTCCGAATATGAAGCAGGGGTATCTATGGGAATTTTCCAACGGCATGTTTACCGGTCTTGATCCGGAACAGGGACGCTATGAACTGGGCCGGGCCGTTATGGAGGCGATAGGTTTTGCTGTCCGCAGAAGTCTGGAACTCTTCGAGGCTCAGGGGCTTCCTGTTCATGATCTGCGTATCTCCGGTGGTCAGGGGAAAAGCCGGGTATGGAATCAGATGAAGGCGGATATTACAGGAAAGGTTATTCTGATTCCCGAAATTGAAGACGCCGAGCTCCTGGGGGATGCCTGTATCGCCGCTGTGGCTCTGGGTAGGTTTCCGGATATTCAGAGTGCCTCTCTGGAGCTGGTTCAGATGAAACATGAGATATATCCCGACAGAAAAAACCGGATAATATATGATGCCAAATACAGGCAGTACAGAGAGAATTGCGAAAGGGTTATGACCTTCTACAGGAGCGAAAACGGTCCGGAGGGTACCTCCTGTCTCTAGGAGTCGCCGGAGAAGGGCTATTCCTATCTAAATATTTAATATATAGTGAGATATCTGCCATGGCAGATATTAGTTCTTTTTTTTGAAAAAAGCTGTTGACAAAAAAAAAGCATTTTGGTACTTTACATGAGCATTTCACAGCGTGCCTCTGTAGCTCAGTCGGTAGAGTACGACCATGGTAAGGTTGGGGTCACCGGTTCAAGTCCGGTCGGAGGCTGTAATTACTTTTATTCTAAATGGCTGCCTGGATTATCCGGGGGCTTTTTCAGGCGGGAGAAAAAATGGCTAAGGCGAAAAAAGGTGCTGTAGAGTTGGTCGCTCTTCAGTGTACAACTTGTAAAAGAAAAAATTATACCACCAGCAAGAATAGAAGGAACATTCAGGGTAAACTTGAGTTCAAGAAATATTGCAAGTGGTGTAAAAGCTCAACAGAGCACAAAGAGACCAAGATTAAATAGGTTTTATACAGGCCAGTAGCTCCAATGGCTAGAGCGCCGGTCTCCAAAACCGGATGTTGTAGGTTCGAGTCCTACCTGGCCTGTATTTTATATTTTTAGAGAAAAGATTTCTACCTCCGGCCCCTGGTCGGAGTTTGTTTGTCTTTTCAGGTGTATTGAAAAATCCGGCTAGACCGGTATTTTTTTAACCGGGAGCTTGTTATGAAAAAATTAAAAGCTTTTTTCTCAGAAAGCTATGGAGAGCTGAAGAAGGTAGTCTGGCCGGGAAGAGATTCTGTTGCCGCGTCTACGAAAGTTGTTCTGGTGTCAACCGTACTGTTTGCTCTCTTCTTTGGTGTTGTTGACTTCCTGCTGGTGAAAGGGCTTTTCTTTATTTTTTAAAAAACAGCCTGTATTTTTGTAAAGGAAGAACAATGGCGAAAGGTTGGTACGTTCTTCATACCTATTCCGGGTATGAAAACAAGATTGAGAAATACATTCGGCTTTACATGGAAGACGGTACCCTTGCAGGATCAGTTCTTGATATCAAGGTTCCCGCGGAAGATGTGGTTGAAGTTAAAAACGGTAAGAAACGTACGGTTTCTAAAAAATTCCTCCCCGGTTACATTCTGCTTGAAATGGATCTCCCCGACAGGGGCTGGAAGAAAATATGTTCAGATATAAAAAAGATTCAGGGCGTTGTCGGGTTTGTGGGGTATGCCTCAGGGGCTAAGCCGCAGCCGATCAGTCAGGATGAGGCGAAATCAATCCTTCAGAAAACAGGTGCTATTAAAGCTGAGAAGCGGTACCAGTCCAAACAGGACTTTGCTGTGGGTGAAGAGGTTCGTGTTATCGAAGGTCCTTTTGAATCTTTCTCGGGTAATATCGAAGTGGTTAACCTTGAAAAAGGCAAGCTGCGGGTTATGGTCGGGATTTTTGGAAGAAGTACTCCTGTAGAAGTTGATTTTTCTCAGGTTGAAAAAGTGTGATTGGATTACGGCAGGATTTTGTTCTGTCGTAGTTTTATATACATGGGAGTCTGTCCTCTTAAAAGGCAGACGTTTGCACCATAAGGAGTAAAAAATGGCTAAGAAAAAGGTAACAGCTTATATTAAGCTTCAGGTACCTGCGGGAAAAGCAACTCCCGCTCCACCGGTCGGTCCGGCTCTCGGTCCTCACGGTGTTCCTGCGCCTCAGTTTGTTCAGCAGTTCAATGATAGAACCAGCAAATTTGAGCCGGGACTGACTATTCCTGTTGTTATTACAGTTTATAGCGACAGAAGTTTCACTTTCATTACAAAGACACCTCCTGCAGCGGTTCTTCTCAAGAAAGCGGCAAAGCTGGATAAAGGGTCTGCGGAACCTCATAAAGTAAAGGTTGCAACAGTAACCCGCGCTCAGGTACAGGAAATTGCTCAGACAAAAATGCCTGACCTCAATGCTAACGACATTGATGCCGCTATCAGTATTATTTCCGGTACTGCAAGAAGTATGGGAATCAAGGTAGAGGGTTAATGAAGTGAAAAGAAGCAAGAAATATAAAGAGGCTGCTGCCAAGATCGATTCTGCAAAACTCTATGCAGTTTCAGAAGCGATCGGTCTTGTGAAAAGTGGTGCTTTCGCAAAATTTGATGAAACTGTTGAAGTTTCTGTTAAATTGAATATCAAGAAAAGTCACTCTATCCGCGATACTGTCAGTCTTCCCAATCAGTTTACTGCTGAAAAGAAGATCCTGGTTTTCGCCAAGGGTGATAAAGCTAAAGAAGCTCTGGAAGCCGGTGCTGCCTATGTTGGTGATGATGACCTTGTCGCCAAGATTAAAGACGGATGGCTGGATTTTGATATCTGTGTTGCTACTCCCGATATGATGAGGGAAGTTGGTAAACTGGGTCCTGTTCTCGGACGGAGAGGTCTTATGCCTAACCCCAAGACAAGAACGGTTACTATGGATGTTAAAGGTGCTATCGAAGAGCTGAAACAGGGTCGTGTTGAATATCGTGCCGACAAGACCGGAGTTGTTCACCTTGCTGTAGGAAAAGTTTCTATGGATGAGGGACAGATCCAGGAAAACTTTAATGCTTTCATGGGAGATCTTTCCAAAAAGAGACCTAGTGATGTAAAAGGCGATTTTGTTAAATCTGTCGCTGTTTCTTCAACCATGGGGCCTGGCGTTAAGGTAGAGGTTAAGGAGTAAGAGATGGCGGAAAAAAAGATACAGCAGAACAAAATTGATGCCGTTGCTGCTCTTCGGGAACAGTTTGAAGGTGTTGAGAACTTTATTTTTACCGACTACCGCGGTTTGACTGTAGAGCAGGTGACTGATCTGCGGAACAAGCTCCGGGAACAGAATGCCGAGTATCATGTAATTAAGAACAATCTGGCAAAGATTGCTTTTAAAGAACTTGGTAAAGACGGGGTTGAGTCCTATCTTGTTGGTCCTACAGCAGTAGCTATGGCTCATGATGAAGCGGGTCCTGTTGCCAAAACTCTGATCGAGTTTGCAAAAGACAGTCCTGTGGAACTGAAGGCCGGATATTTTGAAGGAAATGTTTATGATGAAGCCGGAGTTGTGGCTTTTTCCAAGCTTCCTACAAGAATCGAGCTTATTGCAAAACTTATGGGTACAATGAATGCCCCTGTACAGAATGTGGCTTTTGCCCTGAACGCTGTTACAGAAAAGCTGGTTAGAACACTTGCTGCCGTTGCAGATGCAAAAGGTAACGAGTAAAATAAATAAACAAACAGCGTTAGTCTTCTAATAGTTGCATGCTATCGCTGTTAAAAAACATTAAGGAGAAGGTAATATGACAACTGAAGAAATTCTGGATGCTATTGCAAACATGACTGTACTGGAAGTTTCCGAGCTGGTAAAAGCTATGGAAGACAAATTTGGTGTAACCGCTGCTGCTCCCGTAGCTGTAGCTGCTGCTCCCGCTGCTGGTGGAGACGCCGGCGCTGCTGCTGAAGAACAGTCTGAGTTTGACGTTATTCTTAAAGGTTTCGCTGATGGAAAGAAAATCGGCGTAATCAAAGAAGTTAGAGGCGTTACAGGTCTTGGTCTGAAAGAAGCTAAAGAAATGGTTGAAGGATCCGATTCTGTGGTCAAAGAAGGCGTTTCTAAAGAAGATGCAGCCAAGATCAAAGAGCAGCTCGAAGCTGCCGGTGCAACTGTTGAAATTAAATAATAGAAGCGCAGTTATTTAGTATTGATTTTTTTACTCATTTTACCACAGGGGCTAGGTGTCCCTGTGGTAAAGTGTTATCAGGGGGTTTTTAGTGTTTGTTAGGGATAAGCTGGATCGCCGAACTTATATTGGTAAGGAATATGAAGAAGCAATTGATTTACCCAATCTCATAGATATTCAGTTGTCTTCATATGAAAAATTTCTCCAGACTACTGCCCTTAAAGGCGATGGGGAGCTGGTGAGTCAGGGGCTTGAAGAAGTATTCCGGGCAACATTTCCCATAGAAAGTGCCAACGGTGAGTTGGTTCTCGATTATGATTATTACACCCTCGATTATGACGGCGTTAAGATGACTGAAGCTGAATGTAAGCGCAAGGGTCTTTCTTATGCTGTTCCTATCAAAGCCCGGATCAATCTGATCTTTCAGTCTACCGGAGAAATTCGGCAGAAAGAAATTTACATGGGCGATATTCCTCTTATGACAGATAGGGGGACGTTTATTATTAACGGTGCGGAAAGAGTTGTGGTATCTCAGATACACAGGTCTCCCGGTGTAATTTTTTCAGAAGAGAAAGGGGTGTATTCATCCCGTATAATTCCTTATAGAGGGTCATGGCTCGAATTTGAGATCGATCACAAAAAGGAATTGGTATATACAAAGATAGATAGAAAAAAACGTATTCTCGGTACTCTTTTTCTGAGAGCTCTCGGACTGGATACCAGGGAACAGATTATAGATCAGTTTTACAAAACAAAAACTGTAAAGGTAACCAATGAAAGAGAAGGGGCCAAGTCTCTTGTCGGAATGGTTTTTGCCAGAGCTGTTTATACTGAAATTGACGGCGTAAAGAAAAAACTTTACAGAGCGGGTGAAAAAATACATCCCCACGATACGGATGAACTTGTACACTCCAAGATCGAAAAAGTTGAAGTTGTGGATTTTGATCATCCCGACTCTCTGAACAGTACTATTGTTCTCAACTGTTTTGAAAGGGAAGAATCAAAATACAATCAGGATGATCCCGAGCACGATGAGCCTACCAAGGAAGATGCTCTGGCGTCTATTTACTCCGTACTGATGCCCGGTGAACCCATTACTGTAGAAAGTGCCGAGAAAGATCTGATTTCCATGTTCTTTTCAACAAGACGTTATGATCTCGGCCGTGTGGGACGTTACAAGCTGAACAAAAAATTCGACTATGAAAATCCCGAAGATTCTCATGTCCTTACCAGGGAAGATATCGCCAATACCATGGGCTATCTGATCCGTGTATACGACGGCGAAGCTTCAATTGATGATATCGATCACCTGGGAAACAGAAGGGTCCGGTCAGTTGGAGAGCTTCTTTCCAATGCTCTGAAAACAGCGTTCTCCAGAATGGAAAGAATTGCCAAAGAGAGAATGTCTCTGAAAGAAACAGAATCTCTCAAGCCTCAGGATCTTGTATCCATTAAGCCTATTGTGGCGGCGGTCAAGGAATTTTTCGGTTCCTCCCAGCTGTCTCAGTTTATGGATCAGGTTAATCCCCTTTCTGAGCTGACCCATAAAAGAAGACTTAATGCTCTTGGACCGGGAGGTCTTTCACGAGACAGAGCCGGTTTCGAGGTCAGGGATGTACACTACACTCATTACGGAAGGATGTGTCCCATTGAAACTCCTGAAGGACCGAACATCGGCCTGATCGTTTCTCTGGCAAACTTCACCAGGGTGAATGACTACGGTTTTCTCGAAACTCCTTTCCGGAAGGTAGAAAACGGTCAGGTTTCCCATGAAGTTGAATACCTTTCCGCTATGGATGAGGAAAAATACTACATCGCACAGGCCAGTGCTTCTCTTTCAGACGATTGGAAGCTGCAGGATGATCTGGTAGCTGTTAGAAAGTCCGGTGACTATACAATTAAAAGTCCCGACGAAATCAAATATATGGACGTTTCGCCCCGGCAGATTATCTCGACCGCGGCGTCTCTGATCCCTTTTCTGGAGCATGACGATGCCAACAGAGCCCTGATGGGTTGTAACATGCAGCGTCAGGCTGTTCCTCTCCTTTTTCCGGAAGCCCCTCTTGTGGGAACAGGAATGGAAGGAAAAGCCGCTTATGACTCCGGTGTCTGTATCAAGGCCAAGAGAGGTGGTACGGTCGCGTACGTCAGTTCTGAAGAGGTTCGGATACAGCCTGATGACAGCGATGCGGAAGTGCAGGATGTTTATCCTCTGATTAAATATCAGAGAACCAACCAGGATACCTGTTTTAACCAGAAACCCATTGTTTCAAAAGGGGAGAAGGTAGCTGATGGTGCCGTTCTGGCGGATGGTCCTTCCACAAAAAGCGGAGAGCTGTCCCTGGGTAGAAACCTTCTTGTAGGTTTTGTTCCCTGGAATGGATACAATTATGAGGATGCTGTACTGATTTCAGAAAAAGTTGTCAAAGATGACTACTATACATCTATTCATATTAAAGAATTTGTCACTGAAGTCAGAGAAACCAAGCTGGGACCTGAAAAACTGACCCGCGACATTCCCAATACTTCTGAGAAGGCTCTTGAGCAGCTCGATGAAGAGGGAATTGTAAGGATCGGAGCCAAGGTTAAATCCAGTTATATCCTCGTCGGAAAGGTCACTCCCAAATCTGAGACTGAAACGACGCCCGAATTCAAACTGCTAAACTCCATCTTCGGAGAGAAGGCTAAAGAGGTCAGGGATACTTCCCTGAAGCTTCCTCATGGTGTGGAAGGAACCGTCATTGATGTACAGAGACTGAAGAGATCTGAAGGCGATGATCTGAGTCCCGGTGTTGATGAAGTTGTGAAAGTTCTTATTGCCACCAAGAGAAAATTGAAAGAGGGCGACAAGATGGCCGGACGTCACGGAAACAAAGGTGTTGTTGCCCGTGTGCTCCCCGAAGAAGATATGCCCTATATGGAAGACGGTACTCCTCTTGAGGTTTGTCTGAACCCGCTCGGTGTACCTTCGCGAATGAATATCGGTCAGATCATGGAGACAATGCTGGGTATGGCAGGTGCCAGACTCGGTAAAATGTACGAAACTCCTGTTTTCAACTCCGCATCTACCGAAGAAATTTCCGCTGAGCTGGAAAAATCAGGACTGAACGGTGCTTCTAAAATCAAACTGTTTGACGGTTATACCGGAGAACCTTTTGAAAACCCCGTTTTTGTAGGTTACATGTACTATCTTAAGCTGCATCACCTTGTAGATGATAAGATGCATGCCCGTTCTACAGGTCCTTATTCACTGGTTACTCAGCAGCCTCTGGGTGGTAAAGCCCAGTTCGGTGGTCAGAGACTGGGAGAAATGGAAGTTTGGGCTCTGGAAGCCTATGGTGCGGCTAACACTCTCCAGGAACTTATGACAATTAAATCAGATGATATGAACGGTCGTGCCAAGATATATGAAAGCATTGTTAAGGGTGATGCCACCACGGCAGCGGGAATACCCGAATCCTTCAATGTTCTGGTTCAGGAATTGCGGGGTCTGGCTCTGGATGTTCGGATTTTCGATACGAAGGGAAAACAGATTCCTTTCACAGAAAGAGACGAAGAGTTGATTAGCAGACAGGGAAGCCGATTCTAGCAGGGGGAATGAATGAAAGATATTCAGGATTTTGACAGTTTAATGATAAAACTGGCTTCGCCGGAACAGATCAGAGCCTGGTCTTACGGGGAAGTCAAAAAACCGGAAACAATAAACTACAGGACCCTCCGCCCTGAAAAGGACGGTCTGTTCTGTGAAAGAATCTTCGGTACAACCAAAGAGTGGGAGTGTTACTGCGGTAAGTTCAAATCCATCCGTTACAAGGGTGTTATCTGTGACCGCTGTGGTGTAGAAGTTACCCACTTCAAGGTTCGTCGTGAGAGAATGGGGCATATTGAACTGGCTTCTCCTGTTTCTCATATCTGGTACTACAGATCAGTTCCTTCCCGTATGGGACTTCTGCTTGATCTGTCTATCGCATCACTGCGTTCGATCCTGTACTATGAAAAGTATATAGTGATTGAAGCGGGTGACACGGACCTTAAAAAGATGCAGCTCCTTTCCGAAGAGGAATTTATGGAAGCTCAGGACCGGTACGGTATGTCTTTTACCGCAGGAATCGGTGCTGAGGCTGTAAGAAGCCTTCTGGAGGGTCTGGATCTGGATGCGCTTTCAGCAGAGCTGAGAGCGAAAATGGTTGAAAAAGGACCGAAAGCAGATAAACGGCTGCTCAAACGTATCGAGATTGTAGAAAATTTCCGGGATTCCGGAAACAGAGCAGAGTGGATGATCCTGGATGTTATTCCTGTTATACCACCTGAGCTGAGACCTATGGTTCAGCTCGATGGGGGCCGTTTTGCGACTTCCGATCTGAATGATCTCTATCGTCGTGTAATAAACAGAAATAACCGTCTTAAAAGACTTATGTCTCTGAATGCGCCTGATATCATTATCAGGAATGAGAAAAGAATGCTGCAGGAAGCTGTAGATGCTCTTTTCGACAATTCAAAGAAAAAGAAAGTTGTAAAGGGCGCTTCCAACAGGCCTCTGAAATCACTTTCTGATCTGCTTAAAGGAAAACAGGGGCGATTCAGACAGAACCTTCTCGGAAAACGTGTAGACTATTCCGGACGTTCTGTAATTGTTGTTGGTCCCAACCTGAAGCTTCATCAGTGCGGACTTCCGGCAAAAATGGCTCTTGAGCTGTATAAGCCTTTTATTATGAAAAAACTCGTAGACAAGGATATTGTCTACAATATAAAGAAAGCAAAAACTCTTGTTGAGCAGGAAACTCCCGAAGTGTGGACCGTTCTGGATGAGGTTGTAAAAGAGCATCCTGTTCTGTTGAACAGAGCGCCTACCCTCCATAGACTCGGTATCCAGGCTTTCGAGCCCGTACTGGTCGAAGGTAAAGCAATCCGTCTTCATCCTCTTGTCTGTCATGCTTTCAATGCGGACTTTGACGGTGACCAGATGGCGGTCCATGTTCCTCTGACCCATGCGGCGCAGATTGAGTGCTGGACTCTGATGCTTTCTGATACGAACCTGATGAACCCCGCCAATGGACAGCCTGTTGTATTCCCATCACAGGACATGGTTCTCGGTCTCTATCACCTGACAAAGAACAGACCTGGCGCCAAGGGAGAGGGCCGGTATTTTTCCGGACCAAACGAAGTCATAATGGCTCTGGATGCCAGATCCGTTGCCTATCAGGCTATGGTTCATGTGAAAATGGATGGGAAGTTCAGGGAAACAACTCCCGGAAGAGTCCTCTTTAACGAGCTCCTTCCTTCCGAGGTGGAGTACGTCAATGAAACTCTCGGTGATAAGCAGATCAGAAATCTTATTACCAAAACCCATGAAAAACATGGTTCCTATACGACTGTAAAAATGCTGGACATCGTTAAAGATGCCGGTTACAAGTACGCGACAAAATTCGGTGCCTCTATCGGTATGGATGATATTATCATTCCCGAATCGAAAAAGGACCTGATTGAAGCGGCCAATAATGAAGTTCAGAAGATTCAGAATCAGTATCTGGCAGGGCATATCACTCAGGAAGAGCGGTATAACCGTGTAGTAGAGGTCTGGAGTAAGACCAATGAAGAACTGACCAATGTGATGATGGAAAAGCTCCAGAATGACCAGGGTGGGTTCAATAACGTTTACATGATGGCTGACTCGGGTGCGAGAGGTTCCAGAAACCAGATCCGTCAGCTGGCCGGTATGCGTGGTCTGATGGCCAAGCCTTCGGGAGACATTATTGAGCTACCTATCCGTTCAAACTTTAAAGAAGGTCTGTCGGTAATCGAATTCTTCATTTCAACCAACGGTGCCCGTAAAGGTCTGGCCGATACAGCGCTAAAAACAGCCGATGCGGGATATCTTACAAGACGGCTTGTAGATATTGCCCAGGATGTTGTTGTGAATGAAGATGACTGCGGTACCATCAACGGTATTGAGCAGTATGCACTGAAAGACGGTGAAGAGATTGTCGAATCTCTGGCAGATAGAATTGCAGGACGTTTTACTCTTGAAAGGGTAAAACATCCTATTACCGGTGAAGTGATCATTGATGTAAATGAAGAAATTACTGATGAAATAGCCAGGGCTATCGAAGAAATCGGTGTTGAATCCGTTAAGGTGAGAACAGTTCTTACTTGTGAAGCGAAGCATGGTGTCTGCCGGAAATGTTACGGTAGGGACCTG
The DNA here is from genome assembly GCA_963666275.2 of Oceanispirochaeta sp. Taxonomy (GTDB): domain Bacteria; phylum Spirochaetota; class Spirochaetia; order DSM-2461; family DSM-2461; genus Oceanispirochaeta. The sequence goes on from CAXXOA010000002.1 coordinate 1,508,251, forward strand.
GCTACAAAGAAAACAGTCAACATCGGTGAAGCTGTCGGTATCATCGCTGCTCAGTCCATTGGTCAGCCCGGTACTCAGCTTACTATGAGAACCTTCCATGTCGGTGGTACAGCAAGTACTGTAGCAGAAGACAACAGGGTTTCTCTCCGGTATCCGGTTCTTGTCAGATCTATGACAGGGACTCATGTTGAACTTGAAAACGGTAACCAGCTTTTCACAAGAAAAGGCTCTCTTATGGTTGCCAAGGTCTTCGAATCTTTTGATATCGGAAAATCAGATGATGTCAAAGTGGAAGAAGGTCAGAAGGTTCTCAAGGGCGAAGTTGTAATGGTCAAAGACGGTAAGGATGTTGAATCCGATGAAATCGCCGTTGTAAGCCTTGTAGATGGAAAACTCCTGCTGGTAGCTCAGGATCAGAAACTGGAGATCAGAAATGGTTCGACAGTCATGGTTCTGCCTGGACAGGTTGTTCCGGCTGAAGAGGCTATTGCTTACTTCGACCCCTTCAGTGATCCCATTATTGCCGAGCAGAATGGTAAAGTCCGTTTTGAAGATATCATTCAGGGAACAACTCTGAAGGAAGAGGTAAATGAGGATACCGGTAATATTGAAAAGAAAATTACCGAGTTCTCACTGGAATCGCTGCAGCCCAGAATTATCATTGAAGATGAAGATGGAAATGAAGTGGCCAACTACTACCTTCCCGGTAACTCCTACCTGAACGTAGAGAACGGGACAGAGGTTAAAGCCGGTCGGACTCTGGCGAAAATGCTGAAAGAGAGTGCCAAGACACAGGATATTACCGGTGGTCTTCCCCGGGTTGGGGAACTGTTCGAGGCCAGACGCCCGCGTGACGGTGCTATCCTTGCCAGAATCGGCGGTATCGTAAGATTCCAGGGAATCACCAAAGGTAAACGTGTTGTGGATGTTGTTGATCCTTATGGAAACGAACTGAAACATCAGGTCCCCATGGGTAAACACCTTCTTGTCAGGGACGGAGACATGGTGGAAGCCGGTGAGCCCCTCTGTGATGGAGCAACCGATCCTCATGATATCCTTGAGATACTGGGTGAAAATGCCCTCCAGAAATTTCTTGTCGATGAAGTACAGGAAGTTTATAGAATGCAGGGTGTAAATATCAATGATAAACACATTGGTGTTATCATCAGGCAGATGATGAGGAAAGTAGAGATCATGGATGTGGGAGATACTCACTTTATCTATGGTCAGCAGATTGACAAGTACAATTTCCGGAAGGAAAATGACAGAGTTAAGAGGGAAGGTGGTGAATCCGCCGTTGCCAAACCTCTGCTGCTTGGTATTACAAGGGCATCTCTGAATATTGATTCCTGGATTTCTGCTGCTTCTTTTCAGGAGACTACCAGGGTACTGACAAATGCGGCCATTGCCGGTCAGTCTGACAGTCTCAGAGGTCTGAAGGAAAATGTTGTTATCGGACACATGATTCCTGCAGGTACCGGTATGAGGAAATATCGGGATATGAAACTGTTTAACCAGGAAAGTCAGGATCTGGATTCCCATGTTCAGATGATTCTGGAAAACAGGAAGCGCGAGCAGGAGCTTGCCAGTCTGAATCGTGAACCTTTCGATGAAAGCTACGATGAAAAGGCTGCCGAAGCCGAAGCGAAATAAGTTTCCAGCGGGGGATTATGCTGACCCCTGATAAACATTTTTGCCCTGAAAATCTCTTTTTTTGACGTTTTGGGGTAAAAAACAGATATATATAATTTAAGCAGTTGACTCTTTTCAGGCAAATCTGTTAGAGTCCTCTTGCTTTTGAGTAAATGATTGTAAAGGGAGATGGTATTTAAATGCCTACTATAAATCAGTTAATCAGGAATGGGCGTAAGTCTGCAGTTAAAAAGACTACAGCTCCGGCCCTTCAGTCCTGCCCTCAGAAAAGAGGTGTATGTACAAGAGTTATGACCATTACTCCTAAAAAGCCTAACTCCGCGCTTAGAAAAGTTGCCAGGGTTAGATTGACTAATGGTATTGAAGTAACAGCTTATATCCCCGGTATCGGACATAACCTTCAGGAACACTCTGTAGTTGTTCTCAGGGGTGGAAGGGTAAAAGACCTTCCCGGTGTAAGATACAGGATTATCAGGGGTGCGAAAGATACTCTTGGTGTAGATGGTCGTAAACAGGCGCGTTCCAAGTATGGAACCAAGAAACCCAAGGCGTAAGGTGAGGTAAGATGTCCAGAAGAAGAGAGGCTCCGGTCAGACCGTTAATGCCCGATTCCAAATACAGTAATACTACCGTTGAAAAATTCATCAAAAGAATGATGATGGACGGTAAAAAATCAACCAGCGCTAAATGCCTTTACGGGGCAATGGAAGTCGTGAAAAATAAGAAAAGTACTGAAGACGGTGAGCTTCAGGTTTTTCTGAAAGCGCTGGAAAATGTAAAGCCTGCAGTGGAAGTTAAATCCAGAAGAGTGGGTGGTTCTACTTATCAGGTTCCCGTAGAAATCCGTGATTCCAGAAGGGAAGCGCTGGCTATGAGGTGGCTAATTGCCGCTGCTAGAAGCCGGAGCGGAAGAAGCATGAGCGAAAAGCTCAGTGCGGAAATCCTGGATGCTTTTAATTCTACAGGTTCTGCTTTCAAGAAGAAAGAAGATACCCATAGAATGGCTGAAGCAAATAAGGCTTTCTCCCACTACAAGTGGTAGGGGTCTGAGAATAGGGAGTCGGCAATCAGATGTTATGCTGGCCGACTCTTTCCTCGGCGGAATGCCTCGAGAAATCCTTTAGATGATTTTAAGAGGCCGCTACTGCGACAGAGGTTTTCAGTAATAACAGACGGTATGAACCGTAAAGTTATTCGTTATAGCCAAACCGTTTTATGAAAAATAGGTGGCTGAATATGCTGTTATGAAAACAAAAAGGTTAATATCTCCTTTTAAATCTGTACTTTAGTGAAAATTCTGCCGAAAAAAACTACTTTCTTGCCATTGGATGTTGAGCTGGTATGACGTTTCTTGTTAATATCACCTTCGATGCCCGGAAGTGGCATAAGAAAAGAGTGTTGTTTTTTTTAAAATGCCTAGGAGGTAGAAATGGCTAAAGACAAATTTCAGAGAACCAAACCGCACGTTAACGTCGGAACAATTGGTCACGTTGACCACGGTAAAACAACTCTAACTGCAGCGATCTCTATGTACTGTGCCGCCAAAGCGGGTGGTAAAGTAATGAGCTATGAAGATATCGATAATGCTCCTGAAGAAAGAGAACGTGGTATTACTATCAACACAAGACACGTTGAGTATGAAACAGAAGCACGTCACTATGCTCACGTTGACTGTCCCGGACATGCTGACTACATCAAGAACATGATTACTGGTGCTGCTCAGATGGACGGTGCTGTACTGCTGGTAGCTGCTGACTCAGGACCCGAACCCCAGACAAGAGAGCACATCCTGCTCGGCCGTCAGGTTGGTATTCCCAAAATGATCGTTTTCATGAACAAACTCGACCTGGCTGACCCCGAACTGGTAGACCTGGTAGAGATGGAAGTTCGTGAACTCCTCGATGAGTACGGATACCCCGGAGATGATACTCCCATTATCAAAGGTTCTGCTTTCGAAGCTATGTCTAACATTGAAGACGGTGATAAGACTGCCTGTATTCAGGAGCTGCTGGATGCCATGGACTCTTACTTCCCTCTTCCCGAAAGAGCTGTTGATCAGCCCTTCCTGATGCCTATCGAAGACGTTTTCTCAATTTCCGGTCGTGGTACTGTAGTAACCGGTCGTATTGAGCAGGGTGTTGTACACGTTGGTGACGAAATCGAAATCGTTGGTGTTAGAGACACTCAGAAAACTACCTGTACCGGTGTTGAGATGTTCAACAAACTTCTGGACGAAGGACAGGCTGGTGACAACATCGGAGCTCTTCTCCGTGGTGTTGACAAGAAAGAGGTTCAGAGAGGACAGGTTCTTTGTAAACCCGGTTCCATTCTGCCCCACACGAAGTTCAAAGCTCAGCTGTATTGTCTGACAAAAGAAGAGGGTGGTAGACACAATCCTTTCTTTACCGGTTACAGACCCCAGTTCTACTTCAGAACTACCGACATTACCGGTACAGTTACTCTTCCAGAAGATAAGCAGATGGTTATGCCCGGTGATAACACTGAGATCGCCGCTGAACTGATTCACCCGATCGCTATGGACAAAGGTCTCCGCTTCGCTATTCGTGAAGGTGGAAGAACCGTTGCCTCTGGTCAGGTTGTAGAAATTATCGAATAAGAATTATAGATGCACCCTGCTGAATAATGGGCAGGGTGTTTTTCTGGAGGAATAATGGGTAAGGAACGGATACGCGTTAGACTGAGAGGGTTTGACGTTGAATTGATTGATCAGAGTGCAAAAGCCATTGTTCAGGCTGTTCAGAAACAGGGTAGTAAAGTTTCTGGGCCGATCCCTCTGCCTACGCGGATTAATAAATTTACCGTTTTGAAATCGACTTTTGTAAACAAGAAGTCCAGAGAACAGTTTGAAATGCGGACTCACAAGAGATTGATAGATATTTTAGAGCCAACCTCTGCTGTGATGGATGCTCTCATGAAACTCGAGCTGCCTGCTGGAGTTGATGTTGAGATCAAACAGTAAGTAAAGATTGTTGAGGTATTAAATGATTGGTTTGATTGGCAAAAAAGCTGGAATGACCCAGGTGTTTGATGAAGAAGGTACATTGACTCCTGTTACTGTAATACAAATAGAGCCTAATGTTGTTGTAGCCAATAGAACAGTAGAAAAAGATGGTTACGATGCGGTTGTACTTGGGTCTTTAGATATGAAATCCAGCCATGTTACAAAACCTTATGCAGGTCAGTTTAAAGATGATACTGCGCCCAAAAAGCATGTTATGGAAATCCGGGATTTTGAGAAAGAATGTAATGTTGGCGATTCTTTCGGTGTAGAGATTATCGAAGATCTCGCATTTGTTGATGTTATCGGAACTTCCAAGGGTAAAGGTTTTCAGGGTGTTATGAAGCGCCACAACTTCAGTGGTGGACGTGCAACGCACGGTTCAAAATTTCATAGGGCCAACGGTTCTACCGGTATGGCTGCGTATCCTTCAAAAGTAATTAAGGGTACAAAAATGGCTGGCCGCATGGGTGGCGAAAGAAAGACTGTTCAGAATCTGGAAGTAGTTCGAGTAGATGCTGAAAAGAATATAGTATTGGTTAAGGGTGCTGTACCCGGTACTAAGAATAGTATCGTTTTAGTGCGCAAGGCCAAAAAGAAATAGAGGATTATTATGGACAAAAAAGTCTTTTCAATTGAAGGAAAAGAGCTGCGTACTATAACTCTTGATGATTCAGTATTCGCCCGCGAGGTTAGCGAAGGTTCAATATATAACGCTATAAAGAATGAACTTGCAAATAAAAGAGTTGGTACAGCCAGCACAAAAACCAGGAGTGAGGTTCGCGGAACAACTGCGAAACCCTGGCGTCAGAAAGGAACTGGTCGTGCCAGAGCCGGACGCAGAAGATCTCCTGTATGGGTAGGTGGTGGAATCACTTTCGGCCCCAAACCCAGGGATTACAGCTATGTACTTCCCAAGAAAATCAAACAGCTTGCAATGAAGTCCATACTGAGTCTCAAAGCTCAGAGTGAAGATAGATTTAAGGTTGTTGAGGATTTCACTGTTGAATCCGGTAAAACCAAGGATATGAAAACTATCCTGAGTGCTCTGGTGGATGGTGAAAAAACCGTTGTTGTTCTTAAGGATGACGACTCCATGGTCAGAAGAGCCGGACGGAATCTGCCTAACGTAAGATTTCTCTCCTATAACAGACTGAGTGCTCACACTCTTTTTTATGGAAAGAATATCGTGGTTATGGAAGGTGCGGCTACCAAACTGAACGAATTTTATGGTGGATGAGGTCGGATATGGATGCCTATAAAGTAATAATCGAACCTGTCTTGACAGAAAAGTCCAATGTTCTCCGCGAAGGGGAATCCAGGAAGTATGTCTTCAAGGTAGATAAAAAAGCTAACAAAATCCAGGTTATGAGTGCTGTAAAAGACCTCTTCTCTGTAAATCCTGTGAGCTGCAACATTGTTAATGTCAATGGAAAGAAAAAAGCGAACGTTCCTGTTTCTGCCAACAGTTTTAAAAGAGGTTATGGTAGAACAGCGAGCTGGAAAAAAGCAATTGTGACCCTCACTGCCGGTGAGAAGATCGATGCTTTTGAAGGTGTATAATTAGGAGGCTTCTGTGGCTATTAAAACATATAACCCGAGAACACCGTCCCAGAGATACAGACAGAGTCTGACTTTTGATGATATTACACGGAGCACTCCTGAGAAATCACTGTCTTCTGGTAAATCATCCAAGGCTGGGCGTGGCGCCGGTGGACGCATCAGTGTTCGTCGTCGTGGTGGCGGTCATAAAAGAAAATACAGGGTCATTGACTTCAAGAGAGAAAAATTCGGGATCCCCGGAAAAGTTGCTCAGATTGAATACGATCCGAATAGAAGTGCCAACATCGCTCTGATTCACTATGTGGATGGAGAGAAAAGGTACATTATCTGTCCGAAAGGACTGAAAGTTGGAGATCAGGTTGTCAGCGGTGCTGATGCTCCTATCGAAGTTGGGAACGCCCTTCCTCTGGAGAATATTCCTGTAGGTCGTCTGGTGCACGCAGTAGAGCTTCAGCTCGGACGTGGTGCGCAGATGGTAAGAACGGCCGGTGGATCTGCTCTTATTGCTGCTAAGGAAGGAAAGTATGTTACTTTGAAAATGCCTTCCGGCGAGATGAGAATGGTTCTCAATAAATGTATGGCTACCATTGGTGAAGTCGGAAACGAGGATCACATGAATGTGAAAGTCGGTAAAGCCGGTAGATCCAGATGGATGGGAAAAAGACCCAAAGTCCGGGGTGTTGTAATGAACCCGGTTGACCATCCCCATGGTGGTGGTGAGGGTAAAACTTCCGGTGGTCGTCATCCTGTGTCTCCCTGGGGTAAACCTACTAAAGGGTTTAAAACAAGAAGTAAACACAAGAGTTCTAACAAATTTATTGTTAAGAGACGGAAGTAGGAGTCAAGCGTGTCAAGATCTATTAAAAAAGGGCCGTTTATTGCTAAAAGTCTTTACAAGAAGGTTGTTGATCAGTCAAAAGCCGGTGGAAAAGGGATGATTAAAACTTTTTCCCGGACTTCAACAATCATTCCTGAGATGGTAGGTTTAACGGTTTCTGTATATAACGGTAAGACCTGGGTTCCTGTTTATGTGACTGAAAACCTTGTTGGTCATAAACTTGGTGAATTTGCTCCGACCAGACTGTTCCGAGGACATGCTGGTTCAGACAAAAAGTCAAAAAGGTAAGGTGAGAAATGGAAGCTAAGAAAGGATATAAAGCGATTGCTAAAAATCTGCCCATGTCACCCTCTAAAATAAGACCAATTGCAGACAATGTCAGGAGAAAACCCTATGCGGATGCAATGGCAATTCTGGAAAACTATCCCAACAAAGGGGCTAAGTTCCTTAAGAAAGTAATCCAGTCTGCTGCTGCCAATGCTCTCAACCAGAATAACATGCTGGATGAGGAATCTCTCTATATTAAAGAGCTTCTGATTGATGGTGGGCCCATTCAGAAAAGAATGTGGGCTCGTTCCAGAGGAAGAGCTGATAGATTGTTAAAGAGATCTTCGCATATCTCTGTTGTGGTTGAAGAATTAGGAAGTACGGGGGAATAAATGGGACAGAAAGTCAATCCTTACGGTCTCAGACTGGGAGTTAACAAAACCTGGAAATCTAAGTGGTATGTAGATCCCAGAGATTATGCTGATTCACTGCATGAAGATCTGGCTCTCAGAAAAGCTCTGATGGACAGTCCTGAAGCAAAAGGTGCAGAAATCGGCGATGTGGAAATTATCAGACAGCCCCAGCGGGTTACTATGATGATCTATACCGCAAGACCCGGTGTGATTATTGGTACAAAAGGTGCCAATATTGAAAAAATCGGTGCCAGACTTCAGAAGCTTACTGATAAAAAGATTCAGGTTAAGATCAAAGAAGTTAAAAAACCCGAAGCTGATGCACAGATCATTGCATTGAATGTTGCTCGTCAGCTCAAGGGAAGAGCCGCTTTCCGGAGAGTTCTGAAAATGACTGCCGGGAATGCTATGAAAGCTGGTGTAAAGGGAATCAAGATTAAAATTTCCGGAAGACTGGGCGGAGCAGAAATGGCACGTTCTCAGGAAGTAAAAGAGGGACGTATTCCTCTTCACACTCTGAGAGCAGATATTGATTACGGTTTCGCTGAAGCTAATACCACTTTTGGTTTAATCGGTGTAAAAGTATGGGTTTTCAAAGGCGAAGTTTACGGTAATGAACAGAAAGATGACGCCGGCCTGCTTGTAAGTCGCAGTCAGCGTGACAAAGCTGGAAGGAGCTGAGTAGATGCTGAGTCCTAAGAAAACAAAATACAGAAAACGCATGAGAGGCGTGATGAAGGGTAATGCAACCCGCTGTAACACCATCAACTTTGGTGAATGCGGTCTTGTTGCCCTTGATACACATTGGATCACTGCTCGACAGATTGAAGCTGCCCGTATTGCAATGACCCGTCATATCAAGAGGGGTGGAAAAGTCTGGATCAGAATTTTCCCGGATATTCCTTATACCAAAAAACCCGCTGAAACCAGAATGGGTAAAGGTAAAGGTAGCCCCGAAAAATGGGTTGCTGCGGTTAAACCGGGAACAGTAATGTTCGAAATCGCCGGTGTTGATATTGAACTTGCCAGAAGAGCTATGGAACTGGCTGGAAGTAAACTGCCTATCAAAACCAAGTTCGTAGCTAAGGAAGCGAGGTAGTTTATGAAGGAAAAATACAACGATCTGTCTGTTGAAGAGCTGAAAGCAAAGCGTGATGAGCTGAGCAAAAAGCTTCAGAAACTCAGATTTGATATGGTGCTGGGTCACGTTGAAAACCGCATGGAAAAGCGGAATCTGAGAAAAAGTGTTGCCCGCTTGAATACTATGATTCATGAGTCTGAACTCGGAATCAGAAAAGCTTAGGGGAAGTCATGGAAAAAGAGACATCCAAAAAGACTGGTAAGAAAGTCTTTACCGGCGTTGTAGTAAGTGACAAGATGGACAAGACTATTGTCGTTAAGATCACCACTAAGAAACTGCACCCGCTGTATAAGAAATATGTAACCAGTTCGGTTAAATATAAAGCACATGATGAGAAAAATGATGCTAATATTGGTGATACAGTCCGCATTAAAGAGTGCAGACCTGTAAGTAAAGATAAGTGCTGGGCTCTTACAGACGTTATAGAAAGAGCGAAATAACACCGGAGGAAGGAAATGGTTCAGGATAATACATATTTGAATGTTGCTGATAACTCTGGTGCTAAAAAAGTTCAGTGTATCAAGGTTCTCGGCGGAAGCAAGAGAAAATATGCCAGTGTTGGTGATATCATTGTGGTAGCAGTAAAAGATGCCCTTCCCAACGCACCTATTAAAAAAGGTGATGTTAAGAAGGCCGTTATTGTAAGAACACACAAAGAGTACAGAAGAATAGACGGGACTTATATCCGTTTCGATGATAACGCCTGTGTTATTATCGATGCCGGTAACAACCCTGTTGGTAAGCGTATCTTCGGACCGGTTGCCCGTGAATTGAGAGATGGCGGTTTTATGAAAATTGTATCTCTGGCACCAGAAGTACTCTAGGAGATATTGTGATGGCAGATGTAAAATACAAGATTAAAAAGGGCGACCAGGTCAAAATTATGGCTGGTAAAGACAGTGGTAAAACTGGTAGAGTCCTTAAGATTAATAGAGATACCGGGCGAGTTATCGTTGAAGGTCTTAATATGGTTAAAAAGGCTCAGAAGCCTAAAAGCCAGGGTGAAAAAGGCAGCATCATCGAGCTTGAAGCTCCCCTCAATATCTCTAATGTACAGGTTCTCTGTAAAAAATGCGGACCCACAAGGATCGGCATTAAAGTAGACGGAGATAGTAAAGTTCGAATTTGCAGAAAATGTGGGGAATCCTTATAATGGCTGGATACGTACCAAGATTAAAAACTGCTTATAATGACAAGATTGCTCAGGAACTGTTCACTGAATTTGGATACAAATCCAAAATGCAGATTCCTAAAGTAGAGAAAATTGTTGTCAGCATGGGAGTTGGAGAAGCGATTACCAACAAAAAGCTGCTGGATGCTGCTGTAGAAGAACTTGGTCTGATCACCGGACAGAAGGTTTTGAAAACCAAGGCAAGAAAATCAATTGCCGGTTTTAAAATCCGTGAAGGTCAGGAAATCGGAGCAAAAGTTACCCTCAGAGGCGAAAAGATGTATGAGTTTCTTGATAGACTCATCAACATTTCTCTTCCCCGTGTAAAAGACTTCAGGGGAATCAATCCTAAAGCTTTTGATGGTAGAGGAAACTATTCACTCGGAATTACTGAGCAGATTATCTTTCCTGAAATTGATTATGATAAGATTGAACAGATCAACGGTCTGAATGTGGCCATTGTAACTACGGCGAAAACGGATGACGAGGCCAGATCTCTGCTGGCTAAGTTCGGGATGCCTTTCAGTAAATAGGAGTTTATAGATGGCAAAGAAATCCATGATCGTTAAATCCCAGAGAAAACCCAAATTCAGCACCAGACAGTATAACAGGTGCCGTGTTTGCGGAAGACCTCGGGGATATATGAGAAAATTTCAGATGTGTAGAATCTGCTTTCGTAAGCTTGCTAATGAAGGTATGATTCCCGGCGTCACCAAATCAAGCTGGTAGGAGAGTGTAATGAGTATTTCAGATCCTGTAGCGGATATGCTCACAAAAATTAGAAATGCCAGCAAGGCAAACTTTGAGAAGGTGGATATAACTCCTTCTAAGCTGAAGCTGGAAATTATAAAGATTTTGAAGAATGAAGGTTTCATCAAAAACTTCAAGAAAGTTACACAGGATGACAAAAGTGTTATTCGTGTTTTCCTGAAATATGATGAAAAAGAAAATGCTATCATTCATGGTATTAAGTCTGTTTCCACACCCGGAAGGCGTGTATACACAGGTTACAGAGAAATGCCTCGTGTAATGAATGGTTTCGGAACTCTGATTGTCTCTACTTCTACCGGTGTTACCACTGGTAAAAAAGCGACTTTGAATAAAGTCGGTGGAGAAATTATCTGTCAGATCTGGTAAGGGGAAGGTTAGATGTCTCGAATTGGTTTAAAACCTGTAGCAGTCCCTACCGGGGTTACTGTAACAGTTAAAGACAATGAGCTGACTGTAAAAGGTGCTAAAGGGGAGCTGAAACAGACTTTCCTTCCTGAAGTCAGTTTTGATATCAAAGACGGTGAAGTGGTTGTAAGCAGAAAGGATGATTCCAAGAGAGCTAAATCCATGCATGGTCTTTATAGAAAGCTTCTCGCCAATATGGTTGAGGGCGTTAGCAGCGGTTTCAGTAAAGCTCTTCTGATCAACGGAGTTGGTTACAGAGCGGAAGTCAGTGGAAAGAGCGTTTTGTTCAATCTTGGTTTTTCAACTCAGATCGAATATGTTCTTCCCGAAGGCATTACTGCCGCAGTTGAGGGAAACAAAGTAACAGTTTCCGGGATCAGCAAAGAAGTCGTAGGACTTGCTGCCAGTGAGATTCGCGGTCTCAGACCGCCCGAACCTTACAAAGGTAAAGGTATCAAGTACGAAACTGAACATATCAGACGTAAAGTCGGTAAATCCGGTGTTAAGTAGGTTGTAGAGTATGGATAGGATTAAACAGAAGCAGGCTAAAAGACTGCAGAGAAAAAAACATGTCCGGAAAAGAATCTCCGGTACCGCTGAAAGACCTCGTCTGACTGTATTCAAGAGTAACAAAAACCTCAGCGTTCAGGTTATTGATGATTTAAAAGGTCATACTCTTGTTAGTGCATCAACTCTGGAAAAGGATCTCTCCGAAATCAAGGTAAATGTTGAGGGCGGAGCGAAACTTGGGAAAGTTGTTGGAGAAAGGCTGAAGGCAGCTAACATCAGTACAATCGTATTCGATAGAAACGGTTACATGTACCACGGTGTTATCAAAGCTATAGCCGAGGCCGCCAGAGAAGAAGGCATTCAGTTTTAAGAGGTTGATGTATGGCGTTTAAAGAAAGAAACAAAGAAGAGAAAGAATTTACAGAAAAGCTCATCAGACTGAACAGGGTTTCTAAAGCAGTAAAGGGTGGACGGAAGATGTCTTTCTCTGCTCTTATTGTAGTTGGAGATGGTAAAGGAAGAGTGGGATTCGGTTTCGGAAAGGCCAATGATGTAGCCGAAGCAATTCGGAAAAGTGTTGAAAAGGCAAAAAAGAACCTTATTACTGTTCCTCTCAAAAACAATACCATTCCCCATGAAATCCTGGGTAATTTCAAGAGTGCTTCGGTTCTGTTGAAACCAGCTGCACCCGGTACCGGTATTATTGCCGGTGGACCTGTACGTGCGGTAATGGAAGCCGTTGGAATACATGATATTCTGGCAAAATCTCTCGGTTCCAAAAACACAATGAATATTGTTAAAAGTGTTTTTGACGGACTTGAGAATATTTTTGATGCCAGAGAGCTTGCCGCTGGTCGCGGTAAATCCATAAATGAGTTGTGGGGTTGATATGGCAGCTAAAGCTAAAATGATTCGGGTAAAGCTCGTTCGTAGTACAATTGGCCGCAAACCGGAGCAGAGAAAGACTGCTAAAGCACTCGGACTCGGAAAGCTCAATTCTGTAGTGGAAAAAGTAGCAAACCCCGCTGTTCTGGGTATGGTTGAGTCAATTTCACATCTGGTGGAAGTTGAGGAGATTAACTAGTTATGAGCAGTATTGAACTGAAAGCTCCTGCGGGAGCCAATAGGAACAAAAAAGTACTGGGCCGCGGACATGGTGCCGGTACCGGAAAAACTTCCGGTAAAGGTCACAAAGGTCAGAAAGCCCGTTCCGGTGGAAATGTAAGACCCGGATTTGAGGGTGGACAGATGCCTCTGTATCGTCGTGTTGCGGCGAGAGGTTTCTCCAACCATCCTTTTAAGAAGGTATTCGTTCCTGTAAATCTTTCTCTTCTTGAGAAAAACTACAGCGACGGGGAAGTTGTTTCTCTGGAAACACTGATTGAAAAAGGATTGATTAAAAAATCCGAAACAGAAGTGAAAATCCTGGGGAACGGAGAACTTTCCAAGAAACTGGAAGTTCAGGTTGGTAAGGTTTCTGCTGGTGCGGTACAGAAAATTGAAAAAGCCGGTGGTAAAGTCGCAGTAAAAGAATCCGTACAGGAATAGTTGGTAATATATGGCAGGTAATCCACTTTACGACATGTTTAGAATAAGAGAGTTAAGATTTAAAATTTTCTTTACTCTCGGTATGCTGATCATCTTCAGGCTAGGTGCTATATTGCCTATTCCCGGTATTGATGCCTCTGCATTGAGTCTTTATTTTTTGAATCAGGCATCTACCGGTGCCGGAATGGGTATAACCGAGTATCTGGATTTCTTTGCCGGTGGTGCATTTAAGAATTTTTCAATCTTTATGCTCGGTATTATGCCGTACATTTCCATGTCTATTATCATGCAGCTTCTGCTGCTGGTGTTTCCGCAGTTGAAAAAGATTTCGGAAGAAGACGGGGGAAAGAAGAAAATTCAAAAGTTAATTCGCTATGGAACAGTCGTGGTATGTATTATTCAGTCTTATGCTGTTACAGTATATGCCAGCAGAATACCTGATGCGATTATCCCGTCAATGGTCGGTTGGAAATACACAGTTGTTGCCATGCTGACCGTAACAACAGGAACAATGTTCCTGATGTGGATTGGCGAACAGATCAATGCCCGTGGAATTGGAAACGGTATATCCCTTCTGATTTTTGCTGGTATTGTTGCTAGAATGCCTGGTGCATTCAATATTCTGGGGACAGAAATCCGTAATGGAGATCTGAACCCTGTATTTGTAATTTTTGCACTGCTTATGTTTGTTGGAATCATTATGCTGGTGATCTACGAACAGCAGGGACAAAGAAAAATACCCGTTAATTACGCAAAAAGAATTGTCGGACGCAGGATCTATGGGGCACAGAATACTTATATCCCCATTAAAATAAATCCAAGTGGAGTTATTCCTGTAATTTTTGCATCATCAATACTGACATTTCCGCTGCAGATTGCCGGGGCATTAGGAAGCAGCAGTAAAGCATGGTCTCAGATTGCCAGTTGGTTACGACCCAACGGCGCCCCCTACCTTGTTTTATATGCGCTGTTAATCATCTTTTTTGCTTACTTTTATACACAGGTTTCTATGAATCCTATTGAAATTGCTAGGCAAATAAGAGAAAATGGCGGTTCAATACCTGGTATCCGTTCCGAAAACATGGAAGATTATCTGACTAGAGTTCTCAATCGGATTGTACTTCCCGGAGCAATTTTCCTGGCATTGATAGCATTGATCCCTTCATTTATTATTAACCTGTTTGGTTTTCCAAGCCAGGTAGCATATCTGATGGGCGGTACATCGTTGTTGATCATGGTGGGTGTAGACCTGGATACCATGTCCCAGATTGAAGGTCATCTTAAGATGCATCATCATGACGGTCTAGTGAAACGCGGTAAACTGAGAACAAGAAACCTATAAGAGGTATAACAATGAAAGTTAGAGCAAGTGTTAAACCAATTTGCGATAAGTGTAAGGTTATCAGGAGAAGGGGTGTCCTGAGAATCGTTTGTGAAAACCCGAAACATAAACAGAGACAAAAGTAGGAGGAACTTAAGTGGCTCGTATTGCAGGTATAGATCTGCCTAATAAGCATACCGATATTGCACTTACCTATATTTTTGGTATAGGAAGAACTTCTGCTAAAGAAATCTGTGCAAAAACCGGTGTTGATCCTGAAAAAAGAATCAACGAATTAACAGCTGACGAAGTAAATGAACTGAGAAAGCTGATTGAAAGTGAATATAAAGTGGAAGGTCGTCTGAGATCTGAAGTTGCTCTTAATATTAAGAGGCTTATGGATATCGGATGCTACCGGGGTCTTCGCCACCGGAGAGGTCTGCCCGTAAATGGACAGAGAACCAAGACAAATGCCCGTACCAGAAAGGGTAAAGTAAAAACCGTCGCTAAGAAAAAGAAGTAGAACGGTTGGAGGTTTTTGAAATTGGCTAAGGCAAAAAAAAGAAAAGATAAAAAGAGTGTTTATGAAGGGAATGTCTATATTCAGGCTACCTTCAATAATACAATTGTAACAATTACCGATCTTAAAGGTAATGCCATTTCCTGGAGTAGTGCAGGTTCTCTCGGGTTCAAAGGAGCTAAAAAATCAACTCCTTATGCTGCTCAGACTACTGCTGAAACTGCTGCTAACAGAGCATTGGATTTTGGTCTTCAGGAAGTTAATGTATACGTAAAAGGACCTGGTGTTGGTAGAGAATCAGCAATCAGATCCCTTGGAGGTCTCGGCCTTAGAGTAAAATCCATCAAGGATATTACGCCGATCCCCCATAACGGATGCAGACCTAAAAAGAGCAGAAGAGTCTAATTGTTTTAAAGTGATAGCAGGGTGTTTTTACTGAATAGTTTCAGGTAAACCAGCAGGATCGCTTATTCTTAGTAAGGAGCAGAAATGGCACGTAAAAACCTGTTAAAGGGATTTAAACGACCAAAGGGTATCACCTTTGAACATGGTGAACAGGAATCAAATTACGGAAAGTTTATAGCTTATCCTTTTGAAAGGGGATATGGTGCAACAATAGGGAATTCTCTGCGCCGGATCCTGTTGTCTTCCATTCAGGGATATGCTGTAACCGCAGTCAGAGTAACCAGCTTTAACAAAGACGGTAACTCTCATGTAATTACCAGTGAATTTGAACCAATACCTGAGGTTGTTGAAGATACTCCCGAGTTTATTAGTAATTTAAAATCTCTGCAATTAAGCCTGCCGGAAGACATTGAAGAAAAAACCATCCTCATCGAATGGAAAGGCGGCGGTAATTTAACCGGTGCTGATCTTGAGAAAGATGGAGTGGTTGTTACCAATAAAGATCTTCAGCTGTGTACAATGATGGATAATGCTGATCTGGAAATTGAAATCCAGATTGATCTGGGACGTGGATACGTTCCTTCTGAGCTTAATGAGAAATATATTGATGTTGTAGGTACCATACCTGTGGATTCAATTTTTTCACCCATCAAAAAAGTACGTTACGAAGTGGAAAATACCCGTGTAGGTCAGAGATCAGATTATGATAAACTGATCCTGGAAATCTGGACTGACGGTACCATTTCTCCTGAAGATGCTCTGGCTGAATCAGCTAAAATTGCAAAAGATCATTTCACCATTTTTATAAACTTCGATGAAGATGACGTTATCGGTGATGATGAGGTTGATGAGGAAGAAGAGAGAATCAAAGCTCTTCTTGACACTCCGGTAGAAGAATTGGAGTTGTCTGTACGTTCAAGTAATTGTTTGAAGAATGCTAATATAAAGACCATTGGTGATCTGACTAGGAGAACCGAAGAAGACATTGCAAAAACCAGGAATTTTGGTAAAAAATCTCTGATGGAAATCAAAGAAAAGCTGAAAGAATGGAATCTGTCTCTTGGAATGGTTGATTACAGCGTTTTAAAGAAAACAATTAAACTTGAGAATAATAAGGAAGAATAGTCATGCATAATCGAATCGGTTTTAACAGACTTGGAAGAAAAGCCAGTCACAGAAAAGCCCTTCACAGAAACATGGTTACTTCTCTGTTTAAATATGAGAGGATTAAAACCACCAAAGCCAAGGCAATGGAAATCAGAAGAACTGCTGAGAAGATGATTACCAGAGCCAAAGTTGATTCTGTGCATAATCGAAGAATTGTTGCAAAAGCAATCTCTGACAAGGATATTCTTAATAAACTTTTTACAGAAATTGCTCCCCGTTTTACAGAAAGACCCGGTGGTTATACCAGGGTTCTTAAAATGGGAAATCGTCAGGGAGACGCTGCAGAAGTAGTACTTCTTGAGCTTGTAGAAAAAGCTGGAGCAGATGAAAAACCTGCTAAGAAAGCAGCTAAAAAAGAAGCAGCAGAAACTGAATAATAAAACAATTTACTAAGGTAAAGGTTTTAGGACTTCGATAATAGTAAGGAAGGTCTCTCCTTTTGAGGAGAAATCTTCCTTATTTTTTTGGGGAAAGCTGGATGCGTCAGGTAAATAAAGCACTTTTATCTTTACTAATCTCATTACTTCTTGTCAGTGCATTCAGTTTTTTTGCATTTACCGGATTCTTTTCCTATCTGGAAACGCAATACTTCAGTCAGCGAATCATTGAGAACCAGTTAAACCGCGTCAGAATAAATCATACCCTTGTTAATGAATATCATGAAAATAATTTTCAACGCTTACAGAACATTCTGGATCTGAATTATATAAAAAATGTATACGATCCCACACAGGAAAGAGCAGATATTATCGATCGAACGAATTTGTTTGGAAGATTGCAGGATGAACTGGTCGGTTTTCAGTCTGTTAAGATTATTGATACTCAGGGAGTGGCCATACTTTTCAGTACTGCCCAGACAGATATCAGAGATAGAAGCGATGAAAGAATCTTTTTCCGCCTGTGGAATACAAGTCCGGATTATATTGAAACCTTTCCTCTGATGCAGTCAGAAGAAGAGAATCCAAGATACTTTTATGATGCAGAGAATAAACGTATACTCTACCTTTTTCCGGCTGTTGATCAATATGGTCTGTTCCGGGGGACAGCCATTTTCTATTTTTCAGTCAATGGCATTCAGGACTATCTCTTCCGTAATGCGGGTATATCCGGAATCGATAGATTGCGGCTCCTTGATACAAATACTTTACTCTTTTCCCTATCCGATTCACAGGCTGATGTTCTACAGTCAAATCTGTCTCAGTTCCGTGACAATGCCGGCTCCGGGGACTATATTCAGAGAATAGCCAATGATGGAGTCGAAGACTATTATCTATCTCAAACAGTTCATGAGGATGGAAGTATATCCATTCTTTCCATACCCGGTCGGGATCTAGTCTTTTCGTTTGAATATAGGATCCTTTTACTATCAGCCCTGTTTGTATCTTTTTTTCTTATGCTTTTTCTGCTCTTCAATTTAAAACAGGATGAAGAGCTTCGGATCAAACAGAAAATAAAAAAATTCCAGCTCTCCTTTTTAAAGGAACTCCTTGATTCCAGTGATGAACCGGACTGGGATTCTTATGAAATAGAGTTCAAATCCAGAAAAGATGAAATTAAAAAGGAACTGCTTAAAGGTCACTCTGACAAATTTAAGAAAGAGAATAAAGAGAAGATCGATGCTCTGATTGATGCCCGCTGGGATGAAATCATTGATGTCATTAAAAGCCGGCAGAGCCGTCAGGAAGATGAACCTCGATTTTCCATTAGTGACCTTGAAAAAATGATCAAATCGGCTTTGGCTGATGCCCATTTCACAATAGAAAATGCAGATGTTAAAAATCTCTCCTCTCTCCCTGTGCAAAAGGAAAGAACTCCGGACAGGAAAGCACTTCAGCCGGTCGATGTAGAAGAACTGGGTGAAGATGATCTGGAAGAACTGGAAGAGCTTGATGAAGCCGAAGAGCTTGATGAACTGGAAGAGCTTGATGAACTGGAAGAGCTTGATGAAGCCGAAGAGCTGGACGAAGCCGAAGAGCTGGACGAAGCCGAAGAGCTGGACGAAGCCGAAGAGCTGGACGAAGCTGAAGAGCTGGACGAAGCCGAAGAACTGGATGAAGCCGATGAACTGGATGAAGCCGATATACTGGACGATACCGAAGAGCTGGACGAAGCCTTAGAGCTGGACGAAGCCGAAGAGCTGGACGAAGTAGAAGAAGACCGTTCTTCTGAAGGCTCAGATGTTCCGAGGGATGGAATCTCCACTATCCCTATGGATGATTTTGATGAAAATGACTATAACGGCATTTCCGATGATATTCCTCAATTAGAATCTCTACAGGATTTGAAACCAATGGATGTTGTTCCAGAGGCTTCAATACTGGACCTGGATGCACAGGAATATCTTTCGGACAAAGACGAAATCCTGGTTGACTTGGATGAAGTAGGAACTGAATTTAATCTAGACAGTTTAATTGATTCTATGGATGTTGACGAAATATCAAAGAATCTTGAAGAACGGTATAACAACTATATTGAAGCTGAAGAAGAGGATCTTGAAGAGCTGCCTGTTTACTCAGGCTATGATTCGATCCTTCCTGAAGAGGAGGAAGAGATCCTGCCTGTTCTGGATCTCTTTCAGGACATGACTGATTGTGAACTGATCGAAATAGAGAATAGTACCACTCTGGATTTCTTCAGCATGGACAGGATAAATCCCTATAATTTAAATTATGGGGCAATTGAACAGAACATGCAGGAGCTGGAGAAAGTTGCAGAGCCTATCCTTGTTTCCTCAGGGGGAATGGGTCTTGAAGAAAGAAATCTTACTGATCGGAGTCTTCAGGAGATGGAAAGTCTTATTGAACTTGATATAATCAGCCCCACAGAGGAATTTACAGTAAGGAAAAGCAGTGTTACTGTCCAGGATTCTGATAATTTAAAAGGTTTCGTTGATGGCAGAGGTGCTGGTTCTATGAGTAATGATGCAGAAATTGTGAATGAAGATCAGGATATACCTGAAAATACCTCTCAGCAGGATGAAACGTCCCCCGGAAATATAGAAAGTGTTGATGATGACAATCTCTTTGAAAATAGCGAAACTCTGAACGCATCTGAAGATCTCAAGACCTTGGAAGTTTTTGAAGATGTAGAATCTCTGGAAGATTTTGACGAAGAGGAAGATCTGGATGAACTGGAGGAGCTCGACGACGTAGAAGATCTGGATGAACTGGAGGAGCTCGATGAAGAGGAAGATCTGGATGAACTGGAAGAGCTCGATGAAGAGGAAGATCTGGAGGAGCTTGACGACGTAGAGGATCTGGAAGAGTTCGACGAAGTCGAAAATGCGCTGATTGAGATCCCTTTTGAGCAATTTATGGAAATTTCCGGTCTCCCCCTGTCAGCCGATGCCAGATCGCTTGCAGAGGAAGAGTCTTCATTAACCGAGCCCGAGTCCTATGAGAAAGCAACTGACGGTATCAGCGGGCTGATTCAGACACTTACTGATGATCTCCTGCCTCTTGGGGATGATCTGGACGAGCGTGAGTTTGGCGCTGTTCCCTCGGAGCATGGAAATGTAGTCCTGGATAAGCAGGGTATTGATTTTGATTTTTTCAGGAATTCCTATAAGGATGGTTCTATGGGGCTTTTAAAAGCCTTGAGAGATCTTACCAGAGAGTTTGATGCTCTTTGCGGGATTCTGTATCAGGTCGAGGGGGGATCCGTAACACCTGTTCATTCTATTGGAATCAATGAAGACGGAGTCAATGATCTGAAAGGTCAAAAACAGGCAGCAGTTGCCGGAGAATTCCTGGATGTCACCAAGGTCGTCTACCTCCGTGATCGAAATAATTCGGATCTTTCTGAATATCTGAGTCATAGTGATTTCTCTCTTTTTAATGCCGGGGTTTTCATTCCTCTTAAATCCAGCCGTAAATTCGATTTTATTTATCTGGGATTCAAAGACGCGAAGTCCTGCTTTCTTGAAAAGCTGATTTAAGATATGCTTCTCATGGCCGGCACCGGAATTCTGTAGATTATTTCCTTAAAATGCTTTGACTTGACAAATGGGTAGTTACTTATATAATCAATAACATATTGTAAGATTAGGGGGAGACATGACGACTGTCTATTGGATCGCTTTACCCCTCGTCGGAATTTTATTAGGTTGGACAATAAGATGGCTTTATGCCAGATATCAGCTCTCTTCTTCGGAGCAGAAATCATTAAGACTGAAACAAGATGCCGTAAAGGAAGCAGAACAGGAAAAGAAAAGTATCCTACTTGAAGCTCAAAACCAGATTATGAAAGAACGTCGCCAGCTGGAACGGGAAAACCGTGACAGACGGAATGAAGTTCAGAAGTATGAAAGGCGCGTTCAGCAGAAAGAGGATAACCTTGATAAGAAAACTGCTACTCTTGAAAAGAAACTTTCTTCCATTTCAGAAGTGGAAGCGGGTCTTGAATCGAGAGAGGCAAAAATTGCAGAAGAAGAAACCCGCTGGCAGGCGGAGCTGGAGAAGATCTCCGGTCTAACCAAAGACGAGGCAAAAAAGTTAATAATACAAAGTTTAGAAAATGAGGCCAAACACGATGCTCAGGCTCTTGTCAACAAGATTGAACAGGAAGCCAATTTAACAGCAGAGAAGAAGGCGCGAGACATTATTATAACCACTATCCAGAGGTTGGCTACAGATGTCAGTACAGAGATTACTGTTACTTCTGTCAGTCTGCCCAATGACGAAATGAAAGGAAGGATTATCGGCCGGGAAGGTCGGAATATCAGAACCCTGGAGACGTTGACAGGTGTGGATATCATCATTGATGATACTCCCGAAGCTGTTGTTATCTCCTGTTTTGATCCTATCAGAAAAGTCATTGCCAAGATTGCTCTGGAAAGGTTGATTGCTGATGGACGGATTCATCCCGCCAGGATTGAGGAAGTTGTTCAGAAAGTAACAAAAGAGATTAGCCAGACTATTTATGAAGAAGGGGAAAAAATCCTTTTTGACCTTGGTATTCATAATATCAGACCGGAAGGAATCAGGGCTCTCGGTAGACTCCATTTCAGAACCAGTTATGGTCAGAATGTTCTGTCTCACTCGAAAGAGGTTGCTGTTATTGCCGGTATGATCGCTGCAGAAGTCGGTGCAGACAGAGAAATTGCCAAACGCGGAGCTCTGCTCCATGATATTGGTAAAGGACTTGAAACCGACGGTGATGGAAACCATGCTGAACTGGGAGCTGAACTCTGTAAAAGGATGAATGAGGATCCCCGTGTTATCAATGCTGTGGCCGCCCATCATAATGATGTGGAAATCAATTCGATTGAAGGCATCATCGTTCAGGTAGCCGATGCTATATCGGCCGCAAGACCCGGTGCCAGAAGAGAGACCCTTGATAACTACATAAAACGACTGGAAAATCTTGAAAAGATTGCCATGAGTTTTGAAGGTGTTGAAAAGGTTTTTGCAATACAGGCTGGTAGAGAATTGAGAATAATGGTCAACAATGACAGAATTGACGATCAGAAAGCTCAGTTGCTGGCAAAAGATATCGCCAAAAAAATTGAAAATGAACTGAAGTATCCCGGACGAATCCGAGTTACTATCATTCGTGAAACCAGGGCAGTAGAATACGCCCGTTAGGAAGTTGCTTTGGCAGGTAAAAAACGCGCCCTTATTCTGGGAGATATCGTTGGTTCTCCCGGAAGCAGGGCGCTTTTCTTTGGACTTAAAAAATACATAAAAGATTACAGAGCCGATATCGTTGTTGTTAATGGTGAAAATGCCGCAGACGGCTTCGGGATGAACCCTGAGGATGTGAGTCGACTTTTTTCATCCGGTGTGGATGTCATAACAACCGGGAATCATATCTGGCAGAGAAAAGAGATATATCCCGTACTGGATACGGAAGAGTTCCTTCTCCGGCCGGCCAATTATCCCCCCGGAGTCCCGGGACATGGTTACTGTCTGATTCAGAAAGGCGATGTTGCCTATGGGGTCATCAACCTTCTGGGACGGTCCCGGATGGGATTCAGCGGAGAGTGTCCTTTCCGTACCGGTAAAAAGCTTGTACAGCAGCTGTCGGGGAAAGCGGACTTTATTCTGATTGATTTTCATGCGGAAGATCCTCTGGAAAAAGAAGCCCTTGCTTTTCATCTTGACGGGGCCGCCAGTATTGTTTACGGGACCCATACTCATATACAGACAGCTGATGAGAGGATCTTTCCCGGTGGGACAGGTTATATCACAGACATCGGGATGGTAGGTCCCGGTCATAGTGTTATAGGCTCTGATCCCGAGCAGTCAATAAAGCGGAGCATCTCCCAGCTTCCGATTAAAATGGAAGTTATTGACAATGTACCTCTGGTCTGCGGTCTGCTTGTTGAAATGGAAAACGGAAAAACTGTTTCTATCGAGAGGATTCGAGTTCAGGGAATTTGAGCTATGAAAAAGATCCCTTTGTTTCAGAAAGTGCAGGAGGAATTTCCCGATTACCCTCCCAAGGAACTTTATGCCATGATCCTCTGCGGCGAAGTCATCACCGCCGGGCAGGTTCTGAAAAATCCCAAAGAGAGAGTTTCTGCTGATTCGGCCATTCAGATCAGGACAAAAAAGTATGTCTCCCGGGGGGGGCTGAAGCTGGAGAAAGCGCTCAAGCTCTGGAATCCTTCCCTGGAAGGAAAGATAATCCTTGATGCGGGCTGTTCTACCGGGGGGTTTACGGACTGTCTTCTACAGCACGGCGCCTCTTCTGTTTATGCCGTGGATGTGGGATTTAATCAGCTGGACTACTCCCTGAGAACTAATCCCGCAGTCCGGGTTATGGAAAAAACAAATATTATGCATCTGGATGTTCTGGATCCCCAGCCGGACTGGGCGGTGGCAGACCTCTCTTTCAGGAGTATCCGTTCCGCCGCATCAAAGATCATCGGCCTGACCCGGGATAAATTCCTTATATCACTTATTAAGCCTCAGTTTGAATGGAAGAATCCGGACAGTGATTTTCAGGGTGTGATAAAGGATCCCCGGAGAATCAGTGACATTGCACTGGAGGTGATGGAAGAACTCCGGGAAGAGGGGGCCTATGTTCTTAAAGCCGCCGCTTCTCCCGTACCGGGAAGGAAAGGGAACAGAGAACTGCTTTTCTGGATATCCACGGATGAAAAACTGAGCTACCCCGATATGAGAGATCTTCAGAGTCAGATACTGAGAGATCTTGAGGCCTCCTCTCAGGGAAGTGACTGAAAGCTTTCTCTGGACAGGGGCTCTCCTACAAACATACCTTCACCTCCCAGGTATTCCTTCTGGGAGCCTTCAATGAGAATCTGTACCTGATCTATATTTGAAAACTCCGTCGCCGTATAGACAATCTGTTTCAGCTGGGCTATGTAGCCTTCCCGGCCCAGAGAATTGAACCTGAAGGCTTCATTGAAGTTCAGATAGGCTGTATTGCCTTCCACTCTGGCCGAGAGCAGTCTGGTTCCGTCGGGAACCAGAGTCAGTGATCCCTTATTGATTTCATCTGATGACGGCCCTTTGAGGAGGGTGTTGATTGTCTGTGTGAGAGGGGAGCCTGTATGGGTTATGTCCCTGGTTAAGCCTTTGAGGGTTATCTGGCCCTCCGTATTGACTTTGACAAAAAACAGCCTGGCTTCCCTTGTTCTGTTTTCCTTGTCAGTCTCTTCTTCAGCTGCCGGGGGCTCTAGGGTTTTTTCCGGTTCCGGTACCGTTGGAATG
This sequence comes from Oceanispirochaeta sp., assembly GCA_963666275.2. Classification (GTDB taxonomy): domain Bacteria; phylum Spirochaetota; class Spirochaetia; order DSM-2461; family DSM-2461; genus Oceanispirochaeta. The sequence continues at coordinate 1,532,642 of CAXXOA010000002.1, forward strand.
ACTGCTGCTTCTGGTATGGGCTCTTCTTCCGGTACAAGCCTCTGAACATCGGGAAGAGAGCTGTCTTCCCTGGATACTGCAGTGGGGTTCTGCCAGAACTGAATTCGGCGGGGCTGAAAAAACAGAAATACAAGAACTCCCATAAAGAGTATAACCAGAACAAGGAGTGTAATCGTCACTGCCTGGGCCGGTTTGAGCTTTTCTTTGGTCACGGGCTGTTTTTCCGGTTTCTTTTTGGGAGAAGGGGTTTCCTTTTTTTGTCCGGTACTCATCTTTCTGAATTCTTTGGGTCTTTCTTCCTGCTTTTTCATACATGTTGATTATCGGATTATATAGAGTTTATGTATAGGGAAAACATGGAGCGCACAAGTTTGACAGCAGATTGAAAGTTGCGTATTATTAGAGCAAATGAAAGAGTTCCATGGAATTTCCGCTTCTCCGGGAATCGTCATATCCAAGGCGTACTTATACAACGAAGAGAATTTCTCTGTTCCCCGTTATCAGATTAGCGAGGAAGATATTGAACATGAAATTGTCCGATATAAAAAAGCTATCCGTATAGCAGCAGAAGAACTCAATCAGTTGAAAGACAAGATTACGGAAGAACATAGTGAGGATGAAGCGCGATTCCTTGATTCTCATTTACTGATGCTCCATGATCCGATTTTTACAGATCAGATATATGAAAAGCTGAGACATGCAAAAACTAATATAGAATGGGTTGTTCAGAATGTTGTGAACGATCTGGTCGCCAGGCTTAATGCTTCGCCCGATCTCTACCTTCGCGAGCGCTCAATGGATATCGATGATGTATCCAAGCGGGTGATTAACCATCTGATGTTCCGGGAGAGGATCTCCCTGGCTGATATTTCTTCAGAGGTTGTTCTGGTTACGCCTGATCTGCTCCCTTCTGACACCCTGCTGATGAATAAAAGGATGGTTACCGGGATTGTTATGGATGCGGGGGGAAGAACTTCCCATACAGCCATCCTGGCCCGTTCCTTCGGGATCCCCGCAGTTCTGGGGCTCCGGGATATAACCAAAGAGGTTAATAACAGCGATACCCTGATCGTCGACGGGCTGAGAGGAAAGGTTATTCTCGATCCTGATGAGGAGACCCGGGATAAATATCTGCGAATGCAGATGGACTATATGAAACGGGAGTCGGAGCTTATCAATCTGAGCACCCTTCCCTCGGAAACCCAGGACGGGAAAAAGATCCTGCTGAAAGCCAACATTGAAATTGCTGAGGAGCTGGAGTCTGTTCATGCCTACAATGCCGAAGGCATAGGCTTGTTCCGCAGTGAATTCCTTGTGATGCAGCCCGGGCAGGAACAGGACGAGGAAAATCAGTATATAGCCTATAAAAAGATCCTGGAAGGCATGAATGGAGCTCCCGTCACCATCAGGACACTGGATGTGGGCGGCGATAAACTGATAAACGAAATTGCTCAGAAAGAAGAAAAAAATCCCCTCCTGGGATGGCGGGCCATTCGGTTCTGTCTGGAGCGGACTGATATCTTCAAGGTGCAGCTCAGGGCTCTTCTGCGGGCATCCGTCTACGGGCATCTCAGGATCATGTTTCCCATGATTTCGGGGATTGAAGAACTGGAGAAAGCTCATGACGTTCTGGATGAAGTAAAAAGGGAATTGACCTCTCAGGGTATTGCCTTTGCAGAGCATATTCCTGTAGGATGCATGATCGAAGTCCCCTCGGCGGCCCTGACCTCTGACATCCTGGCCAGAAAAGCGGACTTCTTTTCAATTGGAACGAATGACCTTATTCAGTATACAATCGCTGTAGACCGGGGCAATGAAAAAATCTCGAATATGTATGAACCCTTTCATCCGGCTGTCCTCAGACTGATCAAGATGGTGGTGCAAAACGGCCACAATGCAGGCATTCCTGTCGGTATGTGCGGAGAGATGGCAGGAGATCCTGTCGCCGCAGTCATACTTCTGGGCCTGGGGCTGGATGAATTGAGTATGAGCCCTTTCAGCGTACCTGAAATAAAAAGGATTATCCGTGCCGCCACGATCCTGGAAGCGGAGGAATTCCTGGGAACCCTTGCCGAGATGAGGAGTTTCAAGGATATCGACCGTTATGTCCGGGAATGGATGGAGGAACGATTTGACATTATCACAGGATAAGATCCCCGGATTACCCCGGGTTGTTATTGCGGGCAGACCCAATGTGGGAAAGTCCACACTATTCAATAGAATCATCGGAAAAAGAAAAGCGATTACCGATCCCACTCCCGGAGTTACCCGGGATACCATACGGGAAAAGTGTATCATGGGCGGACGGGAACTGATGCTCATGGATACCGGCGGTTTCAAGCTGGAACGAGACGATGATTTTGATGAGCTCGTTTCGGAAAAAAGTCTGCAGATGCTGAACTCGGGAGATCTTATTCTCTTCCTTATGGATGTGAATGATATTACCAGTGAAGATGAAACATTTATTGAGCATCTGAGGCCCTTCAAGGAGAAGGTTCTTCTTGTGGTAAACAAGGTGGACCACCCGGAGAAGGAGAATGAGATCTGGAACCTCTACTCACTGGGGTTCGATCATATCATCGGCATTTCCGCTACCCATGGGAAAAATGTGGATGCCCTGTATGAGAAAGTCCTCTCTATGATTGATTTTTCCCGGTTTGATCCTTCTCTTGAGAAAGATCTGGTTCCGGATATCAGTATAGCCATACTGGGAAAACCCAATTCGGGAAAGTCCACTCTGACCAATAAACTCAGCGGCGCTGAACATGCGATCGTTTCACCTATTGCAGGGACAACCCGGGATGTTATTGAAGGTCGTTTTGCCTATAAGGGGCAGAATTTCAGGGTTCTTGATACAGCAGGGATCCGGAAAAAGAAAAAAGTTATTGAAGATGTGGAGTATTACTCGGTCAACAGGGCTTTCAAATCCATTGAAGAAGCGGATGTTATCCTTCTTCTGATCGATGTCAATGAAGGGCTGACCGAGCAGGACAAGAAGATTACCCAGCAGATTATCAACAAAGGAAAGGGTGTTCTTCTGGTTCTCAATAAATGGGATACAACCGACAAGAGCAAGGAAACCTGGGAAAAGACAAAAGAACGGGTGGAATTCCTCTTTCCTGTTCTGCACTTCGCTCCCATTCTGGCGGTTTCCGGCCTCCAGGGATCGGGGATTGATAAACTCCTGGATGAGGTTTTAAAGGTTTACAGACAGCTGACAAAGCGGATAGAGACAAGTGTTCTGAATGAGGCTCTGGCAGACTGGGTGGATTTTAATCCGATTCCTTCGGTGAAAAACAGACGGTATAAACTCCGTTATATGACCCAGGTCTCTTCTCATCCTGTGAAATTTATCGCATTTGTTAACAGATTAAGCGGATTTCCCGATTCTTATAAGAGATACATTATGAATCAGATCCGCAAAGAGTTCGGAATGTCAAAGATTCCCATCACTCTTGACTTGAAGGAACGTTCCTGAGCGGTTTCTGATCCGGGAGAGGTTTATGTTCTATCAGAACCTGAAATATCGGGTTTTTTCTGTTCTCTTTCTACTCACCGCATCCCTCCTCTGGTCCCAGTCTTCTTTCATAGAAGAAGAAAGGATTCTGGAGGAGGCGGGCTTTCTGGAGAATGCAGAGGTCCGGATGGGTATGGAAGACACAATCAAGGCCCCTTTCTACTCCCTTCTTACAAGACAGAAAGAGATCCATCAGCAGATCCTGAATCCTATCGCAGTCGAGTTTGAGCTGAGAAAATCAGCCGAATCCTTCTATCTCCTTTTCAAGAATGAGCAGGATTACAGGTATCCTGTCTGGGGAAGGGGAAATTATATAATCAAAAGGGATCTCCGTTCAGGGGATTTTGAGCAGATAAAAATATTTCTGCAGAATGATGAACACACCTTTCTCCGCCTCTTTCCTCTGGATGAAAAACGTTCTGTACTGGATCTTGTCCTTTACGGGGTGACTCTCTACGAGGGAATTGTGATTCCCGTATCTCTTGAGGATCTCTCTGTTTCTCCTTTTACCCGTCTGATGCATCTTACAAGAGGAACAATCCAATGGGATCTACTCTTTACTGTCCGGGAGTATCCCGAGTGGTCGGTCATGGCCTCTCTTGTGGAAAAGATCTCATCCGGTCTGGATTCTCTTCATGAAGTGGATGATGCCGCTCAGAACAGTTTGGGGAATTTTGTTCTCATCGAGGACGGGACGGCACTTGAAGCTCCCGGCGGGGTGAACTGTTCGGGGTTTGCCAAATGGGTGGCCGACGGTCTCATTCTGGGGGAGAGCAAGGCTCTTCCGGAAGCTCTGATTTCCATTAATCGGCTGAAACAGCCTACAGATCCACCCGACGAAAGAGAAGAGAATCCCTGGAGTGCCGCCCGGGAGGACCGGGATCCCTATTTCGGTCTGGACTGGACCCGGAATCTCTCCTCGATCCTTTCGGAATTTGAAAAGGAAGATGCCGCCGGCGATCCCAGGGCTCATGATGTGAGGGATGTGCCGTTTTACACATATCGCGAAAATATCGGATATCCTCTGGAAAATATCAAATCCGTGCTGTATCTTCTTGCTGTGAAGAATCCCGGGGCATTTTATATGGGGTCGATCAACTCTCTTTTCGGAGAGGATCCGGTTTTGTGGCAGTACCACCACATTGCTCTCTTTTTTCCCTGGTTTTCCGAAAAAGGGGACTTTCAGCTCTCTGTTCTGGAAACGGGAGTGACTTCCTCTCTTGAGAATCTGGAAGCCAGGTATCCTGAAAGCTTCGTTCACCTGGTACGTGTGGACGGGGCAGATAAGTTTAAAAATCCATCGGACTTTGGTAAAGCCGCCGATATGCTGGAGTAGGGATAGAAGGGGAGGATGCGGCGCATCGATTCCCGTTCTTTATTCAGCGGCAGGTTTTCTGCAGAGCAGAAAGTCCGATAGCTATAATAGGAGTGATTGAATGTTGGACATTATTTCGAAAGGCGGACCGATTCTGTGGATGATTATGGTGCTGTCTGTTGTGGCAACGGCAATAATTATTGAGCGGCTTTTATATTTTAAACGGATAAAAGTAGATGAAGATAAACTCTTTCAGAGAATCAAAGGGGCTATTGAAAAACAGCACTTTGATGAAGCCCTCTCCATATGTGATTCCAATGTTTCTCCCCTGACCGGTTTGATGCAGGTGGGGATCAATCACAGAGATCAGCCGGATTATGTTCAGAAAGAGGTCCTCAAGGATGCGGCCCGTCAGGAAATTCCCCAGCTGGAACGGTTCCTGACTCCCCTGGGAACCATAGCCCATATCTCTCCGCTGCTGGGGCTTCTGGGAACCGTTACGGGTAATATTAAATCCTTCGGTATCCTCGGAGGCGGTATTTCCATGGGAGATCCCTCCATTCTGGCGAAAGGAATCTCCGAAGCTCTGATCACAACCGCGGCGGGTCTGATTGTTTCCATTCCGGCAGTTATCTTCTACAACTATCTCGTTAATAAAGTGGAGACGATCCTCATAAAGATGGAGAATCAGGTAAACGAAATGATCCTGCTCCTGAAAGGAAAAGCCACTGACCAGTCCACAGGAGAAGCCCTATGATGTTTGAGAGGCGGTTGAAGCCTCACATCAATGTGGATCTGACTCCCCTTATCGATGTGGTGTTTCAGCTTGTGATTTTTTTCATGATCTCCAGTGTTTTCAATACGGCTCCCGGTATCACTCTGGATCTGCCAGAATCGGCCACTTCAGAGAATGTGGAGATTACTGAGCTCCGTTTGACTGTCATTTCAGAGGACGAGATCTATGTGAACAAGGATCTCTGCGATCTCAATACTCTTGAGGAAACCATACAGCTGGTCCGGGAACGGGATGGGATTGAAGATCCTGTGGTTGTTCTGGACGGAGAGAAGAATATTCCCTATCAGCTTATGATTGAGATGCTGGATGCTCTGAGGAAACAGGGTTACGACGGAGTGAATCTTGTAACCAGCGAGAAGAACAGGGACAGCTGATGACTCCATATCAGATAAGCTGGCAGAAAAAAAGGACCAGGGACAGTATCCTGGCGGCTGTTCTGCTCCACCTCCTGCTGATCGGCGGCATGCTTCTTTTCGGACTGCTTTTCCGGGAGAATCTGGAAGAGTTTTCCGGCCCCGTTCTTGTAAAGCTGGGAGAACCCGAAGGGGCGGACCTGCCCCTTCCCCCCGAACCGGTGGATCAGGAAAGCATCCCCGAGGAGACTCAGCCCGAGCCTCTGGATACGCCTGAGGAAGCTCCCGTTCCGGAAGAGACGTCCATTCCCGAAGAGGTGCCCCGGACTCTGCCTGAGACGCAGAATGCGGCAGAACAGCAGACTCCTGTGGATTCGGCCGAAACCGCACCGGTCCAGCCTGTCTCTCCTCCCCAGACGGTGGAAGCTCCGGCGGCTCCCGAACCGGTTAAGATTCAGGGCAGCGATGCGGGGAATGCCTATGAAACAGTCCTGGCTACCGATGAGGGCCGGGTTGGAAGGAATCTCTGGATTCCCATCAGCCTCTATATGCCTTTGCCTGTGAATATCGAATCCTCTGTTATAGACAATATCCGCGGGGATTCTCTGAATACTCCGGAAGATTATAAAAGACTTCTTCTTCGTTATTACACTGAAGATCCCGTTCGGGATGGGGTCTATCTGCTTGAATCCAATGTTTCACTGCCCGAGCGGCCGACTATCTGGAACCTGCTGGAGAATCAGACAGACTATGATGTAAGTCAGGCTGAATATAAAACCGGCCGTACTCTTAATCCTGTGGTGCTGACATTTACAGTGAACCCGGAAACAAATCGGCTGGAAGATGTGGAACTGGATAGAACCAGCGGTTACGGTGAAATTGATGAAGCTGTTCTTTACGGTTTTCAGGCTTCCCAGTACTACAATTCCACTGACCGAAAAATAAAGGGCCGTTTTACATACAGGTTCAACTGAGTAGAAACAGCTTGCAAATACCCTTTCATTAGGGTACTGTAGAAACAGAAATCTGCTTTCAGAAAAGTATCACATATTTATTGCAGTGTTAGCGAATGAATCTGATAGTCTCATGTTCGCTGACAGGGTTTTACCTGACTTTCCGGTTACTCTGTCGGGAATCGACTGTTTATTCTGAAGGCGGCTAATTTTATATTCTGGACGGTTTTGCTGAATTATGGCTGTAAAAGCGGTTGCCTTTGATATCGACGGGACTCTTTATCCCAACTGGAGAATGAAATTTCATTCCATTCCATTCCTCTTCTCTCATATCAACCTGATCATGAATTTTTCCCGGGTCAGGAAAGATATCCGGAAAATCGAGAAAATCGACAATTTTCACGAGATACAGGCGACTCTCATGTCCCAGATCACGGGCATGGACGTGGCTACGGCCAAGGAGACGCTGGACAGGATCGTCTATAAAAAGTGGGAGAAAATCTTCCGCAGAGTCAGGCCCTACGGCGGTCTGGATAAAACCCTGAGGCAACTGAGGGAGAAAGGCTATAAGCTGGGAGTCCTTTCGGATTTTCCCGTGGGCAATAAACTCAATTATTTCCGGGTCGACGGACATTGGGATGTGGCCATGTCCTCCGAGGAGACGGGGTACCTGAAACCCCACGCCGCTCCCTTTCTGGAACTGGCTTCCCGGCTGGGCTGCAGGCCCGAAGAGGTTATATACGTGGGAAACAGCATTGAGTACGACATAGAAGGTGCATCGGCTGCAGGGATGAAAACAGTTTATATCAACTGGAAAAAGCAGGACCTCCCCCAGGCGGATGTTTCCATCACCTCTTACAGGCACTTTGTGGAGAAAATAGCTTTCCTGCTGGAAGAACAGGAGTAGGGTATGACCACATTTAATGCGGCGGATATTATTGTTCTTGCCATAGTCGCGATTGTTCTTTTTCTGTATCGGCAGATGGACAAGAATAACCGTTCCCTGGAGAAAGTCAGAAAATATGCTGACAAAGTCCGGGCGGATCTGGATAAACTGACCAAAGAGAAAAAAACGGAGATACATGATCTCAACATAGATATTGAACTCCAGGAAAAGACAAACCGGGAGATCCTTAAAAGGATTCAGACCGCCAACAGCGAAGCTCTTCAGCATTCGGAAGAACTGGAAGCTCTCAGAAATCAGCTGGATAAGGCTTCCGGGCGGCTCAGCGATCTTGATGAACTTACAAGAAATGTGGATGAAAACCTTCAGAGGATCCGCAAGGAATCGGAGTATGTCGATTCCGTGGGGCTCCGTCTCAATGATCTTCTGCAGAGGACCGAGGAGCTGAAGGGCGGTATGGGAGAGCTTGTCGGAGCTTTCCGGCAGGAAAATGATAAAAGCCTGACCGAACTGAAGGATGCTTTCAGCGGTCAGATGACCGAAGAGTATCAGCGGTTCGGCAGAGAATATGCGGAACTCCAGGGACAGCTGGAGAGTTTTCAGACCTCCCTGTATGATCTTGTTCAGGCCCGGGACCGGGTGGCTGAGGAAAAAATGGCCTCTTTTCAGGGGCAGCTGTCGGAAGTGGAAAAATCTTTCAATATCCGTATTGAGAAAACGGCCCAGGAGGCGGTGGCTCTGGAGTCTACAGTTTTCGATGAGCTGAAAGAGGTCCTTTCCGGTCATAGGGACTCTCTGGAATCCAAATGGTCCGGGACCGTGGAAGATCTCAACGGAGATATCCGCACAACCAGAGAGGGGCTTGAGGATGAGATGACCTCTCTGAAAGAGGAAATGGATCGTCTTTCCTCTCATCTGAATCAGTCTACAGGAGAGCAGGACAGGGTTCTCGGCTCCATGAAAGAGGAGCTTGAAGTGATGCTTCAGGCTTTCACCTCTACACGGAATAATATGACCCGCATCAAAGATGAGGTGGAACAGAATCTTGATAAAATGGATGCCCGTGTTACAGCCCATCAGAAAGATGTTGAGACCCGTCTGGATGAGTTTTCGGGTTCCTTTACGGAAAAAATCGGAGAGACTGCCGAGACACTGCAGCTGGATTCTCTGAAAGCCATAGAAATGAAGCTCAAAGAGTATGAAAGCGGTTTTTACCCCCGGTTTGACAGGCTGGAGCAGTTTATGACTGACCTGGATGATCTGGAAGGGTCACTCCGTCAGAGTCTGGATGAAGTTAAATCCGGTGTTCTGGAAGAGTTTGCCCGGTTCGACAGACAGATGCAGGAACAGCGCTCAGACGAAGAGAAAGAGACCGAGGAGAGAGCAGAGAAACTCCGACAGGCCATGAAAGAGCTGGAACAGGGGCTGGATGATCTTAAAAGCCGTGCCTACGACAATGTTTCCGAGCAGCTCCAGGTCTTTGAGGATGATTTTTTCTCGGATCTGAAAAAACGGGATGATTCCATCCAGAAAAATCTGAAAGAGTGGCAGGACAGCCTGTCTCTGCAGATTTCCGAAATGGCGGACCAGCAGGTCCGGGACCGGGACGAAGTGGAGCGGTCCTATACAGCGGAAATGAATAAACGGATGGGAGAGGTTCAGACAAAGGTCTATCAGCAGCTTGAAAAATTCCAGAATCAGGTGGAAGCCTTCAGAGAGACCCTTGAAACCGGTATGGCCGACGGGGCTGATATGGTGAAGTCCTATCAGGAGAATCTCTCGGGAGATGTGAGCCGGCTCAGGGATGAATCCATGGATTTTATGACGGATATCCTTGAAAAGATGAAAAACCATCTTCAGGAACGTCTGGATACGACCCGGAAGGATTTCTCCCAGAATATGGAGTCTATGAATCTGGACTTTGAACAGGCCCGCAAGGATTTTCAGATGAGTCATGAATCCATACAGTCCGATGTGACAGCCTGGCAGAACCGGGTTCTTCAGCAGATGAAGGATCAGGAGGAGCAGGTCGCTGAGCAGTACTCGGATTTTAAAGAGGGTGTGAAGAGCGAGATTCAGGAACTCCGGGATGATTTCAAGTCCCAGAAAGAGGAACTGATCCTGTCTACCAATGAAGAGCGATCCGATCTGAAACAGGATCTGGCGAGCATCAGCGAAAAGGTTTATCAGCTTCAGAACGATCTGAAGGATAAAACCTCCCAGACTCTGGAGAAATTCAACAGCGATTATAATCTTTTTATTCTGGAGTTCCAGAAGAAGATGCGCGACTCCCAGGGCGATGCGGAGCTGAAAGTCCGTGAAATGAGACAGGGTGTGGCGGATGCCAGGGAAAAACTGGAGACATTTCAGAAAAAACTCTTTACCAGGATTGAGGATGATTCCCGTCATCTTGCGGATAACCTGGATGAAATATCCCGTAAACAGCAGGACTTCATCGCTCAGACCCATGTATTTGAAAAGGCCGATCAGCTCAAAGAGGCTCTTACCAGGGATCTGGGAGATCTTAAAACCGAGATTCAGAGGGTGGAAGCCAATATGGAGCGGCTCCACGAGTATCAGGACGGTTTTGAAAAAGTTCAGGATCAGTACAGGGATGTACTGGATCAGATCAACAGGTTCATGCAGGAAAAACAGAAGGTGGACGAACTGGAGGAGAAGATCTCCCGGATGGTCAGCCTTTCCAAATCTGTGGATCTCAAACTGGATCAGGTTACCTCGCTTCATGAAATGCTGCAGCAGTATCAGCAGCGGGTCAAAGAACTGGAGGATCAGCATCATGCGATTGATGCCAGATTTGCCAGGATTGAAGCAAAAGCCAAACTGGTGGATCAGACCAGCGAAAGTGTCGACAAGTTTACCGCTGTCCTCGCTGATATGGAAGAAAGTCTCACCGGAATGAAAGGGGAGATTGAACCCCTTTCCGTTCAGATCTCCTCTCTGGAACACAGGGATCAGGTTCTGAGCGAAAACAGGGCGATCACAGACGCTGTCTATGAAAAGATCAATAACCTGAAGGGTGTCCTGGAGGATCTGGATACCCGGACGGCAAAAATTGAAAAAGCCAGGGAGTGGATGGCCCGGACCGAAACCCGAATGGATGGTGTGATCAAACAGGCCCAGGATCAGGTGAAACTGATGGGGCGACTGGCAGAGAGAGACGGACGTCCCGATGCGGCCAGGGCCGGAGGCTCTCCGGATATGGATACCAGAGAGACTGTTCTCCGTCTGGCCAGGATGGGATGGAAATCGGAAGATATCGCCAGGACCCTGAAACTGAGCCGCGGCGAGGTGGAGCTGATTCTGGAAATAACACCGAAAGGTTAAAGGGGTGTTTTATCACGGGTATGTCTTTCAGACCATGCTGGCTGTAGCCGGTCCTCTGAATGACGGAGAGGTGCGCCGGACCAGAACGATGCAGCTGGTATACGGGATAAACAGATCTTTTAAAATCCGTCTGAATGACACCTGGCATACATCCCGCTGCTGTGTCCTGGACGCGGATGTTCCCCATTATATCAATGGGGACGGGGACTGGCAGTTCAGTTTTCATATCTATCCGGATTCCCATACGGGACATCTGCTGAAGTCTACGGTTCTGAAAAATTCTCCGGTTTCCGTATTTTCCCACGACAGAACATCAGTGAAGCCTGCGGTTCTGCCCTCGGCGGTCCGTCCGGTCCTTCCATTTGACCTTATGGAGATTTTTGAACAGATCATCTTTCTTTTTACTGGGAGACACCCCTGCGTGAGACCAGAGAATCCCTTTCTGAAAGAGATGAGGCAGCAGGTTGCCCGCCAGGAGATCATCAGTCTGGAGCTTCTGGCCCGCGATGCGGGGCTCTCTCCTGCAGATTTGAAGAGTGAGTTCAAAAGGGCCAGTGAATTCGATCTCGATACATGGCTTGTTCACAGACGGATGATCCGTTTTTTCCGAGCCCTCGATGAGAGAGAAACATTCCCTTCAGAGGACGAGCTTGTGAATCTTGTAAAAAATGCCGGGATCGGGGGGCTTGATGCTTTAGACAGGCTGTTTAAGGATTTTTTCGGAATCCCCTACAGTAAATGGATCAACAGAAACGTGGGAACCGTCATTCTCTATGACGAGAAGCTGGGATTCCCCTGTTTCATGTGACTTTTTCTAGAGTTCTTCAGATTCTTCTGAATGTTCCTCTGCCTTTGATGACTCTTTTACCTTTTTTTCAAGGTTTTCCAGAGACTCCAGGGATTTCAGGCTCTGAGCCATAATGTCACCTGTGGCTGCGGACACCTCGAGCAGGTTCAGCAGGATTTTTTCCTGTTTCATCAGATCCTGATTCTGTTTTTCAAGAATCGAGATCCTTTCCGCCTGCTCTCTGAGAGCCTCTACAAGAGGGTTCATATATTCATTTTCCCCTTCCTCTTCGAGGACGAGAAGGGTGTTGATCTTTCCGTTTAAATATACATTTCTAATCATTAATCAGATCCTAACAGGTCTGGTCCAGAAAGACAATCAACTTTTTCCGGTAAGAAGAAAAAATGGAAAAACATTTCTTGACGATAAATCAGTAAAATTATTATTTTTTAGTCAGTAAAAATAACTACAAGTAATATAACTGGAAGGTTTTTAAGTGGATAATTTATCAGGTGAAGAAACTGCAGAAGAATCGGTAGTAGAAGAAACCGTACAGAATGAAGCAGCGGAAAGCCGGGAAACCCCGTCAGGGGAGGAGATTCTTGATGAGCAGAACTCTGAAGAGGAAGAGCTTTCAGAGGAAGAGCTGTTGAAGCAGGAACTGGAAAATCTCAAGAATGAAAACAGTGAGCTGAAAAACCAGTACCTCAGAAAACATGCGGACTTTGAAAACTACAGAAAAAGAATGGCCCGGGAAAAAGCGGATTCTGTCAAATATGGCAATCAGGAGCTTCTGAAAGACCTGATCGAAATTATTGACAATTTTGACAGAGCCATTAAGTCTGCTGCGGATTCTCAGGATTTTGATGCTTTCCGTGATGGTATCGGCATGATCGAGCAGCAGTTTACAGGAATGCTTCAAAGCAAATGGGGACTGGAAAAGATGGATTGTCAGGGAGCTGAGTATGACCCCAACTCGCACGAAGCCCTGATGATGGAAGAATCGGCGGATCTGGAAGTCCCCACTGTGCTGGAGGATTTTCAGGCTGGATACAGATTGCATGATCGGGTCCTGAGACCCGCTAAAGTAAAAGTGGGCAAACCGGCAGCTCCGGCAGCCACTGAATCAGCTAATAACGAATAGAAAACAGAAGGAGAACTGTCATGGGACGAATTATAGGAATAGACCTTGGAACAACTAACTCTTGTGTTGCCGTTATGGAAGGGGGAGAGCCTATCGTTATTCAGAACGAAGAAGGCCAGAGAACCACACCTTCCATGGTTGCATTTACCGATAAGGGAGACCGGCTTGTCGGCCAGCCTGCCAAGAACCAGATGGTCACCAATCCGGAAAACACCATCTACTCAATCAAAAGATTTATGGGAAGACATTACAGCGAGGTCAGCGAAGAGCTCACAATGATTCCCTATCATGTTACAGAGGGGCCCAACGGCGATGTCCGTGTGGATGTGAGCGGCAAACATCAGTCTCCCCCCGAAATCTCTGCGGCTATCCTGCAGAAAATGAAAAAAACAGCCGAAGACTACCTGGGTGAATCCATTACCGAAGCTGTTATTACTGTCCCCGCCTATTTTAACGATGCGCAGAGACAGGCTACAAAAGATGCCGGTAGGATTGCCGGTCTCGATGTAAAGAGAATTGTAAACGAACCTACTGCTGCGGCACTGTCCTATGGTTTCGGTAAAGAAAACAAAGAGCAGAAAATTGCTGTCTATGACCTGGGGGGAGGTACATTCGATATCTCAATCCTGGATATGGCGGAAGGTGTTTTTGAAGTACGGTCTACCAATGGTGATACCCACCTGGGCGGAGACAACTTCGATCAGAAAATTATTGACTGGCTTGTGGGCGAGTTCAAAAAAGATCAGGGCATTGACCTTTCGCAGGACAGAATGGCTCTGCAGAGGTTGAAGGAAGCCGCGGAAAAAGCCAAGAAAGAGCTTTCCTCCACTCAGGCAACCGACATCAACCTGCCTTTTATTACAGCCGACGCTTCAGGTCCCAAACACCTGCAGTACAATCTGACCCGGGCCAAATTCGAGCAGATGACTTCCGATCTGGTGGAAAGGACAAAAATCCCCTGTCAGAAAGCTCTGAAAGATGCGGGATACACGGCAGCTGATATCGATGAGATTATCCTGGTCGGTGGTTCTACCCGTATTCCCGCTGTTCAGTCTCTGGTTAAGGAGCTTTTTCAGCAGGATCCCCACAAGGGTGTTAACCCCGATGAAGTTGTAGCCATGGGTGCTGCTATTCAGGGTGGTGTTCTCGGTGGTGATGTTAACGACATCCTTCTGCTGGATGTTACTCCTCTTTCTCTTGGTATTGAAACTCTGGGAGGAGTTTTTACCAAGCTGATCGAAAGGAATACCACTATTCCTACAAAGAAAAGCCAGGTTTTCTCAACAGCGGCGGATAACCAGAATGCTGTTTCCATCCATGTTCTGCAGGGTGAAAGAGAGATGGCTTCCCAGAACAGAACTCTCGGTAAGTTCGACCTTGTGGGAATTCCTCCTGCTCCCCGGGGTGTTCCTCAGATTGAGGTTACCTTTGACATCGATGCCAACGGTATCGTACATGTTTCCGCAAAAGATCTGGGAACAGGGAAAGAGCAGAAAATCAGAATCGAGTCTTCTTCTGGTCTGAGTGAGGATGAGATTGAGAAGATGGTGCATGAAGCGGAAGCCAATGCGGATGCCGATAAAGCCGTCAGAGAGAAAGCGGAAGTCATGAATGAAGCAGATAACCTTATCTATTCCACAGAGAAGTCTCTGAAGGATTTCGGAGATAAAGTGTCTGCCGAAGATAAGAGTAAGATCGAATCTTCTGTTGAAGCTTTGAAAGAAGCTGTAAAGACTGATAATATCGAAGACATCAAAGCCAAAGTGGAAGAGGTGAAACAGGCCTCCTACAAACTGGCTGAAGAGATGTACAAATCTCAGGCAGCGGAACAGGGCGGACAGCCCGGTCCCGATATGGGCGGAGCCCAGGGTGCCGGAGAGGCTTCTTCTGCTGGTGAGAATGATGCAGAAGATGCAGACTACGAAGTTGTAGACGACGATAAATAAGAGATACTAGAATTGAGATGCCCCCGTTTCCGGGGGTATTCTCGCTAAAGGAAGTGGAAATCCGTGTCAAAAAGGGATTATTACGAAGTTCTGGAGATAGAAAAAAACGCTACTCCCGATGAAATAAAAAAAGCATACAGAAAACTGGCGATTAAGTACCATCCGGACCGGAACCAGAATAGTACGGATGCGGAAGCGAAATTCAAGGAAGCTACCGAAGCTTACGAAGTTTTATCTGATTCTGAAAAGAAGCAGGCTTATGATCAGTATGGATTTGCCGGTGTGGACAACATGGGCGGTCCCGGATTTAATGCTTCCGCATTTTCCGGCTTTGAAGATATCTTCGGAGGAGACTTTTCCAATATTTTTGAATCCTTTTTCGGTGGCGGTATGGGCGGCAGCCGGGGCGGAGGCCGCAGAGGCGGTCCTGCCAGGGGAAGTGATCTGAGGTATGACCTGGAAGTCGATTTCAAGGATGCTGTCTACGGCGACAAAGTTGATGTGGAGTTTTACAAGAATTCCAGCTGTGATGTCTGTCATGGCTCGGGTGCTTCGGCAGGGACTGAAACCAGAACCTGTCCCACCTGCGGCGGATCGGGACAGGTCCGCAGAAGTTCAGGATTCTTTTCGATAGCCTCCCCCTGTTCCACCTGTCATGGGGAAGGTACCATTATTGAGAATCCCTGTACTGCCTGTCACGGGAAAGGGGTCCAGAAAAAACGGCAGAAGCTGAAGGTCTCCATACCGGCAGGTATTGCTCCGGGAAAGAGAATCCGTCTGGACAGTCAGGGAGATGCGGGACCGAAAGGCGGACCTGCAGGAGATCTCTATGTGTACATTCACATTAAGGATCATGAGTCTTTTGAGAGAGACGGATATGATCTCTATTGTGCCATTCCCATCTCTTTTACCCAGGCGGCCCTGGGAGGAGAGATCTTTGTCAGAACTCTGGATGATAAAAAGATCAAACTGAAGATCCCCGCAGGGACTCAGACCGGCAAAGTCCTTCGAATAAGGAATGAAGGTGTACCGGTTCTGCATGGCTCGGGACGAAAAGGTGATCTGTACGTGAAGCTGCAGATTATGACTCCCAAAAAGCTGAGTTCCAAAGAGAAAGAGATCCTCAAGGACTTTTCCAAAGAGTATGGAGTGGAATCAGAACCGGAACCTATCCGGCTGAAAGATCTCTAGAAAATCTTCAATCAGCAGATCCCCCATCCTTCGGGTATGGGGGATTTTTTTTTCTATCCCCGTGGAATCCTTAAGTAAACATGCTATAGTTGGACCATGCCGAAAGCTCCCGAAGAAATCGGAAAATATAAAATTTTATCCTGTCTGGGGACCGGAGGAACCAGCACTGTCTACAGTGCTACTCATCCGACTCTGAAGAGAAAAGTTGTTCTTAAAAAGCTGAATCTCCGGGGAAAGCGTCTGTACTATGAACGGTTCCGTCAGGAAGCCGCTCTTATGATGGATCTCAATCATGATAATATCGTCAGGGTTTTTGACCATTTTAAAGAGGGCAGTAAGCATTATATTGTCATGGAATTTGTCGAAGGCTGTTCCCTTGATGAAATCCTGAAAAAGGGCGGTGCTCTCCCTGCAGGGACCTGCCGTCTCATCCTTGTCAGCTGCTGCCGGGCTCTGGAATATATTCACTCCAGGAACATCATTCACAGAGATATCAAACCCTCCAATATTTTTATATCCCGCGATGGGAGTGTCAAACTGGGAGATTTCGGGATCGCTCAGCTGGAAGATGTCAACGAAGAGAGCGGAGATTTCTTTCCCGTTGGGACCCCCTCTTATATGGCTCCCGAGCAGTTTCTGCCCCGGGCGAAAATCACAAGACGAACCGATATCTATGCCCTTGCGGTCACCCTGTACGAAATGCTATCAGGAGAGAAGCTGTTTGACGGCGACTCCCTGGAGGAGTTGAAAAAAAAGATCCTCCGCTCCCGGCATGTCTCTCTTCTGCCCTTTCTCTTTTCAAAGGGATTTCCTCTCTTCTGGATTATGCGCAAAGGATCTTTCAGGAATCAGGGCTTCCGGTTTTCCACTGTGAAACCGGTTCTCCGGCTGTTGAAACTGGCGGCCCCGAAAACGGGTGATGCCGCGGCCAGAGAAATCCTGCTGTTTCTGGTGGAATCAGTGGCGGGGAGTCCTAAAGGGGAGGGGAAAAGATCCGATCAGATTGCCAAGGTTTCACCGTCTCCCGGTCAGAAAAGGGCCTGGAAGAGAATCCTGATCCTGATCGGGATCCTCGCAGCGGCGGGAGGAGTTCTGTACGGCTCACTCCAGACGGGTGATTTCTACAGACTCTTTATGAAGAATTCCCGGGGGGAACTGAAAATTACTGTCAGCTCGGCGGAAGAGGATTTTTTTCAGGCGGGGGATTTCAATCTTTACAGAGACAGGGCCCGTTTTCTGGAGCATCTGGGGACCTACGGCATGACTGACGATGCCGTGCGGGGAGGCTCTCTGTTTCTGGAGGCCGGAAATTACAGGCTGATGACCCGCTGGGGAAGTCAGGTTGAGTGGAATCTTTTTTATCTTCCCCCCCTGTCCGAACTGGAGGATGGATTTGTTCTGGATCTCAAAAGCCCTTCGGTCCCCCGGAAGGCTCTGCAGGTTTCCCTGGACGTGGTAGACTCCTATACCGGTCGGGATCTGCAGGACCAGACCGAGCTGGCTGTTTATTACAATGATCAGTGGGTGGAATCGGCCCGAGTCTCTCTGCAGACCGGAAATGCCTACCGGTTCAGGATTCAGTGTCCCGGCTACTACCCCCGGTATATGAATGTGCCTCTGCAGTTTTATCAGGATCATCTTAAGCTTGGGGTTCAGCTGATTCCTCTGGCGGCGGAACTGTCGGTTCTCTCGGAAGTTGAGGGTCTCTCTCTGAAAGTCAACGGAAAGACGTCTTTAATGGGCGGGGGGGAAGATCCTGAAAAACTCCGTTTCGGAAAGCTCGGGCCGGAAGAAGAGGTCTGGGAACTTGTTCCCGGAGAGTATATGATCATCATCTCTGACGGGGAGAGGCAGCTGGTGAGGTCTCTTATTCTGCAGAGCGGTGACGAAGCGGCTCTCCGGATCGTCGACAGGGAGGGAGTCCTTGCTGTTGAAGAGTAAAAGCTGCACTGCCTCCGGTATCTCGCATTTCAGAAAAGGAAAGAATCATGGATCAGCGTAAAATCATAGTCCCATTTATACAAAATCTGTCTCCCGAGCTTATGGATCAGGGAGAGTTCGAAAATTTCAGTGACTCTTTTGATCAGATCGGAAGACCTCTACAGGTTGATGTGGCTCCCTGGGCTGAGTACCCCTATCGGCCGGAGGTCTCCCTGCGGATCGCCGCTTCGGAGCACTACCTTCTTCTCCGCTTCCTTGTAAAGGAAAAAGAGATCCTCGGAAGATTTGAAAAGGACGGCCCCGCCGTAGAGCAGGATAGCTGTGTCCATTTTTATATGGCTCCCGAATCAGCCGATAGATATTACCATTTCTCCTTCAACTGCCTGGGAGCCTGTTTTGCCGAATTCCGGGAACCCGGAGAGAAAACGCGGGATATTTCCGAATCCCTTTTAAAAGATATGTTCAGGATCTCATCCCTGGGAGACCGGGGAGCTGTGCATCTGGAGGCTTCTGCCGGGGAACTCTCCTCCTGGAGTCTTATGGCCGCTCTTCCGGGGGATGTCTTTTTCAAGGAGGATATCGAGTCATTCCAGGGATTGAGGTTCAAAGGAAATTTCTGCAAAAGCGGAGAAGGTCTGAAGGATCCGCACTATCTGAGCTGGAACCGGATTGAAGCGGAGACGCCCGATTTCGACCGTCCCGAATATTTCGGTGAAATATGGATAGGCTAGTTATTCCCTGTTTCTGGAATCCATTGTGATTGTAACAGGGCCGTCATTGACAAGTGAGACTTCCATATGCGCTCCGAAGCGGCCCGTTCTGATTTTTCCCGGCATCAGGGTTTCCAGTTCATCCACCAGACTTTCAAAGAGGGGGATGGCTGTTTCCGGCGGGGCAGACTGGCTGAATGAGGGACGGCACCCTTTTTTTGTACTGGCAAAAAGAGTGAACTGGCTGACAAGGAGGATCTCCCCGAGAACATCCTGAACGCTCAGATTCATTTTATCATCAGAGTCTGTGAATATTCTCATGCCGGTAATCTTACGGGCCAGCCACCGGATATCTTCTCCCGTATCTTCCGGGGAGACTCCGGCAAGGACCACCAGGCCCCTGCCGATTGTTCTGGTGACCGGTTCTTCTGTCCCCAAGATCTGAACGGAGGCTTTGCTGACTCTCTGAAGAACCACTCTCATCCTAATCCCCTTACTTTAAAGCAATGGCTTCTATTTCAATCTCTCCGTCCAGGGGGAGACGGGCCACTTCCACCAGTGATCTTGCAGGTTTGTGATCTGTAAAGAACGAAGCATAGATTTCATTGATTTTTCCGAAATTGCCTATGTCTTTGACAAATACAGTCACTTTGACGACTTTTTCCAGGGAACTACCCGCAGCTTCCAGAATTGCTTTGACATTATTCAATGCCTGTTCGGCCTGATCCTGAATGTCTCCTTTCAGAATTTCACCGGTTTCCGGGTTTATCGGGAGCTGTCCCGATGTAAAAATCATACTGCCCGTATCGATCGCCTGTGAGTAGGGGCCTACTGCTGACGGTGCATTCTCTGTCTTGACAGGTTTCATAATCCCTTCCTTGTGATATGAATTTATTGGCGGACAATCTACCATTTCTATACTAAAAAAGCAAATCCCTCGATTGACACTTCCTGATTATCCGGTGAATAATTATAACACATGAAGAAGTATATATTTGTCACTGGCGGAGTTTGTTCAAGTCTGGGAAAAGGCCTTGCCTCCGCATCCCTCGGAACCCTTTTGGAAAGCCGGGGATTATCGGTCTGTATGATAAAGATCGATCCATACATCAATGTCGATGCCGGAACTATGAGCCCCTATCAGCATGGGGAGGTTTATGTAACCGATGACGGTGCAGAAACAGACCTTGACCTGGGGAATTATGCCAGGTTTACCAATTCTCCTTTAAGCGCAGCCAACTCAATCACCACCGGACAGATCTATGATGCGGTTATCCGGAAGGAACGGGAAGGGAAATTCCTGGGGAAATGCGTTCAGGTTGTTCCGCATATAACGGATGAGATTAAAAGAAGAATCCTCACTCTAGGGGAAAAACCGGGAATAGACGTCACAATCGTGGAAATCGGCGGGACTGTAGGGGATATTGAATCTATTCCCTATCTGGAAGCGGTTAGGCAGATCATTCACGAAAAAGGTCATGATAATGCACTGTCCGTCCATCTGACCCTGGTGCCCACGGTAACCGGCGGGGAAGTGAAAACCAAACCTACCCAGCATTCTGTTAAAGACATGAGAGAGATAGGTATTCAGCCCGATGTCCTTCTCTGCCGTTGTCAGGAAGAACTTCCGGATGAGCTGAAAAGGAAAATATCCCTATTTACCAATATAGATCACGACTGTGTTCTTTCTGCCCATGATGTGGCCACAACCATTTATGAGATTCCTGTTGTCTATCAGCAGCAGGGTATGGATGAAGTGGTCTGCCGGAAACTGAAGATGCGGAGCAAGAAGTCCAGAATCACAGCCTGGAGTCGACTCTCCGAGATTCATAAAACAGCAGAAACAGCCGTTAAAATTGCCATGGTCGGTAAATACATAGAGCTGGGAGATGCCTATAAATCTGTCGATGAAGCTCTGGTTCACGGAGCCCTGGCAAATAAAGTCCGTCTGGAACTTGATAAAGTTGATTCCGAGTTGATTGAAAAGAAAGTCGCTGCCGGGGAAGATCTCTCAGAGGTTTTCTCTCAGTACGACGGAATCCTGATTCCCGGCGGTTTCGGTTCCAGAGGTATTATGGGTATGGTTCAGACCGCTCAATATGCCAGGGAGAACAACGTGCCCTGTTTCGGCATCTGTCTGGGACTTCAGATCATGGTTATAGAATACAGCAGGAATGTTCTGGGTATCGACGATGCGGACAGTTCGGAATTCCGTCCTGAAGGCGACAATTCTGTTATATCCCTTCTGGAGGAGCAGGTCGATGTGACTGCCTACGGGGGAACTATGCGGCTCGGCCTCAGTGAATCTCTAGTAAAAGAGGGAACCAATATCTACAAAGCCTACGGGGATACCTCTATCTTTGAAAGGCATCGTCATCGGTACGAAGTGGCCAACAGCTACAGAGACCGTCTTATAGAAGCAGGGCTGATCATTTCAGGTACAACCACAGATCTCTCTCTTGTAGAGTCTGTTGAGTGGCCCGGACATCCCTGGAGCGTGGGTGTTCAGTTCCATCCTGAATTCTGTTCATCCCCGGTAAAACCCGGCCCGCTGTTTAAAGACTTTATTTATAACAGTCTGAAAAACAGCAATAAGATTTCATAGACAGAATTAAAATGATTTTTTGAAGGTTGCAGAGGAATCTGCAACCTTTTTTTTCTTGATCTTCCTATAGGTAAAATTCAGCAATGTAAAGCTTTATTCTGATCCTGTTTTGTTGAGATCGAATCAGAGCAAAAAAAAAATAAAAAAAATAATAAGTTCTGTTGACAAGAAAAGGGAATAAGCGTTATATTCACGGAGCGTTCGGGCAGTACAGCAGCGGACGCACAGAACTAAATGTTCTTTTACAAAGGAATTAGAGAAGGGAAATTGAAGTATTTGACGAAAGTCAAGCACTTGGTAGTATGCGCAGAATAATCTGTTTTGAACAGAAAGTTCTGCCCCATAGGATGTGGTAACACATCCATTACGTTAGTTTTCTTTTAGAGATAAAGGGAATCTGACTCACTTTGAAACGGATCAGGATGATTACATTCGACAGTATCTGTTTTGAAGCTTTGATACGAACTTATCCACTTCGGTGGATAAATTATATCATGGAGAGTTTGATCCTGGCTCAGAACGAACGCTGGCGGCGCGTTTTAAGCATGCAAGTCGAACGGTAGAGAGGTGCTTGCACCTCTTGAGAGTGGCGAACGGGTGAGTAACGCGTAGGTGATCTACCCTTAAGTTGGGGATAGCCCATGGAAACATGGGGTAATACCGAATGAGCTGTACCATTGTGTTGGTATAGGAAAGGAGCGTTTGCTTCGCTTAAGGATGAGCCTGCGTATGATTAGCTTGTTGGTAGGGTAATGGCCTACCAAGGCGACGATCATTAGCCGGCCTGAGAGGGTGACCGGCCACATTGGGACTGAGACACGGCCCAGACTCCTACGGGAGGCAGCAGCTAAGAATCTTCCGCAATGGACGCAAGTCTGACGGAGCGACGCCGCGTGTGCGAAGAATGTCGAGAGATTGTAAAGCACTTTTATACGTGAGGAATAACCGTGTCAGGAAATGGGCATGGGATGACGTTAGCGTATGAATAAGCTCCGGCCAATTACGTGCCAGCAGCCGCGGTAACACGTAAGGAGCGAGCGTTGTTCGGAATTATTGGGCGTAAAGGGCATGTAGGCGGTTAACTAAGTCTGATGTGAAAGCACGCAGCTCAACTGCGATGTTGCGTTGGAAACTGGTTAACTTGAATCCGAGAGGGGTGTGTGGAATTCCTTGTGTAGGGGTGAAATCTGTTGATATAAGGAAGAACACCAGAGGCGAAGGCGACACACTGGCTCTGGATTGACGCTGAGGTGCGAAAGCGTAGGTAGCGAACAGGATTAGATACCCTGGTAGTCTACGCCGTAAACGATGTACACTTGGTGTCTGGGGTTATGACCCTAGGTGCCGTAGCTAACGCGTTAAGTGTACCGCCTGGGGAGTATGCCGGCAACGGTGAAACTCAAAGGAATTGACGGGGGCCCGCACAAGCGGTGGAGCATGTGGTTTAATTCGATGATACGCGAGGAACCTTACCAGGGCTTGACATATACAGGACGATTCTAGAGATAGGATTTTCTCTTCGGAGACTTGTATACAGGTGCTGCATGGTTGTCGTCAGCTCGTGCCGTGAGGTGTTGGGTTAAGTCCCGCAACGAGCGCAACCCCTGTTGTATGTTACCACCATTAAGTTGGGGACTCATGCAAGACTGCCGGTGACAAACCGGAGGAAGGTGGGGATGACGTCAAATCAGCATGGCCCTTATGTCCTGGGCTACACACGTGCTACAATGGCCGGTACAGAGTGATGCGAAGCAGCAATGTGGAGCGAAACGCTTAAAGCCGGTCTCAGTTCGGATTGGAGTCTGAAACTCGACTCCATGAAGGTGGAATCGCTAGTAATCGCGCATCAGCATGGCGCGGTGAATACGTTCCCGGGCCTTGTACACACCGCCCGTCACACCACCCGAGTTGGGGGTACCCGAAGTCGCCAGGCTAACCTTTTAGGAGGCCGGTGCCGAAGGTATGCTCGGTAAGGGGGGTGAAGTCGTAACAAGGTAGCCGTACCGGAAGGTGCGGCTGGATCACCTCCTTTCAGCGTGAAAGGTATAAAGACCTTGAGTTTGTACACTCAAAGGCAGTGAGTCACTGAGCAATCGGTGCACTACCAGTTTTACGTTACCAGGTCTTCGGATTCTGGAGCGTAAAAAAGCTTGGCTTTCGTCAACTACTTCTAATTTCCCGATCAGATTCTTTTAACCAGGGGGTATAGCTCAGCTGGCTAGAGCACTAGATTTGCATTCTAGGGGTCTGGGGTTCGAATCCCCATACCTCCATAGCCTGGTTAATTTGTTTGTTTTAATATTTTTTTTCAGGCGGAACTGAAATGCTTTTTTCAATAAGGTGTTTCGGGGATCTTTTAAATAGGTAATAGCGAAGGGATAAATAATAATATGGTCAAGCGACTAAGGGTCCATGGTGGATGCCTTGGAGCTATCCGGCGACGAAGGGCGTGGTAAGCTGCGAAAATCCTGGGTTAGGAGCAAACATCCTGCGACCCCGGGGTTCCCGAATGGGGTAACCCGGCCGTTTTTATGACGGTCACTGTGCAGTGAATACATAGCTGTATGGAGCGAGACTCAGGGAACTGAACCATCTAAGTACCTGAAGGAAAAGAAATCAATTGAGATTCCCTTAGTAGCGGCGAGCGAACGGGGATTAGCCCAAACCATACTCATTTCGGTGGGTATGGGGTTGTAGGGCGTGTAAAATGCATTCACAAGAGTTAGCGGAACGGTACTGGGAAGGCCGACCGGAGAAGGTGAAAGTCCTGTATGCGAAAACTTTAGTGAGCTGGCACGTACCTGAGTAAGGCGGGACACGAGTAACCCTGTCTGAATCTGGGGGGCCCACCCTCCAAGGCTAAATACGAGATAGCTACCGATAGCGAATAGTACCGTGAGGGAAAGGTGAAAAGCACCCCGGGAGGGGAGTGAAATAGAACCTGAAACCGTGGACCTACAAGCGGTCAAAGCCTCCTTGAGAGGTGATGGCGTGCCTTTTGTAGAATGAGCCTGCGAGTTAATGTAGTAAGCGAGGTTAAGGCATAGAAGTGCCGGAGCCGGAGGGAAACCGAGTCTGAATAGGGCGCTTGAGTTTGCTGCATTAGACCCGAAGCCGGGTGATCTACTTATGGTCAGGTTGAAGCTTGGGTAACACTGAGTGGAGGACCGAACACTAGTCTGTTAAAAAAGGCAGTGATGAACCGTGAGTAGGAGTGAAAGGCTAATCAAACCCGGAGATAGCTGGTTCTCCTCGAAATGGCTTTAGGGTCAGCGTCATATGTTTAATAGCGGAGGTAGAGCACTGATTAGGCTAGGGCCTGTCACAGGGTACCAAACTTAGTCAAACTCCGAATGCCGTTATTCTATAGTATGGCAGTGAGACTACGGGTGATAAGATTCGTGGTCGAAAGGGAAAGAGCCCAGACCGTCAGCTAAGGTCCCTAAACTATGCTAAGTGGAAAAGGAAGTACGATTGCACAGACAGCCAGGAGGTTGGCTTAGAAGCAGCCACTCCTTTAAAGAGTGCGTAATAGCTCACTGGTCGAGTAGTTGTGCGCCGACAATGTAACGGGGCTAAGCATAGTACCGAAGCTACGGTATGGCGGAGATTACTCCGCTGTAGGTAGAGGAGCATTCTGTATGTCGATGAAGGTGTCTTGTAAGGGATGCTGGAGATATCAGAAGAGAGAATGCAGGCATGAGTAACGAAAAGGGAGGTGAGATCCCTCCCCGCCGAAAATCTAAGGTTTCCTGGGTAAAGGTAATCTTCCCAGGGTTAGTCGGCCCCTAAGGAGAGGCAGAAATGCGTATCCGATGGGAAACTGGTTAATATTCCAGTACATCCAATAATTTCGATGGGATGACACTTAAGGAGATCTGCTGCCAGGCGTTGGTTGTCCTGGTCCAAGCATTAATCCGTTGATCTGTGTAGGCAAATCCGCACGGAGAGGAGAGATGTTAAGGGTAGCGATCCTACGGGAGATGCGAAGAGTAGTGATTCATCGAGTCGAGAAATAATCTCTAAGGCTAGGTTATTGGGTACCGTACCGCAAACCGACACAGGTAGATGGGATGAGAATTCTAAGGCGTACGGGAGAACTCACGTTAAGGAACTCGGCAAAATGCATACGTAACTTAGGGAGAAGTATGGCTTAACGCGTGATGGCGAAGTTGCAGAGTCCAGAAGAGAGCGACTGTTTACCAAAAACACAGGACACTGCGAACCTGCAAAGGGAAGTATAGTGTCTGACACCTGCCCGGTG
The DNA here is from genome assembly GCA_963666275.2 of Oceanispirochaeta sp. Lineage (GTDB taxonomy): Bacteria > Spirochaetota > Spirochaetia > DSM-2461 > DSM-2461 > Oceanispirochaeta. The sequence goes on from CAXXOA010000002.1 coordinate 1,558,413, forward strand.
CCGGAAGGTTAAGAGGAGCTGTTAGCTTTTAGTGAAGCAGTGAATTGAAGCCCCGGTAAACGGCGGCCGTAACTATAACGGTCCTAAGGTAGCGAAATTCCTTGTCGGGTAAGTTCCGACCCGCACGAATGGTGTAACGACTTTCTTACTGTCTCAACGTGAGACCCGGTGAAATTGAAGTATCGGTGAAGATGCCGATTACCTGTGGTTAGACGGAAAGACCCCGTGAACCTTTACTGTATCCTGATATTGAACTATGGCTGATGATGTGTAGGATAGGTGGGAGACGTTGAAACATGGTCGTCAGGCTGTGTTGAGTCGTTGGTGAAATACCACCCTTTATCAGTTATATTTCTAACGTTGCCCGTTATCCGGGTAATGGACAATGTCAGGTGGGCAGTTTGACTGGGGCGGTCGCCTCCTAAAGAGTAACGGAGGCGCGCGAAGGTTACCTTGGTATGGTTGGAAATCATACTGTAAGCGCAATGGCATAAGGTAGCTTGACTGCGAGACTTACAAGTCGAGCAGGTACGAAAGTAGGTCATAGTGATCTGGCGATACCGAGTGGAAGGGTCGTCACTTAACGGACAAAAGGTACTCCGGGGATAACAGGCTGATTTTGCCCAAGAGTTCATATCGACGGCAAAGTTTGGCACCTCGATGTCGGCTCATCGCATCCTGGGGCTGGAGCAGGTCCCAAGGGTATGGCTGTTCGCCATTTAAAGCGGTACGCGAGCTGGGTTCAGAACGTCGCGAGACAGTTCGGTCCCTATCTGCCACAGGCATTGGATGTTTGAGAGGATCTGTTTTTAGTACGAGAGGACCGAAACGGACGAACCTCTGGTGTATCAGTTATCGTGCCAACGGTAAGTGCTGAGTAGCTAAGTTCGGAAGGGATAACCGCTGAAAGCATCTAAGTGGGAAGCCCTCCTCAAGATGAGACATCCCTGGCACTTTAAGTGCCCTGAAGGAATCTTGAAGAATACAAGTTTGATAGGCTGGCGGTCTAAGTGTGGAAACATATTCAGCCGACCAGTACTAATCTTCCGTGCGGCTTGACCATATTATTATTTATCTCTTCATTTATATAAAATGCAATCGCTTTGTAAGCTACGAGTTTATGAAAGATGAATGCTTCTTATCAGGGCTTTGGCCTTGGTGAGATTATTATCTGGTGGCTATTGCGTTGAGGTTATACCCGTTCCCATCCCGAACACGGAAGTCAAGCTCAACTGCGCCGATGGTACTGCTACGGTGGGAGAGTAGGTCGTCGCCAGTTTATTTAACCCCCAGTCTACGGACTGGGGGTTTTTCTTTTATAACACTGGACTTATCGGGGCGGAAGTTATGAAGAAAATGTAACCTATGTTACCGAATCTTCCTCTTTAAGCTCTATATCAGGGAATCTCATTTGAAATAAATTGACAGTATATCTTTAAATAGGTATTGTGGTACCGAAATAAGGAGAGATTCAGTGATGAATAGTCTTTTAAATATATCTGAGGGAACATCCCTGGCTTTTCATGGTCTGGCCATGATGGCTGAAAAATCACCGGAACGGTTGAATGTCAAAGTTCTGGCGAAAGCTCTGGACGCTTCAGAAGCGCACCTTGCCAAGGTTATGCAGCGCCTGAATAAAGCGGGAATGATTTCTTCTGTCAGAGGGCCATCAGGAGGGTTCATTCTCAATAAAGCCCCTCAGGAGATCGACTTCCTGCAGATCTATGAGATCATTGAGTCTTCTGTGAATCTAGCCGGATGTCCCCTTGGAAAGGCTACCTGTTCTCAGAAGAGATGTATTTTCGATGGAACAATGCAGAATCTGAATAAACAGATCTACTCAGCTTTAAAGCAGATCAGGCTGTCAGATTTCGCCCGGGATAATAAGAGTGAAGAAAGAGGTAGAATATGAAATATTTTAAAGTGGATGATACACTACTCAGTATAGTTGAAACTTTCCCTGAAACAGTTCCTGTATTTGTTTCCAACGGATTTCCTCAGATGGATCAGGTGGAAAAAAGAGCCAAGTTTGCCGGTACAATCACACTGCAGAATGCTCTTCTACTGAAGCAGCTGGATGCGGATATATTTGTAAAACTCCTTGAAGAGGCCATTGATCAGAAAAGGACAACCGGAGTGGATGCAACACTGCAGAGCCTGGAAAAAGTTCAGGATGAAGAGACTCTGAATATTGTAGGCCTTTTACCCTGTCCTGTACGTTTACCCCTTCTGGAGGAGTTCAATACTTTTCATGACCAGTATAAGAGGACAGGCGGAGTTCATATAAATCATGAACTGAAAGCGGCATCCATGGGTCTGGAATGGGTGGAAGAAAATATAGACGGTATTGAGAATGCGGAAAACCTGCCGGATCTTTTTCTTTCCGCCGGATTTGATATGTTCTTTGATGAAAAAAAAATAGGCAAGTTTAAAAAACAGGGTGTTTTTGAAGATACCACAAACCTGCCCTGTTTTAATGAAGAGTTTGAAAATATCCAGTTGAAGGATCCGGCAGGACACTACGGCATGATTGGAGTTGTTCCTGCGGTCTTCCTGATCAATCTGGATGAACTGGGAGAGCGGCAGCAGCCTGTGAGCTGGGCAGACATCCTCAAGCCCGAATTTGAACGACGTGTTTCACTGCCGGTTGGAGATTTTGATCTGTTCAACGGCATCCTGTTGAATATTCATAAACACTATGGTGATGATGGGCTTAGAAAACTGGGCAGGAGCCTTATGGAATCCATGCACCCCTCGCAGATGGTAAAGAGCCACACAAGGAAAGAGGAAAAACCGATTGTTACAATCATGCCCTATTTTTTTACCAAAATGGTGAGAGAAGGCAGCGGTATGGCCGCTGTCTGGCCAGAGGACGGAGCCATCATAAGTCCTATTTTTATGCTCTCCAAAAAGGATAAGCTGGAGAAACTGCAGCCTGTTATAGACTTTTTTGCCTCCCGGGAGGTGGGAGAAGTCCTTTCCCATAAGGGGCTGTTTCCCAGTGTTCATCCATCCGTGGATAATCATATCGACAGAGAAAAGAAATATATGTGGCTGGGGTGGGACTATATTTATTCCCATGATATAGCGGGACTGATAAAGCATTGTGAAAAAACATTCCACCAGGAGGTCGCATGAATCTTGTAACTGTTTCCGGGCCCCCGTCCAGCGGGAAAACTTCTGTTATTCTCAAGACAATAGAAGCTCTTCAAAAAAGAAAATTGAAGGTAGGGGTTGCCAAATTCGACTGCCTCTATACGGACGATGATGTGCTCTATGAAAAAGCGGGCATCCCTGTTAAAAAGGGACTTTCCGGTGCCCTCTGTCCGGATCACTACTTTGTCAGCAATGTGGAAGAGGTCACCCAGTGGGGCATCCGGGAAGGATTTGATGTTCTTATCAGCGAATCCGCCGGACTCTGCAACCGCTGCTCCCCTTACATCAGGGATATTAAAGCGGTCTGTGTTATTGATAACCTGAGCGGTATCAATACACCGAAGAAGATCGGACCTATGCTCAAATCAGCGGATATCGTAGTGATTACCAAAGGAGATATTGTTTCACAGGCGGAAAGGGAAGTTTTTGCCAGCAGAGTGAATATGGTGAACCCTTCGGCTGTTATTATGAATATAAACGGTCTGACCGGGCAGGGCAGTTTTGAACTGAGTACTCTCCTTTTTGATGAGAAAAGGGACATTGAGACTCTTGTGGGAAAAAAACTCAGATTTTCCATGCCGTCTGCCCTGTGCTCCTACTGTCTGGGAGAAACCAGGATCGGAGAATCCTATCAGATGGGGAATGTCAGAAAAATGGATCTTGAATCTGGAGGAACATCTCCGGGAGGTGCTTCGTGATATCTCTTGAAAAACTGGAAGAAAGATCCCTGAATGAGATTTTTAAAGATTACCCCTTTGTGGATGCTTTTTTAAAAAACAACGGGCTGGAAATTGCGGGCAAAGAGCATCTTTCCCTCCGGCAGATCCTGTCGGATATGGATGAGCAGGATCGGGAGGACAAGGCTCTGGATCCCGGGCACCTGACAGAGCAGATGCACGAATATATACAACAGATGCTTTCATTTCTGGGGGAGGACTCGGGGGTCCACTCCCTGACGATCCTGCCGGGTACAGACAAATCGGGAAATCCCGAGGGATTTTCTGAACTTGTTATCCGGAAAAGTGAGGTGATTTCCATTGTAGGGCCAACAGGCTCGGGAAAGAGCCGTCTCCTGGGGGATATTGAGTGGGTTGCACAGAAAGATACTCCCACTTCCCGTCAGATTCTTATTAATGATGATCTGCCAGATACTTCCTGGCGGTTTTCATCCGCCAAAAAACTGGTGGCCCAGCTTTCCCAGAATATGAACTTTGTCATGGATCTGACTGTTGCCGAGTTTGTGAACCTTCATGCGGAAAGCCGTATGGTGGAGAACCGGGACGTTGTGGTTGAACGGATTATTGAAGAAGCCAACCGCCTGGCGGGAGAACCTTTCAGACCGCAGACCCCAATCACAAGTCTTTCAGGGGGACAATCCCGGGCTCTTATGATTGCGGATACAGCTATATTAAGCAAATCCCCCATTATACTGATCGATGAGATTGAGAATGCCGGGATTGACAGGAAAAAGGCTCTGGAACTGCTTCTCACAGAAGAAAAAATTGTTCTTATGGCTACCCATGATCCTGTCCTGGCTCTCATGGGAGACAGAAGGATTGTCATTAAGAACGGCGGTATTTCAAAAGTCATTGAAACCACCGAAGAAGAGCGCAGTATTCTGGGACAACTGGAAGAACTGGATAAAACCCTGTTGAGTTACAGGACCCGTCTGCGAAGCGGGGAAAGTTTAGTTGATAAAGAAAAATAATCGAGGAGAAATTGAGATATGCATGATGGTTGTTCAGGTAGTTTTGAAAACGGAAAACAGGTCGTAGATAAAGTAAGGATGATGGGATTTTCCGGTCAGTATATGCCCATGCCCATGCAGGTTCCCTGTGGAAACTGCGGGGTTTCCTTTGAGATGGAAACCTTTGAAGCCCGGTGCCCTGACTGCGGGTCTGTTCATGCGGTGACTCCCTGTCATGCCTTTGACCCGGCTAATGTCCTGAATGCCGGTGTGGGGTACTGAATTCGGTATATTTATTTGCCGGGAGCCAGTAATTCTTAGTATATTTAACATGTGAAAGACAAATCTTTTTATCAGATCCTATCCAAACTGGCCGGGAATGTTTCTCTTTTCGAGTCCTACGGGGAAGCTGATAACTTCCTGAAAGAGGCTATCCACAGGCTTATGGAAAAAGCCGGTTCTTCTCTGGGGGCAGTCTACCTCTATAATCCCCAGAGTGAGGAACTGGAATTCCGGGTCGGTTATGATAAAAATGATTACTGGGATACCCTGAGATGCGGTGACCAGACAGCTCCCAAAAGTTTTTCCCTGGACGGGAATGAGGTGGGACGGGCTTTCAGAGAGGGCTCCAATAAAATCGTCAAATCCTCTGAAGAGGACAGCTCTTCCCTGAAGTCAAAAATTATAATTCCTATTGTCAGAGGGCCCGAGAAAATCGGGGTTCTCCTGATTGCCCATGAGGACAGGGATTTTTTTGATTCCATTAATAATGCGGATCTTATGAGTGCCGTATCTCTGCTGGGGGATATCCTGGTAGAGGCGAATTCGCTTCTGGAGCATTGGAAGAACAGAAAGAAAATCAAATCCGGCACTCTGCCTGAAAGGATCCAGGGAAAGAAGGCCTCCGGCGGTATTGTTTCCGGTCTGGCTCTGCCTATCTGGGGAGATATCGATGCGGTTGTTCAGTCTCTGCCTCCCAAAGGTTCAGTGCTTGAAGAAAAAGCTCTTTTTGAACAGGCCCTTGCCCAGTCCCGGAAGCAGCTGGAAGAGTTTCAGGATGGAGCGGATCCGGACAGTGAAAGTATGGTCTCTCTTATTTTCACAGCCCAGATCTATATGCTCAAGGATCAGAGTTTTACAGGAAAGATCCTGACCCTTATTGAGTCGGGAAGTTCTGCTGCTGTGGCGGTAAAAACTGTTGTCAATGAATATGCCGCCCTGTTTTCCGGAATGGATGATGCCAGACTGGCGGAGAAAGCTCAGGATGTGAGAGATCTGGGATACCGGATTGTAACCAATATGGGCAAGATGAAGAACAGGGATTTCAGTTATGAGAATAGAATCATACTGTCCCGTCATATCTACCCTTCCGATCTCTACAGGCTTGCGGTGGAAGGAGCCTCCGGCCTTGTTCTGAAAGGATCAGGCGTCACCGCCCATATTTCCATTCTTGCCAGATCTCTGAAGCTGCCTGTTATCATTTCAGAAGACAATTCGTTTCTGCAGATTCCCGCGGGGACACCTCTGCTGCTGGATGCCGACAGAGGGCTTCTTCTTGTAAATCCTTCGGAAGAAAAACTGGCAGACCTGTCCCATAAGAAGAGCCTTGATAAGCAGCATGGCGCCTATACTCTCAAAGGACAGTCGGCCGATGGAATTCCAGTGGCCGTTATGGCCAATATCAATATTTACAAGGACGCCCAGGAAGCGGTTGTTCAGGGGGCCGAAGGGATCGGATTATACAGAAGTGAGTTTCCCTTCATCGTCAAAAATGATTTTCTTTCCGAAGAACAGCAGTTCCGTATCTACAGATCCATTGTCAAAACCCAGGGAAAGAAACCTGTGATTCTCCGGACCGCCGATATCGGAGGGGATAAACTCCTCAAAGGCCGGGAGGGAGATGAAAGCAATCCCTTCCTGGGTGTGAGGGGGATACGGTTTTCTCTGTCTCACCGTGAAATGTTCCGGGACCAGATCAGGGCTATGCTGAGAGCGGGGTACGAGTCAGACCTGCATATACTTCTGCCCATGGTCACAGACGTGGATGAAATCATCCAGGCCCGGGAGGAAATTGCCTTCTGCAGCCGTCAGCTGGAACGCAGGGGGGATCCTTTCAATATGTATCCGAAACTGGGGGCTATGATAGAGCTTCCCTCGGCAGCTATGGGTGTGCGGGAGATTGCCATTGAAACGGACTTTCTCTCCATCGGAACGAACGACCTGACCATGTATCTTCTGGCAGTGGACAGAACCAATGAAAACCTCAGTCATCTCTACAGCAGTCATCATCCTACAGTTCTGAAGATGCTGGCCACCATAGCGGAGGATGCGGGTGATAAGAGAGGGCAGATTTCCGTTTGCGGTGATGCCGCCTCGGATCCCGTGATGATTCCCTTTTTTATGGGGCTGGGAATCCGGAAACTCAGTGTCTCGCCTGAACAGATTGAAACTGTCAAACAGTCCATCAGAAAATATACCATGGAGGATGCCCGGCAGATCACCGGGGAGATGCTCCAGATACGCCGTCTTCCCCAGGTGAAAGAGTATATTGCTTCCTTTTCTTCTGAAAAATCAGATAACTGAGAATTTCTCTGACATAAACTGCTGATCCCGGTGTTTAATAGAAAGCAGGGAATCTGTTCCTGTGCATTATTGAAAGGGAGGTGTCGTTATGAAAACTGCCATAGCGTATTATTCAAAAAAAGGATTCGTAGAGGAAGCCGCCCGGAGACTGGCGGATTCACTGGGAAATTCGGCCTCACTGTGGGATATCCATTCGGGGAAGGGTACTGCTCTGGAAGAGGCGGATGTGGTCGTTCTGGCTTCTTCGGTCCATGCGGGACATTTTTCAGGGAAATTCAGGAAAACCTGCCGGAAGTGGATTCCTCTTCTGGAGAACCGAAAAGTCGTTCTTCTGGTTGGCGGCCTGGATGATAAAGAGTATGTCTCGACGGTGGAAAAAAATCTCTCCAGAGAGCTTTCAGACAGAATCTGGAAGATAGTCTATGCAGGGGGGCGTTACATTCCGGAGAATCACGGGCCTTTTATCAGGAAGCTCATGGCAAAAATCAATCAGTCAGAAGGACCGATCCATAAAGAGAAATGGGAGAATCTGGAGGCGCTGGCGGGAGAGATCAAGTCTCTGTGATTGAAAAAATTATATAATATTATAAAAATAGTAATATATTATGGAAATTCCGGGAAAGATGAATATGCTTTAGAAGTATGAAAAAGATTACCTTAATAGTTCTAATTAGTATTTTGTTTACAGCGGCTCTTGCAGCAATTGACATACCCGAGAATGTAGACCTTTCCAATCAGCCTGCAGGTGTAAAAACAATCGAGGCTTCCAACAGGGGGTTTACCTTTTATCCCTCAACCATCACGGTGAAAAAAGGGGATACCATACGGCTGACCTATACCAACGGCGGAGGTTACCATGACTGGGTTATTGATGAGTTTGGAGCCGCCACAAATCAGATCTCCGGCGGAAAGTCAGAGACCATCGAGTTTACAGTGGATCAGACCGGAACATTCGAGTTCTACTGCAGCGTGGGAAACCATCGTAAGCAGGGAATGTTCGGTAAGCTGATTGTGGTTGACTGAGTTAGCCTCTTTTTTCCCTCTTGTTAAAACCTGCAGTTCTTGGCTGCAGGTTTTTTTTGCTTTTCATAGGACCGGTTCTGTTATACTTTATGGTACGCTGCAGGAGGTGAGCCGTCTATGTTTCTGGGAAAAACAAAAACTCTTGAAAATGAGATCGATAAGTTTCTGGGGAAAATCCAGGATATCAATCAGATGTCCTATGATGCCATAACAGAATATCTGAAAGAAGATACAGTGCATTTTGAGAATCATGTAGAGAGGGTCCGGACTCTGGAGAAGGAGATTGATGATCTGAGGATATCCATTGAACACTCCCTGTACGGCGGTATGCTGATACCTGAATCCCGGGGTGATATCCTGGGTATACTGGAGTCTCTGGATGATGTGGCAGACTCGGCAAAGGAAGTCACTGTCTCTCTGGATATTGAAAAACCCGGGTTTCCCGATTTTCTGAAACAGGGATTTCTGAAAATGGCCCTAATGAGCCGGGATTCTGTGGATGAACTGATCCAGGCTGTCCATCTGTTTTTCACCAATTCAGATCTGACCGGGAGGTTTATCAAGAAGGTCAACTACTATGAACATGAGATTGATCTGATGGAGGAGGATCTGAAGCGTCAGGTTTTTTCCAGTTCAGAACTGGACTGGCTGAGCCATAAGATCCATCTGCGCTACTTTATAGAGAAGCTGGCCGAGATTTCCGATGGCGCCGAGTCGGTCAGTCAGCGGCTGATCCTGTCTACCATGAAACGGAGCATCTGAGGCCTATATGATCAATCTGCTTTTTTATCTGTCCAGCGGACTGTTTCTGGGATGGTCTCTGGGAGCCAATGACGCGGCTAATGTGTTCGGTACGGCTGTGGGATCCCGAATGGTCCGGTTTAAAGTGGCCGCCGCCATATGCAGTGTTGCCCTGATCATCGGAGCCATCGCCGGAGGAGCCGGTGCCAGTCACACTCTGGGAAAGCTGGGGGCTGTCAGTGCCCTCCCCGGAGCCTTCACGGTTGCCCTATCCGCGGCTGTGTCTGTTTTTTTCATGACCAAAACGGGGCTTCCCGTGTCCACCTCCCAGGCGATTGTCGGGGGGATCATAGGGTGGAACCTTTTTGCAGGTCTTCCCACAGATCCGGAAGCCTTCAGAAAAATTGCCCTGACCTGGGTCCTCTGCCCCGTACTGGCGGCTCTCTTCAGCGTGATCCTCTACTTCCTTGTGAGAACCCTTGTCCACAGACTGAAAATCCATATCCTGCATCTGGATATCTACACCAGAGCCGCTCTGATTCTGGCGGGAGCCTTCGGTTCCTACAGCCTGGGGGCCAACAATATCGCCAATGTTATGGGAGTTTTTATTCCCTCATCTCCTTTCAGTGATCTGGTTCTGCCGGGAGGAATTGTTTTCAGCGGCGTTCAGCAGCTCTTTCTGATCGGCGGGGTCTCTATTGCAGCGGGAGTGATCAGCTACTCCCGGAAAGTCATGGAAACTGTGGGGACAGGGATATTTCCCCTTTCTCCGATTACCGCTGTGGTCGTTGTCATTTCGAGTTCTCTGGTGCTCTTTGTTTTTGCCTCCCAGGAGCTTCATGACTCCATGACGGCCGCAGGACTGCCTGCGTTTCCTCTTGTACCGGTATCCAGCTCTCAGGCCGTGGTGGGGGCAGTCATGGGGATCGGATTGATAAAAGGGGGACGGAACCTGAAATACGGCTCACTGGGACGTATCGGTATCGGCTGGATTGCCACGCCTCTGATATCCTCCCTTATCTGTTACATATCCCTCTTTTTTATGGTTAATGTTTTCAATACCGTAGTGGTTTAACCTTTCATCCCCCTTGCCGGGATGAAAAAGCTGATTTATTATAGCCTCAGAAATACTCAAATAAGAAGCAAGGCAGAAACACAGTCCGGTATGGTAGTCCGGACGAAAGAAATCTTTTCTTTCCAGTAACCTCTCATGATCATCATGAGTGTCCCGCCTCGTGACAGGCAAAGTCTGTCCGGGAGGTTTTATGGTTACAGGAGAATTTATTCTTACTTTTGAAGATCCATTCTGGATTGGTCTTTTTTTACGGTGCGATGAAACCGGGTGTTATGCTGCACGGCATATTTTCGGCGCAGAGCCAACCTATCCGGAAGTCAGGAACTTTCTTCTCCATGGTTATGATTCTTTAAGTTTTCTATCGATTTCATCTATTGAAATGGAAAATCTTATTCTCCGTGAGGGTAGACAGTCCCGGCGACAGGTTCGGAAGGGCTCTCAAGATAAGGGGATTCCCCGATCTCTGAACATGTACAAGACAGCTCTGCAGGGAAAGAGAAAGGCACAGAAAGCTGAATCCACGAAAAGGTCTCAAGACAGAAAGAAAGATCTTTACCTTCTGAAATGTGAGAAACGGCGTCAGAAGAAAAAGGGCCGCTGACCTCAGCAGGCCTCAGTCTATCTGATCCACTCCTCCAGGCGGTTCTGCTGCCGGATCAGATGGTAGCGGACAAACTCGTTGAGAAAGCGCATCCCGTCTTCGGCTGTCAGAAAGACAGGTACCCCTCCGGATTCCAGAATCTTTCCCATCTTGTTGTACGACGAATCCAGGCCGGAAGTGGCAGTCAGAGAGACCACAAAGGGTTTTCTGTGCTTCTTCCTGAGATCAACAATCCCTTTGGCTATATTCTGTGGATACGCATCGATCTCACTGTCCGTGGTGTGAAGGTATCCCGAATGGGGTACAATCGAAATGAGCAGGGAGTCGACGGATTTGGAGCTCAGAAGGAGGTCTATGGCTTTAACAAAGATCTCATCGCCGATCATGGGGGTCAGATCCAGCAATGGTTCTATCGTGACAAACGGGGGAAGCAGGGACGAGAGGCTCTCTCTGGCGGAGGCATCCAGGTCGGCCAGTTTCAGATCCCTCAGATTGTCCGCCGCGTTGGCTTTTTCATAACCTGCATTGGTTATCACCGCAGTCCGGCTGCCTTTGACCTCCCTGTCGTAGAGCATGGCGAAGGTTTTGATATAGCCCTGGTGTTCCGTCATGGTTTCCGCTACGATCAGTCCTGCCTGTTTCATAGCCGCTTTTGCCACGGCATACTCTCCGGCGATACTGGCCGTATGGGACTGAGTGGCCTGCTGCCCCTCCTGAGTCCTTCCGGCTTTATAGACCACAATGGGGATGGCGTTCTGTTCGGCCATACTGCGGGAGGCTATGGAGAAGAGCCGCCGGCCCGCTCCCGGCTGAAATCCCTCGATATACACACCGATCACGCGTATGTCCGGGTCGTTCTTCCAGAAACTTATAAGATCGCAGGGATCGACATCCAGCTGATTGCCGTAACTGACCACCACTTTGGGGCTCACCGCGTGGCGAAGCTCGGAAAGCTCCACCAGTCCCAGGGCTCCGCTCTGGCTGAAGAGAGCCAGGTTCTTTTCTCTGGACAGGTCCAGATGGAATTTGGTTTCGGGAATAAAAAACGTATTGATCCCGGGGACTTTGCCCTCATCCCCTGTAAAGACCACACCCAGACAGTTGGGGCCCATTATTCTTATGTTTTTCTCCCGGCAGAGCCTGAGTATCTCCTCTTCCGGTCCCCGGTCATGAGAGGTTTCGCTGAAGCCGCCCGGGATGAGAAGGATACCCCGGCAGGAGTGATCCACAGCCTGCTCCACCACGCCTTTCGCGGCCCCGGCCGGAACTGTGACGACCACCAGTTCCACCCGGGAAGGAAGGCTCTCCAGGGAGGGATAGAGGGGGATCTCCAGATCCTGAATCCGGGTAGTCCCTCCTCTGGGATTGATGCAGTAGACGTCCTGTCTGTTCAGTTTGAGCAGATTGGATGCAATGATATTGCCCGGCCTTGTCTGATCGTCCCCGCTGACTCCTACCACCGCAATACCCCGGGGAGTGAAGAAGGCCTCCATATTTCTGAAAAACAGGGAGGATTCCGATTCTTCCCTTATTTGCATCGGGGAGGCTGTTTTTTTCGGAGCGCAGCAGGCATATCCGTCCAGGGCAATCATCCGCCGGTCTCTGTCAAAGACAAAGGGATTGATTTCGAACTCACTCAGAACCAGAGGGACATCCCCGCTGCAGGAGGGGAAAAAACCGGAAAAGCAGGTGGAGAGTTCGCTGAATTTCAGAATTGTATCCAGGATCTGGTCCATATATTCCTGTTTGTTCTCCTGAGTATATTTCTTGCGGATTTCCGTTGACCAGAGAAGCGCTCTGGCCCATTCGTAGGAAACAGGAGGGAGGATCAGATTGGGGGGTGAAAAATTGGCCGCAAAGTGCTCCGCATCGGAGCCCCCTTTACTGAAACTGATAACAGGGCCGAAGGTCTCGCTCTCCCGGAAGCCTATCATCACTTCATTACCCAGTTCGGGTGAGTAGTCTATATGCTCCACAAGAAGGGCTCCCTCAACAGAATAGCCCGCCTGCTGAATATCATCACACATCCGGCGGAAAGAGTACTGAAGAAAGTCCAGGTCCTTATGGAGGACTCTAACGCCCCCCAGTTTCTCTTTATGAGCCACATCGGGAGAGACGATTTTAAGGACAACTTTACTGCTGCCGAAGGAGGAGAGAGCCTGCCTGGTTATCTCCTTTTCATGGCTGAGGAAGATATGATGGGGGGTGCCGATCCCGATGATATCCAGGATCCGGTACACCTCATGTTCATAGAGTTGGGTTCTCCTGTCATCAAGAGCCGACTCCAGAATCTGCCATACCCTTTTTTTCCACTGCGTATCTGCCGGTCTGCTCATTTTCAGACGCCCCCTTGTAGATGCCTTTATTACTGCATTATTGGGGCAGCTGCGGGTTCTGTCAAATCTGATTTCCCCGGGGGCTGTCCGGTTGGGGAAAATCAGATTCGGGGGCGCTGGAATTACAGGCGGCTCCGGCTGGTTCTTCTACAGGGATTCTTCTGGAGGCGCCGGCCGGCGGACTTTTATTCCCAGAACAAACAGAACCGTCAGTATCCCCAGGCAGATCAGGGATGCCGTACTGTAGGATCCTGTGTATTTCCGGATCAGGCTGAAAAAGTAGGGGCCCACGGCCGAACCGGCTACCATCAGTCCCATTATCTGTCCTGTGATGGCTCCCAGGTGCTCTATTCCGTAGTACCGGGGCCAGACGATGGAGTTGGTAATATTGAAGAGGCCCACTGTGATTCCGTAGGAAATAATGATCATTACATAGGGCACTCCCGGGGCTATGCGGGAGATGAAAAACATGGCTGTCAGCAGACTGGCCTGCTGGACAAGGAGGATATATCTTATCCGAATGAAATCGCTCAGCCAGCTGCCGACAAAATTGGCCGTAATGGAGAGGAATGAGGCAGGCAGAAAGATACCGATAGCCTGTTCTCTTGTCATCCCGACGGATTCGAAGATAGAGACAATGTGAAAAGTGAAGGCTGTAATAAACAGGGAGTGCATTGTCAGGGTCAGGCCCAGAACCCAGAAGGGGAGAGTCTTTCGCGCCTCTTTGAGGGTAAAACTTTTCTCAGGATGACTGGGCGGGCGGGTGGTTCTGACTTTTACCTCCCGGAGGCTGTCCGGTTTCATTCCGCAGTCAAAAGGATTGTCACGGCCTATAAGAAAGTAGGCCAGGGTCCCTCCGGTGATGATCCCGATTCCCATCAGGCGCCAGGCTCCGTTCCATCCGCTGTTTTGAACCATATCGTTGAGGAATCGGGGCGCCAGGGAAAAACCGAAGGAGGTACAGACTCCCAGAACGGCATTGGCTCGTCCCCGGTAGATATCAAACCATTTCATCACCATATTTTTTGAAATCAGGGTGACCATTCCCTGCCCCAGAAAGCGCAGGAGAAAAAAGGAAAGGCTTATGAGTATAAAGGCAATCGCACGGGGAGGAAGAGGAATGACCGAGTTGAGAAGTCCGAGGAATGCTTCCAGCCCCGAAAGGCCTATCAGCAGGAGTCCCAGGAGGAATACCGCAAGAGTTCCCATGACTCTGGCTCCGTATTTATCCAGGCTCTTTCCCGCCGGTGTCAGGATCAGCGCACTGATGATGGTTCCGATCATATAGGCCAGGGAGAGGTTCACTCTGGAGAGATCCAGGACCCGGATCAGATCGTCCGTAAAGACCGATACTCCCACGGTCTGGCCGGGAAGGCTCATCCATACCCCGATGACTCCCATAACCAGGATAACCCATCCGTAATAGAAGGGAAGGGATGAGGGAGAGAAGGGAAAGGATACCATTTTTTTAATACTGTTTTTTTGCGTCATATCCCGTAATCATAGCGGTTACGGGAGAGACAGGGCAAGACATGTCAGGGAATAGTTATTGTCCCCGTATAGGCCCAGCTGTGCTTTCTGCCTGTATTATCGTTTTTGCCGTAGGCCAGCAGAAGGGGATAGGTTTCGCCTCTTTCCAGCAGGGTATCGTACTCGTCTGAGCTGCCCAGGGGCAGGGAGAAACTGACTGTTGTGTCTTCCTGAGTCTGTCTTCCCGAGAGGATCTGGAGATTCTGAGCTCCTCCCAGATCTATATCCCTTTTGTGTGAAAAGGATCCTGTGCCGAAGTGGTCCTCTCCCATGGCAATACCCATATCATCGTCGACCCAGACCTGAATCAGATTGGCATCCCGCATGATCTTTGTGGCGCCTGTACCGAAAGCCAGCCATCCGGTTGTGGGAGCGCTCATGACGACCACAAGTCTGTCCTCTCTCACTTCCCAGCTGATGGATACGTCATCCTTTTCGAACAGGCTCTGACCTGACAGGGAGAAAAGGGATAAAGAGATGGTTAAAAGAAAGAAAATTCGAATCTTCATAGCTGTGCCTCCTCTAGTAAAATGAACCAATTCTCAGGAGTTTGCAATGACTCTCTTCAGTTTCTATCTGAACTGGCCGAAAAATTCACTGATTACCACCGAATCGGTGGATTTTTCTATGTTAAGACGATTAGTATTCTATTAGTAAAGCGTAAATAAAAGGAAGAGATTCACTATGAAAAATAATCTGGCTGTTATCACGGGCGTAGGAGAGGACAGAATCGGTATTGTTGATGATTTTACCTCATTTATCGAGTCCAAAAAGGGGAATATTCTGGAGAGCCGGATGTCGGTCCTCGGAGGGGAGTTTGCCGTGATCATGCTGATCTCCGGAGAAAAGAGGGCCATCAGCGGACTTATCAGTGATATTGAAGAGCTTGAAAGGATTTCGGGACTCCGCATAGAGATCAAACCCACGGTTTCGCAGGATCAGGACAGGAACAGCATTCCCTATATACTGGAGTGTGTCTCTCTGGACAGCCCGGGGCTTGTGCACTCGGTTACCCGGTTTATCCGGGAGCAGGGTATAAACATTGAAAGCCTGGAGACCGAAACCAGTCACGCCCCCTGGACGGGAGCTCCTCTCTTTAAAATGCGGGCCAATCTGATTGTCCCCATGACTGTCTCTGTTCAGGAAGTCAGGAAAGGACTGAACAGTCTGGAACAGGAAAAGGATCTGGATATCACCTTCCGGGCCATTACGGGACAGTAATTTTTCCTGTCCTGTGTGTTTTCCCTGAGGGTTCGGCTGGTATTGATAGTCAAACAGAGGTTAATCTGGTATTTTGAGTAGTATGGTCTTATCTGAAAACAGGCACTACCTCTTTTTTCTGGACAGAAAAATACTCATAAAAGACGGTCAGTCTCTTTCCATAGGAAGAGACCAGTCCTGTGATATCCTGCTGGAGGAGAGAACGGTCTCCCGTAACCATGCCAGGATCTGGCGGGAGAAGGACCGGGTTTTTCTGAAGGATATGGGGAGCACCAACGGGGTGCAGCTGAATTACAGGAATGTTACCGAGCAGAGCCTCAGTTCGGAGGACCGCATCATCATCGGCCCTTTTGTCCTGGTGTACCGGATTGTGTCTGATGAAAGCTCTTCATCGGATTCTCCTGTACAGTCCAGTGAAAATATCCTGTCGGAGACTCTGCTCCTTGAAAAGAAAGTGGCCACGATTCTCAATAATATTGATGATTCTGAGATCAGAAACCAGCTTTTTGATCTCAAACATATAATAAACAGATCCAAGGAGAAACTCTCCCGTCTGGCCCTGGTGGATCAGCTGACCCTTCTCTACAACAGAAGGTATTTCGATGATTCCCTGGCCAGAGAGGTGGAGAGGGCCAGACGGTACAGTCAGAGCATCTGTCTGGTTCTTATCGATATTGATCTGTTCAAGAATATCAATGATACCTACGGTCACCAGAAAGGGGATGAGATCCTCCACCTGGTGGCCCAGACTATCAGTGACAATCTCCGCCTCAATGATATTGCTTCCCGCTACGGGGGGGAGGAGCTGGCTGTTATCCTTCCTGAAACCACCCTTCCCCAGGCTCTTGTCACCGCGGAAAAGCTGAGAGCCGCCGTTCAGGCTGATACCCTTGCCAAGTCGGGTGTGGAAGTCACCATAAGCCTGGGGGTCGCCGAGTTCCGGGACGGGGATAATGCGGCTTCCGATATGATCAAACGGGCAGATGAAGCTATGTATGAGGCCAAAAAACTGGGCCGGAACAGGGTCTTTCCCGAATAATTGCAGCAGAATAAGGAGTTTCTATGACCAAGGATCACAAAATCGGGAAAGGCAGGCCTGATAAATTTGCCGGATTCATCTGGACTTTCGGGAGTTTTATATCCAGACAGATCTATAACAAGGCATTGAACCTGCAGTTCCGGAACTTTGAGATTCTGGAGAATATGGAACCCCCTTTTCTGATTATGGCCAATCATGTGACCAACTATGATCCTGTGATCATCTCCTCCAATTACAGACATCTTGTCCACTGGGTGGCAAATGATGCGGTTTTCAGACATCCCGTTATAAGATGGGCTTTCAACAGGGTTCAGACCATACCGAAAACCAAAGGGATGTCCGATCTGGATACGGTCCGTCTAATGCATGAAAAAATCAGGGAAGGCGGAGTGGTGGGGCTGTTCCCCGAAGGGAAAACCTGCTGGGACGGCAGAACTCAAAGCGTTATGCCTGCCACGGCCAAACTTGTCAAACTGCTGAAGGTTCCCGTTGTCTCTGTGACAATCCGGGGCGGATATATGACTCAGCCCCGCTGGGTATGGCCCAAAAACAGGAGGCGGAGCCGGATCCTTCTGGACACCCGTCTGCTCATAGAAAAGGATGAGATTAAAAGCCTGAGCGTGGAAGAGATCGACCGCCGCCTGGAAGAGGGACTCGGGAATGACGATTTTCTTTTTCAGAAAGAGAATCCCGTGCTTCTGGAAAGTGAAAAACGGGCGGAGCATCTGGAGCTTTTTACCTATATCTGTCCCAGGTGCGGGCGCCTTGAGGCGTTGAGGTCCCGGGGCAATGAGGTCAATTGTGTAAACTGTAAATGGGCTTTTTCGATCGATCCCTACGGACAGCTTCCGTCGGATCAGGACTTTCCCTTTGCCGATCTGACCCAGTGGAACCGCTGGCAGCAGGAGGAGACGGTAAAGCGGGTGGAAAAGTACCTGGGGGATTCGGAAAATGTGGCCCCCCTCCTGGAAGACCGGGGGATTACCCTTTTAACCGGAGCGGGACTGGTGCCTCTGAAACCTCTTTGCAGAGGGGATGCCCAGCTTCTGAAGGACCGGATCCTCTTCACTCCCATCCGGGGGGAGACACTTACCTTTCCCCTGAGTGAGATAGAAGCTCCCAGCATTTTCAAACAGCAGAAGTTCGAGTTCTATCATAAGAAAGTTCTCTACCGCTTCCATTATCAGAATCCCTGGGATTCCGCCTATAAGTGGCTCTCTTTTCTCCAGGCTCTCATGAAGGCCTGATCAGGTCGGGTTTCCCGGCTCTCCTCCGGATCCTGTTGATTCCCCGGTAGATACTGTCCCGGGATATCAGTCTGATTTCAAGGTCTCTTTTACCGGGAAAATCCATCACAAGAAGCCCCGCCAGAATCGTCAGGATTCCCTGGCCCGGTGTAAACAGCATAATCCCTCCCATCAGGAGCAGAAGAACTCCCAGAAGGTTTCTGACCACCCCTGACAGGATTCTGAAGATCCGGCTTCTCAGACCGGCATGATCTCTCCTGTGTCCCTCTTTCTCCAGGAAATAGTCCGTGGGAATCCGTATGAGAATGACCGGGAGGATCAGGAGGGTTCCGAAAAATGTGACAAGCGACAGGCCCCCGGCAAGCCAGAGAATCCAGGGGTTCTGACCTGTCAGCTCAGAGAATAAGGAGCCCATAGTCCATCAGTTCCCGGAAGAGGCTGTTTTCCGAAATCTCAGGATCTGTCAGTCCGAAATGACCGGCCAGTTCGGGGATTTCCCTGTACAGAATTCCCCGGTCTCCCGATTGCCTCAATGAGGCTTTTTCAAGAAGGGCCAGGAAGAACTGTCCCTCTTCGGGGGATATCTGCAGCAGCTCCTGATAGCTGTTCCCCCGGAAGATCAGAGTATCCTCTTCCAGTTCCGGGAGGCTTTCTATCCAGACAATCCGGGAGTTATCCCGAAGGTCAATTTCAAAGGGGACATTGATCATCCGGGAAACAGCGTGACGTTTCACTGAGGGGCGGGGAGTTTTAAAGGTGAACCACTCTTTCAGGGGGATATGGAATCCCCGGTTGTTCATGTAGTTGAACAGGGAGGTTTTCAGCCCCTCCCCGAAGGCGGAAAGATCGGGCCCTTCCTGATGGAAGAGGAGATCATTCCGTGTAAACTCGCTCTCTTCGGGACTGTCAATGGTAATGCCGAACGCTTCGGGGTTCAGACCCGCCGGACTGTGGGCCGTCAGGGCAAACTGATGCCAGAATCCCGACTGGATCAGACGGGAGGCAAACATCTGTCTCACCGTATCCAGGGCATTGATCAGCTCCTGGGGAGTCTGCCCGGGAAATCCGTACATCAGATAGGTGTGGACCATGATCCCCGCCTCCCGGAAGGCCCGGGCCACCTGGACAACCTGTTCAACCGTGACTCCCTTGTCCATCAGCTCCAGAAGCCGGTCCGAGGCGACTTCCATCCCTCCCGAGACGGCGATACAGCCCGAGCGGGCCAGGAGGCGGCAGAGGTCCGGTGTAAACTGCTTCTCAAAGCGTATATTGGTCCACCAGGTGACTGAAACTCCCCGGGAGATCAGTTCAATAGCCAGCTCTTTCAGGAGCCTGGGAGGGGCCGCCTCGTCGACAAAGTGGAAACTCCTCCTTCCGGTCTGTTCAATCAGATCTGTCATCTGATCCACCAGATCCCGGGGATTGCCCGGATCGTAGTGTTCTATATAATCCAGAGAGGTGTCGCAGAAGGCGCAGCGGTGCCAGTAACAGCCATGGGCCAGGATCATTTTGATCCAGGGGCCTTCGCTCCAGAGTCTGTGCATCGGGTTCTGACGGTCCGTCAGGGAGAGATAGCTGTCCAGGGGAAGATCCGAATAGTCGGGGGCGGGACGGTTTTTGTGAACACAGCGGGATTCTCCCTTGTTGAAGTAGAATCCTCCGTCCATGATGAAGTAGGTTCTTACCAGGCTGTCGTAGTCGAATTCTTCTCCCTTCTTCTTTCTTTCCAGCTGATTCACAAGAGCCCCCATGGCATCTTCCCCGTCGTCCAGGGTTATGTAGTGAAAGTAATCCATCAGCCGGGGATCCTGAAGACTGCGCAGTTCGGTGTTCACATAGCCCCCGCCGGCGCAGACTGTGACAGACGGATGCAGCTGCCGGATATACTGGGCCCCCCGGAGGGCCTGGAAAAGATTGCCCGGAAAAGGGATGGAAAATCCCACAAGTTCCGGTTCGAAATCGTCCATATGGTATTTCAGTATCAGCCGGTGGTAGTCGTCTATCAGGCCGTTTTCTGTTTCCAGCCGGAAGGAGAGTTCGTCAAAAGAGGGGGGGGACAGGGCTATCCGTTCGGCATACCTGCTGAAACCGAAATCCTCATCCACCGCTCTTGTGATATAGTCCCCCAGGTCCTCCAGAAAAAGGGTGCTCCGGAAACGGGCCAGATCTGTGATTCCCATGGCGCCGAAGGCATCCTCCTGAGGGATGTTATGGATGAATCTTTCCCCTTCGGGCAGGTAGCCCGGTCTGGCAAGCAGAGTGGCCAGTCCGTTATCGCCCCCCTGCAGAAAGGTCACCACAGGATCGATAGCTTCAATGTACCTGTCTTTGAGGATCCTCATCCGCCTGAGGGCGTCTGGCTCCTGTTCCGGGCTCAGTCCGGAGGGGTGGTCGAACACATCGGCTATTCCGTTGCGGGAGAAGAGGGAGAGGAATACTTCCAGTCCTGTATCGGCCTGCCGGACCTGATGGCCTTCCCTTGTCAGCCAGGCTTTGAGATAGGCCGTGGCGGGGTAGGGGGTATTGAGCTGGCAGAAAGGCGGGGTTATCAGTAGTATTTTCATAAGTGTTATCTGTTGAAGACGAATCCGGCTCCTATCCTGTGATTCATTCCGTCCTGGAATACCATCATATACTGGACGTAGGCAAACAGGAGGTTCAATCGCAGACCGGTTGTAAAACCTCTTCGTCTTGTGAGGGATTCCTTTTCTATAATGATATTCTCCATGTCTATACCTGCCAGAGCTGTCACAGTGAGCAGGTTCAGTGCCTGGAGTTTGAAGTAGGCTTTGGGAATGTGCTGGTTAATGGCTACATTATAGCCTGCCAGGTCCTCATCAAAAGACCAGTCTCTGGCAAACTCATATTCCGCCCCCAGGCTCATGCCGGGAAGAAAGGCATAACCGATTCCTCCGTAGAGGGCGAAACCGGCAGGGAAGTCAGGATGATGCTCTTCACCGCTTGTGAAATAGCCATTGTAGCCGCCTCCCAGATGAAAGTCTGGACTTCCGGCAGGCAGGAGTGTGAGCCCCGTCAGAATCATAAGCGCCGGTATCAGAATCAATCGCTTCATTTTTCCATCCTCTCCCTTTCCGCAGGGCTTACCCCGGTTCTCAGTCTGATCCGGCTATGCTCTGCATTTTTCTCTGATAATTATAAATCATATCCTCTTCAAATGCTTCGTTGCTGGGATACTCCCTTCCGAAAACGCGGCTCCAGAGTGAGGGATCCTCCATGCAGAGATAGAAGAAGACTTTCCCGTGCCAGGGCGAGAAGGTCCTGTAGGCCCTCTGAAAAAGTTCCTCTTTTATGGAAAGGGGATAGGACCACTTGCCGGCAGCCTCCTCCAGAGGCATCTGCAGGATCTTGCTTCTTATAGGCCTTTTCCGCAGCAGTTTGAGAACAGGTTTTATATAGGTCAGAGTGCCGAAAGAGACGGTGACAACCTCTTCGGGAGAGAACATCTCAGTGACTCTTTCAATCACCCGGGTGTACTCCTCCTCCCAGCCCTTATACCAGACCATGGGATGAAAGTGGAATCCCACAGGAATCTTCCTGTCTGCAGTTCTCCGGGCGGCTTCCAGACGCCTTTCCAGCGAGGCTGTCAGCCTTTCTTCCGACTCGATAATGGTCGGCGCATTGAGCGACCAGGTGGCCAGCACATTCGGGGGCACCGGAAGATTCAGGAACTCCCCCACATTGTCTGATTTGGTTTTCAGTTCCAGTACAACATTCGGGTTGTCCGCAGCAAAGGCCATCAGATCTTCCAGAACACCCTCCCGGTTGCCCCACATCAGAGAGTCCGATGACTGGCCCGTCCCTATATGCCAGGATTTTTCAGGATCCAGTTCCAGATTCCGGAGTTTCTCTTTCAGTTCGCTGTGAAAGAGAATCCGGTTATCATGATAGAAAGACTGGATGGAGCAGTAGGAGCAGTCAAAGCCGCAGTTGATCACTGCATCCAGGGTTTTCAGATTGCAGCAGCGGGTTTTGACCGATGCCACCGGGCACTCTCCCAGGATGGTCCGGCTGTCGCTGAGAGCCTGAAATCCCGGGGCTTTCCTCTGTATTTTTTCCGGATGAAAACCACTGTAGTCCTTGGGGGTTTCCTTCAGGACGTCCCATTGCTTTCTCATCTGTCTGAAGAGCTTGTCCTTATCCTGTTTTTTTCCGGGTTCTTCTACATGCTGATCCTGCCAGAGGTCCTGAAGGAGTCCCTCATCCCAGGTTTCCAGGTCTCTGGCAATCCTTATGAGGATACGCATTTCCTGATAGCTGAACTGCCAGCGGCTATCCAGATTTTCAAGGAATTTTCTATTGGATTCTGACAGCAGGAGGTATTCCCCGTCGCTGCCGAATTGTGTTAGTTTAGGTGACATAATTACAAATAATACTATAGGAAAGCCTATCTAATGAAAATACGTCGATACGATGTCCTGGCAATCATTCTTTCTCTGGCCGTTTTTCTGGGATTTACCCTTTACGGCATGAAGTTCCGGGAAGAGACAGGATACCTTCTTGTTGAAGATGCGGAGTCTCAGTATCTCTATCCTCTATCGGAAGATAGAACCATAACCATGACCGGCCCCGTCGGTGAGACCGTTATTGAAATCCATGACGGGGAAGCCCATTTTCTCAGCTCCGACTGTCCTGACGGACTCTGTGTCCAGATGGCGCCCATCGCCGAGGCGGGAGACTGGGCGGCCTGCCTGCCCAATCAGGTGTTTATTACAACAAGCGGCGGAGCATCGAAGGGGGTAGACGCAGGTGTTTACTGAAAAACAGCTTAACAGATTAGCCATACTGGGGGCATTGAGCCTCTTCCTTTCCACGGTGGAATACCTTTTTCCCCGGCCCATTCCCTTTATGAGGCTGGGCCTGGCAAACCTTCCTGTGATCCTCTGTCTGGATATTCTGGAAGATAAAAAGAAGGGGGTTCCGGGAATTCCCATGGCGGGATACTTCCTTCTGATCCTGCTGAAAGTTCTGGGGCAGGGAATGGTGAATGGAACCATGGCTTCCTATGTATTCCTTTTCTCCCTGGTAGGGTCCTTTTCAAGCGGTCTGATCATGCTGGGGGCCTGGCGCTTTCTCCGTCCGGGCATTACCTTTCTGGGCATCAGCGTTCTGGGAGCTCTGATCAGCAATATGTCTCAGATCACCCTGTCCATTGTTTTCATCTTCGGTCCTTCCGCCTGGCGGATCCTGCCCCTGTTTCTGGGCATAGGATTGGGATCGGGCGTTCTGATCGGCCTTTTCGCCCAGAGGTTTTCCGAAAAATCCCTCTGGTGGGGACAGGTGAAAGAATCCCAGCGGGAGGTCCAGTAATGAAGCAGAAAGCAAGACGCAAACGAACCGATCATCTGGCAAAGATCCTTCCTCCCACAGTCCGTTTCTGGACGGGGATCTCACTGATTCCCGGGTACTTTCTGGTGGATCAGATCCTGCAGAAATTCATACTTGTCATCCTCTTTGCCTTCATTGCCAAACAGGCGGGGAAAAAGATCCGGTACATGTACTTTACCATGATGATTCTTTCCATTACGGTGTTTCATCTCCTCTCTCCCATGGGAAGACTTCTTATGGAGATCGGTCCTTTTAAGATTACTTCGGGGGCTCTGGAAACGGGATTCCTCAAGGGAATCACTCTGGGAGGGCTTGTGTTTCTCTCCCTCTTTTCCGTTACCCCCTCGCTGAAGCTGCCCGGCCGCCTGGGCGGACTTCTGGCCCATATGTTCTACTACTTTGAAGAGATTCTGGACGGCCGGAAACGGGTGAAAGCCAGTGATTTTATAGGGAGCCTTGATACGATCCTGATGGATATCTTTCCTCCCTCTGATACGGCTGCTCCGGAAGAAGCCGCCCCGTCGGAAGAGGAGAGTACAAGGTCCTATCCTTTTATGATTCCCTATATCCTTCTTATGGAGTTTCTGGTCTGGGGAGCCGTTTTCTGGGCTTTTCGGGGCTGATCTACCGGGATGAGGCTCTTCTGATAACGGAAAAGCCTGCAGAGCTCCTCTGCGTTCCCGGAAAAGGGCCGGATAAGGCGGACTGCCTCTATTCCCGGCTCGGGGAGGCTTTTCCTGAGGTTCTGGTGGTCCACCGTCTGGACCAGTCTACTTCGGGACTGATGGTCTGGGCTCTGACAAAAGAGGCGCAGCGGGAGCTGGGCCGGCAGTTTGAAAACCGTATCGTCAGCAAGACCTATGAAGCCCTGATTGAAGGGGTTCCCGGAGATCCCTCCGGTGAGATCTGCCTGAAACAGAGGCTGGATGTGGAAAACCGTCCACGTCAGATCGTTGATTCTCTGCAGGGAAAAGAGGGCCGCACCTCCTGGGAAGTTCTGGAAACCCTGCCCGGCGGGATCAGCCGGATCCGGCTCAAACCCCATACAGGCAGAACCCATCAGCTCAGGCTTCATATGGCTTATCTGGGAACTCCCATCGTGGGAGACCGGCTTTACGGCAACGGGGATACCTCCCGATACGGCCGTATGTGCCTCCATGCCTCCACTCTGAAATTTACCCATCCTCTCAGCGGGGAACCCGTGGAGTTTTCTTCGCCTGTGCCGTTTTAAAATTTCAATATGATTTTTCACAAATGACAGCCTCTGCTTACTTTGATATTAATAATCATTTGATAATATTAGAAGTGTCTTTTGCACAATATGTTTAATATGAGTTAAAGGGCAAAATGGGTTTAAAATAGACGTGGAAGAAAGGACCTGATATAATCTAAGTATGCCAACGCTTTCAATGTTTTTTGGGATTGTAATCCGAATGTATCTCGGCAAAAGGGAGCATAATCCTCCACATTTTCATGCTTATTATCAGGATTTCAAAGGAATCTTTGATATTCACAATTGTGAACTGGTAGAAGGGAATCTCCCTAAGAGGCAAATAAAACTTATTGAAGCCTGGGCAGAATTGCACAAGGAAGAATTAATTGCTGATTGGGAACTGGCACAGAATGGTGAAATTCCCTATAAGATTGATCCATTAAGATAAGGAGGAGCAAATGTATCAGGGCGTTAAGGATGTTAAACCCCTTTCAAATTACAGATTACTACTCACTTTTGAAAATGATGAAAAACGTTATTTTGATGTTTCACCTTATCTTGATTTAGGAATTTTTTCAGAATTACGGAACCTATCAATTTTCAATGCAGTCGCTGTAAAATTCGATACAATCGAATGGCCCAATGGAGCAGATTTAGACCCAGAAGTGCTTTATCGTGAAAGCTCTATCGACGCACCACAATTCATTGTTTAACAGCAAATGTGAGCAACCCCTTCGTCTTGAGATTCGCCACATCCAATAGGCTGGACTTCACAACTTATACTGAACTTAAGAGGAAATCTCCAATGAGGGATTTATGCTGAAAATTGAAAAGTTTAAACAACAGGATATTTCAACTTTATTGATATGGTTGGAAGGCACTGATAACAGATTCCTTTATCTGTTTGCAGGGCCGAAATATCAATTTCCGCTAACAGAACAGCAACTATTAGAAACCATAGAATCAGATGAAATCTTGCCTTTCAAATTTATGGATTCGGAAACTGGTGAGATTCTTGGACATTGCCAGATTATGAGGATAGATTTCCAGCAGCATTCAGCATCCCTCGGGCGGATTTTAATTAATCCTGACTGCAGAGGCAGAGGTTTGGGAGCCAGGATGCTAAACGAGATAACAGGTTATGCGAAGAAAGTTCTGAATCTGAAAAAGCTCAGTTTAAGAGTCTATGATTTTAATCAAACAGCTATAAAATGTTATAAGAACATTGGATTTATTGAAACCGGAACTGAATTTCTTGAGATGGAAGCATTTGATGAAGTCTGGAAGTGTATTTCAATGGAATATACCATCTGATACATACCTCATCGGTTTCTTGCATTAACAGTGAATACGGATCTGCATTTTGCTGCTCCCCAATTTTTCAGTCAGCTTCGTCCATTCACAAAACGCGAAGCTGATATGTGAGTTATTATGAAGTATCATTGATAGGGGAGACGTAAATGAAAACAATGACCTGCAGACAGCTTGGTGGAGCCTGTGATAGGAAGTTTCAGGCAAATTCTTTTAATGAAATTGCTGAGATGAGTAAAACTCATGGAATGGAGATGTTTCAGAAAGGAGATGAAGCTCATCTGAAAGCAATGGATGCAATGAAAACCATGATGGAGCAGCCACAGAAAATGCAGGAGTGGTTTGATCTGAAGAAAAAAGAATTCGAAGCCTTGCCGGAAGATTGAGTAAAACTATCTGTCTTGTTGAAGGCTGCTGAAAACGACAGGTTCGAATCTCTTGATTAATTCGGATAATATTTTATTTTCTGAATCAGATCATAATATAAAATAAGGATAAGTTTTTATCTCACAAACGGCTTCTTTCAGCAACTATTTACTTAGCCTTCGGATTGTACTTAATCTCACGGACATTGTTTCTCAGGCATTATCACGCATTTTTAAAATGCCAGGTGTCTTGTATATGTATTACTATTGCTTTGCTGTTATACTAAAGTTATACTTATAGTATGAAAACGGCTATTTCAATTCCAGACAATCTATTTAAAGATGCGGAAATCACTGCAAAACAGTTAGGTTTGGCCAGAAGCCAGCTCTATGTAAAAGCGATAAAAGAATTTATTGAACATCACAATAAAGATCATATTACTGAAAAGTTAAACTCTCTCTATTCCGAGGAAAGTAACCTGGAAGAAATTCACGACATGGGAATAGAATCCTTGAGAGAGGCAACGAAAAATGATTCGTGGTGAACTCTGGTGGGCTGATCTGGGTATTCCTTTCGGTAGTGAACCCGGATTTAAAAGGCCCGTTGTTATTGTACAGGATGATGCGTTTAACCGGAGTCAAATTCAGACAGTAATCGTTGTATCAATAACAACAAACATGAATTTGGCTGATGCACCCGGGAATGTCTATCTCGAAAAAGAAGAATCCGGATTACCAAAAGAGGGAGTCGTCAATATTTCTCAGCTTTCAACGATAGATAAAAGAAGACTTGTTGAGCGGATCAGTATTTTACCGCCAGGCATTATGTCTGAAGTGGATTTTGGATTACGATTGGTCTTAAACACTCTTTAATATCGAGGCACTGCACCTAGCGAATATGCAGTGCCGCTTTTTTTCTGGTATTACTGGATCTTCATCTCTACAATCGGCTCTTTATGCTGTCGGAACTTGTAGTGTAAATTATTTTGCCTGAGGAGTTAACCGCTATATGAGAAATGTAACAAGAATCCTGTTAACTGTCTTAGGTACCTCTTCTGTCGCATTAACGATCTACCGCTGCTATATTTATTTTATGGTAGATCAGAGTAATCCCTCGGCAAGGGCATCCCAAATATCAAACACTCTGATAACGACTTCAATAATTATCATTCTCTTCTTTTTTCTTAATCTGGTAATCATTATTTCTCTCTTCAAGTACATCGATCCAGGAAAAAAGGCTGTAACCATATACATGCTCTATTCATTGATTATGTACATTAATGGAATAGAAATTTTATTTGTTTCTACTGCAGCAATCGTTATCCTCATTTTGAGGATTCTTCTTCACAGCCGCCGTAAAGGAAAAGGACTATTGGATGCCTGCAAAACTGATTTTTGACAATGAAATAGACCTGTATAGAAGCCTTCCTTTTCGGGTGATGTTCTTTCTCCCCGTCATCGTCGTAATCTCAATTTTAAAAATTCATTTTACATTTAAAAAATGTTTATTTACTATTTACCCATCAAGGCAGTAGCAGGATAAATATGATTAAACAGATTCCCTTATATTGCCGGGAGGTCTGATGAATATCGATAAGGGTGTAAAACTGAGGAAAGCAGGAAAATTCAAGGAATCGAATCTTTTTTTTAAAAACCTTGCCATTGAAAATCCCGATGATGCTGTTGTTCAGTATCAATGTGCATGGAGTTTTGATCTTTTAGAGAAAGAAACTGAAGCAATCAATCATTACGAAAGAGCCATTGCCCTTGGCCTTCCGGAGGAGGATCTCAGAGAAGCATTACTTGGTCTGGGCAGTACATACCGTTCGATTGGTGAGTATGAAAGATCAAAGCAGATCTTTGAAAAGGGGATATCCCTGTTCGATGATAATTCCCTGAAGGTTTTCTATGCCATGACTTTATATAATTCCGGAGATCATGCACAATCAATGGAAATATTGCTGAATATCATTGCTGATACTGCAAAGGATGAATCAATACAGGCATATAAAAAAGCAATCAAGTTCTATTCCGGAAGGCTGAATGAGGTATTTCCCGCAAAGGGAGATAATTAGATACGGGATATTTACTTTCCAACTGCCCCGTTCGATTGGACGGAAAGGCTCTTTCAGGAAACAATCCCGAGGGGGGATGTTCCTGTTACTTTTGACGGGAGTCAATAACCAATAGGAAGAAGATAATGGATCGATATACAAAAGCACTGGAGTATTTTTCAACTGGATCCGGCTGTGCCCAGTCGGTGGCCCTGGCTTTTCAGGATACAATGGGTCTGGATGAAATCCATATCAAAAAGATGGCTTCCTCTTTCGGGTCGGGCATGGGAAAGCTCCAGAAAACATGCGGGGCCTTAACAGGAGCCTACATGGTGATCGGGTTTCTGTTTCCCCTGGCTAATGAAAAATCCGAAAAGGAACGCCAATACAGGGCTGTGCAGGAACTGACAGAGAAATTTGAGAAGGTCCATGGTTCCGCTGCCTGCAGAGACCTCCTGGAATGTGATTTCAATTCAGACGAGGGAGAACAGTTCTTTCAGACCAATGATCTGAAAAACAGAGTCTGCTCCCTGTGCATTAAAACTTCCATTTCGCTTCTGGAAGAACTGGTTCAGGCGGAATCTCTTCCGTTAAGTATCCGCTGATTATCAGTTTATTTACACAAAAAAGGATTTTAAATGGAAAACGAAACTGTTTCATCAAATCAGGTCTCATGGACATGGGCGGACCAGATCAGTTCCTATCGGTTCTGGGGGCTGTTCCTTTTCTATCTGCTTCTGATTATCCCCAATATTATTCTGAACGTATCCTATCCCTTTTTTACTGAGATGTACGGTCTGAGCGCGGTTGATCTGGGTATGGCTATGGCGTTCCGTTCGGTGGCCGGTTTCGGAGGGTTCTGGCTGGCATGGTTTCTGATCCGCATGAAAAACCATTTCCTCCTCTATCTGTTTTCCTGTCTGACAATCATCGGGCTCATTCTCATCGTTCTTTCAACCTCTATTGCGGCTCTGGCCACCAGCTTTTTCCTGATCGGCCTCGGTTTCGGCGCTATTTCCCTGGCGGTTCCCGCCATCATTGCCGGAGGCAAAGGGGGGAGTGAAATGTTCGTTGTCAGTTTCGGGCTGATCACATTCTATGAGCTCCTTGTATGGACATCCTACAGCGGCTTAACAGATCATCTTTTTGAATTATTTCAGAATCCTGCAAGCTTTCTCATCATGGGAATCGTCTCTTCCGTTCTGGGAACTCTACTGCTTATCCCTGTCAAAGCGGAACCCTTTGCGGAACCGCCGGCAGAAAGAGACAAAGTGCTGCCCCCTGTGCAGCGGGATCCGGTGATCATGGTCCTTTTATGCCTTATTCCTCTTTATAACATCTACTACATTCTGCACATATCCTACCGCCTGCATGGTGAAGTAAACAGCATTCATCCCACACGGAAAATCCTGTCTCCCCGGGCGGCCCTGTGGAGCACATTATTGCTTTCGGTTCTGTCTCCCATGATCGTATCCTCTCTGAATACGAATCTGGCCCGGGAGTTTGAAGAGAATAATCTGCCGGGATTTCACAGAAACGGGGCCATCATTTTCTGGTCCTTCCTTTTCATCCCTGTCAGCTATGCTCTCATTCAGGCGAATCTGAACAGACTTGTCCGGAATACTGCTGCAGGGAGAGAGGAACCGGTTAGATAAAGCAGTCCGGATTGGTTTGTACCTGTTATACTATCTTCTGTTCTGTTTCAGAATCCATAGTATTTAAGGACAGCGACGCCAGGATGTTTCAGGAGGGAATATGCGGATTGACCATGTGGCCATATGGGCCAGAGACATTGAGATTCTCAAAGACTTTTATGTCAGGTACTTTCATGCGGACTGCGGAGAGAAATACACGAATCCTGCCAAATCATTTCAATCCTATTTTCTGACATTTTCCGGGGATTCCCGGCTTGAGATAATGCAGAAGCCTGATATTCCCCCCAACAGGAATAATACGGAAGATCAGTATCAGGGTATTATTCATCTAGCCCTGTCTGTGGGTTCCCGGGAGAAGGTTCTGGAGCTGACGGCAGAGCTGGCAAAGGACGGGTACAGCGTTGTCAGTGCGCCGAGAGAAACCGGCGACGGTTACTTTGAAAGCTGTATTCTGGACCCCGAATCCAATCGAATCGAAATAACAGACTGATGGGAAATCAGATTATATGAAATGAGGAATCTGATGAAGTTTGGAAGATCATTGCCGGGGAGTATAGAATTTAACAGACTCTCTTATAGGAACCCTGTTAAGGGAAAGGAATACAGATCATGAAGCAGGAGCTGCGGGAAAAGATCCTGGACGTCTGTGACAGGAAGATTGAAGCCAAAGGTGACAATGTGGGCTTATCCTTTTATGCGTTTTTTTCAAATAAAAATGATGATCCCGACCTGTTGATGGAAGCGGCTGTCTGGTGGATTAAAACCCATCAGCTGGACCATTTTGAAAAAGCCGTGAAGATCAGAGAAATGGTTCTGTCCGGGGTATAGAGATCCCCGCCGGAGTCACTGTCTGTAATCATTAAAAGGAAGATGAAGGAGAAACAATTGCTGAAAAATAAGAATGTTCTTATTACAGGTGCTACATCGGGAATCGGCAGGGATATCACGAAGAG
This sequence comes from Oceanispirochaeta sp., assembly GCA_963666275.2. GTDB lineage: Bacteria > Spirochaetota > Spirochaetia > DSM-2461 > DSM-2461 > Oceanispirochaeta. The sequence goes on from CAXXOA010000002.1 coordinate 1,589,549, forward strand.
AATACTGCAGAATCAGGGGAATGTTGCCTGCTGCGGCAGATCTGAGGCCAAACTGCAGACTCTGATGGAAGAGAATGCTTCCTTTGTGGGAAAGCAGTTCTATAAAGCCTTTGATATCACCCGGGAAGAGGATATCCTCACTTTCATTGAAGAAGCGGGTAACGCCATCGGGCCTATAGATATTCTGATCAACTGCGCGGGAATCAACTCGGAAAGGGCCCCGGTGGAATCCATTTCCACACAGGAGTTCCGCAGAATGATCGATGTTAATCTGATGGCGCCGTTTGTGTTTATCAGAGAGGTTTATAACCAGATGATTGAAAGGCAGGAGGGGACGATCATCAATATCCTTTCCACAGTCTGCGGCTTTTCCAATGAGGGGATTTCCGCATACACGGCGTCCAAAGCCGGCTTTGATGGCTTTGTCAAAGTTCTGAGAAAAGAAGCCAGGCAGAATAACGTCAAAGTCTGTTCGGTCTATCCCGGGGGCGTCAACACGGATTTCCGCAGTGAACCCCGGCCTCAGTATCTGTCTCCCGCCATCGTGGCTGATTCGGTTCTGTCTGTGATTCAGCTGAACAGGGAGTCCTGTATGGACGAACTTGTAATCCGTCCCATGGTTGAAACCAATTTCTCCTGAGTCCCGGATATGTCCGTGAACATGATGGAAAGGCTTAAAAAAAGAGCCGGGGCTCTCAAAACAGAGATCACCGCCCTCTACTATGCCTATAAGCATCCGGATGTCGGGATTCTGCCCAGGCTCCTTATCCTGTTGACTGTGGGATATGCGCTGAGCCCGGTGGATCTCATTCCCGATTTCATACCTCTTCTCGGGTATCTGGATGACCTGATCCTGCTGCCCGCCCTGATTGCCCTTTCCATCCGTCTGATCCCCCGGGAAATTATGGAAAACTCCCGGCAGAAGGCTCAGGAGCATCCTGTCTCTCTGAAAAAAAACTGGTTTTTCGCATGTATTATCATTTTTGTATGGATTATCCTTATAGCTGTTATACTGAAAAGGATTCTTTTGTATACCGATTGAACCGGTATGCCTGAAATGATCATCAGAAGGAGAGTTATATGAAACTGGAGGGGTTCGGGCTTTTTGTAAGAGATATGCCTGTGATGATACGCTTTTACAGAGATGTTCTGGGATTTGCCATTACAGAAGAGGAAAGCACAAAAAATGTCTATCTTGAAAAAGACGGAACTCTGTTTCTGCTCTACGGCAGGCAGGATTTTGAAGAGATGGTCAATCAGAGTTTTGACTATGTTCCTCACCTGAACGGCCATAGCGAAATTGCCCTGGGTGTGGAGAATTACGATGCGGTCGACAGAAACTACAGGGATGTGATTGCAAAAGGAGCTGTTTCTGTGATGGAACCGAAAACCATGCCCTGGGGGCAGAGAACCTGTTATATTGCAGATCCCGAAGGGAATCTGATCGAAATCGGCTCATTTACAAAGGAGTAAGGAGAGATATGGCAACCACTCCGGATTTTATAGAATTTGTCTGCGACCAGATTGATCCCCGGTGGAACAGAAGGTACAGAAAGATGTTCGGCGAGTATATGGTCTATGTGAATGACAAGCCTGTTCTCCTTGTGTGCGATAATACGGTGTATGCCAAAAAGCTGGACTGTATTGCCCCTTTCATCAGTGAGGACAGTACGGGGATTCCCTACAAAGGGGCGAAAGAACACTTTGTGCTGGATGTGGAGGATGGGGAAAACTTCCCGAAAATCATTGAGGAACTGGAAAAGGTCATTAAAGTTCCCGTGAAGAAAAAAAAGAAAGGAGAGGGGAAATGAAGCATTCCGGTTCCTGCCTCTGCGGAGATATCCGGTTTGAGATAACGGGGGATTTTGAAAACTTTTTTTTCTGTCACTGCAAATCCTGCCGGAAAGATACGGGATCTGCCCATGGGGCCAATCTGTTTTCATCCACCGCAGAGCTGACCTGGCTGAAAGGGGAGGAGAAGGTACAGACCTTCAATTACCAGAATTCCGGCCATATCAAGAGTTTCTGTCCCCGCTGCAGTTCGGCCCTTCCGAATATCCAGATGGAGGGGACCCTCCTTGTTGTCCCCGCAGGAAGCCTGGATACGGAAATAGACATTCCTCCCTCGGGTCATATCTACTTGAGCGAAAAAGCGGGGTGGGATAAGGATCTTGAAAAAGCTCCTCACTATGAGAATCTGCCGGAAGGATGAAATTGAGAGGGAAGGATTATTCCGGTCCCAGCACAGACCGGATTTTTCTGCCTAAATCTGTCATGGAATAGGGTTTTGCCAGGAAATTGACTTCCTCTCCCACAAGGCCTCTCCTGGCTATAATATTGGCTGTATAGCCTGAAACGTAGAGGATCTTTATATCCGAATTGAGTTCGCCGATTTTTTCTGATAATTCCGCACCTGTCATATTGGGCATAACCACATCAGTAATAAGAAGGTCTATCGAATCCTCTGCCCTCCTCACTGTTTCAATGGCATCCAATGGATCGCCTGATGTTAAGACCCTGTAGCCCATGGTTTCAAGAATCTCTCCGGTTATGGTAAGAACACTCTCATCATCATCGACAATCAGTATGGTTTCTTTTCCCCGGGACTGAAACGGGTGTTTTTCCGGACTCAGGTCTCTTTTCTTTTCAATCTCTTTTTCCCTGTGTTCCGCCAGGTATATCCTGAACGTTGTTCCTTTTCCGGGTTCGCTGTAGACATTGATAAAACCGTTATTCTGCCTGATGATTCCGTAAACGGTGGAGAGTCCCAGGCCGGTCCCTTCTCCCCGTTTTTTTGTCGTGAAAAAGGGATCGAAAATCTGCTGCTGAGTCTCCCTGTCCATACCGCTTCCGTTGTCACTGAAGCTTATCACGGCATAATTTCCCGGTGTGAGACCGTAATGTTCTGCACTCAAGGTTTCCTCAATTGTGACATTCCCGGTTTCAATGGAGATCTCGCCAATCGTTTCAATGGCATCCCGCGCGTTGACGCTTAGGTTTGTCAGAATCTGATGCAGCTGGTTCGGATCAATTTTTATAGTGTAGAGATCTTTACCGGGGGCCCAGGAAATGGTTATATCCTCTCCGACTATTCTCCGGATAAAATTGAGAGATCCATCGATTTCCTCGTTAAGATTCACAGTCAGGGGAATCGCATTCTGCTTCCGGGCAAAACCCAGAAGATGCTGTGTCAGTTCTGCAGAGAGCTTTGCGGTCTTCTTTATTTCCCGGAGAATCCTTATCAGATCGCTGTCCTGTGCCACTGAAGATAGAGCCATTTCCGTATATCCCAGGATGACTGTGAGATTATTGTTGAAGTCATGGGCAATGCCGCCGGCCAGATGACCGATGGACTCCATTTTCTGAGCCTGATATTTTCTTTTCTCCACCTCTTTCAGTTTTAATGAAAGCAGTTTCCGCTGGGTTATGTCTAAAGACATTACAAACACACCCTCCGGAACAGGGGAGATCCGTAACTCAAACCAGCCTTTCTCTCCGTCGGGAAAGTTGAATTCATTTTCAATCGTGTTGGGTCTCCGATTCTGAAGGGTATCCAGGATTAACCTGTAGACTTCTGTTTCTTCAATACCGGGCCACATCTCTTTGTAGCATTGTCCCAGAAGTTCACTGTTCGGACGTCTGTTTTGGTGTTCTGCGGCTTTATTTATATATAGATATATAAGATCGTAATCAAATATCTGACATCCTTCCATCAGGCTGTCGAATAATCTCTGGAATTGTAATTCATTGGACATTGTCATATCCCGAAATCTGTTTTTGCACTGTATACTGTGATATCATCTCTATAGAGAAATTTAGAGAACTCACAGGGAAATAGCAAATACAATTCCTGAAAACCCTGTTATCTGACCAATATTTATCTGTTGTCTATTGAGAGGGGAGAGTGTTAGACTTTTCCATAGAATCCGTTTCTGCAGGGGCTATCCTGGATGATAGATGCAGAGCCGAGAGGATAGATCCGGGTCGGTTCAGGAATCTCCGCATTTTAGGGGAACATAACTATGACAGCATCAGTTTCTGCCATGATTTTTACATTTTTTACCCTGGCGGTCATGATTTTTCAGGCCTGCCTTGCCACGGGGCTTCCCTGGGGGGCTGCTTCGATGGGAGGGAATTTCCCGGCAGGTATCCTGTAAAAATGCGGTTTGCGGCTGTTGGAAACATCGGGATTCTGGTTCTCATGGCTTTGATTGTTCTTTCCAGGGCAGGGCTTCTCCTTCCGGGAATGAGATCCTTTGCGGGGATTGCTGTCTGGGTCATTGTGGTATACTCCTTTGCCGGAACCATCATGAATCTGATTTCTCCCAGCAGGATCGAAAGGATCTGGGCTCCTGTGGCTCTGATACAGGGAATTACAGGTCTGATAGTTGCTTTGAGCTAGGGGATGGACAATACATAAGGGAGAGCGAATTCTATGGTACATCTGGCATACTGCGATGATAAAGAGAAAGTTCTTGAGAAGATTCTGGAAGGCACTAAGACAATGCTTGTCAGGGGCGCTGCGGGAAGGAAAATCCCCCATAGCAGAGTTTTTGAAAATGAAACTTTATATCTGATGAAGAAAGGGACAGCACAGATTACAGCAAAAGCCAGGATTACCCATGTGGAGAATTACACGAAACTTACAGAACCGGAGATCAATTCGGTGTTCGAAAAAAATCAGGATAAGCTGAATCTGTCCCCGGCGCAAAGAAAACGGTGGCATAAAAAATGTCTCTGTCTTGTAGAGTTTTCGGAAATTGAAAAAATAGAACCTCTGCCATTTGATCATCAGGGAAATATGGATGACTGGCTCATTCTTGAAAAGATTGAAGATGTTGTCGAAGGGACAAGTATTCCCTATAACTATGAGAAATCCAAATTCAAAAAATGATTATGAAATATCCTGAACTGACTGTAAGCGGCATTATTTTTAATCCTCAGAATGAAATACTGCTCTGCAGATCCCATAAATGGGATGATAAATATATCATTCCCGGGGGGCATGTGGAATACGGCGAACCCCTGGAAGAGGCTCTGAAAAGGGAGATTCGGGAAGAGACGAGCCTGGATATCCACAGCATTAAACTTCTGGGGATCAAAGAGTGTTTCTATACAAATGCGTTTTATAAAGACAGGCATTTTCTTTTTATGGACTATACCTGCAAGACCGATTCCTGCGATGTGGTGCTGAATGAGGAAGCCCAGGAGTATGTCTGGACCAGCCTGTCGGATATACACAAATATGATCTGGGAGGTTTTACCGAATCTCTGCTTCAGAAACTGGTCGACAGGGATAATCCTGAGTTCCGGGAGTGTATCTTCTACAATTACGAATAGCCTTCCGGGGGAATCATGAGGTCTATGACCTTCCGGCCTTCTGTATTGGCTGCATTCCCGAAGAGTCTGCCTATTCTGCTTCTTCTCTGAAAAACTCTTCCAGAGTTCTTATTCCGTATGGGGGAGCCTTCATATCCATGGCCATGGTGGTCAGGAAAAACTCCAGAGGCCCGTAGGTTTTCACTCCTGTGAAGGTCCTGAGAAACCCCAGTGTCATCCGTCTGAAAATATCGGGAAGGTGGATAATCCTGAGGGGCTTGCCGCAGGCTTGCAGAGCCAGTTCTGCGATGCGGTTCTGGGTGAGAAGATCCGGTCCTCCCGCTTCCAGTACCTTTTCTGCACTGTCAATGGAGTCTGCTACCACTTCCGCCAGGTCGGCGCCGTGAATGGGGTTGAGGACTTTCTCTCCATCTCCGAAAAGGTATACCCTTCCCGATTCCGCCATCCTGAGAAAGTCTCCCATATCGGAGAAGAAGCCGTTGGGACGGATGATTGTATAGTCCAGACCCGACTGTTTCAGATAGTCACCCAGCTGTTCCTTGGCATCACAGATGGCAAGATTTCTCAGCTTCTCTCCATTGAGCACTGAAATGTAGATGAATTTCCGGACACTGTTCCTGATTGCACCGTCAATGAGGTTGGCATTGGCCTGGTAGTCCACATCCATATAGGTCAGGCCGTCTTTCTGGCGCGTAATACCCACAGAACTGATGACTGTGTCGATGCTTTCAAAGAGGTGATCCGGAAGGGGGGCTTCGGTTATCCCGGCTTCCACCACTTCCAGAAGGTCATGCCGGATATTCACCTTTGCTCTGTTTCTCACCACGATCCTGACGGGTATGCCCCTGGAAAGGAGTTCTCCGGCAATATATCCGCCCAGATAGCCTGTGGCTCCCGCAAGAAGTACCGGTTTCTTTTCCATATCAGAATCCTCCGTAAGTCAGTAAATTCTCCAGCAATATCACTATCATATCCCAAAACAGGAAAAGGGGAAGTACACTTTCCAGGAAATAGTTCCCTCGCCCCTTTGTATTTCACGTCTATGTCGAAGGATTCCTGTTCTCACTTTTATCTGCTACTCTTTGCCCTATGATGAATCAGGATACAGTGATTGAGAAAACAGCAGGGTATGTCAAAGAGGTCCTGTCCGAAGCCGAAGGGGGCCATGACTGGTGGCACATCCACCGGGTGTGGAAGCTGTCCCGGCATATTGCCCGGTCTGAAAAAGGGGATATGTTTATTGTGGAGCTGGGGGCTCTGCTCCATGACATTGCGGATTCCAAATTCCACGGGGGGAATGAAGAGCTGGGCCCCCGGAGGGCAGGGGAGTTTCTGAAAACCCTGGATCTGGAAGAAGATGTGATTCTCCACGTACAGAACATCATTGCCCATATCTCCTTTAAAGGCGGAAAGGAGGTTCAGACATTCCGGTCTCCCGAGCTGGATATTGTTCAGGATGCGGACCGTCTGGATGCTCTGGGAGCCATAGGTATTGCCAGAACATTCAATTACGGGGGCCATAAAGGCAGAGAAATCTATAACCCTCATATAAAACCCGACCTGAATATGACGAAAGAGGAGTATAAAAGCAGCAGGGCTCCCAGTCTCAACCATTTTTATGAAAAACTCCTGCTCCTGAAAGACAGAATGAATACCCCCACAGGCCGGGCTCTGGCGGAACATCGCCACAGGTATATGGAATCTTTTCTGGAAGAGTTCTACAGGGAGTGGGAGGGAATCCTTTAGCAGTCGAAATCCCGAGGACTCCCGTTCTATTGTTGCCGGCAGGGGAATTGCTATATAATAAAAATGCCGGATCATTATTCCCCGGTTGGGGGCCGCCGGCTGTCAGAAAAAGGATTCGTACAAAAGATCTGTACCGGGAGGATAAATGAAAAAGTTATTGGTTTTAAGTATTTTCTTGGCAACATTCCAGCTGTCTGCCCTGGAGATTCCCGAGGGAATGTATACGGTGGAGGATTTATACGGGGATGTGGGAACCTGCCTGATCCGGAACAGTACAATGACAATCGAAGATGAGAGCATGGCATACACCATCGAGGGTTCTGTTATGACTTACGCTACCGGAGAAACCCTCACCGTCAGGTTAACAGACGCGGGATTTGAACTGTATCTGTCAAAAGAGCAGTTTTTTGCAGAGCTCCCGGAGGATCAGTCCGGCGTGAGTGAAGAGCTCATCGAGATGATGACAGGTCAACCTGTTATGAGCTTCGTCAGGCAATAGGACCATTATTATGATTGAAGAAAGCATCAGATTGAAGAATCTTATCGAAGACGTTTATGAAAGGTATCATGACCTGGATGAGAGTTTCTGTTCTATTCAACTCACTGATGATAAATGGTCGGTCAAGGAGATCTTCGGGCACCTTGTGGACTCGGCGGCCAATAACTATCAGCGTTTTGTGAGGCTTCAGGAAACAGAGGAGCTTCAATTTCCCGGGTATGACTATAACTGGGTGAAGATAATCAGATACAACTCCTTTCCCTATGATCAGCTTCTGGAGCTATGGAAGCAGTATAATCTGCTGATTTGCCATATCTTCACGAATATTCAGGATGCGGAAAGATCACATGTCTGGCTTTACGATACCGAAAGACTAACCCTGGAGTTCCTTGTGAAAGATTACATTGACCATATGCTGATCCATCATGACCAGCTGGCAGAAAGGATCCGGGAAATCGGGGAATCCCCCGAATAGGAGACTCAGGCTATGACCGAAGACATCCAGAGTGTGAGAGTTATTCATACCGACGGGAAAGATCCTGTCTTTGTCAATCTGTGTGTTCTGCTGGACGAAAGCCTGGATGAACTGGTGGGAGGCGCTGTACAGAGAGAACAGTACGTCCCTTTCAATAAGCTGGATGACATTCATAATGCCGTTATTCTGTATCTGGGAGATGAACCTGTGGCTTCCGGCGCTTTCCGCCACTATCAGGAGGACTGTGCGGAAATCAAGCGGGTTTTTGTCAAACCATCCCACCGGGGCCGGGGGCTTTCCAGGATTCTGATGGATGAGCTGGAGTCCAGAGCCTGGAGAGAGGGATACAGGCGGCTGATTCTGGAAACAGGGGCGCCCCTGATCGCGGCGGGCCATCTCTACAGGAACATCGGGTTCAGAAGGATTGAAAACTACGGCCCCTATGCGGGGATGGAAGAGTCTGTGTGTATGGAGAAAGAGCTGGACAGAGAGAAACAGGAAATACAGGAACGGGAATGACAGATAAAAGTGATATACAGAAAATAGTCCACGATTCCTATTGGACAGATGATGTGAACTGTGCCACCACCATGCTGAGAGTCCTGTCGGCGGCTTTCAGGAGTCTGATCCTGAACACCTTTGCGAAGAACTCACTCTGAAGTCTGCGGTCTGGGCTGCGGGATTTCTGGAGCAGAAGATCAATACTTTTGTCCTGAATCGCCGAAGCTGACCTGTCTTTCACTCCGTCTGATTTACTTTGCATAAGGAGTTTTCTGGTGAGCAGTACATCTTTCATTATCGATATCGACGGGACCCTACTGGACGGTACCCGGGAACTCAATCATGGCGCCGCCTTCCTCAGGTCCCTGCAGCAGTCGGACCGGAATTTTCTCCTGGCTACCAATTCCATCAAATCCCATGAGGTTCAGGTTGAGAGGTTCCGGAATCTCCAGGTCTCTGTTCCGCCGGAACGCATCTACTCTCCCATAGACTCGATCAATCAGATGATGGGAGAAAAGGGCATCCGCAATGTCCTTGTGATAGGAAGCCCTGATGAGATAAACCAGATCCGGGCGGATCATACATGGGAGTCCCCCGAACTTGTGGTCCTCCTGGATTTTGAAAAAGAGAACTTCGGGTACAGGGAACTTCAGAAAATCGTGCAGCATCTTGAAAAGGGATGTCCTCTTGTTTCCGCATCGGCCTCTCCCTTCTATCTGAAAGAGGGAAAAAAGCAGATTGATACGGGAGCCTTTGTAGCCCTTCTGGAATCTGTCACCGGTCAGAAAACCGAGATACTGGGCAAACCCTCGCTTCGGTATTTTCTGGGAGCCCGTTCTCTCCTGGCCGCGGGGAATGATCCTGTGACGGTTATCGGTGATGACTGGCAGACCGATGTGGCCGGAGCCAAAGAGGCGGGTTTCTATTCAGTCCTGGTAAAGTCGGGCAAGTACCGGCCGGGAGATGAGCACAGGGGCTGCCCAGACCGGCTGACAGATGACCTCCGGGAACTTTTGTACTGAAGGATTCACTCCGGATGGGAAAGCCATGAACTGCGAAGAGATCTACAATCAGAGGATCAACAGAGCCATAGACTTTATTTCGGAGAACCTGGAATCCAACCTGACTATCGAAGAGATCAGCAGGGAAGCCGGCTTTTCCACCTACCATTTTCATAGAATCTTCCGGGCTTTTACTGGGGAATCCCTCTATGCCTTTGTGAGCAGACTGCGTGTTGAAAAGGCCGCTTCCCTTTTTCTTACCGCAACCGGAACCATCACAGAAACAGCATTCCAGGTGGGATTCAATGACGGGGCAGTGTTTGCCCGGGCATTTAAAAAACGCTTCGGCTGTTCCGCCTCTCAGTGGAGGAAAGGAAAAAGCAGGAATCATCAAGCCGAAGAATCTCCTGAAGCCTATACTACCATCAGCAGAGAAGGGGGAACGCCTCTGCTGCCAGACAGGGTTTATATCAGGGATATGCCGGAGAGGCATCTTCTCTATCTGAGAGATTTCGGACCTTTTGCAGGAGATTACAGGAAGATCCTGAGGCTTCACAGACGACTGCTGGAGATTCTGCAGACCCGGCAGATCCTATGGTGCCGTCAGGAAGGATACTTTCTTGTTTTTCATGATTCTATGGGGATCACCGCCAATGAGAAGTTGCGAATCTCCTATGGAGTTCTTACGGATCAGGAGGTTCCGGAAAATCTGCCTCTGGGGGCTTTGAAAATCCCCGGCCATACCTGTCTTATGACTCAGTTTACTCTGGATAACAGGGAATACGGGATGGCCTGGACCGAGGTTTTCCGCAGGATCCTTCCCGCTGAAGGGCTGGAGGCTGCGGATGGTCCCTGCTTTGAGAACTACAGGGAGGACTGCTATAACGGAACAACCGGGAAAACAGAAGTCACTATCGGGATTCCCGTGAAGCCTTTGGGAAGGAGAATATAATCTATGGCAAATTTTATGGAACTTACGGAACAGAATATATCTTCAGAGCACATATGCTGTGCATTTTCGGATAAAAAGTGCCGGGACAGTTATGAGGAGAAGAAAAGGTGGCTTACCCGGGAATTCGCACATGGCTATAAATTCCTGCGTCTCAACGAAAGAGCCAAAGTCTTTATGGAGTACGGACCGGCGGAAAATGCCTGGCTGCCAATCCGGGCGGAGAACTGTCTGAATATCAACTGTTTCTGGGTTTCCGGAAAATATAAGGGTACCGGCCTGGGGAAGGAGCTTCTGGACAGAGTTGTTGCTGATGCCCGGGCCATGGGGCGGGCCGGCCTGGTGACTGTGGCGGGGAAAAAGAAATTTCACTTTATGAGCGATGGGAAATGGCTCCGGAATCAGGGGTTTTCCGTGGTGGATGAAACGGAAAGCGGGTTTCTCCTTCTTGCCAGATCCCTGGACGGCAGATCCCCGGAGGCGCACTTTCTTCCAGGGGCAAAAAAAGGGACCTGCCCGGTGACGGAGGGGCTGACCGTATACTTTTCAAACCGCTGTCCCTATGCGGAGTATCATGTGAGAGAGTCTCTGACCGAAACGGCGGCAAAAAGGAATCTGCCCCTGCGCATTGTCAAGCTTGAAACAGTGGAACAGGCTCAGGAGTCCCCGACACCTGCCACTATATTCAGTCTGTTTTACAGAGGCGTTTTCCTTACGACGGATCTGAGTGTCTGTCTGGACAGCAGATTCGAAAGGTTCCGGGAAAAAGCAGGGTTCTGAATCCTTCCCCGTCTTCATCAACCGCCGCTTACAAATGATAGGATCTGTTTGCTTTTTGAGAACACCTGGCATATGATTTAATTATGTTATGAGAATGCCGACGGATATGAGGACACAATTCCTTCGCGGGCTTTCATTCAGCCTGCTATTCTCTGTTATTCTCAGTAGTTTTCCCCTGGCGGGGGAAGAAAAAAAGACGATCCTTTTTCTGGATTCCTATCATCCCGGCTATCTCTGGTCGGAGGATCTGAAATCCGGTCTTTTTGATAACCTCAGCTTTGACCAACCCGATTACAATTTTTTTATAGAGTATCTGGATACCAAAAAATATGACTCGGAAACTCTTTTTCCCTTGCTGGTGAACTCCTTTGAAAAGAAGTACTCCGAACAGAGACCGGATATTCTGATCTCTTCAGATAACAACGCCTTCTCTTTTCTGAAACTCTATAGAGACCGTATCTTTCCCGGTGTTCCCGTGGTTTTCTGCGGGGTGAATAATTTTGAGGATACCATGCTGGAGGGCTTTTCCGATGCCACAGGGATTGTGGAGGAAGCCTCCTATAGGGAAACTCTGGAACTGGCTTTGACCCTTTTCCCAGAAACAGAGAGAGTGTTCAGTGTGGCAGGAAGCTCCGAAACGGGGAAATCCAATGTGGTCGGGGTCCGCAGGGCTTTTGGAGAACTCGGCAGGGAGGATCTTGAATTTTCCGAACTCCATGATATTACCCTGGAGGAGTTTGCTTCGGAGTTTCAGAGGATTCCCGAACACAGCGTTATTATCTATTCGGGGCTGCACCGGGATTCGATAGGCAAGACCTTCGGCAGTGTCCGGGACTCTCTGGAGTTTATCCGGCAGAATACGGATCAGCCCGTTTTTTCCATGTGGAGCCAGCACCTTCCCTTCTGCTTCGGCGGGGTTATGATCAGTGGACGATCCCAGGGACGCAGCGCTTCAGAAATTGCTCTGAGGATTCTGCAGGGTGAGAATGTGAAGGATATTCCCATTATCAGAGAGAGTCCCAACCGGCCCATGGTCAATTACGAGGAGCTGAGCAGATTCGAAATTGATCAGAAAGCCCTTCCGGAGGGAACAGTTCTTATAAACCTGCCGCCCCCTTCTCTGTACTCCCAGTATAAACAGGAGTTCTGGTTTATTCTGATTATTTTCCTGACTCTGATTCTTCTTGTGATCACTCTTCTTTTTATGCTCTCCTACAGAGATATGGCTCTGAAAAAGAAAAGCCGGGTCTGGAACCATATCAGTGCCATATTTGATTCCATGCCTTCCTCTCTCATCGGTGTGGATCTCTCTCTGCGGATTTCCCAGTGGAATACCTCTGCAGAAAAGCGGTCGGGAATCCCGAAAGAGAAGGCTGTGGGCAAGCCTCTGGAGGAGTTCTACAGCTCTTTCCCCTGCAACTTTGATCAGGTCCGCCGTGCGGTCCTTTCTCAGAAATCTTTTATGGAAAGGAACATCAGGGTTGAAAAAGAAGATGGGGATATTTATGAAGATATTACGGTGTTTCCCCTGGTATCAGACGAGGTAACAGGAGCTGTCATCCGTATTGATGATGTGAGTGAACGGATGAGGCTGGATGAACTGGAACTGCAGAGTAAGAATCTTCAGGACCAGCTGATTCAGTCCCAGAAGATGGATTCCATCGGAAGGCTGGCAGGCGGTGTCTCCCATGATCTGAATAATCTGCTGGTGCCTATCATCGGGTATTCCGAAATCCTTCTGAATGATGAAAACCTGACCCGTCGCCAGAAGGATGTTCTCGGAGAGGTGCTGAAGGCTGGAATCCGTTCCCAGGATTTGATTCGCCAGCTTCTGGCATTCAGCCGTAAACAGGTTCTTGAAGTGAAACAGCTGGATCTTAACGGAGTCATCCGGGACTTCGGAAAACTCCTTCGCAGGACAATCAAGGAAAACATAACCATACACTATAACCTCAGCGACAGACCTCTTCATATTATGGCCGACAGAGGGCAGATAGAGCAGGTTCTGATGAATCTTGTCGTCAACGCCGCAGATGCTCTTCCCGAGGGCGGTTCTATTGAAATCCGGACAGCCCTTCTGATGAACACTCCTCAGAGCAGCGAGGGAGACCGTTCTGTTCTTCTGGCCATTCACGACAACGGGGCCGGTATGGATGAGCTTGTGACCTCAAAGATTTTTGAACCTTTCTTTTCAACCAAGGGAAGTGCGGGAACCGGACTGGGACTGGCCACGGTCCACGGCATCATCCGTCAGCACAACGGGGATATCAATGTGGACAGCGCCCCCGGTAAGGGAACCACATTCAATATATATCTGCCATTCAGAGAGAAGGATCTGAAGAAATCAGAACCGATCAGCTATGAAGTCCATGAAGAAAGATTCATTAAGGGAAGCGAAACCATTCTGGTGGTTGAAGATAATCCCCAGGTGCTGAGTCTGTCCCGGGAAGTCCTGGAAAAGAACGGCTATAAAGTCATAACCGCTTCAAGCAGCAGCCTGGCTCTTCCTGTTATCGAAGAGAATGATCTGGATCTGCTCCTCACGGATATTGTCATGCCTGAAATCAACGGAAAAGAGCTCTATTCCCAGGCCTGCCGGAAAAAACCGGAGCTGAAGGTTCTGTATATGTCGGGGTACAATGATAAGATTATTACCCATATAGAGGGGGAGGAGTTCGATATCCCCTTTATACAGAAACCCTTTACGGAAAAACAGCTCCTGCAGAAAATCAGATACGCTCTGGAACAGGATCCATCCTGATCAGAACTGGCTTATCCATTTTTCCGCCTCTTCCGGGGAGGAGAATGAGGCCATGATTACCCCGTAGTCAAGGAAGGCTTTTCGATAATTCCTCTGATTCAGTTTACTGCTGAAGTCTTCGGGTTCCACAATGGCCCAGTACTTCCAGCCCGACTGAAGGGCAAAGGGAAGCCAGGTTTCATCGATCCAATCCGCGGCTTCTTCGCAGATCCTGCCGTTTTTCCTGTTATCAGATATCCACTTGCATATTTTTTTATCAGCCAGATAGGCCGTTCCTGTGAGAAGGAGTTCCTGCCATTCGGCAAAAGAGTTATTCCTTTTCAGTATATGCCGCATGGACTGGAGCTCTTCCAGGTATTCCAGAATATATCCGTCTGTTTCTTTAAGAATCACAAAGGCATCTTACCGGATTTTTCCAATCTTCATCAATACAGACAAAATATTTCAAAATATTCTTTTCCTTTCCAGCAGTATCAGTTGGTCTCTCAGTGTTTCCATCGTATCTTCCCCGAGCCATAGGCTTTCAAAATCCTGATGCCTGAAAATATGGACCAGACCGGAAAGAATCTTCAGGTGATCCCTTTCTCTTTTATCAGAGCCTATCAGTATGACAAGGGCCTTTATATTCTGATGATCTTCATCAAAATAGAGTCCTTCCCGGCAGCGGATAAGGCATAGCCAGATCTTTTCTGTATGGGGGAGAAGAATATGGGGAACCGATATGAAGTTGTTGAGAGCCGTGCTTGCTTCCTGTTCCCTTCTCTCCAGGAGGGAACTCAACTCTTCGGATGTCAGGCCTGTCTCGGCGGCTAACAGGCTGCCGGCCATCTGAAAAATACCATGGACAGTCTCTTTATGATTCACATCCAGGGTCAGAGCCTTTTTCAGCAGATCATCTGTCAGATCCTGAGCAAGGTCATCCCGGGTCCGTATTATATCTCTCAGTTCCTCTTCCAGACCTTCTGTCCTGAATTTCCTGTTGACAATATTCCTTATCAGATGGAGGGCCGCGTATTCATAGCTGCTTTTTTTTCTGCCGTAAAGCAGATAGAGCAGCAGACCTGTACTTCCGAAGAGGAGCAGGATTTCAAGACTGCTGATGCCCATCTCTATCAGAAAATAACCCATAAGCATCAGGGCCAGAACAGGTACCAGGGGATATTTTCGGATCCTGTAAAGAGGCTGGTAGTTTCTTACCCGGCTCTCCCGCAGAATGATCATAGACAGGTTTGTGGCAATGTAGGTGATCAGAATAACCGTTGATGCTGTTTTGACAAGGGACTCCAGGGGCAGGAGGACCGCAATCATAATGCCCGCTCCGGTCAGAAGAATAGCCGTAACCGGAGTCCCTTTTCTGTTGCAGCGGCTGATGGATTCGGGAAGCAGATGGTCCCGGGAAAGGGCCAGGGGATACCGGCTGGCCGCCATGATCCCTGCGTTCCCTGTGGTAATGAAGGCCAGAGCGGAGGCTATCACAATGACCATCTGACCGGTTTTCCCTGCCATGAGAAAAGCGCTGTCCGCTATGGGAGTCAGAGAGCCTGCAAACTCCTCCTGAGGCAGCAGGCCTGTTGTAATCAGAACCATGGCGCCGTAAAGCAGGGTGATGACCACAACAGAGAGCAGCATGGCCCTGGGAATAGATTTCCCGGGATGCCTCACTTCCTCTGCCATGGTGGTTACATTCAGAAGGCCTCCGTAACTGACAAAGACAAAAGCCGAAGTGCTGAAAAAGAGCCTCAACCGGTCGAAGCTTCCGCTGTCAGAGAACAGCGATTCTGAAGGGGAGAATGCCAGATCTCTGTTCCAGTTTCCCATACCGAGAATAACATAGAGAACCATAATCCCGAGGAGTATAAAGACAAGGATCACTTCCAGTGTTATGGCTTCCCCGGTGCCTGCCAGGTTCAGGAGAACAAAGAACAGGGTCAGCCCTATGGCCAGAATCTGCAGGGGGATCCCGAAAAAAAGGAAGCCCAGTTCGGCCAGGCCGAAAACGGCAAAGGCGGTTTTAAGCATCAGTGCCAGCCAGCTTAAAAGTCCCATCACCGTTCCGACTCCCGGTCCCAGGGTGCGGGTTATGTAGAAATAGTCTCCTCCCGCCTTGGGCATGGCCGTAGCCAGTTCAATGAGAGAGAGACTGGAAAGAAAAGCGACCCCTCCCGCAAGGAGGTAGCATAAGAAGACAACAGGACCGATTTTTGCGAAGGCTAAACCGGGGAGTATGAATATACCGCTGGAAATCATCGTACCGCTGGCAAGGGCGAAAAGAGCGGCGGATCCAATCTTTTTCTCATGGTTTTCCATAAAACCTCCTGTTGCGAGACCCCTTCGAAGGAATATTCCTGTTTTTTAAATATAAGCTATTTCAGAACCATTTTTTCCTTTTAAAAATGAAAATCATAACGCCCGCGGACACCAGAAGCAGTGCCCAGAGAAAAAGGTATCCGTACCGTAGGGTCAGCTCGGGAATATAGGCAAAGTTGGTACCGTAGATTCCTGTGATCAGAGTGAGGGGCAGAAATATAACGGAAAAAATCGTAAGGAATTTCATGATTTCATTGAGTCTGTTATTGATCGTGCTGTTGTAGGAGTTCAGCTGTTCCGTGCAGATCTCTTTGTAGATATCTATGGTTTCGGTCACCTGCATGATATTGGAAAGGAGATCGTTGAAGTAGGGCCTGTAGGCCTGGGCCACAAGAGGATTCCCCTCTTTCAGGAAATTTTTGATGGCATCCCGGGCAGGCCGGATAACCTTGCCCAGGTACATGAGTTCCCGTTTCCGGGAAAGGATCATCTCCAGAGTCTCTTCGTCCGGGTCCGACAGAAGATCCTCTTCCAGAGATTCGATTTTCTCGGCCAGTATCTGCATGATCTCAATGTAGTTATCTACCACGCAGTCTATGAGGGAGTAGGCCAGGAAACTGGCATCTTCCCTGCGGATCCTTCCAATAGACTCGGCCAGACGTTTTCTGACAGGGTCAAAAACATCCCCCGGCTGTTCCTGAAAAGTCAGGACCGTATCGTCTATTTTGAGCAGACTCAGCTGTTCCGAGATGATCATCTCCTTCTCTTCATCAAAGCGGAGCATCTTGAGAATCAGAAAGTATCCGTTTTCTATTTCTTCCAGTTTGGGCCTCATGGTGGTGTTGACGATATCCGCAGCTGTCAGCTGATGAAGGCCGAAAATTTCCTCAAGGTTCTGTATCAGGGACATGTCCCCCAGGCCGTTGATATTAATCCATCGATGCAGATCAGAGATCGTATTTCTCTCTTTTCCGATCAGCTGAGCCCCCGATTCCTCCCGGAGGATCTCTGTGTCAAAAAGGATTTCATGGATATCCGTCTCCTTAACCCGGGACGGACCGATGTAGACTTTCTCTCCGGGACGCTGTCGTAAAAGGTCCGACTGTTTTCTGAAAAAACGGGCCATCAGCTCCTCCTTAAGATTTCTGGAATAATACCGTTATATCCAGTATAATAGAAAAATTAAAAACATGAGTCGATACTGGATTGGATATCTTTATGAGTAAACATTTGATTCCCTGGGGCAAGCTGGTTTTTCAGGATGAAACCCGGATCACCCTCCCTTTTTCCCGGGAGCTTTTCATCAGGCGTATGGGAAATGAAACCCATCTTCATCTTGAAAAAGAGGGAGAGGACGAGGTTTTCCGATTTATAACAGGACAGGATGCCTCACTCTATCTGGAACCGGGACTCCCGGATCTGCCTATGGTGATAAAGCCTTCGATAAGCCTGGCCATCCTTCCGGGGAAAAAACTGGAAACCCTTGTGGAAGTGCCTGTTATTGTCAAAGTCATGGCCGGGACGGAAAAAAAGAAAGATCAGCTCATAGAGTTTCCCGTGAAGGATCTTTCCAGGAGTTTTTTCGGAAACCCCGATTCGGGAGAGATCGCCTATTTTCTGGAAAGCCCCCTTCTGAACAGGGTGGATGAGTACGAACAGATTGATTCCAGCGTCTACTGTCCCATGACAATCTCCAACAGATCCGATCAGAATCTGGATTTTGACAGGATGATTTTCAGGGTTCCCTATCTGAGCCTCTATTACGGAGAAAAGACCCTTTACAGTACCCCCGCTGTGATCACTTTCCGCGGGCAGGACCAGATTAGCCAGGTGTCCTTCAAAAAAAATCCCCCCCAGTACGAGCCGGATATGAAACTGGCTTCGTCTCCCCGGATTTCCGAGGAGAAGGGACTCCTGAAGAGGAGTTTCTACTTTATTAAAACTCTCTATAACGGATAACACTATGGAAAAAACATCCTTGTCGGCCATAACCGACAGTCTGACTGAAATTCGCTACGATCTGATACTGCATGTCCTGATCC
Organism: Oceanispirochaeta sp.; assembly: GCA_963666275.2. Taxonomy (GTDB): domain Bacteria; phylum Spirochaetota; class Spirochaetia; order DSM-2461; family DSM-2461; genus Oceanispirochaeta. Next base: position 1,607,950 of record CAXXOA010000002.1, read on the forward strand.
TCCTGGCCGGGGGGATTATCATACTCAGAGTTCTCAGACTGATCCTGAAGAAAACTCTGTTGAAAAAGAGCAATCAGCAGAATGAGATGCTGGTTCTGAAGCTCTTCAATTTTATTGGATTTTCGATCCTTCTGATTGTGGTTCTCTCGGAAATGGGAATACAGCTTGCCACCCTGCTGGGAGCTGCGGGAGTTATGGGTATCGCCCTTGGTGTGGCCTCCCAGAAGAGTCTGGGAAATATTATCAGCGGATTTTTTATGGTCACCGAGAAAAGCTTCGAAATAGGCGATGTTATTACAGTAGGCACAAAAACAGGTGTTGTTCACTCGGTGGAGCTCCTTTCCATTATGCTCAAGACTTTTGATAATCTTCTGATCCGGATTCCCCACGAGACCCTGATTTCCACAGAGGTTGTCAACATTACAAGATTTCCCATCAGAAGGATGGATCTGTTTTTTACAGTTTCATACAAAGAAGACCTGAATCAGGTTATGGAGATTCTCAAAGAGACAGGAAAAAACAATATTCTCTGTCTGGATGAACCGAATCCTTTTATTTTAATCAAGGAATTCGGAGAATCGGGGATCGATTTTCAATTCGGTATCTGGTTTGAGAAGAGCGATTATGTGGCTGCCAGAAACTCGGTGCTTACGGATCTGCTGGAGAATTTCCGGGAGGCGGGGATTACCATTCCCTATCCCCATATTACAATTTCTCCGGATTCCCGCCTGTCTATGGCTGATGTGACAGAAAAATGAAAGAGCTGAAAATCCATAAGTTCTACAGAGTCGAAGGGGATCTGGTATCCATCGATATCAATATCCATCTCTACAGGGAAGTGTTCAATACCTGGGACTTTTCACCTCTTCTGAACAGGGATCTGGATGATGACCTGTTTGAATACCTGGAGGAGTGTGCCGCGGAGATCCCCCGGAAGTACCGGACTCAGATTGTATTTCACCTTCCTGAAGATATCAGAGATCAGGAAAAAGAGAACACCCATACCCGTAGTGTCAGGAATTTTATCGAATATAAAATCAGGAAACTGCAGATCAGTAAGCGGTCCCTCTATCTGAATACACTGAAATACACCCTGATCGGAGTCCTCTTCATCAGTCTGGGGTTTTTCCTCCAGGACAAACTTCCCTTCCGCAATGCTGTGACGGATATCCTCAAAGAGGGGTTCTTCATTGGAGGTTGGGTTCTGTTCTGGGAGCTTTTTGAGACTATCTTTTTCCGGAAGGAGGATATGGGGAAGGCAATGACCGCCCTGAAACGTCTGAAAAAAGCTCCTATTGTCTTTAACTATACCTGATCTGAAGGTTCTTTCTATTCCGGACGGCTGAGGAGGAAACTTTCAAGAAGTCCCTCCTGCCTGGCTCTCAGGTCGGGCTGATCACCCGGGCAGACAGGTTTTTCCAGGCTCTCTTCCCTGAGGGATATTGTCGGCAGGCCATACCAGGATTTTTCCGGCTCTCCGTTGTCTTCCAGCCACAGGGCTGTTTCCGTGAACTCCTCTGATCCGATAGCTGTAAAGGGTATGGTAAACTCGCAGAATGAGCCGTTAACCGCGCCGTCTTTTCCTGAAAATATAGTTTCTAAGGCATTCCAGTCGTCTTCCCATTTTCCGGAACTGTTTTTGACAGTCGGCAGATAGTCAGCTTTGGTGTACCACCGTCCTGATTCTTTATAGAGTTCCATAAGGATCCGATGGTCCGTAAATGATACAGACAGCTGGGCAACAGGCCAGTAGATTTTCTCATCCCGCATTTTCAGCCCGATCTGAAGAGCATCTCCTTGGGGGGATAGGGCGAGTTTCAGATATTCGGGCATATATCTGATATTCACAGGGGCACCCCGGTAATCCTTCAGATTCTCATCCCAGGCACGGTAGGCCGGGACATTTCTCCAGTCCTCCGGACTGCCGTCCAGAACAATATACGCCACAGGAAGTATCTCTGTTCTGTAGATATAGGAACGGTAGCTGGACATGGTAAGTTCTTCGGATTTCAACTTCAGTTCGTCCAGGGAGAGACTTCCCGCATAGGCTTTTACCAGCCCCTGAATTTCCAGAATCCTCTTCAGCACCTCCTGTCGCCTGGATACCTTGTCCATTCCCAGAAAAACGGCTTCTTCCGCTTCTCCCAGCTGGTTCATGGTCTCTTCGGTCAGGTAGGGTATATCAAAAGAGAAGGAAACTTCTCCTCCCTCTTCCAGATCGAAGGGCTGTTTCACTAGCTCTATCTCCCTGTCTCTCATTGCTGTGAGACGTATTGTATGGGAGCCGTAGAGGAGCTTGGGGATGTTTGTTATATTGTCGCCCACCAGAGCATGGTCTATGTAGACTTTGTAAGGTGCCTCAAAACCCGTATTGGTAAAAATCAGGGAACCATAGCCGATATGCTGACCTGAAAAACCTCCGATCAGTTCGGGAACAAGTATATCGGTGGCATCAAAGATATCCAGAATCGAATCGGCAACCACTTCCCTGGTAATGGATACGCTGCCGCTGGCCCGGTCGAATACATTCAGAGCGATAGTGTAGCTTCCGTTGTCTTCGGGGCGGATCTCTCCGAAAATAACACTGTCGATATTTCCTCTTTCCGCATAACCGGCCAGTTGATCCGGTTCTTCCGGAGGAGTCTCTTCTGTAGAAATCTCATACCGGTCCAGCAGCCGTAAGGTCAGATCAGCTGTTTCGGTCACCGTATTTCCCAGGGCGGACAGAGTGGAATTGCCCTCTCCGGTAAAGAGAGGAATCACTGATACCCTCGGTTTCGGCTCCTGAGAGGAGAGGGGCAGGGAGAACAGGAAGAGGGCTGTCATAAATTTCCACGTCAATTGGTTCATTTTGAATCTCCTTGAATCATCTGGGAAAGAGGAGATGGTTTCCCAGAAGGCGTTTCAGGCTGTCTCCCTTCAGGAACATCCGGAATGCCTCCTGTCCGTCGGGAGTTCCCAGGTAAATTTGGTACTCCCTGCCTCTGGAACTGACGGGGACATAGGCATGGACCTGTCCTTTTTCATCTTCCCAGAAGCTTCCCCGGAGTTTGACAGGCTGATTTTCTATGAATGTGTCATAGGTAAAACTGCGCAGTACCGCACCTTCCGGCGTCTGAGGTGCGGATTCTTCGGGATCCCGGGTCCATACGGAGGCAAGGATCATGGCGCCTTCCTCTTCGATGTGACGCAGGATAAAACCGTCCCTGAAGTCATCGATCCATTTCCAGCCGGGATCCTGAAAGTTGCGGAACATAAAAGAATCTTTTCTGATTCTCTTTTCGAATGAGGGCTCGCTGAGATTAAAAGAGCTGTAGATCTCCCGGAAGGTCAGTTCATCCAGAGTCTCTCCTGCGCTCTCTCTGATCCTCAGTGTGAAGTAGAGTTTGTTGGCCCTGGCGGTCTTGTAGGTAAAAACCGTCTGGTAGATATGGTTCTCAGTTCCGTCTATCTGAAGAACAGAAAGATCCCGTGAAAAATTTCCCCAGGGCTCTGATGCAGTCTGGATAAGAGTGATCCCCCGGGGCTCCTCATTCTGCCCGTAGAGGGTATAGTGCTCCCTGTTAAATGTCAGCCCCGCCTGTTCCACTCTAAGGACTCCCTGAAGAGTCCCGTCGGCATTATGAAAATGGAAGAGGTCCTTTTCAGTGCCTTCCCCCCGGGGGGCGCTGAATGACCAGTCACCGGGAAGCTGCAGTTCCACTCCCTCCAGGCCGATGGAATTGAGTTCTATAAGCTGAATCTCTTCTATTTCCCTTGGTCCGGTTTCGCCGGGGGGTGAAATCTTATCAGTACCTGATACACATCCGGAGGCCGTAAGAAATGAAAGAATAACCAAAATAAATAAAAATTGACTGTAAACTCTCATAATTCCAGTATTCGGGGAGTTTGTAAAAGAATCAATAGTTCATTTACATTTTATCTCTGGAACCTGTATCCCCGTCCCCGGATGGTCTGTATATGTACAGGCTTTTCCGACTCATTCAGTTTCTGACGCAGTTTGGCTATATGGACATCTACGGTTCTGGTTGTTGTTTCACTGCCATATCCCCAAACCTCATCCAGAATCCGGTCCCGACTGAGCAGCTCATCAGGATTCGTGAGGAAAAACTCGAGCAGCCTGAACTCTTTGGTATGAAGGGAAATCTCCCGGGAACCGGCCATGAGGGATCCTCGGATTGTATTCAGAGTGAATTGTCCGAAGTTGAATATCCCCTGGCAGGAAGAATCCTTTCCCTTTTCGTTTAGGGAGGATCTCCTCAGCAGGGCTTCTATCCTGGCAAGGAGTACTCCCATGTCGAAAGGTTTTGCCAGGTAATCATCGGCTCCCTGACGGAGTCCTATAATTGTATCCAGATCAGTATTTCTCGCTGTGAGCATCAGGATCGGTGTTAGGATATTCCGGTCTCTCAGGTTCCGGCAGACCGCAAAACCGTCTCTTCCGGGAAGCATAATATCCAGAAGAATAAGATCGTAAAAGTCTTTTGCCGCCTCCTCTTCTCCTTGAATCCCGTCCTCCCTCACAACTACCTGGTATCCTTCCGAAGTCAGACGATCTTCAAGAGTTATCTGAACTCCCGGCTCATCTTCTATGATAAGTATTTTAATCATTATGAATATCCTCTTCTGTATCGGTGAATGAGCAGGGGAGGTTCATTGTAAACCGACATCCCTGCTGTCTGCTACCATCAGGGGTCCGGTAGGGGCTTTCCAATTCCAGGGATCCTCCGGCAACCTGCAGTTTCCGGGATAGGATGAATAGTCCCAATCCGCTCCCCTTTTCCTGATTCTGACGACTGAAACGACCTCTGTAAAAGGGGGTCAGTACTTTTTTCTGCTCATTCGGCGGGATTCCCCGCCCTTCATCCTCTACTGTTACCACCAGGGAGCCGGGGATCCCTGTTTTTATTTTAACCCTGATAGTCCCTTCCTCTTTTCCATAAGCATGAAGGAGGCTGTTCATCAGCAGATTGTTAATTCCCAGACGGAGCAGATCCGGATCTCCATAACATTTCAACTCCCCGGATGCTGTATCCAGGGAGAGGGTTATTCCCTGTTTTTCCGCCAGCGGTTTTACACTTTCAACAGTATCAGCCGCTATTTCCCTACCGTCCAGCTTGACTTGTTCCTGTCCTTGAGGCTGACCTTCCATACTGGAAAACTGAAGGATCTCTTCAATCATACGGGAGAGCCGTTTTACCTGATCCATGATCAGTTCTCCATATTTTACTGCCCTTTCGGGAGCGACAATTCCCTCAGAAAGGTTATCTGATGCCGATTGAATAACAGTCAGGGGCGTTCTCAGTTCATGAGTCATGGAGGCGACAAATTCTTTCTCCCTGTTCCGTATCATGGAAAGTCTCATCAGCTGGAACATAGCCAGAAGGAAAATCAGAGCGATCCCCACCAGAATTATCATACTCTGAATCCAGTGCATGGCGAACTGCTTTTCTATAGAGAGATAGAAGGGGTTGTTTTTTAATCCTATTCTCAGAAACCGGATGTTCCGGTCTTCCACGTATCTGCTCTGTTCTAAATCTATCTCTTCCGTAAATAAAGCGGACAGTTGATTGGGGTCTCCCTCGAGTCTGTCGGGCCTTTTTGTCTGAAAAGGATCAGGTAGAAACACAATGTGATCAATATTTTCACTGTGATTCCACCCGAGAAGGGATTGTATCGGATGAAATGGGTAGTCTACTTTGTGAAGTGGAGGAGGGCCGATTCTATCCTGCAGAGGAATATCTTCACGCCCCTGTAAAAGGTCATAGTTTTCAAGCTGCTCCTCAAGGGCCGGTTCAATATAGAGTTTTTCAAAACTGAACCAGTCCAGTTCCAGAACAGCAGTAAATCTTTCCTGGTTAAAGGGGGTATGCAGGAATACAACTTCAATTAGCTCGGTAATTCCCTTCTCTTTTACAAAGAAATCAGTTCCTCCCGGCGGCGGATTGGAGAGGCCGGTCCCATCGGGAAAAATATCCCCTTGTGCAGACTGCCAATCACCCGAATCATCCAGAAAAAGGAGTATTCCGGGGTTTTCACTTTCCGAGTATCCGATCTTATGGATGAGACCGCCCTCCTGTGTATCCGAGCCGTAAAGATCGACCAGAGTACGGAGGCTCTGTCTGAGTGAGGGTTCATCGGAAGGCAGCTGTTTCAGTGCCTGAAGAATCAGGGTTATCCTTTGGGTTTCTCTGAAGTACGTCCTGTATACAATGGAATCGAGTCTTCTTTTTTCATCTTCTATGGCACGGTCTCCCAGGTTCCTGTAGAACCTGTGAATCATAAGGCTGCCAACAAGCAGAAGAACCAGAATGGGGAGTATCAGGAACAGAGGGATAAGCTGCCCTCTGACTTTGAGCTGTTTCATATAGGTACAATACCCCGTGATGCTGTTTCAAATCCACCGGAAACAGCTTTTCCCGATCATGTTTTACATATTTTACATTCATTTTACTCCTTTTTCACCTAAGGAAACGAATCCGGATTTAGAGTTACATTCGGAGGCAGTTAATGGATGGAGCGGAAAAAATTATACAGTTGGAAGATGTGAAACCGAAAAGATCCCGCGAAAAGAAACGGCGGAACCTGATTTCGCTCCTGCTTGTTTCGCTTCTGATCCTTGCTGTCTTCGGCTGGTTCTTGTTTAAGAGCAGCCGTAGTCTTGTTTCTATCCGGGGATACACTCTGACTCAGGTTAAAGAGGGACAGTTCATCACCACCACAGAGGCGAGCGGAACAGTGATTCTTCCCACACAGGTTGAAATAGTCAGCCCTCAGGATGGGTATACTTCTTTGCTTTTTGTAGAGGAAGGTGATCAGGTGACGCCGGAGGATATTCTGGCGGAACTGGATGTACCAGACCTTGTGGACTCCCTCAATCAGCTTAAGGTCTCTCTGGAACAGGCGGAGATTGAGCTGGAAAGTCTGGAAAACAGCTGGTTCTATCAGATCGAACAGCTTAGACGGGATCTTGCCAGGCTGGACCTTGATATCATCGATGCCCGTGAGGATGTGGATTCCTACAAGGAACTGGCTCTTCTGAAAAGCTCCCGGCAGAGCGATTATGAAGATGCGGAAAATACGCTGACCTCTCTGCTGGAGGAACAGGAGGATCTGCAGGCTGATCTGGAAGAGGCGCTTGTATCAAAAGATATTGATTTAAGAAAACAGAAGGCTGCGATTCGTCAGCTGCAGGTGGACCTGGAAATTGCGGAAAAGGATATGGAAGAAACCAGAATCACCAGCCCCATTGCCGGTGAGGTCCTCAGTATCAACGATGATCTTTATATACAAGGAAGCCTGATAGAACAGGCCGACTCCCTTTTTGTTGTTGCTGACAGAAGCGATGTTTTCATTGATTTTGATGTGTATGAGCAGTATGTAGGGCTTCTGGAGCCGGAAGATGAGATGACCGTAACAGTGGGAACTACCACGATGAAAGCACAAATCATAAAAATCGGAAAAATCGCCACACTGGATACGGACGGCCTGGCAGCCATGGTCACTGTCAGAGCCAGGCCGATGGGAGAGCAGACGCTTACTCCAGGTGCTTCAGCCGCCGCCAGTATTGATCTCAGTATCCGGGAAAATGTTCTTCTCCTTCCCAGAGGGGCATGGCTGACAACGGGAGGTCAGGAATATGTTTATGTGAAGGAAGGGGATACTGCGGTTAAAAAGAAAATTACCCTTGGAGAGATCCAGGGGACAGATGTGGAAATTCTGAAAGGTCTTGATCCTGGTGATCAGGTCATAACCAGCAGTTATCAAACCTATATCGATCAGAACCGGGTTCTTCTGAAGTAGAAGGATTAGTCATTCAATCAAAGGAAAATACTATGATTAAACTTGAACATATTAACAAAATTTACGATTTGGGAGAAACAAAAGTTAAGGCTCTCAACAATATTACTCTTTCTATAGAAAGAGGTGAATATATAGCCATTATGGGACCTTCAGGCTCGGGAAAGTCCACTCTCATGCATATACTGGGGATCCTTGATTCTCCCAGTTCCGGGAAGTATCTGCTGGAAGATTATGATATTACCGGTTTGCCCGACAAGGAGCAGGCAAGGATCAGAAACCGTCATTTCGGTTTTATTTTCCAGAGCTTCAATCTCTTTCCCGAACTGAGTGCTCTTGAGAATGTCATGCTCCCCATGAGCTATGCGGGAATCCCTTTCCAGAAAAGACAGAAGCGGGCCTGCGAACTCCTGGATGAGGTCGGGCTCTCCCGCAGGATGCAGCACCTTCCTACGATGCTCAGCGGGGGAGAACAGCAGCGGGTCGCCATTGCCCGGGCTCTCTGCAATAATCCCGATCTCATTCTGGCAGATGAACCCACCGGTAATCTGCCCAGCGATAAAGGTGAGGAAATCATGAATATCCTCGAGAATCTCAATCGCCGGGGCGTTACCGTTGTTATGGTCACTCATAATCCCAAGCAGGGACAGAGAGCCAGGAGGGTTATTTCTCTTCAGGATGGAGAGCTGCGTAAGGAAGTGGTGCTTCTGGAGCCAGGTCATGCTGAATGAACCGCTGAAAATTCTGGTTAGACGATCGACATCCCGGTTTCTTGAAACCGGTCTTTTGATCCTTGCCGTCGCATTGGGTATTGGGGCTGCTTCTGCGGGACTCTCTCTCATGGTCAATACTCTTAAGTCTTCAGCGGAAATGCTGGCATCTCCCGATTATCGAGAGATTGTGGTCAGTACTGCTTCGGAAGCCGGAGAAATGGAAAAGCCGGTGAACCTGAAAGCTGTCAGTGAAACCGCCGTGTTATCCTCTGCAGATCTGGATGCCTCCGCTATGGCTCCGGCGGTGGCATACGGTTATGTAAAAAATCGCTCCCGGATGAATTTTATCAATGAAGAATCGATCGAACGGGATCAGAAGCGTCATGAGGAAATGGGAGATAATGCTCTTCCAGGTAATCCACCGGGAGATATGGAGGGGGGGGCGGAGAACTCCGAAGCGCCTCCTGGAGAGGATATGGGTACGTTCAGACCACCCGAACAGATCGATCTGCAGGACTATACCGGAGAGGAAGGTATTCTGATTGTTGATCTCGAGGAGGCCAGCGGATATGAAGTTACCAACGGTTTCTTCGACGCCTGGGGACTGACACCGGCTTATGGGAGCCTTTTCTCCCGGGAAGAGTTGACCGGTACAGCGTCTGTTACTGTTCTAGGGGCTGACCTGGCAGAGGATATTCTGCCGGAAGGATACGGCCTCTCCGACCTTGTCGGTAAGAAAATCCTCACCAGAGAGGGGCTTGTTACCATCATTGCTGTCCTCGAAAAAGGGAGCGATGCCAACAACCGGGCTTTTTTCTCTCCCTATCAGTCCGATGGAGGAAGGATCTTCTTTCGGCGTATGTTTATGAATACCCAGCTTCGCTTTACAGTGAATGATCCGAAAGACCTGGATGAAACAGCCCTGCAGCTCCAGAGCTGGTTTGACAGCCGGTACGGTGATCAGCAGATTGTTATATCCAACCCCAGATCAGAAGCTCTTCAGCTTGTGCGCAGGAACACCGGCATAGGGGTCCTGATCCTGTTCCTTTCCCTGGCCTCCCTTTTTATTGCATCGGTAAATGTTTCCAATCTCCTTCTCAGCCGTTCACTGCGAATGAAACAGCAAGTAGGGATTCTAATGGCTCTGGGAGCATCGAGGAAAGATGTATTCTCTCTTTTTTTCTGGGAGGCTGCTGGTATTGTCCTACTGGGAGCCATCCTGGGAACAATCTTTTCCATACCTCTGGAAAGTTATATGTCCCAGGCTCTGGAAATAACAGGGCAGAAATGGATTTTCACTCTTCCAGGTGTTTTATTTTCAGGATTCCTCACACTGTCTTTCAGTCTTTTCCCTTCAAGACAGTTCAGTCGAATTGATCCGGCGCCTGCAATGAGGGCTGTCTGATCAGAGCAGGAATAATAAGGATACAAGCATGAAAAAATTTATAACTATGTTAATAAGGAACTGGACAGGCTCTCCCGGGAAAATCCTTCTGACCCTGGCTTCTGTCGCATTAGGCACAGGTATTCTAACCCTGGCAGACAGTGCGGGAAGAGTGCTGGATGATCAGATACAAAAGTCACTGGATAGTAACGGGCTTGTCCTCTATGCTGCCAATGGTGAATGGGACAGTGATGGGCATATTGATCAGGTAAGGCCCTCTGAGTGGGATTCTGATACCCCGTCTCTTCTGGTCAGTGAACTGGAACAGCTCTCTGAGGCAGTACCTGTTACAGCTCCGCCATTCGGGCAGATAACAACAAACGGCAAATCGTATAATCTGCGATCCGCTGTGGGAACGGGTCCGGAATATTTTGATATTTTTTCCCTTGAGCTTATAGTCGGAGTTCCTATGAAAGATGAGGATATAACACTTGGCAGCAGAAAGGTCTGGATAAGCTCGGAAATGGCGCAGCAGCTTTATGGGTCTCCCGATAATGCTCCGGGGCAGTGGATTCAGCCTCCCGGGGAAGTTTTAAACAGAGGGCCCGGTGGGCGGGATCGGAATATGGTGATTCAATACTCAGTAGGGGGAGTTTTTGCCTCTCCCACGGAAATTGCCAGACGTTCCTATGGGATCGGCGATATTATCTTTCCCTATACATCTCTGATTACTGCCGGTGGCAATATTCAGATGATGAAGGATATGATGGCCGGTCAGTTTGTCATGAAAGCATATGATTCCTCTGCTCAAAGAGTGAAAGCCGCTGTCGTGGAGACTCTGACCCGGAATTACGGCTATGATTCCAGTGCTGTTGTCTGGGAAGGCTCTCCCGGAGGAGCCTCTGATTATATGGATCAGCTCAGAAGTTCTGTAAAAATATTTTCAGTCTCCCTTTCTCTTCTGGGAATGCTTCTTCTCCTCACAAGCTCTCTGGGGATCTTCAGCATCATGGTGGTGGAAGCTCTGAACCGCCGCCGCGTCATCGCTTTGGAAAGGGCTCTGGGTGCTTCTCGGGGAATTGTGTTGAGAGAGTTCTGGTCCTGGTCTCTGGCATTGAGTCTGGTCGGGGGGATTCTCGGCATTCTCTTTGCCATTGTATTTGCCAGGCCCGTATTGGGGACATTGAGTCCTCTGGCGGGAGAGGTGGCCGGCAATTTTACCGAGGCAGCGGGAGTCAGGTTTCCATCGGTCCTTTTCAGCCTTTCTCTGGCGGTTTTATTCGGCGGGGTTCTGGGAATACTTCCGGCATTTTCCGCCCTGAAAGGAAATATCGCAGATACCATAAGGGAGGTCTGAGGATGAAAAATCTTGTTTTTTCTCTCATACTGATCCTTCAGATCTGCCTGCCTGAAATTCTTGAGGCCCGGGAAATCAACAGCCTGGAAGACCTCCGTTATCTGGCACTTGAAAACAGCCTGGAATATAAAAAAGCTCTTCTCGAGGTAGAGCTGGCCGCCGGGAGCATTGAGTCTCCTGTGAATCTTGATGATACCACTTTCGCGGCTGACCGGACATATAATGGGGAGTCTGAAGAGTGGAACTCCTCTGTGACAATGGATCTGCCTCTGCTGGACCAGCTCAGTCTAAACACTACACTGACGGATGATCATTCCATTCAGGGTGGTTTTCAGTTTACACCTCTCAATCATAGCGATGACCGGAAACAGCTTAAAATCGCCCTGCAGAAAGCCAGGGCTTTTGCCAGAGAGACAGCTGTTTCAGTAGAAAACATAGCCCTTTCGACTGGTTTGAACTGGATGATACAGACCAGACTTCTTAAAAACCAGGATGAGCTGGTCTCAGTAAAAGAGAGCATCTATTCAGACGAAAAAATACGCTACCAGGCTGGGGAGTCTTCTCTGGATGATGTGAGAGAGGCTCTGCTGGATTGGACTGAAGCAAGGAGTTCGCTCGGTGAGCTTCAGAATCAGGTAAGGGAGGCTGAGTCAGAACTGATCACAGCCTTTGGTGTGGCTCCGGAAGATATCGTTATACCCCTGCTGGAGCGTACATCCCTTGAGATGGAACTGGATAGGATTCAAGAAACCCTGCTCCCTGAAAGAACTGAGTTTTCGAGCCGCTATGAAATTCTTTCTGCACAGCTGGAGGTTCAGAGCGGCAAGGCCGAGCTTACGGATACCTGGTTGTTCGACCCGGATCTTACCATGAACACTATGGTGGACCTGAATGATCAGGAACTGGAATGGGAGGTGTCACTTTCCTTCAGTTTTTCTCCTTCCGACTGGCAGGCATCCCGGCGCAGGGACCTTAGAGCAGAACTTGATCTGCTGGAACAGGAAGCACAGCAGATTGCCATGCAGAATCGTCTGTCCCTTCAGCAGGCTCTTACGGCTTTAGAGAATGCTGCCAGAGGAAGTGAAATGGCACGTATTGAAAGAGATCAGGCTGAAGAGCTGAATGTGGAAGCAGAATTCCTCTATGATCTGGGAGAATATTCTGAAGCTGAAAGGGAAGATGCCCTCGTCTCGTATCAGGCCGCTGAAATCAGTCTTTTCAGTGCACTGTCAGAGGAATATCTGGCCTGGCGGGAACTTCTTCTGTATATGCCCGGGGAGTGATCTCCCTCCCCGGGAGGGAAGGGGCTGGAGAGTCGCTATAAATAGCGTCTTTACAGAATCCCCCTAACCCCTCTCCCAGAGGGCGAGGGGAGTTCTGTTTTATTTGAGGTAGTTGAGCCAGGGGGACTGGGCGGAGATGACTCTGTCCAGCATGTCCCTGAGGGTTGCGGCCTTGTCTACGACCGGGTTGGCAAGAAGGGCCTGAATGGCCAGATCTTTGCTGCCTTTCAGGATCGCTTCGGCGGTCAGATCGTAGGTGCCTGTATAGTTTCTCAGGAGAGCGGTATAGCCTTTGGGAAGGTTTTCCATCTTCCGTCCTTTGACGCCTTCTTTTGTAATGATTCCGGGGACTTCTACAGCCACCCAGTCGGGAAGGTCGGCAATCAGTCCGTTGTTGGGAACATTGACCGCCGGTTCAATATAAGCGCTGTCATCGATCATGCCTTCCGCAATGGGAACGAACCGTTCGTGCACTTCCAGTTGAATCTCAGGTTTCGCCTCTACGCTGAGCATCTTCTTATAGAAGTCGTAGAAATCTACGATGCCCCTGTGATCCGCCACATCCCAGGCCCAGGAGAGGTACTCTCCAAAGTGGCTGTCCCCGGTGATCGGCATAAGGTTGTAGTTTTCCATTATGAACTTGAACAGACGCCGGTCCGCCCAATAGTAGGCGCTGTTTTCAATACCCAGATCCATCCGGCTGGTGGAGCCTTCTGTATGGATTACCTTTCCTGTCTTTCGGTAGTAGTCCAGCATATCGCTGAAACCGGGTTCCTTGCTGAAAAAACCGGGAGCTTTCTCCAGTATTTCAGGATAGAGATCCTTTCCAGTTTTTTTATCCCGGGCTTCCAGAAGGCAGCTGAAGTGGTTGAGCCCTGCCGCATAAAGCTCCATCTCTTCAAAAGGTTTATTCAGGATAGAGGGAAGGTATCTCTCCAGAGAGGCAATCTCATGGCACATTCCGACAAAATGGATCCCCGGGAAGGCCCTGTGGACGGTTGTGGTAATGGATGTCATGGGGTTTGAGAAATTGAAAATCCAGGCGTCAGGGCAGATGTCCATGGCATCCCGGCATATTTCCAGAATCGGCGGAACGATTCTCAGAGCATGAAAGAGCCCTCCGGGGCCGCCGTTTTCTCCGTAGACCTGATGGATCCCGTACTGCTGGGGAATCTTCCAGTCCTGATCCCACAGGGTGAATCTGTCTCCCACTTCAATGGATATGATTATAAAATCGGCTCCCTTGAAAGCCTCTTTCCTGTTTGTTGTGGCATTGATGGTGTAATTGAGTTTATGGTTTTCAAGAAAAGCATCGGTCTCTTCTTTTACATGGTTCAAAGCTTTTTCATTGATATCCAGCAGGGTAATTTCCGATCCCCGCAGTTTTTCACTGGCAAAAATGTCACCCAGCATTCCCAGGCCGAATTGAGCACTGCCTGCTCCAACCAATACGATCTTTTTATTCATACCAGTCTCCTGTTTTCTGTATTTGATGAATCCGTCCTCTGACGCGTAGGTACATCATAATGGGTGATAACAGGATAAATCAATATAAATCCCAATGAATTTTCATAATAAAGTGAAAAAATATGAAAAAAATAATGAAAATATGCAGTAGGATTTTCAGAGTTCCATTGACACCTTCCAAGTCCCCCATTAGGATAGCCTCATGGGAAAGATTAATCTGAAAGATATTGCCGAAAGGTCAGGAGTCAGCATAAGTACTGTCAGTAGAGTTATTAATGATCCTGATCAGGTTAATATAGAGACCCGTGAAGCCGTCTATCAGGTTATGCGGGAACTGGGATACAGACGGAGTCTGAAAAAAAATGAGAACAGACAGGGCAAAGGCGCTGTAGCCCTGATCACGTCTCACTCTGATTCGGAGTTTTTCATGGATTTCATCATTGCCCTCCAGCAGGAACTGGCCAGCCGGAATCTGTACCCGCTCCTTATCGATACCAGGGAAGAGGAGTCGCTTTCCCTTTTTCTGAGCAGGAACAGCAGCTGGGCCGATCTTGTGGATGCGGCGATTGTCTTTTTCTGCCATATAGATGAAATTGCCAGGGATTTTTTCAAAGAGCACAATATTCCCGTCGCAGCGGTCCACACACGATGCCCCTATTTCTATGCAGTCATGAATAACGATTATATGGGCGGTTATGATGCGGCGTCTTTTCTGTGGAACAAAGGATACCGGTCCTTCGGTATGGTTTACTGGAGGGAGGATCAGTTCGACAGAAAGAGTATGGACAGAAAGCTGGGATTTCTCCGATTTCTGGAAGAGAAGGGGATTCCCTTTTCAGAGCAGAAACAGCTCCAGTACAGTGATATTTCCCTGGAGGGAGGGTATAGGGCCACCGCCGCGCTACTGGAACGATACAGTCCGGATGCTGTCTTTTATGCCTGTGATACCATGGCAATAGGGGGAATGGAGTACTGCCGGGAGAAAGGCATCTCCATCCCGGAAGAAGTGGCACTCATGGGGTTTGATGATATCCGTATGGCTGAAGCCATGAACCTTTCCACTATGAATCAGTTTATACCCGCCAAGGCCCGTTCCGTTTCAAATCATATCCTGCAGGCCCTGGAGGGGGCGCTTCCGGGAGAGTTTCCCGAGGAAGTGACCATCACTCCCATTGTCGTGGAACGGCAGACCAGCTGAAAATACAGGGTCGTCATCCACAGGCTGGCTGCCTGGAGACTAATCGCTCTTTTTATTGAAATGACGGGAGAGAAAATTGGATAGTTCCTCTTTCTGGAAAGGCTTGGATATACTGTCAGTGAATCCGTAAGATCCCGGGAAGGCTATCACGGCATCTTCTGAATATCCGCTGGACGCAAACAGTGGAAAATCATACCCCATTTCCCGGATTTTCTTCATTGTCTCAACACCACCCATGGCTCCCGGAATCGTAAGGTCCAGAATCGCCGCATCAAAGGGGGCTTTATCTGAAGATCCATTGAGTATCTCCAGGACCTCTTCTCCACAGGATGCTTCGGTTACAGCAAAGTTCATGGACTCCAGCATATGCCTGAGAATCTCTCTGATATAATACTCATCGTCCATAATAAGCAGATGTCCTCCGCTTGTATATTTCTCCTTTTTTTCAGAGGAAAGCTGATGAGGCTTTTCTCCTACTGCGGGTAGGTAGAACCGAAAGGTCGTTCCCCGGGAGCTGCTGTTCACTTCAATGGCACCATCATGTTTTTCCAGAATGGAGTAACAGGTCGCCAGTCCCAGGCCGCTTCCCAGTTCTTTGGTTGTGAAAAAAGGGTCAAAAACCCGGGGAAGCACATCCGAAGGGATCCCGTGTCCAAAATCCTCTACGGAGATACAGACATAGTTTCCTGCCTTCAGAGACAGAAGGGAATCGGATTTGCTTAAGAATACATTCGCTCCGCGGACAATGATGTTTCCCCCTTCGGGCATAGCCTGTATGGCGTTTATCAGCAGGTTATCCAGAACCTGACCGATCTGGTTACGGTCAAAACAGCAGGTATGCAAATCCTCTTCCAGATCAATCTGACAGGTGACGAATGATCCGCTCAGGGAAAAGTTCACCGAGTCCCGGACAAGAGAGGAGAGATCCCCGGTCTTCAGGTCCGGATGATTTCCCTTGGAGAAGGTCAGGAGCTGCTGAGTCAGATCTCTCGTCCGGTTATAGACCTGAAAGGCCGATTCCAGGTACTTTTGTACCTTCTCATCCACATTGTATGTCCGGGCCATTTCTATATACCCGAAGATTCCTGTAAGCAGATTGTTAAAGTCGTGGGCAATTCCTCCTGCCAGGAGTCCCAGAGATTCCAGGCGTTCAGCCCGCTGCATCCTGGTATGGAGCATCTGCTTTTCCGTGGTATCACGGAATACCAGAACCGTCCCGATAATTTTTCCATACCGGTCTTTTATGGGAGCTCCGCTATCGGCTATAATCCGTTCCGCCCCGTCTCTGGCCAGAAGCATCGTATGGTTGGCCAGTTCAATGGTCTCTCCCGATTGAAAAACCATGTCTACAGGATTGGGACACAGGAGCCGGGTATACTCATCTACAATATGAAATACCTCCAGAAGAGGCTTTCCCCGGGCATCTGCTATGGGCCATCCCGTCAGATCTTCGGCAACGGGATTCATAAGTTGAACCATACCTCTTTCATCCGTCGTGATTACACCGTCTCCTATGCTGTGAAGGGTTACATCGAGTCTCTCTTTTTCCTGAAGAATGGAATTCTGGGCATTCTGAAATTCCGTAATATCATGGATGATTCCGAAAACTGTATTCTGATCTTCATTGAAAGCTGCTATGGAATGGATCTCCCTGATTTTTCCGTCAGAAGGGCGTTTTATCCGGAAGTTAATATCATATTCGGACTTTCCGGAGATAAGATCCACCAGTGCTTTGTCGAGAGAGGGGCGGTATTCCTGGAGAGGAATGGTCTGTACGACCTCCATATCCATGCTGTCCTGATCGACTCCATAAATGTTCAGAGCCCCTTTTGAAGCATGAAATTCCCTGCTGTCGAGGTTGAGTTCCCAGTGACCGAAATTGGCTATCAGTTCGGCCTTTTCCAGCTGATATTCATTTTTTTTCAGCTGCCTGTCTTTCTCAATCCGTTCAGTGACATCATGAATAATGGAAATGATCACAGAGAAGTTTCTGTTCTGAATCAGATTGGAATGGACTTCTACCTCCCGGCAGGTTCCGTCAGCCAGGGAATGAACAGCCTGGAATGAATGAAGATTGTCTTTATTTACATTGCGGATATTGCTTTCTATCGTCCTGCTTTCGGAAGTATTGATTTGATAGACTGTCATGGTTTTGAGCTTTTCAAGAGACCATCCATAAAAGTCTGCAGCGGCTTTGTTTGCATCCAGGATAGCGCCGGTTTCAGGATCCACAAGCAATATGACCGAGTAGTTGTCCCGGAAAAGGCTGCTGTAGAGATCGTTGCTTTCAATCAGTTCCATTGTCAGCTTTCGGAAACCGATCTGGGTTACCATGATCTTTCCTACCAGAGCTGTTATCAGGGGGTATATAACCAGAAAGGGAAAGAGTGTTCCCCTGACAACAGTCATGTTCTGGGGGCTGGGGAGGAACAGGTAGAAAATGAGCAGTGTCACAACCTGTACGGAAAGACCGAAATATATATTTTTTTTCCAGTTCCAGGAGGTTAATTCTTTCATTAGGAAATACCGGGCGGTCACACCGATTGATCCGGATGCCAGTATGGTAAGAACACCAGCTGTCATTCCGGTTCCTCCGAGGATCATACGGTATGTTCCGGAAACTGCACAGGCTACGGCCGTAGGCAGAGCTCCCATATAGAGTCCTGAAATACTGAGGAGTATCGTTCTGCTGTCAAAAATCAGCCCGGGTCTGAGTTCAAAACTTCTGCTCATGAGAATCAGGGCGATACAACCGATCAGAAACCCCTGAATCATTTGTCTGGGCAATTGATTGTTCCCTTTTTTCTGCTGAATCAGATATTGTATGAAAACAAGAGAAATCAGAAGTGAAATATTACTCACAAGTTCCGAGAGCAGGGGAAAAAGCATAATTTCTCCTAGAAATCCGGTTGTTTTTACTTTAGCTTTCCGGTATCAATGCGTCAATTACTATTCTTAATTATTAAGACGTGAAAAACAGTCAGGAAGACCTGAACCCGCCCATTCCTTCTCTTTTCGGAGTTCCCCTGATATACTCTTTAGGCAATATGAAAGAGAGCTATCAGAACTGCCGTATCTGCGGCAGAGACTGCGGAACAGACAGACAGAAAAGGACGGGCTGGTGCGGTCAGACCGACGTAATCCGCCTGGCCTGGGCGGGGCTCCACTTCGGAGAGGAACCTCCTGTGACAGGATCCGGGGGCAGTGGAACACTCTTTTTTTCGGGCTGTACCCTGGGCTGTCCCTTCTGTCAGAACTTTCAGATCAGCCGCTATGGAATGGGCCGGGAAGTAAGCCCTCGGGAGTTTATAGAAATCTGCCGGGCTCTGCAGGATGCAGGGGCGGAAAACCTCAATCTGGTGACGCCCTCCCATTTTATCCCCTCTCTGGCGGAACTTCTTCTCCGGCTGAAAGAGCAGGGTGTCGATCTGCCTGTGGTATGGAATTCTTCAGGGCAGGAACTACCCGAGGCTCTGGATCTGGTTATCCCCCATATTGATATTTTTCTTCCGGATATGAAAACTCTGGACTCCCGGGTGGCCCGGGAATACTACCGCTTTGAAGATTACCCCCTCATCGCCCGGGCCTCTGTGGAGAGGATGATGGAAGCCCGGCCTCTGGAGCTGGACAGCCGGGGAGTTATGAAAAAAGGAGTTCTGCTGAGGCATCTGATCCTGCCGGGAGAGCTGGATTCCACACGGGAAGTTCTCGAGTGGTTTGCCCTGAAGGGAAAGGACAGGGCCCTCCTATCGCTTATGAGTCAGTATACCCCTGTGAAAACCCCGGACTTTCCCGAGCCCCGGCCGGACAGGTATCTGAGCGAAGAGGAATACGATCAGGTTCTCTACTGGCTGTCTGAATATGATCTTGAGGAGGGATACATTCAGGAGCTGATCACAGGAAGCGACTGGCTTCCCGATTTTAATGAACCCCGGCCCTTTTCGTCCGAACTCTCCCGGGCCCTTTGGCACTGGCGGGAGGGGTATCTGGTTTAAGTCGGCTGCTTCCCGGATCTTCTGTTTAGATCACTCCAGCGTCGTATAGCTTATGGGGGCTCTGTTACTGTCCGAAGGGGATCTAAGATCCTCCCCCGGCCCTGATTTCAATCGGAGTTGTTCCGGCGGATCACAGGAATAACGGTCCTGATCAGATGGATTACCCCCATCTTCCATTTGTTCCTCTGTCCGGGATATGGTGTAATGGTCCACACTGTCGTGTATGGCTTCAATGCTTGCTACCATTTCGCGGACCCTGTCAAAAATGGAATTCATACTGGCCTGAACTTCCCGTGTTCCCATGCCTATTTCAGATACCGCCTGCTGAACCTGGACAGAAATTTCTTCGGTGCTTGCAATATGTTCTCCCACGTCTCTGCTCACTGTTTTCATATTATTCGTTGCTTCGCTGACTTCGGAACTGACTTCTGTCAGAAGGCTCACGGCCGATGCTATTTCCGCCGATCCCGCGCTCATCTCTTCCATGGTGTGGGTTATCTCAACAAGGGCTGATATGACCTTCTCAACTTCCGTTCCTATAGCATTGAAGGCATCGTTGGCCTGAGAAGTTTCATCTGTCAGATCCTGAATCTGCGTGATCGCCTGATTGATGATGTCACGAATCTGGATGGCGTTGCCTGCGGTATCTTCAGAAAGTTTCCGCATCTCGCCGGCAACAACCGCAAAACCCAGCCCCTGTTTTCCCGCATGGGCCGCTTCGATTGCGGCATTCATGGACAGAAGAGAGGATTTACCGTTCACATCACTGATCAGTTTGGTGATTATATTCATCTGCTCTACCGACTCTGTGAGTTTTTCCGCTGCCCGGGTGGATGCTGTCAGCTTTGTACGTCCTGTTTCAAGGACATCCTGAAGAGCCCTGGCGGATTCACTCCTGTTACGGGTTGTTCTGGTGACATTGTCAATCGATCGGATCATCTGTTCCACCGATGCGGAGGACTGGGTTATCACACTTGCCTGCCGTTCCACCTGGTTTTCTAGTGACTCGGCAGTGGATGAGATCTGTTCCGAAGAGCTGATCAGTCCATTTATCATTGACTCCAGCGAACCGGTCTGTCCGCGGATCGATTCCAGGTTGGAACCGATCTCTACCATCGCCGCCTGTGTTTCAGTCGCAGCAGCAACAAGGCCGTTCTGGACCTCCTCACTGTCTCTGGTGACTTCAGAGGAAATATCCTGTATACGTCCGATAATATGACTCAGAGATTCGATCAGCTGATGAATGGCAGATCCAAGATGCCTTATCTCAATAAGCTGGGAGGTAGGTATGGACTGTATGAGATTACCGTTCGCCAGAGCAAGAGCTGTTGTACTCAGTTTTTCAATAGGTCTGGATATCCTTGATGTGGAAAAAAGGGCAAACAGGGAAGAAAGGACTATGGAGACCAGTATGGCAATCAGGGAGATCCGGTTCACAAACTTAAGATTGTTATGGATATCGAAGGCACCCAGAGCCACGGCGTCGAATGACTCGGACCGGAGATTTTCTACAAGATCCGAAGCTTCCTCTGCTATTGCCCCGAAATCTTCCAGAAGATAAAAACCTTCATCCTCATCTCCTGCATTGAAGGCCGCGGTCATTTCAAGACCGGCGTTGAACATCTCTTCAAAAAGCAGCTGCATGTCGTTCAGTTGGGTCAGCTGTTCTCCCTCCGTTTCCTGTTCCAGGTTCTGAATGAGCTGCCGTACATCGGCAAAAATCTGATCAGCCCTGTCCAGTCCGAAAGAGTCTCCTGTCAACGCCGCATCGAGCATCCAGCGCTGGATGGATGTGATGGATAGGGCAATCTCTTCCATCCGGCTGGCCCTGGGCAGGGCATCTCTCCGTACGGATTCGGTTGTTGCAATGCCCCGGCTGTTCAACACAATAGAAAAAAGAGCACTCGCGGCAAAAAGGCCGACCACAATGGCAAAAGATATAAAGAGTCGGGATCGTATCCTGGTCAATGTAATGTTCTCCCTTTTAAATAGATTCTAATTGGTGACAAGATCGCTAAGCTGGTCGAGAAGGGCATGGATTTCATGTACCGAGTCAACAATTCCGCTGGCATTTTCTCTTTTTAAGGCTTTTTCCAGTTCATTCAGGGCTTTGTCCACTTCATCAGCCAGAGCGGATACGCCGGAAATGGGCGAATATTGTTCGATAATCTCTTCCCAGAATTCTTCGATCTCCTCGAGTTCGTCCCCGGCGCCGTCCCATTCTCCTTCTTCCAGGACTTCTTCTTTCAGTTCGTCAAACTGACGGTCCAGAAAATTGAGTAAAGGGGGCGTTCTGTAACTGAAGGAATCCATCAGCTTGAAGAGGTTCATGGAAATTTCAATCCGGGCTTCTTCGTACTCTTCACTGTCCGGTTTCTTCTGTTTCAGAGCATCTGCATACTCTTCCAGATCACTCAGCAGGGTTTTCAGCATGTTTCCGGCACCTGCTGAATTGATTTCACCGGCAATTTCCTCCAGTTTGGTCTGCATTTCGTCTATGCTTTCAAGAGCTTCATCGAACTCGCCTTCATCATGGGATTCTTCAATGGTGCGGATGTTCTCTGATATGTATCTGAGACTGCGGGGCGGGCGTGGTTTCGAGCCGGACTGCGCATTGAGGGGAATGGCAGTAACAAAGAAAAATAAAAGAAAAGTTGTGAGTGTATTGTTTACCATAAAAATTAATTATTGTTTACTCCATAAATGAATTCAAGAAAATTTATGGTTATAGATAAATTTATGTATTATAGCGGGTTAATATAGTTTGTGATTTTTGGTGATTGATTTTAAAAGTAGCCTTGAAAGATCGTTCTCTGCCTGAATTTTCCTCAGGTCCGGGAGGGCCCCGGCGGCACCTGTTCTGTGGGATCCTTCCCACTCCTGAGAGCAGGATAAACGGGCTGTTGTCTGTGAAGGCCGTTCCTCTGTTCAAAGCTCTGTATAAAAGATTTTTATCCCGGGGGGATGCTAAAAAATGCTTCCTGTGTAATGATAGTCATACCATAGTGAAACTGTATAGAATGATGATCAACATATGCCTGAAACCGAAAGGATTATGACAGATGTCCAGTAAATCAAAAAGGGTGCTGAAAAAAGAACTTGATCATTTCCCCATGAGATGGTTCATCCTTATTCTCTGCATAACATCTTTTATGCTAATCCTGCTGGGAGATTTTTTCTGGAATTCCTACACCGAGTGGAAAGGGGCTTCATATAAAGTGATCCGTCTTCAGAAACTTATGGGAGATATCCGGACCACCGATGAGATCCTCACTATGTCGGCCAGGATGGCCGCGTCTTCCGGTAATCTTGACTGGGAACAGCGCTATCTGAAGTACGAGCCCAGTCTGGATTATGCCATCAAAGAGGCAATGCGGATTCTTCCTGACCCCGGGCTGAGAGAAGCTGTCTCCAAAACAGACGAAGCCAATTCGGCCCTGGTGGCAATGGAAATGGAATCCTTTGAACTGCTGCATAATAACCGTCAGAAAGAGGCTGAAGCCCTGCTGTCCGGAAAAGAGTACGAAAGGCAGAAGCTCCTCTATCAGGAGGGGATTCAGGAAGCCCTGAAGTATATGGAGGCGTATATTGAGAAGGCTGTGGCAGATCAGCAGAACCGGGCCCTTATCTCGCTCCTTTCTGTCGCCATTGTCTTTCTTCTCTCTCTGACTGCCTGGGTCTATATTCTGAAATACACCCTTTTATACCTTCATCAGCGTCAGAAGGCGGAGACTGATCTACGCCGGTCCGGGGAGTTCCTGGACAGTATCATCGAAAATCTTCCTGTTGCGGTATTTATTAAAAGCGCCGAAGACCTTCGGATCCTCAGAGTCAATAAAGCCGGAGAAGAGCTTCTCAATCTGCCCCGGGAGCAGATCCTGCACAAGTACGACAGAGATCTCTACGGAAAAAAAGTTGCGGAAAAATTCCTGAAAGAGGATCTTAAGGTTCTGAAAAGCAGAGCTCTGCTTGAGATCCCCGAGGTCAGGATGCATCTGGAACAGCGGGAAGAGAAGATCCTGCATATCAGAAAAATGCCCCTTCTCGACAGGGAGGGAAAGACCGAATACCTGCTCTGTCTTTCTGTGGATATCACAGAAACCCGGAGGGTGGAGGCTGAATTGAAGAGCATTGAAAAGGAGAGGATGAAAGCTCAGAAGCTGGAATCCATAGGCACCCTGGCGGGAGGAATCGCCCATGATTTTAACAATATGCTCCAGGGGCTCTTCGGCTATCTGTCTCTGGCGAAACTGAAGAAAGATGATCCTGCGGAGTGTGAAGCCATGCTGGATCAGGCGGAAGGTGTCCTGAGAAAGACTGTGGGACTGACAAACCAGCTCCTTACTTTTTCCAAGGGAGGGGCTCCGCTGAAGAGTACTCTTTCCCTCCTGCCGCTTATAGAACATGCGGCGGAGTTTGCTTTAAGCGGTTCCCCCTCAGACTTTGCGGTAGAGGCTGAAACCTCTCTGAAGCCTGTTGTGGGGGACGCCAATCAGATCCGGCAGGTTCTTCAGAATATTGTGCTGAACGCTGATCACTCCATGCCCGGAGGGGGGACTGTCAGTATCCATGTCAGGAACTTTCCTGTCAGCGAAAAAGATCTTCCCGAAGACCTTGAGTCGGGAGATTATGTGGAGATCTCAATCACCGACAGGGGCAGGGGGATTTCTCCTGAGATCCTGAACAGAATCTTTGATCCCTACTTTTCTACAAGCCCGAAAAACAGCGGTCTGGGTCTGGCTACGGCCTATTCGATTGTTCAGAAACACAACGGCACGATCCAGGTTTCATCAGAGGTCGGAAAAGGGAGCACATTCCGCATTTATCTTCCTTCCCTGTCGGGGCACCAGGATCCGCGGAGTCCCGGGAGAACTGCCGACTCGGTTCCGGGAAAGAGACGCATCCTTGTTATGGATGATGAAGAGATGATTCGGGAACTGGCAAAGGAGTTCATTATGGCTCTGGGGCACCGGGTGGATGTGTCGGAAAACGGTGATAAAGCGGTAGAGCTCTACACAGAAGCTATGGGAGAGAAGGACCCTTATGACATTGTCATTCTGGATCTGACAATCCGGGCAGGTAAGGGCGGCCGGGAAACATTAAAAGATCTCTATCAGATTGATCCGGATGTCAGGGCTGTTGTATCCAGCGGTTATTCGGATGATTCGGCCATCGCCAGCTACAGGGAACAGGGCTTTAAAGCGGTGCTGAACAAGCCCTACAACTTTGATAAGCTCAGAGAGACTCTCAATGCCCTTCTGGAAGGTTTCTGAGTTCAGCAGCCGGTTTATTTTCCGGATTTTTTTCTTCCGGGCAGAACCGCATACTTCAGGCTCCCCCGGGGACAGGACGCGACGCACTCCAGGCAGCGGGAACAGCTGAAAGCGTCTCCGGAGGACTGTTTGTCCTGTTTATACAGGCTGTAGCTGTCATTCAGGCTTGAAATATAGCAGTTCTTGTCACAGATCCCGCAGGATGTGCAGGTTTCACTGTCTTTCTGAATCCCGAAAAGACTGAACCTGTTGAAGAATCCACCCGCCCAGGCAATGGGACAGCCCATTTTATGATACTGATACATCTGAGAGGCTTCGGAACCCTTCTTGTCTCCTCCCATCATAATTTCCATAAAAAAACCGATAGGACAGATCCAGCGGCAGAACACTTTGCCCAGGAGGATTCCCAGTACAGCGCCGCCGAGGATTATATAGATCAGGGAGATCTGAAAGTAGGTCGCTCCCAAATAGAGTCCCGCTCCGGCGGCGGCCTGAATAATGCGGCGTTTGGCGATAATTTTCTTTGTATTCATTTGTAGATATATATGATTAATAGTATCTATATGTCAAGAAAAAAGCCCTTCCCTTGTTGGGAAGAGCCCTATGAAGGGATCATCCGGATTTATTCCGGACCGATGACTGTTCCCTCAAAATCGGATTCATCAAAAATTTTCCTGAGATTTTCAAGATTTTTCCCGTCTGCAGCGATGACTCTGAGCTTCAGTTCCTTCGCTTTTCTGGTAGCAACAGGATCAAAAGGGGTATTCTTTCCGGGAGTCCATGTGTCACCGCACATGACCTGGTATTCGGACCAGCTTATCCTGTCGAGAGGTTTCGCTTCCGGATCCAGATTCGGATCGGCGGTATAAACCTTTTTGATGTTGGAGAGATTAAGGATGGTGTGAGCCTGAAAAGTCTCCGCCAGCAGGGTGGCAATGTAGTCTGTGGACCAGCCGGGTTTCCATCCGGCGGCTACCAGAACCCGTCCCTTCATGGCGCTTACAGTCGTGGGGTCGGTAACAACAGGATCCTGGCAGAGATCCCCCATGACCGCTTTCATAAGCTGTGAGTTCAGCCTTGTGGCCTGGATCCCGATCCAGTCAAGTTCTTCATCGGAAGGACTGGATTCAGTCTCCCTGTAAGCTGTCTGGTACTTTCTGGCCGGTGCACCTCCGCCAATGATCAGAATGATTTTTCTTTCAGAGTCTTCCTCCAGCCAGGAAGTGAGAAAATCCCGCATATTTTTCAGAAAATCCGGGTCGATTTTCTCGGGAGCCACGATTGAGCCTCCCAGATCCAGAATCTGTATTTTTTCCATACCATAGCCCCCTTAGACCAAACGCACACATTCTATCGTTTCCCTTCCGGATTTGACAAGTCCCGCGCCGGGGGAATTTGCCTTGACAGTGCACCGTCTGATCGGGGTATAGTACTCACTATGAAAAGAATTGTGATGGTTACACTGCTGTTACTCTCAGCAGGACTTTATACACTGGCCGCTCAGGAAACAGCGGAAAGATTTTTTGATGGAATTTCTGAATATTACGGCTCTATAACAGACTATGAAGGGGATCTTGTCATTTCCAGGGGAGATCTTGTACAGAGAGCCCGTATTTCCTACAAAACACCCAATATGCTCCGTCTGGATTTTACCGATCCGGAAGGGCAGGTTATGGTTGTCAATAACGAGAAACTGGAACTCTACCTTCCCGACTACAGGGTTTCCTTTGTTCAGCCCATCGGCAATCACAGCGATTCGGCTCTGGCAAATATGGCCAACTCACAGGGACTGACTCTTATGAAAGCCAATTACAGTATCGGATATGTTTCCGGTCCCGCTCCGGTTCCTCTGGAGGAAGGCTCTCTTGAGGTGGTTACCAAGCTGAAGCTGAACTGGCGGTCCACAAGCGAAGGGTTCCGGGAACTGACCCTCAGCATAGGGGAAAACAACCTGATCCGCAGGATTGAGGGGCTGACAACAGGAATGGAAACTGTTGTTTTTGATTTTGTAAACCTTGAAGTCAATAAGGGTATTCCCGATGCCCGGTTTGATTATAAGAGTCCTCCCGAAGGAAATACCATTGAAAATTTTCTATTTGAACCGGAAAACTGAGTTAGTATGAAGTCCATAGGCGAAACATTAAAAGAAGCTAGAGAAGCAAAAGGCGCAACCATTCAGCAGATCGCGCTGGATCTCAATATTTCTAAAGAGTATCTGATCGGTCTGGAGGAAGAGCAGTTTGAAATCTTTCCTGCCGAAACCTATCTTCTCGGATTTCTGAGGAATTATTCTGACTACCTTGGTCTGGATGTAGACAAGACCATAAGCCTTTATAAAAACTATAAAATCAGTGAAGAACCAGCTCCTCTGGAGGAGCTGGTGGGACAGCAGAAACAGCCTGTGAGAATTCCCGGAAAGCTGATCCTTATAGTCCTGCTGCTGGCTGTTCTGGCCGGAGCGGTATGGTTCGGGATCCAGTTCTTTGCTCCCCGGTTTCAGGAGAGCCAGACGGCCGTGGAAATTTACACTCCCCTTGACTACAGTCTGGATCAGACTTCAGCGGAATGGCAGCTCCACGAAGGCGACAGAATCCTTGTTCCCTATCAGGACGGTGAAGTCGTTATGACAGTCGCTCTGGAGGAGAACCGCTGCCGGATTGAAATTTCCGATCTGCCCGCCGAGGACATCAATCTTTTTCCCGGAGACGAGAAAATCCTTCCCGGGGGAGACGGAATCCCGGTGATCCGGCTGAAACTGATTGCCCTGGATGAGTCTGGTGCCCGGCTCTACGCGGAACGGACCGATGTGGCCGCTCCCGAAGTATCCGAAGCGGTATCAAATACACTCCCTGTGAATCCGGAAATGGTGGAAGAAGCCGAGAGTGTGCTTCTTGCCGGTCTGGACAGACCTGAAGATTTTACTTTGAATGCCCAGTTTAATAACTACTGCCTTTTCCGCTACCAGGTGGACGGAGATGCGGCTGTGGAAAAGTACTATAATGAAGGTGACCGTATCCGCCTGGATGCCCGCCAGCAGCTGATGATCTGGGGATCCAGCGGCGGTGCTGTTTCTCTGACCATTTCCGGGGTGACTATTGATCCCGGTAAATCCGGAGAAGTCCTTGTCAAATTTATTAAATGGATGGAAAACGATGAAGGAAAATATGACCTCGTCCTCTTCCCGGTCCAGTAAATCATTTTATGTAGAGAATCTCGGCTGTTCAAAAAATCAGGTTGATGCGGAAACAATTATCTCAGCACTGAAAAAAGCCGGCTGGTCCTACTGTGAGACTCCCGAAAGGGCCGAACTTATTATTGTGAATACCTGCGGATTTATTCAGTCTGCCAAAGAGGAATCTATACAGACGATCTTTGATTTCAGACAGGCCTATCCGGACAGAAAAGTTCTGGCTGCAGGCTGTTTTGCCCAGCGCTACAATAAAGATCTTCTCGAGATGATCCCTGAACTGGATGGGGTTTTCGGAAACAGGGCTCCTGCTCTTATCCCGGGAATCCTGGATGGTGTAATGGCCGGAGACAAACCGGTTTACATGCCCGAACCCGATCTGTATCAGCCCGAAAGGGAGGATTTCTTTTCTTTCAAAGGCTCTGCTTTTGTAAAAATCGGCGAGGGCTGCAACAACAGGTGCAAGTTCTGCGCCATACCTCTGATCAAGGGGGATCTTCAGAGCCGGACAATGGATTCGATTCTGGAGGAGATCCGGAATCTCCTGTCTCAGGGCATTTTTGAACTGAATCTTGTGGCCCAGGATCTGGCGGGATTCGGTACCGACAGGGGCGAGAGGGAACTGCCGGAGCTTCTGAAAAGGATCTCTGCTCTGGAAGGTCAATTCTGGCTCAGACTGCTGTATATTCATCCCGATCACTTCCCCATGGAAATCCTGCCTATCATGAAAAAGGACCCCAGGATTCTTCCGTATTTTGATATTCCCTTTCAGCACGCAGATCCTGCTATTCTGCGGAAAATGGGACGCCGGGGAGACAGGGAAACCTATCTGAACCTGATTAAAACCCTGAGGGATGAGTTTCCCCAGGGAGTCATTCGGTCTTCTATTATGACAGGATTCCCCGGGGAAACGAAAAAAACTTTTGCCGAACTGGAAAGGTTTCTCATCGAAGCCCGTCTGGACTGGGCCGGATTTTTCCTCTACTCCCGGGAAGAGGGAACCGAGGCGTACAATTACAGAGGCGCCCTGGGGACAAAACTGGCAGCCCGGCGCTCGGAAAGACAGAAGGAAAAACTGGAAACCCTCCAGATGCAGATTTCCGAAGAACGGATGGACCGGTTTGTGGGGGAGGAACTTCTTCTGATTGTGGAAGAAGAAGTTCAGGAAGAACCTCTCTACCTGACAAGAGCCTATATGCAGGCTCCCGAAGTGGACGGTCTGGTTGTTCTCAGGGCCGAGAATCTGGAACCCGGCAGGATTGTCCGGGGAAAGATCATCAGAAGAAACTCTCTGGATCTGGAAGCTGTTCTGGCAGGCCCGGTCGAATGACAGATCTCTCCTGGCTGGAAGCTTTAAATGGAGAACAGAAGAAAGCCGTTCAGCATGCCCATGAACCTCTGCTGATTCTGGCAGGAGCCGGTTCGGGAAAAACCCGGGTTGTCACAACCAGAATTGCCTATCTCGTACAGGAACTGGGGTTTCAGCCCCATTCGATCCTGGCAGTCACCTTTACCAATAAGGCTGCTGCGGAGATGAGGGAAAGGGTGGCTCAGCTTGTTCCCGAAGCCCAGGGGGTCATGATCCGGACTTTTCACTCCTTCGGCGCCTGGCTTCTCAGAAGAAACGGCGCGTCGGTAG
This sequence comes from Oceanispirochaeta sp., assembly GCA_963666275.2. Classification (GTDB taxonomy): domain Bacteria; phylum Spirochaetota; class Spirochaetia; order DSM-2461; family DSM-2461; genus Oceanispirochaeta. Next base: position 1,637,246 of record CAXXOA010000002.1, read on the forward strand.
GGCTGAAAAGCAGTTTTACCATCTATGATGACGAAGATGTCAAAGGACTTCTCAAAACCCTTTTCGGCAATCTGCCCCGGAATGAACTGAAGAGGATTGCCAGCAATATCTCCCGTGCCAAGGACGAGTGTCTCATGCCGACGGATGAGCTGGGGCACATCAGTGCGGATCCCGACTTCCCCGGATATTATGAACAGTACGAAACCCGCCTCAGGCAGATCGGAAATGCCGATTTCGGTGACCTGATCTCTCTGACAAAAAGGCTTCTTGAAGAGAATGCCGAAGTCCGGCAGAGAATTCAGCAGAGGTTCCGTGTGATTCTGGTGGATGAATACCAGGATTCCAACAAGGCTCAGTTTCAGCTCCTCCAGCAGCTGGTGTCCCCTGATACCTGGCTCTGTGTGGTCGGAGACGATGACCAGTCCATCTACCGCTTCAGAGGGGCGGAAGTGGAGAATATCCTGGGTTTTCAGGATCAGTTTCCCGGTACAAAGGTTATAAAGCTGGAGGAGAACTACCGTTCTACAGGACATATCCTGGCGGTGGCTTCAGAGGTTGTCTCCCATAACCAGGGCCGGCTGGGAAAAAGTCTGTGGACAAGAAAAGACGAGGGGAAAAAACCCCGTCTTGTCTATCTGAGAGATCAGGATGAAGAGGCCCGATTCTGCGTGCAGATGATTTCTGACGGACATTACGGCAATACGGCCATCCTCTACAGAACCAATGCCCAGTCCCGTATCTTTGAGAAAATATTCCGCAGTGAAAATATCCCATACAGGCTCGTGGGGACCGTCAGCTTCTACAGCCGTGAAGAAGTCAAGGACTCTCTGGCCTATCTGGGGTTTTTAAGCAATCCCGCCGATGAAATCGCCTTCCGGCGGATCATCAATAAACCGGTCCGGGGGATCGGGGCGGTCTCGGTCAAAAAAATCCTCACCAGAGACGGCACCTCCCTCGTGAGCGGAGATATCATGCCCTCCCTGGCTCTGGCTCCCGGGTTTATCCGGGGAAAAGCCCGGAAGGGAATAGAAGAGTTCAATAGAATTATCAACGAGCTGAAAGAGTCCCTGCCGCAGCAGGAGAATCTCGGTGCATTTCTGAAAAATCTGATTATCGACACGGGACTGCTTGATCACTATAAAGAGCAGGACAGGATCGAGAACACCCAGAGGGTCGGAAACCTGGAGGAGCTTGTCTCCGCCGCATCCGAATATCCTGCCACCCCCGAGGGGCTGGCCGAATTTCTGGAACTGATAGAACTGGATCAGGCCAGCCTGGAAGAGGAAGAAACCGATCTGAACAGGGTGACTCTGATTACCATGCACAATACCAAGGGCCTGGAGTTCGACCGGGTTTTCATAACCGGCCTGGAGGAAGGGCTTTTTCCCCGGGGAAGCCTTTATGATGATGAAGAGGAGATCGAAGAGGAGCGCCGGCTGTTTTATGTCAGTATTACCCGGGCCAGAAAGGAGCTCTATCTGACAAGCTGCCGTCGGAGGATGCTTTACGGCCGGACCGAAGAGGCTCTGCCCAGCCGGTTCCTGGAGGAGCTGCCCCGGGATCATATCGAAGTGGAGGGCGCGGAAAAAGCGGCTCCTGTCCAGTCGGACTATCCCCCGGGAACCCGGATCTATCACGAGGATTACGGGGTGGGCGAAGTGATAAGCAATGTGGAGAACAGCGGACATCTTGTCATAATGGTCCGTTTTGAAACAGGTCAGTCCATGACGTTTCTGCCCGAGTTTAGCGGGTATCAGCTGGAAAAACTGGGAGGAGAATGGTGATGGCACCGGATCTGAAACTACTAAAAGAACTGCCTGTTATCCGGAGGGCCCGGGACTTTCACCTTTACGACAATGGGGGGCGCCGGTTTCTGGATCTTTATCTGAACGGAGGGCGGGCCATTCTGGGCCATCGGCCGGATAAACTCTCTCTGGAACTGAAAAATACCCTTTCCCGGGGCGTTTATGCGGAGTATCCCTCTCACGAGGAGAAAAAACTGCTCAAAGCGGCCCGGGCACTCTGGGGGGAAATGTTTCCTCAGATAGGCTATTACAGGGATCCTCTTGCTCTGATGAGCTGGTTCCGGCAGAACGGGATTTTTTCTGAACAGGACGAGATTGCGGATCCCGCCGCCCCGGCTACATCGAAAGTCTCTCTCTGGAGACCCTGGCTTCCCCTTCAGGAAGAGGTTCGCTACGCTCTTCCTGTTCTACCTCTCCCCGGCATGGAAAGGGGAATCATACTCTGTTCCCGGGATAATCTGCCCCTCCCCGAGGGGGAGTCTCCCTCTCCGGTGATCGCCGCCGGTCTGACCCGCTGTCTCTGGAGCCTGAAATCCCGGATGGACAGACCGGAATATTTCAGCGGAATAAGCGAAGAGGTTCTGCCCGGTTTTGAAGGATGGACCCGCAGAGGGCCCTATCTGATGTATAATGGCACAAAAGAGGAGTATACCGCCCTGTTCCGGAAAAAACTGGAAGCGGGAATCCTCATTCCTCCCGATCCGGCTCTGCCGGCAATCCTGCCCGGAGAGCTGACCACGGGAGATCTGAAAATTCTGAAGAAAAATTTCTGAAACCGGGAGATAGGTATGGACTATGTATGGACCCTGCTGATTCAATGTACTGTCAGTTTCCTTTCGGCTTTCCTGGCAATCTGGGTCTGGACCCGGAGCAGGCAGGCGGGCTGGCTATTTCTGATTCTGGGTTGTCTGTTTCACTTCCTCCTGCTCCTTCTGGAGGTTTTGTCCCTTTTCGGGATTCTTCCCTACGATTACAGGAACCCCGGAGCTCTGCCGCTCTGGCTCTCCCTGTCCCGGTCCCTCCCGTATCTGCTCTATTCCGCGGGATTTTTCCTTTTCATCAGAAAGAACCATTTCTTTTAGATAAAGTATTGTCAGCAGGGGAGTTCCATATTGACAAATATTCTTCCTTATGGGAGACTAGTGAACCCGTTACGACTATAAAAAAGACCTATATTGGATAAGGCAGTAAAAAGAAATGAAAACAATTTTTGTTAAACCTAATGAAGTAGAGCGCAAATGGTACGTCATTGACGCTGCTGGTCAGCCTCTCGGCCGTGTCGCAGTTAAAGCCGCCTGGATACTGCGCGGAAAGAATAAAGCTCTCTATACCCCTCACCAGGAAGTGGGTGATTACGTAATTATCGTTAATGCCAAAGAGGCAGTTATGACCGGTAATAAAAGAGCTGACAAGATGTATTACAGACACTCAGGCTACCTGGGCGGAATGAAATCTGAAAACTATGAAAAACTGGTTGCCAGAAAACCCACAGCTCCCATGGAAAAAGCTGTTAAGGGTATGCTCCCCAAAGGACCCCTTGGAAACAAACTTTATTCCAACGTAAAAATTTATGCCGGTGCAGAACATCCTCACGTGGCTCAGCAGCCCGTAAAGATTGAGATGTAAGGAACAGGAGAAAAACAGTGATTAAAAATCTTGCACATGGAACAGGAAGAAGAAAAACAGCCACTGCTCGTGTTTATCTGAGACAGGGCAAAGGTGAAATTAAAGTAAACGGCAAAGCGATCAATGAGTTCTTCCCTATTGATCAGCAGGTTGCCATGATCCGTCAGCCTCTGGTTGTGACTGACAGTGATGACAAATACGATATTCTGATCAACGTGAAAGGCGGAGGAATCAGCGGTCAGGCCGGTGCCTGTCGTCATGGTATTTCAAGAGCTCTTGTAGAGCTGGATGAAGCCAACAGGCCTTCCCTTAAAGCCAACGGTTTCCTCACAAGGGACTCCAGAATGGTAGAGAGAAAGAAGTATGGACAGAAAGGAGCCAGAAGAAGGTTCCAGTTCTCCAAACGTTAATCTCCATATCGCGGATTTGCGAAGAAGAGGAACCAGAGAGGAAACGGTCGCCGTTACCCTCTCAGAGGGTTCCTCTTTTTTTATTCCCCTGGAATGGAGCCGGGAGTTTCCCAAAGGGACTCCCCTGGGCGAAGAACAACTGGAAAGGATACAGCAGGCGGATCAGTATATCCGCTGCAGAGAGTGGGGTGCCTCTTTCCTCGCCTCCCGGGAAGAGTCCTCGGGAAGGCTTGTCCTGAAGATGATACAGCGGGGATTTGACAGGGAAACGGGCCTGAGGGTTCTGGCAGAGCTGCAGGAACTTGGATTTCAGGATGATCATCGCTTTGCAGAGCAGTGGATCCGTTCCCGGTGCCGCCGTCACCCCGAGAGCCGTTCTCATATGGAAGCCGGCCTTGTCCAGAGGGGGGTGGAGAGAGATCTTGCCCGTCAGGTCCTCAGGGAGGAAGTGAGTGAAGAGGATGAGCAGGAGATGCTGGTCCTCTATATAGAAAAGGTTATTCCTCCCGGAAAAACCCCGGATGAGAAGGTGATTCGCAGAATCATGCGCCGCGGTTTTTCCTACAATCGCATAAAAGATTATTTATTTCGTAGAAATGGCGAATAAACCGCGCTATAATGAAACATAATTCAGAGGCTGAGGATGTTGATTCTATGAGTGCAGAAAAAAATATACTTGTCGTTGAAGATGAAGATGCGATACGTCTGACTTTACGGGATTATCTTGTAAAGAAAGGGTATAAAGTCTTTGTGGCTTCCGATGGAGTAGGGGCTATCAAGCAGCTTCTGGATAACCCGCAGATCAAGGTTATTGTCAGCGATTATCGCATGGAGATCCTCGGTGGAGATTACTGGATCAAATTCCTTTCCCACTACTGCAGAGATCTTGAAATCATCATTACCAGCGGATTTCTCCGTCCCGAGTTTCCCATCCCTTTTAAAGTTTTTTACAAGCCCTATGATTATGCCGATCTAGAATCGGCTCTGGGGGAGTGTTTTTCCTGATGATTCAGGCCTGGAAAATAAGAGTTCTGGGCAGAGTTCAGGGCGTGGGCTTCCGCTATTCCGCCCGTCGGGAAGCTGAGCGTCTCGGCCTTGCCGGCTGGGTCCGGAACTCTCCTGATGGTTCGGTAGAGATTTTTGTGCAGGGAGATGATAATCCCTTGGACATTTTTTTTTCATGGCTGAACCGGGGACCTTCCTATTCTCATGTCAGGGAGGTTGTTAAGTCTCCCGGGGGTGTCCAGTCCGGTCTTTCCAGTTTTGATATTACCTTTTAGCTTTTCAATACAGGTGCCTTGAGAGGTATGTCCAGGGAAAATACAGTGCCCTCTCCCGAGATCTCCTCCACATTCAAAAATCCCCCGAGAATCTTTCTTGCCGTATTATAGGCAATATGAAGCCCCAGTCCGGTGCCGCCCTGTCCCATCCTGGTTGTAAAAAAAGGGTCAAATATCTTGTTTTTAATCTCCTCCGGTATCCCCCTGCCGTTATCTGTGACCTGTATCCGGCACCACTCTTCCGTTTTTTCATCGTAGCAGCACTCTTCCGGCAGCTTGCCTGCTGATATGGTAAGAAGACCCGGTTTATTGTCTTCCCAGGCATGGAGCAGGGCGTTGGTCACGAGGTTTGTGAGGATCTGGCTGACAGGACCGGGATAACTGTTCAGGGTCAGGTCTTCTATCTCTGTGTTTATTGTGATCCCCGGGTATTTTTTTATCATCGGTGCCAGGGTAATGAGGGTATCGTCAATGAGTTTTTTCAGATGAAACTTTCTTTTTATTGAGCTGGACTGATCACTGGAGACATCTTTGAAACTTGTGACCAGTTCTGCTACCCGGGAAATATTCTTCTCTACAATATCCATTCCCGTCTTACTGGTATTGAGGTATCCTTCCAGGTCATTCCGGGTTATTCCCTCCTGAAGTTTAAGGGAGAACTGCTCCTCTTCATCCTGCATGGCTGTGACAATCGTGACAATATTACCGATCGGAGTATTCAGTTCATGAGCCATTCCGGCCACCATCCTCCCCAGAGAGGCGTGTTTCTCAGACTCCACAAGGACATCCTGCATCTCTGTCAGATTCTGAAGAGTCTTTTTCAGTTCTATATTGCTTGTGTTCAGCTGATCTGTCCGTTCTGCTACCCTGGACTCCAGCGCTTCATTCAGCTGGGTAAGAGACTGTTCCCGCTCTTTTATCCTGCGGGACATGAGGACCATAGTGGTTGCCAGGGTATTAAAATCCTTTGTAAGGCCAACCAGTTGATGATCCAGCTCTTCTCCTTCAGCAATTTTTTCAGCCATGATTCTCAGATGGGTCACATACTTGATAAGACGTCGGGTACCCAGGGGTGTACTGATAAGGGCAATCAATATGAAAGAGAGGAACAGGACAATCATTCCTCTGACTGTACTTCTTGTTTCAGGGTTATCCAGGCCGGCGGGAATCCCTACAAGGAAGATCCAGCCGAGCTTTTCGGATCTTGCTGCTGACGGATGATAGTACTGACCCTGAATATTCACGATATCGGGAAGCTCTTCTCCTCTTATGGCGTTCTGTATAAAAGGGTACCCGCTGACGTTTAAAATGCCCGAACTGGATTTCATTCCTGTATCCACATCCAGCTCACCCTTCCCGTCAACAACCCAGACGCGGGAGTTCTGATCAGAAGCGGTTTCCACAATGTGAAGCAGATAGTCCAGGCTTATTTCTGCAATGATGGCCGTTTCTTCAGATCTGATTCCCAGTCCCACAGAAGTGTCTCCTGTAAAGGAGGAGACAAATTTATCACTCCATAGAGGATGTTCCTGATTGTCCAGGCTGTTGTAGAGGGGGTTGTAGCTGAAATCAATTCCTTTCAGGTCTTCATGCAGGGGGTTATCATACAGCTTTGTTCCCACGCTGGTTGTGAGTCCCCGCCGGTCTATTTTGTAGAGGGCTTTTATTTGAGTCTGTGAGTTGATGATTGTATTCAGCAGCTGTCCCATTTCCTGCTCATCCATGGTCTTGCCAGCCTGCAGGATTGTTTTCAGGTTCAGTTCTATCCCGGAAAGGATCTCCTCAGTCCTTTCTGTCATATTTTTGAGAACCTCTTCCGACTGCTTATGGAGTTCATCTGCGGTTGTGACGGATCGTATAAAATACACTGAGGTTCCGGTGATCCCCAGGGTTATAACAGAAATGGCAATCATCTGCAGCAGAATGTAAGAGCGGAAAGAGACGCCTTTTTTCATAATCAGGGCGCTTTCCTGAACTGCCGACCTTCTATGACGACAAAATTGGCAGTCCTCCGGCTGTCTCCGAACTCATTGAACTGAATCGGCTGCTGCAGTCCCTGAAAGGGACTGTTTCCCAGAATGAAATCTTTGATTGGTTCTTTCCTTTCCCGTCCTTCCAGTGCCTGAAGGATGACCATGGCGGCATCATAGGCCAGGACACTTGAAAAACCGGGGAGCTGATTGAACATCTCTCTGTACTCTCTGACAAAGTTCAGATAATCCGGCTGGTTTCCGAACTGATCATAGTTCTGAAGGATTTCAATCCCGGTCACAGCCGGCCCTCCCATTTCTATGAGCTGCTGGGTCCCCGCCCATTCCGCCGCCAGAATGGGAATGGTTTCGCTGATCTTCCTTATCTGGGGAGCAATGCGGGCAACGTCCACCGAATTGGATATCATAATCAGCGATTGGGGATCATCTTCCAGGGATTTCGAGACAATCTCTCCCACCCTGTCTCCCCGGGCAAGATTGTATTTTACCCGGTTGACAACGGTTCCCCCCAGCTCCTCATAGCGGGTCTGGAATTGGGATGCCCAGCTTTCCGAAAAAGAGGAGTTCTGCTGATCAATCAGCATTGTGGCAGTTCTGTAGTCTCTGTGTGTAAACATCTGTTCGGCATAATCATAGGCATTGTCTCTTGTACTTGAATTGATCGTGATCAGGTTGTCGTCTTTTCCATGGAGATGATACGCCGAAGCAGTGGGTGTTATCACAAGGAGACCCGACGCCGAAGCTATCTGAACCACTCTTTCAGTGAGAGTCGTCGTAAAAGGTCCGATTATGACTGAAACATCCTTTGATATCAGATCTTTTGTCGCTATTTCGGCAGAGGCTACTTCATTTTCATCATCCCTGATGAGAAGTTCCACCGGAGTGCCGTTCAGGCCGCCTTTGCTGTTATACCTGGTTACCGCCAGGAGTATTCCATTGCGCCCGGATTCTCCCAGATCGGCATTTCCTCCCGAAAGGCCTGCGATTACACCGATTTTAACAGCATCTCCCCTGCTGCCGCAGGAGGAAAGAAGCAGAATGAGGAGCAGCGGTATGACCCGTATGAGCCCTTTCGGGGGAGAGAGGTGAAATCTTATAGATTTTCTGTCCTGTTTTTCAGCCATTGCAGAAGATCCTCCAGTTCCATGGGTTTTCCCAGGAAATATCCCTGAACTTCATGGCATCCCAGGTCTTTCAGTTTCTTCATCTGCCATTCCGTTTCCACACCTTCCGCCAGAACCTGCAGAGAGAGATTCTGGCCCAGGGGGATTATAAGGTCCACCAGCCTGACGTCCTCTTTCCCGTCTTCAATATTGCTGATAAAGGATTTGTCTATTTTCAGTCTGTTCACCGGCCACTGATCGATAGAAGACAGAGAGGAGTATCCTGTACCGAAATCATCGATTGCCAGACTGACACCTCTTTCTCTTATAGCTCCCAGGAGTTTCAGAATTTCATCTTCCCCCATGATGGCTATGGATTCTGTGATTTCTATTTCCAGAAAGGAAGGGTCGATTTCTATTTCAGAGAGCGCGGCATCCAGATTCTGGAGGAAATTCTGGTGTCTCAGCTGCATGGCCGAAACATTCACAGCCATTTTCAGATCAGGATAGCCATTCTGATGGATCTTTTTCAGAGAATTCAGCGCCATCCTCAGGACCCAGAATCCGATGGGGATGATCAGTCCTGACTGCTCTGCCAGAGGGATGAATCTGTCGGGAGGAATAAACTGACCATCCGGATTTTTCCATCTCAGGAGGGCTTCAAAACTGTATACTTTTCCTGTTGCCAGATTGGCCTGGGGCTGGAACATAAGGAACAGTTTTTTTTCTGAGAATGCCCCTCTCAGATTATGAAGAAGGAGAATGCGTTCTCTCGTTTCAAAACCGATCTTCTGGTTGTAGGTTACTATCTTTCCGAACCCGTCGGCTTTTGCCCTTTTCAGAGCCAGATAGCCGTTCCGCAGGACATCCGAACCGGAGGGGGATTCTGTGAGAATATCCACAATCCCGATTGTCAGAGACAGCTCCCTTTCGCCGTCCTGAGTGGATATGGTCACTGACGAGAGGGTTTCCTGCAAATCCTGAGTCAGCGAGGACTTCTCCATGATGATACCGAAAATATCCGCTCCTATCCTGGCCAGATAGGCATTGTCCCCGATGATCTGAAGAAGTCTGTCTTTCAGTGACAGCAGGATCTGATCTCCATAATCATGTCCCAGAAGGTCATTGATCTGATGGAATCCGTCAATATCCAGGATCAGAAGGCACCTGCCTTCATTTTCCTTCTCTCTCAATAGTGTTGAGATTTTATCAAGAAGGGCCAGCATATTGGGTATATCCAGAGTCGGATCTACCCAGGCCTGACGTTTGAGCCGGCTCACCAGTTCAATATTGCTGGCACTCAGGGAAAGGTTGGTGCAGAAAATTTCGAGCAGCCTGTTATCTTCCTCATTGAGAGTTTTGGGAGAATCGATCCAGGTGGAATACTGCATCCCCGAGGGCTCCTCAAAATAGACCGTCAGACTCTCCCTATCAATCAGATTCTGCTTGTTCTTCAGAGACTGCTTAATACAATCCCTTATGTGGGCATCTTCAATATCACTGATATTATGGTGGATCAGATGCCTGTAGCTGCCTGCTGCAGCGATCACCCGGCAGTTGCTGTTGAAGCAGACGGGATCATTCTCCTGATCGTCGCTCCGTTTATAGGATGTGCAGAGAATCCCGTCCGAATCCAGGCCGAAAAGGCTGGCAATCTGTGTCACCACACCTTCCGCAAAGGTTTCAAGCCCTTCCTGAACGATCAGTTCATTGCTGGCTTCTATGATTTTTTCCAGCCCCATCCTGCTGTTGTCCAGCCGGTTGATCTGTTCCCATGATCTGAGAGCGGAAAAAAGGGTGGTGATCAGTTTGGTTTTTGTCAGTTCACTCTTGGTTTTGTAGTCATTGATGTCAAATCTTGTAATCGTCTCCAGCTCGGGGACCTGTCCGGGCTGTCCGGTTCTGAGGATGATTCTGACCGCATCCATTTTAAGGACTTCCCGGATATATTTTACAGCGTTCAGTCCTGCATCATCGGTTTCCATGACCGCATCCATCAGGACTGTCGCAATCTGGGGATTGTTCTTGAGATATTCCACGGATTCCGCTCCGCTGTAGGCATGGTGAAACTTCAGCGGGCGATCCAGAATTATGGCATCCCTGAGAGCAAATTCCGTGACATCATGAACATCCTGGTCGTCATCGACAATCAGAATATGCCAGGGAGGTCGGCTCAACATCGGATTGGGCTCTTTTTTTTCTTTTTTGAATACTAAAGGTCTATCTTTCATAGTTGTAAATGTCCTTTAGAATTGTAATACAGCCATGGCCTTTTTACAAAAAAGCAGAGCCTTTTTTGCTGTGAAACAGATTTTTTTCCGATATTGGAGGTATGGGCCTGAGGGAGAGATTCTTCTTTACGCGGTCTTATGAGGGAGTTTTAAAAATTATGTTCCAAAATCTGCTTAAATCCGTTATTTTAATTCTGCTTTTTTCGGCTCTGTTCGGTTGTACCTCTCTGGATCTGATCCTTCAGGAGCCCCGGGTTGTGGATACTTCTGTGACCGTGACGGATCTGTCTTTCACGACAATCACACTGATGGCGGATATCACCCTCTATAATCCCAACAAGGTCTCCCTGGACCTTAAGAGCTTTGCCTACAGTCTGGACCTGGAGGGCGTCTCTCTCTTTTCCGGAGAGAATGCGGAGGGACTCTCACTGGGGGCTGAAGCAGCATCTCACATAAAAATACCCCTTACCCTGGCATACAGGGATATTTTTGCACTCCCCGGTGCCCTGGAAGGGAAGAACCAGGCGGAGTATGCATTCAATGGGGATTTTTCCTTTACTCTTCCTGTGGCAGGTGATATCACACTTCCGGCCCGGAAGGAGGGGACTTTTCCTCTGGTTCGGCTGCCCCGGTTCCGCTTTGTCAGCCTCAAGGTTGTAGACCTGGGGATGATGGGGGCGGACATCGATATCCTGATGGAAACGGAAAACCCCAACAGCTTCGCCCTGAATCAGAAAGGATTCGAAGGGGAACTGATTGTGAACAATGAGCGCTGGGCTTCACTGTCTCTGCCGGAGGAGCAGACAATTGAAGCGGGAGAGAAAGGGCAAACCATGTTCCGGATCCGCCTGGAGTTCCTCTCAATGGGAAAAACCGTCAGGGATCTCCTTTCGGGGGAGAAAACTCTCTACTACTCTTTTCCTGGGTTTGTCGGTTTAGGGGGAGATCTGGAAATGCTTGACCTGGAATCCCTGGATCTGGATCTGTCCGGAGAGATCGAGCTGAACAAACCGGATACCACCACCGAAGGGCGGCACAGTTCTGAAAAAATCGAGGGGTCCATTGAGGACAATCTGATTCACCTTTTCGGGAACTATCAGGCTCCCTAAGAAGTAGATGAGACTAATAATATTATGAAAACCTATTGACTTAAGTTAATAGGGGTTAATATAATGCTCCTGTAATACCATTTCGGGAGTACTTATGAAGGTGTTTCTCCATCACATCTATGAATTGAAGAAAGGTTTGAGAAGGCTCGTCCTCCATACCTGCCCGGCAGAGGATATCTGCTTTGTGGAACAGAAACTGAATAGGGAGGGGATCCCTTTTCTTAGCTGTCAGGTCAGTGAGAAGAAATTCAACGTTTTTTTCGGTGACCCTCTGTGCATCTCTGTTTTAAAAGAGTTCTCCACGCTGGCTCTAAACGAGCTGAGTGACCAGGAAGATTTTATCCTGGGGACCCTTCTCGGCTATGATCTGAAAATTCAGTGTTCCCGGTTTCTGGATAAAGTCCGGACCGGAAGAGAAAAGCATCTGACAGCTTGTACCGCCTGAAAAATGAAGGAGTTTTATATGACATTGATCATTTTCGGTTCAACCACCGGCAATACTGAAGCAGCGGCGGAAAAAATCGCTGCCCGTCTGGAAGAGGATACTAAAGTTTTCTCTGTTGCTCAGGTTTCGAACAATGACCTTGAGGAAGCGGATTTTCTGATCCTGGGAACATCCACATGGGGATTTGGAGACATTCAGGATGACTGGGAAGAGGGGCTCTCCAAGCTGGATAATGCTGATATTTCGGGCAAGCCGGCAGCTCTCTTCGGTCTGGGGGATCAGGAAGGCTATCCTGATACCTTTGTTGATGGAATGCTGCCCCTGAAGGAAGCCCTTATCCGGAACGGAGCCGTTCTGAAGGGGACCTGGTCAACCGAAGGATACAATTTTGAACACTCTGCTGCCTGCTCGGAAGATACCTTCCCCGGGCTGGCCCTGGATGAAGATAATCAGAGCGATCTGACCGATCAGAGAATTTCTGACTGGATCAGTTTGCTTCGATAGAGTTTATACCCCCTTTCGGGCTGTCCCCCTCTCTGCCGGAGGGGGCAGCCCTTTTTTTCTGTTTACAGAGAACAACTGATCGCGTATTATACTGCTATTGATTTCCGGATCAAATCCCGGGAAACCGTGTCTTTAAGGAGTTTAAGGTGAAAAAGTGCCAGTTTCTTTTCCTCTGTGTTCTGTTGTCGGCCCTGCTGATTTCCTGCACGCCCGGAGCGAACGGGTTGGAAGGTACCTCTCCCGGTGCAGGGGATCCTGCCGGCTTCCTGATGGGGATCTGGCACGGGGCTATCTCATTTTTTACCTTTATACTCTCTCTGTTCAACAAAGAAATATCAGTTTATGAAGTGCATAATAACGGGGGTTGGTATAACTTCGGTTTTATTATGGGAATCCTGATGGCCTACGGAGGCAGCGGAAGGGGAGCCGGTTGTGGAAAACGGCGCAGATAGGGCATGGGAGCCCTCCCGCATCAGCAGTGATCCTGGACCGAGGCTGTCTTTTCCGGCCGGACTGAAATCCGGCGGGGTCTCTCCCGCCTTTGATATGCACTGTCATATTTTCAACAAAGACTATGTCCCCGACAGGTTCCTGAGGATCAAGCTTCCCATGAAAGACTGGTTCCTCGGGGGAGCCGAATGGTTTCTGCACAGAATCATAGGCTCCCGGGATACGGATAAACTCAGTTCTCTGGCCTATTTTCTGGATATTATTGCCGAAAAGGAGATGGAGAATATTGCCCTCCGGGTTCTCGGTTACTATGAAAACCATGCTCTTTTCGGTCCGGACACAGTGATTTGTCCTCTTATGATGGATTTTCAGCCCCGGACGGGAGACGGCATAAAGGGAAAGACAAAGAAGGATTTTCCCCGGCAGATTGATGAAATCAAAGCCCTTACGGATAAATATCCCGGCCGGATCCTGCCTTTCCTGGCCATAGATCCCCGAAGACCCCGGGTGCTGGAAGATATTTTTCTGCCGGCCTTTGAATCCTCCTGCTTCGGCGGGGTAAAACTCTATCCCTCCCTGGGATACCTTCCCTCCCATCCCGTCCTTCTCAACATGTATGAGATCTGCGAAGAAAAGAATATCCCCGTCACTGTCCACTGCGGTACGGGAAGTGTCCGTTCCTCCCGGGCCCATCTCAGGAACATTCCGGGACTGCGGTACGATCGGAACAATCCTGAAGCTCCGGCAGAGATGGGTGAGGAAAGCCGGTGGCTCCTGAGCAAAGCCGCCTTTGCCGAATATTTCAATCATCCCGACAGATGGCGGCCTGTGATGGAACGATTTCCCCGGCTGCGGCTGAATCTGGCACATTTCGGCAGTACCCTTCAGTGGGAGAAGTTCCTGAAAGGAAAAAGCAATACCTGGCCTTCCAGAATCATCGACCTGATCTACCGTTACCCCCATGTGTATACGGATATCTCCTACAATATCTGTGCTTCCGCCCAGTATGCCCCCTTGAGGGAACTCCTTTTAAGAAATCCCCGGCTCCGGGAGAGGGTGCTGTACGGATCGGATTACTTCATGGTTGTAAAAGAGGGGCATTTCCGCACTATGCTGGCTGAGTTCACCACAGCTATGGGAGAAGAGCTGATGACGCAGCTGAACAGAAGAAACCCTGCTGAGTTTCTGGGGTTGTAAAGGCTCTGACACAGAAATCCTGGCGTAATTGACTGAAAATGCTTGACCGGAAAACTATACGGTCTTAATATCAGACAATATAACTATAATGATTTACCGGAGATGCCGGAATGTCTGAAAATTCAGCTGTTTTCAAAGAACGAAAAGTACTCCTCACCCTTTGCTATTTTTCATTCGGAATGATAGGTCTTCTTTTTAGCATGAGGACGAATATTTTTCAGTATGTACAGGCGGATTACCTGGATGGCTATACTCACATTGCCTCTCTGGTTCTTATTTCTGGAATCCTCATGCAATTTCCTCTATTTCTTACAGGCCTTTTTATTGAAAAAAAGGGATTTCAGAAAGCTCTTCTCCTGGGAATGATCAGTTTCTCACTACCGGTCTTTCTGCTATTTTTTGTCAGATCCGTATTGTTTTTCGATGTAGCTTTTACATTACTCATGCTGGGATACGGCATATCAGTTATGGCACTGAATCTTTTTACAAGCAATCTGCACCCTGAGAGAAAGGGAAATGTGCTTCTGATGCTCCATCTCTACTTTGCCGTGGGAGCCCTTTTCGGTCCCAGGCTGATAAGTCAACTCACTGATTCCGGTTTTTCCTGGCAGTTCGGGATTGTCATCTCAGGTCTGCCCCTTCTCATCGTTATAGCTGCTATTTTCAGCATCAACAGGAAAGTTTCATTTTCCATGGAATACGAAGGGCATGCCGAATCCTCATTGGCTGGAAAAGGGTCGGTGAAGAATCCTATTGTATGGCTGTTTGTTGTTATATTTCTCTGTTCTCAGACCTGGGAGTTTGGTATGGCTACCTGGTTTGTGATATATGCCAATGATACTTCCGGATTGGATCCTTCCAGTGCTGCATGGTATCTGTCGATGTTTTATGGCTCCTACCCCCTTGTTCGTATTATTTTCTCCCGATTTATCCATCGTATGAATCTGTTGGTTGTGCTGTTTATTGCCTTCTCTATCTGTGCTTGTTTTATTCTGCTGGGAAGTCTATCAGGAAATTACCTGTATTTCAGTCTGACCGGACTGGGTGTCGCCTTACTCTATCCAGCTATTATTGCTTCCATGCAGGAACATTTTGGGGGCAGAGCAACGAAAACCATCGGCTTTGTCACAATGATGGGAGGTTTAATCCAGTATGTGGCTATTTGGTCTGTGGGAATTATTAGCAATCAGCAGGGAATTGAGAAAGGTTTTTCCTCTCTGATCTGGTATATGCTGGCCGGGGCTTTAACTGTTCTGGCTGTCTTTCTGCTGGAAAAGAAACAATCTTCATCAGAGATGGTTTACTCAGGAAGGTTAGACAGGTAGGATTCTCTTCTATGATAATACTCCTGTCTCCCGCTAAAAATATGGATTTTGAAACACCTCTGCCTTCCGGACTGGAGGAGTTTGCCGAATATACTGAACCTCAGTTTTCCCTTCAGGCCGGTGATCTTGTCCGGGATTGTGTGATCCCCCAGAGCCCTGCTTCCCTTCAGAAGATTATGGGGATCAGTCCGGGCCTGGCAGCAGAAACTGCCGAAACCTACAGACTTTTTGATCAGCGGAAAGGGATTTCCAGACCGGCTCTCTTTGCCTATGCCGGAGCGGTTTTTCAGAATATGAAGGTCCATAGCTTTGATCCTGATGCTCTGGTTTTCGCCCGGGATCATCTTCGCATCCTTTCGGCTCTGTACGGATATCTTTCCCCACTGGACAGGATTCGGCCCTACCGGCTCGATATGAAGACAAGGATTATTCCGGAAGGCTCTTCCTCCCTGGCGGATTTCTGGCGGCAGGATCTAACCGATGCCCTGGTCAGGGATCTGGAGAGGCAGGAGACTCCCTTTGTTCTTAACCTGGCCTCCGCTGAGTTCTCAAAGGTGCTTGATAAAAAACAGATCCCCTGTCCTTTTGTGACCGTTGACTTTAAAGAGGAGAGGGAAGGGAAGCTGAAAACCATCGGCACCTATGCTAAAATGGCCCGGGGGAATATGGTGCATCAGATCCTGACGGGTCAGATCGCCGATCCGGAGGAGCTGAAAGCTCTGGATGTGATGGGGTACCGGTATGCTCCGGAAAAGAGTTCCCCTCTGAACTGGCTGTTTATAAGAGAGTCCTGAAAGGGTTACCGGATGAAGGTCACCGACAGGGTTCCGTCATAGAGCAGGTCTGCACCGTTCATCAAATAAACGCTCCCTTCGGGGGCCAGAATCAATGAATCCGTTAAGGGAATTTCCATCCTGAGAACTGCCCCCGGAGCCGCCGTACGCATCCCGGTGGTGGTGGGATTCCTGTCGCCCGAACCATCCTCCGAATGCAGAAAGAGATAGCCGATCCTGGGGCCCAGTGTCATATTGAAAGAGCCCCTTTTCCCTATATCCATAAGAAGTGAAAACCAGAGGGCTCCCCATTCGGTAAACTCCTCCGGGTCCTCCCTGTTTTCGTCCCAGATAACGGACATGCCGCTGACAGCCGGATTCAGGGAGAGGGCAAACCAGGGGGAGTCATAGACCATCCAGTTCAGATCTCCCATCAGGCCGAACATGTAGGCTCTGAGTCCCACATCGAGGTTTTCGGTAATGCCGTTTCTTACCTGGACCATGGCAATGGTCGGGACCGCAGCCGCTTCCGCTCCCTCAGACGTTTCGGGAGATGCCAGAACCCCTGAAGCCAGGGTAATCCTGGTTTCTTCATCTCCGGCGGGACGGGCGGAATGGAGGGTCGCGAAACTGGTGCATCCGCTGAGGAGTATCAGCCCTGACAGCAGAAAGCCGCAGAGGATGGAAGGTGACTGGTATTTCATAGGAACTCTCCCGGCATAAAGGATAATCCCCCGGCAGCCTGAAATCCACAGGGGGCAAAAAAAGGGGGAAGCCTGAAGCTTCCCCCGAAATATTTCTTACCTGTTCAGAAAAGGATTATTTTCTCTTGATAGAGTAGAAAGCATCCCATCCGGCGTAGGTGCTGCGTCCTTCCAGATCATCTTCGATTCTCATGAGCTGGTTGTACTTGGCAACTCTGTCAGACCGTGACATAGATCCGGTTTTGATCTGTCCGGTTTCCAGTCCTACTACCAGGTCGGCAATAGTGGTGTCGGAAGTTTCACCGGAACGGTGAGAGATGATTGCGGTGTAACCGGCTCTTTTTGCCATCTCAACGGCTTCGTAGGTTTCGGTCAGTGTTCCGATCTGGTTAACTTTGATCAGGATAGAGTTACCGATACCTTTTTCGATACCTTCTTTCAGACGTTTGGTGTTGGTTACGAACAGGTCGTCTCCTACCAGCTGTACTTTGTCGCCGATTTTGTCGGTCAGGACTTTCCATCCGTCCCAGTCATCTTCGTTCATACCGTCTTCGATAGAGATAATGGGGTATCTTTCACACCAGTCTGCCCAGAAGTCAGCCATCTGTGCGCTTGTCAGTTTTTCACCGGTAGACCATTTCAGTTCGTAGATGTAGGAACCGTCAGCCTGTTTTTCAGAGAACTCTGAAGAAGCGGGGTCAAGGGCGATCATTACATCTTCACCGGGTTTCAGGCCGGCTTTTTCAACGGCGTCCATGATGAACTTCAGGGCTTCCTCGTTGGATTTGAAGTTGGGAGCGAATCCTCCTTCGTCACCGACAGCGGTAGAAAGACCGGCTGCTTTCAGCAGGCTTTTCAGGTTGTGGAAAATTTCGGCAATCCAGCGGACAGCTTCTCTGATAGAGTCAGCACCAACGGGCATTACCATGAACTCCTGGAAGTCTACAGAGTTGTCTGCGTGGCTTCCTCCGTTGATGATGTTAGCCATGGGAACGGGAAGTACGTTGGCATGGTAGGTTCCCAGATATTTGAAAAGATCAATTTCCAGATGCTGAGCAGCAGCGCGGGCGGTAGCCATGGAAACACCCAGGATCGCATTGGCTCCCAGTTTTCCTTTGTTTTCGGTTCCGTCCAGTTCGATCATGGTTTTGTCTACATCAACCTGGTTAAGGGCACTCAGACCGATAACAGCGTCGGCAATAACGGTATTTACATTTTCAACTGCTTTCAGAACACCTTTTCCCAGGTAGCGGCTTTTGTCGCCGTCTCTGAGTTCTACAGCTTCGTGAACACCGGTAGATGCTCCAGAAGGAACAGCGGCTCTTCCGAAAGAACCGTCAGCAAGCATTACATCAACTTCAAGAGTGGGGTTTCCTCTGGAGTCCAGAATCTCCCTAGCCTCAACATATTCAATTGTATCCATTAAAACAACTCCTTGTTTATAAGCTTCTGTCAAAACCGAATTCCTCCGGAAAGGAACTGCTGTTTTGAAAAGCCATTACTACTAATCATTCCCTGCAGAGCGGGATTCTCATTAATATGCGGAATTCAGAGCATGAAAGTCAAGGCAATGAGGCAAGGTTCACCGTATTATTTAATTGATCTAACTCTTTGGAGGGACAATTGTTGCCCGATCCGTATAGGTCTGGCGGATTTTTATCAGATGGGGGGCCTGCCTGCCTTTTTGAATTCGCTCCTGAAGCATATTTACAGCGTACTCGCCCATAAGCTGGGTATCGATTCTCATGGTGGAAAGGCGGGCTGTTTCCTTTTCCCTGTAGTTGAGGGTATCTCCCGGAGCGATCAGGGAAAGATCTGAGGGAACGGAGATCCCCATCCGGTCCAGTTCGTAGAGAACTTTCCGGCCCAGGAGGTCGTCGTGTAGGAAGAGGGCGGTAGGTTTTATCTCACTTTTCTCTAAAAGCTCACTCATAGCCTCCCGGATACTCCCGTAGGAATCAAGGGTGACAGTTTTTCTGAAATCTGCAGGCAGGGGCAGTCCCTTTTCCTCCATGGCTTTACAGAATCCGAAGTATCTGTCTGCCATAATGCCCGGAGAGTGATCCCGCCTGTAGTCCATAAAGGCAATATGCCTGTGGCCCGAGCGGATCAGCTGCAGGGTTCCCTCATAGGCTCCCATAAAATCATCCACGCAGACCGTAAAGAAGCTCTCCTGCAGAGCCGTGCTGTTGATAATGACACAGGGAATTCCCCGTTGTTCCAGATCCTCAAAGAGCTCCTGCCGGGTAAACTGAATGCTCAGTACAGCGGAAGCTCCCAGGCTGCGGATTTTTTCCGTGATCTCCGGGCTTGTCTCTTCAAACCCTACGGGAAGGATCGAGAGGGTAAACCCCTGTTCCGCCGCCCCGGCAGAAATCTGGCGGATCAGAGGATTGAAGAAATAGGCCAGGCTATCACTGTCCTCTGCCATATCCATCAGCAGAACCCAGGGATTCCTTCTGTTCTGTCCGGGCCTTTTATACCCCAGTTCATCAGCGGCTGTCTGAACCTTTTCCCGGACCTCTTCGGAAATCCGTCCCTTTCCGGACAGAGCCATGGACGCTGTGGTCAGGGATACTCCGGCTTTTTCCGCCACATCATTCAGTTTTGCCATTGTTCTCCTCTTACAGTCATTGTAACGGCCAATGCGTCTCTGTCAAAGGCTCTTTGGTAAAATTTATCAGGATGCCATATTGACGCTGTAAAAAATCAGGAGTCCAGTCCCTGGGAAGGGATTTGGTGGTTTGAGAAGAGAAAAAACTTGACTGAAGGTAAAAATAAGATAAAATATGGTAAAAAGAGAGGTAAAATATGAATTCGAGAGAAAGGGTCCTGGCATCCCTGGCCCACAGAGAGCCTGATCGAGTCCCCATCGATCTGGGAGGAACGCCCAGTTCGGGGATCTCCGCCCTGGCCCATGCGGGACTGATGGAGAACCTGGGCTGGGATCAGCCCACCAGAATCTACGATGTGGTGCAGCAGCTGGCCCAGCCTTCAGAGGATCTTATTGATCTTCTGGGTGTGGATGTCCTGGATATCGGAAGAACCTTCAACCGGGAGGAGGCCGACTGGTATCCGATCACTCTGCAGAACGGAAAACAGGGCTTCTATCCCGCCTGGTTCAGACCTGTAAAAGAGGGGAGGGAATGGGCCGTCTACCACGGGGATTCGGGGACCAAAATCGCCGCCATGCCAGAGGGGGCCACATTCTTCGATCAGACCTACTTTCCCTGGAAGGACGGCTATCCCGACAGCCGGAAGGGAATGGAGGAAGCCCTGGATGAGGCGATGGATCATGTGCTCTGGTCAAAACTGGTTCACAGCCCCTGGGATCATGCAGGAGATCCGGACTTTTTCCCAACCCTCCGGGAAAGGACACGGGAGCTCCGGGAATCCACCGATAAGGCCCTGATGGTGGTAAACGGCTGCAACCTCTTTGAGTGGGGGACCTTTCTGCGCCGGATGGACAACTTCCTGATGGACCTGTATACAGATCAGGAGAATGTGGCTCTCCTTATGGAACTGCTGATGGAGCGGCATCTCAAGGGGCTGGAGAAAACCTGTGAAGCCCTGGGAGATCTGGTGGATGTGCTCCGCTTCGGGGATGACCTGGGCATGGACTCGGGGCCTTTCATGGGGCTGGAGGTCTACAGGGAACTCTTTCATGAGCACCGGAAAACCCTCTGTTCCTATGTGCACAACAACAGCGGCATGAAAACCTTCCTCCATACCTGCGGGTCTATGGAACTGTTTATTCCTTCCCTGATAGAGGAGGGGATGGATATCATCAATCCTGTTCAGACCAACTGCCGGGATATGGAGCCGGAGAGACTCAAAGAAAAATACGGAAAGGATATAGTCTTCTGGGGAGGAGGGATGGATCCCCGGGTGATCCTCAATAACGGTACTCCTGATCAGATCCGGGAAGAGGTCCGCAGACGACTGGATACTTTTGCTCCCGGCGGCGGGTTTGTGTTCAACAACATTCACAACATTATGCCCGATGTACCGCCGGAGAATATTCTGGCCATGTTTGACGAGGTGCAGAGGTTCCATTATTAAAGGGATGCGAAACAAAGGCTCTTCCCCGTCAGTGAAGAGTCTTTTCTCCTTTTCCGAAAGAAGATATATACTCATAGACGGAAAGTGAAAGAAAAAGGAGAGAGCCATGTCTTCTTTAGAAAAACCTATTGAATCGATAGATCAATATATCCGGCAGTTTGATGAGGATAGACAGGTCGTCCTTCAGAAGATCCGGGATATTATCCTGAAAAATGCCCCTGAAGCGGAAGAGAGGATCCGTTACGGAATTCCTACTTTTTATTTCAAAGAGAACCTGGTCCATTTTGCCTCATTCAAAAAGCACATAGGATTCTATCCCACCCCTTCGGGGATCAGCGAATTCAGCAAAGAACTCTCTTCCTATAAAACCGCTAAAGGGTCGGTTCAGTTCCCCCTCAACCGTCCGGTTCCCTATGATCTTATAGAAAGGATTGTCCGGTTCCGGGTAGAGGAGATCCTGGGAGATCTCCCGGTGTGAACCCGGTATTCTCCCTGAGACCTGCCTTCCGGGTTTACCGGCTGTACCAGCTCTCCGCCTCCTCCATGGCAATGTCCGCCCACTCCCAGAGTCTCTGTGGTTCGTAGGCCACGGTGGAGATGTCCTTCATTATCAGTTCCACATGGCAGTTTCCCCCTGTCTCCTCCAGGAAATCCCGGATCTGCTTTCGGGCCTCTCCCGGGTCCCAGGCTGTGGTGGCGAAGACCGCCGGGTTGGGTTTGCGGCTGATTACATACTCATCCCTTATCTCTTCTATGGCTTTTTTTGTATCATTCCAGGGGCTGCAGGAGATCTTCCGCAGGTTGGGGATCCGCCGGAGCTGTACCATCTTCCCCGCCAGGGGTTCGCAGCAGCCGTAGTAGATCAGGCCCCAGCGTTCCAGCCAGCGGAGATCGTGGTCAATGGCAAATTCCCAGTGCATCTGAGGGGATACGTCGGAGAAAATCTGGGCATTGGAACAGCCCCACATATTATGGGGTCTGACATGTTCCGGATTGTAGTTCTGTCCGGGGAGCTGACTGGTGTAGCCGTACCCCCCCGAGCCGATCCGGGTATTGTTACTGTCCAGGGAGAGCAGATTCTGTTCTTCGTACTGATCCAGTTCCACCATCCAGGCGTCCACCATCCGGTCTACCGCGTCATGCACCATTTCAGGCCGCATGATCAGATCCATCATGGCTTCTGTGACTCCCCACCAGCGGATCAGATAGTCCCAGGGGGTATACCATATATGGGTCTGTCCCATCGCTTTTACAGGCAGTATATCCCCCAGCAGTTCTTTCATGGCGTAATAGCTGTAGGCGGTGGCCTCTTCGTTGTGGGTAATCACAGGCATTCTGATTTTGGCTATATCTTCAGGACGGGATATCTGGATTTTAAAATGCCGGGAGACGATATCGTTGGATTCGTCGGTCCGGGCCACATCAGTGTCTTCGATAATGCCGAAGTCGGTGCTGTGGATCACTTTGGGGCATTCGAACCAGGGATTGATGATCATGTCCCCTCTCATATGGTTCCACTGATAGAGGGTCTTCCGCAGGCGGTCTTCCAGATCCCGGGCCCATTTCCCTTCGCACTGCAGGGTAAGCTCGTCATTCACATTCATCTCATGCCAGGGGATTTCATTGATCCATACCATAGGGCGCCGGGACTTCAGGTCATTCATATCTCTCCATAATCCGGCTTTTTCCTTATGGACGGGGTTCTCAGCCGCCCGGGCATATTTCTCTCCCAGATTCCGTAGAATCCCCTTTTCCCGGGGGGTGAGTTCAATCGGCTCTGCCACAGAGGGCGCTTCTCTATGACTGGGGTCGTGCAGCATGTCTGGCTCCTTTTTTCCTTTTTGTTCCATCATGGAGCAGAGAATTCGGGCCCGCAAGGGGGAGTGTTAATTGTTATAGAGGCAGTGTCAGTTTTTGTAGTTATCCCGGAGGGATTCCAGATAATCCCCCGGATTCATACCTCTGTATTTTTTGTAGAGGTTGAAAAAATAGTTGGCATTGGCGTACCCCACCTTCAGAGCTATCTGCGAAAGGGGCAGGGATTCCCGCATCATCAGTTCTTCGGCTTTTTCCAGGCGGAGACGGTTCAGCCAGAGGGGAAAGGAGTCTCCCGTCTCTTTTTTAAAGAGCCTTCCCAGGTAGGGGGAGGACAGATTGAAGTGATAGGCCAGGACTTTCAGTGACAGAGGGGTGTGATAGTTCTCAGCAGCATAGGCTATGACCTGTTCTATAAGGGTGGTGCTGTTCTTCCTCTTCTGTTCCTGACTGCGGAGAATCTCCAGGGATACTTCTCTGAGCCATCCCAGGGTTTCATCCATGCCGGGCTGAAGAAAGAGCTTCTTAAAAAGGTTTTCCGGTCTGCCCAGATACTCCTCCAGGGGAAGTTCCAGAGTTCGGGTGATATTCATCAGGTTGGAAAGGATTTCCATGGTGAAGCCCCTGAAATAGTCCATGGTCACAGAGCTGTCCCGGCTGAAATCCTCTGCCAGCTGACGGAAGTAACCTGAAACCTCCTCCCGGCGGCACTCCATGATGAGCTGGTACAGGTAGTCGGGCGTGGAGTTCTTTTTTTCCCGGGGCGCTACAAGGTCCAGTATATTGTCCCGGTCCAGAAGATGGACGGGCAGGGGGTTCATGCCGGAGATTGCCAGGCCGTGGAAATAGTCGGCACAGACCTGAACGGCCAGAGCCCCGTCCCGGCGGGGATCCTGATAGGTTATGGCTTTGAGCTTCCCCTCCCGGATAAAGCGGATCCCCCTGGGGGTGCTCCCGTTGGCGACGCAGATCACATCGCTGCGGCAGGCTTCCTCCAGAGCCTGGTTGATTCCCTCCTGGGCTTCGCTGTCATCGGCGCAGATTATGCCCTTCAGAGCCGGGCCGTGGACAGACAGCCATCCTCTGATAGTATCGCAGGTTTTCCGGCTGTCCAGATCGGTGGATGCCATCTCCAGAAGCTCCATGGCGGGGGCTCCTTTATTCAGTTCCGTAATGGCTGCCCAGCTGCGGGCGTAGTAGGATGAGGTCTCTTCCCGGTGGCAGATGATGCCATAGCCCCCCCGATTATTCATGAGCGAAGCAAAGCGGCGGGAAAGGAGGCGGAACTGTTCCCAGTCGTCCGGCCCGGTCCAGGAGAGGATATAGGGATAGTCCTTTTCATCGGGGGTAAAGTTAGACGCTATGAGAGGAATCCCTGCGCTGTAGGCCTTCCGGATCATTGCACCGGCATTTTCCTGATCTTCCGCCCAGAGAATGATCAGGTCCGGCTTCAGCCTGAGGACCCTTTCCATCTGCTGGTCCTGAAGGTCCGAATCCCATTGACAGTCCAGTATGGTCAGGGCGATTCCATAGCTTTCGGCCTTTTCCCGCATCCCTTCCTGGTACTCCCGGCTGTAGGGATGGTCTCCCGGTACCAGGGCCATGACCTCTTTACCCTTGGGGCCTCCCGGAGGGGAGGGGGGCTGGGGCTCTTTTTTCACCATCCATCCCGCATACTCCCTGTCGTACCAGTGGCGTTCATCCTCCCAGGGGTAGCTTTCGGGAAAGTCAGGCCGGGGAGGGATCTCCTTGCCCCGGTTTTCCCAGAACAGGGGGGTATGGGATGGGGTCATAATCTCGTTCCTTCAGGGCGCTTCATCATCCTCTCCTGTCAGCACTCAGAATTCCTCATGTTCAGAATAGGTCAGGTTCCGGGATCCTGTAAACCTGGAGAATTTTCCGATTTGATTGTAAAAATTTCGGATAAATAAAAGCTTTTTCAGGATCTATTGTGAAAAAATCCGAAATTTTTGCATTTTTTCCCATAATTTTTCCGGTAGCGGGATTAAAAAATCGGCTCCTACAATAATACATACCACCGGGGGAAACGGTGGTTTTCACAAAAAATAAAGGAGTTTATAGTGAAAAAAATCGTAACAGTTTTACTGACAGTCGCACTGAGTTTTTCTCTTTTTGCGAACGGACAGCAGGATGCCGCTTCATCCATGAGCGAGGAAGAAAAATCCGCCAATCTGAGTGCTTCCAAAGCCATTGATATCTCAGACGTCCGGGGCAGCGACGGTCAGCTTCTTCTCATGTACGGAGATACAAGACCGGTACCTCCCAAACCCGCCGACAAAGAAATGGCCGATCTGTGGAACCTGGAATATGCAGGACGTCAGACCAAAAAACTTCCCCTGCTGGAATCTCCCGCAGACGGAATCATCGGAAAGAAAATCATTATGATCATGCAGTCCGAGCATCCCTACTGGACAGCCGTTGCCAACGGATCCAGAATGGCCTGTGAAGCCTTCATGGCTGATTTCGAAATGTGGAACCCCAACGGCGACCTGAATCAGCAGAACCAGTTTGTTGACAGAGCCATTGCCGAAGGCGCCGACATGGTACTTCTGGCTCCTCTCGATGCCAAAGCCGGTGTTCAGCAGTTCAAAAAACTCTACGATGCCGGTATCCCCGCTATCGCCTACAACATGATCCCCACCGATGAAGCTATGAGATACGTTCTTGCCATCACCGCTCCCGACGATTTCGGACAGTTCAAAATGCTGGCTGAATACATGGCTCAGGATGTGGGCGGAAAAGGCGGAGTCGGGTACATAACCCATATCCCCGGAGGATCTCCCTACTTT
Organism: Oceanispirochaeta sp.; assembly: GCA_963666275.2. Classification (GTDB taxonomy): domain Bacteria; phylum Spirochaetota; class Spirochaetia; order DSM-2461; family DSM-2461; genus Oceanispirochaeta. Next base: position 1,662,886 of record CAXXOA010000002.1, read on the forward strand.
TCAAGAACAACCAATGTTATCAACTATCTGAAAGAAAACTATCCCGAAATGGACGCTCTTGATGTTCAGTCTCCCGGATTCGATGCTCCTAAAACAAAACAGGTTGTGGCCGACTGGATTACCCGGTTCGGTGATGAACTGACCTGTATCGTTCTGGCAGATGACTCTGCTCAGGCTCTGGGTGCTACCCAGGCTCTGGAAGAAGCCGGAAGAGACGATGTATATGTGATTGCCGCCGGAAACTCCAAAATCGGAATGGACCTTGTGAAAGCCGGTAAAATCAAAGCCATCACCTATCAGTCTGCCGAAGCGGACGGTGCTGTTCCCATTAAAGTGGCCGCCGACTATTTCAACGGTGTCGATCTTGGACCCAATGCGGCATTCTACCTTCCCCAGGCTGTTATTACTCCTGAGAACGTAGACGACTACATGCCCGCTCAGTGGTAATCGCCCTGAGTCACTGACTTGTAAAAAAGCTGGGAGGCGGCCGCAGGCTGCCTCCCTTTCGCATCGGAATAATAAAATGCATTTGGGAGTAAAAAAGTGGGAGATCCGACAGTCGCATTGCGGATGGAGAAGGTTAGTAAAAGATTCCCCGGTACTTTAGCTATCAATAAAGTGGATTTTGAAGTACGGGCCGGAGAAGTGCATGCCCTTATGGGTGAGAACGGAGCCGGAAAATCCACTCTTATGAAGATCCTGGCCGGTTCCTATCCGGATTATACAGGACAGATCTATATTGGTTCACAGGCCGTACAGCTTTACACTCCCTCCCAGGCGAAATCCGTCGGGGTGGGAATGGTCTATCAGGAATTGAGCATCGCTTACAACCGGAGCGTCATGGAGAACATGTTCGCCGGGAATATTCCTAAAAAAGGGCTTTTTGTCGATGAAGCCAAATTGAAAGAGAAAACAAGAAAATCTTTGAAAAAAGTCAGACTGGATGAGAAAATCAACCCCGAAGCCATGATGAAAGATATCAGCCAGCATGAACAGCAGCTGATTGAAATGGCCAAGGTTTTAAATAATCACCCCTGTATCATGGTTATGGATGAGCCCACATCGGCTCTCTCCAACGAAGAGGTGAAAATGCTTTTTGAGATCATTAAAGAGATCAAAAAACAGGGTGTGGCGGTTGTCTATATATCCCACCACCTTCCCGAAGTGTTTGAAGTGGCCGACAGGGTGACTGTTCTCCGGGACGGTCAGAAAATCGCCACCTGCGATATTGAGGATGTCACACAGGCGCAGCTTGTGGAAATGATGGTGGGTCAGAAAGTGGATGATTTCTACAAACAGAACAGCCACAGCAAAGGGGAGAAGGTTCTTCAGGTTAAAAATCTGACCCATTACGGCTTCATCCACAACATATCCTTCGACCTCTGCAGAGGGGAAATCCTGGGGGTTATGGGGCTGGCCGGTTCGGGAAGAACCGAACTGGGACGCTGCCTTGCCGGAGCCGACAGGGTGGATTACGGAGAGGTTATTCTGGAGGGAAAAGAAGTAAAGATCCGGAACATGAACCAGATGATGGAAAAAGGCGTCTCATATCTGAGTGAAAACAGAAAAACCGAGGGGCTTGCCCTGAGGCTTTCCAATAGAGAGAACCTGCTCTCCTCCATTATTGACAGACTCTCGGTGAAGGGAATCTTCAAACCCCGCAAAGGGGATCCCATTGTGAAGGAACTCTACGAAAAACTGAGTATCTATCCGCCGGATCCGACTGTGGGAACTTCCAACCTGTCCGGAGGGAACCAGCAGAAAATCCTTCTGGCAAAGTGGCTTTCGGCCAAGCCGAAAGTTCTGATCCTGGACGAACCCACCCGGGGTGTGGATGTGGGAGCGAAAAAGCTGATCCACGAAACCATAGTAAAACTGGCCGAAGAGGGAATGGCTGTGCTGCTCCTTTCCTCGGACCTGCCCGAGCTGGTCTCCCTATCCGACCGTGTGACTGTTCTCAAACAGGGCCATATGATCGGAGATCTCACCAAGGACGACGGATTTGATGAGAATAAAGTCCTTTTGGCCGCCAACGGCGACAGGAGTGTGTTAAGTGTTGAGTACTAATGCTATCAAAGTAAACGATGTAAGAAAAACAAAGCAGAATTCGGTCACTGTTCTGATCAATAAATTCGGTGTTTTCTTCATGATCCTGGTTCTGGCTCTGATCGGGATGATCGTCTCTCCCGGATTTCTGAGCAGTACGAACCTGCTGAATATTCTGAATGCCGTATCCTATCTTGGAATCGTTGCGGTAGGTATGGGGTTTGTTATCTACTGCGGCCAGTACGGCGACCTCTCCATTCCCATGACCATGGCTCTGACCGGGGTCATCAGTGTGGAGTTTATGCGCTACGGTCTGGTTCCGGCTTTCCTTATGGCTATCCTGACGGGTGTGGTGATCGGTATGATCAACGGGTACATCATCGGTAAGTTCCGGACCAATGCCATTATCTGGACCCTGGCAATGAACTTCATCCTGGAAGGCCTTGTCAGATGGTCCTACAAGGGAACCCAGATCTATCCGGATATGGCCACGGCAAAAACCTATGAGACCGGTTTTTTCCTCCCCATCCTCTATAAACTGGACAAGCATATCCTGGATATAGATCTTGTCTCCCGGGCGGCTGTTTTCAACGGACTGGCCACCTCCTATCCCCTGGGGATCCCCCTGGTGCTCTACATCATGATCATTATGATGATCCTGGGGTATGTCATCATGGGCAAAACCACCTTCGGTAACCAGCTCAGGGTTGTGGGATCCAGTTTTGACGTGGGTAAAATGTCGGGCATCAATACAACCAGAACAGTTATGCTGGCCTTTGTCATGTCCTCCTTCTTTGCCTCCATCGCCGGAGTATTCATGACCTCCCTGAACCAGGTAGGAGCTTTCTACATCGGACAGGGCTACGACTTTCAGGCGGTTACCGCCATTATCCTGGGCGGTATGAGTCTGGCCGGAGGGCGGGGCAGCATGATCGGTGTGTTCGGCGGTGTCTTCACCCTGGGGCTGATCAGCAACATTCTTACACTGATCGGGATCGGTACATTCACTCAGAAAATGATTACCGGTCTGATTTTTATCATAGTGGTGGCAGTGAATGCCAGATCACTGAGAAAGTTAGGACGGGATTATGCTTAATTTGAAAATCAGAGACAAAAACGAGTTGATCAATTCGATCAACCACAACAGGATCTATATTTTTCTGGTTCTTGTGGTCATTATCATGTCCATCGGTTCCCATGGATTTCTGAAATCCACAAACATTGCTCCCATGATCAAAACCAGTCAGCTCTTTATGATGGTGGGAATTGGATTTACCTTTGTTATGATCGGAGGGAACTTCGACCTTTCCATCGGATCCATCATCAATGTGGGCGCTGTTATGGTCATGGGTGAGTTCAACCGCTTCTTCTATCTTTTCGGAGGAGATGCGGGGGGGACCGCCGCGGTGGTGTGGGCCTGGATTTTCGCTTTTATCATTGCCCTGGCCGCGGGATCTCTGGCGGGACTGATCAACGGACTGTTTGTAGCCAAAGGGAAGGTTCACTCCTTTATCGTTACCATCGGTATGCTCACAGCCCTGTCGGGGTTTGTCTATACCTACTCCAAGGGAAACACCATCAGCGCCGACAGCTATCTGCTGGTGGATGTGATTGAAAAGCCATTCCTCAAGCTTCCCTATCTGGAAATCCTTACATGGAGATTTCTGATCGTCGCAGTGGCTATAGCCTTTTTTGAGGTCCTTCTTATGAAAACCCGCTGGGGTAAGGATCTTTTTATGGTGGGCAGCAACACGGAAGCCGCCTGGCAGGCCGGGATCAATACAGACAGAAAAATTATTTGGAGCTTTGTTATTTCCGGTTTTACCGCTGCCTTCGGAGGGATTCTCTTTGCGGTATCCATGAATGCGGCGGTTCCCAACTACGGAGAGCGGGGAATCAACCCCCTTATGCTTGTCATCGCATCCACCATTATCGGCGGAACCGTTATGACTGGCGGATTCGGCTCTGTAGTGAAAACTGCTGTGGCGGTGATCACCATACAGGCCATTTTCAACGGTCTGATCGGTATGGGGCTGGGATTCGATTCCCAGGTTCTGGCGGCGGGAATCCTTCTGGGAGTCGTTGTTCTGGGTGAGGCTTATGCCCTTTACAAACAGGCTCTGAAAAGAGGAGAACGGCCTGCCCTTTTAAAAGAGGCGGAGCTGCTGAGAGCTGCGGCAAAAGGAGAAGCCTGATGAAACGGTTCGGACAGGTTATTAAAGTCAAACCGGAAGAAAAAGAGAAATATGTCTACCATCATGCCCATGCCTGGCCGGAAATCAACGCCATGATCAAAGAGTGCCATATTCAAAACTACTCGATCTATCTGAAAGACGATTTTCTCTTTGCCTACATGGAGTATACCGGATCAGATTTTGAAGGGGACATGGCCAAAATGGCCGCAGATCCCAAAACGCAGGAGTGGTGGGATCTTGTCAAACCCTTCCAGGAGCCCCTGGAAACCCGGAAAGAGGGGGAATGGTGGGCCGATATGGAAGAGGTCTATCACCTGGACTGAGAGCTCCTGCTGTAGTCTGTAAGGGCAATTCATGAATTGCCCTTACAACTACAGCCTTTACACCTGCAGCCCTTACACCTGCAGCTTGCGGCTCCTACTCGCAGCTGCCGTCCTCGCAGTCCTTCAGGAGTATTTCCAGTGCTCCGATGGACATCCCTACTTCTTTTATGGACAGTCCCAGAGATATGAGAAGGCAGATCAGGCTCACCGCAAATGTTATCTCTCCCACCCCAAGCAGATCTAAAAAGACAAGAAGCATGGTTGCCACACAGAGAAAAAAGGCGACAACTCCGAAGATCTGCATCTGCCGGATCAGATAGACCCGGGAGCGCAGATTCTCTATCTGAAGTTTGAAACTCTCTCTGTGATCCCCCGCATCTTTGGCATGAAGGTCCCGGATCAGTCCGGCAATAGTCAGATACCGGTTCGTATAGGCCAGAAGCAGCAGCGATATGGCCGGAAACAGCAGCGCCGGCGTGGTCAGTGTAAATTCCATGGTTCTCTCCTGAATTGGTACAGGTTGACCCTGTATAACCCATAATGTACACAAACCGCCCTGTAGGGGCAATTCATGATATCCCTGTACGGGCAATTCAGGATATCCCTGTAGGGGTCATTCATGAATGACCCCTACAGGGAATCCAGATTATCCCGGCGGTACTGCAGGGGGGATTTCCCCGTGTGCTTTTTGAAAAAACGGGAGAAGTAGTACTGATCCTTGAACTTCATGGCAAAGGCGATCTCTTTGATGGTTTTGTCCGAGAGGAGCAGATATTCCTGGGCCATCATCACCAGGGTCTTGTCTATATAGCTTTTAATGGAGTAACCCGTATCCTCTTTCAGGCTCCGGTACAGGGTGGACTGGGAGTAGTTCACCATTTTTACCACTTCCGAAACCTGCAGTTCGGCTGAACAGTTTTCATTGATATACTTGAACAGGGGTTCGTACTTGATGACCCGCTCCATATGGGGGCGGATATCCATGCCGTACCGGACGATATACCTGGCAATAATCCCGTAAAGGGCGCTTTTGAACAGAACAATACTCTCAGGGGATTCCCGGCGGACCACATCCAGCAGGCTGCGGATCGAGTCTTCCGGTTCATCCAGGATCATGCACTCTTTCTTCCCGTCAAATATATCCACGCCCCTCATGAAATGGACTTTGAAGTGGATAAAAAACTGTATCAGCCGGGGATCGCTGGCGTAGGACCAGGTGGAGTTGGCGGGGATGAGATAGATTTTTCCGGGAACCAGAGGAACAGTCTTTTCGGAGTTGTAAACCTTCCCCCTTCCGCTGAGGATAAAATAGAGTCTGTGGAAAGGGGAGGTTATCTCTTTATGAATCCAGTCTTCTTTCAGGTCGCACTGGCCGTGTATCAGGCTTTCAATGGTCAGGTTATTCATTATGAAATCAAAATTCTCTATCTGCGAGATACTCTGATTGTCATAACGGGTCAGTCGCATACCCACATTTTATTCTTAACTGATGCTTTTGAACAGAGCTTCAATATTTTCAGGGGGGATATCCGGCAGGATCGCTTCGTGGCTGGGAGACAGGACCAGTCCCGTGGGAAAGATCGTTTTCAGTTCTTTCACTTTGGCTGCCACATCCTGGCTTGAACCGTTCACAAGCAGGTACTGGGCGTCCACTCCGCCGCAGAAAGCCACTTTATCACCGAACTCCTCTTTCAGGGACTGGGGTTCCATTCCCGCTGCCAGGGCCTGGATGGGATGGATCACATCCACACCGGTTTCTATAAGATCCCCGATGATATCCCTGATGGCGCCGCAGGAGTGATGGATCACTTTAAGGCCGTAGCTGTGAGCCTGCTCCACCAGTTTCCGGGTGCCCGGCAGAACCAGAGTCCGGATCAGTTCGGGTGAAAGCATCAGTCCCTGCTGGCTCCCCAGATCGTTCCCGATAAGGACCGCATCCAGTTTGCCTCTGGTGGCTTCGTAGAAGATCTCATTGGCTTCCAGGTAGAAGTTAAGGATCCTGTTGATCACAGCTTCAAACATATCCGGTTCCAGGACCATTTTCATAAGGGCTGTTTCCATTCCGAAGGCGGCGCAGGCATCCTGAAAGTGGGCCGACCAGATCACACCCAGAACGGCTTTGTCTTCCGGAGCGGCTTCCACTGCTTTGCGGCACTCCTCGGGATCGATGTATTTTTTAGGATCAGGCCAGTCGAAATCATCGATTTTCGAGGGGTCTGAATAGTCTTCGAAAAAGCCGGGAGCCGTCAGGGTCCTCTCCTGCTCATCCCCTTCGAAATCCTTGGCAAAGTCAAAGGCCGCATAGATGGCGTTGCTTGTGGGGGAGTGGTAGGGCAGTTCAATGGGATAGATATCGTCATTGATAGCATAAGTCATTTTCTCAATGTCTTTTATTTTAAAATAGCTTTTCAGGTTTTCCTGAGCGTCAGGCACGGGAAGTCCCAGCCAGCTGGCGGGATAATCTACCGGTTTTTTCTCGATTGTGGCAAAAAACCTCTCTTTGTGAGTCATGTCATCTCTCCTTTGATTGGCATGACTCTATTGTAAGCCGGACTGGTCAGAACACAATGGACAGAATCTTTCGGGAGATGTACTTATTCGTCAGTCCTACCATTGGGCCGGGTAGAAACTCTCCACGTCAGATGCTGTGATGATGTGCTTGGGCAGATAGGAAACGGGTTTGAGGCTGACTCCGTTGAGATACTGGGCCGCCGTGTAGGCCGCCAGGGCTCCATCCCCTTCGGCTGACTGATAGGTTATGGCCGCCACATCACCGCTTTTGACAGCATCCATACCGATCCGGGAATTCCCGGCTGCGACTATGACAATATCCTCCCTGCCGGCCGCATGAACAGCCTCCAGGGCTCCGGTCATGGAAAAACCGTCTCCCGCTAGTATCAGGCCGTTCAGCTCATTCCCGTATTTTGTTATCCAGGAGGAAACAAGCTGCATGGTTCCCTCTGCTTCCAGATTGGCCGTATCCATTTCCAGAAGCTTCATATCCGGGGCATACTCGGAAAGCTCCGTAATAGGAGCATAGGACCGGGCAAAAAACGGCGAAGCTCCGGGCATATGGCGGATAATGGCATAATTCCCCTTCCTGTCCAGCCTGTCCGCCAGGTCCCGGGCCAGCATCCGGAACTGTCCCCAGTCATCCGGGCCCGTCCAGGCGATACAGAAGCGCATAGCCTCGTCTGTGGGGATTGTATTGGAGGCAATCAGGGGAATCCCGGCTTTGGTGATCTTCCGCATCAGAGGGGTACAGGCCGTGGCGTCCACCGGGGCGATCACAATAATATCGGGTCTGTGGTTTATGGCCTGATCTGTCTGCTGGGCCTGGAGATCAATATTCCAGTTGGAATTGAGGACCTTCACATCCATCTGATAGGCTTCGGCAACCGCCTGGAAACCTCTGATATAGGCCGTCCAGTAGGGATGGTCACCGGCTTTCAGCAGGATCAGGCTCTTCCCCATGGCTCCTGTCCGGGGAGAAGGAGGGAAGGGGGCCTTTTCGGTATGCCATCCCGCATACTCTATGTCCCACCAGTGACCCGCATCGCTCTCGGGCAGGCTCCGGGGATCTTCCGGCCGGGGCGGTATGGGCTTCTCCTCGCCGGGCTGAATCAGGAAGTGTCCGTCCGTTCCCTTCAGGTCCAGTACATTGACTCCCAGGGACTTCTTCAGATTGTCGGCCTTTACGGACTGACTCTCTTCTCTTCCTCCGCATCCTGTGATCAGCAGCAGGGCGCTCAGGCACAGCAGGATCATTCCAGTCTGGGCGGGATGTTTCATCTTTTTCATGGTCTGTCATCCTTTCTGCCGTACTCTCTCATCAGGTGAATCCTCCGTCCCTTCTGCCTGTTGAACTGAAAACTGGAGTAGGATTCATAGAGCACCACCATGGCCAGAATCAGGCCGTTGATAAAAATCTGAACCTCGAATCCCAGGCCGAAGCAGCCCAGTCCATTGTTCAGCACCATAAGGAAAAGCACTCCCAGATAGCTTTTCAGGATGGATCCTCTGCCCCCGGTCATCAGACTCCCTCCTATAATGACCGCGGAGATTACCTGCATAAGGGTTTTACTCCCCAGGATGGCATAGGAGGTCATGGAGGATATACTCATGGAGAACACCGCTCCGCCCAGGGCCGCCAGGGTGCTGCAAAGAACAAAGCCCCCGATGATATACCTGTCCCGGGGCAGTCCCGCCAGCCAGGCGGTTTCGGGGTTTCCGCCGATCATGAAAAAAGCCCGTCCCCATCTGGTCTGGGTCATAAAGAAACTGAAGAACAGCACCAGGAGGATCGTGAGAATCGAGAGGGGAGTCAGGATCTGAATCACAGGGCTTTCCAGCCAGTCGGCCAGGCTGAAATCGTCCACATAGAGGGATCCCCCTCCGCTGTAGAGATACATCAGTCCCAGAGTAATCACCTGGGTTCCCAGGGTGACTATAAAGGAATTCAGCCCCGCTTTGACAACAAACAGGCCGTTGATCAGACCGATCACCGCACCCGCCAGCAGGGCTGCGGTCAGACTTCCCGCCCATCCCAGTGCGGGCTGCAGCCCTATGCAGAGCATGCCCGAAAGCATCAGAACTGATCCGATGGAAAGGTCCAGCTGTCCGAGAATCAGGATGATCGTAAGTCCGATGGCGGCAATCCCCGACAGGCTGGCTCCTTTGATAATGGAGCGGAAGTTGTAAACCGTCAGAAAATTGGGGGCGCTGAGAGAAAACACAATGGTCAGGAGGATCAGCAGGATCAGAGCCTTCTGGTCCGCCAGGATTTTAACGGCCTTTTCCCGGGTATCAGACATGGAGGGTCTCCCGGAGTTTCCTGTTCCTCTGATGGATCGTTATCACTGCGATAAAGATCATTCCTGTGATGATATTCTGCTGAAAATAATTCAGCCCTAGAAGGGTGAGGATATTGCTGATCAGACCGATCACCAGTACACCTCCCAGGACTCCCCGGACAGATCCGGTGCCTCCGGTCTGCATCATTCCTCCCAGTACCACTGCGGTGACGGCTTTAAAGTCGTATCCCTGCCCCAGGTAAAAGACGCCCATCTTGTTCATGCTCGTGATGAAAATACCGGCGATGGCACTGAAAAAAGAGGTGAAGAGGAAGGCATAGAGGGTATAGCGGGCCGTGTCTATGCCTGTAAAATCCGCCACATTCCTGGAGGAGCCCAGAAGGCGGAATTTTTTTCCCATCCCTGTTCTTGTCAGGATCAGATGGGTCAGGATGAACAGAAGGATCATTATCAGAACAGAAAGAGGAATCCCTCCCGGGCTGATCCGGAAGATCCCCACAAATTTCTCCGCATCCTCCGTTCCCATGCCTTTCAGTTCCAGGATCTGGTCCGGATAGAGCTGGGAACTGCTCCAGACAAAGCGCATCAGCCCTTCCATAAAGTAGACCACCGCCAGGGTCCAGAGGATGGGATTGGCTTTCAGGCGTCCGATCACAAGGCCGTTCATGGCTCCCACAGCCATTCCCGCCAGTATCCCGAGGATCACGGCGGGAACAATCCCCAGAGGGAGGGAGGCAACCGTAATGATGCCTGAAAAGGCCATATAGGTGGGAACAGACAGATCGCACATGTATCCCGTATAGACCACAAAGGCCATCCCTATGGAGGCGATTCCCAGAAGGGACACTCCCCTCAGGATATTCATGAGATTTCCCGGGGAGAGAAAGTGGGGGGAGAGGATCATTCCCAGAAGGAACAGGAGAAGGGCGGTCATGTAGATTCCCGCTTTTTCTATGAGAGAAGCCAGAGGTCTGTTCATTCGGATTTCAGTACACTCCTTCTCCGTTGGCTGCCAGAAGAACCGCTTCTTCCGTGAGCTGGTAATCGCAGAGCTCCTCAATGATCGCACCGTTCCTCATCACAAGGATCCTGTCGGACAGGGCGACCAGTTCGGTCAGGTCGCTGCTGATAAGTATAATGGTCCTGCCCTTCCTGGCAAGCTCTGCAATGGTTTCATGGATCCCCGCCCGGGCTCCCACATCCACCCCTTTGGTGGGTTCGTCCAGCAGGAAAATATCCGGATCCGCCGCCAGCCATTTGGCCAGGAATACTTTCTGCTGGTTGCCTCCCGAAAGGGTCCTGACTTCCGCATCCTCCCGGGGAGGGGAGATCTTCAGTTTGTTCATCAGGGACTGAAGCCGGTCCCTGTAGCTGTTCCTGTTGTATATCCCGGCACGGCAGCTTTTATCAATCACTGTGGAAAGGATATTGTTCCGGACCTTGAGACTGGCAAAGAGGCCGTCGGTTTTTCTGTCTTCCGACAGATAGATCATCCCGCTGCGGATGCTTTTCCTGTAGGATCCCCGGGGAACACTCTTTCCGTTCACAAGGATCTCACCTCTGTCCGAGGGATCCAGTCCGCAGAGGCTCCTTCCCAGTTCGGAGCGTCCCGCTCCGGATAGTCCCGCAATCCCCAGTATCTCCCCCCGGGCCGCCTCCAGGGATATATCGTGAAAAAAGCCGTTCCGGCTGAACCCGGTGACCTGCAGGGATTTCTCCTCCTGCTTCACCGATGCCTGCCTGTTGTACTCCTCGGGATCTCTGCCAATCATGACCGCCGCAAGAGTGGAGGATGTCATTTCATGAAGAGGCGCTGTGAGCACCTTTTTTCCGTCCCGGAGTATGCTGACCCTGTCGGCAATCCGGAAAATCTCAGGCAGCCTGTGGGATATATAGACAATCGAAAGCCCCTGCTGTTTCAGGGTTTCTATGGTCGAAAAGAGCGTCCGTATCTCCTCCCGGGACAGGGAGGATGTGGGTTCGTCCATCACAAGGATGGATATATCGTTTCCCAGAACCCGGGCAATTTCCACAAGCTGGGCTTCATGCCGGGAGATCCTGCTCACAGGAAGGAGGGGATCCAGTTCCAGCCCCAGCTGGGCCAGAATCTTCCGGGCTTCCCGGACCATCTCTTTTTTATCCACCCTGAAACCGCCCTTCAGAGGGAGCCGGTTGATCAGGATATTTTCAGCAATGCTAAGAGGTTCGGCCAGACTCAGTTCCTGATAGATCATACCGATCCCGCAGCGGATGGCTTTTGCCGGAGAGTCCAGACGGACAGGTTTATCCTGAATGAAGATTTCTCCCGTGTAGTCTTCATAGGATCCTGCCAGGATTTTCATAAGGGTGGATTTCCCGGCACCGTTCTCACCCACCAGAGCGTGAACTTCTCCGGGGCACAGATCAAAGTCTACCCTGTCGACGGCAAGTGTGCCCGGAAAGGCTTTACTGATTGACTGCATTTTCAGTGTGTTCAATTTCCGGACTCCTCCTTTGATGACTTTTCCCTCCGGGGATGATATACGAAAATTCTAACATTGTCCCCGGTGAGTCTGCCATTGTAGAAATTCCGGATTTCTATGGAAAATTTAAGATTTATCAAGACTCCCTGTCCTCCCTGTATTCGGAAGGGTTCTTTCCCGTCTGTTTTTTAAATATCTTGTAAAAGTAGCTGGCATCTGTGTACCCCACTTCCCGTGCCACTTCGTACTCCTTGAGATTCCTGTTTTCCAGGAGCCTTTTGGCCTGTTCTATCCTAATCTCATTGAGATAGACCGAAAAACTCTTTCCCGTGGCTTTTTTAAAGAGCTGCCCCAGATAGGCCGCGGTCAGATCAAACTGATAGGAAAGTGTTTTTAACGAGAGGGCATTGTTGAAATGGGTGTCCACGTAATCGACAATCTGTTTGATCGGCGTCCTGGCGGGAAGATCCGTATTCAGAGCGGAACAGTATTCCAGGGAGATCGATTCCAGCCAGTCCAGGGTCTTTTCAAAGGATTTCTGGTGGAACAGGTAGTTGGAGAGCATGGAGGGATCGGCCGAGCCCAGGATCATCTCCCGGTTCAAACCTTTCTCGGATATGGTACTGATCAGCCTGGATACAATCTCGATGGAAACGCCCCGGCAGAACTCTTCGGTCACTAGGCTGCAGGAGTGAATCTCCGCATAGAGATCCTGAAAAAACTGATCGATCCCGCTGCTGTCTCCTCCCTTCAGGGCTTTCATGTACCCCGCATACTCAATGTAGGGAAACTCATTTCTCTTGTTTAAAAAAGAGTCCACATCTTCACTGGTGATCACATGGACAGGCATGTACCTAACCGGGGGAATCTCAAAACCGTTGAACCAGTCCACGGCTGTTTCCATGGAAATGGTCCCGTCGATGATTCCCGACTGGTATGTGGTGGCCTTGAGCTGACCTCTTTTGATAAACTCCAGGGCCTGGGGCGAACTGGAATGGGAAACGCAGATAATATCACTTCTGTTCAGTTCCGCTACGGCTCTGTTGACACCTCTCTGAACAACCAGGCTGTCCGAGGAGACAATCCCTTTGACCCTGCCGCCGAAGGTTTTCAGCCACTCCAGGGTCTGTCTGTAGGTCCTCTCTTCATTCATTCCCGTCGAGGCGTGGGCCAGGCACTCCATCTCGGGGGCGATCTTTTTCAGTTCCGTGATGATCCCCCAGGTCCGGGCCAGATTGCAGGAGGAACCGTCATGATGCTGGATCAGGACATAGGCTCCCGAGTAGTCCATAAACTCGGCGAACTTCCCCGCCAGAGTCCGGGACATCCCCCAGTCGTTGGGCCCGGTCCAGCTGAGAATGTAGGGGAGATCCTCTTCAGCGGGGACCATATTGCTGGCAATCACGGGAATTCCCGCTTCGTAAATTTTCCTGTAGACACCCCGTGAGTAGTAGAGCCTGGGATTCATATGGATGATCAGGTCGGGATCTTTTTTGATGGCCAGGTCCGTAAAGTGCTCCTGAGAGTCCGTATCCCAGTCCGTATCGTAGACCTCCAGCTGAATATCGTGCAGGTCCGCCACCTTCTGCAGCCCTTGGCGGAAGGCCAGCTGATAGGGGTGGTTCATAGGCATGTTGCATATGATTTTCTTCCCTTCGGGACCATCGGCCGGGCTGTCGGGGAACTCTTTTTTGGGGACCCTTATAGGGGCAAATTCAAAATCATACCAGCGGCGGCTGTCATCATCGGGAAAAGACGGGGGGTCTTTCGGCCTCTGGGGAGGAGAAAAGTTCTGATAGTTCTTTATAAGAATAAGGGGAGATTGTTTTTCCAGGGACTTCCTCCGGTTCCGGGATCGCATCTATCCTACCATGGGACAGGGAATAAGCAAACTTTTTTTCTGTCCAGACTCTGCCGGGGAGACCGGTGGATGTTTTCTTGACCACCTCCATTCATGTGAACTAGAATTATCCCATGAAATACTCCCGACTGATCGGTAAAACCATACGGCACCATGGCGGCTCTTCAATGCTTGAGGGAAACTCCCTTCTTCTTCAGGGAGGTTTTATGCGTATCCTGGGCAAAGGCCTGGTTTCGTTTCTCCCTCTGGGTATGAAAGTTATTAATAATTTAAAGGTCCTCATTGCCCGGGAGATGGAGAGTCTGGACGGGGAGGAGTTCCAGGTTCCCCTTGTGAATCCTCTTTCGCTGTGGCAGAAAAGCGGACGTCATGAGCAGAGGGACAACCCTCTCATCGTGTTTAAAGACGCCGAAGGCCGCAAGCTTGTGCTGGCACCCACCCATGAGGAAGCGGCGGTGGAAATGGCCAGGTCCGTGGTCAATTCCTATAAGGATTTCCCTCTGTTCCTCTATCAGTTTCAGACCAAATTCAGGGATGAGACCAAAACCCGGGCCGAACTTATCCGGGCCAAAGAGTTTGTCATGAAGGATGCCTACTCTTTTCACCGCTCCTATTCGGAGCTGAACAATTTTTTTCCCCGGGTATTCAATTCCTATCTGAAAATATTCAGTCTCTGCTATATCCCCGTGGTATCCGCCGAATCCGGTGTGGGTATGATGGGGGGATCAAAAGCCTATGAGTTCCTCTATCCCCACTCCCTGGGGAAGGACTATGTGATCAGCTGCCCCCGCTGCGGCTACAGAGCCAACCGTTCGGTAGCGGTGGGGGTCAAGAAATCCCAGCATGAGATGCTCAAGGGGCTGGTACAGATTCCCATGGAGGAGACGGTTCTGAACAAACAGGCCGCGGTTCTGGGAGTTCCTCTCTCACGGATGGTAAAGCCGAGAGTCTATATCACCGACAAAGGCCCCCTTATGGCTGTGGTCAGAGGGGATTACGACATCAGTGCCGACAAACTGACAGCCCTGACCGGGGCAAGGGTCAAGAAACTGGCGGGAGAAAAGGTTCTCAAAAGATTCAACCTCCATCCCGGCTATATTTCTCCCGTCCATGCCCCCGATGGGGTCCGGGTTATTGTGGATGATCTGGTGGTGAATACTCCCAACCTCTCCATGGGGGACAACCAGGTGGGGTCTTTCTACAGGAATGCCAATTTCGGCCGGGATTTTGATATCCCCGAAACGGCGGATATCGCCCAGCTGAATGAGGGGGACGTCTGTATGGGATGCGGAGCCCCGCTGGAGTCTTTCAGTGCCATAGAACTGGGCAATATTTTCAAACTGGATGACTTCTATACAAGAAAAATGAATTTTTCCTATACCGACAGCAAGGGACGGAAACTCTATCCTTTTATGGGATCCTACGGGATGGGCCTGGGCCGTCTCCTGAGCTGCCTGGCAGAGGCAAACCGGGATGAGCACGGTCTGAAATGGCCCTATGAGCTGGCACCCTACAAGTACTTTCTCATGGGAATCGGTAAATCCTCCCGGATCACCCGGGAGGTGGATGAGATCGCCCGGGAGCTGGGGGAGAGCAATGTGCTCATTGATGACAGGCGGGAGTCTATCAGTGTCAAACTGAGGGATGCGGATCTTTTGGGCATCCCCCTGCGGATTGTCGTGTCCCGCCGATTCATAGAAAAGGGCGAGATCGATCTGAAAGACCGGTATACAGGAAAGAAGTGGAATGTCAAAAGGGAAAACCTGGAAGAGGAGATCAAAACATGGAGGGCCCAATGGCTGAGCCATTTAAAATGACTCCGGAACTGATGGATCAGGTCATATTCGGAATGGAGAATCAGAAGGAAAGCATGGTTCTGGATTCAGAAACAGGACTTGTTATTCCCGTCTCCTCACTTACCAGGGAGGAACTTGAAGGGGACCGTTACTATCAGCTCCCCTCCTGGGAGCCTGCAGACGGATTTCAGCTGATGGAGGGATTTGCGGGAGCCCTGCAAAATCCTATCTACAGGGAACGGCTCAGACAGATCCTCAATGCGGGGCGCGGAGTTTTCCGGGGGTTCAAGAATGTGCTGAAAGAGCGTCCGGACCTGGAGAAAAAATGGTTCCTTTACAAGGAACGCTATATGAAGCAGCGTGTCAAAGAGTGGTACAGTGATCTCTGGGGCTACTGGGATGCCCTCGCTGCGGGAGAAGAGCCCGTTGAGGTGGAGGACCTTTTTCAGGAGGAGTTCACCCTTGTGAGAGCAGAGAGCAGCGACGACAGAATAGGCGAATACAGAGAGGCCTGTTTTCTGGAACTCTACAAAGATTATCCGGAAAATCTCCAGGCCCTTCTGATCCGGCAGATGAACTGGAGGAACCGGATGCCCGATTTTATACTCCTTTCACTGACCCCCTCCGAGAGGATCAGCGGCATTCTGACTGCCTTTTCCGAAGAGTCGGGGGGAGAGGTTTTTCTGCAGCTGGACTGTCTCTATGTTCTTCCCGATTACAGAGGGGCCGGTATTGCATCGGGACTCATCGACAGAGCGTCCCGGGACGCATCCCTTGAGGGTGTGAGCCGTTTTCTTATACCTCTTCCGCCGGAAGGGGCTGTTCTGAATGAAAATCTTAAAAGGAAGGGATTTTGTCCTGTCAGTACCACCCTCATACAGGATGTACAAAAGTGGTACTATGAATCAGAAGGGTACTGAATAGGATCAGAGCCTTTTTTCTCTCTCTTCTTCGGACAGGTTGTGAAGTTTTTCGAGTTCTGCCATGACCTGATCCACAACAAACTGTTTGGGATCCTGCCCTTCGGGGGTCATGGCCGTTCTTTCCTGACGGAAATCTTTTCCTTTGATGGGCTGGGAAACAGTAAAGAGAATCACATCCTCGTTGAGAGTGTCCTTCTCCATATCATTTTCCTGACAGGGAATCAGCAGATTTCCGTTGATACTGACAAACTCTACATGATCAAAAGCTTTCAGATAGGTATAGATCTCTCTTACCCCTTTTTTGGATTCCGGATCCCAGGGCCTGTATCGGGTTCCCGCAGGGAAAACCACAATGATATTGCCTTCATGTTTTCTTTTTGTCAGTTCCTTCATGGCCGCATGGTTGATGGGGTTGCTGACTTTTTTTATCTCCGCAATCTTTTCCGGATCCTGAGCCAGATCGATAGAACGGCTGGGATAGATGACTATCGTATTATAGGAGTTGGAAAAAGCAGCGGTGAGGGCACTGGACTCGGAGAGCTTCATGCCCTGTATCGGTAAAAGACAGTTGGCCACTTCCGGGCCAAGCTGAGGATCTTTTTCTATCAGTCTGAAAAAGGCGGGGTAGTCAAAGTTGCTGTAGTGTTCAATAAGAAGCAGACAGGATTCCCCGGCTTTTACATATTCGTACAGTTTTTTAAGGTTTTCAGCCCCGAGGATGCCGCTGCCCTTTTTCATGAGTTGTTCTACAAGGGTTCCGATAATTTCCCGGTTGGCCGCTTCCCCTTCCAGGTACACATGATCCGGACGGGCTTTGTAATCTCCGGTAAGATTTTTCTGAAGTTTCCCTACCAGGGATGAAAATTTGTCTATTGATTTATCCATAACAGCTAATAATGCCTCCAAAGATATGATTTTGGCAAGACTTGGATTGTATAATTTAGTATGGTATATCCTTACGTAGGAGTGGTGTTTATTTTATGAAGATCCGCATTTTTCTTTTCATGCTTCTGTTTTCCCCCCTTTTTCTCTTCAGTGCCGGTCAGAAGGATACCTCATCAGACAGGGGTCTCTCTGTTTTTACTCTTCCCTACAGGAATCACTCCTTCCCTTCCAATCCTCTCCATATTCAGGATACTGATATTCTAAGACTCACCGGCGCCCTCTATCAAGGGTTGACCATGCCGGATCCCGTAAACGGGGGAGCTGCTGCGGGGCTGGCCCGGGAGTGGCAGGGAGATGAGCAGTCACGGGTCTTCACCTTTATTCTGGGAGAGTCCTTCTGGAGCAATGGCGAGGCCATAACGGCGGAACAGGTCAGGGCATCCTGGATGCAGGCTCTCAATCCGGCCGACCCGTCTCCCTATGCCTGGATTCTCATGCAGTATATCAAAGGCGCCCGGGAGTATGTCTCGGGAGAGACTTCCCCGGAGTCTGTTGAAATCCATGCGGAAGCGGAAAATACACTGAAAGTGGTGCTGACAGGTCCGACTCCCTATTTTCCTCAGGTTCTGACCCATCCGGTTTTTCGCGTATACCCCTTTCAGATGATGGGAGAGAAAGGCCTGGACCCTCTGCACCCGGATCAATGGATTGTCAGCGGGCCCTATATACCTGTTTCAGGGAGTGTCTCCGAAGGGATCCTTCTCAAGAGGAACAGGGGCTACGGCATCCTTTCTGAAGAAGATGCCCGGGAGATCCGTTTCCTTCCTGTTCCGGATGCACAGGAGGCTCTGAAGCTCTACAGGGAAGGGACTCTCCACTGGCTGCCCAGAGACTTTTTTCCGCTTGAGGAGCTCCCGGTTCTTGCCGGAAGGCCCGATTTCTACAACCCCACGGGGCTGACCAGCTATTTCTATCTTATAAATCAGCAACGGCCCGCATTGAAGAATCCCCTGATCAGAAGAGCCCTTTCCTCGGCTGTGGACAGGGAGGAGCTCATCGGGTATGTCCTTCAGGGCGCACAGGAACCCGCCTGGTCTCCCGTTCCGGCTATGGAGGGTTTTTCCACCCGCAATCCGTCTGAGCTTCTCTATCCTCTCAGGCTGGATGAGGCCAGGAAAATGCGAAATGCATCGGGATATTCTGCAGCTGCCCCTCTGAATCTGCTTATAATGGATTCTCCCGGCCATAAGTCTGTGGCAGAATTTCTCACAGGCCGGTGGGAGGATGACCTGGGAATATCCTTTTCCATTACCGCCGTGGATGCTCTGACATTCTATGAACTCAGAAGAGCGGGGCAATACGACCTGGCGCTGGGGGGATGGCACAGCGAAATTCTCGATCCGTTTCCCTTTCTCTCTCTCTTTCTATCTGGCAATTCTCCACTGGGCGGAACCTACTCCTCCGTTTCATTCGATGCCCTCCTCATTGATTCGGCCCTGGAGCAGGACCGGGATAAGCGAATGGCGCTTCTGAAAGAGGCTGAAGAGATCCTCTGTGAAACAGACCCGGCAGTGATCCCACTCTATTACTCTACGGTCCCCCAGCTTTTCAGGAAGGATCTTTGGAGGGGGTTCTATGGCAACCCGGCGGATGTTCACCCCCTTGATTCACTGAAAAATCGACCCTGAGCCGGAGAAAACAGAAAAAATGATCTGCAAAGAATTAAAGATTATTAACTTTGTCATGTTTTATTTTCAGGAAAACAATATAAAACATCTGTTTTAAAAACTGAAAAACAGGAAGATTCAGGATAGTCTGTAAAGATAAGAGGGCATATCCTTCTATATTCCTTTAAAAACTGGCAGTTTTTTCTAGCCCGTTTCTAATATTCACAAATTAGTCATGTTTTCATATCTGCATCTTTACATTGACTTATGCTCATAATGCTGTTTAAACTTGAATTTGCTCTCTAAAGACAGGTTTCCCTGATTCTTAAACCCAAAAGGAAATCCCTGTCTCAAATGTCAATTGAAGGAGTCAATTTGTGAAAAAAGTTGTGTTTCGTTCTCTGATTCTGGCACTTTTCGCTTCGGCACTGGTTTTAACCGGCTGCGGTAAGAAAGAGGAAGCCCCCAAAGAAGCCGCCCGGATGGAAAAAGCTCCGGCAGTTATGAACTGGAACCTGGCTGCGGATCCCAAAACCATCGATCCCGGTCTTAACGGAGCCAATGACGCCGGTCATATCATCGGCAATACTTTTGAAGGGCTTGTCCGCGAAAGAAGCGGTGAAGTTATTCCGGGTATCGCAGAAAGCTGGGATGTTTCTAACGATGGAAAAACCATTACTTTTCATCTGAGAGAGTCAAACTGGTCCGATGGTTCTCCTCTGACGGCTCATGACTTTGTATACTCCTGGAAACGGGCTATTGATCCGGCAACAGCTTCAGAATACGGCTGGATCTGGCATTATACAAATGTGGTTAATGCGGAAGCCGCCAACAATGGCGATGTTTCCACTGATGAAGTAGGGATCCGCGCTGTGGATGATCTGACTTTTGAAGTTACCCTTTCCGCCCCTACCGATTATTTTGTTTCCCTCACATCATTCTATCACTTCCGACCGGTAAAACAGTCTTCTGTAGAAGCCGGCCCCGAAGGCGCCTGGGCAAAAGATCCTGCTCTGGCTGTCAGCAACGGACCTTTCGTTCTGACTTCCTATACCATCGGTGACGGTCTGACTCTGGAAAAAAATGCGAATTTCTGGAATGCCGACCAGGTGGGACTTGATATTATCAATGTGAAATTCATTGATTCCGCCTCTACAGGTTACAATGCCTATAAAGCAGGGGAATTCGACTTCCTGGATCAGAATTCCATTCCTCCCGCTGAAATTCCCGCTCTTATTGCGGAAAATCCCGAGTTCTATATCTATCCTCTTCTGGGAACCTACTACTACAATTTCAATATGAACCTGGATCTGTGGAAGGATGTGAGAGTGAGAAAAGCCCTTTCCTATGGTATCGACAGAGAAAGGATCGTGGAAACCCTGGCCAGAGGAAACGTTCCTGCCGCCGGTTTTGTTCCTCCCGGATTCCCCGACCATGAAGGAAACGACTTTTTTGAAACCGCAGGAACCTATGGTGTTTCCACCGATGACGGTTCTGTGGAAGAAGCTAAAAGACTCCTGGCTGAAGCCGGATATCCCGACGGTGAAGGGTTCCCCTCATTTGTCCTTCTCTATAACACTGCCGAAGGTCATCAGCTGGTAGCGGAAATGGTTCAGGAAATGTGGAAAACCAACCTGGGAATCGAATGTACCCTGGAAAACCAGGAGTGGGCTGTATTTCAGGATACCAGGAAACAGGGGGACTACGAAGTTTCCCGGGGCGGCTGGATCACAGACTTCCTGGATCCCATGGGTCTCCTGGCAATCTTTGTCGAAGGAAACGACTACAACGATCCCAAATACAATAACCCTGCCTACAATGAAGCCATGGCTGTTGCCTCTTCAACCTATGGTCAGGATCACTATGAAGCCCTGTATAAAGCTCAGGACATTCTTATGAACGATATGCCTGTGATTCCCGTCTATCACTACACAGACTTTTTCCTCTCTTCCCCCAAAATCAAGGGATGGGACAGAAGTATGCTGGGACAGATGGATTTCAGTACCGCCTATATTCAGGAATAATCTTTATCTGCTTCAAAAATCGGGCTGCTCCGGAAGGGGCGGCCCTATTTAAGAATACAAATCATTAAGAGCATGAAAGTCACTGATTCTTCCTCTCTTTCCGGTTAGCGATATTTTTTACATCTTTGCTTTTCCCTGTTTACCTGTTGGATTGCCCTTTAAGCTGAAAAAGACTTTTCTGCCAGACAAATAGGAGTCTGTATATGAAACATTATATAGTCCGGCGCCTGATTTATTCTCTGCTGACAATTGTTCTCATAGCTACTGTCACATTCTTTATGATGCACTCCATCCCCGGAGGGCCCTTTACAAGAGAAAGACCCGTGCCGCCGGAAATCATGCGCGTTCTCAACGAGAAATATCATCTGGATGATCCTCTGATCGTTCAGTATCTCGATTATATGAAGGGACTGGCCACCTTTGACCTGGGGCCTTCCTTTTCAAAGATCGGTACTTCAGTCAATGATCTCATTGTCTCAGGGTTTCCCCTGACAGCCCGTGTGGGGTTCCTGGCAGTTCTTCTGATTGTTGTTCTGGGCGTTCCCGTGGGGATCATTTCCGCATTGAAACAGAATCAGCCGATTGACTATTTTGTCATGTTTATGGCCACCCTCGGTGTGACCATCCCCAGTTTCGTCATTGCCACGCTGATTATCTTTGTCTTCTCGGGCAAACTGGGATGGATTCCTCCTTTCGGCCTGAAAACCCCGGCCAGTTATATCGGTCCCGTGGTGGCCCTTTCGGGGTACTCTCTCTCGTTTGTTGCCCGGCTGACCCGCTCCAGTATGCTGGAGGTTCTCCGTCAGGATTATATCAGAACGGCAAGAGCCAACGGGCTGAGGAATTTCTCTGTCATCGGTAAACATGCCGTCAAGAATGCTCTCATTCCTGTAGTCACCTATATCGGTCCCACAGTGGCAACCCTAATGACAGGGTCCTTTGTTATTGAGAGAATCTTTGCCATCCCCGGAATCGGCCGGTATTTTGTGGAGAGCGTCTCCAACAGGGATTACACCACCATTATGGGGGTTACCGTCCTTTATGCCGCGTTTTATGTGATCATGGTTTTTATAGTGGATATGGTCTATGCCCTGATCGATCCGAGAATACGCTTTGACAAGGAGACGGGATGACCATGGATTCCAGCGAATTTGTCTTTATTGACAGAAATAAGACAGAAATAGAAGAAAAAATGCGTCCCAGCCTGACCTACTGGCAGGATGCCTGGAGACGTCTGAAAAACCACAAGCTTGCCATGGCCGGGCTGGTGGGTGTCACTCTCATTTTTCTGTTTGCCATTTTCGGCCCCTTTTTCATGTCTCGAACCTATTCGGACCAGAATCTGGATTTCACAAATATTCCCCCCCGGTTTGATATCTATCAGCTGGAAGAGGATTATTTTATCTATCTGACAAAAGACTACAAGCTTCTCAGAATTTCAGAAGAGGGAGAGATCCTCTCCCGGCTGGAAAGGACCAAAACCGATCCCGTTAAGAAGCTTTATACCTATGAAGATGGGGATCTCAAGGTAGTTCTGGACTTTTCCTACAACCTTCTTCCCGACAAAATGAACAGCCCCTTTGATTACTCTTTCCTTTACAGGGGTAATGAGATCACCGGATCCTATAAAAGGGTTTTTAACAGAACCTATATTTTCGGCAGCGACAATCTGGGACGGGACCTTCTTGTCCGGATTATGTACGGAGCCCGTATCTCTCTGACCATCGCCCTGGTGGCAACCCTTGTGAACCTGTTTATCGGAGTCTTCTTCGGAAGTGTCGCCGGATACGAAGGCGGCCGGACCGATATGGCCATGATGAGGTTTGTGGATATTCTGAACTCGATTCCTCTGGTTCTTTATGTTATCCTCATTATGGTCCTGGTAGGCAACAGGGGATTATGGACCATGACAATCGCTCTGGGAAGCGTTTACTGGGTGCAGATGGCCCGTCTTGTGCGGGGGCAGATGCTGAGTCTCAAAAATCAGGAGTTTGTCCTGGCAGCCAGGGCTCTGGGCGTCTCAAGGAATAAGATAATCTCCCGCCATCTGGTTCCCAACGCCATGGGCCCCATCATTGTTTCCATGACCATGCTGATTCCCCAGGCTATCTTTACCGAAGCTTTTATCGGGTTCATCGGACTGGGAGTTTCCGCCCCCATGGCCTCCTGGGGTACCCTTGCCAATGATGCTCTGGCGGGACTGCTCTCCTATCCCTATCAGCTGTTTTTCCCCTCCATGGCTATCGCGCTAACCATGCTCTCCTTCAATTTCCTGGGAGACGGACTGCGGGATGCTCTTGATCCCAGACTGAGAAAAGGATAATCCAATGAGTGAAAATATACTGTTAGAACTGAAGGATGTGAAAACCTCTTTCTATACCCATCACGGAGAGGTCCAGGCGGTCAGGGGTTCTTCGTTTAAACTGAAAAAAGGGGATGTCCTGGGCATCGTGGGCGAGTCCGGCTCGGGGAAAAGCGTCACATCCCTTTCCATTATGGGACTGATTGATGAACCGGGTAAGATCAAATCCGGAGAGATCCTCTTTGACGGCAGAGATCTGACAAAATTGAGTCAGAAACAGCTGTCTGATATCCGGGGAAATGAGATTGCCATGATTTTCCAGGATCCCATGACCTCTCTGAACCCTGTTTATACAATCCGGAATCAGATGATTGAAGTCATAAGACGTCACCGGAAAATCAGCGTTAAAGAGGCTCACAAAAAGGCTGTGGAGATGCTCCATCTTGTGGGCATCCCCGAACCGGAAAAACGGATAAACAGCTATCCTCATGAGTTTTCCGGAGGTATGCGGCAGAGGGTTATGATTGCTACAGCTCTTTCCTGCAATCCCCGTCTTCTGATTGCGGATGAGCCCACAACAGCGCTGGACGTGACCATACAGGCTCAGATTCTGGAACTGATGAATGAGCTGAAAGAGAAAATTCAGGCTTCTATCATCCTCATTACCCATGATCTGGGTGTGATTGCCGAGGTTTGTGATCATATCGTTGTGATGTACGGCGGTACCATCATGGAGAAAGGGACGGAAAAGGACATCTTCTACAATCCCCAGAATCCCTATACCGTGGGACTTCATAAATCAGTGCCCAAGATAAATGAAGAAGGGGCGGATGAAAGGCTTGTTCCCATTGAAGGATCTCCCCCTGATCTGCTGCATCCTCCCGAAGGATGTGCTTTTTCTCCCCGCTGTCCTCATGCCATGGACATCTGTCTGAAAAAGCAGCCCCCCACCTTTACACTCAGTGAGACTCACAGCTCTGCGTGCTGGCTCCTCCATAAGGACGCGCCCCGGGTGGAAAACTATGAAAAGGCAGGTGATCACGGTGAATAATGCAGCGCCACTACTGGAAGTTAGAAATCTGAAAAAGTATTTTACCCTGAACAGCGGTATTCTGAATCCCAAAAAACAGTATCTCAAAGCTGTCGACGATATCTCCTTTCAGATTCGAAAAGGAGAAACCTTCGGGCTGGTAGGGGAGTCGGGGTGCGGTAAATCCACAACCGGACGGACAATTCTCAAACTCTATGAGCCCACGGGAGGGCAGGTCTTTTTTGACGGTGTCGATCTGGCGACAGTTCCCGAGAAACAGATGAAACCCTACAGAAAAAAAATTCAGATGATTTTTCAGGATCCCTATGCCTCCCTGAACAGCCGTATGACCGTAACGGATATCATCGGCGAGGGAATTTCCACCCATCATTTAGCCGAAGGGGCGGAACGTCAGGAGAGGATCTATCATCTACTCCATCAGGTAGGGTTGAAGAAAGAACATGCCAACCGCTATCCCCATGAGTTTTCCGGAGGCCAGAGACAGCGGATCGGAATTGCCCGTTCCCTGGCAGTAGAACCGGATCTTGTTGTGTGTGACGAACCGATTTCGGCTCTGGATGTCTCCATTCAGGCTCAGGTTGTCAATATGATGCAGGATCTGCAGGATAAGATGGGGCTGACCTATCTGTTCATCGCCCATGACCTTTCCATGGTCAAATATATCTCCGACAGGATCGGAGTTATGTATCTGGGGCAGCTTATGGAAGTGACCACCAGCGATGAACTCTACAAAAACCCTCTCCATCCCTATACAAAAGCCCTTCTTTCGGCTATCCCCATTCCGGATCCGGATGTGACAAGGCGAAACAAACGGGTGGTTCTGCAGGGTAGTGTTACAAGCCCCATAGATCCTCCCGAAGGCTGCCGGTTTGCTACCAGATGCCCTCTGGCACAGGATATCTGCCGGCAGAAGACTCCTGTTCTGGAGGAAGTTGCTCCGGATCATCATGTAGCCTGCCATGTGGTTCAGGGAAAAACCTGAGGAGAAACACAGGTTGCCGTTCCTCTCATTTCTCCCTTGTCTCCGGGGGAGGAGTGAGAAGGGAGCGGAAGATATAAAAAATCCGCTGTTCCCTGTCAATTGAAAAAGTCGGGGATCAGGGATATCCTGTTCATCAGGATATCATATGAACCGATCTGAAAATGCATTCCATATAGTCTCTGTGGAGGATGATCCCTCTGTTGCAAAAGGGATTATTCTCTCTCTCGAAGCTGCCGGGTACAGGGTCTCTCACTATCTCAATGGAGAGGCATTTCTTGCCTGTCTTGATGAGGTCGACCCCTCCCTGCTCATTCTTGATATCCGGCTTCCCGGAAAAGATGGTTTTACCCTCTGCCGGGAAATCAGAAGCCGGGGCTATCATTTTCCCGTCCTGATGCTGACTGCCAGGGATGATGAAGAGGACAAGATCCTGGGACTGGATGACGGTGCTGATGACTATATGATCAAACCCTTCAGCCTGAAGGAACTGCACTCCCGGGTAAAAGCCCTTCTGCGGCGTTCCTACGGGGCCTTCTCCGAGGGACATCCGGGAGAGCGGGAGTACCGGTTCGGTCCCTACGTGCTGAATCCGGGAAGGATGACTCTTATCAAGGAGGAGGAGCAGGTGGATCTGACTCCTATGGAGTTCAAACTCCTGCTCTTTTTTCTCAGAAACAGCGGAACTGTGTTTAACAGAACAGACATCATACACAGGGTCTGGTCTGCTGACAGTGAATATTTCGGCGATGAGAGGACTGTGGACGTTCATATCAGGCATCTGAGAAAAAAAATTGAACAGGATGCCTCCCGTCCGGAATATCTGAAGACTCTGAGAGGGGAGGGGTACTTTTTTACCCTATCCCCCTGAGTTTCTTCGTGAGATGGCACTTTTCAGAAAAAGGTTGACATATTATTAGTAATCATTATTATTATTAGTTATGGAAGAATTCAGATTAACCTCTCAGAGGAAATTGATACTCGATGAGCTGATGAAAACCAGATCTCATCCCCCTGCCGATTTTATCTATGAAAAAGTCAGAAAGAAACTTCCGAATATCAGCCTTGGGACCGTATACCGAAATCTGGAACTTATGGCCAAAAACGGTATGATTGTCAAAATTGAAACACCTGACGGGCAGAAAAGGTTTGATTACAATACAGCACCGCACCCGCATTTCCGCTGTGAAAAATGCGGTAAAATTGAAGATATCCCCCTGGATTTAAGCCCTCCGGAACCGGATCCCTCGGACCCCTGGGTTAAAAGCCGTACGATTCAGAGTGCAACCCTTCACTATCAGGGAATCTGCTCTGACTGCAGGAATCAGCATCAATAATATAGGCTTGATTTTTTATTCATAAGGTTTAGTATTAAGTAGTTGGGCAGATGAAGAATCTGCTGTATCCAATTTATATTTCTATGTCATTTTTTTGTAAATCAGCAGGCTCAGGTCTGCAGAAAAAACTGTTGTAAGGAGAGATACTATGGCTTCATTAAAAGGAACAAAAACTGAAAAGAACATTCTGACAGCTTTTTCCGGTGAATCACAGGCAAGAAACAGATACACCTATTTCACCAGTAAAGCGAAAAAAGAAGGTTATGTTCAGATTGCGGACATCTTTGAAGAGACAGCTAATCAGGAACGGGAACATGCCAAAAGGCTGTTTAAACTCCTCGAAGGCGGAGAAGTGGAAATTACAGGAAGTTTTCCCGCCGGTGTGATTGGAACCACCTCTGAAAACCTGGCCGAAGCGGCTGCGGGTGAGCACTATGAATGGACTACCATGTATCCCGAATTTGCCGCCACTGCCAGGGAAGAAGGTTTTGATAATATTGCCAATATTTTCGAAGCCATTGCTGTAGCGGAAAAACAGCACGAAAAAAGATACATTGAGCTGAAAAAGAATGTTGATGAAGGAACTGTTTTCAAAAAAGATCACGGTGTTGTCTGGAGATGCCGAAACTGCGGATACCTTCATGAAGGAACAGAAGCTCCGGCTGTATGTCCCGCCTGTGCTCATCCCAAAGCACACTTTGAACTTTTAGGCGAAAACTGGTAATCCATCAGATTCAATTTTTGAAATGGAATGATAGAAGCGCTGGTCTGACAGATCAGCCGTGATTGTTTTTTTTTTATTTCCGGCACCTGAATGGACCGGAAATATACACAATAGGAGATAAAAATGGGCGTTAAAGCTGTAAATGAAGTATATAAATGTGAACTCTGTGGTAATATCGTTGAAGTTGTTAATGTAGGCGGAGGAGATCTTGTCTGCTGTGGTAAGGAAATGACTCTGCTTGAAGAGAAAACGGCTGATTCCTCTACAGAAAAACATGTTCCCCTGATTGAGAAAATCGACGGCGGATACAAAGTAACAGTAGGAAGCACTCTGCACCCCATGACCGATGAACACTGGATTCAGTGGATTGAACTGCTGGCAGACGGTAAGGTATACAAAAAATATCTCAACCCCGGTGATCAGCCTGTGGCAGAATTCTGCGTAGACGCTTCTAAAGTTTCTGCCAGAGAATACTGCAATGTTCACGGACTCTGGAAAGCCTGAGAGAGCCTTCCAGGGTATTTTTAGAAATAATTCTCCTTGCAATAATGGAGTAATTATATAATAATTTTCTTTAACACCGTATGAACGGTTTGGAGGTATGAACTTATGAAATATGTATGCGATGTATGCGGCTATATTTATGATCCGGCAGAAGGCGATCCCGATAACGGAGTACAGGCTGGAACAGAATTCAATGATATTCCTGAAGATTGGGTTTGCCCTCTCTGCGGCGCTGAGAAATCTGATTTCTCTCCCCAGGACTAAGACGTTTACGTATTGAATTATTAAATAATAGGCTGCCCTGCGGGGCAGCCTTTTTATTTATCACAGATTTCCCGGAGGTGTGTTTATGACTTTCTATTCCCTTCTTTCTCACTATTATGAAGAAATTTTCCCCTGCGATCCCGATCTGGTGGAGTTTATTCTTTCCCGGACTGAAAAGGGCGATGCAATCCTGGATGCAGGCTGCGGAACGGGTGAGCTTGTCAGGAAACTGAATGAAAAAGGAGTGGATGCCCGGGGATTTGACCTGGATCCCGGAATGGTAGCGCTGGCGGAAGAAAAGTCAGGCGGGAAAGGTCTGTTCAAAGAGGAAGATCTTCTCACATTCAGTAAAGCCTATGGTCCTTCCTCCTTTTCTATACTCAACTGCGTCGGCAATACTGTGGCCCATATAGACAGGGAGGAGGTGACCAGATTTCTGGAGCAGGCCGGGACTGTTCTCCGTCCCCGGGGGATTCTGATCCTGCAGACTCTGAATTATGAAAGACTCACATCGGATGGCATTGATTTCCCTGACAGGAAAACAGAACATTGCCTTTTTCAGCGCTCCTACAGAAAGGGTGAGGAATCAGGTCTCTACTATTTCGAAACCCGCCTGACTGATCTCGACTCGGGAGAGCATTTTCCCAGCAGGGTCAGTCACTATCCCCTGAAGCCCGATGAGCTGGGAGAGCTGATCGAACAGAGCGGATACAGAAATATCAGATTCATGGGTGACTGGAAGGGGGAGCTGCCCTCTCCTGGGAAACTCCCTCTTATGGTGATGGCGGAAAGCTTATAGGGGAGAGAGGCTCCGCATGGTTTCCAGCCGCATCAGATGGTCTACAAGGACCAGAGCGGCCATGGATTCCATCACAGGGATGATCCGGGGACAGATAATCGGATCATGCCGTCCCTCTGTGCGGATTTCCGTTTCTTTCCCTTCCAGGTTTACCGTATGCTGCGCAGTTGAAATGGACGCTGTGGGTTTCACAGCCGCACGGAAAATGATCTCCTGACCTGTTGAAATCCCGCCGGTAATGCCTCCGGCATGGTTGGTGACAAAGCCGTTTCTGTCCATGTCGTCGTTGTGGTCGGAGCCGAACATTTCAGCACAGGCAAACCCTTCACCGATTTCAAATCCCTTGACCGCGCCGATGGAAAGGATCGCCTTTCCCAGATCGGCTTCCAGTTTGTCAAAGACAGGCTCACCCAGCCCGGCGGGAACACCGTTTATCCTGCACTCTATGATTCCACCGGCGCTGTTTCCCTCTTCGATCAGCTTCTCCACAATCTTCTGTATTTTAACAGCCGCATCTGGATCGCAGGCTCTCATGGGGTTGGACTCTATCTGCTCGGGCACATACTTTTCGCAGACAACGCCTGCCGCTGCTTTGGTGTAGGCCTGAATGGTTATCCCTCTGGTACTGAGTATCTTTTTGGCAAGAGCACCCGCAGCAACACGTCCTGCTGTTTCCCTGCCCGAAGCCCTGCCGCTTCCGCGCCAGTCCCGTATCCCGTACTTCTGCTGATAGGTATAATCCGCATGACCTGGCCTGTATTTGTCAAGAACATCATTGTAGTCGCTGGAAATTGTATTTGTATTCTGAAGCATCATCATAATAGGAGTTCCCGTGGTTTTCCCTTCGAATACACCGGAGGTTATGGTGACGATATCGCTCTCTTTCCGGGGGGTGGTCATATCGGACTGACCGGGTTTCCTTCTGTCCATTTCAGGCTGAATATCCTTTTCGGAAAGAGGTATTCCCGGAGGAACGCCGTCTACAATGACTCCCACTCCTTTTCCGTGAGACTCACCGAAGGTTGTGATTCTGAAAACTGTTCCAAAGGTATTTCCTGCCATGATATTCTCCCTTTACTCTATATGCCCGTTTTTTTAATAAATGCTCTGAATCCCCGCTCAATGGCTTTCACTGCCTCATCCATGGTGAGGCCATCCATGTCGACAAGGATATCACTGCATTCCCTGATGGTTCTGTTCCTCTGTTCATAGAGCCTGTGAAAGGACTCTTCAGGATGGGATGAATCCAGGAAAGGAGGGATCCCCTTGCGGAGAATCCTTTCCAGAAGGACCTCTTCCCGGTCAATCAAACCGCAGAGGCACAGAGATGACGCTTTCAGCTGTTTCCGGGCGGAGGGGTTTTCCAGAGTTCCTCCTCCCAGGGCCAGACAGCGGAAGCCGTCTTCCGGTTTGTTCAGATAGTTTTCCAGAGCGGAACTCTCAAGTTCCATAAAGGATTCCGCTCCTTTTTCCCTGTACCATTCCCTTATGGTGTACCCCCGGGGCAGCATCTCTACTATCAGGTCATCCAGGTCTGTGAAAATTCCTTTGTGAGACTGAGCCAGTAAACGGCCTTTTGTGGACTTTCCCGTGTGTTTGACACCTGCCAGGGCAATATGATTCATAGATGCATTTTTTCAGACTGGATGATTTTAGACAAGCCCCTAAATGATTGCAGAAAAAATCCGATAATAAAGAATATATAAATGGCGGAGATGATCACGGCTCTGCTGCAAGGAGTTCAAAATGAAAGCATACAAAGTCAAAGGTACCATTGGTAGAACAGAGATACTTGAGGTTCTGAGGGAAAAACCCGAGGGCTTTCAGGTGAAAATCACCAGGAACTACAGTGACTGGAAAGAGGAAAAACGGGAATTCATGCCCCGGGAACTGTTCGAAACCTGCCTGCGGACCAGCTATCTGACAGAGGTATCCGGAACTCTTTAAAAATGTAGATTAAACCTGTTTTATTTCATAAAGTGAAAGATCCACCCGCCATAAGGGAGGATCTTTTTTTATGTCCGGATTATTCCAGCCCCTGATCAAACCAGAATCCCAGATGGTCTTTCAGTTCCTTGATTCCCTCTTTTTTGACAGAAGACAGGATCTGAATGCTCCAGGGAATCGGAAGGCCCCGCAGTTTATTGTTCATTTCCATCAGGGTTTTCTTTCGGGCTCCTGTTTTGAGCTTGTCCCCTTTGCTCAGGACAATATGAACCTCACGGTCACCGTCAACTGCCAGCTGCAGCATGGCTCTGTCCAGATCTGTGAGGGGATGGCGGATATCCATCAGTAGAACAATGCCCTTCAGGCACTCCCTGTGAAGAATATAATCGGTCATCTCCCTCTGCCAGCGTTCTTTCTCTTTGGGGGGAACTTTGGCGTATCCGTAACCGGGCAGATCGGCAAAACGGAGGCCGGACTGGACTTCAAAAAGGTTTATATGCTGGGTTTTGCCGGGCTGACCGCTTGTCTTTGCCAGATTCTTGCGGTTGGCCAGAGCATTGAGGGCACTGGATTTTCCCGCATTGGACCGGCCGGCAAAAGCGATTTCCATCCCTGTCGGGGCGGGGAGACTCTTCATATAGGGAGCGCTCGTTAAAAAACGGATATTACTGTATTTGATATCTGCCATGGGGCAAATACTACAGGTATTGTGTCATCCTTTGAAGCCCCGGAAGACAAGTTTCAAATAATAATTCCAAGTGTAGGAAATCTCCGGTTAATATTGTATGATATTTCCCATATGAATACTAAACTTATTACTGTGTTCCTGGGGCTTCTTACCCTTATGGCTCTGGGGGCTGTTCTTCATATTCTGCAGCCGCTTTTTCTGCCCCTTGTGGTGGCCGTGCTGCTCTCGTTTATTCTGGCACCCATAGTGGGACGGATTAACAGTAAAATTCCCAGGATCCTGGCTGTCTTTATGGTTATTATCCTTCTGATAGTAGCTCTCTATGGAATAGGGTGGTTTTTCTATTCCAGTATCACAGCATTTATCTCGGTTTTAGGGTACTATCAGGACCGGTTCAATATCATTGTCCGGGAAATTATCCTCAGGTATAACCTGCCTTCCAATCTCCTTGAAATCCTTCAGCTCTCCAATGGACTGCGTTCGGGGCTGCTGAGCATTTCCATCTCCTTTGTCTCCTTTGCCGGGCAGCTTATCATCGTGCTGTTTTTTGTTGTGTTCATGCTTCTGGAAAATCCCCTTTCAGAAAAGAAAATGGAGCTGGCATTTAAAAACAAGGGAAGCGCCCGGGACCGGATCAGACGGATTATCCAGAAAATCAACAGCCAGATCACCCGCTACCTTTCAGTTAAACTGAGTATCAGTGTCGCCACTGGTGTGCTTGTGGGCGTTTCCCTCTACTTTATAGGGCTTGATTTCTATCTTATGTGGGGATTCTTTGCGATCCTCTTCAATTTTATTCCCAATATAGGTTCCTCCTTTATTATGGCCGCTACGATCCTCATGTCTTTTATTCAGTTTTATCCCGATTGGAATCCCATAATCGCTACGATCATAGCTATGCCTGTGATACAGATGGTTCTGGGAAATTTTCTGGATCCCAAACTGCAGGGGAATCAGCTGGACCTGAGTCCTGTGGTGATCCTGGTCTCTCTTGTTTTCTGGGGCTGGATCTGGGGCATCGCCGGAATGTTTCTGGCTGTCCCCCTGACTGAGACAATCAAAATCATCTGCGCCAATGTGGATATACTCAAACCTGTCAGCATTCTTATGAGTTCCGGACGTGCCCTGGAGCCTCTGGAGCCTTTGGAGGATGGAACGGCAGGCGGGAATCATACAGCAGACAGTTAATCCTAAAGGGGTGGGCTGCTCCTTTCAGGAGGTATCATGATCTGCTTGCAAAAGAGGATACATAGTTAATATAAATCAGAATACAATCCAGATTCTCTTATATCATGGGAGGTCTCTCTCTGATGAGTTGGTTTTTGTGATTGTGAAAAATGAAAGGAAAAGGAAGAGAGAGTGTTTAAAGCTGTAATCTTTGATATGGACGGGACCCTGCTGGACAGCGAACCCCTTTATCTGAAAGCCGACCTTTCGGTTGTGGCGGCCCATGGCGGTTTTATGACCGAAGCGGAGCATGACAAATACATCGGTGTGGGTAATAAGGCCTTTATGATAAGCATCCGGGAAATTTACGGGATCAATAAGTCTGTGGAAGATCTGATCGCCTTTCAGGAGAGCATCTATATGGAGATGGCCCGGGAAGAAATTGCGGCATTTCCCGAAATGGAAAAGTTTGCCCGCTGGGCTAAAGACAGGGGCTTGCTCGTCGCCATCGCCTCGGGTTCCAGTAACCGGGTTATTGAAGAATTGACCGAAATAGCCGGTGTACGGGACCTCTTCGAGCTCCGGATATCCTCAGAAGAGGTGGAGAAGGGGAAGCCCGCACCAGATGTCTTTCTGGAAACTGCAAAACGGCTCCATGTTGCACCGGATGAGTGTCTGGTGATAGAAGATTCCCCTTTCGGGGTAGAAGCCGCCAGAAGGGCGGGAATGGCTTGTGTGGCTGTGCCACAGTTTTCCACCCCTGATCCCAAAGGCTACTTTGATTACGCCAGCCTCCGGTACCGTCAGGGGATGCAGGAGTTTACCTCATCCAGCCTGGTGGAGTGGATCCGGGATAAAGTGATTCCTGTATCTGTGAAAGCCTGACAGCTCTTTCGGAAAAAATCCTACTACTCAGCAAAAATCCCGGTGTTTTCACTGGGAATGGCTTTGTCTTTCCCGATATACTTTTCCAAAGTAAAAGGTATCTCTATGACGCCCTCATCTCCCTGGGGGGTCTTGGCCGGTATACGGATTGTACCCTTGGTTGCATCTTTTATGGGGATCAGGAATACAAGAAAACCCTTAAAAGGAGCGTCCGGTGAGGCTGAAAATTCCGAAGGTTTCAGAGTTTTGTTTATTCTGTTCCGCATGTGTAGAGCCTGAGTATCATTATCATAATAGGAATTCCAGTTACTGTTTAATGTGAAATAGTTGGATGCCTTATAGGTACTCTCTCCAATCGAAATCGTTATGGTCTCCCGTGAGAATTCCACTTCTGAAGTCTCGGTTGTAATAGATGTATCAAATACCAGCAGATACCGGGGAGGAAGTTTTCCCGGGAAATCAATAAAGGGGTTTTCATCTTTTCCGTACAGTTCGATTAGATTATCTCTGGTCAATGGTGTGAGCCTGAACTGTATATCCGATATTTTGTATTCAATAGTATCCTGTGTCGGTTGGTAAGTTGTGGTTCTACAGCCTGTAAGAATGGCAAGTGAGAAAAGCAGTACGGGTATGATTGCTCGAAAAATTCTGAAATACATCTAAAAGGCTCCTGTAAAGTTAGATGAGATAACAATAGCATGGAAGTCTCAGTTGTAAAATACAGCTGAGGAAATATCTTGATGCATTCCAAACTATAAAAAAAGGCTGACCCGTGCAGGTCAGCCTTATATATTAAGCATATCTGAAAATCAGATTAGAAAGAAGCTCCAACTTTCATGAAGAAGTTTCCTGCTCTGTCAGCTCCATCCATGAAACCGGCAGCGTAACCTTCGTAGTCAGAAGACAGAGTGTAACCGGCAGTGTAAGATACATTGTCGATAGCCAGTTTAGCACCAGCTTCGTATGCAATTACATCTTCCATGTCTGCATCTCCGGCATCCAGGGGCATAGCCATGGCTGCGAAAACAGTTGCCATTTCGCTAACTGCATAGTTTGCATTCAGAGAAACAGTTGTTGTTTCTGAAAAAGAGGGGCCGTCTTCTACATCAAAGAAAGTAGTATTAGAAGCTGCACCAACAGTCAGAGCATCCATTGTGTAAGCAACAGACAGTCCGTAAGAAGTTACAGATGAGAGCTCAAGAGCGTCAATTTCTTCGAAAGAAGCATTCTCAAAACCAACACCAACAGTAAGACCATCCATTACAGCATAAGCACCGTTAATACCGAAAACAGTAGGTTCAACTGCTACGATTGCATCAGTTACAGAAGCAGGGGCACCTTCCGCTTCAGCATAAGCGGTCAGGACGTCAAGCGCTTTCCAACCAGCAGTTGCTTCACTGAAGTAGTATACAGATACGTCAGCACCTTCTACGATAGTACCGTAAACTTCTGCACCGAAGTTATTTCCTTCATACATTGAAAGATCTACAGTTACAGGATCGATTCCGAGGCTTACTTTGGTCATCAGTGTTCCCTGGTCCAGAGCTCCGTCAGAAGCGAAATCACCATATCCGGCAACTTCATTGTAGTTTACAGGATCTCCACCAAGACCAGCGATACCGAAAGTTACTGCAACAGATACAGGAGATTCGATACCAAGAGCGCCAGTAAGGTCCTGAGTCAGGGTAGCCTGATTCATGTAGACAACACTGTCTCCGGATTCATCAGCAAGTTCTCCGTCTGTGTCTTCGTATTCAGCTTCGAATTCAGCTGAAATTGAAGTGTAGTCACCAACAGTTCCGCCAAGATCGAGTACCATATCATTGGTATCAATCTTTTCAGCATAGTCATCTGCATTGAAGGCCCATTCGAAATCAACTTCACCAGACGCGGTTACTTCAGCAAATACAGGGGCGGCCAGAATGGCCAGGACGATTGTCAGGATAACAAAAGTCTTTTTCATAATTACTTTCACTCCTACTTGTTTTATTTACAGAACCAGGTTCTGCGTAATTTATACAGTTAACTCGATCTTAGGAGCCGTTTGTGTGCGCATTATGTAGTAAATGTGAAGAATGTGTGAAGCAAAGAAAAAATAACTGTTTTCTAACAGCAGAATATGGGGAGTAGACAGAACATCTACACATTAAGGCTGGATGAACAGGTTTTCATAAGCATTTCAAAGGAAATCCGGTTGTCATTGAGGTTTTCCACCTTCAATTCCGCCCCCAGGATCTCGGAGATTTTACGGGAAATGGTCAGTCCCAGACCGCTCCCTTTGGTCTTCCGGCTGAAATCGGCTTTATACAGGGGATCGAAGATCCTCTCCAGCTGTTCCCGCTCCAGCTGGCCCCGGGGGATCACACGGAAGTAGCCTGTTTTATCCAGAACGCCCATGCGGATCTCAATGGTCGATCCGGGCAGGGAGAATTCTATGGCATTTTCAATAAGATGGGTAAAGGCCGTTGTTATTAGGGAAAAATCGCAGAGGAAGGAGAAGTCCATAAAATCCCATTCCAGCTCTATCTCCTTCTCTCTGGCCGGTTCTGTCAGTGTTATTACAAGGTGTTCCTTGATGGCTGGGGTCGAGATAAACTGTCTGGTGAGTTTGAAGTTGGAGGATTCCAGTTTGGAGAGCAGGGCAAAATCCCGGATCATCAGTTCCATCCCTGCCAGTTCGGATAGGATGGTTTCCCATCTTTCCGGGGTCATGGGAAGAATCCCGTCGCGGCAGGCTATGAACTGGGATTTCAGGGCCGTAATGGGTGTTCTCAGATCGTGGGTGATATTCTTGTACCAGCTGTTCCTCTGGCCCTCCTGCTGAATCATCTTCTTCTGCAGGAGCAGAGCCGCATCATTAATGGCCATCATTTCCGTTGTGGATGAGGGCGTTATTTCAAAGTTGTTGTATCCCTCGGAGAGATTCATCAGATTGATGGCTATCTCTTTGGCTTCTCCAGCGAAATGTCCTGCGATTCTGAAAGCAAGCCAGAGGGATACGAAAAAGGAGAAGATCATCCCTCCCAGAGCCATATGGATGATCCGGGAGATAAACTGCCTGTTTTCATCGAAATGGCGGAATTCCACGGGGATCAGTATATAGTAACCTATAATCTCATTATTGAAATAATAGGGTGAAGCCGCGCTGTTGTCCGGTTCTGGCGGGGTATAGTTGTCAAGGCTGGAATTGAGCCAGTGGCAGACAAGGTTTTTATGTTTATCATAGATAAGCAGCTGTGCCATTCCTATAAGGCGCTGCTGAGCCTTTAGAATATTTTTCTGGCAGAT
The DNA here is from genome assembly GCA_963666275.2 of Oceanispirochaeta sp. Classification (GTDB taxonomy): domain Bacteria; phylum Spirochaetota; class Spirochaetia; order DSM-2461; family DSM-2461; genus Oceanispirochaeta. Next base: position 1,699,817 of record CAXXOA010000002.1, read on the forward strand.
CTCCTCTGTTAAGTCTGTGGCTTCTCCTTCTGTAATCGAGGAGAACATGACATCCAGAGTTTCCTGGGCCTTCTTTTCAATTTTACCGTTCCAGTCTTTCTGGGAACTCTGATAGGCCAGAAAAAAAGAAGAGCCTACGAAAACGAGATTAAGTCCGATAATGAGAAAAAAAGCCGCCAGAATCCTGGCGCTCATGGATTTCACTTACTGTTTCCTGCGAACCTGTATCCGTAACCCCGAACGGTCTCTATCCAGTCCGGATTCTGAAGCTTGGCTCTGAGATTCTTTATATGAGTATCCACAGTCCGGTCGTACCCTTCAAAAGAGTATTCAAGGCATCTGTCCAGAATCTGTTCCCGGGAAACAACTGCTCCCCCGTTGGATGAAAGATAGAGCAGAATCTTCCACTCCGCAGCGGTGAGCTTCAAAGGCTGGTCGTTAAGAAGCGCTTTGTGAGAATCCTCATCGGTTGTCAGAACCTGACCGTCCAGCTCCCATCCTGTCATTTTTTTCTGGGGAATCGTCGTCCCTGTCCTTTTAAGAACAGCCCCCACGCGGAGTACAAGTTCCTTGGGAGAGAAGGGTTTGACAATATAATCGTCCGCTCCGACTTCAAAACCCGTAATCCTGTCAGATTCGGACTCTCTGGCGGTCATAAATATGATGGGAATTTCGGACTTCTGCCGTATCTCCTTGGCAAAAACGAAACCGTCCCCGTCGGGAAGCATTGCATCCAGGATCAGAAGATCCGGAGTCCTTGCCATAATGGCTTCCTTGACGCCGCTGAGGACATCAAATTCCTCCACCTCATAATCGGATAATTTCAGGTACCCTGAAACCGCTTCTCTAATGGAGTTATTATCTTCTATTACAAATATCAGTGCCATATTAATATTCTGTAGTAGAACCGGGATTTTATCCAGTCCTTTTTGTAAACGCCTTGAAGTTTTTCAATGAAACGCCGGAGGAAAAGGAATAAGGTCCTGAAATGGACAGCTCTTAATCAGCATCGATTCTCTTTTCAGTATTCTCTGTTTGGAGTCAAGGCCTGTTTTCCCTTCTCGTTGAAGAGCCTCAGTAATGGGGAACAGGGGATCTCCCTTCCTTTTTATAAAAGCCTATGGTATTATCCCAAAAAATGTCCATTTGAAGGGAGATATCTTTCATGAGCAAACAGGTGGCTCTTACGGGGATAAAGCCTACGGGAATGCCCCATCTCGGAAATTATCTGGGAGCTGTTAAACCGGCCCTTGAGCTGGCGGAAAAATACGAAGCCCGCTACTTTATAGCAGATTATCATTCACTGAATTCCATAAAAGACCCGGTTGCTCTGAGAGAGTATACCTATGAAATAGCCGCCTGCTGGCTTGCCTGCGGCCTGGACCCGGAAAAGGTTCTTATCTACAGGCAGTCTGATGTTCCCGAAACATTTGAACTGACCACCATGATTATGGCTTTTACCCCCAAGGGGCTGATGAACAGGGCTCATGCCTACAAGGCCCAGCTTGATCAGAACAGGGAGAAGGGGAAACCCGAAGACTATAACATTAATATGGGCCTGTATACCTATCCGGTTCTGATGGCGGCGGATATCCTTCTTTTCGATACAAATTATGTTCCCGTCGGCAAGGATCAGGTGCAGCATATTGAAATGGCTGTGGATATTGCCCAGGCGGTAAACAGAAACTATAAAAAGGATCTGCTGACTCTGCCCGAACCGGTTGTTTCCGAATCCACGCAGGTTGTGGTGGGGCTCGACGGAAGAAAGATGAGCAAGAGTTATGATAATACAATTCCTCTCTTTGTTCCTGAGAAGAAACTGAAAAAACTCTGCAATAAGATTGTCACAAACTCGCAGAGTGTGGATGAACCGAAGGATCCGGAAACCTGCAATGTCTTTACCCTTTATAAACTCTTTGCTGCGCCCGAACAGCAGGAGGCTCTGGCTGAGCGGTACCGGGCAGGCGGTATGGGCTGGGGCGAGGCCAAGGGTGAACTGTTCAATGTGCTGAATGAGCAGATCTCTCCCATGAGAGAAAAATATGAAGAGCTTATGGCTGACAGATCCAGGATCGACCGGATTCTCCGGGAAGGCTCCGAAAGAGCCCGCGAACTGGCCTCAGAGAAGATCAGGACTCTGAGAAAAGCCATGGGTTTTGATCTCTGATATTTTTCTTAACAATTTCTTAACAGATCCGGTTTTTAGAGGGAGTCTTCCATAGGCTCCCTTTTTTTATGATTGATGGCACGGTAATTGTGATAGTTCCCTCTATAAGGAGGAATTATGCTGGATTATATTACCCATCTTGTCCTGGCCCATCAGCATCATGGAAAATACAGGGATATTCTGCACAGGGAGATTCACTCTCTCATCTATGATTATCCCCGCAGAAACTACTGCCTGCCTGAAGAGGAGTGGTGTGAGTTTATGCTCTCTCTCCAGACCAGGATCGACTCTCTGATCTCCGGATTTGAATTCAGGGGGTACTCGTTTGTCGCCTATCTGAACCGGACCCTTTCCTGGCAGGTAAAATCCTACTGGGGTTCCCGGAAGAACAGGCTGAACCGGGAGTGGATTATGGAGAGAGAGTCTGCCCTTGGCTATGAGGAGATTCAGGAGGAACCCCGGGAACTCTGTTCTCTGAAACAGAAGGTCCTTCAGCTTGTCCTGTTAAAGGGGGATACGCCCAATAGAAGACGGGTCCTGAGATTGAGGCTTCTTATCCTTCTTCTTAAAAATATTCAGTTTCTTGAGGAACAGGAATTTCTTGACTGTGCCGCAGACTTGCGGTTTGATCCCCGTGAAGCCTCGCTCTGGCGGGTCACACTCCTGAACTGCATTCAGGAGAGGATGGGGCGTCGTAATCTTCTCATCGAGCGGCGCAACCATCTGTACCATAAAATCACCTACTACCAGAAAAAGAGAATGGAACTGTTCTGCGAATACGAAAGAGCTCTTCTGGACGAGAGGATTGCCCGGTTCCGGAAAAGGCACGGCCGGATCAATGAGGAGCTAAGCCGGGTCTGTCTTGTCCCTTCCAACAGGGAAATCAGTTCTCTTCTGAATATTCCCAAAGGATCTGTGGATTCAGGGCTTTTCTACCTGAAGGAAATGATGATGCAGATAAGCCGGGACGCTGAAGAGCCTGCAGATCTTTCCGGATAAAATCCGCGCTTGCCTGGAGGAGGAGTAATGCATTATCTTCTATGTATGGAAATAATACTGGCAAGCGGAAATATGCATAAAAAGAAAGAACTGGAGAAGATTTTCTCCGGTCATAAACTGGTACTGCCCGGGGAACTGGGGATCGATTTTGACTGTGATGAAACAGGCTCTACATTTCTGGAGAATGCCCTTCTCAAAGCGGAAACTCTGTACCGTCTGGTGAACAAACCTGTTCTGGCTGATGATTCGGGGCTCTGTGTTGACGCCATGGACGGGGCGCCGGGGATCTACTCCGCCCGTTACGGCTCCGAGGAGACTGGAGTGAAGCTCAGCGATGAAGAGCGGAATGCTCTGCTCCTGTCCCGTCTGGAAGAGGAGGAGAACAGAGCGGCATCCTTTGTCTGCTGTATGGCCCTTATGATCTCTCCCGGGAGGGTTTTTACTGTACAGGAATCTTTTCCCGGCTCCATTGCCCGTCAGCCCTTCGGCGGCGGAGGATTCGGTTATGATCCCGTCTTTATTGAACCTGAAAGCGGAAAAACGGTAGCGGAACTTCCCGAAGAAGAGAAGAACAGAATCTCCCACAGAGGGAGAGCGGGAAGACGGATGAATGCTGTTCTGGAGGACCTTGATGAGTACAGATAATGCCACGCCCCTGAGGGGAAATGTTCCTGAAAAAGATAAATGGGATCTGGGGTCTCTTTATAATAAGGAAGAAGACTGGGAAAAAGATCTTAAAATTCTGGAAGAGAGGATCCCCGGACTGGAGGCTTTCAAAGGCACTCTCGGTGAGTCGGTGGAAACGATGAAAGCCTGTCTGGATTACTATTACGAGACAGAACTTCTGGAGGAGAGACTGGGATACTATGCCATGCTCCGAAAAGAGGAAAATGTCTCGGACAGTGAGGGGACAGGCCGTTTTTCCCGGTATGTCAGTGTGGCCACCAAAAGCGGAGCTGCCGCGAGTTTTCTGAAACCCGAGATCCAGAGCCTCAGTGAAGAGACTCTGGAGAAGTACAGGACCTCTCCGGTCCTGAAAGACTACGGCAATGCTCTGGACAGGCTGATCCGCTACAAGCCCCATATCCTTTCGGAGAAAGAGGAGATCCTTCTGGCCAGACAGGCCGAATCGGCTCAGACTCCCGGAAAGGCATTTTCAGCACTGACCAATGCGGATATGGATTTTGGAACCCTCAAAGCCGGGGGGGTGGAAAAGCCTCTGACCAATTCGACTTTCGGTGTTTTCCTTCTGGATCCGGACAGGGAGGTACGGAAATCCGCGTTCTTTCAGTTCTATAAGCAGTTTGAAGGCCACCGGAACACCCTGGCGGAGCTCTACTCGGGAAGTGTCCTGACCGATATCTACAAAGCCCGGATCAGAGGGTTTGAAACAGCCCGGCAGGCAAGCCTCTTTCCGGATGATGTACCCGACAGTGTCTACGATAATCTTATAAACACAGTGGGAAACAACCTGGAGCCTCTTCACAGGTATTATGAGCTCAGACGAAAGGTTTTGGGGCTGGAAAAGCTTCATCTGTATGATACAAAAGTCTCTCTGGTTTCTGATGTGAAGGTAAAGCATACCTTTGATCAGGCCGTGGAAAAAGTCCTCAGTGCTCTTTCCCCTCTGGGAGAGGAGTACGTTTCCACTCTGAAACAGGGCCTCACCGGAGGCTGGGTGGACAAGTATGAAAATAAAGGCAAACGGTCGGGAGCATTTTCTGCCGGATCCTACAGGGGGGATCCCTATATCCTTATGAACTTTAAAGAGGATGATATCCGGGATGTTTTTACCCTGGCTCACGAAGGGGGGCACTCCATGCACTCCTGGTACTCTGTGCGGAACAACCTCTTTCAGGATTATAACTATACGATCTTTGAAGCCGAGGTAGCCTCGACTTTCAATGAACAGCTCCTGGCTGAGTATCTGCAGAATGAGACGGACGACAGGAACCTGAAGCTCTACCTCATCGGAAGGCAGATCGATGATATCCTGGCGACGATCTACAGACAGACCATGTTTGCCGAATATGAACTCATATGTCATACCCTGGCCGAGAGCGGCTCGCCTCTGACCGTGGATGTTCTGCGGCGGGAATACAGGTCTCTTCTTGAAAAATACTTCGGCGACAATGTGGAGATAGATGAACCTGCTGATCTGGAAGGGTTGAGGATTCCCCATTTCTACAGGGCCTTTTATGTCTATAAATATGCCACAGGTCTTTCTGCGGCGATGACCCTTTCGCAGATGGTTCTTCAGGGAGGGGATAAGGAAAGGGAGAACTATCTCGGTTTCCTCAAGTCAGGGGGCTCCCGCTTTCCTCTGGAATCTCTGAAGCTGGCCGGAGTGGATATGTCCAGGAGCGAACCTGTAGAGAAAGCGCTTAAGAAGTTTTCTGAACTGGTGATATTTTTTGAAAAGTCTTTATAAAATTACAACAGGAGATTTTTTTATTCAATTCTATAACTGATAAATATATAAAATAATTCTATTTCTATTCCGTCAAGAACTATATAAATGATGTATCTAATTCTCTTGACGGAATATTTTTTTTTGTATAAATTGCACTATAGGTGCAATAAGTGCACTTTAAATGTATTATTGGAGAAATAATTGATACGATTACTAAAAAGACCCAAACTTAATCTTTTCATTATAATTTTATTTACAATTTTTTGGGGATATCAGCTTCCAAACATTCAATTAGATAATGATGTAACAAAATTTCTGCCCGATGATCATCCTGTTAACAGGCAGCTGGATGAAGAAGAAGCCCTATTCGGCAGCAGCGATATAATGGTTATTGCGCTTGAAAATACCCAGGGGACAATTCTAAAAAAAGATTTGATTGCATTAGTATCCGATCTAACCCGATTTTCAGAAGAACTGAATGGGGTCGATGATGTTGAGAGTCTGACAAATGTGGATTATATACAGACAATTCCTGGAGGGATGGATGTATCTCCTCTTGTGGATGATAATTTTTCCGGAACGGAAGCAGAGCTGGCGGAACTAAAGAAAAAGCTGCTTTCATGGGATGTCTATAGGGATGTTTTATACTCTGAGGATTTCTCTTCGACTCAAATTGCTATAACTCTTGTTCCAGATATAGACCCGGATCTTCAGGAGGATATTTATTTTTCATTGAAAACATACCTAGAAGGGAATCTTCCTCCAGGTATCAATCATTATATTGCCGGAAATCCCTCAGTACTCTCACTTATCTCTGTCTATATGAAAGAAGATCTTAAATCTCTGATTCCCATGGTCGTAGCTGTTTTAATTTTCTTTCTGTTTCTGTTTTTTAAAAGACCGGGAGGAGTTATTCTTCCCTTCTTCTCTGTATTGATCAGTACAGTCTGGACAATTGGGATCATGGCCTTTTTGCATATTCCTCTTTCTATTGTTTCAACTGCTATACCTGTTCTGATGGTTGCCGTAGGGAGTGCTTATGGAATTCATGTTGTTTCCCACTATTATGACGATCTGAAGCAAACAGGGTGTATATTGGACCATGAGGCAAATGTTCAGCTTGTTCATTCAGTTATGAAGAATGTCGGTCTACCTGTTCTTACAGCTTCCCTGACCACTATTGCTGGGTTTGCCTCGCTAGCTGTCAGTCGTATAGTGCCACTGCGATATTTTGGCATCTTCACTGCTGTCGGTGTTTTTGTCGCTATGATCGTTTCACTTGTTTTGATTCCCTCCATCCTGTTACTGAGACATAGAAGCAGTGTTAAAAAAAGTCATGATAGCAAATCAGCAGGAAATCCTTCGGCAACAGAGTACATTTTCAGCAGTGCTTCCCGGTTTCTTGGGAGCAATACTAGCAGACTTATTGTCATGTTTATTGCTGTAATTGCTCTCTCAATCTATGGGATAAACCATTTAATTGTAGACAATTCATTAATTGAATTTTTTAAGAAAGAGTCGGAAATCCGCCAGTCTGAACAGTTTATGTCAAAACATTTTGTTGGTACGGAGAGTTTTAGTATAATTCTTGAAGGCCAAGAACCTGGATCAATGGCTTATCCAGAAGTGTTACAGGGTATAAAGGAACTGGAAAAATATTTATACAAAAAATATGAGGTAGTTACTAAAGTTACCTCTTTCAGTGATTTTGTTATGCGAATGAATCAGGTCATGAATGATCCTGATGGCTTTATTCCTCTTGAAGTTGAAGGGGAGTATGATAATGAAGGTAGTGACTGGGATGCTGGAAGCTGGAACGACGGGTTTAGTAGTTTTTCATCCTTTGTTGAAGATGAGTCCGTCATTGAAGAAGACGTGTCTTCTGTATCTTATACAGTCTCCGAGGCAAAGGACAGTTACAACCTCGAGGATAAACTCAGCTATTCTGAGTTTTGTAATCTTCTGGAAAAGGTCTGGTATGAATCAGATGCCAGCGAGCTGAACGCTTCTGAGTTGATACAGGGGGTTTTTAAGGAGCTGAACAGGGGAGGAGCGGATTATTATGAAGTTCCATTAGATCCGGAAAAATATAATTTAAATACACAGGAAGATCTTCAGAATCTGATCAGCCAATACCTTCTTCTATTTTCTGGAGATCTTGACCGTTTTACAGATGATGGTATCGAACCTTCTAAAATCCGGATCAATGTGACTCTCAAAACCACAGGATCGCGTCTTCCACATGAAATTATGGAGGATGCCAGCAATTATGCGAATAATCTTTTTCCTAAGAATGTCAAAATCTGGACGTCCGGATTGGCAAAAGCAAAATTTGCTGTAACAAACCTGATCGTTTCGACTCAGATCCATAGTATTGTTCTATCATTGATTCTGGTTTTCATAATTGTGACTATTCAGTTCAGGTCTTTTCCAATTGGCTTTATCAGTATTATCCCTCTCTCTTTCTCTATTCTGATCAACTTCGGTGTCATGGGGTTATTCAAAATTAAATTGGATATCGGTACCGCTATTGTCGCTTCGGTGGCAATCGGTATAGGAATTGATTACACCATTCATTTTTTAAGTGGCTATTTTCAGATATGGAAATCTCAAGAAAATCCGACTCACCGGGTGGTTATGGATAAGTTATGGATGAGTGTCGGCAAAGCTATTGTTTTTAATGCTCTCTCTGTGGCTGCCGGCTTTTGTGTCCTTGTCTTTTCCAATTTTTATCCACTGATCTACCTGGGGGTTCTTATTGTTCTGACTATGCTGACTTCCAGTCTGGGAGCCCTGACTGTATTACCGGCAATCATAAAGATTATAAATCCCGCAAAATTGTATAAGGAGAAATAGAATTATGTCATTAAAAAAAAGAGCAGTCCTGCTGGTTTGCACAATTTTGGTTCCTTTCAGTCTTTTTGCCCTGACAGGACGAGAAATTGCAGAAAATGTTGAAAACCGCCCTGATGGTTCTTCATCTCACACTTTGGTTCAAATGAAATTGATAGACAAAAACGGTTTAGAAAACACAAGAATCATAGAAGAGTACAGTATGGATACTTCTGATGGTCTGGGACGTGTGGTTATGGTTTTTCACTCACCAGCTTCAGTCAAAAATACCCGTTTTCTTGTTCTGGAGAATCAGGGAAATAAAGATGATGATAAATGGATCTTCCTTCCTGCGCTTCAACGGGTCAGGAGAATTGCTGCATCCGAAGGCGATCAGTCGTTTATGGGCACGGATTTCTCGTACGACGATATGTCCAGTCTTGATATTGACGATTATACATACACCTTATTAACAGAGGAACGGCTGGGCGATCTTGATTGTTATGTGGTGGAAGCTGTTCCTGTTGATCCGGATGATAACCAGTATAGCAGACTTGTCACCTGGGTAGAAAAAAACAATTGGGTTAACCGGAAAGTTGAAATGTATGATAAAAAAGGCAGTCTCCTGAAAATTCTGGAGGTCAAGCAGGTTGAATCGGTCCAGGGGTATGAAACGCCCATTATGACAAAGATGACCAATGTTCAGGATAATCATTCCACTGAGTTGACTGTACAGAAGGTTCAGTATGATGAATCTTATCCGGACGGCTTATTTTCCACACGGTTCCTTCAATCAGGAAGACCATAAAAATTATTGGAGGATCATGTGATGTCAAGACAAGGTTTTTTAAACATTCTCTTTTTTCTCCTGGCGGGATTGTCATTCCTATTTGCAGAGGAAAACGGAGATGGTTTTACAAGTGACTTTACAAGTGACTTTACAAGTGACTTTACAAGTGAAGGTCTGGAATCTAATCTGGAGATCTCCGGAGAAGTCAGTTCAGAATACAGGGGATATTTTAAAAATGATTCTTTGACTGATTCGATAACGGAAGGGGAATTAAAATTTCATTATAGCAAAGAAGATTCAGAGGCTGTTATGGATATTTCTGTATCATCAGAACAAACCATCTTTCTAAATGAAGCTTCTATCTCATTTTTCGGGGGGACAGGAACTTTTGAAACGGGATTCCTTAAAAAGGTTTGGGGTAAAGGGGATAAACTTCATATTTTCAATCTGCTCAATCCTATTGACCGTTCCGATTTTATTAATCCAGATTATCTGGATACTCTCGAACCAGAGCTTATGGTTTCATATACAATACCAGTCAGACAGATGGGACAACTGGAACTGGTTTATGTACCCAGATTTACCCCGGATATAAATCCTTCCTCCGGAATTTGGAGCACTTTTCAAGCCGAAAACCTGAAAGAGTATATAGAATCGGAAGCTAGCTCTGCAGCTCTGGCTGTTTATGAAGAGGCATACAGTCAAATGAAGGCAAATGGAAGTTCTGATGAAAGTGCAGCAGCTTATGCTTCTATCCAGCAAACAGCTTTTCTCTCGGGACATACTAGTATTGAAGATTTGTCTGAAAATACAGAAAGCTGGGAAAAAAGCCAGTTTGGTTTGTATTATACTGATACATTCGGGATTTTGGATCTGGGATTTTCTGCTTATTCCGGCTATTACAGGAGCCCCTCACTGGCGGTTGATGATGAAGAGTTACGTTTGATATACAATGCACTAAGGGTTATCGGTAGTGATTTCGGGGCTGTATTTGGTCGTTTTAATACCAGGGGGGAAATTGCCTATTATTTGACAGATGATTTCAAGGGAGATGATCCGGAGATCTATAATAACAGACTGAAATGGGTGGCCGGATTTGATGCGGATTTGCCTCTGGCAAATCTGAATTTCAATATTCAGGAGACCGGTACTTATATTTTTAATGCCAAAAATCTGACTGTATCCGATGTGGATTTCAATAAGAATGAACAGGATACAGAGAATCTTCTGGTAGTGAAAATTACTGATAAATTGAACCATGATAGACTGGAATTGGGGATCAGGGGACTCTTTCATTTTGAAAAAAACGGCTGGATCATTGGTCCCCTGGTTACAGCGGATCTTGGGGATAATCTGAGCCTGGAGGGAGAGTCTAGGTTCTTTGGAGGAGAAGTTGATGACGAATCTCTCTTTGCACAATTTAAGGATAATGATTATTTTCAGCTGAAAATTATTTATACTTTTGCAAATTAAAATTTAGCCACAATATCTGTAAACTATATTTTATTGTAACTAAATATATATAATGTAGATATATAGTCCATAGCATCAGAAATAGTCTATTCATTATATAAAAAAAAGATTATTTATAATAGATTTGACAACAAGCCCTTCGATTGGTTAACATTTCAGACAACTGAAATAAACCTTTTAACATTTAAGGAGAAATGGAAAATGAAGAAGTTGTCAATCGCTCTCTTGATGGCCGCTTTCACAGCCGGTCTGTTTGCAGATGACGCTATTGTAATGCCCGAAGGTGTCTTCCGGGCCAGACTCACTAATTCCTATGCATTTTATGATGAAGCATATAATGATGACGGGGAAGCTAAAGATTCCACTGAGGTCAGTATGGATCTTTTGGGAGCTGCATTTGAAATGGGGATGACGAAAGAACTCACCCTGGGACTCCAGTGGGCTCCTGCAGCAGTCGTCTGGTCTGATGTAGACATTAATGATGCTACTTTAACTGGACAGCTGGATCAGTTATTTGTCGGAGTAAAGGCTCAAATAGTTGGTGAGCAGGGGTATGTTCCTAACGATAAGATACGTTTTGCAGTCTCTCCTGGAATCAAAATTCCACTTCAGAAATACGATGTAGAAAGTGAACTTGAAAGTGCATTGGATGGCGATGAGTTTACTGTTACGAGTTTTGATAATGAAGCTTTAGGTTTGGGTGGACGTCTGAGTCTGGATTATATTGTAAATGATGAATTTTATGTTAACGTCTATTCTGAAATTATTTACAATCTTCCCGTCGAAAAAAACCTTGATGCCCAATCTGCAGCAGCAATCTATGAATCTGCAATGGGAGATTTAATGCCCTATATTCTGAATGGTACATATACTCTGGAAGAAGCTGAAGCAATTGCTATGAAAGCAGCTACTGATGATTATGAGTATGAGTACGGAATGGACTTTCTGATAGAAGTTGATCCTCATTATGAGATGATGGTTTCGGAAAAAGATTCTGTTAAATTCAATCTTCCTGTAAGATACACTGTCAGCCCGGAAGTACAAGTCGAAGGTGAAAAAGTTGTAGATAGCGGTTACCTTCTTACTATGGCTCCTCAGGTCGCATTTTTCAGTGCCAGCGGTGTTATGCCCTGGGAAGTATCTTTGGATTATAGTCTTCCTTTAGCGGGACAGAATGCATCAAAGTCTAATAGTGTGACCTTGCAGGTCAAATTATACGGTAGAATCTTCTAATTAGATTCGTTCCTGATAATCCGGGAAAATGCTAAAAATATAAAGAGACCAATCTTACTCTGAGATGGTCTCTTTTTTTACTTCTAAAGCTGAAATTAAAAGATTGAACATAGTGTCGATTATACTTTCTGCATTTACAGAAAAACTCTTCTGGACCCAATCCCTTCTAATGTAAATTTTTTGCATTGTAGCCTGAATCATGGAAACAATCGTTACAGCAGTTGTTTTGGGATCCCCGATTGTCCTTATCGATTTATCTATATATCCTCTTTCTATTATTCCTTCAATATCTTCCATAAGCGAGTTTATTATTGTGAGGCATTGAACAGTATTCTCCGAAGGTGTTCCCAGTATGTTTGCCTCCAGATCAAGCAGGAGAGTTATGGCAAACTGATCAATGTGATCTTTGTAATAGCTGATAAATACATTTCTGAGAGTACAAAAGCATTCAAAGGCGGAACTTGTTTTTAAAGATAAAGCCTGATCAAAAACCCACTTAAGAGTTTTGTAAGCCTCAAGGATCATAACATGGGATATATTTTCTTTATAGGGGAAGTAATGATAAAGAGTTCGCCTGCTTAACTCCGCCCGGTCTGCAATATCCAGCATTGTTGTTTTCTCATAGCCCTTGGAAATGAAAAGTTCCCTGGCAGCTTTGAGAATTTCCTTTTCCCTGCTCTCTCTTTCTCTTTGTTTCCTTTCTTGAATTCCCATTTACATAGTAAAAACTAGGACTGTTTCTTTTGTCAAGTTTAATCAAGGCCTAAAAAAAAAGGTCAGATATTTCACAACTGAAATAAACCTTATTAACAATAAGGAGAAATATCCGACCATGCTTACACATATTGTACACAAAATGCACATGCAGTGCAATGTTGTTTTTCAAATATACATCAAAAAATTATTTTTCTATTGTATTCCAGTCCATTTCCTGGCCTATCTGTGCGGCCAGATTTTCCATGTCTCCGTCCGTGTGATAGGCCATCTCAGCCTGGCTCATAATCACAGATCCTCCGGATTCACTGATCCTCACCGCATGATGATGGGAGGATTTTACGGGAAGCTCCAGAGTGCCCGACGTGTCCTGAAGAGTAATGGATCCGTTACAGAGGCAGAAATAGGTTGTTGTGGGGTCTTCTTTGGTCAGGAAAAAGGATGTCCCCCGGATTCCTGCAACCACATTGCCAGATTCCACCTGAAAAAGCCCCATCTCTTTCTTTATAAGGGTCGCTATATTTCTAAGCACTGCCGCGGCGGTACCTCTGTCCAGAGAGACCATGGCTTCGGAAAAAGAGACTTTCAGCAGAGAATTTTCAAAAACCCTGATAATATTGCCTCCCAGGAAGGTGACTTCGCAGTAGGAGTCCGGGCCGGTGGATATGACAGAACCGTCAGGGATGAGATCTCCTGTTTCGATAAGGCGTCCTCCCACCTTTACCTCTCCCTCCAGGGCAACAGCCCGTCCGTCAATGTTTGTACGGGTGATATCTTTTTTTTCCTCTTTGCAGGAGAATAGACCGAGGCTGAGAGGAATTGTAAAAAGGACAATCATTATCCATTTCAGATGAGTAAACATGAATAGGCTCCTTATATTTTTCATTATATGGCCTTTTCCTGTATAATGCCTCAAGAAAACGAATTGAACAATCAAATTCATTCTGATACTATCGAACTACTATGCTGGATTTTAAATTTATCAAAGACAACCTGGATGCCGTCCGGGAAAACATCAAGAACAGAAATGTTACGGCCAACCCCGAAAAGGTTGTTGAACTTTACGATAGGCGGAATGAAGTTATCCGTGAGCTGGAGGACCTGCGCCGGCTGCGGAATGAAAATGCCGCCAAAATGAAGGGTAAGCTGGACCAGGATGTCCGGCAGACTCTCATTGCCGAAGGAAAAGCTCTGAAAGAGAAGATCGCCGGTGTGGAAGAGGCTATGGCTTCTCTGCTGGAGGAACTCAAAGCTGCCGCTCAGCTGATACCCAATATGGCCCATCCCGATGCCCCTGTGGGAAAAGAGGACAAGGACAATCTGGAGCTTCTGCGCTCGGGAGACGTTCCCTCTTTTGACTTCAAACCCAAAGATCATGTAGAGCTTGCGGAAGCTATGGATCTTGTGGATTTTGAAACCGCCGGAAGGGTATCGGGAGCCAAATTCTATTACCTTAAAAATGAAGCGGTTCTTCTGGAGCTGGCTCTGACCCGTTATGCTCTGGATATCCTCAGAGAGAAAGGGTTTATCCTGACAATCACTCCGGATATTGCCAGAGAAGAGATCGCCGAAGGCATCGGATTCAATCCCCGGGGAGAAGAGTCCAACATCTATACCCTGGAGGGGACGGGAACCTGTCTGGTCGGTACCGCCGAAATCACTCTGGGTGGTTATCATGCCGGTCAGATGCTGGATCTTGCATCAGGACCGATCCTGATGGCCGGAGTTTCCCACTGTTTCAGAAGGGAAGCCGGAGCGGCCGGTCAGTACTCCAAGGGACTCTACAGAGTTCACCAGTTTACCAAAATAGAGATGTTCGCCTACTGTACCGAAGAGGAGTCTGATGATCTTCTTATGAAGCTGAGAGGCATTGAGGAAGAGATCTTCAGCGGATTGGAAATTCCCTTCCGTGTTGTCGATACTTGTACGGGAGACCTGGGTGGTCCGGCCTACAGGAAATTCGACCTGGAAGCCTGGATGCCCGGAAGAGGCGACGAGGGAGACTGGGGCGAAGTGACAAGTACTTCCAACTGTACTGACTATCAGGCTAGAAGACTGGGGATCCGATATAAAGGGGAAGATGGTAAAAACCGTTATGCCCATACCCTTAACGGAACAGCTATTGCTGTTTCCAGAGCCATAATCGCCATACTGGAGAATTTTCAGCAGGCTGACGGCTCCATCCGTATTCCCGAAAAACTGGTTCCCTATATGGGAATGAAAGAGATCCGCCGCTAGGAAGGAACTTCGGGCTGAAGCCTTCCCTTTCGATAAAACTCCTTCCGTCCATTGTCAGATCTGCCGGGGCTGGTCCCCTCAGATAAACCGGGAGGAGTTTTTCTTTGTTTTTCAGACTGAGCTTTCCCTATCAGGAAGGCCCGGGATGGGAGAGACTGTATGAACAGAAAAAGAATGGAGCTGATCGCCGAAATCGGAACAGCTCACCAGGGTGATCTCGGCCGGGCGGAAAAACTGATACGCCAGGCCGGCAGAGCCGGAGCGGACTGCCTTAAGTTTCAGATTGTTCTGGCCAGGGAGATCCTTCATCCCGATACGGGGCTGGTGGAGCTGCCCGGCGGTGCAACTCCTCTCTACGAGGTGTTTCAGTCGCTGGAGCGGGAAGACTCTTTCTATTCGGATCTCAAATCCATGACAGAAGCCGAGGGCCTAGAGTTCCTGGCAACTCCTTTCGGCCTGGAGAGTGCGGCTCTCCTGCGGGAACTCTCTCCCCGGCGGGTAAAAATCGCCTCTCCCGAGGTAAATCATCTTCCCCTTCTGAGGGATGTGTCTTCCTGGGGTGTTCCGGTTCTGCTCTCTTCGGGGGTCTCTCTTCTGGGGGATCTTGAGGAAGCTCTGGATATCCTGGGGCGGGAGTCCACAACCATTCTTCATTGCGTCACATCCTATCCGGCTCCGGAAGAGGATTATAACCTCAATCTCCTCCCTCATCTCTCAGGATTGATGGGAGTGCCCGTGGGGGTTTCAGATCATACTCTTGATCCTCTCCTGATTCCCTCTCTTGCCTTCATGAAGGGCGCCGGAATACTGGAAAAACATTTTACCCTGGACAGAAAGGATCCCGGACTGGATGATCCCATTGCACTGGATCCGGGAGATTTCCGGAAAATGCGTGACTTTCTGGATAAACTGGCTGATTTTGACTCTTCCGCTAAAGTTCTGAAGTCTCTGCAGGAGACATTCGGAACAGACAGGATGCAAAGCGCTCTGGGCCGGGGGGTAAAGACTCTGGCCGACAGTGAGCGGCAGAACTACGGACTGACCAACCGGAGTATACATGTGACCCGGGAGCTTCATCCCGGAATGGTTCTGAAACAGGAGGACCTTGCGGTTCTCCGAACGGAAAAGATCCTCCATCCGGGACTTCATCCCCGGTATCTGGAGCTTCTGCCCGGTAAAATAGTGAAACGATTCATCCCTTCCGGAGAAGGTCTGGTTTGGGAAGATGTACTTGAAAAAGGAGACTGAATACGCAATGGCTATGATGAAAGATATAAGAACAGGTTTTGATGTGCTGGATCCTGAAACACCCCTGTTTAAAGATTCCCTGCCGACCTTCGAAGAGGTTCAGGAGGCGCTGAAACCCATGATCCTTTCCGCTTCAGGATGGAGAAAAGTTTTTGCTGCAGACGGTGATGAGGAAAGTGTCTGTCCCGACCTGACGGCAGCGGATACCTTTCTCTGCGCTGCCATGGCGGAAGTGTTTACTGCCTACCTGAGAGAAGTAGCGGAAAAAGAGAATCCACTGGTCATCCTGGGAATGGACGCCCGGTATACAGGGCCTGCCATGGCGGATGCCATGCTCCGGGTTCTGCTGGCCCGTGGGGTTCAGGTCAGATTTCTGTATATATCGGCGGCACCCGAGCTGATGGCCTATGCGGGGCAGTGCAGCGGGGTGGACGGATTCATCTACATTTCGGCCAGTCATAATCCCATCGGACACAACGGAGTCAAGTTCGGACTGAATACCGGAGGAGTTCTGGAAGGATCTCAGGCCTCCCGACTGATAGAACTATACAGGGATTTTCTTTCAGATCCTCTGAATATAGCCTCATTGACAGAGCTTTGCGATTCGGTTTCCAGCGATGATATAACTCTCTGTGCGACAGAGATTCCCCGCTGGAAAGGCGAGGCGGAGAATGTCTACAGGTCTTTTACTTCCCGGGTGATTTCGGGTGAGGAAGAGGAAGAGAAACAGAGGGTTCTGGAAAACCGCCTGAAACAGGGAATCGCGTCCTCTCCTTTAGGGGTTGTCGCTGAGCTGAACGGCAGTGCCAGAACTCTCAGTATCGACAATGCCTATCTGTCCTCCCTGGGGATCGCTGTTGTTTCGGTCAATGATGAGCCGCGTCAGATCAGCCATAGAATTGTCCCCGAAGGGGAGTCTCTGAATCTCTGCCGGGATACTCTGGAGAAAGAGTCTCAGAAAGATCCTTCCTTTCAGCTGGGATATGTTCCCGACAATGACGGAGACAGGGGGAACCTTGTCTATCTGAACAGCCGGACCGGTAAGGCCGAGATTCTGGAAGCCCAGGAGGTTTTTGCCCTGTCGGTTCTGGCAGAACTGGCTTATCTGGACTGGAGCGGCCTGCTGGACTGTCAAACCGCTGTAGCCGTAAACGGCCCCACCTCGGGCAGGATCGATGAGATTGCCAGGTTTTTCGACAGTTCCGTTTTCAGGGCGGAAGTGGGGGAAGCCAATGTGGTGAATCTGGCCAGAGAGAAAAGAGCTGCCGGATGGCAGGTCAGGATCCTGGGGGAGGGGTCAAACGGAGGAAACATTACCTATCCTGCGGCTGTGAGGGACCCTCTGAATACCCTGGGAGCTCTTCTGAAGCTGCTGACCCTGAGAACAGAGGGGGATAAACCGGGACTCTATCATATCTGGTGCATCAGAAGCGGCCAGCCCGGAAAATACAGGGAGGATTTTACCCTGACCCATATTCTGGAATCCCTGCCTGCCTACACAACGACCAGTGCCTATGAACCCAGGGCTCTTATGCAGATAAAAACCACCGATCATGCCCTTCTGAAGAGTCGGTATGAAGAGGTTTTTGCCGGAGAGTGGGAGCTGAAAAAGGAAGAACTGGAAAAAAAATTCGGGATCTGTTCCTGGCAGGAGTGGAATCAGGAGGGCACTGTCTCCCGTCAGGGTGTGGGTCCCTCTTTCCGCTCGGGAGCCGAAAAAGGCGGGCTTACGATCCGATTCCTGGACAGCAGGGAAAGCTGCACAGGGTATATCTGGATGAGGGGCAGCGGGACCGAACCGGTGTTCCGGGTGATGGCGGACTGGAAGGGGAAGGACGCTTCCGGTGAGGAGTATTTCCTGGAATGGCATAAAAGTATGATACGGAAGGCAGATGAATCGTAAATTCCCCGGAATAAGAACTATACTTTTTGATGTGGATAATACTCTCTATGATGCCGAGTGCGGTGTGGAAACCGAAATGAGCCGCAGGATCGATCTGTTTGTCTGTGAGTTTCTGGGAGTCAGCCAGGCGGAATCCCGGGAACTGAGGGCCCGGTATCTTCCTGTTTACGGGACCACCCTCCGATGGCTTCAGGTCTGTCACGGCATGGATGATGTTGACAGGTATATGGATGAGGTTCATCCGAAAAACCTGGAGGACTATATAGAGAAGAATCATCAGCTCCGGGAGATGCTGCAGGGGCTGACTCAGGATCTGGTTGTCTTTACGAACGGACCTGAGTTTCATGCCCGCAGAGTGCTTATAACTCTGGGGATTGAAGATCTCTTTCCCTACTTTTTTTCACTGGAGCATATGGGGTTTCAGGGGAAACCCTATGAATCGGCCTATCAGCTGGTTCTTGATAAAATGGATATCAGAGCGGAGGAAACCCTTTTTCTTGATGATAAAGAGGTGAATCTGGATACCTTTCAGACAATGGGGGGGCACGGTATCCTTGTGGGATCACAGAAGAGTTCCCGGAAGTATCCGGTTATAGAAACGATACTCGGCTTGAAAGAGTACCTTTAGAGGGGTTTATATATGATAAAGAAAGAATTTCCCGGCGAAGATAAGAAAGAGGCTATGAAGGATTTGACCCGGGACAGACGGTATCATTTTTTCCTTGCCGGAGGAGATGTGCGGGGTGTGCTTATTCACGGCACCCGTATGGTCCGGGAGATGAAGAATAATCATGAACTGGGCGTCCTTGAGACTATCGTTCTGGGGCAGGCCTATCTCGGTACCGCCCTGATGGCTGCGGGCCTCAAGGAAGACGGCGTGGTTCAGCTTAAGGTTGAGTGCGGCGGTCCTCTGCAGGGGCTTTCTGTGGAGGGGGATTCCCATGGAACTGTCAGGGGCTATCTTGTCCAGAATCCCATTCCCCTTGAGAAGGCTCCCGATACCCTGGATACTTCAGGCCTTTTCGGCCCCGGTTTTCTGTCTGTTACACGGTATACAGTGAAAAGCGGGAAGCCTTTTACAAGTCAGGTGATGCTGAAGTCGGGCCGCCTGGGAGAGGAACTGGCCGGTTATTATATGGAGTCCGAACAGATTCCCACTGTATTCAATCTGAGTGTGCAGCTCGACAGAAACGGTGAGGTTGCCGGAGCGGCAGGTCTGTTCCTCCAGGCTATGCCCGGCAGCGATGAGGGCGTTCTGGAAGAGGTTCAGAATGCGGCGGTTTCCCTGCCTTCCCTGGGCGGTGCCATTGACAGCAGTACGGATATTTCCGTTTTTCTGCAGGAGGCTTTCGGTGATTTTCAGCCTCGTCTGCTCTCGGATAAACGGGTGGAGTTCTTCTGCAACTGCGAGAGAGACCGGTTCAGACAGTTTCTTATGAATCTCTCGGATGGGGAGAAGACGGAAATCATGGCGAAAGGGCCCTTTCCTCTGATCACCACCTGTTTCAACTGCAATACCTCCTATGAGTTTGATAAGCAGGAGCTGGATGAGATCTTCAGGGATTCCGTCGAGTAGCTCCCTTTCTCCTCCCGGAGGCAACAGCATCCCTGCCGGAAGGATCATTTTTTTTCTTATTTCTGGAATTATATGATTTTATAGGGATTTCCTTGTGGAACCGAGCCTGTATAAACTAAAATTTAAATTGAAGTCTATACAGGAGGTTTTGTATGAACGCAAAAGGGTCATTTCCTCTTCTCTTTCCCCTTTTCCTTCTACTGGCAATACTACTCACTTCCTGTGTCACCAGGGACAGTGAGAATTCTGCAGACGAGACCCTGTGGTCCGATCCCGAACTGGGAGAGAACTATCACGATCCCCCCCTGCCTGAAATCCGCCCGGAAGGCCTGACATCCTATGAACTGACCAATATGAAGGTCTATAACCAGAATATCCGTTCGATTGTGAATATTACCACTGTGAACCTCTACGGTTCCCGCTACCTGGGCTCCTACTCCATGGAAGGCAGCGGCTCGGGAGTCATCATTTCCGAAAAAGGGTATATCCTGACAAACCGTCATGTTGTGAACGGGGCTGATCTTGTGGTGGTAACCCTTTATGACGGGACCAACTATCAGGCAAAAAAAATCGGCAGCGATCCCGAAAATGATCTGGCTATTCTTAAACTGGATCCGAAAGGCAGGGAACTTCACGTTATCAAACCGGGAAAAGCCGGTGATCTTCAGGTGGGACAGGTTGTGCTGGCTCTGGGAAATCCTTTCGGTCTGGAAGGAACTCTGACCATAGGAATTGTTTCGGGACTGAACCGCCCCGTTCAGACAGAGGACGGATTTCTGCTGAAAAGCATGATACAGACCGATGCGGCCATCAATCCGGGAAACTCCGGAGGAGCTCTGCTCAACTCCCGGGGTGAGCTGGTAGGGATTAATACGATGATTATGGCAAAAGAGGGGTCGGGAAGTCTCGGCATCGGATTTGCCATTCCCGTGGAGACCGCTTTGAGAGTGGCTCCCGAACTGATCGCCAACGGAAGGGTTCAGAGAGGCTGGATTGATATAGAAGCCCTGTCGCTGACACCGAATCTTGCCAGCCAGCTGGAGATCCCCTTTCTGGATTACGGTGTGATGATTACCACTGTTATCAAGGGAGGCAATGCCGAGAAGGCCGGTCTGATCGGCGGGACCGAACGGAGAGGGGTCGGGCTGGGCCTCAACAGTGTTCTGGTGGGAGGAGACATAATTGTGAGTCTCAATGGCAATCCCATCAAGAATGTTCTGGATTACTTCTACGTTCTGGAGAGTTCCCGGCCGGGTGATCAATATCTGATTGAATTTATACGGGAGGGGAAAAAGCTGGAAGCGGAACTGATCCTGTCAGAGCGTCCCGCCCATTACAGGCACCAGTAGGACTTTAATAGAAGAGACTGGTAGAGAGGAGAAACTCGAATCGGTCATCCGCTTCTTTTGTCAGGAGGTCCCAGCCGAAGGTTGTCCTGACCTGAATGCTTGTGAGTTTGTCAAAGAAGAACAGGAAACTGAATCCCGATGAAAGGCGGAGATCCTGATCTGCCGAGAAGGAGCTCTTCTCCCGCAGGGTTATTCCTCCGTCCAGAAAGGGCTCTGTCTGCAGTTCCATAACCCCTTCCCAGTCCAGACTTTTCACAGAGAATCCGCTGTTCAGGAAGTAGGCGCCCCGTCCGTAGAGATTTTCATCAGCCACTCCCCGCATAAAGATCCCCAGATCGTTCTGTTCATATCCCAGAGTTCCCAGGCAGACCTCTCTGAGTGAGACTCCGTATCTGTCCCCGAACGTTTTAAACCAGCGGCTGTCCAGATAGCCCAGCCCTTTGACGCCGTTATCGGCACTGAAGCTGTAGCGGCCCGAAAGCCCCAGGTCTATGATCACTCCCTCCCGGAAGTTGCCCACCCAGTCCATCCTGTTGAAAACAAGATTCTGATTGACCCCCAGGGCAAAGGGTTCCTCCCGCATGGGGCCCCCGTCCAGCCTGTTCTGATAGGAGTAGCGCATTGTAAAGACCGGAGCCAGCTGGTAGGTAAACTCCTCGTTCAGGGAAAAGGCTGTTTCCGTAAGAATCCGGGTTTCATGAAAGGTGTAGTCTTCTATCACATTGCCCGAGTTGTTTTTTCGAATTCTGTCGTATCTCTGAAGCCACTGGAACTGATAGGTTCTGGGGCCCCAGTGAATATTCCCCAGCGAGGTTTCCACTTCCCACTGCCCTGTGTTCATCCCTTCCAGCTCTGTTTCCTCGGGAGGAGAGACTTCCACATAGCTGTCCACTTCAAAATCCATAAGAGTGCCGAAAAAGTTGGAATAGAGTATTTTCGATTCCAGGGTCGGCCCTGTGTTTGTATCGTATTTGGGATACACCAGAGGGATAAAGGTCCAGGCATCCTCAAGGGTTATCTCCAGGGTATAGGTGCTTCCGTTCTGAAGAGCGGGATCTGGAATGAGACGGGTTTCTATCTCCGAGAATAGGCGGAGGTTATAGAGTCTCTGTTCCAGTCTGGCCACATAAGTGCTGAGTTCCTCCCGGGTGGAGAAACTCACCTGTTCCGGCAGTCTGAGCTCTTTTTCAAGGGCCCGGGGATTTGTCATCCCATGGATCACATAAGTCCTTTTCCGGATTGTGAAGGCCGGGGCGGAGGAGTCCTGAGCTGATAGGGAAACTGTGAAAAGTATCAGTGCCATGAAAAGGGCCGGAAACAACCTGACTGCAGGGAGTCCGCCGGAGGAGGCATCATAGGAAAAGGGACGTGAAATCAGAAAAAACCGCCTTGTCTGGGAAAACTGTGAGCTGCCTATTATTGTATCGCCTGATCACAAAAAATCAATCAATCCGGGGATTTTCAAACGAAAAATTCATATACCCCGGGACGCTTTCCTTCGGGTTTACCTTTTCACTTTTTCAGGAGGAGCTTACAATACTGTCCCAGTCGTAAAGGGGGACAATCTGCTGACCCGGAGGGACCACAAGATAGTCCTCCGTCCAGCTGCCATCCAGCAGTCCAGCAATGAGTTCTATGCTTCCCTTATGAAGGGATACTCTGTAGTTTTCCTTTTCCGCCTGTTCGACGACGGTGTCCCGGAGCGGGGAAAGGCTTGTTTCGGGAATTTCAATGTAGTAGAGTTCCCGGCAGCTGTTCTCATCAGCCCCTTCAATAGTCTCCATAATGTATCGGGCATTCTCTTCGCCGTAGAGTTCCACATACTCTTCATAGCTTTTGTTCAGTCCCAGAGAGACCCCGACCGAAGATTCATGCAGATAGGAATCCCCCCTTTCGGCATAGCCGATGGAACTGAAGGGGCGGCTGGGATTGTCCTGAAAGAGCTCTTTGAACCGGCTGCGGGAGCCCAGAAAGAGGGTGCAGCAGTCATGGGCCCGGGGGATCACAAGAGGATAGCGGCGGGAGCTCAGACCGGAGGTTCCGTTGCCGCAGAGGCCGTAACCCAGAAGGATCGCATCATAATCGATCCCGGACTGCTCTGTTTTATCAATTTCCTCCTGAATGGTTTTTCTCAGGAGATCTCCCGATTCATGAGCCCCTTTGGGGGTAAAGACCATATCTACCGTATGGGGAGTGCGGGCCACACTCCATCCTATCTCTCTGCTGAGAACTTCGCAGCCAATCAGTTTCAGTTTCATAATTTCAGATTATACGCGGTTTCTCCCTTTTTTAATGGTATTTTTTTAAGATTTTCGGGACTTCCTTCACCTGTTTCAGGGGTTCCCTATTCCGGGGGGGATGCATTAGTATTAACCCTATGAAACTCACTGTAATACAGCCGGGGAGGGTTCCCTATCAGGAAGCTCTGGACTGGCAGTACCAACTGGTGGAAAAACGGCGGGCCCATGAGATCTCAGACACTCTGATTCTTCTGGAACATCCCCCTGTTCTGACCACAGGAAGGCGGGATCAGAGCCACAATATTCTGATTGATACAGACTCTCTGGGCGTTGAGGTGGTCAGGACAAACCGGGGCGGGGAAGTCACCTATCACGGACCCGGTCAGATGGTGGGGTATATGATCGTGGATCTCTCCCAGTTTTCCCGCAGGGTAAAGCAGTTTGTCCATAACCTTGAAGAGGTCTTTGTCCGGGTTCTGGACAGGGATTTTGGAATTCAGGCTCAGCGGCATGACAGGCACCGGGGCGTCTGGGTGGGCCAGGACAAAATCACCGCCATCGGTCTGGCAATCGAAAAAGAGATCACCATGCATGGATTTGCCTTCAATATAAATACCGACCTGAGCCATTTCGACTGGATTGTCCCCTGTGGGATTCAGGACAGGGGAGTGACCTCCCTTGAGAAACTGACAGGAAAAACCTGGCCTCTGGAGGATCTGAACACACTTGTGTATACCGCCTATGCGGAAGTCTACGGCTATGATGAAGTGGAGGTGAGGCTTGGCCGATAAAAGCTATCTGAGAAAACCCGAATGGCTGAAAATCCCCGTCCGAAAGGGAGATAATCTCCATTTTGTGGAGGACCTGCTCAAAGACAGCTCCCTTCATACGGTCTGTAAAGAGGCAAACTGCCCCAACCGGATGGAGTGCTACAGTAAAAAAACCGCCACTTTTATGATCCTGGGCAGTGTCTGCACCAGGAACTGCCGGTTCTGTGATGTCACAGAGGGTAAACCGGGGCATCCGGATCCGGAGGAACCTGCCAAGGTGGCAAGGGCTGTTCAGGAACTGGGGCTCAAATTCGCCGTGATCACATCGGTGACCCGGGATGATCTGGCAGACGGCGGTTCCGGGATCTTTGCCGAAGTGGTGAGGCAGATACACCTTCTGGATCCTCCTGTTCAGGTGGAAGTCCTTATCCCCGACTTCAAGGGGGACCTTTCGTGTCTGAAAATCGTGGCGGATGCGTCTCCTGAGATCATCAACCACAATGTGGAGACAGTCCCCCGGCTCTATCATCAGGTCAGGCCCCAGGCTGTATACAGCCGTTCGGTGGAACTTTTGGCCCGGGTAAAAGAACTGGATCCTTCTGTAAAAACCAAATCGGGCATGATGCTGGGGCTGGGAGAGACAAGAGATGAAGTGCTGGCGGTCATGAAGGATTTAAGAGCGGCGGAGGTGGACTTCCTTACAATCGGCCAGTATCTGGCCCCTTCAAAAGAGCACCTCAGTGTGAAAGAGTATGTTCATCCCGATGTGTTTAAAGGGTATGAAGAAGAGGCCCTGGCCATGGGGTTCAAAGGAGCCGCCTGCGCTCCCTTTGTGAGAAGCTCCTACAATGCGGCTTCCATGCTCCAGGCCCTGGGAGAGTAGACTCCCGGGAAATTGATCCGGAAATATCAGGCCTCTGTACTTAGGGGGAGCTCCAGAATAAAACAGGCTCCTCCCCCGGGTCTGTTGACTCCTCTGATACACCCTCCGTAACTTTCAGCAATAGAGCGTACAATCGAGAGGCCCAGTCCGCTGTGGCCACACCTGCCGCTCTCCTCCCTGTCCGAATAAAAACGGTTGAAGATTTTCTCCTCCGAACCCGGAGACAGTCCGGGACCCCTGTCTTCCACGCATATCACCGCCCGGTTCCTGCGGGTACTCAGGGACAGTTCTATGGTTTCCTCCCGGGGGGAGAAGCTGTCGGCATTGCTCAGCAGATTGCTCAGGCACTGGTAGAGCCTGTTCTCCGCCATCAGGATCTTTGCCGTTTCAGTCGTCCTGCTCTGCCTGAAATCATAGTTTCCGGCTGAGGGGCGTTTCTTCCACTCCTCCAGGAAGCCTTCCAGATAGGGGGAGAGCTCTATGCTCTGCTTCTCTTCCTCCTCCAGGGAGACATCCATCCGGGAGAGGTCTTTCAGGTCATCCAGGAGATTCTGAATCCTGTCGGATTCCCTCCGTATGATCCCGATCAGGGGGCGCAGGGTTTCAGGGGAATCCTGATCGGCCAGTTCGGCGGCACTCCGGATCGAAGCCAGAGGATTTTTCATCTCATGGGTAATATCCGCTGAAAATCCCCCTATGAAATTCATCTGTTTTTCCAGTTTCCCCGAAAGGGTGTGGAGAGAGCGTGAGAGTTCTCCGATCTCATCTTCCGATTTGACCGGGCGGAACTCTCCGGCGACTCTGCCCCTGTGATCCAGGAATTTTTCGGCCTGTTTTGTCAGGTTTCTGACAGGGATGGTAATGGTCCGGGCCAGGAGTATGGACAGCAGAACCGCCGCTCCCAGGGAGTAGAGGAAAATCCGGAGCATATCCAGCCTCAGGCTGTAAAGGTCGGTCAGTATTCTGTAGGTTGATTTGGAGATCAGTACCGCTCCGGCAATGGACTCTCCCTCCCTGATGGGGATCGCCGAATAGAGGGTGACCGATCTCTGGCCGCCCGAAGAGTAGCGGGTCCTGGCGCCGTACCTGCCCTGAAGGGCCTGGCGGATTTCGGGGCCCTCCAGCCTGTCTGTGCTGTTGTAGAACTCCGCCGATCCCAGAGGGGGCGAGGGAGGGAGAAACAGACGGCGCACTACATTGATGGGGTAGACCGCTGTTTTATAGAGCCAGTTTTCTCTGATATCTTCGGAAACCGTGGCATCCAGCGACTCATAGAGATCCTGCGACCGGGAACTCCGGAGTTTTGTATTTTCTTCTGCAGATGGGGGAGTCTCCAGGTTGTCGTAGAGAGCGGGATCGCTGGAGTCGGCCAGGAGATTCCCTTCAGAATCCACAATCCTGATCCGGGAGTCGGTCCTTTCCCTGAGATTCCTGAGGATCCTGGGGGCTTCCTCCTCCAGGGATGTCTCTTCCAGAGCGGCACTGAGGATCCTTCCCTGCTGGACCATGGCATTTTCCATGCTTATAAGGAGCTGCCTTTCGTAGGTATCCAGCACAAACATCCCCCCCAGAGGGAAGAACACAAGGAGCACATTGAAAATCATAAGACGAAGAGTCAGGCTCCGAAGCTTCACTGGCGGTACCTGTATCCTGCGCCGTAAACTGTTTCTATCGAGTCGAAACTCTCATCCCTCAGGTGAAACTTTTTCCTCAGCCTCTTGATATGACTGTCTACGGATCGGTCGGAAACATAATTGTCCAGGGGAAAGGCCGCATCGGTGAGCTGCTGCCGGGAGCAGACCGTTCCGGGGTTTTCCGTAAGGGCTTCGAGCATTCTGAACTCTGTAATGGTTAAAGGAAGAACCTCTCCCTTCCAGAGCGCTTCGTACCGGCTGGGAAAGATCGTGAGGTTTCCCGTTGACCGGGAGTCGGAGGAATCCTCAGAGGGGTTCTGCAGGCTCCGTTTGAACAGGACCTTCACCCGGGCAATGAGCTCTCGCACAGAAAAGGGTTTGCACAGGTAGTCGTCTCCTCCTATCTCCAGGCCCAGGACCCTGTCTATCTCCTCATCCCGGGAGGAGAGAAACATAAGGGGGATCGCTTCGTTTATACTCCGGATCTTCCGGCAGAGCTCCAGCCCGTCCATCCGGGGCATCATAATATCCAGAATCATAAGATCCGCAGGGTTCTGACGGAAACTCTCCCATGCCTCCTGACCGTTCCTGTGGGTTTCCACGAGATATCCCTCTCTTTTCAGGGCATAGCTGAGGGTCTCTCTGATTCCCTCTTCGTCATCTACCAGAGCAATCCGTTTCATAGGGCCAGTGTACCATGGATTTACTTTCCTCTCACAGAGGGATAACCCTTTCGGGGGCAATGCCATATATTTGCCACATTTCCGACTCATTCAGGGCGTATTTATCTTTCATACTCAGCTCATATCAAAGAAACCCGGGCGGATAGAGCCTGAAAGGATGTGTACCCTATGAGTGAAATGGAAAAAAACGGTATGGAAAAGAGGAAAGGTCCCGATCTGGGGCGGCTCAGGAACCTGGGCTCATCGGCTTACGGCGTAAAGGTTCTGATTATTGTGATCCTCCTTCTCTGTTTTCAGCTCCCCCTGGAAATGATCCGATCCACTGTCTCGGAACGTCAGTGGCGCCGGGTGGAGGTGGAAGGGGAGATCCTGGAGACCCGGGGGGGGAGTGTCGTGGTGGGAGGGCCTGTGATGGTGGTGCCCCGGCTGAAGGAAGTCGCTGTTTCGGATGAGCAGGGAAAGCGCATTGCCACAAGAAAGGTCAGGAGTTCCATCTATATCCTTCCCGAGAGCCTGCAGATCCGGGGGGTCTCAGATTCCTCGGTGAAGGAACGGGGGATCTATTCGGTTCCCGTCTACTCTCTCCTTGTGGAAGGTCAGGGAAACTTTCTGCCCGGAGAGATTCTGAAAGAGTATGATCCCCGTGAGATCCTCTGGGATGAAATCACAATCCAGTTCAGCTATCCCCAGCTGAAGGGGATGCAGAATATACAGCCCCTGCTCTGGAACGGCCGGGAGAGTTCTTTCCGACCCGGGTCCAGGGGAAAGGGGATCTATCCCGGGGTCATCTCCGCCTCTGTGGCTCTGAATGAACATACCGGGGCGTCCTATCCTTTTCAGTTTTCCCAGCTGATCCAGGGAGGGGAGTCTCTCTCCTTTCTCCCCCTGGCAGGGAATACTCAGGTGACCCTTCAGTCCGATTGGGCCAGCCCCTCATTCAACGGCTATTATCTTCCCGGTGACAGCCGGATTGGCGAGGACGGATTTACAGCCGAGTGGCAGATCAATGCACTGAGCCGGAGCATTCCCCGGAGCTGGGAGGGGGATGACAACGACGCTTTCGACAGGATCAGGGAGTCCGCTTTCGGGCTGCGGTTCTTTCCCGTGGTGACCTCGTATGATCGAATTCACAGAACCCTCAAGTACAGCTTCCTGTTTCTGGTGCTTCCCTTTCTGACATTCTTTCTGTTTGAGCTGATCCGTAAGGTCAGGATTCATCCTGTCCAGTACATCCTGGCGGGGGCGGGGAATATAATGTTTTATCTGCTCCTGTTATCCCTTTCAGAGCACCTTCCCTTCGAAGGGGCCTATCTGAGCGCCTCTCTGGCCGTAATTGTCATGCTGACCTGGTATGCCATCATGCTGCTGAAAAAATGGCGTTCCGGGATGACCATGTTGCCTGTGATGGCCCTTTCCTACGGATATATGTATTTTGTTCTCCAGTCCGAAGATTACGCACTGCTCCTGGGCTCTCTGGGACTGTTCGGTGCCATCGCTCTTGTTATGTTTCTGACAAGGAAAATAGACTGGTATGGCGGCAGACAATAGGACAATTCAGGACAACCGGCTTTTTGGGGAAAATTACTCATTAGTCCTCTCCTGCCGGATGGATCCTGAGAGAAGTCGAAGTGAGGTCCCTGAGCTAATTTGAATCAGCCGAAGGGCGGTCCCTGAGCGGAGCCGAAGGGTAGTATTTTTTATAGAGCCCCCTGAACTGATCATAGGTCAGGTTCAGGGCTTCGGCGGCATTTTTCTGACTGTACCGGTTCTCCTCCAGGGCCCGGATCAGAAAATCCCGTTCCATCTGCTTCATATAGTCCCGGAAATCTTTCAGGGGGATCTGAGACGGGGCGCTCCGTGGGGATTCAGTTTCCTCCTGTTCCTGTTCATCCCCTTTATAGGGATTGGTAAAGGGAACAAGCTCAATGCTGTCAATCACATCGCTATCAGCGCGGTAGACGGCCCGCTCCACCGCATTTTTCAGTTCCCTCACATTGCCTGGCCATTCGTATTCCTCCAGCTGCCGGCTGACATCTTCGGAAAAAACAGGGGCCTCCATCCGCCCTGTTTCCCGGCTCATTCTCATGGCGAAATGCCTTGCCAGGACATGAATGTCGCTCTTTCTGTACCGCAGAGGGGGCAGATAGAGGACTTCGAAAGAGAGCCGGTCCAGCAGATCCTCTTTGAACTTTCCCTGCCGGCAGAGTTCCGGGAGATCCGCGTTGGTGGCTCCTATGATCCGGACATCCACTTCCTGCTCTGTGGAGCTTCCCACCCGGCTGAAACAGCCGTATTCAACAGTCCTGAGGATCTTCTCCTGTACTTCCATGGGAACCAGGCCGATTTCATCCAGAAAGAGAGTCCCCTGATGGGCCTCTTCAAATCGGCCTTTCCTCCTTGTCGAGGCTCCAGTAAAAGCTCCGGCTTCATGGCCGAAGAGCTCCGACTCCAGCAGGGACGGGGCAAGGGCGGCGCAATTGACCGGAATATAGGGACTTTTCCATCGGGAGGAGAGGTAGTGGAGACGGGCGGCGGCCAGTTCCTTTCCGGTGCCTCTCTCGCCCACAAGCAGGACGGGACGGTCTACTCTGGCCGCAAGGCTGAGCTTCTGCTGAAAATCCAGGAAGGCTTCCGATTCACCCAGGGCTTCTCCCGGGAGCTGTCGATTCTTGTTCATAGGTTTATTATACTGATAAATGGTTAACTTTACCAATAACTTTCTTTTTATGACGCCAAAACCGGGAATTTTCGAGGTAACAGAAGTTGGCATGGAGTTTGTTATAGTATTATCAGAAGCTTATTACAGCTCAGGAGGAATAGTATGAGTATATTTTCAAGATTTAGAGACATTATCAACTCTAACATAAATGATCTTCTTGATAAGGTGGAAGATCCTGAAAAGATGATCCGTCTGATGATTCAGGAAATGGAGGACACCCTTGTGGAGCTGAAATCCTCCTGTGCCGGGAAAATGGCGTCCCGTGCAGAAATACTCCGGGAGAAGGACTTTCAGCAGCAGAAGCTGGAACGCTGGGAGGGCAGGGCCCGTCTGGCACTGGAAAAAGAGCGGGAAGATCTGGCAAGAGAAGCCCTTCTGGAAAAGAAAAACTGTCTGAATCAGATCACTCTTCTGGAAAAGGATCTTGAACATTTCGAAAAGCTGATTGACGAATGCAAGGGCAATATTCTGCAGCTTGAGCAGAAACTGGAAGAGGTCCGGCAGAAGCATAAACTGCTGATTCAGAGAGGAAGGCATGCCCAGGAAACCAAACAGGCCCGGCAGGCCATGCACCAGGCTTCGGGAACTGATGCTTTTATGAGGTTTAACGAACTGGAAAAGAAAGTGGAACAGATGGAAGCGGAAGCGGAACTTTCTGGTTTCGGACCGGCTTCAAACAGCAAAATTGAGCACGAGTTCGACAAACTGGAATCCGAATCGGAAATTGATGAAGAGCTGGAAGCCCTGAGAAAATCCATGAAGAAAGGAAAAGAATCGTAAGCTATGAATCCCATTATGCTGCCAGTCTATATTGTTGCCATAGTCGTAGGTATTCCGGTTATTAGCGGTTCTGTTACCAAAATAGTCAAAACGATCTATGCGGACAGGGAAGCTGAAAGGAACCGGAACCGGAATTATGAAAGTGAAACCATAAAAGAGATGGAAGCAGTGTTGAAAGATTTACGCAAACGAGTGGAAAACCTGGAGACCATCCTTCTTGATCTGGATAACAGGAGAAATCAGTTATGACTTATACCCATAAACGTTTATACCGTTCCCGCAACGGGAAAATTTTCGGAGTCTGCCGGGGGATTGCGGACTGGCGCAATCTGCCGGTGGAATATATACGGCTTTTTATGATCCTGGCCTTTATCTTCACCGGCTTCTTTCCGGTGGGCCTGATCTACTTCCTGGCCGCCATGGTTTTGCCAATGGAGCCCGAGGGATCCCGGGATTACCGCTTTTCTGATAGAGAGTATGAGTCCCGGAGCGGTTTTGACTCTTTCAGAAGAGACGCCCAGGATCTGAAAGACCGGGTCAGCCGTATGGAAAGCCGGGTTTTCGATAAAGAGAAAAACTGGGATGAGAGGTTTCGGAAAGACCGTTAGACACCGAATCTCTAAAGGGAGAGAGCTCCCAGAACAGAGGAAATGTCCCCGCCGGCTTTGACAACAGCTTCTGAGAGCTCTTTCAGTCTTTCATCATCCATTCTTACCGAGGGGCCGGATATGCTTATGGCCCCGCAGATTTCTTTCTTTCCATTGAATATGGGAGCGGCAACACAGCGGACGCCCTGTTCGTTCTCTTCCATGTCCAGGCTGTATCCCCTCTGACGGATCTTTTCAAGCTCTCCGGCCAGGGTCTCTCTGTCTGTTATGGTTGTCTCCGTTCGGGAGTTCCATTCCACATCTTTCAGCATCGCCGACTGTTCTTCCGGATTGAGCCAGGAGAGGATCGCCTTGCCGACACCCGTACAGTTGGGGCGGATAAACCGTCCCTGGGCGGAGGCCATGGCCACTCTCAGTGCCAGGGGAGATTCAATTTTATCAAGATAGAAAATCCGGTTGTCCTCCATGGATGCCAGATGGATGGTTTCCTGGGAGTATTCGGCCAGCTCTTCCATATAGGGAAGCGCCGCCTTGTGTAGATCCAGTCTGTTCAGGGCCTGGACCCCTACCTGAAAAAGTTTCAGAGTGAGGCTGTATTTTTCAGTTTTTCTGTTCTGTCTGACATATCCCTGCATCATCAGGGTATTGAGAAAACGATAGACCGTACTCTTGTTTCCCTCTACGGCTTCGGCCAGCTCCCTGACGCCCACTTCCTCCTGGATGGATAGGGTTTCCAGAAGAATCATTGTTTTCTGTACAGATTGTACGGGATCAGGGCTTTTCATAGATCGTGTCCTCAATGCGGTTTAACTCTTATATCCGGAAATCTCAGGATCCGCCGGAAGAGTCCCATAGGGTATGATTTCCTATTATAGAGTACTTCTTTTTTTAATGAAACAGCGTTTTAAAACATTTGAATCAGCTTTCCCGGGGCCCGGGAGGGGAGGCTCCTTTTTCTTTTTTCCTGTTTGGTTTATTCTACCACAAGATGAATCCCACAGAATTACGGCAGCAGATAGAAAAATTCTCATCAGTGAGCTATTCCCGTTCCGGCGGGCCGGGCGGACAGAACGTCAACAAGGTCAATACAAAAGTCCTTCTGACGATTCCCTTGGATCAGCTCAGCTGCCTCAATGAGAGCGAACAGGCTCTGGTCCGTCAGAAACTCTCCTCCCGAATCAACAGCAGGGATGAACTCTATATTCAGGTTCAGGATACCCGGTCCCAGTTCTATAACAGGCAGCTGGCGGTGGAACAGCTTATGAGTCTGATCCGTCAGAGCCTGATCCGACAGAGGAAGAGAAAAAATACAAAACCCACCAGATCTTCTGTTGAAAAAAGGCTGTCCCAGAAAAAAAAACGGGGGGATAAAAAGAAATCCCGCAACAGCCGCAACTGGATGGACTGAAGATCTTCACCGCCCGCAGAGGGTTTTTAGTTTTTAAACATCCCCTCCAGATGATTGTAGTTTGATCCATTGGCTTCCAGCAGGACCAGATCCTCTCCCCGGGTCTGCAGTTTAAGGGTTTTTATATTTCCTCCGGAGAGAGACAGATCCATGATAAGATCTCCCTGTTCATTCACATCGATTGTTCCGGTAAGTGTCTCAAATGAGAATGTCGGCTGTTCTCCCCCGGAAGGAGATCCCATAGTCTCCGACATGGACAGGACAAATTCCGTCACTCCGAACCGGGTGAACTCCATATGGGTGATTCCCGTCATCATATCCATTTCCATCTCCACATTTTCCGGTGCTGCGGAAATCATCGATGTCATCAGGACAAAGCCGAAAAGGGTCAGTGCGGCGATGGTTGTTTCCTGAACTTCAAGATCCGAAAGGGACTGGGAAAAAAGAAAAGCGGGGATCCGCAGGGTTAAGATAAGGAATAATAGAAAAATCTTTTTCATGAAATGCTCCTGTTTCATGGCCTATCCCCTGGACAGCCATCCACGGGGCATAGGAAATTCTAGGATAAACAGGAGCCCTTTGCCGGGTTTTCAGGAATCTTCAAGATAAAAACACATAGTTCTGAGAACTTTCTGTTTCTCTATTTCAATCAGGCGCCATCCTGTGCGGGTGTCCTTCAGGGAGTATTCCCGACTGTCCGGATCAAGGCATCCCAGTGTGGGGGGCGTTATATGAACAACCACCGGGGGCTCTTCCAGTATGACAGTTTTTTCCACGTGATAGTGACCGCAGAACAGGGTCAGGTTCTTCCCCGACTCTCTGACTGTAGAAAGGAACAGTGCGGAAGTTTTGTAGGGGTAGTTGGTATCCATAAAGGGAATATCGCACAGACAGGGCGGATGATGCATAAAGAGCAGGCAGTTTTCAGGCTGTATGGCCAGTTCCCGGGTGAACCATAATTTCTGTTTGATATCCAGTCTCTCCGAAGAACTGTCCAGAAAAAGGAGGGACTCTCCCTTCATGGCCACAGCCCCGGTCAGGATGACTTTGGGGGGCATGTCCTTCAGGTTGAATATTTCCTGCATAAGCGGGGGATCGTCATGATTCCCGGGAACGATCAGATAGTGAATACCGGTCTGTTCAAGCTGATCCCTGATCCATTGGTACACAGAGGGATCTCCCTCAGGATGGGTCAGGTCTCCTGTCAGTACAATCAGATCCAGATTTTCTTTTGTCAGCTGATTCAGGGTTCTCAGGAATTTATCTCTACTGTCCAGCCCTTTTATGAGTTCCCCTTCCTTTGGAATATGGGTATCAGTTAAATGAGCCACTCTCAGCATGATTTATTCTCCCTGATGTTTATTCGTCGTCGTCATCTTCCCACTGAACAGGGGGATTTTTGATTCCAAGGCGCCTGAGACGGCGTTTATCCTCTTCTTCTCTGGCAAGATCTTCCCGTTTCAGCCGTTCCAGACGTCGCATTTCCTCTTCCTGTTTCGCCAGTAGCCAGGGGGGAGCCGCTTCTTCGTTATCTTTGGATTTTACCTTGATTTTTCCGGGCAGTTTTGTTTTTTTCAGGACTGAGTTGCTGATGGCTTCCAGTTTGACTTTCGCACCTGTCAGGGATACCTCTGTCATATCGGCCCCTTCCAGGTCCGCATCTTCGAGGTTGCATTTTCCCATTCTGGCTTTGGTCAGATTGGCCTTTTTCAGAACCGCCTGCTTCAGAACGGCACCATTCAGATTGGCACTCAGCAGATTGGCACTGCTCAGGTCGGCCCTTTCCATATTGGCATTTTCAAGGGAGGCGTATCTCAGGTCCGCATCCGCCAGATTGGCTCCGGTCAGATTGGCTCCGGACAGGTTAATCTCTTTCAGATTCAGTTTGGAAAGATTCACTCCCTTCAGATTGGCTTTGAAACGGGGGCCGTTCTGCTTATTGAACTTATTCCAGATGAGGATATTTTCCTCTTCCAGTGCACGAATAAGGACTTTTAACTGTCTCTCATTACCGGTAAATCCGGTTTGATCTCCTAGGGTCATGAATTCCTTCTCTCGGGTAAGATTTTGATATGCATCAGATAATAGAGAATTTCTCCTTTAGATGCAATGTTTTATTCCCCCGGGGCAAACTTTTTTGGAAAATATCCCTTCCGGGGTCTGGCCAAGATCTTCTTAATTTATGAAAATGAACGTCAAAACGAAAAATTGAGGTTTAAATGGAAGATATAAAAAACAGCATTTCTGCTGAATTTGTACTGAAGAGGCAGGATGGTTCTCTGGTAGACAGTTCTGATCACAGTGGTCCCATCAACTATATCGAGGGTCTCGGCATGATGATTCCCGGTATTGAAAAGGCTCTGAAGGGTCGCAGTGAAGGCGAGGAGTTTGATCTGGTTCTGGCTCCCGAGGATATGTACGGGCTCCGGGACGAAGAGAACATTCTGGAAGTTTCCACAGAAGATTTTCATGGCAAAGCCGATGAGCTTGAAACCGGAATGATCATCGAGGCCCACACCCAGGAAGGTCCCAAACTGATGACAGTTAAAGCCATCGAAGGAGAGAAGGTTATTCTGGATGCGAATCACCCTCTTGCGGGAATGGAACTGGCATTTTCAGGAAAAGTTACCAATTCCCGGCCTGCTTCCCAGGAAGAGATCGACAAGCTTACAAGAAAAGGCTGCGGATGCGGCGGTCACTCCCATGGTGATGATCATGAGTGCTGCGGCGGCCATTCCCACGGGGATGATCACGAGTGCTGCGGTGGCGGCCACTCCCATGATGATGATCATGAGTGCTGCGGCGGAAACGGCAGCAAGTCAGCTGAAGGCTGCGGATGCGGTAATCACTGATCCTGAAAGGTCTTAAAAAAAACCGGCTTGATCACTCAAAGCCGGTTTTTTTATCTCCAGTTATTATTCCGTTTTTCCGGGACGCTTTGTGAGTCCCGATTTTACCGAGACTCCCGGGATCTTACCGAGTTTTCCTGTAAGCCCTCCCAGCTGGTCCGTAGTGGACTGGACAATCAGGGTTATTACCGAAATCTGATCATTCTCCAGATGGGGCAGCCCCATCCGGCCGAGAATAATCTCACTGTACTCGGAGAGAACCTTCTGAACTTCCAGAGCATAGTTCTTTTTCTGTTCAATGGTTATGCCCACAAAACCATACCTTTTTTCCACAGCGCTTACTCCTCATCGGGAAGGACTCTGATAGCTCCCTTGTCTGCAGAGGATGCCAGAAGAGCGTAGGCTCTCAATGCCTGAGAAACCACTCTGTTTCTGCCGACAGGTTTATAGGCGTCTTTCCCTTTGGCTTCTTCCTCTTTCCGGCGGGATGCCAGCTCTTCATCGCTGATCATGACAGAAATGGATCTTTCAGGAATATTGATATCAATCATATCTCCGTCTCTGATCAGGGCAATTTCTCCCCCCGATGCCGCTTCAGGCGAGACATGTCCTATGGAAAGACCCGATGTTCCTCCCGAAAAGCGACCGTCTGTGATCAGGGCGCACTCTTTTCCGAGGTGCATGGATTTCAGGTAGGAAGTGGGGTAGAGCATCTCCTGCATTCCCGGTCCCCCTTTGGGACCTTCGTAGCGGATAATGACCACATCGCCCGACTGGATTTCGCTTCCCAGAATGGCATCGCAGGCCGCATCCTGAGAGTAGAAAACCCGGGCGGGACCTGTAAAATGGAATATGGACTCATCCACACCGGCTGTTTTGACAATACAGCCGTTGCGGGCAATGTTTCCTGTCAGAACAGCCAGACCGCCCTCTTTTGTGTAGCAGTTTTCCATATCCCTGATGCATCCGGCGGCCCGATCGGTATCCAGTTCTCTGTAGTAGGATTCCTGGCCTCCCATGACCAGAAGGCGTCTGCCTCCGGGGGCGGAGCGGAAAAACTTTTTCACATCATCCGAGATCCCGTCGTTCATAATATCGTATTCGGCCAGAGCGGTTTCAAGGTTTTCGTTATCAACCCGGTTCACATCGGTTTTCAGCAGACCGCCCCGGTTGAGTTCGTTCAGAATCCCCATGATTCCTCCGGCTCTGTGTACATCCTCAATGTGGTATTTGGCCGAATTGGGGGAGACCTTGCACAGACAGGGAACCTGACGGGAAAGGTCATTGATCTGCTGCATTGTGAAGTCCACACCGGCAGCTCTGGCGACAGCCAGGATATGAAGAACCGTATTGGTAGAGCCTCCCATGGCGATATCCAGGGTCATGGCGTTTTTAAAGGCATCCATTGTGGCTATGGAACGGGGAAGGACAGAATCATCTCCGTCGATGTAGTATTTATAGGTGTTTTTGACAATGATTTCCGAAGCTTTTCTAAAGAGCTCCAGCCTGTTTTTATGGGTCGCCAGGACTGTTCCGTTGCCGGGAAGTCCCAGTCCCAGAGCCTCTACCAGGCAGTTCATGGAATTGGCTGTAAACATACCCGAACAGGAACCGCAGGTGGGACAGGCGCTTCTTTCTACCTGCTGAACCGTTTCGTCCGAAACAGTGGAGTCTGCTCCCATCACCATGGCATCGACAAGATCGTAGCCTTTTTCTCCCACCCGGCCCGCTTCCATGGGGCCTCCGGAAACAAATATGGCGGGGATGTTCAGCCGCATGGCGGCAATAAGCATACCCGGGGTGATTTTATCGCAGTTGCTTATACAGATCATGGCATCTGCTTTATGGGCGTTGCACATGTATTCGACACTGTCGGCAATTACCTCTCGGGAAGGCAGTGAGTAGAGCATCCCGGAATGACCCATGGCGATGCCATCGTCAATGGCTATGGTATTGAACTCGGCGGCAAAGCATCCCAGTTCCTCTATCTGTTTTTTTACTAGCTGACCTGTTTCGTGCAGGTGGACATGTCCGGGCACAAACTGGGTAAAAGAGTTGACCACCGCAATAACAGGCTTATCCATCTGTTCTTCGGTCATGCCGTTTGCCCGCCACAGGCTTCTGGCTCCGGCCATTCTTCTTCCGTCTTTTGTTTCGGAACTGCGCCATCTTTTTCCCATATTGATCCTCCGGATATAGAAACTATTTTTTTCCAAGATTTCAGTTTTATGAACCTACAGTATAATCTCTTGGGGGGAGATTGCAATATACTGTCTGGTGATATAAAAAAAATAACCTGTTGCTCATATCGCAACAGGTTGGATCAGGCTTTAGATTTCGAAGAGAGAAGCAGATCCAGGGCTCCGTGGCTCCGGTTCAAGCCTTCGGTAACGGATTCACTGTCTTTGACAAGGTTTCTGACTTCCAGAAGGCTCTCCATTCCAAAGTTCAGTGCCGTACTCTGCTCCTGTATCGAGTGAAGAATCTCCGTTACGATCTGTACCGACTGGTCCGCCGCAACCGAATTGTCCTGAAAGGTCTCTTCCACCCTGTTCAGATAGGTCTCAAAGCTCTGCATATTGGTCATGAATGACTCCATCTGCTTGTTGACCCCTTCGATGATTTTAAAGAACATCCCGATACTGCCTGTGATCTGGTCGGCAAACTCATGGGTCTGGGATGCCAGATTCCGCACTTCTCCGGCGATTATCCGGAAACCGTTTCCCGCTTCACCGGCTCTGGCAGCCTCTATGGAGGCATTGATGGCCAGAATGTTGGTAGTATCCGCTACATTCTGAATCTGATGGGACATCTCCTGAATATGGGAGGATCTCACATTGAGCTCTTTGATCTGTTTCTGTATTGTTTTTCCGGACTGGCTGGTTTCATCCAGCATGGAAACACTGGATTTGATTTCTGAACTGACTGTTTGATTCCGTTCCAGAAGTTTGTCCATGGCGGCATCAATATCTTTGGTATAAGATGCGGAATTGGCAGAGGTAGATCTGATCTCTTCAAAAGCGCTGAGAACATCTTCCAGGGCTCCGGAAATATTGTGCATGTTTTCGCTGATGATATTCATGGCATTACCGGACACCGTATTGAGAACAATACCCTTGTTGTATCCGATCACGAATTTATCCAGCAGATCCTTCATATCTTTCTGTGTCATGGATCAGACTCCTTTGTAGAGCGAGTCCAGCAGATCTATACCGCATTCCAGATTGGAAATCCAATCAAGGAAGAGAGACACATTCCCTTCGGAAAAGAGCCGTCCGTGCTGGGGGGCTATGATGAGTGGATTCTGCTTTTTCACCATAGAGGCCCAGCGGGAGGTGGCTTTCCGGGAAGTCATATACCGGGTATGAAAGCCTTCCAGGGGGGGCAGGTGTGTTTTGAAGTCCTCTACAAACAGAGTCTCTGCCGAGTACTGGATATCTGCAGCACCCACATCGCCGGAAAAGAGAATCCGTGAAACAGGATCCATCAGGCAGTAGCAGCCGACGGAATGGAGAAAGTGGGAAGGCAGTACCTTCAGTGATGCTCCGCCCAGGGGGATATCCATAGTGGGATTGCTGATGGGGATAATCCTTTTATTGTCGATAAGACCGAAATGGGGGAGGAACCGTACCCATAGCTCGGAAATATAGATCCTGGCTTTTGTCACACCCAGCCACAGGGCAATCCCGGAGGAGACATCCGGATCCTGGTGGGAAAAGAATATGGCATCAATATTGTCCAGATTGATAAACCGGCTGGCTACGGAGACCACCCGGGAAAAAAGATGGAGTCCGCCCGGATCCAGAAGGATTCCCCGCCCCTTATTAATGATAAGGAACTGATTGGTCATGATGACGCCGGTATCCTCTTTTTCATCGGCTCCCAGCCATATAAACTGGTGATCACCTTCTTCATATAGAACTTTTCCGTAAGAGTTGGTTGTGCTCATTCTTGGATCCTCGGTTAAACTTTTAATTATATATTACATAATCAGAATTATTTTACCTGTTTCTTTTCGGTTAGAAAAGGCTTAATTAGTATATGATCAATTGAATATATTGTACAATAAGAAAAATCATAGAACGGTTGAGAGGTAAAAATGAAGAAAACAATAGCTCTTGTCGCCCATGACAATAGAAAAGAAGATCTTATAGAGTGGGTGGAGTGGAATCATAAAGTTCTTATTAAAAACCGCCTGGTCTGCACAGGAACCACCGGAAAACTAGTAGAGAAGGCTATAAACAAGAAGTTCGGTCTTACAGATGACGGCGGTATAGATATTGTCAAACTGAAATCCGGTCCCCTGGGAGGAGATCAGCAGCTGGGTGCCATGATCTGCGAGAATCAGGTGGATATGGTTATTTTTCTCTGGGATCCCATGGAACCCCAGCCCCATGATGTGGATGTGAAAGCTCTGCTGAGAATTTCAGTCCTCTACAATGTTCCCATTGCCAATAACAGAGCCACCGCGGATTATCTGATCTCTTCCCCTCTGTTTTCCGGCAAAGAGTATGAACCGATCATCAAGGACTATTCAGGCTATATCAACAGAAAGGTATGACAGATGAAGCAGCATGACCTGGTGAGTCTTTCCGAGTGCGGTCTTTTTCAGTCTGTGGATATTCTGGATCTGAAGGCCTTCTTCAGGGACCGGAACTGGGATTGCCGCCGCTTTGAGCCCGGTGAGATTCCCCTCAGGCAGGGGGACTTATATAACTCCCTTATGATCCTTTTGAGGGGGAAGGTTTCCACAGCTATGACGGCCCCTAATGGAAAAGTTGTCCGCCTGGAAACTCTTCAGGGGCCTGCTGCAGTAGGAACAGCTGTGCTTTTCTCGGGCCAGAAATCTCTGCCCGTTTCTCTGGAAGTTGTGGAATCCTCGGACTGCCTGTTCCTCCCGGAGAAGACTGTTATGGAGCTGATGCATGAATTTCCCTCTTTTCTGAAAGCCTATCTGGCAGATAACGGGGACAGGCTCCTTCTCCTGGCAGAAAAAATAAGGCTTTTTCAGTTTAAGTCGCTGAGACAGAAAATCGTGAGTCACCTGCTGGTTCAGGCAGACAGACAGCACTCCGATGAGTTTTCCCTCATCTACACCCGGGAAGATCTTTCCCAGCTCATGGGAGTGGCAAGGCCCTCCCTATCCCGGGAGTTTTCAGCCCTTGTAAAAGAGGGGCTTATCTCATCCAGGGGAAAATCTGTAACAATACTGAATCGAAAGGGATTGCTGAGAGCTCTTCAGGAAGAATAGATCTATTGAAATAAAGAATTTCTCCCCTTCGTCTTTAGGATCTGGCGGAGGGGAGAAGAAAGGGCTGATTTAGAGCTGGAGCCTTACATTGCTTGTGAGGCCCATGGTTCCTGTGGCCAGGCCGTAATTGAGGCCGAAGTCCACTTTTACAAGGGGAAAGTTCAGTCCCACGCCGCCGAAGAGCCGCAGAGCTCCTCCGTTGACATCGGAGTTGACCAGAACACCTTCGTCATCGATGGAGACGCCGGTCAGATCTTCCAGCTGATCTATCTGGGCATCTGTTATTGTTACATTGTCCACTGAAACAGTTCCGTTGGTTATACCGCCACCTGCTGAGGTAAGACCATAGGAGTATCCCATTCCGGCAGAAAGGTTCAGGAGCAGCAGTTTCTTGCTGGCCTGTACTTTAAAATCAAATACATTGGCGCTCCAGTCAAAGAGCATATCCGTATCGCTGACAACAAGTTCGTTTCCGATGGCTCCAGAGGCATAACCGGAAATGTCCATTGTCTGGTCATCGATAGGGGCGGATATGGATCCGCTCATATGAGTATAGCCTACTCCCACGGAGAGTTCGGGGAGGAGAGGATTCCCTTCGATCACCGCATATCGGATATCACCGCCGAACATGCTGTAGCTCATGGTAATATCCATCATATCCCTTGGATTGAGAACGCCCACTTTGAGGCCCACGTCCATAGGAAGGATGGGAACTCCGATCCGGCCGTCAATAGAGTACATGGGCATGGGAATACCGATTCCGGGCATATCGTCCAGTGTATCGTCTCCGGTCAGGTCGTAAACATCTTCAAAGGCTTTCATGGGAATGAAAACGGCCCCTGTGGTGAGTCCCACACCGAAGCGGGGGAACATCCCCATATAGGCATCGTTCCAGTTCAGTCCCATCCCGGCCATCATAGGCAGGGCCTGGGCGGTTTCATCTGCAAATGATTTGAAACTGTCTTCTATCTGATCAATATCATAATCCTGTGCACTGATAGTAAAGGCTAAAAGCATCAGCAGAAAAATTAAACCAAATTTTTTCATAGTAAATCTCCCGTTTTAAATTGTTTATTAAAATCTACTACAAAATGAACTGAATTTCCCGGTTTTTCCTCTTTTTCAGCTTTAAGTCCCTATTTTGTGCCTTTCGGCCTATCATGTAAAACAAAAAAACCGGGGCCTCGTCTCATGGCCCCGGTCTTATACTTCCCCTCAGAACAGTGAGGGGGAAGGGCTGGGCGATCTTTTTATCCGGTTAGGCACCCATAAAAAGTTTTATATCATCCTCGACTTCGCCGATTCCGGCGATTCCGAAATTTTCCACCAGTACCTTCGCCACAGCCGGAGAAAGGAAGGCCGGAAGGGTCGGACCCAGGTGGATATCTTTCACACCCAGGAAGAGAAGGGCCAGAAGAACAATGACGGCTTTCTGCTCATACCAGGCGATGTTGTAGCTGATAGGCAGATCGTTGATGTCATTCAGTTCAAAAACCTCTTTCAGTTTCAGAGCTGTCACGGCAAGAGAATAGGAGTCGTTACACTGACCGGCATCCAGAACCCGGGGGATTCCGCCGATGTCTCCCAGGGGAAGCTTGTTGTATCTGTATTTGGCGCATCCCGCAGTGAGAATCACAGTGTCCGAAGGCAACTGCTGAGCGAACTCTGTATAGTAATCCCGGCCCTTCATCCTGCCGTCGCATCCGGCCATAACAAAAAAGCGTTTGATCGCACCGGATTTCACTGCATCCACCACTTTGTCAGCCAGGGCCAGAACCTGATTGTGGGCAAATCCGCCAACAATCGTGCCTGTTTCAATCTCCACGGGAGATTCGCATTTTTTCGCATGTTCGATCACAGCGGAAAAGTCTTTTTCCCCGCTTCCCTCTATATGTTTCACCCCGGGGAATCCGGCCGCCCCGGTGGTGTACATCCTCTCCCTGTAGGACTCTCTGGGAGGAGTAATGCAGTTGGTAGTCATCAGGATCGGGCCATTGAAGGAGTCAAACTCTTTGTCCTGTTTCCACCAGGCGTTGCCGTAGTTTCCCACAAAGTGATCGTATTTTTTAAAGGCGGGATAGTAGTTGGCCGGAAGCATCTCGCTGTGGGTATAAACGTCCACGCCGGTCCCCTCTGTCTGTTTCAGCAGGCTTTCCATATCTTTCAGATCGTGTCCGGAAATCAGGATGCCCGGATTGCTGCGGACCCCGATATTCACTTCGGTGATTTCAGGATTACCGTAGGCTTCGGTATTGGCTTTATCCAGAACGGCCATAACGGAAACGCCTTTTTCTCCTGTTTCCAGAGTCAGGGCTACCAGTTCATCCGCGCTCAGGCTGTCATCCAGTGTGGCTGCCAGGGCTTTGTAGAGGAACCGGAGAACCGACTCATCCTGCTGTGCCAGGTGATCCGCATGGTAGGCATAGGCGGCCATCCCTTTGAGTCCGTAGATAATCAGCTCTCTCAGAGAACGGACATCTTCGTTTTCTGTTGCCAGAACGCCCACTGTTTCGGCTTTCTGCTGCATAGCTGTTCCGGTCAGGGCTGTGAACTGTGCCGCATCATGAAGTTCTGACGGAACCAGATCTCCCAGGTCTTTTTTCAGTTTGTCCCTCAGAGAGATGGTTTCAATAATGGTCTTTACAAAGGCTGCGTCATCAAAATTGGCATTGGTTATGGTCATGAAAAGACCGCGCATCAGAGCCTGGTCTGCTTCAGGCAGGGCCTGTCCCTGCGCTCTGGCGGGGCCGGCTACCTGAGCCAGTCCTTTCAGTGTATATATGAGAAGATCCTGCAGGGCAGACGTTTCGGGCTGCTTACCGCAGACGCCCCGTACTTCGCATCCTGTTCCTTTTGCTGCCTCCTGGCACTGAAAACAAAACATATTCATCATAAACTCCTTATTGTCAGGATCTCCCCGGAAAAACCGATAATCCTTATTGATTTGCTAGGTTATGATCTGAGTATAGGGGGGGGCGGAAAATCTTTCCGTAACCTATGTTACATAAACAGGTAATTCTGTACCGAAATATTTGTTAAAGGATCCGGAGGGGAAATTCCGGCTGTTCTTCTGTCTCTTCCTGACAATCCTGGTTTTTCCATGGTGGTCATGAGACGGGAAAGGAGCTAGAATACTCCTATGAAAACCAATTACCACACCCATTGTTCTCTCTGCGACGGCATTGCCGATCCCGAAACTGTTGTTCTCAAGGCTATTGAAAAAGGATTCCATATCCTGGGATTTTCCTCCCATTCTCCTCTGGAAGGTGAGGAATGGACCCTGTCTGTTGACGGCGTGGAAGAGTATGTGAGGCAGATCAGCACCCTGAAGGAGACCTACAGGGACAGGATTACCCTGCTTGTGGGTATGGAAAGGGATTTTCTGCCTGCTGATCCTGTCTGGCCCGTCAGAGAGTGGAAAGGGATCAAGCTGGATTATGTGATCGGTTCGGTTCATGCCACTGGGTGGAGGCTGAAAAGAGAT
The DNA here is from genome assembly GCA_963666275.2 of Oceanispirochaeta sp. GTDB lineage: Bacteria > Spirochaetota > Spirochaetia > DSM-2461 > DSM-2461 > Oceanispirochaeta. The sequence continues at coordinate 1,744,061 of CAXXOA010000002.1, forward strand.
TCTACAGCGTAGACGGTCCTGAAGAGGAAGTTTCCTATCTTATCGATACTGTATACAGCGGTGATCCCCGGAAAATGGTGGAAGCCTATTACGATGCCCTGGCTCTGATGGTCTCCAGGGAGACTATGGATTTCGTGGGACATCTGGATGTAGTGAAGAAACGGAACCGGTCCATGGGATTTCTCAATGAGGAAGATTCCTGGTACATTGAAAAAGTGGAAGAGGTTCTCGATCTTATTGCGGAAAAAGGACTGCGTATCGAGATCAATACAGGAGGAATCTCCCGGGGAGCCACCGATGATTTCTATCCCTCCCGGTCCATTCTGGCGCGTTGTCATAAAAAGGGGATTCCCATCGTGATCAACAGCGACTCCCATGACCCGGAGCATCTGGACGGAGAGTTCCCCCTGGCGGCGGAGGCGGCAAAAAACGCCGGCTACAGAGAGCACTGGATTCTGGACAGGGAAGGTTGGAGAGCTATCCCTCTGTAAGGGATTTTTTATTCAGTCAATACCGATCAGTCAAAGACAATCGTCTTGTTGCCGAACACCAGGATCTTATGTTCCAGGTGGAGAATCACTCCCCGGGAGAGGACCATCTTTTCCAGGTTTCTCCCTTTCTCGACCAGATTGTTCACGCTGTCTCTGTGGTTCACCCTGGTCACATCCTGGGCAATGATGGGACCCTGATCCAGATCTTCGGTAACATAGTGACTGGTGGCTCCGATCAGTTTAACTCCCCGGGAAAAGGCCTGATGATAGGGTTTGGCCCCCACGAAAGCCGGAAGGAAGGAGTGGTGTATATTGATGATCCGGTGAGGAAAGGACTCGACAAATTTACTGGAGAGGATCTGCATATACCGGGCCAGCACAATCAGATCGATCTTTTCTTTTTTCAGAAGGGCAATCTGTTCTCTCTCCACTTCTTTCTTGGTCTCTTTTGTCACCGGAAAGTGGTAGAAGGGGATCCCGAAGTATTCCGCAATGGGGCCGGCATCGGGATGATTGCTTACAATCATCTTTATATTGGCCTTCAGTTCTCCCGCTCTGTTGCGGAGCAGAAGTTCATAGAGGCAGTGGTCGTATTTGGATACCATAATCGCCAGATTTCTCACATCCGATGAGAATTCAAGCTTCCAGTTCATTTCGAATTTGATGGCAATCGGTTCAAAGGCGGAGGCTATTTTTCCGGAAGGCAGAGCAAAATCCGTCAGATCCCACTCCACTCTCATAAAAAACATACCCGATTCATCGTAGTGCTGGTCACAGTTGAGGATATTCCCCTCATACATGGTAATGAAGTGTGTTATTTCCGCTACGATCCCTTTCCGGTCCACACAGGATAAAAAAAGGATGGCTGATTCAGGCTTTGTACTCATTTTTTGTCTCTCCACAATTCAGGCACAGGCCGGAAACCTCTGCCGCTCAGGTAGCTAGGCATTATATAGAGAATCCGGCGCTTGGAAAAGGGCCGCCCCGGCCTAATCCTCCAGGGCTTCCACCAGTTTACGGAATTTGTCTCCCCTGTCAAACTCGTTGATAAACATACCGAACGAGGTGGCTCCAGGCGAAAGCAGGACGGCATCCCCCGGAAGGGCGTCCTGAAGGGCCTTCTGAAACGCCGGCTCCAGCGAAGAGAAGGGGCCGTTGTAGGGGATTCCTTTCGTGTTCAGGAGAGAGATGATCTTCTTTGTGGCGGTTCCTTCCAGAAGATAGAGGGAGGCGGCTCGCTCCAGATCCTCCAGCACTCCGGTGTAATCCAGTTCCTTGTCGTTCCCACCGGCAATCAGCCGGACCGGGGTTTCAAAGCTGTTGATTCCCGCGGCCATGGCTTCGGGAATGGTGGCTGTGGTGTCATTGTAAAAGCGGATATCCCGCCAGGTCCGGACCAGTTCCATTCGGTAGGGAACCCCTCCGAAAGACTCCAGCCCCCTGCGTATGGTTTCCCCGTCTATGCCGTAGAGGAAGGCAGCCGCAGCCGCGATCAGGCAGTTCTGACGGAAGTATTTTCCCGGTACCTTCAGGGCTGCAGGGAGCAGGGATTCGGCCTGACCCTCCTTTTCGGGGTTCTGAAAGAATCCCCGGGAGCCTTCCTGCCAGATACTTGTATTCTCACTCTCTGTCAGATCGTAGAAAAGGGCGCGGCCGGGACATTCGGAAGCAAACTCCCGGCCGTAGCTGTCATTGAAGAACAGGCTGTACTGATCGGGGGTCTGGCCCCTGTAAATGACTTTTTTGTCGTCCACATAATCGGAAAAAGAGGCATACATATTCTGATGATCGTTCATGATATTTGTGATGACGCTGATCCGGGGATGGAGAAGATCCCGGCCCTTCAGATCGCCCAGCTGCCAGGAGGAGAGTTCCAGTATGACAGGTTCCTCTCCTGTGAGTTCCTCCAGAAACGTGAGGGGAGAGACTGTAATGTTGCCTCCCAGCCGGGGATTTTTCCCCGCTTCCCTGAGGATGGCATAGAGGGCTGAGACCACGGTGGATTTACCCTTGCTTCCTGTCACCGCAAGAATCGGGCTGGAGCAGTTGGCCAGGAAAACAGAAATATCAGTCTCCACCTGTTTTGATGCTTTCAGGTAGGGAGAATCAGCCGGGACGGCGGGGTTTTTTATGACCAGGTCGGCCTGTTCGAAGTCCTCCATTCTGTGCTCCCCCAGAACATAGCGGACAGGAAGATCTTTCAGTTTTTCAAGAGACGGGGCGAGTATTTCGGCCGATCTCAGATCCGTGGCAGTGACCTGCGCTCCCAGGGAGGCAAAATACCGGACGCTTGCCAGCCCGCCGCCGTTCAGTCCCAGCCCCATAACGGTGATTTTTTTGTTTTTGAATGATCCGGGGGTCATTTATGCCTCACTTGTGCGAATATATGATATGGCCGATAATATCATAAAGGCCCTATTTTGATAATGGCCTTACTGCATGACCTTCCCGTACTGTTGCGAAGGGGGAAGTTTGAGGAGAAGAGTTTTATGATCAGATTTCGGACAGGGCTGATCCTCCGGCTGATGTTAATATTACCGCTGGCAGCAGGAGCCCAGGAAAAGGCGGAAATCGTCTTTGCCCAGGGAGAGGGGTTTTCTCTGGTACGGAATGGAAACACCGAATTTCATGACCTCTATCTGGAAGCCGCAGAGGGAATGACTCTCCTCCCGGGCGATGTGATCCTCACGGAAGAAGATACCTGGATGGAGATTGAACTCAACCATTCGAACTCTCTTATCAAAATTGCCGAAAATACGACCTTTACCATCAGTTCTCTGGAGAACAGCGGAGGGACCTTTCAGGTCTCCTACGGCAGGATCAGAGCCCGGGTGGAAAAACTCTCGGATGAGACACCTTTCTGGATTCAGGGGGTGGATACTGTGGCCGGCGTCAGAGGCACCGACTTCGGTTATGATCTGTTCTACGACAGGGAATCCCCGGAATTGACAAGAACCGATGTGTACTGTTTTAAAGGGAAGGTTGAGGTCGTTCAGATCCCGGTCTCTGCAGATGGGACGGCGGGAACTCCTGAAAAGGGAGAAGAAGGAACGGCCCGGTCGGTTATTATAGGAAAAAATGAGATGGTATCGGTCCTCTCCGACTCCAGGGAAACTCTGGAAGTGGAGAGTGTTACCCGGGAGCTGAAAGAGTACTGGGATATCAATGAGTTCCAATATGAACCGATTCAGGAGAAGACTCCCATCAATCCCGAGGTCAACAGTTTTGCCGCTTTTCACAATGATTCCAGGCAGCTGAGGCAGGCCGCCCTGTTTTCCGGTGTGTCCGGAGCCCTTATTACGGCGACGGGACTGGCCGGCTATTTTGCCGCAGACAGTCCTCCAAGCTTTGCCATCGGCATGGGCAGTGTCGGAGGCGTTCTTATGGGCGGTGCGGGATACTTTGCCATCCGTGCCCTGATCCTGGACAGCCGCTCAGGGGCCGAGGTTCCCGCAGAGCAGCCCTAAAGATCTTCGATGGTTCTGTTCAGACTGACAATCAGCCAGTTCCCTTTCTTCTGCTGTTCCAGAACAGCCGTATCTCTGACCCTGAATCCCCGGGGATAAACTCCCTCAATGCTCTGGTTCTCCTCTTCGGGAACTTCCGGGTACCACTTTTCATAGACTATCTGGTACCGGGTCTCTTCCAGACGGGTAATCTGACTGTTTGTGATTCCATAGACTGTGATTCCCGGATCGGGAAGGGGCCGTCCCCGGTCTGTCCACTCCTGAGCGCTCATAAATCCTGTAGAACCCTCATATCCCTGGCGGACTCTGGTTGTGACAAAAAGATTCATAACCTCCTTGAGATCCTGCCGACCGGCTTTTTTGTCTATACAGTCTTCCATCAGTTCCTGGTTGAGAGTCTTGAAGGATCCGTAATAGGCTTCCACAACCTCATCCGGAGACATGCCCATGGTTTCCGGAGGAGCCAGCGCCTCCTTGACGGGAGCTGTGAGGAAGGCAATAAGGATACCGGCAATGATAAAGGCCGTAAGAATGATGGTCCTTTTTCTCCGCCAGAATCCTTTGAGTTCTATCCTGGTTTTCCGGCGGGATTCCAGTTCCGCCCTCTGTTTTTCAAGAGCTTCCTTTTCCTCCTCTTTCAGAGGAACGAATATCTCATCCTTTTCCCATTGATCCAGATAGGGGCGCCAGGAAACCAGCCCGGGAGGCTTCTCCCGGGGATCCAGGTTGGCCACCACAAACTCTGAAAACTCTTTTTTCAGACCCGGGGCCCTGAAAAGAGGGGGGATCACAGGCTGGGTTCTGATCTCCTCGGCCAGTTCGTCTCCCGGAGCACTGTAGGGATTTTCTCCCGTCAGATACCTGTAGGTCAGAACGGCCAGAGAGAAACTGAGGCCCTCAAGCCCCTGCCTGTCGGGATGGTTGAAAGGGGCCCAGCAGGATTCCTTCACCTCTTCTGTCTGGTTTCTGCGAATAAAGTCCATCAGCTCCGGAGGGAGCAGCAGTACTCTCCTGTCCTCAAGGATCATCCATCCCCGGGAAAAGAACCCCTGAACAGGGAGATTCTTCTCCCCCGCCAGGATCATGATCCTTCCCAGGAGGATCAGATCCTGAGTTTCAAGGTTTTCAGGCCGGGCTGTTTTACCTTTGACAGGAGGGCCGAAGAAAACCATCTGGCCCTGATCCTCCAGAATGCCTTCGAGATTCCAGGGGGTCATCCCTCCTGACAGATCCAGTATCCAGCCCCTGCCGCTCTGGAGCCTGCCGATATCGACCGACCTGAATACCCGGGAGCTGAGGCTGCTGGCTATTCCAGTTTTCGTACCCTCCGGTCCGGTCAGTTCTGCCAGACCGTCGGAGAGATAGGTAATTTCATAGTCCATTTTTAAAGGTCCTTTTTTTCTGAAATGATAATGGCGGAAAACCGGAAGAGCCTGTACTCTCCCTTTCGCCAGTGGTTCCGGGGAAGCCCCGCTTTCAGGCAGAGATGATCCATAAACTCCTCCCGCTCCCAGCCCTGCTCCGTGGCCACCTGGGGAAGGAACAGGCCGGAATGAAAGCCCGCGCGGATAAGAGCGCCATGGACTCCCATTTCAAGTTCATCGGGAGAGTCTATCTCCTCGGGTGGAGTCAGAAGGGAGATCTCCAGATCGATCAGTTCCAGTTCCTCCTGCCCGAGGGGGGGGAATCGGGGATCCCGGAAGGCGGCCGACCGGGCGGCATCTTCCAGAGTCGTCTCCAGCGGGTCTTCTGCTATGGTATAGCCGATGCAGCCTCTCAGCTGTCCGGCTTTATGGATTGTCACAAAAGCACCGCAGGGAGGGTAGGAGGAAAAATCCGGTTTCGGGGGAATCTCTTCTCCCAGTGCTCCGGTGATAACCTGCCGGACCCACTGGAGCATCTGCCGTTTATCCCTGTCTGAAACTGTCATGGTGTTTCCTCCTGCGGGGGACCGGGCCAGCTGAAGGCTCCGTAGAAGACGCCCTTGATGGTTCCGTGATCCTGAACCCTGGAGTTCTGCTGAAACAGAAATCGGGCCTTTCCCGCGAGTGGGCTCATCTCAGAAGCCAGAGTGAGGACCACAGAACCGCAGGTGGATATATGCCCCTGTTTCTCCTCTTCCGGTAGGGAGTGTTCCAGAGGAAAGCTCATCATTTTTTTCAGATTATCCCCGTGGGTTTCGGCTGTTTCCAGAGGCAGGAAATCGCTGAGATTCAGGGTCAGAACCGTCAGAACTCTTCCGGATTCATTCTTTACAGCCTCCTTCAGGAGCTCTGCCGCCTTCCGGATGGTCTTCCGGTTCAGCTTTCCCGTGAGAATCGGCAGGATCCTGGCATGGGGAAACAGGTGCCGGATATAGGGCAGCTGCACTTCCAGGCTGTGTTCCTCCCTGTGGGGGATGTCATCCACCCGGAAGGGCCCTTTTTCCGTTATCAGGGCTTTCCGCATTTTTCTGTTCACCTCCACAGGCCCCAGAGGGGTTTCAAACCAGGACTTTTCCGGTAGGGAGAGGTAGGGATGGGCGGTCTCCCTGTGTACCGGGCCTATGAGGATCACCGTATCCGGCATGGTCCTGCTGCAGGCGGCAAAACCGGACGCAATGGTATCTCCGCAAACCGAATAGGAGCCGTGGGGAGTCACAATGACCGAGGCATCACCCTGAGTGTGGTCCTTCAGCTTTTCCGTCAGAAGGTTTTGCAGTTCATCCCGCTCTCCGGGATAGAACAGTCCGCTTACCAGGCAGGGCCTGATCTGTTTCGGGGGAATTCCTTTGTTACTCATGCCAGATCTTCTCTCAGTTTTTTTATTCTTGTTTCATCCAGTTTTATATGGAGATTCTTCTCTTTTGTGGGAAGGACCAGTCCTTTTTTTCCCTCCCGGGGCCGCCGAAGGTACTTCACCTGAGTGTAATACACATCCGCCTGTCCGGATTTTTTCGCTTTGCTGTAGAAGACAGCCAGGTTTCCTCCGTCCAGCAGAACCTCCAGGGGAACCGTTTTGTTCCGGGGGGTCCGGATGAAAATATACCCTCCCGGATAATCCCGGGTATGAAGCCAGTAGTCATTGCCCCTCACATGATGGCGCAGGAGTTCATCATTTTCTCTGGAATTGCGTCCCGCCAGAAGGGTGAAGCCTCCGGAACGGAAAGAGAGTCCAGGCTGGCGGTTCTCTTTGTCCCGGTTTCCACCGGTACTTTCCCGGGGGATCAGAGCCTCAATTTCTTCCGGATCCGAGGTTTCCTCAAGGATCCGTCTTTTCTGTTCAATCCCTTTCAGTTTGTTTTCAAGGAGTTCCACTTCCTCCCGGGTCATTGCCCGGCCTCTGGCGGCTTTTCCTGCCTTTTTATAGTAGTCCTGGGCATTTTCAACGGGACTTTTTCTGGGATCCAGGGGGATCGGATCTCCCTCTCCGTACTCAAAGGAGGTTTCCCCTCTGGACAGAAGGTGGAGGGAACTCATCAGGATATCCCCCCGTTCTCTCAGCTGATCCTCCCGGCTGTACTCCTCCAGGCGTTTGCGAAGGCCTGTCAGGGAGGACTCATACTGGGATTCCAGAACATCCAGGGCTCGGGAGGCCTTTTTTTTCAGTTCGCTCAGGTCCCCGTCATTTTCCTGGTCCCTGTAGAATAGATCGAGCCCCTGATTGTAGTTTTCAGACAGCCCCAGGACCTCTTCGTTCAGTGTGAACACCCTGGACGGGGGCGGGCCTGTCAGCTCCTCGGGGCGGAAAGACTCTCCCGGTACCTCCTTCCGGGCGGGCCGGCGGGAAAAGGCATCCTGTATGATGCCCTCGGGGGAACAGAGAACCAGATTGGCCGCTCCTCCCCAGAGACGGATATAGAGAAGGTGCTTTTCCTCTCCTTTGGTCAGGTCCATTCTTATGATCCTCTCCCGGCCCAGCTGACGGATCCCTTCCAGACGGCAGCCTTTGATGCGGGACCGCAGGAGGGAGGTAAACCGGGGCGGTCTGGACAGGGAGGGAAACTTCTCCCGGGTCTCATGGATCCTCATATTCTTTTTATCCAGACAGATCAGCAGGTTGATGGTCCTGCCGGGACGGTAGAACTCCATTATCAGATGATGGAAACTTGTCTGCCGTATATTCTGAAGAAAAGCTCCCTCCAGAGGGAGTTCCTCCAGTACTCTGTCAATTTCCACCCAGTTCAGCGACATGATTCAGTACTCCTCCCGGGGTATATTCTCTGTGAAAATGTCCCTTCCTCTCGGGGAGAAAAAGACAAGGATGATCTGTTCGGGCAGGGGATGAGCCGCTGTGAATGCTTTGAGAACATCATACACCACCGGAGCGGCCAGTTCGGGAGGATAGCCGTAGACTCCCGTGGAAATGGCGGGAATGGCAAGGCTTTTCAGTCTTTGTTCAGCCGCCAGGGCCAGAGAGCTGGTATAGGCGTCCTTCAGCAGCTGTTCCTCTCCCTTATGTCCACCCCGCCAGACCGGGCCGACCGTATGGATCACATGACGGCAGGGGAGGCGGCCGGCGCCAGTGATGACAGCCTGCCCCGTGGGCAGCCCGGCGGGCCATCGGGTCTCCCTGATTTTCCGGCACTCCTCCAGAAGAGAGGGGCCGGCGGCGCTGTGGATCGCCCCGTCAACACCGCCCCCTCCCAGGAGAGAGCTGTTTGCGGCATTCACGATTCCCTCGACGGACAGTCCGGTAATATCCCCGGTTATGATTCTGACTCTGTTTTTGAACAATTCCATAGACTCTCCTCTCCGTTCTTATAAGAATACACCTGTCAGGAAGGCTCCCGCCAGTAAAATCCCGCTGAGCAGAGGCAGTCTCCAGGGATGGCTCCTTCTGAGGCTCCTTTTCCGGAAAAGGAACATGAGAAACAGGGGAGAAATTCCCAGAATGACATGGAGAGGGGGAAAATGCCCTGTTACGCCCGAAGTGATCAGTCCGGTGATCAGAGTTAAAGGCAGAAACAGCTGGGAGAGCTGAAGGATTATGCGGTCTGCCCTGCGGGGACTTTTATGCTGTTTTATAAGAATGAAGGACCTGATGAGAAAGAGCCCGTGAGAGATTATAAGAATCGATGCGCATATAAGATGAATCATCCTGTTCATAGTGATCATACTGTATAGGGAAAAACTGAAAATATCCACTGACTTTTCTTTCCAGAGAAATCCCTGATTTTGAAGGATAAAGATTTACAAATAAAATGGAACTGCTTATGATTAAATTCATGCGGTGTAAAACTCTCTCTCTATATTTCCTTTTCCTCGTCGTTCTGGTGAGCGGGCTGGTTTCCCAGGAGGATTACCGGTCCAGGATCGCCATTGTTCCCATGAAAAACGCTACCGGTATGGACCAGTACAATCCTCTGTGCATCACCATTACCGAAACGGTTTCTCTTGTCCTGGAGTTCCTCAGGGACTACCGGGTGCTGGATGAGCAGGATGCGGATCTGAACAAGCTTGAGAAAGCCGAAGGTCTGGAAGGCCTGAGTGCCGCCGCAAAAGAGGAGGGAGTCGATGAGATCATCTACGGAGAAGCCACAGTCGAAGACAATATCTTCCGTTTTACCCTTTCCCTCTACAATGTGAATGATCAGGAGATCACAAACGAACAGACCGTGGAAGCCTATTCGGTTCTTGAAGTTTTTGACGCGGCCGATGAGCTCACGGAAGGACTGATCGGACAGCTCAGTGATGTCCATATCGCCTTCGGATCCATAAAACTGGTTCAGACCGGAGGGAAGGGAAACTACACAGTCAATCTGGACGGCTTCCCCCTGCGAAACCCGGATAAAACATTTCAGAAAGTTCTGAACGGCCAGTATGAAGTCTCCATAACCCAGGAGCGTCTTACAGGAGTTGAAAGGGTTTTTACAAGTCAGGTGGACGTGGTTGAGGACGAGGAAACCCTTGTGGAGTTTACGATTCCGCCGGGACTTCCCGCTGAATACGATTGGATGGAGGATCGGGGTTCCGCCCTGCTGGACATGGGTAGGAACGAAGAGCAGGTGGATGCGTTTCTGCAGGAGATCACTCTTTTTCAGAACCAGACGCTTGCTCTGGAATACGATCCCGATCTGGAAGCCGAAAGAAACGCCTATCTCGAACAGGCCGGTGAGCGGGCGGCCGGGATACTGCAGGCCAGGATGGAAGAGGCGGATCAGACTTTCTACAGTAAGAAACCCCGGTTTTCCGATTCTCTGGGCAGATATGAGGATATCTCCCAACTGGTACAGACCGAGTTTGAAGTCGGAATGCTTGAGAACAGCGATGATTTTTCCTTTTCAGAACCCGGTAAAATCATCACGGCTCCTTCGGGAATCGTCTATTTCGACAGTATTCAGGACCGGAAGAATATTCTTGCGGGATGGAATCCGGAAAACGATGCGGTGGTGACTAAAGAACTTAAAACAGACAGGGAAAATCGCCGCTATCAGGGTGACTTCTCTCTGGACAGAAAAAGGATCTATCTCTGGGAACCCCTTGAAAGCCGGGTGGAAATCCTGGATGAAAATCTGATTACCCTTCAGTACCTTCCTGTTCCTGCCATGAGCGTGGGACCGGAAAATCTGAAATTGGCTGTCTCTTCAAAAGGACTGGTCTATCTGGTGTCCCGGGACCTGGTCCGTGTTGTGGATACCTCCCGTCAGTACGATGATGAGGGGAACCTTCTGCCTCCCGACCGGTATCCTTCCATTGAATCGGCTATCGAAGGAGTGCTGGAACGGTTTGAGCCTTCGGACCGCCTCTCTGATCTGTTTTTTGATTCCGCCAGGCATCTGAACCTGTTTTTCGCCGGTTCCTCCTCTCTTGTGATTCTGACCGAGAACGGATCTCTTCTAAATGAAATCCATTTTGAAAGGTGTCTTCCCGAATCCCGGGTGGCTGTGGACAGTTCGGGATATTTCTTTGTGTCCCAGCCTGAAAATAACGAAATTGTCAAATATACGCCTCAGGGGGAACTTGTCACCACCTACGGCAGCTACGGTACCGAGGAGGGGCAGTTTTCCATTCCTCTGGGACTGTCCGTCACCTCTGAGGGGATTATCTTTGTGGCAGATTCCTTCAACGCCAGGATCCAGAGCCTAGATCCTCAGACCCCTCCGGTTCTCTATCCCGAGATAGCCCGGTACGATGAGGATCTGGACAGAAGGATTGAAAGGACTGAAATTGCTGTTAAAAAAGAGGAAACCGCTAAGAATGAGATCACCCTGGGTGACCATATCTGGAACTTTGTCGGAACAGGAGCCCTCCTGGCCACCTCGGGATTTCTGGCGGTCAGAGCGGATATTGCCGGTGCCCAGGCGGCCTATGCCTACGACTTCTATCAGCCTGACTTTTCCACCGAGCCTTCTGTGGTAGCCGATTACAGGGAAAGGGCCGAAGAGGAGCAGCTGGTTCAGCAGATAGCGGAGATAGGCTCCATGGCAGCTCTGGGAATCGGGGCCAGCCTGCTTACCAATACTCTTCTGGAAATCGGTATGGACTCAACTCTGACGAAATACAGCCGCAGGCAGGCTCAGACTCTGGATATGAACCGGGTCTACCAGGTGGATCCCGAGCTCTACAGAAGCATTAGGACCTCAAGCAGAATAGGTATCTGGACGGGAATTGTTCCTCCCGTTCTGGGGCTGACAGCAACCATCGGCCTGGCCATCGGGGAAACGAATATTTCTCCCCAGGCTGCTGCTGCCATTACCATCGCGGGGATAGGGATCCCTCCCATTTTCTCCCATCTCCATGGGGGGCGGTTCAGTGTGGGACTTCTCCTTTCGGGGCTGGCGGCCGATGTCCTCATGGTGGGGGCTCTGATCAATCTGGATAATCTTATGAATTTTGATCCCTGGGATGCGGAAAAGTACTACTCCTATGAGAGTGACGCAGATCAGGCGGATATTGCCCAGGGCAATGCGGATTCCTCTTTCATCATGGAACGAATGTTCGACAGGATCGGTGATGTCTCGGCCATGTACCTTTTTATTGCCGCTTACGGGGTAAGACTGACCGCCGGGATATTCGATGCCCGGAACGGCTGGACCTATACCAACAATTACAATAGATTCAGAGCTGTCAAACCTGTGGATGAGGCTGAGGAAGTCGCTTCTGTCGACTGGGGGGTTAGCCCGTTTATGAATAGAAAAGGGAATCTGGGAATGGCTTTAAGCCTCTCTTCCTGATCCCTTTCCTCCGGAGGAGTCCATCCTATAATGGGATAGAGATCCCAGGCCAGGAAGCGTCTCTGATCCAGGATATTTTCCATGGCCCTGTCTTTGAGGGTCCAGTTTATGGTCCTGTTGAAGCGGAAGCTGTAGTAGGCTCCCTCTCCGATACTCCGTTTCTCTATCTCCAGGATGGCAGGACATATATAGAGGATGCCCGGTTCGATCAGATAGGTGGGAGCCGCTATGGATCTGTGATCGGTCCAGGTTCCGCTGCCTCTCTTGAAATTGATCACAATCTGATTGTCGAAACTGAATTTCCCCGGTTCAACAGGGATGGCGACAAAATCATCTCCGGGATGATAGATCAGGTCGTAGGACTCTTTTGTTTCAATATTTCTCAAAACCATCTTTACCGAGACCAGCTGATAGTTTTCGCTTTTCCTGTCGATGAGGAAGCGGTCCACATCGCCGGACAGGATGAAAAGGCTCTCGGTCGGGCTTCCCGGAAGGGGGAGGGAGGCGCAGGATCCCAGAAGGGTAAACAGAATCAGCAGGAAAAAATATTTTACAAAGATTTTCATTGTTTTAAGTCCTGTGTCTTTGGTCAGTTACCATTGAGTCTATGGTTCCGTAATTTAATTGTCTTTTACCAGCCCGGAATTGTCAATCCGGAAATGCCGATCCATCAGGCAGCAGGAAGGGGAATCGTTTCGGCAGACCGTTTTTTCTGACTTAAAAAGACCCCTGAAAGTATAAGAGCACAGGCCAGAAGCTGGGGGAGGACAATCTGTTCATTCAGAATGATGACGCTGAAAAAAAGGGAGATCACAGGAATCAGGTTGATGAACGCCGAAGAGCGGCTGGCCGGAATCCGGCTTGTCCCGAAATTGAAAAGGCCGTAACCGCCGATGGTAACGATCACTCCCAGATAGACCACAGCCAGGACTCCCGGAGCGGTCCATACCCGGGGGATCCTTTCCGGCGAAATCAGGACAAAGGGAAGAAAAAACAGAGTCCCTGTGAGGGACTGCATTCCCGTCAGGAAAAACGAGGAGTAGCGGGATGTCAGTTTTTTCAGTGACAGAGTGTATCCTGCCGCACAGACCATAGCCAGGAATTCAAGGAAATTGCCCAGACCCGGATGGGGGGCTTCCGCTGTGGGACGGCCGGCCAGGGTGAGCCAGACAACCCCCGCCATAGCCAGGAGGAAGCCCCCCAGCATAGACCGGTTCAGCCTCTCTTTCAGAAGAAAATGGGCGGCGATTCCTACCATGAGAGGCATCAGAGATGTGATCATTCCAGCCTGACCTGCTGTTGTCAGTGTGAGAGCTTTCGCTTCGAAAAGAAAATAGAGGCAGGGTTCAAAAACAGCCATAGCCGCCATAAGAGGCCAGTCCTGTTTTCTGACCCGGGGAATCCCTTTTAGAAGGAGGGGGATGAAGAAAAGGAGTCCCAGAAACATCCTTCCGAAGATGACAAAAAGGGGATCGAAATCTCTGAAGGCAATTTTCAGAGCCACAAAGGAACTGCCCCAGGCCAGGACGGCTCCCATCAGTGCTGCATAGGCTATAGCTGAATGATTTTCTTTCATTTTCAGAATATGGCATAAAAAGCATATTCCCGTAACCAGCCAGGGCAGTTCTCCTGAAATCTTTTCTGATTTTTCGGCTTGCGGAACCCTGCGGGGGAAGAGTATCTTAAAAGAAGTTCCCGGGAGAAACAGGTATATGGATTTAAAAGAACATTTTGCGCAGATAAGAAAAAATATTATCGGTCTGGATCAGACCATGACTCTGGATACGGGGAAAACCGGTCCCATCATTTATGCGGACTGGGTTGCCAGCGGGCGTCTGTACGGGCCTATTGAGGATCATATGCGGAATGTTGTGGGCCCTGTGGTGGCCAATACCCATACCGAAACGACTTTCACAGGGACCATTATGACCCGCTCCTACCATGAAGCCAGGAAGACGATCCGGGATCATGTGGGCGCCGGGAGCAGCGACTCGCTCTTTCTGGCCGGTTTCGGTATGACCGCTGCTGTCAATAAACTCCAGAGGATCCTGGGACTGCGTCTCCCCGAGGGCTGCCCTGTGAACTGTAAAACAGAAAAAAAGCCCCTCGTGATTGTGACCCATATGGAGCATCACTCCAATCAGATCACATGGGAGGAGTGCGCCTGCGATGTGGAAATCCTTCCCAGAGAGGGGACCACAGGGCTTCCCGATCTGAAGTCTCTGGACTTCCTGCTGAAAAAGAACCGGCACCGCCCCCTTCTGATCGGGGCATTCTCCGCCTGCAGCAATGTGACGGGGATTCTCACCCCCTATCATATTATGGCAAAAATGATGCATCAGGCGGGGGGCTACTGTTTTGTGGATTTTGCCGCTTCCGCCCCCTACGTAAAGATCGATATGCATCCGGAAGATCCTGAGGAGTCTCTGGATGCTGTCTATTTCTCTCCCCATAAATTTCTGGGTGGCCCCGGCACTTCGGGAGTTCTGGTCCTGAGGAACTCGCTCTATCAGAGAGCCGTTCCGGATCAGCCCGGAGGGGGGACTGTCAAATGGACCACTCCCTTCGGGAGCCACAGCTATTTTGACGAAATAGAACTGCGGGAGGACGGAGGAACCCCCGGATTCCTTCAGGCTATGAGGATCGCTCTGGCCCTCAGGCTGAAAGAGGCCATGGATCCCGATAAGATCCTGGCCAGAGAAGAGGAGCTTATGAAGATTCTTCTGGAGGAGCTTAAAAAGGAAGAGCATCTTTTTATGCTGGAACCGGAAAATACCCATCGCCTGGGAATTGTCTCCATCTATGCGCCGGGAGAGCATCACAATCTGATTGTGAAGGTTCTCAATGATCACTACGGCATACAGACCAGAGGCGGATGCAGCTGTGCCGGGACTTACGGCCATATCCTCTTTTCCATCAACAGGCAAACCTCAATGAGGATTACCGATATGATTGAGCAGGGGGATCTGACGGACAAGCCCGGATGGGTCAGAATCTCTCTCCATCCCACGATGAGTGATGAAGAAGTCCGATACATAGGCAGGGCTGTGCGGGAGGTGATTGGCCACTACAGAGAGTGGCAGGAAAAATACATCTTTCATGCAGATAAGGGCGAGTTTACCCGGAAAGAGGGAGAACCCGATGTCCCCTCTCTTCTTCAGGGGTTTGAACCCTTCTGATATGACCGACTATGAAGCCATACTGGAAAGTATCTCCGACGGGGTCTTTACAGTGGACCAGGATTGGAAAATCACATCCTTCAACAGAGCCGCCGAATCCATTACCGGAGTCAGCCGGGAAGACGCCATCGGCAGATCCTGTTCGGATGTTCTGCGCTCCAGCCTCTGCGGCAGTCAGTGCGCCCTGAGAAAAACCCTCTCCGAGGGAATCCCGCTTATAGACAAGCGGTGCTATTTTATCGATCAGCAGGGGGAGGAGGTTCCCATATCTCTCTCCACCGCCCTTTTCCGCAGCCGCAGCGGTGAAATCATAGGGGGGGCAGAGACTTTCCGGGACCTCTCCCCGGATCCGCTTCTGGTAAGGGAAAAGGACAGTCCCGGGGGGCTGGGGTATCTGAAGAGTGTCAGTCCCTCTATGGAGAAGGTTTTTCAGATCCTCAGCATGGTGGCTGACACAGACTCTACCATGATGATTCTGGGGGAGACAGGGACGGGCAAGGAACTGACAGCCCGGACCCTCCATGAAATGAGCGGACGGAAGGAGGAACCCTTTGTGGCTGTCAATTGCGCGGCCCTGCCCGAAACCCTCCTGGAATCCATACTCTTCGGCCATGTGAGAGGGGCTTTTACTGGCGCAGTGCAGGATAAACAGGGGATCTTTGCCCGGGCGGGCAGGGGAACCCTCTTTCTGGATGAGATCGGTGATATCTCCCCGGCCCTTCAGCTGCGGCTGCTGAGAGTTCTTCAGGAACAGACCTATGAACCCCTGGGTGGTACGGAAGCGGTTAAGACAGAAGCCCGGATCCTGACGGCTACGCACCGGGATCTGAAGGAAGAGATCCGGAAGGGGACGTTCCGGGAGGATCTCTACTACCGGCTCAATGTCGTTTCGGTTGAGCTGCCCCCTCTGCGCTCCCGTCCCGAAGATATCCCCTATCTGACAGAACTGTTCCTGGAAAGATTCAGTCTCCATCACAACAGGGATGTGGAGTCTCTGACACCCGAGGCTCTCCGGAGACTTCTGGAATACTCCTGGCCAGGCAATATCCGGGAACTGGAAAATGTCATAGAGCGGGCCTGTCTTCTCTGCCCCGGGAAACAGGTCTCTCCGGACTGTCTTCCTCCCGAACTGACTCCTTCCGGGGAAGAGGCTCTCCCTGAACATTCCCTGCTCCCATTGGACAATCCTCCGCAGATAGAGAAAACTACCGGTTCGGACAGTGAGGATTCTCCGGATGTCCCGGTGAGCCTTAAAGGCTCTCTGGAAACCGCCGAAATCCTTAAGATCCGGCAGGCTCTGGTAAAATCAGGATACAATAAACTGGCTGCGGCCCGCCTGCTGGGAATCCATAAAACCACCCTTTTCAGGAAAATGAAGAAATATCATATCGATCTTCAGGAGTAGCAGAACCGCTACTCCGGGTAGCAGGAATGCACTTGCTATTGGATCCCTGCAGTTGCGAATGTGCTACCCGGAAGGCTCGGTTTCCTTCTCTGCGGGCCATGAAATGCATTTTGAGAGTTGGCATGCTCTTTGTAATAGATAGTATTGGAGGCTGTTATGAAAATTGCCCTGCCCGTATGGGAAAATCGGATGGCTCCGGTTTTTGACGCTGCAGATCAGTGGATTCTCTGCCAGGCTGAAGATAAGTCCTGGAGGGTTGAAGCTGTAAAAGACTTCCATTCCTCCCTACCGGAACGGAAAGTTCAGGAACTGATAGATCAGGACCTGTCTCTGCTGATCTGCGGTGCCATACCCTACAGGCTGGAGCGGTTTCTCACAGAATCCGGATGCGGAGTCATCTCTTTTGTCACAGGAGAAACAGATGAGGTCCTTCAGGCCTGGATGGAAAACCGTCTGGATGATCCGCGTTTCAGAATGCCGGGCTGCCGTGGAGACCGGGGCAGAGGTAAAGGCCGCAGACATCGCCGCGGCAGCAGATAAACGAGTCGAAGAGACACAAGGAGTATTTATATGCCGAATAGAAATGGAAGAGGCCCGGAAGGAAAGGGCCCTGAGACAGGAAGAGGAATGGGGAATTGCCGGAATCAACCAGAATCAGACAATCCCTTTAGGGGTAAGAGCCGAGGAGCTGGAGTATACCCTGATATCCGTAAGGGACGCAGATCTGCTTCCCCCACAGATCTCGGTGATCCTGAAACCTATAGATCCGGAATGGGCCGTGGTGCCGGAATGGGCCGTGGTGCCGGAATGGGCCGTGGTGCCGGAATGGGCCGTGGTGCCGGTATGGGCCGGGGTGCCGGAATGGGCCGGGGTGCCGGAATGGGCCGGGGTGCCGGAATGGGCCGGGGTGCCGGAATGGGCCGGGGTGCCGGAATGGGCCGGGGAGCCGGTATGGGCCGGGGAGCCGGCATGGGCCGGGGACAGCTGGGTAACCGGTAATCCTCTGGGATAGATTATAAGGGATGCAGATCTGAGTCCCCAAGGGTATCCATACCAGCGGGGACAGCTGCCTCTATTTTTAAAAAGAGATAATCATAATGGGAGAATTCTATGTCTGATCAGCTAACCGTGCTTGTGGATAACCACTCCTCTGAGCCCTTTCATAAGGAACACGGCTTTTCTGTTTTTATTGAATGGGGCGGAAAGAGGATCCTTTTTGATACAGCTCAGGGGGAAGCGCTTTTTCATAATGCGGATCTGATGAATATCCCCCTGAACAGTCTGGATGCCCTGATTCTGAGCCATGGCCATTACGATCACGGCGGAAATATCAGTGAGGTGCTGAAGGGTAATCCGCGTACTCCTGTCTACAGTCATCCCGGCGCTCTTATCGACCGCTATTCCCGCCACAGGGACGGAGAGATTGTGCCTGTCCACCTGGAGGGAAAAGACAGGGAAGCCCTGAAGGGACTACCCGGGGACAGGCTGATCCTATCCTCTTCTCCGGTTGAAGTCTTTCGGGGGCTGGGTTTTTCAGGATCCGTTCCGCGGCAGTTTTTAAATGAGGATACGGGGGGAGATTTTTATCTGGAACCGGAGTGTCTTCACCCTGATCCTCTGGAGGATGATATTTCCATATGGCTGGACCATGGTTCTGAAATCACAGTGATCTGCGGATGCTGTCATTCGGGACTCCGGAATACTCTCAGCCATATTGCCGCCCTTACAGGAAACAAGCCCGTTAGAAACCTGATCGGGGGATTTCATCTTCTCCATGCTTCAGAACCCAGGATGCATAGCACCGCTGAATTCCTGAGAGAATCCGGAGTCGGGGCTCTTTATCCCGCCCACTGTACGGGAGAGGAGGCGGCAGATTTTTTCAGTCGGGAACTGGACACGGCGGTAGTCCCCTCCTATGCGGGGATCCGGCTCTCTCTGTCAGAGAACTAGGAGATCTGAAAGGGCAGGGGCCTGTTCTCTTTCAGGAGGGTGTCCATGGTTTTTCTGTTGACCGGTCTGGAAAAGTAATACCCCTGAAACAGGGTACATCCCTCTTCGACTAGGATATCCAGCTGCTCCCGGGTTTCCACTCCTTCCACAATGAGTGTCATCTCCAGATTCTCGGCCATGTGAATTATCAGCCTGAGAAATTTCCGGCATCCCGGATCAGATACTATCCGGTCTATGAATATTTTATCCAGTTTGAGGGTACTGGCAGGCAGGTCTTTCAGATAGCTGAGAGAGGAAAAGCCGGTTCCGAAGTCATCCAGGAAAATCTCAAACCCCTGATCATGAAGTTTCCGCATCTTTTCTACAGTCTGCTCCGGATCGATCATCTCCATGGATTCGGTGCATTCCAGACGGATTTTACCCGAATCCTTCAGCCCCTCCTGTTTCAGTGCTGACTGCAGGATCGGAAGGAGGTGCTCATCATTGAATTCCTGGGAGGAAAGATTGATTGAGATATAAACAGGATAGGCCTCCCATGCTTTCATATTCTTCACAGCCTGGAAAATAACCCATTTCCCTATGGATTTGATTAAACCGTTTTTTTCCGCAATGGGTATAAATTCACATGGGGGAATCAGTCCGTGCTCGGGATGTTCCCATCTAATAAGCGTTTCAAGGCCTTTTATCACTCCCCGGGGATCGACGATGGGCTGAAAGTGCAGTTCAAACTCCTCTTTTTCAAAAGCCTGAATCATATCGCTTTCGAGTTTCAGCCTCTTCACAGCGTATTCATGGACCTTTCTGTCGTACATGGCATAGGGCATGTCTTCCTCTATGGCATTTCTCAGAGCTTCTGCGGCCTTTTCAATCAGCTGATCCGGATGATCGCTGTCCTTCGGATACAGAGAAATCCCTATGTGGCAGTTCATGGAAACATTCAGATTTCCGTTCTTATAGGGGATTGTTACCATATCGTAAATTTTCTTGGCTACGGCTGCGGGGCCGTACTCCTGGGCGGGACTGGAGAGAAGCACCACAAGCTCATTTCCCTCGTATCTGAACACATAATCTCCGTCCCTCAAAAGCTCTTTGATCCTGAGTCCCGTATTCTCCAGAAGGGTATTTCCCAGGGCATGGCCGTGTTTGAGCTGAATATCCTGGAAATTGGAAAGGGATATGAAAAGGAGGGAACGCATATTGTTCTCTTCCATCAGCCCGGCCTTCTGCAGCTCCATATCCAGGATCACTGCCAGAGATTTTCCATTGAAAAGGCCTGTCAGAGGGTCTCTGAACTCATAATTGATAAGCTGAGCCTCAATATCACCGAGACGGGTTATATCATGGGAAAACACAAGGGCATGGCTGATATCCCCGTTATTCTCTCTGTAGGGATAGTAGGATACATGCATGTATTTTGTAGAAGAGCCGAACTCGAAGCGGTCCACATACTGGACGTTTTCTCCTTTCAGACAGCGGTCTATGTATTTTTTAATGGTAGACTCGAAAATATCCTTTCCCCAGACATCCTGCACATGGTGGTCTATTATGTCCTTTCTGGACTTTTCGATGTTCTCGATGTAGGCATCATTCACCAGTTCATAGATATAATTCCGGCTAATGAGAGTTATAAAATCGGATGATGTGTTCACTATATATTCGAATCTGTTCGTTAATTCCGCCATAGCTTCATTCTAATCTATTTTTCTCACAGACAATAAGAGGTTTTTTTCATTTTTTTTATACACACGAGTGTAAAAGTGGAGGCTTTTCACCTATAGGTACAAAAAAAATGGATCCAAAAATGGACTCTGAATCCCTTGTTTATGATTTTGTCAAGAAAAAAATAAATATTTTAAATTTATATGCCAGATAGATATATGGTCCTCACATTCAGTTTTTTTAAATTATTTTTTGACTCTTTTCTGAAGGATGGCACAGCCTGTGCAATACAGGAGAGCAACTGATGCAAAACCACAGGAGGCTGTTGCAATGAGGAAAATCGCTATTTACGGAAAAGGCGGAATTGGTAAGTCTACAACTACACAGAATACAGTTGCGGGACTGGCGGAAATGGGTAAAAAAGTCATGGTTGTGGGATGCGATCCCAAAGCAGACTCCACACGTCTGCTTCTGAACGGACTGGCACAGAATACAGTACTGGATACCCTGAGAGAAGAAGGTGAGGATGTCGAACTGGAAGACATCATGAAAGAAGGATACGGCGGAACCCAGTGTACCGAGTCGGGCGGACCCGAACCCGGTGTCGGATGTGCCGGTAGAGGAATCATCACAAGTATCAACCTGCTGGAGCAGCTGGGAGCCTACGAGGAAGATAAAGAACTGGATTATGCATTCTACGATGTACTCGGTGACGTTGTATGCGGTGGATTCGCCATGCCGATCCGTGACGGAAAAGCCCAGGAGATCTACATTGTTGTTTCCGGAGAGATGATGGCCATGTATGCGGCCAACAACATCTGTAAAGGTATTGTGAAATATGCGGATGCCGGTGGAGTGAGACTGGGTGGTCTGATCTGTAACTCCCGTAAAGTTGACAACGAAAGAGAAATGATTGAAGAGCTGGCAAAGAGACTGGGTACCCAGATGATTCACTTTGTTCCCAGAGAAAATATGGTTCAGAGAGCGGAAATCAACAGAAAGACTGTGATCGACTTCGCTCCCGAACATGCCCAGGCCGATGAATACAGAGCCCTGGCCAAGAAAATGCACGAAAACGAAATGTTTGTCATTCCCACTCCCCTGGAAATTGAGGAACTGGAAACACTGCTCGTAGATTACGGTATTGCAAACTAACAAAAGGTAAGGAGACAAACATGGTATTGATTCGTTCAGTCGTAAGACCGGAAAAAGCACAGGAAGTAATGGATTCCCTGCTGGACGCGGGATTTCCCGCAGTGACTAAGGTCAGTGTAGCCGGTAGAGGACAGCAGAAGGGTCTGAAACTGGGAGACGTTGTTTATGATGAACTCCCCAAAGAGCTTCTTATCACTGTTGTTAAAAGCGAAGACAAGGATCTTGTACTGAAAACCATCATGGGTGTGGCAAAAACCGGAGAAGAAGGTTCTTTCGGAGACGGAAAGATCTTTGTATCCCAGGTGGAAGAGACATACACAATCCGGACGGGAGAGATGGAATAATGAAAGAGATCATGGCCATTGTCCGTATCAACCAGATGAACAAGACCAAAGAGGCTCTGACGAAAGCCGGAATTACCTCTTTCACTGTAACCGGCCGTGTAATGGGCCGGGGAAAAGGTCTTGTGGATCATCAGGTTCTGAAAGCGGCTGATGAAGGGAATGAATACGCTGCGGCCCTGCTGGGGTCCGGTCCCAGGCTGATCTCCAAAAGGATGATCCTGGTGATTGTTCCCGACAATATGGTGAAAACCACAGTCGAAACACTGATACAGACCAATCAGACAGGAAAAGCGGGAGACGGAAAAATCTTTGTTCTCCCCGCAGAGGAAACTTACCGGGTAAGAACCGGCGAGAAGGGCGAAGCCGTTCTACAGTAAGAAGGATATGAGATGAAATCGTTACCGGAATTTGAAGAAATCAGAGATGAAATACTGGATATCTATCCGGCTAAAGTAGCCCGGAAAAGAAAAAAATCCATGGTTTCAAACAATCCGGAAGAAATTCCGGAAATACAGGCTAATGTACGGACCGTTCCGGGCATTATCACCCAGAGAGGCTGCAGCTACGCCGGTTGTAAAGGTGTGGTTCTGGGACCGACCAGAGACATTATCAATCTGACCCATGGTCCCATCGGCTGCGGGTTCTACTCCTGGCTGACCAGACGGAACCAGACCAGGCCTGAAGATACACCCCAGTCTGATGAAAACTTTATGACCTACTGTTTTTCAACGGATATGCAGGATCCCAACATCGTATTCGGTGGAGAGAAAAAGCTGAAACAGGCCATTCAGGAAGCCTATGATCTGTTCCACCCCAAAGCCATGGGTATTTTCTCCACCTGTCCCGTGGGGCTGATCGGAGACGACGTGCATGCGGTTGCCAAAGAGATGACCGAGAAACTGGGAGACTGCAATATCTTCGGTTTCAGCTGTGAAGGTTACAAAGGGGTCAGCCAGTCGGCGGGTCACCATATCGCCAACAACCAGCTGTTCAAACATGTTATCGGAAAGCAGGATGACGGCAAAGAGGGCAAGTTCAAGATCAACATGCTCGGTGAATACAATATCGGCGGGGATGCTTTCGTTCTGGAAGAGCTGCTGGAAAAATGCGGAATAACTCTGCAGTCCACATTCAGCGGAAACTCCACATACGATCAGTTTGCCTCCAGCCATACGGCGGATCTGAACTGTATCATGTGTCACCGTTCCATCAACTATGTAGCGGAAATGATGGAAGAGAAATACGGTATTCCCTGGATCAAGGTCAACTTCATCGGTGCGGAAAGCTCGGCCAAGTCCCTCAGGAAAATTGCCGATTACTTCGACAATCAGGAACTGAAGGACAAAGTGGAAGAGGTGATCGCCGAAGAGATGAAAAAAGTGGATGCGGCCAAAGCGGAAGCCCTTCCCAGAACAGACGGCAAATCAGCCATGCTGTTCGTGGGCGGTTCCAGAGCCCATCACTATCAGGACCTGTTTACCGAACTGGGCATGAAAACTCTGGCCGCCGGTTATGAGTTCGCCCACCGGGATGACTATGAAGGCCGCCGGGTAATTCCCAGCATCAAGATCGATGCGGACAGCCGGAACATTGAAGAGCTGACAGTCGAGAAGGATCCTGAAAAATATCAGGCAAGAATCACTCCCGAAAAGAGGGAGGAGCTGACCGAAGCGGGCGTCCCTTTTGAAGAGTACGAGGGAATGATGGCTCAGATGGAAGAAGGTACCATAGTCATTGATGATATCAGCCATTATGAAATGGAAGTGCTGATCAAAAAATACAAACCTTCCGTATTCTGTGCAGGTATCAAAGAGAAATATGCGGTTCAGAAGATGGGCGTTCCCCTGAAACAGCTGCATAGTTATGACTACGGCGGACCCTATGCGGGATTCGAAGGAGCTATCAATTTCTATAAGGATATTTCTGTCATGGTAAGCAGCAAAGTCTGGGATTTGATCGGAGCTCCCTGGGAAAAAAGCAATTCCCTGAATCCTGTGTATGTAAAATCCCAGGCTGTTGCGGCTGAAAAGTGAGAAGGAGAGAATCATGTTACTGAAACATACTACGGCCGATGTGGCCGACAGAAAGGCGTTAACCGTCAATCCGGCTAAGACCTGTCAGCCGGTAGGTGCCATGTATGCCTCTCTTGGTATTCACGGTTGTCTGCCCCATAGCCATGGATCACAGGGATGCTGTGCCTATCACCGTTCCGCTCTGACAAGGCATTATAAAGAGCCTGTTATGGCCGGTACCAGTTCCTTTACAGAAGGTTCCTCCGTATTCGGCGGTCAGAGCAACCTGGTTCAGGCTTTCAATAACCTGTTTACCATTTACAATCCCGATATTGTGGCGGTTCATTCCACCTGTCTCTCAGAGACTATCGGAGACGACCTGAAACAGATCACTCAGAAAGCGATCGACGACGGAAAGATTCCCGAAGGGAAACGGGTCATCTATGCTCCCACTCCCAGCTATATCGGGTCCCATGTCACCGGATTTTCCAATATGGTGGCGGCTATGGCCAATCAGCTTTCGGAAAAACCCGAAGGAGCGGCCGACCTCGATCAGATCAATCTGATTCCGGGATGGGTGGAACCCTCTGATATGAGAGAGATCAAAAGACTGATGAGAGTTATGAAAGTGCCTTTCGTCATGTTCCCCGATACCTCTGATGTTATGGATGCGCCCATGACAGGGAAGCATGAGTTCTATCCCAAAGGCGGAGTGACCATCAACGAGATGAAATCCACCGGGCAGAGCAAGGCAACCCTGGCTCTGGGAGCCTGGGGATCCGAAGCGGGAGCGGTAGAATTGTGGAAAAAACACAGAGTTCCCTATGATGTTCTGGATCTCCCCATCGGGATCAGGGCGACTGACAGATTCCTTGCCAAGCTGAGTGAAGTCACTGGTCATCCGGTTCCTGATTCCATCACGGCCGAACGGGGCAGACTCGTGGATATGATCACCGACTACCAGCAGTATCTGTATGGTAAAAGAGTCGCTATCTGGGGAGACCCTGATCAGCTTCTGGCCCTGAGTGAGTTCCTTGCGGATATGGATATGAAACCTGTTTATATCGTCAGCGGAACTCCCGGAAAGGCTTTTATGAAAAAGATGGAGTCCATCCTGGGAGATGTGGTTCCTGAAGCGAAGTTCAAAAACGGTGAAAGAGCCGACATGTTCCTGATGCACCAGTGGATCAAGGAAGAGGGGGTAGATCTTCTGATGGGGAATTCCTATGGAAAATATATTTCCCGTGATGACGATATTCCCTTTGTCCGGATGGGCTTTCCCATCTACGACAGACCGGGCCACTCCTATTTCCCCACTGTGGGTTATGCCGGAGCCATGAGAATCCTGGAAAAAATCCTGACGGTCTTTATGGACAGAGAGGACAGGGACTCACCGGAAGAGAAGTTCGAACTGGTTATGTAAGACCGGAAGGGAGTTTCTCCACAGGGGCAAACTCCCATCCAACCCTCACCCCCGACCCCTCTCCCATGAGGCGAGGGGCTGGGGGAGAGGGTAAAAGTAAATGTCCGCGGGGAAACTGACGGATATGCGCAAGGAGCAATAGGTATGAAGGCGCCCGTATTAAAAGAGAGAAACAAACAGGTATACGAAAAAGGGAAAACCCCCTTTGATCTGCAGTGCGACCGGAAAAGCGTGGCCGGTTCTGTCAGTCAGAGGGCCTGTGTTTTCTGCGGATCCCGTGTTGTTCTCTATCCGGTGGCCGATGCTCTCCATCTGGTTCACGGATCCATCGGATGCGCCTCCTATACCTGGGATATTAGAGGGTCGATGAGTTCCGGAAGGGAACTTCACCGGCTCTGTTTCTCCACCGACCTGAGAGAAAAAGATGTTATCTACGGCGGAGAGAAAAAGTTATACGAATCATTAATGGAACTGGTGGAAAAGCATAAACCCGCAGCGGCTTTTGTCTACAGCACCTGTATTGTCGGAGTGATCGGGGATGATGTGGAAGCCGTCTGCAGGAAAGCATCCGCTCAGCTGGGTATCCCTGTGATCCCTGTTCACTCGGAAGGATTCAACGGTACAAAAAAAGACGGCTACAAAGCGGCCTGTAAAGCCCTGGGGCAGATTGTCGGAACCGATGACAGCGGTAAAGTCGCTCCTGTCAGTATCAACATCCTGGGAGAATTCAATCTGGCCGGTGAGGCCTGGATTATTAAAGATTATTATGAACGGATGGGGGTGGAAGTGGTTTCCATTCTCACAGGAGACGGACGGGTAGGGGATATCCGCCGCTCCCACAGAGCCGCACTGAATGTGGTTCAATGCTCCGGATCCCTGACGTTCCTGGCAAAGGATATGGAGGAGAAATACGGCATCCCCTTTAAAAGGGTCTCCTATTTCGGTCTGGAGGACGTTTCCAAATCTCTTTATGATGTGGCCGGTTTTTTTCAGGATAAGGATCCTGGAATTATGGAAAGAACCGTCAAAATCGTTCAGGAGGAAGTGAAAAAAGTCTATCCGGCTCTTCAGGAATGCCGGAAAAAACTGGAAGGGAAAAAGGCCGCCATCTATGTGGGCGGTGCGTTCAAGGCCTTTTCGCTGATCCGGATTCTCAGAAACCTGGGAATGAATGTGGCCATGGTGGGATCCCAGACGGGAGACAGGGACGACTATGAACAGCTGGCTGCCATGTGCGATCCCGGTACTGTCATCGTGGATGACTCCAATCCTATGGAGATGTCCCACTTTATTATTGAAAAAGATGTGGATCTGTTTATCGGAGGAGTCAAAGAGAGACCGATGGCTTTCAAGCTGGGGGTGGGCTTCTGCGACCATAACCATGAGAGGAAAACAGCCCTGGCGGGATTCGAGGGAACCGTGAATTTTGCCAGAGAGGTCTGTGCTTCCGCTCTCAGTCCCGTGTGGAAATTTTCTCCCCGGAGATCCGGAAGGAGTGATGCTTTATGAAAGAGGCTGTGAAAGAAAAAAAGGTCGGCTACGCTTCAGCCACCAACCCCTGCCGGCAGTGTATGCCTCTGGGAGCCAGCTGGGCTTTCAAAGGGATCAAAGGCTGTATGCCGGTTCTTCACGGATCCCAGGGCTGCGCTACCTATATAAGACGCTATATGATCAGTCACTTCCGGGAACCCATTGATATCGCTTCGTCCAGTTTTGATGAAACCACTGTTATTTTCGGCGGTCAGGATAACCTGGAAAAAGCCATTCAGAATGTCTATCTTCAGTATGAGCCGGAAGTTATAGGCGTAGCAACCACCTGTCTTTCCGAAACCATCGGAGATGATGTGGACAGGTTTGTCAAAGCCTTCAAAGCCAAATACGAACTGCCCTGTGAGCTGGTTTCAGCAAAAACACCCAGCTATCAGGGAACTCAGGAAGAGGGATTTCACCGAACCGTTTATTCTGTTGTCACATCTCTGGCGGGGCAGGAAAAAGGGGAGGCCCGAGAGGCATCCCTTCCGGAAGTCAATCTTTTTACTCCCATGATTACCCCTGCGGATATCCGGTGGCTGAAAAAGACAGTCCTTTCCATGGGAGGAAAGGCCACTCTCCTTCCCGATTACAGTGAGACCCTGGACGGGGGGATGTGGCAGGAGTTTCACGCCATGCCTCCCGGAGGAACCTCTGTTTCCGAGATTGCCGGGATGAACCAGGCCGAAGCCTCCTTGGAGCTGAGCAGTCAGCTCCCTGATGAATGGCGCCCCGGGTACTGGCTGCAGAAGCAGTTCGGTGTTCCCAATAATCATATGGGACTTCCTGTGGGAATAGACAGTACGGACCATTTTTTCAGAACCCTGACGGATATTCTGGGAACCCCCGTGTCTCAGGAGACCCTGCAGAGCCGGGCCAGACTGGTGGATGCCTATGCGGACGGACATAAATACCTTTATGGAAAGAAAGTGGTTCTCTTCGGAGATACTTCCACAGTGGAAGGCCTGTACCGGTTTGTTTCCGAAATCGGAATGGACCCTGTTCTCAGTTTTACAGGAAGCCCTGAAGGGATTCTTAAAAAAACACTGGACAGTTTCGGGTCTCCCTCCGCATCGGAAAATCCTCCCCTGATAAAGGAAAACTGGGACTTCGGTGATGCCGAATCTCTGATCGAGGAGCTCCAGCCGGATCTTCTGATCGGAAACAGCAAGGGATTCAAGATCTCCCGGAAGCTGGAGATCCCCCTTCTGAGGGTAGGGTTTCCCATTCACGACAGATTCGGGGCTTCCCGGCAGAGGATGCTGGGATACGAAGGAACCATGGAGCTCCTGGACAGGATCATCAATGCTCTGATGGAAAGAAAGCAGACCCTGTCCGCCATGGGATACACCTACCTGTAATCCTTTGTAAGTTTTCCCGGTCCCTGAGCGGAGTCGAAGGGGGAGAAGGTAAAACCTTTTCTTTATAAGAATTTTTTAGTCGGTTTCGAACCGGCTTTAGGAGAAGAATATGAGCGAAAGAAAGATTGTATCACTGGAGAACCATCCCTGCTTTAACGAGGGCGCCTGTCATGATCATGCCAGGATCCATCTGCCTGTTGCCCCCAAGTGTAATGTGCAGTGCGGATTCTGCAACAGAAAGTATGACTGTGTGAACGAGAGCCGTCCCGGGGTTACAAGTTCTGTTCTCTCTCCTGCCCAGGCTCTCTATTATCTTCAGAAATCCATGGAGAAAAGATTCTATGATGTGGTGGGCATCGCCGGTCCCGGTGACCCCTTTGCCAATGCAGAAAAGACCATGGAAACCCTGTCCCTTGTGCACGCGGCCTATCCGGAAGTGATGCTCTGTGTGGCAACCAACGGATTGAATCTGCGCCCCTATATCGGGGAACTGGCGGAGCTGGGTGTTACCCATGTGACTCTGACAATCAACGGGGTTGATCCGGAAGTGGCGGGCAGCGCCTACCGCTGGATGCGGCCGGGAAAAAAGGTCCTCAGGGGAGCGGAAGCCGGGGCCTATCTTATAAACGAACAGCTTCAGGCTATACGGGAACTCAAAGAGCACGGGATCCTTGTCAAAATCAACAGCATCGTAATTCCCGGAGTGAATGATTTTCATATTCCTGAAATAGCAGCGAAAATGGGCGAACTGGGGGCGGATACTATGAACTGCCTTCCCCTGATGCCTGTAAAGGGAACCGATTTCGGTGAGCTGGAAGAACCCGATGCAGGGACCATTTTTGAACTGAGAGCTAAATGCCGGGAACACCTTCCTCAGATGGGACACTGCCGGCGCTGCCGGGCCGATGCGGCGGGGCTCCTGGAGGAAGCCATGGGTGAAGGAACCGCCGGGCTTCTCCGCGAGGCAGCATCTCTGCCTCTCAATCCCTTTGAAAAACGGCCCTGTGTGGCTGTGGGAACCATGGAAGGGGTTCTCATCAACCGTCATCTGGGGCACTGCGATATGATGAAGATCTATAAAGAAGAGGAAGACGGATATGTTTTTCTGGAAGACAGGGCCATGCCCGCGCCCGGAGGGGGCGATGAAAGATGGTTCGGAATCGCTTCGATCCTGGCTGACTGTTCGGATGTTCTTGTCAGCGGTATCGGGGGCCGACCCGATCAGGTCCTGACCGAAAAGGGAATCAAAGTCCGTCAGGTGGAGGGGCTCATTGAAGACGCCCTCAAGGGTCTGAAGAGAGGGGAAACCCTGTCCTATATGGCTGTACGGAAAAAGGTCTGCAACGGGAATGCGGCCGGTTGTGCCTGATATCTGGAATCTTGATAAAGAGGCCTGGAAACTGAGCTTTATCAGGAGTCTTTTTAATATATAGGAATGGGAAAGGAGTCTATTGAAATGGAAAAACCGGATAAGCATATTTTAGTATGCGGAAGTTTCAGAGCATCGGGAGAACCCCAGGGGGTCTGCTACAAGAAAGGGACCGGTGACTGGCTGGGTTACCTGGAATCGGAGCTGCTGGACAGGGGACTGGAAGGCGTTATGGTTTCGGCTACTACCTGTCTTAAAGTCTGTGACCGCGGACCGGCAATGGTTGTCTACCCCGACAATATCTGGTACGGCGGAATCAGCGGTGAGGATGATCTGGATGCCATCCTCGATGCGATGGAAGACGGAGAAGTGGCAGAAGATTTTGTCATAGCCTGAGAAAACAGAGGCGGTTCAGCACAGCTGAATCGCCTTTTTTTATTTATAACACACCTATTTGTAGGATGAATCTTCTATTACTACCATTATGTATTATATTATTACTTGAGAGGTATGTCTTTCTCCTGGCTTGTGGGGGTAAATTCTTTATGGGTAAGTAAATAACAATTCATGTGGAATATTTGTTTTTTTGGCCTGCTTATTGCATTTATTAGGGAGTATATGGTTCAACTACCCAATGCAATAATTGACAGTACTCTCAGGGAAGGTGAACAGACTCCCGGAGTTGTGATGGGAGCAGAAGAGAAACTCCGCCTTGCCGAATCTCTGGTCGATGCCGGTTTAAAAGAACTGGAAGCGGGGATCCCGGCTATGGGAGGCGATGAGATCCATCTTCTGAAACAGCTAAGATCACTTAATGCCCGGATAATCTGCTGGTGCCGGTCTCATATAACAGATATTGAGGCGGCCCTCCTCTCCGACACAGGAGCAGTGCATATCAGCCTGCCTGTTTCGGATTGTCAGCTGAAGGTTATGGGGCATTCCTGGGAATGGGTACTGGAGGAGTTGAATGAGAAAGGGCGGTATCTGAAAGGCCGTACAGGATTTTTATCAGTCGGTGCCATGGACGCGTCACGTTGTCGGACAGACCGGTTGAAAGAGTTTATATCCCTTGCGGCGGAGTCGGGATTCGGAAGAGTCCGACTGGCCGATACCCTGGGTATCTGCTCGCCCGAAACCATTGATCAGTGGAGCAGTGACCTGGCTCCCTGGCTCCCCCTGCTGGAGTTTCATGGTCATAATGACCTGGGAATGGCTGTTGCCAACTCCCTGTTTGCCATCAGAAAAGGGTTCGGTGCTGTGAGTACCACCCTTTTCGGGCTGGGGGAACGAGCGGGGAATGCTCCCCTTGAGGAAGTCCTGCTGGCCGGACGGGTTCAGCTGAACCGGGATTTCGGCATTTCCCTTAAAAAAGTGGCTCACCTGGCCAGGAGAGCCGCCGCTCTGGCGGGAGAGAGCATTCCTGCCAGAAAACCTCTTCTGGGGGAACGCATCAATCATCATGAATCTGGTATTCATGTAGCGGCCCTTCTGGAGGACAGATCAACGTTTACTCCCTATGATCCTTCCCGCTGGGGAGGGGAACCCCTGGAGTTTGTCTGGGGCAGACACAGCGGAAGAAAAGGACTGGCCTTCCTGTTGAAGGAAGCCGGATTCAACCCGGATGATCAGTCGCTGGTTCATCTGCTTCAATTTGTAAGAAACGAGTCGGCCCGACGCGGAAGAGGGCTGACAAAAGAAGAAATACTCATGTACTACAAGGGAATCACATCACCCGAAGGAGTTGCATAAACATGTCGGAAAAATGCCGCCAGTGTCAGGGCGAAGTCTGGGATGAGTTGGATTTTATTGCCCGGATCAGCCGAAATCTTCTGGCTGGAGAAGATATAGACAGTATTCTCAGGCGTGTTCTGAATGAACTTTCAGAGCATCAGAAGTATAAAAGGGGAATGATATCTCTTTTTAACAGAAAAGCAGGATCCATAAATATCAAAGACGCCTATGGGGTGACTCCGGAGGAACAGGCCCGGGGGATCTACTATCCCGGTGAGGGAATCACCGGTGAAGTCGTTGAGACCGGTTCATCCATTATGGTTCCCAGAATCCGAAAAGACAGAAGATTTCTGAACAAAACAGGCATGTCCGAAGATCTCCTGGACAGTGCTTTTATCTGTGTTCCCATCAGGACAGGGCATCAGATCATAGGGACCCTCAGCGCTGTGAGGGACAATCCCGATACCAAAGGGGATGCGGAGTTCCTCCGGGGAGATGAACGGCTCCTGCAGATTGTGGCATCCATGATCGCCCAGGCTGCCCAGGTGTCCCGTTCCCGGGAAGAAGAGAATATGCAGCAGATGCGGGAGCAGCTGAGAGACGAAGAGTCGGGTCAGCTGAAACCACCCAATATCATCGGAAATTCCAAGGTCATGCAGCCAGTGTATCAGATGATTTCAAAAGTGGCTCCTGCGGCATCAACCATACTGATCCTGGGAGAGAGCGGTGTGGGAAAAGAGCTGGTGGCTGAAGCGATTCACTATGCCAGCACCCGAAGCGACAGGCCTTTCATTAAGCTCAACTGTGCAGCTCTGCCTGAAAGTATTATTGAAAGCGAACTGTTCGGCCATGAGAAAGGAGCTTTTACCGGGGCTGTTTCTCTGCGGAAAGGCCGGTTTGAACTGGCTCAGGGCGGGACTCTTTTTCTGGACGAGATCGGGGAAATCGGGCTGGGAATCCAGGCGAAACTCCTCCGTGTCCTTCAGGAGCGGGAGTACGAGAGAGTCGGGGGAACAGAAACTCTGAAAGCCGATGTAAGGATCATTGCGGCTACCAATAAGAATCTGGAACTGAAAGTCCGGGACGGGGAGTTCCGGGAAGACCTCTATTACAGGCTGAATATTATCCCCATTACAGTCCCTCCCCTGAGGGAACGGAAAACGGATATCCTCCTTTTAAGCGATTTTTTCATAGAGAAATACAACAGGCTCAACAGAAAGGATGTTCACAGGATTTCCACTCCCGCCATCGATATGCTCACAGCCTATCACTGGCCCGGAAATGTCAGGGAACTGGAGAACTCCATAGAGAGAGCGGTTATTCTCAGCGAGGACAGTGTGATACACGGCTATCATCTCCCTCCCTCCCTGCAGATGGCGGATCCCCATTTCAAGGATCAGCCCTATGCGGGAACGCTCCAGCAGAAGCTGGATTCCATTGAGTACGAGATGATTGTGGAAGCTTTGAAATTCACACGGGGAAACCTTTCCCGTGCGGCGGAACGGCTGGGCCTTACCAATAGAATGATGGGGATCCGGGCCAAAAAGTACGGCATCGATTTCAAAGCCTACAGAAGAGCCTCGGGACTATCCCCCGGCAGTGACGAGGAAGATGAGTCCTATACGGCCTGACAGGGGTTCTCCGGATCCCTGTTCAGTTTTAACCTCTCCTTTTTCAGTTGCCTTATTTCCCGGTGGACAGCCGATTCCGCGGAATGGTCACAGAACTTTTCCGCCGGGTTCTTATTTTCAGCGGGAAAGCTTGTTCTTTCCTGAACTGATGAACTAGAATTAGGGTATGAAAAAGAGAACAGCCGCTTTCAGATTTTCATTGGTACCGGCTCTTATCCTTCTCTTCTCCCAGGCGGCACTGACTGCTGATAATCCGGGGTTGTTCTCAGAACCGGGCGTCATTGATCTCACCCGGGCAGATTTTTCAGAAAATCCTATCGTATCACTGGCCGGTCCCTGGCTTTTCAGTCCCGGGAATGACAGGACAGAACAGCTAGAGATAGCTGTTCCCGGATCCTGGGCAAAAGCCGGCCTCTCCGAGCAGGGATGGGGAGTTTACACCCTGGATATTCTGCTTCCTCCGGGGAATCATGACTTTTCCCTCCGGTTCGGTAATATATATTCCTCTGCGGAAATCCGTATCAATGGGAATACTGCAAAAACCTTCGGAGTGGTGGGTACCGGGAAAAGCTCCAATATTCCCCAATGGAGTCCCTCCCTGATCACCCTGGAAAATCAGAGTGAAATGATCCGTCTTGAAGTTGTAAGCGGAAATTATACCCATGCCAGAGGGGGGATCGCCAATCAGGTTGATATTGGTGTTC
The DNA here is from genome assembly GCA_963666275.2 of Oceanispirochaeta sp. Lineage (GTDB taxonomy): Bacteria > Spirochaetota > Spirochaetia > DSM-2461 > DSM-2461 > Oceanispirochaeta. The sequence continues at coordinate 1,777,627 of CAXXOA010000002.1, forward strand.
CCGCTGCTATGAGGTTTCACTGGGAGCTGAGCCGTCTGGTGGAAATCCTTTTCATGGGAATTGTCCTCTGGATGGGAATCTATCATCTTCTCTTTGCCTTTCTCAGAAGGGAGAGTGCGGCAGAATCCTTCTCTTTTGCGCTGGCCTGTCTGTTTTTTGCTGTCCGCATGATATTTGTGGGGAATTTTCAGATCAGCCAGTTCTTTTCCCCCCGGGTCTGGGGACCTTTTCTGCGAGTGGAGTATCTGCTCTATATTCTTTCCACCTATTTTTTTGTCAGGTTTCTAGCGCTGCTGTATCCCCGGGAGTACCCCCGCCGGGTGGTTACACTGTATCTGGCTGTAACCCTTCTGTACGGAGGGATTGTCCTGGCTTCTCCCACGCTCTTTTTCACATCCCTCCTTCCGGTTCATCAGATCCTGCTGATCATCAACTTCCTTCTGGCTGTGATCTTTCTGATCCGGGCTGTAAAGGAAAAGAGAGACGGGTCCGGTCTGATCCTGGCGGGTATGATCATTGTCCTCCTTTCCGGTCTCAATGATGTTCTGATGTACAAAGTACAGACAATCTTTACCAACCTGTCCATTCTGGGATCCGTCCTGTTTATGTTTTTCGATTCTTTTGTCCTGACCCGGGGATTCAGCCGGAAATTTGATGAAGCCGAGGTACTTTCCTTCAGTCTGCAGGATGCCAATAGCAAACTTGACAGGTCCCATCAGGAGATAGAAAAAAAGAACCGGGAGCTCCAGCTGCTGGCAAGTTCTGACCATCTCACAGGCCTTCCCAACCGGATGGCCCTGTTTGAACTTGTGGATAAGGAACTCTCCCGTGCCGGAAGGAATGGAAAGAAAGTGGGCATTATTCTGTTTGATCTGGATAATTTCAAACAGATCAATGATACCTACGGTCATGACAGCGGTGACCTGGTATTGAGGGAAGTCTCCCGGAGATTGAGTGAAGGCCTGAGAAAAGGCGATACCATTTTCCGTCTGGGCGGGGATGAGTTCACGGTTATTGTTCCGGATATTGCCGAATCGGGAAATCTTAACCGGGTGGCAGAGAAAATTCTCTCCCTGCTCAATCACCCTGTAGAAATGTCAGGAATACGCTGCCAGATGAGCTGCAGCCTGGGGATCAGCCAGTATCCGGAAGATGGTGATACAGTCAATATCCTCCTGAAAAATGCGGATATTGCCCTGTATGAAGCCAAAAATCAGGGACGGAACCGGTTCGTCTGGTTTAACAGGCATATGCAGGAAGTGGCGGAGAACCGATATAAGCTGATCAGCCGCATGCCCGATGCGCTGGAATCGGGTGATTTTACCCTCCATTTCCAGCCCCAGATGAATATGAAGAATTACAGCCTCTACGGACTGGAGGCTCTTATAAGATGGCAGGATTCCAATCTGGGTTTCCTCTCTCCCGCCGATTTTATTCCCCTTATGGAGGAGTCGGGATTCATACACACCCTGGGAGACTGGATCATGGATGAAGTCTTCCGCATTTCCCTTCCCTGGATCCGGGAGAATCCGGAGCTTCTCATCAGTATCAACATATCCTCCATTCAATTCAGGTCTCCCGACTTTCTGGAGCGGCTGGACAGAAAGCTGGGTGCAACGGGTTTTCCCACGGAAAATCTCGTCATAGAGCTGACCGAAGGTGTAATCATGAATGACAGTGAAAATACATTCAGAAAACTGGCGGGTATCAGGGAGAGGGGAATCCGGATCTCTGTGGATGACTTCGGAACCGGCTACTCCTCTCTGAGCTATCTGAAACGGTTTCCTCTGGATCATCTGAAAATAGACAAAACCTTTATCTCCGATCTGTTCAAGACAAGCTTCGACAAGGATATTGTGGCCACAATCATAGATCTGGCGGGTATTCTGAACCTGGAAGTGGTGGCGGAAGGAATTGAGACCGTATCCCAGCAGGAGTTTCTGGAATCCCGGGGCTGTTATATCCTGCAGGGCTATCTGACAGGGAGGCCCGCTCCGGCAGAGGAGATTGACAGGATTGTCAGAGAAAAAGAGGATGTCAGAGAATTCCTTCAGATGCTCTGATCAGTCGGAATATGTTTTCTGGATATCTTCAATCTTCTCTTTCAGTTCCATAAAAAGGTCGAGCATCCGGGGATCAAAGGCTTTGCCTCTCTGCTCTTCCAGATAGGCGTATACTTTTTCTTTCTGCCAGGCCTCTTTGTAGCATCTTTTGTTGTAAAGGGCATCATAAACATCGACAATTGCCACAGCTCTGGATTCCCAGGAGATCTCCTCTCCTTTCAGGCCGTGGGGATATCCGGTTCCATCCCATTTCTCATGATGATGCAGGGCAATTTCCGCTGCCATCCGGATCGTCGGGATGGAAGATTCCTTCAGGATGTTGTGACCTACGGTTGTATGTTTTTTGATATATTCAAATTCCTCTTTCGTCAGTTTGCCCGGTTTCAGAAGGATACTGTCGGAAATGGCAATTTTTCCAATATCATGGATGATCCCCGCCAGCGTCAGATCATCATGGAATACTTTTGATTTTTCGCTTTTTTCAGCCATCAGGCCCAGTATCTTTGAGACTCTCTGAACATGGTATCCCGTCTCTTCGTCCCTGTTCTCTATGGTTCCGCCCAGCATAAGGATGATGCTTTCCATGGCTTCCATCATATTTCTGTTCATAAACAGACGGTCAAAGGCAAAGGTATAATTGGTCAGAAAGATCCTGATCAGGTTTTCATTGAGATCGTTCAGGGCTCCTTCCAGATAGATGAGGTTTTCCGAGCCGTGGAATCCTCTGTAATAGCCTATGAAGCAGCTGTCGTAGCTGTGGTAGAAAAACCTGTTCTCCTTTATCTGCCCGAAAAAGTCCTCCAGGGGAATCGCGTTGGCCACTGCCTGCAGAGGTTTCTGTACATAGGCTTCGTATTTTCCTGTGGCCGCTATGATGTGATAGTCTTCTTTCAGATTGTAGGCTATAAAGCCGTTTTCCTGCTGAAACTCTTTGGTCGCCATGAAGGTGTTGTCACTGAAATTGCGGATGCCGTTGAGCTGGTTCAGCAGACCGCTGAAAAAACTCCGGAGATTTTCGTGATTGTAGAAATCTGCAGAAGACTCTATGACTTTTTCCAGCCCCTTCTTGTGGATATCGAGTTTTTTAAGATCCCTGTAGTTTCTGAGGGCCGTATACATGGTTGTAATGAATTTCTGAGCTGTCAGTTCCGATTTGGCCCTGTAGTCGTTGATGTCGTATTCCACAATGACTTTTTCTTCGGGAGCCACTCCGGGCTGGCCGGTTTTCAGTATGATCCGGGTCATGGAGTTTCTGAGATGATTGCGGACATATTCAACCACCTTCAGGCCGGATGTATCCTCTTCCATCACCACATCCAGAAGAATGACGGCTATGTCCGGATTCTCACGCATGATTTTCATTGTTTCAAAACCCGAGTAGGTATCGATGAACTCCAGTTTTGAACCTTCCAGGTGGAAATCCTTGAGGACCATTTTTGTCACGGTATGGACATCGCTGTCGTCATCGGCAATGATGATTTTATAGGAATATCCGGCAGGAACAGGTTCCGCCTTTTTTCTGGACGAAGCAAACCTTATAGGATGGGATGATTTGCTGTTCATGGGGCCTCCGGGGTTTTTAAAAATGAATTATTCAATATTTTAAACAACGACAGATATATAATTCTTCTGAAATTCTATTATACTAAAAGTAAAGCAAAAATCAGAGTTTTTCCCGCTTAAAAAAAATTATCCAGGGACTCCAGGGGTGGACCATTGGTGAAAAATGCAAAAAAATGGAGCTTTCTGACAATTACCATTCCCTCTCTTCTTCTTCAGATCATGGCGGCATTTCAGTTCATAATGCTCCAGAGCTCCATAGCCGGGGGAGACTATTTTTTCTGGCAGTTTGCGGTGTTTCTTTTCCTCTCCGCATCGGTTTCCCTGGGATTACCATTTCTAAAAAAAGGAAAACCAGTTTTTCTCTGTATCCGGTTTTTTATCATTTTTCTGATCGGTTATCCCATGGCGGACAATCTGACTGTGGAACTGATCCTGATGCTTTCCCTGCTCATTGAAACCGCCCTGTTTATCTCTCCCCACTGGAATCTTCCCGTTCTTATCGTCTCGGATCTGGGATATCTCTCTTTCCAGAAACCCCTGAACGCCTTCCATTCGGATCTTCCCGCCCCTCCTATGGAGGAGCTGCTCCTCTATATTATTGTAACTCTGACCGTTATTTTTCTGCTGTATTATATCTCAGTGTTTCAACAGAACAGCAGAAAACAGAATATCATCCTTCAGAGACTGGATACGGCAGTCTCCCGTCTGGGAAAAGCCAATATGGGGTATCAGAGCGTGACCAGCAGTCTGGAACTGGATACGCTGAAAAAGGAGAGGAACCGGGTGTCCCGGGAGATCCATGATACGGTGGGGTACTCTCTCACCAATGTGAGGATTATGCTGGAGGCCGCCCAGCTGATACGGGGTCAGGATCCGGACAAGGCGGATCAGCTGATCAGAAAATCCATGCAGGAAGCCGCCTCCTGTCTGGAGGAGACCCGCTCGGCCATGAGGCAGCTGCGTTCCAAGGAGGTGCAGAAACCCCGGGGCATAAAAGCTTTTTACCATCTGGTCAATGTTTTTGCCGAAGCCACGGGCGTTCAGGTTAAACTGGAGTTCGGGAATATTCCAGACAGTTTCGGAAACAGGATAGACAAAGCTGTTTTCCGTTTTATCCAGGAAGGATTGACAAATTCCTTCCGTCACGGGCGGGCCACGGAAATCAGTATCTACTTCTGGATAGAATCGGGTATACTGAAAGTAAGCCTTCAGGACAACGGTTCCGGGGCGGATTCCCTGACCGAAGGGATCGGCCTTGCGGGAATGCAGGAGAGGCTCAGCGAATTGGGAGGCGAGATGATCTGGCAGAATTTGAGTGACGGTTTTGAAATCTCCATTATTATTCCTCTGAACAGGGGGGAGATATGATACGGGTTCTTCTGGTGGATGATCAGGTCCTGTTTATAGAATCCCTGAAGACCGTTATTGAAATGCAGGCGGAAGATATCGAAGTGGTGGGACTGGCCTTTGACGGCCATCAGGCTATCAGCAAGGCGGAGGAGCTCAATCCGGATATCATCCTTATGGATGTCAGAATGCCCGGGCTGGACGGTGTGAAAGCGGCTATCCACATTCACAGGAATTTTCCCCGGATCAGGATTATGATGCTCACCACTTTCGATGATGATGCCTATGTTCACGATGCCCTGGCCGGCGGCGCTGTGGGATATCTTCTGAAAAACATGCCCACCTCGGACCTTATGAATTCCATCAGAGCTGTGAACAACGGGACTCTTCAGATCTCTCCGGATGTGGCCCTTCAGCTGGTTTCGGGAATGGGAAGTTCCCCCGGCACAGACCCGGCCCAGGATCCGGGGGATGAGGCTGTCCATTATGATATTGAAATACTCAGCAGACGGGAGAGGGAAGTGCTCTATCTTATGTCCAGAGGGTATGACAATCAGGCTATCGGAGAGAAATTGTTTATTGCTGATCAGACTGTAAAAAACCATATAAGCAGGATTTATCATAAGCTGGATCTCCATGACAGGATGTCCGTTATGAAAGCGGCCAGGCACTCTGAACTGAAGGAATACTGCCGCTATCTGCTGGATGAGTAGAGAAATCTGTAATCACTGGTATTGTTTTGGTACTCTTTTGGTACTCCAATGAACTCCTGAGCGGAAATAACCGGGTCTACAATAGTAAATGAAGTTTTTTCAAAAGGAGTGAAGAAATGCGTAAAGCTCTTTCTATTCTATTACTTTTTATGAGTGTCTTAATCGTATTAACGGGTTGTCAGAAAAAAGAAGAACCCGCAGCTGTTGCTGCTGAACCAGAACCTGTAGAATTTGATTACTGGACCAGTCAGGTTCAGTCAGACCGTATGGCAACCATACAGGTTCTGATCGATACCTATCAGGCTATGAATCCCAACGTGAAAATTAATCTGATCGGTGTGGAGGAGAATGATCTGGCCACACAGCTCAATACTGCCGCTGCTGCGGGCAATCTGCCGACTCTCGTGGAATCAGGGGCAGAAAATGCCGTTGCTTTCGGATCAGAAGGGCTCCTGGATGCTCAGGCCGCGACGGAAGCGATTGATATGATCGGCCGGGACAGTTTCTATCAGGGAACTCTCAATCTGGTACAGTCCTCCCAGGCGGGATCCTACTATGCCATTCCCTATCACGGCTGGGTTCAGGGTATCTGGTACAGGGCCGACTGGTTTGAAGAAGCCGGACTGGAACCCCCCAATACCTGGGAGAATATCCTCAAAGCGGCGGAATACTTCTATAAACCCGACCAGAACCAGTACGGCATCCTGGTGGGAACCACCGCGGAAGCCTATTCAGAACAGTGTTTTACCCAGTTTGCCATGTCCAACGGAGCCCGTCTGTATGATAAAAACGGTAATCTGATCTTCAACTCTCCCGAGATGAAGGAAGCCGTAGAGTATTATGCGGAACTGGCCAAATACAATCCTCCCGGACCTCAGACCTGGCGGGCCAGGGACTACTATCTTCAGGGAAAAATGGCCATGTTCTTCTATTCCACCTATATCATGGATGACCTGGCCCTGGCGGAAGTGGCTGCGGGTTCTCTGACCAATGAGAACTTTGCCGAACTGGCAGGAACCAGTTTCGACCCGGACCTGGCGGAAAATACGGGAATGGCCTCGACCATCACCAATACACAGGATGCGGGATACGGCGTTGTTCTGGCCCTTTCCATGCCCGATCAGGGCGACCCTGCCAAAACAGAAGCCGCCAAAGACTTTCTGCGCTACCTCTATACACCCAATGCCTATATCACCTTCCTGCATATGGCTCCGGGAGGAATGAATCCGGTACTCAAGGGAATCGCTTCCAATGTAAGATTTCAGAACGACCCCAAAGGTATCTTCAAAAATTACGGTAATGAACGGATGGAGGATATCATCTCCGGGCTGGACAGCATTGAAACCTTCAGCATTGTGGAGGGAAACCGTATTGAAGCGGCCAGTACCGTTTATTCCAAACAGATTATACCTCAGATGATTTACAAGATTACCCAGGAGGACATGAGTGTGGACAGCGCCATGGCCTGGGCCGAAGCAGAGATGAAAAAGCTTCAGTAGATCAATCAATTACAGGGAGGGGGCCTCAGGGGCCTTCTCCTTTCCGGAGTTAATTTTATGAAAATTCTATCTCAGTCAAACAGGCTGGATTATAATCGCAATGAAATGTATCTGGGCTGGGCTCTGGTATTTCCCGCTGTCTTTATCATCCTGGCTCTGATCCTCTATCCCATTGTGTACAATATCTACCTCAGTTTCTTTGATGTTACTCCCGGCGGGGCCAATACCTATCTGGGACTTGAAAATCACAGGAACGTAGTCACCGATGTCTTTTTCTGGAAGTCCCTGGGAACCACAGTTCTCTATGTCTTTTTCACCACCTTCGGAACGACTTTTATGGGCCTCATTGTGGCTCTTGTCATGAATAAGGAGTTTCCGCTGCGGGGTCTTGTGAGGAGTCTGGTTCTCTTCCCCTATGTGGCGCCTGTCATTTCGGTTGTATTCTCCTGGCAGTTTATTTTTGATCCTGTCAACGGCATTGTGATGGATACCCTGGTGGAACGCCTGGGATGGATGTCCGAGAGGGTCAATCTTATCGGAACACCCGCCTCGGCTGTGTGGGTGGCCATCTTTTTCAGTATCTGGAAGAATTTTCCCTTTACCTATCTGATGATCCTTTCCCGGCTGCAGGGAATCGATAAAAACCTTTTTGAAGCCGCGGAAGTGGACGGTGCCTCGGGATGGCAGAAATTCAAAGCCATTACCCTTCCGGAAATCTACTTTGTGACAGGTTCCATTATACTCCTGCGGGTTATCTGGAATTTCAATAAATTTGACGAAGTCTATCTCCTGACGGGAACCAATGTGAAGGTCCTGTCGGTCTATACATATCTGAAAGCTTTTGTGGGAACCATGGAGATGGGGCAGGGCTCGGCCCTGGCGCTGATCCAGTTCATCCTGCTGATCGGATTTATCCTCTTTTATGTAAAGAAGGTGCTCAAATGGTAGTTAAAAAAAGCATACCCAGAAAAATAGGATTTTTCCTCCTTGTTCTGATGATTGTCCTGTTCTGCATTTTTCCGTTTTTTCAGATGCTCTCCATGTCGCTGAAATACCAGTGGGACTGGGGAAATCCCTCTCTCATACCGACTCAGCTGAATTTCGAAGCCTACAAGGAACTGCTGAATATCGGTCAGTCCCTGAAGAATGTTCCCGAATCGATTATAAACCTTCTGGAGGAGAATCCGGATCTGACCAAAGCCCAGAGGGAGAGCATCCTGGCAAAGTATCAGGCCAGCGGCGATGTCTTTCCCTTTCCCCGCTATTTTGCCAACTCCCTGACCCTGGCGGGGCTTTCGGCTCTTGTGTCTCTCTTTATTGCCATTCTGGGAGCCTACTCCTTCAGCAGGCTCCGGTATCCCGGCCGGTCTACCATCCAGAGAGGAGTCCTGTTTGTCTATATGTTCGGAGGCATCCTTCTGCTGATTCCCCTGTATAAACTGTTTGTCTCCCTGGGGCTGTTGGCTACGCCGGTGGGAACCTTCCTCTCCCTGATGGTTATCTATCTGGTTCAGACCCTGCCTGTCTCTCTTTATATGCTGGGAAATTTTTTCCGCACCATCCCCTATTCGATCGAAGAAGCCGCCATGATTGAGGGGGCAGGGCGGGTGGGGATCATCTTCCGGATTATTATTCCCCTCTCCATTTCGGCCATTGTGACTGTTTACATCTACTCTTTCATGATCGCCTGGAATGAGTATATGTTCGCCTCTGTGTATCTCAAAGGTTTCAAAGATCTCTATACCCTTCCCATGGGGCTGCGGGCTCTGTTCCTTTCCAAAAATGCCGTATGGGACAGGATTATGTCCGCATCCGTACTGACGGCAACCCCCGTGATTGCCCTGTTTATGCTGATTCAGAAAAACCTGGCGGGCGGAATGGCCGAAGGGGGCGTGAAAGAGTAAAAAAAATTGGAACTCTTGATGAATTCCAGAGCCTGGACCGGGACAAAGTTCCGGTCTTTTTTTATACTGAATGCATTAATTAAAATATGACTAGAAGGGTTTGAAACACATGAATACGTTCAAATTGGCAATAATCAGTGGCAAGCTGGGAGATGTTGACGGTGTCTCTCTGGAAGTGGATAAATGGATAGAGGTTCTGACAGGCCTGGGACATGAGATTTATACAGTTGCCGGAAGCTATGCCTCCGAACTGAAGAGTGTTCCCGCCGAAAGAAGACTGACTGTACCGGAACTGGCTTTTGATACGGATTTTCAGAGAGAGATAGAGCTGGCCATGTTTCCCTATGTTCTCCCCGGAAAAAGAAAAAGGGTTACCAGAGAGAAGCAGGGGGAACTTCTGGAACAGCTGGATCTGGCGGGGAATGAAATTGCCGAAAGGATTCACGATTTTATTATGGAACACAGTATTCATGCTCTGATAGCCCAGAATACCAATGCCATGCCCATGACCATGATCGGGGCTTCTGCTGTCTACAAACTGGCGACGGACTACAAAATGGCTGTGATTTTTCATCACCACGATTTCTGGTGGGAGAGGAGCCGGTTCAGCGGCAACCTCATGGAGAATGTGCTTCAGCAGATTATGCCCCCCACGGATCCGACCCTTGAGCATGTGGTAATCTCATCCTATGCGGCCCACAACCTGACCACCATCAAACGGGTGAATCCCCATATCGTTCCCAACTGCGAAGATTTTGATCATCCTCCCGTGTGGGATGATTACAACAGGAAGTTCCGGGAGGATCTGGGGTATGCAAAGGATGATATCCTTTTTGTTCAGCCCACAAGGATTGTCCCCCGGAAGAGGATCGAAGATTCGATTTTTCTGGTGTCCAGGTTCTGTACCCGCTATCCCGAATTGAGGGATAAAGTGAAATTTATAATCTCCCTCTATCAGGGCGACGAACTGGACGACAGCTATGTCGACGGGATCAAGAGCCTGGCGGACAAAGAGAATGTCCATCTGGATCTGATTGCCGAAAGGGTTGCTTCTGTGCGAGGCAAAGACGATGAGGGCAGAAATCTCTACACGAACAGAGACGTTCTGCTCAATGCGGATTTTGTCACCTATCTTCCTCTCTGGGAGGGATTCGGTAATGCTCTTCTGGAAGCCGTAGCCGCCAGGGTCCCCATTGCGGTGACCACCTATCTTGTCTACAAAACGGATATTATGAACCGGGGCCTCGAGTGTGTGGAGATCCGGGATGACTACGACAGCCAGGGGAATCTGATCATACCCGACAATGCTCTGGAGCAGATTCATCAGATCCTGTTTAAGCCGGGACTGCGGGAAGAAATGACCGAAAACAGCTTCAAAGCCATGAAAGCCGCCTTCAGTATGGATGTACTCAGGCAGCAGCTTTCCGGAATTATGGACAGCTACGGGGATGAGATCAAAGCCTCAGCCAAAAGGCTCCATAAAAAAGTGAAGCATTTTGCCGTCTGATCTGCAGACATCCCCGGTATGAGGAGAGGAGAGCTGCAGGGAATTGCGGCTCTCTTTTCATTCCAATTCAGGCTTTTATTTTCAGAACAATCTTATCCACTTTTCCGGGGCCTTCGCCTCTGTAGTGACAGCAGGGATTATGAGGTTCCTCCGGAAAGAAAATAATAAAGGTTCCGCTTTCGGCAATAAGAGAGCTTTCTACGGTTCTTTCAAGAAACATAATGTCTTTTTCCGGACTGTAGGGTGTTTTTACAGGAATATCGGTATGAGTTGTAAAACCCATTTCCTCTCTTCCTTTGACGATGTACTGGATATCGATGTATTTTTTATGGGCTTCCGGATATTTCTCATCAGGACTCCTGGTTTCATAGATCTGGTGATCAAAGTAAAGCTCATCACCAGCAATTTCCTGTTTGCCCGGAGCCAGATTTTCAAGATCTGTTTCTCTGAGAAACTGAAAAGCTTTCTTGAAATGGGGATGGAGTGATTCGTACCTTTCGGCATTTTCCAGTGTATCGAGTATCATATTCTACTTCCTTGACTGATTCGGTTTTCCTATAATCCTAGCATAGATTTTCTCCTGTTTGAAACGGTGTTTCAGGGTAAAAATCCAAATAGGATCGATTCATTTTCCCCCCATTCGAAAAGGCAGTGCATCGCCTAATTCTCCTCGGCCTTTTTTTACAATGAAAGGAGTATTTATCCCGGGAAAAGGGATCAGGTGTATTTGAAATGTTTGAATTGAAGTTAGCTTGTGACTTATGTCAAGAGTTTGTGTTGTTTCTCTGAAACACCCTATCCTGCTGTTGGTTCCCCCGTGGTTATTTCCTATATTGTAGAAAACTTCAGTTTAATAATTCAGGAGAAAATATATTAAAAATGAAACTTACAATATCACGGAAAATAACCTTACTCATAAGCATCATCACACTAGTCATATCCATAAGCGGTCTCTTTGTCGCCGACAGGGGCCTGCAGTTTCTGGCTTCGGAGATCTCTTTCAATTCTCTGGGCTACAAGGTTCAGGGAGATATGGAGTCCTTCAAAATGGTTTTCAGGGACAGATTCGGAACACCCTCTCTGGATAGTGAGGGGCTCCGGGATGAGCAGAAAAATCTGATCAACGACTTTGAGTTTATCGACAGTTTCGCCGGAAAACTCGGTATTACAGCCACTGTATTTGAACGGAGAGGAGATAATTTCTACCGTATCATCACCAATATCAAAGACGATCAGGGCAACCGGGCGGTGGGAACAAACCTGGGAAAGCAGAGCAGTGCCTACAAACCTGTTATGGAGGGGACGAGGTATAGCGGAGAGGCGAATATCCTGGGAGTCCACTATCTGACATCCTATGATCCACTTCTGGATGCTTCGGGAAATCTGATCGGAATCCTTTATGTGGGGATTCCCGCAGGCCGGATCACCCAACTGGCAGAACAGTGGTCCGGAAGGATCATGACTATTATGCTGATCCTTTTCCTTTCTCTGGCAGCTGGGGGAATCATTGCCAGCCGGTTTATAGGTAAGCGTTTCTCCCAGCCTATTGAGAAAGGGGTGGAACTGACAGGATGGGTGGCAGAAGGGATTCTGGATAAAGATGTTCCCCGGGAGCTTCAGGAGAGGGGGGATGAGATCGGAGATCTGGCCCGTTCCATTGAAAAGATGATCCGTAAAATGGCTGAGATCGTGGGCAGTGTGAATGCCTCCTCCCGTCATATCGCCCAGGGAAGCCGGGAATTGAATAACTCGGCGAATCTCATGGCTCAGGGGGCTTCCAGTCAGGCCTCGGCCGCCGAAGAGGTTTCGGCGTCCATGCAGCAGATGAATGCCAATATTCAGCAGAATGCGGAAAATGCCAAAGAGACCGAACATCTGGCTAAAAAGGTGTCTCAGGATGCGGAAAACAGCGGAAAGTCCGTACAGGAAGCCGTAGATGCCATGCAGAGGATTTCAGAAAAAATTTCCATTATCGATGAAATAGCCAGACAGACCAATATGCTGGCACTGAATGCTGCAATAGAAGCAGCCAGGGCGGGTGAGCATGGCAAAGGCTTTGCCGTGGTGGCATCGGAAGTGCGGAAACTGGCGGAAAACAGCCAGAAAGCCGCCAGTGAAATACTGACACTTTCTTCAGAAACAGTAGATTCCGCCTCACGGGCGGGACAGATGCTTTTTCAGCTCATCCCGGATATTCAGAAAACCACCGCTCTGATTCAGGAGATATCCCATGCCAGTGATGAACAGCGTCACGGGGTTGACCAGATCAATCAGGCTGTCCTCCAGCTGGACCAGGTCATACAGGACAATGCCTCCACGTCAGAACAGGTGGCGTCCTCATCGTCCGAACTGTCCGGGCAGGCGGATTCACTGCAGGATCTGATGGAATATTTTACCTTATAAGTGTAGATTGTACTGGCCTATGAAGAAGATAAAACTGATCGCCTGTGATATGGACGGTACACTGCTGAATGACAGAAAAGAGATCTCCCCCCGGAATCTGGAGATTATAAAGGCCCTGAGGGATAGGGGCGTGTATTTCGTCATTGCCACGGGACGGCATGATTCCATGATCCGGGAGTACCTGGATCAGATCGGAGGCAATATGCCTGTGATCTCCTGCAACGGCGCACTGATCAGAGATCCCCATACGGGAGAGCTTTTCTCTTCGGACCCGCTGGAAACCTCCCAGATCCTGGATATTATCCGGATCTGCAAAGACCGGGGATTGGACTATCACCTTTACGGCAGGGATATCATATACGGTGAAGCCCTGACCAATAAGATGTACTTCTACAACGAAAGGAACAAAACCCTCCCCCCTGACGCCCGGATTCCTCTCCTGGTATCCGAAGACTATGAAGCTGTCATCAACGCACACGAGGGTGCCATATACAAGGTCCTTGTATTTCCCGGAGAAGAAGAGAATTTTGCCAGAATCTCCCGGACAATCTCATCTGAAACAGGCCTGACCGCCTTCCGATCGGACAAAACCCTGCTGGACATCATGCAGAAGGGCATCACAAAAGCTCAGGGTATGGAGAGTCTCTGCCGGAAACTGAACATCCACCGCAGTGAAACCGCCGCCATCGGCGACTATCTGAACGACCTGGATATGATCGAGTATGCCGGGGTAGGGGTAGCCATGAACAACGCCGTCCCCGAAGTCAAAGCCGCCGCCCGTATGATCACCGAAAACAGCAACAACAACAGCGGAGTCGCCGAAGCCCTGGAAAAGCTTGTTCTCTCTGTCTAGCCTCTACTGCCGCCACCAGAGGACTGCCGTGTCTGCCGGCCCCTGTGCGGTGTGTGTCTCCGTGTAGGTGAGTGTCCCCGTGTGGGGTGTCCCGGTGTGGGGTGTCCTGGTGTGGGGTGTCCCGGAGTGGGGTGTCCCGGAGTGGGGTGTCCCGGAGTGGGCTGTCCCGGAGTGGGGTGTCCCGGTGTGGGCTGTCCCGGTGTGGGCTGTCCCGGAGTGGGGTGTCCCGGTGTGGGCTGTCCCGGAGTGGGGTGTCCCGGAGTGGGGTGTCCCGGTGTGGTGTGTCCCGGTGTGGTGTGTCCCGGTGTGGTGTGTCCCGGTGTGGTGTGTCCCGGTGTGGTGTGTCCCGGTGTGGTGTGTCCTGTAGCCCGTGAGGACCAGTCTCCACGGGGAGTACTGTATGGGCAGTTCATGAACTGCCCTTACTCAGCCTTCCAGAGCCAGCTTGACTTCACAGGCTGCAGCACCGCCTCCCAGCGCCGCACCGCCTCCCAGCGTCGCACCACCTCCCAGCGTCGCACCACCTCCCAGCGTCGCACCACCTTCCAGCGTCGCACCACCTTCCAGCGTCGCACCACCTTCCAGGGACAGCTCCACCGCTTTCTGTTTTGTCTGAGTTTTTCTGCTGTCGGTTTTGAAGCAGTATGACAGCAGCGGATGTTAGGTCTTGTATGAGAAGGATCTATAAGAGAAAGTCTATTCGGCTTAAAGGGTATGATTATTCGAAGGCCGGTTTATATTTTATTACCATTAACGTGGATAAAAGAGTGCATCTTTTTGGTGAGATCAGGAACCGGACGATGGTTCTTAGTCCTTTCGGAAAAGTTGTTCAGTCTCATTGGGATGCCCTGGATTCCTGTTATGCAGATGTTCTCTTTAGAGAATATGTTGTCATGCCTGATCATTTTCATTGTTTGCTTGAGATTACCGGGGAGGGGAAATCCTTGGATACTGATTCAGTACTTTCACGGCGGAATATGATTATTCCAATAATTGTCGGGCGCTTTAAGATGCAGACGGCAAAGGAAATTAACAGGTTGAGAGATACCCCGGGTCAAAAGGTCTGGCAGAGGAACTATTACGAAAGGATTATCCATGATAGAAAGAGCAGTCATGTCGTATCTCAGTATATAAGAAATAATCCTATCAAATGGAGAGGGTTTTGATCGGACAGGAGGATTTTATGTCTCCATTCTCTTCTCCCCGATATCCTTGACAATCCGCCCGGGCTGGAAGAAAATAACTTTGATTGTCTGAATATATGATAGCAAAGGAGTTTTGTATGGTCAAAGTAGGTGTAGCAGGATACGGTGTGATCGGACAGAGGCTGGCCGACGGGGTCGCTCTTCAGGAGGATATGGAGCTTGTCGGTGTGGCCGATGTGGCCCCGACTCTTCCCATACGGGCTCTTCATGAAAAGGGTATGCCCTACAGGCTTTTTACTGCAGTCCCTGAGAAAAAAAGTCTTCTTACAGATGAGGGTATCCCCGTGTCGGGAACTCTGGAGGATCTGGTGCAGGAGTGCGATGTGATCCTGGATGCCACCAGTGCGGGAATCGGTGCGCAAAACAAGGAACTCTATCAGAAATACAGGACAAAAGCGGTGTTTCAGGGCGGAGAGCAAAACAGCGTGGCCGATGTCTTTTTCCATGGCTATGCCAACTATGAAAAAGGCCTGGGAGCAGACTATCTGAAACTGACAAGCTGCAATACCACCGGTCTGATCCGTGCCATTGACTGCATCGACAGGGCTGTGGGGGTAGTAAAAACAGCTATAACCATTATCCGCCGGGTTGCGGATCCGGGCGATTACCACCGGGGACTGACCAATGCCCTGCAGGTGGATAAAGCCCCCAACCATCAGGCTCTGGATCTGATGACCATTATGCCCCATGTGGATGCCACGGGGATCCTTATCCATACCCCTGTGACTCACGGGCATATCATTACTCCTGTGGTTTCCACAAAAGGGACGATTGAAAAAAAGGATCTTCTGGAGATGTTCCATGCCCATCCCAGGATTCGGGTAGTCCGGCTGGAGGACGGTTTTCTGGGGAATGCCTCCCTCTTCAAGTACGCCCGGGATCTGGGGAATCCCCGGGGAGACATGTATGAGATCGCTGTCTGGGAGGAGTCGATTGTAAAATCTGGTGAGGATATCATGTTTGCCATCAATATCCCCCAGGAGTCGGTGGTGATCCCCGAAAACATCGATGCCGTCAGAGCGGCCATGAACATGCAGAGTACCCGGGAAGAGGGAACATGGGCCACCAACAAATATCTGGGGATGAAATAATGGGTGCCCGAGGCCCGGCTTTTCCTTCCATGGAGGAGTTCGAGGTCCGGGGGAGAAAGGTTCTGCTCCGTCTGGATATCAATTCTCCCCTGGATCCCGAGACAAAAAGGATCGTTGATACCAACCGGATTGACAAGTCTCTGCCCACAGTCGCCTGGCTTCTGGATAGGGGGGCCTGTCTGGCCATCATCGCCCATCAGGGGGATACCCTGGACTATCAGAATCTGATCTCCCTGGAGGAGCACGCCCGGATCCTCTCGGAGAAACTGGGACGGGAGGTCGCCTATGTGGATGATGTCTGCGGGCCCGCTGCGGTCTCCCGGGTGAAGAATCTGAAATCCGGCGAGGCTGTCCTGCTGGGAAATCTTCGCTATCTCTGCGAGGAGATCTCCACATTTGAGGATGCTGTTAAACTGACTCCCCCGAAGATGGTTCATACCTGGCTTGTCAGGTCACTGGCTCCTTTGTTTGATCTTTATATCAATGATGCCTTTGCCGCGGCTCACAGGAACTGCCCCAGCATGGTCGCTTTTCAGGAACTACTGCCCAGTGGGGCGGGTCCTCTTTTTTTCAATGAAGTCAGCGCTCTCACAAAGGTTATGGCTGACCCGGACAGTCCCGCTGTCTTTCTTCTGGGAGGAGCCAAGATCTCAGATGCCTTCGGAATGCTTGGAAAGGTCCTTTCCGGGGAAACGGCCGACCTGATTCTTACAGCCGGACTGACCGGGCAGGTGTTCCGGATCGCCCAGGGAGGAAACCTGGGAAAAAGGACGGAACAATTCCTCACAGAACGCTCCCTGGATACGTTTATTGAACAGGCAGCGGGGTATCTGGAAAGATATCCCGGTAAAATCCTGATGCCTGTGGATTTTGCTTTTCTCCGGGATGACAAGAGGACAGAAATCCTTCTGGAGGAGCTGCCTGAGGAGACGCTGTTTATGGATATCGGGGAAGAAACCATAGAGATATATCGGGAGAAGATTCTTCAGGCCGGGACAGTTTTTGTAAACGGACCGGCCGGTGTCTTTGAGGATCCCCTGTTTGAAAAGGGAACCAGGGAACTCTGGAAAACCCTCAGCGAAGCGGAAGGGTATACCGTTGTGGGGGGAGGGGATAGTGTGAGTGCTGTCTCCCGGTTTACGGATGCGGATAAAATCAGCTATATTTGTACGGCCGGAGGAGCTATGGTCCGTTTTCTTTCCGGCAGAAAACTCCCCCTTATAGAGGCTATGGAAAAAGCCGCCGAAAGGTAGAATATGTCAGTAGAAGAAGTGAAAGCCTATTTCAGATCCCATGCCATGGAAGATCGAATCCTGGAAATGGAGGAATCCACAGCCACCGTAGAAGAGGCTGCCCGGGTTCATAATGTGGTTCCCGGACAGATCGGGAAAACCCTCTCTTTTAAAGTGGATGAGGAGCCGGTTCTGATTGTAGTGGCCGGAGACAGAAAAATAGATAATAAAAAATACAAAGCCCAGTTCGGGAAAAAAGCCAAAATGCTCAGTTTTGAAGAAGCACAGGAGCACACGGGACATCCTGTGGGTGGAATCTGTCCCTTCGGACTGAAAACTCCCGTAAAAACCTATCTGGACATCTCCCTGAAAGAGTACGGGGAGATTCTACCTGCTGCGGGAAGCCGCAATTCCGCCGTCCGACTGAATCTTCGGGAACTGGAAGTCCATTCGGGATCTCTCGGTTGGATTGATGTCTGCAGGGAAGGGTGAGTGTTGTGAGAGTCCCCTTTGAAGAGATGCATCAGACTGTGAAATCTGTCTTTCAGAAGGCAGGAATGGAGGAGTCCAGAGCCGATCTGGCGGCCCGGATCCATACAGAGTCCTCCTGTGACGGGGTCTTTTCCCACGGATTGAACAGGATTCCTACTTTTATCAGGTATGTTCAGGATGGGATGACCCATGTAAACGCCGAGCCCGAATTGATAGGTTCCACTGGAAGTATTGAGAAATATAACGGTAACAAAGGGCCGGGGGTTCTGAATGCCCGATTCGCCATGAACCGGGCCATGGCTATTGCAGAGGAGCAGGGCCTGGGGCTGGTTACACTGAATAACACAAGCCACTGGATGAGAGGCGGAACCTATGGATGGCAGGCCGCGGAAAAGGGTTTTATCGGAATCTGCTGGACCAATACGGAATCCTGCATGCCCGCCTGGGGAGCTGCAAGTGCAAGCGTGGGAAACAATCCTCTGGTCCTTGCGGTTCCGGGAGGAGAAACCCCGGTGGTCCTTGATATGGCCATGAGTCAGTTCTCCTATGGAAAGCTTCAGACCACCCGTCTGGCTGGTGAGACTCTTCCCCTCCCGGGAGGATACGACGATAAGGGAGAACTGACCTGTGATCCCGGTGCTATCGAACAGACCGGCCGGATCCTTCCTGCGGGATACTGGAAAGGCTCGGGCCTGGCAACCCTTCTGGATCTGCTGGCTGCGGTCCTTTCGGGGGGGCTTTCCACATCGGGTCTGGATGATAGGGGGTATACCCACTGTACAGGATGTTCCCAGGTTTTCCTTGCGGTCAGTCCTGAAGCTGCGGGAGGAGCCTCTTTCATCTCTCAGACCGTGGTGGATACCATAGAGCATCTTCACCGGGCGGAACCGGTGGCGCCGGGCAACAGGGTCAGGTATCCCGGTGAGAGTACTCTGCAGAAGAGGAAAGAGAACAGGGAAAAGGGGATTCCCGTTGATCCGGGTATCTGGGAGAAGGTTAAAGGTCTGGCGGCTTCTCTATAACTGCCTCTGACTGAGAGTTCTCAAAGCTAAAGAATCCTGCCCGCCGGAGAGACCCCCGGGTAGGAGTTCTTTTGTGAATTTGACATTGCACTACTGTTCCTGTTCCGGGGTTAATCGGAGAAGCCGTCCACCCTTCCTGTCTTCCAGAACCCATATAGCGCCTTCCGGGCCCTGTTCGACTTCCCGGATTCTCTTTCCCATATCAAACCTTTCGGCTTCTTTTGCCTGTGTGCCGTCTATCTCTACCCTGATCAGGGACTCTGATACAAGTCCGCCTATAAAGGCATTGCCCTTCCATGCGGGAAACCGGGATCCTGTGTAAATGATCAGCCCTGAAGGGGCGATAGACGGGACCCAGAACGCTTCGGGAGCATGGAATTCCGGGCGGGTGTCGTGGTCGGGAATAGGGGCGCCCGAATAGTGGTTGCCCCAGGAGACCAGAGGCCAGCCGTAGTTCGCCCCTTTTATTATCAGGTTAAGTTCATCGCCGTGTCTGGGACCCATCTCATGGGTCCATAATTGCCCCGCTGGATCAAAGGCTATTCCCAGCAGGTTGCGATGCCCCAGCGTCCAGAATGTTCGGGCCAGTTCTCCCCTGTCCTGGAAGGGATTGTCTTCCGGAACAGACCCGTCCTCATTCAGTCTGATCACCTTGCCCAGATTCTGGGTCCAGCTCTGGGCGGGAGTCTGTTTCTGCCTCTCTCCGGAGGTTATATACAGTTTGCCCTCAGGACCGAAGGCCAGCCGGTGGGAGTAATGACCCGAGCCGGATACTTTCGGCTCCTGTTCCCATATCCTCTGCGGATTTTCCAGTTCCGGGCGGGGAGAGTCTGCATGGAGAGTGGCCCGTATCACCACAGCGCCTCTTCTGCCGGAGCTGTCCGCTTCGGCATAGGAGAGGTAGATCCATCCGTTTCGGCTGAATCCGGGGTGCAGGATCACATCCCCCAGACCTCCCTGGCCGCCATAGGCCACTTCCGGTACCCCCAGTACAGCCGTTTTCGAACCGGAATCCGGATCGAAAAGGATCAGTTCTCCTGATTTTTCCGTCACTAGGATCCGGCCGTCGGGAAGGAACGTCATGGCCCAGGGCTCGTTGAAATCGGTATAGACCTGAGCATTCAACCGGGAAGAGGCGGTCCCTCTGATTTTGAAATTACTGGCACTGGCGTAGATCATCCCGGAAGTGAGGAGAAGGATCAGGGCCAGAGTCGCTCTGAAAGGTTTGCTATCCATGAGTACCTCCTGGTACGGAATTTTATATATTACTTATTTAATAGTAATTAAATGTTCTGACGAAGTCAAAGGACAGGGCTCAGATAGGTTCGGGGGGGAATGAATCTTTTTCTGAGGGGAGGCAAGCGGGGCACCATGCCCCTGCTCTTTCTTTGTGAAGGGAACTCCTAGGATTTTCCCATCTCTTTCTGATACTCCCGGGGAGACCGGCCGAAGCGTTTTTTAAATAGACGGAAAAAGGTTCCCAGGCTGGCAAAGCCCGCTGTTTCGGCAATGTCCGCCACGGTTCTTTCGCTTGTTCTTAAAAGCTCCGCGGCTTTCTCCAGGCGGACCTGGTTGATGTATCCGGCAATGCTCAGGCCCATATGCTGTTTGAAGAGTCTGTTGATATACCCTGTACTCAGCTGAAACCGGTCGGCCAGCCAGTCGGCGGAAAGATTGAAATTTTCAATTTCATTTTCTATCTGATCTCTGATATCACTGACGGTCTGATCGTGCCGGGCTTCCTTCCTGTTCCGGCACTCCCGGATAACATCCTGGATGATATGGATCATAAGGGCTTTGACTTCTTCTATGGTTTCGGGACTCTGTACCTGCAGAATCATGGGGGTTACCCGTTCGATTGTCTGTATATGGTAGGTCTTTTCAAGGAATTCCACTGTGGCACTGAGACTGGCTGTCAGTCGTATGATAAGTCTTCTCATATTCTGAGGACCATAGGCAAAACCGTAGTCAATCAGATCATCCAGCAGGGCCAGGGTTTCCTCTTCGTTCAGGCTCTTCATGGATTCCTCAAAGAGCCCCTCCTTTTCCCGGGGATAGTGAAAGTCTCTGTATGTGGTCAGATAGGAGGATCCCGAGTAGAGAAAGGAACCCTTGCCGCTCAGAAAGCGGTAGGAGCCTATCTTCATCAGATCCCTGAAATCCTGGTCCAGATCGATGGGATCGCTGCATATTTCGCCGAAACTCAAGGTGATGGAGAACGCCAGGCTTCTGAGGAGCTTGCTGTGCTGATCCTCCATCCAGGAAAGGAGCTGTTCATACTCTTCCTCCTGCTCCGGGTTGAACAGAAAGACAACCAGGTCGTCTCTGTAGCGGAAGTAATCATGCTTCAGACTGCGGGAATCAAGAATTTCCGAAAGGGTCTGGTTCAGTTCTCCTATGAGAGTCTGCTGTTCTGCAATATTGTGCCTGTGGGAAAAATCCGAGTAATTGTCAATCTGAACCGTAAAGGGGATGACCGGTTCATTCAGTTGCAGCTGAAGGCTCAGCTCCTCTCTGGAAGAGGCGTAGTAGTTCAGGTTCTCTTCGCTGCTGTTCTCTATGATATCCTTCAAAAGCTGCTGCTTCCGGCTCTCCAGATAGAGTTTTCTGTTCTGCTGACTCAGAGTCAGCTGGTATTGAAGGACAAAAAGGAAAGCCAGGATCAGAATTATAGACAGGAGAAATCCCGCCGCTACAAAACGGACCCGTCTCAGGTATTTTTCTCCCGCCGTATTGAGATCGCTGATCACCTGAAAAAAGAGGGTATCAAACTCCTTGGAAGCATTATCCAGTGTCTCCAGGGCGTATATGGTATCATCCAGAAGAAAAATCTCTCCTGTGGTCAGCTGTCCGGTCATCCGCAGTTTATACATGGTATGCAGAAACCCGTTGACCATGACTTTCCGACCCAGACCGGTCTGGATGATTTCCATAAAGAAATGACCCGCATTGTTCAGCTGGACTTCCGTATACCTCCAGACCCGCTCTATCCCGTCCAGTTTGCGGGGTATCTCCGGGAGTTTCTGTATCTGCCCCTGACAGCTCAGTTCCTCCAGAGAAGAGGAAAAGCCTTTATACTCCTCCTCCCATTCACGGATCCTCAGGGGAATCTGCTCATCCGTCAGGGTATATCTATCCAGAAGAATCTGATAGGTTTTATTCTGAATACTGTTCCACTGGGCTGCCAGCCGGGATGAAGCAAGAGTCAGGTCCTGTATATTCCTTGATTGGATATTGTAGAAAACAATTGCTCCGGTCAGCAGACAAAGCAGGAATACTGTTGCCAGAAAGAGACCGAAAAAACTGTGGATTTTTGTCATCCCGACAGTTTATCATGGAGATGAAATTTCTGCTATGAAAAGGATATCCCATGCCCGACAGACGATTTAAAAGACTATTTTCTCTTTTCCTGTTTCTGAGTGTCCTTTCAGCGGGACTCGCAGCCAGGACTCTTCGTATCTGGGATTTCAAATACACCGATCCCCAGACCCGGACCGCCATGCTCCGGGTGGATCATCTTTTTCAGGAACAGTATCCGGATATTGAAATAGAGCATACGGGATTTTTTGATCAGGAGTATATTCCCTCTCTCCGCGCGGCCCTTCTGGCAGGGACAGGGCCGGATATCCTCTGGCTCCATCCCGGCACAGAGTTTTCCGAATTTCTGCCCTATCTGGAGTCTCTGGATACCTCCCTTGCGGGTACGCCTATCCAGTTCAGAGAAAAATCCCTGGCCATGTGCCTGGGTCAGGACGGACAGGTCCGGGCGCTCCCTCTGACCGTTCAGGGAATCGGCTGGTATTACAGCAGGGAGGCTTTCCGTCAGGCCGGTCTGGATGCGGAGACTCCTCCCGAATCTCTGGAAGCTTTTCTGCAGGCCTGCTCTGTCCTCAAGGAGGCGGGGATCACTCCCATTGCCACGGGAAATAACAGGCCCCTCACAACGGAATTTCTCAGAAGGACACTGATCTCCGGATTTTTCACAGAAGAGGAAATCCGGGATTTCTATACGGTGGGGCGGGGGATCGGTACAGCCCGGTTCCGGAAAATCATAGCCTTCTGCCGGGAGCTGAAGGATCTGGAATACTTTGATCCCCGGGGGCTCTTTCTTCCCTATTTCAATGATGCCGTAGACAGCTTCAGCTCGGGAGAGGCTGCCATGATTCCGGGGCTCCTTTCGGATATCGCCCACTGGAAGACTTTCTCCGATGCTCTGGGAGCTGACAATGTGGGGTACTTTCCCAATCTTCAGTTTCCCGGAATGGAACGGCCGGGAGTACAGCTCCTGCAGGATGCGGGGGTCATGGTCTGTATGAACAGCGCTTCAGCCTATAAAGAGGATGCTTTCCTCTACATGGCCCATCTTTTTTCTCCTGCCTCCCAGAAAATGCTCGCAGAAGATCTGGGCCTCCTCTCTCCGCTGGAATCCGCCTCCCTGCCGCTGGAAAAGTACCCGGTTCTGAGGGATATTCAGTCTGCCATGGAGTTCAGTTCCTCGGATCCCGAACTTTTCGTCCCCTCCCTATATGTGACAGATATGCAGTACAGGCTGGATGACCTGCTGATAAACACAGGGGAAATTACAGTAGATGAGTATCTGATCAAACTTATCAAAGAGTTAAAGCTTTATTAAAAAAGCAGCAGATTTTTGGAAGATTTTTCCAATTAAAGCAGAAAATGGAAGTTTTTGCAGGAACTGAGAGTCCTGAAAAACCGAATTTAAGAGTCTCTGTGGATATTGAAACTTTTCGATTCTGAATTCCTCCCGCCACAATGGGCTATACCAAACAGGAGGAACCAAATGCAAAAAAAAGGTTTCATTTTATTTTATGTATTACTATTTCTCATTACACCCATGATTTTTTCAGCAGGTCAGCAGGATGCTGCTGATGACGGCAGTGTGACACTGACCGTATGGGACTTCAAATACAGCGAAGAGATTGTCGGATCCGCACTGAAGGATATGGACTCTCTCTATATGACTGCCAATCCCAATGTCACGATTGAGCACATCGCCCAGCCCCATGATAACTACTATGAAATCCTGGCGGCCGCTCTGGGATCCGGAACCGGACCCGATATCATTATGGCTCATACGGATCAGAGAATCTGGAACATGGAGGAGTTCCTTCTGACTCTTGATCCCTATGTGGCTGATTGGAAGGACGATATTTCCGATTCCGCCTGGGCTGCCTGTTCCGCTTCCAGATCGAGCGATAAGGATCTGAAAATTGTTCCCCTTACAGCGCAGGGACTGGGAATCTATTACAACAAAGCCAATCTGGCAAAAGCCGGTGTGGATACCTCTTCCGCCCCCCGCAGCTGGGATGATTTCCTGGCCGCCTGTGAAAAACTGAAAGCCGCCGGAATTCCCCCTGTGGTTATGGGGAACGGCGGACAGCCCTTCGGTATCGATTTTGCCTACAGAGTCCTTCTTGCCAATTTCTACGGCGATGACCTGAGCGGTTTCAGCAGCGGTAAAGCCAATTTTACCGATGAAGAGTTCATTGAAGCCACCAGGATGATCAAAACTCTCTATACCAAAGGCTATGTGATGACAGAAAATAACAGCATGCCCTATTTTATGGATGCCATTGAAGTTTTCAAAACCGGAGAGGGGGGATTCTTTTTCGGGCTGACATCCGATATTGCCCATTGGAAAGATTTCGGAGATGCCTTCGGATATGAGAACCTGGGGTACATGCCTACCATCAACACACCTGCCGCCGCCTATACGGATAGACAGAGCAGTCAGGGCGCTGGAATCGGATTCGCCGTTCTGGACAGCTCTAAAAACAAGGAAGCCGCCGTTGAGTTCCTGAGTTCCTATGTTCACGGGGAATCAGCCAAACTCTTCCTGGAAAGAACCGGAGCCATTGTTCCCAACAAGAACCTGCCCATCGAGAACGAATCCCTTGCGGAAGTTGTCAGCTACATGGGTAAAAACGCGGTTCCCGACTTCTATAACCAGCTGGATGCCGGTTTCGGAGCAGAGTTCTACAACTATGTGCAGCTCTTCTTCCTGGCCGATGAGATCTCTCTGAACGAGTACATCGAAAGCCTCCAGAAAGCCTACGAAATGAACCTCTAGTAATAATGCTCCCTCTCCCTCTGGGAGAGGGTCGGGGAGAGGGAAATCCTCACTTCGGCTGCTTCGGCTCCGCTCAGGGGCCACGGGTCGGGGAGAGGGTTACTGTTCATAAAAATTGAAATCAGAGGGTTTCGGACTCTATTCCAACCCTCACCCCCAGCCCCTCTCCCATAAGGAGAGGGGAGGAAAAAATAAGATAAATCCCCTCTTCCACTGTTTCGGAACGAAAAGGAAGAAGAGAGGGGCAGGGAGAGGGCTCTTTGTGAAACCTCTCCGGGTAAGGAATCGTAAATATGTCTAAAAAACAGTTAATACAACAACAGGAACAGAGGGATGCATTTATTCTGCTTTCGCCTCTCCTTCTGCTCATGCTGGTTTTCACGGTCTATCCGGTGCTGGCAAACTTCTTCTACAGTATGACCGAATGGAAGGGATTCGGCTCTGCCGAGTGGGTGGGCTTCCGGAATTACGCCCGCATGTTTCAGGATGTCAAATTCTGGCACTCCCTCAAAAACCTGGGAGTCCTTATCCTTTATATTCCTCTGGGAGTTTTTGTTCCTCTTCTGATCGCCGCCATCCTGAGGGACGGGCTGAAAGGGTGGACATTCTTCCGCTCTGTGATCTATCTGCCCACAATTCTGGGATATATTATCCTGGGGACACTGTTCAGTATCATCCTGAGCCAGACAGGACCTCTCACCGAAGTGCTGACCTTTTTCGGAGTCAAAGACGCCAATACAATCAACCTGCTGGGACAGTCCAGATCGGCCATCCACGTGGTGGCGGTTATCTTTGTGATCTTTACAAAAATGGGATTCGGATGCATTTACTTTCTGGCAGCCATGAGCAGCATCGATGCGGGTATGTATGATGCCGCCGGTATCGACGGTGCCAGCTGGTGGCAGAAGTTTATCCATATCACCATACCCAGTATCAGTTTTTCCGTTCAGTTCTTTCTGGTTCTCTCGTTCATTGAAGTTTTTGCCAGAATGTACAGTTTTATCTATACCCTCACCTACGGCGGCCCCGGATTTGCCACGTTCACTCTGGAGTTCGGTATCTACCGCCAGGGATTTCAGGCTTTCAAAATGGGATACGCTTCCAGCTGGGCTGTGGTCCTTTTCCTTTTCTGCTCCCTCATTGCGGCCGCCCAGATCCATGTCCTGAAAAAAGGAGATCAGCTCTCATGACTCTTAAAACAAAGTCCTGGAATGTTTCCAAAGGATTCACCTATATATTTCTCATTCTGGTCACACTTGTGAGCCTCTATCCTATCTATTTCTCTTTCATATCCAGTTTTAAAAGCGTGGAAGACTATACGTTCAGCAAAACCGCACTCCCAGCAGTCTGGGTATGGGATAACTATCTTTATGTTTTTAAAAACCTGAACTTCCTCGGCTACACCATGAACTCCCTTTTTCTGGTGCTGACGGGGATGATCCTCTATATCTTTGTCTGTAATGCCGCGGGATTTGCCCTGGGTATGCTCCGGTTTCGGTTCAAGCTTCCCATTTTTACCTTTGTCCTGTTTTTTCAGATATTTCCCCAGATGGTCATTGCCGCCCAGGTCTACAGGATCTGTTCAAAAATCGGTTTGATGAACTCTCATCTGGGACTCATCCTTGTGTGGGTAGCCTATTTCGCCCCCTTCGGGACATACATCATGTCCACCTACTATGCCACCATCCCCCGGGCTCTCATTGAGTCTGCCCGGATGGACGGAGCAGGAGTATTCCGTCAGCTCTTTAATATCATGATGCCCGTGGCAACTCCCATGATCGGTACCATCGCCATTGTGGGCTCTCTGGGGATGTGGACGGAACTGCCCTTTTCTCTGCTCCTGATTCAGGATCCCGCCAAAAGGCCTCTCTCCCTGGGGATCGCCATTATGAAGGGTGAGCACGGGATTCCCATCCCCATCCTCACGGCAGCGATCCTGATTTCGGCTCTGATCCCCCTGGTGTTCTATTTCTTTTTTCAGAACAGGATCCATATGGAATCCACCGCCGGTTCGGTCAAAGGTTAAAGATTATTTAAAAGGAAGAAACAATGGAATTGACTTGGAAAGATAACTGGCCTGAAACAAGGCAGCACTATAGGGACTGGTGGAACCATAAAAGTTTTATCATCAGCCACTGGGGATCCGGTCTGGATACAGGAAAAAGCCTCTATGACATCCCGGAAGTTCCCGAGACAGCGGACCCGGTGCAGAGGCATACCGATGCCTCCTGGATCATCCCTCACGAAGAGTATACCCTCTCTCGGAACTGGCAGGGCGCTGACTTTATGCCCATCGCCTTTCCCGATTACGGTACTGTCACACTGGCCACATTTCTGGGAACAGAGCCCCGGTATGAAGAGGAGTATGTCCTCTATAAACACAGTGACCTGACCCCCGAAAACGACTATCCCCTGACTCTGGATAAAAAGAATTCCCACTATCAGTTTATGCTGAATCTCTCTAAAGGGCTCAAAGAGCGGTCTCAGGGACGGTTCACCGTGGGAACCCCCGCCTTCATGCCCGGTCTGGACGTACTGGCCGAGCTGAGGGGCACCAATGAGCTCCTGATGGATCTGGTTCTGAATCCCGACTGGGTCAAAGCCAAAATGGAAGAGATCAATCAGGTCTATTTCGAGGCCTATGAAGACTTCTACAAAGCCCTCTCCTGGGAGGACGGCAGTATCAACACCGGGTACTTTATGGTCTGGGGGCCCGGGAAAACCGCCTTCTCTCAGTGTGACTTTTCCGCCATGATCAGCCCGGATATGTTCGAGGAGTTTGAACTGCCCTGGCTGACACAGCACTGCGACTATATGGACAATATCATCTACCATCTGGACGGTCCCGATGCGGTGAACAAGCTGGACCACCTGCTGCAGGTGAAGAATCTGGATGCCATTCAGTGGACTCCGGGGCCTCAGCTTCCCCAGGGGGGAGACCCCCAGTGGTACGACATGTACAAAAAAATAAAAGCCGCCGGAAAGTCGGTCCAGGCTCCCTGGGTCAAGCCGGAGGAGGTTGTTCCCCTCCTCGACAGTGTGGGCCCGGAAGGCCTGTATATTATGGTGGACTTCAAAACCCGACAGGAAGTGGAAGATGTACTGAAAAAGGTGGAACCCTACAGATGAGACAGCTTAATGATTTTATGACAGACATGGCCGACCTGGATCAGCATCCCGAAGGTATACTCTGGCGGGCCCTGTCCCCCACTGAGGTCAGGGAGGAAAAGGGGAAGGTCCTCCTTACCATACCCTTTGCTCCTTTCAGCCTTCAGGGGAGCTTAAAACCCCTGGAAGGGGAAGCACCCCGGATAAAGACTCTCACTCTGGAAGCTCCGGGAAGTGAGATCCTCCATCTCTACGATACCCACAGAAATTCTGTGATGCTGGACTATCATAAAACTCTGGCCCCTGAGACCCTGAGTGTTCAGGAAGAGGAGGCCCGCTGGGTTATCAGGAACTCTGCAGGGAGTCTCCGCGCCTCTTTTGAAAAGGAAAGAACCCCTGTGGAAGGATGGAGCGATCTGATCCGCCCGGCCTTTGATTCCCTCCGGGGAAGTCTCTTCCCCGACGGAAAGGTGAAAGCCGCTCTGAGCGGGGAGGATCAGTTCTTCCCTGAAAAAGTGGAGTCCCTGCCTCTGGCCTATCTGACCTATACGGAAGCCGGAGAGGAGAGGGGCGCAGGGCTGTTCTCTTTTCAGGCGGCCCATGATGAGCATTTTGCCGGAACAGGAGAGCGCTTCGCCGCCATGGACCTGAAAGGGAAAACCCTGGTCCTCGACAACACCGACGGCCTGGGCGTAAACAGCCGCAGGGCCTACAAAAATGTGCCCTTTTTTCTTTCCAGCAGAGGGTACGGACTCTTTATGCATACCTCCTTTGAAGTCAGGCTCTCTCTGGCGGATATTTCCACCCGGGCAGCCCAGGGGCGCATGGACGAGGAGAATCTTGACCTCTTCATCATTGGCGGCGGCGCTCCCGAACCGGTACTGAAGAACTACAGAAAATTGACAGGATTTCCTCCTCAATTGCCTTTGTGGAGTTATGGAACCTGGATGAGCCGGATGACCTACTTTTCCGCCGACGAGATCGAAGAGATCTGTTCCCGTATGCGAAGGGAAGAGTACCCCTGCGATATGATCCATATCGATACGGGATGGTTTGAAACCGACTGGGTCTGTGAATGGACCTTCAGCCCCGAGCGCTTTCCCGACCCTGCAGGGTTTATGAAAAAACTGCGAAACCAGGGGTACCGTGTCTCTCTCTGGCAGACTCCCAATATCGGTGAGGGCAACAAACTCCTGGAAGAGGCAAAGGCCAAACGCTATCTGGCTCCGCCCCGTTCCAAAGGGGTGAAGACCTCATCGGATTTCTCCGGTCAGGACTTTGGAGGGCAGATCGACTTTACCAATCCCGAAGCGGTAGCCTGGTATAAATCGATGATCCGGGATCTGATGGAAAAAGGCGCTTCTGTGATCAAAACCGACTTCGGTGAAAAGATTCAGATGGATGCGGACTATCTGGGTATGTCCCCCCGGGAGCTTCACAATCTCTACGGCCTGTTCTATCAGAAAGCCGCCTTTGAAGAGACTGAGGATGCCACAGGGGAAGGTATTATCTGGGCCCGGGCCGGCTGGGCAGGCTGTCAGCGCTATCCCCTCCACTGGGGAGGCGACGCGGCGGCTACCTGGGACGGTCTGGCCGCTTCCATTCGCGGGGGTATCCATATCGGCCTCTCGGGCTTCGGATTCTGGAGCCATGATGTACCGGGTTTTCACGGGATCCCCGAGTTTATGAACACCCTGCCCACGGACAATCTCTATATGAGATGGACCCAGTTCGGTGTATTTTCCTCCCATCTGCGATATCACGGGACATCTCCCCGGGAGCCCTGGCACTACCCGGCGATCACCGATCATATCCGGAAATGGCTGCGTCTGCGCTACCATCTGATCCCCTATTTTATGAAACAGGCGGAGAAGGTCAGCCGGTCGGGCAGTCCGGTGCTGCAGGCCATGGTTTTTCAGTTCCCAGAAGATCCTGTGTGCTGGCATCTGGACGATCAGTTCTTCTGCGGAGAAGACTTCCTGGCCGCTCCGGTGATCAATGACTCTCATGAAAGAAAAGTCTATCTTCCCGAAGGGGAGTGGATAGATTTCTGGACAGGAGAGGCGTTCTCCGGCCCCCGGTGGGTGGAACATAAAGAAATTCCCCTGGATCAGATGCCCCTCTACTGCCGTAAAGGTGCCACCATTCCAGTGTATCCCGAACCGGTACTCACTACAGATGAAATGGATCTTAAAAAGACTATCGCTCTGGTTATGGATGATTCCTTCAGTGGCTGGCTGAATACGGATCATGCCAGGAAACTGGGCTGGTAATAAATTCCATTCTTAGCGATACTTTCTCCGGTTATTCAGTGGATGCTTTGCAAAAAGTACAGAAATCCGGAGAAAAATCTGAGAATGTCCTCCTTGTATTTTCTATTGCCGGGAAGTATTATAAACAGCATCTATGCGTTTAAATGAAAGACAGGTACAGGCAATAAGGGACTCGGTTAAAAAGAACTTCCCTTCCGGCACCAGGGTGTATCTATTCGGTTCAAGGACTGATGATAATGCCCGGGGAGGAGATATTGATCTACTGATTGAAACGGCTCTTCAGGGGGTTGAACTGCAGAGTGCCAGATATAAAGCCATGTCAGATATATCCATGAAAATTGGAGATCAGAAAATAGATATTGTTATTACATCAGGGCGGGAAAAGGAAAAAAGTTTGATCCTGCTTGAAGCAGAGAAGGAAAAAATTCTGTTATGAGAAGTATGGAAACAATACATGCTTCAATCCTTTCATCGATACAAGAGTGTGATTCTCATCTGGAAAATATGAAAAACGGTTTTGAAAGAATTCGGCCTTATCTGCCTCTGAAGGAGAAGGAGTTTCCCATTTCTGATGATGTTGTGATGGCCTTTATTGATCAGTTCCTTTTCCGTTTTTCAAAGTTGCAGGACTCCATTGCGAGGCGGCTTTGCCCCGGCTTGTTCCAATTGATAGAAAATGATATTTCACCCCATCCTTTTCTGGATATTCTCAACAGACTGGAAAAACTGGGAGCTATTTCATCAGTTGAAACATGGCAGTTTTTTCGATATCTGAGAAACAATCTGGCGCATGATTATCCCGAATCTTTAGAGCAGAATATAGCAAATCTCAATACCCTGTTTACGCGATGGACTGATTTTTCAGATCTTTACAGTGATCTGAAAAATACCTATATGAAATATTTTCCCGCTTCGGATACTCCCGAAAAGACTTAGCCATGCTAGCAGGAGTCGATGGCTGCCGGGCCGGATGGATCGCTGTCTTCATTGACAGCGGCCGTTTCACTTACGGTTTATACCCCCATTTCAAAGATCTTCTTCATGACAATCCCCGGCTGGAACGTATTCTCATCGATATCCCCCTGGGGCTCAGCTCTCCCGGATACCCCCGGACAGTGGAGGCCCTTCTTCGAAAGGAGCTGCCCGGCCGGGGGAGCACCGTATTCAATGTTCCCTGCCGGGCTGCTGTATACGAAGCGGACAAAGCGAAGGCCCGGGCCCATCATATCCGGGTGGAGGGGAAGTCCCTTTCCGAACAGTCCCTCAATATATGCGGAAAAATCCGGGATCTGGATGCCCTGCTGCCTCTGGAAAAGGGGCCGGTCCTTCTGGAGTCTCACCCGGAAGCGGGATTCAAATCACTCAATGAGGATAAGGTCGTTCTAACAAAGAAGAATACCCCGGAAGGTCTGGCAGAGCGGGTGGCTCTTCTGCAGGCGGTAAATCCTCAGACGCAAAAGGTATTTACCCGGATGTGCGGCACCTTTAAAAAGAAGGATGTCAAATCTGATGATATTCTGGATGCTCTCTGCCTCTGTGTGATCAATACCCTGTCAGAAGAGAAGGGCCTGAGGTTTCTGGAAGATCAAAACAGCCGGGATGAAAAGGGCATTCCCATCAGAGTCGCTCTGCTGGGTACCCGAATTACAACCCATGACCTCTCATAGGGGAAGTCTGCACTGAAATGATTCCTCCCATCTCCTTAAAGGGGAAGGGCCGGGGATGAAGGGTGGAAAAGTGCTACCCCTTCACAGAGGGGCTGATTCAGGATCTGGAGGAGTTCCCCAGATCGATCACTCCTTCGCAGAGCCAGTCCATGTTACGGATTATATTGAGATCCGCCTCTTCTCCCTCCGGGATTTTCAGAGTCCCCAGATTATCGTACAGAGGCCCTGTGAAAGGATGGATCTGGTTGTGGATCAAATTATTGCGCATCAGTTCCATAAGCTGCTGAGTCCGAAAGGGAACATTGTCTTTATTTACAAGAAAGTCCACAGTTTCAGAGCGCAGGCCTCCCCAGAAGTTCAGGGGGACCGCGCTGGTGAGATTCTGCTGATAGGCATCCTGTGATCCCGAACCTGAAAGGATATTCTCCAGAATCCTCAGATAGAGCTTTCCCCAGTTCCAGCTTGTATAGCCGAACTGCCGGGCCGGATTCTCTCCCTTGCCGGAGAGATCATAAAGGCCGAACTCATCGGTTGTGAGGCCCGGTACGGGCAGGCTGTGCTGAAAAATGATGCTGCAGTGTTTGCTCAAAAGCTTTCCCGCCAGATTCCGGGCGTATTCGGGGTTATCCCAGAAGGGATTCCATAAAAGGGGAAT
Organism: Oceanispirochaeta sp.; assembly: GCA_963666275.2. Lineage (GTDB taxonomy): Bacteria > Spirochaetota > Spirochaetia > DSM-2461 > DSM-2461 > Oceanispirochaeta. The sequence goes on from CAXXOA010000002.1 coordinate 1,810,315, forward strand.
ATGGCAGTCCGGATCGATCAGACGGGCTCCCTGGACAAAACTGTTGATCCGGAAGTAGGGCTCCACTCCGGTTCCCGTAGCGATATATCCCAGGCGGCCGTCTTCACTCATAAGTGAGGCAAGGATCCCCGCCAGAAAACTCGATTCGAAGCTCTGGCCGAAGTAGGTTCTCACTCTCTGGCGGCTTTTTTCGGGAGAGCAGAGATAATACATCACATCCGGATGCCTGATGGAGGCCTTGATGATCGGATTGGCAAAGAGGGGAGAGGTGGCAAAGATGACATCATAGCCCTTTTCAATTCCCCGGGAAATCGCTTCATAGGCCCCGTCGTCTTCCGGCAGCCCTGCCATGCTGTCTGTGGCAATCTGATCACCCAGCTCCTGCTGTACATACTGCCGTCCCTGTTCATGGGCATAGGACCAGCCCGACTTTTCTGGTTCCCGGGAGTAGAGAAAAAGGGCTTTCAATGTCTTTTTCCCTGTAAACAGGCTGTAGAAACCTTCAATCGGGGATCTCTCTTTCAAAGCGATCTCTTCGGTATCTGTTTTTTCCAGTTCCGCCGCTTCTTCCAGCACCAGGTCGTCCAGGAGGCGTTTTATCTCGTCCCTGGCTTTTTCTGTTTCAATTTTTTCAGGCATCTGAAAAATTTCAATGTACCGCAGAAAGGCATCCCCTGTGGTCATTCTGAGTTTCTTCTGGGCACCCAGGGAGTGAAAGATATCTCTGAAGGGCTGGTAGATGTTTTTCAGGATATGTTCATTTGGATCTGAAAGGACCCGATCCTCCGGGGGAGTATATTCCCTGAATTTCTCCTCCAGGATTTGATATCCCCCTTCTCTGTCCAGCCATATATCCCTGATACCTGTACTGTTTCTGAAGTCCAGAAAATCAAAGTAGGCCTTTTTCTCCGGTGTGAGCGGCTCTTTCCGGGGCATCAGTCGGATCACATGTGCCTCAATGGTTTTTGCCTTTACATAATTGAGGACACTGACCCTTTTATTTCCCTCAATGACATAGTACCAGTTCAGGTATTCGTAGAGTTTTACCGCGTCCCGGATCCCCTCGGTCATATGGGCTTCGAACAGGTTTATCCATTTAATGGCAAACTCGGACTTGTCATTGGTGGCAAGAGGCAGAAAATTTCTTGTAAACATGGTGGCTCTGGACCGGGACCAGGTTCCTATAATCTTGTTTATGGGAACTTTTTCATATCCCACATTGATCTCGGAGACAATCTCCATCTGAGAGGACAGATCTTCCAGTGAAAGAATGAATCCCGGTTTTCCCCGGGTGATCCGGCCGAAATAAATGAGGCGGCCCTTTCTCAGGGCGTTGAGATATTCATCACGTGCATCTTGAGACATGTTTTAATTGTAGTCTATTCAACAGGAAATAGGAAAAAAAAGCTGACTTAAAGTCCTGTTGCTCTGGCAAGTATCTTGTGTGTTTCTACGGAAGATTTGCCGTCGAGACTGGGGATCAGATTGGTTGAGGTTTTTTTATCAATCATTCGAACCAGTCTTCTATCACGATAAACGAGTATCCGTTTATCTTTCATAACGCGGTAACTGAATAGGTCTGCCTGAGATTTTTTAGATGAGACTTTCATTTATGAGGTCCTTGTATAAAAGATTTAAGAACAGAGATGACATATATTATACACCGGATTCACTAAAAAAACCAGTTAAATCTATATAAGGTAAGTCAGTAGCCCGGTTGGCCTATATAAACAACCGTCGAAGCGGATTGCCGGGATAAACCGGTACCTTTTGAATCGGATGAAAAATCATCCTCTGTGGTATCAGGAAAATGCCCGAAATCCTCCCTCAGTGCCAGTTCGGAGAAGGAACAGACGTCAGCTTTCAGGGTAAAGGGAAAGACCATTTTTTCCCATTTCCCCATGGGATAGAACTCTTTCAGAATTTCCTTTTCATACTTTTCAGGAATTGTCTTTTCGCTGATCCGGTTCAGTATTATAACAAGCCATCCGTCCTCTTTCAGTATGCGGCGGAACTCACTGATGGATTCAAACTGTTCCGTTCCGGGAATGTTCCATCGGCAGGTTATGATATCCACAGACTTGCTGCAGAGCCTTGTGTTGCCGAAATCCCCGTTGACTTCCCTGAAGTTTTTGTTCTTCCAGAACTTTTCTGCTGCCTTCTGCCGGTTGTCCTTATCTTTTTCAACGCAGTAAACCGTATTGGCATCTTTGAGGAAGTGGCTTGCCAGAATTCCGGATCCGGACTCGATATCGGCCAGGATCATCCCTTTATTCAGGTTGGTTTTTTCCAGAATAAACTCAATGGCTTCAGGTGCGAAACCACAGATCCTACCCTCGGCAAGAGATTCGCACAGAGGGTTTAATTGATTTCCGGTTAACATAGTAATATAAGTATACCATAGTTTGAGAATCCGGACGTAAGATTTTTTTCTCTAGAAAGTCAGCTCATGCAGAAGAGTGTTCAGTTCCGCATCGTTTCTGACTGTCTCGAGCAGTTTGTCCGTGACCTTTCCTCTTGCCTGTTCTTCTGTGAGACCGCCGCTTTTGACTTCCTCACTCTGCCATACAATATCTTCTCCCCGGGAGGTGATAAGCCCCACATAACATCGTCCGTAACTGATGACAAGTCCGAAATCATTGGGCGGAGCTTCATGAAAAGAGAAACTCAGACTGATCTTTTTCTCCGACTCCCTGTCTGTCAGGGTAAAAGGGGTGATCGAGTCGAGGATCTCGAAGCTCCTGCTGTACAGACCGCTTCCTTCGCCTTCTATGAGCATCTGTACCACAAGGGCCTGCACGGATGTAGAAGAGGATTCTGAAGGAAGGGCATAATCCAGCTGGGACAGGAGCTCCCTGTTGGTCAAGGGAGATTTGAGCCGGTAGGTGAAATTCCCTTCTCCCGGCAGTTCCTTCACCGTGTAGAGCCAGTCGAAATTCCCGTCGGGATCAAGGGGGATCTCCTGCAGGATCTCTCCTGAGGCATTCAGGAATTCAAGGGCGAATGCGCCCGGATTCCTTCCTGTCCCGCAGAGGACAGTTCCCCTGAGGGAAATCTGTTCCATCTGGGTGACTCTGTCCGGCAGGGAAGGAGCCGGGAGGGTTATTCCCTTCAGAAGGTCTTCGGCTCTGAGAAGAAGCAGAGTGTCTATGGATCCGGTCTGCCCGAAGAGCTCCATGGAGACTTTATTTCCCGTATAGTTCTGACGGTATTCTGAGTAGGCGCGGTCAATTGTTTTAAGTTCAGAAAGGGTGTCTCTGAATACACCGGCAAACATTTCCTCTATGCGCTGTCTCATATCACGGGCCCGTCTCTCCTGAATGGCTTCCCATTCCATCCTGCTCAATCTCATGTAGTACCAGTAGCCGTCCTGCTGAGAATACCAGGTGTCCACAGTCTCCAGGGCTTCCAGATCCTGTTCTACTTTCTGTCTTATATTCTGCTCCACCAGATAGGTTTCTCCGGTTTCAGAACTGTCAGTGGCCTGAATATCCAGACTGCTCTCTATGGAGGCGAAAATTTCCGATGAGAGCTCCGCCAGTGCTCTGGAGCGGGCAATCTCTTTATCATCCGCCTGATTCCCGGTTTCAGATCCCCCTATTCCGATATAGTAGACAGTACTGTCGGGACGGTTTGTGATCCATTCGGGTTTTCCCTTGTCCTCCTGTTTTTTCTCCTCCGGGGAGGAAGCACAGGAGAGGATCAGAAAGACGATTGTTATCAAAAGAAAAATGAATTGCTGTTTTTTCATAGCATTTGCCCTTAAAATAGAGGAATTTCATCAGAATAAATTGCATAATAAATATACTTCAGAACATTATCTCATGCAATTGAAGGAAATCTGGAGAATATGATTTAATAATATTATTGGTTCTGATCATCGGAAAAATCAAAAAAAGTACCTATAATTAAACAGTATAGGGTACCTTTCTGATGACATTGACTGGAGGATTTACATGGTAAAAAAAGGATTATTATTTCTCTTTTTTCTTTCTCTGACTTTAAATATTGCTGCTCAGCCCAAAGTAGCCGTTCTGGATGCCACTCTGGGGGAAGGAGTCTCCATCAATGCCAGTGCCATTGTTGCGGATACCATTAACGAGCAGTTTGTAAAAGCTCCCAATTTTACAGCCATTGAACGTGCCTATATTTCCAATATTCAGGAAGAAAAGAAATTCCAGCTTTCCGGTGACGTCAAGGAAGAGGACATCAAGGAAATAGGTAACACCTTCGGAGCGGATTATCTGTGTGTGGCGAATGTCAGTCTTCTGGGATCCACCTACACTGTCTCCGCCCGGCTTATTGAAGTGGCCACCGCTCAGGTCTATGCCCAGGAATCCCATAGGATGCGGGGAGAAATTGACATCCTCTTTATGATTGCGGAAATCGTGGGAGCCGAACTGGTGGGAACCGACATGGCCAATACTGAATTTGTGCCTTCAGAAGACATAACCCAGGAACCCATGCCCCAGGTCAATGTGGAGCCCGAACCGGAACCTCAGCCGGAACCCGAAACAGAATTTGTACCCTCTCCCCAGCCCGAAAGGGAAAAGAAGTCTTCCGGTCCCTCTCAGCCGAAAGGGCATTTTATGGTGTCACTTTTTGTTCCCGCCTATCTGGGAGCTGAGGACTATTTCACAGGAGGGTATTCCTTCAATGATCTGGATGGCTATTACGAAGATAACGGTTATGATGTGTCAGAACTGTCCTGGGGATTGGATGTGCACTATCTGGAACCCTTTCTGGGTTTCATCTACTACTCTCTGGGATTTCTCTATACCGATGATGTCCTGAGGCTGGAGAACTCTGGCGGGGTTTATCAGTACGATATGTTCCGGACCTTCGAGCCCTATGCCGGTCTGGGCGCGATCATTGCCCCGATCTCCCATCTGGAGTTCTATGGGGGAATCACAGCGGGAATCATGATCCTGGCCCTTGGTTCCGAATATGCCTCCGATGCGGACGATTCGGTCTGGGGCGACGACGCGGGAGAGACCGCAGCCGGCCTTTCTCTCGGATTTGAGCTGGGCGCCACTCTGTACGCCGGTCCTCTGGGGCTGGATCTTCGGTACAAGTTTGCCCGGTCCGGCAACATGACCGGTGATGTTCTGTTCCCTGAAAGCTATTCGGGCGACAAAAGCTTCGGTCATCATGGTCTGGCTATCGGTATCGGTTTTATGTTCTGATTCTGAAATTGTCTGATATCCCGCAGGAATTCCTCGAGGATTCCTGCTTTTTTTTTTCATTACCGGAGGATCCCATGAAAGAGAATGCCCGGTTCTGGCATCTTCACGATGCCGGTCCGGTGGACTTTCTGCATGCCACCTATTATACCCACTCCTTTCCGAAACATATCCATGAAGGATATGTTTTCGGCGTTGTAACAAGGGGAGTGGAGGCTTTTGACAGGGAAGGAGAGGATCATCAGGCGGAAGAGGGGAGTCTGGTGATCATTAATCCGGGGGATACCCATACGGGTTATGCCCCTTTTGATGTGGGATGGTCCTACAGAACAATCTATCCCCGGACAGATCTAATCAGGAAGGCTGCGGATATGGCCAACTCTCATTCTGGCCTTTATCCGGGGTTTTCCCGGGCTGTTGTGAAAGATCCCGCTCTGGTTCAGGACTTCCTTCATATGCACAGGGTCAACGAAACCTCCGACTGCGCCCTGGAAAGGGAAACGCTTTTCTATGAGGTCCTGCGGCGACTGATACACCGATACAGTGATAAAAAGATAAATCTTTCCGGCAGGCAGGGAAAAGATACCGCTTTGGCGGCTCGGGTCTGCGATTACCTGAGGGCCCACTATGCCGGCAATCCCGGCCTGAGCGAACTGTCCGAAGTCACCGGAGTCAGTCCCTGGCATCTGACGAGGGTATTCAAAAATGTCAAAGGGATCCCCCCCCATGCCTGGCTGAATCAGTACAGGCTGAACCGGGCCCGGGATATGATCTTCAGGGGAATTTCCCCCTCCATGGCAGCCGCAGCCAGCGGTTTTACAGATCAGAGTCATCTAACCAGGCATTTCAAGAGGTATTTCGGAGTCACACCCGGTAAAATTTTCCACCCGAGCAAAAATGTACAAGACCATACCGGGCAGGATCGTTAAAATCGGTTCCATGATAGCTGAATCGAGAGAATTTACAAAATCCGGGGAGTTCCTGGACGGGGCGGTCAAATCATTTCCCCTGCTTCTCGGAGCGTCACCATTCGGTTTGATCTACGGCACTCTGGCTGTGACAGGCGGTCTTTCCGTACCTGCTGCTCTGGCAATGTCGGCATTTGTTTTTGCCGGGTCCTCCCAGTTCATTGCCGTAGGGCTCGTGGCCCTGGATGCCCCGGTTCTCATAATTATCCTGACCACCTTTGTGGTGAATCTCCGGCATATGCTCTACAGTGCGGCTCTGCTGCCCTGGCTGAAAAAACTCCCTCAGAAATGGCGGATCCCTCTGGCATTCTGGCTGACCGACGAAACCTTTGCCGTGACTGTTGTCAGGTATAACAGGGAGGATTCTTCTCCCTTTAAACACTGGTTTCAGCTGGGATCCTCCCTGGCCATGTACCTAAACTGGCAGTTCTGGTGCGCCATGGGACTCCTTCTGGGGGGACGTATCCAGGATGCTGCCAACTGGGGACTCGATTTTGCCATGCCTGTAACCTTTATCGGTATGACAATTCCCTTTGTCAGAAATTCTCCCACGCTGATTTGCGTACTCACTGCCGGCGCCGTCTCCCTGCTGACGGGAAATATGCCCTATAAACTGGGGCTTATGGCCGCGGCTCTGGCGGGAATTGCCATGGGAATGCTCATGGACAGACGGAATAGGGGCCTGAAAGGGGCTAAGGAGTTATCATGACAAATCAGGAGATCATCCTCATTCTCGGTATGGCTGCTGTTACGTTCTCTATCAGGTATATCCTGCTGGCCCTGGCAGACCATTTTACCCTTCCTCCGCTTATGCAGAGAGCCCTGGGATTTGTTCCTCCTGCTGTTCTGACAGCCATTACGGTCCCGGCCGTGCTGACTCCGGCTGGCTCTCTGGATCTGAGCTTTGCCAACCCCTACCTCTACGGGGCCCTGGCAGCCCTGGGGGCGGGACTTGTTTTCCGGAAACAGACCCTTCTTGCCTCCATTTCAGCCGGGCTGGCTGTCTTCTTTCTCTGGCGTCAGCTTTTCCTCTGAAAAACGGAAAGGATTTTTTATTTATTTTGATTTTGTATTCTCCAGAACCATCCGTTAAATTTAAGTGATACAATAATTCCAGCTAGCTCTAAAGTTGATAAAACCTGAGGACAACCGAATAGATGAATGAATCACTTAAAAAATATGGCATCCTGCTTCTGCTTCTGGGAATGATCATTCCGGCGAACCTTTTTTCTATTGAACTGTTTTACGGTGTGAATTTCATTTTCGGGACACTCTTCGTCTTTCTGATCGCCTTTATGTACAACCCCCTGTGGTCTCTCCTGGCCGGATTAATTTCCTCGGTTACCATGTTCTTTCTCTGGCACCATCTTTTTGCCACCCCTGTTTTTATGGCGGAAGCTTTCACGGTTTCCCTGCTCTATCATTTCAGAAAGAAAGGGACTCCCGTAGAGTATGCGGCTCTGTTCTGGACTGTTCTGGGACTGCCCCTGGGATTGCTTATTTACAAAACAGGCACGAGCATGAGCTGGGAAGCAGTGATTATGAGTACTCTCAAACAGTTTCTCAATTCGCTGTTCACCTCTTCCCTGGCAGGTTTCCTTCTCATTCTGCCGTCACTGCCTTTCCTTAAAAAGAGATTTGACAAAGAGGAGAATCTGACACCCCTCTATGAAATGATAAGTTCCATTGTGATCCTGGTTCTGCTTTCGGGAATTCTGTTTGTTGTGGTAAAAGAGAACAGGGTCTATGAGAAAAGGTCCATAAACGGAGTCAAAGAAAGACTGATCGATACCAGTGACAGCTTTATATCCTATCTGGATGACTGGAAAAAGAAGAACGGCTACAGCCTCTACAGGATGTCTTACCAGTTTGATAAATCCGAACTTGCCGATCCCAGAGCGCTTCAGATGAACCTTGAATTCCTTTCGGAAACTCTGAATGCCTTTGACAGCCTGACCATTGCAGGGAAAACAGGACAGGTCATTGCCTCTTCTCCGCCTGTAAATACACTGGGCATCAGCAATCTGGATAGAGATTATTCGGATACTCCCGTTTTTCATTATCTGCAGAACTCCCTGGATACAGCCTATACGGATATCATTCTTTCTGATGATAATGAGAGGTATCTGCTGGGAGTCGGAGCACCCATAAGGATCGACGGTCAGTTTGAGGGCTTCGTCATGGGAATGCTCTACCTTGATCCTATGTTCCAGATCATGAATCAGTTCCGTCAGAACATCAGTCAGGATATTACCCTCATTGACGCTTCCGGCAGGGTTATCATTTCCACTGGACCCTACAGTGAGCGTTCTCTTTTTGTGAGTGTCGATGAAGGTCTGAAAGTTCCCATTGGTGACGGGGTTATTCACTGGTTTCCTTCGGATACTTCTTCGTCCATGCAGAGTTTCCAGCATTCCAGACTCTATTATAAATCTGTCATTCCGGATCTGAACTGGACCCTCTACCTGGAAGAAGGTCTGGCACCCCGGGCAGAGGAACTTATCCGGCTCAGTCTGGAGAATAATATCTTTATTCTGATCCTTGTGCTTCTCTTTATTGTCCTGTTTAAAATGGGACTCAGCAGAATTACAGGAACCCTTGAAAGAATCATCCGGATAGGAAAGACAGATAATTACCTTTCAGACCAGGAATGGCCTTCTACCAGAATCCAGGAGTTCCATGAAATCATCAGCTATTTTCAGTCTCTTATGAAGCTCCACCGTCTGGATAATCGTCAGATGAAGGACCAGAACCGGGAACTCACAAAGATCAATTCCGCCCTGATCCAGAGTGAGGAGAATCTGAGAATCACCCTTCAGTCCATAGGGGACGGTGTTATCGTGACAGATGAATCCGGCAGTGTTACGGATCTGAATCCTGTTGCCTGCCGGCTGATAGGCTGGACCTACGAATCCGCCCTGAACAAGAGTCTTGATACATTGCTTGACCTGAAGGAAGAGATTACCGGGGCAGGGGTGAAACTTATGGAAAAGATTCTCCAGAACGGGGAATCCATTTATCCCGGGACTCCCTATAAACTGACAGATCCCCAGAGAAAAACTGCCATCGTCACGATCGGAGCGGAACCTATCCGGACCAGTCTGGATTCGGATATCCGCGGAGCGGTTCTGATCCTCCGGAATATTTCCGAAACCAGGAAGCTGGAGGAACAGCTCCGGCAGTCCCAGAAGCTGGAGGTCGTGGGGCAGCTCTCGGGTGGGATCGCTCATGACTTCAATAATATTCTGACAGGTATACTGGGGCTGAACAAAATGATTCAGTCCGAGCTTCCCCCCGATTCCTCTGGACGGGAGTATTCGGAAAATATTGACAAGCAGATCGCCAGAGCTGCTGATCTTACAGGGAAGCTTCTCGCCTTTTCCCGGAAGGGGAAAATGGTCACAAAAGTTTTTGACCTGCATACAGTCATTAATGAAACTGTTATGATCCTGGAAAGGACAATTGATAAATCGGTTTCCATTGAAAAACGAACCGATGCCAAATTTACCCATATCAATGGCGACCCTGTTCAAATCCAGAGTGTTCTCATGAATATTGCCCTTAATGCCCGGGATGCCATGCCCAAAGGGGGAACCCTGACAATCGCGACGGAAAACACAAAGGGACTCCAGAATATCGAGACCAACACGGGCATTAAAATGATTACAGGGCAGCATCTCCGTATTTCCATTACCGATACAGGCGATGGAATGAGCGATGATGTTAAAGTGCGCATTTTCGAGCCCTTTTTTACCACAAAACAGAAGAACGGAACCTCTGGAATGAGCCTTTCAGCCGCTTTCGGAGCTGTGTCAGAGCATAACGGTGTCATTTCTGTCCGTTCCGAACAGGGGCGGGGAACAGTTTTTGATCTTTATTTTCCCGTTGTGAAAAATCCTGAAATCAAGATCGAATTTCCCAGGGAGAAAGCTGCTGTCCAGGCAGATGAAACGATCCTTGTCATTGACGATGAGGAGATCATCCGCAACTCTCTGAAAGCAATTCTGACAGAACTGGGGTATAAGGTGTTTATCGCTTCCGGAGGAGAGCAGGGGCTGAGTCTCTACAGGGACAACTCCCGGGAGATCTCTCTGGTTATTCTTGATGCCGTGATGGCGGATATGACAGGCCTTGAAGTTTTGCAGGAACTGAAAAAAATCAATCCCTTTGTGCAGGTTATCATTGCCACGGGATTTTCCATCGAATCTAAAAGCGATCAGTTCCGCCAGGCCGGCGCGGCGGATTTTATAGGAAAACCCTTCAGTATTGATGATCTGAACAGCCGTATCAGAAAGGTTCTCAGTCAGTAGGCGGCTCAGAATTCTGATGTGAGGATTCAGAACTTAAGGGTATAAAACTGATCTCTCAGGAATGAAACTAAAATAAGATCCGGAGTGGTACTCCGGATCTTTTTCTTATTGTTTATAATAATCAGATCAGATTCCTGATGGCAGCTCTTTCGATTTCCAGTCCCTGATGGTACCGTTTGAAGAACTCTTCAAAACCGGCTGCATCTTTGGGATCCGGCTTAACAGCTTCGCCCATGCTTCCTGCAAATACTTCTTTGATGAAGCCGGGAAAATCCATTCCCTTGTCTTCTCTTTCCATAAAGGAGGCCAGAAGGGCTATTCCCCAGGCTCCGCCCTCTCCGGCGGTTTCCAGGATGGATATGGGAGTATTTGTCGCGGCGGCCATGATCTTCTGTCCCACTTCCGCTGCTTTGAAAAATCCGCCGTGTCCACGGATCTCATCCACTTCCACACCCTCTTTTTCAAAAAGGATATTCAGTCCGGTTCTCATGGCGCACAGAGCTGTGAACAGGTGGGATCTCATAAAGTTGGGGAGTGTGAATTTACCCTCGGGAGAACGGACAAAAAGCGGCCTTCCTTCGGTAAACCCTGTCATATGCTCACCAGAAACATAACCGATGCTCAAAAGGCCGCCGCAATCGGGATCCGCTTTAAGAGCCTGGTCCAGAAGGGTATCATAGAGTTTGGGAGTGGACACTTCCAGTCCCAGAGCTTTTACGGCTTCTCCGAACAGATGCATCCAGGCATCGTAGTCGGAGCTGCAGTTATTGGAGTGGGCCATGGCAACCAGGTGTCCGTCGGGAGTTGTTACCAGGTCCAGCTCGTGATACACCCGGGAGAGTTCCTTTTCCAGAACAATCATGGCGAACACAGAGGTTCCCGCAGAAACATTCCCTGTTCTGACGGCAACACTGTTTGTGGCGACCATACCGGTTCCCGCATCGCCTTCGGGAGGACAGACGGGAATACCCGCTTCCAGATTCCCTGTGGGATCCAGCAGTCTGGCACCTTCTTCTGTCAGAGTTCCGGCAACTTCTCCGGCAACCATGACTTCCGGTAGGATCTCTTTGAGTTTCCAGCTGAACCCTTTATCTTTGACCTGCTCGTCAAATTTCCCGCACATCTCAAGATTGAAGTCTTTGGTTTCCAGATCAATGGGGAACATGCCGGAAGCTTCTCCGATTCCCATGGCTTTTTTTCCTGTCAGTTTCCAGTGGACATATCCGGCCAGAGTCGTCAGGTAATCGATTTCGCTGACATGCTCTTCACCGTTGAGGATAGACTGATACAGGTGGGCCACACTCCATCTCTGGGGGATGGGATACTGAAACAGTTCGGCAAGCTCTTTGGAAGCCTGACCTGTAATATTGTTTCTCCAGGTTCTGAAAGGGACAAGCTGTTTTTCATTCTTGTCGGTTATAATATATCCGTGCATCATGCCGCTGAAACCAAGAGCTCTGATTTTGCTCAGTCCCACACCGAATTTGGATTTTACATCCTCTACCAGATCGGCAAAACAGGAACTGAGTCCTTCCCATACCTGTTCCAGCGGGTAGGTCCAGATTCCGTCAACCTGAGAATTTTCCCAGCCGTAACCGCCTGAAGCCAGTGGAGTGTTTTCAGGTCCGATGAGTACGGCTTTAATTCTGGTCGATCCCATTTCAATTCCGACCACTGCCTGACCGTTATTGATCATTTCGGCTGTTGCTTTTTCTATGCTCACTACATTTCCCCTTTAAATAATTTTTTCAGTATTACAGTATACCCCCCGGGAGCCGCAGCAGGGGTATAGAATTTAAGCTGGATGTGTGTTTCCAGCCTGTTATTTATACTGCCGTTTTCAGTTGTTTAAAGCAGCTTCCACCCCGGAGAAAAGCCTCTGCCCCGGGGCTTTCCAGCTGTTTATCCGGGAAGGCGTTATCGATAACGCATTGTAATCCTACTTCTCATAATATGTCAATTCTTATCTGATTGTCCATAATAGGCATCCGATCCGTGTTTTCTCGTAAAATGTTTTGTCAGAAGCTCTTCCGGCATTGGCTGTATTCCGGGATCAGTTGTCTTGCCATTCCAGGCCATACAGGCCACCTCTTCCAGAACCACCGCATGATAGACAGCTTCCTGCGCATCTTTGCCCCATGTGAAGGGTGCATGGTTTTTTACAAGAACCGCAGGCATATCAAGAGGGGAGCGCTCTCTGAGGGCTTCAATAATAACCAGGCCTGTATTTTTCTCATAATCCTGCTGAATTTCCCGCCCTGTCAGGTCTCTTGTGCAGGGTACCGGTCCGTAGAAGTAATCCGCATGGGTTGTTCCGTAGGGCTCCAGGGAGGCTCCCGACTGGGAGAATATTGTGGCCCATCGGGAGTGGGTGTGACAGATCCCGCCGATGCTCCCATAGGCTCTGTAGAGTTCCAGATGGGTAGGGGTGTCCGACGAGGGATTGAGATCGCCTTCCACCCGGTTTCCCTCCAGATCGATCAGAACAATGTGGTCTCTTTCCATCCTGCTGTAGGATACTCCGCTGGGTTTAATCGCAATAATACCTTTTTTCCTGTCGATACCGCTGACATTTCCCCAGGTATAGAGAACCAGGCCTTTTCTGTGCAGTTCCAGATTTGCCTGTAGTACCTGTTCCTTTAATTCTTCAAGCAAAGTATTCCTCCTGATCGATTTATCTGAATCCTTGTTATACTGGGTCCATTATATTTTCTCCTGCCGGAAAAACAATGGAATATATTCAAGAGGGATTTCTATTTTCTGTAAAATCTTTCAGAAATCTAAAAAAATGTAGGACTTCAGGAAAAAGGTGCTTTCCCCCGGAGACAATGGTCTTGATCTTTTCCTCCCAACTCTGATCAAATAGGGGCATTCCATCGATTGACGTAAACGATTACTTTGTTAGGAGTATAACATGATAAGAACAGTCATTTTTGATATGGACGGCGTTCTCATAGACAGCGAACCTATACATCAGAGAGTCAACCAGGCTTATTTTAAAGATCTGGGGACCCGGGTAACCCAGGAGTTCTATCAGAAGAACTTTATTGGCCTCCCTGTAGAGCAGATGCTTATCTATCTGAAAAAAGAGTACACTCTGAAAGAGAGTGTCCCTCAGATGCTGAAGGAGTGCAGCGATCTCCTTTTCAGGGATTTTGAACAGTCCGATCTGACTCCCACCGCGGGGGCGGCGGATCTCCTGGGGGAACTGAAATCCCGAGGCTGCAATCTGGCTGTGGGGTCCTCCTCCTCTCCGGAACTGATCGCCCTGATCATCCGCAAACTGGGGTTGAGCGACTACTTTGATCACCTTGTCAGCGGTTATCAGGTGGAAAGGGGAAAACCCCATCCGGACCTGTTTCTGAAAATTGCGGATATCTTCGGGACTTCCCCCGGTGAGTGCGCTGTGATTGAAGACTCCGCCCTGGGCCTGGAAGCGGCCCATGCTGCGGGGATGAAAGCCGTAGGGGTGGATAATCCCGAATCCATGCAGGATATGAGCCGGGCCTCTATCACAGTGGGAGGATTCACTCCCCCTGAGCGGGAAGAGATTCTGTCAGCTCTTCAAAACTGGTAGAATCATCGGGATCCCTGAAGTCTTCGATTACAGGGATCTCTTTCTCTGCTGCTGTTTTGAACCAGTTGATATTGCTGTTGAGAAGATTTGTCGAACTGTTTATCCGGACAGCAAGCTGTTTCATTCTTTTTGCCTGTCTGTCGATCAGTTTAAACTCCTCCGACAGGGCCTTTACCATATTGAGTATTCCGGAAGATATGTTTTTCACTTCTTCAATGCTCTGACTTGTCTGTGCCGCAGAACCGGCGATCCTGTCGCTGTTGAATTTTACCTGGGAGGAGACATCATTGAGCTGCCGCACCGTATCATTCATGCTTGTCGATCCGGCGGCAAAATCCATGATGCCTCTGTGAATCCTCGAATAGGAGAGGGACGACCGGGATATTTCATTATGGATTTTCTGGAAGGCTTCAAATGTGCGGGTTCCCGCTTCATCGCTCTGTTCTATTTTATCAATGATGGTTCCCAGGGCATCTGTAATCTGGTTTGTATTGGATGAGGAAATTTCCGCCAGCTGCCGGATCTCATCAGCAACCACGGAAAAACCTTTGCCGTAATCCCCTGCATGAGCCGCTTCTATGGCAGCATTCATTGCCAGAAGATTGGTCTGGTAGGCAATTTTTTTTATGGTTTCCGCAATCCCTCTGATAACACCAATACTCTCGTAGACTTCGCTTATCACCGACCTGGTGGAGGAGAGGCTTTCTTCACTGATCCGGACCGACTCCTGAAGATCTCTGGAAGATCTGTCCTGTAACCCCGCTTCCTGTTTCATAACGTCGGCGGATTGCGTCATGGTCAGGACCGCTTCGGATGCTTTTCCCACAATGGAATTCTGATTTCCAATTATTTCATTCAGTTCCCTGATATTGCTGTTGATGATGGAGAACTGTCTGTCCGAATCCATCAGATGGGTATGAAGGGCTTTTATTTCCCGGTTCATGTTCATCACGCTGTCTATGAAACTGTCGGTTATGCCGTTTATAAGGACCACAGTTTCTTCCAGCTCAATCTTTATGGTCATATTATTGCCGGAAACCTTCTTCAGTCTTTTGATGATACCCAGCAGGCTCCCCCTGAATTGGTCGATAGTATCATTGAGAAACTGAATTTCATCATTGGATTTCAGATTAACCGGCTTGTTCAGAAAACCCTCTTTCATAAGTTCAATCCCGTTATGGACTCTGCTTATCCTTTTGTTCATACCTGTTATGGAAAGCAGGAGGAAAAGAAATCCCACCAGTATGAAAATGACCACAACGGCAATGGACACTGTATATCCCAGTTTCAGAATCCTGCCGGTTTCCTCCATTATGATACTGCTGTTCCTGTCCAGTGTTTCAATGCTGGTTGTCAGATTGAAACTGAGGTTTATAGCAGTCACAGAGAGTTCCCTTGAGAGATTGGACAGAGTTTCTATGGTTTCCGGATCAGTAATCTGTTCCTTCTTTATATTCTCTGTATAGAGAGTGAACAGATTGAAGTAGTTTCTGTCTATTCCGGATGTTTCTGTTGTCCTGTCTATCCTGGCAAGCTGATCCTGCAGAATCCCTGTATTGGACAGGGAGAGATCTTTCAGAGTGACAATAGCCTGAAGAGCTTCGGCTATGGACCGGCTCAGGGAGGGCAGAATTTCCAGAGTTTCCATCTTTTTATAGATAAGATCCGTGTTTTCCCTTGTGTTCCTGTACTCATTGACGGCCTGGAGAAAGGGACTGTTGCAGATTTTTTCCAGAGCTATCAGCTCGTCTGTATAGGCATTGCGCAGTTCCATGAGGAGTCTCTCCTCGGTTTCGATCATTTTTACTCTGTTGTTGAGGATTGTAAAGAAACCGGCAGCCAGAATAAAAGAGAAAAACAGACTTCCGAAGATAGTCAGCAATTTAATTCTGATAGTCATTGGTAATACGTCCTGAAATAGTTTTTCTCTATAATTGGTTAGGATTGGTCTGCTGACAATGAAATTTCATAAAGTTTTATTTTTTAGAAAATGCTTATAAAAAACAGAAATAAAATTGCGATTCGGAAAAAAAAGCAGGAATATAGTGTAGTAAATCGTAAAATATTCTAATTTATTGGATTTGACAGATAGGTTTTCTCATGGTATTTCGCTTTAGCTCCTCCTGAAAAAAGTGGAAGATTATATTGCTGTTTTTAGAAATATCCTCCATTTCGTTCCCATTGCAGCTGAAATATAATGCGGTTAAATCAATAATTTTAAAGGAGTTCTAAATGAAAAGACACAAATTGCTAGCAGCAGTTGCAATTCTGCTGATTTGTGCTTTGGGTTCCGTTTCCGCTAATGGCCAGAAAGGTAGTGCCAGTACCGGAGACTCCGTGGACACCGTCAAAAGTGAGGCTGCCAAAACCGGTTTCAGCTGGAAAATGGCAGAAGGCGAGTCCATTAAGGTTCTTTTCAATCAGCATCCCTATGCTGAGTCCATTATCAAAAAGATTCCCGAGTTTGAAGCGGCTACAGGTATTAAAGTTACCTATGCCATCACACCTGAGGAAAACTACTTTGATAAAGTAACAACTTCTCTTAACAGCCGATCAGGAGATCCTGACCTGTTTATGAGCGGTGCCTATCAGATCTGGGAGTATGCGGTTCCCGGTTACGTTCAGGAACTGGATCAGTTCATCAACGACCCCAACCTGGTTTCTCCCGACTATGATTTTGCAGATTTCTATCCCGGTGTTATCTCTTCTCTTAAATGGGACCTGATTCCCGGCCACAAAGTGGGATCCGGTAATCTCTGGGCTCTTCCTTTAGGATTTGAGACCAATACACTGGCCTATAACAAAAGGATCTTCGACGAAAGAGGACTGAAACCTCCCAAGACAATGGAAGAACTGGCAGCGCTCTGTGAAGAACTCCAGGAATTTGATGGTCCCGGTAGTTATGCACTGGCAATCCGCGGTTCCAGAAACTGGGGAACAATCCATGCCGGTTATATGACAACCTATTCCAACTACGGCGCTAACGATTTCGAAATTGAAAACGGAAAACTGGTTTCCAAGGTTAACTCTCCCGAAGCTATCGAAATGACTGAAGACTGGGTTAATCTGATTAAAACCGGTGGATCTCCCACATGGGCAAGCTACACCTGGTATCAGGCCGGTGCCGACCTGGGAGCCGGAAAAGCAGCTATGCTCTTCGATGCTGACTGTAACGGTTACTTCCAGAATGTTCCCGGATCTTCCAAAGAAGCCGGAAACATCGCCTGGGTACACGCTCCCCTTCCCGAAGGCGCAAGCGATGTAAATGCCAACCTGTGGACATGGGCTATGGCTATCAACAAAGCTTCCAAACATAAAACCGCTTCTTGGCTTTTCCTGCAGTATTTCACCGGTAAAGAGTTCAACCAGTGGGCATCCACAGTAGGTAAAACTGTAGACCCCGCCAGAAAATCTGTCTTTGAAAGCCAGGATTTCGTAAACGTACTGAAAGCTTCCGAAGGTTACGGACAGGCTTTCCAGGACTCTGTTGCAGGAACTACCATTCAGTTTACTCCCCAGCCCCACTTCTTTGAAACAACCACAGAATGGGCTGCTACCCTTCAGGATATCGTATCCGGACAGTATGCATCTGTTGAAGAGGGCCTCAATGCTCTCAAGAAAAAGATGGATCGTATTGTTGAAGACATCGAAGTCGAATAATTGAACAATTAAAAAATGATTTATAGATCGGGCTGCTGACTGCAGCAGCCCGATTACCGATTATTCGGCTATTTACCATAAAAATAAATGAACAGGAGTTCTGTTTTGGCTGATATAAATAACGCAAATAGCCTTAAGACTGGTAAGTTAGGCACCCAGACCAGCTTAACAAAGGTTCACTGGACAGTTAAAGCACGTCCATATTTTATCATGGCGCCCTGTCTGCTTATCACAATCGGTATTTTGTACCCTTTTGCAAGCGCCATATTCTATTCTTTAACCAATTATTCTTTCAGGAATCCCACCTGGAAGTTCATTGGACTGCGAAACTGGAAATATCTGTTTACCGACGTGGATTTCTGGCATGCCCTGTTGGTAACCTTTAAATATGCTGCGGCCACAACGATACCGCAGATGCTGCTGGGGCTGGGGATTGCTCTGCTTCTGAACAGAGAGAACTGGTTTACCAGGATCCTCAAAGTCGTCCTTGTATTTCCTCTTATGATTGCTCCGGTAATTGCCACTCTGATCTGGCAGCTTATGACGAATACCTCGGTAGGTATCCTTGAAAAGTTTCTGAATATCTTCGGAATCTACGGATTTCCCTGGGCGGCTTCTTCACAGACAGCCCTGTTTACAGCAGCCATGATCGATACCTGGGTTTATGCCCCCTTTGTTATCGTGCTTGTTTCTGCAGGTATACAGTCCCTGCCCAAGTCTCCCTTCGAGGCGGCAAAAGTGGATGGAGGATCAGCCTGGTTCACATTTAAGACCCTGACCCTGCCCATGCTGAAACCTTTTATGTATATCGCCCTGATCTTCCGTCTTATGGCGGCACTGCAGGAGTTTGCCATCATCTTCGCCCTTACCAAGGGAGGACCGGGAAATACCCTGATGAACCTTTCTCTTACAGGATACAACAAAGGCTTTGCCTTCCTGAAGTTTGGTGAGTCTCTGCCGTATGTACTTGTATTGTGGGTGGTTATTTACTTTATCAGTAAAAAACTGGTGGGCGATTACCTGCTGACACAGAAAAAAGCCTCTGGTGAAGCGAATTAAAGGAGACATTGATGACTATTGAAAAAATGCACCATACAGGCAAAGTCGTAAGGAATTTCCTTCTGGCGATGTGGGCTCTCTTTGCACTGTTTCCCATATTCTGGATGGTTCTGATTACATTTAAAAGCGATGCGGAAATGTTCCATACAACTTTTATCTTCCATCCCACGCTGGAGAACTATAGGGCTGTTCTGTTCGGAACCGACTATTTTTCCGCTTTCCTTGACAATATTATTGTCAGTGCCGGCGCGGTACTCGTATCGGTTCTGGCAGGTGTTCCTGCGGCTTACGCCCTGGCCCGGTTTGAGTTTAAAAAGAAAGAGGACCTGGCTTTTACCATTCTCTCTTTCAAGTTCGCTCCGGAAATCCTGGTAATCCTGCCTCTGTTCATGATCTACCAGAAACTGGGAATCTACGACACCTATTTCGGTCTTATCTGGGTATATCAGCTGATTACCATGCCTCTGCTTGTATGGGTCGTCCGGGGGTATTTTGAAGATATTTCCGTGGAGATTGAGCAGGCGGCCCGTCTGGACGGATACCGCTGGTGGGAGATCTTCTACAAGATGCTTCTGCCTCTGATCAAACCGGGACTGGTTTCTTCAGCACTGCTGGCGTTTATTTTCGCCTGGAACAGTTTTACCTTCCCCCTGCTGCTGACAAGCTTCAATGTGGAAACAGTAACTGTGGCATCCCTGAAATACATAGCATCCGATACGGTTCACTACGGACAGATGGCCGTGGCAGCGACAGTAGCAGCAACACCGGAAGTAATTCTGGCCCTTCTGATACAGAAACACCTGGTACGGGGACTCAGCTTCGGTGCTGTAAAAGGATGATGAGGAGAATATCGTGGCTCAGATTGAATTAAGCGAATTAACAAAAAACTATAAAGAGCATTCGGCTCTGAAAAATGTGGACCTGACTGTCCATGATAAGGAATTCCTGGTTCTCTTCGGACCGGCGGGAGCGGGTAAAACAACCACTCTGAAGATGATAGCCGGCCTGGAGATTCCCGATGAGGGACTTGTGAAAATCAACGGGGAAGTTGTGAATATTGTTCCTCCTGCCAATAGAAATGTCTCTATGGTATTTGAGAACTACGCACTGTATCCCCACCTTTCGGTGTATGACAACATCGCCTCTCCCATGCGGAGCTCTCTCTATAGAGAGGACGAACAGTATATCCATGATGCCATACTGGAAGTGACGAGGAAGATGAAGATTGACCATCTCTGGGAAAGGCTTCCTTCCCAGCTCAGCAACGGTCAGCGTCAGAGAGTGGCCCTGGGGCGCTGTCTTGTCAGAAAGCCCAATGTTTTTCTGATGGATGAACCCCTGGCTCACCTGGATGCCAAACTGCGGCACTTCATGAGAGCCGAACTGAAAGAGATGCAGGCGTCTTTCGATACCACAACCATTTACGTAACCCATGACTATATGGAGGCCCTGAGTCTGGGAGACCGGATTGCCATTATCAACGACGGTGAGATCGTTCAGATCGGTACAGGGGAAGATCTGTTCTACACCCCCTGCAATCAGTTTGTGGCAGGCCTTATGGGAGAACCGGAAATCAATATTATCCCGGCGGATATTATCAGAGATGACAAGTCGGTCAAAGTGAAACTGGCCCATCAGAATCATCTTTTTGAGGTCCCCGAAGATGTGGCGAAATTCTTCAGAGGCAACTCTATTGAACAGGTCAATCTGGGGGTCAGGGGAAATGATGTTTTCTGTGATTCCAAACCCAAAGACGACAAGTCGATTAAAGGATCGGTATACGTTCTTGAACCGATCGGAAACCGGTCCATTCTGACAGCAGATGTGGATGGACAGAAAATTCGGATAATTGTTTCCAACAGCTATAACGTGGCTATGGACTCGGATATCTATATCGATCTTGATTTTACGGACATCATTTTCTTCGATCGGAAAACCGAGGAATTTCTCATTCGTCACAATCAGGAAAAACTGGTTAAGGAGGGAACCCATGGCTGATCTGATCCTGGAAAATGTATTTAAAAGATATGACAACAAAAAAAAGAGCAAGGTTGTCAATGACTTTGCTGTCAACAATCTGTCCCTGCACTGTAACGAAGGGGAGTTCATAGGTATCCTCGGCCCTTCAGGCTGCGGAAAAACAACTACTTTGAGAATGATCGCCGGTCTGGAGGAGATCACTGGTGGAAATATCTTCATCGGTGATACCAGGCTGAATAATCTTGAACCCAAAGACAGGCATATTGGACTGGCGTTTGAAGACTATGCTCTTTATCCGCCTCTGAATGTCTATGACAACATTGCCTTCAACCTGAGAGCCAAAAAGGTCTCGGAAGAGGCCATCAAAGAGAGAGTGACCAAAATCGCTCCACTTCTGAAGGTGGATGATCTGCTGAAGGAGAAACCGATCAGTCTGAGCGGTGGTCAGAAACAGAGGGTGAATATTGCCAGAGCCATAGTCAGAGAACCCAAACTGCTCCTTTTGGATGAACCTCTCTCCCATCTGGACGGCAAAATGCGCCAGGTTCTGCGGGATGAGATCAAAAGGCTGCACAAACAGATTAACTGTACAACCATCATTGTAACCCACGACCAGCTGGAAGCCATGTCCCTCTCGGACCGAATGGCCATCATGAAGGACGGAGTTCTGCAGCAGTTCGGGACGCCCCTTGAGATCTATGATGATCCGGCCAATGAATTTGTCGCCGGGTTTATCGGAGAACCTCCCATGAACCTTCTGACTGTTACTATCAAACAGACTGGAAATGATTTTCTCTTTGTATTTGCCGATGAAACCCTCCAGATTCCAGTTCCGGCCCGGTACAACAAGGTTGTCAGAGACGGAATGAAAGTCCGCCTGGGGGTCAGACCGACGGATGTACTGATCGGATCAGAAAACAGCAAAGGTTCGGATGTGGAAATATCCGTTTTTGAAGGTCTGGGAGAAGAAAGACGTCTCCACTTCAGGGTGGGAGAGGAGTTTCTGACTCTCATCACCACAGACAAAATATTCTATCGCCCCGGCGATACCATAAAACTTGAGTTCCTTTCAGAGAAAACCCATCTGTTTGATCTGGAAACGGGAGATAAAATCCGCACTTGAATTAAGACTTATCCAAACTAAGGAGACGAAAATGAGTAATTTACCAAAAAAAATGAAAGCAGTTGTAGCTTATGCCCCCGAAGACTATCGGCTGGAAGAAATTGATACTCCCCGGGCAGGAGAGGGTGAAATCGTTGTAAAAGTAGAAGCCTGCGGTGTTTGTGCCGGTGATGTCAAAGCCGAACATGGCGCTTCCCGTTTCTGGGGCGGAGACGGTACTCCTCCCTATATCAAAGCTCCCATGGTTCCCGGACATGAGTTCCTGGGGGAAATCGTTGAGATGGGTGCCAATGTAAAGGGTGATTTCAAAATCGGAGACCGTGTGATTTCCGAACAGATTGTTCCCTGCTGGGAGTGTAAATTCTGTAAGACCGGCCGTCACTGGATGTGTGAAAAACACGATGTTTACGGTTTTCAGAACAATGTAAACGGCGGTATGGCCGAATACATGAAGTTTCCCAAAGAAGCCCTTGTGTATAAGGTTCCCAAACATATCCCCATGAAGGATGCCATTCTGATTGAACCTTTCGCCTGTTCCAAACACGCGGTAGACAGAGGAAATATCGGAAATGAGGATGTGGTTGTTCTCTCCGGCGCAGGAACTCTCGGTCTGGGTATGGTGGGTGTTATCAAGCTGAAAAACCCGAAAACCCTTGTTGTCCTGGATATGAAAGACGACAGATTGGAACTGGCAAAGAAATTCGGTGCCGACGTGGTTATGAATCCCGCCAAGGATGATGTGGTTGCCAAAATTAAAGAGATGACAGACGGATATGGCTGTGATGTCTATATCGAAGCAACCGGACACCCCTCCAGCGTTCAGCAGGGTCTGGAAGCGATCCGGAAAATGGGAACCTTTGTGGAATTCAGTGTATTCGGACAGCTTACATCCGTCGACTGGAGTATTATCAGCGATACAAAAGAGCTCGATCTTTTCGGTGCCCATCTGAGTCCCTACTGTTATGAACCGGTTATTGAGTGGATTGAAAACGGCAAACTTCCCACCGAAGGTGTTGTGACTCATACCTTCCCGCTGGAAGATTTCAAAAAGGCTTTCGATATGGCTGGAAAAGGTGATGGTTCTCTGAAAATCGTTCTTGTCCCCTGATCAGGGAAGAATCACAACGTCATACGAAATATATAGGTATCCCCGGATCTGATGATATCACATCAGCAGATCCGGGGATTACCCCGGAGGATATATGAAGATAGCAGTCGGCTGTGATGAAGCAGCTCTGGAAATGAAAGAAGTTATAAAAAAACACCTGGCAGAAAAGGGACATACAATACAGGATTTCGGTGTGTATTCCACAGATCCTGTTCTCTATCCCGATATAGCTGTAGCGGTTGGGTCCTCCGTGGCGAAAGGGGAGAATGAGAGGGGAATCCTCATGTGCGGAACCGGACTGGGAATGGCTATAGCGGCCAACAAAGTTCCGGGAATACGGGCAGCCACCTGCCATGATTCCTTTTCTGCCCAGAGGGCTGTGAAAAGCAATAATGCCCAGATCATGACCATGGGAGCCCGGGTCATCGGCCTGGAGCTTGCCAAGAATCTGGTGGATATCTGGATGGATTCGGAATTCCAGGGAGGCGGCTCCGCCCCCAAGGTGGACAAGATCATGGAGTGGGAAAGAGAACTCCATAAATCGGCTAAGTAAAAAAGAAGGAGTACTGACAATGCAGAGAATTATCAATGACCCCAATCTTGTTGTTGAAGACATGTTAAAAGGCTTTCTCAAAACCCATAAGGATATTGTCTCCCCTACGGAGCACGAAAGGGTTGTTAAATATAAAGAAGCCCCCGTAGACGGTAAAGTAGGTGTCGTAACGGGGGGAGGCTCCGGTCATAAACCGGCCTTTGTCGGGTATGTGGGAAAGAACATGGTTGATGCAGTTGCGGTTGGAGAGGTTTTTGCCTCTCCCACTGCTAAAGCTTTCTTTCAGGCTATGAAAGAGGCTGATTCCGGTCAGGGTGTTGCCTGTCTCTACGGCAACTATGCCGGAGACAACATGAACGTCAAAATGGCTATGAGGATGGCCGAAAAAGCCGGAATCAAGGTGAAGACCGTTGTAGCCAATGACGACGCCGCTTCAGCTCCCAAAACAGAACTGGAAAAGAGGCGCGGTGTGGCCGGTGAGATCCTTATGTGGAAAGCCGGCGGGGCCAAAGCGGCTCTGGGCGGAAGTCTGGATGAAGTCATTGCGGCGGCGCAGAAAGCGATCGATAATACCAGGAGTGTGGGAATCGGTCTTACATCCTGTACCATCCCCGCGGTAGGGCATCCCAATTTCTCTATTGAAGAGGGAACCATGGAAGTGGGGATCGGACATCATGGTGAACCGGGCATTAAAGTGGAAAAATTGAAATCCGCTGATGAAATGGCTCAGGAAATGGTGGATGTGATTGTTCCGGATCTTCCTTTTGAAAAGGGAAATGAGGTGGTCCTGCTCCTCTCCGGTCTGGGTGCCACTCCGGTAATGGAACTGTATATCCTTTACAACAAGGTGGAAGAACTCCTGGCTGAAAAGGGAATTACTGTCTACAGGTCCTATGTGGGGAATCTATTTACCTCCCTTGAAATGATGGGCGCCACACTGACAGTGATGAAGCTGGATGATGAGCTGAAACCCCTGATGGATATGGAAATCAATACGATGGGATTGAAACAGTTCTCATAAAAAATAGGAGTAATAAAAAATGGGCGATACATTTAAAAACAGCAGCGCTCAGGTTGTGGTTGACAATCTGGTGGTCTGTATAAAGAAAAATGTGGATTATTTGAGTGAAGTGGACGGTAAGATCGCCGATGGGGACCACGGGATCAATATGCAGAAGGGGTTTACCATTACCGGTCAGAGGATCGAAGGGAAATCTCTGAGCTACACAGACGCTCTGAATGTTCTGGGTGATGTTCTGATTTCTGAAATCGGCGGTTCCATGGGACCGATCTACGGAAGTTATTTTATTGAACTGGGAGACGGATGCCAGGGAGTGGAGGATATTGATAAAGCCACCTTTCTGAAATCCTACGAGACGGCTCTGGAAGTGGTCCTTTCCCTGGGAACAGCCCAGCTGGGAGATAAAACCATGCTGGATGCGATGATTCCGGGAATCAATGCCCTGAAAGCGGCGGTAGAGGCGGATAAGCCTTTTGCGGTCTGCCTGGATGAGATGACCGCGGCGGCGAAGACCGGTATGGAAGCTACAAAAGACATGATTGCCAAGGTCGGAAGATCCGCCCGTCTGGGTGAACGTTCCCGGGGTGTTCTGGATGCCGGAGCTGTTTCCTGTTTTCTGATTATCGAAAGCATGGCAAAGACTATTAAAGGTTTGCTTGCCTAGTATTTATTTTATAGGGGAGGTTCCAGATTTTAATTGTGAAATCGGGAATCTCCTGTTACAATTTTACCGGGTTTAATATGGAAACATGTATTGATACAGAGGTAAAAATAAAAGTGATCAAGATACTCATCGTTGATGATGAGCTTCTCGTACGAGTGGGGCTGAAGTCCACCCTGAACTGGGAGGAGCATGGCTTCCGGCTTGTGGGGGAGGCGAAAAATGCCAAAGAAGCAATTGAGATTTTTGATAAGCACAATCCTGAAATCCTGCTGACAGATATCTCCATGCCGGGCCTGAACGGGCTGGAACTCATCAACCTTCTGAGGGAGAAAAATCCCAATCTTCAATCCATTATTCTTACCCATTACGAAGACTTCCATTATGCCAGAGAAGCCGTGAGCCTGGGAGTCCGGGATTATATCGTTAAATCCAATCTGACTCCAGAACGATTACTGAAAGTTCTGACAGAGGCGGAAGCACAGATCCGTAAACTTCCTGAAAATCGAGAGCCCTATTATGGGGACAGCACTGTCGTGAGAAGGGATAATCCGGAAAAAGCCCTCTCTTCGCTTTTATTCCGGGAAGGAAGAGAGCAGGGGGCGATTGAAGCTTTAACTGACAGCTTAAAACATGACCTTCCCATGGACAGCTATCAGATGGCCCTTGTTTCCCTGAATCTCAATCTGAATGAGAATTTCCAGCTCAATACCAGGCAGCGGGAAATGATAGAAGACGTGGCATCCCAGGTCCTAATGGAGTGTCCCCACCCGGCGATTCATACAGTATATAGAAACGAAATCGTTTTTCTTTTCAATTTCGACTCCCTGGTCAACTCTTCGGGGCTGGATGATAAGATCACCAAGTACATGAATCAGATCAAGCTGAATCTGAAAAAGTATCTGAACTACTACCTGATGATCGGAATCAGCCGTTTAAGCCGGAATATCTATGATTGTCATGAACTGTATATAGAAGCCCGAACAGCCTGCAAACAGGCATTTTTCAAAGCCAATCACATTTCGGTTTTCTGGAAAGAATCCGGAAAATTCTCCGATTCCATGCATCTGCCTGAAAAGAATGTCCTGTTTCCACTGATCAAAAGCAATAGAAAACAGGAGCTGATGCAGTATATAGGGGATTTTATCCACCAGGCTTCGGAACTGGAAGATTTTGATTATCTGAAGAAAGTTTTTGACACCTTCCTGGATCAGGCCTCTCTCTTTCTGGAAGAGATACACAGCCATTCGGAAGAGGATATCCTGGCAACACGTCTGAACAAAAATGACTTTTACAGTCTGTTTGATATCGAAGCGGTGAGAATGCATATTGTGAATCTTTACAATACAATTCTTGATTCTTCCCTGGAGAATATTCCCGTTCAGAACTCCTATATTGTCAGAAAATCCATTGATTATATCGACTCCCATTTCAATGAGAATATCTCTTTGAATAATCTGGCAAAAAATGCGGATGTCAGCAGGAGTTATCTGAGTTTTCTTTTCAAGCAGGAGCTGGGCCTCAATTTCAGTCATTATCTGACCCAGACAAGGATCAGGAACGCCAAAGATATGCTCATCCATTCCAATATGAAGATATATGAAATTGCCGATAAAGTCGGTTTTGACAGCCCCTATTATTTCAGTAAGGTATTCAAGGAAACCACCGGAGAGACATGTAAAGAATTCAGGAACAGGCACTACGGTGACCTCTGAAATGCCCGAAGCCGGCAGGTTTCTCTTCCTCTCCCGTAAAAAAAGTCTTCAGAAAAGAATCTTGATGTACTTTCTCCTTTTCACTCTGCTTTTTGCCTGTACGTCCTTTATTCTGGTTTCCCAGATTTTTTTCAAAAACTATGTAGAAAATCTCACGGAAAATGCGGTCAACAGTTCCAACAAAACCAAACAGAGTATCGAATTCCTTTTGAACATGACTGATAATACAGCCTCTCTGATGGCAACCAATCAACCCCTGCTGGATGCTTTGAGAACCATTGATGATATGGATGATTACAGTTACGAAGGCAGTAAGGAGACCATCGATGCCATGCTTACAAGTATCATCAGTGTCCACGAATTTATTGACAACATCTATGTTCTGGGCAGCGATGGCGAGTTCTATTCAAGCTACTGGGATGCGGATCAGAGGGCTATAGAAGCCAGGTTTGCCGAGTTCATTCGGAATCAGAAAAAAAGGCAGGAGTACATCAACGGAGAACCTCTTGTGAGTTATCTCCCGTTTTTTGATCTGAATGTCATCTCCTATGTGAGGCCTATTTTCCAGTATCCCGAAGATCTGGGGCTGGGCACACTTATCATCGAGATGAACTATACCTATCTGAGAGAAATGTTTACTTTTACCTCCCTGGAGTATGATGAGGAGAAGATCCTTGTTATTAACAAAAAGGGCGATACAATATTTACCTTTCCTTTCAATACCTCTCTTGAGTATATCGTGCAGGAGTATCCTGTTCTGCTTCATGAGAATACGGTTGTAAACGGGAAAGTCTTCGGAGATGAAAGCATCATCCTTTCAGATGATATAGCCTACAGCGACTGGAGAATTATACAGATTTATTCCAAAGAGAGGGTTTATCAGTCTGTTATTTATCTTACAAGACTGGGAATGGTTTTCTGGATCCTCTTTATACTGATCTCTATTGTCATTTCCTACAGGATCTCCGTTTCCATTACGACTCCCATTATTCAATTGAACAATACCATTCAGAAGGTTGAGAACGGTAATCTGAAGGTGCGGGCCGAAGGAGAAGGGGAAGATGAGATCGGTCAGCTGGCCAGCTCTTTCAATCATATGATCCAGAGGCTTTCCGATCTGATGGAGAGAACTCTGGATGAGCAGAAGAAGAAATCCGATCTGGAATTTCAGATCCTGCAGAGCCAGATTAATCCCCATTTTCTCTACAATACCCTGGATTCCATTAAATGGCTCGCCGTCTTCCAGAATGTGGAGAATATCAGTGATATGACTACATCTCTGATCAATCTTCTGAAGTACAATATTTCCAAAAAAACCAAACTGGTCACCCTGAAGGATGAAGTAAACAGCATAAAGGATTATCTCGAAATACAGAAATTCCGCTTCGGCGATGCTTTTACCACAGTTTACGATATAGATCCGAAAACAGAAGAGGCCTCTATCCTGAAATTTATTCTTCAGCCTCTTGTGGAGAATGCCATTTTTCACGGCTTTGACAATATTGAGTACGAAGGGGTCATTACTATCCGCTCCTTTATATCGGGAAAAAAACTGATCCTTCAAATTGAAGATAACGGCAATGGACTGACTGACAATCAGAACTATCTGGAGCAGAAAAGCAGTTATGACCATAAAAAAATGCATAACAGCATAGGCATCAGGAATGTGGTGGACCGGATCAGTCTCTATTTCGGTGAAGAGGGACATTTCAGCCTTAAAAATGCCGAGAATCAGGGCGTGGTTGTGACCATAACCCTGCCCCTGCTGGACTCCTTTGCCCAGCTGCCGGAAGAGGTCAATGAAATCATGGCCAGCATGGACAAGTCCTGAAATATTCTTTCCTGCTCTCCTGGCATGAAATCTCTGGATTTGCATAACATCCTAGAAAAATCCGGTATTTTTTGTATTCCTTTATAAATATGATATAATTTATATTATATTCAGGAGGTTCAGCATGAAGAGAGTGGGAATACTTTTAGCAGTGTCTCTACTGTTTTTTTCGGTTGTAATCTCAATTCCAATTCATCAGAATCAGATGAGACAACACTGATTTTCCAATCCAGCAATACGGCTTTGTCCGGATCTGATAGAACTGTCACCATGGGAACAGGAATAGAGATTACAAAGTTTGTATTATCCATAAGAGAAGTGGAATTCAAAGTGGATGAGACTGATACAACTCTTTCGGAAGTCTTTTTTGACGGGCCCTATGTTATTGATCTGATTGATTCCACAGGTGCTTTGTCCCAGTCCATCGGGTCGGCTGAAGTGCCACCAGGAACATATCAGACCATCAGATTCAAGCTGCATAAATCAACAGATACGACAGATCCCGACATCACCGACCGTTCCATCTATCTGGCTGGAACCATTGATTCGGTTCCCTTTGAAATGTGGCATGATGCCAGTGAAAATCTCGATGTGGCTGAGAGTACCGGGGTCGTTGTAGGGGATGGGGAGATCGATGTGGTTATCGATTTCAACATCAGAGCGTTTCTGGATCAATCGGCCAATGCGGCAGAAGGCGGCGTTGTCATTGACCTGAGCACCGCAACAGACGATGATTCTGACGGCACAATTGAAATCAATCCCAATTCGGATGATGGCAATGTGAATCAGGATCTTGCAGACAGTTTAAAAGACAATATAAAACTAGTTGCAGATCTTATCGAGTAGTTCTCCCAATTCAGAAGGGGTCCTTTTTCCCTCCTGATCCTGTCTCTATGAAATTATAAAAAGAAATCCCGTATAAACAGGGCCTCAGTCAGGCTGTATCATCGGGATAATTAAAAAATTGACAGATTAAATTTCCCGTAATATAATGCGTTATCGTTAACGCTAAGTATTTGAGGTTCTATGGCTACCATAAAAGATGTTGCCGATGCCGCCGGTGTTTCCATCGGAACGGTCGATCGGATCCTTCATAACAGAGGCCGCTTTTCAAGTAAAACCGCTCAGAAAGTCCGAAAGGTCATGGAAGAGCTGAACTATACGCCCAATATCCATGCCAGGGGGCTCAAAAAGACGAAAAGTCATATATTTGCCGCAGTTATCCCCCAGAGTCATCAGGACGGCGGATACTGGTCCCTGGTGGAAGAGGGGATTCAGAGAGCCGACAGATCCCTGGGATCCTACGGTAGTGAGGTCAGAATATTCCCCTTTGACCGCTACTCCTCCGTCTCCTGCAGGAATGCTCTTACAGCGGCTATTGAATCGGGTGCGGAAGCTCTTCTCACAGCACCGGTCCGGCCGGATGATTTTGAAGAGATCCTGTCTACTGTCAAAATACCCTATATTTTTATAGATACGGATATTCCCTCGATGAAGGGCCGGGCCGCCTATATCGGGCAGGACTCCTACCGGAGCGGATACCTTTCGGCCAAACTGATGTTTCTGCTTATGAAAAGCCGTGATGCGGATCTCTCCCGATCCCGAGTGATGATTGTGGATCCTCCGGGTTCCAACAATCATCTTGACAGCAGGATCGAAGGGTTCTCCCGTTACATGGCAGAGAGCGGTGAATCTCCGGCTCTGCAGATCATTAAAGAGGAAGTTGACGATGAGGAGAGTATACACAACTATCTGAAAGAGATCCTGTCCGATCCTTCAGATCTTCCCCGGGGAATCTTTGTCGCCAATTCTTCCGTTTACTACATCGCCTCCTTTCTGAAAGAAAAAGGAGGGGTTTTCGAGAAGATTCCTCTGATCGGCTATGATTTCATCCCCCATAAAGAGTCTCTCATCGAAGAGGGAATCATCGATTTTATACTGACCCAGCAGCCTGATCAGCAGGGGTTTCAGGGAATCATGATGCTCTATGACTATCTTATACTCAAAAAGGATATTTCTAGGGAGGTCATTACTCCTCTCAATATTATCACCAGGGAAAATCTCCGTACTTTCGGGGAATAAAGCAGAAGGGAACACTTGTGTTGTCCTGACAGTGTTATGCGAAATAAAAAGATTTCCCGTCTTTAACAGTGGGGATTCTGACATCCCGAAAAGGGAAAAGGAGCGGAAAATGAGCAATTTTAAAGAACTGAAAGAGCGGTGTTACCAGGCCAATATGGAAATACCCCGGAGGAATCTGGCCATTTATACATTCGGGAATGTGAGTGCACTGGATCCGGATGAAGGGGTTTTCGCCATCAAGCCCAGCGGTGTGGCCTATGATGAACTGAAACCTGAGGACATTGTGATTGTGAATCTGCAGGGTGAAAAGATTGAGGGCAGGATGAATCCCTCATCGGATACACCGACTCATGCGGTCTTGTACCGAACTTTTTCGGACATTTGCGGTATCGTACACACTCACTCCACCTATGCCACAGGCTGGGCCCAGGCCTGCCGGAGCATCCCTATCTACGGTACGACCCATGCGGATCACCTGGCATGCGATATTCCTGTTACAGAAATCATGAGTGATGAGATGATCCGGGGGCAGTATGAGGAGCAGACGGGGTATCAGATTCTGAATGCCCTGAAGGATCAGCAGATCTCCTATGCGGAAGTGCAGATGATCCTTGTGGCCAGTCACGGTCCTTTCACCTGGGGAAGCACTCCCGAAAAGGCTGTATACAATGCAGGGGTGCTGGAAGAGCTGGCAAAAATGGCTTTTATCACCGAACAGGTGCATCACAGGCCCGAACGGATGAAAGATTCACTGATCAGTAAGCACTACGACAGAAAACATGGAAGCAATGCCTACTACGGGCAGTCATGAAACTATTCATAGAAAAGGAGCGTAATATGAAAGTATACGAAGGAATGAAAATCTGGATGATATCAGGCAGTCAGCACCTGTACGGAGAGGAGACTCTGAAGCAGGTGAGAGACCATACTGAGGAGATTGCCGGCTATCTGAACAGCCGGGAAATGATCTCTGCTGAGGTTCTGTATAAAGGGATCCTGACCACACCGGAAGAGATCACCGACTTTTTTGTCAAAGCCAGTGCTGATGCGGGCTGCGGCGGCGTAATCCTCTGGATGCATACATTTTCTCCCTCTAAAATGTGGATCAACGGACTGAACGTCATGACCAAGCCTATGCTGCATCTCCATACACAGTACAACCGGGACATTCCCTGGAATGAGATTGATATGGATTTTATGAACCTTAATCAGTCTGCCCACGGTGGCCGGGAGCACGGGTTTATCAACAGCCGGATGAAAATAGAAAGAAAAGTCGTCACAGGATACTGGAAGGATGAAAAGGTCCTGGCAAAAGTAGATGCCTGGATAAGAGCTGCCGCAGCACTTAAAGATATGAAGGGCGGAAAGGTGGCCCGATTCGGGGATAATATGAGGGAAGTGGCCGTCACCGAAGGGGATAAGGTGGCCGCTCAGATCGCCTATGGATTTGATGTGTACGGATACGGTGTGGGAGATCTTGTCAAAAAGATTGATGCTGTTACCAATGACAGAATTGCCGCCCTGCTGAAAGAGTATGAAGAGACCTATGAGGTAGACCGTGAACTCCTTGCCGGAGGAAACAGGCATGAGTCCCTGGTTGAAGCCGCCAGGCTCGAACTGGGTATGGAGGACTTCCTGGTGGAAGGGGACTTCATCGCCTTTACGACGAACTTTGAAAACCTTTACGGCATGAAACAGCTGCCGGGACTGGCCTGTCAGAGACTGATGGAGAAAGGATACGGCTTCGGCGGTGAGGGCGACTGGAAAACAGCGCTCCTTGTCAGGGCCATGAAGGTCATGGGGCGGGGCAAAACAGGTGGCTCCTCTTTTATGGAAGACTATACCTATCATCTGGATCCGGAGAATACAATGGTCCTGGGAGCCCATATGCTTGAAGTCTGTCCGACCATTGCGGGCAGTAAAAAAGTGAAGCTGGAGGTTCATCCTCTGGGCATCGGTGGTAAAGAGGACCCTGTGAGAATGGTTTTTGATACGGACGGAGGAACCTCTCTCAATGCTACTCTGCTGGATATGGGAAACCGTTTCAGGCTCCTTGTCAACGAAGTGGAGACTATTGAAGCCCCGCAGGATATGCCCAATCTTCCGGTTGCCCGGGTTTTCTGGAAAACCGAACCCTCTCTGGAGGTTGCTGCCTCGGCATGGATTCTGGCAGGCGGAGCCCACCATACTGGATACAGCAGGGATGTGACTACCGAGATGATCAGAGACTTCGCAGAAATGACCGGTACGGAGCTTGTGGTCATTGACAGGGATACAAAACTGGAAGAGTTCAAAAAAGAGCTGAAATGGAATGATCTTTATTACACAATGAAGGCTTTTGCCGGAGGCGTGTGATACTAAAGGGCTCAATGTGTTCTGATTTTCCGGGGAAACTGTTCTCCGGAAAATCTCAGGAACAGGACTTCAATCCCTTCTGACTAAATCTCCTCCAGTTCCTCGTCCGGGAAGTTGTCCTGGGATCCCTGTTTTTTCACAACCCTGTCAAATCTCTTTTTAAGTTGAAAATAGGAGCGCTTGTAGAGTTTATTCTGATAGGTAAAAAAAGAGATCTTGCTATGAAGCTCCTGATTTTCCCTTTCCAGATCGGCTATCCTGCCCTGGGCAAGCTGGATGGCATAGCGCATATCAATATGCTTTTTTTTATCGCTGACCCGGCGGTTCAGGTCGGAGAAATTGTTCATAAATGACGAGTGGACCGAAGGTTCAAGACGCTTCAGATCCTGAAATTCCATACTGTCCACAAAGGATATGAGCCGGTTGTAGAGAAAATTCGAGGGGACATCAATGAAGATTTTTGATTGATTCCCGGCGGTTCGACTGAAATGGATATTATCATCTTTTACATTGATATGGATGGGAAATATTTCATTTCCCCCTTTGGGCTGATATTCCTTTTGCCGGTTTTCTATCTTGCTGCTGATCCGTTCGGAGGAACGGGAAAACTTTTTTAAAAATAGAAGGGTTCTGTTCTCCTCATCATGAATATCCACATCATCCAGCCGGATCCTGTTAAAGAGCTCTGAAATATAATCGAACAGGTCGGAAAGGAGCTGGTAGAGCAGGTTTCCCCCTATATGGAAGGTACCCCTTTCCCGGATCTCTTTCTGGTAGTTGACAGCCTTGATATATTCATCTGAGATAAGAATGCTTATTTTTCCCGGGTTTCCGGGATCCCGAAAGATTTCCCCGTTAAAAAGAGTGACACCCGATTTATCAATGCGATTATTATTCATCACATTTGTATTGTATCAGCATGCCTATACTGAATGTCTATCACTTTTTTTTATTCCTGCAGAAGAGTGATGAATTCCTTCAGGATTCTTGCGGTTATTCCCCAGATAGTCCCGGCATGACTCCGGTAGGCCAGGATGTTGTGCATCTGATTGCCCCAGCTGTCGTGATACCTTTCCGGGAGGTTCAGATCCCTCCCGGGAAAGTGTATCTCTTTTCTCCCGTCTTCGGGATTAATGGAAAAGGGGTGCATCTCCATCCGTACCTGATAATTCTCAAAAGAGAGGACCTCCAGTTCGTCCAGAGGGATCGTAAAGATAGAAGCCACTTCATCTCTGCTGATTTCCATTTCAGACAGGGAAGAGATATGGAGTATCGCCAGATAGGGTTCAACAAGAACATCCATGGGAGTGATAAGAGTATCCAGAGGGCCAAGCAGCTCGATGGATTCCCTCTTTATTCCCAGTTCTTCATAGGTTTCCCGGAGAGCGGTATCCTGAAAAGACCTGTCCTTGTCCGGGTCGAATCCGCCTCCGGGAAAACAGATCTCATCTCCCTGCCGGATATTTGCGGCTCGCACCTGAAACAGAAGATGCCAGGACTCTTCCAGCTGGATCAGAGGCACCAGAACGGCTGACTGAAAATAATCCTCCCGCCCCATGATCCCCCTGCAGGGACGGATCATGGATCTAAGACGGTCAGGGATATCAGATACCAAGAGTTCCCCGGATTGTTTCATCCATAACAGGCAGAGCACCGGCATGGCTGACCACGTAATCTGCCAGTCTGGCGGCTTTCCATCCCGCTTTTTCCAATGAATCGCCTGTGAGGTAGAAATAGAGGAAGGCACCGGAAAAACTGTCTCCCGCACCCACCGTATCTACCACTTTGACTTTATCTGTGGGAACCGGGAGGGCTGTTCCGCCTGTATCGGCATGATAGATCTCAGCTCCAGAGGGGCCCAGGGTGAGAACCAGCATTTCCAGTTTGTACTCTTTTGAAGCCTTTTCGAAAAACTCCCGGCCTGAGAGTTCGGTTCCGAAAAGAAGTTTTGAAATGACAGGCAGTTCCTCATCGTTGAGTTTCAGCAGGGTTGTGTAGACTATGGTTTCCCGGATGACGTCCTCGGAGTAGTACTCCTGTCTGAGGTTCACATCAAAGAAAAGATGTCTGTAATGAAGAGAGGGGAGAAGCTCATGCAGGAGCTTTCTGTTGGATTCGGTTCTCTGCGCCAGGGAACCGCAGTACATCAGATCCAGTTCCAGGGATTTGAGTTTTTCAAGCTGCTCCCGGGACAGTTCAATACAGTCCCAGGCGGCTCCCTCTTTGATATCATAAGCGGGTATCCCTTCATGGACTGTCACTTCCACAAGTCCTGTGGGATGGGATGAACCTGTCTGCAGAAAATCTGTTTTCAGGTTTTCTCTTTTCAGTATCCGTTCCGCTTCCGCTCCGGGTTCGTCATCCCCCAGGGCACTGAGCATATAACTTTCAGCTCCCAGCCGGGCAAGATGCACAGCCACATTCACGGGGGCTCCCCCGAAATGATCTGTTCCATCTATCCGGTCAAAAAGGATCTCTCCAAAACTTAAGGTTTTCATTGCCTTCACTCCTTTCGTACAGTCCGGGGATCCATCTTATGATGATCCCTCTGTGCTGATCAGTACGGACAGGCTCTGCTCTTTTCTTTCCCGGATGAATGCACCGGGAAATATGCCGAAAAGGATGCATGCCAATCGTTTTGCATTTTCTCTATTCTATACTTACCGCCGCCTTTTTTTCCATCCCCGGAAGGCGGAAACTCTCAGGACGATCAGCTTTTTTTCAGGCATCTGTGAATCTCCAGCAGCCGGGAGGGGAGGTAATACAGGCTTTTATCCCTGTTACCTTTAAGATCCAGCTGCACAGTACCGTCCCTGCGGAGATAGCCGAACCACTCTCCGTATTCTCTGTCGGGGAAATGATCCCAGCTGTACTCCTGTACAGTTTCAAACCATGTTTCATAAAGAGGTTCATCTGTGAGGGTATGCGCTTTGAGGAGAGTATAAATGCCGCTGCAGTGAGCATCCCAGGTTTTCATATCCCATTCCAGCTGAAGAGGCTGTCTGCCTTCGATATCCACGAAGGTGTAGAATCCTCCGCATTCAGGATCCCATCCCAGTTCCAGCGTCCAGGACAGCAGTTTCAGAGCCTCCTCCCTGTAGGTGGAATTGTTGCTGTAGACAGATTCATCCAGGAGCAGGCCAATGGTTTCCAGAGATCCTCCTGGAGACACCAGCCGCCCGCCGGGGCCTTCCGGGAATCCTCCGTCGGGGAGAGCGTATTCAAGGAGTCCCATCCTGGGGGTGTCGGTAAAGAGGGTCAGGAGTATTTTGATGCGGTTGCTTATCTCTTTCCTGTAGGTTTTTTCATTTTCCCTGTCTGCCAGGATCAGTTCCCGGCAGAGCCGTATCATGCCAGACATAAATCTGCGGCTCAGTACAGCTGGGCCTGACTCTTTTTCCCGGGACCGGGATTTTTCCAGATTGAGAATCAGGGTATAGAGCTCCCTGGCCTCTTCCAGGCAGGTGGTATCACCGGAAACCCCGGCATAAGCCGCCAGGCCTGAGGCTATCCAGAGTTCCGGTTCCAGCGAGTCTTCAGGAGGGGAAGGAGGACCTTCGGCTGTTATCTCGGCAAAGACCCTTCCGTCCGAAGGGCGTCTCAGGGATTTTCTGATAAACCGGACTGTGCCGGAAGCCAGAGCCAGCCAGGTCCGGGACTCTTCCACATCCCTGATCAGGTGTGAAAAGAGCCATAATCCTCTGCCCTGGGAACTCCCTGTTTTCCGGGTGGAAAGGAGATCTCCCTTCCTGTCCAGGAACGTATAAAATCCTCCCGATTCGGGGTCCACACCGTGTTTCTCCCAGAAGGGAATGATATCCTGAGTCAGTTCCTGTAAATAAAAGTCTTTCAGTTCAGCAATGCGGGTATTTTCCATAGGGTATTAATCCAGATCATCTATTGTGATTTCAGTATATTGGGAATCCAGATCCGGATCCAGAGAGAGGGAGAATGAGTAGGTATCATCATCCTCATCTACAGCCTGTATGTCATATTCGATCTCCGCATTGGATTTGAGAAGGAGTACCGAAACGGAATCATCCGGAGAAAGGGTCGTTTCACTATCCATAAAATCTATGCCGTAAGACTGGGAGTCTGAAGGGGAGATAAAAAGGTAGTAGACTTCAAATCCCGTGTAATTGTTGATCTCCAGGGAAATCAGCTGGTTTTCAAGATCATCCAGATCCCAGTAGTCTGTAATCTGGGAATCGTTGATGACAATCCTGGCTTCCGAGTCATCGTTGATCTCCATGTCATAGAGTTCAAAGACATTTCCCTCTTCATCAATAGCCATAAAGTCGAACTGGGCGGAGTATTCGGGATAGGATATAAAAAACTCCACCGACTCCCCCGCATCCAGAGTCCGTGAATCTCCCAGAACATCGGGTCCCCAGTATTCGCTGTCTCCGGGTGAAAAAAAGAGATAGTATATATCCCGGCCTGTTTTATTTTTGAACTCAATCAGGTTGTAGTATTCGGACTGGGCGAATACCCCAGCTGCAGATGTGAAGAACAGAATAAGAAATAGAATCTTTTTTACCATAATAATCCCCTTTGTTTTGTTTTTTACCGGTGACTGCAGTCCGGTCTTCCAGGTCAGATGGTTTTCTGTAAAAAGACAGGAATCTCTCCGGATTCCCGGGGGATCCTGCTTTGGTACCAGTCACTGCTGCATCAGTTAAAAAACGAAGGGAAGGCCTTTTTCCTGCCTTCCGGTTTAGAATTCATACTAGTATTACTGGATCAAAATAGCAAATTTGATCGATTTCCCCACAGGGATATGAGAGTCCTTTATCCCCAGATGAGAATCTTCAGTCCGATCAGAACAAGAACGACTCCCCCGACAGTTTCCATCCTCTCTCCGAAGAGATGACTGAGTCTGTGGCCCGCATGGACACCGGCATAGGAGATCACAAAAGTTGTACTTCCGATGATAAGGGCGGGGATCAGTATGGGGTAGTTGAGAAAAGAGAAGCTGATTCCTACGGCAAGGGCATCTATACTGGTTGCCACAGCCAGAATCAGCAGGTTTTTAATATGGAAGACCTCATCGGGATCTTTGCATTCCCCGTCGGGATGAAGGCTCTCCCAGATCATTTTAATTCCTATGAACCCCAGGAGTCCGAAGGCGATCCAGTGGTTCAGCGACTCTATCCAGGGCCCCTGAAGGAAACTCACCCCGTACCATCCGATGATCGGCATGAGCGCCTGAAACAGGCCGAAAAAAAAGGATGTCAGGAGACAGTGGGAGTGGACAAAATCATCCATGGTACAGCCGCAGGAAAGAGAGGCTGCGAAGGCATCCATTGAGAGGGCTACTGCTGTGAGCATAAGGGTGAACAGGTCCATTACTTCTCCATAGATCCGGGAATCAGATATTCAGACAAGTATAGGTGATGAGACTATTCGGAATCAATAGGCGTCAGAATCCCGGACGGACTGAAATCCCGGACTCCTCCTATGATCGAAACAGTATGAACTTCCGGCATGCCCGGGGAAGGGGGCATTTGAAAATTAAAGGTTTTTCTTTTCCACCCCGGTGATTTCCGTGTCTATTATATGGAACTTCCTGTAAAAGGTAGGTGGCACGATCAGGGGAAGGACCTGTTTTTTTATGGACACGTCCAGAGTATACTTTTCATTTTCCTCATGATCCGCCTGCCTGAGTTCCCCGTCCACATGGTACAGAAAGGGGGTGGGAGACACGATGCTCGTCTGTTTGACCTCGTACCTTTCGATGTAGGGCATGCCTTTCCGGGCGGCCTTCTTGTTGATCTGGTCATGGCGCCCCATCCACAGCCAGGGAAAGTTGAGTGCCAGGCTCATCCTGCCGGGAAATTTGAAAAGGTAGACTCCCATGAGACCGTCATTGCAGACCACATCGGGGCAGATCCGGAACATTTTGGCATAGTAGGGGCGTGTTCCTATTTCTATAAGATGGGGACTCTGGGAGAGCTGAAGTTTATCAAAACTGAATTCAGCATTGACTCTGGTTCCCTTGAAGGCGAACTTTCCGTTTTCCATGTTGATAGCATAGGGCGGACGCTCTTTGTCGTATTCCGTAAGGAGTGCCGCAGTCGCCGAGGCTATATAGCTGGCAAAGCCGCTTTTGGGCAGCCCCGCATATTTTCCGGTGGTATAGGTGTTGCTGTTCCGCAGATCCAGTATCCTGGCATCCATTCCCACACCGGTAAGCTGACAGTAGTCACTTTGCCTGCCATGGCGGGAGAGCAGGAGATCCACATTCAGTATATGGTTTTCCCTGATGCTCTGACTGTAGCTTCTCAGCTGCTGAAACATTCTCATGGGGACTTCGTAGGAGTCCTGGATTCCGTTTCCCGATCCACCTCTCAGAAAACCAATGGCCTTCTCTTTCAGAAGCTCCGGC
Organism: Oceanispirochaeta sp.; assembly: GCA_963666275.2. Lineage (GTDB taxonomy): Bacteria > Spirochaetota > Spirochaetia > DSM-2461 > DSM-2461 > Oceanispirochaeta. The sequence continues at coordinate 1,849,889 of CAXXOA010000002.1, forward strand.
CGGGATTCGGCCTCTTTCATGAACATGTTGATGGTTTCGTTGGCTGTCCCGTCGCCTCCCCAGACCAGAAGCCTTCTGGTGCCGGTCTGACAAAACCGTTTGACCTCTCTGGCGAAGTGCTGGCGGCTGGTGCTTTCAATCACATAGGGGACATCCGCTTTTTTCAGTATCCTCCTGAGTATTCTGGCATACTGAGGATACCGGCTTGGGTTTATTATAAAGGAGCAATCCTGAAGCTGTATATGATTCATTGTTCATCTCCCTGCCCCATAGCATATCCCAGGATGGAGAAAATGTCAGGAGAGGGGAGCGGATTGATAAAATACAAGGATTTTTGTAGGAATTATTCTCATTTTTCCTTATACTTTAATAATAAACAAAAATATGTGAGGTATGATATGAGTTTAGATAAAAAAATCCAGGATGCCCTGAATGAGCAGGTCAATGCAGAGATGTTTTCCGCCTATCTCTACCTTTCCATGGGGAGCTGGTTCGAAGATCAGAATCTGAACGGTTTTGCCAACTGGTTCCGCTGTCAGTTTCTGGAAGAGAATATGCACGGAATGAAAATATATAATTTTATCAACGAAAGAGGGGGAAGGGTAAAACTGAAACCCATTGACGGTCCTGAAACAGACTGGAGCTCTTTTATCGAGGTTTTTGAAGAGGTGGCCAAACACGAAGCCCATGTAACTTCTCTGATCAATAATCTTGTCTATCTGGCCAGGGAAGCCAAAGATTATGCCACGGAAAGTTTTCTGATGTGGTATGTGGATGAGCAGGTGGAAGAAGAGGCCACAGCAGATGAACTTCTCAGCCGTCTGAAAATGATCAAGGATAATCCGGATGCTCTTTATAATCTGGACAAGGAGCTTTCTTCCAGGGCTCCTTCCCCCAATGTGCTCCCCATTCATCTGGGACAGCCCGTTGCCAACGCCTGATCAGTGACAGGGCATAAAAAAACCGGAGCAGCCGCTCCGGTTTTTTTTACTGAAATCTATTAGTACCGAAAATCGTTCCGGGGTTTTCTTTCTCTTTCAATCGCTTCATTTACACGAAGATTACGACCGTCGAGCTCCTGGTTGTTCAGGGCTGAGATTGCCGCTTCTGCTGCATCTTCCTCTTCCATTTCAATGAAACCGAAGCCTTTTGAACGGTTGGTTTCTCTGTCAAAAATGATTTTGCTGCTCAGTACGGTTCCGAACTGGGCAAAATGATCTGCCAATCTGTCTTCATCTGTATTGTAATTCAGATTTCCTACGTAAAGTTTTTTGGGCATTTGTACTTCCTCTCCGGTCCTAATTCCGGAATTCAAAAAAAAATTCAACCAGAGTGCACGAAGGGTCCATCCCTATTTAGTTATCACTTTCGATTATCTTCTGTCGGTAAACTTATCAGGACGTGAAAAGAAACACGGCGGGAGCGAATCAGAACAAAACAACAATAGCAGATATAAAGATCAACGTGACATCTCTGTCTTTATTCCTTTTTATCAGGAAAATTCCGTCTGGTCAATGAAAAAAGAACAGAGAGGGCTTCTAAAATGGAAAAAATGCAGAAAATTCAGAATATATTTTGGCTTGACAACTGGATTTCTTATGGTATATTTAGTGATATATCACGTGAGGTTTCAGTGGGAAGAGAGTCGTTATCACAGGAAATTCATCAGAAACTGCTGGCTATGCTCCTGGAGGGAGAACTTCTGCCGGGGCAGATCATCAACAGGCGTCAGATGGCTTCGGATTTCAATGTCAGTGTCGCTCCTGTCCTGGAGGCGATGGTTCTTCTGGAGCATGAAGGGCTTCTGGAGACGATTCCCCGGAAAGGCACCCAGGTCAAACTGATCCGGGAAGCCGATGTGATGGGGCAGTTTATGATACGGGATGCTCTGGAATGCAAAGCCGCCCGCCTGTACTGGGATGGTCCACTGAAAGACAAAATGGATCATCTGCTGCCATTTGCCGAGAAAGTGGACCAGGCTCCTGAGGATCACCTGGAGGACTGGAAAACTGAGATCCTTTTCCATAGGGATCTGGTAAACCTGGCAGCCGTTCCGGCTCTGACAGAGGCCTTTGACAGGACTATGAAACTGAATCTTTTTTATGCCATGGCCAGGATTATTCCGGCCCATAAAAAGACGTCCAGGGAAAACCATGTGGATCTGCTGAACCGTCTGTGTGCAGCCGGATCTGCCGACAGGGCGGAAGAGATCATTCGGAATCATGTCTGGTACGGAAAAGATTTTATTTTAAATACGGTGTCCCGTGTTTAGAATATAAAAGGAAGAAATTACAACTCTTTATCAGGGGGATATTAATGAAGATTGTTATTGCATCGGACTCCTACAAAGGATCCAATACAAGCATAAAAGTAGCCGAGGGTATTGAACGGGGTATCAGAAAGGTTAATGAGGACCTGGAATGCATCAAGATCCCCGTGGCCGACGGAGGGGAAGGGCTGGTTCAGGCTCTGGTTCCCGATGAAAGCAAATGGGTGCGGAAAACAGTTACCGGTCCCATGAAGAAACCCGTGGAAGCCCACTATGCCATGATGGATGCCGCCACGGCTGTACTGGAAATGGCCAGTGCCTCGGGACTCCCCCTTGTGGAGGGAGAGAAGGATCCCCGCCTGGCAACCACTTATGGTACCGGGGAACTGATGAAAGACGCTATTGAAAGAGGATGCAAAACCCTCTATATCGGAATAGGCGGCAGTGCCACCAACGACGGCGGTACGGGCATGGCCAAAGCTCTGGGAGCCAGATTTCTGGATGCTCAGGGGAAAGAGCTGGATCCGGCGGGAGGAAATCTAAATGAGATCGCTCAGGTTGATCTATCGGGGATGCTCCCCGCACTGAAAGAGACAACCATCAAGGTTGCCTGTGATGTGGACAATCCCCTGTGCGGTGATCAGGGAGCCAGCGCCATTTACGGTCCCCAGAAAGGAGCCACACCTGAGATGGTAAAACTCCTGGATGCCAATCTGGACCATCTGGCTAAAATCATGGAGAAAGCCAGCGGGAAAGAGTATGCGGAAGTTCCGGGAGCCGGTGCTGCAGGAGGGCTGGGATTCGGTCTGATGGCCTTCTGCGGAGCTGAGCTTGAGTCGGGAATCGATCTGGTTCTGGACAGTCTGGGATTTGATGAGGCTATTGAAGGAGCCTCTCTTGTGATTACCGGAGAAGGTAAAATTGACGGTCAGTCTATCCGGGGAAAGGTTCCCGTAGGGATTGCCGCCCGGGCCAAGAAGAAAAATCTTCCCGTCCTGGCTGTCTGCGGTGATATCGGCCCCGGTGTGGATGTTCTGTATGAATACGGAATTGATTCTGTCATGAGCACGGTTAACAAAGCCATGCCTTTGAGCGAAGCCATGGACCGTTCTGCCGAACTCCTGGAAGAGGCGGCCGAAAGAGCTTTCCGTATGATCATGATCGGTTACGGAATGAAATAATTCACTAAGTGCTTTTCGGGATTGTGTGTTCCCGTTTCCCTATTTTTTGCCTGCTCCCTCAGCAAACCGTGGAATTGCTGAGGGGCAGGTTTTTTTGTATACTGATATCATGAAAAAGAATGCTCTGATTTTTGATCACGACGGGACTCTGGTGGATTCCATCGATGCTGTGGTGATCTGTACAAACGATATACTTGTTTCCAGGGACTGCCCGGCTCAGTCGGAACTTGAGATCCGCAAAGGGATGGCTTATCCCACTCTGGACAGGTTTGCCTATCATTCCGGGATTTCCGATCCGCAGGAGCTGGCCCGGATGGCTTCCGATTTCTACACCCTTATGAATGAGAAGGGGGTGGATCATGTGAAGCTCTATCCCCATATCAAGAAGGCTCTGGATTCTCTGGCCTCCCGGGGGTATTCCCTGGGAATGGTTACCAATAATCAGGGCTTTTTTGTCCGCCGGGCAGCTGCCAGGCTCCGGTATGCCTATGATTTTGAAGTGATTCTGGGAGAGGAGAATGTCCCCCTTCCCAAGCCTGATCCCCGGGGACTTCTTCAGGCCTGCGCCGGTCTGGGGGCGGATCCTGAAAACTGCTGGTATATCGGAGACGGAAAGCCGGACTATCAGGTCGCCCGTGCGGCAGGGCTGAAAGCGGGCATGGTCAGCTGGGGAGCCCATCCCCGGGAGGAACTGGAAGCCCTGAAGCCCGATGCCCTCTGGGACTCACCTGAAGAGCTGGAGGCTTATTTCCACTGAGATGAGACGGTACAGAAGGTCTGGAGCCCGAAGGCGCTCATCCCGGTATTACTCTCTGAACGACCTGCTGTCCCGGCAGCCCAAATCTCTGCGCCGAAACCCCTATTACAGGGATATGATGAATCATCTTGTCACATCAGAAACCCTGATGCGCCTCAGGATCAGCACTCCCGCTTACAGGATCCTGAACCGGGCGGTGATAAAACCGGAAAACCTGAATAATTTCTATAGAACCTACCGAATCCCCAGAGATCCTTTTTTTCCTCTTTTTCTGGGGATCAAGAGAGAGTACCTTGCAGAAAAACAGAGAAAACAGGAGCAGAGGGAAGCCTATATCCTTAAAAAAATGAAGTCCCTTCCGGGAGGTAAGATCCGGTTCATCCGTTTTCTTGCTCAGTGGGAACAGGAAATTAACAGGTATATGGATTATCCTTACTGGATGGAACACCTGTATCCCTCTACCAAGAAACGGGTGCATGAGTATGAGAATTTTTCTCTTCTTGAGTGGGATGTTTTTCTGCAGGACTATCTAGAGGGACTGCTCAGGCACTACAGGATAAAAAATGAAGTTCTGGGACCCCGAATCCTGGCCTGCCATCTGCTGGAACTGATTCCGTCTCTGGACCCACTGGCATTTCCCTGTCAGAAGGATGTTTTAAGATCCTACAGAGTCCTGAGCCTCATCCATCATCCCGATCGGGGAGGAGAGTCCGAGGTGTTTATCCGATTGAAAGAAGCCAGGGAGGTTTTATGTCAAAAGCATACTTCAGAGTCCTGATTCCCCTTCTCCTGACCCTTCTGGGGGCCTGCCGTTCCAGTTCGGACGGACTGTATGATGACAGGGATCTCAGGGAGGATATGAGGAGTTTTGTCAGGGGGATCTCAAGCTATGGAAAAGGAATCTCACCCGGGTTCATCATAATACCCCAGAACGGTCAGGAACTGGTTTCTCTGGATGGGGAGCCTGACGGACCCGCTGCGGCAGACTATCTTGCCGCCATAGACGGCACAGGGCGGGAGGATCTTTTTTACGGTTATACAAAGGATAACAGCGCCACACCGACGGATGAGAGGGACTACCTGCTGGATTTCTGCCGGATCTTTTCGGAAAAGGGGAAGAGGGTTCTTGTGACTGACTACTGCTGGGACAGTGATAAGGTTGACAATGCTCTGACTCTGAATGCTCAGGAGGGTTTTCTCTCTTTTCCGGCTCCCCGCAGGGACCTGAATACTGTTCCCGGTTATCCCGATCCCCTTCAGGGAGAGAACAGCCGGGATATTAGCGCTCTGGGTGAGGCTGAAAACTTCCTCTATCTCCTGGACAGTGAGAATTATGCGGGGAAAAGCGAAATGATCAGCGCCCTGGCGGCGACAGATTATGATGTTCTGATTATAGATCTCTTTTTCAATGACCAGTCTCTGACAGGCGGGGATCTGGCCGCCCTTAAAGTGAAAGCCAACGGCGGAAAAAGGCTTGTCATCGCCTATATGAGCATAGGGGAGGCAGAGGATTACCGCTATTACTGGCAGTCCGAATGGGACCGTTTTTCCCCTTCCTGGCTGGATAAAGAGAATCCCGACTGGGAGGGGAACTACAAAGTCCACTACTGGGATCCCGACTGGCAGGCCATTATATACGGTGGAAACGATTCCTATCTGGACAGAATCCTCTCGGCCGGTTTTGACGGGGTTTACCTGGATATCATTGATGCCTTCGAGTACTTTGAATAGTACAAGCACCTCTCATTTCTTATTGTAAAAGCCGGGTTTTTCTCCCGGCTTTTTTAAATTCTCCGGAATCTTCCTCAATTTTCCCCGGAAAGGAGGGGAATTCAGGTGAATTTCCCTTTACAGCCCGGAATTGATGTATTATTCTTATATTGTACTAAGACATTAGTACAATAGGATGTGAACCATGGCTTTGAAAGAAGCGGATATCAGAAAACTGGACTTCTCTCTGGACCCCAAGAGCGGGGTTCCCTACTACAAACAGATCATTCTTCAGGTGGAACTCGCCATTGCGGACGGCCGCCTGGACAGGGGAGAGCAGCTGCCCACAGTGAGGGGGCTTGCGGTGGAGCTCCGGGTCAATCCCAATACGGTGGCGAGGGCCTACAATGAAATGGAGATCCGGGGAATTGTCATCACCCAGCAGGGAACGGGGACCTTCATCAGCGATAAAAAGGTGGAACTCGATGAGGTGGAACGGGAGAGGATTCTGGGGCAGATTGTACGGCCTCTGATCAGTAAAGCCGGATCCTACGGATTCGAGGTTGAGGATCTTATCCGTTATCTGGAAGAGGTGAGAAGTGAATATACCAGGGCCGGGAAGCCTGAAAAAAAGGAGTAGGAGTATGAATGTATTCCAGCAGAAACTGGAAAGGATTAAGAATCAGAAAAAGGCGGTGCTTAAAAAAGACTATACCTACAATGCCTTCTCTTTTCTGATCCTCGGTATTTTTCTTGCCGCCGGTGTGGTGGTTCAGAACTATTCGGGCGAAATCTTTGATCTGGAGGAGATCGTCACCTATTGCGGCGGCATCCTGGGAGCGGGAATCATCCTGATGATGCTCCCCATGTGGGTGATGTCGGTTCTGATGATCATGGCCTGCTGGCTTATCCTGCCGGTGGAGTTTTCCACGGGATATTACCCTCTGGCCATCTTCTCCTCTCTGGGAATCCTTCTCTCCGCATCTATGGAGCTGATCTATCAGTGGGATAAGGTGGTGGTTCTTCGGATGGGAAAGTTCAAAAACGTCCACGGACCGGGGCTGTTTGTTCTTTTTCCTCTGATCGACCGGGTGGCGGAGTATGTGGATACCCGTATCAGGGTCACCGATTTCAGCGCTGAAAAGACGATTACGAAAGATACTGTCCCTGTGCATGTGGATGCCCTGTGCTTCTGGATGATCTGGGATGCCAGGCAGGCTGTTCTGGAGGTGGAGAACTATCAGGAGGCTGTGAGCCTGTCTGCTCAGACCGCGCTGCGGGATGCCATCGGAAGGAATGATCTGAGCACTCTCCTTTCGGGCAGGGAGGAACTGGGCGGAGAGATCCAGAAGGTTCTGGATGCCAAAACCAATTCCTGGGGAATTACAATTCTGTCCATTGAGTTTACCGATGTGATCATCCCCCGGGAACTGGAGGATGCAATGAGTAAAAAAGCTCAGGCGGAAAGGGAAAAGCAGTCCAGGATCATCCTGAGCGAAGCGGAAAAAGAGGTGGCCCGGCATTTCAGGGAGGCTTCCGAGATCTATGAGGGCAGCAGTGACGCCATGCAGCTGAGAGCCATGAATATGGTGTATGAAGGCATACGGCAGAAAGGCTCTCTCATGGTGCTGCCCTCCAGTGCGCTGGACAGTATGAATCTGGGTACCACCATGGGGATGGCCGCATATCATGAAAAGACCCTGGAGAAAGGACCAAGTGAGGGAGGCGAGAAATCATGATAGAGATCAAAGGCGTAAAAAAAGCCTACAAAACCGGTGAGACCGAAGTCAAAGCCCTTAAAGGGGTGGATCTGACAATAGAAAGCGGTGAGTTTATTTCCATTGCCGGACCATCCGGCTCGGGGAAGACAACCCTGATGAACCTGATCGGGTGCATCGATACCCTGGATGAGGGAGAGATCGCCATTGAGGGGCAGGTCGTCTCTTCCCTGGGGAAGGAGGAAAAAACAGCCTTCCGCAGGGAGAAACTGGGATTTATCTTTCAGAGCTACAATCTGATTCCCGTTCTGACAGCCTATGAAAATGTGGCTTTTGCCCTGCAGCTTCTGAATGTTCCCGAGGGTGAAATCCGGGAGAGGACCATGCTTATGCTTCGGGAAGTGGGGCTGGAAGGGATGGAAAACCGCCGTCCCGGGAAACTTTCGGGAGGACAGCAGCAGCGGGTCGCCATTGCCCGGGCTCTTGTGAAGAATCCTGTGATTGTCCTGGCCGATGAACCCACAGCCAATCTGGATTCCCATACGGGAGAGGACATTCTGAAACTCATGGCGGATATGAATATGAAGCATGGTACCACCTTTGTCTTCTCCACCCATGACAAAATGGTCATGGAGTTTGCCAAACGCCTTGTGTATCTTCATGACGGGGAGTTCCAGTCGGATACGGGGAGGCGCTGATATGACATTTCTGCCTTCTTTAGCCATGAAAAATCTTTTCCGCTATACAAGGAGGACCATGATCACATCAGCGGCCATCGCTTTCGGCATTATGATCTTTCTGCTGATGGACTCCCTGCTGGGGGGGATCAGAGAGGACTCGGAGAGGAATCTGATCTGGTACGAAACCGGTTCCGCCGCTTTCTTCCATCCCGAATACTGGGAGGATCATTCTCTGCTGCCGGTAGACCGTCCTGTGGAGGATCCTGAGAGCCTGATTGTCAAAATGCAGGAGCAGGGAATTCCCGCGGTTCCCCGCATTGAGTTTGCTGCAGATATGATTGTCTATCAGGATCCCTTTCCCGAGTACGGAAACATACAGGTGAAGGCCATCGGGATAGACCCGGAGAGGGATGACAGTGTCTTCCGTCTGAAACAGACCCTGGTAGAGGGACGTTATCTGAAATCTGATGAAGAGGGCGTCCTGATCGGCCAGTGGCTGGCCCGGGATCTGGGCGCTCAGGTGGGATACCCTCTGACCCTGGTGACCCGGACCATGGACGGCTACTTTCAGACCATGGATCTGGAAATTGTGGGGATCCTTCTCAGTGATAATCCTGTGGTGAACCGCTACGGCTTGTATCTTCCGCTGGAAACTGTTCGCTATGCTCTGGATATGAACGGCTTTGCCACCGGGGTCTATACATCCCTTCCCCGGGGAAAGGGGGAGGTTCCGGGACTCGCCCGGATGGAAGAAGCGGCGGAACCTCTGGGGCTGGAGGTCCTTGACTGGAGAGTAATGGGAAAGGACTTTGTGGCTCTGGCGGAAGCCAAATCACAGGGGAGCAGTACCATCCTTTTTCTGGTGTTCCTGATTGCCGCCGTAGGGATCTCCAATACGATCCTGATGTCCATTATGGAGCGGGTGAGGGAGCTGGGGATGATGCGGGCTCTGGGAATGAAGAACTCTCAGATCCGCCGGATGTTCCTTATGGAATCCGGAGGAATCGGGTTTTTCGGGGCTCTGGGAGGAGTTTTCCTGGGGGCTCTGATCAATATTCCTCTGGTACGGAGAGGGATTGATTACTCCTCTATCATGGAAACGGGTGATATGGGCTACCGGGTCGCGGGGATTGTCTACGGGGCCTGGTATCCGGGGACATTTCTGACGGCTTTTGCTGTAGGCCTTTTCATCGCTCTTCTGGTGGCCTGGTTTCCCACGAGGCGGGCTCTGAAGCTTGAAATCCCCGACTGTCTCAGGTTTATTTAAGGAGGACTCCATGAAACTCAGTACCATTGCGATCAGAAATATATTCAGAAACAGGAGAAGGAGTATCCTTTCGGGGACAGCCATTGCTGTCGCCGCCATGAGTATCGTTCTTCTTTTCTCTTTTATCGCCGGTATGATCGACGATATGCAGTACAATTTCCATACCTACACGACCGGTGCGGTGCGGATAAGAAACAGGGACTTTTCAAGGTACGAACGCCTGAATCCCATGCATCTGACCGTGGATGTTTCCGACGGCCTGATGGAGGATCTGAAAAAGGAAGAGGGGATCTCTGAAATGAGTCCCCGGATCGGATTTCCCACAAGGATCTACAGGGACGGGGAAAATTACAATGCCTTCGGCACGGGAGTGGATTTTGCTACGGAAGTTTCCTATCAGAAACTGGGACCCGAGCTGATACCGGAGGGGCGGATTCCCGAGGCCGGTGCCAATGAAGTCCTGATAGGATACAAACTGGCCGAAGAGGTAGGGGTAGGACTGGGAGATAAAATTACAATCCTCTCCTCCACTGCCGCCAGAGGCACCAATGCCATCACCTTTACCATCGTAGGGCTTCTGGCCTATCCCATGGAAGGGCTTAACAATACCACCATTCTGGCTCCTCTTGACCGGGTTCAGTACTTTCTGAGGATGCCCGGACAGGTGCAGGAAATTATCATGAAGGTGACTGAAGGAGTGGATTCCACTGCTCTGGCAGAGAGGCTGCGGGAAAAATACTCTGACAGATACGGTATTGAGATCAAGGGCTGGAAGGAGCTGGAGACAAGTTACTCTTTTATTGAAATGGCCCAGACCATCTATGACATCGTGGCATTCTTCTTTTTCATTCTGGGCAGTTCTGTGATTCTGAACACAACCATCATGGTAATTTTCGAAAGGATGAGAGAGATCGGGACCATGAGCGCCATGGGCATGTCGGGCCGGGATCTGGTACGGCTGTTTTTTATCGAAGCTTTTTTCATAAGCGTGGCCGGATCTTTTATAGGCGTGCTCCTGGGTATGGGTTTTACCCAGATCCTCTCTTATGTGGGAATCAATTTCGGGGAAGCCATGGAGGGAGTGGATTTTGAGATCTCCACGATCCTCTATCCCAAGCTGAATCTGAGGTCTACCGTGGTGGTCTTCTTCTATTCTGTCATTGTGGCTTCGGTCACAGCGATCCTTCCGGCCCGGAGAGCCAGCCGGATAGAACCGGTAGATGCCCTCAGGGCTGTGTAAAAGACCTGAAAATTTGATTTAAATATAGATGCCCCGGAACAAACGGGGTTTAAAGGAGTTATACAATGAGAATCCTGATTCGTATATTTACCGTCCTCTGGCTGGGCAGCAGCCTTTCCATGCTCTTCGGTATCAGCGCTGAAGATATTGTCAGGGAGATGGACAGGAAGCAGAGTTTTTCCACCATGAAGGCTGCCGGCTCGATGATAACCAATGACAGGTTCGGAACAAAGGTCAGCGACTTCATCAGCTGGTCCCGGGGAAATGACGATTTCCTTATTGAGTTTACCAGCGCTGCCGAGAAGGGACAGAAGGTCCTCCGTACGGCCAGCGAACTCTATCTCTACTATCCTGATGCGGAGGAGATCATCCGTCTTCAGGGCGCGGCGCTCAGACAGTCCATGCTGGGGTCGGATATCTCCTATGAAGATATGACCGAAGGGAATGATACTCTGAGCAAATACGATGTGGAACTGACCGGTGAGGAGTCTGTGGGGGGAGAGGACTGTTACGTGATCGAAATGATAGCCAAATCCCGGGATGTGGCCTATCCCAGACAGATTGTCTGGGTTGTCAAAGACTCTCTGGTTCCGCAGCAGGTTCAGTATTTTTCCAAGTCGGGAAAGCTCCTGAAAGAGATGAGGGTCAATGCTATCCAGAGTGTGGGTGACAAATTCGTCATTACCAGGATGACCCTGGAGGACAAGCTGAAAAAGAACTCCAGTACCGAACTTGTGATCGATTCTCTGGAAACCGATACCAACCTGGGACGGGATTTTTTCTCTCTGGACAATCTGTCCTGGTAGCCTTTATGGATGGTTCGGGAAATCCTGAGTTTTCCCGAACCTCACCCCCGGCTCCTCTCCTCTGGTTGCATAGGCGAGCAGGAAGCTTGCTTCCGACCAGCCCGCAAGGAGAGGGGAGAAGAATCGTTCGGTGTAGGATATGCGGATCTGCATTCCCTACTGTGATAGGTGTAAAATTATGAAATTTCTGTTTCTGTTATCCATGAAGAATCTGTTCCGATACAGAAAAAGGACTATTATCACCAGTGCCGCTCTGGCAGCGGGGGTGATGATCTATATCCTGATGGATTCGATGATCGCCGGCAGTATGGATATGTCCGAAGACAATATCCTCAAATATGAATACGGTCATGGAAGCATTACAACCACCCAGACCTGGGAGGACCGGGATTATCTGCCTCTGGACTCTCCCATACCCGACGGGGTTTCTCTTGCAGATGAACTGAACGGACAGGATGGTATATCTGCGGCCCCCCGGACTCAGTTTATGGGGGATATGATCCTCTATAAGGATCCCTTTCCCGAGGATGGCAATATGCAGGTTGTTCTCACAGGGATCGATCCGGAGAGAGACCGCCGGGTTTTTGACCTGCCGGGCTCCCTCTCGAAAGGCCGCTGGCTGGAATCCGGAAAAGATCAGGTTGTGATCGGAAGCTGGATGGCATCGGAGATCGGAGCGGACATCGGATACTATGTCACAGTGGTCTGCCGGACAAGAGACGGCTACTATCAGACCATGGATCTTGAAATCGCAGGGATCCTGGACACTCCCAATCCCACGGTGAACCGGCTGTCCATGTTCATTCCTCTGGATACGGCGGACTATGCCCTGGATATGGCCGGTGGAGTGACTGAAATCGTTGTGAAACTTCCAGGAGACCGGGAGGTGGATTCCCGGGAGAAGAAACAGGTTCAGGAACTCCTTCCTCCGGATCTGGTCTATCACAGCTGGAAGGAACAGGCTCTGGTGTACATTGCCGCTTCCAATGGAGACAGGTACAGCACTGTGGTGATCCTTTTTCTGATCTTTATCATTGCCGCTGTGGGCGTTTCCAATACCATGCTTATGTCTGCCATGGAGCGGACCCGTGAGATGGGAATGATGAGGGCCATGGGAATGCGGGACCGGGATCTGAAGAGGATGTTTCTTATGGAGGCTGCGGGGATAGGATTCCTGGGTTCTCTGCTGGGGATTGTTCTGGGTTCCCTGGGGAATATCCCTCTGGTACTGAAAGGAATTCCCCTGCCCGCATCGACCGATCAGTACGATATGGGATACCGGATTTCCGGAGCCATGTGGGGGGTCTGGAAACCGGAGACCATGATCTTCTCCCTACTGCTGGGAATGGCGATTACAATTCTGGTTTCACGGCTTTCGGTACGGAAAATTCTGAAGTTTTCCATTGTAGAAGATTTACGGCACTACTGAAAAATCCGCAAGGAGATTTATTGATGAAAAAAGCACTGTTTCTGTTCATCCACTTTCTGCTGGCTGTTTCTCTCTGGTCCGAACCGGAGCAGACTCTCAGTCTTGAACTGACCGATGCCCTCTACAGGGGGGAAGAGGACTGGTACTTTGCCGGTACCGGCCAGGCCAGCCTGAATATACAATCGCCCCGGGACCCCCATGTCCAGGGAGCTCTTGTACTGGATTTCATTCCTGTTGATCTGTCAGGGGTAGAGCCGGCTGTGCCTGTCTCTCATATGAACGTGAAGAAGGCCTATGTGAAAGCCCGGTTTCCGGGACTGCGCATGACCCTGGGCAAGACAAGGCTGGCCTGGGGGGACGGAGTGGTTTTCAACTCGGGGGATATCCTTTTCGGGAGTCTGAATCCGATCCTGGATCTGACCCGGCAGGAACTGCGCTCCGATACGGCCTGGCTCACAGCTCTGAACATTCCTCTGGGGCCTTTTGCTTTTGTGGAGGGAGTGGTCCTTCCTCCGGGATATGACCTGAGCAATCCTTCCAACCCCGGTGCGGGAGACATGAGCAGAACCTCCGCCGGAGGCCGTCTCTATTTCACAGTCCTGAATACCAAAGTGGAGTTCGGCTACCTGTACAAAGGGGAGGAGAAGGTTGCCATCGATGTGATCGGACACCGTCCCTATCTGAGCCTCCAGGGAAATATCGGTCCCGACTGGTACCTTTCCAGCTCGGCGGCATTCCTCTCGGAGCAGCAGAAGAAGGACGGTTCCGAGGCGGAATGGGAGGACAGCTGGAATATTAGTTTCGGTCTTTTTCATCTGCAGGAGGTAAACCGGAATAATACACTCACCTTCCGTCTGGAGTCGCTCTGGTTTCCCTATCAGGAGTGGGAGGAAAAGGATGTAAGAAACACCATTTACGGGGTATTCCTCTATCCCGAAATCACATGGCAGAGAGGGGACGCGGTCACTTTCTCACTTCAGTCTGTCCTGTCTCCGCTGGATGTTTCCGCCATGATCACCGCCGGGGCGGGATGGAACATCTACCAGGGACTGACTCTGCAGGCCTATCTTTCGGGATTTACAGGAGAAAAGTCAGATACCTTTGCCTGGGACCGGGGCGATCAGTGGCTCTCCGGGCAGGATGCGGTCAACGGAATATCCCTGATGACAGGGGTAAGGTATACATTTTAAGGTTTTCGGGGAAACGGTTTAATAGTTATGGAGGCTGCCGCTGCCTGTGATGCGGATACCTCTGAGGCGGCTCCCCTCCTGTAGATAGATATCTCCCGATCCTGTGATGATCACATCTGTCTCCCCCGAAACAAATCCCGGGCTGTGAAAATTGCCCGAACCCGTAGTCTGTATAGCAGATCTTTCACTGCTGCCGGAGAGCTCCATATCGCCACTTCCGGTCTGCAGGGTTTTCAGCTCTTCCGTGGTCAGAGCCAGCCGGATATCTCCCGAACCGGTTGCCGCCAGTTCTGTTCTGATGCCACCGGCACTGTCTATCCGGATATCTCCCGAGCCTGTTGTTTTCAGGTTCAGCCTCTCTCCTTTGACCGAACCCACTGTGATATTACCGGAGCCTGTGGTTTTCAGTATCACCTCCATGGCTTCCAGGCCTCCCATCTCAAGATCCGCTGATCCCAGGGTACTGACCGTTGTCCGGCTGTTGGTCCAGGTATCATTGGATCGGACCCTTCCGGATGCGGAAACTGTGAGTTCTTCAATCTGCGGAAGCGTCAGAATCAACCGGATATTGTCAGTGCGGAAAAGGGACAGTCCGGGATGTTTCTCTTCAATGATCAGGGTCCCTCTGCTGTTGCGGATACTGATATGACCCAGAGCGCTCCGGGGGATATCCGCCTCCACCTGACAGCGCGAGTCCTGCTCGATAATCACATCCGCGGGAACATCAATCCGGATCGAGGAGAAATTGCCGTAGTCCCGGCGCTCTCTGATGTCGTCTGTATCTCCGCTGCTCCAGCAGGCTGCGGCTATCATTAAAAGCCCTGCCAGGAGTGCTGCTCTTTTTCTATCCATTCTGTGCCTCCGGTTTTATAACCAACGGGGATGGGGAATCTGTCACAATTAAAGACGCGATAAATCGCCTCTGTACGAGAGATCTGATTAAGCCTTGATAAATCGGGCCTGTACGAGAGATCTGATTGAGCCTTGATAAATCGGGCCTGTATGTATGATCTGAATAAGCCGTGATAAATTGCCCCTGAATGGGGAATCCATAAGAAATAATGATCAGGAAAGGGATGATGGGGGGGATAATCCCTGTAGAGACGCGATTTATCGCGTCTCTACAGGGATATCGCATCTCTACGGGGATATCGCGTCTTTACGGGGATATCGCATCTCTACGGGGATATCGCATCTCTACGGGGATATCGCATCTCTACAGGGATATCGCATCTCTACAGGGATATCGCATCTCTACGGGGATATCGCGTCTTTACGGGGTTCTTTATTTTTGGATAGATAACATCGTAATAGTTTTAGGTTCTCCCCCTAAGAGACGCGATAAATCGCGTCTTTACTTACTTGAGGGATACCTGGATGATGTTTTCCTCGTTGCGGATTTTTTCAAGTACCGCTGCGGAGGGGGCTTCGTCCAGTTTCAGGGTGCATATGGCCGCTTTTCCACCGGAGAAGATGGAGTTTTCCATCTCTTCGATGTTGATGCTGGCGCTGCGCAGCTGATCCAGGACTCCTGCCAGGACACCCACTTTGTTGTAGTGGCGGATGACCAGGTTGATCACGCCGCTGCTCTTTTCCTGATGGTTTACCATATGGAGGGGTTTTCCTGTCTCTTTGTAGGCCGAGACGATATTGACCACTTCGGCGGCTATCGCTTCAGAGGCCTGGTCTGTGGAGGCTCCGATATGGTGGGTGCCAGTGATGGCTGAAGCCAGTTCACTGTCGCTGAAGGCATTGTCACTGGCTCCGGGTTCATTTTCATACACATCCAGAGCGACTTTCAGGCTTTTGGTTCTGATGGCTTCCTTCAGTGCAGCTGTGTCGACCACTTCCCCCCGGGAGGTGTTCACAAGAATGGCCCCCTCTTTCATGGTATCCAGGATCTCTTTGCCGATAAAGTGGGCCGTGTCTTTTCCTGCGGCCAGGTGGATACTCAGGACATCTGCTTTTGAGGCGGCTTCTACAGGGGTGGCACAGTATTCCACGCCCCAGTCTTTCGCTTTTTCGGGGGTCAGGCTCCGTGACCAGGCGGCAACATGCATGCCGAAGGCTCTGGCTCTGTCGGCGGTACCTCTTCCGATGGAACCCATGCCGATAACAGAGAGGGTTCTTCCTTTCAGTCCCGAGGCTTTTCCGTAGAGCTTTTTATTCCAGACTCCGTTCCTCAGGTCCATTGTGCCGTCTGCGATTCTTCTGTCGGCGGCAATCATCAGGCCCATGGCCAGTTCGGCTACGGCATCGGCGTTCTTTCCCGGACAGTTGGCCACATGGATTCCTCTCAATGAGGCCTCATTCAGGTCTATCGTATTGACCCCGGCTCCGGCTCTGATAATCAGAGAGAGATCGGTTCCGTTGGTAATGGTCTGGGCGCTCACTTTGGTGGACCGTACGATAAGAACTTCCGCATCCCCGATGGCTCCGGGGAGATCATCCGCTGTCAGAGCGGGTTCAAAAGTAATGTCTGCTCCCAGGGCCTTCAGGTCCTCAAGAGCTGTGTCGGATAATTTGTCTGCTATCAGTATTTTCATAAAATTCAGGATAATCCTCTTTGATCGGGCTGTAAAGTTTTATTTGATCAATTTCTTCAAATATAAATGAGGTATTCCGCAAATTGTAAGTTTTAGAAAAACCCGGGGTTACTTGCAGACATTCCGGAAGACCATCAGGGCTTCCATCATCCGGGGAAATCCCGCGGTCGGGGCGATCATCAGGATGGCATGCTCAATTTCCGCCTCGGTGCATCCGGCTTTCAGAGCCTTCTCTATGTGGGTCTGCAGAGCATATTCGTACTGGGAAGAGGCGGATACGGCTACTTTGATGAGCCAGCGGGTTTTTTCTTCCAGAGGACCGCCTTTTTCGTGAAGTTCCTTGCCGAAGTCTTCGTAGGCCTTGTAGATTTCAGGATGGTTCTCTTTGAAATATTTCAGGTTTTTGCTTTTTTCGCTCATGGGATTCTCCTTTTCTATAACTCTGGTGAAAAACCAGGGGATGCGCAAGATTTTTTTTCAGTATCGTATCCCCAGCTGGGGAGCGTAACGGATCTCCGGACCCAGAAAAATACGGTTGTCCAGGTACCAGGTCTGACGTTTTCCCAGATAGGCGGCTCCCAGGTTTAATCCGTACCTGGGAATCAGGCCTCCCTCCAGAGAATCGGTCAGATCGGCGAATACTCCTCCGTACAGATCCGTTTTTTCACCTATCCTATAGAAATAGTCAGATTCCAGAGGGAACGAGAAAACCCCTTCCGTACTCCCGGATTCGCTGGAGATGCGGAATTCCACAGATGATCGGAGTCCGACTCTTCCCCGGTAGAACCGCCAGAGAACCCCCAGACTCGTCCAGGATCCGCCTCCCAGTCCCAGAGTTAATTGAAAAGGTTCAATCTGCCTGCTGCTCAAACCTTCCAGAATCCTGGCATCCAGATCCCAGTCGGCCAGGAAATAGGCTGTCACCTCTCCGGTTGTCTCTTTTGTCACATCATCCACGGTGACAGTGGATTTGCGGTAGTCTTCATCCAGATAGGGAAGCCTCTGCCTCGATAAATTCACCCTGGCTTTTTTTCTTTCATAATCCGTCAGAATAAGCAATTTGTGGTTCCGGGTCTCCTCCAGAAAATCCTCGCTGATTTTAAGACTCTCTTTCAGTAGTTTGAGAAGCTTCCGACGGATCTTCCTCTCACTCCAGTCCTGCTCGAATATATGCCGGATCTCAGGGAACTCCCTGTCATAACCGAAACCTGTGGGAGAGTCAAAAGCAAAGGCCGTTTCAATAAGCTCTTCATAGATCTGACGGCCCTTTTCCAGCTCCTTCTCTTCAAACGCCGTGATTGCCTGCATCCTTCTCAGGGCACAGTAGAACCGGCCGTTTAACAGGGCTTCCTGCCGCATGCCCTCATGGTCGCTTTCAAGGTAGATCCTGAGGGACTCTCTGATATATTCAGGATCTACCTCAGGGCTTTCCTCTTCCATTCTCCACCACTCATTCTTCAGCAGCCAGTGATCTTTGATCTCTCTGAAACGGCGTATCTCCCCGGTCAGATTGTCTGTCAGGAAGGGAAACGTCTCCAGATAGGAGAGGATTCGCAGTTCATAGGGGATTTCCTCTCTTTGGGACTCACTTTTATAGAGCGAGACAATCCTGTCATAGGTTTCGTTCAGGTCTTTTTTTTCATGGGGGAGCAGATCGGGAATGGCAAACTCCAGATTTTGTGTTTCCCCTTCTGTGATTGTAATATTCCGGCTGAAAATCGTTTCCTGACTGCCGAAGCGCAGCTGCCTGATTTCAAGTTCATACTCTCCGATTAGAACTCTATCAAGCCGTTTTATCGATTCTCCCAGGGGGATACCATTCAGATACAGAGAGTAGACACTCTCCAGACCGCTGTTTTCCAGGATCAGAGAACCGAATCCCCAGTGGCGATCGCTGAAGGAGTTTAAAAGAGCGAGGATCAGTTCATCCGATGTATCAAAGACACTGAGAATTCCCGGTGCCGTTCTCTCTACCCTGGTTGTCTGCTCTCCCTCTACAGGGTTGTACAGGGTCAGGGTAAAGCGGATTTCTCCCGGTTCTGTGAGATCCATCTCTCCGTAGATCAGATTATCAAAGAATTCATTCCGTGAGTAAGCGGTCAGGTCCTCCCGGGTCATGGTCCGGCTTTTCAGATTGTTCAGACTTGTTACCCGGAAATTTCCCGAGAGACGGAGGGTCTGCACCAGTGTATCCGTAACAGTCCCGGCTATGGCATTGTACTGATCCTGCCCTGTGAGGTTCCGGACTTCCGCAATCAGAATGGCCGGAAGGGGCAGATCTGTGCTCTCTTCTCCGTAGAGAAATGAAAAAGAGGCAATCAGGAATAGCAGGGTTATTATTCTGTTCATCTAATAAAAATACTATCTCCGGTTTCATCCAATTGCAACTCCTCTTTTCCTCGGTGTTGGTTTGGTCTATTCTTTAGGGAATGAAAAAGCATATATTCCTTTCTTTGATACTTGTTCTTATCTGTGCATCTCCTTTCTATGCCCAGAAAAGAGGCATGAGTGAATACCCTGAACTCCGTTCCGGCGAGTCCGTGGACGGTGTGATCCGTACCGGTTCCAACAGCTGGTACGAAACCTATCAGATCCGGATCACCCCCCGGATGACAGGGATCCGCCTGAAATTGAGCAATGCCCCGGCGGATCTGGACCTCTATTTCCGCTATGGTGCTCCCATGGACGACTACTCCCAGGCGGATGCCTACAGCGAAACCGAACGGTACAACGAGGAGCTCTCCCTCTACCGTTATGACGATTCGGGAATGGAGAACGGGTATGCCTATATCGATGTGGCCTATATGTTTGACTCCAGGCCCCAGGAGGGGCAGCAGATTCTCGAGGATATTCCCTTTACCCTCAGTTACGAAGCGGTGTTCTATGAGCTCCAGGAGGAACTCTCTCCGGGAGACGCTCAGGCAGGGGCTCTGGAGCCGGAAAAGTTTATGATCCAGACCTTTCCTGTTGCAATCCCTTCGGACGCGGAGGTTCTCAGGATCGATCTGCTGGATGCCACGGGAGATCTGGATGTGATGGTTTCGACCATACCCGTGATCTCTTCGGAAGACTATCCTCTTATTAAAGCCGATTCTGTTGTGGGCAACGAGAGTGTCCTGGTTCAGCTCGAAAGGAAATACAGGGGGGAAACCCTTTTTGTCACAGTTATGGACCCTATTGCGTCGGACAGAAAACAGACCTACCGGATTATCGCCGGATTCTCGGAGGAACCCCAGTGGGAGGTACCGGCTCTGCCGGAGTTCGATTTGCAGTCCTCCTCCCGGGACAGGGCTCTGCAGGCGACGGTTGAGCTGATATCTCCCAGCGGCGGAGGATCCGGAACGATTGTCTCTCCGAAGGGACTGATCCTTACCAATTACCATGTCATCGAGAATAAGACAGGGGGTGTTCATGACCGGGTTGTGGTGGCTAGGGTGGAGGACCTCTATCGGCCGACCCGGGAAACCTTCTATGCCCGTGTCCTGGAATCTTCAGAGATTCTGGACTGCGCTCTTCTACAGGTGGAGTCGGGCTATTACGGTCAGCCTCTTCCCCGGGACTATCAGTTTCCCTGGTACAGAACGGCCAGAGCCGAAGATCTCTCCCTGGGGGATGAGATCCGTATCCTGGGGTTTCCCGTGATCGGCGGCTCGGGCTCCCGGGCCACAGTGAATCTCTCCCGGGGGATCCTTTCGGGGGGAGAGCGGGTGGAGGACCTTCTGGTTCTGAAAACAGATGCGAAAATCAGCAGCGGCAACTCCGGGGGAGCCGCCACAGATGAGAGGTTTCGTCTTATCGGGATTCCCTCCTTTGTGATAGAGGAGGGCGGGGAGAATATCGGATACATTATCCCCCTGAGTTCCCTGCCTGATGACTGGGTTTCCCGGTATTTTCCCTCTGGACTGTTTACCCCGTAGAGGGATAGGTTCCCTCATGAGAGATGCTCTTCAGGGATGTTACAAGACGAGCTATAGATAGGTTTTGTAATTGTGTCCCAGAGCCTTTCCCAATCTTCTGGCTAGATCAGGGGATATATTCCGGCGACCTCTTTCAATATCGGAAATATATTGTTTTGATCTTCCCCCTACGGTGTTTCCCAGTTCTTTCTGGGATAAGCCGGAATTCCTCCGATGAATTTCTACAGTTTCTCCCGGAGAGGGACTCATCTCACGAAATCAGTTCGTATCTGTTATATCAATAAGTTCTTCATCATCCCGGATAATTTCTATCTGGTCTTCACTAAAATCTTTTCTGAGAAATTCCAGTAAAGGGGCATATTCATCTCCAACTCCTTCAAGATCTTTAAGAATACTCACTGATAGAATTGGCTTCCTGCTTCAGAAATGGACCCTTCTCTGCTTTCTTTTTTAAATGTGTCTGGACTGTTCTTCCCTCAGGGATTATTCTGAGTTTCTGATATGTACCTGAAACTGCCTGTGAAATCTGTTTTCCTATTCCTTCTCTTTTTTCTCTTCCAGTGGGGGGGGCAGTTCACTGCTGCGGCGGCTGCCGGGGCCGACGGGGATCGGAAACTCCTTTTTACAGCTCTCCTTTACATCTGCTTTCTCACCCGGGGAGGAATCTGGCTCTTTGTTCTGAGAGACATTCCCCTTACCTGGGCATTTTCACTTGCCAGTCTGGGATACCTTGTCATTCCGGTTCTCTCCTATTTCATACTGGAAGAACCTTTCAGGCCGGGGTATCTTCCCGGAGGTCTCCTGATCCTGGGGGGAGTCTCCCTTTACGGGCTTGCCCGGCAGAGGAGCGGAGCATGAATCATCCTGAATTTATCCGGGCCCTGGGACTTATGATTCTTATGGCCGCCATGACATCGGGAGGGCAGGTGCTGATCAAACTGGGTCTGAATAAAACAGGACCGGCAAAGGGTCTCCGGGGGATGATCTTCGCCTGCCTGCAGCCTTCGGTACTGACGGGGCTGTGTCTGGCTCTGGGAGCGCCCCTTGTCTACCTGAAAGCCCTGGCCCTTATGGGGCTCAGCTCGGTCTACGGACTGAACGGGATCTCCTACTTTTTTGTCTATGCCCTCTCCCGTACTGTGCTTCATGAAAAAGGCTCTCTCCTGCATCTGGCAGGGCTGATTCTCATTGCCGGAGGGATAGTGGTCTGGTCGATCTGAGTGTGGTTATTCCTGTTTACAACGGAGAGGAGGGACTGGTTTCTCTTGTGGATTCCCTGATCCCCCATCTGGATCAGACGGGACTGAACTGGGAGATCTTTTTTGTGGACGACGGATCCGGGGACGGCAGTTTTCCCCTGATCCGGGAGATGCACAGGAGGGATTCCCGTATCCGGGGCTGCGCTCTTGCCGAAAACAGAGGTCAGCAGAATGCCCTCTACTGCGGACTGGTCTCCTCGTCGGGAAACTATGTCATTACCATGGATGACGACGGTCAGCACCCTGTGGATCAGATCCCCCTGCTGATAGGGAAACTGGAGGAGGGTTACGATGCGGTTTATTCGGTCAACCGGGATCCCTGCAGACCGGCTGTTTTGCGTCTGGGAACCGCCGGGACCGGACTGTTCTTTACCCTGTTCTGCCGGAAACCCCGGGGGGTGGAGATAGGCAGTTACCGCATACTCCGGCGGGAAATCATTGAGAGCTTTCCCCCGGCAGCCGGCGGCTTCGTCTATGTTTCAGCCCTTCTGTTTGCCTCTTCGCCCCCGCCCCGGGTCTGTTCGTTCCGCTATCAGCGGAGGGAGACGGGATCAGGAAGGCAGAGCCGCTTCTCCCTGGGAGGCCGATTTAAAGTTTTCCGGAAGCTTTTCCTCTATTACGGCCCCCTGCGCCGTTTTATGCCTTTAAAGGGAGAGCCTTTCCGGATAGGGGAGAAACTATGATCCTTCATATGCTGGGGGAGGTCCCGCCCAGACGGGAATTATTCTCAGGGCCCGGGAACTGGGGCACAAAATCATCGTATCCGACAGGAATCTTCAGGCTCCGGGTGTTCTCCTGGCAGACTATCCCTCGGGAGCCAGCTCTTTTGATTCCCCGGCGGTTCTGGAAGATGCCCGGAAGTACGGTGCACAGGCTCTTATGACCGCCGGGACGGACCAGCCCGTACTGACGGCGGCCCGAGTTTCGGAAATCAGGAAGCTGCCCTATTTTCTTACAGTGGATCAGGCCCTGATGGTGACCAATAAAAAGGTCATGAAACAGGCCATGGCTCAGCGGGGAATCCCCACCATGAAGTTCACCTTTCTGAAAAAGGGGTTCCGGGAGGAAGACCTGGCAGGCCTCTCTTTTCCTCTGGTAATAAAACCTCTGGACAGTCAGGGACAGAGGGGGGTCCTGAAAGTGGATAATCCCGAAGAGATCCGGAATCATCTGGACCATGTCCTCTCCTTTTCCCGGGAAGAGGAGATCCTGGCGGAGGAGTATTATCCTTCCGTGGAACTCACCGTTTCCGGATGGGTGGAAAAGGGGCGCTCCCATATCCTTTCACTCACTGACAGGGTGACCATAGACAACGGACCCCACCTGGGAGTCTGTCTCTCCCACCGCTATCCCTCTGTGAGGGATCATGATTCTAAAACCCTGGAAGCCCTCACCCAGGAGCTGACCTGCATGATCGGACTGGAAGAGGGACCCCTCTATTTTCAGATTCTCTACGGAGAGAGGGGGTACCGGGTCAATGAGATTGCCTGCCGACTGGGAGGGGCCTATGAAGATGAGTTTATACCCTGGCTCTCCGGGGTGCCTCTCCGGGATCTCATGATTGAAATGACAAGTCGGGAAGGGTATAATACCGAGTCTCTCCGGGGAGTTCAGGAGCAGAAAAAAGGCAAGTTCCTCTCGGTTCAGATGTTTTTCTGCCGTCCCGGTATCATCCAGGCCCAGAGAGGGTTTGAGGAGGTTCTCTCCCGTGAGGGGATCCTCAGCGGAGCTTTCCTTCTGAAGGAGGGAACCCGGATCGTTCCCCGGCGGAATTCCACCCAGAGGGCGGGGTATTTTATTGCCTGTGCCGCCAGTGCGGAAGAGCTGAACCGCCGGATCCGGAATGCCTACCGCTGTCTGAGCATTACAGATCCGGAGGACGGAGAGATGATACAGTTTGACCGGAGGATGCTCTTTCCCTATGAAAAGACATTGTAACATCAGATCCCTCATTTTTATTCTCATATCCTGCTGTCTCATCCCTCTGGCACTCTTCTCCTGCCGTAAAAAAGAGGATTCAAATACAATTACCATAGCCGAACAGTACGGGCTGGCCTATGCGCCCCTGCAGATCATGAAAGCCAAAGGATTTCTGGAGGAGATGGACAGCTCCATCCGGGTCAACTGGGTGAAACTTGCCAATACCGCAGCCATCCGGGAGGCGGTCCTGGCGGGAGATGTGGATGCGGGGTTTATGGGAATCCCCCCCTTTCTGATCGGCCGGGATCAGAAAATGCCCTGGAAAATTGCCGCGGGACTCTCCCGGGCACCCCTGGGGCTGGTTGTTCCCGACGGAACGATTCAAACTCTGGAGGATTTTACAGGGGCCCGGAGAATAGCCCTTCCCCAGCCGGGGAGCATTCAGCACATCCTTCTGACCATGGCCCTGGACAGGAAATACGGGGATCCCTCATTCCTGGATGCACAGCTGGTTTCCATGAAGCACCCCGACGGGATGAACAGCCTTCTGAGCGGCAGCGTGCAGGGCCATTTCACCTCTCCCCCCTACCTGTTTCAGGAAGAAGACCAGCAGGGGTTTTCCCTGCTCCTCAGCGGAGAGGAGGCCTTCGGAGGCCCTTTTACCTTTATTGTCGGAGCGGTAACCGAAGAGTTCCGGGAGAGTCATCCTCTTTTATACAGCCGCTATCTGGAAGCCCTTGAAATGGCAGTGGATTATCTGAAGGAGTCTCCCCGTGAGAGCGCGCAGATCCTTGCGGAGTCCTACGGAATGGAACCCTCCCTGATTGAAGAGTACCTTTCCCGGCCCGGTATGGTTTATGAAACTGAGGTCCGGGGAGTGGAGGAGTTCCTCGGTTTTATGAAGCGAACAGGAATGATCCATCACATAGAAACAGCCGATGAGGTTTTCTTTTGAAATTTCCCTCCCGTCTTGTCTGGACCGCAGGAGCGCTGCTTCTCTGGTGGGGGATCTCCCTTTCCGGCCTGTTCCATCCCCTGGTACTCCCTTCTCCCGGGGAGGTTTTCAAACAGACCGGAAGGGATCTCCTGTCGGGAGAACTCCCTTCGAGTCTTTTCTTTTCAGTTAAAATGATCCTGCTGGCTTTTGTGCCGGCATTGATACTCTCTTTTCTGATGGCACTGCTGGCCAGGCAGTCGGAAAGAGCCGACCGGTTCTGGGAGTTCCTGTCCGCTCTGGCGCATCCCCTTCCCGGTATTGCCCTTCTGCCCCTGCTGATCCTCTGGACCGGTCTGGGAAGCCATATCATTGTCCTTATTGTTTTCCATTCCGTGGTCTGGCCTTTTTATATCAATATCCGCAGCGGTTTCAGGGAGGTTTCCACTCTCTGGATGGATCTGGGCCGGAACAATCAGCTCAGCCGTAGAGACACTCTGCTCTATATTCTGATCCCCGGAGCCTATCCCTCTATCCTGGCAGGGTTGAAAATCAGCTGGGCCCGTGCCTGGCGGGCGGTGATCGCCGCGGAAATGCTCTTCGGGACCATCGGCAGCACCGGCGGCCTGGGGTGGTATATCTACAATAAAAGGATCTTTATGGACACACCGGGACTCTACAGCGGTATCCTTATACTTATGGTTCTCGGTATCCTTGTGGAGGATTTGCTTTTCCTCCGGCTGGAAAAGAGGAAAAACAGAATATGGGGAGCCCTGAAATGAATCTGCTGCAGGCGGAGAATCTGGGTTTTGCCTATCCTCTGGCAGACGGGGGGGAACTGAGCCTTTTTTCGGGTTTGGATCTTGGTGTACCCAAAGGAGAAATCCTCTGCCTTCTCGGGCCTTCGGGCTGTGGAAAAACAACCCTGCTGAAGCTCCTGGCCGGTTTTATCCTCCCCCGGGAGGGACAGGTCCTCTATGAAGGAAAGCCTGTTTCAGGGCCTTTTCAGAAGGGGCAGATGATCTTTCAGGATCCCCATCAGCTCCTTCCCTGGCTGACCGTCTCTCAGAACGTGGAATTTCCCCGCTTCCGTTCCTTCAGAAAAAAATCTCCCCCCGGGGATTCTGAATCCCTGCTGAAGAAGACCGGGCTGGAGAGGTTCGGCGATTTCCATCCTTCCCAGCTGTCGGGGGGGATGAAACAGCGCTGCGCCCTTGCTAGGGCCCTCTATGCCGATCCGGACATCCTGTTTATGGATGAACCTTTCGGCTCACTGGATGCACCCTCCCGGCAGGAGCTTCAGAATCTGCTCCTCCAGCTCTGGGAAGAGAGGGGATTCACAATACTTTTTGTTACCCATGATATTGCGGAGGCTCTGCTCCTTTCGGACCGGATTCTCCTGTTTCCCTCTGCCGGAGAAGCTCCCCGGTTTGAGGATAACCCTCTCCCCCGGCCGAGAATCCGCCGGGAGGAACAGTTCCTCCGGGAGGAGCTGAAGTTTTTCTCCTATCTTTCCGCCCGGGAAAGGACCCTGTAGATCTTCACAGACCAGGGCTTCTCATTTCTGTAGGCGGCAATCCTGACCCCGTAGCCGGGGCTGTCAAAACCGGCTTCCAGACGGCACTCCTTTTCAAGAAAATCCATCATCTGGGGATACCAGAAGGCTGTATTCCCGTAAAGGACATTCCAGACCGGCCGGGATTGATAGATAAAGGGAATCTCCCCGGGGATCACGATATATTCAATCCCCCTCTCTCCTACATAGCTTTCCAGGGGAGAAGGGGATTCCGGATTTGTCCATTCCGGCAGTTCCGCCAGGTTTCTCCAGTGATAAAGATTCCCCTGATCCAGATAAAACTCGAGGGACAGACCTCCCAGCACCCGGCTGGAGGAGGGGAGTGTTTCCTCTATCTTCGCCAGGTAGTCTCTGTAGCTCTCAGAGGAACTGCCGTATTCCTCCTGTATGTTCTTTGCTGTGAAAATCAGAGGGATCACAGGAAGGAGCAGCATCAGAAGAACCGTCAGCTTCGGCCTGCGCTGTTTCAGGGGCATCAGCGCTGCCAGTGCCGCCATATAGTAGAAAGGGGTGAGGAATACCAGGGAGGGAGGACTGTATTTTCCCACAGTAAGAATCCCCAGATTGATACCGAGTAATCCTCCCAGTGAAAGGAGAAGCAGCGAAGGGGGCCGGTTTCCGCTGAAAGAAGTTGACTGCTGTTTTCCTGACGGGAACCAGGCCGCCAGTAGGAGGGGGGGGAGGGTAAGATACTGCCAGCGGATATCCGGCAGATAGTAGGTTCCGCTGACCCTGTGAAACATCCTGCTGTGGAAACGGGGCCAACGGAGTACCTTTATATCCGCTGTTTCGGTGACCCCCAGAGGCTGTCCGTATGCCAGATAGTCGGGAATAAAGTGAGGGTTGAAAAGGAAACTCAGCAGTACAAATATACCGGCTCCTGCCGCACAGACGAGCAGAAACTGGACTCCCTGCAGGGCTGTGCGTTTTTTTCGGAGAATCAGGATCAGGAGTATCAGTCCCGCCGGCCAGGCTATGATAAACGCATTGGGATGTATGCTGGCCGATACCCCCAGAAGTCCTCCCGAAGCGGGGATGCCTATCTTATCATTCTCCTGCAGAACCAGCAGAAGAGAAGCCAGTAGTACACAGACCAGAAGGATCTCCTGCCGGGCAGTGTGGGAGGCGTAGATAAACTGGCTGTCCAGGGATATCCCTATGGCAGCGATCAGGGCAGACCAGGGCGCTTTTGCTGGGGTCAGCAGGGAAAGGAGTCTGTAGAAAAGGCAGATGGCCAGGACTCCTGCTGTAAGTGACAGAAGGCGGACAGCAAAAAGGGAGTAACCGAGAACTCTGATATAAACCATCTGAAGGAGATGGAACAGGACTTTTATCCCGTGAGGATGCCTTTCGTACAGATCATAAAAAGATTCAGTTACGTCCAGCCGTCCTTCGGCCATCATTGTCCGGGTCAGGCCGCTCAGCCAGGGTTCATCGGTATGCATGAAAGGGTAGGAGTCGAGAAACAGGAGATTTCCTGCGAACCAGAGGAGCAGGTAGATGAATAGGGTTATCTGAGGAGACATCCTGTTTCTATTCCCTCTCTCCCGGCCCCTCTCCCAGAGGGAGAGAAGGGATTGTTCATGTAAAAACATATTCTTATATTACATTCCTTTTATTGAAGGTCATAGCTTTATAAATGAAACACCCCTCTCCATGCAGGAGAGGGGTAAAAAAGTTAAAAGTATTTTTTATTCCTTCTCCCTTCAGGGGGAGACAGGGTTGGTTCCTGAGGGGAGCCGAAGGGGATTACATAACAGTTTCAAAACCTTCGTTTGACCAGCCGCTTCCTGCTGTTCCTGCCGTTCCCATACCGCTTTTTACAGAAACCGCATCGATTCCCATGAGTCTCATGATTCCTACAGTCTGTCCGGCTGTCTGTCCGGAGTAGCAGTAGACAAATACTGTTTCATCCCTGGGAAGATCTGCAAAAGCTTCCTGCATACCTGCTCCGAAGGGGATGTTGATAGCACCCATGATGTGTCCGGCATCAAAATCTTTGGGCTGCCGTACGGATACGATGTTCAGTCCTTCTTCGGTATCTACAAGCTCTTTCAGAGCAGAGGAGGCAATGATGTTATTTTTGTAGGCACCGGTAGTTACGGTTGTAAAGTATTCCTGAACTGCTTCTTTGATTTCAGGCTGGATAACTGTTCCGGAGGCTTCAGGTACAGACGCTGCTGCGGTCTCAACATAGCCTTCGAACCCTTCTGTTTTTGATATACCCAGGTTCCATCCGTATTTGATGGATGTTACGTCAAATCCAGCCACATTCAGTACTGCCGTAGTCTGTCCGGCGGTCTGGCCGGTATAGCAGTTTACATAGATTTTTTTATCTGCAGGCAGCCAGTTGACTGCGTCTACCAGAATATCCGAACCCCAGGGAGCATTGACAGCGCCTTTGATATGGCCTGCGGAATAAACATCGGGCTGGCGGATGTCCAGGACGAAAATGTCATCACCCGCATCAAGCATGGCGAATACATCGCTGGCCGGAGCAATCCGGGAACCGGGATAATCGGCAAAGTAGGATGCCGCTGCTTCTTCCACAGGATCAACCTGGACAGTTTCGACGGCTTCTACCGCTTTCTCTGCCGGGGCTGCCGCTGCCGCTTCTTCTTTTTTCTGACAACCCGTCAGTACAGCAAGGGCAAGAAGCATCATCATCAGGACCTGTAAGATTTTTTTCATTTTTTTTCTCCTTATCGACAAATAAAGTGCTCTTTTTTTTGACATGGATAAATCTTTATCCATTTAAATGCCTAAAAAAATCAGTTCTGCTCTGAAAACCGATCTCTTAAAAGAATACACAAAATATCCAATACCTCTTTCCCGGAAAATCCGGTAAAGGGATTGAGTATTTTTTTAACTAATTTACATGTAAACTTTATACTTGAAATAGATGCTATGTCAACAAAAAACCGCAAAAAATATTATTAAGAAACATCGGTAACTTATATTGGTATATCTATAAAATTATATATTGATTTAAATAATTATACTGGAACAGGTTGAAATATTCGGTAAAAGATTATCTTTTAAATATTTCCTGATTAAAAGTGTACGTAAGATATCTAATGGAAACCTGGGAACAATTGATCCGGATGATTTTGCTCCGGTTTACCATGATAAATGAATGAACCCGCTGCCTGGAAAAAGACAAGCGGGTTCTGCGCCAGGGGATTTCCTTCTCAGGAATTATCTGATGAAGATGTGGTTGTTCTTACCTGAACATCCGGTTTCACAACCCGCATGTCGCCGCTGCTCCATTCCAGCCAGGCACCGTCGTATATTTTAAGATTCCTGTACCCGGCATTGTAGAGGGCCGCATAGGTATTGGCCGCTCTGACTGAGGTTTTACAGTAGAGAACGATCTCGTCTTCGGGGGTAATTCCCAGTTCTTTGTAGAGGATCCGGTTGTGGGAAACCGGGCGGAATGTGTCTCCCTTCTCCTTGTTGAGGAACATATTTTTTTCATAGTTTATGTGGATTGAACCGGGAATATTGCCTGCATTGTACTCCTCATCGGATCGGACATCTATGAGCACATAGTTATCCGCAGGATTGTCTATTTTAGCAATAATATCCTCTTTCGTGGCGATCATGGAAGAATCCAGGGTTGATGTTTTGTAGCTCTGGGATGCTATAGCCGGGAGTTTGTCAGTGACTGTCATTCCCTCTCTCTCCAGGGCTTTCATCCCTCCTGATATCAGGAGGATATCCCCTTTGTGGCCCCAGATTTTGAGAGTCCAGTAGAGTCTGGCGGCGTCCATGCTTTTATTGTCGTCGTATATGAGAATATCCGAGGTTTCCTTCAGGCCCGCATTCCCGGCGGCTCTGGAAACAATAGAGGCGGTTGCCAGCATATTGGCCACTGGTTCGCTGATCATGATCTCGGCCCTTTCGATGTTAACAGCCCCCTGGATATGATTCTTTTTGTAGGAACTTGTCTTTTGGGCGTCTACCAGAATATAACCCTCAGCCATTTTTTCAGCGGCTTCATCGGCATCGATTATAAGTGTTCCCGACTCTGCATAGTCTATAAAAGTGCAGGCGCTGAAAGCGGCTGTCAGAGTAAATATTATGGCGAATATTGTGTATTTCCGGCGATTCTTCATATTTTACATCCCTTATTGATAACTCGTGATTTACCTATTAACTTGCATAGATAATTCAGTATTGTCAACAAATAAAAGCTTTCTCCATCCGGGAATGGAAAAATTAGTGGTTTACTAGTATTTTCTGTCCGGAAATGGAATAAAAAAATAAATGCCATAGCAACAATAAATTAGATGCTATGTAAAGGGTGAAATAGTTGCCATAGCAAGAAAATGTCTCTGAATTCCCCGATTCCACTTGATTTTCCCGATTTTCTGTGGGTACAATAAATTGTTATAGATAATTATATATACATTTATCATATATACAAAAAAGGGAAACAAAGTTTAATTAGGAGAAAGATATGTCAAAGAAAATCCTGGTAGTCGGTGGTGTGGCCGGAGGAGCTTCCACAGCAGCCCGTCTGAGAAGACACAGTGAGGACGATCAGATCATCATGTTCGAAAAGGGACCCCATGTCTCTTTCTCAAACTGCTGTCTGCCCTATCATCTGAGCGGGCTGATTGAAAAGGCGGATGATCTTGTTCTGATGTGCCCGGAAATGTTTAA
The DNA here is from genome assembly GCA_963666275.2 of Oceanispirochaeta sp. Taxonomy (GTDB): domain Bacteria; phylum Spirochaetota; class Spirochaetia; order DSM-2461; family DSM-2461; genus Oceanispirochaeta. The sequence goes on from CAXXOA010000002.1 coordinate 1,880,956, forward strand.
AGCCCAGTACAATATTGAAGTAAGGACAGAAAATGAAGTTACTTCTATCGACAGAGACGCCAAAGAAGTGGTTGTAAAAAATCTGGCTACCGGTGAGGAATACAGAGAATCCTATGACAAACTGGTCCTTTCTCCCGGCGGTAAACCCATTGTTCCCCCCATACCGGGAATAGAAAAGGTTAAAACCTATACAATCCGCAATGTGGTGGATATAGACAGACTGGCTAAAGCCATAAAATCCGAGGATGTAAAGAATATTTCCGTTATCGGCGGGGGATTCATCGGTATTGAAACTGTGGAGAACCTGAAGGAAGCCGGGTATAACGTGACTCTGGTTGAGGCTATGCCCCAGATTCTGAGAATCCTGGATGTGGATATGGTGCAGATCCTTCACAAGGAACTCTACGACCAGGGTGTGAACCTGATCCTGGACGATAAAGTCAGTGGATTCGAGGAGAATGCTATCCTTCTCGGCTCGGGGAAAAAGGTGGAAACCGATGCTGTGGTTCTGGCTATCGGCGTCTCCCCGGAAACAGATCTTGCTAAACAGGCCGGTCTGGAAATCGGTAAAACCGGAGCCATGAAGGTGGATCAGAACTTCCGGACCATAGACAAGGATATCTATGCCGTAGGTGACGCCATTGAAGTCTACAGCTACCTTTTCAATGATTACTTCAAACTTCCCCTGGCAGGTCCCGCCCAGAAACAGGCACGGGGTGTGGCAGACCATATCAACGGCATGTGCATCGACAACAGAGGCTATATAGGGACGTCTATCCTGAAGGTGTTCGATTACAATGCGGCCTCCACAGGTCTTACAGGAGGCTTTATAAGAAACTCCAAGCTGAACATCGACTTTGACTGCGTCCGGATTATCCCCGGTGATAAAGTGGGTCTTATGCCTTCCAGCCGAAGCATGCATTTCAAGCTTGTTTATGAAGTTCCCACCGGCAGAATCCTGGGGGCCCAGGCGATAGGAAAGGGAAATGTGGACAAACGGATCGATGTAATCGCCACGGTTATCAAGTTCGGCGGAACCATCCGGGATCTGAAGGATCTGGAACTCTGCTATGCTCCTCCCTTCGGAACAGCCAAAGATGTGGTCAACTTTGCCGGTTATGTCGCAACCAACCTGATGAGAGATGACTTTAAACAGGTGCACGCCTACGAAGTCAGGGATCTTGTGGAATCAGGAGCGGCGATTTTTGACGTGAGGGAAGAGAACGAATATGCCCTGTCCCATCTCAAAGGGGCTGTGAATATTCCCCTGAGTCAGCTCCGGGACCGGGTGGACGAGTTCCCCCGGGACAAAGATATCTATCTCCACTGCCGCAGCGGTCAGAGAAGCTATAATGCGGTTCTGGCTCTTCAGAATCTGGGATTCAAGAATGTCTGGAATGTTTCCGGCGGTTTTATGGGCGTTTCCTTTCATGAATACTACCACGATAAGGTGACAGGACGAGAACCGATTCTGACTGACTACAACTTTGACTGAGGAATGAGGAAATGAATAATAAAGTAGAAAACCTGATCGGATTCGGCGTTGTCGCCCTTATTCTGATCTTCGGCGAAGCCGTTCTGGGAACCCAGATGCTCTATTTCAGACTTCTGGCGGGAATCGGATTCGGATACGCCCTGACAAGAGCTTTCATGGGTTTTGCGGGCAGTGTAAACCGGGCCTACAGGACAGGATCCTCCAAACTGATGAGAGTTCTCATGTGGATGTTCCTGGGGACGGCGGCAATCTCGGTTGCCATCCTCTACGGAAAGGATCCCACTACCTATAATCTGTGGATCAACCCGATCAACCTGGGCGTTATTCTGGGGGGGCTGTCATTCGGTTTCGGTATGACCTTCTCCTCCTGCTGTGCTTCGGGAGTGCTCACCGATCTGATCACCGGGCTCCCCAGAGCTTTTACCACTCTGCTGTTTTTCGCCTTTGGTGTCTTTATAGGATTCCCCGTGCAGAAAACCGCTTCCTGGGTCAATGACTCCTGGATTTCAACCGTGTCTGGCGAACAGCTGGGCGGCGGTGTCTTCCTGCCCGACCTTTTTATGTGGGACAAAATGAGCGGCTATCTGGGAGCTCTCCTCCTGACTGCTCTCCTGGCTTCGGTTTTCGCCTACTTTTCCAAACGGTTTGAGGACCGCCAGAAAGCCGACGGCACTTTTACGGGTGTGGGCTCGGAGATTGAACAGGACAGGGAACCCGAAGGAGAGGATCTTCCTTTTAAACTCTTCAGTTCCAGAACCTATGAAATGCTGTTTGTCCGCCCCTGGAAGATGAGAACCGGAGCGGCTGTGATCGCCATCGTTTTTATCATGCTTCTGGGAATCACCAGAGCCGGGTGGGGGGCTTCCACCATCTACGGATTCTGGTTCGGAAAACTGCTGATGCTCTTCGGAGTCTCTTCAGAGGCTCTGGCCGGTTTTACCTATTTTCCTGCGGGATTCTTTGAAACCTCCATTTTTGCCAATCCTGTATCGGTTCAGAATATCGGGATTATCCTGGGCACTCTGATTGCTCTGCTCCTGGCGGGAACCTTCAGGACAACCTTTTTCTCGGAAATGAAAATCCGTCCCAAAGAACTCCTGTTTTTTGCCATGGGCGGCCTCTTTATGGGCTTTGGAACCAGACTGGCCAACGGCTGCAATGTGGGGGCTCTCTATACTCCCATTGCGAATTTCTCGCTTTCGGGATGGGTCTTCCTTGTCTTCCTGATCCTGGGAGGAATCGCCGGAAACAGGGTCGCCAAAACCACAAGTAAGTGGTGTGTGAACTGAGAACCTTCAGAAGAGGACAGCAGAGAAACTTTATCCCAAGCTTTCTGTGTTGTCCTTTTTTTTATATACTTGTGACTGATGAGTAGATACGCAAAAAGAAAAATCCTGGAACTCTCTATTTCCGCAGCCTGCGTGACAGGTCTCTTTGCTGTGTGGTACATCATTGCCCGGATGAAAATATTCCCTGAATATTTTATCCCCGCCCCTTCCAGTGTCTGGGAGGTATTTGTGGATATCGCTGTGAACGGATACAGGGGCGGGACGCTCCTGCAGCATCTGGGAGACAGCCTTTTCCGGGTCATCACAGGATTTGTTTTCGCCTGTATCCTGGCGATCCCCCTGGGAATGCTGATGGGATACAGCTGGAAGGTAAAGGCTTTTTTTGATCCTATTGTCGAATTCTACCGCCCCCTGCCGCCTCTGGCCTACTATACCATCCTTGTTATCTGGCTGGGAATCGGCAATGAATCGAAAATCACCCTGCTGTTTCTGGCCGCTTTTCCGCCTCTATCGATCAGTGCCATGTCGGCGGTCGCTTCGGTGTCTCAGGAAAAGATTCATACGGCCCGGTCTCTGGGCGCCGGGAAGGGGTATGTCTTTAGGCATGTCATTTTTCCCTCCTGCCTGCCGGAGATTTTCACAGGGATGAGGGTCAGTATCGGTTTTACCTATACCACTCTTGTTTCCTCCGAGATTGTCGCCGCCACTTCCGGGATCGGATGGATGGTCCTGGATGCGGGAAAGTTCCTGAGAGGAGATGTTATGTTCATGGGGATCCTTGTCATGGGGATCACCGGAATTCTTCTGGACAGGCTCTTAAGGGCGGCGGAAAAACTGTTTGTTCCCTGGAAAGGGAAGGAGTGTTAGCCCGGTTCCTGTAATGCCGGGATTTATATTTTAAAAGGAGTTTTAACATGTTAAAGAAAACAGGTCTTATCCTTGTTCTCATGATGGCTGTGTTTCTGACCTCTGCCAGCGCCGGAGGTCAGGGGGATCCTGAGGGGGCTCCCGACAGGATTGTGATCGGATACCAGGCCATCCCCAATGGACAGATCATTTCAAAAGAGTATAACTGGCTGGAAGAGGCTACCGGGATCCCCGTGGAATGGGTTCAGATCAACTCGGGTTCCGAACTAAATACAGGGCTGGCTGCCGGAAGCATTGATATCGGCCTTTCAGGGAGCAGCGGGATCGCCGCGGGAATCGCCAATTCCGTTCCTTTCGATGTGATTTGGGTTCACGATATTATCGGTGATAACGAAGCGCTTGTTGTAAAAAGTGATGCGGGAATCGGAGAGCTGAAGGATCTGGCAGGCAAAAAAATAGCTGTTCCCTTCGGTGCTACCACCCATTACCATCTCCTGGCGGCTCTGGAGCTGGAGGGGATTGATCCCGAATCTGTGGAAATCTTTGATATGCAGCCGCCGGATGCCCTGGCCGCCTGGCACAGAGGGGATATTGACGGGAGCTTTATCTGGGAACCGACTCTTGCCAAAATGCTCGAGTCCGGGGGGGAAGTTCTCATCTATTCCCGTAAACTGGCGGAAGCCGGATACCTGACAGGGGATATCACAGTGGCAAGGAAGGGATTTGCTGAAAAGTATCCCGACCTTGTTGTAGCCTACCTTGCTGCGGAAATCAAAGCGGTGGAACTATACCGGAGCGATAGAGAGGCAGCCGCACAGGCGGTGAGCCGACAGTTTGATATTCCCGAAGAAGAAGCTCTCAGGCAGATGAACAGCCTCGTCCTGCTTCCGGGAGAGGAACAGCTTGAATCCCGCTATATGGGTACACCGGGTAATATCGGAGATCTGGCGTCTGTTCTGAAAGCCACGGCGGATTTTCTTGTAGAACAGAATACCATCAAAGAAGCGCCCGGTCTGGAAACCTTCCGCAAGGCTCTTCATCCCGAGTATATCGAACAGGCCCTGGGAAAGTAGATCTTGGAAACACTGCTGGAACTGAAAGATATCAGTGTCGACTTCCCGACAAAAAAAGGACTCCTTTCCGCTGTCAGCGATATTTCCATGACAGTGGAAAAGGGGGATTTTATTACCATTGTCGGGCCTTCGGGCTGCGGGAAATCAACCCTTCTCAATGTGATCGGAGGGTTCCTGCCCCCCACAGGGGGAGCCATTTCCGATAGAGAGGGGCCTGTGACGGGGCCCAGCAGAAGCCGGGGGGTCGTTTTTCAGAAGCCCGCGCTCTATCCCTGGCTCAATATAGAGCAGAATGTAGCCTTCGGCCTGAAGGTGAACGGCACAGGCAGAAAGGAAAGAAAAAAGATCGCCCTGGAAAATCTGGAACGGGTCAAACTTTCGGATTTTGCCCATATGCACTGCTATGAACTTTCCGGGGGGATGCGCCAGAGGGTGGCTATCGCCAGAATCCTGGCCAATGATCCCGAGATTCTCCTGATGGATGAGCCCTTCGGGGCTCTGGATGTGCTCACCCGGGAGCATATGCAGGAGGAACTTCTTAAGATATGGCGGGATACGGGTAAGACTGTTATTCTGATTACCCACAGTGTGGAAGAAGCGATTTATCTCTCTACAGAGGTCTACGTCATGTCTTCTCTTCCCGGCAGAATCATTAAAAAGGTGAAAACCCCTTTCAGTCGGGACTATAGTCATCTGGACAGCCGGAAGATCAAGTCACTTCCCGAGTTTGTCGCATTGAGGGAAGAAGTCCTCAGTTACATCTGGTTCTAGGTTTCTCCGCCGTTTCCCTGATTTATCTCACTTCCACTGAAAAGGCCTCTCTGATAACCTTGAAGATCCGAAACAACCTTGTTCTTTCCGGAATTCTTTCCGATATAAAGGTTTTTATCCGCTCGGGAGATAGCGGCATCGGTGGTCTCCGAATCCTTTAAATCCGTATATCCCACTGTGATACTAAGATGGATCTGATTGCCCTCCCAGAGGAAAGGGGTATCCTGAACAGATCTTCTGATCCTTTCAAAAGTTCTCTCGGCTGATTCCGGATCATTGGTCATCAGTATAATAAGAAATTCCTCTCCACCCCAGCGGCCTACATGATCTCCCTGACGAAGGCTCTTCTGTAAATGACCGGCTATGAGTTTCAGAGCTTCATCCCCGCAGTTATGGCCGTAGGTATCGTTGACACTCTTAAAGTTATCCACATCCAGCAGTCCCAGTAAAAGACACTGCCCTGTTTTGCGGGCTTTTTCATACGACTGGGGTATGAGCTTCTGAATGGCATTTCTGTTGGCCAGTCCGGTCAGGGTATCTGTGTGGGCAATATGGAAGATTTCATCGTGATATTCGGATATCTCTTTCTGTTTTGTCAGGAGGTCCGATGTAAAACGCCAGAGGCTTATAATTATAATGAAAAAGGCTACAAGAAGATTGAAGTTGAAAAGGATGTTCAGGCCCCTCGGATTCAGAAGGAAGAACGGGGTATAGCTGTCGAAATAGATCAGGACAAAGAAGAAAAGCCCCAGAGTCGATACTCCCAGGACAGTGAGTATTCCTTTATTCAGCCGGGGACTCGCAGAAAGAAGGGTGCACATGGTCAGAAGGTAGTACTGAGTTCCCGATTCCAGCCCGAAATTGATGATGCCCACAAAAACATCCGCTATGAGAAAGACCACAGCGATAAGAAATGCCGGATAGGTTCCTCCCCGCCTGGCAATTCTGTATACAAGCAGGAATCCCAGCATAAGAATGAAGTACTCTGCCAGAACTGCTGCGGAAAGGGTCATTGCATATAAATATAATCCGAGGATTATTTTGATAAAAAATATATTCAGGTAGATGGTCTTCTGATAGTTCAGAATGGGAATCATCGTGGGGTCTATTTTTTTTGTTATCATGCTTCTCCTATTGTACACGAAAATCAGAAACATTTCATGCCCTAAAAGAGGATGCGGCTCTTTTCACTTCATCCTGAAAGGACATTTTTTGTCGATAAATCCGGAAAATAAAGCTTTACAAAATACATAAGTCCTATTATCATACAATTAGACATTAAGAAGATTACTTTAACTATTTTACGATATTTTACCAGGAGTATAGAAGATGAGCGAAATGAGTCCGATGAAGAAAACCGTCAATCTCTGCGACGTTGAAGTATGGAACGATTCCTGTTCCATTGAAGAGCTGAATTATGCCGTAAGCCACGGTGCTTCAGGTGCTACCACAAACCCTGTGATCGTACTGAACGTATTGAAACAGGAAATGCATATTTGGAAAGACAGGATCCTTGAAATTATCAAAGAGATGCCTACAGCTTCCGAAGTGGACATCTCCTGGAAACTGATCGAAGAAATGGCAGTTAAGGGTGCTGGAATCCTGAAACCTGTTTTTGACGAAACAAAGGGGAAAAAAGGCCGGATCTCAATTCAGACCAATGCTCAGCTCTACCGTGATGCGGAAGCTATGGCGGAACAGGCCATCGGTTTCAATAAACTGGCTGAAAATATGATGGTTAAAATGCCTACAACCGCTGCTGGAATCAAGGCTTTTGAAGAAGCGACCTACCACGGTGTGAATATAAATGCCACTGTAAGTTTTACCTGCCCCCAGGCGGTTCAGGTGGCTGAAGCCGTTGAAAGAGGTCTGAAAAGAAGAGAAGCTGAAGGCAAGGATATCTCTCATATGACACCGGTCTGTACAATCATGGTGGGACGGACTGATGACTGGCTGAAAATCGTTGCGGGCAAAGAGAAAAAAGTTCCCACTCCGGGTGTCCTTGACTGGGCCGGAGTGGCTGTTTTCAAGAATGCCTACAGAATTTATAAGGAAAAAGGCTATAGAACCAGACTGCTTTCCGCCGCCTACAGAAACCACCTGCACTGGTCACAGCTGATCGGTGACGACATTGTTCAGACCATCCCCAGCAAGTGGCAGAAACTGTTCAATGCCAGTGATATCGAACCGGAAATCACAATAGATAAACCTGTTGATCCTGCTATCCTGGCAGAGTTGAAAACCTATCCCGAGTTTATAAAAGCCTATGAGCCCGATGGTATGACACCGGAAGAGTTTGAAACATACGGAGCAACAGCAAGAACCCTGAGAGGTTTCCTTGCCGGTTATTCCGAACTTCTCAGTGTTGTCAGAGATCTGATGATCCCGAATCCTGATGCCTGATCAGCCTTCTGAATAAGCTGTCAGGGAGGTAAAATCGCAGGATTTTACCTCCTTTGGAATTTTGAATTATCTGAAAGTGAATTGTAAATGATTGAGGAGTACATACATGTCTGATTATGTTAAAGGCCTTGTAGAGAGAGCCAGAAAAGCCCAGGCGGAAATTGAATTTCTGTCCCAGGAAAAAGTAGATGAAATCTGTGAACATATAGCCTGGACAACAGTTCAGGAACCCTTTGTGACCGAACTGGCCAAACTGGCTGTGGAAGAGTCCAGGATGGGGCTTTTTGAAAGCAAACACGGCAAAATGATGAACAAAGTCCGGGCCGGCTGGTTCGATATGAAAGGCAAGAAATCCGCCGGTGTGATTGAAGAAGATCCCGCCCTGGGACTGATCAAAATCGCCAAACCCGTAGGGGTTATCGGAGCCATGGTTCCCACCACCAATAACGAAGCCACACCTGTACTGAAATCCATGAGCGCCATCAAAGGCAGAAATGCCATTATCCTGGCTCCCCATCCCCGGTCCATCAAAACCAATGAGATGGTTGTCAACAAAATGCGGGCGGTTCTGAAAAAACTGGGATATCCGGAAGATCTGATCATCCATGTGGATCAGGTGACCATGGAAAACTCCCAGGAGATCATGAAACAGTGCGATCTGGTTCTGGCAACCGGAGGAGCGGGCCTTGTTAAAACCGCCTATTCCAGCGGAACCCCCGCCTACGGTGTAGGAGCGGGAAATGCCGTTACCATCGTGGATGATACTCAGGATATGAAAGTTGTTGCCGACAAAATCAGACGTTCAAAAACTTTCGACATGGCCACAAGCTGTTCTGCCGAAAACTCCTGCCTGGCTCAGGATACGATCTATGAGGAACTCTGCAGCGCTCTGGAAGCCGAAGGCGGTTTCAGGGTGAAAGAGGCGGATAAGGGGAAGATTGAAAAAGCCCTCTGGCCCGACGGTGAGCATCTGAACCGGGACATCGTGGCTCAGCCTGCGGCAACCATTGCGAAGATCGCCGGCATCGAAGTTCCCGAAGGAACCAATTTCTTCTTTGTGGAAGAGAGCGGAATCGGCGAGGGATACCCTCTGAGCGGTGAAAAACTGTCTGTAGTGATGACCCTCTATAAATGGAGCGACTTTGACAAGGCCGTTCAGATGGTCAACGATATTACCAACTACTCCGGTGCTGGTCACTCCTGCGGTATCCATACCGAAAAGAAAGAGAGAATCCTTCAGCTGGCTGAGCAGGTAAAAGTGTCCCGCGTTATGGTCAATCAGCCTCACTGTCTTGCCAACAGCGGTGCCTGGACAAACGGTATGCCTACCACTCTGACTTTGGGCTGCGGTTCCTGGGGTGGAAACATCTCCAGTGAAAATATCACCTGGAAGCATCTGATCAACACCACCTGGGTTTCTTCTCCCATTGCCAACAGGCAGCCTACAGACGAGGAGTTATTCAGTGAGAGCGTCAGAAAAAGTGAGTAGAAAAGAAGCTAAATCCAACCTGCCTGAAGAGCAGGGAGGAAAGGCTGAACAGGCCCGGGAAATTCCCCGGGCCCATAAAGAGAGTCTGGCCAATATGGTCCGAGCCAAAGAGACCATGCTGGCCGGCGGGGGAGAGTCCCGTCAGGCGAAACAGCGGGCCAAAGGGAAAAAGACGGCCCGGGAAAGGATCAATTTTCTGGTGGACAAGGGCAGTTTCGTAGAGAATCAGCCCTATATGAAAAGCCGGAATGAAGACTTCGGGATGGATAAGAAGAAGTTCTTCGGCGATGGCGTTATCACGGGCAGTGCTCAGCTGGACGGCAGACAGATATGGCTATCCTCGCAGGATTTTACCGTACTGGGCGGATCCCTGGGGGAGGCTCATGCCGCCAAAATTGCCAAAGCCCAGATGGAAGCCATGAAAACCGGAAAGCCCTTCATCTCGATCAACGATTCCGGCGGAGCCAGGATCCAGGAGGGAGTGCTCTCTCTGGAAGGGTACGGAAGCATCTTCCGGGCCAATACTCTGGCTTCGGGTGTGATCCCCCAGATGTCCATTATCATGGGCCCCTGTGCGGGAGGCGCGGCCTACTCGCCGGCTCTGACAGACTTTGTTTTTATGGTGGATAAAACCAGCCATATGTATATTACCGGTCCCGACGTTATTAAAGCCGTTACCGGTGAAAATGTGACTCACGAAGCGCTGGGCGGGGCAGAAGCCCACAACAGTAAAAGCGGTAATGCCCATTTCCGCTGTTCCTCCGAAGAAGAGTGTCTCCTCACTCTCAGGCAGCTGTTGTCCTACCTGCCTTCGTCCAACAGGGAAAAACCCCCTGTGGTGGAGTGTACGGATGATGCCGAAAGGATTACAGGAGAGATCCTGCATATCCTGCCGGATAAAACCAACAGGCCCTATGATATCCGTCAGGTGATTGATCTGCTTTTTGATCAGTACAGCTTCCTTGAGGTTCATAAGGAGTTCGCTCCCAGTATGGTCGTCGGCTTTGCCAGGCTGAACGGCAGATCCGTGGGAATCATCGGGAATCAGCCCATGGTTTTTGCCGGTTCCCTGGACAAGGACTCCTCCGACAAGGCCGCGCGGTTCATCCGTTTCTGCGATTCCTTCGGCGTGCCTATAGTCTCTCTGGTGGATGTGCCCGGGTATATGCCAGGTACGGTTCAGGAGTACGGTGGAATTATCCGTCACGGAGCCAAGCTGCTCTATGCTATTGCGGAAGCCACGGTTCCCAAGGTGGCTCTGGTTCTCCGGAAAGCCTACGGAGGCGCCTATATCGGTATGGCCTCCAAAGCGCTGGGATATGACAGGGTTCTGGCCATGCCTATGGCAGAGATTGCTGTCATGGGAGCGGCGGGAGCGGCGAATATCATTTTCAGGAATGATATCAGTGCGGCCCGGGATCCCGAACTGATCCGGGAGATCAAGATCCATGAGTACCAGGAGAAGTTCATGAATCCCTATGCTGCGGCATCTCTGGGTATTGTGGACGATGTGGTGGATCCCGAATATATCCGGAGAGATCTGATCCGGTCTGTGGAAATGCTCTCAGACAAGATGGAGGAACTCCCCCGCAAAAAACACGGGAATATTCCCCTGTAAACGGTTTTACAGCCCCTGGAATCCGGGGGCTTTGAACACACACAAATACTATTTAAAAAAGGTTTTAGAATTATTAGGTTTTACCGGCACCAGCCCCCACTGCAGAGAGATCCTTCCGGGCTGGTGCCGGTTTTTTGTCTTTCCGGGACCGGTTTGAAAGAAGGGCTTCTTTTGAATCTGTCAGAGAATCCTACTGTTTTCTGGGGATCTGAAGTCTGTTCTTGATATTCTCTATATGGGAGCTGAAGGTTTCTATGGACTGACTGACCTGTCCGCTCTTGATCGTATCTATTATGCTCTGATGCTCAAGGACAATCATTTCAGGGTTGGCATAGTCGCTCTGTGACTGATCGATCTCTTCCATCATGAAAGATCTCAGGGTTTTGTATATGGAGTAGAACAGGGTATTGCCTGTGCTTTTTACAATGATGTTGTGAAAATTGTAATCCGCTTCTACCATATTGTCCCTCTGCCCGGCATCCAGGCTGAGTTTCATATGATTCACCTGTTCCTGCAGTTCCTTTATGATGGACGTCAGTTTTTCAGGATTGGCGATATACTGGTGAGTGAGGGTTATGATGCTCCATAACTCGATGGCACCCCTGGTTTCTATGAGTTCCTGCTGTTCATCCTTGCCAAGGAGGATCGACCATGAGAGAGCTTCCTGGGAAATGTTGGCCCTATCAGAGAGAAAGGTTCCTTTGGCTGCCTTTGATTCAAGAACACCCAGATAGTTGAAGATCTTGATAGCCTCTCTGATGGAGGACCGGCCGATGCCGAATCTCTCGGCAAGTTCATTTTCAGTAGGGAGCTTGTCTCCGGGTTTGTATTTTCCCGAAGCAATAAGATCTTTTATGTGCTCCATTACCTGTTCAACAACTGTCTTTTGCTTGATCTTCTTCACCATCTGAAAACTCCTATTGTATGACAATAGTACATTTTAGGGGATAGTGCAAGTGAAACCTCAGGAAATAGGGGTTGGTTTTTTTTAAAGTATCGATTTCTGAGAGCTTTCCGGAAAGAGACAAACGTTTCCGATAATAGAGAAAAATATATCGATAATTTATGCTTCTAATCAGCCCCGGTTCGGGGGTGAAAATTTAATTTCGTCAGATTGTATGATATAATATTAAAGATATATATAGTATGTAATTAAACAATATTTGACTGATTGTTTAAAATTTTTTCTTGACAGATCTGAGAAACCGTTGTGATAATGTACACATACCGGAAACGTTTGCGTAGATCCGGAAGGCACGGCAGAAAAAATTGAACTGCCGAACGCCAAAAAAGGTAGGAGGAATTATTTATGAAAAAGCTCTTAACAGTTCTTTTGGGTATCGGTTTAATTACCGGTGCTGTATTTGCAGAAGGACAGAAAGAAGCAGATGGTTTCAAGGTCGGATATGTATGTAACAATTTCAACGATACATTTCAGACTTATGTAATGGATGCGGCTGAAGCGTATTACGATGGTGTTGCTGATGTTGAAATTATTCTGCAGGACTCTGTAGAGGATGTTATTCGTCAGCAGGATATGGTAAATACTCTGATTGCTCAGAAAGTGGATGCTCTGATTGTTGTTCCTGTAGATACGAGTGCAATGGAACCTATCGTTAGAGCTGCTGCTGAAGCAGACATCCCCCTCTGTTTTGTAAACAGAAACCCCTATGCCGGAAAAGATCTTCCTGAAAATGTCTACTATGTTGGATCACAGGAAGTTATTGCCGGTCAGCAGCAGATGAATTACATGGGTGAACTTATGGGCGGAGAAGGCGGAGTTGCCATCCTGATGGGAAAACTGGACAACGAAGGTGCCCTGAAAAGAACTGAAGGTAATGAATCTGTAATTGCAGAAAAATATCCTAACATCGACATCCTGGCAAAAGAAACCGGAAACTGGCAGCGTGACCAGGGAATGGTTCTTACCGAAAACTGGCTGACCGCTTACGGTGCAGACCTGAAAGGTATCCTGGCCAACAATGACGAAATGGCTCTCGGTGCTGTAGAAGCTCTGAAAGCTGCGGGAAGAGAAGATATCTATGTAATGGGTGTTGATGCAATTCCCGATGCCAAAGAAGCCGTTGGCAGCGGTGAACTGGCTGCTACTGTTCTGCAGGATGCTGTAGGTCAGGGCGAAGGTGCTGCAAAACTGATTCATAGTGTATTGATGGGTGAAACAGTGGATTCCCTCGTTTGGGTACCCTTTGTACTGATAACACCTGAAAATCTTGCTGACTTCCAGTAAGAGATAATTAAAAAGGGGAAAGGCTTTTCAGGAGTGTTTTCCCCTTTTTTTACGGGAGAGAATAATGGCAGAGGAAAAATATATCCTGGAAATGACGGATATTGTTAAAACATTCCCCGGTGTACAGGCCCTGAAAGGGGTTCAGCTTAAGGTTCGTCCCGGTGAGATTCATGCTCTCATGGGAGAGAATGGAGCCGGTAAATCAACACTGATGAACTGTCTGGCCGGTGTTCACAGCCAGACTTCAGGTACAATCCTGTACGATGGTGAAGTTCGTGAACAGTATAATACAATTGAAGCCCTGAATATGGGGATTTCCATGATTCATCAGGAATTGAGTCCTGTACTTCATAGACCGATCATGGAGAATATCTGGCTTGGTAGAGAGCCCCTAAACAAATTCGGTCTTGTCGATCATCAGAAAATGTACGAAATGAGCCTTGAAGTTCTGAAGGAAATTGATCTGGATGTGGACCCCAGGCTTGAAATGGTTAATCTTACAGTAGCTAAAATGCAGATGATTGAAATCGCCAAGGCAATTTCATTCAATTCAAAACTGATTATTATGGATGAACCGACATCCGCTCTTGCTGATAAGGAAATTAAACAGCTTTTTACCCTGATGAGGAAACTCCGGGCAAGTGGAAAAAGCATTATATACATATCTCATAAACTGGATGAGGTTTATGAGATTACCGACAGGATCTCTGTCTTCCGGGATGGAACCTACATCGGAACCGATGATACGGATAAACTGACCGAGGAAAAGCTTATCAATATGATGGTAGGCCGGGATGTGGATGAACTGTTTCCCAAGGAGGCATGTCCTATCGGGGATGTAAAACTGGAAGTGAAAAATCTGACTCACAGCAGATATTTCAATGATGTCTCCTTTACAGTCCGAAAAGGGGAGATCCTGGGAATCGCCGGATTAATCGGAGCCGGCCGAACCGAAGTGATTGAAACAATTTTCGGTATCAGGGACAAAGTTTCCGGTGAAATCCTTATAGACGGCAAGCCGGTAGACATTCTTTCTCCCCGGGATGCTATTGAAAATAAGATGGCTCTTCTGACAGAAGACCGGAGGCATTCGGGTATCTTCCCCATGCTTTCAGTCGGTGTGAATATGGCGATCTCTACATTTCCCAAGTTTATGAACAAGCTGGGACTTATCCGGGATCGGGATGTGAAGAAAGAGTGTGATGACTATGTTAAGAAAGTACAGGTCAAAACACCCAGTCTGAATCAGAGAGTCGAGAATCTTTCCGGTGGTAACCAGCAGAAAGTACTGGTATCCCGCTGGCTTATGACAAATCCGGAGATTCTTTTTCTGGACGAACCCACAAGAGGTATCGATGTGGGGGCAAAATCGGAAATCCACAGGCTTATAACCAAACTGGCAGGAGAGGGCAAGTCTATTGTCATGGTCTCTTCCGAGCTCCCTGAGGTTATGGGAATGAGTGACAGGATCATGATAATGCATGAAGGAAAAGTCACTGGTATCGTTGATAACAGGGACGATCTGACTCAGGAAGAATTAATGACTTATGCTACAGGCAAAGCTGGGAAGAAAGGGGCGTAAAAAAATGTCTGCAACGGAAAACATTTTAAAGTTGAATAAAGCGGGATACAAAGAGATCCTGCAGAAATACGGTATCGTTTTTGTTCTGATTCTGATGATCATCGGTATCAGTATTGTGGAACCTGCTTTTTTGAGCAGTACGAATATTTTCAATGTAATGACTCAGTCCGCCATCTTCGGAATTATGGCTCTGGGACTCACATTCGTTATCATTTCAAAGGGAATTGACCTCTCTGTAGGTTCTGTTCTGGCTTTTGCCGGTGTTGTTGCCGCCAGTCTGGCTCAGACTGCCGAAGCGACGGGTAAGTATTTCCCCAACCTTCCGGTAATGCCTGTGATTGTTCCGATCGCGGCTGCTCTGGCAGTGGGTGCCGCCTGTGGTGCTGTTTCGGGAGCCCTGATTGCGAAAACAAAGATCCCGGCGTTTATTTCCACTCTGGGTATGATGACCGTGGCCAGAGGTTTCGCTCTGATCTACTCTGATGGTAAACCCGTCAGTACCCTGATACCTTCCATGACCAGACTGGGTGGTAAACTCTGGGGATTCCTTCCCATTCCCGTTCTGATCTACTTTATTATGATTGTTGTCAGTTCCATACTGCTGAACAAAACCAGATTCGGGAAAAGTGTTTACGCAGTCGGTGGAAATATTAAAGCGGCAGAAGTTTCAGGAGTTAATGTAAGCAGAACCCTAATTCTGATTTTTGCCTACAGCGGTTTCCTGGCGGGACTGGCAGCGGTTGTATTTGCAGGCCGTGTAGGTTCTGTCCATCCCGGTGCGGCTTTCGGTTATGAGCTGACTGCTATTGCGGCTACCACCATCGGTGGTACCAGCCATTCCGGCGGTATCGGTACAATCTGGGGTGCTTTTGTCGGAGCTATGGTTCTGGCTGTTCTCAGAAACGGTCTGACCCTTCTGGGGGTTGATGCCTACTGGCAGCAGGTTACCGAAGGTGTTATCATTGTTGTTGCTGTTATCATCGACATGAGAAAGAACTCTAAAAAAGACTAATTAAAAAGATAATTTTTAAAGGATTGTTACTATGGAAAAAGTAAGAATCGGCTCTGTAGGCCTGGGCCGCCTGGGATTGCAGCATGCTGAAAATATCGCTACCAAAGTGATGGGTGCGGAATTAACGGTTCTGTGCGATCTGAATACGGCCCTGCTGAACGAGACTGCTGACAGATTGAATGTTAAATACCGCTGCAGCAGTTTTGAGGAGATGATAGCTATTGATGAACTGGATGCCGTTGTCATAGTTTCCCCCTCGGGTCTGCATACAGCTCAGATTTCTGCTGCTCTGGCAGCAGGGAAGCATGTATTTTCCGAAAAACCCCTGGGAATTTCTGTTTCAGAATGCCAGGATGCGGAAAAAGCCGTTGAGAAACACAGTGATAAGGTTTTCATGCTGGGCTTTATGCGCCGGTTTGATGAATCCTATATGTATGCCCATCAGAAAGTAGTGGACGGTGAGATCGGAAAGCCCGTGCTTTTCCGTTCCTACAGCCAGGATCCGGAAAAGTTTATTGACGGAGCCATCGCTTTTGCCGGTCACAGCGGCGGGCAGTTTCTGGATATGGCAGTGCATGACATTGATCTGGCCCGGTGGTTTCTGAACTCCGAGCCGGTCAATGTGACTGCCATGGGCGGCTGTTATGCCCATCCCGAGTTTGGTCAGTACAAAGACGGAGACAATGTTTCCTGTCTGATGCAGTTTGAAAACGATGCGATGGTTTTTCTGTTTGCAGGAAGAACAGCTCCCCATGGGTATAATGTGGAGACCGAAATCATAGGGACAGAGGGCATTCTGAGAATCGCTTCGGTTCCCCAGAAGAACCTGGTGGAAGTCCTGGATTCAAACGGAGTCAGGCGTGAGTGCAGTCAGAATTTTCTGGAACGGTTCAAAAGCTCCTATGTGAATGAGATTCAGGAGTTTGTGGACTGCATCAGGGAAGGAAGAAAACCGGAAGTTTCCGTTTATGACGGAACAGCAGTTTCAAGGATTGCCTATAAGTGCAAAGAGTCTTTTGAGACGGGGAAACAGCTGAGGTTTTAATAATGAAATCATCCCAGGTCACCATTAAGGATATTGCTGAGATTGCAGGGGTCAGTTTCTCTACAGTCTCCCGTTCTCTGAATAACAGCGG
Organism: Oceanispirochaeta sp.; assembly: GCA_963666275.2. Lineage (GTDB taxonomy): Bacteria > Spirochaetota > Spirochaetia > DSM-2461 > DSM-2461 > Oceanispirochaeta. Next base: position 1,897,939 of record CAXXOA010000002.1, read on the forward strand.
ACAGGTCTCGGAAAAAACAAGAACACGAATCTGTAAAATAGCCGAAGACCTGGGATTTGAATTCAATGCCGGAGCCAGAAGTATGATCACCAGCCGTTCAGGAACGGTTGGGATCGTTCTTCCCGAACAGTATACCCTGATTAATGTCAATGTGTATCACGGCATGCTTATGAACAGTTTGAGAACCTATCTTGAAAAAGCGGATATGGATCTTATCGTGACCTACCAGAAAAATCATTTCAACCAGAACAATAATATTAAAAGACTCATCACAAGAAAGAAAATCGACGGACTGATTCTGCTGGAGGAGTTCATCGAGGAAGAGACTCTGTCCTTTCTGAAAGCCAGGAATTTTCCCTTTGTCTGCATCCACTATCCTCCGTCTCCTCTTGTAAAAGATGAAGAGGTGGTGTTTACGGATCATTACACCGGGGGCGTCCTGGTGGCGGAACATCTTCTCAGTCTGGGAAAGACATCCTTTCTTCTGCTGACAGAAGGAGATCCCCATCAGGAGTTTGTGCTCCGGGAGAGGGGATTTACCGAGACTGTCAATAAAGCGGGGTACAGGTTTAAACGTCTTGTAGCGCATTTGAACTATCATGATGCGGTGGATCTGATGAGGGAGAATATCCGCTTCGCCAGAGGTGCCGATGCGATCTTTGCTATAAATGACCTGATGGCTATGGGAGCCATGACAGTACTCAGGGACGAGGGATACAGGATCCCCGAGGATATTGCCGTGGTGGGATACGATGATTCCGAGTTCGCCCGGTACAGTTCTCCCACTCTGACATCGATTCATCAGCCCCGGGAAGAGCTGGCTCATATCTCCTGTGACAGGCTTTTTATGCAGATGGAAAAACAGAGACAGAAAGAGCAATACTATAAAAAACGAATCAGTATTCAACCTGTCCTGATAAAAAGAGAGTCAACCTGAAGGCGGGTGACCGGACTTGAAATCTCTGAATCTTCTGCTTGAATGTCAGACAATATTATGTTAGGATAATAGTCACTCCAAGGAGGTTTGATTTGGTAGAAAGACGACATGATAATATAGAATCCGGTTATATCTCCATAACCGAGGAAGAGGGAAAAAACTCAGAGATGCTTCTGGATTTCGGGCTCCTCAAGCTGAAAGCCGGAGAGTCCTGGAGCAGTGATGATTCCCGCAGGGAAAGAGCCTTTAACCTGATACAGGGAACAGTCACATTCGAATGGGAAGGACACAGTGAAACTGTGACAAGAACATCCTGTTTTGATGAAGCCCCCTTTGTACTTCACGTGGCAAAAGGGGTAAACGTGATACTCTCTGCCGGAACGGAAGCGGAACTGGCCGTGGAAGCCAAGAAAAACGAAACAGATTTCCCTTCCAAATTTTACAGGCAGGAAGATATACGCAGCGATATATTCGGCGGCGGAATCATGAATGATACAGCAAAGCGGACTGTCCGTACTGTATTTGACGGAGAAATAGCCCCCTATTCCAATATGGTTATGGGAGAGGTTATCAATCATCCGGGAAAATGGTCCAGCTACCCCCCTCATCACCATCCTCAGCCTGAGATCTATCACTACAGGCATTTTCCTCAGGAGGGATTCGGCGTCTCTCTGATCGACGAGGATCCTTTCTATGTGAAAAACGGCGATACCACCCTGATTCCGGGAGGGAAAACCCACTCTCAGGTTGCCGGTGCCGGGTATGCCATGTTCTATATCTGGATGATCCCTCATCTGGAAGGAGACCGTTGGCTGCCAACAACACGCTATTTTGTAAAAGAACATGAATGGCTCAAAGAGCCGGGCGTAAAAATTTGGCCCGAATTGAAATACGGGGAGGAACATAAATAATGGGAACAACCAGAATGACAGTCGCTCAGGCGCTTGTGAAATTTCTGAATCAGCAGTATCTGGAATTCGACGGAGAAGTCCATCCTTTTGTTGAAGGTATCTTCACAGTTTTCGGCCATGGAAACGTGGTCGGTCTGGGACAGGCTCTTGAAGAGGATCCCGGACATCTTAAAGTTCACCAGGGACGGAATGAACAGGGAATGGCTCATGCCGCTATGGGTTTTGCCAAACAGAATCACAGGCGGAAAATCTATGCGGCCACCTCGTCTGTCGGGCCCGGTGCCGCCAATATGGTGACTGCGGCGGCAACGGCAACTGCCAATAGAATTCCCGTTCTCCTGCTTCCGGGCGATACCTATGCCACAAGACAGCCTGATCCGGTTCTGCAGCAGATGGAACAGTTTCACGATCTGACACTTACGACAAATGATGCCTTCCGTGCTGTTTGTAAATACTGGGACAGAATCAACCGGCCGGAGCAGCTTATGAGTGCCATGATAAGCGCCATGAGAACCCTGACTGATCCGGCAATGACAGGAGCCGTTGCCGTCTGTCTTCCCCAGGATGTTCAAGGTGAGGCTTACGACTACCCGGATTACTTCTTTCAGAAACGGATTCACCGGCTGGAAAGAACGGCACCCACTGAAGCTATGGTAGCCGAAGCGGTGGCTTTGATCAAAAAGAAGAAAAAGCCCATGCTTATATGCGGCGGCGGGGTAAGATACTCAGAGGCCGGTCAGGAGCTGATCAAATTCGCCGAAGAGTTCAATATTCCCTATGCCGAAACCCAGGCCGGCAAGAGCGCCACCCTCTATTCCCATCCCCTGAATATCGGAGGAGTCGGAACAACAGGTTGTCTGGCGGCCAATACTCTGGGACAGGAGACCGATCTTGTTATCGGTGTGGGTACCAGATACACAGACTTTACCACCGCTTCCAAATGGCTCTATCAGAATCCCGATGTGGATTACGTGAACATCAATATTGCCTCTTTCGACTCCTATAAAATGGATGCCGTCCGGGTAACCGCCGATGCGAAAGCCGCCCTGGCAGCCATCAGGGAAGCCCTGGTGAAAGAGGGATATAAATCATCCTATACCACTGAAATCAAAGCGGCCAAAGAGGAGTGGGACAAAGAGCTGGACCGTCTTTTCCATCTGGAATACACAGGTCCCGGATTCAGTCCTGAGATCAAAGACAGCCTGACCGATGCTCTGGAGGAGTACAGTCAGTTCCTGGGGACAAAACTCACTCAGACCAGAGTCCTGGGGATCCTTGACGAAATTATGGAAGACAGTGATATCTGCGTTGGCGCCTCCGGTTCCCTTCCCGGTGACCTGCAGCGGGTCTTCCGGGCAAAAAGCGAACGGTCCTATCATATGGAGTACGGCTACTCCTGTATGGGTTACGAGATCAACGCGGCTCTGGGAGCCAAAATGGCAGAGCCCGGAAGAGAAGTCTATACCTATGTGGGAGACGGTTCTTTTATGATGCTCCACTCAGAGCTTGTCACTTCTCTCCAGGAAGGTCTCAAAATCAACGTTGTTGTTTTTGACAACGTGGAATTCGGCTGCATCAACAATCTGCAGCAGGAGAGAGGACAGGGCAGCTTCGGAACAGAGATGAGGAAGCGGAACCCCGCTTCGGGAAAACTGGACGGTGAACTGGTTTACGTGGATTTTGCCAAAATCGGTGAAGGCTACGGCTGTAAAACCTATACTGTAAAAAATGAAGAAGAGCTGAGAGCCGCTGTGGAAGATGCAAAAAAGCAGACTGTATCGACTGTTATCGACATTAAAGTTCTGCCTAAAACCATGACAGACGGTTACAAGGGATTCTGGAGATGCGGTCAGGCCGAAGTGGCGAAAAAAGCTTCTGTTGTGGAAGAAACCCGCAATATGAAAGAAGAGCTTAAAAAAGCAAGACAGTACTGATTCGACTGTGAAGCAGCAATTTTCCTGAAGAGACCTGTCTCTTCAGGAAATTTAACGTAAAAAGAGGATAAAAATGAATAAGCAGAATGTTAAACTCGGTATGGCCCCTATCGGCTGGACCAATGACGACATGCCCGATCTCGGGTCGGAAAACACCTTTCAGCAGTGTGTGAGTGAAATGGCTCTGGCCGGATATACCGGTTCCGAAGTAGGAAGCAAATACCCCAAAGATCCTGCCGTACTCAAGGAATACCTGGATATCCGGGGCATTCAGATCTGTAACCAGTGGTTCAGTTCCTTTCTCTGCTCTCAGCCCTATGAACAGGTGGAAAAGGATTTCCGCTCTCAGCTGACATTCCTGAAAGCTCTGGGAGCTGATGTGATCGGACCCTCCGAACAGACCCGCTCCTGCCAGGGACAGCTGGATGTCTCTGTATTTTCAGGAAAGGCCATGTTTTCTGACGAAGAGTTTAAAAAGCTGACACAGGGCATGAACAAGCTGGGACATATTGCGAAAGAAGAGGGTATGAAACTGGCTTTCCATCACCATATGGGGACAGGAGTACAGACTATTGAAGAAACGGAACGTTTTCTCAATGACACTGATCCGGACAAGGTTTACCTTCTCTTCGATTCAGGCCACTTTGCCTTTTCTCAGGAAGATCCCATTGCGGCTCTGAAAAAGTTTATCTCCCGGGTGGGCCATGTCCATCTGAAAGATATGCGGGGCGAAGTCTATAAAAAGGTTAAAGCGGCAGACAGCTCCTTCCTGGACGCCGTACGGGCCGGTGTATTCACAGTTCCCGGTGACGGCGATGTGGATTTCCCCTCGATCTTTAAAATCCTGGATGAGAATAACTACAAAGGCTGGATGGTTGTAGAGGCTGAACAGGATCCTGCCAAGGCGAATCCTTTCAAATACTCCAAAATGGCCCGCGGTTATATCCGCGAGTTTGCCGGAATCTGACAGACAAAGACATTTTTTTCATATAACTCCTTCGGATCCTCCTGTGCTCAGGGGGATCCTTTTTTATACCCCGGGAGAGACTTTTCTCTAGAATGGGGGATTATAGGAAAAAACCCTTTTAAATCTACGAAAAAAGAAAAAATGTATAATAATATGAATGAAAACGTAAATCAGGCCCCTGTCCGTTACTAATTTCCTTGCAATCCCTATAAGCTGTGTTATAGTTCAAAAGAGAGGACAATCCCTGTACCGGAGGTACCTGATTGAATCCCGATGATCTGAACTATTACTATAACCGCTTCAAATTCGGTGAAGACAATTTTCATAATCTCATGTCCTTCCGGATCCGTAAAATCCTTCTGGTTGCGACTTTCTACGATGCCTACACTATTGAACATGACGGACGGCTTACAGAGCAGATAACGGGTGACTATTTTCGACTGAACCTGACAACTGTTCCCAGGATCAGCAGCGTTCCCTCGGGAGAAGCCGCACTGGAACTTCTGAAGGAGGAGCATTTTGATCTAGTCATTACCACCCTGCGGACAGGAACCACTGATCCCTTTGATCTGTCCGGAGAGATCCATGCCCTCCTTCCGGAGATCCCCATACTTCTGCTTCTGACTGTCAAAAGTGATATGGAATTTGTAAGAAAAAACAGTTCCCGCATGAACCATATCGAAAATGTCTATCTCTGGAACGGCGACTCCCGCCTTTTTGTGGCCATGATTAAAAATGTGGAGGACCGCCGGAATGCGGATTTTGATACGGAACACGGTTTTGTCAGGGTGATCCTGCTGGTGGAGGATTCGGTGGACTTCTACTCCCGTTATCTCCCTCTCATTTATCAGGAGATTATGGAGCAGACCCAGAAGCTGATCAGGGAAGAGCTCAATGACAATCTCAAATACCACCTGATGCGGACCCGTCCGAAAATACTGCTTGTCAACTCCTACGAGCAGGCTCTGGAAATGAGCCGGCGCTTTGCTCCCTACCTGCTGGCAGTGCTTTCGGACGTCCGGTTTTACAGAAAAGGTGTGATAGATCCGGAGGCGGGGATTCATCTTATCAGGCAGCTCAAAACAGAGTTTGCCGATGTCCCCATGCTGCTCCAGTCATCCACGGACATGACCTCCCGGGCGACGGGGAAACTGGGAGTGGAGTTTGTTAACAAACACAGTGTCGACCTGCTGGCCAGGCTGCGCCGGTTTATCGTCACCAGACTGGGGTTCGGAGACTTTATATTCAGGGACAGCCGGGGCAGGGAGATTGCCAAGGCCTCCTCGCTGGCGCAGATGGAGGAGGTTATCCTTCAGGTTCCTATTGAATCGATTGTTCACCATGCCGGTCTGAATCACTTTTCCGCCTGGCTTGTCGCCCATGGGGAATTTCAGGTCGCCAGGAATCTCCGTCCCGTGAAGGTCAGTGATTTTTCTCATCCCGAAGATCACAGAAGCTATCTTATCAAGGCCTTTCAGGAAGCCCGGGCAAACCGGCTCAGAGGAAACATCGTTGAGTTTGACCCCTCTGTGGTGAGGGCCCGGGAAACAGTTCTCAGGCTGAGAGAAGGGTCTCTGGGAGGAAAGGGGAGGGGACTGGCCTTCTGTAACGCCCTTCTTGTGAGCACCGAACTGAACCGGGATTTCGACAGTGCGGAAATACGGATCCCCCGGACGATGATCCTGGGAACCGATGAATACGATGAGTTTCTGGAGAAGAATCATATACTCAGACGGATAGAGGGGCAGACAGACGAGAGGATCTTTCAGATCTTTTCTGAAGGCAGGCTCAATCCCGGGACGGAGAAATCCCTGGAGGAGTATCTTGCCATTGTGACAACCCCCCTGGCTGTAAGATCATCCTCTCTGCTGGAAGATTCCCATGCCCAGCCCTTTGCGGGTGTCTATGATACGGTGATGATCCCCAACAGCAGCTCCGATCTGTCTGTGAGAAAACAGAATCTCTGCCAGGGGATCAAACAGGTCTATGCGTCTGTCTTCCGCAGGGAGACCCGTCAGTTTATTGCCAGCCACGGGTACAGGCAGGATGAGGAGAAAATGGGTGTTCTGATCCAGGAACTGACGGGGCAGAACCGGGGGGACCGTTTTTATCCCCATATTTCAGGTGTTGCCCAGTCTTTCAACTACTATCCTCCCCAGGGGCTCAGTCACCAGCATCCCATTGCCAGTCTGGCTGTGGGGCTGGGAAAGACAGTCGTTGAAGGGGGTCGGGTATTCCGCTACTGTCCCTCCCGTCCTGAGATCCCCTGTCAGACTCCGGATGAAATCATCAGATATACCCAGACGGATTTCTATGCCCTGAATACAAGAGACGGGCGCATTGAGAACCTGAGAATCTCCCAGGCGGAATCGGAGGGTGTCCTGAAACATCTGGCTTCGGTCGTGCATGAGGGGCATCTGGAGGAGGGCCTTTTTTACGCAGGGCCCCGGGTGGTGAACTTTCCCGATATCGTCAGATATGAATCCTTTCCTCTCAGTGCGATTCTCAAGGCTCTCCTGATCCTGCTGGAAAGGGCTCTGGGCTGCCCGGCGGAAATAGAGTTTGCCGTTGATTTGGATGGGATACCCCTTCCTGTTTTTTCCCTTCTGCAGGTGCGGCCCATGACCTCTTCGGTGGGGATCAACGGCAGGACAATCTCTCCTGAGGACATTGAAAAAGCCCTTATCTACTCTGAAAACAGTCTGGGACACGGACTCAGGGAGGATCTTAGTGACCTGATCTATATCCCCCCCGGACGGTTTGACAAAACCCGGACCAGGGAAATACGGGATGAACTGAAAGAGATCAACGAAAGGATGAAAGAGCAGGAGCGGAAATATATTCTGCTTGGTCCGGGCCGCTGGGGTTCGGCGGACCGTTTTCTGGGAGTTCCTGTGACCTGGCCCCAGATCGACCAGGCCGCTGTGATCGTGGAAGCGGCTGTGAAGGAACTGATGATTGAGCCCTCCCAGGGATCGCATTTTTTTCATAATCTCACAGCCGGAGGTGTGGGCTATCTGATGGTGAGGGAGGGCGACGGCCGCTCTGTTCTGAACTGGAAGCAGCTGGATTCTCTGCCGCTGGTCCGGGAGGGAGAGTTTATCAGGCATGTGAGAAGTGAGAGGCCCTTCAAAGTGGTTATGAACGGAAATAAGGGAAAAGCCCTGATTGGAATAGAAACAGAAAAGGAGTGAAAAATGGCTTACACAGAGGACGTACTGGAAAAACTGAAACAGAAGTACTACTGGGAGAAGGAGTTTCTTCAGGCAGCGGAAGAAGTATTGGATTCACTGAAAATTCTGATGGAACAGAGACCGCGCTACCGAAAATACGCCATCCTTGAGAGAATCGTTGAGCCCGAGCGGACAATCCTCTTCCGGGTTCCCTGGCAGGATGACCGGGGGAATATCCAGGTGAACTCGGGATTCCGTGTGGAATTCAACAGTGCCCTGGGTCCCTACAAGGGCGGTCTGCGCTTTCATCCTTCTGTCAATCTGGGAATCCTGAAGTTCCTGGGGTTTGAACAGATCTTTAAAAACAGCCTGACCGGTCTTCCTCTGGGAGGAGGAAAAGGGGGGAGCGATTTTGATCCCAAAGGAAAGAGCGATGACGAGGTCATGCGCTTCTGTCAGAGCTTTATGACTGAATTGAGCCGCCATATCGGGCCGGATACGGATGTCCCCGCCGGGGATATCGGAGTGGGAGGCCGGGAGATCGGCTTTCTCTTCGGTCAGTATAAAAGGATAAGAAACCGCTTTGAAGGTGTCCTGACAGGGAAGAAGCTGAACTGGGGGGGGAGCCTGATCCGCCCTGAGGCCACAGGATTCGGCGCCGTCTATTTTGCCCAGGAAATGCTCTCTACAATCGGAGAAGATCTGGAGGGGAAAAGGGTCATGATCTCAGGCAGCGGCAATGTCGCCCAGTATGCGGCGGAGAAGGTGAATCAGATGGGGGGCAAAGTGATCACCCTGTCTGATTCCAGCGGAACCATTCTGGACGAGCAGGGGATCAGCGGGGAAAAATGGGATTTTGTGATGGACCTGAAAAATAACCGGAGGGGCCGGATCAAAGAGTATGCCGATCAGTTCGGCGTTCCCTATTTTGAAGGACAGCGTCCCTGGGAACTGGCTCAGGCCGATGTCGCTCTGCCCTGTGCCACCCAGAATGAAGTGAATCTGGAGGAAGCCAGATCCCTTGTCAAAGGAGGCTGCCGCTGTATCAGTGAAGGGGCCAATATGCCTGTCACCCCCGAGGGAACTCTGTTCCTGCTTGAAAACAGGATCCTTTTCGGCCCGGGTAAGGCAGCCAATGCGGGAGGCGTGGCAACCAGCGGCCTGGAAATGAGCCAGAACAGCATGAGGATCCGATGGACCCGGGAGGAAGTGGACAGCAAGCTGAAGCAGATCATGAAGAATATCCATTCCAGCTGTGTGGAAGCTTCTGAACTGGCGGGGACACCGGGCAATTATGTGAACGGGGCCAATATCGCGGGATTTCTGAAGGTAGCGGATTCCATGATCGATCAGGGCGTTATCTGAGGTAAATTGAAAAAGGAGGCATTTACAGCCTCCTTTTTCCTATTATTGTTCTAATATTTCCGGCAGTATTAAAAAGAGATACCTATATTTTTCTGTTTATAGTCCCCCAGAAAAGACGTGTACATCTCTTTCCAGGTTTTTACCCGGAAAGTACCCTCCCGGGGATTCATCATGCGGCAGACATACAGAGGAGATCCCTCCCTGCCGGTCTCCCAGGTCTGCATGACCAGTCCGTCGGAGTGGTACTCTTCCCCCCGGTGTCCGCCGATGGTCGGCATTTTATCAAACACTTCAAAATGGAAGATCAGGACTATGTCGGGCTTCAGGGAATCCAGGAGTTCTTTGTATCTTTCCTGAGCCTCTTTCCACATCTGCCTTGAAGGCAGGCTGTAGGAGTCGGGCAGTATGCCCTGCAGGTACTGGTGGTAGGCTACGGAATTCCAGAATTTTTTCCTGTCCAGTTTGTACTTTCCGAAAGACTGTTTCCAGTGCTGCCGCTCCGAAACAATCGCTTCCAGGGCATTGAAGAAAAGGTCTTCCTTTCCGGTTTTAATGAGATATTTTATATACTCCTGAATGGATTTATTCTCATAGCGGGCATCGTAATAACTTCTTCCTACAAGAAGGATCCTTCTGTTTCCCCGGCTGCTGAAGGAACTGCCGATCCAGGGGGGATAGTTGACCTGCTGTCTGAAAAGATTCTGCGGCATATACCACTCTCCTGCTGATGTAAATTCTAATACCGGAGAAAGATATGTCAATAAAAAAAAAGAAAAGAGAGAACCTGCTCTTTTTTTCAGATTCCCTCTTCAAAAGAGTGTCAGGAGAAAATCAGGATTTCTGACCGGTGATCCAGAGAGCCAGCAGAATCACAGCCTGAGTGGTAAAGCCGGACAGCCATTTCAGGAAGTCAGGTTCAAAGAGATCAGCCATGATAAAATTCATGACGATGCTTATGAGCCAGACCAGGCAGATCAGGATATGCAGAATCCTGAAAAGATTGCCGGGGATCGCTCCGACCAGGTCAATGAGCATGATAATTCCCGCCGTGATCTGAATGATCCCGAATATAACGGGAAATACATTATTGGACCGGCCGAAAACTTTATTGACTCCTCTGAGCAGTTCCGCTCCGCTGCTGTTGTATCCCTGAATGGCCAGTAGACCGTAGGAGAGAAGCATCAGAGCCAGAACAATCTGAAGAATGAACAGACTGGATATATCATTTTTTTTCACTAAAATCCTCCTTGGATTTGTTTATTCAGTATAGTTCATCCTTCCGGGGAAAACAAAACTTCCATGGACGATTCCCGATACAATGACTATATTAAAACTGGAGGTACAGGAATGAAAAAAGGAACGAAGACGGGATTAATCATTCTGGTTGTTCTTGCTGTTCTGGGAATGATGATTTTTTCCTCTTTTTCCCGGACATATAATGCTATGGTTACTCTGGATGAAGGGGTAAAAGAGAAATGGAGTCAGGTAGAGAATGTCTACCAGCGAAGGATGGATCTTATTCCCAATCTGGTGGAAACCGTCAAAGGGTATGCCTCTCATGAGGAGGATACCTTCACGCAGATTGCCGAAGCTCGGGCCAAGGCGGGGGGAACAATGCAGATCTCCGATGAAGTCCTGAACAATCCGGAAAGTTTTCAGCGTTTTCAGCAGGCTCAGAGTGAACTGGGCAGTGCTCTCCAGAGACTCCTTGTGGTCAGTGAAAACTATCCCCAGTTGAAGGCGGATCAGAATTTCCTGGCTCTCCAGGATCAGCTTGAAGGGACAGAAAACAGGATTACTGTGGAACGTCAGCGGTTTAACGAAGCTGTACGAGCCTACAACACCTTTATAAAACAGTTTCCCCGGGTTTTTATTGCCAATATGGCGGGATTCAGGGAGAAAAACTATTTTCAGGCATCTGCCGGGGCCGAACAGGCGCCGTCTGTCTCTTTTGATTAGGATGGAAATATGGCAAAGATTCTTTTAACAGAGCAGGAGCAGAGTACCATTACCATGGCTGTGGGTGAGGCTGAAAAAACCACCTCCGGCGAGATTGTTCCGGTGGTCATCAGAGAGAGTTCGGACTATGCAGTTTATGAGCTTCTCTTTGCCTTTCTCACAGGATTCGTCTACTACTCGGTTCTACTTGTTTTCTATCCGGCCGTGTCTTCTGTTATCGACTCTCTCTTCTGGTTTCCACCGGATTGGTATGTTACAGCATTTTACGGGGTTTCCACCCTGCTGGTTGCCGGGCTGGCTTACTTCTTCAGCAATATCCCGGCTCTGGACAGGCTTATCATTCCCCGGAAAGTCCGGAACGAAGCGGTCAGGAAAAGAGCTCTGCTCTATTTTACTGAATCGGGACTGAGCGAAACCCGGGACAGAACGGGGATTCTTATCTTTGTCTCCCTCCTGGAAAGGAGAGTTGAAATCCTGGCGGATAAGGGGATCAATGAGAAAATTCCCCAGTCCGAATGGGACTCTCTGGCGGGGTCTCTTGCTGCAGAGATCAGTCAGGGGGAGCTTGCCGGCGGGATCACCAGGGCTGTGCAGTCCTGCGGAGAAAAACTGACAAGGCATTTTCCTGTAAAGAGTGATGATACCAACGAACTGCCCGACCGGGTGGATATGCCGGAAAAGTAGGGAGAGCATATGATTAAACTGAAACAGGTTCTTTTGACAGTGCTGTTCCTTGGCGCAGCGTTTTCTCTTCCCGCTCTGGACGTTCCGGAAATGAAGGGAAGGGTGAATGATCAGGCGTCGCTGCTATCCCTTTCCAGGCAGAAAGAACTGGAGTCCTATCTGGCAGGCCTGGAAGAGTCCACAGGTGTCCAGATGGCCCTGCTGACGATTCCCTCCCTGAAGGGAGACTCCCTGGAGGAGTTCTCCATCCGGGTGGTGGACCAGTGGCAGCTGGGCAGCCGGGAGGAGGACAATGGCGTGCTCCTTCTTGTGAGCCTGAAAGAGAGGATGATCCGTATTGAAGTGGGGTATGGCCTGGAAGCTGTATTGACCGATGCCAAAAGCGGCATGATTATCCGGGAAGTTATCTCGCCCTACTTCCGCCAGGGAGACTATGCTTCAGGAATCCTGGCGGGAGTCCAGTTCATGGGCAACCTGGTTTCCGGGGGGGAGAATATTTCTCCTGTCAAAATATCCGGTTCCCGGACAACATCCAGCAGCCGGTCTCTGCCCATCAATTTCTTTATTATCCTTTTCATCCTTCTTCTTAACGGATTCGGCAGGTTCGGACGCAGAGGAGGACTTTTGAGAATGCTCTTCTGGGGCAGTCTTCTGAGCGGTTCCTCCCGGCACAGAGGGGGATACGGCGGCTGGTCTTCCGGAGGGGGCGGCGGCTTCGGAGGCGGTTTCGGCGGGGGAGGATTCTCCGGCGGAGGCGGCGGTTTCGGAGGCGGGGGAGCCTCAGGTGGCTGGTAATTCCCAGCCGTACTCGCTGTAGGGACAGCCCGAGAGAATCTTTTCAAGGGCTATCCGGATATAGGGGATCGTTTTTTCGGGAAGATCTTCCAGAGGGAACCAGGATAAATCACTGCATTTTCCGGGTTCCCGGTTCCGGGGCGATCCCTCCCATTCGGAGGGACTGAAAAAGACATCAACCCGAACGGAATCATCCGAATTGCGGTGCATCACATGGGAGGGAGAAATTTTGCCCTTCTGAAGTGTGATTCCCGCCTCTTCCATGGCTTCCCTTATGATCCCATCTGTAAAGGACTCTCCCTTCTCCACATGACCGGCTACAAAGCTGTACCATCCGTCCATATAACCTGTATTTTTTCTCTGCAGCATCAGAACTTTTCCGTTTCTGATAAGAACAAGATAGACCGCTGGTATATTGGTATTTCGTCGGGGTATTTTCATATCACACCTGGAGAAAGAGGATACCCAGCACCGCACCTGCGGCAATATAGAAAACCGGGTGTTTCTGGAATTTGAGGTATGCCCCGAAGATCACGACAAAAATGAGCGCACTCACAGGATCGATCAGATCCGCCAGGTGGCCGCTCAGCCGGAAAACCTGCCAGGGGATCACAGCCACTGTGAACACTTTAAAAGCTGCTGTTGCAATAAGACCGGTGACGGCGGGGCGCAGACCTGAGAAGGCATCCTTCACCAGAGGTTCTTCGTTAAAATGGTAGAAGAACCGGGCAATCAGAATGATGATGATCAGGGATGGAGCCACAATGCCCATGGTCGCCGCAACGCCGCCGGGAATTCCCGCCGTCTGGAAACCCACATAGGTCGCCATATTGATACCGATCGCTCCGGGAGTCGACTGGGAAATGGCCACCACATGGAAAAACTCCTCCAAAGTCAGCCATCCGTGGGAAAGGGCCGCATTCTCCAGGAGGGGAAGGGTCGCCAGACCCCCTCCGATGGTAAAAAGGCCTATTTTGAAAAACTGAAAGAACAGGGTTATGAGTATCAGGACTTTCTCCTTTTCCGGATCTGTCCGGAGATAAGACCAAGAAGAATCGCTGAAATGATTATCGGAATCGGGGTCAGTCCGGCAAAGGTGACAAGAGAAAATGCCGCAGCCGCGATAAACAGTCCCAGTTTGTCCACTATGGCTTTTTTGCCGAACTTGTACACCGCCGAAAGGAGCATGACCGCTACGGCGATATTGATCCCTTTCAAAGCTTTCTGTACATAGACATTCTGGTCAAAACTTGTCAGAAAGGCGGCAATCACCGAGATGATCACAAGTGAGGGGAGTATAAACCCCAGAGTGGCAACTATTGCCCCTGTCATGCCGGCAGTGCGGTAGCCCGTAAAGGTGGCCGTATTCACAGCAATAATTCCGGGAGTGGACTGCCCGATGGCATAAATATCAAGAAGCTCCTCTTCGGTCAGCCAGCCCCGGGTCTCGGCGACTTCTCTCTGCAGTATGGGGAGCATGGCATAGCCTCCCCCGAAGGTGACCGCTCCCATTCTCAGGAAGACAAGAAAGAGTTCCCATATCATTGATCGCTTTTCAGATTTCATGGGTCAGATCATACCGGAGAAGCTGCCGGTTTGCCAATGTAATCCTGAAAAAAGAACGCATTCCGGGCGAGTCTGGAGGCAACCCTCAGCCCTTTAGCCATTTTCCGACCCTCACCCCTTTATCCCCTCTCCCACGAGGAGAGGGATTTTGATGAAACAACCCTACAGACTGTTCTCTTCTAGCATAAGAATTTCTCTCTTGGATAAAAAACAAATTTCTTTCTCACCTCGCCGTGTGGGAGAGGGGCCGGGGGTGAGGGTCGGAAGGGTGAGGAAAAATTGATTGGTTTAAGGTTTGTATAGCAATAGGTTTCAGGGGGATGTGATTAGAATAGCTGAGGGGCCGGGGGTGAGGGTTGGAAAGGAGAAGAGAAATAGATTCCCTCCAGAACCCGAAAGGGAGGAGAAACTTGGGAAATCGGTATTAAAATTGAAGTAACAGCTTTCTTTCTCCTATTCAATAAGATATGAAAAGGAAAAAAACAGACAAACAGGCCAGATTTTACAGTTGTGATATGACAGCTGCTGCCAGGGAATTGAGGCAATGTGAAACACCTGCAGAAAAGCAGCTTTGGAAATTATTGCGGAACAGGCAGTTTAAAGGCCTGAAATTTCGTAGACAGCACCCTATCGGGCCGTTCATCACAGATTTTTATTGCGATGAATTAAAACTCATTCTGGAAATTGATGAGGGAGTGCATGATGAAGTCTCAGTTCAAGTAAGAGATAGAAAACGTACAGAAACGCTCCAATCTTCCGGTTATAGGGTTCACAGAATCCGTAATGAAGAGGTTCTCTCGGATGCGTCTTCTCTTTTTCAATATCTGGAGTCGCTGGTAAATCTTTAGTCTGGATTAACCAACTCCTATTCCTGCTTTTTCGGGTACTGACCTAGACCTTATACTCTCTGGATCCAACCCTCACCCCTGTATCCCCTCTCCCACAAGGAGAGGGGTTCTGTTGGAACAATCTCAGAAGCCTTTCTCTTCAAACCAGAGAATCTTCCTCTTAGATAAAAATACAAACCTCTTTCTCCCCTCGCCTTGTGGGAGAGGGGCCGGGGGTGAGGGTTGGAAAGGAGAGGGGAAATAGATTGGTTTAAGAGTCATACAGGAAAAAGTTCCAGAAATGAGGGTCGGAAGGGAGAGGAAAAATTGATTGGTTTAAGGTTTGTTTAGCAATAGGTTTCAGTGGGATGTGATCAGAATAGCTGAGGGGCCGGGGGAGAGGGTAAATAGGTTCCGCAGATGAGAGTCGGGAGGCAGAGGAAAGAAAACGCCCCGCTGCAGAGCGGGGCGCTGACCACTTAAAACCTGTGTGTATAGGAAAGGGCTATTCTGTCCAGTTTGGTATAGGTGGAATCGTACTCCCTTGTCATGAAGAAAGCATCATGGATGGTTTCTTCGGTGTAGCGTTTCTGGGTTCTCATCTGGAAGAGAACAGTCAGGCTGTCGCTCTCGCTGAGGGCAAAGTTTGCCAGAGGGCCCAGGCGGGTTTTGACAAAGTCCGATCCCCAGCCGCCGTCTTCACTCATGGGGGACATATCCGCGGCATCACCCAGATACTGCTGTGTTTCCACCATGAAGCCGACAAAGTTTATTTTCAGGGGCATCTGGTAACCCAGAACATAGGTTCCGTAGTACTGGTATCCGTTGAAGTTCTCTCCCGCATCGGCCTTGTAGAGCCAGGGATCATCCTCATCGGCAGCGGAAAAATTCTGGTATCGGAATTTAGCAGTCACAGAGGTAACCACATGATTCCATTCTCCGGGTAAGACCGAAGCCAGGTCAAACTGGAAGGTTCCGGCCAGCCAGAGGACAGATACCACTCCGGGGAAGGGATCGGTTTCTGCTATTCCTGTCCCGTCATTATTGAGTCCGAGACCGTTGAATCCCATGGTCCATCCTGTTCCGATGGTATAGCCGGTTTCAAAATTGAGAAAGGCAATGGGAGTCAGTTTTGCTTTGAACTCAGCTTCCGCCACAACCGGTGCCAGATTGGTTTTCAGAGTCACAAGGAGATTGTTGCCTTTTGTCAGCGCTCCCGCTCCTGTAAGGAGTGGAATTTTGATCCTGTGTTCGTAACTGGCCTGAAACTCGGCTCCACCCCATCCTGTGCCCAGATCCCTCCCTTCATCCTCGGCTCCGAAGGAGTTGATCAAAGGATAGGAGTCGGGAGCTTCAATGGGAGTGTAGGAGGGCCAGACAAGAGCGCTGTCGCTGTCTCCTCCTCTGTTGTTGTCAAAATAGTAGGCAGTCTGCAGACCGAAAAGATCGGTATGCTCAATAGTGGATTCTGCGCTTAGAAGCGAGAGGCTGCAAAGCAGGAGAAGTAGAAGCTTTTTCATTAATAGTTCCTTGAATGGAATGATAAAATAGTTCTCCTGTATTAGTAAATAAAAAAAGCCCGGATCTTTTCCGGGCGGTTGAAAAAAGCGGGATTTTATATCAGTCTTTCCAGTGAACCTGTATTTTCTCATCTCCGATTTTGTGCTTAATGATCCCAGCCAGATTCAGAAGTTCATCTTTACAGCAGTCCACTGTTTGACCCTCTTTCAGTCTCTTTTCCAGTTCTCCGGCAAACTCCCTGATGGTTATTGTTTTTTCCGACATAAAAAATCCTCCTTCCTTCCAGTAAAGTCTAATGCATTCTGTTGAGGGTGCAAAAAAAAATTTTCTTTTGTATAATGAACCTATGAAAACCTGTCTGTGCCAAAAAAACCTGAATCGCAGATCTCTGATTCACAAGTATTATCATCCCCGTCTTTCCGATGGTGACTATGATCATGAGAAGCTCGGCTGGGAGAGCAGGGAGGCCCAATTCCGCCGTTTCGAGGTTGTTCTGGACAAACTGGGATTTCGGGATATGACGATTCTGGATGTAGGCTGCGGGCTGGGAAATCTTCTGGATTTCTGTCAAATGAAGGATCTTTCCGTTCATTATACCGGAGTGGATATTCTCCCGGATATGATTGAAAATGCCAGTCGGAGGCACCCTGATGCCAGATGGTACTGCTGTGATCTTTTCAGTGAAAACAGACTATGCCATGAAAAATTCGATCTTATCTATTCTTCGGGGATCTTCAACCTGGATCTGGGAAATAACAGCCGCTTTCTTATGGACGCTCTGGAACTTTTTCTGGACCTGTCCAAGCGGTATGTGTGCTTCAACCTTTTAAGCGACAGTTCTCCCGATCAGGAAAAAGGCTACTATTACTACTCAGAAAATAAGGTTTTAGAAGATATCCTCAAAAAATTCACACTAAAAGAACACAATATATCAATCGAATCAGATTATCTTGAAAATGATTTTACTGTTATGATTAAAAAACAGTAAGAATTCATCATTCAAAATATTATGCGTATAATAAAGAGTTTTAAAAATCACAGCCGTATCCTTATAGCTTTGCTGGCTGCTACATTTCTAATATTTATTTTTCTCCTTGTGGTATTAATCCTGGCCCAGTACTCCATGGGGAAAATGGAAGAGGACTATTCACTGATCATTAATGATATTAACAAAACCTTCCTCCTTCTCCAGAATCCGGATCAATTCTCTGAGGAAGAAGTGGGGGAGAGTCTGGTTCAACTGGAGATGCTCCATGACGAGATAAGAAGTTCAGCTTTCTCTCTTACCAGAAAGGTCCTGCCCCGGGAGTTCCCCCCTGTTCCTGCGATCCGGTCTTCAGAAAATTATGAAGAGTTCTATAAGGCTTTGCGGAACTATACCACAGGAATCAGAGAGAATAAATTTCATGTGATCACTTCTCAGGTACAGACTATTTATCTGATCCTCGGACTCCTGCTGATCCTCATAATCCTCATAGGATATCTGACCCTCCACTATTTCCGCCGGTTCTATATTTTTTCCGCCTCCATAAGCAACGGGATCGGTAAGATAGACGCCCACTTGAATTACAGGAAAACAGACGAACTGAAACCGCTCCCTTCGGACTCCCTTGAAATCCGGGACTTCTACGGAGCCATCAATAAAATCAACAGGGATATCTATCTGGATCAGCTTCTGGACAGCATTGAAACCTACGGCAAGCTTTCAGAAGTGGTGTATGCCATTGTTCCGCTGATTGAGGATCATATTCCCTTTGACAGGATTGCTCTGGCTTTTCTGGATACCAAAGGGTATGTCACCGCCGAAGCGGCATATACACGATACAAAGAGCTCTTTCTGGATCCTGGTAAATCAGAGGAAATTTCCCGCACCGGCCTCAAGGCTCTTGTAAAGAGCAGAAAACCCCGGATCATCCCCGATCTTGTGAAGTATGCGGGGGGACGGGAAATTTCCGAATCCACCAGACTGATTCTGAAAGAGGGGATCCTCTCGAGTCTGACAGTTCCCCTCTTCAGCGGTGAAAGGTGTATAGGATTTCTGTTCTTTTCAAGCCGCACGGCGGGGATCTATAAAAACAAGCACCTTGTGAGAGCCAACAGGATTGGAAACAAACTGAAGAATCGCTTTTACAATGATTTCCTGACCCAGGAGATCATTGCGGAGACATCCCGGTCCTTTGTGACTCTTGTAAATGAAAAAGATAATGAAACCTCCACGCATCTTGAAAGGATGGCCCGTTATGCTTTCTTTATCGCCAGAACTCTATCTGACTCCTATGAAGAGCTGACGCCCCAGATGATCCGTGAAATCCGCTGGTTCGCTCCGCTCCATGATATTGGGAAAGTCGGAGTTCCCGATGCCATTCTGGGGAAGGCCGGGGCCCTGGAGGATCAGGAAGTTCAGATCATGCGGCAGCATGTGGAACTGGGTGAGAAAATCCTGAGATCCATGAATGGAAATCTGGGCTCTCTTCTGAATTCGACTCTTCTGGATACGGCTGTGGATATTATCCGCGGTCACCACGAAAAGTTCGACGGTTCCGGTTATCCCTATGGTCTGAAAGGAGACGAGATCCCTCTGGCAGGCCGTATTGTGGCTGTGGCGGATGTATTCGATGCCCTCACCTCAAAACGGGTTTATAAAGCGGCCTATACCATCGAAGAATCTCTGAGAATCATGAAAGAGGATATGGCCGGATCCTTTGATCTGACCATTATCCAGGGGCTCGAGCGGTCCATGGACGATATCAGAGTCGTATACGAAAGTCTCAGAGAGGTGTGATAGACAGCGGGGAAATGCTGCCTATTCCTCTTCCGGAGAGGCCGTACTCTGATTCAGAAGCTGCTGTATGATTCCGAATATCTGGTGATCTGCCTCAAAGACCTTTCCGAACTCGGCTGACGCCTGTTCCAGATCATTTCTGCCTTTTGATACTTTTTCGTTCAGCAGAGAGACCACACCCCGGTGATAGAGAAGATTCCCCAGGGCTTCCGGATCATCCCTGTATTTCTGGACCTGGGGTGAAAAAAAGTTTTCCAGGCGGCTGAGTCCCTGAAAGGCATTGAAGTGATTTAATATGGTCTGACAGGATTCGGGGCTGTGAGGATAGAGATCAAAGAGAGAGATGCTGTTGGCAACCGCGCCCTCCCAGTCTTCCTGAACAAGACAGATCTGAATCAGCCTTTCAGGAAAGCGGTAGTCTTTGGGAGATAGTTCCTTTCCCTCTTCCAGGTACTGCCGTGACAGGTCTCCATCTTCTTTCATAAGGGCAATGGTTGATCCCAGAAACAGGGCATCCGCTCTGTCCGGGGGAGATGATGGGGATTCCAGTGCCTTCTCTATGGCAATCCCTGCTTTTTCAGTATCACCCGCATTGGCGTAGGCTGTGGCCAGGTTATAGCGGTAGGTGGTGTTTTCCGGATTTGCCTCCAGAGCCTGATTGAAATGCACCGCAGCAGAGGACCAGTCCTGTACCGTCAGTTCCGTATATCCCAGATTGGCGGAGAGATACTCATCTTTCTCGCCTAATTCCAGTGCTTTCCTGTAGTGGAGAATTATCTGATGCTGAAGCTCCTTTTCGCTCATTCCGCTCTCTTCTCCTATCAGATGAAGAACAGTGAAGTAAAACTCTCCCAGCCAGTAGTGAATCTCTCCATTGCCGGGATCTTCCTTCAATGCCGTGAGAAGTCCCCCGGCGGGATCAAAGAGCTTGACCTCTCCTTTTGGCTGATTCCGGCGGATATCCTTCAGGGTTTCTCCCGCTTCCAGATCATCAAAAGTAAAAGTCTGGAACATATTGGTGGAGCTGTAATAGCGGATGGAAAGGCGGGACTTCAATATCATCATATCGCTGAAGGGTATCTCTTCGGCATGGCTGTGAAGGGTCTCCCAGGCGGATCTGTACTGTTTCTGTTCTATCAGCTGACGTGTTTCAGCCAGGTAGTTTTCGGCGGTCTGTGCTGTAAGAGAAACAGATGAAAAGATGAAAATCCAAAGGATAAGGGTTTTATACTGCATGATTTTTTCTCCGGATGATCAGTATACCTGTATCTGAGAATTGAAGCCACCCTGTCTTTTTTCCGGATTATGGGAATATGATCATTTTTTTTCAGGAAAAAAATATAGATTGCGTTTATATTTGATTCATAAATAAAGGAAAAACTATATGAGATTTAACTGTTAACAAAAGGAGACTGTTTATGAAAAGGAAACCCCGGATCAGAACGATTATTCAGATTGTTTTCTTTTTCCTTATTGCCCTGATTGCTGTGAATCATACCCTGGCTGAATCAGGAAGGAGAATTCCCCTTGTGGCGGAAGCGTCGCTCCATGCGGTATGCCCCTTCGGCGGTGTGGTCAGTATCTATCAGCTTGTGACTACCGGGGGATTTGTCAAGAAAATACACGAATCCAGTCTGGTACTGATGGTCATTGTTTTTGCCTCGGCTCTGCTGATGGGGCCTCTTTTCTGCGGCTGGATCTGCCCCTTCGGTACTTTTCAGGAGTTCCTGGGGCGGATCGGCAGAAAACTCTTTCCCCGGAAATACAACCGGTTTATACCGGCAAAATTCGACAGGTATCTGCGGTTCCTCCGGTATATCCTCCTGTTTCAGGTGCTGTATATGACGGCCCGGTCGGGTGAGATCCTTTTTGCCAATATCGATCCCTATTATGCTCTGTTTCAGTTCTGGACAGGAGAGGTTGCTCTCTCGGCGCTGATCGTGCTCGGGGTTGTGATGATCCTGTCGCTCTTTGTGGAACGGCCTTTCTGCAAATATGCCTGTCCCTACGGGGCTGTCCTCGGGATATTCAATCTATTCAGGATCATTCCCCTGAAGCGGAACAGCGCAAGCTGCATCAATTGTAAAAAATGCGACAGAACCTGCCCTATGAATATCACTGTTTCCACAGGGGATACCATACGCAGTCATCAGTGCATCAGCTGTTACCAGTGCACCTCATCAGACGGTGTCTGTCCTGTTCCCGCAACGGTTGAATTCAGGTCCGGCAGTTTTCAGGAGGTTTCAGAATGAAAGTGACAGCAAAGAGTGCGGCTCTGATCCTTCCCCTGTTTTTTGTCATCGGTATCGGATCCACCATGTTCAGCGGTTACTGGCGAACCGAGAGTTCCAAGGTCCCCGCCCGGTATACCGAAGGGGAGCTGGCGGGAGAATACAACCCGGCGGATATCAGAGGCTCCTATTCATTCGATGACATTGAAGAGGCTTTCGGAATTCCTGTGGAAACCCTGGCAAAGGCCTTCGGATTTTCCGATGCGGAGAACCCCGGGGCTATGCAGATTAAAACATTTGAAGAATCCTACGGCAGTTCCGAAGCCGGGGAGATCGGGACAGACAGTATGAGATTCTTTGTCTCTCTCTACCTGGACAGACCCTATATCCCGGAAGAAGACACGCTCATTCCCCAGCCGGCTTTCAATATCCTGAAAAAAGAGGGGAACGCCAGCGATGAAACCCTGGCAGAGGTAGAAGATAAAGTTGTCTCCCTGGAAACCATGCGCATAGAGGGGGATTCCGTATCGATAGAAGAAGAGGACCATGAAGAGGTCCTGATGGAAATCAAGGGGAAAACCACCTTTGCAGAGCTGCTGGACTGGGGGCTGAGCCGGGAGCAGATCGAGGAAGCCATGGGGATGCCCATGGGGCAGACAAGCCTTTCCGTACGGGATTACTGTATGGAACAGGGCGTGGAATTCTCATTTGTGAAATCTGCCATTCAGGAAATGCTGGATCAGTAAAAGATCCGGTAACGCAGGCAGAGATGCAGAAAATTGCGCCTCTGCCCGGGTCTTCCTATGTGAGGGCCGCTAATTCTTCCGCGGCTTCTTCCCATTTTCGGGTCAGTTCCTCCTGAAGGGCTTCCAGCTCCCCGATTCTGGCACTGACCTCTCTGGCTTTATCCGCATCCGAATACACCTCGGGCAGGGACATCTTTTCCTGTTCCGCTGCCAGGGTTGTTTCGCATTGTTCAAGTTCTTCAAGAAGGGCTTCTTCGGCCCTCTCAAGCTTTCTCAGTTCGGCTTTTTTCTTCTTGTCCAGTTCCCTGGCTTCCCTGGCGGAAAGGCCGTCATCCTTTGCCGGGGCCGTTTCAGTATCTGTCTGAGCTGCTTTTTCGGGAGCAGACTCGCTCTGGCGATTCTCTTTTTTCCAGCGGTAATATTCATAATCTCCATCGAAATACTCGGCATGGCCCGGTGTCAGTTCAAAAACGGCTCCCGCCAGTTCCTCTATAAAGTAGCGGTCATGGGATACGAATATAAGGGTTCCCTCATAGTTTTTCAGAGCATCCAGGAGGACATCCTTGGAGTGTATATCCAGATGGTTGGTCGGTTCGTCCAGGATCAGCAGATTCACAGGCCTCAGAAGGAGTTTGAGAAGAGCCAGTCTGTTCTTCTCCCCGCCGCTGAGGACTCCGCATTTTTTATAGATATCATCATCGCTGAAAAGGAAAGCCCCCAGCATGCCTCTGAGTTTGGGGATCATTTCCGTGGGAGCGTTCTCCTCCAGGGTTTCAAGAACATTCAGTGCCGGATTCAGAACCATATCCTGATCCTGGCTGAAGTAGCCGATTTTTACATCCGTACCCAGTTTTCTTATGCCCTGAAAGTTCTCGTCCTCTCCGCTTATAATCCGCATGAGGGTACTTTTTCCGGCTCCGTTGACCCCGGCCAGGTTGAGCCTGTCTCCCTTCTGGACCTCCAGGTCAATATCCTTCAGGACCTGATGATCCCCGTAGGATTTGGATATTCCCTCCAGAGTCATCACTTTTCTGCCCGAATGGGGAGGAGGGGGGAAACGGAAATGGATCTTCTTCATATTGGTGGGAAGTTCTATGATATCCATTTTTTCAAGCATCTTCACACGGCTCTGTACCTGGGCGGCTTTACTGTCTTTATAGCGGAATCTCCGGATAAAATCTTCTATCCGGGCAATTTCCTCCTGCTGCTGTACGTAGGCCTTTTCCAGCAGCTCCAGTTCTTCCCTTCGGCGTTTTTCGTAACTTGAGTAGTTCCCCTTGTAGATCTTCAGGTTTCCCTGAAAGAGTTCGGCAGTCTCACTTGTGACTTTGTCCAGAAAAAAACGGTCATGGGAAACCACAAGGACTCCTCCGGGGAAAGAGGCAAGAAACTCTTCCAGCCAGTCTCTGGCTTCCAGATCCAGGTAGTTTGTGGGCTCATCCAGAAGGAGGACATCGGGCATTTCAAGGAGTATCCTTGCCAGGGCAATACGCATCTGCCAGCCCCCGGAAAAGGTTCCCGTATCTTTTTCCAGCTCATCCGGAGAAAACCCCAGACCTGTGAGCACCCTGAAAATCATGGCTTCCCGTTCATAGTATCCGCTGGCGGTAATCATCTCCTGAAGTTCATGATGCCTTTCAAGGAGGCCTGCGATTTTTTCATCCTCACCGGGGAGCGCGGCAATTTTCGCAGCCAGAGCATCCCTTTCCTTTTCCATTTCCACAATATGGGTGTAGGCGGTTTCCACTTCATTTCTGAGGCTTCTGTCTTTGTATGCCAGTCCCGACTGGGGAAGATAGCCGATCCGCGCGCCCCTGGACTGGGATCTTTCCCCCAGATCGCTTTCGGTCAAACCGGCTATGACTTTCATAAAAGTGGTTTTTCCGCTTCCGTTGGCTCCTGCCAGAGCGACCCGGGACTTGTGGGAGAGGTTAATATGGACGTTTTTAAGGATATCCCTGTCTCCGAAAGCCAGGGAGACACCGCTCAGTTGGACAAATGCACTCATAAGTGCCGATTGTAACGCTTTTACCGGGAGACTTCAATCATCCTGCGGGAATCAGGAGGGCTTTGATCTCTGCAGGAGGCAGGGGTTTGTAAAAGTAATAGCCCTGATAGATCTGACAGCCGTTATTCTGGAGAAAGACGAGCTGTTCCTCGGTCTCCACCCCTTCGGCCACCACATCGCACTCCAGATTGCCCGCCAGTTCAATGATGGAGAGGGCCAGAGCGTTGTCTTTGGGGGATCCGGGAATCCCATCGATGAAGGACTTGTCTATCTTCAGGGTATTAATGGGGTAATAGGCCAGACGGGAGAGGGAGGAGTAGCCTTTTCCGAAGTCGTCAATAGAGAGGGTTATATCCATATCCCGCAGGAGTTGCAGTTTCTCTTTCAGGCTTTTTTCATTTGCCATGATGCTTGTTTCAGTCAATTCAATATCCAGCCAGTCCGGGTCTATTCCCGCATCGGAAAGGTGATCCTTCAATTTCCGGATAAAATCAACCTGTCCGAACTGGCGGGGGCTCACATTCACCGAAACTCTCACAGGAGGCATGCCCTTGTACTCCCAGGCCCGGATCTGTCTGCAGACAAGGCCCAGAACCATGTCTCCCAGCCTGTCTATCAGACCGGAGTCCTCCGCAATGGGGATAAAGTGCCCCGGAGGAACTGAACCCAGTACGGGCGACTCCCATCTAAGGAGGCTTTCAATCCCCCTTATCCGTCCCATATTGTCAATTTTAGGCTGATAGACCATGTAGAATTCCTCATTGTCCATGCCCTTCAGGAGTTCCGCTTCCATTCTGACCCTGCTGTCCAGCTCTTCCTGCATCTCCCTGTCATAGAGGGTTATGGAATTTTTTCCTTCCGACTTGGCTTTATACATGGCAAACTCGGCTTTTCGTATCATATCCTGCACCGCATCAGCATCGGCGGGGTAGGTACAGATACCGGCACTGGCAGAGAGCCTGATTTCCTCCCCCTCTATCAGAAAAGGGGTCCGGAAAATATCCCTGGTTTTGCTTATCAGTAACCCCAGATTGTAGGGCGACTGGATATCCGTCAGAATAATGAGGAATTTATCTCCCATAAAACGGCTGACAAAATCCCCCTCCCTGTAGGAGCATTTCAGCCTGTTTCCCACATCATGGATCAGACGGCTTCCTTTTTCATTTCCATAGAGATGGTTGATGTGTTTGAACGTATCCAGTCCCAGACACATGACGGAAAAGAACTGCTTCCTGGCCTTGCACTTTTCAAGCTGGGCTTCTGCTTTCTCTTCAAAATAGCGATAGTTCGGGAGGCGGGTCAGAAAGTCGTAGTAGGCAAAAAAGGAGGCTTCCTCCCGACTCTTTTTATAGTCTTCCCTGGTTTCAGTCAGATCCCGTATAGAATTATTGAGCTGAAGGATAATAAAATGCTGCCTTTTCACAACCAGATGCATGATCATACCCAGGGTTATGTACACTGTCATATTGGCAATGATGACATCAAAGGTAATGATATTATTCCGGAAAGTTTCCACAGACATAAAAACGGGATGCCCCGAGTGGTAGGCTCCCAGAATCAGAATCAGATACTGAATGCACACCATACTGCTTGCATACAGGGGAAGAAGGGGCTGAAGGTAGAAGCCGCTGAGCATGATGGCCACACAGTAGAGCACTGTGGATGCAGTGCGGACGGAGTGAACAAAATCATTTTCCAGACTGTAGCCCGCCAGGATAATGGTAACAATGGAAACGGTCATAAAAATGGTGATGTATTTTATAGCCCGGATGCAGCAGTTTTTTCTGATCAGAAGAAACACAATTCCGTTATAGGCTGTAAAGATCAGAAAACCAGAGAGATTGCTGAGAAAACTCCTGTTTCCCATGGGAGCTCTGGTCAGGAATTTGAGAAGTATAAGAATAAGGGCAAAAAAAACAGAAAGTATCAGACCGGCTCTGTTGATCCTTTTTTCCGCAAAAATTTCCTCGTTTTTGTAGAGAGAGCGGAGAAAAGGGGTTTTCTCCAGCAGGAGCTGTTGGGGCTTTTTTCCGCTCATTTATCCACTATTCTGCTTCTGCAGCCGTCTGGTCCGGTTCCATGCTGTTTGCCGCTTCCGCTCCGTCCTCAGGTTCTTCCGCTTCGGGAGTCACAAAGAGGCTCTCGTCAGGGAAGGTAAAATACATCTGGATGGGGTCGAAGAACTGGTCGGTAATGACAATTCTGTTCTCGATATACCGGCTGTCCACATGCAGAAGGGAGGCTCCGGAATCTCTGATGGAATAGAGAAAATCCGCCACTTCTCCGCTGTCGAAATGAAATGTGATAACACCGTCGTAGCGGCTTTTTATCCTGGCATCCGGGAACATCTCGAAAGACACCCGGCCGCTGTTGCCTGCGGAAACCGTCAGAACCTGCTGACTGATCAGAGCTGACTTGTCTATCCAGGTGAAACGTCCGGAGTTTTCAAACAGGATCGTACCATAGGCCTGACTGGACATCTCGGGTCCTCTGTCGATAAATGCCTGGAGCAGTTCCTCCCGTCTTGTCCTTTCCGCCGCTATCACCTCATCCACGTCTTCGGACAGTTTGATAAAGGCTTCTGAAATTTCAAGACCCTCGTGTTTGTACTGAACAGAGATAAAGTTTTCATTGTTTATGGTGATTCTGAAAGAGGTTCCGGCAAAATCGTATCTGTTGGCACCGATCCTGGTTACACCGTCGAAGGTGCTCTGAACCGATCTTTCATCGGTATTCAGAGTGATTGTTCTGGCTTCCCTGTCAACAAAGAGGCCATAGTCGGGACGGAACTGTTTCAGATCTATCTGACGTCTTGTCAGCATATCCTGGAAGGATTCGGGCCGCCACTGGGAGGAAAAGAAATTTTCAAGCTGGGGGTCGGAAGTGTCTTTTTCATTCTGTACAACCATTTCCTGCTTGTCATTGAGGCTGTACACGGTCAGATAGGCATCAAAAGTATAGCCTTCCACACCGTCTCCGGTGAGAACCGTATACCAGTACCCCTCGAAGCGGCCCACTTCCACAAGATCACTCCGGCCCAGAACCTTGATCTCCTGACCTTCCCTAAGCTTATAGACCCTTTCGGAAGAGGCATCGGGCTGCTCCCTCATGGGAAGGCTGGCCCTGTCGGTAAAGGCGTAGACCGAGGTCCACTCTTCATAATCCGCGGCAAACTCCTCGGCAGACGCGGCTTTTTCAAAAAACCTGACCCGCCAGGTAGGGAGTTCAAACCTGTCTTTGGTACCTTTGATCTGAACAATATAGGAATGGCGGATCTGAGACTCCGAAAGAATATCCGTAATGGATCCCGTAGGGAGTCCCTCCTGGTCGCTCCAGAGAATGACACCGTGGCCTATCCGGCGGTTACAGCCGGAGAGGGCGAGAGTCAGGGTTATGGTTAAAGTAAAAAGGAGAATTCTTCCGGTTTTTCTGTTCATACGCATTTTAGCAATTCCTTCTGTCGGGGCTGCGGGTATCAGGGCTTCTATCCTGTGGAGGACGCAGATCTGCGTCCCGTACAATATAAGTATTGCGGTATTTTACAGGGGGAAAGGGCCCTAGGTCAATGTTGCTGAAGCCGGGGCAGGCTGTCTATGATCACTGTCAGCAGGATCAGTCCGCCGCTGAGCACCGCCAGGGCAATACCGATTCCCCACAGGTCTGCCATAACACCGCAGGAAAGAGCCGTCAGAGCCGTCAGGACTGTTTTCCACTGGGACTGAACAGACAGAACTGAAGTCAGGACGGAGTTGTCCACCGCATCGGCCACGTACCCTGTCATCACTGGTTTTCTCATATTTTCGATGATATAGATAAGGATAAAGAAGAATACCGCCCCCGGTGAAAATCCGGTCCAGTAGAGTAGTCCGCTGACAAGTCCGGCTCCCAGGCCCAGTATGAGGGTTTTTTCCGCCAGCCGGGGAATCCTGATTCTTGTAAGAAGGGAGGAGTGGGCCGAAGCGGCGGAAGTGAGAAGGAAGATTCCGAAATAGAGAACTCCCACCAGCAAGGCAGTCCGTTCTTCCACGCTCCTGCGGGAAAAGAAGGGGAGCAGCAGGATCATGGTCACCATCATGGGCTGGATATAGTCCTTCATGGCTTTCAGATAAGCCGTATGAAGGGCGGAATTATGGATCAACCGGATATTCCGGGGAGATTTCATCACTGCCAGAAACTGGAATAGCAGCCTTTTGAGGCGATCCAGGGTGCCGCAGGACGGACCCAGATCTCCGCACTCTTCTTCACCGCTTTTATCCACAAAAGAGGGATAGGAGAGGATCAGGAAAAAATTGATGATATAGGGAATGACGGAAAAGAGAAAAACCGGATCGTAGCTTCCTGCATAAAAGACAATGGCTCCCGCCAGAAGGGAGGATACAGCCAGTCCGAACTGGGACCAGGCCCTGGTCCGGCTGTAATAATCGGCCATGAGATTTTTCATGCCCTTCTGGGTCAGGTATTCCTTGATCATTCCCTTATGGGTTCCCGAACGGAAAGCTTCTCCCACGCCGAAGAAGAAAAAAGCTCCCAGAAAAAGGCCGTAGCTTTCAGAGAAAAACAGCAGCAGGAAAGAGATTATATAGGCCACAAAAGAACCTGCCAGGGCCCGTTTTCTGCCGAATACATCCGCAGCGATGCCCGAAGGAATCTCAAGTACATTGGTAGCGATCTCCTGAAGGGCATAGAGGCTTCCTATCGCGGTAAAGGAAAGGCCCTTGTCCCTGAGGAAGAGGATCAGGAAGGCTTCAAAGAATTTCAGGTTTTTCAGAAAACCGTAGGCACAGAATTTCCTGTACTGGGCGTTCCGGGGGAAGGGTGTTTTGGGCTGCATAGGGGTATTATACGTTCAGCCCGATCTTGTAGGCAAGAGGTTTTACAGCTTCCGGACACACAGAATAACATAAATGCGGCAGCATAGGATTTCTCCAGTGATATCTAAGACGGGAAAACTCTGATGGCTTCGGATCTATCTGGAGCAGGTATTTTGGATTGGTATGGTTCTTATTTACATAACCTTGATAAGCAGAGAAATAAATCCACCCAGCATTGTAATGAAAATGGCTGTTAAAAAGCTGTAAACACGGTTGAATCTTTTCTCTACACCTTCGAATCTCAGATTCATATAAGATTGCATATCGGTAAACCGTTTATCCATGGATTGAAAACGTTTATCAGACTGATCCATCATCATTTCAAGCTTATCATTCTGAAATTTCAGCTGCTGCTCAATCGTAACAATCCGTTCCATCAGCTCGAGAGAGGTCTTCTCCGTTCTTTCCGGGAAGAGGAGTATATTCTGCTCCCTTATCCATTGACCGATATGATTTTTTACATAGCTCCCTATCTGTTCCAGCTGATTCTGGTCCACCTGCGGTTCTCCCATTATAATCTCCTTATATTATAGTTTTTTGTTACAGTATGGGCAATTCATGAATTGTCCATACTGCGTCTTTACCTGTTTTATGTCATCCGATGCCTTTGTAGTGCTCAAAGTGGGTAACCCCACCTCCTGCGGGCAGGAGGATACACACCGCATCCATCCTGGCCGGGCCTCTGTATTTCTTTTTGGCCATATAAATTTCCGCGGTTTTCCGCATCTGCTTCAGTTTGCTGTAGTTCAGGGTCTCCTCGGGCATTCCCCGGTTCCCGTCGGACTTTGTCCTGACTTCCACAAAGACAAGGGTCTCACCCTGTCGGGCCAGGATATCGATATCCGAGTGGCCTACCTGTTCGTTCCGCTGCAGGATCGTATAGCCCCGGTCGATCAGGTACTGCTCCGCCAGGTCTTCTCCTTTCCGGCCCAGGTCGACTTTTTGCCTATTGTCTGTACTCTCCATTTTCTGATCCTTTGTTGACGCTGTCAGTGGTATGGGCTCTTCCGGGTAAGGCCCCCGTCCTCTGAAGGGGAGGCACTTTACCGGTTCATCTGTTTGTTCTAAACCCCCGTAGAGACGCGATAAATCGCGTCTCTACGGGGCTATCCGGGGGCGGTACTGCAGGGCTTCGGCAATATGGACTTCCTGTACTTTGTCAGTTCCCTCCAGGTCGGCTATGGTGCGGGATATCTTCAGCACTTTCAGATAGGACCGGGCGGAGAGCTGGAAGGATTCGGCGGCACGGGAGAGCATCTGCTGCGGGGCGCTCTCCAGGGCTATGTACTCCCGGACCTGACGGTTTTTCATCTCTCCGTTGGTGTGGATCCCATCCTCTCTGTACCGGCTCTGCTGAATCTCCCGGGCCCGATTGACCCTTTCCCTGATCTGCCGGGAGGGCTCTTTACAGGCAGTCCCGCTGATGCCCCCGGCCAGTTTGCGGATATCCACTACAGGAACGTCCACATGAAGGTCTATCCGGTCCAGGATGGGTCCGGACAGTTTTTTTCTGTACCGGTGGATCTCCCGGGGGGTGCAGACGCACTCTTTGGAGTCATCGTTCAGATAGCCGCAGGGACAGGGGTTGGCCGCCGCAATCAGAATAAAACGGGAAGGGTAGGTGACCCGCTCCAGGCTGCGGGATATGGTCAGGTGTCCGTCCTCCAGAGGCTGCCGCAGGGCTTCTATGATGGCCCGGGGAAACTCGTTGAACTCATCCAGAAAAAGGATCCCCCGGTGGGCCAGGCTGATCTCCCCGGGCTGGGGATGGGATCCTCCCCCCACCAGGCCCGCCTGGGAGATGATATGATGGGGAGAACGGAAGGGCCGGTTGACAATAAGGGACCCTCCCGGGGGGATGTTGCCTGCACTGGAGTATATTTTGGTGACCTCCAGGGACTCTTCCGGATTCAGGAGGGGGAGAATCCCCGGCATGGCCCGGGCCAGCATGGTCTTTCCGGAACCCGGCGATCCCACCATCAGAACATTGTGGCCCCCCGCAGCGGCTATCTCCAGAGCCCTTTTGGCCTGTTCCTGTCCCAGAACTTCAGCCATATCGAATTCGGTGACGCTTGTCTCTTTATGTCCGCTCTTTCTGTATTCCGCCGGTTCTACAGTCTCCTTTCCGCAGAGGCAGCGGGCAATCTGGTTCAGGTTTTCCACAGGATAGACATTGATGCCCCTCACAATGGAGGCTTCATTGGCCGATTCGGCCGGGACATACACAGCCTTCAGTCCCTGCTCCTGGGCAAACAGGGCTGCCAGAAGGGCCCCTTTGGTGTGCCTCAGAGTCCCGTCCAGAGAGAGCTCTCCGAAAAAGAGGGAGTCCCCGGGGATTTCGAAATCCAGGATAGATGAGAGGATCCCCAGGGCAATGGGGAAGTCGTAGAAGGCACCGTTCTTGGGAACATCCCCGGGAGCCAGGTTGACTGTGATCCGTCTGAGGGGAAAGGAGAAGCCGCCGTTCACCAGGGCCGTCCGGACCCTCTCCCGGCTTTCGCCCACCGCCTTGTTGGGAAGGCCCACCAGGTCAAATGAGGGGAGGCCTTTGTCGGCTACATTCACTTCCACATCGATTTTCAGGGTGCTCAGACCGGAGAATGAGACCGAAGTAACCTTTATAAGCACAGATACCCTCCCTGACCGGGGTTCCGGGCCAGTTCATAACGGCCCTCCCGGAGTATGAGATGATTTTTCATGGTAAGAAGGGTCAGGTCCGCCCCCACCCGGGAGGAGGGCTCCCGGAGAAGCCGGATCAATTCATCCGCCGTCATAGCTTCCCGGGAGAGCTGGTCCACAATGGCTTTCTGCAGGGGGCTGAAGTTTTCTGTATTTGTCTTCTCTTTTTTTGGAGTGGCTTCCACAGAGAGTCCGTACTCTGCCAGGATATCTGCCGGCTCCGTCACAATGGCCGCCCCCTGCTTCAGGAGTCGGGCCGTTCCCACCGATACCCGGCTTGTCAGAGGGCCGGGGAGGGCAAAGATCTTTTTATTGTACTTCCGGGAGAGCCGGGCTGTGATCAGGGCGCCGCTTTTAGGGGCCGCTTCGATCACAAGCAGCACCGGAGCCAGGGCGGCAACAATTCGGTTACGCCGGGGATAGCTCCAGAGGGCGGGGGGCATATCCCCGGGGTATTCGGAAAGGACCATTCCTCCCGAAGAGAGGATTTTCCCGTAGAGGTCCTCCTGATAGGACGGATGGATCCTCTCTATCCCGCAGGGCATAACCGCAATGGTCTTTCCCGGGGCTTCTACTGCCGCATTATGAGCCGCCGCATCAACGCCGTACATAAAACCCGACACCACGGTGATCCCTTCCCGGGCAATGGCGCTTACCAGGCGGTCTGTCATGGTTTCTCCGTATCGGGTCATCTTCCTGGAGCCTACTACGCTGATGGTCTTTTCAAAAAGTTCCGGGTTCCACTCGCCCTGGTAGTAGAGGACCTCCGGCGGGTCGGGTATCCTTTTCAGGGATACAGGGTATTCGCTGCTTCTGCTGTCAATCTGATTCATACAGGACTTTACTCTCTGTATTTCCCGGCTGCTTCAATTTAGTGATTTTTTTCTTAAAAGAAATATTGGTTTATTAAATATCTTGATATGCCATGCAAGCTGTGTTAGATTATAAATATAAGCCGGTTCGTTATTGCGGTTAACTCATCCACCAGACTGCATAACGGGCCGGCTTTGTTTTTTTAGGGAGAATTCCTCTCAAAGGCGATACTCCGCATCAGTATCTGATACTCTCCGTCTTTATCCCGATCATCCTGCCATACCACTCTGAAAGTCCCGTCTGAAACAATAAGATCCGGATGGATCTGATCTCCCGTGGAGTCAGTGTTGACTGCTCCCTCCTGAACTCTCCGGCCCTGGGGATCGAATACATTGTAGAGGATTTCCGACTCTTCCCAGTGGGTTTTATCCATCTGCCAGGAGAGGATGACCATTCCTTCAGGACTGAATGCTATCCGGGGCGCCACCGAGGGGTAGAGCTGCTTCCCGGGGACCAGGTTCTGAATCCTGTTCCCTCTGGGATCATAGAGCCGGGCTTCCACGCGGCTTTTCCCGGTATCCAGGTTCTGCCATGCCAGGGCGAGAAGCCCTTCCCGGGAGAGAGCCACCGAGGGATTCCGCAGTCTGGAGAGCCGTTCAGGGGAGAGTTCCTTCTCGCTGAAGGGATTTTCTCCGTAGGCTCTGGCATGGACAGTGAATCTCCTGTCTCTATTGACATCGTACTCCCAAACTATGACAGAAGTGTTCCCGTTGGATGCGATCTCCGGCCGGATCTGCTGCCCTAATGAGGTCTGATTGACCTTCTCTTCCGGAACAATCGTCCGGCCCTGAGTAGAGAAAACCTTCCTGTAGATATTGTACATCCCATTGCTGTCCCGATCGTCCTGCCAGGCGACAGTTATCTGATCCGGCCCTGTGAAGGCCACCACTGGAGAGGACTGGTCTCCCCGGGAGGTTTCGTTGACCTGCAGAGGATCAGTGGCAGGGCTGCCGGAGTCGCTGAACAAGCGAAGGTATACATCTCCCGAACCGGAATCATCCTGTTCTTGCCAGGTGACCGCAAAGAATCCTTTCTCATCCATAGCCGCTTTGGGATTTATTGCCCCGAGCGACCCTTCAGGATTGACCGCAAAAGGAGGCTCCCAGAGCCCCCCCGGGGCAACTCTACTACTGAGGATCCGGCTCTCTCCATCCTTTTCAGACTGCCAGACAGCCACGGTATATCCTGCCCTGTTTCCGGCGGCAGAAGGGGTTCTGTTCTGGCCCTGCCATCCGGGGCTGAGGGTGAAATCCTTGTAGTCCTCCTGTAAAGGCAGAGATCCTTTTCCTTCGTAGAGGGATAGATTCAGAGTCAGCGGCTCCTGGCGATAGCTCTCCTGAAAGTTGAAACGGACTTTTCCCTTGCGGAAAATCTTTTTGAAATAGGGATCCTCCGGAGGAAGTATGGACACATCTTCGATAGAGATTTCAGTATTGCCTTCCGGGGAGTTTCGGAAATGGAGCACCCGGAGCCACCCGTTGCCCAGCTCTTTCCCTTTGGCTGTTTCTTCCGACTGAAAGTCTGTGAGCAGCGCATGGACCGGAGCAAAGCCATCAGAACGGGATATCTCCCGGTGTCCCGAGCCGGCCACATGGCCGCTGAGAACCAGGAATATACTGCTGTGAAGATCCAGAAACTCTCTTACCAGATCTTCCCCCTCCAGTCCGGGCATATTGTAATGGTCTCCCCAGGAACGGATGCCGTTTCTGAGGGAATAGGGGGCCTCTTCGGGGACATTGTCGATAAAGTTATGGGTCACCACGATGACCTTTCTGTCCGGATTCTCCCGGATAACCCGATCGGCCCAGTTCAGAACCTGTTTGCGGGGATTGAACTCCAGACTGAGAATGAGAAAATCCTCTCCCCCGGCGGAAAAGGTCATATAGTTGCTAATGTTGTCTTCTGAATAGGAGCCGCCGTACCAGGGATGATCCGCATTATCAAAGCGCTCCCTGCCGAAGTACAGGGCATAATCGCTCTGTCTGTAAAAAACATTCTTCCGGATTTCTCTGAAAAACCCTTCGTCCCAGTAATAGTCATGATTCCCCGTGGTCATGCTGTAGGGGATCTCAGCCTCATCCAGGATCCTGTGAGCCCTGTCGGCCACTTCCCACTCTCCCGGACTCTCCGGATCCCGGCTGTTATGATCGGTCACATCTCCCAGGTGGATCACAAAGCGGATATCATAGGCCTCCCGGTTCTCCAGTATCCACCGGGCCTGTTTTTCATAGAGGTTGTACTTGCGGAATTCCTCTACCGTATAATTCTGGGTATCCGGCAGGAGCACCAGGGAGAACTCTCTGTCTTCTGGACTATCCTGAGCGGACAGGATGGGTGACAGGAATATCAAACATAGTATCAAAAACGGTATCTGTAAGGTTTTCATTATTTTTTTGGTGCTCCCCCTGGATGGATATAAGTATAACAGCCGGATAGCCCGGGAGATACTGTCTTTTTGATTGGAAGGTTTTTGTTATCCCCTTCGGCACTACGTCTACGCTCAATACAGGCTTTGCTCAGGGACCGAGAGGGCTGGTCGGAAGCAAGCTTCCTGCTCGCCTATACAACCCTCACCCCCGGCCCCTCTCCCATGAGGCGAGGGGGGAAAGTTATTATTGATTTGATTACGAGATGGCTTTAGTGGTTTAAAGTATATTTTTATAATTATAAAAAGTTGAATAGGCTGATAAGTGCTGTTAACAGGGTAAAAAGGATTCCCATGGTCCACTGCTGATGGGAAAAGCGTTTGTCCATATAGGACTGCAAATCTTCAAATCGCTTATCCATGGTTTCAAACCGTTTTTCCATAGAAACAAAACCCTGTCTGGTCAGTTCTATCTGGTTTTTCAAGCCTTCTTCTACACGGACCATTCGTTCTATCAGTTCTGTGTCTTTTGTCACATTTTGAGGCGGAAATGGAAAAATATTTTGTTCTCTTATCCATTCGCCAATGTGTGTTTTGACATAATCGCCAATCTGTTCCAGTTGATTCTCATCCACCTGTGGCACTCCCATCTCTTTACTCCTAGTATACTGTGTTTTAATGCTCTTTACAGGGGGAAATGCTGAGTTGCTTCAATTATCCGGAAGAAACCGTCTTTTGAATGTATGATTATAAAGAAGGTAGAGTATGATCCGTATTTTTCCTAAAATGGTCCTGTTTTCTGTAATTTCTTTTATCTTTCTTTCCTGTTCCTTTTCTTCAGATGACCATCATTCCTATTCGACTAAGTACAGAAATACAATCCTGATCATTGCTGACGGTATGGGCCCGGAACAGGTAAAGGCGGCGGGGTATTTTCAGTATGGACAGACCGGGCAGCTCAGTTTTGAAACCTTTCCCTATCAGACCGTTATGACAACCTACTCCCTGGATTCTTCTGTTACAGATTCGGCGGCAGCCGCCACGGCCATGGCTACGGGGCGTAAGGTTCAGAACGGTGTGCTCAGCCAGGAACCGGGAACACTGGAAGATCTGCCCACCATTCTGGAGATCGCTTCGGAGGAGGGCAAATTGACCGGTCTGGTAACCACAACCCTTTCGGTCCATGCCACTCCCGCAGCCTTCGCCTCCCATGTGATGTACCGCTACGACTACGATGAGATCGCCCGGCAGCTTATGGAGGAGAGCCGACCCGATGTGATTTTAGGAGGAGGCTACGAGGGGCTTTCATCCGCCGTCGCCCGCTACCATGGGTATAGGGCTGTGGAGGATCTTGCGGAACTTCAGAATCTGAAATACACCGAAGGGGTCAGGTACTTCGGTTACTTCGGAACGGGTTATATGCCCTATATGTACGACGGGGTGGGGAACCTTCCGGAACTCTCGGATATGGCATTAAAGGCTCTGGAACTCCTGGTTCAGGGGTCAAAGGGCTTCTTTCTGATGATCGAGGCCGGGCGGATAGATCATGCGGGCCATGAGAATGACCTGAAACGGAACATTTATGAAGTTCTGGAGCTTTCCGATACGGTGGAAAAGGTGGCCGCCTGGGCTGCAGGGCGGGAGGATACAATAATTATTGTTACGGCCGATCATGAAACCGGCGGGTTGAAGGTGCTGCAGAATAAGGGCGCCGGAACACTGCCTGACGTGTCCTGGAGCACAGTAGGCCATACCGGGGTGGATGTGCCTGTGTATATTATGGGGACGGATGCGGAGAAACTGGTGGATCAGATTGAGGATAATCGGGATATTTTTTATAGCCTGGTGGGGGAGTAGCCCTCATATCTGTATTTCCTCTCCTCTGGTTTTTCCGACCCTCACCCCCGCCCCCTCTCCTCTGGTTGCATAGGCGAGCAGGAAGCTTGCTTCCGACCAGCCCACAAGGAGAGGGGAGCATTTAAGACAGTAGGGTGAGGCCCCCCCTTCGACTCCGCTCAGGGACCATGAGAATATCGCATTTTTTGATAATCTGGATGTTTTATGGGTGAGGTTTAAATACCTCCCCCTGACCCCCTCCAGAGGAGGGGGTATTTTGGCTTTCCTGAACGGATGATTGTTAGCGGCGTCGATGGGTGTTGACAGGAGGATTCCGGGTATTATATGAAGGGGAGGAGTCAATCTCTCTGTTACATTTTGGCGGTATTCCGTCTGGTCTGCGGAGGAAAGAAGGTAATTGTATGAGTGATAATGCCCCCATTCTGGCGGATATTGACAAAGGTGAGCCCTTTGCGTTTCGTCTGGTTCGTTCTGTATATAAAGATACCCAGTTTGTCTGTGTTCCCGGTAATGTGTGTGATAACCCGGCCTGTTCCTGCAGGGATCTGGGGATGGCTGTGTACTTCTACCCCGAAAAAGGGGAAGAGCTGGCGGGGCCGCCGATTTATACCTTTCTGCTGGATTTGACTAACCGGAGTCTGCAGGAACGTTACGAGATGACTGCAGAATCCCGGGAGTTTGGACTCTCCTTTTTGAATCATTCTGGCGAGGACCACTGGGTTCTTTATGATAAGGCTCATGATTTTCTGAAAGCCGAGGCCATACGGTTCAAGAAGCAGTGTACCGGGACGGAAGCGACTATTGCCGGCCAGATGGTTCCTCTGCATGATGGAAAGGCCGGTCGGAACGAGCCCTGTCCCTGCGGGAGCGGGAAGAAGTTTAAGAACTGCTGCGGGAAGTGATTTTGTTCATCCTTCCCTTATAGACGCTGAGTTGTATTTAAACTCATATTTTTAATGATTTCCTCTTGTTCATTCTACTACGCTCTGGCAAATGGGCTTTTAAAAAACTATTTTACAGAAAATTGAGTTTCCCCGGATATTTCCTGTGTGATAGGTTTGTAGGAACTACTATCCCATGAGATATTTAAAAGGAATTATTGTTAAAAAGGATGGCCCCAATGAAGCAATTTGAAGAGTATAGAGAGTTGAGCCTGGATTTTACAGATCATCTGGAGCACCTGGAACAGACTGTGATCAACTGGGGAGTGCGGAAATATAAAGCTGATAAGGTTTTTGCCCGGGAACAGGGGGCATTTATGGACCTCTTCGAGCCCTTCCCCCGAGGGTATCAGGCTTCCATGGTTATTACCTGGATGTTCTGCCGGGTTCTTATGGATCCCGATAAGCTTGCCAAGTTCGCCAGGGCCTCCAAAGAAACCCTCTTTCCCCGGCAGAATCATTTCCTGAAAATCTGGAAAAAAGAGATCCCCTTCTGGAGTCTGTTTACACTGGAAGAAAGGCTTGATAAGGATCTTTTCCGTATCCGGGACTATTTCGGTAACCGGGATCTGACAATCTGCTCTTCTTCTCTGGAGAATCTACTGAAAGAGGATGATATCCAATTGAAAGTTACCCCTGTGATCTGCGCTCTTTTTCCTCTATCCGAGGATCTGGTTGTTTCTTACGGTATTATCAGGCGGTACAAATGCTGCCGGGCAGTGGATATCATTCATCTCTATTATTTTATGTCCGAAGAGCTGGGCTGGTGCGACAGTTTTACTTTATTTGTTCTCAAATATTATTCCCGGTTTTTTCAGATGGATCAGAGGATGGAAGCTCCCATGGTGTTTCACAAAAACACTCTTATGGAAAAGGTCTTCCGGGAAGTGTCCCTTTCAGATTT
The DNA here is from genome assembly GCA_963666275.2 of Oceanispirochaeta sp. Classification (GTDB taxonomy): domain Bacteria; phylum Spirochaetota; class Spirochaetia; order DSM-2461; family DSM-2461; genus Oceanispirochaeta. The sequence goes on from CAXXOA010000002.1 coordinate 1,936,835, forward strand.
TGAACCGGAAATGCTGAATGATGCAATGGATACTCTGGTTCGGGAGCCGTTTGTAAAGTTTACCCCCAAAGGGCAGGAGGATTTTCCCTTCAGTGAAATTCTCTGGAACCGGGAGAGCCAGACGCTTCTGATCCAGTCTATGTCCCGGGAAGGGTATGATGAACTGGTTTCGCATCTGGTCAGTTTCCCCAGGGTAAAGGAGCCGTTGCTGCAGCTCTCATATACCCTTTATTCGGCGGTCAACGAATATATGGATCTGGATCTGCCGGATCAGTACTGGACGGGATTATTCAGTCAGGAAGAGGCCGATGAGTCTCCTGAACTGGCCGATATGAACACTCTGCTGGGAGAAGCCATGGAGGCTTTGAACAACAATGAGGATTTTGATTTCCAGGCCAGAGGCCGGGAGCTGGGTATGCCCGATGAGAATATCAAAAGCGCTCGGGATGTGGTGGCCCGGCTGGAGAAGAAACTGAATAATTAATAGTGAATCTCTATGGAAAAGGGAATTAGGGAATCAATGTCAGTAGAGCTTTTTGATAGTCTCTGAAATTTTTCAGTTTCTCTGTAAGAATTGTCCAGACAATTTTCCAGTCTATGCTGCGGTATTCATGAACCGCAATGTTACGGAACCCCACGGCACCAATCAGATCTTTTGCCAGAGATGAAGAAATTATGCCATTTTGTTCCAGAGCCGTAAAAACTTCAGCCATGGTATTGATTCTGCTTTGTCCGTAATCCACCAGCACATGGAGCCCTGCGTCTACAGACTGCTGAACAGCCCGTTCCAGGTTGAGAATGATAATATCCTGAATGTCGATGTCTTCTTCCAGCCGGGAGTAATCAAGAGGCTTTTTTTCTTCCAGGCGCTTAAGGCAACGGCCCAGGGATTCCAGTTTTGCCAGGAGTATTTCAGGTTCCATGGAGGCTTTTCTCAATCCTTTTTTTCTGCATTTCCATCAATTGGGGCATAAAATCCGTGCGGAAGTCTATAGCTTTAATCAAGTGTTCCGCCAGTTCCCGGGAATTCCCTTTTATCCTGATACCCTTTGTCAAAATCTTATAGTGGATGACTCCTTCCGCTTTGTTCAGATCTATCAGGTCTATATCCCTTGTCAGCAGGATCTGGAGTTCTGCTGACATATTCAGAATAGTCCTGGAATCCAGTTCTTTAAAGGAGATAATCGCAATGTCAATATCACTGGCCGGGCCGAGAGCATCTTCTGCTGCGGATCCGAAGAGTAAGACTGAGGTTATGTCTTCTTTTGGGCTGAAGTAGCTTGTCAGGTGTTTGATAATCCGCTGCCGGTTCATAGTGGTATTTTACAGGGGTTTTTCTGTTTCGTGAAGTGTAGTTTTCTCTTCCTGAATATCTGATGGAATAGGTTGAATGCAATTTGTTCAATCTATGAACATTTATTTGAAAAAAACCCTTCTTTTAAGTTGTGAAAGCCCTTTTTTTGTGATATGTTCATTAACTGAACAAAGAGAGCAGAGGTTGTTTTTCTTTTCTGTCTGTGTTTCGGCCGGCAGATCAGGATGTTCTCTATAGAGGTGTGAATTGTCCCATATCCGGTGGAATGGGTAAGGGAGATTTTGCGCTGCTCTGTGGAATTTAATGAACCTTGAAATAGTTTCCACTCGTTTGGTTCAAGGATTTTATAGTATTCTAACCTTCGCTTTTTTAATTAAACTTATATTTTTCTTTTCTTCGCTAGTATCAAAACATAATAAAATGAACAAAGAATTAATCATACTTGAGCAGATACAAAATAATCCTCATTTTAACCCTCTCCCCCGGCCCCTCTCCCAGAGGGCGAGGGGTGTGTAGTTATGGATAAAGAACTGATTATTCTTGAACAAATTCAAAACAATCCTCATGTTAACCAGAGGGACCTGGCTACGGTTACTAAGGCGTCCCTTGGGATGACTAATGCTATTCTGAAGCGGTTTGCTGAGAAAGGGCTGATTACGATTAAGAAGATAAATAATCGGAATATCCGTTATGCTTTGACGGCGGAAGGGATGGAAGAGATTAATCGGCGGTCCTGGGGGTATTTTAAACGGACTATTAAGAATGTGGTGGATTATAAAGATGCTATCAGTGAAGTGATACGTCAGGCTAAAGAAAACGGATATAAAGGTATCCAGTTGGTTGGCTCCAGTGATTTTGATTTTATTGTGGAACATCAGTGTTACAAAATCGGTATTGATTTTAAATGTATAGAAGGTTTTGAAGACTCTGCTTCGGACGGTGGTATTCTGCATGGAACTGAAGGCTGGTATAGCTTTGTTGCGGAAACCTTGGATACCAGGTCGTTTCAAGAAGAACAATCCGATGAGTTTTATCTGAAACGACTCATTTTGGGATAGATTCCTGATTCTTATGAATTAGAATTATATCAGAGGTAGTTTATGCATACTTTGAAGATTAAAGTTAAAGACAGCGTTTATGATAAAGTTCAGTATTTTCTTGAGAATTTACCCAAGGATGATGTTGAGGTTGTCTCTGATGATATAGTTTCTGATTCCAGCGAGAGTATTGCAACGACTGGTTATGGAAAAGCATTTATTAAAAAGTGGTCTGGAATCATTTCTGAAGACAGCGTTGATTTTTCCAGAATTGATTATTTGTCAGAAAAATATAAGTGATGAGAGTCCTTTTTGATACGAATATAATCCTGGATGTTCTGTTAAAACGGAAAGCATTTTATGATGACTCATGCAGGTTGTTTGAACTAGTTGATTGTGGGAGTTTTGAGGCTTATTGTACTGCCAGTTCAGTTACAGACTTGTTTTATATTGTAAGAAAAGAAGTCGGACGGGATAAGACTGTTTTAATGTTGAAAGATTTGGTTCAGGTGGTACCGGTTGTCGCTGTTGATCAAAATGTTGTAAATGAGGCTCTAGAATCGGATTTGAAAGACCTTGAAGATGCGGTTCAAACATTTTCTGCAATAAGAAATGGGCTGGACTTTATTATCACACGAAATAAAAAAGATTTTAAAGGTGTTGATTTAGCTGTTTTAACACCGGAAGAAGTTTTGAATAATAAATAATCCTCATGTTAACCCTCACCCCCTCAATCCCCCTCTCCCAGGAGGAGAAGGGGAGGAATGTAGAGGATTCTTTTGACATGGATAAAGAACTGATTATTCTTGAGCAGATACAAAATAATCCTCATGTTAATCAAAGGGATCTGGCTACTGTTACTAGAGCATATTTGGGTATGGCCAATGCGATTTTGAAGCGGTTTGCTGAGAAAGGGCTGATTCGGCCTTTGCTCGCAATTTATTGCGGGCAAGTCAAACGTGCCGCATTGCGGCGACCTATACCGAACAAGGTTCTCTGAGCTTGCTCAGAGGTTCTTATACGGCCTTTGCTCGCTAGCGAGCATAGCATAAATGCCACGATAGTGGCGACCTCGAGATCGTTCCTCACTTCGTTCCGGTACGACTCGGACTCGAACAAGGTTCTTCGAGCTTGCTCGAAGGTTCTTATTACTATCAAGAAGATTAATAATCGGAATATCCGCTATGCTTTGACGGCGAAAGGGATGGAAGAGATTAATCAGCGGTCCTGGGGATATTCGGCTTTGCTCTCAATTTATTGTGAGCAAGTCATATGTGCCGCAAAGCGGCGACCACTACCGAACAAGGTTCTTCAAGCTTGCTTGAAGGTTCTTATTCGGCTTTTGCAGACTATTTATAGTTTGCAATTGTTATGAGTCGCTTAAGCGACCTCCTTAACCGAACATCAGGAATCCATAATTATTGGATTCCTGATATTTTAAGCGGACTATTAAGAATGTGGTGGATTATAAAGATGCTATCAGCGAGGTGATACGCTAGGCTAAAGCTGATGGGTATGAAGGGATTGCTCTTGTTGGAGAGAGTGACTTTGAGTTTATTGTTGAGCATCAGTGTTATAAAATGAATATTCCATATAAATTTATAGAGAATCCAGAGGGTAACTCTATAAAGGGATGGTACAGGTTCATTGCTGAATCTGCACCATCCGAATCTCTGAAGAGAGAACTGAATAATAAGTTCAACTTAAAAAGATTAATTGTTAGTTGAAGTGATTTTGATTTTATTAGGCAAATGCTCGCAATTTATTGCGAGTAAATCATAATTGCCGCTTTGGGGCGGTCATGACTTAACAAGGTTCTTCGAGCTTGCTCGGCGGTTCTTATCATTGAGCATCTTTGCTACAAGATGAGTATGCCATTTATTTCTTTGGAAGATCCTGAAGATGGTTTGTCATCCGAACAATATCGATTTATTGCAGAGACTTTTGAAACTAATGGTTTGAAAGAAGAACTTGCTGATGAGTTTTTTTTAAAGAGGTCGATTATAGGGTAATATTCTTTAAATTATTATCCTGAATATTAGGGATATTATGATAAGTGAGGGGAATACTAAAAAAGTGAAAGGTTTATATTGTCAAATTATAGAAAAAATACTTTAAATTCATCACTTGAAGAGCTATCAGGTGATTGTCTTTTAAGAAGATTTTGAATTGGGAAAAATATTATCTAATTGTTGAAATATAATTTATTTTGAGATATTTGAATATTTATAGAGAAGAAGGTAGGTGTAAAGGTTATGTTAAAGAATTCGACTATTTTAATAACTGGAGGAACTGGTTCATTTGGTCATAAATTTATTGAAATGACTTTAGAAAAATATAATCCAAAGAAAATAATCATATATTCAAGAGATGAAATGAAGCAGTGGAATATGGCAGCGAATTTTAATAATGATCCTCGATTAAGGTTTTTTATAGGTGATGTAAGAGATAAAGAAAGACTTTATAGAGCATTAGATGGGGTGGATTATGTTGTACATGCTGCTGCTACAAAAATTGTTCCAACAGCTGAGTATAATCCTTTTGAATGTATCAAAACAAATATTCATGGTGCTATGAATCTTATTGATGCTTGTATTGATAAAAACATTAAAAGAGTTGTTGCATTAAGTACTGATAAGGCATGTAATCCTATTAACTTATATGGTGCTACAAAACTTGCCTCTGATAAGGTATTTGTAGCTGGAAATTCTTATTCTGGAGAACATCGAACTAGATTTTCTGTTGTACGTTATGGAAATGTTATGGGTAGTAGAGGTTCTGTTATACCTTTTTTCATGAACAAAAAGAAAGAAGGGACACTACCAATTACTGATGAGAGAATGACTCGTTTTATGATAACTCTGGATCAGGGAGTTGAACTGGTTTGGACTGCTTTTGAAGATGCTGAAGGCGGAGAAATCTATGTTAAGAAGATTCCTTCCATGAAAGTTACAGATCTTGCAAAAACTATTGCACCGGAAGCTGAATTGGAATATGTAGGTATCCGTCCTGGTGAAAAACTTCATGAAATCATGATAAGTGTTGAAGATGCCATGTTTACTTATGAATACGATGATTATTATAAAATTCTTCCTGCTATACATGAATGGTATTCAGATGAAAACAGAATCAAGGATGGAAAAAAGGTGCCCGAAGGATTTTCCTACTCAAGTGACAACAATCAGGAGTGGATGGAAAGTCGGGAGTTATCCAGTTGGATTGAGAGTGAATTCGAAAAGATGGTAAAGGTCTGATTGAGGGAATATTATGATACCGTACGGAAGACAGAGTATTACAGATGAAGATATCCTTTCGGTTGTAAATCAATTGAAATCAGACTTCCTGACCCAAGGTCCGGCTATAGTCAAGTTTGAAGAAGATATTTGTCGCTATACTGGTGCTGAATATTGTGTTGCACTTGCAAATGGGACGGCAGCTTTGCATTTGGCTGTCGCCGCACTAATCTCAACTGGAAGAATACTGTCTGGTTCAGAAGGTATTACAACGCCTATTACCTTCGCTGCTTCTTCCAATGCTATGTTGTATAATGATATTACACCCCGATTTGCTGACATCGATGAAAACACATATAATATTGATCCCAGTGAAGTAATGAAAGGGATTAATGAGAAAACATCATTACTGATACCTGTTCATTTTGCTGGACAGGTTGCAGATATGGAAGTTATTTCAGAATTGGCCCGGTCAAATAATTTGTCGGTGGTTGAAGATGCAGCACATGCAATAGGCTCAGATTATAAAAACGGGAAAAAGGTTGGTTGCTGTTGCTATTCTGATATGACAATTTTCTCCTTTCATCCGGTAAAAACGGTAACAACTGGAGAAGGGGGTGCTATCACCACCAATTCTAAAGAGTTGTACGAAGCTCTCCTTTTGTTACGATCTCACGGCTTAACTAAAGATCCAAGTAAACTCAAGGCTAATCCAGGTCCTTGGTACTACGAAATGCAAGAATTAGGTTTCAATTATCGCCTTACAGATATTCAGGCTGCTCTCGGAAGTTCTCAGTTAAAACGTCTAGATGAGTTTAAAGCAAGAAGACGGGATATTGTTTCGAAATATAATGATGCATTTCAATATCTGGATTGGTTGAAAACGCCTTATGAGGCTGATGGTCTTTCATCTTGTTTTCACCTGTATGTTGCCTGGTTCGATTTAGCAAAATTGAAAATGAACAGAAAGCAGTTGATGGAGATGTTGAGAGAGAAAGGTGTTGGTACTCAGGTTCATTATATACCTGTATATTCTCAGCCATACTATATTAATAAATACGGTGATCAGAAAGATAAATTCCCTGTTGCCGAGGATTATTATGCAGGGTGTCTGAGTTTACCTCTTTTCCCTGCTATGATAGATGAAGATGTTGCTAAAGTTATTGATGTTGTCTCAGGACTGATGTAGATGAAATTTACATTGGGGACAGTTCAATTCGGTCTTGATTATGGTGTTGCCAATTCAAATGGTAAACCAAATCAGGAGGCTGTGTATAGACTGCTGGATCGTGCTGTTGATTTGAATATTGACTATCTCGATACGGCTATGGCCTATGGGGATAGTCAGAAAGTTCTTGGGAATTGGTATACAGATAAAGAGAAACCTCCTGTTATCAGTAAAGTAAATCAACTGACTCCCGGCCAGGACGAAAATGGTTATTATTCAGAACTTTGCAATAAACTAAGTATCATTTTTAATGAACTTCAATGTGATCATATCAATGGTTTAATGCTTCATTACTACTATCTTCTTGAAGAAGGAGGAGATGCTCTCTATAAAGCATTGATGCGGCTGAAGAATGAAGGTTTTGTAGATGAGGTAGGAGTTTCTTTATATACAGGGGAAGAACTGCGTAAAGCTCTAGTTTACGAAGAATTGACAATCTTTCAGTGTCCCATGAATCTTTTCGATAATCCGCTTTTGGGAATAAATGTACAAAACAAGAAGATTTTTGTTCGATCCGTTTACCTGCAGGGATTATTTTTCTTATCTCCTGAAGAAGCAGAAAGTAAAGTTCCTGAGTCTGGTCAATATTTGAAAAAACTATTGAAGATAGCTGAGCGTGAAGGTCTTGCTTCGGCTGAATTGGCATTTCGTTATGTTTTAAGTGAACCTAATGTGTACAGCCTTGTGCTCGGTGTGGATAATGAGCAGCAATTACTAGAGAATTGTCAGAATATTAAGCTTTCTCCTTTATCAGAGGAACTCAGAAGTGAGCTTAATAGTGTTTTTAAAGATGTTCCCGAAAAAGTAAAAAATCCCTCATTGTGGAGTAAAGAATGAAAATACTCGCTATTGTTCAGGCCAGGATGGGTTCAACACGCCTTCCTAATAAAGTTATGCAGGATATTTGTGGTAAGCCTGCAATTCAGCATGTTCTAGAACGTCTTAATCGTTCAAATAAAATCGAAAAAATAGTTCTTGCTACTTCAGTAAACCAGGAGAATGATAAATTGGAAAAATTTGTTAATTCTCTTGGATTCAACGTTTACCGTGGCGATGAACTGGATGTTTTGGATCGCTTTTATAAAGCAGCTGAACAATATAAACCGGAATCAGTTGTTCGGATTACTGGAGATTGTCCTTTGATTGATCCGGAAGTCGTTGATCAGGTAATTAGTTACTATGAAGAGAATGGAGCAGCCGATTATGTTTCCAATATTGATCCTCCAAGTTTTCCCGATGGTCTAGATACGGAGGTCTTTTCTTTTGATTCTCTTGAAAAAGCTTGGATTAATGCTAAGAAAAAGCGTGAAAGAGAACATGTTACTCCATACCTCAGGGAAAATGATCTATTTAGTAAAAAGAACTTTTTGAATAATGTTGATTATTCAAAGGAACGATGGACACTTGATGATAAAGATGATTTATTATTGATTAGGAAAATTTTTGAAAAATTTGATGATAATATGTTTTCAATGAAAAATATATTGTCATTGAAAGAGGATAATCCTGATTTTTTTAAAGATAATATCCATTCAATCAGAAATGAAGGAGCTGATATGGGAAGTGGACAGAAACTATGGACCCGTGCTAAACAGATCATTCCTGGAGGTAATTCTTTACTCTCTAAGAGAAGTGAAATGTTTTTACCGGGAAATTGGCCTTCTTATTATAAAAAAGCAGAAGGTTATACCGTTTGGGACTTGGATGGTAATGAGTATAAAGATTTCTGTATTATGGGGATTGGTACAAATACTTTAGGGTATGCACGTAAAGAAGTGAATGATGCTGTTAAAAAAGCGATAGATGATAGTACTTGTTCAACCCTCAGCTGTTATGAAGAGGTGTATCTTGCAGAGAAGCTTATAAATATGCACCCATGGGCAGACCAGGTTCGGTATAGTAGAACCGGTGGAGAAGCTTGTGCTATAGCAATCAGAATTGCACGGGCTGCATCTGGTAAAGATAAAGTAGCATTTTGCGGATATCATGGCTGGCATGACTGGTATTTGTCTTCGAATCTTGCAGATGACAGTAATTTGAATTCTATGCTTATTGCTGGACTTGATCCTGCTGGTGTACCCTCCGGGCTTGCTGGCTCTGCAATTCCCTTTGAGTACAATAATCTTACACAACTGAAGAATATTATTTCTCAAGGTAATGTTGGCGTTATCATGATGGAGCCATTCAGGAATAAAGAACCTGAAGATGATTTCCTACAAGAAGTTCGAAAATTAGCAACTGATAACAATATTGTATTGATATTTGATGAGGTAACGGCTGCTTTTAGAAAGAATTTTGGCGGTTTACATTTAACAATGGGTGTTGAACCTGATATGGCTGTATTTGGGAAAGCCCTTGGTAATGGCTTTGCGCAATCAGCTGTTATCGGTAAAAAAGAGGTTATGGAAGCTTCTCAAAAGACATTTATCAGTAGTACATATTGGACGGAAAGAACAGGTCCCGTAGCAGCACTTGAAACATTGCGGATAATGGAAGAGGAAAAATCATTTGAACAGATTGATACAATTGGAAAGTACATTAACAAGAAATGGTTGGCTCTTGGAGAAGAATATAATCTTGATCTTCACGTGGAAGGTTTACCTTCTATAAGTCATTTTGCTTTTAATGAAGATAATCTAGAGCGTAAAACATATATTACACAGGAAATGTTGAAAAGAGGTTATCTAGCGTCTAATAGTTTCTATATTAGTAATGCCCATGATGAGAAGAGTGCTGATCTTTATTTGAATAATTTGGGGGAAGTCTTTTCTGAAATATCAGAATTTAGAGAGAAAAGTATCAATCTACTAGAAAAACTTGATGGTGATATATGTCATAGTGGATTTCAAAGGTTGAATTGAATATGAAAATAGGCTTAAAAATTTGGTCTATTAATGAACACTATCTAGAAGAAGTAAGGCGTCTTCTCAGGAATAATACCATTGATTATATCGAGTTGTTTTCTGTACCTAACAGTTTTGGAGACTCTATTCGTCATTGGATCGAATTGAAAGAAGAAACTGGTGTAAATTTCATTATCCATGCGCCACACTTTATGCAAGGTTTAAACTTTGCAAAAAAGGACGCATGGTCAATTAATGAAAAGCTTTCTAAAGAAGCATTCTCATTTGCGGATCAACTAGGTAGTAGTTATGTTATATTTCATCCTGGATGTAATGGACAAGAAGAGGAAACAGCAAGACAAATTAGTAAGTTAGATGATTCTAGAATTGTTCTCGAAAATAAACCCAAGAAAGGTATTGATGGAGTAATCAAATGTAATGGTTATAGTCCTGAGCTTATTGAACGAATACTAATTAAGACAGGTTGTCATTTCTGTTTGGATTTTAGTCATGCAATATGCGCTGCAAATAGTTTGAAACAGGATCCTATACAATATCTTAATGAATTTAATTGTTTAGGACCAGCAATGTATCATATTTGTGATGGAGATTGGCAGAGTGAGATAGATTCCCATCAGAATATTGGAAAAGGAAATTACCCTTTTACAAAATTAGTAAGTCTGATGGATTTATCAAGGCCAATATCATTAGAGACCCAAAAAGATCCTGAGCATCTGAGAGATTTTGAAAATGATGTTGTAAGATTTCAGGATATGGTTAAACTCAATGAAAGAAAATAAAATAAATTTAATTAATTACATTAATATGAATTTAAATGAATCGTTACTTGTGTTGGAGTGGCGAAATAGCAAATCTGTTCGGAAACAAATGGATAATCCTGATATAATATCAAAAGAGAAACATTTCAAGTTTCTAAATTATCTTCATAATAATAAAAAAAAAATCTATTTTCTAGTAAAACGCAATGATGAGTATATTGGTTGTATAAATTATCAAGATATTTATGATAATGATAAAGCAGAATTAGGATTGTTTATTAATCCAAAAATGCAAGGGAAAGGGATTGGAACTTTATTAATTAAATTGATTGAAGATTATGCTGTCGAAAATCTCGGATTGCAATTCTTGGTATTAAAAGTTAGAAGAGATAACAATCAAGCAATTAAACTATATAAAAAACAATCATATCTACAATATAGTATAGATAAAAATTTCTTATATATGAAAAAAAAATTGTCAGAGGACGTTATAGAATGAGAAATTCATGTTTTATTATAGCAGAACTCTCAGCAAATCATAATCAGAATAAGCAAGTTGCAATTGATAGTATTAAGGCAATAGGTCAAACTGGTGTCGATGCTGTCAAAATACAGTCCTACACCCCCGATTCTATAACTTTAGACTGTGATAATGAATATTTCAGAATTAACCAGGGAACAATCTGGGATGGAACTACACTTTATAAGTTGTACGAATCAGCTTTTACGCCATATGAATGGTATGATGAATTAAGAAATTGTGCAGAAGCTGAGGGATTGAAGTTTTTTTCCTCTCCTTTTGATCAAGCTGCAGTAGATTTTTTGGAAAGTAAGAATGCTCCCCTTTATAAAATAGCTAGTTTTGAAATAACTGATATACCTTTGATTGAGTATACTGCATCAAAAGGAAAGCCTATGATTATTTCAACAGGGATCGCAACTATTGGAGAAATTCAGGAAGCCGTAGAAGCATGTAGAAGAGAAAAAAACCACGATATAACTCTACTATATTGTGTTTCAAGCTACCCCGCAAAGCCTGAGGAATTTAATCTTAAAACTATGCAGAATCTAAAAGAAACCTTCGATGTAAAAATAGGTCTATCTGATCATTCTTTAAATAATGATATAGCAATATCTTCAGTAGCTCTTGGTGCAAAAGTTGTTGAGAAGCATTTTATTTTGGAAAGAACTCTCGGGGGACCCGATGCTGCATTTAGTCTTGAACCTAGTCAATTTAAGAAATTAGTTAGTTCTATCAGAACAGTTGAAAAAGCTCTTGGTCATGTTAATTATTCAATATCTGAAGCAAAAAAACGGAATAGAAATTTTTCTAGATCACTATTTGCAATTACGGATATAAAGAAGGGTGAGCTCTTTTCAGATGACAATATTCGCTCTATTAGACCTGGAAACGGGATTGCACCAAAATATAAAAATGAAATTAAAGGAAAGTGTGCTAATGATGATATTAGTAGAGGTACTCCTTTGTCATGGGATTTAATTAAAAATAATGAATAGTATCTTAAAAAAAATTTCATATACCTATCTGATAAATTTTTTAGATATATTTTTTGCATTTTTTTCAATTTATTTATTAACCAATAATCTATCTATTCAAACCTATGGCGACTATAATTATTTAATTAGTATTATAGGATTTACAATTACTTTTATTTCATTTGGATTAAGTTTATATAATTATAAAGAAATAACAGGCAAAGATAATGATTTGCAGTATTCTATTTTCAAAAGTTCTATTTCAATACAGCTATTAATTTTTTTCTTTTCAATTGTTATCTTATACTCCTTTTTATTAACAGAATATGATTTTACTATTCAAATTATTATTTATGTATTGATTTTTTTTACGTTTTTAAATAATGAGTTTGCAAAATTTATTGGACTGAAATTGAAAATTGTAGAAAAAAATATTTTAACTTTTATCGAACTAAGATTTTGGTTAATAATATTTTTTTTAATAAAGAAAGATTCTTTATTACAGATATTTTATTCAAAAAATTTAATTAGTATCATTGTTTTTTTGGTATATATAATATTTTTTATAGATATTAAAAAAATTTTTAAAAGTAAATCAAATAATATTAAAAAAGCATTTACCAGTGGTTTAATATTTATATTAATGGACTTAGGTTATTATATTCTTGAATTAGGTGATAGAGTTGTTATTAAGGCAATGTTGGATTCATATTATTTAGGTCAATACTCATTTGCATATAATTGGATAAGATTAATAGGTAAATTTAGTTTATTAATAATATATATAGTTCAACCTTATTTTAAAATTTTTCATGACAATAAAGATTCTTTTAGAAATATAATAAATATTGTTTATAAAATAGCTATTTTATTTTCCATTTGTTGTTCCATATATCTGAATTTTAATTATGAAATTATAACAAATCTTGTAAGTAAAGCTGAATACATCAAATCAAAAGAAATTTATATGATTTTATCTTTATTTCCAATTTTTTTAGTAACTGCTACTATATTACAACTTTTATTAATTCTTGAGAATGAAAAAAATAAAGTAGCTATAGCTTATCTAATTGTATCAATATTAAATATACTGTTAAATATTTTGTTTATCAAAATGTTTGGAATTATAGGACCTGCGATTATTACTTCATTCTCATATATGATTTTAGCTTTATATTTTTATATGCTTCATAAGAAATATATAAAAATATTCAGTTTAGGAAAATTATTAACAACTCTACTAAAAATTCTATTATTAGCGATAATATTTTATTTGATATCATATATTCATTCTTTTATATTAAACATTTTAATTAGTTTCATTGTCGGTATTGGTTATCTGCTAGTATCAAATATTATTAAAATAAGTGAAGTTGAAATGCTATTTATTACAATAAATAGAGAGGGGAAGTAAAAATGAACTACATGAGAATAGTAAATGCAATAATTAATAGAACACCGTTACTAAATCGATATATTAAAAATAGATCACAAGATAGATATATTAAAGATATTAAGGTTAATAATAGGTTTGATGAAACTGTTCTATTTATTAACCATAATTTTACTCAAGATATTGAATGCATGTCTGAATATTTTAAGGATTATTATAATGTTTTGGTTATAGATAATATCCCTTTTTTTAATGATGCTTATTATATTTTCAAAAAAAAAGATGAGAGAATCGGTGAAGTTAGTTATAAAAATATTAGTGAAATTAAAAAAGAAAAATATAGAATGATTGTATCAAAAAAACTTGATTATCTGATGGAAATAACAAATTTAAAATTTATTATAATGCCATCAGATTCTTTTTGGTGGATTAGAGAATTTGTGACAGAAGCAAGAGAACGGGGTCTTATAACTATAGTTGTTGATAAGGAAGGAACTATTAGTCCTCTTTCATATGAAGTTCATGCGAACTTTATAAAAGAAAAATTTCCATTTATTTCTGATTATTTATTTGTATGGTCTGAACGTCAGAAAAAGTTTTGGAATAAAACAGGGGTAAATAATGATAAAATATTTGTTGTTGGTCAACCTCGTTCTGATTTTTTTAAAAATGAAAAAAAATGGCTAACAAAAAAAGAATTAGAAATTGGTGAATATAAAACTATTCTATTTTTTACCTTTGAAATTGATGCATATATACATATTCTTGAAAAAAATAATAACAACTCATGGAAGAAACTAAGAAATAATATTAGAGAAGAATTGTTTAAGTTTATTGAAGAACACGATGATGTTCAATTAATTGTAAAGTGTCATCCACAACAGAATGATTTATGGGATCTGAGAGATTTTTACAAAAAAATAAATAATAGTAGAATTAAACTAATTGAAGGAGCAAAATTATCAAATCAACTCATTGTAAATAGCGATTTAATAATAGGTTTTCAAACAACTGCTTTAATAGAGTCATTGTCTACTAAGAAGGAAGTGTTTTACACTGCTTGGACAGAAGAATTTGAATTATTAAAAAAACATTTAATACCCTTTCATGATTATGAGGGTTTTCAAGTTATATCTTCAAAAAAAGAATTTAGTCAAAAACTTAGTCATTGGTATAATGATGAATTGATGACAGATTTTTCGAAAAGAAAAAAAATTGTCAGTGATTATCTTTATGTTGTTGATGGAAATGTGTCAAAAAGGATTTGCGAAAAAATTGGTGAATTATAAAATGTTGTGTAAAATATTTAATAGATTAAAAATAGTATATATTAGATTATTTTATTTAATAATGTTTCCTTTTAAAAAAAATAGGCTTAGTCGTAATGTTAAAATATATACATATTGTAATTCTAATTTTAGTTTAGGTAGTAATAATTCTATTCTCGGTTTTGGAAATATCATTATCGAGGAGAATTCTCTTCTCTTAATTAAAAATAAAGTATATATAGGATTTTTTTCAAATATTAGATGTAGTGGTAAAATTGAAATTGGAAATAATGTACATATTGGTCAATTTGTTTCTCTTTTATCCGGGCATTATGAAAACTATAGAGATAGAAACATTACTATTGGTGACCAAAAAATACAAAAAAATGTTTTAGTAATCAAAGATGATTCTTGGATTGGTGCAAATGTTACGATCATCGGAAATGTAACTATCGGTAAAGGAGCTATTGTTGGTGCAGGAAGTATTGTTACAAAGAATGTTCTCGATTATGAAATAGTTGCAGGCAATCCTGCCAAAAAAATTGGAGAAAGAATATGAAATTAATAAAGAAAATATTTATTCTAATTATTAGATCAATCAAAAATTTTGTAATTTTGAATATTATATATAACTTTAAATTTAAAAATAGTAATATCAGAAGTTTAATTAAATCAGATAAAGCAATAATTGGGAAAAATGCTCATATTGAAAGAGATGTGAATATTGCATCATCTATTTTTTTATTGGGTGATAATTCTTTTATCCGTTATGGGACTTCTATTGGTGGAAAATATGTTAAAATCGGAAAATTTACAGTTATTTCATTTAATGTAACTTTATTAGCAGGATCTCATAGAATTAAAGGTCTTTCAAGTTATGATTTTTATTCATGGTTTTTAAAAGAGAATAATGAAATCGATACAATCCCAGGAAGTATTGAAATTGGTAATAATGTATGGATTGGAACAGGTGTTGTAGTTTTACCTAATGTAAAGATCGGGAATAATGTAATAGTTGGATCGAATGCTGTTGTAACTAAAGATATTCCTGATTTTGCGATTGTTGGAGGTGTACCTGCGAAAATCATAAGATATAGATTTGATGATGAATTGTGCGAAGAATTAAAAGATTTGACATGGTGGGATTGGAGTGATGATATAATTAAAAAAAATATAAATAATTTTTATGTTGAAGATATTAAAAAAGGGGAGTTGAAATGGAAAAAATAAATATTCTTATTGCAATATATGAACCAGATATGTCAAATCATATCAATCAATTAGTTAATAGTTTAAAAAAAAAAGGTAATTTTGAAATTTCAATAATTACTGTTTCCAATATAATAGAAAAAAAATTAACTCATCCAGTTATAAACTTACGAAATATAAAAATTTTTCATAATAAAATGTCTTTTGATGATATAAAAAAATTATTGAAAGAAAAAAGATACAATATTGATGATTTTATGTTTAGAGAAATTAATCTTCTTAAGCAAAAAAGAAATATAGTTGAATCAAAATTTGAAAAATATGTCAATATTTGTAATAATTTGATCAAAAATAACAATATTAATTTTATTTTTAACATCAATGAAGGAATTGTAAATAAAGCTGCTTTTATTTCAAGTATAATTTTGGATATTCCATTTATATACACTGATGGTTCATCATTAATTGAAGGTATGCATATAAGTTCAAAAAATATGTGGAATAATAGATGGATTCAAAAAAAATATATTTATGATAATGAAAATGAGATTATTACTTTTGTTGATAAATTTAGAAATAGAGTAATTGAAAAGAAGCCTTTTATTGGGTGGAAAGAGAATAACACTATAATAAAATATGTTTCTTTATTAATTAAATGGCTAAAAGAAATCAGAAATGATGATTACATTAGATTGAGTACATTGTTTAATAATCAATTAGTGCGTTTATTTAATAAGTTTTTCTTTAATATTAAATATAATGAAATAAATGATAATGACAAGTATTTTATTTTTCCTCTTCATGCAGCTGATGATGCACAAATAACGCTTAGAGCTGTAGAATTTTATGATGAAGCTGAAGTAATTAAAAAATGTGCAGAACAATTACCTGATGGCTATTATATTTATGTAAAAGAACATCCTAACTGGTTAAATAGATATAAAAAATCTTGGATCAAGAAAATAAAAAAAATCAAAAATGTTAAACTTATAAATTACAATGAAAATATACATGATCTATTAAAAAATGCAGTAGGTGTTATTACAATAAATTCTGATGTTGGTTGGGAAGCAATATTGCATAATAAACCAGTTGCAGTATTAGCGGACCCTTTCTATAATATTGATAATGTTGTTTTTAGAATAAAAACATACAGCGATCTTGAAGTAATATATAGACAGATGATCAATAATCAAATAGATATAAATTTCAGAAAGAAAGTAATTTATGCAGCTTTGAAATCTCATAGAGAGTCAAATGTTATGACCATAAAAAATCATGGTATAGAATTCTTAACAGATAATAAACAAATAGAATCTTTTACTGATTCTTTAATAAAGGATATTGATGAATTCAATAAAGAGAGAATTTAAAAAGTGGTATTTTCCATTTTTGTTAATATTATTAATAAATGCTAGTGGAATACGTATAAATTATGGAGGAAATCATTTTAGGGTTATTGATTTATTACTATTATGGATTGCTGCTTTATATTTTATTAAATACTTTTTATTTAAACAGAAATGTTTTGCAATACATAACTATATTATAACTTTGATAATTATTTTATTTCAGATAATTTTTTTAACAAATAGTATTAATAAAATAAATACTATAATAAGAATAATGGTTTTGATCGAATTGGTTTTTTTTGCGCAATATATCAACTGTTTTGACTTAGGTAGATTTGATTTATATAAAATATTTGAAATAATGTTTCAATTTAATTTGATTATCTCAATTTTCCAATCATTAACTGGTCAATTATTATTGATGAAATCGATAAACTTTTATATTGGTTCATTTCCTATATATAGAGCTGGCGGTTTACTTGCTGATGCTAATGCATATGCAATGTTAATTATGAGTTTGTACATATATATATTTTTAAAATCAAATTTATTAAGAAAAAAAGTTTATACAGTATTAGTATTATTCGAAATATTATTGATTGGCTCTAGAGCAAGTATGCTGAATTTTATTATTTTTGTTTTACTATATATTTTTATCCATAATTATAAATTATTTAAAAAAATATTTATAATCACGACATTACTAGGTATCATATTTCTTCTAAATCTATCTTTATTATATAAATATTTTCCAGGAATATTTATATTACTATTTAGAGTTGGATCATATGAATATTTGATGCAGCATCCAATGTCATTCCTTAGTAGAAGATTTGAAATATGGACCGAATTGTTAGAAATCTATATTAAAGATTATACATATTTTGAAAAGTTTTTTGGGTTAGGGCTTGGGAATACTCAAGTAATTCATAAAATTCTTGGTAAAGTAGTAAAACCAAGAGGTGCTCACAATACATATATTCAATTTATAATGGAAATGGGTATTTTTGGTATTAGTGTACTATTTTTATTTATAATTAAATTAAACTTAAAGATAAAGAATAAAATTAAAGATAATATAATATTTGAATATCTATTCTATTCTTTTAATTTATGGTTTATATGGGGATTAACAGGTGAATTTTTTTATCAAGTAATATTTTGGTTTCAAATTGGTTTACTATTTTCAGGGTGGAGATACAGTGAAAAAAATTCTTGTTATTGAAGATTCATCAAAGTCAAATTTTGGTGGAGGTCAAAATGTAACATATCAAGTAATGGAATATTTGTACGAACATTTTGAACTATTTTTAGTTGATACAAAGAAAAGTAAATTTAATGAAAAAATTAATAATAGTAGAATGAAAATTACTAGTAAATGTAACATTCTTACTTTTGGAAAAATTGGGAATGTCGAGAAATCAAATATGAGTATATCTATTTTTGAATCAATAATATTTCCACTTACTCTTTTATTTAATATTGTTAAAATATTTTTTTTTATTAAAAAAAATAATATAAATAAAAATAATACAATAATTTATACAACTACAAAAAAGTCTTATTTAATTGCTATAATATTAAAATTATTTTTTGATTTTAAAATTATTAATCACATACATAATTTTTATCAAATTAATTTAAGTACTAAAATATTACGTAAATATTTTAATAAAGCTTATAAGAATATATTGGTATCAAATACTTTAAATGCTAATTTGAGACTAAAAAATAGTATCGTAATATATAATCCAACTGGTAGCAAAGAAAAGCATAATAGAAATGTTAATACTTATAATGTATGTACAATGTCACAATTAATAAAATGGAAAGGTGTTGATGATTTCATAAAATCAAGTGATTATGTTAAAACTAAAAATGTAAATTATTTAATATACGGTAAAGGGAATCAATTAGCTCATTTGAAAGATCTTTCAATGAATATTGAGAATATTAAATTCATGGGTTTTTGTAATAATGTTGATGAAATTTACAAACATATAATGGATGTACTAGTTGTACCTTCAAATTCTGAAGAAGCTTGTCCAATGTCAATACTTGAAGCTTTATCATATGGTATTCCAGTAATTACTACTAATATAGGAGGTCAGGCAGATTTAATTTCTCATAATAAAAACGGTTTCTTAGTTGATGTATCTTCTCCAAAGGAAATTGCAAAATATATAGATCAATTGGAAGATAATAATTTTTATAATCAAATCTCTTTGAATTCCTATAAAAGTTCAGAGATCTATCATTATAAATTTTTCAAAGAATCTATCATAAATTTATTTAAAGAGGTGGAGACTATTGGGTAAAAAAATATTATTGATTAATAAAATGTATTCACCAGATATTGGTGGTGTAGAAACTGTAGTAAAGCAATATGCACATTTTTTATCATATGAGAATGAAGTAACTGTTTTAACAGCTTCAAAAAAAGCAACTTTATTTACAAAAAATGAAAAGGATTGTGATATTAATATTATTCGTTGTTCATCTTTAGGAACTTTCTTTTCTATGCCATTATCATTTGTTTTAATACCATATTTCTTTAAAATTAGACATAAGTTTGATATAGTTCATTTTCATGAACCTTTTCCTTTAGGTTCATTAATTGGGTTTTTTAGGAAACACAAAAAGAATAAATATATAGTAACTTGGCATAGTGACATAATTAAACAGAAGTTATTGAAAAAATCAGTAGAATATTTTCAAGATAAATTATTAAAAAAATCTGATATTATTACAATTACATCAAAAAATTTACTAGATTACTCATCAGTCGTTTCTAAATATAAAGATAAAGTTAAAATTTTACCATTATCAATAAATACTGAAAATTTGGAATATACTAAGCCTAATTTTTTTATCCCAGATAAATACTATTTATCTTTAGGGAGACTTTCCTATTATAAGGGTATAAAGGTTTTAATAGAAGCATATGAACAAACTAATTCAACTATTCCATTACTAATTATTGGAAGAGGAGGTGAGGAAAAATTTGTTAGAGAACATATGAAATCAAATTCTAAAATTATTTTTATTAATGAATTTATTACTGAAAATGAAAAAAATTGGCTTTTAAAAAATGCTGAATGTTTCATTTTTCCTTCAATTTATCCAAGTGAAGCTTTTGGTATAATTCAGTTAGAGGCTATGATTAATAAAACACCTATTATTAATACTAATCTTAAAACTGGTGTTCCTTGGGTCAGTTTAAATAGGATTACAGGCTTAACAGTTGAACCAAATGATGTGAAACAACTTAAAAAAGCAATTATGGAAATTGTATCTGATGATAATAAATTAGAAGAATACTCTTCAAATGCTGAGGAAAGAGTAAGAAAATACTTTTCTGATAATATAATAAAAAGAGATCTAAAAGAAATCTATAATTTATTGAAATGATAAATAAAAGGAGTCTAAAAAATTGATATCACTAATTGGAGGATCCGGATTCATCGGATCTAGACTTTCAAAAAGATTT
Source organism: Oceanispirochaeta sp. (assembly GCA_963666275.2). Classification (GTDB taxonomy): domain Bacteria; phylum Spirochaetota; class Spirochaetia; order DSM-2461; family DSM-2461; genus Oceanispirochaeta. The sequence goes on from CAXXOA010000002.1 coordinate 1,957,479, forward strand.
AATGAATCGCATCTGGACTTTAAGATCATTGATAAGAATAAATCACCTTTTTATAACAATTATTTCGTTGCTGATATAAGAGATTATATTACATTAAAGAAAAATCTTGAAGGTTCATCAGTATTAATAAATCTTGCTGCAGAACATAAAGATGATGTTACCCCTAAGACACTTTATGATGATGTTAATGTTGAAGGTTCAAGGAATGTATGCAAAGCCTGCGATGAATTGGGAATCAATAAAATCATTTTTACTAGTTCGGTAGCTGTTTATGGATTTGCTCCCAAAGGAACAGATGAATCAGGAGATATCAATTACTTCAATGATTATGGGCGTACCAAATGGGAAGCAGAGAAAGTCTACCGAGACTGGCTTGCAAAGGATCCTGAGAATCGATCTCTAACAATCATTCGCCCTACTGTTGTTTTCGGAGAAAGGAATAGAGGGAATGTCTACAACTTATTAAAACAAATCTCTTCTGGCATATTTCCTATGATTGGTAATGGTAAAAATGTCAAATCCATGGCATATGTTGAAAATGTCGCTGCTTTTTTAGAGTTTTCTCTTAATAATGGTCCGGGAGAGCATCTATATAATTATATAGATAAGCCGGATTTTAATATGAATACCCTAGTGAAAAGTGTTAAATCAGCGCTGGGTAAAAAATCTGTTACCGGTATTCACTGGCCATACTGGTTGGGATACTGCGGTGGATTATGTTTTGATACAGTGGCCTTTATCACTCGGAAAAAGCTCCCTATAAGCAGGATCCGCATTAAAAAGTTCTGTTCAGACACATCATTCGAAACTTCCTTTATTAAAAAGACAGATTTTAAAGCTCCGGTATCCCTGGAAAAAGGCATAGAAAATACAATTAAATTTGAATTTGTCGATAAACATGAGAAAGATATTCTCTTTTATACAGAATAATTATATTGGGTAGGATATAATTTTACACCTTTCCAAAACCCTAAAAATAGATTAAAAATACAAATTATTACCCACAATGAGGTTACAAAATGCCAGAAGAAATAAATAGCACCATCAACGATGAAGAAATAGATCTTCTTGACCTTTTTATAGTACTCCTAAAACACCGCCGTCTTATCCTCGGTTCTCTCATCGGAGTTATCTGCTTAACCCTGGCGGGCTATTTTATCTACCCCTCCTGGAAGCAGGAAAAAGTTATGGACCAGCAGAAAGCCGAAGCTATAATGACTCTGGGAACAGGTTCCAGTTTGAAGTCCATCGGCATCCAGTACGATGTTCTTTCCCTTTTTTCTTCTGCCACCCTTCTGCTGCAGTCTCTTCAAGAAGCAGGAATCCAAGAGTTAGGCTCGGAAGAGGACTCTATTGATCTAACTGATTTGGAACAGAATGTGCGGGCCCTCAACTATATTCGGCAGGTATTTATCAAGAAAGAAACCATTGAAGGAGATCCAATTGACCAGAACAGTTTACCTTTTCTTCTACAAGAGCCTGACAATAAAGATTCCCAGTACTTTGACATAAAATTTTACCATCAGGATTCCCAGCTGGCCATGAGATTCCTCACCAGGCTCTACCAGAACGCCAATACAAAACTTCTTGAAAATATTAATGATAATCTAGAGGCCTTAGCCTTAACGGGTCAAGTTCGGAGTTCTGATTCAACACAAGAGAGCGATGTGGTTCTGAAAAATGCCATACAGATTGCCAATATGGCCCAAAAGTTTTTGGATGGTTCACTCCAACCTCTGGAACTATTAGAAGCTCCTTACTATGTAAAAGATGAGATATCCTTAAAAGGAATACAGTCCTTATATCAAAAAAAGGCGATTATACTTGTTTTTGCTGTATTCTTTCTCTCAATCTTTCTGGCCTTTTTTCTCGAGTTCATCCAGAATATCAAAGAGGATGAAGAGCGGATGGCCAAAATCCGTAAAGCCATGAACAAAGAATAACCAAAGGAAACACTCCATGTCTCTGATCACCATACGTAACCTCGTTAAAACATATCCCCTGGGGCAGGTGGAAGTTCATGCCCTCAAAGGGGTCTCTCTGGATATTACTGGAGGGGATTTTGTCTCTGTCGCCGGACCATCCGGTTCGGGGAAAACCACCATTATGAACATGATCAGCCTGATTGATTCCCCCACCTCCGGGCAAATTCAGATTAACAGTCAGGATACGGCCCGCATGAAGCGGCGGGAATTAACCCGGTTGCGCCACGAAGTGATAGGCATTGTGTTCCAGTCCTTCAATCTCCTCCCTGTTTTAAATGTTACAGAAAACGTAGAGCTCCCCCTGGTGATCGGAAAAAATCCTCTTCCCAAAAAGGAAAGGAGAGAATGGGTGTCTCACCTGCTGGGTGAAGTGGGCCTGGAAGACAGAATGACCCATAAACCTTCCGAACTTTCGGGAGGGCAGCAGCAGCGGGTGGCCATAGCCCGTGCTCTGGCCACAAAACCCCGTATCGTTATTGCCGATGAACCCACCGCCAATCTGGACACCGCAACGGGGGAAAGAATTCTCAGCCTGATGAAAGAGATCAACAAAACAGACGGTACCACCTTTATCTTCTCTACCCACGATCCTGGCATCTGGGAAATGGCCGACCATGTGGTCTTTCTCCGGGACGGTCTGATCGAAACGGAGCAGCGCAAGTGATCCTGCTCCTGGCAATCCGCAATATTCTCAGAAACCGGCGCAGCTCTGCACTGCTCATTCTGCTCATGGCTTTTATTACGCTCATATTCTTTCTGGGGAGCAGCCTGATTCTCCAGTCTGTCAGAGGTCTCAGAAGCACCTATGTGGATAACCTCACAGGAGACCTTGTCATTCAGAAAGAGTCCCGTGTCTCTATGAATCTATTCGGGGCCAATACCCCCGTTATTGACGATTTTTTTACAATCCCCGTACTACCTGCCTACGATGAAGTACAACAGATAATTAGAGAGACTCTCCCTTCAGCCCAAATTTCCGGCATGGTCTCCGGACAGGCTGTGTTGGATATCGGCGGAGACAGGGCGGGTATCCCGCTTATGGGGGTGGATGCTGAACACTACTTTGCTCTCTTTCCCGGATTAAAACTTGTAAAAGGCTCTTTACTTGAGCCGGAAGAGCAGGGAGTTCTTATTACAGAGAGTCGGGCTAGAAGCATAGAAACCAAAACCGGTCAAACCGTACAAATAGGTCAGCCCGCCAGGCTGACTGCGGCCGGAGTCACGGGCTTCAAAATCCGGGAAGTCCCTATCCGGGGCATTATCCGCTATACCAATCCCGGGCCTTTTATGGAAGAAGTGGTTATTACCGATCCCCAAACAGTCCGGGCCCTCTCGTCTGTACTGACCGAAGCGGCCGAAGAGGTGGATGTGGAAGACGACGCCCTGGAACTGCTGAACAACGATATGGATGACCTTTTCGGCAGCGGTGACGACAGTTTCTTTGAGGATGTCGAAACAAACGATGCCACACAGGTAAACCTGATAGATTCTCTGAGGGAAGAATTGACTGCAGAGAACAATCCGGATATCCCCTGGGTAGGGGGAGACTGGAATTTCATTATTATTCGATTACCCCAGGAGGACTCCGCCCTGCTGGCCAGGAACAGGCTGAACAGCCGTCTTGAACCCTACGGGGTCAAAGCCGTAGGCTGGCAAACCGCGGCGGGCAACTCTGCTCTTCTGGTCCTGCTGGTACAGAACCTCTTTTATATCGGTATCATCCTGGTAGGAATAGCCGGTGTGGTTACCATTGTCAACATTATTCTGATCTCCGTCTTCCGCCGGACCAGGGAGATCGGGACTCTCCGGGCCATCGGGGCTTCCGATGCCTATATTATGGGTATGCTGGGAGTTGAGAACCTGGCGCTATCCCTGGTGGGGGGAGGCACGGGAGTTCTTCTTGGACAGAATGTTATGAATTCTATTAATCGTGTGGAGTGGCCGATCCCCCATCCCTTTATTGCCGCCCTGATGGGCAGTCCTGTTTTACAAATCTCGGTCCTGCCCGATTTGGCTCTGAAGGCTGTTGCAGTGGCTGTGCTCATCGGGTTTGTATCCGCTCTTTTTCCGGCTCTGAAGGCGGTTAATATCAATCCCATGGAAGCGGTAAGGCAGGGTTAATATGAAAGTTGTTTCTTTGAGCCTTATGGCATTACGCTACTTCCGTCGTTACTTCCGTCGCTATCTCTTTCTCTTTTTGGCCCTCAGCTTCGGCTATGGAATCATCACAGTTCTCACAGGTCTACAGGCCGGAATGGAAGAGAGTGTCTATCAGTCCACCCAATCCCATTACGCAGGGGATATGGTTGTTTCAGGGCGAGCCAAAAACCGTCTGAAATTTCAAATTTCCGATGTTGAGAAGGTTTTGGAAGCGGTAGACCAGTCGGGAGTGCCTGTTCATCATTCTGTTATAAGGACCCATTTCGGAGACAAAGGCGTTTTGTACTTCAATGGTGTAGCCGTTAAACAGCGGTATGTCATGGGCGTCGATTGGGAAAATGAATCCGATTATTTTTCCAGGCTGGAGTACAGTCAGGGAGAGTATGGTCAGTGGGATAAGAATAGTGGCATACTCGTCTCCGCCCCTGTTGCGGAAGAGCTGGGTTTGGTTCAGGGGGACAGCCTCCTTCTGGAAGTGGAAACCCGGTCGGGCCAGATCAATACGGCCCGTCTGGTGGTGCAGGCCATTGTTAATGACGATACCATATTCGGTTACTACAAATGTTATATTGATAGGGACAAACTCAACAGCCTGATCGGACTCAATCAAAATGAGGCCTCCACTGTTGGGATCTATCTGAAAGAAGGGGCCAACCTGGATCATGCAGCCCGGACATTGCAGGAATCTCTTTCTGAATCCGGACTGGACACGGCCCCTCTGGTACAAAACCGGGATGAACTGAATAGAGAATTGGGAAAAGGATGGAATGGAGTCCGCCACTTCGTCATCACTCTGCCGGTATACCTTTCTGAAGTAGCCGAGCTCCTTACGGCCATCCAGATTATTTCCTACTTCCTCTACTTCCTGATGATCCTCATCATCATCGTTTCCGTAGCCGTTACCTACCGGTTGATCCTCCACGAACGGGAAAAAGAGATCGGAACCCTCCAGTCCATAGGCTTTCACAGCCGGGACGTAGTTTTCCTCCTGATGATGGAAACAATCATTCTCTTTCTCTGTTCCCTAGCCGCAGGATTCCTCTTCGCCCGTCTGGTAATCTGGTTGATGGGCTTTGCTTCCTTCAGCATGATCCCCAGCTTTGAAATCTTCATGCAGGGGGGGCGCCTCGTACCGGTCTTTTCCCTCCGGACCACCCTGATCAACAGCGCCATAGTCCTAGCAGCCATCATCCCCACCGTAGCCCTCCCGGTCTTCACCGCCTCCCGCAAACCCCTCCCGGAAATCCTCTCGGGCGGTAAAAACTAATTTATTTATTCTACAAAAAGTAATTATACTATTTAACATTCTCTCATCTTGCCCTATGGGAGAGGGGAATGAGGGGAGAGGGTTGTATAGAAGCAATTGCACCTTGGAAAGGATTCCTTGGTATAAAGGGTAGTAAAAGGAAATGGGAGTGGGTAGTAAAGAGTCGACATTCTTTTAATAATCGTACCCTGAGCGGAGCCGAAGGGGGGGCAAAAAATCGTAACCAAAGCTTTCCAGACTTTTCTTGATTAATGTGCTACATTCCAAACGGAGATAAAAATGCAAAAACAGAGAAAACTATTTATATTACTTATATTAACTGCCGTAACAATCAATCTATCAGCAGTCGACTATGAATCCCTACTGACCCAGGCCGACAGCCTTGTCAATTACCCGGGAACCGACTACTCCGCCGAATACACCATCGTCCAGGACAAACCGGGCCAGAGCCGAACCACTACTATAGCTGCTGTATTCCGCCGGGACAGTAAAGAAACCTATGTCATTCTGATCAAAGAACCCTCTATCAACAAAGGTCAGGGATACCTCAAACAGGGTGGGACCCTCTGGTTTTTCGACCCTGAGTCCCGTAAGTTCAACTCCACCAGCAGCAGCGACAGGTTTCAGAACACCAATGCCCGTAACTCCGACTTTACCCAGTCCACCCTGGCACGAGACTATAATGTCGTTTCAGGAACTGAAGGAACACTGGGGCAGTTTGACTGCTGGATTTTGGATCTGGAAGCCAACAACGACGAAGTTACCTATCCGAAAATGAAAATCTGGATCAGCAAGGACGGTCTGGTCCGAAAAACCGAAGATTACAGCCTTTCCGGCCAGCTCCTCCGGACAACAGCCATACCCAACTATTATAAGCTGGACAATGTGTACATACCCAAGCGAATCCTTTTTATCGATGCTCTCCGGGGAGCCACCATCAATGGAAAATTCCAAAATGAAAAAACCCAGATTACCATATCCAAACCCTCTCTGGGGAACCTGCCCGATTCAGTCTTTTCCAAGTCATTCCTGGAATCCATGAATCGCTAAGGGGACAAGAATACTATGACATTGAAAAGAATCTTTTTCTTACTGCTCTTCTGTTCTTCGTTCATGCTGTTCGCCCAGGAGGGGGAATCCTCCGACAATACTATGGATGACATCTCTTTGGATTCGATCGATGATCTTTTTAATGAAGTCCCAGATGACGAGGAATCCAGCGACGATTCTTCCTCAGGAGAAGAACAGGATAGCTCGGACAGTGACGAGGTTCTGGAAAGTCCACAGGATCTTTTGAATGAGCTGACCTCCCAGACAGGAGGCTCACTGACTGTCAACTACGCCTTTGCCGCCGGTTATGCCCCTGGATGGAGTGAAACTCCCTGGTACTGGGAAGATCAGGACCAGGTGTTTACCAATGTCATTGGAGCTGATCTGACTTCGGACTTTATCTTTGACTTTCAGCTCTCTCCCCAGCTCCGGGCCTATCAGTCTGTTTCTATAGATTTCCCAGGGTATACTTTTGACCTTGACAGTTTCTGGGCCGAATATAACCTGGAAAACAGAGCCTTTTTCAAACTGGGCCATTATGCCGAATCCTGGGGGCTGGGAGGCAATTACGCCTTTACAAACCTCCTTTCCCGGCTGCCGGAGAACGGAGGGGGAGGGGACGCATATACCTTCCGAACGAATCTTCCCATGGGAGTCGGGGGGCTACAGCTTTTGACAATGGCACGCAGCGGCTGGGTCGACGGGGGCAATGTTGAAAACATGGAAGCCGGGGATCTGGGCTATGGGGTAAAGTACAATTATGCCCACCCCCTGGCGGATATGAATCTGGGAGTTTTCTACCACGATCTTATGCCCCTTAGGGCCATCTTTACTGCAAAATCCACCCTTTTTGATTCTACTGAAGTTTTTCTCCAGGGGCTGGCGGCCTTTCCAAACCAGCAGGATACGGAAGACTCGGTTTACTCGGGAAGTATCGGTCTTGCCGACGATTTTTTCCGGGAAAAACTGACTGTAAACCTGGAATACTTCTACAATGGTGAAGTCTATTCCAAAGTCGTGGAAACCGACAGCGGTTGGACCGAAGATGAAACCAGCCCTTTTATCAAAGGCCATAACGGCGCCTTCAATCTCTATTACAACACGGGAATCCGCAATCTGAATCTTTTCAGTCGTCTACTGTACAACTTTGATGAAAACACAGGGAAATGGGCTCCTGGATTCCATTTTAAACCTTATGACGATCTCTCTGTCTATCTCTCCGTACCTATGGCTATTGGTGATCGAGATGGTACGTACTATACAAGCAACTACGATGAAAAGAACAGGCCTTTCAGCATAACCCTGGCTGTGACCCTTTCGGGCAGTCAGAAATTTGCCCAGTATAAATAAAAGAGCTGGCTCAGATGCATTTCAAACAGTATGTCTTATATGTATCAAAGCCCCTCTTACTGTTTTTCCTACTGGTTCTGACTTTTTCAGTATCCCTGGCCAGTCAATCCGGGGACATTCATATCCGGAAAATCTCCTGGCGGGATACTGAACTTCCCGTCTCTCCCAGGAGCCATTATGTATACCGGGTCAGTTTTGAACTGGACCATGTATCCCTGGATCGTCTGGAGGTACTCCTAAAATCTGAAGGCTTTCTGGAAAAGGTCCCCTATTACAGCCGTTACAATGACACCACAACATTGCTTTATAACCGTGTTGAGTTTCAAAATGATACTATTAATGTTGAGATGCGTCCCTTTGAACCATTCAAGGGGCAAATCCAGTTTAACAGAAAGGGTGACTCCATTCATTGGGTTTATGAAAATACCGAGTCTATCCGGTATAAATGGTTTCCTGTAATTGCTCAGAGGCATATGGTCACATACCTGAATGCTCGACAGGATGCCGACACTCTCAAAGTAGAAGGTCTGGCAGCCATTAAAACCTTCCCCTTTCTCCACCTTTTCGGAAAACGGATAGACTGGGCTGTAGAAGGCCGTATCCTGGCCCTTTTCCAAGCCCTTTCTAAGCAATAAACCCATAGCAGCTGATAAAAGAAAATATAACTCTTCTCCGAGCTCTGTAAAGACGCGATTCATCGCGTCTCCCTATTCTCCCCTCTCCTCCTGGGCTGGTCAGGAGCAAGCTTCCTGCTCGCCTATGCTACCGAAGGAGAGGGGCAGGGGGTGAGGGTTGGCTAATCAAAAATGCCACCCCTTTAAGGGCCGGGGGCCACACCTCAACCGGAGTCTGGTCCCTGAGCGGAGCCAAAGGGGGGACAAGGAGTAGCCAAAATCCCCAAATCCCTCTTCTTCATCTCCCGCTTCTCATCGTACATCTTCCGATCCGCCTCTTCCAGCAGAGCATCGATCTCCTCTTCAATGGAAAGATCAAACAGCACACAGATCCCGTGACTGAAGGAAAGCCTGTAGTCCCTGTCCATGGTGCGGTTAAATTGTTCCGTCTTTTCCATCAGCCGGCGCCAGAGCTCTTCAAACTCGGCCTCATTGGTCTGTGGACAGATAAGCAGAAACTCGTCGCCCCCCAGGCGGACAGCCATATCGGAGCCCCGGATGGTTTTCTGCACAATCCCGGCAAAATCCGTCAGAAGTTTATCGCCTGCATTGTGACCCAGGTTGTCATTCACTGTTTTCAGACCGTTGATATCCATAAAACAGATTACCAGGGGCATGTCGGACCGGCGGTTCCGGCTTTTCAGGGACTGAAAATACTCTTCCCAGTAACTCCTGTTGTAGAGCCCTGTCAGTTCGTCGGTCTGCACCTGTTTCAGCAGATCCCTCTCCCGGAGTTTCACATCCTCAATGCTCTGGATCAGAGCCAGAAAGGTATCGCCCTTTTCTTCTGTATTTGACTTTTCCAGGGACAGATGGAGACGGAACCATTTATAATTATCCCGGATATTCTTCAGTTTCACATCCACAGTTTCCTGGCTTATCTTTCCCGATACCAGGTCCTGATAGATCCTCAGCAGCTCCGGACGGAACTCGGGAGCAATTATATTCTCCATCAGCCAGTCCAGATCCATCTCATACTGGCCGTGTTCATATCCCAGGGTCTCAAAAAAGAGGTTGTTAAAGGCATGGTCCAGTTTTCCCGAGTCTGTATGAAAGGCAAACAGGCTCATCCGGCCCGCATAGAGGGCGTTGGTCAGCTGCAGATTGTTGATCCTCTCGTGTTCCGAAAGTTCCTGAAGGTGCCGGGACTGGATCTCCATGATCTTGTCCAGATCGGTCCTTTTCATAAGGATATAGCGGGAGGGATTGATTCCCCCGGGTTTGGTATGGGTCAGGAGGCACAGGTAAAGCAGGATGAAAAGGAAGCCTAATACAAGTACGCCTGCTTTTAAACCGGTCAAAGCCCCGAGTCTTTTATTCACATCCTTCTGAGGAATTTCCAGGCAGACGAAATAACGATTCCCTTCTGCACTCCTTAAGGGGAGGAGCATGGCTCTGACTGTACCCTCCGGACGGGACTGTCTGAAATAGAAAGGCTCCTCCTGTATCACTGCCTTCCGGATAGAGTCATTATTCTGCATATAATCTATAAGCTGTGAGTCCTCATCCCCGGAGGGAATATTCTCAGACGTGGCTGTCATATAAAATCGATTTTCTCTTGAGATTCCTGTGTAAATCCTGGTAAACCCTCCGGTCATGGCCATAGTATCCAGTTGGTTTCGGATCAGGTTCTGCGTTTCGGGAGTTTTATACTCAGTTTGACCTGTCTCATCATGAAATCCTGGGGGCAGCAGCAGGGGGACTGTTCTGGCGGCATTGAGGAGCTGATGATCAATTTCCTGCAGATTTAGCCTGTAATCGACCCAAAGGATGAGGGCCGCCGGGAGGATAAAGGCTCCTGCCAGGTATTTAAAGGATTTCTGAAATGTTTTTAGATATACAAGCGCCCGCAATTCAATGTCCCGTTATTGAAATATTACTACTAGTATAAACAACTGTTCGCAGTATGCCAGAAAAAAGGCTCGATTTTCAGAGATTTTTCCCTGAACTTAAGATAGATTTAATATCCCCTGACAGCTTTTTATCAGAGGACTTTTCAATCTAATTCAGAGGGCCTGAGAGATAAGATTTCCCCCGGGAAAGTCCACCTTGTCGAAATCATCAAAATACCCTAAAATTACGCCATTCAATTTTTTGTTCATACAGATGAAAATAGGAGACATGTTTTGTACAATCCGGTAGATCCCAGAGTTGACTTTCCCAAAATGGAAGAGGCTATCCTTAAATTCTGGGAAGAAGAGAATATCTTTGAAAAGTCCATCACCCAGCGTGACGGTGCGGAAGACTTCGTCTTTTACGACGGACCTCCTTTTGCCACCGGTCTTCCCCATTTCGGCCATTTTGTTCCGGGGACTCTGAAAGATATTATTCCCCGCTACCAGACTATGAAAGGCAAACGGGTGGAACGCCGTTTCGGATGGGACTGCCACGGTCTTCCTGTTGAATATGAGATGGAAAAGGAACTCGGAATTTCAGGTAAAACTGAAATCGAAAAGTTCGGTGTCGCCAAGTTCAACGAATCCTGTCGCTCCATCGTTCTCCGCTATACCAATGAGTGGCGTCAGGTCATCACCCGGATGGGCCGGTGGGTCGACTTTGATAACGATTATAAAACCATGGAAACCGACTATATGGAGTCCATCTGGTGGGTTGTCAAATCCCTCTGGGACAAGGGCCTTATCTATAAAGGACACTATATCCTGCCAACCTGTCCCCGCTGTTCCACACCTCTGTCAAACCACGAGCTGAATCTGGGGGGCTATAAGGATGTGAACGATCCGGCCATCACCATCAAGTTCAAAAAGAGTGATGAAGAGAACACATGGTTCCTGGCATGGACTACCACCCCCTGGACTCTGATCAGCAACCTGGCCCTGACTCTGGGCGCAGAAATTGACTATGTAAAGGTGAAGGATGGAGAGGAAAACTACATCCTGGCCAAAGAGAGACTCAGTGCCTACTATAAGTCCGAAGAGGACTATGAAGTCATCTGGACCAAAAAAGGAAAAGATCTGACAGGTCTTTCCTATGAACCGATCATGCCCTATTTTGCCGAAAGAGCCGAAGAGGGCGCCTTCAAAACCTTCACGGGAGATCATGTCTCCACCGAAGACGGTACGGGAATTGTTCATACCGCCAGCGGCTTCGGTGAAGAGGACTACGCGGTTCTGAAAGATACGGGAATTACTGTGGTCTGTCCTGTGGATGATGAAGGGAAATTTACAAAAGAAGTCCCCGACTATGAGGGGCGGTTCGTCAAGGACTGCGATAAAGATATCATTAACCGCCTGAAAGAGGAGGGGAAGCTTGTCAAACGGGATCAGATCCTCCATGCCTATCCCCACTGCTGGCGCTGTTCCAGCCCTCTGATCTACAAAGCCGTAGGAAGCTGGTTTGTGGATATCGGCAAAATCAAAGATAAAATGCTCAGTGCCAACAGCCGGATCAACTGGGTTCCCGAGCATCTGCAGAAGGGCCGGTTCGGTAAATGGCTGGAGAATGCCCGTGACTGGGCGATCAGCCGGAACCGCTACTGGGGTAACCCCATCCCTGTCTGGGAGTGCGACGACTGCGGTGAACAGATCTGTATAGGCAGCCGGGCGGAACTGAAAGAAAAGTCCGGTCAGGATGTGGAGGATCTTCACAAGCACTATGTGGACGATATAACCATTCCCTGTTCCTGCGGCAAGGGGACCATGAAGAGGATCCCCGAGGTTCTGGACTGCTGGTTTGAGTCGGGCTCCATGCCCTATGCGCAGATCCACTATCCCTTTGAAAACAAAGAGTGGTTTGAACAGAATTTCCCCGCCCAGTTTATCTGCGAAGGTCTGGATCAGACCCGGGGCTGGTTCTATACCCTGACCATCCTGGCGGCGGCCCTCTTCGACAGCCCCGCCTTTGAAAATGTTGTGGTCAACGGACTGGTTCTGGCGGAGGACGGGAAGAAAATGTCCAAGTCCCTCAGGAACTTCACCGACCCCATGGAAGTTATCAATAACTTCGGAGCCGATGCGCTGCGTCTGTTCCTTATGAACTCGGCAGTTGTAAGGGGAGAGGGGCTGAAATATTCCGATGACGGGGTCAAGGATGTTCTGAAAAGCGTGATCATTCCTCTGTGGAATGCCTACAGCTTCTTTGTAACCTACGCCAATATTGACAATGCCACCCCCAGCGAAGCTCCTGTGAATCCGGAAAATCCTCTGGACAGCTGGATCCTTTCCGAATCCAGCCACCTGGTGGAAGCGGTCACCGAGCAGCTGGATGCCTATGATATTCAGAAAGCTATCGAGCCGATTGTGAAGTTCATCGATCTTCTGAACAACTGGTATATCCGCCGGTCCAGAAGGCGGTTCTGGAAGAGCGAGAACGACGGCGATAAAATGCAGGCCTACGGGACTCTCTGGAGCGCCCTGATCACCCTTGTGAAGGTAGCCTCTCCCTTTATTCCCTTCGTGTCTGAAGAGATCTACAGGAACCTGAAAACCGAAGGAATGAGCGACTCCGTTCATCTCTGCGACTATCCTGTGGCAGATAAGGACGTTCGGGATCTGGTTCTGGAAAAGAAGATGGACCTGACCCAGCAGGCGGTCAGCATGGGACGGGCACTGCGAAGTATGCATAATCTGAAGACCCGGCAGCCCCTGAAGGCTCTTCATCTGGTAACCAGGGATCTGGAAGAGAAGAAAATTCTCAAAGAGATGGCTGATATCATCGAAGAAGAGCTGAATGTGAAATCAGTGATCTTCCGGGACAACGAGGAAGATCTTGTCGAATATTCTGTGAAAGCCAACTTCCGTGTTCTGGGTAAACAGCTTGGTAAGGATATGAAAGCCGCGGCTGCAAAAATAGCCGAGCTCTCGTCCAGCGAGATCCTCTCTCTGATGGAAGGAAATACCCTGACTGTAGACTTCGAGGGAGCCGAGCACAACTCCATCGAAATCACTCAGGAGAGCGTTGTGGTAAACCGGTCTGAAAAAGAGAATCTCAAGGTTCTCAACGAAGGCGCCCTGACTGTGGCCCTGGATCCTGAAATCACCGATGATCTCTACAAAGAGGGGATTGTCCGGGATGTGGTCCGGTCTATCCAGAACCTCAGGAAAGAGAGCGGCCTGGAAGTGACCGACAGGATCCGGATCTACCTTGCCGGTGCGGATAAGGTAAAAGATGCCGTAGAAGCCTATGAAGACCACCTCCTCCAGGAAACTCTGGGAGACAAGTGGTTCTGGGAGGAGAAATCCGACGCCCAGACCATCAGCTGCGGCGAAGACGAAAGCTGCAAACTGGCTCTGGAGAAAGTGTAAACCCTACCTATAAAACAGAACCCCTCTCCCTTTGGGAGAGGGGAATAAAAGGGGTGAGGGTTGGAAAACGGAGGCATATATTGAACATCCACATGTCGCACCTGAAAATATTCTCCCAACCAACCCTCTCCCAGAGGGCTGGTCGGAAGCAAGCTTCCTGCTCGCCTATGCTGCCAGAGGAGAGGGAACTAAATCCCCAGACATTCTCCCCTCGCCCTTTGGGAGAGGGGTCGGGGGAGAGGGTTGGTTCCAAACCGACTCTTACTCTCTGTATCCTTATCTGTGTCCTATTCAGCTTCTCCTCCTGCACCACCAAACCTGTTCTCCCTGAAACAGTCACAGACCCTGCAGGAGTCCTTCCTGCCGGTGAGGACTGGTATCTTCTGGTCCGTCCTTCAGAGCACTCCGAACTTATCTCCCATCTGGCTACCCGGTTTGTTGAGCAGACCGGTTCCATTGATTCTGCCCTGGAAAGGACAAGCACCGCAGTTATGAGCGGCCGTTTTCCAACTTCAGTAGTTCCCTCTGATACGGAAGAGGGGACCACTATAAATCTTCCCGAATTCTCTTCCAGCTTTCAGGGAGATTATCCGGCCTTCTGGGTCCGAAATGCCCTGAGAAAGGATCCTTCCTGGGAAAAAACTGAAAGAGCTGTTTACCAGGGACCGTCCGATCTCCTGGTGGATACGGAGTTTCGGGACAGGATCCTGGCAGTAAAGGGAGAAAGGCGCCTGTCTGATCTACAGAAAGAGTTTCTTACTCCTGCAGAGGCCCGGCGACTCCCTGAGGACATGACGGACTGGTGGAATACGGGAGCCCCGGCTCTCCTTATCTATCTTCCCGATCTGGGGGCATACTCGCTTCCCCAGGGGCTTCCCGCACTGCCAGAGGGTACCAGGGCCGATCTGGCCCTGCTGGAAGGAGAGAGCGGCTTCTATGAGCTGAACCTCTCATTGGTTTTTACCGATGCCCGATCCGCCCGGCTCTGGTCCCTGGGACTGCGTTTTTTCCTGGCCGCCCGGCTGGGGAACTCTCCCGAACCGGAGGAAAGACAGGCCCTGCAGGAGCTATCCCTGACAACCAAAGAATCTACCATCCGTCTGACCGGTTGGATTATGACGTCCGAAGGATGGGGTAAATTTCTTTCCAAAGAATAAACTTCACTTTCCAGAATCCCCGGCAGCTGAGCGAAGCCGAAGCTATGTCTTCCGAAGGATGGGGACGTTTTATTGATCCAATCGGTAGAGACGCGATTCATCGCGTCTCTACCGATTAATCGCGTCAATACCAATTGAAACCCCCTTCCCATTCCGGTATCCTTAACCCATCTTAATAGAACAAAGGTAAAACAATGATTGGTGTAGTAGATTACGAAGCGGGTAATCTGAAAAGTGTAGAAACCGCACTGGCCTATGTGGGTGCCGATTTTTTTATCTCTTCGGACCCACAGAAGCTGAAAAATGCGGATAAACTGATTTTCCCCGGAGTGGGGGAAGCGGCGGCGGCCATGAAAGTTCTGAAAGCTTCAGGGCTGGATCAGGTTCTCAGGGATTTCGCCTCCTCGGGTAAACCCCTTTTCGGGATCTGTCTGGGAAGCCAGATTCTCTTTGATCACTCCGAAGAGTCGGATACTCCCTGTCTGGGAATCCTTCCTGGCAATGTTAAACAGTTTTCACGCGATATGGGCCTGAAAATCCCCCACATGGGATGGAATACTCTGAAACACACCAATCATCCTCTTTTCAAAGATATTCCCCAGGACAAATCCTTCTATTTTGTCCATTCCTACTATGTCTCTCCCATGTCCGGGGAGGATGTTGTCGGAACCAGCGACTACGGCATTGAGTTCACTGCAGCCGTGGCAAGAGGAAATGTGATGGCAACCCAGTTCCACCCTGAGAAAAGCGGGGAGTGGGGTCTGAAAATCCTGAAGAATTTTATGGAACTGGAGGTGTAGGATGCTGCAGAAAAGGATTGTTGTCTGTCTGGATGTAAGAGACGGAAAAACTACCAAGGGAATCAAATTCAAAGGAAATATAGATATAGGTGATCCCGTGGAAATGGCGGCGGAATACTACCGTCAGGGTGTGGATGAGCTTGTGTTCTACGATATTACAGCCTCGGCAGAGAAACGGGGTATTATGATAGACGTGGTCCGCAGAGTGGCGGAAACGATATTTATCCCCTTCTGTGTGGGCGGCGGTATTTCCTCTGTAGAGGATATGCGGGCCGTTCTGCTGGCAGGAGCGGAAAAAATAAGCGTTAATTCCGCTGCCGTGAGAAACCCCGATATCATTGACGGGGGAGCCAGGCAGTTCGGTAATCAGTGTATTGTCCTGGGAATGGATGCCATGGCGGATCCTTCCATGCCTTCGGGTTACCGGGTGGTGATCGACGGCGGACGGAAAAAAACTGAACTGGATGCTCTGGCCTGGGCAAAGGAAGCTGAATCCCGGGGGGCCGGTGAGATTGTTCTCAACTCTATTGACGCCGATGGTACAAGAGAGGGATATGAGCTGACGGCCACCCGTCTGATCAGTGAGAGCGTCGGGATCCCGGTGGTCGCATCCGGCGGAGCAGGAACACCCCAGCATCTGGCGGATGTCCTGACAGATGGAAAAGCCGATGCGGCGCTGATCGCCAGTATGGTTCACTTCGGAGACTATACAGTTCCGGGAATCAAACAGTTCCTGAATGATCAGAAGATCCCTGTCAGGATGTAGCTTAAAATAAGTCTCTGTATCATATCTCTTTATTCCCGGAGAAAAATTCTCCGGGAAAAGAAAGCTCTGTCTTGCCTTTGCCAATCAAAATCAGTATATTTTATTCACAAAACACTTGGAATACCCCTTCCATTAGAAGGAGAACTGATAAAAATGCCTACTTACGATTACGAATGCAAGAACTGCGGACATATATTTGAATACTTCCAGTCCATGGCGGACGATCCTCTGACAACCTGCCCCGACTGTAAAACAGAATCTCTGAAACGCCTGATCGGAGGCGGCATGGGTGTGATCTTCAAAGGCAGCGGCTTCTATGTAAACGATGCCAAAAAAAGCTCCAGCACCTCCCAGCCCCTGAAAGACAAAGCAGAGAAAAAAGACGCAGCTCCCGCCAAAAAGGCCGACACCCAGACAGCCTAGCTTCGGCTCCGCTCCGCTCGGTGTATTTTCTTCCCTTTTTCAGCTCCATTCGTACAGACGCGATTTATCGCGTCTCTCTTCTCCGGGATAAGCATGCTTTCTCAGGATAAGCTTTTACATTATCAGCAAGGCTTTATCTCTCTTTCTCGTATACCCATAGATGCGATCAGGCTCCTATCCTTTGGCTTTTTGGGCTTAGATATAAAAAAAGACGCGATAAATCGCGTCTGTACAGATAGGCTTTGTAGGAGAGGCTCAGCTTTCCAGTAATACAGGGGGGAAGTAGATCTTCTCGGCCTGTTCTTCCGCCTGTTTCAGCAGGTCTTCCATACCTTCGATCGTTTCCCAGTCGGCCTGAGTCTGTTTGAGATCGGGGCGCACCTCAGGATGAGTCGGCGAAAAGAGGGTGCAGCAGTCGTCAAAGGGCTGTACCGATGTTTCAAAAGCTTTGATTTTCCGGGAAATCAGGATGGTTTCCTCTTTATCCATTCCGATGAGCGGACGGAATACGGGGAGTTCTACCGAGCTGTTGGTATAGCTCAGGCTTTCCAGGGTCTGGCTTGCCACCTGACTGAGAGCTTCTCCCGTTATGAGGCACAGATCGTCCCTCTTCCGGGCTATAGACTGAGCGATTTTCATCATGGCCGCCCGGGAGTGGAGGGTTGTCGTTTCCGGACGGACAGAACGGTTGATCTGCACCTGTACATCCGTAAAGGGGACTGTGTACAGAGTCAGCCCGCTGCACCAGGGGGCCAGGATCTTTGCCAGATCTTTGACTTTATCCAGTGATTCCGGACTGGTATAGGGCGGCGTATGGAAGTACACCGCATCCAGGCTCAGGCCTCTTTTGGCCATCAGATAACCTGCCACTGGAGAATCGATGCCTCCTGAGAGCAGGAGCATCCCCTTACCGGCGCTGTGAACAGGCAGTCCTCCGGATCCTCTGTGGGTATACCCGTAGACATAACCTTTCTCTCTCAGTTCCACATGGATTGTCCAGTCGGGGTTTTTCACATCCACACGCAATTCGGGAAAGGCTTCCAGTACCTTTCCGCCCAGTTCGGCAGAATAGCCGTAGTTGTCCATGGGGAGACTTTTGTCCACCCGGCGGGTACTGACCTTAAAAGTGCTGCCGTTGCCGGCCTCAAGGTTCTGACGAGCTACCAGGAGGGCTTTTTCTGTGAGCTCCTCCAGATTTTTTTTACAGCTGTAGGAACGGGTATATCCTGTGATTCCAAAAACTTTTTCAAGACAGGAACAGACATACTCTTCAGGGAGATCTTCTGTCTCCAGGTAAAATCTACCTGACCTTATGGTGACCCTTGTGGGGTGGGGACGGAGGATTTTTTTGATATTATTTTTTAACTGCCGTTCGAAAAGGGCCTTGTTTCCCTTTTTCAGGGCAATCTCGCCAATTTTAATAAGATATAGATCACTCATGGCAGGTATGGTATCAGATTTATGATTTTTGGGTCAGCCCTGACAGGCATATATTATGAGTTTTCCCGGGGGATTCTGAAGGGGACGCAGATCTGCGTCCCTTACGAGGAATTATCATGTTATAGGAGTTAGGTTTGCAGGGGTGTGAAGGGGATGCAGATCTGCGTCCCTTACGAGGTATTATCAAGTTATAGGAGTTAGGTGGGGGAAGTTCTGTGGGGGCCGCAGATCTGAAGCCCATCCATTGGGATTATCTCCTGAACACAGCCCGGCCGACGATTTCCACCTGCTCTCTGAGGGCTGTGATAAACTGTTCCAGATCCTCCCGGGTTGTGGTCGGCCCCT
This sequence comes from Oceanispirochaeta sp., assembly GCA_963666275.2. GTDB lineage: Bacteria > Spirochaetota > Spirochaetia > DSM-2461 > DSM-2461 > Oceanispirochaeta. The sequence continues at coordinate 1,976,157 of CAXXOA010000002.1, forward strand.
GGGAGATCCTGATGGATGAGAAGGCTGTGTTATGATCGATTCCCATGGATTCCAGAGCTCTGGTCCTGGTTTTCTTATTACTGGAACAGGCTGATCCTGTGGATATGGCAAAACCGGCTTCGTCCATCACACGGGTAAGAACCTCTCCGGGAAGGGGCGGTATGGCGCAGGTGATCATCCAGGGAGAGTAATGGGCGGGATTTCGTATCCTTGATTCCGGAAGGATCCGGCAGCCTCTTATGGAAGAAAGAGCATCCATCAGGTACGCCATCCTTGCTGCCGCAGCATCGAAATCAGTTTCACAAGTCAGTTCCAGAGCCTTTGCCAGTGCGGCGGCTCCCGCCAGGTTCTCTGTTCCGGGGCGGATTCCTTTTTCCTGTCCTCCTCCCGTATAAAGTGGGGAAAGGGGCCTTTTCAGATAGATCAGACCGATCCCCCGGGGGCCCCTTATCTTATGGGCACTGAAGGAGGCCGAATCCAGATCCCACTCTTTGAGAGTGAAGGGAATCTTGCCTGCCGTCTGCACCAGGTCCGAATGAATGTGGATTATCCGGCCCAGTTGAGATTCTTTCTCTCTTACTGTTTTAATAAGATTTTCCATGGGCTGGATCACACCTGTTTCATTATGCACCGCCATGAAAATAACCATTCTGGTATCATCTGACAGGAGTTTTTCCAGTTTTTTTTCTGAAAGCCTTCCATCGGAGCCGGGATTAATAACCTTGATTTCCCATCCTTCTTTTTTCAGATCCTGTACGGGTTCCCATAAAGAGGGGTGTTCCAGCCCGCTGATAATGATGCGGCCTTTGTCCCGTCGGCGGAGCAGGGAGGATATCACCAGATTGTTGGATTCAGTCCCTCCAGATGTAAAATAGAGCGATTCGGGCGCACAGTGCAGAATCTCTGAACAGCTTGTTCGCAGCTCTTCCAGTCTCTGATGAGCTCTTTTTCCTTCCTGATGGAGGGAGGAGGGGTTTCCAAAGGTATTTTCCGCCTCTTTTACATACGTTGTCAGCACTTCCGGTGAGGCTGGTGTTGTGGCGGCCCAGTCAAGGTATATCATAAGACAATACGATACCCTGAAGCATTTGCTTTTTTCAAGCGTGCACGGCATTTATTCCTTATTGAAAGGGTGATATTAAATATTGATTAAAATTGAAAGGAATGCTATTTTTCTATATATGGAAAACAAATGTAATTGCCCGGAAGAAGTGGTAGAAGGGTATGCCAAAAAACTGAAGGTCTGCGGACACCCTCTCAGACTGAAGATGCTCTGTCTGATTGAAAGGCAGGACTGCTGTGTTTCCGAGCTGTGGCAGTGCCTTGATCAGCCCCAGCCTGTTATATCCCAGCATCTGGCCGTACTCAAAGATAAAGGAATCGTTGAGTCCCTGACGGAAGGAAATAAAAGAATCTACAGAATTGTCGATCCCTTTGTGCAGAACATAGTCAAAGGTTTTGACGGCGTCCTGAATGTGTAGATCGGTTTCTCTATTATTATAAACATAAAAGCCGGAGGTTTTACCCTACCGGCTTTTTTTATGCCACATGACTATTTATTTCCTGTCAGGATGATGATGCCTGTAATGAAGATACAGGAAAAATACAAGAACCAGTAACAGAGAAAGCAGAACCGGCAGGAACCGCATGACTCCCCGGATGGAAACAAAAAGGAAAATACTGAATCCCGCAAAAACCTGAATCCCTATGATCAGAGAGAGGATCTGCCTCTCATCCAGCCCCATGTCCAGGAGTTTGTGATGCATATGTTCCCTGTCGGGAGTGAAAAAGTGGAGGCCCTTCCGTTTCCGGCGGATCATGGCGGCAAAAACATCTGCAATGGGGATCATAAGCATGGTTACGGGAAGAACCAGAGCGGTACCGCTTTGGGGCTCCGCCATGAGGGGGAGTAGGGCCAGTAGAAATCCCAGAGTCAGGCTTCCCGAGTCGCCCATAAAAATCCGGGCCGGGGGGAAGTTGTAGAAAAGGTATCCGAAAACGGATCCCAGAAGGGTAAAGCATATAATGGAAAGGATGTTCTGTCCGTTTAACAGAAAAACTATGGCATAAATAAAGGTGGCCATTCCAACAATACCGGCGGAAAGGCCGTCCATTCCGTCTATCAGGTTGACCGCATTGGTTATTCCGATAAGCCAGATAATTGTGAGGACAGGACCGAACCAGCCCAGATTAAGGGCTATGTCTGTAAAGGGAATTGTTATGTAACGGATGCCAACGCCTCCGAGGATCACAAGAAGGGAGGCTATGATCTGTCCATACAGTTTGATCCGGGCTCTCAGATTGGCAAAGTCATCCAGGATGCCGATGATGAATATCAGAAAAAATCCTGCAAAGATTATCAGATTGTTTAGAGAGTATTCCAGGGAAAAATTGATTGATGAGTTCAGCAGTTTTGCCGTTCCCAGGGAGGTAACCCCTCCGGAAACAATCAGAGAAAGAACGATGCCGATTCCTCCCAGGCGGGAGATCTGGCCGGTATGAATTTTTCGTTCATCCGTAGAGTCATCGAACCAGTTTTTCTTTTTGGAAAGCTGTATCAGGAAGGGGATCAGGTACAAATTTAAAATAAATGCCAGTGTAGTTGCTGTGAATGCCAGCAGCAGACTTTTCGCTTCCATGCAATCCCCGTTTTTAATAGTAATCAACAATCTAAAACATCATACAGTACTCGGAAATCCTTGTCCATAACCGTATGTTCTTATATATTCTAGTACATATGAAGAAGAAATTTATTCTTAAAAACCTTTTATTGACAGTTGTTGTTCTTTTGAGTTTGGCTTTTCCTCTTTCTGCCAAAAAGCCCGAAGAGTGGGACGGAATCAACTTTCTTGAGAGGGAGCTCAACTACGTGGAAAGCTCCGAACTCTCACTGATTCCCCGATTCGAACAGGAGGGCGAGGTTCGTAAGATTCTGAAGGATTTTGATCCCTCCGGAACGGTGGAACTTCTCTACAGAATGCCTCTGCCTTCCAATCAGGGTGATGATCTTATGCTCCATATCCTGAACAGCATCAGCCGCATCAGTACGATGGAGGGTATTGAATACTATTCAGGCAGCCGGAAATCCATGTATCCCTATCTTGAAAAAGCCGCTGTTGTGGAAGATAAGAAGAGTGAAACCCCCATAGCGGACCTTCAGTTTGATTCCCTGCCCTCCAAACCGGGGAAGTTCGTTATCTACCAGAGAGACACCACCTTCGGGGATACCTGGTATGATGTGGAAATGGAATACACTGGCTCTGCCATCAGGCTGTCCATGACCAATACCACAACCATGTGGTACAAGGTGTTTCCGGTGCTCAGAAAGGACAGGCTTCATATCGAAATGATCATTGTTCCTCACGAGGATGATCTTCTTTTCTATGGCCTGGCAGCCTTTAAACTGGGCAATACCTTCGGTTTTGAAATCCCCCTGGATGAGTCTTTCGACCATAGAATGAGCGCTCTGCAGGTCTGGTTCTATAACCAGGTCTACTGATACCGCTTAACCCCATCGCCGTACCAGCGTCTGCCTTTAACTAACAGAGAGCCCCGGTACGGCGATGGTAAGTCTTATCCAGATGTCCTCATGTTAGTCCTCGCAAAGTAACCTTATAACCAGCTCAACACGTATGTCCGGTTAGATCCAACTTATCTATAGATCCACACGTAAAGACGCGATTTATCGCGTCTCCTTATCTCCCCTCACATCGAGCATCAAGACAAACCACGCATGTATCTCTAATCAGATTGTATAGAGATGATACTGGACGTGAAGAGATAAAGCAGACGACAAGATATGAATCAATCAAGAACAGAAGACGCGTTAAAACGCGTCTGTGCAGGCTCCTCTCAGCCAATAATCAATAACTGAGGAAAGCCTGCATTAAGCTAAGCCGAAGCAGCCCTATAGATTAATAGGACAAAGAGCTTGTGATGATAATCTCGTATTTATCAAAATCCGAGAAGGCCAGGTCGTTGGAAAGATCCACCGCCAGGGTGCCCCTTGCGTGGAGGCTGTTCAGTTTATCCAGATAGAGGATAAAGTCGGCTCCCGTTCCGTAACGGAAGTCCTGTTCTTTGTCGAATGCTTCGCCTTCCCGTTTGGTAAGACCCATATCAAAGAAGGGCTGGAACTGGGCTTCTCCGACGCCTTCCCACTGGATCACTCCCACAGTCAGGTCGTGGCTCATGAAAACACCGGATATTCCGTACATGGAGCTGTTCGTCGGGCCTCTGAGGTATTCATCCATTCCCGAGAGTTCATCCTGAAAGCTGAAGACTCCGTAGAGGCGGTTGGAATAGTTCAGCCTCTTATGGAGAATCTTATAGTATTTCTCTTCCGCATCGATAGTAAATTTCAGGCCATTGTAGTCTTCCGTATCCGGACGGAACACATAGGCTACGCTGTTGCCGGCGGTCAGGCTGAATCCTTCCCTGAAATTCTTCTTCCAGTCCACCGCGCTGTAGCCGCCGCTGTGGCTGAATTTCAGATAGTAAGGTTCTTTCTCGTAATTGAAACCGCTGTCGCCGTAATTGAAACCGATGGAGGGGCTGATCCTGTAATAGTAGTCATTCCCCAGGTCGTATTTGGTAGAGATGGAAAAATCACTGTTATAGTAGTTATGCTCTTCTATGAGGGTCCCATCTTTCTCTGATTTCTCATTTGTTACGTATTGCTGCATAAAGCCGAAGTCGTACTCTTTGTCTCCGATTTTGACATCATTCAATTGAGGATTGAAGGTCCAGGCTCCCGGGGTGAAACTCTCTTCTTCTTCATCCCACTGGAGGTCCAGGTTCATGCCCAGATAGAAGTTGTTCATACTGCCCAGAGCATTGTCGTAAAATAGTTTCAATCCCACCCGGAATCCGACGCCGGTCTCATACTTGGGATAGGGTATGGGAAGGATCGTCCAGGTATCCTCAAGGAAAATATCTACAGTGTAGTAGGTTGTCTCTTCCTCGGTCCTGAGTTTCCGGGTATGCATCTGAACGCCTCCCGGGTTGAATACTCTTGTATTGATAAGGTCCTGTTCCTGATCGGAAACAGCGGCAACAAGGGCTTCGTAGGAGGGGAAAACCTGCCCCTCCTGAAGATTCATCTCTTTTCTGAGGGCCTTTTCTTTGGTGATGCCGTCTATATTGATATCGAATTGTTCGATTATATGTTGTTCTTCTGCGAATAGCGCAGTAAAGAAGAGGAGATTCAGCAGTATTGCCAGTTTTTTTAAGTCTATTTTTTTCATAAGCTACCCTATCATGGAGATTTGAATTTCAGCAAGCCTTTACGGAAGGGTATTCCGTGACTATACTGTCTCCATGGAAATAATTAGAGAATTTATCTTTGGCGGATTTCCCTGCCGGGCCGCCCTGTATAATAAAAGCGAGATCCTTCCCGAAGACACGGATCTTCTGGTGGGAGATAGGAATACTCTGTCTCTTATTACAACACATGATAACCTTGAAATCGTTACACTTTCTCCCGGAGAAAAAGAAAAACAGTGGCCTGCGGTAGAATCAATCCTCAAAAAGGCCATGGAAAAGGGTATGGCCAGGGATTCACTGATCACAGGTATCGGCGGCGGAGTCGTTACCGACATGACAGCTTTTGCCTCCAGTCTCTATATGAGGGGCTGCCGGCTCATCCTCATTCCCACAACACTCCTTGCCATGGTGGATGCCGCCCTGGGCGGGAAAACGGGAATCGATGCGGGTGTCTATAAAAATATGATCGGAAGTTTCTATCCCGCTGCCGAAGTCAGAATCTGCCCGGAATTTCTCCAGTCTCTTTCAGACCGAGAATTTCTGAACGGTCTGGCCGAGGTTATCAAAACAGCCATCATCGGAGATCCGGAGCTTCTGGTTCTTATGCAGGAGAAAAAAGAGGAAATCCTGAAACGGGATCCTCAAATCCTGGGCCGGCTTATCCGGAGCTGTATCCTCGTGAAGGGAGCTCTGGTGGAAGAAGATCTCAGGGAAAAAGGCCGACGGGCCCTTTTGAACCTGGGGCACACTTTCGGACATGCTCTGGAAGCGGTCACCGATTTCGAATGGTCCCACGGCGCCGGTGTCGCCTGGGGAATGGGCAAAGCCCTGGATGCCTCAGTAAAACTGGGCCTGGCCGATTCCGCCTGGGCCTCGGAGATGAAAAACATGATGCTGGATTACGGTTTCGCCCTGGAAGCCTTTGCCGATAAAGAAGCGATTCTGAAAGCCATGACAATGGATAAAAAGAAAAAAGCGGGAAAACTCAGGTATATTCTGCCTGTGGCTCCCGGCGACGTTCGGATAAAAACCCTGGACGAGGAGTTTGTCCGTTCCGTCCTGTAGGGGCAGACCGTTTAAAAAGGAAGAGTGGGAAACGCTGGAGTCGAGAAAGCGGTAAGTGCTGTTTCGTTAAGTAAACGTAAACGTGACAGGTCAAGTATGGGCGATTCATGAATCGCCTATACACCTAAGCGCAGGTACCGTAAATCCCAGAACTTACCTACTAGTCAGACATTGCTTTCTCTTACTGATACCCGCAGGTTCCTGTAAACTTTCTCCCCTCTCCTTGTGGGAGAGGGGCCGGGGGTGAGGGTCGGTTCTAATAACTGATATACGAATCGACCCGTCTGTAGGCTTTATTAATCTTTTCCCAGGATTCGGCGGCTATCTCCTGGGATACATCGTCTGCCAGTACTTCCAACGAAGCAAGTGAGTCGTTCACAGCCCTGGTGAATTTGCCCATGGACCGGAACCAGTAGTGGCCTTCGTCATCGCACTGAAGGGCTATGAATCCAAAGGACTGTTTTTTTCTTTTTCCCGCCCCGGCAATCTTCAATACCATATCCATATGATCCGCCAGCTCTTTAAGGTGCTGGGGATTTTCTGAATGATAGGTCTTTCCGGGGATACCCTGGATGATATCCTTTTTGGGATTGATGCTCGTTATGACTTTAAAAATGAGATCAATCTGGAGGCCCGATACAATCTCCTGGCCTTCCCAGTGAAGGATTCCCTTCATCCCGCTGTAGTCAGGCCACTGTTCGGGAGCCATCTGTTTCAGCTCCTTCCAGGCGCTGTTCCACTCTATAAGAGCCATTTTTTTCTTTTTCCCTTTGCCCTTGGCGGGGGTAATGACAGGAAATCGGGTTCTGCCAATGCTGATTTCCTGGGAGGTATCCCGCTTCTTTTTCTCTTTGTGGCCCTTGATCTGAGGTTCCAGTTTCAGGGCTAGAGATTCGGATGTACGGCTTACAAGGGCTCTTGTCAGGGGAGATACAGAGCGGGCATAGGTCTGGCTGGTTCTGACGATCTCTCCCGCCACAATGTAGGGAGGGCTTTCGCGGAACATGGTTGATCCCGGATGAATCAGTATCCTGTCAGCGGTAAGGCTCTGGTAGGATCCCCGGCCCGAACGGATGCAGACAAACTGGATCAGTCCCCGGGCACAGGAGCAGAGGTAATCGTCCAGGGGGCCACCATGCTGAACAGGTATTCCCATCTCTCTGACAATATCTTCCAGCTGTTCCTGAATATTCACAAGCTCCAGCATGGTCCTCTCTTCCAGATAGTAGCGCTTGCAGAAACCGGTTTTGTCTCCCGATTTCAGGAACCCGTCGAAGAGTTTCAGATAGGCTACGAAGTCTCCCCGTTTATCCCTGAAATAGTGATGGGCCTTCCGGGCTTCCATCTCTTCTCCCTGGGGCAGCAGGTAGGGGGAGTTGGTCGACAGGAATGAGGCGGCAATCAGGGTCTCCCTCAGAACTTCCGGATATTGCATGATCGATTCGGTTATCATCCTGGCAAGGCGGGGCATCAGAGGGAAGGGGGTCATCATCTTTCCCGTCGAGGTCAGACGGTTTTCACTGTCCAGTGCATCAAGGAGCTGTAGGGTCTCCACAGCTCCCAGGATTCCTTTCCGTCCCGGAGGAGATATGAAATCGAAGCTCTGGAAGTCCCGAATCTCCAGTTCAGCCATACGGAGAACCACTTCGGCCAGGTCTGTCCGATAGATCTCCTCTTTGGTGAAGAGGGGACGGGCTGTAAAGGAATCTTTCGGATAGAGTCTGTAGCAGGTTCCCGGCTGGGTTCTTCCGGCCCGGCCCCGCCTCTGGTTGGCCGAAGCCTGGGAAATTTCAGTTTCTATCAGAGAAGAGGTATAGCTTTTGGGATTGTAGAAGTTCAGTTTGGCCAGCCCCGAGTCGATGACAGTGGTTATGCCGTCGATGGTGACCGATGTTTCCGCAATATTGGTGGAAACCACCACCTTGGTCTTTCCGAAGGGGGTTTTGATAAAGATCCGTTCCTGTTCTTCCTTGCTCAGCCTTCCGTAAAGGGGAAGGATATAGAGCTTCTTTTTCACCGGAGAGAGATTCAGTGCGGCGATGGTGTCTTTGATGATTTTCTCGCCCGAAAGGAAAATCAGTACATCCCCTTTGCGTCTTTCGGTTATGACCCGTTCCACTATCTGTGTGATCTTCTCGACCAGCCTGTCCGGCTCGGCCATGACAGAAGGAGGATCGTAGATCATAGTTACAGGGTAGACCGGGGTATCAATGGAAACGATGGGCGCTTTGTCGAAGTATTCGGAAAAGACAGCCGCATTGATCGTTGCGGAAGAGATAATCACTTTAAAGTCTGATCTTTCCGCCAGGATCCCTTTCAGAAGGCCCAGGATAAAATCGATATTCAGACTCCGTTCATGGGCTTCATCCACCATGATCACCTGATACTGCAGCAGCATCGGGTCTGTTTTCAGTTCCTGCAGGAGGGTTCCGTCTGTCATGATCTTCAGATGGGTTTCAGGGAGTGTCATATCCTCAAACCGCATCTTGTAACCTACCATCCCGGGTATCTTTGAGCCGATCTGTTTGGCAATGTAGTCGCAGACAGACAGGGTGGCAATCCTCCGGGGCTGGGTGACCCCGACCATCCCCCGGGCGGTATAGCCCGCCTCATGGAGTATCAGGGGGATCTGGGTTGTTTTTCCCGATCCCGTGGGACTTTCGACAATAATGACCTGGTTCTCTTCCAGGCTCTTCAGTATTCGGTCTTTCTCTTTGTAGACCGGTAGGTTACGTGGATTCAATTACAGTAGTTCTCCTGCCTTTTTCAAGGCGTCCTCAAGGGATAAACCTTCATAGTTTTCCCTTTGTGTCATATCCTTCAGATTGACAGTATTGGCTGCTTTTTCATTGCTGCCGCAGATTACTGCCAGAGGGATGCTTTTGGCTTCGGCGAATTTGAATTGAGGGCCGAATTTTCTGGTTTCGTGATAAACTTCGCAGCAGAACCCGGCTTTGCGGAAGCTGTCCGCCAGGCTGTGGTAGTGTCCGATCAGATTTTCGTCCAGGTTCATGATCATAACCTGGGTTTTGCTGGAACGGGCGGCGGTCCGGCCCAGTTCTTCCAGTCCCGCCATCAGCCTGTCCAGTCCGATGGAAGAACCCACTCCGGGAAGGGACTCTTTTGTGTAGAGTTCCGCCAGGTTGTTGTATCTTCCTCCCGAACAGACCGAACCGATTTCCGGAAGGTCATTCAGAAAGGTTTCATACACAATCCCCGTGTAGTAGTCCAGTCCTCTTGTTATGGAGGGGTTCAGGACAAAACCGTCCTGGAGTCCCAGTTCTTCAATATAGCCGTAAATGGTCCGGAGCCGCTCAGTATCCTCTCCGGGGCCGCCGGCCAGTTTTTCCAGTTTTTCCAGGGTCGGGAGGAATCCTTCCTCTTTCTGGATAAAATCCAGGATTTTTTCCGCTTTTTCCTGATCAGAGAGCTCGGTAAGCTGACGGATCACCTCTTCCCGGCCGATTTTGGCCAGTTTATCGACGGTTCTGAGGATTTCCACATTCTGTTCACTGATCCCCATATGATCCAGAAACCGGTTGAAAATCCCTCTGTGACTCAGGTGGATCGTGCAGCCCGGAACATCCAGTGCCGTCAGAGAGCTGCGCATCATCATGAGGATTTCAAAGTCTGCCGAAGCGCAGTCAGTTCCCACAATATCAAAATCGCACTGGGTAAACTCCCGGTACCGGCCTCTCTGGGTATTCTCTCCCCGCCAGACTTTGTTGATATGGTAACGCTTGAAGGGCAGATAGAGATCCTGTCTGTTCTTGGCCATAAACCGGGCAAATGGGATGGTCAGATCAAAACGCAGGGATACATCCCGTTTGCCGTTGTCTTCAAAGCGGTACATCTGCTTGTCTGTCTCGCCGCTCCCTTTTCCAAGAAGCACTTCCGAGTACTCCAGGGCGGGGGTATCAATGGGAACAAATCCATAGCTTTCAAAATTGTCTTCCAGCAGACGGATCACTCTTTTTCTCTCTATTTCTACAGCCGGGAGAAAGTCCCGGAATCCTTTTAAAACTTTTGGTTCTATAATCTTGCTCATACTCCGTATTCTGACGGTTCACACGTATAAAATCAAGTAGAGGCTTCTGGTCCGGGGCTTCTGTCCTTCCGGGGAGGAGGCATCGGTATAAACTCCCCGAAAAGGCTGAAAATTGGACCAGGTGGGTGTATAATAAGAGGATAAGCACCAACATTTCAGGAGGTGACTTTATGAAAAAACTGTTTCTCTTTTCAGTTTCCATTCTTATCTTTTTGCTTTCCTGTTCCATGGGCAGCGACACAGGCTCTCTGACTCTGAACCTAACGGATGCTCCGGTCCGGCAGGATGGCCTGGAAAGCGTCTTTATTACCTTTACACAGATCGATGCCAACCTGCCCGGATCCGGCGGTTGGCAGACTCTGGCGTCTTTTGAAGATGAAAACGACGGCCACGGAAGGACTGTGGATCTTATGACTTTGACAGAGGGGAAGACTATTCCTCTGGCAGAAGACGTGGAACTCCCTTCAGGGCGAGTTAATCAGATCCGGTTTGCTCTCAATGCTCCCGAGGAGGGGGGAGACGGATCAAATCCCGGCTGTTACCTTCTTTACAGCGACGGGACAAAAGTGCCTCTGTACATTCCCAGCGGTACCAGCACCGGTTTTAAAGCTGTCAATTCCTTTACAGTACCCGTGAACGGTGATGTGACTGTCACGGCGGATTTTGACGCCCGGAAATCCCTGGTGGACAGCGGAGATGTTGTCAAACTGAGGCCTACTATCCGTTTGATTGTGGATGATGAAGCGGGTAGGATCAACGGGACAGTGACCACAGACGGAACCTATGGGAATTACACTGTATTTGCCTATGAAGAGGGGGATTACGATGCTTCGGAAGTCTCTCCCGATGCCGATGGTATTCGCTTTGCCGGTTCTGTTGCCAGTTCCCTTGTGAATGATGAGGGTTCCTATGTCCTTGCCTTTCTGGCTGAGGGCAGCTATGACCTGATTGTGGCGGGAAATGATGATGGATCAGATCCGGTGTATGTGGATGCCGTGTATTCTGTTGCGGTTGAGTCGGGTAAAGGCACTCATCAGGACATAGATACGACAGATTGATAATAAAAAAGGGGCGCTTTGGGCGTCCCTTTTCAATTTGATAACCAGTCTATTCCAGCTTCCCTTTCCAGCCGGATATTCCTCCGAAATCCCTCAGGTTGGTAAATCCCGCCTTTTCAAGGGTTTTGTAGGCCGTGGAGGATCTGTTGCCGCTCCGGCAGTAGACAATAATCAGGGCATCTTTTTCTACATTTTCCATGCCCGAGGGGAGCCTGTCGTAGGGGATCAGCTGAGCCGTGGGAATATGCCCGGACTGAAACTCTCCGCTGGTTCTTACATCCAGCAGGATATAATCTTCACCGCTCTCCATCAGCTCAGAGAGTTCATCGTAACTTATCCGGGAAGAGGCGCTTAAGGGAAGAATCCCCGAAACAAACAGTACAACAACAAGCGCCACCGCATAAGGTAAGAATTTTTTAAGATTCTGATTCATATATAATCTCCTTGTAAACCAAAAGGGTCTTTTGCTGAAAAAAAACTATATTAAAAAGATAATATATAAAAGTCAGGATATCAAGAGATTTCAAAAGGCCATAAAAAGGGCCTGCAGGGGACGCAGTTCTGCGTCCCTTACAGGCCCGTGAATCAATTTAAATAACAGATTGTATAAACGAATACAATCATTATGAAACTGACCTATCAGAAAATCCGGGATTTATCCTGTTTCAGAAGGTTCATCAGTGTTTCAGAGGGGTTCCGGAACTTGCTGAGATAGATCATGGCTGCGATGATGTAGGGTTTGTAGCTGGCTTCCTTGTAGAGGGGAACCCGGTAGCGGTCGAACACGCTGGCTGCCACTTCACCCTGCTTGCAGCTGACTCCTGTAATATCCGCCGGGAGGCAGTGCATATAGAGGGCCTCGCCGTTTTTGGTTGTTTTCATAAGGTCTTCTGTACATTCCCAGTCTTTGTGGTTGCCGTTCTGTTTCAGAAGCTCCTGTTCCAGAGATTTGATTCCGTCGAAATCTCCCTCTCCGTAGAGGTTGGTTCTTTTTTCCATGGCACTGAAGGGCGCCCAGCTCTTGGGATAAACAATGTCAGCGTCTTTGAAGGCTTCCGCCATGGAGTTTGTTTTAACAAAGGTTCCTCCGCTGGCTTCTGCGTTTCTTCTGGCGATCTCTTCCACTTCGGGCATTACTTCGTAACCTTCGGGATGGGCCAGTGATACTTCCATGCCGAACCGGCTCATGAGGCCGATGATACCCTGGGGAACAGACAGGGGTTTTCCGTAGGAGGGGGAGTAGGCCCAGGTCATGGCGATTTTCTTTCCTCTCAGGTTCTCTACACCGCCGAAATGGTTGATCAGATGAAGAGCATCAGCCATGGACTGGGTGGGATGGTCAATGTCGCACTGCAGGTTAACCAGGGTGGGGCGCTGTTCCAGTACTCCGTCCCTGTAGCCTTCCTCTACGGATTTTGCCACTTCCTGCATGTAGGTATGGCCTTTTCCGATATACATATCGTCACGGATACCGATAACATCAGCCATAAAACTGACCATGTTGGCGGTTTCCCGTACGGTTTCACCATGGGCTATCTGGCTCTTGCCTTCGTCCAGGTCCTGAACTTCCAGTCCCAGAAGGTTACAGGCGCTGGCGTAGCTGAAACGGGTTCTGGTGGAATTGTCCCTGAAAAGGGATATTCCCAGTCCGCTGTCAAAAACTTTTGAGGAGATATTGCTTTCGCGCATGCCCCTCAGTATTTCCGCTACTTCGTAGACAGCGGCAATTTCATCATCAGATTTATCCCAGGTCAGGAAAAAATCATTGAGGAACATCTTTTCTGTCCTCAGACAGGCCAGATCCTTAATTCTCTCTTCAATTCCAATTCTATCCATAATGGTTGCTCCTTGTAAAACTTTCTTATCAGGGTCTTGTTACGACCGTTCCGGGAGAAGCCCCTTCGGGTCCGCCCGTTTTAATTCTATTATATTTCCAGAAAAAAATAGCCTTATAATGCTACGCATCTCCCGAATTTATCAGGTGTCTGAATAAGATTCGGGGCCCAATGCTACGCATCTCCCGAATTTATCAGGCGTCTGACTAAGATTCGGGGCCCAATGCTACGCATCTCCCGATTTTATCAGGATATGGGTGCCGCTTCCGTTGACTACGGCGTCTCTGATGTTGTCGGGGCTGGTTATAATGACCTCTTTTCCGCTGTTCTTCAGAAAATTCACCGCCGCCTCAATCTTGGGCGCCATACTTCCCGGAGCGAAATGACCCTCTTCCAGGTATTGCTCCGCTTCGGCCATGGAAATCCGGTTCAGCTCTTTCTGATCGGGTTTTCCGAAGTTCAGGCAGACACTTTTCACTCCTGTGGAAATGATAAAAACATCTGCATTCAGCTGTCCCGCCATAAGACTGGAAGCCCTGTCCTTGTCGATCACCGCATCGATACCGTTGAGAGTTCCATCCTCCTCTTCGATGACGGGAATTCCCCCGCCTCCTGCGGAAATAACACAGAACCGGGCTTGGAGAAGGGCTTTGACAGCATCCAGTTCAATGATCTCCTGGGGCATCGGTGAGGCTACCATCCGGCGGTATCCCCGGCCCGAATCCTCGGTCATGTTCCACTCGGGGTGAGCTTCCTGAAGGAGCCTAGATTCAGCTTCGCTGTAGAACTGACCAATCGGTTTGGCCGGTTTTGAAAAGGCTTTATCCTGACGGTCCACCCGGATCTGGGTGACAACAGTCGCCGCTGTCATGGGAATTCCCCTTTTGCGGAATTCGTTGTCCAGGGCCTGCTGGATCTGGTAACCGATGGCACCCTGGGTATCGGCATCGCAGCTGACCAGAGGGACCGGATGCATATGAGCGACCTCTTCGGCAATTTCAGACCGTCTGAGGATAAACCCCACCTGAGGTCCGTTTCCATGGGTTACAACAACCTGCCATCCTGATTCAACAAGATCGGCAATATGCCTGGCGGTTTCACATACGGCCTGATACTGATCTTCCACACGCATGTGCTCGTTGTCTGATATGAGGGAGTTTCCCCCAACGGCAATTACAGCTAGATTATCTCTATCCATTTGTACCTCTTAATTAATAGATTATAGGTTTAATTCAAATTAATTTGCAAGCTTTATTAAAAAATTGTAAGAAAACTCCCTGATTTTTTGGCAGAATGAAAAAAGTCTGATATACTCAATTGAGAATATGTTAAGAACAAGGAGATCGATTGTGGAAATTCCCAGTCATCTGGAAACCTATATACCCTTAATTCAAGTCGTCGGAAAAACTCTGGGAGTCGGGGAAGTTCTCCTTTATGACTGGACTCAGGACCCCCCTGTCATCATTGCCAAAGAGGGCGGGATCACAGGGAGAAAACCGGGTACCCCTGCGACACAGCTGATGAGGGAAATGGTGGCGGAAATGCAGGAAGCCGGTGAAAACATGCGCATCAACTATGAGTCGGCCACCAAATCGGGAAAGCCCCTGAAATCTTCAACCGTACTTATCTTCAATGAAACCGGTGAACTCCAGGGGGCTCTCAGCATCAACGTGGATATGAGCGCCATCAATATGCTGCAGCACTTTGTGGATCAGTTTTCGGGAATCGAGAGGGTGGAAGACTACGACGAAATGCCCCAGAACACCCAGGAATTCCTGAATGTGATGATCCGGAAAAGCATTGAGTCAGTGGGAAAACCAGTGTGCTATTTTGATAAGAAAGACAATCTGGAAGTCGTCCAGTTTTTGAATCAGAACAATATTTTTTCCATTAAGGGGTCTACAGATACCCTGGCGGGGGAGCTGAATGTCTCCCGCTATACGATTTACAATTATATAGAAGAGGTGAAAAACAGCTGATAAAGAACCGGCTTCAGAATTGTATATCTGAAGCCGGGGTTCTGTATTCAGTTAATTCATACTAGACCCTGAAGCTATCGCGTCACCCTTTTTGCCGGACTAAGAATGGGGGCCCGATGCTTTGCATCCCCCATTTTATCCTTTAACCGACCCTTTATGCGGCTATCGGTACTTTGTTCCAAAGTCCCTGTCGCCTGTCAGTAAAAGGGTCCCAGACGCTGCGCGTCACCCTTTTTGCCGGACTAAGAATGGGGGCCCGATGCTTTGCATCCCCCATTTTATCCTTTAACCGACCCTTTATGCGGCTATCGGTACTTTGTTCCAAAGTCCCTGTCGCCTGTCAGTAAAAGGGTCCCAGACGCTGCGCGTCACCCTTTTACCGACCCTGCCATCAGGCCTCTTACGAAGAATCTCTGGAGGCCGAAGAATACGGCCAGGGGGAGGATCATGCTTAGGAAGGCACCCGAGGTCAGAAGGTGCCAGTCCTGTCCTTTTTCTCCCACCATAGCGGCCAGAGCGCTTGTGACTACCCTGTTTTTGTCTCCCAGGAATACCAGGGCTACCAGGTAGTCATTCCATACCCAGAGGAACTGGAATATGGCGAAGCTTGCCAGTGCGGGAATGGAGAGGGGGAGGACCAGTCTGACAAAGGTCATGAATGGGGTCGCTCCGTCCAGATAGGCCGATTCAAAGATATCCCGTGGCAGTGTGCTTATATAGTTATAGAGCAGATATACCGCCAGAGGGAGTCCGAATCCCGTATGAGCCAGCCACATACAGAGGAATGTTCCTGTAATCCCCCAGTTTGTAAAATCCCGGAGTATAGGTATAAGAGCAATCTGCAGGGGGACGACAAGAAGAGCCACCACCATAATAAAGAGGGGTTTTCTTCCGGGAAACTCCATCCAGGCAAAAGCATAGGCTGCAAAAGCCGCAATCAGTATGGGGATAATGGTCGCAGGTATACTGACGGCGATGGAGTTCAGCACCGCATCGGAAAAATTGTTGCCCTGACGGGATATGGTATTCCCCTGGGCATCCGTATACTCCACAGTTCCGGCGGACAGGACGTCCCTGTAGTTCTGCAGGGTCATATTGGCGCCGAAGCCGATCCATTTCTCTTCAAATACTTCAATTTTACGTGACCTTTTGTTTCCGTACCACTGAAGCCTTCTTGTCTCGCTAATTTCAATTCCCTGACGCCACTCTTCAAACGTTGCCGTATAGTCTTCAATTTCGATCTGTCCGTTGGGATCTGTTTCCTGGGGAATTTCAAATTCACCGGTTTTGACCCAGTCTTTATGGGGAAGGATTGTCCACCATCCCGACCCGTAAATATCCCTGGAGTCCCTGAAGGATGTGACAAATACACCGAAGGTCGGTATGGTCCATACAAGAACTATGAAAAGAAGGACCAGAGCAACTGCTACACCAGCAGGATTGAATTTCTTAGTTTTTACCGCCTTTTTCATTTCAGGGTTTTCCTTTCTCTGAATTCTTTGAGATTGTATGCCAGTACCGGTATGATCACAACAAGCAGCACCACCGCTATGGCCGATGCCTGACCGGAGTTGCCGTATGTGAACTGCCTGAGGTAGAATTCATTGGCAATCACATTGGTTCCGAAATTTCCACCCGTCATAACCCGGACTATATCAAACAGTTTCAGGCTGAATATCAGAATTGTCGTGGTCACTGTTATGATGGTAGGCATGATATAGGGAATGGTTATCCTGAAGAAAATTGTAAAGCTGCCGGCTCCGTCAACCTTTGCGGCTTCATTGATTTCACCGGGAATCCCCTTGATAGCTGAGGAGAGGATCACCATGGCATAGCCTGTCTGCAGCCAGACCATAATGAAGATCAGGAAAAAGTTATTCCAGAAGGGGACAAGAAGCCATGCCTGAGCCTGTCCTCCCAGTGCCGTAACAATGGCGTTCAGCAGGCCTATTTCGTTGATATTGACCCCTTCGCCCTTGTAGGCATACATGAATTTCCATATGACACCAGCCCCGACGAAGGATATGGCCATGGGCATGAAAATCAATGATTTGAAAAGCTTTTCGCTTTTACTCTTGTCTGAAAGGACCGCTATAATGATACCCAGAGTCACACAGAAAAAAGTTCCAAAAATCATCCAGAGCAGGTTGTTTCTGAAACTTTCAAGCATAATCGGGTCGGTAAAGGCAAATTTGTAGTTATCCAGAAATACAAACTCTCTGCCGTTGGCTCCCATGAAACTCAGCCGCAGCGATCTGAGGGTGGGAAGAACCAGGGCCCATATGAGGATGAGCACGGCCGGTCCGGCAAAGACGACAGCTACAGCGGTGGAGCGGATTTTCCGCGGCATGGTCTGGGCAATGCTGTTCATGGCATAAAACAGGAGCGCTACCGATCCAAGCCCCCAGGTGACAGCCGTTAATGTCATTAATATTTTGTTGTTCTGCAGATTCTGAAGAAGGATAAATCCTCCGACTAGAAAAAATAGCGTAATAAGCAGCAGAAGAATCAGCAGAAGAGGCTTTTTCCAGGTTGAATTATCCCGGCTCATGATTGTCTCCTTTTAAAAAATAGAGCTGGTCGGAACCCTCTGTTTTTCGACCAGCTTCTTTTCCATCTATTCCGGACCGGGATTCACAGTCCGGAAATCTGCTTCTCTGATTATTCTGCCGGCCAGGAGTTGTCTATGGCTGTCAGGGCTTCATCAAGAGATTTTGCACCGGAAACATAGGCTGTCATTTCCTTCCAGAAGGAACCGGCTCCCACGGCGCCCGGCATCAGGTCCGATCCGTCAAATCTTACACTGGTGGCATTCTGAATAACTTCAGCCACTTTTCTGTCCACTTCGTTGGTATACCAATCCAGCTTGGAATCTTTATGGGGAGAAATGGCTCCCCCTGCTTTCACCCAGCCTTCAACAGACGCAGCTGTGGCAAAATACTGCATAACCATACGGACTTCGGGTCTGTCATTGAACATGGCATAGATATCTCCCGCCACAAGAACAGGTCTTCCGTACTGGGGATCTACACTGGGCAGATAGAAAAAGTCATAATCCTGTCCCGCAACCAGGTTGTCGGGGAAAAAGGATGTAATGAAATTTCCCTGTTTGTGCAGCCAGGCTTTGGGGGGATTTTCAAACATAACTTTGGGCGCGTCGCCGAAAGACGTTGTAGCGATTCCCTTACGTCCTCCATAAACCATGCCGTCGGCAAACCAGATATCTGTCATGGCTTTGATGGCGGCCCGGACTTCAGGAGAGTTGAATTTCAGTTCTCCCGTAACCCATTTGTCATAGTTTTCAAGGGAGGTAGTTCTCAGCATCATCTCTTCGATCCAGTCTGTGGCAGCCCATCCGGTAGCGGCACCTGATTCGATACCTACGGCCCAGGGGCTGTCGCCGTCAGAGAGGATTGTGTTCTGAAGGGTCACCAGTTCCTCCCAGGTTTCGGGAACTTTGTATCCTGCGGCGTCAAACTCTTTTTTGTTGTACCAGACCAGGGACTTTCCATTAACACGGCCCCAGAGACCGGCCATGATCTCTCCGTCGGGGGATTCCATGGTGGCCATATCCAGCCAGCTCTGTATGTAGTTGGATTTGACTTTGTTCATATCCAGAACTTTATTCAGGTCAATCACATAGCCCTTTCTGACAAAGTTGTTCAGAAGTCCAGGCTGGGGAAAGTCAACGATATCGGGAGGATTCCCTCCTTCCACCCTGATGCCGATCGACGCTTCAAACTCTTTGGATCCTTCGTACTGGATATCAATGCCGGTCATCTCTTCAAAAGGTTTGATCGACTCTTCAAATTTGATGGCATCATTGTCGGTAAATGGTCCTGCCATCGTTACGACTGTGCCCCGTACCTCGGCATAGGGATCATCCATTGCCTTTTCTGTTGTTTCTTCAGCAACAGGTTCTTCCGCCTTTTTGCTGCATCCTGTAAAAACAAATGTGATTACCAGTAAAAGGGTAAGTCCTGCCAACAGTTGTTTTTTCAACATTCTATTCCTCCTTAACGGCTTAATGCCGCGTTTTCCTTTGTTAAGTGGTGGCGCGTTCTATAAGCCCCACCTGCAAATTCGTCTTCTGAAGGGCTTCTCCTTTGCCTGTGAGTCTGTCAATCAGAAGCGCTGCCGCAATCCTTCCGGAATCGATCAGATGCTGGGATATGGTGGAAAGTTCCATCCAGTCCGCCGCATCAATGTCATCGAATCCGAGAATTGCCATCTCCTGGGGGATCTTTATATTCCTCTGCCTGGCGGCTTTGAGGATGCCGATGGCCTGCAGATCGCACATGGCAAACACAGCCCTCGGGATCTCACCCCTGTTCAGATACTGATCAAAGACTTTCTGGGCATCCTCTACGGATGTATCCGCTTCCAGGATGTTCCTTCTGTTTATCTCTATGCCGTTCTTTTTCAGGGTATCCCTGAAGCCGTTGAACCGTTTTGCCGAGGGTTTGCAGCTATAGGGGAGGGTATTGTTTTTGTCACCCATAAAAGCGCAGGGGAAATACTCTTTTGCAAGAAACAGCTCTGCAGCCAGCTCCCCCCCTCTGTAGTCATCTGCCAGGACACGGGAGTAGTTTTCATCGTCCGATTCAATCATGACTATATTCAGGCCCGAGGCTTTTAAAATCCTGTGCTGCTCCTGGGTCAGCTGAACTGACATGAGGATAAGCCCGTCAATCCGGCGGGTGAAGGGGACCGATGTGAGATATTCATCCAGCTGGTCTGTCCCTTCTATCGTATAAATAACCACTTCGAAGTTTTTCTCTTTCAGGAAGGGGATAACACCCCCCAGCCGGTCCACAAAAGAGGGTGCGGGAAAGAACGGGGTCAGGACGCCGATTCTTCCCACGGAACGGGATGCTTTGCTCCCTGTGTTTCCATGAGGGATATAGTCCAGAAGATCCATAGCCAGGGAAATTTTGTTTCCTGTGGATTTTTTTACATTCTCCGGATTGTTCAGGTATCTGGATACAGTGGTAATGCTCACGCCCGCTTCTGAAGCTACATCGTAAATGGTAGGGCGTGTATTCAGAGTTTTTTTCATGATTTCCCGCATAGAATGGATATGTATGAAAGTACTTTCATAAGTATTATGGTAATCCGGCTTTCTTTTTCTGTCAAATAAATAATTGATATACTTATAATAAAATCATTTCTCTGTATATTAATACTGAGTGAATGGAGCTTTATGATACGAAAAATATGAAAGTTCTTTCCATTTGATCCAAAAAAAGAGAGCGCCCCCGGGCGCTCTCTTTCTATTAATACTTATTGATTATTTCAATTTGTAGGGCAGCATGGCGTAAAAAGCGCTGCAGATCTCCAGATCGTCGATCCTGTTCTTCTCGTTGGGTGCATGGGCCTCTTTTTCATCTCCCGGACCGAATCCGATCAGGGGGATTTTATGGCGTCCGCAAATGGCAACACCATTGGTGGAAAAGGTCCATTTGTCAACAACGGGATCTTTTCCGTAAAGGCTGCTGTAGGCATCCACGCCGCTTTCCACCAGAGGATGGGTCCGTTCAATCTTCCATGTGGGGAAATAGAGCTCCTGATGATAGTCCAGTTTTTTCCATCCCAGTTCTTCGTAGTCGGGCATGGTGACAGACTCGGGTTCTTCTCCCAGAGCTTCCTTGATATAGGATTTTACCTGGCTGATCGCCAGTTCCGCATCTTCTCCCCAGGTAAGGCGTCTATCCAGATAGAGCATCGCCTGGTCGGGAACCGCGCACTGGGAGGGCCCGTTGACTTTCATTTCCGACACAACAATGGTGCCTTTACCCAGAAAGTTGTCCTCATCGGGCTGAAGATCGCTGTTGAGTTTTTCCATGGCAAGAGCCGCTTTTGCCGCTTTATAGGCTGCGCTGACTCCTCTTTCGGGGGCAGATCCATGGCTGGAAACCCCCTTGATTTTTACAACCATTTCCATCCGGCCTCTGTGTCCTCTGTAGAGGCGGCAGCTGGTGGGCTCGGTGGAAACCGCAAAATCGGGAACCAGTTTCTCCTCTTCGATCAGGTACTTCCAGCACATACCGTCGCAGTCTTCTTCCATTACGGTAAAGGTGAAGTAGAGGGTGTACTCTTCGTCATAACCCAGTTCCTTCAGGATCCGTCCCGCTGTAATCATGGAGGCGGCGCCGCCTTTCTGGTCGGAACTGCCCCGTCCCCATACATAGGTATCGTCGATTTCACCGGAAAAAGGCTCTTTCTCCCAGGCTGAAGGGTCTCCTACTGTTACAGTATCAATATGGGCGTCGAAAGCAAGGATTTTAGGTCCCTTGCCGATCTTTGCTACAACACTTCCCAGGCCGTCAATCCGGACTTCGTCAAATCCCGCTTCTTCGCAGAGTTCAACAATTTTCCGGCATACAGCCTCTTCATCGCCGCTGTAGGAGGGAATCTTAACCATTTTGGAGAGTACTTCGGCAGTATACTGTCTGTACTCTTTTGCTTTTGCCAGAATATCTTTTTCAATTGACATATTTTTCTCCTGTAGAGTCTTCAGAGAAAGGGTATTCTCTGAAGCTGCTAATAAATTTCAGTCTTTCAGATTGTCCATAGCGTCCCAGAGACGGGCTGCCTGTTCCCGGGACTCTTCGTATATGCCTGAAGTATCGAAGGTAAACTCTCTATCCTTCAGAACCACTCTGCCGTTCACAATCACCGTACGAACATCCCTTGAGGTTTGTCCGAAAGCGATATGACCGGCAATATTCTCTGCTTTCAGAGGGGTCGGGGCCTGGTAGTCCGATATCACCAGATCCGCTTTGTAGCCTTTTTCAATTTTTCCGAACCGGTCGTCAAAGTTCCGTTCCAGCAGGGTGTTCCCGTTATGGAGGAATCCCAGGAAATCACCCGGCCAGAGGGGACCGCCCGTATCTTTGTGCTTGAAGTAGGCGAACTTGAACTCCTCCCACATATCGCTTCCGATGCCGTCCGTTCCCAGGGCAACATTTTTAAGGGACTTCAGATGGTTCTGAACTCCCACGCCGTTGTTCATGTTGGAGCGGAAGTTTACCGCCAGAAAACTGTTCCTCTGGTTCATGATCTCCACATCTTTCTCTGACAGGTACAGGCCGTGAACCACAAGGGTTTTGCTGTTCATGAGACCGAAGTCATCCAGCCTTACAAGCAGGTCTTTTCCATAGAAATGGTGGGACCAGGAGGCATCGTATTTGTCTTCCGCCACATGGCAGTGGAATCCCCGTCCAGTCTGTTCTGCCGCTTCGGCCAGCAGTTCCAGACCCCGGTCGGGGAGGGTAAAAGGCGCATGACCACCTATATGGGCTTCCATCAGGCCCGACCAGGTACCATCCTGCTTCTCTTTGTCTATCTGACGGGCAAAACGGACATTCTCGGCAATCCCTGATTCCATCTCTTCAATGCTGTTCCGGTCGGTGGTCTCAAAGCAGGTCATTCCCCTGAGGCCGACCTTTTCAAAAGCCTCTTTCAGCACAGTCAGAGAGCCGTCAATGAAACGGGGAGACGCATGATGATCAATGACAGAGGTTGTTCCGTTCCGGATCGCATCCATGCAGCAGATCTCTCCGCTGCTTTTCAGCATATCCCTGTCCAGAGCCTTATCCAGCCGCCACCAGAGGTTTTTCAGAACCGATATAAAATCCGGTGTGGGATCAATATTGGCCAGGATCCCCCGGGAGAGACCCGAGTAGAAGTGGTTATGACTGCACACCAGTCCGGGGTGGACGATGGCTCCTTTCAGATCCCAGACCTGGTCGGCATTCATCCCTTCCGCCGCACCGGGTCCGGCCGCTATAATCCTGTCGCTGTCAACCACGATATCCCATCCCGAATGGACTTCGGAGGGCTGAAAGTTCACAACTGTAGCATTTTTCAGTATCAGCATTTTCCTTCTCCTTCCTACTGCTCCACCCGGCCGGTATACCAGGGGTACTCTTTCATGACTTTCCGGATGATCTCTCCCGTCTGTTCTCCCTCTTTTCCCGAGGGGAGGGGGCCGTACAGTTCGCCCTGACGCCAGACAAGGTTGAATATCTGCTTATTCTGCCGGAGCAGGATATCATCTCCCGTGACAAGGAATCCGTTGTTCTCACTGTTTTCAAAATCTTCTTTCAGGCTGAAAACAGTGATTTTGTCCCTGTATGGCCGTCCCTCCCAGGGGCAGAACTGAGCGCAGTTGCCGCATTCGTTGCAGAAGGCATCCACGTGAAGGATCTGCAGGGACTGACCGAACTCCTCTTTGCCAGTGGTTATGAACACATTGGCCCTGTTGGGGCAGACGTCCACACATTTGTTGCAGATCACGTCGCACTGAAGGCAGCGGGAAGCTTCCTTTTCCGCCCAGGCGGCAAAATTGCTTTCCAGGTCGGATCCCGACTCCAGCATTACGCTCTTGTTCTTTCTCAGTTCCCGGATCTCCTCCGCAGAAAGGGCTTCCGGTTTCAGGGCCGTCAGTTTCCGTCCCATCTGATCCAGAATGTGGTCTACCGACTTCCGGGCGCTTCCCATGGCTCCCACAATGGAGAGGGGGCCAGTCAGGGCGTCACCGCAGAGGTAGACCCCGGGGATCTCGGTTTCGTTGGTTGTGCTGTCCACTTCCACCCATTTTCCGGGAATGTTCAGTCCCATGGATTTGAGTACTTCCGTATCCACTTTCTCTCCGATCGCTGTGATCAGAGTATCCACCGGAAAGGTTTCGGTTTCGTCAGTGGCTACCGGACGGCGGCGGCCTGATTCATCAGGTTCACCCAGTTTCATCACTGTGCATTCCAGCTGACCCTTCTCTGTGAAGCCTTTGGGGTTTCTCAGGAAGTGGAAGGAAATTCCCTCTTCCGAGGCATCGTAGTACTCTTCTCTGTCGGCGGGCATTTCAGTCAGGGTTCTTCTGTAGATCACTCTGACTTCCTTCACTCCCGGCAGCCTTTTGGCGGAACGGGCACTGTCCATGGCGGTATTTCCTCCGCCCACAATGGCCACATACTCACCCACATCAGCCTGATCGGGTTTTGTCCGGAACAGGTTGAGGAAGTCCAGAGAAGTCATGACTTTTCCACCGGGCAGATCCAGAGTATTGTCTTTCTCCGCTCCGATGCTGATGATGACCTTCTCGTATCCCTCTTCTTTCAGGCCGCTGATGGTCAGATCCTTCTGGCCGAAACGGAAATCCACGCCGTGGGCCCGGATAAATTCCATATCCTTCTCGATCTCATCGGCGGGCATCCTGAAAGAAGGCAGCACATGGCTGATAACGCCGCCGGGGGAGTCCTCTTTTTCAAATACAGTCACATCCGCACCGCCTCTTCTGAGGAAGTAGGCGGCGGCCAGTCCGGAGGGTCCTGCACCGATGACCGCGGTTTTGACACCCGGCTGCCCGGCAGGTTCTTTAAAAGCCTTGATATACTGATCCCAGCCCTGCTGGGCGGCGATCTTTTTCATATCCCGGATCTTAACGGTTCCCTCGTAGTCGATCCTGGTACAGTTGTACTGACACTTGTGATCGCAGATCCATCCTGTAATGAAGGGGAGGGGGTTTTTGTTGTAGATCACATCCAGGGCTTCCACGTACCGCCCCTGGCCGATCAGTCTGAGGTATTCGGGAACATCCTGATGGATAGCGCAGGCTGTTTTACAGGGAGCTACCGCACAGTCATAGAGGGGCAGAGGCTCTTCGGTGGAAATCTCGTCGATTCCCCGCCACTCTTTCCTGTACTCTTTGGCGCTGAGCGCTGTTTCTACGAGTTTTTCCAGAGCGGGAACATCAATAGAGTCTCTGTTCCAGTCTGAAATTCCGTAACTTTTCTCCACAGCCCGGGCCATCCGCCCGTATCCGCCGGGTTTGAGGATGTCCGTTGCCATGGTTACGGGCCGGATTCCGGTTTTCAGTATGTCTTCCATATTCAGGCTGGTTGCCCCTCCGGAAAAGGAGATGGGCAGGGCGCCGTCAAACTCCCTGCTCAGCTTCAGAGCCACCTGTATGGATATGGGAAACAGAGCCCGGCCGGACATGTACATCTCATCGCCGGGGAGTTTGTTCTTATTGTTGACCGAACCCAGGGTGTTGGTCAGTTTCACTCCGAACCGGAGGCTCTTTTCATCTGCCAGGGCCTTCAGCCTTTTCAGCATCTCCACCGCGTCGGGATACTGCAGATCGTGGTCAAAACCTTCGGGGTTGAGTCCCACGTAATCGTATCCCAGTTTATCCAGTGTCTCCCTGACCCCGTCAAAGGTCAGAAGAGTGGGATTGAGCTTCACAAAGGTATGGAGTTTTTTCTCTGTCAGCAGATA
The DNA here is from genome assembly GCA_963666275.2 of Oceanispirochaeta sp. Taxonomy (GTDB): domain Bacteria; phylum Spirochaetota; class Spirochaetia; order DSM-2461; family DSM-2461; genus Oceanispirochaeta. The sequence goes on from CAXXOA010000002.1 coordinate 2,001,688, forward strand.
CCGGGCGATTTTTTCAATTTCATCGGGAGGGCATCCGTGCATGGTGCTCAGGGTCACAGACCGGCAGATCTTTCCGGAGATCCCCTCCGCCAGGGCAGTGAGCCTGTTTTTATTGCCTTCCAGACCGGTTCCCTTGAGGAACTCCGGATCCAAGGCCAGTTTTCTGAGGATTTCCCTGTACTCCTGGAATTTCGCCTCACCCGAGCTGTCGATCAGCCGGTTGATGAACTGATCCATCCGGGGATTCTGGATCCCCTTCAGATCATAGCCCACGCTCATGTTGAAAATGAAATTTCTTGTATCGCTTCCCTCGAAAAGGGCTTCAAGCATATGGCAGATAAACCATCCCTTCAGGTATTCATCGTAGGCCTTGTCCAGGGTAAACTCGGTGGACCATTCGGTGTTGAATCCCTCGTCCTCCGCATCGATACAGGGTTTTTCGATCTCCAGAGTATCCATGATCTGGACCGTCTTGAGTTCGAAAAACCTGGCTCCCGCCAGCCAGGATGTCACAATGTTCTGGGTCAGTTGGGTGTGGGGGCCTGCCGCGGGACCGACGGGGGTAGAGGCGGTTTCACCAAAGAGTTCCATACCGGGGTGGGCCTTTTTTTCCGGGCCCGCCAGATCCGGGGAGAAATTGAAAATCATCCTGTCCCGGCTGTATTCGGCAAATATTCTCTGGATTAACTGTTCAAAGGGAACAGGTCTCATTAAATCACTCATTAAAGACTCCTTTCTCTCAAGACTTGTCGATCAGATCGTTGAACTCAGTGATCAGATTATCAATCTGTCCGGCTTCTTCCAGGGTTCCGTACCAGTAGTTGTCATGGTCGTACCACTGGGCATTCAGCTCTTCCAGTTCCCGTCCCTGCTGTTCGATCCAGGTAAAGTATTTCAGGTTGTGTACGGCTTTTCTGTCGTAGTAGCTGAGCTCTTTGGTGTGATCGTAGGTCTGTCCCATAAGGAGTTCCATATCCCTCTCGGCTTTCGCAGCGGTGTAAGGACCTCTTTCGGCAGACAGTTCCTGTACACGGGATCCGTACAGTTCCATAGAGTCGGTGGCAATGGTAACCACGTAGTCTTTTTCGGTCAGCTCGTTGTACTTGGCGAACTTGATGGCTCCCAGCACATTGGCGATTCCGGAAATTCCGAGAAGGTCCAGTTTGTTCACAAGTTCCGAATCCACACCGGATTCTTTCAGCAGAGCCCGGCCGTTCTCTTCATTGAAGAGTCTCAGCAGTCTCATGGGATGTTCGTCGTCAATGGCGCTGATAAAGTCTGTATCCTTGCAGTCATGTACCCAGGGCACGTGTTTATCGCCGATTCCCTCGATTCTGTGTCCGCCGTATCCGTTCATAAGAAGGGTGGGGCACTGCAGGGCTTCGGCCGCTGTAATTTTCATTTTGGGGAAGCGTTTTTTCAGGTAGTAACCTGCAGCCAGAGTTCCGCCCGAACCGGAGGAGGACACATAGCCTGCCATGTTGTCGCCCTCTTTCATGTAATATCCCAGCATCTCTTCGATGGAGGAACCGGTCACATTGTAGTGCCACAGGGGATTTCCCATTTCATCAAACTGGTTGAAGATTCTCAGATCTTCGCCGGAGTTTCTCAGCTCCCAGCACTTGTCGAAGATTTCCTTTACATTGGATTCGCAGCCCGGAGTGGCAATGACCTCTCCCGCCACAGTCTTCAGCCATTCAAATCTCTCCTGAGACATCTCTTCCGGAAGAATAGCTATGGCATTACAGGCCAGCAGAGAGGAAATATAGGCTCCGCCCCGGCAGTAGTTTCCAGTAGAAGGCCATACGGCTTTTGTTCTCTGGGGGTCAAACTGCCCTGTGATCAGACGGGGAGCCAGACAGCCGAAGGTGGCTCCCACTTTATGAGCTCCCGTGGGGAACCACTTTCCTGTAAGAACAAGGATATTAGCCTTGACGCCTGTCAGTTCCGGGGGCAGTACAAGGTGGTTTACCCTGCCGTAGAGTCCGCCCGACTCTTTGGGTTCGTTTTTCCATGTAATTCTGAACAGGTTCACCGGATCCAGATCCCAGAGGCCGGTCGTTTTGAGTTTTGCTTTCACCTCTTCGGGAACCAGATCGGGATTCTTCATCATTTCGATGGTCGGAAGTTTAATGCCCTTGGATTTGCAGTAGGCGGCATTCTCTTTCTGTTTTGCACTGTTTACGCTTAGATCTATCATTTTTCTCCCCTTATCTCTTCAATGGTATTTATAGTCTCTTCTGACATGGCCACACCTTTCATCGCTGTTGCCGTATCTTTCAGACCGCTGCCTGTCGCAAGGACAACAACGGTTTCATTTCTGTTTACTGTGTCTTTTATCTTTCTCATTCCCGCCCAGGCGGCAGCTCCTGCCGGTTCTGTAAAAAGTCCCGAACGGGAAGACAGGTGGACCTGGGCCTCAATGATCTCCTGATCCGAAACTGTGATCACATCCCCGTCATAGGCTTTTAGATATCTCAGGGCGGTGTATCCGTTCCGGGGGATATCCACCGAAATGGAGTCAGCCACAGTACTGCTCGGTTTATTGTCAAAGCTCCCGGTTTTCCAGGCTCTGTAGAGGGCGTCGCTGCCTTCCGCCTGAACCGCAGTGATTCTGGGCATCCTGTCTATCAGACCGTACTGAAGCAGGTCCTTGAATCCTTTATAGACGCCTCCCAGGATGCATCCGTCTCCTGTGGGGACCAGAACCCGGTCGGGGGCTCTGTTGCCCAGTTTTCTGTAAATATCCAGAGAGACAGTCTTCTTTCCTTCCATGGTCATGGGATTCCAGGCCGTGTTCCGGTTCATGCCTCCGAACTTCTCGGAGTATTCCAGGGACAGGTCATAGGCTCTGTCGTAGTTTCCATCCACCCTGTAGATGGTGGCGCCGTATTGAAGGGCCTGGATGAGCTTTGCCTGAGGAGCCGCCTTGGGAAGGAACAGCACTATTTTCTGTCCCGCCGCCGCTCCGATCCCCGACATGGAAGATCCGGCATTCCCCGTGGAAGCCAGAACGATGGTATCGATGCCGTGCTGTCTGGCAAAGGCGGAAACTAGAACCGATGCTCTGTCCTTGAAAGAGCTGGTGGGGTTGGATCCGTCATATATGAGGCAGAGACCCGGCAGGTCCATATCCTCTTTCAGGTTCCGGGGTGCCCATAGTTCTCCCGTAACAGGGGGGAGGGAAGGAAAAAACTCCTGTGGAACCGGAAGCATTGTCTGTGAAAGATCCCCCTCGGGGAGCTCGCCTTCCAGTTTTACTTCCAGAACCCCTCTGAGAGGTTCGTCGGGTTTCTGCTTTTCCGCGCAGGCCGGGCAGGTCGTCATATCCGGTGTGATCGGGTACTCGGCTCCGCATTCGCTGCAAAGATAATTAAACTGCATAAATCTTCCTTATTCTGAACTGACTGATTGATCAGTTGAAATTTTTTCTCCTTCTGTTTCTCATATATTGTAACAGGTTCCTGAAGGATGAAAAGCTTTATTACTGAATTTTTTGTAAAAATTACAATTTTATTGTAAGTGAGGGGGATTCCTTCTGTCGGACTTACCAATTTGTAGCTTTTTTCTCCTTTACAACTCGCAGGATATGGGGGAATAATAGGGCAGGCGCCTCCCTGTTTTGTGTTCTCTCTTTACAGCGGTTGTTAACCGGTGTAGGGACGGGGGCGCTTTTTTCATACTTGATGAACCTGTTTAAAAAAAGATAGTATAAGATCAATGTGAAATTCTGATGAATTTCCTAAGACTCAGCCTCTGCAGCAGGAATACATAGAATCCCATGTTAATACGTTACGGAAAGAATGAAAAAGGCCGTCTTATAAAGAAGGCAAAAGTATATACCCTGAAAGAACACGGCATCAGCCGGTCAAAAATAGATCCCGATGCCCTTAAAGTGACAGAGCGGCTCAGAAGCGCAGGCTATCAGGCCTACGTTGTCGGTGGAGCCGTAAGGGATCTTCTGATTGACAAGGAACCCAAGGATTATGATATCGCTACCGATGCCTATCCCTCCAGGGTCAGGAAGATATTCCGCAATTCCCGCATTATCGGAAAGAGGTTTCGGCTGGTTCATGTCTATTTCCCCGGAGAAAAGATCCTGGAAGTAGCCACATTCCGGTCTCTGGACGGAAAAGACGGGGAAAATGTCTACGGTTCCATTGATGAAGATGCCCGGCGCAGAGATTTTACTCTGAATGCCCTTTACTATTCCCCCCGGGAGGAACAGATCATCGATTATCATGACGGGGTCCGGGATATCAGGAAAAACAGGCTGAAAAGCGTCATTCCCCTGGATACTACCTTTGTCGAAGATCCCGTGCGGATGCTGAGGGCTGTAAAGTACTCTGTTATCACCAATGCAAAAATTCCCCACTCACTGAAAAAGGCGATCAGAAAGCATGCGCCTCTTCTGAAAGAGGTTTCCGTTTCAAGGATGACCGAAGAGATCTTCAAGATTCTCCAGTCCACCTATGCCTCCCGGATTTTTCAGCGTTCCCTTGATCTGAATATTTTTGAACATCTTCTTCCCCAGATATACGGGACAATGCATAAGCCGGGTTCCGGGAAAGCTTTTACAAAAGAGTTTTTCCGGGATATGGACAGGCTTGATAAATATACCAGAAGGGAAGGGGACGGTAAAACGAGAAGCCGCATGCTTCAGTACCTGACCCAGGCATGGCTGGAACAGGCGGGAGCTCTGTCTCAGGGGGATGAAAGTGTTTTTCTCGATGTGGTGGGTGAGCTGAAAAACTGCCTGAAACCCATGATTGCTCCCAACAGGGAAGTCTATGATGCGGTAAAGCACATGTTCAAAAAGAATAAATGGAAGATTCCCCGCCGCCGTCCGCCCTACCGGACCTCTTCACGGAAGGGCAAGAAGAAAGGCCCGGCCAAAGGGCGTTCCAAGACCAGCGAAACCGTTCAGACCTGATCAGTCGGGAAAGTCCTCTTCTGTAAGAGGCTTTCTCCTTCGGGAGATCCTGGCAATCTCGATATCCACCTCTTCAATTATAATGCCCGTGAACCTCTCTATCTTATCCAGTACATAGGCCTGAAGTTCATGGAGTTTGCTTCCCAGCTGATTGCCGTAACCCGCATCAATGCTGATTCTGATCCTGTAACCTCTCCGGTCCTTCTTGACGGAAATCTTCATTACCTTGATTTCACTGTCATATTCATCGATACAGTGGAGGATCATCTGGGAGAGGGCGGCTTCTGAAATTTTTATGGTTCCTCTCTGTTTCTGATCTGCAAACCGGGGAGTCACAACAGCCTTTTCAAAAATCCTGGTCTCCTTTTTAAAGCCGAAACTCTTTCTGAAAAGGATCTTTATCGAGTCTGAAAGGATATGGGAATAGTCCTGTTTTACCTCTATGGAAGGGACGGGGATCACATGCTTTCCCTCTGTGTAGCGGGAGTGGATGGCTTTGTCGATCTCCTCCCGGCTGGCAATTTCCTCTATCCGGATAAACCGGGTGACCGGAGGCAGTCCCAGCCTTTCTGTCATTTTCTGGACCATTTTATCGGAAGTCCCTATGAGGAGGATCTTTTTTAAACGGGATTTTCTTATGGCTTCCCGCACATCCAGTCTATGCTGAGGATCATCGAACAGAGCTGTTTTGATGGCTCCCATATAGAGTTTCTCTTTTTTGGCAGACTTTCCGGCCACAATCTTGTTGTCATGGATCAGAAGGCCGTCGTCAATGATAAAGGGAATATTGTACTTTTCCGCTACCAGTCTGGCCCGGAAACTCTTTCCGGTTCCGCTTTTTCCAATCAGCGCATAGACTTTTATCCCCAGAAGAGTGCCTTTCAGGGAAGAGTAGAGTTTGTTGATTCTGCCGGCAGGAATTTTATCACTCATATAGGTTAAAATATAAACAATCCTTGTGGGATGGTACAGTATTTTTATAAGTTTCAATTCTTGACAAATGCACCCTATAAACGGAGAATTACCGAGATGTTTCATACCCCTGTCCCGCGAGATCAAATTTAAATGAACAGAATACGGAAAGTTATTCCTGTTTTAACCTCTTTTTTCACCGCTCTTGTCCTTCTCTGGATATTCCTGTCCCAGGACTTTTCAGGAGCCTACTGGTCCCGCTGGTACCCTCTTCTCATTCCGTCAGATCAGGTCACATCTTCTCTTGTGGAACAGCTGAAAGAAGTGAACGGCCGGCTTGTCTACGGGAGTGATCTGCTATATAGATACAGCGGCCTGGGAGGAGAGGATTCCTCACGGGGCGGTCAGCTCGAATCCGGTCAGGCTCTGCTGGACAATGATCCCCGGTTCGACCCCTTTCTGAAAAAAGCAAATCGTTATTTTAAAGATGACTTATATGATTTTTTCTATTTACCAGCCGACAGATCTTCGTTAAAATATAAAAACGGCCTGAGAGACATATGGCAAGATAACTGGATATTACCCGATTTCTCATGGGATAAACCTGTTCTTCTCCTGGCGGCAGTTTTAACTTTATTTCTGCTGATCAGAGCAGGGAGGCAGTTTGTTCCTGTCCTTCTGATGACTGCTTTAATAGCGGGAAACCTCTATCTGGGAGACTCCCGTTTCCTGATGCCGGGGGTTTTGATCCTTTTTTTACTCAGCCAGTACAGAAAGCCGGCAAAATACCGCATTTTTCTGACAATTCTGATACCCCTGGGAGGAATGCTTTTTCTCCTGAACGGTACGGTTAGTCTGAAAAATGCGGCTGCTGTTATGCTTATATATATCTCAGGGATGGCAATTCCCCTTTCTCACACATCTGAGAGAAAGAAACAAAGGCCTGAAAGGGTCCGGAAGGGGAGAAGCCGGGACCATGAACTTTTTCTTCCTGTTTCTCTGACCGGACGGACCATGCCGGCGGTGCGGGAAGTCTCCCACAGGGATCGTCGGGGGCTGATCCTTACTGCTCTCCAGGCTGGGATGGCGATTGTGCTGTTTCTTCTGGTTCTGACGGCAGAAAGGCATTTTCCCGTCTCCTTTCCTGCCGCCTCCACCGAGGCGGAAAGCCCCTGGACTTATGAAAGTCTGGACGGGGCCGAAGGGAACGGCGCGCTTCCGGGGGTAAAGGATATGCTGATTCACCGGGCATATCAGGAGTCATTCTCCTACGGAGGAACATGGATGATGCCCCAGAGGGGCTCTACGGTGAACCTTGAACGTTTTTCTCTGAAAGAGGGGAAAATCGTCTCAACAGTCAAACCGGTACTTGTTTTTGATCAGGCCTGGTTTGACAGGTTTTTTGAAGAGATGGCTCAGGAAGGGCCGGGTGTGCTTCTCGGAAGCGAACCCTATCTGCCTGACATATCTTATACAAACCGGATCGCCCGGGCTCCCCTGAAAGGGGATCTTGTGCTTTCAGGTTTACTGTTATTTTTGGGAATACTACTGAGTCTTTTGAACTGGGCGGCTTCACCCGTATCCGGTTCGGAGGATTTCAGGATGAGGAATCATTTACTACTCTTAAGGAGGAAGCAACAGGCAGCATGAAGCGTTTTAATACTTTCCCTAAAGGGGGAATACACCCCCGGGACTGTAAGGAAGCAACCTGCGAAAAGGCCATACAGAATGCCAGTATGTCCAGTACCGCAGTCATTCCGCTCTCTCAGCATATCGGTGCACCAGCCGAATGTCTTGTGAAGAAGGGAGATACAGTCGAAGAGGGCCAGCTCATTGGGCAGTCCGGCGGATTTGTTTCCGCGAATATTCACTCCCCCGTACCGGGTGAAGTGAAGGAAATCAAGAATATTTTTCTTCCAAACGGCATCTCCACTCCTGCAGTGGTTATCGAAATGCAGGGAGAGTTCTCCCGGCTCGGTAAAGAAGTACCCCGCAACAGCTGGGAAGAGAAAAGCATAGAGGAACTCACAGCGAAAATTTCCGAGATGGGAATTGTCGGACAGGGGGGAGCCACCTTCCCCACACATGTGAAACTGTCTGTTCCCAAAGGAAAAACCTGCGAAGTTTTTATCATCAATGCGGTTGAGTGCGAACCCTACCTGACCTCGGACCACAGGGTCATGCTTGAAAAGGGCAAAGAAGTTCTGGAAGGCATCAGAATTATGCAGAAAATACTGCAGCCCCGGCGGACGGTTATCGGTATCGAATCCAATAAGATGGATGCGGTTGAGCACCTCACCTCTCTGATCAGCCAGGCCGGTTTTGAGATGGAAGTCATGCCTCTTGCGGTGAAATATCCCCAGGGAGCTGAAAAAAATCTGATTAAGGCCGTTACAGGCAGAGAAGTCCCCTCGGGCAAGCTTCCCCTGGAAGTGGGCGTGATCAATGCCAACGTGGGAACCTGTCTTTCCGTTTATGAAGCGGTCGTAGAGGACAAGCCTGTTATTGAGCGTGTTGTTACCGTTTCCGGCGGAGCCATCAAGGATCCAGGCAACCTGAAAGCCCGAATCGGAACTTCCTTCAGGACTCTTATAGAGGACTGCGGCGGGTTCTCCGAGGAGCCTGTAAAGATTATTGCCGGCGGACCCATGATGGGATTCACGGTTTATGATCTGGATACTCCTGTTATCAAAGGTACCAGCGGGATCCTGGCTCTTACAGCAAAAGAGATCAAAGCTTCGGCTCAGACTGCCTGTCTTTCCTGCGGACGCTGTATCACCTCCTGTCCCATGGGCCTGAATCCAACAAAGATATTCAAATTTATTGATAACAATATGAACGATGAATCAGCCGAAGCCGGTTTGATGGACTGCGTGGAGTGCGGATCCTGTGCTTTCATGTGTCCCGCTCATATCCCTCTGGTTCAGGGATTCCGTAAAGGGAAGAAAATCCTCAGGAAACAATCCATGAAGAAGGCGGGAAAATGAAAAATAATCTGAAAATTACAAGTTCACCCCAGTTTCATCATCCCCAGTCTACCTCCAGTATTATGTGGACCGTTTCTCTGTGTCTGCTCCCGGCAGGTATCTGGGGCGTGTATGTTTTCGGTCTCAGAGCCCTTATCGTGACTCTGGCAGCTGTCATCGCCTCTGTGGGAACAGAAGCTCTGATGGGCAGGATCAACGGAAAGCAGACGACCTTTGACGGCAGCGCTTTCCTGACAGGACTGCTGATCGGGTACAATATGCCTCCGGCAGTTCCCGTGTATGTGGTTGTTGTGGCATCGGTTTTTGCGATTGCCGTTGTGAAATGGACCTTTGGCGGTCTGGGCGGCAACTGGATGAATCCTGCACTGGCAGGACGTGTCTTTGTTTTCTTCTCCTGGACAAAGGGTATGACAACATGGACCCTTCCCATGACCCACGGGGCTGATGCCGTTACCGGACCCACCCCTCTGGGATCAATCAAGACAGGACTGATGGCTATCAGCGATTCCATCCATGGACCTCTTGATCTGCTGGCGGCAGAGGGCGTTCCTGTTTCCTATATGGATCTGTTTCTGGGACGTATTCCCGGAAGTATCGGAGAAGTTTCCGCTCTCCTGCTTATCCTGGGAGCCCTGTTCCTTATCGTCAAGAAAATAGTCAACTGGGAAATCGTTGTTTCCTATATCGGAAGTTTTGCTCTTCTGGTCTGGCTGTTCGGAGGATTCCGCTACGGAACCGGACTTTTTACAGGAGATGTCCTTTTTCATCTGCTTTCCGGCGGACTGATGCTGGGAGCCCTGTTCATGGCTACCGATATGGTCACGTCTCCTCTGACTGTGAAAGGGATGATCATCTACGGTCTGGGTTGCGGTTTCATGACCTATCTTCTCAGATTCTTCGGGTCTGTTCCCGAAGGTGTTTCCCTGGCGATCATTTTTATGAATATTTTTGTTCCCCTTATCAATCGGGCCTTTCAGCCGGAGAAATTCGGTGTTGTACCCGCTGAAGAGGAGGCTCAGAAATGACATATACCATGGAAAAGGCCGGTAAACTGGCCCTTATCTGCGCACTTTCCGCCCTTCTGCTGGGTATTATCAACAGCCTGACCGAACCGGTTATTGCCGAACGGAAAAGGATAGAACTGCAGAATGCTCTCATTTCCCTTATTGAAGAGGGAGCTCCCGGAGAGGTGGAAGCCATTGGCGAAGGAAGCATTAACTCCCGATATCCCATTGTAGGACCCGGCGGCTGGATACTGGATATGACCGGTAAAGGCTACGGGGGAGACATGAAGATCCTGGCGTCTTTCAAAGAAGACGGTACCATTATGGATATTGTTCTGATGGATAATGCCGAAACTCCCGGTCTGGGAAAAAAAGCTGAAAAATCGGAATATATGGACAAATACCGGAGCACCGGAGGGGATTCTCCTGTTCCTGTCACCAAGAATATGCTGGGTGCCGGGGCTGACGCTGTAAGCGGTGCAACCATTACTTTTGCCGGTATAGGACGGGCTCTTGCCGAAGGGGCCGATTATGTCAAATCACTGGGAGATAATTAAATGAGCGAACTGACCAAAGGATTTATCCGGGAAAACCCGATTTTCATCCTCATGCTGGGACTGTGTCCCTCACTGGCTGTTTCAACTCAGGTAGTTAACGCCCTGGGTATGAGCGCCGGTACAATTTTTGTATTGCTGGGTTCCAATATCATGGTAGCCCTTCTGAAGAATTTCATTCCTGATGAGATTCATATTCCCGCGTATATCGTTATTATCGCCACCTTTGTAACTCTGGTGGATCTGCTGATGCAGGCCTATGCCCCGGCTCTTTCCAAAAGCCTGGGTGTGTTTGTACAGCTGATTGTAGTAAACTGTATCATTCTGGGACGTGCAGAGGCTTTCGCCAGTAAAAACAGCGTAAAAGACTCTATCACCGATGCCCTGTCCATGGGATTCGGTTTCTTTTTCGGACTGACACTGATCGCGCTGATCCGTGAAGTCCTGGGTGCCGGAACAATTACCCTTTTCCCTATGGGAGACTTTAACGGCGTCATCGAGCTGCCCGGTCTTGTTTCCGCTCCTGTCCGGATCATTTCCCTTTCTGCAGGTGCTCTGCTTGTGGTCGGGTATCTGAAAGGAATGTTCAACTGGCTCAGTACCAAGTCTGCGAAGGAGGCTGCCTGATGACCTATATTGGCATTATAATTACCTATGTATTTATCAGTAACCTTATTCTGTCTCAGTTCCTGGGTCTGTGTCCCTTTATCGGTGTTTCCAAAAATGTGGAATCCGCCGTGGGAATGGGTTTTGCTGTAACTTTTGTTATGTCTATTGCTTCTCTGGTCACCTGGGCTCTGTATCATCTGATTCTGATGCCTCTGGGACTGGGATATCTTCAGACTATTGTGTTTATCCTGACTATCGCTTCACTGGTTCAGCTTGTTGAAATGGTTGTTCAGAAATATTCTCCCATCCTTTACAAAGCACTGGGAATCTACCTTCCCCTGATCACAACAAACTGTGCTGTTATGGGTATTGCCCTTATCAACATAAAAAGCGGTTACAATGTGATGGAAAGCTTTGTGGCGGGATTTTCCGCCGGTATGGGTTTTCTCCTGGCGATCCTTCTGATGTCAGCCATCCGTGTGCAGATGGAAACAGAGAAGGTACCCCGGTATCTGAAAGGAGCCCCCATTGCTTTTATCAGCGGTGGTTTGATGGCTATGGCGTTTATGGCTTTTGACAAAGCCCTTCTGAACAATCTGATAGGATAAGACATGATGAACGAAGTAATGAGAATTTTCTGGGGATTCCTGTCTACTGTTGTGTTCGGGGGTCTTCTGGGTCTGGGACTGGCTGTGGCCTCCCGGAAACTGAAAGTGGAGAAAGATGAGACCGTGGAGGCCCTGGACGGGGCTCTTCCCGGACTGAACTGCGGTGCCTGCGGATATGCAGGATGTTCCGGCTATGCCGAAGCCCTGGCTGAGAAAAAAGAAGATGATATTACCAAGTGCAAACCCGGAGGAGCCGACTCTCTGGCTGCTATCGGGGAGATCCTTGGTATTGAAGTGGATGTGGATGCTGTCAAAATGGTGGCCCGTGTCCATTGTATCGGTACCACCGAAAAAGCGACAAGAAGTTTTGAATACAGCGGTCTGAACGACTGTAATGCGGCAACCGTTCTGTTCGGGGGCAGCAAGGATTGTAAATTCGGCTGTCTCGGGCTGGGAAGCTGTCTGAGTGTCTGTCCCGTTAATGCAATCAGAAAAACCGATGACGGTCTTGTGAAAGTTGACGCGGCAACCTGCATTTCCTGCGGTAAATGCGTTGATATCTGTCCTACCGGGGTTATGAAGATGATTCCCGAAGATGCTGACTTTGTGGTGGCCTGTAATTCCCGGGATAAAGGGAAAGACACAAAATCCAAATGTAGTGTAGGATGTATAGCCTGCCGGATCTGTGAGAAAAAATTTCCTGAAGCCGGATATAAAATAGAGGATAATTTATCAATATTGCGGTATGATGATAGGGGACCCGGACGGGCCGATGCGGCAGAGAAGTGTCCGGCCAAATGTATCATTCCGTATACTGATATAAAAACCGAAGCTCCTGCAGAAGAATAAACGGAGCTAAGGTCTATCTGTATAAGATAACCGATTTGCATTTTAAATGAAAAAGATAAAGCTGGTATTCGGTACAATTAATACACAACCTCTCGGTTTGCAGGATCATCTTTATGAAGATGCCTACCAGAAGGCCTATAAACCGTTTCTGACGGCAGTGTATAACTATCCGGAAATCGCTTTGTCTCTGCACTATTCAGGGCCTCTTCTTTCCTGGCTGGAAAAGAGGCATCCTGAATTTATAACTGTCCTCAGAGAGATGGTCGACCGTAAACAGGTCGAGATTCTGGGAGGGAGTTATTTTGAACCCATTCTGCCTCTGATTCCCTCTTCCGACAGGGTGGGGCAGATCGAAATGATGACAACCTATCTGAGGAAAACCTTTGGGAAACGCTCCCGGGGGGTATGGCTCTCCGGAAATATCTGGGAAAATCCCCTGACCTACACCCTCAAAAGCTGCGGCATGGAGTACCTGTTTCTTGATGAAAGTGTATTCCGGGACGCAGGCGTACGGGACAGCCGCCTCATGGAACCTGTCCTGACGGAAGATCAGGGGAAAACCGTTTATGTTCTGCCTCTGTGTGACAGGATGAGCGGGAAATTCTTTCATAATGCTCCGGGACAGGTCATTGAAGAAATGAAAACTCTCGCTGATGAATCCACAGGTTCTCCAGTACTCTCTCTCATTCTGCCCGGGGAACAGCTCTCCCACGAGACTTCACGGACCGCTCTGGCCTGCAATACCGCCTGGCTGGAGGAGTTTTTCTCTCTTGTTCTGAAAAATTCAAACTGGATCGATGTGGAACTTCCCGGCAAACTCGTCAGAAATCTGACAGTGGCGGAAAGGCGCTATTTTCCACCGACAACCTATACAAAGCTGATGGAGTGGCGCGAGACAGGAAATCCTGCTCCCAAATCGGACAACCGGCACTTCCGGCACTTTCTCACCTCCTATAAGGAGAGCGACTATCTGTACTCCAAGATGATGTACACACAGGTCCTGGTCAATCAGGTGAGAGGGGATAAATACCGCAAGAAATCTGCTCGGGAAGAGCTCTGGAAGGGGCAGAATCACAGCCCCTACTGGCATGGTCCCGACAGGGGAATCTATAATATTCAGCTCAGGCACAATGCCTACCGTTTTCTTATAGAAGCGGAAAAAGTGACCCGGGAAAAGGGAATCTTTATTCCCTCCCTGACTCCTCTGGACTTTGATATGGATGGAAGAAATGAATATCTCTATCAGGGACATACCCTCAATGCCTATGCCCATTTGAAAGGAGGAGTTCTTTTTGAAATGGATTACCTCCCTTCCAGCTGGAACTATCTGAATACTTTTTCCCGCTACCAGGACTTCAGTACCCCTCCGGGTGTGGAGCTGAAAGACAATTACAAGCGGAAAGCCTTTCATGACCATTTCTTTGAAAAGGTGGACCTTGATTCCTTTCTGGACAATACCTATCAGGAATCGGGGGATTTTCTTAACGGGATCTACGACGTGGAAAACCATAACCGGGAAAAACAGGTCCTTGTGATGACAAGAACAGGATCGGTCAGTAAAAACGGTAAAAAGTCTCCCCTTCAGATTAAAAAGCAGTACGATTTCAAGCGGAACAGCATTGAGCTGCAGTACGAGATCACCAACAAGGGGTATGAGAAAAGGGATTACCATTTCGGCAGTGAGCTGAATCTGGCCCTGCCGGCTCCGGAAACCCACGAATCCCGGTTCTGTTATATCAACAGGCAGGAGGAGTTCCTGGATTTCGACGGAATTCCCCTGGAAATTTCAGATATGCAGATTCTGCAGATACAGGATCTGATGAACAATACGACCCTGCAGCTGGACTTCTCCGTCCTCCCCGACAGTTTCTGGAGTTCCCCTCTGGAAACGCCCTATATCTATCCGGGCACCGATACGATCGATACCCTCTATCAGGGCACCACATTCCTGCCCCAGTGGCATATTTCCCTCTATCCTGGAGAAACCTGGATCCTGAATCTGAGCCTGAAGGTCGGGAAGAGCAAAGGGAAGGCTTTCGCTTAGGTATTTCCTTCATATCCCCCAAGATCAGTCATTGCAAAATTACTGATAGAAGTAGTAAAAAGCTACAATTTGCCAACTTTAATAGAAATACTAATTCAAGATTATCATTTCAGGTAGATCCTGATTGTAGTTTTCCGATATCGTGATTTTTGACCCATCAGCTTGCTTTAAAAATATGAAGCAAGTCTTACCTGATATCATATTAATCCCAGTAAGAAATAAATTATTGTCATATAGCGGTATAATCTCATTTATCTCATACTCATTTAAGGGGAGAATCACTGTTTTTTCATCTGTTAAAGGATCAATTTTTAATAAAGAAGGTTTTCCTGAGGTATCCCGGCAACTCAGGAAGTAATGTGTTTCAGTGGATGCTGCCGTTATGATCTCATGAGTTTCTGGAAAGGTTATCTCTCTGGGTAAATTTGTTGGGTTATGCATCTCATATATACCAGAAAAATTGAGGAATCCAACCTGAATTACATAATTGTTATTTCTAAAAGCTGTTTTGATATTATTTTTAGTAGGTAATCCGTTATCATCTATTTCGACTGTGTTCACAACTCCCGTTGCACTGTTATAAGTGAGTGTTACCATCTTGTTATTCTCAGTATCATGATATTCAAAATAACCATGAGGGTTTACATAAATATCCGGAAAATCTGCATTTAATGAGATATTTATCTGACTGCCATCAGAAGCTATAATTATGTACGATCGAGATAATTCATCGTCTGCCACTAAAAGTTCCCCATTACCGGATATTAGAAAACTTTCAATTATTTCAATAGAATAAAAATATTCGATATTTTCAGGACTTGTACCATTAAGAGTAAAGCGGTACATATCACTTGAAATCCAGAAATAAAAGGTATTATTATCCGGACCCTTTATAATATTAGAAGCTCCAGCGGGGATAGGAAAAGGCTGGGCAGAACCGTCCTGCTTGTTTACTATAAGGAAAGCATTGCTATCATCACTTGAACTCCAACTTCTTTTAATCAGGAAATAATCCTTATTGAGATCTATAACGCAAGTTAAATTCATCGATTTATATTTTATAGTATCTCCATTTTTATCCATACATATTATTTCATTTGCAGTACCATTTTTGTCTATTCCGTAAAGGATATAGTAACTATCAGGATCTTCTTCTAAATAGAGCACACTGCTATTTTTTAAATCCAGGCTGAATGTATCTTCAAAATCAGGATCATGGGAAGGCTTATCATCTGTTAAAGAACAAGAACATAAGATACAAAATACACAGATCATGAAAATAAATAATTGTTTCATATATACACACTTCTCGCTTTTTTAAAAATAAATAAATAGGCTTTCTGGAAACAGACCCTCATCTGAATAGAGATGAATAGTCCCATCTATATTTACTGTGCCTGTTATAATTGAATTAGAAGGATCTTCGCCACAGAACAGTACGAGATCATCACTGAGAGCCAGCATTTGATGAATTGTAACAATTCCAGAATCCATCATTTGTACAGTATCGCTGTTATCAGAAGGATTTAACCTCATAAAACCTGTATCTCCGTCAAGATTTTTAAAATGGATAAAATAATAATTTTCTGAACTACAGGAATTATCAATCGTACTGACATCTGCAGGAGTAATTTTTTGTATTCCTGTAGGGTTTTCTTCTATTTTGAAAATATCATAATAGTGAATCCCGAAGGTTACCGTTCCAAAATGAAAAAAATTTTTAAAGTATACATAATTCAGTGCAGTATTGTAGCGAAACTCTGACGTACTTTTTGTAATATTATCAATTGTCAATTCGACCAAATCATTAGTTTCTTTATCAAAATATTGGACCTTTCCACTCGGACTCATCCAAAGCTTCATCACATTGGGAATATTATATAGACTTCCATCTGTAAATCTTATTCTCCATATATCCAGATAATTTTCTTCATAGATTATGATTCCATTCTCTAATACAATAAAATCTTCAATTATGTCACTGTATGGTGTAACTGGTTCATATGTCATATCAAGTAAAGTCTCTAAATTGAACTGGTAAACCCTGATACTGTCAGAAAAGAATTTTTTATCCGGTCCAATCGATATCACTTTGTTTATTTGAACATTACTATCATAGAGATTAGTATTGTTTCGGTAGTCGAAAAAAAGCCCCTCCATTTCGGTTACTGATCCACTGCTTTTGTCTATAAGATATGAATTGTCCCTACCTAATATTTTCAGAATAAAGGTCTCTGTTCCCATGTCCACAGCAAAAAATCCATCATCTGAGTTATCGCTATTTTTAAAGATGGGCACAATTGCTATGGAGCCGTTTTCAATCACTTTATATAGCCGGTAATCCGAATAATTATCACCTTTATGGATAAATAGAGCTTTGGCTCCTGATAAATCTAAAGAATCTAAAACTGCAGGATCTTTTTTATCATCAGAATCATCATTAAACAGATCGCAGGACGTTAAACTAAGCAAAAAGAGGAGTAAGAAGAAAACACAGTTCCGGTTCATTCACAATCCTTTTAAATATGTTTATTTTTGAGGCATTATATTATCCAAGGGAAACTCTGTAAACAAAAAAAAAATCTGATTTATTAAAAGAGGATGTGATCCATTCTTTTCTGTGTTTTCAGTATCTAAAAATAGGCAGGAAATTTTATCTTTATTCAAATTAATTAAACTTCAATAACATTCAAGAAGTATCTTTGTTCAATTACTCAGAAAGCTTCTATAACTGAGAAAGTCGTAACAGAATATTTCAAGGGAGGGCAACCAGACGGCTGGATTTAAAACTCCACTCTCTCTTTTCTTGTACGGGATTCCCGTATTTCGAATATGTTGTATATCCAGCGGTTGGATTCGGCATAGTAGAGTTCACGGGCAGAGAGGAAATCCATGAAGGCATATTCCAGCTCATTCTCAAAATACCGGGCCTGTCCCCTGTAGTAGTGGAGTCTGGCTTTCAATTCTTTATCGTAGTGACTCTCCAGTTCCCTTGTGGTCCGGTTGATCACCGCTTCCCAGTCTCTGTTTTCCATTAAAAGAGGAATCCCCTGGATCGCCGGATCCACAGCGGCCTCTGTATCAACAGGAAGGATTTGCTCCTCCATCCAGTTGATGGTCCTGACGGATTTACCGAAATTCAGCTCTGCAAGCTGGAGGGCTGTATCTCCTGAAAGTTCCGTGGGCGTGTCTGTGAGAGCCGGGCCGGGCAAGGGCTTTCCCTTCTCGATATCCGAAGTAATGTTCAGAACAGGAAGGGGAATATGCCGGGAAAAGTACTGGAAGGTATGAGCCTCTTCGGGAAACCACTCCTCCATGGGAATCATAACCGGCTCTGTTGTCACACTCCCTTCGTAGAGAATCTCCGGACTTCCCGCTTCAAAAAGGTCCTTATCCACCATGGCATAGTAGAAGGGAATCCCCGGGACAACCTGGTCTTTCCAGAGGATCTTCTCACCAGTGATTGTGGTGACTCTGGCCGCCTGGACCAGATCTTCCCGGCTCCGGGGCAGACTTGTGCTTCTGAATATGATTACGGGCCTTTCGGGAGCCGTTGAATAGCCGCTTATATGCATCTCCTGCATTTCGGGAATGACCTTTAATCGGGAGAGGTAGGTCGCTCTTTCCTCTTCCACTTCATAGAGAACCGCCGAAACAGGGGTCATATTCATATTCCGGTAGGGAATGAAAACTTCATAGAGCTGCCCATCCTTTTCTGGGAGCACTGTAAAATACCTTTTAACGCCGTCTCCCGGTTCATAAAGGAACTGTTCCGTACCGGTTGATACGGTGCCCAGAAGGGTAGCGTCTTTCAAAGTATCCTTGGAAAGAGGCTTCAGGGAAGAGTAGATTTTATAGTCTGGATTAGCAAGATTTCCCGTGTCTTTCCAGCTTAGAAGGATGGCTGAACCTTTCGTTTCGGCCTTGAACCGGGAAACGAAGGGGGCAAATATTTCTGTCCGGGTCTCGTCGGAAGAGATTGTCTGTGACGAAAGGGGGAGAGGAAAGAGACAGAACAGGAGAAATATGACAGTGGAAAATATAGTGTTTTTCTTCATGGTACCACTTATATTCTCGGCAGATGGCTGTTAAAACCGGATAAAAAAAGGAAACTCTCTCGTTGACCCGCGTACCGGCGGGGGGTATTATGTTGACTATGAAATTCGGCCAGAGAGGCTTGGACGCATACAAAGCCCAGTCAAAACCCCTCCCCAGCAGATCGGACAAAAAGAGCACACCCGGCGATGCGGCTCTTTCCGCCATGGAAAGCATAGACAGCAGTAAAAAAACTCCTCCGGGACTTCTTAAAACCGGAAAAGAGAGTGCAATTCCTTCTCTCCGGGAAGGGGAAGCGGCACCGGAAGAGCTGAAGGGCATAGCCAAAGCCGCCCGGTTTATCCTCCTTCTGGATAAAGAGGAAGCCGGTTCTGTTCTCAGGAATATGAATGAACGGGAGATCGAGCTGATAACCCGGGAAATCGCCAGGATACGGTCTGTCTCTCTGGAAGAAGCCCGGACCGTACTGGAGGATTTCGGAAGTGCTCTGCCTCCCCATAAAGTCGCCGGCGGTTTGGGAATGGCCCGGGAGATCCTGAATCGGGCTTTCGGCGAAGAGAAAAGCCGGGAGTTTCTGAAGAAATCCGTCCCCGAATCCTTTCCGGCTCCTTTCAGCTTTCTGAATGACCTGTCACTGCCTCAGATGATGCAGCTCCTGAAAGATGAGTCTCTTGAAACCCTTTCGGTGATCCTTTCATTCCTTGATCCTCAAAAAGCCTCGGGAATAATAAAAAGCCGTCCTTCAGAAGATCAGGTGAAACTGATCCGCAGGATGGGGCGGATCGATAAAGTGGATCCTGCAATTCTCAGCAGTATGGAGGGAATCCTTCAGGAGAGGGTTCATAAACTGGCTAAAGTGGATGAAGTGGAAATTGACGGGGCCTCCCGTCTGACAGAGATCCTGAGATTTATGGATCCCCAGTCTGAAAGCACTATTCTCAGTGAGCTGGACAACCGGGATCCGGATCTGGGAAGGCGTATCCGTGAGGATCTCCTCACCATGGACAGTGTATTTAAATTGCGCCCCAGGGATCTTCAGACCCTTTTAATGGATATTCCCAATGAGACTCTTATACTGCTTCTGAAGGATAAAGATCAGGATGTGACAGACCACATCATGGAGAACCTCTCCACCCAGCGGCGTATGCTCCTTGAAGAGGACAGAATTCTGGCTCCCCTGGTTCCCCGGAGCGAAGTGAAAAAAGTGACGAGGGAGTTTCTTGAAACTATCCGCAGAAAGCAGGAAGAGGGCAGTTTTATTCTACTTGACGAAGATGATGACCTTCTGGTCTGAGGGAGTTCTGCCCGCTCAGGGGAAACTCTCCAATTCCCTGTGTGCTGGATACTTGCCAATCTTCCCGTAGTTATACTATTATGCGTTTATGACAGCTAACGAACTCAGAAAGAAATATATCGATTTTTTTGTATCAAGAAATCATGCAGAGATATCCGGGCAGTCTCTTATCCCGGAAAATGATCCGACCGTGCTTTTCACCACAGCAGGAATGCATCCTCTGGTTCCCTATCTGATGGGGCAGGACCATCCCGCGGGAAAAAGACTTACCGACTACCAGAAATGTATCCGTACAGGCGATATTGAATCTGTAGGAGACCCCTCCCACCTGACATTCTTTGAAATGCTTGGTAACTGGTCACTCCGGGATTATTTCAAGGAAGAAGCTCTTTCTATGAGTTATGAGTTTCTCACCTCTCCCGAGTACCTGGGGCTGGATAAAAACCGCCTTTCCGTCACTGTTTTCGCCGGAGACAAAGACGTTCCCCGTGATGAGGAAGCCGCTCAGATCTGGCGTAATCTGGGAATGCCCGAGGAAAGAATCTACTTTATGCCCCGGGAAGACAACTGGTGGGGACCGGCGGGTCAGACAGGCCCCTGCGGCCCTGACAGTGAAATGTTCTATGATACAGGAAAAGAAGCCTGCGGAGACGACTGTAAACCCGGTTGTCACTGCGGTAAATATTTCGAAATCTGGAACGACGTATTCATGCAGTACAATAAAACAGCGGACGGGGAATACGTTCCCCTCGAGGCTCCCTGTGTTGATACGGGCATGGGTATCGAACGTACCGCTACAATGCTCCAGGGCAAGAAATCTGTCTATCAGACAGAGCTTTTCCAGCCCATCATTGGGGCTCTTGAAAAACTGACAGGTGTGACCTACGGTGAGTCTGAAGAGAAGGATATTTCCATCCGGATCATCAGTGACCATGTGAAAGCCGCAACAATGATTATCGGAGACCCCCGGGGCGCCAAGCCCTCCAATCTGGGGCAGGGGTATATTCTCCGCCGGCTTATCCGGAGAGCTGTGAGACATGGCAAGAAGCTGGGTATTACCGAAAACTTTCTGGCCGGTATCAGCCAGGTTGTGATTGATATGTATAAAGAAGTTTATACAGAACTGGATGAAAAACGGGAACTTATCCTTTCAGAGCTGACGATGGAAGAACAGCAGTTCAACACGACTCTCAAGAAAGGGGAACATGAGTTTGAAAAGATGCTCCCCAATCTGCAGAAGAATCCCAAAATGATCATTCCCGGCCGTCTGGCATTCAAACTCTATGATACCTACGGATTCCCTGTGGAACTGACGGAAGAACTGGCTCTGGAAAACGGTATGACCGTTGACAGGGAAGGATTCGATGAAGCCTTCAAAAAGCATCAGGAAGCCTCCAAGAAGGGCGCAGACAAGATCTTCAAAGGCGGACTGGCAGATCATTCTGAAATGACCACCCGTTATCACACGGCAACCCACCTTCTCCATGAAGCTCTGAAACAGGTCCTGGGTGATCATGTAGAGCAGAAGGGATCAAATATCACGGAAGAAAGACTCCGTTTCGACTTTGCCCATCATGACAAGATGACAGCTGAAGAAATTCAGGAAGTTCAGGATATTGTGAACAGGGAGATCAAAAAGTCCCATCCTGTCACTATGAAGAACATGACTGTGGAAGAAGCGAAAGAACTGGGAGCCAGAGCCCTGTTCTCATCAAAATACGGTGAACAGGTGAAGGTCTATTTTATCGGAGACTTTTCCATCGAGGTCTGCGGTGGCCCCCATGTGGAGAATACCTCTGAACTCGGTGAGTTTATCATCAAAAAAGAACAGTCCTCTTCCAGAGGTGTCAGAAGGATCAAGGCTGTCCTGAAATAGGACTCACCCTTACCCCTGGATTCCCTCTCCCATGAGGAGAGGGGAAGTATGATAGATGAAAAAAATCCCCTTTACGGGGATTTTTTTTTGCCACCTGGCTTAGAGATAGCCATCCCGCTGTATGTGAAATCCCACCAACCCTCACTCCTCGATCCCCTCTCCCGTGAGGAGAGGGGAAGTATGATAGATAAAAAAAATCCCCAAACCGGGGATTTTACAGGCTGAGCTGGATGCATCTGTATTCAGAGCCGCGGGTCTCTATGCCAAGCCGAAGGAGTGGTCCCTGAGCGGAACCGAAGGAGTGGTCCCTGAGCGGAGCCGAAGGAGTGGTTCCTGAGCGGAGCCGAAGGAGTGGTCCCTGAGCGGAGCCGAAGGAGTGGTCCCTGAGCGGAGCCGAAGGAGTGGTCCCTGAGCGGAGACGAAGGAGTGGTCCCTGAGCGGAGCCGAAGGGTTAGATTTTATCTTTCAGTTCCATGACCTTGTCGATGATTCTGTTATTCCGGATACCCAGTTTGAGAAACTGGGAGAGCAGTTCTAACGCTTCTTCGGGATCACCGATTTTCTCGTAACACTCAGCAGCCTCCAGGTAGAGTCTGTAGTTTTTCGGATCGTTGCTGATAAGGTCTTTCAGTGAGGTTATGGCGTCCTGGTAATTGCCTTTTTCCTTATTCAGAAGGGCCAGACCCAGAATGGCATAGGTATCGAACTCGATATTCAGGGCTTTTTTGTAATAGCTTTCAGCCTTGTCGTCCTCTCCCATATTCCTGTAGGCATCACCGGCTCTTGTCAGGATAACCTTGTTCTTTCTGTCCATATCCAGGATCTTGTTCCAGTAGACCAGAGACTGATCCTGCTGATTGAGACCCCGGTAGCAGTCGGCCAGACCGAAGAGGGCATAGAAGTTGCTGGGCTGTTTTTTAAGGGCGTCCAGAAAGTAGGGGACTCCCTTGTCAAAGGTTTTCAGTTTTCTGTGACAGTTGCCCAGTGAGGTGAGGACTCGGATGTCCACATGGCCTCTATTGATCTCAAGCATCCTCTCCCAGTATTTGAGAGCCTCTTTATACTCTTTGAAATCATAGTAAAGATGACCCAGACCTATGATCGCATAGGAGTTGCTGGCTTCCATTTCCAGAACTCTCTGATAAAGTTCATAGGATTTGTCAAAGTTCCGAACCTTTCTGTAGGCATCGGCGATCCTGGTGAGAACAGTTATGTTTTTGTCATCATGGAGAAGGTATTCCTCCCAGATATCTATGGCTCTGTTGTACTGATTCAGAGCTTTGTAACAGTCTGCCAGACCGAAGAGGGCGTAGTTGTTTCCGGGGTGGGATCCCAGGCACTTCTGGTAGTGTGTTATGGCATCCTTGTATTTCCGTTCTTTCCGGTAGCAGTCCCCTAATCCCACAAGGGCGTAGTTGTTTTGATCGTCCAGTTCGAGAATTCTGGCAAATGACTCTTTTGCCCGGTTGGTCAGATTTTCCTTTAAAAGCTGATAGCCCCGTTTTGAAAGTTCTGAAATCTCATTGAGTACATCCTGGGGTTTTTCTTCTGGTAAACTTTTTGTCAATTCATCAATATTTAAATTATCTTTCAACATTTTTATAGATCCTTTTACATAATAAGTTCCTAAATCAGTTCAAGGCAGATTGAAAAAGAATTCAATCCGCCTCTTCAGAAAGCCAGGTTCTTACTACTTGAGCCATTTTCGTAACAAGAAATTCCACTTTCTGAGGAGCAGGAGCCGCTTTGTACATTCTCAATGCTTCAAGGTGACGATTGTGATTATAGTAATAATCCCCTACTCGAATCATGCCGTCGGTATAACCGATGGTGATGAAGATTTTTCCGGCTGTTTCTATATCACCCTCATTAAAAAGCTGATTCCCCTTTCGCAGGAGTTTGACTTTTCTTTCAGGTGAAAGAGCTACTCCCCCCGTATCGGGAATCTTAATGAAACCTTCCCGGGGGATGCCATCCAGAATATCTCTTCGACTCATAAAATTCCCTTTTATTATAGGATCAAAATGTGTACTTTTCAAATAAAATTAAAAAAACGGATGTTTTTGTTTATTTTGGATCAGATTACGCCTTTTGTTGACATATTCCCAGAACTGTCCCCGGCTCGCCGGAAAGCCTGAAAGAGGGCTCTTCCCAGAGATTTGAACAGGGCTTCCGCCATATGGTGACTGTTTTCACCGTATCGGCAGATCGCGTGGATGTTCAGCCCCCCTCTGTTTGCCAGGGCCTGCAGGAACTCTTTGATCAGAAAGAAATCAAAATTTCCGGCACTCTCCTGGGGCCATTCCGCCTGAAGAACCAGGTAGGGACGGCGGCAGACATCAATCACAACTTCCGAAAGGGCATCATCCATGGGGATCACTGAATGGCCGTAGCGTTTGACAGCTCCGGTCTCTTCGAAGATTTTCATCAGAGCATCACCCAGAACAAGACCTGTGTCTTCAATCAGGTGATGAGGATCCACCTCTATATCGCCTCTGGCTTCCACTTTGAGGGTAAATCCTCCGTGAAAGGCCATGGCATTGAGCATATGGTCGAAAAAGGGCAGACCCGTATTGACGGAGACCTCCGGACCTCTGTGCATATCCAGTTCCAGCCGGATCGCAGTTTCTTTTGTTTCCCTGTTGATTCCCACCATGTTTCAATCCTCCCTGATCTGTTCAATAAAACGGTTGATGGCTTCGTAATGAACCTTGTAATAGGCCGGATTGGCAATGAGATAGACTTTGATATCCCGGAGCTTCTGGATGACTTCCAGATTGTTGGCTTTCAGGGTACTTCCTGTCTCTACAAGGTCGACGATACAGGGCGCCAGTCCCAGTACCGGGGCCAGTTCCACGCTCCCGTTGAGTTTGATGATCTTTACAGGAACACCCTGTTCGTGAAAGTAGCGTCTTGTCATTTCCGTATAGCTTGTGGCTATGGTCAGCGGACTTTCGGATGTTTCAAAACTGAAATCCTTTTTTCCTGCCAGACTCAGGCTTGTTCCTCCGAAGGAGAAGGGCAGAAGCTTGTGGAATCTATGGCCCGACTCGTAGATCACATCTTCGCCGCAGACCCCCAGTCCGGCAATCCCGTGGTTTACATAGGTGGGAAGATCGTGGTTTTTTACAAGATAGATTTTAAGATTTTTTTCCCGGTCATAGGCGACCAGTTTTCTCTTCTCTATTTCAAAGAAAATTCCCTTCGTTTCAAGGTGCTTCTGTACTGTATCAAAAAGTCTTCCCTTGGGCAGGGCTATTGTCAGGGGTTCTCCCATTATTCGGCTCCTCCTTTCTCTCTTTCGGCCATGGCTTTTCTGTAACGCTCCGCTGCGGACATATGGCGTTTCTCCGAAAGAAGTTCCGCTCCAGTACCTGCTGTTTTAAACTGGCTGAGTTTTTCCATCTTTCTCAGAAAAAGCGAGAATCCCACAGACGAGGCCGGCGTCTCTCCGGTATAGCCGAAATTTTCCAGGAGCCCGTCATAACGGCCTCCCGATGCCATGGCTGTACCGCATCCATCCGTATAGGCGTTGAAGACGATCCCGGAGTAGTAGGGCAGGTCTCCGGTTTCGGAAAGGTCAATCCTCAGGGAATCTTCAAACTCCCCCAGATCCTTCCAGCCCTGATAGAGGCTGTCCAGATATTTCAGGGGTGCCTCCAGGATCCCCTCGAGCAGTTTTGACCATGCAGGAAGGGCGGAGCGGAATTCCTCTCCTGTTCCGATAAAAAGGAGAAGCAATGTCAGTTCCTGAGCGTCCTCTTTCTTATAGACAGTCTGCAGGATTTCCAGAATCCCCTCGTGTTCCCGGTTATGGAGTCTTTTTCCCAGGTTCCGGTTCTCCTCCCTGGAAAGGGGGGCGGATACGGCCCGGAATACAGGCATGGAACCGATATGGATCCGGCTTAAAGGCAGTTTGAACTCCTTCAGGATCTGAGCCAGAAGGAACAGAATCTCCAGGTCCCCTTCTTTTCCGGGGCATCCGATCAGCTCGCAGCCAGTCTGAAAAAACTCATGGTTTGTTATATCCTCATGATCCTGATGACGGAGGATTGAATCCCCGTAATGGACTCGGACGGGCATGTCCTCCTCCGAAAGGGTCATTCCCATCTGCCTGGCCAGAAAGAGGGTGATATCAGATCGGAGCATCATAAGATCTCCTTCTCTGTCTATCAGTTTGAAAGTCTGTTCCTCAAGTTTGGTATCCAGCAGGGGACGGTAGTTGTCATAGAAATCGAACACAGGGGTCTGAACGGGAAGGTAGCCCCAGCTTTCGGTAATGTCTTCCATATGCCTGAGAATCTTTTTATGACGGAAGGTCTCCTCCAGGTAGAGGGTTTCAGTTCCGTGAGGTATTCTCAGCAGATTGTTTTTCATTCTCAAATATCTCCCTTGTATAAGCTTTCGGAAATTTCCCGTTTAAAAAGAGGATCTTTCCTATCGCTTTATGAATAAAGGGGTAAATTTATACCAGTTTTATTCATGTCCCGATTTGTATGGTGGCAGTATAGTACATTCAGCCGCTCGATTCAACGCAGTTTCATGGCATAAGAGGTGAGAGCTCTTACAATCCGGTCGGCATCATCCTGACGGAGCTCTTCGTTTCGTATCGCCCAGGAGTTATTGGGGTAGGAAAGGTTCCGGATTTCCACCAGAACAGCGGCGCCGGCGGGATTCTCTGAGAGCACCCGGAGCTCCTGGGGGTGCGTATAGGAACCCATTCCCAGGTAGGCTGTCATAAAATCGGCCATCTCCTGGGATTCTGTCCCGGCGGCTTCGGGATGGTAGACCACTATGGACCCTTCCCCCGCATAGGGCTGGTTATCCGCATGGATGCTTATAAACAGGGTTTTGTCCCTGTCATGGGACCCGTAGAAGTCTTCCGCCATCTCCACGCGGCGGTTCAATCCGGTTCGTGTTCCCACAGGCCAGCTGGAGGGGAGGTTGGTTCTGTTATAGGATTCATTGTTCCAGACCTCATTTTTTTCGTTCACAAAGGTCAATGAAGCATCGGGAGACTGTCTTATCGTATGGTTGGGGCTCAAAACCGTGAGGAACACTTCCGCTCCATGGCGTTTGAGATCCTTATACACCCGCAGAGCAATATCATAGCAGTATTCATCTTCCACCACATAGACCGTATTACCCCGGCCGTCCCTGTTTTCGACGATCGCGCCGGGATCCACACCCCCGTGTCCTGGATCAATCACAATCCTGTAACCCTCCAGGGAGTGTCCCAGAGAAGGGAGAGTCTCGATGGCTCTGTCAAAATCATTGAGGAGTTCCCGGGCTTTCCTGTAATTGGCCAGTGGACTCTCCAGATCTTCTTCCGCATAGAGGCTGTCGGGCTGGGTGCGTTTCCGGGTGGGCAGAGCATAGTAGAGAGGAGGAGAGTAGTTCAGAGCGGCAAGGCGGACTTCGGGTATCACTGTTTCTGCCTCCTGAGGGCCTGCACTCTCCTCTTCGGTGGTTTCCTCTTCCAGTACGAGGGGGTAGAGCTGCAGGGTCTGTCCGACCCTTATGTTTTCGTCCTGCAGATTGTTCCACTCCTGCAGGCTCTTCATGGTGATATTGTAACGGTTTGAATACTTCCATAGGGAATCTCCCGGACCTACTGTGACAGTCTGGGGCCGGGGATCGGTTAGATCCAGAATCTGTCCCGGATGAAGGTAGGGCTCTCCCAGGCTGTTTATCTGTTTCAGTCTTTCCACCGAGAGGTTGAATTTCAGGGATATCCAGGAGAGGGTGTCTCCCTCCCGGACAGTCCATGTTTCGTTTTTCAGGGGCGGCCGGATCAGTTCCAGAATCATCCCGGCTTTCAGTTCCTCCGGGGTGATCCGGTTCAGAGCTCCCAGAGCGTCCATATCATTGCCTGTTGCCAGGGCAATGCCCGAAAGGGTATCTCCGGGTTTCACAAGATAGGTTCCCGGATGTGCGACGGGAATCTTCAGGATCTCCCCTTCAATCAACATGTCCCTGTCAAGATTGTTTGCCTCTTTCAGATCCTCCATGGAGACCTGATAGCTGAGAGACAGTCCATAGAGAGTGTCTCCCTTCTCCACCTGATGAGTTACAGGTTCCGCCTGAATCAGGAAGGGGATAAAACCCAGCAGGAATAGAAGGAAAAGTAAATAAGCCAGTACTAATTGTGTGAAGATCTGCCTGATAGGGGTCATATGTTTTATATCGCCCGATTTGGCAGGTCGGTTAAGGGGAAATTACAGGAGACGCCCGGTTAATTTGTCAGTCCCTGGTATAGAAGATCAGCTCAGACCGCCCGTAGCGGCGAAGATCGTATTGTCTGAAACTGCCCAGAGTCTCGGGGTAGCTCTCCTCGCCGGGGTAGTGCATTGTCAGGGTTCCTCCGGGTTTCAGCACCCCGGTTTTTTCAGCAAGCTCCAGGATCTTGAGCTTCTCCTCCATGGGAAAAGGGGGATCCATATGAACCAGGTCGTAGCTTTCGGAACAGTGTTTGAGATAGCGTTCCACAGGCTGAAGAAAGAGTTTTATCTCTGTTTCGACCCAGGAGATGTTCTCCTGAATGGTCTTCTTCTTGATAAAGTCCTTTTCGACGAGATGCACAGGCTCGGCCCCCCGGGAGGCCGCTTCTATTCCCACTGATCCGGATCCGGAAAAGAGGTCCAGATAGGATAACCCCTCCATGGGTCCCAGTATGGAGAACATGGATATCCTCATCCTGTCCATGGCGGGTCTGATGACTCCTTTGGGGCATTTTATGGTTCTGCCGTTGTAACGGCCTCCGGTTACTCTCATTTTTACTATCCTGTGGCTATTAGGTTTTCACTGAATGGGGGAGCGCTGTTCCAGAGCTCTCTCAGTACTTTATGGGAATCATCCATCAGATGGGGATCTTTTTCAAGGATCCGGCGGACATCTTCCCGGGCGCGAAGAAGGGAATCCGTGTCTCTCACAAGATCGGCGATGTGAAGACGCATATAGCCGGACTGACGGACCCCTGTTATTTCTCCCGGACCCCGGAGCTTCAGATCCTCTTCGGCTATCCTGAATCCGTCTGTGGACTCCATTATGATTTTCAGACGCTGTTTTCCCTCGTCAGTGAGTTTATTGCTGTAGATCAGAAATGTATAGGACTGAAGGTCACAGCGACCGACCCGTCCCCGCAGCTGGTGGAGGGCGCTCAGACCGAAGCGTTCGGCATGTTCTATGACCATGATGGTGGCATTGGGGACATCCACGCCCACTTCCACCACGCTGGTGGCAACCAGAATATGGAGTTCCCCTCTGTTGAAGGCCTCCATGGTGGCATCTTTTTCCTCTTCGGGGATACGGGAGTGGATCAAACCCAGCTTTCTCCCGGGAAAGGCTTTGTGAAGGTCCTCATACATGGACTGGGCGTCCTTGAGGTCCAGTTTTTCCGACTGCTCGATCAGAGGATACACAAAATAGGCCTGCCGTCCCCTGTCCAGCTCCCGGCGGACAAAGTCATAGACCTTCTGTTCATTTCCCCCCCTGGCCAGGTGGGTTTCAATGGGTTTACGCCCGGCAGGCATGGTTTTGATGGTGGATACATCCAGGTCGCCGAAGGCGGTCATCGCCAGGGTCCGGGGAATCGGCGTGGCTGTCATAAACAGCATATCCGGCTGATGCCCCTTGGAGGCCATGGCCTGTCTCTGGGCCACACCGAAGCGGTGCTGCTCATCGATCACTGCCAGTCCCAGATCCCGGAAGATCACATCCTCTGTGAAGAGCGCATGGGTTCCTATGAGAAAGTCTATATGCCCCTCTTTCAACTCTCTAAGAAGTATCCTTCTCCCTTCGGACTGGACATTCCCCGAAAGGAAGGCTATCCGGAGTCCCAGTTTTTCCAGGTACTTGATGGCATTTTCCGCATGCTGACGGGCCAGAAGCTCCGTCGGAGCCAGAAGGGCTGCCTGCCGGCCCGCTTCCACCATATTCAGAACGCTCAGAAAGGCGACAAGTGTTTTTCCCGAACCTACATCTCCCTGGATCAGGCGGTTCATAGGTCTGGGAGAAGCCATATCCAGGCATATCTCATCGAGCACTTTGTTCTGATCAGGAGTGAGCTCAAAGGGGAGAGATTCCCTGGCTTTGTTTTCAAGCTGCCGGGGAAGCTCCTTAAGCCCTGTTCCGGTATGCTCTCTGAGTTGGACTGCATTCTTCCCTACCGCCGTCTGAAGATGAAAGAGTTCTTCGTAAATAAAATAGGACCTGCCAGTTTCCGCTTCCTCCGGAGTTTCCGGTGTATGGATGTAACTGAGGGCCCTTTTCCTGTCGGGGAATCCGTAGCGCTCCCGTATGGAAAGAGGGAGTTCCTCCGAAAGGCCGGGCGTGTACTCCTTGAGAGCCTGGGAAACCGCTTTGCGCAGTACATTCTGATTGAGAGTGCCTCCCAGAGGGTAGACAGGAAGTATCGTTCCGAACTTTTCGGGGGTTTCGCTGAGCGGTTCGAATTCAAAGGCTCCGCACTGCCACTCTCCGTACCGGTACTGGAACTGTCCGTACACGTAGATCTCCGAATCGGGAATCAGTTTCTCCGCCAGAAAATTCCGCCCGAAACAGAGGAGGGTTCCCCGTGTGCTGTCGTCTTCTATTATCACTTTCAGGGTCATTTTTCCCTTCCAGGGAAAACTCTCCCTGCCGACCACCGTAGCCCGTGTATTGGCAGGCATGACGCCGGCGGCCTCCAGAATGGTCCGGGGGGTCTGATGATCTTCGTAGCGGGTGGGAAAATGGGAGAGGAGCTGGCCGATTGTGAGTATACCCAGGGCAGACAGAGATTTGTGATGACCCGGACCGATCCCTTTGAGCCGGTTTACGGGCTGCCGGAGCTCCCCTTGAAACATTGTGAG
The DNA here is from genome assembly GCA_963666275.2 of Oceanispirochaeta sp. Classification (GTDB taxonomy): domain Bacteria; phylum Spirochaetota; class Spirochaetia; order DSM-2461; family DSM-2461; genus Oceanispirochaeta. The sequence goes on from CAXXOA010000002.1 coordinate 2,032,266, forward strand.
CTTTAGAGTCCCTGTATATAGCCGAGAAGGAAGGCTATGGCGAAAGACAACCCTGTCCTGACAAGGAGAAGGACAAAAGCCGAGATTCCCAGGGCTGTGGAGAATCTTGTATTTTTTGTGGTAAAGAATCCCAGAATCCTGGAAACCACTTTATACAGCAGATTATCAATCTGAAAGAGGAACTGATGGGACCAGCCTGAAAAGAACACAACAGTGATCAGGCGGAAAACCATAAGGACGATCAATGCATCCATGAAAAAGGAGATGAATCCCCAGGCGCTGCGGATTATATAGGCCAGGATAAGACCTATTGTCAGATGCCCTGTGGCCGCCAGGGATGTGAAAATCTGCGAGACCAGACCCAGCAGAGCAATGGCCACCACCGGAGAGAAATCCAGGAAGCCGAACCGGAGCCAGGAAATATTCCGGAATTTATTCATATAGGGATCTGTGAGTTTTATGACAATTTCCACACCCTTTCCGTTCATCCGTCCCTGAAACCAGGATAGAAGCACTCTGAAAATGATGAGAAGCATGTAGAGCGATGTCACAGCAGAAAGTAATCGGAACACACCTTGAAGCGGGGTCATGTACCCTCCTGTTTAAAATAATCTTTCATACCAGCCGGTCCTATAAAAATACAAAGCTTTTACTGCCGGGGCAAGTCATTGGGGAGGATTACTCCTTCCAGACGGATTTAACAATAGGGTATCGGTCGATTTCCTGCAAGGCTTCCGCATGGGAAGCCACTGCGAGTTGACCCGAAACTTTGATCACAACCGGGCCGTCGGGCCTTTTCAGATGCAGAAAGACCGTACTGTTTCCGTTATTATCCTGCAGGAACGAGCGGAAGTCGACAAGTTCTTCATGTTCAAAGTCCTTTTCTGCCATCTCTATGTGCACTTCACTCTGCTGAATCTCTCTCATCTCTTCGGGAACAATGACATCTTTGACCTTAAAACTGGGTTCGCTCCTGGAAAGATCCACCTGACCGATGAATCCCAGAACCCTGTCCTCTTCCAGCATATGCCCGTACTGTTCATAGACCCGGGAGAAGAGAACGATATCAACGGTTCCCTTGAAGCCTTCCACCGTTCCGAAGGCCATTTTTGTTCCCCGTTTGGTCATGGTCTGGCGCATACCCTTTATCATCCCCAGAATGGTGTAATCCTTGTCGGGGGAGGCCCGTCTTACATTATCCAGTTTCAGGTTCACGCACTTTTTCCAGAAATACTCGTAGCTGTCCAGGGGGTGCCCGGAGAAGTAGAATCCCAGATTGTCCTTTTCGATCTGCAGGATATCCCGGCTCTCCCAGTCATCCTGAACCTCAATTTCCAGTTCCGGAGTGATCTCTTCTTCATAATCGCCGAAGAGCGAGGCCTGTCCGTACATGGAACGCTCTTTCTGGGAGTTCACAAAGTCCAGGATCCTGTCCAGATTGTGCATCAGAGTGGCCCTGTTGTAGTTTTCAATCTTGTCAAAAAGGCCCGACTGGATACTGACTTCAAGAACCTTACGGTTGACGCAGCGCAGATCCACCCGTTCCAGCATATCCTGGAGAGATTTGAACAGGCCGTTGGCATTCCTTTCCCGGATGATTTCATCTACTGCGGAGGATCCCATTCCCTTGATACCGATCAGTCCGTAGAAGACTTTTCCGTCCACAACGTTGAAGTACTTTTCCGAGTAGTTGATGTCCGGGGGAAGGATATCAATGCCCTCTTTTCTGGCCTGCTCCATATAGAGGGTCATCTGGGTGGTGTCATTGATCTCATTGGTCAGGTTGGCCGCCCAGAATTCGGCGGGGTAGTTGGCCTTGCAGTAGGCTGTTTTATAGGCAACCACAGAGTAGGCCGCCGCATGGGATTTATTGAAACCGTATCCTGCAAAGGGTTCCAGCATGTCGAAGATTCCCGAGGCATGTTTTTCGTCAAACCCCTTTTCCCGGGCTCCCGCCAGGAACTCGACCTTCATCTTTTCCATGTCTTTGACTTTTTTCTTACCCATGGCCCGGCGGAGGATGTCCGCTTTACCAAGAGAGAAGCCGCCGATGATCTGGGCTACCTTCATTACCTGTTCCTGGTAGACAATAACGCCGTAGGTCGGGGTGAGAAGCTCTTCCAGAGTGGGATCGGGGAACTTGATGGAGGCGGGGTTTTTCTTCCCCTCGATAAACTGGGGAATAAACTGCATGGGCCCCGGCCGGTAGAGGGCGTTCAAAGCGATCAGGTCCTCTATGTTATTGGGCCTGGCCCGGCGGAGGATATCCTGCATTCCCGAGGATTCAAACTGGAACACCGCCGTACTTTTTCCCTCGCTGAGCATTTCAAAGGTCTTTTTATCGTCATCGGGCACATCGTCCACGTTGAAATCGGGGATTTTCTTCTGTACGAGCCTTTCGATGTTCTTCAGAAGGGTCAGGGTTTTCAGTCCCAGAAAGTCCATCTTAACAAGACCGCAGGGTTCGATGATATCCATGGTGAACTCGGTCGTGATTTCACCGGTCTTCTGATCCTTGTAGAGAGGGACATAGTCGGTAAGGATCGAGTTCCCGATGACCTTACCGCAGGCATGGGTGGATATATGGCGGTTCATTCCCTCCAGAACCTGAGCCACATCAAATAGCTCTTTATAAGCTCCGCCCCGGTCGTAAAACTCTTTCAGTTTGGGCTCCACTTCCAGAGCCACGGCTGCGTTGATTTTCCGGCCGTCGGGAGTTTTGCCTTCGGGGACCAGCTTGGTGATCGCATTGGATTCGCCGAAGGGAATATCCAGAACCCTGGCCACATCTTTCAGTACCGCTTTGGTTTTCAGGGTTCCGAAGGTACAGATCCCCCCCACCTGGTCATGACCGTATTTCCGGTTCACATATTCGATAACCTCGCCCCGCCGTTCGAAGCAGAAGTCGATATCAAAGTCAGGCATGGAAACTCGTTCAGGGTTGAGAAACCGCTCAAAAAGAAGATCATATTTCAGGGGGTCGATGTCGGTGATACCCATGGCATAGGCAATGATGGATCCCGCTCCGGAGCCACGTCCGGGGCCAACAGGGATATCGTGGGTCCGGGCCCAGTGTATGAAGTCCCATACAATGAGGAAGTATCCTTCGAATCCCATGCCCAGAAGAATCTCAAGTTCATAGGCCACCCGTTTTTCTATGACCTCCGTAACCGTTTCGTACCTGTTTTTGATTCCCTCCCAGGTCAGATGGGTCAGGTATTCCGCCTGGGTTTTAAAGTTATCGGGGATCACATATTCCGGAAGGATCGGACCGGGCTGGGGTATGGTGAGATCGCATTTCTCGGCCAGGCGGACTGTGTTTTCCAGAGCTCCCGGGATATCACCGAAGAGTTCCTGCATCTGTTCGGGAGTTTTGAAATACATCTCGGTTTTATCCATCTTGAAGCGTTTTTCATCATCCAGTTTCTTTCCGGTACCGATACAGACCAGGATGTCCTGGGCCCGGGCATGCTCTTTTTTCAGATAGTGGATATCGTTGGTGGCTATGACGGGGATTCCTGTTTCGGCATGGAGCTTTTTGATCCCTTCAATCACGATTTTCTCTTCCGGGATATCGTGGTCCATCACTTCCAGATAGAAATTTCCCTCTCCGAAGAGCTGATTGTAGTAAAGGGCTTTCTCTTTGGCTTTGTCGTACTCTCCCGCCACCAGATACCGGGGGATCTCTCCTCCCAGACAGGCGGTGGAGCAGATCAGGCCTTCGTGGTACTTTTCCAGAAGTTCATCGTCGATCCGGGGCCGGTAGTAGAATCCTTCGGAGTATCCTTTGGAAACCAGAACCATCAGATTCCTGTAACCCGTTTCGTTTTTGCAGTAAAGTACCATGTGAAAGTTTTTATACCCGGTGGTCTGTTTTTCAAACCGGGTTGTGGGAGAGACATAGACTTCGCAGCCAACGACGGGATTGATACCGGCGCCATGGCAGGCCTGTTCAAACCGCAGGGCTCCGAACAGATTCCCGTGGTCTGTGAGTCCCAGGTGTTTCATCCCCATTTCCTGGGCCATTTCAATGTACTTGGGGATCCGGGCAGCGCCGTCCAGTAGAGAATAATCCGAATGGTTATGAAGATGAACGAATTCCAAAAAAAGCCTCCCAACTCTCAATGCTGCAGAAAGTATAATATCCTTGGGAGGATTTTTGAATCACCTATCCGGGGAAATTGATCTGTTTCTCGGGAAAAAGTGTTATTCGTAAATTTGCGAATATTATTGTATAATCCTCCGCTGTTTCACTTATTCCTGCTTGTACAGGATTGCTGGTGATGTAATTGAACGTGTTGATCCATTGAAGGAAACTCCGGACTCTTTTACTTCATCTGATTCAAAGATAAATTCCCCTCTGTTGGATTTTGCCGTTACATGGTAGGTGGCACCCTGACGGGTTAATCTAGGTTTTCTCATAACCTTCCTTACTTGTAATATGCGAAGGGTGCTTGAAAAAATCAGGAAAAAATAATTTTTTATAACCTCCGTCCCCTTTCTCGCTTCCGTCCCCTTTCTCCCTTTCTTCTTTCGATTATTTCCTTGGAAATTCCCTGTCCTGTCTTTTGCAAATCCCCTTGTATTGGATTAGATTTATATAAAGTTAAAAAAAAAAATCATCAGATTCCGGTCTCGCTTTTATTCGTTCGGGAAATACCCGGTAGGTTTGCGGTAGATATGGAAAGAAATTCTGAGATAAACAGTGTCTCTGACGTCTCCTCTTATGCAGAGCTGGAATCTTTTTTTGATTTTTCACTGGACCTTTTATGCATCGCAGAAGTCGACAGTTCCAGATTCCTCAAAGTCAACAATAAGTGGTCCGAACTTCTGGGATATTCAAAAGAGGAGATCATCAACCGTTCCTTTATGGATTTTATTCATCCCGATGATGTGGACAGTACTGTCCAGGCTATGGCAAAACTGAGCGTTCAGAATCCTGTGGTTGATTTTACAAACCGCTACCGCCGTAAAGACGGATCCTACCGTTGGCTCCAATGGCACTCCTATCCCCGGAATAATCTCATCTACGCTGTTGCCAGGGATGTTACGGATCAGAGAATAAGGGAGAACAGGATAAAAGCGGAAGAGAAGAAATATCGCCTGCTTTTTGACAACATGCCCAGTGGTTTTGCTCTTCATGAGATGATCTATGATAAGCAGAATACGCCGGTGGACTACAGGTTTCTTGAAGTCAATTCCACTTTTACAGAACTGACCGGTTTTGAAGGTAAAATGCTCGAAGGGACTCTTGTAAGTCAGCTCATACCTGATGATTATACAAAATGGGTTGAGATCTATGTCCCTGTTGTTCAGGAGGGAAAAACCATAAAATTCCGGTATCAGTCTGATAAGGCGACAAGAGTTTTTGACATAATTGCCTTTGCTTCCGAGAAAGGGAAGTTCGCCACTATTCTTGTTGATATGACAGAACAGATCCGGAGTCAGAGCCGGTGGATTGAATCAGAAAAAATGGAAGCCATCGGACGTCTGGCCGGTGGTGTGGCCCATGATTTCAATAACCAGCTGGGAGGAATCCAGGGGTATGCGGATCTGCTGGATCAGGAACTTCAGGATCCCAAATTAAAAAAATATGCCGGAGAAATCCTTAAAATCACTGAAAATGCGGCAGAACTGAGCCGGTCTCTTCTCAATTATTCCCGGAAAGAGCCGGCGAAAAAGACTTTGTTGAATATGGAAACTATTCTGATGGAAGTTATCAGCCTTCTGGAGCGGACTATCAATAAGAAGATTGAAATACAGAAAAACATCGCTGCAGAGGAGCCCATTATCCGGGGAGATGCCTCGCAGATTCAGAATGCCCTTTTGAATCTGGGAATAAATGGCAGTGATGCCATGTCCGATGGAGGAATACTCAGATTCAAAATTGAGAAAATTCTGATAGATGAGCTTTCCTCCTATTATCAGGTCCCTGCCGGAGAATATCTTGAGGTCTCCATTTCCGATACGGGAGAGGGGATGGAACAGGATATGGTAAAAAAAATTTTTGAACCCTTTTTTACAACCAAGGAGAAAGGCCGGGGAACCGGATTGGGACTGGCTACTGTCTATAATACAGTAAAAATCCATGGAGGCGACATTACTGTGTATTCCGAAACCGGCAAGGGGACCCAGTTCAATCTCTATTTTCCTGTGGCTGAAAAAGAATCTGCAGCGGATGAATCTACCGGAGGGGCTGTTCCTCAGAGCAGAGGTTCGGGAGAGTCTATTCTGATTGTGGATGATGAATATTCAGTTGCGACGGTACTCAGTGTCTTTCTTACGAATATGGGGTATTTCCCTCAGGTATTTACCCGTCCCGTTGAAGCTCTGGAATATTACAGGAAGAACTGGCAGAAAACAGATCTGGTGATTCTGGATATGATGATGCCCCAGATGAACGGGCAGGAGCTGCTCAATGGCATGAGGGACATTAATCCTGAGGTAAAGGCAATCCTCTCCTCAGGATTTCACAATACGGAAAACGGCAAACTCAAATCTTTCAGGGGGATTCTGAAAAAACCCTTCCGCAGCAATGAACTGGCGGCTGTATGCTGGAAGGTTCTGCACGAGTAGGATGACCGCTGAAATCAGCTTTTCTCTTTCTCCAGCTTGAACTGTTTGATGAATCGGGTCTGTTCGCTTGTAATATTCACAAGCATATTGTTTTTGACATGACTTATAGCCTCTTCGGGAGAGCATCCTGTTAGGGTCATATAAATGCAGCTCACAGCCAGAGAGGTCCTTCCGACTCCCGCATGACAGTGGACAAGGAGGTTCTGTTTTTTTTCCAGCCTGTCCAGAGCTTCTTCTACAAGATGCTGTATCACATCTCCCGAGGGGGCCTGGAAATCTTCAATGATATAGCGGGAATAGGTAATCCCTCTTTTCTCATACTCCTGCAGGAGAGGTTTTCGGGCTTTTTTCTCCAGTTCCCTGTCTGTCACCAGAGAGAACACATGATCGATCTTATGCAGTTTATAGATCTTGAAAAGCCTGTTCCTTTTGTCATAGGCTCCGGTGGGCATGGGGCTTGTAAAGAGTTTTCCCGGGGATTTCATGGGGATTTCTCTGAATATACCGGAATCATTCCTCAGAGAGAGGGCTCTGAACAGTTTCATATGTATTCTCCTGATGCCATAAATATAAGCCTTCCAATTGATAGTGTCCTGAAAGGATACATTTTTTGACGATGTTCCCCAAGATCTCCGGTGAGGGGGAGGACGGGAAAATCAGGAAAATTCGTTTTTTTACAAAAAGGGTGTAAACTGTCTCAACATGGTTTCAATCACTTGTGAATTCTGTGATGTTTTGAATATCGTGAGTCTTCTGGAAGAGGATCACACCCCCCTGGATCCCTCTCTGGCTGAGAGACTGATACGGTATTACTGCAATAATCCTGATGTGGATAACAGTTACTGCCGCAATCAGGGGGAAAAGGAAAAATGTTCCTTTCATTCTATGCTGAACATGAGCACGGATATTCTGAAAAAGGAGTAGTCAGGACCTGTCAGGCTTACTATATTTGTGCTTTCCTGATTTTTTTATCCATGTATAGTCGTTAGTCCGCAATCTGAAGAACTTCTTCAAATGTGAGGTCCTTTCTGGAAGCGATACCGAAACTGACGGAGAAATTCTGAGCACTGTACTGTTTTGAGTATTCATTGAAAGCTTTTTCCAGTCTCTCATACTGCTCCCGTGATTCTGTTTCATTTGTATTGGGAAGGATTATCAGGAATTCATCTCCTCCGTAGCGCGCGCATATGTCATAGCTTCGAATGTTTTTCTGAATGATCCGGGCAATCTCCACAAGCACTTTGTCGCCTTCCAGATGGCCCAGTTCATCGTTGATCCTTTTGAAATTGTTCAGATCCATAAATATCACAGAGGGGGCGGTCCCATCCCGTCTGGCCCGGTTGAATTCCATTTCGGCAAAGCTGTCTATATAGCGTTTATTGTAAAGATTCGTGAGGGCGTCGGTGATGCTGATATTCTCCAGTTGTTTATAGTGCGCCGAGTACTGCTTCATAATATAGATGAGGGTTGTCATGACAAACAGAGAAATAATGGCATAGTTGATGGAAAGATCCAGAAGTCTCTGGTCTCTGGAGGGAAACCTGGGAAAAAGCCCGGGGTAATACTTTTCTATCTGCAGGAGTACCACCTGTTCAATGATGGCGGCAAGGGGAAATACAGCCTCCCATCGTTTCACTGCGATCACCGAGCCCAGAAAAATTACAAAAAATGTGATATAGGGCATGACGCCGTCCGCTCCGGGAGAGGTCAGATATCCGAAAGGGATGTAGAGCAGGCTTATGACCGCAAGGAACGAAACCCTTGAGAGAGTATAGTTTTCATGATTTCCCGAAAAGATTAGCCAGAGTAGGCAGAAAAGGATAATCAGGATGACTGAAATTGTATTTATAAGAGGGCTATGAGTCAGGATCTGGGAAATAAGAAAAACGAATCCCAGACCCATTATGAACTTAAGATATATCCGGAAAAGAGCGTACTGGATATCCTGACTGAGCTTATCATCAAGGATCTTCTCTAGCATCGATTTAACTCCTGAATACAGTCTAGTTATCTTTGTTTTCCATAGCAATCAATTCCTGATAGAAAATATCAGAGATCTCTCTTTCTGGCGTTTCCCTGCTTCTGCCTCTTTTCTATTTACCTGTATCTTTTTATCATAAACGGGAAGGATGGAGTAGCTATGAGTATGGAAGGTCTGGAGCTTATTAAAAAAGCCGAAGGGCTTTATCGGGAAGCCCGTGATAAGTATGATTCGGGAGATCTCGTTGGGGCACTGGCTGATGCTGTGAAATCGGTAGAGATACAGAAGGACATCGCCCGCCTGAGTGAAATGCCTTTTTTCGGTTCCGATTCAGAGTTCCTGAGGCAGGAGATTCTGGAGAAAATGGGACACAAAGCGGAAGATCCCGCACCAGGAGAATAACATGAAAGCAGCCGTTTACAGAGAGTTCGGAAAACCTCTGAATATTGAAACACTTCCGGATCCCGTTCCAACGGATAAGGGGGTTGTTATAAGGATCGCCGCAACGGGATTATGCAGAAGTGACTGGCATGGATGGATGGGGCATGATCCTGACATCACTCTCCCTCATGTGCCCGGACACGAACTGGCCGGTGTCGTGGAGAAGGTGGGAGCCAATGTGACCTTATGGAAAAAAGGGGACAGAGTGACCCTTCCGTTTGTTTGCGGTTGCGGTCATTGTCCCCAGTGCTCTTCGGGGAATCATCAGGTTTGCGATCACCAGTTTCAGCCCGGATTCACCCACTGGGGATCCTTTGCGGAACTGGTTGCCATCGATTTCGCCGATATCAATCTTGTCCGGATCCCCGAGGAAATTGACTTTGTAACGGCTGCCAGTCTGGGATGCCGCTTTGTCACCTCTTTCCGGGCCGTCGTCGAGCAGGGAAGGGTGGCCCCCGGTCAATGGGTGGCTGTACACGGCTGCGGAGGCATAGGGCTTTCGGCCATTATGATCGCCAGCGCCATGGGGGCGAATGTGGTGGCTGTTGATCTGGGAGAGGACAAGCTTTCCTTCGCCAGGAGCGTTGGTGCGGTTGCGACAGTCAATGCCTCAGAAACAGATGATCCTGTTGGAGAGATCCGGCGTATTACAGGCGGAGGGGCCCATGTCTCCCTGGATGGTCTGGGTTCACCGGTCACATCCTTCAACTCCATTTCCTGTCTGAGAAAGAGAGGAAAGCATGTTCAGGTGGGACTGATGCTGGGAGATCATAAACATCCCTCTGTCCCCATGGACAGAGTGATCGCCCATGAACTGGAGATCCTGGGGAGCCATGGTATGCAGGCTCACAAGTATCCAGAGCTTCTTGAAATGATAAGGACGGGAAAGCTGGATCCCCGGAAGCTGATCCGCCGGACTATTTCTCTGGAGGAGTCTCTGGAAGCTCTGACCCGGATGGATGAATTCAGCGGAACGGGAATCACGGTTATAGACCGATTCTGATCATCTGCCGAACCCGTCGTATCGTCAGTCATTCCGGACTGTATAATCCGGAATGACTGATTGTCTGCAGGTTCATTTAATCCAAGCTTTCTCTTTACTGAAAGATCTTCGGGAAAGGAGAAACGGCAGGCTTGCCAGTCCTATCAGTACTGCCGCCGAAGCTCCCATTATTCCGGTAAACCGGTAGTGTCCCCATATCTTTTCCATAATGCTGAAAACCCAGGGGCCCAGGGCGCTGCCGGCAACAATGAAACTCATGGCCAGGCCCGATATGGCCCCCAGGTGCTCTCTGCCGTAAAGCTTGGGCCAGGTGATAGAGTTCAGAACTCCGAAAATACCTGCTCCCACACCCATCCCCAGAATCAGAGTGAATGAGGTCACCCCATTATAGGGCAGCGCCAGAGAGATCGCTCCCAGAAGAATCGCCAGATCCAGAAGATAGAAATGGTATTTCAGATCGATCATATCGCTCAGCCAGCTTCCCAGAAAGCGGGCCGCAACGGATATGATGGATATGGGAAGGAATATGGCCACTGCCTGGGCTGTATCCTTTCCCAGAGAGCTGAAAATGGAGGTGATATGAAAGGTGAAGGCTGTGTTGTAGAGGGCCCAGAAAAAGAGGAGCGCCAGGTAGCACCATAAGCGGGGATCCCTTTTGGCTTCTTTCAGCGTTTTCGAAGGAGCATCCCCTTTTCTGCCGCCTTTACTGCCTGTCCGTATTTTCAGCCCCTCTTCCATTTTCATATCACAGTCTTCGGGGCTGTCTCTGAAAAAGATCAGAATAAAGGGCAGTACGGCGCCCAGGAGAATGATTCCCATCACAAGCCATGATCTTTTCCAGTCTGTCAGATTGATAAGACCCTGAAGCGCCCGGGGGGCGTAGGAGAAGCCGAAGGATGTGAAAATCCCCATAAGAGCGGCAACAAAGCCTCTATGGGCCTCAAACCAGCGCATAACCATTCCCCGGGAGATAAGAGTCAGCACTCCCTGTCCGAAGAATCTGATGCCGAAAAATCCGATGATCATGAGGCCGAACGCGGCAGAGCTCATTTCGACTCCCAGAAGCTCAGATAAAGAGAGGCTGAGGTTCAGAGACCGGGAGAGGAATATAAGACAGAGACCCAGGCCGACAGCGGCCGCCGCGGCAGCTACTCTGGCTCCGAAATAGTCATAGAACATGCCTGCTCTTGTCATAACCAGGGCGCTTAAAAGGGTTCCGATCATATAGGCTGTGGATATTTCAATACGGCTTATGGAGAGATGCTGAATAAGATGGTCTGTATAGACAGAGACGCCCATGGTCTGCCCCGGTACACTGCAGAGTATACCGATGGCCCCTGCCGCCATGATGATCCAGCCGTAATAGAAGGGAAGTGTTTTCACAGGAAAGGGGAAATTTCCCGGAATGAGATGATGTTTTGTATTTCTGATAGAAAAACTCCTGAATAAAGTCCGGCTATTATAGTGAAAAAAGACCCTACTGTAAGCAGGAGCAGGGCTTTTTCAGAGAAATCTCCCCCTTAAAAGTGGATCCTTGTCTCTATGGTGAATACAGGGACGATTTCAGGGGTTATCCCGTCGTCTTTCATCACAAGATCTCCCTGATCATCGTAAATGGTTGAAGAGGATACAATCACCGCAAGATCCAGTGTCGGGGCAACGGGGAGCACCACCTCTCCGGTCAGCAGGGAGTCTTCGTTCATCCAGATAAAATCCCCATCCCTCAGAGACGGATAAAACCGGGCCCTTTCGTAGGAGATACTTCCCGAAAGGTTGTAGAAGGGGATCATACCCCGGGAGATTTCCAGAGCCAGCCGGAAGTAGTCCTCATCGCTGATGGACACCTCCTTTCCATCCAGTTCCCAGGGCCAGAGGTAGCCGGCGGAGATCCGGATCTTCTCCTGGAAAAGCCGGAAACCTGCTTCTCCGAAAACTCCCAGAGATGCGTCTGTATTTTCAGGGCTTTCCAGGTACTGATTCATCTGTACAAGGTAGGAGAGGCGATTCCTCTGGTAGAGATTATCAAAAAGGTTGTGTCTGTAAAGTCCGTCTTCGTAACGGAGATCCAGAATAAAATCCAGCATCGTGACCTGCCCGGCCATCCCGGTTTTGACTCCGAAATTGCTCAGTTCCTCACCGTCCCAGATCAGCTTGAAGGGGTCGGAGGTATTAAAGGCTGTGCCCACCGGCTGATTCCTGTAAAGGGGAATGACAGAAGAGATATCCCCGTAGGTTTTGAGTTTCAGTAGAGCTGTATTGAAAGAGAAAAATTCGAGATCCAGAGAACCGCCGACCAGATAGGGATCTCCCAGGGATTCGGGATCATCCGCGTCAGAGGCCGGGACAAGATCTACCACAGCCGCGGCTCCGGGAGAGAATAGCTTTCCCTTGCGGATCTGAACTCTGCCTCCCATCAGAGAGGGGGACGGAGCATGATCAACAAGGGCCTCCAGCTGGAGTCCTCCCCATGTGACTCCTCCATTGATTCCGGCCATCCGGACAGCGGGGAAACTGGTATTATTGCTGTAGTTTCTTACAAGTGATCCGTGGCCGAGTGTGATGGTTTCCAGGTTTCCCACTTTCAGGTAGAAAGGATCCCATCCCTGATCTCCGTATTCAAAAAACCGGACTTTCAGCCATAGATCTCTGTTTATATCGAAAAAGATATCCTGCATTCCCGACTGATCTCCTCCAAAGGACCACTCGTTATTTCCTTCCGGCTGATACCAGTCAGAGGAATCCAGGAAATTCTCCTGATATACAATGGGCAGATAGAGACCGAGGCGAACCTTTCCTGTCAGAAAAACAGGCTGGGCCACGGCCTGGGCCCAGGTTTCTCCGTTTATGGTGAGAGATCCCACAGTAAGATTCATATGATCTGAAAACCACTGCTCCAGTTTTGAGGGGGCTCTGTCAGATGCGGCCGTTTCCTCTTCCCCTGTCTCTGCCGGTTCCGGGACGGGAGGAGCGCTTTCCGGGGAAACTTCCACCGGTTCACTCTCCGATGCCGTTTCTTCTGGCTCTGCTCCCGCCGGGGGATTCTCCATGGCCTGGCCAGGGACGTCCCGGGGATTGAGCTTGCGGAAGGGGAGGGCGTCAAAGGCGGCATTGACCTCCCCGGCTGTGAGAATGACCGGTGTAAAGAGCGCAGCTCCCGTGTCGACCCGCATATTGGCACTGATCTGAGTCCTGTTTGCCGGATCCGCCAGACTGATCACATCGACCAGTCCGGATTTGCAGAGAATCGAGTTCTCATTGTCCAGAACCGTGTTGAGGATCTCGGTTCCCCGGATACCGCAGACAGAGGTGGGTGTATTGACCACGTATCGGTTATCCCGTCCCAGACGGGACGCTACCGTTCTCAGTCTGCCTGAGAAAAGGCTCAGCGAGGTCTCTTCGCTCTCCTGTCTGCCCTGGATGGCGTTGATGACAAAGACTGTGTTCTCCCCCAGGTTGAAGATTGTTCCGTTCGGGGCCAGGCGGATTTCCACATTGGCACTGCCTGTTCGGACGGTGGATCCCAGGGCCAGTTCTCCACCGATATAGGCCTCTTCCTCCTCTCCCGAGGGAGTTTGAATGATGACTTCAAAGGGATCACCCTCTATGTACTCAATTATGGCAATGCTGCCTTCCTGGGCAGTTAGAAACAGGACCGGAAGAAGAGCATATAACAGGATTCCTTGTAATTTTCTTTTCATTTTTCTCTCCTTCGGGTTTAAAACTGAATTCCCGTACGGATCTGGGAGGTAACGTTCCAGTCGCGGCTGTCTCCGGGTTCGTATTTGGCATCTACCTGGAAGGTAATCACAGCCGGAGCCATATGGAAATTGACCTGCCCTCCCAAAAGAGCATTTTCCGGATCTATCAGATCATCGGGATTTTGAATAAACATCTTGTCGTACCAGAAGCTGAAATCCACAAGACTGACAGTACCCGGCTGAAGAGACAGGATCCCTTTCATCCTGGGATCCCGGTAGGGATTGTTCTCAGGGTTGGAGAAAGGCCCCTCCAGGGACACATTGAAAATCAGTGAGTCCTGAAGGAGCGACACTCCCATAGATGCCAGATACCCCACTGCAGCATCCAGTATGGGCTCCTCTTCATTATGATAGATGATGTATTTATCACTCCGCAGCAGGTCGTAGGGACTGTCAAAATAGACAGGCTGGAAATCATCTCCCATAAAACGGAGCTGACCGGTATAGCGGAAGAACAGGAGAGCCCCCGCAGCCCCCAGCATGCTTCCGGTTTTCGGATCCGAGGTGCCCTGAAAAACCATATCCCCCATCAGGGCTACTGAGGAAATCTCCCCGCTGTAGAGAGGCGCAATAAAGTCGAATCCTGTGATCTGAACCCGGTCGGGATTGTAATCCTCAGGATAGAGACTGTTCTCATAGGCATCGTAATAGCCGTTTTCATCTTCATCTGTCAGATAGATAAAGGGATCCCTGTCCATATAGAGGGAGGTACCGATTTCCAGATTTTTCAGAATATAATTCTGTGACAGATTCGAAGCGGGATATCCGAAGAGTCTGGCTCCGGCAAGATCCAGGGCGGAAATATTGGAAACCATTCCCTGAACTCCCAGGTAGGGAAAATCGAAGAGTTCTCCCTTCAGGCTGAACTGTCCGCCGAAGATCCTTTTTTCTGGGAGCAGGAGCGTGTTGGCATACCCGCCCATGATGAACCCTGTACCCAGGGTTGTGGACCCCAGACTTCCCAGGCGGATAAAGAGGGGATCTCTCTCCTGTCCCCATCTGATATAGGAGAATTTTGAAAGATAAAGGTTCAGATAGTCGGGAAATGTTCCGTCCCGGTCAAAATACCAGTCCCTTTTGAAAACCCGGAACCGGGGATCTCCCTGATCGTCATTTTTCAGAGTGAAGCGATAATCAATATCCAGGCCGACACCCAGTTTTCCATAGGAGAATTCAGGCAGAAAACGGACAGAATTGTAAACTTCCTCATCCAGGGTGACTGTACCGATTGACAGGCCGAAGCTGAAATCCGCTTGCGCTGTCTGCTCTTCCTGTGAGAGCAGAGGGGCAGTTAGCAAAGGTATCAGAAGAGACAGGAATATCAGGTTCCGTTTCATGTTTTGAACCCTCCTGAATATCAGTATAGTACAAAGTACAGGAGTCTTCACTCATTCTTCGGAGCCGCGTTATATTCAGAAAAAGTTGAGACGCTCAGTATTCCGCCGGAGTCTGAACCATTTTATCCATGGCTTCGTTGAATATGGCTTCGTCTTCGGGGCTGAACTGGATCAGCTTTTTCAGTCTGGATACCAGGGGTTTGACAAAATACTCCATACTGTTGCTCTTCCTTTCGTATTCCGTTCTGTGTTCAAGCATCATTACTGAAACAAGGGAGGGGTCCCTGTACTGGCCGATCTGCTGATATCCCAGTTTATCATATATGGTAATCTGTTGTTTATCTCCTGCAAATACATCCAGAAAAAGTACTTCCGTTTCCTGTATTCTTGAAAACACATAGGCCAGAGTCATAAGTCCCATGGGAATGATGCTTCCTCTCTCCTCTCTGAGTACAGCCAGCCTGTCTATTTCGGCGCTGATCTTCCCTTTTGTCAGATTTCCCAGACTGAAATGGTTCTCGATAGGTAGTCTTTCGGTATTCTTTGTGGTTATACAGGATACTGTCCCCACAGGCTGCAGGCCCTTATAGGCAAGAATATGAAAGGCTTTCTCATCGATATCCCTGCGGATGGTCTCTTCCCTGTACCCCAGCTCTCCCACCAGGACCTTCCTCTGAAGAAAAAAGACATCCTCCTTCTCTTTTTCCTCCCTGGCTATGACAAAGCGGATTTTCCATTTGTCACGGGACTCCAGAGGCAGATCAATGGTCACCACAGTACCTTTACCAATAAGGCTGTCAATTTTTATCCGGCCACCCATTTCCGTCACTAACTGATGGGTGATACTCAAACCCAGTCCTGTTCCGCCTTCCCTGTTTTTCGTTGTGAAGAAGGGATCGAACAGTCTGTCCAGATTCTCTTTTTCTATCCCTATCCCTGTATCTTTTATAGTGATCCTGGCATTGAAATCATCGTTTTTACAGCTTAGAGAGAGGGTACCGCCGTTTGGCATGGACTGGACTGCGTTGGTTATGAGGTTTATAAACACCTGCTGCAGACTATTGGGATTGATCTCCACTTCCGGGATCGGTTCCAGATCCTTCTCTATGGTTATGTTTTTAAAAGGCATACCCCTCTCAGCCATTCTCAATGAGTTTTCCAATACGAAAGGTATCTCCACATGATTGGTGGCATCTTTCTCGGTGCGGGAGTAGATGGTCAGATCTTTCAGAACAGAGGCTGCATTCATGGAATAGTTAATAATATCATTTGTCAGTTCATACAGAGGCGAATCTTTCTCAAGCTGATCCTGGATAATCTCTGCTGTTCCCAGGATTCCCCCCAGGGGATTGTTTATTTCATGGGCGATACCCGATGCCATTGTTCCTATTCCGGCCAGTTTTCCTGACTGAATCAGATCGGCCTGGAGCTTTTTCTGCTGGGTCACGTCCTGGAAGAATTCCAGAAACAGCTTGGTTTCGTTTTCAGGGACAGAGATGGGATAGAAATGGACATTGAAGGTTATGCCGCTTTTCTCATGATTCAGTTCGGATTCAAAGGGCAGCTGCGTATGCAGACAGTCCTGGGCCAGGCAGTTGGCGCAGGGTTTGGACTGGTTGAAAAATACCTGGTAGCATTTCTGTCCCACCAGTTCGTCGTACCGGGCCTGAAAGTATTTGGTCGCTGCAAAATTGACCATAATGATGTTGTAGTTGATATCCTGGATGGCAATCGGCGTGGTGATTCCGTCAAAAAATGCTTCCAGTTTATTCCGGCTGATGGTCAGTTCCCTGTTGAGAGTCTGAAGCTTCTTCTGCTGATTCCGCAGCCGTTCAAAGGAGATGGCATTTTCCAGGGTCAGGGCGCACTGGCCCCTGAGAATCTCCAGAGTATCCAGGTCAAACTGGTTGTAGAAATCCCTGTCTTCACTTTTTCCCAGCAGAAGGTAGCCGTTGGTTCTGTTTTTGAATGTCAGGGGCATCACAAGGCTTAAGGGGAGAATGAGGGTCGTCTCGGGAAGTTTCAGTACCAGAGGCCTGTAGGAGCAGCGGTTTGATTCTTCCAGGCTGAGGTCCCTGTTGAACTCTCTGATCGCTTCCGGCTCAAAATGGAGGTCCTCCTCTAGAGAATGCTCGATCCCCTGATAACCGAAAACCATATACTTTCCGGTAGAGTAGTCCTGAACGATCATGGCAGACCAGTTCAGTTTATAGGAAGTGGCAATCTTTTCAGTGGTGAGTTCTCCCAGTAGCCTCAGATCTACCAGAGAATTGAGGCTGTGAGAGAAGGTTTTCAGATCCTGAAAGGCGTGAAATCTCTTTCCCAGATAGAGCTTTTCTATCAATGAGAGGGTCCCTTTCCGCAGAGGCTGGAATATGATCGTTACCACCACTCCGAACAGGAGGGAGATCAGATAGGCCTCTCTGTGAGAGGAAAAGGCATCATCTGAGAGAGAGAGGATCCAGAAGGAAAAGTAGAAGATCGAACTGCTTATCATCACAAGGATCGCAAGCAGTATGGTTCTCAGGACAATGGTTGAGTAGTTAATCAGTTTGTAGTTGTAGATCGCATAAAAAATAAAAAAGGCATTCAGAGTTGTTCCCAGGATATCAATGGGGTACTTTCCCAGTGGTTCGTACAGATTGACCAGTACACTGATGAGCAGCATGATCACACCGTACATGGGATAGCGGATTTTGCGCTGAAGGGATTTGTTATCAGCCCTGTAGAGCTGTATGCTCAGATGAATTAAAGCAAAAATGATGTATATGTAACAGAGAGAGTATGTCAGAATGGCTCTGTCGGCCAGGGAATAGGTAAACTGGTTGTTTATAAAACCAGCATATTCCACGATCCTTCCGGAAAAGTTAAATATCAGTAGGATGAAATAGATGGAATACCCTGTGAAAAGCATAAATAGAGACATCTTTTTCCGCAGGTCTCCGGTCATATTGAGAAGGGCATGGAACATAGTAATCGGGACGCCAAGCATTCCGATCATCATGATTCTGTTCCAGTGAAGGGGTGTGAGTATCGCAAAATTGGCATGCATCATGAAAGAGCTGAAACTCCATATAGTCATCATGAGCATATAGAAAATAAACGTGAGGGAGCCCTTTTCCTTTCTTCCCTGAATGATTCCGAAAAGGGTAAACACTATGTAGAGGATGGAAGTCATTGCAGGTATAATTGTTGAAAGATCCAGGAACATTAGTGACGAACCCCTTATTATTCTTTATAATATTAACAATCTTTGGAAATTATAGCATTTTTTTTTAAAATTATGTTTCATATAGCAGGAAGTACAATCTTTTTTATCTGCCTCTGCTTGTCTGATTACAGTCAGGTCAAAAGAAAAAAATACGCCATTGTACTCTCTTCAATACTGGCCTACGGAGGTCTGGCTATTGTTCTGATCTCCCTGGGCCGGGAGCAGATGATGGCTCCGGGAAGCGGCTCTTTTTTCTGGGGGAAAACCCTGCTACTCGCTCTGGCGGGCCTTTCACTTTTCTATGTGCTGTTTATTGAAATATCTCTTTTTTCCGAGATCTCCTCCACCGGGGAGCGCCTGGTTTTCAGGCGGGGGACATACAGTCTTGTCAGACACCCCGGATTCTACCCTTTTATGCTTCTCATCGCCTCTCTCTATCTCTATAGTCCCGGCTGGAGCTTCCTTTTAAAGGGTGTATACCTGATCCTGTTGAATCTTCTGACTATATATCTGGAAGACCGATTTTTTTTCCCCCGTTTATTCCGGGATTATAACGATTATAAGACCAGTGTCCCTTTTCTTCTTCCGGGAATGAAAAAGGGTGAAAGGTAGAGTATGTTTAACAATCTAAAAAACAATATTCTCATCGTTGATGACGATAGAGCCATACAGAAAGTGCTTGGCATTATTCTGGAAACAGCCGGGTATAATATCCTTCAGGCTGAGTGTGCGGAAGATGCCCTTGAAATCCTTGAAAAAACTGAAATAGCTCCCGATTCCATCCTTTCGGATATACGGATGCCCGGTATGAGCGGCCTTGAGCTTCTGAGCATCCTGACAGACAGGTTCCCTCTGGTGCCGGTTATCATGCTGACAGCCCATACGGACCTTGATACGGGCCTGACGGCCATGAAAAGAGGAGCCTTTGACTACATAACGAAACCGGTCCGGAAAGCCGTACTGCTGGATCTTCTGGAGAAGAGTCTGGATCATAAAATGATTCTGGAAGAGAATCACAGACTCAAGCTGGAGAATCAGAAGTACCAGGAGGAGCTTGAGGACCGGGTAGAGCAGAGAACCCGCGAATTGCGGCTGGCCTATGACAAGCTGAAAGATACAAACCTGGTTACAGTCAAAGTCCTGGCCGAAACCATAGAAGCGAAAGATCCCTACACCAGGGGGCATAGCAACAGGGTGAGAGGATTCGCCCGTGAAATGGCCCTGAAAATGGGGCTTTCCTGTCATGACATAGAGATTCTGGAGTACGGAGCCCTTCTTCATGACATTGGAAAAATCGGAATACCCGAAGGGCTTCTCCACAAGGAACAGCCTTTGGATCAGGAAGAGAAAAAGATATTTCAGGATCATCCCGGAATAGGAGAAAATATCCTGAAGGTGGTGGATTTTTTCGCCCCCTGCCTGCCCATCGTCAAACAGCATCATGAATGGTACAACGGTCAGGGCTATCCGGCAGGCCTGAAAGGGTCGGAAACAGATCTTCTGGCCAGGATTGTTCAGGTTGCCGACTCTTTTGATGCCATGACAACCAACAGACCCTACAGAAACGCTCTCCCCCGGGATGAGGCTATAAAGGAACTGGAAGCCGGAAAAGGCAGTCAGTTTGATCCTGAACTGGTTCATCTCTTCATACAGTCGGGAATATACAGCCTGGATCCGGATCTTTCCCTCTGAATGGCCCGGACCTTCAGAGTAGAAAGGGAATCAGGTTCTTCAGACAGAAGGCGATCCAGGGAACTACTGGTACCATCAGCACCATTGTCAGTATCCAGGCTGTGTTGGCATAATCCAGATCCAGACCGTAAAGGCTGGCGGGCATAATCGAGACAAATCCTGCGGGCATGGAAGAGAGTATGAATATTGTCATCAGGGGGACTCCCCCCATGATCTCCCCCATTCCCAGAAGGTAGGAACCGATGGTTATGGTCAGCGGTACAAGAAGGAATTTGATACCCCCGACACTCAGGGCAGAGACAAGATGACCTTTCATATTTCTGAAGTCCATTCCCATACCAATGGATACAAGCAGAATGGAAGACATCAGCGGTATGAGAATATTATTGATTGAGCCGTAAAGGACCGGTCTGGTGAATCCCTGAAGGTTCAGAACAAATCCCAGAGCGATACTGGACATGGACAGAAGGATGACCGGATCTTTAAAAATACCTCCCGGAGATCTGTTCTGCTCTTTTCCGGTTTTTCCGAACAGGGCGGCTATGGGAAATCCCAGGCCGAAGTACATGACAGGTTCCAGGAGTTTGTACAGAGGCATCAGAACAAATCCGGCTTCTCCCAGCATGGTGAAGACAACCAGTCCTCCCACAGATCCTATATTGGTATAGTAGCTTACACAGAAGTGACTTCCCCTCCGGGGGAGCGGCATTCTCCGTAAACGGGTATACAAAATGGAATAGACCCCTCCCAGAGAGATAGCGGCGACTCCTATGACTGGCAATAGAAGGATCTGTCTGTCCTCCAGAGGGAGAATCCAGGTTGCCCCGATCAGTACTAGGGGGTTCATAAACAGAAAACAGGACTTCTGGAGTCCCTTTCTGATCGTGTCCTCTCTGCTCCGGGATACCGCTGCTTTCTGCAGAATATATCTGAGAAGGATTCCTGCGGTCAGACTTGCCAGTATCAGTATAACGGGAAAAATCAGTTGCATAGGTTCAGTTTAGAATTTTCCGGAGTCTCATTCTACTCTGTGATTCCAAGCTCATTCAGGAAACCCTCCAGGGAGGTATTGGCAATCAGATCTTCGGGAAAATTGACTTCCGCAAGAATTTTTTCACAGTAGGATACGTCTCCCACATGCTCGCTGAAGTGGGCATCACTCCCCAGAGTTATTTTCACTCCCTGGGTTCTGCAGTGTTTCAGCATTTCCCTGTAGGTTTCTGCAGCTCCCGAACGGAATGATCCCGGCTTGAGGCTGGAATTGTTCATTTCAAGAAGGGTTCCTGTCTCTCCCGCGGCCCGGACCAGGGCGGAGATGTCGTAGGGAAATCTTCCGTCATCGGGATGGGCAATTATCTTTACATAGGGGTTCCGGGCGGCGTTCACATAGGCCCTTGTATTTTCCTCCACCGTACCGGGGGTGAATGTGGGGATGTGGAACGAAGCGATCACGACTTCCAGTTCCTGAAGAAGCTCCTCTTCCACGTCGATTTCTCCCCGTTCATTGATAATATTGGCTTCTATTCCCCTGAACATGGTTACATTCTGGATTTTCCGGGGGAGTACCCGGGAGTTGTAGAAGTGGAATATATGGGGGCCGCCGGGCATTCCGGGGCTGTGATCGGTCAGTATGAAGGCGGGAAGGCCTTTTTCAGAAGCTGCTTTTGCCATCTCCTGAATCGAAGAGTAGGCATGGCCGGAGGCCAGTGAATGGGTATGGGTATCAATTGCTATCATACCGGTCAGTGTTGCTTTTTTCATGAAAAGTTACAAGCTGTCTTTCCGGTCGGATCCTTTGTGTTTCCATTTGAATTTCCCTGTTCTCTCACTTAATATTTAAAGGAAATTAAAAATAGAAAGCAGCAGAAAAAGGACAGCAGACCGATATGGAAGGAATAAAAACGTCAGAAGAGAAAAAATCTGCATCCGGGATGGCTGTAAAAATCCTGGTTTCTGTCTGTTTCCTTTCGGGTTTGTATCTGACTACCAGAGTCAATTATCTCCTTTTTCATGTGGTGGCTGAAATTTTCAGTATTGTTATTGCGTTTTCCCTGTATGTGATCAGCTGGAATTCCAGGCAGTATATAAAAAAACAGTTTTTTCTGATCCTGGGAATCGCCTATCTTTTTATTGCTTTTATAGACCTTCTGCACACTCTGAGTTACACCGGAATGGGTATCTTTCCGCAGCAGCATTTCTATGCGAACCAGCTGTGGATTGCCGGCAGGTTTATGGAGAGTCTGACCCTTCTGATCTCC
Organism: Oceanispirochaeta sp.; assembly: GCA_963666275.2. GTDB lineage: Bacteria > Spirochaetota > Spirochaetia > DSM-2461 > DSM-2461 > Oceanispirochaeta. The sequence goes on from CAXXOA010000002.1 coordinate 2,054,523, forward strand.
CTTTTCTGGTTCAGAGACAGGATCGAAAAATCCGAGTACCCCCTCTTCCTTTTTTATCTTGTGATTACAGGGGTCATCGTATATACCATTTTCGTGTCCCATATCTTTCCTGTCTGTTTTATTCCAGGCATAGGACAGACAAGGTTTAAAATCATAAGCGAGTATTTTATCATAGCCTTTCTCATCTGTGCCTATCTGCTTCTCAGGTTTAGGAAAAAACAGTTTGACCGGAAGGTGTTTCTCTATATACAGATTTCCATAGGGATGACCATACTGTCGGAGTTTGCCTTTACCCAGTATGTGAGCAATTACGGCTCGGCCAATCTGATCGGACATTTTCTGAAGATTTTCTCTTTCTACTACATCTATAGATCCATTATTAAAACCAGTATCACGAAACCTTTTGATCTGATTTTTCTCGAGGTTGATGAGCTGAATGCCCGTCTCAATAGAGAGCTGGAACTGAAGACGGCAAAAGAGATCGAGAATGAAAAGCTTATAAAGGAACTGAAAGAGGCTCTGGAAAATGTAAAGGAGCTGAAAGGTCTCCTTCCGGTCTGTTCCTCCTGCCGGAAAGTCCGGGATGATGACGGTTACTGGGAAAACCTGGATATCTATATTTCAAAATATACAGATACAAGCATTTCCCATAGCCTGTGCCCCGACTGTGTAAAAAAACTCTATCCGGAACTGCAGGAAAAAATTCTGAAAATGCAGAAGCACCGGAAGGAGGACGAGGATTAGAGCGGGAGCAGGGTAAAAGAAAACCCACCATCATTCAGACTGGTGGGCTTGCCGTTTCTGAGAACCGGAGAGAGTCTCCGGTTTTTCTGCCTACTGGCTGCTTCCGGACCTTTTCGGTTTGAATCCTGATCTGGATCCGGCATAGTTCCGTTTGGCTCTGGAAGGGCCCGAGTTCCCAGAACTGTCAGTTTGCCCCTGTTTATGAGGCCTTCTTTTATGCTCCGGTCTGTTGGCCCGGTTGGATTCCGCAACGGGTTCTGCCTGGGTAATGACAGGGGTAAAACCTTTGGCTTTGGCCATAGGAACAGACTGTCCGATCAGTTTTTCAATATCTTTGAGCTGGCTCCGCTCTTCCGCAGATATGAATGAAATAGCCAGTCCGGATTCTCCGGCACGTCCGGTTCTTCCGATCCGATGCACATAGTCTTCGGGCATCTGGGGCAGGTCAAAATTTACTACATAGCTCAGCCCCTGAAGATCCAGGCCTCTCGCCGCAACATTGGTGGCGATCAGAGCCTGCAGGTCTCCGGTTTTAAACTCTTTGAGAGCTCTAGTCCTGGCTCCCTGGCTTTTATCTCCATGGATGGCCGATGAGGGAATGCCTTCCTTGTTCAGCTGTTTTGCCAGCCGGTTGGCTCCGTGTTTTGTTCTGACGAATACAAGTACCTGATACCAGGATTCGGTCTTGATGAGATGGGAAAGAAGATAGCGCTTCTGTTTCTTGTCTACACTGTAGGCAACCTGTTCCACCTTCTCGGCAGTCTGGTTGTTCTCGTTTACCTCAACAAGGACAGGCTTGTGAAGAAGGGTATTGCAGAGGGCTTTGATCTTTTTATCATAGGTTGCCGAAAACATCAGATTCTGCCTTTGCGAGGGAAGAACTTTGATGATTTTCTGGATATCTTTGATAAATCCCATATCCAGCATCCTGTCTGCTTCATCCAGTATCAGAAATTCAATCCTGCTCAGATCCAGAGTCTGCTGCTGAAGGTGGTCGAGAAGTCGTCCCGGAGTGGCAACAAGAATATCGCATCCCTTCTGCAGCTGATGAATCTGAGGATTTATTTTTACACCGCCGAAGATGGTCTGGGTCCGGTAGGGAAGGTTGGCACTGTAGTTCTGAAAGCTTTCGCCCACCTGGGCTGCCAGCTCTCTTGTGGGAGTCAGTACCAGGACTCTCGGCTGTTTCTGTTTTTTTCCGCCCCGGCTCAGAAGTTCCAGAACGGGAAGGGCAAAGGCCGCTGTTTTTCCCGTTCCTGTTTGTGCTCCCGCCAGAATATCCCTTTTTTTAAGGATCGGGGGAATTGCTTCGGCCTGTATGGGGGTAGGCATCGTATAGCCTTGGGTCTCCAGAGCCTGCAGTATTTCAGGCCGGAGATTGAAATCATTAAATGTCATTAATTCTCCTGTGAACGAGTATCCTAACAGGATTTTCATTTCCAAGATAGGGCGGGAAAAGGAATCTTCTCTTTATTGGAGCAAATAGGAGGGGATTTCACGGGAATTTGAGAAAAAACCCAGCTGAAAAAGGGGGGGGGTCCAGCTGGATCCGGCAATATTTACCTCAGGAAATCTTACTATAGAGTTCTTCCGCTTTCTTCCAGTTGATCACATTGAAAAAGCTTTCGATATATTCGGGCCTCCTGTTCTGAAACTTCAGATAGTAGGCATGTTCCCACACATCCAGTCCCAGAACCGGTGTCAGTCCCTGACTGATCGGATTATCCTGGTTTGCCGTGGACATAACGGAGAGAACGCCGGCTTTATCACTGACAAGCCAGGCCCATCCGCTGCCGAATCGGGTTGCCGCGGCATTGGAAAATTCTTCTTTGAATTCGTCAAAGGAACCGAAGGCCGATCTGATGCCTTCCAGAAGTTTTCCCTCCGGTTGTCCTCCCCCCTCAGGTGAGAGCCACTGCCAGAAGAGGGCGTGATTATAGTGACCGCCGCCGTTGTTTCTGACGGCTGTCTGGATCTTATCCGGCAGAGCATCCAGATTTCCCAGAAGCTCCTCTATGGGGCGGGAGGTATATTCGCTTCCCTCAAGGGCAGCATTGAGCTTGGCAGTATAGCCCGTATGATGTTTATCGTGGTGAATCTCCATGGTCTGTCTGTCGATATATGGTTCCAATGCATCATAGGCATAAGGTAGATCAGGTGTTTTAAAAGTCATATATTACTCCTTGAAAAGTTATATAATAGTAAAATAGTAATAAATAGAGAAAAAGAAAAGGACGTTTTCTGGAAAAATTGGAAAATCGAACAAAGTTATTATAAACTAACTATGTGAAGCTGTTGCCATTCATTTGTCTTCTCTGATTTCAGCAGCTATTCTCACGCTTTAACCAGAGACCCTTTGAACCGCAGGAGAAGAATTTTATGTAAATTGCCTTCTTTTTTGTAATAGAATGATAATAAGGCTCAATGCAGAAGAGGGATAGATATTATGAGAAAGACTTTAATTTATTGTATGCTCACAGGACTTTTCTACTCCGCACTTTCAGGGGAGAGTTCCCTCCCCATCCCCCCGCTTCTGGAGGGAGAAGAGATCACTTTAACTGTTCAGCAGGGAACTCTCGCTCTTCCCTTCGGTGATTCGGATACCCTGGGTTACAACGGGGACTATCTGGGGCCGACTCTGAGATTTTCAGAAGGGGACAGTTTCAATGTTCTTGTAGACAATACTCTGAATGAGGATACCACCGTTCACTGGCACGGGATGCATATTCCCGCTGAGTTTGACGGAGGTCCCCGGCAGGTTGTCTCTGCCGGAGGAACATGGAATCCCCGCTTTACAATCAGGCAGGATGCCGCCACCCTCTGGTATCACCCCCATCTGATGGGAAAAACAGCAGAACAGGTCTACCGGGGACTGGCAGGGCTGATTTATATTGAAGATGAGTTTTCCCGGTCTCTGAATATTCCCCGGGAATACGGTGTGAATGATATTCCCCTTGTACTTCAGGACCGCAGAATCGACAGGGACGGCCGGTTCCGCTTTGCTCCGGCCATGGCTGATATCATGCACGGCTATACAGGGAACGCCCTGCTTGTGAATGGAGCCTATAAGCCGGAACTGGAAATTGCAGGAGGGACTGTCCGTTTCCGGATCCTCAACGGCTCCAACTCCAGTATATACAGGGTTCGTTTTTCCGATGGGAGAAAGTTTACTGTCATTGCCTCAGACGGAGGCTTCCTTCCTGAAACCGTCTCCACGGACAATCTGGTTCTGACCTCGGGAGAGAGGTATGAGATCCTCGTGGATCTTGAAAAGAATGAAAAGGTCTCGCTGCTGACCGATATTTACGGATCCGATACCCATACAGCCATGACAGTCGATACCGACAGGAGCCGGCCGGTTCTGTATGAACACCCCGGCAGGCTCCGTCCCTTTTCCATCCCCGGGGAGGAGACTCCCGCCGAAACAAGAACATTTCTTATGCAGACCATGGGGATGATGGGATTCGCCATAAACGGCAAGTCCATGAGCATGGACAGGATCGACGAAACAATCCGTCTGGACACGACGGAGCATTGGATTGTGGAGAACAGAAGAACAGGTATGATGGCTTTTCCCCACTCTTTTCATGTCCATGATGTGCAGTTCAGGATCCTGAGTCTGAACGGGGAAGCGCCGCCGCCTCTTCTCTCGGGCCCCAAAGACACGATTCTTCTCTATCCGGGGGATACCTATCGCCTGGCCCTCCGGTTCAGAGATTATGAAGGAATATATATGTATCACTGCCACTTTCTGGAACATGAAGACAGCGGTATGATGGGACAGTTTGAAATTATCCCCTGAGGAATTGTATTGAAGAAATTTACGGAAACCTCTCTCCGCCCGGTTCCGGGAGAATCCAGGGAGAGCTGTGTGTATCCTCATGGGTTTTCCGAGGTTTCGTGGTATATTGTGCGTAATTATTATTTTGAAAGAAATATAACTGAGAAAAATAGAAGTTAAAAATAGATCAAGGAGCCGGCATGAGCCATTTTGATGAATCAGATCAGTTAAACGATCTGGTAAAGCTGTCTTTCTTTTCGGGCATCGGGAAAGCCATATCCAGTGCCAGAACCATCAGAGAGACTCTGGAAGCTGTTATGGATCAGGTGGGGACAATTTTTGCTCCCTCCTACTGGTCCCTGCTGCTGCGAAACCCTAAAACAGGTGATCTGACATTTTCCATTGCCGTGGGTAGCGGAGTGGAGCAGTTAAAAGGCATGGTGATTCCCAAAGGGCAGGGGATTGTTGGCTGGATTGCCGAACACGGAGAAGCCCTTATCATTGAAGATGTCAGCAGAGATCCCCGGTTCTCCCCGGATATTGATAAGCTTACACGGCTTCAGACAAAATCCATCATCGGTGTTCCCCTGAAAAACAACGGAAAGGTATTCGGAGTCATCGAACTGATCAATAAGCTGGACGGAGGGGCCTTTTCGCCTCTGGAACTCAGCCTCCTTTCTACCATCGCCGACTTCGCTGCGATTGCCATCGAGAAAGCCTACTATCTGAAAGCCCTCAAAAGGATTGCCGTGATTGATCCCCTCACAGGATTGAACAACCGCAGATCCTTTATCAGCTACTTCGAAAAAGAATCCGACAGGAGCCGGAGAACAGGCCGGAATTTTTCTATTATGATGGTGGATCTGGACGGATTCAAGAAAATCAATGACCAGTTCGGTCACAGCGAAGGGGACAAGGTCCTTATCCGTGTGGCAGATCTGTTCAGAAAACATCTTCGAACGGCGGATTTTGCCTGCCGGTACGGAGGGGATGAATTTGCTGTTCTTATGCCTGAAACGAACAAAATGGAAGCGGAAAATCTTAAAAAAAGAGTCCTGGAACAACTGGAGAGGGAGAATGAATCCTCTCCTGTCAAAATAGGGCTCAGTATAGGGATTCATGAATCTTCCGGTGAAAATCTGACGGAAGTCATGCACATGGCGGATACCCTGATGTATAGGGAGAAAAACAGAAAAATAGAGCAGTCTGTTGATGATCTGGCAGAGCATCTGGCTGAACTGTCAGAAGCAGAGTGATACTGAAATCAGGTGAATTCCTGTTCCTCAATAATTCTTCATTCTATTAAAAAATCCCGGAGGGTTTGTTTCCCGGCCCTCTGTATTCTATACTTTCTTCCATATTTAAAAGCTGAAAGAACTCGAAAGCAACGTTGGAGATAATATGAGCAGAAGTCCGGGAAAAAGAAGAGATCTGGGAAAAATACTGATTCTTTTTCTGTTTGTCTTCTCTGTCCTTCCTGCCTGTATTGTCGGCCTTGTAGGAGCGCTCAATGCAAGAGTGAGACTGCAGGAACTGGAGACCTATAATGAGCAGAGTGTTCTTCAGAGTCAGATCAGTCCCATTGCCTCGAAAATAGAAGTCTACAGGGAACTGATCAAATTTACCTCCCAGCTGCCTGCGGCAGAAGAAATCCTCGGAGGAGGACAGGATCTTCTGGGAAGTATTGAGTCCTTTCAGCAGTCTGTGAACCGCTACTCGGGCGTTCTTAAAAGAGTTTTCCGGAATTATCCCGAGATTACGGATGTCAGGCTTTATGATTCAGACAGAAATGCACTTCTTCATGTGGCCAGCACCGAAGACAGGGGCCTGGAAGACCATTCCGGCAGTGATCATGAGCACCTGATCAGTGATTCTCTTTTTTCTGATATCCTCAAGTTGGAGGAAAATCACATTCTCATTACAACCCGGCGGATTGAAACCGGAGAAAGCGGCTTTCCGGGAAATCAGCTTGTCCTGGAAATGATGACTCCCGTTATCAGCAGTGATGAAAGGATCGGTCTGTTTGTCTGCTCCGTGAATATAGGAATCCTCTCTCTGTCCTATCCGGATATTGAATGGGTTTTCGAAAATGGGGATTTCCTTGTCCGGGAAACTGCGGCCTCGGCCTTTGACAGATATCCCGAGCTGAAGCAGATCTTTCTGTCCGGCCAACCCGGTATTTCCCATGGAGAGGATTTTCATGCCTGGATTCCCCTCTTTTCCGATGGCACAGGAAAGGCGCTTCTCTGGGCGGGGAGAGTTGTGACTTTTTCCGACAGTGAACGATACATTTACCAGACCTATAAGACAATATTTACAACAATCCTTGTCCTTTTTATGGGAATCCTGATTTTCGGTTACTTTGTGACAGAAAGGATTAAGAGGTACTATTTCCGACTCTATGGATTTTTTGAAAAGCGTTTAGTGGAGAATAATACAGAAATATCCCTTCCCTTTTCCGGATATGTCGATATCGATCGCTTTCTGGATCGGATCAGGATTGTGGTGGATAAGAATACCCGGATTCAGGATGAAAATAATCAGCTCATCATGGAACTCAAGGAAGCCCTGAACAATGTTAAAGAGCTGAAAGGACTTCTTCCTGTCTGTTCCTCCTGCCGGAAAGTCAGGGACGATGACGGCTACTGGGCCAACCTGGATGAATACATTACCAGATATACAGACACGAGCATTTCTCACAGCCTCTGTCCGGACTGCCTGCAGGAGCTCTATCCCGAGTATGCAGACAGGGTGATAAAAAAAGTGAACGACAGACATCAAACTTCCCCGGAGCTGGATGGGGGAAAGTCTTGAGAACTTTTCTGATACTGCAGGGCATCAAAAATAAGCGGCCACCCTTCCATGTCTGGACGGGTGGCCGTTTTTTCATGAACTGACAGTTAGACCCGGATTCATCCTGCTGTTATGAATATGAGTCTATTCAAATATGTATTGCTGTCAGTCTTTTTTCTTCAGGGCAATATAGAGACACACTCCGGCGCCTCCCCAGGTGATTGCCAGACCGATGATCATCATAATAACGGCATCTATACTCATGCTTTGGGCTCCTCATTGTTTGTGATCAGGGGCGAGTGCCATTTCAGGCGGGTTACGACCAGGGCAAAAACCGCTACAAGAAGAATCATGGCCCATCCAAAGACTATCTGTACTGATGCGGGATAACCCGAATAGTTGACTCTGATATCTCCGATCAGATTGAGGATCGAGTTGATCCCCAGGACCAGAGGGGTTACAAAACGGATCATGAAATTCCACCACTTTCCGACGGTAAAATCACTAGTAAGATTGGCATGCTCTCTCAGGGAATCCAGATTGTAAAACCATCCCAGCAGGATCACTTCGATAATACCGGCCGTAATGATACCGTAGTTGTTGATATAGTGATCCACCACATCCAGGATATGAAGACCCGCTCCCGAGGCATAAATCAGACTGACCGCACCGGCGATAAGGGTGTAACCGATGGTGACCTTATGGCGGGGGAGTCCGGTTTTGTCCACAATCGACCGGACGATAACTTCGTTTATCGAGATAAAAGAGGAAAGACCTGCAAAGGACAGGGTCAGGAAGAGGAGGATCCCGATCAGGGTATTCAGAGCGGGAAGCTGGCTGACTGCGGAAGGCAGGGTTACAAAGGCAAGAAGAACGCCGGCCAGTTTTTCAGGAAGAGTTCCCCCCGCCTGGTGCTGCATGAATCCCAGAATGCTGAAAATCGCAATTCCAGAGAGCATACTGAAACCGCAGTTCAGGAGGGCTGTCATAAAGGCATTGTTCACAATGTCCGATTTTTTCGGCAGATAGCTCGAATAGGTGAGCATGATAGCAAAGGCAATGCTCAGGCTGAAAAAGATCTGCCCGTAGGCGGCAATCCATACCGAGGGATCCAGGATCGCCTTGAAATCGGGTTTAAACAGGATCTGAAGCCCCTGGGCGGCTCCGGGTAGGGTAACTGCCCTGACTGTTATGACAAGAAGCATGACAATCAGAACGGGCATGAAAATCTTATTGGCCCTCTCCAGACCCTTCTGTACTCCGCCGTAGCTGGCAAGGAAATTGATAAACCAGGCCGCCAGGATCGTAATCAGGATAACGCTGTTAAAGCCTTCCAGCGCAAAGGGGCCGCTGCTGATTTTAAGGAAATCTCCCAGGAAGAAATCTGCCGGAGCGCTTCCCCAGGACTGATTGAAACTGAATCCCACATAACTGATAGACCAGGCGACAACCGTCACATAATAGACGGCAATGACAATACTGACACCGGTCTGAAACCAGCCGAGCCATTCCCATTTTCTGTTCAGCCTGGAAAATGTCAGAGGCGCACCGGAGCGGCTTCTGTGACCCAGACTGAATTCAAGTATCATTATGGGTATTCCTGCGGTCAGCAGGGCGACAAAGTAGGGGATAAGGAACGCTCCCCCTCCGTTTTCGTATACCATGTAAGGGAAGCGCCAGATATTTCCCAGTCCCACAGCGGAGCCCACTGCAGCAAGGATGAATCCGATCCGGCTTCCCCATTGTTGTTTTTCAGACAATTTTGTACTCCTTGATTTTTGAAAATACACATAGATTGAAGGAATCAAAAGGAGCTGTCAATCCGAGTTTATACGATATGGTAGAAAAAAAATGGGAAAAACGTATATAATGTGAATAAAAATCGAGGAATACGAAGGCTTTTTAAGGTAGAGCGGGGGATCCCTCCGCTCTGAGAACAATGCGGAGGGATCACCGGGACACTCCTAGGGGGCAATGAGTTCTCTGTATCTGCCGGCCCAGTAGGAGATAATGATATCCGTACCGGCCCGGTCCAGAGCGGCTATGGATTCTCTGACCATGCCGCCCAGATCGCCCCAGCCTCTTTCGGCGGCGGCAATCAGCATGGAGTACTCTCCGCTCACATTGTAGGCCGCCAGGGGCAGGTTCGTCTCTTCCCTCAGACGGCTGATCACATCCAGATAAAACAGGGCCGGCTTCACCATCAGGATATCCGCTCCCTCCTCCTCATCGGTCAGGGACTCCCTGATGGCCTGGCGTTTATCTCTGTAGGACTGCTGATATCCCTGCCTGTCTCCTTTTCCCGGAGCAGACTGCTCGGCATCCCGAAAGGGGCCGTACATGGCCGAGGCAAACTTGGTGGAGTAACTCATAAGGATGGTCTGATCAAAGCCCCCGTCATCCAGTCCCTTCCGGATAGCCTGAACCTGGCCGTCCATCATGGCACTGGGAGCGACACAGTCGGCGCCGGCTTCGGCATGGGAGAGGGCTGTCCTCGTCAATTCAATCAGGGCCTGGTCGTTATCCACATCGCCCTCCGGGGTCAGCGGGCCGCAGTGGCCGTGTGAGGTATAGGCGCAGAGGCAGACATCGGTCATCACCACAAGCTGGGGGAACTCTTTTTTCAGGACCTTTACCGCTTCCTGAACAGAGCCGCCGGAGGCACAGGCCGCAGTTCCCCGGCCGTCTTTATTCTCCTCTTCTGTGAGTCCGAAAAGCAGTACACCCCCGATGCCTTCCCTGACCGCCTGTTCCACTTCGGCACAGAGGGTATCGGGACTGAGCCTGTACTGACCCGGCATGGCATCAATGGACTCTCTTTTATTCCGTCCTTCCGCCACAAAAAGGGGCCAGATGAATTTCTCCGGTCCCGGAAGGGGGGCATCGAAAAGCCTCCGGATCGAGGGGGTACGTCTCAGCCGTCTGAGTCTGAGCTGGGGATAACTGTTCATAGGATCTCCTTCAGTTTGTTATTCAGCCACCGGCCGGACAGGGTTTCTATAGAAGAGGGAAGTGAAGCCTCCCGGCTAACCAGGACCGGGGAGACTCCTTTCTCTTTCAGGGCTGTTTCTGTGGGAATCCCGATGGCTACCGGGGTTTTTCCATTCAGAGCCTCCAGCCCCCAGTTCTCCAGGAAGGCCGTAACGGCTGAGGAGCTGGCAAATATCACCGCATCACAGGGCGGGCAGGCATCGCTGGTTTTTAAAGTTGTATTTGTATATAAAATAATATCTCTTACAAGGGCTCCCCGGGATTCCAGGGCACGGGTTATTTCCGAGCCGGCCCGGTCCGAGCGGAAACGGATCACCCTCTCTCCTTCTCTGATGACCGGAACTCCCGACTGAATCAGGCTTCCGGCGCCGAAGGGGGAGGGGGCTGTGAAATCCGCGTAGAGACCGTACTCCTCCAGGGTCCGGGCCGAAGGGGTGCCGCAGACCATGATCTTCGGGAGTTTTCTGATATCCTGCCGCGTTTCTCTGAGCAGATCCATAAAATGGCGGATAGCGCCGGGAGATGTCAGGACGATCCAGTCGGTGTCATTCAAATCCAGACTCGGCAGAGACCGATCCAGGCGGATCAGGCTCTGTTTCAGCGGAATCCCTCCGAAATCTTCCACAGTCAGGGCCGCCTTTTCCATCAGCCGTTCACTGCAGGTCAGAAGGATTCTTTTTCCTCCCAGCGGGCCCGAGGAGGTGTCGAAGCCGTAACGGGCCACTTCCCCCGTAATCAGGAGTCCCGGGCTTTCATAACCCCGGGCATCAATTTTACCGGCAATATCACCCAGGGTACCCCGGATGATTGTCTGATCGGGGCTGCCGGCGTTGTAGACTACGGCAGCGGGTTCCGTCCCGGGCCGTCCCTCATCCAGCAGGTTTCGGACAACCGAACCGGAGGCCTTCAGAGACATAAAGAAGATCACCGGCAGCCGGGCCCGTTCCGAGGCTCCTGTATCGGCAATCTCTCCTCCCTCAATGCGGGAACTGATGGCTGTGTAGCCCCGGGAGACTCCCCGCCGTGTCAGAAGGAGCCCTGTCGCCGAAGTCGCCGCATTCAGGCTGCTCACTCCCGGGATCACAAGAAAGGGGATTTTCAGAGATTCCAGTTCTTCCGCCTCTTCGGCGAGACGGCCGAAAATACCGGGATCTCCCCCTTTGAGCCTGACAACTTTCAGGCCTTTCCGGGCATATTCGCTAACCATTTCGGTGATTTTCTGCTGTTTAAAGCTATGCTGACCGCTTCTTTTTCCCGTGTAGACGGCTTCGCCCCGGACATGGGAGAGAAGTTCCTGGTCCAGCAGGGAGTCGTAGAGGCAGATGTCGCAGTTTTTCAGAGCCTCAATACCCTTGAGGGTGCATAAAGAAGCGCTTCCCGGGCCGGATCCCACAAAACGGACGGCCTTGATATAGAGGCTGCGGATGGCTGTGAATCTTTCATCCCCTTTCCGGAAACTCAGGGCCAGTATCCCCTGGGCTTCCGGTGCGGGAAGCTTCTCCAGAGGGATGATTCGTGTGATCCTGTGAGACAGATCAAGCCGGTCCAGAGCCGCTTTGGCCATAATAAGCATATCGTAGCGGCCCTGATCCAGCTGGTCCAGGCGCATCTCTATGTTGCCTCTTATGGGCGCTGTGGGGACCTGGGGAAACTCCCGGGCACAGTAGGCTTCCCGGCGCTCGCTTGATACGCCGATCAGACTGTTTTTGTCCAGCTCCTCCGGGGTCATACCCTCCCGGCAGATCAGAACATCCTCCCTGGCGGCTTTCCAGGGGAGCCAGAACCAGTCGAGCTCCTCCCTCAGGGGGTACTCCAGGTCTTTCGCGCTGTGAACGGCGCAGTCCAGGTCTCCCCTTATGACCGCTTCATCCAGATCTTTTGAGAAAAAATCTCCGGGGCTGACACGAAGATCCATTTTTCTGTCCCTGTCGCCCGGACTGGACATATTAATCTGTTCCCATTGAATCAACGGGAAGTCAGCCGAGAGTTCTGCCAGAGCGGCCGCTGTCTGCCTTACGGCCAGATTGCTGTCACGGTTTCCGACTCTGAACACTTTCTGCGATTCGTTCATAGCTGTCTATATTCTCCTGTATCGTTTCCCGGCAGAGTGTCATGATCCGTTCCATATCCGCCAGTTCTCTTCTGTACCAGTGCTTCAGATCATCCAGATCGGTCACCGTGGTTTTTCTTCCTCCGGTTCCGGGAAGAGTTCCCAGGCCGGGAGAAATATTCCGGGGAAGGGACAGGTCTATCAGCAGGGTCTCCCTTTCCGGAGAGAACAGAGTGCTGTCTTTTTCATCCAGCAGATAGTCAGGACTGGAGGTGGCGGCGATGATAAAATCCGCTTCCATTATATACTCTTTGAATTCAGAGAGGGATATCATTTCTATGAGATCTTTTTCCGCCCCCTCCCATTCGGGAATTGTATTTCTGTAGGCACAGTAGAGGGGGATTCCCCGGGCCGCCAGACGGCGGGCCATACCCCGGGCAATCACTCCGGTTCCCAGAATCATTCCCTTCCGGGGCTGTCCGGCTGTTTTCCGGATGTACTCCCAGGCAACGTCTTCGATCTCAAACTCTTTCAGCAGGGGACCTGTCTCCCGCCGGATCAGCTTGGATATTCCCAGAGTTCTGGCGATCCAGTCATTCAGAATGGTCCCGGACCAGCCTTTTTCATCCGCCAGGGAGGCGGCTTCCTTGATCTGGGCCACAATATGATTCTCTCCGGGAGTCTGGGAATAGAGTCCTGCAAGGAGTTCGCTGCTGTGAAAAAAGGCCTGTTCTCCCCTGTGGAGATAGTACTCGCCGGTCTTCAGGGTCTCGAATCCCAGAATCCGGCTGATCAGGTCACTGACCGCTTCGTCATTGGACACCACAGCCAGCACTTCAATGCGGTTGCATGTATTCAGGATCAGGAATTCATGGACACCCCAGATATGGGAGAGCATCATCCCCGTTTTTTCAAGCTTTTCTCCGGTCAGATGAAAGGGTTCCCTGCGGGAGATATCCAGCTGGAGATGGCTGGTCCCGATCACGAGGAGTTCCAGCGAGTCGATCATCTCTATGTGTTTCGCCAGGCTCTGTTTTATCAGTTTGGATCGTCTGCAGGAGGCTCCTCCGGTGGATACCGAGACGGAAAGTTCATCCTTCCGGAATATGGCGGGGGTGGTGAAATCCCCTTCGGGCCAGTTGCTGTCTATGGGGCAGCAGAGGATGCGCTTCTGCCGGCACTCCTGCAGGATCTCCCTGTTCAGAAGAGAATCGGAGGTGCCGCAGTACACAAGATCCTTGCCTTCCAGATCGCCGGATCTGAAGGGCCTCTGTTCCCAGTGAAAACAGCCCTTTCTGTAGAGATCCCCCACGCCTTCGCACATTTCGGGGCTTACAAGGGTCAGTTCGGCTCCCGACTGGATCAGGTTTTCAAGCTTCTTCAGGATACCCGGTCCGGCCCCGACTATAAGGCAGTGCTTCTCCTCCAGAAGCAGGCTGACGGGAAAGGTTTTTTTGATTAAGGGCCTGTATTTTCTGTTCATTCCTTTCAAAACTCCAGACTTTTCAGGGCTTCATAGGCGGAGTTCACAGTGTCCCGGATCATCTCTTCTGTATGAGCACAGGATATAAAGGCCGCTTCAAAGGCCGAAGGAGCCAGGTAAATTCCCTTTTCCAGGGAGGCCCTGAAATAGTCTCCGTACCGGCCGGTGTCGCAGGAACGGGCATCGTCAAAATTCCGGATCTCCTTCTGGTCTGTAAAGAACAGGGTCATCATGGCTCCCACTCTGTTGATCACAGCGGGGATTCCCAGTTTTGAGCAGCTGCTCTTCAGACCCTCTTCCAGCAGGGCTCCCTTTTTTTCAAGGGATTCATAAAAATCCGGTGTGGAATCTATGGTTTCCAGTGTGGCCAGGCCTGCCGTGGTGGCCAGAGGGTTTCCCGAAAGGGTACCGGCCTGATAGACCGGTCCGGAGGGAGCCATGGTGTCCATAATCTCTTTCCTTCCCCCGTAGGCCGCCAGGGGCATACCGCCGCCGATGATTTTGCCGAAGGTGGAGAGGTCCGGAGTGATCCTGTAGCGCTCCTGGGCTCCTCCTTTCGCCACCCGGAAGCCTGTCATGACTTCGTCCAGTATCAGAAGGGTCCCTTCCCTGGCTGTTATATCTCTCAGCTGACTCAGGAATCCCTCTGCCGGGGGAACCACACCCATGTTGCCTGCTACGGGTTCTACAATCACGGCGGCTATGGCGCCTTTGTTGGCATCAAACAGGGCATTCACCGAGTCCATATCGTTGTAACGGGCTATAAGGGTATCCGCAGCGGTTCCCTTTGTGACTCCCGGGCTGTTGGGGATTCCCAGAGTGGCGGCGCCGGAACCGGCGGCAATGAGAAAGCTGTCGGCATGACCGTGGTAGCAGCCCTCGAATTTGATGATTTTGTCCCGCCCTGTGAACCCCCGGGCCAGACGGATGGCGCTCATGGTGGCTTCAGTTCCCGAATTGACAAGCCGGGTTTTCTCCATGGAGGGAACCATGGTGCGGATTTTTTCCGCCAGGAGCGTTTCAGTTTTTGTGGGAGCCCCGAAGCTCAATCCTTTCTGACAGGCTTTCTGGACAGCTGAGACAATCATAGGATGGGCGTGTCCCAGAATCAGCGGCCCCCAGGAACCCACGTAATCCAGATATCTGTTGCCGTCTATGTCATATATATAGGGGCCTTCTCCCTTTTCGATAAACAGGGGATTTCCTCCAACAGAGGAAAAAGCCCGGACCGGAGAGTTCACTCCTCCGGGAATGCAGGCATTGGCTTTTTCAAATTCTATCAGGCTCTTATTTATGGATTTCATGACAGGTTCCTTTATTCCGGTAGATTCTCTTCCCTCTAGATCTTAATCCGATCAGAGGGGAAAAGATTTTCTTTTCCTGTGATCTTCTTGTAAAAAATTGCGGTTTTATGTCTTTTTCCATCCATCAATCGTCCATTGAAGGAGCAAGAACATCTCTCGGGGAGGAAAAGGAACTTTCCCTCGTTCCGGGATTCCTTTAGAATGGCATTAATTGACTTCTTTTTCTATCAGTTGCAGGAGTATTGGGGGAGATAAGATCATGGGCGGAAAAAAGGCATTGCTTGTCATCAGTTTCGGGACTTCTTATGAGGAAACACGGGAAAAGACCATAGGGGCCTGCGAAAAGGCTCTCTCCCTTTCGTTTCCCGATTATGACCTGAAACGGGCTTTTACCTCCCGATTCATTATCCGTAAACTGGCCCGCCGGGACGGCCTGGCTGTAGATACTCCTGTTATGGCTGTGGAAAGGCTCCTGCAGGAGCAGTACGACCAGGTGCTCATTCAGCCCCTTACAATCCTGAGCGGCCAGGAATACTCCCGGAAAATTCTCCACCCCCTGTTTCCTTTCAGAAAATATTTCCGTTCATTCACTCTGGGGGAACCCCTGATTTATCACGACAGGGATTATGATGCCCTGCTGGATGCCCTGGAAGGTCAGGTTCCTTCTCTGGAAAGTGATGAAGCGCTGGTCTTTATGGGCCACGGTTCGGACAGTCCGGCCAATGCGGTCTACAGCTGTCTGCAGCTGAAAGCCCGGGACAGGGATCTTCCCTGGGAGATCGGCTGCGTCGAAGGCTATCCGGGGCCGGAAATCCTTTTGAACAATCTGAAAAAACGGAATGTCCGCCGGGTTCATCTGATGCCCCTCATGCTTGTAGCGGGAGACCACGCCCGTAACGATATGGCCGGGGATGATCCCGAGAGCTGGCGGTCCCTCTTTTCTGCCGCCGGGTATGAGGTGGAGTGTCATCTCAGTGGGCTGGGGGAGAATCCTCAGATCCAGCAGATCTTCTGCCGGAAAGCCCGGGAGGCTTTCAATCCGCCTTCCTAATCCCGGACTTCCTCCAGGAAATACCGGACCCTCTCTTTTTTATACTCTTTTGTGCTGAACAGGATCAGGGTTTCCTCGGCGGCGATCTCCTCTGCTATGGCGGCAATGGTTTCCCGGCACTCCTGTTCACTGTGCCCGTGGGTCATGGCCAGCAGAGGGTAGGGCCAGTCGGGATAGGTGGGCCTGTTGTAGCAGTGGGATACCTGGGAAAACTGAGCGGCCCCATGACCTGCCTGATCCAGACGTTCCGGGGGAAGGCGGAAGCAGGCCAGGCCGTTGGAGGCAAACCCGGTTTTTCTGTGACGGATCACAGCGGAAATCCGTTTTATAGCCCCCCTCTGCTTCAGCTGCCTGATCCCTTCCATCAGGGACTCTTCCGATCTGTCCAGGGTGAGGGCAATTTCCCTCCAGGGATTCTCCACCAGCGGGAAGGGCTTCTGCAGTTCTCTGATCAGAGGGGTATCCAGAGCCCCTCTGACAGTCTGAACTTCCACCGGGGCAGAAGGAGCATCTTTCTTTGCTGCACTGTGACGGAAGTTGACTCCCAGCTTGTAGGTTTTCAGAGAGGGGAGGAGCCTGTAGGAGGTATAGTTCTCTTCTTTCAGAAGGTTCAGGATCTCCCTGTGGAAGTCATTTTCTTCGGGTATGGTCAGGGTAAACCAGATATTGAAGGCATGCTCCCTGTAATAGTTGTGGGACACCCCGGGATGGGCGCTGATCACGGCGGCGGTCCTGTCGGGTTCGGGGGAACTGAGAGCTACCAGGCTGCTCTTGTATCCCAGGGCCCGGGCGTTATAGATCGCCGAGATCTCCCGGATCAGATTCCGGTCCACCAGGCTCTGCAGGGTTCTCAGGTATTCATCCCTCTCCAGTCCCGCCCTTTCGGCGATGAGCCGGAAGGGAGCGTGTACAAGGGGAATATCCTGCTGAATAGTGTCCAGAACGACTCTCTCTTTTTCGCTTAAATCGGTCATGATTGTTTCTGGTCTCCCGCCTTTTTCTATCGACCTGAAGAGGGTTCATACAGGCAGTAGGGCTCCTCTTCCATGGGATCTCCTGAGGCCGCAAAAGCCCGGCCCCGGCAGCCTCCGCAGACCTTCCAGTAGCCGCAGCGGCCGCACTTTCCCCTGTAGTTGTTCCTGTCCCGGATTTTCCCGAACAGAGGGGAGTCCTCCCAGATCCTCTGAAAGTCTCCCTCCGATTCCCGGATATCCCCGGCCTTCTCCTCCAGAAAACCGCAGATCTGAACCCGTCCCGTATGGGAGATAAAGGCGAAGCCCTGGCCGCCCAGACAGCCTTTGGTCATGGCGTTGAGGCCATGAGTGGCGGGGGTCACCTTCCTTCCCGCTTCCTCTTCCCTCTGTCGGAAGATCCTGTAGTAGTGGGGCGCACAGGTGGGTTTTATCTGGATCTCTCCCTCAAGGCTCTGCCTGTAGATCCAGTTCAGGATCTCCTCGTACTCGGCGGCGTCTATAACGAACTCCTCCAGATCCTTCCCCCGTCCGGTGGGCACCAGCATAAAAGGATGGAAGCTCACAGCGCCCAGTTCTTTTGCCAGGTTCAGAATCCTGTCCAGACTCCTGTAATTGAACCGGGTGACTGTTGTATTGATCTGAAACTCCAGGCCTGCTCCCTTCGCCAGTTCACAGGCTTTTAATGCCCCATCGAAGGCCCCGGGAACCTGACGGAAACTGTCATGGCTCTCCCTGTCGGGGCCGTCTATGCTGAGAGAGATTCTGCTGATCCCCGCATCGATCATTTTCCGGGTGTTCTCCCGGTTCATAAGGTTACCGCAGGGGGCCATGACCATCCGGAGCCCCAGAGAGGTCCCGTAGGAGGCGATCTCATAGATATCCTCCCGGATCATGGGCTCTCCTCCGGTCAGGATTATAATGGGTTTGCTGAAGGAGGCTATATTTTCAAGCAGCCCGAAGGCTTCCTCAGTGCTGAGCTCTCCCTCATAGGGCCTGTTTGCCGCTTCCGCCCGGCAGTGGCGGCAGTTGTAATGGCAGCGTCGGGTGGTTTCCCAGGCGATCAGCCGGGGCGGTTTGACACGGCCGGAATATTCAGCAGGATGTGCCATAATCTTCCGCCTCCTTCCGGTTCAGTCCGATCTCTTCATCGGTCAGATAGCAGGCGGGATCCTCCATCCACAGATCATCATGGACCGCTTCGGCCCGGACCCGGAAGTTACCCCCGCAGAGGTCCAGATAGCGGCACCGGGCGCAGCGGCCCTTCACATGGGGCCTCTTGTCTTTCAGTTTAGCCATCAGGGGATCGGAAGTATCACTCCATATCTCACTGAAGGGCCGCCGGGTTATATTTCCGAAAGAGTGGTGACGCCAGAACTGATCCGCATGGACCTCTCCGTCCCAGCTGACGCAGCCGATGCCGTTGCCCGTGCTGTTGCCGCCGTTCATCTTCAGGAGTTCCAGTACATCCTCCGCCCGGGGATGGCCCTCTTTTTTCATTCTCAGATAGAGGTAGACCCCGTCGGCGTGGTTGTCTACAGTGAGAACTTCCGTTTTCAGGCCTTCTGAATAGAGTTTTTCCGTTTCGTCAATCAGGAGGTCTACGGTGTCTCTGGTCTCTTCATGGGAAAGGTCCTCGTCCCGGATTTGGCTCCCCCGTCCGGCGTAGACAAGATGGTAAAAGCAGATCCGGGGGATCTGTTCCTGCCGGATAAGGGAGAAGACTCCCGGGATATCCCGGGTATTGTTTTTATTGATTGTCATCCTCAGGCCCACTTTGATTCCCGCTTCCCGGCAGTTCCGCAGGCCCTGAAGAGCCTCCTGAAAAGCCCCCTCTTTTCCCCTGAACCGGTCGTGAGTCTCTTCCAGGCCGTCCAGGCTGATCCCCACATAGGAGAGATCCAATTCCTTCAGCTTCCGGGCGGTTTCGGCTGTTATGAGCGTTCCATTGGTGGACAGAACCGCCCGCATCCCCCTGGCTCTGGCATGAGCGATCAGTTCGAAAAGGTCCTTCCTCATCAGAGGCTCCCCGCCGGAAAACAGGAGCACCGGAGATCCGAAGGCCGCCAGATCATCGATCAGAGCCAGTCCCTGCTCGGTTGTGAGCTCCCCCTGGTAGTCCCGGTTCCGGGACTGGGAGTAGCAGTGGCGGCATCTGAGATTGCACCGCCTTGTCACATTCCAGACCACCACGGGTTTCTTGTCCTTTGAAAACTGGAGAAGGTGGGAGGGGAGCTTTCCCGAATGCCGCCCGTACCGGAGGGGATCCGACGGTTCTACGGTGCCGCAGTAAAGTTTTGAAATGCCTACCATGAAAAGAGTCCTGTTTTGAAAAAATTGGAACGAAAGGGAAAATTATCCGGTTTCGATGGTCTCAATTATATTAGAAGTCCCTCCTGTTACACTAGGTTTTTCTTTGAATACTTTTATCAGATACGTTCAAGGTTTGGCAAAGAATCGGAAAATATTCCAAAACAGTCGCTGAATCGTTACAAGAACCGGGCAGGCAAAGTATGATACAAAACTGTATGAGCCACCCCCGAAAAGCTATGAGTTTCAAATACCGCCAGGAAATCCTGGAAGGGCCGGTCTATTCTCTCCTTCTGAAAATGGGCCTTCCCGGTATGATAACTCTCTTTCTGCAGGCCGGATTCAATCTGGTGGACCGGTTATTTGTTTCCCGTCTGGGGGAGGAACTGCTGGGATCGGTGGGGCTGGCTTTTGTGATCCAGTCCCTTCTGATGGCCCTGGCAGGCGGGCTGGGATCGGGGCTGCGCTCCCATACCTCCAGGGCCGTCGGGGCGGACCGCCGGGAAGCGGTCCTGGAGGGAGCCCGGCAGATCTCCTATATCGTTATTGTCGCCGGTGTTCTCCTGGCAGTAGCCGGTCCTCCTCTCTCCTGGCTGATCTACCGCCTGATGGGAGTGGATCCCTCTCTTATGGCTCCCACCATGGCCTATACCTCCATCATACTGTACGGCGCGGTCTTCAATCTGGCCTCCCTCTCGGGAAACAGCCTTCTGCGCGGGGTCGGCGAGATGAAAGCCCCCATGAAGTACATGCTTCTAGGGCTCCTTGTGAATGCTCTGGCAGATCCTCTCCTCATATACGGCCCGGGACCTTTCCCGGCTCTGGGCATCAAAGGGGCCGCTCTGGCAACCGTTCTGGGCCGGGCCGTGGGGGTGTTCCTCATGGTGAGGCGGCTTATCCGGGAAGGCGCCTTTTTTGAGAAACCCCTGTATCCTTTCAGACCGGACAGGCAGATCCTGGCCAGCATCATGAGGGTCGGGCTTCCCTCTATGACAACCAGGTCTCTTAATGCTCTGGGGATGGGGCTTGTCTACTCTCTTGTTGTTCCTTTCGGTATCAGCGCCGCCGCAGCCTACACGGTCAGTATGACCTATCAGCGGCTTATCCTCATTCCCGTTAACGGTCTGTCCGGCGCGGCTGTCACCATGGTGGGGCAGAACGGAGGAGCCGGTCAGCTGGACAGGACAAAGGAAATCTTCAGGAAATCCCAGCAGATGATCACCGTGTACATCGGAATCCTCTCTCTGGGGATTGTCTTTCTGGCCCGGCCTCTCTGCGGTCTGCTTCTTGAGGATGTCGAGTCTGTGCAGCTGGGAGCCAGGATGCTCCGAATGCTGGCTCCGGGATACCTCTTTATGGCTTCCCGGATAGCTACGGTGGGGAGTCTGAACGCCCTGGGGTATGGAACCCAGGGGCTGATTGTCAGCCTGAGCCAGAAATTTATCCTGACCTTTCCCCTGGCATGGCTGCTCTCCCGTTTCATCGGCCTGGACGGCCTGTGGATCGGTCTCAGCAGCGGCCATTTTCTCGCCGCCGGAATCGGTGTGTTCATATTTTACTATTCACTGAAAAAATACCCCGTTAAGATAGAACGTTGAATAAGGAGTTTTTGTAATGATTTCCATCATAGGAATGGGTCCGGGAGATCCGGCTTATATAACAGACAAGGCAAAGGAGCTTATAGAAAAGGCTCACAGGGTCTATGCTTTTCCCTTTCATCTGGAACAGATGGCCGTCCCCGAGGAGAAGGCCGAATCCATTGAGGGCTGTCTGAGCGATCTGCCCAAAAGGCTGGACGCCATGGATGACACTCTGAATCTGGCGGTACTGGTTTCGGGGGATCCTCTTGTTTTCAGCCTGACCAGACGGATTACCTCCACTCTGGACCCCGGAAAATGGGAGATCATCCCGGCCGTGGGAAGCGCCCAGATCCTCAGTTCCCGACTGGGACTCCAGAGCCCTCTCCCCGAAGAGATCTCCGTTCACGGCCGCCCCATGGACAATATCCTTCCCGGTCTGAACCGTCAGACTCCCATGATTGTCTATACGGACAGCCGGAATACACCTGCTGAAGTGGCCCGGTACATGGCGGAGAAAGAGGCCTTCCACTGGCGTATGGTCATAGGCAGTGAACTTACAAGAGAAGGGGAGAAGATCATCCATACCACCCCCTCGGAACTTCTGAGGAATAAAACCCTCTGTGATGGCTCCTATGACTGGGGGCTCAATCTTGTCTATCTCTCTCCTGTAGAAGAAAAAGTCAAGAAAAAAGGCTTTCTCTACGGAATCGGCATAGGCCCCGGAGACCCCGAACTGATCCCTGTCAAAGCCCTGCGGATCCTGAAGCAGTCCGATGTGATCCTCACCCCCAGCGGCGGAAAGGACAAAGTCTCCATTGCAAGGCAGATCCTGGAGAGCGCCGCCGGGACGGAGCTTCCCTTTCAGGAACTTGTCTATCCCATGGTGAAGGACAGGGATGTACTGGACAGCCACTGGGAGGAAGCCGCCCGGGTGTGTGCGGAACTTCTGAAGGAGGGGAAGCAGGTCAGCTTTATCACCCTGGGAGATCCCTCGCTGTACTCCACATTCTCCTACCTCTGCAACGCCCTGAAGGAGATCCTGCCCGATGCCCGGTGGGAGGTCATTCCCGGCATCAGCAGCATACAGCTGGCAGCGGCCCGGCTGGGACTCCCCCTGGCTCTGGGGCATGACAGATGCTCCATCCTGCCCACGCCGGATGATCTGGAAGAGCTCAAACCCCTTCTGAAGAGTCATGAGTCCATTATCCTGATGAAGGTGAGTCACCGGCTGAAGCCCCTGAAGGATTTCCTGGCCCGGGAGGGCCTGAGTGATCAGGCGGCTTTTATCTACAAAGCGGGATTCAAAGAAGAGTACAAGGCCTACAGCTTCAACGAGCTGGACGACTCCCGGGACGGCTATCTCTCCATCGTGATGATCCGGACCCGGCGTTCCTGGCTGTAGAAACTGTCTATTTAAAGAATTGCCACTTTGAATTACAAAATAGGATAGAAATTGAATCAACCTTCCGTATTTGGCTGTTGTGAGTTATATACGGGAGGTTTATCATGAAAAATATGGCAAGCTGGATTAGAGCCACATCTGATATAATGGTAAGGGTCCTTCTGGGACAGGAGGATAATCTCCCTCTTTTAAAGGACTTCATTAATTCTGTTCTGACTGATAGAGGTTTACCACCCGTCTCATATCTTGAACTCAAAAATCCGGTAAATCTGAGAACCATCTTCAATGAAAAAGAAACGGTATTGGATGTAAAAGCTAAAGACCAATCCGGTAAAATTTATGATATTGAGATACAGAGTATAGGAAACCGTGAGTTTATTCAGCGCAGTTTATACTACTGGGCAAAACTCTATTCCTCACAACTGAAAGAGGGACATCAGTATAAAAAACTGAATCCTGTGATTTGCATTAATCTGCTGGATTTTGTGCTTTTTCCGGAAAAACCGGATCCTGCCTTTCATAGTTGTCATATGATTAGCGATATGGATGATTCGGAAACTATTTTGACTGACCATTTACAGATTCACTATATTGAGTTACCAAAAATTCATCCGAATCCTTTGGAGGTTCCCTCTGATCGGCTCAGGAAATGGGCATGGTATTTTAGAGAAGAAGGTATTTGGGAGGAAGAGGATATGAAAATCATACTGAAAGAAGATCCAATTTTTCAAAAAGCTCATGATACATTTAACAATTTTACGGCAAATGATGAATATATGGAGCTCTACGAGGCCCGGATGAAATATGAACGTGACAGAGCTCAAGCTCTCTCCGATAGCTGGGAAGATGGACTTGAAAAGGGCTGTGAGAAAAGGAATCGGGAAATTGCTGAAAAACTCAAAAGCAAAGACTATTCCCTGGATCAGATCGTTGATATCACAGGGTTAACTAAAGAAGAAATTGAATCTCTATAAGGAATAACTGGTTGAATTTCAATCATTCAAAGAAGAGTACAAGGCCTACAGCTTCAACGAGCTGGACGACTCCCGGGACGGCTATCTCTCGATCGTGATGATCCGGACCCGGCGTTCCTGGCTGTGAGTAAAATATTCACGGACGTGAAAATTTTGCCTGAAACCAGGAATGTCAACTTAAAATATTCATGTACATGAAAATATAAAAAAGGCAGGATCAGTTCCTGCCTTTTTTATATCAGATCTAAACCTCATACCCCCGGGGGGTTACCATTCTGTCTCCCATCCTTCGGGTGGCGCTGTTGCCTATGATCACGGTGGATCCCATATGGATCCTGTCGTAAAGGCCTTCAAGCTCATCCAGAGTGGTGATCATCACTTCGCAGGTCTCCCTGTAGGCTTCGTTCACAACCCCCACAGGGGTAGAACCTTTGCGGTGTTTCAGGTAGATCTGCCGGGCCTGTTCGATGTGATCCACCCGTTTTTTACTTTTGGGGTTGTACAGCACCGTCACAAAATCCCCTTCCGCGGCCAGTTCCAGACGACGGAGGATCGTCTCTTTCGGGGTGAGCAGATCGCTCAGGGAGATCACGGCGAAATCGTGCATCAGAGGGGCTCCCAGCAGGGAGGCGCAGGAGTTGGCCGCGGTGATCCCCGGTACAACCTTCACCTCCACCTGGTCTTCCAGTTCCATGGCGTACTGCAGTTCCAGGGCCAGACCGGCCATACCGTAGACCCCGGCGTCTCCGCTGGAGATCAGGCAGACCCGCTTTCCCGTTGCCGCCAGGTTCAGGGATTCCCGGACCCGTTCGGTCTCCTTTGTCATGCCTGTTCCGAAGGTCTCTTTTCCCTGGATCAGGTCCTTTACAAGGCTCAGATAGCGGGTGTAACCCACAATGACCTGGGACTCTTCTATCTCTCTTCTGGCCGCCTGGCTCATCATTTCGGGTGAACCGGGACCGATCCCCAGTACAATTAATGTTCCTTTCATAGTGAATCTTCCTCTGCCAGTGCGACTGTGACCGGGCCCGTTACGGTTTTGGGAGAGATCAGACGGGTGTTCCGTCCTCCCAGAAGGGCGCAGGGTTCGGCGACGGCTCTGGCTCCGATGTTTTTTTTCGCTGTTTCGCTTGTTTCATAGGGCCCGTCAAACTGGTTGATCCGGGTGACCGAAAAAAACCGGACCCCCAGGCCTCTATTGTAGAAGCACTCAAGAAGGCCCTGTTCGTCCTGTTTCAGGTCCACGCTGGCTCCCAGACGGACCTGATCCCAGGTTAACCCCTTCCGGGTCAGAGCTTCTGTAACGGCTCTGTCTATCTCTCCGGCAGTGGTGCCTCTCCGGCATCCCACTCCGGCAATGATCTTTCTGTTGGTATCGCTGGCGGTGGTCACCACAGGGCAGGCATTGAGAATGGTCCCCACCCTCAGGGCCAGGGCATTGGCTCCCCCTTCATGGCCCGAAAGGAGGCTGATCGCATACCGGGCGGCGTCGTCCACCACCACAACCGCCGGGTCCCTGTATTTGGACTCCACATAGGGGGCGATCATCCTCACGACGATTCCCGTGGCCATCAGAAAAATCAGCCCCTCATACTCCCTGAAAAGGCGCTCCGTATTCTTTTTGAGCCATCCCTTTTCAAGCTCTATCAGGGGCGTGCAGTCCGGGAGATCCCGGGCGATCCTCTGTGCCAGAGGGGAGGCCGACGGGGTGACCGCAATGACAGCGGTTTTCACGGTTTGCTGTATCCCTTTTCCCGGGCTGTTCTGTATTCATGGGTAAATCCCGGGTCGTAGAGCTTGGACATTTCGTAGAAAAAAGGTTCCTCCTGGGCCCGGAAAACCTCTCCCACCATAATCAGAGCCTGTTTCCGGATCCCTGCGGCCAGAACCTTTTCCGCAATATCCGACAGGGTTCCCGTGACAATCTTCTGGTCGGGCCAGCTGGCCCGGTAGACCACCCGGCAGGGGGTTTCGGGGCTGTAACTGTCTGCCAGTTCCTCCGCCAGGGTTTTAATCTGGGAGATCGAGAGGAACAGGATCAGCGTGGATCCGATGGCGGCCAGATTTTTCACAGTCTCTTTTTCGGGAACAGGAGTCCTTCCGGCACTGCGGCTCAGAATCACAGTCTGGGTTACCCCCGGCAGGGTCAGTTCCTGACCCAGAGCTGCGGCGGAAGCCTGAAAGGAGCTGACTCCGGGGATCACCTCCAGGGCAATTCCCGTTTTCCGGCAGAAATCGATCTGTTCCTGAATGGCGCCGTACACGGAAGGGTCCCCTGTATGGACCCGGGCTATGATTCCTTCGGCAGAGGCATTCTCCCGGTAGACCTCTGTGACCTGTCTGAAATCCATCCCCGCCGAATCGTAGATCCTGGCATCGGAGCGGCAGTATTCCAGAAGGGCCGGATTCACAAGGGAACCCGCCCATATAACGATATCTGCTTTCTGCAGGATTTTATGGCCTTTCAGGGTGATCAGCTCCGGGTCTCCCGGACCGGCCCCGATAAAATATATTTTCATCTAATGTTTCTCCATTCTTGTGGTAATCAGGGCAGTAGAAAGGTATCCTTCAGTCTCAACAGGCAGATCTTTCAGGCTGGGGTAGAGCTCTTCATCTTCCAGTCCCGCTCTTTTAACCAGAGCCGTCTGATCCGAGAGGCCCAGGGATTCTATTTTACGGCGGAACTCATCCAGCCTGTTGGAAACCTTATAGATCACCACAGTATCAAAGAGTTTAACAAGAGCATCCAGATCGTCCAGATCCTCAGGCAGGGGAATCAGAGCCAGCTTCTCCCTGCCCAAGAGCAGGGGACGGTTCAGGGCCGCTCCGGCGGCATTCATGGTGGAAATGCCGGGAACCGTTTCTGTTCTGAGGGAAGCACCGGTTTCTGCGAGGGCTTTCTGCAGATAGCTCCAGGTGCTGTAGATCCCAGGATCACCCAGGGTCAGAAAAACTCCCCGGGAGGAGTCAGCCATTTCGCTGATCACTGTCCGGGCCGCGGCCTCCCACTTCTCCTGAAGGGTCTGTCTGTTTTTCGTCATGGGAAATTCCATTTCCACCACTTTCGCAGGCCTTACGCCGGTTCCCTCCATGATGCTCCGGGCCAGGGAATCCCCCTTCACACGGGCTTTGGGAGTGAAAACCACATCCGCTTCTTCTATCAGTTTCAATCCTTTGAGAGTCATCAGTCCGGGATCTCCCGGTCCTATGCCTATCCCCGTCAGCAGGGGGTTCTCTTGCTGGTTACTCACAATTATCCTTATCCTTTTTTTTAAAATGCAGGCAGAGTTGCTCGCTGCCCTCATAGTCACCTGACCATCCCAGAAGCTTACCTTTCAGATCCAGAGCGGCTGTTTCAATCAGGTCGACAGAGGCACCGCACTCTTTTTCAAGATAGGAGCGGCATCGCTGTTTCGCCCTTTCACAAACCAGAGTAAAGGTCCTGTCCAGTTTCCACTGTTTCAGCAGAGCCGCTCCTTTTTCCGCCAGAGGTTCGGCCAGGAGTGTTTCTATTTCCACAGGAGTGGCTCCCGCCGCCCCGGCGCAGGCTGCCAGAGTCTCCATCCGGGCGTCTCCGTAGTCGCAATGGGTCTGAAACAGTCCCGCCGCTACTTTGGTGATCTTTCCTATATGAAGGGGCAGGAAGATTTTCCGGATTCCCCGTTTCTGCGCCTGCTTCAGGGCAAAGCCTATGAGATCACCCACGGCTACCCAGTCTTCCTCATCAAATCCTTCGGCTGTGAGAAAGCGTTCTCCCACATAGCCGCTGGCAATGGTAAGGCGATCAGCTCTGCGCGCTGCAGAACGGATTACCATCCCCAGGGTGGCCTGGAAGGCTTTTTCCGACCGGGGTTCCACGACGCCGCTGGTTCCGATCAGGGATATTCCCCCCCGGACTCCCACCCGGCTGTTCCAGGTTCCGGCGGCAATCTTTTCTCCCTCCGGGGCGGAGAAGGTTATGGTCACGGCCCTGCCTGAAAGGCCGTGGGCCGAAAGGATCCGATCCGTCTCCTGCAGGATCATCTTCCGGGGGACCGGATTGATCGCCGGATTTCCCGGTTTCACAGGCAGTCCTTCTCCTGTCACCCTGCCGATGCCCTCTCCCCCGATGAGGGTTATTTCAGAGCCTTCCGCCCAGGCGGCTGCGGCGCGGATCTCCATGCCGTTTGTATCATCCCTGTCATCTCCCGAATCCTTGAGAACCGAAGCGCCGGCGCTCCCGTCTCTCTGGATTCCGCTGCTGTGGAGGGGGATTGTTATCTCTTTTTCACTGAAGGGCTTATTGCTTTTTGGCAGGGTTATTTCAACATCAGATTTTACCTCTCCTGTGATCAGGAGTTCCAGAGCTGCCGCTGCGGCGGCCTGGGCGGTTGTTCCTGTGGTGTATCCCCGTCGGAGAGTTCCGGCTGTTCCCAGGACCTCTCTGTAATCCGCTGCCATAGACCTCTAGTTTTCCTCTTCCTTCACAGCCAGTGCCAGAAGGCCGTTCACTATGGCGGCCGCGATGGTGCTGCCCCCTCTTTCACTGAGGTTTGTAATATGGGGATAGGGCTTTTCCGCCAGCTCCACTTTGGATTCCAGGGCCCCCACAAAACCGACGGGTACCCCCACAATAAGGGCCGGTTTCACCTCGCCCGCATCGACCATTTTCATTAGCTGAAACAGGGCGGTCGGAGCATTTCCAATGGCAATGACCGCGCCGTTCAGGAGGCTTCCCGCTTTTTCCATAGCCAGAGCGGAGCGGGTTGTGTTTTTTCCTTTTACAGCTTCCACAACCTCAGGATCATTCAGAAAACAGTAGTCCTTTCCTCCCAGATCCTTCAGAAGATTTTTCCGGACACCCGTGCGGACCATCTCCACATCTGTTATGACGGGAGCGCCTTTTTTCAGTGCCTCCACGCCCTGAACCACCGCTTCCTCTGTCAGGTTGAAGGTTTTGGCAAACTCCACATCTCCTGTGGTATGGGCTATCCTTATCACTATTTCCATGACTTCCGGCGGAGCGGTGTAGTCTCCCAGCCTGTCCTGAATAATGGCAAAACTTTTATTGGTAATCTGCTGCCCGCTCATGGGGGTGTTCTGGTTCGTACTCATTATCTCTTTCCTTATCAAGTATTTGTGTAGTCCCTGCAGGCCTGAATAAACCGGTCGGCAATTTCAGGATGGGATGCCAGATGCATATGCATATAGGAGGCCCAGGTATTCTCGGTATAGAACCCGTCCTGCATTCCCTTTACCGCGGCATCTCCCTCTTTTTCCAGATCCATCACATAGGGCAGGGCAGGGCTTTTTTTTTCGATCGAAGACCAGTGAAAGATATGGCCTGTTATCTCTTCTCCCGCCGGGCCCATCCAGCTTTTCCGCTTTGTGGTTCCCTTGTAGTATCCCAGGGCGCGGAGCCCCTTTTTCATAACTGTTGAAGCCGGGAAGACCCCTGTCATTTTAAAAGGCTTTCCGTCAAAGCCTGTAATGCTTTCGGTCAGATACATAAGACCGCCGCACTCCCCCCACAGAGGCATACCCTGCAACGAGGCCTCTCTGACCGCCCGGCGCATGGAACTGTTCTGTTCCAGCTCCTCTCCATGGAGTTCCGGGTAACCGCCCCCCAGGTAGATCCCCTGAGTTCCCTCGGGGAGTTCCCTGTCTTTCAGGGGGCTGAACGGAACCAGTTCGGCACCCCGGCTGGACAGAAAATCCAGATTATCCTGATAGTAGAAATGAAAAGCCCTGTCCCAGGCATAGGCGATGCGGACTGTTTTTTCCGGTTTTTCCTCCCCTGTGAAGAGAGAGGGTGTATACGCCGGCAGGGGAGGAGCCGACAAGGCTGTCTCCCGGAGCTTATCAATATCCACTGAATCCCGGATGATGGGAGCTGTCCTGTCAAAAAAGTCCAGGATCTCATCTTTTTCCCAGGCCGGTATCAGTCCCAGATGCCGTTCGGGCATAACCAGGGATTCATTCTTTGGTATGGCTCCCAGGACAGGCAGGCCTGTGGCGTTTTCGACAGCCTGACGCACCATCCTCTCATGACGGGGGCTGGCAACGCGGTTCAGAATAAATCCTTTCAGGGAAAGATTTTTATCGAACTCCCTGTACCCCAGGGCTATGGCTCCGGCCGAGCGGGCCATGGCCTTCACATCCAGCAGGAGAACCGCGGGGGAGTCGAGGATTTTAGCAAGATGGGCCGTACTGCCCCTCTCATCCAGACCGTCCGAACCGTCATAGAGACCCATCACACCCTCTATTAAGGAAAGATCCGCCTGGCTAGAGTGCCTGTCGAAGAGCTCCCGGACCTTCTGGCTGCTGATCAGCCTGGTATCCAGGTTTCTGCTGATCCTTCCGCAGGCCAGTGAGTGATAGGAGGGGTCTATGTAGTCGGGGCCGCATTTGAAGGGCTGGACCCGCTCGCCCCGGTCAGTCAGAATCCTGCCCAGCAGGGTGGTGAACAGGGTTTTTCCCGTTCCCGAAGTAGCGGCACCTATGGTTAATCTGGGTCTGTTTTCTGACATGAAAGATGGATCTCCTAGGGCTTTTACTAAACGATGGAATAGATTTTTTGTCAATTTAAGTTCTCTTTTTCAGTGGAGAAATCCAAAAAATCCATAAAATACTCCAAAAATATTCAAATTATTCCTATAGACAGGTTCACACTATCAGGGCTAATCTTATGAATATATTCAGTCTGTTGTGAGCTTTGGGCAGAACCCTGCCACGAGCCTTAAAAGGGGAATCCGGTGAAAATCCGGAACGATCCCGTCACTGTGAGCCGTAAGAGTGTCCTTCCGGTAAGTCAGAGAACCTGCTGCAGACCGCATAATAACGATCTTCGAGGAAAGAGTGTTATTAAATTTCGGATTTTAAACCCGGATTTTTACCGCGCTTCCCCGATTTACAGGGAGAAATCACATGAAAAAAATGAGAATCACAGGAGCCGCAGCTCTCCTGGCAGTCATTGCCGTCCTTTTCGGCGGATGCCGGAGTACCGCAGGAGACGCAGACCGGGATCGGCCCACCATTGTGGTAGCCGCTTTCGGCAGCAGCTACGAGACAGGTCAGAAAAATCTGGAGGATTTTGATAAAGCCCTCCGGGCGGCCTATCCGGAGAATGAGATCACCTGGGGATTTACCGCCGGCTTTATTGTGAAAAAGCTCAGAAAGAACGGAGTGGAGACACTCTTTGAATCCCATGTTCCTGTCAGGCATATCAGCGAGACCCTGGCGGATCTGGCGGCAGAAGGCAGAAGAGATATAGTTGTTGTGAACTTCATGCTCATGGTGGGCGCCGAATACAGAGAAGTTATGGATCAGCCCACCAAAGGGCTCAATGTGAAGTATGTTCATCCGCTGCTCTACTATCCTGAAAATATCCAGAATGCCGTAAGCGCACTGGAAAGCGAGTTCGGAGGGCCCGGAGAAGCCACGATTGTATGCGCCCATGGAAATGAAAAGCATCCCGAATACAACGCTGAACTGATACAGATCGATAATTACCTGAGAGAGAATTACAGCAATGCCTATGTGGCTGTTATGGAGGGGACTCCCGCTTTTGAACCGGTCAGAGAGAGCATTGCCGCCTCAGATGTGGAGAGTGTGAAATACATTGCCTTTATGCTGACCTACGGCGACCATATGTCCAACGATGTGATGGGGGAGGACGCGGATTCCATGAAGTCCAGAATCGGTCTGCCCGGAGAAAGCTCCGACGGCATGGCCAGCCTTCCGGGGATCCAGAACCTTTTTATACAGAAAATTGATACGGCTCTGAAGCAGTTCTGATATGAGACTGAAAGGAAAGGTTCCCATGAGAAGAATCCCTCTATTTCTGCTGTTTCTGGCACTTTCTCCTCTCTTCGCAGAGGGGCAGACCGAGCCGGCTGTTCGGGAAAACCCGGCCCCTGTCCGTACCTTCCGGGACGGCAAAGGCAGCGAGGTCGCTGTTCCGGGGGAGATCAAGCGGATCATTGTTCTCAATTCAGGTCTGTCTTCCCTTCTGGCGGCATTGGATCAGACCCACAGGATTGTAGGGCGGGACTCTTTTTCAACCTTTCCTTCCTCCCTCCGTTCCGCAATGGTGGTGGGAAAAAGTTCGGCCTATCCCAATCTGGAACTCATTCTGGCTCAGAAACCCGACCTTGTCCTGGCGGATGCCATGTTTGATGAGAGTATCTCGGAAAAACTGAAGGCCCTGGGGATTCCGGTTCTGATTGAAGCCACCAGCGACCCCCAGGGAACCCGGGATCTGCTTACCCGGTACGGAGACCTGCTGGGATGCTCCGACAGGGCCGATCAGATCATACAGGAACTGGACCTGGCGGATGCCCGCCTGGCCCGTCTGATCTCCCGGGCACAGGCCGGGGGAGAAGACGCACCGAAAGTTTTTTTTGAAAGTAGAAAGAATTATAAATCCACCTCGGCAAAATCACCCACCCATCAGTACCTGGCTCTCAGCGGTGGGATCAACATTGCCGCGGAAGAGGGGGTAAGTTCTCCCACTCTGAGCCCCGAGTTCATTGTAACAGGGGATCCGGATGTGATCATCCGGAGGGTCAGCGGGGATCTGACTGAAGCGACCATGGCGTCCATGCGGGAGAATATCCTGAACCGTCCGGGCCTGAGCACTACCTCGGCCGTCCGGGACCGGAGGGTTCATATTATCAAGGCCGACCTTTTCCTCACGGTCCGGTATCCGGCGGCCCTTTACTATCACGCGTCCTGGTTCTATCCTGAAACCTTCAGGGATGCCGACCCGGATGATTTTAACAGGGAGTGGACCGACTTCCTTTTTGGAGAAGGGGCATTTGAAAGCACAAAAGAATCCTACACATACTCCGGTGAATGAATCTCTCCACCAGAACCGCTGGCAGAAAAGCAGGATAAAAAATCTTATCCTGCTTTTTCTGTTATTCACAGCCGCGGCAGGTATCTTCCTTTTCAGTATTATGACGGGGTCCGCAGGTATTTCCGCAAAGGACGTGGTTCTGACACTACTTCAGGGACCCGGTCCTTCCGACACCGGAGGAGCAGACCCTGTGATTCACAGCATCATCTGGTCTCTCCGCCTTCCCCGGGTTCTCATGTCCCTTCTCTGCGGTGCGGGGCTGGGGATTGCCGGGGCGGCTATGCAGGGAATCCTGCGGAATCCTCTGGCCAGTCCCTATACCCTGGGAATCTCTTCTGCCGCGGGATTCGGCGCGTCTCTGGCAATCGTTCTGGATGTGGGGGCCATCTCTTTTATTTCCGCCTCGGGCTACGGCTTTATCATATCCAACTCTTTTCTGTTCTCCCTCCTGGATCTGGGGCTTGTCCTTTTCATCAGCCGCATCCGGGGATTCCGGGCCAGCACCATGATCCTCAGCGGGATCTCTCTTATGTATCTGTTTTCCGCCGGAACCTCACTGCTTCAGTATCTTGCCACCAGTGACCAGCTTGCCCGGATTGTATTCTGGCTTATGGGAAGCCTTATGTCTGTGAGCTGGCATCAGCTGACAATCATTGCCCTGTTTTTTCTGATCCTGTTTCCAGTGCTTATGCGGCTCTCCTGGAGTCTGAACATCCTCTCCTGCGGAGAAGAGGTGGCCCAGAGCCTGGGAGTCCATCCCCGGTTTGTGATGGTCGCCACTGCACTGGTGGCTTCCCTTATGACGGCGGCCCTTGTCAGCTTCTGCGGTGTCATCGGATTTATCGGCCTGGTGGCGCCCCATATCGTCCGGCTGCTATTCGGCAGTGATCACAGGCTGCTGCTGCCGGCATCCGCCCTGAGCGGCGCTTTTCTGCTGGCTTTTGCAGATACCCTGGCCAGAACGGCCCTGTCTCCCATGGAGCTTCCCATCGGGGTTATCACCTCCTTTATCGGGGTGCCGTTTTTCATATCCATTCTGGTCAGCCGGAAGGGGAGTCCCGAATGAAGCTTTCCGTGAATAATCTGAATTTTTCCTTCCCCAGACGGGATGTCCTGAAAGGGATCTCCCTGGAGGTGGATTCTCCCGGCATCATCGGCCTGATAGGGGAAAACGGTTCGGGAAAATCCACTCTGATCCGCTGCCTCTGCGGGTTAAACACTATAGGGGACAACTCTGTTCTCTATGACGGCAGGGACCTCAACCATACGGCGATCCGCAAAAGGGCCTACCAGTTCGCCTATGTTCCCCAGAGGACCCTCTACAATCCGGAGATGGTGGTGTACGACTATCTGATTATGGGGCGCAAGCCCTTCTTTCAGTGGAAGGCGGAACAGAAGGACCTGGAGATCGTGGATCATGTGATCCGGATTTTCCGTCTCGATACCTATGCTTTCCGCAGGATGGGATCCCTCAGCGGAGGGGAGATGCAGAAAATCCTGATCGCCAGGAGTTTCGTCCAGGATACACCGGTGATCTATCTGGACGAACCGACCAACAACCTGGATATCCGCTATCAGCTGGAACTGATGCACCTGCTCCGGGAAAGGAGCCGACAGGCCGGAACCATCATTCTGATGGCGGTGCATGATCTGAATCTGGCCTACAGGTTCTGTGACAGGCTGTGCCTTATGCATGAGGGAAGGATCTTTGCCGAAGGGGTCCCGGAGGAAGTTCTGACCGAAGAGAATCTTTCAGAGGCCATGGGAGTCCGCTGCTCCCTGGAACAGGGGGATAATCACAGGTTTATCTATCCTCTGGACAGTTTATCCGGCATATAATGGCATCTTCTCCTTCTCTGCCTTAGCATTTAACGGGTGAATCTATCCAAAGGAGGGGAGGGGGACTGTGGAAAAAATATCCCTGAATATCACAATTGATGCGCAGAAGCAGAGCGTCTGGTCAGTCATAACAGATATTGAGAATTCGGTTCATACGATCAAGGGGATTAAAAAGATTGAAATCCTTGAAAAGGGGAATGAAGATCATGAACTTCCTTGTAGGGTGGATGTTCAAAAATGCCACCATTAAAGCCCTGCGGTCGGATCTCGAGGATATTAAAGAAGCTGTAGAAAAGGACTGATCCGGAAAGGGGGAGTACGCCGGAACAGATGAATCTCCCCTTTCCGGATTATCAACCGACTTCCTCTTCATTACTTCTGTCAGATGTTCCGGAATCGGCCATTCCCGGCATTTCAGTGTCTGAGATTTCCTCTGTGCTGTAGAAGGAGGCTTCGGTTTTCACATTGTTGATGCTCTCCTGATTTCTCAAGGCAATCTCACTGACATTCTGGACGGAATTGCTGATCTCATCCATACCGTTTCCGATCTCTTTCATTGCCATTGAGACTTCGCTGGATATCTGCGTGAGAGACTGGATCGTTTTGAGAATCCTGTTGTTGCCTTCGGTCATCTCCCGGGAACCGGCCATGATATCCATTCCGGCGGATTTCATCTCCTCCAGGGATTGGAGGACCTGGGAGCTGCCGGCCACCTGCTCTTCCATAGAGGATTTTATTTCACCGGTAATACGGCCCATGGAGTCCATGTTTCCCTGGATTTCTTCAAAGGAGCTGCTGGTGGACTTCGATTCCCTGACGATACTGTCAAAGCTTTCGGCAATATCCGAAATTGTCAGTTTCACCTCGGCAGACTGGGTCGTGGACTGCTCGGCCAGTTTCCGGATTTCATCAGCAACAACTGCAAATCCTCTTCCCGCATCTCCCGCATGGGCCGCTTCAATGGCTGCATTCATGGCAAGAAGATTTGTCCTGGCCGCAATACCGGCAATCAGGGTATTCGCATCTTCCAGTTTCCGGGATTTTTCCGCTATGGCATCGATCATAAGGGATACATTATTCAGATTCTCCTGCCCCAGATCTGCGGAATTCTTCAGGATCTCCATGATCTTTTCCGCCTCTTCCGTAGAGGTTGATACATTCTTTATCTGGGCGATCATCTGTTCGATGGCGCTGGAACCCTGCTGGATATTGATATCCTGCTGACTGATATTCTCATCCAGATTCCGGATATTCTGAATAATATCCTGAACCACCGTAACGGTTTCGGACACACTGGATTCCTGCTGATCAATGTGAGTCCGGGAATTCTCCACATTGGTTCTGATCTCATACACCGCAGCGGCTGTCTCCTCCATATTGGCCGACAGCTCCTGGCCCACCTGTTCCAGATCCCCAAGGCTCCCTTTCAGAGTCCCGAAAAAATGCCTGAGCGAGTCGAGAAATACATTGATATAGCCGATCATTCCGGCTATTTCATCTCTTCCCTTAACCCTGCCTTTCTGAGTCAGGTCTCCCTCTGATGCCTTGAATAGGATCTGCTCAATTCCATTCAGTTTGATCACAAGCTTCTTCTTTATGTAGACTGAGAGGATCAGGCTGATCACAAGGATCAGAAGGAAACTGGAAATAAGGAGCATCTCCCTGAGGGAGGTGGTGGTATGGAACGCTTCCGAATCATTGATCGCCAGGCAGACAATCCACTGAGTGGAGGGCATCCGGATAAATACACCCTGTTTGTCCGACCCGCCCAGCTGATAGGAGATATTCTGAACTCTCTCTCTACTGTCCACAACGGTCTGGAAAAAGGGGTCCACATCCTGGGAGGGTGTGTAGATAAGATCCTCCGAGGGGTGGACGATGATCAATCCCTCCCTGTCCAGAATATAGGGGTACCC
The DNA here is from genome assembly GCA_963666275.2 of Oceanispirochaeta sp. Taxonomy (GTDB): domain Bacteria; phylum Spirochaetota; class Spirochaetia; order DSM-2461; family DSM-2461; genus Oceanispirochaeta. The sequence goes on from CAXXOA010000002.1 coordinate 2,090,551, forward strand.
GGTGGATCCGACCCTTTTATTGTGAATGAACGCTTTGGCAAAGGATGTGAGATTCAGCGATACAGCGATGATTCCCTTCAGCTCTCCGTCGACCCTTACGGCTGCAGAATGGACAACCGTGAGGTTGCCCGTCGCCACCGACTGGAGGGCTTTCGTGGCTGTAAAGGTTGTTTTCCCGTCTTCTGCTATGGCCTTGTAATACTCCCGATCCGCCAGGTCCAGGCCAAGCATTCCTGTTGAAAAGGTGGAATCCACGACAGTCCCTTCCGTATCCAGGAGGAAGGCCGATTCGTAGTAGCTGCTGCTGTCGTAGAGGTCCATCAGAATATCATGATAATCCAGAGATGAACCCAGGCTGTCCGAACCGGTTTCTGCAAGATTCCTGGCAATCTGATCACCGAAAGCTTTGACAAACTTTTCGGTTGTCTGAATTTCAAGCTCCAGAAAATCGGTAATGGACTGGGTAATAATAGTAAAATTGTCCGTCTGGGTAGATTTTACCTCCCCGGACATACTTGTCAGAATGAAGGCTCCCTGTATCAGGAAGGACACTGTCAGAACCAGTACGACAAGGATAATAAGAGGGATGGAAAATGATACCTTCTCAGATGATCGGCTTTTGCTGTTTTTCATCATATGTCTCCGGATGGTTTTTCAATGAATAAGGATGTTTTCTACCATTATTCTTTATTTGCCGGGACATATGCAAGTTGTTTTGTAATATTTACTCCAGCCTCACCCGGGAGATCAGGATGCTTCACCTTCCTCTTCCGGAAGAGGCCCCTCCGGATCTGAATAGTCCAGCTCAGCTGTTTCACTCTCTTCTATTTCAACGGTCTGATAGATGGAGGCCCCGGTTTTTACATTGCTGATGCTCTCTTTGTTCCGGGAGACAATGTCACTGACATTCTGAATGGAGCTTTTGATTTCATCCATTCCATGGCCTATCTCCTTCATAGCCAGAGACACCTCACTGGATATCTGTGTGAGAGACTCCACGGTTTTCAGAATTTTCTGATTTCCCTCGGTCATCTCTCTGGATCCTGAAAGAACATCCATTCCCGCTGTTTTCATCTCCTGCAGGGACTGCAGAACCTGGGTGCTGCCGGCGACCTGTTCTTCCATGGAGAATTTAATCTCGCCGGTTATCCGGGCCATGGCATCCATGTTTCCCTCAATCTCCTGGAAGGAGCTGCTTGTGGTATCAGAAGCTTTCACGATCCCGCTGATACTCTGGGAAATATCCAGGATTGTTTTTTTGACCTCTGAGGACTGTTTGGTGGACTGCTCCGCCAGGTTGCGGATTTCATCGGCCACCACGGCAAATCCTCTCCCCGCCGCCCCGGCATGGGCTGCCTCAATGGCGGCGTTCATGGCCAGAAGGTTTGTTTTGGCCGCGATCCCGGCAATAAGGGTATTGGCCTCCTCCAGATTCCGGGATTTTTCGGCAATGGTTCCGATCATTCCCGAGACCGTGTTCAGGTTCTCCCGGCCCTGGTGGGAGGAATGTTTCAGAGTCTCCATGATGTTTTCCGCCTCTTCTGTTGAGGATGACACATTCTTTATCTGGGCTATCATCTCTTCTATGGCGCTGGACCCCTGCTGAATATTCCCGTCCTGCATGCTGATGCTGGCATCCAGTTTCTGTATATTCCGGATAATCTCCTGCACAACCGCAGCGGTTTCATTTACACTGGATTCCTGCTGATCTATATGGTCCCGGGAGTTGGTCACATTGGTTCGTATCTGATAAAGAGCCGCTGCGGTTTCCTCCATGTTGGCAGACAGCTCCTGGCCTACCTGATCGAGTTCGTCCAGATTCCCTTTGAGGCTTATAAAAAATCCCTTGAGGGATTCCAGAAATGTATTGATATACCCGGTCATACCGGCTACTTCATCTCTGCCTTTTACAGTTCCCTGGACTGTGAGATTCCCTTCGGAAGCCTGAAAGAGGATCTTCTCTATCTGAGAGAGTTTGATGACAAGCCTTTTTCTGATATAGAAGGCCAGGATCAGACTTATGATCACTATGAGAAGGATGCTTGAGGCGATCAGCATTATTCTGAGGGTTAAGATGGAACGGAAGGCTTCGCTGTAATTGATTGCCAGGCAGATAATCCACCCGGTTCCGGGCATCCGGACAAACACTCCCTCTTTCCGTACCCCGCCCAGTTCATAGGAAATAACCTGAACTCTCTCCTTACTGTCTATGACGGTCTGGAAAAAGGGATCCACATCCTGGGATCTTGTAAAAACAAGCTCTTTGGAAGGGTGGATCAGGATCAGTCCTTCATTATCCAGCACATAGGGGTAACCGGTTCTGCCTATTTTTTTATTCAGTACAAAGGAGTTGGCAAAGGACGTCAGATTCAAAGATATGGCCAGAAGGCCTTTTAGCTCTCCATTGGCCCTTATGGCCGCAGAGCAGACCACAGTCAGGTTGCCCGTGGCTTCCGATATAAGAGCCTTGGAAGTGGTATAGGTGTCTTTTCTTTCATCCATTATGGCTCTGAAATATTCACGGTCGGACAAATCCGCTCCGATCATGGATGTGGAGTAGGTGGAGTCCAGTACTTTTCCATTCCCATTCATCAGAAAGGCTGATTCGAAGTAACTGCTCTCATAGGCCAGATCCATAAGGATATCATGGACTTCCAGATCGAATTTCAGCTGATCTGTTCCTGTCGCATCCAGGTACTCGGAAATCTGGTCGCTATAGGATTTCACAAGGCGTTCGGTGGACTGAATTTCCAGGTCCATAAAATCGGTGAGGGACTGGGTAATAATGGTGAAATTCTCACTCTGGCTTTCCTTTATCTGCCGGGACATTCCGGTCAGGATAAAAAATCCCTGTGTCAGAAACGATACGATAAGGACAAAGACTACCATAATGATGAGAGGGGTTGAAAAAGAGATTTTCTCCCTTTTTTCTCGGGACTTTCGGGCCATAGGATACTCCGGATAATTTTATTAAATCAATATTAAATAACGTTTAAAAATATTATGGAGAATCTTTTAGCGAATGATCAAGCACTTTCAGGAGCTGACTGACTAAATGATCAGTCTAATGGCGGTTTACAGGAGTTACGCAGGACCATGGTACAGGGAATTTTATGAATTTCCGGTTCTTTTTCCGGGTTTCTTATCCGTTTTATCAGACTTTTCATCGCCCTTTGACCCATTTCCTCCACGGGAGTATGTATGCAGGTTAACCGGGGTTCAAAGGCTGTGGACCACTCGAAATCACCGAAACTGATTATGGATATATCTTCCGGACAGGTCAGGGATAGTTCCCTCATCGCCTGAATGGCTCCCAGGGATAGGGTGTTGCTTCCCAGAAACAGGGCCGTGGGAGGAATGGGCCTTCTCATCAGCTCCCGTGTCCCCTCGTAACCGCCGGAGATCCTGGCCTGTTTTCTCTGAATATAGTCATCAGAGCCTTTCTGCCCCGCCATGGCCAGGGCATCCAGATAGCCCTTTTCCCTCTCTCTGTTGCTGGATATCCCGGAAAATCCTCCGATGAAACCGATCCTGCTGTGACCCAGATCGAGGAGATACCTGACGGCCTGAAAAGAGGCGTTATAATTGTCCAGCTCCACCATATCGGAACGGCAGCCTTCCAGAGTCCTGTCCATGAGCACCGTGGGCACCTCTTCTGACAGGGTGTTCCGGATATAGTCCTCATTCCCGCTCCCCGGAGCCAGAATGATACCGTCTACCTGCTTCTGGAGCAGCACATTGATGCATTTCTTTTCCAGCTCCGGTTCATCGTTATAGCTGTTCAGGATAACACTGAAGCCTTCCCGGTTGGCACTGTTTTCTATCGTATTGATCAGACCGGTAAAAAAGGGGTTGGTAATATCGGGAACAATCACTCCTATGGTATTGGTTCGGCTCTGCTTGAGACTCTGGGCAATCACATTGGGTTTATAGTTCAGAGTCTCAATGGCCTTTTGAACCCTCTCTCTGGTTTCTCTTTTCACATGCCGTTTGCCTGTCAGAGAGTGGGATACCGTCGTGGTGGATACTCCGGCAGCCGCAGCCACATCCTTTATGGTAATTTTCCTTTTCAATATAGCCTCCCGGTTCCGCATAGTATTTTAAGAGAATCCGGGGATCGGGAATACCGGTCCGGACAGGAAGTTGGGGTAAAATTCTTCTGTTCCCGTCTATTCTAGGGATTTGTGAACTGTTATATTTGTGTTCAAGGTTGAAAATGGAAAAGAAATTCAGTAAAACAAAAGTCCTCTCGATTGCTCTGGCACACCACATACATGATATTTACACATCATTTCTGGCACCTCTCCTGCCGCTCCTTATAGAAAAACTGGGAATCCCCCTTTTTGCAGCCGCTGTGCTGCAGGTGACAAGGAATGCTCCCTCGCTTTTCAACCCCTTTCTGGCGCTTCTGGCCGAAAAAAAAGGGGTGAAGTATTTTGTGATCCTGACACCGGGACTGACGGCAGTCTCCATGAGCCTGATAGGACTGGCCGGTTCTTTCGGTTTCCTGTTTATCCTCCTTCTGGTGGCGGGAATCTCGGCCGCTCTTTTTCATATCCCTTCCCCTGTGATGGTCCGGGATTCTTCCGGCGACAGAGTGGGAACGGGAATGAGCTGGTATATGGTAGGGGGAGAACTCGCCAGAACCCTGGGGCCTCTGATTGCCACGGCGGCAGTATCCTACTGGTCTCTGGAAGAAACATGGAAGCTCATGCCCCTGGGACTCGTTGCTTCCCTCCTGCTCTATGTCAAACTGAAGGACTATAAAGGGCAGGAAATCCATCGGAAGACATCGGAACAGCAGGGTGCGGGTAAAATCCTCCTGACCTATAGAGCTTTTTTCCTCTCTCTGGCGGGGTTTACCATGTTCAATTCGGCCATGAAAACCGCACTGACCCTCTATCTGCCTGTCTATCTTGTGGAGAAGGGTGCCTCCCTGTGGTCTGCGGGATTTTCACTTTCCCTTCTCCAGGGCTTCGGTGTGGCCGGCGTCTTCTGTTCGGGATATATTTCCGACAGGATGGGAAGACGGGGTACCCTGATTGTATCGGCTCTGGGTACAGTCCTTTTTATGGGGCTCTTCAGTGTTTTCAACAGCCTGATCCTGCTGAGTTTCCTGGGGTTCTTCCTTTTTGCCAGCGGTCCTGTCCTCCTGGCCATCGTTCAGGAAACAAAGACCAGGATGCCGACTTTCATGAACGGGATGTATATGTCCGTCAATTTCGGCGTCGGATCCCTGATTGCTCTGGTTGTGGGATTTCTGGGAGATCGTTTCGGTCTGGAAACAGCTTATTATATCTGCAGTTTTCTGGGACTGGGAATCATTCCCATGGCGATCTGGCTGCCTTCAACAGTTAAAAATATTGTAGCAGAATAAAAAAAATAGTTTTTAATCCCATACAATATAGATAAATAATAAATTATATTTAAAATTAGTAATAAATTCTCTTGCTTATACTACTAATTAGTATTATATTCTCTTTATCAAATTGATGAGGAGTTTACAGTATGAAAATAGCAGTTATATTCTATTCCACCTACGGACATATATATCAGATGGCACAGAGTGCAGCCAAAGGCGCGGAAGCAGCGGGAGCAGAGGTTGATCTCGTCAGAGTTCCCGAAACCCTGAGCCCCGAAGTCATTGCGGCTCTGGGAGCCACAGAAGCTCAGAAAGCTTTTGACGGTGTTAAAGAAGCGCAAGTCGCGGATCTTCCCTCGTACGACGGTTTTATCTTTGCCTTCCCCACAAGATTCGGGAATATGCCCGGGCAGTTCAAAACATTTCTGGATGCAACGGGTCAGTTATGGGCCCAGGGAGCACTGGCGGGAAAACCATTCGGAATTGTCACTTCCACGGCAACCCAGCATGGGGGACAGGAAACAACAATCCTGACATCCATGGTTCCCTTCATCCATCATGGCATGATTTTTGTCGGTCTGCCTCAGACACATCCGGAACTGGGGAATTTTTCCGAAGTCGGCGGCGGTTCCTATTACGGCGCCAGTACTATCAGCGGTGGTGACGGATCCCGTCTACCCGACGAGAGGGAGCTTTCCCTGTCAGGTAAACTGGCTGAGAGGGTAGCGACTGTAGCAGGAAAACTGAAATCCTGAAAATACCAAGGATCCCCGGATAGCGGGATTCAAAGGTAAGCATACCCCGCAGAGACGCGATTTTTCGCGTCTCTTCTTTTTTATAGAACCGTTCAGTCTCTCTTATTTTGGAAATTTCCGTTCTGCCTGTTTCCCCAATGGGAAGGGTGCAGAAAAAATCAATTTGGGATAATATAAAAAGGGGAGGCCTCTAATGAGTGATTCAGTATCTAAAGTTTATTTTACGACCATGAAAACAACCCTGCAGGAAAATCTGCAGCAGAAACTGATCCGGCTGATAAAAAAAGCCGGTATGGGATCTATTGATTTTGATAAAAAATATACAGCCATAAAAATCCATTTCGGCGAAATGGGAAATCTGGCCTATCTCAGACCCAACTATGCCAGAACCATTGCGGATTTTATCAAAGCCCAGGGCGGAAAGCCTTTTCTCACCGACTGTAACACCCTCTATGTGGGAGGGAGAAAAAATGCCCTGGACCATATTGAAACCGCCTATATCAATGGTTTCACTCCCTATTCCACAGGGTGCCATATTCTGATTGCCGACGGCCTGAAAGGAACGGATGAACAGATGGTGCCTGTCCGGGGCGGGAAACATGTGAAAGAAGCCAAAATCGGTCAGGCTGTGATGGATGCGGATATCTTTATTTCACTCAACCACTTCAAAGGTCATGAAGCCACCGGATTCGGAGGGGCCATCAAAAATATAGGGATGGGCTGCGGATCCCGGGCCGGGAAAATGGAAATGCACAGCAGCGGTAAACCCGTTGTCTTCAGCGGGAAATGCATAGGATGCGGCGCCTGCCTCAAGATCTGTGCTCATGATGCCATTACCATTACAGACAAAGTGGCCCTGATCGATCATGAAAAATGCGTCGGATGCGGACGCTGTATCGGAGTTTGCCCGGTTGATGCGGTGCAGCCTGGCTGGGATGAAGCCAATGATGTTCTGAATGAGAAAATGGCCGAGTATACATGGGCGGTTCTCCATGACAGACCCCATTTCCATATAAGTTTTGTGATCGATGTTTCTCCCAATTGTGACTGTCATGCGGAAAATGATATCCCCATTGTTCCGGATATAGGTATTTTTGCTTCCTTCGATCCCATTGCTCTGGATGTGGCCTGCGCTGATGCGGTCAACAGGGAGCTTCCTGTCAAAGGAAGTATTCTGGCGGAAAACAGCGCTGTTGATGTCAGGGAGGATCATTTTGCAACAGTCAGTCCCGCAACAAACTGGCGCTCCGCCGTGGACCACGCTGTAAACATAGGGGTAGGAAACCGGGAATACGAACTGATCACCCTGTAAATCCCCCTGGCGGAGACGCGATTTGTCGCGTCTCATTTTCCTGTTTTTAATAGCAGGGATGTGTGATCTATACTATGTTATATTGACAATAATGAGCATATGATTAAAATCCCCGGCTGGGACCTTGCCATTTTCAGACAGCCCCAATACAATCCGGAAACAGAAGGTCCAAAGAACTTTCTGGACAATGAAGAGGTATTATCGGAATGATCAACAAGAAACGACTGAGCGAATTTTCCCGCTTTTCAGGATGCGGAGCCAAACTGGGACCGGCTATGCTGGACCGGGCTCTCTGTGATCTGAAGCAGACCCGATGGCCCGGTGTGATTGCCGATTTTCACGGCAGCGAGGATGCGGGTGTTTTCAAACTGGATGATTCAAAAGCTCTGGTGCAGACTATTGATTTTTTCCCTCCCATTTCGGACGATCCCCTGATTTTCGGAGAGATTGCGGCTGCCAATGCCCTGTCGGATATCTATGCTATGGGGGCAAAACCTGTCACTGCGGTCAGTGTGGTCTGTTTTCCCGAAGAGGAGCTTGAAATCGACTGGCTCAGAAAGATCATGCAGGGGGGGCTGAACAAGCTGGAGGAGGCTGAAACAGCCCTTCTGGGCGGACACTCTGTCAGCGACAGGGAGCTGAAGTTCGGTTTTTCTGTGAATGGCGTGATTTCGCCCGACCAGGCGGTCCGGAACAATACTCCCCGTCCCGGGGATGCCCTGATCCTGACCAAGCCCCTGGGGACGGGAACAGTCAATACTGCCATGAAGGCCGGGATGGTCTCTTCCGAATCACTTGAGGCGGCGGAAACCTCCATGAGAACTCTGAACCGGCGGGCATCAGAGCTGATTTTTGCCGCTCAGGTCTCGGCCATGACGGATGTTACCGGGTTCGGTCTGATCGGCCATGCTGCGGAAATGCTTCTGAACTCAAACTGCCGCTTTGTGATTGAGGCGGATAAACTGCCCCTCATTCCCGGAGCCGTCGACTATATCTCCCTGGGGCTGGTTCCAGAAGGTACCTTCCGCAACAGGGACTTCCGGCTTCCCTTTCTGGAGGAGCCTGACTCTCTGGATCCGGAACTGGTGGATCTGCTTTTTGATCCCCAGACATCGGGAGGACTTCTGGCATCTCTGCCCCTGAAGGATGCGGAGGCTGTGATAAAGGCTCTTTCTGCAGAGGGGTATACAGCTGCCGTGATCGGACAGGTGGAAAAGGGAGAGGGGAAAGTCAGGATTTATGCATAGGTTTCTGTTTACATTCTATACGACCCATCAGGCGCTGAAGGCGGAAAAATGCATGAAAAAGGAAGAGTCTCCCAGCCGGCTGATCCCCACTCCTACGGAAATCTTCGCGGAATGCGGTTTCAGTCTGGAACTGGAACTGGATGAAACAGCTCTTCAGGATTTACTGAAGGGAGAGGCATTCGTTTATGCGGAATGCTATCTTATTGCCAAAAATGAAGAAGGATGTCTGATATATGAAAAAATTCACTATTGATGCGCGCACACTTCCCTGTCCCCAGCCTTTACTGAGGACAAAGGAAGCTCTTGAAAAAGAGAACTTTCAGGAACTGGAGGTTCTTGTAGACAACAAGGCCGCCAGGGAAAATGTGACCCGGTTTCTGAAAAAGTCAGGATTGTCTTCCCTCTCCGTGGAGGATTCGGGAGAGAGCCTCTGGACAGTCAGAGCTCTCCGATCCTCGGAGTCTCAGGTTGCCACCGGTCAGGAGCCCTCTGAAGTCACAGGCTCAGCTCCCTTTGCAGGGGAGGCCGGGGGCAAAAGGATTCTGATCCTTTCGGATTGTATCGGAAATGGGGATGAGAAGCTGGGGGCCCTCCTTATGAAAGGGTTTCTCTACACTCTGACCCAGGTGGAGACCCTTCCGGAGTGTCTGATTTTCATGAATACCGGTGTCAAGCTCAGCTGTGAAGGTTCCGAGAGCCTGGAGGATCTGAAAACTCTGGAGTCACGGGGCTGCCGGATCATCTCCTGCGGGACCTGTCTGGATTTTTACGGGCTCACCGAGAAAAAAGGGGTGGGAGAAATCTCCAATATGTATGAAATTGCCTCTCTTATGACAGCCCCCTCGGGATCTCTGACTATCAGTTAATAGATTTCGCGGATTAATTATTGAATCCTCTGTATTTTCCATTTTTCCTGGGTTAGACTTAACTGGATATGCGGGGGATAAAATACAAAAAACAGTTCCTTATATATCTGGTCTCGTTTTTTTTCTGTTTTGCCATTCTCTCCGGTTTTTTTATGGCTATGGATCTTCTCCTGGAGCAGTCCATGATCGGAGATATCAATAGAAAACACCTCTCTGATCTGGCCCTTTACAGAGGGATCGTTATCAATACCATGGACAGTATTCTGGAGGATCTGCAGGTCCTTGAAACCATGGGCAGTGTGAATACTTATATAAATTCCGGTTTTAACAATGAAGAAGGAGTCATCAGCTCTTTCCTCTCCTTCGGAGCGGCAAAGAAAAAATACGACCAGATCCGGCTGCTCGATCTGGAAGGATTTGAAAGAGTCCGTATAAACAATGAAAGCGGCATCATTACCTCTACGGCTCCGGAGAATCTGCAGAATAAAAAAGACCGCTACTATTTTAAGGACACCCTGGCTCTGACTAAAGGTGAGGTTTTTATCTCCCGGCTGGATCTGAATATTGAAAATTCCCGCATAGAAAAACCTCTGAATCCCATGATTCGGTTTTCCAAACCCCTGTACGGGAACCGGGGAAACCTGGCAGCCGTTCTGATCGTTAACTACAGCGCCAGAGAACTTCTCGACAGAATCTCCCAGTCTCAGCAGATCCGGGAAGGGACCAGTTTCATGCTCCTCAATAAAGAGGGCTACTGGCTTCTCAATACAGAGGATCACAATCTGGAATGGGGGTTTATGTATGAAGACTCAGACCGGAGATTCGGAGAATATTTTAAAGAGGAGTGGCAGCAGATACAGAAGGAGCAGCAGGGGCTGATCAGGGGAGAAAAAGGGCTTTTCAGCTTTATGCCCATTTCTACTGAAACCTACGGCAGCGAACTTTCCTCCCAGAGGCTGATGGACTGGACCGCTCTCTATCATGTCAAACCGGAATATCTGTCTGTTCAGACCAGGGGAATCCGGAACAAATTCCTTCTGCTTTATATTTTAATGGCTCTGTCGCTGGCCGCTGTTTTCCTTGTTTTATATAAACGGAAGATCCATGGGGAAGTCTATAAAAATGAAATAAGCGATCTCTATGACAATGCCCCTGTGGGTTATTATTCCCTGGATAGGAATCTTATTATCACAAGGATGAATCAGACCGCCCTGAACTGGCTGAGATACTCGGAAGAGGATGTCATTCATAAAAAAAGTATCTATGATCTTCTGGCTGATAACAGTCTGGAACTATTCAGAAAGGCCCAGGAACTGTTCCAGTCCCGGGGAATTATCAAGGATTTTTCACTGGATTTTATAAGAAAGGATGGGACGGTGCTGCCGGTTCAGATTTCCGCCAACCGGATATACGATGAGACTGGAAATGTGATTTTCGGCAGAACCGTGCTAGTGGATGCGACAGAAAGAAAGGAACTCCACAACAGCCTCATAAAAGCCAAGCTGGAAGCAGAGCAGTCCAATGAAGCGAAGAGCCGGTTTCTTGCCAATATGAGTCATGAGATCCGGACTCCTCTGAACGGGATCATCGGTCTCAGCGGCATCGCTTCGGAGAAAGACATTTCGGATTATGCCAGAGAGACCTTCCGTAAGGTTCATAATCTGGGTGTCTCTCTTCTGGAGTTGATAAACGATATTCTGGATCTGACCAAGATTCAGGCGGATAAACTGCTCATCGAAGAAAGGGAATTTGATCTGGATGATTTTATCCATTCCGTAAAAGAGAGGATGGCCGATACCATCTTCGGAAAAGGTCTGGAGTTCATGATTGATTATTCTGCCAGCCTTCCCAGAATCCTGATCGGAGACCCCTACAGGATCGGTCAGATCCTGAACAATCTTATCGGCAATGCTGTGAAGTTCACCGAAAAGGGTGAAATCCATCTGCGGATACGGGAAGTGGAAAGGATTGAATCAGATGTGGTTCTTGAGTTCACAGTCAGCGATACCGGAATAGGAATCAGAGAAGAGGTCCTGCCCGGGCTTTTTGAAGAGTTTATTCAGGCGGATTCCAGTACAACCAGAAAATACAGCGGAACAGGACTGGGCCTCAGTATCTGCCGGCATCTGACAGAAGCCATGGGAGGGACGATACAGGCAAGCAGTACCTGGAATGTGGGAAGTGACTTCTCCTTCCGGTTGAAACTCAAAATGGGAGATTCAGAGAAAAGCCTGTCCAGTTCTGTTCCGGAGTTTCTGAAGCAGAAGCGCATCCTTCTGGTGGAAGATAACAGCCGGGTAGCCGAATCCATAGGAAATCTCCTGAGTTCCATGAATTTTACATTTGACATTGCCTGCAGTTCTCAGGACGCTCTGGAGGCTGTAAAGAAAGCCATCCCCACAGACCCTTTTGATATCCTCATTATAGACTGCCGGATGGAGGGGATAGACGGTATTGAAACCGGAACAAGGATTTCCCGGGATCCGGATATTATCAGAAAACCGGCCGTGCTGTTTATGGGAGCAGGGACGGATATGGAGGAATTGGCTGAACGGGCAGAAAAAACGGGTCTGCTCAATTTTACTGCCAAACCAGTGACAGCTTCCAACCTGCTGGACTCCATCCTGGCTCTGACCCTTCCGGATTTTCAGTCTCAGATTACGAAATGGAAAAGAGGAGATGAAGGGGATTTCCTTTCCGGGAAAAGAATACTCCTTGTGGAAGATAATCTCATCAATAAGGAGATTGCTGCAGAAATTCTGAATACTTCAGGGGCGGACCTGATCTATGCGGACAATGGGGCTGACGCGGTTAGAATGGTGATTCAGGAGAGGCAGGTTCCGGATCTTATCCTGATGGATATACAGATGCCGATTATGAACGGCTATGAAGCCACCAGAAGAATCCGGGAGTATTACAGTCCCGGTCAGATTCCCATTATAGCCATAACGGCTCATGCTTTCCTGGAGGAACAGGAAAAATCTCTGCAGGCCGGTATGAATGCCCATCTGTCAAAGCCCTTTCTTCCGGAGGATCTAAAAAAACTGCTGAAGGAATTCCTCTCTTCAGAAAAGGACTCTCACAGCGGAGATGACCGGAGAGAGAAATGGCAGGAGAAGAAGTCGAGCCCCCATGAAGGGATTGACTGGCAGCGCGGTCTGGCAGGTGTCAACGGGAACGCACGGCTCTACAGTAAACTGCTGAGCAGGTTCTATCAGGAATACGGTTCTCTCATAACGGCCGGGATTGAAGGGTTCCGGGAAGAAAATCTCATGAACCAGCTGCACAATCTTATCAGCACTTCCGGTTCTCTGGGATTCTCCGAACTGAATGATATCACAAAGCGGTTCGAAGGAATGCTGAAAACGGGCCGTTCTGCCCAGGAGGCACAGAACCTCCTTGAAGAGATGCGGGAATCCCTGAAAAGAGCTTTTTCCAGGATCAGAGAACGGGAATCACAGGAGGTTCCGGACAGCAGGATGAGTGATCCGGAAAGTCCTGAAAATCAGAGAGAGGTTCTTCTGGCAATACTCAGACAGGCGGAAGCCAGGGATGCGGGGATCATCCGGTATTTCGATACGTCCTTTCACTGGGATCCCTCTGTCATTCCCGAAAGCCATGTGAGGAAACTGGAGGAGTATATTCTGAATTTTGAGTTTAAAAATATAGTCAATCTTATTGGGTCTATAAAAAGGGAGTTTGTCTGATGGGGGTAAAAACATCGATACTTCTTGTAGAAGATAATCCGCAGGATATTGCCGTTATTACAAGTGCACTGGAACAGGAATACACAATCTTTGTTGCCAAGAGTTCTCTTGATGTGGGAGACATCATTGAAAAAGAAGATATCCAACTGATCCTGATGGATATCAATATTCCCGGAATCAATGGACTGGAACTGACAAAACTTCTGAAGTCCAGGGATGATACGGAGAAAATTCCCATTATATTTGTCACAGCCTATCAGAATTCAGAGAATGAGATAGCCGCTCTGGATGCGGGAGCCTACGATTTTATCTCAAAACCCATCAATCCGGTGATCCTTAAAAAGAGGGTGCATGTTCAGAGACAGCTGGATCTGGCTCTTAGGGAAGCCCACCAGAGGGCGGAGCTTCTGCAGGAAAACCTTAAACTCCATGAACTGGTGGACTCCATGTCCTATCACGATATGAAGAACCTCCTCATCCCCCTGATGAACCTGCCGGATCTTATGAGCCTTAAGGTCAGAGAATTCCCGTCTCTGGGAGAGGAATTTACCTCCTATCTGGAAAAAATGCTTTCAGATATGCGCAATGCCTCCTACCGGGTCCTGGATATGGTCAACAGAACCCATGATCTGTACCTTATGGAAAACGGACGGTATGAACTGTGCCGGGAACAGGTAAACTGCAGCAAACTCCTCTATGAGGTAAGCGGAACCCTGAGGACCCTTCTTCAGAAAAAGGGGGTCTCCATAGCCATAACAATCGATAACAGGCCGACTTCATCCTTCGAGAGTTTTTTTATCGAGGGCGAGGAGTATCTTTTTCATAATATATTTATGAACCTTGTAAAAAATGCCGTTGAGGCCTCCGGTCAGGGCGATGAGATATCAATCAATATGGATAGAACCCGGAAAGAGATCTCCTTTCACAACAGTCAGCCTGTTCCGGAAGAGATACACAAGAGCTTTTTTAAAAAGTTCACCACATTCGGCAAACAGTCCGGGACCGGTCTGGGGACGTATATTGTGAAAGTTATGGTGGAACTTATGAAAGGGCAGGTCTCTTTAGTGAGCTGTGAAAAAGAAGGCACCACTGTGACTCTGAGTTTCCTGTCCTCCTGAAGGAGAGGGTTAGTCCTTTTTCTTTTCCACCCGTCTGAACGCGTCGGCCCAGCCTACAAAGGAAGGTGAAAGACGGGTCTGTATCCATATTTTCCCTTCACCCGAGAACCGGCAGATAAGCCCCTCTCCGGAAAAGAAAAGGCTTTTCATGCCCGGAACAGGACGCACCTCATAACGGAGTCCCTCTGTAAAAGCCACGATGTGGCCCGTATCCACCACATAGTTCTCTTTGACATCTATCTCGATCAGTCCGCCGAAGGTATTAAACCAGAGATCTCCCGATCCTGAACATCGGATCATAAAGAGTTTCTCCCCGGAGAAGAATCCTTTGAACCCCTGGAAATCTATACCGGTCTCTATGGACGGGGATGAGGCCAGATAGGAGGAGTTCTGCAGATAGAGGGTTTCCTCCTCCAGATAGACATGGGCAATATCTCCCGGTGTTCCCGGGGCAATGCCAATATCTCCGGGGACGGATGACGCGGAGAATTCATTGATAAAGAGATTTTCTCCCGAAAGCATCCGCTTCATGCCGCCTTTCATCCGGGTCTTCATCTTCAGAGAGGAGTCCATGTAGACCATGGCAGAACCTTCGGCTTTGAGGGTCTCTCCCGGAGGGATGGTGATATTTACCATTCCGAAATCGGGAGCAGCGGCAATATTGAATCTGTAATCGGATTTATCTGTATTCATATCTCTCTCCTTCAGGACTCTTTTTTCGGAGTCAGCAGGGGAGTCAGCTTTCTTCCGAATACCCTGTCCGCATGGGTCTGACACCAGACCGTTCCTTTTCCTTTAAACCGGCAGACCAGGCCTTCTCCTCCCAGAAAGGAAGATACCCAGCTTCCCCCGGCCTTTGAAATCCGAAAATCCAGGGTCTCTTCAAAGGCGGCAATATTTCCGGTATCCACAATGTATTCGCCATCCACTTCCACAGGATAGATCATGCCGAAGGCATTGATAATGACCCTTCCGGTTCCTGAAAGTTCCAGCCAGATCATATTTTCTCCGGAGAACATATTTTTCAATCCTCCCCAGCTTATGTTCATATCCACTGAGGATTCATGGGCCATAAAAGAGCCGCTCTGGACCCGTACCTTACGGGAACCCTTCAGTTCAATGACCTCCATATCTCCGATGAGAGAGGGAGCCAGATAGACATCGCCTCCTTCCGGGCCGGCGGTATAGTGATTCATAAAAAAACCTTCTCCCGCCAGTTTCCGTGCCAGACCTTTCAGTACCTTTCCGGACCCCCTGTCCTGATTCCGGCTGATGCTTGTTTCTATCTTCATATCTCCGGACATGGCAATCATGGATCCTCCTTCGGCTGTGAAGGTTTCGGAAGGGGCCAGGCTAACCCTGGCGGCCGAATTGGAGGGACTGTTGATAATCTCTATATTCATCTTTTCTCTCCCTTTCTATCTGAATTTGGGATTCAGCCATGAGGCCAGTCCGCTGAGGCTTCTTGTCTGTATGTACACGGTTCCCCGGCCTGTCAGCCTGGTGACAAAACCTTCTCCGCCGAAAAAACTTCCCAGCAGTCCTCCCGCCAGGGCCACTTTCAATTTAAGAGACGGGTCGTAGGCCACAAGATGACCGTCATCAACCTTCAGATCACCGTCAATCTGCCGCTCCACAATACCCCCGTAGGCTCCGAACCAGAGCGTTCCTTCTCCCTGGGCTTTGAGTTTTATCAGGCCCTCGCCGGAGAACCAGGAAATAAACCCTGCCCAGACTGTTTTCAGTCTGACCTCGCCCGCATGAGCCAGATAGGCGCCTTTCTGCAGGCAGATACTCCCTGTACCGTTGAGAGGCAGTTCCACGATCTCACCGGGCACATCCTGGGAGATGGTCACACGCATGGGGCGGCTTCCTGTATTCTTGAACCGGTTCACAAAAAATGATTCCCCCCCGAACACCTTTTTTGCCAGAGCCGGGAAAAAACCGCCGTTTGTGACAGCATCCATGGCCATCTCGGCCGACATGGACTGCATGGCGCCGCTTTCGGCAGTCAGCGATTCACCGGGTTCCAGATCGATGTGGAGGTGACTGAATGAGGGGTTTCCCTGGATGGATGCTTTCATAATGAAATCTCCTTTAGAAATGGGGGTACTGTATTAACTTTAATTCATTGGCCGGGAAGTTCAAATTATAATCCACCAGAACAGAGCGGCCATTCCCAAAGAAAGGGCCAGGAAGTTTCCCTGAAACCGTTTGGGTCTGTTCCGGACGGCATGCATGACAGCTTTTCCCGGTGGGGTTGTAATGAGAAGATAGAGCAGGGCGCCTCCGGCTGTTACCGCAGCGGTTTTCAGAAAGTTTTCGCCCGTAAAAAGAGAGGGAGGGACTGATTTGGCCGTTCCTGTTCCCAGAATGCTCATAACCCCTCTGGATACGGCGGGAGCCGCTGCTCCGGTGGCCAGGCACAGAAGAGCCAGAATCCCCTGGGCAATCTGCCGGAACGGGGAGATCCGGGGTTTCTCCTGTGCGGGGATAACCGAAACCCCGCCTTTTGCGGGAAAGTAGATCCGGGAGAGCTTGATAAAGGATGCCACCGTTCCCAGAGAGGCCGCATAGAGGAGGGCTCCCTGCCAGGTGCCTTTCAGTCCGTAGGAAAGGGCTGCTTTACTGGCAAAACCGTTAAAGGGCGGGATAGCCGTTATAGCCAGAGCTCCAGTCAGGAAGCAGAGAAAGGTGAGGGGGACGGTTTCTCCGGCCTGTCTGAGGCTCTTCAGGGCCCCCCGTATTTTATACACATTCCTTTCGCCCACTGTATCGGTAGTGGTACCCACAGTAAGAAAGAGAAGCCCCTTGAACAGGGCATGGTAGAGCGCATGAAGGAAGGCTGCCGCAAAGAGCATGAGCCCCGCGGGAGTTGTCAGGCCCTTCCAGACCGCTGCACCCCAGGCCGCCACAATATAACCGATCTGGCTTATGGAGTGATAGGCAAGAAGCTGCTTGCTGTCTTTCTGGGAGAGCGCTATTGTTACTCCCGCCAGAGCCGCTACCGCTCCGGTATAGCTCATAAGCCTTCCGATTTCCGGACCTCCCGGCATAAGGATGAGAATCCGGGAAAGGGCAAAGAGCGGGGCTTTGATCAGAACTCCCGAGAGGACTGCCGATATGGCATGGGGTGCCAGGGCATGAGCATCCGGGAGCCAGCCGTACAGGGGCATAATGGCCACTCTGATGGCAACGGCCGCGGCAATCAGGGCCAGAGATGCCGAGGCTTCCAGACCGCCGCCGTCGGGCAGCTGTCTCAGGACCTCCGCAATTGTTTCATAGGAAAGGGAGCCTGTTATCCTGTAGAATCCCATAAGTCCCAGCAGAAAAAAGACCATGGCCGTAGCGCTGATCATAAGATAGGAGAATGACGCCAGGAATGCTCCGGGCTTTTCTGAACTGGCC
The DNA here is from genome assembly GCA_963666275.2 of Oceanispirochaeta sp. Lineage (GTDB taxonomy): Bacteria > Spirochaetota > Spirochaetia > DSM-2461 > DSM-2461 > Oceanispirochaeta. The sequence goes on from CAXXOA010000002.1 coordinate 2,108,326, forward strand.
ACAAGGATATATGAGGCTATCCCCATCACCTCCAGACAGACAAAGAGATTGAAGAGATCCGCTGTCATGGCCGTGGCAGCCATGGCGGCGGTCTGGATCAGAAAGGTGGTTGTGAATCCAGGCCCACGCGGACCGGCTCCCAGAGAGTAGATCCAGGCCGCGGCAGCCACGGAATAGCCCAGCAGGTTCACAAGCCAGGCAATCCCGTCAAAACGGTAGTGGATTCCGACCTCTCCGGGCCAGTTCCCTATGAAAAGCTCCAGAGACTGACCATGCAGTACCTGGGGAAGCAGATAGAAAAGGGACACAAGAGGTAGGCCCAGTCCTATCAGGGCTGCCAGGGACTCTATACCCCGGGTATCCCTTTTCCTGTGAAACGCTTTGGCACAGAATGCCAGGGCCGCTCCCAGGAGGGGGAGCATAATCGGAGCGAATATAAGATCATTCGGATTCATCACTTACCTTTCTGCGGATTTCATCAATATCAAAACTGCCTGTATGCCTGTAAAGACGGAAAGCAATGGCCAGAGACAGGGCTGTAATACAAACCCCAATGACGACGGCTGTCAGCATAAGCGCCTGGGGGATCGGATCGACCACATGCCGGATCCCCTTTTCCATAATCGGAGCGTTCTCACCGATCCGGGATCCTTCCAGAATAAACAGGATCACCACTGAGCTGTTGAGAATCGAAAGTCCGTAGACTTTCTTGATGATATTTTTTTTGTAGACAATACCCCACAAGCCAATGAGGGCAAGAATCATAAGAAGAACTCTCTCAATCATCATACTTCCTTATCCAGCATGGCTATACACATAAAAGCGATCCCCGCTCCCACTTTGAGTCCTATCAGGGAGTTCAGAAGAATAATATATCCCACCTTATAGGCGGAATCCGCGCTGATGGGGTTGCCGAAAAGTCCGACCCCCAGTGGGATTCCTATCACCCCCGCCGAAACCAGCAGAAGAAAACCCACTGCCTCGAGACCCGAGAGGACTCTGGCCTCCTGAAGCTTCATGGCGGAATCCCGTTTACTCCCCAGGGACAGAAAAACAATGCCCGAGGCTATCACAACACCTCCCTGAAAACCTCCTCCCGGAGAGAGATGGCCGAAGAGCATCACATACAGTCCGAAAAGGAGGACAATGGGGCCCAGTTTGCCTGTTACCACATCCAGAAGGTCTGTCCGCATAAGAGGCGTTTCCGGGAGGCCTGTTTCCAGTTCCACCCGGGAGTCTCCGAAGCCTCTGGCAAGGAAGCGGCCGGAATGGGAGATCATTCCTATTGTGCCGCTTACAGCCACAAGAAGAACAATTGTTTCTCCCAGTGTATCGAAGGCCCTGTATCCCAGATAGATGGCACTGACAAGGTTCTGAGCCCCTGTCCCGGCCACGCCGTTGGCTTCCAGGAAATCCCTGGCTGTAACAGGCCAGGGTGTACTTGTAAAGAAAATCGGCAGAAAAACAGCCAGAACTCCCGCCAGGGTCAGGATGGTCTGGATCATCAGGAATGCTTTTGCTCCGGGTTTCTTCATGACTTATCCCTTCTGTCTGTCGCTCCGATGGCCCAGACAAGGACGACTGTGGAAACTCCGGCTCCCACAGCGGCTTCAGTAATGGCCACATCCGGTGCATAGAGGAGGTAGAACAGCAGGGCCGACACAAGGCTGAACGCGGAAAGGGCAAAGGCTCCGAACAGGAGATCCCGGGAAATGAGCGTATAGAGCGATAGGAATATCAGAACCAGCAGAATCACAATAATCATAAAGGGCCGTCCTCAGGATCCGGTTTCAGAAGAATCGGGAGACTCCTTTGGCGGGAGCTGACCGGAGGCCCAGATAAAGCGGGCCACGATATGGGTTCCTGTGGGTGAGGAAATAAGAAAAAACAGTCCTATGATGATAATCCTGGCAGCCATTCCCCAGCTGGTGGAGAGGATCAGAGCTCCCACAAGCAGAGAGAATACGGCTGTTGTGCCGCACAGCGAGCCGGTCTGGAGCTGAGCATAGGGATCGGAGTGTCTGAAAAGCCCGATGATTCCGGCCGTACCGAATACCAGGGCGCTAAAAAAAGCGACAGCCGCCGCGACAAGGCGGAGGATTTCAATCATCTTTGTCTCCTGCAATCTTTTTATTCAGAAAATGAGAGATAGCCAGCAGCCCGAGAAAGCCGAAGATATCATAAACCAGGGCAATGTCCAGATAGAGGGCACGGCCCAGTCTTACGCCGTGAATCACCAGGAATGCCAGGATAATTCCTGACAGTACATTAAGGCAGGCCAGCTTGCTCTCCGCCGTTTTACTGGTGACAAGTCGTATGATTGTCAGGAGGGCAAATACAAGCAGGACCCATTGCATGATTTCAAGTAGCAGAATTGTCATATCCAGACCTTTCTGATCGCCTGCTCCATGGGCCCTTTTATAAGCTCTCCCGCCCTTTTGGAGTGAATGGTGCTGCACAGATACCAGTGAACCGTTAAATGGTCATCGTTCAGATCCAGGGTCATGGTTCCGGGTGTCAGAGTGATTCCGTTGGACAGAATCATCCGGGCCATGTCGGATCTCAGTCTGGTTCTGAAATGCACAATCCGGGGATTGGCATCCTTTTTTATCATGGAGATCAGCATCTGAACGCTGGCGGCATAGAGCTGGAAGATCAGGAAAAAGAAGAACCTGATAAAGTTCAGAGGCCGGGGCAGGAAGGCATGCCGGGATGCTTCATGCATGGGGATAAAGACTCTGTAGGTAATGAGAGCTATGGCCAGAGATCCTGTAAGACCCGCCAGGAGCGAAAAGGAATCCAGTCTGAAAGTAAACAGAAGCCATATACCGAAAAGGATCGTAAAGGTAATGAGAATCCTGGTGAGGGACCAGATCACATGGGTGCGCAAACTATTCCTCCCGCTTTTTAATAAGCTCCAGGAATTCCCCGGCCGATCCGGCCTGTTCCAGGGTTGAGCGGAAATCGCTGCTGCTGAGGATCCGGGCCAGTTTTGAAAGCAGTTTAAGGTGCTTCGCCGCCAGAGCGGAAGGACCGGCGATAAAAAAGATGATTTTGGCCGGTTTACCGTCAGCTGCCTGAAAGTCTATGCCCTTGTCCAGAACTGCCGCTGCAATGGTTGTTTTCTCCATGGAGCTGCTCTGGGCATGGGGGATGGCACAGCCGTTATCCAGCCCTGTGGTGGAAAGGCTTTCCCGGCTCATCACATCCCGGAAAAGGCTTTCCTCATCGGAGCACTTTCCCGACGCCCCCAGAGCGGCAATCAGCTCTTTAATAAGCTCTTCCTTATCTTTCACTTCGGGGTGTATCAGAATACATTCGGGGGATAAAAGCGAATGGATTGTGATCATATTATATCTCCTCCTCTTCGGGTACGAGCCCGGCGGCCCAGTCTACCGGTACAGTAAACATTATACCTGTTCCTGGTTTTTCAAGGCCTCCGACGACTTCGTCTACAAGCTTTTTCACATCTTCGATGATCTCTTCATTTCGGATGACTGAGATTATTGTTTTGTTGTAGGGTCTGTTCCCTTTCATAAACTCTCTGAACCCCGCAAAAAGAGGAACGTCGTAGGCAAGGAATCTTCCCATACCTTCTGAATCCAGAATCGTTGATCCTGCAACCCCGGCTTCCGCATAGGCACTGAGGACTTTTTCAAGATACTCTTCATTATTGAGAATAAATACCAGAAGTTTCATTCAATACTCCGGAGAAATTATTACATTTCTGATAGTACATATAATCAGGTAAATCAGTTTTATTGTCAAATTCAAAAATTGAACAGGCTCCCGGGAATAACGGGTTCTCTTCCCTTTCTTAGTTCTGCCCCGGTATGTTAAGATCCCTTTATGGATGGAAAAACACGCGCTAATATCAAACCGGGCCTGAAAGTGGCCATAGTACTGAAAAAAGATCAGAGAACCGGAACACTGACCGAAGGTGTGGTGGCTGATCTGCTGACCAATTCTCCCCATCATCCCCATGGGATCAAAGTTCGTCTTCAGGACGGTCAGGTCGGAAGGGTTCAGAAGATCCTCTCCTGAGGACTGTTCTCTATAAAATCAAATAAATTTAAATGACAGGATCAGTATATGAAAATAATGGTAATTTCTGATATTCACGGCAAGCTGCCGGCTCTGGAGAAAGCACTGGATATCTATAAAAAGGGAAATTTTCAGAAGCTTTTTATCCTGGGTGACCTTATGTATCACGGTCCCCGGAATCCTATCCCGGAAGGGTATGATCCCGCCGGGGTTGCAGCGCGGCTGAATCCTCTGAAAGAGGAGATCCTGGCAATCCGGGGCAACTGTGACAGCGAGGTGGATCAGATGCTTCTGGAATTCCCCGTGCTGGCCGATTCGGCCCAGTTCGCCTGGGACAAGAGACGTTTTGTTCTTACCCACGGTCATCTGGATGCCTCCCGGGTTCTGCCGCCTCTTTATGGGGAGGTTCGTCTGACCGGGCATACCCATATACCGGTACTGGAGGTCAAAGAGGGGGTCTGTTATTTCAATCCCGGATCAGTCTCTCTGCCCAAGGGGGGATTCACCGCCTCTTTCGGTATCATTGAAGAGGATCAGTATTCGGTCTGTCTTCTGGACTCGCAGGAACTTCTCTTCTCCCTGAGCCGGGAATGATGGTTCGGGGGTTATGAAAAGGGTATTCATTAAACTCATTCCCTCTCCTCTTCTGCTTATGATCCTCTTCTCGAGTATCCCTCTTTTCGGTCTGAACAGCCCTGTCTCTTTGAAGGTCTGTGCCTTTCAGACGGTTCTGGACCCCTCGGAATATGCTGATTTCACGACCTATACGGAAAGTCTGGCCCAGCTGGTTTATGACCATCCCGGCCAGGATCTCTATGTATTTCCCGAATACACCAGTGCTGTGGCTTTTACCTCTTTTCTGACTCCCCCCGGAAGAATAGATCCCGTTTTTCTGGCGGAAAATCTGAAAAACTGGAATCGAAGAATTCAGGCGTTCTGGGAAGAACTTGCTTCTGAAACCGGCAGCTATATACTGGCAGGTACAACCCTGGCGGTGGAAAAGGGGAGGCTCTACAACAGAGCCTGGGTTTTTTCTCCCCCTGGGCTCTTCCATACTCAGGACAAAGCTTTTCTGGGGGATCCGGAAATACTTCTGGGACTGACTCCAGGAAGTCAGGAGCTGATAAAACCCTTCCGGATCAATGGGATAGAGATAGCACTGACAGTCTGCCGGGATACCTACAACCCTGTCTGGAACAGCCAGTTCGAAAACATTGATCTGTGGATAGATATCAAAGGGAACGAACTGGCCTATACCAGAGAGTATTTTGATCAGGCCCTGCCTGCCAGACTGCGGGAGTATCCCGGGAATCCTCTGGGGCTGACTCTCTGCGTTACCGGCCCCTGGCTGGACTTTACCTTCAGCGGGATTTCCTCCCTGATCCGCGGGGATCAGACTCTTCTGGAGACAGAGTCGCCCTATAAAGCGGGGGTGCTTGTATTTACTGTTTTTCCGGGAGGGGGGACGGAGGAATAAGATAGGGGGACGGAGGAATAAGAAAAGGGAATAGGAGTAGGGACGGAGGTTGGAACAATTCAAATCTGTCTTCACATTTGTGTTAAAAGTCTTCTTTATGACAATTATGACTCATCTGTGTTACTGATCTTTCCTGATAGAGGGGAAATGTATGCGGTATGTGATGCCTGGATTGGATTACTCCGTAGAAAATACTGAATTAATGCTTTTTTGCTGGTACTGGAGTCAATTCTCGACAGAATGGGTTGTTATTGGGACGTAGTTTTCCCTTATTACCATTTTTCAGGAAACATTCTTTATGAAGGGATGATCAGACTATCAAAAAATGTGTGCTGAATGACTAAATTATCAACCGAATAGTTCCATTAACCAGTCATCAGGCTGATTCAGCAGCCTGAATCGCTTCTTTTTCAGTTCATGTATGCCGCTGTAGATATAATCCCGGGGATTTTCACACATTCCGGCTTTAACAGGATTATTGGAAATGTAGTTGAATGTGTTGATCCACTGCAGGAATGTCCGGACAATTTTGCTTTTAAAGCGGTCATACCAGACATGACCTTTGTATCCCATCATTTTATTAAACCGTATGGCAAAGACCGACAGGATCCACTGCATCATAGGGGATAGCCTTGTTCCATGCATGGGTTCTACAAGCATGTGGATATGATTACTCATTACAGAATAATTAGTTACTTTAAAATTGTAGCTCTCTTTAGCTTCATCTACAACGCTGCAGAACAGTTCTTTTACTTCGTCTGAATCAAAAATGAATTCCCCTCTGTTGGTTCTGGCTGTTACGTGATAGGTTGCACCCTGCTGGGTTAATCTTGGTTTTCTCATATCTGGTATTACTGAAAGAACGAACATGATCCTTCAAAAAAAGAAAAGATTTTTTCCATAAACCTCCGTCCCTATAAGGTATTATTAAACAGTCATGTTTTATATTGATAAAAATGATCAACTATGACACTATAAAGTATTCCCATTAGTGGAGTACAAAATGAAACTTCTCCTTAGAATCCTGATTCCGGATATATTCTTATACTCGCGTCTGGTTGTTCTCTTTTCAAAGATGAATTATTTGATGAATATACAGTTACCTACTATGACAATTATGCAGATGCCGGCCCCCCCCACCTCAGCAGGTAAAGGCAGAAGGTAAAAAGATTACCCTTGAAACAAATGCCGGAGGACTTACGCGTTACGGGTATTATTATGTTGGATGGAATACAAAATTGGATGGTAGTGGTACAGATTATATGGAAGGGGAGGAGTATTCTGAGGATGAAGACCTGGTTCTCTTTGCAAAATGGTCCGATGTTCCTGCCTATTCTATCACTTACGACTGGAATGATGCGGATCTGGGATCGGCTCCGACCAGTCAGCTTAAATATCAGGATGAATCTGTTCAGATAGCAGACAACACAGGGCAGCTGGGAAAATATGACTTTACCTTTGCAGGATGGAATACTGCCGCTGATGGGAGTGGTACGGATTATGCTCCGGGAGTTTCCTATTCGGGCAATGCTGATCTGACACTGTTTGCCCGTTGGGCACCGAGTATTATCACTGATGTAATTGCTTCAGGCGATTATTCATTGATACTTAAAAACGATGGTTCTGTATGGTTGCTTGGTAATAATTATTTCACTAGTACTGTAGGAGCAGTTACTGTCAGCTGGACTCCACTGAAAATATTATATAGTAAGGGGGCTGCAATAACTACAGGAGGAGGCTCTTCATTTGTATTCAGACCAGATGGTACTGTCTGGGCAGGGGGAAGAAATTCATACGGCCAATTAGGTTCTGGGCTCGATGGAACACTTCCCTGAGGTGGTATCAGTAGTACCTACAGAAATGAATTTTCTCAAATTCCTATCTCGAATCTAATTTCCATAGCATCAGGGAGCGTTCATTCTTTATTTTTGAAAACTGATGGTTCTGTTTGGGGTATGGGATACAATCTGACTGGCCAATTGGGATATCAGGAGACTCAGTGTATATACTCTCCAATACAAATTCTGCCCTAAGATATCTTTATCTATACCAATAAAAAGTGCCGGCTCCTTTATCTAGGAAGCCGGCATTTCCTTATTACTTTATATTCTCTCATGATAATTATTAATTGAACCAATCAACCAATCAGATCCAGCTCCGCCAGAGCCTGGGTAATCTCCTGTTTCGGATTATCACTCAGAAGAAGCGTCTTCCCTGTAATCTTTTCGGCCAGATCGATATACAGGCGGCTCACTTCCATCATCTGTTCATCCTTCAGTCGGAAAGTGGCGGCCAGTTCCTTCCTCTCAACCATTCTGTCTTTGTTCAGAAGCACGTCCTTGTCAGGTACGCTGGCCTGGAGCATCTCCCGGAAAAACTCTTTCGAATCCTCCCGGATCTCTCCCTTTTCATAGAGGGCTTTGTCCCAGTAGCGGGAGGAGTCGGGGGTGCCGATTTCATCGATATAGATCATTTCAGTTTTATCCCCTTCGCCGATGAAGCCGAACTCGAATTTGGTGTCTACGAAGACTTTTCCAATCTTGTCCAGTTCCCGGGAAATCAGGTTAAATCCTTCGGTCAGAAGGGTTTCATAGCGATCAACATCTTCGGCATTCCGGAAGTTGAATACTCCCAGATTGTTCAGGATCTGATCCTTGGTGATATTCACATCATCAATTTCGGGAATCCCTTCCACTCCGGTAACGATACCTTTGGTAGAGGGGGTAATCAGGAGCTCATCCAGCTTCTGGTTCCGTTTGAGTCCCTCCGGCAGAGTAATGCCGCAGATCTCCCGGTCCCCCTTTTCGTAGGACCGCCACATACTGCCTGTAATGTACTGCCGGGCAATGGCTTCGACCATCACAGGCCGGGCCTTTCTGACAACCCAGACCAGAGGGTGGGGGACATCTACAATATGGTTTCCCGCCAGGCCTTCTTCTTCAAAACGGGTAAACCAGTAGTGGGCTATGGCATTCAGGGCAGCGCCTTTGCCGGGAATCCCTTTCAGTCCTCCCTCGCTCTGCCAGATACACTCATAGGCGGAGATCCTGTCGCTGATAACCATAACCGCCAGTTCTTCCTGACCCAGGCCGTAACGGGCACAGAGCCGTTTGTTATCTTCCTCTGTCAGCCAGTAGACTGAACGAACCTTGCCGGAATGAACGTTTCCTGCATGTTTTATGGGTAGGTCGTCAGTTTTTACAAGTGCTTTTTCGGTTATTGCCATTGATTATCCCCCGATTCATGTACTGTTTTGCATTATCTATTTACAGGTAAATCCCTGTTCCCAGGTTTTTACTGCTATTTTGTTTCTCCTTTATAGTACTTGTCAGACAACATTTTCAATAGTCCCGGGCGGAAAATCCAGGGGAAATCCCGAAGGATCCTGTAACCTCGGCCTAATTCGTACGTTTATTATCATATATCCGGTTCTAGTCGTTTTGAGACTATCTTCCGAAAGTGACTTTGAGAATTATGAATAAATGAAACATTCCCCCAATGAGCAGAACCATACTGATGTCTCTTATCCTATTATCCAGTGTTTCCATTCTGAATGCTGAAGAATCCTCCGTCCTCATTGAAAACCTGGAGGAACAACAATCAGAACAATCCTCCGTCCCCTGATGCGCGCCTCCTGGCTTCCGATGGATAATCCTCCGTCCCCGGGCAGGGAATACTGTCAGTTTAAAAAAAGGGCCGCTGCAGATATCATCCGCAACAGCCCTGTTATTTATAGGTCAGCTTTCAGCTGAAGAGATTCTAGAGTCCTGCGGAAGCGCTGGCTCCGGCAATCCGTCCGAATACCATGGTATCGGGAATGGCATTACCGCCCACGCGGTTACCTGCATGGATACCTCCAGTGACTTCTCCGGCTGCATAGAACCCGGGGATCGGATTTCCCTCTGAATCCAGGACCTGAGCATCCTTGTTGATTCTCAGACCGCCCATGGTGTGGTGGATACTGGGTTTCCGGGGAGTCGCCCAGAAGGGGCCCTCGTCGATTTTCTGACCCAGTTTGACTTTGCCGAAATCTTTATCCGCTCCGGCATCGCAGAAGGCGTTATACTTTTCGATTTCCGCAACGAATACTTCCGGGTCGGCGCCGAACTGTACCGCCAGGTCTTCCAGGGTGTCTGCTTTGTAGATGCTGTGATCCTTGAGAAGTTCATCGATGGAGTTGCCCCAGATATTCTGGCCGCCCAGCTGGGGATCACCGGAAGACGCCTGGTCTCCTACAATCCAGAACATACCATCGGTCTGATTCAGTGCTGCCTTGGCAAGAACGTCCCGGCTTTCGTATTCAGAGACAAAGCGTTTTCCCTCTTTGTTGACAAAAACCTGATCGTCCGCGCTTCCCCAGACTCCTCCGCCCAGAGATCCTGTGGTGGGGTGGGAGCTGGGCATGAGCTGAATGTAACCCATTCCAACAAGGTCGGCTCCGATCTCTTTACCCATGACAATTCCGTCACCTGTTGCCAGGGCTGTGTTAGTGGTGGGCATATCCGGGGTCAGACAGTCCCAGTAGTTATCGTATTCCATGGCCATCTCAGGATTGGCTCCGTAACCACCGGTGGCCATGACCACTCCCTTTATGGCTGTGAGTATGACTTTGGTTCCGTCGGTTTTTTCAGCAAGAACACCCGTAACCCGGCCGTTTTCCACAACCAGTTTCTGAGCTTTCGTCTCCAGCATAATGTCGACGTCAAATTTTTTGGAGGCATTGTCCAGGGGAACAATGAATCCGTGACCTACCGTAGAGCTCAGAGAGTGCATACGGGGCCAGAGGCCTCCCAGTACAGTACTGATGGAGTCCAGGATGTCTGTGTTGTCATCATAGGAAACCAGCCATTCCAGAGAGTCCAGGGCCCGGGAGGTCAGGGTCCGAACCAGCTCATAATCCCCGTGTATTTCGCTTCCGTCCAGTCCGGTTCTTTTTCCCGCCTTGTAGGTCTGGAAGATATGGAGTTCCACACTGTCGAAAAGAAGGGATGTATCACCTTTCAGGTAGTCGCTGATCTGGGTTTTAAGAACAGCCAGACTGGGACGGAAATCCGCATCAATGGTAGATTCGTCGATGGTCAGAATCCTTTTGAGTTCAGTGATCTGGGAAGGATCCATGGGAACTGATTTCTGGCGTACAGGGTCGGCACAGTTGTAGGCGCCGCCCGCACGGATCGTATTGCCTCCCAGGGCTGATCCTTTTTCAATCAGGATTACTTCCGAACCGTTGGTCACCGCACTCAGGGCCGCAGCCAGACCGGCACCGCCGCCGCCGATAATGATAACATCAGCTGTTTTTTCAATATCCTGACCGGCTTTCACGGCAGCTGCCGCTTTGGTCATCAGGGCTTCCACGTCTCCGCCGGCCTGTTTTACACAGTCCGCAACGGCTTCAATCACAGCCTTGCTTGAATTGGTGGCTCCGCTGACGGTATCCACATTCAAAGTCTGCCCCGCAACGATCTGTTCGGGGATTTTTACAAGGGCCGGATCGGCAATACCCGGAGTCTCATGATTTTCTCCCACAGAGATAGATTTGATGGCATCATCTGTGAAAACCACAGTGACGGGAACCATCCCTCCGTTTCCCATTTTCTCAGCCGTATAGCTTCCGGCTTTATAGACGCCGCTCTGTCCTTTTGAACAGCCCGCCGTGGTCAGCAGCAGAGCCGCTGTCAAGATCAGAGACAGCAGTTTTATACCCTTTTTCATAGCATCCTCCTAAAGATGATTATTCGGTATTGTAGTATCGATAAATTATTATCATAGAAGGAGCCTGCGGTCTGTGGTGTGCGCTACATAAAAGAAGATTTATTATTCATCCAGGATTTTTTCCAGAGAAGAAAGATCTTTTATGACAATTTTCCCTCTGGAGATTTCTATGCAGCCCTTCTTTTTCAGAGCCTGTAGATGCCGGGACACATTGGTTCTATCCATGGCTATATAGGTGGCGATCATATCCTGAGTTGCTCTGATTGTCAGAACATCCGGGCAGCAGTGAGCCTGATCTGACGCTCCATGCCGTTCGGCGCAGCTTACCAGGAAACTGACCACCCTTTTGGAGCCGTCCGCATAGAGGAGGTGACCCATATCGTACTGGAGAGAAATCGCAAGATTGTCATAAAATGTCAGTATTTTGAAGAGGATCTCCGGGTTCTCACAGAGGAGGTTTTCATACTGTTTTTTTGTAAAAGCAAGCATTTCCACCCGGGGATAGGGTTCGAAAAGAAAAATCTGCCTGGCGTGCTTTACCTGGGAGCGGGAGTACATGGGCAGAATGCTCCCTTCTTTGAGAACAGCATTGACCTTTTCATTTCCATTGGTAAGGGATAAAAGCAGACGGCAGCAGCCGGAGAGCACATAATAGGCATAGTAGGGGCGGTCCAGCAGTTCCTCCAAAGGCTGAGGGGCTGAAAATATTTCTGCCCGGGAAGAGTATTTCAGAAGAGTTTCCCTGTATTCTGAAAAATCATTGTTCAAGTTTCTGTATAGCAGTGCCATGAGTTTTATTCTCCCCCCGGGCTTATACTTATTGCTTTCCAGAGGCTTTGTCAATTCACGGGGCTTCTCATTTATTCCGGGAATAGAATTCCGGAACTGCTTCCATCTACGATTCTGCCCCGGTGTATTGACCAGACGGGAGAAAAAGCCTTTTATGTACCCTATGGAAAAAGACAAAGATTCTCTTTTTATATATATGCTTGCCGCCGCCCTTTCCGCCCTTTTCATGGGGACTATCGGTACTATTTCCGCCTATTCCGGGCTGGGTGCGGAGACTGTCACGTTTTTCCGTCTTTTCGGAGGGTGTCTGTTTATGACAATACTCCTGATTGCCCAGAAAAAGATATCTCTTGTGAAAATCCGTTTCTCTCCCTCCCTTCTTATAAGCGGTTTCTGTCTGGCCGGTTTTATTGTGATGTACATACAGTCCATGAAATATACATCCATGGCCAATGCGGTTGTCACGATCTATCTGGCTCCCCTGGCGGCTTCAGCGGGTGGACATTTCTTCTTTTCCGAAAAGCTGAACCGTTTCTCTTTTTTCCTCATCTGTCTGGCGCTGGCAGGATTCCTTATTATGAAAGGCTTTGACCCAGCAGCTGGAGGGGACGGAGCAAAAAACTCTCTGAAAGGGATGGTTCTGGCCATGACTGCTATGGTTTTCTATGCCCTTTATATTCTTATGAACAGGATTATTCCCGGAGAAATTCCTGTTTTTGCCAGGACCTGGTATCAGTTCCTCTTCGGTGCTCTTGTTATACTGCCTTTTTTTCTGATTCACAGGGAAGCCATTGCTCCGGTGCAGGCTTTCTGGCTGGGAATGGCAGGGCTCTTTCCCGGATTTCTGGGGATTCTTATGGCTGTAACTGCTCTGGACAGACTGCCCGCTGCGGCTTTCGGAACTCTGGCGTATCTGGAACCCATAACAGTGATGTTTCTGGGATGGACTCTCTTCGGTCAGACTCTGACACTCTGGCAGATGGCAGGAGCACTGATTATCATTTCTGCTGGATTTCTGAGAGTGTTCATTCCGCCTGTGACTCCCCGGATGGCCGAGGTCTGAAAGTTTACAGTTTCCGGATGTCTCAGCCGTTCTGATTTAACAGAGCTTCGCTGTCCAGGATCTCTCTAACCTTTTCTCTCAGGGCTTTCAGTGAGAAAGGCTTCTGTATAAAGTTTATTCCCTCTTCCAGAACACCCTGATGGGCTATCACATTGGCAGTGTAACCCGACATGAACAGGCACTTAATCGATGGATTCATCCGCTGTATGTGCTCGGCCAGATCTCTTCCTGTCATATTGGGCATCACAACATCTGTCACAAGCAGCTGTATCTTGCCCGGGTTGTTCCGGACAAACTCAATGGCCTCTCCTGTGGTGGTTGTGCCTATAACGGAGTAGCCGGAGGTTTCCAGCATCAGAGTGGTCATATCCAGAATCGCAGCTTCATCTTCCACAAGCAGGATGGTTTCACTTCCCTTGCGGGGCTCCGATTGTGATGCTGTCTCCTGCTGTTCAGAATCCTTTCCCCAAAGATACTGGGGCAGGTAGATTTTAAAAGTCGTTCCCCGGTCGGGTTCGCTGTAGACATTGATGAACCCCTTGTTCTGTTTGACTACCCCGTAGACCGTGGCAAGTCCCAATCCGGTTCCCATGCCCTGATCTTTGGTTGTGAAAAAGGGTTCAAATATACTGGCCTGAGTTTCCGTATCCATGCCGCAACCGTTATCACTCACAGCCAGCATGACATAATCCCCCGGGAGGAATCCCAGATGATGATTGCAGTAATCCCTGTCAAAACAGGCTTTGCCGGTTTCGATGGTGACTTTGCCGATGCCGTTAATGGCATCCCGGGCATTCACACAGAGATTCGCCAGTATCTGATCAACCTGGCTGGGGTCTATTTTTATCCGGGGCAGATCCTCCTCAGGGAGCCAGGCCAGGTCGATATCCTCTCCGATAATTCTCTGAAGCATACTGATCAGACCTTCCACGGTACTGTTTAGATTTAGAATTTTCGGGGCAATCGTCTCTTTCCTGGCAAAAGCCAGAAGCTGTCTGGTCAGGGAGGCTGAGCGCTCCGCCGCATTCTGGATTGCTTCAAGATTCTTAGACAGCGAATGGATCGATCCGGAATTGAGCTGATTGATAGCCAGTTCCGTATGCCCCAGTATAACACCAAGCATATTATTGAAATCGTGGGCAACCCCGCCGGCAAGGCGTCCTACAGATTCAATTTTCTGAGACTGCGCCAGCTGGCCCCGCAGGTCCTCTTTCTCCTGTTCGGCCTGTTTTTTTTCTGTAATATCCATATGGGTCCCGAACATCCACTCGGGCTTACCATCTCCTGTCCATGTCAGAACCTTCCCTCTGTCTACAACCCAGACCCAGTGGCCGTCTTTGTGTTTCATCCGGCATTCACAGTCATAGTAGTCCAGTTTTTTTTCAAAGCACAGATTCAGAAGCCTTTCGGACTCTTTCAGATCCTCCGGATGGGCCAGATCAATCCATGTATTCAGGGTAAGGGGTGTCAGTTCTTCCAGGGTATACCCGACAATCTCAGCCCATCTCCTATTGAAGATGGTCTCTCCGGTTTGGATATTCCACTCCCAGGTTCCTACATTCATTCCCTGCAGAATGTAATTCAGTCGGTTTTTCTGATCCAGAAGAGCTGTTTCCGCCTGCCTTTTCTCCTGCAGTTCCTGCTCCTTCTGCATTCTGGCATAACTGACGTTGGATATGTAGCTAGCGAATTTCACAAGGAAACTCATCAGGTTCTTCACATCTTCCCTGCTGTACCGGGGGATTTTCCTGAAGGCTTCCAAATACTCATTCACGTCAAAGCCGTATCTTTCGGCTTGACCGATGAAATACTGTTCATCCACCTCTTCGTCGTCGAAAAAGAACTGGCCTGTATAAATATTTCCCATATGTTTTTCCCCTATATAAAGGGGAGTTACCACATCCCAGAGACCGTTTTTACATTTATAGCTCACGTACTCACCGGATTTCAGATTATCTGTAAGGTAAAGATCACTTTCAGTGCAGTAGCCTGCTGTTTCCGGATGAATCCTGTGGAATTTTGTACACAGATCCTGCCAGCCTGTTTTTTCGATCACATTGCCTTTTGTATCCAGTATGGCCGTGACAAGACCGGTCAATTTATGGAAATCATCCATTATCTGCTGGAGTTCTGCAACATTGATGATATCTCCCAGCAGATCCGGGATTTCCCGGGCACTGGCCCAGTCGGAAAGGAGATACTTTTTCTGTTCCAGCGATTGCAGCTTTTCCAGCAGTTCTTCATATGTGGGGTTGTGATCCATCAAACCGCTCCCGGGTGTCTATAAGTAACTTCCTGAGAATTGTTTCTTCTCTTTTCAAATATTACTACATTTCTCAATATTTAGTAGGAGAAAATGGAAAATTAGCAGGAGGAGCCACGGCGAGACAGAATGTGTCTGTTGCTTCCCATGCACTCTGTTTCAGTTCTTTTCCAGGGGAAGAGCTATTCTTATCACTGTCCCTTTTCCCGGTTCACTTTCCACTTTTATAAAACCATCATGCTCTTTGACTATTCCATACACTGAGGAAAGGCCCAGGCCTATTCCTTTTCCCTGGGCTTTTGTTGAGAAAAATGGATCAAAGATCTTATCAATATTTCCGGGGTCTATCCCGACTCCATTGTCTATGACCGAAATCTCAGCATAATTCATCGTGGACTCAACGGTTTCCCCGGGATAGGATATTTCCAGTCCCGGATACTTATGGCATTCAATGGTCACACTGCCTTTTTCATCGACAGCCTGGACGGCATTGTCCACCAGGTGCAGAAGAGCATCCGTAATCATAGTCTGATCTGCTTTCAGAATAACTTTCTCCTGGACTCTGACAGAAATATCCACTGGTTTCGCCGCATGCTTTTTTGCCCTATCCACTGCTTCATTGACAAGAAGGGCAATATCAAGATCTGTTTTCAGAATCATAAAATTGTTTCTCGAGTAGGAAAGAAGATCCTGAATAATCTTTGTAGCTCTGTCGATGGAATCCATGATGACTTCCAGATAGTGATTTTCCGCTTCGGAATTATCACTATCTTTGAGAAGTTCCGAAGCACTCATGATGGCAAAATTGATATTGTTGAACTCATGAGCCACCCCTCCGGTAACTCTGCCGATTGCCTCCAGTTTGCTCTGCTGATTGATTTTTTCCTCCAGAAGAATCTGCCTGGCCCTTTGATGGGAGTTGTAGCGGATCAGGGCAAGGCCCAGTATCAGCAGGATCATATACAGCGCGGAATAGATTATATACTGATTCCGAAGGGGAGTGAGCAGCTCCTGATAGTCTGTCGCCAGGGCAATGGAAAAGGGATATCCCTGGATTTTATATATGGCCAGATTCACATGATCATCCGAGCTGTGCTGAACCCCTGAAAAGGAGCGGGTATAATTCTCCTGCTTCAGCAGGGAAGAAATATGTGTTTCTGCAGTATGGCTGTGTGTACTCTCATCCTTGGATAGAATGATATTCATAGCATCATCCAGAATGGCAATCTCCGACACATTGTACATGGTCTGTATCTCATCAAAACTGAGGATATCCTCCATGCTTAAACTGCATATAAACACATTCGAAACTGATCCGGCCGGATCAAAAGAGGCCCGGCTGATCATAAAGTTTGATCTTTCCGATTTTTCAACTGATAAATAGGTTCTGATCTTATTCTGTCTGTGAAAATTGAAAAGTTCTTTCAGTTCCGCTTCCAGAGCGGGGTTCTCGGGATGAGGATTGTGGTTCATCCCGGCGGCATCAAAAAAGTAGAGATCATAAATATTGAAATATTTGAGTCTGTAATCCTTTATGAGTGTGAGTATATTCACACCCTGATCCTCCGGAAGGTACCGAACCTCCTGTTCGATCAAATCCAGGATCATCTCTGATTTTTCCAGGACTTTTGCTATGTTGCCGGCAATCACAATGGCATTGTATTCTATGTCGGTATTCAATTTATACAGGATAACATTCCGGGAGTTCCTGTATAGAAAGAGAAGGGAAAAGGCGAGAAAAACCATAAAAACCAGAAAGAACACATAGGAATATTTTCTCAATAGCTGCTTTTTTTTCATATTCAGTCCAAAGGCTCCGCTTACTCTATGATCTCATTGATAAGATCCTGCTGATATTCCATAAGGAAATCTCTGGTTTTACGAATCTCTTCTGCTGAAGGATAGGTAATGACTATGCCCTGTTCCTCCGCCAGTTTCCTTGCCTCGACCTGTGCTTTTTCCGCTTCCATTCTCTGTTCCCGGGCCACTTCATTCCATATGGATCTGATCAGGTCCTGATCCTCTGAGCTGAGGGAGCTCCAGAAGCGCCGGGATATCATGGGAACATACTGGGGAAAGTATTCATTATCCACAAATGCATATTTGAGGCCGTACTCCCATAAACGGGCACTCTTCACTGTTTCAAAGGTTGTGAGCAATCCATTTATGGTGCCTTTCTTGAGGTGGAAGGGAACATCCGACCAGGCTATGATCACCCCGTCAGCCCCCAGGAGTTCCACCCGCATTTTGTTCATAAGCCCGCCGGCCACCCGTATTGTTTTTCCGGACAGGTCACTGAACTCCCTGACAGGATTTCTTCTCGTGGTAAAAATAAGCGCATGGCCCAGGTCCATCCAGTCTCCGGGAACAACCACATTCAGTTCAGTTTCAATGTCCCTGATCAACTCTTTTCCCCGATCAGATGTGAGGTAACTGTAGTTGTATTCTTTTTCCTCCCCGAAGAATTCGGGCAGCAGAAAGTAGCTGACCCTGGGAACATACTGACTCACATGCCAGGTTCCCGGCACAGCCATCTCAACCTTTCCGGTGTAAAGGGCGGAAATAACCTCCTGATCCCGATAGAGTTTTCCCGAATCATAGAGTTCCACCCGGATTCTGCCCTGTGCTCTCAGCTGCAGCCGTTCGGCAAATTCCTTCACATCCCTTGTCTGTATATGATCTTCCGAGTTTTCAATGGATATTCTCAATAAGGGTATGACCTGGGAATCAATTGGCGAGATGGGGAAAAACAGAAGAGCAATGAACAGCATTGCGCTGAATACTGATTGTACAGACATCCTTTGAATCCTTTTTCTGCTGGTGTGTTTCAGTCGGCTCAGGGAATAAACCCTTGGGAAATAGCAAGATGTACTGAAAAACATCTTATTATTCTGAAGTGTAATACAAGGACGGAAGTCTATCAAATGCTGATTGATTTTCACTGATTCCTGTTCGGGGAATTGAAAGTTTACCGGAATGGGTCCTCCCTGGAAGAATCGCTCTTATATGTGATTTTTAAGCAGCCGGAACCAGAGGAGCACCAGGGCTGTAAAAACAGCAGCCGCCGGGAAAATGGCGCCCATACCGAAGAGATCTCCGATTCCGCCCCAGAGAACGGAACCGATGCCGATCCCCACATCCATAAAAAGATAGAATGTGGCATTGGCAAAAGCCCGCCTTGAAGGATTTGTCTTTTTGACTGCCGCCACATTGAAAAGGACATGGGAAAGGCCGAAACCCATACCATAGAGAAAGGCTATTGTGAAAATAAGGGGAGTGGTTCTGACAAGGTATACCCCCCCGATTCCCAGGATCATCTCTCCGATGGCCAGGCTGATCATCCGGCGTTCTCCCATCATTCTGATCATCTGGCCGGCAAAGACCCGGGAGAGAGTCAGACCAAGCGCTCTGGCAATGAAGAAGATTCCTATGCCGCTGATTTTCTCCACTTCCGCATAGGGCACAAGAAATGATGTGGTAGAGGCAGTTGCCATGGACAGACAACCAATAATAAAAGAAGGGGCAACCGCTTTTCTTTCGACAATTTTGTCGATAAAGCGGCGGGTAGGAGAATCCGCCGTATCTGCTTTCCCGCCATCTGATGTATTCCGGAAAGACCTGTCCTTTTCATATGTAATAAATTTGAGGGATATTAAGGCTGCCGCCATGACAAGACCCGCAGAGAGAAAGAGCTCGGAAAAGCTGAATCGTTTGTAACTCCATATCGCCAGAAAGGGGCCGAGGGCCTGAGTCACTGTGGCTGTCAGTCCGAAATAACCCAGACCGTTGACCAGTTTCTCTTCCGGGACAATATCGGTGATTATTGTGGTCAGAGCGATGGACATCAGAGAAAAACTAAGACCGCTGACTCCCTGCAGCAGATAGAGCATGGTTATGTTACCGAAGAAGCCGAAAGGCAGGGTTGTCAGGGAAAAGAAGAGCATCCCTGTAAAAAGCATCTTTGTCCGGCCTGTTTTTTCAATGAGGTTACCGCTAATGGGGCGGAATACCAGAGCGAAGATAGTGAATACGGTCATTGCCAGACCAGCCTGCATCTTCGTATACCCCAGAGATATCATATACAGGGGAATCAGTGTTATTTTATACTGCATTGCCAGGCGCATAAGCAGAGATGCCGTGAATGCCATATTATAGTCGGTGGTGAATAGGCTGTTCTTCTTTTTCATATTTTCCCGGATTTTCTGTGCAGTATACTCAGATTTCCTGATATTAAATGGTAATTTCATATCAGGAATTTGTATAGTAATAGAATAAATATTTTATGCTTACCTAATATCCTTTTCTCTGATTTTTCCATTCGGTCTGTCAAAAGGGATAAAACCGGCTTCCGGACATGCCGTTTTCATACCTCCTTCCTGTAGGGATTTGTCCACTGAAACGCTGGGTTCAGGCCTTCTGAAATTTTATCCGTGAAAGTTTGTAAAGCTCCTCCCTGAAAGATCCGGGAAGCATAGTGTTCACCACATGGTTCATAAGAGCCGGTTTGCAGGGGTCACAGAATTTCTCAACAAAATCCCGGGCGCTCTGCTTCAGGGTCTCCGGCGTCTCACTGTCGTAGCTCTCCGGGATAACTCCAACAACCAGCTGATCTCCATACTCCTCGTAAATTTTATGGGTATCATTGATAATCTGCGGGGACCATACATCCCATCCGGCGTTTATAATGGAAGGCACTCTCATATCCAGCAGTCCGCAGCTGTGAAATTCCGCAATTCTTCCTCTGCTGTGGATATGGTCGGTCAGACGCTTCATGGCCGGAACAATCATCTCTTCACAGGCTTCTTCAGAAAACAGGGGCCCTCTCTGGGAACCCCAGTCATCATGGACCAGAAATCCGTCGGCATGAAAATAGTCTATGAAATGATCGACAATCTGAATATAAAGGTCTGTCAGTTTCTCGAACAGCTCCAGAACCGCCTCTTTCTGTGTATCGTCTATCAGGGCTATAGAGGCATTTCCAAAATCCATAAAGGAAATCAGACGTTCGAAGTAGCCGCTGAAGATGGTTGTAAAGACCGCCCGGTCGTCGGCAAGGAAGTCTTTATTCTTTTCGGCGGTCTCCTTCCAGTCCCAGGATTCAACATCCGGCCAGATCAGTTTGTCCCTCCACTCATTGGCATCAGTAAAAAGATGGTAAGACGGATCCACGGCAGAGCCCCGGTTCTCCGGATTGTAATGCCATAGAACTCCGAACATATCCGGACCGCCATAGGTATCCGGAGAAACCGGTAGTTCCTGAATAATAAATCCTCTTGCCAGATTATCCGGAATGATATCGGGACAGAAAGTCATCTTCTCCACTCCTGTCAGCTGCCAGAGGGGAGCCTTTTTCAGACCCCTCCGGTAGGCTTCTCCCGGGGCAACCGGAAAGTTGTAAAGAGGAATCACAGGACGCCCCAGCCGTGCGGGAGGTATCTCCTCTACTATTTTCAGTTCATTTTCTGAAAAAATTATCGTTTCCATATTTTCGTCCCCATAGGATAATCTCTCATATCAGATGATCCCTTCGTTTTCCAGATATTTTATTTTATCTTCACTGAACCCCAGAAAATCCGTGTATATTTCCCCATTGTGCTGCCCCAGGTCGGGAGCGGGTTTTACTGGAACATAGGTGTCGGACATTCTGTAGGCAGACCCGCAGAGTGTAATTTCTCCCAGGCTGGGATGATCAATGGTCTGAAGGAAGTTAGACTCGTACATATCAGGCGAGTTGACCACATCGGCGATGGTAAGAGTGGCACCGCAGGGAATCATTCTTTCGCACATAATGCGCATGACGTCTTCCTTGTCCAGAGAGGATGTCCATTTGATAACTTCTTCTTCCAGGGAATCCACATTATCCAGCCGGGTGGAACCGTCTATGTATCTGGGATCTTCGAACAGATCCATTCTGCCGATGCCTTCGCAGAATTTCTTCCACATGATCTGCCCCGGAGTATCCCGTACCAGTATGAAGACATAGTTGTTTTCGTCTCCCTCAAACCGGGGTTTGGTGGGAAACATATTCCGGGGAGCATTCCGTCCGGCAAAAAGCATGGCACCGCCCCTTTTGGGCATCTCCTTCTGTTCCACAAAGGACATTCTGGACGAGGAAATCACGACTTCCTGCATATTGATTCTCAGATGCTGGCCCCGTCCGGTTTTCTCTCTCTGGAAGAGGGCTGCCAGGATACTGGATACCGCATAGTGTCCGGAAGGGTCATCGGCCAGTCCAACCGAGGAGATAAGGGGAGGTCCGTCGAGCATTCCGGTCTGGCTGGCCAGGGTTCCGGTAGCCTGAACCGGTCCGTCCATGGCGGGGAAATTCGCATAGGGACTGTTCTCATGATACCCCTTGATCTGACAGAAGATACAGCGGGGATTGATCTCTTTGATGGTATCAAAAGTGAATCCCAGCCGCTCAAATGTTCCGGGGGCAAAGTTTTCAATGATCACGTCTCCCTTTTTGATAAGCTCTTTCAGAACCTCTTTTCCCCCGTCGCTTTTCAGATCCAGTGTGATGGATTTTTTATTGGCATGGAGAATGGCCCAAAGCATGTTCTGACCGCCTCCTCTGGGACGTCCCTGTTCTCCCTCTCCGGGTCTTTCCACCTTGATTATATTGGCACCCATCTGGGCCAGTGTGAGGGTACAGATCGGTCCGCTGGCAAACTGGGTCAGGTCTATCACATTAATCCCTTCCAGGGCATTGGCTTTTCCACTCATTTTGTCTCTCCTTTATGGTCGTTATTTTCCTCTTTTGGGAAGTATTCTCTTTTCAATAAGATTTTCTACCTGAGCCACCATATTCTCCTGGCTCCATTTTTTAGCATCCGCCGGATCGGCTCTCAGAACACAGACGGGAAATCCCGCTTCCTCCAGAGACCAGACGATATTGTAGAAGAAGTCCCCGTTGTTCATGCAGTTTTCAGGCACCAGGAAGACGATCCCGTCGATCTGGTTGTTTTTGGCTTCTTTCACAAACCACTGACTGTTGAAGGGGGGAACATGGAGGATATCCTCCAGGAAGGAAAACCGTGAGGCCAGTGCCCGGATGGGATTCTCTTCCACTTTGTTCCGGATATAACCGTCCGCAGCCAGGCCCAGGTACATGGTCCATACAAAGGCCGCACCGTATTTCTCTTCGAAGTGCTGGTAGAAGGCCAGGTTGAACCAGAGCCCCCGTCCGATCCAGAGAAGGCGGACATTTTCATTGGGAACCGCGGCAGTCTGATTGTCCACCAGAGCTTTCACCTCTTCGTAGAGGCTTTTAGCCATTTCCACTGCTTCGGCAGATCCTCTGTGCCACTGGGCTTGCATAACCGCATTGATCGTATCCGTTACGGTGACAGGGGCCGGAACCGTACGGGCTATAAGATCTCTTGTTTTCCGGTACCATCCCTCCTGGGCGTTTACATTGTTCAGAGTTTCAATCAGCCGGTTCAGATCCAGTTTTCTTCCGGTGGTTCTTTCCAGAAATTCCACAAGAAGTCTCAGTTCCTGTTCGTAGAAGTCGATTCTGTTTTTTCCCAGAAGGGTTTCCCAGTCATCAGGAGATTTCTCCCACCAGTTATCCAGAATCACATCCTGATGATAGTGCTGTATCCTGAAGGCCTCGGCGTTGAAGGCTTCGGTCATCAGTTCTTCGATTTTAATCCCGCTGGAACAGGTTTCCGCACAGATCACCAGAGAGGGGTGGGGAAGGCCTCCCCAGGGGCCCTCTTCCGGTTTGGCATCCAGGGAGCAGGCATAGGCGGCGGCACAGTAGGAACAGATATCATTTCTATAGCCCGCCTGTTCCAGAAGATCGTAGAACCGGGGGCCCATCTGCTTAGCCGAACAGATGGCCGTCCACCATTGGTTGACCACAAAGGGAATATCCATGGCCCGGAGCAGTTCCATCGGAGCATTGGCACCCACAAAACCGAAAGGCTCTCCCGCTTCCACTCTGGCATGAAGGCCCATAAACCACTCTTTCTGGAATTTCCCTACCATTCGGGTCGTTTCCAGCTTTTTTACAGACCTGGTGCTGTATTGTTTCTTTTCTTCAGCCATTTTTCCGCTCCCGCTTCACTGTTTCCGCAAATTTGGTGCATCGGTCCAGAATGGAATCCGGATCCTTCAGCGGGTAGTACTGATCCTCAATGGTGAGGATCCTGATACCCATTTTATCCAGTTCTATTTTCAGCTTGGGAAGGTCCCATATGTAGGACTCGTCGTTGTGATTCATAAAAATGACAACAGCTTCGGCTCCCGTTTCTTTTACCCTCTCAGGCAGGGCCTGAGCTCTGTCTTTTATAAAGGCCCTTTCACTGCTGGGAAACCGGTTATGGTATCTGTCCGCAATGGCTCTTGCCGGAGGACGGGCGGTATCAGTCTCTCTGTCCGTATAGCGGTCCCCGGGAACTTTATCTTCACACACCACATTCAGTCCGGCATTCTGCAGAATCTCATATACTTCGGTTGTATCCTGCATACTTCCTGTATAGAGGCATCTTACGTTTTCCAGGACGGGCCATCCGGCCGCATCTTCTGTAAGAGCCCGGAGCAGTTCAATGGCTTTCTTTTTTTCCAGATAAAAAGATCCGGCCAGGACTGTGAGAGCTTCACTTCCGGTGATCCGGCTTTCAGGACCGAACCGGAGGGCGGAAAAATCTCTCAGGGCAGCCTTGTAGGCATTACAGAGTGTGATTGCTTCGGCCAGATCTCTGTCACTGATCTTTTTCCCGGTCCACTCTTCCACCCTTGTCTGAAACCTCTGGGTTTCCCTCCAGTTCCGTTCCCGGGTTCTGAACTCCTTGTTGACAAGCCAGTAATCCACGTATTCGATGTCGGGCAGCCTCCGCTCAGGCTCGATTTTTTTGAGCTGAACCAGATAGTAGAAGAGTTTTTGAATGATATCGGACGAGTTGGACAGAACCAGATAGTCCATGATATCCGAATGCTCATCGTTCATGATTGTTTCAAACAGCCCTCTCCAGAGGGCTCCGAAAGACATTTCCAGATATTTATCTGCATTCGGACGGTTGTCGGGGTGTCCCCAGAGTCTGACCGGAATCAGGTCCGCCGCCATGAGGATCTCTTCGGGAACTTCATCTCCCAGCATCCAGGCTGTCTTTTTTCCACTCAGCATAAGATTCAGAATCGATTCATGTTTATGATCAAATGCCCTTTTAAACTCATTATATGCGGCACTTTCCAGTGCACATGGTCTTGTAGCCAATGAACATACCTCCTTTATGAACGGATAATCCTGTAGTTGATTAAAAATGATGCTACCATGTTTATTTTTTGATTTCTAACACCAAAAGAAACGTATCACTACAACAGAAAGATTGTAGTAGATGGTCTGGATAGAGTTTCAGCGTGTAGAAGAGTGCAAATATTGCAATAATTTTAATAAATACTGTTTTTCTGTTTTAGTGAACCTATGGTATAATGTCGAACATGTTCGACGAAATGAGGGAGACCGTGTGACTATATTGAATCTTCATATGTTTGTGGAAATCGTCAAAGATATGAATCTGTGTGTGACTGCCCAGAGATTGAATACCACCCAGCAGGGCTTGTCGGGTCATATCAAACGTCTTGAGACTCACTTTGGTGTCCGCCTGTTTGAGCGTAATCCCCGTCTTCTACTGACTTCCGAAGGAAACTTCCTGCAGCGGGAATCAAAGAGCATCCTGGATGCGGAACAGAGAATTTTTACCCATTTCGGAACGGGAGGAAAGTACCACTCCGGCAGTATCAGGGTTTCCTGCGGTATGGCCCGGGCCCGGTACAGCCTTCCCCATATAATCAGTGAGTTTACCTCCCTTTACCCCTCGGTCAGTGTGAATCTGGTGGATGAGAATACGTTACGCGAAACAGATGTGTTCTCGGAAGCTAAAGTGGATATGGTCATAGGCCGTCCGGTTAAAACATCCAGCCAGGTCATGGAGATTCCTCTCATAGATCTTCAGGGGTTTATTATGGTCTCTGATTCGCTGCTGAGAAAAAGTCTGAAATCGGGAACAGAAAACTTTATCAGAAACGCTCAGGGAGGAGTGGAGGTAAAGGATATTCCCGGGGACATACCCATGGCCTTCCCGGGGGTCATGAAAAAGGAGCCCTGGATCTGTGAGCAGATCCCCGAACTCCGGAGCAGACCCCGGGTTTCGGTAGACCGGGAGAACTATGATATCCTTGTCGGTTTGTGCCGGGAGGGAAAGATGATGATGCTTATCTCCGAGATGTACCTTCACTTTATCAAGAAAACCTACTCATCCCAGTTCTATGAAAATATCCATTTCTTTCCCCATATTCAGGAGGGCTGCCGCTTTATCGAGCATGAGGTCCTCTCTTATGACGCCAGTAAGTACCATCCCCAGTATTTCCAGGACTTCATCAGTATTATCCTGAAGGAGTTTCAGGGAATCCGGCATGAATTCGATGAGTGCCGTTAAGCCCTTTTCTGAATATTCCGGACTCCTTTCTCGTTTTTCAGACCCCGCCGCATCTCCTGTCTCCCGTTCCGATCGAATCCTCCTGTCAGAGCAGATTATTTTTTTACAACAACAATAATGTTGTAGTAGTACCCGTATTTTGATGTTAGCGTGCCAAAAAATCCTATGATAGCATTCTTTTAAAAGGTTGAAATTTGTGAATCAAAGCTCACAAAAGGAGGAATAATGAAGCGATTAATCACCTTTACCGACTTCCTGGCCAGGGGAGTTGTTCTTTTTTCCTGTGTCTCTTTATCCCTGGTTGTTCTAATAATCGCAGTCAATGTTATTGGAAGGGCCTTTAATCATCCGATTCCCGGAGGTTATGATCTGACCATACTCTGTTCCGCAGTTTCGGGGAGTCTGGCAATTGCTTACACCACAAAACAATGTGCCCATGTGAGCGTCGATATTGTTACAAATATCCTGCCCCCTTTCCTTAAAAGAATCCAGAGTATGATAACCCATCTTGTGGCGCTGTTCATCTTTGTGATACTGGCCTGGCAGGCTGCGATTGTCTTTGTGGAACGGTTCCACGGAGAGCTGACGGACACTCTGAGGATCCCCATCTGGCCCTTCCGGCTGATATGGCTCTTTTCCATGTGCTGTTCAATCCTTTTCTGTGTCACTCAATTCATCATAGCTATGCTGGGAGGTGAAGAATAATGGATCCTATTACAATAGGTATTATCGCCATAATACTTCTGGTTGTTCTGATGGGAATCGGGATACCTATAGGGTTTGTCATGATGATCCTGGGGTTTGCGGGAGTGGCGATTCTGGTGAATCCCTCTGCGGCCCTTATGAAAATGGCTGTGATTCCCTTCAGTTTTGTATCCAACTATGACTTTGCGGTTATTCCCATGTTTATGCTCATGGCGAATATCATCCTGGTCTCCGGACTGGGAACGGACCTCTACAGGATCGCTTCCAAATGGATGGGACGCCGCAACGGGGGACTGGCCGTGGCCACCACTGTGGCCTGTGCGGGATTTGCCGCTATCAGCGGTTCCGGGCTGGCTACTTCGCTGACAATCGGTCAGACCGGCATGCCGGAAATGAAGAAATATAAGTATGACACCGCATTTTCCGCCGCAGTTATCTGTTCCAGCGGAACCATCGGTCTTCTTATTCCTCCCAGTACGGCTCTGATGGTGTACGGTATTGTGACGGGAACTTCCATCCGGAGCTTATTTATCGGAGGTTTTATTCCCGGTATCACTCAGGCTCTCTTCTATATCGTTCTGATCTCTATCATGACCCGGATCAAACCGTCCCTGGGACCCCACAGCGACAAGGCCTCTTTCAAAGAGAAGCTGCTCTCCCTGAAACAGGGGATTGATATTATTATCCTGATCTCCTTTGTTTTCTTCGGTATGCTTTTCGGCTGGTTCACTCCCACCGAAGCCGGAGCCATGGGTGCGGCGGGAGCCTTCCTGATAACCATCGTCCGGAAAAGGATGGACTGGGAAGGATTCAAGTCGGCCATCCGGGATACCATCAAGATTTCAGGAATGTACTTTCTGATCCTGATCGGAGCCCAGATGTTCATGTACCTGACCTCCGTCACAACCCTTCCCCGGGTGGTGGCACTCTGGGTCGGCGGACTGGATGTGGCTCCCATGACAATTATGCTGATTATGATGGGAATCTATATGATTCTGGGCTGTTTCATGAGCGGCAATGCCATCATGATGCTGACTATCCCCATCTTCTTTCCCATTGTTATTCAGCTGGGATTCAATCCTATCTGGTTCGGAATCCTCCTTACCAGAGTTTCCGAGATCGGCCAGCTGACTCCTCCGGTGGGACTGGGTGTTTACAGTATTCAGGCCATTCTGCCTGAAAAAGTTCCCATTCACCGGATTTTCAAATGGACCGCATGTTTCGTCGGTGCCGATGCGCTCCATCTGCTTCTGCTTCTGCTCGTACCGGCTGTGACTTTGTTTCTACCAATGCTTTTTGCAGGTTGAAAATAATAAAGAAAGGAGAATTCTATGTTTACAAAAAGGAAAAACAGTTCTGTTTTACTGGCTGGTCAGATTCTGGTTCTTATCCTGGTGGTTGGGCTCAGCGGATGCAGTAAAAAAACAGAGACCGCTTCCGGCGAAAAGTCAGAGAAGGCGCTCACAGAAATGAAGATGACCTTCGCGGCTCCCCATACACCTCCCCAGACCTATGCTCAGGTGGATGTGGCTTTTACGGATCATATGAAAGAGGTTTCGGGAGGTAAAATCAATTTCACCTACTATCCCGGAGGAACTCTGATCGGCGGAAGCGAAGCTGCTGCGGAACTGAAAGCCGGTGCAGCCGATTTCGGATGGCCCCGGGTAGGTTACTCCAAGCACGGGTATAAACTCTATAATGCCAACCTGATCTGGATGTACAACCTGGATCCGGTCGAGGATGTTGAAGCGGAACTGGAAATCTATAAAAAGCTCTACGAACTGGAACCCATGTATTCCGAGTTTGACGGTATCGTTCCCTACGGTGCGAATGCTTCCGGTACAACAGCATGGCTTTTCACCAATAAACCCATTGAGTCTCTGAAAGATATCAAGGGAATGACCATCCGGGCTAATGCCGCCTGGGCCAAGGTTGTGACCGAACTGGGAGGCGTTCCCCTGAATATGCCCTTTTCCGAGCTCTATCTTGCCATGGAAAAAGGAACCATCGACGGAATCCTGGGACTGCCCGGTACGGTTATCAAAGGGGAAAATCTGGGAGAAGTTATCGATTATGCCATGGATATCAAGATGAACCAGAGCCCCTATTACGCCTGGGCCTTCAATGAAAAATCCTGGAATGAGATGCCCGCTGAAGCTCAGGAAATGTTCAAATCCGAAGAGGGATGGATTGAACAGAGGGTCGTTGACCAGCTTCAGGGAGAGAACGGACCTTCCATCGAATATGGAAAGGCTCTGGGAATCAACTTCCTTGATATCTCAGAAGAAGATAAAAATATGTTATACGGCATTATGGACAGCGTCTGCCGGGAAAACTGTGCCGTTCTGGACGGAGAAGGCTACCCTGCCACAGAAATGTACGAATACACCCAGAAACTGATCAAAGAGTTCAAAGACTCCCAGTCCTGATAAATCTCACCCGGGACAACCTTTTTCTCAGGCTGTCCCAAAAAATCTGAAAAGGAAGAATTGATGAATAACACAGCATTAGAAGGCATCCGGGTTGTGGACCTGACCCAGTTTGAAGCGGGAACGGTCTGTACCATGTCTCTGGCATGGATGGGTGCTGAAGTCATTAAAGTAGAACATCCGAAAAGGGGCGCCGGGGGAAGATTCTCCTTTGAGGATCCCGGACAGGACTGCAAGGGATTTCTTATTATGAATGCCAATAAGAAATCGGTAACCCTGGATGTCAAATCTGAAAAGGGAAAAGAGATCCTGACAGATCTTATCCGCAACGGCGATGTGCTTGTTGAAAATATGGGCCCCGGTACCATTGAGCGTCTGGGTTTTGACTATGAGACCGTCAAAGCGATCAACCCGAAGATCATTTTTGCCCAGATCAAAGGCTTCGGAAAAGACAGCCCCTATGCGAAATTCCCCGCTTTTGCTCCCATCGGACACGCCACAGGCGGTGCAGCCAGCATTACCGGCGACCCTGAAGGTCCTCCCATGCAGATGGGTGTGAATGTGGGTGACAGCGGCCCCGGATATCTCTGCGCTATGGGGATAGTTTCGGCCCTCTATCAGAGAAATACAACCGGAATAGGCCAGAGGATCGAAGTGACCATGCAGGAGAGTGTGATCGCCTTCGGCAGATCCGCCTGGGAACAGCAGTACCGGACAGGCAAAGCCGCTCCCCGGGCCGGAAACGGTATGCCCCTGGAAAATGTGGCCCCTGCGGGAATGTACCCCTGCAAACCCTTCGGCCCCAATGACTATGTTCATATTTATATTTCCCGGCATCCCGGATCCAAACAGTGGGATCTGTTTTGCGAAACTATCGATAGAACCGATCTGCTTGAGGATGAGAGGCTGAAAACACCCCAGTCCCGGTACAACTACCGGGAAGAGCTGAACACCATCATTGGTGAGTGGACCTCCCAAAGGACAAAGCATGAGGCTATGGAAACGCTGGCTCTGGCGGGAATTCCTGCGGGTGCCACTCTGGATACGATGGAGATTACCAACGATCCCTATCTGAGAGAGCGGGGCATTATTTCAGAAGTGGAACATCCTTTTCACGGGAAAGTACTTATTCCCGGATTTCCTGTTCATATGTCTGAAACAAAGGTTCCGGTACAGTGTGCCCCGGCTCTCGGCGCAGATAACAAAGTGATCTATCAGGATCTTCTGGGTATGACAGAAGCTGAACTTGATGCTCTGAAAGAGCAGAAAGTCATATAAAAGGAAATTTTATGGACAAGGTTTCAATGGTTTTTGCCGGAGATATCATTCTGGGTGAGAATCCGGAGGAGTATTTCGGGAGCGTCGATCCTGTTCTGAGGAATACCGATGTGGTTGCCGGTCAGCTGGAGGTCCCCTACAGCAACAGGGCGCCGGAGCTGGCGGATCTGAATCGGCAGGTTGAAAACCTTGCTCCACTGAAAGAGTATTTTGACATTGTTTCTCTGGCGGGGAATCATATCTACGATGCAAAGGACCAGGGGGTCATCGACACCCTCTCCTGGCTGGAGAACAATGCCATCCAGTATGTGGGCGGAGGCCTCAACAGGGCAGAGGCCAGAAAAGCCCGGATTGTAGAGAAACAGGGAATCCGGATCGGATTTCTGAGCTATAACTGTACGGGGCCGTCGATCATGACTGCCACGGACTCCAAACCGGGTTGTGCTTCTGTTGATATTGTAACCCACTATGAGCTGGGGGATATTGCCAATCCCGGGGGCCCTCCCGAATCGATCTACTCCTGGCCGGAACCGAAAAGCTACCGGAAGATGATAGAGGAGATCAGAGATCTCCGGACCAACTGCGATGTGCTCTGCCTTTACCTTCACAAAGGTCTGGTCCACAAGCCAATAAAACTGGCGGCCTACGAACAGCCTCTCTGTTACGGCGCCATTGATGCGGGGGTGGATATCATCTTCTGTTCCCATCCTCATATCCTTCACGGTATTGAGGTATACAGGGGAAAAACAATCTATCACAGTCTGGGGAATTTTATAGCCTGGGTTCCCTCGCTCAGTCCCGGTTTCAAAGCGGTCCATGGTAAGAAAAATGAGTTTTTCGACCCGGAAGAGTGGGCTAAAACGCGGATTGAACGGTTTGGTTTTGTTCCCGATCCGGAGTATCCGACCTATCCTTTTCACAGTGAAGCCAGATTCTGCCTGATTGCCAGGTGTTATCTGGATAGAAGCGGAATCCTCAGTACCGGATGCGTTCCCATGATCGTGGATAAAAAAGGGGTTCCCCGTGTAGTAAAAAGAGTGGACGGGGGAGAGGAAGTCTTCAACTATCTGAAAATGATCACAGAGAAAGCCGGCCTGGAAGCGGAATTTTTCTGGGATAAAGAGGAAATACTGATCCGCTGATGAAAGAGTTTCTGAAATCTACCATAGGAGAAAAGCTGAAAGAGACAGCTCTGCATTTTCCTCTCAGGACTGCTCTGAAGTCAGAGCGGGAAACTCTCAGCTATAGGGAACTGGACCTGATTACCGACCGTATTGCAGCCAATCTTCTGGGTCTGGGCCTGAAAGCGGGAGACAAGGTTCTTCTGGTGGATGATAATTCGCTGCGGGGGATCTCTTTTTTCTATGCTTTACAGAAGATCCGGGTCATTCCTGTTCTGACAGGACCGAAAATCCTGCCCGGAGCCCTCCAGAACCTGATTGATCTGGTTCAATCCGATTATCTGGCCATGGGGAGCGGAAAACACGCTCTCGAGCTCATGGACCAGATCCGCCTGAACAAGACCGATCTGAAAAGCCGTCTGGTCTTTTCTCTGGGCTATGAAGGTTACCCGGGGCAGGTTGATTACTGCAGTCTCATAAGGGAACCCCGGGAGGTAGATCGGAAACATCTGGAGAGAGTCTTCCGGCAGGCGGATCCGGATGATACGTCCAGCATCCTTTTTACTTCCGGTACCACAGGAGTTCCCAAAGGGGTCAAAACCAGTCATTTTTCCTGGCTCAACAGCGGCTATTTCCAGGCCATTGATCTCGAGGCGAGTGAAAAGGATGTGTTCTGCAGCGTTCTGCCCATGTATCACTGTTTCGGTTTAAGCACCAACATCATTGCGGCTATGACCATAGGGGCATCGGTAGTCCTTCCGGAAGACCGCAGTCCCCGGGGAATCCTGAACGTTATTGAACGGCACGGGTGTACAATCCTGAATGCGGTCCCAACTGTTTTCTATCGTATCCTGACATCCGGCAATTACCGGAAAAACGACCTCTCCTCTCTCAGAACCGGTATCATCGGCGGTTCCGGGTGCAGTCCCTCATTTTTCCGGGGAATAGAAAAGTCCCTGGGTATGACCCTCCTTTCCAGTCTGGGAATGACTGAAGCCACAGCAGGGATCACTGTCAGCACCATGAATGATTCCCTCGAACTGCGTTCATCCAGTGTGGGCCGCTTTATGGACTGTGTTGAGGGGGCTATCCTAGATCCCCGGACTGGGGATCTTCTTCTGCCGGGACAGGTGGGGGAGATCTGCATGAAAGGATACCTGCAGATGCAGGGGTATTACGGAGCTCCCGCTCTTACTGCCGAGGTGATAGACCAGAATGGATGGCTCCATACGGGAGATCTCGGTTATATGGACCATCAGGGATATTTGTATCTGAAAGGCCGGATCAAAGAGCTGATTATCAAAGGGGGTGAGAATATCTGTCCCTGTGAGGTGGAAAAAGTCCTGCTGGAAAACAATAAAGTGGCGGAAGCCAAAGTGATCGGTGTTCCCGATCTGCATTACGGGGAGGAGCTGTATGCATTTATAGTTCCCCAGCAGAATCAGGAACTCAAGCTGGAGGAGATCTCTGCCTATACCCGGGAAAGGCTAATCCGGTTCAAGATTCCCCGGTATTTTTCCATTGTCGGAAATCTGCCGAAAAATACTATTGGCAAAATCCAGGTGGACCATCTCAGGGAGACCGCCGTGAGGAATCTGGAGAGTGCTGAAAACAAAAAACTCCGCTACTATGAATAATCCCATTCACTTTTATAGTCCCAAAGGCAGCTGATTTTTTCTCTCTTTTATCATTAAAAATTACTCAGATAGACTTAATTCACCGGACGTAACCATTCAAAACTTGCTGAAGAACAGCCTTCTGGTTCTGCAGAAACCGGGATGTTCTATTTAAAAACAAAGAAAAGAGAATTTAAAAAATGACTGGTCAAAGGAAAAACCCTGAAAAAGTGTCTGGAACAAATCCGCTTTACAGTGAAATATTTACCTCCGAATTCCTCCGGGGGGGGAATCATTCACAGAAATATCAACTGGTTTGCCTACTCGGTTATTCTTCTTTTCAGTCTATCCACCTGGCTTTTTCAGGGAAACAGCATTGCCGGGCCTGTAGGAGTGGCCCTAGCGATGTTTAATCTGGTATATAACTTTCTGATCGGATATTTCATCAATGACTATAAAAGGATCCACTATATAGGTTATGTGACAATCACACTGAATATAATTTCCCTAACAGTCTATAACTGTCTGGATGCCATGAACAATTCATTATTCCTGCCGGCTACATCGGCTACACTTCTTCTGTTCCCAGTCATTATTTTTCTTGCCTCTCTGAGGATCAACCATAAACTAGTTATTTTTTCGACAGTTCTTTCTGTTGCTTCAATGGATGGCCTTTACCTTTATGTCGCTCATTTTCATGATCTTGATATCCATACAAGTGCCCTCTCCACCGACTGGCTCAGCCGGGGATATAGAACCATTTATCTGATTATGATCGGGTATATGATCTCCAGAATCCCGAAAACCATGTACAGGATTCTGGGAAAACAGGAAGTTCTGAGACAGGAGACTCTGGTTCATCAGACAAAAGCCGAAAAAGACCCGCTCACAACTTTACATAACAGGCATTATCTGAACTCCTACTTTGAAAACTACCGTCAGGCCTCATGCCTGCAGAACCAGAAATTCGCTCTACTTTACATCGATATCAATGATTTCAAACAGATCAACGATACCTACGGGCATGACTATGGAGATTTTGTTTTAATCTCCCTGGGAAAGGATCTGAGATCTGCTGTAAGAGATGAGGATATTGTAGCCCGGCTGGGGGGGATGAACTTGTGATCCTTGTCAAACTCCAGCCGGACAGGAAGGGCCTTGATGAAATGACTCAGAGAGTCTCCCGGGCGGTTGCCAGCCCCCGCAGCTTTCAGGATGTGACATTTCATATCAAATGCAGCATCGGGGTCGCTGTCTATCCGGATAAAGCTTCCTCACTGGATGAGCTTCTGAAGAAAGCGGACCAGGCTATGTATTCCGTCAAAAAACAGAAAAAACACGGCGTGGCCTACTGTTCCGGGTAAAAAAGGTCTCTACAGGCTCTTCTGTTTCTCCAGATAGTAGGAGTAGTCTCCCTCATAGATTTTCATCTCGCCATGATCTATATGAAAAACCCTGTTGGCCAGGTGGCTCAGAAAGTAACGGTCATGGCTAACTACTATAACAGTGCCTTCAAACTCCTGCAGTGCCTCCAGCAGGACCTCCCGGCTGGCAATATCCAGATGGTTGGTCGGTTCGTCCAGTATCAGAAAGTTCAGGGGCTGAGCCAGAAGAGATGCCAGCATCACCCGGCTTTTCTCTCCTCCCGACAGGATCCCGATCTTCTTGTCCGCATCATCACCGGAAAACTGGAATGCCCCCAGCAGATTTTTGATGGTTCCCACTGACTCTCCCGGAAGAATGGCGGAAATCTCCTCGAATACGGTTCGGTTCGGGTCCAGAATATCCGATGAGTACTGACTGAAATAGCCGGTGCTCACACTGGCTCCGATGGCCGAGGTTCCTGAGGTGGCTTCGGTCTGGCCGCAGATCACTTTCAGCAGGGTCGACTTTCCCGCTCCGTTGACTCCGGTCAGGGCTATCTTGTTGCCCCGCTCAATGACAGCGTTGATCCCGGAAAAAACCTGATGATCCGTTCCGTCTTCCTGAGGCCAGGTTTTGGCCAGGTTTTCCATCTCAACCACCCTGTCTCCGCTACGGGGGCAGGGCTGAAACTGGAATTTCATTACCTTAGGATCCGGAGGTACCACAATCCTCTCCATCTTTTCAATCATTTTAACCCGGGACTGAACCTGGGCGGCATGGGAGGCCCGGGCGGCAAAGCGGGCAATGAACTCCTCTTCCTTGGCCAGCATGGCCTGCTGCCTTTTACTGGCCGCAATGAGCTGCTCCCGGCGGATCTCCCTCTCTCTCAGATAGAAGTCGTAATCACCGCTGTAGGTGGTGATGGTTTCTCCACCGGCCTCTATGGTACGGCTGCAGATCCGGGTCATGAACTCCCTGTCATGACTGGTCATCATCAGGGCGCCTTTGAAAGACCCCAGCCACTGTTCCAGCCACAGGATCGATTCCATATCCAGATGGTTGGTGGGTTCGTCCATCAGGAGAACATCCGGATTCAGAAGCAGAATTTTCGCCAGGGCGATCCGCATTTTCCATCCTCCGCTGAAACTCTCCAGAGGCTGGTTCTGCCGGCTTTCGGGAATTCCCAGTCCGTCCAGGATCGCTTTGGCGCTGCTTTCCAGTTCGTATCCGCCCCGGTTCTGGTATTCCATCTGGACTTCTCCGTAACGGCCCATAAACCTGTCCATTTCCTCATCACTCATGGCGGCCATGGCCTCCATGTCCCCCATGGTGTGTTCCATGAGGGCTAGTTCTTCTCCCAGCTGATAGACCCTGCCGGCTCCGGAGAGGACTTCCTCCAGGGCAGATCCGCCTGAAAGTTCTCCCGTATCCTGGGAGAAATAGCCGATGACAACGCCCGGATCTATGGTCACAGTGCCTTCATCGGGATGCTCTTCCCCTGTGATCAGTTTAAATACAGTGGATTTTCCCGCGCCGTTGGGGCCGACAAGGCCGATTCTGTCCTGAGGACGGATCAGAAATGAGGAATCTCTGAAAAGGATACGATCACCGTAGGCAACGCGGATGCCCGAAAGATTGACCATGAAATACTCTCCTGATAAGCAAAATATAGGGGGGGAAAACCCGGGGATTTTACTTTATTGTTTTTACAGTGTCAATTTACAAAAGACTCCGAGGCGTGATATTCAGGGGCTAATGGGCAAAAGAGGGAGAGTTACTTATTCAATTCCCTGTCAATTTCACTGTATAGTTCGGGATAGAGTTCTTTGACGCAATCCGGACAGAGATTGTGGGAGAACTGTGCGGAGCTTCTGTCGGATATATATTTTTCAACCTGTTCCCAGTACCCTTTGTCATCCCGGACCCTTTTACAGTTGGCGCAGATCGGAATAAATTCTCTCAGCTCCTGAATCTCCGCCAGGGCTTTTTTCAGATCCAGAATCAAATCTTCCCGTTCCTTTTCCATTTTTTTCCGAATGCTGATATCTTCGACAAAACCAAAAAAGGAGAGGCCGTCGCCATAGATATTCTCTAATTTTGAAACAGTAATATTCATCCAGAAAAAGTTACCATCTTTCCTTTTATAACGTTTTTCCAGAGAGTAGGAGGGGATCTTTTCATCCTTCAGATCCTTCAGAAGTTTTCTTTCGACAGGGATGTCCTCGGGATGGGTCATCTCGTCTATAGTATGATTTAATAGTTCATCTCTTCCATAGCCCAGCATGGTAAGGAGAGACTGATTGGCATCAATAATTTCTCCTTCACTGTTTATCACAACAAAACCCAGAGGAGCCAGGTTGATAAGGGCTCTGTATTTCTTTTCACTTTTCTGCACAAGGATTTCGGACATTTTCTTTTCTGTTATATCCTGAAAGGATCCCTGAATACTTGAAAATTCCCCGTTTTTCATAAGAGGGGGATCGCAGATAGTTCTGATCCATTTATGAGAGCCTTCGGCATCGGTCATCTCCATTTCTATATCGTAGTTTGTTCCCTCTTTCACTGCCTCATAGAATGCGGATTCAAGAATTTTTCGATTTTTATCATCAAAAAACTGAAGGGCCTGTTCCGGATTGGCTTCTCCGCCGGGTTCCAGACCGAATATGCGATAGACTTCATCTGTCCATTGGGACACCCCTTTTTCAATCCCGTATTTCCATGCGCCGATTTTTACAAGGCGCTCCATGTCTCTGAGGAGTCTGTCTTTATCCTTCAGCTGTTCCTCATTTTCTAGGCGCTGGGTTATGTCTCTTGTAAAAGCCACCGAAAAGGATTTCCCCCTGTATTCCAGCAGATTGCTGTAAATTTCAACAGGAATCAGAGAGCCGTCCTTTCTCCTGTGCCATCTCATGGCGAAATCCTGGATATTCTCCTTCTCCAGATTTTTCCAGAAGGTGATTCCCTCTTCGGGAGTGGAGACTCTGTCAATATCCCCTAAGCTCATATTCTCCAGCTCTTCTTTTGTATATCCCAGCATCTCGGCAGCTTTCCTGTTCACTTCCTGGATGGAGCCGTCAGGTCTGATCAGAAAAATCCCTATATTGGCACTGTCAATAATGGTCCGGGATAGATACAGGGATTCTGCAATCTCCTTCCGTTCCGGATTTGTTCCTGAGTATTCTTTGCGGCCATGGGAATTATTCTGCTCCCCAGCGGCCAGACGGGCACGGAGGAGCTGGAGCTCCTCTATCAGCTGTGATCGGTTTTTCTCTTCATCTTTCAAAATATCTCTCCCGGAAAGATGTTTCTATTTTTAAATCTGTCTAATTCAAAGTATAGGAACCCGCAGATGAAGTTAAAAATAGTTTTTGTGAAGTTTTTCTGCAGATCATCAGGAATCCTGATATCTCTCAGCCTAATGGTTCCGGGAACCTCCCCGGTGGCATTTTTCTTCCTCCGGTAGAGATGTTTCTCCTCTCCCCGGAATCTCTGCCAGGTATCTGTGTATAGATGCACACTACGGATTTGTAGGAAAACCCTGTTTAATCCTCACTGAATTCAGGGAACCCGGTAGGATTTCTCAGAAGGGAAGAAATATCGGGGTTTGGTCATACAGAAATGTCATATCTACTGAAATGTAAAAAATGAAAGGAACCGGCCTCTTTCTCCGTATGTGTAAATGCATATTGCTGGAGAGCGGGAAGATACCTAAAGTTAGGGCAGAACTTGAAAGGGGATAGCTGGTTATGAAGAGTCCGCGTATTGGAATTTTACGGGTTTTAACAACGGAAGATCAGGCTGTGATGATGGCCCATCAGAATAAGCTGCAGGATCTGTTTCCCCACTGGACTTTTACAACCAGATGCATCCCCGATCAGTACGAGGGCATACATGACGATGAAACCCATGAAGCCGCCCTGCCCAAGATTCGGCAGATGGCCTGTGAATGGGAAGGGGACCTGGATGGTCTCATTATCAGCTGCGCCGGCGATCCCGGTGTGACAGAACTCAGAGAGGTCCTCTCCATTCCCGTCATCGGCGGGGGGATCGCAGCCTCCTCTCTCAGCCTGACCATGGGAAAAAAAGTCGGTGTCATCGGGATCGAAAAAACTGTTCCCCCCAACTATCCCCGGATCCTGGGGGAACATTTCGGTGGTTATATCCTCCCTGCGGGAATCGTCAATACCAACGATCTCGGGACCGGGGCGGGAAAAGCCGCCGTGGTACAGGCTGCAGAGGATTTGAAGGACAGAGGCTGTGATGTCATCGCCTTTGCCTGTACGGGGCTGACAACGGCAAAGGCCGCGTCTCTTCTCTATCCGGTCGGTCTTCCTGTGGTGGATGCTGTGATAGCCGAGGGGATAGCCATGGATGTAATGCTGAAATCTTCAGGATGGTTTGAGGTTTAAAATGATGGAACTGACAAAAGAACTGGCAACGGCAGCCCTTTACGGAGGTCTCTTCCTCGGAGGCGGCGGCGGAGGTCATCTCAAGGGGGGGCTGGAAACTCTGGAAGCGGCTCTCTCTCTGGGAACAATCCATATGCTGGATCTCGATGAATTTGATTCAGACGGTCTGGTTATTACCGCTTCTGCAGTGGGATCCCCTGCTTCAAAAGAGGGCTATCTTTCCACCGATCAGGTCCTGGCGGCCTTTGAACTGATTCAGAGCCGGCTGGATGCTCCCGTTAAGGGGATTATAACCAATGAGAACGGGGGGCACTCCACTTCAAACGGCTGGATCCTTTCCGCCTCAACAGGCCTGCCCTTTATCGATGCGCCCTGCAACGGAAGAGCCCATCCGACAGGAGTCATGGGCAGCATGGGGATGGATCTTCTCCCCGACTACAGATCCCTGCAGGCTGCTGCGGGCGGAAGGGGAAGGAAAGCCCTGGAGGTCACTGCTTCAGGTGATATGAACAGCTGTGCGGGGATCATCCGCCAGGCCGCGGTCAGTGCGGGTGGGCTTGTGAGTGTTTACAGGAATCCTGTCAAAGCCTCGTACCTGTCGGACCATGCCGCTCCCGGAGGGATAGCTCAGGCTGTCCGGGTGGGAGAGCTCTTTATGAAGTCCCGGGACAAAGAGGAACTGTACAGATCCCTCACAGAGCTTCTGGATATGGAAGTACTTGTCTCCGGCAAGGTCAGTGAGTTCTCTCTTACCATTGAAGGGGGATTTGACCACGGCTATCTCTGCATCTCAGATGGGAAGGATACCTGGAAAACAACCTTCTGGAACGAGTTCATGTCTGTAGATGTCAACGGAAAACGGATCTCAACCTTCCCCGATCTGATTGCCTGTCTGGACAGTGGGAGCGGCCGGGTCGTTACAAGTGCGGAAATGAGCCGGGACAGAAATATTGATGTTGTCCGTGTTCCCATGGAGAAACTGATCCTTGGTGCGGGAATGCGCAACCGGGGGCAGTTCGAGCTGGTTGAAACGGTACTGGGAATCTCCATGATTCCCTATCTGGATAAAGGATTTTTACAATGAAATTAGGTGTAATAACAGTAGGACAGTCCCCCAGAACGGACTTTACAGATGATGTGGCCGAGGCTTTCTCTCCTGATGTGGAACTTCTGCAGAGAGGCGCTCTGGATTCTTTCACAAGGGACACTCTCCCTTCTATCGCCCCCGAGGAGGGGGATGCGGTTCTGGTTTCCAGAATGCGGGACGGATCTCAGGCCACATTTGCCGAGAAGCATGTCCTGCCGCTGCTGCAGGAGGCT
The DNA here is from genome assembly GCA_963666275.2 of Oceanispirochaeta sp. Classification (GTDB taxonomy): domain Bacteria; phylum Spirochaetota; class Spirochaetia; order DSM-2461; family DSM-2461; genus Oceanispirochaeta. Next base: position 2,148,362 of record CAXXOA010000002.1, read on the forward strand.
ATTGATGATCTGGAAGAGAAAGGCTGCCAGGTTATCCTGCTCCTTTGCACCGGTAAATTTCCTCCTTTCAGGCATGATTCCATCCTTATAAAGCCCCAGGAGATCCTTCCCGGAGTGGTCGAGAAAATAGCCGCAGGAAAGAGACTGGGGATACTCATTCCCGAAAAAGAACAGATTCCCCAGATGCGCCAGTGGTGGAGCATCGAAGACGAACGGCTCTGCACGGCAAGCGGTTCTCCCTACGGGGAACTGAAGCATGTGGAGGCAGCCGCAGAGGAGCTGCGCCGCCAGGGGGCGGATCTGATCTATCTGGACTGCATGGGATATTCAAGGCATATGAAAGAAAGGGTTTCCGCCATTGCGGGAGTTCCCGTCATCCTGCCCAGAATGCTGATCGTCCGTATTATCAATGAGCTGCTGGAAGGGCAGGGCTGATTCTGATTTTTTCACATAGACCTGTTGAGAGACCCTGTTGCGGCGGGGAAGTGGGAAGGAAGGAAATGAGATTATGAAAGATATACTGAGCCGTTTTATGGAATATGTGCAGATTGACAGTGAATCGGGCAATGAAAAAGCCATGATGGAGGTTCTCAAAGAGGAACTGACCGCCCTGGGCGCTGAGATCTATCTGGATGATGCGGGCGCAAAAGTCGGATCCAATGGGGCGAATCTCTATGCTTTTTTCAGGGGGGATCCCTCCCGGGAGCCGCTCCTTTTTTCCTGCCATATGGACACGGTCGCCCCGGGAGTGGGCATCAGGCCTGTTGTGATAGACGGTATCATCCAAAGCGAAGGGGATACCATTCTGGGAGGAGACGACAAGTCGGGAATCAGCGCTCTTATGGACGCCCTGACAAGAGTCCGGGCCCGGGAGGAAGGGCATGCCCCCGTTGAGATCATTTTCACCATCTGCGAAGAGGGAGGGCTGAAAGGTTCGGCCAATCTGGATTACTCCCGCCTTTCTGCAAAGGAAGGGTATGTCCTGGACAGCAGCGGCCCTGTGGGGAAGATCATAGTCCAGGCCCCCACCCAGTTCAAAATTACCGCTGACATCAGGGGCAAAGCCGCGCATGCGGGGCTGTCCCCCGAAAAAGGCGTCAGTGCCATCCAGGTCGGCGCTGCTGCTCTGGCAGGGATAAATCTTCTCAGGATCGACGAGGAGACCACAGCGAATATCGGGACTTTCCAGTCTGCCGGGCCGACCAATATCGTCAGGGATTCTGCTCAGGTGATTGCTGAGGTGCGGAGTCTCTCCATAGAAAAAGCCGAAGCCCAGATTGCCCATATGAAGGACTGTTTCACAGAAGAAGCCGAAAAGGCCGGGGCGGAAGTCAGTATTGAAGTGTCCTGCCTGTATGAGTCCTACAATTTCTCTTCTCGGGACCAGGTGGTCGCCTTTGCGCAGGAGTGTTTTGAGGCGGCGGGAATAGAGTCTTTCACCGCTTCCACAGGCGGGGGAAGCGATGCCAACAACTACAATGCCAGGGGCATTCATGTCCTGAATCTGGGATGCGGGGTTACAGGCCCTCATTCCTTTGAGGAGAGTCTTCCCGCTGAAGAACTGGAACGGCTCTCCCGGCTGGTCTACACCATGATTGTATCAAGATAGCGATGGAAAACCCTGTACCTGCGTACAGATGAAAATATTAGATTTTAATGATAGTAAGGATAAAAATATGCTTATCAGACAAGTAATGGAACTTTTCGATCTTTTAGACAAACCCTCTGCCAATGGTCTTGAAGTGGCCCGGATGTTTCAGGCCAGGGGAATTCAGGATGTGGTTGTGACCACTCTGGAGGGAGACAAGGGATCCACCGACTGTATCCGGGTGGTGATTCCCGGGAAAAACGGCAAATCTGCGGGAGGCTCTGTTCCCACTCTGGGAATCATCGGCCGCCTGGGAGGTCTGGGTGCCAGACCGGAAATGACTGGATTCGTCTCAGACGGGGACGGAGCCCTGGCGGCCCTTGCGGCGGCACTCAAACTGGGTGAAATGCATGTAAACGGAGACGTCCTGGAAGGGGACGTGATCATCACGACTCATATCTGCCCCGATGCTCCTACCAGAGAGCACTACCCCGTGCCTTTCATGGACTCTCCCATCAGTATGGAACAGATGAACACCACAGAAATTGTCCCGGAAATGGACTGCATTGTATCGATTGATACAACCAAGGGAAATGAAGTGATCAATGTCAACGGAATCGCTATTTCTCCCACTGTGAAAGAGGGGTATATCCTTCCTGTCAGTTACGACATGCTTCAGATTATGAAAAGGGTTACAGGAACAAAACCGGCTGTATTTGCCCTGTCCACCCAGGACATTACACCCTATGAGAATAATCTGTCCCATATCAACAGCATTCTCCAGCCGGCCATAGCCACGGATGCTCCGGTCGTGGGAGTTGCCGTTACCACCGAGGCTCCCGTTGCGGGCTGTGCCACTGGAGCTTCCAGCTTTATCAGTATCGAACAGGCCTCCCGTTTTGCTGTGGAGGTTGCCAAAGACCTCAGCAAGGATATCTGTTCTTTCTATGACAAGGAGAACTTTAAAAAACTCTCGGCCCTCTACGGCCATATGACTCACCTTCAGACCCCCGGAAAGGATCTGGCAGGGGTATAATCAAAGGGGCTACCGGAACAATCCGGGAGCCTTTTTCAGTTCCGGTTCACCGACATGATCTGATCCAGTTTCAGAGCCATCAGCATCAGCAGGCGCCCCTCCTGGGACTTCACGTCGATTCCCGTAATGTTTTTGATCTTTTCAAGGCGCTGGTACATTGTATTTCTGTGGAGTCCCAGAGACTTTGAGGCTTCGGAGATATGAAAATCCCCCTGGGAGAGAATTCTGAGGGTTTCCAGAAGATTCTCCCTATAGGTTTCATCATTTTTCCGGAGCGTCTCAATGGAGTTCTTGTAGAGCCTTTTGAGTATGGGATTCTCCCTCTGGCTCGACAGGAAGTGGTAGAGCAGCAGATCGTTGTATGTGAGGAACTTTTTCAGATGAGGCGAGAGGGACTGCCCCATTCTGAGGGTGAACATGGCATCCTGATAGGCCTGCCTCATATCGAAGAGATCCTGATAGGCCCTGCTGTTGCCGACCTGACAGCGCAGATCGGGGTAGAGGTTCTCTATGCGCTTCATAAGCTGATTGACCCTCCCCGCGGCGGATTCATCACTCTCTTCATCTTTTTCGTGGATCGAAATGATCTGATCCTGATCGCTTAAGAATATATTTTTGGGAAAGTCGGTTTCGCACATCCTCACAATCCGATCCATGTTGTGTTTTTTCTGATCAAAATTGTACAAATGCATAATCCAGATATACCGGAGCCCCACAAAATTGAGATTGTAGAGCTGGCTTTCCTTTATGACAGCTTCCTTGCTTGTATTGAGCCCGAAGATAAGGCTGAAAAGGAACTCGTTTTTTCTTTTTTTATACTGGGCCGGAAAGTTCATCTCTCCCACACGGGCCATGAGAATGTAGGGACGGAGCAGTTTTCTCTGGATCTGATCGGGAGCCATGATGGAGGATCGTCCCTGGAGAAAGAAGAAGGCCGAAATGCTCCCGTAGGCCATCAGAGTATTGCCGTGCCACTTCTCATTTTCATGGGTAAAAAGGACTTCCTCCTGGCCGATGGAGGAGTAGGATCGCTCATTTTCCAGGTGGTTGGCCCAGTCCTGAAAAGGGATCGACGCCGGGTTCTCTGTCCGGTTGTCCAGAACCAGTCTTTTATCAGGCCCCAGAATAACAATGGGGGCTCCTGTCACATAGCTGATAAGGCTGCACATATTGGTGAGCGAAAAGTGCAGACTCCCCGCCAGGCTGTTGAGGGTTTCCTTCAGCTCCTCAAAGAGAGAGTAGGGATCGTACTGATCGATCAGCTTATCCAGTGAGTCCACGGCTCCTGAGGGAAAAGCGGCCTTCTGCAGAGACTCCTGCCAGGGAAGGGGCACCGGGCCGGTGGGATTTATGATAAACAGACCCTGAACGTTTTTCACTTCCGCCAGTTCAATGAGGGAGCCGATCTCTTCTTCCTTCAGGAAATTGGTAAAAATACAGAGAACCTTGGACGATTCGATTCTGTATGTGTCAGCTACTGTGAAGACCAGGAGCATATCTTTTTTGGATACTGTGGGCAAGTTTTCTGATAACCAGGGCATGAGCCATTATAGCATGAAAGAAAAACATCATAGAAGTCCGGAGGCTTTCGCCAGACCGGGAGGAGAAGAGATCACTTTGAAGGGAAAAGAACAGCCTCTCTGATGCCGTCGGGGGCCCGCGGTATTCAGAGAGGCTGTAATAAAAACCTTATTCCTTATCCAACTGGATTCGGTCCAGAAAAGCCTGTTCTTCCGGGTTAACAACCGCGATGGCTTTTAATAGGCGTTTTGTATACTCCTTCCGGGGAGAATCAAAGATTTTATCCACTGTTCCCTGTTCCACAAGGTTACCCTGCTGAAGAATAATCACATCGTCCGCAAAGTTTTTCACCAGGGCCAGGTCATGGGTTATGAAAAAGTAGGTTATCTGATACTGATCCTTGATAGACTGGAGCAGGTCGATAACTTTACTCTGTACAGACACATCCAGGGCTGATGTGGGTTCATCCAGAACAATAACAGGAGATTTCAGAGCGATGGCCCTGGCAATCCCTATCCTCTGCTTCTGTCCGCCGCTGAGCATATGGGGATAGCGCTCAAGGAAGGACTGGGGAAGATGAACTACATCCATCAGTTCCCTGACCTGTTTCAGACGGGCCGCTTTATCTCCTGTCTGGTGGACGATCATGGGTTCCTCTATAATCTCTTTGAGAGTTTTCCGTGGATTCAGAGAGGAAGTGGGGTCCTGATGGACTATCTGAACTTTCTGCCGGAACTTTTTCAGATCCTGTTTGCTCTGAATCGCGGAAATGTCCATGCCGTCCAACGTTATCACACCCTTTGTGGGGACTTCAAATTTCATCAGCATTTTGGCCATGGTTGTTTTTCCGGAACCTGATTCGCCGATGACCGCAAAGGTTTTGCCTCTCTCAATTTTGAAAGACACATCATCTACGGCTTTGACAAGATTTTTCCCCTGACCCAGAAGGGACTTCTCTCCTCCGAAATATTTACAGACATTTTTAAATTCAACTATTGTATCGGACATTCGGTAACTCCTGGACTATATGATCTTGGGCAGCACATCAAGCAGGTGCCTGGTGTAGTCGGTCTGCGGGTTGAGGAATACATCCTGACTGAGGCCTTCTTCCACAACTTCTCCCAGTTTCATAACGTAGGTCCGTGTTCCCAGCTGCTTGGCAACGCCCAGGTTATGGGTTATGAAAAACATGGCGATGTTCTCTTCTTCCACAAGGCGTTTCAGTTCCATATTGATACTGGCCTGTACTGTGACATCCAGAGAGGTTCCCGGTTCGTCCGCCAGCAGCAGCCTGGGAGTTTTGATCAGAGCCATGGCAATGATCACCCTCTGTTTCATACCGCCGGAAAGTTCAAAAGGATACATTTTGAGTATGTTTTCGGGATGGGGAAGACTCATTTTTTCAAGGAGATGGATCGACCGGTCCCTGGCCTCTTTCTTCAGGATTTTCGCTGATCTTCTGTAGCCTCGGAAGGTGGAATTTTTCCCCTGATACAGATAGATGTTCTCCATCTGTTTTCCGATGGTGAAAACAGGATTGAGGGCAATCATGGGATCCTGGAATACCATGGAAATTTCACTTCCCCTGATACGCTGGATCTCATTCTCATTCATGGCGAGGATATTCTCCCCTCTGAACAGAATCTCTCCCTCCGTATAGACAGCGGGAGGTGTGGGGATCAGCCGGAGGATCGACCGGATTGAAACGGACTTTCCGCTGCCTGATTCTCCCACTATGGTGACAATTTCACCTTCATTGATATGAATGTTCACATCCTTGATGGTGGGAGTTATCTTCTTCTCGTCATTCAGGAATCCGATACTCATATGATTTATTTCAAGTAAATGTTTTTTTTCCATACTGATCTCCTGTTAAACCTGTACATCCAGAGCATCGCGGAGACCGTCACCGAGGAAACTGAATCCCAGAACTGTAATCATAATGGCCAGACCGGGAAATACCGAAGACCACCATACCGTGGGCATGAAGGTTCTGCCCGATGCGATCATGGTTCCCCATTCGGGGGTGGGGGGAAGAGCTCCCAGTCCCAGGAATCCCAGACTGGCCCCGGTCAGGATGACAAATCCCACGTCTGTTGAAATCTTCACTATAATGGTGGGAAGACAGTTGGGAAGGATTTCATGAAACATGATTCTCCACTGGCTGGCACCGATTCCTTCTGAGGAGATAATGAACTGTTCGTTCTTGATTTTCAGAGTTTCCGCCTGTACCAGACGGGTAAACCAGGGCCACCATCCAAAGGATATGGCAATCATGGAGTTCATCAGATTCGGTTCCAGTATGGCCGCCACAGCCATGGCCAGTATGATCGAGGGAACCGCCAGAAAAATATCGGTGATTCTCATAATGATTTTGTTGGTCCATCCGCCCCGGTAGCCCGCAAACAGTCCCAGGGGAACACCGATCAAAACGGCAATAGTCAGTACAACCACGCCCATCATGAGGGAATACCGGGACCCGTATATGACGCGGCTGAGAATATCTCTTCCGATTTCATCCGTGCCGAACAGAAACTCCCTGCTGGGGGGCTCATTGACCCGGCTGAAATGGATATCTCCTTTGGAATCATCAGGATAGGGTGCCAGGAGCGGGGCGAAAACCGCGGAAAACAGGATGGCAATGACTATGACAAAGCCGACAATGGTCAGCTTATTATGGAAAAGTCTTTTGAACATCTTCCTGCGGCTGGAATATTTTTCTTCATGTTGTGCGTTCATGGTCTTTTCCTTATTTTCCAAGCCGGATACGGGGATCCAGGATGCTGTAGATCAGATCCACCACCAGATTGATAATGGCAAATATAATACCGATTACCAGAGTCACTCCGATAATGGCGTTGTAGTCTTTATACATCAGACCGGCAATGCTGTAGGAAGCCATGCCGGGCCATCCGAAAACGGTTTCTACAAGGAAGGCGTTCCCGATGAGAGAGCCGAACTGCATGCCTATGATGGAGAGAATGGTTATGAAAGCATTTTTAAGCATGTACTGATTGATGATCAGGTTCTTCGGAAGGCCGTAGGACCTGGCGGCCACAATATACTCTTTATTGAGCTGTTCCATCATATTGGTTCTTGTAAGCCTCATGATCTGAGCCGCTGAAGCGATGGCCAGAGAGACTGCCGGAATGATGATATGTTTAAGGCTGTCAAAAAAAGCGGGAAAATTCAGAGTCAGAAGACTGTCCAGCAGCCAGAGACCCGTGATATGGGAAGGAACAATATTCCCGCGGCCTATAACAGGCATAACGCCCAGAATGTAGCTGAAAACAAACTGGAGCAGGATCGCCAGCCAGAAACGGGGGATGGCAATCCCTGAGAGTGAGACTATTCGAATCAAATGGTCTGCAAATTTGTTGTTCTTCACTGCGGCAAGAACACCCAGGGGAACACCCAGCAGGATGGCAATCACCATTCCAACCAGACAGAGCTCAAAGGTTGCGGCAAAACTTTCTCGGATATCCTGGTAGACATTATGCTGCGTCCGCAGTGAGTATCCCCAGTCTCCTTTGAAAATACCGCCTATATACCTCAGGTACTGCATGTATACTGGCTGGTCCAATCCCATCTTTTCCGTCAATTGAGCAATCTGCTCGGGTGTGGCATCCATTCCGGCTGCCAGCTTGACCGAATCTCCCGGGATAATGCGTGTTAGTGCAAAGATAAGCAAAGACAACCCGATCAAAGTGGGTATCATTTCCAAAATCCTGTGTAATAACTCTTTCCTCATCGATCATCCTTCTGTTAAAAAAACAGGACTGCCGCTGAACCGTTTCCGGAGGGCGGCAGTCCGTAAAAACCATTATTTAACTGTTAAACTGTAAAAATTGATATCATATCCCATGAGGCCTACGTAGGTGTAACCCTCAACATTCTTTCTCATGGCCACCCTGTGAGTGGGGTTGGCTACAAAAACGGCAGGAACCAGTTCGGCTGCCATAACCTGAGACTCTTCGTAAAGAGCTTTCTGCTCGGCCGGATCAGTGGCTTTTCTCGCTTCTACAAGAACCTCGTCTATGGCGGAGTTGGCTGCCCAGTGCATGGACCGGTAGCTTCCGGCAGTCGATGAGTGGAGGATACCATAGGTATGGCTGTCCACATGGGGGTACTTGAGGGAGTCGGAAATAACGGTCAGGTTGGCAGTTGTCTCGATTGAAGAGGCGGACTGGGTTACCTGAGCCCATGTGACAGGCTTGGGAACAACTTTGATTCCGATAGCCTGCAGGTTGGCGGCGATGAGCTGGCTGAACTGACGCTGCTCAACAGTGTCGGCCAGGTACATAAAGGTTACTGAGATATCCTGACCGGCATACTTTGACTGGGCCAGATACTCTTTTGCCTTTGCCACGTCCTGAGTGACAGGGGTCACCGCTGAAGCGTGTCCGGGAACAACAGTGGGAACAAAACCGGCGGCAGGATTGGCGTGTCCCAGGATATCATTCAGGGCGGAAGAGTAATCGAAAGCAGACGCAATGGCCCGTCTTACATTGATATCATCAGTAGGTGCCAGTTTGGTGTTCATGGGAAAGTACTGAAGCTTGGCGCTGGGAGCAGCTGCCACTTTGATGTTTTCATTCTTCGCCATATCGGTAAAGGCGGAAACCGCCAGCCACTGATGGACCATATCGGCCTGACCGGAAACAAGCAGTGTTTTGACTGTTGCTTCTTCCAGGATGGTCTGCATTCTTGCTTTTCTGATCTGACCTTCAGACCATCCTTTCCAGTAGCCTTCGTAGGCTGTGAAATCCAGATAGGACTGTCTGTTCCAGTCTGCCAGAACATAGGGACCGGAACCGGCGCTGTTTTCAGCAATATAGGCCTGTCCGTAATCGCCTTCTTCGCCGAACTCTCCCTCCTCTTTATTCTCTCTCAGAAGTTTGCTGTCCACAATGTAGAGCTGGGTCAGAGAGGAGATGAAAGGGGCATAGGGGGATTCCAGAGTGAAAACGACTGTATTGGCATCGGGTGTGCTTACATCACTGAGAATACTGCTCCAGAGCCAGGCGTTTCCCTGGTTGATGGCGATCATTCTTTCCATAGAGTAGACAACATCAGCAGCGCTGAGGGCATTTCCGCTCTGGAAAAGCACATCGTCGCGGATGGTCATTGTGTATTCTGTTCCCGCATCATTGACGGTATATCCCGTGGCGATATGGGGAGCAGGATCCATGGAATTGTTGGCTACATCCGGATAGAAAAGGGGATCATAAAGATTCACAGCTGTGATAATCTCTGTTTCATCCTTAACTTTGGCCGGATCAATTGTGTTCACAAGCTGCTGTGAAATATAAAGGAAAGTGTCATCAGAACCCTGAGCTCCCGAAGAAGCTGCTGCCTGATTTTCTGTCTGCCCGGCGGCAAACATGGGGAATGCAATCATGGAAATCAGAAAAGACGCCATGATAGTTCTTTTAATTATGTGTTTCATCCAAGTACCTCCAATACTGTACGGGGTTTGTGCTAACTTTATGTATGATCAGAGAAATCAGCAATGTGCATATATACATCCCCATAGATGAATGAGACTCTGCTCTATTTATACCTTTATGTAGATACCACATTTTTGTATGTCCCTTTTATGAGATTCCTCCTGTTTTCGATATTTTTCCCGGTTCGTGAGAATTAAAGAAGGGCTCGGGGATGTTTTCCTACCTGAATGTAGTGTGCATCTATACATATTTTAAAAATCCATACCTCTGTTTTTTATTTTATAGTTTAGTAGAATAGGAATCAGAAAGAAAATAAATCGCCCGAACAGTTGAAAACAGCATTGGGAAAAAAGAATAAATCATTGGATTATAGAGTATTAGTTCCTGTAAGTTTACAAAACAGTATCCCTTTCCTCCGTCTGATCTTAAGAGGGGAACAGGAATGGAACCGACAATAATCTTTTGAAGATTTGAAAGGAATCGATATGGAATTTTCAGACGTTATCAGTAAAAGGCACAGTATAAGGAGTTTCAAAGAGACCCCGGTTTCCCGGGAAATTTTAAACTCTCTCCTGGAAGCCGGAATTCAGGCCCCTACAGCCAGTAACCTGCAGGCCTGGCGTTTTGTGGTGGTCCATGATCCCGGAGTGGTCCGGAAAATCAATATGTTCAGTCCCGGAATGAGCGGCGGTCCCGCGGCGGTGATAGCCATCTGTTCTGACTACGGATATGCCGAGGCAAAAAAATCGGGTAAACACTACAAAGATTACGGCTGTATCATGGATGCTTCCATGGCTGCCCAGAATATAATGCTCGCGGCGGTTGATGCAGGCCTGGGAACCTGCGCCATAAAATCCTATACCGAATCGGCAGTGCGGAAAATCCTCAAGCTCCCCGAAGAGATCCATCTTGAAATTCTCATAGCTGTGGGATATCCCGCCGGAGAAGGGCGGAATGTGCCCCGGAAAGGTTTGAACGAAATTGTCAGCTACAACAGCTGGGGGAGTGAAGAATGAAAAATATCAATGAAGAACTTTATGCCCTGCTGGCCTACCTTGTCAGCAGCGCCGCCAGGCTGGGGGAGGAACCGGCATCCTACGGTCCCATACGGCTCATTGAAGGAGCGAAAAGACTCTCTGCCGTACTGGCCCTGACGGATGAAGAAAAATCTTCTGAGCTTAAGGAGCTGGCGCATCTTATAGAAGAGGGCAGACAGAAGAGCATGAGCGACGAAGCCGCTTTTCAGGATATGCTGGATCAGACTGTGGAGAGATTGGTGGATATTGTCTGAGAGTGGGGTTGCGGGATCATCTCTCATCGGTCCTGCAATGCTGAAAATATGGTCATCTGCTGCCGGATGAGATTCCAATATATCATCTGATCATTCCCGCACGCTTTGGCTTTTCAGATATATTTTCCGTAAGTCCGCTACTTTCAGGAGGGGAAATCCTACCGTTCATCCGGCTATTTGGCTCTTTAATGGGAAAAGACGCAGTCAGGCCTCTTTTCATTCTGCTGAATATGCTTCCATGGTATCATTATTAGATTTTCAGAGGGTTTTCTGATGCATAGACATCATACCGACCCGGTTAAGATATCCTGCCGGGACTGTTTCGGGTCTGTCTACAGTATCGCATCCCATTTCACAGAAAGGAAAAGGAGTGTCAATTTTGAAACTGAATCGAAACAATTACAAATATTCTCTCTTGTCTCCCACCAGTATGGGAGTCCGGCTGACACCGGCTGACAGGCAGCCTGTTCATGCTTCTTCTCAGTTTTCACTGCAGGTGACCAGTGCGGAAACCAATGTGCTCAGTGTGGCAGCCTCTCTGGGGGAACCCGTGAAGGTTCTGACCGCATTTGTAAAGGACAGCCCCATCGCCCGTTTGATAAAGGACAATCTGGCCGGACGGCACATGGATTACGAGGGACCCGAACGGGATCAGGGAGGGCCCTGGGGATACAGGCATCAGTTCAATATCGCCGATTCGGGTTTTGGAAACCGGGGCCCCCGGGTGCATAATGACAGGGCCGGAGAAGTGGGGCGGACTCTGAAGACTTCAGATTTTGATCTTGACCGCCTCTTCGGTGAAGAAGGTGTGGGGATTGTCCATCTTTCGGGGCTGATCGCAGCTCTGTCTCCCGAAACCGGATCGTTCTGTCTTGAAATGGCACGGGCCGCTAAAAAGCACAATACAAAGATCTCTTTCGATCTGAACTACAGGGAGAGTTTCTGGGTTGACCGGAAGGAGGAACTGGGAGGAATTTTCCGGGAAATCGCAGACCTTTCTGACATTCTGATAGGCAATGAAGAGGACTTTCAGCTCTGCCTGGGGATCCCGGGGCCTGAAGCCGGGGGACACAGGATAGAAGAGAAGATAGAAGGGTTCAAAGAGATGATCCTCCGGCTGCGCAAAGAGTTTCCCCGGGCGGAAGTTTTTGCCACCACTCTCCGGGAGGTGGTCAGTGCCAACTCTCATCTCTGGGGGGCCATCCTTTCTGCTGGAGATGAAATCTATGTGGAATCACCCAGAGAAATTGCCGTCTTTGACAGGATCGGCGGGGGCGACGGATTTGTCGGGGGAATACTCTACGGCATTGTCAAAGCCTGGGAACCGGTAAAATGGCTCCGTTTCGGCTGGGCAACCGGTGCTCTGGCGGCATCTATGGCCACCGATTACGGGCAGCCTGTCGATGAAGATCAGGTCTGGAGCCTCTGGGAGGGAAATGCCCGGGTCAAACGGTAATGGCAGCAGGGATGTCATAATCCCTGTAAATTTGTCCGGTTAAAAATTTTTTCATTCCAAAGAAATTGTATTTGACTGTTTATTACTCCTTAAGTAGTGATATACTTTCAAAGCCGGGAGAGAAGTTCCTTTTTTGCCGGAATTCACTCTAAAACAGGGAAACTTTGAAAGGGAGTAATCGTAAGAGTATGTTTGAACGGAGCATTGTATCAAAAGGCCATCTGATCGACTCGGGGACCATGTCTAAAATCCTCACCCTTATTATTGACGAAAATGCGGATTATAAAATTGTCAGCTTTCAGATAGGAAAAAAGCAGGATGAGATCTCTCATCTGGAACTGCGTCTGATCTGTGATTCAGAGGAACAGCTGAATGATGTCACAGAAAAGCTTGTCATTCTGGGAGCCTGGGAGAAAGGCGCTACCGAACCGGTTCTGAAGGCCAGTGAAAAGGACGGTTCGGTTCCGGAAGATTTCTACTCCACCTCGAATCACAGGACCGAAGTCTTTTATGACGGGGCCTGGCGGAAAGTGGATAAACAGAGAATGGACGCCATGATCCGGAAGACACCCGAAGGCTTTGAATGTATCAAGCTCCGGGATGTGAAAAAAGGGGATTTGATCCTCTGCGGCAGCGAATCGGTCAGGCTGTTTCCCCCTGATGTGGAAAAACCTTCAGAGGGTTTTGGCTTTATGACAAACGAAGTTTCCTCCGAAAGGAGCGACAGCATTGCGGTTGCCAAAGTGGCACAGACATTGCAGGATATGAAGGAACAGGGAAAAAAAGCCGTCGTTGTGGCAGGGCCTGTGGTTGTTCATACAGGCGGCGCCGGGGCTCTGGCGGCCCTCTTCCGGGAAGGCTATTTTCAGGGGCTCCTGGGGGGAAATGCCATCGCCGTACACGATCTGGAATCCTGCTTTTACGGGACGTCCCTGGGAGTGGATATGACCACGGGAAAACCCACTCACGGCGGCCATTACCACCATATGAAAGCTATTAATAAAATCAAAACCTACGGTTCCATCAAAGGGGCCATTGAGGCGGGGGAACTGACCGGGGGACTGATGTACGAACTGGAAACCGCGGGGATTCCCTACTGTCTGGCCGGGTCCATCCGGGACGACGGCCCTCTGCCTGAAACCGAGATGGATATGATCCGGGCCCAGGGACAGTATACGGAAATAATCAAAGGGACCGATCTGCTTCTGATGCTTTCCACTATGCTCCACTCCATCGGAGCGGGCAATATGACGCCCTCCTGGGTTAAAACCATCTGCGTGGATATCAATCCTGCTGTGGTCACCAAACTTTCCGACAGGGGAACAGGACAGGCTGTGGGAATTGTCAGCGATGTGGGTCTGTTTCTGCGGGCTCTGGCAACAGAACTGGGGCTGATATTCCAGTAAATGTATCCCGCTGACAGGGAATGTCTCTTAAAAGTTGTTCCGCAACAGGAAGGATTGTCTTTCCTGTTATATAGTTCTATCTATTCCGGGCCGGGAGCGGCCTTTCCATATGGATGAGCATATATGAATACTGACAGCATAAAATCCTCTCTGTCAGGAAATACTCCCGCCGGAGAGTCCTGTATCCGGAGAACCTGATGTGTCCCTGCGAACACTGGAAAAGGGTTCGGAACTCAGGTCTGCATCGGAAGGATATCCAGTATGAAAATATCCTCTCAGCCATAATCATGAGAGACTTTTCATAAACCATGTAAAAAAACTCTTTTCCTGATTTTTTTTCCCCTCCATGGTAATAATGACCTCTTTGCCCTATAATTCTGAGTAAATTAGTCTAGATTGAAAAAGACTTTGGGTGAAACGGCAGTTTTCTAGGAGAAATACCAATGCAGATATATCTTACGGCGCTAATGCCTGTGCTTCTCATCCTGTTTGTTCTGCTGAGCAGAATTCTTATTTCCTATCGCACGGCCGGCAAAGGCTGGCAGACCCTGGCAGGGGAGTATGCTTCTCCTGATATCCCTGAAGAGGGTACAGATCTCCGCTTCGCTTCCATGAAGGTGGGGAAGGGCTATTACAAAAACTGCGTCCACATCCGTTACAATGAAAAGGGTATGCATCTGCGTCTGTTGTCTATATACAGAATGTTCCATACCCCCCTGTTCATCCCATGGAAGGCTGTGGGTTACGATAGGCAGACCAACCCGATCAGCTTTAACAGGCATATCCTGGAGATCCGGGCCATCCGGAACATCCCTGTTACCCTGAACGATAATGTTTTTTCTTCGCTCCGACCTTATATTTTGAAGGATACCTCTGTATGACAGGGGGTCTCACAATGATCAATCTGATTCCTCTTTTCATTATTCTGCTGCTGGCGGTTCCCCTCTATTTCCTCTTCCGGAGATTTCTGGAAAAGCATAATATCCTTTCCGGCAGAAAACGCACCTATCTGCTGCTCCTTTCGGTGTTGCTGACGGCTGTTGTGATCTATACCGTTTTTGTCTTCGGGGCCCTTCAGCTGGCCTTTTACTATCCCAGAGGAGATTTCACTGTCCGGGAGTGGAAGGAAGACCCCGGAAACAGGTATACCCTGGTGGACAGTCTACTGAAGGATCACAGCCTGATCGGTATGACCAGGGAGGACGTGATTGAACTGCTGGGCAGTGATTTCGGTGAATCCGGCTCCTCCCTGTTTTATGATATCGGCTATCCTCCCTCCATAGTGTCTCTGGAGCCGGACCGGTTCTATGTGAATTTTGACAGGGGAAAGGTTATCAGCGCGGGAGACAGACCGTTAGAATAAAAAACTCATAACAAAACAGTTTGTCCCTTGTCGTCAAGACCCAGGAATTTCCCCGTGCCGGTGATGTCAAATCTTCTTCTCCGGGAGATTACTCTTTAGCCATATACCTGTTCTTGAAAGTCATCGGGGTCACTCCCATCTTTTTCTTGAACAGGATTCCGAAATATTTGGGATCTTTATACCCGACCTGTTCGGATACTTCATAGATTTTGATATGATGGTCCTTCAGAAGCTGAACCGCCATTTTGATCCGGTAGTCGGTGAGGTATTCCACAAAGGTATAGCCCATATAGTTTTTGAAGAGCCGGCTCAGATAGCTTTCGCTGATCTCCAGAGAGGAGGCCGCATCGCTTATACCTATGTTCCGGCTGTAATGGTCCTCGATCCACTTGACCGCACTCATTACATACTTCTGCCTGCTGTCGTGTCCGGATTCGAAGCCGTCTACTCTGGCCAGGCTCACTTTGCCTTCCAGAAGCAGCCTGTTCTGTTCATGCTCTCTCAGGAGAGTCCGCTTTTCTTCTATCTGTCTGATAACCTTTCCGATGGTGCTGTGGAAGTCATCATCATCCAGGGGTTTGAGAAGATAGTCCCGGACTCCCAGTTTGATAGCCTGCCGGGCATAGTCGAAGTCGTTATAGCCCGAAATAATGATGTATTCCGTATCGATCTCACCGTCCAGTTTCCGGAGCATCTCAATCCCGTCGAGCACAGGCATATCCACATCGGTAATGACAATATCCGGTTTCAGGCGCCTGATAAGATCGTAGCCCTCCCTGCCGTCACCGGCTTCGCCAACCACGCGGCATCCCAGGGACTCCCAGGGAGTTGTGACAACCATACCTCTGCGGATATAGGTTTCGTCTTCTACAATAACCACGTCTATCATAGGGGCGCCCCGTCTCTGGAACTGGGCATGGTGATCACAACTTCAGTGCCCGGGCTCCTGCTGCTGATCCTCACGCCGTAATCCTCCCCGAAATACATTTTGATGCGCTTGTCCACATTGTAGATCCCGAGATGGTTTTCAGGGCGCTCCTTTGTGAGCTCCAGAATCTCCTGTTCGGTCATACCAATGCCGTTATCAGAGATTCTGAACTCAATGATCCTGCTATCATTCAGATCTCCTTCCGGACAGTCCCGGCAGAATCTACCGGAGATTCTGATGATCCCGTCGGTTCTGTTTGTTTTCCCGAAACCGTGGATAATCGAGTTCTCAATGAAAGGCTGCAGGATGAGCCGGGGAATTCTATAATCCATCAGGGAGTCCTCGATGTGGGTAATGACTTCGAAACTGTTGTTGTATTTGATCCTCTGTATGGCCAGATAGCTGTTGATGAAGTCAATGTTATTCCGGATCGTCAGAAACTCCTCAACACTGTCTATGGAGAACCGGAGCAGCCTTGCCAGATTGGTGACAACGCTTATAGTCTCTTCATGATGCCCCAGTTTGACGCTCCATTTGATCACATCCAGGGTATTGTAAATAAAATGGGGCTTCATCTGGGCCTGAAGCATTTTGATCTCTGTTGTCCGGAGCTGCTTCTGTTTTTCAATCACCTTTTCCATATATTTATTCAGCCGGTTCAGCATCTGGTTGAAATACTTCCCCAGATCGCCGATCTCATCGCGGCTGCCCAGATCGGCTCTGATATCCAGTGCCCCCTTTTCCACGTCTCCCATTATTTTTATAAGTTCCCGGATGGGCCGTGAGATCGCTCCGGCCTGAACCACTGCAAGGGCTATGGATAAAACCAGACTGACAAGGCTTCCTATAATCATGATAAGGGTCAGAATACGGTTGAACTCCCTGAAAACACCGGAAGAAACGCTCACCCTGGTGATGGTATTCAGCTTTTCGTCCGAATAATCGAGAAAAAGAAATGTATCATTGCCGATGAGACTGGCTATGGGCTTGTGTTTTTCAATCTTTTCCCTGTCCATATAGGAAGCCTGCTGGAACTTCCCCTCCATATAGCTGTTTATGGAGTCGAAGAGGGTATAGCCCTGATCGTCAGTAATGATCATATGGCTGGACAGCCCCCAGTTGAACACTCTGGCTTCTTCGGCAACCACAAGCCGGGGCATCTCTACAAGGACATAGCCCTCATGCCGGCCCTCCCTGTCATAGAGTTTACTTCCCACTGTAAAAAGGGTTTTTCCCTCGGGTAGGTAATCCATCTGCTGGGCATAGGTCACGACCCTGCCGGGAGAATTGTCCAGTTTCCGGAATATACCCCAGCTGTTGTTCAGCCCCGCCCGGTAATCTTCGGGGAACCGGGACGTTGAATAGACGATGCTCCCATCCAGGCCGATCAGATGAACTACCGGTTTCACAGATTCGCCGATCAGGGCCTCATACATGATTTCGTAGATCTCATTGCTTTCTCCCGGGGTGTCTTTCAGATTCAGCCCGTTCTGAATTTCACTGATTATATTTTCATAGGTGGAAACCTTGTTATGAAGCCCCCCCTGAAAGGTCTTTATACTGTTCAGGGTCTGTTCCTTGAGGGTTTTATTCAGAAAATTCAGGGAAAAACCGTAAATCAGCCCGCCAATGATAAAGAGGGGCAGTATACTGCAGAGAATATAGGTCAGAAAAAGCCGCTGGAAAATGGGGATCCGGATCTGTTTCATAGTTCTATTCGCTTCCCTGTCTTTCCAGAGGGAGCTGGCGCCACTTCTCCAGAATCCTGTCTTTATTCTGATAGGTGGAGAGCCTGCCCGCATCGTAGCTGTTCAGCTCGTTCATGGGAGAGAGGCCTTCGGGGACTCTCACATCATTTCTGACGGATCTGAGATAGAATCGGTCCACCATAAAGGTTTGAACCTTTCTGCTCAGAACAAAATCAATGAAGGCCCTGGCTTCCTCTTTATGAACAGCATCTTTCATCAGGGCGATAGAATCATTGATCACAGGAGTTCCCTCCTCCAGATAGACGATTCCGATGTCCTCCCCCAGGTGTATCAGGTTCACTGCCGCCTCTTCCATGGTGATGCCGATGGCAAAGTCGCCCGCTGCAACGCCTTCGTACACCTCGGAAGATTTGGCAAGCATCTTGCCTTCCACATTCCGGTAGAGTTTTCCGGCGTTTTCCCAGTTGTAGTCTGCGTCCGCATCCAGTTCCAGAAGAAAGGAGAGGGCTATATAGGCGGAACCGGAACCCTCGGGATCGGCCAGGGCCAGCCGACCCTTCCATCTGGGGTCGAGCACCTCTTTCCAGCTGCGGCTGACCTCCTCCCGGGAGACAAGCTTTTTGTTGTAGATCAGAACAATGGGAAGCTGATTGAATCCGAGGATGTACTCCTCGTCCCTGCCGGGATGGATAGGGTCAAAGAGATCTTTGTAGATGTTCAGATACTCCTTGCTCCCGCCCCACATAAGATCCATAAGATAGCGGTCATCCTTGTTTTCCAGAGAATTCAGAAGATCCAGGGTCCCTGCGGAGGTGTACTCCACAGGAATTCCCGTGGTCTCCTGGAATTCCTTGACAATGGGAATGATAATCCTCTCGTTCAGGGGACTGTATATTTTCAGGGCGCTCTGTTCCGACTCCTTCGGATTCAGAAATCCCCATCGGGGGATATTCAGGAGCAGGGCGGCCGCCGCTGCCAGCAGAAGCAGTATCAGAACCGCAGGCAGCCCTTTTAGTATCATTCCTTTCATGGACAGGGGATTCTCCTCTTTTCAATGGACACATCAGTGCAATGGATCATATTACAGGATAAATCAGCCCCCGAACAACCTTAATGTGAACAGAGCTACTGTTTCGGAATAGGTGACAAGAAGCAGCACCAGGAGAAGGGCAACTATGAATGGCCAGACTTCCCTGACGAACTTCTCCAGCTTTATGTCCACTATGGAGCAGACAGTGAACATCATCGAACCGAAAGGAGGAGTCAGACCGCCGATCATGATATTGACAATAAAGATGATTCCGAAATGCAGCGGATCAATTCCGAACATTTTAACAGCGGGAACCAGCAGCGGGGCCAGGATCACAAGGGCCGCTCCGCCTTCAATAAACATACCGATGAAAAGCAGCATAATATTGATCACGATCAGCAGTATGAAGGGGCTTCCTGTCATGTTGACCAGGAACTCGGTAATCATCTGGGGGATCCGTTCCAGAGTCAGGTAGTACCCGAATACTTTCGCGCTGGCAATAATTGCCATAACCGCTCCTGTCCCTTTGACTGTGTCCATAAGAATCAGGGGTATATGGGAGGGTTTCAGTTCCTTGTAGACAAAAAAACCGACGATCGTGGCAAAGGCAACGGCAATACCTCCCGCTTCGGTGGGTGTGAAAATCCCGAAACGCATTCCCATGATGATGGCAAAGGGAATGAACAGAGCCCAGATGGATTTTCCCAGCTGTTTCATTATAACTCCGGGAGAAGCCATTCCTTTTCTGCTGGGCTGGTATTTTCTTTTCAGAGAGATGATATGAACCGTAATCATCAGGGCTACTGCCATCAGTATACCGGGCATGTAGGCCGCAAGAAACATGCTTCCCACAGACACATTGGCTATGAGAGCGTACAGGATCAGATTGGTTCCGGGAGGTATTACCGGGCTTATGGCCGATGAGGCTGCTGTAATGGCGCCGGAAAACTCTTTTGAAAATCCCTTTCTCTGCATTTCGGGGACGAGTATTTTCGACTGCATGGCCGCATCTGCGTTGGCCGAGCCTGAAATTCCCCCCATAAGGGCGCTGAGAAGTACGTTGACCTGTGCCAGACCGCCTCTGGTATGGCCCACCAGGACATCGGAAAAGTCCATGAGGGCTTTGCTTATGCCCGAATGATTCATGACCGAACCGACCATGATAAAGAAGGGAACAGCCAGGTAGGGGAAGGATTCCACTGCCGTAACAAACTGCTGGATGATCATCTCCATGGGCATGGTCGTATTGATAAAGATAAAATAGGTGAGCGAGGCTCCCATCAGTGAGAAAGCGATGGGGATATTCAGAAAAAACAGTATAAAAAGAACAACAATGGGAAATAGTACTTCCATCACTCAGTCTCCTTCTGGAGTTTCATATTTTTCATCTCTGTTTCGAGTAGTTCTTCCTCCAGATCGTCTTTCACTTCCAGGGACACATCTCCTCCCGTTACCATTTTTCTGAAGCTCTGTTCCAGAAAATAGAGGGAGTACAGAGTCATAAGGGCAAAAGAAAATACGATAGAGCTGTAAATGTACTTGTAGGATACTTCCAGGGCCGCTGTTATTTTTGTGGAATTCATAACGTATTTGAAACTGAAAACAAACATGGTACCAGCCAGGACAGAGACGACGGCGGAGGTGATAAAAACAATCACAGGCCGGCCCTTCTCCGGGACCAGGTTGGTCAGAAGTTCCACTCCGATCAGGCCCCTTGTTTTATACGCATTGGCCAGACCCAGAAAAATGGTCCAGACGAAGCAGCCGACAGCAATTTCTTCGGCCCAGGTAAAGGTAAAGTTCAGAAAATACCTTGTGATGACATTCATGATGACTATGACAGTCGTGACGGAAAGAAATACGGCGCCTATGTACAGTTCAAAATGAACGCCTAAATTTCTGATTTTTTTTTTCATAATTTCCTTTTACCGATCTACCGGGACAGCGCCTCCCCCTTTTTTGATACGAAGACGCTGTCCGGAAGCTATTTGTCTTGAATTAAAGAGCCGACTTAATGGTATTCAGCTCAGCCAGAATCCTGTCGTAAATACCGGGTGTCCACTGGGGAAACCTGGTATAGACGGGAGCGGCTGCTTTGAGGAAAGCATCACTGTCTACAGTATTGAAGTTCACTCCTTCAGCTTTCAGGAGATCAACGAACTCTTCTTCCGCCTCGAGGGTGGCGCTCAGATTGTCTTCCCGGCCCATGTCAAAGGCTTCTGCCAGGATCGTTCTTTCTTCTTCTGTCAGCTTATCCCACAGTTTTGTGGAGAGTGTTACCGCAGAAACACCGAGCAGATGGTTTGTCAGAGAGTACTCTTTCACATTTTCATACTGCTGTGTACCGTAATAGGTCATGATAGAGCCTTCCACTCCGTCGATAACACCCTGCTGAAGTGCCGCATAGGTATCGGGGTAGGGCATGGCAACGGGATTGCCGCCCATGGCTTCGATGGTGTAGGTATACAGCTGGCTGGTGGGAACCCGGATGTTCAGGCCTTCCATATCGGCGGGAGCCAGAATCGGTTTGTTTGTCATCATGCTCCGGAATCCGAAAACCCAGTCCAGAGACAGAACTTTGATTCCATACTCATCTTCCACTTTCTGATTCAGTTCCTTGACAAGATCCGTTTTGGTCATGGCAAAGTATTCATCAAATGAACTGTACAGGAAAGGTCCTGTAATGGCATTGTAATCGGGAACATAGTCTCCCAGGAAGTTGACACCGTCTACGAGAATCCAGTCTGAACCGGCGACAACCTGTTCCATTCCGTCTTTCCCGATGGGGAGGACACCGCTGGAGAAAAGCTGAAGCTCCAGAGATCCCCCGCTTCGCTCATTCACCTGTTCCACAACCTTTTTCAGTGAAATTGCCGTCTGTTCATCATCAACGAACTTTGTACTGATCTTGATGACTTTCGGTTCAACCTCAGCCTTTCCGGAGGCTTTTGATTCCTCTTTTGCACATGACGCCAGAGTGATCACCATAGCGGCAGCCAGCAAGGGCAATAAAAATTTTCTCATCCTTTTTTTCTCCTGGAAAATGATTTCAGTCTTTTTCATCTGCTGAAAGTACATTGAAAAAGATCTTGAAAAACTATAAACCCCGCTGAATGAGAAGCAAACTGAATATACTGTTATTTAGTTTAAAATAATGAACTCCCGGTGAATCTAAAACAGTATTCTGCTATGATTCTCCCGTTTTCCGGTTCAGAATATTGGATCGTCCGGTACGGATTATGAGGGAAAAGAATATAGAATCGAGATTATATTGAATGAGCCGCTTATTCGATTGCGACTCCGGTTCTGCTTTAATCGTCTTCATTCCATAAATACAGATCATTTTGGATCTGAGCTCCGTGCCATTTGGATGGAGATACTCCTGTTTTCTTTTTGAAGAGTCTGGAAAAATAATAGGGGTTGTCAAAGGCCAGTTTGAAGGAAATCTCTTTGACAGACTGCTCTCCTGATATTAGTAATTCCTTTGCTTTATTTATCTTCATATGCAGGAAGTACTGGTAGGGAGACAGACCGGTGTGTTCATTGAAATATTCCCTCAGGGTGTGATAGTTGACTCTCAACGCAGATGTGATGGCTTCCACGTCAAACTTGACAAAAAGGTTTTCCTCCATAAGTTCACGGGTCTGCTCAAGCAGACTTGTTCTATCACTTTTCAGAGCAAAGTTCTTACGACTGACCTGCAGATGGGCAAATATCTGGGGAATGAGAGAAGAAATCAACTGCTGCATGCAGGGAGGCTCCTCCCTGGCATACTCAATCGCTTTTTCAAAAAGAGACTTCATCGTACTGTTAACCCCGGGATGATAAATAGGTTCATTTCTCTCAATATAGTTGCGGTTAAGCCAGTTCTGGGCACACTCTCCATTAAATCCGAACCAGTACTCGGTCCATCCTGTATCGGGGTCAGGACTGTAAAAATGGCGCTCCCCCGGTATTAATAAGATAACACTTCCAGGCAGCAGGGAGTATTCGCCCTGATAGGAACGGAATCTGCCTGATCCTTCAGTTATATAGACGAGCTGAAATTCATTGAGAACACGGCCTCTGAACCAGTCGGCTATGTACTGATTGGGATGCTCATCCTTTTTGTAGGGATAATCATCTCCCGGATGAATTTCCACTCTCCCGACAGTTGTTGTATAGAGCTGCCAGAAAATATCCTCCTCACTGTAGGTAAGATATCTGAAGATATTGAAATTGGGATCTGAAGTGTAATTCATTGTTTTCAGTTCTCTATCTTATCCAGGTCCTTCACTCCATCCCCGGACATGTTCTTCACCTGATATTGCAAAAATCAAAGGTTTACGCTTCCGGGGGGATGATACTTCTCGGGACTTTAATCCTAACATGACCTGGAAAGATCGGTTAAGCTTTTTTATATATTATCGAGTCGTTATAAATAATGGCTTTTCTGAGACAGTCATACAGAGCCGAAAAACATATATTCCGTCTCTGTATGCTGAATTTATGCTTTAGAAACTATAGGAAGCGTGATTTTCTTTAGTAAAGTCAGCTGGCGGACCCATTATGACAGTTCTTCCGTCTTCCCATACAGTAATTTTTCCTACATTGGCAATTTCCTGTCCATCAACCGGTTTTTCACCGTTCAGAAAGTTGTAGGCAAGAACCACTGTCAAATATCCGAGTTTTGAGGGATCCCAGAGTGTTCCGACACGTAGGGAACCATCATCAAGATAGGGGCCGGAATCTGTAGGGAGCGATGTGCCCACTACGGCGATGCTATCTTTCAGACCTTTCTCCTGAACTGCCTGAGCAGCACCGAGAGGAGCAGGAGTACTGACTCCGATCACACCTTTCAGATTGGGGTAGGCTTTTATAAGGTCCAGAGTTTTCTGATAGGCCATCTGCTGTTTTTCGTCAGAAGGGACTTTATCAGTTACAAGGTTCATATCGGGATATGTTTTCTCAGCATAGGAAAGACCCGCATCAATCCATGTGTTCAGATTCGCTGCAGAGAGTCCTCCAGTTATGATGGCATAATCTCCTGAGTCGCCCATCTCCTGAGCCAGAAGGTCCCAGATATGCTGACCATATTCTTTATCGTCAATCTGATGAACTGATAAATCTACAACCGATGCATCTGCCGGTGTATCCCAGTCAAGTACTGCTATTCCCGCCCTTTTTGCTTTCATAAGAACAGGAGTCAATGCTGCGGCATCATTAGGGGCTACACAGATAGCATCTACACCTTTGCTTATCAGATCTTCAAGCATACGTACCTGTTCAGCGGCATCGGGAGTTGTAGGTCCTGTATAAATCACATTGATGCCCAGGTCTTTACCTGCCTGGATGGCCCCTGTTTCCGAGGCATTGAAATAGGGGATTCCAACCAGCTTGGGCATAACAACAATGGTTACTTCATCACTGCCTTTGGCATCCTTGGATCCGTTTGCCCAGACTCCAGTCAGGCAAAACACTGTAAGAATCAGTACCGCAAGAACTCTTTTTTTCATAAGGTTCTCCTCCTTTTGATATTTAATCCGGATTAATCCGGATATTCCCGGTTTTACGCAGTCTGTTTCCGACGGTCCGTCAGAAAGTTTATCGTCAGAACAATAATCAGAATGGCACCCATCACCACATTTGTGAGGTACCTGTTGAATCCGAAAATATTCAGACCGCTTGAGATCACCTGAAGTATCATCACTGCAATGACTGTTCCTATGACCTTGCCTTCTCCGCCGTTAATACTGGTTCCTCCCAGAACAGAGGCCGCAACAGCTTGAAGAAGATAGGATGATCCATAGGATTCTTTGGCTGAATTGTATCTGGATGCCATTAGAATCCCCGCGACAGCCGCCAGGAGGCTCGCAATCAGATAGGTCTGAAACAGGATTCTGCGTACTTTTATTCCCGAATATCTGGCGACTTTGGGATTACAGCCTATCATGTAGATTGTTAAGCCCATCCGGCTCCTTTCAAGAAGCAGCCAGGTTCCGGCGATAACCAGAATGAATATGATCATAGGGATAGGAATGCCCAGGACAGATGAATTCCCTATGATAAGGAATTCAAATGGAAAGCCTGAAATGGCTCCGCCTTTTGTGATATTAAGGCTGAGTCCTTCAAAAAGCGTCATTGCACCCAGAGTGGCAAGCATCGGGGTAACTCCAATGTAGGAGACGACAAACCCGTTGAATATGCCGCAAAGCGCCGCAACTCCCAACATCACAAGGATCCCGGAGATGACTGCCAGTGTTCCGTTTACCCCTGACGCATACTGATTGGCCATGACGAGGCCTCCGACAATCATGGAAAGAGTTGCCGTATAAGTCAATGAAAGATTAATTCCTCCGGTAACAACCACAAGCATCATGGATAAAGCCAGAATACCGAATTCCGGTAGCTGATAGGCCATGGACTGCAGATTGTACAATCTCAGGAACTGACCTGGAGACAGAAGACTCATCAGGATAAATATGATGAGGAAAATGCCAAAAAGTATCCCTTCTTTACTTGCTGCTGCTGACTTGATTTTTGATTTCATCGGTCTTTACTCCACATCCACTCTTATGGTGTTCTTTTCCGCTCTCTGTTTCTGAATCATATCAATACTGATGGAGCTGATAATGATCAGACCTACGACGATTTTCTGCCAGAAAGTGGGGATATGCATGAGAATCAGGCCGTTATTGATAACGCAGAACAGGGAGACGCCTATTATGGTTCCCAGAACAGAACCATAACCGCCAAGGATACTGGCTCCGCCCAGAACAACTGCCGCAATCACCTGCATTTCAAATCCGAGAAAGGCATTCGGGTCTACCTGCCTCATAATCGATGTATGCACAACCGCGGCAAGTCCTATGAGAAAGCCTTCGAAACTGTAGACGAATATGAGAATCTTTTCCGGTTTGAAACCCATTCTTTCAGCAGATTCCAGGTTTCCTCCAATGGCATAGATTCCCCGCCCTATAACTGTCCTTTTGAGAATAAACCATGTTGCAATGATGGTGGGTATCAGAAACAGAACCTGAATGGGAAGACCTATGGTTCTTCCGTCTGCCAGCTGCAGGGGAAAAAGGATTCTCCGTCCGAAATTGATAAAACTTACGGGAATACCTGTAATCCAGGTCCCGTTTGTGAGGTAGAGAACCAGCCCCAGTATAACGCTCATTGTTCCCAGAGTCGCAACTATGGGAGGTATTTTCAGTTTTGCTATAAGTATACCGTTTGCAAGACCCATCAGGGTGCCGCTGAGACAGGCAACAAAGATTGTTATGAAAACATTGGAACTGATGTGAATCAGGGACTGGCCGGTAATAACAGTCACCGCTGATATGATGGAGGCAACAGAAACGTCGATTCCTCCTGTTAAAAGTACCAGAAGCATTCCTAATGCCATCATGGCAAGAACCAGATTGCTTTTCAGTATATCCAGAAAATTCTCGGTTGAGAAAAAAGTCGGATTGGCAATTCCTATGACAAGGGAGATTGCTATAAGGACCAGTATTATGGGTAGTTCTTTTATTTTCATTGATCGTCTATTCATATTGTCCCTCTATAAAGCCTTGCTCATAATATCTTCCTGATTAAGATCCTCGCAGAACATCTGAGCGGTTATTCGTCCATGCCGCATAACTGCAACTCTGTCGGCAATTGCAAGAATTTCAGGGAGTTCCGAAGATATGACTATGATTCCCAGCCCGGATTCCGCCAATTCTCTCAGTAACTGGTGAATTTCTGCCTTCGCACCGATATCAATACCATTGGTTGGTTCGTCAACGATCAGAACACGGGGTTCAGTGGCAAGCCACTTTGATACCACTACTCGCTGCTGATTGCCCCCTGAGAGTTTGGAGGCCAGCATCTGCGGTATTTTAGGACGGATGCCTAG
Source organism: Oceanispirochaeta sp. (assembly GCA_963666275.2). GTDB lineage: Bacteria > Spirochaetota > Spirochaetia > DSM-2461 > DSM-2461 > Oceanispirochaeta. The sequence goes on from CAXXOA010000002.1 coordinate 2,175,019, forward strand.
CTGATCCATCCATTTTTCAGTCAGTATCTCTTTCTTTTGAAAATCGATGAGTCCGTTCCTGCCGCTCAGAGAGTCAAGAACAGTCAGAGATATGTTGTCTTCAATAGATTTTCTGAGAACCAGTCCCTCCTGAAGCCGGTTTTCGGGGACGTAGGAAATTCCCGCTTTTACAGCGTCGCTGGGATTACTGACTATAAGTTCTTTTCCATCCAGATATATTTTTCCTTCATCAACAGGATTCAAGCCGAATATGGCCTGCGCTACTTCTGTTCTGCCTGCGCCAACAAGCCCTGTCAGTCCCAGGATTTCCCCTTTATGAAGAGTAAAATTAATATCGATGAAATTGCCTTTCTTTGAAAAATTCTCCACCTGGAGCAGAGGTTCCTCTTTTCTCTTTTTAGGATAAATCCTGTACTCAATTTTTCTTCCAACCATTAATGATATGAGTTGATCATCATCGAGCTCGTCTTCGCTGTAGGTTCCTATATACTGTCCATCTCTCAAAACTGTGAAACGATCAGAAATAGCAAAAAGCTCATCCAGTTTATGACTTATGAAGAGCAGAGCTATGCCCTTTTTTTTCAGGGAAATCATAATATCGAAAAGTTTTTTTACTTCTCCCTTGGACAGGGATGATGTCGGTTCATCAAGAATCAGCAATTTGGCATTATTCGCCAGAGCTCTTGCGATAGCCACAAGCTGCTGGCGGGCTACTGACAGTTCTCCCAGTGGTGTTTGAAGATCCATGGAGACTCCCAGCTGCTCAATAGCATTTTTGGCTATTTTTTCCATGGATTTCCAGCTGATAAGCTTCTCATTCTTCTCTACACTGTTACCAAGAGCGATATTTTCCATAACAGAAAGATTGGGAAATAATGAAAAATCCTGATAAATCACAACAATACCGCTTCTCAGTGATTCCAGAGGTGTGAGGTTTTCCAGTTCCGAACCGTTAATTTTTATAGAACCGCCGGACTCAGGTTGGTATACGCCGGAGAGAATCTTTATCAGTGTGGATTTTCCTGCACCGTTTTCTCCGATGAGAGCGTGGATTTCACCTGTATTTATAGAGAAACCAACATTCTGGAGAGCTTTAACACCCGGGAAAAACTTGGATATATTTTTGATTTCGATCAATGTCTGACCCATGAATTCCTCCTGAATACTGGTTCATTATCAGGGGAGAATTTGATAACCGCCATCCACTAATTGATGCGAATAGTTGTATTTTTTTTAAAATGATGCACTTTATTTTATATTTGATGCATAAAATGTGTATTGTTAAGGACAGTAGTATGGGATTCATACTGAATAAAAGCGAACTTCGGTTACACGGAATACTAAAAGCAAATCAGACAGATATTAATGTATTCACTAAAATTACTATCGCTGATAAATCTGTATTCCCTGCCTGTATTCTTATCCTTGTTTTATACAGGATCGGTGTTGCTGTTTTCGGGTTTCAATCTAAAGGGATTTATTGTCCGGTTCTCATAAATAAACTTCAGGGAAATCCTTAATAAAATTCAAGAAAATCATTGATTAGGAGGTTTTTCCATATAAGACTGTTAGTATGGACGAAAGATCACGGTTGCAGGATAGTGTTTCAGCCTGATCTTTATGATCCGAAAAATCCGGTATCAGGAACACCTGTTTTCAAAAACAGAGATATCGAATTTCCTGGTAAAAATGAATGGAGAAATTAAAAGGTTGCAATATGGGTGAAGGAATCGGGACTAATAAACTAAAAGAGGATGAGCTGCGGAAGATCGTAAAAGGTCTCAATGAAGGATCTGATATTAAAAAGGTAAAGAAAGAGTTTGATAAGCTGATCCGGGATATCAGTCCTGAAGAGATTGCCAATGTGGAACAGGCTCTGATCGATGAAGGGGTTCCTGTGGAACATGTTCAGAAACTTTGCGATATTCATGTGCAGGTTTTTGATGATGCTCTGAAAAAACAGGGGAAGACAAAGGTTCTGCCCGGTCATCCCATTCATACCTACCGACTGGAAAACAGAGAGCTCAGGAGAAAACTGCGAAGTCTCAAACCCGGAAAATCCGATTTCATCTCATATCTGAAAGATGTGAAACTGATAGAGCTTCACTATATCAGGAAAGAAAATCAGCTTTTTCCCTATCTGGAATCTGTAGGGTTTACAGGCCCGTCCAAGGTCATGTGGGGAAAGCATGATGAAATCCGAACCCTTTTTCGGGAGATAGAGGAGGATTACAATAAGGGAAATCTGTCCGAAATTAAGAAAAAGACCCGAGCTTTGATAAAAGCCCTGAAGAATATGATCTTTATGGAAGAGAAAATTCTGTTTCCCACTTCCCTGCGTAAGCTGCCGTCTCAGGCATGGTCCGCTATAAGGAAAGGGGAAAATGCTATTGGTTACAGCTGGATTGAACCGGGGAACCTATGGGATGCCAATATTGTGAGTGCCCGGAATACGGATGCAGAATCAATCGCTCCTGATTCGGATACCCGGGGTACCGGCAATGAAAAGATTCCTCTGGATACGGGTTCTCTGACGGCATTTCAGATTAATCTTTTACTCAAAAATCTACCCTTTGACATGACCTTTGTGGATGAAAATGACAAGGTTGCCTATTATTCAGAAGGAAAAGAGAGAATTTTTCCCAGGAGTCCCGGGATCATCGGTCGGGATGTTGCTAACTGTCATCCTCCTAAAAGCGTCCATGTGGTGGAGAAAATAGTGGAAGCTCTGAAAAAAGGGGAGAAGGATCAGGCCGAGTTCTGGATTCAGATGAATGGAAAGTTTATCCACATCCGCTATTTTCCCCTCTTTGACATGCTGGGAAAATACAGGGGAATCATAGAAGTCAGTCAGGAAATTTCCGGAATCCGTGCCCTTGAAGGGGAACGGCGCTTGTTGGACTGGTAAATGGACTCATACAGAATCTTATCTCTGGTCGATTATATTCAGCTTATTCAGAAAGGGCAGCTGGATAAAACTCTTTACTCCTATTTTGAACCGGCACTGAAAGAGTGCACACCCTTCGAGGTAAATATTGCTATTGAGAATTTGCTGATTCGATACAAGCATGTGGAGGCGCTTGAAAAACCGATTGCCCGTTTTATACGCGCTGCTTCTTTAGGACTGGATCAGTATCCTGCTCCAAAGTACGGACAGGATGGTTTATTCCCAATACTCATTCAAGAGAATCGAGTAGTTCAATCACTGTTAAATGGTTTGAAGAAATCGTTTATGCAGATACTGCCGGAGTTAAAAGAAAATCGAATTTCTGAAAAAGCCCGGATCAGAAGTGAAATTGATAATCTCGCATCTGTAAAATCCCATTATCTGAAGCTGCAGTACGGATTGTTCTCCGCTCTGGAGTCGGTTGATGCTCCCACTCAATGTATTAAACTGATTTGGCATTTACAGGATTCTGTCTGGATATACCATAAGGATTGTCTTGAACTGCTATCTGGAAAAGAATGGGATTTTAACAGGTTCAACAGAGTTTACGGGCAGATGTATTTTCTCCTGGGAACACTTTTATACCGTGAAGAGAAGATCCTTTATCCCGTAGCGGCAGAAGTCCTTTCAGGCTCAATCCAGACTTCTCTTGTGGAAGAAACCGAGTCCTATGGGATTCTGAGTTGACCGGGTACCAGGCATAAGTTTCAAGTTACAAAACCAGTGACCTGGAAAATTCCTATCGGGGAAATGGAAACAATAAAGTTTACAAATATTGTAATATTAAAGAGCTTTATTATTGACTATCATATAAGTAGGAAATATAATGTTTATATAGGGTAGGGGGGTATAGTATCCCAGCCTGCGTAGAAATTCTATGAGAGGTCCCGGAGGATCAGTTATGAAAAGAATTAAAATAAATTTAAAGAAAAAATGGATGAACTATCTTAATAAGCTGGCAAAAGTTAACAGTGATCTCTACGGCTCTGAAAAACTGGATTGCTGCGGTCTCGATAAAAGAGTGAAAAAATCGAAATAATGTATTTTTTATTTATATTTAAATCCTATTTAAATGGTAGTGTAAAAGTAGGGTTAAATTAGATACTGCCGCAATGGCTGTTTCAAAAGTCTAAAAATAAACTTGCAGAACCCGCGGCATTACAATAAATTAGTCAAAAAGGAGCTTTCTTCCAGAAACATTCCCTTTCGTAGAGACTCCCGTAGACATTGATGCCCGGGGGAATCTGGTTTTCCTTACAGACAGACTTTCCGTTCCAGAGGACGGCGTGGAAATCATTGTGGTTCAGAAGGATCTTTCCTATCAGAAATTTTCCATTTGTAATCTGGTCCTAAATGGGAATCTTCATCCGGGAGTATCGTAACTTACTGAATATAACTCAACAGGCACACAATGAGAACAATATCCCCTGCCTGTCGGTCCGGAGAAATAGATACAATCAGTTGAAAATCCTCTGTTCAGGATTTTCTTTCGAATTTCAATCTTCTTCATCATATTCCTCCCGACCAGATTTCCTATATTATTCATGAGAAATGGGCCGTTCTTTTTGATGAAGAAGGGCAATCTGCTGTTATTCATGATCCAAACAATTCCCCATTCTCTGACATATCCCATCAGACAGTTTGCTCAGTATATTTTATCCATCCGGATATTAATTTTCGCCAATAAGATCTCCAGGACAGTTGGAAAATACACCATCCACACCCCAGGTAGTGAGACGAGCCAGATCATCCCGGCGGTCCACTGTGTATATAAAAACCTTGTAACCTCTTTGATGAGCATCACTAATCATTTTTTCATTGATGAATTCAATATTATAATGAAGGGACCATGGTTCCAGAGCTGTGGCAAAACCTCCCAGATCCAGGGGGATTCCCCCATTGAGTGCGCCTCTTCTGAATTGGGGTTTCAGCTCTTTGAATACCATCAGTTCGGGCAGATCAAAAGACGATATAAGAGTATTTTCAGCCAGCCAGGGAAAGTCCTGAAGACTATCATCAATAAATCGGCTCAAGGCATGGGCGGTTCCCCGGCCTTTCAGTTCAATATTAATCGGTATTCCGTTCTGAATAAGAGTCAGTACCTCCGAAAGGGTCGGTATCTGCTCTCCTTCTCCCGCATCCAGTTGCTTCAATTCCTCCAGGGTCATTTCCTCCACCAGTCCATCCCCGTTGGTTGTCCGGTTGACTCTGTCGTCATGGATGACTACCAGTTCACCGGAACAGCATCGGTATATATCCAGCTCCAGCATATCGGCATTCTGTTCAATGGCCAGTTTAAATGAGCTCAGGGTGTTTTCCGGTTTATAGTCCGGAGCGCCCCGATGTCCTGCAATAATCATATTTTCCTCGAATTCTATTTTGTGGATTTGCGTTCAATTATAACTGTCGGAACCCTTATCGTTACTGGATGGCTTTCCGGTTCCTCCATCAGTTGAATCAGGCGCGCGGCGGCGAGCCGTCCCATCTCTTTTATATGGACCTGGGCTGTCGTCAGAGGCGGGTAGTTATGTTCTGCCCAGGGTATATCATCAAATCCTGTTATTCCTACCTCCTCGGGAATGGAAAGGCCCTCATTTCTGACAGCTTTGCAGAACCCGATGGCCATGGCATCGTTTACAGCTGCAACTCCCATAGGATCTTTGTATTTTCCTTTTATCTGACTGAAAGCCTCTTCTCCTGTTTCCACAGTGGTTTCGGTCAGAGTCACCACCTCCGGAGTCATTCCCGCTTCCTGTATGGCCATTTTATACCCGGCCAGTCTTTCCTTATTGTTGTACCAGTCCTCCGGTCCTGTTATATGGATAATGTGAGGATACCCTTTCTTAATAAGGAGATTTGTAAGGTTGTAGGATGATTCTCTATCCTCACAGACAACACTGTCCAGTACAGTTTCCTGCAGTTTATTTTCAAGCAGAACTATCGGGATCCCGGCTTTCCGGAAAGAAAGAATTGTTTTGGCGGGGATACTCTGGCCGCGTATGATCAGCCCGGCAAAATCATTCTCTCCCAGGGGGCTTCCTTTGATTATTTCGCTCAGTGATATGGTTTCATCTTCAAACAGCCCCAGATTTATGCACTGGTAGCCATGCTTCTGAAAGTACTCCTCAAATCTGTCTATGGAGTGGTGAAAATAGATCTGATCCTGTTGTCCGCCTCTCCTTCGACCCAGAATGCCAATGAATCGGGCTCGGGGATTTGCCAGGTTGCTGGCATTATAGTTCTGCTGAAAATCCGTATCTTTAACTGCATCCAGAACCATTTGTCTGGTTTTTTCACTGATTCCCGGTTTGTCGTTCAAAACCCGTGACACGGTAGAAGGGGATATCTGGAGTTTTTCAGCCAGCTCTTTTAAATTCATCGAATCCTCTCTCGTTTAAAGGTTTATTTCATTATATCAGAAAATCCTTGACAGTAGTTTAACTCCGGTGCAATACTTATGCAAGCGATTTCGAAAAAATTGCACTAAAAGGAGGACTTTATGAAAAAAGGGATTTTATTCTTTTCTCTCATGCTTTGCATTTCTGCGGCCTTATCTGCCGGAGGAGCTCAGGAAGCAGAAACAGGTCCACGGACTGTTACCATAGATGTATGGACCAGGGAGGGTGGGGTGAACCACTGGAGAGCTGATCTTGCACTGGAAGCAGCGGAAGAACTGAATGCCCAGCTGAAGAGCGAAGGGTCTCAGATTACTGTGGAAGTGAACCCTGTCCATGATGAAGGGGACTGGGGCGGATTCAAAAAGAAATATTCACTGGCCGCCGATGCCGGAGAGGCTCCTCTAATTGTCATATCCGGCCATGAGGATATTGCCACATGGGGACAGGCAGGATACATCGTTCCCCTGGCCGATACTGTGGCGGAAATCCAGGGAAAAGCTCCCCAGTTTGCCGACATATTTGATTCTCTGTGGAATTGCTCTTCCTGGAGAGGGCAGGTATGGGGTGTTCCTCAGGATACGGAAGCAAGACCCATGTACTTCAATAAGACAATCCTGGCGCAGATGGGCTGGTCTGATAAGGACATTGCAGATCTGCCGGGAAAGATCGCATCAGGGGCTTTCACACTGGATAACATGCTGGATGTGGCTGCGGAAGCTCAGGATAAAGGCCTTGTCAAGCCCGGTTACGGCTATTGGCATCGTCCCCGGAAGGGTGGTGATTTCGTCCAGTTCTACAGAGCCTACGGCGGTGAAATCTACGATGCCGGTCAGGACAAACTGATGATTACACGGGATGCCCTTGTGAAGTTCTATGATTTCCAGAGAAGAACTGTCACAACAGGAGTGACTCCGGATAAGTACATCGGAACGGAATGGAAAATCTGGCATGACGTTGTTTCCAACGGTAAAGCTCTGTTTTTTAACGGTGGAACATGGATGTGGGCCGACTGGGCTAAAAACTATGCTGTGGGCGGGGAAGACGCTCTTTTTGAAAACATAAGCTATGCCTATGAACCCTCAGGGATAGCAGGACAGAAAGGAACTACCCTTTCCCATCCACTTGTCTACCTTGTGTCCAGCGAAGATGCTTCGAACTCATCTGATCAGGACCTGGCTCTCAGGCTGATTGCTCTAATGTCAACTACCGAAAGGAATACAAGACATGCTGTTGAAAGCGGTCATCTGGGGATCCTGAAGTCCCAGACGGATTTTGACGCCTATAAATCCAGTCAGTTCCTGGCAGATGTAACTTATCTGCTGGATAACAACTTCTATCAGCCCAATCACGTTCTCTATGGAACCTGGTTTGATATCTTCTGGGATGGAATGGTGTCTGCTGAACAGGGAGAACTCTCTCCTGAAGAGGCAGCGGACGAAGCCATTACCCTTATGAAACTCGAAATTGAAGATCAGCTGATTGTAAAATAAATCTTTTGGCAGAGGGCCCCCGGTCGGGGGCTCCCTTGAATAATAGGAGATTCAATGAATATCAAAAAGCGGTACCTTACCGGCTACTGGTTTATGCTGCCTGCTGCTCTTTTGGTCATACTCTACTTCTTTATCCCCGTGGTTATGACCCTGGGAATCTCTCTGACCGATATGAGTTCCGTTACGGGTTTCAAGCACTGGTCCTGGGTGGGCCTGAAAAATTACGTTAAAATAATGGTGCATCCTGAAACACCGAATAATTTTCTGGTGACTGTAAAATATGTTGCCTTTACCCTTGTTTTCTTTAATGTGGGACTGGGGCTTCTTGTTGCCATTCTTACACATCATCTGCCCAAATGGCTGGGAGGATTCTTCCGGTCTCTGTGGCTTCTTCCGCGAATTACGCCCCCTGTTGTCTATGTTCTTATGTGGTCCATGATGGCGGCAGATGCTCCCTATGGAGTTATTAATCAGCTGTTCCGGATTCCCTTCGGACTTCCAACAGCAAACTGGGTGCCTGAATATGCCACCCTTTTCATTGTCCTCGTAAATGGATATATAGGAGCTTCATTCGGTATGATCCTGTTTTCATCGGCCATAGAAGCTCTTCCCAAAGATATAATGGTATCATCTCTTGTGGACGGGGCATCCCGTTTTCAGAGGGTCAGGTATATCATACTGCCCCAGCTCAAGTGGCCACTCCTTTTTGTAACCACATACCAGACCCTGTCCCTTCTCACCTCTTTCGAAAGTATAATGATTCTTACGGATGGAAATTTTAATACAGAAGTCTGGTCTCTCTGGTCCTACCATAAAGCATTGAATAATTATTATGGCAATTTCCAATATGGTTTCGGTGCAGCATTATCTGCTGTTCTTGTTCTGGTCGGCGTTGTTCTGGCCGCAGTCTATCTTAAATACTTCAAGTTCGCTGAGCTGGTGAAAGAGCCGCTCATCGAGGAACTTTAGGAGGTCCCATGAAAGAAAAAAGAGACCTTTTCACCCCTCTGGCATTTCTCACAATGCTTATTCTGTCATTGCCTATCATCCTGGGCTATCTATGGCTGTTCATATCCACTTTTTCCGAAAGGACATTCGGTTTGAAACCGGTGGATATTAATGGGAATCTGGGCGGTTTTACTCTGAAAAACTGGTCATTCCTGAAAGAACCGGATATATGGCTAGTGACTTTAAACACATTCCTGCTTTCTGTTTTCATGACTTTAGGGGTTCTTATTGTATCCTCAATGGCGGGGTATGCCCTGTCCCGGATCAAATTCAAAGGACGGAAACTGTTCCTTTCCCTGACTTTGATCCTGCATGCCTTTCCCAGTATTACCCTTCTGATCGCGATCTATTTTGTATTGAGATTCTTTACAGGGATCCCCCTTCTTAAATCTGTGATGGGATACAATACTCTGGGCGGGGTCGTTCTTGTGAGCCTCTCTCTTCAGCTGCCCCTGGGGGTCTGGCTGATGAAAGGATTCTTTGACAATGTCTCCTGGGATCTGGAAAGGGCAGCCCTGATTGACGGGTGTTCCCGATGGCGGACTTTCTGGAACATCATGGTTCCCCAGATAAAGCCGGGATTGGCAGCTCTGTCGATTTTTTCCTTTATGACAGGATGGAGTTCATTCCTCATCCCCTATACATTTTTAACCTCATGGAACCGTGCCGTTATTTCCACGTACCTGAATTCGATGATGAACAGTGACTCCCTGTCTATTCAATATGGCGTTCTGGCTGCTGTGGGGCTGTTTCAGCTTATTCCCATACTCTTTTTCTACAGTTTTACGCAAAAATACCTGATGAAGATTTTCTCCGGCGGATCTCACGGCGGAGTATAGGAAGGATAATATGCACATTAAACTTGATAAATTAACAAAGAAATTCGGAAACAACACAGTCGTAGATGAAATATCCCTGGATATTGAAAGTGGTGAGTTCGTTGCTTTTCTCGGTCCTTCCGGATGTGGAAAAACCACAACACTCCTTATGACCGCAGGGATATATAAACCGGACAGTGGATCCATCCTTTTCGGAGACAGGGATGTAACAAGGATGCAGCCCAAGGACAGAAACATAGGGATGGTATTCCAGAGTTATGCTCTCTATCCACATATGACAGTATTTGAAAATATTTCCTTTTCCATGAAATTGAAAAAAGCTTCCATGGCTGAAATGGAAAAGGAAACTGGACGGGTAGCCGAGCTTCTCGGGATTGGGCATCTACTGAAACGTTGCCCATCTGAACTCTCAGGCGGGCAGCAGCAGAGGGTCGCCCTGGGGAGGGCTCTCATCAAAAAACCTCAGCTCCTTCTTTTTGATGAACCCCTGTCCAATCTGGATGCCCGGCTCAGAATTACCATGCGGAGTGAGATTAAAAGGCTGCAGAAGGAATTGGGCATAACCTGTATCTACGTTACCCACGATCAGATAGAAGCCATGACCATGGCGGATAGGGTGGCAGTTATCAAAGACGGTAAGCTTCAGGCATTCAGACCTCCATTGGATCTTCATGACCGCCCGGAAACCCTGTTCATCGGTCAGTTTGTAGGTAATCCTCCCATGAACCTATGGGAAAGTCAGCTCATTCTGGAAGGAGGGGGAAAAGTTCTGCTCCCCGATGGAAGCTATGCCACTCTGGGGGCAAACAGATTAACAGCAACTGATCTGTCAAATAAAACAAAAACAATGCTGGGTATACGTCCGGAAGACATTATTCTTGATGCCCAGGGGCCGGGGAAAGCCGAAGTCATTATGGTGGAACCCCTGGGAAGGGATGATCTGCTCCAGTGCCGGTGGGGTACGCAGGATCTTGTTCTTCTGGCAGATCCCAGAGAAAAAATCCGTCCGGGAGAGGAAGTCAGGTTTAAATTCACTCCCGATGCCTGGCAGCTTTTCGATCCGCAGACCGAAAAATCCCTGATCTGGAGTTAAAATCGGCCCCCTGCATGAATCAGGGGGCTTTTATTTCACATTTTTCGGATTCCCCGCCGCCCAGCTGAGGATATTATCCACCACAATATCGGCTCTTCTCAGAAAAGCTTCCTTTGTGGCAAAGGCTATATGGGGAGTCACCACTACATTTTCCAGCTTCAGCACCTGCTCGATCTCTTTGTCCAGAGGAGGTTCTGTGGCAAACACATCCAGACCGGCTCCGGCGATCCGACCGGTTTTAAGAGCATTCTCCAGAGCAATCGCATTGACTACAGGGCCCCGGGCGCAGTTGATCAGAATAGCAGAGCTCTTCATCAGGGCCAGTTCTTCCGGTCCGATCAGGTCTTTTGTGCTCTCATTCAGGGGGCAGTGGAGGGTCACTATATCACTGCTTTCCAGAAGTGTTTTCATGTCGGTCAGTTCAATCTTCAGATCCCCGGGCATGGCCTTTCCCCGGTCCAGGCCGAGAATCCGGCAGTTGAAAGCGCTCAGCAGCCGGGCCACATACTGCCCGATTGCCCCCAGTCCAATGATCCCTACAGTTTTTCCGCAAAGATCAAAGCCCACCAGGCCGTCTCTGGTGCCGCCCTTACGGGTGAGGGGATCCAGACGGGTCATGTTGCGCAGTACATCGATGATCAGCCCGATTGTCAGTTCCGCAACGCTTATGGTGGAATATCCCGAGGCATTGCAGACTGTTATATCTTTTTCACGGCAGGCCTCCATGGCAACATGGTCCAGCCCGGTGAAGGCGACTGCCAGGAGTTTCAGGTCAGGAAGAGACTGAACAACCTCAGCGGGAAAAGGGAGGTTTCCTATGACAACCACTTCGGCTCCCGTGCCTCTTCTGATAATTTCCTGAACGTCCTGATTCCTGTCACTAATGAAGACAAGCTCATGTCCTTCCGCACTCAGTTCTCTTTTCATGGACTCCTGTTTTGCCTGATCGATTCCCAGGGGCTCTATGATATGGATTTTCATTTGGTAAAACTCCGTTTGATTTTTTAATAGTAAATTAGGGGTATGATAAAGCTGTGTGCCTTGTCAGGTCAAGGTGAAGAAGAAACGGGTTTAACAGGAGAAGCAAACAGAGAGGAGGACCTGATAAATAATTGATTTCAACAGGTCTTTATCAGGGGATATACAACTTCTATAATATTTATCAATCTAATACAATTTTTTATATGAAAGAAGGAGGATTGAATGATTATCCTGGATAGGATCCCCATATTCATAGCTGTAGCAGAAGAATTGAGTTTTTCCCGGGCGGCGGAAAGGTTGGGAAGAACTCAATCAGCTGTCAGCCAGTCTATAGCTCTGTTGGAAGAAGAGCTGGAAACAAAGCTTTTCATTCGGGAAAGCAAACAGATAAGGTTAACTGAGCCAGGTGAAATCCTTTTTAAAGAAAGTTGTGCTTCCCTGGGGCATATGGAATCTGCTTTGTTGCAGATTTCCGACTGGAGAGGATTGAAACGGGGGACTCTCAGGATCGGTATCAGTCCCACTGTGGGGAGCTCTCTGCTGCCACCTGTGATTGAAATTTTTTGCAGAAAGTACCAGGGAATTGATCTTCAGGTAATGGAAATCCTCTCTGATAATGCACCTGATGCTCTTCATTCCGGGATCATTGATATAGCTTTTGGAATTCTACCGGATAATGCTTCTCATCTGAAACAGATCCTTTTAATGAAAAGACAGAGTGTTCTGGTTTCCAGGGATAAAATAATTCCTGTAGAAGGGGATACTTATTTTGAAAAAACACTGGGGGATTACCCCTTTATTATTTCAGGGACGGGGATGTTAAGCCGTAAAACAGCTGATAATCTTTTCTCGCACTGGATAAAAAGACCACGAATATTAATGACCTGCTCCAATCTGGGTATTATCAGAAAAATGATTCTGAAAGGCCTGGGAGTTGGAATTCTGCCGGAACCTTTCATTGCAGAGGATCTTGCCTGTAAAGATCTTTATGCCATCCCCTTTCAGCAGGAGGGAAAAATTGAGCATGCAGGTGTGATCTATTCTCCGGAAAATGAAAAAATTCCAGCAGTGCGAGAATTACTTCAATCTGTGAGGGAGTATTATCAGATAAGCAAAGAGTAAAGCATTTTAAGCACAAGCCCAGTAATCATAATTCTGATGATGAGATAAAACTTCTTTTCAGAAAGTCTTTGAAGCAGCCTCTGACCAATCCAGTTCCCGATGATCACAAAGGGGATAAATATAAGAGCTGTTTTGAAAATATCAGAATTCAGTCTGCCCAGCGAGAGAAATACCCCTAATTTACAGGCATGAGTAAACATCTGGGAAGCTGATTTTGTTGCAACCAGTCCTTCTTTAGAAAAATAGTCCCTTAGGTAAAATGGCGCTATAATGGGTCCTGATACTCCCAGAAAAAGGGAAATATACCCGGCCATGGAACCGGCAATAGCATAATTTCCTTTCCTGAAAATGGTAATCTGATCATGTCCGATTGGGGGAAGCCACGTGAAAAGAAGAATTCCAAAAGAAAGAATTATCTGTCCGGATTTAATGGGAACAGCCGGAAGGAAAAATCGTCCTGCAAGGGCTCCGATAAAAGTCCCCGCTGCAAATGTCAGTACCGGATAAAAACGTATATGCTTCCAGGCAAAGATGGATCTGCTTGTATTGCTTGTTAGCTGAATAATCCCATGCACAGGCAGAAGGGATGATGGGTCCAGAACAGATCCAAGAGTTGCCAGGGCAAGAACACCGCCGCCCATACTGAATGCCCCTGAAAGAATAGCACTGAAAAAAATGAGCGGGATCAGTATTGTCATTTCCATGATGATTTCTCCATGACTCATTCTGTATGAATTCCAATTGTTAGTAAAATTAATAATTATAATAAAATACATTAGCAGAACTGATTTATAGATATAAAAAATCCAAAATCCCTTTTCCTGAATGTCTGAACCACACCGACTTTACCGGAGGCATGTTTTTGTGAAAGTCATGTGTTCCGGGTGAACGCCTCCCATCCATAAAAAATTCTTCCTCTACAACAGCTTCAAAAAAACACTTTGACCTTCCTACCGTGGGAAGCTTTAAACTGGAATTCAATCTTTATTTTTGAAAGTTTATGACCGGAAAAGGAGGGAGGAATGTCAGCGCTGACACCCAGGGAAAACTATATTAAGGCATTGAACCATCAGGTTCCCGACTGGATTCCCAATGCACGACTGGATGAGGTTAACTATATTCCCATCGAAATTGCCGAAAGAGCCCCCGGCGACGGGACTCCCTCTCAGGCTCTGGGGGGAACCGGATTTGACTGGTTCGGAGTTCACTGGGTATTTCAGCCCCATGTGAGGGCAGCCACGGTAAGCCATGAATATCCGCCTCTTCTATCCGATATAACACAGTGGAAAGAGGTTGTTCAGTTCCCCGATATTGAAGCTATCGACTGGGCGGCTGCGGCAACAAGGGATCAGAATGTATTTGTACCGGAGAAGCTTGCCAATATCACCCTCCTGAACGGTCCCTTTGAGCGGCTTCATTCTCTTATGGGTATGGCGGAAGCCTGTATGGCACTGGTTCTGGAACCGGAAGCGACGTATGATTTTTTCGGGGCTGTGGTTGACCATAAACTGCGGATTATGGAAAAGATTGTCGAGTATTATCCGGTTGATCAGATAGAGCTTCATGACGACTGGGGGCATCAGGAGAATCAGTTTTTTTCAACCGAGATCTGGGATAGCCTGCTTTCTCCCCATATAAAAAGGATCACTGAGTTCGGAAAAGAAAAGGGGATATTTATCAGGATTCACAGCTGCGGGAAAATTGAGAATCTCATCCCCTCCATGGTCGAGGCGGGAATAGAGCACTGGACTTCAGCCCAGACAATCAATGATCTTGAGAGTATTATCAGGGAGTACGGTGACAGGCTCGTATTAACCGGAGGAATGGATATGGCCTCTCTTAAACTGGGACAAATCCCGAGAGAAGAGATGAAGGCACTTGTGAATCAGCAGATTGACAGGTTATGTCCCGGCGGAGCTCTTCTGCCCTTTGGAGCGTCTTCTGTTGAGGGACTGAAAGAAGTTGTTAATGAGGTCCTTGCGGAGAAGAAGGACTTTTTTAAGAAACCGGAAAACAGACGCCTTCCGAAAGCCGTTTTACAGAAGGTCTGAGAGTTCTACTATTAAATCCATGAGTTTCGGGGGAGTTTATGGCTTCCCCTGACACTTGGCTGTTGAATTATCTGAGCGGTATATTCTCTGTAACAACGACGCCGAATATTGGTGCAAGTCTCCAGTTGTATAATTTCCATGTCCTCTGTCTTTGGTCAGGTGGCAGATCATCTGATTCCTCCCCATTTCAGAATCATCAAATAACATTTATTCCCCTGCATGTCTACCGGAAGAATAATCTTGACAGAGGCCATTTATGCTTTTATTATGATGATAGATAATCGATAATCGAAAAAAAATTGAGAGTAGATGATTATGAAAGCAGTTGTTTTATTAGAGCCGAGTCGAATGGAATTACAGGAGATCCCAGAGCCTGTCCTGGGATCTGCAGATATAATATGCCGTGTGAAATCCGTTTCAATCTGTGGTACTGATCCTCATATCATCCAGGGGGAGTTTCCGGGCTTATGGCCTCAATCGTTTCCTTTTGTTCCAGGTCATGAATGGGCAGGAGAAGTGGTTCAAACCGGGCCTTTAGCCGCGTTAAGCGGCTGGAAGGACGGGGACAGGGTTTGCGGTATAAGTCATGTAGGCTGTGGACTCTGTGATATGTGCCTGGAAGGGCGCTTCAATCTTTGTCTGAATTACGGAAAGGAAAAAATGGGGCACAGGCAGTACGGACATTACAGCACTGGAGCCTATTCTGAATATATCATGGCCAGCATGAAATCGGTGGCAGCAATTCCTGACGATCTGGATTTTGATGTCGCAGCTTGTCTTGACCCGCTCAGTATCTCACTTCATGTTGTCATGAGGTCGGGAATAAAACCCGGGGATAATGTTCTGATAACAGGCAGCGGGGCACAGGGGCTCATGAGCATCATTTGTGCCCGGGAACTGGGCGCCGGGCGAATTGTTGTTTCCGGCAGCGGATATCGACTGAAGTTTGCTGAAAAAATAGGCGCCCTGACACTGAATTACAAAGATAAAAATGTATTGAAAGATGCTTTGGATATGACAGAAGGGCGGGGCTTTCAGCGGGTCATCGAGTGTTCGGGAAGCACCTCGGGTTTTACCATGGCTGTTGATGCTGTGGCAAAAGGGGGAGTTGTTTCCGTCGTCAGTCTGCCGGATGAACCGGTAGAAATCTCTCTGAGACGCATTGTCCTGGATGAAATAGATATTAGGGGAAACAGGGCAAACCCGAATACGCTCAAGAAGGCCATCTCCATCGCAGTCAGAAACCGTGAGCTGCTAAGGAGCATGATTACCCATACCTTTCCTCTTTCTGAGTTTGATACCGCTTTTGAGATATTTACAGGCAGAAAGGATAATTCCGTCAAGGTTATATTAAAACCGTGAGGTTAATAAAAATAGAACTGTAACTAAGGAGATTGTTGATGAAAGTTTTTACAGAAGAGCTTCGGTGTGCTGATGCCGCAATAAGAATTGATGTTTATGGAGGGCCAGACAGACAGAAAGTGGCCGAAGATTCCACCTTTCTGAATTACAGACTGGCAGCTGTTACAGCTCATTCTGATACAACTAAAGGGAAACCGGATATTATCTGGAATTATGAACGGCCCAAAAAAGATATTTCCTTTATTGGAGAGCAGCTTATACTCGATGGTTTCTGGGAAGACGGGGAAATTAATAAGGTTCTGGTCTCCATGCTGGCAATGGAGCTGAATAAGGTTGAACTTTATCCGATGCATTCTTCAGCTGTGGTTTACCGGGATAAAGGGATCCTCCTGCTGGGGGGAGAAAATAATCATGGAAAAAGCATGAGCCAGCTTGAGGGTTGTCGAAGAGGGGCTCTGATGTTTTCTACCGAAACTACTGTTATTAATGAGGATTGCAAAGCAGTTCTGGGATCTAAGAACATCTATGTCAAGAAACGGGCAAAAGGAACAGAACGGTCGGATCTTCCCGATCAGGATGAAGGTGTTGCTAAATTTTTCAACAAGGAACCGGAATATAAAACTATAGACGGTCCAATATCCATTGACCTTGTAATTATGCCCAGTATTGACGGACACTTTGATACCAAAGTTCTGCCTATGAATCAGTTTGAGAGTTCCTATCAGAGTTATCACTCACTTATGAACTTCATGGGAATGAATCAGCTCCTTTCCGGTGATGACGGTCTCTCCATGCCTATTATCGATACAGATGCAAGGCGAAAAATTAGAGGCAAAATCTGTGCAAAGTTTGCTTCCGGGCGTCCCTATTATCTTATGAGAGCAAAAACTCCCCAGATTATATTCGATGAAATCGACAAGATCATTGACGGTATGTAGGGCTCTATGAAAATAGCTGTAATATCCGATATACATGAAAACTACCATAACCTTCTGTTATTCCTTGATAGGATAAAAGGGGAGGGAATAGGACATATCCTGTTTCTGGGCGATTTCATCAATGCGGGAATTGCACGAGTACTGGCCAGGTCCGGCTACCCTGTCTTCGCCGTTTGGGGTAATAATGACGGAGACAGGACAGCTATTCTGACAGAATGTCTGCATAAAGAGAGCGGGATGAAAATTTCCAAAGAGTGCTATGGGGATATTACCATTGAGAACAGAAGAATCTTTCTGTCCCATTATCCTGATCTGGTTCAGATAGCCTCGTCATCCGGTTTGTTTGATGCTGTTTTTTTCGGGCACTCCCATCAGGAATTCCTGGATTCATCCGAAACCTGCGTGGTCATGAATCCAGGAGAAATATCAGCACACAAGTTCGGAAATGCCAGCTTTGGTATCTATGATACTGCCAGTAACAGTGCGGTTCTGTATCAGCTGGATAACTCAATGACAGTGAAAAATGAAAGGGTTGAAAAAGAGTATTTCCGGCTGGGATTTAATCAGGAATAAGTTGCGTAAATACCTTTGCTGACAGTACGGTCACTGGTTTGATGTTCTGAAAAATTTTATGTCCTCTGTTTTCCTTTCCCTCCGGTAGAGAAAGGTCAGAACTGTTCCGGGTTTCATTTTACTGTCTGAATAGCATTCATTTGATTGGGTTCAGGAGGCTTTAATGTG
Organism: Oceanispirochaeta sp.; assembly: GCA_963666275.2. Taxonomy (GTDB): domain Bacteria; phylum Spirochaetota; class Spirochaetia; order DSM-2461; family DSM-2461; genus Oceanispirochaeta. The sequence goes on from CAXXOA010000002.1 coordinate 2,192,989, forward strand.
AGGTATATAAAGTGGATCAGAGATCTGGGTAGAGATGAAACTTTCATAACAGGGGACAAAGCAGCCAGCCTGGGAGTGCTTATTCAGAATGGTTTTAATGTTCCCGGAGGGTTCTGTATAACCGGTCCGGCATTTGAATATCTGATGAATGAACAGGAACTTATGCCTGAGATTTGCCGCATTATGAAAACGATAGATTTCAAGTGCTATGATGATATTGAGGAGAAATCATCAGCCATAAGAAATCTGATCAATTCTGCGGAAATCCCTGAAGATTTGATGGATGAGATCCTAGAGTCTCTCAGGGAGCTATCAGATGCGGCAGACTCTGCCTCCTATCTTGCCGTTCGATCTTCAGTCTTTTTTGAAGGCTGCAGCAGGGCGGGTTTTCCCGGAATGATGGATACCTATCATTATATCCGAGGACAGGAAAAGATCTTACCGTGCATCAGGCATTGCTGGGCATCTGTTTATACGGCCCGGTCCCTCTTATGGCGGCATCAGCAGGGAATTCTGAATAACCATTTTGTAATAGCACCGCTTGTTCAGAATATGATTCACTCTGAAGTATCTGGAATACTTTTAACAGTGAATGCAGTGACCAGCAATAAAAACGAGATAATAGTTGAAGCCAACTGGGGCCTTGGGGACTCACTTGTTTCGGGGGCGGCAATTGTAGACAATTACATTCTTGGCAGAGATCCACTTGATATTAAACAGAAAACGATCATGAAAAAAAATATATATATCACTTTTGACAGAGAGGAGAAACAGGGAAAAAAACAGTACCAGGTTCCATCAGAAATATCGACTGTCTGTACTTTGACAGATGAACAGCTTCTTGAGCTGGCTGATGCGGGGATCAGAATAGAGAAGGTCTTTCAGTCCCCACAGAATATTGAATGGGCCTATGTGAAGGGAGAACTCTTTCTGCTTCAGGCAGGTAAGATCAAAGCATTGATCTTTTGAGGCATGCTCTTTTCCATAGGGATCTTTCTGGGCACTCATGTCAGAAAATAGTACTTAACAGTTATGCGGAATTGCAGATGATAACTGAAAAGGGGCCTTCGCGCCATCAGGATTGTATGCGGTTTTATTAAGGCAGGGGAGTTTTTCCTTGACATAATAGAAAAGCAATATAACAATAATAGAAAATCGATAATCGATACTAAAGGGGGGTTTAATGGATACTTCTAAAGTATTAGCTCAGTATCTGGGGGATTCAGCGTTTCCTGTTGAATGGAAGAGTGAAGAAGAGAAGAAGTTATTCTGGTTCTTTGACGATAACCATGTTCCTTTTCCTGTTTCTCCTATGTTTTTCAGCCTTGACGGGTGGTGGGGGCCAACTTGTGAATATCTTTTCAAAAGATTTGATGTAGGCTCTGGTGTTAAATGGCACGGGAAAAAAATTAACGGTTACGTTTATACAGCCATTGAACCCCGGGCAACGTCTCAGGATGCAGACGAGACTCAGAAATACAACAATATGGTTATGCCTGCCTATGCAACCAATTTTCTTGACTGGTGGGATAAAAGGTATCTTCCGGAAGTTCTTAAAAACTTTGAATACATAGATAACTTCGATCATGAAAATGCGACGATTCCCGAACTGATGATCTATCTGGAAGAGATGGTAGATATTCAGGAGAGGAACTTCAGACTTCACTGGATTCTGAACTGGGCTCAGTTTCAGGCCTCCATGGGATTCGTCGGTGCTGTGGGTCAGTATATTGGAGAAGTGGATCAGGACTTTCTGGGCCAGGTTAATGTTTCCAGAGCTGACAAAAACTGGGAAAGCCTCAAAGCTCTGTGGACACTGAAAGAAGAAATCAAAGCCAGTGCGGAATTGAAATCAATCTTTACCGCACAGACTGATCCTGAAGGTATTGAAAAGGCACTTAATGGCAGTCCTTCCGGCAAAGCCTTCATGGGCAAGGTCCGGAATTATGCCAGTGAGTTCGGCTATAAGGCTGTGTATACTCATGAATATATCTATCCGCTGTATATAGAAGATCAGAAACCTATACTTGATCAGTTAAAAAGTTATCTTGAATCTGATTTTGATTATAACAGCGTCTATGACAAATGCATCAAAGATCAGGATGAAGCGATTGCTTATCTGAGAGATAAAATCAAAGACAAAGATCCTGAAACAAAGAAGAAATTTGAAGAGGCTCTGGATCTTAATCTGAAAATGCTTCCTCTGACTCCGGATCACCATTTCTATTTTGACCAGGGTACTTATGCCAGAATGAGAATGGTCCTTATCAGAGTAGCCAGTAGACTGGTTAAAGAGGGACTGCTGGATGATCAGGAAGATATCATGCTTCTGGAATATGAACAGCTGAGGCGCTATGTGGCCGATCCCGAAAACTACAATGGACGTCAATTGATTGAGGCTGCCAGGGCTGAAATGGAAAAGGCTAAAAAAATAACACCCCGTGACTGGGTGGGAACAGCGACGCAATGGAATATGTATGAAGAGCCTTACCATACACTGTGGGGATATCCTGAAAAATTTGAAAGAGAATCCAGTGAAAAGTGTGAGGGAACTATTCAGGGGCTTCCTGCCAGCCCGGGTGTTGTTGAAGGAACGGCTAAGGTTGTTAAAAGCCCGGCAGAATTCGAACAGGTCAAGCAGGGGGATATTATTGTCTGTATCATGACAAACCCCGCCTGGGTAGTTGTATTCAGTAAAATTGCCGGTATTGTCACAGATTCCGGCGGTGTCCTTTCTCATTCGGCGGTCGTTGCCAGAGAATTCGGGATTCCCGCTGTAGTAGGAACCAGTTCGGCAACCAAAGAGATTCATACAGGAGATAAAATCAGGGTCGATGGAAAAACCGGGACTGTTACAATCCTGGAATGCACTGACTGATATTGAAAATCTGCCTGATATGGCGGTGTCTGTAAGGGCACTGCCTTTTTGCAGCATAAAATTCATAGAATCATAAAATAATTGACTTTAACAGTGAGGATATAAAGCAATGAATGAGTATCTGAAATGGATGGCTGGTAAAACCACATCTGCCTGGTGGCATGATTCGGCAGATTTGAATGAAGTTGAAAAAGCAATGGAATCCGGTGCTGTGGGAGTTACTACGAATCCAGTTCTTGTAAAACAAGCTTTATTCTCAAGCCCTGAATTCTGGAATTCCTATTTAACCGATTTCCCTGAAAATCTGAAAGCTGATGCCAAAGCAGAAGAAATAATCAGAAGGATCACAGTGGAAGTGGCGGCAAAACTGTTACCTATCTATGAAAAAACAGGGGGAGAACAGGGCTACGTCTGTGCTCAGGTCAATCCCGGAAAAACAACAGATAGAGAGGGCATGATGGAAATGGCGGAAAGACTTCATGCCTGGGCCCCCAATATTGCAGTGAAAATCCCCGGCACAGCTGTAGGGCTGGATGTTCTGGAGGATTGTGCAGCCCGGGGGATGACGATGGTTTCGACAGTCAGCTTCACTCTGCCTCAGGTACTTGCGGCGGCTGAAAGGTATGAAAAGGGCCGTGCAAGATGCATCGCTGCAGGAAAGAAGCCAGCGAAATGTTTTGCCGTGGTCATGGTAGGCCGCATCGATGATTTCATCAGGGATGTGGTTCGGGACAATCAGTATGAAGATATAAAAGAGGAAGATATTCTGATGTGCGGAACCGGGATTATGAAGAGGGCTTTGGAAATCTTTGAACAGAAAGGTTACAACGCCATTCTTATGCCTGCAGGTATGAGAGGTGCCTATCATGCCCAGGACCTGGCCGGCGCCTCTTTGACAATGTCAATTCATCCGAAAATACAGGCTTTACTTGAAAAAAGTTCTTCCCCCTTCAAAGAGAGGCATGCTGAAAAGCTTGAGAAAGAGACTATAAAAAGGCTCTCCCGGGTGGAAGCTTTCAGAAAAGCCTATGAGCCGGATGTTATGCCTCCTTCAGAATTTATTACCTACGGGGTTGTGCAGAAAACCCTGGCGCAATTCTCAGAAAGCTGGAGTCAATTGGAAGGGTATACGCTTCCTTAGGGTTGTGCAGGAGGAATGTCATGGAACAGAGGTTTGAGAATCAGGGAAAGAAAATTCTGTCAGTGGAAAATTTTCAGAAAGATCCTTCGTCCACGGATTTTTTTTCCATTGAAGGTCTCTGGAACAAAAAGAATGATATGAAACTCAGTTACCATGATTTTCATCAGATTATATTTGTGGAAAAAGGTGTCTTTATTCTGTATGACGGAAAGTATCAGCAGCCCTTATATAAAGGAGCTGCTGCCTTTATTCCTGTAGGATATCCCCACAGGATCTACAATCTTCAGAATAGTATCTCTGCAAAAACAAGTTCGGTCTATTTTAATTCATCCTTCATGGAAGGAATGGATGATGGCATTCTTATTTTTACAGTTTCCGAGCTAATCGAATCTCTTATTAAAGAGATTACCGGGCTGGAAGCAAATGAAGCAGATGATATTAATATGAAATGTGTTGCTCTTCTTGTGGAACTTATTAAAAGAGAAACAGAGCAGCCCAGGCAGAGGATTAAACTGCCTGTTTCCAATGATGAGAGAATACAGAAATCTGTAGATTTCATGCAGCTCAACTTCAGCAGAAAAATAACTCTTACGGATATTGCCGGAACAGTCTGTCTTTCGACACGTCAGTTTTCCAGGCTTTTTACTGACAAGATGGGAGTCACTCCCTTCGAGTATCTCAGGATGTACCGCATTATTTCAGTTCTTCCCACTCTTTCTATGACAAAAGAGAATATCCTGGACAGCATCTATCAGAGCGGATATGAAACTGTGTCATCCTTTTATAAAGATTTTACCCAGTTTATTGGAATGCCCCCGGGAGCATTCAGAAAAAATCATAACCTGTATAAATCAGCCTAGTAAAGAATAGGATGTCACTCCAGACTGTCGATCATACTTTCTGCGGTGTGTTTGATATGCTTCTCCATAAGAGATGCAGCCTGAGTAGAATCCCCGTTCCTCAGGGCTTCAATGATTGGTTTGTGTCTTTCGGCGATCTCAAGGGAATCTGATGCTATGTGTGTACCCGTGGCATAGGACAGACTGGCAAATAGCATGTTCCGGGAAATCCTCTGAATCAGTTTATGTCCTGAAATGCGGATAATCGTTTCGTGGAACAGAATATTGTAGGTTGTCCGTTTGTAGGCATCTCCTTTTTTCGCTGCCTTTATCATTTTATCAAGGATATCTTCCAGTTCCCTGATTTCCTGTTTTGTTATTTTTGATGCCGCAATGCCTGCTGTCACGGATTCCAGGGTGGCCCTCACGGTAAAAACCTCCCAGAGGTCTTCTTTGCTCAGAGTTTTTACGGTGATGCCCTTGTAGGGAACAGATTCAAGAAGTCCCATCTCGACAAGTCCCTTGATGGCTTCTCTCACAGGAGCCTGACTGACATTGAATTCTTTAGCTATAGAGCTTTCTATTAGCCTATCACCGGCCTTATATTTCTTTGATAGAAGATCCTGTAATATCTGATCTTTAATTTTTTCACTGAGAACCTTTTTCTCAAAACCGTCTCTTACACCATTATTGTTGGCCAATGACATTCTCCATAATCAAAATATAAAAACCACAGAGCTTACAAGAAGTTGAACAGTAAAAAGTTGTACCTGATTTTTGTCTTTTATATACCAGTTATATAATAAAATCAATCAGTTTTCAATTGATTATCGATAATAAATTATATCCCTATGTCTTTATTTAGGAATAAATTGACTGTTATTCGGAAGAAGTCAGGAGCAAGGAAATTTAAAATATTTACAGTATTAACAGATTGAGGAGATATATCATATGGATCAAATTACCAAGAATGTTTTTGCAGAAACGGATGTACGGGGATGTAATCCTGGTTTTGTTATTACATCCGAGGGGGTTGTAGTTATAGATACACCTCAGCTTCCGACATATGCCGTTCGGATGTATGAGCAGGCAAAATCATATGGACCCATTCGCTATTTAATTAACACAGAACACCATGTAGATCATATATTTGGAAATTACTACTTCAAAGATGTTGAACATGTCCTTTCCCATCAGGCAACCCTGGATAATTTTATGACGGTTTATCCACAGATCAATCCTTACGAATACGCAAAAGAGGCCGTCCCGATGGATGATCCTGAAGGTATGGCAATCTTTCCTGATACAGATACCTATTTTGCGGCTATGAATAAACCCGACATTATCATAAATGGTGATATGATTCTGAAAGTCGGGGGCCATACATTTAACATTCTCTGTACACCGGGGCATACACCGGGGCAGCTCGCTGTTGTTGTTCCGGAAGAACGGCTTATGTTTGTGGGAGATACGGTTTTTAACGGCTGCCAGACCTGGCTTTATACATCCGATATCATTGCATGGCTTCAGTCAATCGAAAAACTTCTGGAAGTTGATGTGGATATCATAGTTCCCGGTCACGGACCTGTCTGCACAAAACAGGAACTCTATGTCCAGAGAGCTTTCATTCTGGAATGGGTAACCTCTATCTCCGTCGCTATTGGAAAGGGATGGTCAAAGGAAGAGTGCCTGAAAAAACTTGGTTTCTCCGAGAGATTCCCTGTGGATATTGGCCAGGAATATATGCTTGATGATGTTACAATCAATAACATAGGGGCACTTTACGATCAGCTGACTTCTAAGATGCCTGTTCTGGGAACAGCCGACATCCTGACTAAATAACAAGACCCTGGATAAACATATGAAGTTAGATAATATTAAGCATATTGCCATTATCGGTAAAGGTATGATCGGGGCCAGTCTGGCTGTCCTTTTTACAGGGAATGGCTATAAAACCACCATATATGCCCGAAAGGATCCTGAAAAGGGGTTGGACAGCTTTGATACCTACTATAAGGATCTGATTGAAAAGGGGCTGGTTACCCCCTCTCAGGCTGCAGCCTGCAGGGACCTTTTTTCCGTGACCGGGAGTTATGAAGATCTGGCCGATGCAGACTGCATTTTTGAATGCGTTGTGGAAAACCTGGATGTTAAGTATGAAGTGTTTGCTGAAATAGAAAAACACTGTACCCATTTTAAAGCCATTGCTTCAACAACTTCAGCCATAGCGGTGAATGATCTGGCAAAAGGGATAAAACAGAAAGATAAACTAATGGTAGCTCATCCCTGGAATCCTCCCCATCTTGTACCCTGTATAGAAGTTGTAAAGGGGGAACATACTAGCGAAGAATCCATCGAATATTTATCCGGACTTCTGGAATCAGCGGGACGGGAAGTTGCTCTGATGAAAAAAGACGCACCGGGATTCATCGGGAACAGGCTGCAGCATGCTTTATACCGGGAAGCCGTCAATATGGTGGAACAGGGAATTGCTTCTCCGGAAGATATAGACAAGACACTGAAGTACAGTTTTATTCCCAGGTACACATCTATCGGTCTTTTTGAGCATTTTGATTATGCCGGACTTGATATGGTACTGAGTATTGAAGATTATCTGTTTCCCACTCTTTGCAATGCGGACAGAACTCAGCCTATGATCCGGGAGCTTCATGATTCGGGCAATCTCGGGTTTAAAACCGGAAAAGGGGTTTATGACTGGAGTCAGAAAGACCTGGCCGAGTTTCGCAAAAAGGCGGGAAAGCCGTATCTGGATTTTTTTAACTGGAGCCTTCCGGATAAAAATAATTAATTGACGGACAGGAATATATTCATTTTTATCAGAAGTCTCAAGAAATCCCGATCAGAAGTAATTTTATCAGAATACAAGTAAATATAAAAATCTTCTATTTGATTTATCAAATGCGGGGAAGATTATTCCCTCAAAGAGGGAGACTCCATGGGGTATGCATCTTTGGGAATCCTGAAATAAGTGAGGACAGTATGAGCTCTTTTTCCTACCACAGTCCAGGATCTATAATTGAGGCTGTGGAGCTGCTAAATCAATACAAGGGTTCTGCCCGACCGTTTCTGGGCGGTACGGATCTCCTTGTAAGGGTTACCAAAGGACATGTGTTTCCACAAGCCCTGGTGGATCTCAAAAAAGTTTCTGATATAAGCAAAACAATAACTCTGGGCTCCGGTTTTCTTATCATAGGAGCCCGGATCAGGATTGCTGATTTTCTCGAAGATCAAACTGCTGCCGCATTATTTCCTGCACTTGCGAAAGCCGCATCAAAGGTCGGGTCGGTACAGATCCGCAACCGAGCGACTCTCACAGGGAATATCTGCAATGCTTCGCCTGCGGCTGATATGGTTCCGCCCCTGGCGCTGTACAAAGCTTCTGTGGATATTGCCGGATCTGAAGGATCAAGGAGAGTCGCTGTTCAGGACTTTATTCAGGCGCCGGGAAAAACCGGATGCCGGACGGGAGAAATCGTGACAGCAATCCGGATACCTGTTCCGGTCCTCCCATACGGTGCTGCTTTTGAAAGGATAACACGAAGAAGAGGAGTGGATCTGGCAACTGTTAATCTGGCATGCGGGATTGACTGCCACCGGAAGGTGACTTTTGTATTCGGCGCTGCCGGTCCTGTCACTGTTTCTGTTTCTGATGATTCCGGTATTCTGCTGCGCTCGGATATACACAAGGATGCAAGGGACAGAAAAATTGACGAAATGGTTGATTCTGCCGCTCCCATCAGTGATGTGCGGGCCGGAGCAGATTACAGGAAGGGGATGCTCTCAACCCTGGGAAAGCGGGCATTGAGCAGGGCTCTGAATTCCTATCTGGCGGGAGGTCCCGAAGATGGCTGACAATATTACACTGACAATTCATATAACAGTTAACGGGCAGAGCCGGACGCTTGAGGTTGATCCATCGGAAACCCTCCTTTCAGTTCTGCGGGACAGGCTGAATCTGACGGGGACAAAAAAATGCTGCGGTGTAGGGGAGTGCGGTGCCTGTACGGTTGTAATGAACGGCCTGTCTGTTAATTCCTGTATCATCCTGGCTGCAGAGGCCGACGGAGCTGATGTGGTAACAATCGAAGGACTTTCGGAGAGCGGGTCTCCGGGAAGGATTCAGCAGGCTTTTCTGGACGAGGGCGCTGTACAGTGCGGTTTCTGCACCCCTGGAATGGTTATGTCTGCCCATGCTCTATTGATGAAAAATCCATCTCCCACTGTTTTTGAGATAAAAGAAGGGCTTTCCGGTAATCTCTGCCGCTGTACCGGATATGCAAGGATCATCAGAGCCGTGCAGACGGCGGCGGGAAAAGGCGGCGGAGAATGAAAATTGTTGGTAAACCCGTGAACCGGGTGGGAGGAAAAGAGAGGGTTCTGGGTACACAGGAGTATGTGGGGGATATCAAGCTTCCGGGGATGCTTCATGGAAAACTGGTTACCCTGGACTGCGCCCGGGCCCGGATTGACCGCATCCATTTGAAACGGGCCCTTATGATACGGGGGGTCAGAAAAATTTTCACCGCTGCGGACTTTCCCGAAGATCCCCGGTTTGGACCCCAGTACAGGGATCGACCGGTGCTTGCAGGAAAAGAGACAAAATTTCATGGAGAGCCGGTGGCCTTTGTTGTGGCAGAGTCTATTGAAGCTGCCAATCGGGCTGCTGCATTGATTACAGTCGATTATGAAATCCTTTCCGCTGTTCTCTCACCTGCTGCGGCACTGGATCCTGATGCTCCCCTTGTTCAGGATCCGTCTTTAAGGAAGGAGATGGAGTGGAAAAATTCCAATATTTTGAATCAGTGGGTCTATGGCTGGGGGAATATTGAAGTCTGCCGGGCTGACCGGATTATTGAAAATACCTACAAGTTCCCTATGGTTACCCATTTTGCCATTGAATCATTCTGCTATCTGGCGGATCCTTCATCAGAAGGTATCACTTTATACAGTGCCATTCAGAATCCCTTTCAGCTCCAGAAAATCATAGCTGATGTGACAGGTTTTCCTCTGTCCAGGGTGAGAATTATAGCTCCTGATCCCGGAGGGGCCTTTGGCGGGAAACAGCATCCCAAGCATGAACCTCTGCTTGTTTTGGCCAGTCTGATGCTCGGTGAGCCTATCAGGCTGGAACTGAGCCTGGAGGAATCCTTTCAGGCTGTCCGCAGGGCCGCCTCGGAAATCAGAATAAAAACAGGATTCATGGAAGACGGAACCCTTGTCTTTCATGATATTCAGTCGGATTTTCTTGCAGGTGCCTATGGTGACATTGCCGGCAGGGTTGTGAGTAAAGCAAACTTTGTGGCGGCGGGGCTTTACAGAACTCCTCATGTCAGGATTACTGCGAATGCTCTTCTATCCCATACTGTTCCTTCCACAGCTTTCAGAGGGTTCGGGATTCCCCAGGTCAACTGGGCTCTTGAATCCCAGATGGACGAGATAGCGGTTAATCTCGGAATGGACAGAGTCGCCATCAGGATGAAAAATCTTCCCGAAAAAGGAGAGGTCTTTATTCCGGGAAATACACCGGCTGACGGCTGTTGGAAAGAAGTTCTCCAAAAGGCAGCGGATGCCATAGGCTGGAATAGCCCCTTAAAGCCCAACCGGGGAAGGGGGCTGACCATGGGGTTGAAAATGGGGGCCACGACTGCCGCGTCCTATGCCATCGTCAGGCTTCATATGGACGGCAGTGCTACAGTCTTCGCCGGAACATCCGATATGGGCCAGGGGGCCAGAACCATATTTTCGCAGATTGTGTCGGAAATGCTGGGTATCGATATGGCCAAAATAACCATGGTGATGGGAGATACCGGAGCTGTCCCTTTCGATCTTCAGACATCAGCCAGCAGGTCCACCGTTTTTATGGGAAAAGCCATTCAGAAAGCCTGTGACGAGGTGATCGGTAAAGTCCAGATCCTTGCCTCAGAGGTGATGGGTATCGAACCTGTCCAGCTGGCATTTGAACCGGGGTTCATAAGACATGAAAAAGAAACAGTTCCCATTGATACCATTCTTAAAAAGCGGTTCACACCGGTGAAGGGAGAAGTCATAGGTGTTGGCGAGGCCAGGAGTGAATACCTGCCGGATCATCCCATGGGCGGCCTGGCGGCTTTTTATGAAATCGTGGCTCTGGGCACCGAGGTAGAGGTGGATCGAGAAACAGGGTTTACCCGTATAAAAAAAATGATCATCACAGGTGATGTGGGAAAAGCCGTTAATCTTCAGCACGTTGAAATGCAGGATGAGGGTGCGGCTGTAATGGGTATCGGACATTCGATAATGGAGCAGATGATTCTGGATGACAACGGAAAGATCCTTAACCTGGGGGCTCTGGACTACAGGATTCCCACTATTATGGATATTCCTGATGAAATGCGTTCCATTGTGATCGAAAACGGCGACGGGCCAGGCCCTTACGGAGCCAAGGGATGTTCTGAAAGTGGTATCCTCACGGTGGCTCCTTCTATTGCCGCGGCTGTTTATGAAGCTGTAGGCGTGAGGATCCGGGATCTGCCTCTCTCTCCCGAAAAGATCTGGAAATCATTGAACCCCTGAGATTGTGCCGGGAGGGGCAGTCAGTGCCGGACGTACCCGATATGATCTTAAAATTTTAATGACAGAGGATAAACTCTAATCTTTAATATACAAATAATATTATATAAGGATTGGATTATGAATTGAGAATAATAATTCTTTACGGAGAAGGCTTCTTATTGTAAAATTGTTCTAGATTATCGAAAATCGATAGAGGGGTTTCCAGATGGGAAATTTGAAAGTAGTAGGCAAATCAGTCACCAGAAAAGATGTGATTGATAAAGTTACCGGGATAACCAAATATACCGGTGATATTAACATGACCAGTCAACTTTACGGTGCATTCTACCGCAGTCCCGTACCTCATGGAAAAATTGTGAATATAGATGTCACCAAAGCAAAAGAATATCCCGGAGTCCGGGTTGTGATAACCGGGGAAGATGTTCCCTATCTCATTGGCCAGACCATTGTAGACCAGCCAGTCCTTGCTGTCGGCAAGGTCAGGATGGAAGGTGAGCCTATTGTCGGGATTGCGGCAGATACCATAGAAGCGGCCTACCGGGCCGCTGCTCTTGTGAAAGTGGAAATAGAACCTCTTCCCGTTATTGATGACGTAATGGAAGCGATGAAACCCGATTCACCCCTTGTTCATGAGAAGCTGGAAGACTATGTCAATCTGACCAAATCCCGCTGTAAAAACGGTACGAATATTTATGATCACTTCACACTCAGAAAAGGGGATGTGGAGAAGGGTTTTGAAGAAGCCGATGTTATCATTGAAAAGGAATACGACTGCGCCATGCTCAGTCATGCAACAATAGAGACCCATGCTTCGATTGCCCAGTATGAAAGAAGTGGAAAACTGACAGTCATTAGCGCCGCTCAGTCTCCCTTCAGGATCCGTGCTGAAATGGCCAGAGCCTTCGGTATGGATGAAAGTAAAATCAGGGTGATATCTCCTCCCATCGGAGGAGGATTCGGCAGTAAAGTGGAAATGCGGTCCGAACAGCTGGCCATCGCTCTGGCCATGCATTCCAACGGTAAACCCGTAAAGGTTGTTTTTTCCAGAAAAGAGGATCTTCTCGCGGGGGTGGTCAGGGCCGGTGTAAAATTCAGAATCAAAACAGGTGCAAAAAAAGACGGTACCATCGTAGCAGTCCAGTCTGATAATTACTGGGATACCGGTGCCTATGCAACTTTAGGTCCGGTTATCTCCCTGAAAGCGAATATTGCCCTGACAGGGCCCTATAGTGTTGATAATATCAAGATGGACGGATACTGTGTGGCAACCAACAAACAGCTGGGAACAGCCTACCGGGGGTTCGGGGCGGCCGAAGCCGCGTATGTCCATGAGCAGCAGATGGACGCTGTAGCAAAGGCTCTTGGTATGGATCCTCTGGAATTGCGGCTTAAAAATGTCATGGTCGACGGCAGCAGGGGACATACAGGTGAAACCATGTTTACTGTGGCCATCAAAGAGTGTCTGGAAGCTTCTGCCGAAAGTCTGGGATGGAATTCAATGCCTTTGAGCTGGATTACTCCGGAAGGGAAAATCCGGGGAAAAGGGCTGGGGGCTTTTTTGAAATTCACAGGAACTCCCTCTTTTTCCGGTGCTACCGTGAAATTTTCCCATGACGGCTCTGTCACACTCTCCTATGGAACTACTGCCATGGGCCAGGGGGTTGGAACGATCCTCTCCCAGATGGTTGCTGAAGAGCTTGGGATAGACATTAACAAGGTTGAAACAGTTCTGGCTGATACGGATCATGTTCCTCTGGATAAAACCACAACCTCCAGCCGTTCCACCCATCATATGGGAAATGCCGTAATCAAGGCGTGCGATGATGCGAAAAAGAAGTTGAAGCATCTTGTTTCTCTGGCCTGGAAAGTTCCAGAAGATTACATAGAAATTGAAGATGGTGTTATCAGAGAGTCAAATGGGGGACCAGATGCCAGGCAGGTAGCCATTAATGATATAAAATCTACCGGACTTCTTAAAACTTCTGATCCCATTATCGGAAACGGCAGTTATGAAACTTCAGATCTCTGGGATAAACCGGACCCTGAAACCTATCAGACCAGCCGTTTGACTGCCATGTGGTTTTTCGGAGCCAATGCGGCAGAAGTTGAAATTGATCCTGATACGGGGAAAATTGAGGTTATTCAGGTTGCTGCCGGTCATGACGTAGGAAAGGCTATTAATCCTCTGAACTGCATTCAGCAGATAGAAGGAGGAGTAATGATGGGACTGGGAAATGCCATACTGGAAGAGTATATCCATCGCGATGGAAAGCTAATGAATGGAAATATGGTAGACTTTAAAGTTCCCACGACTATGGATATGGTCAAAACTGTCAAATCCATTCTCATAGAAAAAGCCCATCCCGAAGGTCCTTACGGCGCTAAGGGAATTGGGGAACCCTCCATGTGCGGCGCACCGGCCGCTATCGCTTCCGCCGTAGGAAATGCTCTGGGAATAACAGTACATACGATTCCCATAAAACCGGAAACGATTATTGGGGCTGCCAGAAAAATTATGGAGGAAAACGATGCTTCCTGAATTTGAGTTCTACCTTCCGGAAACACTGGATGAAGCTTTTAATGTTAAAAGACAATACGGACAGGACGCCGAATATGTAGCCGGAGGCACGGATGTATATGCCAAGATGCACACAGAAGGCCATTCCTATCCTCATATTATTGATTTAAAGAAAATCCCCGAACTGCAGGGAATTGTGGAAATGGAAAACAGGGAAATATCTATGGGATCCATGGTGACACATCATGAGATCTGGGCTTCTCCTGTTATGAAGAAGAACTACTTCATATTGACCGAAGGGGTTTTTACCATTGGTTCTCACCAGGTGAGAAACCGGGGAACCATTGGTGGAAACATCTGTACAGCAGCTCCTTCTGCGGATGGAATAGGTCCTTTGCTGGTATTGAATGCCAGGGCTGTTGTTAAGGGCAGTTCCGGGGAGAGAGTGATTCCTCTGGAGAAATTCTTTACAGGGCCTAAAAAAACCGTTCTTGAGGGAGATGAAGTCCTGGCCAGGATCATGATTCCTCCTGTTTCCGAAAGGAGTGGGGGGGCCTACTTCAAGTATGGAAGACGAAATGCCATGGAAATTGCTCTTCAGGCTATATCTGTGTTTCTGCAGGTGGAAGAGGACGGTAAAACCTGTTCTGATGTCAGAATCGCCCTGGGAACTTCTGCTCCCACGCCCATCAGGGCCTATGGTACAGAAGAGTATCTGAAAGGAAAGGACCTGACCAATGATACGCTTATTGCCGAAACAGGCAGAGTTATCCTGAATGAAGCCAGGCCCAGGAGTTCCTGGAGGTCTTCCGCTGAGTTCAGGAAAGATCTACTTGTGAAACTGGTTCCCAGAACCATACGCAAAGCTTATTCCCGGATAGATCAAGGAGAGGTGTGATGAATCGAAAGAAGATAGAAATAACAGTCAACGGACAAAAATACATAAAAGAGGTTTCTGTATCCCGGACATTACTCGAGTTTATTCGGGAGGATCTGGGACTAACTGGGGCAAAAGAGGGTTGCAACGAGGGGGAATGCGGAGCCTGTACTGTTATTATGAACAGGAAACCGGTAAACTCCTGCCTGGTTCTGGCCGCTGAAACCGATGGTGCGGAAATTCTGACAGTTGAAGGGCTTGCCATGAATGGTGAACTCCATCCTCTTCAGCAGGCTTTTATGGATGAGGGGGCTGTCCAGTGCGGATACTGTACTCCCGGTATGCTGATGACTGCCAAAGCGATTCTTGATGAGTTTGATGATCCCTCGGAAGATGATATCCGAAAGCTGATGGAAGGCAACCTCTGCCGCTGTACCGGGTATAACAGGATTATTTCGACTGTTAAAAAGGTTTCCAATGCCAGGAAACATGTGACAAATCTTTAAAAACAACGGGCTGGAGTTTATATAAAGAGCTTACTAGAAGTTATGGTTCCTTTGGGGGAACTGAAATTGAACTGCCCCGGATTTTCCGGTAAAGCTGTTTTTTTTCGATTAAACAGCTTTGTGATGTAGTCTCATTTTTACTATATAAATCAGTAAGAATCTTTTTTCTGTATGCTGTCATAAAAAAGGAGTCCCGGCTGAAAATCCTGGGTAAAGTCTGGATTTCAGCCGGGACTAAAATGTCAAAATTGACTGGTGCCCCGGGGATCTTGCCCGATATACAGTCATGTCTATTCCCGGGCGGATAACTTGTTAACTGAGCAATAAGGGATTGCCATGTTCTCCGCCTTTGTCAAAAGTTTATTTGCCTGACAGACCCTAGAAGCTTCCTTCCTCTTCCCGGCTTATCCCCTGCAGGAGCATCAGATCCTCATGGAGTTCCATCCATATATCATGAAATGAACCGCACATAACACCTGTGAACATTCTGGTTTCACCCGCAATTGCCAGTTTGGCAGCCTCTTTCAGGCGACTTTTGTAGCGGGCCAACCGGGGGAGAACTTCAGATAGCTGTGATAGAACAGGCAGAATCCTATCAGCAATTGAGGCAAGAGAATCAAGCTGATACTTATCATATGCCGCATCACTATGATCATTGGGAACACCGTCTTTCAGCTGCCATGTACTGCAAAGTTCCTTAAACTCGGAATTCAGCTTGAAGAAAGGCTGGTAAGCGGGAGAAAGGGCATGGGCCAGGTCCGGATCAGCCGTCAGGTCAAGCCGCCTCTGCTGCTCTTCGCTGCCTTCGGGAGTCAGTGTGTACATGTTTCGGCTTTCCATATGACTGACAAGCCCCTTGCTCAGAAGATTTGCCATGATTTCTGAGGGAACTTTACCCAGACTTTCCATTAATCCATCTGCTGTAATAAAACCCCTTATCCGAAGGAGGTAGAGGACAAAATCTTCATCCGCATCCAGAATTATTTCCTCTTCCTCATATTGATCGGAGAATGGTGTATAGGTCATTTCCGAATCAGAATCTGCCGATGAGCCTTGAGTATTACTGAAGTGGAATGGAACATCTTCTGCAGAAACCTTTCCGGATTCAAGCAAAGTCTGTGCGACTGCCAGGCGGCTGAGAGGCACCCGGAAAGGGGAACAGCTAATAAGTTCCACACCTGTTCTGACAAAAAAGTCTACAGAGCCTGGATGACCAGCATGTTCTCCGCACACTCCCAGATTGATCGAGGGCTTGGCCTGACGGGCCGCTTTGCAGGCAATCTCTACAAGAGAACCCACTCCTTCTGTATCCAGTATGGCAAAGGGATTCTCTTCCAGGATTCCCTTTTCCTGATAAGCCGGCAGCATCCTGGCTTCCACGTCATCACGGCTGAATGCAAAAGTCATCTGGGTCAAATCATTTGTTCCGAAAGAAAAAAAGTCTGCATATTTCGCCAGTGCTCCCGCAACAATTGCCGCCCTGGGTGTTTCGATCATCGCTCCGATAGATATGGATTTTCCCAACAGTTGCGGATGGCCCGACTGATCCAGCGCATCTATTACCCATTGCCTGGCTATGGACAGTTCCTTTTCATTTATCACAAGGGGGATCATAATTTCAATCAGCGGATTTTTACCCTTTTGGATGAGGTTCGCCGCTGCTTGAGCCAGTGAGCGTACCTGCATTTCGTACAGACCGCTCCGGATCATACCCAGCCTGACTCCCCGTGTGCCGATCATCGGGTTTTTTTCATGTAGCCGTTGGGCTGATGCGAGCTCTCTGGCTTCTAAAGTACTTAAAGAGCCTGAGGCCTCTTTTGCTGTCAGTTCAATTATATCGGGAAGGAATTCATGGAGCGGAGGATCAAGCAGCCTGACTTTTACGGGCAGATTGTCCATGGCTTCAAGGATCAGCTCAAAATCAGATATCTGTGCTTTTTCAAGCTGCTCCAGACTCTGCTGGGCTTCTTCATCTGTATCGCTTAAAATGAAACGACGCATTATTGGCAGACGGTCAGGAGAGAGGAACATGTGTTCGGTTCTGCACAGGCCTATTCCCCTTGCTCCCAGAGAGCGTGCCATGGCTGCATCTCCCTGAGTATCTGCATTGGCACGTACTTCTATATGACCGGCTTCCGCTATCTGATCTGCCCAGTTCAGCAGTCGATCAAGCTCCGGAGGGGCTTCATGTGATGAAACCTCCAGTTCTCCGATATAAACGGCACCTGTTCCTCCGTCAATCGTTAAATGATCTCCTTCCCTGACAAAAATACCATTGATTCCAATACCGCCGGGAACAACATCTATTTCCGTGGCACCAACAACGGCAGGTTTTCCCCATCCACGGGCAACAATGGCTGCATGGGAACCAAGTCCTCCCCTTGCGGTTAATATCCCCTTGGCGGCCTGCATTCCCAGTATATCATCAGGAGTTGTTTCCGTACGAACGAGAATCACAGAACGGCCTTCATCAGATAAAGCCACAGCCCTAGCGGCATCCAGCACAATTTCTCCTGCTGCTGCGCCGGGTGAGGCAGGCAGACCTGTTGTGGCTGGTTGATAAGTCATATCCGCAGGGTCTAATCCTGCATGAAAGAACATACTCAGTTCGTTGGGATTAATTGATTTTATCGCCTGCGCGACAGTTTCTGGTGTTTGCTCATTTAGAGCTCTACTAACGGTTTCCCGGATTGTCTGATCAATAGATACCCTCGTCGTTTCCATTTGTGCCTCTGCTAAAAAAGTCAATATATTTCTATTACTTCGTATGAATGTATTCAGTACGAATCCAAAAGAGTTATTCGATTATCGATAATCATGCTACCATGGATATAGTCTGCTGTATAGGAAAAAATGCTAATGCAGGTCAATCCATTTCTGTCTGATATTTTTTCATTGTTTTCATACGGAGAGGGGATGCCAGGCAGGGGCAGAATCTGATGAAATAGGATCTGTTCATCTTCAGGGCACCATTGAAAAGTTTTAATTCTCCGAAAACTGTACAACTTATATAACTTGAAAAGGACAGAATGGATGAAAAGTGTATCCCGAGCATAATGCTGTCGTCTTCATCCCTGATTTTCTGTAGGATTTCTTCATTTCGAAGGGGCGTTTATGTCTTCCCATTTCAGCTCCGCAGTTTAATAATCTAAACTGAACTATGCTTTTCAGGAGCCGGAAAACGTTGTCTGAGAAGAGCTTTTTTACACATTTTCCTGACCCGGATTGAACAAGAACTTTCCCATACCAAAAGACAGATCCAAAAATTAAAAATATCAATATATGAGTTGGCAGAAAATTAATAGAAAAACTGATTATAAATAAAAAACCCGGTAACTGAGGATAACGTTACCGGGCTAAATAAATGTTGCGGTAGACTGGACTTGAACCAGCACAGCCTTGCGACCACTAGCCCCTCAATTCAGGGTATGTGGTTATGTGGTACATATAGGGCTATCTGGAGCTGTATATCAAAGCTTATGTCGTATGATCTCAATATATGCCTTCTGGGTTTATATAATAAGAGGGTCAATATCGGGGTCAGTTATTTTGCATAATGCTCTGTATAGTTGTCCAGTACTTTGCGGATAAGCTGCTGATAGGGAATATGATTTTCATGAGCGGCACTTTTAAAGAAATCCACACTTCGCTTGGATAGAGAAATCGTTATCTTCCGGGTTTCTTCTTTTGCAATTAATTGTTCAGGCGGTGGAAGAAAATCCTCTATTTCCGTTGCACTCAGAAGAGCATTTTCAATCTCCTCAGGAGCTTCTGTATATTTACTGTTTTTGTTCATACGATTTCCTCCCGGTTCTCCAGAATCCGGCTCCGAATATCCGGATGTTTTCCTTTCTCATTGTAAAACGAACTGTTACAATACCATCCTCAATCTTCCCAATACAGAAATACCTGTCTTCATTTTGGCAGGAAGGGTACTTTTCTAAAAAAAAGTTTGACACCAGTGGTATGCCAGTGGTATAGTTTTTTTAAAAGAAAGAGAATAACTTAATTTTAAAAGTTATTTTTTGGGGGAAATCCTGCAAGATTGGTTTATTACTGGAAATAGTAAATAAATAATCTTAATGGAAATAAATCAAAAAGAGGGAAAATCATGAGTGATGTCATCCTGAAAATGGAAAACATAACAAAAACATTCCCTGGTGTCAAAGCTTTGGATAATGTGAATATTCAGGTAAAAAAGGCTGAGGTTCATGCTATTTGCGGTGAAAATGGTGCGGGTAAATCTACTTTGATAAAAGTATTAAGCGGTGTTTATCCTACCGGAACCTATAATGGTGAAATCTCTATTAGGGGAGAAAAATTCACATTTTCCAATACAGCTGATGCAGAAAAACAAGGTATAGTCTGTATTCATCAGGAGCTGGAACTCATACCCGAGTTGAGTGTTGGGGAAAATATTTTCTTGGGCAAATATCCTTTAAAACATGGAATCATAAATTGGGATCAGATTAATTCACAAACGAGAGTGTTGCTTGAACAAGTCGGCTTGGTGTCTCAGGGGAATGCAGGAGTCTCTTCAGTATCTCCCGATGATAAAATTGTAAATTTAGGAATAGGTCAGAAACAGCTTGTTGAAATAGCCAAAGCATTGGCACGGGATGCACAGATCCTTATTCTGGATGAGCCGACTGCAGCATTAACAGAGTCAGAAGTGGAAACGCTCTTAGGCATTATTAAGAATTTGAGAGAAAAAGGGATCGCATGCATATATATCTCTCACAAACTTGATGAAGTCATGGAAATTTCTGATTCTGTTACAGTTCTTCGTGATGGGAGTACAATTGGATCCTGGCCCATTCATGAGCTAACAAAGAACGATATCATAAGAAACATGGTTGGTCGTAATCTTACAAACCTGTTCCCTTATGAGGACCATGAAAGGGGAGATGTTGTTCTTGAAGTGAAAAATTACTCAGTAAGAGACCCTGAGCATTCAAGTAGAAATATCATTAATGATGTTAGTTTTAAGGCATATAAAGGAGAAATCCTTGGTGTAAGTGGTCTGATGGGTGCGGGAAGGACAGAATTGTTTTCCAGTATTTTTGGAGCCTATCCTTCTTATCATGAAGGCGAGGTTATCATAGATGGGGAAACTGTAAAGATAAAAAATCCTGCAGATGCTATAGGAAGGGGACTGGCTCTGGTTTCTGAAGACAGGAAACGCTATGGATTGGTACTTGGAATGGATATTAAAGAGAATACCACTCTTGCCTCCTTGAGAAAAATTTCAAGATCCGGTGTTGTTAATCTAAATAAAGAGATTTCATTAACGAATGAGCTTGTTGAAAAGTTGAAAACCAAAACGCCCGGAGTTGAAGAGCGGGTAAAAAACCTTAGCGGTGGTAATCAGCAGAAGGTAGTTCTTCAAAAAGCGCTTCTTACCAAACCCAGGTTATTGATTCTGGATGAACCTACAAGAGGAATAGATGTGGGTGCCAAATATGAAATTTATAATATTATGAATCAGCTGGTACGAGAAGGAGTTGCTGTAATAATGATCTCTTCTGAACTGGAAGAAATCTTGGGAATGAGTAACCGGGTCTATGTAATGAGTCAGGGACAGATCAGTCAGGAGTTTAGCCGTGATGAGGCAACTCAGGAATCAATTATGCATGCAGCTGTAGGAGGGAAAGGATGAAGACCAAAGGGGTTGATTTAAAGAAGGTAGATTTGCGAAATTATGTAATGTTCGCAGCATTGCTGGTAATCTGGGTGATGTTTTCAATATTGACTGATGGTAAATTCCTTTTGACGCGAAATATTTCAAATCTAACACGCCAAATGGCTATAGTGGGTATTATGGGTGTCGGAATGGTTTTAGTTATCATTACAGGGAATATTGATCTTTCTGTAGGTTCAGTTATGGGGGCACTTGGAGGATTAGCTGCTGCCTTGCATATATGGAATGGTGTAAATCCATTTATGACTATACTGATTGTTCTTCTTGGAGGCGTAATAATTGGGATGATTCAGGGGTCAATAGTATCATATCTGGAAGTCCCTGCATTTATAGTCACCTTGGGGGGGTTATTAATTTTTCGTGGTGTACTATTGGGAATTACAAAAGGTATTTCTATCGCTCCATTTGTAAATGTGTACAAGATCTTCGGTCAAGCATATGTGGATCCATCAGCAGTCTGGGTAATCGTGATTGTCTCGTGTATTATCATTTTCTTATTGGCACTAAACAGAAGAAAATCAAGGATTAAATACAATTTCTCCGTTGATAAGATTTCTGTTTTCATGGTTAAAAACCTGCTTTTCTGCCTCATAATTGTAGGGGTAGCTGCAATATTAAATAATTACAAAGGTTTACCTGTACCGGTTCTTATTATGATTATTCTTGTATTGGTATTTACATTTGTAGCTGAAAAAACAACCTTTGGACGCAGTATTTATGCTATGGGTGGCAATTATGAAGCAACTATGTATTCTGGTATTAAAGTTAAACGAAATCTAGTTATCGTATTTATGCTTAATGGCTTAATGGCCGCAATAGCTGGAATTATTCTTTCAGCCAGATTGAATGCAGGAACACCTTCTGCCGGGATGAATATGGAGTTAGATGCTATTGCAGCGACAGTAATTGGTGGAACCAGTATGTCCGGCGGGTCGGGTAAAGTTGCAGGAGCAATTGTTGGAGCTTTCTTTATGGCTTCGATAGACAATGGTATGAGTATGATGAATGTCGATGCTTACTGGCAGTATATCGTAAAAGGGATAATTCTGGTTACCGCTGTATGGTTTGATATTTATTCAAGTAAGAAGTCAAAATAGTAATTCTTAATCAAGAATTGGATATTTGTTTTCTGGTTGATATTTAGACAATCAGAAAACTGATCAATACCATCATTTTCATTTTAATGAGCTTCTGAATTGAATTATTGGAGATGATGGGAATGTATTTTATTAATGGCATACCAATAGAATGCCAAAGGTGTATATGGAGGTAAAGTTATGAGTAAATGGACAATCCCCCCTGAGGGCGGACACATGGAAAGACCCACTGGTGTATATTATCAGACAATGAATGGGAAACAGATTGAAGAGCGGCTGAAAAAGAGTGATATGTTGATTCTGCCAATCGGTAGTACTGAAAATCATGGATTGAACGCCTGCGCCGGTGAGGATACATTTTTGGTTACCAGGCTGGCAGAAGCCGTTGCCCAGAAGACAGGATGTACTGTAGCTGAACCCATCTGGTACGGGTCTCATCCTTTCCATCATCTTGGAATGCCCGGAACAATTGTTATTCCTGAAGAAGACCTGGCTGCTTATATACGTGCTGTTGTTGCAGGTTTCTGGAACTCCGGTTTCAGGAAGATTATACTCCTGAATGGCCATGGGCAGGATTATGTGATTCCTCTGGCAATTCATCAGTTTGCCAAAAAATACCAGGTTCCCGCGGTTCTGGTTAATGTGAACTGGTGGTTTGTAATTCCCGAATATCTGAAAGATAAGGCCCATGGCGGTGTCTTTGATACTCCTTTTATTCATGCGGATGAGGTGGAAACTTCCTACTCAATGGCTCTATTCCCTGAGCTGATAGATCAGCAGTATGCACAGAAAACCACACCTTTGAGCATTTTTCCCGCAGGTCACATTAATAAATCAGGTAGTGTCTATAAGGAAGAATCTCCCATTGACTTCTGGTGTCAGGTAGGGGCTTCAGCCATTGAGGTGGTTTCTACTCCCGAAGGTGTTGTGGGAGATGCTACTCTGGCGGATCCTGAAAAGGCAAGACCAGGTGTTTATGCCATGCTGGACTATCTGGAAAAACTAATCAACGACATTATGGAGATGTATCCTGTTGGAAAGCTTCCTCCCATCGAAGCGATGACAATGAGGGATAAGAAAGAGATTGAGGATGTTATCAAAGGGCCTACTAACGGCGGAAAACATCTGTATACCCTGGCATATCCTACCTGAGGACTCGTATGAAGATTGTTGCAAGTGTTACTCCAAACAGTACGAAATTTGGCCCATTGCTCTACCCTGGTGAGCTTGAAAAAGCGATTATTGAATTAGCTGATTTTGGTTATGACGGGATAGAGCTTAGTTTGAGAACACCACTGGATGTTGATCCGGTCGTGCTGTTTGACTTGCTCGATAAAAAAGGGCTTGAATTGGTTTCCATAGCTACTGGACAGAGTTTTGTTGAGGATGGGTACTCTCTTTACGACCCTGATCCGGAGATCCGTGAAAAGACTGTTACCAGAATGAAAGGATATATGGATATGCTTTCTTCTGGTGGTGGAATGGTTATTCTCGGTGGAATTAAAGGGAAGCTCAATGACCAGGATCGGAATATTCAGATAAATGGTGGTGATGCAGCAATTGATAAGTGTCTGGATTATGCAGAGAAAAAAAGAGTAACTCTTCTACTGGAAGCTATTAACAGGTATGAAACCAATTTGTTCAATACTGTAGAGTCTTGTGTAAATTTTGCAAAGTCCAGGGGCTCGGAATATCTGAAAGTTCTACCTGATGCTTTCCATATGAATATTGAAGAGACGGATATGAAACAGTCTCTTGATATGGCTGGAAAGTATATAGGCGCCATTCACTGTGCGGACAGTAACAGGCTTGCTCCTGGAATGGGGCATATCAACTTTAAGGAGTTACTGGGAAATCTGTCCCATTACACAGGTCTGAGATACCTGGGAGTTGAAGTTCTACCTTTGCCGGACAGCAGGTCGTGTGCTGAAACAGCTATTGCAACTATCAGAGAATGCCTTTTAAAGGAGGAATAATTATGAGAGCTTTTTATGTTGAAGCCGATTGGGCTCCAAAAAAAGACTATGTACTTTCCGAAAGGGAAATCTCGACGAAAAGATCCCTGAGGGGAAATTCCATCTGGAAGAATATCCGGGGAAATGTTATAGACCGCCCCGTTCCTGAACCCGAAGACGGTCAGGTTCTGCTTAAAGTGGGAGCTGCCGGGATTTGTGGAACAGATGCGCATCTTTTGAAAATGGATGATGAAGGATATACCCTTTACAACGGTCATTCAAAATATCCCATCATTACAGGACATGAGTTTTCAGGTGAAGTCGTTGAAGTGGGAAAGGGTGTCAAACGTTTGAAAGTTGGAGACCTGGTAAGTGTAGAGTCCATGCACTGGTGCGGTGAGTGTGATGCATGCCGGATGGGTATGTTCAATCAATGCCGTAATCTGGAAGAACCAGGCTTGACCTATGATGGCGGATTTGCCGAGTTTGCAACGGTAAAAGAGAAATACTGCTATGTTCTTAATGATATCGTCAACCACTACGGCGATAAAATGACCGCTTTTGAACTGGGAGCAATGATTGAACCCACCGGTGTAGCTTATAACGGTATTTTTGTCCGTGCTGGAGGTTTAAGGCCTGGAGGACATGCTGTTGTATTCGGTGCCGGCCCCATCGGATTGGCTGCGATCTCATTGCTTAAAACTTCCGGTGCTGCCAAGCTTATTGCTTTTGAAACAATTCCCGAACGTCAGGAACTGGCTAAACAGTGCGGTGCCGACTATGTGTTCAATCCTGCAGACTTTAAGGATGCAGAAGAACAGGCATCCATGCTGATGGATCTGACAAATGGAAGAGGAATCTCTCTGTTTGCCGAGTGTGCGGGGGCAACTAAGTTCACCTATCCGGTCATGGCAAAATCCCTGGCTATTAAGGGTAAAACTGTTCAGATCGGACATCCAATCGGATCTACACCGGTTGATACCTTCTACTGGCAGTGGAATGCTGCAGGAATTTACGGTTCAAACGGACAATCCGGAGAGGGCATCTATACAGATGTCATTGCTCTGATGGCATCCGGAAGGATTGATATGAGAAAAATGTGTACTGGAAGATACAATCTTGAGGATATTAAAAAAGGTATGGAAATAACCTCGGGTAAAGTTCTGGTCAGTACCAGTTATTAATTATGAAAGAAAAACACAAGTACTATTGAAAGGAGAAAGAAATATGAAAGCGAATATCGCATTTATGCATGGACCCCATGATTTACGGATCGAAGAAGTGGAACTTCCCGAACTGAAACCTGATCAGGTACTTTTTAAAATGAAAGCCTGTGGTATCTGTGGATCGGATGTTGAATGTTTTGAAGGCGAATCAGCTGAAGGCCGATACGACATCGCTCCTTATACACCCGGTCATGAATTTGCCGGAGTTTGTGCGGGAGTCGGTTCTGCTGTAACCTCAGTTAAGGTTGGTGACAAGATTGTTGGAGACTGCGTTCTTGCCTGTGGTAATTGTGCCAACTGTAAAGATGATAAAATGCCTTCTGCCTGTCTGAACATGAGAGAAACAGGTTTTATGCCGAATTCTCCCGGTGGAATGGGCGAATACATGATCCTGGAAGAGAAATATACGCATGTTATTCCTCAGGACTGGGATTATGAACTGGGTGCCTGGGTGGAGACTTTTAATGTAGGTTACTGGGGAGTCTGGGGAAATGGCTGTGATCCAGATGCTTCTGATGTATGTGCAATTGTCGGTGGTGGCCCGATCGGTCTTAGTGCCGCTATGGTATGTAAAGAGTCAGGAGCAAAGGTTATTGTTATTGATCCGATTCCTGCCAGGAGAGAAAATGCCCTGAAATACGGAGCAGATATTGTTCTTGATCCTACTGCCGGTAATATTGAACAGATGGTAAAAGACCATTCTGATGGGAAAGGCGCTTCAGTTGTTATTGAATGTTCCGGTAATGATGTGGGAATCGCTTCTATTTTTGATATTTCAGCTCACAATGCCAGAATTGGTGTGGTTGGTCACTCAATCGGACGTAAAGTCCCCGTTGAACTGGGAAAGATTATCTGGAAAACTTTGACACTGCGCGGGTCTGGCGGGACAAAACTCTGGTTTCCCAGAACGATACGATTTATGTCTCAGATTAAGGATAAATATGATTTTGCTGCTCTCAATACTCATCATTTCAAGTTTAAAGATCTGGATAAGGCGATGGATATGGCTGTACATCACAAGGATATTGCCAGAAAAGTAATGCTGACATTTGATGATTAAGATTAAAACCGGGGTTGTTATCTCTTCCTTATCAAACACTGTAATGACAGCTTGATTTTTCAAAATAATAATCTCTGTTTTCTGCTGCGTATTGGACCATTCTGGATTTTTCTGAAATGGTCCTTTTTTTATTAATTAAAAATAAAATAAAATTATAATGAATTATAGATATCTTCATTGTAATATAAATAGGCATCAGAAAATGAGAGGACTATAATGGGTAAAATGAAAGCATTGGTACTTGACGCTGATTGGCAACCCGAAGCTAATTATCTGGGTGGTAGTAGAGATATAGAAGGGAAGCAAGCTACAGTGGGAAGTAAAGTTTGGAAAAATCCTTTACTCAAAATTAAAGAATTGCCAATTCCAGAGCCAGGTGCTGGTGAAGTCTTGTTGAAAGTCAAAGCATGTGGGATTTGTGGAAGTGATATACATATGGCTCATATTCAAGAAAATGGATATATACCGTATCCAGGCCTTACCAGTTTCCCTATTATTTTGGGACATGAAATATCAGGTGTAGTCGTAAAATCAGGATCAAATGCAATAGACAGGAAAACAGGCCTTCCTTTTAAGGAAGGAGAAATTGTTTGTGCTGAAGAAATGCAATGGTGTGGCAAATGCTCTTCTTGTGTTATAGGTGAACCTAATTATTGTGAAAATTTGAATGAAATGGGATTTAATAAAAATGGTGGGTTTGCTGAATATGTTGTTATCCCTGATAAATCTATTTGGAGCTTGGAACCTCTGAAAGACAGGTTTTCAGAAAAGGATATTTTCCTGGCAGGAAGTTTGATTGAACCAGCCGCAGTCGCTTATAATGCCATTTTTACTTTAGCGGGGGCCATTTATCCTGGACAGATTGTCATTGTAAATGGAGGAGGACCTATTGGACTTTCTGCTTGTGCTCTAGCAAAAAGATCTGGAGCATCAATTGTCATTTTAATAGAACCTTCAGAATCCAGACGGACAATCGGAAAAAAAATAGGTGCTGATTTTTCTTTGGATAACACCAACGTTGATCTTCAATCAGAGATCTTGAGAATAACAAATGGAAAAGGAGCACATCTATATATTGAATCATCGGGATATACATCTGATTTTTGGAATACTGTTGAAAAATGTATTTGGAGAGGAACTACTATAGGTTCCAAAGTCTGCATAATTTCCAGAAGTGATGAACAAGTATCTATATCGCCGGATGTATTGCAAGTTAAAAAAGCTTCAATTTTTGGTTCATATGGACATGCAGGTCACAATAACTTTTACTATGTAATTGAATCAGTCGCTATGGGTTTGAATTTATTGCCAATGATAACAAAAACAATATGTCTTGAGGAAACTCCCAATATACTGAAGTCTTTACAATTTGACAAAACAGATTGTAAAGTAACAGTTCTCATGGAATAATAATTGCCAAAATTGGAGTTATTTACTCTATAAGGTTAATTTGAAATACTTATTAGGAAAGATTTATATATGACAAAGGACCAAAAAAAATCAAAGAGTGAACAAGTGTATCAGCAGCTTAAGGAAATGATTGTCTCTCATGAATTAGCTCAGGGAGCACCGTTGTCTGAAAGAAATATCAGCCATCTTTTTGAAGCAAGCAGGACGCCAGTTCGAGAGGCGCTGAAAAGATTGAGTACCGAGCATTTCGTTGAAATGACTCCTGAATACGGAGCATTGGTTTCAAAAATTACTTATGAAACTATTCTTGAAGTCTATGAAACACGTGAAGTCCTTGAAGGATTGGCTGCAAAATTATGTGCTGAAAATTTGCAGCAATCAGAAAAACTGGATCTAGAAAGGATCTCGGCAGAATTTTTGCTTAGCTTAAAAGAAGGCAGATTTTCTGATTCTATTCCTATTGATATGCAATTTCATAGTTTTTTGATTACACATAGTAGAAATTCTATGCTTTCCAGTATGATTAATATGCTATTTGATCATAGTCGAAGAATCACCAGGTTGATAGAATACACAGATGAGTGGTCGGCAACTGTTCAAAGGCAGCATTCAGATATAGCTAAGTTTATTTTGGAAGGGAATGGTGAACTGGCGGAGGCTGCGATGCGGGAGCACATTGCTTCTTCCCGGGAAAGACATTTATTACAGATAAGACGGTAAAAACAAATAACAATTAGAAATCAAAAAATCTATATTTAATATGAATTCTTAATATTTTTGTTTCCCAAACAAAAGTAAGTTAGTTATCTTTTCTGATCAATTCATTTTTTTTGTTGGAGTAGAAGTTTTACACCATTTTGTTTGACACCAGTGGAATACCAATGGTATCATATAATCAATCAATTTAAGGAGGAATGCAAATGAAAAGAGTTATTTTTCTTTTGCTGCTGGTAATGCTTATCAGCCCGGTTATGATGTTTGCTAATGGAGGACAGGATTCCAGTGCAACCGCTAAAGATGATGGTGTAATAAAAATCGGTGTATCTATCGGAACTCTCAAGCAGGAACGCTGGCAGCGGGAAATCGAGATGTTTCAAGCTTATGCGGAAGAGAATGGAATCGAGTTAATGGTTCAATCTGCTGAAGATGAAGCCATGAAACAGATGTCTCAATGCGAAAACCTGCTTTCTCAGGGGATTGATGTTCTCATCGTTCAGGCTCTTGATTCAGAAGCTATGGGATCAATTGTTGAACCTGCCCATGAAGTTGGTGTACCAGTTATCGCTTATGACAGGTTTGTCCGGAATGGTGATCTTGATTATTACATTACATTCGATTCAGTTAAAGTAGGTGAAGTAGAGGCACAATTTGTAGTGGATCAGGCTCCTAAAGGAAATTATATCTGGCTGAAAGGTGGTCCTGAGGATTTTAATGCGCATCTGGTTTATGAAGGACATCAGCATGTTCTTCAACCATATATTGATAGTGGGGATATCAAAATCGTACTGGAACAATGGTGTAAAGGATGGAGTCCCGAAGAAGCACTAAAACATACTGAAAATGGTTTGACCTTGGCAGGGAATGATGTACAAGCTGTCATAGCATCCAATGATGGCACTGCTGGCGGAGCTATTCAGGCACTAGCCGCTCAGGGATTAGCCGGGAAGGTGCCTATTGCCGGACAGGATGCAGATATAGCTGCTTGCCAGAGAATTGTTGAAGGACTTCAGACAGGTACTGTATACAAGCCTCTTGCCATGTTAAACCAGGCCGCAATGGAAGTAGCAGTTGCTCTGGCCGAAGGTAAAGATCCAAAGCTTACTATAGGAACTGATCTGGGTATTTGGACAAAACTGGACAATGGAACAAAGATGGTTGATTCTTATTCTGTGGATGTTGTGGCAGTAAATAAAGATAATATGGTAGATATTATCATCGGTGATGGTTTTCATACTATGGAAGATGTTTACAAGAATGTTCCAAAAGATCAGTGGCCCAAGTGATCTAAACGCAATCTAGAAAGAAATTCCGGCGGTATGTCGGAATTTCTTTGCAAAAATGAATTATATATTTTCTCAATTAGAAATAGCTCATTAATATAAGGACGATTTGTAGTGAAAAAGAAACTTAAATTAGGGGTGATAGGTGCAGGTAAAATTGGTCGACTTCACCTTGATAGTGTAATAAATTATATTTCTTCTACTGAAGTGGTGCAGGTAGCAGACCCATACATAACAAATGAAACCAAAGAGTGGCTTTCTGATCTGGGTGTCACTTCTATCACTCCTGATGTGGATGAACTTATTAACAATAAAGAAGTCGAAGCAGTGATGATCCTCTCTTCTACAAATTTACATGCGGAACAGATTGTAAAAGCTGCAAAAGCAGGTAAACATATTTTTTGCGAAAAACCTGTGCATTTTGAACTGCAGACAATTCTGGAGACTCTAAAAATAGTTAAAGAGAGTGGAGTTAAGTTTCAGATAGGTTTTAATAGAAGGTTCGATCACAACTTTAAAAGGGTACGGGATACTGTGGAATCCGGTAAGATAGGTACTCCTCACATAGTTAAAATCACCTCCAGAGATCCTGCTCCTCCTCCCATTGAATATGTAAAGGTTTCCGGCGGACTGTTTATGGATATGATGATCCATGATTTTGATATGATCCGCTATCTTTCCGGTCAGGAAGTCGTATCTGTCTTTGCCCGTGGTGGAAATCTGATTGATGAAAAAATCAAAGAAGTCGGTGATGTGGATACCGCAATTGTAACTTTTGAATTTAAAGACGGATCATTCGGTGTTATTGATAACTCCAGGCAGGCTGTTTATGGGTACGATCAGAGAGCGGAAGTTTTCGGATCCAAAGGTTGTTGTGAAGCACAGAACGATACTGATACCAGAGTCTCTACCGTAACTGTTGATGGTACTGAATCGGATAAGCCTCCCTATTTCTTCCTGCAAAGGTACTTCCAGGCATATGTAGATGAAATGAAGAGTTTTGCTGAAGCGGTACTGGAAGATAAACCGGTCGCTTGTGGTTTGTATGATGCCATACGTCCTGTCATTATAGCAAAAGCAGCAGGACTTTCTCTGAAAGAAGGTAGAGCAGTAAAACTGGAAGAAATTCTGAATGAAAAGACTATTTCCAAATATCTGAAATAATTTGAGATCATTTCTGAAGGAAGAATTATGAAATTTGCCATAAATGAAAATACTATTTTTCAATGTCACTTAAGTGAATTTATTGATGTTTGCGGAGTAGCCAATTTCAAAGCTGTAGAAATCAGCTATGCTAAATTGAAGGAAGAATTAAAATTTGTCTCTCCTTCAGATCTTAGAAAAAAGCTGAAGAAATATGATATGAAAGTTTTATCAATAAATGCCTTTGAGGATGTTTTTCTTGTTCCACAGGAAGGAGCTTTTGTTCTTGAAAAAGAGGCGCATTTATTAGCTGAATTATGCAGAGCCATTGAATCTCCAGCTATAGTCGCTCCTTCAAGTAGATGGTATCAAATTTATGGTAATTTACCTTCAAAAGATAGGATTACCAAAACCTACCAGGAAAGGATAACCTTTCTTAAAAATATTTTTTGCAGCTATGATTTGGAGTTGATGTTTGAACCGATTGAATTTCCAGAATTCGTTGTTGGTGATACGGATTGGATTAACACAATACTTGATGCTCCTAATCTTCATAATATCCCTATCGTTCCGGACATACATAATCTTATGCCAAATGGAGAAGGACCCGAGCAATTGGGAAAGTTTAATAATCCCATCGGAATATTCCATATTGATGATACTTTGGATCTGAGGGATGAAGATATACATGTTGCTAAAAGTCGTTGCTTTCCAGGAGACGGCATTTCAAATGCCGTAAAATGGATTAAAGCAGCAGAAAAAGTTGGCTACAAAGGATACTACTCTCTGGAGCTGTTTGATGACACTGTTTATGCAATGTCTCCTTTGGCTGCAGCAAAATTGTGTCGACAGAAACTTGATATTTTTGAAAAACTTGTGGAAAAACTATAATGGGGAACCAGTGGAAGAGCAGAACTTGGTATATAACAGGAAAGAACTCAAGTCAGATATTGTTTACAAAAGAATAAAGGAGTTGATTATTGCCAATGAGTTTAAGCAGGGAATGCCTTTGTCAGAACGAAAGTTGTGCTCAGAACTTAACTCCAGTAGAACGCCTGTACGTGAGGCAATTAAAAAGCTTCATACAGAAAATTTCGTAGACTATAAGCAGGATTATGGTACCTTTGTTTCAGAGGTATCATACCAGCAAGTTGTCCAGATATATGACATAAGGGAGATGCT
The DNA here is from genome assembly GCA_963666275.2 of Oceanispirochaeta sp. GTDB lineage: Bacteria > Spirochaetota > Spirochaetia > DSM-2461 > DSM-2461 > Oceanispirochaeta. The sequence continues at coordinate 2,225,095 of CAXXOA010000002.1, forward strand.
TGAAGCTCTGGCTGTTCGATTATTTACATCAATGGTAACGAATTCACAATTAGATATTCTTCGTACCCTTCACAATCAAATGGCTGAAAGAACTAAGCATCAGGATTATTTAGAAAGTTTACGAATAGATCTGAATTTTCACCAATATATTATTAACGAAACAAAAAGTCTCTATTTACAAAAATTACTGAATTCAATTTTTGAACAAACCACACGGATTATCAATTTAACAAGTTATTCCGATGAATGGGCTGTAGAATCTCTTGAAGCTCATAAGCGAATTTTTCTATATATCGAAAAGAAAGAGAGTCTTCAAGCGGAAGAAGAGATGAGAAAGCATTCTCAGAGAAGCAAACAACATCAGTTGGAACAGTGGATTAATAATAATTGCTAGTACCCAAAGGAAGTTCTGGTCCCACAAGAAAACAGTGTATTTGAATCCTTCCAAGGATTTATATTCAAGAAGATTTTATAGGGGTGACATCTTCCTTGACACACAGTGCTACGCCGATTGACATGACAAGAACATATTCATTAAAGATTTTATCATTTGGTTTTAAAGAAAATAAACTATCATTTCTTTTTAACTATTCCATAACCTGAATAACAACTGTTTTCTGTTTAACCGGCTTATTTCTTATCATTTTTTTCTGCTTTATCATTAAATGTGAATATATCCAAATGAGTTTGATCCTGAAATGCATTTGGAAAGAATTGCATTTTTCATTTGAAATAGATGAACCTTTTTTATCGTCCTATGTTCTGACGGTAGTGTGGAGTAGAAAAATTGTAAAGAGAAAGTGAAACTGAACCGCCCCGGGTTTTCCGGAGACACAATTATATGAGAGGATTGTGTTATGGGAAAAAGAATCAGGTATGCTCAAGAAGTTAAAGAGCGAGCAGTCAGGATGGTCTTTGATCATGAAAAGACTATGAGTCACGGTGGGCAGCAATAATTTCAATAGCCTCCAAAACCGGTTGTACTCCGGAATCTTTGAGAAAATGGGTAAAACAAACCGAGATAGACCGTGGTATCAAGGAAGGCGTCTCCAGTGAAGAACGGGCAAGAATAAAAGAACTTGAAAGAGAAGTTCGTGAGCTAAGAGAAGCCAATGAGATATTGCGTAAGGCATCAGCATATTTCGCCCAGGCGGAGCTCGACCGCCGAAAGAAATAAAGGTCAATTTCATTGATAAGAATAGGGAAGATCATGGAGTCGAGCCTCTCTGTAAGAATATTCAGATAGCTCCATCAATCTACTACGAAATGAAATCACGGCAATCAGATCCATACAGAGAGCCTCCACGAGTAAAAAGGGATAACCACCTGAAAGATGAAATCAAACGGGTCTGGTTTGCGAATAGATGTGTATATGGAGTTAAAATAGTCTGGCAGGCCATGAATAAAGAAGGAATCCCCGTCGCCAGATGCACAGTAGAGCGTTTAATGCGTCCATGGGGCTTCGTGGTGTAATTCGTGGAAAGAAAGTCAGGACAACGATTCCGACGAAAGACAACAGACCTGATGACCTTGTAAATCGGGATTTCACTGCTTCCAGGCCAAACGCGCTGTGGGTGGCTGACTTTACCTACGTTTCCACCTGGAGGGGATTTGTCTATGTTGCTTTCATAATCGATGTATTTTCAAGAATGATTTCGGCTGGCGAGCATCAACGTCAATGAAAACTGATTTCACTCTTGATGCTCTTAACCAGGCATTGTGGGCAAGGCAGGTAACAGAATAACTGATCCATCACAGTGATCGTGGTTCTAAATATCTAGCTATTTCCTATACAGAACGATTGATTGAAGCAGGAATTGATCCATCAGTTGGAAGCAAAAGTGACTCTAATGACAATGCACTGGCTGAGACAATAAACGGCCTTTATACAAGGCAGAAGTCATTCACAAAGATGGTCCTGCCGCTCTATTGAACAGGTCGAATTGGGCTACTTTGGACTGGGTGGATTGGTATAATAACAAACGGATCATGGAACCTCTGGGATATATTTCTCCTCAAGAGTTTGAAATGATGTACTAGGAACAGTAAATTCGTCTGGCAGTAACTGCTGGACTCAAGTAAATCGGTCTCCGGGATTCTCGGGGTGGTTCAAACTGGCAAAAGAGGTGTTTGTCTGTGTAATTAAAATTGGAAGATTACTATTTAGAACAATCCTTTTTACATATTTTAAAGATTACAAATCCTGGAAAAGAGGATCGCTGTTCCTTATATGTTTTCTGAATACCTCCATGGCTTTATAAAAATCACCTTCGATTATTGCATTGATCAGTTGCTTGTGGTTATTAGAAATAATCTTTTTATCGATAATATCATCCTGAGCCAATACTATTTCTTCATAACTGAATGAACGCATAGTTTGGTATAAACTGTTGAAAAGATCATTCTGACATGCCTCGATAATATGTTTATGAAAAGCATAGTCCGCTTCAATCCTTTTTGATATATTCCCCGACTCTACAGCTTTTATAATGTTTTCGACTTCTTTATTAAGTTTATTTACAATATCTGATATAAACGCATCATCCTTATTGTAGACCATCAGATACCATAATCCTTGATGTTCCATGATAAGTCTGAGTTCCAGAAGGTTTTTCAGGTCCTTTTTTCCTAATAGCATAGACCAAAGGAGTGCTTCGGAAGAGATGTTGGAGCTTTCGCAGATGAATGTCCCCTTTGGGTTACGCAGTTCTACAACTCCTAAATATTGAAAAATTTTTAAGGCTTCTCTGATAGTTGACCTTCCGACTCCAAATGATTCGGCTAGTTCGTATTCGTTTGGAACTTTATCATTCGGCTTTAAAGAGCCGGAAGCTATCATAGCTTTTAGCTGTTCCATAACCTGGAATACAACGGTTTTTTGTTTCACGGGCTTAATATTTTTCATTAGTCATTCCTATAGTAATTATTATTAACATAAAACATTGTTTCCCGATAGATTGTTTTGATTCTTTTTCTCTCTGATTTTCTTAAAATTTCTATCGGAAAAAACTTGACAATTCAGAGATTAGTGCTATGATCAAATCATATTAACATCATATGGTCAGATGATAATATGGTGTTCAAAAAATAAAGAGGTTTTTGAAATGGCAGAAGTTAAAGACAAAAAATGGCTTACCACTGATTATCCGCATATCATTTTTGAAGATAATGCGGTAGGTCAGCTGAAAAAAAGAATTTTTGATGCGCCCATGGAAGAGATTGAAGAAATTCTGAAGGATTACGAAGTTGGCGCCGAATCCGAATTGGGTAAGGCCGGATGTTATATCCAGACTACCCCCCGTAAGGACGCCATTGCTAAAAGAAAAAAGAATGATGTTGTTCTGGTTCCCATTGGATGTACGGAAAATCACGGCGATCACGCCAATACCGGCCTGGACACTTTTATGTGTACCCAGATTTGTGAAGCGATCAGGAGAAAAACCGCCAAAGAGGGAAGGGAAGTCAACTTGGCTTTTACTCCCATCAACTACGGCGGACATCCTTATCACCATATGGGAATGCCCGGAACGGTAATTATTCCCCCCGAAGTCGTACGGGAAATGCTGATCTATACCATGGTTGGTCTATGGAATGACGGTTACAGAAAAATAATCCTGTTCAACAACCATGGTCACCTGTGGACCCTTGTTGATGCGATTCAGGAATTTATGAAACGGTACCAGCTTCCTGCGGTCGTACAGGTAATCGACTGGCATAGGGCTGTCCGTGAGTTCTTTATGCCGATTGACCGGGAAGACTCTCTGACGACCAACTTCATTCATGCGGATGAAGCGGAAACTGCTGTAGGTCTTCTGATGTTCAAAGACATGATAAATATGGATTATGTAAGAGATGCTGAAGGTGAAAGATTCTTACCTGAAGGGCACTTTGACCTGTCGGTGGATCCCAATCGCTGTCCTCACAGATGGTCTGAAGGTGAAGGTCATATTGCAATTGAACGATTTGCCACTCCCGAAGGGGTTGTTGGTTCTCCCAGCAAGGCTACCGCTGAAAAAGCAAAGCGTCCTATCGCAGCTATTTTGGAATACATGACTATGGCGATAAATGACATCCTGGAAACATTTCCTCCGGGAGAGCTTCCCAAGAAAGTATCTCTTAGAAGCGACGAAGAGCTGGCTCCATTCCTGAAAGAGCCCTGGACCGAAGGTTGGAAGTCTATCTACGAACTACCTCATATCGGGCCGTTTCACAAGGGATAGTTAATGAAGTATGCAATGTGTTTGTCCACCAATCCGGCAAAATTCGATGCTGTTCCCTTTAAGGGGGACTTTGAAGCAAATGTCCAAAAAATTGCGAACATGGGCTTTGACGGAATCGAATTGGCTGTGAGGGATCCGAGGATTATCGATCAGGACCAGGTGTTGCATGTTCTAAAGAGTGCGGGGATGACTGTCCCCGCTATTGGAACGGGACAGGCTTGGGGAGAAGAAGGCCTCTCTTTTACAGACCCAGATGAAAGTATCCGCAATAAAGCCATAGAACGTGTTATTTCCCATGTTGATTTTGCGGCAAAATCAGGCAGTACGATTATTATCGGTTTACTTCGTGGTATTACGCGGCCTGAAGTCACTGAACAGAAAGCGCAAGAGCAGATGAAGGACGCTTTTCAGATCTGCTGTGCAGAAGCCGCCAGGCTGGATGTGAAAATAGCATTTGAACCTATCAATCGTTATGAGACATCACTGTTGAACTCAGTAGGGGAAGGTTTGCGTTTTATCGATGGTGTAGGGGCGGATAATTTAGGGATGCTCCTTGACACCTTTCATATGAATATAGAAGAACCGTCCATTACGGATAGTATCAGGTTAGCCGGTGACAGGATGTTTCATTTTCATTATGCCGATTCGAACAGACTGTATCCTGGATGCGGGCACATAGGCTTTAAAGAAATACTTAAAGTACTGATTGATGTGGGATATCAGGGTTTTGTATCCGGTGAGCACAGACCTGACCCGGAGCCTTCTGAAGCTGCAGTAAAAGGTTTGGAGTATTTGAAGAGATTGGAGGTAGAAATCCAGGAGGGGGTATGAGAAAGAATCTTTTTCTGGCCTTTTTGTTTGTATTTGTTTGTTCCCTGATATTTTTTGAAGGTAAGAGTTTGAAGCATGGAACAACTGCTAATCCTTATGTAATAAACTATGAGATTTCAAAATCTTTATTAAAAAGATATTTAAAGAATCCGGCATTGGAAAATAGCGAAACAGTGTCTGATCCCAGCCGTGATGCTTTAACAGGAGGGAACAGTGAAAATATAGTAGGGAACCTGAAACAGATTCAGGAATTTGATTTTTCAGTAAATTATAGAGACTTGATTGATGCCTGGATAATATATAGTGCCCTGTCGCTGTAAATATGAAGAAATATATGAGTTGAGTCGCCTGTGGATTCCGTTAATGAAGATTTATGAATAGGATTTTACTAAGGATGGGAAAGTATAAGAACGTTATACACCGACTGTCCGGGATTATTTCTGATCAAAATCAATATTACTTCTACAAACTAATATAATTGATCATACGTTATACGCAATAAATGATGATTTTAAAGTAAGGATTGAGAGTATGAATACTTATATAGAAGCCTTGAAAATAGTTTCCGGATTGCCGGATGATCCGCATGTTAGTAAAGACTTCTCAGGGCTGCTGAGTGATGCCGAATTGTATGAAAAATCTCTTAGGATTAAAGATGGGGTTATTTTCTTTTCCGTCAGGATCAAAGATAAAGATTATCTGGTTCTGAGTTCCAATAAAAATATACCCTGGAAGTTCGTAGGGGAAAAAAGTAAGTATAAAGGGGAGATTAGCTTAATCTGTGAAGAAACTGAATCGAATTGCAAGCTTTTACGAATGCTTTTTCCTGATTTAGAGCCAAAACCAGTTGGTAAGGAAGATTCTACCTTTGGTGTGGGTGATCGTCTCGGGGTTGCAACTGTCGGCCATATCAAGAGTTTTTCCCTTTATCCAAATTTCACACCCATTCTTGCCCAACAGTCACTGCGTGAACTGGAATTGACTAATAGGTCCTATCGCGATGTCGTGGATGCAGCGATATGGGGCGTGTTTAAAACAGGATACCGGGGTAAATGGGGTGCAGATGGGGATCATTTAAAGGATACTATATCGGCAAGATCCGCTTTAGAGCAGGGTTGTACTATGATAACCGTCGATTTATCCGATCATTTAGCTATAGAAGTTTTTGGTTATGACGATAATACTATCCTGGAAAAGTACAAAACACTGGATAAGTCATACAGAGAGAGGATTGAATCGAAGTATCTTTCTACACTGAATTATGCATCTGATTTAACTTTTAATTTTACAGAAATTAATTTGGCCAGAATTGCTCTCACATACAAAGGCGCCATTGATTTTGCCAGTATCCTATACAAAGAGTGTGAAAAAATCCGCAAGGAATTTGATTTTGAAATTTCTGTAGATGAGACTGATTTTGTGACTTCTTTGGAGGCTCATTTCTTTGTCGCAAATGAACTTAATGTCTTGAATGTATCTTATACCGGTTTGGCTCCACGCTATGTGGGAGAGTTTCAGAAAGGGATAGACTATATCGGTGATGTCAAAGATTTTCAGGAAGATTTTAGATGCCATGCCAAACTTGCATCTCTTATGGGACATAAAATTTCAGTTCACTCATCAAGTGATAAATTTTCTGTCTATCCTATTATAAAAGAACAGAAAGCAGGCCCCTGTCATTTGAAAACCTCCGGTACGAACTGGTTGGTCGCCCTGCAGGTTATTTCATATTCGGATAAAGGATTGTTTCGTATGTTATTTAAAAAGGCTTATGCCGTGTATGATATAGCAAAAAGTTATTACCATATTACTCCCAATTTGTTGCTTAGGACTGACATTGATAAATTAAGTGATGTTGAATTACCTGTTGTATTTTCAAATAATACTGATAGGCAGGTTTTGCATGTTTCTTACGGAGAATTAAAGAAAGATAAGGAGTTGTGGGATAAGTTTGTGAAAGTCTTAATTGGTAATCAGAAAACATATGACAATCTCTTGGCACATCATATTGGAAAGCATTTATTCTTATTAAGTTGAATACTACTTAACTCTGTTCATGGAGGATTTCATGAAGTTACAGATTAAAAAGTATTTAATAAGTTCGCAAGCATATAAAAGGACAGTAAATATGATCTTCATAATAAACTGCTGCAGTGAGCAGTAGTTTATTATGAAGATGAGCCTCTTGTTGGTATTCAGCCGTACTCTTGGCTCGGAGGCTTTTTAACTTGACTTTCTAATGTATTACGATATGATGATAATATCGTAATACCGTAATACCGTAATATTGATAAGACGCATGAGAAATGTTGTTACAAGGGAATTTTATGAAAAAAAGGGATGGGGACATGAATAAAAGTGTTACTAGTATTCCAATTCTGGAAATGAAGAATATTACAAAGAGATTTCCAGGTGTTTTGGCTCTTTCTGATGTAAGTCTGGAAATTCTTCCGGGAGAAGTTCACATTTTGATGGGTGAGAACGGTGCAGGCAAGTCTACTCTTATGAAAGTCCTGTCCGGTGCCTATGTCTGTGAGGAAGGTGAGATTTTCTTTAATCAGAAAAAAATGGAAAAATGGTCACCATCCATATCTCAGAAAAATGGTATAGCAATGGTTTATCAGGAATTTAATTTGGTTCCTTATCGGACAGTTATTGATAATATGTTTCTGGGACGGGAATTAAAAAAAGGTATGATATTTCTTGAAAAGAAAAAAATGGAAGAAGAAGTCATCAAACTTCTGGATTCTTTTGGGATTAATCTTGATATCCATAGTTCAGTAGCCAACCTCGGTGTGGCACAGCAGCAGATGGTTGAAATTGCAAAAGCCTTGCTTTTTGATGCAAAGATCCTTGTTCTTGATGAACCCACTGCTGCATTGACTTTAAATGAAACCAAGCAATTATTTAGAGCGATAGCGCGGTTGAAATCAAAAGGGGTCGCTATTATTTACATCTCTCACAGGTTGGAAGAGATTAAGCAGATTGGTGATCGGGTATCTGTGCTCCGTGATGGTAAATATATAGGCACTAATATGGTAGATGATGTGGAAGTGGAGGATATCGTCCGAATGATGGTAGGCCGGGAAGTTTCCATGATGTATACCAGAAATTATTGTAAGCATGAAACAACAGCTTTAAAAGTAGAAAATCTTAATAATTCAAAACTGCAAAATATATGTTTTGAACTGAAGTACGGAGAAATCTTGGGGTTTTCCGGACTTGTAGGTGCTGGTAGAACAGAACTGGCTCGCGCTATTTTCGGCCTTGATAATCTTTTCTCAGGTGATATTTACATTGACGGTAAAAAAGTCGAGAAATGGAATGCAACAAAAGCAATTGAGAATGGTATCGGATATGTCTCAGAGGACAGAAAAGATGAAGGCCTTTTTCTGAATCTGGGTGTTCATCACAATACAACCATATCTTCACTGCATATGATGTTTAAAAACGGTCTTATCAATCTAGGAAAAGAAAAAAAATGCACCAGTGAATTTGTTGACAAACTGAAAATCAAGACCCCGAAGGTTACTGCAAAAGTACAGAATCTGAGCGGAGGTAATCAACAAAAAGTGGTTGTGGGTAAATGGCTGAATACAGAACCGAAAATCCTGATATTTGATGAACCGACCAGAGGGATTGATATTGGTGCAAAAGTAGAAATCCATTCCCTGATGGACAAACTTGTCAATCAGGGCAATGCTGTAATAATGATTTCATCGGACCTACCCGAAGTAATGGGGATGAGTGACCGCATTATGGTTATGGCAGATGGGACAATTAAAAAAGAGTTTTTACCTACAGCAGAACCTGAAGAATTAATCAGCTGTGCAATGGGAGAATAATACGATGCAAGTCAAAAAAGGAATATCAATAAAAAAAACCATAGCGTCTTTTCCTCAGATTTTTTGGGGTATCCTACTCCTGGGATTCGTGTTCTCTGTCCTTTCCGGGAATTTTCTGACAGGAAGGAATCTTTTAAATATATTACAACAGGGCTCATTCCTGATTGTCATATGCATGGGGGTCATAATTGTTAAGATTATGGGGGGGATAGAGCTTTCCGTTGGAGGCGTTATGTCACTGGCGGGTATGGTAATGGCCTATACTATCGTAAATTTTCAGTTTTCAATTTTTGGAGGAATCCTTGTTGCAGTTGTTGTCGGTGCTTTAGCTGGTGGTTTCAATGGAATCTTTGTTGAAAAAATGAATGTGCCATCTTTTATTGCTACCCTTGGAATGCAGTATATAGCTGTTAGTCTGGCTCTTGTCATCAATGATGGTAATGTTGTTTGGGGGTTACCAGAAGAAGTTTCCGTCATTAGTAAAAGTTCTATTTTGGGGATTCCCTTTTTAATTTTTATTACCATTTTTGCTGTTTTATTCACGTTCATAATTTTGCACTATACTGTTTTGGGGAGCTATTTTTATGCTATCGGCGGTAATGAAGAAGCCTTGAAGCTTTCGGGGAAAAAATCCTGGGTATATAAAATTATTGGATATTCCTTAAGTGGTATCTTTGCAGCAATTGCAGGAGTCATGATGACCATAAGAATGCAGGCTGCCCAGCCTACAATTGGAATAGGAATGGAATTTGAAGCATTTTCAAGTTGTGTTTTGGGAGGGGCTATTGCTGCAGGTAAAGGAGACGCAATAGGAGCTTTACTCGGTGGCCTTTTTATTATCGTTCTAAGAAGTGGTCTGAACAATATAGGAATTTCAACTTTCTATCAGCTGGCAATTATAGGGATGTCTATTATTGTCTCGATAGTTATTACAATATTCCTCAATAAAAAAATGAACGGAATGGTTTAAGTTTTGGATTTTTAAACAAAAGAAAGAGAGATCGTATGGAAAACACACTAATAAAAACAGGGAATAATGAGTCCTTGAAAACCGTGGTATTGGGGTATCTTCTGAAGTCATCAAGGGTACTGATACTACTTATTCTTATGCTGATTCTGACTATTTTATCCCCAAGTTTTGCAAATAAAACAAACTTGATAAATGTATTCAGACAAGCTGTGCCTCAAATAATTCTTGCCCTTGGTATGTCTGTTGTTCTTCTGACAGGAGGTATCGATCTCTCTATGGGATCAACGACAACTCTTGCCGCCGTAGTGGTGGCGCATGCAATGAAGAATATGCATTGTCATTGGATGCTGAGTATTTTAATCGGCTTGGGAGTCGGTGTCCTGATCGGATTGGTCAATGGTCTACTAATTACAAAAACAGACTTACCTTCTCCGGTTGCAACTTACGGAATGTTATGGGTAGGCAGCGGTCTTGCTTTTGCCGTAATGGGAGCTTTCCCCATTTTCGGTTTTGACGACGCATTCAGGTTCATCGGCACGGGGTACATCGGCTGGATGCCTGTGCAAGTTATTATCGTTTTAGTTTTAATTGTTATTTTTGCTTTCTTTCTCAAGTTTACAATCTTCGGAAGAAGGATTTATGCAGTAGGGTCGAACTTCCGTGCTGCAACAGCTTCAGGTATTAAAAGCAAAATTGTACTGATAGAGGCATATTTAATAAGTGGTGCTATGGCTGCCGTTGCAGGAGTTGTTTTATTGTCAAGGCTGAATGCGGCCGATCAGAACTCGGGTGCAGCACTTTTGCTGCCTGCTATAGCAGGACCGGTTATGGGAGGTACAAGTATGAAAGGAGGTGAAGGAGGTGTTTGGGGAGCAATCGTTGGATCTTTAATTATTGTCATTATTACAAACGGGATGAATCTGCTGAAAGTGTCTTCACTATGGCAGCAATTCATTGTCGGATTAACAGTTGTTCTGGCTGTTTGGTTGGATTCAATCCTAAAAAAGAAGTCGGAAAACCGGTAATTTGACCAGTAAATCTTATGAAATACGAGGGAAAAAATGAAAAAAAGAGTTCTTGTTATGTTAACGGTGTTGTTTATTACTGGCTTTGCATTTTCAGAAGGTTCTCAGGAAAGTTCAAAATCTAAAAACTCTCTGGAGATCGCTTTTATCAACAAATCCTTTGCTAATCCTTTTTTTGAATATATGAGGCTTGCGGTTGTTGAAATGGCAGATGAAGAAGGGTTTACGCTTTCATATCTGGCTCCTACGAAGCCTTACAATCTTGAAGAACAAACAAGGCTGATGGATGATGCTATTGCCAAAGGCGTAGACGGAATCGTACTTGTACCAGTAGATAGTTCCGGAATGGTTCCTGTAGTGGAACGGGCCAATCAGGCAGGCGTTCCGGTTGCGATTGTCAACACAAAGATAAACGGCGGTGATATTGTATCATTCTCAGCAATTGAGAACTACGATGCTATGACGGTGGTAGCAGAGGCCGTCGCCAAAGAATTAGCCGGAAAGGGAAAAGTTGTTGTCATTGAAGGAACAGCAGGAAACCAAACTGCTGCCGATAGACTAAAGGCAATTGAAGATGTTATAAGTAGAAACCCCGGAATCGAGATCCTTGCCTCTCAAACAGCTAATTTTGACAGAGCTCAGGGGATGTCTGTTATGGAAAATCTAATTCAAACCTACTCAGAAATTGACGGCGTACTATCCTGTAATGCAACAATGGCACTGGGAGCTATAGAGGCGCTTCGTTCAGCTGGAAGACTAAATAATATTGTCATTGCCGGATTCGACATGACTGCGGATGCGGTACAAGCTATTATGGATGGGGATATGTTCGTAACAATGGATCAGAATCCTGAAGCCCAGGCAATCAGCGGGGTTAGAGCTGTACTAAATGCTATAAAAGGGATGGAAGTTGAAAAACAGGTTAAAATAGATGGTGTTCTGATAAATGCATCAAATGTAGATGAATATAAATATGTTCTTGATAATTAAATAAGTTCATTGAATTGGGATAATTTTAATAAAATATTCTGGGCTATTCTTATATGGAATGGCCCAATTTATAGATTTATGATACATATTATTATGAACGATTTCTTTTATTGGCAAGTGGTACTTATAAAAAAGAAAAGTATTTCTGGCATAGAGTCGTTTGATACTATCAGCATGGTGGAATTATTCTTAGTATGACGGATTTTATTATGTCTTTCGATTTGTCGGTAGTACAATGGGTTTTTCTTTTTTTAGGTTCATTCTTAACAGGTGTTGCCCGAACAGGGATTTTCGGCGTAATGCTGTTGGTTGTGCCCTTGTTATCCTTGAAAATGCCCGGAAAGGAAGCAGCAGGACTAATTCTTCCCCTTATGGTGGCAGGTGATTTTGTAGCTGCTTATGTCTACCGGAAATCGTTTGTTAAAAAAGCGGTTTTTCAAATACTGCCGTGGCTTGTACTGGGGGTCGCAATCGGTACGATTGTCGGCGGTATTGTATCAAATGAGTTGTTTAATAATCTCATGGCAGGAATGACATTTACCTGTGCTGCATTTGTAGTATGGAATGAATACAGGAAGGGCGACCCGGTCAGACTTAAACTCTGGTTCATAATCCTGATCGGACTATTAAGCGGATTTGCCTCAATGATTGGTAATGCCTCAGGACCGGTTATCACTGTGTATTTCATTGCATTGAATCTGAAAAAAAGGGAATATGTATCATCCGTAGTCTGGCTGTTTTGGATTGTGAATATAATCAAGCTCCCGTTCCATGTTTTTGCCTGGCATACCGTAGATTTCAATGTCCTGAAACTTGATCTCCTATTGTGTCCGGCCCTTATCCTTGGATTAATTAGTGGGGTGTCGTTGATTCGAAAAATCCCGGAAAAACCGTTCAGGGTCGTGATTTTTATAAGTATCCTTCTTGCAGGGGGGTTGCTCTTAATCCAATAATAATCTAATGATTATAAACAATCAAGGATCTGAAAATAAGGGGGGGGGATATTGTTTCTGATATGTCTCCTGAAAAGGTCAATAGATTTATACAAATTGCCCTCATTGATGACATCAATCAGTTTGCTGTTTTTCTCTATGACAACTTTCTTTATTCCCCGATTTCAAGACCAGTTTTATTTTCTCGACTTCCTCTTTTAACTTACTGGTAATCTCTGAAATAAGTGGTTCATCTTTGTGGTAAACCATCAGATACCACAATCCCTGGTGCTCCATAATAAACCGTAATTCGAGAATGTTTTTTAAATCTTTTTTACGCAAAAGCATGGTCCATGATAAGGCCTCTTGTGAAACATTTGAACTTTTACATACGAAGGTTCCTTCTGGATTCCGTAATTCAATAGTCCCCAGATATTGGAATATTTTTCATATTTTCTATCTACTTATCAATTTATTTATTTAAGATTCTAGTTGATTCTCACAGCGCAGACAAGCATACCTAGCCGTTTTCACCTTCTATAAGTTTCTCTTGACAACCAAATAAACCATGATACTATTGTATTATAATCATCATATGGTCAGATGATGAGACTGATCAGTGTGGGATGGATTTATGGATAGAGGAGGAAATGAGGATGAAAGCAAAAATTGCATTCCTGTATGGACCTAAAGATCTGAGAGTAGAGGAAGTGGAGGTTCCGAAACTGCAGCCTAATCAGGTTCTTATTAAAACCGGTGCCTGTGGAATTTGCGGTTCCGATGTCGAGTGTTACGAAGGCGAATCCGCTGAGGGCCGATATGACCTGGGACCTTATACCCCCGGGCATGAATGGGGCGGTGAAATTGTTGAAGTCGGATCAGGATTACGAAGTACTTTAAAAATCGGGGATAAGGTTACCGGAGATTGCGTTATGGGGTGTGGCGTTTGTGCAAACTGTAAAGACGGTAGAATGCCATCGGCCTGTTTGAATTTCAGAGAGATCGGATTCCGTCCCGACTCTCCCGGAGGGATGGGTGAGTATATGGTCGTGGAAGAGCAGTATGTTCATAAGATTCCCGATCATTGGAGCTATGCCGACGGTGCCTGGGTAGAAACCTTTTCCATCGGTTATTACGGTATATGGGGCGGAAATGGTTTTATCGACGCCAGCGATATAGCAATCATCAATGGAGCAGGTCCGGTTGGTCTTTCTGCAACCATGGTTGCTGCAACTGCAGGAGCAAAGACGATTGTTATCGATCCGTTGCCATTAAGAAGAGATACGGCAATGAAATACGGAGCCGATCTGGTCCTTGATCCAACCGCTGGTGATATTCTCGAACAGGTAATGGATGTTACCAATGGGCACGGTGGCGATGTTTGTGTGGAGGCTTCTGGCAACGACACAGCGATTGCATCTCTGTTTGATATCTCTGCCCACAGTGCCAGAGTTAGAACGATAGGACATTCTATTGGAAGAAAGGTTCCTGTTGAAATCGGTAAGACAATTTGGAAAACTCTTGGAATAGAAGGATCGGGTGGTACAAAGGATTTTGGTCAGCGTACGATCAGGTTTATGGATCGAATTTATGATAAATACGATTTTGCAGCGCTGAATTCCCATCATTTTAATTTTTCTAAGCTTCACGAAGCGATGGATACGGCGATTCATCACAAAGCAGATGCTTTGAAAGTTATGCTGAACTTCGACTGATAATATATCAATTCCTAATCTGACACGGCAGGAGTTTTCCTGCTGTGTATAGTACTTCTTTTAAAACAGGAAACATTATGGAAAAAAAGGAAAATGTTCTGGAGATGCAGGGCATATCGAAGTATTTTCCAGGCGTTCAAGCGCTTAAGGACGTAAATTTTTCGGTCCGAAAAGGCGAAATCCATGCATTAATCGGTGAAAATGGGGCTGGGAAATCGACTTTGATGAAAGTGCTCCTGGGAATGCATCATCCTGATGAGGGAACGATTATCCTGAATGGTGAAAATGTCCAGATAAACAGTCCGCATGATGCTCTTTCCAAAGGGGTTTCAATGATTCATCAGGAGCTGAGTTTAGTCCCGGAAAGAACAGTTGCGGAAAATATCCTCATAGGACGGGAGCCGAAAAGTATTATTCCCCCCTTTATGAGTTGGACAAAGCTTTTTACTCAAGCAGATGAAATCTTGGAACGGCTGCATTTGGATTTCAATGCGAGGGATTTGGTAAAGGACTTAAGTGTTGCCGGTCAGCAGATGATTGAGATAGCCCGGGCGGTTTCATGCAATTCCAATTTGATTATTATGGACGAACCCACATCCGCATTAACGGATAAAGAAGTGAACACTTTGTATGAAATCATGACGAAGTTGAAATCCCAGGGAATATCTATAATTTTCATTTCTCATAAGTTAGACGAAATATTTAGGATTGCTGATAGGACTACGGTTCTTAGAGATGGAGAATTTATTGCTGTCCGTGACAATAGCAGTTTTGACAAACCGGCGCTGATCACTATGATGGTGGGGCGGGAATTGAACAAGATCTTTCCCAAAGAAGATGTTGAAATCGGAAATCCCATACTTGAAGTAAAGAACCTGACAGCGGATGGTGTTTTTAAAGATATTACCTTTGATTTGAAAAGAGGGGAAATCCTTGGATTTGCCGGGCTTATGGGATCGGGACGGACTGAGATCATGCGGGCCCTTTTCGGAGTTGATCATCTGGATGAAGGGGAGATATTCCTGAAAGGAGAAAAAGTAACAATTCGTCATCCGAAAGATGCCATCCGGCTTGGCATTGGTATGGTGACAGAAGATAGAAAGGAAGAAGGCCTGGCACTATACCGGTCTATTAAAGAAAATATTGCTATGGCTACAGTGGATGAAAATTGCAAATACGGTTTCATCCTAAACAGAAAAGAGGTTGAGGCAGGCAATGAATACAAAAAAATGCTTTCTATTAAAACTCCAAACCTGAATGTTAATGCCAATTCTTTGAGCGGCGGGAATCAGCAAAAAGTGGTAATTGCCAAATGGTTGAAAGCCAAACCGGAAATTTTGATTCTGGATGAACCCACAAGGGGGATCGATGTGGGGGCAAAGTCAGAGATTCATAAACTGATGACTATGTTCGTAAAAAGAGGGATGTCGATCATTATGATTTCGTCGGAAATGCCGGAAGTCCTGGGAATGAGTGATCGAATTGTTGTTATGCATGAGGGGCATTTGAAAGCAATTCTCGACCGGGAAGAAGCTTCTCAGGAATCTATCATGAAATATGCCGTAGGGGGAGGAGATTGAAGGATGATGGAAAATACAGTGAATTTTACAAAACAGATCAAATACAAAGAAATATTGCTGAAGTATAAAATGTTTCTGATCCTTCTGGTCATGATTGTGGGAATGACATTTGCGAGCGATTTCTTTCTGACTTCAAGAAATATTGTCAATATTATCAGACAGATATCAATTAATGCCATTATTGCAACGGGAATGACCTTTGTCATTATTACCGGAGGAATCGATTTAAGCGTGGGATCTATTCTGGCTGTTTCGGGTGTACTAGCTGCCTATATGGTAAAAAATACGGCAGCCCCACTTTGGATTATAGTCGCCATCAGTATCCTGGCTGGAGGGGTCTGCGGTGTAGCAAACGGTTTGATTATATCCCGCTTAAATGTTCCGCCATTCATATCAACATTGGCCTTGATGACAGCCTGTAGAGGGTTGGCATACAGGATAGCAGGGGGACGACCAATTGTTGACCTGAGTGAAAAATTCCTTTCCATAGGAAGAGGAAAATTTTTATCCATACCCAATCCTATCTGGTTTATGATCTTCATTCTCGCCATTGGTTTTCTGATTCTGCAGAAAACAAAATTCGGAAGATTTGTCTATTACATCGGAGACAATGAAGAGGCTGCCAGAGTTTCTGGTATTAGTGTGAAAGCGGTAAAAACAACAGTATACACTCTGGCGGGTTTATGTGCCGGATTTGCCGGAGTAATTTTGAGCTCAAGGATCAATTCAGGACAGCCTCAGGCCGGTCTGACATATGAGCTGGATGCAATCGCAGCGGTTGTCATTGGGGGGACAAGCCTCTCTGGAGGAATCGGAACCATAAGCGGCACTCTTGTGGGAGCATTTATCATAGGAATCATCAACAACGGTATGAATCTTTTAAATGTTTCTCCTTTTAATCAGATGATCGCAATGGGTCTTGTAATTCTGGGCGCTGTTATTCTGGATATGCAGGCGTCTAAAAAATAATTCTATAAAAGGAGGAGTACCCATTTAAAAAGACCTGTTTAGGTTTGCCAAAAATTTTTTCAAACATTTATAGGAGGAATTATGAAAAAATTTACTTTTATGCTTTTTGTGATGGTTGCGGTTTGTTTCCTGGCTCCGGCTGAAGGCCAGAAAGAAGGGGATGGAAATGTAAGGATCGGGTTAAGCATGTCTGCTCATACCCAGTTCTTGGAAAACGTTACAGCGGCAGCAGAAAGACAGGCTGCAAGAATGGATGATGTAGAACTTGTTGTTCTTAACGCGAATGACGATGTGGATAAACAAATTACAGATGTTGAAACTCTTCTTGTACAGAAAGTGGATGTTATAATCCTGAATCCACTGGATAAAATTGGATTGGGAGGAGCCGTCGATACGATTAAGGACGCCGGCATACCACTGGTTGAAGTCAACACTTTTACTGTAAATGACAGCTATGATGTCTATGTAGGATCTAATGAAGAGGATGCCGGAAGAATTCAGGCTAAATGGATTTTGGATAATATCGGAAATGCCGGAAATGTCTGTATCTTGTATGGTGTAATGGGGCATTCAGGACAGATCGGACGGTTTGATGGACTGAATATGTCTCTTATGGAACAATACCCTGACTGGAAAATCCTTGCTGACCAGACCGGTGAATGGCAACGGGATGAAGGTTTGAGAATCACGGAAGACTGGGTTCAAAGATTTAATAACATTGATGTAATTGCTGCTCAGAATGATGAAATGGCTATGGGGGCACTCCAGGCAGTTCAGGAAGCCGGGATGGCAATCCCTGTTTTAGGTGTGGATGCCAGTCCGGATGCGATTGAATCCGTTATACAGGGCGAACTTGCTCTAACTGTATTCCAGGACTCCGAAGGACAGGGCTCAGAGGCGGTCAAAGTAGCTTATGGTCTTGTTAAAGGACAGACTTTCGATAAATTTGTAGAAATCCCTTATAGGGAAGTAAACCAGGGAAATGCGGAAGATTTTAAAAAAATGCTGGAGTCCTGGAAGTAGCTTGATTTTAAGCAGGCTCCAGAGCCTGCTTTGAATTACAAAAAAAAGTGAGGGCACTATTATGGAAAATACAACTAAAATAGGGATCATCGGCATAGGTCGCTTAGGCTATGAGCATGCTAAGAATATCCACTATAATATTCCGTCTGCTGAATTATACGCGGTATGCAGCGTTGTGGACAAAGAACTGGAGAAAGCAAAAAATGATTTCAATCCACCTATAGTAACCAATGATTATAATGAGCTTTTTCGTTTGAAAGAATTGGATGCCGTTGTTGTGGCTACCAACTCCCAAACCCATTGCGAAGTCATTTGTGAAGCTGTGAAAGCAGGGGTTAAAAAGATATATACAGAAAAACCTATTGGTATGTCCCTGGATGAACTCAATAAGATAAAAAACAAGGTTGAATCGGAAAAGGATATCCTTTTTCAGGTCGGTTACAATCACAGGTTTGATAAAAATCTGGTGGAGGCTCATAAGAAAATCAGTGAAGGTTTTATTGGAAAGCCAATACTAATAAGAATAGAGTCCAGAGATCAGTCTGGCATTGAAGATTTTATTGTAAAATTCAGCCCCTCCAGCGGCGGTTTTATCGCTGACATGATGACCCATGATTATGATACGGCCAGATGGTTTACCGGTTCGGAAGCTGAAACAATTTACGGCTTGGGTGATGTCTATGCTTATGAAGGATTAAGAGCCTGCGGTGATATGGATAATACGGCAATCCTTATGAAATTTAAAAACGGAGTCATGGTGATGCTGACTGCCAGCCGGAACAGTGCGTACGGATATCATGCACCTATGGAAATTTTCGGAACCGAGGGGTCTATAAAGATAGGTGATTATTCTTATAACTCCCAAAACACCTATTTAAATAAGAACGGCGTAGTCCGCAACTGCAGCGAATGGTTTTTTGAGTATTGGCAGGATACTTATCTTGCCGAGATGGAAGATTTTGTCAGTTGCGTCAGGGAAGGCCGGGAACCTAAAGTCAAGCTGGAGGATGGGTATAAGGCTGTTGAATGGGCAATCCGAGCGGATGAAGCTGTTAGAGGCAAGAAAATAGTTCAACTAAAACCGGAAGCAATACCGGTATAAGTCACCTCACGTTTCTTGAGTAGAGGGTTGCAATGTCCCAGGAGGGTGAGGGATAATGCAACCAAACCCTCTCCTGTCTCCTTTCCCCGGTCCTTGAGATGGTGTCGAAGGGGAGGGAGAGGGTATTATTTATCTTTTAGTGGAGTAGAACTCATCCCAGCCGTTATAGCTGCTTTGCCCTTCCAGGTCATCTTCAATCCGCATCATCTGATTGTACTTTGCCTCCCTGTTGGAACGGGACATGGAGCTGGTTTTTATGAAACTGGTGATGAGGGCTTCTATGAGGAAGTGATAAGCCCGCAAGGAAGAACAGCAGGAACTCATTAAAACCAGAGGGGCACTAGAACTCTGGAGTATCATCACTCTCACTCCTATGCAGATAAACAACCCAGAAAAACTTACCTCTACAATTAAAAATCTTCAGAAACAAGTCAATCATATGAAAGTCAGTTTGGGAGCGGAGCAGAGAAACAATATGGTGGAAGCAGATTACACCTTTCATAATATTATTGTGAAAAGTACAGGTAATAATCTTTTTTATTCAATCTATAACACTCTCAGATCCTTTCTATTGGAAGATATAATCCAGTCTCAGAGTGATTATATTGATCCTGAAATGATTATCTGCGAACATCAGGCAATCATCGATACCATTAAGAGTAGAGATGCTTCCCAGTCTATTGATGTATTCAGTTCTCATATTAAGAATATTAAAAGCAGACTTAAAATCAATTAGAGGTCAGAAAATCTATTCTCAGAATATAATCCCCTTCTTAATAAACTTAGTTCTAGATGGAGAAAGCTATTGGATCTCCAATCTGTTATAAATCCTGATTCTTCCGGTATGCCCGGTAGGAAAATCCGGCAAACTTTTTAAATAACTTTGAGAAATACTTGGGATCATGGATTCCTACCTGTGATCCGATCTCTTCAAGAGTCATATTTCTCCGGCGATAACGTATAATTTCTTTCGCAATTTCAAAAATGAATAATAAATAAGTCCTCAATCTGACGATTGTTTAATAACCACAAAAAACGTGTCAGAAGGAGGACTGTATGAATGGTAATATTATCGAAATAAACGAGGATAAAGTCAAAGACCATCTCGGGAATTTCGTAAGGCAAACGGTAGAAGAGACATTGAATGCAATGCTAGAAGCAGAAGCTGATCAGTTATGTAATGCTCAGAAGCATGAACGGAACTCGGAACGACAGGGATATCGTTCGGGGCATTATCAAAGATCTCTACACACCAAAGCCGGCGAGGTGAAACTTCAAGTTCCGAAACTCAAGAAGGTTACCTTTGAAACCGCTATTATTGAGAGATATAAACGGCGGGAAATCTCTGTAGAAGAAGCTATGGTGGAAATGTATCTTGCTGGCGTTTCAGTTCGTCGACTAGAAGATATTACAGAAGCTCTGTGGGGCACAAAGGTTTCTCCGGGAACAATCAGCAATTTGAATAAGAAGATATACGGTGAGATTGAGAAATGGAGAAATCTTCCTCTGAAGAACCATTACTCCTACGTTTATATAGATGGTATATGGATGAAACGTACCTGGTGTAATGCGACACTATAATGAATAACTGTAGAGAATATAATTAATAGCAAACCTAGAATCCCTGTTATATGAAGGAGCGTTAACTGTTTAAGGGATAAATCGGACAGGAAACCCCCGATAATGTTCATTTCAATAAGAAAAAATGCTGTAACTGATAGACCAGTGATAAGAATATTAAACCAATGGTGATACTCCTGTAAAAGAATAAAACTGAATAACGGGATACATAGAAAATAGAAGTGCATCCCTGATGATTTATTGAGAAAAATAAACATTTAATAAAAAATGTGAACAAAGAAAGTAAGCAGAAAAAAGTAAATAGCTCTGGTTGCATTTTTTCTATGCATAATTATCATGGATGAATAAACGAAGGTGGCTAATAGGTTTAAGGAAGCCATGATTATAGAACTAAAGGCAAGGTATATTAAAAAATAAATGAATGCGCATAAGACTGTGATATATGCGATAAAAAAAAATGGTTTTAATTCTTTTAGTTTATTAAATGATGGAATTTTCATAATATAAATTATTCCTTCTAATTTACATTATCGGCTTTTGTATTACTAAAATCAAAAAGCTGCTGCTCAAGTCTTTCCAACCTGAACAACAGCTATTACTGAATAAATCTTAAGGACTCTTAAGCACCCATAAACATTTTTATATCATCTTCCACTTCACCGATACCGGCTATGCCGAAGTTTTCTACCAGAACTTTAGCCACATTGGGGGAAAGGAAGGCGGGGAGGGTTGGTCCCAGGTGGATGTCTTTGACACCCAGGTAGAGGAGGGCCAGGAGAACAATCACCGCTTTCTGCTCATACCAGGCAATGTTGTAGCTGATAGGCAGATCGTTAATGTCATTCAGTTCAAACACCTCTTTCAGTTTCAGGGCTGTTACTGCCAGAGAATAGGAGTCGTTACACTGACCCGCATCCAGGACTCTGGGGATTCCGCCGATATCACCCAGGGGCAGTTTGTTGTACCGGTATTTGGCACATCCGGCTGTAAGAATGACAGTATCAGAGGGGAGCTGCTGAGCAAACTCTGTATAGTAATCTCTGCCCTTCATCCTACCATCGCATCCGGCCATGACAAAGAACCGTTTAATCGCACCGGTTTTCACGGCGTCCACCACTTTGTCTGCCAGGGCAAGTACCTGGTTGTGGGCAAAACCACCGATAATGGATCCTGTTTCGATTTCTACAGGGGCTTCGCATTTTTTCGCATGTTCGATGATCGCGGAAAAGTCTTTTTTACCGGATCCTTCAATGTGTTTTACCCCGGGGAATCCGGCAGCACCTGTTGTATACATCCTGTCCTTATAGGAGTCCTTGGGAGGAGTGATACAGTTGGTTGTCATAAGGATGGGACCATTAAAGGACGCAAATTCCTTATCCTGTTTCCACCAGGCGTTCCCGTAGTTTCCTACAAAGTGGTCGTATTTTTTGAAGGAAGGATAGTAGTTGGCCGGGAGCATTTCACTATGGGTGTAAACATCCACACCGGTGCCTTCGGTCTGTTTCAGAAGGCTTTCCATATCTTTCAGGTCGTGACCGGAGATGAGAATCGCAGGATTGCTGCGAACACCGATATTCACTTCTGTAATTTCAGGGTTGCCGTAGGCTTCGGTATTGGCTTTATCCAGAACCGCCATGACGGATACACCTTTTTCTCCTGTTTCCAGGGTGAGCGCTACCAGTTCATCGGCGCTCAGGTTGTCATCCAGGGTGGCTGCCAGAGCTTTATACAGAAACTGCATAACAGATTCATCCTGCTGTGCCAGGTGGTCCGCATGGTAGGCGTAGGCGGCCATTCCTTTCAGTCCATAGATAATTAGTTCTCTCAGGGAACGGACATCTTCATTTTCCGTGGATAGAACACCTACTGTTTCGGCTTTCTGCTGCATGGCTGTTCCTGTCAGGGCTGTGAAGGTCGCCGCATCATGAAGTTCAGAGGGAACCAAGTCTCCCAGGTCTTTTTTCAGTTTGTCCCGGAGGGCTGTGGTTTCGATAATGGTTCTGACAAATACATCATCATCAAAATTGGCATTGGTGATGGTCATGAAAAGGCCGCGCATTATGGCCTGGTCCGCTTCGGGGAGGGCTTTTCCCTGTGCTCTGGCAGTACCGGCAACCTGGGCCAGTCCTTTAAGGGTGTAGATCAGAAGGTCCTGCAGAGCTGAGGTTTCGGGCTGTTTTCCACAGACTCCTCTCACTTCGCAGCCTGTACCTTTTGCGGCTTCCTGACACTGAAAACAAAACATACTCATTTAAAACTCCTTTATAAACAATCCCTGCGGAACCGTTAATTATTTATTTCTAAGTTATGCTTGGAGTATATAAGCCTGTGAAAGTACTGGCTGTAACCTATGTTACATAAATAGGTATTTAAATACCTAAATGATAGAAATAAGATTTCCCGGAGAAATTATTGATAACTGTCTGGCTACATATAAAACTTTAATGAATACACAAGGAGAACTGTTATGGAATATAAGTTAGTTGCTGTAAAAGTAGGACACCGCGAGGACTCTGCTACTAAGGTTCAATCGATCCTCACATCCTTTGGATGCAATATAAAAGTCCGTCTAGGACTGCATGATCTGCCTGAAGGGGCATGTTCTCCCATGGGGCTGATTATTCTCCAGGTAACTGCTGCAGATAATGAATTGGATAAATTTCTGGCTGATCTGAATGGCCTGGAAGATGTGATTGCCAGGTCGCTCACCATTTAAATCCGGTAATTTATCTGAGGTGTATCCTATGTTACGGAATTTATCTCAAATGATACTTAAATTGTAATGTATGAAACTATATGAAACCTTAGCAGCTGAATATACAGAAATCTTTCCCTCTTCTCAGGAAAAAGTTGATTTTGTTGAATCCTGCCTGGATGAGAACGGCAATCAGCGTATTCTGGATATAGGATGCGCCAGTGGAGAATTTGTCTATCAGTTATCTCATAACAACAGAGAAATAGTTGGAATTGACCTGGATCATCAAATGATTGAGAGGGCCCGTACTCTGTTTAAGAAGAATGACATCTCTTTTATTGAAGACGATATGGTGAATTTTCTCTCACATGCGGTTCTGAACTCCTATGATACGGTTTGTTGTATGGGGAATACTCTCGCGTATTTAGAGGATGAGGAACAGTTGAAGGAATTTCTGCAATTGGTAAAGACGGTGCTGAAAAAGCAGGGGAAACTGATCCTGCAGATACTGAATTATTCCAATCCGGCTATAGGCCCGGGTTTTCAGTTTCCTGTTTTGGAAAGTGAAAAGCTGGTTATGGAACGGGCATACGGAGAGTCCTCAGATCAGGCAAGACTGGATTTTAATACAAAGATTACAAATAAGATAACAGGCGAAACCGGTACTGATGTTCACTATCATTATCATTTCCTAAGTAAATCCATAGAATTAATTGCCGGTGAACTGGGGTATTCAGCAATAAGCAGGTTTGGGAACTATTCCGGAAAAGAAGCTGATACGACTGATTTCTTTCATCTCCTGGTTCTGGAGAAATAATAATAGGAGAGGTGAAATGCTATGGGTGAAGCTATAGGTAACAATATTATCAAAGAAGAAGAGCTCAGAAAGATTATAAAAGATCTGAATGAAGGCTCTGATATCAAAAAGGTGAAGAAAGAGTTTGATAAACTGATCCGGGATATCAGCCCCGAGGAGATCGCCAATGTGGAGCAGTCTCTTATCAATGAAGGCGTGCCGGTGGAGCATGTACAAAAACTCTGTGATATTCATGTACAGGTATTTGATGATGCCCTGAAAAAACAGGGGAAAACAAAGGTGCTCCCTGGGCATCCTGTGCATACCTACAGAATGGAAAACAGAGAACTGCGGAAAAAAATCCGCAGCCTTAAAGCCGGCAGATCCGATTTCCTCTCCCATTTGAAAGATGTGAAACTGATAGAACTCCATTATGTGAGAAAAGAGAATCAGCTCTTTCCCTATCTGGAGTCAGTTGGTTTTACAGGCCCTTCCAAGGTCATGTGGGGAAAGCATGATGAAATCCGGACACTCTTCCGGGAGATTGAAGAGGATTACAATAAGGGTGATCTGATTGCTGTAAAGAAGAAGACCAGGGGTTTGATTAAATCTCTTAAGAATATGATCTTTATGGAAGAGAAGATCCTTTTTCCAACGTCCATCCGCAAACTGCCGCCCCAGGCCTGGTCTGCTATCAGGAAGGGGGAAAATGCCATTGGATACAGCTGGATAGAACCGGGGAACCTATGGGATGCGGATATCGTGAGTACGCAGAGTACTGATGCTGTCTCTTCCTCTTCCGGTACCAAAAGCGGTATGAATGATAAAATTCCTCTGGACACTGGGGAACTGACAGTATTTCAGATTAATCTCCTGCTGAAAAATCTTCCCTTTGATATGACCTATGTGGATGAGAATGACAAGGTTGCCTATTACTCGGAAGGGAAGGAGAGGATCTTCCCCAGAAGCCCCGGGATTATCGGTAGGGATGTGGCTAACTGTCATCCTCCAAAAAGTGTCCATGTGGTTGAGAAGATCGTAGATGCTCTGAAAAAGGGAGAAAAGGAACAGGCTGAGTTCTGGATTCAGATGAATGGTCAGTTTATTCATATCCGTTACTTTCCTCTTTTTGATCTATTGGGAAAATACAGAGGAATAATTGAAGTCAGCCAGGAAGTCTCAGGAATCCGGTCTCTGGAAGGGGAACGGCGCCTGTTGGATTGGTAAATGGACTCCTATAGAATCATTTCTTTAGTCGAATATATCCAGCTGATTCATCGGGGTCAGCTGGATAAAACTCTCTACTCCTGGTTTGAAAGTGACTTAAAGGATTGCACCCCCTTTGAGGTGAATATTGCGATTGAAAATCTTTTGATCCGCTATAAGGATGTCCTGGTGGTTGAAAAAACCATTGCCCGGTTTATCCGGGCTGCCTCGATCGGGCTGGATCAGTTTCAGCCTCCTGAGTACAGGACTGATACAATCTTTTCTATTCTTGTGAGGGAAAACAGAGTTATTCAGTCTCTCCTGGCAGATCTTAAAAGGAGATTTCTACAAGTACTTCCGGATTTGAAACAGAATAACTCCTCTGAAAAGGAGGGATTTCTGGAGGAAATCAGAAAACTGGAAGCCATCAAATCCCATTACCTGAAACTGCAATATGGACTGTTTTCCGCCCTGGAGTCAGTAGGCGCTCCAACACTCTGTATCAAACTGATGTGGCATCTGCAGGATTCTGTATTGCATCTGCAAAATGAGTGCATGGACTTGATTAGTACAGAGGAATGGGACTTCAACAGATTCAATAAAGTGTACGGCCAGATGTATTTTCTTCTGGGGACTCTGCTGTATCGGGAGGAAAAGATCCTGTATCCGGTAGCTTATTCCATACTCCCGGAATCTCTTCAGACAGAACTGGTAACAGAGACGGATTCCTATGGAACTCTGTTTTGAGGATTAAATACTATGTTTTTCGAGAGCCGGAAAACGTTGTCTGAGAAGAGCTTTTTTACACTATTTTCTGACCCCGATTGAATAAGAAATTTCCCATGAATAAACAGATCCTAAAAATATCAGGGTCAATATCAGGGTCAGTAGTTGAAAAGTAGAAAAAATGGTTATAAATAAAAAACCCAGTAAGCGAGGTATTTGCTTACTGGGTAATTATTTAACAAATGCGGTAGACTGGACTTGAACCAGCACAGCCTTGCGACCACTAGCCCCTCAATTCAGGGTATGTGGTTATGTGGTACATATAGGGCTATCTGGAGCTGTATATCAAAGCTTATGTCGTATGATCTCAATATATGGCTTCTGGGTTTATATAATAAGAGGGTCAATATCGCGGTCAGTTATTTTGCATAATGCTCTGTATAGTTGTCCAGTACTTTGCGGATAAGCTGCTGATAGGGAATATGATTTTCATGAGCGGCACTTTTAAAGAAATCCACACTTCGCTTGGATAGAGAAATCGTTATCTTCCGGGTTTCTTCTTTTGCAATTAATTGTTCAGGCGGTGGAAGAAAATCCTCTATTTCCGTTGCACTCAGAAGAGCATTTTCAATCTCCTCAGGAGCTTCTGTATATTTACTGTTTTTGTTCATACAATTTCCTCCCGGTTCTCCAGAATCCGGCTCCGAATATCCGGATGTTTTCCTTTCTCATTGTAAAACGAACTGTTACAATACCATCCTCAATCTTTCCAATACAGAAATACCTGTCTTCATTTTGGCTATGCTTCTCATCCTTAAGAATGATACGATGCTTATCAAAGAAGGCATATTGAGCTTCATTGAATGAGACATTGTGCTTTTCGCTGTTTTCCTTGTCTTTATTCTCATCCCATTCAAATGTCATACATATATTTTACCATATTTTTGCCCATATGGCAATTTCAATTCTGATTTGCAATAATCATTAGATCTTATTGGGGATTCCTCTATAGATTTATTCTAATACTCTCATCCAGGACCTAGCCACAATTCCACAATCTGATATATCTTCGTTCTCCTATGTCAAAAAGTGGAAACTATTCAAAATACACTACAGATGTCAATTTTCAGAATGTTGACCCCCTCGTTTTCGCAATCGTGACCCCCTGAAATTCGGTATGCTGCCCCCCTTGAAATAAGCATCAGTTATCCTTTGTAGGACGGAGGAGCTGATGGATAAAAGGGAGTTAGAAATGTACAAATTGGAAGACGCTGTAAAAGCCCTTTTGGAGAACACTCCAATCAAGCAAATTGCCCGTCGACAAAAGATCTCAAAGAACACCGTTAAAAAATATCGGAACCAATTGGAATCGATTCTGTCTGAAAAACCTTGGATCAGAAATGATCTATCTGAAATCATGACGGAGTTCCGGAACTACCGGAAGAAGGAAAGATACTCTGAAAACCATGGATGGCTGGAATCCCATGAAAAACTTGTAGATGAACTGGCACTCAATTGCGAGAACTACGTCAGACTTTTACAAGTTTTACAGGAAAAAGGATTCGGTGGTAGTTACTCGTCTCTCATGAGATATGTTGTGAAAAACTCAGAGGTTAAAGGTCGTCCGATTTTCAGGATTGAAAGCAAACCAGGAGAAATCGCTCATGTTGATTTTGGATATGCCGGAAAGATCTACGATGAAATCTCTGAGAAGGAAATCAAGGCCTATGTTTTCGTCATGGTCCTGGGGTTTTCTCGGGATGCCTACTATGAAATCGTCAGAAGTCAGGATATCAAAACATGGTGCCTGTGCCATATTCATGCCTTTGAACATTTCGGAGGAGTTCCTTGGATCATCATCCCGGACAACCTGAAAAGCGCTATCATCAAAGCGGCGTACTGTGATCCTCTTCCCAATAAAAGCTATTCCGATCTGGCAAAACATTACGGATTTCAAATAGATCCCTGTATCGCCGGAGTACCAGAGCACAAAGGGAAGGTCGAATCCGGTGTAAAATACGTGAAAAATAACTTTCTTCCCTTGAGGACTTTCAAGAATTTTGCCGATGCCAACAAGCAGCTTGATGAATGGAATAGAACTGTTGCCAGAGTCCGGGTACATGGCACGACGAAACAGGTTCCGGCAGAGTTGTTTAAGAAGATCGAAAAAGCAGCGTTGCTTCCTCTGAATACAGAGCGATTTGAAATCCCCCTTTACAAGGAGCTGAAAGTAGGCCGTGATATCCATATCCAGTTCGATAAAGCCTACTACAGCGTCCCCCATGAGCTGAGGGGGAAATATGTTCATGGTAGAAAAACGGAGTCTCAGATAGCAATTATCTACGATAATGAGCTTGTTGCAGTCCATTTCCCCATATTTGCAGGGAAAAGACGTACCAATAAAGACCATTATCCGCCTGACACCGGCCGGTACATGGAATGGGACACTGAGTACTGTCTCTCAGAGGCAGGAAAGGTTGGAGTCAACACGAGAAGAATCGTCCACTCTCTTCTCTCCTGTGGAAAGAAAACTCTCTGACACCTATGCCAGAAGTCTTGATGAACTGCTAAACGGGGAGGTCCTTCATGGAAACGCACGCGCAAATTAAATCGAACTTGAAGAATCTGAGACTCTCTTCAATGTATGAGAATTTTGAGCAGAGAGTATCAGAAGCTATCCAGACAAAAATGGGATATGCCGACTTCCTTCTCATTCTCACACAGGATGAAATCGACAGGAGAAAAGTCAAAAAGCAGGAACTAAATATCCGAAAAGCAGGCCTTGGCAGATACAAAAGGTTGCTGGAATTCGACTTCAATTTCAATCCCGACATCAACCGGCAACAAATCCTCCAGTTGGCCAGCTGTGAGTTTATCAAAAAGAATGAAAATATTCTTTTCGTAGGTCCCACTGGTGTTGGAAAAACATTTCTGTCAAAAGCCATTGCTCATGAAGCTTGCTCGAAGGGGATGTCTGTCATCTTCTCCAGGACAATGAAAATGCTGGAATATATTTATTCCGGACATGCTGATAATTCTACAAATAAAAGAATGAAACAGTTCATCAAACCGGACGTGCTCATCCTTGATGACTGGGGGCTTCAGGCATTCCCGAATAAAATGCTGAATATTCTTAACGAGATCATTTCAGAAAGATATGAACAGGGATCGATAATTGTCACCAGCAACAGACCACTGGAAAACTGGGGTGAATTATTTTCAGAACCGGTTGTCAGTTCGGCCCTGCTCGACAGGCTTTTTCATAACGCTCATCGTGTCGTGATTGAAGGTAATACTTATAGGAAAATGTTGTGATCGGAAGTATGATCTATAGTATCTGTAAGAGGGGTCAGCATACCGACAACTGAGGGGTCAGTAATGCGAAAAATGACAACAGATTTTAAAATAGCCGTAAAGCTGGGAATTGCCGATCCTATCCATGTAAAAGCCCTTCCCCGAAGTACAAGATACAATTTCAGGAAGGCAAGTTATGAAGAACTCCTGGGACAGGAATATGAAGGGCTGATAGACAGGGTTTCCCAGGTGAAAGAAATCCTGGATTCCAGAACCGCAACAGCCGTTGCCCTGTCTCTGGCCCGGTTCGCCTTTTTCATTAAAAATATGGGAACCAATATCTCCTCCTTATCAAAAATAAAACAACCTGCTTTGCGGCAGAAGTTTGTTAAACTTGTGAAGGCTTCAGAAAGGTACATTCCCCGAAAACGGATACTAGATTTTTTTGAAATAAGCTCTCAGCGCTTTGCTAACTGGCAGAGCCATCCCGAAGGCTGCGTTAGGGCTCCGCATTTTGAAAGTATCAAGCAATACCCTCAGCAACTGACCAATGAGGAAATACAGAAAATTATCAGAGCCTATCGAGACCCGGAAAAATCCAGTTGGAGTTCCTTTGCCATTGCATCCGATCTTATTAGGCAGAGAACTGTAATGGCCGGTATTTCAACGATTATGGAATACGCACGGAAACTGGGGCTGCATAAACGGAAACTCCGGAAGAAGAGGCAGAAAAGGGGTAGTGTAGAAGCCTGTAGGCCCGATGATGTGTGGCATATGGATGTAACCCGTATAGCGTCTGCAGATAATATAAACCATTATCTCCATTTGATTATGGACAACTTCTCCCGGAAGATCATCGGATGGCACCTTTCAACCAGTTTACGGGCTTATAATTCCCGTAAAGTCATTGAACAGGCTATTGGAGGTATGAAGAAGGAAAAAGGGTATGATATCAGTCTCATCACAGACGGGGGACCGGAGAATGACAACTTCACCGTTAAGAGTTTTATTCAAAATACAGATGTGCAGCTGATCATTGCCCAGAGGGATGTGCATTATTCAAACAGCATGGTGGAAGCGGTCAATAAAACCTTGAAATATCGCCATATTTTTCCTCATACAGTACCGGAAGCCCTCCGTATGAACAGTTTCATTAACAGGGCAGTCAAAGAGTATAATAATCGTCCGCACAGTAAGCTGCAGGGACTCACGCCCCATGAGTCCTATGAAGGACAAGTCTGGGATAAAGAACAATTCGCCCATTTAAGAAACGAAGCCAGGGAAAAACGCATGGCTTATAACAGAACAGCATGCCCGCCATTGGAGCATGTAGAATATAAAAATGATAAAGCCAACTTTATGATTCCTCTGCTGCCCGAGAAGTATTCCCAATTAAGGGATAAAAACGGAAATATTGTCACAGTTTCCTGTGTGGGATGTGAAAAATGCAGGAAATAATAAGAATTATGGGGATTTCTATGATAACCTTGAAACAGTATGAATGAGTATAACGTGCCCGGCAGACGTTCCAAATTTGGAACGTTTCTTCCAGAACTGATGGAAACGACCCACGCTGAAATGGGAGAGCTTTTTTACTCATTTTCTGACCCCGATTGAAGGGAAAATTATCCTTCAAAAAGACAGATCTAAAAAATAAAGGGGTCGATAAAGGGGTCAGTAGTTGAAAAGTTGGAAAATCGGTTATAAATAAAAAACCCTGTAAGCGAGGTATTTGCTTACAGGGTAATCATTTAACAAATACGGTAGACTGGACTTGAACCAGCACAGCCTTGCGACCACTAGCCCCTCAAGCTAGCGTGTCTACCAATTCCACCACTACCGCGTTTTGGTATTCGTGATAATATAGAAAGCCCCTTTTTTTGTCAACGCTGTTTGGAATCTTTTTTTTCTGCACACACATTTCGACTTAAAAACCCCCTCCGGAACCTGTTTATAAGGATTAAAAAAGCCCGTTAGGAAATTAACAGGATTTTAACAAAGCCCTTACCGAATCCTGATGGACAAACAGGATTATGAGAGCAACTTAAACAGGAAATAAAAAGTCTTAAATGACTAAGGAGTATTAGAAAATGAAAAAAATTGTTGCAATGCTTATGGTTGTCTGTGTCGCTGCTTTCGCTTTTGCCGGCGGTCAGCAGGAATCTTCTTCCGGCGATACCGGTTTTTCCGGTAACTATGCTTTCGGCGGTTCCACCACTGTTGAACCTATCATCAGAGCTGCAGCGGAAGCTTTTGAAGAGATGTATCCCGACGTGAAAATCTCCTACGATGCTCCCGGTTCTTCAGCCGGTGTAAAAGGAGCCCTTGCCGGAACCTATTCTATCGGTGCCGCTTCAAGATCTCTGAAAGACTCTGAAGTATCAGAAGGGGCTGTTCCCACTGCTGTTGCCAAAGACGGTGTAGCCGTTGTTGTCAATAAAGGTTCTGTTCCCATGGATGATCTTTCCCAGGAAGACGTAACAGCCATCTATGCCGGTGAAATCACAAACTGGAGCGAACTGGGCGGACCCGATGCGGAAATCGTTGTCTTCAACAGAGACGAAGCTTCCGGAACCAGATCCTGCTTTGCCGACGCCACAGTGAAAGAAGTGAAAAAAGATTTTACCGAAACAGCTGCCATCGTAACCTCCAACGGAGACATGGTTGCCAAAGTCGGATCTACCCCCTATGCCATCGGTTACTGCGGATTCGGATATCTGGGTAAAGATGCCGGTACAAAATCTGTTACTGTAAATGGTATTGATCCTTCAGAAGAAAATGTTCTCAACGATTCCTATGCCATCAAGAGAGATCTGATACTGATCACCAAAGGTGCCGTCCCCGCAGGTTCTCTGGAAGAAGCTTTCATCAACTACATCCTTTCCGAAGAAGGACAGGCTATCGTAGCGGAAGAAAAGTTCATCCCCATGAACTAGAAAGTTTCTGAATAAAACTTTCTTATGACAAAGAGGCTGTTTTTACAGCCTCTTTTTTTATTGTGTTATGAATTTAACGGTTTTCTAACATTAGCCTAACAATAAGCCCCTTAAACACATGAAGAATGTGAGTAAATGAGATTTGTATTTAACAAAGAGGTGATTTCAGACAAATCCCTCACTATGAAAAACAGGAGAAGAATCAATTGAAATCCTCCAAAAGCATTATGGAATCAACAGTAGAAAAGATCCTGCTCATAAGCGCTCTGCTTTCAGTGGTCAGTGTCATTTTCATTACTGTCTTTATTTTCCAGGAAGGGCTTCCTCTCTTTAAAAAGGTAAACCCCCTGGAATTCCTTTTTTCCTCTGAATGGTCCCCCACGGGAGAACCCCCTAAATACGGTATCCTTCCTTTTATCATGGGGTCCATCTGGGTCACCCTGGGAGCGCTGATCATCTCCGTTCCCATCGGTCTTTCCGTGGGGATCTTTATGGCCGAGATGGCCGTGGGTAAGATGGCGGGACTCCTCCGCTCGGTGGTTGAGCTTCTTGCCGGCATCCCCTCGGTAATCTACGGACTTTTCGGGTATATCGCCATTTCTCCCATCATCCGGAGGCTCTTTGACAGCCCCACGGGACTGGGGGTTTTAACCGCAAGCATTGTCCTGGCCATTATGACCCTTCCCACGATCATCAATATTACCGAAGTGTCCCTCCGGGCTGTGCCTCACGAACTGAAGGAAGCCTCCCTGGCTCTGGGAGCCACCCACTGGATGACAATCTACAGGGTTATGGTTCCCGCAGCACGGTCGGGAATCCTGGCAGGCATCGTTCTGGGGATGGGCCGGGCCATCGGAGAGACCATGGCCGTCCTTATGGTGGCGGGAAATGCCATCACCATGCCCAAAGGCCCGCTGTCTCTGACAAGAACCCTGACTATGAATATTGCCACAGATATGAAATACGCCGCCGATGATCATGCGGTCAGCCTTTTTACAACAGGTATTGTTCTGTTCGTGTTTATCCTGGGAATCAATCTCCTGGTGCAGTACCTGATGAAAAAAGCAGTAAAAGAGGAAGCCTGATATGACAGACGCGCAGACAGTTAAAACATTGAATAAAAGCAGGGTTCAGTCCTCTCCCCATTCCCGGAAGATCAAGAATCAGGAAATCATAGCCAAAGGGGCTATCTGGTTTCTGGCAGCCCTGACCATAGCCATTCTTGTCTGGATCGTGGGCTATCTGATGGTCAAAGGGCTCAGATACAGCAATGACGTTCCCTACGAAGTGACAAACCGGGTCGAGAGATCTCTGCCCCTGGCAGGGACGGAGGAAGAGGTTGTCTTTATCATCAACCATAAGGTCCGTTCGGAGGATGTCCCTGTTGCGGCTCTGAGAAAGCTCTACAACAAGGTGAGGCCCGAGAACTGGGGATTCTACAATCAGCAGGATCTGAAAGTGGCACCTTTCGCCTTTGAAAACGGCAGTGTTTCCCGGGCTGTAGAAGATTTCATCCTGACAGGATCGGAACTGGAAAAGTACAGCAAGAATGTAAGCAAAGTTACTTCCTGGAGCGAAATGATCGATAAAGTCGCAAGCACCCCCGGGGGACTCGGATACATTCCCGCTTCACAAGCGGAAAACCTGACAAAAAAGGTGAAAGTCCTGGGAGTCAGAAGAACCTCGCTGATTGTAAACCCCCAGGTGGTTCAGATCCGGGACGGTCAGATGATCCGCGATATCAGCCAGCAGGGCCTGAACCATCTTATGGCCGGAGAGTATGCCAACTGGCAGGAAGTCGGGGGAACGGATCTTCCTGTGACCCTGGTCGCATGGGATTCCGGCCGGATTCCGGGATCACTGGGGAGCCGCGGTGACAGCCGGGCGGAAATTGTAACCGCCTCAAGCAGAGACGAGTTCTTTCAGCTTATACAGAATACCCCCGGTGCGGCGGCTCTGACCTACCATTCCGACCTGGAGGCCCTCGGTCTGGAGTACCTTCCTGTTACAAGGCATGAGACGGGATGGAATCTGACCTGGCACTTCATATTTGAAGCTCCTGCCAGATCGGGCCAGTGGGGAGGTATCTCCTATATTATCATCAACACATTCTTTCTGATCCTCTTCACCATACTGTTTTCCACCCCCGTGGGCATCATGGCTGCGATCTATCTTGTGGAGTATTCCCGGCAGGGACGGCTCATGAGGATCCTCCGTATGGGAACGGAAACCCTGGCGGGAATCCCCTCCATCGTATTCGGCCTTTTCGGTTTTATCTTCTTTGTTCAGATCTGCGGCTTCGGTATCGGCTTTATCTCCAGTACCCTGACCATAACGCTGATGGTGCTTCCCACAATCATCAGAACAACCGAGGAAGCGCTGAAATCGGTGCCCCAGTCCTTCCGTGAGGGAAGTCTGGCACTGGGAGCCACCAAGCTCCAGACAATCATCAAGGTGGTGCTTCCTGCGGCTTCTCCGGGAATCCTGACAGGAATCATCCTGGCTGTGGGACGGACAGTCGGTGAAACCGCCGTTCTGATCTATACCCTGGGGTCCAATTACGATCTTGTTTCGGGGCCTTCCTCTTCCGCAAGGGTTCTGGCCCTTCACCTGTACATGCTTTTTTCAGAGGCAGTTTCCTTTGACCGGACTTTCGCCACAGGAGCGATCCTGGTGATTATCGTACTGATAACAAACCTGGCAACCACACGGATTATCAAACGTGTGAACAAGAATGCCCTGGGTTGACAAGAGACATTTGAGGAGAAAAACAAATGGCAGTAAATAATAAAATTGACGTTAACGGACTGAACCTTTTCTACGGAGATTTCCAGGCCCTTCACGATGTGAATATTGAAATCAAAGAGAAGGAAGTGACCGCCCTGATCGGACCTTCGGGATGCGGAAAGTCCACCTTTATCAGGACTCTGAACAGAATGAATGATCTCATCGATATTGTGAAAATCGACGGGACCATCAAATACGACGATAAAAACATCTACAATCAGTGGGATCTTATCGAACTGAGAAAGAAGGTGGGCATGGTTTTTCAGAAGCCCAATCCCTTTCCCATGTCTATTTTTGACAACATTGCCTACGGTCCCAGAACCCACGGTATTAAGAGCAGGAGTAAACTGAATGATATTGTCGAGACAAGCCTTCAGCAGGCCTCTCTCTGGGAGGAAGTCAAGGACAGGCTTCATAAACCCGCCCTGGGGCTCTCCGGAGGGCAGCAGCAGAGGCTCTGCATTGCCAGAGTGCTGGCGGTGGAACCTGATGTGGTTCTGATGGACGAACCCACTTCGGCTCTGGACCCGATCTCCACATCCCGGATTGAGGATTTGATCGATGAGCTGAAGAAAAATTATACTATTGTCATAGTCACCCACAATATGCAGCAGGCCGGCCGGATCTCCGATCGAACAGCCTTTTTCCTCCATGGAAAGATAGAAGAGTTCGGAGACACGGACCAGATTTTTTTCAACCCCGTAAGCAGCAAAACCGAAGCCTACATATCAGGGAAATTCGGTTAATACCTGATAAAATCGGGGGAATGCAAAGCATTAGGGACCCGATTATTATTCAGAGGACACCTGATAAAATCGGGGGAATGCGAAGCATTAGGGACCCGATTATTATTCAGAGGACACCTGATAAAATCGGGGGAATGCAAAGCATTAGGGACCCGATTATTATTCAGAGGACACCTGATAAAACCGGGTTTAAGAAGTAAGAAAAAACAAGGAGAATCCAATTATGATAAGACAGCATTTTATAGACGATCTGGCCGACCTGAACAGGGCCATTATGAAGATGGGGCTCAAAGTGGAAGAGGCCATCAATCTCTCCATTGAAGCTCTTAAAAACAGAGATGTGGACAGCGCTCAGAAAATCATCGATGATGATGATATAATCGACAGGATGGAGAAATCCCTCTGCGACCAGTGTGCTCTTATCATTGCCAGAGAGCAGCCCGTTGCGGGGGATCTGAGGCATCTGATCAGCGGTATCAAGATTATCACCGATCTGGAGCGGATTGCCGACCATGCGGTTCATATCGCCAAAGGTGTGATTTCCATGGCGGGAGAGGAGTTTATCAAACCCCTGGTGGATATTCCCCGGATGGCGGAGCTGAGCTGCAGCATGCTTTCCCGGGCCATCAGTGCCTTTGTGGAACAGGATGCCCGGTCTGCCTCGGAGATTGCCAAAGAGGACAATATGGTGGATCAGCTCCATCACCAGATTATCAGAGAGATACTGACCTATATGCTTCAGGACTCCAAGAACATAGAGGGCGGTCTGGCTCTGATGTATATGAGCCGGTTTCTGGAAAGAACAGGTGACCATGTGCGCAATATCTGCGAATGGGTTATCTTTGATGAAACCGGAGAACACGAAAACCTTTAGGAAACTGACATGGCGAAATTGCTGATTATTGAAGATGAAGCGGACATAAGGGAACTGATCTCATTCAACCTGGAAATGAGCGGTTATGATGTGATTAAATCCAGAGACGGCGAAGAAGGGCTCTCAACGGCCCGGTCGGAAAAACCCGATCTCATCATCCTGGATCTCATGCTGCCCGGTATGGACGGACTGAAGGTCTGTTCCCATCTCAAAAAAGACCAGGACACAAAGGACATACCCATTATCATGCTGACCGCCAGGTCCGAAGATGATGATATTATCAACGGCCTTGAAAAAGGGGCGGACGACTATATCACCAAGCCCTTCAGCCCCAGGATCCTGATTGCCCGGGTCAAGGCGGCCCTGAGGCGGGTTCAGACCGACAGCAGCGAAAAAAGCAGCAACAGGATTGTGATTCACGATCTTGTGATCGATGTGGCCAGGCATGAAACCCTTGTGGAGGGGGAACCAGTCAACCTTTCGGCCACAGAGTTTTCCATCCTCCGCTTCCTGGCAGAGAACCCCGGCTGGGTTTTTTCCCGGAATCAGATCATCGATTCGGTCAAGGGCGAAGACTATCCTGTCACAGCCCGTTCCGTGGATGTGCAGATCCTGGGTATCCGGAAAAAACTGGGGGATGCGGGGAACATCATAGAAACCGTCAGAGGCATCGGCTACAGGATGAAGGGAGAGTAGGTATTGAACAGGACGTTTTTTCAGCAGCTCTTTACAACGGTCTTCCTGCTGGTTCTCCTTTCGGTCGTCCTGTATACGGGAATGACCATCGGGATTGTGAAACGGGCCCTGAACAGGGAAACCCTGGAAAGGCAGATGGCCATGACCCATATTGTTGCCAACATGGTTCCTGCTGATGGATTTACGTCCCTTCCGGCAGCGCAGGAGTTCAGCGACAGCGTGGTAGAGGATACCTTTATCCGTGTCACCCTGATAGAAGGGGAGGGGACTGTCATTGCCGATACCTCCAAGGATACCAACCTTCTGAACGATCATTCCGACCGCCCCGAGATACGGCAGGCCCGGTTCGGAGGTGTGGGGAAGGCCACAAGATACAGTACCAGCCTTTCCCAGACCATGCTCTATACGGCTGTCTATCTGGAGGATCTGGATCTGGTGGTCCGTCTGGCCCTTTCGGTGGAAAGGGTCCGCAGCGATCTGGATCGGATCTACACACAGATCCTTGTGATTTTCCTAATCATCATGGGGATCGGTACCGCATCGGCTGTTCTGATGGCCCGCTCCATGTCCAGCACCCTCAGCTCGGTCCGGCAGGTGGTTTCGGAGTATGCCAAGGGGAATTTCGACTCCGAACTGGATCTCACCGGTTCCCGGGAGGCCGTGGTTCTCAGCCGTTCGGTCAACTCCATGGGGCGCCAGCTTCAGGATAAAATCAGTACCATTACCTATCAGAAAAACGAGTTGCGGGGCATGCTCAACAGTATGCACGAACCGGTCATCCTTCTGAACCACAGGCTGGAGATCAAGGAGATGAACCCTTCGGCGGTCTCTCTTCTCCTCAAGGATCCTGAATACCCCTACATCGGAAAAGGGATCCTCCAGGTCATCCGGAGCGTGGAAGTCTGTGAGCTGGCGGAAAAAACACTTCAGAAGAAAGAGTCTCAGGAAAGCCTGATCTATTCCAGAGAGAAGGATATTTTTCTCCAGACCTACGGCAGCTATCTCTACCGGGATGAAGACACTCCTCCCTCGGTTCTGCTAGTGATGAATGATGTGACAAGGATCAAAAAGATAGAAGAGATGCGGAAAGATTTTGTGGCCAATGTATCCCATGAACTGAGGACTCCCGTCACATCCATCATGGGGTATGTGGAAACCCTGCAGGCGGGAGCCCTGGACCACAGGGAGAAAGCCCGGGAGTTTATCAATATTATCTTCCGGCAGACCAGAAACCTGACCGCCCTGATAGACGATCTGCTGACCCTTTCAAGGATAGAAGACGGCCGAAGCCGCTTTAAAATGGCCTCTTTTCCCCTCTGTGATCTCCTTTCCAGCGCTGTTTCCCTGTGCCGGAACAAGGCCATGGAGAAAGAGAGTACCATAGAGATTCAGTGCAGCGGGGATATCCTCCTGCACGCCCATCCTGTCCTTCTGGAACAGGCTGTCACGAATCTGATTGAAAATGCCGTCAAGTACTGCCCCGAAGGATCGTCAATTACGGTGAGGGGCCGGATGGAACGGAATATGGCCAGGATAGAAGTTCAGGATAACGGCCCGGGAATACCCGAAAAAGACCAGGACCGCATTTTCGAGCGCTTCTACAGGGTCGACAAGGCGAGGAGCCGGGATATGGGAGGAACAGGACTGGGCCTTTCCATCGTCAAGCATATCAGTATGATCCACGGGGGAAGCGTCAGCGTCTTCAGCCGGGAGGGTCATGGCTGTACCTTTGCCATCACCCTCCCGCTGAACGCGGAAACTGGTTCCTAATCAACCGAAAAGCGGTAGACGCTCCTGTGGCTGTAGATCTGCCCGGGGTTGATGACCGGTGAGGGGAAGTGTGTCTGGTTGGCACAGTCCGGAAAGAGCTGTGTCTCCAGGCAGAAACCCCAGTTTTTGCTGTACCGGGTCTCTCCCCGTCCTTTTACACCTGTGAGAAAGTTTCCCGTATAGAACTGGACTCCCGGCTGATCCGTGGACACTTCCAGTTTTCTGCCCGATCCGGGTTCTCTGACCGTGGCGAAGTGTCTCAGCCCTTCGGCCGGTTTCAGCACATAGCAGTGATCATACCCGCCGGCCTGTTCAATCCGTTCTCCAATACTGTGCTCAAGGGTAAAATCCATAGGTGAATCTTTGACAGACAGGATCTCTCCTGTGGGGATCTGGTTTTCATTGACCGGCAGATACCAGGGACAGTCCAGAGTCACAAGATGGTCAAGAACGGGGCCAGAGGAAATCCCGCCCAGATTGAAGTAGCTGTGGTTTGTCAGGTTCACAGGGGTGGGTTTGTCCGAAACCGCTTTGTAATCAAACTTCAGTTCGTTCCGGTCAGTCACCGTGTAGGTCATGGTCACATTCAGATTTCCAGGATAGCCCTCTTCTCCGTCGGGACTGAAGGTGGTCAGAACCAGGCCGGCTTCCTTTTCAGACTGAAAGGGAGTTACCATCCAGTTCTTCCTGTCAAAGGCATGGTCCTCCCCGCCGTGAAGATGGTTGGGGCCGTTATTCTGGGCCAGGGTATACTTTTTACCATCCAGCTGAAACTGACCCGCATTGATGCGGTTTCCGAAGCGGCCGATGGCGGCGCCGAAGAAAAAGCGGGTATTCACATACTCGTCCAGGGTCTCAAACCCCAAAGTGACCTCTTCGCATTTTCCGTTTCTGTCGGGAGTCTGAATCGATGTGATGATTCCACCGAAGCTGGATACAGAGACCTTAAACCCCTTTTCTCCCTCAATGGTGTAAAGATCGGCAGTCCCTCCGTTGGGAAGGGTCCCGAAAACAGTTTTAACAATATTCATCTATGCCTCCTGAAGCTGGTTGGACAAAAAAAAGGGGCTGATCCGGTTTAATGGAACAGTCCCCTTATTGTAATGAAGAATTCTGATTTTTTACAAGGATTACTTTGCGCAGGCTGCCAGAGCTTTGTCAGCTGCTGTCGCCGCGTCAGAAGTATAAATATCCGCACCGATTGTATCACAGAAAGACTGAGTCACAGGAGCTCCGCCTATCATAATGGTTACATTGTCTCTGATCCCCGCATCGGCAGAGGCTTTAACAACATTTTCCATCTGAGTCATTGTGGTTGTCAGAAGAGCGGACATGGCAATGATGTCGGCAGAGTTCTCTTTTGCCGCTTCCACGTATTTTTCGGGAGAAACATCAGTTCCCAAATCAATCACTTCCAGACCTTTTCCTTCCATCATGATTTTCACCAGGTTCTTTCCGATGTCATGAAGGTCTCCCTTGACGGTACCGATGACAACTTTTCCTTTACCAACGGGAGCGCCTTTTTCCAGTTCCGGTTTCAGAACTTCAAGACCCGCATTCATAGCCCGGGCGGCAATCAGTACTTCCGGTACAAAAACCTGATTGTTTTTGAACTTTTCTCCCACAATCCCCATAGCGGAAAGCAGGGCGTCATCCAGGATTGTCTGAGCAGCCATTCCTTCTTCAAGAGCTGCCTGACAGAGTTCTTTTACGTCTGCGGCTTTTCCTTTCTGCATAAGTTCGGAAATTTTTTCAAGATCAGCCATTTTTTAGTCTCCTTAAGATAAATCGTAAATGAAATTCAAATACATTCGACTTAACCCTCGAAGTGCGAAATGTGATCCACATCAAGTGCGGTTCATATCAAGTATCCTGACTCGCAGATCAATCTCCCCTGAGCCTTCCCGATGGTGCAATCAGTGGCATAATTCAGGTTTGTCCCTGCTCACAGTGACGGGGTCGTGGAGGCATCTCACCTCACTTCCTTGTCTATGAACTGATAACAGTATCTCTTTGTTTTCCCTCTACCGTATTGGAAAATTTTTATTTATTATGTAAAAAAATCTCCAATTTGCTAAAAAAAATACAATGGTAAAATTGTCATATATTAGCCCCTGACAGAACCCCTGTCAGGTGAGGTTTCATTCGTGAATCTCTTCAGAATCCCGGCTGATTTTCCCTCTTTTTTCCCTGTACTTTCCCGGGGAAAGACCCGAAATCCTTTTGAACACTTTGGTGAAATAACTCTGGTCCTCGTAGCCCACCATGCCGGCAATTTCCACAAGGGAGAATTTGCTGTTCAGAAGGAGATTCTTGCTTTTGTCTATCCTGACCTGATTGAGATAGCTGTTGAAGTTGCACTTCATCTCTTCCTTGAAGATTTTGCTGAAGTAGGCGGGGCTCAGATAGACCGCGCCGGCCACTTCATCAAGAGATACCTTTTCAGAGTAGTTTTTGTTTATATACTGGATGGCCTGGAAAATGGCATCCGCATGTTTCACATCCCTCAGGTCAAAAACCAGATCTGAAAAACGGACGATCACTTTGGCCAGCCATCCCGCCAGTCCCTCTACAGAATTGTAGTGGTTGATCTCTTTCAGATAGTTGTAATTCATTCCGAATATCTGTTCCGCATCGGCCCCGCCTTCCACGGCGGCCCTGGAAAGGAGTACCAGAAGCTCCAGCACCCTGGCTTTTACCACATCGAAGTTTCCTCCGGAAGAGAAAAAGATGACCCCCAGGACTTCATTGAGTATGCGCCGGGCATTGCCGGAATCGCCTATCTGTATCAGATGAAGAAGTTCTTTTTCCTTGTCGATGGGATACTGGGATATCTCCATATCCCCGTGTTCCATCCTCTTGATATACTGGATATATTCAGAAATCTGAGCCTGCTGGTCCATGGTATCCTTTTTGGAAAGCAATTCCGACACTTTGCCTTCTGTCAGATACGTGGCCGAAATGAGCAGCATTTCCGAAAGGGCCTTGGCTTTTTCAGTGGTCAGGACGGGAATTTCATTCAATTCCTTCAGAAATATTTCCTTATCGGGCATTCTCTCCTGATACTTGGCCTGCATTTCGCTGATCAGCTCTTCCGGTTCTATAAGAAGAGCCGGTCCTGCAACAAGAGCTCCGGCCATAAGGCCTTCCTCCATAATGGGGGAGGACCAGTGAAGAAGGGAGACCGGGCAGAAATACATATAACTGCCTCCGAACCTTTCAGACTGGTATCCGCCGTAAAGATGGGACTGCCGGCAGTTGAGTTTTACACCTTTGATGCTGGTCATGATGCGGCAGAAACCGCAGGACGATTCCGCAGAGCCGTCCTCTGTTATTTTATTGCCCTTGTTGTTGATGACAAAACAGTCAATTCCCGTGGCCTGTTTGTAAGTCCTGGCTATGTCTATCGCCCTGGAGAACAGGGGGGAAACGTAATCTTTTGCTTTGGTGCTCATACTGGTATCTTAGTACATTATCCCTGCTGGGGGAAATACATATTCAAGATATATTCTTCCTGGAAACCCGGATGGGAAGAAAGCTCAAGGTAACCGGCGGTTTCGCGGATTCTGCGGCATTTTTCAAGTTTTTTGCCCCAGAGGGCTGCCTGAATCACACCGGCACCGCAGGAGTTGCCCACCGATTCGATCCTGTCCGAGAGCTCCATGGGGAGGAGTCCTATCTCCAGGGCGCTCTGTTTGTCTATGTAGGAGCCGAATCCTCCTGCCAGATAGACGTTCTGAATCTGATCCATAGTAATGCCGTATTCCTTCACAAGGGTGGCGATTCCCGCACCGATGGAACCCTTGGCCAGCTGAACTTCCCGCAGATCCTTCTGACTGAAAAAGATCTCCCTGTTGTCCCGGGTCAGCATAAAGTGGAGGTCCTCCGAGTCGGGGTCCATAAACCCTATATTTTCCGGAGGATTCCCCTGCCAGTCATCTTCATCGGTGAACCGCCCCGTATAGTCGGCGATTCCGGTTCTCAGCAGATAGGCGGTCATGTCGATGATGCCGGATCCGCAGATTCCTATGGCCGGTTTATCCTGTATTGTTTTCCACTCCAGAACACCGTCTTCTCCGGTTACTTCGCTTATGGCTCCGGGAATCCCGCCTGTTCCGCACTGGATATTGGCTCCTTCAAAAGCCGGTCCCGCCGCAGTGGAGCAGGTGAGTATTTTCTCTCTGTTTCCCAGGGCGATCTCGCCGTTTGTCCCTATATCCACAAGAAGACTGATCTCTTCACTGTCGCTCATTCCGGTGGAAAGTATCCCCGCCACGATATCCGCACCAATGTAGGCCGAAAGGGAGGGCAGAAGGATAAAGCGCATATGCGAGGGCAGGGGAATCTCCAGATCCAGCGGGGTGAGGCAGGTCTCGGAAGTGGAAACCGGGATAAAAGGAGCCACCGCCAGGTAGCGCGGATTCAGCCCCGAGAGGATATGCATCATGGTCGTATTTCCCGCCAGAAACATCCCGCAGATATCCTCTTCGCTGACTCCCGAGGCCAGGATCAGGTCCGAATGATAGGATTCCAGCTGCAGAAGGATCCTCTCCTGCAGTTTTCTCAGTTTCTCCGGATCCTCAGCTATGTAGTCTATCCGGGAGATCACATCTCCTCCAAAGCTTTTCTGTCTGTTCAGACCAGAAGAGGTCCCTTCCACTTTTCCCGTGTTCAGATTCAGGAGATAGGCCACCACAGTGGTTGTCCCGATATCCACCGCAATCGCATAGTGAGTTCCTGTCCTGTCGCCGGGGAATATGGAAAGGACTTCATTCCCCCATGTAGTGACTGTCAGTTCCTTCTCCTCCCGCATCAGCCGGGGTAGTCTTTTTCTCAAACTGTGATCTCTGATACAGGCGCCTGCGGGAAGATCCTCCAGAAGCCTCAGTTCATCGGGCCTCTGGTCATCCAGAGAGGGCTCTGAAGGAGTCACAAGGACTCTTTTAAACAGGGGATCGATGGGGCCGTCATAGACCTTACCGGCCGTCTTGATTCTGCCCCCTTTCAGGGAGCTTTCCAGTTCCAGTTCCACCGGCCCCAGGGCTGTGGTCCTGCAGGCCAGACGGACCCCCCGGGAAAGCTCGGCGGGACTGAGCAGCTTCTCTTCTTCCTCTGTGAGGGGGGAAACA
The DNA here is from genome assembly GCA_963666275.2 of Oceanispirochaeta sp. Classification (GTDB taxonomy): domain Bacteria; phylum Spirochaetota; class Spirochaetia; order DSM-2461; family DSM-2461; genus Oceanispirochaeta. The sequence goes on from CAXXOA010000002.1 coordinate 2,269,533, forward strand.
TAGCCGTTGATGACTTTAATCCTGCATTTTCCGCAGGTTCCTTTTCCCCCGCAGGGAGCGTCTATGGATATGTCGGGGAGATGGTTGAGAGCCTCCAGTAAATTCATCTCTTTACTTATAGTTTCGTTGATTATACGGCTCTCATAATGTAAAGTTAAATGAACAGTTTCCATAGGTCCCTCTCAAATATTGGAGATTTTACTATATTCAAGTAAAACATCAGGGTCTTCAGGGAATCTTGTACTAATCCATAATTTTTTTGTACTTATCTGTTGGGGGAAATGGAATGAAAAAATACAGCATCCTGTTCTTGCTACTCTTTCTGCCTTCCCTTCTTGCGGCCACACCTCAGGAGGATTTCCTCACCGCCCTGAGAGAGTCCCGCCTGCAGGATGCCTCTTTCTATCTGCGGAACGGTGTTTCCATCAATGAACCGCTCCTGGATGGGCAGCCGGTATTGAATATAATGTGCCGGGAACTGAGAAGTTCCATAGTCCGCTGGCTTCTGGACAACGGAGCTGATCCTGATATCACCGATAATGACGGCCTGTCTCCTCTCATGTATGCGGCCCTCAAGGGGAATCGGGACATTGCCCAGATCCTCCTTCTGGCGGGGGCTCAGATCAATCTTAGAGACCCTTTCGGTAATACGGCCCTGCAGATCGCGGTCAATCACGGGCACTGGCAGCTGGCGGATTTTCTGGAAAAGCGGGGCGGCGCTGTGGGGGAGGGGTATTTTGAACATCCCGTCCTGAGTGAAGTCTGGACCAGAAGAGAGCACTACAGGGAAACCCTTATGCTCATTGAAGACAGATGGCCTTCCTATGAGTTTCTGAAAGCCGTCCGGGACGGGGACTATAAAAAAACTCTTGAATTGCTCAGTGAGGGATCTTCTCCCGATGCGGCAGACTCCAGGGGTGTCAGTGCTCTGATGATTTCGGCCTCTCTGGATACCCCCTATATCAGCGAACTGCTGCTGCAGGAAGGGGCCGATCCGTTCGCAGAAGATGAACTGGGCCTGACAGCCCTCTGGTATGCGTCTTTTCAGGGACGGCAGGATCTTGTCGACTCCCTTCTGGAACGGGGAGTCTCACCGGAATCCGCCTATCTGGAAGTCTCCCCGCTTTTTGCGGCCTTCGCGGGACAGCAGTATAAAACTATGGAGTTTCTTCTCTCTGCCGGCGCCGATCCGGAGCAGTCCGGCCGTCTCGGGGCCCGTCTGGTTCATTACGGGGCTTTCAACGGAGATATGAGAACTCTGAAAATCCTCGAACGCCACGGCGCGTCTCCGGCTGTTCCTGATGCGGACGGGAAAACCGCTCTGGATTACCTTGTCACCGGATTCAATCTGAATGAGAGTGAAGAGAGGTATCTTCCTGTGGCACAGTATCTGAAAGATAAAAAAACGGGATACACCATTGACCCTGAAGTAACCGGTAGTGTTAAACTCGAGAAAATCATAACCTACAACTGGTAATTCCCGTTCGTTGGATACATAAAATGATTTAAATAAAGTAAAAAGGTGCGACACGGAGGGTACATGATCACTTTCATTGTGGATAAATTCTACTACCTTTTCCTGGGACTTATAATCCTGTCTCTGGTTCAGAGACACAGGGGAAGAGGCAATACAAAAAGGACAGCCACTGTTTTTCAGGCAATCCTTGTATTTATAATCTATATCGGAGCCATGGTCATTCAGGAAGAGGGACTGGAGAAAAAGTGGATTGCCATACCCTTTGCGGTGGTGGCGCTGGCCCTTTATCTGTTCCGGCCGAGAATCCTGCCCTATAAGCTCCACTGCCGGAACTGCGGAACCAGACTGACTGCAAGTCAGATCTTTATGCATGATTCCAATCTCTGCGCCGCCTGCGATCCTGATGACCAGCCCGCAGAGGATGTTCAGGGGGAAGAGGCAGACCAGGCCGGAGAGGAAGAGGCCCGGACCGCAGTGGAAGAGACCTCTCTCCCCGCTGGACAGGACGAGCCCGAGACGGAAGAGAAGAAAGAAGAGTAGCACACAGGAGGTAGGTATGGACCTGCAGGAAAAACTGAAAGATCTTGTTATTGTTGATGATCCCGGGATAATCGGCAAAACTGCGGATGTTCTGGAGGGCATGAAATATACCCCCACTCTGCTGACGGACTTTCCCGGATTTCTCAGGGTAAGCAGCGATGCCTTCTTCGCCCGGGTGGAGGAGATCCTCAATGCTCCGGATGTGGACGAGGGGGATCTTCCCCCTGATGAGACCCAGGACTCTTTCCGGGAGCGCCAGGTTTCCATGCTTATCTACCACTACAAGCTGCTTAATCGTCTCAGGCAGGATGAACCGGAAGCCTGGGATGAAATTAACGAGCTCATGGAAGACGATTGACCCGGAGCAATCCGGGGTGAAACCTCCCTTGTAAGCATATTAAAACCATTATATTATCCCCTTATGGAAAAGAATTCTCTCGCCCGTTTTGATGCGGGTAAGACAGCCTGGCTTGTGGGTATAAAAGGAACAGGCATGTGTGCTCTGGCGGAAATCCTTCATGCCCGGGGGCTCATCGTCTCCGGATCGGATGTTCCCGAAGAGTTTTACACCGATAAGGTCCTGCAGTCGCAGGGCATTCCCTATAAAAAAGGATTTGATCCTTCCCAGCTGCCCGGTACTGTGGATCTGGCTGTCCGGTCCGCCGCCTACGGACCGGAAAATCCCGAGGTCGCCGCTCTGGAGGCCAGGGGGATCCCTGTCTATGTGTATCCTGAAGCCCTGGGTATGCTCTCCCGGGGAATTCCCACAGGCGCCGTCAGCGGTGTTCACGGGAAAACAACCACCACCGCCATTGCGGGCTGTCTTGTTCAGTCCCTGGGGCTGACGGGGGAAGTCGTGGTGGGAAGCGCGGTTCCCGCTTTCGGCAACCGTTCCACCCTGATACAGGGGAAGGATTTTCTCATAGCCGAAACCTGCGAATACCGCCGGCATTTCAACTACTTTTCTCCCGACAGAATCATCCTTACAAGTGTGGAGCCCGATCATCTGGACTACTTCAGGGATATGGAGGATATCTCCGAAGCCTTTCAGACCTTTGCGGAAAAGCTGCCTCCGCGAGGCTCCCTTATCTACTGCTCTGATGATCCCGGTGCCGCTGCCGTGGCAGAGAAGGTCAAAGAGAACAGGGAGGATATTCGTCTTCAGCCCTACGGCTTCCATGCCGCCGGCCCCTGGGGAATCGAAAAACTTCCATCCCTCCGGGAGGGGGAAAACTCCTTCCGCCTCAAAGGTTATGATCAGACCTTCCGGATCCGTATTCCCGGGGATCATGTGATTCAGGATGCCGCCGCCGCTATCGCCATGGTGGCGGATCAGCTCTCTTCCATGGATATTCCCCTGGACAGGGATGTTCTTGATCAGCTTGAAAAAGGCCTGTACAATTTTACAGGGAGTCGCAGACGCAGCGAAATCGTGGGAAATGCCGGGAATGTCCTTGTTATGGACGATTACGGTCACCATCCTTCGGCCATTCGGAAAACTCTGGAGGGAATCCGGGAATTTTATCCGGGAAAAAGGATCATTCTGGATTTTATGTCCCATACATACAGCAGAACCGCTGCTCTTCTGGAAGAGTTCGCCGGTTCCTTTAATGCAGCAGATACAGTCATTCTGCATAAGATCTACGCTTCTGCCAGAGAAGAGTTCAGCGGCTCTGTCTCGGGAAAGGATCTATACAGGGCAGCCTGCCGTCACCATGGGAATGTTCTCTATTATGAAGAACCCGATGAGGCCCTTCCCTTTCTGTTGAAAGAACTGAAAGAGGGAGACCTTTTTATAACCATGGGGGCCGGCGACAACTGGCAGCTGGGCAGGCGCCTGATGGATGAACTGAATAAGGAGAAATTTCAATGATAAGCATGACCGGTTACGGCTACAAAGAGTATCAGGATGAAAAAATCCGGTTTACCCTGGAAATTAAAACCTACAACAACCGTTATCTGGATCTCATACTGAATCTTCCGGCGCCGCTCTCGCCGCTGGAAAGCCGTGTCAGATCACTGGTCTCCAGTACCATCCGCCGGGGAAGGGTGGAGATCTACCTGAGAATGAAAGAGCTGGAAGAGGATATTTCTCTGATCGTCGATGAGGAAGCCGTGAAAAGCTATGCGGGAACCCTGAATCGGATCAGAGAGATCGCCGGTATCGAGACGCCTCTCTCTCTGGGGCATCTTATCTCCATGGACGGAGTGATAAAAACTGAAAAAAACAGAGATATAGAAAATTACTGGATCCTTCTGGAACCGCTTTTTGCGGATGTTCTTCAGCAGGTTCGTGAGGACCGCCGGAGGGAGGGAGCCAGTACGGCAGAGGATATCTCCCGGCAGGTCAGTTTCCTTGAGAGTCGGGTAGGAGAGATTGAAACCCTGGCACCCGGCATGGAGGAGCAGATCAACAGGTCTCTGAGAGATAAATTTGATGACCTTCTGGAGGGCAAGGCGGATGAAAGCCGGATCCTTTCGGAAATTGCCGTTCAGCTTGTCCGGTTTGATATCAATGAGGAAATTGTCAGACTCAAAACGCATTTTGAGAATTTCAGGGACGTCTCTGCCCATGATGATGAACCCATCGGAAAGAAACTGGACTTTCTCTGTCAGGAGATCAACCGGGAAATTAACACAATCGGTTCCAAAAGTACTCTGGTGGAAATCAATCAGTTTGTGGTGGAGATGAAAGATTCACTAGAAAAAGTCAGGGAGCAGCTGCGCAATGTCGAATAGTAAGCCCTTCAGGATTGCCATATCAGGTAAAAGCGGATGTGGGAATTCCACTGTAACCGGTCTGCTGTCCAAAAGGCTGCAGATCAAAATGATCAACTATACCTTTCACAACATAGCCGAGGATCAGGGGATAGAGTTCCGGGAACTCTGCCGGATGGCCGAAGAAGATCCTAAATGGGACTACTTTGTAGATGAGAACCAGGTGAAACTGGCCATGGAAGGGTCATCCGTTCTGGGATCCCGTCTGGCTATCTGGATGCTCAGGGAAGCGGATCTGAAGGTTTTTCTGACTGCCTCTCCCGAAACACGGGCCGCAAGGATACAGCACCGCGAGGGGGGATCTCTGGAACAGCGGGCGGAAGAAACCGCCGAAAGAGACAGAAGGGACAACGCCCGGTATAAAAAACTCTACGATATTGATAATGACGACTACGCCTTTGCGGATCTGATAATCAATACGGACAGACTGAATCAGTACCACGTGGCCGATATCATTGAAGCCGCCGCTCTGGCGCTGATTGCCGAGAAGAACAGTTAGTCAGCCTCATGCGGTAAGAAGATCAATATATGCTGGAAACAATCTATGCCCCCGGGACTGGAACTGAAGATTCCCGGGGAGATCCCGAAGGATCTATTTACAATATATTGCTGAAACACTATAATATCTTTTCTGACTAAAAAATTGGAAGGTGCAGTAAATGGCAACAGATAGTAATCTGATCATTCCCCTGGGGACTCTCGTCAATAACGAGGGAAATATGTATGAGCTGACAAATGCGGCGATTCACAGAGCCGCTCAGATCAGCGTGGCAGGAAGCGACGACCTGGAAAAAAACAAAGGTAAAATCGTTTCTACAGCTCTTGAGGAAATCATCAGCAAGAAAGTTGAGTACCGCTACCAGTAAATACCCCTTTCCCGTTATCTGTCTGTTCGGTCCCACTGCGGTCGGTAAAACCGATTTGCTCATGGAACTGTTCAAAGGAACGGGAGAAATCATCAGTGCCGATTCCATGCAGGTATACAGACGCATGGATATCGGCACGGCAAAACCCGATAAAAACTACCTTAAACAGCTTCCCCACCATCTCATTGATATTCTGGAATGTACGTCACAGTTTAATACAGGCGACTTTGTCAAAATGGCAGACGCGGCTGTTCAGGATATCCTGGAAAGGAATCTCCTTCCCGTTATTTCAGGGGGAACCGCTTTCTATTTCAGAAATTTTCTCTACGGTCTGCCTGAAGTGCCTTCTGTCTCGCCGGATATCCGACGGAACCTGAACAGGAGGAAAGAGGAGGAGGGGCTTGAGGTTCTCAGGGAGGAGCTCTGCCGTGTGGATCCCGCCTCGGCAGACAGGATAGACAGGGGGGACTCGTCCCGGATAATCCGGGCCCTGGAGGTCTATCTGGGGACAGGCAGGACTCTCTCGGAATTTCCTCTTCCTTCGGAACCCCGGGGCTCCCATCGCTGCCTTATGATCGGTCTCAAGCGGCAGAGGGAAGAACTTTATGAAAGGATTAATGAACGCGTGGAGATCATGTTTGACAGAGGTCTCACCGAAGAGGTTTTCTCTCTTGTTCAGGAGGGAGCTTCTTTTGATGATCCCGGCATGAAGGGGATAGGCTACAGCGAGTTTGCCAGGATGTTTGACAACGGCTGCTGTTCACTTGAAAAGGTGAAAGAGCAGATCAAGCAGGATTCCCGCCGATATGCCAAAAGGCAGATGACATTTTTCAGGTCTCTGCCCGGTGTGGAATGGTTTCATCCCGACCGGAAAGAGAAGATTCGGGAACGTATAGAGATATTCCTGAAAGAGAGTCCCTGATTTTTCTCATATTCCCCTTGACCATACACGCCCGCATGGTCATAATAGTCGGAGCTCTGTATTGCCGGAGAATTGTAATTCAGACCTGGAAGCTGTTGTTTTCAGGATTATTCTATAAGGAGATTGCGCAAGTGCCCTGTGGTAGAAAACGTAAAAGAAAAAAAATTGCGACTCACAAAAGAAAGAAGAAACTGAGAAAGAACAGACATAAACACAAATAGGTCGATTCTTTTTTAAATTATCAATCGTGAGAAAGCAGCAGGGCGGTATTATTTAATACCGCCTTTTTTTGCTCCTGAATCATGATGAAATCAGAGGTTTATTTTTTTGAAAGAGTATCCCATTCTGTCTAAAATTGACAATCCTGATCAGATTAAAACAATGACTGACAAGGATTTAAATGCACTGGCGGAAGAAATCCGTCAATATATTATCCAGACTGTCAGCTGCAACGGCGGGCATCTGGCTTCCAATCTCGGCGTTGTGGAGCTGACTCTGGCCATGCACAGAGTTTTTCACTCCCCCCGTGATAAATTCATCTGGGATGTGGGGCATCAGTGCTATACCCATAAACTGCTGACCGGCCGGATGGAGCAGTTTCCCACGCTCCGGAAAAAAGGAGGGCTCAGCGGCTTTCCCAAAAGGGAAGAGAGTCCTCATGATCATTTCAATACAGGTCATGCCTCCACTTCCATTTCAGCAGGTCTGGGTCTTCTGGCGGGAGAACGTCTTCAGGGAAAGGGAGGAAAAATCCTCTGTGTCATCGGAGACGGGGCCCTCACGGGTGGTCAGGCTCTGGAAGCCCTGAACTACGGCGGTCATTTCAAGAAGGACCTTGTAGTCATTGTCAATGACAATGAAATGTCAATCAGCCCCAATGTGGGTGCCATCTCATCCTATCTGAGCCGGATAGCCTCTACCGGAGGGTACCGGAGAATACGGTCTCTCATTGATAGTACGATCCTCTTTGTTCCTTTCTTCGGTAAGACCCTGCTACGCTGGGTTTACAGTCTGAAAAGGGGTGTGAAAGGGGCTGTCTATAAAGAGAACCTGTTCACTGATATGGGTTACAAGTATGTGGGGCCCATCAACGGGCATAATATTACCCAGCTGACGGAAGTTTTCGAAAATGTAAAACAGATAAATGATCAGCCTGTGGTCATTCATGTACTCACCACAAAGGGGAAAGGGTACTCCCATGCCGAAGGGGATCCCGCTTCTTTTCACGGGGTCAAACCCTTTGCTGTGGAAACAGGCAAGGTGGATCCCCAGCTGGCATCCCATCCCGACAAAATCACTCTGACCCAGGCATTCGGCAATTCCATGGTATCACTGGGGCAGGAGGACTCCTCGGTGGTGGCTATTACAGCGGCCATGAGCTCCGGGACAGGCCTTTCGGCCTTCAGAGATGCCTTTCCCGGCCGTTTTTTCGATGTGGGAATCGCCGAACAGCACGCTGTGACCTTTGCCGCCGGTCTTGCCGCTTCGGGTATGAAACCGGTTGTTGCCATCTATTCAACATTCATGCAGCGGTCTGTGGATCAGCTGATTCATGATATCACCCTGCCGGGACTTCCCGTGGTGGTGGCCATGGACAGAAGCGGTCTGGTCGGTGATGACGGAGAAACCCATCAGGGGATCTTTGACATCAGCCTTTTCAGGAATATTCCGGGCCTTTCCTTTCTGGCTCCCGTCTCCCAGGGGGAGATGGATCTCCAGCTCAGCTGGGCGCTCCGGCAGAACTCACCCGTGCTCCTTCGTTATGCCAAGGACTGGTGCATTCCTGAAGATGTGATTCCCCCTGAGGAGATCACTCCCGGAAGGGGCGTAACAATCCGCAGGGAGGAGAACGCTTCGGTACTGTTCATTTCACTGGGAGGGCTTTTAAGTGAAATTTTCAAGGCTGTGGAGCTGCTTGAGGATAAAGGTATTTCAAGCCATGTTCATTATCTGAGATTTATCCGCCCTCTGGACGAGAAGTATCTGCTGAATCTGATGGGGGCCTATGATATTGTCATTTTTGTCGAAGAAGGGATCCGTCAGGGAGGAATGGGTGAGGAGATCTCCGCACTTCTCCGGGAATCCGGATCAGAGGTTCTGTTTCACTACTACGGGATTCCATCGGAATACCTGCCCCAGGCCGGGCGAAGCGAGCTGATCAGTCAATGCGGCCTGGATGCGCCTTCCATTGCGGCAAAGGTGGAGGATATCCAGCAGGAACTCCGGTTCAATAAAGTGGTGGATATGGTGAAAAATGATAAATGGAAGGCCCACAATATCTGACGGGCCTCTGCCTTCGTAAGTTTGCCTGCTCCGGAGAGGGATTACTTCTTTTTGAAGATCCCCGCATACAACCTTCTATCCCGGGTGTTTCCCATATCAAAGTCATCAAAATCTTTGATGAGTGAGGATAGGAGGGAGTCGGCACTGCCGGATTCATGGTTCTCCACAACCCTCTGAAGGGAGTCTTTCCCGTAAATCTGCCCATTCATACTCTGTTCCCGGAAAAGAAAACTCCGGGATGTGATCAGGATCATATCTCCCGTGGCTACAGGAATTCTGAAGGGTCTTCCCGTTTCCCTGCTGTAAGGTTTGAATCCGAGGCCCTGCTGAAATGTGGCGGGGATCTCCTTTGTCGATACCAGCTGCAGTTTTTCTCCGGGCTTTTTATACCACACCAGAGCGCTCCCCGCAGTGGAGCAGATCAGATGATCTTCTGTGAACTGAAGCATCCCGGCTGATAGAGGGGATTCGGGAAAGGCGCCGAGGCTGTTCAATTCCCGGTTGATATCGGCAAAAAGATTTTTCAGATTGCTCTTCTCTTTTGTCTTTGCGTCCAGCCGGTCCAGGAGAAACTGCAGGGCCGGGTAGGAATACCGGTCTTCCGGGGAGGTCTCTGCCATAAAAAGCAGATCCGATGTTGTGCTTTGTCCGGGAGAAAAGGGCCAGGCGGCTATGGAGGGCAGGGCTCGTCCCGAATCTTCCAGAAAATGGGCTCCTTCCCAGCCTTCGGGCATGTTCAGGGGAAGGACTGGATTGATTTTCAGGGCTTTTCTGGCCGTAGCAACATGGAAGGAAGGAATCTGAAGCGCCTCCTTCATGGTTTCTTCCAGTCGATTGTACTCTTTTTCCTCTCTTTCAATTGTCTCTTTCAGCTCCTGTGACTGAGTCTTGTACTCTTCAAGGTAGAGTCTCTGACTGCGGATCTCCCTTTGCAGCATAATCCCCTCCAGTATCAGAACGATAAGAAGAAGTCCCGTCGGAAGAGAGAAAAAGGCATTGTTCAGTGAGCGCAGGAGCAGGAAGGGGCTGTCGGATGTGAAGAGGAAAAGGGCTGTGAGTCCCGCAAAAAAAACAGAGAATGAAAGCCCTCCGATCCCGGAACGGTCGCTTTTCCTTTTCAGTGAGAGCAGACTGCAGATGCTGGAATCGGCAAAAACAAAGGTCCCGGCCAGGGGAACCGCCCAGGGCTGTGATAAAAGAGCCGGGTTGAACCAGCTGAGAGCTGAGATCAGTATGACCAGGAAAAAAACAGAGATCCTCGTCAGGATGATCCAGGGTTTTTTTCTATGATGAAAAGCTTTCATGGCCCATAGCCTGAGAAAGATAAAATAGAGAATTGACAGTTCTGTCCGGATCATGAGGATTCCGGCTCCGTTGCCCGTCAGAAGGGGAAAGAGATTCAGGAAAGGCGAAAGATAGACAAGACTCAGGGTGAGGCCTGAAAGTCCCAGGTAGAGGGAGGATATATTTTTTCTGTAGAAAAGGAACAGGATGATTCCGTAGAGAAAGGTGAACAGTCCCCCTGCCATGGCCAGCTGATAGATCATATCTCCACCCGAGAGGATTTCCCTGTAGAAGGATTCAGCCGCACCGGAAGTAAAAGTCTGAAGAACGTTCCTGCTGTAGTCTTCCGGACGGGGCAGTCCGCAGGCGCTTACAGCGGCCAGGGAAAGAAAAAATACCGGTTGTTTTATGATCTTATACATATAATTGATTAGCTTCCTGAGTTCTTTAATTGTAATATCGACATTTCTCTGTAAAAAATATATACTAAAAAGAAGGTGTAACAGGAAATTCGGACCATTTATGGTTACACTGTAACAGAGGGAGCTGAAATTGTTCCCGCGGTTTGCGAGATTTTTGATTTTAACTGGTGTTTCCACTCCTCTGGAAAAGGCCTTCTAATTGATAACAATGATCCTAACCGGACAAAATAATACTACAACGTAAAGTGTGAGAAAAATACTAAATGAAATTTACTGATTTTGAATTTAACGAGGATATCCTGAAGGGTATCAAAGACGCAGGGTTTACCGATTGTATGCCGGTGCAGGCGGAGACCTTTCAGACCATCAACCAGAACAGGGACGTTTTTGCACAGTCCCAGACCGGAACAGGCAAAACAGCCGCTTTTCTTATTTCTATCTACCAGATGCTTCTGGAGGATAAACATTTCAAAGGGCGCAAAGCTCTTATCGTGGTTCCCACCAGAGAACTGGCCGTACAGATTGAAAAAGAGGCGGAAGTCCTCGGTAAATACCTGGATTTCCGGGTCGGCAGTTTCTACGGAGGCGTGGGATACAACCAGCAGGAGGATATGCTCGAACAGGGAGTGGATATTCTGATCGGAACTCCCGGAAGACTTATTGATTTCAGCAAATCCGGTAAAATCCGTTTCAGTGAAATGGGTATCCTTGTCATTGATGAAGCCGACAGGCTTTTCGATATGGGATTCCTTCCGGATCTGCGTTCGATGCTGACTAAAATGGCTCCCGCCGATGAGCGGAGAACCATGCTCTTCAGTGCCACCCTCAGCGCCAAAGTGGGGAATCTCGCCTGGGAATATATGAATAATCCCGGTGAAATTGTTATTGAACCCGAACAGGTTACCGTAGAAGCCATTCAGCAGGAGCTCTTCCATGTGGGGGCCGATGAAAAGATGAAGGTACTTCTGGGGCTCTTTGAAAGAGAAAAACCCGAAACCGCCATTGTATTTGCCAATACAAAACATACTTCCTATGAAGTAGCCAAACGGCTGGAGCACAACGGCTATGCCGCCCGCTGCCTTATGGGAGATCTTCCCCAGAAAAAAAGACTGAAAATTGTGGAAGATACAAAAGAGGGAAAAGTCAGGTTTCTTGTAGCTACCGATGTGGCAGCCAGGGGCCTTCATATCAATGATCTCTCCATGGTTGTGAACTATGATGTTCCCTCGGATGCAGAGAGTTATGTTCACAGAATCGGAAGAACCGCCCGGGCCGGAAAAACCGGTAAGGCCTACACCCTGGCCTGTGAAAAATTCGTTTACGGCCTTCCTGCTATCGAAAAACTGATCGGTCAGAAAATCCCTGTTTCCTGGGTTGACGAAGATCTTATGGTGGAAGATAAAAGCGCGGGAATGCGTTTCCATTTTGATAAACGTTCGGGCAGTCCCAGTGACAGCCGGACCGGCAGAGGTTCATCCCGTACCAGACAGAACAGCAGAAAGTACAGCGGAAACAGAAGACCTCTGGATGCCAGAGCCGCCAGGGTTCAGTCAGAAATTATGGCTGTTTCAGGATCAATGGACACCATTGAAGAAGAGATCACCAAATCCGGAACTGCTGCAACCGGGGGAAATAAAAACCGCAAGCGCAAAAATTACAAGAATCAGCGGTCTACAGACAACCGGTCCAGAAACAGAAAAGACTACAAAGCTCCGGCCAGCCAGCCCATGGAAAGGGTCAGCAGTCAGAATTCGATTGATGACCGTCTTGCCTACTACAAAGCAAAATACGGTGAGGATTTTCAGGCGGATGATAAGGTCAGGAAGAATGATTCCAATCTGAAGACATCCGGTGGTACCGGAAGAAAGCCCGGCCAGGGAAAAGCAAAACCCCAGGGACAGAACAGGGGCGGACAGAGAGGTTCCTACCAGTCAAACCGCCCGGGAAAACCCTCTTCCGGGAAAAAATCCTACAGTTCCACAAAGGGACAGGCTCCCCGTAAACCTTCTCAGGGAAGCGGAAAGTCGCAGGCGGCTCCAAAAGCTCCTGTTCAGAAGAAACCGGAAGCCAAAAAAGGATTTCTGGCAAAACTCTTCGGAAAAAAATAATTTCCCATAGAATCCCACAGGCTCCGGCGGTGTTAAACTGCCGGAGCTTTTTTTTTACAGGGAAAGGAACGTTCCTATCCGGCCTGTATCAGAACCGTCGCCCCGCCAGGAGAAAAAATCCCGGTGACAGCAGGTACACAGCCCGGCCGTTTCTATATGGTCAGGCTTTATACCGGCTTGAATGAGCTGTCTCCGGGCGGCTTCCTCCAGGCTGAACCGCCAGTGGTCCCGGCCGTCGGGGGTAAAGGCTTCCCGGGTTTCGGGGTAATTCTCTGTCATTCTGCTGAATACGGGGATATCTACCTGGTAGCAGCAGGCTCCGATGGCCGGGCCTGTTCCGCCGGCCCGGGCGGGTATTTAACAGGGCCCAACTTTTGGAACATGTATGGGGATACGGCCACGACGGTTACGACCATACCGTCAACTCCAATATCAACCGTTTGCGGGCCAAGATCGAATCCGACCCGGCCAATCCCCAGTACATCCTGACGGTCTGGGGTGTTGGTTATAAATTCACGGATGTGGATGAGGCCGATGTTTAACTCCTTGTACGCCAAAAATTGCAGCAGGTCTTTCCGCCCTCTTCCTTGTGGTGGGCCTGATCTTTATCGGGGTGACCGTTTTTTGCCACGGACATGTACCAACAGGAGGTAAACCAGAAGCTGAATACGGGCCTTGCCCAACAGATCGTCAAAGAGCGGATTCTCATGGAAGACGGCCGGGTCAACCAAACGGCACTCAAGGAGATCTTTCATATGCTCATGGTCATTAACCCCGGCATTGAGATTTACCTTCTGGACGTTGATGGAAATATCCTGACATTTTCGGCACCCCCGGACAGCGTTAAGCGCAGCAAAGTGGACCTTTCCCCTGTGACGCAATGGCTGGATGGCAGACTGATCCCGCCGGTCCAAGGGGAAGACCCCAAAAACCTTACCGGTAAAAAAGTCTTTTCAGCGGCATCTATTGAACGAAATGGAATCCTTGAAGGATACCTTTATGTCATTTTGGGCGGCGAAGAATATGACTCTGTGGCCCAGAAACTCAAAGGCAGTTATATCCTGAGGCTTTCGGCCTGGATGATCGGGGCGGGCCTCCTTTTTGCCCTGGCAGCCGGGCTGGTACTCTTTGGCCTTCTCACCGGGCGCTTGAAAAAGCTTGCCGCCGTGATGGAAGCCTTTTGAAGGCGGGAACCGAAGGGGCTGATGTTGACCTGCCCAGGCGCCAGGGGCCGCCCGATGAAATTGACCGGCTGAGCAATACCTTTAAGGAGATGGCTGCCCGGATCGAAACCAGATGGCAGAGCTGAAGGCCTCCGACCAAATGCGCCGGGAACTGGTGGCCAATGTTTCCCATGATCTGCGCACCCCGCTTGCCACCCTGCAGGGATATATCGAAACCCTGCTCATCAAGGAAAATCAATATACGCCCGAAGAACGGGGTCACTACCTTGAAATTGCCATCCGCCACTGCCGCCGCCTCAA
>CAXXOA010000003.1:0-381805 GCA_963666275.2 Oceanispirochaeta sp.
CACAAGCCGGGACAGTTCCTTTCCGGATAACATCTCCCTCATCTGGTGGTCTACACTCTCCGAGTGGACCGCCTCTCCCATGACTAGGAACTTGTGCAATAATGCTTCATCGGGAAGGTAGTTCAGGGCCTGGTCGGATAGGCTGGTCATGGAAATCACATCCTCTTCGGGCATCAGCTTTTTTACCGTATCGATCAGAAAGCTTTTCCCGGCGGCGGACTGGGAAATGACGATTACGCTCACAGGGTCGGCCATCAGACGGGAGGAAGCGGCCAGGTACATAAGGATCTTGTTTTCCTCTTCTCCCACATACCCCAGAGCTTCCGTGTCCTTCACAATCCTGCCAAACAAGTTTGGATCTTTTAAAAGGGCCAGACCTGCCTCTTCCTCTTCCGCAGTCAGTGCCCGGACATCCGCGGAGGGCGATGAAAGCAGGCTGGCCTGCTCCTCCAGGTAGTCCAGGATGTCTAATAGATCCTTTTCTATCCTGGCGGATTCCTCACCGAACCGGCGGGCCACAGCAACAGAGAAAAGCGTCCGGCTCCGGGCGGAGAAGAGATCCACGTTATCTATGAATTTTACAGAATCATCCTCCGGTTTCTGACAGCGGACATTCACCTTCAAAGAGCTGACGAATCCTTCCTTTACACCGATGATCCGATAATCCAGGGAAGAACAATGAAACAGGTATTTACCTTCAGATCGTGAAGCAAAGGGCTTCTCTTTCGGTTTTGGGGTCTGCAGAGGGGCGGCATCTATGAGTTTATGGATTTCTTCTTTTTTAAGATGGGTCAGCGACTCATTCCAGTCTTTTTCCGGAGGGAAAATAGTTCTCACCGAGTAGCCGGATTTCAGCAGTTCTTTGGCTGTACCTTCTGCAGCTTCCTGACCCGGATTGTCACTGTCGAAGGCAAGGATAACCTCCTTTGTACGGTTCTCTTCCAAAGCTTCCATGAGGTGGCTGGTCACTCCGTTGGTACCGTAGATGCAACTGACGTTTTCCAGGCCCAAAATCATCAGCGAAAAGGCATCGATCACGCTTTCAGCCAGGATCATCCGGTCAGGGTAAACCTTGAATGCCTGGTGATTGAACAGGCCTCTATGCGGCCCTTTCAAATAAAGGTGTTTTACCCTGGATCTTTCATTTATCTTCCTGCCATAGAATCTTTGGATCTTCCCGTCAGAAGAGTAAAGGGGAAAGACGATGCAGTCCCGGAAGGTTTCAAGGTTCTTTTCATTAAAGAGGCCTGTCTCTTTCAGTTCCTGAAACCGGGATTCTGAGAGTTTGTCTTTCAGGTCTCCGGGGCAGTAGCCGACCTTTAATCTTCCAAGGAGCTCGGGAGCATAAATCCCCCGTTTTTTCAGGTAGGAAACTGCTTCCGGATGGGAGAGCTGACGGTGATAGTAGTCTGCCGCATCTTCAAAGTCCCCCAGAGGGCTTTCATTAATGGCAGGGGAATCTCTCTTGTCCGTGACAGTCTTTGAAGGCTGCGCCTCCTTCGACTTTACAGGGGCTGCCGGTTTGGGAGAAAGGTCTCCTCCCTTGAGTATGGCCAGGGCTTCTTTAAACTCCACGCCCTGCTTCTTCATCACGAAGTCGAAGACATCCCCTCCGGCCCCGCAGCCGAAACAGTGAAAAAGCCCCTTGGATTGATCCACCGAAAGGGAAGGATTCTTGTCCTCATGAAAGGGGCACAGCCCCATAAAGGAAGTGCCTTTTTTCTCCAGGGCAATACCGTAGGAGGTAATTACGCTGACAATATCGGTTTGAGACTTGATCCGGTCTTTTTCAAACTCGTCCAGCAGGGAAGCCCCCTTCAAAGGACTCCTGCCTTTCAGCTTTGAAGAAGTCATAGACCGCACCGGGATAGAAGTTCATTCCCCAGGGCCCTCACTTCCTCCGCCGACCTTTTCCACTGGTTCCCGGACAGCTGGACCAGGCCCTTCCTCTCGGCAATGGCTTCCTCGATCCGGATAGAACGGCTGATCACCGTATCAAAACAGGTTCCTCCGAAGAACCCGGTCAGTTCGGCTTTCAGCTCCCGGCCGATCAGGGTAACCGGGTTGTAGCTGTTAAGGACGACTCCCAGGGCGTAAAGAGTCGGGTTCAGGCTCCGCCTGATCTTCTCCATGGTTTCCAGAAGGTCCGAAGCTCCCTGCAGGGCGTACTGACTGGCTGTAATGGGCATCACAAGGTGATCGGCGGCTACAAGGGCATTGCCCGTGAGGATTCCCAGGGAAGGGGGAGTATCCATCAGGATAAAATCGTAGGATTCGAACTCCTCCCGTTCGAAAAGCTCCTTAAACCGTACATAGCCGTCGAACTCTCCCACAAGCTGTTTTTCCAGCAGGCTGAGATAGATCGATCCGGAAAGGATCTCAAGATTCTCACTGACACTTTGAACGTGAATTTCATCTTCTGTAATGGCCTCGTACAGTCCTTTTCCCGGCTGGTCGAAGAAACTTCTGGAAAGGTTGCCTTGGCTGTCACAGTCTACCAGAAGGGTTTTCAGCCCTTTATCATGGGCCAGGTAACAGCCCAGTTCTCTTGTCATGGTGGTTTTGCCGACCCCGCCTTTCTGGTTGGTAAATACGATCTTAGTCACACTGGGCCTCCTCTTCCTTCTTCCAGAGGAGGTTCCGGATCACTTCCAGAGTCTCGGGGATCTTCTTCAAAGGAGTCCGGCAGGTACCCAGAAAAAGTTTACGGTCCCGGGTAATGTTCTCTCCTTCCAGGGTAAAGAGCAGCTCTTCCGCTCCCAGGTTTCCCATGCAAAGATTCACATCGACAAGGCTATGCTTCTGGTCCAGGAGGTAGGCGACTTCGGCCAGGTTGGCTGTTATGAGGCTGTCTTTCACTGGCGGCCCCCTTTCATGCTTTTCCGGTAGTCCCGCTTGGCGTTGTTGGCGTAGTTGTTGATCTCTCCGTAACAACGGCGGAAGAGAACCAGATTGACAACCGCTTCACTTCTCAAAAAGTCGCTTTGAAGATGAGGAATGACTTCTCCTTCGAAGTAGAAGTCGCAGATGATATCTTTGGTGACGTTCCCGGCCAGAAGGCGGCAGGTAACCAGGTGGGGCGTTACCCCTTTAGTCAGGTAGTAGGCGGCCTCGTACAGGTCGCTGGTGCGGATTTCCATTCTTTACTCCAAATCCAGGAGCAGAACGGCATTTGCGGGGAAGGTAAATTGTGATAGAATTGTTGGTGCATGGAGTTCTACTCCTATGTGGTTTTAAGCCTGTTTCCGAATGTTTGGCGACGTACGGGAAACGGGCTTTTTTATTGCCGACGGCAATATTTCAAAAAGTGTGTCAAGAAAATAGTAACACTTTTTACAAAAACTATTATGTGTTATCATAACACCTATGTCAAGCAATAATAGAAACATCGTTTAAAATAATAACCATGCCAAGAAAAATGACCGTTGAACTCCCGCCTATTCAAAATAAGGACGATAACAACATTGGGAAGAGAATAGCAAATATTAGAAAACAGCAAGGATTGTCTCAAAAAGAGTTGGCCGACAAAATCGGTATCAAACGAACTCTTGTAACTGATTATGAAATTGGAAGACTCCATTTAAATGATGAGATGATCATAAGGTTTGCACTGGCTATGAATGTTTCATCTGATAAAATTCTTGGCCTTGATGGATCAAACCTTGGAAAACAGAATCTCACTATCACAAAACGCCTGAAAGAACTGGAAGAACTCCCACCGGCAGACCAAAAAAAAATCCTTGAACATATCAAGGATTTGAGAGCCATGAATGAACTAAAGGAAAATCAATCCAAATAGATATTCTTTCGATATCCGGCTATTACAAAATAAGAAACCTAACCCTGCTTACTGCATTCCATATTCATCTCTTTTCGAAGTAAATCATTCAGCAAAGTCTGATACCCTTTGCCATGACTTTTCAGCCAGAGAAGAATGTCCGCGTCGATTCGGGTGGTTATCTGCTCTTTCCTGGGCTTGTAAATATCGTGAAAAGGGACGGCCCTGGAAAAATCCTCATCAGACCACTCTTTTATGTCTGATGTATCAATTTCAGAGTCGGGTAATTCGGCAAGCTTGGCGAGTCTTGCCTTTGTGTCTTCATCCATAGGGCTAAAACCATTTTCCTGCTTCATACTTCCTCCTCTCTGCCGTTGTCGCTTTTCTGGCAGATATTATTCTGAAAACGTCTTCATCCTGCTGATTTCTCATAGTGTAAACCACAAGCACCAGCAGAATGCCGCCGATATGCCCCATAATTTGCTGACGGGGCTCTGAATCCGTGTAATCCTCACGAACCAGGGCAAACGGGTCGGCAAAAACATACTTGGCGTCTTTGAATGACAATCCGTGTTTCTTTCGGTTGATTATGTCTTTTTCTTCATCCCATTCAAAGGTCATAATATAATTATACTATTGTAACTACAATTTTGCAAAGACAGAGAGGCGCCAACACAAAAGCTTTTACGCTTCAATCGGTAGAGGAAAGATTTTCAAAACGGAATTTTTCGGAATTTATCGAGTAATAACGGGAATGAAACAATGAAACACCGGTCCCGGCCAGAGCTGATTCCGAAGAAAAAGCTCCATAGGCAGTAAACGCAAGCCCACTCCCTGCGGTCGTTAAACAGAACAAATCTTATCCTAAGCACGCTTCCGATAAGATCTCGTTCTGTTCACTTGCTATAACTCTACCACTAAAAGCAGGTGAACAGAGAATTCGTTATATGGCGAATGCGGACAGCTGCCAGGGACGGCAGCTGCAGATAACGGATTTTCTGATCAGAACCGGAGCCACGACGGCGGAGGTTCGGCCTGCGATTACTGCCGGAAAAACTTCTTCACGTGAGAAAAGTCATTCCGGCGAAAAATAAATCCTGTCATAACAAGTATGTTGCTGCCGTTTCCCTTCGGTCACAGCAGAACAATGGTGTTATGAGCTTTTAACAAATTGTAGAATACTTCTTATTAATAGAAAACCTAGATTTGAAAGAACAATAAAACTAAGAACAAATAAAATAGATTTAATAATATGGACTGTAATTTTTTTGAAATGAATACGATTCCTTAATACTAGTAATGTTATAAAAATGGTCAAATACCAAAACAATAGTAAATAAAGACTTCCTGAACCCAATAAAAAGTTACTTATCAGAAATGCAATTACTTCATATATAATTCTAGCAATTAGAATTACGCTACACACAAATTTAAAGGCTTCATTTCTATTAAAAAAAAGAAAAGAAAGAAGCACTATTACTCCCGTTATTACAAGTAGTTTTCCTATCAGGAAAAGAACAGTAATAGAAAGAATAGCTTCATTAATCTGATAAATACCAATTACTTCGAAGATAAGCAGCGTAAATTGAATAATAAAATATGTAATTAATACAAATTTAAATTTATTCCCAATTTCATTTTTATTAATCTGCGAATTGCTGTTTTTTAAATTATTCATTCACATCATCCTCACTCTTATCCTCTCCTGATTCATTATTAGAATCATCTTTTTCAGAATTATTTTTTTCTGTATTTTGATTTTCATGGATATCATCTAATAAGTCACGAGCGCCTTCTGCTCCATTTTCATACATATTGTTTTCTTTTTTCAAATTGAAAATTTCTTTAATTCTTCCAAAAATCTTTTTATTCTCCTCTGACAAATCTAAATTATAATCTAGAGGTTCCAACTGAGAATCAGCAACGAATTCAGCAATATCTTGAAAAGATCCATTATCAAATGTAATTCCCAGCTTAGCAATATCTCCAAAATTCTCAGCAGCTTTAGATCTTTTTTCTATTTCAGTTGATTGTATTTGACCTTTTAATTCATCTATTCTTTTTTCATTGTTCTCGATTTTTAATTCACTGCTCTTTTCTATATGTTCAAGCATTTTAGAGAAATCTTTGTAATCATATTCATCACGAATATAAGTATGACCATATTGACTATCAGAGTTTTCAATATCCAGTCTTGTTTGTGCTGCTGCAAAAGCGGCTGAATCACTCATCATACCGGTTGGGTCAATGTATTTTAGCGGATTGTTTGAAACGTAAACATACCAATTTTGCCCGTCCCGGGCGGGGTCTTCTGAGATGAATCTACCGGTAGAAGCATCATACCACCTGGCATTAAAGTAATACAAACCAACCTCTCTAAACAAAAGAGCCCATCACAACAGATGGGCTCCTATAATTTAATCTTAAATTTACTTTTCAACCGGCGGTATAATCAGCACCTGGCCGGGGTAGATCAGATCCGGGTTGGGGATCTTTTTCTGGTTCCGTTTCCAGATCTTGGGCCACAGGAAGGGGTCGTCGTAGATGCCGTCGAATCCGGCGATTTTCCACAGACAGTCCCTGTCGTCGGGGTTGTACTGAACCGTGTAGGTCTGGCCTACCGCGTTGGCCCGGTAGGCTTTGATATAGGCTTCGGCCTGAACAAAGAGCTCTTTGGACTTTTCGTATTCCCCGTCATTCCGGGCCTGGACGCCCTCCTGCCAGAGGGTTTTCGCCTTTTCCAGAAGGGCGGAAACGCTGTTGACCGAGCCGGCCATCTCTTCTTCCTCTTCTTCTACAATCTCCACTTCCTCATCCAGAGACTTGTCCAGATCATAGTTGAGCAGGCTGGAATCTTCGCCTTCGTAGTCTTCGGCTTCCACATCCAGAAGGGGGTTTTCGTTCAGGTATTCGCTTCCCGACCAGGGATTGCCGTCCAGGATTTCTCCCTCTTCACTTTGAACCTGCAGGGCCGAGGCCTCTTCCAGGTCCTGCTGAATCTGCAGCAGTAGCTGATCAGTGGCGCTCTGTTCTTTTCGTTTTTCCGCCAGATAGATGGCGTTCCGGGCTTTGAACTTGGCCTCTTTCAGAGTGGCTTCACTGGCTTTCAGATCGTACTGACGGAAACTTGTCATACCGACTGACAGAAGATCACTGGCTTCCAGGAACTCCTTGTCCGCCCAGATATAGGCTTCCGCTTCTTCAGCCTCTGTCAGATAGGTGTTGGTATCCCTTTCCAGGATTTTTACCCAGCGGATATTTTCGGAAAGCTGTCTGTGAAGGTTTCTGGCTTTCAGGGATGAGAGATTGTAGGACTCTCTGGCTTTTACAAGGTTGCCCTGATCAATCATTCTGTTGGTATCGTCAAACTGGGTTTTTACGGCCTGATAGGCTTCGGGACTGAATTTGTCTGCTTCAATTTCGAGCAGGGCCGCATCGAGTTTTGCCATATTGGCACGGGCCTCGGCTATGAGTCCCTGTTTTCCCAGTTCGAAGGCTCTGTCGGCTTTTTCGATGACTCCGGCCAGAAGGGCCCGGGACTGTTCGGGATCGCTTTCTGCCAGATCGGCGGCTTTCTGAAGGTCCGCATACCCGGCTTCCATAAGATCCGGTGCAAAACGGGAGGCCTCCGCCTCTTCCGCTCTCAGCAGAGCCTGACGGGCCAGCTGCAGTTCTTCCCGGCTGACCGGTTCAATCTGCGGTTCTTCTACAGGTTCAGGAGTCTCTACAGGAGCTTCGCTGATGCCTTCCTCTATTACCTCTTCAGGCGGTGCTTCTTCTTCAATCTGTTCTTCTTCCACCACTGGTTCTTCCGGTGTGGATTTACAGGATGCAATAACAAATACAGAAAGGATTAAGAGTATTAAAAATGCTTTTTTGTTCACGAAGGTGTTCCTCCCTGATCCTATTTTAACACAGCCCTGCTTTCCTGAAAAGCACGGGCCGTGAATCTTTGTTCATTAGAACTGTCAGGGCAGGTAGAATACCTCTTTTAAAGGGATGGATACGGGGGAATTGTCGGGGTTTGTCTCCATTATATCCGCCATGAATTCCCACCATTTCTGTACCACCGGGTTGGATCCCAGATCCTGGGATCCTCCCTCTCCGGAAATTTTCTGAACCGCGAAGAGTGTATTTGTCTCTTCATCCAGGAATATGGAATAGTCGCTCACACCGGTACTGCGGATCAGCACCTCCAACTCGGGCCAGATCTCGTCGTGCCGCTTTTTGTACTCGTCGGCAAATCCGGGTTTCAGGTGCATTTTAAAGGCAAACCGTTCCATAATATTTTCTCCTTATGACAATCTCCGGATCTTCCTAACTCAGCTGCTGTTTTTTCAGCTTTCTCTGGGCTTTCATCATTTCCAGCATCTCCGGAATCAATACAGCCATTATAAGCAAAAAGCCTGTGGTAATCACCATCACTTTCGCTGAAAGATTCATAAGTCCCATACCGAACTTCAGGTATCCCAGTAGAAAAATTGCCATGATCACTCCGAAGATATTTCCTCTACCGCCTGTGATAGAGACGCCTCCCAGGACGACCAGGGTTATGGCTTCCATTTCCCAGCCGTTGGCTATGTTGGGTCTGGTACTTCCGATTCTGGATGTCAGAAGGATCGCGGCGATTCCGGCAAACAGGCCGTTCAGCGCCAGGTTGGTAAAACGGATCCTTTCTACGGGCACTCCGGAAAACCGGGCGGCTGTACTGGAGTTTCCAATGGCATAGACCTTCCTTCCGTAGGATGTTTTGTGCAGAACAAATCCCATTATGCCCGCCAGTATCAGGAACAGAACCAGTTCGAAGGGGATGATCGTATTGCCGATGTAACCCTGTCCGAAGTAGCCGAAGTTTTCAGGGTAATGGGTAAAGGCTTTGTCTCCCAGAAATGCCTGGGAGATTCCTCGGAAAAAGGAAAGGCTTCCCAGAGTCACCGCAATGGCGGGGATCTTCAGACCTGTCACAAGGAGTCCGTTGAAAACACCCGCTGCCAGTCCCACAACCAGTCCGATCAGGATCAGCGCCGGTGTGTCTGCGCCCCGGGAGGAGGCCAGCCCCATAAAGAAAGAGGACAGAGCCATGGTGGATGCCACGGAAATATCAATATCACCGCACATGATTACAAAGATCATGGGCAGGGCCAGGATGGCTTTCTCCATAAAGTTGAAGGTCGTATTCAGAAGATTGAAATAATCCAGAAAGTACTGGGTGGTGGAAGAGAAGAAGACGACGACCCCCATAAAAAGGATGACCAGGATAAACTCCCACTTGGTGGCAAGACCTATCAGTTTTTCTTTTAAACTTGTTTCGTTAAGCAGCCTAGTCTGGCTGACATGTTTCATGGATGTGCTCATTGGTTACCGTCTCCTGTTAAGCAGTTTTTTCTCGTTTCGCATTTCCATCAGCACATTGGCTACAATGGCTGCCAGGACGACAAAGCCCTGTATTCCCATCTGGTAGAAGGGGGAAAGATTGACAACGGGAAGGGCATTGTTGATGATTCCCAGAAAAAGGGCACCCATCACGACTCCTGTCAGGGCTCCGGCTCCACCGGAAAAACTGACTCCTCCCAGAACGCAGGCCGCTACAGTCTGAAGTTCAAACCCCGTGGCAGTTTCGTTTACCGCGGCGGCATACCGGGCCGTCCACATGACTCCGGCCAGACCGCTCAGGGCACCGCTTATGGTAAAGATCATCAGATTGACCTTTTTTTCGCTGACTCCGACAAACTTCGCCGCTGTTTTATTGCCGCCGATGGCATAGATTTCTCTGCCGCTGCGGGTGTAGTTGGTAAAGTAGTACATAATAATGAAAACAAGGATGGCAAAGATGGTCAGATTCGGTATCAGCAGGAGCCGTCCTTTGGGGATGTTCATATAGGCTTCTGTCATTTCATGGGCCGTCACCCACTGGCCTTTGCTCATAACGAATGTGAAACCCCGGAAGATACTCATGGTTCCCAGAGTCGTAATGACCGGGGGGATTTTGCCGAAGGCAACGCACACGCCGTTGAATGCTCCCAGAAGGGTTCCGATCAGGATTCCGATAGCCAGGATCAGAAGAACCGGCATGGATGGATTGTACTGATTTATCATGCTGGCGGCCATTCCCGAAAAGGCGATGGTTGAGCCTACGGAAAGGTCGATGCCGCCGGTCAGGATGACAAGGAGCTGTCCTGCCGCCACCATGATCAGGATAGCCGTATCGTTTACAATCCTCTCAACATTATCCAGATCCAGAAAATGCGGAGCCCTGGTCAATACGACTATCAGTAGTACTGCAATCAGGATTATCAGGTTGAATTCTCTATTCTGAAGGAGTTTTTCCCATTTTTTTTTCATTACTTTTTACCTCTGTCATTGGCTTTATCCACTACGTGGCCTGTCGCTGCCAGGATAATGTTGTCGCTGTTGGCTTCCTCTCTGCTGAAGGTTTCTGTAATTTTTCCCTCGTGCATCACGACAATACGGTCGGCCATTCCCAGAACTTCTGGCATTTCCGAAGATACCAGGATTACCGCCAGACCGCGGGAGGCCATTTCAGAAACGAAATTATGCACCGCCGCTTTGGTGGCCACATCGATTCCCTTGGTCGGTTCGTCCAGAATAAGGATTTTGGGATCCGTAGCCAGCCATTTGGCCAGTACCACTTTCTGCTGGTTTCCACCGGAAAGAGTATCCGCATTCACCTTCCAGCTGGCCGCTTTTATCTCCATTTTATTTCCGAATTGTTCGGTTATTTCCTTTTCCTTTCGGGAGGATATCACGCTGAATCTGCTGATGCTGTCAATCTGGGGCAGGGTGATATTATGGGTCAGGCTCATCTCGAGGATGGCCCCCTGTTCCTGTCTGTCTTCCGGAACAAAGGCGATTCCCTCTTTCATGGCAATCCGGGGAGAACTGATATGAATCTCTTTCCCGTTGAGTTTGATGGTACCTTCTGATTTTTTATCTATTCCGAAAATGGTCCGCATCACTTCCGAACGGCCTGCACCGACCAGTCCGAAGAAGCCCAGGATCTCTCCCTTGTGGAGGGAGAAGGAGACGTTTTTGAAGTATCCCGGAAGGGACATGTTTTCCACTTCCATGACTGTTTCACCGATTACAGCTTCCTGTTTGGGAAACATCTGATCCAGAGACCGTCCCACCATCATGGTGACGATTTCATCAATCGTGGATTTAGCGACCTCTCCTTCGCCGATATACTGTCCGTCACGGAAAACCGTATAATGGTCACAGATATCAAAGATCTCTTCGAACTTATGAGAGATAAAAACGATGGCTTTTCCTTCTTTCTTCAGCTGCCGGATAATCTTGTAAAGCTCTTCCACTTCTTTCATGGAAAGGGCGGATGTGGGTTCGTCCATGATCACGACTTTGGCATCAACCGACAGGGCTTTGGCAATTTCAACCATATGCCTCTGGGCGGTTCCCAGATTCTTGATCAGTGTATCCGGACTGATATCCAGCTCCAGACGATCAAGCAGCTCTTTCGTATGACGTCTCATGGTTTTCCAGTCCAGAGGGGAGAAGGCCCCGCCTTTTTTGGTATGATGTCCCATGTAGATGTTTTCTGCTACGGAAAGTTCAGAAAACATGGACGCTTCCTGATGAATAGCCACAACTCCAGCCGCCTGGGCATCATGAGAGGTCCTGAATACCTCTTCTTTCCCGTTCATCAGTATCTGTCCCCTAGTGGGGTGGTAAATCCCCGTCATAATTTTTACCAGGGTGGATTTTCCCGCTCCATTTTCACCTATAAGGGCATGAACCTCTCCGGTCCGAATGGTAAAATCCACATTGTCCAGGGCTTTGATCCCGGGAAAATATTTTGCTATACCTTTTAATTCCAATATTGTTTCTTTCAAAACACAGCTCTCCTTAAGGGTTTGCCTCAAAAACCTGATGTCCCAGGTTGTTCAGGGAAGCCCTTTCCCCCCTTTGGCTCCGCTCAGGGAGCGAAAGGCGGGTCATTGTCTCCCCTCGCTCGCCCGGTCCCTGAGCGGAGCCGAAGGGGGGGGTGAGGATCGAAAATGCTTTTCTGATCCTCACCTTTTTTGTTTAAAATGTTTCTTAGAAAATAGAAGCGAAGTCGGCGATGTTGTCTTTGTTGAATACAAAGGGTTCGCCCATGATGGAGTTTCCGTCAGGTCCGATAGTGATGGTTCCCATTCTTCCGGCGTCAACTTTGTCGCCGGGTTTGCCTTCGATATCTCCGGCAATCATTCTTTCCAGAATATAGGTGGCAGAATAACCAAGATCTACAGGATTCCACAGAGCCATCTGTCCACAGGTTCCATTTTCAATGTAGTGCTGCATTTCAGAGGGAAGTCCCAGACCGGTGATCTGAACCTGTCCCTGAAGTCCTTCGTCTTCAATCGCTTTGGACGCTGCCAGGATACCTACGGTTGTGGGAGAGATAATACCGGCCAGGTCGGGATATTTTTTGAAGAGGCCAACAGCTTCTCTGTAGCTCTTATCTGCTGCATCGTCACCGTAAACAACATCAACCAGTTCCATGTCTTTGTATTCGGGAGCTTTGATAGCTTCTTTCATAACAGCGATCCATGCATTCTGGTTGGTTGCCTGAGCTGTGGCGGAAAGGATGGCGATTTTTCCTTTGTAGTCGCAGAGTTCTGCAATGAGTTTGATCTGCTGGGCACCGATCAGGTCTGTATCAGAAGGAGCCAGAGCGACTTCCCGGCCGCCGGAAGAGATATTGGAGTCAAATGAGATGACCCGGATACCGGCTTTCATGGCTTTCTTGGTAACAGGAATAAGAGCATCAGGGTCATTGGCGGAAATAGCGATACCGTCAACTCTCTGAGCTATCAGTGTTTCTATAATTTCAATCTGACCTTCTGCTGTGGCAGTACTCGGTCCCATATAGATGGATTCAACATTTCCCAGTTCTCCAGCAGCTTCGACCCCTCCGTCCGCTACTGCTTCAAAAAATCCATTACCGAGGCTTTTAACAAGAAGGACAATTTTATGGTTGTCATCAGCTGCGGCTTCCTGCCCGCCGGCGGCATACAGGAATCCTGAGAAAAGGCTCAGAATCAGTAAGAAAAGAATTGCTTTGGATTTCATTCTAGAATCTCCTTTTTGATTGATCTGAATTTATGGTACACCCTGTTTCTGAAAGTGCCATAGGACGGAATTCTACAATAAGGGGCTGAAATCTACAATTTCCTTTTTGCTTTTCCTGTGCTTAAGATATGCTTTCGTTTTTATTTTATCGGGGTTTTGAAATGCCGGATTATCTCTTTGACTTCCTTTTTATTCCCAGCTGTTTTACAATTCTAAGCACATTTCATTGATATAAAAGGCAGGCCCTGTATGGTATATGATATTGTTATTAAGAACGGAAAAATTGTGACAGCTTCCGGTTCCTATTATGCGGACCTGGGTATTTCGGGAGAGAAAATCACAGCCATCGGCGAAAATCTGGAAGGACAGCGCAGCATTGATGCATCAGGCTGTCTGGTGACTCCCGGTGCTGTGGATACCCATGTCCATCTGGAAATGCCCATAGGGAAATACACGTCCACCGATGATTTCCTTTCAGGATCCAGAGCCGCCGCAATGGGCGGAACAACCACTTTTATTGACTTCGTGGAACCCGAAGAGAAAGAATCTCTCCTGGAGGCTCTGCAGAAGAGAAAAGCGGCGGCGGAGAAAAAGTCCGTCATAGACTACCGGTTTCATATGACCATAGGCCCCCCCGAACTGGATAAACTGGACCAGGTTCCCCTTGTATATGAAGAGGGCTGTCAGAGCTTCAAACTCTATATGGCCTACGGACTCAAGCTGAATGACGGAGAACTCTACAAAGCTCTGGAGGCCATCGGTCAGGCCGGGGGGCTGCCAGTTGTCCATGCGGAAAACTGGGACATCATCACCACCTTGATAGAGAAGAATCTGGCCCTGGGAAATACGGAACCCCGCTGGCATCCCCGGAGCCGGCCGGCTGAGTTTGAAGCTCAGGCTGTGGCCCAGGTCATATCCATAGCCTCCTATGTGGATACTCCGGTTCATATCTTTCATATTTCCTGCCCCGAAGCGATTGAACAGGTCGTGGCGGCAAAGGAAATGGGCCACCCTGTCACCGGGGAAACCTGTCCCCAGTACCTCTTTCTCAACTGGGATCTCTTTGAGCGGGAAGGGGTGGAAGGGGCCCTACCCGTCTGTTCTCCTCCCATCCGCAGCCAGGAGGCTCAGGACGGATTGTGGGCCTATATGAGCGGCGGTTCCTTTGATACCATCTCGACAGATCACTGTCCCTTCTGCCGCAGCGAAAAAGAGGCGGACATGAGCCAGTTCAACAGGATTCCCGGAGGAGTCCCCTCCATTGAAATGCGCTTCCCCGCGATCTATTCCAAAGGAGTGGGCGAAGGATTTATAACAGAAAATGAATGGGTGAATCTGTGCTGCACCTCTCCTGCAAAGCTTTTC
This sequence comes from Oceanispirochaeta sp., assembly GCA_963666275.2. GTDB lineage: Bacteria > Spirochaetota > Spirochaetia > DSM-2461 > DSM-2461 > Oceanispirochaeta. The sequence continues at coordinate 14,234 of CAXXOA010000003.1, forward strand.
GGGCTGAAGGAGAAGGGAGATATCCGGGTCGGAATGGATGCGGACATTGTGGTCTTTGATCCTGAAAAGAAGAAAACCCTGTCTACTGAAACCCTTCATGAGGAAGCGGACTGGACTCCCTATGAGGGACTGGAGATCACCGGCTGGCCTGTATTCACCCTCAGCCGGGGAGAAGTCATTGTGGAAAATGAGACTTTTTCAGGAGAACAGGGACGGGGCAGATACCTTAAGGATTTTGCCCGTTAGACCCTGTACTTCCTGATATACTCCGTCGGAGTCAGGCCGGTTTCCTGACGGAACAGTCCGGAAAAATGCCGGCTTGAGTGATATCCGACCTGCTGGGTTATCTCCTTTATGTTCAGATTGGTCTCTTTGAGAAGCTGACGGGCCTTGTTCATACGGATCTCGGTTATGTATCTGGTAAAGGGGATCCCTGTGTGTTTATGAAACAGGGAACTCAGATAGTTCGGGGTGACCTGGAGCTTATAGGCAATCTGGGCGATCCCTGTCTCTTTATTGTACTCCTCCCGGATGATTCTGAGGGCCTGCTGCACCAGTATGGAGGAGCCGTCCTGGGGATCCTCCTCTCTTTCTCCCGAAAAGCTCTGGAGCAGATCCTGAAAAGAGCGGATTTCCGCCAGATCCGGCAGAAGGGAGAGGAAGAAGCTGCGGGCATGCTCCTCCTGCGGCCCGTTCAGGGGAGATTCCATCTCTTTCAGTTCCTGAAGCAGTTCATTCAGCTCTGTTTTCCGGGCGGACCCCGCCAGGTTCAGCAGGTTTTCCAGTTTACCGCTGTATTCGAGAACCTCCTGACTCACCGGGTCAGACAGATTCTGAGGGGAGGTCAGCAGGCGGAGGGACGCTGTGGATTCGGCCTTTTCCAGCGCTTGAGTGTACTCCCGGAAGGAGTGTTTTTCTTCAACTGGGATAAAGGTCAGTTTCAGTTCTTTCCGGGAGAGTTTCATTTCCTGAAGAATCTTTGTCATCCCGGGAACAGGAGAGGCGCTTTCCCCCTCTCCGAAAACTGTTATTTCCAGTTTACCGCTGTCCGTGGTGGTTAATGCCCCCCGGCATCCCCGGTTCAGAGATGAAAGGAACTCTTCTCTGAGGGATATGCTCAAACGGGTCTGTTCCTTCAGAGTCTCTTTCTGGCTCAGTCCGCTGTCCAGGCAGACCAGCCAGCCGTACCAGATGCCTTCCTCCGTAAAAAGAGGATCGTATTCGGGAGCGCTTGTGTTATTGAATACCCAGGTCAGCTTCCGTTCAAAATCAATGTGCCGGGCCTGCCTTTTCTCTTTGATCTTATCCGCTGCCTTGTGAAGGACCTTTGCCAGTTCCTCCGGTGAGGGCGGTTTCACAAGATAGTCTTCTGCGCCGAGCTGCAGTGCCTTCCGGGCAAATTCAAAGTCCGCATGGCCTGTCAGGATAATCCACAGTGTCTCAATATCCGAGAGTTCCTCCATGGCTTCCAGTCCGGATTTACCGGGCATTTTTATATCCACAAGCGCCAGGTCCGGAACCTCCTCCCGGCACATTTCGATGACCTGATTTCCAGAGGCGGCTTCTCTTATCCCGGAGAAGTCGATTCCGCTCTCCCGGATCATGTCGCGAATGGAGAAGCGGATCAGTTGTTCGTCATCGGCAATAAGCAGAGTCATAGTATCTCCTCCCGGGGGGGCTGGATGGTTAAGGTTATTTTTGTTCCCCTGCCGGGTTCCGAGCTGATCTGGAATTCCGAACCGGGATAGGTCATAGAGAGCCTCTCTGTGACATTTCTGAGTCCCACACTGGAATTCAGCGGGCTTCGGGGCTGATCAAAGCCGATTCCTGTATCTTCCAGAATCAGAAGGATCCTGTTCTCTCCCCTCTTTCCCTCCAGAGTCAGGGATCCTCCCTCCTCCAGTGGCTCCAGCCCGTGGATAATGCTGTTTTCCACAAGGGGCTGCAGAAGGAGTTTTGGGATTCGGAAGCTCCGTATCTCTTCATCCAGGTTCAGGCTGTAGTTCAGCCTCTCCCCGAAGCGGATTTTCTGAAGTTCGCAGTAACTTGTCAGGAAATTGAACTCCTCCTCAATGGTGGTCCAGCGATTCTGATCGGTCACATAGCGGAGCATCTCCCTGAGAGATAGGATAGCCTTTTCCAGACGGTCTTTGTACCCCATCCGGTTCAGACCGATAAAGCCGTTGAGAACATTGTATATGAAATGGGGCTGCACCTGAGACTGCAGGGCATTGTATTCGGCCTCTCTTTTCTCAAGGAGCTGAATGTACTGGGTGTGGTTATCCAGCGAAAGAGCCACGTATTCGGCAAAGTTCCGCATCCTTGTGATTCCCAGGTCGGAGAAGCCGCTGCCGGGAGTGAATATAAACGCGGCCAGAAGGCCCCGGACCTCTTCCCGCATGATAAGAGGAATGGTCATGGCCGCTGTAGGATGAATCCGGGAGTCGTAAAGGTCTTTTTCAAGGACCTCTCTGCCGGATCTCTCTATCAGAGGTTTCTGTCTTTTGGTCGCTGAACCCGTAATGCTGGAGCCGCTGAGACGGGGAACAAGGCCGGTCTCGGTTCCTTCTTCCGCCTGGAGCAGGAACTGATCCTCCAGGGGGTCGTACAGGTAGATCGCCGCCGTTTCCGCTGCGGTGTCGTTGATAATGGTCCGGGTGATCAGATTCATCATCTCCTCCCGGCTGCTGCCCTCCGCCAGAGTATGTCCCATATCTCTTGTGAGGTTCAGGATGCTGTTGACGTTTTCTTTCAGATCGACCGAAAGGGCATTGATGTGGAGGATCAGCGAGGACAGTTCGTCCCTGTCTTCCGGAGCATGGCTGGCACTGAAATCCCCCCGGGATATTTTTCTGAAAGAGTGTTCCACCAGGGAAATCTTACTTATGATCTCCCTGGACAGCAGTGTGGAATAGATGACCGATACCAGGCCGGAGGCAAGGCTGACAATCAGGAAAAGGATATAAAGCTGCCGCTCCAGCCGGAGACTCTGCTTCTGAAAGGACGTGAAGAAGTGGTTCATGAAACTTTCAAAGGTATTGGTGAAATAGTAGGAGGTTTCCCTGAATTCCTGAAAAAAGGGAACCAGAGATTCATCCTTCTGCATGGCGTTGTAGAGGCTCTCCCCTTCCAGGTTTATCTCCTGAAGTTTCAGAAGAATCGATGACATGGTGTCCAGTTTCTCCCGGGCTTTCTCATTCAGGGTCAGCGCTGTGGTATAGATGTCCTGGAGTTCCTCGTCCTGGAGGATCCTTAGTTCCCTGGCACTCACAAAATCCAGGAAGGTTCTCTGGTATTCATCCACAGCCTTCTGGAAGGTTTTATAGGTGGCAACAGAACGGGGCGAGTAGGTGAGGGAGCGGATCTGGTTGTACATATTGTGGGAGAACAGATCAAAAATGATATCCTTCATCAGCCCCATAACCCTCTGGGACTGGTTCAGAAGTTTCTGTCCTTCGATGGTTGTCTGATGAAGTCTCTGCATGCGGTTCCAGTTCCACAGGGAGAGACCGATGATAGAAATCAAAGTGAAAAATAACATTAATGTAAGAATTGATAACTTTTTCCGTATTTTCATAGATTTTACCCGGTTGAAAGGTCGTCTCTGATTTTTTTTCATCCTTCGTTTTTTTTGGCTTGCCTGGCTTTCCCGGTCAGTATACCATTTTATCCCGAAAGAAGAATATTTTAAAAATACAAAGGAAAATCATGGACCAGAAAAAAAGGACAGACAGCATATTTAAAAATATTTTCCGGCAGATGGTGAAGGTCTCTCAGAGTGCTTTCGGTCTGAAGGAGAATGTGGAGGTTCTCGGAAAGAATATTCAGGTACAGACCGTACAGGCGTCGCGGGTAAAGGAGGAAAACCGGGAAACCATGGCGGATATCAGAAAGATTCTGGAGAAGACATCCTATCTGACCGAAACCGCTTCATCCGCTGATGATGCCTCCCGGCGGGGAAGGGAGAAGCAGCAGCATTATCTGGAAGAAGTTGATCAGCTCTCCAATTCCATAGGACGGGGGGCCTCTTTTCTTAAAGAGTTCCGTAAAAGTTCAGAAGATATCGCCCGGATGACTCAGCTGATTATGGATCTTTCGGGTCGGCTCGATGTCCTGGCTATCAACGGCGCCATTGAAGCCGCCCGGAGCGGAGATGCCGGAGCGGGTTTCGGTGTTATTGCCAGGGAGATGAAGAATCTGGCTCAGGAAACCTCTGTTTCCGCGGAAAAAGTCAGCAGCATTGTCAGAAAATTCGAAGATTCCTCCCGGGAGGTCCAGGATCTGTTTGAACTCTCAAGCGGGTCTCTGGATAAGAGCCGTCAGGAGGCCAAAATCATCTTCAATGTTTTTGAAGATCTCCAGAGCAAGAACCGCCATATGGCCGGCGAAGTCAGCGAGATCAATCAGCTCATTCAGTCCCTGGAGGACAGAAATGAAAACAGGGATCAGTCCATAGGGAAGATCCTGAGCGAAGCGGAAGCCTCAGGCAGCCAGGTTCAGCAGGTCGGCAATCAGTCGGCAGATCTTCTCAAGGTTGTTGAGACCATTCTGGAAAGCACAGGTGAAATCCGCCTTGACTGGCATGACAGAGCTCTTGAGTCTGTGAGAACCCTTCTGCCTGAACTGGAATCCGGCAGCCGGTCTTTCAGTTCGGTTCTGCAGGAGGCATTCTCCAGCCACAACTACATTGAACTTCTGTATGTGATGGATGAAAAGGGGATTCAGGTTGAGAATAATGTGGTTCATCCCGATTTTGCCGGGCAGATAGCCGCTGACGGTGCAGGAACAGACCGGAGCAGCCGCTCCTACTTCAGGGAACTCCAGGGAGAGGCAGACTCCTATATTTCCGGGCTCTACCTTTCCACCGCTGTGAATCATCTGTGTCTGACCATTTCCGTTCCATTCCTCCGGGATGGACGACGCTATGTTCTGGCGGCAGATATGAATCTTCAGGCCTTTGTGAATCAGAGCTGAGAGGTTCCGTATGGAACGCATCGGTTGTATCAGTATGTAAAATTTGATTGACAGATCCGGATATTGAAAGTAATATCAATGATGTTAACCGGTTAACTAAGTAGTTAACTAACCTTTCAAGGAACGGATCATGGCAAGTATCAAAGACATAGCCGATAGAGTCGGTGTCTCTAAAGCGACCATCTCAATCTATCTGAAAGATAAAGAGACGAAAAGGGTCGGGGCCTCTACTAAAGGGAAAATAGAAAGGGCTATAGAAGAGCTGAACTTCCGGCCGAATACAATTGCCCGCAGCCTTTCCACCAAGCGCAGTTTCTCAATCGGTATCATGGTTCCCTACAATGGATCGATCTATCAGAGCACCTTTATCAATGAAATTCTTTCGGGACTCCAGTCTGTCCTGTTTCCCAGGCAGTACAGTATGGTTTTTCTTCCCACCACCGGTGAAGGATCCCGGAGTATGGTAAAAAATCAGCTCGCCAAAGGGCAGGGGCATGACGGTTTGATTCTTTTTGGTACAAGATACTGTACTCCCCGGGATATGGAACAGAATGTGGAGGAGCTGAAGAATACAGGCACTCCCTATGTGGTTCTTAATATGCCTCAGATGGAAAATGCAGTGAATCAGGTCGTATTCCGTGATCCCCCTGCTGCCAATCCCGTCAAGTACCTCAGGGAGCTCGGGCATCGCCGGATTCTTCTCATGGCGGGACGGGAAAATGACTCGGAAAGTCAATCCAATATTGATCTGTTCCGGGAGACCATGGGCGATGATTTTTCTGGCTCGGAAATTGTATGGGGTGATTACGAGAAAGAGAATGCCAAGTCAGCCCTTCTTCAGTATATAGAATCTTCCGGAGTGGATTTTACAGCTATCTATGCCCTTTCGGATACCATGGCACTGGGAATCTATGAGGCTCTGAAGGAAAAAGAAGTGAAAATCCCCGATGATGTTTCTGTTATAGGGCGGAACGATTCCTTCTTTTCAAGTTATATGGCACCTCCCCTGACAACTGTGAAACGGCAGGTATTCAATGAAGGGAAAAAAGGAGCTGAAATTCTATTGAATGCTATTGAAACAGGCAGATCCGAACAGGTGATCATCCTGGACAGTTCTCTGATGCTCAGAGAATCAACTAAGCCTCTACTGAGTTTGTAAATTACGGGATAATCACCCGTTAAAATAAAAGGAGTTTTCTATGAGAAAAGTTCATTCTGTGCTTTTGGCTGCTCTGCTGGCAGTCTTGACTGTCCTTCCCGTTTTCTCCGGTGGGCAGGGAGATACGGCTGCTGCAGCCGGTCCTGTCGAATTAAGCTGGTGGCACCTCTGGGGAGGATCGAGGACTGAGTTGATCGAGGATCTCGAAGCGTCTTATACAGCCGAAAATCCCGATGTCAGTTTCGAGGTTACCTTTACCCCCCCCAATGAGTTGATGAAAAAAGTCATCCAGGCTGCGGGTACGGGAACGTTACCCGATATCGTTCAGATCCACAGCGGATGGTATACAAATCTTATGCCCGAAGAGACTCTGGTAGATCTCACACCCTATCTAGAAAGAGACGGTATTGATCTGTCCTCTCTCCTTGTTGATGCCGAGTATCAGAGAAGCATGTGGGATGGCGGAATATACAGCCTTCCCAATGTGAATGCAGGGGCTCAGGGGCTGTTCTTCTACAACAAGGATCTTATGAGAGAAGCCGGTCTGGATCCCGTTGCTGATGCTCCCACCAACTGGGCCGAATTTGAAGAGGTCAGCAGGATCCTTGTGGAGAAGCTGAATGACGGAAAAGAGCTTGATGTTATTGCCTGGGATCCCAACCAGATGGCCGGTCAGCCTTCGGTCATTGTATTCAGCTATGGGGCCGGTTATCCAACCGTTTCCCGGGACGGGACCGAATCCTATATGGATACTCCGGGCGTCATGAAAACAGCCGAAGCCTTTGACAGTTATATGAATGAGATCTACGGCAGCTACGGTGGATACCGGGGGGTCATGGAATGGAACAGCAGAGTGGCCGGTGCCGATACCGGAGCTGCCCAGGTCCAGGCTTTCATCAATGGCAAACAGGTCTTCTATGTGTCCGGTTCCTGGACAATCGGTCAGGTTAAAAGCGGCAACCCCGATATGGATTTCGGAATACTTCCTGTTCCCGGATTTGAACGGCAGCACGGGGGGACCGCGAAAAACGGCTGGTCCTACAGCATCAGCAAAAACAGCAAAAACAAAGATGCCGCCTGGGAATTCCTGAAGTACATTACCATCGATCCCGCCGGAAACGGAGAGTTCTGTATTGCCCAGGGGCGTCCCAGCCCCATTGTTTCCGTCAACAATGATACCCGTTATCTGACAGAACTGGGTGATGATATGTGGACCAACCTTGTGAACTCCATGAACACAGACATTGTTCCCGAAGCGCTGGACATACATCAGGACGTTCTTAAGCCATGGTTACGGGACATCCCTTCACGCAGAATCTCCGGAGAGAGTATCGATGACATTATGATGGATATTCACAGCCGGTATCAGGATTATCTGGATGACATCAACGGATAGTCTTCCGGGAATCTTTATTCAACATTTCTAACTATTCATTTCCCTCCGCTTGTATTCTCAGGCGGCGGGAAACAAATCAATGAAGGATATCTCAATGAGTTTTATTAAAACAAGGGCAGCCATAAATAAGGGGCACGGCTGGAATGTATTTCTGTTTCTTCTGCCCTGGCTGTTTTCGCTTGTTGTTTTCTGGTATGGTCCTATTTTCTATACTGCTGTTCTGAGTCTGATGAAATACCGACTGATTGGGGGAGGACACTTTATCGGCCTGGATAATTACGTAAAGATATTCCAGGACGAACTGTTCTGGATCGGAATCCGGAATACATTTATTTTCATCCTTATGTATGTCCCGGCCAATCTTGTTCTGGGGCTTTTCACCGCCTACCTTCTGAATCTGAAAATCAGCCTGAAGGGGCTATGGCGTTCTTTCATATATGTCCCGGCCGTTCTTCCGGTTGTTGCTGTGCTTGTATTGGGTAAGTTCATGTTCTACCCTAACGGCTTGATCAACTCATTTATTGAAATTTTCGGTATCAAAGGACCTTTGTGGCTGGCCAATCCACACCTGATCAAACCCGCTTCAGTCATACTGATGGTTTGGCAGTGCGGGACCGGAATGGTTGTATACCTGGGTGCACTGCAGGGAGTCCCCGGTCATCTTTATGAAGCTGCAGAGATAGACGGCCTCGGTAATACCGGGCAGTTTCTTAACATTACCATTCCCATGATTTCACCGACAATTCTATTCCGTATGGTTATCGATGTGATTTTCGGTCTTATGATTTTTGTCCCCGGCCTTATCCTTCCCGAAGGCAATGTTCAGGGAGGCCCCGGGACCTCATCCCGTTTTTATGCCCTCCATATCTATGAGAAGGCATTTCAGAGATTCAGTCTGGGAGAAGCGTCCGCTTTAGCGACGATCCTGATTATCATAAGCATGCTTATTACCTACATGATAATGAAAACAAGCAACCGATTTGTGTATTACGAGGCATAAATATGAAAAAAAGTAATAATATCCATACAACCCTCAGCTATGCAGTCGTTATTCTCGTCTGTGCTGTGTTCTTTTCACCTTTTGTCTATCTGATTTCCACAGCTCTGAAAGACCAGTCTCAGCTGATAACCCATCCCAGGACTCTGTTTCCCTTTCCTCTGCATTTTGAAAATTTCAGAATTGTTATGGAGCAGTACCCCATAGGGCGATATTTCAGAAACACCTTCACTGTCGTTCTGTTTGCGATTTTAGGCAATGTTCTTGTCAGTACCCTTACAGGATATGCGCTGGCAAGGATGGAATTCAAGGGACGGGAGCTTCTGTTCAATCTGACACTGGCCTGTATGTTCATGCCCCTTTTTCTTATCATTATTCCCCGGTTTCTTATCTTCAAAAGCTGGGGGATGATCGGGACTCTTCTACCGCTGATCCTGCCTTCGGCTTTCGGCTCTCCCTTCTGTATCTTTCTGATGAGGCAGTTCCTCCGGGGAATTCCCATGAGTCTGAGTGAGGCCGCCAGGATTGACGGCTGCGGAGAGTTCAGGATCTACTGGCAGATCATCATGCCCCTGGCGGGACCGGCGGTTGCTACCATTGTGATTTTTACAACCCAGTGGCGCTGGAATGAGTTTATAGAACCCCTCATCTATCTGCAGAGCGAAAAGCTCTACACCATTACAATGGGACTGTATACAGTGATCGGAATGGCGGCGGAAGAGATCAACACCCACCTTGTCATGACCTTTGTGATCCTCACTGTGCTGCCGATCCTGCTGATTTTTGTTGTGGCTCAGAAATGGTTTGTAGAAGGGATTTCCTCATCAGGAATCAAGAATTGAAAAGAGAGATGCACAATGGAATATATTAACGAGCCGTCCAGGGATATCCCTGTCAAATATGATACCGATGTCCTTATTGTCGGCGGGGGACCTGCCGGTTTTGCCGCAGCGGTGAGCTGCGGAAGACTGGGGTTGAAAACTCTCCTTCTGGAAAGGACGGGAACTGTGGGAGGTGTCGCTACCGCCGGGCTTATGAGCCATTGGACCGGTGATACCGAAGGGCCCCTTTATGAGGAGCTCCTTGAAAGGGCGAAAACCGCTGTCAGCGATGTGAATTACTTCGGCAGCAAGGTCCTGAAAGCGGAACAGATCATTGATCCCGAGAATACCAAACTTGTTATGCTGCAGATGCTGCAGGAAGCCGGAGTCCTCCTCAGGCTCTACAGTTATGCCGTAGACGTCATTATGGATCAGAACAGGGTCACTGGCGTTGTGATGGAGAATAAATCGGGCCGTTCCGCCGCTCTGGCAAAACTTGTCATCGACTGTTCCGGTGACGGGGATATAGCTGCCCGGGCGGGTGTAGAGTATACACTGGGAAGAGAGAAGGACGGGCTTATGCAGCCGGTGACTGTGATGTTCAAAGTGGCCGGAGTCGATACGGAGACCGCCGTGTATCCCGGTGAGTTTGAGGATAATATTGATGTTCCCGCCGGCAAACTGCAGGAACTTGGCAGACAGTACCTTCCCCCTCCCATTGGGCATGTTCTGCTTTATCCCGGATCTGTCCCCGGAGTGGCTACTGTGAATATGACCAACTCACTGGGGGTAAACGGTCTGAAATCCTCGGATCTGACAAGGGCGGAAATTGAGTGCCGGAGTCAGATTCCCGAGATTATCGCTTTTCTGAAAAAGTATGTTCCCGGGTATGAAAAATGCTATCTGATTGCCACTTCTTCTGTCATCGGCGTCAGAGAAACAAGACACTTCAAAGGGATGTATACTGTAACCGAAGAGGATATTGCCGCCGCCAGGATTTTTGATGACTGGATTGTGACCAGAGCTTTCTTCAATTTTGATGTTCATGGCCTGGAAGGTCCCGGTCTTGATCCGACGGGAGAGCAGAAGACGTTTCCCACAAAAGAGAAATACACTATCCCCCTGGGCTGTTTCATTCCTGAAAAGATTGATGGACTCTTTCTGGCCGGGAGGAATATTTCGGGAACCCATAAAGCTCATTCCAACTACAGGGTTATGCCTATCTGCATCAATATGGGGCAGGGAGTGGCCGCTGCCGCGGCTGTGTGTCTGCGGGAAAATCTCCAGCCCCGTCAGATTCAGGCGGAGGAGGTTCAGAAAATTTTAAAGGAGCAGGGTGTACACACCTGAAGGAACGGATTCGATGGATATTCATAATTTACAACAGCCCCGGAAACTCCATGAAAGCCGTATAGACTGTGATCTGACCATTGTCGGAGGAGGGCTTTCCGGAGTCTGTACGGCTATCACAGCAGCCAGGGAGGGACTGACAGTGGTTCTGGTTCAGGACAGACCTGTTCTGGGTGGGAATGCTTCCAGCGAAGTCAGGTTATGGGCCCTGGGGGCTACCAGCCACATGGGAAATAACAACCGCTGGGCCAGGGAAGGGGGGATCATTGATGAGATCATGGTGGAAAACCTTCACCGGAATCCCGAAGGGAACCCCGTCCTGTTTGATGCGGTACTGCTTGATAAAGTTTTTGCGGAAAACAATATTACTCTACTTCTTGATACCGCCGTTTTCAAAATCGATCAGGATAAAGAATCTCTGGAAATCCGGGGGCTCTGGGCTTTCAGCAGCCTGAATGAATCTCTCTTTGAAATACGGTCTCCTCTGTTTTGCGATTCTTCCGGGGACGGCATCCTCGGCTATCTCTCCGGAGCGGATTTCAGAGTCGGGGCGGAGGGAAAAGAGGAGTTTGATGAACCTCTGGCACCGGATGAATTCTATGGGGAACTGCTGGGGCATACAATCTATTTCTATTCCAAAGATACGGGAGCCCCTGTTGAGTACATCGCTCCGGATTTCGCCTTAAAAGATATCACAGAAATTCCCAGAATGGACCGGATCAAAGCTTCCGATACGGGTTGTTCCTTCTGGTGGCTTGAATACGGCGGAAGATTGGATACAGTTCATGAAAATCAGGAGATAAAGAAAGAGCTCTGGAAAGTCAGTTACGGGATCTGGGACTATATCAAGAATTCCGGAAAATTCCCGGAAGCGGAAAACCTGACTCTGGAATGGGTCGGTATGATCCCGGGAAAAAGAGAAAGCCGCCGGTTTGAAGGGGACTATATGCTGCGTCAGAGCGACATCATCGAGCAGCGCCTTTTTGATGACGCCGTCTCGTATGGCGGATGGGCTGTAGATCTTCATCCGGCTGACGGTCTCTACTCGGAACGCCCTCCCTGCAACCAGTTTCACAGCAAGGGAGTCTATCAGATTCCCTACCGGTGCTATTACAGCCGCAGCGTTCCCAATCTGTTTCTGAATGGCCGCCTGATCAGCGCCTCTCATGTGGCATTCGGCTCCACCAGAGTCATGATGACCGGCGCTCATGGAGGTCAGGCTGTGGGAATGGCTGCGGTCTGGTGCCGCCGGAAATCTCTGCTTCCGAGAGAGCTTCTCAAAGAGACCTATTTTGCCCCCTTCAGGAATGCCCTGATACGCACGGGCCACTACATCCCCTTTCTGCCTGAGCTGGAGGATCCGGATGATCTGGTCGCTCAGGCTGTCATTTCCGCGACCTCAACCCTTGCCGTAGAGGCTGTAAGGGGGAATGGGACTTTCGAATCTCTGGAGCAACCTGCGGGGATGCTGCTGCCTCTTCCAGCCGGAAGTCTTCCTTCTGTTTTTATTAAGGTGATGTCCTCCCGGAAGGGGAAGCTAAAAGTTCAGTTGAGAAAATCTGTCAGACCCGGGAATTTCACTCCCGAGCAGGTGCTGGAGGAGATTGTCTGTTCCCTGCAGGAAGGGGAGAACAGGATTACCATTCCCTTTACCCATCAGGAGAAAGAGCCGTTTTTCGGAGTCATTGCTCTGTTGCCTGATTTTCCTGTCAGGGTGGAATGTTCAGATCAGAGACTGCCCGGGTTTTTGAGTCTTTACCATGAAATGAATGAGAAGGTCGCCAAATCTGTCGTTCAGGAAGCACCGGAAGGTTCGGGTATTGAGAGTTTTGAATTCTGGCTGCCCAGGAGACGGCCGGATGGGAAGCTTCTTGCCATGACATTCGATCCGCCCCTTCTGCCCTATACTCCGGATGCGGCAGGCAGGGGAGAGGAGCGTCCGGCTGTCAGAAATACAGCCTGGGTTCCGTCACCGGATGATCCGGCTTCGACTCTCTGTTTCAGTTGGGCCGAGTCAGTTTCAGTAGCAAAAATTATGCTCTCTTTTGATACAGACTTTGACCATGCCATGGAGAGTGCCCAATGGAAACACCCGGAAAGGCATATCCCGTCTTGTGTAAGGCATTTCAGGGTATTCGACGGCAATGGCAATGTCCTGGCAGAGTTGGATAACAATTATTCTACCAGGCAGGTCTTAAATCTGGGGCGGGCAGTGATGCTGAAGACGCTTTCTGTTCAGATCGTTTCATCCTGGGGAGCTGAGGCCGGCATTTTCAGAGTCAGGATCTTCTCTTCAGAATGACATGACTCTCCCCGGCAGGGAATACTGCCGGGGAGGATTTACAACAAAAGGAGACGGGGTCTGGCCATGTATGGGGCAATCATGAATGCCCCATACATGAAAAGGCAGCGGTTTCTCCATTTACTCCCGTTATTTTCAGGGTTTTGAATTCCCATTCTCTTTTCTTCTGTAAGAAAAAATTGAAATGAAAAACAGAAAAATGATCAGGTTGAAGAATAGAGATTATTCGCAAAATGGTTTTTATTTCATTACGATCTGTACCCAATATCGCGGATGGGTTTTCGGTACGGTATTAGATGGAAAATGCCGTTTGAATAAAACGGGAAAAATCGCCCTGAAGTGTTGGCAGCAGATCCCCCGCCATTTTCCGGCAGTCATCATTGACGAATATATCGTTATGCCCGATCACATCCACGGAATCATCCAAATCCCCGGGCCAACCGGCAATGTAGGGGACGCAGATCTGCGTCCCGATTACCACCCCCGAATGATACGTCCCGATAACCCCCGAATGATACATCCAGGTATACAAAACAATAGGAATCGCAATATTCCAAAATTAGAGAAAAAAAATACAGACCGGACAAAATTGGTAATCCCCAAAATAATCCAGGCATATAAATCATCGGTCAGTAGAATTAATAATCAGGCAGGTATGCAACAATTCAGATGGCAAAGGTCTTATCATGATCATATTATCCGGAACTGGAATGAATTAATGCGGGTCAGAAAATATATCAGGAATAATCCTGTGAATTTTTCCAATCGTAATAAATGAATTGGATTTGCGGTATTCATAAAAATCGGGGTGACCAAGGGGAACATTACATGGATCTGGATTAGAGGTGTTTTGATCCGGGTGATTGAAAAGGGACGCAGATCTGCGTCCCCTGCGGGATTTTATACGGGATGATAATCCAATCCGGTTCAAACCATGTTATTTCAGATTTTTGAATTCCCAATCCGCCGCCATTGTGACGGATTTGCCGTTATATCCTGTCAGGATCAGACCGCCATCGGTCCCTTCCACCGATTTGACTCCTCCGTCCAGGGCGTCTCCTTCATAGGGCTGGAACAGGGTGGCATAGTACTGGGTTTTGGTCATTCCCGGCTCCAGATTCTGGAATGTGGGGTTTCCCATCAGTTCCGGATGCTCCAGGGCCTGTTCCAGGCCGTTTGCGAAGTATCCGGTGGCATTTTCCGCTCCCAGACAGAATGTCTGATCGCTCTGGCCGTCCTGAACCGCCCAGGGCTGATAGTTCCTTCCTCCGTAGTTGAGCCAGAGGTCATAGAAATAGAGTCCGATCTCATCATCCGCCAGAGCGGAGGGTCCAGTGAAAAATGACAGGTATACAAGCCTGAGCCGGGGATTCACAATGGTGCTCCATCCCAGAGTGCTGTCCAGAGGAACAGCGCCTGTAATAAAATCCGCATACCCCGTGACCCCTCTCACCTGGCGCATATCTTTGAATCCCCCCCTGCGGAGAGGCATTTTCTCAAGAGTCTCCGACTCCTCTCCGAATGCCAGTTCTCCCGTAGGATCAAACTCGCCTCCCTCCGGGGGGATGGCATAGGACCGGGCGCTGTTGTCGATAAGGCATCCGCTTTCCAGGAATGGGGAACCTGTTGTATTGTGCCATCCAAAGTTAAAGGGTTCTTCCCGGTTCCCTGTGTTTGTCACGTCTACCCGGGTGTAATGCACATTATGCCCCTGCAGGAGCATGTCGGTTTTTTTATAGGAAAAGGGATGGCCTTCGGACTTGAGAGTGCTCACCACTGAGACTCCCTTTTCCAGAGTTTCAGGCTCCTCCTGCTGCCAGGTTTCATAGGCTGTGAATCCGTGGGGAGGCATGCTGTATCCGCCGGCTTTGTTGTCCGGGCCGAAGTTGGGGACACAGGGGAAATTCCCTGCTAAATCGTAAAGAAGGGGCACTTTCCAGAAACTGCTGTGTTTTGCCTCATCCCATTTCTCTCCGCTGTTGGCTCTGAACCAGGGCTGCCAGTGGGCATTGATCCAGCCGTCGCCGGACTTGGCGCTCAATTCGGGAGTCATTCCTTTTTCCGCATCTATCATGACTCTGAATGTATCCTGTTTCAGCAGCACTGCATCTCTGTTTCCGGCACCTTTTAACTTGGCTCCTTCCATATTCACTCTCCTTATGTATTTTCCAGG
The DNA here is from genome assembly GCA_963666275.2 of Oceanispirochaeta sp. Lineage (GTDB taxonomy): Bacteria > Spirochaetota > Spirochaetia > DSM-2461 > DSM-2461 > Oceanispirochaeta. The sequence continues at coordinate 29,406 of CAXXOA010000003.1, forward strand.
GGCAGATCCAGAACTATCTGGGTCTCTTCCACCTCTTTGTGGTTTTCTATTATATCAAGCAGCAGGGATGCGCCCTGTTTTCCCATTTCATAGTGGGGTTGCGGGATGGAAGCCATTCCGCTGGAAAATCCTCTGGGATCGCTGCCGAAACGGATGATTCTGTACTCTCTGTTCTGACTCAGACCCATGGATGCTAGTATTTCATTTACCCTCAAAGATAAACCCGTGGTTGTCACAAATATTCCGATAGGCGAATCTTCAGAGGGGATAATACGGGATATGTGGGCTTCCAGAGCGTCTTTCAGGTCGGAGGAACCGGGATTCTGTTCTTTCAGGAGTATCTCCTCAGCCTGAGGCAGGATATCGGAAAATCCCCTGAGTCTGTCTTTTATAGAGGACGCTGTCAGATCCAGAGATACGCTCAGGTAGGAAGCCGAACCCGCATTCCGCAGATATCCTGCAGCAGTTTTTCCGCCTTCATAATCATTCTGAACAATAGAGGATCCTGTCCAGAAGTCAGGAACTCTATCGAGCATAATGATATTCCGGCTTCCTTCCATCAGGCTTTTCAAATGGGTCCGATCTTCCTTTTCACCTGCATAATGGCAGGTTGGTATAAGAAGGATACCATCAGTTCCTCTATGAAGGAGGTTTTCCAGATTTTTTTTTTCGTTCCTGAGGCGGAACCGGCTTGTCATCAGGAGCATTGTATAGTCCCGGGGTGCCAGGACATCCTCAATACCCCGGACCATCTCTACCATGAACGCTTCAAAAAGGTCGGGAAAGACAATTCCGATGGTCTGGGTTCTGTTCCGGTTCAGAGCCTGGGCAAAATAGTTGGGTCGGTAATTTTCCTGCTCCACAAGCTGAAGGATTTTATGCTGGGTTTCTCTGCTGATCCTGTACTGATCGCCTTTTCCTTTGAGAACCAGAGATATGGTTGTGCGGGAGATTCCGAGGACGTCTGCCAGTTCCTTCATAGTTTTCTTCATGGTTTCATTAATTTAAACCTTGCGCGTTTCTAAATCAAGGTGTAGGATGCTAACATAGGTAAGCATCCCGTATATTCGACTAAAAATTACTTTTATCCGGTCAGTATGAAAATGAAATCTGATTCGGATAGTGCATTTTGGCATGCTAACCCAGGTTAGTCTTGAAGATAGTGAAAGGAGAGCGAAAATGAAAAGAAGTGAAATCAATACTGTTATGAGAGATGCCAGGGATCTGATGCACCATTATAACTGGTCCCTTCCCTTATGGGCGGACTGGACTCTGGAAGACTGGAAAAAGAATAAAGGGATCTGCGGCCGTCTGTTTGAGCACAAACTGGGATGGGACATCACCGATTTCGGTTCGGGAGAGTTTCTTAAAAGAGGGCTCTTCCTCTTTACCCTGCGAAACGGCAGCCCCGACGGCAGCGGGCGGTCCTATGCGGAAAAAATCATGGTTGTCGGAGAAGACCAGGAAACGCCTCTTCACTTTCACTGGAACAAGATGGAAGACATTATCAATCGGGGAGGGGGCACCCTCTTATTCAATATTTACGGATCCACCGAATCGGGAGAGCTCTCCGAACAGGACCTTACCATTTATATAGATGACCTGGCCTACCGGATAAAAGGGGGGGAGCAGGTCGGACTGAAACCCGGGCAGAGTCTGACTCTTGAACCCTATGTGTATCACCGTTTTTACGGCGCTTCCGGCGAGGGTAAGGTTCTGGTGGGAGAGGTCAGCAAGGTGAATGATGATTCGGAGGACAATCGGTTTTACGAGCCCATCGGCCGGTTTCCCACAGTAGACGAGGATGAGCCGCCCCTGCACTATCTCTGCAGCGACTATAACTCTCTCAGGGAGGAGCTGGCATGATAAAGAGGATTTCCGGCGCAGGCTGCTGTCTGCTGGATTATCTTTATACGGACAGTGATTTCTCTGCGCCTGCTTTCCGTTCGTATCTCTCAAAAGAACCCGGTGACGGAGGACTGGTTCCGGGACAGCTTGTCTTTTCTTCTGGCCTGACGGCCTTTTCAGGCAGGTCGGAAGGTGCCTGTCTGAAGGATTTGACAGGCGGCAGGGCTCCCGATACGGCCAATATGGGAGGGCCCGGCGTGGTTCCCATGGTTCATGCCTCCCAGGTGCTCCGAGAGACAGAGTGGGAGGTCGCATTTACCGGCCCTCTGGGGAACGATGGAGTTGCCCGGGAGCTGAGTGATCACCTGAGCCGGTATCCTGTGGACTTTTCGGAAATCCCCATGGAGGGCTCTGCTCCAACCACCATCGTTTTATCGGACCCCCGCTATCATCAGGGGGCAGGGGAGAGGACGTTTATCAACCGACTGGGTGTGGCCGACCGGTTTGACGGTTCCGGCCTGGATGAGGAGTTCTTCCGGGCCTCTATTTTTCTCTGGGGCGGGACAGGCCTTGTGCCTCCCATGCATGCCAATCTTACCTCTCTCGTTAAGAAGGGAAGAGCTGCGGGCGGTCTGAATGTGGTGGGAACGGTGTATGATTTCCTGAATGAATCGAGGGATCCCCATGGGCCCTGGCCTTTGGGAGACCCTGATGAACCGGCCTATCCCTGGATCGATCTGCTGATCATGGATCTGGAAGAGGCTAAAAGGCTCTCGGGAACCCGGTCCCTGAAAGGGGCTTCAGACTTTATGAAGCAGTCGGGCTGCGGAAGCTTTATCATCACCTGTGGTGCCGGACCTCTATGCCTGTATGCGGGAGATAAAGGGCCCTTCCGGAAGCAGGAGGAAGTTTATCTGCCGGTAAGCCCCCTTGTGGATGAAGACCTGAAAGCTCATCCGGAGAAACGGGGTGACACCACAGGCTGCGGAGACAACTTTGTGGGAGGGGTGATTGTTTCCCTGGCCCGGCAGCTTGAAGCCGGAACGTCTCTGGATCTAGTGCATGCGGCTGTGGAGGGGATCTGCAGCGGAGGTCTGGCTCTCTACTCCAGAGGGGGCTGCCGGGTCGAGGCTTACCGGGGGGAACGGGAGGCCCTTCTGGCTCCTATCCGGGAAGACTATTTGTTCCGTACCCTTCAGGAGGTTCTCGCATGAAAAAGGCAGTGGTTTTCGGTGGAGGGAATATAGGCAGATCCTTTCTGGTCCCGGTCCTTCAGGAGGCAGGTTATAAAGTGACCATTGCCGACATTGATGAAGGGCTTATAACACTCCTCAATCAGAAGGGATCCTATCCTCTTCATATCCTCTCCCGGGAACAGGAAACAGTTCAAATCATTCGGGATTTTGATGCTGTCAGTCTGAACGGGAAAGGCCGGATTCTGGAGTGTCTGGAGCAGGCAGATCTGGTGAGCACTTCGGTGGGAAGGAAAGGTCTTCCCGGAGTCTGCCGGATTCTGGCGGAAGCCGCTGTCCAAAGAGCCGGTAAAGGAAAAGCTCCCCTTGATGTCATTCTTGCGGAAAATATCCGTCAGGGAGCGGAACTCTGCCGCAACTCTATCCGGCCTTTGCTGCCCCATGGATTTCCTCTGGAGTCCCATCTGGGTTTCGTGGAAACCAGCATTGGGAAAATGGTCCCCCTAATGAGTCCCTCCGAGAAAGCAGAGAATCCTCTGAAGCTTAAGGCAGAACCCTACAATACTCTTATACTGGACAAGGCGGGTTTTCTGAACACTCCTCCCGAAGGGAAAAGCATCAAACTTGTGTACCCTATTGCCCCCTGGGTGGACCGGAAGCTTTTTATTCATAATCTGGGGCATGCCGCAGCGGCCTATCTGGGAAGGGCGAAATATCCCGAGATGCAGTATATATGGGAAGTTATGGAGGATGAGGAGTTGAAAGAGGCTGTCCGGGAGGCCATGACTCAAAGTGCGGAAGCCCTGGTAAAGGAGTACTCCCGGGTCTTCTCCCGGGAAGATCTTTTTGAGCATATCGAAGATCTTCTGTACCGTTTTTCCAACCGGGCTCTGGGTGATACAATCCAGAGGGTGGGACGGGATCTGCCCCGGAAGCTTTCCTTTTCGGACCGGATCGTCGGAGCCATGAATCTGGCTATCTCCCACTGTCTTCCTTATGACCGGATTTTCCAGGTCTACAAAGGGGCTCTACAGTTCGGACTCTCTCCGGATGCGGATCCGGCGGATGCTGCGGTCTGCCGGATCGCCCGGGATCTGGATATTACCTTGCTTATGCAGATGCTCAGTGTAAACGGTCTTAACAGAACAGGTATATGATACCCCTGTTCCGTTTTCCAGGGATCTACTTCACCGAAGCCTTATAAATCCTGTCCATCACAGCCCGTCCCAATCCTTCGGTGGGAACCTTTTCGGCATAGAGGACTTCCGTTCTGTCATCCCCATCCAGACGGTGCAGAGCCAGGAAGAGATTGGCGGCGGCCTCCACGGGATCTCCTTCGGGAGAGAGAGTTTCCACCGCGGAAAACCCTCTGGTGTCGGGTCCCGATTTAAAAAGGAGGACTCCCGCTTTGTCACGGATCATCACATCCTCCGCTTTTTCCACAATATGCAGAGGTTTCCGGGGAGAGTAGTGCATTTCCAGCTGTCCCGGAGCTGTGGGGGATGTGGTTGTTCTGTTGAACAGCTCTACCTCTCCCAGATATTTTTGGATCTCTTCAATCGCAAGGCCTCCGGGTCTGAGAACCAGAGGAATCTCTTTCGTCAGATCCAATACTGTGGATTCTACACCTACCCGGCAGGAGCCGCCGTCCAGAACCATATCGATTCTTTCGCCCAGAGACGCTTCCACGTGCTCCGCTGTGGTGGGGCTGAGAAAGCCGAAGGGATTGGCGCTGGGGGCGGCAATGGCTCCCGTGGAATGACGGATGAGCTCCAGAGCGATGGGATGATCGGGCATCCTGACTGCCATGGTGGGCAGGCCCGATGTGATCAGATCGGGGATGATCTCCTTCCGGGGCAGGATAACAGTCAAGGAGCCGGGCCAGAAGTGGTGGAGGATCTCATAGATTTTCTCATCCCGGACCTGAGCCACCCTGTCCAGAGTTTCCCAGTCGGCAATGTGAGTTATAAGAGGGTCGAAGGTCGGTCTGTTCTTGGCTTCAAAAATCCTGGCTACCGAACGGGGATCCAGGGCATTGCCCCCCAGACCGTAAACCGTTTCGGTAGGAAATGCCACCAGACCGCCTCGGGACAGAATTTCCGCCCCTTTGAGAATATTTTCCTGTGTTCCTGGAACTATCATCTTGATTGTACCTTTATTGCCCCGGGAGCCTTGATTTTTGTTGTACAGGCTTCCCTTGTCGTATTCCGGATAATCTCTCTATCCTCGTCTATCCGGGAGAAATCTCCCTCCCGGTCCTGCAGAATCCGGTCCAGCAGATTTTCTGTATCCGCCTTCAGCCGGTATTCCACCCAGCGTCCGTCTTTGACCCGGTTTATAAGCCCGGCATTTTTGAGAATTTTCAAATGACTTGAAAGAGTGCCTCCGGCTATATCCAGTACTTCCAGAAGTTCACAGACACACAGAGGGCGTATCTTCAGCATCATGACTATTCGGAAGCGGTTGGGATCCCCCAGGGCTTTCATTTGATTGATCAGAATCTGCATGCCTTAAAATAGCAGATCACCCTTGATAATTCAATTGCAAATTTGTATATTTAGCTAAACATCGAAATGTGGAGGATCTATGCTTAAAATCTTTACTATCCTGGCCGACTGGCTTGTCTATTCGCTTATCGGGCTGGACCGGTCCAGCAGGTTTGCCGGATCGCTTCACTTTTTTATCGAAGATGTCACAAAAATCTATGTCCTTCTTGTGGTTATGATCTACCTGATCGCCCTGGTCCGGGCGGGAGTGGATACCGAGCGGGTCAGACACTTCCTGATGGGCAAAACCAGAGCCGCCGGATACGGGCTGGCCTCTCTGTTCGGTGCGGTTACCCCGTTCTGCTCCTGTTCCAGTATTCCCCTTTTTCTGGGATTCACTTCCGCCCGGATCCCTCTGGGAATCACCATGGCTTTTCTTATCACCTCCCCCATGATCAATGAAGTGGCTGTGGTCCTTCTGGGGTCCATACTGGGCATCCGTTTTATGGTCCTCTATGTTATTACAGGGATGATTGCGGGAATCCTGGGGGGATTCTTCATCGATCTTATCAAGGCTGAACGGTATCTGACCCCAATAGGGCAGCAGGCCGCGGGGATGGACTTGGAAGACGATTATACGAAATCCCGGCTGAATCTGAAAAACCGTCACGACTTTGCCCGTTCCGAGCTGAAGGACATTTTCTCCCGGGTGTGGAAATGGGTCCTTATCGGAGTGGGGCTGGGAGCGGCTCTCCATGGTTTCGTTCCGGAAGAGCTGATTACAGGGGCTCTGGGCGACGGTCAGTGGTGGAGCGTTCCCGCGGCGGTTATTCTGGGGATTCCCCTGTATGCCAACGCCAGCGGCATCATTCCTGTCGCCGAAAGCCTCCTGGCCAAAGGGCTTCCCGTAGGGACAGCCATGGCTTTTATGATGAGCGTGGTGGCCGCCAGCTTTCCCGAGTTCATGATGCTCAAACAGGTGATGAAACCCCGGCTGCTTGTGATCTTTTTTCTGCTGCTTCTCTTCTTTTTCACCATCGCCGGATGGATATTTAACCTGGTTTTTTAGCGAATCCCACTGGATTGTAAAAAATAAACCTCACTTTTAAAAAGTCGTATTAAGATGAATAAAGATCGACAGGAGGGAGGTTTATGCAGAAAACATTACTGGCCGGAGTGGATTTCGGAACCGATTCGGTTCGGGTCCTTCTTTGTGATTCCCCCAGCGGAGAGGAAATCTCCTCGGCTGTTTCATCCTATCCCCGGTGGAAACGGAAGCTCTATTGTGATCCAGGGGAAAGCCGGTACAGACAGCATGCTCTGGACTATCTGGAGTCTTTCACCGAGGCATTCCGAACCGCCCTGGAGGGAGCACCTTCCGGAGCGGGAGATTGTCTTGCCGCCATTGCGGTGGATACCACAGGCTCCACCCCCTGTCCGGTGGATAGATCCGGAACCCCTCTATGCCTGCTCGAGAGGTTCCGGGAAAACCCCCATGCCATGTTTCACCTCTGGAAAGACCATACCGCCCTCAGGGAAGCAGAGGAAATCAACAGGGTATTCAGCGGCGGAGACATAGATTACACCCGGTACCAGGGAGTCTACTCCTCCGAATGGTTCTGGGCGAAGATTCTCCATACAATGCGTTTTTGTCCCGACATAAGGGAGGCCGCCTATACATGGATAGAGCACAGCGACTGGATCGCGGGCCATCTCCTGGGGCTCTCTTCCGGGGAACGCTTTTTCAGGGGATCCTGTCCGGCCGGTCATAAAGCTCTCTGGCACAGCCGTTTCGGCGGTCTGCCCGACAGGAGGCTTCTGGAATCTCTGGACAGTTCTCTGGCCCTTGTTTCCGACAGATACGCCAGGCCTGTCACTCCGGCGGGAACGCCCCTGGGAAAGATCAGCGCCGCCTGGGCCGAGTCCCTGGGCATCAACAGGGACACTGTTATTACCATGGGCTCCTTCGATGCCCATGCAGGTGCGGTGGGAGCGGGAATTGCCGAAAGGACCATGGTCAAAGTGATGGGAACGTCTTCTGTGGATCTAGTCATCGAAAAGCCTGAAGTCCTGGAAGGGAAGGATCTCAGGGAGATCTGCGGTCAGGCGGAGGATTCGATTGTCCCCGGCTACGTGGGGATGGAAATGGGGCAACCCGCTTTCGGCGATGCCTACTCCTGGGTCAGGGATCTGGTTCTCTGGCCGCTGAAACATCACAGCTTTCCCCGGGAGATTCTGACTGGGGAGAAAAAAGATGCTCTCACCACCTATCTGGAAAAAGAGACAATCCGTCTGATGGAAGAAGAGGCCGAGAAGTATCTGCCCCGAAGGGAACTGACAGTGGACTGGTTTAACGGAAGGCGCTATCCCTCTCTGAACGAGTCGGTCCGTTCCGTATTTACCAATATTTCCCTGGGGACGGAGCTCCCGGCCCTCTACTGTGCTGTGGTGAAGGGCACTGCATTCGGAAGCCGGAGGATTTTTGAATCCCTGATGGATCAGGGTGTGAGGATTGAAAGGATCATTGCAGTCGGGGGGATAGCTGAAAAGTCCCCTTTTATCCTGCAGATGATGGCGGATGTTCTGAAAAAGCCTCTCTATCTCTGCCGGGACTCTCAGGTTTGTGCCCGGGGAGCCGTGATCTATGCAGGGGTCGGATCAGGTGAGTTCCGGGATATTCAGGATGCCCAGAAACGGTTCTGCCGGCATGACGACAGGCCCTATGTTCCGGATCGGCAGAGGGGCGAACTCTTTGACAGGCAGTACCGGGATTATCTGAAAGCCGGGGAACTGGGAGAGGCACTCTCCCCTCAGACCCACTGCAGGGAGGAGTCGCAGACAGGGCAGGTCTTGTAAGCCGCAGGGAAAACATAGATAATTCACTATGAAGACATAGAAGACCAGTCAGATCATAAGGAGGCTCCATTCCTGATGAATAAGAATCAAGAAAAAGCCGATGGAATAAATTTAAGACCTGTAAAGACTCAGCGGGCCAGTGAAGTCATATACGGACAGATCAGGGAAATGATTACTAATGGTGAATTGAATCCGGGAGACCGACTTCCTTCGGAAAGGGAGCTTATGGGCAGGCTTCAGAGAAGCCGTCCTGTCATCAGAGAGGCTCTGCGGATGCTGGAACAGGCCGGGTTTATACAGATCATAGCCGGAGCCAATGGAGCTGTGGTTCAGGAATTGAGTACCCAGTCGGTGGAGCAGCCCCTGGAGTCGATGATCCAGATCAACAAAATCAGTCTTGAGGAGCTGTCGGAGTACAGAAGTTTTACCGATGGAGAGATTGCCGTGCTTGCGGCTCAGAGAAGAACCGCAGAGGATCTTGTTCTATTGGCTGAAACCCTGGAAAAGGCGGAAGAGGTTATTGAGAACTATACGGAGTTTATCAAATTCGATACCAAGTTCCATGGCCTTCTGGCAAAAGCCGCCAAAAATGAAGTCGCCTACATCATGACCAGGGTTTCAAGCCGGGTTATCATCAGGTTCATGGAAAGAAAAATGCAGGATCTTGATCCTGAGAGCAGACTGAATATGTGCCGTAGAATCCTGAAAATGCATCAGGAGATCCTGGAGGCAATCAGGAAGAAAAATACAAGAATTGCCCGTAAATCCATGATCTCCCATATCAGCGCCTTTAACAATGACCTGGAGGAGAGCTGAGTTTCGGGAGGTCTCAGCCTCCCTGTATCAGATCCTCAGACCTCGGGCTGCCAGTTTTTTGTCTGTCCCGATTCCATCATACTTTTGATGGCCCTGTCGTTGTAACCGAGTCCTTTCAGTACCTGTTCAGAATGTTCTCCCAGATAGGGCCCCCTGTTGTATTCGGGTTCTCCTGTTTCTGTTAAGATCACGGGAGGTCTTACAAGTGTTCTGGTGGCACCGGTCGGATATTCCATGGCATGGAAACAGCCGGATGCCCAGGCCTGTTTATCCTCCAGCAGCTCATCCCAGTTCTGGGCAACCGCAAAAGGTATATCCGCTTCTGTAAAGAGCTGAACCCATTCCGCAAGAGCTTTTCCGGCCATTTTCTCCCGGATAATTTCGTAAAAATCTTCCAGATTGTTCTGCAGGTTCTCCTGGGGAAAATATTTTTCATTTCCCACCAGGTCCTCTCTGCCGATGAGTTTTACAAATTTCTCATAAAAGGCATTGTAGACGGGCATGGCAATCTGAATCCATCTGCCGTCCTTTGTCTTATGAGCCACATTCAGTGGGTTGGCCATCAGTTTTCTGGAAACAGGCCACTGGGTGGATTCATGTTTGTACTGGGCACTCTGGAGCATAATTGCTATGTCCCAGATGGCCGCGTGAAGCAGACTTACAGAGACTTTATCGCCTTTCCCTGTATTTTTCGCTTTGTACAGAGCTGCCAGGAGTCCTGATGAGAGGAACATTCCTACCTGATGATCTCCGAAACCGGGAATCAGATTCATAGGATTGCTTCCGTCATCACAGGTGGGGCCCAGAACTCCCCCCCGGGCGGAATAGGCGGTATAGTCGAATCCCGGCAGATCCTTGTCGGGCCCTTTTTCTCCGTATCCTGTCACAATACCGTAGACCAGAGAGGGATAGCTGGCTTTGAGAGTGTTGTAGTCAAGTCTGGCTCTTTCCAGAGCGTTCTGCCGCAGGTTCGTGACGAACATATCCGCACCGGCAATGAGTTTTTCCAGGGCTTCCCTGGCTTCCGGCAGTTTAAGGTTCAGGCATATACACTTTTTATTGGCGTTTTCCAGATCATAACTTGTGTTTTCCTTTTCTCCTGCAGGGCGGCCTTCATTAACGGCTGTGAACCGCAGGGGGTCTCCCGACAGAGATTCCACTTTTATGACTTCAGCTCCCAGATCTGCCAGATAGCGGCAGCAAGAGGGAGCGGCAACAAATGTTGCCAGTTCTATTACTTTTATACCTTCCAGGGGTTTTCGGGCTTCTCCCATTAGATTCTCCTATTTGTTGAGTAGATTGGCAGGGACCCGCAGCCTGCAGGTCCTGTTTTGATTTAAACTTCCGGTTAAACTGAAGGTTCCAGTTCCATAGCTTTTCCTATGGTCCCGGCTTCCTTTGTATCAAACCTTGTTACGATCATATGGATCACAAAGGGGATCATAATGATGGGGATGGTCAGATAGCCCAGATAGCTGTAGCCTCTTCCGATCAGAGGGAGCAGGCCGAACTGAGCGACGCTGAAAGCCAGCAGAGTAAAGAAAGCTGTTGTAATGATGGCTGTTTTTGAGGGTTTTCCATTTTCTGTCAGACCGGGGTGGTCGTTTTTCTCCACTTTGGCACAGACTCTCATGGATACACCGGCAATCATATTTACAGCTGTGGAAACAGCTCCCAGTATGATCAGGATGGAAATAATCGGTGTCAGCAGCGATGAGCCGATACCATTCTGAACCAGAATCAGGACAGGCACAGAGGCTTCGGCGTATTCAGGCATATTGACTACGACCAGAAGGCCGAAGATTGAAATCAATACAAGAACCGAGTTGGTGATGAATCCGTAGATCATACTCGTTTTGGAGTCATCCGGGCTTGTAAAAGGTTTGGCATGCTGGGCATAGAGGCCTATGGCAGCCAGCTGGAATGCGGCATACACAAAGCCTTTCCACAGGGCAGATCCGAAAGGAGCCGTTGTTTCTCTCATGCCTCCAATGTTGGTGGAAATAGTGCTCCACTGGGCAATGATATTGGGGACAAAAATCAGAAGAAGTCCCGCAATTATCAGGATGGAAAGGGTAGATGCCACTTTTCTGACGATATCGGTCCCGTAGACGGCAACTATGAAAATAAAGATACCGATAATCGCTGTACAGAGAAGGTAGGGAATCCCCAGAAGCTGGTTCATGGTCGCTCCCCCTGTGGCGAAGGCAACAGCCGGAGCCAGACAGAGCAGAACAAAAAACAGCAGTTCATAAAGGTTGGAAAAAATGGGGGAGAGTTTCCCGTAGAAACTGTCGTTGAAACTCCTGTAATCATATTTCTTGTGATTGTAGGCGTAACGGAGGGCATACCACTGATATACCGCCGCAATGGCCTGTGCGATCACAGGTGTCAGGAAACACCACAGACCGTACTTAAGGAAATACACCTTTAACTGCGCTCCCGAAGCAAATCCTCCTCCGAACTGGGTCGTGAACCAGACGAATGCTACGCCTATTGTCACAGGCATTTTGTCTTTGTTGATCATACTCTTGATCCTCCTTTTATATGGATGATGTCCTTGAAGGTTTCAAGGATCGTCCTACCTTGTTCGAAGTCCACCATCTGACGGTCAACTTCGATAAGGGCAACAGGAATCTCTTCCCGTTCGCAGATGTTTTTGATCATGACATAATCGAATTCCTCTGGATCACAGAATTTAGTCATTAATACTACCACACCATCTGCCCTGTGCTGTTGTGCTAATTCAGCAATATATTCAGCTCTCTTTTTATCCCTGTCATAAAGGACGGAACAGTTGTCCATCCGGCTGAACTTCCTGGCCAGATCTGTCAGGGGGGTGTCTCCTTCGGGGGTATCCACCCGATACTGACGGGATTCATGAGCCACATCATCTGCGACAATCTGGATGTTGTTTTCGTTGAACAATTCCAGGAGAGAGGGATTATCCGCAAGAATTCCTGATGTGATGATTCTTGTTTTCCGCTCCCTTACCGGGGGAAACTCCTCAATAATGGAAAGGAGTTTTTCCACTAGTGCCGTATGCTCCTCTTTCAGCATGAAATAGGCGCTTTTAAATATGGCGCTGCGGGATACCGAATCAATCTCCGGGTAGTCTGAAAGGTATTCGCTCAAACGCCTCATACAGCGGTTATGCTCGTTATAGACTCTTATGGATTTTCCCAGAGAGTCTTCGTCAAAAGAGAGACCTGTATTCTTTTCAAGATCTTTGATGACCCGTTCGTATCCGGACTTTGTGAATGCCATACCCGCTTCGTTGCCCCTGTTCTGGGGATAGGGCATGGGAATGAACGGGATGGAGGGAACTGCATACTTCCAGTTTTCTCCCAGTACTTTCAGAGAGTCACACAGATAGGGAATCACAATGGCCGAGACTCCCTTATAGGCACCGATGACTCCCAGATCTGTAATGGACTGGGTTATGGAACACAGAAAGGCGGGGAAGTACTGTTTGGACTCTGTCAGCTGTCTATCCGCACCCCAGACTCCCATGGGGACAATGCCCATGGAGTGAATGATCTCTTCGGGAGTGTATACCGGTGCAACAGCTACCACTTTTTTTCCATCGGACAGGTATTTATCCAGCTGTTTTTTCGGTGATGAGGCAATTTCTCTGAATTCTGCCAGGATTTTTTCTAAGGGCATCATAGGGACTCTCCTTTATTGCTTGCCATAATCTCAGTCAGTCCCTGAACCCTGTTGTCATACTGGGCTTCGGAAAAGTTCCGGGGGTCTGCCTGGTCTCCATCAAAGGACACCACAGGAATCTGGCATTCTTCGCCGATCTGACGTCTCATTTCGGGCATGAATCCGCTCCAGAGTTTGCAGGAACGGTTGGTATGGACCAGCAATCCCTCAGTACCTGTTTTTTTGGCAATACTGACACGTTTGTCTCTGGATTTTTCCAGATTAATGGAGTTGGGGACACTGCAGTAGGCCCGGACCAGTCCGTCAAAATCGTCATAGAGGAAGCCGAAAGCATCCGCATAAATCGTGGCTACCATGTTTATACCCCTCTCTTTCAAAGCGGTGGCGGTTGTTCTCAGGTGAGGCCAGCAGGCGATTCCTTCAAACATGATTCTGTGCTTTTCTTCTGCTCTGAAGCTGCTTGTTCCCTCTTCCGCGGCTTTTTTCCACTCTTCAATAAGGGTTTCAAAGGCTTCGGCTGCCTCGACTGTTCCCCTGGCGCATACGGCAACAGCCATATGGTTAAGAAGGACAAAACCGTTAAAAGGGGAGGGTTTGTACTTTGAATAGGATGTCGCTTCCAGCCAGGCCCGGGATGTCCTGTTGGAAATTTCCATGACTTCCCTGAATTTGTCGTCGCTCCAGGTTTTTCCCGTGATCTCTTCAAGCTGTTTTACCGCCGCAAGGAACTGGGCTTTTACATATTCCACATAGGCATCTGATACCTCATAATCCGGATTAAAAGGTATATCTATGAGAATGAGAGGTATATCCAGTTCTTTGGATATGTTCTCATACCACTTGATCATGGTATTGCAGATATTATTACAGCAGAGGAGAAAATCCGGCTGCGGCATATTCTGTTCGGGGACATCTTTTACCTTTGTATAGGCCAGGCTTATACGGGCATAGGCGCAGATATCATTGGAATATCCGTCGGCTTCTGATATTTCGCATAACTTCTGACCGGCTCCTCTTGCGGCAATGGCCGCCGCCTGATTCTCGGGATAACAAACCTTGATACCAAGAGTCTGAAAGATCTCCTGGGGAAAGTTACTGGCACACCAGCCTATCTTCTCCCCCCTGTCTTTTGCCTCCTGGACTTCCCTGTAGTGCTTTTCCACAATCGCACCCAGCTTGTATTTCGCTGAATTCGGGTCCGGTGCAGGCCTCTTCTTTTTTATTTCTTCGGACATAAAATCCTCCTTTAAAGATTTTCCTTGTATGCATAGAGAGCCGCTCCCAGGGCTCCGGAAACCTGGGCGTAGGGAGAATGAATTATACTTACGCCTAACGCTCTTTCCAGTGCCGTTCTGACTCCACCGTTCCGGGCGACACCGCCGCTCATATAGACCTTCTCTCTGACTCCCGCTCTTTTCGCCTGGGCTGCGACCCTCAGGGCGACGGATTCACAAATTCCGGCAACCAGATCTGTCATGGGAATGCCTCTTGCCAGTTGGGATATCACCTCAGATTCGGCAAAGACTGTGCAGGTATTGGAAATGGCCGCAGGAACTTCCGCCAGCAGACAGAGATCTGCCATATCATCAATCTCTATCTGGAGAATCCTCGCCATGACTTCCAGAAACCGTCCTGTTCCTGCTGCGCACTTATCATTCATGATGAAGTTCTGCATTCTGCCGTTTTCATCCAGTACCAGAACCTTTGCGTCCTGGCCTCCAATGTCAATAACTGTTCTGACACCGGGCAGAATAAAACTGCCACCCAGGGCATGGCAGGTGAGCTCGCTGATCCTGGCATCTGCTTTTTGAAAATTGTTTCTCCCGTACCCTGTGACAACAGAAGCACTAATATCCTTTTCATCCAGTCCGGAAAGGCCTATGACTTCGTCTATGGCTTTCTGGGGTCCCTGTGTTCCTATTCCCGAGGGAACCACAACACTGGAGAGAATCCTGTCGCCCCGGTCAAGAATGACTGCCTTGGATGTGGTGGATCCAATGTCTATGCCCAATGTCTTCACTCATGAACTTCCTTTTATTTATCGTTTTGTAAAAAAAGTATACGTAGACAACTGGTAATACCACATGATATCTATGGGTTTTTGGAATTGTCAATGAATTTTTCAGGTAAAATTAATAGTTGACTTAGTATACTAGGTGATTTAGCATGAATGTCAAAATCAACAGGCAGATCTATGGAAAAACTGAAGCAGATTACCCTTGGGGAAAGTTTAAAGATTATCTCGTGCAAATATCCGGAACGGAAGGCTGTCGAGGAGTGTCATGACTCTCTGACCTATCGGGAACTGGATTTTCTCTCAGATTGTATTGCCGCAAATCTTACAGGTATGGGAGTTCACAAGGGGGAACGGTTCCTTCTCTGGTCAGATAACTCCCTGAGGAGCATTGTCTTTTTTTATGCTCTGCAGAAAATAGGGGCCATCCCCGTCTTCTCCAGCCACAGAAGCCTGGCGGATGAGCTGATACAGCAGATCGAAACAGCGGAAGTACAGTATTTTGCCGCCGGGGAAGGGGAGTTCTCTCTTCCCCCGGAGGCTATGATCCGGACCATCCGGGGAAAAAAGGGCTTGGGGATCAGACACTATTTCTCCCTGGGAAAGTTCCCGCTGAAGGGTACTGCTGGATTCTCTTCTCTGATCAGAGAGCCGGATCCGCAGAGCATAGCAGCTTTTGCCGCCATGTCTGCTTCCGTGATTCCCGAGGATACATCCATGATCCTGTTTACCTCAGGAACCACCGGGGAACCAAAGGCGGTTATGACAAGCCATTTCTCCCGTTATAACAACGGTTTCCTTCAGGCCCGGGATCTGGATGCCACGGAAGGGGATAAATTCTGTGCAGTACTGCCAGTATTCCACTGTTTCGGTATCAGCACCAATGTAATCGCCGCCATGTCTGTAGGGGCCTGCCTCCATTTAACAAGCGGGAGAAGCTCTGTGAGAGTTCTGGAATCCATTCAGGACTCCCGATGCACAATTCTCAATGCGGTACCCACTATTTTTCATAAGCTGATTACCTGCAATTCTCTGGATCAGTATGATATTTCCAGTCTCCGAACAGGGTTCATCGGAGGGGCGGGATGCCCTGTCCGATATTTCAGGGAGTTCGAACGGAAACTGGGATTGACGCTCCTGTCCAGCCTGGGAATGACCGAAACCACTGCGGGAATTACTGTCAGCCGTCCCGGCGATTCCATTGAACTGCGCGCTTCCACCGTCGGCAGGTTTATGGAGGGGGTAGAAGGTCAAATCCAGGATCCTCTTTCGAGACAGCCTGTGGGAATAAGGGTGATCGGGGAAATCTGTGTCCGGGGATATATGGTCATGCAGGGGTATTATAACAATCCCGGGCAGACCGCCCGTGTTATTGATGAAAAGGGCTGGCTGCATACGGGAGATCTGGGATATCTTGATGAAAGCGGATATCTTCATCTGAAGGGTAGATTGAAGGAGCTTGTAATCAAAGGGGGCGAAAATATTTCACCCCGTGAGATTGAACGGGTTCTCCTCAATCATGATAAAGTACAGGATGCAAAGGTATTAGGTGTTCCCGATCCGCACTACGGCGAGGAAATATTTGCCTTTGTAGTGCCTGAAAAAAATTCTGCTGTTACCCTTAATGAACTGAATCAGTACTGCCGGGAAAGGCTTATTAAATTCAAAGTCCCCAGGTACATTGTTTTTGTTCAGGATCTGCCGAGAAATCCAAACGGTAAAGTCCTTCTGCAGGAACTGGAAAAAAAGGCTCTCTTTTTTCTTGAATCCGCCACAAGGGAAAAGGCCCGGTACTACGAATGACTCTCCATCTCATTAAGAGGGCCTTTCCCTGCGGCCATACCGGGTAAACTGGCCTATCTCATGACTCTTTCCAGTTTTTTTCGTTAGAATCTCTGTATTGACATTCCCATAGACCGAACCTATTATCAAATTATTCGCATCCCAAAAAGGCAAATCCAGTGTTTGATAAAGTCAGAGGCAATAAAATTTCAAGTGAAATTATCTCTCAGATCAGGAGTATGATCTTCAGGGGCAAACTCTCCCCGGGAGATAGGCTGCCCTCGGAACATCTGCTGACAGAGCAGTTCAATGTCAGCCGTCAGACCCTCAGAGAAGCACTCCGGGCACTGGAATTTATCGGACTCATCGAGATAAAGAAGGGGGCCACAGGCGGTCCCTGTATTGCCGAAGTTGACAGTGAAATTCCCCAGGAGATGCTGGCGAATTTTCTCTATTTCAAGAATCTTACTGTCAATCAGGTTTGTGATTTCAGAAAAACCATCGAACCCACAGCGGCAAGGATGGCTGCTGATCTGATCAGTGAAGAGCAGCTGGAGGAACTCAGAAAGATTGTTGAGTCATCCAGGACACTGGATATGCAGAATCCGGCTATCTGGGAGTCAGGCGTTTATGATCTGAGTTTTCACCGTCTGATCGGGCAGGCGACGCAGAATCCGATTTTCATCATTATCATTGATTTTCTGGAAAATGTGATGGAGGAACTCAAGGTCAATCACATCATAAAATCCGAAGAGTACGAGCAGATCTTTCAGACTCATGAGGATATTTATAAGGCTCTTAAAGAGCGCAATGCCGATCTGGCTTCCAGGCTTATGTATGATCATATCGAGTCTGTTCAGTTTTACCTGCGTGCTGTCGGGGAATCGGGAGTCTGGACTCATCCTGTATAAAGGCTCTTTTCTCTCAGTTTTTTAAGAACTCATCCCAACACTATTTTTTTCATTATCTCTGGCTTAATTTGGAACTCCTGTCTGTGTACAGGTTTTTTTTTATGCTTCAAAAAAATTGGCCGAATACATTCGATTAAATTTGACAGTTGAAAAAAGTAGTGCAATAATTGCAAACATTGTAAATATTGCGAATTTTGAAAGGAGGCCAAAACTTTGGAAAGCCTGAAAGAAAAATTTATTGGAATCCTGGGCTCTCAAAACGTCATTGATAGTCCGGAAGTCCTTGAAAGCTATTCATCAGACCACAGTTTCACAAAAGCTATGAAACCGAGGCTGGTTGTAAAACCGAAAGACGCCGCACAGGTTCAGGAAATCGTGAAGCTGGCAAATACTACGGGCACCACCCTGGTTCCGGTGAGTTCAGGAGCTCCCCATTTCAAGGGAGATACCGTTCCCGGTGTCCCGGGAGCCGTTATCGTTGATTTAAGCGGGATGAACAAAATCATCAGCATCAATCGCCAGCAGAGAATGGCAGTCGTTGAACCTGGTGTTACCTATGATCAGCTTCAGAAGGCTCTGGCGGAAGAGGGACTGACTCTTGCCACTTCCATCAGACCCAGGGGGACAAAATCAGTTCTCACCAGTGTTCTGGAAATGGAGCCCAGACTGAACTGTGTTCATCAGTTCAATTACACCGAACCCCTCCGCTGCAGCGAAGTAACCTTCGGTGACGGAAATCAGATCTTTACAGGAGAGGCCGGTAACGCACCCAAAGATCTGGAAAAACAGTGGGAGCTGGAAAAATGGCAGGTAAATTCAAACGGCCCCAACATGATGGACCTTGTCAGGATGGTAATGCAGGCTCAGGGAAGTATGGGAATCGTAACCTGGGTGTCCCTGAAGTGCGAACTTCTCCCCTCAATCCATAAAATGTATCTTGTTCCTGCCAGAAAATCTGTTGATCTGGAGGACTTTGTCTACAAAACAATCCGTGTCAGATTCAGCGATAAACTTTACGTCATGAACAAAGCCTACATGGCCAGCCTCATGGCTGATACGAAAGAAGACGTTGCCAGACTCAAATCCGAACTTCCCGCCTGGGTTGCCCCGGTTGGAATCTCTGGAGATATTCTTCTGCCGGAAATGAAAGTCAGCGCTCAGGAAGAGGATATTGCCGATTTTGCCCAGGAATGCGGTCTGCAGTTTCTGTCCAGTGTTCCCGGAGCTACGGGAGATCAGGTTCTTGCTAAATCTATCGGCACTTCTAAGGGGACCTACTGGAAAGAGACCTATAAAGGGGCTTTTCAGGATATTTTCTTTATAACGACCCTGGATAAAACGTCCCAATTCATCAATGCCATGTACGATATGGCCATTGACGCGGGATACCCCACCGATGATATCGGTGTCTATATCCAGCCCCAGCATATGGGTACTTCTGTTCATATGGAATTTTCATTCCCCTATGATCCTGCCAGCAAGAAAGAAGCAAAAATGGTGAAGGATCTCTATGAGCAGGGAAGCCGTGAGATGTCCAGACTCGGAGCTTACTATGCCAGACCCTATGACATATGGTCCACAATCCAGCTGAATAAAGATGCCCAATCATACAAGCTGTTGCAGGATCTGAAAGGAATCTTCGATCCCAACAACATCATGAACACCGGCAAGCTCACAGTAAAATAAATATTGAAACGGAGGAAAGAAAGCATGGCTTTAAAAGATTTAAGACCCATGATGGAACGGTGCAGCAGCTGCGCTGGCTGTAAATTCATTCCATTTGAAAAAATAAAAAGCTTAAGATTTGCGGAAAACTGTCCCAGTATAGGTTATTACAATTTTACAACCTATTCTGCCAGAGGCCGTTTCCAGCTGAGCCAGAGTATTCTGGACGGTAGAACAGATCTTAATGACACGGTAACCGAGACAATTCACTCCTGTACTTCCTGCGGACTTTGTGATGTGACATGTAAGGTAACAAGATACAATCTGGAACCCCTGGAACACAACATTGCTCTGAAAGCTCACGCTGTAAAGGAAGGCGCTGTCCTTCCCGGTCAGAAAGCTGTTATGGACAATCTTGCAAAAGAAAACAGCATGATCCCCGGAACAAAGAAATCCGGCAGAACCGACTGGGCCAAAGGCTTGAAAATGAAAGATCTTTTCAAGGAAAAAGGCGAAGTGGCATTCTTTGCGGGATGTAAATACAGCTATGACAGCAAGCTTCAGAAAGTGGCTCAGGATGCTGTTCGAGTCCTTCAGAGTGCCGGTGTGGATCTGGGATACCTGGGATCAGCCGACAACTGCTGTACCGGCCGGGCCAAGCAGATGGGATTTGTGGATGAGTTTGAAAAAGGTGCCAACACCAACATCAAAGCCTTCGAAAAGGCCGGTGTTAAAACCATCGTAACCCCCTGTTCCGACTGCTACCATACCTTCAAAAGAGAGTATGCCGCTCTGGGAATGGATGTTGAAGTTCTGCACGTTGTTGAATACATCGACAGGCTGATCAAAGAAGGCAAGATCAAATTCACCAAGTCCATCCCCATGACCGTGACCTACCATGATCCCTGTCACCTGGGACGACTGGGTGAGAAACATGAACCATGGGAAGGAACTGACAAGAAGATTTTCAATCAGGTCCATATCTATGAACCCAGAAAACCCCGGTACAACGGAATCGACGGGATCTATGATGCTCCCAGAAATATCCTGGAAGCCATCCCTGGTGTGAAACTGACTGAAATGGAAAGGATCCGGGAGTACTCCTGGTGCTGCGGTGCCGGTGGCGGATGCAGCGAAACCCTTCCCGAGTATTCATCCTGGACCGCTGGAGAGAGAGTTGCCGAAGCCAATGCGACAGGTGCTGATGCTATGGTCACAGCCTGTCCCTGGTGTAAAGACAACTTTATGAAAGCGGAAGATGAAGATGGCAACACCATTGAAGTCATGGACATCATCGAACTTGTCCAGCAGGCACTTTAAGGAAGGAGGAAAAATATGGCTTTATCAAGAGAAATATACCAGGCCCTTGAAGACGTAGTAGGAAAGAAAAATATTTCCGAAGACATCGGGGTTTGCGAAACATACAGAAGTATTCCCTCTCAGACTTCGGCCCACTACGGACCTTCAAAAGAGTGGACACCTCTTCCCCAGGCGGTTGTACTGCCCGGAAGTACGGAAGAAGTTCAGAGTATTGTTAAAATCTGTAACAAATACGGAATTGAATTCAAAGCGGGATCTACCTTCTGGGCTACCATGGCCTATATCGGTGGAGACAACGCCATTCAGCTGGATATGCGCCGCATGAAAAGCGTTGAAATTGACGTGAAAAATATGCACGCTGTGGTTGAACCCTTCGCTATTGCCGCAACCGTTCAGGCTGAAGCCATGAAGGTTGGACTGAACCTGAATATTCCCGGTGTAGGATGCAGCAGCTCCGTACTGGCCAGCAGTTCCGGATGGGCCGGATTCGGTCCTGCCTCGATCTTCATGGGTGCCAACCCCGAAAACCTCCTCGGAGCCGAATGGGTGCTCCCTAACGGAGAAATCATCAGAACCGGTTCTCTCGGTTCGGGTGACGGATGGTTCTGCGGTGAAGGCCCCGGACCCAGTACCAGAGGTATCCTGAGAGGGATCTTCGGCCCTGCCGGTGCGATGGGTGTCTGTACCAAACTCGCGACAAGACTTCACCCCTGGCCCGGTCCCAAAGAGTTCAAAACCTACGGAAAGGCTCCCGCCTACAAAGCGGACTTCGGGGATAACTTTAAATGCTATACCCTCTGCTACCCCAGCTGGGAAGCCTGGGCAAGGAGTGTACAGTATTTCCACGAAAGTGATGTCCTGTACATCGGTCATAGACAGTTCAACATGTTCGGAAGAAACCTCAAAGCTTTTATGCTGAACATCATTACTGACGAAACCAAACAGCTTTCCGATCTGCCTGAGCTTCTGAAAGATCCTGAAATCCAGAAACACAATGACAATATGAAGCTTGACTATCAGGTTGTTATTGCGGGAATGACTCCCCGGGATATGGAGTATAAGGAAAAGGCCATCGATTACATCCTGGAACAGACCGGCGGATGGAAGCATGAAATGATGCTGGAGAAAGATAAGCATGACTACGCTCTGGCCTACATGACAAGACTGGGACACAAGAACCTGAACTTCGTTATGTGCGGTGCCTACGAAGGTACATTTGGTCTTTCCGGAAACGTATGGAAAACCATTCAGGTTGTTGAAGAAGCGTCTGCACAGAAAAGAAAATGGGAAACAGAAGAGACCTGTATTGCCGCTACCGGTGGTGACTCCGCCATGGGGGGTGTCTCCGGAATGGGGGGAGGAGGAGCCACCGGTTGGGAATTCTTTACCAACTTCGACTCCTACTATCCCAAGTCTGTGGAAGGCACCTGTAAAATGGTGGATGAAAACCAGCAGTTCCACAACAAGTATTCCTTCGGTCCTGATTTCTGCCGCTGGAATTCGGATGTCCGTCATATGAACGGTTACAACTACACTCAGGAGGAACACGATGATATTTTCAAAAATGCTCCCCAGCCCTGGGTATTTGCCTACCAGTATAAAATCCGTCAGGCTGTGAATCCCAACAACCTCTGCGGAAGCTATCTGAGAACTCTCACTCCCGAAAAGATAACGGGATAGTAAAAGGTAATTTGCAGGGACTATCCTCTGCATAGTAATTGTGTTGCTCTGCAGCAGCCGATTGATCATCGGCTGCTGCGTCTTTTTGTGTGATAGGAGCGTCAAAGCAATGAGCTCCGATTCTCAATTCAATCCATCTGCTGCCGGCCTTAAATCTGATATAAGAGTCATTCATATTCTTTCTGGGGGATAGCCGTTATGCGGAGTCTGTATATCAGTGCGAATTCTTTTTTAAAAATTATGTATACCTAAAATCTTGCTTGACATCCGGAGATTCCAATTTATACTGGAATTTCAGGAGACAAAAAAGGGGGAAACTATGACAGAAAAGGAGAACTGGTTCCGTCTAATCAGGAATGAGAATCCCGGGTGGATTACAACACCCTGGGAGGCTTTTGAAGGGAATTTCTATGGGAACACCTTTGTTCTGGATCCCATATACACAGCGTTCAAGGGGGATGCAGTGCTGGGAACCTATTCCGATCAATGGGGTGTAACCTGGAAGTGGATTGAAGGACACAGACCGAATCCCTATGTGACAGAAGAGAATAAAGCCATTACCGATATAACAAAGTGGAAGGAACAGATCATCTTTCCCCCTCTGGAAGGTCATGACTGGGAATCGGCCGAACAGGTTGCCTCAAAAGTCGATAGGAGCGAGAAAATCGTCGGAAACATGCTTGTTGGGGGGCTTTTCGAACTGACCCACTACCTGATGGGATTTCAGGATGCCCTGTGTAACTACATGCTCGAGCCTGATCATATGTATGATCTAGTCGGAGCCCTGGCGGACTGGAAGATAGAGCATCTGAGGCAGGTCATCAGGCATATTGAACCGGACGTTGTGCTTTTTCATGATGACTGGGGCAATAAGGATAACCTCTTTCTTCCCCCGGATGTCTGGAGAGCTGTGATTAAACCGCACCAGAAAAGGATTGTGGACTTTGTCAAAGCCCATGATGTCATGTATCTTCACCACTCGGACAGTATCTGCGAACCTATCATAGAGGATATGGTGGAACTGGGTATTGATGCCTGGCAGGGTGTGATCCCCCAGAATGATATAGTGGGAATCCAGAAGCAGCTGAAAGGACGTATGGCTATGATCGGGGGAATTGATGCCCAGGTGATCGATATGGCCGAGGCAGACGAGAAAGTTATACGGAATGAGGTAAGGAAATGCATGGATACCTACTGTCCTCAGGGGCATTTTATTCCCTGTATTCCCAATATCCTTCCTATTTTTCCGGATGTGAATGCCATTTACGAGGATGAACTGAAAAGCTACGGCAAAACCTTCTATTCTACGGTAGGGGTGTGATTTTCACCTGGAAGTAGTTCTGAAGTTCAACTGAAATACGATCAAAGAGGGTCAGGCTCTTTTCCATAATGTCCGATATCTCTTCCTCTCCCAGGCCTAATGACTGGAACATGAGCCTGATTCTCATTCTGATGAAATCGTCTACAGTGACCTGAAGATAGCCTTCGATCATTTTCATTGTGATTCCAAGGGTCAGAGACGAGTTGGCCACCTGAATCATTTTTATCTCATTTTCGCTGAGGGGAAGGTTGTACTCTCTTACGTGCATTTCCCAGAAATCTTTCATAAGCAGGAGTTCATACTCCATATAGACTCCCTCCAGGGATATCTCATAGATAAACCTCTTCAGATTTTCATCGGAAAATTTGATTTTTGTGTAGATAATCTGTTCCAGAGAGGTGGCGACTCTCAAATCATAGGGTTCATTCAGTTCTCTGAATAGCTTTTTTACCGCTTCTTTGATCTGTATCCGAAAGTCAGAATGGATTTCTCCGGCTATGGCTTTTTTTGATTTGAAGTAGTAGGTAATGAGGCCCTGATTCAGTCCGGTATGATCCAGAATATTCACATAGGTGGTTTTCTTATACCCCTTTTTGTAGAAGAGTTCTCTGTAGGCATTGAGGATAGTAGATCTTGTTTTCTGTCCTGTCGGATATCCGGCCATATATTATTTAATCTCTTTCACGGGTTCAAAATACTCCTGGGGAGGAGAGGGGGCAGTCATACCATAACAGAATCAATCTGCCGGTTCAATCAGCAGGCAGAAAGAAATAGACAGGGATAAATAAAATTGACGGATCCGGATTCCTGACTTAAAATAATAGAATATATTCACCGAATAATTTCAATTTGAATGATCATTGGAACAATAATATGAATGAAGGCTGGATCAAAGACAATTACTCCATAGGCGAAATATCAGAAATCTTCGGAATCCCGAAAAAAATGCTGCGCTATTGGGACAGCATCGATCTCTTAAAGCCCTATACAATTGATGAAATCAATAACTACAGGTATTACTCGTCCTCCCAGTTCTACCTGCTGAATTTTATTAAATACCTGAGGAATCTGGGTGTGGCCTATTCCGAAATCAAGATGAAGATGAATGAAACCCATATCAACAGCCTGGAGCAGCTCATCAAAGAGCAGATTCTGGAAAGTGAAAAGCGGATACGGGAGATTCACCGGAACAAGAAAATCCTGGCCTCCCATCTGGCAGACATAGAAATGGTAAAGGAAACCTCGGAACTGGAGGTCGACACCATCATGATTCACCATAGGGAAGAAGAGCAGTTCATCTGTCTGGAGCACACTGTGGACAGTCGGGAGAATTTTGAAATAGCTATGAGGCGTATGGAGCAGATCCTCTGCGGCCATCCCATGCTCCTTGTGTCTCAGGTCAGCCTTATTATGAGCCGGGAAAACTTCTTTGATGGAGAGTATATCCGGTTTAAATCGATCAATGTTCCCTGCGGTTTGTATAAAACCAGAAAGAAACAGAATATTATAAGCTTTCCAGAAGGTTTGTATGCCTCTGTTAAGTTCTGGGGAAATGTGGCCAACTCCGCCCCTGTCTATGAACAGATGAGGGAGTATTTACAAAAGAAAAATTACTCTATTATAGGTGATATAAGAAGAACTCCCATTTCTGTCGGTACAAAAGAGGGGAGTCATGATCACCTTGCCGAGCTGATCATTCCGATAGAAAATAATCTTGAAAAAAGTTTTTGACCTTCCCACCTTGGGAAGGTCTACAATCATTTTAAGTTTCCGAAAAACAAGGATTTTCACTATGTCTGAAAAAAATACTCAGGGTATGGTTTTTGATATTCAGCCCTGTTCCATTCATGACGGTCCGGGGATACGAACCACCGTTTTTTTGAACGGATGCTATCTGCGCTGTAAATGGTGTCAGAATCCCGAATCTTTTTCACTGAAACCCGTACTTTCCTATTCGGCTGATAAATGCACCGGATGCGGAATGTGCCTGACTGTCTGTCCGAATAATGCCATTACCCTGCAGCCGGATGGAAAAACAAAAAATAACCGGGAACTCTGTGATGCCTGCGGTGCCTGTGTGACCGTGTGTCCGGCCAATGCCAGAAGTATTATAGGCAAGTCCTACACAGCTCAGGAGATCCTGGAAATTGTAGAAAAAGACAGGGTCTTTTATGAGGGTTCCGGAGGCGGCGTGACTCTGAGCGGAGGAGAGATCCTTTTTCAGAACGACTTTGCCCGGGAAGTTCTGAAGCTCTGCAGAGAAGCGGGACTTTCTACAGCTGTTGAAACCACAGGGCATGCAGACTGGGAGAAAGTCCGGGATGTCCTGCAGTACGCCGATGTGGTTCTCTACGACCTGAAGCACATGGATTCTGATAGGCATAAAGAGGCCACAGGAGTGGGAAACCGGAAGATCCTTGAAAATATCAAACTCATAAAACACGAGCTGAAAAAGGAGATCTATATCAGAATCCCTGTGATTCCCGGATTCAATGACTCATCAGAAAATCTGATGGAGACAGCGACTTTTATCAGGGAGGAACTGGGGCAGGATACAAAAATCAACCTGCTTCCCTATCACAGACTGGGGCTTGGAAAGTGGGAACTGCTGGAGCAGCCGGTGGTACCTTTCGAAGCGGAGCCGCCCACAGGCGAGCAAATGGAATATGCAAAAAATATTTTTTCCCTTCAGGGACTAACTGCGGGAATAGGAGGATGATCATATGACGAAAAGGATCGAAAGAATGCTGGGGAATCTGAAGATTGACAAGTATCCCCTCTGCATTGAAAAATTCAGGATTGCCACGAAAACACTGGCGGAAACAGAGGGGGAACCCAATGTCCTCCGGCGTGCCAAAATCATGAAGAATGTTCTTGAGAACATAACGATCTTCATCGAAGACGGAGAACTCTTTGCCGGCGCGGGAGCCAGTAAACCCTTTGGTCTGGAGATCGACTACGAGTATGGTACATGGACCCAGGATGAGATTGATTCCCTGAAATCTGAGAACTATACTATTACTCCCGAAGATGAGGCGGAGCTTCAGCACATCAATAACACCTATGAGATTCACAGCCTTGTGTCTACCATGGGAGCTGTCTTCTTTGAAAACAAACAGCTCTGGCCTTTTATGAAAGCCGGAATGATCCTTCCCCCCTGGAAAGGGAAAAAAGAGGGAAGCGGCGGAGGCTATGCCCAGTCTGGACTGGGACTCGGCCCCGGGTTCTTCCTGGTGGGGATGGATTTCGAGAGGATGCTGAATGACGGTTCCCTGAAAATAATCGCCGAGTGCGAAGCCGAACTGGAAGCCATGAAGGCCAGAGGGGAAGATAACCGGGAAGGAGAGGATTTCCTCAATGCCGTTATCATTGTTCACAAAGCCATTATCAACTTTGCCGAACGATATGCCGTACTGGCAGAATCCATGGCAGCAGATGAGAAAGATAAAACCAGAGCAGAAGAGCTTCTTCGAATAGCCGCAGCCTGCCGTAAGGTCCCTGCCCATCCGGCAGAGTCATTCTTCGAAGCGATCCAGTCCTTCTGGTTCTCCTTCCTCTTTGCCTCTCCCTCTCCCACCACTGCGGGAGCCCGGTTTGACCAGTTCATGTACCCCTTTTACAGGAAGGATATCGAAAGCGGAGCCACCTCAGACGAGGAAGTTCTGGAACTGCTTGAAGTTCTGAGAATCAAGGATATGAAGCTCAACAGGGTCTCGGGAAAACAGAACAGAAAAAAGAATGCGGGAATGGCCAAATGGCATAACTGGACCATCGGCGGTGTGGATTCCCAGGGCAATGACGCCAGCAACAAGCTCTCCTATCTGCTCCTGGATGCTGCTATTGAGACCAAGGTTCCCCACCATACCATTACCCTGCGGGTTCATGACAAAACCCCAGATGATCTTATGGTGAAAGCCCTGGAAGTGGTGAAAGCCGGCCTTGGCCTGCCCGCCTTTGTGGGCGACAAGTCGTATATAAATTTCTTCAGAATGAAGGGAATGAGCCTGGAGGATTCCCGGAATTATATTATGACAGGCTGTCTGGACGGAAACATTCCTGCCAAGGCCAGAACCGTTGCGGTTGGTATGTTCCTGGTGGCGCTGGGATATGACATTTTCATGCACAACGGATTCAACAACGGAACCGGGGAAATGGTGGGAATCAAAACCGGCGATGTGACAGAAATGGCCGACTTTGAAGAGTACAAGAGCGCTTTCTACAAACAGCTCGACTATCTGCTGGAACTGGCTGTCGAAAAGAGCAACATCGAACTGAAAGCCGAACAGGACCTCTTTCCCGATCCCTTCCGTTCTTCTCTGATGAAAGATGCCATTAAAGAGAAAAAGGATATTCTCAGAAGGACTATGCCTCTGGAAAACGGCCTTGTTCTGTGTACCATCGGGGCTATCAATGTGGCCGACTCTATGGCCGCGGTGAAAAAGCTTGTCTTTGAAGAGAAGAAATACACCATGCAGGAGTTAATGACAGCCCTGGATTCCAACTGGGAAGGTTATGAAGTTATGCGAAATGATTTCATAGAAGCCCCCAAATATGGTAACGACGAAGACTACGTAGACCTTCTGGCTGCAGAACTCTACTCCCATATAGAAAAGAAGCTGGCTTCCATGGATACCTATTACGGAGGAAAAGCTGTAACAACAGCCATTTCCATTACGTCCCATCAGCCCGGTGGAGCCCTGACGGGAGCTACTCCTGATGGAAGAAAAAAAGGTGAGATACTGGCGGATGGAAGTATGTCTCCCATGCACGGGTACGACAAGAAAGGCCCCACCGGTGTTCTCAAAAGTGCCATGAAAATTGACCAGGATCCCTATCAGGCAACCCTGCTCAATATGAAGTTCCATCCTTCTGCGCTCAGCAGTGAGGCGGATATGGTGAAACTGGGGAATCTGATCAAAACCTATTTCTCCCAGGGCGGTAAACACATGCAGTTCAATATTGTGGACAAAGGCCAGTTAATCGAGGCCAAGGAAACCCCCGAGGAGCATCAGGACCTGGTTGTCCGGGTGGCCGGATACAGTGCGTATTTTACAGCTCTCGGCACAGAAATGCAGGATGAAATCATCGAGAGAACAGAGTTCACAACGGTTGGTTAATCATTCCGCACCGGAAAAAAAAGGATTAGGGATCCGGTGCGGATATAATAGAAAAAGGAGGACTTTATGTCTGTTGTTCTGATCTGTCTTGCTGCTATTGTGGCTGTCATCGTTATCGGGGCTAAA
Organism: Oceanispirochaeta sp.; assembly: GCA_963666275.2. Lineage (GTDB taxonomy): Bacteria > Spirochaetota > Spirochaetia > DSM-2461 > DSM-2461 > Oceanispirochaeta. Next base: position 58,210 of record CAXXOA010000003.1, read on the forward strand.
ACAAAAACCAATATCGGTTTATGGGCCATTGGTGCGGCTTATCTGATCGGTGTTTTTGTATTGGGTCTGTCTCCCAGGGATATCATAGGTGTCTTTCCCACCAGATTGTTCCTGCTGCTTTTCTCTGTCACCCTGTTTTACGGATTTGCTGTTCTCAACGGGACTCTGGAAGCTGTGGCAAAAAAGGTTGTCTACTCAGTAAGAGATATCCCCTGGGCTATTCCTATCGCTCTGTTCCTGCTGTCCTTCATAATGTCCGCCATCGGTGCAGGCGACGGAGCCACCGTGATGATGATCCCCATCGGACTTTCCATTGCGAAAGTGACAGGCATGAATAATATCCTGGCGGCGGTATCCTGCGTTTCCGGTATCAGTATGGGTGGGTTCTCCCCGATCAGTACTGCCGGTATCTTCCTCCGGGAGATGGCGGAACGGGCAGGGGGACACTCTATCGCAGAGGTTAACAGCTACGGTAACCATGCCTTCTTTCAGGTCTGTTTGCTCTTTACCCTGGTATTCATTATTGCCTACTTTGTCTTCAAGGGTTACAAAATCGAAGCCCCTGTTCTGGACAAACCAGAACCCTTTGAAAAAGAACAGAAAAGGAACCTCGGTATTATCGTAGGATTTGTACTTGTACTGGTTATCGGACCTGTCCTGGGAAAGATTTTCCCCGGAAGTCCCGGAATCGTAAAAATTGCCAGAGGGATCTATCTGACATGGATCGCTTTCATCGGATCCATCTTTGCTACCCTGCTGAAAGTAGGCGACGAGAAAATGGCTTTCAAAAGGGTTCCCCTTTCTGCTCTGACCACTCTCTGCGGTATGGGGACACTGATCGGTATCGTCAGCAAATCCGGAGCAATTGAAATGGTTTCCGGTTACCTCTCCCAGAGTGTGCCCGCACCTCTGGTTCCCATCATGCTGGGACTGATCGCCGGTATTATGAGCCTCTTTGTGAGCGGATTTGTTGTGAACACCACGTTCTTTGCTCTTGTACCGACTCTTGCTATGGGAACAGGTATGGTTTCTGGCTTCCTGTACTCGGCTGTCGCTGTGGGTGGTATGTCTACTGCTGTATCCCCCTTCTCCGGATCGGGCGGTCTTGTGGTTGCCAGTGTGGAAGAAGAACATCATAGAAATAAGATCTTCAACTTCCTCCTTATCTGGCCCTTTTTCAATCTGGCAGTATATCTTGTCATTGTAGCACTTGGTATTTACTAAGATATAACAGTTATTTATTGCTCAACAGGCTCCGGGATTATTCCGGGGCCTTTTTTTACTTTTCTTGAGGGATCGCATAAAGAAATGGACTGTATATGCTAATTCACCATCCAGGCATCATAAATTACACCCGGTGTTCTCCTTGATATGACGCATCCGAATGCCACTCGTTTGTTCAGCCAGCTGTATTTTACTGAGGATGTTTCAAAGAAAAGGTGCTGTTTGAAATAGTAGTTTTCGGGAGCCACAGGTTCTCTGGCAGTCCTTTTCTTAAGAATCTCTTCACTTTGAGTGGCATAACCTTTCGTATAAATGCTGATTATGGCTCCGTCATCAGTTTTCAGGATATAGCGGGTATCAATATTTTTTGTTGTTTTTGAATTGTGACTAGTCGTATTCCAGTCCGCTCCTTCCGGGAGGACTTCACCTTTTAATCGGGGCCCTTCAAAGCGGCCGCCGGTAATGGATATAATTTTAAGAAATCCTCCATCCACAGAGCCGACTTCAATGGGTAAAGCTACATCCACAACTATTCTGTATAGAAACTCAAGATTGGGGGCGGGGGGAGCAAACCCGTTGCCTTCCTGTATAGAATACTCTTCAAATTCATTGCTTAGTGTTGCTTTCATTTATTTATGCCTCAATAATTTCTTTAATCATTTTAATTCTTTTATCAATCAGATCGGGCCATACTGCAGGATTCTGGAACGGGTTGTGCCCGGGGGTTATGGAATCCACTTTCTCAAGCATATTTATCTGGCCCGGATGGGATCCCAGAGTTATCTCTACGTTAAAATCCCGAACCTTGCGCATACTTTCCAGATACTCCTGACGGGATGTCTCGGGAAGATTGAACTCCTTAAGGAAATCATCAGTCAGAGTATTGACTCCAACGCCGCCATGAAGGCCGCATTTATAGACTCTGCCTTCTTCATCCTCCGCATCGAAAAAGAAGGAGGTCGTTCCCGGTGTATGACCGGGCGTATGGACCGTATGAACTGTTCTGTCTCCCAGAACCACGGGCCTGTCATCAGAGAAAAACGCGTCTGCTTCAAAGTCACCGCAGGGATAATTTTCTGACAGGAGAAGCTCCGGTCTTTCTTTCAGCATATCAGAGTCTTCTTTCGCCATATAGAGCCTGGCACCGCTGGCTTCCAGGATTGCTCTGATACCTCCTGCATGATCATAATGGGCATGAGAGAGGAGAAGGAGTTTTATGTTCCCGGGATCAAATCCAAGCATTCGGATGCTTTCAAAAACCAGATACACCTGAGGCTGCATGGTTGAATCTATCAGAATCAGTCCGTCCGAGGTTTCAAGCAGGTAGGCTCCAACCCAGCTGTTTCCAACATACCAGGTACGGGGAGCCACCTTGAAAGGGGCAACGGCAACTTCCCAGGGGCGTTCACAGCCCTGTTTCAGAAAGTCATACGGATTCGTCAGGGGCTGCTGAAGTTTGGACTTATTCATATTCAATATCTCCTTTTTAATTAATATTCCTTCAGTTCTGGATAGGGGTTTGATTATTTTTCAGCACTTTATCAAAGAATGCCAGAATCTTTTCTTTGGTCTGTTCCTGAAAAAATTCGCGTGTACCATGACCGCCGTTTATAATCCGGATAAGATCCACCCTGTCTTCCAATCCTTTTTCTGCAATTTTTTCATATAACTCTTCACTCTGCTCGAAAGGTACCAGAGGATCCTGATCTCCGTGAAGGATAATCATGGGACACATGGAGTCAGTGATGTAATTGACCGGGCTGGCATCATGGAGTTTGGGCCAGGCTTCCGGTCCGTCTTCACCAACAAGTGCTCCGCCATGGGTCTCTCCTATACTCTTCCAGCGGTAGTCGGGGTTGTTTTTTATCTCTTCCAAATCCATTTCCAGCAGTTTTACTAGATTGGCGGGACCGAAGAGATTGCAGCAGGCCTGGACTTTTGATGAAAATCCGTTCCACTCATCCGATATATTATCCTCCAAATTCATAGAGGCCATTGTGGAGAGATAACCGCCGGCAGATCTGCCGATAATACCGATATTCTCCGGATCTATCAGATATTCATCTGCATGGGCGCGAAGGAACCGGACGGCTGTTTTTACATCGATTATCTGATCGGGATAGTGGCCCTGGGCGCTGCTGCGGTAGTAAATGGATGCAACAACGTAACCTGCCTCTGCAAGGAACTGCATCTCGGATACCATAAGGTTCTTATCGCATCCCCGGAAACCGCCGCCGGGAACCCAGACGATAAGGGGTTTCCGGGCCGATTCGGCCTCGTCATCCAGTCCTGCGGCAAGGCGCATTTCGCTATTGCCGTTCTGTACCATAATTGACAGAAGCAGATCCATGGGATTTCCATTCAGGTCTGTGACATGGGAATAGCAGATATTGTCCAGAAAATTGATACTTCTCCTTTCTTTTCCCGGATCGAGATCATATTTCATAATAGTTAACTCCAGATAAATAGTTGATCAACAGGATCTATTAAGGCAAAAAACAGGTGTATCCTGAGACAGGGGTTCTCAGATGCACCTGTTAAACAATAGGGCGGTTTCTGTATCCGGTTTATTTCAGACCGAGTATAGCCGCAGTTTCTCCGATTTTCCTGTCTCCTTCGACAAGACGGGTTTCACTGTCTGCCAGAGGAAGGTACCGGAGGGGCATATGCATTTTATCAAACTGACCGGAAACGGCAGGATCTGACATAACTTCCTTAAATGCAAGGTTGACCTTTTCTGCTACAGCAGGATCTAAACCGGCGGGGCCGAGAATAAAAAAGTCCAGACCGTACACAGCGCTTTCATATCCCAGCTCATAAAGGGAGGGATAGTCAGGAGCACCCGGATCTCTTTCAGAAAAACCTGCTATGGTTGCCAGAATGTTCAGCTTGTCTGCTTCGGCATACTGAAGAGCTCCCGGTGTGTTAACAAATGCCGCATCGATGGTGCCGCCCTGAACTGCTACCAGTTTGTCCGCATCGGAACCTGCTTCGACGATTTTGAACTGGGCATCACTGTCTTTAATAAGAAGGCCTGCCATAAAGTGGGAAGAACCTTTCAGCTGTACACCCAGTGTAATTTTGCCCGGGTTCGTTCTGGTTGCGGCAATGAGATCTTCAATAGAACTGTAGGGTGAGTCCGGGCCGACAACTAAAGAATAGCTTCCGTCTACGGGCATGACAGCACAGGTTGTAAACTCTTCAGACGGGGAGTGGTCATACTGACCTGTGTGGTAGCTGGAGAACATTCCGGAGTGGTAGAACAGAATTGTGCTTCCGTCAGTTTTGGAATTTCTTACTGTTTCAGATGCGACGCTTCCTCCACCGGAAGGCTGATTGACCACAACAAAGGGTTTTCCCAATTTTTCCTGCAGTGCCTTTGCCAGGATTCGGGCTGCCGCATCTGTACCGCCCCCTGCCTTTGCAGGAACTACAAACTGAACACTGCCCTTGGGCCATTCCGCTCCGTTTCCGGACTTTTCAGACTGGCCTTCCGCAAATGCGGAGAGAGTCAGAATCGATAGAACTAAAATACTAATAATTTTCTTCATAATATGCTCCTTTCGTATAACGTTAAGATCCTTTGGGATCTCTAATTCCATGGTTTAGGCTTTTTCTCTCAGTTTCCGGATAGCATCCTTGATATAGGGCCATACAACGCTGAAAACGGCCGCAGCCAGAAGCAGTCCTGAAATAGGACGGGTAAAGAAGGGCATAATACCCTGGTCGGTATAGGTAAATCCCTTTCTGAGATTGGATTCCAGCATGGGCCCCAGGATAAAACTGAGAATAAAGGGGCTTGTGGGTATCTTGACGATATCAAAGAGGAATCCCAGAGCAGCAAAACTCAGAAGCAGGACAAAGTTAAAAGCTGTGCTGGAGCTGATGAATACACCGACAAAACCGAGAACAATAATAACCGGATAGAGGTAGTAGTAGGGGATCTTCAGTATCATTGGAAAGAGTCTCATTCCGAAAAACTGCTGAAACAGTACCAGAATTGACGCAAAAAGGGCAGTTCCAAAGAGGGTGAAGACGATGGCTGGATTATTGGTGAAAAGCAGTGGTCCCGGCTGAATTCCATGGATCATCAGACCGCCCAGCAGAATCGCTGTTGTTCCGTCTCCGGGTATCCCCAGGGCAACCATGGGAATCAGAGATCCGCCGACAGAAGCATTGTTGGAAATTTCCGATGCGAACACACCGTCAACAATACCGGTACCGAATTTTTCCGGATGTTTGGAACTGCTTTTTGCCTGGGCATAGGCCACCATATTGGAGAGGGCTGCTCCCATTCCCGGAAGGAAACCGATCCAGAGTCCGATAAAAAACGACCTGATCAGGTTCCAGATATTATCAATATACTCTTTAAGGGTAACACCGAATCCGGTGATGTTTTTCATATCCACAGGGGGAAGTTCCTTCTGGCCTTTCCCATAGTCCAGTACAATCTGTTTGATAGCAAAAAGTCCAAGCATCAGAGAGATCAGGTCGAACCCTCCGTTCAGATAAATATTTCCAAATGCAAAGCGGGGATACCCGTCAATAGGCGCAAAACCGACGGAGCTGAGTAGCAGACCGATAGCCGCTGAAGCCAGTCCTTTGAAAATGTTGTCTCTGGACAGGGCTGCTACCAGGGTAATGGCGCAGAAGCCCAGTGAGAAATACTCCCAGGGACCCAGTTTGAGAGCCAGGTCAGCTATAACAGGACTGAGAAATGTCGCTATAATTATGCTGAAAAAAGTACCCAGAAACGAAGCAGTAATCGCGGCTCCCAGGGCTTTGACAGCCTGTCCGTTTTTGGTCATAGGGTATCCATCAAAACAGGTCGCAATAGCTGAAGGGGATCCTGGTATACCCAGAAGAATGGAACCTACCATGGCTCCTGAAACACCTCCGACCCAGATACCTATCAGCATGGCAAGTCCTAGATGGGGATCCATCCCGAAGGTGACAGGCAGAAGAAGAGCAACTCCCAGGCCGCCGCTGAGACCGGGAATGGCACCCAGAACAATACCGAGAGCGGCTGCACAGAATACAAGCAGGAAGGTACCTGGATGAAGCAGTGATAAAAGACTTGTTAAAAACATTTCCATATGTTGATACCTCCTAAAAGAATATTCCCGGGGGAAGGAACGAATTCAGCACTTTGCTGAATACGACGTAGACCGCTGCAAATGTAATCAGGGAGTAAATAATCCCCTTTACCGGTCTGGTCTTTTCCGGGCCGGCAATCTGCCGGTAAAACAGGTAGAGCATAACGGGCGTGGCAATCAGGAATCCGAGGAACTTTAATGCGAGCGCAAAGATAATGAATAAAGATGTCATTATTCCTGCCCGTTTCCAGCCCTCTTTTGTCAGAAAGGGCTCGTCTTTAACTGATTTTTCCTTCTTGGATTTTGTAAATAGAATTCCAAGTCCGCTGATGACCAGAAGAAAACTCCCCAGATAGGGAAAAATCCGGGGACCCGGATCATCGGAGAAGGTTTTAACCGGTATTAGCGATGTCAGAATCACCATTGTTATACCAAGGGCTAAAATCACTACTCCTGTAATTTTTTCACTTTTCATCTATATATGGTTCCTTTTTAAATTCCCCGAAAGAGTGACATTCCGGGGTATATAGGCACTTATCTAATATCCAGTGTTGCCGCTAGAGTATTGATTTTTTCATCCTCCTTGTTAAGGAGTTCCTGAACTTCCGCTACAGTCCTGTATTTGAAAGTTTCAGACATTTTCTCAAGCTGTTCCTGAACAGTCGAGTCTACCAGCATTCCTTTAGTCGCTGCATTGATGGCTTCAACTATCGCCGGGTCCATATCTTTGGGGCCCCAGAGACAGAGAGGGGCAATCCATGTGGCATTCACGCCCTGATCAATGGCAGGAACAAACTGAGGATACTGGGGTGCGGGATCCGCATCAATCAGACCGAGTACTTTCATTTTTCCAGCTTCTTCATACTGTTGTGCTGACGCGACACCAAGGTTGCCGATAGTTAAATGACCGCCCTGAATGGCAGCTACTTTATCAACTTCAGAAGAGGCTTCCACCAGTTTCAGATTAATCCCTGTGTTTTCCATAAGCATACCGGCGATGAAGTGTGTTGTTCCGCCAAGAGATATACCAATAGTATATTTTCCGGGGTTTTCAGCTGCGTCATCGACAAACTCTTTCATGTTGTTCCAGGGGGCATCGGGAGAAACCGCATAGACCTGAGGGGGATAGCTCTGTGCGATAGCGATAGCAGTGAAATCCTCCATTGTATGGTCGTACCTGCCGGTTGCCATATTTACCATAATTCCTGTGTGATTGAACAGAAGGGTCATTCCATCGGGTTTCGCTGTACGAACCTGTTCATAGGCTACAGTCCCGCCCCCTGAAGGCTGATTGACCACGACTACGGGGCTTCCGATTTCCCGCTGCAGGTATTCAGCAAAAATCCTGGCGTTGATATCCGTCCCGCCGCCGGCTTTGGCCGGTACAATAATCTGCACATTCCCTTTAGGCCATGCAGCTTTTTCTGAGCCCGACTCCTGGCTGCCTTCGGCATTCAGGAAAAAGACCGCTGTTATAAGACATAATAGAACAGCACCCAATCTCTTCATTTTAAACTCCTTTAACCATTTAGATATTATTTAAACGCTTCTGTCAAAGCGTTAATAATTAAATCTCTTGCTTCCTTGGATTCCGCCGTTCCATGAATGACGAATCCATGATCGCTTTCGAGGAAACTCCGCATTTTAACTTCTACTCCCGCATGCAACAGCATGAGAGCATATCTTTCCGCTTCAAATCTCAGGCAGTCTTTTCCAGCTGTAAGAATCAGGGCGGGAGGCATTCCTTTCAGGGTGTCTTCTTCAGCACAGACAAGAGAAAAGTAGGGGTTAGAGTAATCTTCCATCTTGTCCATGTACAGGGAGGAGAAATATCTCATCCTTTCGACCGGAAGTACCGTATGGGGTTCCACTTTTTCAGCGGGGTCGGTTTGAGCATCAAGAAAGGGGTAGTCCAGTATCTGAAGGCAGGGGGTGAAGTGTTTGCTCTGGTTGGCAATGAGGCAGATCGCTGCAGCAAAATTTCCGCCGGCGCTGTGCCCCCCGACGGCAATCCTCTCTGGATCAACCTGCAGTTCTTCTGCATTTTCAAATGCCCATTTCACCACATCGTAGCATTCGTTCAGACCTACCGGAAAGGGGTATTCCGGAGCCAGTTTATAATCTATATCAATGACTTTACATCCCAGAGTTTCAGCGACATAGGAGCAGAATATGGTATCCCTCTTTTCATGTCCCCGAACGAATCCTCCTCCGTGCATATTGATAAATAAGGGATATTTCGTTTTCTTTTTCCTGGGTTCTATAAAAATGGTACGGGCTTCACCCTCTCTCGTGGGAATCGATCTTTCATACCGGTCAACTTTTTCCAGATAAGACACCATTTCTGGTGTCAGGTGAGTCTGAACGACTGATGAACTCCGAAGCTGTTTCGCGACTTTTAATTTTTCATCATATGTCAGGATCAATTCTTCACTCCTTATTCAGCTGGTTTAAACATGTCTTCCTGATTCAGGTTTGCAATATGTGACAGCCTTGTGTTCGGTTAGTTGCAAAGGATATGCCATTTGGCTTAATTTCCGTTTTTTTTGTTTCTCTTATTAGCTGGTATTTGTGTAATTCTCTTATTGGTATAAAGATAGTTTATTGAAAATTCTGAATAAAATTGGCAGACTCTATCTGAGTCGCTGGGAAAGATAATTTTTATTTTGTTGCAATATGCAACAAGTGATGTATAATTTTAATAACTGTTGCATATTGCGGAGGTTGGGCTTGGCGAAGATCCTTCACGTGGTTCCTGATGAATCTGTTAAAAAGCTGGTTCGGGAGGCCATAGATGAACACCATCAGTACTATTCGCATATTTATCCGAAAAGGGTTTACTGTGATGTAGAACTGACCATCAGAAAAAGTGTCGATTTCGTAGAGCAAGGGGAATTTAATGCAGATGTTATTATTGCCAGGGGGCTGCTGGCAACTAAACTGAAAAAGACTCATCCCTCCATCCCCGTGGTGGAAACACCAGTTACTATCAGTGATCTGATGCTGTCTCTGCAGGAATTGAAGCAGATTAATCCCGAACCTTCCGGCATTGCTCTCATCGGACTGGGAATGATTCTCCATCAGGCGAAAGTGGCGGGAGATCTTTTCGATGTGGAATTTGAACCAATTGATTATCTGCTTACACCAAAATCTTCGAATGTGATCGAGGAACTTTTTGAGGAAGCCCTTTCCAGGGGCTATACCTCGTTTATGGGCGGTAGCTCTCTTGTTCAACTGGCAAAAGCAAATGGATACCCAGCCAGTTTTGTTAACAGCAGCAAGGATTCCATCTGGCTTGCTCTGACAGAAGCTCAGCACATAGCCGCCATCCGGCGGGTAGAGCGGGAAAGAGCCGCCCGTTTTGAAACAATACTCAACCACTCTCTGGAAGGGATCATTGCCACCAACTCCTACCGGCGTATTATACAGATGAATTCAGCTGCCGGAGAAGTTCTGGGGCTGGATCCTGTAAAGGCCATCGGAGCAAGGATTGAAGACCTTATCCCTGAACCCAAATTCCTTGCATTCCTGCGAAAAGACAGGAATTGCTACAATGAACTGATAAAGCTGGGAAAGAGTCGGATTGTTTTAAATAAGGTTGCCTCTTCTCTGGGGGAGGAAACAATAGGAAATGTTTTCACCCTTCAGGATGTGAGCAATCTACAATCAACGGAAATCAAGATACGCAGTGAGCTGAACCGCCGCGGTTTGGTGGCCAAATACAGTTTTGAAGATATTATCGGCGAGAGTTCTCAGATCAAAACAACCATAGAAAGGGCCAGGATGTTTGCCCTGGTTCCCTCCAATACTCTGATTGTAGGAGAAACCGGTACGGGGAAAGAGCTTTTTGCTCAGAGTATGCATAATGCCAGCCCCCGGAAGGATGCTCCCTTTGTGGCTGTAAACTGTGCGGCTATTCCTGAGAATCTGATGGAGAGCGAGTTTTTCGGGTATACAGGCGGTGCATTTACCGGGGCATCCAAAGAAGGTAAGATGGGTTTTTTTGAACTGGCTCATGAGGGAACACTATTTCTGGATGAGGTTTCAGAAATTCCTTTTAAGCTGCAGAGTAAACTTCTCCGTGTTATTCAGGAAGGGGAGGTTATGAGAATCGGTCACGATAAGATTATTCCTGTCAAAGTAAGGGTTATCTGCGCGTCCAATAAAAATCTGAAACCCCTTGTCCGGGAGGGGCAGTTCCGGGAGGATCTCTATTATCGTCTTGCGGTACTGCAGCTTCAGCTTCCTCCACTGAGAAACCGCGGAAGGGATGTAGGGCTTCTGGCCGATTATTTCATCGCCCAATACTCTTCTCTTTTTTCTTCCAGAAAAAAAAGTCTTACAGACCAGGCCAGGGAGGCTCTTATAGGCAATTGCTGGGAGGGGAATATCCGGGAACTCAGGAATGTCTGTGAGCAGCTTGTCGTTCTGAACAGGTCCTACTCTGTGGGGATCGACGATGTGAAGAGTGTTATGGAGCCTGCTATGGCTTCTTCCTACTGTGAAGAACCCGGTAGGGATTCCGTCACGATACCAGGTCTGAGAAGGACCGGAGAACTGATCAGGGAGAATGAAAAAGAACTTATCCTGCAGGTTCTGGAAGAGCAGGGATATAATAGAACCAAAGCATCGGAAATCCTCGGGATTAACCGCTCCACACTCTGGAGGAAAATGAAAGAATTCGGCATAGAGTGTCGCACTACTTTAAAATAGTCTTTTACAGGAAAGACCAGTCCGGTGTCCTGTTCCTTCTTCTAAAAGATAAATAGAGCTTTAAGAAGAAGGAAAAGAAAACCCAGCCCAAGAAGTATAAAAAGTCCTTTTGTGATAAAAAGTTCTCCCGATAGGGATTTCACATTCCTTTCATGATCCTTATGCAGCGCTTTCAACGGGTAGGCCGCCAGTTTAAATGTTTTTTCAATCTGACTTGTTATTACAATAAACAGAGAACATTTTCTCTGGTAGTTTTCATGCAGGAACAGAAGTATAAATGTAAAGAAAAAACCGAAACAGGCTGCATACCGGGCATAATTAATCAGTCCTTCTTTCAGTAAAAATCCAACAGCCGTCATCAGAACAACAACCTGAGCTATGGTAGAAACCCGAATATTCAATGCGGCCGCTGAGTAATGTCTGAAGGTTGAACAGCCTTCTTTGTATGCTTCAATCATCTGAAGAGAATCTGCTGACTCCTGATTACAGTTGCTTTCCAATTGTCTTCCTCTAAGTGACAGGTGCCGGATTGAACAGCACCAGATCGTTTTGAATGCCCAGTTTCTCCACAGCAGAAATTTTCCTGCCGCTGGCCACATCCAGGATTAAATGAAAGAGTTCCCATCCAATCTGTTCTATAGAGGCTTCTCCGTAGATGATTCGTCCCGCATCCAGATCGATGATATCAAACCATCTTTCAGAAAGGTCTTTCCTTGAAGAGACTTTTATTACAGGAGCCATAGGCAGACTGTACGGGGTTCCCCGCCCGGTGGAAAAAACCTGCATGGTGATCCCCGAGGCAAGCTGACAGGTACCGCAGACAAAATCGCTGGCCGGGGTTGCCGCAAAAACAAGGCCCTTTTTTGTCAGTTTTTCCCCGGGGCCCACTACGTCACTGATGCTCATGGATCCGGATTTCACCACAGAACCCATAGCTTTTTCAACAATATTCACCAGACCGCCCCGCTTATTGCCAGGGGTTGTATTGGCGCTTCGGTCGGCACCGCCTGTGTTCAGGTATTTATCGTACCAGTCCAACTCATACATGAGTTTGTGAAAGGTTTCTTCAGTTGAACAGCGGGATGCCAGTACAGGCGCCGCATCTCGTACTTCGGTTACTTCCGAAAAAACAGCTGTTCCTCCGGCCCGGACAATCAGATCCGCTGCGAAGCCGATTGACGGGTTCGAGGTAAGGCCTGAGAAGGCATCGCTTCCACCGCACTGCATTCCGATAACAAGGTCGGAAACCGGGCACTCCTCCCGCTTCCGCTCATTAAGCCTGGCCAGGTGTTTTCTGCCCAGATCCATACCGGCGTCCATTATGGCCTGATAGCCTTTAAATGCTTCATCCTGCATTACCAGAGTGGAAACGGAAGGGGAGCCCGTCTCTCTGTGAAAGGTTTCCAGGTCTTTCATTTCCAGCTTTTCACAGCCCAGACCGATCATCAGAACCTCTCCGCCCAGATTGGGATTGGTAGAAAGATTTTTAACCTGCCGGATTGGTATTAAGGCGGCCGGAGCATTGATGGCCACACCGCAGCCGTATGTATGGTTCAAACCTACAATATCATCCACATTGGGATATTTCGGGAGCTCTTCCGCTTTCAGCCGTTGAACCAGCTGATTGACCATTCCCGCCACACACTGGACACTGGTGGTTATCCCGAGGATATTCCGGGTACCCGCAGAGCCGTCGGGATTCCGGTAACCCATAAAAGTATATCCTTCCAGGGGCTCTGTTTCTACAAATTCCGGAGTTTTATACTCAAGAGATCCCAGTTCCGGTGACGGGGGAATCTCCGATAGATTTTCGCTTACCCAGGAACCGGCGGGTATCCTCTGTGTCGCCGTAGCTATACACACACCGTAACGGATTACCTTCCCTCCCACCGGTATATCTGCAAGCGCTATTTTGTGTCCCTGGGGAACATTGTCCAGAAGAGTCAGGTTCTGGGATTCCAGAATCTCTCCCGCTTTCATGCCGCTGGGGGAAACGACAACTGCGACATTATCGTCCCTGTGAACTTTAACTGCCTGAATCATATTAAATTCCTGTATAATGATATAAGGGCATAAAAAAAGCAAAACTGACCCCATAAAGAGTCAGTTTTGCTTCTCCTGTAATTTCTTTACCTGACCATGCAGGGTCGTTTACTGTCGAATTCCCAATTGGGGATAAGATACTGCATACTGACCGCATCATTCCTGGCTCCGAAAGGAAGCTTTTTATAGACTTCATGAGCCTTCATCACAGCATCCATGTTCAGTTCCAGTCCTAGACCGGGTGTATTGCTGATCTGAATTTTGCCGTTAACGATTTTATAGGGATTGTTTGTCAGGTGTTGCCCATCCTGCCAGATCCAGTGAGTATCCATAGCCGTAATATCTCCCGGAGCAGCTGCCGCACACTGGGCAAAGATCGCCAGAGAAATATCAAAGTGGTTATTGGAATGGGAACCCCAGGTGAGTCCCCAGTCATTAAGCACCTGAGCAATACGGACAGAACCGGACATGGTCCAGAAATGAGGATCCGCCAGTACAATATCGATGGATTTAGCACAAATGGCGTGATAGAACTGCTTCCAGTCTGTTGCGATCATATTGGTAGCTGTAGGCAGGCCGGTCCTTGTTTTGAATTCCGCCATGGTCTCCCGTCCGGAGTATCCCGCCTCAGTCCCGCAGGGGTCTTCCGCATAGGTCAGTCCGCTGCCCTTACAGAGCTCCACCGCTTCATCCAGTTTCCAGGCGCCGTTGGGATCTATATTAATCCGGGCATCGGGAAAGGTCTTTATCAGAAGGTCTATGGCTTTCATCTCCTCGGCGCCTTCCAGAACACCGCCTTTCAGTTTGAAGTCTTTGAAACCGTATACTTCTTTCAGAGCCTGAGCCTGCTCCACAATCGATTCGGGAGTCATAAATTCATTCCGGCGGATTTTGAACCAGGGATTGGAACTGTCGCTCTCGTCTATATAGGGCAGATCGGTTTTTCTTTTATCTGCCTGGTAAAAGAGGTATCCCAGAACGACCACTTCGTCTCTCTGCTTTCCGTCTCCCAGGAGTTCGCAGACAGGAACACCGAGAAACTGTCCCCAGAGGTCAAGGAGAGCACATTCGATAGCAGTTTCCGCATGAACAACGTCTGCCAGCTTAGCTAAAGAAAGGTTTTGGAGCCCTTCGCTTCCCTTTGTTGCCTGATTATGATTGTCAAAGAGAGTCTTAATGATCTTTCTATAGGAACTTATGGGCTGTCCAACCACAAAGGCTTTGGCATTCTCAAGAGATTTTGTGATTGCCTCTCCTCCATGAACCTCCCCTATACCTGTATTCCCGGCAGAGTCCTTTAAAATGACAATATTTCGGGTGTAATATGGTCCATGTGCCCCGCTGAGGGACATCAGCATGCTATCATTACCAGCTACGGGAATAACAAGCATCTCTTTTACTATAGGGAATTTTTCTTTCGGACTCACTGTTCAGCTCCTTGTCTTTTTTCTTGTTCAAGTTCTTTCACCGCTACTTTATGATTGTTAATTAGAGTCATGATCATGGAGATGACTGTAAGGACAAGAAATGTAGCACTGATCGGATGTGTAAAAACATCCCAGGCATTACCATTAGAGTACTCAAGTCCCCTTCTCAGATTAAGTTCAAGAGCGCCTTCCAGGATAAATCCCAAAATAAAAGGGGGGGCGGGTATTTTGAATTTATTCATCATCAACCCGATAAAACCAAATAACAGGAGACCCCACATATCGAAAACACGGTTACCAAGAGCATAGGCTCCTATTGAACAGAGAACTACGATAAGAGGGATCAGAATATGATTTGGTACCTTGAGAACCTGTACAAACATTCTCATTCCCGCCCACATCAATACAGCCATAAAGATAATACCCAGTACCATTGAAGCAAAAATGCTGAAAACAACATCGCCGTTTTGCTGGAAAAGGAGAGGGCCTGGCTGCATTCCGTGAAGCATAAATCCTCCGAGAAGAATCGCTGTTGCGCCGTCTCCGGGAATTCCGAGAGTGAGAAGGGGTATCATCGCTCCTCCAATAGAGGCATTGTTGCTGGCTTCAGAAGCAATAAGCCCATCAGGTATGCCTGTCCCATATTTTTCAGGATGTTTACTGGAGTTTTTTGCTACCGAATAGGCAATGATGTTGCTTGTGGATCCACCGATACCGGGAAGGATTCCGATTCCCAGCCCCACCAGAGAACTCCGGATCAGGTTAATCCAGTTTCCTTTCAGATCATGCCATCCGAAACCAAGCCCTTTCATTTTATACTTGAGAACTTTTACCTGCTTTTCTTTAGTGGAAGCTGTCAGAAGAACTTCTCTGATGGCATAGAGGCCCACAAGGACAACAAGAAGATGAAAACCGCTTGTCAGCTGCAGAGAACCGAAAGTATAGCGCTGAGCACCGTCAACCGGCGAAAGTCCCACCGTGGCAATCATCATTCCGAACATGGCGCTCAACAGACCTTTGACAACTGACCTTCCTGTCAGTGAGGCAATCAGTGTCAGAGCAAAGAACGTTACAGAGAAGTATTCCCAGGGGCCGAACTTCAAAGTGAGTTTGGCAAGAGCGGGAGAAGCGAAGATCATGACGGCCACACCGATCAGAGTACCTACCAGGGAGGCAAATACGGCAATGCCCAGGGCCTTTCCGGCTTCTCCCTTCTTTGCCATGGGCGATCCTTCAAATGTGGTGGCAATCGAAGCCGGAGTCCCCGGCATATTGAGAAGGATTGCCGAAATAAGACCTCCTGAAATACCTCCGATGTATATGGCTGTCAACATGGATAAACCCACATGACTGGCCATCACATAAGTAACAGGCAGGAACATGGAAAGCCCTGCCACCGTGGTAAGTCCGGGAAGCGCACCGAATATGATTCCCACCATTACACCCAGAAATACCATAATGATGGTCATGGGATCAGTATAAACATTGGCAAAGCCGGATAATAACATTTCAAACATATTAATTCTCCTATCCAAAAATTCCGCTGGGAAGGAATAGAGTGAGATAATTTGTGAAAATATAGAAGATCAGGATCGAGATGCCGATGGAAAAGAGAATGATAAAGAGATACCATTTTTTCCTTTCTTCTTTATTTGTCAGTAAGATGGATTCGGCTATCAGAAACAGGGAACTTGATAAAACGAACCCCAGAGGCTGGTAGAGTGCGATGTAAATTATGAGGTAAATAAAAGAAAGAATCAGTTTAACCGGTATAACCCTATCGATTCGGGCAATTATTGATCCTTCGGGAGGTTCCATACAGGCCACTTCATCGGGATCACAGATTTCGTCTTTGTTTTCAGTATTTTCAATTTGCAGATTTTTGATTTTTTTATCTTTCAGATACACCTGAACAATGTGAGTTATACTCAATATTATGGTAAGAACACCTAAAAGCACAGGAACAGACCGAGAATCCAATCCTCTGTTCCCGAATGGAGTGAACGTAGATATGGTGGTAGACCCTATCATATAGGCAACAGCTAGCACGAGGAAAAAGACTCCCACTCCTATCTCGGTCTTTAAATCTTTATTCATTTTGAATATCTCCAAATGGTATAGTCATAAAAACTGGCCTGAATATATTTCAGGCCAGTTTTCCTGGTAATAGAATAGATATTACTTATTATTTACCCTGGAGAGTGTCGCTGATAGCCATCAGTTCTTCTCTCTGTTTGTACCAGTGTGCTTTAGAATCGGCAACAGTCATCCATGTTACAGGCTGATACTGTTTGGCAATTTCTGCCTGGTACTGTTCGTTATTGTTAACGATCTCGCCGACAGCGTTGCTGAATTTCTCAACAATGGCGGGATCGGTTCCTTTGGGGAAAATCATAGTGTTCATATAATCGTAACCGGCTTCGACACCCAGATCTCTAAGAGTTTTTACACCGGGAACAAATTCAGACTCTTTGTCACTGGCCAGACCGATTACTTTCAGAGTTCCATCGTTCAGATAGCTTTCCACCATACCGTAGTTCAGGGGAACTATATCAGCGTGTCCACCCAGTACTACCTGAAGTCTTTCTCCGGAACCGCCGGAAGATACAACATTCAGTTTAGCGCCTGCATTCTGCAGTCCGATAGCAATCCACATGGTAGTTGCACCGGTATTGGCTGTCAGTTTTACTTCTCCGGGATGAGCTTTTGTATATTCGATAAGTTCCGTTACATTGTTGTAAGGAGCATCTGACAGGGCAACGAGAAGTTCCGGTGATGCTTTGGAGAAGACACAGCCCACTTCAAAATCCTGAATTCCGTAATTTGCCATTCCTGCTGCTTCAGCAATGCTGAGAGACAGCTGGTGAACTAGAATAGTATATCCGTCAGCTTTGGCATCTTTTACCTGAGCCGCACCGATGGTTCCACCGCTACCGGGAACATTGGTTACGACAACAGGCTGACCGAGGATTTCGGGCAGGTATTTTGCAACAGCGCGGGCATTGAAGTCAGAGTTACCTCCGGCAGCATAAGGAACAATCAGATTTATCGCTTTTGTGGGATAATCCATTTCACCATCTGCAGAAGATGCCGCATCTTTCTGTCCATTTGCAAAAACAAGTGCCGTACTGGCAACAAGAAGCATCAAAGAAACAAGTAATTTTTTCCTAAACATAAAAAACTCCCTTAATTATTTTTACAGGCTCTTGCTGGAGCCTGTATTACGCATTTGAAATTACCGAACCATACAGGGCCGTTTGTTATCAAACTCCCAGCCGGGAATCAGATACTGCATTCCCGCCGAGTCATCTCTGGCGCCCAGGTTCTCCTTTTTATACAGCTCATGAGCTTTCATGATCTGATCCATATCGATTTCCACACCGAGACCCGGTTTATCGGGAATAGCAATGTGGCCGTCTCTCATCTGCAGAGGCTCTTTTGTCAACCTTTCCAGACCTTCCTGCCAGATCCAGTGAGTGTCTATAGCAGTCACACTACCGGGAACTGCTGCAGCTACATGGGTAAACATAGCCAGGGAAATGTCGAAATGGTTGTTGGAGTGGGATCCCCAGGTAAGCCCGAAAGCATCACACATCTGTCCGACTCTTACTGAACCGGCCATGGTCCAGAAGTGGGGGTCTGCCAGGGGAATATCTACACTGTTAAGCGCTACAGAATGCTGCATCTGACGCCAGTCCGTGGCAATCATGTTGGTTGCCGTAGGCAGACCGGTCGCTTTCCGGAACTCAGCAAGGATCTCTCTTCCGGAAAATCCTTCCTCCGCGCCGCAGGGGTCTTCGCAGTAGCTCAGTATCCCATGCATGTCTTTGCATAATTCAATGGCTTCTGCCAGCTTCCATCCTCCATTGGGGTCCAGGGTAATTCTGGCATCAGGGAAGCGTTTTTTCAGTGCTTTTATGGCTTCTATCTCTTCTTTACCTTCGAGCACGCCTCCCTTCAGCTTGAAATCCTTGAACCCGTAAATCTCACTGGAAGCTTCCGCCAGTTTGACAATAGCTTCAGGGGTCATCGCCTCTTCATGACGGATCTTGTACCATTCTGTTTTCGAGTCTTTTTCTCTGGCATAGGGCAGGTCTGTCCTGTCTGGGTCCGCCACATAGAACAGGTAGCCCAGGACTTTGACTGCGTCTCTCTGCATGCCATCTCCCAGAAGGGAGGCAACCGGGACATTCAGGTATTTTCCCAGCAGATCCAGAAAGCAGGACTCAATAGCTGTCACCACATGGACGGTGGTTCTCAAGTCAAAGGTCTGGAGGCCTCTTCCTTCCGCATCTCTGTCCATGAAGTTTTTCTGAACACGGTTCAGAACATTTTTATAATCCCCCAGAGTAGATCCCACTACAATTTCTCTGGCATCCTCCAGAGTCTGGCGGATCTTTTCTCCTCCGGGAACTTCTCCAATCCCGGTTTCTCCCTTGTCAGTAGTCAGGATGACCACGTTGCGGGTAAAGTAGGGCCCGTGGGCCCCACTCAAGTTCAGGAGCATACAGTCTCTTCCTGCAACAGGAAAGACTTTCATATCGGCGATTACAGGTGTCGCACTCATTGAAAACTCCTATGATTTTATGCTTGTCTTGTAACTTCTATATTGGCTATTTTTTCGTAGAATTTCACAATGCTTGAGTGATCTTCCACGCCGCAGCCATCCTGTTTGATCGCCTGCATCATTTCCATAGCCTGTGCTGCCAGGGGAAGGGGAACTCCAACATCTCTGGAAGTTTCCAGTGCATTAGCCATGTCTTTGATGTGAAGATCGATTCTGAATCCGGGTTTGAAATTTCTGTCCATCATCATGGGGGCTTTTGCATCCATAACGGTACTTCCAGCCAGTCCTCCCCGAATTGCCTGGTAAACCAGATCGGGATCAACACCGGCTTTTTTAGCCAGAACCATAGCTTCCGATACAGCGGCAATGTTCAGGGCTACCACTACCTGGTTACAGAGTTTTGTTGTATTTCCCGCACCGATGTTTCCAACATAGACGACTGATCCGGCCATGATATCAAGGATATCTTTATACTTTTCGAAAACTTCTTTTTTGTCTCCGCCGACCATAACTGCCAGGGTTCCGTCAATAGCTTTGGGCTCTCCGCCTGATACGGGAGCATCCAGCATATCCATACCTTTTTCAGCAAGTCCCTTGGCGACTTCCTGAGAAGCTCCGGGGGCAATGGAACTCATGTCGATCAGGGTTTTTCCGGGGGCAGCTGCTTCAATCAGTCCGTTTTCTCCCAGTGCAACAGTTTTTACATGAGGAGAGTTGGGAAGCATGGTAATGACCAGGTCAACCTGTTTCAGAACTTCTGCCGGGTTGGATGCTGAAGCTGCTCCTGCACTTTCCAGATCTGCGACTGCTTCTTTATTGAAGTCTACAACGATAAGTTCATGACCTGCTTTAATCAGGTTTTTGGCCATGGGTCTTCCCATGATCCCCAATCCTATAAATCCGATCTTCATAATAAATCCTACCTCTATAATATTATTTTGTTTGTCTATTCTTAATACTGGGTTTTCAGTCCAGCATTCCCATCTGTTTAAGAACGCCTCTGGCTTTCTCAACAGTTTCATCGCTTACATAAGACACCGGCCTGACCGGTTTGCCCGCTTTAACACCCAGGATATTGAGCATCACTTTCATCATGACCGGGAAAGTTCCCATTCCATAGGCATCTCTCAGGGGCATCAGAGCCTTCTGGGCATTCAGGGCACCAAGATGATCGCCCCGGGAGTAGTGATCGTAAATATCCACTACCAGACGAGGGGCCACATTGGCTGTTCCCGCAACACTTCCTGCGCCTCCATGGCAGAGGGTCGCATAGATGTAGTAGTCAATCCCGCCGAAGACGCCGAAATCTTCCCTGTGGGAGGTGGCTTCGATGTATTTCAGGGTTTGGCTAAAGTCCATGGAGGTGTTTTTAATTCCTACTATGTTGTCAATTTCCGCTAGTTTCCCCAGCAGGCCCGGGCTGATGTTGTTATTGGTTTTGCCCGGATTGTTGTAGAGCAGAACCGGGAGATTACAGCTTTTTGCCACTGTGGCAAAATGGTTGTACAACTCATCTTCTGTGGGTGTGATAAACATAGGCGTCAGTACTGTCAGGGCATCTGCGCCGGCTTTTTCTGCCATCTCGGCTAACTTTATGCTTTCTTTGGTGGTTATCGCCGAAGCGCCCGCATAAACGGGAACTTTTTTATTCACCTCTTCGACTGTTGTTTCTACTGTCTTTTTCTGGTTTTCAAAATCAAACGCGTAAAACTCTCCGTTACTGGCATTGGCCAGAACTCCGTGCACTCCGCCATCCAGTACGTGCTGAATGACCTCTTTCAATCCTTCCGGATCCACATTTTCATGTTCATCAACGGTGGTTACAATGGGAGGAATGATTCCATTCAAGGCAACATCATATTTCAATTTGGTTGTTCTCCTGTCCAAATATTTACGACTTAATACAATTTAAAGCAGATAAAAATAGATGCTCCTTTCAGAGCTTTTTATCTTCAATCTATAATTATTTAACCATCTGTTTTACCAGAGCGATATGGTTCAAGGATATTAAAAGAATAGAATTTTTTGTGCAAACTGCACAAAAGCCAGAGATAGATATCCTGTTCATGCCTTTATCTCTGCTTCTGTCAGAGAATCTGGGA
Source organism: Oceanispirochaeta sp. (assembly GCA_963666275.2). Taxonomy (GTDB): domain Bacteria; phylum Spirochaetota; class Spirochaetia; order DSM-2461; family DSM-2461; genus Oceanispirochaeta. Next base: position 79,382 of record CAXXOA010000003.1, read on the forward strand.
GATTCCTGCATTACCCGTATTCATCCCGGTTCATAAGCTTTCGGGGGAATACAGGACGAGATGGGATTATAGTGAGTGATTATGCTACGGTAGAGAAAGCCGGGGATTTATACAGAAAGGATCCTATAGTTCATTTATAGCAATTGTTATGACGGTTCAGTACTTCTCCAGATAATGGGCCAGTTCATTCAGAAGCTCCCTGTCCGAGCCAATCACAAGGGGGTCAATATTCAGAGTGCTTTTTAGTTTGTTCAGCCTGAAAGTGATGGTATTTCTGTGAACGTGCAGATCTTTACTGGTGTTGACCAGATTGTAGTTGTTCGCATCCAGAGCTTTAATGGTCTCTACCATAACCTGCTTTTCCTCATTCTGGAACAGGGCATGGAAAGCTGAGAAGATGTCGTTATAGAGTTTCATAGTAACTGAGTTACGGATATAGTCCTGTATGTGATCCAGGAAAAAAACTACCTTACTGATTTTCCCCAGTATGGGATGGAGGGCTATCTGCTGGGCATGGTGATAGGAGGTCCGGAACATATCCAGCTGTGTCTGCAGACTGCCCACATAATACTTCAGATCGTTTTCTCCCAGGTCTATGGGAAGTCTCTCTTCCATATCCCATATATACTGAAAAATCTGATCTTTATAGTTTCTTATCCCGTCATTTATGTTTTCATTCAGGTTCTTCAGAATAATGATGTCATCATTACGGCCTTTTAATGCAATCCCTTTCCGGTAGGTTTCATTTCCTGAAGCTATGGTTCTTAAAACCATATCCCGGTCTATACGGGTAGAACAGCGGACAATAATCATTGTAATCAGTTTGGAACACTCAATATTGTACTGTTCGTAAAGCCTGGTCGCTTCTTCCAGGTTGTAATCTTCTTCAAAAAGGATGTAATGGAGGAATTTCTCTGCACTGCCCAGGGCCCGCTGATTCTTTGCCATCTTTATTTCATAGGAGAGCATGGTTTCCATGGAAGTCTTTACAAATCCTGCAAAACTCTGAACATTTTCCGGTTCACCTGTCACACAGATCACTCCGATATGCTTCTCTTTATAATCAATGAACATATTGATACCCGGTTTTGTACCTATGTAATTATCGTCTTTTGTTACAACACCGGACTCCCTTTTGCCGGATAGCATGGCATAGGCCACTTCGTGAAAATCTCCAATCCGTGAGCTGTCTTTGCTGGCGATAATAATACCTTCATGATTCATGATATTTACATTGTAGGGAAGGTTTTTAACTGTCTTCTGGATAAACTGCTGGGCAAATTCAGGTGTCAGTATTGCCATGAATACTCCTTTACTGGACTTTAAAACTAGCACTTCCGCCTCTTAGCTGTCAAACCTGTCTGTCCTTTTCTACATCATTTCAATATTTTCCAAAATAGGAGAAAAGCGATAAAACTAGTTGAAATTAACACTAGTTAGTATTATGTTTCAGGTATGAGTAAAATATCCTATGGAAAGGACCAGGATCTGGATCTGAAGCTTGTCATCGCTTTGACCCGGAGTGTCCAGCATGTAAGAAAAAATGAATCCCCCCTGTTTCAGCAGTACGGTCTGACCATATCCCAGTTCGGTGTCATGGAAATCCTCTATCATAAAGGAGATCTGAGGGTCTGTGAGATCATCGAAAAAGCCCTCTCCACCGGAGGGAATATGACAGTGGTGATACAGAATCTTGTCAAAGAGGGATGGATCACCAGGCAGAGAGATCCTGCAGACGGGCGGGCCTGGATTATTCACCTGTCTGAAAAAGGGCATGATCTGATGGGAAGGATGTTCCCGGAGCACGCGGACAATATCAGCCGGATTATGGGAAACCTGGAGGGGCAGGAAAAGGAGGTGCTCCTGGGACTGCTGAAAAAGCTGACGGGAAAAGAGTCCTGAAAGCAAGTTAATACCTGTATGTATTTTATATCTACGTAAGAATGACTTTTTTTATCAATCAGAGGAGTTTTTACACTCATCATCTTCTGTTCGGGAGATCTTCCTATTATAATGAGGGACAATATCAATAAAAATCTCAGGAGGTTTTTCAATGCTGCCCTCAGTCAATCCGCTGGTTCTGAATCTCAAGGAATCGGCAACTCTCCTTATCAATAATGCTATTAAAGAATTAAGAGCCCAGGGAAAGGATGTTTCCCATTTCGGTTTCGGACAGGCCGCCTTTCCTGTGCCGGAGCTTCTTGTGAACGCCCTGAGGGAGGCCGCCGAGGAAAACTCCTACCTTCCCACCCAGGGGCTGCCGGCGCTGAGGGAGGCGGTCTGCGGCTTTCTCAAAGATGAGTTTTCCCTGGAGTACCGCGCGGATGATGTGTTTATCGGTCCGGGGAGCAAGGAGCTGATTTTTCAGATCAGCTATATGATCGAAGGGGTCCTTCTGGCGCCGGCCCCCAGCTGGGTCAGTTACGGACCTCAGGCCACCCTGAGGGGGAAGAAACTGGTGCCTATCGAAACCCAGCGGGAAAATGCCTATAAACTGACCCCCCGGGAGCTGGACAGGGCCTGTCATCAGCTGGCTCAGGAACAGAAACTCCTGATCCTGAATAACCCCAACAATCCAACCGGAGCGGTCTATTCTGAAGAGGAGCTCAAGGAGCTGGCTGACATCTGCCGGGCCTATAATGTTCTTGTCATTTCCGATGAGATCTACGCCATGATTGATTTTACTGGAAACCCTCATGCCAGCATTGCCCGGTACTACCCGGAAGGAACCATCATTTCCACGGGACTTTCCAAAGCTTTTGCCGCCGGAGGATACCGCATCGGCGCTATGATCATTCCTCCCTCTCTGGATGTCCTGAAGGGAGCCCTGAAGTCCATTATCAGTGAAACCTTCAGCGCCGTGAGTGCGCCCATTCAGTATGCGGCCCTGCAGGCCTATGAAAAATTTGATCAGATAAAACCGGAAATACAAAAAAATACGGAGATCTATCAGTACGCTTCGCGCTATTTATGGTCCCGGTTCCTTGAAATGGGACTGAACTGTCCCAAGCCCCAGGGAGCCTTCTACCTCTTTCCTGATTTTGAGCCTTTCAGGGAGAAACTCCGGGCAAAGGGAATCCTTACGGGCATTCAGCTGGCCGATGATCTACTGAAAACGAAGGGTGTGGCTTTTCTGCCGGGATCGGATTTCTATTTCCCCGCCACCAATCTGGGTGTCCGGGTGGCTTCTGTGGATTTTAACGGAAAGATGGTCAGGGACAGCTGGCCCGGAGGCAAACTGACAGATGAGCAGCTGAAAGAGTTTTTCCCCAACCTTGTGAAAGGATGCGACAGGCTCCAGTCGTATCTGGAAGAAATATAAAAAAAAGCCCCGGAGCCGAATTTCCCTATCCCCGAAACAGTCAAGTTTCGGGTTTTTTTTTCTTATTAGGCCATTATTGATGACTGTCCTAGTATTTATTATATATAATGTAAGATATTACAAAATGTAAGATTTTATAAAGAGTGTAAAAACGGGGAGTCAATGAAATTTTCAGATTTATCAATTGCCATCAGACTAATAGGAGGGTTTCTAATCTTAGCTTTTCTGGTCGCTTGCGCATCAGTTACAGGAATTGTGGTCTCCAGGCGGCTGGATACAGAGCTTGATATCGTTTTACATGAAAAAATGCCTTTTAAAGATATCAGTATGGAAGCTATTATTTCAGCTTTGCTCACAAGAGATGCTGCTGCAGAGTATCAGTTGAATACAGAGAATCTGGACTCTATAGAGAGTGATGTTCTCGAATATGAAAAGGATTTTTATATGTGGACCGACCTGATCCTTTTCGGGTCTGAAAGTGAGCAGTTCAGAAACAGTGACTCCGGAGTTATGTATAAGCGGGATCAGATGACATTAAACAATCCTGCTGGTACTGCGGAAATGCAGCAGATAGCAAACCAGGCTCAGCTACATCATCGGGCTATGATTGAGGCGGTGGGTGAAATGATGAGTGCTCACAGGGAGAAGCTGAAGTATGATATCTCTGTTGCGGGAAAGTATTATGATATCGGAAACTGGATCATGCAGAAAGAAATCGATCATCTTCGCTGGGTGGATGAACTTTCATCGGCTATTGCGGAAGGTAAGGAGTTCAACGCAGAGCTGGATCCTCAGAAATGTTCATTCGGTCAATGGTACTACTCCTATTCCGTTGATGATCCCGAGTTGATGAGACTGCTAAGCAAAGCAGAAGAGCCTCATATGGAGCTGCATCGTCTGGGAAGCCGGATCAATTCAGATTTCAATCGTATAAACAGAGACAGAATCTATGCAGATCAGGTCGTCCCTGTCATCAGTGAAATCAAAACTGTTTTCCGGGATTTCAGGAATTATGTAAATCCGATTATTCAAGAGTTTGCTCTGTTAGAAGCCAGTTTGATGGAACAGGTAGATGAAGAGTCTGAGTTCCTGATCAGTGCCCTGGATGCATTGGAAGTCCTTACGGATTCTGAAATGAATAAGGCTATGGAGATTGCTGACCGGGTCAGTATTTCAGGAATAAGACTTCTGACTCTGATTGGGGGACTTTGTGTTCTTCTGGCAGTCCTTCTGGGACTGTTCCTGTCCCGGGGGATCATCCATCCTCTCAGATCACAGGTCAACTATGCCAGGGAAATCGCCCGGGGAAATCTATCTGCGGAAAACCCAATAGAACAGAGGGATGAAATTGGACAGGTTGCTGATTCTCTTAAAAGTATGGGGCTTCGTCTGACAGCTATTATTCAGGAAATACTCAAGGGAGCGGATAATGTTTCAGCAGGGAGTAGCCAATTGAGCGAAACATCCCAGATTCTTTCCCAGGGGGCTGCCGAGCAGGCTTCCTCTGCTGAAGAAATCTCTTCCTCTCTGGAACAGATGAATGCCAGTATTGATCAGAATGTCCAGGTATCGGATGAGACAATGACCCTTTCTGGAGAAGCATCGGATATGATCGAAAGAAGCGGAATCGCTGTAGATGAAACTGTTCAGGCCATGAAAACGATAGTTGATAAGATTTCCATTATCGACGAAATCGCCCGGCAGACCAATATGCTGTCTCTTAATGCGGCCATTGAAGCAGCAAGGGCCGGTGATTCGGGAAGGGGATTTGCCGTGGTGGCTTCAGAGGTGAGAAAATTGGCTGTCAGAAGTACCGAAGCGGCAGATGAGATTTCCAGGCTGTCACAAAACAGCATTAATCTGGCAGATAACACAGGGCGTCTTATGCAGGAAGCAGTTCCGAAAATCCGAAAGACGAATCAGATGATCCAGGAAATAGCTGCTACGGGAAGTGAACAAAGAAGTGGAGCAGAACAGATCCTCAGAGCGGTGAATCAACTTGATATGGTTATTCAGCAGAATGCCTCATCTTCTGAAGAATCGGCTTCCATGTCGGAAGAGCTTTCCGCTCAGGCTGAAAACCTGAAGAAACAACTATCTTTTTTTACTGTTAAAGAGTCAAAAAGTCTTTTACTTGATAACCCGGGTTCAGGCTTTTAAGAAATTATTAAACAAAAAAAGCCCCGGAGCCGAACTGTTTTTGGGATGGGAAGATCCGGCTCCGGGGCAGAAAAAACAACACTATTCCAGAAGGTTCTTATTCATTCCTACAAAGGTATCCACTATTATTGTCGCAGCTTCATCTACCAGATTGGTCTGCTCCTCCTCGGATAGTGATTCAGGGGTTACAACTATTTTGAACAGAGGTGAGGTCTGTTTGATGGGACCTTCCTTGAAGTTCAGGCTTTTATCCACTTCGGCATAGTCTGCCAGTTCCACGTGTTCCAGTTCCAGAGATTCGGGGACATCCGTTCTGTAGCCGATGCTTGTATATTCCAGGGTCCTTTCTCCGAATTTCAGGGGACTTACGGAGATAAGAGAGCCCGAGTAGGTCAGGAATATGGCACCTCTTTCATCCGTGGGGTCGAAAATTCCAATCTCTTCCATACCCATTTCGATCATCTTGTTTTCAAAGATCTCTTTTTTCAGGAGCCAGCTATCCTGTAATTTCTGAGCCATATCCTCGTTAGGCTCCAGACCGAATTTCTCTGTGACTTCCGCCAGATGTTTTGCTATGGTATCGGGAACATGCTGAATGACTGTATTCATATTGAACTCTCCTTTTAAAGGTTCTTTCAGGATCTTTCAAAAAGAAAACCCTGTTACTTGATATGCTTTTAAATATGGTTCCATTTTCAAAAAATGAGGATATGCTGTTTGGTATAATCCTGTTTTTGCTGTATCCTATGGGAATATGTCATGGTTTTTAGAAGGAAAACTCAAAGATAACTCCCCCTGGTTTATCCCCCTGGATGAAAAGGGGTTCTCTATTGGCCGCAGCAGTTCCTGCGATCTTATCCTGAATGCCGCTTCGGTTTCCCGGAAGCACAGTACCGTTGTTTTTATAGAGGAAGAACCCTATCTCTCTGACAGCAAAAGCCGGAATGGGACGTTTATTAACGGTTGCCGGGTGTATGATAAGACGCGTCTGAAAGAGGATGATATTGTCTGTTTCGGTACAGTGGAGTTTGTCCTCCGCTATCAGGACGAGGATAGCGAAGAGGAAAAGACTATCATTGATGAAGGATTGAGCAGTAAGAAGTCTTTTTCTGAAATCTATGGTATTTCCGAGCGGGAGGAGGAGGTCCTCTTTCTTCTGATCAAAGGTCTGAACATAAAGGATATCGGAGAGAAACTTTTCATTTCTCCCGGGACGGTAAAAAATCATGTCCTCAAGATCTACTCTAAAACCGGAGTCCACAGCCGGATAGAACTCTCCACACTGTATCAGGAAAAAGCCGGAGTCTGATCGGTCGATCGGTTCTGAATGCTCTCTTATAACGCGGGTCTCTTGGCCCCCATACCCCCTGAAGGGGGCTTTTACTTTTTGGGAAGGCTGAAGGTTTTCTCGGCAAAGAGCCTCCCCGGTTCCTGAACGGAGCCGAAGGGTGGGGGACTTCCCGGAGCAAAAAAAAGCTGCCGTATCATTGATACAGCAGCTTTATCTATACACTGTCTAAGATGACAGCAATTGTCTTACTTGGCAGAAGCCATAGCTTCGTTAAGAAGAGCGTAGAAGGGATCCAGTCCGATAGAAGCACCGGATACGGCATCGGGCATTGCTGTTTCCTGAGTTGCCAGGAGGTTGGCTTCTACAGCCGCAGCCTGCTCAAACCAGGGAGCCATGGCGTTGCCGCTGGCCATCATACCATACTCACCGTCCATAGACTTCTGAGCTTTGTTATTGGTTCCGTCTTCTGCCAGACCATCCCAGTTTACGGCTACGATATAACCGGAAGTCACTGTCACATCAACAAAGTATTTGTATCCATGATCAAACTCGGGCTGTTCTGCATGATAGAAACCGTCTTTGTAGGGACCGTATCCGACAGGACCGGCTGCCAGAGCTTTCTCTGCAAGGGTGAAGAATTCGATAACATGGATAGACGCTCCGGAGAACGCATCTGTATGGCCTTCGTCATCTTTATAGGTAATTGCGGTGGGATCCTGAGTTTTCAGGAGGTATTCCTGAGCGGCAGCAGCCTGCTCATACCAGGGAGCTTTGGCTCCGCCTTTTTCCATACCGTATTCACCGGCTTTGGAAAGGCTGACTTTGTCTTTTCCGGCATTCACATTGGCACCGTTCCATACGGCTTTGACAATTTTACCGTCTTTTACCTCTATGGTTACATTATATTTCCAGCCGGTTTTTCCAAACTGGTCTTCCTGAGCAAAGTACACGCCGTCTTTGTATGCGGGTGCACTGGATGCGGCTTCCTGCTGTCCTTCTGCAAAAACAGATGCGGAAAAAATTGACAGAATAACGAAAAATGTCATTATTTTTTTCATATAGACCTCCAAAAGTGGTAATACTCTTTTATGAATATATTAAAATTCATAAATTTTTATCGACTATAATGCTTTTTCCAAACAAAATCAACTAAATCCTACTAAAAAGCTAGGTTATGGGCTTATGCAATCTTCCTTTAGTACACACAAGTTTCTATAATGGCTTTTCATATGGCGAAAGTAAAAAGTTTTAGCGGTTTATTAAAAAAGGTTCTCCTTCTGGGACTGCCTCTTCTTTTCGGTCAGTTGACCCAGTATTTTCATCAGATTGCCGATTCAGCCATGCTGGGACATTTCGGAGAAACAAGCAGTGAACTGGCAGCCATCGGCATTGCCGGCCTCTATTCCTGGATGCTGGCAACTTTTATCTGGCCTGTCTCAACAGGTATCCAGGCTATTGCCTCCCGCCGTTATGGAAAACAGGACTCCGGAGTGGAGGCTCACAGGTTTTCAACAGGTGAGGCTCTGGATAACGGTCTGGCTGTGACTTTCTATGCGGCCGGTCTCTCCACGCTATTCAGCTTCCTTGCCAAACCTGTCCTGGGGGCTCTCCTGGATTCCCGGGAAATCCTGGATCTTTCCCTTCAATACATCCGGATCATCCGGTTTTCTCTTCTTCCTCTGGGGCTGTGTTTCTCTCTGCAGGGATTTTTCGGGGCTCTGAACAAGACCAGATACGTAATGTATGCGGGGGTTCTCAGCAATCTTTCCAATATTCTACTCAACTGGATATTCATATTCGGCAAACTGGGGTTGCCTGCCATGGGGATCCGGGGAGCCGCCCTGGGAACTGTTCTGTCCGATGTGATCACCCTGATCTTTCTTATCTGGATTGTGATTCAGAAGGGATACCTGAAACAGTACAGGCTTTTTCATTTTTCCGATCTCAGCGTGATGATTCAGAAAGATATCATCAAAGTAGCCGTTCCGCCGGGACTTCAGAATGTTTTCGCCCTGGGATTTTTTATGACATACCAGACTATCATCGAAGACTATTCTGTCCTGTATCTGGCAGCTACCCACAGTACCTTTGCCTTTTTCCGATTGAATAAGTCCATCATCAGCGGCTTCGCCCGTTCCGCCAGCATCCTGGCGGGAAATGCTCTGGGACGGGGAGACAAAGAGGATGCTCAGGTTATTATTACGGCAGCAGGGTTTATTTCAGGACTTGTGGCCATATTCATTTCTCTTATCACTTTTTCCGGTCGGAATGTGATCGCCTCTGTTTTTACTGACTCTCCTGAAACGGCTTCTGCCATAGTGCAGACACTTCTCTTTTTTCTGCCCTTCTTTTTTATTGAATCCCTGGGGTACGCTTTTGAAATGGTATTTGTTCCCAACGGCTATGGAAAATGGGTACTGTTCAGCGAGTTTACAACCAATGCCGTGTTTATTCTGGGGGCGACCCTTGTGGTGAGGCATCTGTTTCCCGGTGAGATCCGGCTGGCCTGGCTCTGTTTCGGTCTCTATCAGCTCTTTCATGCCAGCCTGATGATCACAGGATATGTCCGGCGTAAATGGCTGGATATTGAGCTGGATAGAACCACGGGAGGAAGCTGACTCAGCTTGATCAGGCTTCTTATTTAAGGGTATCTTAAGGGCATGTCCGTATTAGAATATGAAATAAATCCCTTTAACGGGGCCCAGATAGATCCTCCCGCTCTACCGGAGAGGACAGACGTTTTTATTGCCTCCTTTGAAGAAACCCTGAAGGAGCTGAGAAAGGACGGCCGTATCGCTTTATGGCTGAATATTCCCATTGAAAAATCAGATTTTATACCCCATGCCGTAGCGGCGGGATGCCGTTTTCACCACGCTGGGGAAGACTACCTTCAGCTTGTGATGAAACTTGATCCCCAGGCATTTATTCCCGGATATGCCACCCATTACATCGGGGCCGGCGGGGTTGTACTGGATGATGAGAACCGGATCCTTGTGATTCAGGAAAAATACCATACAAAAAAACATTATAAACTCCCCGGAGGAGCTCTGGATCCTCAGGAGCATATCTCGGATGCCGTAAAAAGGGAGATTTTTGAAGAAACCGGAATCAGAACCGAGTTTCTCTATCTCAGCTCTTTCCGGCACTGGCACGGGTACCGGTACAGCAAGTCGGATATCTATTTTGTCTGCCGGATGAAACCTCTGTCATTTGAAATCAAGGCAGATCCCCGTGAGATATCCGAAGCCCGATGGATGCCCCTTGAGGAGTATCTGAACGACCCGGATACCCATCCCTTCAATCAGAAGATCGTCAGGACAGCCATCAAGGGGCAGGGGCTGAAACTTGAAAGCATTCCCGATTACGGATCTCCTGAAACCCATGAAATGATGTTTTTCTAAGATACCGGATTACAGGCTCTCCATGACCATCATGAGAAATCCGGAAAACGCCGGATTGCTGGGCGACAGGGAAGGGTCGACTTCCCTTTTCATACTGTTGATCAGATCTCTGTATCTTCTGTAAAAATCGTAACTGGGCCGGGGCGAGTAGACCAGGTCCGGGATTTCAAAGACTTTGAGAATGTTTTTTACCGTGGTGGGTTTGATAAAGACCTCTTCGGCAGGCCTGACATAGGCGGGGATAACGCTCAAAAGGGTCCATTTGGCCAGTTTTCCCATTTTAAGAACTTCCAGATAACGGTTAAACCCTTTCTCCTCGTCCAGGTAGAGCATCTCATGGAGGGATTCTGTCAGTTCATCCCGGTCATGGCTGTTGAGGGAGCGCACAAAGTCCCGGAAGCGGGGCTTTTCAAAAACCGAAACCATGCTGGAGGCGCTGACGAATTTGATAAGATTCTCACTGAGCAGTACTGTCCGGCTGAAAGCATCTTCTGAAAACTGCTCCTGTGCCCGGGGAACCAGCTTATCCATTCTGTGCTTCTTTCCTATGACCACCATTTCAGGGTCTTCAAAACCTCCGGGGTAACGGCTTAGAAAGAGGGCTTCCGCCTGTTGCAGTTTATTCAGATTCATGGATTTCCTCCCTGTCTTTTATCCTTTATACACCAAGTGTACAGGAATTTCATGTATCCGTGTTGCTGTGAGTTTTGACTTTTTCATTTTACCCGGTTTAAAATAAGAGTGAGTCATAGAATGAGTCAGGAGGTATATGGATGAGTCAGATTACCTTGAGAGAACTGCCGGAAGTGCTGGACCACCAGCTGAGATCCCTGGCAAAAAAGAATCATACCAGTCTGAACAGAACGATTCAGAACATTCTGATGGAAACCCTGGGATTATCCGAAGGCTCCAGTCGGAAAAGGGATCTTTCCGATCTTTCAGGAGCATGGTCCCGGGAAGAGGCTGAGGCCTTTGAAAAGGATCTTGCTGTTTTTGATCAGATTGATGATGAAATCTGGAGCTGAATGATGAGGCTCTGTATCGATACCAATGCTTATACAGCTCTCATGCTCGGAGAGGATAGAATCCTCAACCTGCTTGAAAATGCGGAGGAAATTCTTATTCCCGTAACAGTTCTGGGAGAATTATATGCGGGATTCTATATGGGAAAACAGTTTGAAGAGAATATACGCAGGCTGGAATCCTTTCTTGAAAAACCTGATATCCATATACGCAACCTAACCGGGGAGGCGGCTTTCCGCTATGGATTTTTAGTGAAGGAATTGAGAGACAATGGAACACCAATTCCCTCAAATGACATCTGGATTGCTGCGACATCGCTGGATTCCGGGGCTATCCTCGTGAGCCGGGACAGGCATTTTTCCCGTATCCCGGGCCTTCAGATTCTGGGTTTTTAGACTGGGAACAAAGTTAATTTATTATTTTCAGAGCATTTACAAACACCGTATGGGTCCGGGAGGAGAAACTGGGCAGGGTCGGCTCGGAGGAAGTCAGCACATTGACAGATCCTCCCGTCTCGGTGAGGCCTGAGTTTTTCTCTGTGAACCGGGGCCATAAGCCCTCATTCAGGCAGAGACAGCCTTTGCGTATATCCTCTGTGATCCTCAAGGGGATCTCCATTGTTCCAAAAGGGCTGGAGAGGCTGATAGTCTCTCCCTGATGAAGGTTTCTCTCTGCGGCATCTGCGGGATGCATCCAGACAGCCAGGTCCTCCTCCATCCGGAAGCCTTCCACATTGGCAAACTGGGAGTGAATTCCCTGGAGAGGATGGGGGCTTACAAGAGCCAGTGGATAGTCCCCGGGAATTTCAGGCCCCTCCCTGTGATGGGGATAGGCCGGGAAACCTGTTTTTTCATACTCCCGGGAGGCTATTTCAATTCTGCCTGATGGGGTATTGAGGGGGTGTTCCGCAGGATCGGCAATGAAATCGGAAAGCCCTACTCTCTCCTGGTCTTTTCCCATGAACAGACCGGTGGCTTTGAAATCTTCAGGATCCGGGATCTCGGACTTTTCAAGGAGATGATCAAGCCATTCCTCTGCTGACCGGCCTCCGGTGTAGGCCTCTGCAAATCCCAGACGTTCCGCCAGGGCTGTAAATATCTGGTAGTCTGTTCTGATCCCTTCCGGCGGCTCTACCGCTCTGGAGGACCAGAGAAGGAAGTTCCCCGCCGGTGTGACAATATCGTTTCTTTCAAGAAAAGAGGCTGCAGGGAAGACTATATCGCACATGGCCATGGTGGGTGTCAGAAAAAAGTCGTGGCCGATGATCAGATCCAGTTTCTGCAGGGCCTGGATGTTTTTCAGGATATCACTGCCCTGACTCATCAGGTTGCTGCTTGTAATATAGGCCCCTTTCAGATGGTAGGGACGCCCCTGAAACTGCTGATTCAGGATCACATCCGGCCAGGCGTAAACAGGGAAGGAGGGATCCGAGTGAGGGACTGCCGGAACGGTCGGGCAGTAGGGGCGGGACATCCTGCCCCAGAACATTCCCCCCGAGGATCCTCCGGGCCTGCCTGTATTTCCCGTTGCCAGCTGCAGGGCTGCCGTCATGCGGGCCGCTTCCTCTCCGCCCAGGGCGCGCTGCAGTGAGAGTCCCGGCAGGAGCGCCGCCGGTTTGATCCGGCCGTACATATCCGCAAGCTTTACAATGTCCTTTTCGGGGATTCCGCAGATTTCCGAGGCCCAGGCCGGTGTTCTGGCCACACCGTCGGTCTGGCCTGTGACATAGGCCTTCAGCTCGGGAAAGCCTATGCTGTATTTTTCGATAAACTGGTGATCCTGCAGGTCATTGCGGATCAGATGGTAGAGGATCGCCGCCATCAGGGCTGTGTCAGTTCCCGGTTTGATAGGGATCCACCAGGTTCCCATCGTTTTGGCCGTTCTTGTATTCCGGGGATCGATCACAACTACCGGGACTCCCCGTTTCCGGGCTTCCAGGATTCTGGGGGGCATTTCGCAGCCGAATCGGGTATCCAGGGCGTTATATCCCCAGAGCAGGATCATCTCTGACTGTGCCAGATTTCCCGCATCCATCCCCGTGTGGGCACTCCCGAAAACATGGGACAGAGCGAAGGATGCGGCCCCGCTGCTGTAGTTGCCTGTTGTTCTGGTGGCTCCGCCCCAGAGGGTCAGAAACCGGGAGCTGAGTTTGGAACTGTTATGGAAGACTCCCCGGCAGGAGCCGCCGCTTGAAAAGTCCAGCATGGCCTGTGAACCATAACGGGCCTGAAATTCCTTGAGCCGGGAAGCCGCCATATCCAGGGCTTCCTCCCAGCTTGCCTCCCGGAAGAGATCCTTTGCCTCTTCGGCGGACCGGAAAGTTCTGCCCTTTCTCTCCCTGCGTATAAGTGGCTTCAGAAGCCTGTGGGGATGGTTATCCATGTCCATGGCCCTGAATCCCTTCCGGCACCCTTTCATATAGAGAGAACCGGCGGGATTATTGCTGATGCGGACAACTTTCCCCTCTTCCACATGAGCCAGAAGAGGGCAGCCTCCACCGCAGTCTTTGTTGCACGAAACGGGAAAGGTTTTCATGGCCCTATTCTACAGGCATCAGTCCAGTTTGGCCAGTTCTACCGCTGTTTTTGCCGCGACTCTGGCGTTGTTGAATACAAGCTGAATATTGGAGGCCAGACTGTCGCCGCCGGTGAGTTCGGCTACTTTTGCAAGGAGGAAGGGAGTGGACTCTTTTCCTTTGATTCCTTTGGCATTCATCTCATCCAGAGCTTCTTCTATGGCCCCGTTTATAACAGATTCATCCATGGCTTTGTCTTCGGGGATCGGGTTGGCAATGACGGCTCCCCCTTTCAGATTCATATCCCATTTGGCTTTCAGGGCTCTGGCCAGTTCTTCTTCCGTATCAATCCTGTAATCCACCTGGAAACCGCTCTTTCTTGTATAGAATGCAGGCATCTCTCCGGTTCCGAACCCGATAACCGGTACCCCGTGGGTTTCCAGATATTCCAGGGTCAGTCCAATGTCCAGAATGGATTTGGCTCCCGCACAGAATACGGCCACATTGGTGGAAGCCAGCTCCTGCAGGTCTGCGGAGATATCGAAAGTCTCCTGGGCTCCCCTGTGAACTCCCCCGATCCCGCCGGTGGCAAAAATGCTGATTCCCGCCATGGCGGCAATGATCATGGTCGATGCGACAGTGGTGGCTCCGTCTTTTCCCGAGGCCACAATAAAGGGGATATCTCTCCGGCTGACCTTGGTGACCTCTGTTCCGGCTCTTCCCAGATAGTCCAGATCCTCCGGCAGGAGTCCCGCTTTCAGGCGTCCTTTCAGAATCGCGATGGTAGCGGGGACCGCTCCGTTCCGGCGGATGATGTTTTCCACCTCTTTGGCTGTTTCCACATTCTGCGGATAGGGCATTCCGTGGGAAATGATGGTGGACTCCAGAGCCACAACGGGTTTTCCCTGTTCCAGGGCTTCCTGTACTTCCGGAGTGATATCCAGGTATTTCTTATCCATAATCAGTAGTTCTCCTTGATAAATTGATCTATTTTTTCAGCCGAAATATTCGGATTGATTGTATTTTCATGGCAGATTGTCAGTCCTGAAGCGGCCAGAGCTTTCTGCAGCCTCAGGGGCAGAGGATCCTTTTCAAGGAGTCCCCAGGCCAGTCCTGCCAGAAAGGCATCTCCCGCACCGGTCGCATTCACTGGCGGTCCGGGCAGGCGGGGCGGGTTGGGAAGGGATAGGGCTGCCTCTTCCGAGAGGGAGAAAATCCCTTTGTCATTCAGGCTTATCACTACATTCCTCACGCCTTTTTCCCGGAGTTTCCCGGCGGCCTTCTCCAGGTCCTGTTCGTTTTCTATGGTCAGCCCGGTCAGAACCTGAGCTTCCATGGCATTGGGTTTGATCGTATGAAGGAAGGGAAGGCTTGCTGTCAGCCGGGATGCTTTGGCAGAAGAGACAGGGTCGGCAAAAATGGGAATATCCCTGTAGGTCCGGCAGATATAGCTGATCACGTCCTCGGGTATATTCGCATCGAGGACAATCACAGACGCATTGCTCAGCTGACGGTGACGGCTCTGAATATAGCTGACCGTGAAACTCTCCATGATCTCCATATCCGAAAGGGCCAGGGCCATATCTCCCTTTTCATTCAGGATGGAAAGATAGGAGGAGGTCCCTTTATCAGGGATGATCAGAATATCGCTCATATCGATTCCGGCCCGGGTGCTCTCTTCTATAAGCTGCTGTCCATGAGAGTCATCACCCAGCACTGTAAGGAGCTTCACTTCAGCACCCAACCGGGCCATGTTCTCGGCAATATTCCTGGCCACCCCTCCGCAGGAGACTTTTACCCGGCCCGGATTGGAATCCCGGGATATCAGCGGCAGCGAGGGAAAGCCCTGGATATCCATGTTGGACCCCCCGATGACAACGGCATAGGGGGACTTCCTCAGGATATAGCCCTTACCCTGTATCTGTCCTTTATTGGTCAGATTCATTATATGTCCTGCCACGGATGAGCGGGTTATCCCCAGCTTTTCCGCCAGGTCTTTCTGGGAGATCATCGGGTTCTCTTTCAGTATTTCCAGAATTTCCCACTCTCGTTTGGTCATGGATCGTCCTTATTTACGATGCAAACAAATGTTTGTATATCTAACATATGTTTGTATTTTTAATGATTTTCCGGAAATAATCAAGATCCTTTAACGGCATAAGGAACTTTTGTAATCACTCTTTTCATTTCCTATAATTGTAGATAGTTCCTGTCTTTCTCAATGCATTTCTGGAGGATAAATGAGTTACAGGCAGAAAATCCCATGGGTGTTTCTCATTGCTCTCATCCTGTCTACAGGGATAAATCTGTCCGGGCAGGAGGGGGCTGAGCTGACTCAGGAAGAGGCCCGGTGGCTCAGAGAGGAGCACACCGTTCGCATCAGAATTGGGGACTGGCCGCCTTTCATGATCTATGAAGAGGGAGATATCAGCGGGATTTCCATTGATTTTATTGAGGACATATTCCATTACTACGATATCGATTTTGAATATATAAGCCCGGAAGTCTATACCTGGTCGGAGGCTCTGGAATCCCTAGCTTCCCGGGAGGATATTGATCTTCTGCCCACAGCCAAGATTACAGAGGAACGGTCCCGTCAGATGCTGTTTTCCCGGGAGTATATTTCTCCCCCCTGGGTGATTTTTACAAGGAAAGACTCTCCGGCTGTGCAGGGAATTCAGGATCTCAGCGGCAAAACCCTGTCGGTTCAGTACGGTTACTATATGCACGATCTGCTCAAAAAGGATTACCCGGATATCCATCTGCGGGTTTATGACGGTCCGACTTCCACCCTGGACAGTCTCAAGGCTCTGGCTGTGGGGGAGGTGGATGGTTTTGTAGGAAACCTGGCCACAGGGAGCTATCTTATAAATCAGGAGCACCTGTATGACCTGAAGGTCGCTGCCCCCACTCCTTTCGGTACCCACAGCAACGCCATGGCGGTCAGGAGTGACTGGCCCGAGCTGGTGTCAATTATCAACAAAGGGCTGGAACGTATGACGAAAGAGGAGAAAAATGCCATTTTCGGTCAGTATTATTCTGTGGAATATGACTACGGCATAGGTCCTCAGACTGTATTGAAGTGGCTTCTGATTGCCTTTCCTGGGCTATTTATCATCGCCTATACGGTTATCCATTCCTACAGAAAAATGAATCGGGAGATCCATTCCAGAGGGGTCCTTCATGGAGAGCTTTCCGATTATATCGATCTGGTGGATCATAATGTGCTCTCTCTGAAGTGCCGCCCCGACTGGATCATTACCAAGGTTTCCGAGGCTTTCTGCACCTTGAGCGGATACAGTGAAAAGGAAATTCTGGGCCGCCGGCTCAAAGACTTTCTCAATCCCGATACCTCCGAAGAGTGGCTTGAAGAGTGCCGGCAGAAGCTGAAGCAGGGGGAGTCTCTCGAGGGGGAGCTCCAGACCAGAAAAAAAGAAGGCCCCTGCTTCTGGGTGAAGTACTCCATGTTTCCCGATCATCCCCGGGAGGGGGAGGACCAGGGATACACGCTTCTCGGCCAGGATATAAGCGATAAGAAAATCATAGAAGCTCTTTCCATCCGGGATAAACTGACAGGCCTTTTCAACCGTCTGAAGCTGGATGATGTTTTTTCCTATGAAATCCGCCTATCCCGAAGGCATGAAAGAGCTCTTTCCATTATTCTGTCCGATCTGGACGGATTTAAGCAGATCAATGACAGTTACGGGCACAGCACCGGAGACCGCTACCTTTATCAGTACGGACAGATTTTAAATTCCTGCATCCGCTGCTCCGATACCCTGGGGCGCTGGGGAGGCGATGAGTTTCTGATTATATGCCCGGATCTGCCGGAAGAGCAGACTCCCGGTGTTCTCAGGAAGCTCCAGAATGCTCTTGAGAAGAACCATTTTGAGGGCATCGGTCCCATCTCCGCCAGTTTCGGTGCGGCTTCCTTCCGGGAGGGGGACGATGAGGTTGAAATGCTCAACCGGGCGGATAAGGAACTTTACAGGAATAAGTCCCGCAGATCAGCCGGGCCAGAAAAGGAACAGGAAGGGTAGAAAAAGCAGATAAAACACTGTGGAGACCGCTATGGCATGGGCGGTGATCTCCGAGTCGAGGCTGAATATATCTGTCAGGATCAGTGATGCCACTCCCAGCGGGGCCAGAGCATTTATGATAAGCACCTGCCTCGAATAGGCATCGAACAGAGGAATCCGGATTACTAACAGGATAATTGCTATCCAGACTGCCAGGCGGACAATAAGAAACAGGATAAAGGGTTTCACCGATTTGAAGGCTTCTCCCAGGGATATGGAGAGGCCCATTCCAAAGAGTATGACGGGAATGCCCATATTGCCGAAGGTTCCTGTTACGGATGTGAGCCATTCGGGAAGAGGCAGCTGTGTGATCCCTATAAACAGCCCGAGAAGGATCATGCTGAGCATGGCCAGTATATTTCTGGCAATCTCTTTCCTGTCGAAATCTTTTTTCTTATCAAGGCCCATAACCTTTACAGTCAGAAGACCGTAAAGGAACGTGGCCGGCCAGTAGAAGGAAGTAAAAAAGAGCCCCCGCTGCATCCCTTCCGGTCCAATGAGGATATTCTGGATCTGCCAGCAGATGTATCCCACATTCCCTCCGAAAAAGAGAAAACTCATCTCGGCTTTGTAAGTCTGCAGCCATGTGAGGCGGGGCGTGAAGCGGAGTATCAGAAGAAACAGGCACCAGGCCGCCCCCATAACAAAAAATATGCCCAGCGACATGGGCAGGAACTGACCGGCCGTGGTGGCTGTCATTTTTCTCAGGGATTCAAACGCCATAACAGGCAGGGCTATCCGGATGGCAAATTTCTGGATAACCGGTCGGTCTTCCGCTTTTATATAGCCGGTAGCTCTGCAGATCATCCCCATTATGATTGGTATAAATATGCCGCTCAGGGCCTTGATTATCAGGTTCATAGGTTTTCATTGAATCTTTTATCCAGATTCGGGTCAAGTAGAGAAGAAAAATAAATTCTTTCTTGTATCCTCTCAGATAAAAAACTAGCATTCATTATAAGGGAGCTGAACTTCCTCACAGGATAAAGGAATGAAACTATTAAAAAAGTATCTGATTCTCTGTTTCTCCGCCGGAACTCTGCCCATTCTATTTATAATTTTCAGTATGCCCGAAATTTCAAGCCCCTACAGAAAATCCTGGGCGATCATTCTGATCCTCTGTTTTGTGGCCATAACTCTCATTCTGGCAATATCATTTCTGTCGGGGAGAAGTTTTCACAGAAGGTTCAGGAACATCCTCCGGTCCGTGGAAAATCTGACGTCCCTTGAAAAGCTTGATCCCTTCGTCGATGAAGGAAATGATGAGCTCGCCGAACTTGTATTCAGTCTGAACGAGTCTTTCCGTAAACTTCTGAAACTCCGTCATGAAAATGAGATCGCCATCCGTTCTCTCAAAAAAAGCAATGACCATCTGAGCGAGAGCAATCAGAGGTATCAGCTGGCAGTAGACGGAGCCAACGATGCGATCTGGGACTGGGATATTCAATCGGATCAGCTCTATATCTCCCACCGGTGGCATGAGTTTCTCGGTTTGAAAGATACCGAAAAGATGGACACCATGCAGGCCTGGCTGGAGGCAATCCTCCCTCAGGACAGGGACGGGGTTCGGCAGGGGCTGCGGGATCATCTGAATGGGGAAACCCCCCTCTTTTCTGCGGAATACCGAATCATAAACCGCATTACCGGTCTGAAATGGATTCTTACAAGGGGGCTGGCTTTCCGCAATGAACAGGGAATTGATATCCGGATGGCCGGATCTCACACGGATATCACCAACAGCAGACGCCTTCAGGAACGTCTGCAGTACAATGCCTTTCATGATGATCTGACAAATCTTCCCAACCGTATGAAGCTGCGGGAGAGGATTCAGGATGTCCTTTTGAGAGCCGAGAGGGATCCGAACTTCAGCTTCACCCTGCTTTATCTGGACTTTGACGGTTTCAAGCATATCAATGATTCATTCGGTCATAATACGGGAGACATGCTCCTGAAATCCATTGCCGAAAGGCTGACATTCTGTACGAGACCCCTGGATCTGGTATCCCGGATCGGGGGAGATGAATTTGTCATTCTTCTGGACGGCATCTCCGATCAGGATCATATCACAAAAGTCCTGGACAGGATCAATTCCCAGATCAGCAAACCCTTTCTGATAGACGGAAGGACCATTTTCATCTCCGCCAGTATCGGTGTGAACACCCTGGACAGAGAATGCACAAAGCAGCCTGACGAACTGATCCAGAGGGCGGACATTGCCATGTATCATGCGAAAAACAGAGGCAAAGCCCGGGCTGTCTTTTATGAATCCTCCATGGGGAGCTGTGAAAAACGAAGGTTCCTCCTCGAAAACGATATGCACAAAGCCCTGGGAAGTCAGGCCATGCATATCCATTATCAGCCTGTCGTGGCTGCGCGGACGGGAGCTCTCTACGGCATGGAAGCTCTTCTCCGCTGGGACCATCAGGACCATGGCATGATCTCTCCGGGGGAGTTTATTCCCATAGCCGAGGAAACAGGTTTCATCAACAGGATTACCCAGTGGCTACTGCTGGAGGTCTGCCGGCAGGCCTGCCTTCTCAACAGAGATGCCCTGCTGCCTATCCGTTGCGCCATTAATGTTTCCTCCAAGGATTTCCACTGCAGCGAGGGGCTGGATATTCTGATCGGGAAAGCCATGGAGCAGACTGGCTGCTCTCCCGAGTGGATTGCCATTGAGGTTACCGAAGGGGTGCTTATAAAGGATTTTGAGCTGGTGTCTCTTCAGCTGAAGAGGATTGATGAGATGGGGATCATCATTGAACTGGACGATTTCGGAACCGGCTATTCCTCCCTTTCCTATCTGAATAAATTCCCTCTGAAAATTCTCAAAGTCGACCGGTCCTTTATCATGACCATGGAGGAGTCCTCCTCCAGTCTGAAACTGGTCCAGACCATTATCCACATGGCAAAAGATCTGGGAATGAAAACCATTGCCGAAGGGGTGGAAACCGGGGGACAGCTGGAATCTCTTGTCAATCTGGGCTGCGATTATATACAGGGATTTTATATTTCCAAGCCTCTGAACAGAGAAACTCTCCCGGGCTTCCTTGCCCGGTTCAACCGCAATGACGCCGGTGCTTATTATTCCTACATGTGAAAGCACTCTGTTATTTTTTTGAAAGTTTCAAACAGCTTTTCTTTACTCTTCAGAAGAGACGTTTTTTGTTTTCATAGAGGCGAAAACCTGTATAATATGCTCTATGGAAAGATTAATTCTCGCCCATGATCTGGGCACATCAGGTAATAAAGCAAGCCTCTTCTCCGAGTCTGGAGAACTGATCGGCAGTTGTACAGAATCCTACGGAACAGAATATATGCCCCAGGCACGGGCGGAACAGAACCCCGAAGACTGGTGGCGGGCAGTCAGGGACTCCACAGCCAGGCTCCTGGCGGGAATAGACGATAAGAACAGAATCAGTGTCATCTCATTCAGCGGCCAGATGCAGGGCTGTCTCTGTGTGGATAAAAAAGGGAATCCTCTGAGGAACTCCCTTATCTACAGTGATCAGAGGAGCGGAGAACAGGCTGCCACCCTGGTGGAGAAACTGGGAGCCTATCCCTTCTTCCAGATGACAGGGCACAAGGCCAGTTCCTCCTACTCTCTGAGCAAGCTCATGTGGATCCGGGACAATGAACCGGAGATTTTCCGCCATACCCATAAAATGCTTCAGGCAAAGGATTATATCACCCTTAAAATGACAGGCAACTTCATTGCGGAATACAACGACGCTTCAGGAACCAATGCAATGGACCTGAAATCGCTGAACTGGTCTGATACCATCCTGGACGCCGCCGGAATAGACAGGGCCCTTCTGCCTGATCTTCTGCCTTCCGACGGAATCGCCGGAACTCTGCTGCCCGACGTTGCCCGGGAGCTGGGCCTTCCCGAAGGAATTCCAGTGGTTGCCGGAGCCGGAGACGGCGGCTGTGCCACCATCGGAATCGGATGCGTGGCTCCGGGGATTTCCTACAACTGTCTGGGGTCCTCCTCCTGGATCTCTACAGCCAGTACTGAACCTCTGAAAGATCCGGAAATGAAGACCTTTACCTGGGCCCATCCTGTCACAGGACTCTATCAGCCCTGCGGAACCATGCAGACTGCCGGTTCGGCTCTGGCCTGGTTGAAAAGGGAGCTGGGAGGAGATCTGAAGGGAGAAGCCGAAAAAACCGGTCAGTCTTTCTATGCTCTCCTTGACCGGGCGATAGAGGGTGCAGAACCCGGAGCGGGCGGGCTGCTCTTTCTGCCCTATCTTCTGGGAGAACGGTCTCCCTGGTGGAACAGTCAGGCCAAGGGAGTTTTCCTGGGATTGAGTCTGCATACAAGCTATGCCCAGATTGCCAGGGCTGTGATGGAGGGAATCTCCATGAATCTGGGGCTCATCAAAGATATCATGAGCCGGGAAATGCCCATGAACTCTCTCAGACTGATGGGGGGAGGAGCCGCCAGCGGGGTGTGGAATTCCATCCTGGCTGATGTGTTCGGAGTTCCCGTGGAAATCCCCAATCACCTGGAGGAAGCCACATCCATGGGAGCGGCCATCATCGGAGGTGTCGGGGCTGAAATCTTTAAAGATTTTTCCGCTGCCGAAAGGTTTGTAAAGATTACCGACGTGATAGAGCCTGATAAAAACAGGGCTGACTACTACAGGGAGAGAATCAAAGTTTTCGCCAGGGCCTTTGAAACCATAGAACCCCTCTTTCCGGATCTGTCCTGATAAACGGGGGGATCCTACCAGAGTTCCGGATCTCCGGCCATGCTCCGGAGGATCCCTCCCCATTTCTGGGAAACCGGATCTTCCTGTCTGAGCCAGAGATGGGAAAAAGCGGCGAATATTTCCCTTTTATCATTTCTGTGGGATCCTTTCAGGATCCCTGTTTTTTCTTCCGTATGCATAACCCAGACAGGTCCGCCGTCTTTTTCATATACAAGGGCATTATACAGAGCCACATAGGGGGCTCCCAGCCAGACAAGCCGGAGGGAGCCGTTGGTGTAGATTCTCTCTCCTGTCAGGTAATTGAGTACTTTGGAAAACTGTTCATCCGCCCAGACTTCTCCGGGGGGGACATTTTCATTCTGTGTCAGCATTTTCTGACCTCCTGTCATTTTAAATGCAAGAGTAATGCCAGCCATCTCCAGGGGAGACTCGGGGGAAAAGGGAGAGTGAATCTGACAGGATTGTAGGAAAAATCTCTGTTTTTACCATTTGGTTTCTGATTCACTGCAAAAAATCAGCTGAAACTTTTCTCTGAGAGTCTTTCCTGTGATAGTATGAGAAAGATGCCCCGGTTCAGTTTTCAGACCGGTAAACGGGTTTGACAGCAGTTTAAGACTTTGTACTACAGGAGAGGAAATATGGGATATGAGTATTTATGGCGCATCCATGCCGTGTTAATGGCTTCATCTTTTCTGGCCATGGTAACCGGGATTGTGGTCTCCCTTTTGTTCAAAAAGAAAAAATGGCGTTTTAAAGTGCATAAAAGGCTGGGGATTTATGCCGGGTCTTCCGGGATTGCCGCACTGGTAATTGCCGGGACCATGGTGCAGATTTACAATGGTGTCCATTTTACCTCGCTCCATGCCCTATTGGGAGGAATCTCCGCTGTGCTTCTTATCGTGACTCCCCAGCTCGGGCTTGCCATTATGAGAGTCAAAAAGAAAAAGCCTGTCAGGTTAATTCATAAAACCCTGGGGTACGTCACTGCCCTTATGATGGGCCTTACAATTTTTTCAGGCTTGCTGTTTATGGGGATTCTCGGAGTTTAAAAATGGCAGCCCTGAATACAGAACTGCCTTTTCCTGTTTATAGCTCTTTATGACAGAACCACCAGTCGTATCCGTCGTATTTTTTCAGTCGATCCGCTGCGTCTTTCTGGCTGCCGGGGGGAGGTATGATGACTCTCTTTCCAATCAGTTCATTCTCCGGCCAGTTGGCAGGTATGGCGACGCCGTTTCGGTCTGATGTGATCATGGCTTTAACAGCTCTTACCACTTCATCAATATTTCTTCCAATCTCCTGAGGATAATATAGGACCAGTCGGGTTTTGCCTTCCGGATCTATCACAAAAACAGCCCGTACTGTATTGGTTCCCTTGCCGGGATGGAGCATGCCGAGTTGATTGGCGATGCTATCGTTTGCGGCAATGACAGGATATGTTATTTCCACATCCAGATTTTCTTTAATCCATTCAATCCATTTGATATGGCTGAAAACCTGATCAACAGACATTCCTATCAGCTGAACACCCAGCTCATCAAAATCTTTCACTCTGTTCTGAAAGCCTACAAACTCGGTTGTACATACCGGAGTAAAGTCCGCAGGATGGCTGAACAGGACAAACCACCTTCCTTTCAAATCACCGGGAAGGTTCATCGGTCCATGGGTCGTATTCACCTGAATCTCAGGGAACGGATCCCCCAGCAGGGGCATGTTGAATTCTTTTTCCATTGTTTTCTCTCCCATAAAATATTTCTTCTATTCGGGTTACTTCACAGATGAGCTGATAAACCAGATCTCTTTCCGGAGAAATCCGATAGTTTCGGCAAAAAAGGCTTCTGTAACAGCATCATCTGCAGCGGCAGCTTCTTTCCTTGTTATTTCAAACTCTTTAACAAGATATTCAAAACTCTCTTTGACTTTTGAAAGCACTTCCGCGGTAGTAAACTCTGTTTCTGTCTCTTCTTTGACTTCTGCCAGCTTCATGTACTGGGAAACTGTGACAGGTGGTTTTTCTCCTTTCATAAGAAGCCCCTCTGCCAGATCATCAAAAAGGACGGCCAGTTTTTCATAGTAGGCTTCAGTCATCTCATGTATGGATTTGAACTGGAGCCCTTTGACATTCCAGTGGTAGTTGTGAAAATTCACATACATTACGTGAACATCCGCAATGTGCTTATTTATTCTTTCATTCATAGTTAGCCTCCATTTACAATATTGCAATTGGTATGCCATATTTTTCAAACTGAGCCCAAATATATTCCTTTCGATTTCGATTTGTTTTAAAGACATATAATATAAACAAATAGAACTTTTGTGGTTTCTTGTAGAACTGGATGGCGTGGGAGATGGTTTTTAATGAAATAAAGGAGTAAATTGTGATATACTGAAATATCGGTTAATGGAAAACGAAATATCGGTGTTTGCGATATTTCGGTATCTATCCCGAGGAGGTGCCTTTATGCCGTCCCATTTACTGCTGGAAAGTCCTGCGGAAGAATTCCTGCAGATCATTCTCAATGCCCTGAAAGACCTAGTGGATTATGAACTGGCAGTGATTCTCAAGTTCCGGGATGCTACCACCCTGGATGTTCAGAAAGCTGACGGCCCTCTTCTGAATGAAAAAATCGCCCGATTCAGTATTGATCTGGAAAACCGGAAGGATCTGGCTGAACTGATAAACAGGAAACAGCCCTATGTCTTTCCCGAGGATCAGGACCATGTGGATACCTATGAGGAAATTCTGGATCTGCCGGAAGGTCACTCCTGTATGATTGCTCCTCTCCATCTGGAGGACTCTCCTGTGGGGCTGCTCACTCTGGATCATCGGGTCTGCCGCAAATATACACCAGATGTTGTGCGGTTTATCGGCTCTATCTCCCGTCTGATCTCTATTATTCTCTCTCAGAATGATACCTCTCGCTATCTGCTGGAACAGAGCCGGAAACTCACTGAAGAGAGGAATCTCCTTCTTCAGATGGATGATGAAAGGTTTCGGAGAGTTATAGGCCGTTCCGCTCCCTGGCAGGCTGTTCTGGATTCTGTAAAGATTGTTGCCGGATCGGATCTGTCTGTTCTGATACAGGGCGAGACCGGTACGGGAAAAGAGGAGATTGCCCGGCTGGTTCATCGGCTCAGTTCCCGGAAAGACGGCCCTTTTATTGCCCTGAACTGCTCGGCTCTTTCTCCCTCTCTGGCGGAAAGTGAACTTTTCGGCCATGAAAAAGGGGCTTTTACAGGGGCCTACAGCCGGAAGAAAGGACGATTTGAACTGGCTCATGGGGGCACCCTCTTTCTGGATGAGATCGGAGACCTTCCCGCTGAGCTGCAGCCCAAAATCCTCCGGGCTTTGCAGGAGGGGGTATATGAGCGTGTCGGAGGGGAGGAGTCGGTATTCAGCAATGTCCGGGTTATAGCTGCCAGTCATGTGGACCTAGCCGGGGCCGTGGAGAACAGGAGTT
Organism: Oceanispirochaeta sp.; assembly: GCA_963666275.2. Classification (GTDB taxonomy): domain Bacteria; phylum Spirochaetota; class Spirochaetia; order DSM-2461; family DSM-2461; genus Oceanispirochaeta. Next base: position 105,349 of record CAXXOA010000003.1, read on the forward strand.
TTCGGGAAGACCTCTTTTACAGGCTCAGTGAGTACCCCGTCTATCTTCCTTCACTGCGGGAAAGAGGGGATGATGTCATCCTTCTGGCGGAATATTTTGTGAACAACCTGAGAAAAGAGGGAGACTATCCTTTTCTTCAGATAGACAGAGGTGCTCTGGATGCTCTGGCTTCTTATAAATGGCCCGGTAATGTGAGGGAGCTGTACAATTATATCCGGAGAGGCGCGGTCCTCTCCGGGGGAACCAAGATCAGGAGAGAACACCTTTTTAGCGGGAATCACCTGCCTGAAACATCCAGTCCTCCTCCTGCCTCCATGATGACTCTCGATGACGCGATCGCCTCCCATATCAGAGCCGCTCTGCAGGAGTGCGGAGGGAAAATCTATGGACCGGGGGGGGCGGCAGAAAGGCTGGATGTCAAACCGTCCACATTGCAGAGCAAAATGAAAAAACTCGGAATACACGCGAAAGAACCGTAAAATCTCAATTCTCCAGCCCCAGGATATCTCCCGGGATAAAGCTCATGGCATTCCTTTCCGCATACTCTTCTGCCTTCTTTACCGCTTCGGCAAGACTCCTGCCATGGAAGATCTCCTCCGCAAGGCCGGCCGTATAGGCATCGCCGCAGCCGATGGGATTCCGCCAGTCCTTCAGTTCTCCCGGTGTACTGCGGGAGATGTTTCCCTTGTCGCAGATCAGGGTTGTACCGTCTCCGTTGGTGAGGATTACAGAACAGTGGTAGTGATCGTAAATTTCCCCCATGGCTTTTTCAAGCTTCTCTTCGGAAACCATTTGGTAGTTCTCTCCCTTCAGGAATGTTTCGCAGAACTCCTCCCGATTGGGCTTTATGATATCCGGAGCGAATTTCAGGCATTCCTGCAGCTCTTTTCCCCTGATATCCAGGATAAGCAGCTTTCCTGCGTTTTTTGCCCGCCGGCTCATTTCCGGATAGATCTTTTCAGAGAATCCGTCTGCATGGGATCCGGATATTATGACTATGGAAGAGTCATGGAGCAGCCGGGAGAAGGAGGATAACATTTCCTCTTCCGCACCGGGAGGGACGGGACGGCCATGTTCCACAATTTCAGTGGTTTCACCGGAAGCCCGGTCCAGGAGGGTATAACAGCCTCTGACTTCCGAGGGGATGGGGATGAACTCTATTGGAAGTTTCTGCTTTACTATGGATTTATAAAAGCTGCCTTCCGGAGCATCGCCATAAGTCAGATGCCTTACAGGGACTCCTGCCTGGTGCAGGACTCTTGTGACATTGAAGCCCTTTCCGGCACAGCTGGAGGTGTAGATGCGGCTCCTGTTCACCTCTCCCGTCCTAAGCTCGGGAAACTCAAGGGTTGTCTGCCATACGGGGTTCAATCCGATGGTCAGGATGTATGGGTTCATAAGGGATCATCCTATTTCATTGAGGAATCTTTGCTTTTATTGTAAATCATGAGTCTCCGGATTGCGAGCATTTCCAGTGTGTCAGCCCCGGGTGAAGTCATCATGGGATTAGTGTAGACCTATTGATCATTGAATAGGGTTTTTCCTCCGGTTTGTGGAGATTCGGTAGAATATCTGTGTAATCGCATTTTATTTGCCTTTCTGACTTTTTCAATAATGTAATATTCACATTATAACTTAATTCCCATCCGGAATTGACACAAGGAGACACATAATGAAAAAAAGGCATTCAATACAATTTAAATTAATGCTTTTTACATCACTGCTGACCGCTGCGGGAATGATCCTTATCACAGTGTTTATTCTTCTGGAAAGTATTGCTGTATACAAAGACCAGACTGTGGAGAGAGTTCGTCAGGAAACTCTGGCCCAGGGAACCATTTTTCAGGATAAGCTGAATCCCGTGGCAATTAAAGCAAACTCCATGGCCAAACTTGTCATTCCGGCCATTGAAAATCCTGTCAGGGATAACAGAGAAAACCTGGACAGATATCTTCATGCTTTTTTTCTGGACAATGGAGATCTGCTGGCTTTTAATCAGTGGTTTTTTCTGATTCCCGGTTATATCGATGAGTACGAATATCTGGGCGAGAACGATGCCTATGAGAGGTGGTTCCGCCACGGTTACAGATCCTGGGAGGGGGCGGAGATCTCCATGGATACCCGGGGGCTCGATTATGATCCCTTTGAATACGACAGCTGGTTCAACGATCCCTTCGATTCCCGGAAAATGGTCATTACCGAACCCTACCACTGGGATTACGGCGGGACAATCGGAAACCGATTTGTTTCCAGCATCTGCGCCCCCATCCTCTACAACGGCAACAGCCTGGGAGTTGTGGGATACGAAGTGGAATTGGGGATCTATCAGCAGGAAGTCTCACAGATACAGCCTTTTCCCGGGAGTTTCGCCTATCTGAATACCGGAGTCGGTACTGTCATTGCCTACAAAGATGAGTTTATCGGCGGATCTCTGGTCGAAGCCATCCCGGCTTTTGCAGAAAAAGAGCAGTCCTTCAGCGAAATCGTTGAAATTGACGGCTACTGGCATATTGCTTCTCCTATGAAGATAAAGTTTATTGATGATCCCTGGATTCTCACCATTGCCATTCCCGAAAAAGTGGTAATGGCACCCTTTTACAGGATGGTCTATCTGGTGGTGGGAATTGTTGTTTTTGTCCTTCTTGTGACGGGCTTCCTTATTTTCTATCTTTCCCGTTCTCTGGCAAAACCCATCGGGGAGATTGCCCAGCAGGCCGATCTTCTTGCAAAAGGAAATCTGACAGGAACGATTTCCTTTGCCCAGCGCAAGGATGAGATCGGACTGACCGGTTCCTCTCTGAGAGATATGATTGACAAGCTTGTGGAAATCATTAATGCCATTCAGAAGACAACAGGCCTTGTTCACTCCAGCAGCAGGGAAATTGCCAATTTTGCGGGTCAGCTCAGTTCAGGTTCCTCAGAACAGGCGGCGGCTTCCGAAGAAGTGTCCGCTTCGATGGAGCAGATGGCTGCGAGTATTCAGAATAACTCGGACAATGCCACACAGACTCTGGTGATGGCCGAGAAAAACTATTCTGATGTTGATGAGGGCGGCCAGGCTGTCAAACAGACCGTGGAGGCAATGGATCAGATCGCATCCAAGATATCCATCATTGATGAAATCAGCAGACAGACCAATCTGCTGGCTCTGAATGCCGCCATCGAAGCGGCCCGGGCCGGAGAATCGGGGAAAGGATTTGCCGTCGTTGCCAATGAAGTGAGAAAGCTGGCGGAAAGGAGTCAGGAGGCGGCATCGGAAATATCGGAACTGAGCCGCAGCAGTATGGATGTGGCGGCCAAAGCCGGCAATATGCTGGATAAGGTTGTGCCGGATATCAGGCAGACCACCGAGCTTATACAGGAAATTGCTTCCAGCAGCCGGGAACAGAATGAGGGAACCCAGCAGATCAACCAGGCCCTTCTGCAGCTGGACCAGACCATCCAGGCCAATACGGCTTCCGCAGAGGAGCTGGACGGTGTTTCCCGGGAACTGGAGAAACTGGCGGATGAACTGCTGGATCAGGTCAGCTTTTTCAACACCCATCGCGGCAATGAACTACTCCTTGAGGATCGCTAGGGAGGCGTTCTGCCCCCCGAAACCGAAGCTGTTGGTCAGAGCGGCCTGAACTTTCAGCTCTCTGGCCCTGTTGGGAATCGTATCGACAGGACAGTCCGGATCAGGGGTCTCCTGGTTTATTGTGGGAGGTAGAACACCTTGGGACAGGCTCATAATGGTGGCGATCGTTTCGATTGCTCCTGCAGCTCCCAGGGTGTGCCCTATCATGGATTTGTTGGAACTCACCGGAATTCGGGCGCCTCTGGCGCCGAACACCGCATGGATGGCTCTGGACTCGGTTCTGTCATTTGCCTTTGTGGAAGTTCCATGGGCATTGATATAACCAAAATCTTCAGGTGTGAGTCCTGACTGGGCCATGGCTATTTCCATGGCTTTGGCCGCCCATGTACCGTTTTCATCGGGAGCCGCAATGCTGGCCGCATCGGATGTCATTCCGATCCCTCCCAGAACAGCATGGATATGAGCCCCTCTTTTTTCCGCATGGGACCGTTTTTCAAGGACAAGGACTCCCGCTCCCTCGCCCATGACAAAGCCGTCTCTGCTGCTGTCAAAGGGGCGGCTGGCTTCAAGGGGGGCCTCATTTCTGGTGGAGAGAACCTTCATACAGTTGTAGGCATCTACAACAAGAGGGGTGATGGTGGCTTCCGACCCTCCGGCCAGCATCACATCCGCCTGGTTCAGCTGAAGAATCTGCATGGCTGTTCCGATCGAATGGAGTCCCGTAGCACAGGCGGAAAGGGCCGCCATACTGGGTCCGTGTATCCCCAGTTCTATGGACACATTCCCTGCGGCCATATTGGGTATGATCTTGGGAACTGCCAGAGGATTTCCTCTTCCGGGACCCCGGGTCGAAAGTATTTCAAACTGCTTTTCCAGGTTTTCGTAGTCACCCGCCGCTGAGCCTATAATACAGCCGGCTCTTTCCGGTAATATTCTGGAAAGATCGATACCCGCATCTTTGACAGCTTCAATGGCGGCACAGACCGCAATCTGGGAAAAGCGGCTCATTTTTCTGGCATTCCGTTTGTCCATAAAATCAGAAGCCCGGAAGTCCTTCAATTCACAGGCAATGGTTGTTTTAAATCCTTCCGTATTAAAAGCAGTGATCTGAGCTGCTCCGGAAACTCCCTGGATAAGACTCTTATAGAAATCCTCTTTGTTTAGTCCTACCGGTGTGAGAGCTCCCATTCCTGTAACGACAATATCATCTGCTTTTTTCATTTCTTCCCCCTGAGTATAGGCCTTATTTTTGACACAATAAGAGAAAATGTCAAGAAAATATAAGAAGAGGAGGAGGAAAGGACACAAAAAAACTGCCCCCGGGTGATCGGCACCAGGGAGCAGGTTTTATATCCTTAAGATAAACAGCGGAATTATCCGGCCATCATCTGCATCAGGCCGCCGCCGTTTTTCACATTGGTAAATCCATTCTGTACCAGAATCCTCTGGGCATAGGCACTCCTGGCGCCGGAAGCACAGTAGAGGGTGATATCCCTTTCACTGGATCCCAGTTCTCCCGTCCGGGCCGGCAGCTCGTCCAGGGGTATATTGACCGCCTCTGGGTAGGCTCCCATGGCATACTCTTCGGGGGTCCTGACGTCAATGACAATGGGGCCGTCCATGGCGATGGAAGATCCTTCTTCCTCCCGGGCCTCCTGTTCCGTCTGATCTCCCTCAAGGCTCTTCAGCTCAGGAGTTTTTACAGGAACAGAGAGGAATTCAAAACCAACGGCTCTGGCATAGCGCTCCAGACTGGGATAGCCTCCGCTTATGTAGTGGGCTCCTGTAAAACCGTTCAGGATCAGCTGCCGCACAACCCGGTGTGCTATTTTTCCTGTTTCGTCATAAATAAGGACAGCTGTCTCTTTCGGGATCTCCATCAGGGCTTCCAGCATCTTCTCCGCCGGGACATTGGGGGCTCCCTGCACTGCGCCCTTCTGATGGGCAAAATAGTCTCTTACATCCACAAGGACAATCTGTCTGTTTCTGATAAAATCTTCAACTTCCGCTGCCGTCAGGGAGGGACTGTATCCGCTCATCCGGTTCATACCTGCAAAAGCGGCCATGTTGACAGGGTCATTGGCGGAACCGAAGGGGGGAGCATAGGAGAGGTCCAGTTCACTCAGATCTTCCAGGGTCATTCCCGCGCTTACGGCTGTGGACAGGACATCCAGTCTCTTGTCGGCACCGTCGTATCCGGCTGTCTGGCCGCCCAGAACCTTTCCTGTTTCTCTGTCATAGACCAGGTGAATGGTCACCATGCTGGACCCGGGGTAGTAGGTAACATGGTTGTCTTTGTGGATCACCACCGATTGGGCATCGAAACCGGCATCCCTGGCCTGCTTCAGACTGAGACCCGTGGTTCCGGCCACCGCTTCAAAGACTCTTACAATGGATGTGCCCTGAGCCCCTCTGTAGCGCATCTTTTTCTCATGCTCCCCGGCCAGAGCATTGGTGGCGGCAATCCTTCCCTGACGGTTGGCAGGTCCTGCCAGGGGAATTCTCACCTTTCTGTTCATAACTCTGTGTTCGATCTCTGCCATGTCTCCGGCAGCGAATATATCTTTATCCGAGGTCTGCAGATATTCATCCACCAGAAGGCCACCGGCCTCACCCAGCTCCAGTCCAGATTCTATGGCCAGGGTCAGGGTGGGGCGGACACCTACAGAAAGGAGAACCATATCGGCACTCAGCTCTTTTCCGTTATCCAGTACAACAGTTTTTTCTTTTATGGCTGTTACAGACCTTCCCGTATGCACGCCCACCTGGAATGCGGCCAGCTCCTCCTGCAGAAAACCGGCAATTTCCCCTTCCATCATGGGCATGACATGAGGCGCCAGTTCCACGTTGTGAACATCCAGTCCCCGCTTTTTCAGGGCTTCCACCATTTCGAGGCCGATAAACCCGCCACCCACAACAACGGCTGTCCGGGGGGCATTCTCCTCGATAAAACTGTTGATCCTGTCCATATCCTCCAGGGTCCACAGAGAAAAGACATTGGCATTATCCGCTCCCTCCAGTCCGGGGATGAAGGGTTTACCCCCCTGGGAAAGGATCAGTTTATCGTACTCATAGGTCCTGGTTTCTCCGGTTTCATGGTTGACCGCAGTCACTGTTTTTGCCTTTCTGTCGATGCTTTTCGCTTCGGTCATGGTGTGGACGGTTACATTGTACTGGTCCCGGAAGCTTTCGGGGCTCTGAAGTATCAGTTTGCTCCGGCTTTTTATATCACCCCCGATATAGTAGGGGAGTCCGCAGTTGGCAAAGGAAACATCCGGCCCTGCTTCAAGCATTGTTATTTCTATATCTTTATTCAATCTTCTGGCCCTTGCTGCTGCTGTGGCTCCAGCGGCTACCCCGCCGACGATCAGTAATTTGTTCATTGTCAACCTCTTTATTTTGTAAGTTGTATATATGAATAATACTATATAAAGTATTTGTCAACATATATAGTTTAAAATTTATATATAATTTTTTAAAGAATACTCTTTTCAGGGGATGAAAAGGAGGCTATATAATTCTTTAAAGTGGACAATAAAGGACAATAAAGGAATATAAGTTATTTTAGTATTGATATGTTGGACAAAAAGGAGTAAGACTAAGGTATGGAAAAAAACATCCTGACATTAGCGGAAACAGCTCAGTATCTGAAAGTTTCTGAAAAAACGATTCAGAGATTAATAGGAACCCATGATATTCCCTGCGTCCGGGTCGGAGGGCAATGGCGGTTTCTCCAGTCCTCTCTGGACCACTGGCTTGAAGCCAGAATGCAGGGCCTCGGTACTCTGAATACAGGTTCCCGGGGCAACAGAGAAAAAAACACGGACGATAAGAAAAGTCTTTAAGGAGATAGTATGGAATATTGGGATTTTATGAGCAGAGATTTGACTGTCACACTGAAATCAGAACTGAAAAATGAGGCTATCATTGAGATGGCTGAACTGGCCGGGGCAAAAGGAATCGTTGAAGATGTGGAAGATCTGACAGAAAAGCTTCTGTACAGGGAGCAGCTGATGAGTACTGGTCTGGGGCTTGGTATCGGTATTCCTCATGTCAGGTATGCGGGACTGAAAAAGCCGGCAATCCTGGTTGGTATCCAGCCTTCTGGCATTTCTGACTATGAGTCCATCGATAACCAGCTTGTAAAAATCGTCATTATGATCCTTCTGAAGGAAGGAGATCACAAAAGGCATGTCCGTCTCCTTTCCCAGATTGTTCCGCTTCTGAAAGATCAGCAGGCTCTGGAGAGTCTTGTGAATACCAATGATCCGGACAAGGTCTATGATTTTTTCCGGCAGTCTGTAAATAAATAATTTGTAAAGGAATATCCCAAATGTCTGAATTTCTTGCCAGCACATTCACTGGTTTCAATTATCATGAACTGAACACTCTTCTTCTCCTGGGTGTTGCCATTTTCGGAGGAACGATCGGAGGCCGGTTGTTCCAGAGAATCCGCATTCCCCAGGTTGTGGGGTATATCATTATCGGTATAGCCGTGGGAACCACAGGAATAAAGCTCATAACCCCCGAAGCGCTGGAGAAATTCCAGCCCTTCAACAATTTCGCTCTGGGGCTGATCGGTTTCCTCATCGGAGGAGAGCTGAAGAAAGAGACGATTATCAAGTACGGAAAACAGTTTACGGCGATCCTCTTTCTGGAGGCCCTGGGAGCCTTTTTCATCGTGGGCGGACTGGTCTTTCTGGTCTCCCTGCTCATTTTCCACAATGTCGCTCTGGCCCTGGCCCTGGGGCTGCTCCTGGGGGCTATCTCCTCCGCTACGGCAGCGGCAGGAACAACCGATGTCCTGTGGGAGTATAAAACCAGAGGGCCCCTGACAACCACTCTTCTGGGGATCGTAGCGCTGGATGATATTCTGGCTCTTTTCCTCTTTGCCATCGTCTCCAGCGTGGCGGGCATACTGACGGGAGGCGAAAGCGGCAATATCGCTGCTGAGATCATCAAACTGGTCTATGAGATCGGCGGCGCTGTGGTTCTGGGCCTTCTTGCGGGATACGGTCTGGCCAAGCTGCTGAGAAACTACAGGGACGAGGAGAGGATCCTGACATTCTCCATCGGGGGGATTCTGCTCGTTCTGGGGCTCTCATCCATTCTGAAACTGGATATGATCCTTTCCGCCATGGTGATGGGGGTTGTGATTTCCAATGTGGCTCCCCGAAAGAGTAAAGAAGTTTTTAAACTTATGGAGAAGATCGCGCCTCCTGTTTATGTGCTCTTTTTCGTCTTTGTCGGAGCCAAGCTGGACCTGGGATCGATCCCTCCCACAATCATCATTCTCCTTTTGGCCTATCTGCTGGGACGGAGCGGCGGTAAGATGATCGGAGCCTGGCTGGGCGGACTTGTCTCCCAGGCGGTACCCACGGTGAGAAAATACCTCTCATTCTGTCTTTTCAGCCAGTCCGGTGTGGCCATCGGTCTTTCCATTGTGGCAGGAAACAGGTTTTCCGGAGAAATTGGAAATACAATTATTACGGTGGTGACCGCCTCAACCTTTGTGGTCCAGCTGATCGGTCCCCTGTTTATCAAATATGCGGTTCAGCAGGCGGGAGAAGCGGGACTCAATATTACCGAAGAGGATCTTATTATGAAGAGTACCGCCGGGGAGGTTGTCAACAGGTCTGTTCCCAAAATCAGTGAGTCCACACCGATCACCAGAGTTCTCAATGAGATCAGCGAATCGGATAATCTCTACTTCCCCGTGGTGAATCAGGAAGGTCTTCTCAAGGGAATCCTCTCCATCGAGGGAATTAAAAATGCTTTTATCGCACAGGATCTTACTGGGATGATCCTGGCCCATGACCTTATGGAGCCTGTCATTGTCTCCTGTCAGGCCGATAAGCCCCTTCCGGATGTTCTGGAGGCAATGAAGCATAAAAGGGTGGAAACCATACCGGTTCTGGATGAACGGGGGATTCCTCTGGGGATGATCGAAAACCGGGGAGTTCAGAAGCACTTTTCAAAGAGGATACTGGAACTGCATCAGCAGGCGGAAGCTTTAGGCTGATACCCCTGAAGGGGGGAGTGTCTTCCCCCTCAGCAGGAGGATCGCAGGATAAGTTTTGTGGGGATCCTGTACTCTTTCACTGGATCCTTCCCTTTATTTATACGGTCCAGCAGAACTTTGGCCGCTGTGGTTCCGATCGCTTCGCTGTCCTGATCGATGGCTGTGATAGCAGGGGACGTCATAGATAACCAGAAGGCATCATCAAAGGTCACCACCGCAACATCATCGGGAAACCTGTAATTGTTCTGAAGCAGAAAACTGACAGCTCCCACCGCGGAAAGATCATTTCCGCAGAGAAAGGCGGTCACTTTCTTTTCCTGAACCAGATACCGGGCCAGTCTGTTCCCGTCGCCGTTTTTCAGATCCCTCAGAAACTGGGATCCTCCGCTTCCTGTTCTAATCAGTTCGGGGTCCGGGTCTATACCACTGCTGCGCAGAGCCTCTTTATACCCATCAATACGCTCCCCCATGGTTCCGTCCAGATGGGAACCGATGAATCCGATTTTTCTATGGCCTTTATCGATCAGAAGTTTTGTTCCGTCAAAAGCCCCTTCAAAATTGGTGGACATTATACAGTCTTTATTAAAGCCTCCGGGAAAGCGGTCAAAAAAAACGCTGGGACATTTGTTCCCGATGAGAGCTTCCATATAGCTGCAGTCCTGCGCCACCGGAGCAATGATCAGGCCGTCCACGTTCTGCATCATAAGGTTCTGGATATTCTCTTTTTCGATATCCCGTTCCTCATTGGAATTGATATAGATAAGGCCGTAACCATGGGCTTTCAGTATTTTGTCTATGCTCAGGGCAATGTCCAGAAAAAAAGCGTTGGAAAGGTTGGAAACAACCACGCCGATTGTTTTCGAACTGCCGCTTCTGAGAGTCCTGGCCACAGGATTCACATTGTATTCCAGATCTCTGATTGCCTGCTGAACTTTCTCTTTTGTTTCGGGATTTACCTTTCGTGTTTTATTAATAACATGGGAGACCGTGGAAATTGAGACCTTGGCCCTTCTGGCCACATCTTTCATAGACGCACTCATTAAATCCAATCCTCCCGGTACTTTACGAATAACAACCACAATACATCAGTAGAAATTTATGGTCAAGTTTCTGCTCTTTATCAGTCCTTTGCAGTGTCTGAAAATTTTAGTTGACAGATTCCAAAAGCAGTAATAGCATTAGAAAATCGTTTGCGCAAACGATTTTCTGCGGAAAATCTAATATCGGTGTAAGGAAAATCTTTACGGGACTTCATCCCCCCCGGCAGATTTCCACCGATTCATCGAACACAAAAAAGAGGTATTTATGAAAAGGATTCTAGTATTAGCGGTAATGATTGCTGTAACTGTTGCAGGACTGACCGCAAACGGTCAGGGCGATAAAGCCGGAGCCGGCGACTCATCAAAAGGAATGAAAGTTGGTTTGACAGTTCAGGATCTGAGCAATCAGGTTTGGGCGTCCAGAGCAAAAGCCCTTGATAAAGTCATAAAGGAAAACGGCGGAGAATTCACCTACCTGGGGTGTGATTCCAATGCTTCCAAACAGATCGGTCAGATTGAAAACCTGATAGCCAGCGGCATTGATATTCTGATGGTACACCCGGCAGATGACAATGCCATTGATGCGGCTCTGGCAAATGTTCCTGAGAATATCAAAGTGTTTGTCTATGATAGTGATCTGAAGAATGGGGATGTGCGCTTTCTCCTGGACAACTATGATGCAGGCTACATGATCGGAACCACCGCTGCCGAGTGGATCAATGAAAAACTTGATGGATCAGCAGAAGTTGCCGTCATCAACTGGCCCCAGCTCGAAATCCTCCTTGAACGGGAAAACGGGATCAAAGATGCTCTGGCAGAACTGTCTCCCAATGCCAGAATTGTCGCTTCGGCTCCTGCTCTCACCCCTTCAGAAGGTATGACAGTCACCGAGACAATGCTCCAGGCTCATCCTGAGGTTCAGGTCATCTGTTCCATTGGCGGCGGGGGAGCGGCCGGTGCGAACGAGGCGTTTAAAGCAGCCGGTATGCTGGATGATAAAATTGGTGTTTTTGCTTCTGATGCTACTGATCCTGAATTTGCCGCCATGGCTAACAATGAAGCCTGCCGCTCTTCTATCATGTACACGGGAACTCCCGAGCAGACAGCTGTTATCATCTACGGATGGCTTGAGAAAATGTACAAAGGGGAACCTATCGATCCCAGAGTCTATCACACATTCATTCCTGTAAATCAGGGTAATTACAAAGAATATATGTAATTAAAAATTATTATCTGAGGGATAATCACAGAAGAGATCCTGTTCGCTTTACCTTCGTTGATTTGCTGAACCGGCTGTTCAAGTCCTGGTGTACAATCCGAGGCCGCTTCCGGGTGGTCCCGGTAAATCATCAGGTATTCTCTTCTGGATTATTCCCTTTTTTCTTTGATACTGAGGAGATCAGGAATCATGTCAGAAACGATCACACCCTGCCTGCAGTTAAAGGATATTACAAAAATATATCCCGGGGTTATTGCCCTGGACAGGGTTTCATTTGAAGTTATGCCCGGAGAGATTCATGCTCTGGTGGGTGAAAACGGAGCAGGGAAGTCAACTCTAATCAAGACCTGCTCCGGCGCGGAAATCCCCCATCAGGGGGAAATTATCGTCAATGGGAAAGAGTTTTCCTCCATGACTCCGAAACTGTCCGAGGAGAACGGTATTGCAGTCATCTATCAGGAGTTCAACCTGGTTGGTGAATTAAGCGTAGCAGAGAATATCTTCCTGGGAAGAGCCATCCGGAAGGGGATGGTTATAAATATGCCTGCTATGGTTTCAGAAGCGGAAAAAATATTCAAACAGCTTGAGATTAGTATAGATCCCACGGGTCTTGTAAAAGACCTGACCGTGGGGTATCAGCAGATTGTGGAAATTGCCAAGGCAATCTCTTTAAAGGCGAAAATCCTGATTATGGACGAGCCGACAGCTCCTCTGACAAAAGGAGAAACAGAACACCTTTTTGAAATGGTGGGGAAGCTGAAAAAAAACGGTGTGACAATCATCTATATTTCACATCGTATGGATGAAATCTTTCGTCTTTCCGACAGGATAACGGTCCTCCGGGACGGAAAGAAAATATCCACTGTCAATGCGAAAAATACGAACCTTGATGAACTTGTCAAACTGATGGTCGGGAGGGATCTTACGGAAACATTTCCGGTAAGGAAATCCTGTATTTCCGAAGAAGTCCTTCTGGAAGTGCAGGGGTTGAGCGGAAATGGGGTGAAAGACATCAGTTTTAAGGCCAGAAAAGGGGAAATCCTTGGATTTGCCGGTCTGGTAGGGGCTGGAAGAACAGAAACAGCAGAACTGCTCTTTGGAGCAAAACCAATAGAAAAAGGGAAAATCCTGTTTAAAGGAAAGGAATTCGTTCCCCTTTCTCCCAGGAATGCCATTGATAACGGGATAGCCCTGCTTCCGGAGGACAGGAAAAAACTGGGAGCCCTCCTGGATTTTGACATCAAGGAGAATATAAGCCTTTCCATTCTGCCGCGGATATCGAAACTCCTTGTGATCAACCGTAAGAACGAAGCAGAAAAAGCGGAATACTATCGAAAGAGTATCAGGATCAAAACTCCTGATTTGTATGAAAAAGTCAAAAACCTCAGCGGGGGGAATCAGCAGAAGGTTATCATTGCCAAATGGCTGGCATCCGAACCGGATCTGGTCATCTTTGATGAACCTACCCGCGGCATCGATGTGGGGGCCAAGTACGAAATCTACAAACTGATGAACGCCCTTGTCGAACAGGGGCAGACCATACTGATGATCTCCTCGGAAATGGAAGAGGTTATCGGTATGTCCGACAGAATCATTGTTCTTTCTGAGGGTGTAAAAACCGGAGAACTGGATAAGTCGGAATTCAGCCAGGAAAAGATACTGAGCCTGGCCTCAATTGTTGCAGACGCTAGTCGGGAAGGAGAGACAGATCAATGAAGGATCTAACAAATCAATTGAAGAAATATGGAATCTATATGGTGTTTCTGGTGCTGGTTGTATTTTTTTCTATCGCATCACCTACATTTTTAAAAACAGCCAACCTTCTGAATGTGGCCAGGCAGATTTCCATGATGGGAATTGCCGCTGTGGGGTTTGCTTTTACTTTGCTTCTGGGGGGAATTGACCTCTCCATCGGTTCCATGGTGACTCTGGTGAACATCGTTACCGCATGGCTGATGGTCAATGCCGGAGTGAATCCCGCCCTGGCCTGTCTGATTGCAATCATGATGAGTTCCGGGATCGGGTTTTTCAACGGATGGGTCATTGCCAATATCAAAATCCCGCCCATTATAGTTACTCTGAGTATGATGATCATCATCGAGGGGGTGGCATCCATGATCTGCGGAGGTCTTCCCATCTTCGGATTTCCCCAGTCTTTTACAGTTATAGGACAGGGCTATGTCGGTCCGATTCCAATTCCTGTGATCATCATGATTGTCATTCTGGCGCTGGGGGCATTCATCCTGAATAAAACCTATATCGGCCGGTATTTCTATGCGGTGGGGGGAAATGAGGAAGCATCCAATCTGTCGGGGATTAACGTTCTTCATGTGAAGTATCTTGTGTATTCCCTTTCTGGTTTTTTCGCCGGTATTGCCGGTATTGTCATGCTCTCACGGACCAACTCCGGACAGGTCCTTTCCGGAAAGGGATTTGAGTTTGAAGTCCTTACAGCCTGTGTGCTGGGAGGCGTCAGCGTGGTCGGAGGAGTGGGAAGGATCTCCAATATTGTGGCCGGCCTTCTGATCCTGGGGGTTCTCAGTAACGGCCTGATCCTGCTGAATGTAAGCCAGTTTGCCCAGATGGTTGTAAAGGGAAGTGTTCTTCTCCTGGCTGTGGCTTTCGACAGTATCCAGAGAAACAGAACTGTAGTCACAATCAAAGAAGCCTGAGACGTTAAGGAGTACGAATGAATTCACTTAAACCGGCGGTCCCGAACCTGGGGAAGATCGACGGGAGGGTAGAAGTCCCCTCCTATTCCCTGGCCTCACCGGACCGCTCCATACTGCATCTGGGAGTGGGGAATTTCCACCGATCCCACCAGGCCTATTATCTTCACAGGCTTCTGCAGCTCCAGGACAGTTCCTGGAGGATCTGCGGCGCCGGGCTTATGCCCCAGGACCTGGTGATGAAAGAGGCCCTGGAGGACCAGGATTACCTCTACACCCTTGTCACCCAGGAGTCGGGCAGGGAAGACGCCTGCCTCATCGGTTCACTGAGAGATTACATCCACATTCCCACGGAATTCGAACGGTTTCTCCAGACCTGCAGCGACGGGGATCTGAAGATCCTTTCGCTGACCATTACGGAAAAAGGGTACTGTTTTGACAATGACATGAATCTGGACAGGGAGAACCCCGGGATCAGGCATGATCTGACCAGGGCAGAGACCCCCCCCGTCACAGCAGTCGGAGTTCTGGCCTATGCCCTGAAGAAGAGGTTGGCTGCAGGAGGGGCTCCGCTGACTCTGCTTTCCTGTGACAACATTCCCGAAAACGGATCTGTACTGAAACGGATCCTTTTTCAGTATGCGGAACTTCTGGAAGATTCCGACCTTCTGGGGTACCTGAAAAACTCCGTTACCTTTCCCTGTACCATGGTGGACAGGATTACTCCGAATACCTCTGAGGAGAAGATCACCTATCTTCAGGAGCAGTACGGGATACTGGACCGGGTTCCCGTATTTGCAGAGCAGTTTATCCAGTGGGTTATTGAGGACCGCTTCATTGCGGGCCGCCCGGAATGGGAAAAAGTGGATGCCGCCTTTGTCGAGGATGTGAAACCCTATGAACTTATGAAAATCCGGCTTCTCAACGGGGGCCACTCCGCCATGTCCTATCTGTCTCTGCTCTCTGGGTACAACTTTGTTGATGAAGCCATGGATGACAGGAGGATAAAGCTGTTCCTCAGAGGGTATATGGGAGAGCTCAAACAGACTCTGACCCGGATCCCCGGTATGGATTTCGAAACGTATATTGAAACTCTGCTTGAGAGGTTCGCCAACCCGGCGGTCAGGGACAGGCTGCTGAGACTGGCAGAGGACGGATCAACAAAGATTCTGAACAGTATGATGACTCCTCTGGAAATTCTTCTTGAAAGGGGAGAGGGGGCCCGGTATATCACAGCCGCTCTGGCGGGATGGATCTGCTATCTGCATCTCTCTCTGGAAAACAGGGAGTCCGTGGTCAATGATCCTATCAGGGACAAACTCAGGGAGGCTGCGGCAGATCCGGTCAATAATATTCAGGATTTCCTGGCAATCCGGGAAGTCTTTCCTGCTAAGATCGCGGAAAACAGAGAGTTTGCCGAAGGGCTGCAATTCACAGTTGAACGGATCCTGAAGGAAGGGGTCCGGGAGGTTCTGAAAGACTACAACTGAGAGAGCAGACCGGCGGAGCCTCTAGAGCCCCAGGTTTTTCCGGCGGTTGGAGAGGACTGTTCCCTCCGCACAGGCTGCCAGTTCCAGAACACAGGGGGCCGTCAGGGTGTATTCCACCCGGGTCCCCTCTTTTTTGTCACTCACAAGACCCGCTTCCTTCAGCTGGCTCAGATGCTTGGAGGCGGCAGATTTGGGGATTCCCGCTTCCGCTGCCAGTTCACATACACACCAGGGCTGGGTTTTCAGCTTCTCCAGAAAGTAAATTCTGATAGGGTGGGACAGGGCTTTGAACATATGGGCCCTTCTTTCGCATCTTGTCTGGTCTTCCTGATTTATCATGATCCTTTATTAGTTTCATTTTTGGGAAACTTTGTCAATCTGATGAGTTGACCCTGTATTCAAAGTTTCGTAAAATCGAAACAAAGAAACATTGTAAAGGACTTTTAAAATGAATGTACAGATATTGGGTATGGGATGCCCTAAATGCAACTCTCTGGAATCCAATGCAGCCCAGGCTGTATCCGAGCTGGGACTGGATGCTGAAATTGTTAAGATAGCTGATATGCAGGAGATTATGAAAATGGGTGTTATGATGACTCCAGCTCTTGCCGTTGATGATGTTGTAAAGGCCAAAGGGAAACTCCTGACAGTGGAAGAGATTAAAACAATCCTGAAGGATGTCGGCTGATCCGGCCGGGGGGTTCCCTATAGACCTTTAAGCCGGCCCTTCCCGGCCGGCCTGTTCCTTTCCTCTCGTTTAATTCCTTTACTCAGGGTACCAAAATGTACTTAAACTCTTCTGTTTCTACTGAAATGTAGTCGTTTTGTTCTTTTACGGCAATAAAAAGAGGGTAAAAGCCCCTTTTTCCTATCTGGCACAGTCCTTGCCATAATAGTTCTTTCCTATGATTAAAGAATTGTCCCTATTACAAAAAGAAAATTTAAAAATGTCTCAGGTTCCCATGATTACAACCTATTTCCAGCCCATTGTGTCTATTAAAGATCAGAGGATCGTCGCTTTTGAGGCGTTAAGCCGTTTCAGGAAGGAAGCCTCAGCCCCCCTGAAATCCGTCCAGTCCCTGATTGATCAGTGTTCCAGTGATCAGGAACTGCTCTCCCTTGACTGGAGGATGATCTCCAGTGCTGTTGAAGGGTTCAGCAGCCTGTCTGTGGAGTCCCATACCCTTCTGTTTATCAATGTGAGTGCTCCGGTTGTGAACGGCGGGGGCGAATCGGTTGCAGCTCTGCTGGAAAAACTGAACCGGAAGGGGATCTCTCCCAAACGGGTGGTCCTTGAGATTCTGGAAAACGGCCTGAAGATGGATGAAAAGGACTGGGAATTTTTTCTCAGCTGCCGGAATGCGGGTATCCTGCTGGCTCTTGATGATATCGGGGTGGGATTTTCCAATCTGGAGCGGATTGCACTTATCAAACCCGACATTATAAAACTCGACCGTTCCCTGGTTCAGCAGGTTCATCAGAATTTCCACAAAAAGAAGGTCTTTGAATCCCTTGTAAAACTGGCCGGTGTTATCGGTGCCATCCCCCTGGCAGAGGGCGTGGAAAACCTGGAAGACTCCCTGGCGGCTCTGGAATCGGGCGCCACCCTTCTGCAGGGATACTATTTCTGCCGGCCCCAGGCTGATCTGGACACCATAGAAATGATCTGCTCCGATAAGATCCTGAACTGCCGGGACTCTCTGAAAAATGAACTGACTCAGAAAAAACAGCATTTCCGCAGGCGGCTGCAGGTCTTTGAAAAAGCTGTGGAGATGATATGCAATGAGCTGATCTGTCATGACAGAGATCAGTTCGAGGGGGTAATGGAAGAGTTTATCCATGCCTGTGAGGGCATAGAATGCCTCTATATTCTGAACCGCGACGGGATTCAGGTGACCGATACAGTGACTGTTTTTCAGGACTATCTTGAAAAGCACTATCTGTTCCAGCCTGCCATCAAAGGGGCGGATCACTCACTGAAAATGTACTTTTTTGATCCCCGGGGGCATCAGCAGCTTCAGGTCTCAGAACCCTATATCTCCCAGGCATCCGGATCATCCTGTTTTACTATTTCCAAAGCCTTCAAAAAGAACGGGTTTGACTATCTTCTCTGCGCCGACTTTCCGGCTCAAAGCTGATCCGGGCCTTCGGGATTCTTCTTAACATAGGTTTCGGAAATCTCTCTGAAGAGAGGGGCAATTCTGGTAAAGGCTCTGACAATCTCAGGATCGAATTTTTTCCCATCCCCCTCCTGGATGATTTCCTCTGCTTTCTGGCAGGAGAAAGCTTCTTTATAGGGCCTTGCGGTTCTCAGGGCATCGTAGACATCGGCAAGAGCCATAATCCTGGCTGACAGGGGAATCTGCTCCCCCGACAGCCCATGGGGATATCCCGAGCCGTCCCAGTTCTCATGATGATTCAGAGCAATTTCGTATCCCAGATTCAGATAGGACTGAAAATCCAGGGCATCCATGGCCTCCTTGAGGACATGAGCTCCGAACACAGGGTGCTTTTTAATCGTTTCAAACTCCTCCGGACTCAGTTTGCCGGGTTTGAGCAGAATCCTGTCAGGGATGCCCACTTTACCAATATCATGCAGGGGGGCCGACTGAACCAGGTCCTCAATATACCGGGGGGTCAGGTATTTCCTGTATCTCCGTTTTTTCCGGAGTTCTTCCGCAAGCAGGCGGCAGTACTCGCTGGTTCTTTCTATGTGATCTCCCGTCTCGTTATCCCGCAGTTCCGAAAGAAGAGACATGGCACGGATTGTGACAGACTGGCTTTTTTTCAGATGGCTGAGAGTTCTGTTCTGGGTCTGATAGGACCGGAAGAAGAGGAAAAAGAGCAGGGTATAGAGGGCGAATCCCCCTGTACTTATAATCCGGATAATCCGGAGGATATTCTGACGGATATCCGAATAAAGGTCATTATCCTCTACAGATATTTCAAAAATAAGCTGAATTTCCTTTTCTGAAGTGAAAGGAATGAAATAGTCAAAAAACTCCTCCTGAGACCAGGTCTGTCCTCTACTTCCGGCTCCCTCCCTGATAATACTCTGAATGATTGCCATCCTGTTCTGTTCCAGTTCTTCCCTGTGGCCTGAATCCTTCAGGGCTAGTCCTGTCAGGAACTCCCCGCTGCCGGAATAGACATTAATCCTTTGTATATGGGGGAGAAGAAAAAGGTCTGTTGTGAAATGAGCCCAGTCATGATCTGCTTCCACTTCGTGATCCCCCTCATTTTCGCTATGCATTTCTGCAGGAGTATCAGGATGGGGATCATCCAGAATATTCTCAATCATATGGGGATAATTCTCTGGAATGGAATTGATCATGGATCTGTATATGGAAGCATTGGTTTCCACAGAGCTGTTCATGGAATCCCGGGTTAAGCGGTTTATGAGGATCAGGCTGACCGAAAGGGTCGCAATCAATGAAATGACTGTGTACTGGATAATTAAATTATTAAAAAATCCTCTGATTTTCAACGTTGTACTCAAAGTGCCTTTCCTGCTACAAATTTAAGACATTCTGAATAAAAAACCAGCCCTTATCAAGATCCAGTGGCAAGAACCAGGTTCTCACAGCTGCCTGTCTTTTCAATATCCATCAGGTTTCTGAAGGTAGTCTCCCTGATATTGGCCAGGGCTTCCCGTGTAAAAAAGGCCTGGTGAGCAGTTATCAGAACATTGGGAAAGGTCTGAAGCCTCACAAAGGTATCGTCATGAATGACTTTATCCGAGTGATCTTCAAAGAAGAGCTCCTCTTCCTCCTCGTAGACATCTAGCCCTACATATCCGATTTTACCGGTTTTCAAACCTTTGATAATGGCTGCCGTTTCTATCAGGGGCCCTCTGCTTGTGTTTATAATCATAACTCCGTCTTTCATACTTTTCAGAGCATAGCTGTTGATCAGATGGTAGGTTTCCTGAGTGAGAGGGCAGTGGAGGGATATGATATCGCTTTGGCGGTACAGATCTTCCAGTTCCACATATTCCACTCCCCGGGATTTTAAATCATCGGAGGGGTATTTATCATAGGCCAGAATTTTCATACCTAAACCTGAAATGGTCTCAATAAAAATCTGACCGATTCTTCCCGTTCCGATGACTCCGATGGTTTTTCCTCTCATGTCAAATCCCATGAGACCGTCCAGAGCAAAATTGCCGTCTCTCACACGGCTGTGGGCTCTATGGTATTTTCTGTTCAGACTCAGGATCAGTCCCAGGGCATGTTCGGCCACCGCATAGGGGGAATAGGCGGGAACCCGGCAGACAGTTATTTCCTTTTCGGCCGCCGCATGAAGGTCTACGTTGTTGTATCCCGCGCAGCGGAGAGCTATGGCCTTTACTCCCATCATAGACAGGGCTCCGATGACCTGACTGTTCACCGAGTCGTTGACAAAAACACATACCGCATCGTATCCGTCTGCAAGCTTTACCGTATTCTCATTGAGTGTGGATTCAAAAAAAGTCAGTTGCAAGGAAGAGGGAATTTTTTCGGAAAAACTGTCTCTCACCCATTTCTTCGTACTGAAAACAGCTACTTTCACCTGACAACTCCTCAAAAATACTAGTAATATTGTAGTATTCTAGTTTCCCCGTCAGGTCCGGTCAATAGAACCTTCCGGATATTTTCCGGTAGTTCGGTTTTCGCTGCCGTGAGGGCCGGGAGGGAATCCCGGCGGATCTCTTTCTATTTCAATGCGCCTTTGAGGGCTTCAATCTTCTCAGGATACTCCGAATCTTTCAGGTAGACTTTTTCTTCAGGCATCATATCGAAGATATCACCCCATTTTGTTTTATCCCTGTATTTGGGAACAATATGGAAGTGGATATGGGGGCCTTTGTCACCAAAGGAGGCATAATTCAGTTTATCCGGCTGAAAGACCTCCTGAACAGCTCCTGAGGCCCTGGCAAGGTCGCCCATCAGGGCTGTCTGTTCTTCCGGTGTCAGCTGGAAAATCTCTCCTTTATGGCTCTTGTTGAACGCCAGGATGCAGCGTCCGGGATGGGTCTGTTCTCTGAAAAAATAGAGAGTGGAAACCTGAAGGTCCGCCACTTTGATCATAAGGTTATCTACCCTTTCATCCAGGGCGCAGTACATGCAGTTGGGATCTTTGCTCATAAGTCATCTTCTCCTTGTAATAATATCAGAATATCATACAAAACAGGAGAAGCAAACTTATTTTTACACTCTTTCCCTCAGGTGGATTCCCGTAAAATCATTCCCGTGGGGATTCGGATCTCCCTGTAGCTTCCTGTCTCTCCGTTGATCCGCTTGAGAAGAGTCGTGGCCACAGCCTCTCCTATACCGTATTTATCCTGACTTATGGAGGTGATGGATGTCCGGGGGGTGGTCAGCCAGAAGGTTTCATCAAAAGTGATAAAGGCCAGCTCTTCGGGAACCTGGATATCTTTCTGTTTTACATAGTTTTCCGCTCCCACCGCGGAGATAGAGTTGCCGCAGAACAGGGCTGTTACCTTTTTCTCTTCCACCAGATACCGGGCGGATTTATAGCCGTCGCCCGTCTTCTGATCGTACATGGACAAAGGAGCTCCCGATCCGAAACGGACAAGGGTGGGATCAAAGGCTATCCCATTATTTTCCAGAGCCGATTTGTAGCCCTGCAGTCTCTCTTCAATAGTCAGGTCCATGCGGGATCCGATGAAACCGATCCTCCGGTGGCCCTTGGTTATAAGAAGCTCCGTTCCCTTCATGGCCCCCTCGTGATTTTCCGACAGGATATAATCCTTTTCGAATCCCACCGGCTGCCTGTCAAAGAATACGGTCGGGCATTTATCGCCTATAAGATCGTTCATATAGGAGCAGTCATTATTGACCGGAGCGATAATCAGGCCGTCCACATTCTGAATCAGGAGTTCGCTTATATTTTCCCTTTCCAGGTCCTGATCCTCGTCGGAGTTAATGTAAATGAGGTGATAGCCGTTTTTACGTAGAATTTTATCAATGATAATGACCGAAATATCAAGAAAAAAGTAGTCTGACAAATTGGATACCACATAACCGATCGTTCTGGATGAACCGGTTCTGAGGGTTCTTGCAGCGCTGTGTACGTTGTAGTTCAGTCTCTCGATTGCCTGAAGAACTTTTTCTTTTGTCTCGGGTTTCACATTTCTTGTCCCGTTAATCACATGGGACACAGTCGCTGTGGAAACTTCAGCCAACCGGGCGACATCTTTCATGGATGCACCCATTTTTTTAAATTACTCCTGAATCAGGTTTTAAAGATGAGATTATTTTAGACCTATCTCCCGTGTTTAGCAATGGTACAGTTTTCCTGAGGTTGAAGGATGCCCCCCTTCCGGGGGGAGGATGTTAAACTTTGAATTCTCCTATTACCTGTTCCATATTTCCTATATTCCGGCTTGTTTCCTCTGCCAGGGACGAAACAGTCTGGGCCGATGCATTTATCTGGCCCGCACCGGACGCCATTTCATCCATACTGCTCCTGAGGAGTTCGGTGATTCCGTTAAGATCATTCATGGCCAGGGCGGTTTTTCTGGTCTCTTCCTTCATCCTTTCGGAATTTTCCCTGACGCTGGAGCCGGATTCATTCATTAGCCTGATAGCTTCCAGGATCTGCCGGGAACCCTCTTTCTGTTCATTCATTGCCTGTTCCACCTGCTTTACCAGAGAATCGGTTTCAACTATTTCTGAAATTATGGTGTTGTAGGCCGCATCGGATTCCCTGGAAACATCGACGACTCTGCTGATGGATTTTTCAATAGCAGACAGCTGGGCTCCAATTGTCCTGGACTGCTCGGTGGAGGTTTCAGACAGTTTTCTGATCTCATCTGCCACAACGGAAAATCCTTTGCCCGCCTCACCGGCATGGGCCGCTTCAATGGCAGCATTCATAGCCAGAAGATTTGTCTGAGAGGCAATCCCGGCGATCACCTGGTTGGCTTCCATAAGCAGAGCCGACTGGGAAGATATTCCCTGTATATGACTGGCCGCCTCTTTTTGGGTTGTTCGCCCTTTTTCGGCTGACTGTATCAGTTGGGAAAAGCTCTGGGACATGGTCATCACATTCTGATTGACCATGTTGATGTTTCCCACCATTTCCTCAATGGAACTGGTCGCCTGAGCACTGCTGCTGACCTGGTTTTCCACAGCCTTTTCCAGAGCCGAAACACTGCTGTTTATCATCTCTATAACAGATGCGACTGCTCCGGCGCTTTCACTCTGTTTTACCGTCTGGTTTCTGACTCCTTCGATGTTAGCCATTATCTGGCTGATAGCGCTGGCGGATTCCTGGGAATTGGTAGACAGCTCCATACCGATAGAGCTGAGGGAGTCCTGGGAATTTTTCAGTGAAGTGATAATGGTGTGCAGTTTTTCTATGAAATTATTGAAACCATTCACCAGCTGACCGATTTCATCATTCCGCTGCTTGAATGCAATCCTTTTGGTCAGGTCCGCATCCCCGGATGCTATGGTATTTATATTCCGGGAAATCAGCCTGATCGGGTTGGCAAGAGTCCGGCCGAGAAGTACGGCAGATACCAGTCCCAGAAGGATGCTTATAAGGCCGGTCAGTATCATCCTGCTGAAAAGTTTCTCCAGCGAAGCCAGAGCTGTGGATACAGGGATGCTTATAGCCAGAGTCCAGTCCAGATCTCCCACAGGGGTGTAGGCCAGGTATTTGGCCCTTCCGTCGAAGGTGTAGGCTCCGATGCCTTCCTCTCTGTTAATCATTTTTCTTATAATAGCTGCCAGATCTTCAAAGTCCGG
The DNA here is from genome assembly GCA_963666275.2 of Oceanispirochaeta sp. GTDB lineage: Bacteria > Spirochaetota > Spirochaetia > DSM-2461 > DSM-2461 > Oceanispirochaeta. Next base: position 129,123 of record CAXXOA010000003.1, read on the forward strand.
ATCTTTTTCGGCAGCAGCAAAGAGATCGAATTTTTTCTCAACCTCTGCAGGATCGGTATGAGCAATAGGATAGGGGTAACGGGAAATCAGAAAGTTGGAGGAACCGGGTCCGTTATCAACACTTCTGAGCACTCCATTCAGAACCGAGGCCTGTTTCTGTCCGATCAGTGCCCCTTTCAGGTCACCATCCCGGAAGATCGGTACCGCCAGCAGGATCGTAAGCATACCTTCCTCTCCCTCTACCGCGCTGTAGACAGGGTCGGAAACGGCCGGTACCTTTTCTGTCAGTACTTTCTGAAGGTACTCTCTTTTTGAAAGATCCGCAGTTTTTCCCCCTTCCAGGTGAAGAATCCCGTTCAGATCTGCAGGAGACATGGAGTTGAATCCCAGTCTTTCAGACTCTTCTGCCAGAATCCTATAGGATTCGGGGGAGTAGTCCATATCAATAAACCGGGTTATGGCGCTCAGCTCCAGAAGCTGTTTGTTTATCCATGTCTCATATTCGAAAGAGAGTCTTCTGGCTTCGGAAAGGAGGCGCTTTTCCACTTCCTGCCTTGTGGTGTTTCTGGATTCGATATAGGACAGGGAAATCAGGGTCAAACTGGTCACGAGGGACAGAAGCATAAACGCTCCGATCTGTTTCAGTTTAACTGAGAAATGAATTGTCATTGTCTATTCCTTGGTCGTTTTGATATATTTTATGATTGCCAAAGAATAGATAAAAAATGATTCATTATCCAGAGTTGAAATCGCTAAAATGAACGAAAAAATAGAAAAATACTTAAAACGTAATAGTTAAGGAATAAATCTACGGTTTTCGCTTTTCATGTGGTTCTGATTTTACCCGCTTTCAGCATCCTCTCTGTCATGGTACTGACCGGGCAGACTGTACACCAGGTCCGGGGTTTGTAGAATACGGCGAAAAGGGTTCCCAGAATTGTGGAACTGAGCATCACCGAATACATTCTGAAAGAGAGGTGGAGCAGCCAGTCGGGTACAGAGGAGAAGGCTATGAGCTGGGGCAGGGCCACAGGAAGTTCAAAAAGGATAAACAGCCGGATCCTGTCGATAGGGGGGATCTGCCCCTGATGGACCATCGTGGTGGAGAGACCGATAAACATGAGGTTCAGACAGAAATAGCTAAGGATCAGATTCTTGAGATTCGCCTTTTTCATCCATTCGGGCATTTTCCTTTTACGGCTGATCCTTCCGAAAAGAGTCAGGAAGTCCGCCCGGGGGCAGTAGCCAGTACACCAGGCTTTCTTTCCGGTTTTTCCCGCCAGGACAAAGGGGGTCACCATGCAGGCCAGGGCAGACATGGCCAGGGTAATATTGATAAATCCCAGGGCAAAATAGAGCAGGGTTATCCAGTACAGCTGCCTGGAAAGGGAATGTTTCATAGAGCCTCCTGGCAAATAAAATATATTATAAATAATATATTGTCAAATAACAATATTTGAGGGGAGATTTATGACTGGGATTCCTGATAGATCGAGACATCTCCGCTGATGGTTTTCTGCAGGGAAGACTGAAAGGTCCAGAGGGCTTCCTTTGTATTGCGTTTTTCAAAGCATTTAAAAAGTCTCAGGGTATTCTGATAGAGGGCCTGATTCCCATGACGGGCAAAATAGCGCTCCCAGAGACGCAGGGAGAGTTCCTTGAAGGAGAAAAAAATGACTGGGAGAAAGGTATTTCCCGATATAATGCATATTTCGTGATGAAAAAGGAAAATCAGCCTGGCCGACTCGGATGCTGTATCGGACTCTCCGAACTGGACAAGCAGCTTTTTCAGGGCCTCCAGGCTCTCTTTGGTCATACGGGGCGTGGCCAGCTGAATAGCCAGTGTTTCAAAAGCCAGCCGGACTTCCAGAAGGGATTTCATTTCTGTATTTTTCATAACCCCTCCGTTGTAACGGAGTATGGCCAGGAGAGTTTCCACGGTTCCCTTCCGTTTGAAATCCGCCACAAAAGCGCCGATCCGGGGTTTCATTTCAATAAAACCTTTGGCCGCCAGGTCGGATAAACCGGAATTGACCACACTGCGGCTGACACCCATTTTTTCGGCCAGTTCCCGCTCTGTGGGAAGCTGGTCTCCGATCGAGAGATTTCCGGAAAGTATCCGGTTTTCTATCTCTTTCACAAAGAGCTCCCTCAGCGAGGGGGATGATAATCGGGAGAAATCCATTTTATTATTACCTCATTCGTATTGGTACAGCCAGATACCAGGATAAATCATTGAGAGAAGAATACTTCCTAATTTGAGGAATAACAAGAGAATATAGATCAATCGATAAAAAATTATTGACAGTTCCATCGGGTGTGGTATTTTTGAATCCTTGAGAAGGAGACGGGATGGATCAATCTGTTTTTTTATTGCTGTCAGCCACTTTTTCGGTGGGTTTTATTCACACCCTGGCAGGGCCGGATCACTATCTGCCCTTTATTGCCCTTTCCGGGGCCCGGGGCTGGGCCGTGAAAAAGACCATGGGGGTTACTCTGTTATGCGGTCTGGGCCATATCGGGTCTGCTGTGCTGATCGCTCTGCTGGCCATGTCCATGGGGTTTGTTTTTGACAACCTTTCTGTGATTGAGTCATTCCGGGGGCAGCTGGCCTCGTGGTTTCTCATCAGCTTCGGTCTTGTGTATGCCCTGTGGGGATTGAAAAGGGCTGTGAGAAAGCAGGTTCACAGCCACGGTCATGGTTTATGTCCTCATGAGGGGCACGATCAGAGACGGGCAGTTTCGTGGGTTCTTTTCCTTATATTCATTTTCGGACCCTGTGAGCCGCTGATCCCGCTGATCCTCTATCCGGAGATTCTGGGAAACGGCCCGCATGTGCTGGCAGTTGTCCTGACCTTCGGACTTGCCAGCATCATCACCATGCTCCTGATTGTGGGAGCTTCCCTCTACGGGGTGAAGCGGTTCTTCCGGATCCCTCTGCTGGAGCGGTTCGGCAATGCCCTGGCAGGGGGAGTCCTCTGTTCCTGCGGGCTGGCCATGGCTTTTCTGGGGCTCTAGATAAAAAAAAGGAAAAAACAGGAGTTATATATGGAGAAATACAGGGTCATTGAGATCAGAAAAAATGTTTTTGACAGTAATGACAGGGAAGCGGAAAAACTGAGACAGGAACTGAAAAAAGAGAAAGTTTTTCTTCTCAACCTCATGTCCTCGCCGGGATCGGGGAAGACCTCAACGGTGCTGCAGACCATTGCCTCATTAAAGGACGACCTTTCCCTGGGCGTGCTTGAGGCGGATCTGGATTCAGACGTGGATGCCCGGAGTGTTTCTGAAACAGGGGTAAAGGTCCTTCAGCTCCATTCGGGGGGAATGTGCCATCTCAATGCGGATATGACAAGGCAGGGGCTGGAGGCCATGGGAGCCGATGATCTGGACCTTGTGATACTGGAGAATATCGGGAATCTGATCTGCACCGCCGAGTTTGACACGGGGGCCTCCAGAAATGCCATGATCCTGAGTGTTCCCGAAGGAGATGACAAGCCTTTGAAATATCCCGTGATGTTTTCCATGGCGGATGTCCTTCTTGTCAACAAGATTGATGCCATGGACTTCTTTAATTTCAGTCTGGAAAGGCTGACAGAATATGTGCGCAAACTGAATCCCGATATAAAGATTTTACCCGTTTCGGCTAAAACCGGAGAGGGAATGGATCAGTGGATCAGCTGGCTGAAAGAGGAGGTTACAGCATGGCAGAAATAACAGGATCAAGAGAGATCATCCTGGATCTTTCCAATCATATCAACAGAACTAAGAAAGGGGCCAAAAGGGCCATACAGTTCGGGGATCCTGAATACAGGATTCTGGAACCGGTTGTCACAGACGAAATGGCCAGGGTCGGTCTTTATCTGGAGCTTCGGAATCCCAAAAGCGCGGCAGATGTGGCTCCCCTGTGCGGTCTGTCAGAAGACACCGTGGAAAAACTGCTCTGGGATCTGGCCATGGCGGGAGTCTGTTTTGTCAATGAAATAGACGGTACTGACAAGTACTGGCTGGAAACCTGGATTCCCGGGGTTATGGAGATGATGGTCAACAACAAAGAGAATGTGGCCAGGTATCCCCAGATTGCCGAGGCCTTTGAAGCCTACGGCAGGGTCCGGGGTCCTATGTCCGCCGGGAACTTCCCTGTGGGAACCGGGCTTATGAGAGTGATCCCCATAGAAAAATCCATCCAGGGGGAAACCCGGAAAGCCTCGTATGAGGAGGTTTCCCGCTATCTGAATGAAAACTCCATTTTCTCCGTCTCCGACTGCGCCTGCCGGACAGCCAGGGAGTCCATGGGCGAGGGATGCGGCCATCTGAAAGAGGATATGTGTATCCAGATGGGCCACGCGGCTGAGTACTATATCCGGACAGGACGGGGACGGGAAGTCTCAAGGGAAGAGGCCTTTGAGATCATCCGCAGGGCCGAAGAGAACGGTCTGATGCACCAGATTCCCAACACTGACGGTTCGGGAAAAACCCATGCCATCTGCAACTGCTGCGGCTGTTCCTGCCTCTCTCTGAGAACCGCCGAAATGTTCATCAACTCCGATATGGTCCGGTCCAATTATGTTTCCACTGTGGATAAAGACAAGTGCGTTGCCTGCGGGGAGTGCGTGGAAGTCTGCCCTGTGAATGCCCTGAAACTGGGTGAGAAGATCTGTTCGGGGAATCCCCGGGATATCCAGAGAAAGGAGACTCCCAATAATACAGAATGGGGAGAGGACAAATGGAATCCCGACTACAGGATCAACCGTCAGGTTGTGACCGAGACCGGTACCAGCCCCTGTAAGGCCGAGTGTCCCGCCCATATCGGGATTCAGGGCTACGTGAAGCTTGCCTCCCAGGGAAAATATACCGAAGCTCTGGAACTTATCAAAACGGAAAACCCCTTTCCCGCTGTCTGCGGCAGGGTCTGTCCCCGGAAGTGTGAGTCCGCCTGTACAAGAGGAGACCTGGACGATCCCGTAGCCATTGACGAGATCAAGAAATTCATCGCCGAGAAGGATCTTCACAGTGAATCCCGCTATGTGCCCCGGATAAAAAACAGCTACGAAAAGAAGATCGCCGTGGTGGGAGCCGGACCTGCGGGTCTCTCCTGCGCCTATTACCTGGCCGTGGAAGGCTATAAAGTGACTGTTTTTGAAAAAGAGAAGGAGCCGGGGGGCATGCTGACAATGGGAATCCCCTCGTTCCGGCTCTCCCGGGATGTGATCCGGGCGGAGATTGATGTGATGAAGTCTCTGGGGATCGAAATCCGGACCTCTGTGGAAGTGGGAAAGGATATGACCCTGGATGAACTGAGATCTCAGGGATATGAGGCCTTCTACCTGGCCCCCGGCGCCCAGGCGGGAAGAACTCTGGGAATCCCCGGAGAGGAAGGGGAGGATGTTGAATCGGCTGTGGATTTTCTCAAGCGGATCAATCTTTCCTCCGGTGAAACCCTGACGGGGAATGTCCTTGTCATCGGCGGGGGAAATGTGGCCATTGATGTGGCCAGAACCGCTGCCCGCTGCGGCGGAGAGTCGGTGACCATGGTCTGTCTGGAGTGCCGCTCTGAGATGCCGGCTCTGGAAGAGGAGATCGAAGAGGCCCTGGCCGAAGGCATTGAAATCCGGAACTCCCTGGGGCCTGTCAGGATTATCCGCAAATTGGGAAAGGTCACGGGTGTGGAAATGAAGAAATGCCTTTCCGTTTTTGATGAAAACGGGCGCTTTTCTCCTCGTTTTGATGAAGAGGATACAGTTGTTATTGCGGTCGATCAGGTCATTGTGTCTGTAGGGCAGGGGATTGACTGGGGAACCATGCTGGAAGGTTCGGCTGTTGAGCTGAACGGGAATAACACTGTGAAAGTGGATCCCCGTACCTGTCAGACGGCTCAGCCGGATATATTTGCCGGCGGGGATGCCCTGACAGGGCCGCAGTTTGCCATAGACGCCATTGCTCTGGGCAAGGAGGGCGCCCAGTCCATTCACAGGTTTGTCCATCCCGGACAGAGCCTTGTGTACGGCAGGACCCTGCGGGACTACAAAGCCCTGGACAAGGAGAACCTGCAGCTCTCCGGCTATGACCGCATGCCCCGGGAAAAGGCGGCAAATCCAGTGGGAAAAGACTCTGTCTCCTCCTTTCAGGATCTGAGGGGGATCTTTTCGGAGGAGCAGATTAAAAAAGAGACCGAACGCTGCCTGGGATGCGGGGCTACCGTGACGGATCCCTACCTCTGTGTGGGCTGCGGCGCCTGTACTCTGAAGTGCCGTTTTGATGCGATCTCACTGAAGAAGCAGTACGATGCGGAAGGACTGGTTCTGATGGATATCCGGCCTGCGGTTATGAAGCACGCGGTAAAGAGGAAGCTCCGTATCACTGTGAACAAGCCCGTGAAGGCTGTGAAAAGTCTTCTGGATCGTCCCTGAGTGCCCGGTTATGCATGAACTGGGGGTTATTGCGGAGGTTGTCAAAACCGTTGAGGACATTGTCCGGGAACAGGGCCTGACAGAGGTGGAAGCGCTGGTTCTCCAGATAGGAGAGCTTTCTTCCATCATTCCCCGGTATGTGGAGGACTGCTATCCTGCGGTGGTGGACGGCACCCTGCTGGAAAAGACCCGTCTGGAGATTGAGATCCTCCCGGCCAACGGGCGCTGCCGGTGCTGCGGAAAGGTTTTTCATATAAAGTCAGCCGGCGGGTTGTGTCCGGACTGTCATATAGAGGACTGGGAGCTCCTGGGTGGCCGGGAGTTCCTGATAAAAGAGATTCTGGCCTGCTGACAGGGATCCTGCCGCCGGCTCTGGTTTTGTGAAAATACGGCTGGATCAGCCGAAGGAATTGGTTTTAAGGAGTTTTATTATGTTTACTTTCAATACAGCCGCAGGAGCCACTCTGTGGTCTTCCTGGGGGATGTGGCTTGTTGTTCTGGCGGCTCTGTTTCTGCTGAATGAAGTATCCCGCCGGTCTAAACTGGCAGGATTCCTTTCTTTTGTTGTTCTGCCGCTTGTGTTAACGGTTCTCTGGTTTACCCTGCTCAGGGACACAACCTATACGGACTGGTTTCATCTGGCAAAAGTATACTCTGCCACCGCCGGGTGTATCGGTTTCTGGCTGATCCGGCATCTCCGGGGAAAGGATAAGGCCACCGGCAGAGAGTGGCGCCTGTCCGAGAAGAAATGGGCGCTCTGTTTTCCTCCTCTGATCCTGGCCATCAATATCCTGGAAGCCTGTGTCAGGGATTTTCAGATCGGTTTCCTCTATTCCGGCGGGGGAATTACCGCTGATGAGGGCGTGTATGTTCTGGGTGGAATCTGGAACTATATGAACGGTGCGGCGGGGATCCTCAATATCATAGCCATCACGGGCTGGTTCGGCATCGTGATCCGCCGGGAGACGGCAAAAGACAAGAGCCGGGATATGCTCTGGCCCGATATGCTCTGGTTCTGGATCATTGCCTACGACCTGTGGAACTTTGTCTATACCTACAACTGCCTGCCCCACCACGCCTGGTACTGCGGTTTCGCCCTTCTTCTGGCTCCCACTCTCTGTGCCTTTACCCTGGGCAAGGGCGCCTGGCTTCAGCACAGGGCCCATACCCTGGCCCTCTGGTGCATGTTTGCCCAGACATTCCCCTCCTTTCAGGACGAAGGGATGTTTGCCGTCACCTCCACCTACAATCCGACGATCTATATGGTTTTCGGTGTGGCTTCCCTTGCGGTCAATGTTGCCGTGGTCGGGTATATGCTCAAGAAAATCAAAGAGACAGGACGCAATCCCTACAAAGAGGAACTCTATACGGATCATCCCGGTTATCAGGAGGTGAATTCTCTCAGTGAACCTGCTGTGAAACTGGGGGCCTGATCCTATGTGCCTGTCTGTCCCGGTGCCTGCCGGTCCGGGGCAGAGTGTCTCTTTCATTGTTTAAAATATCCGGGGGACCTGGATCTCTTTCTCCTCTAATCTATTTAAGCCCCTGTTTTTCCAGGTTTCCCCTTTTCTGCCTTCTCTTCCCCTTTCCGGTACTTCTGGAAATTAAATATTATTAAAATAGTAATAATAATGGAAACCCTGCCATAAATCCCTACAATTAATAGAATGAAGACTTCAAATAATCAGGGAGAATGGTATGACAGTTACAAAGAAACAGTCTCTTACCCTTCTGCTCATAGCCTCTCTAACTATACAGTTTGCAGCACAGACAGCAGGGAATGTCATGACTGAAGTGGTGAAGTACAAAGCCGACGGTGTGGAGATGCAGGGCTATCTGGCCTACGACAGCAGCCTTAAGGGGAAAAGGCCCGGTGTTATCGTTGTCCATGAATGGACAGGTTTGAACGATTATGCCAGATTCAGGGCGGAAGAGCTGGCCCGGCAGGGGTATGTGGCCTTCGCCGCGGATATGTACGGGGGAGGGAAGGTTGTTTCCTTTGAGGAAGCCCGGTCCCTTTCCGGGCAGGTGGGGTCGGACTTTCCCCTTATTGAAAAACGCTTCAATGCGGCTTTGAAGGTTCTGCAGAACCAGCCCGGAGTGGACAGGAGTCAGATCGGAGCCATCGGCTACTGTTTCGGGGGCGGAATTGTGCTGAACATGGCCCGGATGGGAGCGGAGCTGCAGGGGATTGTCAGCTTTCACGCCAGCATCAATACGGGACTGGATGCAGGGCCCGGAGATGTAAAGACCCCGCTTCTTGTTATCCAGGGAGCCGGAGACCCGGCCGCACCTGTAGAAAGACAGGAAGCTTTCAAGGCGGAGATGAACGGGGCGGGAGCCGATTACAGATATATTATCTACCCCGATGTGGATGCCCATAATTTCACAAATCCCGAAGGACGCAGCTATTACCCCGAAGAGGCAGAAGCCGCCTGGAAGGAGATGCTGGACTTCTTTGATAAGAGGTTTTAGTTTTTTTCAAACAGGAAGCACTGAGAGACTTACTTTTCTCCCTTTTCATGAGGTTCGGGATAGGAAAAAAGTCTCTGACAGTTTCAGGACGGGATTCTTATCTTTTCGGGTTTTTTTCTGAGCGTCCTTTTCGATAGATATGAAATCCCGCAGAAAAGATCAGTATATATCCCGCAAGGCTGAACAGGTCAGGCAATTCGGAAAACAGGGCTATTCCCAGAATACTGGCAAATACAATTTGGGCGTACTGGTAAATTGAAACCTCCCCGGCAGGGGCGTATTTATAGGCAGCGGTCAGCATAAACTGTCCTCCCGCTGCGGCTGCACCGGTTGCAAGCAGATATGTCAGTTGAACCGGGGTTGGTATGACCGGTTGTATAAAAAAGAAGGGAAGGCAGGCAATGGTGGATATCAGGGAAAAGCAGAACACAATCGTAAAACTGCTCTCTTTGTTTCCCAGATAGCTAACCATTGTATAGGTCATCCCAGCCAGGACCGCACCGGTTATTCCGACAATAGCCGGAAAGGTCGAAGAGAAATGAAATCCCGGTTTAATGATCAAAGCCGATCCCGCCAGGGCCAGTATCAGTGATGAGATCTGAAAGGGTTTTATGGGATTTTTTAAAAAGATCCTGGCAAATATTATCACAAAAAACGGACTCATTTTATTCAGCATTGAAGAATCGGCCAGGATGAGGTGATCTATGCTGTAAAAAAATAACAGAATACCGATGGCTCCGGTTACGGCTCTCAGCAGCAGAAACGGGCGGTTTTCCCGTTTCCCCCATAGACTCTGCTTTTTGGATTTCAGGATAGTGAATGAAATGACAAGGCTGACGGCATTTCTGAAAAGGGCCTTTTCCATCGAGGGGATGTCTCCCGCCAGTTTGACAAAGGCGGTCATAATGGCAAAAAAGAGTGCTGATCCCAGCATCAGAAGTATGGCTTTGGTTTTATGGGATTCCTGGTAATTCATAATTCTCCTTGCACTGGCCTGTTATTCTCTTCTTTCTCCCCTAATCATGCAAGATCCTGAAGGAATTATAGGGTGCAAAATAAAAAGGTTTATGTTGTGGATACTGCAATGATGGATGGGTTCAGTAAGCCTCATCAGAGGGACTGGGAAAGCGTAATCAGAGCCGGGTTTTTATCGGAGATAAAATTACTCATTTCTCTCCCTTTGCCGTAAATGTCTCTTTCTGAGTTTTACTTTAAATGGTTAGTAATTTTGTAATAATAGCTTGTGAATCTGACACTTCTGATGCTATTCTTCAGGGGATGAAACGGGCTCTCTTTCTTCTCCTATTAATACTCTCCTGGCAGGTATCTGCTTCAGGTCTCTCCGGTTCTGATTGTTCCGGCACCTTGACGATACAGGTCCGCAGGGCACACGGGGATGATCACTGTTCTTCCTGCTCCGTTTCATCCGCAATGGAGTCCTCGGATTTCCGCTATTTCAGCTATGAGAAACCTCTGACTCCACTGACCTTCGGCTCCCATTCCTATAAGAATACTTTCGGACCTGTACTACCGCTGGATTGGCGGCTCCTGAAGGATGGATTCCTCAGGGAAGCGCTCTATCTCCACCATTGTTCCCTTCTGATTTGAGTTTCAGGTTCTCTACAGCCCATAAGAACTCAATACCGGAAAGGAATCTATGAAACAGAAAACAGAACAAACAAGCTATATAAAGACCCTGGGCATGACCTGCGGGAACTGTGAAAAAAAAGTATCGGAGAATCTGAAAGAGCTGGCGGGAGTGATCTCTATCCAGGCCGATTTTGTCGGGGGCCATGTCCGGATCCGCCATAATGGAGAGTTCTCTCCGGATGAGGCTCTCCGGAGGCTATCCCGGCTGGGATACGAAGGCCGTCAGGTCTCCCGGAAAAGGCTGGTCTTCGAAAAACTCCGCTTTTATATAATTTCCTCCGTCATTATTGGTTTAATGCTCTACATTAATCAGAAAACCGGCCTTCTGAACCGGATACCCCGAATCCCTGAAGAGGCAACTTATATGCTCCTGCTGGTTCTGGGAATCATGACTTCGGTTCACTGCATAGGCATGTGCGGGGGAATCAACCTTTCCCAGACAGGATCCGCCCGGCTGGACGAACCGGGGAAAGCGGTTTTCCGCAGAGGATTGGCCTACAATGCGGGGAGGATCATTTCGTATACTCTTGTCGGGGCCCTGGCAGGAGCTTTGGGGTCTGTGTTCTCTCTGGCCCTATCTCTCCAGGCGGCGGTTATTTCAGTTGCGGGAGTCTTCATGGTGGCGGCGGGGTTCCATATGCTCGGGTTTCTGGGGGGGCTTCGCCGGATCTTTCCCGGAGGGGTCAGTTTGCCATTTTCCCGGTTTTTCAGGGGGAGAACCTTCAGGCATCCCCTGGCTGTTGGGATAGCCAACGGCCTGATGCCCTGCGGTCCCCTCCAGTCCATGCAGCTCTATGCCCTGTCTACGGGAAGCTTTTGGCAGGGTGCCCTTTCCATGTTTTTTTTCAGCGTCGGGACTGTTCCACTGATGCTGCTTTTCGGAAGTATCAGCGCTTTCTTTTCCCTGAAATCCCGCCGGATCGTCCATCGGACAAGCGGTCTTCTGGTTCTTCTGCTGGGAGCCGGTATGATTCTGAGAGGACTCTCCCTTCAGGGGGTGGGGCTGCCTGTGGACAGTGCCGGATCGGACGAAGTCAAAAGAGCCCTGGCTGTACTAGAAGGCTCTTCCCAGGTTGTGGAGTCCGCAGTGACTCCCTACGGATATGAACCCATAGTTGTTCAGAAAGGGATTCCTGTGGAGTGGCGCCTTTCTGCCGGTCCGGGGGATATCACCGGATGCAATAATGCCATTATTGTCAGGGAGTACGGGATTGAGCAGCCTCTTGATGATGGAATTACCACTGTAGAATTCCTCCCTGTGGAGGCGGGGACTTACCTTTTTTCCTGCTGGATGGGGATGATCTCTTCTCATATTGTGGTTGTGGACGATCTGTCTGCCTATGATCCGGCAGCCCCGGTGGATCCTCCCGGAGCGTCTTCTACCCGGGAGGTCCGAGTGAAAATACCCGAATTTCAGGCAGAAGATATCGCCTATTCCCGGCAGGGGGAAGAGACCTATGAAGCAGAGCTTCTGATAGAGAACGGTGGCCTCTCTCCGGCTGTGATTGTCATGAAAAGGGGAGCGGAAACCAGATGGCATCTCAGCGCCTCAGATGTGGATTCCGAATCCCGCAGGATTGTCTTTCCTTCCTATAATGCGGTGGTGGATGTTCCTGAGGGGGAATCAACAGTATTAACTCTGGTGCCCGAAGAGGATTTTTATTTCTACAGCTCCGACGGAGAGTTTCTGGGATTTGTTGTTGCCGCTGATGATCCCGGGAGTTATTCAGAAAGGAAAGTGCTCAGAATCGTGAACTCCTACCTCACGTCTCCATAGGAAAAGAGTCCGGGAGGGATAGAAAACCCCTCCGCCGGATTCATGAGGCAATTCTCACTTTTTCAGAATCTGCTGTGCCTTTCCGGGCTGGGTCTATTTTTTTTTCCTGCTGGCCCTGTTTCTGAAGACTCCCTGGAGTTTCTGAAAGTTCTGGCGGGTGCCTGTGGCAAGGGAGGTCGCTTTGTATTTGCTTATGATATTGACCGATTCCATTTCCCATATGCAGAAGTGAAGAGTGCCGTTTCTGGCAAAAATCGGGGTGCATGATATCCCTGTTCCTTCGGGGCCGTTCCAGGGCAGTCTCTGTTTTTCCATATGACTGAGAACTTCCGCCAGGGGGATATCCTCTCTTATGTCGCTGATGGTCATAAGAGAGAGCTCCTCCTGCTCTTTTCCTATTTTTTCAACAAGCCTTTCACTGTAGGTGAAGACCCCTCCGGTCACATCCGTGACAACCACGGGAGAGTCCACATCTTCACAGAGCATCTTAATCAGGGTATTCAGGGCTGTTATCCTCTCCGATCTGAGATTGACGATCTCATTCTGCTCTGCCATGATCTTTTTCAGGGCTTCTCCCAGGCTTCCCATCTCTTTCAGTATCCTGACGGCCTGTATATTTGATAAATCCCCGATTCTGCCGATCCTTTCCAGATCTCCTATGAGTTTTCTCTGTCTGAAAAAGAGGGCTGCCATGATCCACCCCTGAAAAATGAGAATCACAATCCCCCAGAACAGAAGGTTCTCTCTGTCCATGCGGATAGGGGAGGCTTCTCCGGGGCTGAGCCTGTAGCCGGCAAATATGAGAAGTCCTGTGGAAACAAGTACAAGGAGGAGAGACAGGGCAAGCCTTTTCCGGGTAATCAGTATCATAGGGGCACCTCTCCGCTCTTCTGAAACTCTTCCAGAGCCTTCTCTTCTCCCACCAGGATAAGAACGTCTCCTGTGATCAGTACTTCTCCGGGAACCGGAAAGAGGAGTTCTTCGTCTCTTTTTGTATTTCCGTCCGCATCCAGAGCCGTACGGATCCTTCTCAGGGCTACCAGGCGGATCTTGAATTTTTCCTCCAGGTCCAGAGAGGCCACCGTTGATTTCTCATAGGCTCCGGGCAGATACATTTCCGAGAGGATGACCTTCCGGGAGAGGGGGATTTTCTCCATCACAGAGGGGGCAATGAGGTTCTGGGCGATCCGGCTTCCCTCTTCCTCCTCAATATTGATGACCTCGTTGGCGCCGATCTGTTTCAGCACCTGGTAGTGGGTTTTATTGACAGCCCGGGCTATGATGTAGGGCACTCCCGTCTGTTTCAGAAGGGTGGTTGTGAGGATGCTGGCCTCTATATTGTCTCCGATGGCCACAATGGCCGCATCCACCTGATCAAAGGGGGCTTCCGCTATGGAGTCCTCATCGGTCGAGTCCATAAGGATCGCCTGGGAGACATAGTCCTTCACCTTGTTGACCAGAGCCGGAGTATTGTCCAGGGCAATCACCTCACCCCCTTTTTCTGTCAGTACTTCGCAGACCTTCCTTCCGAAAAGTCCCAGTCCTATGACTGCAAATGTCTTGGCCATTGTAAAACTCCTGTATGCATTTGTTCGATTCTCCTGTTTCTCCTGATCAATTATCCTATTAAAAGAGTGGCTTCCGGATAGGAGATCGCCGAGCTTTTCTCCTTCCCCGACGAGGCTGTGAGCAGTGTCAGGGGGCCTATCCTTCCTATGAACATCAGGGCGGAAATCGCCAGTTTTCCGAACAGGGTCAGCTCTCCAGTTATGCCGGTGGAAAGGCCCACTGTGGCAAAGGCCGAAACCGCTTCGAAGAAGATCTGTACCGGTTCGGCCGCTTCGGTCAGAAAGAGCAGAAAGGTCACTGTGAAAATGGACAGGACTCCGAAGAGGATGACTGTAAAGGCCTGGAGAACCTGTTCTTTCGGAACCTGATGGCGGTAGAGCAGGATCTCCTGGTCTCCTCTGCGGAATGAGCGGATATAGGCCCATGCGGCCCCCAGGGTATTGACCTTGATGCCCCCGGCGGTACTGCCCGAGGCGCCGCCAATAAACATGACGCCGATCATCAGCATCAGGGTTCCGGCTCCGAGGGTTTCAAAGGGGATGGTATTGAATCCTGCGGTTCTGAGGGTCACCGACTGGAAGAAGGCCGAAAGGTACTGGTCCGGCAGGGTCAGGGAAAAGAGGTACCGTCCATGTTCCAGTTTGTAGATCAGAAGCATGGGGACGAGGAGTAGAATCCCTGTGACCTGGAGAACAACCCGGGAATTGATGGTGAGTCTGGACCGTTTCTTTCTTAAAAGGTCGGCAATCACCCGGGAGATATCCGTGAGAACCGTAAAACTGATGCCCCCCGCGATGATCAGCCCCGCAATGACCAGATTCAGGGGAAGGTTGCCCTGAAAGGAGACCAGGCTGTCTGAATAGAGAGCGAAGCCGGCATTGCAGAAGGCGGAAACCCCATGGAACAGAGAAAAGAAGGCCGCCTGGCCTATGCTCATGGAGGAGCCCAGGAAAACAGGGAACATCAGGACAGCCCCTGTGAGCTCTATGGAGAATGTCAGGAAAATGATCCTTTTGACGCTGCTCACAATGCTCTTCATATCCGAAGCATTGAGCATATAACTCAGGAGCTGTCTGTCCTTGAGGCTGACCGAGCGGCGAAAGGCGAACATCATGAAATACGAGAGCAGCATGATTCCCAGACCGCCGATCTGAATCATCACCATGATGGTTATCTGTCCCGCCAGGGTGAACCGGGAGGCCGTATCCACAACGATCAGCCCTGTAACACAGACCGCCGATGTAATGGTAAAGAAGGCATCCACAGGTTTAAGGGGAGCCCCCCGGCTCATCATGGGCATCATCAGCAGGAGGGTTCCCACCATGATGACAATGATAAAGCTCAGCACCACCGTCTGGGCGGGATGGGAGAAAATGGAATTCAGGTATCCCGTCAGCTTTCTTATCCGGCCGTATACTTTCAGAACCAAAAGGATATTCCTTACAATCATCAGAAAGAAATAGCCCTTGATTGTATTGTTCTCCGGAAAGATTCCGGGAAGCCTGTTGATCATGAACAGGGTCAGATAGACAAGTAAGAACACAAGGGCGGGGATGTGGTTCTTCAGATAGACCCGTTTACGGGGAGCCCTGAGAAAACCGGAGAGTCCTTCTCCCAGAAGAACAAGGACCAGAGTGTAGTCGATGACTTGTATTATCCACCGGTAATTTCCCAGTCTGACCGACTGCTGTTCCAGGTAGAGTCCTAGGATTCCCAGGAACAGGAGGAACAGTAACGCTGCTTTTTTCACACAAGGGAGTATCTTACGGGAACGGGAAAAAATCAAATCAAATATTGAAAGCCCTTTGTTGCGGATCCGTCAACATATGATGTTAATAAAGGCTAACTAAATTCTGTTGACCAAATATGACTAAATAAGTAATGTATGGGAGCAGAAAAACGGATGATCCATCCGTAAGGCAAAGGTGGTTTTTATGAAACAATGGGACAATTTTATCAGTGGGTCATGGATGTTCAAAATCGATGTCCGCGACTTTATACAGAGAAACTATACACCCTATGAAGGAGACGATTCCTTCCTGACGGGACCGACAGACAGAACCCTGATGCTCTGGGATAAAGTGAAAGATCTTATGGAGCAGGAGAGGGCCAGAGGGATCCTCGATGCGGAAACGGAAAAGCCCTCTACGGTGATCTCTCACGGGGCGGGCTACATAGACCGGGAGCTGGAGCAGATTGTAGGGCTTCAGACCGACAAACCTCTCAAAAGGGGTATCATGCCCAAAGGGGGGCTGCGGGTGGTGGAATCCGCCCTGGAGTCCTATGGCTACAACCTTTCTGAGGAGGTGAAAGAGGTTTTCGGAAAGCACAGGAAAACCCATAACGACGGCGTTTTCAGCGCCTATACGGAAGATATGCGGAAGGCCCGGAAGTCGGGAATCCTCACAGGCCTGCCCGATGCCTACGGACGGGGGCGGATCATAGGAGATTACCGCCGGGTGGCCCTTTACGGGGTAGACCGTCTTATTGAAGACAAGAAATCCCAGAAGGAGCTTTTTGATACACCCTGTATCACCGAAGAGAGTATCCGCGGACGGGAGGAGATCTCCGAGCAGATTAAAAGTCTGGGAGAACTCAAAGAGATGGCCTCCTTTTACGGTCTGGATATTTCAGGCCCCGCCGGTACGGCGAGAGAAGCGGTTCAGTGGACCTATCTGGCCTATCTGGCGGCAATCAAGGAGCAGGACGGGGCGGCCATGTCACTGGGACGGGTGTCTTCTTTTCTGGATATCTATATTCAGAGGGATCTGGAAGAGGGGACTCTGACGGAACAGGAGGCCCAGGAATTGACCGATCACTTTGTTATGAAACTGAGGATGGTCCGTTTTCTGAGAACCCCCGGCTATAACGAACTCTTTTCGGGAGATCCCACCTGGGTTACCGAGGTCCTCGGGGGAATGGGAGTAGACGGCCGGACTCTGGTAACAAAGAACACCTTCCGCTTTCTCCATACCCTGGAAAATCTGGGGCCTGCTCCCGAGCCGAACCTGACAGTCCTGTGGACACCCCGGCTTCCCGAGGGATTCAAGGACTACTGCTGCCGGCTTTCCATTGAAACTTCGGCGATCCAGTACGAAAACGACTGCCTCATGCGGACCTGGTTCGGTGATGACTATGCCATAGCCTGCTGTGTCTCCGCCATGAAGGTGGGCAAGCAGATGCAGTTTTTCGGTGCCCGGGCCAATCTTGCCAAAGCACTTCTGTATGCCATCAACGGGGGCCGGGATGAAAAGTCGGGTCTTCAGGTGACACCGGCCTTCAAGCCCGTGGAAGGGGACTATCTGGATTATGATGAGGTGAAAGAGCGGTTTGATGTGATCCAGGACTGGCTGGCCGCCCTCTATATCAAGACCCTCAATGTTATCCACTTTATGCATGACAAATACAATTACGAGTCCCTCCAGATGGCTCTTCATGACAGGGATATCCACAGGACCATGGCCTGCGGGATTGCGGGACTTTCTGTAGCGGCAGACTCTCTCTCGGCCATAAAGTACAGCCGGGTGAAGGTCATACGGAACGAAGAGGGCCTGGCGGTAGACTATGAAGTGGAAGGGGAGTACCCGGCCTTCGGCAATAACGATGACAGGGTGGATCAGATTGCCGTAGATCTGGTGGAAGGCTTTATGGGACGTCTGAAAAAACAGAACACCTACAGAAATGCCGAACCCACCCAGTCTATCCTGACCATCACAAGCAACGTGGTCTATGGAAAGAAAACAGGATCCACTCCGGACGGAAGGAAGGCGGGGCTGCCCTTCGGTCCCGGAGCCAATCCCATTCACGGACGGGACACCCACGGGGCTCTGGCCTCTTTCGCCTCTGTAGCGAAGCTTCCCTACGAACACGCCATCGACGGGATCTCCTATACCTTTTCCATCGTGCCCAAGGCCCTGGGCCGGAGCGGAGAGGAACAGAGGAAGAATCTCTGCTCCCTCATGGACGGCTATTTCCTGGAGGGGGGCCACCATGTGAACATCAATGTTCTCAACAGGGAAACCCTTCTGGATGCGATGGATCATCCGGAAAAGTATCCCCAGCTGACCATCCGGGTTTCCGGCTATGCGGTGAATTTCATCAAGCTGACCCGGGAGCAGCAGGAGGATGTTATCAACAGGACATTCCATTCGATTATCTAGGGGGGACACTCATGGCTGAACCGGTAAAAGGGCGTATTCACTCCTACGAGACCTGCGGCATGGTGGACGGGCCGGGACTGAGGTTTGTCCTCTTTCTCCAGGGATGCCCCCTGCGCTGCCTGTACTGTCACAATCCCGACAGCTGGTCCGCCCGGGGAGGCCGGGAGATGAACTCTCAGGAGGTGGTGAATGAAGTCCTGAAGTACAGATCCTGGATGGAGGCTTCCGGAGGAGGGCTGACCCTGAGCGGAGGGGAAGCCCTTTTTCAGCCCGACTTTGCCCGGGATATCCTGATCCGCTGCGCCCGGAAAGGGATCCACACGGTTCTGGATACGGCGGGATACGGCAAACTGGAGAGGATCGCTCCCGTGCTGGATGCGGCGGATCTGGTGATTCTGGATATCAAGTCTGTAAACGAAGAGGTCCATAAAAAAGTCACCGGCGTGTCCGGCGCAGTGCCTCTGGAAACCCTGAATTACCTTCAGGAGACTGGTAAACCTTTATGGATACGGCATGTGGTGGTTCCGGGACTGACCGATGACAGACGGGATCTTGCCGCCCTGAAAGGGATGCTTCTGGGGTTGAAAAATCTGGAAAGGGTGGAACTTCTGCCCTTCCATAAGATGGGGGAGGAGAAGTGGCTCCCCGGCCGGTATACCCTGGAGAACACGCCCATACCCGAAGCGGATTTTATGAAGGCCCTCTGCAGCGAGTTCCGGGAAGCAGGGCTCCCGGCGGCCTGATTTGACAGGCATCCTCCTTTATGGCCTATAATCAGTCCCTATACCTAACAAGGAGGCAGCCATGCCTGTTATTGAAAAACCTGTAGACTTCAGAGACATAGAAATCCTCAAAGAAGCAGCCGCGGAAGGCCGGAAAGCCAGAGAGAAGGGGAACCACCCTTTCGGAGCGGTTCTGACAGACAGAGAGGGAACCATTATTCTCCGGGCGCAGAATACGGTGACTACCGAACACAACGACTGCGGTCATGCCGAAACGAATCTGATGATGGCCGCTTCAAAGGCCTACTCCCGGGAGTTCCTTTCAAGTTGCACCCTCTATACCTCAGTGGAACCCTGCGCCATGTGTGCCGGGGCGGCCTACTGGGCCAATGTGGGGCGGATTGTCTATGCCCTGTCGGAGCATCAGCTTCTGGAAATGACAGGTGACGATCCTGAGAATCTGACCTTCGATCTTCCCTGCCGGGACGTTATTGCCAGAGGCCAGAAAAACATTGCCGTCTCCGGTCCCTGCGACGATCCTGATCTGATTTCCCTGATTGCGGGAGACCACAGGGGATTCTGGAATTCCTGAATTAATGGATAAATAATTTCTGACTAAAAAACTACAAATTTGTTGGTTTGCAAAAAAAACAGGCTCTGAAACACTTATTTTCAGGGGTTTCAGAATTTCATGTCTTTATGTATATAGACTTTATTGTTTGACTGATCAGATAATCAAAGAAAATTAACAACAAAAAATTGTTGGAAAAAAACTCTTGAAAGGACGTAAAGAATGAAAAAAGCCCTATTTCTTACCGTTATTTTTCTGATTGGTTCTCTGCAGGTTTTCGCAGCCGGCGGACAGGAATCAACAGGCAGTGAGCAGGTTAAAGTTGCTCTGATCCTTCCCAGTTCAGCCGATGACAAAGGCTGGAGCCAGGGAATGTATGATGCGGCAATGAATGTCGCCGGCGCCAGCGACGGCGTCATGGTTGTGGAATACAGTGAAAACATGAAACCTGTTGATGCCGGTTCTGCGGCCAGACAGTATGTTGCTCAGGGATTTACCTACCTTGTTTTTCATGGTTCCCAGTTTAATAACACTGTAGTGGAAATGGCCGAAGAGTTTCCTGATGTTACATTTGTATTCGGAACTTCCTCCCAGCTCCTGGGTGACAATATTATCAGCTATCAGCCTGCAACCGAACAGCCCGGATACCTTTCCGGAATTATCGCCGGTATGACAACAAAAACCGGTAAAATCGGTATTGTCGGTCCTGTAGATGGGGGAGATGCGGCTCAGTACAACAGAGGTTTTTGGCTCGGTATCAAATCTGTAAACGAAGATGCGGAAATCGGTGTGGCCCATACAGGCAGCTACGGTGACTATGTAAAAGCCGGTGAGCTGGCTCAGACCTATATCGGCGACGGTTTTGACATTATGGCCGGTTCCGCTCAGCAGGGACTGGGAGCTCTTCAGGCAATTGCCCAGCATCCCGATGAAGATGTGTACTGGATGGGAACTTCCGAGATCCTTTTTGACAGCCCCGAAGGCTACAAACTGATGGCAGCCTGTTCCTATCATTACGATCCTATTTTTGCCACCATCCTGGACGCTTTCAAAGCCGGTGAATCCAGCATTCCCGGTCAGGTTTTCTGGCTGACAATTCCCAATGGCGGTTTCTCTTTCAGCATGTCTGATGAAAATCCCCTGCTGACTGCAGAAGTCAGAGCTGCTGTTGAAGAAGCCTCTGCCAAGCTGATGGCTGATGATCTTGAAATTGACTGGCAGAGTGTTAAATACTAAAAAAGTCTTTATGTAATAAAGTTGTAAGTTTACCTTTCTTCCCTCTCCTCCGCCCTTAACGGGGCAGGGAGGGTTTCCTGATTCATAAGGAAATTCCTGCCTTCTGCTGAAGGGGCGGAGACCGGGGAGGGAGTACAGGAAGGGAGTCTCTGGAGTAGAGAAATATTATGGAAAAAATTCGTTCATTGAGGATCGAGGGAATTACAAAACGCTTTCCCGGTGTCCTTGCTTGTGATGATATCAATCTGTCGGTGGGAGAAAATGAGGTCCTTGCCATTGTGGGAGAGAACGGCGCCGGCAAGACAACCCTTATGAATATACTGATGGGACTGTATCAGGCAGATCAGGGAACCATCTATATCAACGACCAACCTGTCAATTTCAAATCTCCCAGAGATGCTTTTGATGCGGGAATCGGCATGGTTCATCAGAAGTATATGCTTGTTCCCAATCTGACGGTACTTGAAAATATAGCCCTGGGAATGGAAGCCGCCCATGTGAAGGGCCGACTCAAACTCGATGTGGTCCGCCGGAAAATTGAAGAGATCGCCAGCCTTTACAATCTGCACTGCGATCCCGATGCCTATGTCTGGCAGCTTTCTGTAGGGGAGCAGCAGCGGGTGGAGCTTATCAAAACTCTCTGCTATGGCGCCCGTTTCCTGATTCTGGATGAACCCAGTTCCGCCCTGACTCCCCAGGAGACGGATGAGCTGATTGCTCTTCTGGCGGAAATGGCAAAAAGCCTTTCGATCATATTCATCAGTCATAAACTGCACGAGGTTAAAGCCCTCTCTCATAAAGTTCTGATTCTCAGGCACGGGCGGGTCACTTTTGCGGGTGATACCCAGGATTATACTCCCCACGAACTGGCCTCGTTTATGACAGGGGCCGAGGTGGAACTTCCCAAGAACACCTGCGGCGAGAGCAGCGAGGATGTGCTGCTGGATATTCAGGACCTGACGGTTCAGAGCGACCGGGGATACAAAGCCCTTGATGAGCTTTCCCTGTGCATCCACAAGGGCGAGATCGTCGGACTGGCCGGTGTTTCCGGAAACGGTCAGAAAGAGCTGGCCGAGGCTATCAACGGACTGAGAAAAGTCCAGTCCGGAGAGATCCTCTTTCTGGAAGAGAACATTGCCAACCTGTCTCCCGGAGAGGTGATTCACCGGGGTATGGGATACATTCCCGAAGATAGGAATAATGAAGGGATCGTCCCCTCCTTCTCCATCAGGGAAAACCTGATCCTCAAGGATCATGATTCTCCCCGGTTCAGTCAGCGGAAGGTGCTGAAACAGAAAGATATCTCCCTTTCGGCAGAAAAACTGAGAGAGCAGTTTGATATCAGATCTCCTCACACGGAAGTAGCCGCCGGTTCTCTGTCGGGGGGGAATATACAGAAAGTCATTCTGGCCAGGGAAATTGACAGGAAACCCCGTTTTCTCGTGGCTGTCTATCCCACCAGAGGTCTGGACATGGGGGCTGCCGAGTTCATTCACCAGCAGCTGCTTGACCTGAAAGACCAGGGTGTGGGAATCCTGCTGATTTCCGAAGAACTGGAGGAGATTATCAACCTCTCCGACAGGGTGGCTGTTATTTACAAAGGAAAAATCATGAAAGTTTTGAAAGGCCGGGAAGCGGAACAGAAGAAGCTCGGACTTCTGATGGCGGGGGTTTCGGGTGACTAAAAAACAGTTTCAACTTACCTTTAAGATCGCTGTGTTTCTGCTGGCGGTTGTTGTCTGTGCTCTCATGGCCTCCATCATTCTCTGGACCATCGGAGCGGAAGTTCTCAAATCCTTTTCGGTTATCTTTTTTGAGCCTCTGAAGAATTTTTATATCATATCGGAAGTCCTTATCCGTATGATTCCCCTCCTGCTGGTCGCCCTGGGTATTACAGTGGCTTTCCGAAGCGGTATTCTGAATATCGGGGGAGAGGGACAGATCATCATGGGGATCCTGGGGACCACCATCGTGGCGGTCTGTTTTCCCACTCTACCCCGGTTTATCATGATTCCCGCGGCACTGCTGGCAGGGGCCCTGTTCGGCGGCCTTTATGCGGCCATCCCCGGAATCCTGAAAGCGAAACTGCAGGTCAGTGAGCTCCTCTCCACGGTGATGCTCAACTATATTGCCGCACAGATCTATGTTCTGTGTCTCAGAGGTCCGCTGATCGATCCCAATGAACTTGTGACAGGCTCGGGGACTCCCCAGAGTATCCGATTTCCCGAAGCGGCCTGGCTGACCAGGTATGTGAAGGGAACCAGAGTGCATTCAGGCCTTTTGATTGCCCTGGCTCTGGCTCTGATTGTGTATCTCCTTTTATGGAAAACAACCTTCGGCTATAAACTGAGGGCCGCAGGAGCCCAGCAGAAGGCGGCCCGCTACGGCGGTATCAATGTGGGACGTTCTCTTGTGACCGCCATGGTTCTCTCGGGCGCCCTGGCCGGTATTGCCGGCGGTTCGGAAGTGATGGGACTCCACAGACGGGCCATCGAAGATATCTCTTCGGGATACGGTTTTACAGGAATCGTAGTTGCCCTTTTCGGAGGTCTTCATCCGGCGGGGATCATCCCGGCCTCATTCTTTTTCGGTCTGATCCTTGTGGGGGGCGATATGACCCAGCGGATGGTCGGCGTGCCTGCCAATATGGTTCAGGTGCTCCAGGGGATCATTATCCTGACCATCATCTCCGTGAAAATGGTGATCAACAACCCCTATCTCCTGGACAGGGTGACCAGGCGCTTCTCCCATCTGATTTCTGACATGGGGAACGAAAAGAGCGATACCCCCGCAACTGAAGAGGAGGTGAAAGCCTGATGGATTTTTTAATGAGTGTCCTTGTTCTGGGAATTCCTTTTTCCATCTCACTGCTCCTGGCTTCTTTAGGGGAGATGTACAACCAGAGAGCCGGTGTGTTCAATCTGGGCTGTGAAGGTATCATGGCCATGGGAGCTTTTGCGGGCTTTCTCATTCCCTATATGGTCGGAGGGGGAGGAGAGTACTCCTGGACCCTGAACCTTCTGGGAATCCTGGCAGCTCTTGTTGTGGGAGCTCTGATGGGACTGTTCTTCGGCCTGGTGGTGGTGACCTTCAAAGCGCCCCAGGGAATCGCCGGTATCGGGCTTCAGATGTTCGGTGTGGGTGTATCGGGAACCCTGTTCCGCCATTTTATCGGCGGTATCGCCAGTGTCTCCGGAATCAGGGCCCTGCCGATTCCTCTGCTGTCAAAGATACCCTTTCTGGGCAATATCTTTTTCAACCATAACCTGATTGTGTACATCGCCATGGCCCTGGTCCCTCTGTCGGTATTTATTCTGAATAAAACCTCCTGGGGGCTGAAGGTCCGTGCCAGCGGTACCACTCCCGAAGCGGCGGACAGCGTGGGGATCAATGTGAACCGCATCCGCTATCAGGCCCTGATCGTGGGGGGAGCCCTGGCCGGACTGGCAGGCGCCTATCTCTCGCTGGGACAGGTGAAAATGTTTGCGGACTCGCTCATAGCGGGACGCGGTTTTATCGCCGTGGCTCTTGTCTACTTCGGCCGCTGGACCCCCTGGGGCGTTCTCTGGGGAGCCCTGCTCTTCAGCCTGACCCAGGTGTTTCAGCTGAAAGTCCAGACCATGGGAATCCCTATTCCCTATGAGTTTGCGGTTATGCTTCCCTATGTTCTTGTTATCATTGTTCTGGCCCTTTCGCGGAAGAGTCAGCACCTGAGTCCCCTGGCCCTGGGAAAACCCTTCGACAGGGAAAACAGGGTATAGGTTCCTCTCCGGCCGGCATATGGCATTGCTTGTTTTTGCCTTCTGCCGGCTTGAGTACGGATCTTAATTTACACTATTTTACATTTGCTTTACTTTCCTTTCACCAGGCTCTCTGGGCTTTCCTTTATCCTGTTCATAGAAGTTAACGTATTTATAACTCCATGATTCAAGGATAAAAGAATGATTAAAATCATGAATATTCTACTTGCAGTGGTTTTTACGATTCTGGTTTTTCTCTCCTGCCAGACACAGAAAAAAAATTTAGAACAGGAATTATCTGCTGCAATGAAGCCTTCTCCCTTGGCAATGGCGGATCCGGATTCCATGGATCTTCTGTTGAAGCTGGAATTATTACTGGACAGCAGCGAAGCATCTCTGGTTTTAACTGATGAACAGATTTCCCGTATCCTTCCCGTTCTGGAATCCTGGAGGGAAGCACTGGATGCTAATCAGTCCACAGAAAACAGGACTTATGCAGGATTGATCAGTCTGGAATTGACTGAGGAGCAATTAGCATTCAACCCGGTCCGGGAACAGCAGCCCCCCCGGCACGATCCATCCGAGGATATGGAGGCTCTTTCAGGTGATCCCGGACCAGGGAGAGGCGGCCCCGGAGGTGCAGGACCCGGTGGGCCGGGGGCTCCGGGAATGGATAGGCCCGGGAAGGGTGAGGCCGGACCTTCTGACCCCGATCAGTTCAATTTCAGGATGCTAATTGATCGTGTCATTGAAAAAATGTCGGAACTCAAGTAGCCGATCCTTCTTTATCTGATACTGTGGGGGGGGGGATTTCCCCCCCGGTTCGGATGATCATCCCAATGATGAAGTCTTCAGAGTTTTTCTAACAGGAATAAGACTCGGGTCCTTCCTGTCTAAAGGGGTTAGCTATATGAAAAAAGGGTCGAGAAGAAACAGTATTTCTTTAAAAATCATACTGACCATTGTTCTGTTCCTTATTCTGGCTATGACTGTTATGGAACAGTTCCTTGCCTTCGCCCTGAAGAGGGAGGTCAGGGAAAACATGTCTGAACTGATGCTGGAACAGACACATTCAATCAGTGAACTGATCCAAATGCAGCTGGATATGGTTAATCTGCAAAACAAACTGGAAAGCCGGAATCCAGAAGTGGTCAAGTTCCTTCAGGGGGAGGACTCTACTGTCTCCAACGCCTATTTCAAAGCCTGTATGGAAAATATCGGATACATCGAAAACATCCTTTTGGTTGATCGGGATGGTATCGTCCAATCCGCCGGTCTGGAAGAATCTGTTGGACAGTCTTTAGACAGCTCTCCTATTTATGATTCTCTGATTAATAAGGGAAATATCTCTTTTACAGCTGATCCCTCCGTGTCTCCCTCTACAGGGCATCCTGTTATTACCCTCTCTCATGTTGTGAAGGATCAGGGAGGACAGGCCATCGGATTCATTCTGACCGGCCTGGATCTCCAGATGTTTTCTGAAGATTTTGTAAGAACGAAAAATTTCAGTGAAACTGGATATACCTTTCTGATGACTTCGCAGGGAATCATCATTTCCCATCCGGATAGTTCCGTGATTATGGAAGATCTTAAGGAGGAAGAGTTCTTCCTCAAGGGAAAAGAACTGGTACAGTCTCCGGCGGGAGAAGGTTTCATTGAATATGTTTTTAATGGTGCAGAAAGAGTCGGGGTTGTGACGCAACTGAAAGATCAGTCCTGGATGGTCATTATGACAATTGAGAAGAGGGATTTCTATAGCGTAGCCGGTATCATACGATTGTATCTCAAAATCATCAGCGTGATTATTATAATTGTGTTATGGGGGGCTATTTCCCTTCTCATAAACAGAATATTGAGGAAGAGACTGCAGCAGCTTCAGGCCCTTATATCTACTGCTTCTACGGGGAATCTTACTATCCGGACGGATTTACAGGGTAATGACGAGCTTACAGGAATGCAGGAGGAAATGAACTGTTTTCTGGGAAGCCTTTCCATTCTGATTTCAGGAATTACAGATAAAGTGGAGTCTCTGGGAAATACAGGGTCATTATTGGATTCTGTTTCCGATAAAACGGTTCGTTCTGTCAAGCAGATTAACAATACGCTTGATTCAACGAACATAACCATTCAAAACCAGGCCGCTAATGTCTCTGAAACTTCTGCTGCGGTGGAACAGATGACCAAGAATATAAGTGCTCTGAACATTTCTATTCAGCAGCAGTCTTCCAGTATTGAAGTCTCTTCTGCATCAATCGAGGAAATTATTGCCAATATCGACTCTATTTCCCACCAGACCGATACTGCTCAGGAAAATCTGAATTGTCTGCAGGATGTTTCTGACACGGGAAAGAAAAAAATTGAGACGGTACTTTCCACTGTAAATAAAATCATCAGTAGTTCCTCTGAACTGCAGGAAGCCAATACCATCATCGACAATATTGCCTCTCAGACAAATCTTCTAGCCATTAATGCAGCCATCGAAGCGGCTCACGCGGGAGAAGCAGGGAAAGGTTTTGCTGTTGTTGCCGATGAGATACGGAAACTGGCGGAAGAATCCTCGTCAAATTCAAAGAAAATCAGTGTAAACCTGAAAGAAATATCCCAGACCATTGATGAAATGGCGGCTTCTACCAAAGAGGCGGATTTATCCTTTCAGGAAGTACTGGGTCAGTTAAAGAGCGTCGATACTGCTTTTATGGGCATCAGTATGGCTATGAAGGAACAAAAATCCGGTTCAAAGGAAATACTGCAGGCTCTGCAGGCTATGAAGGATATCACCCTGTCTGTTCAAACAGGATCCTTCGAAATGACTGCGGGAAACAACCAGATTCTGGAGGCTATCGGTACTTTAAACTGCCTGACATCGGAAGTGCTCAATTCCATACATAGGATTAATCAGGAAACCGGAAACATTACAGGAGGGATGGATGAAATCAGGGAACTGTCCGGTACGAACAAAGGGAATATAGAGGAAATCAGCGAGGCGGCTGAAAAATTTACTATTTAGGGCCCAGGAGGATTTGCATTCCAGGAGATTTTCCCGGCTATGGCCGGCTGATTATACCTTTTCCTCTTCCTGAGTCCAGTTTAAATCCGGCTGTTTTCTAATGTGTTGATCGGGAGTAATATGGTAACCAGACATCCCCCATCAGGGTTGTTGGATAAAGTAATATTTCCCTTGTATTTGGAAATTATGGAGTGACAAATCGAGAGACCAAGACCGGATATTTCATTATTCTGCTTGGTTGAATAGAATGGTACGAACAAATCTTTATCCTTGGGAATGCCAATGCCTGTATCTTTAAAATAGATGCAGAAATTCTTACGTTCACCTGCAAAAAAAATCGCTGTTTCTATAATGATCTTCCCTCCTTCAGGCATTGCTTCCAGACTGTTTTTAAATAGATTGAGCAAGACCTGTTTCATTTCATTTTTATTGATGGAAATTTCAATGTCAGAACATTTTTTTTCAAAAATAACTTTTACATTATTTATTTTTGCATTGTAGTTTATTAAATCAATTACTTCCTGAATATGATAATTAATATTAATCTCTTCCCAGGCGTGCCGCTCTGTTCCGAGTTCCTGCAAATCGCTGACAATGTGAGTAATATAATCCAGTTCTTTCTGAATTTTATCAGTAATGTTCTGCATTTCCTTAGAGCTGTACTTAAATCGTAAATTGGTTAAATAGCTATAAATTATTTCCAACGGGTTATTTATTTCGTGTGCAACGCTGGCCGCAACCAGACCGAGCGAGGCAAGCTTATCTGAGATGATATCCTGTCTCTGAA
Organism: Oceanispirochaeta sp.; assembly: GCA_963666275.2. Lineage (GTDB taxonomy): Bacteria > Spirochaetota > Spirochaetia > DSM-2461 > DSM-2461 > Oceanispirochaeta. The sequence goes on from CAXXOA010000003.1 coordinate 157,227, forward strand.
GATTGCTGTATTCAGTAATATCTTCCAGAAGTACAATACTGCCCAGGAGGAATCCTTCATCTTTCACAGGGAAAATCCGGATATTGAAAATCCCGGTTCTTCCATTTATTTCCATCTCGAAGTGAAAAAACTGTTCTTCCTGAAAGGTATTGATACTACGGATAATCGTATCAATCTGAGTCTCATTCGTTCCCTGAAAAAAATCTGCTATCTGCCTGCCGATATATTCCGTCTGATCAAGATCGAAATTTCCTACACAGAACTGATTTATCATCCGGATCGTTTTGAGGGTATCAATAATCACTAGATTGACAGGAAGATTGACAAGTATGGCCTCGTTGTATTTTATGAGTTCGTAAAATGCAGTGAAGTGATTCTGGGATTCATCAAGATTGGCAATCTGGGTATAGGCCATTTTTATCAATTGAATTTTATCCACCTGCCCGATGGTATCGGAGAAAATATTCTGCCCGTCTCTTATGATTGTAATTCTATCTGCCAGTTCATGAAGACCATCCACTTTATGGGTTATGATAAGAATGGTACAACCTCTCCTCTTTAAATCAAAAATGATATCCAGGATCTTTGGCAGGGCAATTGAAGAGATATTTTCCAGGCTTTCATCCAGAATCAGAATGGTCGGAGTTTCCCTGATATTGACAAGGATTTCCAGAACAGTTCTGTCTGATCTGTTTAAAGAGCCTGTCATTTGCCGGGGATCCAGATTAAACCCATATCCATCTAGGTACTCCTGAGCTTTTTCTATAAGCAATGCTTTATGTTTCCAGGAAAAAAAAGGCAGTTTTTTGTCAGTATAAAAGAGATTTTCAGCTATTGTGAAATAGGGATTCAGAGCTGAACTCTGATAGACCATATGCACCTTCTGCATCCTAGCTACCTGAAGCGATATGTAGTCGTAATTCTTTTTTAAGAGCCGTATATTTCCTGATTGAGGGCTGATATAACCGCTGATCAATTGTGCCAGACTTGATTTCCCTGCTCCATGTTCACCAAGTATGGCATGTATTTCTCCGGCATTCAGTTCCAGGTTGATATCATTCAGGACTTTCAGAGATCCGAAGGATAAATTGACACTTGTCAGTATCAGAGTCGGTTCGTTATAAACAGCTGCTTCATTCATATGGAGATCCCGTACTTTTTAATCTTCAGATAGAGTGTGTTACGGCTCATATTAAGAATCCTTGCTGATTCAGATTTGTTTTGTCCTGTGATGGTTAATGTTTTTTTTATCAGCTCCACTTCCTGCTGTTCAACTAGACTGTAATTGTAATCACCAAACCCGTTGGATTCATAAAATCGTAAAGAAGGCGGCAGGTCAATCATTGTAATTGCATCTGATGTGCTTATAGTCGCACCATAATTAATAACATTCTTTAATTCCCTGATGTTTCCGGGCCATGAATACTGTCGAAATAATGTATTCACTTCTGGAGAAATGGTTTTTTTCTTCTGGTTATTTTTTTGGGAGCAGTCCGTTAGAAAGTAATCCACCAGTGCAGGAAGATCCATTAAGCGCTCTCTCAAAGGCGGGATCCTCAGAACCGCAGTGTTTAACCTGTAATAAAGATCCTGTCTGAAACGGCCTTTCATAATAAGCTCTTTCAGATCTTTATTGGTTGCTCCAATGAATCTGACATCTATTTTATAGGTTTTATCTCCGCCAATTCTTCTCACTTCCTGATTCTGAAGAACCCGCAGTATTTTAACCTGGATTGTTTCAGGCATATCTCCCAGTTCATCCAGAAAGAGCGTTCCTTTGTCTGTCTGCTCGAAAATACCTTTAAAACAACTCGCCGCTCCAGTATAGGCCCCTTTTTCATGGCCAAACAACTCATTGTCTAAAAGAGATTCAGTAAAGGCTGCGCAATTTATCTTATTCAGTTTTTCCGCTATCCGGTTGGAATGACGGTAGATAAAATCCACCAGCAGCTCCTTGCCTGTACCATTCTCGCCCTGGATGAGTATGGGAAAATCCGTGGATGCCAGCTTCTTTGCTCTTATCAATGTTTCTGAAAATGCAGGATTCAGGGAAGAGATAGGAGGAAGTTCCTCTTTCAGTCTTTCTTTGAGTGATATGTTTTCCTTTTTCATCCTGGAGCTCTCGAAAGCTTTTTCCACCAGTTGAGAAAGGTAATCGAAGTTTAAGGGCTTTTTCAGGTAGTCATATGCCCCGATTTTCATCGCTGCCACGGCAGTTTCCACAGTGGCATAACCGGTAATCATTATGACAGGAATTTCTGAAAATTCATTCCGGATGTCTTTTAAAGTCTCTATCCCGTTATCTTTTCCCAGCATTATGTCCAGCAGTACAACATCGATTTCTGATGATCGGAGGGTTTCCAGGCATCTTTTTCTGGATTCCGAATAGACAAGATTATGTCCCATAAAGGCAAAATTCTCTTTCATTACAGAGAATAGGCCCTCTTTATCATCAACCAGTAGAATTACCATATAAGGTCCTTTGGAGGGGAATATTCTGTCCTAAATCAGGACAGTTTGGTGACACCTGTCCTGATTTAGGACAATTCATATGATAACATGAAACTTTTGAATGGAAGAAAAAATTGCGATTAAATTTTCTTTGTCTTCTAAATATCTTCCATGTAAAGAATTAAGAATATTTCTCAATATGCGGGGTAAAATTGGCACTTCCTTTGCAATAATACCTGGCAAAGAGGATGATATATGAGTGTATTACTTGAAGCAAAGAATATAGGTAAATCCTTTCCTGGAGTCCGTGCTCTGAATGACGTCTCTTTCCAATTGGAAGCAGGTACAGTCCATGCTTTGATGGGAGAAAACGGGGCTGGAAAATCAACTCTGGTGAAATGTTTTATGGGAATCCATATGCATGATCAGGGAACATTGGATGTTCTCGGGAAGGTATATAAATTTCAGCACCCGAAACAGGCAATTGATGCTGGAATTGCCATGATTGAACAGGAGTTGACTCCTGTTGATGAAATGACAGTGGCAGAGAATATATTTCTGGGACGGGAGGATATTAAAAGCGGGATTTTCCTTGATTATGCTGCAATGAATCGTAAAGCCACTGAGATGATGAAACAGCTTGAACTCAATATTGATGTAACAAAAAAGATGCTTGAGCTGAGTCTTGCAGAAATACAGATGGTTGAGATCGCTAAAGCTCTCTCCTATGATTCCCAGATCATCATTATGGACGAGCCAACAAGTGCTATCGGCGAGAAGGAAGTGGAAAACCTTTTCAGGATCGTCAATATGCTGAAGGAACAGGGAAAGGGTATTATTTATGTTTCCCACAGGATGGAAGAGATCTTTACAATAACTGATAAGATCACGATCTTAAGGGATGGAGAGTACATTGATACAGTTGCTACCGCTGAGACCGACAGATCGGAAGTAATCGAAAAGATGGTTGGGCGACGCGTCGATGAAGAATATAAGACGAATAATATTCCCCGTGAAGATTTGATCCTTAAAGTTATAGGGTTTTCACAGAAGTCTGTACTTGAAGATGTCAGTCTGGATCTGAAAAAAGGCGAAATCCTTGGAATCTTCGGTCTCATGGGGGCTGGAAGAAGTGAGTTTTGTGATCTTCTGTTCGGAGTGAACAGTAAAGATGAGGGAAAAGTTTTTATTGATGGTAAACCTGTAACGATCCGGAAGCCGAAAGATGCTATGAAACATGGTATAGCCTATGTCACCGAAGATAGAAAGAACAGCGGTTTGTATATGAAAGGCAATGTAAAAGACAACATTGCTCTGGCATCTTTGAAGGAATTAAGCCGATTCGGATTTATCAGAGAGAAGACAGAAAAATTAAAAGCCAATGAAATGGTGGATCTGTTCAGAGTAAAAACAAGCGGACTGGATCATCTGGTTGTTAATCTGAGTGGTGGAAATCAGCAGAAAGTCGTTCTGGGAAAGTGGGTTGCCAGAAAGCCCAGGATTCTGATTCTTGACGAGCCTACGAGAGGAATCGATGTAGGTGCCAAGAGAGAAATATATGAGTTCATGACTGGTTATGTAAAAGAAGGAAACTCTATTATTCTGATTTCATCAGAGATCCCCGAGATTCTGAAAATGAGTAACCGGATAATTGTTTTTAAAGATGGAAAAATCCAAAAAGAGTTAACCAGAGACGAAGCAGATCAGAACAATGTGATGCATTATGCTTCAGTGACACTTAAATAAACGGAGGAAGTATGGAATCGGTAAATATAAAGAGAGGGATCAATAAAGATTTTATTACAAAAAAAGCAAGTGAGTATGCCATTATTCTGGTTTTTCTGCTGTTTTGTATCATTCTGTCTTTTATCAGTCCCTATTTTCTTACAGGGCAGAATATTTTGAATGTATTCAGGCAGGTCTCCATTAACGGACTACTCTCTATCGGTATGACTTTTGTTATACTGACAGGAGGAATTGACCTGTCTGTTGGATCTGTTCTGGCATTCGGAGGAGTCCTGGGGGCCAGCCTGGCCAGTTCCTCCTTCGGCGGGAACGTCGCTCCCGCAGGCGTCAGTTATCTGGTTGCTCTTCTCGGTGGAGTTGTTCTGGGAGCTGCGACAGGCGGTATCATTGCCAAGTGGAAAGTGGCTCCCTTCGTGGTCTCACTGGGGATGATGAGTATAGCCAGAGGTCTGACATACATTTATACAAACGGTATGCCAGTTCCTAAAATAGACAAGAGTTTCTTATTTATCGGTAAAGGAGATATCTTAGGCCTTCCCATGCCGGTTATCGTTTTTATAGCAGTATTCGTTATTGCCTGGATCACCCTGTATAAAACACGTTTCGGACGTTACATATACGCTGTAGGAGGTTCTGAGAAAAGTGCTAAAATTTCAGGAATCAATACACGTCTCATCATTTTTTCCGTCTATGTCATCAGCGGATTCCTTTCAGCTCTAGCAGGTGTGATTCTGACAGCCAGGACCACTGCAGGGCTTCCCCAGGCAGGAACATCTTATGAACTGGATGCTATTGCAGCTGTTGTTATCGGCGGTACAAGCCTGTCAGGTGGTCAGGGAAGTCTTGTGGGAACCGTATTCGGTGTTCTTATCATTGGCGTCATCAATAATGGCTTGGATATTCTCGGAGTTTCTTCCTACTACCAGCAGGTCGTCAAAGGTGTAATTATTATTGCCGCAGTACTGCTGGATTCTTTTAGAAAAGTGAAAAACCATTGAGGTTTTCATTTTAATATTTTTTCTAACCTAAGAGGAGGTTCTATGAAATCTTTAAGGAAGTTTATCGTAACCGCACTGATTCTTATCAGTCTGACTGGAGCGGCATTTGCCAATGGTCAGAAAGATTCTGACAGCGGGGAGAAAACCTACAGAATCGGAGCAGCAGTCTATGGTCTTAAAGGAGAGTATATGAGGCTTTGGGCTACGGCTCTGGAACGTCATCCGGCTGTTGAAAGCGGATTGGTTGACATAACAGTTTTTGACGGTCAGTACGATGCTGGTGTTCAGCAGTCTCAGTTTGAGACTATGGCAGCACAGCAGTTTGATGCAATCCTTTTTGTTCCCATTGATATTGAAGCCGGAGCATCTGCTGTACAGGTGGCTTCTGAAGCAGGAATCCCTGTTATCGGATCCAATACCAGAGTAAACAGTGACATGCTGACATCTTATATCGGTTCTGACGACGTTAAATCCGGTTATATGGAAGCCAAAGCTGTTATCGATGCCATGGGCGGAGCCGGTAATGTGGTCATTATCGAAGGACCTATCGGGCAGTCTGCACAGATTGAGAGACGGAAAGGAAATATGAAAGCCATTGAAGAGTATGGTGATAGTGTAAAAGTTCTGGAAATGAAAACTGCCAACTGGTCTAGAGCCGAAGCAATGAGCCTTATGGAAAACTGGCTCAGTGCTCATCCCGGTGAAATCGACGGAATTATCGGTCAGAATGATGAGATGGCACTTGGTGCAATTCAGGCAATCAAAGATGCCGGTCTTAGTATTAAAGATTTCCCTACCGCAGGAATTGACGGTGTTACCGATGCCATGCTTGCTGTAAAGAATGACGAGATGGTCAGTATCCTTCAGAATGCTGTCGGTCAGGCTCAGGGAGCTCTTGATCTGGCTCTGAGAGCTGTTATCGGAGAATCCTATGAACCTGCCGCTGCTTGCTGGGACGATATGGAATGGGGAAGTTCTATGCAGGATGTATACAATGTGCCCTGGGTTCCCATCACATTGGATAATGTAGACGGACTCCTCTCGGAAAGAGAAGCCCTGACTACAAGATAATTTAAACTTCGGTTCTATCAGCCCGGCACGGCTGATAGAACCTGACAACATAAGGGTGTTGCTATGATTCAATATAAAGAGTTTGACAAAAATTTCAACCTTAATGGTAAAAACGCCATAGTAACCGGCGGGGCAAATGGTATCGGAAAAGCCATAGCGGAACTTTTTGCTGAAAAAGGGGCAAACATATGTATTTTTGACCTTTCCGATACCGGTGCGGAAGCCGCTGGCGAATTGGAAGAGAAATACAATATTAAAAGTGTTTTTGCCAGAACCGATATTACAAATTCAGAGAATATTCAGAGGTCTGTTGACTTTGCAGAAGAAAAACTAGGTTCTGTGGATATTCTGGTAAACTGTGCTGGAGTGGTATTCCTTGATGCTGCTGAAAATCTCAGTGAAAAAGAGTGGGATATCACTATCGCCGTAAACCAGAAATCCATTTTTCTTGTATCCCAGATTATCGGGCGAAAAATGATAAAGCAGGGGTACGGGAAAATCGTAAATATGGCATCCCAGGCCGGAGTCATCGCTCTGGATAAACATCTGGCATATTGTGCATCCAAAGGTGCCGTTATTTCCATGACAAAGGTACTGGCATATGAATGGGCTCAGTATGGTATCAATGTCAATGCTATCTCTCCTACAGTTGTTCTGACTGAATTAGGGAAAAAGGCCTGGGCCGGCGAAGTCGGGGAGGCTATGAAAAAAACGATTCCCAATGGTCGTTTTGCCTATCCTGATGAAATTGCAGCTGTCGCTCTATTTCTGGCAAGTGATGCTGCAGCCATGATTAATGGTGAAAACATCCTGATTGACGGCGGTTATACGATAAAATAGGCCTGATTGAAAAGAAAAAATCCTTTATTACAAAAATAAAGTTATACGAAATAATAAAAATACAGTGAAGTCCGGAGGTTATATGAAGATAGCAGTCGGCTGTGATGAAGCAGCTCTGGAAATGAAAGAAGTAATCAAAAAGCACCTGGAAGAACAGGGGCATACAATTCAGGATTTCGGTGTGTATTCCACAGATCCTGTTCTCTATCCCGATATAGCCGTAGCGGTCGGATCCTCCGTGGCGAAAGGGGAGAATGAGAGGGGAATCCTCATGTGCGGAACCGGACTGGGAATGGCTATAGCGGCCAACAAAGTTCCGGGAATCCGGGCGGCAACCTGCCACGATTCCTTTTCTGCCCAGAGGGCTATGAAAAGCAATAATGCCCAGATCATGACCATGGGTGCCCGGGTCATCGGCCTGGAGCTTGCCAAGAATCTGGTGGATATCTGGATGGATTCGGAATTCCAGGGAGGCGGCTCCGCCCCCAAAGTGGACAAGATCATGGAGTGGGAAAGAGAACTCCATAAATCGGCTAAGTAAAAAAAGAAGGAGTACTGACAATGCAGAGAATTATCAATGATCCCAATCTTGTTGTTGAAGATATGTTAAAAGGCTTTCTCAAAACCCATAAGGATATTGTCTCCCCTACGGAGCTTGCAAGGGTTATCAAATATAAAGAGGCCCCCGTAGACGGTAAAGTAGGTATTGTAACGGGGGGAGGCTCCGGTCATAAGCCGGCCTTTGTCGGGTATGTGGGAAAGAACATGGTTGATGCAGTTGCGGTTGGAGAGGTTTTTGCCTCTCCCACTGCTAAAGCTTTCTTTCAGGCAATGAAAGAGGCTGATTCCGGTGAGGGTGTTGCCTGTCTCTACGGCAACTATGCCGGAGACAACATGAACGTCAAAATGGCTATGAGGATGGCCGAAAAAGCCGGAATCAAGGTGAAGACCGTTGTGGCCAATGACGACGCCGCTTCAGCTCCCAAAACAGAACTGGAAAAGAGGCGCGGTGTGGCCGGTGAGATCCTTATGTGGAAAGCCGGCGGGGCCAAAGCGGCTCTGGGCGGAAGTCTGGATGAAGTCATTGCGGCGGCGCAGAAAGCCATCGATAATACCAGGAGTGTGGGAATCGGTCTTACATCCTGTACGATCCCTGCGGTGGGGCATCCCAATTTCTCTATTGAAGAGGGAACCATGGAAGTGGGGATCGGACATCATGGAGAACCGGGCATTAAAGTGGAAAAATTGAAATCCGCCGATGAGATGGCTCAGGAAATGGTGGATGTTATTGTTCCGGATCTTCCATTTGAAAAGGGACATGAGGTGGTTGTCCTTTTATCCGGTCTGGGGGCCACTCCGGTAATGGAACTGTATATACTCTATAATAAAATAGAAGAGCTCCTGGCGGAAAAAGGGATTACTGTCTACAGGTCCTATGTGGGGAATCTTTTTACCTCCCTTGAAATGATGGGTGCCACACTGACAGTGATGAAGCTGGATGATGAGCTGAAGCCCCTGATGGACATGGAAATAAACACAATGGGATTGAAACAGTTCTCATAAAAAATAGGAGTAATAAAAAATGGGTGATACTTTTAAAAACAGCAGCGCTCAGGTTGTGGTTGAGAATCTGGTGGTCTGTATAAAGAAAAATGTAGAGTATCTGAGTGAAGTGGACGGTAAGATCGCCGATGGCGATCACGGGATCAATATGCAGAAGGGGTTTACCATTACCGGTCAGAGGATCGAAGGGAAATCCCTGAGCTATACAGACGCTCTGAATGTACTGGGTGATGTTCTTGTTTCTGAAATCGGCGGTTCCATGGGACCGATCTACGGAAGTTATTTCATTGAACTGGGAGACGGATGCCAGGGGGTGGAGGATATTGATAAAGCCACCTTCCTGAAATCCTACGAGACAGCACTGGAAGTTGTCCTTTCCCTGGGAACAGCCCAGCTGGGAGATAAAACCATGCTGGATGCGATGATTCCCGGAATCAATGCCCTGAAAGCGGCAGTAGAGGCGGATAAGCCTTTTGCGGTCTGCCTGGATGAAATGACCGCAGCGGCGAAAACCGGCATGGAAGCCACAAAAGACATGATTGCCAAGGTCGGAAGATCCGCCCGTCTGGGAGAACGTTCAAGAGGTGTTCTTGATGCCGGGGCTGTTTCCTGTTTTCTGATAATTGAAGATATGGGAAACTCAATAAAAAAACTGCTGCAGTAAAAAAGAATTCCTCCTAATTCTTTAACCGGAAATATCAGTCTGAAATTTCCGGTTTTTCAATTTATAAAACCATTAATCCGAGTTTTAAACAGTCACCAGCGAACCTTATTCATAAGTAAACGTCCCTGCAATTATATATTGGTGTAGTAAATTGCTAAATATCACTTTTTAGATAACTGGATTCTGTAAAATAACGTAAAAAAATGCCAAACTAGGTATTGTTTTTCAAGCTGTTTGACAAAAATCCTATTAATGTTATGATAAAGGAAGGTTTTTCAGAGTCGAGGTAAAAGTATCCCCTGTGGTTATCCTCTGAAATCGTTTCTTTTGAATTAATCTTCAAAATACAAATTTTACACCGTTACTGTTATTTTTTTACTGATAAAAAAGTCTGAAAATAGAAGGTCTCATCATTTTCATTTCGACCGGGGGAGTCTGTAGATTTACTGACTCTGCAGCGGTGTATGTAAGGCATATTCATGCCTTAAAGGAATCACGTATTATGGTTTACACGGAAAACCAGCAGAATATTGCGGAAGCAATCGATGAATCTGCCAGTATCGAAAACTGGAAAAACTGGCACTGGCAGCTTCGGAACAGCATTCAGGATCTTGATGAGCTCACAGAGATCCTGGGGATCTCCATCGATCCAGTCCGAAAGGGGAAACTGGAGGAAACCCTTGAAAAATTCCCCATGAGCATTACCCCCTACTATCTCTCACTGATCCAGTGCGATGATTTTATGAATGACCCCATTTTCAAACAGGCTGTACCGGAACCTGAAGAGCTTGTGCTGACCGAGTGCGATATGAGGGATCCCCTGGCGGAGGACAAGGATTCTCCCGTTCCGCACCTGACCCATCGCTATCCCGACCGGGTGCTGCTCCATGCGAGCAACACCTGCTCCATGTACTGCCGACACTGCACCAGAAAGCGGAAGGTGGGGGACCAGGACAGGATCCCCGGATTTGAGGAACTCAAACCGGCTCTGGAGTATATCGATAATCATCCGGAAGTCCGGGATGTCCTGATTTCCGGAGGAGACCCCCTGATGCTGAGCGACAAAGCTCTGGACCGGCTGCTCGGCGCAGTCAGCGCCATTCCCCATGTGGAGATTATACGGATCGGAAGCCGTATGCCTGTGGTTCTGCCCTACAGGATCACCGAAGAGCTGATTGCGGTTTTAAGCAAATACAAACCCCTGTATCTGAATACTCACTTCAATCATCCCCGGGAGGTAACCCGGTCGTCCCGGAATGCCCTGGCCCGTCTGGCCGATGCGGGCATTGTTCTGGGAAACCAGTCTGTCCTCCTGGCGGGAGTGAACGACTGCCCCCGCATCCTGAAGTCCCTGTTTCAGAAGATGCTTCAGAACCGGGTGCGGCCCTACTACCTCTACCAGTGCGATCTTTCCGAAGGGCTATCCCACTTCCGGACTCCTGTGGGGAAAGGGATCGAAATAATGGAAAGCCTGATAGGACACACCTCCGGTCTGGCTGTACCCACCTATGTGATTGATGCGCCCGGCGGAGGAGGGAAGATCCCTGTGATGCCCCAGTACCTGATCTCCTGGTCTACCAACAAAGTGGTTTTAAGAAACTACGAAGGGGTGATCACAACCTACAAAGAGCCCGACTCGTATGAGCCCTATTACTGTGACAGAAAGTGTGAAAGCTGTGATTTACAGCTCAAGCTGGATGATGCGGTGGAGGCTGATCCTATCGGTATCCAGCAGCTTCTGGCGGATCATGACAGGACTATCTCGTTTACTCCCAGCGGGAATGACAGGATGGAACGAAGGGAGGATTTCTGATGGACACGCAGGACTATCTTGACGGTGCACTGATACAGCACGGCAGCGCCAGCGACAGGATATATCTGATGGGGTATACACCCGACAGCAGGGAAAGGCTCTATCTGGAGATGATGTCTCTGGCCAAAAAAGAGAACTACGGAAAAATCTTTATCAAAGTTCCCCAGATGGACGAGGATTTTTTTGAAGTAAGGGGGTTCCGCCGTGAGGCCGTGATTCCCCGGTACTACCCCGACGGCGACTGCATTCTCATGGGGAAGTATCTGAAAGAAGAAAGGAAGTGGATCCCCGAAAAGGAGAAAAACACGATCGAAAGGGTCCTGGAGTTCTCTGTGAAAAACGAAAATACCCTGGAAGAGGCCAACCCTGTTTCGGCCTTTTCCTTTGAGCTCCTCACGGAGGAACATATAGTGGATATGGCCGCGCTGTATGCCAGAGTGTTTGACAGCTACCCCTTTCCGATCCACGATCCCGAATATCTGAGAGAGACCATGGCCAGCCATATCTACTATTTCGGCTGTTTTATCGATGATCGTCTTGTAGGAGTCTCCTCGGCGGAAACGGATGTAAAAAACGGTACCGCCGAAATGACGGACTTTGCTGTCCTCCCCGACTTCAGAGGGTACAAGCTGGCCTACAGGCTTCTGCAGGAGATGGAGGAGTTTATTACAAACAGAGGATTCCGGGTGGCCTATACCATAGCCCGGGCTGTGTCTTACGGTATGAATAAAACCTTTGCCAATGCCGACTATACCTATGGCGGCACCCTGGTAAACAATACCCAGATCAGCGGTAAAATCGAAAGCATGAATGTATGGCATAAGGATCTTCTTTAACCGGAAAACAGAGCTCCGCGGAAGGGGAGGGGACCCTTCCTGACCGAAGGAGCTTGCTGAGATGGGATCTTTAGTGGATGATGGGAGGAGGAGAGGATGTTTCCTCCTCCTGAGACATTGTAACCAATGAAAGGGTATTTAACATGCATTTCAACCATCTTGCCATCCGCGTTAAAGATATTGATGAATCCATCGGTTTTTACGAAAAAATGACAGAGCTGAAAATCTCAGAACGCTTTTCCTACGAAAGCGCCGAGATCGCCTATCTGGAGGACCGGGAAGGGGCCACCAAAATAGAGCTCATCTATTTTCCCGATCAGCCCACCTTTGAAGGATCGGGCCTTGTGGTGTGTTTTCTCTGCGATGATCTTGAGCAGCACCATCAAACTGTGACAGAGGCGGGGCTGAATCCCTCGGAGATCCGCAATCCCGATCCGTCGAATTTCTACTTTTTCGTTTATGACCCCAACGGGGTTTCCATTCAGTTCAAACAGAAACTTTAAAATCCCCCGGGCCTGCCCTGCCGGCGGGTTCGCAATTCCAAGGAGACAGCCTTGCCCAAGCCGATTATGACATCTCTGGAGGGCTCTTTTGCCCGTTTTACCATTATAAACAGGGTCCCCGGTATCTTGGCGGACATGATTGCCGGCAATTCCTTCCCCCCGGAAGTGGAGAAGGAGCTGAAAGATCTGGAAAACTCACTTCCCGAAGGAGATCTGGTTCCTCTGAAGGAGGATTCTCCCTATGCGGAAGAGATCAACCGGACCCTGCGGGAGAACCCCGGTTACAACTGGCTGAACGGTCCCTTTCTTTTTCTTGAAAACTACCTGTATCACCGGATTTCCCAGATTTGCGGTTATGATATCCAGGGCAGGGACTATTTCCTTTATAGGAAGGAAGCCGAGGCGCGCCGGGGGCTGGTAAAGTTTAAAGAGAATCTGAAGACTCTCCCGGGACTGGACAGCTTTGCCCGGGTCTGCCTGCTCAACCTGATGGGGAACAAGGCCGATCTGAGCCAGAACGGTTCCTATTACTCTTCCGATGCGTCCTTTGATCTGCTGATCGATTCCCGCTGTGAGGCGGAAAAAATCCTGGAGAAAGCTTTCCGGGTGGATATCGTTCTGGACAACGCGGGGGAGGAGCTCTTTTTCGATCTTCTCATGGCTCACTGGCTCCTGAGCCGCAGCACTGTGGAAAAGGTAAAGCTCCATTTTAAAAGTATGCCCTATTTTGTGTCGGATGCTCTGATCAGCGATTACAGGATGCTCCTGGATCTTCTGTCGGAACAGGAGGAGACCTCCCGGTTCAGCCGGGATCTGGAGCGTTTTGAAAAAGAGGGGAAGCTGGAACTGGGTGCCCATCCCTTTTTTGCCGGGGGCGGTCTCTATTCCCGTATGCCCGATGATCTTTCAAAGGAGTTCTCCCGGTCGGACCTGGTGATCTTCAAGGGAGACCTGAACTACCGGCGGCTGGTGGGAGACGATATGCTGGATTATGAAACCCCCACGTCCTCCCTGGTAGACTACTTTCCCGCAGATATTCTAATCTGCCGGATTCTGAAGTGCGAACTTGTGGTGGGACTGACCCCGGAGGTGATTCCCCACAGGGATAAAACAGAGTGGATGTTCAACGGAAAGTACGGGCTTATTGAGCTTGTGCCCTCCCGCTAGGCCAGCAGTCCTTCCCCCAGGATCTCCTGTCTGGCATCCCTGACCATCCTGTAGGCTTTCGAGGCAACACGCATGTCAGCGGCCGAGGGGTTTCCCGGTGCCAGGGCTGCTGTGAGGATAGAGTTTGCCTTGCTGAGAGTACTGCGGGGATCTCCCGGGACAGGGCTCATATCAACCTTGATTCCTCCCCCCACCGCATAATTGGAATATAACTCTGTAAAGGGCGGGATTCAATGTGAAATGGACTCCTGTGGGACTTTCTTTGCCTGTGTCTGGGTGGTTCTGGATTTTTTTTTGCCCGGCTGATCCCATTGCAGAGTGATATGCCGGATCTCATGGCTTTCGATAATCCGGTCCTGATTGGAATCGATGAAGAGGGAGAGATAGACCTTCCGGGGGTGCTCCTGCCGGCCCTCAATGGTCTGGAATCCCAGAATATTCAGAGTCGCTCCGTTCTGCCTGTTGATCCTTCTATCCGGGCTCATGTAGTTGTGGGTGCCCTCCCGATTGAGGGAGAGGTAATAGGCCCTGTCTTTGTTCTCGTACATGGCCAGTCCCGTGGCCGGGGCAAACATCACCGTGTCGGAGGTGCTGACGGGGTAGATGTAGCGGTGAAACATCTCATCCGTAGGATAGGCAAAAATGGCCACCGCCACTTCCGGGGAGACGCCCTCTATGTCTATCTGAAAGGGCCGGTCCTGCAGGGGATAGTTCCCCGCATCGGGCAGGATCTCCCGGTTGTCCTGGAGAATGGAAAGGGTAAAATCCGACCGGTCCTCCTGTGAGCTCAGGGGCAGGAGAGTTCCTGTCAGCAGGAATAGGAAAAAAAGAATCTGTGAACTGTTCAATTCTCCTCCCTCCATTGCATCTTCAGGTCCGATGCCGGATCCATGCTTAAGATCTCAATCATTTCTCTGTACTCAAGGAGTTTGTGCCCGGCTATCTGCTTATCCACACCTTACAGTTATGTTCAGTTCTATGTCCAGTCAAAGAACTGAATCGGTTCTTTGATATGTTCAGGAACCTTTCCGGTTCCTGTTGAAGCCTGTGCTATGGATTTACAGGGATATAATAGGTTGTAAACCGGCGGCCTTCCATTTCTGTGGCGGTCACCCGGGAGGCCATTTTTTCCAGAGCCCTGTAGGCGGGACGGGAATCAAGCAGGTGAAACAGGACCTCCCTGTGTCCCAGCTCCTGCGCCCAGCTCATAAGATCCTTGAAAATGGCCAGGCCGGTTCCCCAGAACTTTGAAGAGATCACAATGGCCAGTTCAAATCCCAGTTCATCCGGCTGGATGCCGCACCATCCTGCCAGTTCTCCCCGGACTGTCACCGCCCTGACCCGGCAGCCCGGAGTCTCATCGATCCGAGTCTTCTCTTCCATCCACTGGCGGGCGGCGGGGACATCAAAAACAGGATATTCCATTAAATGGGTTCTCAGAGAGTCTTCATTCATCAGAGCCATCATTCTCTCAGGGGCGACATCCTGAAGACGGATGTATTCAATGCGTTTCATCCAGTCCAACCTCAATTTTTGTATTTTCGGGTACTCCGGAATTCCATTGTAGGCGAGTCCGTCTTCTAAAGCCAGTCCTGTCTCAAAAAAGGGAATTTGACTTTTGCCTCCGTTCTTCTTAAGTTTATAAAAAGAGAACAATAGATATGTTTTTTATTCTTTTCAAAGTCCATACCTCAAATGATTTATTCAAAAGCCGAAAAATAGATTTCGTTTTTTTTTAATCCGGCCGCTCAGGGGCTGGAAGGCGAGTCATCCCTTTTCATTCCCTCTTTTATCCTGTTCCGGTTCATCCCCTATGGGGATAGTTTTACTGTTATGCCGGAGCGGCAGCGGTCTGTTTTATTCAAATATATTTTTTAAGGAGAGTTTATTATGTTACGAAAAGCTTCAGCTGTCTGGAAAGGTTCCATCAAAGAAGGAAAAGGTTCAGTTAAAACAGAAACCGGTCTTCTGGATGCGCCCTATTCATTTACATCCCGCTTTGAGAGCGGTAAAGGGACAAATCCGGAAGAGCTTATCGGGGCCGCCCATGCGGGTTGTTTTTCCATGGCCCTAAGCCTGATGCTGGGTGAGGCTGGATTCGAACCTCAGGAGATCAGCACCACCGCAGAAGTAAAAATTGAAAAAGACGGTGACGGATTTACCATCACCGGTATAAAGCTGCTCACGGAGGCCGTGGTTCCGGGAATCGACAGGGACACTTTTGTGAAACATGCGGAAGAGGCCAAGGCGGGCTGTCCCGTGTCACGGGCTTTACAGGGAACCGAAATATCCCTTGAGGCAAAATTACAATAATTGTTCTGAGACTGCTATAAAGGAGTAAAAAATGGGAGAACGTGGAAAAAGTATTCTGAATCTCGACACAGACAAACTTCTGTCTATGCTCAATTCCGCATTGGCAGAAGAGTGGCTGGCCTACTATCAGTACTGGATAGGAGCGCGGGTTATGGAAGGGCCCATGCGGGGGGATATTGAGAAGGAGCTGCTGCTCCATGCGAATCAGGAGCTGAACCATGCTGTGATGGTCTCCGAAAGGATCATCCAGCTGGGAGGCACTCCTGTATTGAGCCCTGATGAATGGAGCGCTCTGAGCCATTGCACCTATCAGAAGCCGGAGGATCCCTATATTGAAGAGGTGCTGAAACAGAATCTCAACGGGGAACAGTGTGCCATTGAAACCTATGACCGGCTGGCAAAGTTTACCAGCGGAGAAGATGTGGCTACCTATGATATGGCGGTATTCATTCTCAAGGAAGAGCTTGAGCACGAACAGGACATCGAAGACTGGCTGACAGATATCAGGTCAATCAAAGAGAATTTCAGGAAAATGAAATGACAGGAGCCTGTCCTCCGGGCGGAGGTTCCTGAAGCCGTTTGGGGATTTCTGCCCGGTCACATCTTCTGCCTGTAAAGACAGGCGGGAGAAGGCCGATCCTTTTCCCTGCCCCGGAGAGAGGACAGTTGTACTATGAAAGATAAAACCATACTCCGCAAACTGCTCTGGAAAGAGTTCAAATACCTTTTGCTCTTTATAGGTCTGGGACTGTTTCTTATTGTTTTTAATCCTGATGTGGGCTCATGGAAGTATCCCCTGGGTTTTACACAGGAGGTAAGGGAAGTTCTCAGGGCTGTGGGGTACGGTATCCTTATTGCGGGCTATCCCGTCTTTTTACTGACACGGATTTTTGCCTCCCTTATATTAAAACTGATCAGACGTTTATAATCACTCTTTCAGAATCCCCCGGTTTCTTATGCTGTAGTTCACAAAGGATTTATCCAGCAGGAAAAGGATAGCAATCAGGACATGGCAGGTTCCCCCCAGGATCAGCCAGCCTATGATGCCGATCAGATGGGTTACCGGTATGGCAATGGTGAGCCCCAGGGGGATCATAAGCTGCGACAGGGCTGAACTCCCATATAGATGGCGAACTGGGTAATGCCGCTGCCGAAGAGGCTCAGGAACTGGCCGACCCAGAGGGGCAGGGTGTTGGTTTTCCAGTTTTCTTTTATATCTGTGACGCCCGGGGGTAAACGCGATTTCAGATTTGCGACTCCTCAGTGTATTTCTCCGATTTTCCTCAGAGAGTCAGCGGATACTGTCCCTGTCTGTAGATTTTTATCCGGAATCCGGACAGGGCCAATCCAATCTCCATTGGAAACGAGGATTCTCTATTTGTGGCTTTTTTATTATAGGGAGAAGAGACTCAGGATAGAGAGGAGGTAAGGAAACCGGATTCCTTTTCGACAGGTTCAGTTTGCCGCCAGAAGGGTTATGAGAACATTGAAATTGGCGGAGTCGTATTTTTTGAGATACTTTTTTGTCCGGATACCCGCATCATAGACATCTTTTACAACCAGGTTGACCGCAGAGAGGACTTCCCTGTTGTTGATGGACCGGACAATATCAATCATCTTTTCGGGTTCCCTGTTTTCCGCCATGCGCCGTCTCATCCGGGTCAGATGGTCATTCCGCAGATTGTCCGGCAGGGTTTCCAGATCGGAAAGCCAGTTCATCAGCTCCTGAGAGTCTACGGCGGCATCGATAAAGTCTATAACATTCTGATAGGGGTTATTGTTGATCAGTTTCATTGGTATTCCCTTATTTTCAGTATACCGCAGGTTGAGGGGGATATCCGGGTTTTTCCCGGGAAGTTCGGAGAAACCGGATCCTTCCGGGGCAGATGAGTTCACATCTCTCATCCCTAAACCCGATTGGACGCCTTGATTTCCAGATACTGGTCGACCAGCCTGGCCGTGACCATTTCGGGAAGAATATCCAGAACTTTGATTCCCCTGTGTTTAAGTCTGGTTATGGACTGATTCCTTTTCAGGATCATGGACCTGGCCGCTGTTATAGAATAGATATCCAGTAGATTTTCCGACTCCCTTTCGGCTTCTTCCTGCAGTATCTTATCTCTTAATAAAATAAACAGGAAGGCATGTTTTTTGGACAGTAGAGATAAGTTTTTCCTGAACAGGGAGTAGTTTATATCATCTATGATATCGGAAATAAAAATAACGATGGATCTCTTATTGATATTCCCGAACAGGTAGTTGAAGACAAGGGAATAGTTTGATTCCACGAACTCCGCCTGAACCGGAGAGATGAACCTGATGATATTCTGCATGGGATTTTTGTGGCCAGTTGCGGTGAAGTCCCCGATAATGCGGTCAGAAAAGGGGATGATCCGAATGCGGTCACCCATGGAAATCGTGACATAAGAGAGAACGAGAAGAGCGTTTATGGCCAGATCAATGGAGGAAAAACGCCCTTCTTCAGATGTCATGAGCCGCCCGCAGTCCAGGACGAATACCACATCATTCATACTTTCCATCTGGTATACCCGGGAGATTGGTCTGTTCATCCTGGCCGATGCCTTCCAGTCGATGAATCTGGAATCATCGTCTTTGCTGTATTCGCGAAGAGACTCCAGCTCCGTTCCCCGCCCCTTATAGCGGTTTTTATGAATCCCCATTTCAAAGAGCCGGTTGTTACGGGCCATGCGAAAGTACTCTTTCAGTTCCCAGATATCGGGATAGACATCCAGTGTGACGGCAAGGGACTCCTTACAGTAAAGGTGAAACAGTTTCCGGGGACTGGAAATCCTTATATTCATGGTATCCAGAGTGTATCTGCCTCTCCTTTTCGGATGAAGCACAAAGGGAATGGTTTGAGTCTCTCCCTTTTGTATTTCCACGTTCACCATTCCCTCATCCTGAGTCCAGAAACGGGGAAGGTCTAAAAGCATCTCCGCCTGTATGGCAAGGCTGCCCGTATTGTTCATCTCAAAAAGGACATCAGATTTCCGGTCTATATAAAATTGAAACCGGTCGTTCACTGAGAGCTTATAGTCCATTTTCCTGAGCATTAAATGCACTTCATAAAGGCAGAGCAACAGGAGTATAAGGTCGAAAAGGAGAGCCAGTTTCAACAGCGCCGGAAACACAATTCCAAGCATCGTAACAGCCATAGGTATGAGGCAGATTTTAAGCAGAGTCACCGTAGGGACGAAAAACCGTCTCATCTCGGGACTTCCACCTTGTCGATAATACTCCTTAAGAGCTCATCGGGGTTGATGTTCTCCATCACGGCTTCCACCTCGAGTATCATCCTGTGCCTCAGAACAGGATAGGCAATTTCCTTCACATCATCGGGTATGACATAATCGCGGCCCGACAGGACGGCCATTACTCTGGCGCCCTTGAACAGATCCACGGAACCTCTGGGGGACGACCCGACTTCAATTCCGGGATAGTCTCTTGTGGCCGTGACAAGATTTGTTATGTAGTCAATAATCCTGTCGTCTACCGTGACTGTTTCCATTAATGTTTTGATCCTTCGGAGCATCTCTTTATCAACTACCGTCTTGAGATCGGCCTTCTGCAGTTTCGCCGCATCAAATCCGGCTCTGTAGTTTTTTAAAAGGTCCCGTTCTTCGCTCAGGCTGGGGTAATCTATCAGGATTTTCATAAAAAACCTGTCGATCTGGGCCTCCGGCAGGGGATAGGTTCCTTCCATTTCAATGGGATTCTGCGTGGCGATGCAGATAAAGTAATCCTCCAGGGAATAGTCCGTTCCGTCCAGTGTAACCTGTTTTTCCTGCATGACCTGCAGCAGGGCAGACTGAGTTTTAGCCGGAGACCGGTTCACCTCGTCAGCCAGAAGGACATTGCAGAATACAGGCCCCTTGCGGATGGAAAAGTCCTTAAGCTCTGCGTTATAGACAGTCGTTCCGATAATATCGGAAGGCATCAGGTCGGGAGTGAACTGGATCCGTTTATACTCCCCGGCAATAATGCGGGAAAGGCTGCCGGCCAGCAGGGATTTTCCCAGTCCGGGAATCCCTTCTATCAGAACATGCCCTCCGGCAAAAAGAGCCAGGAGTATATTTTCAACCACCCTCTCCTGTCCGACAATGACCTTGGACAGTTCTTTTTTCAAACTCTCATGGATGGCAACCACTTCATTGATTTCAAGATCGCGTTCTGTTTCAGGGCTCATATTTTCTCCTCTTGTCCAGGAGCTTTTCAAGTTCCCGGCGTTTTTTAAATCTGCGGAAGATCTCGTCTTCTGTAATATCCTTATGTTCATATCCCAGATCTGAATAATCCTTTTCAGAAATGTCTGGGGGCTTCCTGTTCCAACAGGAAATAATTCTGAAATAACTGCAGTCTACGGTTTCCACGATTTCACTGGCATTCGCCTTCTGAAAAAAAAGTCCCACAGCCCTTGTATGCTCCGTGACCTTCCGCATCTTCTTCCCTTCCAGCAGTTCGGGCCTGGCAAAGCGTTTTCCAAGGATCATGACGGAAAGTGCGAACAGGATGGCAATCTGGAAAAATATATAGGCGCCCTTTTCCTGAAGGAGTCCTTTGAGTAGAGATACATCGTACAGGGCTTCAGGGCTTCTCTCCCGCATGTTGAGGGGCTGGCCCTTCATATTGGAAAAAAGATCATCCAGCATCAGGGCATTCTGAAGATTATGCATGTTCCGGTTATTGAAAAGAGATCTGTCGGCTACATAAAGCACCCGGCCCGAGCCGACTGCGGATTCCGCCACCACAGCCCCTTCCGAGGTTCTGAAATGGACCTTGTACCGGTCCAGCTTTTCCATCACCGGATCATCAAACCAGGCTGTGACAGTCAAGGGCTCCCTGTAGGGCTGTTTATTGTATAGATCTCTGACTACAAGGGGCTCTCCATATTGTAGAGCCTCTTCGTCCATCAGCAGGGAGATGCTGTCACCGATGAGGACAAGGGTATTCCCTTCGGTCAGCCAGGAGATATATTTTTCTCTTTCAAAACCCTGCTCGGGAGCCGTCACATAGATAACGGTTGATTTCCCGGCCTTTGGAATTTTATATCTTTTTTCAAACTGAACATTGTGGTCCAGTTCTTCCAGCAGTCTGTAAAAGACATAGTATCCGTTGTCGAATTTGTTTTTATACAGCATGCTTCCCGGCAGGACGCCCCGGTATCCGGAGGCCGCCACTGCCAGGAATACCAGAATCAGAAACAGGGAGAGTACGGCAAGAAGTCTGATGGGATGAACTTTATTCTGCTGCATAAAAGGCCTCTGTAAACTGCTCTTCCAGATGAGTATACCTTAGGGAATCCGACTGATCTCCCCGAAACACGATCATCTCGGATGTCAGGGCGATCTCTTTGAAAGGGTTCAGCTTTGTACTGTTTTTCAATCGTCTGAAAATCTCTCTGTTGGTATAATCCCGCCCCTTTTCAAGGATCTTCGTATAGTAGAGATACTCATAGCTTCCCTTATGCAGTTCCAGTACTGCCCGGGAATAATTTCCTTCTTCATAAAAAGCCCTGGCTCTCTGGAGGAAGTCGGTCTGTCCTTTCAGGAAGGCCTCTCTGTTTTCCGGCCCCGGTTTCTGCTGCGGGCGGAGAAAAATCAAGTCCTTCACAAGGAGTGTAATGAGCTTGTAGAGAATAAAGATGACCAGGGCGATAACACAGAGGAGGAAAATAATGCGATACAGCAGTCCCAGCCCGGCAAAAAACCTGAAAAAATTGATCAGGAAATCGGGTATCTCCCAGTTCAGAGGGGTGGGAGATTCCAGCTCCTCCAGTACAAGATCAAGCTTCTCCCTGACCAGATCGTTGTCTGCAGCCAGGAGGGTGAGGGGAACAACCATGTGAATGAGAGATAAAAGGTATTTTCTCATTCCGATCTCTTCTGCCTGAGTGGCAGGATGACGAAATACAGCAGTACCAGAACGATGCTGACTATGGCCACTGCGACTTTCCAGGAATAGGGAATTTCCGCCGGAGATATATACCCCTCTATCATTGCCGCACAAAAGAGAAGGATGGCCGCTGTTCCCACAAGGAGCAGAATCTCATCGCGTTTGGCTTTCACTCCGTCCCAGGAGTAGAGTTTCCATGATTTGAGCAGCGACATCCCCAGCATCAGACCTGCGGCTCCTGATATGGCTATGGCATTAAGCTCCAGAAAGGCATGGGCGGTCACAAACTCAAGCAGATGATTTCCCATTCCCTGATTCACAAGATGAGCGAATATGGTTCCCAGAAAAACACCATTGTAGATAAGAAAGTAGACCGACCCCAGTCCCAGGAAGATCCCTGTTGAAAAACAGAGAAACGCAATGGAGGTATTGTGCTGGATATAATAGGCAGACATATGAGTCTGTTCTGCAGCGGTCCTTCCGGTTGCCGCCGATTCCCTGTACATCGTTTCAAGCTGCTCCACCACATTTTGCGAGAGGAATCTATAGACCATATCAGGCTGATAGAGTACAGAAATAAAAGAGGCTGCCGCGCTTCCCCAGAAGAGGAGCAACGCAATCAGGACAAAGGGGGCATTATCTATCAGCCCATGAGGCAGGAATCTCCTGAAGAATCTGGAAATATCAAGACGGGAGAGGGGTTTTACAAAATATAGATACGAGTGGGCCTGTCCTGTTATCCCATTCAGGTATTCAATCACATCGGGAGACAGATTGAGCATCCTTGCTTCCGCCAGGTCCTGGCAGCAGCTCCGATAGAGATCGGGAAAACAGGATATTTCATCGGTTGACAGTTTCCTTACCCCTTTTTTGGAGATTTTCTTAAGGATCTCTCTCAAGGAAGCCCAGCTCTCGCGTCTGGAATCGACAAAACGCTCGCTTTTAGTCTTCATAGGTGTGAGCCTTGTATATCTCTTCTATAAGAGTTATGTCGCTGATATCGTCCAGGTCCTTGAGCTTGTACCGTCTTTTCAGTTTCTGGGCCACCGTAGCCGTGGTCCTTTCCAGGGCGTCTTTGCTCATGGAATCCTTATCATTCAGTAAACGTCTGAGAATATAGAGATCCTTTTCTGTGAGTCTGTCCTTTTCCAGAGGTTTGCCGAACAGACGGTGCTCGGTCATGGAAATGGCGGTTTCAAAATCCGGTTCCTTCAGATTGAATCCGTTATCCACCACTACCAGGGTGCCCACCACAAGGTCTCCCAGCCTCCTGTTCTCCTTCTGCAGGATGGCGACGATGCCGCCGAGAATGTTGAACAGGGGAAAAGGAATGGAATCGGCAGACCTCAGGAGATTCCTTATCACCAGAGTCTGGAAATCCAGGCGATCTCCGTTTCTGGATATGACCCGGATCTGGCAGATCTTCTTTCCCGGGGTCTGGCCGTTCATGAGGGTTTCGAAGAACAGAAAATAGCCCCACTGGAAGAGAAACATCAGGATATAGAAGACCGCCGCATAATAGAGGTAGCCATCCTCACCGTTACTGATGATTGAAAAGGAATTCAGCCCCCCGATAATAAGAAGGAAAAGCAGAATACCTCCCTGGATAAGACAGTCTATGATATAGGCGGCGGCTCTGGTACCCAGTTCCGCGATGACATATGTGAATCTGATTTTCTCGGGAGTTTCGAGCATCAGAACCTTTGACTTCAAATACTTCTCCTAAAAATATTTATGGCGCCTGCTGAGTCAGGCCATAAACTCCTGAGCCAGCTGTTCGGTAGCGAACCCTTCTTTATCCTTCAGGATATTATAATAGATCACATTCATAAAGACCGTGATCAGAGGATATATAAGGGCGTACATAAGAAAATAAAACACCAGGACGATTTTAGTTATCATCGATATATCGCTGTTTTCAAGATTTTCGATCATACCGGCAATGAATCCGCTGATAGCATGCTGTCCCAGAAACAGGACAAGAGCCATGAGGGCATAGACGATTATGATCAGAACAAAGAAAATACCGAATAGTTTCCACTTGTATCCCTTTGTCAGGGTCCAGCTCCTTTTTAGAGACGCTCTGGCGCCTTTGCCTTCTATGACAAAAACGGTGTAGCTCAGGCTCCAGCCTATCATCAGAATATAGGAGGGGATCACCAGGGCTAGAGCTGCCCCGAGGGTTCCCAGCATAAAGAGGAGACTCATACCGAGGAAGGGAAAGGTCCTTTTCAGGCTTAAGCTGAAAAGTTCCGAAGGGCTCTCTGTTTTATTCAGATAGAAGTTTGAAGAGATTCGTATCTGATAAAAGTTGTATGTCAGGAAGAGGATTCCGAAGACAAAGTATCCTGCAAACATGAGGATACCCGAGGGAGACATCTCCGATCCGAGCATCATCATGGTAAGGTACTTTGAGTAGAACAGGAATACCAGAACAGCGACTCCTCCGAAAAAAGCAAGTGCCGGATAGAGCAGGGGGAGGAAATTCTGGGTATAAAGATTGAATGTTTCTCCAAAGAGTGTTCCGATTTTAAAATGCTTTTTAACTTCTGCCATGTTCTTCCTCCAGGAATCCGTCAGCCAGCTGTTCGGTGGCGAATCCTTCTTTTTCCTTTAATAGATTTATATAGATAACAACGGAAAGCACTGTATACAGGGGCATGAAACAGCTGCTTACCAGCGAATACAGTATATTGATCAGAGGCCTGTTCGCTATGGTTCCAGCGATACCGGCAATCTGATCCAGTCCTCCTCCGAAAGTGATGCCGAGGAGTCTGTAGTACACCAGGAGAAGCACAAACATCATGATCATCAGAAGGACAAAACAGATAAAAATGGCAAACCGTTTTTTCTTTGTGAGAACCCGGCTTCTCTTCATGGACGCTCTGATGCCCAGACCTTCCCGGACCATAACTACAGCGGCAATGCTTCTGGCGGAAAAATAGATGGCTCCGGGAATTATAAGCAGTATGGACCAGAGCATTGAGAATAGAATAATCATAAAACTCATAAATCCATAGGGGAATAATCGGGGAAGGAGAGAGGCAATGGCTTCTTTTGCTGCAAACTTTTTATCTTCATACCGGTTCAGTATCGATATGGTCAGATAAAAGGAGACGCCGTAGGAGAGGACCAGACTGATAAGAGTGGTCATGAAGGAGACGTACCAGGGAGGCCCTGCGGTACCGAATAAAGAATTAAAGAGGGTCTGCAGCTGCCCGAAGGGAAAAAGAATAATCACATAGGGCAGACAGACCAGAAGAAAGTTACTGAAGTAGAAGTTAAAGGTCTCGCCCAGCACATTGCCGATGGTGAGATATTTTTTTTGCTCCATTTTCTATACCGTTCCTGCTATTATATTTTTAAAAAAATACACTTATTCTGTATAAGATAGCACAGATGAACTATAAGCAACAGTTCATGGATAATTTTTTTTTAGCTTTGGAGAAAAATCTTTTTTATATATTGGACTGTGGGCGGATGTATTGCTGAGGATAGAGAATTTCTACTGTGTCAGGTGAATACTGTCATGAAACATTTGTTTAAAGCCTCCGGCTACCCGATTTCTACAGATTTTTTTTAATCAACATTTAGTATTATATATCTTTCCAATTTTTTAATGATTGAAAGTCGTCTGTAATATTTGTAATTAATTATAACAGATAGTGGATTTAAAATAATCGGAATCAATATGGTAATAAAAACAATTCTGAACATGAAGAAAAAATCATTTGCAATTTTATCATTAAAATGAATAAATAATGTTGGGATAATGATTAAAGCTAGTATAGAAGAAAATATTCGTTTAAATTTATAATCTATATAATTGTTTTCTAATTCAAATAATGCTTTTGCTTTTTTTATATCATTATATTCAATTTTGTGTTTATTAATTTCTTGCTCAAAGCATTTATAATAGTCCTTAGAATCTGTTTCCCCATAGTCTTCAATCATTTGCTTTTTTATAGCCGTATCAATTAAAAATGTCATTAATATTGATATCGAAAAAAATATTACATAGACCAATCGGTCAATAAATATAAATGAGAAAATAAGTGACAATACCATGATTAATAATGGCAGTATTACTTGAATCAACATATTTTTAGTCTTCATTCGCTTAATAATATCAATTGTAATTAATTTTCTATATAGTTGTTCAATTTCTTTGTCTATCATTTTTTTCTCCCTTTTATAGAAAATTCATTTCTTCATCTTTGTTTTGTATTCTAATCGCATTATTTAATCTTAGATGAAAAAAATCTGTTGTAAAATAAATCCAGTTGCGATTAGCAATATCGCTGGAATAATAATTAAAAATTCTGGAATTAAGGCATAAATAATTATTTTCTTTTTACAATCATATAATACTGAAATCGAATAATACCTTAATAGGACTAGATATATCACAGGAATTATATAAAGTACTTTTATGTCGGTAAGATTTATTATATTCCCTATAATTGTATTAACAGAACAAAATGATGCTATCTTCAGTGCAACATGGAAGTCTCTTTCACAATTAAATCTAGGAGCAAAATAATCAATTACTTTAGCGGCAATATAAATAGTAATAATTCCCATTATATTAAATATGGTTGCTTGTAATATACTATTGCTAAGTGAATAACCTTTATAAGGTCCGTAAATATAGATTTTGATAATGCTCAATATGATATTAATTAAGCAAACATATATCAAAAAATCTTTTATAATACTGAAATATGATCCTTCATATTTTTTTAATTTTTGAAACTCGATATATGGGTGAATAATAATTCCCCAAAATGTTTGTATGAAAAACAATTATCCCTCCATTCTGTAGAACATTCTTTTCATTTGCAGACCGTTAAGCTGGCGTGAAACCTGCCTGCGTAGCAGAAAAGCGGGTTTCATGACAGTAGGGCTGACAATTGCAAAAGCATGTTCTACAGCATTATCATCTCCATTCTTCTTAGTTAAAACTAATTATCCTTGATAATATTTGTTACATGGGTTATATTTTAATTAGTGATACTCATCTACCCATGGTAGAAGGAGCTGAGGGATCGATTAATATTCGGGTCCCTTTTTTTATGCATTATCATATTTCTTCTGATAATAACTTTCATTACGGCCTTCATTTACATAAAATGCTGTAGTAAGAAAATATTTCTTCGGTATTTCTTTCAATATAATGAGATAGTGTCCTTTCTTATACCAGAAATACGATTTATTTATCACCTTACCCCTTCTATCCATATCTAGTTCATTCCAAGTTAGAATCTCTGGATGAGCAGCATTCTCGATGATCGGTCTGAGCCAAGGTAGCCTTTTTGCTCTTTTAAAATCAATCAATCTTTCTTCTTTACCTCTCGTGACTACATGCCAGAAACCTTCTTCATAATCAGAGTCAATTTTTCTGTTATCTACAATAATAGGTAAAGATTTGAAATATAAACGATTTTTGATTAAATCATTGAAAAATACATCATATAAAGAACTAATCATTTCTTCAAAGGTTGAATCGAGAACAAGTTTTTCAGGCAAAAAATCAAGCATGTTTATATTACCTTTGGAGAAAAATGAAAAAGGTTAAATTTCTGCTCCCAAGGAGGAGTTGTATATAAGATATTGTAACCAGATTTAGATTTCAAATACTCTGAAACATGTAATTTTGCGGGGCTTGATGACATCCCTTTGTTAATATATGTGATCGCTCCCAATAAGAAATCACATAATTGCAATAAATTTGACTCATGAGATCTTATCTGTTGAATTCTGCAAACTTTTTCTTGATTAAAATCATAAAATTTATTACTCAAGACATCATGTAACTTATGAACTTTTTGAAATCCTTTTGTATCCTTGATATCTACATATATTTCAAAGCAATCATCAGATTTAACTTCGATAATATTTCTTAATAGTTCATAATACATTTTATAATAGAACGTATCATGATTACCATCATTATACTGTTCATGATCTAGATTTTCTTTATTATGTACGATCAAAGATCTAAAATGTAAATTCTGTTCAGAAAAAAATAAATCAATAAGTCTATAGTAGAAATCGATGTTTTTTATCGATACTTTTGTCCATTTCAATTCACCATTACAGTTATGTTGATGTTTTAATGCTTTAATTTTTAAGGATAAATCTCTTACGTTTTCTCTTGGATATTGAATTGCACCAAGAGTCATTATTGGAATATGGTCATTTAGAAGATGACAACTCTCATCACAATAAATATTTATATCCAAGTAGCACCTCCTCTCTAAATTGCAATTTTACCATTTTCTTCTTTTTTTGTCTGTAGAACGCCCATATATGCTGCTTAGCAGCCTGGCCGAAGGGCAGGTTAGGCGCTTTTATTCCAACTTTATTCTAAAAACCAATTCGTTATTTGAAAATAACTAATACTATGTCGAAATTATCTCTGCATGAAATATGAATGCATCATTTGTTTGCTCTATAGTGTTTTATATTCCAAGATTCTTGTATTTTTCTAGGTTTAGGGAGTAGTTCCCGTTTTTTACTTCATTTAGGATTTCAAGATATATAGGTTTAAGTTTACTTGTTTTTGATTTTACAATGTCTCTTTTCACAGAGAAAATCAAATCATCTTCAAAAGTTGGATCTTTTACTTCACCATTTAGCAATATGCTTGTATACCTTCTTTGAAGATAAGATACTGATTCAGCTTGATTTTCATTTTCCCAGCAATGAGTTTCTTTCTGATTATTTGAGATTTCAATTGTTCCAAACTCATAGTTATTTATAATTATTTGAATAACTTCAAATGTATTCTCAAAATACTTAATTACGATTGAGGATTGAACAAAATCTTTTCTTAATAATTTCTCAAATAGTATTTTTTTAACTTGTTTTCCCATAATCCAATAAACCAAATTATTTAATGACTGTTTAGAACCAATAATATATTTATTTTTTTTATTTGTCTGTAGAACGCCCAAATCTGCTGCAGACTAAACCACCCCGGGTTTCCCGGAGACACAATTATATGAGAGGATTGTGTTATGGGAAAAAGAATCAGGTATGCTCAAGAAGTTAAAGAGCGGGCAGTTCGGATGGTCTTTGATCATGAAAAAGACTATGAATCACGGTGGGCAGCAATAATTTCAATAGCCTCAAAAACCGGGTGTACTCCGGAGTCTCTGAGAAAATGGGTAAAACAAACCGAGATAGACCGTGGTATCAAGGACGGTATTTCCAGTGAAGACCAGGCAAGAATAAAGGAACTTGAAAGAGAAGTTCGTGAGCTTCGAGAAGCCAATGAGATATTGCGTAAGGCATCAGCATATTTCGCCCAGGCGGAGCTCGACCGCCGAAAGAAATAATGGTCAATTTCATTGATAAGAATAGGGAAGATCATGGAGTCGAGCCTCTCTGTAAAAATATTCAGATAGCTCCATCAACCTACTACGAAATGAAATCGAGGCAATCAGATCCAGACAAAGAGCCTCCAAGAGTAAAAAGGGATAATCACCTGAAAGATGAAATCAAACGGGTCTGGTTTGAGAATAGATGTGTATATGGAGCTAAAAAAGTCTGGCAGGCCATGAATAAAGAAGGAATCCCCGTCGCCAGATGCACTGTAGAGCGTTTAATGCGTGCTATGGGGCTTCGTGGTGTTATTCGTGGTAAGAAAGTCAGGACAACAATTCCGGTGAAAGACAACAGGCCGGATGATCTTGTAAATCGGGATTTCACCGCTTCCAGGCCAAACGAGTTGTGGGTGGCTGACTTCACCTACGTTTCCACCTGGAGGGGATTTGTCTATGTAGCTTTCATAATCGATGTATTTTCAAGAATGATTGTCGGCTGGCGGGCATCAACGTCAATGAAAACTGATTTCACTCTAGATGCTCTCAATCAGGCATTGTGGGCAAGGCAGGTAACAGAAAAACTGATTCATCACAGTGATCGTGGGTCTCAATATCTGGCCATTTCCTATACCGAACGATTGATTGAAGCTGGAATTGATCCATCAGTTGGGAGTAAAGGGGATTCCTACGACAATGCTCTGGCAGAGACAATAAACGGTCTGTATAAGGCTGAAGTCATTCACAAAGATGGCCCCTGGCGTTCGATTGAACAGGTAGAACTGGCAACCTTGGACTGGGTGGATTGGTATAATAACAAACGGATCATGGAACCTCTGGGATATATTTCTCCACAAGAGTTTGAAATGATGTATTATGAACAGGAAATTAGTCTGGCAGTAACAGCCGGACTCAAGTAAATCTGTCTCCGGGATTCTCGGGGTGGTTCAGACCGTTAAGCTGGCGTGGTTTGTGCGAATGCAGAAACCATGATCAGTAGGACTGACAGTAGCATTTGCTTGGTACGCCTGACATGGCAATAAACTTATGAGGTGAAAGTCCTCTACAGCTACCCACGTATAGCAAACATGCTATACCAACTGTTAGCCGACGGCAAGGGCAATTCCGTGAGGAATTGTCTGGAGGAAGCCTGAGTGCAAAACCGGGAGCCCATGTACAAGAATGTGATAGAAGGCCCAGTTCTGGAGGTGAGTCAGCCAATGATGACGATGCCCCGTGGGTGAGGGATAGGGTAAATCACAGGGTTGTCCGGCCCTGGTCGTAAACTTCGTTTACTGCTCGGGTATGCATCCGAGGAAAGTTTATTGTCTTATTCGGGAACCGAAAGCCGTTTCGGCTGGAGGTTGTTATTCAAGCGGCATGGCCGCAACCTTATCGAACACAGATCGAAGCAGCTTGCTGCGTAGAACTTTATTCGGGGAGATCTGTCTGCAAGGCGGTAACGGCGGTTTGACCGTGAGAATCCGGAGGATACCGGGGTAACAAATCCAGGCCTATCAGGGGATGACACTCTGATAAGGAGCCGTTTATACGGAACACAAAGAAGTCGTCACAGCGATTCAAACCGGATGATACAGCGTCAGCAGGAGTAATTCTACTGATAAGCAGACAGAAGTCAGCAGAAGGCATAGTAGCCAACGCCCGGAGTAATGTCCGGTTCATGGTGAAGGTCTGAACATTTCACAAGGAGGAGCCTGATGGTTCTCAAAGGAACAATTTCAGTTTATGCCGGAATCACTTTTGGCGGACCATGGAGAAACCAGCCTTGAACGAATCTATGATGGATTTGATTCTGTCGCAAGATAACATGCGTGATGCCTGGAAACGGGTCAAACGCAACGGTGGAAGTCCGGGGATTGATGATATATCAATCTCTCAATTTCCTGATTACCTTAAAAATCGGTGGCCAAGAATCAAACGAGCTTTGCTCAATGGGTACTATGTACCTTCTCCGGTGCTGAGGGTGGAAATCCCGAAGAAATCCGGAGGCTGGTCGCAAACAAGTTTGCTGCTCGCCCATGCAACCGGGGGAAAACGGATGCTGGGAATCCCGACAGTTCTAGACAGGGTTATCCAGCAGGCTATTTCACAGGTTCTGAATCCCATATTTGATCCGGATTTCTCGGAGCATAGCTATGGATTCAGACCGGGAAGATCGGCTCACGGAGCAGTGAAACAGGTAAATCAACATGTCAAATCCGGGTATAGATACGCCGTGGATCTGGACTTGGAAAAGTTCTTTGATACAGTTAATCATGATATCCTGATGCATTTTGTGGCTGTAAAAGTCTGGGACAAATCTGTCCTCAGACTCATCGGCCGTTACCTGAGAGCCGGTATTCAGTTGGACAATGGAAAAGTGATTCCTACAGACATCGGCACACCCCAAGGCGGGCCCTTATCACCTCTGCTTTCCAATATCCTCCTTGATCGGTTGGATATGGAACTGGAGAGAAGAAATGTGAGGTTCGCACGGTATGCAGATGACACTATCCTTTTAACGAAGAGATTGTGTGATGCTAGGAAGATCCTACAGGAAGTTTCAATATTTCTGGTAAGGAAATTGAAATTGGTAGTGAATCAGGAGAAAACGAAAGTTGCAAAGATAAGGGAGTGCAGTTTCCTGGGATTCACATTCAAGGGTAAGAAGATTCGCTGGACAGAGTCGTCCTTTGAGGATTTTCGGTATCATCTGAAATATCTGACAAGGCGTTCCTGGGGTGTTTCCATGGAATACAGAATCGGGAAACTCAATGAGTATATCCGGGGCTGGATGAACTACTATGGGATCTCCCAATATTACAGCCCTATACAGAATCTTGATGACTGGCTCCGTAGGAGGATTCGCATGTGCTACTGGAAACAGTGGCGATATCCCAGAACGAAAGTCAGGAAACTGATGGAACTGGGAATTCCGAAAGATTTTGCCATTATCACCGGTGCCAGTAGTAAATCCTATTGGCATCTCTCCAAGTCTTACGCTACCAATGCAGCTATGTCCAATAAATGGCTGGAAGAGCAGGGATTGGTCAATATCAAATATCTGTGGTGTAAAGCCCAGGGATATATCTGATCAAATCAGGATTTCGTTTGCTCCATGGAGTGAACCGCCCCGTGCGGACCCGCATGCGGGGTGGTGTGGGGGCTGGAGGTTAAAAGCCTCCGGCTACCCGATTTATCTAGCCCTCATATTTTCTGTTCAGTAATTTAAGATGTGAGTCTATAATCCAGAATATGTGGTTCTCTTTCTAACAACTCTAATAATATTTTTGTTGAACCTGTGGGTGTTCGTTTTCCCTGTTCCCATTGCCTAACCGATGATGCACTTACATTGAGTAATTTCGCAAATACTGCCTGACTAAGATGTATTGATTCTCGTATTTTCTTTATATCTTCTGCTGAAACATTTACTTCAGGTATGTTAATTCCCAGTGATTTTAATTCCTTGTCAGTGAAGGATGTGGGAAGACCTGCATCGATTAGATCTTGTACAGTTTCGGCAATAGAATCTTTTATTGAATCTCTCATACTATTCCCCTATTATCTGCAAAGCATTATTTTTTATGGCAGTATCTAGTTGCTTATTGTTCAAATTTAATAAATCTTTGCCAATTTTCTTGAAATACTCCAATTCTTTACTGGAGATATTATCCATTTCATTCTTCGAAAAACCATATATAAATACAGCTCTGTCATTTTCTTTAAAGACCAGAATTGTCCTGAAACCTCCACTTTTACCGGAACCTTTCCTGGCGATTCTGACTTTGAATATATTGGATCCGAGTTTGACCGATGATAAATCTGATTCAAGATTACCGATAGCATCCTGAAGATTCTTATCAGCAATATCATTCTTTTTCGCCCATTTGGTGAACCATTTAGTTTTCAGTTTCTTCACAATTCAAATATAACACATTGTGGTATAGCAGTCATGATCTATTTTAGTTTACTTATATGATTATTTATGTGATCCAATTCAGAAAGTAGTTTTTCATTGCTTTGGTATTATTCTGATTGTACAAACTCGGAGTGTTTTATTACTATCTCTTGCACCTGCGGTTTTCTATTTAAATGGATTGATCCAGGATAATGATGTTCATAGCATTCATTCCAATTCTCATGGTTATATCTATATATTTCTTCCATCTTCCGAAGGAAGATTTAAATGATTATAAATTTGAAGAGAGAATCAGTTTAGAAAAATCAATTATCTGATAGCCAATGCTAGATAACGCCCGCATCAGCTGCAATTTTGTCCCGTAGGGTTGGCGACCTTATTGAGTATTCAAAAAGGGTGACAAAAAAATTGTCAGTTGCATGCGCTTGGTACGCCCGACATGGCAATAAACTTATGAGGTGAAAGTCCTCTACAGCTACCCACGTATAGTAAACATGCTATACCAACTGTTAGCCGACGGCAAGGGCAATTCCGTGAGGAATTGTCTGGAGGAAGCCTGAGTGCAAAACCGGGAGCCCATGCACAAGAATGTGATAGAAGGCCCAGTTCCGGAGGCGAGTCAGCCAATGATGACGATGCCCCGTGGGTGAGGGATAGGGTAAATCACAGGGTTGTCCGGGGAATGTTTCTTGTCTTATTCGGGGAGATCTGTCTGCAAGGCGGTAACGTCGGTTTGACCGTGAGAATCCGGAGGATACCGGAGCAACAAGTCCAGGCCTATCAGGGGGTGACACTCTGATAAGGAGCCGTTTATACGGAACACAAAGAAGTCGTCACAGCGCTTCAAACCGGATGATACAGCGTCAGCAGGAGTAATTCTACTGATAAGCGGACAGAAGTCAGCAGAAGGCATAGTAGCTAACGCCCGGAGTAATGTCCGGTTCATGGTGAAGGCCTGAACATTTCACAAGGAGGAGCCTTATGGTTCTCAAAGGAACAATTTCAGTTTATGCCGGAATCACTTTTGGCGGACCATGGAGAAACCAGCCTTGAACGAATCTATGATGGATTTGATTTTATCCTCTGAGAATATGCACAAAGCCTGGAAACAGGTCAAACGCAATGGAGGTAGCCCTGGAATCGACGGTATCACTGTCGAGAAGTTTCCAGGATATCTGAAAACCAGATGGCCTAGAATCAAACGAGCTTTGCTCAACGGGTACTATGTACCTTCTCCGGTGCTGAGGGTAGAAATCCCGAAGAAATCCGGAGGCTGGTCGCAAACAAGTTTGCTGCTCGCCCATGCAACCGGGGGAAAACGGATGCTGGGAATCCCGACAGTTCTAGACAGGGTTATCCAGCAGGCTATTTCACAGGTTCTGAATCCCATATTTGATCCGGATTTCTCGGAGCATAGCTATGGATTCAGACCGGGAAGATCGGCTCACGGAGCAGTGAAACAGGTAAATCAACATGTCAAATCCGGGTATAGATACGCCGTGGATCTGGACTTGGAAAAGTTCTTTGATACAGTTAATCATGATATCCTGATGCATTTTGTGGCTGTAAAAGTCCGGGACAAATCTGTCCTCAGACTCATCGGCCGTTACCTGAGAGCCGGTATTCAGTTGGACAATGGAAAAGTGATTCCTACAGACATCGGCACACCCCAAGGCGGGCCCTTATCACCTCTGCTTTCCAATATCCTCCTTGATCGGTTGGATATGGAACTGGAGAGAAGAAATGTGAGGTTCGCACGGTATGCAGATGACACTATCCTTTTAACGAAGAGATTGTGTGATGCTAGGAAGATCCTACAGGAAGTTTCAATATTTCTGGTAAGGAAATTGAAATTGCTAGTGAATCAGGAGAAAACGAAAGTTGCAAAGATAAGGGAGTGCAGTTTCCTGGGATTCACATTCAAGGGTAAGAAGATTCGCTGGACAGAGTCGTCCTTTGAGGATTTTCGGTATCATCTGAAATATCTGACAAGGCGTTCCTGGGGTGTTTCCATGGAATACAGAATCGGGAAACTCAATGAGTATATCCGGGGCTGGATGAACTACTATGGGATCTCCCAATATTACAGCCCTATACAGAATCTTGATGACTGGCTCCGTAGGAGGATTCGCATGTGCTACTGGAAACAGTGGCGATATCCCAGAACGAAAGTCAGGAAACTGATGGAACTGGGAATTCCGAAAGATTTTGCCATTATCACCGGTGCCAGTAGTAAATCCTATTGGCATCTCTCCAAGTCTTACGCTACCAATGCAGCTATGTCCAATAAATGGCTGGAAGAGCAGGGATTGGTCAATATCAAATATCTATGGTGTAAAGCCCAGGGATATATCGTAACCGTCAAAACTACAGGCCCTTGAAAGCCCTTTTCTGAATAGCTTCCCGGTCACAGTTCCAGGGAAGCAGTTTTTCTTTGTCAAAATCATCTTCCATGACTGCGACCTGATCGAATATCCACCATAGATATCCATAGGGATTCAGATCATTCACTTTCGCCGTCTCAATCAAAGAGTAAAAGAGACTACTGGATTTAGCACCCCTCGGAGATCCGGAGAACAGCCAGTTTTTCCGACCAACCACAAAAGGTTTAATCGCCCGTTCAGCGGCATTGTTATCCGGCGTCAGGTAGGGAGACTCAATAAAACGGACGATTTTCTCCCACTGGCCCAAGATATAGGCTATCGCTTTTCCCGTCGCCGTAGACGGCCTAACCTTTTCAGCCTTGTCATCCAGCCAGGATTTGAGGTCATCCAGAAGCGGCTGAACCAGCTCTTTTCTCCTGTTCAAGAACTTCATATCATCCAAATGCTCATCCCGGAGATTACTTTCAATCCGGTAAATATCTCTGATTTTCTTTACAGCAATTTGAGCGCTTCCGGCTTTCTTTGAAGCCTTCGCGGCATCTACAAATTTCCGACGGGCATGTGCCAGACAACCGACATGAATGATATCTTCGTTGCCGTCCAGTGCCGTTTCATAAGCCTGATAGCCGTCAGTCTGGAGATATCCCGAATATCCCTCCAAAAACGCCTTGGCATGCTGAGAACTTCTTGTTTCATGGTAGTCGTAGATCACAAGGGGTGAGTCCGGAGGCCCTCCCCGGGCAAGCCACATGTAGGATTTTGAGGTGTCCGGACGGTTTTCTTCTCCCAGAACCTGCACTGTGGTTTCATCCATCTGGATAACAGGGCCTTCTTTGATCTTCTTCCTAAACATATCCATAAGGAATTGGAGCCTTTCTGCTGATTTATTTGTCCAATTGGACATGTCTTGGCGGCTGATATGAGCGCCGATACGCTCAAAGCGCTTCTCCTGCCTGTAAAACGGCAGATGATCACAGAACTTATTCACCAAGATAAAGGCTAAAAGCCCCGAAGTAACGATACTACCGGGAAGGATGGAAGGAGCCGCCGGGGCTACTCTGAAAACCGGTTTGTCTTCATCACCGGAACCCTCACAGTTCCGGCAGGCATACTTGTAACGGATATGACGCTCCACGTATATCTGCTCGGGGATATGCTGAAGCCTTTCACTGACAATCTCATCAATCTTATCCAGTTGATGCCCGCAGCCGCAGATCTTTTCCTCTTCGGGAATGTCATGGATGATGTCCTCCCGGGGGATGTTGCTGTCCAAAGGCTTTCGTCCTGCCTTTGTTCGGCTATGTGCGGGAACTGTTATCTGATCATCTGCTGCGAATTCTTCCTCAGAAGGAGCCTCTTCTTCAAACAGTTCCTTCTGGTTAGGATCGATTTTCTCGCTGGAACGTCCAAACTTGCGATGAAGAGCCAGGCGGAGTTCTTCTGTTAATTGCTCAATCTGACCAGACATACTCTGGATGAGTTCAAGTGCTTTCTCTGGTGATTTTTGTATCTCCGCCAAGTCCATGAGAAAATTCTAACATGTTTGAATTCCATTGGGAAGATGGTTTAGACAATCTCTTCATAACTGAGAGTTTGATGAGTATGCCAGAAGTCAATACCTTCCAGGAGCATTTTCAACTGTTCCTGGGATATCTGCCTGGCTTGCTCTTCTGAATCCGGCCAGGGGTATTTTCCTTTTTCCAGGCGCTTCTGCCAGAGACAGAATCCGTTGCGATCCCAGTAAATGCACTTTATCAGCTTGCGGTCCCGGCTGCAAAAGAGGAAAAGGCAACCGGAACCAGGGTTAAGTTCCATTTCCTCCTGGGTGATAATGGATAAACCATTGACCTGTTTCCGCATATCGGTGATACCAGGTCTGACGTAGATTTGAATGCTGGTAAAATCCGGAATCATTTTAGGATCTCTTTTAAATCGGCGACAAGACGAATCAGCGAATGAGAATCGTAATCTGATGGAATATTGATCTTATGCCCGGAGGGGTATTCGATTGAAAATGGGCTTCCTGTAGACGCCTTCAAAACTACTGGAATCCTCACAAGCCCTTTTTCCTTCTCTACTGCTGATTCCTTGCGGATTTTCATTCTCCAATAGTCGAAGGTTGAAACGGGGATGCTATTCTTCAGGCAGAACTCTGTTCGGTTTAAACTGCTCTTCTCCCATTCATTGATTTTTCGTTTCCAAATGTCTTTTTTTTCCATGCAGTAAATCTCCTTGTAGAAATTGTGCATGGAATTCAGATTACATCGTAGGGCATAAGAAATTGACGGTTACGATATATCTGATCAAATCAGGATTTCGTTTGCTCCATGGAGTGAACCGCCCCGTGCGGACCCGCATGCGGGGTGGTGTGGGGGCTGGAGGTTAAAAGCCTCCGGCTACCCGATTTATGTATTTCTTTTTGGGAATCTCATTATTTGCATGTCTCACCCCTCATTTTTGGGTAAGATTTTGGAGTTATTTCATCAGACTCCTTTGCTACTTAAGATAAATTCACAAATTTCATTATCATTCAGCATCTTATCTCGGTCGATTAATTTTATAGTTTCTGTTTTTGTAAAATAACTCTGTTTGATACTTTTCTGATTTTCGAAAACTTTAAGATACCCATTGTTAATGTCATCCCAATTCAATGTTTTTTCATAAAAAGAATTATCTTTACTAGCAAAAGGCCTACTTCTTGTCATTATGCAAATTGTCACATCATACTTGTCTTGCAGTTTTGAATAAAGCCTATGATGTATATCATATATAAGCGATAACTCGAATTCATCTAAACCTGAAAGTTCCCCATAAATTAATGCGGAGATATAGCTACGATCCATTACTATATTAGTATCTGAATAAAGCATTGTTTCGTATAGATCAACGGTATGAGATATTGTGTGAAGAAGTTGCCGTTCAAATGGTGATATTGAAGTTTTTCCCTTTACAATACCACGTAGAAAACCTAGAGTATTACTTGCGCTTGGTTGCTGAAGAATAGAGGCATTTATCATTGTTGATAGTTGTTTAGAAATTGTAGATTTACCAAGATTATCGGCAGATTCTAAAATCACTAGTTTATGTTTATCCACCGTTCTTGCCCTCCACTCCTTTAATACCTTGTAGAATGAGTAAAATAATCTCATCAATAAACTTACTATTGAAAAGTATTCGGTTTTCCTCTTCTGAAAGTCCATTGTTTTCTGAAAGACCTGCGATTCCAATATTACTTATTTCTTGTACAATTGATTCATAGCTAATATCTTTCTCTTCTGAATCTAACTCAAATAAGTCACTAATTTCTTTGTAGCCAGCGTTATGATGTAATTGCCACTCTTTTGTTAATTCTTCAGGAATAGTACCACTTACTAATAATTCACATACCTTGGATGTAACACCTCCAAAACCTCCAAGCAAATACAATGGTTTTTTTTCTCTTAAAGAAATAATTATTTCCTCGAAAACACCAGGATACTTACCCTTGTAACCAGAAAAGCGACCTCCTGCAGAAATTCGATAATTGCACTGCCCAATCATTTCTTTACGCATCTTAGTTAAACATAGACTCCATGCAAAGCAGTTTATCGCACCGACAGGACGTAGAAATATTTCTTTATCATGGTTTTTCTGGACTTTTTCTGATGGCTCAACCTTAATAATTTTTACCACCTTATTATTTTTTGCATTCCAATCCAAAGTAGGTTCATCAATATTTGTGTAAATAGGCCATGCTAAATAATTTTGAATTTTTGGCGTGGATGCCTGTAATCGATCTTGCACAACTTTTGCCTCTTCGCAAAGAAATTCTGAAAATCCTCCTGGACGAAGATCACCACCATAAACAACAGTAGCATCTCGAAAAAGTAAATGGCGTGCAATAGTTTGAGATAGAGAAATCAAATGTTTATTAGTTTGCCCAATATTTAGCAATTCCTCAGGTTCAGGATCTGATATAGATATTCCTATCGAAATTCCAGCAAAGGCTTTTAACTCCAATGTAAGGGGAGTACAAGCAATAATTCCTAATGGTTCAATACATTTATGCTCTATTCCATATACTGGAGGATCGGGATAAATGATTTTTGAGAACTTAGAATATATTGAGTCTCCGGAATTTGAAAGTAAATTGGTTATGTCAGACAATTCTGGAGGTCGGACCAATAACATCGTTGATCCGTCATCATGTATACTTAATAAATCTTTGTAATAATTGATTTTTAGTGTTTCGAGTAGTGCGGTCTCAAGAATAGTATGTATATCAAGCTCAGAGATAGGTAAGCTAGAGTCTAAATGAACAGATGGTACATTGACAGAATGTGGAAATGCTCGATCTTCGTTTACTTTTAAATAGTTCACAACGATTATTGGGAGACTATTCTCTTTGGCTATTAATATCTCTTTTTGACACCAATATCTCATAGAATAATTATCAGATTGAATTGAAATCAATGTGGAATCTTTTACGGAATTTTCAATTTCATCTTCAAAATCATGAGAAATATGGATATCATATGCATCGTAAAAACGATGCATTAACGTATTATCAATAAATGATTTTAGTGATTTAGCCGTTTCAACGGCCCAATCATCGTATTTCGTATGACTTAAAAATAACTTTATAGCACTATCATTACCTGGAATGTTTCCACCGTTAGAAAAAGCAAATCGATAGATTTCGTGAGTTGCTGAAATGAAAAACTGTTGGGTAATATATTGTTTGTCAAAGTCATAAAGCCTTATAAAATTTAACTTTTCATATTTCTTATTCAACCCAAATCCGAATTCTGAGTTAATAGCAATTGGAATAACTTGTTGGTCATCAACGGAAAGAAATGTGTCATAATAAGCTCTCCAATCAACATTCCCAGTCACATACTTGTTGGAGAAACAAAAAATTATAGTTTTTTTTGCTTTTGAATCAATTCTTTTGGGTATAGCATTGTCATTCGAAGTTCGAAAGAATACAGGAAGATTCATACTTCTAGAAAATGGTCTTGAAATATCTTTTTGAAATCTGTCAAAACAATACTCTACTAAAGGCTTTACAATAGCTTCATCAGCTGAATGCCAAACAAAATAGATTGCAAGTGGCTGCCTAAAAATTTGCATTTAATAACTCCACTTTGTTTGAGACTCTGATCGATTATTAGCAAATGACGGATAACTGTTATCTGGAATATCAATTTTTCGTCTATTAAAAGCATCATCTATCCAATTTTGCACTATATATGGATTAATATCCCAATTATATATTTTTGCGTAGCCGCACTTTATATTATCATATAAGCGAGGTGGAATAGTGAAGGGGTTATATTGACCACCATTCTCACAACTTTTGTTTTCCCATGAATACTCACAATTATAGGATGGTAAGAGTATTCCTATTAACCCTGTACGACTATTATACTGGGTTTTCCTGATACTAGAGGAAATTTCCCAGTCTACATGTTTTCTTTTCCACGTATCTTTACCAATCAAGACAATAGCAACTGTAGCGTCTTTTATAAATTTATCGCGTATTTGCTGACGTATAGTGTCGGTTTGCAATAAAGGGTTAATATCTCCTTCTTCAACTGATTTTGATATAAATCCATCAAATGAATTCGTGAATTTTTGAATAAATTGCTTTTTATAAGATTCATCATTTTTATGATGATAACTTATGAATACTTTGTGTTTTTTTATCATTACATCCACCTATGATTGACCATCATATCTAATAAATTTCTCTTCTTGAAACATGGA
Source organism: Oceanispirochaeta sp. (assembly GCA_963666275.2). Taxonomy (GTDB): domain Bacteria; phylum Spirochaetota; class Spirochaetia; order DSM-2461; family DSM-2461; genus Oceanispirochaeta. Next base: position 198,484 of record CAXXOA010000003.1, read on the forward strand.
AGGGAATCCAATTAGCCCATTATTATAGTTCTGTTGAATATATTCTAAAATTTGCAATGCGATCTTTTCATCCACATATCTGTGTCCTGGACCTCTTTTGCAAAGTTTTGTTGAAATTTTTAATGGTATTTCAAACGCATCTTTCCCAAAGTAATAGAAATGACTTGAGATTAGTACCATGTCAGTAGTTGAAGTGTCTCGTTTCAAATTATGCTGATTTATTTCGCCATTTTCGAGACTATGATGAGAATTATCTTGATGCCAATCACCATCATTTTTTTGGTGATATATATTGTCTCCATACATTTTCTTCAGACTGCCATTCATCACCGGTTTTTTGTATTGAAAATCTGGATTTTTGTAGTATTCATTAAATGTCATTTTGGCCGTTACTTGCATAGTATAAATCAACCTAGGCGATTGTTGGTGTATGATGGATGATGTGCCAAATATCCAGTCGCCTATTTTTGCACTCTTTCTAATACTCGGCTTACAAGTTGCTAAAGTGCAATGTTTTCCAAATGGATTGGGTGCAAAACCAAAATCTCGAGGTATAACATATGAATAATACATAGCCATTAACAATTGCTCCTGCCAATCCCATATCTACTTTGCCAAGGGCCATTCCCTTCAGAATTATCAAAGTCATTGCAAATTCCGTTTATTGCATCAATAATTTTTCCTGAATTCCACCCTACTAAAGCATCTCCAAATTTCTGGAAAGATTCTGGGACATCGGAATCCTTTGCTCCTTGCATAAAAACTCCTACAATAGGCTTTCCTTGTTTTGCTGCCTGCTCAATTTCCCAATTAACCCATTCTCTAGTATGCGTTTGCGGACCGATCAAGACAACTGTTGTTCCCGCCCAACTTATTCCATCTCTCAATAATCCTTTAATGTATTCAGGGTTTTTTGCATCATTAGGCTTTGTGCTATCAATTGAACTATTCCTCAGAGTATAACCTTTATCGCCGAGCATCTTCTTTAAAGCTTGAACGCTTTCATCATCCTTTCCATAATGGCTGATAAACACATTTTTATTCTTCATCAATATCCTCCTTTCAAGAATAAAGAATTTAATGATGGATTGTGAAACTTTATACCATTTTGCTTATGCGTTTTTGAATACAATGCAAGAGCCCAATCATGAAGGAAATCATTTTCAGATTCAAAAAATTCTTCAGATTCTCGCATCCTAATAGATTTTTCCCATTCTTCAAGTTTTTTTAATTGTTGATCAAAAGATGTTAGCGACTCAAATTTACTTTTGTACACATATGATTCATTTGAGCATGAAACCACTTTGCTTAAAGATACTATCTTTTCTCTAAATTCTTCATAATAATGAAGATTATTTGTGATATGGTAATAAGAGCCAATTTCATAACCCAAAATTCCAGCAAAATATTCTAGCATGAACATGTTATTAAACATATTAATACCAGTTGCACCCCAAAGAAAATCATTAGATCTCATATGAACATAAAGATTTAGCTTTCCTTGAACATCTCGAATAAACTGGATAGATCTAGTGCATGGGAAATCTTTTGTCTCCTTGATTATACCATTATTAAAACAATCTTTGACTGGATCACCTATATCAATTATTGCCTGTCTTGTGAACGCATCACGTTTAAAAGACTCAATTACATAACTAAACTGTAAGCGTCAAATAAACACAGGCCCTTTATCAGCCGTAATGTTATCTTTTAAATTCCATGGTAATAATTCTTCCCATTCTTGTTCATTATTGATGAACGGAGCTTTAGAGAAAACATAATGCAGATAATCAAAGGGATTCAAATTATTTTGTTTTGCAGTCTCAATCAGAGAATACATCCCGCAGGAACTGTCTGCCCCTTTGGGATTCCCGGAAAATAGCCAGTTTTTCCTCCCCAGAACAAAAGGACGAATAGCATTTTCACTGCCATTATTATCCGGAGTCAGATAAGGACTTTCCAGATATCGGATCAAATAATCCCATTGATTCAATGCATAATGAACAGCCTTACCTAAAGCACTTTCAGGTAAAACATTTTCAGCCCTTTTATCCAACCATTGTTTAAATTTTTCAAGAATGGGTTCGGCCTTGCTTTTCCGTTGTTCCTGGAACTCTTCAGGAGATAATTTCTTACTCCTTAGATCATTTTCCAAGGCATAGAGCTTCTTGATATGCTTGATTCCTTCCAGAGCACTTTTAGATTTTTTACTGGCTTTATCAGCCTCAAAGAACTTCCTTCTGGCATGTGCAAAGCAGCCTACCAGATGTATATCGGGATTGCCTTCTACCGCGGTTTTGTATCCTTGATATCCATCGGTTTGCAGATACCCTTTAAAACTAGTGAGAAAATTCTTTGCATATTCCGATGCCCGTGTTGGATGGTACTCATAATAAACAGCTTGTTGTCCCGGAGGACCGCCTCTGGACAGCCACATATAGGATTTCTGTTTGTTATCCCGACCTGGTTCATTCAGAACCTGTACGGTTGTTTCATCCATTTGGATCACCGGACCGGATTTTATGTGGGTTTTCAGCAGTTCAAAGAGAGGGAGAAGAGCTTCATAAGCCTTTTTCTGCCAATTACTCATATTCTGACGGCTGATTCGGGCTCCCATACGCTCAAACCGCTTTTCCTGTCGGTAAAAAGGAAGATGGTCCACGTACTTGTTTACCATCAGAAATGCCAACAGACCGGGAGTGACAATCCCTTTGGGGATGATGGAAGGCTCCGGAGGGGCAATCTTTACAGCAGGAACATCTTCATCGGCGGTTCCTTCGCAATTACCACAGGCATATTTTAACCGGACAATCCGTTCTACCCAGATACGGGGAGGGATCACATGCAGTTTCTCAGAGATTTCTTCTCCGATTTTTTTCAGTTCTGTTCCGCAGGCACAGTTTTTTTCATCTTCAGGAATATCAATAATCCGTTCTTTGCGGGGAAGGTTCTCATCCAGAGGCTTTCTGCCTGTTTTCTTACGCTTGTAAGAATCTATTTGCTGTTCTTCCGAACAGTCTTCCTCAGGAGTCTGTGGTTCATCAGAATCAAATAATTCAATCTGATCAGGGATATTTTCTGCTCTTCGACCGAATTGACGATGCAATGCCAAGGCCAACTTCTCTTCAAGAAGCTGATATTTCTTTTCCCAGTTCTGATTCTGGGCTTCTGATTCAGCAAGTTGCTTTTTCAGAGATAAAAATTCTTTTTGTGCTTCCAACGGAAGAGAGGAAATATCCATAAGAGAATTTTAACAAAGACTGGAATTTGAGTAAATTCCTTTCAGGCAATTTCTGAATATTTCAATGTTTCGTGGGCTTTCCAGAAGTCTATACCCTTCAGAAGCATAGAGAGTTCTTCAAAGCTGATGGCTTTAGCAGCTTCTTCCGTATCTGGCCAGGGGAAGCGGTGCTTCTCCAGACGCTTCTGCCAGAGGCAGAAGCCTGTCTGATCCCAGTAAAGGGCTTTCAGAATCCGTCTCTGTTTATTACAGAACATAAAAAGAGAGCCGCAAAAAGGATCAAGAGACATTTCATCCTGAACTTCTACCGCCAAACCATTAATAGCTTTCCGCATATCGGTAACACCGGGTCGGATAAATATCTTGATTTGAGAGAAATCCTTAATCATTGCACTGTACCAGGGTCTGAAGCAGTTTTTTCAATGTGATTGTATCAAAGTTCCGATCCAGTTTTATCCGGTAGGCATTCCATTGTAACTCAATGGATGAGCCTTTGACTGTTTCCTTGGGCAATTTAACAGGAACTTCAACCAAGGATGGAGTTTTACGGTCATACCGCTTTTGCCATCCGTGGAAAGTCGTTGTTTTCAGTTTTTTATCCCGGCAGAACTGACTTACAGATTTTCCGGACTGTTTCCACTCTGCCAAAAGAGCGTAGCGCTGATCCATTGTGTATTGTTTCATAGTAATTCTCCTGATGGAGATTGTACCGGGATGACTTGGAGATTTTTAGATGCGGTTTATTTGACGCTTACACTAAACTGATCGATTATATCCTGAGCACTATTATTTTGAGTATAACCAATCTGATAATCTGTATTTTCACCATTAAATTTTCGAAAACGTGGACCATATCCTGCTCTCATCCAGATACCATCATCTGAAAACTGTTTTAAATTATTGCAATAGTAAGAGCTCATTTCAATGTCATTTCTACCAGCAGCTAGCCATAGAGACTCTGCAAATGGTAGATATTTATTCCATTCTCTTTCGGGTACAGTAATGATTCTTGCACAAGGATTTGATATTTGTACAATGATAGGTTCAGGTAATTCGTAACAAACTTTCCCACGAGTCGCTCGCTTTACACCTTCTTTCAGAAGAACTGCTGACATTTTTACAAGAAACTCATTTAAACTATCGTATTTAAATTTTGTTACATCCATTCGTTCACCTGGGGATAGTTAAGATTCCATTTTGGTGGAAAAAATAAATCTATCTTTGTTTGATTTATTTTAAATTTCTGTTTAATTCTTTTATTACCTACAGATAATTCTGGTAATTTTACTCGAAGGAATTTATCTGTTTCACAAAAACAATTTTGAAGATCAATGAGAGTAGGTTCTCTTCCAAATAAATTATTAAAATAATAGCCATACTTTTCTCTATATTTTTCAATATTATCAGCTGTGTAACGAATTGCATCCTCGTAACTATAACCATCAAGATCAGAAAAGCACTTCTTTATACCACGGATTGCACCAATTCCAGCTTTTACAAATGAATTCTCATCAAAATCAAATACATCAGAATAATTGAGGTCAATTGCGTATTGGTATGCTAAAAATGGACCTATAAATGAACACTTAATAAGTATTTCGTACAGCTCTTTTAATGTTTTACACTTTAGCATCTTGTTAATTACTGGTGTATCAATAATTTCTGTTTTAAGCATTTGAAGCCATTTCTCATGCTTATAAAAATACCCTTTAGTATAGTTTCGGTGTGTACCTGTCATCAAATATGCTGCACTGAATATTGGACGATTCTTAATCCTTTCACTCAGGATATTCGATATTTCAGTAATATTGAAATTCTGAGTTGTGATAAATCCTAAATTATGCTCAATAAATTCCCAAGTATCGATTCTGTTGAAAATTTTAAAAAGAAGAATACGTAGAATTGTATCTTGAGCAGAAAAGTTACCCTTAGGAGAATAAATTACTTGGCGAACAAGATATTGACTAACCCGATCGCAAACACGATATACATTTGTAAATTTATACTCTGATAAAATGGGATCTGTAGTCAGATTGTTAAATTGATTGCAGGTTTCATTGTATCTATGCCAGAATATATTCATTCGTTCTTGCATGAAATAAAAATAGTATTGAAATGCTTCATCACGAATCTTCATTGTCTTTCCTAAAATACTTTTGTATTTGTAACCTGATGTTTTAACTTTTCTCAATCTTTACGATATCAAATATATACATAACTATCTGATCACCTGCGGCCCGGCCTGGCCGAAGGACAGGTATTGGCGTTCTTCTTGCCAACATGGTAAAACATCTTTACCATATTGAGAAGCGATTATTTACTATTGAGTGGGAATATCAGCAAGAAGTATGACAATAGGGGTGACTGGTGCATCAGCATGTTATGTGAGCTTCCTTGGAGCAATTTTGCCCTAGATTCATATTTAATATTAATATTTACATTGTTTTCTATTGATCAACAGAGGACTGATTTATGAAGAATAAGATAAAGATCTTCTTTTTAAAAATATTTCTTTACATGATCGGCATTTATGATTTCATGATGCTTCTATATGCGCTAGCAGTTATATTTCTAGGTGGGAATGGTATTACAGGGCTAAACAACATGCTCATAAAAACAGGGGGCAGTTATCGAGGTGTTGACCATTCTGTTGGTGCTGTAGTCATTGTTACTTTAATAGTTCAAATTATGCTTATCAAAATAATTATTAGTAAAATAAAGGAATTAGAAGTTGATGTTAAAAAGGATATTTCTGATAACTAGGTTTCTGTCTATTCATGAATTCCATGATAAGCTTATGTTAACTTAATTTTGTCGGCTAAGGAGTTATTCAATGGTAACTGAATATGACATATCTAACATTCTACCTAGACTCATAGGATCACTTAAAGAGATTTATGATCAAGAAATTCAGAATGGAAACACTGTAGTTGAGATTGCTGGAGGATGGCCTATGAAAAGGGTAAATATCTGGTTTGCAAAACCAATATCCTCTAAATATAAAAAACAGTTTCCTGATCTTATATATAAGTATCTAGGAGATCCAAAAGGAGATCTGGAATACTATATGGATAAATTGAACGAAGCATTCATCGCTGCCAAGTTCTCATAATGTACGTTCTGTCAATTATTGGTTTATATTAAAGGAAAAAATAATGACACTTTCGGAAAAATTACAAATTGTATTCTTTTCACTATTGCTATTAAATTTTTTTGTTGTTTTTATTAAGCATTGGAAAAAATCAATAAATAATATTTATGACATCAGAAATCAGCAAATTAGGCCTATAAAAAGCAATATTAAAATGCCGTCATTGAAAATTACTGTAATCCTTTTAATCATAAATTTTATATTACTAGTTATCAGATTTTAATTTAGGGGAAATACTTAACATTGTCCCCATAATCGGTTACCGACAATCACCTATTCTGTCACTTTAGAATTTTTAAATTAACAAATTTATACTGAAAACTACAAAAATTTTGAGTCCACATAACATTACTTATTATCCTGTTCAGTATAATTATCCCGTCTATGCAGTGATAACGTAACCGTCAAAACTACAGGCCCTTGAAAGCCCTTTTCTGAATAGCTTCCCGGTCACAGTTCCAGGGAAGCAGTTTTTCTTTGTCAAAATCATCTTCCATGACTGCGACCTGATCGAATATCCACCATAGATATCCATAGGGATTCAGATCATTCACTTTCGCCGTCTCAATCAAAGAGTAAAAGAGACTACTGGATTTAGCACCCCTCGGAGATCCGGAGAACAGCCAGTTTTTCCGACCAACCACAAAAGGTTTAATCGCCCGTTCAGCGGCATTGTTATCCGGCGTCAGGTAGGGAGACTCAATAAAACGGACGATTTTCTCCCACTGGCCCAAGATATAGGCTATCGCTTTTCCCGTCGCCGTAGACGGCCTAACCTTTTCAGCCTTGTCATCCAGCCAGGATTTGAGGTCATCCAGAAGCGGCTGAACCAGCTCTTTTCTCCTGTTCAAGAACTTCATATCATCCAAATGCTCATCCCGGAGATTACTTTCAATCCGGTAAATATCTCTGATTTTCTTTACAGCAATTTGAGCGCTTCCGGCTTTCTTTGAAGCCTTCGCGGCATCTACAAATTTCCGACGGGCATGTGCCAGACAACCGACATGAATGATATCTTCGTTGCCGTCCAGTGCCGTTTCATAAGCCTGATAGCCGTCAGTCTGGAGATATCCCGAATATCCCTCCAAAAACGCCTTGGCATGCTGAGAACTTCTTGTTTCATGGTAGTCGTAGATCACAAGGGGTGAGTCCGGAGGCCCTCCCCGGGCAAGCCACATGTAGGATTTTGAGGTGTCCGGACGGTTTTCTTCTCCCAGAACCTGCACTGTGGTTTCATCCATCTGGATAACAGGGCCTTCTTTGATCTTCTTCCTAAACATATCCATAAGGAATTGGAGCCTTTCTGCTGATTTATTTGTCCAATTGGACATGTCTTGGCGGCTGATATGAGCGCCGATACGCTCAAAGCGCTTCTCCTGCCTGTAAAACGGCAGATGATCACAGAACTTATTCACCAAGATAAAGGCTAAAAGCCCCGAAGTAACGATACTACCGGGAAGGATGGAAGGAGCCGCCGGGGCTACTCTGAAAACCGGTTTGTCTTCATCACCGGAACCCTCACAGTTCCGGCAGGCATACTTGTAACGGATATGACGCTCCACGTATATCTGCTCGGGGATATGCTGAAGCCTTTCACTGACAATCTCATCAATCTTATCCAGTTGATGCCCGCAGCCGCAGATCTTTTCCTCTTCGGGAATGTCATGGATGATGTCCTCCCGGGGGATGTTGCTGTCCAAAGGCTTTCGTCCTGCCTTTGTTCGGCTATGTGCGGGAACTGTTATCTGATCATCTGCTGCGAATTCTTCCTCAGAAGGAGCCTCTTCTTCAAACAGTTCCTTCTGGTTAGGATCGATTTTCTCGCTGGAACGTCCAAACTTGCGATGAAGAGCCAGGCGGAGTTCTTCTGTTAATTGCTCAATCTGACCAGACATACTCTGGATGAGTTCAAGTGCTTTCTCTGGTGATTTTTGTATCTCCGCCAAGTCCATGAGAAAATTCTAACATGTTTGAATTCCATTGGGAAGATGGTTTAGACAATCTCTTCATAACTGAGAGTTTGATGAGTATGCCAGAAGTCAATACCTTCCAGGAGCATTTTCAACTGTTCCTGGGATATCTGCCTGGCTTGCTCTTCTGAATCCGGCCAGGGGTATTTTCCTTTTTCCAGGCGCTTCTGCCAGAGACAGAATCCGTTGCGATCCCAGTAAATGCACTTTATCAGCTTGCGGTCCCGGCTGCAAAAGAGGAAAAGGCAACCGGAACCAGGGTTAAGTTCCATTTCCTCCTGGGTGATAATGGATAAACCATTGACCTGTTTCCGCATATCGGTGATACCAGGTCTGACGTAGATTTGAATGCTGGTAAAATCCGGAATCATTTTAGGATCTCTTTTAAATCGGCGACAAGACGAATCAGCGAATGAGAATCGTAATCTGATGGAATATTGATCTTATGCCCGGAGGGGTATTCGATTGAAAATGGGCTTCCTGTAGACGCCTTCAAAACTACTGGAATCCTCACAAGCCCTTTTTCCTTCTCTACTGCTGATTCCTTGCGGATTTTCATTCTCCAATAGTCGAAGGTTGAAACGGGGATGCTATTCTTCAGGCAGAACTCTGTTCGGTTTAAACTGCTCTTCTCCCATTCATTGATTTTTCGTTTCCAAATGTCTTTTTTTTCCATGCAGTAAATCTCCTTGTAGAAATTGTGCATGGAATTCAGATTACATCGTAGGGCATAAGAAATTGACGGTTACGTGATAACTCTAAAAACCACAGTTATCTAGACATTCCCGCAGTATAACCAGGCAAATAAACAAGTTATCCTGAACAGTATAATAAACCCATTACCCCTCAATCACCTTAACTTTTTATAATTTCCCAATCCCGGCAACCCGAATCAGGAGCAAACCCATCTCCCCAAATAGGGATAGGAGGGGAGCCGCAGGCTGTGTTCGAAAGAACACCGGAGCCCCGGATAGCCCGGGCCCCGCAGGGGCATTTGCCTTAAAAAATGTAAGGGATAAATCGGATGATTTCTGCAGGAAGGGGAGAAGGAAAAGGGGAGGGACAGGTCCGGCCGGATAACTCTGGGGGAGGGAACTCCGGACGGGGGGCGGAAAGCTAGTACAGATTGTTTATATAGAGAGTGGTACTCCCGGCAGAGGAGATCAGAACTCAAGATCTTTACATGTGTGGGTTCAGTAGAAGATTGGCTGTCTTTATTTGGAATATTATTCGGCTTTAAATTGAGATACAATATTTTCCAGGTAAAAAGAAATATTACTTATCAATCTGTTTAGATAACCAAAAAGAACAACAAGAGGTCCTGAAAATATATGAGTATTGCAAAAAATCAATTAAAGTGGGGTGAAAAAGAAAAAGCTTGACAAAAAAGGATAACAAAACTTAAGATGACGTATTATTGTCAATACAAATCATTTTTATACCAGAAAAATTTCTACTGTAATGGAGAATCCGGAGGGAGAGTCATATGAAAAAGTTAAAAGTGGGATCTGTAGGCCTGGGACGCCTGGGTTTACAGCATGCTGAAAATATTGCCATGAGACTAAAAAATGCGGAGTTGTATGCTCTTTGTGATTTAAATGAATCGCTTCTGAATGAAACAGCTGACAGGTTAAATGTTCCTCATCGATTCACGAATTTTGAAGATATGATCAGACTTGCAGAAATGGATGCTGTTATTATTGTTTCGCCCTCCGGGATGCATACAGGCCAGATCTCATCTGCATTAAAAGCGGGAAAACATGTTTTTTCCGAAAAACCTCTAGGGGTGACTATAGAAGAGTGCAGGGAGGCTGAAAAGTCAGTAGAGAATCACAAAGAGAAAATCTTCATGCTGGGATTTATGCGGCGATTTGATGAATCCTATATGTATGCCCATAAAAAAGTGTTTGATGGGGAGATCGGCAGACCGGTTCTTTTCAGGTCCTACAGTCAGGATCCTGAGAAGTATATTGACGGTGCCATAAAATTTGCGGCCCACAGCGGAGGGCAATTCCTGGACATGGCCGTTCATGATATAGATCTTGCACGGTGGTTTCTTAAGTCAGAACCTGAAAGTGTTACAGCTCTGGGAGGGTGTTATGCCCATCAGGAGTTTGGTAAATACAGGGATGGAGACAATGTTTCATGCCTGATGAAATTTGAGAATCAGGCGATGGTCTTCCTGTTTGCCGGAAGAACTGCTCCCCATGGATACAATGTGGAGACGGAGATTATCGGTACTGAGGGGATACTGAGAATTGCTTCGGTACCTCAGAGGAACCATGTTGAAATTCTGGATCAGCACGGCGTCCGCAGAGAATGCAGCGACAATTTTATTGAACGCTTCGGTTCCTCCTATGTTAACGAGCTGCAGGAATTTGTGGATTGCATCATTGAGGACAGAAAACCTGAAGTCACCGTTTATGACGGGACCAGGGTTACGGAAATCGCCTATAAGTGCAAGGAAGCTTTTGAAACGGGCAGACAGCTGTTTTTTTAATAACGTCCGTTTAGATCTTTACCATTCCTGAGAAGCTCTACAAGGTGTTGCTGGAAAAAGGCATGGAAAATTGGGTGACAACGTTATATGAAATCAACCCGGTTTTTAGGTGACCAATAAAAATAATTAAGGAGGTGTATAATTTAAAAATCAATTGACATGAAAAAAAAATCAGCCATAAAATGTTTTTAGATAACTAAAATAGATAACAAAATAGAGTGGAAACTGCATTTATCGGCCTAATCAACCGATATTGCTCATCCAGAGAGGTCTTTGTTAACTGAGAAATTTCCAAAAGGAGTGAGAAATGAAAAAGGGACTATGTATTCTTACCATTATGATAGTAAGTTTTATGACAGTACCGGTTTTTGCCAATGGTACATCTGAAACGGGAGGGGAAGGATTTCCGGAAAGAACGATTGAAAATATATTTCCCTGGGGACCAGGGTCTTCCATGTCGGTGAGCCAGATAATTGCTTCCGCCATGGGTGAGGAATTGGGGGTCTCCATAACCGTTATTTCTACACCGGGAGCTGCCGGTACAAAAGCATTCCAGACTGCAATGAATAAACCTGCTGATGGTTATACAATCATCGATGGCTATGTAGCCCCCCTTGTCCTTCAGCCGATCCTGGGTAATGCAGACTGGAGTTACGAGGATTTCAAACCTCTCCATTCAGCTGCTTCGAATGCTTTCTCCATTGCCTGCAATATTAATGAAACCCGGTGGAATACCTTTGAAGAGATGATGGAATACGGGAAAGCCCACCCCGGAGAACTAAGATACTCAACCGGTTCAAGAAACAATCTGCCCCATATGGTCATCGCCAAGGTTCTGCAGTCTTATGGCGTAGTCGCTCAGCAGATCCCCTATTCTGTTGCCGGTGACTCTGACAAGGACCTCAAAGCAGGAGTGCTTGATTTCGCCTATCTCAATGTGGGGAATTACCTTACTGACAAAAAGAGCCTAAAGGTTCTTCTTGTACTGTCTGAATTGCCCGGTGCCAAAGCAACCTTCGACGGAGCACCCAGTTTTGCAGATCTCGATATAGACCTGGGACTCTCCAATCTCGGGCCCATGGGCTGGACCTGGTGGCTTGTAAGAAAAGATACACCTGATGAAGTAACCGAAATACTGAGACGCGCAATGGACAAGGTCATGATCCGGGAAGATGTGAGAACTAAAATTGAGAATCTTGGTTTTGTACCACTCGACTGGGGGGATGAAAAGTATGAATTGATTATCGGTTCCGTTCATGATCAGCTGATGACCATGGGAGATGCCCTGAAATGGGAACAGGAACAGTTAAATAAGCTGAAATAAAGGAAAGGAAGATTTTATGACAAATCGTAAGCGGGCGGAATGGCTGGTGATGGTTTTTTTCGCAGCCCTGATACTATTAGTGTTTCAGCAGATAATGACTGATATGACTGAACGAGGTATTGCCAGCGGCGGACCCTATAACAATGCTGCCTCATATCCGAGGGCTGTGGCGGTAATAATAGGAATACTCTTGATTGTTCAGCTTCTCTTGCGATTTTTTTCAAAAGACAAGCGGACAGGGAATATGCGCAACAATGAAGCAATTTCAGGGATTTCCCTGTCAGGCTTGAAAAGGCCTGTACTGCTCCTGGTTATTTTCGCCGCTTACTTATGGGCTCTTGGATTTCTGGGATATTATATTTCCACGCCTTTCATGATGATGGGGATCATATTCCTGACCGGTTTAAGAAAACCTGTTCAGATCGTTCTGTCGAGTTTTATTACCACTTTTATTCTGGCGTTTGTATTTGAGTCTTTTCTGAAGATCGTGCTTCCGGGTGGAATCTTCAGATTGAATATGCCCTGGTAGGAAGGATATTTATGCTGCTTGGTTCATTAGGTGCGGGTTTGTCTCTGTTTTTTTCACCACTTGCGATTTCCCTTACTTTTCTGGGGGTTGTATTTGGTTTGATCGTGGGAGCTCTTCCGGGGCTCGGACCCCTGATGGGAATAATACTGATGCTTCCTGTTGCGGTGACTCAACCTCCGGTAGCCGCAATGGGATTCTTAATTGCCATATTTGTGGGAGGCTCCTGCGGGGGATCCATTTCAGCGATACTGCTGAGAATTCCGGGAACTCCTCTTGCGGCGGCCACCCTTCTTGACGGATATCCCATGGCTGAAAAAGGAAGAGCTGCTGATGCCGTGGGAATCGCCATTTCAGCATCTTCCATAGGAGGTCTGCTCGGGGGAGTGATCCTGATTCTGTTTGCACCGATGCTTGCCAGGTTTGCCAGCCGTTTTGCTCCTCCCGAATATGCTGCACTGGCTGTAACAGGTTTGATCGCCATATCCGTAATATCAAAAGGATCCCTCATAAAGGGGCTTTTGTCAGGATGTCTGGGACTTCTTCTTGCAACAATAGGTACGGATGAGTTTTCAACAGGGTACCGTTTCACATTCGGGTCCTACAACATGCTCAATGGATTTCATATTGTCGCCGTTGTGGTTGGTCTCTTCGCAATCTCGGAGATGGTTTTTCAGATCATGGGAAACGATCTTAATAAGAAACCGGATATCAGTGTCTTTAAAGCCAGTTTCAGATCTGTACTGATTGTACTGAAGCATTGGGGAAATCTTATCCGCTCATCCGTCATTGGAGCTTTTTTCGGTTCCCTGCCGGGGGCGGGCGGAGTCATCAGTTCCTTTACAGCCTACGCCCTGTCCAAGGCTCTGGCCAAACCGGATGAACACTATGGAGAAGGCGAAGAAGGAGGCGTCGTCACAACAGAGAGTGCTAACAATGCCACAGTGGGAGGAACTCTCATACCGACCCTGGCTCTGGGAATCCCCGGCGATGCCACTTCGGCTGTACTGCTGGGGGCTCTGCTGATTCTCGGTTTTTTCCCGGGGCCCACACTGTTTGAGTATCACCAGGAAATTGTAGGGGGAATATTCCTTGTCTACCTGTCATCAAATCTTTTTCTGCTTATTGTTGGAATCTTTGCGACGCCTCTTTTTATCTATGTGCTCAGAATCAGGAAATCCTATTTGATTCCTACAGTTTTACTTTTATGCGCTATAGGGACATTTGCCCTCCAGGCCTCTGTTTTTGATCTCTGGGTGATGCTGGCATTCGGCCTTTTGGGAATACTGTTTCGTATTGCCAGGTTTCCCCTTGCTCCCATAGTCATTGGAACGATTCTCGGCCCCCTGCTTGAAAACAATTTCAGGCGCTCTCTTCTTCTATCCGAAGATGGGATAAAGATCTTTCTTCAGAGACCTGTATCGGTTATCCTCATAATTATTAATTTGCTTATGTTTGCCGGTTCCCTGTGGTTTACTCTGCGGCATAAAAATGAGAGCGATAAAAAAATAAAAGAAGCACCGGCAGGAATTGAAGGGTAGTCTATGTTCAGGAAATTCAGTGAAATCAATGAGTTCAGGGTTACGGAAAAATCTGTATACCTTCTAATCCATCAGAAAGGACCGATTGCAAAGAGCGCCATAGTAAAGGAGCTCGGTGGATCTCTCACAAATATTAACCGGTTTATTGCGGAACTGGAAAAAACTGAATTGATTACAGGGAGCAAAGGAAGCGGAAGAAAGGCGGGTGAATATACCATCAATCCAGATGCGGCATATTCCATCGGAGCCTATCTGAACGGTGATGTCATCGGTATAGGCCTCTGTAATATAGGAGGGCAGGTTCTTGAATCGGTGGAAGAACTCTATTGTGATTTTAAAACTCCCGAGAAAGTTATAGGTTTTTTTGCTGAGACCTGGAAACAGCTTATCAGTCACATTGATAAAGAAAAGTTACTCGGTACGGGAGTTGCCGCGGTCGGACCACTGGATAATGACTGCAGAACGATTCTTGTCCCCGAACAGCTTTCCGGTTGGAGAAATGTGCCTATAGCCGATATGTTTGAGAGTAGAATACAATCGCCGGTCAATATCGATTATTTTGCAGAAACGATTCTGATGGGTGAATTACTCTTTCAGAAACATGATCTGAACAAGGACATAGGCCTGCTATGGCTGGATGCAGGCATCGGTCAATCCCTTTACAACAGGGGGAAGTCGAATCAGTATCATCGGGATCAGAGTTTTTTACTGGCCCATCAGGTTATCAATTTTCTGGGAATGCCCTGTGTTTGCGGCCGACGCGGATGTCTTCACACCTATGGAACAATTTCCTCATTAAGAAGAAATCTGGAGCCCTTTATAGAATCCCATAATGATATGAATGATGAGGATGAACAGAAATTCAGAGAAGATCCCTGGCAGTACTCATCGGATTTCGAAAGGATACTAAAAGCGATTGAATCCAGTCAGAATAAACCCCAGATAGATTACATCCTTGAGGAGATGAAAGAGGCCTATCTCGCAGCCCTTGGAAATTACATCTACCTGTTAAGGCCGGAAGAGCTGATTTTCTGCGGTAAAATGGCATTCAGATTCAGGGATATGTTTGAGGATATTCTCAGGAAAATAGGACACAACTCGGGATACTACCCGAAAACGGAACTCTCAACTTCCTGGATGCCTCTTGGAAGTGAGAAGATGATTCAGGGCGGAGCTGCCCTCGTATTCAATAAATATATGAATTTTACCGTATAAACCCGGAGACAGTTAAAGATGAAGACAATAGTAATTCTCAATGACAGCGTTAACAGACGCTATCTGAAAACATATAACAGTAATGCTCAGACAATTACACCGAATATTGAGCGGCTTCAGAGTCGGTCCTGCATATTCGATAATCACTGGACAGGATCGGCACCTTGTATGCCTGCGCGAAGAGACATGTTTACGGGCCGGCTGAATTTTCTGGAAAGGAACTGGGGGCCGGTGGAACCCTTTGACTGTATGCTGCCGGAGCTGCTGAGAAAACATAAGGTACGCTCCCATATGGTTACGGATCACTTTCACTATCTGGAGCTTGGGGGCGGTGGATACTGCCAGTCCTTTGATACCTGGGAATGCTTCAGGGGGCAGGAGCATGACAGTCTTGAGTGGACGGATCCGGGATTTTCAACTCCCCCGTACAAAGGCCGTTTCAATGAATACTACTATGAGAACAGCAAGGGTTTTAAAGAGGATTCCGATTTTACCACCCCCCGGACTTTTCAATCCGCCGCCAGATGGCTTGAAAGGCATGGTGACGAAGATGATTACATGCTCTGGATTGAGGGATTCGATCCCCACGAACCCTTTGATACTCCAAAGGAATTTCTTGATCTTTACGATGATACCTACGAGGGGGATCAATTTATCTGGCCCGAGTATGCCCCCTTTACAGGAACGGAAGAGGAACTGAAACATATCAGGAACAGGTATGCCGCCACCATCTCCATGACGGATAAATGGATAGGTAAAATACTGGATATCTGTGATCGCCAGTCCCGATGGGATGATACTCTGATTATTTTTACCACTGACCATGGTTATATGCTGGGAGAACACGGGTTAATGGCCAAGAACTATATGCCAGCTTACAATGAGGTCTTTCATATCCCCCTGTTCGTTCATGTTCCGGGCCAGAATTCTGAAAAACGGATTTCAGCACTTACCCAGAATATTGATTTATTTCCAACCATTGCTTCCTACCATGGTATCCAGGAAGACGAACTGCCTGATACCACTCAGGGTAAAAACCTGTTACCCCTCATAAGCGGGAGTAAAGATTCATTGCGGGATTATGTATTGTACGGACTTTTCGGGCAGAGTCTAAATATTACAGATGGCAGGTACAGCTATTTCAAATGCCCTGCCAGGGAGGATAATCAGCCTCTCAATATATACACTTCCATGCCTGTTACTTTAAATCAGTATATGGGAGGAGAAAATATCAGAAAGGCAGACAAGATAGATATGGGACGTTTTTTATCCTGGACAGATTACCCGGTTTATTCCATTCCAGCCAATGATTTTCTCTGGAAAAATGAGTCCCAGCGGTTTGATAAAAGAACGATTTATCACAGTGCCAATCATCTGTTTGATCTTGAAAACGATTATGAGCAGAACAGGGAGTTAGATAATCCGGAAATTGAAGCCCGTATGGAGGAGCTTATGAAAAGGGCTCTTATGGAGTACGGCAGTCCCGGGGATCAATTTGAAAGGCTTGGATTCTGATTTAAACATATAAATGCAGCATCCTGAAACCTATTTCTTATATAAGAGACTTCTGCTCGGAAAGCAGAAGCCATTTTAGGAAAAACAGGTTCATTCGATTGTGATGGGGAGCCTTTTATAGGCGGGAGAACGTCCCTGTTTAGACTGCTCAGATAGAGGAGAACTCTTAGAATGCTCCCCCCTGTCTTAGCGGTCTACAGGAGGTTCAGATCGCCATTCCCGTCGGCAAAACTTGTGAAGGCAGCTCCTATATCTTTCAGGGAAAATTGATTTCTCGCAATAACACATGTTAAATATGACTAAAAAAGTTATATTTAAAGGATACTCATCTCAAGGAGCGTCCTGTGAACAAATTTTCCGCGATATTTCTCCTTCTTTTAATGCCTGTTCTATCGTTATGGGCTTCAGAGGATTTTCAGGTTCAGAAATATTCAATCACCCTGGATTCTGAGCCCATGGCTTTGGACGGGTATCTCGGTTACTACCTTTACAGTGCGCCTCTGGGGCGGGATGAAGTGGTTATGGGCTGGGATCATTACACCGATGCCCATATCAGAATCTACAACGAGGATTTTTCAGATTACCGGAAGGAATTTGTTATTGAGGATCATGTTCTTCAGGACATTGAAACCACCGAAGACGGCAGCATTCTGGTTTTAGCTGTTTATCACCCGGATGCTTCGCTGTCTCTTGCCAATGCGTTTAAAAGTCCCCTTCCTATGGATCTGATCAAATATGACCGGAACGGCAGAAAAATATTTCAGACGAGAATCACAGGAGGAGAGGGCATTAGCGAAGGAAAAACCTGGTATGCCTGGATGCCCTCTATAGCCTCTGCCGATGTGAAACAGGGGAAAAACGGCAATTACGGCGTCTTTCTTGAGGTCAGTCATAATTTCGGAGCAACCGGTACCCACCAGACAGACCTCTTTGTTATGGTGGATAAAAACGGAAATATCATCGAGAACTCCAGACAGTTTCAGACTGTCTCCCACAGCAATGAGCTGCATCTTCTGGCAGGGGAAAAAGACAATGAGTTTGTCTCCATCACCGTAGGAGATATGTATCCCTTCGGCTTTACTTTCATCAATCGACTGAGCGGTGAATATGAAGTGATCTGGCCGGTGACGGATAAAGATGATCTGCAAAGGATGAAAGACAGCAATCAATACACCACAGGCGCCGGCGGGATAGAACGTTTTATGAACTGGGGAAATGAGTACGTGGCTGTTACAACAACGGCGCTCCCCCGGGATCTGCCCATAGACTATATGGCGGGAGACCCCTATGGAATCCTCCTGCTCAATATGAACAGGGAAGGTGAGGTTCTTACGAAATCCTGGTTGAAACAGAGCAGTGCAGATATCGATAAAGCCTTTGCCGCCCCCCGGGGGGAGTCTATTCTGACAGGCTGGGTTCAGTACGATGATGAATTAGAGGGGCTAGGGGTCCCTGCGCTTATGGAAGTTGACCGGAAAGGGAATATTCTGGCAGGCCCCCAAAGGGTGGAGGATGCGGAAATTTACTACCACAGTTACTTTTTTAATCTCCCTTCCGGGGATGTGGCCTGGACTGTAATGAAAAACGCTTCGACAGTGGATATATACAGGGTGAAAGGACGCAGATCAGCTTCTCCCGTGGCCGCAGCGGCAGACTGGGATGACGGGACAATCCTATTCTGGAAGGACAATCAGTTCTCCCTCTACGACTTCCCGGCCTCAAAAACAGTTTCCGGCCTGCCCCTCCCGCTGAACTCAGGAACCTGGCCCGGTCACCCGGGGGTATTTCCCGATGCGGTTCTTAATTATAAAAATGGAGATGCCTATCTGTTTTCCGGGGCCCAATATTACCGTATGGACATAAAAAACGGGAGTGTATACAGCGGAGGCCCCGGCGATATTTCCCGGGACTGGCCGGGGGTTAGCTTTCCCGCCATAGACGGGGCCTTCAGAACTGGGGATAAAATCTACCTGTTTTACGGAAACCAGTATATCCGGTTCAACGGGAGGACCAACCAGGCGGACCGGGGCTATCCCAAAACCATCAATCCCTATACCTGGCCCGGTTTGGGGTTCTCCAGTATAGATGCGGTTTTTGAAAGGAACGGGAAAGCCTACTTTTTTTCTGGGGATGAATATGTCCGTTTTGATATAGCCCTGGACAGAGCGGATGACGGATATCCCCAAAAGATACAGGATGGTTTTCCCGGCATATTCTAGGGGGGCGTTTCCCTGTTTTTTCTGTATCCGCCGGGCCCTGCAGGGGGGTCTGCCTGAATAGCAAAGGTGTATAGAGCCGGTACAGGGGGGGACAGGCCCTGCAGGAGAAGCCTATGGGAAGGCTCTCCGGCAGGGGAAAGGAAAGCTAGTACAGATTGTTCATATAGAGAGTGGTACTCCCGGCAGAGGAGTCCGTTTTTCCTGTTACCAGAAGATCCAGGTCTCCGTCGCCGTCCACATCGGCTACACTGATAGAGCCTCTACATAGTTCTGTCAGTCCTGCCTGGGCGTCAGCGAAGTTTCCCTGTCCGTCGTTAATGTAGAGGGTTGTTTTATTACCGCTGCTGGAATAGCCTGATAGAACCAGATCCATGTCTCCATCACCATCGATGTCGGCAAAGGCGCTGGCGCTGTACATAAGAGCTTTCAGTCCCACCGTGGATTTTGCAAAGATCCCGCTGCCGCCGTTGATGTAAAGACTTGTGAATTCATCGTTTGAAGAATCACCGGAGATCAGAAGGTCAAGATCTCCGTCTCCGTCGATATCGGCAAAGTTGCTGGTAGAAAGAACCACGCCTTCCAAACCGGCCGAAGCATCGGAGAAGTTACCGGAACCGTCATTATAGTAAAGTGTTGTATACCTATAGGCCATTTCGTTTCCGGAAGTAACAAGGTCCAGATCACCATCGCCGTCCACATCGCCCAGGCTGATGGATCCGTTCCCAGCTCCTACCAGTGCGGCCCCGCTGTCGGTGAATGCTCCGCTGCCGATGTTTAAATAGAGCCTGGTGATCCAATTCAAATTACTTCCTTCATATCCGCTGATAACCAGATCCTGATCACCGTCTCCATCCACATCGCCAAAACTGCTGGAGCTGACATTCAAATCTATTATCCCTGCGGAGCTGTCTGTGAAATAGCCGTGCCCGTCGTTACTGTAGAGAACTGTTCTAAATGAACTGGTGCTAATAGCTCCGGCTATAAGAAGGTCCTGGTCGCCGTCGCCGTCCACATCGGCAAAGCGGCTGGTGCTGTAATGCACTCCCGTCAGTTCCTGGTCGTTGTAGAAGTTACCCTTTCCGTCGTTGCAGTAGAGGATGGCTGTATATCCGTTCCGGGTGTCCCCCGTGATGATCAGATCACTGTCGCCGTCGCCGTCTACATCGGCAAAGTCACTGGAGCTCTCATACACGCCCTGCAGGGGCCTGTCGTGGGGGGTGAACAGGCTCGTATAGTCGATGTCCCACATGGCATAGAGGGTCACCGCCGCCGCGCCCATGGTAAACGTGTCTCCGGCGGCGTAGGCTGTACCGCTGCCGTCGGCTTTTGTATTCCATCCCCTGAAGCTGTGGGCAGTGCGGGTCAGGGAGCCTGTGTTGTCCTGTACGGTGACTGTCTCTCCTGCACTGTAGTTTCGGCTCTCCCGGGGGACAGTGCCTTCGGTGGCACTGTTTCCATTGTAGCTTACAGTGAAGGTCGTACTGTCGGAATTCGTTGAACTCGTCGTCTCCTCTAGAATCTCATCGTCAATATCGGTGGTGCCGTTGGGGCAGCCTGTCAGAATCAGTCCGACCAGAAGTATGAGGACGCATGCGGCTGTCCGGAGTCTTCCTGTTGCTTTTGTCATAAAAACCTCTTTCTTTGTCCGGGATTTTTATGACAATGTGCCGTATTTTCCTTTTCCGGTCGTCCAGAAACGTGTTTTAGGACTTTTTTTTGTGTAAAAGAGCCTTGAGACAGGCAATTGAGAGGTTCTGAGAGCCCGTATCAGACGGGACAGGCCGGGAAATCAGGCAGAACCTGATCCCCGGCAGGGCGATACCGGTTAATACAATCCGTTCAGATAGAGTGTGGTTGTGGGGTTTAAGTTTATATCCCTTCCCGTCAGCAGCAGGTCCCTGTCGCCGTCGCCGTCCACATCGGTAATACTGATGGAGCCCTGGCAGACAGCCGTCAATCCGGACGGGACATGGGTGAAATTTCCCCTTCCATCGTTGATGTAGAGAAGGGACACATAAGTGTCTGTTCCATCCATTCCGGTCAGAACCAGATCGGGGTCCCCGTCACCGTCCAGATCGGCAAAGCTGCTGGAGCTTAAACTCAGAGCTGTCAGTCCCGCTGAAGTTTCGGAAAAATTGCCCGTTCCGTCGTTGAGATAAAGAGTTGATGACCCGTTTCCTGATATAAGAAGATCCAGATCTCCATCTTCGTCGATATCGCAAAAGTTGTTGGTACCATCGAATATTGCCTTCAAGTCGGCGGAAGCAGCGGAAAAATTCCCGGACCCGTCGTTTTTGTAGAGGGTAGAATGTAGAGGGGGGAATCCCATACCGGACGTGACTAGGTCCGGATCACCGTCACCGTCTACATCTCCGAAACAGCAGGCTCCCTGACCGGCTCCTGTCATGGATATATCTGTTTTTTCATTGAAAAGGCCGCTTCCATCATTCAGATACAGTTTGGATACGGCACTAAAAATACTCTCACCATCATTTCCGTTGATCACCAGATCCAGGTCTCCGTCGCCGTCCACATCGGCGAAACTGCTTGAGCTTACAGCCATATCCATGATCTCTGCGGAGCTTTCGGTGAATTGACCGCTCCCGTTGTTGCTGTAGAGAACCGTACTCGCCGAGCTGCCTGTATACCCGGCAATCAGAAGGTCCTGATCGCCGTCACCGTCCACATCGGCAAAGCTGCTGGTGCCTCTGAGTACTCCCGTCAGTTCCTGTTCCCTGTAAAAAATCCCCTTTCCGTCATTATGGTAGAGCATGGCTGTGTATCCGTTCCCTGTGTTTCCTGTGAAAATCAGATCCTGATCGCCATCGCCGTCTACATCGGCAAAGGCACTGGAGCTGTAATGGACTCCCGGCAGGGTTCTGGAGGAAGGGGTGAACAGGCTGGCAAAATCGATGTCCCACCGGGCATAGAGGGTCACATCCTCCGTCCCCATGGTAAAGGTCTCGCCGGCGGCGTAGCTGGTGCCGCTGCCGTTGGCTCGGGTGTTCCACCCGGTAAAGCTGCTGCAGTTGAGGCTCAGGGACCCTGTGTTGTCACTGACAGTCACGGTTTCCCCTTTTTTATAGCTCCCGCTGTCCAGAGGGACCGTTCCGCCGGAAGCCTGGTTTCCTTTGTAGGTCACTGTATAGGTTGCACTGTCCTCTGTGGACTGGGTCTCCTCATAAATCTCATCGTCAATATCGGTGGTGCCGTTGGGGCATCCTGTGATAATAAGGATCAGCGTAATGGCCAGGGCCAGCACCCCGGTTTTGAATCTGCCTGTGATGACTGTCATAAAAACTCTTCCTCCGGCTTGTATTTTCGTCTCAATGTGCCTGTTTTTTTCAAAGCCGTCGTCCAGAAACGTGTTTTAGGACTTTTTTCACAGGAAAAAGAAGACCCCTTTCGGCGGCCTGTTGTTTTGAAATCGATTATTACAGGGAATATTTTGAAATCCTAAAACAAAAAGGAGCATTCCTGTTCAGACATTCAGGGATAGAACTTCAGAGCCCCCGCAAACACCGGCCCCCCCGGTACGGTCCGGTTTTCCTGCCGGACTGATTCGCTTTCCAGGGCCTCCTCCCGGAGGAGGTTCATCCCCGCCGAGCCTGTGAAGGAGAGGTTTTCAGTAAAAAACCACTCCAAAGAGCCTGTCAGAGCGAGTTCTCCCAGGGCGTAGGTCTCTCCTTCGGAGATTTCCATGGTATCTTCATGGAATCCCAGGGAGAGGGTAAAACTGAGTTCTTCCAGGGGGCTGTAAACCGCTTCTATCCGGAAGGGCAGGAGGAGCTGCAGCCGGATCTTCTCCTGAGGTTCCCAGCGGAGGCCGCCCAGAGGGACGGGGTAGTCTCCCCGGAGGGGCTGATAGGATGCCCCGGCCAGCCAGGTCAGACACGGAGGGCCGGGAAGGGTATACAGGAGGAAACCCCGGCTGAACCGGATCTCCCGGGAGCTTCCCTTCTGCAGATGGGATGAACCGGATGCGCTGATCCCCAGGGTACTTCCTCCGGGCAGGAAGAAGGCTGCCCGGAGGCCCCCGGAAACTAGGAGCGTCTCTTCCGGGGAGTTTTCAAACAGGGGGCTCTCCCAGCGGGCGGATGTGACAGACAGCGGGAGGCTCAGCAGGAACCGGTCCGGCCGGAACAGCAGGGGGATCTGAAGGGTGAGGTCTGCTTTTGTGTTCCCCTCCTTTTCCCGCTCCTTCCAGGGGCCGTTGCTATAGCTGAGGCTGAAGCTGGCAAGGGGCCGTTCTCCCTGTTTTCCTTCCTCTCCCCGGACAGACGTTCCTGCTGCCAGCAGAAGAAAAAGGAGGAGGCTGAATTTGATGGATGTCATTGTCTATTCAGGCAGGGTTTCTTCGGGGAAGCCGAAAAAAGGATAGAGATTGTCCACGATCCCCTCCATCCTGGCGGACTGTTCCTCCGTCAGGATGGAACGGATCTCCGCAAAGGTTTCCAGAAGCTGGGGCTCGATGGACCGGCGGAAACTCTCCCTCTCCTCTTCGATGGAAAGGAAGAAGTCCTCCACCGCCCCTGTCAGGGTCGCCTCCTGATCGGGCGACATATCCAGTTCCCGGACAAACTTCTGAATCAGAATGGCCCGGCGGGTCTCATTGTCCTCTGAAAAACTCTGTATTTTATATTTGAAAAAAAGTCCTGTCAGGAGCATTCCTGTTGTGATTCCAATAAAAAAGGTTAATACCAGAAGCATAACTATCTGGGGTTTTCTGTTCATCATCCTATCCTTTCTAAAAAAATAATATTCCCGCCAGGTCGTTCAGGGAGAGAGGGTTCAGCGACTCCTGCAGGGCCATGAGCAGGAGAGAGTCTGTCAGGTCCCGGAAGATAAGGAGGTTCATCCCCCCCGTGGCTGCCAGGCAGGCTGCGGCGGCGGAAACCACCCAGGAGGCAAAGAGAGGACGCTCCGCAGTAAAAAGGGCATTGTCGCCGTAGATCCTTTTCATAACCGCATCCGCCAGGGCGGTACCGTTCACTTCTTCCGCACGGGCTGTGAAATGGTTCTTCAGATAGACCAGAACATCATCAACGCTTTTCACTGGTTCTCCTCCTCTTCAAAATACACGGACAGACGGGATTTCAGCTTCTGCCGGGACCGGTGCAGAAGGACCTTGATTTTGCTTTCGCTCCATCCCGTGGCCCTGCGGATATCGCTAACGCTCAGCTCTTCAAAATAGAAGAGGGAAACCGCGATCTTCTGGTCGGGTTTCAGCACATTCAGGGACTTCCGGATCTCCCTCCGGGCATCCTCAGAGAGAATATCCTCCAGAGGTTCCGGCCGGGTATCGGCTCTGTCGTAGAGGAGACCGGCTTCCCGGTTCTCCTCCTCTCCGGACAGAAGAAGTTCCTTCCTTCTGTAGTGCTTCCGCCAGTAGTTTCGGACACTGTTGACAGCGATCCCCGTCAGCCAGAGCGGGAACGGCCTGGTCTGATCAAAGCGGACAAGGGAGGTATAGGCTTTCATAAAGATATCCTGTACAAGATCGTCCCTGTCTGCCCCGGGGATTCCCTGGGAGATCACAAACCGGGCTATCCCGTGGCCGTGTCTTGTCATGAGTCCTCTGTACCTTTCCCTATCGCCTTCCAGTACGGCGGCGATATCCTCAATATCCTGATCCATGGATGTTCCCATTGTCTCCTTTCAGGGTGTTTCTACTCTGGTATTCGCTCCCCCGGAGGGAAAGGTTACAGTTCTTTTTCAAGAAGAAATTTTCTGTAACCACCGGCGGTTCCGCAGCGAATAGAGGGGTATGATCAGGAAAAACAGCATATTCTACTTTCTTCTCGCCCTCTGCCTGCTGGAACTGGTTCCCGCCCTTGCGGGGCAGTCTCTGCTGGTGCTGACAGACGGCCCTCTCTCCTATTATCGGGGAGTTCTGGCGGAAATAGAGGGGGAGTTGGCCTCATCGGTCTACGAAGAGGTCCTTGCCGGGGCGGAATACAGAGAGTATATGAGCCGCCTCTCCCCGGAGGGGCAAATGCCGGGGGATGAAGGGGAGAGTCCGGGCTACTCCCTGGTTCTGGCACTGGGACAGGCTTCTTCCCGGCTGGCTCTGGCCTCCTTTCCCCAGACCCCGGTTCTGGGAGTCTCCTATCTTTACGATCCTGCCGAAAGGGCTCTCTGGGAGGCTCTGCTCGCTTCGGGAAGAGCCCCCCGCCGGGTGGTACTGACCGATCTGGAACTGGAGCGGCGGAGCAGTAAGTTCGCCGAGGATTTCAACCAGCCGCCGCCGGTTCCCGTGACCGATCCGGTCTCCCTGAGCTGGCTCTTTTCTTCCGCCCGGGAGTGGATTACCCCTGTAGGAACAGAAGCCCGAGCCCTGGAAGCCGATCCGGCTCAGCCCCTGCTGATTCTCCCCTCAGACTCTCTGACCCCGGAGGAGAAAGAGGGGTTTTTCAGAATCCTTGACGGGACAGGGGCTCTTCTGGTGACAAGCTCCCGGGAGGATCTTACCCGTCCGGGAGGGGCCGTCTCCTATTTTCCCCGGACGGACCGGAGGATGGGACGGGAAATCTCACTACTTATGGAGGATCTTCTATCAGGTGCCCATGAGCCAGAGGTCCCTCTGAAAATCCTGAAGTTCTCCGATTCCCTCACTGTGAATGCCCCCACTCTGAGCTCCCGGGGGACGGACCCTCCCTGGCAGACCCTCCTGCTGGCAGAATTCACTGGGATGGACCCCCGGAAGGGACTTTCACCGGAGCAGGCCGCTGCAGAAGCTCTGCAAAATGATCCCGCCTACAGGAGCGCCGTCCTGGACCGGGAGGATCAGTTCTGGTCGGTCCGTACCTCCCGATCGTCTCTGCTCCCCCAGGTCTCCCTTTTTTCCCAGATGGCCGCGATCGATGAGGACCGGGCGGAAAGCAGCCTCTCTCCCTATGAGTACGAAGGCTCCGCAGGCGTTCAGGCTTCCCAGATCCTCTGGTCTGACGGGGTCCGCACGGGCTACGGGATACAGAAACTCCTGCTCCAGGCCCGGAAGGGGGAAGCTGAGACCCGCCGGCAGGACACGCTTTATGCGGTTTTCCGGGGGTATTACAACCTCAGCCGGGCTATGGCGGCTCTTGAGATTCAGAAAGACGCAGTGGATCAGACAAGGGCCTATCTGGAGCGTTCGGTGCTCCTTGAAAAGATAGGGGAGGACTCGCAGCTTAATGTTTACCGCTTTGAGAACCAGCTTGCAAGGGACAATCAGTCCCTGATCGATGCCCTTTCCCGGGCCCGGGGAGCCTATCTGGAACTGCTCCATCTCAGAGGAGTTCCTACCTCTCAGGCGCGGTTTTCTCCGGAGAATCTTCCCCTGCCGGGGGAGAGCTCTGAACTGGAAAGATTTGTGATGGCCTTTCTGGCCGATGCGGACACTCCGGCCCGGACGGCTCTTCTGGAGGATATCGTCGTCTCCGCCGCCCTGGGGGAGTCCTCTTCCCTGCTGTCACAGGACTCCCATCTGGAAGCTGTGGAGAGGGAGAAGGCCATGCGATCCCGGGCTTTCTTCAGCCCTACTGTTCTGCTCTCCGGAGAATGGGCCTACACCTTTTATCAGGGAGGCGCCGGAGGGGGAAGTGAAGTGTCCCTGGCTCCGGGTGTTTCCTTCAATTCCTCCGACCTGAGCAGCAGCGACGACTTTACCTGGTCCGCCGGCCTTTCTCTCTCTCTGCCTCTTCTGTCGGGAGGCGAAAGGGCGGGGGAACTTAAAAAAGCGGAGGTCCAGGTGGAAAAGGCCCGGACCGCCAGGCAGTCTGCGGCGGATTCTCTGGCGCTTAATGCCCGGAATCAGGTGACCGGACTTCTGTCGGTCTATGCAGGACTGCAGGAAGGGTTGAAGGCCGAGAGGGCCGCACAGATGGCCCTGGAGTTTACCGAAGAGGCCTATGAAAAGGGTTCGGTCAGCAGTTATGAACTGCTGGATGCCCAAACAAGCCATACCGCAGCCTCCCTGGCTGTGACGGATAGAAAAAGCGACTTTACCATGGCCCTGTTGGGGGTACTGCGGGTTATGGACAAAACCGATGCCTTCATAAGCCTCTCTGCAGCCCGGGATGTCCGGGAGATCTTCTCCCGGATGAGTTATGCCGGTAGGGCAACAGGAGATACCAAATGAAATACACACACCTTTTGACACTGACTTTTCTGGCCCTGCTGACGGGCTGCCGGGAGAGTGGAGAGACCCCGTCTGCGGCAGAACCCCGGCTTGTGAGGACCCTGGCGGCTACTGTGTCGGATCCGTCTCTGGTCCGGACTTTTTCGGGGATTACCGCCGCAGAGGAGGAGCTGGTCCTGGCCTTCCGGATTCCCGGAGAGGTCCGTGCCGTTCCTGTCCGTACGGGAATGACCGTGCCGGGCGGAACCCTGCTGGCCGCTTTGGACCGGGAGGAGTATGAGCTGGAGCTGGAGCGTACCGGGGCAGCACTGGAAAGCGCCGAAAACCAGTACACTACAAGCGAAGCCTCCTACAGAAGGATCCGGGAACTCTATCAGAACGACAGTGCCAGCCGGAGCCAGCTCGACTCAGCCCGGACGGCCTATGAATCCTCCCAGTCCAGTCTGGCTTCGGCCAGGACCCAGAAGGAGCGGGCCGACCTGCAGCTCTCCTACACCGAGCTGCGGGCGCCCTTTCCGGGGGAGATTACCCAGGTCCTTTGCAATCCCGGTGAGATTATCGCGGCCGGTCAGGTTGTGGTTTCCCTGATCAGCCGCCCGGTGAATGTGGTCCGCTTCTCGGTGACCGAAGATATAATCCCCTTCCTCAGGGAGGGAATGGCCGGCCGTGTTTCAGTCTCCTCCCTGGGGCTGACAGGTTTGGCCGGTACTGTCCGGGAGATCTCTTCGGGGCACTCCCAGAACAGCGCCCTCTATTCTGTCCGTCTGGAGTTGGACGAGCCCCCCGGAGCGCTCCGATCGGGCATGGCCTGTTCGGTTCAGCTGGAACTCTCCGGAGAGTCCTCTCCGGTATTCCTTGTTCCCTCCCAGGCGCTTATGGAGGATCACCGGGGGCGCTTTGTTTATCTGGCCCGCCCCGATGGAGAGGGAACCGCCAGGGTGGAACGGGCGTCGGTCGAGGCCGGGAGGCTGGAGCGGGAGGGCATACAAATCCTGGGGGGACTGAACCGTGGGGATCTTGTGATCACCGCCGGCATGTCCCGTCTGCGGGAGGGTATGACTGTCAGGACCGGGGGGGAGGTTTCTCCGTGACCATTACCGAACTCTCTCTGAGAAAAAAAACTG
Organism: Oceanispirochaeta sp.; assembly: GCA_963666275.2. GTDB lineage: Bacteria > Spirochaetota > Spirochaetia > DSM-2461 > DSM-2461 > Oceanispirochaeta. Next base: position 226,929 of record CAXXOA010000003.1, read on the forward strand.
TCACCCTTGTGCTCCTTATCCTGCTGATCCTGGGGGGGCTATACTCCTACTTCACCCTTCCCCAGGCGGAGGATCCCGGGTTTACGGTCCGGGCCGCCCAGGTGATCACCCTTTATCCCGGGGCGTCTCCCGAAAGGGTGCGGGATACAGTCACTATTCCTCTGGAAGACGCCATCGGCGAACTGGGGGAACTTGAACACGTGACCTCGAGATCCCAGGAAGGGGTCTCCATCATTACAGCCACGGTGGCATTTGAATACGGAGATCTGGAGGCTATATGGGACAAGCTGGCAGATGCGGTGGATGCCGTGCGGGAGGATCTCCCTGAAGGGGCCCTGACCCCCCGGATCGAGGACGACTACGGTGATGTTTTCAGCATCCTCCTTTCTCTCACAGGGGAGGGGTACAGCCTGAGCGAACTGGACTCGATCGCCCGGGAGGTCCGGCGGAAACTTATGGGGCTGAGCGAAGTGAGCCGGGTGGATATCTATGGAGTTCCCGACAGGGAAGTCCTTGTGTCTTACCAGAGGGAGACCCTGGAGGCCCTGGGGCTGACACCCTACCATCTGGCCACGGCGGTGCAGAAAACCAATGTGATCCGCCCCGCGGGAACCATTACTCCGGGCCGGGAGGATATCTCTCTCGAGGCGGAGGGCAGCTATACCTCCCTTGCGGGACTGGAGGAAACTCTGGTGCCACTGCCGGGAACCTCTGAATCCGTCCCTCTTCGGGACCTGGCCGCGATCTCTCTGGAAACGGAGGATCCAGTTAAATCCCTGGTCAGGCAGGAAGGACGCGAGGCGGTAGTGCTGGCTGTCAATATGAAAGAGGGCGGCAGGATCACCGTTATGGGAGATCAGGTCCGGGAGCTGACGGACCGGCTGGCCCGTCAGTACCCCCTGGGGGTGGATTTTGACTTTATGATCTTTCAGCCCGAACTGGTGAGCGGCCTGATAGACCAGTTCACCTTCAATGTGATTCAGTCGATCCTTGTGGTCATGGCGGTGATGATCCTGGCTTCGGGGTTCCGGAGCGGTATGGTGGTGGCCTCTCTGGTTCCGGGTACCATGATCGGTTCCCTGTTGATCATGAATATGGCGGGGATCGGGATCAATCAGATGTCCCTGGCGTCGCTTATCATTGTTCTGGGGATGCTTGTGGACAGCGGTATTGTCATGGTCGAGTCGATGCAGCTTGAAATCCAGGGGGGAAAAACCCCCTTCCGGGCGGCGGTGGATGCCTCCCGGGAGCTGAGACTCCCCCTTCTGACAAGCGCCCTGACCACTTCAGCCTCATTCCTGCCTATCGCCATGGCCCAGAATCCGGCGGGAGAGTATACGAGGCCCCTCTTTTATGTGGTGACTATAGCCCTGGTGCTGGCCTGGGTTCTGACGATCACCCTGATTCCCTTTCTGGGATTTCTGTTTCTTAAAAGACCCGGGGATTTCCCTGAGAATATCAGAAAAAACAGGTCCCCCCGGGAGACTCCTGCGGCACTGGAAAGGGCAAAAGTCAGGTATCTGGGGATCCTGACGGCCGTTCTCCGCCGGAGGGGAATCATGATCGGTCTGCTGGTGCTGGCACTGATCGTTTACCTCGGGGTTTTCCGGCGGATCCCTGTCTCTTTTTTTCCGCCCACCACCTATCCCTATTTTACTATGGAGATCTCCCTGCCCCGGGGAACATCCATCGCTGCCACCGCCGCCCTGGCTGACCAGGTGGATGCCTGCCTTGCAGAGGATCTGGAGGGGCAGGTCGCTTTCTTCGGGAGCTTTATCGGCGGCGGGGTTCCCCGGTTCCGTCTGAATATAGCGCCCCAGGACTCCCGGCCCGAGTACGCCTTCTATATTGTAAGGCTCCAGCAGGGGGCCTCTCCCGCCGAGATCTTCAGGGCCCTCAGGGCTTTAGTGCCTGAGATCGAAGCGGATGCGGAACTGAAGCTCTCGCCCTTCACCTACGGGCCCGGCTTCAATGCCCCCGTGGAGATCCGGATCTCCGGAACGGACAGGGAGGCGCTTTATGTCCTGGCGGAAGAGGCGAAGAACCTTCTGGCGGACCAGGAGGGGATTCTCAATATCCGGGATGACTGGGGCCCCCGGCGGAAGATCCTTTCTGTGGAAATGGACGAATCCAGCGCCAGGCGGTACGGCATTACCCATCAGGATGTGGCGGTTTCCCTTCAGGCTGCCTCCCGGGGTCTCTCTGTTTCCGAATACAGAGGTGAGGAGACCTCTCTGTCGATTATTCTGAAAGACAGCGCCGCCGGATACGCCTCCATGGGAGATCTGGAATCCCTGAATGTCTATTCCGAGACAACGGGAGCATCGGTTCCTCTCAGGCAGGTGGCCCGGATCAGCCTGGACTGGCAGCCCGCTCTGATCATCCAGAGGGACGGCGTGGAAACCATTACGGTACAGGCCGATGTGGCCGAAGGGGTCAATGCGATTTCCGCTGCCAGAGAGGCGGGAAGGATTCTGGAAAATCGTCCCGCCGGTCTGCCCAGGGGATTTTCCGTGGATGTAGGGGGAACCTCCGAGGGATCCGCCCAGGCCAACAGAGCTATTCTGGAGAAGGCTCCCATCGCCCTGTTCATCATCATTATGCTTCTGGTTGTCCAGTTCAACTCTGTCAGAAAGAGCCTGATCATACTGGTAACGGTTCCCTTCGGTTTCATAGGCGTGGTTTTCGGGCTATGGGTCACAGGAAGCACATTCAGTTTTATGAGCCTGCTGGGTCTGGTCTCCCTTTCTGGGGTGGTCGTGAACGATGCGATTATCCTTCTGGAGCGGGTGGAACTGGAAATCAGGGAGGGCGCCGATTCTCTGACAGCCCTTTACAGAGCTGCCCTGCGGAAGTTCCGGCCGATCCTTCTTACCTCGGTCACCACCATCGCCGGGCTGATCCCCCTGATGATTTTCGGAGGGCCCCTCTGGCTCCCCATGGCATCGGCTCTTGTCTTCGGACTGGCCTTTGCCACGGTTCTGACCCTGGGGGCTGTTCCCGCCCTCTATGCCATTCTGTTTAAAGTCGACCGGCCTGAAGTGCCGGGCAATTACAAGGAGCTTTTATGAAAATTAAAGTGAGGATTCCCGGGCCGCTGGCGGTCATTCTGTTTCTGGCCGGGGGAATCTTTCCCCTGAAATCCGATGCTCTGTGGGAGGAGGTCCTGGATGAGGTAAACCGGAGCGGTCAAGCTGTTGCCCTGGATATATCCATAGAGGGGTATCTCTTTGACAGGAAGGGGACAATGCTCTCGTCCGGGAACACCCGGATACAGCGGTCTATCGTCTCGGGAACGGTCCATGTGGATTCGGTCAGGGAGGATGGAGACTTCCAACCCGACCAGGAGACTCTACTGGAGCTTTTCGGAGGAACCATGCCCCGCCCGGGAGGGATTTTCGACAGGTCTGTCCAAAGCCGGCTGACCCTTACGCAGAAAGACTGGCTCTATTACAACGGGGAGGAAACTGTTCTGTACGATTACAGGTTCGAATCGGAAAAGCAGGGACCTATCAGCGGTCAGATCTGGATAGATCCTGAAAAACATCTGCCCCTGAGAATTCTCTCTGTCCCGGAGAAGACTTCGGGGTTTCTGGATACAAGCCGTATGGATCTCTATTTTCATAGGGATGAACAAGGTCTGTGGATACCCTATGAAATGCAGATGGAAGGCTCCCGTTCGGGAATTCTCTCCCGGAATGTGAGCATCAGGATGCAGATGGGGGACTTTTCCGAGCTTTAGGAGTGGCTCTTCATCACTGGGATCAGTCTTATCCTAGAATTTAATAAAATTATATATATGAATTGAAATATGTATAAAATGTTCTTATCTTTACTGTAGAGAAGGAGCCCATATGTACAGTATAAAAAAAGAATCGGCAATGAATTTTACCGACACTCTGGAAAAGACGAAATCGGAACTGCGGAAAGAGGGTTTCGGTGTGCTCACCGAAATCGATATAAAAGCGACTCTTAAAAAGAAACTGGATGTGGACCGGGATAACTATGTGATCCTGGGAGCCTGCAATCCCCCCAATGCCCATAAGGCCCTGGAAGCGGAGGTCGAAATCGGTCTGATGCTGCCCTGCAATGTGATCGTCTATGAACAGGACGGGAAAACCTACGTCTCAGCGATCCGTCCCTCCGTAGCCATGGGAATGATAGAGAACCCCGGCCTGGGAGAGGTGGCTTCCACCATTGAAGAGAAACTGAACCGGGTGATAGAAGGGGTCTGACGGCTTTGGAGTCTGGAGGTATTCAGGCTATCAGCTAATTAAATCAGCCGTAATGATCCGGCAGGTATTCCTGTTGATTGTGAGCTGTATATTCTCTCCTGTATGAATCAGGTAGTAGTTTTTACCCCGGACTGTGATATCCCCGGGAGGAATTTCCTCAATTAGCCGGAGGATGTATTCTTCCATATCCCGGTTGGTGAGGTTCAGGTTCAGCTTTTTTCTGATTCTGTCGTAAACCAGGTCGGTATAGCAGAGATTCTGCAGGATTGAATCTTTGGGGTTCATCAAGATCATGACTTCTTTATTTTTTGATTCAACAAATTCATTGTGGTTTCAGGTTAAAGGGCGATATATAGGAATGTTGGGTAGTGTATAGAAAATCCTTGTAAAATTTTTCTGTTTCTCCAAAGACCTGAAATGCAAGCGCAAGTTGAAAGTCTGTGAAGTCAGCTCCAAAATAGGCTATATACTGCTTTATCGGACTAATATCGCTTTGGAGAACTAAACACTGAATTGAATCAGCTTTGATTTGATCTGATTGTAAATTTAGCGGGTGAGATTTAAAAGATGGATTCTGTGATATGAAGGATTTCAAATCATTCTTTATGAATTCATCCAAAGTATCAAACTCGTAGTCTGTGTATGCCATTATCCCCGCTGGAGCATTCTGGGGTGTGAATCCCTCTGGGATAAAGAAGTTATCAATCCCCAGAGTAGCCTGGGCAAACTCCATCATCATCTGCCATCCTGCCTGTAAGGCGATAATATAAGTTTGCCCTTCCCCATACATTATATATGTTCTAGGCTCAGTCTCCTGGGAGTGAGTCGGGGTTGAAAGTAGTATTAAAAAAAATAAGGCAGCAATCTTTCTCATATATTATTTCCTCGATGAAGGGATCTTTGTCTAAAAGGATCTCATGAGAGCATCGTACTGTTCTTTATCATATGAAAAATAGAGAATCCCGTGTCCGGTTGAACTGAAGTCATTAAATTTCCCCATCCGGAAGACAAGATAAGATGCTTTTTTATTTTCAATAATATCTTTCATATTTATGTATTGATCGTGTGTTGTTATCAGTTCAAGATAACCTGGTTTCTGTTCGTTATCGGGTTGAAATATCTCTAAGGGGACTATAATTTTTTTCTGATAGCTTGATAAAAAAGGTCTCCCCACATTCATGGATTTAAAATTCTTTATGATATCATTTTCATCCTCAATATCTTCAATTTTAAATTGGCACTCTTCCGGGGAGAAATAAACAAGAAAACTCTCTCCTCCGTATATTTGCATACCATAACCATCATGCGCAGCAAACTGCCTGTTTAGATCATTTCTGCCAATAAAAGTCTTGTCTTTTAAGATATCATATTCAATTTTATCCCGATAACTCTTTGAATAGTAATTATAGTCAAATGGTTCTGAATCAGACCATCTCGGGTTGTCATTGACAAGAAAGATGATTTCCCGGCTTTCAAATGTAAAATAGGTATCTTCAGCGACTAAACCTGTAAACATTTTTTCTTTATCAAACAGCAGGTAGCCATGCACTTCGTAGGTTACATGAAGGGATTCTACTTCGGCCTGATTTTCATTTAAAAGGAATATATAGCTTTCAAGACCTTCGTCAAATTTTACCTGAATTTGTTCCGGGATAGTGAATTGAGCCTTGGTGTTATTGTAGACAAAAGGGGCCGCCAGGTAGCCGCTAAGCAATTTACCATTCTCATCCATTTCATAAACCTGGTCTATATCGATGTTCACGATCTTATCAAATAAATATGTATTTAAAGAATTGGAAGTATTGATATCTTCCTGTGTCAATTCGACAGTTCGGCAACTCGTAAATAATATTGCCAGTACGACTATTGGTAGAAAACGTTTCATGCAACCCCGCTATTTTGATCTGGTTAAATTGTATTATACATTTACAGTCGTTCTCGTATAGGTGTCGTTTAAATTATTGTTCCGAAGGTTCTCCGGATTCTTTTCTCTCCTTGCAATGGATCTATAAATTTCTGATTCAACATGCAAGATGAACCTGTATATCAGAAGGATTTTAATTGAGTATCAGGTTCTGGAATCCGTTACCGGGTACAATTTTATAGGGCTATTTCTAATTTAGTATGTTACTATAAAATTAAGATAACAGCTATTTATTTATAGTTTGCAGATGGAAGAAGACTTGATTGAAAACAGATAGGGATGGTATGCATGGAAAGGGAAGGTTTTAGTGTTCAGCAAGTATTAAAGTTCATTGTTAAACTGATTTTACCATTGGCAATTTTCGGTTCTACTCTACTTTTCAATTCTCGTGCTGATAGAAGGCTAGGGAGTGCCCAGAACCTGGAAAGGGATATTTCTAATAAACAGTTCCAGATGGAACTTATACAATCCCTTTCATCAGAAAATTATCATGAAAGACGAATGGCTTATCTTTTCCTGTTTGAACAGACCACTACACCCGAGTTTATGAAGCTTCTGGACTATAATGATGATCCAGCTTTAATTGATACATTGAGCGCCATTTTACTCAAAGACAATCTAGATGAGACTATTCAGAGCATTATTGACAAAAGCCTCTACTCCAGGCTTCTTCCCTTAATGAATAGTTTGGTGAATGTTGAATGGGAACATTTTAATAAAAATACATATAAAACAGTTGGTTTCTATACATCTCCCTCTCGTATTCTGGTTCCCGACTGGCGGGAAGAGGAAGTTCAGAAATGGTATATTAAGAGTATTAAGACAAGTAGTCATGAAATTTTAAAGGAGTCCCATTATCCTCTCCCAAAAGATGCCAGCGGATTTGTCAGAATAGAATCAGATGGCTTTGAGAATACCAGCCCTTTGAACCTTTCTGAAGCAGATATCTCGATTGGGCAGACTATTTTGACTATAGTGGAAAACGGATCAGAAAAGGCCGTTATTTCCGGTAAGATTGCAGATGTTAAGGAAAATCTCTTCTATTACTCATTTAATGATAGTTCTTTTAATTTACTAGCAACACCAGAAAAAAGATTTGGGACTCCCATTTTCAATACATATTTACGGGTAATCGGATATCACATGGGACAATCCAGTGCATCTCATTCCACTGAAATGATAGGAGTTGCAATTGATAATTAATTTTCCTAGATGGTTTCGGCTGCATTCCTATTTTTATGTGTTTCTTAAGATTTCACAGAAAAATCTCCGGCTCTTTCCTTACCTGACATTTCTCAAAGAGCATATTCCTTATTTTCAGACTGGTGGGATCTACCACTTCCCGTGCCTCTTCGGGGCAGGCCTTTATGCAGGCGCAGCATCTCAGGCATTTTGTGCCGTCAGTTTTTAAAGGGTTTTCCTGGGGGATAGCAGCTACAGGGCAAAGAGCGATGCATGAATAGCAGAGAGTGCACTTCCCCTTGTCAGTTTGAATGATCACTTCCGGTTTGGGAGGCACTTCCCTGTAGGGATAATTTCCAGGCACGGCAATTTTTCCTGATGCGTGACCCTTTCTTTCCCGGATTGCTCTGCCGAATTGCCGGGCTGCCGCCAGATCCTCTGCGTCCGGTCTTCCCCGGGCAATAGGAGTTTTACCGCTGGAAAGGGAGTGTTCTCCGATAAAGGCTGCCGCCCCCAGGATGGTTCCCCCTTTCTGTTCAACCAGGTCTTTCAGTTCCAGCAGGGCGTCTTCGTATTCCCGGTTGCCGTAGACCACGGCCAGCAGGCAGTCTGTGTTCTCCAGGTTGATCTGATTCAGCCTCTCCGGGAATACTCCGGGTAACCTGCCTACATACACAGGGGCTCCGATAAGAACAGTCCCTTTTACAGTTTGCGGTTCTGCCCGGTTTGTGAGGTCAATCACCCCCGGGCTGGCAGAGGAGTAGGCTTTGGCCATTTCTGTCACAATCTTTTTTGTGGTTCCCGTAGGGGAAAAGTAGATCAGGTTTACATCATTCATTCCATCACCTTATAAAATCTTTCGGACGAGTCGGGGAGGCTCAGGGTTTCTGCATGTTTCATATCAGTTTCTCACCGATCATACCAATGAGAAAACCGAAACTCGCACCTGTTGCGGGTATCCAGTCTTTCTGCCTTCTGGAAAGAGGGGCAATATCCTGAAAAATTAAATACAGTATACCGCCACTGGCATATAACATAATTATATCTATCAGTTTCCGGTTATCGCTGAGAAAAACCTTCCCTGATAATGCGGCAATAATTCCCAGAAAACTCAGGAAGAACATCAGCCATAAGGCCTTCTTTTTAGACAGGCGTCTGCTCAGTTCAATATAGGAATTGAAACCCTCCGGTAAATTCTGCATTCCGATAAAAACAGCCAGGAGTAAGCCGAACTTATGATCATGGGCAAAGGATGCCCCCAGCGCCAGGGATTCAGGGATAAAATCCGACATCATGGAAATAACCTGAGAATAGGCTCCCCGGATTCTATCAAGTATCATATCAATAGCCATGAAGGTGAAACTGCCTGCAAGAAAGATTACTGTAATATTCAAATTATCCAGATCAGATATGGACTGGGGAATCAGTGCAAATGCTATTGCGGAAAGCAAGGCCCCTCCGCCAAATGCCACAATCCAGTGGTTGATCTCCTCTCTCAGTGTTTTCTCGGCTTTCTGAAATATACTGGATAACAAACCCCCCAATATGATCGGGAGTCCCGCCAGGCTGGAGTACATTATAATTTTAAATAATTCATTCATCCGAGTCACCTTCTGTCTGTCTTAAGCAGTTGCTTTGTAAAGGACATATTACCAGAGACTGGTCAGGGATGTTTATAAAAGTTCATTTTCTATTACTTTCTTATAGCAGTCGGGACAGATCCCATGACTGAATTCGGCGGAGGAATTCTGTTTAATATAATGTTCCAGCTGATTCCATGCCCCTTCATCGTCCCGAATCTTATGGCAGTAGGAGCAGATGGGAATGATTCCCTGCAGGGTTTTCACTTCTACCAGGGCGTTCTTCAGCTCGGAAATCAGTTTTTCCTTTTCAGTGTCTTTCTGTTTTACATTCTGATCCATTTTGATAAATTCGTCTGCGAGAAGGCCGATTTCGTCTCTATGCTTTACTGAAATGTTCCGGATAACATCTATATTGTTTTCTAGAATGGAATTACTGATAATATTTAAAGGCTTCACGATAGTGATATTGACAAGAAATGCCGTCAGTAAATTGGCTGACAGCAATAAAAGCAATTCGATAAGAAACAGGTTTGTCAGGTTTTTGCTATACTCAGTGAGACTCTCTGTCCTCAGGTTTAAAAGACGTTCCTGTTCTGATATCACCTGGTCCGTTATCATGCGGATTCTGTCCATCTGCACTTTACCGATATTACTATTAACAATTTCTATGGCTTCTTCTATATTCCCTTCTTCTGCAAGCGCTATTGTCTGTAGTAATTCTGAATTTTTCTGATTCATTATTTCAAACAGTTCATTCAGGTATATCTGCTGTTCCCGGTTATCTTCCGTGAGGGAGATAAGTTGTTCCAGGTTATGTTGGGAGTTCTTCACTCCATCGTAAAATGGTTCCAGATAACTTGGGTTTAATGTTAGAAGATACCCCCGCTGGCCGGTTTCTGAATCTTTCATATGGCCGATAAAACTTTTGCTGTAGTCCAGGACTTCATAGGTATGCAGAACCCATTGATTTTGTTCTTGTACATAATCATTAGACTGGATCTGTATATAAAAATTCACCACGGCAATAATGGATAATATACTGAAATAAAAAATGATTTTTCCTGTAATCTTTAATCGCATTCCTATGTTTCATTCCTTTTAAAACAGAGCGTTATGAATACACGGCAAAGTTGAAAGGCGGGTATGCGTACAGGCAATTCAGCAGCAATGCTTGATTTAAAAGTGGTAATAAGTTGTATGTTCAGTACAGGATCCCGGATAGAGGGGCGGAATCGCATACCTGCTTCTATTATAGCATCTATCGGTAACGGAGCCGTGTTTTATCTGTATGGCGGATACTGTTTTTTTTTAATATTCCCTTATTCCTTATTGTAAACAACAGGAGCTTTGTACTTCCAGGAATTCCACAGCTCTTCCTTCGCCAGAAGGTCCATCATAAAGTGGGCCGTGTTGATGCGGCTTGTTTTGCCCGAGTCGAATATACATCTGAGCAGAAACGGAGGATATTTAAAGCAGTTCAGTAGTCTTATTATTTAAGCGGCTATCAATAATTCTTTTCAGTACAAAGTTATTGAAAAAATGGTTTCCTTGTTTACGTAACTGATGTATATTTTACGGATAAAAAATATATTCAGGGAAATACAATGAAAAAACTGTTGCTTGCTCTTTTTTTCCTTACTTCTGCTTTTATCATTAGCTGCGACCTCAATTCAGATACTTCTGATGATGAGGATACTACACTACCTTCTGAGGAGGAAACTTCTTCCACCCCCTCGGAATCCGATCCTGCTTCCCGCAGCTGGAACCAAGTTACTGCCTCCGCAGCCTGGACAGCCCGGCATTCTTTTGGAGCCGTTACCTATGATAATAAAATGTGGATTATGGGGGGGGAAGATAGCAGTTTTAATGAACTGAATGATGTGTGGTCAAGTACGGATGGGATTACCTGGACAGAAGTTACCAGCTCGGCAGCCTGGAGTGCACGGCAGGATATGGCTGTTGTTTCCTATGATGGAAAGCTGTGGGTTATGGGTGGATACGATGGGAATGGCGATTCTCTCAATGATGTGTGGTACAGTACCGACGGATCAACCTGGACCGAGGCGACCAGTTCTGCCGCATGGAGTGCCAGAGATTCCATGCGGGTCATAGTTTATGATAATAAAATGTGGCTTCTCGGGGGGTATGATTATGATGAGTGGCCTCAGAATGATGTGTGGTACAGCACCGATGGCGTAAACTGGACAGAGGCTACTGATTCAGCTGCCTGGCCTAAGAGAGAAACCCTGGATGTTGTTGTTTTTGATAACAAAATGTGGATCATCGGTGGGACCAATGATGAAACCTTATACAATGATGTGTGGTCCAGTAGCGATGGTATCATTTGGACAGAGGTGACCGGTTCTGCCGCCTGGTCCGCTCGGTATGGAAAAGGTGTCATTGTCTATGATAATAAAATCTGGGTGATGGGCGGTTCCTATTCGTTTTCCCAACTCAATGATGTATGGTTCAGTGCTGATGGATCTACCTGGATTCAGTCTATGGATTCCGTTCTCTGGAGTGGAAGAAATTCTATGGTAGTAACCTCTTTTAAGGATAAAATATGGCTTATGGGCGGTCGCTATCTGCTGGATCTTCTGAATGATGCGTATTCCTGGTAGATCCGGGATTGTTATTAAATAGGGAAGGAGTCATCTGTATGTGCGGCTCCATGCAGAATATCAGGGACTGAAAATATACCTGTGTAAATCACAATCCCTTCAAGGGAATTATTCCCTTATTCCTTATTGTAAACAACAGGAGCTTTGTACTTCCAGGTATTCCACAGCTCTTCCTTCGCCAGAAGGTCCATCATAAAGTGGGCCGTGTTGATGCGGCTTGTTTTTCCCGAGTCGAATATGGGGCTCCTCTGAGTTGAAGCAAAGAGGGTGTATTCTGTCACTTCCTCTTCGTCGGTCAGAGCATCGGGTCTTAGGGCCACCCATTCCGGTGAGTTCCCTGGCTGAATATTTTTTTCCAGAAACTGAAGGGCTTTTTCGTTGTCTCTCTGGGGGGGCAGTATGACTCTCAGTAGTGAGATAACAAGATTTTCCCGGAAGGAAAACTTTTCCGAGCTGCCTCCTTTCAGACAGGCTACGGTGTTCATGAGAATCACCTTTGTCTTTGACGGATCCGGTATATTCTGGACAATCTTCTTTATAGAGTCTGTGACCAGATAGTGGGGTTTGCCGAATACTCCTTTAAAGGAAAGGTTGTGGCCCAGGCAGGAGATGACAGCATCCGTATCGGAAAGGATCTCTTTCATTCTCTCATCGCGGATATCCATTATGCTTTCCACGATGACTTCAAGGTTTTCCTTCTGAGGGATCTCCCGGAATTTGTCCGTCCTTCTTGCCAGGGCTTTTACCTGAAAGTCATTCAGAAGCAGTTGCTTCACAACCTGAAATCCCGTTTTACCGGTAGAACCTACTACAAGAACTCTCATATTTCCTCCATCCATCTTCTTCCGAATGATTGATCATTTATCTTTCAATAAGTATCAGGTATTTATTCTGCAAAAGACAGGAGGAAAGAACAGCTTTACAATATCTTCCGGATCTCCTGAATCAGTTTCTGCCGGTCACTCTCTCTGACCCGTGGATTAATGGGAATGTCCACATTCCCGAAGGAGCCTTTGGCCAGGCGGATGATATTGTCGTTACTCAGGACATTGGCGGGAGGCCAGTTCAGTTTTTTTGCTGTTTCTTCCCGGAGCTCATAGATCTGATCGGCCAGAGCCTTTTTTTCGGCGGACAAAGTCTTGAAGCTGTTCCTCTTCCTGTAGGCGGGGATGCTCTTTTTGTCGTAGTCCACATCCTGCTGGACAATGGTGCTTATCAGATCGTGAATTTTTCCTTGCTCTTCAATCCGCTTATGGAGCAGGTCCCGCAGATGGAACAGGTATTTCACATCTTCCAGAGCGTACTGCATGGCCGCGCTGTTGATGGGCCTTTTCGTCCAGTTGTACATCTGGAATTTCTTGGAGACCTGAATACCCAGCATGGCATCCAGCAGGGAGTTGAGTCCGCGCTTTTCCAGATTCAGGACTTCCACGTGGTACTTCAGATCCAGCACGGATTTCAGCTGGATTTTATACTGTCTGTAGATCAGCATCCGGTCGGAAGAGGCGTCAAAAAAGATCTTGACGATCTTGCTTTCCAGCAGTTTTTTCAGCTCCCCTGTAGAGATCTTGAAGGGATCTATGATTGTAAATTCTGTTCCATCGAATATCTGGATCAGGCAGAGCTGCTCTCCGTAGCAGTGGAGGTTGAACTCTCCTTCGATGTCCATGGCCAGTTCGGTAATTTTATTGGTGTGGAGATAGTTACGGAAGGCCGAGAGCTTTTTGTCCGTGTCTATCAGTTTGTATTGTATTTCTTCAGGCATAGGTTCAGTGTAAGGGAATATCCCTTTTTTCACCATGTTTAGTCGGAGAATAATTGGGGAACCCTTCCCGGGGGGCTAATTTTTCCGCAGGCTGGGGATTTTCAGTCCCTGTTCGGACGACTCTATCAGGATCGCCAGCCTTTTTAACCGGGTTTCCTCCCTTTTCGCGCTCATGATCCACCAGATCGAATCCCTTTTGTAGGACGGCGCCAGCCGGGAGAAAAACTCCCAGGCCGGGGGATTCTCCTTTATTCTGTTTTCATACTCTTCAGAGAGGGGGACATTTCTGTGTTCCGCCGTATAGCCCTTCTTGTCGGAGCGGCTGTTGTAAATGTTTATGCCCTCAGGCTGCATCAGTCCCAGTTTCAGAAGCTTTTCCACTTTTTGTACGTTCACCGCACTCCAGACGCTGTTTTTCTTCCGGGGAGTAAAACGGATTTTATAGCTTTTGTCATCGATGGTTTTGCGGATCCCGTCGATCCATCCGAAGCAGAGTGCCGCATCCACCGATTCGGACCAGCTGATGCTCTCCCGGCCGGATCCTTTTCTGTAGTATCCCACCCATAATTCACTGACGGTCCTATGGTTAACTTCCAGCCAGCTGCGGAATTCTTCGGGGCTTGCAAAAAAAACGATCTTTTCCATGGTGATTATCCTCTGGTTCAGACTTTCAGACTCCTCCAAGTCTTACGATACTGCCGGGAGAATGTCAAATCTTCAGACCCGACGCTTCTTTACAGAATCACAGCGATGCCCAGAGGAGCAATGTAGGAAAGGCTGAAAAGGATCAGATTTCTGACGGCTGTGACAAAGGTTTCCGATTTGACCTGCCGGGAGAGAAAGAGCCTCATCTGTTTCAGAACCAGGGGAATACTCAGCAGGGTCAGGAGGGATATCAGGGGGAGAACCCTGAATACCACTGCCAGGATCAGGAAGAGATAGACTCCGGCGCAGGAGGCGCTGTAGAGTTTCAGGGACGCTTTCCGGCCCAGGTAAAAGGGCAGCAGGAAGCGGTCATTCCGGATATCCTGTTCCAGGTCGCAGATATTGTTTGCCAGCATCAGGTTGGCAATGAGAAGGATAAAGGGGAGGGACACCAGCAGAATGGTCAGAGTTCCGGGAATGTCGATCCGGAGGTTCAGGAACCCGCTGCTGAAAGAGAGTTCCGCCAGGGCAGGGTGATGGATATACACCGAGATATAGGGAATGAAAAAGCCCATCATCAGGCCGGAGAGGATCTCCCCCAGGGGCATCCGGCTTATGGGGATGGGGCCCCAGGTGTAGAAAATCCCCACCAAAAAGGAAAAGATTCCCAATATCAGGATAACAGGTCCGGTCCGGCTGACAAGAAGGAGCCCCGCCAGAGAGGCTATGATCAAAAGGAGAGCGATAATCCCCCTGACCCTTCCCAGGGGGATGGTTGCGGTGGCTATGATGTTATGGCTTTCCCTGTCTTCCATATTCACCGCCTTTTTGTAGTCCATGTAGTTGTTTATGGTTGTTGTGGCCATGTCAAAAAGAAGGAGGGAGAGGAACATCAGGGCAAGATTGAAACCATTGATACTGCCGTAGTGGTAGAGCGCAAAGAGGCTGGCAAAAATAAAGGGGAACTGGCTGGCCGTTTTGGTCTGGATTTCCACCAGGTTTAAAAAGGTCTTTATTTTCATACAGGTCTCCTCGGTTCCGGGATGTCTCCAGAATGCCGGATATCAGCGGTACCTCCGGCCCTAAAAACTTTCTTTACAATATAAATATATGACCATAAAATTGGGAGGTGAATCGATTTTTTAAGTTCTCACCTTTTATATTTGCATTTCTATTCACTATTATCCTTTTCCTGGCTTTCTACACTTTGTTGAAAAGCCCGTTTTTCGTTAGGGGAAACTCTGAAAGCGGTGAGGAAAAGTCCTATCACTACGCCTTTTTTCTGCCCGCTTCGGATCATGCCTTTTTCAGGCAGCTGAAGGAGGGGGCCCTGAATGCCACCTCCTCTCTGGACTGTTCCATCTCCTTCCATGAACTGGATACGGACCCGTTGAGCCTGGAAATGGTTCCCTTCTCCGGCGTTGACGGCATCGGCGTCTATGCCTATCAGAAAGATCGAGAAACTCTTGCGAATCTATCGGCCATATCCGATGCAGGCATACCCATCATTCAAATAGAAAATGAAATCATACGAAATGAAAAAACCTTCTTTATCGGGACGAACAATTTTGAATCGGGGAAGGCCATCGGCAAAATGGCCCTCCAGTCGGGTAAAGAGAAAATCAACCTGGCTCTGGTGTACAGTCAGAAAAACCCGGGACTCATGACCGAAGCGAATCTCCTGGAACTGGGACTGAAATCCACTATGGGGTTTCACCTGGCCAATGTCCAGAAAGAGCAGACCACCCTGAACCCCCTTGATGCGGAAGGCCTGACTTACAGGCTGATCCGGCAGGACCCGGCCATTGACGTTATTGTGCTGACAGATCCCAATGATACCCTTGTGACCGTTCAGGCCATAGTGGATATGAATCTGGTGGGAGAGATCCAGGTTATCGGTTTCGGCGATGACAAGAGGATACAGGAGTATATTAACAAGGGTCTGGTTCTGGGCTCTATTGTGAGAGATCCCTTCCTGATCGGTTTCAGCGCCATCCTGGCCCTGCAGGACATCAATATAAACGGATACACCTCGGCCTATGTGGACACGGGGATCAGCATTATAACGGGGAGGGACTCCAGTGATTAGACTCCGGATGAGCAACTCCCTCAGAGCAAAGCTGCTTTACTATTTTATTTTCTCCATGGCTTTCACCCTGGTCTCTTTCAGTATCATCCTCACCCTGTCCCTTACTCTGCAGGATATCGCCGATAAACGCTTCGAAGATGAGCAGTCCCTTCACACCCTGCAGGTGCAGCTGGATGAAATACAGGAACCCATAGAGAGTTATCTCAGTTTCTATTCTTCCTCTTCCCTGGCGCAGCTGCTTTATGCCTCGGAATCCATAAAAGAGACTCTCCCCGACAATCGGGTCATAAGGGATGATGAATCGGAATTGATGAAAAGGGATATCTATTTCCTTATAGATTCCTATCTGCTTCAGGTGGATCAGCTCATTGAAATGAAACGGGGCCGGAATGTGCCGGGATATACCCGGGGCTTTGAGGATCTGTCCATCCTCTACAATTACATCACCGACAGAATCAACGAAGTGAGTCTCAGAGGATTCAGAAGGCAACTGGGGGAATACCGCAGTTTCCTTGAGCTCTTCAGAGCCATGCAGATGTACAGCCTTATCCTGATCGTCCTGATTATGACCTTCTCCTTCACCCTGCTTATGAAAAATGTGAACACTATCTCTTCTCCCATTTATCAGCTCTCTCTTCTGGCCGGGAAAATTTCAGCCGGGGATTTCGATATGGAGGATGTCCGCTTCGATTCGGTAGATGAAATCAATCATGTTGCCTCGGCCTTCAATGAAATGAAAAACAGCATCAGCCACTATGTGAATGAATTAAAAAAGCAGAAGGACATCGAACAGCAGATCATGACCGAGAGAGTGAGGAATCTCAAAATGGAGCAGCTTCTCAAGAGGATGGAACTCTACACCATGCAGGCTCAGATGAATCCTCATTTTCTGTTCAACACCATAAACACGGGAGTGCAGCTTGCCATTGTGGAAGAAGCGGAGAAAACGGCGGATTTTATGGAGAACCTGGCCGCCCTGTTTAGATACAACATCCGGGAAAAGAAGTTTTTCGTTCAGTTGCGCCATGAGTACGAGGGGCTGAAGTCCTATTTCAATATATTGAAAATCCGTTTCCCCAAAACCCTCCGCCTGGAACTGGATATCAGCGAGGAGCTTCTGGATGATTTCAGCTGTCCCGCCATGGTGCTGCAGCCTCTGGTGGAAAACTCGGTACTCCATGCCTTCAAAGATAAGGAGGGCATCGGGACCGTTGCCGTTTCCATTGCGTACAACAATCCGATTCTGCGTATCTCCGTCAAAGACGACGGTGTCGGAATTCCCGAGACAACCGTACAGGCCCTTCTGGTTCCCCATATTCACGACTACCAGCTCAGCTCCAAGGTTATGGGGCTGGAGAATGTGATCCAGCGCTGCTATTTCTTCTATCCCGACGTTGAGGATGTTGTCGAAATCCACAGCGAAATCGGCCGGGGAACGGAGATAGTGATCAATATCAATACGGAGGTGGAACCATGTATCGAGTTGTGATTGTTGACGATGAAGAACCGGTGCTGGACAGCTTCGGGTTTCTATTCAGGAAATATATCAAGGATTTTACCCTTTGCGGCAAAGCCAGAAGCGGCACCGAGGCTGTTAAGGAAATAAAAGACAAGAATCCGGACGTGGTGTTCATGGATATCCAGATGCCTGGCATGGACGGCATCGAAGCGATCCGTCAGCTCCGCCCCCTTTTTCCCCAGGTCATCTTTATTCTGGCCACCGCCTATGAGCGCTTTGATATCGCCCAGAAAGCGATTCCCTTGGGCGTATTCAGTTACCTTGTCAAACCTGTGTCCAGGGCGAAAATCCTGGAAGAGCTGGATAAAGTCAAGCAGGAACTCGATACGAGAAAAAGGGAACAGCATACCCGCCTTGAAGACGAACAGTTCCTTGAAAAAACAAGAGATGAAAGCCTGAAACAGTTCCTGACCGGTCTGATCTGGAAGAATCCCGATGAAGAGGCCTGGAATGATTTCTGCCATCTTTTCGGCATAAACAGCGAGGGCGCCTCCGTCTGCCTCCTCGGGGGACTTAATTCGGTTTCCGAAGGCATACGCAGGGATCTCTATAAGGCTCTGATTCAGAAAATACAGTACAAATTCCATGTCCTTTATACCGAACTGGGGGATAAAATGATCCTCTTTTTTCCCGATGAAGGCGTCGGGAAGGATCAGGATAAACAGCTGCGGCAAATCGTCAATGAACACAGTGCCGGCGATCTGACTCTGGGGATCGGAGGATTCTGCCGTTACTCTGAACTTTCACGCTCTGTCACTGAAGCGTTCCTTCCCTTCGGGGATGCGGAAAACAGCCGGAGCGACCACAACAGAGACCCGCAGAACATGTCCTCTCTTTGCAGGGAGATCCTCAGGTGCGAAAGGAGCAAAGGGGAAGAGCTGTTTGAGAATTTCTGGGTTGAGGTATTCAAAAAAGACGAGTTTAACGTGGCTAAAGGGAAGATGGTCGCACTGTTTACCCTTCTTCTGCATGATATTGAGAATAATATCCTGATCAGAAGTCAGTTGAACCTTGATCCTTCTGAACAGATTATGCCCCTGAAAACAATGGACGAATGGAGGCCTTGGGCGGCATCGGCCAAAACCAGCCTCTTTGATCTTCTGGATCTTCAGAAAAGCCAGGCCTATCCTCAGCCTTTGAAAAAGGCGCTGGCCTATATTGCCCAAAACTATGATCAGCAGATTCATCTCACCTCCGTTGCCGGAGAGTGTTCTGTCTCCAGCAGCTATCTGAGCCGTCTGTTTTCAGAGCATCTGGACACCACTTTCATCGATTATGTAAACAGATACAGAGTGAATCAGGCGATCTTTCTGCTGCGGGATAAGGATATTTCCATAAAAGAAGCCTCATTCAGGGTGGGATACCAGAATCCGAATTATTTCAGCAGGATATTCCGCAAAATAATGGGGATTTCTCCGTCTGATATAGGTAAAAGGAGCTCTCAATAATGCTGCACAGAACCACTGTTATTTTCCTCACTGTTGTCCTGCTACTCTCCTGTACTCCCGGGGAAAAAGAGGAAAAAGAAAAGATTCTCATCGGTTTTTCCGCCGCTTCGGAGACATTCCTTCTTGAGAGATGGGACCGGGATACCAAGATTTTCATGCATACCGCCCGGGAGCTGGGAGCGGAGGTCATATTTGCCAAATCACCGGGAAACGCCCTGGATCAGATCCCGCAGATCCAGTATCTGCTGAAACAGGATATCGATGTGCTGGTGGTCATTCCCCAGGACAAGGCTCTTCTCGGGGGGGTGATTCAGAAAACCCTGGACAGGGGCATTCCCGTACTCTCCTACGACCGGCCGATCATGGATGTTCCCATTACGGGGTACATCTCCTTTGACAATCAGGAAGTGGGCCGGCTGCTTTCATCGGCCCTCCTTTCCCGGGTTCCCAAAGGCAACTATGTCATCGTCAACGGTTCGGTACATGACAACAACAGCTATCAGGTCAGCAGCGGCGTTCATGAGGTCCTGGATCCTTTTATTGAGAAAGGGGATATCAACCTGGTGGAGGAGATCTGGCTGGAGTACTGGAGCTATGACGAAGCCCTGGAGGAGATCGGGAAGGTTCTGGAGAGGAACGAAGATATTCAGGCCATTTCGGCGGCTAACGACCTCATCGCCCAGGCGGCTATCAGGCTCCTCTCGGAGAGGCAGCTGGCGGGAAAAGTTGCCGTGGTCGGACAGGATGCGGATTTAGTGTCCTGTCAGAGCATTGTTGAAGGCACCCAGTTAATGACTGTGTATAAACCGATTCAGACGCTGGCGGCCAGAGCGGCGGGACTCGCTGTCGCCATGACTCAGAATGAAATGCCCGAACCCGATCTGTATATAGAAAACAACAGCGGTAAAAAGATTCCTTTCTATGTGGAAACGCCGATTCCTGTTTACAGGGACAACCTGGATTCCACTGTCATTCACGACGGTTTCCATTCCCGGGAAGATGTCTATCGGAACGCAATAGGACAAAACTAACCTCAAATCTGTACTATCTTTTTTTGTAATAATAAACCTCATGTCAAAATAGCCCTGTTCTTAGCATAACTCTCCTGTATCTGAATCGGAAAAACCATAATACTATTTTTTTAACTAACCAGTTTAAATCGAGTTATCCGTCACAGGATTATTGAGTACTTTGTATCTTTTTGAGTGCTTACAGGGAAATAAGATAGCTGAAAACCGTGATTTTGCAGCAGTTTCCCGGGACGGCTCTGAATCGTGAATTTTTGAATAATTATAGGGGTGTTTTTTTGACTGATAATACTATATTGCGCATGAAGTCTATAACGAAGACATTCCCCGGGGTCAAAGCCCTGGATGAAGTCGACATCGTTGTAGAAAAAGGAGAAATCCACTTTATAGTCGGAGAAAACGGCGCCGGAAAATCTACGCTTATGAAAGTTTTAAGCGGGATTTATCCTCACGGGTCTTACGACGGCGATATCATTTTTGATGGAAAAATCAAACATTTTCACGGAATAAAAGATTCTGTGAATGACGGTATTGTTATCATCAATCAGGAACTGGAGCTGTTTCCCAATTTAACGGTCTATGAGAATGTCTTTGTGGGACATGAGATCTGCAGGAACATGTCTGTGATGGACTGGGACAAGACCAAAGAGGAAGCGAAGAAGTTTCTGGATATGGTTGGTCTTGAAGTCGATATCTACAGCCTTGTGGGAACCCTTGGAGTGGGCAAGCAGCAGTTAGTCGAAATTGCAAAAGCATTAAGCCAGAATGTAAAACTGCTGATTCTCGATGAGCCCACGGCGGCTCTGAATGAGGATGATAGTGAAAACCTGTTGAAACTGCTTCTGGATCTGAAGAAGCACGGCATCACTTCCATCATGATTTCTCATAAGTTGAAAGAAGTGGAGGCTATTGCCGATGCCATCACTGTCCTGCGGGACGGTAAGACCGTTGCCAGAATGACAAAAGATGAAATCAATGAACGGGAAATCATCAAAAACATGGTGGGCCGGGAAATTGAGGATATCTTCCCCAAAAGACCTAAATATACCGGAGGAGAGGTAGTTCTTGAAACGGCAAGGCTCAACTCTTTTGATCACTCCCTGAACCGGTACATTGTAAAAGATTCCAATATCAAAATCCGAAAAGGCGAAGTGGTCGGGATTGCCGGACTGATGGGGGCGGGCAGAACAGAGCTGGCCCATAGCATCTTCGGAAATCCGAAGAACTATAAAATCACAGGATCCACCATTGTTTTCGGTAAACCCGAAAAGCTGACCTCTCCCAAGAAAGCCATTGAAAAGGGCATTGCCTATGTCTCTGAAGACAGGAAGAACAACGGTTTGATTCTGGAGGAGAATATCAGCCAGAACATAACCATTTCCTCTCTGAAAAAGATATCCAGGATGGGTGTTATCAATTTTACAGATCAGAATCTGCAGGCGGAAAAATATGTCAGAGATCTGAATATCAAGACCCCATCCATTATGCAGAAACTGAAGAATCTGAGCGGGGGAAACCAGCAGAAGGTGCAGGTCGGCAAATGGCTGTTTGCCGATCCGAAAATCCTGATCCTGGATGAACCGACCCGCGGGATCGATGTGGGGGCAAAATACGAGATATACACAATTATCAATGATCTGGTAGCCAAGGGCATGAGCATCCTGTTCATCTCTTCAGAATTACCCGAGATCCTGGGCATGTGTGACAGGGTCTATGTCATCGCTGAAGGGGTTCAGACAGCAGAATTCGATATCGAAGATGCGACGCCGGAAAAAATAATGGAACACGCAACAGTTTAAGACGGACACAGGCAAAGCCTGCTGGCGTCTTATACAACCTAAGGAGAAGTAATGGAACAGAATCGTAATGTATTCCAGGGAATTGTGTGGGGAATATACAAATATTTCCTGACTTTGATCTCAATGATTAAAACCAATATCAGAGATTATGGGATGTATATTGCCCTTATTGTTATTTTTATCATTTTTCAGTTTATGACCGATGGGGTCTTCTTAAGGGCGTATAATTTTACAAACTTACTGAATCAGTCCGCCTATCTGGCCGTTTTAGCCGTGGGAATGACCCTGATCATTGTGACCCAGCAGATTGACCTGTCTGTCGGTTACCTGGGAGCCTTTCTGGGAGCCTACATTGTGGTGGCAGTCGAAACCGGAGGACAGAGTGTCTTCGTTGCTTTAGTTGCTGCTTTTGTCATCACGGTTCTTGTGGGTATCATCAAGGGTTTCTTTGTTGCCAATGTGAAAGTCCCTTCTTTTGTAGTCACCCTGGCGGGGATGTTTATTTTCAGAGGGTTTCTGTATTTCCGTGTTAATAACAGAACTATTTCGACAACCAATGATTTCTTCCTTAAAATCGGTACGGGTTATCTGCCCAAGATTGAAATCTCCGGATACGACATCATTTCGCTGGGAGCGGGTATCGCCCTCATCCTTATCGTGGTCATATCAGGCATGCTGCTGCGGAAGAAACAGTCCAGACTGGGTATACCCAATGAGAAACTCGAATTATTCATCACGAAGATTGCGGTGATTTCCCTTATCATCGGCTATCTGACCTACACATTCGCCGCCAACAAGGGCATCTCCTACCTGTTATTGATCACAGCTGTGGTTGTGGCTTTCTATCATTTCATGACAACCCAGACGACCCTGGGCAGAAGGATCTACGCCGTGGGAGGAAACCCTGAGGCTGCAAAACTCTCGGGAATCAATGTGGAGAAGACCCTGATCATTGTTTTTGTCTCCATGGGAATTACCACAATGATTGCCGGTCTGATGTATGTTGCCAGACTCCAGAATGCGTCGCCCAAACACGGGCCTTTCTGGGAACTCTACACCATCGCCGCTGTCTTTATCGGCGGTACCAGCGCCCGGGGGGGGATCGGTAAGGTTGTGAACTCCGTAGTCGGTGCGGTGGTTATCATGTCGCTGAAAAACGGTATGTCCCTGGCCGGGATCGAAGCCAATATCGAACCCATCATACTGGGATCCGTATTGCTGATGGCTGTGGTATTCGATATCTACACAAGGAATGTCATGCCTGTGGATCTTGTGGGTATGCACTATGCCAAGAAAGCCTATAAAGAAGAACTCTCTCAGGCCCGGGCTAATTTCAACAGGGCGAAAAAGCAGCTGAAGGATGCCCAGAAAGAAAATAAAGACGATCTTATTGAATACGAGTATGAGTTTACAAACGCACAGGGTGCCTACAATAAGATCAGAGACAGAATCAGAGTCAGCATGGAAGCTGATTTTATTAAAGAGTAAATCTTTGCGGACCTAAGAATCTGCAATTTTTTAATATTTCAATTGGAGGAACGAAATGAAACGTGTTTTGTTTGGACTGCTTGTGCTCATAGTCATGTCAGGTCTTGCCTGTAAGAATGACAGCGGTATCAAGATCGGTGTTGTGTTACCGGATGCATCCGAAGAAAGGTGGGCAAATCAGGACGGAGCTTTCTTTAAGCAGGATCTTGAAGCTCTGGGTGAAGGTTATGAGTTTGAAATACTCTTTTCCGAGGGTGATGAATCCAAGGAGAAACAGAATGTAGAAGCTTTGATCGCCAAAGGAGCAAAGGTTATTATCATTACGGCTCACGGTAACGGCGGTGCCTCTGTAGAAGCGGCTCACGCGGAAGATGTTGTCGTTGTCGCTCATGACAGAATGGCCAAATCAGCCTCTGACGTAGCCGACTACTACACCACATTCAACAGCTGGAACGTAGGTAAAGCCATGGGTAAACATCTGGTTGACGCGGCAAAAGCCGAAGGCTACTCTCCCAGCAACAAAGCTGACCTGGCCATTTTCGCCGGCCGTGTTGTTGACTGGCCCAACGCCACATACTTTTTCGGCGGAGCCTTTGAAATGCTGCAGCCTGAACTCGATATGTTCAATATCGTAAACCAGGATCCCGCTCCCTTCCTGGCTCTGGATCTCTATACAGAAGCGAACTTTAACGATGCTGCCAAAGATGCCCTTCAGGCTGCTATGCTCCCCATCGATACGGACTGGAACCCTGAAACTGCCGGTATCAAAGCCGCCGGTGTTGTCGCTCAGATCGAAAAGACATCTGACGCCGTTTTCGTACTGGCTCCCAATGATGATACTTCTGCCGCCATCCGCCAGGAATTTGCAAAAATGGCTGAACCCTACGACAAATACTTTACCACCGGTCAGGATGCTTCCAATGTGACATTGGCCAGCCTGATGGGCGACACTGTAACCGGTAAGGGAACTCAGACCATGACTGTTTTCAAAGATGTTTCCAAACTGGTCAGTGACTCTGTAGCCATTGCTAAAAACGTTGTTGACGGCGTTGACGGACTGACAGGATTAACAAGCGGACCTTCTATCGACGGTGCCAAAACGGCTTATTCTCCCATCGATACACTGCTGGCTTCCAATCCCCAGTTAACCTATGACACCATTTTTGCCACCGGTTACAAATCAGAGGATAACCCCGATTTCAGTGACATTGATTTCAGCCCCTACAAATAATTAGTTTGTAAGGATTCTTTAAAAAAATACCTTAAGGCCTGCACGGCTTTAAGGTATTTTTTTTCTGCCCCTCTTTTTACTCAATCATTTAACAGATTTTGCAAGACTGGTTTCAAGCTTTGAGGCTGAGTCTCCTTCACCGTAAAGGAATGGCATTGATTGAACCGGGCGTAGGCTGCCAGCTCAGACTTCAGAGCCCTGGCAAAGTCTTCCGCTGCCTGAGAGTAAAGGGTGTTACCAGTCAATTGCGCGGCCTCAGTGAGGAAATCCCTGTACATTCGCCGGAAAAGGGCTCCTCCGGTTCCCGCTGTTTCCCATCTGATCCGAAGCCAGGATAAGATCCGCCCCGGTGTCGGGCGCACTGACCAGCCAGTTTGAAATATCTGAAACGAGTTTGCTGATACCCCGTGGCCCAAGATTGGATATGGGCGCATTCAGATAGGCTTCTGTATTGTTCCGTATACTTTTGGAGACTGCTTCAGAAACTGCCTCCGGGGAGGGAGGGATTTTCCTGGGTAAATGAAAGGGCTCTGGAACTCATGGGCCCCCGGGCAAGCCGGGTTCTCTTCATTCAGCTTTCGGATAATGTGATCAGACCGTGTTTTTTCATCTTTTATGTGGGAGGTGTAATGAAAGAACAGTAGGTCCTGTGAGAGGTTGTATTCCGCTTTCTGTCCTTCATCAATGTCCTGCATACGGCGCAGTTCCACTTCAAGAAACTCTGTCCTTACACTGCTTCCGTGCATATTCCTCCCCCCCGCATTTTCTGCCATTTTAAGTGGGAATACTCCCCGGAATACTACCCTTGGGGTATGTGCCGGAGACTGCGGCAGGGTTAGAATCCCGAAGTATGAAAACAATCAAAGACGAATTGACTTTATTCAATGCCCTTAGGTATGAAATAAGGGCATTGGGAAATCTGGAGATACATAATTCTGAATGGGACTATGTGGAGAGCATCTATCACAGAAAAATGGATGGAATTTCTATAGTAACCATACTGATCTGTATTGTGGACCAGGCGGCGTTACTGGGAATAATCAGAAGGCTGTATAATCATGGACTGCCTATCATTACAGTTCGATTCCTTGAAACCTGATTTCTTATCATCGGTACACTCCGGGAAATGTTCAAGACCCTGAATCTTTGTGCTATAATGTAAACCTTTCAGTAGCCTTATCCCGCAACTGAGGTAATTGATGACGATTCCCTTTTTAGAAACCAAATTTCATATACCACCTGTCAGACCCGAATATGTTTTTCGTCCGAGATTGGTAGAACAGTTAAACCGCAACCTCCATCGGAAATTAACCCTGGTGTCCGCACCGGCGGGCTTCGGAAAAACATCTCTCATAAGCGAATGGATTCTTGGAACGAACCGGCAGACGGCCTGGCTGTCCCTGGATAAGAGAGATAATGATCCCCTTCGTTTTCTCAGCTACTTGACCGGAGCCCTGCAAAAGACAGGGGATAACATTGGCAGTAGGGCTCTGAATATGATCCAGTCCGCAGAGCAAACACCTTCGGAACCGGTGTTGACAAGTCTTATCAATGAAATCGCCTCCCAATCCCGCGAGATAATTCTGGTTATTGACGATTACCACATCATTGATGATCGGGAGATAGATGAGATTCTCAATTTTCTCATCGATAATCTCCCCTCCCAGATGCACCTGGTTCTCTCTACAAGGGAAGATCCTCAACTGGGTCTGTCTCGCCTGAGAGCTTCCGGGCAAATGAATGAACTCAGAGCCCTGGAACTCCGGTTTCTGAGAAATGAAATTGCCCAGTTTATGAACGACCGTATGAAACTCCAACTGAACCCCGAGGATATTGCGTCCCTTGAGCAGCGCACCGAAGGATGGATTGCCAGTCTTCAGCTTGCCGCCCTCTCTATCCAGAAGCAGCAGGATATCCCCGGATTCATTAAATCCTTTACAGGCAGCAATCGGCTGGTACTGGATTATCTTGTAGAAGAGGTACTGCGCAACCAGAACGGGGAAATTCAGGAGTTTCTCATTAAGACTTCTATCCTGGAGAGGATGTGCGGTTCTCTCTGCAATGAAATCACAGGGCGGGAGGACAGTCAGAAAATTCTGGAAACCCTGGAAAACAGCAATCTCTTTATCATTCCCCTGGATGATGAACGCCGCTGGTTCCGGTATCATCATCTTTTTGCAGAATTGCTGCGCCATCGTCTAAGAGAGACTCAGAACGATAATATTCCAGAACTCCACAAAAAAGCCGGGTTCTGGTTCTCTCAGAATCATTACGATTTTGAGGCCATTGAGCATAATCTCCTGGCCAGGGACTTCGAAAACGCAGTTGGCTGGATAGAGGCCTACCTAAGGGAGAATTTTGAGAAAATCACCCAGGCCACCCGAAAGCGCTGGCTTGAATCGATTCCAGAAGAATATCTTGGTACCAGACCTTACCTGGCTCTTTTCGAGGCCTGGTCCATGATTGTCGCAGGTCAACTGGAGATCGCGGAACGGTGCATAGGAGCGGTGGAAAACTCTCCGGTACCAAGGGGTTCCTCAAATCAGGAAAACAGACTTCAATGGACCCAATGCCTGGCCATGGCTGCCGTCTTTCGATCTTTCATACAGTCCTATCGAGGCAATTTTGACGCCAGTATCCGGCAGGGTTTGCGGGCACTGGATTACCACCGGGAACTGATCAGTCAGCACGGGCCCGCTGCCGGTGAGGGCGAGATCATGAGACCCCGGACCTTTGCGCTGATCGTTCTGGCTTATGCCTACGATATTGCAGGATTAATGGATGAAGCCGAACAGGCCCGGAGGGATGCGGTTTCAGCGGCGAAGCTGTTGAACGATAGGGAACTCATAGGCTTTGCCGGTGTTTTACATGCAGAATCTCTCAAGAGTAAAGGGAATCTGCGGGAAGCGGCAAAAATATGTCAAAACCTTCTATACGATCCGGAGAATCTGGATATCTCAGAAAATCCGAAGTTCTGCTGGCTTTTTGCTTTCTACAGTGATGTTCTGACAGAAATGGGTGAAACCGATTCTGCACTGGAACAGGTGGAACTGGCCCTGGAACGAGCCTCCCGCTGTGAAGACGGGTTCTATATAATCCGCAGCTGCATTTATATAGTCCGAACCTTCATTTCCTGGGGAGAGTCGGAACGGGCCTGGCAGGCTATTAATCAGGTGGAACGTCTTGCTTTACAGCGATCCCTGCCTCTGCCCAAGCTTCTTATTTTACAATCCTGGAAGGCTCGGCTTCTGCTTGCTCAGGGAAAAATCGATGAGGCTGTGCAATGGGCTGAGAATCTCCGGATTGATACCGGCACTCCTCCGCTCCGTATCCATGAAGAAGAGTATCTTGCGTTCGCAAGGATCAGGATTGCCCAGGGATTTCCGGAAGAAGCGATACTCCTTCTGGAATGGGCCGAAACTCTGGCTGTTTCTGAAAATAGAACAGCCGCCATCATTGAGTCCTTTATAATTCAATCTATGGCATTCCTGATGCTGGATAATCTGAACAGCGCCCTGAAAATTCTTGAAAAAGCCCTTTCCCTGGCAGAACCTCTGGATTTTATCGGTATTTTTATTGACGAGGGCTCTTCCATGAGCAGGCTGCTCTACGAAGCGGCAAAAGCGGGCATCCGGACCGCTTACGTCCGGCTGCTGCTGGACCATTTTCCCTCAAATAAACCTGAAGTAAAGACGATGGCAAAAATAGAAGCGAAGCAGAACGGACTAATGGAACCTCTCAGTGACCGGGAAATCGATGTACTCCAGCTTATCGCGGAAGGGATGTCCAATGAGCAGCTGGGTGAAAAATTATTCATTTCCGTTCATACAGTGAAGGTTCATACCCGGAACATATATGCCAAACTGGAATGCCATAACCGTACAGAAGCCGTAGCCCAAGCCAGGAAATTCGGAATTCTCTAGTACAAGGGAGTTCCTCCACTCCTCTTGTATCCCCATTTACAGGCGAATACCCCTTCCTTTACTACCTCTGTGGTATGTGATTCCGCCTTTGTAAGCCTAGACTCTTACCTCATAAAGAGGGGGAAAGATGAAAAAAACAGACCTTAAGATAAGCTATTACGAGTACAACGCCTTTATCATCGAATCAGGAGGTAAGACTGTAGCGATTGATCCGGGAGCCACCTTTGCCTATTACTTCCAGTTTAAATCGCTTATTCCCAGAGACATCTGGCCTTCTGTGAGCCACATTATCATAACCCACGGAGATCCTGATCATTACTGGTTTGCCGATAAAATCGCCTCGGCATCGGGAGCACCGGTCATTATGAACAGAATCATGATGAGGAATACTCCCGAAGGCGCCAGAGCATTGGGCCCCCGTTCGAAGGGGCTCAAATTCAACTGGATTGTGGAGAATCCTGAACTCTTCGACCTTGGAGAAACCCGTTATATCGATGGCATAAGCTTTACCGCCGTGGAAACGGCCCATGGCCCTCTATCGTTAAAAATGGGCCCTTTTGAAAAAGTGGAATATCCCGGTCCGGAGGAACGGGTCGGTTGGGGAGCCATGGGTTTCAAAATGACATGGAATAACCGGACCCTGGTAAATCTAGGGGATTCCCTATTAAAAAAAGTAGCCTGGTCATCCATTATTGAACCGGATGTGCTGATGCTGCCTATCGGTGGAAAAGAGGCCCTGAATACCATGGGTGTCGACGAGGCGATCGAAGCGGTCAGGTTGATAAAGCCCAAAGTGGTTATTCCCATGCACTATAACCTGCGGGCTCTGTTTACAGATACATACTGCCCGGCGGATGCCCAGGAATTCAGAAAAGGCATAGAAAAACCTGGTTCCCGATGTGTTGTGCTTTCTCCCGGTGATTCCTGGGAGGAAAGCTAGGATAGGAAAAACCGCAAACCACCCCGATCCCGGCAGCAGTCCTGCCGATTACTACCGGGATTACCACCCCGGTGGTATGCGGTTCATCCCCTCTGGGAGCTATGCTTCCATCAGCATGAAGGAGGAATTCATGAAAAAAATTAAAAAGAAGAAGCTGGAATACCTTCCTGTGGAACTGAGAAAAGACTGCGGGATGGAACCGCGATTTGAATATCACCATCCCGGTTCCATGGATCTTATCTTTTTTAATGGGTCAAGGATCGGGCTGGGATTCAGCAGTCATTCCAATAGGAAAGAGAAAAGGAGAGTTTCATGAAAAGTATGACCGGAGGAAACTGTACCATCGACAGTAATTCCGAATGCACCAATTGCAGAATTGATGGAAGACTGGAATGTAAGTGGAATAAAAGGGCGTTGAATAACTTTCTGGTAACATCTATGCCGGTATCCCTGATTTGTCTGACCGCCGTGGCCACAGGAGCCTATGTTACTTCAAACTGGTGGTACCTGATCGGCTATTTCGTTTACTTCATCCTTATGTTTAATGTATTTGAGATCCGTTTTCTCTGCAGTCATTGCCCATACTATGCAAAATCGGGCAATAAACTGGAATGCCTGGCCAACCATGGCAGTCCGAAACTCTGGAAGTACAGACCGGGACCATTAAATGGTTTTGAGAAAGCATTGATGATAGTATTAATCTCCACCATTTTTTATATAGGTCCCATGGGCAGTACAGTTGCAGGTGTGGTTCATATGCTTATGTCTGGAGAAAGGATACTTTCTCCCATCATTATGGCCTTAGCCGCATTGGCACTAATGACAGCTTTTTCCAGTACCGGTTTTGTTATTTCCTTACGCCGTAATTTCTGCTCAAAATGTGTCAATTTTTCCTGCCCCCTCAACAAAGTCGATAAACCTGTGGTGGACCAGTATCTCTTAAAAAACGATGTGATGCGGGAAGCATGGATCAAAAGCGGATATCAATGGGAAGATCCCCATTTGAAATATAAAGAAGGAGCTGTCTGATATGAAAATTCTAGCCATATGCGGCAGCCCGCGAAAAGGAAATACTTATAGGGCACTTCAGAATATCCAGGATCGCTTTATTGATATTGACATTGAAATTCTGATGCTGAAGGATCTGGATTTAAAACTCTGTCGTGGATGCTATTCCTGTGTGACCAGGGGGGAAGAGAATTGCCCTCTGAAAGATGACCGAACCTGGCTTATTGAGAAGATACACAATGCCGATGGTCTGATCGCAGCCTCTCCTGTCTATTCCCATATGATTACTGCTCTGATGAAAAACCTCTTCGACCGGTTGGGTTATGTCAGCCACCGGCCTCTGTTTTTTGATAAATTCGCCCTGTCCCTTGTAACCTACTCAGGATACGGAGCCATGCCGGCTCTGGAGTATTTGGACAGGGGATTGAGTGTTTTCGGTTTTAATATGGTTCCTTCTCTGGCTCTGAAATACAGACCGGCCGGGAACACAGAATCCCTGGATCAGGAGAATACACGGAAATCCATTGATGCTTTTGAAGTCTTTCTGGATAAAGTCCGGAAGGGAGAGAGGGAGAAACCGGGATTGAACAAATTGATACCCTTCGGCATTTTTAAAGCCATCTCCCAAATAGCCCGGGAAACCATGCCGGCCGATTACGAATACTACAGGAACAAAAGGGAGTATTACTATGAAGTGAAACTGCCTTTTTATACAAAATGGATCACCGAAAGGGTTGTAAAACAGGAACTGAGTAAAATACTCGGCACTGGGAATTCCTGAAACTATATCCAGGGAGAATAGAAATGAATTGTAATAAAAACAAAAAAAAGATAATCCGGAAGCTCTATATACCGCTTGTCATTATGATATCATTCTGGATGGTTGCGATTCTGCTCTGGCGGGCCACGGGAATGCCTTTTTTTCTTTTTAATTTCGGGTATATCGGTTTTGCGGTTGCCCTGGGATTGGGACTTTACGCTCTCCTTCCCAAAAAGAAAAAATTCCTGGGTCGGTGTATTGCCCAATTAATGGTGGGAATCTATCTGCTGGGTTTTCTGGGTATACTGGGAAGAGAGAACATGCAGCTGGAAGGGCTTTTCTTTCACCTTCTCTCGGGGTACTTCGCGGCATCTGTAATACACTATCTGGTGGCAAAGGTCTTCGGCCCCCTGCTCTACGGCCGAGGATACTGCGGATGGGCCTGCTGGACGTCCATGATACTGGATTTTCTTCCATACAAAAGGAATAAGGCTGGCCGGGTGAGTCAAAAATGGGAACGGCTCAGGTACATCCATTTCGCCATAAGTCTGTCAGTGGTCCTGGGGGCCTGGTTTGTCATGGGTTACAGGCCTGATCCCACCGGAAAGACAACCCTGATCTGGCTGGTCATCGGGAATGCATTTTACTATGTCTCATCAATCATTCTGGCATTTGCCTTAAAAGATAATCGCGCTTTCTGCAAATATCTCTGTCCTGTTGCGGTGGTTTTAAAAATCACTACCCGGTTTTCATTGATGAAGGTTGAAGGGAAAACCGGGGAATGCACCAGCTGCGGAGCCTGCTCCCGGGCCTGTCCTATGGATATCGATGTGATGGCCTATATTAACAATGGGGAACGTGTTCTCTCCACGGAATGCATCGGATGCAGAACCTGTTCCAATGCGTGTCCGAAAGGGATTCTGGGAGATACCCTTAAGTTTGACATCGGCGGAAAAGAGCGGATTCGCAGAAGAATATCCTAAAAAACATAAAAACGAGGAGAATCATTGTATGCTGAAAAAAATATTATCCCTTATCCAGGACAAAACCAGCTGGCTGGTAATTCTATCCCTGCTGGCGGTGACTCTGGGTTTGATGTTTCTCATGAATGGAACCCGGCTGCCTTTCAGCCATCCCACCATCCTGGAGCACTCCGGTGGGATCCCTATTCTGGATATCCGTCTGGGGTTTTCTCCCGATGATGCTTATGAACTGTTTGATGCACTGGGGATGCAAGGACGCCGGGCTTATCGCCTCCTGCATCTTCTGCCGGATTTGTTTTTCCCCATGGGCTATTCCCTGGTGTTTGCCTTCCTCAGTGCCTGGTTTCTGGTGCGTCTTTTCCCCCTTAACCACTATCTGCAATGGCTCTGTCTGATTCCCCTGGTTGCCGGATTATCCGATTGGCTCGAAAACCTCAGCCTTGTGATTTGCAGTCTTTCCTATCCCGCCCGATTTGATTGGCTTGTCCGACTGGCTAATCTGATGAATAAAATCAAGTTCTTCCTGATGCCGATCGGTTCGGTATTCCTGATTCTCCTGATAATTCTCTGGTTCCTGCGGAGACGTCCGGTAAAGAATATCTGTTAACAGGCCCCGATGGAAGATTACTACCCCGAATACCCCCTCTGAGGTATGCGGGTTTTTTTTCCAGGGCTTATCCTGCCAGAGTAAAGTTTTTTTGCGAATGGAGGAAAATGATGAGAACAATACAAAGGAAAGGAAATCTGATTCATAGGCTGTTTGCCATCCTTTTTCTGGTAAGCGCAGTACTGACTGTGCTGCCCAATGCTGCTGCCAGTAAGGAATGCCGTCTCGGATACAAGGCAGTTTGCAGTTTTACACCCTTCGGGACCCTGATTCTGATAGGGCTGTCCGCTCTTCATGTGTTTCTCGCTGTAAAGCGCACAGGTTCAATGAAAAGGCGGGAGATATGACCACTCAGTACAGTTCCCGGGTTCTGGCAAAGGAGGAGAGTATGAGGAATTACGAAGGAAAAAAGGAATGCACCGGTTGCGGACTCTGCGGCAGGGTCTGCCCCTTTCATGTTATTGATATTCAAATAGGGAAACCTGCCGCATTACATCCCGACCGTCAGCACCTGTGTATCCGCTGCGGTCAATGCATGGCGGTTTGTCCTTCCCGGTTCATTCAGATAGAAGGATTATCCTATGATGAAAATTTCCCAGAGTATCAACCCCATGGAATAAAAGAGGAGAATTTTGCAAGTTTTCTTGCCTCCCGAAGATCATTAAGGGATTTTGAAGATCGGGAAGTGCCCGGGGAAGCTATCCGGACAATACTTAATTCCGTCGGATACGCCCCTTTTGGATGCCATCGGTAAAAGAGTTCCATAACCGTTGTGGATAGCCGGGAAACGATCGAGGCTGCTCTTCCTGCAATCTCCCAATTTTTGGGCCGTGTGGTAACATTAATTGAAAATCCGTTTATATCCTTCTTTTTCAAAAAAAACAGCTCTGCAGAAGAGTTCAATACGGTGAAGAATCACCTCTACCCCATCTCCAAACAGGATACCTTTGATCTGGAAAAGGGGGACCGTATTACCCGGGGGGCACCCGTAATGCTCCTGTTTCACTCAGAAAAAACAGCCGAAGCCCGGACGGCAAATGGGCTGATCAATGCCACCTACGCCATGCTTCAGGCCCATGCTCTGGGACTGGGTTCCACCTTGGTGGAGGTGGTCCCGGCGGCCATCAATCAGGTTAAGGATTTGAAAAAACTGTTTCAGATTCCCAAAACTCATGAGGTGACGATGGCTCTTGTACTGGGATACCCGAAGTTCCCTTATAGAAGATCTTTATGCCGGCCGCTGCAGAATGTGAATTGGGTCGGTCATGATTGATGAGAGATTTTTTTTTACCGCCGGGCTGTACTGCAAATCCCCGGGATATTTCTGCTATCCCGGGAGTGTTTCCTTGACCTGAATCTGCCATATTTTCAGCGGTATCGGGCGTCCTCGATGGTACAGCGGAAAAATTCCCCTTCTGTTTCAAACCGGTCTGTCCCGAAGAACCAGCCCGCCCTGAGTTTTGCGGGGATTGTGAATCTTTGGAACTGCTTTTCCTCCTCAAAGAGGGCGCCAAATGCATGGGATCTGAAGTCTCCGCCGTCTGGGTTGCCCCAGCGCTGCATCCTGAGGTGTCGGGGCTGTCCCTTTTCATCGATCCTGAGGGTGAGGGAGGTCCTGCCCTCTCCAAGGGGGAGTGCCGCTTTTATGCGGGTGTCATCCTGGGCGGTCCACTCTACTTCAGGCCCGGCCAGGGCAGAAGGCAGCCAGATGAGTTCTGCCAGAAACCGGTCCAGGGCGGATCGGGTTATATCAGGTCCCGATGCTTTCATTACAGGGAAGAGTCCGAAAAGGCGCCAGTCCATACGGCCTTTGCCGTCAATCACCCGGTCCGAACCGCCCACAGGCAGGCCGTTGACCCGGGTCCGGGCACGCCACAGCATGCCCCGTTCCCTGTGGATAACCTGTTCTGCCCGGTAGGAGCCCCAGGTTTTCAGTTTTATCTCAGCCGAACCGCCTGGGACAAGGGGGTTCCCGGTTTTATGGCATGGGTAAGGTAGCGGGTTACCGGTTCGGGTAAATTGCTCAGTTTATCAGGCAGGAAGGGTTCCGCCGGGGAAGCCGGGGAGTACCAGAGTTTGTTGAGGGATAGCTTTTCAGACATGGTTTTCCGCCTTTGTGCCGTTTTTAGTGTTTTATGGTCTGCCCCTTTTATAACCGTCTGTCAGGGGTATCCTGTCACTCTCTCTGTAATTGATTTATTAAAAGACTTTTCATGCTTTGTGGCTGAGTCTCTTCCACAATAAAGGAATGGCATTGATTGAACCGGGCGTAGGCTGCCAGC
Source organism: Oceanispirochaeta sp. (assembly GCA_963666275.2). Classification (GTDB taxonomy): domain Bacteria; phylum Spirochaetota; class Spirochaetia; order DSM-2461; family DSM-2461; genus Oceanispirochaeta. The sequence goes on from CAXXOA010000003.1 coordinate 261,989, forward strand.
TCAGACTTCAGAGCCCTGGCAAAGTCTTCCCTGTTTTTGTTAAACCTGTTTTCCATGACTAACTTGCTGATGTGGAAAATCCCCTGCTTCCTGTCGGCCCTGGCATCCAGCCGTGCGACAAACTGTCCCTGCCAGAGAACGGGGAGGGCATAGTAGCCATACTGTCGTTTATCCGCCGGAACGTAGCACTCTATGCGGTAATCAAAATCAAACAGTTCCTGTAACCTTTTGCGCTGAATCACAAGGTTATCAAAGGGGGATAAGATTTTCACCCTTTTTCTTGCCAGCGGTTTTTCCAGTAAGGCGAGTTGCGCCTCCGAGGTATAGTAGCTGTGCTTTCCCACCTGGACCCGGAGCAGCTCCCCCTGTTCCTCCAGGGCCGCCAGTTCCTTTTTGATGGGAGAGAGGATGTTTTTCCGCTGATACGCCGCTTCACCGGCCTGAATCAGGCCGTGGGCCCTCAGGTTCTGCCGGATCAAATGTCCGGCCATTTCCTGTTCTGTGGGCATAGTCCTGTCTGTTTGCTCAGGCAGCACCCGTTCTGTCAGGTCATAGACTTTCTGGAATCCTGCCCGGTAGGGGCACATCAGTTCTCCTGCCATAAAGAGTTGTTCCAGAGACTGCTTGGCCGGTTTCCACTGCCACCAACCGCCTTCATGGCCCTGGGGTTTTTCAAAGTCTTTCGCCTGCAACGGCCCCTCATTTCTGATCCGGCTCAGGACTTCCTGTTCAACTTTCTGATCCCTCTCAAACCAGTGGCGGTGTTCCCTGATCCGGGCTTTTCCGGGCAATGAAAACCGGTAGTCTTCCATGGGCAGGTAGGCCGCCGCATGGGACCAGTACTCAAATATCTGCTGCTTTTTCAGGAGTTTGTCTATGTATTCGGGCTTGTAGTTTCTGACCCGTGACCAGAGGGTGTGGTGATGGGCCCGGGAGACCACAGAAATGCTGTCGATCTGGACGTAGCCGAGATGCCGGATGGCCGCGAGAGTTCCGGTGAGCCCGGAAAATCTGCCGGTTGGAAGACCCTGGGATAACAGAGCGATTTTTCTGGCCTGGGGGTATGACAGTGTTTCCATTTTTTTCAGAATTTTATCTTAAGGGGTTTTAATTGTTTGGTCCACAAGAGATCATTTCAGTCAGCTTTCTCACAGTTGGTACCTGAGGACGACTATTCCGCAATCAAAAGATCTGGATTCCACCAGTGTCAGGTCGAGCCTGGCGTTCAGGTCTCCGAATATGGGCAGTCCCTTTCCGATGGCACTGGGGTTAATGAAAAGAAAGAACTCATCTATCAGGCCGTTTTTGATTAATCCGGAGACAAAAGCGGCTCCGCCGTAGGCAATCATGTCTTTTCCGGATTGGGATTTGAGTCTCTGTATTTCTTCCACCAGATCCCCTTTTGCCAGGATTGTATTTTCCCACTGCGATGTTTCAAGGGTTTTTGGGTTTTTAAGTTTGAAAGAGACGAATCGATCAGATTGATATTCTCATTTCAAGCAAATCTGACTGTTCAGAGAGGATCTGTCATTGTGCTTTTTCTGAGGATTCATTGACAGGCTAAGTTGATCTCTTTAAAGTTCCTATATATGGACTATGTAAACTCGATTCTGAAAGCTGTAAAAATTCTGGATTTATTAAAAGAAAAGGGACCATTGGGGTTTAATGAGCTTTTAAAGCTCTATGAACTGCCTAAAAGCACCCTTTCCAAAATTCTTCACACATTGGAATCGGAGGAGATGGTCCGGAAAGATTCTGTGAGCAGCAAGTATTATCTGGGTAATAAACTGATAGAACTGGGAAGCGCTGCCAGATCTTCTCTGGAAATTCGGAATATCAGCCGTCCTATAATTACAAAACTGCATGATGATCTGGATTATACAGTCCATCTCGGTGTGATCGCTCATGGAGAAGTTCTTCCTATTGAAAGCATCGAATCGGGGCATTGGTACTGGCACCATTTCAAGTACCCCGTTGCGGTAGGAATTCCCGCCCCCATGTATGCCACAGGAGCCGGTAAAGCCATATTGGCTTTTTTAAGCTCCGATGAGATAGATGACATTTTATCCAGAGGACTGGAAAAATTTACTGATAAAACTCAAACGGATACACAGTCTCTCAAAGAAGAGCTGGTGGAAATCCGTTCACAGGGATATGCGGTCAGCAATGCTGAACACGATGAAATGATCCGCAGTGTGGCGGCGCCAATCTTTAACAATGATGGAAAGGTTATCGCTTCGGTCAGTGTACTAGGGTTGGCAACAAGAATTGTTCCGGAAAAAATCCCTGAGATTGCGGAAAAAGTTATGGCTTCAACCAAAGAGATCTCCCACCTTTTAGGATACCAATCCTGATTTTTTTCTAAGATCCAGGATACATTCTCTTATTCAATACAATCCGTTGGAAAAAATCTGAAAAAAAAGTTGACAATTTCCCATCCCATGTTACGATGTTTACATATAGAAACAAAGTTCATATATATGTACTAATAGAACGTACGGAGAATGCATTGTTAAAATTAGTTCAAAAAGAATATATTCCCAAACCTGCAGGAACGGATTTTGTTCATGCTTCCACTAATTTGAGGTTGCAAAACGGAACGGTACTTCTCTCCTGGTTCGGCGGTTCGAAAGAAGGGAATGATGACGTTTCCATCTACTATTCCCTAAAAAAGGATGCCGCCTGGAGTCTTCCAGTGAAACTGGATGACGGGATTAATGAACCTCATTGGAATCCTGTTCTCTTTCCACTGGATAATCAGAAAATCATGCTTTTCTACAAAGTAGGGAAGGAGATTACCAAATGGAGAACTTATTACTGCTTTTCTTTAGACGGTGGAACCACTTTCACAGCTCCTAAGGAACTGGTTCAGGGAGATAAGGGGGGCCGTGGTCCTGTCAGAAACAAACCTATCCGGCTCTCCAATGGAGATATGGCTGCACCGGCTTCCATGGAAAACGGGATATGGCATGCTTTTGTGGATTTGTCATCGGATAATGGAAAGACCTGGAAACCCAGCAATAATATTGTCATTGAAAATATAACCTATTCTCAGGAAGAGATTGTCATTTCCGAGTCCAAGAAAAAAATCCCTGTCAGTGAACAGTCTTTCTTCGGCCGGGGCGTGATTCAGCCTTCTCTGTGGGAATCGGATCCAGGTTCTGTACATATGCTGCTCCGTTCATCTGAAGGAGCCGTATACCGGAGTGATTCATTGGATTACGGTAAAACCTGGTCAAAAGCTTACGTTACGGATCTTCCCAACAACAACAGCGGTTTGGATCTGGTTAAGCTGAACAACGGTGTTCTGGTTCTCATCTACAATCCGGTGGGTACCAACTGGGGACCACGATCTCCCATCTCTCTGGCTTTATCCCAAAATAACGGGAAAACCTGGCAGAAACTGATGAATCTGGACAGCGGGGAGGGAGAATTCTCTTATCCGGCTATCACTGCTTCGGAAGATAGAATTTTTATATCCTATTCCTACAAAAGAGAGAGCATTGCTTTCTGGGAACTGGAGATCCAACAGGAACAAGCAGATGGTACGCCGTCTGTTTTAAAATAGACTTTCATTAGAAAGAGAGGAGTATTTTATAATGAAAAAAAGCACTTTTTTCGTAATGGCAGCACTGACTGTCTTTTCATTCACAGCTCTGTTTGCAAACGGACAGACTGACAAGCCTTATCCTACAGCCGGTGACGTTAAGGTAATTATCCCCAAAGGGGCCGGTGGTGGAACAGATACTTCTGCCAGAGGAATGCTTCAGTTCCTTGGAAAGAAAATCGAAGGCGTTAGTTTTGTTCCGGTTAACAAACCCGACGGAGGCGGAGTAACGGGTATGGTTGAAACCGCTCATGCTAAACCCGATGGTTATACACTTGGCATGGTAACAGTTGAACTGGCCATGTTTCCCCATCAGGGAAAATCTCCTGTGACTTTTGCCGATTATGCTCCTATTGCCGCTCCCATTGCCGCTCCGGCTGCCTTGATTGTACCTGCAGATGCTCCTTACAGCACATTGGACGAATTCGCTGCCTACTGTGAAGCCAATCCCGGTAAAGTACAGGTTGGAAACTCCGGAATGGGTGCTATCTGGCATATAGCTGCGATGAAGTTTGAGGAAGAATTCGGAGTTAAGGTTAAACATGTTCCCTATCCTAACGGAACCGCTGATATTGTAGCAGCTCTTCTGGGTGGACATATCGATGCTACCTTCGCAGATCCTTCAGGAATCAAAGGTCAGTATGAAGCCGGTCAGGTAAAAATTATTGCTTCCATGGCTGGACAGAGATCCAATATCTTTCCCGATGTTCCTACTTTCAAAGAACTGGGACATGATCTGACGATTCGTGCCTGGGCTGCTCTGGTTGCACCCAAAGACACTCCTGCTGATGTTCTGAAAATCCTTCGTGATGCAGCAACTGAATGCTATAATGATCCTGCCTACATCGACTACTTCGTTAAACAGGGAATTGATCCTACCAATATTGTTGGTGATGAATGTTTTAAAATGATGGAACAGGATCATAAACTGTATGAAGTAATGCTGAAAAAGTAATCGTATTAAAAGAATCTTTTTATTGCCGGCATGGGTGACCATGCTGGTCGTATTTTATAAGAGGTGTTTATGAAACCTATGAGTTTCTGGAATTCTATCGTTGCCGTGTTTTTTACGGCAATCGGTGTCGTGATGATAGCTTTATCCCGGCAGTTTCCCATCGATTTCGGAGCAGGAGATCCGGGGTCCGGTTTCTGGCCAGTCGCTTTGGGAACTATTATGATTGCTCTGTCTGTGCTGTTGGTTATACAGAGTCTGCTGTCTCCTACTGTGAAAAGTAAAATGGTCAACCTGGCATCTGAACCGCATTTTAAGGTTTATATGGTTATGGGGCTTTCTGTTTTATTCTGTGTTCTGGTTTATCTGGCGGGTTTCCTGGCGGCCGCTCTGATTTTTATTTATCTGGTAACCGGTGTTCTCGGCGATGCCGGTCATAAAGAGAGAATCCTGACTGCTCTGATTATCGTGGCAGCTTTATATATCATATTTACTTTGGTTTTAAAGACGTCTCTGCCTTTGCCGATTTTTCTACGTTAGTTTCATAAGGGATATTGTATGTTGAATTTAATCACTGCCATCGGTCATGTTTTTCAACCGTTAAATATAATTGTTCTCATATTCGGTACCGGAGTCGGGATCCTTATCGGGGCCCTGCCTGGTTTATCCGTAAATATGGGTATCGCTCTCCTTTTTCCTCTTACCTTTGCATTCAACGGTTTGGCGGGAATCCTTATGCTTATGGGGATTTACTGCGGAGCCATATACGGGGGCTCTATTTCAGCCATCCTACTTAATACACCGGGAACGCCCGCTTCTGCCGCCACAACAATGGACGGCTATCCTCTTGCCATAAAGCGGGGCGAACCGGGAAGAGCCCTGGGGCTTTCTACTTTGGGTTCTCTTTTCGGAGGAGTTTTCAGTGCCATAACCCTGATGCTGATTGCTCCTCAGCTGGCAAAAGTCGCCTTGAAGTTTTCCAAGCCGGAGTTTTTTGCCCTGGCTATTTTTGGAATCAGTATTATTACCAGTCTGTCATCCGGATCCGTTATTAAGGGAGTTCTGGGAGGCGTTCTGGGGCTGGCCATTTCCACAATAGGTATTGATGCCATGAGCGGCCAGATCCGTTTCACATTCGGAACGACTTATCTTCTGGGAGGAATCTCCTTTATTCCTATTCTCATCGGGCTTTTTGCCTTTTCCCAGGCCCTTTTGACATTGGAAGAATCTTTTGGAAAGGAGCAGACGAAACAGAAAGTGAAAATCACCCGATCTTTTCCAACCTGGCAGGATATTAAAAAGGTTCTGGTAACTCTCATCCGTTCTTCTTTCATTGGAACTTTTATCGGCTGTGTTCCAGGTACAGGTGGAGACATTTCCTCATTTATAGCGTATGACCAGGCCAAAAAATGGTCGAAGGACAAAGCGGAGTTCGGCAGCGGCGCTATAGAGGGAATCTGTGCACCCGAAGCCGGCAACAATGCCGTATCAGGCGGGGCTTTTATTCCCATGCTGACTTTAGGGATTCCCGGTGACGGAGCAACAGCCATTATGCTGGGAGCTCTGATGGTGCAGGGGATTCAACCCGGGCCGCTTCTCTTTAAGGAACAGATCCCAACAGTATACAGTTTGTTTATCGGACTTTTAGTGGCGAACCTTGTAATGGGAATATTCGGATTTTCTCTTATCCGTCTGTTTGTCAAGGTGATCAATGTACCGAAGAAAATTCTGATTCCCTTGATTTTCAGTCTGACCTTTGTGGGGGCTTATGCCTATAACAACTCTATGACAGATATCTATATCATGGTTGGTTTTGGGATTCTGGGATATTTTATGAATAAGTTCCAGTTTTCCATGTCGGCTATCATCATCGGAATCATTCTGGGAAAACTGGCGGAAGCCAACTTCCGGGGAGCCTTGATTATGAGTGACGGGCAGTTAAGTGTTTTTGTAACAAATCCTATCTGTTTTGTTCTTCTGATTATCGCCTTTATCTCTCTTTTTACACCTCTGATAGCACCGCTTATTAATAAAAAGAATAAAGTCAAATCTGCTTCCTGATTGAAATTTTTTAGAAACACGCTTTTTCTCCGGGGGATTTCCTCCGGAGTTTTTTTATAAAATGTGGTGTTCTGTATAAAGTAACCTTTCCTGTTTGAATGGCGGTCATCTGTGCTTATAGAACACAGTCAATGTGTCCTACATTGTTTACCAATCGTATATTTTGTCTTTCCAATGATGTTGAATGGATTTTTATTGGATACGGGGGTCTGAGACTGTAGAATAATGAATGATCCTACCACCGGGCTGTCCTATTCTGGCGAAATCCCTTATCCCGCCGGTTGGTACCTGAGGACGGCTATTCCGCAATCAAAAGACCTGGATTCCACCAGTGTCAGGTCAAGCCTGGCGTTCAGGTCTCCGAATATGGGCAGTCCCTTTCCGATGGCACTGGGGTTAATGAAAAGAAAGAACTCATCTATCAGGCCGTTCCTGATTAATCCGGAGACAAACGCGGCTCCGCCGTAGGCAATCATGTCTTTTCCGGATTGGGATTTGAGTCCCTGTATTTCTTCCACCAGATCCCCTTTCGCCAGGGTGGTATTTTCCCACTGCGATGTTTCAAGGGTTTTTGTGAATACAACTTTCTTTGTGTTTATGAAGGTCTCAGCGCCTTCTTCTTCGGGGTGGGAGGTCCAATAGGGTATGAATCCTTCTGCTAGTTTTCTTCCAAGGACTATACAATCAACATTTTCAGTGATCTGCTCCACGTATTTTTTGAGTTCCTTGTCCCAGTCAAAGTTAACCCAATCCATTTCGCCTTCAGGTCCGGCAATATACCCGTTTACTGTCATTTGAACCTGGAGTTTCAGTTTTCTCATGGTTTCTCCTTTTTTATCTGGTTTGAAAGATGAAGAGGGGATTTTGTGATGCTGCTTTTATTTTAGTATAGTGGGAGCTTTGGTGCTTGTAGGAAGTTGTTTTTGTCTACAAGTGGCCGAAATGTGGGGTGAGGTCAGTCTTCAGGAATAGAATGGTAATTTCTGCCCGTACCTTTTGTTCTTTTAACACCGATTTCTGCTGTTTGCCGAAAGCTGGCGTGGTCGTTGCAAATGCAAGGACCATGACAGTAGGCAAATCAGTAGCAAATTTTTGGTACGCCTGACATGGCAATAAACTTATGAGGTGAAAGTCCTCTACAGCTACCCACGTATAGTAAACATGCTATACCAACTGTTAGCCGACGGCAAGGGCAATTCCGTGAGGAATTGTCTGGAGGAAGCCTGAGTGCAAAACCGGGAGCCCATGTACAAGAATGTGATATGGAATGCGAGTCACGCAGCATTCCACCCCCCAGTTCTGGAGGCTGGTCGCAAACAAGTTTGCTGCTCGCCCATGCAGCCTAGGGTGAGTCAGCCAATGATGACGATGCCCCGTGGGTGAGGGATAGGGTAAATCACAGGGTTGTCCGGCCCTGGTCGTAAACTTCGTTTACTGCTCGGGTATGCATCCGAGGAAAGTTTATTGTCTTATTCGGGAACCGAAAGCCGTTTCGGCTGGAGGTTGTTATTCAAGCGGCATGGCCGCAACCTTAACGAACACAGATCGAAGCAGCTTGCTGCGTAGAACTTTATTCGGGGAGATCTGTCTGCAAGGCGGTAACGGCGGTTTGACCGTGAGAATCCGGAGGATACCGGGGTAACAAATCCAGGCCTATCAGGGGATGACACTCTGATAAGGAGCCGTTTATACGGAACACAAAGAAGTCGTCACAGCGATTCAAACCGGATGATACAGCGTCAGCAGGAGTAATTCTACTGATAAGCAGACAGAAGTCAGCAGAAGGCATAGTAGCCAACGCCCGGAGTAATGTCCGGTTCATGGTGAAGGTCTGAACATTTCACAAGGAGGAGCCTTATGGTTCTCAAAGGAACAATTTCAGTTTATGCCGGAATCACTTTTGGCGGACCATGGAGAAACCAGCCTTGAACGAATCTATGATGGATTTGATTTTATCCTCTGAAAATATGCACAAAGCCTGGAAACAGGTCAAACGCAATGGAGGTAGCCCTGGAATCGACGGTATCACTGTCGAGAAGTTTCCAGGATATCTGAAAACCAGATGGCCTAGAATCAAACGAGCTTTGCTCAACGGGTACTATGTACCTTCTCCGGTGCTGAGGGTAGAAATCCCGAAGAAATCCGGAGGAAAACGGATGCTGGGAATCCCGACAGTTCTAGACAGGGTTATCCAGCAGGCTATTTCACAGGTTCTGAATCCCATATTTGATCCGGATTTCTCGGAGCATAGCTATGGATTCAGACCGGGAAGATCGGCTCACGGAGCAGTGAAACAGGTAAATCAACATGTCAAATCCGGGTATAGATACGCCGTGGATCTGGACTTGGAAAAGTTCTTTGATACAGTTAATCATGATATCCTGATGCATTTTGTGGCTGTAAAAGTCTGGGACAAATCTGTCCTCAGACTCATCGGCCGTTACCTGAGAGCCGGTATTCAGTTGGACAATGGAAAAGTGATTCCTACAGACATCGGCACACCCCAAGGCGGGCCCTTATCACCTCTGCTTTCCAATATCCTCCTTGATCGGTTGGATATGGAACTGGAGAGAAGAAATGTGAGGTTCGCACGGTATGCAGATGACACTATCCTTTTAACGAAGAGATTGTGTGATGCTAGGAAGATCCTACAGGAAGTTTCAATATTTCTGGTAAGGAAATTGAAATTGGTAGTGAATCAGGAGAAAACGAAAGTTGCAAAGATAAGGGAGTGCAGTTTCCTGGGATTCACATTCAAGGGTAAGAAGATTCGCTGGACAGAGTCGTCCTTTGAGGATTTTCGGTATCATCTGAAATATCTGACAAGGCGTTCCTGGGGTGTTTCCATGGAATACAGAATCGGGAAACTCAATGAGTATATCCGGGGCTGGATGAACTACTATGGGATCTCCCAATATTACAGCCCTTTACAGAACCTTGATGACTGGCTCCGTAGGAGGATTCGCATGTGTTACTGGAAACAGTGGCGATATCCCAGAACGAAAGTCAGGAAACTGATGGAACTGGGGATTCCGAAAGATTTTGCCATTATCACCGGTGCCAGTAGTAAATCCTATTGGCATCTCTCCAAGTCTTACGCTACCAATGCAGCTATGTCCAATAAATGGCTGGAAGAGCAGGGATTGGTCAATATCAAATATCTGTGGTGTAAAGCCCAGGGATATATCTGATCAAATCAGGATTTCGTTTGCTCCATGGAGTGAACCGCCCCGTGCGGACCCGCATGCGGGGTGGTGTGGGGGCTGGAGGTTAAAAGCCTCCGGCTACCCGATTTATATAGCAATTATTAGCTCATACCTTTAATATTTACAGAACATTCATCTACTGTTTTTATTTCTTCAAACAAATCAATGTTTGTAAATTTTAACGAAGCCTTTGATTCGCCCAATACAATTGGTTCACAAATTGAATATAATTCAAAATCTTTACCAATTGTTATACCAAGCTGCAAACCTCCACCTATACTTGAATATGTACCTTCTTCAACAATTTTTGAAATTACATGATAGGGAGCTCTACTTGATAAAATTGGATGGCTAGATTCCTTTTTAAATTTCTGAATTCTTTGTTTTATATCATCTTTATGAGCACCAAGGAGAATAAAATCATTTTCACATTTCTTAGTCACATCTTCAGATAATTCTCTATTGTCTTTTCCTATTTGTGTTCTATAGATTTTATAATCATTGTTCTTTTTGCAGTAACCAAATGAAGAGAACTCAACAGGATAGTTATTAACTATTGGTGTCGTATATTGCTTAACAATTCTAGTAACAAGATTGTGGATTTCTTCAATGCATGGTACCTTTTTATTTACTGAAATTAAACTTGTAAGGATTTTGTTTAAATTTGTTGTAACAATGAGAGCAACTAAAGCTGATCCAGCAAATGCTATTCCAATTTTTTGGTCCCAGTATATCCGATTAAATAATCCGGAATTATCTGATTCCTTACAAATGACCTGTAATTCATAAATTTTTGGCCCAAAATCTGTTAGAATCCTATTTGATTCTTGGCCTGATGAATATCTGGTATCAGAAACAGCCCAAAGTGATCTAGATTCATAATTATTTATCCATAGTGCAATAGTCGACATATTTTAAACCTCAAAAAAAATTATTCATGCCTAAGTTTGTATCTTTCAAGATTGATGATTTTTAAAAGAATCTATATTTCAGAATATTTTCTTCTAATGCTATGTAAGACTTCAAATCCAATTTGCCTCATAGCTGGAAGATGAGGTTTTGAGTCTATATCTGAGAATACAAGTGTTTCTGGTTTTGTAATATCTCCTTTGTATGTTCGGATTCCAGTTTTATTTGTCTTTGATAACTCATAGTATTTTTCATCTTGTTTAGGATCGACATGAGCACCACCATCAGTATCAGCCATATGAAGAACTAGTTCTTCTCTTGTGTATGTTATTGTATCAGAATCTACTAAAATTACTTGATTCCACCAATTTTTAAATTCGATAAAATTCCAAGGCCTACTTTCTTTAAAATTTTCTAATGCTGGTTCAAATTTAAAGGTCAATGATTCAGGATTTTTGCTAATTTTTTGCATTGTTAGTGGAGATGAAAACATTTTTACTCCTGTCTCAACAATAGGTATAGCAGTATTAAGCATCATTAGATTGGAGTCAATTATTGATAATAAAGACTTACTATTTTTTGTATCATGAAATAAGATTCTAAGTGTTAGAGCTATTCTTTTTGATTCTATAAGATTCCCCTGATCAAATGAATTGCATGATGTATCTAAAAATGTAATTTGCTCTTTTAAGGAATCTAGCAGATCTTTTGAGGTTAAGGGTCTTTTTCCCAAGCAACATCTTTTATATTTAATTCCGCTACCACATGAACATGAATCATTTCTACTAGTCATAATAAAACACCTTTATTATTAATAATTTAAAATAAGCTTGCAATGTAGTCGGACCCTACCCTTTTGCTATATAACATTCTTTTATGCTGCTGCTCGTTAAGTTGGCGTGGTCATTGCGCATTGCAATGAGCATGACAATAGAGCAGACAGTATCAAAAGCTTGGTACGCCTGACATGGCAATAAACTTATGAGGTGAAAGTCCTCTACAGCTACCCACGTATAGTAAACATGCTATACCAACTGTTAGCCGACGGCAAGGGCAATTCCGTGAGGAATTGTCTGGAGGAAGCCTGAGTGCAAAACCGGGAGCCCATGCACAAGAATGTGATAGAAGGCCCAGTTCCGGAGGCGAGTCAGCCAATGATGACGATGCCCCGTGGGTGAGGGATAGGGTAAATCACAGGGTTGTCCGACCCTGGTCGTAAACTTCGTTTACTGCTCGGGTATGCATCCGAGGAAAGTTTATTGTCTTATTCGGGAACCGAAAGCCGTTTCGGCTGGAGGTTTTTATTCAAGCGGCATGGCCGTAACCTTAACGAACACAGATCGAAGCAGCTTGCTGCGTAGATCTTTATTCGGGGAGATCTGTCTGCAAGGCGGTAACGGCGGTTTGACCGTGAGAATCCGGAGGATACCGGGGTAACAAATCCAGGCCTATCAGGGGATGACACTCTGATAAGGAGCCGTTTATACGGAACACAAAGAAGTCGTCACAGCGATTCAAACCGGATGATACAGCGTCAGCAGGAGTAATTCTACTGATAAGCAGACAGAAGTCAGCAGAAGGCATAGTAGCCAACGCCCGGAGTAATGTCCGGTTCATGGTGAAGGTCTGAACATTTCACAAGGAGGAGCCTTATGGTTCTCAAAGGAACAATTTCAGTTTATGCCGGAATCACTTTTGGCGGACCATGGAGAAACCAGCCTTGAACGAATCTATGATGGATTTGATTTTATCCTCTGAAAATATGCACAAAGCCTGGAAACAGGTCAAACGCAATGGAGGTAGCCCTGGAATCGACGGTATCACTGTCGAGAAGTTTCCAGGATATCTGAAAACCAGATGGCCTAGAATCAAACGAGCTTTGCTCAACGGGTACTATGTACCTTCTCCGGTGCTGAGGGTAGAAATCCCGAAGAAATCCGGAGGAAAACGGATGCTGGGAATCCCGACAGTTCTAGACAGGGTTATCCAGCAGGCTATTTCACAGGTTCTGAATCCCATATTTGATCCGGATTTCTCGGAGCATAGCTATGGATTCAGACCGGGAAGATCGGCTCACGGAGCAGTGAAACAGGTAAATCAACATGTCAAATCCGGGTATAGATACGCCGTGGATCTGGACTTGGAAAAGTTCTTTGATACAGTTAATCATGATATCCTGATGCATTTTGTGGCTGTAAAAGTCTGGGACAAATCTGTCCTCAGACTCATCGGCCGTTACCTGAGAGCCGGTATTCAGTTGGACAATGGAAAAGTGATTCCTACAGACATCGGCACACCCCAAGGCGGGCCCTTATCACCTCTGCTTTCCAATATCCTCCTTGATCGGTTGGATATGGAACTGGAGAGAAGAAATGTGAGGTTCGCACGGTATGCAGATGACACTATCCTTTTAACGAAGAGATTGTGTGATGCTAGGAAGATCCTACAGGAAGTTTCAATATTTCTGGTAAGGAAATTGAAATTGGTAGTGAATCAGGAGAAAACGAAAGTTGCAAAGATAAGGGAGTGCAGTTTCCTGGGATTCACATTCAAGGGTAAGAAGATTCGCTGGACAGAGTCGTCCTTTGAGGATTTTCGGTATCATCTGAAATATCTGACAAGGCGTTCCTGGGGTGTTTCCATGGAATACAGAATCGGGAAACTCAATGAGTATATCCGGGGCTGGATGAACTACTATGGGATCTCCCAATATTACAGCCCTTTACAGAACCTTGATGACTGGCTCCGTAGGAGGATTCGCATGTGTTACTGGAAACAGTGGCGATATCCCAGAACGAAAGTCAGGAAACTGATGGAACTGGGGATTCCGAAAGATTTTGCCATTATCACCGGTGCCAGTAGTAAATCCTATTGGCATCTCTCCAAGTCTTACGCTACCAATGCAGCTATGTCCAATAAATGGCTGGAAGAGCAGGGATTGGTCAATATCAAATATCTGTGGTGTAAAGCCCAGGGATATATCTGATCAAATCAGGATTTCGTTTGCTCCATGGAGTGAACCGCCCCGTGCGGACCCGCATGCGGGGTGGTGTGGGGGCTGGAGGTTAAAAGCCTCCGGCTACCCGATTTATATCTCACTTTCCAATGTCCTTATTTCATCCTCTAAAAAAAGAATTTCCTTTTCTTGTTTGAGTTTTGTCTCATTACTAAAGTTATTTCTTTTAAATATTTTCCTTAATATATTCTCATTTTTACGTGATAATATTTTTTTAATATTTGGAGTTCGTTCTTTTATTATGATAAAAATTAGAGAAAGAATATGAGGAGAAAAGGATAATAGAGTTGCATACTTCTCGACACTATTCCAGTTTATTCTTTTAATTGCTAAAAATGAAATTAAGTAAATCATAACTATTGTAAAAACTAAAATATGTTTTCTTCTATTAATTCTTTTATTAGCTAAGGCTCGAAGTTCTTTTTCATCATTGAGGGTTTTACTGAAATCAACTTTTAGTTTTTCTAGTAATATTTTTTTAGAACTGATTGAGCTTTTCGTTGCTTCGATGTATTTCAATTCTAAGTCACTCATTGATTGTTGAAGTTTACTATTCTTATCTTTATTGAGCTCTGCTTCCTGTTTAAAATGCTCTTCTTGAATAAGATATTTTTCTAAAGAATCTTCTGTAATATTAACCAATACTTCTTCAGCATTATCTTCATTAAGTATTTCTGGTTCTTTTCTTTTTTGTCTTAGATCATTAATACGATTATGCAATGTTTCTTTTGAAACTTTTTTTTGGTTAAACAGATTTTTTACTTCTTCATACTCTTCATTAATAGAATCCCCTAAGTGTGCTGAGAGTGTTATTTTAGCTTTATTGACTACATCTACAGTATAAGGAGAATCCTGTTTACCAAAACCTTTATTCATTTTGAACCAGAATTTATTTACAAGAAAATCAAGATCTGTTGCTAAAGGGATTCCATTTTCTTCCCTAAATGATTTTGCTTCGTAGGAAATTTTAAGAGTAGTTGAAGTTCCCGTTAAAAGTATGAAGCGGGCATCCTCAAATCTATAAACAGTGGAGTTTTTCCTCAGAATATTTATATAATTTAAAAATCTAACATTATCCCTTATATCATCAAAGTCTTTTTCTTTCTCAATTTCTTCTATCTTATCCGAATCAATTAGATTATATTTATGATTTTTTTCTGAAAAATAATCTGACTCATCATCTTGAAAAATCCTATTTGTTTTGAGTAATAAATATAAATCAGATTTTTTTGTAAGTATATCTGATTTATCCTTAGCCCCATTAAGAATTGAAGCCATAGCTGTATGTCCAGGTTTTAAGCTTTTTGTTCCCTGTTTTATTTTTTCAGCAATATAAAAGTAGCCTTCAACCTCATCTTTAACTTCTTGGAAGTATTTTAAATGGATTTTTTCAGTTCTTTTATTAATTTCCTTAATATATGATAGTAAAGTATTAACTTGTCTTTTAAATATTGGTCCATTATAACCAGCTAAATGAAAAAGTATTTCAGTATCCAAATATATGGTGAGTTCAGTATCCCAGGAGCCCATAAGTGAAGGATCTGTATATTTTATACCAGAGTATAGAACTACTCCTTCTTTTATACTTTGAAGATTATTATTAAACGCTTTATTCTTTTCATTCAAGATAATAAAAGTACTTATATAGTCTGAGTACTTAAATCCATTTGTATTAAATAAAAGAAAATTACAAAATGAATTTGAAACATCCAATTTTTGGACATCAGAAAGTTTTGATTGTTGTTTTTCTTCGATAAAACATATCAGTTGATCAATAATTGAATCAGTTTCATCAGTAACTGTTTTTTTCAGTTTTAAGATTTTAGAATTGGATTCAGCCTTTGAAATCACATTATACATACCATATGATTTTTCTAAAAAATCAATTTTTTTAAGAGATGTTTTCACAACTGATAAAGGTAAATCGAAACTAAATTCTTCATTTATTTTTGTAGTAATCTCTTCAATGTTAAATCTATGGAGATTATTTATTATGATAGATTCTTTAGCGAACTGACGAACTACATCATAAATATCATGATCCTTTGCATACAATTCTTTAAAAATTACATATGAAGCTAAACACTTGTGATCTTTCATTTCTTCCCCATTTTTTATGTAGATATAACACTCTGATCACCTGCGCCCCGGCCTGGCCGCAGGACAGGTATTGGCGTTCTTCTTGCCATCATGGTAAAACATCTTTACTATATTGAGAAGCGATTATTTACTATTGAGTTGAAATATCAGCAAGAAGTATGACAATAGGGGTGTCAGGTGCATCAGCATGTTATGTGAGCGTCCTTGCAGTAGTTTTGCCCCGAGCGAATATTACACTTAACAGATTATAATCTGAATTCTGTCTTCATTTGTATTTTAATGGTAATTTTAAGATATGCTTTATGATTATTGAGAAATAGGAAGTCTGATGCAAAAAATAAATATTTCATTGATATTTTTCTTTCTCTTCTGTTTTTATTCTTGGGGTGAAAGCAGAATTGATGAATATCGTAGGAATTATAGTACAGCTATTATTAGCAATGATACGGAAATTATAGAAAATACACTTTCTTTTATAGATAAATTAATCGATCAAAATGAATTTAAGGATATCTCTAGTATTTATTACAACAAAGCTCAATTGCTTAATAAGCTTAAAAGAACTGATGAAGCTATAGAGGCATTGGAGCATCTGGAATTCCCATTAAATAAATTTTATCAAGCTTCACTATTCGTCAGGATTGGACAAGAAGAAGATGCAACAAGCTTATTTGATTCTGTTATTAATTTGTACTTAACTACTTTGAAAGAAGACGAAAGAACTAGAGACAATATACGTTCTTTATATGAAAGTATCATTTTAGCTAATATCTTAGCTGATAGAGATCAAAGACAAGTTGAAAAGATGATAAGAGATGACATAAGGCTTAGCGATTCAGATATCACTAGATTAAATAAAGCAAAAGAAGCTCAAAAGGATGCTTTATTGCAAGGGTTATGGCCATGAATAAACGGGTAGCATTGCTACTGATAACCGGATATCTGTCTACTGCTGTTAATATATGATATATTCAAATTAGGATTCTATTACAATGTGTATTTTTAGAGTTAAACGTCATTGAAGAGAGCTTTATGGATCAGAAATTATTTTACAAAAAAAAATATCTTTACAAGATATATATGATATTACTATTCTTGAGAATTTCTTCATTTTCAATCTCTGTTTTATGGGTCCTTAGTTCTATAATAATTTTGTTTGAACCATTTCTGTCATCGTTCCAAGTTGGTCGTGATGGTTCTATCGCGTTATTTAGTTTTGCGATTGATAATATTGGAAGAAATATCAGTATTTTAGCAATATTAGTTACTATAACAATATTTTTTGTCTTCTTATCAAAAGCTTTCAAGAAACGGAACCATGAAATAATTGATTATTGGAGTTTGGGAAGGTATTAAATGATAATTACCGAGATTTATGGTAAATCGGTGCAACGACTTGGGCTTGGATTAAGCAAAATTTTCTTGTTATCAAAATACTTAATACTTCAGCAGAAAATAACTACTGCTAAGGTTCAATTTTGTCTAATTTGAAATTTATGCTAACAAATTCCTTCTGAAGATTAACGAAATTTTCGAGTCCACATAACACCAAAATATGCTGCGCAGCGGCCTGGCTTGCCAGGTATAGGCGCTTTTCTTGCCCCTTTATTCTAAACAGCTATTCCTTATTTGAGAAGAACAATTCCTTTGTCGAAGCAATTTCTGCAAGAAATGTGATCTATAGCTTCGACTGCATCATTTTTTTGTTATGCCGCAGCATTTTGTATGCCCGGAGGCCATGAAAAGGTTGAAGATTTCCACAATCGTAGGTGAAGGCGAATTCCCTATATTCTCTACCCATTGCCAGCCGCAACCGGCGTCGATAAGTTAGTAATCAGTGTAGGTAACGAGCCATGAAACCAGGATCAAAACCCTCATAATCTGAAAAGTTACGATCAAAAAGTCAGGAAATCTACCCGTACAAAATGTGTCGATATAACATAACTTATTATGCTGTTCAGTATAATAATACTGAACTCCCTTTCACCCCCTGTCAATAACAGAAAAAAAAGAATTATCTAGACATTTACGCAGTGATAACATCCATATCCAACAGTTATCTAGACGTCTATATAATTCCGGGAATTGTTGCCAGATGGGGGAGCGGAGGGAATATACGTCTGTAAGAAAGGATATTCCGTGAAACCGGAAGAGGGATTTTTTTTTCCCGGCCGGGAATGTCCCCCGGCCGGGATGGAGTAGACGGGATTAGCCGATAGACTTCCAGGCATGCCCTTCCATCCGGTTGGTCATGCCTCCGATTTTTGCAAGATCTTCCGCGGCTGCCTGGGCGTCGGAGAGGATCTTCTCTTCTTTCACCGGGCCTGTGTACTTTCCGGCCTCCACAAGGATTTTGCCGTCTACAAACACAGTATCCACATTCTTCTCCGACGAGGAATAAACAATGGTGGACACAGGGTTATGAAGGGGGATCGACTTGGCCGAGCGGGCGGGGTTAAAAATCAGGATATCCGCTTTTTTCCCCGCTTCCAGGGAGCCTATCTCCTTGTCCATACCCAGGCACCGGGCGGCGTCTATGGTGGCCATTTCCAGAACCTTTTCGGCGGTCATAATGGTGGGATCACAGCTCACGGCTTTATGGATCAGGGCGGTCATCTTCATCAGTTCGATCATGTCCTGGCAGTTGTTGCTGGCCGCACCGTCCACTCCCAGGCTCACGTCGATGCCTTTTTTGAGCATCGCCGGGACAGGGGCGGTCCCTGAGGAGAGGTACATATTGCTCACCGTATTGTGGGAAACCTTCATGCCGTATCGGGCGGCGGTTTTCTGATCCTCTTCGGTCAGGTAGACGCAGTGGACCATAAGGATATCCGGACCGGTGAGGCCCAGTTTTATCATCACATCCATATCGGGGACGCCGTGGAGTTTTTCCGCCGCCTGCCTGTCAAAGGGGGTTTCCGAGATATGCACGGTGAAGCCGGTTTTGTAGGTATCCTTCAGCTCCTTCAGCATCCTTAGGTTCTTTTCCGAGTTGGACCAGATGGCCGCCGGAGCCAGCCACAGACCGATCCGGCCGTCGTAGCTCCCGCTGTACCGGTCCCACAGGTCGATAAAGTCCTTCTCTATGACAGAGCTCTCCTGCATGATCTGCCGGGGAACGCCGAACTCTTCGCCTGTGTCCATGCAGCCCCGGCCCAGAATGCCCCTGATGCCGATGTCGCCCATGGCTTTGATCACCCCTTCGGACAGCCCTTCGGCGGGGTGGGGGTACATGTAGTCCAGAGTGGTGGTTACCCCCGACTGGAGGCTCTCCAGAGAGCCTGCCATGGCCGCTTTGTAGCAGTGGTCGGGGGTCAGATTCTTCGCTGCCGGAAAGGTCATGGTGGCCAGCCATTTGTCCAGGGCCATATCGTCCCCCAGGCCTTTCAGCAGGTTTTGAAAAAGGTGAGTATGGGTGTTGATCAGACCGGGCAGAACAATTTTGTTCCGGCAGTCGATCACCCTGTCGGCACCAGCTTCCTCCGATGGAGTCAGATCCCTGACGATCCCTTCAATCCGGTCGTCCCGGATAATAACAGACCCCCCGTAAAGGATCTCCCTGTCACTGTTCAAGGTCAGAACAATGCCGCCTTTCAGAATCGTCACACCCATAACTCGCCTCCTTACTGTTTATGTCAGGACTTAATCATCCCGTTGAACTCTTCAATCAGAGCATCAATTTTGTCCATTTCTGCAAAGGTACCGTCCCAGTAGTTTCTGTCGTACCACTGATCGTTCAGCTCCTGCAGATCCTTGCCCTGCTGTTCAATCCAGGTAAAGTACTTCAGATTGTGAATGGCCTTCTTATCCACATAGGTCAGTTCCTTGAAGTTGTCGTAGCTTTCGGACTGCAGAGCTTCCCAGTCCCTCACCGCCTGTTTGTACGAGTAGGGGGCCTGGGCGTTCATCTCTTCCAGACGGGAGCGGTACATATCGCAGGAATCGGTTCCCATGGTGACAAGCACATCCTCCGAGGTCAGTTCCGCGTACTTGGCGTACTTGATGGCCGAGAGCACATTGGCTATGCCGCTGATTCCCAGGAGGTCCAGCTGGCCGATCAGTTCTTCCGATACACCCTCTTCCTTCAGAAGGGCCTGTCCGTCTTTCTCGTTGAACAGCTGGAGAAGTCTCAGGGGCACGTTGTCGTCGATAGCTGCCAGATAGTCGGTCTCTTTACAGTTATGGATCCAGGGAACGTGCTTGTCCCCGATTCCCTCGATTCTGTGACCGCCGAAGCCGTTGTTCATCAGAGTGGGGCACTGGAGGGCCTCGGAAACCACAAGTTTGGAACCGGGGAAGGCTTTTTTCAGATAGTATCCCGCTCCCAGGGTTCCGCCGGAGCCGGAGGAGGAGATAAATCCCGCCAGGCTTTTTCCCTCTTTCACATAGGACTGAAGGATCTCCTCCACAGCCCGTCCTGTCACATTGTAGTGCCAGGTGGGGTTGCCCAGCTCGTCGAACTGGTTGAAGATCCGCAGATCCTCACCGGAGGAGCGCAGCTCGGCGCACTTGTCAAAGATCTCTTTGACATTGGATTCGCATCCCGGGGTGGCAATGATCTCTCCGGCTACTTTTTTGAGCCAGTCAAAGCGCTCTTTGGACATCTCTTCGGGCAGGATGGCGATGGATTTACAGGCCATAAGAACAGAAATATAGGCCCCGCCCCGGCAGTAGTTTCCTGTAGAGGGCCAGACAGCCTTGGTTTTCTGGGGGTCGAACTGACCGGTCACCAGGGGGGGGACCAGACAGCCGAAGGTGGCGCCCACCTTATGGGCCCCCGTGGGGAACCATTTACCGGTCATCACAATAATGGGGGAGGCCACTCCTGTCAGTTCGGGAGGAAGCACAATATGGTTGGGAGCGCCGAAAAGGCCGCCGCTTGTTTTGGGTTCGTTCTTCCAGCTGATCCTGTAAAGGTTTACCGGGTCGGTATCCCAGAGACCTGTGGTTTTCAGTTTGTCCCTGATCTCATCGGGAATCTTTTCGGGATGAATCATCATATCGAAGGTAGGGAGGGTAATACCCTTTTCCCTGAAATAGCGGGCTGTCTTCTCTCTGACATCCCCGTTCAATTGCAGATCTAACATTGTATCTCCTGTGAAAGCGCTTTCAGATGGCTTTTAAAATTTATCCGTATTTCCCTCTAGATTACGGAGAACCCGGAGACTGGTCAATATTATCCTGAAAATCTTCTCAAAAGGGGAGGGAAAACTTATGATATCCTCCAAAAGATACAAAAATGTTATAAAATTGGAAAATGTCCTGTTTTTCAGAATAAAATATTCCCTTTCCTTCCGGGATCCGCGGCCCGGTCTTGCAGAAAATCCGGAAATCCGGAATGATGGAATTAGTTTTTGAAAGCGGTTTCAGGAGAGTTCGCCGGGAACCGCCGTCAGGGGCGGAAGACCCGGCGGATAAATATAACAACAGTGAGAGAGCAAAAATTATGAATATACAGTTTCTGGGGCAGACCCTTCAGTCTCCTTTTATCATAGGTTCAGGTCCCCTGTCCTACGGCGCCGAGGGAATGATTGCCCTGCATAAGGCCGGAGCCGGTGCGGTGGTGACAAAAACCATCCGGGATGAAAAAGCAGTCAATCCGGAGCCCCACATTGCCGCCATCGGCAACAGAACCATGGTGAATTCGGAAAAGTGGTCCGACTATTCGGGAGAACGCTGGATCGAAGAGGAACTGCCTGCCGCCCTGAAAGCGGGGGTGACTGTCATTGCCAGTGTGGGACATACAATGACAGAGGTGAAAAACTGGGTTCCCCGGATTCACGAAGTGGGAGTCCCTTTTTTTGAACTGGTGTCCTATATGGAAGAGGATATGCTTCCCATGATCAAAGAAGCTCTTAAGCTGACGGATAAACCGGTCCTGGCCAAGGTCAGTCCCAACTGGAACGACCCTGTGGGAGCCGCCCTGGCCTGTCTGGAAGCGGGAGCCGCCGGGATCACAGCCATAGACTCTCTGGGGCCTGTCCTTTCCATCGATATTCAGACCGGCCGGCCCTCTCTGGGCGGTCAGGGCGGTATGGGTTGGATGACAGGAAGCGGACTGAAGCCCCTGGCTCTGCGCTATGTGGCCGAGATTGCCGCCCGGACAGACAAGCCCGTCCTGGGGCTGGGCGGTGTTATGAGTCCTGAAGACGCGGTGGAAATGGTCATGGCCGGGGCCTCCGCTGTGGGTGTGTGCACTTTTCCCATCCTTCAGGGAATGCAGGGCCTGGAAAAACTGATAGGGAAGTTTGATACGCTCCTCTCCGACCTGGGTTATGCCTCTCTGGAAGAGGCCCGGGGCGTCGTTCTGCCCCATCTGCCCGAAAGGGAAATCCTCGAGGAGCAGGGCCTTGTGATGAAGACCGACCGCTGCCGGCTCTGCGGGATCTGTCTGACCCGCTGCCCCTATCAGGCTCTGTCCAAAGAAGAGGGGGCTCTCAAATTGAATACTCAGCGCTGCCGCCGCTGCGGTCTGTGCGTTTCTTCCTGTCCCGACAGGAATCTGTCTCTGCAGAAAATCTCTCTATTACAGGAGGCCTTGTGAAAGAGTTTAACGTGATCCATCACTCCCATCTTCGTCTGGAAGGGGAGGAGAAGGCGGCGGGACTGACCCGCTATGCCGAGGATATCCGGCTGTTTAATGAAGCGGCGGGAGCCACTCTCTATGCCCGGTATCCCAGAGCCCGGATTCTGGAGATACATACGGAAAAAGCCGAAGCCCTTCCGGGTGTGCTGAAGGTGATTACCGCAAAGGACATCCCCGGTTCCAACTGCCTGTTCGGACGGTTTCCCGTTCTGGCGGCAGAGGAAGTCAAATACATCGGCGATGCTGTGGCCTGTGTGGCCGCCTGCGACAGAGAGACTGCCGAAAAAGCGGTCAGTCTGATAGAGGTGGAGTACAGGGAGATCCCCGGGATCTTCTCTCTGGAGGATGCCCGGAATCCGGATCTGGCTCCAGTGCACGAGGACAGACCCGACAATACCATGGAAAATACTTTTTATCCCCTCTATGCGGGGGATATTGAAAAGGGTCTGGCTCAGGCGGACCTGAGGGTCAGCGAAGAGTACGACACGCCCTTTTCCATAAACGGATACATCGAGCCCGACAGCATTGTGGCCGACAGGGATCCCCTGACAGGGGGCGTGGTTATCTACGGCTGTATTCAGAATGTCTTCTCCATCCGGGGATCGGTCTGCGGGGCCCTGAACCTTCCCGCTTCCCGGGTCCGGGTGATTCAGTCTGCCATCGGAGGCAGTTTCGGAGGAAAGAACGAAACCTCTGTGACTCTTGCCTGCCGGGCGGCCCTTCTTTCCGTCCTGACAGGCCGGGCCGTCAGGCTGCGGTTCAGCCGGAGGGATGTCTTTGTTTCCGGAGTGAAGCGTCATCCCTATCATCTGGCTATTGAAGCCGGCGTCAGCTCCGACGGGGAGATCTGCGGATGGCGGAACAGGGTCTCTGTGATCGGAGGGCCCTATAACAACCAGGCCATGTTTGCCAACTGGCGGGCGTCGGTCCACTCTGCGGGACCCTACAGAACGCCCCATGTGAAAACGGATATTCAGGCCTACTATACCAATACCCCCTATGCCGGAGCCTACCGGGGCTTCAGCGCTCCCCAGATGTGTTTTGCCGTGGAGAGCATGATCGATGAGCTGGCCCATAAAGCGGGAATGGACCCCGCCGAGTTCCGCAGGAAAAACTTTGTCCGTCCCGGAGATGCCCTGACCTGCGGTCAGGAAGTGGATCCCGGGGTCATGGTTCTGCCTCTGGAAGAGATGCTGGACCATGTGCTGGAGAGGGGCGAATATCAGGCGAAAAAGGCCGAATTCAATCAGTTCAACCGGGAGAACCGGCGGTACCGGAAAGGCCTCGGCCTGGCGGCGACCTTCCGGGGCTGCGGTCTGGGCGGCGAAGGGTTTGACGTGGCCGGCGCCAGGATCATCATAGAGAAAGACGGATCCATCCTGGTCCATTCGGATATGGTCGATATGGGGCAGGGACTGCGGACCTCCCATGCCCAGGTGGCGGCGGAAGCTCTGGGGGTCTCTCTGGAAAGGGTCCACATGGCCGAAACCGATACCTCCTCCACCCCCGACGGCGGGCCCACTGTGGCGTCCCGGGGGCTCTCGGCGGGAGGAATGGCTGTCAAAGTCTGCGCGGAAAAGCTCCGGGCCAGGATGATCTCCTCTCTGGCTGAAATCTGGAAGGTCTCTTCCCAATCCATTGAAATGAGCCTGGATAGAGTGACAGTCTCCGGGGGAGAACAGGATCTCTCATTTGAAGAGGCGGCTTTTCTTATTATCAACGACAACGGTATAGGGCTCCAGGCCGAAGGCTGGTTCAATCCGGGGATCTCCGAAATTGATCCGGCGACCGGTCAGGGAACCTGCTATCCCACCTATCTTTCCGCAGTGACCCTGACGGAGGTTCTGGTGGACCTTTACACAGGGCAGATCCGGGTTCCCCGGGTCACCATGGCCTACGAGGTGGGCCGGGCTGTGAACCCGGATATCGTGAGGGGCCAGATTGTGGGCGGATATACCCAGGGGCTGGGATACGCTTTGAGCGAGAATTTCATTACCAGTGAGGGCTATGTGAAAACCACAAGTTTCGGCTCCTATCTTATGCCGGGAATAGCGGACGCCCCGGAGTTTGATCTTGAAATATTCGAACAGGACTTTCATACAGGCCCCTACGGAGCCAAAGGGGTGGGAGAAGTCGGTGTGGAGCTGGCCGCTCCCGGTGTGGCCAACGCTGTCTTTCATGCTACAGGCTGCCGGGTGCGTTCCCTGCCTCTGAATATGGAAAAAATGGCCCCTCTGTTCCTGCAGAGGGAAGAGATACATCCCGGCGGGAGTGAAGGGGAAAATCATGGAGTATCATAAACTGGCATCTCTCGAAGAGATCAGGCCTCTGACGGCGGACAGAAAAGTTGTCCGCTTTCTGGCAGGCGGTACAGACCTGATGTACAGGGTCAAAAAGAACTTTCTGAAAACCGACCAGCTCACACTGCTGGATCTTTCGGGCCTTGAAGGCCTGGCTGGGGTGGAGATACAGGACGGCGAGATTGTCATCGGCGGCATGACCACCCTGAACGACCTCATACAGGCTCTGGAGGAGGGTGATCATCTGCCTCTCCTGTCAGAAGCCCTCAGATCCGCCGCGTCTCCCCTGATCAGAAACAGGGCGACCCTGGGCGGTCATATCGGAGGTTCCTATCCCAATTCCCATATCCTGCCGGCCCTCCTGGCCCTGGGCTGCCGGGTGGAACTCAGAGAGGCGGGGGGGCAGATCACTGTCTCTCCTCTGGAGGATCTGCAGGGCCGTGCCTATCATAACAGGCTGGAGAAGGGGACGCTGATCCTCTCTCTCAGAATCCCCTGTGAACAGCCCGTGAGGACCCTCTACTGGGGCTACGGGCCCCGGAAGGATTTTGCCTTTGCTCCAATGGTGCTGGCACTGGCCGAAGGGGCAGACGGAAGCTTCAGGATAGCCGGAGGCGGCAGGGAGTGGGTTCCCCGGCGGTTTCCCCTTTTGGAAAAGGCCCTTGCCGATTCCGCCGTTCCTGACAGGACGGCTCTGAAGGGGCTGATCGAGGAGGAGAGGGCCGCCCTCTTCCAGGGACAGGGGGACTTTTCGGAGTATGAGAAAACCCTGCTGTTCCGCTTTCTCAGCGATGCGCTCACCCGGGAGGACATATGAATATTACTCTGAATGTGAATGGACAGGACTATCCGGTGGTAATCTCTCCCGAAGAGAGCCTGCTGACTGTTTTACGAGACCGTCTGAATCTGATCGGCACGAAAGAGGGCTGCGGCACCGGAGAGTGCGGATCCTGTACGGTCCTGGCGGATGACAGACCCCTCAAATCCTGTCTCACCTGGGCGGTTCAGATGGAAGGGAGGAAAATCCTGACCATCGAGGGAATGACCCGGTCCGGTCACCCTCTTCATCCCGTACAGAAGGCCTATGTCGAAGCGGGAGCCGTTCAGTGCGGATTCTGTACCCCCGGTTTTGTTCTGGCCACCTACGGACTGCTCAAAAAGTATCCCGACCCGACGGATAATCAGATAAAAGAAGAACTGGCGGGGAATATTTGCCGATGTACTGGGTATGAAACCATTCTTGCAGCTGTGAAACTGGCTGCGGCAAATATGAAGGAGCTTTGATATGTCTGAAAAAGGAAATGTACCCCCTAAACATTGCACCATTGATACGGTAGCCCGGAAGGCCGGAGTGTCTCCCGCTACGGTGTCCCGTGTGATGAACAGGCCCGAGTCCGTTTCCACAGACAAGAGAATCAAAGTTCTGGAGGCCATGGAGCAGCTGAACTACAGTCCCAGTCCCCTGGCCCGGGGGCTGGCAACGGATTCGCTGAGGCTGGTGGGAATCCTGATTCCCAACATAACCAACCAGGCCAACTCCCAGATCGTTTACGGCGCCATGGACGTGCTTGAGAAAAAGGGCTACGGGGTTCTCCTTTTTGATGCCCGGGAGGATCTGGAGCGGGAGATGAGTCTCTATTCCAGCATTCCCAAAAAACTGATGGACGGCGTGATTGTCATATATGGAAACGGCAGTGAAAAGGAGTATGAACTCCTGAACCAGGGGCTTCCTGTGGTTCTGGCGGGTCCTCCGGGAATGGATCTCCCTCTGGACCAGCTGACGGCCAATGAAAGCCTGGGGTTTATGAATCTGATCCAGTACCTCTACGGTCTGGGACACAGGGAGATCGCCTTTCTCTACGGCAGCGAGGAAACCTCCGGAGGGATCCGCCGGAAAAAGCATTTTCTCAGAGTCATGGAGGAGTTCGGGCTGACTGTGAACCCCCGGTACCTGTCCGGCTGCGAGTGGACTCTCGAAGGGGGCTACGAGGGGGCTCAGAGCCTCTTCTCCCGGGGGATCCGTCCCACCGCGCTGATAGGGTCTTCCGACCAGATTGCCATCGGCGCCATGCGGTACCTGAAAGAACAGGGTTACCGTATCCCCGGGGACATCTCTGTGACAGGGCTGGATAACTCTCCCATGAGCCGCTTTGTCACCCCCAGCCTGACCACTCTGGATCTGCCCCATCATGTGATGGGAGCCTCCGCGGCGGAGCTGCTCCTGCAGAAGATCTCCGACCCCGGACATGCCCCTGTAAAGAAGGTCCTTCCCCTGGACGTGGTGGCCCGGGAGTCCTCCGGACCGGTCAGGAAAGATTAAAACAGCAGATTTACCGGAATGCCTTCCGGAATACTGAAATTGTGAGGATGGTTCATGAAATTGTATAAAACGGACTGGCTTGTGGTCAGTGCCGATAAGGTTCTTGAAAAAATGACCCTGGTGGTGGATCAGGGACAGGTCCGCTCCTGGATCAGCTGGGACGAAACCCAGGAGTTTCTCAGCCGCAACCCCGGAGCGGAAATGGCGGATTTTACCGCGCACATTCTCTTTCCCGGTTTTATCAATGCCCATATGCATCAGTACGGACTTCTGGCCCACGGGATTCCCGTCCACGGCGAGATCAGGGACTTTGAGGATTTTCTTAAAATCTTCTGGTGGCCCCTGGTGGAGGACCGGATCAGGATGAAGCAGATCGGAATAACAACCCGTTTTTCCGCGGCCGAGATGATCCAGTCGGGGGTGACAGGGTTCTGCGATACCCTGGAAGCTCCTCTCAGCGAAGAGGGCTCTCTGATTGAACAGGCGAAGATCGTTGAATCCATCGGTATGAAGGCCCTCCTCTCTCTGGAAAGCAGCGAGAGGATCGATCTGGATAACGGCATGCGCTGCCTGGAGGAGAATGCGGAGCTGATCCGCTGGTGCCGGGAAAACAGCCGTCTTGTCGGGGGCGCCGTCTGTACGCACACCTCCTTTTCCTGTTCAGTCCCGTTTCTGAAAAAAGCGGCGGATCTGGCCGGGTCTCTGGACTCTCTCTGGCAGTTCCATCTTTCCGAAAGCCGGTATGAGCCCGATTATGCGGCGGAGCATTTTTCCTCCCTCCCTGTAAATCACTACTATAGAGAGGGGCTTCTCTCCTCCCGGGTGCTGGCATCCCAGTGCGTCAAGGTGACAGAGGAGGAGATTGCTCTTCTCAGTGAGACCGGTGTGAGAGCGGTCCATATGCCTGTGAGCAACTGCGAAGTGGGAGGCGGTTTCGCTCCCGTCCCGGCCATGCTGAAGGCAGGGATTCCCGTGGCTCTGGGGAGCGACGGCTATGACAACAACTTTCTGAATGTCATGAAAATGGCCTTCCTTGTTCATAAATCGGTTCTGGAGGACCCCTCGGCCATGCCGGCCCGGGATGTTTTCCGCATGGCCACCGAATCGGGAGCTCAGGCTCTGGGCTGGACGGACTGCGGGACTCTGGAGACGGGGAAAGATGCGGATTTTGTCTGCTTCTCCCGGAGCATACCCACCCCTGTGACCAGGGAGAATCTCTTTGATCAGATTGTGGTATACGGAAAGAAAGAGTCCATCAGCCATGTGTACAGGCAGGGGGAGGCCCTCCTTGAAAATGGAAAGCTCACCACCCTGGACAGGGAGGCCCTCACCGAAGAGGCCGCAGAAACCGCAGCGGAATTCTGGAGGGGCCTGTGATGACTGAGATTGTTATAAACAGCTGCCGCATTCTGGACGGGACGGGGCGTCCTTCCTACGAGGGAAGCCTCCTTATTAAAGAGGGCAGGATCGAAAGGATTGTCCCTGCTGATCAGACCAATACAGTTCTCACCGCAACGACTGTCATTGACGGTCAGGGCCTGACGGCCATGCCCGGATTCATCGATACCCACAGCCACAACGATGTGGATGCTCTGAAGGATCCCGTGATTGCTCCCAAGCTACTGCAGGGCATCACAACGGAAATCCTGGGACAGGACGGCCTCTCAGTGGCTCCGGTCCGGAAAGATCCGGCCCTCTGGGAGGAGTATCTGAAGGGCTTCTACGGCGGCGGACTGGATCTGAGCGCAGAGGTCTGCTCCGGGACGGGAGCCTATCTGGAGGCTCTGGAAAAAGCCGGGACCTGTGCCAACTACGGATACCTGGTTCCCCATGGAAACCTCCGCTACTGCTGTATGGAGAATCCCGGAGAGGAGGCTGATGAAAAGGAAAGCCACCGCATGGCGGAACTCCTGGCCGAAGAGTTCCGGCAGGGCGCTCTTGGCTGGTCTACGGGGCTGATCTATCCGCCCTGCAGTGCGGCCCGGCAGCAAGAGATGGAAATCCTGGCTGCCGTGGCCGCAGAGGCGGACAAGCCCTTTGTGGTCCATCAGAGAAGCGAATCCGATGATATCCTCTCTTCCATGGAAGAGCTCTTTCAGATCAGTGAGAAAACGGGAATGGCCCTGCATATTTCCCACTTCAAAATCTGCGGATTCAAAAATATGGCTCTCCTGGACAAAGTACTGGCTATGATAGACGCCGCTCCCTCCCGGGGAATCCGGTTTTCCATGGATGTGTATCCCTATGTGGCGGGGAGCACCGCCATGTCGGCCATGCTTCCCCCCTGGGTCAAAAAAGGTTCCCCCGCACAGATGCTGGAAAGGTTGAAAGAGAAGGACGTGAGGCGGCAGATCCGCCTGGATATGGAGACGGGAATCCCCGGATGGGATAACTTTGCCGACTTTGCGGGGTTCGACAATATTTTCGTGGCATCGGCGAAAACGCCCCAGGGAGAGGCTCTGGTGGGCAAAAGCCTGAGCGAGCTGGGGGAACTCTGGAACAGCTTTCCCTCGGATGCCCTCTGCGATCTTCTGATCCAGGAGGAAAATCAGGTCTCCCTGGTGGATTACTACACCGAGGAGTCTGTGCTGGAGGCCTTCCTCAAAAGGCCTGAAACCAATATCTGTACCGACGGTCTGCTCAATGGTTCCTCCCACCCCCGGACCTTCGGCTCCTTTCCCCGGATGATCAGCCGTTTTGTCAGGGAGAAGGGACTGCTTTCTATGGAAGAGGCCGTCTTCAAAATGACAGCAAAAGGGGCCCGGGTCTTCGGCATCGAAGACAGAGGGACTCTGGAGCCTGGGAAAGCCGCGGATATCGTCCTGGCCGACATGGAGGCTCTGGAAGACCGGGGAACTTTCTCCCGGCCCGCTGCGCATCCCGGGGGCATCGCGGGAATCTATGTGAACGGAGAGCCTGTCGTTTCGGCAGGACAGACTGCTGACAGCCGTCCCGGTCGGATTCTACGGAACCGGAATCAGTAAAAAAATAAAACGAAATAGAAGAGCTTCAGGCCAGGGTTTCCCGGTCCCGGGGCTTTCACAGGAGTAGAAAAATGGAAATTACCAATCAGGAAGTTGTAGAACTCTGCAGCCGTCTTATAAAGTCTCCCAGCGTGTCCGGACAGGAACAGGGAGTTGTTGAAATTGCCCGGAAATACTGGGAGTCCAAAGGCCTGGGAAAATTTACTGTAGACCCCTACGGGAATTTCGTGGCCGAGGTGGAAGGCCGTCGTCCCGGGCAGACCATCCTCTTTGATGCCCATATCGACACGGTTCCGGCAGATCCCGCCCAGTGGTCCATGGATCCCTGGTGCGGAGATATCCGGGAGGGGAAGGTGTACGGAAGGGGCGCCTCGGATATGAAGGGAGCTCTGGCTTCCATGCTGGCCGGGGCGGCGGCTTTTCATGCCGAAACAGCCGGGAATTTCGCCGGAAAAATCTGTGTGGCCGGTGTGGTCCACGAAGAGTGTTTCGAGGGCATCTCCGCCAGGCTTATCAGTGAAGCCGTCAAGCCCGACCTGGTTGTCATCGGCGAGGCCTCCCAGCTGAATCTGAAAATCGGTCAGCGGGGAAGGGGAGAGATCGTGGTGGAAACCTTCGGTGTGAATGCCCATTCGGCCAACCCCGAAACGGGACGGAATGCGGTTTACGATATGGCCCGGGTGATCCAGGCGATCCGTGAAATCGCTCCGATGGAGCAGGAGAATCTGGGCAAGGGGATCCTGGAGCTGACGGATATCAAGTCCGATCCCTATCCGGGAGCATCGGTTGTTCCCGACTACTGCCGGGTCACCTACGACCGGAGGCTTCTGAAAGGGGAAACCCCCGAGAGTGTCTTAAAACCTCTGAAAGAGAAAGCCGCCGCTCTGACCGCTGAGGATCCTGCCATGAAGATCAAGGTCTCTCTGGCGGAAGCAAAAGAGATGTGCTACACGGGAAATGAGATCAGCGGAGAGCGGTTCTTTCCCGCCTGGTACTATGATCAGAATGAACCCTTTGTGCAGAAAGCCCTTCAGGGAATCCGCTCGGCCGGGATGGATCCAGAAATTACAACCTATTCCTTCTGCACCAACGGCAGCCACTACGCCGGAGAGGCGGAAATCCCCACCATCGGTTTCGGTCCCTCCCGGGAAAACCTGGCCCATACGGTGGACGAGTACATTGAAATTTCCCAGCTCGAAGGGGCCTGTCTCGGTTATCAGGGGATTATGAAGGTGTTTCTGCTTTAGAGGGAAAATCCTTAGAATACCCGGACAATTTTGTTTCTTCTGGACAAATAGCCTACAAAAATGTAGGCTATTTTTGTTTTTCCCCAGTTTTCGGCTTCAAAACCGCCCCTGAAAGGGGTTTCATAAAAAAAGGCAAAAATAATTTCCCATCGGATATCTGAAAAAAAATCCCCATAGTATTCTGTTAGTACAAGTTGTTATGACGTTATAACAACAGGACTTTATTTCAGGAGATGTGTCGTGAGTACAGGGATTGATCCGGACAGTC
This sequence comes from Oceanispirochaeta sp., assembly GCA_963666275.2. GTDB lineage: Bacteria > Spirochaetota > Spirochaetia > DSM-2461 > DSM-2461 > Oceanispirochaeta. The sequence continues at coordinate 293,545 of CAXXOA010000003.1, forward strand.
TGATACCCCTTTATGCCCAGCTGGAGAAAATCCTGCTCAAAAGGATCACCTCAGGTGAGTTCCTTCCCGGTGATATGATCCCTTCGGAAATAGAACTGGGAAGTGAGTACGGGATCAGCCGGATAACTGTCCGCAAGGCCATTGAAGGACTGGTCACCGAAGGTCTCCTGACAAAGAAAAGGGGACGGGGGACCATCGTCAATGCTCCGAAATTTGTGGACGATACATTCAGTCTGCAGAGTTTCTCGGAAAAAACCAATCAGTCCGGCGGGGAGTTCTCAACCAGTGTTCTGGAAGTAGAGGACACGGTCGCTTCCAGTCTGATCGCTCTGCATATGGGCCTGCAGGAAGGAGAGAGGATTCTCCACATCAAAAGGCTCCGTTTCTCTGACGGCAAACCCATTGGCTATTTTGAAAACTATATTCTGGGAGAGCTGAATCTCGGTCCGGAAGAGGATTACAGCAAATCCATCTACAGTCTGATAGAGGACAAGTGCGGCATCTCCATTAAAGAAGCCAAGCGGGAGATCTCCTCGGTTCTGGCGGACCGGGAAGTCAGTCACTATCTGGAAGTGGAAAGGCCCTCTCCTGTACTCTCCATGAAAACCTACTCCTATGATAACAGCGGCAGGGTAGTGGAGTATTCCGAAGGCTTCTACAGAGCCGACAGGTATCAGTTCACCGTTCATCTGAACCGGATGAAGGGAGGAGTGAAGTGATCCTCCTGGGACTGGATATCGGAACAGGCAGTATGAAGGCGTCTCTCTGGAAAGACGGAGAGATTACCCAGTATTCCCATAGCTATGACAGCGCCGTATTCCTGAGGGGCTACTATCAGGACATCCCGGCCTTCAGCGGTTCGGTTCGTCAGTTTCTGTCTGAGATTATGAAGAGCCTGCCCGAAGGGGCTGCCCCCGACTGCCTGGCCCTCTCCTGCCACGGCCCCTCCCTGGTCTGTCTGGACAGCAGGGGCACTCCTCTGGGCAAGATGGACACATGGCAGAACCGCGATGCCTCGCCCCAGGCGGTCCGGATCAGAGAGGCCTATCCCGGTTTCGGCAGAGACGGGACTTCCTGGGAAGCCAAGTGCCTGAGGCAGTATGAGATGCTTCCTGACGGAGTGATCGATGCTTTTCTCTATCCGAAGGATTACATCAACTTCCTCCTGACCGGTGAGAAGGGATTTGACCGGTCCACAGCTTCGACCCTGATCTTCTTCAACAGGGACGAGAACAGTTGGAACACGGCGCCCCTGGGAATAGGAGAAGAGGTCTTTCCCCGGGTATTCGACTCATCCGAGTCTGTGGGCATGACAGGCACTTCCTACAGCCGGGAGTGCGCTCTGCCCGACGGTATCCCTGTTCTGGCAGGGGGCATCGACGCCTACTGCGAAGCTCTGGGCGCCGGTGCTGTTTCCGTGGGGGATATTACCGAAGGATCGGGGACTTCAACCTGTCTGTCAGTCTGCGCTCCCCGGGGAACCGGAGACGATCATGTGATTCAGGACAAAGGTCTCCTGATGGCCATGATGTCCAGTACGGGGGCTTCGATCAACTGGCTTGAGTCGGTTTCCGGCCGGATAGGAGGGCTGAATGAGGATCCCCTCCCACTGGAGCTCCTTTTCCTCCCCTATCTGAACGGCGAAAGGAGTCCTTTCTGGGATGAAAAACTTCAGGGAGCCTTTCTGGGAATCACGGGAAATACCCGGCAGGAGGACCTTTACCGTTCTGTTCTGCAGGGGATTGCCTTTGGTATCAGACAGAATCTGGAAGCCCTGCCGCAGGAGCTTTTCGGAAGTGAAAAAAAGGTTTTTGCCGCCGGAGGGGGCGCGGAGAACGGCTACTGGCTTCAGATGAAAGCGGACATCCTGGAGATTCCCTTCATACAGCCAGTTTTTAAAGATACGGCCTCTCTGGGGGGGCTGGCCCTGTGCGGCTACTATCTGAACAGGGGGGTGAGTGCAGCGGAACTGGGACTTCCCCGGGTGAAACATATCTTTTCCCCCACAGGTCTTTCCTGGAAGAGGGAAGCCTATGACGATCTCTACCGGGAGTATCGGAAGGCAGCGGAAATTCTCAAAGGATCCTTCCACAGTTTGTGGGACATAAAACAGAAAATACAATACTCCAAGGAGATGAAATTGATATGAGACGAATGGCAAATCTGTTCGGAAAGGATGGTAAAACCGTTATTTTACCAATTGACCATGGTGCTTCTCTCAACGTCTATCCGGCGTTGAACCAGCCGGACTACATCATCAGCCGCTGCCGGGAAGCCGGAGCCGATGCGGTTCTCACAACGTTCGGCGTTGCCCGAAAGTTCGAGAAACAGCTGAGCGGATGCGGGCTGATTCTGAGAATGGACGGGGGCAACAGCCAGCTGGGAACCGCATCAGGCGATGCTCTGCTCTACTCTCTGGAAACCGCTCTGAAAATGGGCGCCGACGCTGTGGCCTGTATGGGATTCCTCGGAACGGATAATGAAAAAACCACTCTGAAGAATCTGGCTTTTCTGGGAGAAAAGTGCCGGGACTGGGGAGTTCCCCTGATGGCTGAAATGCTCCCCGGAGGATTTTCCAATACGCCGGAGAAGAGTGCCGAAAATGTCAGACTGGCTGCACGGATCGGTGCAGAACTGGGAGCAACGATCATCAAAACGACCTTTGCCGGTTCAAAAGAGGAGTTCAGCGCCATTGTGGAGAGCTGCTATGTTCCTCTTGTGATCCTGGGAGGGGCTCACAGCTCCGATTTTTCCTCACTCCTTGAAACTGTGGAAACCAGCAATGCCTGCGGTGCCGCCGGAGTGGCTATAGGCCGGAATGTCTGGGGCCAGAAAGATCCCTATCCCAGGATGAAGAGCCTCTGCCGTCTGGTTCACGACAATGCAGGGGCGGATGAGGTCCTGAAAGAGCTGAAGGGGTATGAATCATGAAGGCTCTGACGGTTACAGCACCGGAAACAGTAGAAATCCGGGAGGTCTCTTCTCCTGAACTGATGCCGGGATTTGTCCGCATCAGAATTGAATACTGTCTTATCTGCACCTGGGAAAAGAGGATCTTCTCCGGTCAGGCTTCTCTGCCTTTTGTTCCCGGCCACGAAGCTTCGGGAATCATCGAAGAAGTCCATGCCGATACGGTGACCTCTTTCAAACCCGGGGATCACGTGGTATTCAAAACCCTGGATCACTGCGGTCACTGCCGCTTCTGCTACACCGGAGAAACCAATCTCTGTACCGGAGTGTCCCGTAAGCGGGAGTACGACGGAACTCCCGGAAGCGGGGGAATGGCCCAGTATATCGATCTGGAACCGGGACGGATCTTCAAGGTGAACAAAGATATTCCCCTGGAGATTGCCGCCTTTGCGGAACCCCTGGCCTGCTGCTATCACAGCATCATGAGAGCCGATATCAAACCGGGCGATTATGTCGGGATATCCGGCGGGGGCATTATGGGGCAGCTTCACGGTCTTCTGGCTCTTTCCAGGGGGGCGAAGGTCCTGCTTATCGAGCCCGATGAGACCAAAGCCGAACTGGCGCTGAAATCGGGAATCCACAGAGTTTGTCACCCCTTCAAAGAGACGTTATCCGAAACAGTTGCTGATTTTACAGGGGGGGGACTGCTTGACTGCTATATCATTACCACCCCCCAGCTGGCTATTGCCGAAGAGGCTCCCCGGCATGTGAGAAACTCGGGCAGCATTATCTTTTACGGCTCCTTCCATCCCAGGGGGACCATTGCTCTGGATCCCAACGGGGTGCACTACAGTCAGCATGTGATAACAGGCTCCTACAGCCCCTCGACAGAGGATTTCTTCCGGGCGGCCCGGCTTCTTTCGGAAAGTCTGGTGGATATGAACCCGTATCTCAACAGGGTTTACTCTCTTGAAGATGCAGAAAGCGCTTTCAGGGACTCCCTGAAACCGGAGAACTACAGGATTGCCATCAAGTTGCAGGATTAGAATCTCTGCGTTTGACAATAGGAATTGAATGCCTGGTACAGGCAGAATTTTATGGAGGAATTTTATGAAAAAATTGGTGAGTGTGCTGTGTACTCTTCTCACAGCGTCGGTTTTTCTGTTTGGCGGAGGTTCCCAGGAAACAGCGGGAACAGACTCTTCCTCTTCGCTCCCTTTCGAGGGTGTCTCTCTGACCATGGCTGTCTGCGCGGAACAGTATGCGGACTACCTCAAGGTTATGGCGGAATCCTTTGAAGAGGAAACCGGTGCGGAAGTGATGATCGATATCATCGGGTATGTGGAGCTGTATCAGAAGATAACACAGGACTATGCTTCAGATACAAAACTCTACGATCTGGCGACCGTGGATATCATGTGGACCGGTGAATTCGAAGACAAGGGATTTACAATGGATCTGACAGATCTTATGGACGCCGATGCGGATGAGATTGATCTGGAAGACATTATTCCCGTTATGTGGTCCATGGGATCCTGGAACGGAAAACAGATCGCCTTTCCCATGGCCGGCTACGCCAACAGCCTGATCTACCGCTCGGACCTTCTTGCCGATCCTGCTGAGATGGCCGCTTTCGAAAGCAGATACGGATACGAACTGGGGGTTCCCGAATCTCTGGAAGCCCTGGAGGATATTGCCGAGTTCTTTACAAGACCTGATGAGAACCTTTACGGTCTTGTCGCCAACGGAGCCAGAGGCTCTGCCGTGGCCCAGGACTGGATGGAGTATATGAGAGCCTTCGGCGCCTCCCTGTTTGATGCAGAGGGCAATGTGAGCATCAATACACCCCAGGCGAAAGAGTCTCTGGAATTTTTTGTCAGAATCTTTGACAACTATGCCCCTCCCGGAGCCATCGGTTACTGGTGGGACGACAGAGAATCCGCCTACAGAACCGGACAGGCTGTGATGCAGTCCAGCTGGAGTATTGCCAGAGCCGGATACGAAGATCCCGATATCTCTCTTGTGGTGGGTAAAACCGGTATGACCGAAACTCCGAAAGTGGATTCCGATGACTCTCTCTACGGTGTCGGCGGTTGGGGTGTCGGTATCAATTCCGATATCGATGACAGGAACAAAGAGGCTTCCTGGGCCTTTGTCAAATACATCACAGGGGCGGAAATGCAGAAAAAATGGATGCTCAACGACGGAGCTCCCATCCGCTATTCCACTCTGACCGACAAGGAACTTCTGAAAGAGAAACCCTGGATGCCCGCTATGCTGAATGTGTTTGAAAACGGAGACGGAGACTACCGCCCCCGGGGACCTGAAGCAACAGAGATCCAGAACGCTCTCGGCCTGAGAGTCAACCAGGCCATCACCCATGAACTGACTGTAGATGAAGCTATCACAAAGATGGAAGAAGATATTACAGCCATAATGGAATAAAGCTATTTCGACAGTATTCCCGCTCTGTGCGGGGATACTGTCATATCCTGCCAAACGAGGTTTTCAGTGTTACGGCATAGATCACAAAAAAAATACTATAAAGATAGGATCGCCCTTTTTCTTATTCCCCTGAGTCTGTATATGGTGGTGTTCTTTCTCTATCCCGTCGTCTATGATATTTTTATCAGTTTCTTCGACTACTCCCTGGGTGGGGAACGGGACTTCAACTACGGAAAAAACTACATCGCCATGTTCGGGGATGAACAGTTCCTGGGCTCTTTGAAGACTACCTTCCTTTTTATCCTTTACTGCGTGGTAAGCCAGATGGTCCTGGGGATTGTCATCGCGATGCTTTTCAATATCAAGTCGAAGTTTATCGAGTTCTGCAGAACCCTGATCCTTCTACCCACGGTTTTTACTCCCCTGGTTGTGGGGCTGCTCTGGAAAGCCCTCTACCATCCCGATCAGGGTGTGATCACCTACTATCTGAGACAGATCGGTCTGGATATAGGCAGAGGTCTGCTTGTGGAAAGGCACCTGGCTCTTATGGGAGTTGTCATTATAGATATCTGGGAGTGGACTCCTCTTGTGGCAATCATCATCCTTGCGGGTATGAAAAGTCTGCCCAGGGACCCCTATGAAGCGGCTATGCTGGACGGTGCGGGAAAAATATCGATCTTCCGTTACATTACACTGCCCTTGCTGAAACCGACTCTTCTGATTGCCGTCCTGATAAGGATCCTGGATGCCATGAAGGTCTTCGATACCATATTTGCCACCACCAACGGAGGCCCAGGAACAGCCACCACCGTGGCCAACCTGAGGATCTACGAAGTGGGAGTCCAGCAGCTGAATGTGGGATATGCCGCAGCCCTGTCCAATGTTCTCCTCCTCTTCGGAATCCTTCTGGGGTCTCTGTTTATGCATATTCTCTATAACAACAAGGAGAGGGTTTTATGACAATAAGCGACAACCGGGAGTATACCCGCTGGATCCGTTATATTTTTATCGCCCTGATCCTGGGATTCTTTCTCATCCCTGTTCTGTGGCTACTGGAAACATCTCTGAAACTGAAAATCGATATGTTCAAACTGCCGCCGGTCTGGTTCAAGTTCCGGCCCACCATGAAGAACTATGACTATATTACAAGCTCCATGCCTATCCTGAAATGGGGCGGCAACAGTCTGGCTATTTCGCTGGGAACAATGATCCTTTCGCTCCTTCTGGGAGTTCCCGCCGGGTATGCCTTTTCCAGAGTAAAGTTCAAGGGCCGCTTTTTTCTGCTGACCTTTATCCTCCTGGCCCGGACTCTGCCTCCTGTGATCATTGTCCTGCCTTTCCGGATTCTTATGCAGAAAATGGGACTCTTCGGAACCAGGACGGCGGTTATCCTTATCGATACCATATACAACGCCTCCTTTACCGCCTGGCTGATGTCGGGAATCTTTGAAACCGTTCCGGAAGAGCTGGAGGAGGCTGCCATCATCGACGGCTGCGGAGTATTCAAGGCTTTCTACAAAGTCATCGTTCCCCTGAGCCTGCCCGGTCTTGTGACATCGGCGCTCTTCGCTTTCATCTACTCCTGGAATGATTTCATATTCGCCATGACCCTGACCTCGCCCAGAACGGCGACCCTGCCGCTGGGAATGCTCAGTACCTTCGGTATGATGAGTGTGGGCTGGACCAATATGGCGGCTATGGGAGTTATTTCAGTGTTTCCGGTGATGATCCTTTCGCTCTGTCTCCAGAAGTACTATGTCAGCGGACTGACCTTCGGAGGAGTCAAATAGAGTGATCCGGCGATGTTACACCAATCTCAGTCTCTTTGCGGGCAGGGACTTCGAATACCTGCCCGAGGCGTCCATCTATACAGAAGGAGACAGGATCTCCGAGATCAGAAGCGGAACCGATCCCTCGGGTCTCGATATGGAAGGCTCCCTGTTCCTTCCGGCCTTTATCAACGGTCACTCCCACCTGGGAGATACTGGTGCTAAAGACCTGGGAATCGGCCTGTCCCTGGAGGAGGCCGTGTCGCCGCCGGATGGTTTAAAGCACCGGTATCTGAGGAGCCAGAGCCGGGATGAGCTTGTCTCTACTATGCGCAGGGGCCTCCTGGAGATGCTTCTGTGCGGAATCACAGCCTGTGCGGATTTCAGGGAGGGCGGCCCTGAAGGCTCTGCCGCTCTCAGGGAAGCTGCTGGAGGGCTCCCCATTCAGGTTCTCATCCTGGGGAGACCCCTGACGGAGGAGAAGGACAATCCCGAAGAGTGTCTGAGGGAAGTTGACAGGATTCTGGCTGTGGCGGACGGCCTGGGAATCCCCTCTATGACTGCCTTTTCCACTCCTTTCCTGAAAGGGATAAGAAAAAAATATCCCGGCAAGATCCTGGCCGCCCATGGTCTGGAAGCATCGGAAAATATCCTTCAGAAGCAGGGATTGTCCCACTCCGCAGAGCTGGGGAAAATCCTCAGGGATCCCCTGGATTTTGTTGTACATCTGACTCAGGGAACTCCCCGGGACATCCGGAAGTTATCCCGGAGGGGAATGAAAATTATAAGCTGTCCCCGGACCAATGCGATTCTGGGAGACGGAATCCCCCGGACAGACCTTTTTGCAAAGGAGGGGCTGACCTGGGGAATGGGCAGTGACAATATGATGTTTTCCAGTCCGGAAATGCTGAAAGAGGCTGATTTTGCCTCCCGTTCCATCCGGGGGCTACTGAAAAAGCCAGACTGCCTTCATGGGTCTCTTCTGAAAAATATCACCTGGATGGGGGCAGACGTGCTGGGGCTTGGAAAAGATTACGGCTCTCTGGAGCCGGGGGCTTACGCCAGCTTCATAGGCCTTTCCGGCACTTCTCATGCTGTCTCGGGTTCCCATAATCTCCTTGACAGTATCATTCACCGGACAGGGCTCAGCGATATCCGATATTTTGTCTCCCACGGAGTGGACGTCCTATCCCGGGGGGAATGGCAGCTGGAAGGGTTCTGATCCGGTTAAAAAAAAGGATCTTCCATTTCGGGAAGACCCTTTACTCAGTTCAAATCTTTACTGAATCACACCGTTCACCCAGGTTCCGCTTCTGGCTTCGCCCTCTGCCGAGGGAATCGTCAGAATCATATCCGGGAGGATCAGACGGGGATTTTCCGGCTGGGGGAGCTTGTCTTTATTGGCTTCGTAGATAAGCTTCCACTTCCAGGGATCTCCGTAGACAAAATCGTAGCCGGCTATATTCCACAGGCAGTCCCGGTTATCGGGAAGCAGTCTTACTTTGTAAGCTGCCACTTTGGCTCCATCCGGGCGGATATAGTGGATCACTGACATCACTTCCAGGGCTTCCAGAGACTTGTCATAACTTGTCAGGTACTCTTCGTCCTGAAAGAGCTGATAGGCCTCTTCGTAGAGAGCCTTTCCCGACTGATAGGCTTCAGGAAAGTTCTCTGCCGCATTCACATTGTCTGCCGAGCGGATCTGTGTTTCCACCCTGCGCAGAGCTGAGTTGGCTTTGTACCGGTTCAGCATCATTTTGATCCAGGCATCAGACCGTTCGGCGTAGACTTTGGATTCTTCCGCCAGCCGTTTGGCTTCCAGATAGTCGCCATCGTCAAAGGCCTGTTCACTCTGCCTCTTCAGCTCCAGTGATTTCCTGTAATCGGGGTTATCCTGGAGGGACTGGGAGAAAAGGGCTGTTGTAAAACAGCTCAGGACTATCAGGGTAAAAAGCAGGGCAGCTGTCCTTTTCATCAGTTCTCCTCCTGTTCTGCTTCTTCAGCAGCTTCCTGAGCGCTCTTTTCCGCATTGGAAATCGCGGCATCCGCATCGTTCATGGCCCTCAGGGCTTCCTCTCTTCTTGTGTCGGCAGTCTCTTTGGCTGCTTTGAACCCCTGAGCGGCCCCGCTGTAGGCTTCATAGGCTCCTTCCAGATCGTCCGCTGTATCCAGAGACTCTCCCTCTTCATAGAGCGCTACCGCAGCTTCAAACTCCTGAGGCGCTGCTTTGGGCGCTTTCGCATTTTCCGCATCAAAACGGGCGGTGTCAGCGCTGTTTTTTGCTTCGCTGACTCTGGTTCTGTCTATGGCAGTGGTCTGAGTGGTTCCCTCTTCTTCTGTGGTTTCCTGAACAACCTCTTCTTCAACAGGAGCTTCGGTGGAAGCACAACCGGAAAAAAGCCAGAGGATCAGCAGGGCGGCACCCAGCAGGGGTAACTTCTTTTTTAATTTCATTTTATCTCCTTCTCAAACTGAAACAGATTTACTCTATTATAAACATCATTGTTTACTAAATAATACACTCTTTCAAATGTTTTTTAAGGTTTTCCAGTTCTTTCTTTCTTTGAATTTTCTACTCTTGCGTTTGGAGTGATAATGAAATAGAATAATAATTCAATAGAAAAGAAATAAAAGGGGAATCGAAAGGTTATGGAAAATAGGTCCCATCAAGCCCAATTGGAAAAACTGAATGTTTCCAACGAAGAGGACAGGCTGAAAGCTCTTGAAAAGTTAACGGAAGACTCTGCTCTGATGGCAACTCTTCCCGCAGAAAGCGATGAAGTGAATAATCATGTGCATACCACATACTCATTCAGTCCCTACTCACCAACCGCGTCGGTATGGTTTGCCCGGAAAGCCGGACTGAAGGCTGTGGGAAGTATGGACCATGACAGTATCGGCGCTGCTGAGGAAACGATCAGAGCGGGTAAAATCCTGGGAATGGCTACCACTGTGGGCTTCGAAGTCAGAGTGAACTTTACAGGCACCTCCGTGGAGGGCAGAAAGCTGAACAACCCGGACTCCAATAACATTGTATATATGACAGTTCACGGTATACCGGCTGATCAGATCGGAAAGGCTGCAGAGTTCCTGAAACCTATACAGCAGGAGAGGAATAAAAGAAACAGAAAAGAGACAGAGGCTCTCAATGCCCTGATCACTCCTCTGGGGCTGGATCCTCTGGACTTTGATAAAGATGTGTATGACCAGTCCGAAGCGGCCCGGGGCGGAGGGATTACAGAACGGCATATCCTTTATGCCCTGTCCCGCAAAATTGTGGAGAAAGCCGGAAAAGGGGAGAGCCTTGTTGCGTTTCTGGAAGAGACCATGAAGCTTTCCATAACGGGGAAAATCCGGGAGTTCCTGCTGGATCAGGAGAACCCCCACTATCTCTATGACCTTCTGGGAATCCTCAAGGGGAATTTCCTCTCCCGGTTTTTTATTCAGCCCGATGAAAAAGAGTGTCCTTCCGTTTTTGATGTGGTCCGTTTCGGGAATGAAATCAACGCCATTCCCTCCTACGCCTATCTGGGTGATGTGGGCGAAAGTCCCACGGGTGATAAAAAAGCGGAAAAGTTCGAAGATGACTTTCTGGATGATCTGATCGGGGATCTCAAAAAAATAGGCTTTAAAGCTGTGACCTATATGCCCCCCCGGAATACACTGGAACAGCTGAAACGGGTTCAGAAACTCTGTGCTCAGCACGGCCTGATGGAAATCAGCGGAGTGGATATCAATTCCTCCCGCCAGAGTTTCAACTGCCCCGAAATCCTCCAGCCTGATTTTACCCATCTGATTACAGCCACCTGGGCCCTGATCGCGCATGAGAAACTGGCCGCTCAGGATGCAAAGTACAGCCTCTTCCATCCGGAGAATCCCCTGAAGGATCTCTCTCTGAACGATAGAATCGCCCGTTACGGTGCTCTGGGAGAAAAGATGGACCGTCACTCTCCCGAGTCACTGATCGACGCTGTCGATTTCTGATTCCTGGGGATTCGAGACTCTAAAAAAGCCCCTGATGCAGGGGCTTTTTTCATGAGTTCAACATATCCTTCAAGGGGATTCTGTCTCCGCTGAAGGACTGTCCCTCGGGGGTTTTCAGAAACTCCCGGTTCAGCTTGCCCAGCAGCAGATTCCACTCTTCCATGTTGATCACATCTTCGGGATCGAAGATATCTTCCATGGTCTCTTCGCTGACTTCCGTGAAATTCAGATCACACCAGCTGATCTGCCATTCCGGATCATCCGGTTTGATCCGTATGCCCGCATCGCTGTACTCCTCGGTCAGATAGAGTAGAGGCAGTCCGTGGGTCCGGCAGATCAGGGGACGGAAGGGATAGAGGGAACAGGCCCGGTCAATCAGGAGCGCACACCTTTCATCCGATTCGGCAGGCTGGAGGGCAGGATTCTCTTTCTGAAGCATCTGTCTCAGGGCATACCATTCCAGGGGAAGAAGGGTCAGATCGGTGCAGCATTCACTGCAGCCTTTCCGGCATTTCATATACTCGCTGTAATTTTCCGTCAGGCGCTGGGCCTCCTCGGAAACATCCTTCATCAGAGTCCGGTAGTCTGTGAGAATATCCTCAATTTCCCTCATCTGCTGTCCTTTTTACGACAGGCCAAACAGATTTTTCACAGCCTCAATATTCTCCGGGCTCTTCAATTCCGTTCCGTTTGATCCGTACATTGTTTCAATTTTTTCCTGATAGAAATCCCTGACCTTATGACGAACAAGCTTCATGGTGGAATTTATAAGCTGATTCTTCTCGGAAAAGGGCTCTTCTATTATTGTAAATGTTGAAGGTACCCATTGGGAAGGAATTTTCGATTCTTTTCTGAAACTATAGAAAGAGTCCCCGATGAGAGACAGGGCCTCCGACGGGTCAGTGATCCCCCGGCTCTTCAGTTCTTTTCTGACTGCCTCCTCGTTAAGAGTCACAAGAGCCGTGGTGTAGCGGCGCTGCTCGTTGTACACCATAATCTGATTTATCAGGGGGGAGCTGTTGATCACCGCTTCTTCAATGGTTTCGGGGGAGTATTTTTCTCCGTCCGCCGAGATCAGAAGGGCTTTGGCCCTGCCTGTAATGACAAGAAACCCGTCGTCATCAAAATATCCCAGGTCTCCTGTCCAGAGCCATCCGTCTCTGAGAACCTCCGCACTGGCTTCGGGATTCCTGTAATATCCTTTCATCACATTGTCGCCTTTTATAACCAGTTCTCCCGGGACTCCCGGTTCGGCCGGGGTGCTCTCATTGTCCATAATCCGGCATTCGATAGAAGGCATGGTTATCCCGGAGGTTCCGAACTTATGCCGGGACGGGGTATTGGTACAGATAATGGGGGCTGCTTCGGTTAATCCGTATCCCTGATAGATCGGGCATCCTATGGCATTGAAAAACTCCTGCTGGCTTATCTCCAGAAGGGCACCGCCTCCCACGCAAAAGGCCAGTTCGCCGCCGAATATTTCTCTGACTTTGGGGAAAATTAGCTTTTCCGCCAGGAAGTAGGAAAATCCCCGGCGCAGCCTGACCGATAGGGGGGCTTTCCGGAATCCGTCTCCGTGGATCTGAATGCCCGCTTCCACGCCTCTTGTAAATATCCCGTTGATCAGGGCGCCTTTGGCGGCAATGCCCGACTGGATTTTTTTCATGAAGTTACCCGAAAGGGCAGGGACTGTCAGCAGGAAGTAGGGTTTCACCTCTTTCAGATTCCCGGGAATATTCCTGAGCAGGGCCATGCCGCCGCCTCTGGCATCCACAAAGTACATGGCCAGTCCCAGACGGAGACTTATATAGATCCCTACGGTATGGGCAAAGGAGTGATCCAGGGGCAGGATGATGAGACTCCGGCATTTTTCGGGAATCGGGCAGGTATTGACCGCATCCAGGCTGTTGGCCCAGTAGTTCAGATGGGTCAGCATGATTCCTTTGGGGTTTCCAGTTGTCCCCGAGGTATAGCTTATGGTGACCGTGTCATCTTCCTTCACTTCGGAAAGGCGTTTTTCCAGTTCATCCTCCACGCTCAGAGAGGCCTGTTCCCCCTCTTTCAGGAAGTCATCGTAAAGGATGATATCCTCACCTGTTTTCAGTCCATATTCCTCCGCTCTGGAGCTCACATCTTTCAGATAGTCTCCCAGAACAATGATCAGGGGGCGGTTTTCCAGCTCTTTCAGCACCGCAAGCAGTTTATCCAGAGAGTATTCTGAAATCAGGATACCCCGGGCTCCGGAATGGTTCAGCCGGAAAGGAAGTTCCTCATCCAGAAGTTTGATCGACAGGGGTACCGAGATGCATCGGGCTTTCAGTATACCGAACTCTCCTGTTACCCAGTTTCTGCGCCCTTCCGACAGGATGGCTATTTTCTCTTCCGCCTGAAAACCTCTGGCGATAAGAGCTCTTGCAAAGGTAGCGGACTCTCTGTCCACCTGGGAAAAGCTTCTGGGGATCCAACCGCTTTCCTCTTTTTCGACAACATAGGGAGCATTTCCGTAGGTTTCGGATGCCTCTTGGAGCATATTCAATACTGTTCTCATTATGACCTCACAGGGGGGGATGAAATAATTTTAACAGAGCCGGGAATTTTGTCAAATTTATTGTTTTCTTATTAAAAAGGGCATTTTTTCATCTCTTTTAACTGTGTCCTAACAAAAGAGTGCTTAGCTGTTCAGGGAACTATTTTTAATTATAAAGGTAAAAAGAAATGAAAATCCGGACTCAGTCTTTACTGCTTCTGTTTCTGGGGATGGCCGGGATTGTTTTCGCCGGTTATCTGACACGGCATCAGCTGGCTCTGAACAACCGTATAACCGCAGAAATGCAGACCCACCAGAGAGGCCTTGTCATCCTGAATGATTTTCAGGTGTCCGCCAACAACCAGGTCCTGTACGGCGTAGACCTGATCCGGACCGGAGATATCTCAGGGGAGAGGATCGTGCCCTACAGGATGACCGAAACCCGGTTTAACAGGGAAATTGAAAATCTGAACTCCCTGAAAGGCCTTGATCCGGAACTGGATCCTCTGATTGATTCTCTGGCAGTCAAGGCCGGAAACCTGGCCAGGCTGTGCAAGGAGGATATGATGGATCCCCTCTATTCCCATCAGCCCCTGCGGGAGGGGATCATCGAACAGCTCATTTACGGGGAACTCGACGGGATCGTCCAGTCATCCAATGAAATCCGCTCCCGCCTTTCGGATTCTGTCAAAAGGGATCTTCATGAGCAGTCTGTAAAGAGAGAAAGGTTTCTGTACCGTTTCCTTCCCTCCGTAGGGGCCGGTCTTCTGTTTCTCTACCTCTGTCTCTATTTTATTATCCACCGGAGCATCAGTCATATAAACAGAACCAGAGGGTATCTGGGAGTCCTGGCCAGGGGGCAGGGCCGTCTGGATGTGTCCCTTCCTGCAAAAGGCAGGGATGAAATATCCGCACTTCAGAAGAATTTCAACTCCTTCATGGGAAATTTGAAATCCCGCCATGAGGCTCTGTCCGGTATCGCGGAGCGGCAGCTCGCCTCGGGGGAGACACTCAGCCGGGTGAGCCTTGAATACGCCGGAACGGCCGGCCAGATCTCCCGCAGTCTTAGTGCTGTAGACGCTCAGACAGGCGAGATCAATGAGAAAGTGAAGTCTTCGGCCCGGGAGGCGGCCCTTATTGCCGGAACCCTGGACTCTCTGGAACAGCTGTCCCGTCAGCAGGTTTCCAGGGTCACAGGGATGGCTTCCCGGGGGCAGAATGTATATGACTCCCTTTCCGCTCAGCAGGCTGCCATTGAGAAGCAGGTGGAACTGACCGGTCTGGTCAGAATCGAGGGAGAGAACAACCGGAAGATCCTGGAACTTCTGAAGGAGCAGATCGGCAATATTCTGGAACAGTCCGAAGAGATCTCCGGCGCCATCAGGTCCATTGAAGACCTGGCAGGTCAGACGGATGTTCTGGCAATCAATGCTTCCATAGAAGCCGCTCATGCGGGTGCCTACGGCAGGGGTTTTGCTGTGGTCGCCGGAGAAATGCGGCGGCTTTCCCATAAAGTCAGGGACAATTCGGGCCTTGTGACGGAGCTGCTGGATTCATTAAACAGGAAACTCCTTATGATGGCGGAAGAGGAGCAGCAGAACCGGGAGTCCATTTCCCGGCTGATCCGGCAGAACAGTGATGCCGAAGAGGTCATTCAAAGCCTGGAGAGTTCCATGAAGGGGATTCAGGATGTGATTCAGGATTTCTTTCATACCCTGGAGGAGGTCCGTACCGGTTCTGCCGCTGTGCACGGGGAGACGGAACGGGTCCGATCAAGCGGAGCACAGATTTCTGAGCATATGGAGCAGCTCAACATCGCTTACAGGCAGATGTCCAGGGAGTGGGATGAAATCTCTCTGGGAATCAGGCAGCTCTCAGCGGCTTCGGAGACTCTGAAAGGTCTGAGCAGCGGCAACAGAGAGTCTGCGGAAACTCTCAACGAGGAAATCCGAAAACTGGGATCCTGATCCTCTGTGGTTTTCCTCCCGGAGAGAGATTTGGAAAAAACTCAAATAATACTGAAATACTCATAATATGGTGTAAGCTATATATAGAAAATACTTCAGCAGACCGCTGAGGGAGGAACAAATGAATAGGAAAAAAACAATTATTAGAAATGGTTTTCTCCTGTTTGTCCTTCTTGCCTTTTTTACTTCCTGTGATGGATTAACAGGGTCGAATGATGACGATGTCACTGATGGAATGGGCGGTGTGGAACTGGCCATACAGGGGACTCTGCCCGATGGCGCTTCTCCGGGAAGAGCCGCTGTGGACTCGGTTGCCCTCACTGTAACAGATTCTGCCGGTGCTTCACTGGGGACTCTGACTCTCACGGACGCCCGTCTTAACATCTATCAGATTGAACTGGAACAGGATTCTGACGAAATTGATTCGGAAGAGGAACAGGAACAGGAGCTGGAAGTCGAATACACCGGTCCCTTTATTATTGATATTCTGGCAGACACAGTGACTCCTGAGCTTCCCTACATTGAACTTTTGCCGGGAGTGTATGATGAAATCAAAATGAAACTGGCCAGGACGGAAACGGGGGACATTGCGGTGAGCGATCCCCTCTACGGCAACAGCATCTATCTGGCCGGATCCTATACCGGTACAGTTTCTACAGGATCGGTAACGAATGTACCTGTATATATCTCCATTGACACCGATGAGGAGTTTGAGCTGACCGGAGCGGGAGACACAAGCGAGGGGTTTATCATCGACGAAGGGGAAGTGAATGATATTATTATAGAAACCAGAATGGTCAAATGGTTCGCTTTCAATAACTCCGAGACCAATGAGAATGCCCTGGATTTTGGTGATCTGACCCTGACTTCAGACGGATCGGGAGGCTATCAGCTGGTACTGAATTCCTCACAGACCGGAAACAATGCGGGTATTTATGAAGTGATCATCGATAATATAGAGGAATCCGCTGATTATGGCGAAGACGATGACGGCAGCGGTCATCTTGAGTCCGATGAGGATGATGATCCCGATTCGGAAGATGCGAACGATTCCTGAGTTTATCCTTTTACCATGAAACAAGAACCGGTTTTCTCCAGGGGGAACCGGTTTTTTTATGTCCTCCCGCCGATGGTGTTTCCAGGAAAATCCTGATCCCGGGATCAGGTCTCTCCTCCGGAACTTTTCTCTTGCAATAAAAAGTAATGTGAAATATAATCGAAGGTAAATTGAAAGCTAAAAGATAGTAAAAGGTAAGCTGTGAAAAAGAAAAAGCTTATCTTTCAGGAGAAGATTGTGAATAAATTGTCTTATATCGGTGCTTATCTCAGGGGAATGACCTTTGATGGAGATAAGGGACAGATCGTCAGTTACAGCAAAGAAGTACCGGCCGGTGTCACGGCGGTAACTCTTCCGGCTCTTCCTGATGCTCCGGAAGAGATCGGCGCTGTTATAGAAAAGACTATAGACAGGGAGAATCTTCCCATGGCCGTATCCCTTTCCGAGGGGGGCGCTTTTACCATCGCCCTCAGTTATGATGCTGCCCGGGGAATCGGATCCGAACCCTTTCAGGGAGGAAATCCCATTGTCAGGGACAAGATTGCTCTGGTAACAGGAGGAGCTCAGGGATTCGGAGAAGGTATGGTCCGTCAGCTTGTTGAAGCGGGAGCCTATGCCTATATTGCGGATATGAATGTTGAGGGCGCTGAAAAACTGGCTGCCGAACTGAACGCAAAAGCCGGTTCTACAAGAGCCTTCGCCCTGAAGGTGAATGTCACAGACGAAGCCTCTGTCGAGGCCATGATGGACAGTGTGGCTCTCACAACCGGGGGGCTTGATGTGTTTATCAGCAATGCGGGAGTTCTCAAAGCGGGAAGCGTCAAAGAGATGGCTCTCAGGGATTTTCAGTTTGTTACGGATGTGGATTATACAGGATATTTCATCTGTACAAAATTTGCGGCAAAACTGCTGGAAGTTCAGAATCTTCCTTCGGGAAAATACTATACTGATATTATAGGCATCAGCTCCAAGTCCGGACTGGAGGGATCCAATAAAAACGGCGCCTATGCGGGAGCCAAATTCGGCAGTATCGGTCTGACCCAGAGTTTTGCTCTGGAGCTTGTGACCGACAATATTAAAGTAAATGCCATCTGCCCCGGAAACTTTCTGGACGGACCTCTGTGGTCGGATCCCGACAGGGGGCTGTTTGTCCAGTATCTGAATGCCGGCAAGGTTCCGGGAGCCAAAACCGTTGCCGATGTGAGGGCTTTCTATGAGTCCAAAGTCCCCATGGGTAGGGGCTGCCGGACCGAAGATGTTGTAAAGGCTATTTTCTACATTGTGGATCAGAAATATGAAACAGGCCAGGCGGTTCCGGTGACGGGCGGCCAGGTCATGCTGAACTAGGGCGTTGGAAATCTCGGGGCATCTGCTGCGTTGCCGTCCTGTTTGCGTACATTTCGTACGCGGCACAGTCCGGCGCCTAGCATCTGCTCCCGATATTTCCAACTTGGTTTTACAGGGTTGGAAATTCTGAGGCGATTGCGGCCTTGCACTCATACTCAATATTTTTGACTTGGATATTTTAAGAGGAGATAAATATGAAAACAAAAGCGGTAAGATTATACGGAAAGAAAGATTTAAGGCTGGAAGAGTTTGAACTTCCTGAAATGAAGGACGATGAGATCCTGGCCACTGTTATTTCAGACAGTATCTGTATGTCATCCTATAAGGCGTCCTCCCAGGGGGCGGATCATAAGAGAGTTCCCGATGATGTGGCGGAAAATCCGATCATCATCGGTCACGAGTTCTGTGGTGAAATCCTGAAAGTCGGATCCAAATGGGCCGGTCAGTTCAAGGCGGGGCAGAAATTTTCCATTCAGCCCGCTCTGAACTACAAAGGGTCTCTGGATGCTCCGGGGTACTCTTTTCAGTATATCGGCGGCGACGCCACCAATATCATTATCCCCAATGAGGTCATGGAAATGGGATGCCTCCTTCCCTACGAAGGGGATGCCTATTTCATGGGATCCCTCAGCGAACCTGTTTCCTGTATTGTAGGAACCTATCACGCCATGTACCACATTCCCCAGGGAACCTATATTCACAATATGGGCATCCGGGAAGGCGGGAAGCTGGCTATTATTGCCGGTGTAGGTCCCATGGGACTGGGAGCTATCGACTATGCGATTCATAATCCTGTGAAACCCTCCCTCCTTGTGGTTACCGATATCGATGATGCCCGTCTTGAAAGAGCGGCTTCCATCTACTCTGTAGAGGAAGCGGCAAAGAACGGTGTGAAACTGATCTATAAAAATACAAAAGACAGCAAAGACCCCGTGGCCGATCTGATTGAGCTTTCCGGCGGTGACGGATACGATGATGTCCTGGTTATGGCTCCTGTAAGGCCTCTGGTGGAACAGGGCGATGCGATCCTGACAAAAGACGGCTGTCTGAACTTTTTCGCCGGTCCTTCCGATACGGAATTCAAGGCGGAAATGAACTTCTACAACGTTCACTACGCGTTCCATCACATTGTGGGAACCAGCGGCGGTAATACAGACGATATGAAAGAGTCGCTTGTTATGATGGGAGAAGGAAAACTCAATCCTTCCGCCATGATCACCCATATCGGCGGTCTGAACGCTGTTGTGGAAACCACTCTGAATCTCCCCCATATCCCGGGAGGAAAGAAACTGATTTACAACCACAAAAAAATGGAACTCACTGCCATTGCTGATTTTGAAGAGCTGGGTAAAAAAGACCCCTTCTTTGCCGAGCTGGACAAACTCGTGAAAAAGCATAACGGCCTGTGGAATGTGGAAGCCGAAAAATACGTTCTGGAGAATGCAGAGAGCATCTGACCCTCTCTAACAATATCCCCCTCTCCCTTTCGGTCCCTGAGCGTAGCCGAACGGGGGAGAGGGGATTAAGGAGTGAGGGGCAGGTATGCCATTTTTAAAAAAGGAAGGAGTCTTGGAATCATGAAAAAATACATTGCTGTAGATCTGGGAGCATCAAACGGACGGGTCATAGTAGGAAATCCTGAAAAATTTGAAGTAACAAACCGGTTTCCCACATGGAATATCCGTCTGGGAAACAGTGTTTTCTGGGATATCCTTGCTATTTTCAATGAGATAAAAAAGGGTATCAAAGAGGCCTGCCGTCTCTATCCTGATGATGTGGTCAGTATCGGAATCGATACCTGGGGTGTGGATTACGGTCTCCTGGATAAAAACGGTGATCTCATAGGAAATCCCTACATGTACAGGGACAGCCGGACCGATACGGCCCGGGAAGAGGTTTACAATGTTGTTTCCCAGAAAGAGCTGTATGACAGGACGGGGATTCAGTTTGCCCAGTTCAACACCATTTATCAGCTCTGGGCCATGAAACGGGATTCTCCCGAACTCCTGGCGGCGGCGGAACACTACCTTTCCATTCCGGACCTTCTGAACTACTGGCTCACCGGTGTGATGAAAAATGAATTCTCTCATGCCTCTACAACCCAGCTGATGGATGCAAGATCCGGAAAATGGGATACAGAGCTGATGGATAAACTGGGACTTCCCGGGAAAATCTTCGAAGAGATTGTTCCTTCCGGTACAGTGATCGGCCCTCTGGCTCCCCATATAGCCGAGGAGCTGGGCGCGCCCTCTTCTCTGAAAGTGGTTGCTGTAGGGGCCCACGATACGGCTTCGGCTGTGGCGGCCGTTCCGGTGGAGAAGGGACAGGAGAACCTGTTCCTCAGTTCCGGAACCTGGTCTCTCCTGGGAGTGGAGTCGGAAACTCCTGTGATCAACGAAAAATCCTTCAGCTACGACCTGACCAATGAAGGCTCTGTGACCGGTCAGATCCGTCTGCTGAAAAATATCATGGGGATGTGGATCCTGCAGGAATCCAAACGCTACTGGGATGAGAATGTGAAAAAGTACAGCTATGATGAACTCTCCGATATGGCCCGGGATTTCGGACCTGTGGAATGGCATCTGGATCCCAATGACAATCTCTTTTTCGCCCCCTCGTCCATCGACGATCCCATGCCCGAAAGGATCAAGAAGTTCTGTGTGAAGAACGGCTGGAAAGAGCCTTCCTCCATAGGGGAAATTGTCCGGGGAATCTTCCAGGGCCTGGCGGAAACCTACACAAAGACAATCAATGCTCTGGAAGATCTGACAGGGAAAAAGTACAATGAGCTCTTTATTGTAGGCGGCGGCTGTCAGGAGGTTCTGCTCTGCGAACTGACGGCGGAAATATCCGGAAGGAAAGTCTATGCGGGACCGATCGAAGCGACCGCACTGGGGAATATCCTGGTGCAGGGACTGGCTTCGGGAGAGATCTCTTCTATAGAAGAGGGAAGGCTGCTGCTTAAAAAAACACAGAATATCAAAGTATATTCTGCCTAATAGTTCAGGAGCTTGATTTGAGTCAGTTAAAAGGCGTCCTTTTTGATATGGACGGTGTACTGGCCGATTCGGAGGAATTCATCTGCGAAGCGGCCATGAAAATGTTTGAAGAGCTGGGGCTTGCCGTAAAGGCGGAGGATTTTCTTCCCTTTGTGGGAGCCGGAGAAAACAGGTATCTCGGCGGTGTTGCCGAAAAATACGGTTTTGATCTGGATAAAGCCATCGGCGGGATTGATCCTGCTAAAGCCAGGACCTATGCGATTTACGGTCAGATTATAAAGGGAAGGCTCAAGGAGATTTCCGGGGCGGCGGCCTTTGTCCGGTCCTGCCGGGAAAAAGGGCTCAAAACCGCCCTTGCCACCAGTGCGGACAGGGATAAAATGACCTACACCCTGGATGAGATAGGACTTCCCCTGAGCGTCTTTGATGCGGCGGTGAACGGCCTGGATGTGGAGAGGAAAAAGCCTTTTCCCGATATCTATCTGAAAGCGGCGGAACTGATAGGGATTCCGCCGGAAAACTGCCTTGTAGTGGAAGATGCGGTCAACGGAGTGGAGGCGGCAAAAGCCGCAGGATGCCGCTGCATCGGGATTACAAGCAGTTTTACAGAAAAAGAGCTGGAACAGGCCGACTGGTTCAGCAGCTGCCTGGCAGAGGTTCCCCCGGAAGCTCTTCTATGGTAGGATAGCCTAAACTGTATCAATCAAAGGATTTGATCTCTCTGCAAGAGCGGATCCGACACATAAAACCAATTAACCTATCTAAGTGAGGAACACACAGATGAGTAATGAACTTGTGAATAAGGCTGCGGATAATATTCGTATCCTTTCTGCTGCCATGGTGGAAAAAGCCAATTCCGGTCACCCCGGAGGCGCCATGGGCGGTGCGGATTTTGTAAACATACTTTTTTCTGAATTTATGAATTTTGATCCCAGCGACGGTAAATGGATCAACAGGGACAGGTTTTTCCTTGATCCCGGCCATATGTCTCCCATGCTCTACTCCATTCTCTCTTTTTACGGACATTACTCCATGGATGAGCTGGCCAACTTTCGCCAGTGGGACAGCCCCACTCCGGGCCATCCCGAAGTCGATGCTTCCCGGGGTGTGGAAAACACATCCGGTCCTCTTGGACAGGGACACACATTTGCTGTGGGAGCAGCCATAGCGGAGAAATTCCTGAAAACCAAATTCGGCGACTGGATGAGCCACAACATCTACGCCTTTATTTCCGACGGTGGTGTTCAGGAGGAGATCTCCCAGGGTGCCGGTAGAATCGCCGGAAACCTGGGGCTGGATAACCTGATCATGTTCTATGACTCCAATGACATACAGCTTTCCACAACTGTAAAAGAAGTCACTACAGAAGATACAGCCAAAAAATACGAAGCCTGGGGATGGAAAGTTCTGACCATCGACGGCAACGATGCGGATGCTATCAGAGGCGCCCTGAAAGAAGCTCAGAATGTCAAAGGCCAGCCCACCCTGATCATTGGTAAAACCATTATGGGTAAAGGCGCTGTCGACGCAGACGGAAACAGCTTCGAAGGCAAAACCTCCACTCATGGTCAGCCCCTGAGCGCGGCAGGTGCCTCTTTCGAGAAAACCATTGAAAATCTGGGCGGAAACGCGGCGGATCCTTTCAAAATTTTCCCCGATGTTCAGGAATGGCTTGACGGCATTATCAAGGCTAAAACTGAAGCCGCTGCCGCACTGAAGGGAGAACAGGCCAAGTGGGCCGCTGCCAACCCCGAACTGGCTGCCAAGCTGGATATGTTCTTCAGCGGAAAAACCCCCGAGATCGACTGGGCGGGAATCGAACAGAAAGCCGGATCTGCCACAAGAGCCGCTTCTGCTGCTGTCCTCAGCGCCCTGGCGGAGAACGTGGAAAACATGATTGTGTCTTCTGCAGACCTTTCCAACTCGGATAAAACCGACGGTTTCCTGAAGAAAACCAAAGCCATCACCAGAGACGACTTTTCCGGTGCCTTCCTGCAGTCCGGTGTTGCCGAGCTGACCATGGCGACAATCTGTTCCGGTATGGCTCTCCACGGCGGTGTCATCCCCGCCTGCGGTACTTTCTTTGTTTTCTCCGATTACATCAAACCCTCTCTGAGAACAGCCGCACTGATGGAACTTCCCGTCGTGTACGTATGGACTCACGATGCGTTCCGCGTTGGAGAAGACGGACCCACTCATCAGCCCGTTGAACATGAAGCTCAGCTGAGACTGATGGAAAAACTGCAGAATCACTCTCACAAAAACTCTGTTCTTGTTCTGAGACCTGCGGATGCGGAAGAAACCACGGCGGCATGGAAAATGGCTATTGAAAACCGTTCCACCCCCACAGCCCTGGTTCTTTCCAGACAGAATATCAAATCCCTTCCTGCCAAATCCAGCCGTGTGGAAGAAGCCTTCCAGGCTGACAAGGGTGCCTATATTGTAGAAGCCGATGCCAACCCCGATGTGATCCTCCTGGCTTCCGGTTCAGAAGTTTCCACCCTGATCGACGGTGCGGCTCTTCTGAGAGAGAAGAAAAGCCTGAAAGTACAGGTTGTTTCCGTTCCCTCTGAAGGCCTTTTCCGGACTCAGGACTCTTCCTACCAGGCGAAAGTCCTTCCTGCGGGAGTTCCCAAATTCGGTCTCACCGCCGGTCTTCCTGTAACACTGGAAGGTCTTGTGGGAGCTGACGGTAAGGTCTTCGGACTGAACTCCTTCGGTTTCAGTGCCCCTGCAGGCGTTCTGGATGAAAAACTCGGTTACACAGGTGAAAACGTGTATAACCAGGTTACGGAGATGCTCAAATAATCATCCGTATTAACTGAATCAGTATTGCGCCCTGCCGGTTTTTCCTGCAGGGCGTTTTTTTTGTTCCTTTTTGAAGCAGGGGCCCTCTTTTTTCCGTCATTTCCTATAAGTCACCATGAAAAGGAAAAGGGAGGAAATATGCTCATTGAAATGGAACATAAAATAGGAAAAATCAAGGTCACTGTGGAAAACGGGGGCGGGATCGCTCCTTTCCGGGCTTCCTGCCCGGAAATCTGCGGCTATGCTTTCGGCGATACCGAGATGGAAGCCTTCTGTCAGCTGCGGAATATGGTCGATATGTATCTGGATCCCGACTCCCCCGGGCCCGATCCGGATCTGCTTTTTGATCTGGAGTTCTGATTCTGCCGTACCGGGGATCAGATCTCAGACAGCGAAATCTCCGGAGATGTCAGGCTCATGTCCGGGGGGCTCTTCCGGAAACGACAGGTCCCGGGGGCTTTCGGCACTACAGTGTGTCGTCATCTCCCAGGGCGGTTGTCTGGAGGGGGCTTTTAAAATAGAAAAAGATGACACCGATAATAAGGCAGTTCACAATAGAGGCGGTAGCAAAAAGATGCCACTGGGGCCGACCCGAGGAAAGATTCCCCACCAGGGAGAAGAGCTTGATGCTGATTGTGAATTTCTCCTCCTGATTCAGAAAGAGCAGGGGAGCCATGAAACCGTTCCAGGCGGAAAGGAAGGCCAGAATCCCGTTTGTGGTCAGGATGGGTAAACTCAGGGGGAGTATGATTTTTACCATATATTTCAGAGGGGAAATCCCTTCCAGTTCGGCCGCCTCCCTGTAGGCGGGAGGGATTTTCTCAAGATAGGCGATAGAGGTTATCAGCCCTGTGGTCAATGAGTGGTTCAGATAGATCAGGATCAGGGGGAGATAGCTGTCCAGAAGGTGGAGCCTCCGGAAAAGGGCGTACAGGGGGATCATGGAGTGCATTCCCCCGTAAAGCCCTATGATCTGGAGCCCTGTGATGACCGCAAAGACTGTTTTCACTCCCCGCTCTCTGAGAACCAGCGCCGAGGGAAGGACTATAAACGGAGTCAGTATCCCCGCAGCGGCGGCAATGGCCAGGGTGTTGAGAAAATAGTGCAGTATATTCTCCTCCACCAGGATCTTTCTGTAGTTGGAAAGGGTGGCAAAGGGGGGAATCAGCGAATCAATGGAACAGGCACCGATGCCGGAAAGGCTGAGCCAGATCACCAGGAAGAATATGAGCAGTGAGGCAGCCATAAAGGTATACTTTAAAAGAGCGGTCCCCGCAAGGTGAAGGGTATTCCTGATTTCCGGAAACAGGAGCCGGGAATCTGTCTTTTCCTCCTGCTGCGTGACCAGAAGGGGAATCAGGGCCACCAGGATTTCCGGGTGGAACCCTTCGAAAAATCCGGCTTTGAATATCCAGCGGAGATTGATAAGGCAGTGTACCAGAAAGACTGTCATATAGGACTTCCTGCTGCGGAACCAGGCCGCCAGGTAGATCCCTCCCCAGATAATGCCCCATATTCCTCCCATAAGAACCTGGGAGACTACAAGGACTATGAGGGGGATCCTGTGTGATCTCTTCTCCCTCCTCGCCGCCAGCCATAGGCCCATGAGGACGATCACAAGCCCGGCCAGACAGACTGCATAGGCCGATGTTATCCCCAGATCTTCTGTGGTTTTGAACACCTCATAGAGGAATATGTCCAGTGTGGTTGTAGCCCCGATGATATGGCGGTTTGTCATGCCTGATACCAGGGGAGGGCCTCCGGTGGTCATAAGGAAGAGCAGGTTGAACTCTTTGAAAAACTTGAGAAAGTTGATAATTGTCATGGCCCCGATGGAACCCCGGATTTGGGGAAGCAGGATTTCTTTGAAAATAATATAGGAGTTGGCCCCGTCGATCCTGGCCGCTTCCGAATAGGACAGGGGGATCTTCCGGAAGCTTCCCCAGAAGAGAAATGTCATGAAAGGAACTGTCATCCAGAGACTCACCCACAGGGCTGCCAGAAAGGCGGCGACCGGATCGTTCATCAGATCTACAGGGATCCTGAAAAGAGTACGGAACAGGGAGTCTCCTCCGTCTCCATGAAAAAACGAACGCCAGAGCGGAACCGCTATATAGATGGGAGTTCCCCAGGGTACCAGGAGGGAGAGATAGAGCAGGGTGATCTTTTTCTTCTTTCTGCTCAGGTACCAGGCCAGTTTCAGAGATATCCCCAGAGAGAGCACCGTGTTGGCAAAGGCCCATAAGAGGCTTATTTTGAAACTGTATAAAAAACCTTTATCTGAAAGAATATAGAGATAATTGTCCAGGCCCGCTGCTGTCCGCCGGCCGTATATGTCATGGAAAAAGGAAGTGAAAACAGCTTCGCCGAAAGGGGCTATACCCACAAGCAGAACAATCCCGGCCATAGGCAGGAGCAGGAGGCTGTCTGCGGGAAATCCCTTTCTTTTCAAAGCTGTTTTCAATTTACCTGAATTCTCTATTCTACAATCAGTTTACTGATATTCCTTACGGCTTTGATTCCATCGGGAACCAGAGCGGCATTCTGATCCCAGACAAGCACCAGGGGCCTTTCCCGGTCCGAGAGTTCCGAACCGTCTCCGTAGTACATGGCCAGGATGACATCCTGATTTCCGATCACTTCTGAGGCATCAAGGGTAATGGAAAAACCGTCTTCCGCCTCCAGAGTCACCTGATTCACACCGTCATAGCGGCTGAACATCTCAAACAGAGGCAGGCCCATATACTCAACGGAGGATTCGCTTTTTCTGTCGTAGTAGGAAACTACAGATTTATGGGTGGACACTCCGCTCTGCAGGGTCTGGCGATCAAAAACTTCCTTCCCTCCGGGACCGTCCATGGTTATGGCAAAATCAGTGAAGGATTCCTGACTGATCATGATCTTCTTCACCATTCTGGCTGAAACATGACCTGTAATTTCAGGATTTTCGGGCCCTACTTTTACAAGACGGATATAACCGGGATCTTCGGGCATATACTCACCGTTCTCTTTGAATGCCAGGATCCAGGTGCCGTTCTCCTGATCCAGCAGCTGGCTGCCGCTGTAGTCCATCTCATAGCCGTCCATCGCCTGGATTGTGATTGTCATATCCTCTGTCAGGGTGGTGTAGTCGTTTATGAGATCCACCAGCTTGACCCCGCCCCAGGTGTACTGGAAGTTATTTCCGTAGGAGTTGGTGTAGTTCCCCCTGTCTTCCAGATAGTAGGGGTGATTCTCCATCTCGGAGATGGTAAAGGAGGCATTTTCGGAACCGATTGACAGGAGCAGCTCGAAATCGTTGGTTTCCAGAGACACAGGCTGGAGTCCCAGGCTGATGGAGGCAAGATCTCTGACCCAGTACTGGCCTGAAATATCGCCGATCAGGGTCGGGGCCATGGGGCTGCCGTCCTGA
Source organism: Oceanispirochaeta sp. (assembly GCA_963666275.2). Classification (GTDB taxonomy): domain Bacteria; phylum Spirochaetota; class Spirochaetia; order DSM-2461; family DSM-2461; genus Oceanispirochaeta. Next base: position 320,770 of record CAXXOA010000003.1, read on the forward strand.
CTGATCCCCAGGTAGAGATCCCCGGGATTGAAATCCGAAGTCATCAGAGTCTGGGCATAGCCGTCCCCGGCGGTCAGGGTCAGTTCATACCCTGCAGTCCATTTTTCCGTCCGGAAGGATGCGGGCATGGAACCGTCCGCATCATCTACCATGGCGATGATCTCTTTCAGGGGAAACCCCTGGTAACTGTGGAGTTCCCCTTTTTTCTCGTATTCCAGCGGCACGAGAAGCTCCGGGTTCTGCTGGATCCAGCTGTTCAGGTTGGATTCCCATACTTCATCGTTTCGCACTCCCGACAGCTCTATCTTCCAGCCTTCCCCTTTGGGGGTTGCCTGGGAGACGGCATCGGGAGTCGTACCTTCATGATCTGTTGAGGCACAACCGGTCAGAACCAGGAACCCCATGAGTGCCAGGAGTCCTGCTGCAAACATTTTCTTCATTTTTTTCTCCTATCTGTTCAGCCTCAGGGGCTGTTTTTCAGCTCTTCATCCAGAAGGCTCTGCCCTCTGTCCAGAATCTGTTCGGTCGTCAATTGTCCTGAAAGGGCGAAACGAAGCAGTTTCCACATGATATTTTTATACACGGTAAAAGATTTCTGCGAGGGGATCACGGTTCCATCCGCAGCGCTGTCCAGCATTATCCTGTAGTAGGGGTTTCTGTCCCCGACCAGATTCGCCGCTTCTGTGTTGGAAGGAAGCTTGGTCAGGGCAATGGGAAAGTCCTGCTGGTATCCGATTCCTGTCAGATGCCCTATGAGAGCCCGGGCAAGGAGGGGATTCCGGGATTTTCCCGTTATGGCGAATGCTTTAAAGTCCAGCAGGGGAGAGACTTGTTTTCCGGTTGTTTCATTCCGGGGAAAACCGGCAATACCGAAGGGAATCCCCAGCTCCTGGAAAAGAGGGATTGTATAGGAGGCGGATAGGATGACTGCCGCTTTTCCCGTGGCAAAATAGGAGGTCATGGCGTCCCTTTCCAGGGGCTTGAAGTAATCAGTATCCGTAAGGGCTGTCAGGTATTCCAGAGCCTGTCGGGTGGGCCTGTCATTGACAGTGATTGTACCATCCCTGTTGAGAATCTCCTCTTTGCCGAAGGCTGCCTGAAAGGGGATCAGCCAGTTGATGGAGTAGGCATTCCATGTCAGGGGCACTTCTACCTTTCCTGTCAGAGAGGACGCCAGGCTCTCCAGCCGGTTCAGAGTCAGATCAGGGTACCGGGAAAGATCAATATAGTCGGGGTTATAGAAAATGAGCTGCGTATCGTAGTAGAAAGGGGCGGCCCACTGTTTCCGTCCTGACTGAAATGTCCTGTTTCCCCGGGAGTCCAGAGGGGAGGCTATCCAATCGGGAATGGTCTGCAGGGCTTCTGTCCGGATTAGTCTGTTCATGTCTCCCGCAGAAACCATAATCAGATCCGGTACATCCCCGCCGCCACGCAGGATGGACAGGTATTTGGATGCGGGATCCGGAAGGGTGGTTACATGGATCTCCAGACCGAAACGGGCGGCGTAGGACTCTATCTCCTCTTTCAGCTCCTTTGTTCCTTCCCAGCTGATCCAGACTTCAAGCTTCGTATTCAGGAGCTTTTCACCTGCAATATCGATGGCTCTGATATCCCTGAATACCTGTCCGTTCTGCCAGTGAAGATCCCATGTGCCCGGTGAGCCTTCTATCAGGCAGGTCCTGTTTATACTATCGGGAAAGGACGCAATCCGGAGGGATTCCTGAGAACCGCCGCTCTTGATATTCAGTTCCCAGGCGTCGTAGAGAGGGGGGAACAGATCGCTGAGAACCATACCCCGGGGAGAGTTCTCTCCCGGAAGGGCATAGGCTCTCCGGGTAAGCTCCCCGTGAGGATAGCTGTTCCGGAGTTCTCCGTTCAGAGTTATGTCTAAGGCGCTCACCGACAGAAGGGGCACGAAAAAAAACACTGTCATGCAGTGCTTCAGAGTTCTTTTCATAGGGTCTTCCTTTCCAAACACGGGAGGTAGGACTGTTTCCGGTCCTACCCGGCGGCTCAGTTTTCATGACAGACATCTGTTTTAGAAATATGAGCTCGGAAGTCGATTCTTTTATATCGATTGAATTGTAACAGGGATTTACTTTTATGGCAATTTTTCCGTTTATTTTTTTACAGGTTTTCCTTTTTCAGAGGCAGCCGTAAAAGAGCGCACATTTTCGAAACCCCCTTTTTATGCGTTTTAAAGGCTGAAAATCCTATTTTTCGGGGGAGGTTCTTCTGCAAGGAGCAGCATTGGATTAAAATATAATCATGCAGGGAATTGTCAATTATCCGATGTTTCTTCTGGCGGGTATCCTTCTCAATATCACCCCCGGAGCCGATACCATTTACATACTCAGCCGCAGCGTCGCCGGAGGCCGGAGTGCGGGGATCCTGTCCACTTTCGGCGTTTCTACAGGAATCCTGGTCCATACCACACTGGCAGCCCTGGGACTGTCGGTGGTACTCAGAGAATCCCTTTTTCTCTTCTCTCTTGTGAAATATACAGGAGCGGCCTATCTTGTCTTTCTGGGAGCCCGCAGCCTTCTGCAGAAAAAGGGGGAAATGTTTGGCCTGGACAGACCCGGCAGACAGGAGGCATCCCGGTGGAAGCTCTATTTTTCCGGTGTTCTCACCAATGTGCTGAACCCTAAGGTGGCCCTGTTCTTTCTGGCTTTTCTCCCGCAGTTTATCAATCCTGCCCTTCCCCGGCCGGGCTCGTCCTTCTTCCTTCTGGGATTGACGTTCACCTTTACAGGGACTCTGTGGTGTCTGTTCATAGCTGTTGTGGCATCCAGAGTCTCCCGGCTCCTCAGGGAGTCTCCCTCCTTTTCCATCCTTCTGGAAAAAATGGCCGGAGCTGTCTTCCTGGCTCTGGGGGTCCGGGTCGCCCTGAGTAAAAGCTGATCCAGCACAGAGGCTCTTTTAATCAATCACAAAGGTATTGACCTGGTCTCCTGTGCCGCTTCTCCTTCAGGTTTACCCTTTAGGGGAGAAAAAACGGGGCATGATTGGCTGTGAAAACAGGAGGGGTTCGTTTCAGTATGGTCCCCAGTTCGGGGATCTTGCGGAAATCTCTGTCCAGAAAATCCCTGACCTGCCTTCTGTTCCACCCCTCGGGATGGGCGAATTCGCTGTAAAGGGAGAGGTCTCCGTCATAAAAACGGTTTACCGCCAGGTCCTTTGCTTCTTCACTTCCTATGGGCATATTGAAAATAGAGACATTCAGAAAATCAATATTCGCCGCGTTCTCCAGAACATAGTCCCTTGTGCGGAAGGCTTTTTCCCGGTTTTCCGATGGGGTTCCGAACATGATATACACATAGGTCCCGATCCCCGCCTCTTTCAGATTGGCCAGTATGGTCTGCACTTGATCCGTGCGGATGCCCTTTTTCAGGCTGTCTAGTACGGTCTGATCTCCCGATTCCAGTCCCAGGCAGAGCATGACGCATCCCGATGCCGCCAGCTTGCGGCAGTAGGCTGCCCCTGTCATTTCGGGAAGGAAACGGCTGAACCCGTACCAGGGGGCTCCCGGGGGATGATTGAGGATCTTCTGCATAAACTGCCGGCTGATTTCACTGTCGCAGAGATGGATCAGCCGGGGTTCGTGCCTCTCCGTCAGGGTTCTGAGCTGTTCCAGCGACTCCTCCGGCGGGTCTTCGCAGTAGGGGTTGTCCTCCCACAGTTCGGAGCAGAAGGTACAGCGCTTCCAGGAACATCCCAGTGATGCGGTAAAGGGCAGAATTTTTCCGGGAGTGAGATAGTCCCTGCCCGGCTCTCTTTTGTAGATCTCGTCAAAAAAGGGCGTTCCCGGGCCTTTGTACTCCCTGCCTGTAAACTTGACTATCTCCTCTTCGCCCGGTCCGTTCTGGACCCTGTGGGCCAGCTGGTAGAGGAACACTGTATCTGAGGGGCCTTTGATCCAGGAGTTGATCAGTCCCCCGCCGAGCTGTACTTTCACTCCCGGAAAGTTTTTGCGGATAAAACCGCACATGGCCATTCCTGTGAGAGCCTGACTCAGATAGCCCAGGGAAATCCCCACGAATTTCTCGCCGCTTTTCTGAAGCAGTCCTGTCAGACGGCGGGAAAACCAGGGATAGAAAAGGTTCTCCTCCGGGTGTTCCCAGCTGTGGATCAGATCCTTTGAATTCAGCGGTGAAAGCTGAGGATCCTGATAGTTGGCAGGCGAGACAATCACATTCCGGGAGGCTGCAGGAAGGGCAGAGGCTGCCATGTAGCGGATATGGGATACCTTTTTTTTGTACTCTTCGAAAGTGAGGGGATCTCCTGTGAACTGCAGAAAGTGATCTTTCCTTTTCCGGATCATCAGGGATTTGGGATCCTCCGGATTGGCAGGGGGCTGGTCACAGAGCCAGTGAAATCCTTCGAGAGCCCCGTCCAGAAGGGTCACCGGTTCCCCTGCCGTGATGAGGGCTCCCGCCAGACGGGAGAGGGCTACGGGTGGTTCGCAGTTCCGGACCTGAGGAGGATGGATCAGGAGCATCTCAGAGGCTCTCTTTTCTGTAGGTCATGGTCATTTTTTCAAGGTCCCGGCAGATTTCATCTCTCAGATCACGGGGTTCCAGGAGTTCCGCCTGGTCTCCGAAGGACAGGATCCAGCTTTTAATATCCCGTCGTCCGGATGTGGTCATTTTCAGGATCACCGATCCGTCGCTTCCCAGGGATATTTTCTGATTGGGTGTCCACTGCCTTTCCCGGATATACCGGGACTGGGCGGGGGCAAAACGGACTGTCACATTCAGAGGTTCATCCCAGTTGATTCCCCAGGCTCCGCCGAGAAGCTGCTGAGGATCAATATCCACCGGTTCTTCAAAGCTTTGTTCCAGAACCTCCAGGCTCGTGAATCTCTCTACCGCTGTGGTCCGGATGGTTTTCTCAGGCAGGGTCTGGATAAAGCAGTAGAGCCCGTCGTTCCACTCATAAAATCGCAGGGGGTTGAACAGGATCTCCTTTTTTGTGTTGTTCCGGAATGAGAAATATTCCGCCCTGCAGGTCCGGCGCTCAATGGCTGCGGAGATCAGCTCCTCCAGGAGCCTCTCCTTGCCCTCCAGGTTTTTGAATTTCCGGGGAACCGAAAGGAATACACGGGAGAAGCGGTCGATCAGTGTCTCCTCTTCTGTTTCGAGATGAAACTTTTCCAGTCTTGTCTTCAGGGTCTGTATGGTCTGTTTCAGCTCGGTTTCGTAAAGAGCAGTGCTTCGGGAGAGGATCAGGTAAAGCACAAGGACTTCTCTTTTGTTCAGTTCCAGACGGGGAACCCTGCCCTTGGGGGCTCCCTGGAAATAGTCCTCCATGATGCACCAGCGTTTCTGTTTTTCCGGATTCTCCAGCTGCATAAGGGGAAAGCCCAGCTCTTCGAAAGATTCGAAAAGCCGGTATACCGAGCGTCGGCTGATACCCAGTTTTTCCTGCAGGGTGGCTATTGTTACCCCTGAAGGATGGGAGAGAAGTTCAAAACCGTTGAGAAACTGTACAAGATTCCTGGCTGCAGGCATGATTATCCACATTAATCCGAAACACTTTATTGGTAAAGCGTAAAGCTGAATTTTATGTCTTTTCCGTGACTGAGGGGGACTCCGGTTTTCTGCAGAAAATCATTGCTTCCCGGGACTATATTCAATATTTTATATAAATAGAAACTAAAACATCAGGGAGAGTATCTATGCCTGTCCTTCCCAAAAGCTTTGATGAACTGATTCAGAACAGCGATCTGCCTGTTCTTGTGGATTTTTATGCCGACTGGTGCGGTCCCTGCAAAATGGTGAGCCCCACAATCGCCCGTCTTGCGGGAGAGTACAAAGGCCGCCTGGTAACCGTGAAAATCAATACGGAAAAAAAACCGGCCATTGCGGGAAAATATGCCATCCAGTCCATTCCGACGATTATGCTCTTTCATAAGGGAGCCTCTCTTATGAGACTTCAGGGGGCCTATCCCTATGATGCCCTGAAAGCGGAGCTGGAAAAGGCTCTCCCCTGATCTCCGGGGAAGAAACTTTTTGTAAAAAAAACATTTCATGTGTCATGATATGACATATTGCCTTTCTATAGTGTGCTTATCCAGAACAAAAGGAAGGAACCTATGAGAAAGATCATGATACTCAATGAAAAAGACTTTAACGGCGAGCCGGGAGATCTCACAACTCTCGGTTTCCCCGGAAATGACGCCCTTTCCCAGGTGGATGATATTTTTATCATTCAGCCCTACAACACAATCAAGTGCCTGAAAACATCCTCCACTTATCCCGGACACTATTCTGTGGCGGATTTTGTAAAATATGTACTAAACCAGTGATCCTTTATGATCCTTATGTTGACAACTCGAAACGCAGCCCGTACCATAGCTTCATGAAAATACATAAAATTTTACTGGCAGCAATCGTTACAGCTGCCCTGTTTTTAGGCTGCGGCAGCAAAGAACTGCCTGAAGGCGCTGTTGCGGTGGTCAATAAAACCACGATTAGCGAAGAAGAATTCAACACAGAACTGAACAGATTCAAAGAGCAGTATGAAGCTCAGGGAATGACCGTTTCCGAGGACGATCTGGAAATGATCAAGCCCCAGCTGCTGGATTCCCTGATTATCAAAAATCTGCTTTTAACCGAAGCGGACGATCTGGGACTGACCCCGGATGAAGAGAGCATCAATTCTCAGATCGACGGTTTTAAAGCTCAGATGGGATCAGAAGAGGCATTTGCACAGGCTCTGGAAGCCAGCGGATACTCAGAAGAGCGTCTCCGGTCCGACCTGGGAGAGCAGTCTGTGGTGCAGCAGCTCTTCGAGCAGGAAGTGTATGCCAATATAAGTATTTCCGAAGAGGACATGCGCACTTTTTACGATGAAAACCGGGACACCGCTTTTGTTATTCCCGAATCTATAGAAGCCAGTCATATCCTTGTACGGGTTGATGAGAACCAGTCGGAAGAAGCCGCCCTGGATAAGATTCAGGATATTAAAGCCATGATCGATGAGGGAATGGATTTCGGCGATGCGGCGGTTCAGTACTCAGAAGGACCCAGCAATACAAACCGGGGCGTACTGGGGCAGTTCGGCCGGGGACAGATGGTTCCCGAGTTTGAAGAAGCGGCTTTTAATCTGGAAGTCGGAACAGTCAGTGAACCGGTTCTCACCCAGTTCGGTTACCATCTGATTCTGACAACAGCCAAAAATCCTGAAGAGGTCATGAGCTTTGATGAGTCTAAACAGTTCATTGAACAGCAGATGAATCAGGATGCCCAGAATACCAAGACCATGGAATACATTGAAAAGATGAAGGATGATGCGGATATCATCCTGCCTGAATGGGCTATGCCCCAGGAGGAAACAGAAGAGTAAGCCATCGGGCACTCTCTTTTAAGTTTCCCCCATCCCCTGACATTCGGGTTTCCCCCGTCGGATCAGGGGATTTTTTTTAGTCTGCGTAGGTATTCCTGATTTCCTGGATGGTTTCAATATTTTCAAGAAAGACCCGGACCACCTGGGGATCGAAATGCTTGTCCGCTTCACTTTCGATGTAATTCAGACATTTCTCATGGGGCCATGGTTCCTTGTAGGGCCTATGGCTCCTCAGGGCATCATACACATCCGCTACTGCTGTGATCCTGGCCTCTATGGGAATCTCTTCTCCTTTCAGTCCCAGAGGGTAGCCGGAACCGTCCCAGCGTTCATGATGGTTCAGGGCAATATTGGCCGCTGTCTCGATCAGCTGGTGGCCGAACTCCTCCAGAGATTCCCCGTTTTCGGACTGGTTTTTAATATAAAAACTGACAAATTTATCGGATTTGAGGATGTTGTTGCCGTACTGGGTATGGTTTTTCATCACTTCCCACTCCTCGGGAGTGAGTTTGCCTTCCTTCAGCAGTATATGGTCGGGAATCCCTATTTTCCCGATATCATGTACAGGCGAGGCCAGCTTGATATGATTGATCATCTCTTCGGTCCATCCCATTCCTTCGGCAATGCAGGCGCAGTACTCGGAAACCCTGAGGAAGTGATCTCCCGTTTCAAAGTCCTTGTACTCCGCCGCCTGGGAGAGGATCCCTATGATCTGGCGCCGAGAGATATCCAGCTGTTTATTTCGCAGTTCCAGCTGCTGTGTCCTCTCCTGAACCAGCTCCTCCAGATGGACCCGGTAGCGCCGGTTCTCTTTGAGTAGACGGGATTTTTCCAGGGATTTTTCGATGGTATGCTGAAGGATCGACATATCCTGGAGAGGTTTTATCAGATAGTCCCAGGCGCCCTGCCGGAGGGCTTTGACAGCCGCATCCAGAGTTCCCGCTCCGGAGATCACCACAATGGGAAGATCTTCATCCTTTTCATGGGCCTGCTTCATAACATCATACCCGTCGGTATGGGGCATATTCAGATCGGTAAGCACCAGGGCCGGATTTTCCGATTCTATCATTTCAAGGCCGGTCCGGCCGTTGTCGGCGGAGACCACATTATACCCCTTTTCCTCCAGATAGATGGAGAAGAGTTCACGGATCATGGGCTCGTCATCGATGATGAGGATTTTTTCTGTTGAGCTGGGTTCTTGCATAGGTAATAGTATAGTGAATTCAATTTGAAATTTCCGAAAAAAAAACCGGGCTTTTCAGCCCGGTTACCGGTTTGTAGCTTTACTTAGAAAAAAGATTTTCCTGTACTGAAAGCCATTAAGTCCGATGTGTAAAAAGGAACTTTAATAGTAGAATCCGTATAGTACTCAACTTTCCAATAGTATGTTGAACTTAACGACAGTTTTGGTAAATCCTTACTTTCGAGAAAGGGAACACCAACAGCAGCAATTAGTGTTTGAGATTTACTAGTCCCCATATATATTCTGTAATAATGGGTTGAGTTAGCTTCCGTCCATGCCAGATCAGTTGCAGTTGATATTCCGGTGCTGCCATTGGCAGGATAGAATCTTGGATTTCCAAACTTATCTGCTGTTGGAAATAAACCATTCGTATATGTTTGAGATAATGAGGCTGACCAGTTTCCTGCAAGATCCTGACCCTGAATCTCAATGGTGGGGGTTCCATAGATGCTGACAGTCACTGTAGGAGTTGTTGAAGTGGTATAAGACCAGCTTCCATTATTTATCTGGTAGCGGAAAGAGTTTTCTCCGCCGGAGCCAGCACTGATATTAAATGTCAGAGTGTTATCACTGGTTAATAAAAGGCCACTGGGGACTGGAGTTGTATTGTTTGTGGGGGCTCCTGGTGGAGTTACATCACGTCTTATCAATCTTGTTGTAGAAGTCGCTGAATTTCCCGCATTATCATAGGCGGTCACTTCAATATAGGCATCACCTTCTGCACTGAGGGATACATTTGTAGATGAAGAGTTTATTGCAGTGAACGTGACTGTAGGAGATCCGGAATTTTTAGCCCATGTGTAGGAAGCAATACCGCTGGTGGCATCAGAGGCAGTTGAATACATAACAGGACCTGTTGTTGCATTGTAGGAATTCTGATAAAGGATGGTTCCGCTATCATTAATGGAAATGCTGGGGGCTACATTATCAAACGTTACGTTTGCAGTTGCCGTAGATGAAATATTGGCTGTACTGGCATTTGTATCGTTACCATCTCTGTATCTGGCATAAATTGTATTGACTCCCTGTGTGCCAATTACACGCCCACTAACTGTATCAGTAATTCTACTGGCTCCGTTTGTAGGCTTCCAGCCGCTGGAATATAAGTCTCCATCACCAGATCCTACATGTTCAAAGTTAGCATTGTTTGATAATTCATAATAGGATGCCCCGTTTGAATTGACTTCAACATCAACTAAATAGCTATTAATATAATCATCATCGATAGTTATGTATCCTCTTGGAGGATTTAAAGTGGTAAATCCAACAATGTATGAGTCTCTCAATAGACTTCCATCAACACCAGACAACCCTTCAGTGATCGATAATTGATAGTTTACCGGACCATCAAAGTATGGATAGGGGCTGATACTGAGAACATTATTGGTGCTGTTAAAGGAGTAATTCAGGGCATTGTCTTCATTTTCTGATTCAAAAGAAATACCATTCGCATTAACTATAGATATGAATCCTTTTGCCGTTTCTAAATCAATTTCCCTGTCAAACGCAATTTCTATCGTATCTCCGGGATTAAAATCATTTACGCCATCATCCGGGGAAATACTAACAATCTCCAGATACAGATCATTGGCCATTTTGACTTCGTCTTCCAGACCTTCCAGAAGATTCGTCGGATCCTTACAGGTCATCAGGCCTGCCAGAAGAAGAATGCCCCCAGCAATTTGAAATACTTTTTTTATTCGCTCCATTCGTCCACCTCTCTATTCTGAGCCTGTGAGGCCCGTCCGATTCCGCCGGTTCCCAGATGGGCTACCTCTACCGCCGCGGCGGGGTTAATTTCCTGAAGGGAGGCCAGGGCAGAGTCTGCGGTGGAGTAGTCCTCCAGTTCTGAACTCACTCTGGCCAGTCCGATCAGGGCCTTTTCACTGTCCGGTTTGATCTGCAGGGCTCTGTTGTAGTACCGGGAGGCTTCGGCGGGATTTTTATTCAGATAGTATATATTTCCCAGGTTCATAAGGCTGGGATAGAAGTCGTCTTTTGCCGCCACCAGTTCGAACTGGCTTTTGGCTTCGTCCAGGAAGCCGTAGCGGGCATAGGTGACGCCCTTACGGTTCATCAGGATCGAAGTGGCGCCCTTCTGTCGGATCTCTCCGTCAATGGCGGCAATCTGCAGGTTCACTTCCCGTCTCAGGAACCGTCTCAGCTCCTGAGAGTACTGGTTTACAACCTCTTTGGGTTCGGGCAGATAAGCCAGGCCGCTGCTTTCGTACTCGGCAGCCGGAAAGGTCTGCCAGGCTTCTCTGACAGGGAAGAACCCGTACTCGCCGTTGTTTTCCCGGATCTGTTTGGCTCCGGTCTGCCAGGAGGCGAGAAACCCCTCTTTCACCAGAGTGATTTCCACTGGTACCCAGGGTTCGTTATTGATGAAAAGGAGGTTCTGGGAATTGGGAAAGTTCTTTTTTGCCACCCGTTCATCCATATCGAGCTTATAGGCCACATAGATATGTCCCGGAATGGTTATGAAGGCGGCGGGAATTCCCGAAGCTTCCAGCATGGCTGCGTAGAGGACGGAAATATCATCGCAGTCCCCCGCTTTGGAGACCAGGGTCTGCTGGGGAAACTGTATGTAGTCTACGGCTTCCTCGTTTTCCGACAGTTCCACGTAGGAGGAGGAGGGGTCCACCACATAGCCGATCCCGTAGAGATTGAGGGATTCGAACAGGCCCATGCCGATCTGGAAGTTCTTGTCCAGAGCGCTCAGGGCTCCTCCCCGGATCTCTCCCGAAAGGTTCCGGGAGTAGCTGTAGATCAGTGGATTGTTGGCTGTCACGAAACTGGCCGCCTTGCGGTCGTCGTCCCAGGTCATGGCATTCTTGTTGTTGATAAAAATCGTCAGGGGAACGGTTTTTTTCACCTCTTTTCCGAAATAGGTGTATTCCACATTGACCTCTCCGGCTACCTTCAATCCTTCATTGATCTCAAAAATATTATTGGTGAACAGCCCCTGAAGATCCAGGGTTGCGGTTTCTCCCCGGGAAATCCGGCGGATTTCGCCGTCCGTATACTTGGGCTGTTCCATATACTGGGGCACGTAGAAACTGGCTCTCACATTCTGGATCTCTTCGGAGGATTCGTTGGTGATTGTTACCTCTCCCAGGGCGTTTTCATCGTACCAGGTATAGTAGAGAGGGAATATCTCCGTGGAAAAGGGAATGACCCTCAGGGCAGCGCCTGAACCGCCGCTCTGGAAGTTATAGCCTATGGTCAGAGACGCTCCCGTGGCCTGATAGATTGTTCCGGCGGAAGATTCGCCCTGAATATAACGGCCTCCCAGACCTATGTTGAAGGAAGGGGACAGACGGAATGTCAGATCCGCCCCCCCTGTGTAATAGGGAAAGAGGGAGGACTCCGTATCCAGCATCCCGTAGGAACCGCCACCGCCTCCCCAAATCCTGAGAATGGAACGGGAAAAGGGGGATATTTTAAGACCCACAGTGCCGCCGAAATTGAAATAGGAGAAGTTGATGGATCCCTGATTTATGGGGAGCAGGCTGTATTCGAACTGGGGACCGAAGTGGAGAAACTCCAGTTTCCGGAAGTTCAGTTCGCCTTCGAGCATGGCTCCGCCGCCGGTAGAGTAATAGGCGACGCCCTCGTCTGTCTCAGGTCCTGAAGGGAAAAGAAGGGTCGGCTGGGTTATCAGGGTAAAAGGGCTTTCTGCCAGCAGGGAAGCCTGTAGCAGAATGAAACCTGTAATTATGAAAATTGAAACTTTTTTAATCATGGATTTACCTCATTTTTATACGAGTTTCCTATCTATTATAATAGTCCATTTTTTCCGGTCTCACCATGTAAAATGCATGGATAATTTATTCCAGTGAATGAATATATACTATTAAATATTAGTATTTTCAGTGTTTTTATAGAAAAGAACGAAATTGAAGTTTTTACTGCGTTTATCGCGATAATAGGGGCATGAATCTACGAAAACCTTGAGTATCCTCCATGTCTACTTTATACTGCCTATGCAAAAATTAGCAAAATGGAGAGAACTATATATGAAAAAAGGAATTTTCGCAGTCCTGCTACTGACTGTCTGCTCAGTTTTTTTAACAGCCGGCGGAGCACAGGAAACCGGAGAGGGAGACAACTCTCTGCAGTACATCCTCGACAAGGGAACTTTTGTCTTGGGGCTGGATGACAGCTTCCCCCCCATGGGCTTCCGTGATGAAGCCGGAGAGATCACCGGTTTTGATATTGATCTGGCCAGAGAGGTCTGTAACAGAATGGGTGTGGAGCTGAAAACTCAGCCTATCGACTGGGATGCCAAGATCCTGGATCTGAACAGCAGAGATATCGATGTTATCTGGAACGGTCTGACCATAAACGATGAGAGAATCGAGAAAATTGATTTTTCCAAACCCTATATTGCCAACAGACAGATCATTGTTGTTCAGGATGGTTCCGGCATCGATACCAAAGGGGATCTGGCCGGGAAAAAAGTCGGTGTTCAGCTGGGAAGCAGCGCCGATGATGCTGTGAACGGAGATGCCGCAACAGCCGAAACTCTGGATGAACTTGTCAAATTCCAGGATAACATTCAGGCTCTGATGGACCTGGAAGTGGGCCGGATTGACGCGGTCGTGGTTGATGAAATCCTGGGACGCTATTATATTTCCAAAAAAGCCGGCGTATTTGCGGTGGCAACCGACTATTTTGCAGAAGAGCAGTATGGGATCGGTTTCCGGAAAGGGGAAGCGGCCTTTGTCAGTGAAGTGGATCGTATCCTGGATGAAATGGTAAAAGACGGTACAGCCGAAGCTATTTCAACCAAGTGGTTCGCTGAGAATGTCCTCCTGCCCCGGTAATGGAATACTTCATTGATTCTACCCGTTACATCCTTCTGGGATGTACGGTAACACTGAAACTTTTTTGTATCACCCTGGCGGTATCCCTGCCGCTGGGGTTTCTCTGCGCTATGGCAAAGACCTCCCGGTGGAAGGGGCTGCGGGCTCTCATGGAGCTCTATACCTCGGTTGTCCGGGGAACACCCCTTCTGCTGCAGATCTTTTTTGTCTATTACGGACTTCCTATCCTGATCCCCGGCCTCCGGTTTGAACGGTTCACTGCGGCGGCGCTGACCTTTGTTTTGAACTACGGGGCCTATTTTACTGAAATATTCAGGGGGGGAATCCAGTCTATTGAGAAGGGACAGTACGAAGCTTCCAGGGTTCTGGGAATGAGTTACGGCAAGACCATGGTCCGAATTATCCTTCCCCAGACCGTCAAAAGGGTTCTGCCTCCCGTGTCCAATGAGGCTATTACCCTGATTAAGGATACAGCCCTTATTGTCGTTCTGGGTATAGGGGATATTCTGAGAAACTCTAAAGAGATCGTTGCCAGGGATTTTACAATCAGCCCCTTTGTCATTGCCGCTCTTATCTATCTGGGAATGAACTACCTGGTGGTTCTGTTCTTCAGGCATCTTGAAAAGAGGTATTCCGTATATGAGTGAAATGATTGCTGTTGAGGGTCTGAAAAAGTCATTCGGAAATCTAGAAGTCCTCAAAGGTGTGGATCTGAAAGTCCATAAAGGGGAGATCATCTCCATCATCGGACCTTCCGGTTCGGGAAAAAGCACACTCCTGCGCTCGCTGATTCATCTGGAAAAAGCTTCTTCCGGAAGGATAGAAATCGAAGGGGAGCCTATTGCATCGGATGAGCATATCAGTGAATCTCAGATCCGCCACAGGTGCCGGAAACTGGGTATGGTATTCCAGGGATTCAACCTGTTTCCCCATAAGACGGCTCTGGAAAATGTGATGGAGGCCCCTCTGTCTGTTCTGAAAATGGACAGGAAGAGCGCTGCCGCCAGAGGAGAAGATTTTCTGGCCAAGGTAGGACTGTCGGATAAAAGGGATGTCTATCCCTGTTACCTTTCGGGAGGGCAGAAACAGCGTGTAGCCATAGCCCGGGCTCTGGCAATGGAGCCGGATATCATGCTCTTTGACGAGCCTACCAGCGCTCTGGATCCGGAACTGATCGGAGAAGTTCTGGGAGTTATCAAAGATCTGGCGAATGAGCATATGACCATGCTTATCGTGACCCATGAAATGAGTTTTGCCCGTGAGGTTTCAGACAGGGTTATCTTTATGGATGAAGGGGTCATTCTGGAGGAGGGATCTCCCGAGAAAATCTTTTCCCGGCCGGATCATCCCAGGATCCGGACTTTTCTGGATAAAATGCTCTAGACTCTTACCGGTACTCTGTTCTTCCAGGGTACCGTTTTTTTTACTCACCTGTCTTTTTTATCTCATTCACAGGAATACAGGGGATAGCTGGAAGAAAATTCACTTAAAAGTAATTTTTTTTTAAAAGTTCGTGAAATTCGGAAATAAAGTATTATAATTTGTAAAAATTATCCGTAAAAAAGGAGCCTCTTTTGGCGACTATATACCAGTTCCCGGTTGATAGAATGGAGATTGATCTGTCATTGTCCGGGCCATACTCCCACGAATACATCTTGTCTCCTCTCCCGGCCGGTCTGCTCGAACAGGCCCGGTGTTCTGAAGAAGAGAAAAGGGATCTGATTCCTCTTTATATAGAGCTTTTGTCGCTCCATTACAGTTACAGGGATGAAGGTCCGGAAGCTCTGCTTGAAGACGTTCCCGGGGCGGGCCGGGGATTTCTGAATACCGCCATCACACTGTTTCAGTCGGGAATAAAACCGAAAAACCTGGAGAAGCAGCTTCTCAAAGTGATAAGGAAGTCGGGGCACACAGGTATCAGGCTTATGAAATCCCTGATGATTCAGCAGGCCTTTATGAGCCTGGCCGTAAACAATCACCCCTCCAGAACCAATGAGCTTCTGATGGACCTGATCGGTTTCGCCAACCCCGGCTCCCTTCTGGAGGTTATTCTGAATGCCCTGTCGGTGAATGCAGCGGGAGAACCGGAAGAGTTTGTCTCTTTCAGGTCCTGTCCCTCTTCCTAGCCACCGCACAGACCGCAGGGATCTCCCTGCTTTTCTTCCGTATAATATCCATGCGAAGTCTTGCCGTAGTAACGGCAGCGGCTGTTGTGACGGGTGCTGTTGCTGCTGTTGATCCAGTAGGGCAGAACCGTTCCGGCTGTTACGGCTGTGGGTGAGAGATTCTGTTCCCTCAGGGGCGCTGAGGACTCTCCTGCGGGATAAAAATCCCATGTCTCCTTTTCAATGACCGATTCAATTTCCTCTTCCTCCGGATCGGGGAGTCCGGGAAAAAAATCTATTCCTGTGAGAATTTCAACATCATCCACTGTCACCGCATAGGAGGAGAGGGGGAATTCCCCTTTTTTATTGGGAAGGACAAATCCGATGCTTTTCTGAACGGACTCATCATAGACCAGAATCACCTTATAGAAGTATACGGGAACAGCCACCCCGCTGGTACCGATCCGCGGCAGATCCTCTTTCGTCAGGATGGGCCCCGTTACGATGAACAGGCTCCCGTACTGTCGGGCCCAGTCCCGGACCAGCTCCTCCAGGTTTTTCCAGATTCCTCTGTTGAAAGACGGATTCTGGGGGCTCATATTGGAGAGGTAGAAAGAGTCTGACATAGTCTGCCCTGTGAGTTTCATATCTCCTGCCGGCGCCAGATGGCCCCGGTCGAAACCGGACCCTTTGTAGTCCTCCCCAGAGGCCGATCCTGTAAGAACAAGAGGATCTTCCCTGAAATTGTCAGTCCGTTCAAATGTCCCCTCTGTTTCGGAGGCTGTCAGTTCATAGGCCACCCAGTCGGCCTGTTCGTACTCCTCTCTGTAATTCAGGGTATAGGCGCTGTGCCTGATAATCTGATCTCCCTCTCTGGGAAGGGGAATTTCCAGGGACTGACTGAAACCTGCCGCGGGAAGAGATAAAAGGAGGAACAGAAAGAGGAGTAAACGTCGCATCCGCATATTGTATAAAAAATATATATTTTTTAAAGGTTTTCGAAAAAAAATCCATTTTAATCTCTCCTCTCCGGGATGTAAGGTATAAAAGTGCATTGATCGGTGTGTAATGTGTATCCGTGAGAAAAATTGTCCATCCTATTCTGCAATTTTCTGAATGGTGAAACGGGCTGTTTCCTCCGGATAATAGAGTTCAGCAGAACAGTACAAAGGAGAGCGATTATGCTTCAGAATTTTGAAAAGACGAATAAGATGATTGATGAGAAGTTTGAAGCTTTCAAATCAGAAAGGTCTTCAGAGATGAAAAACCCCCTGAAGATCTCCTGGAGTAACTGGGGATTCGGTGTGGAACCCCTCAAAACCTCCATGGAAAGGCTGGCCCGGCACGGCCTGGAATACATTGAACTCCACGGAAATCATTACGGACCGGATCTGGGCTATAAAGCGAAGGATGTGAAAAAACTCCTTTCTGAAATGGATATGAAAGTCAGCGGCGTATGCGGAATGTTTTCGGCGGAGAATGATCTGTCCAGTGTTTCCGCCGTTCACAGACAGGCGGCCCTGGACTACATAAAAAGGGAAGTGGAGTTTACCGCAGAAGTGGGGGGAACCTATATTCTTGTGGTTCCCGGCGCTGTGGGAAGGAATGCCGCTTACGATGATATGGAGTATCACAGGAGTATTGAAACCCTGCAGATTGTTGCGGATATTTTCGAGAAACATAATATCAAAGGGGCGATAGAACCGATCCGTTCTGCGGAAGTATCCTTTGTTCATACAGTCAAAGACGCCCAGCAGTACATAAAGGATTTAGGCTGTCCCGGTGTTTCCTGGATCAACGGGGATGTCTATCATATGCAGTCCGAAGAATCTCATATCGCAGGAGCCATCCTCGATGCGGGAGAACAGCTTGTGAATCTCCATATGGCGGACAGTCAGCGGGGAGCCCTGGGAACGGGATTTCTGGATCTGGACAGGATCATCGAAGCCCTCTATCTGATCGGATATAATAACAGGGACTGCTTTATGAGCCCCGAACCTCTGGGGCCGGGAGGAGATCCCTATCCGGCCATGTACGGAAAGCCCGAACCGGAAGTCCTGGAAGAGCTTGTGAAAGTCACTGTTGAGACCATCAGAAGCCGAGAGGCTTTTCTGAAAGCATAGGAGACACGGGAGAAGGTGCAGGCATCTGCTCATAGACCGGAGAATTTTTTCCACTATTTCGACTACTCCCAGGAGGATATGGACTGGCAGCTCTATGTGACAACCATAGGGCATGTCCATATCCGGCCCGGGGATCCCTATCCCTATGAGTGGGAAAAGCATCCAAAGCCCTATACACACAACTGGTCCTCCGGGCGGATACTCAGTGAGTTCCAGTTCGTCTATATCGTGGAAGGTTCGGGAATATTCCGGTCCTTCCACGGGGAGTTTTCCGTCAGTGCCGGTACAATCCTGGTTCTGGTTCCGGGAGAGCGCTACTGGTACGTACCCGATCAGGATACGGGATGGACCGAGTACTGGATCGGTTTCAACGGGGAAAGCGCCCAGAGATGGCTGGAGAAGAGGTTTGTTCTGAGAGAGAACAATCTCTTTCATGTGGGATACAACCGCGCCATCATCTCCCTTTTCAATCAGGCTGTGGAATTTGTAGAGGAGAAGCCGGCAGGGATGCAGCAGCTGATCTCTTCGCTGATTCCCCAGATCCTGGCGAGGCTCAACTCTATTCGGAAAGATACGGGTGCCGGGGGCGACACGGGGTCTCTCCTGGAACGAGCCAGAATCCTCTTTGATGAAAAGCTTTACGAAAGGTATGATGTGGAAGCAATCACCGCCTCTCTGAAGGTCAGCTACCGAACTCTTCGCAGCTATTTCAATGAGCAGACAGGACTCTCGCCCTACCACTACTTTCTTCAGATGAAGATCAACAAAGCCAAGGAACTCCTCCTGCAGGAGGATATGACAGTGAAAACCGTTTCGTTCAGACTGGCTTTTGACAATCCCTACTATTTTTCCCGTCTCTTCAAGAAGAAGACAGGTGTGCCCCCCTCGAAATGGCATCTGGTTCATGTCAATTATGATCTGGAACTGTAAGCAGGTTTCTGCCCTTTAACACATTGAGTGTTCTCAGATTGTCCTTTGTCTCTGAAACTGATAGTCTGGCAAAATGCATTTACCATTTATCTACAGCCTGCTGATTATACTACTTGTGTACAGCCTGAAAAAAGCGGGGCTTTTCAAGTCCTCCGACTATGTTATTTTCTCCCGGGCAGTGATGAATTTCACTTTCCCCGCAGTGATCCTTCTGAATGTCTCCTCCACAGCTCTGTCGGCTGATATGGCTCTGCTGCCTGTTGTGCCCATCCTTATGGCCCTGGCCGCTTCCGGGCTAGGATTCTTTCTGTTCCGATCCTTCCCCTCTGACACAAGGGGGCTCATGATGCTCAGCACCATGGGCCTCAATATCGGTCTCTTCGCCTTTCCCATTATTGAGGGGCTCTTCGGGGCGGAGGGCCTCCGGATTGCAGCGATTATGGATATGGGAAACGCCCTGACAATTTTCGGATTTTCCTACTTTCTGGGAGCCCATTACTCTCCTCTCCATGCCGGGAACAGAAGGGACGTCCTGAGTTTTATAAAGATCTTTTTGAAGTCCCCGCCCTTTATGGCCTATATTATTGCGCTGTTTCTCAATATGAACGGGATAGTTCTTCCTGAAATTCTGACAGGCTGGATGGGGATCTTTGCCAGGGCCAATCAGTTCCTTGTCCTTCTTGTGCTGGGACTTGTGCTGAATTTCGACTGGAAGGACCACGGAGCCAAAGGGGTTTTCACCCTTCTGCTGCTGAGGTACTTTGTGGCATTCCTTTTTGCTCTGCTTACCTGGTATCTCCTGCCTTTTGACCACATTACAAAAAAAGTCGCCATCATCTGCATGATCCTTCCCGTGGGATTCCTGGTTGTTCCCTATTCCCATCAGTTCGGCTATGACGAGAAAACCGCCGGGGGAATCATCAATATGTCACTGGTCCTGGGTTTTTTTACCATGTGGGCCCTTATGGTGATACTGTAGATCCCGCATCAGAATTTATCCGGCCCTCAGGGAAGTCCTTGTGCCTGAGGCAGAGGGGATTATAATTAGAAGAAGATATTTATTTTCAGGGGAGAGTCATAAATGGGATACGCAGATGCTTACAGAGATTGTGAATGGGTGGATTTCGCCGTACTTGAACGCTTTATGAAAGAGGTTCTTGTAAAAAGCGGAGTTCCCGAAGAGGATGCCGAAATTGTCAAAGAGGTTCTTATCGAGTCAGACCGGCGCGGTATTGATTCACATGGAATCGGCAGGCTCAAGCCCATCTATATAAACCGTCTGGATGCGGGAACCCAGGAGCCTGTGACCAGAGTGGATATACTGAAAGAAACGGAAACCACAGCCGTTCTGGATGCCAACAACGGGATGGGTCATGTCGCTGCGAAACAGGCCATGCAGATGGCCATTGATAAAGCAAAAGACCATGGCATGGGCATGGTGGCTGTGAGGAATTCCACCCACTACGGCATAGCCGGGTACTATACCTCCATGGCCACAAAAGAGGGCATGATCGGAATGACAGGCACCAATGCCAGGCCTTCCATCGCCCCCACCTTCGGCACGGAGAATATGCTGGGAACCAATCCTCTCACCATAGGGCTGCCTACGGATGAAGAGTTCGATTTTATTCTGGACTGTGCCACCTCGGTCTCCCAGAGAGGGAAAATTGAGGTCTACGGCCGGGCCGGGAAGGACCTTCCTCCCGGATGGGTCATAGGAGAAGACGGAAAAACCCGGACCGATACAGAACAGATCCTGGTGGATCTTACCAAAGGCAAGGCTGCCCTGGCTCCTCTGGGAGGAATCGGGGATATGACCGGCGGGTACAAGGGATTCGGTTATTCCACGGTGGTGGAGATTCTTTCGGCGGCCCTTCAGGACGGGAAGTTTCTGAAAGATCTTAACGGTGTCGATCAGGAGGGAAAGAAGAAGCCCATCCTGCTGGGACACTTTTTCATTGCCATCAATACTGATTTCTTCCTGGGAGAACAGGTTTTCCGCAAAATTGCCGGGACCATCCTCCGGAATCTCAGGGACTCCCGGAAAGCTCCGGGAGAGGAGAGGATCTATACGGCCGGTGAGAAGGAGTATCTTGCCTGGCAGTACAGAAAGGAACACGGCTGTCCTGTTCCTGTGACCCTGCAGAATCAGATGAGTGAGCTCCGGGACCGCTGGAACCTGGACTTTCAATTCTCCTGGGATAAATAGTAGAATAGTCAGACCTTTTTCTTATTCCCTCTTCCCCCGGGAGAGGGCTGGGGAGAAGGACGGGAGTCGGTACACCTCCATTTCAACCTCTCTTTAATCGTGAGAATCCTCCGGTTAATTGATGAAGGGTTTCTCTTTAGTATCTGGAACTGACCCTCTCCCCCGACCCCTCTCCCAAAGGGAGAGGGGAGATTCGTTGTAATAAGGATAACTATATGGACGATATGAAGAAAAACGCTCTGGCCTATCATGAGCTGGAGGGTAAACCCGGAAAACTGGAAGTAGTGGCTTCCAAACCCTGCAAAACCTCGGATGACCTGACCCTGGCCTATTCGCCGGGAGTGGCTCATCCGGTGCTTGAAATTGATGAAAACCCCTCTGATGCCTACAGGTATACCAATAAGGGGAATCTGGTGGCTGTTGTCTCCAACGGGACTGCCATCCTGGGGCTGGGCGACAGGGGGGCTCTGGCGAGTAAACCTGTTATGGAGGGGAAGGGTGTTCTTTTTAAACGCTTTGCCGATATTGATGTGTTTGACATTGAACTGGATACAAAGGATCCCAAAAAAATAATAGACATTGTCAAAACCATGGAGCCCACCTTCGGAGGTGTGAATCTGGAGGATATCGGAGCACCCGACTGCTTTGAAATTGAGCAGACCCTGATCGAGGAGTGCAATATCCCTGTCTTCCATGATGATCAGCACGGGACCGCCATTATTGCTACAGCAGGGCTTATGAACGGCGCGGAAATTCAGGGGAAAAAGCTGGAGGATCTTAAAATCGTTGTAAACGGTGCCGGCGCTGCGGGAATCAGCTGTTCCAAAATGTTCCTGGCCGCGGGTGTCAGAAAAGAGAACCTCCTTCTGTTGGATTCCAAAGGCGTGATCTACAAAGGACGGACCGAACGTATGACTCCCGAAAAAGTGGAGTTTGCCGCAGACACCGACAGAAGGACTCTGGCGGATGCTGTTGAGGGTGCCGATGTTTTTATGGGCCTTTCCGTTGCGGACTGTCTGACCGCGGAAATGCTGAAATCCATGGCTCCCAGGCCTATCATTTTTGCCATGGCCAATCCCAACCCCGAAATTAAGCCCGATCTGGCTCATGCCACCAGGGATGATCTGATCATCGGTACGGGAAGGAGCGATTATCCCAACCAGGTCAATAATGTTCTGGGATTCCCCTTTATTTTCCGGGGAGCCCTGGATGTGAAGGCCAGAAGAATTTCCGAAGGTATGAAGATGGCTGCGGCAAAAGCTCTGGCGGAACTGACGAAACAGAGTGTTCCCGATGAAGTCCGAGCGGCCTATGGAAGGGATTTTACCTTTGGTAAAGAGTATGTTGTTCCCAAACCCTTCGATCCCCGGGTTATTGAGTGGGAAGCCCTGGCTGTGGCGAAAGCCGCCTGTGAAGAAGGCCTGGCTGCAGAGCCCATTACAGACTGGGACGCCTACAGAGCCTCTCTGAAAAAGAGAATGGAAAAACACTGGAAGTGATGATCCTCCTTCCCGGCCTCTCTTATGGAGGAGAAGGGGATCTTCTTTTTTCAGGAATAAATGAAATTGACAAACACCCCTGCGGACGGCAGAGGGTGTTTTTTTAACAGGCATTCTCTTTTCCTGCCCCTGTCAGGTCTGACCATTTGGTTTTTTATTTGCCAATTCCCGGTTCTGAAGTTAAAATTCACAATGTAAAGACCAAGGAGGCAGCAATGCAGGTAGCTTACAGAATGACGAAAAATCCTATTACCATTACTTCTCATACCCCGGTGAACGAAGCCAGAAATATTATGAAGAAAGAAAAGATTCACCGATTGCCTGTTACAGACAAGCACGGACACCTGGAGGGGATTGTCACGGAAAAGGATATCCTTTATGCCTCTCCCTCTCCTGCCACATCTCTTGATGTCTGGGAAATTTCCAATCTGATGAATAAACTGGAAGTCCATTCGGTGATGACAAAGAAAATGATCACCATCACGTCCCAGACTCCCATTGAGGATGCCGCCAGGATCATGTCGGATAACAATATCGGAGGACTTCCCATTCTGGAGGATGATATTCTGGTGGGAATTATCACGGAATCCGATATTTTCAAGGTTTTTATAGAACTCTTCGGAGCCAGAGAAAAGGGGCTGAGAGTTACGATCCTTATGCCAGAGAAACACGGAGAACTGGCAGCTGTTTCCAGCGCTATTGCCAATGCCGGAGGGGACATCGTCTCTTTCGGTAATATGCTGGGGGAGAATGCCACCAACCGCTATGGGATCTTTAAAGTTCAGAACCTGACGGAGCAGGAGCTCATAGGCTGTATCGAACCCCTTGTGGAACGGATTGTCGATGTAAGGCAGATGTAAACCCGACGGGAGGCTTTTAAAAGTCTCCCTTTTTTATTGACTGGTCCCGATCTCTCTACTGACCCGACTTTTCCTGTCCAGGCCGGCTGCGCCCCTTTTTTGACCTCTATCAGATTGGAGTTCCTCTGAATAATCTCCTTCCATATAGACGGCTCCAGCACCTCCAGCCTTTTGTGATCAGGTAGTAGAGATTGCTGTCTGCCAGGCCGGAGATATCCGTATTGAGCTGATAGGCCATTTTGTACTTCCGGGAGCTGCTCAACCGAGTTGGGCACTGCGGTTGAGACTATAATCCAGTGACTGCATTGTCTCTGACCGAACCCTTATAAATCTATTTTGCAAAAACTCATTAATAATCCAATGAAATTACCCCATTAATCAGATTGGACGGATTGGAATTCTCACGGTATGATAAAAGTCATCAAAAAAGAGGGAATCCCTATGGAAGAGTTATACAAACTGATTCTGGTGGACGATGAAGATGAGGTCAGGGGCCGTATCTCTTCCAAAATCTCCGAAGACAGCGGTTTTTCCGTCGTGGGGACCGCAGGAAACGGATACGACGCCCTGGAACTGATTGAAAAATATTCCCCCCACGTTGTTCTTACAGACATAAAAATGCCATTTATTGACGGGATAGAACTGGCTTCAACCATACGGAGGGATTATCCCACCGTACGGGTGGCCTTTATCACTGGATACGACGAGTTTGACTATGCCCGGGAAGCCATAGAGCTGAATGTCTACAGCTATCTGACAAAACCGGTTACCCAGGGGGATATTTCCCGGTTTCTGGACAAGCTGAAAGCGGAACTGGATAAGGAGATCAAGGAAAAGTACAACCTGGAACTTCTGAAAAGCCGGTTCGAGCAGAGCATTCCCCTGATCATTGACAACTATTTTACTTCCTATCTTGTTTCTACAACTACCGGCCATGCCGGAGACATCGAAAACCTGAAATCCTACGGAGTTTCCCTGGATGACAGCAGCTATCTTCTATCCTATATAAAAATGGAACGGGATGATTCCATGCAGGATGTGATGGAATATGAAAAGCGGAAGCTCTCTCTCCGCTCGGTTATCCAGTCGATCATGGAACGTCACAGCTATGACTACTACAGTTTCCTTTTCAATGACGGGATCATTTTTATTATTAAAGAGAAGGGAAAGCTCTTTCTGAGAGAGGTCGATCAGGTCTTCTATGAGATGCAGAAAAAGGCGGAACGCTTTCTTTCCGCCAGAATCGATATAGGAATCAGTTCTCTCCACCGGGAATTCCGGCAGCTTCACCAGGCCTATGAAGAGGCAGGCAAGGCGCTGGCCTACAGTAAATTCCTCAATGCGGGAAGGATCATCTACATTGATCAGCTGGAGGAGAACCAGCCCAAAATCCTCAATCTGAGCGAATCGGAAATCCGGAATCTGGAGTATACTGTCAAATTCGGGACAGACAATGAAATCCGCAACCTTATGGAAACTTTCAAGCTCAATGCCCTGAGGGATAACAAAACCGTTGCCAACTACAGGCCCTACATCATCAACATGCTTCATATTATGGTCAATTACGCAGATTCCATCGGACTTGATCTGAATACCCTCATAGGAGGGGATGTTCTGGAGGAGATGGTCAAATTCCGGAGTCTGGAACAGATGTTCGACTGGGCCCTTTCTATTTTTCTGAAACTGAGGGAACTGAATCTGACCACAAAAATGACAAGTTCCCAGAAACTCCTGGATAGAGCCGTCAGGTATATAAATGACAATTTTTCTGATACGACAATTTCCATGGAAAAGGTTTGTGACGATCTCGGCATCAGTATCTCCTATCTGAGTCTTCTCTTCAAAAAGGAGAGAGAGACGACCTTTGTCAGGTATCTTACAAGCGTAAGGATGGAGAAAGCCAAGGAGTATCTGAAGCTGACAGGAGATAAAATTATTGATATCGCCGGCAAATGCGGCTATAACGAGGTTTACTACTTCAGTCACAGTTTTAAAAAATACACAGGCCTCTCGCCCAAAAAATACAGAGAAGAGGTTTCATGAAAAGGCATTCAATTCATGATCTCTCCATCTCTCAGAGTATTCTGGCGGCAACTCTGATTATCGTTGTGGGAGTTCTTCTTTTTACAAGCATTGTCTACTATACCTCATTTTCCCGCCGAACCGATGCCCTTGTGGAGAGCCAGTCCCGTGAAATCAATAAACAGATTGTTCTGAACTATAAAAGCTATATTTCCAGTGTTCTTGAAACGGCCAACTATATCCTTTCGGGGTCAATCAACCTGGATGCCCGGGATTCAATTGACTCTCTCCAGAGGCTCTATTCCTCCAGTATGGAGATAAAAAAGGATGTGGCTTCGATTTTTCTCTTCGACTCTCAGGGGAACCTTGTGCTGGGGAGTTTTCCCATTCCCAACGCCTGGGCGAACTTCTCCGGAGAAAACTGGTTCATCAATGCCAGAAACGAAAGGACCATCTTTCATTTCTCCCCTCCTCACGATATGGGTATCTTTTCCACAGAAGGGGAGGAGGTCATCTCTGTCTCCCGGCTTATCGAATACTCGGACGGGGGCGTCAGAAAGGAGGGGGTTCTTCTGATTGAACTGAACTTCAATACCCTTGCGGAACTGGCCGCCCAGACCAATCTGGGAAAAGGGGGGCATATCCTCATAATTGATGACAATGATTCCCTCCTCTACTCCTTCGGGGGAGATTCATTCAAAGCAATGGAAGAGAGCTACAGGCTGTCGGTAGAAAATCTCATGGGGGGATTCAAGGCCCTTATTGACAGCAGAGAAATGTATATCAATATCAACACCCTGGCCCAGACCCGCTGGAGGATTGTGACTGTTTACAATATCAATGCCATTGCCGAAGCAAAGGACAGGATGATTCTGATCATTTTTATGATGTTCCTTGTCAGTTTCTTCGTTACTGCTGTCATTGCCTACTGGATCTCCTACAGGATCACCCGTCCTCTCTATCAGCTTGAAAAAACAATGGAAAGGATCGAGAAAGGGGACTTTCACAGCAAGGTCGAGGTGTCCGGACAGAAAGAGATTGTTCTGCTGGCCGGGTCCTTCAACAGTATGATTGATGAAATCCGGACCCTTATGATTAAAGTCGTGGATGAACAGAGGGAGAAGAGGAAAACCGAGCTGAAGGCTCTGCAGAATCAGATCAATCCCCACTTCCTCTACAATACTCTGGATTCCATAGTCTGGCTGGCGGAAAATCAGAGGTCCCAGGATGTCATCAATACCGTGGTGGCTCTGGCCCGTTTCTTCAGAATCAGTATCTCCAAGGGGAAAAACTTCATCTCCGTGCGGAGTGAGATCGAACACATCAAAAACTACCTTACCATTCAGTCTATCCGGTATGTGGACAAGTTTACCTACAGTTTTGAGGTGGATGAGGATATTCTGGAAAAAAAGGTCATGAAGCTGATTCTTCAGCCTATTGTGGAAAATGCCATCTACCATGGAGTGGGAGAAGAGGACGGGTATATCTCCATTTCAGGCCGGCAGGAAGGCAATTTCCTCTATTTCTCTGTCACCAATTCGGGATACGGTCTGACCGATGAGCGAATCGAAGAGATTCACAGGGTCCTGGAGGGAGGAGAGGGGGATACCGGAGTGGGGCTGAAGAATGTCTACCTCCGCCTGAAAATCTACTACGGAGACAAGGCGGATATCCTTTTCAGCAGCGAGCTGGATGAGTGGACCAGGGTTACCATAAAAATTCCTCTGGCAACCAGCGGGGGGAGCGGTTCATGAAAAAAGGTATTCTGGCAGTTCTGTTTATGGTCCTTCTTGGCGGATGCGACAGCCGTTATATGCGGGTGGGATTGATACTCTATAATCTGGAAGATCCCTTTGTGGAGAGTTTTGCCGAAAAAATTCAGGAGGAAGCCTCGGGGAAGATGATCCTGGATGTCTATGATTCCCAGAACTCCCAGATCCTTCAGAATGAGTATATAGAAACTCTTCTGAAAGAGGATCCGGACCTGGTGGTTCTGAACCCTGTTGACCGTCTGGGAGTCTATCCCATTATCCGGAAGCTGAAAAAGGAGAATATTCCTGTTATCTTTTTCAACAGGGAGCCCCTTGTCAAGGACATGAAACTCTGGAACAGAGCCTATTATGTGGGAGCCCTGGCGGAACAGTCCGGGCAGATGCAGGCCCAGCTGATTATGGACTTTTTCGGTGGTGATCCTGACAATCTGAATGAGAATGATCTGAATGGAGACAATGCGATTCAGGCTGTTATTATGAAAGGAGAGCAGGGCCATCAGGATGCGGAAATCCGGACCTCTGAGGTCATCCGGGCTTTTAAAACAGCCGGTTACAATCTGGACCTGCTGGAGATCGTCGGAGCCAACTGGAACCGAATTGAGGCATACGAAAGGGCCGGAGAGATTCTGGATAACTACGGTGGCCGACTGGAAGCGGTCCTTTCCAATAATGATGCCATGGCCCTTGGCTTTATAGAGAGAATGCTTGTCGAACAGGGACAGATAGATATTCCCGTAGTGGGAATCGACGGAATAGATGTGGCTGTGAATCAGATCAAGGAGGGCAACCTTTACGGGACTGTTCTGAATGACTCGGAAGCCCAGGCCAAAGCCATTATGGATCTGGCCCGGGCTATTCTCAGCGGATACCCGCCGGAAGAGCAGTATATCTGGGTGAACTATCAGCCTTTCAGTCTCGAATAATCAGAATATATCCCCGGATTTCTCTGTTTTCGGTCAATAACCCAACCAAAAGAATCTTATATCGAAAAATCCTAATAAAGCCTGATTTATTAGAAAATCTTATAAATATTGAAGAAAATATCACATTGTGGTCTCCCGGATCGGTGCTAGACTGGATTCATAACCATGAAAAAAACACGGTTAAAGGAGATGTAATTTTTATGAAAAGAAGTGTAATTCTTATTGCTATGATCGCACTGATGGTGCTCCCTTTCGGTCTTTTCGCAGAAGGTCAGAAAGATGATGGAAAAATCGTAATCGGTGCCAACATCTATAGCTTCGCAGACAACTTTATGAATGGTGTTATGAAGCCCGAGCTGGAAAGATATGCCAAAGAAAAAGGTGTAGAAATTCAGGTTGTCGACTCTGAAGGACAGCAGGCAATTCTGAACAATCAGATTGACGTTTTCATTACCAAAAAAGTGGATGTTCTTGCGATCAACCTGGTAGACCCCGCTTCTGCCCAGTCTGTTATTGAAAAAGCAAAAAAAGCTGACATCCCCCTGATCCTTTTCAACAAGGAAGGTTCAAAAGAAGCCATGGCTTCCTACGATAAAGTCTGGTATGTGGGAACCAACTCAGCCGAGTCCGGAATTATCCAGGGCGAAATGATGGTTGCCGACTGGAACGCACACCCCGAATGGGATAAAAACGGCGACGGTGCTGTACAGTATGTTCTTCTTAAAGGTGAACCCGGACATCCCGATGCGGAAGCCAGAACAAGAGAATCTGTAAAAGCCTTTGTTGATGCGGGAATCGAAGTTGATCAGCTGGCTCTTGAAGCTGACCCCAACTGGTCTACCCAGCACGGTAATGACAAAATGGCTGCATGGCTCACATCTTCTTTCGGAAAAGATATTGAGCTTGTTATCTGTAACAACGACGGTATGGCTTTCGGTGCAATCACCGCTATGAAAGCTGCCGGTGTAAGACTCCCCATCTACGGTGTTGACGCTCTGGCTCAGGCTCTGACTCACATCGAAGACGGCGAACTGGACGGAACAGTTCTGAACGACGGTGTAAACCAGTCCAGAGCCACTGTTGATCTGGCTATCAACGCTGCCATGGGTAAAGATGTTGTTGCCGGTACCGGTTGGACTCTGACTACTGACGGAACAAAAGCGGTTCGCGTACCCTACGTTGCCGTTACTCCCGATAACTACGAGGATTTCCGCTAGGAAATACGGCCCGTAAAAGGGACTGTTAACTGGAAAATGGCTGGCTCTACGGAGCCGGTCATTTTTTATCATAGATTACGGCTGCCTGTATCCTCCTTAAAAGGGATTCTGCATGCCGGGTAATATGTGAATTATCGTGCCGTGGCGCGAAGAGAGGTTATTCTTTTGCAGGAAGAATTTTTATTAAGAATTAAAAATGTCTGTAAGGCGTTTTCGGGTGTTCGGGTTCTGAAGCATGTGAACCTGGATGTAAGGCCCGGATCCGTACACGCTCTTATGGGTGAAAACGGAGCCGGAAAATCCACTCTGATGAAATGCCTCTTCGGCATTTATATTCAGGATGAAGGGCAGTTTTTTCTGGAAGGGCAGGAGTATAACTTCCAGGATCCCAAACATGCTCTGGAAAACGGAGTCTCCATGGTACATCAGGAACTCAATCAGGTTGTTCAACGTACCATTACGGATAATATATGGCTGGGCCGTTATCCGAAGAAAGGGGTTTTTGTCGACGAGAAAAAGATGCACAAAGACACGAAGGCCCTGTTTGACCGCCTTGGTATCCATCTGGATCCCAATACCTATCTGAACAAACTCTCTGTTTCTCAGAGACAGATGGTGGAAATAGCCAAAG
Source organism: Oceanispirochaeta sp. (assembly GCA_963666275.2). Lineage (GTDB taxonomy): Bacteria > Spirochaetota > Spirochaetia > DSM-2461 > DSM-2461 > Oceanispirochaeta. The sequence goes on from CAXXOA010000003.1 coordinate 350,483, forward strand.
CGGTTTCCTATGATGCGAAAATTATCGTACTGGATGAGCCTACATCTTCATTGACAGACAACGAAGTCAAAAAGCTTTTTGACATTATCAGTGTCCTCAAAAATGAAGGCGTGGGAGTTGTCTATATTTCTCATAAAATGGAAGAAATCTTTGAGATCTGTGATGAAGTGACCGTCCTGAGAGACGGTGAGTATATCGGAACAGAAAAAATCAAAGATATAGATATGGAAAAGATCGTCAATATGATGGTCGGAAGAAACCTGGAAGAGAGATTCCCTCCCAAAACAAATGAGCCCGGCGGGGTTCATATGACTGTGAAGAATCTTTCCACCATGTACGCTCCCTTTGTCAGAGATGTGAACTTTGAACTGAGAAAGGGGGAAATCCTGGGGGTAGCCGGTCTTGTCGGTGCGGGAAGAACGGAAATGGTCGAAGCTATTTTCGGAGCCCGGACGCTGCTGAGCGGTGAAATCTTCATAGACGGCAAAAAAATTGATAACTCCACCCCTCACAAAGCGATCAATAACCGGTTTGCCCTTTTAACCGAGGAGCGTCGTGAAACGGGAATCTATCCCATCGCAGACATTACATTCAACTCAACTATCTCCAATGTGAACTCCTATAAAAACAGGTTCGGCTGGCTTCTGGACCGGAAGATGCAGAGTGATACGGATAAGCAGATCCAGAATATGCGGATCAAGACTCCCAACAGAAGAGAACTTATCCGGTCTCTCAGCGGTGGAAACCAGCAGAAAGTTATCATTGGCCGCTGGCTTCTGACCAACCCGGATATTCTGCTTCTTGATGAACCCACAAGGGGAATCGATGTGGGAGCAAAGTTCGAAATCTATCAGCTGATTATCGACCTTGCCAGAAGCGGAAAATCTGTGATCGTTGTTTCATCGGAAATGCCTGAGCTGCTTGGTATTACCAACAGAATCATGGTTATGAGCAACGGAAGGGTTTCGGGAATTGTGAATACCGATGAAACAACCCAGACAGAGATCTTCAATCTGTCTGCAAAATATTTGAATAATAATAAAGAGGCGGAAGTATGATAAGTTCTGAAAGAGAGAACCTCTTCAGTGTCAGAAAGACAAAAGAAGAGTGGAAAGACTTTTTTATCAATAATGCAATATACATTGTAATTGCCGTAATCATTATGATCATTGTCATCAGCGAACCGGCATTCGTATCCTGGGCTGTTCTGAAAAATATACTCACCCAGTCTTCGGTCCGGCTGATACTGGCTTTTGGTGTTGCCGGAATCATTATCCTTCAGGGAACAGACCTTTCTCTGGGGAGAATGGTGGGATTTGCCGCGGTTATTTCGGCGTCTCTGCTCCAGAGGCCTGATTATCCCTCAAGGTTCTATCCGGATATGGTTCAGCTGCCTCTGTTCGTACCCCTTCTGGCTGCCATCGCCGCCTGTGCGTTCTTCTCCATGATCAACGGATGGGTGGTTGCCACCTTCAAGATTCACCCCTTCCTGGCAACCATGGGTATGATGATTACCCTCTATGGTATCCTCTCCATCTATTTTGCATCCGGAGCTCCCGGCCCCCAGCCTATCGGCGGTCATGACAACCGTTACGTGGATCTGATCAACGGACAGGTTCTGGGTATACCCAATCTGGTCCTTTTTGCGGCGGCCGCAAGCATTGTCATGTGGGTCCTCTGGAACAAAACCACATTCGGAAAGAACATGTATGCCGTCGGCGGAAATCCGGAAGCGGCCAAAGTATCCGGAGTTAATGTTACAAAGACCTTCCTTCTGGTTTACCTACTGGCCGGTGTTATGTACGGACTGGGCGGGTATCTGGAAGCGGCCCGTATCGGAAGTGCCAATAACGGGACCGGATTCGGTTATGAGCTTGATGCCATCGCGGCCTGTGTTGTCGGTGGTATCTCCTTCAGCGGCGGTGTCGGTAAAGTTTCCGGAGCCATCGTTGGTGTTCTGATGTTTACGATCATCAGTTACGGTATGACCTTTATGGGACTGGATCAGTACTATCAGTACATCATCAAGGGTGTGCTGATTGTCGTGGCTGTCTCTTTGGATACCAAAAAATATCTTAAAAAAGTCTGATTCCTTTACTCCTTTTGGGATCGGAGTTTATTTTGTTACTATAGAGCCGTTCATTCTGAACGGCTCTATTTTTTTGCTCCTTTGAAAGGGGGTTTTTAAAAAGGAAATGATCCTCGGGTATGCGACAGGGGAGGGGGCCTGATCAGGAGGCCGTAAAGGTTTCCATAAGCTCGGTATAGATCCTTTCCAGGAGAGGGCTGGTCCGGCTCTCTATGCCTCCTTCTGAGAGAACATCGCTCCTCTCCTTTCTGAACCAGCTGTATAGACCTGCAGCTCCCTTTGAGGGAGAACCGGAATTGCTGGCAATCGTATAAAGAGCTTTGATTTCATGTCTATCCATAAAAAGCTTGGCTTTTCCTATCCTGATATTGAAATACCCCGGCTTTTCAAGCTGCTCAATGAACACTTCCGGGCCGGAAGGTCCAGGCTTTTCCCTTTCAGGAGAATTTCCGGATTTTTTCTGTTTTTTCATGAGGGCCTCATTGGCGGTCTCCACTTCCTGATTGTAGATCAGAACAGAAGCCTGTTCCTTCAGGAATGTCAGGCCCTCTGGAGAGATCTTTTCAAGCAGTTCTGAAATTTCAGCTATCAGTGCCTTTTTCTTCTTGTCCATCTCATAAATATAGCACCTGAGTGCAGGAATTCCAGTTGTTGCAACTTATACTGCAGGATGGCTATACTCAAGTTCATGAAGGACTCCCGGGACACCCCTCTTTTACAGATAGAAAACTACTCTTTTACCTATCCCTCCTATCCCGGACTACCTTCCAGTCCCCTTTTTCAGGAGATGAATTTTACCCTGAACCGGGGAGAGTTCTGGGTCATCCTGGGAAATCCCGAATGCGGGAAATCAACACTCAGCCGCTGTCTGACAGGCCTCTATCCCGGGTTTACCAGGGCTGAGACGGAAGGGCGGATCCTTCTGGACGGAGAGAACATCACGGACCGTTCGGCCTGCGACTGGATCGAAAGGGTTGGGATTGTCCTGCAGGGACCGGATGAGCAGATAGTCTCTTCCCGCTGTGATGATGAAACGGCTTTTGCCCTGGAGTCTCTGGGCCTGCCACCCGCAGAGATCCGGTCCCGGATGGAGAGGGCGTTCCGCCGTTTTTCTGTCACCTGGCCTGCCAACCGGGATCCATTGAGTCTTTCGGGAGGAGAGAAGAAAAGGCTCCTTCTGGCAGGCCTGGCCATGCAGGATCCGGATCTGTGGATCCTGGATGAAACCCTGGATGAACTGGACAGGGACAGCCGCTCCGCTCTACTTGTGGAATTACTGCGTCTGACTGCCGAGGAGGGCAAGGGGATCCTCCTGTTCGCCTCGAAATACAGTGATGTTTTTGCTTCTCCGGAAATCCGGATGGCCATCCTGGATAAGGGGCGTCTTCTGCCTCTGGAAAGCCCGGAGGATTCTCACGGTCTTCTGAAAAGCCGGGGTCTTATGACCGAAGAGGATCTTAGTGTTCTCGGGACCCTCCCGGAATCCGGCCATTCCCGCAATTTCCTGGAACTGGAGGACCTCCGCTATACCTATCCGGGAAATCCTGATTTCTCGCTCCGGATCCAATCCTTTTCCATACCTCCCGGGTCGGTCACCCTTTTATCCGGGCCCAACGGCTGCGGGAAGTCCACTCTTGCCAGGCTGCTCTGCGGGATTCTCGAGCCGGATGCCGGCCATATTCTCGTTGAAGGGAAGAGAGCGGACCGTTCTCTGCTGAACAGGTATTGCGGATACCTGTTTCAGAATCCCGACTATCAGCTCTTCCTTCCTACCGTTGCGGATGAACTGGCCCTGGGGCTGAAGCACTCAAGGTATTCCCGTCAGGAGAAGCTGGATATGATTGACCGGGGAGTCTCTCTTTTCCGTCTCCCCGGTAGGGATGCCCCCCCTTCTCTGATGAGTTACGGCGCCCGGAAACGGCTTCAGGGGGCCATCTATTCTCTACTGGAAAAGAGAGTTTATATTCTGGATGAAGCGGATGTGGGCCTGAACTTTACAGACTATGAACTCCTGACGGGAGAACTTAAAAAGAGGGGAGCCGCTCTGGTTATTATTTCCCATAATAGGGAGCTTCACTCGGATGAACATGTGAGGATCTATCAGATGGCAGAAGGACGGCTCCTTTCTGTTTCCGGAGGGGCTGCAGAATGATCGATACCCTTTTTGTCAGAAAAAAAACGCTGCTCCACCGTTATGACTGCCGTCTGAAGCTTATCTTGCTGCCGGTTTTCGTCATCTACTACTTTCTGCCCCTTTCGCTGAGCTTTCCGGCAGGGCTTCTGGTCCTGTCTTTCCTGACCGCCACGCTTGCTCTGGGTTTAAGGGATGCGGTTCTTCCCGTAAGAATGATTTTTCCCCTGCTTGTGCTGATTCTGATACTGACACCCCTTTTTCATCGAGAGGGGGAGGTCCTCTGGCGTATGGGGGGAACCACGGTACTCACCCTGTCGGGCCTGGAGGAAACAGCCCTCTATCTGGTCCGCTTCACAGGGATCACAATGACCTTTTTCCTTCTCTTCCGAACCACCTCTATGGAGGATCTTCTGCTGGGGCTCCGCTGGTTCCGTCTGCCCTTCATTATGACCCTTGTCATCTCAGTGGCCCTCCGGTATATCCCCCACCTGGCCGGCCTCTTCAATCAGGTGAAAACAGCCCACTCTCTCAGATGCGGTCTGGGGGATCCCCCTGTAAGATCAGGGTGGCTGCGCCGGTTCCGCAATCTTTTTCCCATTCTGGTGTCCCTGATGATTCAGAGTGTGAAAACCATTCCCTCCCTCACTATGGCTCTGGAACTGAAAGGAGTGGGCAGGGATAACCCGAGAACGGCTTTCAGGAAGCTCCCGTCCCCGGAATGGCGGACTTTTCAGATCATACTGACAGTCAGTATACTTGTCCTTGTGTGTACAACTTTGCTACTATGGCTGTAATTTTTTTCACACTGGAGAGATAAATGGCGAAGTCGAACAGTTCTTCCAAGCAGAAACTGGCTTTTAGAATTGCATCTATAGCTGTACTAACAGCAGTGACCACAGTATTTACCATGATAATCCGGATCCCTGTAACACCCACAAGAGGGTATATCAATCTGGGGGATGTGGCGATCTTTTTCACAGCCCTGACATTCGGTCCCTTCACAGCCCTGGCTGCCGGCGGTCTCGGTACTGCTCTGGCTGATATCCTGGGCGGCTATGCCCAGTGGGCTCCCATTACATTCTTTGCCCACGGCGTTCAGGGTCTTGTCATAGGATTTATCTTCAAAATGGTAAAAAAAGAGAAAGCCGCCGGGTTTATGCTGAGTCTTTTCTTCTCTTTTCTGCTGGGAACCCTGATTATGGCGGGAACCTATTTTTTAACGGGAGGCCTGATGTACGGCTTCGGTGCGGCTGCTACAGAAATTCCAGGAAATATCCTGCAGAATGTTGCCGGTGTTGTGATAGGAACACCCCTGTTTTTTGCTGTAAAAAAAGCCTATCCCCCGATCGAGGGATTCAACTGGTAATCAAAAGCCCCCCAGTGCGTCTGCTTCAGGGGGGCCGCTGATCCGAAGGATCCTTTGTATTACTGCATCTTCATCAGGGTTTCATAATGCACCCCGTTGTCCTTATCAATAATCAGAGTCATATCCCTGTTGGTCACACCTTTTACAAATTCATAGGACCTTGCTGTTTCTGCAGTGCGGAACTTGAGAGTCACGCCATTTGCGCTTCCGGCAATATCAAACCCTTCCATTTTATCCTTGAAATCGAAAATCAGTTCTCCCTCTTTGAAGAGCTGAATATTCCCGCTTGAGAATGACCAGATAGCATCGTAGTTGGCATCCAGCCACTTCCCTACAGGGAAATTCCCCGTATCGGGCATCTCCATCTCGGGCACTTCCATCTCCGGAACATCGACTTCAGGGACTTCTGTCTCTGGAACCTCCACGTCCGGGAGGTCCGTACCGCCCAGATTCAGATTCTGGGCCGAAACAAAAGACAGGCTTAAAAGCAAAATAGGAAATATCAAAAAAATCTTTTTCAAGTGACTCCTCCTGAAACTTGTCATATCCCTCAATTTTAGGAGCTGCCGGAAAAAAAATCCATTTATTCCGGCAATATGCTTTTAATAGAACATGCTGACCGCGATAACAGCAATAACAGATAGGACAGTACTCAGTGACAGGGTATTGTTCACATAATCCAGATTTTCCCGGTCCTCCTGTTTCATATAGATGGAGATCACAAAGGGGGGAGGGAGCATAAACATGGTCAGAAGAGCGTATTCGTAAATTTTATCCAGCCCCAGGATGTTCCGGATAAACAGAATGTTGATTCCCAGAGCAATCACAAAAAGAAGGATTTTGCGGGTGAGCACGGTTTTAAGAGCCATGACCATGCCCTGCTTATGAAAGGTCAGTTCATAGCCAATCATCAGAGAGATAAGGGGAACAGTCAGCCCTCCCATAAGGGTAATGAATTCGTTCAGGCTGTCTGTCAGGGGCGAAGGAGATACCACCTTTTTCAGAAAGCTCGTGATGATCCCGGCGAATATGGCCAGAATAACGGGAGAGGTCAGAAATCCTTTTATAAGTTCCCCGGGATGGCCTACGCCCTCTTTTTCCCGCAGAAGAAGGGTCATCAGAACAAAAAACACAAATATGACCTGCCCCAGATCCATAAGGGCGAATCGGCTGATGTTCTCCTGGCCGTATAGGGAAAGGAACAGGGCGTATCCCAGCATACCCATTTCAAATCCCCCCATCATCAGGGAAAAGTAGGGGGATCGGATTCCCAGCAGCGCTGCGGCGCCTTTTCCCAGAAATATCATAAAAGCGCAGACCAGAAAGATCAGAACAATCAGAGTAAGATACCGGGTTTCAAGTTCCAGTGAGGCGAAGGCAGAAAACAGCAGCGCCGGAAGAGCCATGGAGGAGACGACCTTCTTTATATCAGGAACCGACCCGCTCTTGAGAAATCCCCTTTTGTTCAGTCCATATCCAAGAAGGAAAAACAGTATCACAGGTAGAACACTGAAAATTGTATCAGCCATATATACTCCTTTATTCTGCTGTCAGATTCACCGGAAGAAAAGTTAGCGGTTCTCTGCAGTTCTATCAGTATAAAGGCTGTTCCGATTTTTTGAACAGCCCGGGGGGAAAAAGGCGTTCAGAATTCACCTTTCATAAAAAGTTCCCGGATTTTCTGTTCTGTCGTTTCCGGAGGATCCGCCGGGAATTCCCAGTAGGGCAGGGCGGGATGCCTGGTCAGACCCCTTTCTTCCGGTGACAGATCCGTTATAAGGGAGAGAAGGAAATCACTGCTGACCCGGGGACTATCAAGGAAGTAGAAGTGGCCGCCCCTGGAACTGACTCCTTCGGCCTGGCTCACATCAATGAGATGAAGACTTTCCCGGCTTCGGAGAAAACGGATAAGCTCGGGGGAAGCGATGCTGTACTGCCATTTTTCCCCCAGTCTGGGGTTGCTGTGAACGGCATGGGATGCTTTTAAAAGCTGATCCTCTTCAGATACGTATACTGTAATTTCCTCCAGTGTTTTCAGAAGTCCGTCCTGAAGGTAGGTCCCGAAGAGTTCCCGATCCATATCGCTGGCAAGAAGGGTGAGAGAACCCAGTTTTGTTATCTTCCTGGATTCCGGTCCTGTCATCTCATGGTGGAGCAGAGAGATCTGGTTCAGAGCCTGTGTCACAAGCCTGGTGCCCGCGCTGTATCCGATAATATGAATTTTTTCCGCTTCTGTTGAATCTGCCAGATATTCAAGAAAAATTCTGAAGGTCCGAGCTGACGCGAGGGCTGTATCCACATCTCCCAGGTAGGCTGTCTCTTTATGAAAAGAAGGCCAGGAGTAGGCAATGAAAGCCCCCTGATAGCCTGTATAGTGCCAGAACTGGGAAGCCATCAGAAGAGGTTCTTCAAAGTTGGAGTTATACCCGTGGACAAAAAGGAATATCTCCTTTGTCCGGGATTTTTCAAGGAGTCCGTTGACTCTCCGGGTAAAAATCTCCTCCCTGGAAATCATCTCCCTGTCGCGTTCTGTTATTTCCGTATACTCTCCGATGCTCCGGTCCAGTACGGCCAGTTCCTTTACGGATGAGACATAGATTTTCGGACGGTCTCCTGTGGTTCGCATCTCTTCAAACCGGGTCAGGTCATCCCAGGTACGTCCTTCTTCGGTCATTCCTATCTCAGCCTCTCCCAGTCTGAGAATATGCCCTCTGGCATTCTGATAGAATGGCAGATCTTCATAGAAAGGCAAATCCGCATCCTTATCTGAAGGTGCTCTTGTTGTGGCATACAGAAAGGAAAGAGAAGTACTCACAGGAGGGAGTACTTCGGGAGAAAAGGGGTAGAGCCCCTGGTCGCTGTATATAGCCGGAGGCGGCATGGCCTCTATGTCGTAGGGCGCAATAAGATCGGTGGAAACGCAGCCCGTGAGAAGGATAAGAGTAAGGGCCCCCATGGCCGCGGAAATAATCCTTTTCATATTTTCAGGATATCTCCCTCTGCATCATTCGTATGACATCTTCCGCACGGTAGGGGCCGCTATGGCCTGTATAGCAGAATCCTTTCAGCAGGGGAATCAGGGTGCTGTAGCTCTCCCGGAGTCTGTCTGGATTCTCAATAAAGAAAGGCCGGCCGGGTTTGCGCTTTTTTCCAGGCATGACCGTATCCCCCAGGACTGCGGATCCATCCTCCAGCAGAATGGAAATAGAACCCATCGTATGTCCGGGAGTGGGTACGGCTCTGCCGGATACTCCGTAATCCTTCAGATCCGTCTCTGTCGTGATCGTTTTTTCAGGCTCCCTTGTGAATCCAGTCGATGCATTCAGCCGTGCCAGAGCGGCAATCAGTTTTCCTATCGGTCCTACTCCTTTTACGGGACTGCTCTTTCCGTTCCTGAGGGCAGCCCCTGCCTTTTCGTGACACAGAACCGGTGGGTTGCCGCAGACTTCCAGACAAACGGGGAGACCTCCGAGATGATCCTTATGACCATGGGTCAGAATGATGAGCTGAACATCTTCCGGTTTCAGATTCAGTTTCATAAACTCATTTTTCAACTGTTTACTCTTCCATTTCATTCCGGTATCAACCAGTACCAGTCCCTCTCCTTCAAGAAGGAAGCAGTTGGCATACCCATTCTGCAGCAGATGTACTTTCGTTGTCATATCTGTATCTCCCTGTTTCCTGTTATTATAAAGCAAAAAAGGGGCCTGGGCATCCCCGTGATTGTGAAAGTTCAGGATAATATGATAAAGTGGGAACAGAAAAAAATCCCCCCTAGGAGTACCCAATGGCTGTTTCAAGACGTATACAGGAAATGCAGGCATCATCCTCATTCATCAGAAAAATGTTCGAAACCGGAACCCGGTTGAAAGAAGAGTTCGGACCGGAAAATGTGTTTGATTTTTCCATCGGAAACCCTGATGCTCTCCCCCCCGCGGAATTTACCCGGGTGCTCCTTGAAGAGGCCGGCAGAGAAGAAATGCACGGCTACATGGCCAATGCGGGTTACCCCTTTGTGAGGGAACAGATCGCATCCTATCTGGAAAAGGAACAGCTGGTTCCCTTTAAAGGGGATCACATCCTCATGACAAGCGGCGCCGGGGGGGCTCTGAATGTCGCCCTGAAAACAATTCTGAATCCCGGGGATAAAGTTCTTGTCAGCCGTCCCTGTTTTATGGAGTACAAATTCTACTGCGACAATCACGGGGGATCTCTGGAACTGGTTGACTGCAAACCCGATTTTGACCTTAATGTGGAGGCCCTTGAAAAAGCGGTTGATGAAACCACAGCGGCTCTTATTATCAATTCTCCCAATAATCCTTCCGGTCGGATATATCCCGAAAGCACCCTGACGGAGCTGGCGGATATGCTTGAAAGGAAAAGCAGGGAGATCGGACGCCGCATCTATATCCTCTGTGATGAACCCTACAGGAAGATTGTTTACGGCGGAGCGGTCGTCCCCTCCATTCCCGCCCTGTATCCCCATACTATGATCTGTACATCCTACTCCAAGGATCTGTCGGTTCCGGGTGAAAGAATCGGTTTTCTGGCTGTTGCTCCGGAACTGGAGGACCGGGATCATATTGTGGGAGGAGCCATCCTCTGCAACAGGATCCTGGGATATGTGAATGCTTCCGCGCTGATGCAGAGAGTGGTAGGACGTCTCCAGGGAATCTCCTGCGATGTGAGCCAATATGAACGGAAGCGGAATCTTCTGGGAGGGATCCTTCAGGACTGCGGTTTTGATCTTACTCTGCCCGAAGGAACATTCTACCTGTTTCCCCGGGCTCCCATGGGAGATGATCAGCTGGTGGTAGATTTTCTGCAGGAGCAGAATATCCTGACTGTTCCGGGAAAGGGCTTCGGACTCCCCGGATATTTCCGCCTTTCCTACTGTGTGGACGACGAGGTTATCCAGAGGTCCGAACCGGCCTTCAAACGGGCAGCGGAGAAAATCTTCGGATAATCTGAAGGTTTTTCTCCTGCTTTTGAATCAGTCCTGTCACTTTCCTTGTTGTAAGTCCTGAATGGTTTTATAATGAAGGAGAGTGTATGGGAGATGCCCTTGTGGAAAACAGAGATCTTGAAAAAATCGGCGACTATGTAAAAAAACATCTGGTCCAATGGATGGAGAGGCAAGGATCCTGCCATCGGCAGGAAGTACCGATGGGGGTACACCGGTCATTAGCCTGGAAACTGCAGAAAGGATTGTCCGTGTAGAAGAGGGAATCAAACATCAGGGAGAGCTTCTCGAAAAAACCCTGGAGTACATGGAGAAGCGTTTTGAGCAGGTCGATAAAAGATTTGAGCAGGTGGACAAGAGATTCGAAGAACTCCGCAGCGATATGAATTCCCGGTTTAATCAGATGTTTGCCTATTATACGACAGGTATCATACTCCTGGGGGTTCTCATGTCTGTCTATCAGTTCCTCGGATGATTTCTATAGGGCTTTTTCAAGCTTCCGATTCCGAAAATACAAAGCCGCATCCACTGATACCATTATAAGATTGAGAATATAGAAAATGATCACAATGTCCATGGAATAAACCAGTTTGTGGAGGACTCCGCTGACATAACCGGTCCAGATTATAATCAGAAAAGGAAGGCTTTTTCCTTTTGTGCTTTTTGATTTAAGAGATTTGTATATGGATGTGGGCCAGGCACAGCCGAAGGCGAAAATCATCAGGGCTTCGAAAATACTCATTGCATTCCTTCTTATGAATTGTTCCGTGTCCTCTCACCATACCAGAAAGACTCTGACTCTGCCATCATTTTCTGCATTTGTGCAGAACCATTGACTTTCCCGGTCTCCCTGCTAGAATAACTTTATGAACACATCAGAAGAAAGCACCAGAGGATTTGTTTCCGCACTGTTTCTCAGTAAAGAGAAGGGGACTCCCCGCCTTGAGATTCCCGAAGGCTATTTCAGGTCTGAATACGGTCTGGAGGGAGATGCCTGGTCAGGCCCCGGGGACAGACAGGTTGTTATCCTCTCCCAGAGGAGGAGGCAGGATGTGCTTGATGATGTCCGCAACGGCCTCTGTTATCCCAAATTCATGGAAACCCTCCAGGTGGGGGGGCTTGCTCTGGAAGCCTGTTCTATAGGGACAAAATTCCTTGCCGGTGAAGCCCTTATGGAAATTACCGGTGTGGGGAAACGCTGTTTTAAAGAGTGTGAGGTTGTGCAGTCCGGATCTGTCTGCAGTCTCAGGAAAGGGGCTGTTTTTGCCCGGGTCATCCAGTCGGGCAGAATCCGCCGGGATGACGATATTCAGATCCTTCAGACTAATCCAGAATCCGCATAGTTGTTGGCAGCCGGATCTCCCGGGGCTCGGAACTGTTGCCGCTGATCCTTTCTAAAAGGATGCCCGCGGCTTTCCTGCCGATCTCTTCCATGGGCTGGGCGATGATAATACTGGAATAGGGGAAAAACGAAGCCAGTGGCATGTCGTCAAAAGAGAGGATATGCAGTCCGCTGGGGTTGCCGGGGTTTTCCATCAGGTATCGGGCCGCTCCCAGGTGCATGAAATAGTTGGAAATAAAGATATGCCGCGGTGGTTGAGGCTGTTTCATCAGGGTATTCATAAGAGTGTAGCCGCTCTGGATATGGTAGTCTCCGAAAAGGATTATGGAATCGTCCGCTTCCAGTCCTCCCTCTTCCAGGGCCGCCAGATACCCTTCGTATCGCTCCCTGGCTGAGGTTAACCCCATATCTCCCCCCAGAAATCCGATCCTCCGGGCGCCCTTGCCTATGGAGTACTGCACCGCCTCAAAGGCTCCTCTGTAGTTGTCTGATAGAACGGCATCTGTTTTAAAATCTTCCACTGTCCGGTCCACAAGAACAATTGGTTTTTTCTGAAAAAGGGAAAAATGCTTTCCCGTGTGGCTGCCGGGGATTATGATGGCTCCATCCACATTCTTTTCATTGAGCAGCTGGATCTGCTCTTTTTCCTTGATCACATCCTCGCTGGAACTGCAGAGAATAACCGAATAGCCGAACTGCTGCAGCTCCTGTTCCACTCCGGTAACGATATTCATAAAAAAGTCATTGCTGAATTCAGGGGCAATGATTCCTATGGTATGGGTTTTATTGGTTTTCAGGCTTCTTGCTACCTGGTTCATCCTGTATCCCAGAGCCTTTATGGAATCCTGTACATGCTTCGCTGTTTCCGGCTTGACCTTGGGATCCCCGTTGATCACCCGGGATACAGTGGCCGTGGAGACTCCTGCATGGGTGGCTACATCTTTCACAGTGACTGTGCGGTTTCTATTGTCCATTTTTCACTCATTCCTATTTCAGCCATACAGCATAGGGGGCAATCCGGTCTCTGACAACGGGCAGAAAGATTTTGAAGAATTTTCTTGCAACATAGCCAAAGCCATGTAATAATGTAATCGATTACATCAGAGTTGTAAAGTATTTTTTATTCTACCTGATATCCACAGCGGAGAGAGGATGGGGAATAAAAACAGAATATACAGAAGGAGTTATTCATGGATATTAAAATGACAGAACCTGTTAACAGGCTCAAAGGCAGCATGCCCAAGGTCGGTATCCGGCCCGTTATTGACGGCCGTGAAAGAGGAGTCCGGGAATCCCTGGAAGTTCAGACAATGAATATGGCCAAATCGGCTGCCAGACTGATTGAAGAGAATCTGACCCATTCCAACGGTCTTCCCGTGGAATGTGTCATTGCTGACAGTACAGTCGGCGGATTTGCCGAGGCTGCGGAATGTGCCGAGAAGTTTGCCAGAGAAGGAGTGGGAGTTTCTCTGACAGTGACTCCCTGCTGGTGCTATGGAACAGAAGTTATGGATAAAGACCCTCTTGTTCCCAAAGCAGTCTGGGGATTCAATGGGACGGAACGGCCCGGCGCTGTCTATCTGGCAGCGGCCCTGGCAGGATATACCCAGAAAGGTCTGCCCGCATTCGGTATTTACGGAAGGGATGTGCAGGATTCAGATGACACCTCTGTTCCCGGAGATGTAAAAGCCAAGATACTCAGATTTGTCAAAGCCGGTCTTGCGGTGGCAACAATGAAAGGAAAGTCCTATCTTTCCGTCGGCGGTATGTCTATGGGGATCGCCGGATCTCTGGTAGATCAGGATTTCCTTCTGGATTACCTGGGAATGAGCACTGAAGTTGTTGATATGAGTGAAATCGCCCGGCGTGTAGAAGAGGATATCTATGATCCCGAAGAGTACAAACGGGCTCTGAAATGGGTGAAGGAAAACTGTAAAGAACAGGAAGACACTGTGAATGCTCCCGAATACAGAAGGAGCAAGGAACAGAGGGAAGCCGACTGGGAATATGTTGTAAAGATGGTCCTGATCGGAAAAGATCTGATGGTGGGAAACCCCAAACTGAAAGAGCTCGGGTTCGGTGAAGAATCCAGAGGCCGGAATGCCATCGCCGGGGGATTCCAGGGACAGAGATCCTGGACCGATCACTATCCCAACGGGGACTTTATGGAGATCATGCTGAATACCTCTTTTGACTGGGACGGTATCCGGGAAGCCTTTATCTTTGCCACTGAAAATGATCATCTCAACGGAATTTCCATGCTCTTCGGTCACCTTCTGACCAATACCGCCCAGATTTTCAGTGATGTCAGAACCTACTGGAGTCCCGAAGCCATTGAAAGGGTTACCGGATGGAAACCTGACGGACTGGCCAAAGAGGGATTCATTCATCTGATCAATTCTGGGTCCACCACATTGGACGGAGCCGGGCAGATGACAGATGCCGAAGGCAAGCCTGTTATGAAACCCTTCTGGGAGATCACCGCCGAAGATGTGGATAAGACCATGAAAGCAACAGAGTTCTGCGTCGGTGACGGCGGTTACTTCCGGGGAGGCGGTTATTCTTCCGATTTCCTGACCAAAGGCGGTATGCCTGTGACTATGGTCCGCCTGAATCTCGTCAAAGGTCTGGGCCCTGTTCTTCAGCTTGCTGAGGGATGGACCGTGGATGTTCCCCAGGAAGTTCATGACACCCTGGATGTAAGAACCAACCCGACCTGGCCGACTACATGGTTTGTTCCCAGAACAACCGGCGAAGGCGCTTTCAAGGATGTTTACTCTGTTATGGCAAACTGGGGAGCCAATCACGGTGCCGTCAGCTACGGTCATATCGGAGAAGATCTTGTGACCCTCTGTTCCATGCTGAGGATCCCTGTGTGCATGCATAATGTGGAGGGAGATCTCTTCCGGCCCAGTGCCTGGGCATCCTTCGGTATGGATCCTGAAGGATCCGATTACAGGGCCTGTGAGAATTTCGGCCCTCTCTACGGTAAATACTGAAGTTTTTTGTAGATAATCTTTTTCTGCCTGCCGGTTCCTCCTTGCCGGCAGGCTTTTTTTGCGTTTACTCCTAATATTGACAGTTTCTCACAGAGGATGGATAGTTAAGCTATATGGATCAGAAAACTTACTCTGATATTGATGCCCGATGCGATGAGTCTCTCATTTCCTGTTATAAGGATATTCCCGGGGCCAGAAAAATGGCGGAAGAGAGCCTGGATCTTTCTGAAAATATCGAGTACGGAAAAGGGGTCATGAATGCCCGGATAATCCTCTGTTCAATGGAAATATTCAGCGGCAATATGGACCTGGCCCGGGAAAAAATCGGCCTCATAGAAGAAAACCTCGTTTCTCATGCCTCTCCTGATGAATGTCTGATGAGGCTGTTCTATATCAGGGGGCTCTATTTTCTGAAAGAAAGGAATCTGAAAGACGCTTTCGATGCCTTCTTCCGTTCGGGGCTTCTGGCATCCCGGCTGGGGCAGGAGCTCTATAAGGGACTCAGTGAAAACGGGAAGGGGAATATTAAATACGAAGAG
Organism: Oceanispirochaeta sp.; assembly: GCA_963666275.2. Taxonomy (GTDB): domain Bacteria; phylum Spirochaetota; class Spirochaetia; order DSM-2461; family DSM-2461; genus Oceanispirochaeta. The sequence continues at coordinate 365,915 of CAXXOA010000003.1, forward strand.
GAGGAGTATGATGATGCCTATGACTATTATACCTCCGCCTCGGAAATCCTCTCTTCCCTGAACCATTCCATACTCAATAGTGTTGTCTCCTTCAATCTGGGAGCTTCTCTTTTCGGAGCCGGTCATACCGAAAAATCTGAATCAATTCTGCGCAGGCTGCAGGAGCAGGTTTCGCAGGAGAACTGGTATCTGCTGGACTGTTCCATACTGGATCAGCTGGGGCAGATCATGCTGAAGCAGGAGAAGCTGGATGATGCCCTGATTTTCTTCAACCAGGGAGTTGAGAAAAGCCGGAATATCTATAATAAGGAAGTCATTTCTTCTCTTGTGTATGGAAAAGCCAGGATCCTTATCCTTCAGGGGGAAATCCTTCAGGCGGAAGATATTCTTCAGGAATTTGCTACGCAGAACAGCCGTCTGGAGCATAAGTCCCTTTACTATAAGCTCCGTGCGGAGATTCTGGAGTTAAAAGGACTTTATAGAGATTCCCTGAAATTCTACAAACTCTTTCTCCGGGAAAAAAAGAAATCCATAGGATACGATGTGTCCAGATCCATTCTCCAGCAGGAGAACCGGCAGCTCAAGGAAGTCGCTCATCAGCAGAGGCTTATCAGCACGATCGGGCAGGAACTGGTAGCCAATCTGGATATCGGGCTTATTCTGAATCTGATCTATGCCCAGATGAATGTTCTGATGCCTGTGAATATGCTTGTGGTTGCCCTGGTTGAGGGAGATTTCATCAATGTCAAATTTGCTCTGAGACACGGTCAAAGGTTCAATCCTGTAAAAATATCGATTCAGGAGCCCAACAGCCTCCTGGCCTGGGCTGTTCGGAACAGAAAAGAGGTCTTCGTCAGAAATTTTATGGAGGATGGAAGTCAGTACATAGAGTCTCCAATGGGGTTTAAGGAAGATCACGAAGATTACAAGATGCATTCAGTGCTCTGTATCCCTCTGTGGTATATCGATGAAGTTGTGGGGGGCATTTCTGTCCAGGCTGAACAGATGAATGCCTATACAAACAGGGATCTGGAGAACCTCAGAGCGCTGGGAGCCTATGCAGGAATCGCCATAAGGAATGCTCTTCAGACAGAAAAGATCAACGAAATGAATGAGGTCCTGAAAAAGCAGTCCTCCGTTGACAGTCTGACTGGTCTTGTCAATCGGAGAGAGATGGCTATTCAGGCCAGGAATATATGGAGGGTCTGCCGGAGAAATCATTTCTGGATTTCCCTTGTCATGATAGATCTTGATCATTTCAAAATCATCAACGATACCCATGGTCATGCTGTGGGGGATGTGGTGCTCAAAAAAGTCGGCTCCCGGGTCAGGCATTTCTTTAAACGGGCTCTGGACAGTGCCTGCCGGTACGGCGGGGAGGAGCTTATGATCATTACAGGGGAAATGAGTCCGTCACAGGCAGCCCAGCGGGTTGAGGAACTGCGGGAGGATCTGGCCAGTCTCTGGTTTGAAGGAAAAAACGGTCAGACCTTTCAGGTCGGTTTCAGCTGCGGGATTTACGGGGAAGTCCCTGTGCAGGATGTGAATATCCGCTTTGCCAGATTAACAAATCTTGTAGATTCCTATCTCTATAAAGCAAAGGAAAACGGAAGAAACTGTACCTATCTATCTGATGATTTCAAGAAGCCGCCTGAAAAGTTCCGTTCCTGACTCTGACAGGTCTTTCAGGTTCATCCGCTCACGCAGCGCCTCTTCGGTCTCGTTTCTTCCGTAGGGAATTCCCTCCAGAAAATCTGCATTTTCAGACTCACTCCGGATCAATCCGCTCTTTACAGTAATGAATGTGCTTCCATCGGACTCCTGAAATGCCGAACTGATATCCTGCCGGAATAGGGGTGTTTTGCCGAAAATCCAGTCTTCCGATGTGAGGATCCTGTACTCATTCTGAACCTCTTCGGAGCAGGCGAGGCTTTTCAGGTCGATCAAAGAGAACTCCATGGCCCCTCTGAAGAGTTCCAGGCTCTTTTCTATTGTCAGATCCGGCGCCACCCCGGATAGATTTATAACCCGGGACCGGACCGATTCGGTTCCTCTTGTATTTAGGAATTTTCTGGGGATTCCGGGTGTAATGGATTTTTTCAGTGTGGCTAATTCTGAATTAATAAGCAGGGTGCCATGATGAAAAACCCTGTCTTTTTTCAGACGGAAAGCGCTGCCGCTGACCTTGTAGGTTTCTCTTTCAAAGTCGACAGTCAGATCATGACGCTGGTTGATCTTGAGGCTGAGACCTGCCGGCTCCAGAATACGGCTTATCTGTTTGAGATTTTCTGTTTTATCATAATCATCCTGGCCTGATAGAAATGAGAAGTTCAGATTACCCCGATCATGAAACACGGTTCCACCGCCGCTCTGCCTTCTGACAAGGTGGATTCCTTCTAAAGAAGAGGGGGCTGTTTCCACCCAGGGATTCTGAAAACGTCCGATCACAACAGAAGGATCGTTGATATACAGCAGGAGGAGGGGATTGTTCAGGTCCAGAGTGTCCAGAAGGACACTTTCTATGGCTAGATTCAGATACGGGTCATGGAAGGGGGAAACAAGGAGCTGCTGCTTCACACCTGCAGAACCTCTATGCCCGCTTCCTGTATTTCTGCCACAACAGCGGCTTTCATATCCCTGTCGGTGATGATCATGTCCACGCTGTCCAGAGGAAGGATCTTTACAAATCCCGCCTGATCGTACTTGGAAGAATCAGCCATAAGGATGGTTTTATCAGCCTGTCTTTCCATGTATTTAATGATTTCAGCAGACTCTTCTATATGGGTTGTCATGCCGGTTTTGAGAGAAAAACCTCCTGTTCCGACAAAGGCATACTTCACATGGTACCGTTCCAGGTGGGTCAGAGAGACAGGTCCGACCAGTGATTCCGACCCGGGTTTGAATTCCCCTCCCACCATGGTCAGGTGGATCGTGGGGTTCACACGGGCATAGGTCAATGCCAGGGTCGAGTTGGTCACTACATGAATATTGCGTTTACCCATCAGGTATTTCATCAGCAGGGACGTGGTCGTACCATCGTCAATCATTATGGCATCGCCCTCTTTGACCATTTCGGCTGCTGCTCTGGCAATCCGGTTCTTCTCTTCGGTATGTTTTTTCTGGCTGACCAGGATATCCGGGTGGAATGCAGGCAGAGCACCGCCTCTTGTTCTCAGTATAAAACCCTTTTCCTCCATACTGGACAGATCGCTTCGGATCGTCACAGCCGAGACTTCCAGAGCTTCGCTGATTTTTGTTACAGATAAATTGTAATCTTCTATCAGCATATTGAGTATCTTGTTTTCTCTTTCTGAAAGAAACGGGTTCATCCTTTACCTCCGGCCTTGCCATTTTCTCAGAAAACACGTATTTTTCTGCAGGAAAGCCACTTATTTGCTCTCCATTTTACTGTATTTTTTCAATAAGTCAATCAATCCCTTTCAATTTGCTTACTCTTTACCTTCGAATATTTTAATCGATATAAATTGATTCATTTAAATTTGTAGTGTATTCTAGTACAATGACTTTTGAGTATCAGGTCTCAGGTGAAGATTATTCTCTGGCCGGACGGGCTTCGAGCAGTATCAAGAAGAAGCTGAAACAGCTCGGGCTTCCCTCCTGTCTTATAAAACGTACGGCCATCTCCATGTACGAAGCTGAAATCAATATGGTGATTCATGCGGACGGGGGAAATATCCTGGTTGAAATCGGAGCGGATTCGATTAAAATAGTACTCTCCGATCAGGGGCCGGGAATACCGGACCTGGAACAGGCAATGCAGGAAGGTTTTTCCACCGCTTCGGAGGAAGCCCGGGAGCTTGGCTTCGGTGCCGGTATGGGCCTGATGAATATACAAAGGAATTCGGATCTCCTGCAGGTGGATACAGAAGTCGACAGGGGAACAACGGTTACTATCGTTTTGAATATGGAAAGAGATGAGGACGAAGAATGTACTTCCATTCTGTAACTCTTGATGAAGAGAGCTGCAAAGGCTGCACTGTCTGTATAAAAGGATGTCCCACTGAAGCGATCAGAGTTCAGAAAGGCCGGGCCTTTATAATACCCGAACGGTGTATCGATTGCGGCGAATGTATAAGAACCTGTCCTCATGAAGCCAAAAAGGCAATTTCCGATCCTCTGAGCCAGCTGGAGGACTTCGACTATACCGTTGCGATACCCGCACCGACTCTCTATGGACAGTTCAAAGATTCCGTCTCCTGTAACAGGATCCTTACGGGGCTGAAGAACCTGGGGTTCGACGAGGTTTATGAGGTTGCCGCGGCCGCGGAAATTATCACTGACCTGACGCAGAAGTATCTGGAAAAGAAAAAACCGGGTATTCCCATGATCTCATCGTCCTGTCCCGTGGTTGTCCGGTTGATCCAGTCCCGGTTTCCCTCTCTGACTGATCAGATTATCCCGCTTATCTCTCCCATGGAGCTGAGTGCCCGGATTGTCAGAGAAAAGAGGAAAGGTTTTGAGGGGCGGACAGGGGTCTTTTTTATTTCCCCCTGTGCGGCGAAAGTCACGGCTGTTAAAAGCCCCAGAGGTTTTCATGAGTCTTCTGTGGACGGCGTGCTTTCCATACGAGAAATCTACAAACCCCTGAAGCAGGCTGTGGCTGAAGTGAAAGAGGAGGAAGCGCTTAGTCAGGCCTCTTTCGTCGGAATAAGCTGGGCCAGGACTGATGGCGAGGGATCGGCGGTGTATGCGGAGAATCATATCTCCGTAGATGGTATCAATCATGTGATTGATGTGCTGGAAAATATTGAAAACGGTCATATTCAGGATGTGGATTTTGTGGAAATGATGTGCTGTCCGGGAGGATGTGTCGGGGGGCCTATGACGGTTGAAAACCCCTACATAGCCAAAACCCGGATTTATAATAGAGAAAGAACAAATCAGAAAGTCGCGGCTCAGCCTCTGTCTCCGGAGCTTCCCGGAGGAATTCAGACACTCTGGGAAGAGGAGCTTGAAAACCGTTCCATTTTTCAGCTGGATCAGGACTACAGAAAAGCTATACAGATGATGGAGGAGATGGAGTCTCTGCAGCAGGGACTTCCGGGGCTTGACTGCGGTTCCTGCGGAGCTCCTTCCTGCCGGGCTCTTGCGGAGGATATTGTCCGGGGGAAGGCTTCTGAAACCGACTGTGTTTTTAAGCTGAGAGAAAAGATCCGGGAGCTCACCAGGGAGATGATTGACCTGGAAAGCCGGATGCCTCCTGGCCTGGACCGCTGACAATGCTTACAGTTATATCTCTTATGGTGCTGGGAATGGGGCTGGGTTACCTTATAAGAAACAAAGCCGCTCTTCTCAAAAAACTGGATCGCTGGATAACCTATACCATTTATGTTCTCCTTTTTGTATTGGGCCTGACCGTGGGGAAGAACGACATCATCCTTAAGAACATTCATCTCATAGGCGTAAAAGCCTTCATTATAACTTTATCCGCCGTGGCGGGGAGTGTTTTTGTCTGCTGGTTTGTTTTCCTGTTTTTCTTTCGTTCCCGAAAGGAGAAAATATGAAAAACAGTCTTATTATTCTCTGCTTTTTTGCTGCGGGTATTCTCCTGGGGATATTCGACATCCTTCCCGACTTACCGGAGAAGCATGATATAAGTATGTATGTCCTCTACTTTCTGATGTTTCTGGTGGGAATCAGCATTGGGGGGGATTCTCATGCCTGGGATGTTCTGCGGAAAGCCAATGTGAAGATTTTTCTGGTACCGGGGGGCATTATTGCCGGATCTCTCGGAGGAGCACTGATTGCGGCTCTTATCCTTAAAGGGATGGCTGTCAAAGATGTTCTTGCGGTGAGCGCCGGATTCGGTTACTACAGCCTTTCCAGCCTGTACATATCCAGTATCAGGGGCGAGATGCTGGGGACAATCGCTTTACTCTCTAATATTATGAGAGAGATCTTTACGCTTCTGATGACACCCCTTCTTGTGAAGTTCACAGGTCCTCTGTCTCCTATTGCGTCCGGCGGGGCTACCAGCATGGATACGACTCTTCCTATTATAACCATGTATTCAGGTAGGGATTTTGCCGTTATCTCTCTGTTCAGCGGTATTGTCCTGACAGTCCTTGTTCCCTTCCTTGTGCCGCTGATTCTCAGCTTCTGAACCCCTACTGTTAATTCCGGGTGTATTGTTCTATAATTTAGCTTCTATCCAAGGGGAGTATCGGTATGGAAAGAAAACGCTATTTAAATGCCCTGGTATTTTCAATAGTCACATCAGCGGCGACTTTTCTTATTCTTGTTTTTTTCGATCAGGTCCTCCTGAAGGGGATTGATCTGGGGATTTTTCTTTCTCTGGCAATCTCTCTGCTTGCGGGAATCCTTCTGTTTCCCTTTTTTCTCTGGATGAGATCAAGGATCATGGAGGAGCCCATTCCGGCAACCCGTCTGAGTGATCTTGAATTGAATGACAGAGATATCAGAGAAGCGGTTGATCAATGGGTTTATGTGCATTACAAAAAAAGAGCCGAAGGTGTGATGGAGTTTTCTCTTGATGACAAGGGTTCTTTAGCCTGTACAGTCACAGTCAGGGACGAGTCTTAGGGTGTTGAACGGTTTATTTGAGAAATAATTTATTCAGATATCAAGTATTTTGATAGCCTGTCGATAATTACAAAGTTCCCGCTGATGTTGATCGAAAATAATTGAAAAAAAATCAGCAAATGGGTTTACAAGAAAATCAATTTTCAATATTATCACCCTCACGCCCTGAGATGCAGGGGTGAGCAAATAACGGTTTTGAAAAGATTTAAAATAATTTTTACTAACCGGTTGATTAAAAATAGCAAAATCTGCTATAACTTGTATCACATTGGCACGGAAGTTGCTAATGGTTCTTTGAAAGAGTAAATAGAGAAGGGAAATTGAAGTATTTGACGAAAGTCAAGTCCATTGCGAATCACAGGCACTTGTGCCGGGGATCGCAATGATTGGTAGTATGTTCGGATCGCTGATCTTTTTAGATTGACGGTCCGCCCACTATGGTTCGGTTAAGGTTTATCTGAAGCCGTGACCATTAAGATTCCGTTCCTCGGCACTAGTGCCTGTGGTACGGAATATCGTTAGTTTTCTTTTAGAGATAAAGGGAATCTGACTCACTTTGAAACGGATCAGGATGATTACATTCGACAGTATCTGTTTTGAAGCTTTGATACGAACTTATCCACTTCGGTGGATAAATTATATCATGGAGAGTTTGATCCTGGCTCAGAACGAACGCTGGCGGCGCGTTTTAAGCATGCAAGTCGAACGGTAGAGAGGTGCTTGCACCTCTTGAGAGTGGCGAACGGGTGAGTAACGCGTAGGTGATCTACCCTTAAGTTGGGGATAGCCCATGGAAACATGGGGTAATACCGAATGAGCTGTACCATTTTGCTGGTATAGGAAAGGAGCGTTTGCTTCGCTTAAGGATGAGCCTGCGTATGATTAGCTTGTTGGTAGGGTAATGGCCTACCAAGGCGACGATCATTAGCCGGCCTGAGAGGGTGACCGGCCACATTGGGACTGAGACACGGCCCAGACTCCTACGGGAGGCAGCAGCTAAGAATCTTCCGCAATGGACGCAAGTCTGACGGAGCGACGCCGCGTGTGCGAAGAATGTCGAGAGATTGTAAAGCACTTTTATACGTGAGGAATAACCGTGTCAGGAAATGGGCATGGGATGACGTTAGCGTATGAATAAGCTCCGGCCAATTACGTGCCAGCAGCCGCGGTAACACGTAAGGAGCGAGCGTTGTTCGGAATTATTGGGCGTAAAGGGCATGTAGGCGGTTAACTAAGTCTGATGTGAAAGCACGCAGCTCAACTGCGATGTTGCGTTGGAAACTGGTTGACTTGAATCCGAGAGGGGTGTGTGGAATTCCTTGTGTAGGGGTGAAATCTGTTGATATAAGGAAGAACACCAGAGGCGAAGGCGACACACTGGCTCTGGATTGACGCTGAGGTGCGAAAGCGTAGGTAGCGAACAGGATTAGATACCCTGGTAGTCTACGCCGTAAACGATGTACACTTGGTGTCTGGGGTTATGACCCTAGGTGCCGTAGCTAACGCGTTAAGTGTACCGCCTGGGGAGTATGCCGGCAACGGTGAAACTCAAAGGAATTGACGGGGGCCCGCACAAGCGGTGGAGCATGTGGTTTAATTCGATGATACGCGAGGAACCTTACCAGGGCTTGACATATACAGGACGATTCTAGAGATAGGATTTTCTCTTCGGAGACTTGTATACAGGTGCTGCATGGTTGTCGTCAGCTCGTGCCGTGAGGTGTTGGGTTAAGTCCCGCAACGAGCGCAACCCCTGTTGTATGTTACCACCATTAAGTTGGGGACTCATGCAAGACTGCCGGTGACAAACCGGAGGAAGGTGGGGATGACGTCAAATCAGCATGGCCCTTATGTCCTGGGCTACACACGTGCTACAATGGCCGGTACAGAGTGATGCGAAGCAGCAATGTGGAGCGAAACGCTTAAAGCCGGTCTCAGTTCGGATTGGAGTCTGAAACTCGACTCCATGAAGGTGGAATCGCTAGTAATCGCGCATCAGCATGGCGCGGTGAATACGTTCCCGGGCCTTGTACACACCGCCCGTCACACCACCCGAGTTGGGGGTACCCGAAGTCGCCAGGCTAACCTTTTAGGAGGCCGGTGCCGAAGGTATGCTCGGTAAGGGGGGTGAAGTCGTAACAAGGTAGCCGTACCGGAAGGTGCGGCTGGATCACCTCCTTTCAGCGTGAAAGGTATAAAGACCTTGAGTTTGTACACTTAAAGGCAGTGAGTCACTGAGTAATCGGTGCACTACTGATCATATATGGCTTGGCTTTCGTCAACTACTTCTAATTTCCCTATGGATCATCCTGCAGGTATTTATGCCGGTGAGGAATCCGACTCTTTTTATATAAAATCCGTCTTTGGACGGTCGTTTTATCCGGTTTGACTGGATGGAATGCTTTTAAATAGGTAATAGCGAAGGGATAAATAATAATATGGTCAAGCGACTAAGGGTCCATGGTGGATGCCTTGGAGCTATCCGGCGACGAAGGGCGTGGTAAGCTGCGAAAATCCTGGGTTAGGAGCAAACATCCTGCGACCCCGGGGTTCCCGAATGGGGTAACCCGGCCGTTTTTATGACGGTCACTGTGCAGTGAATACATAGCTGTATGGAGCGAGACTCAGGGAACTGAACCATCTAAGTACCTGAAGGAAAAGAAATCAATTGAGATTCCCTTAGTAGCGGCGAGCGAACGGGGATTAGCCCAAACCATACTCATTTCGGTGGGTATGGGGTTGTAGGGCGTGTAAAATGCATTCACAAGAGTTAGCGGAACGGTACTGGGAAGGCCGACCGGAGAAGGTGAAAGTCCTGTATGCGAAAACTTTAGTGAGCTGGCACGTACCTGAGTAAGGCGGGACACGAGTAACCCTGTCTGAATCTGGGGGGCCCACCCTCCAAGGCTAAATACGAGATAGCTACCGATAGCGAATAGTACCGTGAGGGAAAGGTGAAAAGCACCCCGGGAGGGGAGTGAAATAGAACCTGAAACCGTGGACCTACAAGCGGTCAAAGCCTCCTTGAGAGGTGATGGCGTGCCTTTTGTAGAATGAGCCTGCGAGTTAATGTAGTAAGCAAGGTTAAGGCATAGAAGTGCCGGAGCCGGAGGGAAACCGAGTCTGAATAGGGCGCTTGAGTTTGCTGCATTAGACCCGAAGCCGGGTGATCTACTTATGGTCAGGTTGAAGCTTGGGTAACACTGAGTGGAGGACCGAACACTAGTCTGTTAAAAAAGGCAGTGATGAACCGTGAGTAGGAGTGAAAGGCTAATCAAACCCGGAGATAGCTGGTTCTCCTCGAAATGGCTTTAGGGTCAGCGTCATATGTTTAATAGCGGAGGTAGAGCACTGATTAGGCTAGGGCCTGTCACAGGGTACCAAACTTAGTCAAACTCCGAATGCCGTTATTCTATAGTATGGCAGTGAGACTACGGGTGATAAGATTCGTGGTCGAAAGGGAAAGAGCCCAGACCGTCAGCTAAGGTCCCTAAACTATGCTAAGTGGAAAAGGAAGTACGATTGCACAGACAGCCAGGAGGTTGGCTTAGAAGCAGCCACTCCTTTAAAGAGTGCGTAATAGCTCACTGGTCGAGTAGTTGTGCGCCGACAATGTAACGGGGCTAAGCATAGTACCGAAGCTACGGTATGGCGGAGATTACTCCGCTGTAGGTAGAGGAGCATTCTGTATGTCGATGAAGGTGTCTTGTAAGGGATGCTGGAGATATCAGAAGAGAGAATGCAGGCATGAGTAACGAAAAGGGAGGTGAGATCCCTCCCCGCCGAAAATCTAAGGTTTCCTGGGTAAAGGTAATCTTCCCAGGGTTAGTCGGCCCCTAAGGAGAGGCAGAAATGCGTATCCGATGGGAAACTGGTTAATATTCCAGTACATCCAATAATTTCGATGGGATGACACTTAAGGAGATCTGCTGCCAGGCGTTGGTTGTCCTGGTCCAAGCATTAATCCGTTGATCTGTGTAGGCAAATCCGCACGGAGAGGAGAGATGTTAAGGGTAGCGATCCTACGGGTGAGCGAAGAGTAGTGATTCATCGAGTCGAGAAATAATCTCTAAGGCTAGGTTATTGGGTACCGTACCGCAAACCGACACAGGTAGATGGGATGAGAATTCTAAGGCGTACGGGAGAACTCACGTTAAGGAACTCGGCAAAATGCATACGTAACTTAGGGAGAAGTATGGCTTAACGCGTGATGGCGAAGTTGCAGAGTCCAGAAGAGAGCGACTGTTTACCAAAAACACAGGACACTGCGAACCTGCAAAGGGAAGTATAGTGTCTGACACCTGCCCGGTGCCGGAAGGTTAAGAGGAGCTGTTAGCTTTTAGTGAAGCAGTGAATTGAAGCCCCGGTAAACGGCGGCCGTAACTATAACGGTCCTAAGGTAGCGAAATTCCTTGTCGGGTAAGTTCCGACCCGCACGAATGGTGTAACGACTTTCTTACTGTCTCAACGTGAGACCCGGTGAAATTGAAGTATCGGTGAAGATGCCGATTACCTGTGGTTAGACGGAAAGACCCCGTGAACCTTTACTGTATCCTGATATTGAACTATGGCTGATGATGTGTAGGATAGGTGGGAGACGTAGAAACATGGTCGTCAGGCTGTGTTGAGTCGTTGGTGAAATACCACCCTTTATCAGTTATATTTCTAACGTTGCCCGTTATCCGGGTAATGGACAATGTCAGGTGGGCAGTTTGACTGGGGCGGTCGCCTCCTAAAGAGTAACGGAGGCGCGCGAAGGTTACCTTGGTATGGTTGGAAATCATACTGTAAGCGCAATGGCATAAGGTAGCTTGACTGCGAGACTTACAAGTCGAGCAGGTACGAAAGTAGGTCATAGTGATCTGGCGATACCGAGTGGAAGGGTCGTCACTTAACGGACAAAAGGTACTCCGGGGATAACAGGCTGATTTTGCCCAAGAGTTCATATCGACGGCAAAGTTTGGCACCTCGATGTCGGCTCATCGCATCCTGGGGCTGGAGCAGGTCCCAAGGGTATGGCTGTTCGCCATTTAAAGCGGTACGCGAGCTGGGTTCAGAACGTCGCGAGACAGTTCGGTCCCTATCTGCCACAGGCGTTGGATGTTTGAGAGGATCTGTTTTTAGTACGAGAGGACCGAAACGGACGAACCTCTGGTGTATCAGTTATCGTGCCAACGGTAAGTGCTGAGTAGCTAAGTTCGGAAGGGATAACCGCTGAAAGCATCTAAGTGGGAAGCCCTCCTCAAGATGAGACATCCCTGGCACTTTAAGTGCCCTGAAGGAATCTTGAAGAATATAAGTTTGATAGGCTGGCGGTCTAAGTGTGGAAACATATTCAGCCGACCAGTACTAATCTTCCGTGCGGCTTGACCATATTATTATTTATCCCTTGGTTGCAGAGGCGAGCAGTAAATCTCTGATTTACGACCAGCCTTTGAGATATAATTTTTATTCTGCTTTGAATTGCAGAAATAAATTATATCGTGTTATTTATAGAAATTAGCAGTTAACGCTGTTGATTATATATAGTGTGCTTCTGCACACAATCTGGTGGCTATTGCGTTGAGGTTATACCCGTTCCCATCCCGAACACGGAAGTCAAGCTCAACTGCGCCGATGGTACTGCTACGGTGGGAGAGTAGGTCGTCGCCAGTTCAATCGCCCCCTGTCTTCGGACAGGGGGCGTCTTTAAGAAAAATCAGAATATCAGAATAATTCGCATTAGATTTGATACGGCTTTTGATGTGTTTCATGTTATTTGCTATATCAGGATCCCGATGCTGTTACTCAGAAAGCCCGTCTGTAAAATAACCGGGAAAACCGGTTTGTTCAGGCAGAATGGACTGTTTCTGTAATATTGCGAAAAAAATCCTGAAAAGGGTTTACAAAGGAAGTCATATTCAATATGATCATCCTCGCGCCTCAAGAAATTGATGCGCAAATGGAAATGATAAATAACTGCCTTGAAAAGATTTAAAATATTTTTTTTGAAAAGCGGTTGACAAGAAATAGTAGTAACTGCTATAACTTGTATCACATTGGCACGGAAGTTGCTAATGGTTCTTTGAAAGAGTAAATAGAGAAGGGAAATTGAAGTATTTGACGAAAGTCAAGTCCATTGCGAATCACAGGCACTTGTGCCGGGGATCGCAATGATTGGTAGTATGTTCGGATCGCTGATCTTTTTAGATTGACGGTCCGCCCACTATGGTTCGGTTAAGGTTTATCTGAAGCCGTGACCATTAAGATTCCGTTCCTCGGCACTAGTGCCTGTGGTACGGAATATCGTTAGTTTTCTTTTAGAGATAAAGGGAATCTGACTCACTTTGAAGCGGATCAGGATGATTACATTCGACAGTATCTGTTTTGAAGCTTTGATACGAACTTATCCACTTCGGTGGATAAATTATATCATGGAGAGTTTGATCCTGGCTCAGAACGAACGCTGGCGGCGCGTTTTAAGCATGCAAGTCGAACGGTAGAGAGGTGCTTGCACCTCTTGAGAGTGGCGAACGGGTGAGTAACGCGTAGGTGATCTACCCTTAAGTTGGGGATAGCCCATGGAAACATGGGGTAATACCGAATGAGCTGTACCATTTTGCTGGTATAGGAAAGGAGCGTTTGCTTCGCTTAAGGATGAGCCTGCGTATGATTAGCTTGTTGGTAGGGTAATGGCCTACCAAGGCGACGATCATTAGCCGGCCTGAGAGGGTGACCGGCCACATTGGGACTGAGACACGGCCCAGACTCCTACGGGAGGCAGCAGCTAAGAATCTTCCGCAATGGACGCAAGTCTGACGGAGCGACGCCGCGTGTGCGAAGAATGTCGAGAGATTGTAAAGCACTTTTATACGTGAGGAATAACCGTGTCAGGAAATGGGCATGGGATGACGTTAGCGTATGAATAAGCTCCGGCCAATTACGTGCCAGCAGCCGCGGTAACACGTAAGGAGCGAGCGTTGTTCGGAATTATTGGGCGTAAAGGGCATGTAGGCGGTTAACTAAGTCTGATGTGAAAGCACGCAGCTCAACTGCGATGTTGCGTTGGAAACTGGTTAACTTGAATCCGAGAGGGGTGTGTGGAATTCCTTGTGTAGGGGTGAAATCTGTTGATATAAGGAAGAACACCAGAGGCGAAGGCGACACACTGGCTCTGGATTGACGCTGAGGTGCGAAAGCGTAGGTAGCGAACAGGATTAGATACCCTGGTAGTCTACGCCGTAAACGATGTACACTTGGTGTCTGGGGTTATGACCCTAGGTGCCGTAGCTAACGCGTTAAGTGTACCGCCTGGGGAGTATGCCGGCAACGGTGAAACTCAAAGGAATTGACGGGGGCCCGCACAAGCGGTGGAGCATGTGGTTTAATTCGATGATACGCGAGGAACCTTACCAGGGCTTGACATATACAGGACGATTCTAGAGATAGGATTTTCTCTTCGGAGACTTGTATACAGGTGCTGCATGGTTGTCGTCAGCTCGTGCCGTGAGGTGTTGGGTTAAGTCCCGCAACGAGCGCAACCCCTGTTGTATGTTACCACCATTAAGTTGGGGACTCATGCAAGACTGCCGGTGACAAACCGGAGGAAGGTGGGGATGACGTCAAATCAGCATGGCCCTTATGTCCTGGGCTACACACGTGCTACAATGGCCGGTACAGAGTGATGCGAAGCAGCAATGTGGAGCGAAACGCTTAAAGCCGGTCTCAGTTCGGATTGGAGTCTGAAACTCGACTCCATGAAGGTGGAATCGCTAGTAATCGCGCATCAGCATGGCGCGGTGAATACGTTCCCGGGCCTTGTACACACCGCCCGTCACACCACCCGAGTTGGGGGTACCCGAAGTCGCCAGGCTAACCTTTTAGGAGGCCGGTGCCGAAGGTATGCTCGGTAAGGGGGGTGAAGTCGTAACAAGGTAGCCGTACCGGAAGGTGCGGCTGGATCACCTCCTTTCAGCGTGAAAGGTATAAAGACCTTGAGTTTGTACACTTAAAGGCAGTGAGTCACTGAGCAATCGGTGCACTACTGATCATATATGGCTTGGCTTTCGTCAACTACTTCAAATTTCCCTATGGATCATCCTGCAGGTATTTATGCCGGTGAGGAATCCGACTCTTTTTATATAAAATCCGTCTTTGGACGGTCGTTTTATCCGGTTTGACTGGATGGAATGCTTTTAAATAGGTAATAGCGAAGGGATAAATAATAATATGGTCAAGCGACTAAGGGTCCATGGTGGATGCCTTGGAGCTATCCGGCGACGAAGGGCGTGGTAAGCTGCGAAAATCCTGGGTTAGGAGCAAACATCCTGCGACCCCGGGGTTCCCGAATGGGGTAACCCGGCCGTTTTTATGACGGTCACTGTGCAGTGAATACATAGCTGTATGGAGCGAGACTCAGGGAACTGAACCATCTAAGTACCTGAAGGAAAAGAAATCAATTGAGATTCCCTTAGTAGCGGCGAGCGAACGGGGATTAGCCCAAACCATACTCATTTCGGTGGGTATGGGGTTGTAGGGCGTGTAAAATGCATTCACAAGAGTTAGCGGAACGGTACTGGGAAGGCCGACCGGAGAAGGTGAAAGTCCTGTATGCGAAAACTTTAGTGAGCTGGCACGTACCTGAGTAAGGCGGGACACGAGTAACCCTGTCTGAATCTGGGGGGCCCACCCTCCAAGGCTAAATACGAGATAGCTACCGATAGCGAATAGTACCGTGAGGGAAAGGTGAAAAGCACCCCGGGAGGGGAGTGAAATAGAACCTGAAACCGTGGACCTACAAGCGGTCAAAGCCTCCTTGAGAGGTGATGGCGTGCCTTTTGTAGAATGAGCCTGCGAGTTAATGTAGTAAGCGAGGTTAAGGCATAGAAGTGCCGGAGCCGGAGGGAAACCGAGTCTGAATAGGGCGCTTGAGTTTGCTGCATTAGACCCGAAGCCGGGTGATCTACTTATGGTCAGGTTGAAGCTTGGGTAACACTGAGTGGAGGACCGAACACTAGTCTGTTAAAAAAGGCAGTGATGAACCGTGAGTAGGAGTGAAAGGCTAATCAAACCCGGAGATAGCTGGTTCTCCTCGAAATGGCTTTAGGGTCAGCGTCATATGTTTAATAGCGGAGGTAGAGCACTGATTAGGCTAGGGCCTGTCACAGGGTACCAAACTTAGTCAAACTCCGAATGCCGTTATTCTATAGTATGGCAGTGAGACTACGGGTGATAAGATTCGTGGTCGAAAGGGAAAGAGCCCAGACCGTCAGCTAAGGTCCCTAAACTATGCTAAGTGGAAAAGGAAGTACGATTGCACAGACAGCCAGGAGGTTGGCTTAGAAGCAG